>NZ_OU745390.1:0-4887500 GCF_916618955.1 Pseudomonas sp. Marseille-Q3773
ACGGGCGAGGGCAACTGCGTGCTCAGGCGGGGGCGGGGGACGGCGTCCGGACCTTCTTCCATGTAGCGGCGGATGAACTCCCACTCGTCACGCAATTCGCTGCCGCCTTGGCCTTGCTTGCCGAGCAGGGCCATTTCCATATGCGGGAGGCCGGTACGGCTGGGGTGCCAGACTAGGCCAAGTCTCATCCCCGCGCTGAGTGAATCATCTTCTGGATATATCGCAGTGCTTCCGGTGGTTTTCCATGGAAGCGTCACGATGCCGCCGCAGTTAGTGGGGCGATGAAGGTAAACCTGTTGGGTCTTTCGATTGAAACGAATTAACAAGTGGCGACTGGTAAGCATTTCTAGGCGTGTAAACCGGAGGCCATACTTTAGGTAGAAGTAGACGATGCCACTTCCGACTAGGAGAGATAGGGTGTTTAGAATAATCAATAGTATACTGAATTCGGGGAATATAGATAAGTTAAGCTTTAAAATGCTATAGGTTAACTCTGACCATGCATTGATGGTAGGGGCTACGGCGCCTAGGGTCATTATAGTTATTAAGCCTCGTTTCTCCTCTGAACCGCCGCAACGCATTTCGAAATAAGTATCATTGAAAGCAAATACTGGCCCGCGGGTGCGCGGTCTCTCGCTTACGGGGTTGAAGTGTATTTCCTGGTCAAGATCGCCGTGATAAAAATGCTTTTTATTTTTCTTTTCAGTTTTCTTGCTTTCGGCTTCTGATTCCGTGGCCATTTGCCAAAATCCCCACTCAAGCAAGAACATTCACAACACCTCCCCAAAGGCTGAATGAAGCTCTACCAGTTCCTCTTGTGTGTCGTAGACTTTCGCGTTTTTCTTGACGCGGAATGTGCTTCGTTTGCACCATTTTTCTAAGGCGTCATCTTCAAAAATAAAAATAATTATCGTCAATACTAGTCCCAACCAAAAAGCTCCCAAGACCAATCGTGAAAGTAAAATTCTGGCAGCTTGTGTCCCAAGTTTTTTCGCGAGAGTGCTTGCTGAGCGACTTAATAACTGAACTAGCTTGGATTGGCTGCTGCGCGATAAGTGGTCGAACAATGGCTTTGCAATCGCTACGGCGGTACCAAATTCGGCCAGAGAAAGAACGATGGTTGCTGTTGCTCGGGCATAATATGTGATAGCCAGGCCTACAGATTTATATGTTGAGTTTCTGTTATCAGAAGACTGGGAGTCATTTAGATAGCGGGAGCCGTCTGTATAATCCCACCACGCGAGAATCAGCCCCCCCATCCCCGCCAAACTTGCGCCCCACAGCTTTAACTTTCCCACAGCCGCTGCTGCCCCTCGCCCCGTTACGCTATTCGCACCATAACGAGTCACCACTTGATCTACATAACTGGCTCCAATTTCAAAGCCCGCCGCAGCCGTAGTCATGGCAGCCGCCATCAATTCAGTCTTAACCCGTGCATCGCTATCGGGCAGCTCCCGCGCCTTGAAGGCCATCAACATCCCTTCGATCAGGCAGACCACACCAGCAGCGCGAACTTTATAGAAGTCGCTTTTTTTGCTGTCGGCCTGCATCAACCCTTCAGCCCAAGCCTGATCCAGGTATCTCGATACTTGGCCAGCGCTTCGCTGTGGGCTTAAAACCTCTCCGTTGCGAGCGGCTTCGCCCAGCCGGATGTCAAGCGCTGCTTCGTGAACCGAAGCAAACAGGGTCAGGCGCAAACCCTGGTGCAGGGCGCGATCCATGCTGTTCGGTGCAGCGGTACGCAGCACCTGGCGCCCGAGCGCAACGTACCAGGCATACAAGCCGATGCTGGCGGTGCTGTTTCCCTTTTGCAGTTCTTCGTACAGTGCGTTGATGCGGTTGAAGGCATTGGCAGCAGCGTGCGCCCGTTTGGCAAGGCCTTCAGCCAGCGTGAAGCTGGTTTCTGACGACGCAGGTGCGGCCTTCGCCGCTTCCAAAAGCGCTGCAAGCTCTTCTCGCAGGTCTTCCTGATTGTACGTAATGCCGCGCATTGCCAGGTTGGCCCGGTCCGCCACGTCACTGCGCCACCAGTGATCCAGGACGGTCGAGCCCCATTGACTGAGTTCCATGCCAATCACACACTGGCCGGTCTGTTCGGCAAAGGCCAGGCCATTGACCAGGTCGGCATTGTCGTAACGGTCCAAAGCCTGTAGCAGTCGCTCGCTGATTACCCAGCGAGCATGATCCTTGGCCCGGTCTTCCGCAGCCTGTTGCGCCTGTTGCATGACCTGTTCGAAGCTCTCGAGCTGATTGTGCATGGCCTGGCGGTCGACCAGGTGCCCGTATTTTTCGTCGAATTTCTTGCTGAACTCGCCGGCATCCTGGCGGGCCTGAACCTTGGCGCGAACGTCGCGCTCGAATTGCGCGAGATGCGGTTTCATCTGCTCGTCATGCGCGTCAGCCTGCCGATTGGCCCGTTCGGAAAAAGCGTAGATTTCCGGGTGAATGAACGGCTGGTTGCGAATGGTTTCGGCCATGACCTCGCGCTGGACGATTCGGTCTGCCACCATTTGCGGGTAGAGTTTTTCGATCTCCAGAAACGACTGCGCGACCAACAATCTGCATTCGTTGTCCACGCCGGGCTCAACGGTGCGTTGCAGCCATTTCACCTTTACATCCTCGACCGCCGCGTTGCGCCAGGCGTTGAGCTCCTGGGTGATACCGATGGCGTCTTCGATGACGATCGCGGCGCCGCGGGGCTTGGTTTGATCGATGAGCGGCGCCAAGGCTTGACGGGACGCGTGTGGCGAGACGATCTGGTTGCTATTGAACGGTTGCAGGTTCAGCAGCGCTTGCAGCTGTGGATCGTCCTGGGCCTTGAAATCAGCGACCCAGCCAAGCTGGTCATGCTTGAGTACGTGAGGTTGTGGTGGCGCGTCGGAGGGCTGGATGAAGCGAGCGATATCGATGGCTGGCAGGCTGCTGCGGTACTCATCTTCAAGCAGGCGATAGTTGTCGAGCATGCGCGACGTGAGCGGGGAAGGACTGAACAACGGTCGCAATTCCTGGATGTCATCCAGGTCATAAAGGGTGATGGTCCAGCCAAAACCGCGCACGACTTCGTCCAGGTTGCCTGCGCTGGGCGCCGGTTCCCACGGGGCATCGGCACTGATGTATAACAGCGAGCCGTTAGGCGCCACGCGGTACTGGCTGTGCCATTCGTAGGCTGCTGCACTGTGACGCTTGATCAGCAGGTAGAGAAAACCCTCGCGCAACGGGCGGATGGCGTAACTGGAGTGGGTGAGTTCGCCGACCTCCTGGAACGGGTTGAGATAGCCTGGCAACTTAGGCAAGCGAGCGCGTTGCGCCGGGTTGCCACCGACGGCGGCGTAGCGCAGCGGCAGCAGCTCGAAGCGGCGGGTGCAATCGGCGACGGGGCTGTTGCGCAGAGCAGGGCGATAGCCGCTGGTAACGCGCCTGCACAGTTCCAGGGTTTCGGTGAGCGAGTCCATGTAGTGTGCCTCAATCCTTGTTGTGCAAGCGTTGCTGAAGGTTTTCCAGAAGGGGAGTCAACTGCTCCCGCGTAGCAGTGATAGCGTCCTGCCAAGCCGCTGATTGCCTGAGTTGTTCGCCCTCACGCGCCATCATGAGTACATAGCTGAGGAGGTCTTCCTCACGAGCCAAGCCCTGTTCGCGTGCCTGGTTCAGGTAAAACTGGATCAGGCCAAGCCGTGTACCGTGGCAATTGGTAGGCAAGGCCGGGCACGATTGTTCATCCTTGAGCAACTCGGCCAGTTGGTAGCTCAGAGGGTCACCCGCCAGTGCCGCCCAGCAGTCTTCAGTCAAAGTGATAGGCGTGGCTTGTATGGCTTGCGGTTGGTCGCCACCGCTGATTTGCAGCCACAACCGCTTGTCTGGGTGTGCTACGGGTACCCACCACTGGCAGACAGGGGCCAGCCACTCGCTGACGCCTGGTAAGTCGCGGTGGTTGTCGAACATTTGCAAGGCTGCTGCAGTGTGATAACGCAGCAGGTAGGAATGCCCATCTGCGCCAGTGACAATGTTGGCCTGGCTCAAGTGCTGGGCGAGTCGGACTGGGGGCAGCGCGCTGACGATCCAGCCACACACCGCCCCCGGTGCGCCTTGTTCGAGCTGCCATTGGAAGTCGTACTGGGCCGACACATCGGAGCCGGGCCTTGAACCGAACAGCCAAGGGCCTGCTGTTCGCAGGTTGCTGAACTGGGCTTGTTGCAACAGGGGCCAACAGCGGCCTGAGTAATGCCGGGTCAGTGTTTGCCGTATTTCAGGTGACAGTTTGGCCATCTCTACCACGGCGCTCAGACGATAGCGGTCGGATCTGCGCAGTGCTTCCACCACTGCTCTGATAAATGGACTGGGCATCAGCCTGCTCCTTCCATGCGAACCAGGTTCTGGTCGTCCGCAATCGCTTTGAGCAGGCAACTGAGGCAAATAGGGTCGCCGGGCTCGGGTATGCCAGAGGTTGAAGTCGTGCGCTGGCTGCCTTCTGCCTGCTGACTGACGGGCCCTTTGAAGGCCAGTGCCAGGCCATCCAGCGTAATACCTGCCCCATCGATGCGCAGCAGACCGGCCGGGCTCCTGATCGTCAGGCTCTCGCTGACCTGGATGTCATAGACCTTGGTTGTTTGCCGGATTGCCTCGCCGGTTTGCAGAGTGCTATGACCGGCCACGACCTGCTCGTGGTGACCACCGATTTCCACGGTGTGGTTGGCTTTGGTGGTGTCCTGGCGATGGTTGCCGACCTGTTCGATGCGGTCCTGGCCTGTGATGATGGTATGGGTCCGGCCGATGGTCAGGCTGTCGTCGTTGCCGATTGCCTGTACCCGGTTCTGGCCGATACTGAGGGCCTCATCTCGCGCAACCTCTTCCCGGCGGTCCTGCCCGATCGTAATCGTCTCGTCCCTTGCGACACGTTCGAGGCGATCGTTACCGATTTGTGTGGTTTCGTCATGTTTGACGACGTTGTTCTGGTCCCTTTCTGCGTGGATGAAAACTTCCTGCCGGCCCAGTTCATCCTCGAAACGCAGTTCATTGAAGCCGTTGCCCTTGTGGGTCTGGCTCTTGATGGTCATGCGTGTCTTGTGCTGCGGCAAGTCATACGGCGGCAGCTGGTCGCCACAGTAGGTCCGCCCGATGATCAGCGGCTGGTCGGGGTCGGCGTTGACGTACTGGATGATCACGTCCTGACCGATGCGCGGGATGGCCATCGAGCCCCAGCTGCCACCGGCCCAGCCTTGCGACACGCGTACCCAGCAGGAACTGAACTCGTTGTCCCGGCTCTCGCGGTCCCAGGGGAAGCTGACCTTGACCCGCCCCCACTCGTCGCAATAGATCTCCTCACCAGCTGGGCCGACAACAGTGGCCATATGCGGGCCGTCGATACGCGGTTTGGGCAACGGTGCCGGGCGCCATTCACTTCTTCCCGGCACCAGCACCGCCGCCTGCTGGTAACGCGTGCCTTGCTCACTGCCAGCAGCCTCCTCCTGCAGGCTGGTGAACTGGATGCCCTGGTGGTGCACGCGGATGGTGCGCCAATGCACATTGAGGTCCTCGCGAGGGTGTTCGACCAGGGTGAAGCTCAACCCCGGTTGCAGGCGCACATCGTCACCCTCCACCTCGGCAAGGCGGGCGTCATGGCGCAGGGCCGTGAGCCGGGTGGCGGTGAAGGGGACACCGACCGCATCGCGCTTGTAGCGGCCTGGGTAGTCGAAACGCTCGTAGTCCAGCGACTGATGGGTGATGCCGCTGTCACTCGCGCGATGTTCCTGGCGGTACTGTGGGTTGGTGAAGGTGTAGTCCCGCTGCACCTGCTTCGCGGTACGCACCTGTTCGCTGTAGCGCAGGCTCCACAGGCACGGGCGTGCCTGATCGCCGCCGCTGTTGGCGCGATACAGCACCTGGTCGGGACCGATGTCATCCGCTTCGTGGAGACCGTCGTCATCTTCATCCGGCTTTATGGCACCGAGGCTGATCGTACCCAGCGCCAACAGCCGGTCGCTGATGACCAGCTGGTGATATTTCGGCGTGTGTTCGAAGCGGTAGACAAACCCCTCCTCGGCGGCCAGGCGGGCCATGAAGTCGAGGTCGGTTTCACCGGCCTGCACACAGAACTCGCGCACCTGATGTGCGCCGATACTCTTGATTTCAAAACGGCTGATGCCCTGGCGCTGGAGCATCAGTTCGAGAATCTGCGGCACGCTCTTGTGCTGGAAAATGCGCCAGTTCGAACGCAGCCCGGCCCGCGCCAGCACGGGTTCGACCAGCGCGCGGTAACGGGTGCGGAAGTGGCCTGTCGCGCCCTGGCTGAAGCGGCTGACCAGGCCGTGCACATAGCGTAGCGGGCGTTCGCCGCGCCACAGGGTGAACAGTGCCGGTTTGTCGAGCAACGCGCCGAAGTCGACGTCGCTGTCGAAACTGATCAGCTCCAGGCTCAGCTGGAACGGTGAGCTGAGCGCTTCGTCGAGTTCGAACGAAACCACTTCGAACTCAAGCTGGCTCGCCAGCGGCTGAAAGGTAAAGCGCAACTCGGATTGGCTAGGCATGCAGGTTACCCCTGGCTACGGCTGCAGGATGATGCTGTCGAGCGACTCCAGGACCTCGCCGGTGATCAGGCTCAGGCGATAGCTGTAGTAGCAGTAGGCGCACGCCATGACGACGGCAGACGCCACCAGCGGGCTCCACCAGGGCCAGGTCCAGCGCCGCCGGCGATAGGGGCGATCGACAATGTTGGTGTAGGGGTCGCACACGCTTTCGGGGGTGGGGCCACGCAGTTCGCGAAGTACCTTGTGCATGCGTGAAATCAGCGCATTGATCAGGTCATCGCCCTTGGGGTCGAGCGCGTACTTGCCCTTCAGGCCCAGGCAGAAACAGAAGTACAGGAACTCCAGCACATCCTGGAATTCCGCAGGCGACTGCATCATCCGCTCCAGCAGCACGAAGATTTTCTCGCCGCCGTGGGTTTCGTGGTGGAACACACTCAATAACGGTTCATGGCTCCAGCACGAATTGCAGCCCCAGGGGCGGCTCATTACCGCCTCGTCCAGGTACAGGCACAGCGCGTAGGAGTACGCTTCGAGATGCGCGGCGGGATAGCCGTGCTGCTGGATTTCCTCGCGGATGGCGCTGATCTGCGTTTGCAGGGCCTTGTGCACGTAGTCGATGTTCGGCAGTTCATCCAGGGTGCGCAGGCGGATGACCAGGCCGAACAACGGGTTTGCCGCGTCGAGCATCAGGTTGTCAAAGCCGCCACGTAGCCGGAACTCAGGGTCGGCTGAGTAACCGGGTAGATCTGCTGGGGGTTGAGGGCCGGCGCCAGTGCGAGGTGGATGGCCATCTTTCACATCCTCAAGCAGTATCGTCTTTTTCTTGATGGGCACTGGTTGTTCAGTACCCTTGGACTCGTTGGACATCCTTAATCCTCGTCTCTTACCGGGGCGACTTCACACAACGGCTGCGGACTTTCCAAGCAGTCGGACGCAAGCAATCTGCGGAACGCGAAGAGTAACGAGGAATCAATTCACATGGGAGATTGAAACTTCCTAACGCTTTGTAGGAATTCTCTTTTTGGCTATGTTTTTATTGTTTAACGCCAACTAAAAAAATATGAATCACGTGTGATTCTGGCTTGGTCGAAGTTGGTAGCAAGTTGCCAAAGAAGGATGCGGCAGACTTGCTCGGCGCTCACTGGTGTTGGAAAAAACCTTTGCTCTCTTCCAGGTAGCCGCCTTGCAACGCCGGGTCCAGCCAGCGCGCATATTGCGTCGGCAACACTTCCTGGCGCAGGACAGGCAGCAATTGGTCGATATGTGCGATGGCTGCACGCCCCAGCTCGGAGTCCGAGCACCCCACATGCAGAAACTGAAAGCGCTTGACGCCCTGCACAGGATAGAACCGATAGTCATCCACTGTCCCGCCTTGGTGCTGGACCAGGTAGCGCACTTCATGCCAGTACCCAAGCACCAGGCGCAAGCGCCCCAGTTGCTGCATCTGCAGCAGGTTGGCAGTGGCGTCGTTGCCATAGTGGCGGTTGAGCACGGTGTCGGGCAGCTGGCGCAGGATCGCGTCGATCTGCGTGCCGTAGCTGCGTTCGGCAACCACCCCCAGCTGCAGCAGGGTCTTGCTCAGCAGGGCATGCAGATCTACCTGCTGGTCGTCGAGGTAAGGCTCCACCAGCGCCTGGCTGTCCTTGCGCACCACCAGGCCACCGCTGAGCACGCCCAGCGACGGCATGGAAAAGCGCACGTATTCGGCGCGCTCCGGTGTCCATAACAAGGTCGGGTCACAGGTGAAGCTGTTGCGGTCTTGCAGCATCTGGATGCCGCGGGCGCGGTTGACCCGCACGATGCTGTGGTCGTACTCGGGCATCTGTGCGATCAGCCGAGGCAACAGCTGGTCGATCACTCCCTGGCCTTTTTCCGGGCCTTCGAGGATGGTAAACGGCGGCAGGTCGCGCACCAGCCAGAAGAGACGCTCCTTGGCGCTGGCCGGTTGCAGCAGCAGTGCCGACAACAGCCCGCACAGCAGGACCAGGCGATGTAGGTAACGGGTAGCGCGCATGAGCCGGGCCAGCGTCAGGGTCAGACCGTGCCTGCTGCGCGCAGGTTGGCGATGGCAGTCGCGTCGTAGCCCAGCTTGCCGAGCAACACCTCGGTGTGCTCGCCCAGCGCCGGGCCGACCCACTCGGCCGAGCCGGGGGTATCCGACAATTTGGGGACGATGCCGGGCATGCGGAACGGCTTGCCGTCCGGCAGCCGGGCCTGCAGGAACATCTCACGTGCCAGGTACTGCGGATCGTTGAACATGTCTTCGGCCGAATAGATGCGGCTGGCCGGCACTTCGGCCGTGGTCAGCACCTGCATCAACTGGTCCAGCGGCAGGCTGTTGGCCCAGCGGTCGATCACCCCGTACAGCTCGTCGCGGCGCAGGTCGCGGCATCATTGGTAGCCAGGCTCGGGTCGTCGGCCAGGTCGCGGCGGCCAATGGCCTGCATGAAGCGCTTGAAGATTGCATCGCCGTTGGCGCCGATCTGCACATGCTTGCCGTCGGCACTGGTATGAATGGAGGAGGGCGTGATACCCGGCATGATGTTGCCAGTGCGCTCGCGGATAAAGCCGAACACGTCGAATTCCGGGACCATGCTTTCCATCATGGCGAAGATTGCCTCGTACAGTGCCACATCCACCACCTGGCCTTCACCGCCGTTGACCTCTCGGTGGCGCAGGGCCATCAGCGCGCCGATCACGCCCCACAGGGCGGCAATCGAGTCACCGATGGAAATGCCCGTACGTACCGGCGGACGGTCGTCAAAACCGGTGATGTAGCGCAGGCCGCCCATCGACTCGCCCACGGCGCCGAAGCCTGGCTGGTCCTTCAGCGGCCCGGTCTGGCCAAAGCCCGACAGGCGCACCATCACCAGGCGCGGGTTGAGGGCATGCAGCACGTCCCAGCCCAGGCCGAGTTTTTCCAGCACGCCCGGGCGGAAGTTCTCGATCAGGATGTCAGCCTCGGCCAGCAGGCGCTTGAGAATCTCGCGGCCCTCGGAGTGCTTGAGGTTCAGGGTGAGCGACTGCTTGTTGCGGGCCTGCACGAACCACCACAGCGAGGTGCCCTCGTACAGCTTGCGCCATTTGCGTAGCGGGTCGCCGCCATCGGGCGATTCGACCTTGACCACCTCGGCGCCGAATTCGGCACAGATGCGCGAGGCGAACGGCCCGGCGATCAGGGTGCCGAGTTCGATCACTTTAAGGCCGGCGAGGGGTTTGCTGGGCGTAGGCATGAGGCATCCGTGGCAGCTGGGCAGAGCCGTGGTTTTATCATAGCTCGCAAGCGGCAGATACTGCCGCGGCGCAACCAAGGGCAGGATCGGTTAGACTGTGCCACTTTTCTTTGCGCAAGAAGCCCGTCGACCATGGCCCAGCCGTCCACCACCTACAAATTCGAACTGAACCTGACCGACCTCGACCGCGGCGTATACGAAAACGTCCGCCAGACCATCGCCCGCCACCCTTCGGAAACCGAGGAGCGCATGGCCGTGCGCCTGCTGGCCTATGCGCTGTGGTACAACGAGAACCTGGCGTTCGGCCGCGGCCTGTCCGATGTCGACGAGGCGGCCCTGTGGGAGAAGAGCCTGGACGATCGCATCCTGCACTGGATCGAAGTGGGCCAGCCGGACGCCGAGCGCCTGACCTGGTGTTCGCGCCGTACCGAGCGTACCAGCCTGCTGGCCTACGGCAGCCTGCGCGTCTGGCAGAACAAGGTGCTGGACGCGGTCAAAGGCCTGAAGAACCTGAGCATCGCCGCCGTACCGCAAGATGTGTTGGAAACGCTTGCCACCGACATGCCTCGCAGCATCAAGTGGGATGTGATGATCAGTGAGGGCACGCTGTTCGTCACTGATGACCGCGGTCAGCACGAAGTGCAACTGGAATGGCTGCTGGGTGAGCGTGGCTGAGACACCCCATGCGTATCGAACCTCGCCCGCTGCCACCGACCTTGCCATTCCTCGGTAACCTGCCCCCCTTGCTGACCCGTCTGTACGCTGCACGCGGCGTGCAGAGCGAGGCCGAACTGGACAAAAGCCTGGCGCGCCTGCTGCCGTTCCAGCAGCTCAAGGGTATTGAAGCCGGTGTCGACCTGCTGGTCGAGGCCATCGACCAGCGTCAGCGCATCCTGATCGTCGGCGACTTCGATGCCGACGGTGCCACCGCCAGTACGGTCGGCGTGCTGGGCCTGCGCCTGCTGGGCGCAGCACATGTCGACTACCTAGTGCCCAACCGCTTCGAGTATGGCTACGGGCTGACCCCGGAGATCGTCGCGGTGGCATTGCAACGCCAGCCGCAACTGCTGATTACCGTGGACAACGGCATTTCCAGTGTCGACGGGGTCGCGGCGGCCAAGGCGGCGGGGCTCAAGGTGCTGGTGACCGACCACCACCTGCCGGGTGAACAGTTGCCCGCTGCCGACGCCATCATCAATCCCAACCAGCCGGGCTGCACCTTCCCGAGCAAGGCGCTGGCCGGGGTCGGGGTGATCTTCTACGTGCTGATGGCCCTGCGTGCACGCCTGCGCAGCCTTGGGCGCTACGAGACGCAGCCACAGCCGAACATCGGCGAACTGCTCGACCTGGTCGCCCTGGGCAGCGTCGCCGACGTGGTGCCACTGGACGCCAACAACCGCATCCTGGTGCACCAGGGCCTCGAGCGTATCCGCGCCGGCCGCGCCCGCCCGGGGCTCAAGGCCATTCTCGAAGTGGCCCGTCGCGACCACCGGCGCATCACCTCGACCGACCTCGGTTTCATCCTCGGCCCGCGCCTGAACGCTGCCGGGCGCCTGGATGACATGAGCCTGGGTATCGAATGCCTGTTGTGCGAGGACGCGGCCCTGGCGCTGGACATGGCCCAGCAGCTGGACGACCTGAACCAGGACCGCAAGTCGATCGAGCAGGGCATGCAGCGTGAGGCCCTGGCCCAACTCAAGGACCTGCCCATCGAGTCGATGCCCTACGGTCTGTGCCTGTTCGATGCGGACTGGCACCAGGGTGTGATCGGTATCCTGGCCTCGCGCCTGAAGGAGCGTTACCACCGGCCGACCATCGCTTTCGCCGATGCCGGCGAGGGCATGCTCAAGGGGTCGGCGCGTTCGGTGCCGGGCTTCCATATTCGCGATGCGCTGGATGCCGTGGCCGCGCGTCACCCGCAACTGATCAGCAAGTTCGGCGGCCATGCCATGGCCGCCGGGTTGTCGCTGCCCGAGGCGAATTTCCCGGCATTTGCCCAGGCGTTCGACGAAGAAGTGCGGCGTCACCTGGCTGAAGACGACCTCACCGGCCGGCTGCTGTCGGATGGCAGCCTGGCTGTGGAAGAATTCCACCTCGACCTGGCCAAGGCCCTGCGCCATGCCGGCCCTTGGGGCCAGCATTTTCCCGAGCCGCTGTTCCATGGCGTGTTCCAGCTGGTGGAGCAGCGCGTGGTGGGCGAGCGGCACCTGAAAGTGGTGCTCAAGAGCGAGTGCGGCTCGGTGCGGCTGGACGGCATCGCCTTCGGTATCGACCGCGAGGTGTGGCCGAACCCGACGGTGCGTTGGGTCGAGCTGGCGTACAAGCTGGACGTGAACGAGTTTCGTGGCAATGAAAGCGTGCAGTTGATGATTGCCCACATGGAGCCGCGCTGAGTTTGTCGCAGGCGCCCGCCTCGGTTTTTGTGGTGGGGCGCAAACCGAGTGTCGCGCGGGCGGCGCTCGATCTCACAGGCGCTGCAAACCTTTCGGCAAACACCTCGCCATTCCACTGAACCTTCCCCCCCACCAATCTGGTCTAGTCTGAATATTGACCGGACCCGGGCCAGGGACGTGCACTTGAGTGTCCGGGCCGGATCACCATTGGAGTCCTTGGGAGGTGCCCTCATGAGCCTGCTGCTCGAGCCTTACACCCTGCGTCAGCTGACCCTGCCCAACCGCATCGCCGTTTCGCCGATGTGCCAGTATTCCGCTGTCGATGGCCTGGCCAACGATTGGCACCTTGTTCATCTTGGCAGCCGCGCCGTGGGTGGCGCGGGCCTGGTCATCACCGAAGCCGTGGCGGTAACCGCCGATGGCCGCATCACCGCCGAAGACCTCGGCCTGTGGGATGATGCGCAGATCGCCCCGTTGCAGCGCATCACCCGTTTCATCACCGCCCAGGGCGTCGTGCCGGGCATCCAGCTGGCGCACGCCGGGCGCAAGGCGAGTACCTATCGGCCATGGCTGGGCAAGCAAGGCAGCGTCAAGCCGGAAGAGGGTGGCTGGCAGCCGGTGGGGCCCTCGAGGATTGCCTTCGACCCGCAGCACACCACACCTCGCGAGTTGAACCAGGATGAAATCCAGGGGGTGATCGAGGCTTTCGTCGCCTCGACCGAGCGTGCCCTCAAAGCCGGATTCAAGGTCGTTGAAATCCACGCTGCGCATGGCTACCTGCTGCATCAGTTCCTGTCACCACTGAGCAACCAGCGGCGTGACGAGTACGGCAGCTGCTTCGAAAACCGTATCCGCCTGACCTTGCAGGTGGTCGAGGCTGTGCGCAAGGTTTGGCCGGCCGAACTGCCGCTGTTCGTGCGGGTGTCGGCGACCGATTGGGTCGAGGATGGCTGGAACCCGGATGAAACCGTCGAACTGGCGCGCCGCCTGCGTGGCCTGGGCGTCGACCTGATCGACGTGTCTTCCGGCGGCACCTCGGTCAATGCCGAGATCCCCACCGGCCCTGGCTACCAGACCCGTTTCGCCGAGCGTGTGCGCAAGGAGTCGGAAATCGCCACCGGCACCGTGGGCATGATCACCGAACCGGCGCAGGCCGAGCACATTCTGCGCACTGGCCAAGCCGACATCATCTTCCTTGCCCGCGAACTGCTGCGCGACCCTTACTGGCCGTTGCATGCCGATGATGACCTGGGCGGCAACAAGGCCACCTGGCCCGCGCAGTACCAGCGCGCGACCAGCCGCGCCAACCCGATTCACGAGTCGGATTTACGGGATTAGCATCGTCGGAGTGTGGTGGTGGGCGGAAATAATCGGTAGGGCTGATATCGAGCGCCGCCCGCGCGGCGCTCGATATCGCAGGCGCCAAGAATCCAGCGACCTACCCCAAACTTCAATGCTTGATCATCACATGCCGCACACAGGTGTAGTCTTCCAGCCCATACATCGACATGTCCTTGCCATACCCCGAATGCTTCTGCCCGCCATGGGGCATTTCGCTGACCAGCATGAAGTGGGTGTTCACCCAGGTGCAGCCATACTGCAGGCGCGCCGCCAGGCGGTGGGCGCGGCCGGTGTCGCGGGTCCATACCGATGAGGCCAGGCCGTAGTCGGAGTCGTTGGCCCATGCCAGCGCCTGCGCTTCGTCGCTGAAGCGGGTGACCGAGACCACCGGGCCGAACACTTCGTTACGCACGATCTCGTCGTCCTGCAGCGCATCGGCCAACACCGTCGGCGCGAAGAAGAAACCGTCACCCTCGATCGCCTTGCCGCCGGTCACCAGGCGAATATGCGGCTGGGCAATGGCCCGCTGTACCAAGCCAGCGACCTTGTCGCGGTGCTGGGCGCTGATCAGTGGCCCCAGCTCGGTGTCTTCGGCTTCCTGCAGCCCGGGCTTGAGGCTGGCTACCGCTTCACCCAGGCGTTGGACAAAGCGCTCGTAGATGCCGTCCTGCACATACAACCGACAGGCAGCGGTGCAGTCCTGGCCAGCGTTGTAGAAGCCGAAGGTGCGGATGCCGTCGATGGCCGCGTCGAGGTCGGCATCGTCGAACACCAGCACCGGCGCCTTGCCGCCCAGTTCCATGTGCATGCGTTTCACGCTGTCGGCGGTAGCGCTGATGATGTGCGCCCCGGTGGGGATCGAGCCGGTCAGCGAAACCATGCGCACCTTGGGGTGGGTGACCAACGGGTTGCCGACGGTCTGGCCGCGGCCGAAGAGAATGTTCAACACGCCCGGCGGCAACAGCTCCAGGGCCAGTTCGCCCAGGCGCAGGGCCGTCAGCGGGGTCATCTCGGAGGGCTTGATCACCACCGTGTTGCCGGCGGCCAGGGCTGGGGCGATCTTCCACGCGAGCATCATCAACGGGTAGTTCCATGGCGCGATCGAGGCGACCACGCCCAGCGGGTCGCGGCGGATCATCGAGGTATGCCCCGGCAGGTATTCGCCCGCTGCCGAGCCACCCAGGCAGCGCGCTGCACCGGCGAAATAGCGGAACACATCGGCAATCGCCGGAATCTCGTCATTCAATGCGGCGCTCAGCGGCTTGCCGCAGTTCTGCGACTCGAGCCGCGCCAGCTCATCGCCATGGGCTTCGATCGCGTCGGCCAATGCCAGCAACGCTTGTGCACGCTCCTTGGGGCTGGTTTGCGACCAGCTGTCGAAGGCCCGGTCGGCGGCGCGCACGGCGCTGTCCACCTGGGCTTCGGTGGCTTCGTTGATCTGCGCCAGGGCACTGCCCAGCGCCGGATTGAGCACGGTCCAGGCCGGGCCTTCGCCAGCGACCAGCTGGCCATTGATCAGCATCTGCGTTTGCATCGGGGACTCCTCCAGGGTCATTTGCCGCTGCCCGCGACGCTTTCGCCGCCACGGGTCAGGTAATAGGCGCCAAGGATTGGCAGCATGGTCACCAGCATCACCAGCATGGCGACCACGTTGGTCACCGGCACGTCACGCGGTCGGCTGAGCTGGTTGAGCAGCCAGATCGGCAGGGTGCGTTCGTGGCCGGCGGTGAAGGTGGTGACAATGATCTCGTCGAACGACAGGGCAAAGGCCAGCATGCCGCCGGCCAACAGCGCCGAGCCGAGGTTGGGCAGGATGATGTAGCGGAAGGTCTGCCAGCCATCGGCGCCCAGGTCCATCGAGGCTTCGATCAGGCTCTGCGAAGTACGCCGCAGGCGGGCGATGACGTTGTTGTAGACGATCACCACGCAAAAGGTGGCGTGGCCGACCACGATGGTGAACACCCCGGGTTCCATGCCCAGGCTCTTGAACGCTGAAAGCAGGGCGATACCGGTGATGATGCCGGGCAGGGCGATGGGCAGGATCAGCAGCAGCGAAATGCTCTCCTTGCCGAAGAAGCTGCGCCGGTACAGCGCCGCCGAGGCCAGCGTGCCCAGCACCAGGGCGATCAGCGTGGCCAGGCAGGCCACCTGCAGCGACAGCTTGATCGCCTCCAGCACATCGGGCCTGGCGAAGGCCACGGCGAACCACTTCAGGGTAAAGCCCTTGGGCGGAAAGCTGAACGCCGCGTCTTCGGTATTGAAGGCGTACAGGACGATGACCAGGATCGGAAAGTGCAGGAACAGCAGGCCGCCCCAGGCCGCCAGGCGCAGCCCGAGCGAGGCTTTTTCAGAGTGCATCGAAGGCCCCCAGGCGCTTGACCAAGGACAGGTACACCGCAATCAGCACGATCGGTACCAGGGTGAAGGCGGCGGCCATCGGCAGGTTGCCGATCGCCCCTTGCTGGGCATAGACCATGCTGCCGATGAAGTAGCCGGGCGGGCCGATCAGCTGCGGCACGATGAAATCGCCCAGGGTCAGCGAAAAAGTGAAGATCGAGCCGGCGGCAATGCCCGGAATCGACAGCGGCAGGACCACTTGCACGAAGGTTTGCCCAGGACGGGCGCCGAGGTCTGCCGAGGCCTGCAGCAGCGAAGGTGGCAAGCGTTCCAGCGCGGCCTGGATCGGCAGGATCATGAATGGCAGCCAGATGTATACGAACACCATGAAACGCCCCAGGTGCGAAGTGGACAGGGTGCTGCCACCCACACCCGGCACCGCCAGCACGGTTTGCAACAGGGCCTCCAGGTGCAGCTGCTGGACGAACCACTGGGCCACACCGCCCTTGGCCAGCAGCAGGGTCCAGGCGTAGGTCTTGACGATGTAGCTGGCCCACATCGGCATCATCACTGCGATGTAGAAGAACGCCTTGGTCTTGCCGCTGGTGTAGCGCGCCATGTAATAGGCGATGGGGAAGGCCAGCACTGCACTGGCCAGCGACACCGCCACCGCCATGCCCAGGGTGCGCAGGATGATGTCGAAGTTCGACGGGTTGAACAGCGCGGCGAAATTACCCAGGGTCAGGTCGGGGGTAACCGCCATGGTGAAGTCGTCGAAGGTGTAGAACCCTTGCCACAGCAGGTTGAGCAGCGAGCCCAGGTAGATCGCGCCAAACCAGGTCAGTGGCGGGACCAGCAACATGGCCAGGTACAGGTTGGGGCGTCGGTACAGCAGGTTGGACAGGCCGCGCAATGCACTCATGTCAGCGGCCCCCGCCTTCCTGCAATACGGTCATGGCTTCGCGTGGCCAGTGCGCCTGGACCCGCTGCCCGGTTTGCCAGGCCTGTGCCTCGACCTGCCAGCGGTCGTTGGCCTGGCTTACCGCCAACAGCTGGCCGCTGTCGAGCTGCAGCTCGTAACGGGTGGCACTGCCCTGGTACTGGATATCGCGCAGCACGCCACTGACCTGAACCGCCTGGTCGCCTGCAACCGGGTGGCCCAGGCGAATGTGCTCGGGGCGGATGGAGAACGGCGCCGGGCTGCCGTGGAGCGCCATCGCCAGTTCGCCGCGCAGCACGTTGGAGGAGCCGACGAATTCTGCGACGAAGGGCGTGGCCGGTTGCATGTACAGGTTGCGCGGTGTGTCGACCTGCTCGATCCGGCCGCGATTGAATACCGCCACCCGGTCAGACATCGACAGCGCCTCGGTCTGGTCGTGGGTGACGAAGATGAACGTGATACCCAACTGGCGCTGGAGCTTTTTCAGTTCGCCCTGCATCTGCTCGCGCAGTTTCAGGTCCAGCGCGCCCAAGGGTTCGTCCAGCAGCAGTACCCGTGGCCGGTTGACCAGGGCGCGGGCCAGGGCCACGCGCTGGCGTTGCCCGCCAGACAGCTGTGCCGGCTTGCGTGTGCCGTAGCCGGCCAGGGCCACCATCGCCAGTGCTTCTTCGGCGCGGCCGTGGCGTTCGGCCTTGGCCACGCCTTTCACCTTCAGGCCGTAGGCAATGTTGTCCAGGACGTTCATGTGCGGGAACAGTGCGTAGTCCTGGAACACCGTGTTGACGTCACGCAGGTACGGCGGCACGCCGGCGGCCTCGACGCCGTGGATACGGATCGAGCCGCTGCTGGGGTGCTCGAAGCCGGCGATCAGGCGCAGGCAGGTGGTCTTGCCCGAGCCAGACGGGCCGAGCATGGAGAAGAACTCGCCATCGAGGATGTCGATGCTGACCTGGTCGACGGCAGTGACCTCGCCGAACGTACGGGAAACCTGGGTGAACTGGACGGCTAGGGGCATGCGTGGGCTCCAGGCATCAAAGTTTCTCCTGGGCCGGCCTCTTCGCGGGCACGCCCGCTCCCACAGGTATTGCACAGCCTCCAAGGCCGGCGCCCTACCTGTGGGGGCGGGCATGCCCGCGAAGAGGTCGGCCCTGGCATTCAGGCAACCTCAGCGGCCACCCATGATCGCAATGTAATCCTGGGTCCAGCGGCTGTAGGGTACGAACTTGCCGCCCTGTGCCTGCGGGGTTTTCCAGAAGGCGATCTTGTCGAAGTTGTCGAAGCCGTTGGTCTTGCAGCCCTCCGCCCCCAGCAGTTCGTTGCCGCTGCAGGCTGCCGGTACCGCCGGCAACGAGCCGAACCAGGCCGCCACGTCGCCCTGCACCTTCGGTTGCAATGACCAGTCCATCCACTTGTAGGCACAGTTGGGGTGCTTGGCCTCGCTGTGCAGCATGGTGGTGTCGGCCCAGCCGGTGGCCCCTTCCCTGGGAATGGTCGAAGCCACCGGCTGCTTCTCGGCCTTCAGGCCATTGACCATGTAGCCCCAGGAGCTGGTTGCGACCACGCCTTCGTTCTTCACGTCGCTCATCTGCACCGTTGCGTCATGCCAGTAGCGGTGCACTAACGGTTGTTGTTGGCGCAGCAGCTCCAGCACGGCCTTGTACTGAGCTTCGTTCAGTTCGTACGGGTCCTGGATGCCCAGCTCCGGCTTGGCGGTTTTCAGGTACAGCGCCGCATCGGCGATGTAGATCGGCCCGTCGTAGGCCTGCACGCGCCCCTTGTTCGGCTTGCCGTCGGGCAGGTTCTGCGGCTCGAACAGCACGCCCCAGCTGGTGGGCGCCTGCTTGAACACCCCGGTGTTGTACAGCAGCACGTTCGGCCCCCACTGGTAGGGGGTGCCGTAGACCTGCTTGTCGACTACGTACCAGCCGCCGTTCTGCAAGCGTGGGTCGATATGCTTCCAGTTGGGGATCAGCGCGGTATTGATCGGCTGCACCCGCTTGCCTGCGATCAGCCGCAGCGATGCGTCACCCGAAGCGGTGACCAGATCATAGCCGCCCTTGGTCATCAGGCTGACCATCTCGTCCGACGTGGCGGCGGTCTTGACGCTGACCTTGCAACCGGTTTCCTTCTCGAAACCGCTGACCCAGTCGTAGGCCTTGTCGCTTTCGCCGCGCTCGATGTAGCCCGGCCAGGCGACGATGTCCAGGCGCCCCTCACCAGCGCCCAGGGCCTTGGGCGGTTCGGCAGCCTGCAGGCTGGCGCTGGCCAGCACGGCACCGGTCATGGCGCCGAGCAATGCGGTCTTGTGCACTGACATGGTGTTCCCTCTTTTTGGCGATTTTGTTCGGGGCAGTCAAAGCAAGCCGTGAAGCATTGGTTATAAGCGTTGTGCGAGTGCGCGCAGTATTGGCGATATCGAGTCTAGTTGGCTTTTTGCCAGCCAATGCAACATCCAGAAGCAAATCCACGGTGGCGTGCGCTTGGCCAAGCCTTACTCTGGCCTTTGTACTTTTTCCGTGGAGACCCGCGAATGAATACGCGCAGCCTGCTCGATCAACTACTCAAGTCCGGCCAGCAACTGCTCGAAAAGCAGGGCGCTACCGGTAAGCCCGGTAGCGCTGCCGGTGGGCTTGGCGGGCTGTTGTCCGGCACCGGTGGCGGTTTGCTGGGCGGGGGCGCGCTGGGGCTGTTGCTGGGCAGCAAGAAAGCCCGCAAGTATGGCGGCAAGGCGCTCACTTATGGTGGCCTGGCCGCGCTGGGGGTGTTGGCCTACAAAGCCTATGGCAACTGGCAGGCCAGTCAGCGGCTGGCTGCAAGCGAGCCACAGACCGTCGACCGCCTGCCGCCGGCCCAGGCCGAACAGCACAGCCAGGCCGTGCTGCGGGCGCTGGTGGCAGCGGCCAAGTCCGATGGCCATATAGACGCGCGCGAGCGGGCGCTGATCGAGGGCGAGTTCAGCCGCCTGGACAGCGACCGTGAACTGCAACACTGGTTGCACGATGAGCTGAACAAGCCGCTGGACCCGGCCGAAGTGGCCCGTGCCGCGCAAACGCCGGAAATGGCGGCCGAGATGTACCTGGCCAGCGTGATGATGGTCGACCAGGAGAACTTCATGGAGCGCGCCTACCTGGACGAACTGGCCCGCCAGCTGCGCCTGGACCCGGGCCTGCGTCAGGAGCTGGAAAGCCAGGCAAGGCTTGCAGCAAACTGATATCGAGCGGATGGGGCTGCAATGCAGCCCCAATACCGGTTCACACGTCTGCCATTCAGCCGCAAAGCGCCGGGCGCCTGAGCTATACTCCGGCGGTTTTTCCCACTTGTTGCGAATTCCTGAGGGCTGAATGTGAAGAACTGGACCTTGCGCCAACGGATCCTGGCAAGTTTCGCCGTGATCATCGCCATCATGCTGCTGATGATCGTGGCCGCCTACTCGCGGTTGGTGGCCATCGAAGCCGCCGAAGAGGCGGTGGGCAGCGACAGCATTCCAGGGGTTTACTACAGCTCGATGATCCGCAGCGCCTGGGTCGACAGCTATGTCACCAGCCAGCAACTGGTGGGCCTGTCCAACCGCCGCGAAATCACCACGGCCGACATGGAACTGTTCAAAGGTTTCGAAGACCGGCTGAAGCAGCACATGGCGAATTACCAGGCCACGATCCGGACCAAGGACGACCAGACCCGTTTCGATTCCTTCGTGCAGCTCGAAGAGAACTACATGAAGATCGTTGGCCAGGTCCTGGACGCCTACCGCCAGCATGACTACGACGGCGCCCAGCGGCTGATCAGCGACGTGCTCACCCCGACCTGGGTGGATGGGCGCCGGCACCTGACCGAGGTCATCGAGAATAACCGCGCCTCGGCCGACGCCGCCACCAACGACATCGTCAACGCCGTGAGCACGGCCAAGGGCAGCATGGTGGTTTCGCTGTTGCTGGCCATCATCGCCGCAGGCGTCTGCGGCCTGTTGCTGATGCGTGCCATCTCGGCGCCCATGCAGGGCATCGTGCATGCCCTCGACAAACTGCGTTCAGGCGACCTGAGCATGCGCCTGAGCCTGGAGCGCAAGGACGAATTCGGTGCCATCGAAAGCGGCTTCAACGAAATGGCCGAGGCCCTGGCCAACCTGGTGGCCCAGGCCCAGCGCTCGTCGGTCCAGGTGACCACGTCGGTGACCGAGATTGCCGCCACTTCCAAGCAGCAGCAGGCCACCGCCACCGAGACGGCTGCCACCACCACCGAGATCGGTGCCACTTCGCGGGAAATCGCCGCCACCTCGCGTGACCTGGTGCGCACCATGACGGAGGTGACCTCGGCGGCCGACCAGGCCTCCAGCCTGGCCGGTTCCGGCCAGCAGGGCCTGGCGCGGATGGAAGAAACCATGCACCAGGTGATGGGCGCCGCCGACCTGGTCAACGCCAAGCTGGCGATCCTCAACGAAAAGGCCAGCAACATCACCCAGATGGTGGTGACCATCGTCAAGGTTGCCGACCAGACCAACCTGCTGTCGCTCAACGCCGCCATCGAGGCGGAAAAGGCAGGTGAATACGGCCGTGGTTTCGCTGTAGTCGCCACCGAAGTGCGCCGCCTGGCCGACCAGACCGCGGTGGCCACCTACGACATCGAGCAGATGGTGCGCGAGATCCAGTCGGCTGTGTCGGCCGGGGTCATGGGCATGGACAAGTTCTCCGAGGAAGTGCGCCGCGGCATGTTCGAGGTGCAGCAGGTAGGCGAGCAACTGAGCCAGATCATCCACCAGGTCCAGGCCCTGGCGCCGCGCGTGCTGATGGTCAACGAAGGCATGCAGGCCCAGGCTACCGGTGCCGAGCAGATCAACCAGGCGCTGGCCCAGCTCAGCGACGCCAGCACCCAGACGGTCGAGTCGCTGCGCCAGGCCAGTTTTGCCATCGATGAGCTGAGCCAGGTGGCAGCAGGCCTGCGCGGCGGCGTGTCGCGCTTCAAAGTCTGACTACGATGAATGACATGCAACCGCGCGCCGCGCGGGAGGACAACGCCAAGGGGGTGTTGTACCTGCAGTTCCGCATTCAGGAACAGCGCTTCGCCTTGAGCGTGCACGAGGTGATCGAAGTGCTGCCGCGCCAGCCGCTCAAGCCGATCGCCCAGGCGCCTGGTTGGGTCGCGGGCATTCTCGCCCACCGTGGCCTGCTGGTGCCGGTGGTCGACCTGGCGGCGTTGAGCTTTGGCCAGCCGGCTGCGCAACGCACCAGTACGCGGCTGGTGCTGGTGCATTATCGTGGCGGCCTGCAGCTTGGCCTGATCCTGGAACAGGCGACCGAAACCCTGCGCTGCCACCCCGACGAGTTCCAGCCCTATGGCGTGGACAGCGGTGAAGCCCCCTACCTGGGGCCGGTGCGCCAGGACGAGCAGGGCCTGCTGCAGCGCATCGAGGTCAACGACTTGCTGCCCGAAGCGGTGCACCGACTGCTGTATACGGGTGAGCCGACAGGGATGCCGACATGAACGAGCAACACTTTTTCCGCTTCCTGCGTGAACGTATCGGCCTGGACGTGGAGTCGGTGGGTGCGTCCATGGTCGAACGTGCGCTGCGTCAGCGTTGCGTGGCCGTGAACGCCGCCGACCTCGACGATTACTGGCTGCGCCTGCAGCAATCGATGGACGAGCAACAGGCGCTGATCGAAGCCGTCATCGTCCCGGAAACCTGGTTCTTCCGTTACCCCGAATCCTTCACCGCCTTGGCCAGCCTGGCGCATAAACGCCTGGCCGAGCTTGCCGGGGCGCGCCCGCTGCGCCTGCTCAGCCTGCCATGCTCGACTGGCGAGGAGCCCTATTCGCTGGCCATGGCCCTGCTCGACGCTGGCATCGCACCGGGTGCATTTCTGATCGATGGCATGGACATCAGCCCCAGTTCGGTGGCCAAGGCCGGGCAAGCCATGTATGGGCGCAACGCCTTCCGTGGCAGCGACCTGGGTTTTCGCGAGCGCTATTTCGATGCCGTCGACGATGGCCACCGGCTTCACCAGCGGGTACGCGAGCAGGTCAGCTTGCAGGTGGGCAATGTGCTCGACCCGGCGCTGGCCAGCCGCGATGGTTTGTACGATTTCGTGTTCTGCCGCAACCTGCTGATCTACTTCGACCTGGCCACCCAGCAACGGGTGTTCGAGGTGCTCAAGCGCCTGTTGCACGCGCAAGGGGTATTGTTCATCGGCCCGGCCGAAGGCAGCCTGCTGGCGCGGTTGGGTATGCGCCCGGTGGGGATTGCCCAGTCGTTCGCCTACGTGCGCGAGGACGGCAGTGCCGTTGCACCGGCTAGCGCCCCGGCATTGCCGACGCGACGCCGGTTGCCAGCGCAACCGACGCCAGGCTATCCGTTGCCCGCTGCGGCACGGCCACTGCGCGTGCTGCCCGTGGCAGCCAGGCCAGCGCCGGTGCGCGAGCGCCAGGGCGAGCAGCCTGGCGAGCTGTTGGCCAGCATTGCCCGGCTGGCCAATGCCGGTGCCAGCGAGCAGGCCCGTGCCGAATGCCAGCGCTACCTCGTCCAGTTCCCGCCTTCGGCACAGGTGTATTACTGGCTGGGGTTGCTCAGCGATACCGAGGGCGACGCGCAGCAGGCGCTCAGCCACTATCGCAAAGCCCTGTATCTGGAGCCGCAGCACCCCGAGGCGCTGGTGCACCTGGCGGCCTTGCTGGCGGCCCAGGGTGACCTGGCCGGTGCCCGGCGCTTGCAGGAGCGCGCTGCACGGGCGGGACGGGAGTCTGAACGATGAACAATGAGTCCGCGATGCAACTGCTCGCCGAGGATGATGCGCACATCGACGACTGCTGGAACCGCATAGGGGTACACGGCGACAAGCAATGCCCGCTGCTGGCGCGGCACGTTCACTGCCGAAACTGCGAAGTCTACGCCGCCGCCGCCACGCGCCTGCTCGACCGTTATGCCTTGATGGAGGACCATCGGGCGGTGGCGGCAGTGCCTGCCGAGGATGCCACGGGCCGTTCGATGCTGCTGTTCCGCCTGGGTGAAGAATGGCTGGCGCTGGCCACCGCCTGCCTGGCCGAAATCGCTCCGCTGCAGGCGGTGCATTCATTGCCGCACCAGCGCTCGCGCGTGCTGCAGGGTGTGGCCAATGTACGCGGTGCGCTGGTGCCGTGCCTGTCGCTGGCCGACCTGCTGGGCGTGCAGGCCGGTGCCACCGAGCAGCGCGCCGGCCGGGTGATGCCACGCATGCTGATTTTGGCCATCGACGGTGGGCCGGTGGTGCTGGCCGTCGAGGAAATCGACGGCATCCACCGGCTCGACCCGCAACTGCTCGGCAGTGGCCAGGATCCCACCCGTTTCACCGCCGCAGTCCTGCAATGGCGTGGCCGCAGCGTACGGGTGCTGGACGAACAACACTTACTGTCTGCCGTGCAGCGGAGCCTGTCATGACCCCGGAGCAAATGCGCGACGCATCGTTGCTCGAGCTGTTCAGCCTGGAAGCCGAGGCGCAGACCCAGGTGCTCAGCACCGGCTTGATGGCACTGGAGCGCAACCCTGTGCAGGCCGACCAGCTCGAGGCGTGCATGCGTGCTGCGCACTCCCTGAAGGGCGCAGCGCGGATCGTCGGAATAGACGCTGGCGTCAGCGTCGCCCACGTCATGGAGGACTGCCTGGTCGCCGCCCAGGAGGGCCGGCTGCGGCTGAGCGCCGAGCATATCGACGCGCTGCTGCAAGGTACCGACCTGCTGATGCGCATCGCCACGCCCGGGGATACCGCGGCACAGGCGACCCTGCCGGTATTCCTCGCACAAATGGCCAGCCTGCTGGACCCGGCGGGTGCGGCCATGCCTGCCGTACCGCCCAGCGTGCCAGCAGCGCCGGCCCTGCAACCCGAGCCAGCGCCGCTGCCTGTCGCCCCCGCCGGGCCTGAGCCCGAGCCCGAACCCGAGTCGGCGCCGCGTCGCAAGGCGGCCAAGCCTGCCGGCGAAGGTACGGAGCGGGTGTTGCGGGTGACCGCCGATCGCCTCAACAGCTTGCTCGACCTGTCCAGCAAATCGCTGGTCGAGACCCAGCGGCTCAAGCCTTACCTGGCCTCGCTGCAGCGCCTCAAACGCATGCACGGCCAAGGCATGCAGGCGCTCGACGGCCTGCGCAGGCAGCTGGAGGACAGTGGCCAGAGCAGCGAGGTGCTCGAAGCCTTGGCGCAGACCCAGCGCCTGCTGGCGGAAACCCAGCAGGTCCTGCAGCAGCAGGCTGCCGACCTGGACGAGTTCGGCTGGCAAGCCAGCCAGCGCGCACAACTGCTGTACGACACGGCGCTGGCCTGCCGGATGCGGCCGTTTGCCGATGTACTGGCCGGGCAGAGCCGCATGGTCCGCGACCTTGGCCGGTCGCTGGGCAAACCGGTGCGCTTGCTGGTAGAAGGCGAAAAGACCCAGGTCGACCGCGATGTGCTGGAGAAGCTCGAAGCACCGCTGACCCACCTGTTGCGCAATGCGGTCGACCACGGCATCGAGCTACCCGAGCGGCGTCTGCTGGCAGGCAAGCCGGAGGAGGGGGTGATTCGCCTGCGCGCCTCGCACCAGGCCGGCATGCTCAGCCTGGAACTGATTGACGATGGCGCCGGCATCGATCTCGAACGCCTGTGCAGCAACATCGTCGAGCGGGCCCTGTCTCCCGCCGACACGGTGGCGCGGATGAGCGAGGCCGAGTTGCTGACGTTCCTGTTCCTGCCCGGGTTCAGCTTGCGCGACAAGGTTACCGAGGTGTCCGGGCGTGGTGTCGGCCTGGATGCGGTGCAGCACATGATCCGTGAGCTGCGCGGCTCGATCGAGCTGACCCAGACGGCCGGGCAGGGCTGCCGTTTCCACCTGCAAGTGCCGCTGACCTTGTCAGTGGTGCGCAGCCTGGTGGTCGAGGTAGGGGGCGAGGCCTACGCCTTCCCGCTCGCCCACATCGAACGCACGCTGGACGTGGCTGCCGAAGAGATCGTCCAGATCGAAGGGCGCCAGCACTTCTGGCACGAAGGCCGCCACATCGGCCTGGTAGCAGCCAGCCAGTTGCTCAACCGCCCGGCCGGGCAGGCCGAAGAGAGCCGCTTGCGGGTGGTGGTGATTCGTGAGCGCGAGCAACTGTACGGCGTGGCCGTGGAGCGGCTGGTGGGCGAGCGGGTGCTGGTGGTGATGCCACTCGACCCGCGGCTGGGCAAGGTACAGGATATTTCTTCCGGCGCCCTGCTCGACGATGGCTCGGTGGTGCTGATCATCGATGTCGAAGACTTGTTGCGCTCGCTGGATAAACTGCTCAGCACCGGCAGCCTTGAACGCATCGCGCGCGGCAGCAGCGGCGCCCGGGGCGTGGTGCGCAAGCGCATCCTGGTGGTTGACGATTCGCTGACCGTGCGTGAACTGCAGCGCAAATTGCTGGGCAACCGTGGCTACGACGTGGCCGTGGCGGTGGATGGCATGGACGGCTGGAACGCCCTGCGTGCGGAGGACTTCGACCTGCTGATCACCGACATCGACATGCCGCGCATGGACGGCATCGAACTGGTCACCCTGGTGCGCCGCGACCAGCGTCTGCAATCGCTGCCGGTCATGGTGGTGTCCTACAAGGACCGCGAGGAAGACCGACGGCGTGGCCTGGATGCTGGCGCCGACTACTATTTGGCAAAGGCCAGTTTCCATGACGATGCGTTGCTGGATGCTGTGGACGAGCTGATCGGGGGGGCGCAAGGATGAAGATCGCCATCGTCAACGATATGCCCATGGCCGTCGAGGCGCTGCGCCGGGTGGTCGCCTTCGAGCCCGAGCACCAGGTGATATGGGTGGCCGGCAACGGTGCCGAGGCGGTGCAGCGCTGTGCGGAACAGTTGCCAGACCTGATCCTCATGGACCTGATCATGCCGGTGATGGACGGTGTCGAGGCCACCCGCAGGATCATGGCCGAAACCCCTTGCGCCATCGTCATCGTGACGGTCGACCGCAAGCAGAACATGCATCGGGTGTTCGAGGCCATGGGCCACGGCGCCCTCGACGTGGTCGACACGCCGGCGCTGGGGGCGGGCGACCCGCGCGAAGCAGCAGCGCCCCTGTTGCGCAAGATCCTCAACATAAGCTGGCTGATCGGCCAGCAGAATGCCCCGGCCGCGCGCCCGGTCGCCGCGCCGGTGCGGGCTGTGTCGCAGCACCGCGGGCTGGTGGCGATCGGCTCGTCCGCAGGTGGCCCGGCAGCCCTCGAAGTACTGCTGAAGGCCCTGCCGGCGGCGTTTCCGGCAGCCATCGTGCTGGTCCAGCATGTGGACCAGGTATTTGCTGCGGGCATGGCCGAATGGCTCAGCAGTGCAGCCGGCCTGCCGGTGCGCCTGGCCCGCCAAGGTGAACCGCCGCAACCCGGCCAGGTATTGCTGGCCGGCACCAACCACCACATCCGCCTGCTACAGAACGGCCAACTGGCCTACACTGCCGAACCGGTCAATGAGATATACCGGCCCTCGATCGATGTGTTCTTCGAGAGCGTGGCGCGCTACTGGAGCGGCGATGCGGTGGGTGTGCTGCTCACCGGCATGGGCCGCGACGGCGCCCAGGGTCTGAAACTGATGCGCCAGCGGGGCTTTCTCACCATTGCCCAGGACCAGGCCAGCAGCGCGGTGTATGGAATGCCCAAGGCTGCTGTGGCCATCGATGCCGCGGTGGAGGTCCGCCCGCTGGAACGCATAGCCGGGCGCTTGATGGAATTTTTTGCTAAATGACGAAGTGTATTGAATCACGCCGCCAGGCCGGTAGTGATCGGGTGAACAGCCATGAATGACTTACCGATCGAAGGTTTCACGACCACCAACGAAAACGCGGCGATGGTACTGCTGGTCGACGACCAGGCCATGATCGGCGAGGCGGTGCGGCGTGGCCTGGCCAACGAGGACAACATCGACTTCCACTTCTGCGCCGACCCGCACCAGGCGGTGGCCCAGGCGGTGCGCATCAAGCCCACGGTTATTCTGCAGGACCTGATCATGCCTGGCCTGGACGGGCTGACGCTGGTGCGTGAATATCGCAACAACCCGGCCACCCAGGACATTCCGATCATCGTCCTGTCGACCAAGGAAGACCCGCTGGTCAAGAGCGCAGCCTTCGCTGCCGGGGCCAACGACTACCTGGTCAAGCTGCCTGACACCATCGAACTGGTAGCGCGCATTCGCTACCACTCGCGCTCCTACCTGACCCTGCTGCAGCGCGACGAGGCCTACCGCGCCCTGCGCGTCAGCCAGCAACAGTTGCTCGACTCCAACCTGATGCTGCAGCGGCTGATGAACTCGGATGGCCTGACCGGGTTGTCCAACCGCCGTCACTTCGACGAATACCTCGAGCTGGAATGGCGCCGTGCCATGCGTGAGCAGCAGCAGTTGTCGCTGCTGATGATCGACGTGGACTTCTTCAAGGCCTACAACGACAGCTTCGGTCACCTGGCCGGTGACGAGGCCTTGCGCCAGGTCGCCGAGGCGATCCGCGGTGCATGTTCGCGGCCGACCGACCTGCCGGCGCGCTATGGCGGCGAGGAGTTCGTCCTGGTGTTGCCCAATACCTCACCGGGTGGGGCCCGCCTGGTGGCTGAAAAGCTGCGTCAGACCGTATTGGGCCTGGGCATCCCGCACACCGCACCGACGCCTGACTCATACCTGACCGTGAGCATTGGCCTGGCGACCCAGACCCCGGCCATCGGCAGCCATAGCCGGCAGTTGATCTCGGCCGCCGACAAGGGCCTGTACCAGGCCAAGAATGGCGGGCGCAACCAGGTCGGTATCGCCTGAGCGGCTCGCCATATCCTGCAGAAGCGGCTATTCGGGTGCCCGGCGGGTCTGCCGCCCTGCGGCGGACTCGGTTATACTCGCAGGCTTTTCACCGAATTCGCACGAGAGCCAGCCGCCCATGGAAATCCAACCGATCCTGAACACCATCAAGGACCTTACCGAGCGTTCCCAGTCCATTCGGGGGTATCTTTGACTACGATCACAAGCATGACCGCCTGATCGAAGTCAACCGCGAGCTGGAAGACCCCAACGTCTGGAACAAGCCCGAGTACGCCCAGGCCCTGGGCCGCGAGCGTGCCATGCTGGCCCAGGTCGTCGAGACCCTGGACAAGCTGTCCGGCGGCCTGGCCGACTGCCAGGACCTGCTCGACATGGCCGTCGAAGAAAATGACGAAGGCGCCGTCGGCGACGTCGTGACCGAGCTGGAAGGCCTGGAAGAAAAACTGGCCCAGCTTGAGTTCCGTCGCATGTTCAGCGGCGAGATGGACATGAACAACGCCTACCTGGACATCCAGGCCGGCTCCGGTGGTACCGAGGCGCAGGACTGGGCCAACATCCTGCTGCGCATGTACCTGCGCTGGGCCGACAAGCGTGGCTTCGACGCCACCATCATCGAGCTGTCCGAAGGTGAAGTCGCCGGCATCAAGGGCGCCACCGTGCACATCAAGGGCGAGTACGCCTTCGGCTGGCTGCGCACCGAAATCGGTGTGCACCGCCTGGTGCGCAAGAGCCCGTTCGACTCCGGTGCCCGTCGCCACACTTCGTTCTCGGCGGTGTTCGTGTCGCCCGAGATCGACGACAAGGTCGAGATCGAGATCAACCCGGCCGACCTGCGCATCGACACCTACCGCTCTTCCGGTGCCGGTGGCCAGCACGTGAACACCACCGACTCGGCGGTACGTATCACCCACGTGCCGACCAACACCGTGGTGGCGTGCCAGAACGAACGCTCCCAGCACGCCAACAAGGACACCGCCATGAAAATGCTGCGGGCCAAGCTGTACGAGCTGGAAATGCAAAAGCGCAACGCCGCCTCGCAGGCGCTGGAAGACAGCAAGTCGGATATCGGCTGGGGCCACCAGATCCGCTCCTACGTGCTGGATGACTCGCGCATCAAGGACCTGCGTACCGGTGTCGAGCGCAGCGACTGCCAGAAGGTCCTGGACGGCGACCTCGACCAGTACCTGGAAGCGAGCCTCAAGCAGGGGCTGTAAACCGCACACAACTGCCGCGGTACCTGGCCTGGGGCCGGTACCGCGTGCCCTGCCCGAAAGGGGCACCGAACACCTGATGGAAAGAATGACGAAATGAGCGACCTCAAGACCGACGTGCAAGACCTGCAACAGGAAGAAAACGCCCTGATCGCCCTGCGCAAGGAAAAGCTTGCCGCCGAGCGCGCCAAGGGCAACGCCTTCCCCAATGACTTCCGTCGCGACAGCTACTGCAACGACCTGCAGAAACAGTACGCGGACAAGACCAAGGAAGAACTGGAAGCTGCAGCGATTCCGGTCAAGGTCGCTGGTCGCATCATGCTCAACCGTGGCTCGTTCATGGTTATCCAGGACATGACCGGGCGCATCCAGGTCTACGTCAACCGCAAGACCCTGCCCGAAGAAACCCTGGCCGCGGTCAAGACCTGGGACCTGGGCGACATCATCAGCGCCGAAGGCACCCTGGCCCGTTCCGGCAAGGGCGACCTGTACGTCGAAATGACCAATGTGCGCCTGCTGACCAAGTCGCTGCGCCCGCTGCCCGACAAGCACCACGGCCTGACCGACACCGAGCAGCGCTACCGTCAGCGTTACGTCGACCTGATGGTCAACGAAGAAACCCGCCACACCTTCCGTGTGCGTTCGCAGGTGATCTCGCACATCCGCAAGTTCCTCATCGAGCGCGACTTCCTCGAAGTCGAGACGCCGATGCTGCAGACCATCCCTGGCGGTGCCGCGGCCAAGCCGTTCGAAACCCACCACAACGCCCTGGACATGGCCATGTTCCTGCGTATCGCGCCGGAGCTTTACCTCAAGCGCCTGGTAGTGGGTGGCTTCGAGAAAGTGTTCGAGATCAACCGCAACTTCCGTAACGAAGGCGTTTCGACCCGGCACAACCCTGAGTTCACCATGCTCGAGTTCTACCAGGCTTACGCCGACTACCGCGACAACATGGACCTCACCGAGGAACTGTTCCGCGAGCTGGCACAGCTGGTCCTGGGCAGCACCGACGTGCCGTACGGCGACAAGGTGTTCCACTTCGGCGAGCCGTTCGCCCGCCTATCGGTCTTCGACTCGATCCTCAAGTACAACCCGGAACTGACCGCTGCCGACCTGCAGGACGTCGACCGTGCCCGCGAGATCGCCAGGAAGGCCGGCGCCAAGGTGCTGGGCCACGAAGGCCTGGGCAAGCTGCAGGTGATGATTTTCGAAGAGCTGGTCGAGCACAAGCTGGAGCAGCCGCACTTCATCACCGAGTACCCGTTCGAAGTGTCGCCGCTGGCCCGTCGCAACGACGACAACCCGGCGGTTACCGACCGTTTCGAGCTGTTCATCGGTGGCCGCGAGATCGCCAACGCCTACTCCGAGCTGAACGATGCCGAAGACCAGGCCGAGCGCTTCCTGGCCCAGGTGGCCGAGAAGGACGCCGGTGACGACGAGGCCATGCACTACGACGCCGACTTCGTGCGGGCCCTGGAATACGGCATGCCGCCGACCGCAGGCGAAGGCATTGGTATCGACCGCCTGGTGATGCTGCTGACCAACTCGCCATCGATCCGCGACGTGATCCTGTTCCCGCACATGCGTCCGCAAGCCTGAGCCGTTTGAATCAGCCGCCTTTCGAGGCGGCTTTTTCTTGCCTGAAGCTTTATGTTGTCTGTACCGGCCTTTTCGCGGGCGCGCCCGCTTCCACAGCTCCTGACTGTTGTGGGGACCCTGTGGGAGCGGGCGCACCCGCGAAGAGGCCGGCACAGACGAAACACTGTCCATGAGGTACCCCCGTGACACCCGCAATGCCTCACCAGGGCGCCGCCGGCATCGCCACCGCCGTCGCCGAAAGCGTGCAATATCAAGGCCGCAAGACTGCCCGCCAAGGCAGCGAACAGCGCCGCCAGCTGATCCTCGACGCCGCCATGCGCATCGTCGTGCGCGACGGCGTACGCGGGGTGCGCCACCGCGCGGTGGCCGCCGAGGCTGGCGTGCCGTTGTCGGCCACCACCTACTACTTCAAGGACATCGAGGACCTGCTCACCGATACCTTCGCCCAGTACGTCGAGCGTAGCGCCGCCTACATGGCCAAGCTGTGGGCCAACACCGAGGTGGTGTTGCGCCAGTTGCTCGCCCAGGGCGATGGCAGCCCGCAGGCGCGGGCACGGCTGGCCGACGAAGTGGCGCGCATGACCGCCGACTACGTGCAGCGCCAGCTGTTGAATCGCCGCGATTTCCTGATGGCCGAACAGGCCTTCCGCCAGGAGGCGCTGTTGTGTCCGCGCCTGGCCGAGCTGGTGTGCGCCCACGACCAGATCCTGTTGCATGGCACCCGGCAATTGCTGCAGGTGGTCGGCTCCCGGCAACCGGAACAGGATGCCCAGATGTTGACGGCGATTATCGAGCAGATGGAATATCAGGGCCTGCTCAAGGACGCCAACGCGCAAGCCGATGGGCAGATGCTCGCTATGCTTACCCGATACCTGCAGCTGGTGCTGGCATCGGCCTGAGCCGAGACTGACTTTTCAAGGAGAACCGGATGAAAGCCTGGCGTGTGGTGCTGTTGACTCTGTCATTCCTGCTGCTGGGCGGTTGTCTGGTGACCTTCCACGAGCCGCTGCCCAGCAACCAGGCGGCACCCAAGGCGCTGCTCGGCAAGTGGAGCAGCAAGGATGCCTGGGGCGAGCCACTGAAGCTGGTGATCAGCCGCAGTGGCGGCGATGCCTACAAGGCGGTGGCCACGGCCAAGGGCAAGGCTCCCGAGGAATACGTGTTCACCGTGTCGCGCCACGGCAACCGCTGGTACCTGTCGGCGGGCGTGCCCAAGCGCCTGGGCGGCAATTTCCTGATCGGCGGGTTTGATATCGTCGATGGCAAGGAACTGGGGATCTACAACCTGGACGTCGAGCAGGGGCAGCAGGCGGGGGACAAGAAGGAGCTGCTCGGGCGCAGCACCGAAGTGCCGGAAGACAACGGTGATGGCGTGCTGATCGACAGCCCGGCGGCGCGGGTGCTGGCGTACCTGGACGACCCGGCCAACTCCGACCTGTTCGTCGAAGTGGCGCGGTTCCAGCGCTCCGGCAAATGACCGTGCTGGCTTCTTCGCGGCTGAAGCCGCTTCCACAGGGACCGCACCGGTTTCGAGCCTGATGCAGTACCTGTGGGAGCGGCTTTAGCCGCGAAAAGGCCGGTACAGGTTCCTTGTACTAGAAAGGAGTCCCCGGTGGACGAATACCAGCAAACCATCCGTGCCCTGTCCGACCGCATCGTCGCGGCGCAGACCCCGATCCGGGTCCTGGACGCGGTGAAGTGGGACGACAGCATTCGCCAAGGCTTCCTCAAGGCCAAGGGCAAGGAGCCGCCGGCGGTCGACCATACCTACTACCAGTCGCGCCCGCTGTCGTTCGATTCCAGTGCGGTCAAGGCCGAGTTCCAGGGCATCGAGCGCGACATCATCCGCCAGCTTGGCCAGTTCAACCCGGTCGGGCAGATCATGAAGCGCATGTGCCGCGAGTACCGCATGGTGATCCGCATGCTCGAGGCGCGCGGCACCGAGGACTTCGGCCTGATTTCCCAGGAGCTGTACGGCGCGGCCTCGGATGCCTTCCACGCCGGTGATCCGACCCTGGCCGACCTGGGCCTGATGCTGTCGGACTACCTGAACAACATCGATGGCCGTGGCGACCTCAAGGACGAACCGAAGAACCTCACAGCCAAGGAAGCCGTGGCCATCCTCCAGCGCCGGCTGAACAAGGTGTTCGGCGAAGCGGAGGAAACCATCCGCGTGTTCGAGTCCGACGGTATCGTCGCTGACGCTGCGGCCGGGGCGGACTACATCAAGGTGCGCGCCGACGCCATGTTCAACGCCCGTGACGTACGCGCCCTGGAGGTGCACGAAGGGCTGGTGCACGTGGGCACCACGCTCAATGGCCTGAACCAGCCGATCTGCACCTTCCTGGCCAAGGGCCCACCCTCGTCGACGGTGACCCAGGAGGGCCTGGCCATCCTCATGGAAGTGATCGCCTTCGCTTCATACCCCAGCCGCCTGCGCAAGCTCACCAACCGCACCCGCGCCATCCACATGGTCGAGGAGGGCGCCGACTTCATGCAGGTGTACGGCTTCTTCCGTGAGCAGGGCTTCGAAATGGCGCAAAGCTACAGCAACGCCAGCCGCGTGTTCCGCGGCTCGGTGCCCAACGGCCTGCCATTCACCAAGGACTTGTCCTACCTCAAGGGCTTCATCATGGTTTACAACTACATTCAGTTGGCCGTGAAGAAGGGCAAGCTCGAGCAGATTCCGCTGCTGTTCTGCGGCAAGACCACCCTGGAAGACATGCGCACCCTGCGCCAGTTGGTCGAGGAGGGCCTGGTCGAGCCGCCCAAGTACCTGCCTGAGCAGTTCCGTGACCTCAACGCGCTGTCAGCCTGGATGTGTTTCTCCAACTTCCTCAACCACCTGAGCCTGGACCGTATTGAAGCCGACTACGCGAACATTCTCTGAGCGCTGCCGCCTGCTGGCCCTGGGCCTGGCCGTGCTGGTGCTGGGAGGGTGCAGCAGCTTGCTGTTCTATCCCGAGCGCGGCCAGCCGTTCACGCCGGAGCGGGCCAGGCTCGAGTACCGCGATGTCGCCCTGACCACGGCTGACGGTATCCGCTTGCATGGTTGGTGGTTGCCGGCCAAGGCCGGGGTCGCGGTCAAGGGTACGGTGCTGCACCTGCATGGCAACGGTGGCAACCTGCCGGGGCACCTGGGCGGCAGCTATTGGCTGCCGGAGCAGGGCTACCAGGTGCTGATGATCGATTATCGCGGCTATGGCCTGTCCCAGGGCGAGCCGAGCCTGCCCGAGGTGTACCAGGACATTGCGGCGGCCATGGCATGGCTGGACCAGGCGCCGGAGGTCAAGGGCAAGCCACTGGTGCTGCTGGGGCAGAGCCTGGGCGGGGCGATGGCCATCCACTACCTTTCGGCACATCCTGAACAGCGCCAGCGCTTCAGCGCCCTGGTGTTCGATGGCGTACCGGCCAGCTACCGGGCGGTCGGGCGTTTTGCCCTCAGCACCTCCTGGATGACCTGGCCGTTGCAGGTGCCGCTGTCCTGGCTGGTGCCGGATGGCGACAGCGCGATCCACTCGATCGAGCAGTTGAGCAGCCCGCCCAAGCTGTTCTTCCACAGTATCGACGACACCCTGGTGCCGCTGGACAACGGCATCCGCCTGTACCAGCACGCGCCACCGCCGCGGGTGCTGCAACTGACCCGAGGGGGCCACGTGCAGACCTTCGCCGACCCGACCTGGCGCCAGGTGATGCTGCGTTTCCTCGACGACCCTGCCCATTTCAACGGCCTGCGGCGGCTGGCCGAAGTGCCCAACTACCCTGACGAGAAAAACAAGCAATGAGTGAAGAACGCAACGCCATCCCGCTGATCCTGACCGGCATCGGCAGCATCATCGTGACGGTGGGGGCCCTGTGGTATTACGGTTACCTGCATTTCGCCAAGCCCGAGGATGCCCTGTTGCTGCAGGACTTCACCATGCTCAAGACCATACCTGGCGAGGACTACAAGGTTTCGCTGGACCCGGCAGCGCAGGTGGCGCAGTGCGTGGATGGCGTGCTGGTGCTGTTCGACACCCAGCAGAAGGGCCTGACCGGCGTGCTGGTCGACAACCGCAAGCGCGCGGTGCGTTGCATGGGCGAGGAAACCCCGCAGCAGGTGCAGTGAGCCATTATCTCTACTGCTTGTGCTGGCCCTTTCGCGGCTTTAGCCGCGAAAGGGCCGGAGCAGGCAAAAGAAAGCCCCGCTTCGCTCGCGGGGCTTGTCAGTTCAGCTAGCCAGCCTTACTGCTGCACCTGGCTCACCGAGCGCGGGGCCACCGGCTGGTTGTCGTTGGAGATGGTCACCTCCACGCGACGGTTCTGCGCACGCCCCGAGTTGCTCGAGTTGTCCGCGACCGGGTACTCCTTGCCATAACCCTGGGAAACGATGCGCGCCGGATCGACGCCGGCACGCACCAGCGCCATGCGCACGCTGTTGGCGCGGCGTTCGGACAGGCTCTGGTTATAGCTGGCCGAGCCGACGCTGTCGGTATACCCCTCGACGATCACCTTGCGCTCCGGGTTTTCCTGGAGGAACTGCGCCAGCTTGGTGATGTTCGGGTAGGCGTTGCTCTTGAGTTCGGCCTTGTTGAAGTCGAACAGCACATCGCCGAAGGTGACCAGGGTGCCGCGGTCGGTCTGCTTGGCGTTGAGGCTTTCCTGCAGCTTGGCGATCTGCGCGTCGCGGGCGTCCAGCTTGGCCTGGGCACGCTGGGCCGAGGCGTTTTTCAGCTCGCCTTCTGCAGTACGCAGGGCGATGGTCTGTTTGGCCACTTCGACGCGCTGATTGGTCAGGTAGGCCAGCTGGTCGACCTTCTGCTCGTCCTCACGCTCCATGTAGGCCTTGTCGGCCTTGTTCAGCCAGTCCTGGGCGTCCTTGGTTTCCAGCGCCGCGACCTTGCTCGCCTGTGGGTCGCTCTGCAGTGCGGAGAAGTTGCTGCGGGCCGCTTCCAGGTTGGCATTCGGGTCGTGCGAGCAGGCGGCAAGGCCGACGCTCAGGGCCAGCAGGGCGGGAATCATGACGTGGTTGCGCATAGTGTTCATCCTTTGATCGTGTGCGAAGGCAGAGGTTGGCGGGGCAGGGCTCACTGAGCGCTGCGCAGGCCTTCCTCACGTACGTCCTGAACGCCCTGGCGGGCATCCTGCACGGCCTTCTGGGCCTTGGCCGCCTGAGCCTTGCGTTCGGCGAGGCGGGCGTCCCACTCGGCCTGCTCGGCCAGGCGCCTGGCTTCGTCGTACTTCTTGTCGTGCATGGCGATTTCGGCCTGCTTGAACTTGTCCTGGGCCGCCTTCATTTCCACGGCGGCAAACTCGGTGCCGCCAGCGCTGACGGCAGAGTTCACGGCAGACTGGGTCACCGCATACTGCTCGGTCGGCGGGTTGCCTGCACAGCCGGCCAGGACCAGGCTACTGCCCAGGGCCAGCGCGGCCAGCCTGAACCCGCGCACCTGCGTGGATGACGGTTTGCAAATGCGGGTTTTCTTGGTGGTCAGTTCCATTGGATCACTCCTGTTTACGACGTTGTCCGTAGCAGTCCATCGCTATTCCCTGACCCCGCGCGCTTCAGTTCAACGGTGCACAACGGTGTGCAGGGTTTTAGCGTGATGGCTATTGGCTGTGACTGGGTCGTTTTTCGGATAGTTCAGAAAAAAGTGCCGTTTTCAGGCAACAATTGCTGACTGATCGGTCAGCGCTGGCATGACCGGAACTTTCCGCTACTGGCGCGGTATTCCGGGCCTTGCCGGGCCCGGAACAGAACGCAGGGGATCATTTTTCGCTGTCGGCGGCGGGGTTGCTCAGGTCGTGCAGATGCTGCCGCGACAGGGAGAGGAAGCGCGGGGTAGGGCCGATGTCTTCGTACAGCGGGTCGCCTTCCTCGTCGGTGGCGATGACCTGCCGGCCTTGCACATAAGGGAAGCTGGCTTCCAGCTCCTCCAGGGCCGCAGCGACCAGTTCGCCGAGCAGCTCCTCCGCAGTACGCTTGGGGTACATGTCGATCAGCGCGGCCAGGCGCGCTTCGGATTCCAGGTCCAGGTGCAGGACATGGCCGGTACGGCTGAGGGGGCCGGCGGCGTTCTGTTCCCAGTGCTGGGCAAGTTCACGGATTTTCATGATGGCCTCTGTTTACGCCTGCTGGTCTGCATGGCTTGGGAGTGCTGTGCTTTCACTTTAGTTTGCTTTGACCGACCACGGCTTGCCATTGGCGCCCGGCTGTGGGCACTCTTCAGCAGAAGGGGTGCCCACAGCCGCGGCGGAGAAAAGGCCAATGACCGATATCGATGTGCGTTTGCGAGAAGATGTCCATGTGCTGGGTGAACTGCTAGGCGAAACCATTCGCCAGCAGCATGGCGAGGCGTTCCTGCAGAAGATCGAGGACATTCGCCACAGCGCCAAGGCCGACCGCCGGGGCGCTGCCGAGCAACTGAGTTCGACCCTGGCCGACCTGGCCGAAGAAGACCTGTTGCCGGTGGCCAGGGCTTTCAACCAGTTCCTCAACCTGGCCAACATGGCCGAGCAGTACCAGTTGATCCGCCGCCGCGATGCCGACCAGCCCGAGCCGTTCGAGGCCCGGGTGTTGCCCGAGTTGCTGGCGCGCCTGAAACAGGCGGGGCACAGTAACGATGCATTGGCCCGGCAGTTGGCCAAGCTCGATATCCAGCTGGTGCTCACCGCGCACCCCACCGAAGTGGCGCGCCGCACCTTGATCCAGAAATACGACGCGATCGCCGGCCAGCTGGCCGCCCAGGATCACCGCGACCTGACCGCGAGCGAACGCCAGCAGGTTCGCGAGCGCCTGCGCCGGCTGATAGCCGAAGCCTGGCATACCGAGGAAATCCGCCGCACCCGGCCGACGCCGGTGGACGAGGCCAAGTGGGGCTTCGCGGTGATCGAGCATTCGCTGTGGCAGGCCATCCCCAGCCACCTGCGCAAGGTGGACAAAGCCCTGCTGGAGGCCACCGGCCTGCGCTTGCCGCTGGAAGCCGCGCCGATCCGCTTCGCTTCCTGGATGGGCGGCGACCGCGATGGCAACCCCAACGTGACGGCAGCGGTCACCCGCGAGGTGCTGTTGCTGGCGCGCTGGATGGCTGCCGACCTGTTCCTGCGCGACATCGATGCACTGGCCTCGGAGTTGTCCATGCAGCAGGCCAATGCGGCCCTGCGCGAGCGGGTGGGCGACAGCGCCGAACCCTATCGGGCGCTGCTCAAGCAACTGCGCGAGCGCCTGCGGGCAACCCGGGCCTGGGCGCACGCGGCCCTGGCCGGCAGTCAACCGGCCGGGGCCGACGTGCTGGTGGACAACCGCGACCTGATCGCGCCGCTGGAGCTGTGCTACCAATCCCTGCACGATTGCGGCATGGGGGTGATTGCCGAAGGCCCGCTGCTCGATTGCCTGCGCCGCGCCGTGACCTTCGGCCTGTTCCTCGGCCGCCTGGACGTGCGCCAGGACGCGGCCCGCCACCGTGATGCGCTGAGCGAAATAACCGACTACCTGGGCCTGGGCCGTTATGCCGACTGGGACGAAGAGCAGCGCATCGCGTTTCTCCAGGCCGAGCTGAACAACCGCCGGCCACTGCTGCCGGCACATTTCCGGCCACAGGCGGACACCGCCGAGGTGTTGGCCACCTGCCGGGAAATCGCCGCCGCGCCGGCGGCCTCGCTGGGTTCCTACGTCATCTCCATGGCGGGTGCCGCTTCGGATGTGCTGGCGGTGCAACTGTTGCTCAAGGAGGCCGGCCTCACCCGCCCCATGCGCGTGGTGCCTTTGTTCGAGACGCTGGCCGACCTCGACAACGCCGGCCCGGTGATGCAGCGCCTGCTTGACTTGCCGGGCTATCGCGCCGGGTTGCGCGGCCCGCAGGAAGTGATGATCGGCTATTCCGACTCGGCCAAGGACGCCGGCACCACCGCAGCGGCCTGGGCGCAGTACCGGGCCCAGGAAGAGCTGGTACGCATCTGCAGCGAGCACCAGGTCGAGCTGTTGCTGTTCCATGGCCGCGGCGGCACGGTTGGCCGCGGTGGCGGCCCGGCCCATGCGGCCATCCTGTCGCAGCCACCGGGGTCGGTGGCGGGGCGGTTCCGCACTACCGAGCAGGGCGAGATGATCCGCTTCAAGTTCGGCTTGCCGGGCATCGCCGAGCAGAACCTCAACCTGTACCTGGCCGCCGTGCTCGAAGCCACCTTGTTGCCACCGCCGCCGCCACAGCCGGCCTGGCGCGAGGTGATGGACCAGCTGGCCGCCGATGGCGTCAAGGCCTACCGCAGCGTGGTGCGTGACAACCCCGACTTCGTCGAATACTTCCGCCAGGCGACGCCGGAGCAGGAACTCGGGCGTCTGCCGCTGGGGAGCCGCCCGGCCAAGCGTCGCGCCGGGGGCATCGAAAGCCTGCGGGCGATCCCGTGGATCTTCGGCTGGACCCAGACCCGCCTGATGCTACCGGCCTGGCTGGGCTGGGAAACGGCGCTGAGCAACGCCCTGGCCCGCGGGCAGGGCGAACTGCTGGCGCAGATGCGCGAGCAATGGCCGTTCTTTCGTACCCGCATCGACATGCTCGAGATGGTCCTGGCCAAGGCCGATGCGCAGATCGCCGAAGCCTACGACGAACGTCTGGTGCAACCACACTTGCTGCCGTTGGGCGCGCACCTGCGCGACCTATTGTCGCAGTCGTGCCAGGTGGTGCTCGGCCTGACGGGGCAGCCGGTGCTACTGGCGCACAGCCCCGAGACGCTGGAATTCATCCGCCTGCGCAACACCTACCTCGACCCGCTGCACCGCCTGCAGGCCGAGTTGCTGGCCCGCTCACGCAGCCGCGAAGCCGCTCTGGACAGCCCGTTGGAGCAGGCCTTGCTGGTCACGGTGGCGGGCATCGCGGCGGGCCTGCGCAATACCGGCTGAGGGCCGCCGCAGGGTATCCCGGGTGTATGCCAGGCATGGCATGCAGCTGTACGGGGAGGGCGGTTGCGCCGGGCGCAACCGCCAGCCAGGCAAGCCATAGGTGGCGCATTCCTGCAACTTTGGGACGCTTGTCTGGCTGCCGGGCGCTGTGTATCTTGAGCAGCCTTCTGACCGATTTATGGTCATACCCGATTTTCCGGACTTGGCCCTGGTCGCCGAATCCATTGAATTTCATAAAAAAATTTGAGGAGCACGAGATGCGCGTAATTCTGCTGGGAGCTCCCGGGGCCGGTAAAGGTACTCAGGCAAAGTTCATCACCGAGAAGTTCGGTATCCCCCAGATTTCCACCGGTGACATGCTGCGTGCCGCCGTCAAGGCCGGTACCCCGCTGGGCCTGGAACTGAAGAAAGTCATGGATGCCGGTCAGTTGGTCTCCGACGAGTTGATCATCAGCCTGGTCAAGGAGCGCATCGCCCAGCCTGATTGCGCCAAGGGCTGCCTGTTCGACGGCTTCCCACGCACCATCCCGCAGGCCGAAGCCATGGTCGCTGCCGGTGTCGACATCGACAACGTGGTCGAAATCGCCGTGGACGACGAGGAAATCGTCGGCCGCATGGCTGGCCGTCGCGTGCACCTGGCCTCGGGCCGCACCTATCACATTCAGTACAACCCGCCGAAAGTGGAAGGCAAGGACGACGAGACTGGCGAAGACCTGATCCAGCGCGACGATGACAAGGAAGAAACCGTTCGCCATCGCCTGTCGGTCTACCACAGCCAGACCAAGCCGCTGGTGGACTTCTACCAGAAGCTGTCGGCCGCCAATGGCGGCAAACCGAAGTACAGCCACATCGAAGGCGTCGGCTCGGTCGAAGCCATCACCGCCAAGGTCCTGGCAGCCCTGAGCTGATCAGCGCCCGACGCACCCGACCACGGCCCGCTTGCGGGCCGTGGTCGTTTTGGCCGCACAGCGGCCCTCTAGGGACACGACGCCGCCACTGTTCTATACTGCCGCTCTTTTTTCTTCGCACCTGGAAACCTGTTCGATGACCACCCTGCTGGCCCTGGATACCGCTACCGAAGCCTGTTCCGTCGCGCTGCTGCATGACGGCGAGGTAACCAGCCATTACGAGGTGATCCCGCGCATGCATGCGCAGAAGCTGCTGCCGATGATCAAGCAGCTGTTGGCTGACGCCGGCGTGGCCCTGAATACGCTGGATGCCATCGCCTTTGGTCGCGGCCCGGGCGCATTCACGGGCGTGCGTATTGCCATCGGCGTGGTCCAGGGCCTGGCCTTCGCCCTGCAGCGCCCGGTGCTGCCGGTGTCCAACCTGGCCGCCCTGGCCCAGGGCGCCTTGCGCGAGCAAGGCGTGCAGCAGGTGGCTGCCGCCATCGATGCGCGCATGGACGAGGTGTACTGGGGTTGCTACCAGGCCACGGCGGGCGAAATGCGCCTGGTTGGCCGCGAGGCGGTGCTGCCACCCGAGCAGGTGGCGCTGCCGGCAGGCAGCAGTGGCGACTGGTTCGGTGCCGGCACCGGCTGGGGCTATGCCGAGCGCCTGGCGGTGCAAGTGGCCGCCAGCAATGCCAGCGCCTTGCCCAACGCCCTGGATATTCTCAGCCTGGCCCGTTTCGCCTGGGCACGCGGGGAGGCGATCGCCGCCGAGCAGGCGCAACCGGTCTACCTGCGCGACAACGTGGCGACACCGAAAAAATCCTGAGTACTGTTCGTCGGTTAGCGCCGATGGCGGAAAACCTTTTGCGCGATCTGTGGTCCAGTTATCACTCGAGCATTAGCGATGGATTCCTGATGCTGCTAAATTGCCATCATCGATCCTGAGTGCTGACGCCATGCGTATCGACGGTTTTACCCCGCAGTCCTACCCGATCAAGCGCACGCCGCGCAAGGCTGCGGTACGTGACGAGGCCATCGACGATGCCGAGCTGGTCGAAGAGGCTGAAGCCACTCCTCAGGAAGCCACTGCACGCCGTCGCAGCGGCGGCCTGCCGGCCCGCCAGCAGGACATGATCTTCCCCCGTGCCCGCGACCGTCGCACCGCCACGGCGCTGGCCAGCTACCTGAGCACCGCCGGTTTTACCGACTGGGACATGGAAGTACTGGGGCTGGACCTGTACATTTGAGGGATGACGCCATCCCCCCTGCCTTATTTTCTCGGTTGTCCGTCCTGGAGCGAAAACGCCTGGCGTGACTACCTGTACCCCGCCGACGCCAACAGCAACGAGATGCTTGGCTTGTACAGCCAGGTGTTCAACGCGGTCGAGGGCAATACCACCTTCTATGCACGCCCGGCCCCTGGCACCATCGCCCGCTGGGCGCAGGTGATGCCCGAGCATTTTCGCTTTACCGCCAAGTTTCCCCGGGATATCAGCCACGCCGGCGACCTGCGCGAGCAACTCGAACCCGCCTTCGCCTTTACCCGCCTGATGGCCCCGCTGGGGCCGCGTGTATCGCCGTACTGGCTGCAATTGCCGGCCCAGTTCGGCCCGGCACGGCTGGGCGAACTTTGCCAGTTTCTCGACGAGGCTGTGGTGCCGGTGGCGGTGGAAGTGCGCCATCAGGCCTTCTTTGCCAAGGGTGAAGAAGAGCGGCTGCTCAACCGCCTGCTGCACGAGCGTGGCGTGGAGCGCATCTGCCTGGACCCGCGTGCGCTGTTCAGCTGCACCTCGCGCGACCCGGCAGTGCTGCATGCGCAAGCGAAAAAGCCCAGGGTACCGCCACGCCCCGCAGCGTTCAGCCAGCACCCCCAGGTGCGCTTCATCGGCCATCCGCAGCTGGAGGCCAACGAGGCGTTTCTCACCCCCTGGGTGGACAAGGTGGCCGGTTGGATCGAGGAAGGCCGCAGCCCGTACATCTTTCTGCACACTTCCGACAACCGCCTGGCCGCCGCCCTGGCCCAGCATTTTCACCAGCGCCTGATGCGCCGCCTGCCCGGGCTTGCCGCACTGCCGGAATTGCCACGTGCGCCCGAGGTCGAACAACTGGGGCTACTATGAGCGCTCCTGACTGCCGGAGGTTGAACCATGGATGTGCAAACCCTGCGAGCCGAAGCCTTCAAGGCGCTGCACGAGCGTGACAGTGCTTTCGTCATCCCCAACCCGTGGGATGCCGGCTCTGCCAAGTTGCTGGCCAGCCTGGGCTTCGAAGCGCTGGCGACCACCAGTGCCGGCCTGGCTTTCAGCCTGGGCCGGCCCGATGCCGAAGGCGCCTTGAGCCTGGACGATACGCTGGGCAATGCTGGCGCAATCGTCGATGCCACGGCACTGCCGGTGGCGGCGGATCTGGAAAACGGCTTTGGCGACCTGCCGGAAGATTGCGCCCAGGCCATTCTGCGCGCTGCCGAAGTGGGCCTGGTGGGCGGTTCCATCGAAGATGCCAGTGGCCGTAGCGATAGGCCGATCCATGACCTCGGGCTGGCGGTAGAGCGTGTGCGCGCAGCTGTGCACGCCGCGCGCAGCCTGCCGTTCCCGTTCACCCTGTGCGCGCGGGCCGAGAACCTGTTGCACGGCCGCCTGGACCTGGACGACACCATCCGGCGGCTGCAGGCCTATGCCGAAGCCGGCGCCGATGTGCTCTATGCGCCGGGGCTACGTACTGTCGAGGAAATCCGTGCGGTGGTGCAAGCCGTTGCGCCGCGGCCAGTCAACGTGCTGATGGGCATGCCAGGCGTGTCATTGAGCGTCAACCAGCTGCAGGACCTCGGTGTACGCCGTATCAGTGTCGGCTCGTCGCTGGCCCGCGCCGCGCTGGGGGCTTTCCACCGGGCCGCGCTGGAAATTCGCGAAGAGGGCACGTTCGGCTACGCTGAGCAGGCTTTGCCGTTCGCCCAGCTCAACGAGCTGTTCCGCCGCTGATGCGGGTCGTGCCGACGCTGCTGGTCGGCCTGCTGGCACTGGCCGGCCTGGCCTGGCACTTCGGCTGGCGGCCGCCGCCGGTATGGAACCCCTGGGCTCCGCTGGACGTCCGTCAGCCGCCCAACCTGCTCACCCCATACAAGCTGTCACGCCTGCGGGATGACCCGCTACTGTGTCGCCAGGCGCTGGAAACCAGCCGCCTGCGCTACCGCGCGCAAGCCGACAGCTCCCCTGCGGCCGACTGCCCGCTGCACAACGTATGGCGCATCGAAGGCGGCAAGGCCCGGCTGAGTAGCAGCTTCCTCGCCAGTTGCCCGCTGGCAGTGGCCTACGCGCTGTTCGAGCAGCACGGCTTGCAGCCAGTGGCGCAGCGGGTGTTGGGCCAGCCGGTGACGCAGGTCGACCACCTGGGCAGTTTCGCCTGCCGCAACCTGTACCATCGCAAACAGGGCAGCCTGAGCCAGCACGCCACGGCCAACGCCTTGGATATCAGCGGTTTTCGCCTACGGGACGGTCAGCGTATCGTGCTGGCGCGTGACTGGCAGGCGGGCGGGCGCAAGGCGGACTTCCTGCGCGAGGTCCAGCAGGCGGCCTGCGACAGTTTCAGTACGGTACTGGGGCCAGACTACAACGCGGCGCACCGCGACCACTTTCACCTGGATATGGGGCGCTGGCAGGTGTGCCGCTAGCCTCAGGCTCTCAGGCGTGCACGCGCACGTTGTTGAGCACCAGCGGGCGCGCCCAGTGCAGGTCGAACGCCAGCTCGGTCTGCTGCTTGGCCAGGGTGGTTTCGTCGTACGGTTCGGGTGCTGGGTCCAGCAGGTCGGTCTCGAATTCGGCGATGGGCAGGAACAACGGCCGTGGGGCTGGGCCCGGGCCGGGCTCGGCAAGCGGGTGGCCCTGGCTCATCACCACCGGGCGTAGCCAGCTGTTGCTGATATCCAGTTGACGCTGCTGCTCGATCAGTTCGACTGCGCTGAACGGCTCGGGGGCGGGCGGCAGCAGGTTGGCCTCGAGTTCGGCCTTGGGCAGGAACAACGGCTCGGGCGGGGCCACCACGGTGTCATGCACCGGGCAGGACCGCTGCGCGTCGATCAGTGCCAGGGCACGGGCGCCACCGATGGGTTCGCCACTGTCCTGATCATGACGAACGAACGACTGGCTGACGCTATCTGCTGGCTCTTCCTGCTGCTCGGCCATCGCCCGGGCAAAAAAATCCTGCCACAGGTGGCTGACGCCCCCGAGTGCCTGGGTGTTGTGCTGACTGTAGTTGCCGACAGGCGACAGGTAGGTCAGGCCGATGGGAAGAGTATCTGTCATGGGCAGTCGCGCGCGTTGTGCTCTGGCAGAATAGCGGAATATTGCCTGTATCGGCCGTGATGGCCGATACCTTAATGGCTGGGTTCAATTTTCAGGTGTGAATGATGGAAGAGCAGGGCACAGGTATCCGGGTCGAGGCACTGTCGGCGGAATTCGAGGGGCAAGCTGCGGCGTGGGCCGAGCGCCTTGGCCTGCCGCTGCAGGACGAGGCCGCCGGGTTTGCCGTGCAGGTCGGTGTCGATGGCCTGCAGATCCAGCAGTTGGGCCCGCAGGCACCGGGGCCGGTACGGGTGGACTTTGTCGAGGGCCAGGCTGCGCACCGGCGCCAGTTTGGCGGTGGCACCGGGCAGATGATCGCCAAGGCCGTGGGTATTGCCCAGGGGGTACGGCCGCAGGTGCTCGATGCCACGGCCGGTCTGGGCAAGGACGCCTTCGTGCTGGCCAGCCTGGGCTGCCAGATGACCCTGATCGAACGCCAGCCGCTGATCGCCGCGCTGCTGGAGGACGGCCTGGCGCGGGCCAGGGCTGATGAAGAGGTGGCGCCGATCGTCGGGCGCATGCGCCTGCTGAACGGCAATGCCATCGAGCGCATGCGTGCCTGGGAAGGGGAAGCGCCGCAGGTGATCTACCTCGACCCGATGTTCCCGCATCGTGACAAGAGCGCATTGGTGAAGAAGGAAATGCGCGTATTCCGGCCCTTGGTGGGGGATGACCTGGACGCCCCGGCCCTGCTTGAAGCGGCCTTGGCGCTGGCCAGCCACCGGGTGGTGGTGAAGCGCCCACGCAAGGCGCCGATCATCGACGGGCCGAAACCGAGCCACAGCCTGGAGGGCAAGTCGAGCCGGTATGACATTTACCCGAAAAAGGCGCTGAAGGCTTGATGGCTTTGCCTGTTCGGCCTCTTCGCGGGTAAACCCGCTCCCACGGGATTGATGTGATCCTGAAGTTTGTACAGCACCTGTGGGAGCGGGTTTACCCGCGAAGGGGCCCGCACTGGCATCCGGATATCAGGGCTGGAATGCCCGCAAGAACACCCCCACCACCTCGCGCACATGCGCCTCGGCCTCATCCCCCTCCAGCGGCCCCGCACATCCGAGCAACAACCGATAATCCGGTGCGCCCTTGACCAGGCAGAAGAAGTGCTCCGCTGCACGCAACGGGTTGTCGATACGCAGCAGCCCGCGCGCATGCGCCTCGCGCAGCAGCGCTTCCATACCCGTCAGCACACGCTTGGGCCCGGCTTCGTAGAAATACTCGCCGAAGCTCGGATCCAGGCTGCCCTGGGCCATGATCAGGCGGCTGAGCTTGACTGCTTCGTCGCTGCTGATCAACGCCTGGAAGCCACGGGCAATGCTCAGCAGCACCTCTTCCACCGGGGCGCCATCGGGGTACTCGAACAGCAGGTCCGGCAGCTGGATCTGGCAGGTGGCCATGACCGCTGAGCCGAACAGCGTCTGTTTGTCGGTGAAGTGGCTGTACACGGTAAGTTTTGAAACACCTGCCGCCGCAGCGACCGCATCCATGCTGGTGTTGGCATAACCAAGGCTGAGGAACAGCGCCTTGGCCGCTTCGAGAATCGCCTCGCGCTTGGCCAGGTCCTTGGGCCGGCCCGGGCCGATGGGTGCGTCGTTGGACATGGGAACCCGCATCTTTTCTAAAGGATGATCATCTTACCGGCTCGAACGGCTTGCGGCTGCAGGTAAAACCCTGGAACAGGAAAGTCATGCCATGCGTCGATGTCTGGTTGATATCAGATTAAAGGCCTAATAGCATCACCGGTTTTTTCGCCCTACTGCTTAGTTTCGAAGGATCGAACATGCTTTCCCCCTCCCTGAGCCAGCGTGCCGTTGGCCGGCTCGCATGCGCCCTGTTGGCCATTTTCGTGGGTGCTGCCAGTGCGGCGCCGATGGGCACCCCCGGCGACCAGGACCTGATTCGCGAGCGCCAGAACCGCCTGCTGGAAGAGCAGCAGCGGCGTCTGCAACAGTTGAAGGAGCTGCCTGGCAAAGGCGCCGAAACGGTTGCACCGGCCAAGCCCGTCGACAGCCGCTGTTTTCCGATCAACGATATCGTGCTGGATGGCGCCGATGCGCTCTCTCCCTCGGAGCGCGAGCGCCTGCTAAAACCCTATCTCCGCCAGTGCCTGGGTGTCGTGCAGCTCAACGCGCTGCTCAAGGACATTACCGACCTCTACATCCACAAAGGCCTGGTCACCAGCCGCGCCTACCTGCCCCAGCAGGACCTGTCCAGCGGTCACCTGAAAGTCATCGTGGTGGAGGGCCGCCTGGAAGGCCTGAAACCGGCAGCAGGCAGCAAGCTGTCGGCGCGCGAACTGGACATGAGCTTTCCTGGCCGGGCTGGCGACCTGCTGGACCTGCGCCAGATCGAGCAAATGGTCGATCAGCTCAACCGCCTGCCTTCCAATCAGGCGCAAATGGAGTTGACCCCGGGCAAAGCGGTGGGTGGCAGCGAGGTGGTCGTGCGCAATACCCCACAAAAGCCCTGGCGCGTGGGCCTGTCGCGCAGCAACGACGGCCAGCGCAGTACCGGTGAGCAGCAGTGGGGCAGCAGCCTGGAATGGGACAGCCCGTTGGGCCTGGCCGACCAGCTGATGCTGCGTGGCAGCCACGATGCCATCAGCGACCACCAGAAAACCTCGCACAGCGCCATGCTCTACTACAACCTGCCGTTCGGCTGGTGGAACCTCAGCTACAGCTATAGCCAGAGCGAGTACCGCTCGCTGGGCGAGGCTTCCGGGTTCAATTTCAAGCAGACCGGTGACAGCCAGAACCACCAGCTGCGCCTGGAACGGGTGATTCACCGCGATGCCCAAAGCAAGACCTCGCTCAACACCGGCCTGAGTTACCTGCGCACCAACAACTTCATCGAAGACAGCAAGCTGGACACCAGCAGCAACCGCCTGAATGAAGCGCAATTTGGCATCAACCACGGGCGACGTGTCGGCAACGCCTTCGTCAACTTCGACCTGGGCATGCAGGACGGCATCGGCGCCTTCGATGCCCAGCGCGAAGACCAGCGCAGCAGTAGCGGCAAGCGCCAGCCCAACGCCCGCTACCGCAAGTACACCGCCACGGTCAGCTACCTGCAGCCGTTCACGCTGTGGGGTGAGTCGCTGGTGTTCAGCAGCCTGGTCACCGGCCAACGCAGCGAAGACCTGCTGTTCAGCCCGCAACGCATGAGCCTGGGCAGCCAATCGTCGATCCGGGGTTACAAGGACCAGAGCCTCAACGGCGACAGTGGCTACTACTGGCGCAACGATGTGCGCTGGAGCCGGCCAGTGGCCTGGGACTGGTTGCGGCCGGTACTGGCCGAGTATGGCCTGGGCCTGGCCTACGACGTCGGTGCCATTCGCCATGACCGCTACAACAGCGGGCAAAGCGGCCGGCTGTCCAGCGATGCGGTCGAGCTGTTCGCCCGCGGCAAGCACCTGTCCGCCAGCGTGACCTTCGCCCACTCGCTCGAGCGCCCCGCCGCCATCGAGGCACGAGAAACGCCAGTCTACTTCCGCCTGGACTTCTTCCTTTAACACCGTTTTTCCCGAGTACTGACATGGACGTTCGTCAATTCGCCTTCCTGGCCCGCCAGCCTTCGGCTGCCCTGCAACCACGCCAGACCTTCTGGGGCTTGTCCAAGCGTGGGCTGGCTTTCATGCTGGCCAACCTGATGTTCTGGCAGCCGCTGGTGGCCATGGCCGACGGCATCGTGGTCAACGGCAGCGGCACTCAACTCGGCCAGGCGGGCAATGGCGTGCCCATTGTCAATATCGCTGCGCCCAGCGCTGCCGGTCTGTCGCACAACAAGTTCAGTGACTACAACGTCGGCCAGCAAGGCGTCATCCTCAACAACGCCACGGGCCGCACCCAGGCCACCCAGCTGGGCGGGATCATTCTCGGCAACAGCAACCTCGGCGGCCGTGCGGCGAGCACCATCCTCAACGAGGTCAATGGTGGCAACCCGAGCCAGCTCAAGGGCTACACCGAGGTGGCCGGGCGCTCGGCCCATGTCATCGTCGCCAACCCTTATGGCGTCACCTGCAACGGCTGCGGTTTCATCAACACGCCGAAGGCCACGCTGACCACCGGCAAGCCGGTAATCGAGAACGGGCAACTGCAGCGCTACCAGGTGGAACAGGGCAGTGTCGCCATCGAAGGCGCCGGGCTCAATGCCAGTAACGTCGACCAGTTCGAAATCATTACCCGCAGCGCCAGGATCAACGCCGAGATCCAGGCCCGCCAGCTGGCGCTGGTGGCCGGCAGCAACGACGTGGATGCACACAGCCTGGCCGCCACTGCCCGTAGCGCCGACCTGGCCCAGGCCCCGCAGTTGGCCATTGACTCCTCGGCCTTGGGCGGCATGTACGCCAACACCATCAAACTGGTGGGCACCGAGGCCGGCGTCGGGGTGAAGCTGGACGGCAAGTTGATTGCCAGCGGCGGCGACATCCAGCTCGATGCCAACGGCCAGCTGCGCCTGGCCGAGGCCACTGCAGCCAACGGCTCGGTGGCGATCAAGGCCGGCCAGCTCGATGCCCAGGGCACGGTGTATGCCGGCAATGCACTGCAGGTGCGCACCCAGGGCGACCTGAACAACCGCCAGGCCCTTGCTGCCGGGCAGCGCATCAGCCTCGACAGCGGTGGCCGCCTGAGCAACCAGGGCATCATCGAAGCGGGCGTCAACGCCGACAATAGCCGCAATACCACCGGCGACGTGCGCCTGAACGCCGCGCAGGTGGACAACCATGGTCACACCGTGGTGGCCAGCCGCGACCTGAATGTCACGGCGCGGCAAAGCCTGAACAACCAGGGTGGCACCCTCGCTGCCCAGCAGCAGCTGAGCGCCAGCGCCGCCACCCTCGACAATCGCAATGCCGGCAGGCTGGTGGCCGGCGGCCAGGCCGACCTCACCGCTACCGGCCTGCTCAATGGCCAGGGCGGGCTGATCGACGGCGTGACCGTGAACGCCAAGGTCGGCCAGCTGGACAATACCGCCGGCACGTTGCGCGCTGGCCAGCACCTTGGCCTGACGGCCAATGCTGCGGTGGATAACCGTGGCGGCCAGCTCACCAGCCTGCAGACCCTCAGCCTCGAGGCTGGCCAGGTGAACAACAGTGATGGCGGACGCATCGCCAGCAACCAGGCGCTGCGCGCCAGTGTCACCGGGCTCGACCAGCACAATGGCGGCCGCCTGACCAGTGCCAGCGAACTGAGCCTGGACCTGCACAAGGGCCAGCTGAACAACCAGGGCGGCCTGATCAATGCGCCGCGCCTGACCCTGGCGAATCTCGGCAGCGTGGATAACCGCCAGGGCGAGATTTCCAGCGCCCAGGCCTTTGCACTGGTGGCCCGCAGCCTCGACAACAGCCTCGGCAAACTGCTCGGCAACCAGAACCTGACCGTGCAGCTGGAACAGGCGCTGAACAATACAGGCGGCCTGGTTTCTGCAAGCGGCGTCGAGGTACGTGCGGCCAGCCTGGACAACCATCAAGGTACCCTGACCAGTCGTGCCAACCTGGTACTGCAGGTGGCAGGTGCCAGCAACAACCAGGCCGGCGAGATTTCCAGCGTCGGCACCACCAGCCTCAAGGGCGGCAGCCTGGACAACCAGGCTGGGCAGGTGAGTGCTGATGGCGCGCTGCAGGTGGCCCTGGACAATGCCTTGGACAATCGCCAGGGCTTGCTCGGCTCTGGCGGGGCGATCGACCTGCAGGCCGGCAGCCTCGACAACCGCCAGGGTGGCAGCCTGGTTGGCGATGCTGGCCTGGCTGCGCGGGTCGCCGGGCTGCTGGACAACCAGCAAGGCGAGATCAACGTCAAGGGTGGCCTCGATCTGCACGCCGGCAAACTCGACAACCGCACCGGCAAGCTACGCGCCGGCCAGGAGGCGCGGCTGGAGGTCGACCAGCTGGACAATCGCCAGCAAGGGCTGCTGAACAGCCTGGCGGCGTTCAGCTACAAGGGCACGCAGCTGGACAACCGTGGCGGCCTGCTCAGCGCCGCCGGGCCGCTTCGCCTGGAGGGCGCCAGCCTGGACAACAGCGGCGGCAGGGTTTCCAGCCAGCGCGCGTTGGTGGCCCAGCTTGGTCGCATCATCAACCAGGGTGGCGAACTGGTCGCGCAGGGCGACCTGGTGCTCACCGGCACCAGCCTCGACAACCGCAGCAACGGCCTGGTCGGCGGTACCAGCGCGTTGCAGCTGAATGTGGCCGACATCGACAACCGTGGCGGGGAGATCTCCACCAGCAAAGGCGTGACACTGCAAGGCAGCCGTCTGGACAACAGCGACAGTGGCAAGGTCCTTGCCGGTAGCAACCTGCAACTGCAGATGGCTGAGCTGATCAACCGTAACCTGGGCCTGCTGTCTGCTGCGGGCCCGCTGACCCTCGTTGGCCAGCAACTGGACAACAGCCTCGGGCGCCTGGTCAGTGGCGGCGACCTGGACATTGGCTTGGCGGGCGGGCTGGCCAACCAGCAGGGGCTGATCACAGCCGAAGGGCGCCTGGGCGCCACGGTCGGTAGCCTGGACAACAGCAGTGGCAAGCTCTCCAGCGCAGCCGACATGACCCTGGCCAGCGCAGGCGCACTGCGCAACCGCAGCGGCTCGATCACCACCCACGCCGGGTTGGCCCTCACCAGCGGCAGTCTCGATAACGGCGCGGCCGGCCTGCTCAGCAGCAAGGGCGCGGCCAGGCTCGACACCGGGACCTTCGACAACGGCCAAGGCGCACAGCTGCTCAGCGGTGATCGCCTCGACCTGAAAACCGGCCAGCTCAACAACGGCCAGGGCAGCCGCATCGCCAGTGAAAAGGCCCTGGTCGCCAGCGTTACCGGGCTGGCCCAGGACGGTGGCCAGCTGTTCAGCAAAAGCGCCTTGACCCTCGACCTGAACCACGGCCAGCTGCGCAACCGCCAGGGCCTGATCAACGCCCCTCTGCTGGTGCTGAACAACCTTGCCGAGGTGGATAATCAACAGGGCGAGATCTCCAGCGCCCAGGCCTTCACCGTGGCCGCGCGCAGCCTGGACAACAGCCATGGCCGGTTGATCGCCGAGCAGGGCCTGACCCTGCGCATCGAGCAGTTGCTGAACAACCTCAAGGGCCTGGTATCGGCCGATGGCCTGGGCCTGCACAGCGGCAGCCTGGACAACAGCCAAGGCCTGATCAGCAGCCGTGCCGGCCAGGTCGTGGCGGTGGACGGTGAGCTGCTCAACCAGGGCGGTACGTTGATCGCCGACCAGCAACTGGAGCTGCAGGCCGCCAGCCTGGTCAACCAGCAGGGGCAGGTGTCGGCAGGTGGCGCGTTGCAGGCCCGGGTCGGCAAGCTCGACAACCAGGCGGGCGTGCTGGTTGCCGCCACCACGCTCAAGCTCGGCGGTGAGGTACTGGACAACCGCCAGGCTGGCCTGGTGGGCGCGAGCCAAGGCCTCGAAGTGCAGGTCAAGGCCGTGGACAACCGCGGCGGCGAGCTGTCCAGCAAGGCAAACGTGACCCTGGGCGGCGAACGCCTGGACAACAGTGAGGGCGGCAAGGTGCTGGCCGACGGCAAGCTGCAGATGGCCGTCGCGCAAGTGATCAACCGCAGCAAGGGTGTGCTCTCGGGCAAGGCCGGCCTGGGCTTGACCGGCAACAGCCTGGACAACGCCGGCGGCCTGCTGCTCAGCCACAAGGCCCTCGATGCAACGCTGCAAGGCACGCTGGACAACCGCCAGGGCCTGATCAGCGCCGAGGGCACCCTTGGCCTGGCGAGCCACCAGCTCGACAACCGCGCCGGGAGTGTTACCAGTGCCGGTGACTTGACCCTCAAGCACACCGGCAACGTGCTCAACCAGGCTGGCGAACTGGTCACCGATGCCGCGCTGCACCTCAGCGCGGCCCAGGTTGGCAACAGCGACCAGGGCACCATCAGTGCCAAAGGGCCAGCCACCCTTCGCGCCAACAGCCTCGATAACAGCCGCCAAGGCCGTATCGACAGCGGCGCCAGCCTGGGCCTGGTCACCGGGCAGTTGGACAACCGCGACGCCGGGCGCATCGCCAGTGACGGCGCGCTCGACATCAACGCCAGCGGCCTTGATCAGCAAGGCGGCCAGTTGTTCAGCAACAGCGCGCTGACCCTCGACCTCAACCATGGCCTGCTGGACAACCGCCAGGGCCTGCTCAACGCACCGTTGCTGGTGCTCAAGAACCTTGACGGGGTGAACAACCAGGGCGGCGAAATCTCCTCGGCGCAGGCCTTCACCCTGGCGGCCCGCAGCCTGGACAACAGCAACGGCAAGGTACTGAGCAACCAGTCGCTGATGCTGCGCATCGACCAGGCCCTGGGCAACATCAAGGGCCTGATCGCCGCCGCGTCGCTCGATGCCCGCGCTGCCAGCCTGGACAACAGCGGCGGCACGCTGACCAGCCGTGGCGACCTCGGCCTGCAACTGGCCGATGGCCTGAGCAATGGCCAGCAAGGCCTGATCAGCGCCGCCGGCCTGCTGGCTATCGCCGCCCGTTCCGTAAATAACCAGGCGGGCTCGCTGCTGGGCAACGCCATTCGTGTCGACTTCGGCAGTGCCACGGGCGACCTGAACAACGACAGTGGCCTGATCACCACCGCCGGTGCGCTGACCCTCGATCACCTGCGCGACCTGAGCAACCGCAGTGGTGAGATTTCCACCCGGCAAGACCTCGGCCTGGCCGGCCGCAACCTGGACAACAGCGCCGGCAAACTGATCAGCAGTGGCCAACTGAATGTTACCGCCCGGCACCTGAACAACCAGGGCGGGCTGGTTTCGGGCTGGCAGGGCCTGGGTGTCAACCTGGGTAGCCTGGACAATCGCCAGCAGGGCACCTTGTCCAGCCGCAACGGCGCGCTGGACGCCCAAGTCAGCGGCGAGTTGCTGAACAGCGCCGGTGGCGCCTTGGTCAGCCAGCAAGCCTTGAACGTGACAGCGGCGAACCTGGACAACAGTGGCGCCGGCATCCTTTCCAGTGCGGGTGGGCAGCGCCTGACCGTCAGCGGCCTGCTGAACAACGCCCAGGGTGGCTTGATCGACAGCGCCGCGGCCCTGACCCTGAACGCCATGGCCCTGGGCAATGGCAGCGGCAGCATCAGTGCTGGGCAGGCGCTCGAAGTGAATGCCGGCAGCCTGGACAACAGCGCCGGCAGCCTGATCGGCAACGCCGCCGTTACCCTCAAGCTGCTCGGTGCCCTTGGCAACAACCACGGCAAGCTCGCCAGCGCCGGCCCCCTGCGCATCGACAACGCCACGCAGATCGACAACCAGGCTGGGCAGATCGCCAGCCAGGGCCTGCTGAGCCTGTTCGCCGCCAGCCTGGACAACCGCAACCGTGGCACCCTGGCCGCCAACCAGCAGCTGACCCTGGCCGTTGACGGCCAACTGCTGAACAGCGCCGATGGCCTGATCTACAGCCAGAACGGCGGTGCCGATGTGCGCGCCGCCAGCCTGGACAATGCCAAGGGCACCCTGCAGAGCCAGGGCGCCTTGCGCCTGGCCAGCGGTGATATCGACAACCAGAGTGGCCGCATCCTCGCCGACGCTGGCGACCTCGATGTCAGCGCCGGCAACCTGAACAACCGTGGCGGCGTGCTGTCCAGCCTGCACGGCACGTTGGCCGCCGACCTGCGCGGTGTGCTGAGCAACGGTTACGACCAGGCCAACAACCGCCAAGGTGGCATCACCCAGGCCCAGGCCCTCGACCTCAAGGTGCAGGGGGGCATCGACAACTATGGCGGGCGGATTGCGGCACAGGCCGGCGACGCCCTGGTCACCACCGGCGATTTCGACAATCGCAACGGTGGCCTCTACGCCCAGGGGCTGGTCCAGGTCAGCGGTGGCAATTTCGACAACAGCGGCGACAACGATGGGCAGATCGCCGGCCGACGCATCGACCTCGACCTCAGCGGGGCACTGAACAACCGCCTGGGCATCATCGAAAGTGACAGCACCCTGGCGATCAAGGCGGCCAGCCTCGACACCCAGACCGGCCAGCTGCGCGCCCTGGGCAGCGGCGGTGCTACCCGCCTGCAGCTTGGTGGGCAATTCGACAACCGCAACGGCAGCTTGGAAACCGCAAACAGTGACCTCGGCCTCGATGTTGGCAGTTTCCTCAACGCCGGCGGCAGCCTGCTGCACGTCGGCAGTGGCAACTTCGACATCAGCACCGCCAATGTCACCGGCGCCGGCGGCAGTATCGTCACCCGCGGCGGCCTGACCCTCAACGCTGGCAGTTGGAGCAATAGCAACGTCATCCAGGCCGGGCGCCTGACGCTCAATGTCGGCAACTTCAGCCAGACCGCCAACGGCCAGTTGCTGGCCAGCGAAGCGCTGGTCGGCAGCGGCAGCGACTGGCGCAACGACGGCCTGATCGCCAGTGACGGCAGCCTCAGCCTCAACCTTGGCGGGACCTATGCCGGCAATGGCCGCCTGAGCAGCCGTGGCACCCTCGGCCTCAGCGCCGCACAGGTGAACCTGGGCAGCGCCGGCAGCATTGCCGGCGGTAGCGCCACCAGCGTCTCGGTAGCCGGGCAGCTGAACAATGCCGGGCGCCTGACCTCTGCTGGCGGGCTCAACCTCGGCGCGGGCGGCGTCAACAACCAGGGTACCCTGGGTGCTGGCGAAGCACTGAGCGTAACCACTGGCGCCCTGGTCAACAGCGACCACGGCCTGATCTTCAGCGGCAAGGACATGGGCCTGCGGGTCGCCAGCCTGAGCAACAGCTATGCCGACGTCTACAGCCTGGGCAGCCTGACCATCGACCGCGACGGCCAGGGTGGCCTGGCCAGCAGCATCGTCAACCGTTCCGGCTCGCTGCAGAGCGACCTGTCGATGAGCCTGGCGGCGAGCACCATTCACAACGTGCGGGCGGTCCTGCAGACCGAGGACAAGGGCATCTACACGGCCCGCGTCGGCGAGGTGGCCTGCATCGAGGGCTATAACGCCGGCGACTGCGGTGGCAAGCGCAACCACGTGTGGGAAATCGTCCAGCGTGACAAGTTCGAGGTGATCGACGCCAGCGCCGCCTCCAGCATCACCACCGGCGGCAACCTGACCATCCACGGCGGCGACTTGCTCAACAGCAGCAGCACCATCGGCGCTGCTGGCAACCTGGTAGCCACGGTCGGCAACCTGACCAACAGCGGTGTGGAAACCGGCGAGACCGAAACCACGCGCATTTTCCGTTCCGAGCGCACCCGCAACGCCGGTGCCTGGTACCAGCTCGCCAGCTCGATCACCAGCAAATACTGGTATGAAAGCCCCGGTTACAACCCTGACAACCTGGGCGGCCTGCAAGCCGACCTGGCCAGGTTCATCGGCATGACCGAAGCGGAGCTGGTGAGCCTGGGCAGCACCCGCAAACTGGCGGCTGGCGACCAGAGCTACGCCGCCGTGATGCAGGCCAATGGCGCAGTGAGCATCAACGCCGGCAATGGCATCGACAACAGCGTCGTGCGCCCAGGCTACGCCTACATCGGCAGCGGTGCGCGTACCGATACCACGGCACCTGGCACGGCATTCTCCACCCGCATCACCCTCAACCAGCAGTTGCCGCCAGACCTGGCCCAGCAGCAGGTCAACCCGCTGGCGCTGCCCGGTTTCAGCCTGCCCAGCGGGCAGAACGGCCTGTTCCGCCTGAGCAGCGAGGCGGGCAGCACACCCGCCAGCGGCCCGCAAAGCTGGAGCATGGGCGGCGCGAGCCTGAGTGTGGCGCAGCGCCAGCAGCCGTTGCCGCTGGCCCAGGGGCGTACGCTCAGCATCGGTGCTGCCGAACAGGCAACCGCTAGCGGCACCACCCTGAACACTGCCGACCGCACGCAGGCGAACGTCGCCGGCAATGCCAGCGTCGTCGACACCAGCCTGCCTGGCAACGTGGGCGGCCCCGCGCTGCCAGGTCGCTCGGCCGTGGACGACGGCATCAGCCAGGCCTCCACGCTCAATGGCCAGGGCCCGCTCACCCTCGAGCGCGTACAAGGCCTGCCCGACAGCAGCGTGCGCAGCAACCCGCACAAGTACCTGATCGAAACCAACCCGGTGCTCACCGACCTCAAGCAGTTCATGAGTTCCGACTACCTGCTGGCGAACCTTGGCTACAACCCGGACGAAAGCGCCAAGCGCCTGGGCGATGGCTTCTACGAGCAGAAACTGGTCCAGCAGGCCGTGCTCGCCCGTACCGGGCAACGCTACATCGATGGCCAGAACACTGACGAACAGCTGTTCAAGTACCTGATGGACAATGCCATCCAGAGCAAGCAACAGCTCAACCTGGCAGTGGGCGTGAGCCTCACCTCCGAACAGGTGGCGGCGCTGACCCATGACATCGTCTGGCTGGAAAGCGCCGAGGTGAACGGCGAGCAGGTGCTGGTGCCGGTGCTCTACCTGGCGCACGGCAACAATCGCCTGGCCCCCAACGGCGCGCTGATCGCCGGCAACGATGTCAACCTGATCGCCGGCCAGAACCTCGACAACGTCGGCACCCTGCGCGCCAGCAACAACCTCTCGGCCAAGGCCGGCAACAACCTGGTCAACAGCGGCCTGGTCGAGGCTGGCAACCGCCTCGACCTGCTGGCTGGCAACAACCTGGTGAACAAGGCCGGCGGCATCATCGCCGGGCGGGACGTCAGCCTGGCCGCCGTACAGGACGTGGTCAACGAACGCACCCTGACCTCGCACCAGAGCAGCAACGGCAGCTACGCCCAGCAGCGCGACTTCGTCGATAACGCCGCCCGCGTGGAGGCCGCGAACAACCTGGCGATCAACGCCGGGCGCGACCTGAGCAACCACGGCGGCATGCTCAGCAGCGCTGCCGACACCAGCCTGAAGGCTGGTCGCGATGTGAAGCTGACCTCGGTCGAGCAGGTCGTGGTCAACGACCGCGGCGTACGCCACACCGACAGCAGCGTGACCCAGAACGGCTCGAGCGTGCAGGCCGGGCGTGACCTGATTGTCAGCGCCGGGCGCGATATCAGCGCAGTGGCCAGTGCAATCGAGGCCAAGCGGGATGTGGCGATGGCGGCGACGGGCGATCTGCAGCTGGCAGCGGCCACCAACGAGCAGCACTCGGCGAGCAAGACCCGGAAAGTCACCAGCCAGGAGGACCATGTCCAGCAGGTGGGCAGCACCGTGGTGGCTGGCGGCAATGTGGCATTGAAGGCCGGAGACGACCTTGCCCTGAGCGCCAGCCGCGTGACTGCAGGCGATGAGGCATACCTTTACGCCGGCGGCGATGTGCAGCTGGTCGCGCAGGAGGACAGCGACTACAGCTACTACCGCAAGACCAAGACCAGCCACTCCGGGCTATCCAGCAGCCAGAAGACCCGCATCGACAGTTCGACGGCCATTACTCAGCAAGGCTCGTCGGTCAGTGGTGACACGGTGGTCGTTCGCGCCGGGCAGGATATCGGCGTGTCGGGCAGCAGCATCGTGTCGACCAACGACACCAGCCTGCTGGCGGGCCGCAACGTGCAGATCGACAGCGCGACCGAAACGTTCGAGCAGAGCCATGCGAGTTCGAAGAAGAAGTCGGGCCTGCTCAGCAGCGGTGGCATCGGCTTCACGTTGGGCTCGACCAGCCTGGAAAAAACCTCGACCAGCACCAGTGAGAACGCCAAGGCCAGCACCATTGGCAGTGTGCTGGGCAATGTCACCATCGAGGCGGGCAAGGACCTCGGCATCGAGGGGTCGGAGGTTATCGCCGGCAAGGACATCACCCTGGCCGGGCAGAACGTCGAGATCACTGCTGCCGAAAACCACAACAGCAGCGAGCAGACCTCCAAGAGCAAGAGCAGCGGCTTGACCCTGGCGCTGTCCGGTACGGTTGGCAGTGCCATCGACACCGCTTACCAGATTACCAGGCAAGCGACCCGGGAAGAGGACAGCCGGCTTTCTGCCCTTCAGGGCATCAAGGCCGGCCTGACCGGTGTTCAGGCCTGGCAGGCTGCCCAGCAGAACGGCGGCATGACGGCGGCTAATGCTAGCCAGTTCGTGGGCATCGCCGTATCGCTGGGCGGGCAAAAGTCGAGCTCGCGGCAGACCCAGGAACAGACTGTCAGCCAGGGCAGCAGCCTGACCAGTGGCAACGACCTGAGCATTGTGGCCACCGGCAACGGGGCCGGCAGCGGCGGCGACATCCGGGTCCAAGGCAGTCAACTCAAGGCCGGCAACGACCTGCTGTTGTCCGCTGAACGCGACATCCATCTTGAGGCTGCGGCCAATACGCAAAAGCTCGATGGCAAGAACAGCAGCAGCGGCGGCGCTATTGGCGCCAGTATCGGTGTTGGTTCTGACGGTGGTGGCCTGAGCATCTTTGCCAATGCCAACAAGGGCGCCGGCAACGAGAAAGGCAACGGCACGACCTGGACCGAAACCACCCTCGATGCCGGTAATGAGGCGACCCTGCGCAGCGGGCGGGATACCGCGCTCAAAGGCGCGCAGGTCAACGCTGCGAAGATCACCGCCGACGTGGGGCGTGACCTGACGCTACAAAGCCTGCAGGACACCGACAACTACAAGTCCAAGCAGAGCAACGTCAGCGGTGGGCTGAGCGTCACCATCATCGGTACCGGCGGGGCGAGCGGCAGTCTCAGCGTCAGCAAGACCAAGCTCGATTCCAAGTACCAGAGCGTGCAGGAGCAGACCGGTCTGTTCGCTGGCAAGGGCGGTTATCAGGTCGATGTCGGCAAGCACACCCAGCTCGACGGCAGCGTCATTGCCAGTACCGCCGATGCCGACAAGAACCGCCTGAGCACCGGCACCCTGGGCTGGAGCGCTATCGCCAACAAGGCGGAGTTCAAGAGCCAGATGGCCAGTGCCAGCATCAGCGGTGGCAACGGTGGCACTGACAGGTTCACCAGCAACATGCCAAGCGGCACGTTGATCGCCTACAACCACAGCGGCAGTGCCAGCGGCACCACGGCTTCGGCCGTTTCCGAGGGCACGCTGGAAATCCGTGACCCGGGCCGGCAGCAGCAGGATGTGGCCAGCCTCAGTCACGACGTCGAGCATGCCAACGACAGCATCAGCCCGATCTACGACAAGGAGAAGGAACAGCGGCGGCTGCAGCAGGTGCAGCTGATTGGTGAAATCGGCACACAGGTATCGGACATCGTCCGTACCGAGGGGCAGCTGAAGGCCGACAAGGAGGCGCGTGCGGAACTTGATGCACGCGGCATCCCGGCGCCGGGTAAAGGGGCAAGCGATGAGGCGGTCAAGGCGTACCAGGAACAACTGGTCGCCACTGAGGCTTACCAGCGCATCATGGGTAAGTACGGCACCAGTGGTGATTACCAGCGCGTGACCCAGGCCGTGACAGCGGCACTGCAAGGTCTGGCGGGCGGTGATATCGGTTCTGCGCTGGCAGGCGCATCGGCACCATACCTCGCGCAGGTAATCAAGAAATCCACTGGCGACAATAAAGCACTCAACGTCATGGCCCATGCAGTGCTGGGTGCCGTTGTCGCCCAGGCGCAGGGCAACTCGGCGGCGGCCGGTGCAGCGGGTGCGGCCGGCGGCGAGCTGGTTGCCCGCCTGATCACTCAGCAGTTGTATGGCACCAGCGACAGCAACTCGCTCAGCGAAGAACAGAAACAGACCGTTTCTGCGCTGTCGACGCTGGCAGCCGGGCTTTCGGGTGGCCTGGTGGAAGGTAATAGCGCTGGGGCGGTCGCAGGTGCTGGTGCGGGGCGTAACGCGGTTGAAAACAACCTGCTGGCGAACAAGTACGGCGTTGAACGGCTGGATGCAGCCAGCCGGGCGTTGTACGAGAAGCTCAAGGCTGCTGGTATTGGCAGCATTGATGAGTTGCACGAGCGGTATAAAGCCTGTGGAGGAAATGGCAACTGCGAGGTTGGTATTCGTGATGAATACCGGCAGCAGGAGAAACAGGCTGGGGAAAAGCTTGTTGAGCTGTACCAGAGCGGCAGGCTGAGCAAAGCGGAATACGACCTTCTGGTAACGGATTACGCCATTGCGATGATGAGGGGGGTAGTGGACGCGCAGAAGAGCGACGCCGACGCGAGCTTCCTTGATGTCTATGCGCTGTCGGGCAGCGACTGGTCGCCTATGGGCGTTGTTGCCAATCGGTATGTGAAGGCGATCAGAGAGAGTGAGCTGTTTGCGGAGTGGAGAGGGCAAGGGTTAAGTGAGGAGGCAATCATTGAGCGGGCACGTCAGGATGGCTTGCTCGGCTCGACTTTGTCGCCGGTGGATGTGCCAGGGATCATCAGCCTTGTCGATAAAGGTGCTTCGCGGGATGATGTAGTAAAATTTGCGGCGGTGCTGATACTAGGCAAAGCTATCAGCGGTGCAAAAGGGAACCTGCCTTCCAAAACTGCAGTTCAAGAGCTTGAGGTAGACTCTTATCAAAATCTGAAAGCGAGAGAAGTGGTGGGTGATGGTCTAGAACATGACCATATTCCTTCATTTGCTGCGTTGCGTACGGCAAAGGAAGCTGAATTAGGCCGCCCTCTTACTGATGTGGAAACGAAGGCCCTTTATCAAAATGCGACTGCTGTAGAGGTTCCACGAGATGTACATGTTGCAGGTCCTACGTACGGCGGAAAAAATACGCCAGCTCAAATTCAGAAAGATGCGGCAGACCTTTGCGGTGCAGTTTGTCGTGATACAGCTGCGTTGCGAGCTAATTTAACGAGCCGAGGCTACGACTCAAAGCTTGTGGATGAAACCGTTAAAAAAATTGTGGAAAGAAATCGTCAGACAGGGGTTATTGAATAATGAATGCTTGGTCGGATTTTGTTCGAGCTCTTGGTCAAGGCGAGGAAGAGCCGATAGTGACGGAGGTGTGTCACAGGGTTGGAGAGCTTCCGATCATTTTAGAAACCCCAGACAGTTATAATGATTCGGTGGGGAAAACCAAGTTTTATAAATTTTTTGAGTCAGGTTTGGAATTTGGGTTTCGCGCGGGAAAATTAAACCATATTCATTTTTTTGTACAAGCTCATGAGGGGTATTCTGCGTATAGAGGGGATATGCTTGGTCGCGTGGCTCAGGCGTGGAGTGAACAAGAGGTTCTTCAAGAGCTAGGTCGTGCCGATAAAGGGGGGCAAGGTAGGCTTGATATGTTAATCGGCTATGTGCATCCGTGGGTGAAGTACGAGTTTGGGATGCATGCTTTGCGTATGGAATTTTCTAAAGATGGTAATTTGTGGAAGGCAACTCTAATGTCTGCTTGATGGAGTGAGCATAAGGGGTGGTTGAAATTTGCTTGATATTCAATTGGTGCAAAAGGAACTGCTACGGCTGGTGCGCAAGCAGCCTCTACACTTCCGAAGAACTTTAACGAGTCAGTTCTCGGTCATAACACCCAGATCGGCGTTCGAAACAGTAAGGCGGGTACGACTTCTGGTGCCCACAACAATGATGCATTCATGGAGTCGGTTGAGAAAACCGGTGCGAAGATTTCCAACAAGATCACAGATAGTCGTTTCCCAGGGGTTGTTGAATACAGCTATCAGTTGCCTAGAACTAATACAAAGGGTGAATTGATTGGTGGGTATAAACCGCTGTCCACGAAAACAACTTACGATTCAAAAGTACTGTCGGACAGTAAGGTGGCTGATATGTCTAGTCGTGCGGCAGTCCAGGCTGAGTCTGTTTTCCAAACTAATCCAGCCTTGAGAGAGGCTAGTATTAAAATTGATGGTTATTACTTCCAGGTGACACGTAATAGCAAGACTGGAGAAATAACAAACTCCTTCATCGCTATGCCGCCCAGGACAAAATGATGGCTATTTTATCTTGGCTTGAAACGCTCAAGAAATCATTCGCTTCCACCGGTCTGGATTATGAAGACCTCTACGAGCTAATAGAGGCATCTATAGAGAGGGGGAGGACCAATTTTCCGGCGTTTATCTATGAGGCTTCGAAGGGTTTCGGCTTCTCTGTGGGCGAAGGGTATTTCTATTCTCTTGATCAGGATTGGGATGATCCTGAAGAATTTAATGAGGTTAGTTTCTTTTTGGGGGAGGTGGAGACCTCAAGTATTCCTGTATTCGATTATGTTTTTTTAATGAAAATTGCGGCCGATGTTTACTCTGCGTTCTTCCCTGAAGAGAGGGGTAGTGTTTTAAATTCGGCTAAAAGATTAGAAGAGCGTTACTCAAAGAAATCCCCGGTCTAGCCGGGGCTATATATTTTACTCAGCAGTAATTTAGCCATGCGCTGTCGGGCAGCGACTGGTCGCCAATAGGCGTTGTTGCCAATCCGTATGTGAAGGCTATTAGAGCTAGCGAGCTGATTGCGGAATGGAGAGGGCAAGGGTTAAGTGAGGAGGAAATCAATGAGCGGGCACGTCAGGATGGCTTGCTCGGCTCGACTTTGGCGCCGGTGGATGTGCCAGGGATCATCAGCCTTGTCGATAAAGGTGCTTCGCGGGATGATGTAGTAAAATTTGCGGCGGTGCTGATACTAGGCAAAGCTACCAGCGGTGCAAAAGGGGCTCTAAATTCGACTCTGGCGAGAGACGAGTTAATTTCTGGTTTGCCTGCAGGTACCAAGATCACTCCTGAAAGCGTTGTCGACATTCGAAAATTACCAGATGGTCGGACCGTATGGCTTGAAACTGGCAGCGATGCTGCCGGGTTGCAACATATCTACAAACGGCACGAAGTCGATTTCGTCAACAAAGGAATATTACGCGACGAGATTCCGACAGTTGTAATGAGTGCTCTTGAGCGTGGAAAAATTGTTGGCACAAATGGCTCGGCCAATGTTTACCGCATCACACATAATGGTGTTGAGCAAAATATTGCCATTGGGTTGGCTCAAACGGTTTCGTGGTTCGAGCGAATCCGGTCAGTACTTGGAAACCATTGCCATGATCAAATTGAGACTAGCGAATGAATATTTGACTGGGCCGATATTCTGCCCGGAGCCGGATGCTATGGGGCACATTGATGTTGACGATGTGCCCATTTCTCAAGAGCTGAGGGCCGAAATCAGTGCCTGGGACAGTGAATATCAGGCGACATTCAACAGCGACTACCCGCCCGATTCTGGATTTAGCTCGCCTGAGGCGGAACTACGGCATATAGCTGAGGGGAAGCAACTGGCCCAAAAATTACAGCAAGAGCTAGGGGGTGGGTATACGGTCGAATATTGTCCATAATCGATAATGCTTCGGTGCAAAAGGAACTGCGAATTTACCTGCTGCGACCTGGAAGGGCTCTGGCCCTGCACCGGGCGTTTTAGGCTTGGAGCCTGGCTCACTGTCTTCTAACGCCATTTAGAACTATTAGCCCAGCACTAAAACTGGCTCTATAGAGTTCGTCTTTTATACTAAGACGCAAACCTTTGTTGTTGGTAAGCCGACTGACCTCCGCCCAGGTCTGTCTCCTCATCAGCAGCTTGTAGACTAAATTAAAGCCTCTTACAGTACTGCGGTTGGCGGTATGTTTAGGCGCGGGAAGAGCGGAGATTTTATAACTAACGAGTTTAGTGGCTATTATTGGAGGAGCTGGGTGCCAGAAGTTCGTAGTTTGTTTGAGCTGACTATGAGTAAGTACGGAGTAAAGGTTGAGCATAGGCCAGGGATCTGATCAGATGGAATATATCTTAGAAAATGGCCTTAAACTGTCTCGTGACGTGAGTGGTGAGTGGCGGATAGCGGGAGCGAGTCAATCTTTCTACCTTAAAGGAGCTGAAGATTTCTGGAGGGTCGTTAGCTTGCTTGAAATACCCTACAAGAAAGCCAGATCAATACTTGGGGATGAATTTTCTTATCCAAGTGTAATTTTGGCGGGTTTGGATAGCAAATCTGGGTATTGGATTGGTTTGGCTTTATCCTGGGTCGGCCAGGGAGGGTTCTATTCGGATAGGGCGGTTGTTATAAAGCTGCGCGAGTTAATTGAGGCTGATCAGCTTTCGCAAGCTGATAGAAGTAGTGCCAAATCATTTATTTCAAAAGGCGTGATATAAAAATCCCCCGGTACTGCCGGCGGATTTGTTTTCACTCCGTCGTAATCACCAAACAGCCCTGCATGACCCTGATGCGTATCCGTTCGTTGACCTCGAACCCGGCCCGTTGCAGCCAGTAGCCGCGTAGCTTGATGCCGCTGCTTGTGGTTAGCGGGCCGACGGTGTGCAACCACCGCCGGCCCGCGTCTTTTGCGTTATCGCAAAACTCCTTTCTCTCGCTGCCGGTCAGGCAGCGCCTGTCTTACTTCGTTGCGGGTTCGCTTTTTGCGCTGACAACCTGCCAGCGCTTGGCATCGTGCATGTGCAGCACGCTGGCAATCACGGTCCCCAGGGCTTCGCGCTCCATGTCATCAAGCTTGGCCACCGCCTCGAACTGGAGTTTCAGGCGGTCGTCCGGGCCGCGCTCTCCTTCGTCGAAAAGCAGCATATTGGCGCTAACGCTCAGAGCCAGAACGATCCGCCGGAACACCTGGATGGTGGGCTGGGTCGTGCCTGCTTCGTAGCGTCGTAGTTGCGAGATGTGCACGCCGATGGTGTCGGCCATGTGCTGCTGCGTCAGACCGCGCTCCTTGCGCAGGGCGGCCAAGCGTTGAGGAAAGCTCATGGGGAGAACCAGCGTTGAGAGGTGGACCATGAGTCTATGTCTCGGTTTTTCTCTGTTTGACGCAAGATGGCATATTTAGGGTTAATTAAATATATCCAATATGCTTGATGACGTGTTTTCAGGAGAATCCCCGCATGGCCCGCATCCCCCCCGCCGAGCTGGAGCGTTTGAAGCGCGAGGTATCGCTGGTTCGCCTGGTTCAGTCGCAGGGCCATGAGCTTACGAAGCGTGGCAAGGATTGGGGTCATGCGCTGTGTGTTCCACGACGAGAACACGCCGAGCCTGTAGATCTCGCCAGAGAAGAACCTGTATCACTGATTTGGCTGCGGGGCGGCGGGGGCGGTGCTGGATTGGGTGAGGAAGACCCAGGGCGTTTCGCTGCCGCACGCGGTGCAGCTGCTGCGCAACGATGCGCCGCTGGACAGTACCGAGAAGGTTCGTGCAGCTTGCAGCTTGCAGCGCCAAAAGTCGCGTCGGGGCCGTTTTACGCGGCGACCGAGCATCACCTGGGGGTAACCTGCTGGGAAGCTGCGCCGCGTCTGGGTTTGGACGCCTGGACAACGAAATCCGCGTCGGGCGATACAGTTGGTGCAAAAGCAACTGGTGCAACTGAAGTACCGGCTACGTCTGCAACTGCACGGTTAGTACTGCGGGAGGACCTTGCAGCGCAAGCCGGAATTCCTCGAATATGTTGGAAACTCTGGCGAATGTTTGGGGGGAATCCATTGAAATTCAGCAGTCGTTCAAGATGGAGGGTGCCAAGCTTACATATGTTCCGCCGAAAACTGGAACATCGGGTAACGCGCAGGTGTACAAAGTTGAAGGTAGCACAACTGCTATTAAGGTCTGCGCTTAAATAAGGAAAGTCGGTGGGTGTAAAAATTGAACCGGTGTACACAGGCGGGTCTGTAAGACCTGAGAAACTTACTGTGACCTATCAGATAGGTTCGGAACGCCCAATAAGAGAAACCTTTGTCATTCTCCGGGTGGGATATGAGTGTGGATGATGAGATTTATCAAGGCATTGGTGAGGTTTTGGTTGCGATCTCTCCTGCTGATGCCGAAGTAGTACTGGTAGAGGCCGAACTTTCTCCGGAGGGGGATCACTGTAAGTTGTTATTTGATTATGTTGATCCTTCTGGAGCCAAGCAGTGGTTTTTGCCAAGTGGCGCGAAGGTGGACAGTGATTTTCTGGATCTTTTTGTTCGGCTTAGAAGTTTCTTCGAGTCAAATGGGCTTTATGCAGAAGGTAAGCCATGGAAAGGCTGTATTGTCGAACTTTGTTTGCGCAGCATGAAGATAAAGATCGACTTTATGTATTAATAACTAACCTGGATTTCTGTCCCGCTTGAATAAATATAGCTCCGGCACTGCTGGGGCTATTTATTTGTAAGCGTTTCATGAACCCCACATTTCAAAGCGCTTACCTGATCCCCGATGCTGTGGCCTGAGCGATCAGGATGGCGAGCATCTGCGCAACAAATGTTTTCTGGCTCTTGGGCAGTTGGTCGATGGCTTCCAGTTGCTGTTGCCATTTCGGAGCCGGGCCACGCTTACGCACAGTGGTTTCCTGGTGCTGACCAAACAGCTCTTCGAGTGTGGTCGAAAGGAGTCGGCCAGCTCTGGCAACGCCGCTACCTGAATCCGCCGCTTGCCGGTCTCATAGGCTTGGATAGTCTGCTGGGACACGCCTAGCCGTTCAGCCAGTTGGGTTTGGGTGATGCCGTGTTCTTTGCGCAGGCGGGCAATCTGAATCGCCCCTGGTTTTCTAGACACCTCCAAGCCTCATAATGAGGCTTGGAGGTGTCTAGAAAACCAGGGGCGATTCAGTTCGCAAACTGGCACGATCTTACTTCTTCACTGAGGGCGCAGTAATGGGGTTTCCGAGCGAAAGTGATTTTTTGGAAGAGTTTGGTATTGAACCTACTGAGGTTGATCCAAGCTTGGCCTTGTGCCGTTACACAATGAAGTCAAGAAGCAGTGATCTTGAGTTAGATATTTCTTTCAGCGCGGTTATGGAGTCATTCCAGGTTGTGTTGAGACTCCCCATGCAGGAGCTAGCAGTCATTTCTTCTGAAAGAGTTAAATCTATCGAGGTGGTGCGAGATGGTTTTGAGGCGGGCGTCCGTGTCGTCTTTGATATGAGTGATTCAGTTTCTGAGGCTATGGTTGTGTTTGAGCCTGATTTAAGTTGCCGATGGTGGACGTTGCGTAAAACGTAGCTGGGTTTTTTGATTTTGTTATTGAATGCAACGCCGTACCAGCAAGACGCTTAATGCGCTTAAACAGCACTAAAGAGCGAGGACCTCGTTGGCTATGGCAATAAATTGACGAAACTTTTTTGACGCGTGCAGATATGCACCACTCGTCGATTATTTGACATTTCGTCAGGTCCAAGCACGCGCTAACGTTGCCGCCGAAACCGTCTAATCCCTTGATCTTAAAAGACAACCAGTCATGATCGGGACAGCGCTGCGTATGTACCACAACGCGGCGCAAGCCCCAGGCAGTACGCCGCGCTGGCCTAGACTCCGCTGAAGGGCCTGTAGGAGCACTGCAGCATGCGCCAGCAACAAACCGTTGTTTTCATTTCAACGATTCCGCCCCATTGCGGAACCCGTCCGCAACCCCCGCCGCTTGCGCCACCGCCCGTGGCCCAGCGCCATGCAACCTCGTGCGGCACCGTCTGACGCATTGTCGGGTGCCATTGTTCATTGATCCTCGGCCAGTTCAGTCAGTGGCCGATAAGGACGGCTAAGAAAGCTAACAAGTGGAGGACAGGGACCGTTTTTCATGGGAGGCACGAAGAAATGCCAGACCATAAAAAAACGATACGCGTGATGCTGATCGATTGTCGCCCGCTGGTGCTCCTGGGCCTTCACGATCTGATCAATGCCAGAAAGCCCCGCATGGAAGTGAGTGGCCAGGCCACCACCTATGCCCATGCGCTGGACCTTGCCGATCAGTCGCGGCCCGATGTCATTTTCTTCAGTTTTTTTCCTGATGCACTGGACCCGGTCGAGGTGGTTGCCGGCCTCGCGCGCACGGGCGACATGAAAGTGCTGGTGCTCAAGGGGTTGTACGAGACGGTCCCCGTTGCACATGCCATCGAGGCGGGCGCACGTGGCATCGTGCTGGCGGAAGACTCGACCGAGTCGATCATCCGCGCCATCGTCAAAGTCCATCATTGCGACACCGGGCTGGACCGGGCCTGGGTCAGTGGCCTTTCCGGTTATGCCTCGACCAGGCATGTGCCGCTGAAATGCAACCTGGCACACGCGAAACATGCCCGGCTGACGTTGCGCGAGCAGGAGCTGGTCCGTGCCATCGTTGGCGACCCGTCCGCCAAGTACATGTGCATCGCCGGGCGCTTGGGCATCAGCGAACACACCGTACACAATCACCTCAGCAGCATCTATCAGAAGCTCAACCTCACCAACCGCATCGACTTGCTGATGTATGCGGTCAAGCACGGGCTCACCAGTGGCGAAGAGCCGCCTGCATCCACAGGCGGGGAGTACGACTGAGGCCCAGGCACAACGCAGCAGGCTGATGGCGCCTGGCGGCCGCCCGGCCTGTCGTTGTGTGGTGGTCTGTTGGCGTTGAACGGCGAAGTTAGTTGGTGGCCTGCAGAAACGCTGCGAGGGTGGCTTTTCAGGCCACCCTCGCAGGTTTCAACTCATGGTTCAGACGCTCCCATTGAAGATGTCGGTGTTGAGGATGTCGACCCCGACCAGGGTGATGGTCGTCGTCTGCCCGCCGGATTCGGCAATGGTCACGATGCTGTCTGCACCGCTGTTGTCGATCGACTGCACGACGGCATTCGGATCGCCGTTGAGCACCAGCTTGTCGCGTTGCCCCGCACCGGCATCGAACCCGCTGACCTGGTACAGCTGCTCATCAGCCGACAGGTCGACGTTGAACGCATCGCGCTGGCCGGTGGTGCCAACCAGCGAGAAGTCGAACGCTGCGTTGTCCGCTTCGTTGGCGAACAGGTTGGCGTCGAACGTACTGCTTGCGGAGTCGCCATCCTTGTCCGTCAGCGTTGCACTGAACTGCAGTTTGATGTCGCTGGCCAGGTTCTCGGTTTCCTTGATGAACTCGATCACCGGGATCTTGATTTCGCCCCGCCCCATCGTCAGTTGCACGGCATCGATCAGCGACGAACCTGCCTTCTGGATCAGGAACGACACCTGGCCGCCAGCCTCTGGGGTGAGGGTGTTCACCTCGGTCAGGTTCGACGTCGTTCCATCGGCGTAGTAGATGCGGTAGTACAGGTCCTCGGTGGCGGTGTCGTAGCCCCCTACGGAGTTGTCGATGTAGACCTTCATGCCCGTCAGCAAGGTTTCCGGGTTGACCACGAAGCTTTCGTCGGCGGCGCTGATCGCCGCCAGGTTGTCACCCTGGAACAGGTTGTTGGCGACGCCGATACCGGACGTGCTGACGTTCATCGACGCGGGGTCGATGTACGACGGCAGGGGATTGGTCTGCAGCTGGGCTTCGGTCGGGTCGGTAGCCCCGATGCCTATGCCGGTGAAGATGTCTGCCGTCGAGGCGAGCGCCTTGGCGGAGAAGAACACGATCTCCTCGGATGCCGATGGAATGCTTGGGTCACTGGTTTTAGGGATCAGCAAGGTACGCACTGGGTCCGGGCCGCCGGCATCCAGCGAGCCGTTGGCACTGCTGAGCGTGGTGACCGAATGGAAGCCTTGCACCAGGTCCAGGGTGTAGCTGCCATTGGCATAGGCCGTCAGCGTGTAGTCGATCGTGGTGTTGGCCGTTGTGGCGTTGTTGTCGAAGTCCCCGGTCAAGGTGCCAGTGAAGTGGAACGCGCCATTGGCATCGGGCGACGGCGACGTCTCGGTGAGGGTGCCAGTACCGGTCGTGGTGGTGTTGTCGGGCCGGACCAGGGTGAACTGGCCACCCACCAGCGAAATGTCCAGGCCGGTCGCACCCAGGCCGTCGGCACCGATCGTATTGTTCCAGAAACCGTATTGCGGCAGGATGCTGCCGGTTCCGATCAGGTTGCCGAAGGCCAGGGATGGCCCATCATCGTGGAACACCAGGTTCTGCCCGATGTTGAGGGTGGCCTGGGCGCTGTCGCCGTCCTTGTCGGTCTTGATCGCGGTCAAGGTCACCAGATTGTCGGCGGTCAGGGTGTTGATGTCATCGGGGTTGGTCGGGTCGGGGTGGACGATGGCGCGGAGCTGGTCGAGGGTGACGGTGCCATTACTGGCGACGCTGACCGTGAACACCAGCGCGTTGGTAGTGGCCGTGCGGCCCTCCACCACGGTGCCATTGAGCGACAGGTTGACCGCCTCGCCGGTGGCCGTGTCCGTCAGGCCCGACGCGCCTGCCACCACGCCGAGGGCGTAGGTGAGCGTGCCGGCACCATCGGCACCGAAGGCCGAGGTGAAGTTGGCGGCGAAGCTCTGGGTGGCGTTGATCGCCAGGTTGGTTTCATCGACGGTCAGGGTCGGCTCGGTGCCGGTAGTGCTCATGCTTGGGCCGTCATCCTTGAATACCAGGTTCTGCCCGATGTTGAGCGTAGCCTGGGCGCTGTCGCCGTCCTTGTCGGTTTTGGTCGCGGTCAAGGTCACCAGGTTGTCGGCGCTCAGGGTCTTCGAGTCATCCGGGTTAGTGGTGTCGGGGTGGACGATGGCGCGGAGCTGGTCGAGGGTGACGGTGCCGTTACTGGCAACACTGACTGTGAATACCAGCAGGTTGGTGGTGGCCGTGCGGCCTTCCACCACGGCGCCATTGAGCGACAGGTTGACCGCTTCGCCGGTGGCCGTGTCCGTCAGGCCTGAGGCGCCTGCCACCACGCCGAGGGCGTAGGTGAGCGTGCCAGCGCCATCGGCGCCGAAGGCCGAGGTGAAGTTGGCAGCGAAGCTCTGGCTGGCGTTGATCGCCAGGTTGGTTTCATCGACGGTCAGGGTCGGTTCCGTGCCGGTGGTGCTGATGCTCGGGCCGTCATCCTTGAATACCAGGTTCTGCCCGATATTGAGCGTAGCCTGGGCGCTGTCGCCGTCCTTGTCGGTCTTGGTCGCGGTCAAGGTCACCAAGTTGTCGGCGCTCAGGGTTTTCGAGTCATCCGGGTTAGTGGTGTCGGGGTTTTCGAGTCATCCGGGTTAGTGGTGTCGGGGTGGACGATGGCGCGGATCTGGTCGAGGGTAACGGTGCCGTTACTGGCAACGCTGACGGTGAACACCAGCAGGTTGGTGGTGGCCGTGCGGCCTTCCACCACGGCGCCATTGAGCGACAGGTTGACCGCCTCGCCGGTGGCCGTGTCCGTCAGGCCCGAAGCGCCTGCCACCACGCCGAGGGCGTAGGTGAGCGTGCCGGCACCATCGGCACCGAAGGCCGAGGTGAAGTTGGCGGCGAAGCTCTGGCTGGCGTTGATCGCCAGGTTGGTTTCGTCGACCGTCAGGGTCGGCTCGGTGCCGGTAGTGCTGATGCTCGGGCCGTCGTCTTCGAAGACCATCTTGGAGCCGATTTCAGCGGTAGCGGTAGTGACCTGAAGTAGCTTCAGGCCGCCGATATCGAAATCGGCATGGGTATCGCCCTTGGCGTCCACGGCAGCGCCATTCTGGACGAGCACACGGTTGTGATCCTGTGTGGTGGTGTACTCGATGCGCTGGCCGGCGGTAATGCCAGTGAGGGTGGCGACCCCCGAGGCAAAGGTGATGACGATGTTCGGGTCATTCACTGACCCGTTCGAGTTCTCCACTACCTGCCCTGTGGCGATATTGATGACGCGAACGTTGGTGATCGCCACTGCGGCATCGTTGCCGTACCCATTGATGAAATTCACCCCGGGTTCAGCGGCCGTGCTGAAGGCGCTGACCGTGACCACGGCGCTCTTGCCGCTTTGCAACTGCACCACATCGAAACTGGCCGACTTCACATTGAACACCGCGGTGTAGTCGATGTTGGCTTCAATATCCGCTTCGTTCTGGTCCAGGTTGGGAATGGTCACATTCTGCCGGGCGCCGGTGACGAAGGAGAAACGGATACCTTCCTGCTCCACGATCATCTGGTTGTTGGTGCCGAAGGTGGTCGGGCCGCCTGCCTGGCTGGTATTGATCGTATCGCCCGTGGTGATGCTGGCGCCGCTCGACTGGTCGGCCGGGTCTTTGCCGGTGGCGATGATGGTCGGGTCGCTGATACGCAGGATGCCGCCGTCATTGACCACGGTCGGGTTCGCGGTGGTGAACATGAGGAACAGGTTCTGCCCGGAAGGCGCATTGGCCAGGCTGAACTGCAGGTCCTGGTTGGTGCCGATGAACACCTTGTTCAGCAGGTTGACGGCATCGTCCGGGTTGCTGGTGTTCGGGTGCAGCAGCGGTTGGTATTCCACCGTCCAGATCTTGCCGCCGCTGACGGGCGATCCGGTTTCTTCGATGTAACCGGCAAACACGATCGCGCCTGCTGGCCCGCCCGCACGGCCCAGCACGATGTTGTTGTTGCTGGTATCGGTGTAGAGCAGGATGCTGACGCCATCGAGCGTATCCAGCCCACTGTCCAGGCCATTGAGCGGCGCGCCAGCGCTGTTGGTGAAGCTGACGTCGGTGATGGTGCCGCCCGGTGCCGGGGTGATGGTGAATGCATTGCTGCCGGTGTTGCCCGCGGCCCCGGTATAGCCGCTCAAGGCGGCACCTGCCGGGGTGCCAGCCCCCAGTGCGGTCAGGCGGGTCGAGAAGGCGGAGGGCAGGGACGCCACCAGGATGTCGTTGTCGTCGGCATCAGCGGCCGGGCTTGGTGTGGCTGTGCCGTTCTGCAACCCGGCCGTTTCGTCCAGCGTCACGTTCACACCGGTCGCCGTGATCACCGCTGCACTGTCTGTGAACGAGGCTGTGGCCGCTACGTCGTCAGCGCTGCCGAACACCTGGTCGGCGCCCGCGCTGGTCGCGCTGAGCAGGAAGGTGGCGCCCGCCGAGTCATCGGGGTTGACATACCAAGAGGTGGTGATGCTGCCGTTGACCTGGCCGTCCAGATCGCCAGCGCCACCGTCGGTCACGTACCACGGGGTGTGCCCCTCGCCGGATTCGCTGGCGAGCACATCGTCGGGTGTGCCCCACACCTTGTCCGCACCGGACCCCGTGGCATGCTGCACCTGGAATGCCAACGTGCTGCCAGCCGCGAAGCCGCTGGCCGTGATGGTGGCGGTGTTGCCAGGGCTATAGTCGCTCAGCTCGGTGCTGACGCTTGGCGGGGAGGCGGGGGGCAGTGGGGCGGTGGGGTTTCCAGGTTTGTCCGTTGACGATGCGCTCTTCTTGTGAGTAGACATGGCTCTCTCCAGGCACAGCAAATTGTCGAGGCCTGAATGCAGACCCCTGCTACAGGCCTCAACTATGGATAAGCGCCATGCACCGCCCATCGGCCGATACTCCCAGGCGGCCTGGGAGTATCGGACGACCTGCCGGGAATGACGCGATTTTTCTTGAGGCCCTGGCTTCCCGGCTCCGGTCGCCTGATTTAATATACTAGCCAGTATAAATATTCAGACGTGCACCCTCGCGAAAGGATTCATCATGTTGCGCCATGCCTTGTCCCTCGCCCTGCCCGCCGCCGCCGTGCTGTTCCTGGCAGCCTGTGGCCAGGAAGCAGCCCCACCGGCCATGCCCCGTCCGGCGCTGGTGGTGCAGCCGCAGCCGGCCGAAGCTGCTGCCGACAGTTATCCCGGCGAAGTGCGGGCGCGCTTCGAGCCGGAGCTGGCCTTCCGTATCGCTGGCAAGGTCAGCAAGCGCCTGGTAGAAGAAGGGCAGCGGGTCAAGGCGGAGCAGCCGCTGGCCGAGCTCGACCCCCAGGATGTACGTCTGCAACTGGAAGCCAACCGTGCCCAGCTGGCGGCGGCCGAGGCCAACCTGTCGCTGGTGCGTGCCGAGCGCGATCGCTACCAGAAGCTGCTGGACCGGCAGATGGTCAGCCGCTCGCAGTACGACAATGCGGAAAACCTCTACCGCGCCGGGCTGGCCCGCCTCAAGCAGGCCAAGGCCGAGTTCGACGTCGCCGGCAACCAGGCCGAATATGCCGTGCTGCGTGCGCCGCAGGCCGGGGTGATTGCCAAGCGCCAGGTGGAGGTGGGCCAGGTGGTTGCGGCCGGGCAGACCGTATTCACCCTCGCTGCCGATGGCGAACGGGAAGTGCTGATCGGCCTGCCGGAGCAGCAGTTCGCCCGCTTCGCCGTGGGCCAGCCGGTGAGCGTGGAACTGTGGTCGCACCCACAGGAGCGCTTCCAGGGGCGCATCCGCGAGCTGTCACCGGCCGCCGATCCGCGTTCGCGCACCTTCGCTGCACGTATCGCCTTCACCTCCGCTGCCACGCCGGCGGAACTGGGCCAGAGCGCCCGGGTATTCATTGCCCATGAAGGGTTGATCCCGTTGGCAGTGCCGCTGTCTGCGGTTACCGCAGAGAACGGCCAGGCGTATGTCTGGCGGGTCAACCGGGACAGCCGCCTGGAGCGGGCGGTGGTGCGCCTGGGGGCCTACGGGGCCGACAGCGTGCCGGTGCTCGAAGGCCTCGAGGCGGGGGACTGGATAGTGGCCGCCGGCGGCCACGTGTTGCGCGAGGGCCAGGAAGTACGCCCCGTGGACCGCACCAACCGTGTAGTGAACCTGACGGTCAAGGAGTAAGTCCCGATGGGTTTCAACCTTTCTGCCTGGGCGCTGCGCAACCGCCAGATCGTCCTGTTCCTGATGATCCTGCTGGCGGCCATTGGCGCGATGTCGTACACCAAGCTCGGCCAGAGCGAAGACCCGCCGTTCACCTTCAAGGCCATGGTCATCCGCACCTTGTGGCCGGGCGCCAGCGCTGAGGAAGTGTCGCGCCAGGTCACTGAGCGCATCGAGAAGAAACTGATGGAAACCGGCGAGTACGAGCGGATCGTCTCGTTCTCCCGTCCCGGCGAATCGCAGGTTACCTTCATGGCCCGCGACTCGCTGCATTCCAAGGACATCCCCGAGCTGTGGTACCAGATCCGCAAGAAGGTTGCGGACATCCGCCACACCCTGCCGCCGGAGATCCAGGGCCCGTTCTTCAACGACGAGTTCGGCACCACCTTCGGCAACATCTATGCGTTGACCGGGCAAGGCTTCGATTATGCCGTGCTCAAGGACTATGCCGACCGTATCCAGATCCAGCTGCAGCGGGTCAAGGACGTGGGCAAGGTCGAGCTGGTCGGCCTGCAGGACGAGAAAATCTGGATCGAGCTGTCCAACCTCAAGCTGGCCACCCTTGGCGTGCCGATGGAGGCCGTGCAGCAGGCGCTGCAGGAGCAGAACGCGGTCAGCACCGCCGGCTTCTTCGAAACGCCCAGTGAGCGTCTGCAGCTGCGCGTGAGCGGGCGTTTCGGCAGCGTCGAGCAGATCCGCCAGTTCCCCATCCGGGTGGGTGACCGTACCTTCCGTATCGGCGACGTCGCCGAGGTGCACCGGGGCTTCAACGACCCTCCCGCACCGCGCATGCGCTTCATGGGTGAGGATGCCATCGGCCTGGCGGTGTCGATGAAGGACGGTGGCGATATCCTGGCGCTCGGCAAGGCCCTGGAAGCCGAGTTCGAACGCCTGACGCGCAGCCTGCCGGCCGGCATGGAGCTGCGCAAGGTTTCCGACCAGCCGGCGGCGGTCAAGGCTGGCGTGGGCGAATTCATCCAGGTGCTGGTCGAGGCGCTGGTCATCGTGCTGCTGGTGAGCTTCTTCTCGCTGGGCCTGCGCACCGGCCTGGTGGTGGCGCTGGCCATTCCGCTGGTGTTGGCCATGACCTTTGCCGCCATGCACTACTTCGGTATCGGCCTGCACAAGATCTCCCTTGGCGCGCTGGTGCTGGCGCTGGGCCTGCTGGTGGATGACGCGATCATTGCCGTGGAAATGATGGCGATCAAGATGGAGCAGGGCTATGACCGGCTCAAGGCGGCCAGCCATGCCTGGAGCAGCACCGCCTTCCCGATGCTCACCGGCACCCTGATCACCGCGGCCGGCTTCCTGCCAATTGCCACGGCAGCTTCCAGCACGGGCGAATACACCCGCTCGATCTTCCAGGTGGTGACCATCGCCTTGCTCACCTCCTGGGTGGCCGCCGTGGTATTCGTGCCTTACCTGGGCGAGCGCCTGCTGCCCGACCTGGCCAGGTTGCATGCTGCGCGGCATGGCAAGGACGGCCACGCGCCAGACCCTTACGCTACGCCGTTCTACCAGCGCGTGCGGCGGCTGGTGGAATGGTGTGTACGGCGGCGCAAGACGGTCATCCTGCTGACCATTGCCGCCTTTGTCGGCAGCATCCTGCTGTTCCGCTTCGTGCCCCAGCAGTTCTTCCCGGCCTCCGGGCGCCCGGAGCTGATGGTCGACCTGAAGCTGGCCGAAGGCGCCTCGCTGGCCAACACTGCCGAGCGGGTCAAGCAGCTGGAAGCGCTGCTCAAGCAGCAGGACGGCATCGACAACTACGTGGCCTACGTGGGTACCGGCTCGCCGCGTTTCTACCTGCCGCTGGACCAGCAACTGCCGGCGGCCAGCTTCGCCCAGTTCGTGGTGCTGGCCAAATCGATGGAAGACCGCGAGCGCCTGCGCAGCTGGCTGATCGGCATCGTCGACCAGCAGTTCCCCGACTTGCGCGCCCGGGTCACTCGCCTGGAAAACGGCCCGCCCGTGGGCTACCCGGTGCAGTTCCGGGTGACCGGCGAGCACATCGAGAAAGTCCGTGCGCTGGCTCGCGCAGTGGCCGACAAGGTGCGCGAGAACCCGCATGTGGTGAATGTGCACCTGGATTGGGAGGAACCGAGCAAGGCGGTATTCCTGGAAATCGACCAGGACCGTGCGCGTGCCTTGGGCGTGAGTACCGCGCAGCTGGCCGGCTTCCTGCAAAGCTCACTGACCGGTAGCACGGTCAGCCAGTATCGCGAGGACAACGAACTGATCGAGATCCTGCTGCGCGGCACCCGCCAGGAACGCAACGAGCTGGGCAACCTCGGCAGCCTGGCGTTGCCCACCGACAATGGCCAGAGCGTGGCGTTGTCGCAGGTGGCAACCCTGGAGTACGGCTTCGAGGAAGGCATCATCTGGCACCGCAATCGCTTGCCGACGGTGACCGTGCGCGCCGATATCTACGACAAGGAACAGCCGGCCACACTGGTGAAGCAGATCGAGCCGACCCTGAAGGAGATCCGCGCCAACCTGCCTGACGGCTACCTGCTGGAGGTGGGGGGCACGGTGGAAGACTCCGAGCGCGGGCAGAAGTCGGTGAATGCCGGCATGCCGCTGTTCGTGGTGGTGGTGCTGAGCCTGCTGATGATTCAGCTGCGCAGCTTCTCGCGCACGGTGATGGTGTTCCTCACCGCGCCGCTGGGGCTGATTGGCGTAACCTTGTTCCTGCTGGTGTTCCGTCAACCGTTCGGCTTTGTCGCCATGCTCGGCACCATTGCCCTGGCCGGGATGATCATGCGCAACTCGGTGATCCTGGTGGACCAGATCGAGCAGGACATCGCGGCGGGCCTGGACCGTTGGCAGGCGATCATCGAAGCCACGGTGCGGCGTTTCCGGCCGATCGTGCTGACCGCGCTGGCGGCAGTGCTGGCGATGATCCCGTTGTCGCGCAGCGTGTTCTACGGGCCGATGGCGGTGGCGATCATGGGCGGCTTGATCGTGGCCACGGTGCTGACCTTGCTGTTCCTGCCGGCGTTGTATGCGGCATGGTTCAGGGTGAAGAAGGGCTGAAGTTCGCAGGGGAGGGCCTTTGCCCTCCTGTGGGAGCGGGCGAGCCCGCGAAGCCGGCAATGCGTTATATGGCACCGGCTTTGCCGGTGTTCGCGGGCGTGCCCGCTCCCACAAGGGCTGCAAAGCAGCCCCCAGCGCTGTCAGAGGGCGCCAAACACCTTCTTGGCCAGGCTGGTAGCCGCTTCAGCCGGGTTCTGGCGAATGCTCTGCTCCTGCTTGGCGATCATCTCGAACAGGCCATCCAGCGCTTTCTCGGTCACGTAGTTCTCGATATTGGCGTCGTTCTTGACCAGCCCCAGGCCTTTGGCCTGGGCCGCGAAGGCATTGTACTGCTGGGCCAGGCCAACCTTGTCGGTGGCCTGCTTGACGATCGGCAGGAACCTGGCGCGGATCTGTTCGCGGCTGCTCTTGTTCAGGTACTGGGTCGCCGAATCGTCACCACCGCTGAGGATGCCCTTGGCATCGGTCACGCTCATGTTCTGCACGGCATCCACCAGAATCGCCTGGGCCTGCGGCACGGCAGCCTCGGCGGCCTTGTTCATGCTGGTTTCCAGGGCTTCGACCTGGTCACCCTTGCCGAACATCTTCATCGCCTTGGCGGCCTTGCCCAGGTTGCCCGGCAGCTCGATACGCACGTTCGGGTCGTTGCTGAAGCCGCCCGGGGCGCTCAGCTGCTTGACGGCCAGTTGCGCGCCCTGGGTCAGGGCATCTTTCAGGCCGCCGGTGGCGTCTTTCTGGCTCAGGTCGCCCAGCGACAGGGCCAGTGTACTGGCCGACAGCAGCAGGCCGGCGCACAGGGTGGTAAAACGCAGGGTGGTGCGGAACATGAAGCTTTCCTTGTAAACAGTTGAATACGGGTATCAGCGGACCTGATCGACCTTTATCCGCACGGGCTGCGGGTCGTTGCCGTCAAGCCTGACGCCATGGTGTTCGGTGTTGATGAACAGCAGCCTGCCATCCAGTTCGATGCGCGCGCTGACCGCATAGCGGTGGCCGGGCTTGACCTGGGACGGGTCGTAGGCGAGGTGGAAGGGCAGCGGGACGTTGCCTTTGACCGGGCCGGCCTGGCGTGCCAGGACCACCGCCGGGGCGTCCATCAGCGACACATCCTGCAGCTCCACACTGAGGGTGGCGTTTGCTGGCAGGGCGCTGCGCTGCAGATAGAAGACTTCGCCATCCAGGCTGGCCTGGCTGTGCGAGGTATGGCTGGAACAGGCTGCGAGCAGGGATGCGCAACACAGCATAAAGAGCTTTTTCATGGAGTCTCCGTTTTCCTTGGGGCTGGCTTGTGGCCAACCCCAGGGACTGTAGCGGATTTTGCCGGCTGCTGAACCCTTTACAGGGTCGAACTTTCCAGGCCGTCATCGCGGTGCAGCGCCACCTGACGGATCGACAGGCGCAGCTCGGCTGACAACACCCGCTTGGCCACGCCTTCGGCCACCTCGCCGAGCTTGTCGTGGTAGCCCAGCTTGCCTTGGCTGTCGGGCTGCAGCACGCCCTGCTCGAGCAAGGTCTGGATGAAGTGGCGGAACAGCGTCTTGTCGAAGAACTCCGGGGCGTTCAGGCCATGCAGGATCGACAGGCGCTGGGCCATCATCACACACAGGTCTTCCAGCGCTTCGGCGCTGAGGCTGTGCTGCCCGCTGTTGAGCAGCAACGAGGTAGCCATGTAGAAGCGCTGCAGGGTCTGGGTGATGGTGCGGGCGAGCAGGGTCAGCAGGACGAACTGCCGTGAACTGGGCGCGGGGCGGATGTACAGGTCCTGGTCCTGGCGCAGCAGGCCCTGTTCGACCAGTGCGGCCAGCCACTGGTCGATCACTTCGTCCAGCTGCTCCGGTGTCCAGCGCAGGAACAGTTCGGCCTGCAGGTATGGGTACAGCGCGTGCACATACTGGCCCAGCAGTTCACGGCTCAGCCGTGAGCTGCTGAGGAAGAAGCTGGCCAGCAGGGCCGGCAGGGCGAAGATGTGCAGCACGTTGTTGCGGTAATAGGTCATCAATACCGCATTGCCTTCATCCAGGTACAGGATGCGGCCCAGGGCGTCCTTCTGCTCGGCCACCAGGCTCATGCTGCGCACGTGTTCGATCAGGGCCTGGCCGTCGCCCTCGGGCAAGGTGGTATGCGGCGAGTAGGGCACCTGGCGCAGCAGCGCCAGGTACAGGTCGAGCACGCGGGTCAGGGCGCGTTCGTCCAGGGCCAGGCGGCTGGTCGACAGCAGTGCCAGGGCCACCAGGTTGACCGGGTTGATCGCCGCTGCCTCGTTGAGGTGACGGGCCACGGTTTCGCCCAGGCGGGTGGTGGTGGCATTGAGCCAGTCCGGGCGATACTGCGGGCCGTGGTCCTGCTCCCGCCAACCGGGCTGCTGCTGATCGAGGAAACCGGCCAGGCGTATCGGTTCGCCGAAGTTGACGTAGACCTGACCAAAGCGTTGCTTGAGCGCGCCGAACACCTTGAAGATGTCGAAGATCGACTCCTTCTTCTTGCTGGCCCCACGCAGCTCGCCCAGGTAGGTGCGGCCTTCCAGCACGCGCTCGTAGCCGATGTACACCGGCACGAACACGATCGGCGTGCGCGACGAGCGCAGGAAGCTGCGCAGGGTGATGGCCAGCATGCCAGTACGCGGTTGCAGCATGCGCCCGGTACGCGAACGGCCACCCTCGACGAAGTACTCTACCGGGAAGCCCTTGGTGTAGAGGGTGTGCAGGTACTCGTTGAACACCGCGGTGTACAGCGGGTTGCCCTTGAAGGTACGGCGCATGAAGAAGGCACCGCCACGGCGCAGCAGGTTACCTACCAGCGGCATGTTGAGGTTGATGCCTGCGGCCACGTGCGGCGGGGTCAGGCCGTTGCGGAACAGCAGGTACGACAGCAGCAGGTAGTCGATGTGGCTGCGGTGGCACGGCACGTAGATTACTTCGTTGCCGGGGGCGATGCCTTGCACCTGCTCGATGTGGTTGACCTTGATGCCGTCGTAGATCTTGTTCCAGAACCAGCTGAGCACCACTTCGAGGAAGCGGATGGCGGTGTAGGTATAGTCCGAGGCGATCTCGTTGCCATAGCGAAGAGCCTGCGCCTCGGCCTTGGCCAGCGGCAGGTTCTCGCGTTGCGCCTCGTCGAGGATGGCCTGGCGCACCTGCGGCGCATGGATCAGGCCCTTGACCAGCGTGCGCCGGTGCGAGATGTCCGGGCCGATGACGGCGGTCTTGAGGTTGCGAAAGTGCACGCGCATCAGGCGCTGGGCCATGCGCACGGTACGTTCGTGGCCCTTGTTGTGCTGCACCAGTTCGCGCAGGTGGATCGGCGCCGAGAACTGCACGCGGGTCTTGCGCCCCAGTACCAGCACGGTCAGTAGCCGGCGCAGGCGCCCGGTCACTGCCCAGCTGTCGGCGAACAGCAGCTTCCACGGGCTGGACTCACTGGCGGGGGTCTGGCCCCAGAACACACTGACCGGGATGATCTGCGCGTCTTCTTCGGCATGCTGGCTGATGGCGGTTACCAGGCGCTCCAGGGTGGGTGGCGCGCCACGCTTGTCGTGGCGGCCGAGCCAGTCCGGGTCCGGCGTCAGGTAGAAGAATGCAGCCGGTTCCTGCAGTGGGCCCACCGCTACTGGCAGCACCGGGCGCGGCAGCCCCGCCTTGGTGCATTCGTGGTCGAGCACGGCCAGGTCGGTGAGGGCGGGCGAGGGCAGCGCATAGAACACCGGGCGGCTGCGGTCGAGCTTGAGGGTGAGGGAGGACTGGTTGATGGTTTCGGAGCGCACCCACAGGTACAACAGGCGACGCAGGGCGCCGAAGATCAGGCGGCGCAGGGGGGAACGGGTCATGGGGTGTGTGCCCTGGGTGTGAAGTTCAGTGGTTATCTGGCCAATTAGTCTGCCGTATCCGCGCAAGTTCAGCAAAAATCGCCGAACGGCGCGACGGTCATCAAATTTTTTTGTTCTGTGTCATATACTCGGCCTGCCACTTGCAGGATATTTGCGCAAGCGGCGTCGGCACGTGGCGGAGGCCTCGTGTCTACAAGGCGATCTTCACAATAAAAATCCGGAGTAGTTCAGATGTCGTCTCGTGAGACTGGGAATGTAAAGTGGTTCAACGATGCCAAGGGTTATGGCTTCATTCAGCGCGAAGGTGGTGCGGATGTGTTCGTCCACTATCGGGCGATTCGCGGTGAGGGGCATCGTACCCTGGTCGAAGGGCAGCGGGTCGAATACGCCTGCGTGCAGGGCCAGAAAGGCCTGCAAGCGGAAGACGTAGTAGGGCTCTGAGCCTCATGCTGTAAGGCTTGTTGTGGGAGCTGGCTTGCCGGCGATTACCGGCTAGGCCGGTGCCAGGTACCGTGTTGCCTGCATCGGCGGCAAGCCTGGCTCCCACAGGAATACCCTGAGTTCAGGTACGCCAGGTGATCTCCTCTTCACCGTCGGCACTGATGCGGATCCAGCGGTCGGCATCCTCTTCCCCGTCTTCTTCCACCCAGCCACCCGGCGCGCAGCGCACTTCCACACCCAGCGCGGCAAAAGCGGCGCGGGCGCAGGCAACATCGTCGGCCCAGGGCGTCTGGTCGCTTTCCAGGTAAAGGCTGTTCCATTTCCCTACAGCTTTGGGTAACCAAGTGACCGGAATGTTACCGGCCTGGCATTTGAAGGTCTGGCCTTTCTGCTGCCATTCGCTGCACGGGCCGATCGCCTGGGCAAGCCACTCGGCAATCTGCTTGTGGTCGACGTCGGCGTCCTTCAGGTAGATCTCGATATCAGGTTGGCGCATAAGGGCTCCGGTGTGCTCAGTCTTGGCGCAGGAAATAGTCGTAACGCATGGAAACCGTGACCTCGAACGGCTCGGCCTGGTCGATCACCCGGGCACGCCTTTCGGCACTGGCGCGCCAGCCGTGCGGGGTCATGGCCAGCAGGTCGGCGCGGGCCTTGGGCGCGCCCAGGCTCAGGCGAAACTCGAGGGTTTCGCTGTGGGCATGGGCCATGCCATCGGGGACCAGTGCGAGATGCTTGTCGTCGGCGTAAGGGCGCACTTCATCGTAGAGCACTTCGCGCAGTTCCATCAGGTGACCACGGGTGGGGCCGACCCGCATCAGGCCACCGCCGGGGCTGAGCAGGCGCTTGGCCTCGGCCCAGTCGAGCGGGCTGAACACGCTGGCAATGAACTGGCAGCTGGCGTCGGCCAGCGGCACCCGGGCCATGCTGGCGACCATCCAGGTGACCTCGGGCGCGCGGCGGCAGGCACGCTTGACCGCCTCGCGGGAGATGTCCAGGGCATAGCCCTCGGCGGCCGGCACGGCCTGGGCGAGCTGCGCGGTGTAGTAACCCTCGCCGCAACCGATGTCCAGCCAGGCAGAGGGCTGGCGCTCGGCGGCCAGTTCGGCCAGGCGGCGGGCCACCGGGGCGTAGTGGCCGGCATCGAGGAAATCGCGACGAGCCTCGACCATGGCCTGGTTGTCACCCGGGTCACGGCTGTTCTTGTGCTGCACCGGCAACAGGTTCAGGTAACCCTGGCGGGCGCGGTCGAAGCGGTGCCCGGCCGGGCACACCACACCGTTGTCGAGCCGGCTCAGCGGCGCCTGGCAAAGGGGACAGGCGAGCATCAGGCGAGCAACCGGACCAGGGTCTGGTAGTAGATTTCGGTCAGCAGGTCGAGGTCGCTGGCCAGGATCCGCTCGTCAACCTGGTGGATGGTGGCGTTGACCGGGCCCAGCTCGACCACCTGGGTGCCCATGGTAGCGATGAAGCGGCCATCGGAAGTACCGCCGCTGGTGGACGGCTGGGTGTCACGGCCGGTGACGCCCTTGATGCTGGCCGACACCGCGTCCAGCAGCTCGCCGGGTTCGGTGAGGAACGGCAGGCCCGACAGCGCCCAGTCGATCGACCAGTCCAGTTGATGCTTGTCGAGAATGGCCGCCACCCGCGCCTGCAGGCCTTCGACAGTGGACTCGGTGGAGAAGCGGAAGTTGAACAGTGCAGTCAGCTCGCCCGGGACCACGTTGGTGGCGCCGGTGCCGGAATTGAGGTTGGAAATCTGGAAGCTGGTCGGCGGGAAGAACGCATTGCCTTCGTCCCAGTGCTCGGCAGCCAGTTCGGCCAGGGCCGGGGCGGCCAGGTGGATCGGGTTGCGCGCCAGGTGCGGGTAGGCCACGTGGCCCTGCTTGCCGCGCACGGTCAGCTTGGCGCCCAGCGAGCCACGGCGGCCGTTCTTGACCACGTCACCGAGCAGGGTGGTGCTGGACGGCTCGCCGACGATGCACCAGTCCAGGCGCTCGTTGCGCGCTTTCAGGCGCTCGACCACCGCCTTGGTGCCATGATGGGCCGGGCCTTCCTCGTCGCTGGTGATCAGGAACGCGACCTTGCCCCGGTGGTTCGGGTAGTCCTGCACGAAGCGCTCGCTGGCAACCACCATGGACGCCAGGCTGCCTTTCATGTCGGCGGCACCACGGCCGCAGAGCATGCCGTCGGCGTCGATCAGCGCCTTGAACGGTTCATGCTGCCATTGCTGCACCGGGCCGGTGGGCACCACGTCGGTGTGGCCGGCGAAGCACAGCACCGGGCCGTCCTGGGTGCCGTGGGTGGCCCAGAAGTTGTCGACGTCCTCGATGCGCATCGGTTCCAGCTGGAAGCCCACGGCGCCCAGGCGGTTCATCATCTGCGCCTGGCAGTCGGCGTCGACGGGGGTGACCGAAGGGCGACGGATCAGGTCGCAGGCCAGTTGAAGGGTGGGCGAAAGCTCGGCTGGGACCGTCATGGGGGACTCCGGGGCAAGGCAAGGCGGGGAAATCTAAGGGGCGTTATCTTATATCAAACCGTCAGGCCAATGGGGCGCAAAGCGCCCCAAAAAACTCAAGCCTGTTGCGCCTCGGCGGCCTTCTCGCCGGGTTTGGGCAGCGATGACAGGAACGCCATCACCAGCGCCGCCACATAAGGCAACGATTGCACCAGCAACATCGCCACCCAGAAACGCATGTCCGAACTTGGCAGCCCCTGCACCAGGTAGATGCCCAGCGCCGCCCCCCACAGCAGCAACATGATGAACAGCTCTTCACGGGCCTCGGAAATCGCCACCAGCAAGCCATGGCTGTCGGCGTTCTTTGGCGTGCGGAAGAACGGCATGCTGCTGGTGAAGAAACCGTACAGCACCGCCTTGGCGATGGTGTGCGACAGCGCCAGCCCGGCCAGCGCCGCGGCGAAGGCGTCCTTCAGGTTCACGCCCACTGCGCGCCGGTAGAGGAAGATGATCTTGCCGACCTTGAAGAAGAACAGCGCCAGCGGTGGAATGGCGAAGATCATCAGTGGCGGGTCGACTCGGTGCGGCACGATGATCATCGCCGCCGACCACAACAGCGCGCCGACGGTGAAGAAGATGTTCATGCCATCGGCGATCCATGGCAGCCAGCCGGCCAGGAAGTGGTAGCGCTGGCCACGGGTCAGCTCGCTGCCCTTGCCGCGCAGCAGCGCGCTGGCGTGGTGCTTGATGATCTGGATGGCGCCATAGGCCCAGCGGAAACGCTGCTTCTTGAAGTCGATGAAGGTGTCGGGCATCAGGCCCTTGCCGTAGCTGTTGTGGGCGTAGGCCGCCGACAGGCCCTTCTCGAACACGCGCAGGCCCAGCTCGGCGTCCTCGCAGATGCACCATTCGGCCCAGCCCAGCTCTTCCAGCACGCTGCGCCGGGTCATGGTCATGGTGCCGTGCTGGATGATCGCGTCACGGTCGTTGCGGGTGACCATGCCGATGTGGAAGAAGCCCTTGTACTCGCTGTAGCAGAGCTTCTTGAAGGCGCTTTCGTGCTGGTCGCGGTAGTCCTGCGGCGACTGCACCACGGCGATTTTCGGGTCGGCGAAGTGCGGCACCATGTGCTTGAGCCAGTTGCGGTCGACGCAGTAGTCCGAGTCGATCACCGCAATCACTTCGGCGTCCTTGGCGGTATGCGGGATCAGGTAGTTCAGCGCGCCGCCCTTGAAGCCGGCCAATGGCGAGACGTGGAAGAACCTGAAGCGTTCGCCGAGCTTCTCGCAATGGGCCTTGAGCGGCTCCCACACGGCTGGGTCCTTGGTGTTGTTGTCGATCACCAGCACTTCGTAGTCGGGGTAGTCCAGTGCGGCCAGGGCGTCTAGGGTCTGCTTCACCATCTCTGGCGGCTCGTTGTAGCACGGCACATGCACCGACACCTTGGGCCGGTAGGCGCTGTCGGCCTGCACCGGCAGGAATTCGCGGCGGCGCTTGTGTATCCATACCGCCTCGGCCAGTTCGTGGGCCTCGGTGAGCAGGACGATGAACACCCCCAGCGCGCCGAGGGCCAGCAGCACGCCCACGGTCAGGCTGAACCAGGTGCTGTATTGCTGGCTGTAGTCATAGGCGATCCACACCAGGACCGACCCGCACAGGAACGTGATGAAGGTCAGGAAGGTGCGGCCGCGCTGGCGCAGGGCGGAGCCGTCGATGAACAGCACGGTCAGCGCAATCAGGGCCAGGACCACCGAGGCCACTGCCAGGGCACGCCATTGCGGGATCGCCACCACCGGGCCGTCGAAGTTGAATTTCTGCTGGCGCTCGGCGTTGTACACGCCCCAGTAGGCCCCCACCGAACCTTCGTCACTGGCTTTCCATGGCTGGTCATAGGCTTCGATGACGAAGTAGTTGTAACCACGGCGGTTGAGGGTATTGACCAAGGTGCGCAGGTAGATGGCCTGGTCGGCCTGGGTAGCATCGGCACCACCGCGCATGCGGCCGTTGCTCGGCCAGCCGACTTCCGACAGCAGCAGCGGCTTGCGCGGGAACTGCTGTTTCAGTTCGCGGGCCCGGTCCAGGACGAATGCGACCGAATCCTGCATCGGCACGAACTCCCAGTACGGCAGGATGTGCGCGGCGATCAGGTCGACGTGCTTGGCCAGCTGTGGGTTTTCCTTCCAGATGTGCCACTGCTCGCTGGTGGTCACCGGTACCTTCACCGCTGCACGTACCCGGTCCAGGTACTGGATCAGGTTTTCCGGGGTGACCTCCTCACGGAACAGCGCCTCGTTGCCGACCACCACCCGGACCACGCTGCGCGAGTTGTTGGCCAGCTGGATGGCGGTGGCGATCTCGCGCTCGTTGCGTTCCAGGTCGGGGCTGATCCAGATGCCCAGCGTGACCCGCAGGCCGAACTCCTCGGCCAGCCGCGGAATATCGGCCTGGGTGCCTTCCACGGTATAGGTACGGATGCTGTCGGTCAGTTTGCTCAACTGCTCCAGGTCCTGGCGCATCTCGTCATCAGTGGGGTACTGGCCTTTTTGTGGGCTTTCCCCCAGACGGAAGGGGGAATAGGAAAATCCAGAGATCTGCTCTGGCCAGGCAGGCGCGGAAACCGGGCGATTGATCAGGGCCCAGAAACCGGTGAACAACGCGGCGATGGCCAGGACCACGACCAGGTTCAGGCCGAATTTACGTGAAGACATTGTCGTCCATTCATGTCGAAGTGGTAAGACATTAAAGCAGGGTTGGTAGCCTCTTTCCTAACGATGCAGGTCATGGGCCCACTGGCATATAATGCGCGCCGGTTTTTTGGGGTATGAGCATGAGTACAGAAGATCCACGCTTCGCCGGCGTTGCCCGGCTATATGGCGACCAAGGCTTGCAGCGCCTGTCCCAGGCCCATGTGGCCGTGGTCGGTATTGGCGGGGTTGGCTCGTGGGCGGCCGAAGCGCTGGCCCGCAGTGGCGTGGGCGAGATTACCCTGTTCGACCTCGACGACGTCTGCGTCAGCAATACCAACCGCCAGGCCCACGCCCTGGAAGGGCAGGTGGGGCGGCCCAAGGTCGATGTCATGGCCGAGCGTTTGCGCGCGATCAACCCGGCCTGTACGGTGCATGCGGTAGCCGACTTCGTCACCCGCGACACCATGGCCGAGTACATCAGTGAAAACCTCGACTGCGTGATCGACTGCATCGACAGCGTCATGGCCAAGGCCGCGTTGATTGCCTGGTGTCGCCGGCGCAGGATCGCCATTGTTACTACCGGTGGCGCTGGTGGGCAGATCGACCCGACGCAGATCCAGATCGCCGACCTGAACAAGACCTTCAACGACCCGTTGGCCTCGCGGGTGCGTTCCACCCTGCGCCGCGACTACAACTTCTCGCGCAACGTCAGCCGCAACTATGGCGTGCCCTGCGTGTTCTCCAGCGAACAGCTGCGCTATCCCAAGGGCGATGGCAGCGTTTGCCTGCAGAAAAGCTTCGTGGGCGAGGGTGTGCGCCTGGACTGCTCGGGTGGCTTTGGCGCGGTGATGATGGTGACTGCGACCTTTGGCATGGTGGCGGCGAGCAAGGCGGTGGAAAAGCTGGTGGCGGGGGCGCGGCGGCCTTCGGAGCGGGTCAAGCCTGAATAGACCGCGTGGGCTTCTTCGCGGGCAAGCCCGCGAAGAAGCCAGCACCGATTCAACGGTTGGACGCCAGCTCCGCCATCCGCTGCAACACTGCATGCAACCCATTGCTGCGCGACGGCGACAGCTGGCGCTCCAGGCCCAGTTGGGTAAACCACTCACGCAGGTCAAGCGCGGTCAGTTCTGCACTGGCCAACCCCTGCACCCGCACCAGCAGCAACGCCAGCAGCCCGCGCAGCAAACGTGCATCGCTGCTGGCCTTGAACCGCCACGCACCTTCGACTTGCTCGGCCACCAGCCACACCAGGCTTTCACAGCCATGCACCCGGTTGGCCTCGGTCTTTTCAGCCTCGGCCAAGGGCTCCAGGCGGTCGCCCCACTGCATCAGCAGGCGCGCACGCTGTTCCCAGCCCTTGCTTTGTTCGAACGCCTCCAGCGCCTGGCGCGCCTGGTCCGGCAGGGTCATCGCAACAGCTCCAGGCCTTGGTCCAGCGCGTCGAAGAAGCGCTGCAGGTCATCGCTGTCGTTGTACAGCCCCAGCGATACGCGGATGGCGCCCTCCAGCCCCAACCCCTTGAGCAGCGGCATGGCGCAGTGGTGCCCGGCACGCACGGCAATACCTTGCTCGGTCAGCAGGTGGGCGATATCAGCGTTGTGCACGCCTTCAATGACTAAACTGGCCAGGGCTGCTTGTGGTGCGCCAAGGATGCGCACACCATCGCGGTCTGCCAGGCCACGCAGCAAGTGCTGGTGCAGACTGGTTTCATGGCGTTCGACCGCCTGGGCATCGAGGCTGGCCAGGTAGTCCAAGGTCGCGCCCAGGCCGATCACCCCGGCGATCGGCGGCGTTCCGGCCTCGAAACCCAGCGGCGCGGGGCGGAAGCTGGCGCTTTGGTAGTCGGCCAGTTGCACCATCTCGCCGCCGAACTGCCAGTGGCGCAGCAATTCCAGCGCCTGGCTGCGACCGTACAGCACGCCGACGCCTTCCGGGCCGTACAGCTTGTGGCTGGAGAACACATAGAAGTCGCAACCCAGCTGCTGTACATCATGCCGCCCATGCACCACCCCCTGGGCACCGTCGACCACGGTCAGTGCGCCTTGTGCACGCGCATGCGCCAGCAGCGCCGGCAGCGGCTGCCAGGTGCCCAGCACGTTGGACAGCTGGCTTACCGCCAGTACCCGGGTGCGTGGCCCGATCAGTTGCAGTGCCTGGTCCAGGTCGATGTGGCCATGGGTGTCCAGCGGCAGTACCACCAGGCGCAGCTTGCGCCGCTGCGCCAGCTGTTGCCAGGGCAGCAGGTTGGCGTGGTGCTCCAGGGCGCTGACGGCAATTTCGTCCCCGGCCTCGAAGCGTTGTTCCAGGCCATAGGCCAGCAGGTTCAGCGCCGACGTGGCACCGTGGGTGAAGACGATCTGCCGTGATTCTGCCGCATTGAGCCAGGCGGCGACCTTGTCGCGGCTGGTTTCGAAAGCCTGGGTCGCGAGTGCGCCGGGCAAATGCTGGGCACGGTGCACGTTGGCAGCGCCATGGCCGTAGTAATGGCTGAGGGCATCGAGCAGGGCTTGCGGCTTCTGGGTGGTGGCGGCGCTGTCCAGGTAGGTCTGGTGCTGCCGTTGCAGGGCGGCGATCGCGGGGAAATCGGCACGCCAGGGGGAGGGCTGGAACATGGTCGCGGGGCCTGGAAGGAAAATCGGGTCTGGCGTGGTGCCAGACCCGATCTTAACATTTCAGGCGCCGAGAATCCGCAGCTGAAGGCTGCGAGGTGCTCAGTTGTGCGCGTGCAGCGCCTCGTTCAGCTCGATGGCCGACTTGTGGGTCTTGCACTCCACCGCACCGTTCAGCGAGTTGCGGCGGAACAGCAGGTCGGTCTGGCCGGCCAGGTCGCGGGCCTTGACCACCTTGACCAGCTGGTTGTTCTCGTCCAGCAGGTTCACCTTGGTGCCAGCGGTGATGTACAGGCCGGCTTCGACGGTATTGCGGTCGCCCAGCGGGATACCGATACCGGCGTTGGCGCCGATCAGGCAGCCTTCGCCAACCTTGATGACGATGTTGCCGCCACCGGACAGGGTGCCCATGGTCGAGCAGCCGCCGCCCAGGTCGGAACCCTTGCCGACGAACACGCCAGCGGAAACGCGGCCTTCGATCATGCCCGGGCCTTCGGTGCCAGCGTTAAAGTTGACGAAGCCTTCGTGCATGATGGTGGTGCCTTCGCCGATGTAGGCGCCCAGGCGCACACGGGCGGTGTCGGCGATACGCACGCCGGCCGGAACCACGTAGTCGGTCATTTTCGGGAACTTGTCCACCGAGAACACTTCCAGCAGCTCGCCCTTCAGGCGCGCTTCCAGTTGCAGCTCGGCCAGTTCGGCCAGGTCGACTGCGCCCTGGTTGGTCCAGGCCACGTTCGGCAGCAGCGGGAAGATGCCGGCCAGGCTTACACCGTGCGGCTTGACCAGGCGGTGCGACAGCAGGTGCAGCTTGAGGTAGGCCTCCGGGGTCGAGGTCAGTGCAGCGTCTTCGGCCAGCAGGGTGGCGACCAGCGGCTTGTGGCTCTCGGCCAGGCGGGTCAGCAGGGCTGCCTGGGTGGCGTCGACGCCTTTTACCGCCTCGGCCAGTTGTGCGGCCTGGGCAGTGCTGAAGGCGATGGCCTGATTGCCACCTGCATAGCCGAGCAGCGGCGCTACGGCAGCGACCAGTTCGGCGCTGGGGTTGAGCAGTGGTTGTGCGTAGAACACTTCCAGCCAGGCGCCCTGGCGGTTCTGGGAGCCGACACCGAAGGCCAGGCTGAACAGGGTATTGGACATATGATTACCTCGTGCGAAATAGGGTAGGGGCTCAGGCCAGGGCAGCGGCGTACAGGTCGGGCTTGAAACCGACCAGGGTGCGCGCGCCAAGGTCGAGCACCGGGCGCTTGATCATCGACGGCTGGGCCAGCATCAGCTCGACGGCCTTGGTTTGGTCGAGGTCGGCCTTGCTGGCGTCGTCCAGCTTGCGGAAGGTGGTGCCGGCACGGTTGAGGATGACTTCCCAGCCGTGTTCGTCGCACCAGCGGTTCAGGCTGTCACGGTCGATGCCTTGGGTCTTGTAATCGTGGAATTCGTAGGCGACGGCTTTTTCGTCGAGCCAGGTACGCGCTTTTTTCATGGTGTCGCAGGCTTTGATGCCGTAGAGCGTGTAGGTCATTGTGTGCATTGAGGCCACAGGCTGCCTCAATCTCTCCGTTTTCGAATGTCAGTCGCGGGATTATGCGGGAACCATCCTTTCAGCGCCACGGGGGGAGCATGCCTTGGGGGTTGTAGCGCCTGTGGGATCGAACGCCGCGCCGGCAGCGCTCGATCTTGCGGGCACCGCAAGACCCAAGGCATGCGCTCCAGCCCCACGTCTCATCATGTTACATATTCATCCTCCACCTGCGACTATCGTGCAGCGGCCTCGCCTCACGCTACCCCGCTAACATATTGTTTCAATGGCGCGCTTTCGCCCCGCTGTCGATTCTGGTTCACAAAGGAAGCCCTACCGGATGCAGTCCGCCTATACCGTCCTCATCCTGCTCACGCTGGTCAGCGTGTCGAAGCTGGTCGGCCGCATGATCCCGCTGCCCTTGCCCTTGGTACAGATTGCCGCCGGTGCGTTGCTGGCCTGGCCGACGCTGGGCCTGCATGTGGCCCTGGACCCGGAACTGTTCCTGTTTCTGTTCCTGCCGCCCTTGCTGTTCGCCGACGGTTGGCGCATTCCCAAGCGCGAGCTGTGGCGCATCCGTGGGCCAGTCGTGGCGTTGGCCGTTGGGCTGGTGCTGTTCACCGTGGTCGGGGCCGGTTATTTCATCCACTGGCTGCTGCCTGGCATTCCGCTGCCGGTGGCCTTCGCCCTGGCGGCAGTGTTGTCGCCGACCGACGCCGTGGCGGTGTCGGCCATTGCCCAGGACCGCCTGCCCACCCCGCTGATGCACATGCTGCAAGGCGAGGCCCTGATGAACGATGCGTCCGGCCTGGTGACCTTCAAGTTCGCCCTGGCGGCAGCGATCACCGGGGTGTTCTCGTTGACCGATGCCAGCTTCAGCTTTGTCCTGGTCGCCCTCGGCGGCCTGGCCGTGGGCGTCGCCCTGAGCTGGCTGATCGGCCGCCTGCGGGCGTGGATGATCGCCCGCGGCTGGGACGACCCAGCCACTCACGTGGTGTTCATGTTGCTGCTGCCGTTCGCCGCCTACGTACTGGCCGAGCGCCTTGGCGTGTCGGGCATTCTCTCGGCGGTAGCGGCCGGCATGATGCAGAGCTGGCTCGACCTGCTGCCCCGGCAGACCAGCACCCGCCTGCTCAACCGCAGCGTCTGGTCATTGCTGGAGTTCGCTTTCAACGGCCTGATCTTCCTCCTGCTGGGGCTGCAGCTGCCGGACATCATCAAGGCCGTGGTCAGCCACGAAGCCAGCGTGTGGCCGACCCTGGCCTGGCGTTGCCTGGATGTGGTGGCAATCTTTGCCGCGTTGATCCTGCTGCGTTTCATCTGGGTGCAGAGCATCTGGCGCTCGATCGGGGTGGTGCGACGCTGGCGCGGCAAGCCGGCGTTGGTCCTGATGCCCACGGCGCGCTCCTGCTGGCTGCTGACCCTGGGCGGTGTACGCGGTGCAGTCACCCTGGCCGGGGTGATGTCGATCCCGCTGTTGATCGGCGCGGACAAGGCGTTCCCTGAACGCGACCTGCTGATCTTCATCGCCGCCGGGGTGATCCTGTTGTCGCTGATCGCCGCCTGCATTGCCCTGCCGCTGCTGCTGCGCGGGGTGACCAAGAGCCCGGACGAGCGCTTGCACCAGGAAGTGCAGGAGGCCTGGCGGCGTACTGCCGAGGCGGCGATCCATGCCCTGGAGGCAGAAGAAGTGATCGACAGCAATGCGCCGCAGGATGCCGCGCAGGCCACCCTGGCCACCGAGCTCAAGGCGCGCCTGATGGCGGAATACCGGGATGAACTGGACAGCTACAACGACAGCGCCGAAGCCAAGGCCCTGGCGCAACAGATGGACCTGCTGGAGCGACGCCTGCGCCTGCGTGCGCTGCGGGCGCAGCGGCTGGAGCTGTACGACCTGCATCGTCAGCATCTGGTCGGTGACGAGGTGGTGCGGCAGGTGCTGGGCGAGCTGGACTTGAGCGAGGCGAACCTGGGGGCGGTCAAGTAGAGCGAAAGGGGCGCAACGCGCCCCCGGTCGGTCATCGGCTCTGCAGGAACTGGCGAATCCGCTCCGCCGCCTCGATGCACTCGGCCAGCGGCGCGACCAGCGCCATGCGCACGCGCCCGGCACCCGGGTTCACTCCATCCACTTCGCGCGACAGGTACGAGCCCGGTACCACCGTCACATGCTGGGCTGCAAACAGGTCACGGGTGAATTCGGCATCGTCGCCGGGCACCTTGGCCCACAGGTAGAAGCTGCCGTCCGGGCGCTGCACGTCCAGCACCGGCTGCAGGATATCCAGCACGGCATCGTACTTGGCGCGGTACTGGTCGCGGTTCTCGCGTACATGCGCCTCGTCCTGCCAGGCGGCAATGCTGGCCAGTTGGGTTTGTACCGGCATGGCACAGCCATGGTAGGTGCGGTACAGCAGGAACGGCTTGATGATCTCGGCATCCCCGGCGACGAAGCCCGAACGCAGGCCCGGCAGGTTGGAACGCTTGGACAGGCTGTGGAACACCACGCAGCGCTTGAAGTCGCTGCGGCCCAGCTCTGCGCAGGCAGTCAGCAGGCCCGGTGGCGGGGCGTCTTCGTCGAAGTACAGCTCGCTGTAGCACTCGTCGGCGGCGATCACGAAGTCGTGCTGGTCAGCCAGGGCAATCAGCTTTTTCAGGGTGGCCATCGGCACCAGCGCGCCGGTGGGGTTGCCCGGCGAGCACAGGAACAGGATCTGGCAACGCTGCCACACCTCGGCCGGCACAGCGTCGAAATCGGGGTTGAAACCGTTGCTTTCCAGGCATGGCAGGTAGTGCGGGGTGGCACCGGCCAGCAGCGCTGCACCTTCGTAGATCTGGTAGAACGGGTTGGGGCTGACCACCAGGCCGTCATCGGCGCGGTTGACCACGGCCTGGGTGAAGGCGAACAGCGCCTCGCGGGTGCCGTTGACCGGCAGGATGTGGCGCTCGGCGTCCAGCCAGCCGGCCGGGACGCCAAAGCGGCGCTCGCACCACTGGCCGATCGCCTGGCGCAAGCCCGGCAGGCCGATGGTGCTGGGGTAGACCGCCAGCTTGTCGAGGTTGTCGGCCATGGCCTGGGCGACGAATGCCGGCGATTCATGCTTCGGCTCACCGATCGACAGGGCGATGGCGGGTTTGTCCGCCGCCGGCTTCACGCTGCCCAGCAGGGCGCGGAGTTTCTCGAACGGGTAGGGCTGAAGCTGGGTCAAGGCATGGTTCATCGGCGCAAGGTCTCGTCAATCGTCTGGTCGTTAAAAGGTCATGCGGGTCGGGCTGGTATCGCTGGCCTGGCCGGCCTGCAGCTGCTGGACAATGGCCTCCTGCAGGCGGCTGCACAGCTGTGGGTCGGACAGCGGCTGGTTGTCGGCGTCGGTGATGAAGAACACGTCTTCCACCCGCTCGCCAAGGGTGGCGATCTTGGCATTCTGCAGCGACAGGTCGAACTCCAGGAAGATCCGCCCCAGCCGGGCCAGCAGGCCTGGGCGGTCCGGCGCGGTGATCTCGAGGATGGTCACTGGCCGCTGGGCATCGTTGAGGATGGTCACCTGCGGCGGGAAGTCGAAGTGCTTGAGCTGGCGCGGGACCCGACGCTGGATGATGGTCGGGTAGTCCTCGGGGTTGCGCAGCGCTTCGGTCAGGCCGTCGCGAATCTGCTTGACCCGCTGCGGGTTGTCGCCGATCGAGCCGCCATCGTTGTCCAGCACGATATAGGTGTCGAGGGTGAACTGGCTGCTCGAGGTGATGATCCGCGCGTCATGAATGTTCAGGTTCAGTTGCGACATGGCCGCCACCGTCACGGCAAAGAAGTCGTGCTGGTCGGGGGCGTAGATGAAGATCTGCGTGCCTCCTTCGAATTCGCGCTGGGTGGTTTCCTTGATCAGTACCAGCGGCCCGCCGTCGGCCGGCTGCTGCAGGATCGCGTCACTGTGCCAGGCGACGTCGGCGGCGGTGTGCTTGAGGAAGTAGTCATCGCCCAGCTGCGACCACAATTGCTCGACGTCGTCAGGGTCGGTGCCCTCGCGCACCAGGATATCCAGCGCTGCGGATTGGGTCTGGCGAATCTGCTCCTCGCGGTCCAGCGGGTTTTCCAGGCCACGGCGCAGGGCACGCTTGGTCTCGGTGTACAGCTGGCGCAGCAGGCTGGCGCGCCACGAGTTCCACAGGCTGGGGTTGGTGGCGTTGATGTCGGCCACGGTCAGCACGTACAGGTAGTCCAGGCGCGTTTCGTCGCCTACGTGCAGAGCAAAGTCGTTGATTACCTGCGGGTCGGACAGGTCCTTGCGCTGGGCGGTGGTCGACATCACCAGGTGGTTCTGCACCAGCCAGGCGATCAGGCGGCTGTCCCAGGCCGGCAACTGGTGGCGTTCGCAAAATTTCTGCGCGTCCAGGGCGCCCAGTTCGGAGTGGTCGCCCTGGCGCCCCTTGCCGATGTCGTGGTACAGGCCGGCCAGGTAGATCAGCTCGGGTTTGGGCAGGCGCCCCATGAGCTTGCTGGCCAGCGGGAATTTCTCGGACACCGGCGTGTACTGCAGCTTGCGCAGGTGCTTGATGAGGTTGAGGGTGTGTGCGTCGACTGTATAGATGTGGAACAGATCATGCTGCATCTGGCCGACGATCAGGCCGAACTCGGGCAGGTAGCGGCCAAGGATGCCGTAGCGGTTCATCCGCCGCAGGTTGCGGTGGATGCCGATTTCGCACTTGAACAGCTCGATGAACAGGCTGGTGTTGCGGATATCGGTGCGGAAGGTGTCATCGATCAGGTGCCGGTGTTCGCGCAGCAGGCGCACGGTATCGGCGCGCACACCCTTGATCTCGGGGTGCTGGGCCATCAGCACGAAGATTTCCAGCATGGCGAACGGGGTGCGCTTGAACACGTTCGGCCGGGTGGCTTCTATATAGCCATCATGCAGGCGGAAGCGCGCATTCAGCGGCTGGGTGGTGCCGCTGTCGTCATCGGCCAGGATGACCTCTTCGAAGTGCTGGATGATCAGGTCGCACAGCTGGCTGATGCTCATCACCACCCGGTAGTACTGCTGCATGAACTGCTCGATCGCCCGCTTGGGGTTGTCGTCGCTGTAGCCCAGCAGCGCGGCGATGCTGCGCTGGTGGTCGAACAGCAGGCGGTCCTCGGCGCGCCCGGCCAGCATGTGCAGGGCATAACGCACCTTCCACAGGAAGTCCTGGGAAGAGGCCAGCAGTTCGTTCTCGCTTTCCAGCAAAAAGCCCTCGCCGGCCAGGGCGTGCAGGTTGAGGGTGCCATACTGGCGACGCGCCACCCACAGCACGGTCTGGATATCGCGCAGGCCACCGGGCGAACCTTTCACGTTGGGTTCGAGGTTGTATTCGGTGTCGTTGTACTTGTGGTGGCGGGCCTTGAGTTCGGCGCGCTTGGCCAGGAAGAAGTCCTTGCTCGGCCACATGTGCGTGGTGTCGGTCACCTCCAGCATGCGCTGGCGCAAGGCCTCTGGGCCGGCGATGGTGCGGCTTTCCATCAGGTTGGTGATCACCGTCAGGTCGGCGCGGGCCTGCTCGGCACACTCGTCGACGGTGCGCACGCTCTGGCCCACTTCCAGGCCGATGTCCCACAGCAGGGTGAGAAAGCGCTCGATGGCGTCGCGGTATTGCTCGTGTTCGGCGGCGCCCAGCAGGATCAGCAGGTCGATGTCCGAATGCGGGTGCAGCTCGCCGCGCCCGTAGCCGCCAACCGCGACCAGGGCGATACCGCTGTGGTCGCCCCAGTCGAACTGGTTCCATGCCTGTTGCAGGATATTGTCGACCAGCCAGGCGCGAGCCTCGATCAGCGGGCGGATTTCGCTGCCGCTGCGAAAACGCCGGTCGAGCACCTCGCCGGCCTGGCGGATGGCCTTCTTGAAGGCGGCGATGGGGCTCGCCTTGAGGGCCAGTTCCGCCTGGAACTGGCCACGGTCGAACAGCTCGGAATCCACCTGGGGCATCGCGTCAGGTTCCTGTCGAGGGGTGGCCGTTGGCTGAGTACGCTCAGGCCGAGGTGCGCGGGATGGTGTCGTCCTTGCGCAGGGTGAAGATCTCGTAGCCGGTCGCGGTCACCACCAGGGTGTGTTCCCACTGGGCCGAAAGCTTGCGGTCCTTGGTGATGGCGGTCCAGCCGTCGCCCAGTACCTTGGTGTCGGCCTTGCCCTGGTTGATCATCGGCTCGATGGTGAAGGTCATGCCTTCCTTCAGCTCCATGCCGGTGCCGGCGCGGCCATAGTGAAGGATCTGCGGCTCTTCGTGGAACACCTTGCCGATACCGTGGCCGCAGAACTCGCGTACCACCGAGAAACCGTTCTTTTCCGCGTGCTTCTGGATCACCTCACCGATGTCGCCCAGGCGGCAGCCCGGCCTGACCAGCTCGATGGCCTTGTACATGCACTCCTGGGTGACCTTGGACAGGCGCTCGGCCCATACCGGCACGGTGCCGACATGGAACATGCGGCTGGTGTCGCCGTGGTAGCCGTCCTTGATCACGGTGACATCGATGTTCAGCGTGTCACCGTCCTTGAGCGGCTTGTCGTTGGGAATGCCGTGGCAGACCACATGGTTGATCGAGGTGCAGATCGACTTCGGGTAGCCCTTGTAGTTGAGCGGCGCCGGGATGGCCTGCTGGACGTTGACGATGTAGTCGTGGCACAGGCGGTCCAGCTCTTCGGTGGTGACACCGGGCTTGACGTGTTCTTCGATCATTTCCAGCACTTCGGCGGCCAGGCGGCCGGCGATGCGCATCTTCTCGATGTCTTCTGCAGTCTTGATGGTGACGGTCATTACAGGCTCTCTACAGCGCCGCATGCGGCGCGAACAAACGGGAAAGGCCGGATTCTAGCAGAGCAGGGCGCCGATCGGTCGGGATAAAGACGCTCATGCTGCTGTCTATAGCTGGCATTCTGGCGCGAAAGCCAGGGTGCTGCAAAAACCGCTGACGGACGCAACAGTATCCGGGTTCCGTTCGGCCGCTGTCTGTGGTATAAAATGCGCCGCTTTCGGGGACGACCCCGTCAGCACTTAACCCACACACGTGTCGACACGATGGCCTGGGTGCCCCGAGTTGCAGAATTCGCGGGTTGGTCATTGGGATACGTGGAGGCCCAACCCGACTTATCAAGGAACTATCATGTCCCAAGTCAACATGCGCGATATGCTGAAGGCCGGTGTGCACTTCGGCCACCAGACCCGTTACTGGAACCCGAAAATGGGCAAGTACATTTTCGGCGCGCGCAACAAGATCCACATCGTCAACCTGGAAAAAACCCTGCCGATGTTCAACGACGCCCTGGCGTTCGTAGAGCGCCTGGCCCAGGGCAAGAACAAGATCCTGTTCGTCGGCACCAAGCGTTCCGCCGGCAAGATCGTCGCCGAGCAGGCTGCTCGTTGCGGTTCGCCATACGTTGACCACCGTTGGTTGGGCGGCATGCTGACCAACTACAAGACCATCCGCGCTTCGATCAAGCGTCTGCGCGACCTGGAAACCCAGGCCGAAGACGGCACTTTCGCCAAGCTGACCAAGAAAGAAGCCCTGATGCGCTCCCGCGACCTGGAAAAACTGGATCGCAGCCTGGGCGGTATCAAGGACATGGGTGGTCTGCCTGACGCTCTGTTCGTTATCGACGTTGATCACGAGCGCATCGCGATCACCGAAGCCAACAAACTGGGCATCCCGGTTATCGGCGTCGTCGATACCAACAGCAGCCCGGAAGGTGTTGACTACATCATCCCAGGTAACGATGACGCCATCCGCGCTATCGAGCTGTACATGACTTCGATGGCTGACGCAGTCATCCGTGGCCGCAACAACGTTGCCGGCGGCACCGAAGTCTACGCTGAAGAAGCGGCTGCACCTGCTGCCGAGTAATTAGACGCTAGCGTCGACTTGGCACGCAAAAAGGGGGCTCTGCCCCCTTTTTGCCACCTTGAAATCCTGCTGTCAGCATCGGCCCCGCATCATGGGCCTTGCTGAGATAGACACAGTGGATTTGCAGAATTGAACGCCCGTAAGCAACGGGTGGAATGGTTGAAAAACTTTCCAAGAGGATTTTGAAATGGCAGCAATTACTGCAGCGCTGGTCAAAGAACTGCGCGAGCGTACCGGCGAAGGCATGATGGATTGCAAGAAGGCCCTGGAAAAGGCCGGCGGCGACATCGAGAAAGCCATTGACGACATGCGTGCCTCGGGCGCCATCAAGGCCGCCAAGAAGGCTGGCAACGTCGCTGCTGAAGGCGCTATCGCGGTCAAGACCGACGGTAAATCCGCCGTCCTGCTGGAAGTGAACTCGCAGACCGACTTCCTGGCCCTGCAAGACGACTTCAAGGCTTTCGTGGCCGACAGCATCGAAGAAGCCTTCGCCCAGAAGCTGACCGACGCCGCTCCGCTGATCGCATCGCGTGAAGCTGCGCGTGAAGCGCTGGTCGCCAAGTGCGGCGAAAACGTCAACATCCGTCGCCTGGTGCGCGTTGAAGGTGACGTGGTCGGTGCCTACCTGCACGGCAACAAGATCGGTGCTGCCGTTGTCCTGAAAGGCGGCGACGTCGAGCTGGCCAAGAACATCGCCATGCACGTTGCAGCTTCGAACCCAGAGTTCCTGCTGCCGTCGGAAGTTTCGGCCGAAGCCATCGAGCGCGAGAAGGGCGTCTTCCTGCAGCTGAACGCTGACAAGATCGCCGGCAAGCCGGAAAACATCGTCGAGAACATGATCAAGGGTCGTATCTCGAAGTTCCTGGCCGAAGCCTCGCTGGTCGAGCAGGCCTTCGTCATGAACCCGGAAGTCAAGGTTGGCGAGCTGGCCAAGAAAGCCGGTGCTGAAATCGTTTCCTTCACCTACTTCAAGGTCGGCGAAGGCATCGAGAAGCCAGTCGACAACTTCGCTGAAGAAGTTGCCGCCCAGGTCGCTGCTGCCAAGCAGTAAGACAGCCCCGTCTGTCGCCCCGAAGAGGCTGCCCGCTCACGCGCGCAGCCTCTTTGTCAAAACGGAGAGGGGTTTATCCGACTCTCTCTTCGCTGGCACCGAAGCGGTGCCACGCTACAGTTAGCAGGCTGAAAACAGCCCGCACGAATTTTCTAAAAGTACGCCGCAGGAGAGACTCGCAATGGCTCAGCAGGTGAGTGGTCGCCAACCTCGCTATAAACGCATTTTGCTCAAACTTAGCGGCGAGGCCCTGATGGGCTCGGAAGACTTCGGGATCGACCCGAAGGTGCTGGATCGCATGGCCCTCGAAGTTGGCCAGCTGGTAGGGATCGGGGTCCAGGTCGGCCTGGTGATCGGCGGTGGCAACCTGTTCCGCGGTGCCGCGCTCAGCGCAGCCGGCATGGACCGTGTCACCGGTGACCACATGGGCATGCTGGCCACCGTGATGAACGGCCTGGCCATGCGCGACGCGCTGGAGCGCTCGAACATCCCGGCCCTGGTCATGTCGGCCATTTCCATGGTCGGCGTCACCGATCATTACGATCGTCGCAAAGCTATTCGCCACCTCAACTCCGGGGATGTGGTAATTTTCTCCGCCGGTACCGGCAACCCGTTCTTCACCACCGACTCCGCGGCCTGCCTGCGCGCCATCGAAATCGATGCCGACGTGGTGCTGAAGGCGACCAAGGTCGATGGTGTGTACACTGCCGATCCATTCAAGGACCCGCACGCCGAGAAGTTCGATCACCTGACCTACGACGAGGTGCTGGATCGCAAGCTGGGTGTGATGGACCTGACCGCAATCTGCCTGTGCCGTGACCACAAGATGCCATTGCGGGTATTCAACATGAACAAGCCTGGCGCCCTGCTGAACATCGTGGTGGGTGGCGCTGAAGGCACTCTGATCGAGGAAGGCCAAGCATGATCAACGACATCAAGAAAGACGCGCAGGAGCGCATGACCAAGTCCCTCGAGGCCCTGGGTCGCAACCTGGCGGCAATCCGTACCGGTCGCGCGCACCCAAGCATCCTGGATAGCGTCAAGGTCCCGGCCTGGGGCAGCGAGATGCCGCTGAACCAGGTGGCCGCGATCACCGTCGAAGATGCCCGCACCCTGAAGATCGTCGCCCACGACAAGAACCTCAGCGCTGCCATCGAGAAGGCTATCCTCACCTCCGACCTGGGCCTGAACCCATCCAGCGCCGGTACCACCATTCGTGTGCCGATGCCGGCCCTGACCGAGGAAACCCGCAAGGGCTACACCAAGCAGGCCAGCGGCGTTGCCGAGGATGCCAAGGTCGCTGTGCGCAACGTGCGCCGCGATGCCCTGGCCGAGCTGAAGAAGCTGACCAAGGACAAGGAGATCAGCGAAGACGAAGAGCGTCGTGCCGCTGACGAGATCCAGAAGCTGACCGACAAGTTCGTTGCCGAGGTCGATGCCGCCTTCAAGGCCAAGGAAAAGGACCTGATGGCCGTCTAAGGCCGGGGTTTTTTAATGGAAAAGACCAAGCCAGCGGTGCCGCCCTCGGTGCCGCGTCATGTCGCGATCATCATGGATGGCAACAACCGCTGGGCGAAAAAGCGCCTGCTGCCCGGCGTTGCCGGGCACAAGGCGGGCGTCGACGCCGTTCGCGCGGTCATCGAGGTGTGTGCAGAATCCGGGGTCGAGGTGCTGACCCTGTTCGCGTTCTCCAGCGAAAACTGGCAGCGCCCCGCCGAAGAGGTCGGTGCGCTGATGGAGCTGTTCTTCTCGGCCTTGCGCCGCGAGGCCAGGCGCCTGAACGAGAACAACATCAGCCTGCGTATCATCGGTGACCGTTCGCGTTTCCATCCGGAGCTGCAGGCTGCCATGCGCGAGGCCGAGGCGCTGACTGCCGGCAACAACCGTTTCATCCTGCAGATCGCGGCCAACTACGGTGGCCAGTGGGACATCGCCCAGGCCGCCCAGCGGCTGGCGCGGGAAGTGCAAGCCGGGCACCTGCGCCCGGAGGACATCACCCCGGGCTTGTTGCAGACCTGCCTGGCAACCGGCGAACTGCCGCTGCCGGACCTGTGCATCCGCACCGGTGGTGAGCACCGCATCAGCAATTTCCTGCTGTGGCAACTGGCCTATGCCGAGCTGTACTTCTCCGACCTGTACTGGCCGGATTTCAAACACGAGGCCATGCGCAATGCCCTGGCCGATTTCGCTTCGCGCCAGCGCCGCTTCGGTAAGACCAGCGAGCAGGTCGAGGCTGGAGCTCGTGCTTAATGCTTAAACAACGCATCATTACCGCGCTGATCCTGCTGCCGATCGCGCTGGGTGGCTTCTTCCTGCTCAATGGCGGGGATTTCGCCCTGTTCATCGGCTTTGTGGTAACTCTCGGCGCCTGGGAGTGGGCACGCCTGGCCGGGCTGATGGCCCAGCCGCTGCGTATCGCCTATGCCGCGGTGTTCGCCGGAGCGCTGATGCTGCTGTATATCCTGCCCGAGCTGGCGCCCTGGGTGCTGGGCGCTGCGGTGATCTGGTGGGGGCTGGCCACCTGGCTGGTGCTGACCTACCCGCGCAGCAGCGAACTGTGGGCCAGTGCTGCCTGCCGCCTGCTGATCGGCCTGCTGGTGTTGCTGCCGGCCTGGCAGGGGCTGGTGCTGCTCAAGCACTGGTCGCTGGGTAACTGGCTGATCCTGTCGGTCATGGTGCTGGTGTGGGCCGCCGATATCGGTGCGTATTTCTCCGGTCGTGCCTTCGGCAAGCGCAAGCTGGCGCCGCAGGTCAGCCCGGGCAAGAGCTGGGAAGGCGTGTATGGTGGCCTGGCAGTCAGCCTGGCCATCACCGTGGCGGTCGGCATCGGCCGCGACTGGAGCGTCGGCCAGATCCTGCTGGGCCTGCTCGGCGCCGCGCTGGTGGTCATGTCGTCGGTAATCGGTGACCTGACCGAGAGCATGTTCAAGCGCCGCTCCGGCATCAAGGACAGCAGCAACCTGCTGCCCGGTCATGGCGGGGTGCTGGACCGCATCGACAGCCTGACGGCCGCCATCCCGATTTTCGCCGTGCTGTTGTGGGCTGCGGAATGGGGTGTGATGTGAGCCGCCCGCAGCGCATTACCGTGCTCGGCGCCACTGGCTCCATCGGCCTGAGCACGCTGGATGTCATCGCGCGCCATCCTGACCGCTATCAGGTGTTCGCCCTGAGCGGCTATTCGCGTATCGACGAGTTGCTGGCCCTGTGTGTGCGCCATCGCCCGGCGTTTGCCGTGGTGCCGGTGGCCGAGGCGGCCGTGCGCCTGCGCGAAGGCCTGGCTGCGGCGGGTTGCGCCACCGAAGTGCTGGAAGGTGAGGGCGGATTGTGCCAGGTGGCTTGCGCGGCGGAAGTCGACGCCGTGATGGCCGCCATTGTCGGTGCTGCCGGCTTGCGTCCCACCCTGGCTGCGGTCGAGGCGGGCAAGAAGGTGCTGCTGGCCAACAAGGAGGCGCTGGTGATGTCCGGCGCGCTGTTCATGGACGCGGTGCGCCGCAGTGGCGCTGTGCTGCTGCCGATCGACAGCGAGCACAACGCGATCTTCCAGTGCATGCCTGGTGACTACGCGCGTGGCCTGAATGCCGTCGGCGTGCGCCGGATCCTGCTGACCGCCTCGGGTGGCCCGTTCCGCGAAACGCCCGTCGAGGCGCTGCTGGAGGTCACCCCGGAGCAAGCCTGCGCACACCCCAACTGGTCCATGGGGCGCAAGATTTCGGTGGATTCCGCCAGCATGATGAACAAGGGCCTGGAGCTGATCGAGGCCTGCTGGCTGTTCGATGCGGCACCGGCCAAGGTCGAGGTGGTGGTGCATCCGCAAAGCGTGATCCACTCCCTGGTGGACTACGTGGACGGCTCGGTCCTGGCGCAGCTGGGTAACCCGGACATGCGCACGCCGATTGCCAACGCCCTGGCCTGGCCCGAGCGGATCGACTCCGGGGTGGCCCCGCTGGACCTGTTCGCCATCGCCCGTCTGGATTTCCAGGCGCCCGACGAACAGCGCTTCCCTTGCCTACGCCTGGCGCGGCAGGCTGCCGAGGCCGGCAACAGCGCGCCAGCCGTGCTCAATGCTGCCAACGAAGTTGCGGTCGAGGCATTTCTCCAGCGGCGTATCCGCTTCCCGGAGATCGCGCGTATGATCGAACAGGTGCTCGATCAGGAGCCCGTCGTGCCGCTGCCGTCGCTGGACGCGGTGTTCGCCGCCGACCAGCGCGCCCGGGAGCTTTCCCGTGAATGGCTGAGGCGCCACGCTCGCTGATGCAGGCCCACCACAGTTAATGAGGGGGCTGGGCATGATGCCGGCCCGCTGAACATCATTCGGAGATGGATATGACAGCGCTCTACATGATTATCGGCACCCTCGTGGCCTTGGGGGTGCTGGTCACCTTCCATGAATTCGGCCACTTCTGGGTGGCACGTCGTTGCGGGGTCAAGGTGCTGCGCTTCTCGGTGGGCTTCGGTACGCCGTTGCTGCGCTGGCATGATCGCCATGGCACCGAGTTCGTGGTCGCGGCGATTCCGCTGGGTGGCTACGTCAAGATGCTCGACGAACGCGAGGGCGAGGTGCCGCCGGCGCTGCTCGACCAGGCGTTCAACCGCAAGTCCGTGCGCCAGCGCATCGCCATCGTCGCGGCCGGCCCGGTTGCCAACTTCCTGCTGGCCATCCTGTTCTTCTGGGTGCTGGCGATGCTGGGTACCCAGCAGGTCCGTCCGGTGATCGGCGCCGTCGAAGCGGGCAGCCTGGCAGCATCCGCAGGCCTTGCCGCAGGTCAGGAAATCGTCTCCATCGATGGCAAGCCGACCAATGGCTGGTCGGCGGTCAACCTGCAGCTGGTCCGCCGCCTGGGTGAAAGCGGCACCTTGCAGGTGGGCGTGCGCGACGAGGGCGCCACTGCCGAGCGCCAGCTGCAGGTGAAGCTGGACAGCTGGCTCAAAGGGGCCGACGAACCGGACCCGATCCAGTCCCTCGGCCTGCAGCCTTGGCGCCCGGCGATCGTGCCGGTGCTGGCCGAAATCGATCCGAAGGGGCCGGCTGCCGCTGCCGGTCTGAAAACCGGTGACAAGCTGCTGGCCCTCGACGGTATTGCCGTGAACGAATGGCAGCAGGTAGTCGATGCCGTGCGCGCCCGCCCGCAAGCCAAGGTTGTGGTGCGTATCGAGCGTGACGGCGCTACCCTGGAGCTGCCGGTGACCCTGGCGCGCAAGGGCGAGGGCAAGGCTGCTGGCGGCTATCTCGGTGCCGGGGTAAAAGGTGGCGAGTGGCCTGCCAGCATGCTCCGCGAAGTCAGCTACGGCCCGCTGGACGCGGCGGGTGAGGGCTTGTCGCGCACCTGGAGCATGAGTGTCCTGACCCTTGAATCGCTGAAGAAAATGCTGTTCGGAGAGCTCTCGGTAAAAAACTTGAGCGGACCGATAACCATTGCTAAAGTGGCGGGCGCTTCAGCCCAGTCCGGCGTGGGGGATTTCCTGAATTTCCTGGCCTACCTGAGCATAAGCCTGGGGGTTCTTAACCTGCTGCCCATCCCGGTTCTGGATGGGGGGCATTTGCTGTTTTACCTGGTCGAGTGGGCGCGCGGTCGTCCGCTGTCGGATCGGGTGCAAGGTTGGGGGGTCCAGATCGGTATCAGTTTGGTCATAGGGGTGATGTTGCTCGCCCTGATCAACGATCTGGGTCGACTATAAAGCTTCGCTCAATTGCGAACCCGCCGTTTTGTCGCGGCGGGTTGTTTATTGCCAGTTGGAATAAAAGGACTTCATGAAACGTCTGCTGCTAACTGCGGTCATGTCCGCACTGATGATCGCTGAAGTTCACGCCGAGTCCTTCACCATCTCCGATATCCGCGTCAACGGCCTGCAGCGGGTTTCCGCGGGCAGTGTGTTCGGTGCGCTGCCGCTGAACGTCGGTGACCAGGCCGATGACCGCCGCCTGGTGGAATCGACCCGTTCCCTGTTCAAGACCGGCTTCTTCCAGGACATCCAGCTGAACCGCGATGGCAATGTCCTGATCATCAACGTGGTTGAGCGCCCATCGGTATCGAGCATCGAGATCGAAGGCAACAAGGCGATCAGCACCGACGACCTGATGAAAGGCCTGAAGCAGTCGGGCCTGGCCGAAGGCGAGATCTTCCAGCGAGCCACCCTCGAAGGCGTGCGTAACGAGCTGCAGCGTCAGTATGTGGCGCAGGGCCGCTACTCGGCCGAAGTCGATGCCGAGGTGGTGCCGCAGCCGCGCAACCGTGTGGCGCTGAAGATCAAGATCAACGAAGGTACCGTCGCCGCCATCCAGCACATCAACGTCGTTGGCAACAACGTGTTCGACGACGAGACCCTGGCGCAGCTGTTCGAGCTGAAGACCACCAACTGGCTGTCGTTCTTCAAGAACGACGACAAGTATGCCCGCGAAAAACTCTCCGGTGACCTGGAACGCCTGCGCTCCTACTACCTGGACCGCGGCTACATCAACATGGACATCGCCTCCACCCAGGTGTCCATCACGCCGGACAAGAAGCACGTCTACATCACCGTCAACATCAACGAAGGCGAGAAGTACACCGTTCGCGACGTGAAGCTGTCCGGTGACCTCAAAGTGCCGGAAGACCAGGTCAAGTCGCTGCTGCTGGTGCAGCCAGGCCAGGTGTTCTCGCGCAAGGTGATGACCACCACCTCCGAATTGATTACCCGCCGTCTGGGTAACGAAGGCTATACCTTCGCCAACGTCAACGGTGTGCCGAAACCGAACGATGAAGACCATACCGTCGACATCATGTTCGTGGTCGACCCGGGCAAGCGTGCCTACGTCAACCGCATCAACTACCGTGGCAACACCAAGACCGAAGACGAAGTGCTGCGTCGCGAAATGCGTCAGATGGAAGGTGGCTGGGCCTCGACGTACCTGATCGACCAGTCCAAGACCCGTCTGGAGCGCCTGGGCTTCTTCAAGGAAGTCAACGTCGAGACCCCGCCGGTGCCGGGCACCGATGACCAGGTCGACGTCAACTACAGCGTCGAGGAGCAGGCCTCCGGCTCGATCACCGCCAGCGTCGGTTTTGCCCAGAGCGCCGGCCTGATCCTTGGTGGTTCGATCAGCCAGAGCAACTTCCTCGGTACCGGTAACAAGGTTTCCATCGGCCTGACCCGTTCGGAATACCAGACCCGCTACAACTTCGGCTTCGTCGACCCCTACTTCACTGCCGACGGCGTGAGCCTGGGTTACAACGCCTTCTACCGCAGCACCGACTACGATGACCTCGACGTCGACGTTGCCAGCTATGCGGTGGACAGCTACGGTGCCGGCGTCAGCCTGGGCTATCCGATCAGCGAAACCTCGCGCCTGACCTATGGCCTGAGCGTGCAGCAGGACAAGATCAAGACCGGCAAGTACACCGTCGACGAGATCTTCGACTTCCTCGAAGAGGAGGGCGACAACTTCCTCAACTTCAAGGCCTCGATCGGCTGGTCGGAATCGACCCTGAACAAAGGCGTGCTGGCAACCCGTGGTCACTCGCAGAGCCTGACCCTGGAATCCACCATTCCGGGCAGCGACCTGTCGTTCTTCAAGCTCGACTACCGTGGCCAGCTGTTCAAGCCGATCACCAACGACTACACCCTGCGCCTGCACACCGAGCTGGGCTATGGTGACGGTTATGGCAGCACCTCGGGCCTGCCGTTCTACGAGAACTACTTCGCCGGTGGCTTCAACTCCGTGCGTGGCTTCAAGGACAGCAGCCTGGGCCCGCGCAGTACTCCAAGCCGTGGCGAGGCCAACGGTGGCAAGCCTGGTACCATCGCCGACCCGGACCAGGATCCGTTGCCGTTCGGTGGTAACGTGCTGGTGCAGGGCGGTGTCGAGCTGCTGTTCCCGCTGCCGTTCGTCAAGGACCAGCGTTCGCTGCGCACCTCCGTGTTCTGGGACGTGGGTAACGTGTTCGACACCAATTGCGGCAACCAGCCTGATTGCGAGAAGGTCGGTTTCTCGGGCATGGCCAGTTCGGTCGGCCTGGGCGTGACCTGGATTACTGCACTGGGCCCGTTGAGCTTCAGCCTGGCGATGCCGGTCAAGAAGCCGGACGATGCCGACACGCAGGTGTTCCAATTCTCTCTGGGCCAGACCTTCTGAGGTCGGCCCTCGCTTAACGACAACGGTTTATCCAGGAGTGCATCGTGCGTAAGTTGACTCAACTGGCCGTAGTGGCCGCGGCGCTGGTCGCCACCCCGGCTTTCGCCGAAATGAAGGTTGCCGTCCTGAACTATCAGATGGCCCTGCTGGAATCGGACGCCGCCAAGAAATACGCGGTGGATGCCGAGAAGAAGTTCGGCCCGCAACTGACCAAGCTGAAGAGCCTGGAAAGCAGCGCCAAGGGTATCCAGGACCGCCTGATCAAAGGCGGCGACAAGATGCAGCAGCAGGAACGTGAGCGCCTGGAGCTCGAGTTCAAGCAGAAGGCTCGTGACTTCCAGTTCCAGTCCAAGGAGCTGAACGAAGCCAAGGCCGTTGCCGACCGCGACATGCTCAAGCAGCTGAAGCCCAAGCTGGATGGCGCAGTCGAGGAAGTGATCAAGAAGGGCGGTTATGACCTGGTCCTCGAGCGTGGTGCGGTCATCGATGTCAAACCCCAGTACGACATCACCCGCCAGGTCATCGAGCGCATGAACCAAGCCCGTTGATATGACCGTGACCATGACGCTAGGCCAGCTGGCCGAGGTCCTCGGCGCCACCCTCAAGGGGCCCGAGGCGCTGCAGATTACCGGGCTGGCCACCTTGCAGGAGGCAGGCCCCGGTCAGTTGAGCTTCCTCGCCAACCCGCAATACCGCAAATACCTGGACAACAGCCAGGCGGCCGCGGTGCTGCTCAAGGCGGCGGATGCCGAAGGCTTTGCCGGCAACGCATTGATCGTGGCCGATCCGTACCTGGCCTACGCGCGCATTTCCCACCTGTTCGACCCCAAACCCAAGGCTGTGGCGGGTATTCATCCCAGCGCCGTGGTGGCTGAGGACGCGCAGGTGGATGCCAGCGCCAGCATCGGGCCGTTCGCGGTCATCGAAAGCGGCGCACGCATCGGGGCGAATGTCAGCGTGGGTGCGCACTGCGTGGTCGGTGCCCGTTGCGTGATCGGCGAGGGCGGATGGCTGGCGCCAAGGGTCACCCTGTACCATGACGTGACCATCGGCAAACGCGTGGTCATTCAGTCGGGTGCGGTGATCGGCGGCGAAGGCTTCGGCTTTGCCAACGAGAAGGGTGTGTGGCGCAAGATCGCCCAGATTGGCGGCGTGACCATCGGTGACGACGTGGAAATCGGCGTCAACACCGCGGTCGACCGTGGTGCGCTGTCGGACACGCGCATCGCTGACGGGGTCAAGCTCGACAACCAGATCCAGATCGCCCACAACGTGCAGATCGGTGAGCATACGGCCATGGCCGCTTGCGTCGGTATCTCCGGCAGTACGCGCATCGGCAAGCATTGCACCATCGCCGGCGGTGTCGGCATGGTGGGTCATATCGATGTCTGTGATAACGTTTTCGTGTCCGGGATGACCATGGTGACCCGTTCGATCACCGAACCGGGTGCCTATTCTTCCGGCACTGCCATGCAGCCACTGGCTGAATGGCGCAAGAGCGCCGCGCGTATCCGCCACCTGGACGACATGGCCAAGCGTCTCCAGCAGCTGGAAAAACGCGTCGATTCCGTGACCTCAGGTGGCCAGCCGACATCAGAAGGCTGATACCATTCCCTGAGCAAGAGTGAACAGTCGCTAGCTGGCTCCTCTTTGGATTGCAAAAGGAGCGTGTGGTCAGCACCTGCGCTCCCTATTCTTATTACAGGCTTCCCCCCGAAATGATGGACATCAACGAGATTCGCGAATACCTGCCTCACCGTTACCCGTTCCTGCTGGTGGACCGTGTGACGGATCTGGACTTCGAGGCCCAGAGCATTCGTGCCTACAAGAATGTCAGCATCAACGAGCCGTTCTTCAATGGCCATTTCCCGGCGCACCCGATCATGCCCGGTGTTCTGATCATCGAAGCCATGGCCCAGGCAGCCGGTATCCTTGGTTTCAAGATGCTCGACGCCAAGCCGGCCGACGGTACCCTGTACTACTTCGTCGGTTCCGACAAACTGCGTTTCCGTCAGCCGGTGCTGCCGGGTGACCAGCTGGTGCTGGAAGCCAGGTTCCTCAGCCGCAAGAGCATGATCTGGAAGTTCGAGTGCCGTGCGCTGGTCGACGGCAAGCCGGTTTGTTCGGCCGAGATCACTTGCGCGGAACGCTCCCTATGAATTCGATTGATCCTCGGGCCATTATCGATCCTTCGGCCAAGCTGGCCGATGGCGTCGAGGTCGGCCCCTGGTCGATCGTAGGCCCCGATGTGGAAATCGGGGAGGGCACCGTTATCGGCCCGCATGTTGTGCTCAAAGGGCCGACCCGCATCGGCAAGCACAACCGTATCTTTCAGTTTTCCTCGATCGGCGAAGACACCCCGGACCTGAAGTACAAAGGTGAGCCGACGCGCCTGGTGATCGGTGACCACAACGTTATCCGCGAAGGGGTGACCATCCACCGCGGCACCATCCAGGACCGAGCGGAAACCACCGTGGGCGACCACAACCTGATCATGGCCTATGCCCACATCGGCCACGACAGTGTCATCGGCAACCACTGCATCCTGGTCAACAATACCGCGCTGGCCGGGCATGTGCATGTAGGCGATTGGGCGATCCTGTCCGGCTACACCCTAGTGCACCAGTACTGCCACATCGGCGCTCATGCGTTTTCCGGCATGGGCACGGCGATCGGCAAGGACGTCCCGGCCTTTGTCACCGTGTTCGGCAGCCCGGCCGAGGCCCGTAGCATGAACTTCGAAGGCATGCGCCGGCGCGGTTTCAGCGATGAAGTCATCCATGTGCTGCGCCGTTGCTACAAGATCGTCTACCGCCAGGGCCTGACCGTCGAAGACGCGCTCAAGGAACTGGACGAACTCGCTGCACAGCACCCTGAGGTCGAGCTGTTCCGTCAGTCGATCGTGAGCTCTGCCCGCGGCATTACCCGCTGACATGGCCCAGCTTTGCGTAGCGTTGGTCGCCGGTGAGGCCAGCGGTGACATCCTCGGTTCAGGCTTGATGCGTGCCCTCAAGGCACGCCACCCTGACGTGCGGTTCATCGGCGTTGGCGGCCCGCTGATGGAGGCCGAAGGGCTGCAGTCCTATTTCCCCATGGAGCGCCTGGCCGTCATGGGCCTGGTCGAAGTGCTGGGGCGCCTGCGCGAGCTGCTCAAACGCCGCAAGCTGCTGATCGAAACCCTGATAGGTGAAAGGCCCGATGTGTTCATCGGTATCGATGCGCCGGACTTCACCCTGAATATCGAGCTGAAGCTGCGCCAGGCCGGTATCAAGACCGTGCACTACGTCAGCCCCTCGGTGTGGGCCTGGCGGCAGAAGCGTGTGCTGAAGATCCGCGAAGGTTGCGACCTGATGCTCACGCTGTTGCCGTTCGAGGCGCGCTTCTATGAGGAAAAGGGTGTGCCGGTGCGCTTCGTTGGCCATCCATTGGCTGACACCATCCCGCTCGAAGCCGACCGTCCAGCCGCGCGCGCCCAGCTCGGCCTGGGCGAGGGGCCGGTAGTGGCACTGATGCCGGGTAGCCGGGGCGGTGAAGTCGGGCGCCTGGGCGCGCTGTTCCTCGATGCCGCCGAACGGCTGTGCCAGCAGGTACCGGGCGTGCGTTTCGTGCTGCCCTGCGCCAACGCCGCGCGGCGCGCGCAGATCGAGCAGATGCTTGAAGGGCGCCAGCTGCCGCTGACCCTGCTCGATGGCCAGTCGCACCAGGCCCTGGCCGCCTGCGACGCGGTGCTGATCGCCTCGGGTACCGCTACACTCGAAGCGCTGTTGTACAAGCGACCGATGGTGGTGGCCTACCGCCTGGCGCCGTTGACCTACTGGATCCTCAAGCGCCTGGTCAAAAGCCCTTATGTTTCGCTGCCAAACCTGCTCGCCCAGCGTGCACTGGTGCCTGAGCTGTTGCAGGACGACGCCACCAGCGAAGCGCTGGCCGACACCCTGGCGCCACTGGTGGCCGACGGCAGCCAGCAGACCGGGCGCTTCGACGAAATTCACCGCACCTTGCGCCGTGACGCCTCGAATCAGGCCGCCGAGGCGGTGCTGGCCTTGCTGAAGGACCGCTGACATGCAGATTGGACTGGATTTCAACCTGGTCGAAGACCTCGTCGCTGGCGTCGACGAGGTGGGCCGTGGCCCGCTGTGCGGCGCGGTGGTGACGGCAGCGGTGATCCTCGACCCGGCGCGCCCGATCCTCGGCCTGAACGATTCGAAGAAACTCACCGAAGCCAGGCGCGAGGCGCTGTTCGATGAGATCTGCGAGAAAGCCCTGAGCTTTTGTATCGCCCGTGCCGAGGTCGAGGAAATCGACCGGCTGAACATCCTCCACGCCACCATGCTGGCCATGCAGCGCGCAGTTGAAGGGCTGCACGTTACGCCCAAACTGGCCCTCATCGATGGCAATCGCTGCCCGAAGCTGGCAGTGCCTTCGGCGCCGGTCGTGCAGGGTGATGCAAAGGTGCCAGCCATTGCTGCGGCCTCGATCCTGGCCAAGGTGACCCGCGACCGGGAAATGAGCGCATTCGAGCTGATCTATCCGGGCTATGGCATCGGTGGGCACAAGGGCTACCCGACACCGGTGCACCTCGAGGCCCTGGCGCGCCTGGGGCCTACGCCCATTCATCGGCGTTCCTTTGCCCCGGTGCGGGCTGCCTGGGATGCGCGCGAAGGCGTCATGGCATCCCTGATCTGACCGCGGGGCCCGCTTCGTTCGTCGGCACAGCCGGTGCCATATACCGCGCCGCCTGCTTCGCGGATGAATCCGCACCTCAATTGACGCCGTACCTGTAGGAGCGGATTTATCCACGATCACCAGCACAGCCGGTGCCATCCGCCGCGCTGTCTGCTTCGTGGTGCAACGCCAGCGCTGAAGTACTGCGCGATGCTTGTGAGCGCCTTGTGTCGCGACAGGCTGCAACGCAACCCAAAATTCCGCCTCATTTACGCTACAATCCCGCCCTTGTCGTTCAGCACTGCTACAGGATCTTCCATGTCGGTTCCCTTCGTTCACCTGCGCGTCCACTCCGAATTCTCGCTGGTCGACGGCCTGGTGCGGATCAAGCCGCTGGCCAAGGCACTGGCCGGGATGAACATGCCGGCGGTGGCGATCACCGACCAGAGCAACATGTGCTCGCTGGTGAAGTTCTACAAGACCGCCATGGGCGCCGGTATCAAGCCGATCTGCGGCGCCGACCTGTGGCTGGCCGGTGCCGACCCGGAAGCACCGCTGTCGCGGATCTGCCTGCTGGCCATGAACCCGAAGGGCTACCGCAACCTCACCGAGCTGATCTCGCGTGGCTGGACCGACGGCCAGCGCAACGGCCTGGTGATCCTCCAGCGCGAATGGATCGCCCCGGCCAGCGAAGGCCTGATCGCCCTCTCCGCCGGCAAGGAAGGCGACATCGGCATGGCGTTGCTGGCCGGCAAGGACGATGAAGCCGAGGCCCTGCTGCAAGACTGGATGGGCATGTTCCCGGAGCGCTTCTACGTTGAAGTGCAGCGCACCAACCGCGCCCGCGACGAGGAGTACGTGCATGCCGCCGTAGCCCTGGCGGACAAGTTCGGCGCTCCGCTGGTAGCCACCAACGATGTGCGTTTCATCAAGCAGTCCGACTTCGACGCCCATGAGACACGGGTGTGCATCGGCGAGGGCTGGACCCTCGACGACCCGCGCCGGCCAAGGATGTACAGCGACCAGCAGTACCTGAAGTCGGCCGAGGAAATGGCCGAGTTGTTCAGCGACCTGCCCGACGCCATCGCCAACACGGTCGAGATCGCCAAGCGCTGCAACATCCAGGTGCAGTTGGGCAAGTACTTCCTGCCCGACTTCCCCACGCCCAATGGCATGGGTATCGATGACTACCTGCGCCACGTCTCCCACGAAGGCCTGGAAGAGCGCCTGGCGGTGCTGTGGCCGAAAGAGACCACGCCCAACTACGAAGAGAAGCGCCAGGTCTATCTGGACCGCCTGAAGTTCGAACTGGACATCATCATCCAGATGGGTTTCCCCGGTTACTTCCTGATCGTGATGGACTTCATCAAGTGGGCCAAGAACAACGGCGTGCCGGTCGGCCCGGGCCGGGGTTCGGGTGCCGGCTCGCTGGTGGCCTACGTGCTGAAGATCACCGACCTCGACCCGCTGGCCTACGACCTGCTGTTCGAGCGCTTCCTCAACCCTGAACGTATTTCCATGCCCGACTTCGACGTCGATTTCTGCATGGATGGCCGCGACCGGGTGATCGATTACGTGGCCGAAACCTATGGCCGCAACGCGGTCAGCCAGATCATCACCTTCGGCACCATGGCCGCCAAGGCGGTGGTGCGCGACGTGGCGCGGGTGCAAGGCAAGTCGTACGGGCTGGCCGACCGGCTGTCGAAGATGATCCCGTTCGAAGTCGGCATGACCCTGGAAAAGGCCTACGAGCAGGAAGAAATCCTGCGCGACTTCCTCAAGGGCGACGAAGACGCCCGCGAGATCTGGGACATGGCCCTGAAGCTCGAAGGCGTGACGCGGGGCACCGGCAAGCACGCCGGTGGCGTAGTGATCGCCCCGACCAAGCTCACCGACTTCTCGCCGATCGCCTGTGACGAAGAGGGCGGCGGCCTGGTAACCCAGTTCGACAAGGACGACGTCGAGGCCGCGGGCCTGGTGAAATTCGACTTCCTCGGCCTGCGTACCCTGACCATCATCAAGTGGGCCATGGAGATCATCAACCGCGAGCAGGCCAAGAAGAACCTGCCCGAGGTCAACATCGACTTCATCCCGCTGGACGACCGCAAGACCTACGAGCTGTTGCAGAAGGCCGAAACCACGGCGGTGTTCCAGCTTGAGTCGCGCGGCATGAAGGAGCTGATCAAGAAGCTCAAGCCCGACTGCCTGGAAGACCTGATCGCACTGGTGGCACTGTTCCGTCCCGGCCCGCTGCAGTCGGGCATGGTGGACGACTTCATCAACCGCAAGCACGGCCGCGCCGAGCTGGCCTACCCGCACCCGGACTACCAGTACGAAGGCCTGCAGCCGGTACTGGCGCCAACCTATGGCATCATCCTGTACCAGGAACAGGTGATGCAGATCGCCCAGGTAATGGCCGGCTACACCCTTGGCGGCGCCGACATGCTGCGCCGGGCCATGGGTAAGAAAAAGCCCGAGGAAATGGCCAAGCAGCGCGGCGGCTTCATCGAAGGTTGTGCCAACAACAATATCGATGCGGACCTTGCCGGTAACATCTTCGACCTGGTAGAGAAATTCGCTGGTTACGGCTTCAACAAATCCCACTCCGCCGCCTATGGCCTGGTGTCCTACCAGACCGCCTGGCTGAAGACCCATTACCCGGCGCCATTCATGGCTGCGGTGCTGTCGGCGGATATGCACAACACCGACAAGGTGGTAGTGCTGGTAGAAGAAGTGCGCAGCATGAAGCTGCGCCTCGACGCCCCGGATGTGAACTTCTCCGACTTCAAGTTCACCGTCAACGATGACGGGCGCATCGTCTATGGCCTGGGTGCCATCAAGGGCGTGGGCGAGGGCCCGGTGGAGGCGATCGTCGAGGCGCGTGCGCAGGGCGGCCCGTTCAAGGACCTGTTCGATTTCTGCCAGCGTATCGACCTCAAGCGGGTCAACAAGCGCACCCTCGATGCGTTGATCCGCAGTGGCGCGCTGGACCGCCTCGGGCCGCACTTCCATGACGAGATCAAGGCCTACCACGCCCACATCGACATCAACCGTGCCACCTTGCTCTCTGCGCTGGGCGAGGCCATCAAGGCCGCCGAGCAGGCCGCCCACACGGCGGACAGTGGCCACGTCGACCTGTTCGGCGGCATGTTCGATGTTGCCGACGCCGACGTCTACGCCAACCATCGCAAAGTGCGCGAGCTGACCCTCAAGGAACGCCTGAAAGGCGAGAAGGACACCCTTGGCCTGTACCTCACCGGCCACCCGATCGACGAGTACGAAGCCGAGATCCGCCGCTTTGCCCGCCAGCGCATCATCGACCTCAAGCCGTCGCGCGACACCCAGACCATCGCCGGCATGATCATCGCCCTGCGGGTGATGAAGAACAAGAAAGGCGACAAGATGGGCTTCGTTACCCTGGATGACCGCTCCGGGCGCATCGAAGCGTCGCTGTTTGCCGATGCCTTCATGGCGGCACAGTCCTTGCTGCAGACCGATGCCATGGTGGTGGTCGAAGGCGAGGTCAGCAACGACGACTTCTCCGGCGGCCTGCGCCTGCGGGTGAAGCAGGTGATGACCATGGAAGATGCGCGCACCAAGCTGGCCGAGAGCCTGCGCCTGAAGGTGGCCCACGAAGCGCTCAAGGGCGACCGGCTGAAGTGGCTGGGCGAGCTGATTACCCGCCACCGTGGTGCCTGCCCGATCACCCTGGAGTACACCGGCAGCGACGCCAAGGCCATGCTGCAGTTCGGCGAGCAGTGGGCGATCGACCCGGCCGATGGGCTGATCCAGGCACTGCGTGACCAGTTCGGACGTGAGAACGTCTTCCTGCAATATCGTTGAACCGACAACAAATTTAATCTCGACCTGAATGCGCCTGATCCCGTAAGGTAAGGCGCCAAACGGATCAACCGGCCGGCCGCCTGGCCGTAGACCCAAGACGGATGACTATGAACCCGAATTTTCTCGATTTCGAACAGCCGATTGCCGACCTGCAAGCCAAGATCGAAGGCCTGCGTCTGGTGGGCAACGACAACTCGCTGAACATCAGCGATGAAATTGCCCGTCTGCAAGACAAGAGCAACACCCTGACCGAAAGCATCTTCGGCAACCTGACCAGCTGGCAGATCGCCCGCCTGGCCCGTCATCCACGTCGTCCTTACACCCTGGACTACCTGGAGCACATCTTCACCGAGTTCGAAGAGTTGCACGGCGACCGCCACTTCTCAGACGACGCCGCCATCGTCGGTGGTACCGCCCGCCTGGACGGCAAGCCGGTCATGGTCATCGGTCATCAGAAGGGCCGCGAAGTGCGCGAGAAGGTGCGCCGCAACTTCGGCATGCCGCGCCCGGAAGGCTACCGCAAGGCCTGCCGCCTGATGGAAATGGCCGAGCGCTTCAAGATGCCGATCCTGACCTTCATCGACACCCCGGGCGCCTACCCGGGCATCGACGCCGAAGAGCGCAACCAGAGCGAGGCCATTGCCTGGAACCTGCGCGTGATGGCGCGCCTGAAAACGCCGATCATCGCCACCGTGATCGGTGAGGGTGGTTCCGGCGGCGCGCTGGCCATCGGCGTGTGCGACCAGCTGAATATGCTGCAGTACTCCACCTACTCGGTGATCTCGCCGGAAGGCTGTGCCTCGATCCTGTGGAAGACCGCCGACAAGGCCGCCGACGCAGCCGAGGCCATGGGCATCACCGCCGAGCGCCTGAAGAGCCTGAACATCGTCGACAAGGTCATCCAGGAACCGCTGGGCGGCGCCCACCGTGACCCGGTCAAGATGTCGGAAAGCATCCGTGCCGACCTGGTGCAGCAGCTGGACATGCTCGGCAAGCTCGACCACGATGCGCTGCTGGCCCGTCGTTACGAGCGCCTGATGAGCTACGGTCTCTGATAGCGAGATGAATGGCACCGGCTTCGCCGGTGTTCGCGGGTGAACCCGCTCCCACAGGTAATGCGCAGCCCTCTGGAACGGCGCGATCCTTGTGGGAGCGGGTTCACCCGCGAATGCAATCTCGAATTGAGTGCAGGTTCGATGATCAACCTCACCCCCTGGCTCAACGCCCCCGCCTGGTACATCGCCTTTTCCGGCGGCCTCGACTCCACCGTGCTTCTGCACCTGCTGGCCGACTACACCCGCAATCACGCATCGCCTCCGCTGCGCGCCATCCACGTCCACCACGGCCTGCAAAGCGCCGCCGATGCCTGGCCCGCCCATTGCCGAACCGTCTGCGACCATCTCGGCATCGAACTCCAGGTCATCCACGTCCAGGTTGCCCCCGGCGCCAGCCTCGAACAGGCCGCCCGCAATGCCCGTTATGCCGCCTTCAGCCAGCTGCTCCGCCTGGGCGACATCCTGTTCACCGGCCAGCACCGCGACGACCAGGCAGAAACCCTGCTGTTCCGCCTGCTGCGCGGAGCCGGCCTGCGTGGCCTGGCAGCGATGCCGGGGCAACGGCGGCTAGGGCAGGGCAACCTGGCCAGGCCTTTGCTGGGGTGGTCCCGCCAACAGTTGCGCGACTACGCCGAGGCGCATCAACTGGCCTGGATCGAAGACCCGTCCAACGCGGATAGCCGATTCGCCCGCAATTACCTGCGCGCCGAAGTATTCCCGCACCTGCAGCAGCGTTGGCCACAGGCCAGCCAGAACCTTGCCCGCGCCGCCGAGCACCTTGGCGAAGCCCTGGGCCTGCTGGACGAGCTTGCCCAGGGCGATCTGGCGCTTGCCGAGGAGGGCGCTCCGCTGGCCTGGCCCGGGCTCGATTCGCTCGACCTGGCCGCCCTGGTTGCGCTGTCACCGGCCCGTCAGCGCAATGCCTTGCAGTACTGGCTGAGCCGGCGAACCCGTTTGCCCGACACCCGGCACTGGGCGGGTTGGGCCGACCTGCGCGATGCCGCCGCCGATGCCCAGCCGGTATGGCGGCTGGGCGATGGGCAACTGCTGCGCAGCCACGGGCGCATCTGGTGGTTGAGCGGCGACTGGCTACAACAGCCTGGCGCAGGGCTGGCGTGGCCCGATCCCGGCGAGCCTTTGCGGCTGCCGGGTAACGGTAGTGTGCGGCTGGTTGGCGCAGTACCTGCAGGTAGCCTGCGCATTGCCTACCGCCAGGGAGGCGAAGTGCTGGACATCCCCGGCCGTGGCCGACGCGAACTCAAGCGCCTGCTCAACGAGCTGCAGGTGCCGCACTTCCTGCGCCCGCGCCTGCCATTGCTGTACCAGGGCGAGCGCCTGCTGGCGCTGGCCAACCTGCCCGGCCTGGTACAGGCGGATTGCCAGCTGGATTGGCAGTTGCCGACGAACGCGCAAGGTTTGAGCTGAAGGGTACATTCGGGTAGACTACCCTCCCTTCTTGATACAGCTTCTGTGGGTTCCGCGAAAACACAGGAGTTGCCGATTACCAAGCAGTTTTTTGCTGGGCTGATTCTGAAAATGACGAGCGAGCTCCATGCCGGGGATACCCCTGGTCTGTACAGACGCGGCAGTTTTTCGAGATGCACTGTGATTGACGCAGGTGATCGGGGGCTTCGGCCTTCCTTCGCTTTCTCCGGCGGCGCTGGCCGCCTTAACGCAGACTTCTAGGGTTTTTCATGACGCGCTACATATTCGTCACGGGCGGTGTTGTTTCTTCATTGGGGAAAGGCATTGCCTCGGCTTCCCTGGCGGCCATCCTGGAAGCGCGGGGCCTGAAGGTCACCATGCTCAAGCTGGATCCGTACATCAACGTCGATCCGGGCACCATGAGCCCGTTCCAGCATGGTGAAGTGTTCGTCACCCACGATGGCGCCGAGACCGACCTCGACCTGGGCCACTACGAGCGGTTCATCCGCACCACCATGACCCAGAACAACAACTTCACCACCGGCCGTATCTACGAGCACGTGCTGCGCAAGGAACGCCGTGGTGACTACCTGGGCGCGACCATCCAGGTCATTCCGCACATCACCGACGAAATCAAGCGTCGCATCATCAAGGGCGCCGGCGATGCCGACGTGGCCCTAGTGGAAATCGGCGGTACCGTGGGCGACATCGAGTCGCAACCGTTCCTCGAGGCCATCCGCCAGCTGCGCGTCGAAGTGGGCTCCAAGCGCGCCATGCTGATGCACCTGACCCTGGTCCCGTACATCGCCACCGCTGGCGAGACCAAGACCAAGCCGACCCAGCACTCGGTCAAGGAGCTGCGCTCCATCGGCCTGCAGCCTGACGTGCTGATCTGCCGCTCCGACCACCCGGTCGATGCCTCGTCGCGTCGCAAGATTGCGCTGTTCACCAACGTTGAAGAGCGTGCGGTGATTTCGCTGGAAGACGTCGACACCATCTACAAGATCCCGGGCGTGCTGCATGCTCAGGGCCTGGACGACTTCGTCGTCGAGCGTTTCGGCCTGCAGTGCAACGGCGCCGACCTGTCCGAGTGGGACAAGGTGGTCGATGCCAAGCTCAACCCCGAGCACGAAGTGACCATCGCCATGGTCGGCAAGTACATGGAGCTGCTGGATGCCTACAAGTCGCTGATCGAAGCGATGAGCCACGCCGGCATCACCAACCGCACCAAGGTCAACCTGCGCTACATCGACTCGGAAGACATCGAGAACCAGGGTACCAGCCTGCTCGAAGGCGCCGATGCCATCCTGGTGCCGGGCGGTTTCGGCCTGCGCGGCGTGGAAGGCAAGATCACCGCGGTGCAGTACGCCCGTGAGAACAAGGTGCCGTACCTGGGTATCTGCCTGGGCATGCAGGTGGCTGTGATCGAGTTCGCCCGTAACGTGATGGGCTGGAAAGACGCCAACTCCACCGAGTTCGACCGCAACAGCGGCCACCCGGTAGTCGGCCTGATCACCGAGTGGGCCGATGCCACTGGTGCCGTGGAAACCCGCAGCGAGGCCTCCGACCTGGGTGGCACCATGCGCCTGGGCGCACAGGACTGCCAGCTGATCGCCGGTTCCAAGGTGCACGACTGCTACGGCAAGGACGTGATCACCGAGCGTCACCGCCACCGCTACGAAGTGAACAACAACCTGCTGCCACAACTGGTCGACGCCGGCCTGGTGGTGTCCGGCCGCTCCGAAGACGGTGCGCTGGTGGAAGTGGTCGAGTCCAAGGACCACCCATGGTTCGTCGCCTGCCAGTTCCACCCGGAATTCACCTCGACCCCGCGTGACGGCCACCCGCTGTTCAGCGGTTTCGTCAAGGCAGCCCTGGCTCAGAAGAACAAGGCCTGATCAATGACCCAGAAGATCATTCGCGTCGGTAACATCGAGATCGCCAACGACAAGCCGTTCGTCCTGTTCGGCGGCATGAACGTCCTGGAGTCCCGTGACCTGGCAATGAAGGTCTGCGAAGAGTACGTGCGGGTCACCGAGAAGCTCGGTATCCCGTACGTGTTCAAGGCCAGTTTCGACAAGGCCAACCGCTCGTCGGTGACGTCCTACCGCGGCCCCGGCATGGAAGAAGGGTTGAAGATCTTCGAGGAGATCAAGCGTACCTTCAACGTGCCGGTCATCACCGACGTGCACGAGCCCTACCAGGCCGAACCGGTGGCCAAGGTGTGCGACATCATCCAGCTGCCGGCCTTCCTGTCGCGGCAGACCGACCTGGTAGTGGCCATGGCCAAGACCGGCGCGGTGATCAACATCAAGAAGGCGCAGTTCCTCGCCCCCCAGGAAATGAAACACATTCTGGCCAAGTGCGAGGAAGCCGGTAACGACCAACTGATCCTCTGCGAGCGTGGTTCGAGCTTCGGCTACAACAACCTGGTGGTGGACATGCTCGGCTTCGGCATCATGAAGCAGTTCGAGTACCCGGTGTTCTTCGATGTGACCCATGCCCTGCAAATGCCAGGTGGTCGTGCCGATTCCGCCGGTGGCCGCCGCGCGCAGGTCACCGACCTGGCCAAGGCCGGCATGAGCCAGGGCCTGGCCGGCCTGTTCCTCGAAGCCCACCCCGATCCGGACAACGCCAAGTGCGATGGCCCATGCGCCCTGCGCCTGGACAAACTGGAGCCATTCCTGGCCCAGCTCAAGCAACTGGATGACCTGGTGAAAAGTTTTCCGACGGTAGAAACCGCGTAAAGCTCGATTCTCGGGTAAAGTACCGTCCGATCCACCCCTGACCACTCGGTCAGGGGTTCCCTTCACAGGGCCTGCCCACTGCAAGTCCGCCCGGTGAACGGCAAGATTTCCCAAGCTAAGTTGTTTTCGTCAATTCTGGAGTGCTTACAACAATGGCAAAAATCGTCGACATCAAAGGTCGTGAAGTTCTCGATTCGCGTGGCAACCCCACCGTGGAAGCCGATGTACTGCTCGACAACGGCATCATCGGCAGCGCTTGCGCGCCGTCCGGTGCTTCCACTGGCTCGCGCGAAGCGCTGGAGCTGCGTGATGGCGACAAGAGCCGTTACCTGGGCAAGGGTGTGCTGAAGGCCGTCGCCAACATCAACGGCCCGATCCGTGACCTGCTGCTGGGCAAGGACCCTGCCGACCAGAAGGCCCTGGACCGCGCCATGATCGAGCTGGACGGTACCGAGAACAAGGCCAAGCTGGGCGCCAACGCCATCCTGGCCGTCTCCCTGGCTGCCGCCAAGGCCGCAGCCCAGGACCTGGACCTGCCGCTGTACGCGCACATCGCCAACCTGAACGGCACCCCGGGCCAGTACTCGATGCCGGTTCCGATGATGAACATCATCAACGGCGGCGAGCACGCCGACAACAACGTCGACATCCAGGAGTTCATGGTTCAGCCGGTTGGCGCCAAGACCTTCTCCGACGGCCTGCGCATGGGTACCGAAATCTTCCACCACCTCAAAGCCGTGCTGAAGGCCCGTGGCCTGAACACCGCCGTGGGTGACGAAGGTGGTTTCGCCCCTAACCTGGCTTCCAACGAAGACGCCTTGGGCGCCATCGCCGAGGCGGTAGAAAAAGCCGGCTACAAGCTCGGCACCGACGTGACCCTGGCCCTGGACTGCGCGGCTTCGGAATTCTACGAAGACGGCAAGTACAACCTGTCCGGCGAAGGCAAGTCGTTCGACGCCGAAGGCTTCGCCGATTACCTCAAAGGTCTGACCGAGCGCTTCCCGATCATTTCGATCGAAGATGGCCTGGACGAGTCCGACTGGGCTGGCTGGAAGATCCTCACCGACAAGATCGGCGCCAAGGTGCAGCTGGTGGGCGACGACCTGTTCGTGACCAACACCAAGATCCTCAAGGAAGGCATCGAGAAGGGCATTGGTAACTCGATCCTGATCAAGTTCAACCAGATCGGCTCGCTGACCGAAACCCTGGAAGCCATCCAGATGGCCAAGGCTGCCGGCTACACCGCGGTGATTTCGCACCGTTCCGGTGAAACCGAAGACTCGACCATCGCCGACCTGGCGGTAGGTACCGCTGCTGGCCAGATCAAGACCGGCTCGCTGTGCCGTTCCGACCGCGTTTCCAAGTACAACCAGCTGCTGCGTATCGAAGAGCAACTGGGTGCCAAGGCGGTTTACCGTGGTCGTGCCGAGTTTCGCGGCTAAGCAAGAGATGGTAAAAAGACAGCAGCCGGAGTTGTAGGGGCTTTCATACTGAATTTTCCTACGTTCCAACGGGTTTCTGTCGACGAAGCCTGGCCTCGGCCAGGCTTCGTGCTATTCGAGACCCCGAATCGAACATTCTGCGACGGTCTTTTTTAACCTGGATACCTAGATGCGCAGTCCTTATTGGTTGTTCCTTGTCCTGCTCCTGCTGCTGGGTGGTCTGCAATACCGCCTGTGGGTGGGTAATGGCAGCCTGGCGCAAGTGACCGAGCTGAAGCAGCAGATCGCCGAGCAGCATGCCGAGAACGAGCGCCTGCTTGAGCGAAACCGCGTGCTCGACGCCGAAGTGCTGGAGCTGAAAAAAGGCATGGAGACCGTTGAAGAACGGGCTCGCCACGAATTGGGAATGGTCAAAGAGGGCGAAACCCTCTTCCAGTTGCCACAGAAATGATCGATACGTTACCGGCCTTCTGGGCCGTGATTCCTGCTGCGGGCGTTGGTGCCCGCATGGCTGCCGACCGCCCCAAGCAATACCTGGAGCTGGCCGGGCAGACGATTCTCGAGCACAGCCTCGACTGTTTTCTTGGCCACCCGACGCTCAAGGGCGTGGTGGTCAGCATTGCCGAAGACGACCCGTACTGGTCTGGCCTGCGCTGTGCCAGTGACCCGCGCATCCAGCGCGCGGCGGGCGGCCGCGAGCGTGCCGATTCGGTGCTCAATGCCTTGCTCATGCTGCATGCCCAAGGGGCCGCGGACAGCGACTGGGTGCTGGTGCACGATGCCGCGCGACCGAACCTGGCGCGCAGCGATCTGGACAAACTGTTGTCGGAACTGGCGAACGACCCGGTGGGTGGCCTGCTGGCGGTGCCGGCGCGCGATACCCTCAAGCGGGCCGATGCCGATGGCCGGGTGGGCGCCACCGTAGACCGCAGTACCATCTGGCAGGCCTATACCCCGCAAATGTTCCGCCTGGGGGCCTTGCATCGGGCGCTGGCCGAGTGCCTGGTGTCGGATGTGCCGGTGACCGACGAGTCCTCCGCCATCGAGTGGTCCGGCCATGCCCCGCGGCTGGTCGAAGGGCGCAGCGACAACATCAAGGTGACCCGGCCAGAAGACCTGGAGTGGATGCGCCAGCGTTGGGCAGGGCGGCGCTGAATTTCTTGTTGCTGTGCCGGCCTCTTCGCGGGTAAACCCGCTCCCACAGGTATCGCCCATCCTTCAGGTTGCGCTGTACCTGTGGGAGCGGGTTTACCCGCGAAGAGGCCGGCACAGCCAACACACCCCTTCAGCCTTGCCGATACTCCGGCACCCCCGCCACCCCTTCCTTCAGGTAATCCCCCAACCGCCGTACTTTTGGCGACAGGTGCCGCTGCTGCGGATACAGCGCCCATACCGCCGTGTTCGGCGGCTGGTGCGCTTCCAGCAATGACACCAGGGCACCACTGTTCAGGTGCTCCAGCACGTAGTAATCCGGCAACTGACACAAGCCCATGCCCTGCAACGCCGCATCCAGCACGGCCTGCCCGCTGTTGCAGCGCCAGTTGCCCTGTACCCGCTGGCTGATTTCGCGGCCATCCTGCTGCAATGCCCACAGCTCCGAACTGCCTACCAGGCAATTGTGCCGCGCCAGCTCCGACAGGCTGTGCGGCCGCCCATAACGTTCCAGGTAGGCCGGCGAGGCGCACAGGTACATGCGCCGTGGCGCCAGGCGGGTGGCCACCAGCCGGGAGTCGGCCAGCCGGCCCAGGCGGATGGCCAGGTCCATGCCCTCATGCACCAGGTCGAGGGTGTGGTTGCTCAGTTCCACGTCCACCCGCAACTGCGGGTATTGCGCCATGAACCGGGTCACCAGCGGCACGATGAAGCGCTCGCCATAGGCCACAGCGCAGGTCATGCGCAACAAGCCCTTGGGCTCGCTGGCCAGGTCACCCATGGCGCGCAGGGCTTCCTCGCGGCCATCCTGCAGGCGCTGGCAGTGCTGCAGAAAGGTCTGCCCGGCTTCGCTCAGGGTTACCCGCCGGGTGCTGCGGTACAGCAAGCGGGTCTGCAGGCGTTCTTCCAGCCGGGCAATCTGCCGGCTGATATGCGACGAAGAAACCCCCAGGCGCGCGGCGGCCGCAGTGAACTGGCCGGTTTCTGCCACGGCGACGAATTCGTCGATGCCTTCCCAGCGGCTACTCATGGATTATCCCTGCATGGCAATAATGTTTTGTCTTTGCCCGGATTATTCCTCAAATGGCAGTGAATTACACTGCCAGTCTGAATCAACCTCTGTCTGGAGACCTTTGATGATCAAGTCCCGTGCTGCCGTAGCCTTCGAAGCCAAGAAACCGCTGGAAATCGTCGAAGTCGACGTAGCCATGCCCAAGGCCGGTGAAGTGCTGCTGCGCGTAGTCGCCAGCGGTGTCTGCCACACCGATGCCTATACCCTTTCCGGTGCCGACCCGGAGGGCATCTTCCCGTCGATCCTTGGCCACGAAGGCGGCGCGATCGTCGAGGCGGTGGGCGAAGGCGTGACGTCGGTCGCCGTCGGTGACCATGTCATTCCGCTGTACACCCCGGAATGCGGCAAGTGCAAATTCTGCCTCTCCGGCAAGACCAACCTGTGCCAGGCCATCCGCGCCACCCAGGGCAAGGGCCTGATGCCGGATGGCACCACGCGTTTCTCCTACAAGGGCCAGCAGCTGTTCCACTACATGGGCACCTCGACCTTCTCCGAATACACCGTGCTGCCGGAAATCTCCGTGGCCAAGATCCAGAAAGAAGCGCCACTGGAGAAGGTCTGCCTGCTGGGTTGCGGTGTCACCACCGGTATCGGCGCGGTACTCAACACCGCCAAGGTCAAGCCGGGTGATACCGTGGCCATCTTCGGCCTCGGCGGCATCGGCCTGTCGGCAGTGATCGGCGCGGTGAAGGCCAAGGCCTCGCGGATCATCGCCATCGACATCAACCCGGCCAAGTTCGAGATCGCGCGCCAGCTGGGTGCTACCGACTGCATCAACCCAAAAGACTACGACCGCCCGATCCAGGAAGTGATTGTCGACCTCACCGACGGCGGCGTGGACTTCTCCTTCGAGTGCATCGGCAACGTGCAACTGATGCGTGCTGCGCTGGAATGCTGCCACAAGGGCTGGGGTGAGTCGGTCATCATCGGCGTGGCCGGTGCCGGCCAGGAAATCGCCACCCGTCCGTTCCAGTTGGTCACCGGGCGCGTCTGGCGTGGTTCGGCGTTCGGCGGCGTGCGTGGCCGCAGCGAACTGCCAAGCTACGTGGAAATGTCCGAAAAGGGCGAGATCCCGCTGGACACGTTCATCACCCACACCATGGGCCTGGAAGACATCAACAAGGCCTTCGACCTGATGCACGAAGGCAAGAGCATCCGCAGCGTGATCCACTTCTGAGGTGCGCCATGAGCCTGGATAACATCTCCTGCCAGAAGAGCTTCGGCGGCTGGCACAAGCGTTACCGGCATCACTCCAGGGTGCTGGGCTGTGACATGGTGTTCGCCGTGTACCTGCCACCGCAGGCCGAGCAGGGCGAGAAGCTGCCGGTGCTGTACTGGCTCAGCGGCCTCACCTGTACCGACGAGAACTTCATGCAGAAGGCCGGCGCCCAGCGCCTGGCCGCCGAGCTGGGGCTGATCATCGTCGCGCCGGACACCAGCCCGCGTGGCGAGCAGGTGCCGGGCGACCCTGACGGAGCCTGGGATTTCGGCCTGGGGGCGGGCTTCTACCTCAACGCCACCCAGCAACCCTGGGCGCAACACTACCGCATGCACGACTACGTGGTGGAAGAGTTGCCGGCCCTGATCGAAGCGCATTTCCCGGCATCGGCCGAGCGCAGCATCAGCGGCCATTCCATGGGCGGCCATGGTGCGCTGGTGTGTGCCTTGCGTAACCCGGGGCGGTACCGCTCGGTGTCGGCGTTCTCGCCAATCAGCAACCCGATGGATTGCCCATGGGGTGAAAAGGCCTTCAGCCGCTACCTGGGCGAAGACCGTGCACGCTGGCGCGAATGGGATGCCAGCGTGCTGCTGGCCGAGACGCCGGCGGGCGAGTGCCCGCCGCTGCTGGTCGACCAGGGTGACCGGGACGACTTTCTCGAGAAGCAGCTCAAGCCCGAAGCGCTGGAGCAGGCGGCACGCAAAGGCGGGCATGCGCTGACCCTGCGCCTGCAACCGGGTTATGACCATAGCTACTACTTCATCGCCAGCTTCATCGAGGAGCACCTGCGTCACCATGCGGTGGCGCTGGGGCGGGTGTAGCCCTGGCTGCGGCCGCGCCTACATGGCGGCCCCAATAGCAGCTAAAGCAGGTAGAATCACGCCCTGACTCATTCAGGGCGTTTTTCTATGCGTATTGGCCACGGCTACGATGTGCACCGTTTCTGCGACGGTGATTTCATTACCCTGGGCGGGGTGCGTATCCCCCATAAATACGGCCTCCTGGCTCACTCCGATGGCGACGTGCTGCTGCACGCCCTGAGCGATGCCTTGCTGGGCGCGGCGGCGCTGGGCGATATCGGCAAACATTTCCCCGACACCGACCCGCAGTTCAAGGGCGCCGATAGCCGCGTGCTGCTGCGCCACGTGGTCGGCATCGTCCTGGCCAAAGGCTGGAAGGTCGGCAATATCGACGCCACCATCGTCGCCCAGGCGCCAAAGATGGCCCCACACATCGAGACCATGCGCAAGCGCATCGCCGAAGACCTGCAGGTCGAACTCGATCAGGTCAACGTCAAGGCCACCACCACTGAAAAACTGGGCTTCACCGGTCGCGAGGAGGGTATCGCCGTGCATGCGGTTGCCCTGCTGCTGCCAGCATGACCGAACTGGAACTGCTGGGCCCGCGCGCATCGGGCGAACCCTTGGGCACTGCTGTACTCAAGGCGGTGGCGGAAGACTTCCAGGTCGACGAAGTGCTGGACATTCCGTTGTCGGGGCAGGGTGAGCACTTGTGGCTGTGGGTCGAAAAGCGTGACCTCAACACTGAAGAGGCCGCCCGCCGCCTGGCGCGCGCTGCCGGCGTGCCGGTGCGCAGCATCAGCTACGCTGGGCTCAAGGACCGCCAGGCACTGACCCGGCAATGGTTCAGCCTGCACCTGCCGGGCAAGGCTGACCCGGACCTGTCGCGTGCCGAGGATGCCAGCCTGCGCGTGCTCAGGCAGGTGCGCCACCAGCGCAAGCTGCAGCGCGGTGCGCATTCGGCCAACGGCTTCACCCTGCGCCTGACCGCCCTGGCTGCCGACCACCAGGCGCTGAACGCACGCCTGGAACAGCTCAAGCAGCACGGGGTGCCCAACTATTTCGGCAGCCAGCGCTTCGGTCACGCCGGCGGCAATGTTCATGACGCCCTCGACTGGGCCGCGCGCAAGGCCCTGCCCGAACAGCGCAACGTACGTTCGCGGCTGCTGTCGGCCGGGCGCAGCTACCTGTTCAACCAGTTGTTGGCCGCCCGTGTCGCCGATGGCAGTTGGTCGCGGGCGCAAGTGGGCGACCTGCTGGCCTTCACCGACAGTCGCAGTTTCTTCCCGGCGGGGGAGGCCGAATGCGCCGACCCACGCCTGGCGCTCCTGGACCTGCACCCGACCGGCCCGCTGTGGGGCGCGGGCGATTCGCCAGCGGCCGCTGCCACCGGGCAGCTGGAAAACGCCATCGGCGCACGCCAGCCAGCACTTTGCCAATGGTTGGCCCAGGCGGGCATGGATCACGAACGGCGTATTCTGCGGCTCCCTATTGGCGGCCTGACGTGGCATTATCCCGAGCCTGATATCCTGCAACTGGAATTCGTCCTTCCGGCCGGATGCTTCGCCACCGTGGTGGTGCGCGAAGTCGTGGATCTGGTGTCGGCAGGGCAGACGGACAGCCCATGCGTATTCTGATTTCGAACGACGACGGTGTTACCGCACCCGGCATCGCCGCGCTGCACGCTGCGCTGGCGGATTACGCCGAGTGCGTGGTGATCGCCCCGGATCAAGACAAGAGCGGCGCCAGCAGTTCGCTGACGCTGGACCGGCCACTGCACCCGCAGACCCTGGCCAATGGCTTCATCAGCCTCAACGGTACGCCGACCGACTGCGTGCACCTGGGGCTCAATGGGCTGTTGCCGCAGACGCCGGACATGGTCGTGTCGGGGATCAACCTCGGTGCCAACCTGGGCGACGACGTGCTCTATTCGGGCACGGTCGCCGCCGCGCTGGAAGGCCGTTTCCTCGGCGGGACCTCGCTGGCGTTCTCGCTGTTGTCGCGCCAGCCGGACAACCTGCCGACGGCAGCCCATATCGCCCGCCGCCTGGTCGAGGCGCAGTCACGCCTGACCTTGCCGCCACGCACCGTGCTCAACGTCAATATTCCCAACCTGCCGCTGGAACACATCCGCGGTATCCAGCTGACCCGCCTCGGTCACCGGGCGCGGGCGGCAGCGCCGACCAAGGTGGTCAACCCGCGCGGCAAGGAAGGCTACTGGATCGCCGTGGCCGGGGATGCCGAGGACGGCGGGCCGGGCACCGATTTCCACGCCGTGATGCAAGGCTACGTGTCGATCACCCCGCTGCAGCTCGACCGCACCTTCAATGATGCCTTCGAGCAGCTCGACGGTTGGCTGGAGGGCCTGCTCTGATGCGCGAGGACGATATGCTGCGGCGTGGCATCGGCATGACTTCCCAGCGTACCCGGGAGCGTCTTATCCAGCGCCTGTGTGAAGAGGGGGTGTCGAACAGCAAGGTACTCGACGTGATCCGTCGTACTCCGCGCCACCTGTTCGTCGATGAGGCGCTGGCGCATCGTGCCTACGAAGACACCGCGCTGCCGATCGGCCACAACCAGACCATTTCCCAGCCGTTCATGGTTGCCCACATGAGCGAGCTGCTGCTGGAAGCCGGGCCGCTGGACAAGGTGCTGGAGATCGGCACCGGTTCGGGCTACCAGACGGCGATCCTGGCCCAGCTGGTCGAACGGGTGTTCTCGGTGGAGCGCATCAAGGTCCTGCAGGACCGCGCCAAGGAGCGCCTGGTGGAGCTGAACCTGCGCAACGTGGTGTTTCGCTGGGGCGACGGTTGCGAGGGTTGGCCGGCGCTGGCGCCGTACAACGGCATCATCGTCACAGCCGTGGCGCCGGAAGTGCCGCAGGCGCTGCTCGACCAGCTGGCGCCTGGCGGCCGTATGGTGATCCCGGTGGGGCCGGCCGGCGAAACGCAGCAGCTGATGCTGATCGTGCGTGAAGAACATGGGTTCTCCCGCCGTGTGCTCGGCGCTGTGCGCTTCGTGCCGCTGCTCAACGGTCCGCTGGCCTGAGCGCTGCGGGTACGCGCCAGCGGTATTTTTGCGCGGGTGGCGAATTCCTGTTGCTTCGCCCTGTCTATCTGGCGGGGTGAAGCGCTGGCGCACTGATCGCCATGGCTTTGCAACAGTCATCGAACCTGCCTGCCAGGAATGGCCGGCTTGGTTATAATCGCAACATTATTGCATTTCTTGTCTTCATATCGTTTTCGGCACCATGAGGGGAGCGCGGGTGGGTCACACAGTCATTCGGCAGCGCAAGGACGGGTCGGGTTTCACGCTTCTGGTGATTGCACTGGCCATGAGTACGCTACTGGTGGGTTGCTCGAGCACCAGCAGCAACAGCGCGCGGGTGGTCGACCGTAACAACAGCGTACCCAAGCGCCCGGCGGTGACCTCCGGGCAGTACATCGTCAAGCCTGGCGATACGCTGTTCTCCATCGCCTTCCGTTATGGTTGGGACTACAAGGAACTGGCTGCGCGTAACGGCATCGCGGCGCCTTATACCATCCGCCCGGGGCAGGCGATTCGTTTCAGCAGTGGTTCGTCCGGCAGTACCACGGTGGTGTCCAGCCCCTCATCGTCGAGCAAGACCACGGTCATCCGCCGGCCTGCGGGCAGTCCGGCTACAACCCCTGCCGGCCCTGGCAAAACGGCCGCGCCGGCAGCTTCCAGCAGCGCCCCGGTGGTCGCTACGGTGCCCGCCGCGGAGCGTGCGGTGGGTGGCTGGACCTGGCCAGCCAATGGCGTGCTGATTGGAAAATTCGCTTCAAACGGTAGTTTGAATAAAGGCATTGATATCGCCGGTGATTTGGGACAGCCTGTTTTTGCTGCGTCTGATGGTGCAGTGGTCTACGCCGGGAGTGGGCTGCGGGGCTACGGCGAGCTGATCATCATCAAGCACAGCGACACCTACGTCAGTGCCTACGGTCATAACCGCAGGCTGTTGGTTCGGGAGGGGCAGCAGGTCAAGGCAGGGCAGTCGATTGCTGAAATGGGGTCCACGGGCACAGATCGGGTGAAGCTGCATTTCGAGATTCGCCGCCAGGGCAAACCCGTCGATCCGCTCCAGTTCCTGCCACGTCGTTGACTGTTGTACCTGGCCTGTTCCGCTGATGTAGAGGGGACAGGCTCCAGCGCTGCCAGGGAGAAAGGTGCCGCTCGAGTCTGAGTTCGAACTCAGCAAAGGACTATAACAATGGCTCTCAGTAAAGAAGTGCCGGAGTTTGACATCGACGATGACGTCCTCCTGATGGAGACGGGCATCGTTTTGGAAACGGATGTGGTGTCAGACGAACCTGCTGTATCTTCGGTTCGGACGAGGGCCAAATCGGGCTCTTCGCTCAAGCAACACAAGTACATCGATTACAGCCGGGCGCTCGATGCCACCCAGCTGTATCTCAACGAGATCGGATTCTCGCCTCTGCTTTCGCCGGAAGAAGAAGTGCATTTTGCGCGTCTGTCGCAAAAGGGCGACCCTGCCGGCCGCAAGCGCATGATCGAAAGCAACCTGCGCCTGGTTGTGAAAATTGCCCGTCGTTACGTGAACCGCGGCCTGTCGCTGCTCGACCTGATCGAGGAGGGCAACCTGGGGCTGATCCGTGCGGTCGAGAAGTTCGACCCGGAGCGTGGTTTCCGTTTCTCGACCTATGCGACCTGGTGGATTCGTCAGACCATCGAGCGGGCGATCATGAACCAGACGCGCACCATTCGCCTGCCGATCCATGTGGTCAAGGAACTGAACGTTTACCTGCGGGCGGCACGCGAACTGACGCAGAAACTCGACCACGAGCCGTCGCCAGAGGAAATCGCCACGTTGCTGGAGAAACCGGTCGGCGAGGTCAAGCGCATGCTGGGCCTGAACGAGCGGGTATCTTCCGTGGACGTTTCGCTGGGCCCGGACTCGGACAAGACTCTGCTCGATACCCTGACCGACGACCGGCCGACCGACCCCTGCGAGCTGTTGCAGGACGACGACCTGTCGCAGAGCATCGACCAGTGGCTGGGCGAGCTGACCGACAAGCAGCGTGAGGTGGTGGTGCGTCGCTTCGGCCTGCGCGGGCATGAAAGCAGTACGCTCGAAGATGTCGGCCTGGAAATCGGCCTGACTCGTGAGCGAGTGCGGCAGATCCAGGTAGAAGGCCTCAAGCGCCTGCGAGAGATCCTCGAGAAGAACGGCCTGTCCAGCGAGTCGCTGTTCCAGTAGCGAAAGCCTGCACCAGCAAACGCCCCGATGACCTCGGGGCGTTTTTGTTTGCCTTGTGAGTGGGGCAGGAGTCTATAGGCAGCCTGGGTCCGGGCTCGAAACATTATGTACAGCGCTACCCTGTTAGCATTGCGTGTAAGCCTTTGCTTACTTGTTCTGTAAGCCTTCTATGTAGTCGCCGGTAAATCAATGGCGCTCCAAGAGCCCGATATTCCTCAAGCCATTGAAAAACATCGATTATTCAGACGTGAGGAAATGTGACACCGGCAACACGCTGTGAGGTTTTGCGGTTGCCTGTCGGGCGCAAGGCGCTAGTATTCGAACTGTGCACAGGGACATGCACAGGCTTTCAGGACGAAGGCCAGGGACATCGCAAGAAGCGATTTCATCAGGATGATGTCAGGGACAAAGCAGGGACTACGGAAAAAAATGTGGGCGGGTCAAACCGCCCCTTTTTTTTGCCTGCAGAAAACAAAAAAGGCCCTGGAGGGCCTTTTTTGTATTGGGCGCTATCAGCGCTCCAGGTGTTCGATCTTGCCGGTCTTGCCATCCCACTCTTCAGCGTCTGGCAGGGCGTCCTTACGCTCGGTGATGTTAGGCCAGATTTCCGCCAGTTCGGCGTTCAGCTCGATGAAGTTCTCCATGCCGGCAGGCACTTCGTCTTCCGAGAAGATGGCTTGCGCCGGGCATTCCGGCTCGCACAGGGCGCAGTCGATGCACTCGTCCGGGTGGATGACCAGGAAGTTCGGGCCTTCGTAGAAGCAGTCCACCGGACAGACTTCCACGCAGTCGGTGTATTTGCATTTGATGCAGTTGTCGGTGACGACGAAGGTCATTTCTAGTTCTCTCCTCAGGCGACGGCGGCGGCCCTTCCTCTCAGGGCCGCGCGGTTTACAGGCATGTGGCTGCAGGCCAGGCTAATAACCTGCAGCACCAGCAAACCGCGGCGGATTCTACCAGCTTGTAGTGGGCGCCGTTATAACAGGTTCTTTAGTTGATATAGCGTTTCGATAGCTTGACGCGGGGTCATGTCGTCCAGCTGCAGCTTGCCCAGCTTCTCGATGGCCGGGTGTGGCAGGCTGGCGAACAGGTCGCTCTGGTGCGGGACCTGGGGCACATCCTTGGTCTTCTGGGCCGGCGGTTGTTCATGCGGCAGGCTGGTGGTCTCCAGGCGGGCAAGGTGTTCGCGGGCACGCTGGATGACCGCCGTCGGTACGCCTGCCAGCTGGGCCACGGCCAGGCCGTAGCTCTGGCTGGCAGGGCCAGGCAGCACGTGGTGCAGGAACACGATGCGTTCATTGTGCTCGGTGGCATTCAGGTGCACGTTGGCCACCAGCGGCTCGCTTTCGGGCAGCACGGTCAGCTCGAAGTAGTGCGTGGCGAACAGCGTGTAGGCGCGCAGCTGGGCCAGCCGCTCGGCGGCAGCCCAGGCCAGCGACAGGCCGTCGAAGGTACTGGTGCCGCGGCCCACTTCGTCCATCAGCACCAGGCTGCGGTCGGTGGCGTTGTGCAGGATGTTGGCGGTTTCGCTCATCTCGACCATGAAGGTCGAGCGCCCGCCGGCCAGATCGTCGCTGGAACCGATACGGGTGAAGATGCGGTCGACCAGCGACAGTTCGCAACTGGCTGCCGGCACGAAGCTGCCAATATGCGCCAGCAGCACGATCAGGGCGGTCTGGCGCATGTAGGTGGACTTACCGCCCATGTTCGGGCCGGTGATGATCAGCATGCGCGTGTTGTCGTCCAGGCCCAGGTCGTTGGCCACGAACGGCGTGGTCAGTACCTGTTCCACCACCGGGTGGCGGCCTTGCTCGATGCGCAGGCACGGCTCGTCGACGAAGCGCGGGCAGTTCAGGTCCAGGGTCAGTGCACGTTCGGCCAGGTTACTGAGCACGTCCAGTTCCGCCAGTGCGGCGGCGCTGTCCTGCAGCGGCGCCAGGTGGCTGATCAGGGTTTCCAGCAAGCCGTCGTAGAGCATCTTCTCGCGGGCCAGCGCGCGGCTTTTGGCCGACAGTGCCTTGTCTTCGAACGCCTTCAGCTCCGGGGTGATGAAGCGCTCGGCACCCTTGAGGGTCTGGCGGCGGATATAGTCGCCTGGCGCCTGCTCCGCCTGTTTGGTCGGCAGCTCGATGAAATAACCGTGTACGCGGTTATAGCCGACCTTGAGGTTGGCCAGGCCGGTGCGGGCCTTTTCCCGCGCTTCCAGGTCGATCAGGAACTGGCCTGCGTTCTCGCTGATCGCCAGCAACTCGTCCAGCTCGTTGTCATAGCCGGGCTTGAGCACGCCGCCGTCGCGGATCACCGCCGGCGGGTTGTCGATGATCGCCCGCTCCAGCAGGCTGGCCAGCTCCGGGTAGGTACCGGTAATGGCGGCCATGCGCGCCAGGTGCGGCGCCTCCAGCTCGGCCATGGCGTTCTGCAGCTCGGGCAGCGCCGCCAGCGCATCGCGCAGGCGTGCCAGGTCGCGTGGGCGGGCATTGCGCAGGCCAATACGGGCAAGGATCCGCTCGATATCGCCAATTTCCTTGAGCTGTGGCTGCAGCTTCTCGAAGCGGTAGCTGTCGAGCAGGCAGCGGATCGAGTCCTGGCGGGCCTGCAGCACCTTGAGGTCGCGCAACGGGCGGTTCAGCCAGCGGCTCAGCAGACGGCTGGCCATGGCGGTCTGGCAGCGGTCGATGACCGACTGCAGGGTGTTGTCACGCCCGCCGGCGAGGTTGATGTCCAGCTCCAGGTTGCGGCGGCTGGCGCCGTCGAGGATGACCGTGTCGTCCAGCCGTTCGTGGCGCAGGCTGCGCAGGTGCGGCAGGGCAGTGCGCTGGGTTTCCTTGGCGTAGGTCAGCAGGCAGCCGGCGGCGCCGATGGCCAGGGTCAGCTTGTCGCAGCCAAAGCCCTTGAGGTCCTTGGTCGCGAACTGCTGGCACAGGGCCTTGCGCGCCGAGTCGCGGTCGAAGTCCCACGGCGCACGGCGCCGGGCGCCAGGGCGCTTTTCCGCCGGCAGGTCGCGGGGCCAGTCATCGGGGATCAGCAGCTCGACCGGGTTGAGGCGCTCGAGCTCGGCCAGCAGGTTTTCCCAGCCCTTGATTTCCTGGACGCTGAAGTTGCCGCTGGTGATATCCAGCACCGCCAGGCCGAACAGGCGTTCGTCACCCAGCAGCGCGGCAATCAGGTTGTCGCGGCGCTCGTCGAGCAGGGCCTCGTCGCTGACCGTGCCGGGTGTGATGATACGCACCACCTGGCGCTCCACCGGGCCCTTGCTGGTGGCCGGGTCGCCAATCTGTTCGCAGATCACCACCGATTCGCCGAGCTTGACCAGCTTGGCCAGGTAGCCCTCCAGCGAATGGAACGGAATCCCGCACATGGGGATCGACTGCCCGGCCGACTGGCCGCGCGCGGTCAGGGTGATGTCCAGCAGTTTCGCGGCCTTTTTCGCATCTTCGTAGAAGATTTCGTAGAAGTCGCCCATGCGGTAGAACATCAGCTGGTCCGGGTGCTGGTGTTTCAGCTTCCAGTACTGCTGCATCATCGGGGTGTGTGCGGAAAGATCAGACATTCAGGGCCTTACAGCGGGTAATCTGGTTGGCGTTTGTGAAACCGGCAATGGTACAGGCTTTTTCGAGCAGATGCAGGCGCGGTGCTGCAGGCATCAGCGCGCTGCCTGTGCGTTGCATTTCCTCGCGCATGCCTGCATTATGCACGCTATGCAAAAACGCAACGTAGCCTCCGTACTCAGAGAACTGCTCGACCGCCACGGCCTGTCCCCGACGGAGCTGTACCGGCGCACGGGTGTTCCTCAATCCACCTTGTCGCGGATTCTCGGCGGCAAGATCGTCGACCCGTCCGACAAACATGTGTCGAAGATCGCCGAATACTTCGGCGTGAGCACCGAGCAGCTGCGTGGCCGCGCCGCGCTTGGCGAGTCTCGCGAGGCCGCGCTGCCGGCGCACGGTCATGCCGGCCTCAGCGACATCAGCCTGTGGGACGATGAAACCCCCGTCGAGGATGACGAGGTGTCGGTACCTTTCCTTCGCGAGGTCGAATTGGCAGCAGGATCAGGAAGATTCGTCATTGAAGAAAGCGAGCACGCGCGCCTGCGCTTCGGCAAGCGCAGCCTGCGTCACAACGGTGTGCAGTTCGACCAGGCCAAGTGCGTCACCGTGCGCGGCAACAGCATGTTGCCGGTACTGCGTGACGGCGCGACGGTCGGGGTGAATACCGGCAAGTGCTCGATCGGCGACATCATCGATGGCGACCTCTATGCAATCAATCACAACGGCCAGTTGCGGGTGAAGCAGGTCTATCGCCTGCCTACCGGTATCCGCCTGCGCAGTTTCAACCGCGACGAACACCCGGACGAGGACTACAGCTTCCAGCAGATGCAGGACGAGCAGATCAGCTTGCTCGGGCATGTATTCTGGTGGGGCATGTACGCTCGCTGACAACCCGGCTTTGTCAAAACCCGCTTCGGCGGGTTTTTTTTCGCCTTTGGAAAACTCCTACAAGCCAGGGCGTGCATGGCCTGCATGCATTTTCGCAAAAACCTACGCATAGAAATTTTCGGAAATGCATTGACTGCATATGCGTAAATGCATAGCCTGTGTCTCAAGCCGGATGGAAACCGGTTGTTACACAGGCAGCGATGGACAGGCCTCAACTGTCCAGAGGGTTGGCAACTGGCCCGGGTGTGCAGCGTAAAGCACCACGATCAGTTATCCGGCGGGCAGGTGGCCGCGGTCGGAGTCATCAATCAGCAGCGGAACCGCACGGCGTCACCAGTCGTGGCCGGCGGTTCGCCAACGCATTACTGAAAAGCCTGGCGAGCCGGGCTTTTTGGAATGTCGAGGTATTCAAGGCAAAGCATCCATAACCGACCTGTTGGCCTGCGCCAACAGGCATTTACACAGGAGACAGGACAGTGACGAACGAGCAACAGGCGTTACTCGAGATGCCGCTCTGGCTGGTAATCGTCCTGGCATTGCTGGGCGGTCTGAGCGGCGAGATGTGGCGGGCCGACAAGGCCGGCGCCACGGGGTGGTCGCTGCTGCGACGTCTGGCGTTGCGCTCCGGGGCCTGCATGGCCTGCGGTGTGTCGACGGTGATGCTGTTGTATGCCGGCGGCCTGTCGATCTGGGCGGCCAGTGCATTGGGCTGCATGACAGCGGTAGGCGGCGCAGATGTTGCCATGCGGCTTTATGAACGCTGGGCGACCCGGCGTCTGGGCCTGCGCGACAGCACGCAGCGCGACGAGCGTTAAGGAGGATTACGCATGAGCGAACTGGCCACTTTACATGGCGCAGTGACGGCAACCATCCGTGGTGCAATGCCGGAGTTGGCATCGGTAGATGCCTATACCGCCGTAGGAAATGTTCCAGAGCGGCCTTCGCTGCGCCACGGCATCGTCCGCATGACGGCCGATGCGGCACCGCGGGATGGCCGCTCGGTGTTGATTGCCACCTTCGAGGCGGATATCACCGCTGACAGCGCCAATCCGGAGGCGCGGCTTCAGGGCAGCCTGCTGGCCGCCCAGCTGATGGACCTGCTGCGCCAGCAGCATTGGGCGCTGGATTTCGTCGAAGCCAGCCGCAATGTGCAGGCGCAGTTTCTGGGCAACGCCTGGACCGTGCGCTGGGACCAGCCGGTGCTGCTCGGCGAGCCACGCTGGAACTGGCCGGACCAGCCGCCCGGCAGCCTGGTCCTGGGCTTCGCCCCGGATATCGGCCAGGGTAACGAAGCGCATTATGTCGCCCCGGAGGATCTGGCATGAGCTACGTCAGCGCTATGCATGACCGTATGCTGGCGTGCATGGTCATTCCCTGCCGGGTGGTTGCGCTGGACCTTGCCGCCGCCCGGGTCCGGGTGTCCGACGGCAGCGGCTGGACCAGCGCCTGGCTGCGCTGGCACGCCCAGGCGGCCGGCCAGGCCAGGCACTGGCGGGCGCCCAGCCTGGGCGAGCAGGGCGTGCTGCTGAGCCCCAGCGGCGAGCCAGCCCTGGGCACCTTCCTGCCCGGCCTGTATGGCGATGCCGGTGGCGCAGCGGACAACCGCGGGCACACCGAGGTCTGGCGTTTCGCCGATGGCGGCTCGATCAGCTACGACTGGCAGGCCAGCCACTACGACATCCAACTACCGGCTGGCAGCGCGACCATCAAGGTCGGCGCCGCCACGGTGCGGGTAAATGACGGCCAGATCAGCCTGCAGGCTGCCGCGATCAAGCTCTCCGGCAACGTCACGGTCGATGGCCCGCTGCAGGTCAGCGGCGATATCAATGGCGGCGGGCGGATCATCGACACCGCCGGCAACACGGCCAACCACAAACACTGAATCGAGCCCGCCCATGCGGGCTTTTTCATACCAGGAGAATGCCATGCATAGCCATGAACAGGGCGGTGCACCATGATCGGCATGGACCGCCGTACCGGCCAGCCACTGGCCGGCCTCGATCATCTGCGCCAGTCCATCGAAGATATCCTCGGCACACCGCTGGGCAGCCGGCGCATGCGCCCGGATTACGGCAGCCAGCTGCGGCGTTTCGTCGACCTGCCGGTCAACGAGGGCTGGAAGAGCGCCGTGCAGGCCGAAGTAGCGCGCGCGCTGGGCCGCTGGGAGCCGCGCCTGCAGCTACAGCGGGTCAAGGTCGTCGCGGTGCTCGACGGTCAGGTCAGCCTGGCGCTCAGTGGCCGCTACCTGGGTGACGAAGCGCTGCTGGAGATCAGCGTATGAGCCAGGTCGACCTGTCGAAACTGCCAGCGCCGCAGCTACTGGAGGACCTCGATTACGAAGCCCTTTACCAGGCCGATCTGGCCACCTTCCGGGATTACCTGGGCGAAGCCTGGACCGCCAATCTGGAAAGCGACCCGGTCACCAAGCTGCTCGAGGTCGGCGCCTACCGCAAGCTGCTCAACCGGGCGCGTATCAACGATGCCGCCAAGGCGTTGCTGCTGGCCTATGCCCAGGGCACTGACCTTGACCAGCTGGCGGCCAATGTCGGCCTGCAGCGCCTGGTGATCCAGGCCGAGGACCTGGCCAGCGTCCCGCCGGTCGAGGCGTTGCTGGAAGCGGACGATGCCCTGCGCGAGCGGGTGCAACTGGTTTATGAAGGCCTGACCACGGCCGGCCCGCGCAACAGCTACATCCTGCACGCCCGCAACGCTTCGGGGCAGGTGGCTGACGCCACCGCCGAAAGCCCGTCGCCAGCAGTGGTGGATGTAACCGTGCTGAGCCTGGAAGGCGACGGCGAAGCGAGTGCCGAACTGCTGGCGCAGGTAGCGGCCTACCTCAACGACGACGATATCCGCCCGGTTGCCGACCGGGTCAACGTACGCAGCGCCGAAGTGCTGCCTTACCGCATCGATGCCGTGCTGCATCTGGCCGACAGCGGCCCCGAGTACGAAGCGATACTGGCCGAGTGCCAACGCCGCCTGCAGGCCTGGATCAACCCCCGCCGACGCCTGGGGGTGGAAGTGGCACGCTCTGGCATCGATGCGCAACTGCACATCATGGGGGTCAGCCGGGTCGAGTTGAATGGCTGGGCCGACATTCGCCCGAGCAAGGCGCAGGCGGCCTGGTGCAGCGGCTTCAGCCTGAAACGGGGGAGCTGACATGCACAGCCTGTTGCCGCTCAACCGCACCGCGCTGGAGCGGGCCATCGAAGTGGCTGCCGACGAGGACCTCAAGGTCAGCCTGCGCCAACTCTACAACCCCGAGACCTGCCCGGCGCATCTTCTGTACCAACTGGCCTGGGCCTGGTCGGTGGACCGCTGGGAGGACAGCTGGAGCGATGAAATCAAACGCTCGGTGATCCGCTCGGCATTCTTCGTCCATGCCCACAAAGGCACCTTGGGTGCACTGCGGCGGGTAGTGGAGCCGTTCGGTTACCTGATCGAGGTGGAGGAATGGTGGCAGACCACACCGCCGGCCCCGGCGGGCACTTTCGCGCTGAAGATCGGCGTATCCGATTCCGGCATCAGCGAAAGCACCTACCAGGAACTGACTGCGCTGATCGACGACGCCCGCCCGGTCAGCCGCCACCTGACCGGCCTGGTGATCAGCCTCGAAAGCCGTGGCGCCCTTCATTTCGGCTGCGCGATCCAGGACGGCGACGAACTGGACATCTATCCGCTGACGCCCCGTGACATCGAGGTCATTGGCGTGGTGGGGCGTGGCGGCCGTGAACACACAATCGATACCTTGGACATTGCACATGGTTGACCAGACTTCTCAGTTCTACGCCATCCTCACCAACGTGGGCGCGGCGAAACAGGCCAATGCCGATGCCTTGGGCATTGCCTGGAAAATCACCCAGATGGGTGTCGGCGACGCCAACGGCACCGACCCTACCCCGAATGCCACCCAGACCCGCCTTATCAACGAATGGCGCCGCGCGCCGTTGAACCAGCTGAAGGTGGATGACAAGAACAGCGCGATCATCATTGCCGAACAGGTCATCCCGGCCGACGTCGGCGGCAAGTGGATTCGCGAGATCGCGCTATACGATGCCGATGGCGACATGGTTGCCGTGGCCAATTGCGCACCCACCTACAAGCCGCTGCTGAGCCAGGGTTCGGGACGGACCCAGGTGGTGCGGATGAACCTGGTGGTCAGCAGCGCCAGCAATGTGCAGCTGAAGATCGACCCGGCGGTGGTGCTGGCGACTCGGGAGTGGGTTACCGAGGAATTGGCCAGGCAGGATTTCAAGCATTCGGTGCTCGCGGCGACTACGGCGAACATTGCCTTGGCCGGGTTGCAGACGGTTGATGGCGTGGCGCTTGCTGCCGGGGCGCGAGTGTTGGTGAAGAACCAGACCGCTGCAAAGGACAATGGCCTGTATCTGGTGGCCGGCGGCGCCTGGACCCGCTGTTCCGATGCGGACAGTAGCGCCAAGGTAACCCCTGGCATGCTGGTGCTGGTCGAGCGCGGTACGGTCAACGGTGACAGTGCGTGGCAGCTGGTGACCGATGCGCCAATTACCCTGGGGGTGACTGCCCTGGCGTACGAAATGGCGTTCGGGCGCAGCGGCGTGGCCGCTGGCACATACCGCAGCGTCACGGTCGATGCCTATGGCCGGGTGACTGCTGCGACCAACCCGACGACGGTGGCGAGCTATGGCCTGACCGATGTCTACACCAAGACTCAGATCGACACGGCTCTGGCGCTCAAGGCGAACTTGGCCAGCCCAGCATTAACGGGGGTTCCGACGGCGCCGACAGCGGCGATCGGGACCAACACCGCTCAGCTGGCCAATACGGCATTTGTGCAAGCCGCCCTTGCTGCGGCCGGCCCGACGTTCAGCAACACCGATGAAGTTACCGACTGGGACAGCATTCTGGCGGCGGGCTGGTATCCGAAAATTCTGTCACGTGTCGTGCCGAACAGCCCAGGTACGGAAGTTTCTTACTGGTACTGCCTTACCCTGGCCTACGCCGGCGGCAGCATTACCCAGGTGGCCTACCCGTATGCGTCTGGGACATTGGTCAGCGGCATTAAAACCCGTAGCCTTTATCAGAATGTCTGGACGCCCTGGGTTACGACTTACACCAATGCGAACGTATCGGCGTCCATCAAGGGCCTGTTGGAGGCCGCCACGGCACCTGCCGCGTTGCTGGCCATCGGCGCTGCGCCTTTAGCAAGTCCGGTGTTCACTGGCGCTCCGGCGGCCCCTACACCGGCTCAGTTCGACGCAACGACGAAGATTGCAACTACTGAGTTTGTCCAACGGGCAATCGGCGGCTTCCAGAATGGCTATGCCTACACCACGGCGGGCCAAACTATTCCCCCTTCGCGGGTCAACTGTCTTATCAACTTGAATACGGCAGCGTCTAACATCACGCTCCCGCTGCTTTCGAGTGTGCCAATTGGCTCATGCGTCTATATTCGAGCGAGTAACCTTGCCACGATCAAGGCTCAAGGGGCCGACGTAATCTATGTAAGTACCGCTAAAACTGCAGAATCTTCTGTAGACGTTGGAGGCAACAGTAATATTACCCTGATTTCTGCAGGCGGCATCTGGTTTATCGCGGGTAACGCTTCGCTAACTCAAGACACCACGCTGTTTGGGTTCCTCAAGGGCAGCAATGGCTACATGAAGCATCCGAGCGGCATCGTTGTCCAGTGGTGCAATGGTCAAATTGCTGCGAACCAAAGTTCTGCCCGAATTACGTTGCCCGAGGCATTCAGCACCAGTCTGGTGGCCTATTCCTTGGGCACGGCCAACGCTGGGCATTGGGTAACCGGGCAGAACGCAAGTCCGAGCGGGATAGACATTATTCCCCGCACAGTCAGCGCGGGGAACATCATCATTCCAACGGGCATCGTTGGATACACCGCTATGTTTATTGGGTACTGAGTTATGGAAATTCAGGTTTTCGCTTGCAAGTCTACGCGGGGCTTTTACAGCAGCGCGGAAAATTCAAATATTCCGAGTGATGCCATCGAGATATCGGCGGAACTCAAAAGTGAACTGCTCAAGGGTGAGCGTTCTGGGCGTGTGATCGCCTGGGGCGATGACGGTGTTCCGTTCCTGATCGACCCGCCGCCGCCGAGCCCTGATGAGCTGGCGACGATTGAGCGCCGCTGGCGTGATGAGCGGTTGCTGGCTACCGATGGCATGGTGACTCGTCACCGTGACGAACGCGATATCGGCGCGCCTACTACCCTGGACGGTGAGCAATTTTCGAAGCTTCTTGAGTATCGGCAAAGCCTGCGCAATTGGCCCCAGGCTGATGCGTTTCCCACCTTTACGCAGAGCCGCCCGTCGGCACCCGACTGGCTCGTCCAGTTTACCCAATAACGCCCCGCACCGCCGGGGCGTTTTCTTTTCTGGCAACACCCTTCAGGCCCTGCACCCGCAGGGCCTTTTCATATCTGAACCGGAGTAAACCTACATGAGTGGATTCTTCCACGGCGTCACCGTAACAAACGTCGACACCGGCGCCCGCAGCATTGCGCTGCCTTCTTCCTCGATCATCGGCCTGGTCGACACCTTCACCGAGGGCGCTGGCGCCACGGCCAAGGCCAACGACCTGGTGCTGATCACCAGCGAGCGTGAAGCGGTTGCCGCCTTTGGCGAAAACGCCGCCATCACCAAGGCCTGCCGCGCCATCTACACCCGCGCCAAGGCGGTCATCGTCGCCTGTGGCGTGGCCAAGCTGGACGATGCAGCGGAGCAGACCGCCGCGATCATCGGCGCGGTGCAGGCCGACGGCAAACGTACCGGCCTGCAGGCGCTGCTCGACGGCAAGAGCCGTTTCAACGCCCAGCCACGCCTGTTGGCAGCGCCGCGCCACAGCGCCACCCAGGCGGTGGGCACGGCACTGGTGGCCCTGGCCGACAAGCTGCGCGGCATCGCCATCATCGACGGCCCCAACACCACCGACCAGGCGGCCATCGACTACGCGAAGAACTTCGGCGCCAAACGCGCCTTCCTGGTCGACCCGGGCGTGCAGTACTGGGACAACGGCGAGGAAGCCACCCTCGATGCCCCTGGTTCGGCCTGGGTCGCCGGCCTGTTCGCCTGGACCGACCGCGAATACGGTTTCTGGGCCTCGCCCTCGAACAAGGAGTTCGTCGGCATCACCGGCACCACCCGCCCGGTGGAATTCCTCGATGGCGATGACAGCTGCCGCGCCAACCTGCTGAACAACGCCAACATCGCCACCATCATCCGCGACGACGGCTTCCGCCTGTGGGGCAACCGCACTTTGTCGAGCGACCCGAAATGGGCGTTCGTCACCCGCGTACGGACCATGGACATCGTCATGGACGCGATCCTCTACGGCCACAAGTGGGCCGTCGACCGCGCCATTACCGCCACCTACGTCAAGGACGTCACCGAAGGCCTGCAGGCCTTCATGCGCGACCTGAAGAACCAGGGCGCGATCATCAACTTTGAGGTCTTCGCCGACCCGGAGCTGAACACCGCCAGCCAGCTCGAGCAGGGCAAGGTGTACTGGAACATTCGCTTCACCGATGTGCCACCTGCCGAAAACCCCAATTTCCGCGTCGAAGTCACCAATCAGTGGCTGACCGAAGTCCTCGATTCCGCCGCTTAAGGAGCGCATCCACATGGCAATGATTCCCGAAACCCTGGCAAACCTGAACCTGTTCGTCGATGGCGTCAGTTTCCAGGGCGATGTACCCAGCCTGACCCTGCCCAAACTCACCCTGAAGATGGAAGAGCACCGCCCTGGCGGCATGGACATGCCGGTCGAGATGGACCTGGGCATGGAGAAGCAGGAGGCGGCCTTCACCACCACCGGCGTGCGCCGCGAAGCGCTGAAATTCTTCGGCCTGGCCGACGGCAGCGGCTTCAACGGTACGTTCCGCGGCGCCTTCAAGGGCCTCAAGGGCAAGATCAACCCGGTAGTGGTCACCCTGCGTGGCACGCTCAAGGAAATCGACATGGGCGACTGGAAATCCGGTGACAAGGCCGAGATCAAGCACAGCGTCGGCCTGACCTACTACAAGCTGGAAGTCGATGGCCGCCTGATTTACGAGATCGACGCGTTGGGCATGAAGCGCGTGATCGATGGCATCGACCAACTGGCCACCCAGCGCGCCGCGCTCGGCTTGTAAGGAGGCGACCATGGCTCATGCGAAAAAGCAGCCCCAGTGGCTGACCCTGAGCGCCGACCGCGTCACCGTGCGCCTGTCACGCCCCAGCGAAGCCAACGGCGTACAGGTCGACAGCCTGTCGCTGCGGGCTCCGACCGTGCGCGATATCCGCAACGCCCAGGCCGGCGGCGTGGACGATGACGAGCAGCGCGAACTGAACCTGTTCGCGTCGCTGGCCGAAGTCGGCATCAAGGACCTCGAAGGCCTGACCCTGAAGGACTATAGCCGCCTGCAAAGCGGTTATTTTCGCCTGGTGCAGGACGACGAACTTTGACCCGGCCCGGCAAAAGGCCGCCGCCCGGCGGCTGGCCAGGGAGCTGAATTTTTCCGCGAGCGAGATCATGACCATGTCGTACAGCGACATGGTCTGGTGGCTCGCCCCGTGACAAGGAGGAACCTATGGCGAACATACAGCTGTTCTCGCTCGGGCTCGGCGTCACCGCCATCCACCCCTTGGGCCAGGCCATCGGGCTGCTGCGCCGGGATGTCGAACGCCTGCGCAGGCAGGCTGACGGCACCCGGCTTGGCCGGCTCGTCGGCGAAGTGATCCGGCTGGGGTTGGAGCTTGGCAAGCTACGCCAGATCGAACGCGAGCTGGCGCCGGACCAGGCAGCGCAAGGCGAAGACCCGACTGTCGGGCTGAGGGATGAAGCCGAAGCCGTTGGGCATTTGCGCCAGCATTACCTGATGCTGGACCGGGTCATCGCCGGGCTGGCGCAGCTCAAGCCACTGTCGGGCCAGATGACAGTCAATGTCTTTCAGCAGTGGCATACGCTGGTGCAGGGGCAAGGCGCCGCCACACCAGGCAAGGTGCAATCGCCTGTGCAGGCCCCAGCGCCGGCTGCCAGGCCGGCCCCCGGCGCCGATGCAGGTGGCGACACCGGCAACCTTGCCGGCGGGCTCGCGCTGCTCGCTGGGGGGAGTGGCGCTGCTATCGCAGACGTCGTACGCAAACTGCCACCGGAAAGACAGCGCGCGATACGCGAGCGTGCTTCGAAGGAATGGCGGGACAACCGTGTCGAAACCTTTGGCAAGGTGGCCAAGGCGATGATCACTGCTGAGGACGGCGAAGAGAGGGCGCGCGGCGTCGGCGCTGCTGTCGGCGAAATCGGCGGTCGCATGCTGGGTGCCATGGCACCTTTGCTGTTCAAAGGCAAGGGCAAAGCGATAGGCAAAGCCTCGAGCACGGGCATGAGCAGAGGTAAACGTCAGCGCCGGCGCCAAGGCCAGCGGGCCAGCAAGCAGGCGGCGCAAAAGGACGCAGATAGAACGCAGGAGGACGCCGCGCAGGAGCAATGGGCCAAGTTTGGCGCCCAGGTGGGCGAGGCTGCGGGTGGTGAGGCCGGTGCTGCGTTGTTCAACTGGATCACCGAGGAGGAAGAGCCGGCGCCGCAAAGCAGCGGGGCGCCTGTGCCAGAGCCGGCGCAAACCATTGCCCAAGGCGTCGCTTCCCTACCTTCGCTCGGCACGGCAAAACAGCTGCCATTGGCAGGAAAACTGTTCAAGCGCGTGCCACTGACGGCAGTGCTGGATACCTCGCTGCAGGCGGCCGACATCTATCAGAGTAACGGCACTCCCGCAGAAAAGCTGGAAGGCTATGGCGAGGTTTTCGGCGGGTTGGGTGGCAACCTGGCCGGCACTTCGGCCGGATGGCTCGGTGGCGCGGCGGCAGGTGCCATGCTTGGCTCGGTGGTACCGGGTATAGGCACCGTGATCGGCGGCGCGGTCGGTGGCCTGCTGGGCAGCCTGGGTGGCGGCTATCTGGGCGGCATCGGCGGTGAATGGGTCGGGGGCGCGTTGGGCAAGGCCGTGGCATCCGTCGTCGGCTCCGATGCGCCAGCGGCGAGCCGGGATATTGCCGCTTCCGCAGAACAGCCAAGCCGCTTGCAGAAAGGCCTCAGCACACCTGCACCGTTGCCTGCCGCTTCGACAGCGCAGCTGCTTGGCAGCCTGGCCGGTTCATCGGTCGGGGGGCTCGGTGGCGCGGCAGCCGGCGCCATGATCGGCTCGGTGGTACCGGGTATGGGAACCGTGATCGGCGCCGCGGTCGGTGGCCTGCTGGGCAGCCTGGGCGGCAGCCATCTCGGCGGCCTGGGTGCCAAGCTCATTGGCGAAGCCTCGGGCAAGGGCTTGCAGTCTGTCGCCGGCTCCGATGCGCCGGGGGCGAGCCTGGAGGTTACCAGTCTCTCCGAGCAGGCGACCCGATCACCGAGAAACGTCGGCCCGCCTACGCCGTCGCCTGTTGTTTCGATACCGCCGTCATCGGCTGTGTCGCCACCCGCCATCAACCAGCAATTCACTTTCACCGCCAATATGCCGGTGACCTTCAACAACAGCCTCGATGACCCGACCACCCTGCAACAACTGGAAGCCATCGCCCGCCGCATGCTTGATGACCTGATGCGTCAGGCGCGTTCGGTGCAGATGGTCGATCAACCACAGCCATGAGGAGGACCGCATGACCTACCTGGAACAGTTGCAAGGCGGCTTGCATGCACTGGTCAGGGCGGGCGAGGCGGGGCGTCGGCGTGCCGACGCCATGCTTGACCCGATGAACCAGGCGGTCGGCCATGCCAGGGAGGCGGCCGCCGCGCTCGAAGCCCTGCCATGGATCGGCCCGGAAATCGGCAAGCGCCTGCAACGCACCCTGCGCGCCATCGACGCGGCCAGGCAGCGCGTCGACAAGGTGATTGCCAGGTACGACCAGGCCCTCGACGTGGTGCGCAAGGTGCGCGACCGCGTCGGAGCCTTCAACGAACAGCTGGGCAAGGCCGGCGCGGCTGTGCGGCGGGTGATCGGTGAGGCGCGCGCGGTCGCCAAGGGTGTGTTGTCGACCTTCGGCTTCGCGCCCGACACGACACCGGCTGCACAAGCGATCAAACCGTTCCCGCACCTGCTGGTGCTGCAGCCGCTGAAGGCCAACAGCGCGCCGTATTACTTCAACCTCGACACTGCCGCCTTCGATCAACTGCGCCGGCAAACGCGCTTTCGCTGGGCCGGGCAAGAGCGTTTGCGCCGCGAGAATGCCCAGCAGGCGGTGAGCCTGGGGGAAGAGACCATCAACATCCGTGGCGCGATCTTCCCGGGCTTCAAAGGCGGCTTGGGCCAGCTGCAGGCCCTGCGTGGCATCGGCCGCCAGCTGCTGCCGCTGTCGTTGACCACCGGCTATGGCGAAGTGCTTGGCACCTGGTGCCTGACCCGCATCGAGGAAGAGCAGGGCGCTTTGCTGGCAGGCGGCATACCGCGCAAACAAGGATTCTCACTGGAGTTCGTCAGTTATGGACAAGATTTGCAAAACGTCTGAGGGCGACCTGCTCGACACCCTTTGCCAGCATTATTACGGGCACCTCGACGGTAGCGTCGAAGCGGTGTTGCAAGCCAACCAGGGACTGGCAGACGAGCCTCAGCCATTTCGCAACGGCGTGACGTTCCGCTTGCCGACGCTGGTGCGGGCCGCGGCCGACGTCGTGCAGCTGTGGGACTGACGCCATGCAGCCACAATTTCGTATCCAGGCCGACGGCAAGGACATTACTGCGCTGATCAGCGATCGCCTGTTGCTGCTGCGTACCACCGACAAACCGGGCATGGAAGCGGATGACTTCGAGCTGCGCATCGATGCCCGGGACGGCACCATAGCCGTGCCCGCCCGCGGTGCGCTGATCGAACTGCATCTGGGTTACGCCGGCCAGCCACTGACCCGGCTGGGGCGTTACACCGTCGATGAAGTCGAGGTGTCCGGCCCGCCGGATACCCTGGTGATCCGGGGCAAGGCCAGCGACCTGCGCGGCACTGGCCGGACCGTCCGCAGCGGCAGCTGGGAAGCCGTGCCCTTGCAACGCATCGTCGCCGAAATCGGTGCGCGCAATGGCTGGCAGGCAATCTGCCCAGTGCTCACGCAGGTGCCGCGGATCGACCAGATCAACGAATCGGACTTCAACTTCATCACCCGCCTGGCGCGCCAGTACGACAGCACCGCCAAGCTTGCCAATGGCCAGTTGCTGGTGTTGCCACGCCAGGCCGGGCAGAGCGCCAGCGGCAAACCCTTGGGCGTGGTCGGGATTGCCCGTGGCGACGTCAGCCAATGGCACTTTCGCCTCGATGACCAGGCCGCGCGCAAGGCCGTGCGCACCCGTCACCTCGACGTCGCCACTGGCGAGGCCAAGGTCATCGAGCTGGTCAACGATGAGGCCGCCGAGGGGCAGCGGCCGGTGCACACCGACCGTCATCTCTACCCCAACCGCGCTGCCGCCGAGCAGGCCGCCAAGGCCCGCCTGGCCAGCTTCAACCGCGCTACCGCCCATGTGCGCCTGGACTTGCCGGGGCGCACCGACCTGTTCGCCGAGCGCAGCATCGAGCTGCACGGTTTTGTCGACGGCCTCGACGGGCAGTACCAGATCGACTCGGTGGAGCAGGTGTTCACCAGCTCGGGCTGGCGCACCACCGTGCAGGGCAATGGTGGCAAGGCGGGCAAGGTACAGGCCAAGGGCGCGGCGCCGCGCCGCCAGGCCGCGATCAAGGCGTGAGGAGCGATACAGGGAAGGAGGTTACCCATGCTCACTGAAACACAATTGCTACAGATTTTGCCGAACGCCCGCCCCGTCGCGGGCGTTTTTGTTTCTGCACTGAACGTCAGCCTGCCCCGTTGGGAAATCGACAACCCCAGACGCGTGGCGGCGTTCATCGCCCAGGTCGGCCATGAGTCCGGCCAGTTCCGTCATGTGAAGGAGCTGGGCAACGACCGCTACCTGGCCCGCTACGACACCGGCAGCCTGGCCTTGCGCCTGGGCAATACGCCCCAGGCCGATGGCGATGGCCAGCTGTATTGCGGGCGCGGCCTGATCCAGGTGACCGGGCGTAACAATTACCAGGCCTGCAGCCGCGCATTGTTCGGCGACGAGCGCTTGCTGGCGCAACCGCAACTGCTCGAACAACCACGCTGGGCCTGTGAATCGGCGGCGTGGTTCTGGCATTCGCGCGGGCTCAATGCCCTGGCTGACCGGGGCGAGTTCAACCGCATCACGCGCCATATCAATGGTGGGCTCAATGGGCTGGAGGATCGTCTCAAGCTCTGGGCGCGGGCGCGCGAGGTGTTGTGTTGAGCCGATGGCAACAGGCGCTGGGCGGCTGCCTGCTGATGCTGTCGGTAGCGCTGGCCTGGCAGATTCAGGGCTGGCGCTATGGTCGACAGCTGGCACAACTGGCGCAAGCCCAGGCCGACGCCGAGGCTGCCCGGGTGCTGGCTGAACGTGAACGACGGCAGGTGCTCGAACGACGCCTGGAAGAAAATGAAACCCGTTATTTCAAGGAACTTGCCGATGCCCAGCAGTCTCAGGCTCGCCTGCGTGATCGCCTTGCTACTGCCGATCTGCGCCTGTCGGTCCTGGTCGAACGCGACACCCTCTCTGCCGCAGTGCCTGCCACCGCCAGCACCGGCAGCCTGGATCATGCAACCGTACGTGCCGGACTTGAGCCGGCGCATGCTCAACGAATTATCGCCATCACCGATGAAGGCGACCGGGGGCTGATTGCGTTACAGGCTTGTCAGGCTTATGTGCGGGAGCTGCGTGGCGGGCCGTAGGGCAGGTCCGGACGCGTCCAGGCCTGTGAGGCATGCACTCGAAAGGCGCAAAATGCTACGGTGTCTCCAGCCCCTTCAAGGAACCCGTCATGGACCCGATCACCGTCCTCGCCACCCGTCTCGGCGAACACTTGCGTCGCTTCAACGCTCAGGTCACCACCGCTGAATCCTGTACCGGCGGCGGGATTGCCGAAGCCATCACCCGGGTACCCGGCAGCTCTGCCTGGTTCGAGGCCGGCTACGTGACGTACTCCAATGCCCAGAAAACCCGTCAGCTGAACGTCCCGGCGGCATTGTTCGCCGAAGTGGGCGCAGTCAGCCAGGAGGTGGTCGAGGCCATGGCCCGTGGTGCCCAGGCCGCCAGCGGTGCGCGTTTTGCCGTGGCGGTCAGCGGTGTGGCCGGGCCCGACGGTGGTTCGCCAGCCAAACCGGTGGGCACCGTGTGGCTCGCCTGGGCCGACGGCAGCCATGTCACCAGCGAACGCCGGCACTTCGAGGGCGACCGCGAAGCGGTGCGGCGACAGACGGTGATCGCCGCGTTAGACGGCTTGTTACAGCTTGGTGCCGAGTAAATCGACAACAGGGGTTTGCTCGCGCGCTCGCCTGTGGAATAATACTGGCTACTTATACAGGTATTCCGGCCATCAGGGCCAAGTCGAACACGTGAGGATTGCAATGGACGACAACAAGAAGCGCGCCTTGGCTGCGGCCCTGGGTCAAATCGAACGCCAATTCGGTAAAGGCGCGGTCATGCGCATGGGCGACCACGAGCGCCAGGCGATTCCGGCCATCTCCACCGGCTCCCTGGGCCTGGATATCGCCCTCGGCATCGGCGGTCTGCCGAAAGGCCGTATCGTCGAAATTTACGGCCCGGAGTCGTCGGGTAAGACCACGCTGACCCTGTCGGTCATCGCCGAAGCCCAGAAAAATGGCGCTACCTGTGCCTTCGTCGACGCCGAGCACGCCCTCGACCCCGAGTATGCCGGCAAGCTGGGTGTCAACGTCGACGATCTGCTGGTTTCCCAGCCGGACACCGGCGAACAGGCCCTGGAAATCACTGACATGCTGGTGCGCTCCAACGCCGTTGACGTGATCATCGTCGACTCCGTGGCGGCCCTGGTACCCAAGGCTGAAATCGAAGGCGAGATGGGCGACATGCATGTGGGGCTGCAGGCTCGCCTGATGTCCCAGGCACTGCGCAAGATCACCGGTAACATCAAGAACGCCAACTGCCTGGTCATCTTCATCAACCAGATCCGTATGAAGATCGGCGTGATGTTCGGCAGCCCGGAAACCACCACTGGTGGTAACGCCCTGAAGTTCTACGCCTCGGTGCGTCTGGACATCCGTCGTACCGGTGCAGTCAAGGAAGGCGACGAGGTGGTCGGCAGCGAAACCCGCGTCAAGATCGTCAAGAACAAGGTGTCGCCACCGTTCCGCCAGGCCGAGTTCCAGATCCTCTACGGCAAAGGCATCTACCGGAACGGCGAGATCATCGACCTGGGTGTGGCCCAGGGGCTGGTCGAGAAGTCCGGTGCCTGGTACGCCTATCAGGGCAACAAAATCGGTCAAGGCAAGGCAAACGCTGCCAAGTACCTGGCTGAGAACCCGGCCATCGGCGCCGAGATCGAGAAGCAGATCCGTGAGAAGCTGCTGACCGCTGGCGCTGTTGCGGCTGCCGGGAAGGCTGCGGCTGCCGAAGCTGATGCCGATGACATGGCCGACGCTGACGCCGGTTATTGATTGCACGGATAGCCGAACATGTCCGCCGAACTCGACACCCCCGTCGCTATCCGGCGGACAGCCATGGACCTGCTCGCGCGACGTGAGCACGGTCGCGTCGAGCTGACGCGCAAATTGCGTCAGCGCGGCGCTTCGGATGAGCTGATAGGGCCCGAACTCGATCGGCTTGCCGAAGAAGGGCTGCTCAGCGAAGCCCGCTATCTCGAAAGCTTCATCCGTTATCGTTCCGGTTCCGGGTATGGACCTGCGCGCATTCGCGAAGAGCTTGGCCAGCGTGGTTTGGCGCGGGCTGATATCGAGCAGGCCTTGCGCGAGAGCGGGGTGGAGTGGGGCGAGCGCATGCGTGAGGTGTGGCAGCGCAAGTTTGCCGGCCAGCGCCCCCACGACCCGCGTAGCCGTGCCCAGCAGACACGGTTTCTTGCTTATCGTGGATTTTCCCTGGACATGATCGGCCGCCTGCTCAGTGGACGTGATCTCGACGACTACTGAAGGCAGGGGCGCAGAACGCCCCCCTCAAAAGAAGCAACACGGTATCAACTGGCTTTCAACGCCTCCCGGGCTCGCTGGGTGGTATGCATGGGTTGCGGCTTGGCCCAGTTCTCCGGCAGGTTGATGAAGTCCACCAGTTCGCGCAGCCGGCCCTGATCCCGGCCATTGAAGGCAAATGACAAACGGGTCAGGTGGCTGAAGTTGCCCACCTCGTGCTCGGCACTGCTGTCAGGTTGCTGGTGATACTTGCCGCTGAGGCGCAAGTCGGCGAAGCCTTCCTGAATGTCATACAGCGCCGCCTCGCTGAGCGGGTGGTGCATGCGGATCACGAACTGGCTCTTCAGCCAGCGGCTGGAGTGGTAGTTGCTGTAGAACTGGTTGATTTCCTCGACCGCCTCGTCGGCGCTATGCACCAGGCGCAACAGCTTCAGGTCGCTGGGCAGGATGTAGCGGTTTTCTTCCAGCTGGCGGCTGATGAAGTCCAGGCAGTCGCGCCAGAAGCTGCCGCCCGGCGAATCCAGCAGCACCACTGGCACCAGCGGGCTTTTGCCGGTCTGGATCAGGGTCAGCACCTCCAGCGCTTCATCCAGGGTGCCGAAACCGCCTGGGCACAGCACCAGGGCATCGGCTTCCTTGACGAAGAACAATTTGCGGATGAAGAAAAAGTGGAAGGGCAGCAGCTTGTCGGTGCCGTCCACCGTGGGGTTGGCGTGTTGCTCGAAGGGCAGGGTGATATTGAACCCCAGGCTGTGGTCGCTACCCGCGCCTTCGTGGGCTGCCGCCATGATACCGCCGCCGGCACCGGTGATGACCATCAGGTCCGAACGCGCCAAGGTCGCGCCCAGCTCGCGGGCCAGGGCGTACATGGGGTGTTCCATTGGGGTGCGCGCCGAGCCGAACACGGTTACCTTGCGCCGGCCTTTGTAGCGTTCCAGGGCGCGAAACGAGTGGTCCAGTTCGCGCAGGGCCTGCAGGGTGATCTTGGCGTTCCAGCGGTCGGTGTCGTCATGGGCCATGCGCAGGATGGTCAGTATCATGTCGCGGTACAGCGGCAGGTTGGGGCTGTCCGGCGCCACCAGTTGCAGTTGTGCGTCGATGTTGCTCAGGTCGATGTTGTGGTCGCGGAAGTGGCTGAACAGCAGTTCATTCGATTGGTAAGGCATGCAACGTCTCCTTCTGCACCAATACCTCTGACCTCAATCTAGACCCTTGCGTCCAATCGTGCCGGGGTGTTTGGCCTGTCCGCTCGTCGGCATGCAGCCACTGGCGATGCGGGTTTGGTTAACTGGAAATGCGAAACGTGTCGATGCAGGAGGTGGCGGTATGCATCGCTTGATCATCGAGGTGGACCGGCAGCTTTACCAGCAGCTGGAAAATGCGGCACGGGCGCATCACCTGAGCCTCGAGGCCGAATGCCGACGCAGGCTGGCGGGGCTGGAATGCCAGTCGCGCTATCTGCAGGCGCTGCTTGCAGAGATGCGCGCCGATGCCGCTGAAGGACGTTGGCGCGCCCGGGAAGACGAAAAGGCGTAGCGATTGCAGGTTGTCGTTACTTCTTCTTGTTGCCGGCCACGCAGCTGGCATTGTCGAAAGCCTGGTCCATGATCGGCTGGTTGGTCTTGTAAACCGTGAAACGGTATACCATGACTGCGCCCTTGGACATCAGGTTGCGGAACCCGCTGTTGCGGCAGACGCTGTCACCCAGCTGGCTGCGGACCTGTTCCGGGTTGGCCTGCATGCGCTCGGCATGGCTCTGGCGCACGCTCAGGTGGTTGATCAGTGCCTTGCCTTCCACGGTGTAACCCTGGTCGAGGATATCCTCGTTGATGGCCCGCGGGGTGCCGACACTGCTCTCTTTGGCGACCTTCTGCAGCATGTTGTTCAGGTCGTAGTCCTGCTTGGAGGCCGCCTGGGCTGCCAGGGGCAGGGCGAGCATCAGGCTCAGGACGGGGGCGATACGGCGCAGCATGGATCTCTCCTGGTTCGATGACTGGCGCTTTGACATGCGCGGGTCGACAGCGTTCCGTGACTATCGCGAAGGCGCAAGGTCCAGTCACGCTAAAACGCCGATTATAAGGACCGCCCTGCCGGCTGCACAGCAATTGCGCCCTGTTCTGGTAGACTGGCGGCCTTGTTTTCACCGAGCAATCCTTGTGTCCATTCCCCACCTGTCCAGAGGCCTGCCGGCATGAGCCATGCAGTAGCGCGCCTGCGCGCCGAACGCCTGGCGCGCAGCAACAAGCCTTTCATCGCCCGGGGTTCGCGTGCCGAACGTTGCCCGGATTGTCGGGTCATCGCCAGTCACTGCCTGTGCGCCTGGAAGCCGCGGGTGCAGGCCGAGTCCGGCATGTGCCTGCTGATGCATGACACCGAGCCGCTGAAACCGACCAATACCGGATGGCTGATCGCCGACCTGATCGAAGACACCTCCGCCTTCGGCTGGCTGCGCACGTCGGTCGACGAACGCTTGCTGGCATTGCTGGACGACCCGCGCTGGCAGCCCTATATCGTCTTCCCTGGCGAATTCGTCGCCCAGGAACGGGTAGTCAGCGAAGTGCGGCGTGAACCGGGCAAGCGCCCGTTGTTCATCCTGCTGGACGCTACCTGGACCGAAGCGCGCAAGATGTTTCGCAAAAGCCCGTACCTCGATCGCTTCCCGGTGTTGAGCCTGGCGGCCGAGCAGATGTCGCGCTACCGCTTGCGTCGCTCGCGGCGCGATGATCACTTCTGTACGGCGGAAGTGGCTGCCATGTGCCTCGACCTGGCTGCGATACCCAGGCCTCGCAAGCACTGGATGCCTACCTGGATGTATTCAGCCTGCATTACCTGAGCGGCAAGCGGCGCCTGCCCCTGGATGAGCAGGATGACACCCATCAGCGTTTGCATACCTTCCTATAGTCCAAGGGGCACAACCCCTGCTTTGGTTCATAATGACCCTACCCGAGTGCCCGACACAGAACAGGATCCCCAGATCGATGGCCACTTATCAAATCCTGATTGCCGATGACCACCCGCTGTTCCGCGGCGCCCTGCGCCAGGCCGTTACCCTCGGCCTGGGCCCGGATGTGCGCCTGGTGGAGGTTGCCAGCATCGCCGAACTGGAAACCCGCCTGAGCGAAAAAGCCGACTGGGACCTGGTACTGCTGGACCTGAACATGCCAGGCGCCTACGGCTTTTCCGGGCTGGTGCTGTTGCGCGGGCAGTACCCGCAGATTCCGGTGGTGATGGTTTCGGCGCAGGAAGAGGCCGCCGTGGTGGTCAAGTCCCGCGAATTCGGTGCCAGTGGTTTCATTCCCAAGTCCAGCACCCTGGAAGTGATCCAGGATGCGGTGCGCAAGGTGCTCGACGGCGAAGTCTGGTGGCCGCCGCAGGCATTCGAAAAGGTGGATGTCTCGGCCGAGGCCAAGGCTGCCAGCGAAGGCCTGGCCAGCCTCACGCCGCAGCAGTTCCGGGTACTGACCATGGTCTGCGAAGGCTTGCTGAACAAGCAGATCGCCTATGAGCTGAATGTGTCGGAAGCGACCATCAAGGCCCACGTCACCGCGATCTTCCGCAAGCTCGGCGTGCGTACCCGCACCCAGGCCGCGCTGCTGCTGCAACAACTTGAATCGGTTGCCAGCAACTGACGGTGCGTGCATTCACGCTTTTTTGACCCTTGCCGCTCTAGGCTGCTGGCCTTTCAGTTGTTAAGTGACTCACATGACATCGCCATTCAAGGGCCAGACCGGCCTCAAACGCATCTTCAACGCCGCCGGCTATTCGCTGGACGGCCTGCGCGCCGCCTTCAAGGGCGAGGCCGCGTTCCGTCAGTTGGTCCTGCTCAACGTGCTGCTGATCCCGATCGCCTTCTGGCTACCCGTCAGCCGCGCAGAGCGGGCGATCATGATCGCCGTGTGCCTGTTGGGCCTGATCGTCGAGCTGTTCAACTCGGCGGTGGAGGCGGCCATCGACCGCATTTCGCTGGAGCGCCACCCGCTGTCGAAAAACGCCAAGGACATGGGCAGCGCCGCGCAACTGGTGGCGCTGACCATGGTGGCGCTGGTGTGGGGCGTGATCCTGCTTTAAGCGATTGGCGGCAACACGATCTCGTCACTGCGGGTAAAGCCCGCGGTGAAGTTGCGGCACAGTTCTAGAAATTCGCGCATGGCAGAGGTCTGGTACTTCTGTTTGTGCCAGATGAAGTAGAACTGGCGCCTCAGGTCCAGCTCCGGGGTTTCCACCGCGACCAGGCTGCCGCGGCGGAAGGCGTCGCGCAGGGCCAGGCGCGAAATGCAGCCGATACCCAGGCCTGACTCCACGGCGCGCTTGATGGCTTCGGTGTGCTCCAGTTCCAGGCGGATGTTGAGATTGCTACGCTGGTGGCGCATGGCCTGGTCGAAGGTCAGGCGTGTGCCGGAGCCCTGTTCGCGCAATATCCACGCTTCCTGGGACAAGGTCTGCACATCGGCGCGGCCCAGCCTGGCCAGTGGATGTTGCGGCGCGCAGAACACCACCAGTTCATCTTCGACCCAGGGGCGGACTTCCAGGTCCGGGTGGTTGCAGTCGCCTTCGATCAGACCCAGGTCAATTTCATAGTGCGCAACCTGTTGCACGATATGTGCGGTGTTCTGCACATGCAGCTTCACCTGGCTTTCCGGGTGCACCTGCATGAAGCTGCCGATAAGCAGGGTGGCCAGGTAGTTGCCGATGGTCAGCGTGGCGCCGACCGCCAGCGAGCCGAAACCGGACTTGCCATTGAGCAGGTCTTCGATCTCCTTGGCCTGGTCGAGCAGGGCCACGGCCTGCGGCAACAGCTGCTGGCCCAGGGCGTTGAGGCTCAGGCGCTTGCCGGCACGGTCGAACAGCTGGCAGCTGGACTGGCGTTCAAGTTCGGTGATCGAGGTGCTGGCAGCCGATTGCGACAGCGCCAGCACACTGGCGGCGCGGGAGACGCTCTGGTGCTGGGCCACGGCAACGAAGACCTGTAGTTGACGAAGTGTGAATCGCATATCGATATAACCGATAACACATATCTTGATAATCCAGTTAACAGATATTGTCGCTGCCCCTAAACTATCGCGCAACTGCGCGTCTTGCGCGCGCCGCGTCTTTCTTCAGGAGCCCCATTAGATGAGCAACATGAACCACGAACGTGTCCTCAGTGTGCACCACTGGAACGACACCCTGTTCAGCTTCAAGTGCACCCGCGACCCGGGCCTGCGCTTCGAGAACGGTCAGTTCGTGATGATTGGCCTGCAGCAGGACAACGGCCGTCCACTCATGCGCGCCTATTCCATCGCTTCGCCGAACTGGGAAGAGCACCTGGAGTTCTTCAGCATCAAGGTGCCGGATGGCCCGCTGACCTCCCAGCTGCAGCACCTGAAGGAAGGCGACGAGATCATCATCAGCAAGAAGCCTACCGGCACCCTGGTGCTCGACGACCTGAATCCGGGCAAGCACCTGTACCTGCTGAGCACCGGCACTGGCCTGGCACCGTTCATGAGCGTCATCCAGGACCCGGAAACCTACGAGCGCTTCGAAAAAGTGATCCTGGTGCACGGCGTGCGCTATGTGAACGAAGTGGCCTACCGTGAATTCATTACCGAGCACCTGCCACAGAACGAGTTCTTCGGTGAAGCGGTACGCGAAAAGCTGATCTATTACCCGACTGTGACCCGTGAGCCGTTCGAGAACCAAGGCCGTCTGACCGACCTGATGCGCAGCGGCAAGCTGTTCAGCGACATCGGCCTGCCACCGATCAACCCGCAGGACGACCGTGCGATGATCTGCGGCAGCCCGAGCATGCTCGACGAGACCAGCGAAGTGCTGGACAGCTTCGGCCTGAAGATCTCCCCGCGCATGCGCGAGCCGGGTGATTACCTGATCGAGCGGGCTTTCGTCGAGAAGTAAGGCGCAGGCTGGTGCAAGAAAGGCGACCCTCGGGTTAATGCCAGTCAGTTAAGCTGACTGGCATTTTCATTTTCGGGTCGGGTATTTCGCTGGTCGTTGCTTTACCGCTCTAGGAAACCACCGGTCAGGTCGCCGATGGGGTAGGACGTATTGCGGCGCTGATGCCTGCAAATCGGCGAGAAAACCCGGCAAGTTGCCCGGATGATTCAGCGATGTACCATGCAGCAAACCCAAGATCGTCCAGCTGCAGGCGGTAAAGCTCATCTCGCATGGATACACACCTGGGCACTGTCTCGACATCTGCACCATCTGATAACGCAACAGGTTGTAACCCAGTAATACGCCCCACAACTCTTGCGCAATCATCTCCGGCGTTTTGCTTCTCAGTGTGTATTCGCCGCCCAGCAGTCCCTGCTTGATCTCCCGGTAGCCCAGTTCGATTTCCCAACGCTGGCTGTAAAGATCGACGATCTCATCACCCGGGAAGCGCAGCGGATCGGTCATCGAGGTCAAGACACTCACAACCTTTCCTTTGATCGTTTTGCTCAGCAGCCGCGCTCGAATCTCCAGCGGCAAGCCTGGCCATTGCTTGCGAGCCTGAGGTGACGTGCGCAAAACGACCAAGGCATCGTTACGCCCAAGCTTGCGTTCGACCTCATACTGAATGCCCTTTTTCAAGGGGATCAGCCAGTGGCGCTGCTCGCCTTGCGATTGCCAGTGATGCAGCAATCCCAACGAGTAGAAACCTTTATCGAAAAGGGTCAATGACTGGTTAGGCGTCGTGGCGATCAGCTGTTCTGCCAGCTTCATTTCACTGCTGTGGTAGCTCTGGAAAGTGCTGCTTATCAGCAGGTGGCTGGTCAGCTCCATCTGGCAGACCATCCGAACCTGAGGAAAACCACCGTCCCCATGCTGGTTGGTCGCGCCACCGTAATACGCACGGTTTTCCGCCGTATCAGGCGTGTTCCAAACGACGCCATCCACGCCAAGCAGCGTCAGTCCCAACCACTGCGGATGCTTGGTCTCTTCGTGCCAGCGTTGCTGGGTGAGTGTGAAGACTTCGCGTACCGCTTCGCTACCCAGCCGTTGCCGTCCTTGTACCACAGCGCTGGGCGCCACCAAGGGCCGCTTGCCCGGCAGCATGATATCCATATGGTTCACAACATCCCAAGCCGACATCCGGCGAAAAAGCGCCATGCCGATGATGCACCACACCAAGCTTTCAAGCGGGAGACGCCGCTTGCGGATGGTCGAGACACCTGCTGTCTCGAAAGCCTGCTGCACGATGTCCGGATCAAGCAAAGCGCCAAGCCCTTCAAGGGCATGTGGCCGCGAGGCCATTTCATGAGTGAGGGACAATGCTTGTGACAGGCGCATAAAAAAATCCGATGCTCGTTTCCAAGCATCGGATTTTGCGGCCTATGGGCTAAAGGTCAATGAATCAGTCTTAACTGACTGGCATTAACCCTCGGGTCGCCTTTCTTATGCCTGAAATCTTTGCATTGTCTGTTCTGGTCAAAACAGCAAACACAACCTACTCGACGCGCATCTCGCCGCTGTACACCAATATCTCCCGACAGCGCTTGCACAGGTAGCGCCGGCCCTGACGCACCAGCTTGTGCCGCTGCGCGGTAAACGGGAAATCGCTTTGCGGGCAGGGGCAGCGGTAGATATAGCGGGTGGCCACGCGACGCTGCACTTCGTAGTTGTGGCATCGGTTGGGCGGCAGTTCATAGACGCCGCGCATGATCAGTTGCCATTCCTCGCCATGGGCCTGGATGCGGTCGCCGAACAGCTGGTGGGCCACCAGATGCGCCACTTCGTGAGCCACGGTCTGGCGCAGGAAGTCTTCCTGGTTCTCCCGATACAGTTGCAGGTTGAAGCGCAGCAGGTTTTGGTGCAGGTGGGCGACCCCGGCTTTTTGCCCGCGCAGCTTGAAGCTGACTTCCGGGCGCGGGAAGGTACGTTTGAAGAAGGTTTCGGCTTGCTGGTAACAGGTTTCGACGCGTTGTAATAGCAGCTCGGGCATGGCGGGATGGTTCTCCTGGCCGAGCATTATGCCGCAACCCTGGGCAGCCTGCCGAGCCACCGGTCAGCGCACAGGTAGAGGCCGCCTTGCGGCGGCCCCTGGCAGATACCCAGTGTTTCCTAACGTTCTAGTTGGTGTACACCGGCCCCACGCCCAGGCCCCAGATGATCACCGTGGCAGCCATGATCGCCACCAGTACCACAAGGCCCACCGCCAGCACCGAGCTGGAGAACAGGAAGCCCTCGTCGGAAGGGATGTTCATGAACGTCGGCAAACCGACGTACAGCAGATACACCGTGTAGCAGATGGCTGCGGTGCCTATCAGCATGCCCAGCCACAGGTGCGGGTACAGCGCCGCCAGGCCGCCGATGAACAATGGCGTGGCAGTGTAGGTGGCAAAGGCGACGCACTGTGCCATGGACGGGTTGGCATCGTAGGTGCGGGCCATCCAGTGGATGAATGCGCCCATCACCGCCACCCCGGCAAGCATTGCCAGGTACGACATGATGCTCATCCAGATGGCACTCTCCATGGTCAGCATCACCGCCGGTCGATCGCCGATCACCCAGCCGACCTGGGTGGTACCGATGAACGCCGAAACAGCAGGGATCGCAGCCAGGATCAGGGTGTGCGTCAGGTACATGTGGCTGATGGTTTCTTCTTCGCCACGAATTTCCCGCCATTCCTGGTCGGGATGGGTAAACAGCCCCACAACGTGATGAATCATGCCGATCACTCCTCTCAATGTTGCCAGACGCCCCCCAGATGGAGCGCAGCGGCCCGAGGCCCGAACACCGATGCAAGCGGTAATGTGGCCTTATGTCGCAGTATAGGAAGCCGTTACCTACATAAACCATGCTTTTTAGAGCAAATCGCGCTGTAGGTGCGGCTCTTGATTACATTGAAGTCTTTGTCGGAATGCCTACAGCAGCGGCGCGTTTGTGCGTAAAATAGCCGGCTTTTGTCACACCTCGCGGATCCAAGCGCTATGGGCACCCTCTCGGTCAACCAGAACAAACTGCAAAAACGCCTGCGTCGTCTCGCCGGCGAAGCCATCACCGACTACAACATGATCGAGGATGGCGACAAGGTCATGGTCTGCCTGTCCGGCGGCAAGGACAGCTACACCATGCTCGACGTTCTGTTGCACCTGCAGAAGGTGGCGCCGATCAAGTTCGAGATCGTCGCGGTGAACATGGACCAGAAGCAGCCGGGCTTCCCCGAGCATGTGCTGCCGGCCTACCTCAAGGAACTGGGCGTCGAGTACCATATCGTCGAGAAGGACACCTACTCGGTGGTCAAGGAACTGGTACCCGAGGGCAAGACCACCTGCTCGCTGTGCTCGCGCCTGCGTCGTGGCACCCTGTACACCTTCGCCGACGAAATCGGCGCGACCAAGATGGCGCTGGGGCACCACCGCGACGATATCGTCGAAACCTTCTTCCTCAACATGTTCTTCAACGGCGCGCTCAAGGGCATGCCGCCGAAGCTGCGTGCCGACGATGGCCGCAATGTGGTGATCCGCCCGCTGGCCTACTGCAGCGAGAAGGACATCCAGGCCTATTCGGACATGAAGGCATTCCCGATCATCCCTTGCAACCTGTGCGGCTCACAGGAAAACCTGCAGCGTCAGGTGGTCAAGGACATGCTGGTGGAGTGGGAGCGCAAGCACCCGGGCCGTACCGAGAGCATCTTCCGCGCCCTGCAGAACGTGGCACCGTCGCAGCTGGCCGACCGCAACCTGTTCGACTTCACCAGCCTGAAGATCGACGAAAACGCCACGCCGCGTTTCCTTGACGTGCTGAATATCTGAGCCCATGCGCGACTATCAGTGGCTGCACGAGTACTGCCTGAACCGCTTCGGCTCGGCCCAGGCCCTGGAGGCCTTCCTGCCACAGCCGCGCACGCCGGCGCAACTGCGCGACATCAGTGATGACCGCTACCTGTCGACCCTGGCCCTGCGCGTATTCCGCGCCGGGCTCAAGCACAGCCTGGTAGATGCCAAGTGGCCGGCGTTCGAGCAGGTGTTCTTCGGCTTCGACCCGGAGAAGGTGGTATTGATGGGCGCCGAACACCTGGAGCGGCTGATGCACGACGAGCGCATCATTCGTCACCTGGGCAAGCTCAAGAGCGTGCCGCGCAATGCACAGATGGTCCTTGATATCACCAAGGCGCACGGCAGCTTTGGCGCGTTCATCGCCGACTGGCCGGTGACCGATATCGTTGGGCTGTGGAAGTACCTGGCCAAGCACGGCAACCAGCTGGGTGGGCTATCGGCGCCGCGCTTCCTGCGCATGGTCGGCAAGGATACCTTCATCCCTACCGATGACATGGCGGCGGCATTGATTGCGCAGAAGGTGATCGACAAGCCGCCGACCAGCCAGCGAGACCTGGCCCTGGTACAACAGGCGTTCAACCAGTGGCATGCCGAGAGTGGCCGACCGCTGTGCCAGTTGTCGGTGATGCTGGCGCATACCGTCAACCATTGAGAACCGGGGGCCGCAAAGCGGCCCCGATTCAAATGCCTTCGCCTGCCAGGCGCCGCTCGTGCTGGAACTTCCAGCGCACATACAGCAAGCCGGCGATGAACAGCCCCAGGCTTACCAGCACCTCAAGCCAGCCAAACACCGCCCGCGCCGGGTCGAACGCTGCCAGCACGCCCTTGATGAAGTAGATATTCACCACGAAGCAGGTCCACGCATGCGCGCGGGCGCTGCCTGTCAGCATGCCCGGCAGCAACAGCAGCAGTGGCACCAGCTCGATCGCCAGAATGACCTCGACCCGGGCCCCATGCAGGTTGGCGAAGCCCAGGTTGTTCACCAGCAGCAGGGCGACCAGTCCGAAGAACAACGCCAGGCTCAATGCCCGCGTCAGGCGCAGGCGCGGGGCCAGCCATTCCAGCGGCGGCAATACCTTGGGCTTTCTAGCCACGTGCGGCCTCCAGGGCCTTGGCGGTGGTCGCCAGGCGTTGACCCAAGGCGCGGCACAGGGCGATTTCGTGCGGGTCCAGTTCGCGCTTGCCATCGGCCCCGGCATGATGACTGGCACCATAGGGCGTGCCGCCGCCGCGGGTGTCGAGCAGTGCCGATTCGCTGTATGGCAGGCCCATGACCAGCATGCCGTGGTGCATCAGCGGCAGCATCATCGACAGCAGGGTGGTTTCCTGGCCGCCATGCAGGCTGGCGGTGGAGGTGAACACGCCCGCCGGCTTGCCGACCAGCTCACCGCCCAGCCACAGGCTGCTGGTGCCATCCAGGAAGTACTTGAGTGGCGCCGCCATGTTGCCGAAGCGGGTCGGGCTACCCAGTACCAGCCCGGCGCAGTGGCGCAGGTCGTCCAGGGTGGCGTACAGCGCGCCACTGGGCGGGATGTCCGGGGCTACCGCTTCGCATTCGGTGGAAATCGCCGGCACCGTGCGCAGGCGAGCCTCGAGGCCGGCCAGCTCAATGCCGCGGGCGATGTGCCTGGCCATCTCGCTGGTCGAACCATGGCGGCTGTAATACAGCACCAGGATATAGGGCGCGGTCACGGCAGGATCTCCAGCACTTTCTCCGGCGGGCGGCCGACCACGGCCTTGTCACCGGCGACCAGGATCGGCCGCTCGATCAGCTTGGGGTGGCGGGCCATGGCCTCGATCAGCTGCGCGTCGGTCAGCGCCGGGTCGGCCAGGTTCAGCTCCTTGTATTCGTCTTCGCCGCTACGCAGCAACTGGCGCGGGCCGATGCCCAGCTTGCCGAGCAGGGCGGCAAGGGTGGCGACGTCGGGCGGGGTGTCGAGGTAGCGCACGATGGTCGGTGCCAGGCCACGGGCTTCGAGCAGTTCCAGCGCGCCGCGGGATTTCGAGCAGCGCGGGTTATGATAGAGCGTCAGGTCGGTCATGTCGGGTCGCTTCCAGCAGGGTGTGGCGGCTATTCTAACCGCAGCGACTGACCATTTTGCTTGAAAACTCGAGAAGGATTGACCCATGGCAAGGCGTCTGGCAGCAGTACTGGCCATCACCGCGAGCCTGTTGCTCGGTGGTTGCGGTGCCGATTATGGCGTGGACCAGCACGGTAATACGGTTAAGGCCGAACAGATCGACGGGCACTGGCTGGTGCTCAACTACTGGGCCGAATGGTGCGGGCCGTGCCGTACCGAAATCCCGCAACTGAACGCGGCGGCCAAGCAATGGGCGGGCGACGGCATCAAGGTGGTGGGGGTGAATTTCGACGGCTTGCAGGGGCAGGACCTGAAGCAGGCGAGCGAAACCTTGGGCATCGATTTCACCGTACTGGCCCAGGACCCGGCCGAGCGCTATGACCTGCCGCGCAGCGAGGCGCTGCCGGTCACCTACATCATCGATGACAAGGGCAAGGTGCGTGAGCAGTTGATGGGTGAGCAGACGCTGGAAGGCCTGCAGGCCAGGATCAAGGCCCTGAAGGGCGCCTGATGTACCCGGGGCTGCAAAGCAGCCCCGGCAATATTCAGCCTTCCTCAGGCCAGAAGCGCAGCGGCTTGCCCTCGGCCGGCCAGAAACGCATCTGCTCGATCGGCGACACGTCCCAGCGTTGCACGGTTTCCAGCGCCTGCAGGAAGCGTTGTTCCTGCTCCATCAAGGCCGGCGCGCACAGTTTGCGGGTCTTGCCGACCTTGCCGAAGCTCAGGTGCTCGCCTTCGAGCGTGTATGGCGCAAACCAGTGGTTGCAACCCGCGTTGCCATAGGCGCGGCCATCGCTGGCCAGGGTCAGGGTCAGGTGGCTGTAATCGATCAGCGGTCGTTCGCCAATCCACTCCAGGACATAGCTGCGCTCCTGCTGCAGCCTGGCAGGTTCGGCGGCACAGCCCAGCAGGCCGGAGGCAATCAGCACGCCGGTCAGCAGTTTCTTCACTCGGCGCTCTCCTGACAACGCGGGCACAGGTGTTTCTCGCCACGGCTGGCCCAACCCAGCTCGGCAATACGTGCGCTGGCGGCAGGCTGGCGGGCTTTCTTGCCCAGCTTGGCATCCACTGCAAACTCGAAGTCGAGCACGGCGTCGCAGCTGTCGCAGGCGACCTGCCAGGTGAGGATTTCCAGCTCGTTGAATACCGGGCCACTGGCGACGGCAACCCACTGACCGCGCGGGTTGATCAGGTGGCGCACACTCTCCACGGTCAGGCGCATCGACAGGTCCTTGCTGCCCTTGAGGGTGACCAGCAGGGTATCGCCCTTGTGCATCGAACCACCGTTGCCGGTGACCTGGTAACGGCCCGGCACCAGTGCGCGGCACTCGATCAGGGTGTGTTGCGGGTTGAAAAGGGTGTAACGGAAATCGTGCTCGACCATGGGTCCTCCAGAAATGCCGCGTATCCTAGCACTAACCCATCACCAGATTCTGTGGTTTGCCTGCCGCCCAGCGGTTGATGTTGTCCAGTGTGGTCGCAGCGATGGCAGCCAGTGCTTCACGGGTCAGGAAGGCCTGGTGAGCCGTGACGATCACGTTGGGGAAGGTCAGCAGGCGAGCCAGCACGTCGTCCTGCAGCGGCAGGTCGGAGCGGTCCTCGAAGAACAGCTGGGCCTCTTCCTCATAGACGTCCAGGCCCAGGTAGCCGAGCTGGCCGCTCTTGAGTGCGTCGATCAGTGCCGGGGTGTCGACCAGCGCGCCGCGGCCGGTGTTGATCAGCATGGCGCCGGGTTGCAGCCGGGCCAGGCTTTGCGCATTGATCAGGTGCCGGGTGTGCTCGTTCAGCGGGCAGTGCAGGCTGATGATACGGGCTTCGCGCAGCAGCTCGGGCAACGGCAGGTAGCGCGCGCCCAGCGCTAGCAGCTCCGGGTTGGGATAAGGGTCGTAGGCCAGCAGCTGGCAGCCGAAACCGGCCATGATGCGGGCGAAGGCAGCGCCGATCTGGCCGGTGCCGACCACGCCGACGGTCTTGCCGTGCAGGTCGAAGCCGGTCAGCCCGTGCAAGGTGAAATCGCCTTCGCGGGTGCGGTTGTAGGCTCGGTGCAGGCGCCGGTTGAGGGCCAGGATCAGCGCAACGGCATGTTCCGCCACGGCATGCGGCGAGTAGGCGGGCACGCGCACCACGGTCAGGCCCAGGCGCCGGGCGGCGGCCAGGTCGACGTGGTTGTAGCCGGCCGAGCGCAAGGCGATCAGGCGCGTGCCGCCGGCGGCCAGGCGCTGCAGCACCGGGGCGTCGAGTTCGTCATTGATGAAGGCGCAGACTACCTCGTAGCCCTCGGCCAGGGCAGCGGTGTCGAGGGTCAGGCGGGCAGGCTGGAAGTGCAGGTCCACGCTGGTGCCGCTGGCGGCCTGGCTGAAGCTTTCCTGGTCGTAGTGCTGGCTGCTGAACAACAGGGCGCGCATGGTAATGCTCCTAAAGATTCACTGGGCTGCGGCACCAGGCCGCTCTTGCAAAGGCCGCTCTGCTCAGGCGCTCAACCTGGCCTGGACAGCCAGGCGGTCGATGGCAGCATCCAGCTCATCCAGCGCCTGTTGCGCCTGGGGGTGTTCCTGCTTGAGCAAGGTCTCGCTGCGTTGGCACGCGGCGCGCAGCTGCGGGACACCGCAGTAGCGCGAGGCGCCGTTCAGGCGGTGCACCTGCTCGATCAGCGTGGTGCGGTCGTCGGCCTCGCGGGCGGCGCGTATGGCTTCGCGGTCGGCCTCCAGCGAGGCCAGCAGCATGCTCAGCATGTCGGCTGCCAGGTCCGCCTTGCCGGCAGCCAGGCGCAAGCCTTCTTCGGGGTCGAGCACCTGTAGTTCATCGCCGCTGGCCAGTTGTTCGGCCAGGCGCTCCTGCTGTGGCGTGCCCAGGCTGAGCCCGGTCCATTTCATCACCACCTGGGCCAGTTGCCGTTCGCTGATCGGTTTGGTCAGGTAGTCGTCCATGCCGCCGTGCAGCAACGCACGTTTCTCGTTGGCCATGGCGTGGGCGGTGAGGGCGACGATCGGCAGCGGGTTGCCGCTCTGGGTGTTTTCCCACAGGCGGATCTGCTCGGTGCAGGCGCGGCCGTCCATGCCGGGCATCTGCACGTCCATCAGCACCAGGTCGAAGGGCTCGTTCTGCACCGCCTGCACCGCAGCATAGCCGTTGTCGACGGCGAGCACCTCGGCCCCCAGGTCTTCAAGCAGGGTCTGTACCAGCAGCAGGTTGGCGGCATTGTCGTCGACACAGAGGATCTTCGGCTGGCGTTGGCCGTTGACGCTGTTCGCCTCGCCCTGGGGACGGCGCGGTTGCACCAGCTCCAGCAACAGGCGCCGCAGTTTGCGGGTGCAGGTCGGCTTGGACAGTAGTTGGCCATGACCATTGGGCAGGTAGGGATGATACAGCGCCTGCTCGGTAGTCGGGCACAGCACCACGCACTGGCAGTGGTAACGTTCCAGCTGCTGGTGGTAATGGCCCAGCTGTTCGGGCGAGAGGTTGCCCAGGTTGGCCCCGAGCACGGCGAACTCGAATGGCTGGCCGGCCTGGCTGGCGGCCTGTACGGCCTGCAGCAACTGGGCATAGGAGGTGAACAGGCTGACGCTGAGCCCGCAGTCTTCCAGCTGGTGTTCCAGCGCCTGACGGGCCAGTTCGTGACCATCGACAATGGCCGCGCGGCGCCCCAGCAGCGGTTGCAGTGGCGGCTCCTGGAGATCGTCGTGGGCCTTGGGCAGGTTGAGGCTGATCCAGAACTGCGAACCTTCGCCCGGGGTGCTGTCGACGCCGATCTCGCCGCCCATCTGCTCGATCAGACGCTTGGAGATCACCAGGCCCAGGCCGGTGCCGCCGGGCTGGCGTGCCAATGAGTTGTCGGCCTGGCTGAACGCTTGGAACAGCGTGCGCACATCCTGGGGCGACAGGCCGATACCCGTGTCCTGCACGCTGATGCGCAACTGTGCGCTGTCTTCGTGCTCGTCTTCGAGCATGGCGCGCACGACGATTGTGCCTTCGCGGGTGAACTTGATGGCGTTGCTGACCAGGTTGGTGAGGATCTGCTTGAGCCGCAGCGGGTCGCCGATCAGCGACGACGGGGTGTCACGGTAGATCAGGCTGAGCAGCTCCAGCTGCTTGGCATGGGCAGCCGGGGCGAGGATGGTCAGGGTATCCTGGACCAGGTCCCGCAGATTGAACGGAATACTGTCGAGCACCAGCTTGCCGGCCTCGATCTTGGAGAAATCGAGGATCTCGTTGATGATTCCCAGCAGGTTGTCGGCGGATTTCTCGATGGTGCCCAGGTAGTCAAGCTGCCGCGGGGTCAGTTCGCTTTTCTGCAGCAGGTGGGTGAAGCCGAGGATGCCGTTGAGCGGGGTACGGATTTCATGGCTCATGTTGGCCAGGAATTCCGACTTGATGCGGCTGGCCTCCAGCGCTTCCTTGCGCGCCATGTCCAGTTCGATGTTCTGGATCTCGATGGTTTCGAGGTTCTGGCGCACGTCCTCGGTGGCCTGGTCGATGCTGTGCTGCAGTTCCTCATGGGCGTTGTGCAGGGTTTCGGCCATGCGGTTGATGCCGCGCGCCAGTTCGTCCAGCTCATGGCTGCCCATGGCCGGCAGGCGTTCTTCCAGATGGCCGTCCTTGAGCTGGTTGACCGCGTGCTTGATGCGCTCGATGGGGTCGTTGATGGTACGGCTCATGCGCAGCGCCAGCAGGCCGCTGAGCACCAGGCAGGCGAGGATCAGGAGCAGGCTGGTGAACAGGTTGCGGTAGCCGCGCAACAGCGTGCCGTCGTGGGACAGTTCGATCTCGACCCAGCCCAGCAGGCGTTCGGCTTCGGCCGGCACGGCATCGGTGGCCAGGTCGCGGTGGTGGCCGAACACTGGCATCAGGTAGCGCGTGGCATCATTGCCGCTGCGCTGCAGTAATTGCATGCCGGTGCCGCCGCTTGGCGGCTGGTTGAGCATGCTCGGCCCGGCGTGGGCCAAGCGTGTGCGGTCCGGGGCCAGGAAGGTGACGGCGCGCACATCGGCCTGCTCCAGGGTCTGTGCGGCAATGCGCTCCAGTTGCGCCGGTGCCAGCCTGGCCATGGCGGGTGCAGCCAGCGGTGCCAGTTGTTCGGCAATCATTTTGCCGCGTTGCAGCAACTGGGTGCGCAGGTCGTTTTGCTGCAGCCAGGTGAAGTAGCCGCCCAGCACCAGGGCCATCAGGCCGGCCGGCAGCAGGGCCAGCAGCAGGACCCGGCTGCGTATTCCCAAGCGATCGAGCACACTTGCCTCCTGTCATGTGCCTGGACGCCGTCAAGCGATGACGGCCAAGGCGGGAAGTTACTCCGCCTGCGGCAGCATTGCACCTCTTTAGTCGGTGTTTCATGCCGATTGCCGTGCATTGGTCGCAGCGCGGTTGCCCGGCGGGCGGCGGATGCTCGATAATCGCGTAATTGAGAATGCATGGCAGTTGCCAATGAATCCCGAAGCTGTTCACAACTGCAATATCCTCGCCATCGAGGATGACCCGGTGCTGGGCGCCTACCTGCACGAAACGCTGCAACGCGGCGGTTTCCAGGTGACCTGGTGCCGCAATGGCCTGGAGGGGCTGGAAACAGCAGGGCGTCACGCCTTCGACGTAGTGCTGCTGGACATCCTGCTGCCCGGGCTCAATGGCCTGGAGGCCCTGGCGCAATTGCGCAAACGCAGCGCCACGCCGGTAATCCTGATGTCGGCACTGGGTGCCGAGGCCGACCGCATCAACGGTTTCCAGCGCGGCGCCGATGACTACCTGCCCAAGCCGTTCAGCATGGCCGAACTGCAGGTGCGCATCGAGGCGATACTGCGCCGGGTCGCTCTCGAACGTCGTTACCGCGCCCCGCAGGCGCAGCCCGCCAGCGGTGAACTGCACTATGACGAGGGCCTGTGCGATGTACGCCTGGACGGCCGCCTGGCCGGCCTTACCCCCAGTGAATACCGTCTGCTCGATATCCTCAACCGCAACCCCGACGAGGTGTTGAGCAAGCCGTTCCTGTACCAGCAGGTACTGCAACGGGGCTATTCGCGGCATGACCGCAGCCTGGACATGCATGTCAGCCAGATCCGCCGCAAGCTCAAGGCCATCGGTTATCACGCACGGCAGGTCCGTACCGTGTGGGGCAAGGGCTACGTGCTCAGCGCCAGCGAGGCGGAGTGACCCATGCTCCACCGCCACTCGTTGTTCTGGAAACTGGCCATCCTGCTGGTGGGCTTCTGCTTGCTGATGATCGGCCTCAGCTACACCTGGGGGCGGCACATGGAAACCCAGGACGCCTTTCTTTCAGCGCCAGCGCAGCAGGTGTTGCGTGGTTATGCCAGCGAGGCCGAGCAGGCCTGGCGCAGCGGCGGGCGTGCGGGGCTGGACCGCTGGGTGGCAACCATGCACCAGCGCGAACGCGGCTGGGTTGGGGTTTTCGACCTCAACCTGCGGCCACTCGACAGCGCCAGCCTCGACCCGCAGACCATGCAACGCCTGACCCGTCTGCGCGGTGTCGACTGGCCGATGAGTCAGCGCACCGTCGGTCAGCCATGGCTGCGCATACCGTTTCCGGGGGCAGCGGAGCAGGGCCTGCTGGTGATCGAACTGCCGCAGCGCTTCAACCCCGGCCAGCACCGGCTGTTATGGCGGGTCGTCACCAACGGCATCATCCCTGGCCTGTTCACCCTGCTGCTGTGCATGGGGCTCTACCGCATGCTGATCGTGCCGTTGAACCAGTTGCGCGAGCAGGCCAACGCCTGGCGCGCCGACCAGCTGTCGGCGCGACTCGACTCACGTACCATCGCCCGGCACGACGAACTGGGCGAACTGGCCCGCGCCTTCGACCAGATGGCCGAGCGCTTGCAAGGCACCGTGGCCATGCAGCAGCAATTGCTGCGCGACCTGTCCCATGAAATGCGCACGCCGCTCAGCCGGCTGCGCGTGGCCTGCGACGGTGAAACCGACCTGCCACGCCTGCGCGAACGCCTGTCGCGAGAACTGGCCTGCATGCAGCAACTTGTCGAGGATACCCTGCAACTGGCGTGGCAAGACGCCGAGCGTGGGCCGATGAACCTGGAACCGATCGAGATCCACGCCTTGTGGGAGTTGCTGGCCGAAAACGCCAGCTACGAGAGCGGCTGGCCGCTGGCGCGGTTACGCTGTGAAGTGCCGGCCGACTGCTGGGTGCAGGGCAACCTCAATCATCTTGCCCAGGCGCTGGAGAACCTGTTGCGCAATGCCATTCGGCATTCACCGGCCGACGGTGTGGTGCGCTTGGGTGGGCAGCGTGACGGCAGCTATTGGCGGCTGTGGCTGGAGGATGAAGGGGGCGGCGTAGGTGACGAGGACCTGGAGCGGATTTTTGCGCCGTTCTCGCGGCTGGATGGCTCACGGCCCGGGGACGGGGGCTTCGGCCTGGGGTTGAGCATCGCCCGCAGTGCCATCCAGCGCCAGGGCGGGACCTTGTGGGCGGAAAACGGCAAACGCGGGCTGCGCTTGTGGATGCGCTTGCCGTTACACGCAGCGGTCATCCAGCAGCCAGCGCGGCCCCACAGGGCGGCCACACCAGGCACATATAGCCTGTAGCTATATCCATCACAGATTGCGTGATATGGCCGCGAAGGGTTTGCCGGTATGATAGGCGCCCCTGCCGTCCGGATTGTGAAATACGCCATGACCTTGCAGTACCCAACCATCGCCGATTGCGTCGGCAATACGCCTCTGGTTCGCCTGCAGCGCATCGCTGGCGAAACCAGCAATACCCTCCTGCTCAAGCTCGAAGGTAACAATCCTGCCGGCTCGGTGAAGGACCGCCCGGCATTGTCGATGATCACCCGCGCCGAACTGCGCGGCCAGATCAAGCCCGGCGACACCCTGATCGAAGCCACCTCCGGCAACACCGGTATCGCCCTGGCGATGGCGGCGGCGATCAAGGGCTACAAGATGATCCTGATCATGCCCGACAACTCTACCGCCGAACGCAAGGCCGCCATGACCGCCTACGGTGCCGAGCTGATCCTGGTGACCAAGGAAGAGGGCATGGAAGGTGCCCGTGACCTGGCCGAGAAGCTGCAAGCCGAAGGCCGTGGCCTGGTGCTCGACCAGTTCGCCAACGGCGACAACCCGATCGCTCATTACACCAGCACCGGCCCGGAGATCTGGCAGCAGACCCAGGGCACCATTACCCATTTCATCAGCTCCATGGGCACCACCGGTACCATCATGGGCTGCTCGCAGTACCTCAAGGAACAGAACCCGGCGGTGCAGATCATCGGCTTGCAACCGATGGAAGGTTCGGCCATCCCCGGCATCCGCCGCTGGCCCGAGGAGTACCTGCCGAAGATCTTCGACGCCACCCGCGTCGACCGCGTGGTCGACATGTCGCAGCAGGAAGCCGAAGACACCACCCGCCGCCTTGCCCGTGAAGAGGGTATTTTCTGCGGCGTGTCTTCCGGTGGTGCGGTCGCGGCCATGCTGCGCCTGTCCCGCGAGGTGGAAAACGCCACGATGGTCGCGATCATCTGCGACCGTGGCGACCGTTACCTGTCCACCGGCCTGTTCGACCTGAGCTAAATGTCCAAGAAGAAAAGCAACAGCGGCCTGCGTTTCCAGCCGGCCGGCGGCAACCGTACCGCCCAAGTGCCCGTGGGCAAGAAGCAGCGGCTGGATATCGAGCGCCTGGCCGGTGACGGCCGCGGTATCGCCTTCTTCGAGGGGCGCACCTGGTTCGTCAGCGGCGCCCTGGCCGGTGAGGCCGTGGAGGCGCGGGTGCTCAACGCTCGTGGCAAAGTGGTCGAGGCCCGCCTGGAGCGGCTGCTGCAGGCCGGCCCCGAGCGCCGTGAGGCGCCCTGCCGGTATTACGGCCGTTGCGGTGGCTGCAACCTGCAGCACCTGCCCCACGAGGCACAGCTGGCGCTCAAGCAGCGTACCCTGGCCGAGCAGTTGCAGCGGGTGGCCGGCGTGCAGCCCGAGGAATGGGCCGCGCCGCTTAGCGGGCCTGAATTCGGCTACCGGCGCCGCGCCCGCGTAGCGGTGCGCTGGGATGCCAAGGCACGCCAGCTGCAGGTAGGCTTCCGCGCCGAAGCCAGCCAGGACATCATTGCCATCGATGATTGCGCGGTGCTGGTACAGCCCTTGCAGGCGATTCTGCGCCACTTGCCGACCGTGCTGCGTTCATTGAGCAAGCCGCAGGCGCTGGGCCATGTCGAATTGTTCAGCGGCACCGCCGAGGCGCTGCTGGTGCGTCATGTCGCGCCGCTGCCGGCAGAAGACCTGGCCAGGCTGCAGGCGTTCTGCGCGCAGGCCAAGGCGCAACTGTGGCTGCAAGGCGAAGGCGAGCCGGCACCGGTGGAGCCGACAGCGCAACTGGGCTTCGCCCTGGCGCCTTGGCAACTGGAGCTGGCCTGGCGCCCGGGGGACTTCGTGCAGGTGAATGCCCAGGTCAACACAGCAATGATCGAGCAGGCCCTGGCCTGGCTTGCACCGCGGGCCGACGAGCGAGTGCTGGACCTGTTCTGCGGCCTGGGCAACTTCGCCCTGCCGCTGGCACGCCAGGCGCGCGAGGTGGTGGCAGTGGAAGGCGTGCAGGCCATGGTCGATCGGGCCGCAGCCAATGCCCGGAACAACAATGTGCATAACGCACAGTTTTTTCAGGCCGATTTATCGCAGCCTTTGGCTGGCACCGGATGGGCCGCCGAGGGCTTTTCTGCGGTACTCTTGGATCCACCGCGCGACGGTGCTTTCGAGGTGGTGCAAGGCATCGCCCGCCTCAAGGCCAGAAGGCTGGTCTATGTATCGTGCAACCCGGCCACGCTGGCGCGAGACGCCCAGGTTCTGGTCGGCCAGGGGTACCGGTTAAAAAGGGCCGGGATTCTCGACATGTTTCCTCAGACGGCGCATGTCGAGGCCATGGCGTTATTCGAAGCGGGCTAGCTGACTGGCCCCTTGGTGCGGCTTTCACGGAATGGCAGCCGCACGGTGATCGCCAGCGCACCCGCGTGGTGCGCTGTATGGAAAGGTAAAACAAAGATGGTACAGGTGAGAGTGCACCAGCCGGTCAACACTGACGGCAGTATCAATCTCGATGCATGGTTGGACCATGTGGTGAGCGTCGATTCGGCACTGGATCGCGCAGCGCTGAAGGAAGCCTGCGAGTTCGCCCATGAGGTCGAGAAAAAAGGCAACCCGGCCAAGCATTCCTGGGCGGACGGGACGTCCAGCTTCCAGGCGGGCCTGGAAATCGCCGAGATCCTCGCTGACCTCAAGCTCGACCAGGATTCCCTGGTAGCGGCAGTCATCTACCGCTCGGTGCGCGAGGGCAAGGTGACCCTGGCCGAGGTCAGCCAGCGTTTCGGCCCGGTGGTGGCCAAGCTGATCGACGGCGTGCTGCGCATGGCGGCGATCAGCGCCAGCCTCAGCCCGCGGCAGTCGCTGGTGCTGGGTTCGCAGGCACAGGTCGAGAACCTGCGCAAGATGCTCGTGGCCATGGTCGATGATGTGCGCGTGGCGCTGATCAAGCTGGCCGAGCGCACCTGCGCGATCCGCGCGGTCAAGGCCGCCGATGACGAGAAACGCCTGCGTGTCGCCCGTGAGGTGTTCGATATCTATGCGCCGCTGGCCCACCGCCTGGGCATCGGCCACATCAAGTGGGAGCTTGAAGACCTGTCCTTCCGCTACCTTGAACCCGACCAGTACAAGCAGATTGCCAAGCTGCTGCACGAGCGGCGGCTGGACCGCGAGCGCTTCATCAGCGACGTGATGAACCAGTTGCAGAACGAACTGCTGGCCACCGGCGTCAAGGCTGACATCAGCGGCCGGGCGAAACATATCTATTCGATCTGGCGCAAGATGCAGCGCAAGGGCCTGGAGTTCAGCCAGATCTACGACGTGCGCGCGGTGCGCGTGCTGGTGCCGGAAATCCGCGACTGCTACACGGCACTGGGTATCGTGCACACGCTGTGGCGGCACATTCCCAAGGAGTTCGACGACTACATCGCCAACCCCAAGGAAAACGGCTACCGCTCGCTGCACACTGCAGTTATCGGCCCCGAAGGCAAGGTGCTGGAGGTGCAGATCCGTACCCACGGCATGCATGAGGAAGCCGAACTCGGGGTGTGCGCCCACTGGCGCTACAAGGGCACCGACGTCAAGTCCAGTTCCAACCATTACGAAGAAAAGATCTCCTGGCTGCGCCAGGTGCTGGAATGGCACGAAGAACTGGGCGACATCGGTGGCCTGGCCGAGCAGTTGCGGGTCGATATCGAGCCGGACCGGGTCTATGTGTTCACCCCGGACGGCCACGCCATCGACCTGCCCAAGGGCGCCACCCCGCTGGACTTCGCCTACCGCGTGCACACCGAGATCGGTCACAACTGCCGCGGCGCCAAGATCAACGGGCGCATCGTACCGCTCAACTACAGCCTGCAGACCGGCGAGCAGGTCGAGATCATCACCAGCAAGCACGGCAACCCCAGCCGTGACTGGTTGAACTCCAACCTGGGCTATGTCACCACGTCGCGCGCGCGGGCCAAGATCGTGCACTGGTTCAAGCTGCAGGCGCGCGACCAGAACGTCGCTGCCGGCAAGACCTTGCTCGAGCGCGAGCTCAGCCGCCTGGGCCTACCTCAGGTGGACTTCGAGCGCCTGGCCGAGAAGACCAACGTCAAGACCGCCGAGGACATGTTCGCCTCGCTTGGCGCCGGCGACCTGCGCCTGGCTCATCTGGTCAACGCGGCCCAGCAACTGCTGGAGCCCGAGCGCATCGAACAGATCGAACTGGTGCCGCGCAAGCCAACCGGGCCGCGGAGCGGCAAGCGTGGCGACATTCAGATCCAGGGTGTCGGCAACCTGCTGACGCAGATGGCCGGCTGCTGCCAGCCGTTGCCGGGCGACGCCATCGTCGGCTACATCACCCAGGGCCGCGGCGTGAGCATCCACCGCCAGGACTGTGCCTCGGTGCTGCAGCTGGCAGGTAAGGAGCCCGAGCGCATGATCCAGGTCAGCTGGGGGCCGATCCCGGTGCAGACCTACCCGGTCGACATCGTCATCCGTGCCTACGACCGCCCGGGCCTGTTGCGCGACGTGTCGCAGGTGCTGCTGAACGAGAAAATCAACGTGCTGGCGGTGAATACCCGCTCGAACAAGGAAGACAACACCGCTCTGATGTCATTGACCATCGAGATTCCTGGCCTGGACGCACTGGGGCGTCTGCTGGGGCGGATCTCGCAGTTGCCGAACATCATCGAGACGCGGCGTAATCGGACGCCTTGAGACTGCGGCGCCTGCTTCGCGGGGCGGTTGATCCACGAAGCAGCCACCACTGAAGGACCTGCCTAGATGACCTACACCCTTGACGACCTGCTGCACCTCATGGCCCGCCTGCGCGACCCGCAATACGGGTGCCCATGGGACCTGCAGCAGAACTACGCGAGTATCGTCCCGCACACCATCGAGGAGGCCTACGAGGTCGCCGACACCATCGAGCGCGGCGATTTCGAGCACCTGCAAGGTGAACTGGGCGACCTGCTGTTCCAGGTGGTCTACTACAGTCAGCTGGCCCGCGAGGAGGGGCGCTTCGAGTTCGATGGCGTGGTCGACAGCATCACCCGCAAGCTCATTCGCCGCCACCCGCATGTGTTCCCCACGGGTGAGTTGTATGCGCCGGTAGACACCCCCAGCCTGAGCGAGGCCCAGGTCAAGTCACGCTGGGAAGAAATCAAGGCCGAAGAGCGCGCGGAAAAGAGCCAGCCCGAGCAGTTGTCGCTGCTTGATGACGTACCGGCGGCATTGCCGGCATTGTCGCGTGCCGCCAAACTGCAAAAGCGTGCGGCCACCGTCGGTTTCGACTGGCCCGCGGCACTGCCCGTGCTGGACAAGGTCCGCGAGGAACTGGACGAAGTGCTGCAGGCCATGGCCGACGGCGATAGCGATGCGCTCGAGGATGAAATCGGCGACCTGTTGTTCGCCACCGTCAACCTGGCCCGCCACCTCAAGCACGACCCGGAACATGCCCTGCGTCGCGCCAACCGCAAGTTCGAGCGGCGTTTTCGCTTCATCGAACAGGCATTGCGCGACAGTGGGCGCCCCATCGAAGATTGTAGCCTTGACGAGCTGGACGCCCTTTGGGGCGAGGCCAAACGTCAGGAAAAGAACCCGCCCAGCTGCGGCTGAGCTGTTGCATAAGTGAGTGAACATTCATGAGCCTTTCCCTTCGCGACCAATTGCTCAAAGCCGGTCTGGTCAACCAGAAACAGGTTTCCCAGGCCAACAAGGCCGAGAAGAAACAGAAACGCCTGGAGCACAAAGGCCAGGTCGAGGTGGACGACAGCCAGCAGCGCTTGGCCAAGGAAGCCATGGCCGAGAAGGCCAAGCGTGACCAGGAACTGAACCGCCAGCAGCAGGAAAAAGCCGAGCAGAAGGCTCGGGCCGCGCAGATCAAGCAACTGATCGAAGCCACCCGCCTGCCCAAGCTGAACACCGAGGACTACTACAACTTCGTCGACGACAAGAAGGTCAAGCGTATTGCCGTCAACGCCCTGATGCGTACCAAGCTGAGCAACGGTGCGCTGGCCGTGGTGTCGTTTGCCGGTGGTTACGAGGTCATCCCCCGCGAAGCGGCGGTGAAGATCCAGGAGCGCGACCCCAGCCGTGTCCTGCTGCTCAACACCCATGTCGAGGAAGCGGACGAGGATGACCCGTATGCGGCGTACAAGATCCCGGATGACCTGATGTGGTAAACAGCAAAAACCCCGCCTCGGCGGGGTTTTTCATGGGTAGCGGGTTCACTGTGTGGTGCGCTGGTTTTCCAGGTTTTCCAGCTCGGCCCGGTACTGGTGTGCTTCGTGTTCATTGTGGAACATGCCCACCAGCTGGCCTTGTTGGTGCACATCCCAGATCCGCACGCCAGCGGCCAGGCCTTCGTGGGACATTTTCGATTCGTCGCGTTCGGTTACTTGGACTGTCATCGGTAAACTCCACTGCTTGAGTTGGCTGCGACACTCTGTCGCACACCCTCTTTATAGAGTTTGTTAGCAGGCTAAGTAAATAAAACAGCCATGAAACAACTTTCATGATCAGCCTTCGGGGCTGCAGGTGCGCTTTTGTAGGAGCGGCTTCAGCCGCGATCACCGGCACAGCCGGTGCCAGCCACCGCGTCGCCGGCTTCGCGGATAAATCCGCTCCTACAGAAGTCGGTGCAAGGCTGGCAGAAAAAAGCCCCGCACAAGGCGGGGCTTCGGGTGTTACGGGCAGTGCCGATCAGTTGCCCTTCACCGGCTTGCCATCGACCGTGCCGTCCTGCAGCACGATCACGTACTCCTTGCCGTCGGTCTCGACCTGGCGCAGTTGCACCAGCAGGTAATCCCAGTTCTTGGCAAACCACAGCTCGGTGATGCGCTTGCTCTGGCTAGGGTCACGCACGCGCTCGACCTTCACCGCATCCACCTGGCCGGTCTTGGTGGTGACCTTTTCGGTACCCAGCACGCGGAAGTCGTAGGTGTCGATCTCGTCACCGTCGACCACCTGGTAGGTCATGCTCTTCTTGCCGGCGGCCACGTCATGCTGCAGGGCCAGCTGGTAGGACGACTTGTCCAGCACACCACGGTTCAGCGGCAGGTTGATGGCATCGCCACGATCGCTGCCGGTGACCTTCTTGGCGTTCCAGTCGAAGTTCAGGTCGACCTTCTTGGCTTTGCCCAGGCCGCCGCGCTCGAAGTGATACTGCTGCGGCAGCAAGGTATCGTTGTCCATGCGCAGGGTGCTTTGCTCGGTCAGGCTGGCGATCATCATGGAGGCCTTGAAGTTAAGGTCCCAGGTACCGTTGGCATTCTTGACCAGGCTGCGCTCGGCGGTGCCGCTCATGGGCAGCTGCTTCCAGTCGGCGGTGTAGCTGGCCGAGAAAGGCTTCAGATCAGCTGCCTGGAGGGGCAGGGCGAGCACGGCGAGAGCCAAGAGCAGGGCGCGACGCATAAATTCTCCTAGGATCGAATCAGGTGACCGCTGGCCGCCAGGGGTTGGCCATCCAGTAATGCGCCCTGTTCGCCGAGGCGCAAGCGCCCCTCAGCGTACCAGCGCACCGCCAGCGGGTAGATCAGGTGTTCCTGACGGTGTACCCGCTGGGCCAGGCTTTCGACGGTGTCGTCAGACGCCACCGGCACTACAGCCTGTACGACCAATGGGCCGCCATCGAGTTCCTCAGTCACGAAGTGTACGCTGCAGCCATGCTCGGCGTCGCCTGCCTCCAGCGCCCGCCGATGGGTATGCAAGCCCTTGTACTTGGGCAGCAGCGACGGGTGGATATTGAGCAGGCGGCCCTGGTAGTGCCGTACGAAGTCACCACTGAGGATGCGCATGAAACCGGCCAGCACTACCAGGTCCGGGGCAAAACCGTCGATGCGCGCCATCAGCGCGGCATCGAAGGCTTCACGGCTGTCGAACTGGGTGTGCTCGAGCACCACGCTGTCGATACCGGCCGCCGCGGCGCGTTGCAGGCCGTAGGCGTCGGCGCGGTTGGAAACCACCGCGCGGATGCACACCGGGCTGTCCGCGCCTTGGCAGCTGTCGATCAGCGCTTGCAGGTTGCTGCCGGAGCCCGACAGCAGTACCACTACATTGCAGGTATTGCTTGGCATCAGTGTGCCTTGAGGTTCTGCAGCTCGACCTGGGCAGCGCCCTCGGCGGCTTCGGCGATGTGGCCGATCACCCATGGCTGCTCACCGGCGGCGCGCAGTTCGTTCAGGGCGGCTTCTGCCTGGTCCTGGGCCACGCAGATGACCATGCCGACGCCGCAGTTCAGCACGCGGTGCATTTCATGCTCGTCGACGTTGCCTTTTTCCTGGAGGAAGTCGAACACCGCCGGGCGCTGCCAGCTGGCCACGTCGATCACCGCCTGGGCGTTGGCCGGCAGTACGCGCGGAATGTTGTCCAGCAGGCCGCCACCGGTGATGTGGGCCATGGCCTTGACCGCGCCGGTGTTCTTGATCAGTTGCAGCAGCGGCTTGACGTAGATGCGGGTCGGCGCCATCAGCAGGTCAGCCAGCGGCTTGCCGTCCAGCTGGGTGTTTTCGATGTCGGTAGCCGACACTTCGAGGATCTTGCGGATCAGCGAATAGCCGTTGGAGTGCGGGCCCGAGGAGGGCAGGGCGATCAGTGCGTCGCCAGTGGTGACCTTGGAACCGTCGATGATCTCGGCCTTTTCCACCACGCCGACGCAGAAGCCGGCCAGGTCGTAGTCTTCGCCTTCGTACATGCCTGGCATCTCGGCGGTTTCACCACCGACCAGCGAGCAGCCGGCCAGTTCGCAACCGGCGCCGATGCCGGTGACCACGGTGGCAGCCACATCGACGTTGAGCTTGCCGGTGGCATAGTAGTCGAGGAAGAACAGCGGCTCGGCACCGCACACCACCAGGTCGTTGACGCACATGGCGACCAGGTCCTGGCCGATGCTGTCGTGCTTGTTCAGGTTCAGCGCCAGGCGCAGCTTGGTGCCGACGCCGTCGGTGCCGGAGACCAGCACCGGTTGCTTGTAGCCGGCCGGGATCTCGCAGAGGGCGCCGAAGCCGCCCAGGCCACCCATGACTTCAGGGCGTGCGGTGCGTTTTGCCACGCCCTTGATGCGTTCGACCAGTGCTTCGCCGGCGTCGATGTCTACACCGGCGTCCTTGTAGCTCAGGGAGGGTTGCTTGCTCATTGATCCAGGCCTTTAGGAGGGAGGGATTCTAAAAAAACGACCATGACGGCCAAGGCCGGCTGGTAGGCGGCGGCTGCCTGAAACGTCAGTGGTCTGTGAAGGCGCGCGATTTTATCAGGGTTGCCGGGCAGCGGCCATCCTCAGGCCGACGGGCAGGGCGGTAATTGTTGAAAAAAGCCTGAGGGTGGTTGATGCGGTTGCATGTGTATAAGCTGCAAGCAACGAGTTGCAAGCTGCTTCGCAAGGCAGCCTGGCGCTCGGCCTGCTTTTTCTTGCCGCTTGAAGCTTACGGCTTGAAGCTCGACTGGACAGGAATCCTCCATGCGTTTGTTGAATATTCTGGGGGCCGGTTGCCTGGCCCTGATCTCGGCCACCGTCCAGGCTGAAAATGTCTCCGGCCTTTACCAGGTACGCGAAGCGGTGACCGGGCCGGGCGCCGAAGCCCGCGCAGCGGCTACCGCCAAGGCACTCGATACCCTGGTGTTGCGCCTGACCGGTGACCCCAAGGCGGCGCAGAACCCGGCACTGGCCGAGCTGCGCAAGGACCCGCAGCAAATCATCAACCAGGTGGGCAGCGAAGCCGGGCCACCCGAGTCGGTGCTGGTCGAATTCGACCCCGGCAGCACCGAGCGGGCCCTGCGCAAGGCCGGCCTGGCCTTGTGGGGCAGCAACCGCCCGTCGATCCTCGGTTGGTGGCTGAACGACAGCACCGAAGGCAGCAGCCTGGTTGGCGACGGCCAGGCCAGCGCCCAACCGCTGCGCCGCGCCGCCCAGCACCGTGGGCTGCCGCTGCGCCTGCCGCTGGCCGACTTGCAGGAGCAACTGGTGGCCAACGCCGGGCAGATCGAAGGCAGCGACCCGGCGCCGTTGCGTGAAGCCTCCGAACGCTACGGTGCCGATGCGCTGCTGGCCGTGCACGCCCGCGAGGCCGACGGCAAGTGGCAGGGCAAGTGGCAGCTGTGGCTGGGTGACCAGCGTGAGCAAGGCACTGCCGAGGGGGGCGACCCGGCAGCCTTGGCTGACGCCGTGATGCAGGCGGTCAGCGTCCGCCTGGCGCCGCGCTACGTCACCCGCCCCGGCGCCAGCAGCCAGTTGCAGGTGCAAGTGCAGGGCATGAACCTGCAGCGCTACGCCGAACTGGCCCGCGTGCTCGAACCTTACGGCCCGCGCCTGCAGATGGTCGAGGGCAGCACCCTGACCTACGCGCTGACTGCCAGCCGTGAACAGCTGCGGGCCCAGCTTGGCCTGGCCAGGCTGCAGGAAGTACCGGCCGAGCAGGCGCCGGCGTTGCCGACCCCGCCAGTTGCGGCCGGGGTAGCGGGCGTGCCGCCGGCCACGCCGGCCCAGCCTGCGGCCACGCCGTTCGACGGCCTGCGTTTTCGCTGGTAAGGGGGGCACACAGCATGACCGACGTACGTCGTTGGATCTGGCTGGGCGCTGCCTTGCTGGTCGCCGTGCTGCTTTATAGCCTGCACAACATTCTCACCCCGTTTCTGGTCGGCATTCTGCTGGCTTACCTGGCCGACCCGCTGGTCGATCGCCTCGAGCGCCTGGGGCTGTCGCGCACCTGGGGTGTGATCGTGGTGTTCGGCTTGTTCACCCTGCTGCTGCTGGCCCTGCTGCTGGTGCTGGTACCGCTGCTGGCCAAGCAACTGTTGCGCCTCTACGAGCTGGCGCCACAGATACTCGACTGGCTTGAGCACGTTGCGTTGCCCTGGGTGCAGAGCCGCCTGGGTCTGGCTGACGGCTTCTGGAAATTCGACCGGATCAAGGCCGCCATCGGCAGCCACATGGGCCAGACCACCGACATGGTCGGCATGCTGCTGTCGCATGCCACCGCCTCGGGCCTGGCGCTGATGGCCTGGTTGGCCAACATGGTGCTGATCCCGGTGGTGGGGTTCTATCTGCTGCGTGACTGGGACCTGATGATGGCCAAGCTGCGCAGCCTGCTGCCGCGCCAGCGCGAACCGCAAGTGATGGGCCTGGCCGGGGAATGCCATGAAGTGCTGGGTGCTTTCGTCCGCGGGCAGTTGATGGTGATGGTCGCCCTGGGCGTCATCTATTCGGCCGGGCTGATGCTGGTGGGGCTGGAGCTGGGGCTGCTGATCGGCATGCTTGCTGGGCTGGCTGCCATCGTGCCGTACATGGGGTTCGTCATCGGTATCGGTGCGGCACTGGTGGCTGGCCTGTTCCAGTTCGGTGGCGACTTGTACCCGATGCTGGGCATCGTTGCGGTGTTCATGGTTGGCCAGGCGCTGGAAGGCATGGTGCTGACGCCGTTGCTGGTGGGGGACCGCATCGGCCTGCACCCGGTGGCGGTGATCTTCGCCATCCTGGCCGGCGGTGAGCTGTTCGGCTTTACCGGTGTGTTGCTGGCGCTGCCGGTGGCGGCGGTGATCATGGTGCTGTTGCGGCATGTGCACGACCTGTACAAGGAATCGGACATGTATGCCGGGGGCGTCGACCCGGAGCTTTGATGCCAGGCCGCTGCTGCGCGGCGTGCAAGCATTGCTTGCACGCAACTCCTTGATTTTGCTTGTGCTATCCGCTGCCGTGATTGTGCGCCCCGCGCTGCGGGTATAGACTTTGCAAATTGTTCACCAAAGGCCCCCCTGCGGTCCTGCGACCGCCCGCGAGCATGAAACCACCGATCCAGTTGCCCCTGGGTGTGCGCCTGCGCGATGACGCCACCTTCATCAACTACTATCCGGGCGCCAATGCTGCGGCATTGGGCTACGTCGAGCGGCTATGCGAAGCCGACGCCGGCTGGACCGAAAGCCTTATCTACCTGTGGGGCAAGCAGGGTGTTGGCCGTAGCCACTTGCTGCAGGCTGCCACCCACCGCTTCCAGCAACGCGGCGAGCCTGCCGTGTACCTGCCGCTGGCGCAATTGCTCGACCGTGGCGTCGAACTGCTCGATTACCTGGCCCAGTACGAGCTGGTGTGCATCGACGACCTGCACGTGATTGCCGGCAAGGCCGACTGGGAAGAGGCCATGTTCCACCTGTTCAACCGCCTGCGTGACAGCGGCCGGCGGCTGCTGCTGGCGGCCTCGGCGTCGCCGCGCGAGCTGCCGATCAAGCTGCCGGACCTGAAATCGCGGCTGACCCTGGCCCTGGTGTTCCAGATGCGTGGCCTGTCCGACGAAGACAAGCTGCGCGCCCTCCAATTGCGTGCTTCGCGCCGTGGCCTGCACCTGACCGACGAAGTCGGCCATTTCATCCTTACCCGCGGTGCACGCAGCATGAGTGCCTTGTTCGACCTGCTCGAACGCCTCGACCAGGCCTCGTTGCAGGCACAGCGCAAGCTCACCATCCCGTTCCTCAAGGAAACCCTCGGCTGGTAAGTGCCGAAAACGCTGGGCCAGAGCGGCAAAACAAAAAAGTCACATCTTTTTCGATAAAATTTGCAAATGGCCATGATAGAGGGCATAGTTTCACCCTTCTAAAGGATTACAGACACGGTCGTGCCCATGCTGAAGCGCTTCGCACCCCTCGTGCCACTCGCACTCGTGACCCTGCTTTTTGGCTGCGCGGCCCATGGCCCGGCCTCCCATTCCGAGCAGCAGCCCCAGGATCACAGCCCGATCGCCGCAGAGTCGGCGTTCAAGGCCAAAGCCTCATCCTCGTCGGTATTCGGCGAGCCGGAAGAACTGGCTACCGATGATGACCTGGCGGCTTTCTCCAGCAGCAAGCCTTACCAGCTGCCAGCCTTGGCTGACAGCATTCTCGAGCGCGGCATGTCGCTGATCGGCACCCGCTACCGCTTCGGCGGCACCTCGGAGAAGTCCGGCTTCGACTGCAGTGGTTTCATCGGCTACCTGTTCCGCGAAGAGGCGGGCGTGACCCTGCCGCGTTCGACGCGTGAAATGATCAACGTCGATGCGCCGAAAGTGGCGCGCAACAAGCTCAAGCCGGGCGACCTTCTGTTCTTCAGCACCAACGGCCGCGGCCGCGTCAGCCACGCCGGCATCTACCTGGGTGACAACCAGTTCATCCACTCCAGCAGCCGCCGCAGCGGTGGCGTGCGCATCGACAGCCTCGGTGACAGCTACTGGAGCAAGACCTTCATCGAAGCCAAGCGTGCCTTGGCCATGGCGCCAACCAATATCGCGCGCAACTGATGGCAAAATGATGTACCCTGCCGCGGCGGCGATGCTTTGAAAAAAGCTCGCCGCCGTGCGCATTTATAGAAAGCGTCTAATCTAAATTCTCAACTCTTTTCGGCTGCGGCCCCGCGACCTCAGACAGGATGTTCTGGCCATGGTAAGAATGGCGCGCTTCGCATTGATCTCCCTGGCAGCCTTGCTGGCTGCCTGCTCCAGCCGCGCGCCAGCGCCGGCCCCTGTGGTACAGCCACAGGTCACCTACAGCCAGCCCAGCCCGTCGCCAATCGCCGACGACGTGTTGATGCGCGCCATCGGCCTGGTGGGCACGCCTTATCGCTGGGGCGGCAATACGCCGGATTCCGGCTTCGACTGCAGTGGCTTGATCAAGTATGTCTACCGGGATGCGGCTGGCATCAGCTTGCCGCGTTCGACGCGAGAGATGATTGTCATGCGGGCGCCGACTGTGGATGCCGGGTCGCTGCAGTCCGGTGACCTGGTGTTCTTTGCCACCGGCGGTGGTTCGCAGGTCAGCCATGCCGGCATCTATGTCGGTGAGGGGCGCTTCGTGCATGCGCCTTCCACAGGTGGCACGGTGCGCCTGGACTACCTGTCGAACAGCTACTGGGCCAAGGCCTACCTGCAGGCCAAGCGGGTGATCCCTTCAGGGCACCTGGCGCAGAATCCGTGAATGCCAGCCTGGCGCTAACCTTGTTGGGGGCGCGCCGGGCGCCAGCCAGTAGAACACCCCCGGCAAGGCTCACCGGGCCTTGCTCACCCGCCAGATCACATTGCCGACGTCATCGGCTACCAGCACTCCGCCGCGCCCATCGTTGATCACCCCTACCGGACGCCCCATGGCTTCGCCCCGGGCATTGAGAAACCCGGTGAGCAGGTCAACGGGTTGGCCCGAGGGTTTTCCCGCGGCGTCGAACGGCACGAAGATCACCTTGTAGCCGCTGTGCGGCTTGCGGTTCCACGAGCCGTGCTGACCGACCAATGCGCCCTGTTCGAAGGGCGCTGGTAGCCCACCTGGTTCGGCGAATGCCAGCCCCAGCGATGCCGTGTGTGGGCCCACGGCATAGTCGGGTGCCAGCGCCCGGGCCACCTTGTCGGGGTCAGGTGGTTGCACACGCTCGTCCACGTGTTGGCCGTAGTAGCTGTAGGGCCAGCCGTAGAAGCCGCCTTCCTTCACCGAAGTGATGTAGTCCGGTACCAGGTCGCTGCCGATCTCGTCACGCTCGTTGACCGCTGTCCACAAGGCGCCGCTGTGTGGCTCCCAGGCCAACCCGTTGGGGTTGCGCAAGCCGGTGGCGAACAGCCGGTACTGGCCACTGGCAGGGTCCACTTCCCAGATCGCGGCACGGTTCTGCTCCTTGTCCAGGCCGTTCTCACCTACGTTGCTGTTGGAGCCCACCGTCACATAAAGCTTCTTGCCGTCGGGGCTGGCGATCACATTCTTGGTCCAGTGGTGGTTGAGCGGGCCGGCGGGCAGTTCGACTACCCGCTGCCCTTCGCCGCGCAATTGCATGGCTCCTGGCTCATAGTGATAGCGCAGCAGTTTGTCCGTGTCGGCGATGTACAGGTCCTTGCCGACCAGGGCCATGCCGAAAGGGGACTCGAGCCCTTCGATGAAGGCGGTGCGTATTTCAGCTACACCGTCATGGTCGGCATCACGCAGCAGGGTGATGCGATTGGCGCTGGGTACAGCTGCACCAGCGCGTTGCATCACTTTTTTCATGACCCAGCCGCGAATGCCTCTGTCGTCTTCCGGTTTGGCCGGCGCGTTGGTTTCGGCCACCAGAACATCGCCGTTGGGCAGCAGGTAAAGCCAGCGTGGGTGATCGAGGCCTCTGGCGTAAGCGGCCACCTGGGTGCCGGGAGCCGACTGGGGTTTGGCGTCCTGTGGCCAGCCAACGGCCGGGGCAATATTCACCGTGGGGATCCACGTGCTGTCGGGTGGCGGCAGGTGAGGAGCCGGGCCTGTGCCCTGGTCGATACCCAGATGGGCGGTTTCGCCACAGCCAGCCAGGCACGCGCCTAGCGCGCAGGTAAGCATGAAGCCGGTGCGGTTCATGATCGCAGTCCTCCGACGATGGGCTTTGGAATTCAGAGCTCGCCGTCTCTGCGGAGGTTCAGTCACCGCACTACAGATGTACAGCTACCCGCTTCGATTGACGCTCCCGGTGCAACCCTCTAACCTTCGCGCGTGTTTCAGGTGTCCTGCCAGCGCTGTCTGGGCGGGGTGAAACTGGGAAGCCGGTGGGCGCCAGCAAGGTGCGATTCCGGCGCTGCCCCCGCAACGGTAGGTGAGACGCGGCCGCGCAGGGCCACTGGGTGCCGGCACCCGGGAAGGCGCGCAGGCTCGGGCAAAGGCCCGCTCACAAGCCCGGAGACCGGCCTGATACTGCCAACGGCATTACGGAGGGTGATGCGCGGTGCACCGTGGCTCGCGGCCATGGCCTCTGCGCGTTCTCCGTTTGCCCGCCTATTACCTGTCGTCGCGCGTTGCCGTGGCGCCAGCCAGCGGAGAACCCTGATGAGCGAGTCCACCGAACGCGACGAACGCCACCTGGCGCGCATGCAGCGCAAGAAAGCGATCATCGACGAACGTATCGCCAATTCCCCCAACGAATGCGGCCTGCTGCTGGTGCTGACCGGCAATGGCAAGGGCAAGAGCAGCTCGGCCTTTGGCATGCTCGCGCGTGCCCTGGGGCATGGCATGCAGTGCGGTGTGGTGCAGTTCATCAAGGGCCGCAACAGTACCGGCGAAGAGCTGTTCTTCCGTCGCTTCCCAGAGCAGGTGCGCTACCACGTGATGGGCGAGGGCTTTACCTGGGAAACCCAGGACCGCCAGCGCGACATTGCCGCCGCCGAAGCGGCCTGGGCCGTGTCGCGCCAGTTGCTGCAGGACCCTGGCGTACAGTTCGTGGTCCTGGATGAGCTGAACATCGCCCTCAAGCATGGCTACCTCGACCTTGACCAGGTGCTGGCCGATATCCAGGCGCGCCCGCCGATGCAGCATGTGATCGTCACTGGCCGCGCCGCCAAGCCTGAAATGATCGAGCTGGCCGACACCGTGACCGAGATGGGCATGCTCAAGCACGCGTTCCAGGCCGGTATCCGCGCACAGAAGGGCGTCGAACTGTGAGCCAGCCGCGTCATTGCCCTGCCGTATTGATCGCGGCACCGGCCTCCGGCCAGGGCAAGCCCCCCGTTCCCGCCGCCCTGGCCCGCCTGCACCGCAACCTCGGGCGCAAAGTGCGGGTGTTCAAGTGCGGGCCTGACTTTCTCGACCCGATGATCCTCGAACGGGCCAGTGGTGCGCCGGTGTACCAGCTCGACTTGTGGATGATCGGCGCCGAGGAAAGCCGCCGGTTGCTGTGGGACGCTGCCGGCGAGGCCGACCTGATCCTGATCGAAGGGGTGATGGGGTTGTTCGACGGTAACCCGTCCAGCGCCGACCTGGCCCGCCATTTCGGCGTACCGGTGCTGGCGGTGATCGATGGCACGGCCATGGCGCAGACCTTCGGTGCCCTGGCCTTGGGCCTGGCGCGCTACCAGCCCGACCTGCCGTTCGCCGGCGTGCTGGCCAACCGGGTGGGCAGCCTGCGCCATGCGCAACTGCTGGAAGGAAGCCTGACCGAAGGCCTGCGTTGGTATGGCGGTTTGTCCCGCGAGCGCGGCATCGAGCTGCCCAGCCGCCACCTGGGGCTGGTGCAGGCCAGCGAACTGAACGACCTGGATGCACGCCTGGACGCCGCCGCCGAGGCACTCGGTGCGAGCTGCGACGCTGCCTTGCCACCGCCGGTGGCGTTTGCCGAGCCTGTGCCCGAAACCTGCGCCACGCCGCTGGCCGGTGTGCGTATCGGCGTGGCGCGGGACGAGGCGTTTGCCTTTATCTATGGCGCCAATCTCGACCTGTTGCGCACGCTTGGTGCGCACCTGGAATTCTTCTCGCCATTGCATGACCGCGCATTGCCAGCGGTGGACAGCCTGTACCTGCCGGGTGGCTATCCTGAGCTGCATCACCACGCGCTCGCCGGCAATGTGCCGATGAACGAAGCGATCCGGGCTCATCACGCCCAGGGCAAGCCTTTGTTGGCCGAGTGCGGTGGCATGCTGTACCTGCTCGATGCCCTGACCGACGTGGCGGGCGCGCGGGCCGAGCTGCTCGGCCTGCTGCCAGGCGAGGCGACCATGCAAAAGCGCCTGGCGGCCCTGGCGTTGCAGGCCGTGGAGTTGCCGGAAGGCACCTTGCGCGGGCACACCTATCACCATTCGCTGACCACCACCGCGCTGGAGTCGATCGCCCGGGGCCTGAGCCCCAACGGCGGGCGTGGCAACGAAGCGGTGTACCGCCTGGGGCGGCTGACGGCTTCCTACGTGCACTTCTACTTTCCTTCCAACCCGGATGCGGTGGCGGCGTTGTTGCGACCATGAGCGAACATGCATACAGCGACGCCGAGCGCGCCGCGATCTACCGCGCCATCGGCGAGCGCCGGGACATGCGCCATTTCGCCGCTGGCGAGGTGGCGCCGGAGCTGCTCGGCCGCCTGCTGGCCGCTGCGCACCAGGCGCCCAGCGTAGGCCTGATGCAACCTTGGCGATTCATCCGTATCAGCCGGCGTGACCTGCGCGCGCAGATCCAGGCGTTGGTGGAAAGCGAACGGGTGCGAACTGCCGAGGCCCTGGGCGAACGCTCCGATGCCTTCATGAAACTGAAGGTGGAAGGTATCAACGACTGCGCCGAATTGCTGGTGGCTGCGCTGATGGACAACCGCGAAGCCCATATCTTCGGCCGCCGCACCCTGCCGGAAATGGACCTGGCCTCGCTGGCCTGCGCTATCCAGAACCTGTGGCTGGCGGCCCGCGGCGAAGGTCTGGGCATGGGCTGGGTGTCGCTGTTCGACCCGCAGGCCTTGGCTACGTTGCTGGGCATGCCGGCCGGAGCCAAGCCGGTGGCGATACTGTGCCTGGGCCCGGTGACCGAGTTCTACCCGGCCCCGATGCTGGTGCTTGAGAACTGGGCTGAGGAACGGCCTTTGAGCGAAATGCTGTTCGAAAACCAATGGGGAGAGCGCCAATGAGCGTGGCCTTGCTGACCGTGGCCGGGGTGGCCCTGGATGCCTTGCTGGGCGAACCGCAGCGGCGTCACCCGCTGGTGGCGTTCGGCAACATGGCCGGCAACCTCGAGCGTCGCCTGAATGCCGGCGGGCGCGGCTGGCGCAGCCACGGTGTGAGCGCGTGGTTCCTGGCGGTGGTCCCGTTGACCCTGGTGGCCCTTGTCCTGTCCTGGTTGCCGTACATTGGCTGGCTGGTCGACGTGCTGGCCCTGTATTGCGCCGTCGGCCTGCGCAGCCTGGGCGAGCACGTGCTGCCGGTCGCCAATGCCTTGCGCCAGGGCGATCTGGAGGAAGCGCGACGCCGCGTTGGTTTCCTGGTCAGCCGCGAAACTCGCGAGCTGGACGAGCCCGCCGTGGCCCGCGCGGCCACCGAGTCGGTGCTGGAAAACGGCAGTGATGCGGTGTTCGCCGCACTGTTCTGGTTCGTCGTGGCCGGTGCGCCGGGCGTGGTGCTGTATCGCCTGAGCAACACGCTCGACGCCATGTGGGGCTATCGCAACGAACGTTTCGAACGCTTCGGCTGGTGCGCGGCGCGTGTCGACGACGTGCTCAACTATATTCCCGCCAGGCTGGTGGCGCTGACCTATGCACTGCTGGGCAAGACCCGCCTGGCCCTGGCCTGCTGGCGCCAGCAAGGCCCGCTGTGGGACAGCCCCAACGCCGGCCCGGTGATGGCCGCCGGTGCGGGCGCGCTGGGGGTGGAGCTGGGAGGCGCGGCGGTGTACCACGGTGAGTTGCATGAGCGACCGCGCCTGGGGCAAGGGCCAATGGCCGATGCCGAGGCCATCGAGCGTGGCTGGGGGCTGGTGCAGCGCGGTGTGTGGCTGTGGCTGCTGGTGATCTGCCTGGGGGCTTATATCGATGCTTGAACATGGGGGCCGCCTGCTGCGTGCGGTGCAGCAATATGGTATCGCCCGGGAACAGTGGCTGGACTTGTCCAGCGGCATTGCGCCGTGGTCTTTTCCGATCCCGCCGATTCCGCTGGAGGCCTGGGCTCGCCTGCCGGAAACCGGGGACGGCCTGGAGCAGGCTGCGCGCACCTACTACGGTGCCCGCCAATTGCTGCCGGTAGCCGGTTCGCAGGCCGCGATCCAGGCCCTGCCGTTGCTCCGCACAGCGTGCCGTGTGGGCGTGCTCGCACCGTGCTATGCCGAGCACCCGTACGCCTGGCAGCGGGCTGGGCACCAGTTGCTGGAGCTGGACGAAACCAAGGTCGAGGCGACGCTGGACAGCCTCGACGTGCTGGTGCTGGTCAACCCGAACAACCCAACCGGCCGCCGGGTGTCGCCTGAACGCCTGCTGGCGTGGCACGCGCGCCTGGCCGCCCGCGGTGGCTGGCTGCTGGTCGACGAAGCGTTCATGGACAACACCCCGGCCGACAGCGTGATCGGCCATGCCGAGCGCCCGGGCCTTGTCGTGCTGCGCTCGTTCGGCAAGTTCTTCGGCCTGGCCGGCGTGCGCCTGGGCTTCGTCGCTGCCGAGCGCAGCCTGCTGCTGCGCCTGGCTGAGTTGCTCGGCCCGTGGACCGTCAACGGCCCGACCCGGGTACTGGCCCAGGCCAGCCTGGCCGACCATGCCCGCCAGCGCATGCAGGTTGAACGCTGCGCCGCTGCCAGCCAGCGGCTGGCGGTGCTGCTGGACCGCGCCGGCCTGACGCCCAGCGGCGGTTGCGAGCTGTTCCAGTACGTGCGCTGCGAGCATGCTGCGCAACTGCATGATTTTCTCGCCCGCCGTGGCATCCTGGTACGCCTGTTCGAACAGCCGCCGGCGCTACGCCTGGGGCTGCCTGCCTGTGAAGCAGATGAACTGCGCCTGGCCCAGGCCCTGGTGGCCTATCAGAAGGAAACGGCATGACCACCCTCATGGTGCAAGGCACCACCTCCGACGCGGGCAAGAGCACGCTGGTGACTGCGCTGTGCCGCTGGCTGTTGCGCCAAGGTGTCGGCGTGGTGCCATTCAAGCCGCAGAACATGGCGCTGAACAGCGCGGTGACCGCGGATGGCGGCGAAATCGGCCGGGCCCAGGCGGTACAGGCCCAGGCCTGCCGGCTGGAACCGCACACCGACATGAACCCGGTGCTGCTCAAGCCCAACAGCGATACCGGCGCCCAGGTGATCATTCACGGTCGTGCGGTCACCAGCATGAACGCGGTGGCCTATCACGACTACAAGGCCATCGCCATGCAGGCGGTGCTGGCGTCGCACCAACGCCTGAGCGCTGCCTGGCCGGTGGTGATGGTCGAGGGTGCGGGTTCGCCGGCGGAAATCAACCTGCGTGCCGGCGACATTGCCAACATGGGCTTTGCCGAAGCGGTGGACTGCCCGGTGATCCTGGTCGCCGACATCAACCGCGGCGGCGTGTTTGCCCACCTGGTGGGCACGCTGGAGTTGCTGTCGCCCAGCGAGCAGGCGCGGGTCAAGGGCTTCGTCATCAACCGCTTCCGGGGCGACATCGCCTTGCTGCAGCCCGGGCTGGACTGGCTGGAACAGCGCACCGGAAAACCGGTGCTGGGTGTACTGCCCTATGTCAGCGACCTGCACCTGGAAGCCGAGGACGGTATCGATGCACGCCAGGGAGCCAAGGCCGGGCGCGTGCTCAAGGTAATCGTCCCGGTACTGCCACGCATCAGCAACCACACCGACTTCGACCCGCTGCGCCTGCACCCGCAGGTCGACCTGCAGTTCATCGGCCCGGGCCAGCCGATCCCGGCTGCCGACCTGATCATCCTGCCGGGCTCGAAAAGCGTGCGCGGCGACCTGGCGCAGCTGCGCGAACGCGGCTGGGACAAGGCCATCGCACGGCACCTGCGCTATGGGGGCAAGCTGATCGGAATTTGCGGCGGCCTGCAGATGCTTGGCCGCGAAGTGCATGACCCGCTCGGTCTCGAAGGCGCTGCCGGCTCGAGCCCCGGGCTTGGCCTGTTCGACTACGCCACGGTGCTCGAAGCCGAGAAGCAACTGCGCAACGTTGCCGGCACGCTGACGCTTGAAGGCGTCCCGGTTGCCGGTTATGAAATTCACGCAGGCGTCACCAGCGGGCCGGCACTGGAGCGGCCTGCCGTGGAGCTTGCCGATGGCCGTTGCGATGGTGCCGTCAGTGCCGATGGCCAGGTGCTGGCCACTTACCTGCACGGCCTGTTCGAAGGCAGTCAGTCGTGCGCTGCGCTGCTGCGCTGGGCTGGCCTGGAGGACGTGCAGAGCATCGATTACCAGGCCCTGCGCGAACGCGACATCGAGCGCCTCGCCGACCTGGTGGACAAACACCTGGACACCGCGCGCCTGCGCCAGCTTTGTGGGGTCGCCTGACATGCACAACCTGATCCTCGGCGGTGCCCGCTCCGGCAAGAGCCGCCTGGCCGAACAGCTGGCCAGCGCCAGTGGCCTGCCGGTGACCTACATCGCCACCAGCCAGCCGCTGGACGGTGAAATGAGTACCCGCGTGCAGTTGCATCGTCAGCGCCGCCCGGCCGACTGGGGCCTGATCGAAGAGCCCTTGGCCCTGGCCGCCGTGCTGCGCGCTGAAGCGGCCGAAGGGCGCTGCCTGCTGGTGGATTGCCTGACGCTGTGGCTGACCAACCTGCTGCTGCTCGAAGACGACCAGCGCCTGGCCGAGGAGCGTGATGCGCTACTGGCCTGCCTGGAGCAATTGCCGGGTACGCTGATCCTGGTCAGTAACGAGACCGGCCTGGGCATCGTACCCATGGGCGAGCTGACCCGGCGCTATGTCGACCTGGCCGGCGGGTTGCACCAGGCCGTCGCCGAACGCTGCCAGCGCGTGGTGCTGACCGTGGCCGGCCTGCCCTTAATGCTCAAAGGACCTGCACTATGACTCAAGCCTGGTGGCGTGACGCCTGCCACCCCCTCGACACCGCCGCCAGGGAGCGGGCCCGCGCCCGTCAGCAGCAGTTGACCAACCCCGCCGGTTCACTCGGCCAGCTGGAAGGCCTGGCCATCCAGCTGGCTGGCCTGCAGGGGCGTGAAAAGCCAAGCCTGGACCAGCTTGCCATCAGCCTGTTTGCCGGCGACCACGGCGTAGTCGAAGAGGGCATCTCGGCCTACCCGCAAGCGGTGACCGGGCAGATGCTGCGCAACTTCGTCAACGGCGGCGCGGCAATCAGCGTGCTGGCGCGCCAGCTTCAGGCCAGCCTGGAAGTGGTCGACCTGGGTACCATCGACCTGCATCTGCAGCTGCCTGGCGTGCGCCATCTGCGCCTGGGCGCCGGCACGGCCAACTTCGCCCGCCAGCCGGCGATGACCGATGAGCAGTTGCAGGCGGCACTGCAGGCCGGGCGCGACAGCGCCCTGCGCGCTGCCGAACAGGGCGCACAATTGTTCATTGGTGGCGAGATGGGCATTGGCAACACCACCGCCGCCGCAGCCCTGGCCAGCGTGCTGCTGGGCTGCCCGGCTATCGAGCTGAGCGGCCCGGGCACCGGCTTGGATGACGCCGGGGTGCGGCACAAGGCCGAGGTCATCGAGCGGGCGCTGCGCCTGCACGGCCTGTGCGCCGAAGCGCCATTGCGGGCGATGGGTTGTGTAGGTGGCTTCGAGATCGCCGCGTTGGCGGGGGCCTACCTGGGCTGCGCGCAGGCCGGTATCGCGGTGCTGGTGGACGGTTTCATCTGCAGCGTCGCCGCGCTGCTGGCGGTGCGCCTGAACCCGCAGTGCGGGGCCTGGCTGCTGTTCGCCCACCAAGGCGCGGAGCCTGGGCACAAGGCGGTGCTGGCGGCCTTGCAGGCCGAACCGTTGCTGGCTCTGGGCCTGCGTCTGGGCGAAGGCAGCGGTGCGGCCCTGGCGGTGCCGTTGTTGCGCCTGGCCTGTGCCCTGCACGGGCAGATGGCGACCTTTGCCGAAGCCGCCGTGGCAGACCGCCCGGCATGATCCTCGATTTGCTGCGCCATGGTGAAACAGAACACGGCGGCTTGCGTGGCAGTCTCGACGATGCCCTGACCGACAAGGGCTGGGCGCAGATGCGCAGTGCCGTGGCCGAAGCCGGCCCGTGGCAGGTGCTGGTCAGTTCGCCGCTGCAGCGTTGTGCGCGTTTTGCCGATGAGCTGGGTGCACGCTTGAATCTGCCGGTGCAGCTTGAACCGGCCCTGCAGGAGCTGCATTTCGGTGATTGGGAAGGCCGCAGCGCGGCGCAGATCATGGAACACCAGGCGGATGCACTGGGGCGTTTCTGGGCGGACCCGTACGGGTTTACCCCGCCCAATGGCGAGCCGGTCGCGGCGTTTGCCGAACGTGTCCTGGCGGCTGTCGAGCGGCTGAGCCACCAGCATGCCGGGAAGCGTGTGTTGCTCATCACCCATGGCGGCGTGATGCGGCTGTTGCTGGCCCGTGCCCGTGGCTTGCCAAGGGCGCAGCTGCTGCAGGTAGAGGTCGGCCACGCTGCATTGATGCGGCTGCTGCCGGGTGATGACGGCCACTGGATCGAAGGGCGCTGAAATGTTGCCGTTCTGGATTGCCTTGCAGTTTCTCAGCAGCTTGCCGGTGCGCCTGCCGGGCATGCCGGCACCACGCGAGATGGGGCGCTCGTTGCTGTGCTACCCGCTGGTGGGGTTGCTGTTCGGCCTGTTGCTGTGGCTGGCCAGCCATTGGCTGCAGGGGACCCCGGCGCCACTGCATGCAGCGTTGCTGCTGGCGTTGTGGGTGCTGCTCAGCGGTGCCTTGCACCTGGATGGGCTGGCGGACAGTGCCGACGCCTGGCTGGGCGGTTTCGGCGACCGCGAGCGCACCCTGCAGATCATGAAAGATCCGCGCAGCGGGCCGATTGCCGTGGTCACCCTGATCCTGGTGCTGTTGCTGAAGTTCTGTGCCTTGTGGGTGTTGGTCGGGCAGGGTGCCGGGGCGCAGTTGCTGCTGGCACCACTGATCGGGCGGGCGGCGATGCTCGGGCTGTTCCTGGGTACGCCCTATGTGCGCCCGGGCGGTCTGGGACAGGCGCTGGCCGAGCATCTGCCCCGGGCTGCGGCCAGCTGGGTGCTGCTGGCTTGTGCGCTGTTCTGCCTGGCCCTGGGTGGGTGGGTCGTGGTGCTGGCGCTGGCCGTGTTCGGCTGGTTGCGGCAACTGATGTGTCGGCGCCTCGGTGGAACCACCGGCGATACCGCGGGAGCGCTGCTGGAGCTGCTCGAACTGGCCGTAGTGCTGGGATTGGCGTTGGGCCTGTAGTTAGCCTGTAAGACCTTTCCGTAGGCCCTTTCTGCTCCGAATGTGGCGGTAACCTCCTGAAAAGGCTTGGCCGACGCCGCTATCGTTCGCTGGCGTATGCTCGACCCTCCGCCAACCGTACAAGGAGTGGTCGCATGCGTCACGTCATTCTTGGGATTGTGTTGTTACTCGTCGGGCCTGTTGCCTCCGCAGCGGATCTCATTGCGTTCTGGAACACCCCGCGCCACGGTGGCAATAGCTTCAACCGGTTGCCCCCTGACCAAGCGTACTTCGATGCCTTGCGCGGCTATGGTGCGACCTGGGTGCGGCTGTCCTACGACAAGTGGCAACCGGCAAGACGTGACTTCCTGCTTGGCGATGCCGATGCCTACCAAGGCCTGCCGGCGGCTGACCTGGCCACGCTGCGCGCCACGCTCGACCGGGCCCACCAGGCCGGGCTCAAGGTAGTCATCGCACCGCTCTCGCTACCCGGCATGCGCTGGTCGCAAAACAACCAAGGCCGGTTCGACGATCGCCTCTGGCAGGACAAGCGCTACTGGTTGCAGGCTGCCGCCTTCTGGCGGGACCTGGCCCGCGAGCTGAAGGGCCATCCCGCCGTCGCGGCCTACAACCTGATCAATGAACCCGCGCCGGAAAAGCACGGTGGCCTGGCCGAGCATGCCGACGCCGCGCAAATGCAGCAGTGGTACGCGCGGGCGCAGGGTACCGCGCGTGATTTGCCGGCGCTGTATCGACAATTGATAGCATCCATTCGTGAGGAAGACGCCGAGACGCCAGTCATGCTCGATGCCGGTTGGTTCGCTGCCGCCGACGCCTTTGCCTACTGGCCAGCTCCGTTGGGCGACCAGCGGGTGCTGTACAGCGTACACATGTACGAGCCCTACGCAGTCACCAGTGGGCCGAACATGGCGCGCAAGCACCCCTTGGCTTACCCCGGCCCGGCTCCGTTCGCAGGGCAAACCCAGCAGTGGGATGGCCAGCGGGTGGCACGCTACCTGCGCCAATCGCTCGATTGGGCCGAAGCCATGAAGGTGCCGCGCGAGCGCCTGGTGGTGGCTGAGTTTGGCTGCATGCGCAGGTTGCCGGGGTGCCGGCAATACCTGGAAGACGTGCTCGGCGTGCTGGAGCGCAACCGCTTGCACTGGGCGTTCTACAGTTTTCGGGAAGACAACTGGGATGGCATGGACTACGAACTGGGCTCAGCCAAGGTGCCATGGCGCTACTGGCAGGCGATTGAACAGGGGGCGCCGGACCCGCTGCCGCGCAAGGCCACCGCAGAATTCGAACCGATCCGCAAGCGCTTGAACCCGGATTGAATGCATCGGCACACCACGAAATATCTTGCAACGCTCATTATACGGGTATATACACGTATCCATGCTGACCAGTGAATGTATCTGTACCCATCTGCGTCGCGCCGCCCGTGGGGTGAGCCGACATTACGACGAGGCCCTCGCCGGCTTCGGAGTCAATGTTGCGCAGTTTTCCCTGTTGCGCCACCTGCAACGGCTCGACCGTCCCAGTATCACCACTTTGGCCGAGGCCATGGGCCTGGAGCGCAGTACCCTGGGCCGCAACCTGCGGGTGTTGCAGGCCGAAGGGCTGGTAGCCCTGGCTGATGGCGATGACCAGCGCAACCGCGTTGTGTTGCTGACCGATGCCGCCAAGCAACTGCTACACGCTGCCCATCCGGCCTGGGAACGGGCCCAGGCCGAACTGGTGGAGCGCTTGGGGGCAGGGCAGCGGGATGAACTGGTGCGGCTGCTGGGCCTGCTGGCTTGAATTGATGCGACTATAAGCGGGTATATACCCGCAAAAACCTTGCGATGTGCTGGAGATTACGACAATGACTTCGGTGTGGCGAACCAGCGGGTGGGTGTTGTTGGGTGCGGCGTTGATCCTGGCGCTGTCCCTGGGTGTGCGGCATGGCTTCGGCCTGTTCCTGGGGCCGATGAGCGCCGACTTCGGCTGGGGGCGTGGGGTGTTCGCCTTTGCCATCGCTCTGCAGAACCTGATCTGGGGCTTGGCACAGCCCTTTGCCGGTGCGCTGGCCGACCGCCTCGGCGCGGCGCGGGTGGTGATCATCGGTGGCATTCTCTACGCCGCCGGCCTGATCCTGATGGGCCTGGCCGACTCGGCCTGGTCGCTGTCGCTGAGTGCCGGCCTGCTGATCGGCATCGGCCTGTCCGGCACCTCGTTCTCGGTCATCCTCGGTGTCGTCGGGCGCGCCGTGCCGGCAGACAAGCGCAGCATGGCCATGGGTATTGCCAGTGCCGCCGGCTCGTTCGGCCAGTTCGCCATGCTGCCGGGTACCCTTGGCCTGATCCAGTGGCTGGGCTGGTCTGCGGCACTGCTGGTGCTGGGCCTGCTGGTTGCACTGATCGTGCCCTTCGTCGGCTTGCTGCGCGACCGCCCGTTGCCCAGCCATGGCACGGAACAGACCCTGGGCCAGGCCTTGCACGAAGCGTGTTCGCATACCGGCTTCTGGCTGCTGGCCCTGGGCTTCTTCGTCTGCGGTTTCCAGGTGGTGTTCATAGGTGTGCACCTGCCGGCCTACCTGGTAGACCAGCATCTGCCTGCAAGCACCGGGACCACGGTACTGGCGCTGGTCGGCCTGTTCAACATCGTCGGTACTTTCACCGCAGGCTGGCTCGGCGGGCGCATGTCCAAACCGCGCCTGCTGACCGGGCTGTACCTGCTGCGTGCGGTGGTCATCGTGCTGTTCCTGTGGGCGCCGGTAAGCGCGTTCAGCGCCTGTCTGTTCGGCATCGCCATGGGCCTGTTGTGGCTTTCCACGGTGCCGCTTACCAATGGCACCGTGGCCACGCTTTTCGGTGTACGCAACCTGTCCATGCTTGGCGGTATCGTCTTCCTGTTCCACCAGCTGGGTGCGTTTCTCGGGGGCTGGCTGGGCGGGGTGGTGTATGACCGCACCGGCAGCTACGACCTGGTCTGGCAGATTTCCATTCTGCTCAGCCTGCTCGCCGCTGCCCTCAGCTGGCCCGTGCGCGAGCGTCCGGTCGCCCGCCTGCAGGGCCAGGCCGCATGAACCGCTACCTGGCCCGTGGGCTGTTGGCCGTTATCGCGTTGCTACTGCTGGCGTTGGTCTGGTGGGGCTGGCACCAGGGTGGGATGGCGTTGATGCAACTGGGCATGAGTGTTTGTTAAGCGCTACCCTGCAAGCTCAAGGATTGTTTTGCAGGAGAAACGAACCATGCGTGCACGTTGCTTGACGGTACCGTTATTGGCACTGCTTGGCAGCGCCTCGAGTTGGGCTGCCGATTGCCCGGCCTTGCTGCAAGGCAGCCTGCCAGAGCTGCGGGGCAAGGGGCAGGTCGACCTGTGCCAGCGTTTTGCCGGCAAGCCGCTGGTGGTGGTCAATACAGCCAGCTATTGCGGCTTCGCGCCGCAGTTCGAAGGCCTGGAGGCGACGTACAAGGCATATCACCAGCAAGGCCTGGAAATGCTTGGCGTACCCTCCAACGACTTCAAGCAGGAAGATGCCGATAGCGAGAAGACGGCCAAGGTCTGTTATGCCAACTATGGTGTCACCTTCACCATGACCAAGGCGCAGCCGGTGCGGGGCAAGGAGGCGATTCCGCTGTTCGCCGAACTGGCCAGCCAGAGCAGTGCGCCGAAGTGGAATTTCTACAAGTATGTTGTCGACCGGAAGGGCAAGGTGATCGGCAATTTCTCCAGCCTGACCAAGCCGGATGATCCGGAGTTCCGGGCCGCCATCGAAAAGGCGATCGCCTCGCAGCAGTAAGCTGTTTCTCGGGTTTCTGCTTCTAAGCGCGCGATTGCCTGTGGTTTAAAGCGAAAAGCGAAAAGCGAAATAGCGCTGGTTTTCATAGCGCGCGTAGTCCATTGGCGATGGCGACGCTGAGTCACCTTTTCGCCCTTACGGCGAGTCACTTTTTGTCAAACGCGACAAAAAGTAACCAAAAAACGCTGCGCTCCTGTCATCCGGCCCCTGCGCTGCGCTCCGGGGTCCCCTCACTCCGGCCTTGCTCCCGGGAGGACGCGCTGCAGGCCCCATCCATGGGGCCTCAGCGCTTGACGGGCATCCATGCCCGTCACCTCCCTCCGCAAGGCCTGCGTTCGGCCTCCTGAAGTCGCGCAGATCAAGATCAAAATCAAGAGCAAGTGCAAGAGCAACGTCCGTGGTGGGTTTCGGGGTACTTCACTTTGCATGCACCGTAATCGCCACCAACCGCACCACCAACGGCCTGACCATCAAGACGCAAACGAACGCCACCGGCATCGCCAATTGATAGGCCTTCAATACGTTACTCAGGTACTCCGGGGTTATTCCGGCATTCGCCGCAGTAATCACGAAGCACATCAACAGCGCCATGATCGACGACATGTAGAAGGCGAAAACGTAAGGTGTGGCACCCGGGTGCAATTTGCGTCGGCTGCGCGCCTGCGACAGGTTGCTCATGCGAACTCCTGAAAGGTTGGGGGAGGCACAGGTTAGCAACGCACCTGGCAGCGACTGTAGACCCGCCATGGTGAGTTCTTTATAAAGAAATTCTTACGAATCCAAGGGCCAAGCATGGACCTGCTCAACGCCATCCGCAGCTTCATCAAGGTGGTCGAAGCCGGCAGCATCGCCGCCGGCGCCCGCAATCTGGGCCTGAGCCCGGCCGCGGTCAGCCAGAACCTGGCACGCCTGGAAAGCCACCTTCAGGTGCGCCTGCTCAGCCGCACTACCCGCAGCATGGCGCTTACCCCCGCCGGAGCTCAATATTACGAGCGTGTCCGGCACGTCGAACGCGACCTGGCCCTGGCCGAGCAAGCCATCACTACTCCCGACAGCGAGCCCCAGGGGCGTTTGTGCATTGCCTCGACCTCCGCCTTCGGCCGCCACGTGCTGGCGCCGCTGATACCCGCGTTCAGTGCCCGCTATCCCTTGCTGTCGATAGAACTGGTAACGACTGATCGTCGGGTCAATCATGCGCGGGAAGACGTGGATGTAAGCCTGCGCATTGCTCCGCAGCTGGAAGATCAACTGCTGGCTCGGCACATTGCCCGTATACCGTTCATTTGTTGTGCTTCGCCCGGTTACCTGCGTAGCGCCGGCGTGCCAGCCACGCCCGAAGCCTTGCGTGATCACCGTTGCCTGGTGTTCCGCTACCCCGTGGATGGGCGCTTCCTGCGCTGGGGATTCATGCGTGACGGGCTGCGTTTCGAGGCCGAGTTCGGTAGCGTATTGATCAGCGATGACATCGATGCCCTGACCCAGATGGCACTGCACGATGGTGGCATCACCCGCTTGGCCGAATTCATCGTGCGGCCGCACCTGGCTTCCGGCGCGCTGATGCCGTTGTTCGAATACAGCGACAGCGGCAAGGCCTATGCCCAGACTGAGCCGATGGATATCTACCTGTGCCTGGCCGACCGGTTTGCCATGACCGCGAAAGTCCGCGTTTTCATGGACTACCTGCGCGAATGCCTGGGTGACAGCTGGCAACCGCAGGCATGAAAAAACCGCCACGCGGGCGGTTTTTCATGCAACGCGTATGAATCAGAAGCGGTAGGTGAGGGAAGCACCAATACCGTGAGCGCTGTTCTCGTACTTGGCCTGATAGGTGCCTTTCAGCGCCTGTTGGGTTGGCGAGCCCGACACGTTGTTGACCTTGGTATCCTCTTCCCACAGGTAGGAGTAGGCCACATCAATGGTCATGTCATCGTTCGGGCTCCAACCGGCACCAAAGCTGACCGCTTTACGATCGCCAGTCGGGATGCGTGGCGAGCGATCGTGGTTGTTGGTGGGCGACTGGTCGACCGAGAAGCCTGCACGCAGGGTCCACTCCTTGTTGACCTTGTAGGCCGCGCCAATGGCGTGGGCCCAGGTGTCATGCCAGTTCTGCTCTTCGGTGATGGTCTGCAGCGGGTAGCCCGCTGGTGCGTCGTTCTTCACGATGATGCTTTCCAGGCGGCTCCAGCGCGTCCAGGTGCTGCCTGCGTACAGTGTCCAGTGGTCATCCAGTTCATGAGTGATCGAGAAATCCACCGACTCTGGGGTTTTGACCTTCAGACTGGCGTCGAACTTGCCGCTGAGGCCAAGCTGTGGAATCGGGTAGGTAACACGGGTGTCGCCTTCAAGTTCGTAGTCGACCATCGAGTGGTAGGTCAGGCCGAGGCGGGTACGGTCGGTAGCCTGCACCAGAACACCGATGTTGTAGCCAACCGCGGTATCGTCGCCCTTGATCTTGACCTCGCCATCCGGACCATTGGGCCCCAGGAGGGCCTTACTGCTCAGGTTCGAGCCGAGCTCACCCTTGATGCGGTTGATGGTCGGGCCAAAACCAATCGACACCTTGTCGTTGAAGGCGTAGCTGATGGTTGGCTGGAAGGTGACGACCTCGACCTTGCTCTTCTTGCCCCAGTAGCGTGCCGCGTCACCGCTGCCGTAGTCGGTGATCAGGCCGAATGGCACGTAAACGCCGAAGCCCACGCTCCAGTGATCATCGAGTGGCTTGACGTAGTAACCCATGGGTACGCCCACGACCGGGACCATGTCGCCATCGGTTTCCCCCCCGAAATTGCTCCCACGGCCCGAAATATCAGTCTTGGCGATGACGGCTGCGCCACCCACGGTGACCTGTTCGCGCTTCAGGCGCGACATGCCGGCAGGGTTGCCGTACACCGTGCTGGCATCTTCGGCAGAAGAGGAACGCCCTGCGAAACCGGTTCCCATGCCGCTGATGCTTTGTTCGTTCAGCGCGAACCCGGCGGCGAGCAACTGGCTGGAAGCAAGAGCAACGGCAATGCCGAGGGAGGTTTTGAGCATTACTTTTTTCATTATTAGAAAACTCCTTGGGATCTCCGGGGCGAAACGCTACCAACAAATCACGCGTCGCGCCATAGCCGCGATCGAGGGAGATAGAGCGGTTTTGTAGGACAATCCGACCAAAATCCCATTTTTTTCGGGTATCTTGTAGGAGGAGTCTTAAGATGCCTGCGGCAATTTTTGGTTTATGCAGGTATGCCAAGCGTGGGTGAAGTCGCGCAGGCGGCCTTGTGGGTTGAAAACCTGGCGCCAGATTCGTGCCTGCGCAAGCAGGTCATCGGCTGCGGGCAAAGGGGCGGCCTGCTCTTCGACCAGCATCCAGGCAATGGCGGTGGAGTAACGCAGGTTGACCGCAAGTTCCAGGTGCGGGCCGCCGAGGAAGGCGTGCTGGCTGGCGAGGCCGCGGACCAGGCTGGCCAGGTCGGGATCGCGGGCCAGGTATTCGTCCCAGAGCGCTTGATGACGATGTTCGCCGATGCGATACAGGCCATGCCCGCGCCGGTCATGCAAGGCCGAGCCCAAGGCCGACTGGCTGGCGGCGATGCCCAGCAACAAGGCTTCGGCGCTGGCGCTGTGACGATTCAGGTAGACCAAGGTGGGTCGGATCACATACTGACACAATTCATTCGCCGCAATACCCATGATGCCCTCGAGCAGTTAAGGGCCGGACGGGCGCTGGAGCTTGGCAGCTGGTGAATGGTCAGGCCCGCCGGAAGCGGCATGCACCGCTCGAGTTGAAGTGTAGTGTGATAATGGTCATGTAAAAGGCTGTTTTTAAATCGATTGCTGCCTGACGCACCGGGCTATATGCCTTGCGGCAATTACGCCGGCATCGTTCAGGCAGGCTTGCGATGGGATGATTCAGCGCTTGAATACCGCCGTATTCATCGTTCACGCGGTGAGCGACTGACGCGTGCGGTCGATAACCGCTTGCAGCGGTTCACTGCGGCTGTACTGCTCCGGGTACAGGCGCTCGGTGTGGCAGGCGACGCCGTGTTCGTCCACCAGGGTAAAGCTGAAGCTGCCCTTGCGTGGGGCAACGATCAGGCACTTCAGCGGCGAGAACGCCTGGGAAAGGGTGCCAATGGCAGCCTGAATTTGATGATGAGTTTGCATATTATTGGAGGTTCCTGCTTTAAACACGGTGATTATGATCCGTGCATGATAGAAACGTTCCAGTGACGCCTTTATTAAGGGACGAACGAACCTGACTGGAACAGGGCAGCCAGAGGGGGCGCAATCAAAAGGTGGGCGCTTGGGCTGACTGGTAGGTACTTTAGAGGGCAGGCAGCACACCGGGGCCAAGGTTCTAGGCCGTCGGGGTGGAATCCTGATCAATCTGTCACGTGATTCGTGCTTGGGCAGCGCAGGGCTGGCGAGTGAATCATCGAATGGGCCGGTCCAGGTTTCAGCAGGTCACACTTGGGCGATGTGGGTCTGCAAGGACGCTTGAGGCCAGAATTGACTTTCAGCTTGGTACTAACGAGGCGCACCTTACCGGAAATGCCTACGTTTGGCAAGCATCACAGATTTTTTCAGGTGAGCCGCGCAGTATGGCGCTTAATTCCCATGCTGGGAAGGGGGGCAGATGAACCGAAACCGACAGGATGTCCCGTATCACAGCACCCAAATGAGGGTTCCAGGGTGAACTTGTTCACACTCGAGGCCGCTCTTGTAACAACTTGGCAACAGGCTGCGACGCACTCGCCAATGCCTTGACTGGGCGGTTAAGTCAATGAAAAAAAACACTATTTTCAGCTGGTGAAAAAATCGTCAGTTTGACCGAAACCCACGATTCACGGGGGTTTGCGGGGTGTGGGAGGGGGTTGTCCACCGAGTTATCCACAGGAACTGTGGATTGTCCGAAGCGCTTGCTCTAGGACGGGCGTGCCAGCAACGTAATGAACTGTTCGACAATCGACAGGCTCCAATGGGCCCTCGATCCATTCACTTGAAAACGTCAAGAAAAGATCGCTGAAAACTTTTTGCAATTTTGCGCAAAATGCCCCACCGGAACGCAGCAAAGGGCGGTGCGGCCCCCTAGTGTTCCACAATCCGCGCCTCCACGTTTGCTGATAAGCTGCGCGGCAATCATCCAGGATCATTCGGGGTAAGCATGGCGGTGGATCTGGCCAGCATTCTGCTGGGCTTGGTGGCGGGGGCCTTGCCCTGTCTGGGGTGGATCATGCAGCTACAGCGCCGCCAGGCGGCGCGGCAGGCCGAGCAGGCCTTGCTCGAGGAACGCCTCGGCGCCGCCCTGTTGGCCCAGGCTGGCCTGCAGGCGCAGCTGGAAGCCAGCCGCGACGAGATCAGCGACCTGAGTGAAGCCAACTCGGTCAAGCAGGCTCAACTGGCCGCTCAGAGTCGCGAGCTGGAATTGCTTCAGATCGACCGCGACAACGCCCGCGATGCTGCCCACGCGTGGAGCCTCGAGCGCGCCAGCCGCGAAGCCGAACTGCGCCGTCTGGAGGCGCAGACGGCGCGCCTGGACGCCGAATTGCGCGAACAGCAGGAAAGCCACCAGCAGCGCCTGGAAGACTTGCAGGAAGCACGCGACACCTTGCGTGCCCAGTTCGCCGACATGGCCACCAGGATCTTCGACGAGCGCGAGCAGCGCTTCGCCCAGACCAGCCAGCAGCACCTGGGCCAGTTGCTCGACCCACTCAAGGAGCGTATCCAGGCTTTCGAAAAACGCGTGGAGGAAAGCTACCAGCAGGAAGCCCGCGAACGCTTCTCGCTGGGCAAGGAGCTGGAGCGCCTGCAGCAGCTGAACATGCGCCTGTCCGATGAGGCCACCAACCTGACCCAGGCGCTGAAGGGTCAGAAGACCCAGGGCAACTGGGGTGAGCTCATTCTCGAGCGAGTGCTGGAGCATGCCGGCCTGGAAAAGGGCCGCGAATACCAGACCCAGGTCAGCCTGAAGAGCGCCGACGGCGAGCGCTTCCAGCCCGATGTGCTGATCATGCTGCCCGGCGACAAGCAGGTGGTGGTGGATGCCAAGGTCAGCCTCACGGCCTACCAGCAGTACGTGGCTGGCAATGACGAGGCTGCGCTCAAGCTGCATGTGCAGTCGCTGCGCAGCCACGTCAAAGGCCTGTCGAGCAAGGATTACAAGCGCCTCGAAGGGCTGCACAGCCTGGATTTCGTGCTGCTGTTCGTGCCGATCGAGGCGGCCTTCTCGGCGGCCCTGCAGGCCGAGCCGAACCTGTTCCAGGAAGCCTTCGACCGGCATATCGTGATCGTCAGCCCGACCACCTTGCTCGCCACCCTGCGGGTGATCGACAGCCTGTGGAAGCAGGAACGCCAAGGCCAGAACGCCCGCGAAATTGCCGAACGCGCCGGCTGGCTGTACGACAAGTTCGTGTTGTTCATCCAGGACCTGGACGAGCTGGGCAGCCGCCTGCAGCAGGTGGACAAGGCCTATGCCGCCGCGCGCAACAAACTGTGCGAAGGGCGCGGCAACCTGGTCAGCCGCAGCGAACAGTTGAAACTGTTGGGCGCCCGCGCCAGCAAAAGCCTGCCGGCCGACTTGCTGGAACGGGCGCTGTCCGATGAAGCGATGCCCGAGGAAGTACTTACTGAACCAGGCTCAGATGGCGATTGAGCATGGCGCGCAGGGCCGCTGGCTTGACCGGCTTGGCCAGATAATCCAGGCCCGAAGCATGCACCATGGCGAGGGTTTCCTTGCTGCCGTCGGCGCTGATCACCACCCCTGGCACCGGCTCGCCCAGGCGCGCCCGTAGCCAGCCCATCAGCCCGATGCCGGTCTCGCCATCGTCCAGGTGGTAGTCCACCAGCGCCAGGTGCGGGCGCATGCCCTTGGCCAGCAGCGCTTCGCATTCGGCCTGGTTGCGCGCGGTCCACACCTGGCACCCCCAGCGGCTGAGCAGGCTGTTCATGCCGATCAGGATGCTGTCTTCGTTGTCCACGCACAGCACCTGCAGCCCCGCCAGTGGCTGACCGGCCTGTTCCACCGGGGCGCTGACAGCCGGCGCGGCCTGACGGGCAATCGGTACGCTGACGCGGAACACCGTACCCTGGCCCGGCCACGAGCGTACTTCCAGCGTGTGGCCCAACACCCGGCACAGCCCGTCGGCGATCGCCAGGCCAAGGCCCAGGCCTTTCTCGGCGCGGGTCTGGTGGCTGTCCAGGCGCTTGAACTCCTGGAAGATCACCTGCAGCTTGTCGTCGGCGATGCCGGGGCCACGGTCCCACACTTCCAGCCACAGCCGTTCGCCCTGGCGGCGTACCCCCAGCAGGATCGGGCTCTTGCCATAGCGCAGGGCGTTGGTCAGGAAATTCTGCAGCACCCGGCGCAGCAGCTTCATGTCGCTCTCCACCCGCAGGCGACTGCCGCGCAGGCGGAATTCCAGGCCTTTTTCGGCGGCCAGCAGCTTGAACTCGGCGCCCAGGGTGTCGAACAGTTCGTTGAGGGCGAAGGGCTTGGGGTCCGGGGTGATCTTGCCGTTTTCCAGGCGCGAGATGTCCAGCAGGTCGCTGATCAGCTCTTCGGCCGAGCGCAGCGAACTGTCCATGTGCTGCACCAGTTGCCGAGCCTCTTCGCTCATGCCTTCGGCCTGCTGTGACAGGGCCGCGGAGAACAGCCGCGCCGCGTTCAGCGGTTGCATCAGGTCATGGCTGACCGCGGCCAGGAAGCGGGTCTTCGACTGGCTCACGGCTTCGGCATGGCTCTTGGCTTCGGACAACGCCTGGTTCAGTTGCGACAGTTCGTGGGTGCGTTCGGCAACCCGTTGTTCCAGGCTTTCGTTGGCGTCACGCAGGGCCTGCTCGGCCTCGCGGAACGGCGTGATGTCGGTGAAGCTCATGACGAAGCCGCCGCCAGGCATCGGGTTGCCGATCAGCTCGATCACCCGCCCGTTGGGGAACAGACGCTCCGAGGAATGCGCACGGCCCTGGCGCATCCAGTGCAGCCGGCGGGCCACGTGCACTTGCGCTTCGCCCGGGCCGCACAGGCCGCGTTCGGCGTTGTAGCGGATGATATCGGCAATCGGCCGGCCGACGCTGATCAGCCCGTCGGGGTAGTTGAACAGCTCCAGGTAGCGGCGGTTCCAGGCCACCAGGTGCAGGTTCTGGTCAACCACGCTGATGCCCTGGTTGATGTTCTCGATGGCGCCTTGCAGCAGGGCGCGGTTGAACTGCAGCACCTCACTGGCTTCGTCGGCGATGCGCACCACGTCTTCCAGCTGCATGTCGCGGCCTTCGATGGCGGCCTTGACCACGGCGCGGGTCGATGAGGTGCCGAGCACCCCGGCCAGCAGGCGTTCGGTGTGTTCGATCCAGTCACCGTCGGCGTTCTGGTTGGGGTTGAAGCCCTTGCCCTGGCGATAGGCGAAGCGGATGAAGCTCTGCCGCGCGCGCTCTTCGCCGACGAAGCGCGAGGCCAAGGTCAGCAGGTCGTCGATCTGCACCGCCAGCAGCGGCTTGCTGCTGGGGCGGGCGCTGGTCTGCTGGCCTATGAAGCGGCCGGCCTGCCAATGCTCGGAAACCCGCGTGCGCGACAGTACCGAGACCCAGGCGAACAGGGTGAAGTTGCCCGCCAGCGACAGCACCACGCCTTGGGTCAGCGGGCTGATCGGCAGGTGCAACGGGTTGCCGTGCAGCCACGCCAGCCCCGGAAACAGCTGCAGCGACCAGCCCACACTGTGCGCGGCAATCGGCAGCACCAGGGTGTAGAACCAGAGAAAGATGCCCGCCGCCAGGCCGGCGAACACGCCGCGGCGGTTGGCCTGCTTCCAGTACAGTGCGCCGAGCATGGCCGGGGTCAGCTGGGTCACGGCGGCGAAGGCGATCTGGCCGATGGTCGCCAGGCTGGCGGTGGAGCCGAGCAGGCGGTAGCTGACGTAGGCCAGCAGCAGGATCACCACGATGGTCACCCGGCGTACCGACAGCATCCAGTGGCGGAACGCCTCGAACGGCCGCTCGGCGTTGGTCCGGCGCAGCAGCCAGGGCAGCAGCATGTCGTTGGAAACCATGGTCGACAGCGCCACGGCCTCGACGATGACCATGCCGGTAGCCGCCGAGGCACCACCGATGAACGCCAGCAGGGCCAGGCTCGGGTGAGCCTCGGCCAGTGGCAGGCTGATGACGAACGAGTCGGAAATCACCGTGCCCGGCAGCAGCATCTGCCCGGCCAGGGCGATGGGCACCACGAACAGCGCGGCCAGCGCCAGGTACATCGGGAACACCCAGCGCGCCAGGCGCATGTCCTGGGGTTCGATGTTCTCCACCACGGTGACGTGGAACTGCCGTGGCAGGCAGATGATTGCCATCATCGCCACGGCGGTCTGGACTACCATCGACGGCCAGTTGATGGTCTCTTGCCAGTAGTCCTGCAAGTGGGCCGACTGGCGCGCCTGGTTGAACAGGTCGTCGAAGCCGTCATACAGGTTGAAGACGACGAAGATGCCCACGGCCAGGAAGGCCAGCAGCTTGATCAGCGATTCGAAGGCGATCGCCAGGACCATGCCACGGTGGTGTTCGGTCACGTCCAGGCTGCGGGTGCCGAAAACGATGGCGAACAGTGCCAGCACCAGCGACACCACCAGCGCGGTGTCCTGCACCCGCGTGCCGGTGGCGTCGGCACTGGCGCCGATCAGCAGGTTGACACCGAGCACGATGCCCTTCAGTTGCAAGGCAATGTAGGGCAGTACCCCGACCAGGCAGATCAATGCCACCACGACCGCCAGGGTCTGCGACTTGCCGTAGCGTGCGGCGATGAAGTCGGCGATCGAAGTGATGTTCTGCTGCTTGCTGATCAGCACCATCTTCTGCAGCACCCATGGCGCGAAGATCAGCAGCAGCACCGGGCCCAGGTAGATCGGCAGGAACGCCCAGAGCTGTTCGGCGGCCTGGCCGACCGCGCCGAAGAAGGTCCAGCTGGTGCAGTACACGGCCAGCGACAGGCTGTAGACCCAGGCGCGCAGCTTCGGCGGCAACGGCGTGCTGCGGCGGTCGCCGTAGAAGGCGATGGCGAACATGATGGCCATATAGGCCAGGGCGACCACGGCGATCAGCCCGCTGGACAACGACATGAAGACTCCGAAGCAAAAAAGATAACGCGGTCCCGATCAATCAGTCTGGCACGCAGGTGCCGCTTCGTCAGCGCAGACCATGGTCGCAGTGGCAGGTGGTCGCAGGGTGCATTTCAACCTGTGTGGGTACCCAGCCAATAGAACACCCCTGCCAGTATCACCGACAACACCAGCAGGTAGAAGATCGCCCCCGGCCACAGATGCACCAAGGCAAATCCCACTATCACCGGCCCCAGCGCCGCACCCAGGTTGGACAGGTTCTGCGCACCGTAATACACCCCGCGCAAGTGTTCCGGTGCAATCAGGTCGATGAACATGTACTCGGCGGGGATGACGATGATTTCACCCAGGGTGAACACCAGCATTGCCAGGCACCACAGCAGCGTCGACCCGGCCAGGGCAAAGCCCAGCAGCCCGGCGATGAACAGGCCCATCCCGGCGAGCAGCCAGGGCATCAGGCGCTGGCGGCTGATACGTCGGCCGATCAGGTACTGCAAGGCAATTACCGTCACTGCGTTGGTGGTCACCAGGTAACCGACCAGGCGAGCTGCCTCGCTCGGGCTGCTGGTCACCACCAGGTACTGCGACAGGTAGGCGGTGAACTGGCCGAACACCACCGCGCTCAGCACCCCGCCGAGGGTGAAGCACACCAGCCGGCGGTCAGCGGCCAACCCCAGCGCCACCTGGCCAAAGCCGGCATCGGGTTTGCGTGGCGCGCTGGCGCGCAGGCCGCGGTCGCCAAGGCGCCAGTAGGCCAGGCTCATGGCCAGGCCAAGCAGGGCAGAGGCGATGAACGGCAGGTGGCCGTCCAGCTCCAGCATGACCACGCCCAGCAGCGGCCCGGCGGCATAGCCGACGTTGCTGAGGGTGTACTTGATGGCGAACACCTCGGCTCGTTCTTCCACTGGCAGCAACGCACAGAAGCCCGCCTTGGCAGCGATGTCGACCACTGCCAGGGCCAGGTTGATCAGTACCAGACAGATGAAGAACGGCATCGCTGCGCGGCTGGCAACGGCACCCACGAATGCCAACGCGAACAGCAGCGTGCACGCGCTGACCAGCGTGTGGTTGCGCAAGGTATCGACCAAGTGGCCGCCATACAGGCTCAACAGCGAGGCGACAATCAGCGCACCGCCGATCAGCAGGCCGATCTGGCTGATCGGCAACTGGAAGTTGTCGGCCAGGTAGACCACCAGGTAGGGCAGGGTGAGGGCGCGGGCGACAGTGAGCGTGAAGGTAGTGAGCAGGAGCAGGCGAACGGTGTGCGGGTAGCGCTTTATGGCGGCGAGCATTGCCACGTCCTTGTTGTGCTGGTGTATGCCGGCCACAAGCATAAGCAATATCGCGAGGTGTAGGCGATCCCGGTAAGCGTGCCCCGAGTTGCCGATCAGATCCCCGGCGACAGGTGGAGCATTGACAGCCCGTCAGCTAAGGGGAATACTCTGGCAAAATTCATATATATGTTTATATAACAAGACGAGAGCGAGACCCATGCACCCATTGACCGGTGATGCTCGACTGCCCCGCTACCAACAACTGCGCGACCATATGGTCGCGCAGATTGCCAACAACCGCTGGCGCCCGGGCGAGGCGATCCCGACCGAAGCAGCCCTGGCCAACGAGTTCGACATGTCGGTCGGCACCGTGCGCAAGGCTGTCGATGTGCTGGTGGCCGAAGGCGTGCTGGAGCGCCAGCAGGGGCGCGGTACTTTCATCCGCCGCCCGCAGTTCCAGTCTTCGCTCTTCCGTTTCTTCCGCTTCGAAGCCGTCAATGGCGAACGCGTGGTGCCAGAAAGCCGCATCCTTTCCATCGAGCCGCTGGCCGCACCCTCGGCGGTTGCCGAAGCGCTGGGGCTGGCATTGGAAACCGAAGTGATCCGCATCGTCCGTACCCGTCTGCTCGGCGCCCAGCCGGTGCTGGCCGAAGAGATCTGGCTGCCGCGCCAGACCTTCCAGCCGCTGCTCGACGTTGACCTGAACAGCAAGGGCCCGCTGCTATACCCGATCTACGAAGAGCTGTGCGGGCAGCTGGTTGCCTACGCCGAAGAAACCCTGACCGCCGAGGCGGTGGACGCGGTGCATGGCCGCCTGCTGCAACTACCAGTCGATAGCCCGGTGGTGGTGATCGAGCGCCTGGCCCGTGACTACGCCGGCAAGCCATTGGAATGGCGCCGCTCGCGTGGGCATGCGCAGCATTTCCGCTACCGCATCGACATCCGCTAAGCCGGCCGCTTCACCCGGTTACCCCATCTGCGCCGCGCTGCCACGGCGCAGTAGCTTTGCCTGCGCGGTCGCCAGCGCTTGTGCACGCCCGGCCGTAACACACGCAACCAGAAGGATAACAATCATGTTCAGTTGGTATCGTCAGATCACCTCACGGGAGCGCAAGACATTCTGGGCCTGCTTCGGCGGCTGGTCGCTCGATGCGCTGGAAGTGCAGATGTTCGGCCTGGCCATTCCCGCGCTGATCGCCGCGTTCTCCCTGACCAAGGGCGACGCCGGCCTGATCAGCGGCCTGACCCTGGTGACTTCGGCAATCGGTGGCTGGCTGGGCGGTACCCTGTCCGACCGCTACGGCCGCGTGCGCACCTTGCAGTGGATGATTCTCTGGTTCTCGTCCTTCACCTTCCTCTCGGCGTTCGTCACCGGGTTCTACCCACTGCTGTTCGTCAAGGCCATGCAAGGCTTCGGCATCGGTGGCGAATGGGCTGCTGGCGCAGTGCTGATGGCTGAAACCATCAACCCGAAATACCGCGGCAAGGTCATGGGTACAGTACAAAGCGCCTGGGCCGTAGGTTGGGGGCTGGCGGTGGCGCTGTTCACGCTGATCTACTCGCTGGTGCCGCAGGAATTCGCCTGGCGGGTGATGTTCTTCGTCGGCCTGCTGCCGTCGCTGCTGATCATCTGGGTGCGCCGCAACGTGCCTGAGCCGGACAGCTTCCAGCGTTTGCAGAAAGAAAACGCCATCCCCACCAGCTTCTTCCGCTCCATGGCCGGTATCTTCCGCCCGGAACTGCTGCGCGTGACCCTGCTCGGCGGCTTGCTTGGCCTGGGTGCCCACGGTGGCTACCACGCGGTGATGACCTGGCTGCCGACCTTCCTCAAGACCGAGCGCAACCTTTCGGTGCTGAACTCCGGCGGCTACCTGGCAGTGATCATCGTGGCCTTCTGGTGTGGCTGCGTGGTCAGTGGCCTGCTGATCGACCGCATCGGCCGACGCAAGAACATCCTGCTGTTCGCCCTGTGCTGCGTGCTGACCGTGCAGGCTTACGTGTTCTTTCCGCTGAGCAACACGCAGATGCTGTTCCTCGGCTTCCCGCTGGGTTTCTTCGCCGCCGGCATCCCGGCCAGCCTGGGCGCGTTCTTCAACGAGCTTTACCCGGCTGAAGTGCGCGGTGCCGGGGTGGGCTTCTGCTACAACTTCGGCCGCGTGCTGTCGGCGGTGTTCCCGTTCCTGGTCGGCCACATGAGCGAGTCGATGTCACTGGGCAGTGCCATCGGCATCGACGCCGGTATCGCCTATGGCGTGGCCGTGATCGCCGCGCTGTGTCTGCCGGAAACCCGTGGTCGCAACCTCGAATCCAAACCCGCTCCGGAAATGGCCGGCGCGGTCGCCAAGTAACCTGACATTGTCTATATGAGAACCATGCCCGACGCTTCTGCTGCATACCTCACCGCCATCGACAGCCACGCCCATGTCTTCAGCCGCTGGCTGAACCTTGCCAGCGAGCGGCGCTACGCGCCCAGCTACGATGCGCCGCTGGGTGACTACCTGAGCCAGTTGCAGGTTCATGGTTTCAGCCATGGCGTGCTGGTGCAACCCAGCTTCCTCGGGACTGACAACCGCTATCTGCTCAGTGCCCTGCAAACCGTGCCGGGGCAGCTGCGCGGGGTGGTGATGCTGGAGCGTGACGTCGAGCGTGAGAGCCTGGATGAAATGGCCCGCCTGGGGGTGCGTGGTGTACGCCTGAACCTCATGGGCCAGACGCTGCCTGACTTGACCGACGCCGGATGGCGGCCATTGCTCGAGCGCATTGGCGAGCAGGGCTGGCATCTGGAGCTGCACCGGCAGATAGCCGATATACCGGCGTTGGTGCGGGCGCTGCAGCCTTATGGCCTGGACATCGTGATCGACCACTTCGGCCGGCCCGATGCCCGCCGTGGGCTGGGGCAACCTGGATTTGCCGAACTGCTGGCCCTGGGAGGGCAGGGCAAGGTGTGGGTGAAGGTTTCGGGCATCTATCGGCTGGAAGGCTCGGCCGAGGAAAATCTGGCGTTTGCCCGTTCGGCACTGTGTGCGCTGGAGGCGCATTATGGTGCGCAGCGCTTGATGTGGGGCAGTGACTGGCCGCATACCCAGCATGAGTCGGCGGTAAGTTTCGGTACTGCTGTCGAACAGTTCGAGGCCTTGGTCTGCTCGGCGGAATTGCGTCGAGCCCTGTTGGGGAATACCGCGCGGGCTTTGTTTGGTTTCGATTAAGCGGTTGACTGCTACCTCTCGAGCAGTACGGTCCGCGCAGGAGCGGCCTTTTCGCGACACCAGGCCGTTCCTGCAAAAAACCTGCAGCGATTCGCAGCTTACAGCCTGAAGTGGCTGATCATCTGCTGTAACTGGCCACCCAGGCGCGCCAGTTCCACGCTGGACGCCGATGTCTGCTGGCTCGCCTCCGCCGTCTGCTCGGAGATATCCCGCACCCTGACCACACTCCGGCTGATTCCTTCAGCCACCGCACTCTGCTGCGCTGAAGCTGCGGCAATCTGCTGGTTCATCGCCTGGATCCCGGAAACCCGTTGGGTAATTCCTTCCAGCGCCTGCCCCGCCTCGCGCACCAGCGCAACACTGCTTGCAGTCAAGCTCTGGCTTTCTTCCATCAATTCGCTGACCGAACGCGTGCCTTGTTCCAGGCTGCCGATCGCCTGCTCGATCTCCTCGGTAGACGCCTGGGTGCGCTGGGCCAGGCTGCGCACCTCATCTGCCACCACGGCAAAGCCACGCCCGGCTTCACCCGCCCGGGCCGCCTCGATGGCAGCATTCAGCGCCAGCAGGTTGGTCTGCTCGGCCACCGCCTTGATCACATCCATGACCTTGCCGATACGCTGGCTTTCGCTGCGCAGCGCATTCATCGCCTCACCGGTGGCGCCTACCTGGTTGGCCAAGCGGTCGATCTGCGCCACCGCGCGGCTGACCACGTTGTCGCCTGCGCGGGCTTCGTCGTCAGTCGCGCTGGCGGCCTGCGAAGCTTCATCGGCATTGCTTGCCACTTCGTGCACGGTGGCGGCCATTTCCTGCATGGCGGTGGCCACCTGGTCGGTTTCGACTTTCTGGTTGTTGGCGCCGGCGCTGGTCTGTTCGGTGATGGCCGACAGCTCTTCAGTGGCGCTGGCAATCTGCGAAATGCCGTCGCGCACGTGGGTAATCAATGCCCGAAGGTTGCCGGTCATGCGCCGCAGTGCGTTCTGCAACTGGCCCACCTCGTCGCGGCGGGTACTGTTCGGCTGTTCGCCGAGGTCGCCCGCAGCCACCTGCTCCATGGCCTTCAGCACCTGGCGCAACGGCGCGCTGACCTGGCGGGCGATCAGTACTGCGGCCAACCCGCCAACCAGCAGGGCGAGCAGGGTGGTGACGATCTGCAGAGTCTTGGCGAACTGGCTGTCCTCGACCACCGACGTAGCCTGGGCATCGAGCAACTGGCCGATCAAGCCATTGAGCGTTTCCACGTCATTGCCCATCGCCGTACGGTAGGCCACCAGCTTGCTCACCTCGCCACGGAATGCCTCCACGGCGTCGGCATAGGCGCGCACCTGGCGGATCAGCTGGTCGAATTCCCCGGCGAACTGACCGTTGAATGTGGCTACCAGTCCAGGCAGGTCGTTTACCGTGGTGGCGACCTGCGCGTTCATCAGCTTTTCGGTATCGGCGTTGGTGTTCCCGGTGTAGCCACGCACGTGGTAGCGCAGAAGGATCAGGTTTTCCCGAATCTGGTTGATCGCTTCGCTGCGCACAAAACGCAGTTCGGCATCGGGCAGGGCGCGCACCTGCTCGCGAATGTGCTCGATGCTGCTGAACGACTGTGTGGCCAGCACGCCCATGTCCTTCTGTGCGGTGCGCATTTTCTGGTAGGACGCGAAGCTCAGCGCCTGGTTGCCGGCATACGCCTGCAGGGCCTGGTCAGCTTGGCCGAGCAGCGCCAGGTTTTGCGGCTTCACCAACGTGCTGCGCAGTTTGTCCAATGGTTTCTGGAAAGCATCCAGTGCCGCCTGCAGTGCCTTGCCTTCGTTTTCGTCACCGTTGGCCATGGCATGGCGCAGGCGCGCTACGCGTAAGTCGCCCAGCGCATCGTTGAGGGCGGATACATCGCTGACCACCTGGCTGCGGCGCACCAGGCTGCCCAGCGCGTCCCAGCCAATCAGCGACTGGGCTAACGTCAGGCACAACACCAGGCCGAAACCGAGGAAGAGCTTATTGGCGATTCTCAGGTCGCCGAACCAGGTAAACATAAACTGCTGAGCCCCTTTCTTGTGTATTGGAGGAGACCGGAGGTCTGTTTTTTTCTGTCGTATATAGTCATCTATATGAATTGTCGGCATGTGCGTCACAACCTTGATCATCCAGCGCAAAAATAATGGCACTTGGCTATGTTTAGCCGACGCTTGCCAGCCAACCCATTTCCCATGCAGATTTGTGGCTTGCCGCGCGTGGCAAGCCTCCAATCGAAAAGCCCCCCAGGACCAAGGACGATGAGTCATTCCTCGCAATTCACCTTGCTCGGCAAGCGGCGTTTCCTGCCGTTTTTCATCACCCAGTCGCTGGGTGCGTTCAACGACAACCTGTTCAAGCAGTCGCTGATCCTGGCGATCCTGTTCAAGCTCAGCCTGGGCGACGGTGACCGTTCGATCTGGGTCAACCTGTGTGCCTTGCTGTTCATCCTGCCGTTCTTCCTGTTTTCGGCACTGGGCGGGCAATTCGGCGAAAAATTCGCCAAGGATGCGCTGATCCGGGCAATCAAGCTGGCCGAGATCGCGATCATGGCGGTCGGCGCGCTCGGCTTCGTCACCGACCACCTGGCGCTGATGCTGGTGGCGCTGTTCGGCATGGGCACCCATTCGGCGCTGTTCGGCCCGGTGAAGTACTCGATCCTGCCGCAGGCGCTACGCGAAGAAGAACTGGTCGGCGGCAACGGGTTAGTGGAAACCGGTACCTTCCTGGCCATACTCGCTGGCACCATCGGCGCCGGGGTGATGATGTCGTCCGACAGCTATGCCATGGTGGTCGCCGGCGGCGTGGTCGGCACGGCGGTGCTGGGCTACCTCGCCAGCCGCTGGATTCCGCGCGCTGCTGCCGCTTCGCCGCAAATGCCGCTGGACTGGAACATCTTCAAGCAGTCCTGGGCGATCCTGCGCATGGGTTTGGGGCAGCCGCCTGCGGTATCCCGCTCGATCATCGGCAACTCGTGGTTCTGGTTCGTCGGGGCCATCTATCTCACGCAGATCCCGGCCTATGCCAAGGACTGGCTGCACGGTGACGGTACGGTGGTGACCCTGGTGCTGACGCTGTTCTCGGTCGGCATCGCCCTGGGCTCGCTGCTGTGCGAGCGGCTGAGCGGGCGCAAGGTGGAAATCGGCCTGGTGCCGTTCGGCTCGTTCGGCCTGAGCCTGTTCGGCCTGCTGTGGTGGTGGCATTCCGGCGACGTGCCGGCTGCCGCGGCGCCGCACGACTGGCTGGCACTGCTGGGCATGGGCCAGGCCTGGTGGATCCTGCTGTCGATCGTCGGCCTTGGCGTGTTCGGTGGCTTCTATATCGTGCCGCTGTATGCGCTGATCCAGGCGCGCACTGTCGAAGACCAGCGCGCCCGGGTGATCGCCGCCAACAATATTCTCAATGCCTTGTTCATGGTGGTATCGGCGCTGCTCACCATTGCTCTGCTGGGCCTGGCCAAGCTGACCATCCCGCAGCTGTTCCTGGTGGTGTCGCTGCTCAATATCGCGGTGAACGTGTATATCTTCAGGATCGTGCCCGAGTTCACCATGCGCTTCCTGATCTGGCTGCTCAGCCATTCGATGTACCGCGTGCAGCACCGCGACCTCGAGCGCATTCCCGAGCAAGGTGCGGCGTTGCTGGTGTGCAACCACGTGTCGTTCGTCGACGCGCTGCTGCTCGGTGGGGCGATCCGCCGGCCGATCCGCTTTGTCATGTACTACAGGATCTACAACCTGCCGGTGCTCAATTTCGTGTTCCGCACTGCGGGTGCGATTCCGATTGCCGGGCGCAATGAAGACCTGGCTACCTACGAGCGCGCCTTCTCGCGCATTGCCGAGTACCTGGCCGATGGCGAGCTGGTGTGCATCTTCCCGGAGGGCAAGCTGACCGGGGATGGTGAAATCGATGTGTTCAAGGGCGGCGTCAACCGCATCCTCGCGGAAACCCCGGTGCCGGTGATTCCGCTGGCCTTGCAGGGGCTGTGGGGCAGTTTCTTCAGCCGTGACCCGGCCAAGGGCTTTTTCAAGCGCCTGTGGTCACGGGTCACCATCGTGGCAGGCGCCGCCATCCCGGTGGAGGCTGCGCAGCCGGAAGCACTGCGTGAGCAGGTCAGCCGCCTGCGCGGCGACCTGCGCTAGGGGCAAACGTCAGCTGGCGCTGACCTTCAGGCCGACCAGGCCGGTAACGATCAGCGCCACGCTGACCAGGCGGACCAGGGCCATGGATTCGCCGAACAGGATGATGCCGGCGATCACCGTGCCAACCGCACCGACTCCGGTCCAGATGGCATAGGCGGTGCCCAGCGGCAGCTCTTTCATGGCCAGGCCCAGCAGGCCCAGGCTGATGGCCATGGCGGCGACGGTCAGTACGGTGGGCAGCGGCTTGCTGAAGCCGTCGGTGTATTTCAGGCCGACGGCCCAACCAACCTCGAACAGGCCGGCGAAGAACAGGATGATCCAGGACATGGTGCGTCTCCATCGTTGCAAATGATGGGGCCGTCCCCGGAATGGTCACGCGCTGCGTCGTGAGGTCGTCCTCACAGTGAACCCATGGTGCACACTTGCAGCCCTCCGGGCAAGCCTGTACCGCCTTTTGGCGGGCAGCATCAATGGCTGGCCGGCTCCCCGCCTTCAGCTTCTGCCGCAGGTTCCCCCAAGCGCCGGAACCAGGTCGACAGTAACGCCCCGGAAATATTGTGCCAGACGCTGAACAGCGCACTCGGCACCGCCGCCAGCGGCGAGAAATGCGCCGCTGCCAGGGCCGCGCCCAACCCCGAGTTCTGCATGCCCACCTCCAGCGCCAGCGACTTGCGTTGGGTCAGCGGCAGCTTGCACAGCTTGCCGGTCAGGTAGCCGAGCAGATAGCCGAAGCTGTTGTGCAGCACGACCACGGCCATGATCAGCAGCCCTGACTCGGCGATTTTCGCCTGGCTGGCCGCCACCACTGCGCAGACGATCATCACGATGCTGACCACCGACACCAGCGGCAGCACCTGTACCGCCGCCTGCACCTTGCTGTCGAGCAGGCGCTGGGCCAATACGCCAAGCACGATCGGCAGCATTACCAACTGCAGGATCGACCAGAACATGTCCATGAAGGACACCGGCAGCCAGGCCGAGGCGAGGAACCAGATCAGCGCCGGGGTCAACAGCGGGGCGAGCAAGGTGGTCACGGCGGCGATTGCCACCGCCAGCGCCAGGTCGCCGCGCGACAGCCAGACCATCACGTTCGACGCCGTGCCGCTCGGGCAGCAGCCGACCAGGATCACGCCCACGGCGATTTCCGCTGGCAGCTGGAACAACTGGCACAGCAGCCAGGCCATGCCCGGCATGATCACGAAGTGCGCAACCACGCCCAGCATCACCCGCCACGGCTGGCGGGCGAGGGCGGCGAAGTCGTCGAGCTTGAGGGTAAGGCCCATGCCGAACATCACCAGGCCCAGCAACGGCACGATGGCTACCTTGAGGGCGATGAACCATTGCGGTTGCAGGAAGGCCAACACGGCGAACACCAGCACCCACAGGGCGAAGGTGTTGCCGACGAAGCGGCTGAGGGCGGCGAGGGCACGCATGGGGCAAGTCCTTTTCCGGTTATTGTCTTGGCAATTTCATGGGCCCAATTGCCGGCTTGCGAGCGACTGGGCCGGTGCCGCTGAAGATTTCCTCATGCCAGCACCGGCGTTTCAGAGCAATCAGACCCCTTGCGGAATCTCCTCGCCACCCAGCGCCTCGAACAGCGCCGGCAGGAACTCGGCAAAGGTCATCATCATCAGCTGGAAGCTGGCGTCGAACTGTTGCGCAGCTTCATCGCCGCCATCCTGTTCGGCCTGTTCCTGCAGCAGCTCCTCGAATTTCACGCGCTTGATCACCATCTTGTCGTCCAGCACGAACGACAGCTTGTCCTGCCAGGCCAGGGCCAGCTGGGTGACCACCTTGCCGGTGCTCAGGTGCAGCTGGATTTCCTCGCTGGTCAGGTCCTGGCGCTTGCAGCGTACGATGCCGCCGTCTTCAGCGGTATCGCGCAGTTCGCATTCGTCGAGGACGTAGAAACCTTCGGCGGCCTGCTGCGACTTGACCCAGTCGGTCATGGTGGCGGCTGGTGCGATCTTCACCGTCGCCGGGCGCACCGGCAGCGAGCCCATCACCTCGCGCAGGGTGGAAAGCAGGTCTTCGGCACGCTTGGCGCTGGCCGAGTTGACCAGGATCACCCCCAGGCGCGGGGCGATGGCGGCGAAGATCATCGAGCGGCGGATGAACGCGCGCGGCAGGAAGGCCTGGATGATCTCGTCCTTGATCTGGTCGCGTTCCTTTTTATAGACCTTGCGCATCTGCTCGGTCTCGATCTCTTCGACCTTTTCCTTGACCGCGTCGTTGACCACGCTGCTGGGCAGGATGCGTTCTTCCTTGCGCGCGGCAACCAGCAGGTACTCGCCGCTGACATGCACCAGGGGAGCGTCTTCGCCCTTGCCGAAGGGCGCGACGAAACCATAGGTGGTCAGCTCCTGGCTGGCGCAGGGGCGGGCTGGCTTGCTGGCCAGGGCCGCTTCCAGCGCTTCAGGCTCGAACGGGACTTCCTGGGTCAGGCGGTAGGTCAGCAGGTTCTTGAACCACATGAGGGGCAATCTCTCCTTAATGCATAAGGCGGGCATTATTCTCCGAGCGGTGCTCCAAGGCCAACCCTGTCAGAGGGCCAGCAGCTATCTGGATGCCGGAAAAATGCCCGGCAGCGCTAGGTCTTTGAAAGATCTGGAATTTTTTTTGAAAAAAGTTGAAAAAACGCTTGCCAGGGTAGCGGGCCGTCCGTAGAATGCGCGCCACACCGAGACCATGGGTGATTAGCTCAGCCGGGAGAGCATCTGCCTTACAAGCAGAGGGTCGGCGGTTCGATCCCGTCATCACCCACCACTCGATGTTTAGCGCAGCGGTAGTTCAGTCGGTTAGAATACCGGCCTGTCACGCCGGGGGTCGCGGGTTCGAGTCCCGTCCGCTGCGCCATATTTCGCTTCCAGGGCCCACTGAACACCCGGAAGCAACAGAGAAAGCGACCCTTGAGTCGCTTTTTTTGTTTCTGCGACGACTACAGTGCCTTTACCGGAATGCAGATGTCGCAGCTGAACTCCCCCGTTTGAGGGTTGAAGGCCGTTGCGGCGTGAAACCTCTCGAAACACGGTCGCTCGTCACATTGCAGGCCGTTGGACGGCATCCACTCGCGAAGCAGCCGCGTCCAGGCCTCAGCAATGTTCTCCACCCTGCCTTTGAAGCCAAACAGCGCATAGCGCCCTCCCGGCAGGGTCTGGATGTCTGCCTGGCCGCTGGTGACAAAATCGGCAGGCACCTCGACACAAGCATCATAACGGCACTTGTCGGCGGGCGTGATGGACGGGTCGTCATGACCGATACCGTAGCAAACGCCGTCGCTGAAGCCGTGCGAGTACATCCATGGCGTCATCTTGTTGCGCCAGAATTCGCCAATGGCGGGGCCATAGGGGCCGATCAGACGCTGGTAGGCAACGCGCGTTGCGGGCAAGTCGGTGATACGTACGTTCATGGCGGGATCCTTTGCCGGTGGACAGGAGACGACAGCATCAGTGAACGCGCGTTCGTGTGCCTGATCCACATTGCTCAAGACCTGATCAGGATTGCTTTCTCCACCAGCGGGGCGTTGGCGGATGGCTTCCACCAGTGCTGCCGCTCGCTGCGGCGCAGCGGCCCGCCAGTCCGATGGCGTACAGCCAAACCTGAGCTTGAAGGCCCGTGCGAATGCCTCGGCCGAATTGAAGCCAGTCGCCAGGGCGGTTTCCAGCACTGTTTCGTGGCGGCTGGTGGAAAGACGCAGTGCCGCTTTTTCCAGGCGTCGGCGCCGGATGTAGTTGCCCAGGGTCTCGCCCATCCAGGCAGCGAAGATCCGATGAAAGTGAAAGCGCGAAAAATTGGCGATGTCGGCCAATGCTGCGCCATCGAGAGGTTGCTCCAGGTGAGCATCGATGTAGTTGAGTACGCGATTCATGCGCCGTGTGTACTCAGCGCGTGATGCCTGAGCGGTAGGTTCGGTGGTCATCAAGCTCTCGGATCAAGGCAGTGGCTCGTCGGGGAGCGCTGAGTAAACCTCTTCCACCTGCGGCAACGCTAGTGCTCCAGCCGCCATGAGTCGCGAATGTGCTCCAGCATGGCGCCAGGATGCCCGCGTGTGCCATCGCATGGTGCGCGACCTGTGCCGGCTTGTTCGCGGTCGAGTCCGCGCGCGCAGTGCAGTGCCGCCTTCAACCCTGGGGAAATCCTTGTGCGAGCCGGCTTGCCCGCGAAGGCCGGTACAGCTGGCCCACAAATTGCTCTCTCACCGCCATCCAGGGCCATCAACGTCGACAGCCCGCACCCTTTCACGACAAAGGCGCCGTGTTGCCCCGCTTGCCAAGCAAGCCGGGCAGCCGGCGCCTTTTTGCGTTCCCACAGGAGCCCGCCCCATGGCCAACAGCGAAGTGCGCAGCGTCTGCCCCTATTGCGGCGTCGGTTGCGGCATCGTCATGAGTGTCGTCGATGGCAAGGTCAGCAAGATCAGCGGCGACAAGCAGCACCCCAGCAACTTCGGCCGCCTGTGCACCAAAGGCCTTACCGCGCACCTGCCGCTGAGTGCCCCCGGACGCATGGCAGACGCCTACGTACGCCAGCAGCGCAACCAGCAGCCGGCGCGCACCGGCATCGACCAGGCCATTGCCGATGCCGCCGCACGCCTGCGCCGCATCATCGATCAGCACGGCCCCGACGCCGTGGCGCTGTACGTGTCCGGGCAGATGTCGCTGGAAGCCCAGTACCTGGCCAACAAGCTGGCCAAGGGTTTCATTCGTACCCGTCACATCGAGTCCAACTCGCGCCTGTGCATGGCCAGCGCCAGCAGTGGCTACAAGCTCTCGCTCGGTGCCGATGGCCCGCCCGGCAGCTATCAGGACTTCGATCACGCTGATGTGTTCCTGGTAATCGGCGCCAACATGGCCGACTGTCACCCGATCCTGTTCCTGCGCCTGCTCGACCGGGTCAAGGCGGGGGCCAGGCTGATCGTCGTCGACCCACGGCGCAGTGCCACCGCCGACAAGGCCGACCTGTTCCTGCAGGTGCGCCCTGGTACCGACATGGCCTTGCTCAATGGGCTGCTGCATGTGATGCAACGCAACGGCCATACCAACCCCGACTTCATCAACCGTCATACCGAGGGCTGGGACGAACTACCGGCCTTCCTCGACGATTACACGCCCGAACGGGTGGCCGCCATCACCGGCCTGGCCGAGGCCGACCTGATCAAGGCCGCCGAATGGATCGGCACTGCCAGCAACTGGATGAGTTGCTGGACCATGGGCCTGAACCAGAGCATCCACGGCACCTGGCACAGTAACGCGCTGTGCAACCTGCACCTGGCCACCGGTGCCATCTGCCGCCCCGGCAGCGGGCCGTTCTCGCTGACCGGCCAGCCCAACGCCATGGGGGGCCGCGAAATGGGCTACATGGGTGGCGGTCTGCCGGGCCAGCGCTCGGCGCTGGTGGCGGCAGACCGCGCCTTCGTCGAACGGCAGTGGGGCCTGCCGCCTGGCAGCCTGCGGGCAGAAGAAGGCGAGGGCACCATTGCCCTGTACCAGCAGATGAAAGCAGGTGAAGTCAAAGCCTGCTGGATCATCTGCAGCAACCCGGTGGCCAGCGTCGCCAATCGCCAGCAAGTGATGGATGGCTTGCGCCAGGCCGAGCTGGTGATCGCCCAGGATGCCTTTCTCGACACTGAAACCAACCGCTACGCCGACATTATCCTGCCTGCCGCGCTGTGGGCCGAAGGCGAGGGCGTGATGGTCAACAGTGAACGCAACCTGACCCTGATGCCGCGCGCCGTCGCGCCGCCCGGGCAGAGCCTGGCGGATTGGCAGATCATTGCCCGGGTCGCCTGCGCCATGGGCTACGCCGATGCCTTCGACTACCCCGATGCTGAAGCGGTGTACGAGGAAATTCGCCGCTTTCACAACCCCGCGACCGGCTACGACCTGCGTGGCATCGGTTATGCCGAGCTGCGCCGGCAACCGCGCCAGTGGCCTTGCCCGCCAGGGCGCGACAACACGCGCAGCCCGCTGCGTTACCACAACGATGGCAGCAGCCAGGCGCTGCTGCACGATGCCCGCGGCGAGCGCCCGGCATTGGCCTTCGCCACCGATAGCGGCAAGGCGCGCTTCTTCGCCCGGCCCTGGCTGCCAGCGGCCGAGCTGCCGGACGCTGATTACCCCATGCTGCTGAATACCGGCCGTGTGCAGCACCAGTGGCACACCCTGACCAAGACCGGCAAGGTGCCGGCGCTGAACAAGCTGGAGCCAGGCCCCTTCGTCGAACTCCACCCCGAAGATGCCGCGCGGCTGGGTATCGCGGAAAAGGACCAGGTGGCCATCCGCTCGCGCCGGGGGCAGGCCGTGCTGCCCGCACGGATCAGCGACCGGGTGATGCCGGGCAACTGCTTTGCACCTTTCCACTGGAGCGACCTGGCCGGCCCGCAACTGGCGATCAATGCCGTCACCTGCGATGCGGTCGACCCGCTGTCGTTGCAACCGGCGTTCAAGCATTGCGCCGTGGCTCTCGAGCGAGTCGCCGGTGAACGCATTGAAGCCCTTGAACTGGACACCGCCATTGCGCAGCCAGCTCGCAAGGCGCTCGCCGCCCCACGGCACCAGGTTCTCTGGGCCTCGCAGACCGGCAACGGCGAGCGTCTGGCCGAACGCTGTGCCGAGCGCCTGCGGGATGCTGGCCTCGCTGTGCAGCTCGATTGCATGGATGCGGTCAGCCCGCATCAACTGCAGGGCGCCGCCAGCGTGGTGCTGATTGCCAGTACCTTCGGCGATGGCGATGCGCCGGATGGTGCAGCGGCATTCTGGCGTGCCTTGCAAGGCGCGGAGGGCGCCCATTGTGCCGCACTGCCCTATGCCGTGCTGGCGCTGGGCGACTCCAGCTACGCCCAGTTCTGCGGTTTTGGCCGCAAGCTGGACCAGCGCCTGGCCGAGCTGGGTGGGCGACGCCTGCTGCAGCGGGTTGATTGCGAGCCCGATTTCGACGATGCCTTCACTGCCTGGCTCGATGCGCTGCTGCCAACCCTGGGCGGTGCCGCTGCGCCGCAGCCGCGTAGCGAGGCTGCTGTCTGCAGCAAGCAGCAACCCTGGGCTGCCAGCCTGCTGGAGAACCGCTTGCTGAACGGCCCGGGTGCCGGCAAGGAAACCCGGCAGCTGGTGTTCGACCTGGGCGGTAGCAATTTGACCTATGCCCCCGGTGATGCCCTTGGCGTGTGGCCGCGCAACTGCCCGGCGCTGGTCGATGAACTGCTGGCGCTGATGCAACTGGATGGTCAGACCAGGGTCGAGCTGAAAAACCAGCCGCCCATGCCGCTGGTTGAGGCCCTGCAAGCGCACCTGGAAATCGCCAAGGTCACCCCGCAGCAACTGCAGGCATTTGCCGCCAATGCCCCGGACCTGCAGCGCCTGCTGCAGCCCGAATGCAAGGCTGAGTTGCAGCACTGGCTGTGGGGCCGGCAACTGGTCGATGTGCTGCACGCCTTCCCTCAGCAACTGTCGCTGGCCAGCTGGCTTGCGCTACTCAAGCCGTTGCAGCCGCGCCTGTACTCGATAAGCTCCAGCCCGCTGGCACACCCGGGGCAAGTGCACCTGACCGTTTCCACGCTGCGCTATGGCGCGCGCAAAGGCGTGTGCTCAAGCTTCCTCGCCGATCGCGCGCAGTCGTTGAAGGTGGCGATTTTCCCGCAGGTATCGAAGCACTTCCGGCTGCCCGAGGACGACAACGTGCCACTGATCATGGTCGGCCCCGGTACCGGCATTGCACCTTTCCGCGCCTTTCTCGAGGAGCGTGAGGCACGCGGGGCCAAAGGCGCCAACTGGCTGTTCTTCGGCGAGCAGTACGCGGCCACCGATTTTTACTACCGGGAGCAATTGCAGGCGTGGCAGGCCGCAGGCCACTTGCGTCTGGACACCGCCTTCTCGCGGGACCAGGCGCAGAAAATCTACGTGCAGCAGCGCATGCTGGAGCGCGGGGCGGAGCTGTGGCAGTGGTTACAGGCAGGGGCTTACTTCTATGTGTGCGGTGATGCGCAGCGCATGGCCAGGGATGTGGATGCGGCATTGCAGGTGATCGTGGCCGAGCATGGAGGCATGGAGGCGACGGCAGCTGTGGCTTATGTCGAGGCGCTGGGCAAGGCCAGGCGGTATCGGCGTGATGTGTATTGAAGTGCACCGCGATGGGGTGTTGTGCACTGTGAATGGGCATGGCCTGTAGCGGCCTCTGGGTGGGTAAACCCACTCGCACAGGTGGGGCACAGGCCTGAAAATGCTGGAAAGCCTTGAGCAGCCGGTTTACCCGCGCCAAGGCCAGCCCAGCGTCACCCGGTTGGCACACTCTCTGCTTCACACTCGTTACAACAACGCCCGCTGATCAACGGCGATCAATCGGGCCACCTACCGTGATGAATACAGGCAAAGGCGCCTGGAGCTTCGGCTCCAGGCGCTTTTTTTTGATCGAGGATCGGCTTATGAAGGCAACAGCGAGCAGCGGGCAACGAGAGCGACTGATCATCGTCGGCAACGGCATGGTCGGCCATCACTGTGTCGAACAACTGGTCAGCCGCGGCGCCCTGCAGCGCTTCGAGCTGCACGTGTTCGGCGAAGAGCGGCAACGCGCCTACGACCGTGTGCACCTGTCCGAGTACTTTGGCGGCAGCTCTGCCGAAACCCTGGCCCTGTGCGGGCAGGATTTCTACAGCGCCAGCGGCGTACACCTGCACCTCGGTGAAGCGGTGCTGGAAATCGACCGGGAGCGCAGCGAAGTGGTCACCGCCGAGGGCCGCTACGGCTACGACCAGCTGGTGCTGGCCACCGGCTCGTACCCCTTCGTGCCGCCGATCGAAGGCTCCAGCGGCAATGCTCGCCTGGTCTACCGCACCCTCGATGACCTCGACGCCATCCGCGCTGCCGCCGCCAGTGCCCGCCGTGGCGTGGTGGTGGGCGGTGGCCTGCTCGGCCTGGAAGCGGCCAACGCCCTCAAGTCGCTGGGCCTGGAAGCGCACGTGGTGGAATTCGCCCCACGGCTGATGCCGGTGCAACTGGACGGCGGGGGCGGTGCCGCGCTCAAGGCCCGGATCGAAGCCCTGGGGGTGGGCGTGCACCTGTCGCGCGCCACCCAGTCGATCAGTGCCGGTGAAGATTACCGCTACCGCATGAACTTCGCTGGCGGCGAGCACCTGGAAACCGACCTGATCGTGTTTTCTGCCGGTATCCGCCCGCAGGACGCCCTGGGCCGGGCCTGCGGCCTGGAGATCGCGGCGCGTGGCGGGGTGGTGATCGATAACCACTGCCGCAGCAGCGATCCACACATCTTTGCCATCGGCGAGTGCGCCTCGTGGAACGGCAGCGTATTCGGCCTGGTCGCCCCAGGCTACAGCATGGCACGCAACCTGGCCGCGCTGCTGGTGGGGGAAGCCGCTGGCGAATTCACGGGTGCCGACATGTCGACCAAGCTCAAGCTGCTGGGTGTGGATGTCGGCTCGATCGGCGATGCCCACGGCGCCACGCCAGGCGCGCGCAGTTACCGCTTCATCGACGAAGCCAACAGTGCCTACCGCCGGCTGGTGGTGGACGCCAGCGGCAAGCGCGTGCTCGGCGCGGTACTGGTGGGCGACAACAGTTACTACGATACCCTGTTGCAATACGCCCAGAACGGCATCGCCCTGCCGGCCGACCCGGCGGCGCTGATCCTGCCGCAAGGTGGCGCAGCACCAGCCCTGGGCGCCGACGCGCTGCCCGACAGTGCCACCCTCTGTTCCTGCCACAACGTCAGCAAGGGCGCGGTCTGTGCCGCCATCGACAGCGGCTGTGGCGACCTGGCCGCGGTCAAGGGCTGCACCAAGGCCGCGACAGGCTGTGGTGGTTGTGCGGCGCTGCTCAAGCAAGTGGTCGAGCATGAGCTTGGCGCCCGCGGCGTGGTGGTGGACAAAAGCCTGTGCGAGCACTTTGCCTACACCCGCCAGGAGCTGTACGGGCTGGTGCGGGTGGAGGGGATCCGTACGTTCAACGAACTTCTCCAGCGCCATGGCAAAGGGCAGCTTGGCTGCGACATCTGCAAGCCCGCAGTGGGCAACATCCTCGCCTCGTGCTGGAACCAGCCGATCATGGACCCGGCGCTGGTGCCGCTGCAGGACACCAACGACACCTTCATGGCCAACATGCAGAAGAACGGCACCTACTCGGTGGTGCCGCGCATCCCCGGCGGTGAAATCACCCCGGACAAGCTCATCGTGATCGGCCAGGTGGCGAAGAAGTACGACCTGTACACCAAGATCACCGGTGGCCAGCGTATCGACCTGTTTGGCGCCCAACTGCACGAGCTGCCGCTGATCTGGGGCGAACTGATCGAGGCCGGCTTCGAGACCGGCCACGCCTATGGCAAGTCGACCCGCACGGTGAAGTCGTGCGTGGGCAGCACCTGGTGCCGCTACGGGGTGCAGGACAGCGTCGGCATGGCCCTGCGCCTGGAAGACCGCTACAAGGGCCTGCGCAGCCCGCACAAGCTCAAGTTCGCAGTGTCCGGCTGCACCCGTGAATGCGCCGAGGCGCAAAGCAAGGACATCGGCGTGATCGCCACCGAGAAGGGCTGGAACCTTTACGTGTGCGGCAACGGCGGCATGCGCCCGCGGCACGCCGAACTGTTCGCCACCGACCTCGACGACGAGACCCTGGTGCGCCTGATCGACCGGGTGCTGATGTTCTACATCCGCACCGCCGACAAGCTGCAGCGCACCTCGGTGTGGCGCGAGAACCTGGAGGGCGGGTTGGACTACCTGAAACAGGTGGTCATCGACGATAGCCTGGGCCTGGCCGGCGAACTGGAAGCGCAGATGCAGCATGTGGTCGACCAGTATGAGTGCGAGTGGGCCAACGCCCTGAACGACCCGGAAAAACTCAAGCGCTTCCGTACCTTCGTCAATGACCGCCGCGCGGACCCGGACGTGCACTTCGTGCGCGAACGCGAGCAGCGTCGGCCTGCGGCAGCGCTGCACCTGATCCCAACCGTCGAGGAGGCTGTGTGATGAACCTGTCCAATGCTGCTGTGAAAACCCGTGTGAACTGGCAAACGGTGTGCCTGGCCGAGGATCTGGTAGCCGATTCGGGGGTAGTGGTGTGGCTCGATGGCGCCCAGGTGGCGCTGTTCTACCTGCCGGGGCAGGCCCAACCGCTGTACGCGGTGGACAACCGCGACCCGCGTTCCGGGGCCAATGTCATCGGCCGTGGGCTGGTGGGCACGCTGCAGGGCGAACTGGTGGTGGCGGCGCCGTTGTACAAGCAGCATTTCAGCCTGCACAGCGGGCAATGCCTGGAAGATTCGGCGCAGCGCTTGCGGGTGTGGCCGGTGCGCTTGAGGGGGCTTGCGGTGGAGTTGGCGGTGGATTGATGCGTTGTTGTCGCCTGTGGGATCGAGCGCCGCGCGGGCGGCGCTCGATCTCCAATACGGCGAAAATACCGTGACGAGCGCAATGCGTTAAGCTTGCGCCCATGAACCTCGACACCCGCATCAAGTACCGCCACCTCCTGTGCTTCCTGGAGATTGCCCGGCAGGGCAGCCTGGCCAGGGCTGCCGACGTGCTCGCGATCAGTCAGCCGGCCATCTCCAAGACCCTCAGGGAGCTCGAGGAGCTGCTGGAAACGCGGTTGTTCGCGCGCAGCCGCCAAGGCGTCGAGCTGACTGCGGACGGCACGCGCTTCATGCGGTACGCCGGGCCCAGCGTGCAAGCCCTGCGCGATGGCGTCAGCAGCCTGCGCGGCGAAGCGCGGGCGCCGTCGCAGGTACGCATTGGCGTGCTGTCCACGGTGGAAGGGCTGCTCATGCCCGAGGTGTTGTGCCGCCTGCACCAGCGCCATGAAGCGCTGGTGATCAGTGTGGTCACCGGGGTCAGCGCGCAGTTGCTCGGCCAGTTGCGCCTGGGCGAGCTGGAGCTGGTTGTCGGGCGCATGACCGACAGCCCACAGATCCAGGGGCTGTCTTTCGAGCACCTGTACAGCGAGTCGATGAGCCTGGTGGTACGCCCTGGCCACCCGCTGCTGGCCAGCACGCCGGTTGAAAGAGCCCAGGTCGGGCGTTACCCGCTGGTGTTGCCGCCGGCCGGTACCACCATCCGCCAGCATGCCGACAGCCTGTTCGTGCAATGCGGCATCCAGCTGCCGGCACAGCGTCTGGAAACCCTGTCTCTGGCCCTGAGCCGGCGTTACCTGCTGGGCAGCGATGCGCTGTGGGTGGCGCCGCGCGATGCGGTGCTGCTCGACTTGCGCCGTGGCGAGCTGGCCGAACTCGACCTGGGCGTGCGCGAGCCGGGCGGCTCGGTAGGCATCTGCCGCAACGCGGCCTTGCCACAGAGCCTTCCCGGGCAGTGGGTATGCGAGGTGCTGCGCGAAGTGGCCGGGCAGTACCGCGACGGTGCCTACCCCTGAAGCGGTGCGCTCAGCAGGGCGTTGATGGCCTTGAGGCTGTCATCGCTGAGGCTGCCGCTGGCTGCCATCAGGCGTAGCTGCGCCTGCACGATGGCGTAGCGCTGACGGGCCAGTTGCAGGCGGGTGCGGGTCAGCCGCTGCTCGGCATCCAGCACATCGTTGCTGATCCGCGCGCCGGCCTCGAAGGCATGCGTGGTGGTCTGCAGGTCACTCTGGCTGGAGCGCAAGGCTTGCTGCAGGGCCTGGTACTGGCTGATGCCGCCCGTCAGGTTGAGGTAGGCCTGGCGCGCCATGAAGTCCGCTTCGCGCCGGGCATCCTCCAGTTCATCCTCGGCGGCACCCTGCAGGGCACGGGCTTCGCGGGTAAGGCTCTGGGTACCGCCACCGGCATACAGCGGCACGCTGAGTTGCACGCCAACCACCGTCTGGGTGTACTTCTCTTCCGGCACGGTGACGTCGTACAGGCTGCCACCGACCGAGGCAAAACGGCCATGCGCCGCCACCAGGTCGAGGGTAGGCAGGTGCCCGGCCTGTTGTTTGTCCACTTCCTGTTCGGCGATCAGCTGGCGCACTTCGGCGGCCTGTACCTTCAGGTTGTGCTGACGCGCCTGTTCGGTCCAGGCATCCAGGCGGGCCGGCTGCGGGCCGCTGAACGCCACCTGGTCGTCAAGCCTGGCCAGTTCCCCCGGCGTGCTGCCGGTCAGCCGGGCCAGCGCCTGCTGGTTCAGGCGCAAGGCATTGCCGGCGGCGATCTGCTCGGCCTGCGCCAGGTCGTATCGCGCCTGGATGCGCTGTACCTCGTTCTCGGTCCCGGAGCCCTCGCGGCGGAAGCGCTGTGCCTTGTCCAGTTGCTGGGCCAGGGTTCGGACCTGCTGGCGGCTGGTGGCCAGCTGGTCCTCGGCTAGCAGCAGCTCGAAGTAGGCGTCGGCCACGCGCAGCATCAGGTCCTGACGCGCAGCGAGCAAGTCGATTTCGCCCGCCGTTGCCAGGGCCTTGCCTTGTTCATGGCCGATCACGTTCTGCCAGCGCAGCAGCGGCTGGACCAGTACCAGCGCGTAGGCATTGGAGTTGTCGCGGTCGCGGCTGGCCGCCCCGCTGTGTTCGCGGTCGACCCAAGCTGCGCCGCTTTCCAGGGACAGGTGCGGCAACAGTCTGGCCAGCCCTTGCGGAGCCTTCTGCGCAGCCGCCAGCTGGCGTTGCTGGGCGGCAGCATAGGCCATGTCATGCCCCAGGGCCTGCTGGTAGGTCTGGTACAGGTCGCTGGCCTGGACTGGGCCAGCGCCGAACAGGGTGAAGGCCAGCACGCCTAGGCGGATTCGTGTGCTTTGTCCGAACACGTCACGGACTCCTTTGCAGGTGAGGGCTTGGGTTGGCGAGGGTTGCGCATCAGCAGCACCATTGGCACGCCGATCAGCATCACTGCGCCGAGCAGACCGAAGAGCATGCTGAAACCGAGCATCTGCGCCTGCTCCCGGGCCTGGAAAAAGGCCAGCACGGCATTGGCCTGGTCGGCACCCAGCAAGTCGGTGGAAAGCCGCCGAGGATCGAGGTTGGCCAGGTCCCAGCCACTGGCGAGCAGGGTGTTTTCGTCGACGTGCTCGGAAAGCTGCCGATAGCGCGCCCAGGAAAACCGCGTCAGCAGCGTGGCGGCGATAGCGATGCCGACGCTGCCGCCTAGCTGGCGCATCAGGTTGAGCACGCCGGAGCCCACCGAAATCAGCTGCGCCGGCAGTTGACGCATGGCCAGGTTGGTCAGCGGCACGAAGATCATGCCCAGGCCAAAGCCACGGATGATCAGCGGCCAGTACAAGGTGTCGGGGTTGCTTTGCAGGGTGAACTGGGTATGCAGGTACATGGCGTAGCCGTAGACCAGGATGCCCACGCAAATGAAGTAGCGCTCGTCGATACGGTTCTCTTGCGACAGCTTGCCGATCACCAGGGTGCTGACCGCGCTGGCCAAGGCCCCGGGGAAGATCACCAGGCCGCTCTGGTAGGCGCTTTGTTCAAGCAGCGTCTGCAACAGCAGGGGCACCATGAACAGCGTGCTGTACAGGCCGAAGCCGACGCAGAAGGCGCAGACCGAACCCAGCAGGAACTCGCGGTTGTTGAACAACGCCAGGTTGACGATCGGGTTGGCTACCCGCCGCTCCCAGTAGCAGAACCCCAGCAGGCCGAGCAGCGCCAGTGCCAGGCACAGCAGGCTGAGGTTGGACTCCAGCCAGTCCCAGTGCTCGCCACGCTCCAGCAGGATTTGCAAGCTGCCGACACCGACGGCAAGCAGGATGAAGCCCAGGTAGTCGATGCTGCGTGGGCGCCGTTCGTTGGGCGAGTCGCCCACGCACAGCCAGGCCAGCAGCAGCGCCAGCGCACCGATCGGCAGGTTGATCAGGAAGATCCAGTGCCAGGAGAACGCGTCGATCAGGTAGCCGCCCACCGACGGGCCGAGGGTCGGCCCCATCATCACCCCGACGCCGTACAAGGCCAGGCCGGCACTGACCTTCTCCTTGGGGAACACGTCGTAGATGATCGCCTGCGAGATGCCCAGCAGACCGCCCCCGGCCAAGCCCTGCACCACGCGCCACAGCACCATCTGCCACAGCTCCTGCGACACTGCGCAACCCAGCGACGCCAGCACGAACAGTGCCGATGACACCCAGTAGTAGCGGCGCCGGCCAAACCAGGCCGACAGCCAGCCGCTGGCCGGCAGGATCACCACGTTGGCGACGATGTAGCCGGTCGAAACCCAAGAGATTTCGTCCACCGAAGCGCCAAAGCTGCCCATCAGGCTTGGAATGGCGACGTTGACGATGGTCACGTCGAGCAGCTCCATCATCGAGATCAGGGTGACCGTCACGGCCACCAGCCAGGGCGATTTCATAGTGTCTGCTCGCTATCGCGGGTATCGACCTCGACGAACACGCTCATGCCTTGGCTGAGCGCCTGCTGCATGGCAGTGGGCAACTGGCGGAACTCGATGCGCGCCTGGATACGCTGCACCACCTTGGTGAAGTTGCCGGTGGCGTTTTCCTGTGGCAGCAGCGAGAAGCGCGCGCCGGTGGCCGGTACCAGGCTGTGCACCACCCCTTCGAGCTGCTGCCCCGGGAAGGCGTCGACGCTGATGCGTGCCGGCTGGCCGACCCGAATGCGGGCGATCTGGGTTTCCTTGAAGTTGGCCACCACCCACATGTGCTCGGTGCTGACCAGGCTCAGCAGCTTCTGCCCGGCCACGACGAACTGCCCGGGCTGTACGTCCTTGTGCACGATGACCCCGGCCCGCGGCGAGGCCTGGCGGGTGTCCTGCAATTCGATGCGGGCCAAGGCCAGTGCCGATTCGGCGGCCTTGATCCGGTACTCTTCGACTTTCAGGGCGGCCTTGTTGGCCAAGGCGCCTTCACGGGCTGCGGTGGAGTTGTCGCGGGCCGCCTGCAACTGGTGGTTCAGGGCATTGAAACGGGCCCGTGCGGCTTCCAGGTCCTGGGTGCTGACCACGCCTTGTTCGGCCAGGCGTTGGCTGCGCTGGTAGTCACTGCGCGCCTGTTCGACATTGGCCACCAGCTGGCCGATGGTGGCCTGTGCCGCCTGGCTGCGCGCCGCAGCGCTGCGCACCTGGCTGTCGATCAGGCCGGGCATGCCGCCCTGGCCGGTAGCCACCAGGGCACCGAGGTAATTGGCCTGGGCTTGCTCGACCCGCTGCAGGTATTCGTCCTCGCGCACCTGGAACAACAGGTCACCCTTGTTCACCCGGGTGTTCTCGTGCACCGGCACTTGCACCACCACGCCACTCAAGCGGGCCCGAATGGGAATGATCACGCCTTCCACTTCGGCGTTGTCGGTGCTGACGTATTGCCTTGCGTATTGCCAGCGTTGCAGCCCCAGCACTGCCAGGCCAGTGATGACCAGCGCCGATACTGCCAACTTGGCGTACTTGCCTTTCACCATGTCACACGCTCTCGTCCTTGTTATGGAGCCGGTGCCCCTGCCCGCAGCTGGCGCAGGCAGGGGCCGCCACTCAGCTGGCGGCTGCCGCGCAAGCGGCCTGGCCATTGGCACTGGCCCGCTGCTGCAGCAGTTCGAGCACGCCGTCCCACAGCACCGTGCGGGCCACCAGTGCATCGGCGGCGCTTTTGGCCAGGGCCTGCTGTTGCGCCGGCTCGCTGACGATCTCGGTGATGATGCGTTTGGCTGCCGGGCCGTGATCGTCGCCGTCCATCTCGATGTGGCGCTTGAGGTAGTAGGTGAGCATCGGCACGCTGGTTTCATCGATGGCCCAGCGCTGCAGCAGGCCGGTGAACATGTCCGGGATGATGTCTTCGCGGCCGAAGAAGAAGTACGCCAGTACCTGCTCGGTCGAGCCATGCAGGGCTACGTCGAGGGTCTTGCTGACGAACACCTTGGCCGGCAACGGGATGTCCACGTTGGTCAGCGCCTGGGCCAGTGGCACGCCCGCTTGCAGCAGGGACTGGAACTGGCGGAACGGGCCGGTATCGGCACCGATTTCATCCATGGCGCTGAGGTACAGGTCGAGGTGGCTGATGAAGCCACCGTCGGGGTGTTCGTCGGTTTCCTCGCCGGTGACGATCTCGTTGATCAGTCGCGCGGCAATGATGTGCCGGGGTGGCAGCCAGGGCAGGCTGACGCAGGTCAGGTCGCGCTGGATGCGTTTGAGCAGCGTCATGAAGTCCCAAACGGCGAAAACATGGTTTTCCATCAGCAGGCGCACGTCATCCAGTGTGCTGATACGGGCGAACAGCGGGTGTGCCAGCAGGGTGCGACGTTCATGTTCAATCAGTTCATCTACGTCAAAAGACATACTCGGCTCCTTGAGTGTGTGGTGAGGCTGCGGGCGGATCACTGCCCTGAGCGGCCCGGTGGTGGCATTGCATGCCAGGCACCGGCATAGGGGAAACGTGCCTTGCAGTAGCGCAAGGCGCCAAAGAAACGCGGTTCGAGCAACGCCTGACGGCCTTCGTACCAGCCGCTGGCGAGCAACTGGCGATGCAGGCGTGGTAGCCGCCAGCACGGCACCCGCGGGTACAGGTGGTGCTCCAGGTGGTAGTTGGAACCCAGGTGCAGCAGGGTGCTCAGGCAGGCCGTACGCGAGCGGGCCACCGGCAGCGCTACGCTGGCCTCGAAGGCATGTTCCTGGTAGGCATTGAGGGCCGAAACCAGCAATGCCAGCAGCAGGCACCCGGCCACGGCGGGCAGCAGCAATGGCCAGCGGGTTGCCAGTGCCAGCCACAGCGCCGGCCACAACAGCAGGCAGGCCAGGTTGACCCGGGCCAGCAGACGGATCTGCTGGTCCGGCAGCGGCAGGGTGCCGCTGACCTTGGCGCCGGGCAGGGCCAGGCGCACGGTTTGCAACAGGTACCAGGCGGTAACATGCAGGCGCGACAGCAGCAGCCGGGTGAGCGCCAGGCGATAGCGCCGCAGCAGGCGCCAGTCCGGGTCCTTGGGGCTGCCGTTGTAGCGATGATGCTGCCAGTGGTCGACAAAGTAGCCGGTGACGCAGAAGCCGGTGAGCATCGAACTCAGCAGCACCGCCAGCAGGCAGCTGTACAGGCGGTTGTCACTGAGGTTGAAGTGAAACCCCTCGTGGCCGAGGATGCCCTGCAGGAACAGGCCGTAGCCGGCCAGCACCAGCAGCGGCAGGGCCAGCGGCCATGCCTGTAGCGCCTGGCTGAGGATGGCCACCACCAGCGCCAGCGGTACGGCGAACAGCAGCAGCGCATAACCGACCACCAGGCTGGTTTCCAGTGCCGATGGCTTGAGCAGGCTGCGCTCCGGGCGCAGCGTGGGCTTGTCCAGTGCCAGTTGCGTCATCGGCCTGGCCTCAGTCGATCAGTTCAGGCTTGAGCGAAAGCTGCCCGGCCTTGCTCAGGCTGCGCAGGCGCAGGCCGATGAAGGCATCCACCAGGCTCGGCAACCAGCGGGCGGTATACATGGCCACGCTGCCGAGGAAGGTCAGGCCGCGATTGCGCAGGCCACGCTGGGTGCAGGCACGCACCAGGCCGTTGCTGGCATCATCGAGCTTCTCTTCCAGCGACAGCAGCACGCGGTCGCCGCGCTTGAAACTGACCAGGCGCTTGACCGACAGGCCGACCCGTTCCGCCGGGTCGTGAATGGCGGTGTCGATGAACCCGGGGAACACCGTCACCACGTCCAGCTGCCCCGGGTACTGCATGCGCAGCACATCCGAATAGGCGCTCATGGCGCGCTTGCTGGTGGCGTAGGCCGCGACGTAAGGCGCGTTCACCAGGGCGAACAGCGAGGACACGTTGACCACCTTGCCACGGGTGCGCAGCAGCGCCGGCAAGAACCGCGAGGTCAGTTGCCAGGGCGCCAGCAGGTTGACCTCCAGGGCGCGACGCACGTCTTCGGTTACCCCGGTCTCGCCGCGCTCGAGGGTCAGCACCCCGGCATTGTTGACCAGGATGTCGATGTCGCCGAAGCGCTCCAGGATCGAGGCGGCGGCCTCGTCCAGGCGTTCGCGGTCGCACAGGTCGAGCACGTAGTAGGCATCGAAATTCAATGCCGTGTGCGGTTCGAGCCGGTCGATGCCGATCACGGTCGCCCCCTGACGCTTGAGCTTGCGCGCGGTTTCCAGGCCCAGGCCACGTGCCGCGCCGGTAATGACGACGATCTTGTTGAGCAGTTTCACGGGGTGACTCCATTGGCAATGCTGAAGGTGGCGCCTTGCAGGTAGCGGTCGAGGTTGGCGGTCATGCTGAATCGCCCAGGCGGGTGGAACTGCAGGCCACGGGTGCTGGCCAGCCAGTCGCAGCCCTGGTTCGAGCGGATGAAGGCAAGGCCACCAAGCATCTGGTGCGCCAGGTCGGAGGCGCTGGCCAGTTGTTGCTCGATGCCGTAGCGGACCAGCAGCAGGCGCGCCAGCAGGTCATCGGCGTCGTCTTTCAGCTGCTCCACTTCGTGGGCCAGGCCTTCCAGCGCGCTCAGGCACAGTTGCAGCTGGCAGGCCAGCTGCACCCGCTGCTGGTCGCTCCAGCGGCGCTCGTCGACAGCCCGCTCCACCAGGCCCATGCACGCCCCCAGGTAACTGGCGCTGATCAGCAGCTCGAACCAGATGAAACCGATGGTCTGTACTTCGCCTAGCTGCGACTTCAGCCCGGCGGAGAAGATCATCTTGTCGCTGACGTAGACATCCTCCAGGCGCAATTCCTGGCTTTGCGCCGCCGCCAGGGCGCTGTTGCCCCAGAACGGGTGGTGGCTGATGCCTGGTGCATTGGCGGGAATGAGCGCAATCATCAGTTCCTCGCCGTGCTCGCCGGCCCGGCTGAAGCTGGCGGTCAGCAGGTCCATCGAAGTGCTCAGGCTGCAGGGTTGCTTGCTGCCGCTCAGACGCACGCCATCGGCCAGCTGCACGGCCTCCATGCCGGCATCGAGGATGCCGCCACCGGGCACGCCCTCGGCGAAGCCCGAGGCCAGCAGCAGACGCTGCTGGGCGATGGCCGACAACAGCAGGCCTTCGGCGCCGGCGCCATTGGCGGCAACCGCGACCAGGCTGGCCACGGAAAACTGATGCATGGTGCTGGCCACTGCCAGCGAGGGCGACAACGCCCCGAGGGCAAGCTGCACCTGTAGCGCTTCGCAGGCGCTGGCGCCCAGGCCACCGCCAGCCTCGGGTACCAGCAAGGCAACCGGGCCGCTGTGCTTGAACCAGTCCACCACCGGGCTGTCGGCGGCCTCGCGCTGCTCGAATGGCAGTTCCAGGAGCAGGCTGGCGAAGCCCGGGGCAAAGCGCTGCAGCGTTTGCCGGGCGTTGTTCAGGAGTGGCAAGGGCATGGCATCACTCCTTGATCTGGCTGTTCGGGAACAGGCCATGGATGATGGCGCTGATATTGTCGCGAATCGCCTGCCGGGCCACCGGGTCGAGCATGTCGGCCAGCATCGGCAGGCCCAGGTCGAAGCAGGAGCGGAAGGCGATGCTGGCGCCGCCGTCGGTTTCGCTGACTTGCCACGAGCCGGAGAAGTGCTCGATGTCGCCCGCGGTCTGGCGGAAGTGGATGTGCAGGTTGTCACGGTCGAAGACATCGCGCTCCTGCCACTTGAGAATGCCGCTATGGAAATTCACCTCCCAGTGGCTCAGCACTTCGTGCTCGGCGATGGTCTCGATCTCGATGTTGCGCACCGACTCGCACAGCTGCGGGTAGACGCTGAAATTGCTGATGGCCGCGTAGACCTGCTGGGCGCTCTGACTGGGAACATGGGCGTTCAGGCTGACTTCATTCATTTCGGTGTCCTATTCGAAGGTGCAGGCAAGGGCGCGGGCGAAACCGCCCAGCAGCCATTCGACGTCGCTGTCGCTGTACAAGGCTGGCGGTGTCAGGCGGATTACCCGGTGATCGTTGAGCGAATGGTTGACCACGATGCGTTGGTCGATCAGGTGCATGACCATGTTGGCTGCCAGCCCGGCGTCGGTGAACTCCAGGCCCAGCAGCAGGCCGGCGCTGCGCAGCTGCACTTCGGCGCCACGCGGGTGCTGGCGCAGCAGCGCCTGCAGGCCTTGGCGCAGGCGTTGCCCCAGTGCCGCGGCGCGGCTTACCAGCTGGTCGCGCTGCATCACGTCCAAGGTCGCCATTACTGCCGCCATGGCCAGCGGGTTGGCGCCGAAGGTGGAGGTGTGCATCAGCGGGTTGCGGTTGAGCGGCGCCTGCATTTCGGCAGTGCAGACCATGGCGCTGACCGGCACGCAGCCACCGGACAGGCTTTTGCCGACCAGCAGGATGTCGGCGACCACGCCCTCGTGGTCGCAGGCCCACCAGCGCCCGGTGCGGCCCATGCCGGACTGGATCTCGTCGGCGATGAGCACCGCGCCGTACTGGTCGCAGAGCTGGCGCACCTGCTGCAGGTAGCCGGGCTCGGGCACGATCACCCCCGCTTCGGCCTGGACCGGTTCGAGGATCACGCAGGCGCGGGCGGGCTGGGCCTGCAATTGGCGGCGCAGCGCTTCGGCATCGCCATAGGGCACGAAGTGGCTGTCGCCCAGCCGCTCGGCGAACGGGGAGCGGTACAGCTCTCGCCCGGTGACCGCCAGCGAACCGAGGGTCTTGCCGTGGTAGCCGCCCTGAGTCGAGATCACCTGCTGGCAACCGTTGAGCCAGGCCAGCTTGAGCGCCGCCTCGGTGGCTTCGGTACCTGAGTTGCAGAAGTACACGTACTGCAGCGGGTCGGGGCATACCGCAGCCAGCGCTGTAGCGGCCTGGGCCTGGAACGGGTTGAGCAGCAGCTTGCTGGCCATCGGGTGGCTGTGCAATTGGCGGCTGACCTGTTCGACCACCTGCGGGTGCGAATGGCCAAGCAGGAACACGCCATAACCACCGGCATCCAGATAGCGGTTGCCGTCCGTGTCGAACAAGTAGACGCCTTCGCCAGCCACCTCGATGGGCAGGTTCATCATCGACGCCAGGCGGGCATAGCCGGCATTGACATGGTCACGGTACTGCGCGCGTATGCGCTCGGCGTCCAGCCCTTCGGGCAAGGGAGTGAAGCTGTTCATCGTCTCAGGCCTCCATGGCCAGTTCGCCACGGCGCTCGCTGGCTACCGGAATCTTCAACATGCGCTGCATGGCCGAAAGCTTGGGCGACAGGCGCGCCAGGGTCAGGGCCAGCTCCTGGCGTGGCGAACGGCGGGCCAGGCGCTGCGCCGGCAGCAGTTGCTCCAGCGAGCTGGGCAGCGGCTGCAGCAGGCTGGCGTAGCGGCACAGTTGGGTGGCGCGGCCGAGGGCGGCGCGGATGTTCTCTTCCAGGGCGGGCAGGAATACCGGGCGCACCAGGCGTTCGTAGATGTCCGGGTTCATGCAGCGCGGGCGCTGGAAGGGCTTGCCCTGGTCCTGCATTTCCGCGCACATCAGGTCGAGCAGGGTACGGATATCCAGCGCCTGCGGGCCGTTGCTGAGGAAGTAGTCGTCACCGATCAGGCGTTGGTCCAGGGCGCTGGCAATGCCGGCTGCTGCCACATCGCGGGCGATGACATCGACCCGCCCGGCTTCCGGGCAAGGGATGATCGGCAGGTAGCCCGACATCATCAGGCCCATGGTCAGGTGAAAACCTTGTAGGATCGGCATGTGGCCGCTGTGACTGTCGCCGATGATGATCGACGGGCGGAAGATCGACACCGGTACGCCTGCCTCTCGTACCAGGGTTTCGGCCTGGCGCTTGACCTCTTCGTACGGGGTCGAAGGCATCACCCCGGGGTGATAGTCACACGGGTGGGTGAAGGCGGTGCTGATGTGATACAGCGGTACGTCGGCGTCGCGAACGAATTCCAGCACCTGCTCGGTGCCTTGGTAGTTGACCGAAAACACGGCTTCGGCGTGGCCATCCAGGCGGGTGATGGCTGCGCAGTGGATGACCCAGTCGACCCGTTTGGTCAATGCCAGGTAATCCGTGCCGGACAGGCCCAGGCGCGGTTGGCAGATGTCACCGCGCAGGGTCTCGACCCCGGGGTGGTTGATGCTGCTGCGGCGGGTCAGGCAGATCAGGTGATAGCGCTCGGCCAGTTGGTCGATCAGGGTATCGCCCAGTACACCGGCTCCGCCGGTTAGGAAAACGGTCAGCCGCGTGGGTCCTGACATTGGCTAGCACTCCTTGCTCGCTAAGGTTGATGAAGTGGCATGGCACCCGTCCGCCTGGCAGCCGTCTAGGCGCGCCAGGAGCGGAACGATTAAAAAAGCCGACTGGAGTCACACAGCCGGCAAGTGCCCCTGCGCCTGGTGGTGGAGACCCCGAGTGGCGTGGGCTGGGCGGGATAATGGCGTCTTACAATTACTGATTCTTGAACGAATCGCTTGTATTGCGCAGCACCGCGGCAACGCGGCTTGGCGACATGCCAACCATGCGCCGCATCATGCGGGTGAGGTGGGCCTGGTCAGCGAAATCACCGGCGATCGCGGCATCGCTGAGGCTGGCGCCGTTGGCCAGGGCATGGCAGGCCCGCTCGAGTTTGCGCCAGATGATCCATTGCGACAGCGGCACGCCCATCTGCCGCGTGGCGAAAAAGCGCAGGCGCGGGCTGGACAGGCCAACCGCACTGGCCGCACGCGATACCGCACCGATGCCGGCGCAGTCCTGGCGCAGCAGGTGCAGGGCATTGGACAAACGCGGGTCGAAGCTGTCCAGCGGTACCAGCTTGAGCTCCAGTGCCCGAACCACGTCATTGAAGTTGGCCGCGTTTCGCACGCAATCGACAATATCGGGGCTGATCGCTGCCGTGCCGCTGTCGTCGAGCAGGGCCTTCAACGCACGGCCAAGAGGCGCGTCGGGGTAGAAGTAGAGAAAGGCAACACGGCCTGGGTTGGGCAGCGAGCGATGGTCGACAGAAGGCCCGATCAATACCCCCGGCGCGGTGAGGACGTGGTTGCCGAACTCCACCGTGATGTCGTAGCGCAGGCCGATGCACAGCTGAATGGCAACGTGGGCGTGGGCGGCAGTCTGGTCGGTCTTGCCGATATAGCCCAGCCAGTAATCACCGAAGGTTACGGCTCCATCCCATCTCATCGTACATCCCTGAAACCTGTGCTAGATGGCCTGGCCGCGCCCGGGCCAGTATTCTGAAAGCGGCAGATGATAGCGTTATGGTATATCTTGGTCGACACAAAACGTAACGAAGCATCTTTTGCCTTCCTCAACGCCTTTTTGCCGCGTGCATGGCTGTGGAACTAATCCGTGTCTGCCCGCTCTTATGCCGGTAGCCATGGGTCGGGGACGCCTGATAAGCTCGCGGCTTTACCCTGATTGCCCTTATGGCGCATGAACAAGGAAATCACATGAAACAGCATCGTTTGGCGGCTGCGGTTGCCCTGGTAGGCCTGGTACTGGCTGGCTGTGATCAACAGACCAGCAGCCCCGAGCTGAAGACTCCGGCGCAGAAAGCCTCCTACGGTATCGGCCTGAACATGGGCAAGAGCCTGGCTCAGGAAGGCATGGAAGACCTTGATTCGAAAGCAGTCGCCCTCGGCATCGAAGACGCCGTCGGCAAGAAAGAACAGCGTATCAAGGATGAAGAGCTGGTCGAGGCTTTCACCGCATTGCAAAAACGCGCAGAGGAACGCCTGACCAAGGCCAGCGAAGAAGCTGCTTCTGCCGGCAAGAAGTTCCTCGAGGAAAACGCCAAGAAGCCAGGCGTGGTCACCACGGCCTCGGGCTTGCAGTACGAAGTGGTCAAGAAGGCCGACGGCCCGCAGCCCAAGCCGACCGACGTGGTCACCGTCCACTATGAAGGCAAGCTGATCGATGGCAAGGTGTTCGACAGCTCCGTCGAGCGCGGCAGCCCGATCGACCTGCCGGTCAGCGGTGTGATCCCGGGTTGGGTCGAAGGCTTGCAACTGATGCACGTTGGCGAGAAATACAAGCTGTTCATCCCGGCGGAACTGGCCTACGGCGCACAAAGCCCGAGCCCGCTGATCCCGGCCAATTCGGTACTGGTGTTCGACCTTGAACTGATCGCCATCAAGGACCCGGCCCAGCTGCAAGGCGCCGAGCCGGAAGCCGAGGCCCCGGCCGAAGCTCCAGCCGAGGCACCTGCCAAGTAACACTGGCTGGCCCATGCAAAACGCCCCGTCCCGACGGGGCGTTTTCGTTTGTGCCGGATGGTTGGACGAACCTGCAACTGCTGATACTGTCCGAGCAAATACAGCGTGAAGAAGCCGGACGCTTCTGGCAAAAACGTTTGCGCTGCACGCATACGCAGGCTGTGAAACGACTGTGTAAAAAACGCCCGATCTGACCGGGGCCCTTGCCTGGCAGGCACCTGCGGTCGGAAACGTCGCCCTGTTCACAAGGTTATCCACAATAAATGTGGATAACCTTTCCGCTCCGGAGGCTACATGAGCGCACCCTGGAATTTCACCCGTTTCCTGCCCCTGGCCGAGCGTCTGCTCAGCCGTGGCCGGTTGCCGGCCCTGTTGTTCGCGGTGGCCCGCAAAGGCCCGCGCCTCGGCCAGCTGCGGGAAGATGTGAAGCTGTTGCAGTCGCTGTGCCTGGCCTGGTGGCGTGGTGAGTACCGCGCCATCAGCGCCAAGGCCTTGGTCACCATCGTCGCCGGCCTGCTGTATTTCGTCAGCCCTATCGATGCCATCCCCGACTGGCTGCTGGGAGTGGGCTTGCTTGACGACATCGCCGTGCTGGGTTGGGTACTGAAGACCGTGGCTGACGAGCTGGCGCGCTTCAAGGCCTGGCGCGACAGCCAGGCGCCCGAGCGGCTGCGCGTGGTCGAACGCCTGCCGACCACCCCGGAAGCCTTGCAGCTGGAGCGCAAGACGTAGTGAAACCGGCCTGAGCGACACCTTGGTTGCAGCTCGACTGCACAGACCCCGGAGTTGGTCATATAATTGGCATAAGGGTTATGCCTACGGATTACATGCAGTAATCCTTACTGAGGGGTTTGTATGGGTATTCAGGTCATCAGCCGGGACGGTCAACCCGAGTACGCCGTGGTTCCCTGGGAGGACTACCAGGCGCTGCTCAAGGCAGCAGGGCAGGCGCCTGCCGAGGCGGCTGCGCGGGATGCGGGCAGTGCCGCTGCCAGCGCACCCTTGCCGGCATTCAGTGAGGTCGCACAGATTCGCCAGGCCAAGGGTATCGCGCCTGAGCAACTGGCGCGCAACGTCGGGGTAAGCCCGGCTTACCTGGCCATGATCGAGGCAGGCGAACGCCAACCGGATGCCGCCATCCGCCGCGCCCTGGCCTGGCATCTGGGCGTGGCCGGCTGGAGCGAGCCATCATGAGCCAGGTCAGGATCAGCCGTCAGCACTGGGATAACCTGCTGGGCGAGCTTGACCTGGCCCGTCGTCAACGTCATTTGCTCACTTACCGTGCACTGATCGAGCGCTTGCAACTGCCCAGCCCGGCCATGCAGACACTGACCGCCGCGCTGGAGTACCTGGCGGTGCTGGATGCCCGTGCCGAGCAGCCACTGCGCAGCTCGCTGGTCATCAGCCAAGGTGCCAGCCGGTTGCCGCGTACCGGCTTTTTCGAGTGCGTGGAGCGCCTGGGCCGTTTCTCCGGGCCGGTGGATGGCATGGAGGCGGCATCGTGGCATGCTTCCGAAGTTGTCCGGGTGTTCGAGTACAGCTATCCCGAAACGGCCTGATTGATTACCTGTTCCGGCCGCTGCGCGGGTACCCGCTGTGGGAGTGGGGATGCCTGCGAAGCGGTCATTACCGGCAAGGTATGCCTGTGGATCAGCCCACAAGGCCTGCCTTCGGCATCCACCACTTCCAGGGCGTTGAGGTGCTGGTGACGACCAAACAATTCCAGCAGCTGCCCGATCGTGGCGTTCAGGTGCACCGTAGGCTGTGCGGCCAGCCTGACACTCGTCGGCACCGGTAACGCCCGGCTTTCGCGCACACCCAACTCCTGCGGCCGCCCCAGCAGGTAGCCCTGCACCAGGTCCACACCCATCTCGACCAGCACCGCCAGTTCCTCCGCCAGCTCGATGCCTTCGGCAATCACCTGTGCCTTTGACGCCCGGGCAATCTGCAGGATCGAACCGACGAACTCGCGCTTGAGCGGGTCGCGGTGGATGCCGTCAATGAAGTGGCGGTCGATCTTGACGTATTCGGGGCGCAGTTCCGACCACAGGCGCAAGCTGGAATAGCCTGCCCCGAGGTCATCGATGGCAATTGAAAAACCCATGTCGCGGTAATGGTGCAGGGCATTGGAAAGCAGTTGGAAGTCGTCGGTCGGGGTGTGTTCGGTCAGCTCGATGACCACCCGGCTGGGTGCCAGGCCGACCTGTTCGAGCAGTTTCAGGGTCTGGCCGGAGGGATAGTCCGGTTCCAGCAGCGACTCGGGCGAAACGTTGAGGAACAGCTGGCCCTGCAACTGCTGTTCACTGAACCGCCGGCAGGCGCTTTCCCGGCAGGCGGCCTCCAGTTCGGTCAGGCGTCCGGCCTGGCGGGCGATGGTAAACAGGTTCAGCGGAGCGTGCAGCGGGCTGTTGGACGGGCCGCGGCTCAGCGCTTCATGGCCGAACACCCGTTGTTCGCTCAGGCGCATGATCGGCTGGAACAGACTGTGGATGCTGCGTTGAGCCAGGATGGCACCCAAGGCACTGAGCTGTTCGACGACGGTCATGACGGATTCCTGAAGATGAAAGGGCCGGACGCTTGCACGCCCGGCCCCTCTATTTCACGACAGCGCGATGACTGTTTGATGACAGGTCACATTAATTTGCCATCATTGCCGCACTTACTTCTTGGCCACCTTGGTGCTTGCACTGAGGTAGTCGATCAGGATGCGACCGGTCTCCGCCAGATAGGCATCGTCTTCCGGCTTGGTGTTTTCATCCTCGGTCGGCAAGGCGTCCTCATCCTCTTTTTTCAGCTCTTTCAGCGGCTCTTCACCCTTGGCCTTGCGGCGGATGTTTTCCAGCGCCAGCTGCTTGGCCTCGATTTCGTCATGGCGTGCGCGGCGGTCCTGCTCGTTGAGGCTGACGGTTTTCTCGTTCAGCAGCTTCTGGGTCAGGGCCAGGCGGTCGCGAATATAGGTGAACTCCGCGTCCTTGTCGCTGCGCGCTTCATGCTGCGCCTTGAGCTGGGCCAGGAACGGTTTGAACGGGTCGGCCGCTGGCTTGACCACCGGGCGGATGGTATCCCACGGCATCGCTTCGGGCAGGGCGCTCTCGCCGATTTCCTTGGTGTCGATGATCGATGGGTAGTCGATGTCCGGCAGCACGCCCTGGTGCTGGGTGCTCTGCCCGGAAACCCGGTAGAACTTGGCCAGGGTCAGCTTCAGCTCGCCATGGTTGAGCGGCTGGATGGTTTGCACGGTGCCTTTGCCGAAGGTCTGGCCACCGATGATCAAGGCCCGGTGGTAGTCCTGCATGGCGCCAGCGAAGATTTCCGATGCCGAGGCCGACAGGCGGTTGACCAGCAGTGCCAGGGGGCCCTTGTAGAAGGCGCCAGGGTTTTCATCTTCCAGCACGTCGACGCGGCCGTCGCTGTTGCGCACCAGCACGGTCGGGCCTTTCTCGATGAACAGGCTGGTCAGTTCGGTGGCTTCCTGCAGCGAGCCGCCGCCGTTGTTGCGCAGGTCGATGACCACGCCGTCGACTTTTTCCTTCTGCAGTTCGGTGAGCAGCTTCTTCACGTCACGCGTGGTGCTCTTGTACTCCGGATCACCGGCGCGGTAGGCCTTGAAGTCGAGGTAGAAGGCCGGGATCTCGATGATGCCCAGCTTGTAGTCGCGCCCGTCCTGCTTGAGCTTGAGGACCGACTTTTTCGCCGCCTGCTCTTCCAGCTTCACCGCCTCGCGGGTGATCGACACGATCTTGCTGGTCTGGTCGCTAGGGGCGTTGCTGGCCGGAATGATCTCCAGGCGCACCACCGAACCTTTCGGGCCACGGATCAGCTTGACCACTTCGTCCAGGCGCCAGCCGACCACGTCGACCATTTCCTTGTTGCCCTGGGCCACGCCGATGATCTTGTCGGCCGGGGCCACCTGCTTGGTCTTGGCCGCCGGGCCTGCCGGTACCAGGCGCACGATCTTGACCTGGTCGTTGTCGCTTTGCAGCACCGCGCCGATGCCTTCGAGCGACAGGCTCATGTTGATGTCGAAGTTCTCGGCGTTGTCCGGCGACAGGTAGTTGGTGTGCGGGTCGTAAGACTGGGCGAAGGTATTGATGTAGGCCTGGAAGATGTCTTCGGCACGGGTCTGGTCCAGGCGCGCCAGCTGGTTCTTGTAGCGCTTGGTCAGGGTTTCCTGGATCTGCCTGGGTTCCTTTCCGGCGATCTTCTGGCGTAGCACCTCGTCCTTCACCCGCTTGCGCCACAGCTCGTCGAGTGCGGCCTGGTCCTTCAGCCATGGGGCGTCCTTGCGGTCGATCAGCAAGGTCTCCTTGGCGCTGAAGTCGATCTTGTCCACGCCCTTGTCCAGCTCGGCCAGGGCGAAGTCCAGGCGTTGCTTGACGCGGTCGAGGTAGCGTTTGTAGATGGTGAAGCCCGGGTCCAGGTTGCCGCTCTTGAGGAAATCGTCGAATTGCGTTTTCCACTTGTCGAATTCGGCGATGTCGGCGGCGGTGAAGTAGCTGCGCGCCGGGTCCAGCAGCTTGATGTAGCTGTCATAGATGATGACCGAACGGGCGTCGTCCAGCGGCGGCTTGCTGTAGTGGTGGCGTTTGAGCAGTTCCACCACGTTGAGGCTGGCGACGATCTCGTCACGGTCCGGCTGCAGGCTGTCCCACTTGTTGGCGGCCGCCGCATTGCCGCCGAGCGCAAGGCCGCCCAGGCCGATCATCAGCGCCAGGGCGGTGCTTGGGAGGAAATGCTTCATGCTGATTCGACGTGGAGGCAATTGATCACGCATAGTAGGCCGTCTTTTCCGTTCGCCGGTTCCAAAAAACCGGACGCATACTGCAAAAAGCCTGGGACATAGCATTCCCAGGCTCGGTCATATGATTCAACTATGGAGGCACTGTGAAGGCATTGCAAGGCGTTGACGGACATGTGGCCTGGGTCGAGGCCGAACGCCCGGCCTGTGACGCGGGCCAAGTGCGCATTCGCGTGGCCGCAGCGGGGCTGAACCGCGCCGATCTGCTGCAGATGAAGGGCCTTTACCCGCCACCGCCAGGCGCCAGTCCCTACATGGGCCTGGAGTGCGCCGGGGTGGTCAGTGAGGTGGGGGCAGGCGCCGACTGGCGGGTGGGTGACCGGGTATGCGCGCTGCTGGCCAGCGGCGCCATGGCCGAAGAAGTGGTGGTGGATGCTCGCCACGTGCTGCCGGTGCCCGAGGGCCTGAGCCTGCATGAAGCCGCAGCGCTGCCGGAGGTGTATGCCACTGCCTGGCTGAACATCTTCCAGCTGGGTCGGGTGAAGGCCGGCGAGAAGGTGTTGGTGCACGCCGGCGCCAGTGGCGTTGGTTCGGCGGCCATCCAGCTATGCAAGGCGTTCGGCAGCCCGGTGTGGGTCAGCGTCGGTTCGCAGGACCGCCTGGCCTACTGCGAGGCGTTGGGTGCTGCGGGTGGCGTGGTACGCAACGAGAACCTGGAGGCGCTGGAAGCTATCGGCCCGTTCGATGTGATTCTCGACCCGGTGGGGGCCAGCTACGGTGAGCTCAACCTCAAGCTGCTGGCGCGTGATGGCCGCTGGGTGATCATCGGCCTGATGGGCGGGCGCAAGTTTGAACTGGATCTGGCCCAGGTGTTGGGCAAGCGTCTGGAAATCACTGGGTCCACGCTGCGCAACCGCGATGACGGCTTCAAGGCCGAGCTGCTGCGCGATTTGCAGCTGCAGGTTTGGCCGCTGTTTGCCGAAGGGCGCCTGTCGCCCCAGTTGGTCGACACCTACCCGGTGGAGTTCGCCCAGGCGGCGTATGCCGAGCTGGAGAGCAACCAGGTGTCGGGCAAGCTGGTGATGGTGATCGACCCGAGCCTGGTGTAGGCAGGCCTGGCCCTTTCGCGGGCACGCCCGCTCCCACAGGCACCCCGGAATATTCAAGTTGTGGTGATTCCTGTGGGAGCGGGCGAGCCCGCGAAGAGGCCCACGCAAATCTTCAGGTCCAGCTCAGAATCGGCCAGCCATTGATCTCGGCATGCTCGCGCAACACCGCATCCGGATTCACCGCATGCGGGAAGTCCACTTTCAGCAACAACGGCAGGTCATTGCGCGAGTCGGAATAGAAACTCGCCCCTTCCAGGTTCTCCTGTTCCTGATCCAGCCACTCCAGCAGCCGAGTGATCTTGCCCTCGCGGTACGTCAGCACCCCATGGGTCTGGCCGGTATACACCCCGTTTACCGCCTCCAGCTCGATCGCCAGGTACTCGTCCACGCCCAGCCGCGCCGCAATCGGCCCGACCAGATGGGTGCCCGAAGCCGAAATGATCAGGATGCGGTCTCCGCGCTTGCGGTGCTCGGCAATGCAGCGGCAGGCGTCGCCGTAGATGATCGGCTCGATCACGTCCTCGACCCACGGCTCGACCAGGTGCTGGACCTCTTCCAGGGTGCGCCCGGCAATCGGTTCCAGGCTGAAGGCCATGTACTCCTCCATCCTCAGGTGGCCTTTGCCGTAAGCCTCCATCAGCTCATGGTCGCGGCGAAGGAACTCCCTGCCGTCGACCCAGCCCAGCCGGGCCATCTGCTCGCTCCACAGCGACGCGCAGTCGCCGTGGATCAAGGTTTCGTCCAGATCGAAAATTGCCAGTGCCATGGGTGAAATCTCCTTAAGCCACTTCCCGTAGCGCCGTGGGGTCGATCGACAGGCTTACCCGCTGCCCGTCCGCGTGCAGGTCGGCCGCCGAACGGTTGAGCACGTCGACCACCAGCTCCACCTCGCGCACGCGTACCCGGTAGCGGATCACGTTGCCCAGCAGGCTGTGGCTGCGTACTTCTGCGTCCAGTGCGCCGTCGCGGCCCAGGGTGATCGATTCCGGGCGGATCGCCAGGCGGCTGGCCACCGGGCGCTGCAGCAGGCGGCTGGCGCTGTCGGCGTCGAGCAGGTTGTAGTTGCCGATGAAACCGGCGGCAAACAGGTCCACCGGCGCGGTGTAGAGGGTTTCGGCGTCGCCACTCTGGACGATACGCCCCTGGTTCATCAGGAAGATGCGGTCGGACATCGTCAGCGCCTCCTCCTGGTCGTGGGTGACAAAAATGGTGGTCAGGCCCAGTTCGCGCTGGATCGCCCGGATCTGCTCGCGCAGGTGCTTGCGAATGCGCGCATCCAGCGCCGAAAGCGGCTCATCGAGCAGCAGCAGGCGCGGGCGGGTCACCAGCGAGCGGGCCAGGGCCACGCGCTGGCACTGGCCGCCGGACAACTGGTGCGGGTAGCGCCCGGCGAAGTTGCCCAGCTCCACCAGTTCCAGTGCTTCACGCACACGCTGCTGGCTTTCATCGGCCTTGACCTTCTGCATGCGCAGGCCGAAGGCCACGTTCTGCTCCACGGTCATGTTGGGGAACAGTGCGTAGCTCTGGAACACCATGCCGATGCCGCGTTTCTGCGGGCTCAGCGGCACGATGTCGTGGCCATCGAGCAGGATCTGCCCGCTGTCCACCGGGGTCAGCCCGGCGATGCAGCGCAGCAGGGTGGACTTGCCGCACCCGGACGGGCCGAGCAGGGTGACGAATTCGCCGCGCTCGATGTGGCAGTCGATGTTCTCGAACACCGGGCTGCCGGCGTAGCTCTTGTGCAGTTTCTGTACGCTGACGAAGCTCATGTCAGGTCTTGTCCTTGTTCAGGCGGTTGGCGACCCAGGTCAGTACCAGCACGAAGGCAAAGTACGAGATCACCAGTGCGCTGTTGAAGTGGCCGCTGCTGTTACGCATGTTGTTCAGGTACACCTGCAAGGTCTCGTAGCGCGTGCCGACCAGCAGGTTGGCGAACACGAATTCGCCGAACAGGAACGAAAACGACAGCAGCAGGGCTACCATCAGGCCCTTGCGCAGGTTCGGCAGCACCACCAGCAGCGCCGCCTGCCGGGTGCTGGCACCGAGCAATTGGGCGGCGTCCATCAGGTCGCGGAGGTTGATCGCCTGCAGGTTGTTGGTGATGGCCCGGTACATGAACGGCAGGGCGATGGTGAAATAACAGCCGATCAGGATCCACGGGGTCCCGACCATCGCCATGGGCCCGCTGCCGTAGAGCTGCAGCAGCCCCACCGAGGACACCACCGGTGGCACCGCGAACGGGAGCAGGATGAGGATGTTCATCAGCGCGTCGAGCCTGGGGAAGTGGTAGTGGACCACGAACAGCAGCGGCAGGATCAGCACCACCGACAGCAGCAGGGCGCCCACGCACACCAGCAGTGACTGGGCAAAGGCAGCCAGGAAGCGCGGCTCGCTCCACAGCGCGATGTACCATTTGAAGGTCAGCCCGCTGGGCAGCAGGCTGGCTGACCAGCTGGTGGCCAGCGAATAGAGCAGGGTGCCGGCCAGTGGCAACAGCAGGATGAGGAACAGCAGGTAGACCACGGCGCGGTGGTACCAGCCGCCAGAACGCGTGTCAGCGCGCATGGTAGCTCCTTTTCAGCAGCCATTGATGCACCACCGTGACCAGCGTCATCAGCCCCACCAGGACCATGGCCAGGGCGCTGGCCAGGTTGGGGTCGAGGCTGATGTCACCGGCCACCAGGCCAGCGATGCGGATCGGTAGTACGTTGAAGTTGCCGGTGGTCAACGCGTACACGGTGGCGTAGGCACCGAGGGCATTGGCCAGCAGGATGACGAAGGTGCCCAGCAGCGCCGGGGTCAGTACCGGCAGGCCGATGTGGCGCCAGAATTGCCAATGGCTGGCGCCCAGCAGCGCGGCCGACTCGCGCCAGTCTTCACGCAGGGCGTCGAACGCCGGGTACAGCAGCAGCACGCCGAGTGGGATCTGGAAGTAGGTGTACACCAGGATCAGCCCGCTCTTGGAGTAGATGCTGAAGTCTTCCAGCAGGCCGGCCTGCTTCAGCAGCAGGGTCAACGCGCCGTTGAAGCCGAGCAGGATGATGAAGGCGAAGGCCAGCGGTACCCCGGCGAAGTTGCTGGTCATGTTGGCGAAGGCGCTGACGAAGTCGCGCAGCTTCGAGTCCACCTGGCGCAGCGAGTAGGCGCCGAGGGTGGCAATGACGATGCCGAACAGGCTCGACCAGAAGCTGATCTCCAGGCTGCGTTGCAGGGCCTGCAGGTAGAACTTCGAGGCAAACACCTTGCTGAAGTTGGCCACGCCCCAGCCCGCTTCCGATTGCAGGCTGTTGATCGCCACCCAGGCCAGCGGGGCGATCTGGAAAATGACGAAGAACACGGCGAACGGTAGCAGGCAGAGCAGGGCCAGGTAGCGGCCATGGTTGCTGCTGCGCTTGGCTTTGGTCACTTCAGCAGCTCCCGGCAGACGCTCTTGTCATGCGGCGCGCCAAGCAGCTCACAGATGGTCCCGCACAGCTCGGTCTGCAGCGGCTTGGCTGCCGGGTCCAGGCTGAAGGCATCGCCGAAGACGAACAGTGGTACTTCGCGTTCTTCGGCGAGCAGGCCGTTGTGCGAGCGGTCGTTGTTCATGCCGTGGTCGGCGGTGACCAGCACCTGGTAGCCCTCTTCGAGCCAGCCCGGCAGGTAGTCGGCCAGGAGGATGTCGGCACTGCGCGCGGCGTTGCGGTACTGGCTGCTGTCCAGGCCGTGATGGTGGCCGGCGTCATCGATGTTCATCGGGTGTACCAGCAGGAAATTGGGGGTGTGCCGGCGGCGCAGGTATTCGCCATCGGCCAGCAGGTGCGAATCGGGGTAACGGTCGTCCCAGTAGAACAGCCCGTGCTGGATCGGCAGCTTGGGCGCGTGGGTATGGCGGTCGCGCTGCGCGTCGAAGGGTGAGCGGTTGTACAGCTCGCTTATCCAGTGGTAGGCCGCCGCGGCGGTGCTGAGGTTGGCTTCACGGGCGTAGTGGAACACGCTGCGCTGGTTGGACAGACGGTTGACCTTGTTGTGCACGATGCCGCTGTCGATCGGCGGCACCCCGGTGAGGATGCATTCGTACAGCGGCCGTGACAGCGATGGCAGTTCGCACTCCACGCGGTAGAGCGCGGCACGGTCGGCCTCGACATAGGCATGCAGGTGGCCCATGGCGTGGTGGGCCACCTGGTAGTTGAGGCCGTCGAGCAGGACCAGGATGACGTTGTGGCTCATTCAATACTCCGCAAAGGAACCGGGGAGGCTTCGCCCTCCTTTCGCGACGCAAGGCCGCTCCCACAGGGACAGCGCAAACCTCCGGAGTGACGCAGGCCCTGTGGCAGCGGCCTTGCGTCGCGATGGGCTGCCCAGCAGCCCCAGGATGGTCCTGCCTTACTCCATCTCGATGATCACCTGCTCCTGCCACATCTGCGGCAGTTTTTTCGAGGTCGCTTCCCAGGCCTCGGCGTTCTTGATCGGCTGCGCCGCCTGGTACTGCTCGTTCGGCAGCAGCTTGGCCTGGACATCGTCCGGCAGCTTCAGGTGCTCGGCACGGATCGGCCGCGCATGCCCTTTGGCCAGATTGATCTGCCCGGCATCACTGAAGATGTATTCACGCGTCAGCTTGGCTGCATTCGGGTGCTTGGCGTACTTGTTGATGATGGTGGTGTAGCCGGAGATCACCGAGCCGTCCGCCGGGATCAGCACTTCGAAACGCTTGGGGTCGATCTGTTCGCGGTAGCTCAGGCCGTTGAAGTCCCACACCACGCCGACCTCGACCTCGCCCTTCTCCAGCGTCTGGATGGTCGGGTTGGCCAGCGACAGGCGCTTCTGCTGGGCCAGTTTGGTGAACAGCTGCAGGCCCGGCGCCACGTTGCCCTCGTCGCCCTTGTAGGCGATGGCCGCAGCCAGCACGCCGTTGGCGGCCTGGGCAGCGGTGCCGACATCGCCGATGGCGACCTTGTACTTGCCTTTTTCCAGGTCATGCCAGGTTTTCGGGCGCTCGTCTTCCTTGACCAGGTCCTTGTTGATGATGAAGGCGATGGTGCCGGTATAGGCCAGCGCCCAATGGCCGTCCTTGTCCTTGGCCCACACCGGCACCTGGTCCCAGGTGCTGGGCTTGTAGGGCTGGCTCACACCCTTGGTCACGGCGATCGGGCCGAACGCGGCACCCACGTCGCCGATGTCGGCGCTGGCGTTATCTTTCTCGGCTTCGAACTTGGCAATTTCCTGGGCCGAGCTCATGTCGGTGTCGCTGTGCTTGAGGCCGTACTTGCTGGCCAGGTCTTCCCAGGTGCCTTTCCAGTTGGCCCAGGCGTCGGGCATGCCCACGCTGTTGACGTTACCTTCCTTGCGGGCCGCGTCTTCCAGGGCCTTGAGGTCGGTACCGGCGGCCATGGCCGTGGTGCACAGGGCGATGGCCGAACCGAGCAGTGACGCCATGAAGAACTTTTTCATCCGAAGCTCCTTTGGGTGAGTGCCTTTGCGAATCATTGTTATGAGTAAAGCCGTTGCCTGAGACCCTTGGTCTAGGTCAGCAAACCTTGAGCCAAGGTAGGCCGCTTGCGTGACAATTTGATGTAGGGCAAAGCCCGCACAGGTGTAAGCGGGTTCCTGGCAATACAGCGTAGACCATGGCCTCTCCCCGGTTTGCGGGGCTGGCCCGATTCTGGCAGAGCGTCTGGTGCAGCTTTGTCACAGGATGTTCATCAGCCCTGCCTAGGCTTGCACTATTCTCCAGATGCCCCGTTATGGGGCTGGACTAGTCCAGATAGGTAACCTTTGATGCAGTCGATGCCACCGCGTGCGGTAACAGCCATCTGCCATGCCCTGCAGGAGCAGATCGAGCACGGCCTGCTGGCGCCGGGCGGCAAGCTGCCGGCTGAACGCAGGCTCAGCGAGGTGTTCGACACCACTCGCATCACCCTGCGTGAGGCGCTGGTGCAGCTGGAAGCCCAGGGCCTGATCTACCGCGAAGAGCGCCGCGGCTGGTTCGTTGCGCCCGAGCGGCTCACCTACGACCTGATCCAGCGCAGCCACTTCCACGCCATGGTGCGTGACCAGGGGCGGGTGGCCAGTACCGAATTGCTGTCCGCGCGGTTGCAGCCGGCCTCGGCCGCGATTTGCGCGCGCCTTAAATTGCCGGCGCTGTCCAGCGTGGTGCGCATCTGCCGGTTGCGGCGGATCGACGGGCGAGCAGTGCTGTATGCCGAGCATTACCTCAACCCGCGGTATTTCCCGGCGATTCTCGAACAGGACCTGGCCCAGTCGCTGACCGAGATCTATGGGCGGGTGTATGGCATCCAGTATGGGCAGGTGTGCTTCGAGATCTGGCCGACGGCGTTGCCGGTGGAGGCGGCCAGTGCGTTGAAGGTATCAGCGGGTAGCCCCGGGTTGCATATCACCCGGGTCAACAGCGACCAGCATGGACACCTGATCGACTGCGACCTCGAGTATTGGCGGCATGATGCCATCCGTATTCGTGCCCAGGCCGGGTGAGCAGGGTGCCTGGTGTCGCGATGGGGCTGCAAAGCGGCCCTAGTTCGCTGCGCTGCTGCCCTCCGCCATGCTCCCACCCGCGGCCGTCACCACCTGCACCGACAGGCGTGGCGTCGCCAGGTCCAGCCCCGCTTCATCCAACTGCCGCTTCAACGCCAGGTTGAACGCCCGCGACACCTCCCATTGCTTGATCGGCGCGGTCTTGAACCGCGCCCGCAGGATCGCGGAGCCCGACTCGAAGCTCTCCACGCCCTGCAGCTCCAGTGGCGACCAGATATTGCGGCGCATCAGCGGGTCGTTGCGCAGTTTCTGCCCCACCTCACGAACCAGGCTGATCGCCTGGTCGATGTTCATGCTGTGCGGGATCGCCACGCGGAAAATCGCGTAACCGAACTCGCGCGAGTAGTTCTTGATGCTCTTGATCTCGCTGAACGGGATGGTATGCACGATGCCGTCGATGTCGCGCAGGCGCACGGTGCGGATGGTCAGCCCTTCCACCGTGCCCAGGTGGCCGCCGACATCAACGTAGTCATCGATGGCCAGCGAGTCCTCGATGATGATGAACAGCCCGGTGATCAGGTCGGCTACCAGCGATTGTGCGCCAAAACCGATGGCCAGGCCGATCACCCCGGCACCGGCCAGCAGCGGGGTGACGTTCATGCCCATGTTGGCCAGGGCGACGATGACCGCGATGATGAAAATGACCACGAACATGACGTTGCGGATCAACGGCATCATGGTTTGCGCGCGGGCGTTGGCCAGGCCGCGACGCGAACGCACCAAGGCGTGGTGCACGGCGGTGTCGGCGAGAATCCACACCAGCCAGGCGACAATCAGTGTGCCGGCCAGGCCCAGCAGGCGCAGGCTTATGTCGTGGCCCTCGCCCTCGGCGAAGCTGATCATCGACAAGCCCCACACGCGCAGGCCCAGTTCGATGAACAGCAGCCAGATGAACAGGTGCACCAGCAGGTAGGCGAAATTGCGCAGGCGCTCGGCGTATACCGCCTGGCGCCTGCTGGCCCGCTTCGGGTTGGCGGCGTGGCGGCGCACCAGGCCATTGAGCACCATGCACACCACCACCAGCACGGTGCACATCAGCGACTGGCGCAGGGCGGTGCTGGTGTCGCCAGCGGAAACGAAGGTGGCGAACAGCGAGATGGCCACCAGGATCAGCGCCGGCACGAACCAGAAACTGCCGAGGATCTCGATGGTGTCGCTGAGGGTGCGTCGGGTCAGGCGCCGTGACAGCGGCTGGTTGCGGATCAGATGGGCGATGGGCCGGCGAAACCGCAGGATGAACAGCCCGGTGCACAGCGCCGCAATCACGTTGGCCAGGGTCGCCAGGGCATGCGCCAGGTGGGTGCCGAGGGCGACCGTCAGGCGGGGGTCGCTCATGGCCTCGCCGAACGCGGCGAAGCTGCCGATCAGCCACAGCGGGCGGAATGCCTGGTGGCGCAGGATATACAGGGCGCGGTGGCGGTGCGGGCCGTCAAGCAGCGAAAAGGCGATGACGCAGATGGCCGAGAAGCAGGTGCCCACCACCAACGCATAGGCCAGCACCATGGCCAGCGACTTGCCCAGCGACGGTGGCAGCACGACGCTCAGGTACACGGTGAACACCAGCGCCACCAGCCATGGGCCCAGTTTACGCAGGGCGAAACGCACCAGGTCCCAGGTGCGCGGGTGCTGCGGCAGTTCCTCGCTCAGGCCGAAGCGCAGGCGTACCCGGTGGCCAACCCAATTGAAGGCATAGGCCAGCACGCTCCATACGGCGATGACCGCAGCAAAGCCGAACAGGATCGCCGGCCACTGGTGCACTGGCACGACCAGCTCGCTCAGTTCGGCCTGGGCCTGTGCAATTTCCGCCGCCCAACGGTGGAACGGGCTGGCGTCGCCGCTGAACTGCTTTTCGAGATCATGCAGGGCACCGCCGATCAGGCCGAGCACGCCTTGTTCGGCGCCGGGTTGTGACTGTTTGCTGGCATCGCGCAGCTTTTTCAGGTCGGCCAGCAGCTTGGTCCGCTGCTGGTCGTTTTCCAGGGTCCTGATCACTTCGTCCAGCGACTTGTCCAGTGGTTCGCTGGCTTGCGGTTGCGCGGGCGCGCTACCGCCAAGCAGGCCGGGCAAGCCGGCGGCTTGTACCGGGGTGATGAACAGCAACAGCAGCAGGAACAGGCAACGCAGGAGGGCGGGCACGGGCAAAACTACCTCAGGTCAAACGATTGACCGAGTGTAGAGCTTTACGACGGCAGTTGCTCCAGGATCTTCCAGCAGGTGAGGCCGAAGATGCCCAGGGTGCCGACCCACATCATCACCACGCCAATGTTGCGTTCGCGCAGGCTGAAGCCGACTGTCAGCAGCAACAGGAACAGGAACACCGGCACGAACAGGGACAGGAAGGGGGACATGGACAGCAATCCTTTTGCAGTGGGGCCATGTAACAAGCATAGCGGGTAGCGGGCGAAGCGGGATTGACCTTGGGCAGGTGTGGGCAGGGCCGGCCTTTTCGTGGGTTTGCCGGGGAAAAGGCCGGCCCTGCCTGCATCAAGGCAACTCGCGGCAACGGTAGAAGGCGCTCAGCACCTTCACCAGGTGCGCCAGGTCATGGCTGCCGCACAGCTCGCGGATCGAGTGCATGGCAAAGGTCGGCAGGCCGATATCCACCGTACGCACACCCAGGTGGCTGGCGGCAATCGGGCCGATGGTCGAGCCGCAGCCCATGTCGCTGCGCACCACGAAACTCTGTACCGGCACTTCCTCGGCCATGCACAGGTGGCGGAAGAACCCGGCGGTTTCGCTGTTGGTGGCGTAGCGCTGGTTGTTGTTCACCTTGATCACCGGCCCGGCGTTGAGCTTGGGCCCGTGGTTGCCGTCGTGCTTGTCGGCGTAGTTGGGGTGCACACCGTGTGCGTTGTCGGCCGACACCATCAGCGAGCGCTGGATGGTGCGCACGTAGGCATCGCCATCCGGCAACAGGCGCTGCAGGGTCTGCTCGAGCATCGGGCCGTCGGCGCCGCAGGCCGAGCAACTGCCGACTTCTTCATGGTCGGTGCACACCAGCACGCAGGTTTCATCGCTGTCGGCCGCCAGCAGCGCCTGCAGACCGGCGTAGCACGACAACAGGTTGTCCAGGCGGGCGCCGGCAATGAAGTCGCCGTTCAGGCCTACCAGCGCGGCGTCCTGGGTGTCGTAGAAGCTCAGCTCGTAATCCAGCACCACATCGGCGATCAACTCGTGCTCGCGGGCCAGCTGCTCGGTGAGCAGCGCGCGGAAGTCGATGCGCTCGTCACCCGCGACCTGGGCGAGGATGGGCGGCAGCTCGTTCTGTGGGTTGATCGCCCAGCCTTCGTTGGCAGTACGGTTGAGGTGAATGGCGAGGTTGGGGATGACCGCGATCGGCAGCTTGAAGTCGATCAGCTGGCTTTCCACCTTGCCGTCACGGCGGTAGGTGACCCGGCCGGCCAGCGACAGGTCGCGGTCGAACCACGGCGCCAGCAGCGCGCCGCCATACACTTCGACGCCCAGTTGCAGGAAGCCCTGGCGCTGCAGCTCGGGCTGCGGTTTTACCCGCAGGCATGGGCTGTCGGTGTGCGCGCCGACCATGCGAATGCCATTCAGCAGCGGTGCCTGCTTGCCCAGCTTGATGGCGATGATCGATGAATCGTTGCGGGTGACATAGTAGCGACCGCCAGGCACGGTGGCCCAGCTGTCACGCTCGTCCAGGCGCTGGTAGCCGGCAGCTTCCAGGCGCTGGGCCAGGCTGGCGGTGGCATGGAAGGGCGTAGGGGAAGCCTTGAGGAAGTCGATCAGGCCAGAATTCAGTGCGTCGCGCATAGCTCACTCCAGACAGCAGTGGCGCGAGTTTAGCGTATTGGGTCGACAATTTGTGTCTGCCTCTTCGCGGCTAAAGCCGCTCCCACAAGGACCGCACCGCTTTCAAGGGCCGTGCAGTACCTGTGGGAGCGGCTTTAGCCGCGAAGAGGCCGGTAAAGGCGATACAAGATCAGAACGGCGCCGGGCACTCGAACTTCATCCGCTCGCCGGAAACCGGGTGGGTAAAGCTCAGCATCGACGCATGCAGGCACAGCCGCTCATGGGCCGCCAGCGCCTCGGGGTTGGCATACAGGCGGTCGCCCAGCAGCGGGTGCCCGATCGACAGCATGTGCACGCGCAGCTGGTGCGAGCGCCCGGTAATCGGCGTGAGTTCCACCCGGCAGTGATCACCGCAGCGCTCGATGATGCGCCAGAAGGTCAGCGCATGTTTGCCCTGCACGTGGTCGACCACATGGCGCGGCTTGGTGGGAGGGTCGTAGCGCAGCGGCAGGTCGATGCTGCCGCTGTCCAGCGCCGGCTGGCCCCAGCACAGTGCGGTGTAGGCCTTTTCGGTTTCTCGGTCGTGGAACTGGCGGGACAGCTCACGGTGGCTATCGGCATCGCGGGCCAGCAGGATGATGCCGGAAGTTTCCCAATCCAGGCGGTGCACGATCAGCGCATCGGGGTAGCCGTTTTCCTGCAGGCGGGTGATCAGGCAGTCCTTGTTGTCGTCGGCACGGCCCGGTACCGACAGCAGCAAGGTCGGTTTGTTGATCACCAGGATGGCAGCGTCTTCGTGCAGGATCTGGATGTTGGACAGCGGCATTGCAGGGTCTCTATTGAAACGAGGGAAAGCCATTGGTGCCGCTTTGCGGCCCATCGCGACGCAAGGCCGCTCCTGCACGGGGTATGCATTTCCCGGCAGGGCGGCCTTGCGTCGCGATGGGCTGCACAGCAGCCCCAATGGCTGATTGCGCGGATCAGCGATCCGGCAACGTGATGTTCAGCTCCAGAATCGAGCAGCTGCCCTGGTTTTCCAGTTCGATATGCACGTCATCGTTGCCGATGTTCACATACTTGCGGATCACTTCCAGCAGTTCTTTCTGCAGCGCTGGCAGGTAGTCCGGCTCGCTGCGTTGGCCGCGCTCGTGCGCCACGATGATCTGTAGACGCTCTTTCGCTACCGACGCGCTGGTCTGTTTCTGTCTGCCACGAAAGAAGTCAAAAAGGTTCATGGTTTACTTGCCTCCAAACAGGCGCGCGAAGAATCCTTGCTTCGGCACTTCGATGAACCGCAGTGGCTTCTCTTTGCCCAGCAGACGGTCGACGGTATCGCTATAGGCCTGGCCGGCATCGCTCTGGTCGTCGAGGATGACCGGGATGCCCTGGTTGGAAGCCTTCAGCACCGCCTGGGATTCCGGGATCACGCCCTTGAGCTTGATCGCCAGGATCTCTTCGACGTCGGCGATGCTCAGCATTTCGCCCTTTTCCACGCGCTCCGGGTGGTAGCGGGTGATCAGCAGGTGTTCCTTGATCGGTTCTTCGCCGTTCTCGGAGCGGCGCGACTTGCTCGACAGGATGCCCAGCATACGGTCGGAGTCACGTACCGAGGACACCTCGGGGTTGGTCACCACGATGGCTTCGTCGGCGAAGTACATGGCCAGGTGCGCACCTTTCTCGATACCGGCCGGCGAGTCGCAGATGACGAACTCGAAGTCTTTCTTCAGTTCCATCAGGACCTTTTCCACGCCTTCCTGGGTCAGCGCGTCCTTGTCACGGGTCTGGCTGGCGGCCAGCACGTACAGGTTCTCCAGGCGCTTGTCCTTGATCAGGGCCTGCTGCAGGTTGGCTTCGCCGTTGACCACGTTGACGAAGTCGTACACCACGCGGCGTTCGCAGCCCATGATCAGGTCGAGGTTACGCAGGCCGACGTCGAAGTCGACGATGACGGTCTTGTGCCCACGCAGTGCGAGGCCGGTACCAATGGCGGCGCTGGTGGTGGTCTTGCCCACACCCCCCTTGCCGGAAGTAACCACGAGAATCTTGGCCAAGGTGTTTCACCCCTAAATAATCGGGACTCGGGTCCCTGCAAAATACAAAAAACGGCAACGAACAAAATGTTGCCTAAAAATGCCCGCAAGTATCCGTTAAAGACGGGTGATGTTCAACACGTCGCCAGACAGGCTGACTTGCACCCCGGTGCCCCACAGCGGGTCGCGGCGCAGGTCTTCGCAGACCTTGTACTGGCCGGCGATGGAGATCATTTCGGCGGTCATCTGCTGGCAGAAGATACGCGCCTTGGTATTGCCCTTGATGCCGGCCAGGGCCCGGCCACGCATGGCGCCGTACACATGGATGTTGCCATCGGCCAGAAGTTCCGCCCCCGGGCTGACCGAAGCGGTCACCACCAGGTCGCCGCCCTGGGCGTAGATCTGCTGGCCACCACGCACCGGCGCGGTGATGATGCGGGTCGGGCGCACCTCGGGCTCGAGGATCGGCGGCGGTACCGGGGCCGGGTCGGGCTTCTTCACCTCGGGCTCGGGCTCCAGCGGCCGTTCGCGGGCACCCGACGGCGGCAGCACCGGCAGATCGATGGCAATGGCCGCGGCAATGTCCTCGATACGGTTGGCGCGGATGGCCAAGGTGCGCAGGCCGTGGTGGCGGCAGATCCGCATCAAGCCAGGCAGGTCGATTGCGCCCACGTCGGCCGGCAGCTTGTCCAGCGCCAGCACCAGCGGCGTGTTGCTGAAGAAGTTCGGTGCCTGGGCGACTTTGGCCGCCAGCTGGCGGTCAAGGGCCTCAAGGTCATTGCGCGCCAGTTCCAGCACGGTAATGGCAAGCATGCTGCCCTTGAGCTGGAACACGGAGGCGGAGTCGGGTGTGGGGTTTGGGCTCATGGTCTGCATAGACGGCTTGTTGCGAAAAAAGTGCCCTGACTTATAACGATAAGACCGGTTGCCCGCAACATGCGCTGATCCGTTGTAGAATGCGCGGCCTTTGTCTTTCCGGAAGCTTCAATGGAACGTCCGCGTTTTCGTCCCTATTTCCTTCACCCACGTTTCTGGGGCCTGTGGCTGGGCCTGGGCCTGCTGTGGCTGGTGGTCCAGCTGCCGTACCGGGTCCTGTTGAAGGTCGGTGCCGCGCTGGGGGCGGTGATGTACCGCTTTGCCGGTGAGCGGCGGCGCATTGCCGCGCGCAACCTGGAGCTGTGCTTCCCGGAGCTGTCGGTCGACGAGCGGCAGCGTCTGCTCAAGGCCAACTTCGCCTCCACCGGCATCGCCTTCTTCGAAATGGCCATGAGCTGGTGGTGGCCGAAGGCGCGGCTGGCGCGCCTGGCCCATGTCGAGGGGCTGGAGCACCTGCAGGCCGCGCAGCAGGCGGGGCAGGGCGCCATCCTCATGGCGGTGCACTTCACCACCCTGGAAATCGGCGCCGCGCTGCTGGGCCAGCAGCACACCATCGACGGCATGTACCGCGAGCACGGCAACCCGTTGTTCGATTTCATCCAGCGCAGCGGCCGCGAGCGGCATAACCTCGATTCGCTGGCCGTGGAGCGCGAGGATGTACGCGGCATGCTCAAGCTGCTGCGCTCGGGCCGGGCGATCTGGTACGCACCGGACCAGGATTACGGTGCCAAGCAGAGCATCTTCGTACCGCTGTTCGGCATCCCGGCAGCGACGGTGACCGCCACCACCAAGTTCGCCCGGCTGGGCAAGGCGCAGGTAATCCCGTACACCCAGAAGCGCCTGGAGGATGGTAGCGGCTATCGTCTGGTGATACACCCGCCGCTGGCCGACTTCCCCGGCGAAAGCGAAGAAGCCGACTGCCTGCGTATCAACCAGTGGGTCGAGCGGGTGTTGCGTGAATGCCCCGAGCAGTACCTGTGGGCGCACCGGCGTTTCAAGTCGCGACCCGAAGGGGCGCCGCGGCTGTATGACAAGAAGAAGCGCTGAGCCTGCTATGCCTGTGCCGGCCTACTCGCGGGTAAACCCGCTCCCACAGGTTCTCCACAGGCCTTGAAAGCTGTGCAATACCTGTGGGAGCGGGATTACCCGCGAAAGGGCCGGCACTGACAGCACATCATCAATTCCAGGAAGGACTCGTATGGCCCCACCCCCGGTAACCGGTCTCATCCTTTCTGGCGGTGGCGCCCGTGCCGCCTACCAGGTCGGTGTGCTGGCCGGCATCGCCGAGCTGTTGCCCACGGCCGCGCCCAACCCGTTCCCGGTTATCGTCGGCACTTCGGCCGGGGCCATCAACGCCGTGACCCTGGCCAGTGGCGCCACGCACTTCCATGACACCGTGCAGAAGCTGACGGCGTTCTGGCAGAACTTTCGCAGCCACCTGATCATCCGCAGCGACTGGCCGGGCGTGGTCCGCCAGGCCAGCCGCTTCGTTGGCCACAACCTGCTGGGCCTGGGTGGCCCGGCGCCGGTGGCGTTGCTCGACAGCAGCCCGCTGCGCAGCCTGCTGCAGGCGCATCTGAACCTGGACGGCATCGCCCGTTCCCTCGCTGCCGAACAATTGCGGGCCGTCGCGGTGACGGCGTTCGGCTATGAGTCCGGCCAGGCAGTCACCTTCTACCAGGGCCGCGGTACCATCGAGGCCTGGTTGCGCCACCGCCGTATCGGCATGCCTACGCCGCTGACCATCGACCACCTGCTGGCCAGCGCCGCCATCCCGCTGCTGTTCGCCCCGGTGCAGCTTGGCGATGAGTATTACGGGGATGGCGCGGTACGCCAGTCGGCGCCGATCAGCCCGGCCCTGCACCTGGGCGCCAGCCGCGTTCTGGTGGTCGGGGTCAGTGGCAACCCGCAGCGGCCAGCGCCGCCATTGCCGACCCAACGTGTATTCAGCGGGCAGCAGCCGAGCCTGGCGCAGATCGGCGGGCACATGCTCAACAGCACATTCATCGATAGCCTGGAAGACGACATCGAACTGCTGCAACGCCTGAACCACCTGAGCCGCCTGTTGCCGGCACACCTCGATGCCCGGCGCCTGGGGCTGGCGCCCATCGACGTGCTGGTGGTTGCACCCAGCCAGCCGCTGGACGAAATCGCCGCACGCCATCGGCGCGAGTTGCCGGCGGCGTTGCGCCTGTTCCTGCGCGGGCCGGGAGCTACGCGGACGAGTGGCGCAGGGGTGTTGAGCTACCTGCTGTTCGAGGCCAGCTATTGCAGTGAGCTTATCGAGCTGGGGCGCAGGGACGCCTTGGCCAAGAAGCGCGAGTTATGCCAGTTCCTCGGTATCTGATGTTGCCCGTTCAGGCCCTATGGCCGGCAAGCCGGCGATAGGGGCGAGACAGCTTTTATTCGGCTATCTGCAGCTTGCGCGCCTGGGTATACACGTAGCGGACCTTTTCATACTCGAATGGCGAGTTCAGCTGGCCATAGCGGAAGTTGGTGGTATAGCGCTTGTCCACCACGCGCAGGGCAAAGATTTCCGGGTGGTCGCTGCTGGCTTCGGCCACGTTCAGGTAGTTGACCGCCTGCTCGCCCGCGTAGTCCACCACCAGGCCGGTGGTATCGCGTAGGTTCGACGGGCCCAGCACCGGCAGCATCAGGTATGGGCCGTCCGGCACGCCATAGAAGCCCAGGGTCTGGCCGAAGTCTTCGCTCTGGCGCGGCAGGCCCATCTTGGTCGCCGGGTCCCATAGCCCACCGACACCGATGATGGTGTTGAACATCAGCCGCGCGGTGATCTCCGCCGAGCGCTTGGCCTTGAGCTGCAACACGCTGTTGAACAGGTTCGGCACATCGCCCAGGTTGTTGAAAAAGTTGCTCACGCCGGTGCGCACGAAGCGCGGCGTGACGTACTGGTAACCGCTGACCAGCGGCAGCAGCACCCATTGATCGAGGCGGTAGTTGAAGTGGTAGATGCGGCGGTTGATCGACTCCAGCGGGTCGTACACGTTCAGCGCTTCCAGGGTCGAGCGTTCGAACTCGCGCTGGTCCAGCCCCGGGTTGAATTTCAGCTCGCGCAACGGGTCGAGGAAGCCGTCGGCCTCCGGCGTCAGCGGCGCGCTGGTGACCTGCGGGTCGGCCTCTATCACGCTGGCACGCGGGGCGGTTTCGGCAGCCAGGGCATGGCCGGCGGCGAACAGGGCAGTGGCAAAGAGGAGTTTGTTAACCACGGAAGAACTCCAGCATGGCGTCACTGTTGACGCGGTAATTGAGGTTGCCGCAATGGCCGCCGTGGGGGTAAAGGGTCAGGCGGTCGCCGAACACCTTGCGCAGGAAACCGATGTCGCCCGGGCCGAGGATGACGTCGTCGGCGTTGTGCATCACGGCGATCTTGTCGCTGCTGCGCAGGTAGTCTTCCAGGGCATACAGGCTGACCTGGTTGACCAGCTGCAGGATGCTGTTGCCATCGGTGCGGGCGCGCCACATGGGGATGACCTGCTCGGTCATGTAGCAGTCGAAGTCGCACTGCAGGGCGCGCTTGAAGAACGGCGTGAGGCTGCTGCCCTCGGTGATCGGGAACTTCGGCGGAATGATCAGGCCGCGGCGGTTGATCAGGTCCGAGGTGAAGGCGATATCGGCTGCGGAGAAGCGGAACGACGTGCCGATCAGCATGGCCATCTGTTCGTTGGACAGGTGCTGGCGCGACTGCTGGAAGTCGTACAGCAGGGCTTCATTGAGGTCGATGTAGCCCTTTTCCTGGAAGTAGCGGGTCAGCTTGGCCAGCATCAACTCATAGAACGTGGTGCTGCGGTCGATGCCCTTGACCTGGGTTTGCACCAGCTTGTCGAGGTTGTTGATCGAGGTGTACAGGTTGACCGGCGGGTTCAGCAGCAGCACGCGCTTGAAATTGAAGCTGCGGCGGGTTTCGTCCAGGTGGCTGACAAACGCCGCATCCAGTGCCCCCAGGCTGTAGCCGGTGAGGTAGAAGTCGCTGACCGGCAGGCGCGGGTGCTGGGCACGCACCGCCTGCATCACCCGGTACATGTCTTCGGCATCTTCCTGGCTGACGCCTGGGGTGGCGAAGCGTGAGGCAGCGCTCATGAAGTCGTAGCTGGTAGGTGACGACAGCTGTACCACGTGGAAGCCCGCCTGGTAGAACAGCTTCTTCAGGTATTCGTTGATGCTGCTGCTGTAGGGAGCGCCCGTGCCGGCGATGATGAAGATCAACGGTGCCTGGCGGTCCTGACGGGCCAGGCGGTACTTGAGCTTTTTCACCGCCCAGAAGTTGTCGGGCAGGCTGAACTCACGCTCCGGGCGCAGGTTGAGGCTGTAGTCGGACTGGTTGATTTCGTCATCGCCGGGCAGGGTGGGGCGCTGGTCCGGCGGCGTTGTGGCGATGGTGGCCTCGAACGGGTTGGTCAAGGGGTAGCCATAGCTCGCGGCGTCGATATCCCGCGCCGAAGCGGCCACAGCCATGAGCAGGCCGCCGAGCAAGGCAGCGAGGCGCAAAGATCGAAGCATGTAATCCCCCAAATGAACGCAAGGTCGAGCAGTGTGCAGGCTAGGACCACGGCGGGCCGGGCAAAGTTGCCAGGCGTGGTGGCCTTTTGTGTACTTGTTATCTGCAACATAGCTGCAGGGTTGTGATTTTGCCTTACAACCAGGCTTCAGCGATCATGGAAGCTTTCGATGACCGCTATTGGAGAACCGGATGTCTCGTTCGCTGCCGCCTGCGCTGCTGGTGCTGTTTCTGGGGCTTTGGCTTGCGGCCAGTTATGGCGTGCGCTATGGGCTGATGGAAGACGGGCAGTGGGTAGGGCTGTGCACGGTGCCGGCGGCGTACTGGCAATGTGAGGTGCGGTCGTTGCTGGGGCTGGGCATTCATCATCAGGTGCTGGCCTGGGGCGGGCTGGGGCTGGCGCTGCTGGCGCAGGTCATCGGCGGCCGTCGTGGCTGGTGGCTGGCGCTGCTCGGGCTGGTCTTCGCGGTGCCGGCGCTGGTGCTGTATACCGCCAGCATTGCAACGTTTGCGCTGGTGCTGGCGGGTTTGCGGTTGGTGCGAAACGCTGGGGCCAGGCCGTCCCGGTAGGAGCGGCTTCAGCCGCGATCACCGGCAAAGCCGGTGCCATCCACCGCGTCGCCTGCATCGCGGATAAATCCGCTCCTACCGGGTATCTGCTTTCAGGCCTTGCGCGTAATCCGCAAGCTCCGCCACAACGCCACCGTCATCAGCACACTGACCAGCGCCCACAGCCAGGCCTGCTGGTTCTCCAGCCCTTCCACGAACAACTGCGGCGCCACCCCGGCACCCACGATGAACGCCAGCAACGCCACTTCCGCCCGCCGCGCCGGTACCGGCCACAGCGCATACACCAGCGCCGGCAAGGCCAGCGCTGCGCTGGGGAAGCTGCGATAGCGTGGGTCGAATACCATTGCCAGCTGGCTCACCGCGGCGGCAAAGCCGGCCGCCAGCAGCAGCCAGCCCGCCCGTGCCTGCAGCCAGGCGAACAGGCGCTCACGCCAGCCGGTGCGTCGTGCCAGGGCCAGCACGGCATGGGCCAGTACCAGCAGGTTCAGCCCCGCCAGCAACAGCGCCCACAGCCATTCCCCGGCAAACCGCGCATGGGTGCGCATCAGCTCGCCCCACAGCCCCAGGCAGCCTGCGCCAAATGCCGCCAGCAGCGGTAGCAGCAGGGCGGTTGCCGATGTAGCAGGGCGCCCGGCAAACATCAGCATGGCCGCCGCCAGCAGCGCACTGGCCAGCAACCACTGCGGCCAGGGCGGCAAATTGCTCACTGGCCCTTCGAGCACGCCCTTGTCCTGCCGCTCGGCATCGTAAAGCCCCCAGTAGCCGCCGACCGCCCCTTCGTTGGCGCGCTTCCAGGGCTGGTCGAACGCCTCGATCAGGTTGTAGCGCCAACCGTTGCTTTCCGCCATGGCGACGAAGCCGCGAAGGAAACGCGCCTCGTTGACCCGGCTCGGCACCGCCGTCTCGCGCTGGCGGCCTTCGCTGGGCCAGCCGGTTTCGCCGATCAGGATGTCCTTGGGCGCGAAGCGCGTGCCGAACACCCGCCGCACATCGGCGACGTGGGCCAGGGCTTGATCGATGCCGCGCGGGTCATCTTCCCAGTACGGCAGCAGGTGGATGGTCAGGAAGTCCACTGCCGGCGCCACTTGCGGGTGCTGCAGCCAGAACTCCCAGACATCGGCGTAGGTCACCGGTACCTGCACCTGGCTTTTCACCCGGGCGATCAACTTGGCCAGTTGGGCGCCGGTTACCTCTTTGCGCAGCAGCGTCTCGTTGCCGACGATCACCGCGCTGACCACGTCGGGGTTGGCGTTGGCGGCGGCGATCAGCAGCTCGATTTCTTTCTCGGTGTCGGCCGGGTGGGCGTTGACCCAGGCGCCCAGCATCAGCTTCAGCCCATGTTTGCGGGCCAGCGCCGGAATTGCCTCAAGACCGGTCTGGGAATAGGTGCGGATGCACTGGAATCGCTCGGCGAGCAACGCCAGGTCGGCGTCCATGCGTGCCGGGCGCAGGCGGAACGGGCGGTCGTAGGGCGACTGGTCCTTGTCGAACGGTGTGTACGAGGCGCATTGCAGCTTGTGCGTCGGGCTGGCGGCGTCGGGCAGTTGCACCGGCTTGCCGAGCCCGTACCAGAGCCCTCCCAGTCCGGCCAGGGCGAGCAGGCAGGCAAGCAGGTACAACGGCAGCAGGTGGGCAGAACGGGGCATCGGGCGGTCCATCGTCAGGCGCAAAAGGTTAGATAGTAGCCCGGCGCCAAACCTTTGGCATGCAAGGATCGCGCAGGTCGGCACTGGAAGATGGCGCTAATGGCATAGTGCTGTCGCATATGGGCGGGTACAGGTCGCACGTGGAGCAGGTCGCCCGGTGTGGCAGGAAGATGATGCAATCTCCTAGACCTGACGAGGGGATGCTTTGATGGCTGCTTTGAGAAAAATGCGACGTTTCCTGGGTGTGGGCACCGCCCTGGTGATGGCCATGAGCGCTGCACAGGCAATGGCAAAAGAAGTAAGCATTGGTTACGTGGATGGTTGGGCCGACAGCGTGGCAACCACCAACGTGGCCGCCGAAGTGATCAAGCAGAAGCTCGGCTATGACGTGAAGCTGCAGGCTGTGGCCACCGGTATCATGTGGCAGGGCGTGGCCACCGGCAAGCTCGATGCCATGTTGTCGGCCTGGTTGCCGGTGACACATGGCGAATACTGGGCCAAGAACAAGGACAACGTGGTCGATTACGGCCCCAACTTCAAGGACGCCAAGATTGGCCTGATCGTCCCCGAGTACGTGAAGGCAGTGAGCATCGCCGACCTCAAGACCGACGATACCTTCAAGCAGAAGATCGTCGGCATCGACGCCGGCTCCGGTGTGATGCTCAAAACCGAGCAGGCCATCAAGGACTACGACCTTACCGGCTACAAGCTGCAGGCCAGTTCCGGTGCGGCGATGACGGCAGAACTGGGCCGTGCCTACAACAAGCAGCAATCGATCGCGGTGACCGGCTGGGTACCGCACTGGATGTTCGCCAAGTGGAAGCTGAAATTCCTCGAAGACCCGAAAGGCGTGTATGGCGCTGCTGAAACCGTGAACAGCATTGGCAGCAAGGAACTGGCGAGCAAGGCGCCGGAAGTGGCGGAGTTCCTGAAGAAGTTCAGCTGGCAGTCGAAGGACGAGATTGGCGAGGTGATGCTGGCGATCCAGGAAGGGGCCAAGCCTGAAGCGGCGGCCAAGGACTGGGTGGCCAAGCACCCTGAGCGCGTGAAGGAGTGGACCGGCAAGTAACAACCCGTCAGGGCCAGTTTTGCTGCTTCGCGGGCACGCCCGCTCCCACAGGAACTGCACCGACCTCAAGGGCAGCGAAAATCCTGTGGGAGCGGGCGTGCCCGCGAATGGGCCTTCACTTTGTTACGCAACTGGTAAAACACCGTTGCATCTAAGACTAAGGTCGTCTGGTTGGCGTCCGACAGCCGCATAAAGTAGGGGTCGTGGGTTCTCCCCTATCTGTGCTGCTAGGACAAAAACAATGAACGACAGCATTTACCTCTCGATACAAAACAGCCCCCGTTTCAAGGAACTGGTTACCAAGCGCGAACGGTTCGCCTGGATTCTCTCGGCGATCATGCTCGGCCTGTACTGCGCCTTTATCCTCCTGATCGCCTACGGTCCGCAGATCCTGGGTACCAAGCTCAGCCCGGACTCCTCGATTACCTGGGGTATTCCCCTGGGCGTCGGCCTGATCGTCTCTGCATTCGTGCTGACCGCCATCTACGTGCGCCGCGCCAATGGCGAGTTCGATGAGCTGAACAAGGCCATCCTGAAGGAGGCGCAACAATGATTCGACATGCCAAAACCCTGGCCGTACTGGCCTGCGGTGCCTTCGCACCCGCCGTGTGGGCCGCCGATGCCCTGACCGGCGAGGTGCAGAAACAACCGCTGAACGTTTCCGCCATCGCCATGTTCGTGGCCTTTGTCGCCTTTACCCTGGGCATTACCTACTGGGCTTCCAAGCGCAACAAGTCGGCTTCCGACTACTACGCCGCAGGCGGCAAGATCACAGGTTTCCAGAATGGCCTGGCAATTGCCGGTGACTACATGTCGGCGGCCTCGTTCCTGGGCATTTCCGCGCTGGTGTTCACTTCCGGCTACGACGGCCTGATCTACTCGATCGGCTTCCTGGTCGGCTGGCCGATCATCCTCTTCCTGATCGCCGAACGCCTGCGCAACCTGGGCAAGTACACCTTTGCCGACGTGGCCTCGTACCGCCTCGGGCAGAAGGAGATCCGCACCCTGTCGGCCTCCGGTTCGCTGGTGGTGGTAGCGTTCTACCTGATCGCGCAGATGGTCGGTGCCGGCAAGCTGATCGAGCTGCTGTTCGGCCTGGACTACCACGTGGCGGTCATCCTGGTCGGTATCCTGATGTGCCTGTACGTACTGTTCGGCGGCATGCTGGCCACCACCTGGGTACAGATCATCAAGGCCGTGCTGCTGCTGTCCGGGGCCAGCTTCATGGCGCTGATGGTTATGAAGCACGTGGGCTTCGACTTCAACGCCCTGTTCTCCGAAGCGATCAAGGTGCACGCCAAGGGCGAAGCGATCATGAGCCCGGGCGGCCTGGTCAAGGACCCGATCTCGGCCTTCTCGCTGGGCCTGGCACTGATGTTCGGTACCGCCGGCCTGCCGCATATCCTGATGCGCTTCTTCACCGTCGGTGACGCCAAGGAAGCGCGCAAGAGCGTGCTGTATGCCACCGGTTTCATTGGCTACTTCTACATCCTGACCTTCATCATCGGCTTTGGCGCCATCCTGCTGGTCAGCACCAACCCGGACTTCAAGGACGCCGCTGGCGCCCTGCTGGGTGGCAACAACATGGCAGCGGTGCACCTGGCCAATGCCGTGGGTGGCAGCGTGTTCCTCGGCTTCATCTCGGCAGTGGCCTTCGCCACCATCCTGGCGGTGGTTGCCGGCCTCACCCTCGCTGGTGCCTCGGCGGTCTCCCACGACCTGTACGCCAGCGTATGGCGCAAGGGCAAGGCCAACGACAAGGACGAGATCCGCGTGTCGAAGATCACCACCGTCGCCCTCGGCGTACTGGCGATCGGCCTGGGCATCCTGTTCGAGAAGCAAAACATCGCCTTCATGGTCGGCTTGGCGTTCTCCATTGCCGCCAGCTGCAACTTCCCGGTACTGCTGCTCTCGATGTACTGGAAGAAGCTGACCACCCGTGGCGCCATGATCGGCGGCTGGCTGGGCCTGGTCAGTGCAGTGACGCTGATGATCCTCGGCCCGACCATCTGGGTACAGATCCTCGGCCACGAGAAGCCGATCTACCCGTACGAGTATCCGGCACTGTTCTCGATGCTGATCGCCTTCGTCGGTATCTGGTTCTTCTCGATCACCGACAAGTCCAAGGCTGCTGAAGACGAACGTGCGCTGTTCTTCCCGCAGTTCGTGCGTTCGCAGACTGGCCTGGGGGCATCGGGCGCTGTTTCGCACTGATCCTCACGGCAATGAAAAAACCGCGCTTCGGCGCGGTTTTTTCCTGTCTGCGGCGCTAGATCATGCCTAGCAGCAACAACACCAGCAGGATCACCAGCACCACGCCGATGATGCCGGACGGGCCGTAGCCCCAGCTGCGTGAATGTGGGAAGACCGGTAAGCCACCAATCAACAGCAGAATCAGGATGATGATCAGAATCGTGGTCATGACGGAGTCCTTGCGTGGTTGGGGGTCAAGGGCCTCGGACTGCTGGCCTCTTGTAAATTGGGACCGACGCCGCTTGGGAAAGATTCCATTCGTGTACCGACAGGGCTGGCACGGACGCATGCTGCCCCATTCACTACCCTGATGAACCCTGCCGTTACCCAGGCCCTTGTTTAGACTTCAGTCACTCTTCATGCAAACAAGGCCAGCCACCATGCAAAACCGCATCATGATCACTGGCGCCGGGTCCGGCCTCGGTCGCGAGATCGCCCTGCGCTGGGCGCGCGAGGGCTGGCGCCTGGCGCTGGCCGATGTCAACGAAGGCGGCCTGCGCGACACCCTGGAAGGCGTACGCAAGGCCGGCGGCGACGGCTTCGTCCAGCGCTGCGACGTGCGTGACTACAGCCAGCTCACCGCCCTGGCGCAGGCCTGCAGCGAGCAGTTCGGCGGCATCGATGTGATCGTCAACAACGCCGGTGTCGCTTCGGGCGGGTTCTTCGCCGAACTGTCGCTGGAAGACTGGGACTGGCAACTCGCGATCAACCTGATGGGGGTGGTCAAGGGCTGCAAGGCGTTCCTGCCGCTGCTGGAGCGCAGCAAGGGGCGCATCATCAACATCGCTTCGATGGCGGCGTTGATGCAGGGCCCGGGCATGAGCAACTACAACGTGGCCAAGGCTGGCGTGCTGGCCTTGTCGGAGAGCCTGCTGGTGGAGCTGCGCCAGCTCGAGGTTGCGGTGCATGTGGTGTGCCCGTCGTTCTTCCAGACCAACCTGTTGGACTCGTTCCGCGGGCCGAACCCGGCGATGAAGGCGCAGGTGGGCAAACTGCTGGAGGGATCGCCGATCAATGCCGCGGAAATCGCCGACTACATCCACCGGCAGGTTGCCGCCGGCGAATTCCTGATCCTGCCCCACGAAGCCGGGCGCCAGGCCTGGCAACTGAAACGCCAGGCGCCCGAGCAGCTGTATGACGAGATGGCCGACATGGCAATGAAAATGCGTGCCAAGGCCCATTCACGATGATTGGTCTGTAAGACAAGTTACATCGACATGTAGGGAGCTTCTGAATCGTAGCGGAACTATTGAGTAGCCAGATGTCCGCAAGGCAGGCTCCGGTTTTCCGTTTCGCTGGAGGACTGGAGCATGTTGGTAATAGGACGCGAAGTGGGGGAAGTCATCATGATCGGCGATGACATTCGGCTCATGGTGGTGGAAGCGCGCGACGGGGTAGTACGCTTTGGCGTGGATGCACCGCGCGAGGTGCCGGTGCATCGGGCCGAGGTGTACAAGCGCATCAAGGAGGCTAAGCAAAGCAAGACCTGATGGCGCCTGCCCTGGCCAGTTCGGTGGCAAACCCACCCCACAATGGCTTGAGCAGGCCTGGGGCAGCGCCATGCCGTTCGAGCGAGTTTGCCCCCCGAACGGGCCAGCCCTGCTAGTCGAGCAGTTCGCGCGGCACATCATGCCTGGCCAGCAACTGGCACTGCTGGCTCTCCGGGTCGAACAGGATGAACGCCTGGCCCTTGGCCAAGGCCTGGCGCACCCGCAGCACGCGAGTTTCCAGCGGGGTATCGTCGCCGTTGTCGGTGCCATCGCGGGTGACAAAGTCTTCGATCAGGCGGGTCAGGGTTTCGGCTTGCAGTTGGTCGTAAGGGATCAGCATGATGGGCGTTGCCTAGGGTGTGGGTGCGGGCATGCTACGCGAAACATTCGGCATTTTGGCGCCGCGATGGGCTGCAGAACAGCCCACGGGGCCCTCAACCCTTGTGACCGACCAGGCTATCCACTGCGGGTACCCGCGTCTCGCTCTCCATCTGCGCATCATGTTCCAGCTGGTGGCTGAAGCGCTCCAGGGACGCATTGGCCGGCTGCGAATCGCTGGCAAATACCGGCGGGCTCAACAGGTACGCCGACAGCAACCGGCTCAGCGCCGCCAGGCTATCGATGTGGGTGCGTTCGTAGCCATGCGTGGCATCACAACCGAACGCCACCAGTGCGGTGCGAATGTCGTGGCCTGCCGTTACCGCCGAATGGGCATCGCTGAAGTAATAACGGAACAGGTCGCGGCGCACCGGCAGGTCGTGGTCGCCAGCCAGTTTCAGCAGGTGTCGCGACAGGTGGTAGTCATAAGGCCCCGATGAGTCCTGCATGGCCACGCTCACCGCATGTTCGCTGGAGGCCTGGCCGGGCGCCACCGGGGCAATGTCGATACCGACGAATTCGCTGACATCCCAGGGCAGGGCACCGGCGGCGCCCGAACCGGTTTCCTCGGTAATGGTGAACAATGGATGGCAGTCGATCAGTGGCTGACGGCCGCTTTCCACCACGGCCTTCAGTGCCGCCAACAATGCCGCCACGCCGGCCTTGTCATCCAGGTGGCGGGCGCTGATATGGCCGCTTTCGGTGAATTCGGGCAACGGGTCGAAGGCGACGAAGTCACCAATGCTTACACCCAGCGCCTCGCAATCGGCGCGGGTGGCGCAGTAGGCGTCCAGGCGCACTTCCACATGCTCCCAGCTGATCGGCATCTGGTCGATGGCGGTGTTGAAGGCGTGCCCGCTGGCCATCAGCGGCAGCACGCTGCCACGGAACACGCCGGTGTCGGTGAACACGCTGACCCGGCTGCCCTCGGCGAAGCGGCTGGACCAGCAGCCCACCGGCGCCAGGGCCAGGCGGCCATTGTCGAGCAATTGCCGGACGCTGGCGCCGATGGTGTCCAGGTGGGCGGACACGGCGCGGTCCGGCGAGCTTTGCCGGCCCTTGAGGGTGGCACGGATGGTGCCGCGGCGGGTCAGCTCGAAGGGAATGCCCAGCTCCTCCAGGCGTTCGGCCACGTAGCGCACGATGGTGTCGGTGAAACCGGTAGGACTGGGGATGGCGAGCATCTCCAGCAGGACGCGTTTGAGGTAGTCGAGATCGGGTTCGGGATGTCGCTCGGACATGGTCGGACTCCTTTACTGCTGTGCCGGCCCCTTCGCGGCTTACCCGCGAAGAGGCCGGCACGGGTTCACGCCAAAGGCCGGCTATGCGGAAACAGCAAGTCGATGAAACGCTCGGCGGTCGGCTGCGGCTCGTGGTTGGCCAACCCGGCCCGCTCGTTGGCTTCGATGATCACGTACTCCGGCTGCCCGGCATCGCGCACCATGAAATCCAGCCCCACCACCGGGATCTCCAGCGCCCGCGCTGCCCGTACGGCGGCCTCGGCCAGCGCCGGGTGCAGGCGTTCGGTCACGTCTTCCAGGGTGCCGCCGGTGTGCAGGTTGGCGGTGCGCCGCACGTTCAAATGCTGCCCAGGTGGCAGCACATCGTCGTAGCCGTGGCCCGCCGCGCCCAGGGTGCGCTCGGTCTCTTCATCGAGCGGAATCCTGCTTTCGCCGCCAGTGGCCGCCTGGCGGCGGCGGCTCTGCGCCTCGATCAGCTGGCGAATGCTGTGCGTGCCGTCACCCACCACCTGCGCCGGGTGGCGAATGGCGGCGGCCACCACTTCATAACCGATGACCACGATGCGCAGGTCATGCCCGGCATGGAAGCTTTCCAGCAATACGCGGCTGTCGTACTGGCGCGCATGCTCGACGGCGCGGGTGATGTCTTCGATCGTGGTGAGGTTGACCGCGACACCTTGGCCCTGCTCGCCATCGACCGGTTTGACCACCACTGCTGCGTGCTCGTCGAGAAACGCCAGGTTGTCGTCGGCGTTGCCGGCCAGCTGCTGTGCCGGCACCTTGAGCCCGGCGTTATGCAGGGCCTGCCGGGTCAGGCGCTTGTCCTGGCACAGGGTCATGGTGACGGCGCTGGTCAGGTCGCTCAGCGATTCCCGGCAGCGAATGCGACGCCCGCCGAGGCTGAGGGTAAACAGCCCGGCAGCGGCGTCATCTACCTGCACCTCGATACCCCGGCGCAGAGCTTCGTCGACGATTATGCGGGCATACGGGTTGAGGTCTGCCTGCGGTCCAGGGCCGAGAAACAACTGCTCGTTGATGCCGTTCTTGCGCTTGACCGCAAAGGTCGGCAGGTTGCGAAACCCTAGTTTCTGATACAGGCGCTTGGCCTGGCGGTTGTCGTGCAGCACCGACAGGTCCAGGTAGGCCAGGCCGCGGCTCATGAAATGCTCGATCAGGTGGCGTACCAGCACTTCGCCGACACCGGGGCGGGTGCAGTGCGGATCCACCGCCAGGCACCACAGGCTGCTGCCGTGCTCGGGGTCGTCGAATGCCTTGGCGTGGTTCAGGCCCATGACGCTGCCGATGACTGCGCCGTTGTCTTCGTCCTCGGCCAGCCAGTAGACGGGGCCACCCTGGTCAAGGGGGGTGAGCAGCTCGGGGACGACCGGCAACATGCCGCGCGCCTGGTACAAGGTGTTGATGGCCTGCCAGTCGCCGGGGTTCTGCGCGCGGCGTACGCGGAAGCCGCGGAATACCCGCTGCGCCGGGCGGTAATCGGTGAACCACAGGCGCAGGGTGTCGGACGGGTCGAGAAACAGCTGCTGTGGCGCATGGGCCAGCACCTGCTGGGGCGCCGCGACATACAGCGCGATGTCGCGTTCGCCCGGGCACTCGCCGAGCAGGTCCTCGGCCAGCCGGGCCGGGTCGGCGTAGGTGTGGCCGATCAGCAGCCGGCCCCAGCCGCAATGTACGGCGCGCGGCTGGTCGTGGGGCTGGCTGCCATCGCCGGCCAGGCGTGCCTGCAGGCGCTCGTAGGAAGGCGCCTGGCCGCGCAGCAGGCGCTGGCCGTAAGCAGTTTCGTGGGCTTTCATCGATCAGAGTCCTTGTTCGGTCAGCCACAGGTTCAGTGCCGCCAGTTGCCACAGCTTGGAGCCGCGCAACGGGGTCAACTGGCCGTGCGGGTTGCTCAGCAGGCGGTCGAGCATGGCCGGGTTGAACAGCCCCCGATCCTGGCTGGGGTCGGTCAGCAGTTCACGTACCCAGCCAAGGGTGGCGCCTTCCAGGTGCTTCAGGCCTGGCACCGGGAAGTAGCCCTTCTTGCGGTCGATCACCTCATGCGGGATCACCCGCCGGGCGGCCTGCTTGAGAACCTGCTTGCCACCGTCGGGCAACTTGAAGCGCGCTGGAATGCGCGCCGACAGCTCCACCAGGCGGTAGTCGAGGAACGGCGTGCGCGCCTCCAGGCCCCAGGCCATGGTCATGTTGTCCACCCGTTTGACCGGGTCTTCAACCAGCATCACCGTGCTGTCCAGGCGCAGGGCCTTGTCCACCGCATCGGCGGCGCCGGGGCGGGCAAAGTGTTCGCGCACGAAGTCGCCCGCCGCATCGGTTTCCAGCAGCCAGGAGGGTTGCACGGTGTCGCGGTACTCGGCGTGGCTGCGGTCGAAGAAGGCCGCACGGTAGGCGCTGAAGGCGTCCTCGGCGCCATCCACCTGTGGGTACCAGTGGTAGCCGGCAAACAGTTCGTCGGCGCCCTGGCCGCTTTGCACGCCCTTGCAATGTTTCGCCACCTCCCGCGACAGCAGGTAGAAGGCGATGCAGTCGTGGCTGACCATCGGTTCGCTCATGGCGCGGAACGCCGCCGGCAGTTGCTCGATGATTTCGTGTTCGGCAATGCGCAACTGGTGGTGGCGGGTACCGTAGTGCCGGGCGATCAGGTCGGAGTACTGGAACTCGTCGCCGCGTTCGCCGCCAGCGTCCTCGAAACCGATGGAGAAGGTCGACAGATCGTCCACACCTGCTTCGCGCAGCAGGCCGACCAGCAAGCTGGAATCGACCCCGCCGGAGAGCAGCACGCCCACATCCACGGCGGCACGTTGGCGAATGGCCACGGCCTCGCGCGTGGCATCGAGCACGCGAGTGGTCCAGCCTTCGAGGTCCAGCTCGCGCTCGTCTGGCGTGGCGCCGTAGTGCAGCTGCCACCAGGTCTGGCGTTCCACTTCGCCATGGCGGTCTACGCGCATCCAGGTGCCAGGCTCGAGCTTCTGCACGTTGGCCAGCAGGGTGCGTGGCGCCGGCACTACCGCGTGGAAGTTCAGGTAGTGGTTGAGTGCCACCGGGTCGAGCACCGGGTCGATGTCACCACCCTTGAGCAGTGCTGGCAGGGTCGAGGCGAAACGCAGGCGCTCGCCATTGCGCGACAGGTACAAGGGTTTGACACCCAGGCGGTCGCGGGCGAGAAACAAGCGCTGGTTGTCGCGCTCCCAGATGGCCAGGGCGAACATGCCGTTGAGCTTTGGCAGCAAGGCGGCGCCCCAGGCGTGGTAGCCCTTGAGCAGCACCTCGGTGTCGCCGTCGGACCAGAAGGTGTAGCCCAGCGCCTGCAGCTCCTGGCGCAGTTCGGGGAAGTTGTAGATGGCGCCGTTGAACGCCAGCGACAGGCCCAGGGTGTTGTCGACCATCGGCTGCGCCGAACCGTCGGACAGGTCCATGATTTTCAGGCGCCGGTGACCCAGGGCAATCGGGCCCTGGCTATGGAAGCCCCAGGCATCCGGGCCGCGCGGCGCCAAGTGATGGGTAATGCGCTCTACCGCAGCCAGGTCGGCTGGGCGAGGGGCTTGGTCGATGGGGGTGAAACGCAACTCTCCTGCTAATCCGCACATAGGTCCTTACCGGTTTTTCCGTTGGGGAGGGAGTGCCCCGGATTAGGGCACTTGAAGGAACTGACCTGTGCGGTTTGTGAGAGTTTTAGATCGATCTGTTATATACCACCGCTTCCTTTGTCAGCACTGGCTTGCCGGCGATGGGCTGCGCAGCAGCCCCGGTCCGCTCATTTGCCTCGAATCAACCTGCGCAAGGCAAACCGGTTCGGATGACAAGCCTCCGCCACTGGCCGCGGCAACGGCAGCGGCTCGCCGCATACCCAGGCGGCCACCAGCTCGCCACTCAGCGGTGCGGTAATCAAGCCCCGCGAGCCATGCCCGCTGTTCACATACAGGCCACCCAGCCACGGGCAGGGCACCTCTGGCACCTGCCGCGCATCGCGGCCGAGCACCGCATAGGCTTCGCTGAACGCCAGGGTATCGGCCATCGGGCCGACGATCGGCAGGTAGTCGGGGCTGGTGCAGCGGAACGCCGCGCGCCCTTGCAACTGTGCCGGGTCCAGTCCGGCGGTGCCCAGGCGCTGGGCCAGGTCGGGGGAAATTTCATCCAGCAACGCCAGGTTGCCTTGGTGCTCGGCCACTGTCGGCGCCAAGTCTTCGCCATGAAAGTCGAAGCTCGCGCCCAGAGTATGTTCATCGTCGCGCGGTGGCGCCACATAGCCCTCCGCACACACCACGGTGCGCAGCGCACGGCTCCCGGTAGTGGCCGGCAGGCGGGTGATCTGCCCGCGGATGCGCTTGAGCGGCAGCTGTGCACACGGCTTGAAGCGCCGTACTTCGGCGGCCCCGGCCAGCACCACCACGGGGGCGCTGGCCAGCAGCCGTTCGCCGGCCCAGGCTTGCCATTGCTCACCAACCTTGCGCAGGTCGAGCACCGTCTGGTGGGTCGCCAGGCGAATACCTGGGTGCTGCAACTGCTGCTGACACAGCGCCGGCGGGTGGACCCAGCCACCCTCGGGATAGAACAGCCCACCGGCCGGCAACGCCACGCCGGCCATGGCTTCGGCTTCATCACGCTGGAGTGGGTGCAAAAGGTCAGGGGCGAAGGCCGCCGCCAGTTTGCCCTGGCGCTCGGCTTCCTTGCTGTCGAAGGCCAGTTGCAGCACGCCACAGGCATCCCAGTCGCGGCCTCGCTGCAGGCGCTCCAGCTGGCGCCGGGTGTAGCCGAAACCGGACAGGATCATCTGCGACAGTGCCGTGCCATGGGCAGACAGCTTGAGGTAGAGCACCCCTTGCGGATTGCCCGACGCTTCCCGGGCCGGCCCGTCGTGGCGCTCCAGCACGGTCACCTGCCAGCCGCGCCGGGCCAGGCTGGCGGCGCTGCAACTGCCGGCCAGCCCGGCACCGATGACCAGCGCCTCGCGTGGCCCCGCTGCGGCCTCCGGGCGGGCATACCAGGGCGGGCTGGGGCTGGGCGCAGCGCCGACATAGGCGCCGTGCATCACCTCCCACTTCTTGCCGATGCCCGGCACTTTCTTCATCGCGAACCCGGCGTCGACCAGGCTGCGGCGTACCCAGCCGGTGGTGGTGAACGTGCCTAGCACGGTGCCAGGGTGCGACAGCCGCGCCAGCTGTGCGAACAGCGCCGGCGTCCACATGTCGGGGTTCTTGGCCGGGGCGAAGCCGTCGAGGAACCACACGTCAACCTGCGCATCGAGTTGCGGCAACTGTTCCAGCACGTCACCAATCAACAGAGTGAGGGTGACCCGCCCATTGGCAAAGGTGAACTGCTGGAAACCTGGGTGCAGCGCCACGTACTGCGCCAGCAGGGGTTCGCTGTAGGCCGCCAGCTCCGGCCACAAGCGCACGGCACGGGCCAGGTCGTCGCGGCCGAGCGGGTACTTCTCGACGCTGACGAAATGCAGGCGGGCCGCGGCGCCAGCATGTTGCTCGAACAACTGCCAGGCGCAGTAGAAGTTCATGCCGGTACCAAAACCGGTTTCACCTATCACCATGCAGGCGTGCGGGGCGAGGGCGGCAAAACGTTCTGCCAGGCGGGTTTGCCCGAGGAAGACATGACGGGTTTCCTCGATGCCTTCATTGACCGCGAAATAGACGTCGTCATATTGCCGCGAATGGGGGCGGCCCTGGTCGTCCCAGTCGATCTGGGCGTGCTGGAGAAGGGTGGACATGATTGGCTCGGTTGCAGCGGATCGGCGGATTTTAAGCTATCCGGGCGGTTTGCACAGGCTGTGCCGAGCGCTTCGCGGGCGTAAATGAAATCCGCTAGTCTTGCTTATCCATTGAAGGAGCCAATGCATGTTCGAATCTGCCGAAATCGGCCACAGCATCGACAAGGAGGCTTACGACGCCGAGGTACCCGCTTTGCGCGAGGCCCTGCTCGAAGCCCAGTACGAACTCAAGCAGCAGGCGCGCTTCCCGGTGATCGTGCTGATCAACGGCGTCGAAGGCGCCGGCAAGGGCGAGACCGTCAAGCTGCTCAACGAGTGGATGGACCCGCGGCTGATCGATGTGCTCACCTTCGACCAGCAAACCGACGAGGAGCTGGCTCGGCCACCGGCCTGGCGCTACTGGCGGGCGCTGCCGCCGAAGGGGCGGATGGGTGTGTTCTTCGGCAACTGGTACAGCCAGATGCTCCAGGGGCGGGTGCATGGCCTGTTCAAGGACGCGGTGCTGGACCAGGCCATCACCGGCGCCGAGCGGCTCGAGGAAATGCTCTGCGACGAGGGGGCGCTGATCATCAAGTTCTGGTTCCACTTGTCCAAGAAACAGATGAAGGCCCGCCTCAAGGCACTGAAGGACGACCCCTTGCACAGCTGGCGCATCAGCCCGCTGGACTGGCAGCAGTCAGAAACCTACGACCGCTTCGTGCGCTTCGGCGAGCGCGTGCTACGCCGCACCAGCCGCGATTATGCACCCTGGCATATCATCGAAGGCGTCGACCCCAACTACCGCAGCCTGGCGGTGGGGCGCATTCTTCTGGAAAGCCTGCAGGCGGCCCTGGCCAACGATCCCAAGGCCAAGCACCGTGGCAACGTCGCCCCGTTGGGCCGCAGCCTCGACCAGCGCAGCCTGCTCGGCGCGCTGGACATGACCCTGCGCCTGGACAAGGCCGACTATCAGGAGCAGTTGGTCACCGAGCAGGCGCGCCTGGCTGGCCTGCTGCGCGACAAGCGCATGCGCCGACATGCCCTGGTGGCGGTGTTCGAAGGCAACGATGCTGCCGGCAAGGGCGGTGCCATTCGCCGCGTGGCGGCGGCGCTGGACCCACGCCAGTACCGCATCGTGCCGATTGCCGCGCCCACTGAAGAAGAGCGTGCGCAGCCTTACTTGTGGCGGTTCTGGCGGCATATTCCGGCGCGTGGCAAGTTCACCATCTTCGACCGTTCCTGGTATGGCCGGGTACTGGTGGAGCGAGTGGAAGGCTTCTGTAGCCCGGCCGACTGGATGCGCGCCTACAGCGAAATCAACGATTTCGAGGAACAGCTGGTCAATGCCGGCGTGGTGGTGGTCAAGTTCTGGCTGGCGATCGACCAGCAGACGCAGCTGGCGCGCTTCGAAGAACGCGAGCAGATCCCGTTCAAACGCTACAAGATCACCGAGGATGACTGGCGCAACCGCGAAAAGTGGGACGACTATGTGCAGGCGGTGGGTGACATGGTCGACCGCACCAGCACCGAGATCGCGCCGTGGACGTTGGTGGAAGCCAACGACAAGCGTTGGGCGCGGGTGAAAGTGTTGCGCACCATCAACCAGGCACTTGAGGAGGCGTTTGCCAGGCACAAGAAATAACCTCTATGCCTGTTCTGACCCTTTCGCGGGCAGGTCCGCGAAAGGGTCAGGGCCGGTGCCACGCCTTCCAGGCCATGCCACGGAAGAATGACCTGATGAATTCTTTTCTCGGCACTCGCGTCCGCCCCAGCCCTCCAAGCCTTTAGAATCCAACCACCCCCACCACGGGCTTGATCGAGGACTTTATGCACACCACTTCCGGCCGCTGGGGCTATGGCCTGTTCCTGGCACTTCTGACGGCGTTGCTCTGGGGCATCCTGCCGATCAAGCTCAAGCAGGTGCTGCAGGTGGTCGACCCGGTCACGGTCACCTGGTACCGCCTGCTGGTTTCCGGTGGCCTGCTGTTCGCCTGGCTGACGGCCCAGCGCCGCCTGCCGTCCATTCGCAAACTGACGCCCAGGCGCAAGGGGCTGGTGCTGGTGGCTGTGCTCGGCCTGATGGGCAACTATGTGCTGTACCTGATCGGCCTGAACCTGCTGAGCCCGGGCACCGCGCAACTGGTGGTGCAGCTCGGCCCGGTGCTGTTGCTGGTGGCCAGCGTGTTCGTGTTCCGCGAACGTTTCAGCCTGGGGCAGGGCATGGGCTTGCTGATCCTGCTGGCGGGGTTTGCTCTGTTCTTCAACCAGCGCCTTGAAGAGCTGCTGACTTCGCTGGGCACCTATACCACGGGCGTGCTGACCATCCTGCTGGCCACCACGATCTGGGTGTTCTACGCGCTGAGTCAGAAACAGCTGTTGACCGTGTGGAATTCGCAGCAGGTCATGATGGTGATCTACCTCGGTTGCGCTGCGTTGCTCACGCCATGGGTACACCCACTGCAGGCGTTGCAACTGAGCCCGGTGCAGGGCTGGCTGTTGCTGGCCTGTTGCCTGAATACCCTCGTGGCCTATGGCGCATTTGCCGAGGCGCTGGCGCACTGGGAGGCGTCGAGGGTGAGTGCCACGCTGGCGCTGACACCGCTGGTCACCTTTGTCGCGGTGGCCTTGGCGGCCTTGCTGTGGCCTGACTACGTACATGCGGAGGATATCAACGCCCTGGGTTATGTCGGGGCGGTCACGGTGGTGCTAGGGTCGGCGCTGGTGGCGCTTGGGCCATCGCTGGTGGCGAGCTGGCGGGCGCGGAAATTCCGCAAAGTCGCGCGCTCTGTATAGGCGCGGCCTTGCGTCGCGATGGGCTGCGCAAGGCCGCTCCTGAAAAAGCGCGGTGTCTGGATGTCAGCCTTTTCCTCCTGGGGCCAGCATGTTCTCCGGCCGCACCCACTGGTCGAACTGCTCATTGGTCAGGTACTTCAACTCCAGTGCCGCCTCGCGCAAGGTCTTGCCTTCGCCGTAAGCCTTCTTGGCAATTTCCGCTGCCTTGTCATAGCCGATATGCGGGTTCAGCGCCGTTACCAGCATCAACCCGCGCTCCAGGTGTGCCGCCATCTGCTCGGCATCCGGCTCGATACCTGCCACGCAGTGCTGCTGGAAGTTACGGCAACCATCGGCCAGCAGTTCGATCGACTGCAACAGGTTGTGGATGATCACCGGCTTGAACACGTTCAGTTGCAAATGGCCCTGGCTGGCGGCAAAGCCGATCGCCGCGTCGTTGCCCAGCACCTGGCAGGCCAGCATCGACAGTGCCTCGCACTGGGTCGGGTTGACCTTGCCCGGCATGATCGAGCTGCCGGGTTCGTTGGCCGGCAGGCGTACCTCAGCCAACCCGGCACGTGGGCCGGAACCCAGCAGGCGCAGGTCGTTGGCAATCTTCATCAGCGCCACTGCCAGGGTCTTCAGGGCACCGGCCAGGCTGGTCAGCGGCTCATGCCCGGCCAGAGCGGCGAACTTGTTCGGTGCGGTGACGAACGGCAGGCCGGACAGCGCCGCCAGCTCGGCCGCGATGGCTTCGGCGAACCCGTGCGGGGCATTCAGCCCGGTGCCCACGGCAGTGCCGCCCTGGGCCAGTTCACAGACCGCCGGCAAGCTGGCGCGGATGGCGCGCTGGGCGTAGTCGAGCTGGGCGACGAACGCGGACACTTCCTGGCCGAAGGTGATCGGCGTGGCATCCATCATGTGCGTGCGGCCGGTCTTCACCAGCTGGTGGTGGCGTGCCGACAGCTCGGCCAGCCCTGAGGACAGTTCGGCAATGGCCGGCAGCAGCTTGTCGTGTACCGCCTGGGCTGCAGCGATGTGCATGGCGGTGGGGAAACAGTCATTGGAGCTCTGCGAGCGATTGACGTGGTCGTTGGGGTGCACCGGCACCTTGCCGCCACGGCCCTTGCCGGCCAGTTCGTTGGCCCGCCCGGCGATCACCTCGTTGACGTTCATGTTGCTCTGGGTACCGCTCCCGGTCTGCCACACCACCAGCGGGAACTGGTCGTCGTGCTGGCCAGCCAGCACCTCGTCGGCAGCCTGTTCGATCAGCCGGGCGATATCGGCCGGCAAGTCGCCATTGCGGTCGTTGACGCGTGCGGCGGCCTTCTTGATCAGCGCCAGGGCGTGCAGCACCGCGATGGGCATGCGTTCCTTGCCGATGGCGAAGTTGATCAGCGAACGCTGGGTCTGCGCACCCCAGTAGGCGTCCTCAGGAACTTCGACCGGGCCCAGGCTGTCTGTCTCGATACGGCTCATTCTGTACGCACTCCTGTGTAGTTCGAAATCGCAGTTTAGGCCCTGATTCGACCGAGCGGTTCCGTCGCTCGTCGTGCCACTTGAGCACATCGCCACCACGGCGCAGAATGCTCTACTCTGAGGTACCTGCCTCTGTCTCTTCTGAAGGAAATGCAATGACCCGTCTCCGTGTCCTTTGTGCCGCCGTTGCCCTGGCTTGCGCCAGCGGCCAGGTACTCGCTGCCACCGCCAGCCACAATGCTGCTGCCGAGAAATTCCTGACCCTGGCCAACGCCGACAAGCTGGGCACCCCGGTGTACATGCAGGTCCAGCAGATGTTCGCCCAGCGTTTCGCCCAGACCAAGGCCCCGGCCACCAAGCAGTCGGTGCTGGAAAGCTACCAGGCCAAGGCCAACGCGGCGCTGGACAACGCCATCGGCTGGAACAAGCTGAAGCCGAAGATGGTCGACCTGTACACCCAGACCTTCACCGAGCAGGAGCTCAAGGACCTGGTCAAGTTCTACGAATCACCGCTGGGCAAGAAAGTGCTGCGTGAAATGCCCAAGGTCACCCAGCAGTCGGCCCAGCTGACCCAGCAGAGCCTGGAGCCTGCGGTGCCGGTGGTGAACAAGCTGCTCGACGACATGACCAAGGAACTGGACCCGAACGCCGGCAAGGCCGCCGCCCCGGCGAAGAAGTGAGCTCGCCGCGATGACCATGCAGCAGCGCATCGAACAGCAGCTGGCCGCCCTGGCGCCGCAACACCTGCAAGTGCTCAATGAAAGTCACATGCACAGTCGTGGTCAGGAGACCCATTACAAGGCAGTGATCGTCAGCGAGCAGTTTGCCGGGTTGAACAGCGTCAAGCGCCACCAGAAGGTCTACGCCACCATGGCTGAACTGATGGGCGAGATCCATGCCCTTGCCATCCATACCTACACAGCCGAGGAATGGGCCAAGGTCGGCGTGGCACCGGCCTCGCCGGTGTGCGCGGGCGGCGGGCACTGAAACCATTCTGTTGTTCTGGTAGAATCCTGCCGAATCCGGGGGCCGCAAAGCGGCCCCCATGCTTTTTTACACCTGTCAAACCCGGTCCGCCCCTTACGAGGGCAACCACCTGGAGATTCTGCGTCATGTCCCAACCCATCGTCGTCGCGGCGTTGTACAAGTTCGTCACCCTGGAAGACTACGTCGAGCTGCGTGAACCGCTGCTCAAGACCATGCTCGACAACAACGTCAAAGGCACCCTGCTGCTGGCCCACGAGGGTATCAACGGCACTGTCTCGGCCACCCGCGAAGGCATCGACGGCCTGCTGGCCTGGCTGCGCAACGACCCGCGCCTGGCCGATGTCGACCACAAGGAATCGTACTGCGACGAACAGCCGTTCTACCGTACCAAGGTCAAGCTCAAGAAAGAGATCGTCACCCTCGGCGTACCCGGCGTGGACCCCAACAAGGCAGTCGGCACCTATGTCGAGCCCAAGGACTGGAACGCGCTGATCAGCGACCCGGAAGTGCTGCTGATCGACACCCGCAACGATTACGAAGTGGCCATCGGCACCTTCAAGGGTGCCATCGACCCGAAGACCGAGACCTTCCGTGAGTTCCCCGACTACATCAAGGCCAACTTCGACCCCAGCAAGCACAAGAAGGTTGCCATGTTCTGCACCGGTGGCATCCGTTGCGAAAAAGCCTCCAGCTACATGCTCGGTGAAGGCTTCGAGGCGGTCTATCATCTCAAGGGTGGCATCCTGAAATACTTCGAGGAAGTACCTCAGGAAGAAAGCCTGTGGGACGGCGACTGCTTCGTCTTCGACAACCGCGTCACGGTGCGCCATGACCTGAGCGAGGGCGAATACGACCAGTGCCACGCCTGCCGCCACCCGATCAATGCAGAGGAGCGCGCGTCCGAGCACTATTCGCCAGGGGTCAGCTGCCCGCATTGCTGGGACACCCTGAGCGAGAAGACCCGGCGTAGCGCCATCGACCGGCAGAAGCAGATCGAGCTGGCCAAGGCCCGTAACCTGCCGCACCCGATCGGTTACAACTACAAAGCCGAGGCTTGATGCATGTCCGCGCGCCTGATCTATGTGATGGACCCGATGTGCTCCTGGTGCTGGGGCTTCGCACCCGTGGCCGCGGCCCTGATCGCCCAGGCGCGTGAAGCAGGCGTGCCCACCCGCCTGGTCACTGGCGGCTTGCGCACCGGTGGCAGCGCCCTGGACAGCGCCACCCGCAAGTACATTCTCGAACATTGGCAGGCGGTGGCCGAAGCCACCGGCCAGCCGTTCCGCTTCGAAGGGGCCATGCCCGACGGCTTCGTCTATGACACCGAGCCGGCCTGCCGGGCCCTGGTCACTGCCCGCGAGCTGGACGCCGAGCGCGTCTGGCCGCTGCTGGCGCTTATCCAGCGTTCGTTCTACGAGCAGGGCGTGGACGTGACCGTTGTGCCGCATCTGGTCGATCTGGCCGAACAGTCAGGCTTCGACCGTGCCGTGTTCGCCGAGGCCTTCACTCGTGCCGACACCCGCGCCGCCACTGCAGCCGATTTCAGTTGGGCCCAGGACCTGGGCATTGCCGGTTTCCCGACCCTGCTGGCCGAACGCAATGGCCAGCTGGCCCTGCTGACCAACGGCTACCAGCCGCTGGAACGCCTGCAACCCTTGCTCGGCCGCTGGCTGCAGCAGGCCACCTGTGCTTGATGTGCCTGGGTCACCCGACCCGGTGCCGGGCAAGCCCCACACTGCGGCCGATCGACTGAGCTGGGCGGAAATCCGCCGCCTGGCCCTGCATCACAAAAAGAAGCTCTGGTCCGCCAACCTCATCGCCGTGCTGGCAGCCTGCTGCAGCGTGCCCATCCCGTTGCTGCTGCCGCTGCTGGTGGACGAAGTGCTGCTGGGCCAGGGCGATGCCGCGCTGAAGTGGATGAACCACGTGCTGCCGTCCAGCTGGCAGGTGGCGGCCGGCTACATTGGCCTGATGTTGCTGCTGACCCTGTGCCTGCGCCTGGCCGCCCTGGCGTTCAACGTGACCCAGGCCAGGTTGTTTGCCGGCTTGGCCAAGGACATCGTCTACCGCCTGCGCATTCGCCTTATCGAGCGGCTCAAGCGCATTTCGCTGAAAGAATACGAAAGCCTCGGCAGCGGCACGGTGACCACCCACCTGGTCACCGACCTGGATACCCTCGACAAGTTCGTCGGCGAAACTCTCAGCCGCTTCCTGGTGGCCATGCTGACCCTGACCGGCACCGCGGCCATCCTGATCTGGATGCACTGGCAGCTAGCCTTGCTGATCTTGCTGTTCAACCCGCTGGTCATCTACTTCACCGTGCAGTTGGGCAAGCGCGTCAAGCATCTGAAAAAGCTCGAGAACGACAGCACTGCACGGTTCACCCAGGCGTTGGCGGAAACCCTCGATGCCATCCAGGAGATCCGTGCCGGCAACCGCCAGGGCTATTTCCTCGGGCGCCTTGGCCTGCGCGCCCGCGAAGTGCGCGACTATGCCGTGGAATCGCAATGGAAAAGCGACGCCAGTGGCCGCGCCAGTGGCCTGCTGTTCCAGTTCGGTATCGATATCTTCCGCGCCGCAGCGATGCTCACCGTGCTGTTTTCCGACCTCTCGATCGGCCAGATGCTGGCGGTGTTCAGCTACCTGTGGTTCATGATCGGCCCGGTCGAGCAACTGCTCAACCTGCAATATGCCTACTATGCCGCCGACGGTGCGCTGAGCCGTCTCAACGAGCTGCTGGCGCGTGCCGACGAGCCGCAGTACGCGGCCGCGAGCGACCCGTTCGCCGGTCGCCAGACGGTCGGTATCGAAGTGCGTGACCTGCGCTTTGCCTATGCCGAAGAGCCAGTCCTCGAACACCTCGACCTGTGCATTGCGCCGGGCGAGAAGGTGGCGATCGTCGGCGCCAGCGGCGGTGGCAAGAGCACCCTTGTACAACTGTTGCTGGGCCTTTATAGCGCCCAGGCCGGGACCATCCGCTTCGGCGGTGCCAGCCTGCAGGAAATCGGCCTGGAAACCCTGCGCGAAAACGTCGCGGTGGTGTTGCAGCACCCGTCGCTGTTCAACGACAGCGTACGTGCCAACCTGACCATGGGCCGCGATTGCAGTGACGAGGCCTGCTGGCAGGCACTGCGCATCGCCCAGCTGGAGGCCACTATCGCCGCCTTGCCGCAGGGCCTGGACAGCGTGGTGGGGCGCTCCGGCGTACGCTTGTCCGGTGGCCAGCGTCAGCGCCTGGCGATTGCCCGCATGGTGCTGGCCGAGCCCAAGGTGGTGATCCTCGACGAAGCGACCTCGGCCCTGGATGCCGCCACCGAGTACAACCTGCACCAGGCCCTGGCGCGTTTTCTCAGCGGCCGCACCACCTTGATCATCGCCCACCGCCTGTCGGCGGTGAAGCAGGCCGACCGGGTGCTGGTGTTCGATGGCGGGCACGTGGCAGAGGATGGAGACCACCAGCAGCTGATTGCAGAAGGTGGGTTGTATGCCAAGCTTTATGGGCACCTGCAACAAAATTGAACTTGTACAATTTCGCCGATCTTCTGTCATGAAAAACCCAACCACAGCGATGGCATATGGCCTACGCTGTGCTTGTCTGGGTTGATCTGCGCCTTATCTGCTCTGTGACAGGGACTCCATGAAGGGACATCGCACTCTAGAAGCGCCAAAGCTGCTCGGCATCACCTGGCCTTTCATCGCCGTTGTGGTCTTCCAGGTGGCCCTGGGCAGCGTCAGTTTCTATGCGCTATCGGCCGTGCGCGCCTATGTCGCGGGTGAAAGCCTGTGGTCCAAGGCGCAGAAAGACGCTATCTATTACCTCGATCTGTACGCCGATACCCGCGACGACAGTACCTACCAGCGCTACCGCCAGGCAATAGCCGTGCCCCAGGGCGACCAGCGCGTGCGCGAAGTGCTCGACCAGCCCGTTCCCGACCTGGATGCCGCGCGCCAGGCCGTGCTGCAAGGCGGCAACCACCCCGACGATGTCGAGCGGATCATCTGGTTCTATCGCAACTTTCGCAACCTCAGCTACATGCAGACGGCGATCGACTACTGGAATATCGGCGACGACTACCTGGCCAGGCTGGACCTGCTCGCCGTCGAAATGCGCAGCAAGTTTGCCGCTGGCCCGGTAGACGCCCGTACGGTCAGCGAATGGAAGGCGCGCATCGTCACTATCAACGAAGGCGTGACCCCGGCCGCCAGGGCATTCAGCGATGCCCTGGGCGAAGGTTCGCGCATGCTGTTGCGGGTGCTGCTGATCACCAACCTGGTGACGGCGCTGTTTCTGATTGCCATTGCCTGGCGCCGCTCCAGCAAGCTGCTGGCCCAGCGCGAGGCCTTTGCCAGTGCACTGCAGGTGGAAAAAGAGCGGGCGCAGATTACCCTGCAGGCCATCGGCGACGCGGTGATCACCGCTGATGTGGAGGGCAGTATCGGCTACATGAACCCTGCCGCCGAACAACTGACCCACTGGCAGGCGGCCCAGGCCCAGGGCCTGCCGTTGTCGGCATTGTTCAGTCTGGTGGACGAGCAGGCCGCAGAGGATGGCCGCAGCCTGGTCGAGCAGGTACTCAGCGGCAGCCTCAAGGGCGGCGCCGAGCATGCCCGGCTGATCCAGCGCCTGGACGGCAGTACCGTGTCGATCAACCTGGTCGGTTCGCCTATCGTCAATGACGGCCAGGTCAGCGGCATCGTGCTGGTACTGCATGACATGACCCAGGAACGCCAGTACATCGCCAACCTGTCCTGGCAGGCCACCCACGACGCCCTGACCGGGCTGGCCAACCGCCGTGAGTTCGAATACCGCCTGGAGCAGGCGCTCAATGACCTGGCGCGCCAGGCCGGGCGGCATTCGCTGATGTTTCTCGACCTCGACCAGTTCAAGCTGGTCAACGACACCTGTGGGCATGCCGCTGGCGATGAACTGCTGCGGCACATCTGTGCCGTGCTGCAGTCCGGCTTGCGTGAAGGCGACACCCTGGCCCGCCTGGGCGGTGACGAATTCGGCGTGCTGCTGGAAAGTTGCCCGCCCGACCAGGCTGAACGCATTGCCGAGCAGTTGCGCCAGTTGGTGCAGAGCCTGCACTTCGTATGGAAGGGGCGGCCGTTCGTCACCACCGTCAGCATCGGCCTGGTGCACATGGCCCAGGCCCCCGCTACCCTCGAGGCCTCGCTGCGCGCAGCCGACATGGCCTGCTACATGGCCAAGGAGAAGGGCCGCAACCGCGTGCAGGTGTACCACGCCGACGACAGCGAGCTGTCCATGCGCTTTGGCGAAATGGCCTGGATCCAGCGTTTGCACGTGGCACTGGAAGAAAACCGCTTCTGCCTGTACGCCCAGGAAATCGCCCCGCTGAAAAGCTTCGAAGGGCCGGGGCATATCGAGATCCTGTTGCGCCTGCACGACGAAAGCGGTCGCACCATCCTGCCCAACAGCTTCATCCCGGCGGCTGAACGCTATGGCCTGATGACCGCGCTGGATCGTTGGGTGGTGCGCAATGTGTTCCAGGTCATCCGCCAGTGCCTGGACCAGGAGCGGGAAGGGCCGCTGTCGATCTGTGCGATCAACCTGTCGGGGTCGAGCATCGGCGACGACAAGTTCCTCGAATACCTGCAGCGGCTGTTCGTCGAATATGCCATCCCGCCGCGGATGATCTGCTTCGAAATCACCGAAACCAGCGCGATTGCCAACCTCGGCAGCGCCATCCGCTTCATCAACGAACTGAAGGGGCTAGGCTGTCGCTTCTCGCTCGATGACTTCTGCGCTGGCATGTCATCGTTCGCCTACCTCAAGCATTTGCCCGTGGATTACCTGAAGATCGACGGGAGTTTCGTCAAGGACATGCTCGACGACCCGGTCAACCGGGCAATGGTCGAGGTCATCAATCACATCGGTCATGTAATGGGCAAGCGCACCATTGCCGAGTTCGTCGAAACACCCTTGATCGAGCAGGCCTTGCAGGAGATTGGCGTTGATTACGCCCAGGGCTACCTGATTGAACGCCCCCAGGTGTTCACCTGTGACAGTCTGCAGCGCCAACGGATCGCCACCCGGCCTCTGTTGCAGCGGGCACCTGGCACGTTTCGTTAGCTAGTGATCGCAAGGATCAAGGAGCTCAAAGTGATTGATGCATTCGTTCGTATCGGCCCTCTGATGGACCCTGCCAGCTACCCCCAATGGGCCCAGCAACTGATTGAGGATTGCCGCGAAAGCAAGCGCCGGGTCGTGGAACACGAGTTCTACGCACGCTTGCGTGATGGCCAGCTGAAGCAATCGACCATTCGTCAGTACCTGATCGGTGGCTGGCCGGTGGTGGAGCAGTTTTCGCTGTACATGGCGCACAACCTGACCAAGACCCGTTATGGCCGGCATCAGGGCGAGGATATGGCGCGGCGCTGGTTGATGCGCAATATCCGCGTCGAACTCAACCATGCCGACTATTGGGTCAACTGGGCCCAGGCGCATGGCGTGCACCTGCATGAATTGCAGGCACAGAACGTACCGCCTGAGCTGAACGGCCTGAACGACTGGTGCTGGCGCGTGTGTTGCACTGAAAACCTGGCGATCTCCATGGCGGCGACCAATTACGCCATCGAAGGCGCGACCGGAGAGTGGTCGGCGGTGGTGTGTTCGACCGACACCTATGCGTTGGGCTTTGCGGAGGATGAACGCAAGCGGGCGATGAAGTGGCTGAAGATGCATGCGCAGTATGACGACGCGCACCCGTGGGAGGCGCTGGAGATCATCTGCACCCTGGCCGGCGAGAACCCGACCCTGGGGCTGCGCACCGAATTGCGCAGGGCGATATGCAAAAGCTATGACTGCATGTACCTGTTCCTGGAACGTTGCATGCAGCTGGAAGGCCGCCAGCAGGGTCACATGCGCCCGGCGTTGGTGGCGGGCTGAGCGTTCGCCGGCACCGGCCTCTTCGCGGGCTTGCCCGCTCCCACAGGTATGGCGCAGCCTTCAAGGGCCTTGCTCATCCTGTGGGAGCGGGCGAGCCCGCGAAGAGGCCAGCTCAGGCTTACTGGGCGTTGAACGCCTGCCCATTGACCCCTTTGCTGTCCGGCCCCATCAGGTACAGGTACACCGGCATGATGTCCTCGGGCAGCGGGTTGTTCTGCGGATTCTCGCTGGGGTACGCCTGGGCGCGCATCGCCGTGCGCGTGGCGCCGGGGTTGATGCTGTTCGAGCGCACCGGCGCCACGCCTTCCAGTTCGTCGGCCAGCGTCTGCATCAGGCCCTCGGTGGCGAATTTCGACACGCCATAAGCGCCCCAGTAGGCGCGGCCCTTGCGCCCGACGCTGCTGCTGGTGAATACCACCGAAGCGTCTTCCGACAGCTTTAGCAGCGGCAGCAAGGTGCTGGTCAGCATGAATGTGGCATTGACGTTGATGTGCATTACGCGCATGAAGTTGTCACCCGACAACTGCTCCAGCGGCGTCCGCGGGCCGATGATCGAGGCGTTGTTGAGCAGGCCGTCGAGGCGGCCGAACTGGTCCTCGATCATCACCGCCAGTTCGTCGTACTGGTGGGGCAGGGCGGTTTCCAGGTTGAACGGGATCACCACCGGTTGCGGGTGGCCGGCAGCTTCGATCTGGTCGTAGACCTCGTTGAGGTTGGCCTCGGTCTTGCCCAGCAGCAGCACGGTGGCGCCCAGTGCGGCGTAGGCCTTGGCGGCGGCGGCGCCGATGCCACGGCCGGCACCGGTAACCAGGATCACTCGGCCTTGCAGCAGGTCGGGGCGGGCGGTGTAGTCGAACATGGTAGGTCCTTCGAGTTCGTTGGCGCGGCACCGTCCCCTGTGGGAGCGGGTTTACCCGCGAATGCGTACAATCAGGCGCCGGTGTCGCCTGGGCTGACGCATTCGCGGGTGAACCCGCTCCCACAGGGGCTGTGCTGCGGTCTAGAGGGGGTTCAGCAGCCGCACAACGCGCTGTCGATCACTTTGCGCAGCTCCAGCGGGTGGTCCACCACCACGTCGGCGCCCCAGTTGTTGGGGTTGTCCTCTGGATGAATATAGCCGTAGCGCACCGCCGCCGTACGGGTGCCTGCATCGCGGCCGGACTCGATGTCGCGCAGATCGTCGCCGACGAACAGGACGCTGGCCGGGTCCAGGTTCAGGGTCTTGCAGGCCAGTATCAGCGGCTCCGGGTCGGGCTTGCTTTTTTTCACATGGTCCGGGCAGATCAGCAGTGCCGAACGCTCGGCCAGGCCCAGCTGCTGCATGATCGGCTCGGCGAAGCGCACCGGCTTGTTGGTGACCACTCCCCACAGCAGGTTGCCTTTCTCGATATCGGCCAGCAGCTCGGCCATGCCGTCGAACAGCTTGCTGTGTACCGCGCAGTCGCGCTGGTAGCGCTCGAGAAACTCCAGGCGCAGGGCCTCGAAACCTTCGGCCTCGGGGCTGATGGCGAACGTGGCGGCAACCATGGCGCGGGCGCCGCCGGAAATCACGTCACGGATGCGCTGGTCGTCGATGGCCGGCAGGCCGCGCTCGGCGAGCATGGCCTGGCAGATGGCGATGAAGTCCGGCGCCGTGTCGAGCAAGGTGCCGTCCATGTCGAAGAGAACCGCTTGCAAACGCATCCTCATTCCTCGCGCAGGGTCTGGATCATGTAGTTGACGTCAACGTCGCTGCTGAGCTTGTAGTGCTTGGTCAGCGGGTTGTAGGTCAGGCCGATGATGTCCTTGACCTGCAGCCCGGCAACGCGGCTCCACGCGCCCAGCTCGGAGGGGCGGATGAACTTCTTGAAGTCGTGGGTGCCGCGCGGCAGCATCTTCAGAATGTATTCTGCGCCGACGATCGCCAGCAAATAGGCCTTGGGGTTGCGGTTGATGGTGGAGAAGAACACCTGGCCGCCAGGCTTGACCATGCGATGGCAGGCACGAATGACCGAGGACGGGTCGGGCACGTGCTCGAGCATTTCCAGGCAGGTGACCACATCGAATTGTTCGGGCATTTCCTCGGCCAGGGCTTCGGCGGTGATCTGCCGGTATTCCACCTGCACACCCGACTCCAGCTGGTGCAAATGGGCCACGGCCAGCGGCGCCTCGCCCATGTCGATGCCGGTGACCGTGGCGCCGCGCAGGGCCATGGCCTCGCTGAGGATGCCGCCACCGCAACCCACGTCCAGCACTTTCTTGCCGGCCAGGCTGGCGCGCTCGTCGATCCAGTTGACGCGCAGCGGGTTGATTTCGTGCAGCGGCTTGAACTCGCTTTCGCGGTCCCACCAGCGGTGGGCCAGCGCTTCGAACTTGGCGATTTCGGCGCGGTCGACGTTGCTCATTGAACAGTCCTCTGAAACTTCGCAAGATTGCGCCGGAGTATACCCGAGCGCTTGGCCCCCAGGGTCGCTATAATCGCCGGCTTTTGATATCCGAACGACGGGGAGAGGCGATGCGCGAGCGACTTTTGGCGGCGGAGAAGGTGACCGCGATCCGCTGGCAGGGCGGCGTCTTGCACCTGCTCGACCAGCGCCTGCTGCCGTCGGAAGAACGTTGGCTGACCTGCGACAATGTCGCGCAGGTGGCGGCAGCGATCCATGACATGGCCGTACGCGGCGCCTCGGCCATCGGCATCGTGGCGGCCTACGGCCTGGTGTTGGCCGTGGAAGAGCGCCTGGCCCAGGGCGGCGACTGGGAAATGGACCTGGAAGAGGACTTCCTGTTGCTGGCCGAGGCGCGCCCCACCGCCGCCAACCTGTTCTGGGCGCTGAACCGCATGCGCGAGCGCCTGCAGCGCCTGCGCCCGGACGAAGATGTGCTGGCAGCGCTGGAAGCTGAAGCACTGGCCATCCATGAAAGCGACCGTGAAGCCAACCTGACCATGGCCCAGCATGGCATCGAGCTGGTCCGCCGCCACCAGGGCAACGCCCAGACCCTGCTTACCTACGGCAATGCCGGCGCCCTGGCCAGCGGCGGCTTCGGCACCGCGCTGGGGGTGATCCGTGCCGGTTACCTGGAGGGCATGGTCGAGCGGGTATATGCCGGCGAAACCCGTCCCTGGCTGCAGGGCTCGCGCCTGACTGCCTGGGAGCTGGCCAACGAAGGCATCCCGGTGACCCTGTGCGCCGACTCGGCGCTGGCCCACCTGATGAAGACCAAGGGCATCACCTGGGTGGTGGTGGGCGCTGACTGCGTGGCCGCCAATGGCGACATGGCCGGCAAGATCGGCACCTACCAGCTGGCGGTCAGCGCCATGCACCACGGGGTGCGCTTCATGGTGGTGGCGCCGAGCACCAGCATCGACTTCAACCTGGCCACGGGCGAAGACATCCCCCTGGAAGAACGCGCGGCCGACGAGCTGCTGGACATTGGCGGCACCCGGGTCGCGCCGGATGTCGAGGTGTTCAACCCGGTGTTCGACGTGACCCCGGCGGACCTGATCGACGTGATTGTGACCGAGCGAGGCATCGTCGAGCGGCCGGATACCGCCAAGCTGGCGCAGTTGCTGTGCCGCAAGCGCCTGCACTGATATTCGTAGTGCCTGTTCCGGCCTCTTCGCGGGTAAACCCGCTCCCACAGGGATAGCACAAGGCCTGAGGGCGGTGGTGTACCTGTGGGAGCGGGTTTACCCGCGAAGAGGCCAGCACAGGCTATAAAAAATCCAGATTTACCCACGTGTGAGGCCACCTGCCACATCTCCCCACCGTCCCTGCCTTTGTGATAACATCCGGCAGTTTCCAAGACCGCCCACCACGGCGGCCTTCATTGCGCAGATCCATGGCACAACTCATTGATTTGTCGTAAGTCGTCGCACCAAATGCGCTGCGGCGGCGAGCTTCGTTCGGCCCTTGATGGAGCTGCGAAGTTTCACCAGAAAAAGGAATCAGGCTTCTCATGGGCGAACTGGCCAAAGAAATCCTCCCGGTCAATATCGAAGACGAACTGAGACAGTCCTACCTCGACTACGCGATGAGCGTGATTGTCGGGCGGGCGCTGCCCGATGCGCGTGACGGCTTGAAGCCCGTGCATCGTCGCGTCCTCTATGCGATGAGCGAACTGGGCAACGACTGGAACAAGCCGTACAAGAAATCCGCCCGTGTGGTCGGTGACGTGATCGGTAAGTACCACCCGCACGGCGACACCGCGGTCTACGACACCATCGTGCGTATGGCCCAGCCGTTCTCGCTGCGCTACCTGCTGGTCGACGGCCAGGGCAACTTCGGTTCGGTGGACGGCGACAACGCCGCGGCCATGCGATACACCGAAGTGCGCATGGCCAAGCTGGCCCACGAACTGCTGGCCGACCTGCACAAGGAAACCGTCGACTGGGTGCCCAACTATGACGGCACCGAACAGATCCCGGCGGTCATGCCGACCCGTATTCCCAACCTGCTGGTCAACGGTTCCAGCGGTATCGCCGTGGGCATGGCGACCAACATTCCACCGCACAACCTCGGCGAGGTCATCGACGGCTGCCTGGCACTCATCGACAACCCGGATGTCACCATCGATGAGCTGATGCAGCACATCCCGGGGCCGGACTTCCCGACTGCCGGCCTGATCAACGGCCGCCAGGGCATCATCGAGGCCTATCGCACCGGGCGTGGCCGCATCTACATGCGCGCCCGCTCCGAAATCGAGGACATCGACAAGGCCGGCGGCCGTCAGCAGATCGTGGTTACCGAGCTGCCGTACCAGCTGAACAAGGCACGCCTGATCGAGAAGATCGCCGAGCTGGTCAAAGAGAAGAAAATCGAAGGCATCACCGAGCTGCGCGACGAGTCCGACAAGGACGGCATGCGCATCGTCATCGAGCTGCGTCGCGGCGAGGTGCCGGAGGTGGTGCTCAACAACCTGTATTCGCAGACCCAGCTGCAGAGCGTGTTCGGCATCAACGTCGTCGCCCTGGTCGATGGCCGTCCGCGCCTGCTCAACCTCAAGGACCTGCTGGAAGCGTTCGTCCGTCACCGCCGCGAAGTAGTGACCCGCCGTACCGTGTTCGAGCTGCGCAAGGCCCGCGAACGCGGCCATATCCTTGAAGGCCAGGCGGTCGCGCTGTCCAACATCGACCCGGTCATCGCTTTGATCAAGGCCTCGCCGACCCCGTCCGAAGCCAAGGAAGCCCTGGTGTCCACTGCCTGGGAATCCAGCGCCGTGCAGGTCATGGTCGAGCGCGCCGGCGCCGATTCCTGCCGCCCGGAAGACCTGCCGGAGCAGTACGGCCTGCGTGAAGGCAAGTATTACCTGTCGCCGGAACAGGCCCAGGCCATTCTCGACCTGCGCCTGCACCGCCTGACCGGCCTGGAGCACGAGAAGCTGCTGGCCGAGTATCAGGAAATCCTCGAGCAGATCGGCGAACTGATCCGCATCCTCAGCAGCGCCGAGCGCCTGATGGAAGTGATCCGCGAAGAGCTGGAAGCCATCCGCGCCGAATACGGCGATGCCCGCCGCACCGAGATCCTCGATGCGCGCCACGACCTCAACTACGGCGACATGATCCCCGAAGAAGAGCGCGTGGTGACCATCTCCCATGGCGGCTACGCCAAGACCCAGCCGCTGTCCGCCTACCAGGCCCAGCGCCGTGGCGGCAAAGGCAAGTCGGCCACCGGGGTGAAGGACGAAGACTACGTCGAGCACCTGCTGGTCGCCAACAGCCATGCCACCCTGCTGCTGTTCTCCAGCAAGGGCAAGGTGTACTGGCTGAAGACCTACGACATTCCTGAAGCCTCCCGCGCCGCCCGCGGTCGCCCGATGGTCAACCTGCTGCCGCTGGAGGAGGGTGAGCGCATCACCGCCATGCTGCAGATCGACCTCGAGGCCCTGCAACAGAGCGCTGGCGCTGACGAAGAGCTGGAGGACGCGGAAGACACCGTGCTCGAAGGCGAAGTGGTCGAGGCCGAGGAAGTCGATGAGGAAGACGGCGATACCCCAGAGTGGGTTGCCGAGCCGACCGGCGCCTACATCTTCATGGCCACCGCCTCGGGTACCGTGAAGAAGACCCCGCTGGTGCAGTTCGCCCGTCCGCGCTCCAACGGCCTGATCGCCCTGAAGCTGAAGGAAGGTGACACCCTGATCGCTGCGGCCATCACCGACGGCGCCAAGGAAGTCATGATGTTCTCCGACGCCGGCAAGGTGATCCGCTTCGCTGAAAGCGTGGTGCGCGAAATGGGCCGTAACGCCCGTGGCGTGCGTGGCATGAAGCTGGGCAAGGGCCAGCGGATCATCTCCATGCTGATCCCGGAATCCGGCGCGCAGATCCTCACCGCCTCCGAGCGTGGCTTCGGCAAGCGCACCCCGCTGTCCAAGTTCCCGCGTCGCGGCCGTGGTGGCCAGGGCGTCATTGCCATGGGTACCAAAGGGCGCAATGGCCTGTTGATCGGCGCTATCCAGGTGCAGGAAGGTGAAGAGATCATGCTGATCTCCGACCAGGGCACGCTGGTGCGGACCCGCGTTGGCGAAGTGTCCAGCCTGGGCCGTAACACCCAGGGCGTGACCTTGATCAAGCTGGCCAATGACGAGACACTCGTAGGCCTGGAGCGTATCCAGGAGCCGTCCGAGGACGAACTCGATGATGTGATCGAGACGGACGAGGAGGGCGTCGTGGCTGAAGCGCCAGACAACGAAGACGCTGCTGGCGCCGAAGAGGCCCCGCAGGAGTAAGCGTAAAACCCGAACGGGGCGACCAAGGTCGCCCCGTTTGACTGATCAGGCCGGGCAATGCCTGGCCCTGTGGGAGCGGGCAAGCCCGCGAATCAGGCGCCGCGATGCATGGCACCGGCTTTGCCGGTGTTCGCGAGCAAGCCCGCTCCCACAGGGTTCCCGCAGAACTAGCTGTTTAGATCTATTAGAGCGAGAGTGGATGTGAGCAAACGAGCCTTTAACTTCTGCGCAGGCCCTGCTGCGCTTCCTGACGCTGTTCTGCAGCGCGCCCAGGCCGAGATGCTGGATTGGCGTGGCAAGGGCTTGTCGGTGATGGAAATGAGCCATCGCAGTGACGATTACGTGGCCATCGCCGAAAAGGCCGAGCAGGACCTGCGTGACCTGCTGTCCGTCCCCTCCAATTACAAGGTGCTGTTCCTGCAGGGCGGCGCCAGCCAGCAGTTCGCTGAAATTCCGCTGAACCTGCTGCCGGAAAACGGCACCGCCGACTACATCGAGACCGGCATCTGGTCGAAAAAGGCCATCGAAGAAGCGCGCCGCTTCGGCAATGTCAATGTTGCCGCCAGCGCCAAGCCCTACGACTATCTGGCCATTCCGGGCCAGAACGAGTGGAACCTGACCGGGAACGCGGCGTACGTACACTATGCATCCAACGAGACCATCGGTGGCTTGCAGTTCGACTGGGTACCGGAGACTGGTGACGTACCGCTGGTGGTCGACATGTCGTCGGACATCCTCTCGCGTCCGATCGATGTCTCGCAGTACGGCCTGATCTACGCTGGCGCGCAGAAGAACATCGGCCCAAGCGGCCTGGTCGTGGTGATCGTGCGCGAAGACCTGCTGGGCCACGCCCGCAGCAGCTGCCCGACCATGCTCGACTACAAGGTTTCGGCCGACAACGGCTCGATGTACAACACCCCGGCTACCTATTCCTGGTACCTCTCGGGCCTGGTCTTCGAGTGGTTGAAGGAGCAGGGTGGCGTCGAAGCCATGGAGCAGCGCAACCGCGCCAAGAAAGACCGTCTGTACGGCTTCATCGACAGCAGCGCGTTCTACACCAACCCGATCAGCCACAACGCCCGTTCGTGGATGAACGTGCCGTTCCGCCTGGCTGACGAACGCCTGGACAAGGCCTTCCTCGCTGGCGCCGATGCCCGTGGCCTGCTCAACCTCAAGGGCCACCGTTCGGTTGGCGGCATGCGCGCCTCCATCTACAACGCCCTGGGCCTTGAAGCGGTGGAAGCCCTGGTGGCCTACATGGCCGAATTCGAGAAGGAGCACGGCTGATGTCCGAGCACGAACTGAAGGCGCTGCGCGTTCGCATCGATAGCCTCGACGAGAAGATCCTCGAGCTGATCAGTGAGCGTGCCCGTTGCGCCCAGGAAGTGGCCAAGGTCAAGACCGCCTCGCTGGCCGAAGGCGAAAAACCGGTGTTCTACCGCCCCGAGCGTGAAGCTGCCGTGCTCAAGCGCGTGATGGAGCGCAACAAGGGCCCGCTGGACAATGAAGAGATGGCGCGGCTGTTCCGCGAAATCATGTCGTCGTGCCTGGCCCTGGAAGAACCGCTGAAAATCGCCTACCTGGGCCCTGAAGGCACCTTCACCCAGGCCGCGGCCATGAAGCACTTCGGACATGCGGTGATCAGCCGGCCGATGGCGGCTATCGACGAAGTGTTCCGCGAAGTGGCGGCCGGTGCCGTCAATTTTGGCGTGGTACCGGTGGAAAACTCCACCGAGGGCGCAGTCAGCCATACCCTGGACAGCTTCCTCGAGCACGACATGGTGATCTGCGGCGAAGTCGAGCTGCGGATCCACCACCACCTGTTGGTGGGCGAGAACACCAAGACCGACAGCATCACCCGCATCTACTCCCACGCGCAGTCGCTGGCCCAGTGCCGCAAGTGGCTGGACGCGCACTACCCGAACGTGGAGCGCGTGGCCGTGTCGAGCAATGCCGAGGCGGCCAAGCGGGTCAAGGGCGAGTGGAACTCGGCGGCGATTGCCGGCGACATGGCAGCCAACCTGTATGGTTTGACCCGCCTGGCCGAGAAGATCGAAGACCGCCCGGACAACTCCACGCGCTTCCTGATGATCGGCAACCAGGAAGTGCCGCCAACCGGTGACGACAAGACCTCGATCATCGTTTCGATGAGCAACAAGCCGGGTGCCTTGCACGAGTTGCTGGTACCGTTCCACCAGAACGGTATCGACCTGACCCGCATCGAGACCCGCCCGTCGCGAAGCGGCAAGTGGACCTACGTGTTCTTCATCGATTTCGTCGGCCACCACCGTGACCCGCTGATCAAGGCAGTGCTCGAGCAGATCAGCCAGGAGGCTGTGGCGCTGAAGGTCCTGGGCTCTTATCCGAAGGCGGTGCTTTGAGCGAAATTTGCCGGGGCCGCTCCTGCGGGCGTACACAATTCCTCGCAGGAGCGGCCTTGTGTCGCGATGTGTTGCAACGCAGCTCCATGGGCCTGAAGACTGCCCAGATTTCTGAACAGGGTTCGCACCAGTGGTAAATGCAGCAAAAACCAAACCCGCGCCAATCATCGACCGCCTGGTCGTGGTCGGCCTCGGCCTGATTGGTGGCTCGTTCGCCAAGGGCCTGCGTGAAAGTGGCCTGTGTCGCGAAGTGGTCGGGGTCGACCTGGACGCCCCCTCGCGCAAGCAGGCCGTGGCCATGGGCGTGGTCGACCGCTGCGAAGAAGACCTCGCCGCTGCCTGTGTCGGCGCCGATGTCATCCAGTTGGCGGTGCCGATCCTGGCCATGGAGAAACTGCTCGCCCGCCTGGCCACGCTCGACCTCGGCAACGCCGTCATCACCGATGTCGGCAGCGCCAAGGGCAACGTGGTGCGTGAAGCGCGCGCCGTTTTTCTGGGCGAGGGCGGCGAACGCCTGTCGCGCTTCGTCCCCGGCCACCCGATCGCTGGTTCCGAGCAGAGCGGGGTAGAGGCGTCCAACGCCGCCCTGTTCCGCCGGCACAAGGTCATCCTCACGCCGTTGACGGAAACCGACCCGGCCGCCCTGGCCCTGGTCGACCGCCTGTGGCGCGTGCTGGAAGCCGACGTGGAACACATGTCGGTCGAGCGCCACGACGAAGTGCTGGCCGCCACCAGCCACCTGCCACACCTGCTGGCCTTTGGCCTGGTCGATTCGCTGGCCAGGCGCAATGAAAACCTCGAGATCTTCCGGTACGCTGCGGGAGGCTTCCGCGATTTCACGAGAATCGCCGGCAGCGACCCGACCATGTGGCACGACATCTTCCTCGCCAACCGCGATGCTGTCCTGCGCACGCTTGATACATATCGCAGCGATCTCGACGCCTTGCGTGACGCGATCGCTGAAGGGGACGGGCACCAGCTGCTGGGTGTATTCACCCGCGCTCGGGTAGCCCGCGAGCATTTCAGTAAAATCCTGGCCCGCCGGGCCTATGTGGACGCTATGAACGCCAACGATCTGATTTTCCTGGCCCAACCGGGTGGCCGCCTGTCCGGGCGAATCCGCGTACCGGGCGACAAGTCGATTTCTCACCGCTCGATCATGCTCGGCTCGCTGGCCGAAGGCACCACCGAGGTCGAAGGTTTCCTCGAAGGTGAAGACGCGCTGGCGACCCTGCAGGCTTTCCGCGACATGGGAGTGGTCATCGAAGGCCCAAACCATGGCCGCGTGACCATTCATGGCGTTGGCCTGCACGGCCTCAAGCCGCCACCCGGGCCGCTGTATGTAGGCAACTCGGGTACCTCGATGCGCCTGCTGTCGGGCCTGCTGGCCGGCCAGCCGTTCGATGTGACCATGACCGGCGACGCTTCGCTGTCCAAACGCCCGATGAACCGTGTGGCCAACCCGCTGCGCGAAATGGGTGCCGTGGTCGAGACGGGTCCTGAAGGCCGCCCGCCGCTGACCATTCGCGGTGGCCACAAGCTCAAGGCGCTGACCTACACGCTGCCGATGGCCAGTGCCCAGGTCAAATCCTGCCTGCTGCTGGCCGGCCTGTATGCCGAAGGCAAGACCACCGTTACCGAGCCCGCGCCTACCCGTGACCACACCGAGCGCATGCTGCGCGGCTTCGGCTACAACGTCGAAAGCAACGGCCCGGTGGCCTCGCTGCAGTCCGGCGGCAAGCTCACGGCGACCCGTATCGAAGTGCCGGCCGACATTTCCTCGGCAGCCTTCTTCCTGGTGGCCGCGTCCATCGCCGAAGGCTCCGAGCTGGTGCTGGAGCACGTCGGCATCAACCCGACCCGTACCGGCGTGATCGATATCCTGCGCCTGATGGGCGGCGACATCACCCTGGAAAACCAGCGTGAAGTCGGCGGCGAGCCGGTGGCCGACCTGCGTGTGCGTGGCGCCCGCCTGAAGGGCATCGACATCCCCGAGGAGCTGGTGCCACTGGCCATCGACGAATTCCCGGTGCTGTTCGTCGCCGCTGCCTGCGCCGAAGGGCGCACCGTGCTGCGTGGTGCCGAAGAGCTGCGGGTGAAGGAATCCGACCGTATCCAGGTCATGGCTGACGGCCTGATCACCCTGGGCATCAAGTGCGAGCCGACCCCGGACGGCATCATCATCGATGGCGGACAGCTCGGCGGTGGTGAAGTGCATGGCCACGGTGACCACCGCATCGCCATGGCCTTCAGCGTGGCTTCGCTGCGTGCCAGCGCGCCGATCCGCATCCACGACTGCGCCAACGTCGCCACCTCCTTCCCCAACTTCCTGGCGCTGTGCGCCGAAGTGGGTATCCGCGTGGCGGAAGAGGGCAAGTCGTGAGTGCCCTGGCGCCGGTCATCACCATCGACGGGCCAAGCGGCTCCGGCAAGGGCACCGTTGCCGGCCTGCTGGCGCGGGAGCTGGGCTGGAAGCTGCTGGACTCCGGTGCGTTGTACCGCTTGCTGGCGTTCAATGCCAGCAACCATGGCGTCGACCTGACCAACGAAGAGCTGCTGACCAAGCTTGCCGCCCATCTGGATGTGCAGTTCATCGCAGCCCAGCCCGGTAAGCTGCAGCAAACCATCCTCGAAGGCGAGGATGTCAGCCAGGTTATCCGTACCGAAACCGTCGGTGCCGGTGCCTCGATGGTTGCCTCGCTGCCTGCGGTACGCGATGCGCTGCTGGAACGCCAGCGTGCCTTCCGTGAACTGCCTGGCCTGATCGCCGATGGCCGGGACATGGGCACCGTGGTGTTCCCCGATGCGCCGCTGAAGATATTCCTCACCGCCAGTGCGGAGGAACGCGCGCGCCGTCGTTATCTGCAGTTGAAGGGCAAAGGCGAAGATGTTAGTCTGTCGAGTCTGCTGGATGAGATTCGTGCACGTGATGAACGTGACACCCAACGTGCAGTGGCCCCGCTGAAACCAGCGGCCGATGCCATTCAGTTGGACTCTACCGAGTTGTCCATCGAGCAGGTGTTGCAACGTATCAAGAGTGAGCTCGCCCTGCGCGACCTGCTCTGATAGCCAGGAAAGCAGGCAGGGGCACCAGTCAACGTCCTGCCCGCTTTCCTTTACTTAAAACAGACCCACATTGTCTGGAATGTGGCGAGGGGCGTATGTTTCGCCCGAATCTACAGGAATTAAAATGAGCGAAAGCTTTGCAGAACTCTTTGAAGAAAGCCTGAAAACCCTCAATCTTCAGCCGGGTGCGATCATCACCGGTATCGTTGTCGACATCGACGGCGACTGGGTTACCGTACACGCTGGCCTGAAGTCCGAGGGCGTCATCCCGCTCGAGCAGTTCTACAACGAAGCTGGCGAGCTGACCATCAAGGTCGGTGACGAAGTTCACGTTGCGCTGGACGCGGTCGAAGACGGCTTTGGCGAAACCAAGCTGTCCCGTGAAAAAGCCAAGCGCGCCGAGTGCTGGATTGTTCTGGAAGCAGCTTTCGCCGCCGAAGAAGTGGTCAAGGGCGTTATCAACGGTAAGGTTAAGGGCGGCTTCACTGTCGACGTTAACGGCATCCGTGCGTTCCTGCCGGGCTCCCTGGTTGATGTCCGCCCTGTGCGCGACACCACCCACCTGGAAGGCAAAGAGCTGGAATTCAAGGTCATCAAGCTGGACCAGAAGCGCAACAACGTTGTCGTTTCCCGTCGCAGCGTGCTGGAAGCCGAGAACAGCGCCGAGCGCGAAGCCCTGCTGGAAACCCTGCAGGAAGGCCAGCAAGTCAAGGGTATCGTCAAGAACCTCACCGACTACGGCGCCTTCGTGGATCTGGGCGGTATCGACGGCCTGCTGCACATCACCGACATGGCCTGGAAGCGTATCAAGCACCCGTCGGAAATCGTTAACGTTGGCGACGAAGTCGACGTACGCGTTCTGAAGTTCGACCGTGAGCGCAACCGCGTTTCGCTGGGTCTGAAGCAGATGGGCGAAGATCCGTGGGTAGCTATCACTGCCCGTTACCCAGAAGGTACTCGCGTACAGGCTCGCGTTACCAACCTGACCGACTACGGCTGCTTCGCTGAGCTGGAAGAAGGCGTTGAAGGTCTGGTACACGTTTCCGAAATGGACTGGACCAACAAGAACATCCACCCGTCGAAAGTCGTTCAGGTTGGCGACGAAGTGGAAGTCATGGTTCTGGACATCGACGAAGAGCGTCGTCGTATTTCCCTGGGCATCAAGCAGTGCAAGTCCAACCCATGGGAAGATTTCTCCGGCCAGTTCAACAAGGGTGACAAGATCACCGGTACCATCAAGTCGATCACCGACTTCGGTATCTTCATCGGCCTGGACGGCGGCATCGACGGCCTGGTTCACCTGTCCGACATTTCCTGGAACGAAACCGGCGAAGAAGCCGTACGTCGTTTCAAGAAGGGCGACGAGCTGGAAACCGTCATCCTGTCGGTCGACCCAGAGCGCGAGCGCATCTCCCTGGGCATCAAGCAGCTGGAAGACGATCCGTTCTCCAACTTCGTTGCTGTCAACGACAAGGGCGCTATCGTCAAGGGCATCGTGAAGGAAGTTGACGCCAAGGGCGCCATCGTCACTCTGGCCGACGACATCGAAGCTACTCTGAAAGCTTCCGAAATCAGCCGTGACCGCGTTGAAGACGCGCGTAACGTCCTGAAGGAAGGCGAAGAGATCGAAGCCAAGATCATCAGCGTTGACCGCAAGTCCCGCGTTATCAGCCTGTCCATCAAATCGAAGGACGATGCTGAAGAGCGCGAAGCCATCCAGAGCCTGAAAAACGCTCCGGAAGCGGCTGCCGACACCACCATGGCTGCGCTGCTGCGCGAAGCAATGGCCAAGCAGAACTGAGTTCTGTTTGATCGGTAAGAAAGGGCGACCCTCGGGTCGCCCTTTTTTTGTGCTATGAATTAGCCATGGCCGAGGGGGATTGGGTGATGTTGATGTTCGCCGACGTTATGAGCGGGCGCGGTCGCGACAACAATTTCCTGGTCATTCGGCTGCTGGCGGCGACCGCTGTGGTGGTCGGCCACTCTTACGCATTGTCTTATCGGGAATGTGCCAGTTGTAGCGACCCAGCGTTATGGCTCGGCCTGCCAGTACCTGTCCACAGTCTGGGTGTGGAAGTGTTCTTCATGCTCAGCGGCTTGCTGATTACCGCCAGCGGCGTGAGCAACAGCCCGCGAAATTTCTACCTGGCACGGGCGCTGCGAATCTTTCCCGGTTTGCTGGTGTGCCTGTTGTTGATGGCCTTCGTATTGGGGCCTTTGGCGACCTCGCTGCCGCTGGCCGACTATCTTTCCCAGCGCCAGGTCTACCGGTACGTCTACAGCCCCTTGCTGGTACTCAAGGATGCCCAGTTCGTGCTGCCCGGGGTGAGTTTTACTCCGCGAACGTACGGGATTTCGGTCAATGGCAGCTTGTGGACCATACCGCTGGAAACGCGCATGTACCTGGTGCTGGGGCTATTGGTGCTGGTGGCCAGAGCTTGCCGATGGCCGATGGCGGGGCTGACACTTGTGGCGCTGCTGTTTGCGCTGGGGCTGCATACCCTGCATCCGGCTTATGCGGAGTACCCGTTCAAGCTGGTGGTGTGTTTCCTGGCTGGCTCGGCGTTCTATTCGTGCCGGGCGCTGATCCCGTACGGGTGGTGGTTGCTGCTCGCTTGTGCTGGGTTGTTGCTACTGAGCAAGGATGGGCGTTTCGAGGTGTTTGCCTGCGCCGTGCTGACGCTCTACGGCACGTTGTACTTCGCTTACTGCCCGCAGCTGAGGTTGCCGTCGTGGGTGCAGGATTATTCGTACGGCATTTACTTGTACGCCTTTCCGATCCAGCAGGTATTGGCAGAGGCGATGCCATGGGCGGGGCCTTACTGGCTGATGCTGGCTGCGGTGCCGGCGTCCTGGTTGGCAGGGTATGTGTCGTGGGAGCTGGTGGAAAAGCCAGCCCTGGCGATGCGCAAGCGCTTTTCCAAGGCGAGCCCCCAGCAGCAGCTGGCCTGACCCGATGGGCGCCAGGCCCGCCGGTTCGGCACCTTCCAGCGGCCGCCGGCTAGACCATTCCTGCAAAACTTCAATCTTGAATTTTTTTATTAAGTCAAGAACCACCCTGTTCAAATCCCTCCCAGCGTGCTACAAACTGGTTAAGCAATGATCTAGCTGCTTGATAACGAAGGGAAAAATATGACGAAGTCGGAGCTGATCGAACGTATTGTCACCCATCAGGGGCTGCTCTCGTCCAAGGACGTGGAGTTGGCCATCAAGACCATGCTTGAACAGATGTCACAATGCCTTGCCACCGGTGATCGTATCGAGATCCGTGGTTTTGGCAGCTTCTCGCTGCATTATCGTGCACCGCGTGTCGGCCGTAACCCGAAGACCGGGCAGTCGGTCAGCCTCGAAGGCAAGTTCGTGCCGCACTTCAAACCTGGCAAAGAGCTGCGCGACCGGGTCAATGAAGAAGAGCATGAGGCCCATACCTGATTCACAAGGAGCAAACTGATGCGTAACCTCAAGCGCGCGCTGGCGGCGGTGTTCGTGCTGTTGTTGGCGGCTGTGGTGCTGTTCTTCGTTCTGGAGAACCAGCAAACCGTCTCGTTGGTCCTGTTTGGTTGGGCTGCTCCAGCCATGCCGGTTGCGGTGCTGGTGCTTGCAGCGCTGGTGATTGGCCTTGCCGTTGGGCCGTTGTTGGGGGCGTACGGCGTGCTGCGTAGCAAACGAAAAATCAGGGCTTCGGCACGTCAGGCAGCGCTGAGCGGTAATTAAGGATATTTCCTACAACGTTTTCGGAAAGCCAAACTTTTCCTGCTGCGGCCTTCGTGGAGTAATAGCCCACTTCGTTTCGGCCCAGGCGAGTGTGCAGCATGGAATACCCTGTTCTTTCCCATCACGGCGGTACTCGCGGCGTCACCGGATCCTGCCACCAGTTGCACCTCGATCCGTCCACCAGCCTGCTGATCGACTGCGGCCTGGAGCAGGGCGCCGACGCAGCGTCCGGCGCGGAATCCGTGCCGCTCGGTGTCGATGTTCAGGGCATCCAGGCGCTGGTCATCACCCATGTTCATCTTGATCACGTAGGTCGCATTCCCGCATTGCTGGCGGCAGGCTACCGTGGCCCCATCCTGTGCAGCGAGCCGTCTGCCCGGTTGCTGCCACTGGTGCTGGAAGATGCCTACAAGCTCAGTATCAGCAGCGAGCCCGCGGAGGTTGCGCGCTACTCCGATGTCGTCCGCGAGCTGATCGCGCCCTTGCCTTTCGAACACTGGCACTCATTGGTCGAGCGTCCCGGCCTCAGCTGCCGGCTCCGCCTGCAGCGCGCCGGGCACCTGCTGGGTTCGGCTTATGTCGAATGTGACATGCAGCATGAGCAAACCAATACTCGCTACGTGTTCTCCGGCGACCTCGGTGCCTGTAACAACCCCTTGCTGCGCCCTGTGCAGCCCCCGGAGCGGGCCGATGTGCTGGTGCTCGAAAGCACCTACGGTGACCGCCTGCACCCGCCTGCCGCCGATCGTGAGCGGCGCCTCGAAGCGGCCATCGACCGCGCCCTGGCCGACCGAGGCACTCTGCTCATTCCGGCGTTCAGCCTCGGGCGCACCCAGGAACTGTTGTACGAACTCGAAGGCATTCTTCACCGCAAGGCCTTGCTGAACATGGCCGGCCCGGCGCCTGCCGGCGAACCCCTCGACTGGTCGCAGTTGCCCATCATCCTCGACTCACCCCTGGCCCAGCGTATTACCGATGTGTACCGAGGGCTGCACGGCTACTGGAATGCCGACGCCCGGGCGCGCCTTGCCGAAGGGCGCGACCCGCTCGGTTTTAGCCAGCTTGTAAGCGTGGACACCCATGCCCGTCATCAGCAGGTGGTCAATTACCTGAAGAGCACCGGGCGGCCGGCGATCGTAATTGCCGGCAATGGCATGTGCTCGGGTGGGCGCATCGTTAACTACCTGAAGGCCATGCTGGGGGATCCACGGCATGAGGTGATGTTCGTCGGCTACCAGGCCAAGGGCACGCCAGGTGCGGTGATACAGGCCAGTGAAGGAGCGCAAGGTTTTGTCCAGCTCGATCTGGATGGGCGGATGTATGAGATTCGCGCCAAAGTACTTACGTTGGGTGGTTATTCGGGGCACGCCGATCAGGCAGGGTTGCTCGCTTTTGCTTCGCGAGGAAAAGAGCCCGCCGGGCGTGTGGTGCTGGTTCACGGCGAAGCCAGTGCCAAGGTTGCGTTGCGCAGGGCTATCGAGGCGAGGTTCAGTCAACAGGGGCGTAAGGTCACGGTCAGCGTGCCATAGTGCAGACGCTGTATTGGGCGAAAAAGGCGCAGCAGCCAGCGAATTCCAATACATCCGATGGGTGGCAACTTTTTTCGAGCTGTCGAGGAACTTGCCCAATAAATGCAGTGACTTACCAAGGATGCCCGGCCGGGGCTTGATACGGGTGGCGCAGGATAGTAGCTTGATGGCCGAGCGTTGCAGCGGATACGACAAAAACATAGCAAGCTACATATTTTTATGATGGCCAAAGGATGGCGATCACCCGATAACTGCAATAACATGCGGCAACATCGGAAATTGATCCGGATAATGGTGGCAGGAGGCCTGTCTTCTGGTATTCCGTGTTTTCTGGAATGGCGGCCAAACAACCGCCCAGATGCAGCCCCGCCATCAGGCATTGAGCGGGCCGGCGCGAGGGTTCAGGCATTTCATGCAGCACCGAAATCGCCACACGCAGAAGGATGAGTCAGTGTGACGCAAGTACCTTTGAAAATTGCTGTGGTCAGCCAGTATTTCTTTCCTGAAAATTTCATCATCAATGATATTGTTCAGGAACTGAGCGCGATGGGTGTACATGTTGAGGTTTTTACCGGTAAGCCTAACTACCCAGCGGGTGAGGTTTTCCCGGGATATACCGCTCACGGCGCAGTCGAAGATCGTTTTGCCGAAACCGTTGTTGTTCATCGGGCGCCTTTGCGTCCGCGCAAAAAAGGCGGGGCTAGAAATCTAATTCTTAATTATTTTTCATTTGTCGCCAATGGCGTCAGGCATTTCACCCGTCATGCCAGACGCGGCAAGTTCGATGTTTACTTCGTGTTCGCACCGTCGCCCATTATTTCGGTAATTCCGGCACTGGCCATGAAGCGCGCCCATCCTGCTCCCGTCTTCCTCTGGGTGCAGGACTTGTGGCCGGAGAGCCTGGCTGCCACCGGTTTCGTACGTAACAAGTACCTGTTGTCGATGGTAGGCTTGCTGGTGCGCGGTCTGTACCGGGCCGTGGATGTGCTGCTGGTGCAGTCACGCGCCTTCATCGACCCGGTCAAGCGCTACGCGCGGGCAGACAAAATAAGCTACTACCCCAACTCTTATCTGCAGCACGATGATTCCGGCGAGATCGGCAGGTTGCCTGAATCATTGGCCACGTTGTTGCGTGACCACTTCTGCGTCGTGTTCGCCGGCAACCTGGGCAGCGCGCAAGGGCTGGCGACTATTGTCGGGGCAGCTCGATTGTTGCAAGCCGAACATTCACAGTCCCGCATCGTGATGGTCGGCACCGGCAGCAAGGCTGAATGGCTGGCAGAGGAGAAGCGCAAGTGGGGCCTGGACAACTTGATCATTGCCGGTGCTTACCCGCGCACGGCGATGGCTGAACTGTTCGAACTCAGTGCCGTATTACTGGTTACACTCAAGCGAGACGAGATTTTCAGCTTTACCATTCCAAGCAAGGTGCAGGCCTACCTGGCAGCCGGCAGACCGATAATTGGCAGCCTGGATGGCGAAGGTGCCCGCGTCATCAACGAGGCCGGTGCTGGTATTACTTGCCCTGCCGATGATGCGGTCGGGCTCGCGGCCTGCATCAAGTCGATGCTGGCCATGCCGCAAGCGCAGCGAGAACAGATGGGCACCCGGGCCAGGGAATACTTCTTGAAACATTTCGAACTCAAGGCCCAGTGCAAGGCACTGGTGCGTATGTTCGAACAACGGATTGAACAGGACAAGGCGACGCAATGAACATATTGGTACTGGGTGTCTCGGGTATGCTGGGCAATGCCGTCTTCCGGTATTTTTCGGCCAATTCGCAACACCGGGTGATGGGCACGTTGCGTTCATCGTCCGGGTGCAGGTTTTTCACGCCGGATCAGGCCGAGCATCTGCTCTGTGGTGTGGATGTGCTCGATGCTGATGCGCTGATGGCAGCCTTCGCCAAGGCCCGGCCGGATGTGGTGGTCAACTGCGTGGGCTTGATCAAGCAACTTGCCGATGCCAAGGACCCGCTCACCGCGCTGCCCATCAACGCCATGCTTCCACATCGTCTGGCAACGCTGTGCCGGGTCGCTGGCGCGCGCCTGGTCCACGTCAGCACTGACTGTGTGTTTGCAGGTACCAAGGGCATGTATCGGGAACAGGACGAATCGGACTGCACCGACCTGTATGGCAAATCCAAGTACATTGGCGAATTGCACGACCTGGACCACGCCATAACCCTGCGCACATCAATTATTGGCCATGAGTTGCAGAGCAATGCATCGCTGATCGACTGGTTCCTCTCTCAGCAAGGCTGTGTCAAAGGCTTTACCAAGGCGATTTTTTCAGGTCTGCCGACTGCCGAACTGGCTCGGGTGATGCTGGACTACGTTCTTCCCAACCCTTCGCTGAAGGGGCTTTACCACGTTTCTGCAGAGCCGATCGACAAGTATGAACTGCTCAAGCAAGTGGCGAAGGTTTATGGCAAGGACATCCAGATCGTACCGGATGACAAATTGGTGATCGATCGTTCGCTGGACTCTACCCGCTTCCGCGCGGATGCAGGCTACCAGCCACCTTCCTGGCCGGCGCTCATACAATTCATGCACGCACAGCGTCAATAACGAACAACAAGGAGCGTACCCGTGTTCGATAACAAGATTCTGATGATTACAGGTGGTACCGGCTCTTTCGGTAATACTGTCCTCAAGCGTTTTCTCAACACCAACGTCAAGGAAATACGTGTTTTCAGCCGCGACGAGAAAAAACAGGAAGACATGCGTATTGCCTTGTCCAACGACAAGGTGAAGTTTTATATCGGCGATGTGCGTGACTATCAAAGCGTGTCAGAGGCCATGGTCGGGGTCGATTACATCTTCCATGCCGCTGCGTTGAAGCAGGTGCCGTCCTGCGAGTTCTACCCGATGGAAGCCGTGAAGACCAATGTCATCGGTACTGAAAACGTGCTGAATGCGGCCATCGCCAACGGCGTGCAGCGCGTGGTGGTGCTGAGCACCGACAAGGCAGTATACCCGATCAACGCGATGGGCATTTCCAAAGCCATGGCGGAAAAACTGATGGTTGCCAAATCGCGGATGATTCCGCAGAACGGCCCGGTGATTTGCGCCACCCGTTACGGCAATGTAATGGCCTCACGAGGTTCGGTTATTCCGCTGTTTGTCGATCAGCTCAAGGCCGGCAATGAACTGACCGTGACCGACCCGAACATGACTCGCTTCCTGATGTCGCTGGAGGACTCGGTGGATCTGGTCCTGCACGCTTTCGAGAACGCCCAGCAAGGTGATATCTTCGTACAGAAAGCGCCAGCGTCCACTGTGCAGGAGCTGGCCGAAGCGCTGCGCCAACTGTTCAAGCGGGAAAACCCAATCAAGGTAATCGGTACCCGGCATGGTGAGAAGCTCTACGAGTCGCTCATATCTCGTGAGGAAATGGCCAAGGCCGACGACATGGGCCGTTACTACCGTATTCCGGCCGATAACCGTGACCTGAATTACAAGAAGTACTTTGTCGAAGGTGAGCAGCATATCTCCGAGCTGGATGACTACACCTCACACAATACCGAGCGGCTCGACATCGATGGCATTAAGGCTCTGTTGCTGAAACTCGACTATATCCAGGAACAACTCAATGCTTAAGGTCATGACCTTGGTCGGTACCCGGCCTGAACTGATCAAGATGAGCCGCGTCATCGCCGAGCTCGACGACCAGGCCAACCATGTGCTGGTGCATTCCGGCCAGAACTACGATTACGAGCTCAACCAGGTGTTCTTTGACGACTTGGGTATTCGCAAGCCGGATCACTTCCTGGGGGCAGTGGGGGCTACGGCAGCCGGGACCATCGCCGAGGTCATCGCCAAGTCCGATGAAATCTTCGAGCTGGAAAAGCCCGATGCTTTGCTGCTGTACGGCGACACCAACACCTGCCTGGCGGTGATTGCTGCCAAGCGCCGGAAGATCCCAGTGTTCCACATGGAGGCAGGTAACCGCTGCTTCGATCAACGCGTGCCGGAAGAGTTGAACCGCAAGGTGCTCGATCACCTCAGCGACATCAATATGGTGCTGACCGAGCATGCCCGGCGTTATCTGCTGGATGAAGGCATTCGTCCGGAAACCATCATCAAGACCGGTTCGCACATGCAGGAAGTGCTGGACTACTATCGGCCTCGGATCGACGCCTCCACGGTGCTTGAACGCGAGGGGCTGGTAGAGGGCAAGTACTTCATCGTCAGCACGCATCGCGAAGAGAACGTCGATACCCCGCAGAACCTGCGTGACCTGCTGGCCTCGCTGCGCGCCCTGGCCGACAGCTATGGCCATCCGATCATCGTCTCCACCCACCCGCGTACCCGCAAGCGCCTCGAGGACCTGGGCGAAAGCCTGGACCACCCACTGATCCGTTTTGTCAAACCCTACGGCTTGCTGGACTATATCCGGCTGCAGATGGGGGCGCTCTGCGTACTTTCCGACAGCGGTACCATCACCGAAGAGGCTTCGCTGCTGAACCTGCCGGCGGTCACCATCCGCAACGCCCATGAGCGACCGGAGGGGATGGATGAAGGCACCCTGATCATGTGCGGCCTGACACCGGGCCGTGTGCTGGACGCGGTGCGCGTGGTGATCAGCCAACATGACCGCAACCAGCGGGTGATCCCGGTGGTGCAGGATTACCTGGGCGGGCCGGTTTCCAAGCAGGTGGTACGGATCGTGTACAGCTACACCGATTACATCAATCGTACGGTCTGGTCCAAGTAAGCGACCCGAGGCTGATCCCGTCACCCCGCGCTGATCGGTGCTGCTCTGCAGCCCATTGCCGCAAGCCGGTGCCACAACTAATGAGCAGAAATTGTCGATGGCGAGCTCTCTGTGGGGGCTTGCCGACACTGGGCGGCGAAGTGGTCCTTCTGGTCCGCTGACAGGCATCAGGCCCATACTGAACCCCGCCTTGGCAGATGGAGAAGCGAACGGCCTATGAACACGCTGGTGGTAATTGGGGGAAGCGGCTTTGTTGGCCGACATTTTCTGGCTGTATGCAACGCGTTGGAAGACACGGAGGTCATCTATGCGGTCCACCGTACCGAACCCGAATGGTTGACGAATGCCACGGTGCAAGTGGCTCGCTTTGACGTGAACGACTCCGCGAGCCTTGCAGCCATACTGGTGCCCGGCTGCACAGTGATCAACCTGTTGCGGCCTGATGGCAGTGGCTGGTTCGAGCCAGCTGTCGCCAATGTGCTCGTCGCTTGCAACGAAGCACGCATCAAGCGCTATGTGCACGTATCGAGTATCGATGTCTTCGGTGCTGCGCCAGACGCGGTGGTCGATGCCGACACGCAGCTCGAACCCAGGACGCCTTATGAACGTGAGCACGCCGCTGCTGAAGCGTTGGTGCGCGTGGTGCCGGCTGACAGCTTCGAAGTGCTGGTGTTGCGTCTGGGCGCGGTGTTTGGTGATGGTGGGCTGAACATCGTGTCGTTTGTTCGTGAGGTGTCCGTCGCGCCCGTCTGGAAGCTGGCGTTGCGGCGCATCCTTTATGGCCCGCGCCGCATGCATCTGGTCAGTGTGGAAAAGGTCGCACAAACCTTGGCATTCGTAGCCTACGTGCCACAGGTAAGCCAAGGGGAAGTGGTGCTGGTAACGGATGATGCGGCGCCGGAAAACAACTTTGGTCACTTGCAGGATGCCTTGATGCAGGCGTTTGGCCGGCCCTCGATCAGCTACTTGCCGCATCTACCGCCGGCATTGCTCGGCTTGTTGTTGCGTTTGCGCCGTATCAGCAATGCCAACCCAATGCGTCGTTTCAGCGAGCAGCGGCTTGCCGATTGGCAGCAGCCGCCCACGGCAGACTTCAAGCAACAATTGCAGCGCTACATTGCCCTGCTGAGGGCATCGGCATGAGGGTATTACTGGTGAATATTTCGCTGGATGCCAAGCTTGGCGGTGGTACAGCCGAGCGCACCCGGCACCTGGCGCTGCACCTGGCCAAAGCCGGTAGCGCCTGCGAAGCCGTTGCCATGACCGGCAATTCATGGCAACGGGAGTTTGATGAGCAGGGGGTAAAAAGCTACATCACGGGGAGAATCGGTTTGCGCTTCCCAATCCCGTTGCTCAACCCTTGGCGAGCCTGGCGCGCTGTGCGCAGGGCGGATGTACTGCACATCATGGGCTACTGGAACCTGCTGAGTGTCGCCATGGGCCTGCTGGCGTTGTTGGGTCGGCGCCCTTATATACTGTGTCCAGCAGGCGAATTCGCGTCGGTGGGTTCGCCGCGTCCGATCATGAAGGTGTTTCACCTGCTGCTGGGCCGCTGGTTGATCAAGGGGGCCGCAGGTTTTATCGCCATTACCGACCTGGAACAAGGGCTAATTGCGCAAGTGGCAGGCGTGCCGGCAGCTTCCATTCCGGTTATCGGCAACGCCGTGGCTGACCCAGGTCCGGCGCGACGGACAGAGGTTGTACAGCTGCCGGACGAGCCCTTCATCCTGTTCATGGGGCGGCTGGCACCAGTCAAAGGGCCTGACTTCCTGATCCAGGCCTATCTCGACACGCCTGCAGCGCAACGATACCCCCTGGTGATGGCTGGGCCGGATTTTGGCATGCAGCAGGATCTGCAGGCTCAAGTCGATGCCTCGGGGCTGGCTGGACGCATTCACTTCATCGGCTTTCTTGATGAAGCACAGCGTACCCAGGTGTACCGTCAGGCAATGATGCTGGTCATCCCTTCGCGTTCGGAGGCCATGTCGCTGGTCGCGCTGGAAGCGGGGATTGTCGGGTTACCGGTTTTGCTCACCGACACCTGTGGTTTCGACCAGGTCGAGCAGGTGCAAGGAGGGCTGGTGGTTCCAGCCAGTGCAACGGGCATCGCTTCGGGTCTTGAGCGTATGTTGGCTGACCCTGCCGAGCTCAGGGCAAAAGGCGGGCGACTCAAGGCTTACATTACCGAACATTACACCTGGTCAGCCATGGTGCAGGTGATGTTGCAGCGTTTTGCCCGGCTGTTGCGTACGGGGTCGATGGTGGAGTAAGCGTGCCCGTCGGCTCCGCTGACGGCCATCGTAGCAGTGTCATTCGCGGCGACGCCGGATAAAGAGGCGCAGCTGTCCAATCAATGGTTCATGGCGGTCAGGTTTGAAATGTCGGTGCTTGAGCGTTGGTATGAAAGGGCTACCCAGGAGCACGTGCTGCTGGCACTGTTTTTCCTGGCGATATTTTATGGAAATGTTTATGCAAGGGTCACACTACCGCTTGCGATGTATGTCCTGCCGCTACTGGCGTTGCGCCTGAAGATCAAGCCGATCAAGTCGCTCAGGTGGCAAGCGGTATTGCCTGCACTGGCTTGCCTACCGGTGGTATTGCAATTCTTCGGCGCCTATCCGCCCATAAAGAACGATATCTCCGTCTACTTTTGCTTCTTTTACTCTGCAGTAGCCATCTTGGTGGTGAGCAGGTGTAGCGTCGGGGAGTTACTGGTGCAGAACTGCATGCTCTTCGGCTGTATATTGATTGCGTTCATCATGCTGGCCCATATGGGGCTTGGTTACCGGGACCAACTCGATTTCTATACCTTGAAGAACCTGGTTGCGACGCCTCTGGGCAGCTCCAATTATCTGGCTGTGTTTCTGCTGCTCGGCATTCTGGTGGCCTTGTATGCCAAGCAGTATCTATGTGCCATTGCCCTGGTTGGGGCGTTCGTATTCACGTTTTCGCGTACCGGGTACGCAATGTTGATTATCGCTGTGGCCATCTGGTTGCTCGACACCAGAACAACCCTGCTTTCCCGCTATCCGCGCTTTTTTGCTTTCGCGTACATCATCGGCAGCCTGATGGTGTTCCTTACCGCTTTCTTCATGAAAGGCGGGCTGCCGGAGTCCCTGTCCATCCGCGTGGGCCTATGGCATGCAGCGGTGTACCACATTGTCGATCATCCACTGATCGGCACTCCACGCTCTGAATACTTCTACATATTCAATGGTTTGGCATGGGACCCGCATAATTCGGTGTTGAACATGCTGCTGTTGCTGGGGGTAGGCGGTACTGCGGTGTACCTGTTTTACCTTTACTCCGTCATGCGGCTGTTTTCGCAACTGGCAAGCAGCTCGACATTCTGGCGCTCAGTGTTCATAGGGGCAGCCGTTACGCTGCTGTGGAGCCTTTTCGAGGTGGTTTTACTGACCCCGGCTTATGACACATTGCTGGCATCGCTGTTTGCACTGGCTATCGCCAGAAGCCCGCGCCCGGAAGTGGCCACCTCGCCAGCAAAGTCTGACGACGCAAGTGCCGGTCTGACCGCTGCAAGATGAGGCTCAGCTTGCCGGTTGCGCTTCGCTGGTCGACTTGCGGCGCCCGGCCAGGGTTGAGCTGCAGATGAACATGGTAAATGCATAAGGCATCCATACTATCGGGCGTTGGTAGATGCTCAGTGCAAACAGCGCAAAGAACAGCAGTACCCATAAGCGGCGCTTGGCACTGTGGACAATGGCCAGGCTCAGGCTGATCATGGCCAGGGCGAACAGCAGGGCACCGATCAGGCCGAAATCTGTGAGTATGCGTGTCACTACCTGTGATACGCCGCCATGGACCACGCTGGAATCGGCCCCCATGCCGAACAGCAGGGTGCGGGTGTCTGCATCCAGGTAGCGAGCGAAGAGCTTGTCCATCTCCGGTAGCGAGCGGTTATTGATGTACTGGGTCTGGCGCAGTTGTTGGTCAGGTTCTGGCTGTTGCACTGCAAGCGGTGCGATAGGCACTGCGGTGCCAGTGCTGGCCGCCGATGATGAGGCTGGTTTACCCAGGGGGGTAACCCGCTCTTCCTGCATGGAAGAGTCCGGTTCCATTGCCGTTGCCTGCGTTGCCACAGGTATAGCTGGCTGCAGGTCTGGCCCCTTGGGCTTGAGAATGCCCAATACCAGCAAGCCGAAAAGCCCGAGTATGGCGAGCGGCAGCAGGGGCAGTGGCGAGCGGGCTTGTACCAGGCGGAACAGGAAACCGAGAGAAGCCATGACGATGAATGCCAGGGAAAACGACAGCACACCACCCATGAAGATGATGAAAAAGGGGAAAGGCTTGAGCCGGAAGCGGTTGCCAGCCAGCAAGAATGCTGACAGCGTACCGACCATGCCGGGTTCATCATACATTGCGCACAGCCGGTAGAGTTCGCCACCCCAAGGCAGCGACAAGTGGTTGCCGGATAACAATAGGGCCCCCGGCGCGTGCAAGTAGAATCCCCCAGCCTCTGCCATTGCAGGGTTGAGCAGAGGCAGCTGGTCCATTTGCAACGGCAAGCCGCCGATCTTGCACAGCGACACCAGTATGCCCGGGATCAGGCTGAGCGCGAAGAACCAGCCGAACCATTGCAGTATCTTGCCGCGACGCTGGTCGGAGAACACTGCAAGCGCAAAGAGGGTCGGTAGTACGAAATACCAGCGTGTCGTGCTGCCATCGATCTTTGGCAGCATGCTTATATAAAGCACGAACAGACAGATCAGGATGAAACCGGGAGCCTCGCCCCGCCGCGGTCGGTCGCCGAGCAGCAGGGCAACAATGGCCAGGAAGCCGGAAACCATGCCGGCGATGGCCATATGGCGCAGCGAATGCCAGAGAAAATACGGATTCAACGTTACCCAGGCACACAGCGCAAAAAGCGGTGCCAGCATGGCGTCAATGGGCGCGATATTAACGTAAGTCCTGATAGTTGTTGTCATCGTGAGGAGTTCTGCCTGATCACACCTGAGCCATGCCGATCAACGGACAATCGCGGGTTGACCCGGCTCAGGTTTGGGAGGTTGACCTGACTGTGACAAGGAGCGAGCGCAAGGGTGCGGTTTTCCACCGCACGTTCGTCGGGCGCCTACGGCAAAGCCGTTCCATCTTTGGCGGAACGATGGACTAAAGGGCTGGTGTGAGCGCGACGTTTTCGGTTTTCTGCGCAGTGACGATAATGCGTGCCAGATACAAGCCGGCAATGAACCCGAGTACCTCGATAAGGAAGAACATCTGCACCCGTGGGAAGTTGGTCTGTACTAGCAGATAGGCCAGGGCCACACCAATGGCAGCGCGAGTAAAGATATTGCCAACCAGCAGGCTAGCCAACCGTTCGACAAGAATGCCAGCGAAGAACAATAGCGCCAAGCCTGCGACCAGCACTGCCAGGTTGCCACTATAGAGCAGGATGGCCAGCGGGCCGGGGATGGTCATGAAAGTGAAGTTTTCGAAGGCCTGATATTGCGCGTTCGACATGCGCTGGTAGATGGCTTGAGTGCCGGCTTCCGGGCGCTCGGTCAGGCTGTGCAGAAATAGTGCCCAGCCGGTGTGCTCATGGCTGACCACCGCCAATACACCTTCAAGGCCAATCCAACGGTCCACTACCAGTTTACTCAGTTCCATCAGCATACCTTTCCAGCGGGCACGCTTTACCTCGGTAGTTTCGGCAAAGGGAGCTGCCGTCACAGAAACCGGCTCCGCGTCGACAGGTGCGACTATTACAGGGTTGGCGAGCATGGGTAACAGGGGCATCGCCGGTGCCAATACACCTGCGATCGCCTGTGCTGACTCGGCCGGGGCAATGAGCAGGCTGCTCACTGGGCGAGCGAGTGTCAGGCTGGTATCGCTCGCCGGCTCCTTGCTGCTAATCATTGGCGCCGTGACTGGCCGGGCCTGGGCGAAGGATTGCAGGCGATCGACAGACACCAGCAGCAGCGATGCCACGAACAATACGCCGGTCACCAGCAGGATCCTGACCCACTGGACCAGGCGCAATGCGGCTGCCAGTTCGCGACCATGCACCAGGTAAACCACCAACGGTGCAATCACATGCAGGATCATCTGCGCCCGGCTGCCCATGGACACCGCCGTAACCGCACCTTCCAGGATGAGGATGTAGAAAAGTGTCTCCAGTTTCATCTGGCGCGCCTGTACCAACCAGTACCCCAGCGTGGCAAGCAGGATCAGGTTGCCCCAGGCAATCATGAACGATACCAGTACGTAGACGTAGCTGTGGAGCTTCAGCGTAGGCTCGGTGCCGACCTTTAGAATGGCGAACCTGAAATTGACGGCCAGCAGCACGACGGTGAGCAGAACTGCCAGCCACATGGACGGTTTGAGCAGCGTGCGTGGCCGTTCGAGAGGAATGGTTGCAGGCGGCTGCAGGCGCCCGACAATGGCCTGGCAGGCCAGTAATGTGGTAAATGCAACGTTCAGGGCCAGCATGGCCGAGTCCCAAGCCTGCGGTGAGTTATCAAAGGCACCGATCGGCTCGATGAACTGCGTGGCAAAAATGAAGTGCAGCACCAGCTTTGCCCAGCAACCGAGAATCAGGAAAGTCAGCAGGAAGAACGAGAAGAAGCTCGTGCGGTTGGACAGCACGCTGCGTACCAGCAAGCCGGCCAGAACGCCATTGAGCAGCAGCGGAGTCAGGGACGCCGGGTAATTCACGGCTGCGGCGAGGGTCGCCATGGCAATCAGCAGTAACGCACTGGCGTGCAGGTAGCGGTTATCCAGCAGGTGAGCTTGAACAATCTGGTTCATCCGCGCGCTCCAGGTGGGGAGAACCGTTCCTGGTTCTCGGTACCTGTGGGACCGCTGCACCCACAGGTAAGGCAGCAGGCCTCAGGCTTTGGACTTGGGTCTGAAAATAGTCAGTACGTAACTGACCATTTTGCGTGAAAGAATCGACGGAGGATCCAGCAGAGCGGCTTTGCCCATGCGTACCATGAACATCGCATAGCGCCCGGAAAACCCGTGCATGAAGCCCGAAAGCATATGGGCATTGGCAACGGCCTTGCGTTTCCAGCCAAGGATGGAGGGCGAGAGACCATTGGTCTGGTAAAGGCTGTTGATCACCTTGAGCGGCTCGTCGGAGCGTTCGGCGTTGCACGGGTTATAGGTAGTCGAGCCGGAGTGAATGCGGAAGTCCGCCAGGGGCTCGGCTACTCGAATAAAGGGTCCGTATTGGCAAAGACGCAGGAAAAAGTCCATGTCCGGAATGTTGCGCAGCCCGGTGTTCCAGCCACCGACCTTATCCCATACGGCGCGGCGGAACAGCGCACCGGGGCCAGGCAGGCACTGGAAGTTGGCGATCAGCAGCCGCTCTTCGTAATCGGGGGTTTGCACTGTTCGCACATGTTTGGAGTGTTCATCGATGACGCAGAAGTCCGGGTAGGCCAGCACAGCATCAGGGGCCTTGGCCATGGCTGCGACAATGGCTTCGACGGCACGCGGGTGCAGGCGGTCATCGGCGCTCAGATAGCCAAGCAGCTCGCCCGTACTCTGCTGCCAGCCGAAGTTCATCGCTGCGCTCTGTCCAGCGTTGGCCTGACGGTGACGAATGAAATGGCCGGGGTGTTGCTCCAGCAGCGCAGGGGTGTCGTCTGTGGAGCCATCATCGACGACGATCAGTTCCACGTTCGGATAGGTCTGCTGCAGCACGCTGTCGATCGCATCCAGTACATAGCGCCCGGTGTTGTAGGTAGGAATGACGATCGAAACCTTGGGCTGTATGTTACTAGCGACCATGAGATACCTTTCGACGGTAATAGAGGTGCACGAACCGACGCAATGAAACGTAATCGGCGGTGGTGCTGAGGTTGAATATCCGTTTCACGCAGTAAATCTGAGCCAGCGACTGGCAGATACCGCCGAGGCTGTATACCACGGCCAAACCGATGATTCCATACAACCACATTGCCAGCAGTCCGGAGGTAATCATGCAGAGTCCGCTGATTACTGAAATACGCATGGCCACGTGCTGTTTCTGTAGCATCATCAGCACGAACCCGGCCGTGCCGGCGTAGGTCTGGGCCAGTTGCGAAATACCCAGGATGGCAAATATGTAGTACGCATCGGCATATTCGCTGGACCACACATGTGTCAGCACGAACTGGCCACACACAATGAACAGCATATAGCCCGCCAGCCCCAGTAACGTCGCGGCACCCGCACCTACCCCCAGTACGCGCTGCAGATAGCGTTTCTTGCCGCGTACCCAGATACGCCCGATCGAGGGCGCGACGACGGTGTTGATCACTGCCAGCGGGATCAGTACCAACGCTGCGAGGCGTGAAGCCAGGCCATAGATGGCCAGCCCGGGCGCATCACCGAACCAGGCGATGATCCACAAGTCGGCCTGCGACATCACGAACAGCACTACGGTGGTTGTCAGATTGGGCCGGGTTTCTCGCAGCAGGGTGGTGTAGCCGACGCTGGTATTCGGCTTGCCCCGGGGTTGCGCCCGATACCAGTGGCACAGACTCCAGGCCCCGAGCAAGGTGGTGCAGCCGGCGCCCACGGCGCCGGCCAGGATCAGCGTGCTCAGTTCAATGTGCAGCTCGCCGCGCCAGGCCAGGATAACCGTTGCCGCGCTGGCGAGGCTGGCCCCGGTGGTTAGGAAGCTGGCCTGCACGAAATGGCCCAGCGCACGATGTTGCTCGGCCAGGATGGTGCTGATTGCCGCCAGGATCATGCTTAGCGACACCAGCGGGGCAATGCCATGCAGCATCCGCAGCAGGTCGTCACCTTCGTGGCGTGACAATACCTGCATGAAGATATTGAACCCCACGGCCAAGGCCATGGTCGACAGCACCGCCAACAGCAGTGTGCGGCGCAACAGCTGCTTTACCTGGCCCCCGTCGCGGTGCCCCTGCGCGGTGGAGATGCAGGCAGGCGCGGTAATGCTCAGGCCGAGCTGGCCCAGGGTGGCAAGTGCTGCGATGAGCGATTGGGCCAGAAAGAACAACCCGACCGAAGTCTGCGACATGGTCAGAGGAATGATGATGCCCGTCAGGGCGCCGGTGCCCAACAGCAGGAAGCGGCCAAATATCGCAGCCATGCTTGCCGCGATCGGAGAAGAAAGCGCGTTGGTGACTTTCCCTGTGGACATGAGTTCTTATAGACACCTAGAGGGGAGGACGGATTCTGTTTTGTTTTGCACGGGCTGTCCATGCTCTGCTCGCTTCGACATCAGGGGGATTTGATATCGATCAGGGCTAGGCGAGTGTTCCGACAGCGATTTGTAGTTTTGCTCCGGATTCATTAGGGTCTCATGTAACTACCGTGTTCGCCCGCGCTCTACGCTACAGTGTTGGCGTTTTCGAGAGATATTTGTCAGTAATTTCTGAGCATTGCCGACATGCCTTCCGTTGGCATGCGATCTGTCCGATAGTAAACAGCCAATAAACCCAACAAGCGATCAGGTGAGAATGAAAGTAATTTTGACGGGTGCGTCCGGCTTCGTCGGAGGGGCGGTACTCAAGGCGCTCAGTCGCAACGCAAACGTTGAAACGGTCCTGCCGTTGCGTTCACCTTTGCTGATGCCTGCCGGGGTTGCCAGTTACCCGATTGTCGACCTTGCCGATGACCAGAGCGCCGAGTTAAAGGCCCACCGTCCCGATGTGGTGGTGCACTGCGCTTCGCGCGTGCACGTCATGAGCGATACTGCCAGCGACCCATTGGCAGAGTTTCGCCGCATCAATGTTGACGGTACCCTGGCCTTCGCCCGGGCCGCCAGCGCGGCCGGTGCCCGCCGGTTCGTGTTCGTCAGTTCAATCAAGGTCAATGGCGAACAGACCCGCCCCGGCGCTGCCTACAGTGCCGACGATATTCCGCACCCGGTCGATCCCTATGGCATTTCCAAGCATGAGGCGGAACAAGGTTTGCTGGCGCTCGGCGCACAAACAGGCATGGAAATTGTCATCATTCGTCCGGTGCTGGTTTACGGGCCGGGGGTGAAAGCCAATTTTCTCAGCATGATGCGCTGGTTGGACCGAGGTGTGCCATTGCCCTTCGGTGCCATACATAACCGTCGCAGCCTGGTGGCGCTGGACAACTTGGTAGACCTAGTACTGAGGTGCATCGATCACCCGGGCGCAGCCAACCAGGTGTTTCTGGTCAGTGATGGAGAAGACCTGTCCACTACCGAACTGCTTACGCGCATGGCCAGGGCGCTCGGCAAGCCGGCCCGCCTGCTACCGGTGCCGGCCTGGTTGCTGAGCGGTGCCGCCAAGGCACTGGGCAAAGGGGCGCTTTCCCAGCGATTGTGTGGCTCGCTACAGGTCGATATCGGTAAAACCCGCGAACTGCTTGGCTGGCAGCCTCCGGTTCGGGTGGATGCGGCGCTTCTGGCTGCAGCAAGGCATTTTCAGGAAAACAACCATCAATGACGCTTTTCTTGGCTTTACCCGCAGTACTGCTGCTGTCCTTGTTGATGACTGCCGGCCTGCGTCGATACGCGCTGGCGCGCAGTATCATTGACGTGCCCAACGGCCGTAGCTCGCACACTGTGCCTACGCCTCGCGGTGGCGGGGTCGCAATCGTGTTGACATTCCTGCTGGCCATTGCCGGTCTCATGCTTGACGGAGCAGGGGATAGCCGCACCTTGGTGGCATTGGGCGGCAGCGGTGCGCTGATTGCCGTCATCGGTTTCATGGACGACCACGGCCATATTCCGGCCCGCTGGCGCCTGCTCGGGCATTTCATTGCCGCCGCCTGGATGCTGGCTTGGATGGGAGGGCTGCCGCCGTTGGCCCTGTTCGGCTTGCAGGTGGACCTGGGCTGGCTGGGGGGCGTACTGGCTGCGGTGTACCTGGTGTGGCTGCTCAACCTGTACAACTTCATGGATGGGATTGACGGCATCGCCAGTATCGAAGCCATCACTGTGTGCCTGGGTGGCGCCTGGCTATACTGGATGGCGGGTCTTGGCAGCCATGCAGTGCTGCCACTGCTGCTGGCCGCCGCAGTTTCCGGGTTCCTGTTCTGGAATTTTCCCCCGGCAAAGATCTTCATGGGCGACGCTGGCAGCGGCTTCCTCGGCATCGTTTTGGGCGGTCTTTCGCTACAGGCTGCCTGGGTGGCGCCTGAGATGCTCTGGTGCTGGTTGATCTTGCTCGGCGTGTTCATTGTCGACGCCACCTACACCCTGGTTCGTCGTTTGTTGCGGGGTGAAAAGGTGTACGAGGCTCACCGCAGCCACGCCTACCAGTTTGCTTCGCGTGAAGTTGGCAGGCACTTGCCAGTCACATTGGCGGTTGCGGTATTGAACCTGTGCTGGTTGCTGCCGATAGCCTTTTGCGTTGCGCGGCTCGGCCTGGATGGTGCAGCGGGCGTAGTGCTGGCCTATATCCCGTTGTTGTTGCTGGCCGTGCGTTTCCGCGCAGGCCAAATCGAAGATGGACACCAAAGGTAAAGTGAGCGACTTGATGTCAGGGAATTTCTGGAAAGGTTTCAGAGGAGCGATGGACACCGTGCGCGCTAAACTGCTTGCTCTACCACGTAGACACAAACGCCTGCTGCAGGTCTTGACCGACGTTGTCCTGATCTGGGTTGCCCTGTGGATGGCATTCGTGGTTCGGCTTGGTATTGATGACTTGGCCAACCCAATCCTGGATCATGGCTGGCTGTTCCTCACTGCGCCGGTCGTAGGCATTCCTCTTTTCATCAGGTTTGGTCTGTACCGTGCGGTGTTGCGCTATTTCGGCACCGACGCGCTGATTGCAATCACCAAGGCCGTAACCCTGTCTGCACTGATCCTCGGTTTTATCATCTATTGGGCAAGCAACCACCAGAACGTGGTGCCACGCTCCATTACCTTCAACTACTGGTGGTTGAGCCTGATCATGGTGGGCGGCCTACGCCTGGCCATGCGGCAGTACTTCCTCGGTGACTGGTTTGCAGCCGCCGTACAACACGTCCCCTTTACCGGCAACAATCGTGATGGCTTGCCGCGGGTGGCCGTGTATGGCGCCGGTGGTGCCGGCAACCAGCTGGTAGCGGCGCTGCGTGCGGATCGGGCGTTGCGCCCGGTAGCGTTCATCGACGACGACCCCAGCATTACCGACCGGGTAATTGCCGGCCTGCAGGTATATCGCCCCGATCAGTTGCAGGAGATGATCGATGCCACCGGCGCGCAGGAAATTTTGCTGGCCATTCCGTCTTCCACCCGCGCTCGTCGACGGGAGATTCTCAACTTCCTTGAAGGCTTCCCGTTGCATGTACGCAGTATTCCCAGTTTCATGGAACTGGCCAGCGGCAAGGTGAAGGTCGATGATATTCAGGAGGTGGACATCGCCGACCTGCTGGGCCGCGATGCCGTGCCAGCGCAAGCTGACCTGCTGGCACGCTGCATCGTCGAGCAGACGGTGCTGGTAACCGGGGCCGGAGGCTCGATCGGGTCGGAGCTGTGCCGGCAGATTCTGGGCCAGACGCCGAAAACCCTGCTGCTGTTCGACCACAGCGAGTTCAACCTGTACAGCATCCTGTCGGAATTGGAACAGCGTATTGCCCGCGAGTCGCTATCGGTGTGCCTGGTACCGATCCTCGGGTCGGTCCGTAATCAGGCGCAGTTGCTCGACATCATGCGTACCTGGCGGGTTGACACCGTCTACCATGCCGCTGCCTACAAGCACGTGCCGATGGTAGAGCACAATATTGCCGAAGGCCTGATGAACAACGTCATCGGCACCCTCTGTACTGCCCAGGCTGCATTACAGGCAGGCGTTGCCAACTTCGTGCTGATTTCAACTGACAAGGCCGTACGCCCCACCAATGTGATGGGCAGCACCAAACGCCTGGCGGAAATGACCCTGCAAGCCCTGAGCCGCGAAGTAGCGCCAGTGCTGTTCGGCGACAGTGGCAATGTCTCGCAGGTGAACAAGACCCGCTTCACCATGGTCCGCTTCGGCAATGTGCTGGGTTCGTCGGGCTCGGTCATTCCGTTGTTCCACAAGCAGATCAAGGCCGGCGGCCCGCTCACCGTCACTCATCCGAAGATCACCCGTTACTTCATGACCATTCCCGAGGCAGCACAGCTGGTAATCCAGGCGGGTTCCATGGGCAAGGGTGGTGATGTGTTCGTGCTCGACATGGGCGAACCCGTGAAGATCGTGGAGCTGGCCGAGAAGATGATTCACCTGTCCGGTTTCAGCGTGCGTTCCGAGCGTAACCCGATGGGCGATATCGCCATCGAATTCACCGGGTTGCGGCCAGGCGAGAAGCTTTATGAAGAACTGCTGATCGGCGATAACGTGATTGCTACCCGCCACCCGATGATCATGAGCGCCAACGAAGACTTCCTGCCCTGGGACACACTCAAGGACACGCTGCGCCAATTGCTGGCGGCAGTGGAAGCAGACGATTTCATGCGGGTACGCCAGCTGCTGCGTGAAACCGTCAGCGGCTATGCACCGGAAGGCGAGATTGTGGACTGGATTTACCAGCAACGACGTCTCGAGCCCTGACCCGCCGAAGTGCAACGCCGAAGGGCCACCAGTTGCCCCGGCGTTGCAGGGTGCCTTCGGGGGGCAGCCGGCATGTAACCATTTTTCAAGGCAGTTTAATGAAAGCAACCCCCCTCGCAATACCCGAAGTTCTGCTACTCGAGCCAAACGTATTCACCGATGACCGCGGGTTCTTCTTCGAAAGCTTCAACCACGCAGTCTTCGAGCGCCTGGTACAGCGCCCCGTCAACTTCGTCCAGGATAACCACTCCAGCTCGCGCCGACATGTACTGCGCGGCCTGCATTATCAGGTGCTTCAACCACAGGGCAAGCTGGTAAGGGTAGTGGCCGGTGAGGTGTTCGATGTCGCTGTAGACTTGCGCCGTTCTTCGTCTACTTTCGGCCACTGGGTCGGGGCCCACCTTTCAGCGCACAACAAGCAGCAGATGTGGATTCCGGAAGGTTTCGCGCACGGTTTTGTCGTGTTGTCCGACCATGCGGAATTCCTGTACAAGACCACGGACTACTACGCCCCCCAATTCGAGCGTTGCCTGGCTTGGGATGACTCCAGTGTCGGTATTCAGTGGCCTGTCGAGCGGCCTTTGCTGTCAGGCAAGGACCTGGTTGGCACCGCGCTGCGGGATCTGGATTGTTTCGATTAAGCAAGCAGTCCATGCAGGGATAGGGAAGTAGCACGACGATATCATCTTCCTGCTCGGCTGCAGCGTCGAGCGGCTAGAATCCCAGAAGATGCAACAGCAGACCATGACAGCGGAAGCAGACGAACATGACCATTCTGGTAACCGGCGGCGCAGGCTTTATCGGCGCGAACTTCGTGCTGGACTGGCTGGCCGGCAATGACGAGGCTGTGGTCAACCTCGACAAACTCACCTACGCAGGCAACCTGCAGACCCTTGGCAGCCTGCAAGGCGACCAGCGCCATATCTTCGTGCACGGCGACATCGGCGACTCCACGCTGGTAGCCCGCCTGTTGCACGAGCATCAGCCGCGCGCCATCGTCAACTTCGCGGCCGAGTCGCATGTCGACCGCTCGATCCACGGCCCGGAAGACTTCATCGAAACCAACATCGTCGGCACCTTCCGCCTGCTGGAAGCCGTGCGCGCCTACTGGGGCGGCCTGGATGACCAAGCACGCCAGGCATTCCGCTTCCTGCACGTGTCCACCGACGAAGTCTACGGTTCGCTGGCTGCCGGCGAACCCGCCTTCACTGAAACCCACCAATACCAGCCCAACAGCCCGTACTCGGCCAGCAAGGCCGCCAGCGACCACCTGGTGCGCTCTTACCACCACACCTATGGCCTGCCGGTGCTGACCACCAACTGCTCGAACAACTACGGCCCGTACCACTTCCCGGAAAAGCTCATCCCGCTGATGATCGTCAACGCCCTGGCTGGCAAACCGCTGCCGGTGTACGGTGACGGCCAGCAAATTCGCGACTGGCTGTACGTCAAGGACCACTGCAGTGCCATCCGCCGCGTACTGGAAGCCGGTAAGACCGGCGAGGTGTACAACGTCGGCGGTTGGAACGAAAAGCCCAACCTGGAGATCGTCAACCGCGTGTGCGCCCTGCTGGACGAACTACGCCCCCGCGCCGACGGCAAGCCCTACGCCGAACAGATCACTTACGTGACCGACCGCCCCGGCCACGACCGCCGCTACGCCATCGATGCCCGCAAGCTCGAGCGTGAACTGGGCTGGAAACCCGCCGAAACCTTCGAAAGCGGCATCCGCAAGACCGTGGCCTGGTACCTCGACAACCAGGAGTGGGTGCAGAACGTACAGTCCGGCAGCTACCGAGACTGGGTCGAGAAGAACTACGCAGGGCGCTCGGCATGAAGATTCTGCTACTGGGCAAGGACGGCCAGGTCGGCTGGGAGCTGCAACGCAGCCTGGCCCCGCTGGGCCAGTTGCTGGCGCTGAATTCCCGCAGCCAGTCGCACTGCGGCGACCTGGCCAACCTGGCGGGCTTGGCCGAAACTGCACGCGCCTACGCGCCTGATGTAATCGTCAACGCTGCCGCCTATACCGCTGTGGACAAGGCGGAAAGCGAGCGCGAGCAAGCCTTCAGGGTGAACGCCGAGGCCGTAGGTGTGCTGGCTCGAGCCGCCGCCGATGTCGGCGCGTTGCTAGTGCACTATTCCACCGATTATGTGTTTCCGGGGCATGGTACCCGGCCATGGCGTGAAGAGGACGCGGTCGGACCGCTGAATGCCTACGGTGAAAGCAAGCTGGCCGGCGAGCAGGCCATTCAGGCCGCCGGCTGCCGCTACCTGATTTTCCGCACTTGCTGGGTGTATGCCGCGCGCGGCAACAACTTCGCCAGGACCATGCTGCGCCTGGCTGCGGAGCGCGACAGCCTTGGCGTGATCGACGACCAGCACGGCGCCCCGACCAGTGCCGAGCTGATCGCCGACATCACCGCCCACGCCATCACTGCCACCCGGGCCAACCCGGCCCTGGCCGGCCTTTACCACCTGGCGGCCGGCGGCGAAACCACTTGGTGTGGCTATGCCCGCTACGTACTGGAACATGCGACTGCCCAGGGTGTGCCCCTGAAAGCCCATGCAGAACAGGTCGACCCGTTGACCACCGCCGCTTATCCGACCCCGGCCAAGCGGCCGGCCAATTCCCGTCTGGACACCCGTAAATTGCAGGAAGCGTTTGCCCTGACCTTGCCGGACTGGCGTCTGGGAGTGGCTCGCATGCTCGCGGAAATACACGAGAAATGAATACTATGAAGCGTAAAGGCATCATCCTGGCGGGCGGGTCGGGGACCCGTCTGCATCCGGCTACACTGGCCATTTCCAAGCAGCTGCTGCCGGTTTACGACAAACCGATGATCTACTATCCGCTGACCACGCTGATGCTGGCGGGTATCCACGACATTCTGATCATCTCCACCCCGCAGGACACCCCGCGCTTCGAGCAGTTGCTGGGCGATGGCCACTGCTGGGGTATCAGTATCACCTATGCTGTACAACCGTCACCCGATGGCCTGGCCCAAGCTTTTTTGATTGGCGAGCACTTCATTGGCAGCGCACCCACTGCGCTGGTGCTAGGGGACAATATCTATTACGGCCATGACTTCCAGCAATTACTGTGCAGTGCCATGGGCCGGCAGGGCAGTGCAAGTGTCTTTGCCTACCACGTACAAGATCCCGAACGTTACGGTGTGGTCGAGTTTGACACGCAGGGCAAGGCTATCAGTCTGGAAGAAAAGCCGGCCAAACCCAAGTCCAACTATGCCGTCACCGGTTTGTACTTTTACGACAACGATGTGATCGAGATCGCCAAGGGAATCCGGCCGTCTGCGCGGGGTGAGCTGGAGATCACCGACGTGAACCGCGCCTATCTGGAGCAGAACCGGTTGTCGGTGGAGATCATGGGGCGTGGGTATGCCTGGCTGGATACCGGGACGCATGATTCGTTGCTCGAGGCGAGTGGATATATCGCGACTATCGAGCGGCGGCAGGGGTTGAAGGTGGCTTGTCCGGAAGAGGTGGCGTACAGGCAGGGGTGGATTGGGGCAGAGCAGTTGCTGAAGCTGGCTGAGCCCTTGGCCAAGAATGGGTATGGGCAGTATTTGAAGAGGTTGGTGCAGGACAAGGTTTATTGAAAAGAGATCGGAGTCTTGCAGCGCAGGCACTGGGCGCATCCATCGTGGTTGTCGCCTGTGTCAGCGTAGGAGTAAGAAACGCTGGAAGTTGAGCAGGAAAACGGAATTCCCTGCTCTTGGTGCCGCCTCTTTGCACCCAGGCACCTAGTTTCTGGGCTGTTCGGAATGGTCTCGTCTCTTTATTCCTAACGCCCAGCTTATAACTACTGTTGTATAAGGCTGAAGGAGTTTACGGTGCACTTGCTAGAGATCTTCTCACCTGAAGAATCTTGGAAGAAGGCAATTACCGTGTATTCCCCAGGCATCTCAGGAACAGGAAATTGAGCGTCCGGCGAGGCTTCATACCAGCGAACGCCATGCCGAACACCGTCAACTAGAAAGTAGAACGCAAATTCACCACGTTCATAAATTTTTCCGTTCTTGACGAGAGAGCAATGGGCAAAAATCCCATGCTCAGATTCATAAGCAGCAACCGTTATTGTTGCTCCTTCAGAAACAAGAATGGCGTCTGTCTCTGCAGGATGTTCAAGTGGCAACGTCTCGGTGTGATCTTCAGTTTTTATTGACTGTAACTGTAAAAGAGCTTCTTTGTAGTATTGCTTGCAATAGTGAAAGGGAGAAGCACCCCAGCGGTGATGCTCGTCGGCTGTCAGGATTTGCGCTGGATAATTCAAGAATTGATGCTTGGTCAGCTTTTTTTCCAGTTGCTCGTACATCCAGTCCAATTCTTTGTTGGCTTTTTCAACTGTATTCAAGGAAACCGGGAATTCAGTGCTGCTTTTTTCCTCAAAGTGAGACGCCCAGTACACTTTGTTGACAATTACACTGCCTAGCTTATTGTGCTCTTCCAAAAATGCAAAAAACTTTTGCATGCCCTGCATCCACAAATCGCGGCGCTCAGGTGAGCCATGCTTGATTATTTGGTAACCTTTTACGCTGCTGTCTGCCAGTAGGTCACTTTCAGCTAATTCACTAGAATTTGTAATAATCTGGCCGGAGGGGAGTACCACAAGATCGAAGCGCTCATCGATCAAATCGATTAAGATAAGGTCGGCGTTTTTGAAAACTTCCGGTTGATTCAGGAGTTGTTTGGAGAAGTCGTATGAAACCATGCGCCGTCTGAATGCAGATGAAATGCGGTCGAGTGCATCATCGTTTGTGTATGCGGCGCTGCATAGCGAGGCCATTGAAGATCTTGCAAAGTAATCGGTTAACTTAAAAGTTCGGCTTTCTTCTAGGTTGAATATGTCTCTGGAGACACAGCTACCGTAGATAATTAAGTTCTTGATCACAATTTTTTTTAGCCTTCTTTATTCTTGGTTCACATAACTGGGCATTGGGGTCCTGTTCCGTCAGGCCTGTCACCTTGATTCAATTCGCTCTGCGTCGGAGCAGTATAGGCAATTTGATACTATTAAAAGTTCCGATAGCATTGCCAAAGTCTCATTATCCATAGCGGGACCAGGAATGCAATCGAAGCTCTGCGATCAGCTGACAATTTCACTTTTCGGATAATAAACGAAAAAGTCTATTGGATCCAATATGTAGTATTGTGAGGACTTTTGGTTGATGCGTCTCTTTTTGCTTAGCTCGCTACCATCGCAATCAGGATGACGAAAGCGCTATATGGAATATATGTGAACTCTGTCACATATTTCTGGCGGATTGAAGTTTTTTAGAATCTGTGTCATGCCGGTTGAGTGGCTTTCGTCGCCCTGCGACATTCTGGCAGTCAGCGAGTGTAGTGTCGCACGACTGGCAAGACGCATAGGAGCGCTGCTAAGCGCGCCAGCCACCTTTGGAGGGGTGGCGGTTACGAAATGCTTGTAAAAACCCTGTTCGTTGAACTAAGCCTGCACTGGGCGCGATTGGCTGGTACTAGGGCTTTGAGATTTTGATCTGTCGCCTACAAGCAAATAAGAAAATTTGTTTGCTAAAGAGATGGCGGGCAAGTCAATTTTCAAGTGGAAATAGTAGGCGGCGATAAAGGTCAGGATTAATGTTGTGCTCAGTGTCATTACCATGGCGGTAAAGCTCATGCCGAAATGCTTGGTAAAGAATTGAGCCACCATGACCAGAATAAATGTATGTAGTAGATAGAGAGAGAACGAGAGCCTCCCAAGCCATTTCATCGGTGCGGTATCGAGAATAGCGAATGTACGTTGGGCATTCAAGACGCTGAGTAGAATGATCAAGCCTCCAAATGCGGGCATGATCAGCAGCCAAGAAGGCTGATAACCTGTAAAGGCAGTTATTGAGCGGGTCATATCATTGAGCATTGCGTAAGAAGCGCTCGCAGAGTGGAACCCTGCCAAGTACAGTCCGACGAGCAGGCCAATCAAACAAATTGCGTGTCGTATAGCACTGGGCTTTTCCTCATCGAATCGAAACGTGATGAGTATCGAGCCGAGGAAAAAAAGCGATGTGTACATGGCTGTTTTATTCGCTGAGGACGAAAGTGCCAGGAACGCCGCGGTACAGAAAAGACGGTACACGAAGGCGTTACCGCCAAAAAGTGCGAACGCTGCGAAGATTGCGAAGGACCCTATGAGCTCAATCTGAATGGTCCAGAGCACATAGTTATAGCGGCTGTCGCCTAAAGCAAGTGCGCCATAAATTGCGTCACGAATAGCACTGCCCCAAGTCGCGTTGAACAGATAGGGCGTTGAAAGGACCGGCGTCGGGGTGACAGGGGGGGCCTCATAAACTCCAAGTTTCATCAGGGCACAGCCGATAAGGACAGACGCGGCGACAGGCACACCTAAGCGGATGTAGCGCTTAACCGAGGCTCTGCGAACGGAGTCAAGCGCGTCGGCATGCCGTGAAATGCTATAGGTCAGCACCAGTCCGCTTAAAATAAAAAACATCGATACAGAGAAACCCCCACGGTAGAAGAAAGAAAACGGGCTATGAAACCATTCAATTCCATCTAGCGGACGGCCTTTAGTGCGTACACCCAAGTGCATGGCTGGGTAGAACCAGAACAATGCATGGGAGAAAATTACAATCACGGCCGCGATGCCGCGAATTCCATCCAGCTTAGACAGACTCATCTTATGAAGTCCGTTAGTCATCTTCTTATATCAACCCTGTGTTGTGCTCGGCAGCGTTCATTCCGGATGTCCCTGAGTTGAGCTACAAGGGGGGCACGAGGAACGAGCAATGTACCGTGGTGAAATTTTTAGTACATCTTGCGCCATTTTTTTCTTGATTGAACGGCGAGAAAATTGTTGTACAAACTCTGTGCGGGACGTTCTCTGTATTTCTAATTGATGCAGAGCACGAATGGCCGCCTCGATATCGCAGGGAGCGAACAGTGCTACATTCTTGATTCTTTTTTGCGCGAAGCGGTAAGCGTAACCTGACAGCCCGCCCCAAATCGGCTTGTCAGTGGCAGCGTACTCGAAGAGTTTAGAGGGTAGTACCCGGCGAAAGGCCTTTAGGTTGTTAAGGTGTAGAAACAGAACATCAGCTTCATTATAAATACGCAGTAGTTGATCGCGCTTCATCGGAAGAGATATTCGTACGTTTTCCACGTTTTCACGTTCAAGCGCTTTTCGCAAAGTTTCCAGAGCGCCGCCGGCGCCTATCAGATGAAAGTCTACCTTGTCAGTCAACCGTTTAGCCAGTGCAGGTATAATCTGATGCAACCCCTGTCCGGTGCCAATATTCCCGGCGTAAATCACTTGCAATCGCTGAGGGCGCTGTTGGGGTGCTGGTAGCTGAACTGCCTGCACGTGGTCAATAAACAGGTCATCTACGCCATTGGTATATAGCGTGAACGCGCGCCCAGGATAGCGAGTCGTGAAGTATGGCAAGAAGCCCGGAGATATTAGATTCACTCTAGTGGCTTGCTTGATTGTCCACCGCTCGATTGGAGAAAAAATGGATGCTGCTAACGGTCCCCAGCGTGATGGCAACAATTCTCGCAAAGTGTCGACAAAAATATCCCGGATGTCGAGATAGAGACCGCAGCCGTTTCGCTTTGCAATCATGGCACCCAGTGAAGCTGTCATTAGTCTTGACGATGTAGCAAAAACTAGATCGTACTTCTTGTTGCGAGTAATCTTGAGGGCGTTGATGGCGAAGCTGAAAAATGCCTGTGCTTGATCCCGTATGCCACTACGATGGGCAGGTACATCAATCCGTCTGATGGTCAGCTGCGGTAAACGCTCGATGCTCACAGCGCTTGTAACGAATGAGTGGTAGCGGTTTGGTTGAGTGGTAACAATCTCAATTTCCACTTGCTCACCCAGTTCGGTGCGAAGTGCGCTGACAAGCGCTTCCGCACGGAATGAGCCTGCCGAAAGGTCGGGAGGATAGTAAAAACTGAGCAGCAGGATCCGTGTGGTCATGATCGTGCCTGCCATGACTGCGGCGCTGGCGAAAGAACGTGTCGATATAATTCCACTAGCCGCGACTCCTGTTCCTCCCAATTTAGCGTGCCAGCAGTGGAGCGCGCATTTTGTGCAAAGTTCTCACGCAAGCTCGCATCCGAGACCAAGACGTTGAGTGCATGCGCGAGGCTTGTTGGATCATCCGCTGGAACGAGAATACCTACATCATGTCTGCGCACAATCCGACGAATTTCCGGGAAGTCCGTTGCTACGACAGGCAGGCCAGCAATCACATACTCGAACAACTTATTCGAGTCAGTGGTGTAGTGGTTGAGACAGGTATTTTCGATAGGCTGTACACCGATATCTGCGGAGGCAGTATAACTCGGGAGCTCTGCCAGCGGAACCGTAGGTATGATGTGCACCCGGTCTTGCAAATCAAGTTCTTCAATGAGCTGACTCAGAGGGTGCGCCAGGCGGCCTCCGCCGATGAGTACAAAGTAGGCATCCACCACTTTGGCTGCGGTGCGAATAAGCTTCTCGAGGCCGCGACCTTGTTGCAGACCTCCCTGATAGATAATGACTGGCCATTGCTCAGCCAGTCCAAGTTCTGCACGAATCCGGTTTGTCGGAGAACAGTGTGTTAAGCGTGGACGGTTCTGCAGTACTGTCGGACGTTGAATATGATAAGCCCGGGCAAAATACTTGGCGCGTGCATCCGTCGTGGTGATAGTGCCATCTGCCAGGGGCATAAGCCGTTTCTCTACCAGCCCCACCAAGCTGCGGAAACTATCATAGCCTTCTCGGCTGGTGCTTATCTCATGTGCGTCATAAACCAAGCGGGCGCCGCTGATACGAGAAGCCAGCCAGGCAGTTGGTAGGGTATTTACATCGTGAGCGTGCACTACATCTGCCCCGTAGCGGATCATTTGCAGAAGCAGAGTCATATGAGTCCAGGCACGGGCGATGAGACGTAATACTTGATGCTTTATCCCGACTTTGCCGATCGGGCCCATACTTTTAATCGCCTGAACAGGCGAAGTGGAGCCAATCTTGCGTTTGCGCAGCCGCCATAGCGGGCTGCGTGCAACGCGGAGGACTTCAATTCCTTCGTTCAAGCGTTCTTGCTGTTGTGTGACGCCAGGCGTATGCAATGCGAAGACACGTACTTGATATCCCGCTTGCTGTAAGGTCTGCGCTTCCTTGAGCACTCGGGCGTCATTAAGAAACTCGTTCCAGACGATCATTGCAATTTTTTTCATTGAGCAGACTCCTGCCTGAGTTCTGGTTTTTTTTCTGGCCCAGTTACGGCAAGAATGTCATCCAGCAACCTGAATGCAGCTGGATAGTCCTTTCTTAGCAGGAATCTTTCAAAGCTGTACACGAATGCTGACAATACTATGTCTTCGGTAGCCGTATGTGCCAAGGCCGGGCGATGACGGCGTGCGATCTTGATGGCCTCGTAAAGACGCTCTTTTTCCATGACGGGCCAGTTGCTTCCTGCAGCTTCAATTCGCCAGCTGCTCCAATGACTGAGGTGGTACTGTTGCGAAGCGGAAATAAGCAACGCCTCAGAAGTGATGTCCAGCGACACGATCTGTCGAGGCAGGCTGCTGAGTCGTTCGATAATACAATCAAATGATTCAAGAAGACGTTCTACCTTTTCAGCGTCAACTGGCGTCGAACATACGAAGCGCAGCGGTTCGATCATGGCTTTATCAAGCCGTTGTTCAAGATAGGGACGGGTTCGGCTGAAGCGCAATATCAATTCGCGGGCTGGCTCACAGCAGAGCAGTTGCTGGCTGACTGCTACAACGCCATCGCCAATCTGGCGACGGATGAGCTTTTTGTGGCCATCCAGACGGAAGAGGTGGCAGTCGATTCCCTGTAGTAGGTAGTGCCCTAGCCATTCGAGTGACGGCAAGTGTGGCTGATACTCGAAGAGTAAGCGCTCCTGCTCGGCCAAAGTGGTGATATTACTGCCGAACAGCTTGGCCATATATTCTTGGGGGGCGTTGCTGTCCAGGACAGTGATGCGAAATGCGTAGACGTCAACAGCATCAATCTGGTGCCAGGTGATCTCAATGCCGTTGCGGATATCTATATGTGCCAGGCCCATGAGCCTTTCTATCCAGGCTTCTCGGCTGGATGGACTGAGCATGCACTCAAGTTGATGGTTGTTCGGCCGTTGTTCGAGTAAAGGCTGGGATTGAAAGAACATTGCGTTAATCTGGCGGTGTTGCATACGCAGGCTGACTAGGTCCTGGATCATGCTCGTCAAGCGCTGCAAGGCTTGGCGCATGACGAGTACTGCAATGACGGCATGAAAGATTCGTTGGTGAGGAAAGTACAGGAAGTCGGCGACCAGGCAGAAGAAACTCAGCAGGAAGCCAGTAGCTGACAGTGCATTGAGAATATTGCCATGGTTTTGCTGAAATTGTAATTGCATGGTAGGGCGAAAGTTGTACGCCATTACACAGAGGGATGTAGCTAGAATGGTATATCCAAGCACGATCACTAGTAGTTTTGGGTAGATGATCAGGAGAACAATGGCGCTGATAACAAAGAAGAGTGCAGACGCCATGGCGCGCGTAAATTTTGAGTACGCATAGGCTGCGATTTTTTCTTGATTCTCAAACATGTTCAGCTTGGCGCTGCGTAGTAGCAGTGTCCGCGCGCCTTGACGACAGCAGTAGGCAATCAGTAATTCGCAGAGTACGTAGAGTACGTAGCACAGTGCTGCAGCCAGACTAAGTGACACGATCAGGTGATTTTTCTTCAACGCATGAAAGGCGCTGGGAAAATAATTCGGGATCTTTTCGGAGCCTAATAAGATGATTACCTTAAGCGGCAGGAAAAAGGCAAGCAATAGAAAAATCTGGCTTGCCAGGGTTGTAACCTGCACTGTGACCGTTGTGAAGGGCACAACCCGTAGCAGTTTGATGCCTATCGACAGGCACCAGCCTAGCGTCGATTTAATATGATGCTGAAGTTTCATCGGCGGATGATTCTTTCAATGGGCTTAATCGACGCTTGCTGGGTCATTTTTCTTGCCAGTACAAAGTTGCGATAGTTGCGGTATTTTTATCGTTGTTTACAGTGGTGTAGATGCCACCGATCACCGGTAGGTCTTTTTTATAGTATTGCACTTTAAATTGGCTGCTGTCGTTGCTGATTACCTTGCGAGTGAAGCCTGCATTTTGCAACTGCATGTACACGTCGTTTTCAGCCAGCTTGTCGGCGGTGGCGTAGCTGTACTCATGCATGCTCAACTTTCCTGCGCTATTGGGTTTAGCGTAAGATTTCATGTGCTCTGCACTCAGCTGCAGGATCGAGCCGTCAGCAAGATTCAGTTCGGCTTTAGCCTGTGGTTGTACTGTCTTCGCAGCCTGATTGCCAGTTTTGTCGGAATCAGCAGCTTGCTGATCACAGCCGGAGATGGCGATAGCAAGCAGGGAGAGCAAAACAGCAGTTTTGATTTTCATGTTTCGGTTAGTTCCTTTGGATCAACTCATGATTCGCGCAAGCAGTTGCTTGGCAACCGTTTTGTAGTAAGTGCTGTCGTAGTGGTAGGGGCAAAAAGCCCACTTGTGGTCGCCACCGGCGACCAGCCCGGCCTCTAAACCACCAATCTGTTCAACAGCAGTTGCCGAGTCTTCAAGTGTTGCGAGCATGGGGTCGATGACAGAATTGTTCAACTCAATCAGCTTTTCAAATTCACCGCCCTTGAAGCTTTCAAGGCTGGAGTCTTTCTTGTATTGGTGCGCCCATACAGCCCTGTGAACGAAGATATTTGGGCAAATATTAGCGACTCGCTCAAGAAAAGCAGGCAATGCCCACTCTCGAAGTTTTTTTATTTCTGGGCTCCACGGGCGCTTGATTTCATGAGGAATGCTTTTGCGTTCCAGCGCTTTTAGCAGTGGTCCGCTGGCGGACATCAGAGAACTCTGGTGTTGGACGATCCCGATTCGCTCATCAATAAAATCAATGATCACTATGTCAGGACGCGACTGCTCGAGAAGCTGCCAATGCAGTTTATGTTGATCCCAGTGAGAGCGCTTGCCCTCAAATGAGCTCGCGTCGATACCCAGCTGTGGATCGAAGCAAGGCGGGGCCATCCAGGAAACGACTGACGAACGCGCCATATAGAAACATATTTCGAACGCTTCAAGCGTGCTCTTCTGGAACTCGAATAAATCCCTGGTGACACAGGACCCAAGGATTGCAACGCGGATTTTCTCTTTGCGTGGCCCCGCTGGGTTTGGGCGAACAGCCGTGCGTTCGAGTTTAGCCTTGCGCGCAATGAGAGCATCAAGGTGTTCACTGGGCTGGTCAGTGACCTTGTTAAGCTCGATTTTAATTTGGTTGCGCACATTCCCGAGTTTCTCAAGATATTTGTGCGGCATGCCGATCGGCGATTGCTTGAGAAGCGTGGACAGGAAATCCAGGCGCTGTTGGCTCAAACCGAATGGACGCAGTTGCGACTCTTTCAGGCCAAACGTTTTATTTGTATCACCCAGAATCCGTGCGCGTGCGCCGAAGAAATATGAGTCACTCAGAGGGTGCTTGGTATACGTATATAGCGGGTGCTTTGATTTCAGCAGGATGTGCTTGGCATTAATTTCCTGCTTTCTCAATGTCTCCACCACCATGTGGTGAGCATATTGAGTAATGCTAAGGCTCTTGGGGCCGCTGGTTTTGTCGACCAACGTCAATGCCAAGGCCAACGTGTCATAAGTGACGGCGCGGTAGCAGTCGTCAGATGGCAGGAATTCCAAGCCATTGTGCAACGAAATCAGTAACACTTCCTCAGCATATTTATCCGAGCGCGCGTGTTCTTGAATGGTAGCGATTACGTCTTCATGAATACAGTCGTCGTCATCGATTCTCGAAGTGAGTACGATATCCTCGTGCGTTTGAGCTAGCAGTTTGGTTACTTCTTTGCTGGTCAGTGAATAGTCACTAACCTTCAGTGTCTTGGCGTGCAGGCCGGATGCAGTAATTGCCGCCTCCAAGCGCGCCTGATGCAAGATAGGGAGAGCTTCGTCAATGAAGATCGTCCATTCAAAGTCTCGGTTGCGCTGGTTGGCGAGAGATGGAAAAACCGTATTGGTGAAAATCTCCAGCCGATAGGACAACCACAGCTCATCCTTGATGCCGATGCCAAAGTTGGTGAAAACATAATGTTTCAAAGACTTGCTCATATCGACTTCAAACGTCTCGGAATGTATTCAGTTCAAGGGTGGCCATCTTCTTCCAGTCACTTTGGCGTCGCACGCGTTCTGCGGCTTGCCGGGACAGCGTGGAAAACAGCGCTTGATCCAGATAGATGCGTTCAAGGGCCTCGGCTAGTTGCATGGCGTTTTCCGGTTCGACGACAAAGCCACTTTTCTCGTCGACGAATTCCGGGATTGCCGCGACCGCAGTCGTCACAGGAACAAGCCCCGACGCCATGGCTTCGTCGCGCGATACACCTTGGGTATCCATACGGCTCGGACACAGGAACACACCGTGTTCTTTATGCAACGCGGCAATTTCCCCGTGGTTCAGGAAACGGCGTTCAATGTGTACGTTCGAGTAACCACGCAGTGGTGCGAGTGTTTCTTCAAACAATGGTCCGTCTCCTACGAGCCGGAACGTCATATCGTTGAACCACGGCTTTTCAGCCAAAAGCTCAATGGCGCTGACGGTCAGATCATTTGCATAGGTCCGCGAGGTGTAGGGGCGGATGGACAGGACCTTTTTACGTTGTTCTGCCGGTTTTTGAACGTAGTTGAAATTCTCAGTATTGATAGGATTGTGGATAATCTCGAACTGCTCTTCCGGCAGGCGGAATCCGAGGTCTTCCATGACTTCTTCAGCAAAATGGCGAGAAACGAACACTAGCTTCAGGTTCTTGTGCATCGGCTGCAGTATACCGCGCCAGAAACTCATGCGTTTATCGCTGGCAAGTTTTCCGGACTGCAACTGTTCGTCGGTACTATAATTGTACTCCCGGCGCCACCACGGCTGGATTTCAGCGCCATGGACCCACACAGTGATCTGGATCGTATTCAAATGCGTGCGTAACACATTCCACATCGTCTCATCCAGGAAGTGAACGAGAATCGATTTGTAGTGGTTCTTCTCAAGCATTTTGCTCAAGGTCGAGCGGCAACCGGTGACCACATCGATGTTCTGGAACTCGTGGTAGCTGACAGTTTCATTATCGCGCAGGCGGAAGACATCAACTTCGAAGCCTTGCTGCTGGTAGGCCGACACGCGACTGTGTACAAACTTGTTGCGATAAAGATCTGTGTAAGCCGGATAGTGGTTGGTCAGCAGCAAATGTTCGCCGCGCCCCATCATTTCAGAAGGTTGCAAGTCGCGATGGCCTAGCACCAGAGCCTTTAGCTCAGTACTGCCCGCAGCATAGGCGCGAAGGCCGAAGCGAATATAGACAGTTTCTGGCGGTACATCAGCTGTCTGATTGCGGTTGGCATGCTGCATGACGTGGCTGATCCGCTGTTTGTCAGCGTCGAGGAACAGCACGACCAATTGCACGTTGAGGCCGGGTGTACAGTCCAGGAACAGTTTGAGTTTACCGTCTACGCAACCGAGCGCTTCCAGGCTCGATTCCTGCTTCGCGTAGATGTACTCATGCTTGCCGTCTTCCAACTTGGAATACACTCGCCAGCTATCACCGTCAATGGTGAGATCGAGGTATTTGTTGCGGGCGACGCCAAACATTTCGGCCAGATCTCGACCGCTGATTTCAGGTGCATCGTGGCTAACTTCCAGCGGCGCAATGGACTGCGCACGCGCCTGCAGTTGGTCGATGGTCATACCAAGGTTCAGCTCCAGATCGTTGACCTGGGTGTTGATGCTTTCATGGTGCGCGGCACCGTTCTCGCAATAGTTGAACGGGTCGATGGCCAAGCACTGGGCATGGGTATACTGCAACGACGGTAAGTTCTTCAACCAATTGAGCAGCGGCTGGTCAGCAACGATTGCGGTAGCCACCAACGAACGACGGGCGCTCAGGGTCTGGGTCGGGCGGTAGGCCTGTTCGTTCGACAGCAGTTCCGCATCTGCGCCCTTGCAGGTGAAGTGGGCTGCTTTACCGACTACCTGAGCACGGCTGTAGCGGGTTGCCAATGCCAGGTCGAGCAGGTAGTTCGGGCCATAGTAGTCGCCAGGCACAAAGGCGGCGACCCAAGGGGTGTTGCCCACCAGCTCGCCCAGTGAGGTCTTTTTCAACTGCGTTGGCTTGAGCACCAGGATGCGTGGGTCATCGCTGACGATGCTGCCTTGGTAGGCATCGCTGATGATGACCATGCGCACTTGGCTGTAGGTCTGGCGGTTAAGGTGGGCACGCAGCTGGTCGAACTGCTCACGGTCCTGGGCTTCGCCAACTACCACGATTTCCGGCAGCCGCTGGGCCTTTGCGGTACCAGTGACCTTGCTCATCACGTATTCCAAACGCTGGGTGTAGGTGTGTTCCTGCATCACCTTGCGCAGGGCCGCCAGCCTTAGCTTGTCAGTGTTCAGCGGGTCTTCCGCCAGCAATTGCAGACGACGCAGCATTTCTTCGCCGTTGTCGGTGGTAACGACCAAGTCGCCGAACAGCAGGCGGACACCGCGTGAGAAGTTGCTCACGGTCAGCGTGTTGCAACCGAGCAATTCGAAGACGCGACGGGCAAACATCGATTGCGATTGCTTGATCGAGTTCAGGTTGATCGCGTAGCGGTAGCCTTTATAAGCCGTGTCGATCTTCTCGAAGGGTAGAGTGCCGACGATGTAAGGCTGGTACTCCTCGGGGAACTGATAATTCGCATCGTTCTTGCCAAAGTTTCGGTCGAATATCTCCAGCGGACGGAACTTGGGCAGTTCACAGACAAAATTGCCCAGGTCACGGGTACGCTCGGGATAGCGGGCGTAGTAAGCGCCGGCAAAGCAGAAGGCGTCTTTGCGCTCATACAGCTCGATCGGGTTATGCAGGGCCGGCTGGCAGGCGAACGGCAGCAGGTAAACACGGTCGTGACCAAGTGCACCTTTATACCGGTGGATACAATCGATATCCGTGGTGAACACGTGATCGAACTGTTTGGCAGTGGTCAGGAAGGTTTCGAAGTGAACCGGGTCTTCCTTGTTCCAGAACACGGTCGGTACCTTGTTCTGACGGCACCACGCCAGGATGTCCTGCAGCTCCTGCCCGTTGTGGCCGACTTTGCTGCCCCACAGGTCATCCTTGCCGCGCCAGGCGGATTCGATGAACAACAGTTCCGGGCCGAAGCCCTCTATTTCGGCCTTCCAGTTGGCTGGCGTAAGTGGCATCAGGTCGCATTCGTAACGATAGGAACCGAAGGTGAACTCATCCATCACGCATGCCACCTTCAAGCGGCTGACAGGCTGATCCGCCTGGCGCAGCAGGGTGGTGCGGCTGAGCTCACTGGTCGGCAGCGCAGCGGGCAGCTTCAGGTAGTTCTCATCCTGCACTGGCGCCGGCGGCAGCAGTGCCTTGCGCGGTTCGTTGGCCAGCAGCTTCTGCTCGTTCTGCTTGCGTTGTTGGCTGGCTTTGCGGTAAAGGCGCAGCAGACGCACTGGTAGCTTGACCAGGCCACCTAGTGACGTGGCGCTATTCTTGATCTGGTACCCAAGTTGATAGGTCATGCTTGCTCGGGTTTTAACCAGGCGTTGCTCTGCCAGGTGGCGCTGGGTGTTGGCGCGCTCGAGATTCTCATTGAGCTCATCAATCTTGCGCTGTTGGGCGGCACTGCGCTCAAGCAGTTGATTGAGGCTTGCTTTCAATTGCGGGATTTGTTCGCCTGTTAATGCGCGATATTTCATGTTTGCCGCACCAAGGCCTGCCCGCGACGAGTTGAGCTCGGCTTCAAGTTGCTGGCGCAGCCCTTGCCATTCTTTATTGGTGGCGGCGAGACTGGCTTCGGCTGCCTGACGGCTGGCGCTTTCCAGCATCAGCTGTTCTTCGAGTAGCTCTTTGGCTTGGGTGAGCGACGCAATGTTTTGCGCCAAGGCTGCTCGCGCTTCTTCAAATTCAACGTTGGCAATTGTCAATTGTTGCAATTGCTCTTCCAGCTGCGCGCGTTGTTCGACCAAGGCATTAATGGAGTTTGCCTGGGCCGCATGCTCACGCTGGCTTTGCGCCTGAACTTCATTCATCTGTTGCAACTGAAGTTGCAGTTCGTCCATGGCTTGCCGCTGCTTGGCCAGATCCGCTTCCAGTTCAGCTTGACGCGCTTTTAGCAGGGCAATGGTCTCTGCCTGAGCAGCGTCGGCCCGTTGGGTTTGGGCCTGCAATTCGTTCATATACTCCAACTCGCTTTCAAGTTCGGCTTCCAGTTCCGCTTGGCGCATGCGCAGCGTGGTGATCGTGTTGTCTTTTTCAGCAATATCCTGATTGCTTTGGGATTGCAGGTGGTTCGCAGCATCAATCTGGGCCTGCAGGGCTGCCTGCTGGGCATGCAATGCGGTGATCGCCTCAATGTGCTCTGCGTTTCTCTGTTGTGCATCGAGCAGCAGTTCAGCAGCTTGTTGCTGCTGGCTTTCGTAGTCGACTGTCAATGCAGCCTGATAAGCACGAAGGTCAGTGATGGTGGCGATATGGCTATCGATTATTTCCCGTTGTTCCGCGGAGCCCTGCAGCCCGTCAGTAGCCTCAGCCAATTGCTCCAGCGTTTGGGCGTGCCGGGCCTGCAACTCATCGAATTGCTGCCGCGCCTCGGCCAGGCTTTGTACACGAGCTTCTTCGACCGTCTTCAGTTGTTGTTCCAGCAGCCCATACTGCTCTGTCGCCGCGCGGTATTTCTTGTTGGCCTCCACCAGCCGTTGCGTGGTTTCTTCCAGCTCCTGGGCACGTTGTGCCTTGGCTTCAATGATTTCGCGGTTGGATTTTTGCAGCGCTAGGATTTCCGCTTCGCGCGTTTGCAGCTGTTTCGATAGCGCTTCAGCTTTTTGCGCTTCCGGCTTGAGCAGGGTGATCTGCTCAGTTGCAAGGCGATACTTCTTGTTTGCCTCTTCCAGGCGCTTGCCCATGGCGGCAAGATTTTCGCGCAAGGTGCGCTCGATCGATTCAAACGCCTTTTCCAGTTCACGGACGCGATCCACCGTCATCGAGTCTATGACGCCGGGCTTGTGCGTTTCGCTCTTCACCGCAACGATACCCAGCCATTTGCCAAGCATCTTCACTTCGATGATTTGCAGATGCTCGGCCAGCAGCCGGAACGGTTCCATCAGGTAGAAGGTGTGTTTGTGATCAATGAAGTCGTTGACCCCGAACGGCACGGTGATCACCAGCCGGCCACCCTGCTTGAGCAGGTCGTAGGCTTTTTCGACGAACAGCTCCGGGCGTACCAGGTGTTCGAGCACTTCACTGATGACAACGGTGTCCGGTTCAACCTCGAGCGTGTCCAGCGCGAGGAAGTCTGAATTTATATACGTGACGTTCTGCTGGATGTGAGCCGGTTCGGCAGACAGGTAGCCCCTGGCTTCTTCAATAGCCTGGGGGCTGGTGTCGACACCGATGACCTGACAGCCTTCCCGTGCCAGCAGCAGGGGCACGATACCCTGCGAGCAACCGACATCCAGGATCCGGCGCCCTTTGACCTGGGCGCAGATCCAGTGGATGCGGGACTGCGTTTCGCGCATGAACTGATCCCCCAGCTTGCCGTAGTAGGCTTCCATCACGCGGTCATGAATATCGGCCAAAGGTGAAGGCAGCTCAGTGTTCACGGTAGGGGTCTCAAGCGTGGGGTTGTTCATGCGGTCTGATCCATCAAGCCTGGGTAACGCCTGCGGCGTCGATCACGAATGCTGCATCACGCACGTTGAAGGTGCCGCGGAACTCGCGGTGTTTCACCAGCAGTACGTGAATGTCTGCGCTGTCCTGCGCATAGTCGAATTCCACATGCTCGTGGTGCGCCAGACGCTGCGGCAGTGCTTCGATGTTCGGCTCGACCAGTTGCAGGGTGGCTTCCAGCTCATTGCCCAGGCGCTCGGCGATGCTCAGCGCCGGGCTTTCGCGCAGGTCGTCGATGTCGGCCTTGAAAGCCAGGCCGTAACAGGCGATTTTCACTTGCTGGGCCGACTTGCCCGGGTTCTTGATCAGGAAGTTGGCCAGGGCCATCTTGACCTTGTCGATCACCCACTCAGGCTTGCTGTCATTGACCACGCGGGCGGTGCGGATCAGGCGTGCCTGCTCCGGGGTCTGGCTGACGATGAACCACGGGTCGACGGCGATGCAGTGGCCGCCCACGCCCGGGCCAGGCTGCAGGATGTTGACGCGCGGATGGTGGTTGGCCAGGCGAATCAGCTCCCACACGTCGATGTCCAGCTTGTCACAGATGATCGACAGTTCGTTGGCGAAGGCGATGTTCACATCACGGAAGCTGTTTTCGGTCAGCTTGCACATTTCCGCGGTGCGAGCGTTGGTGACGATGCACTCACCTTCAACGAAGGTGCGGTACAGGCGCACGGCCGCTTCCGAGCACTTCGCAGTCATGCCACCGATGATCCGGTCGTTTTCCACCAGCTCGCGCAGCACGTGGCCGGGCAGTACGCGCTCAGGGCAGTGGGCCACGCGGATGTCGGAATCTTCACCGTGGCTTTGCGGGAAGCTCAGGTCCGGGCGCGCCTGGGCCAGCCAGAAGGCCATCTGCTCGGTGGCGCCGACCGGCGAAGTAGATTCAAGAATGACCAGGTCACCCTTCTTCAGCACTGGCGCAATAGCCTTGCTGGCGGACTCGATGTAGCTCAGGTCCGGCTGGTGGTCATCCATGAACGGGGTTGGCACGGCAATCAGGAAGGCATCGGCTGCTTCCGGAGCGGTAGAGGCGCGCAGGTAGCCTCCGGTGACGGCAGCATGCACCACCATGTCCAGCTCAGGCTCGACGATATGGATTTCGCCGCGGTTGATGGTGTCGACCGCATTCTGGTTCACATCGATACCGATCACCTGCTTCTTGCGGGCGGCGAAAACGGCAGCGGTTGGCAGACCGATGTAGCCCAGGCCTACGACAGAAATCTTGTTGAAGCTCATGCTGCGTCCTTGGGGTTAGAGAAGGCGGAGAGTGCGTCGAGGATTCGCGCGCACGCTTTTCCATCGCCGTAGGGGTTATGGGCAAAGCTCATCTCGCGATAGGTCGCATCATCGGTGAGCAGTTTCGCCAGGTGCTCGGTAATCGACTCGACGTCGGTGCCAACCAGCTTGACGGTACCGGCGGCGACGGCTTCAGGGCGCTCGGTGGTGTCGCGCATCACCAGCACCGGCTTGCCCAGGGCGGGGGCTTCTTCCTGGATGCCACCGGAGTCGGTCAGGATCAGGTACGAGCGGGTCATCAGGTAGACGAACGGCAGGTAATCCAGTGGCTCGATCAGGTGGATATTGCTGACGTCAGCCAACAGCCGGTTGACCGGCTCGCGTACGTTGGGGTTGAGGTGCACCGGGTACACGATGTCCACGTCAGGGAATTGGCGCGCGGTTTGTACCAAGGCCTGGCAGATGCGCTCGAAGCCGCCGCCGAAGTTTTCGCGGCGGTGGCCGGTGACCAGCACCATGCGGCGCTGCGGGTCCAGGAAGCTGAACTGGGTTTCGAACTGGCTTTTCAGCTGGGGGCTTTCCAGCTTGCGCACCACTTCCAGCAACGCGTCGATCACGGTGTTGCCGGTGGTATGGATGGTCCCAGCGTCGATGCCCTCCTTCAGCAGGTTGTCCTGCGAAGTGGAGGTTGGCGCGAAATGCAGGGCGGCCAAGGCGCCAGTCAGGCGGCGGTTGCCTTCTTCCGGCCACGGCGAATACAGGTTGCCGGTACGCAGGCCTGCTTCAACATGAGCAATAGGGATCTGCTGATAGTAGGCGGCCAGGCTGGTGGCCAAGGTTGTTGCGGTGTCGCCGTGGACCAGCACCACGTCGGGCTTGAATTCAGCCAGAACAGGCTTGAGACCCTGCAGGATGGCAGTGGTCACATCGGTCAGATCCTGGCCTGGCTTCATGATGTTCAAGTCATAGTCGGGCGAGATCTCGAACAGCTCCAAGACCTGGTCGAGCATCTGGCGGTGCTGGCCAGTGACGCAGACGCGCGACTCGAAACGGGCATCTTGGGCAAGGTTGAGGGCCAGCGGAGCCATCTTGATGGCTTCTGGGCGGGTGCCGAATACAGTGAGGGTCTTGAGGGGCACGGCGACGGTCTTCTGTGTATGGAGGGTGAAGGCGGTTGTATCGGGTGCTACGGGTGCAGCTCGAGGGTGTTACACAAAACGGCCGAGGGGGGTGGCCTGGGCTACTCCACGCACGCCGAAGCGAGTTGGAAGCCTGGGGGGGCATGAAGAAAAATTCATCTGAGCTCGGATCCTTCAAGCGTGGCGGTTGTCCAATGAACGTAAATTTATCATTTCGTCATCTCTCTGACACCCTCTATGGCACGTTTTTTCCCCTTCATGTAGGAAATTGGCCATATCTATCGAATAATTGGATCCGATTTTGCTAAATTGAATAGGGAAAACGATTGTTTGATGTTATTCAGGCATCATGCCAATCGGATCAATTCGACGAAGGCATACGACGAATGGATGGAAGCCTTGGCCGGTAAGGGTTGTAGGAAAAGCAACGGCTTTTGGTCTGAATGAAACCGAGGTTAAACGGGAATTTAACAATAGGCGATTTGCTACCGCCGCGTTTTCATGAAGTTACCCGGAAATATGGCGTAATGCCATTATTTTTGCAGTGCACCAACTAGCTTTCTTTATTGTCGGATTCAGTAACGAATAACCGAAGCGCGAAGCTGTTTGCATTATCGATGAACCGCTAGGGTTGATTACGCAGCCGAAGGAGAACGGCTGCTGGAAAATACCAACCCAAGGAGTGTTCATCATGCGTAACAACGTACTGTCGTACCTTCTGCTGCCCCTGTTCGCCAGCCTGTCTTTTTCCGTCAGCGCGGCCCCCGCCAGCACAACGGCAATGTCCGAACCGGTGCCTATGGTCAGTGACCAACAGGCCCAGCAGCCGCAGCGGCTGGACCTGAACACGGCTGACGCGGCGATCTTGCAGAAGGAGCTGAACGGCATTGGGAAGGCCAAGGCCGAGGCCATCGTGGCCTATCGGGAGGCCAATGGGCCCTTCGCCTCGGTGGATGAGCTGCTTGAGATCAAGGGCATTGGCAATGCATTGCTGGAACGGAATCGGGACAAACTGATGGTGAAGTAAGCGGCAGGGGAGGCCGCTGTTGCGTTGAGGTTGCCTTGAAACCTCAAACCGCTTTACAAGCCAATCCCGCGCAAGGCCGCTCTCGCGATGGATCGTTTTTCTTTGCAGGAGCGGCCTTTTGTAGCGGGAGTGGCGTTAAGCCCCAGCAATAAAAGCCAGTTAAAACAAAAAGTTATTTTTTATCTGCGCGTCGCGTCAAAATGCTGTCTGAAACGTCGGTTCTGGCCTTCAGCGGTCTTGCGCATCCTTGGCATCCGCTTCGGCATTGCGCTCGTGCACCTTGCGCAGCTGCTCCTCGGTAAGCGGCAGTTTCTTCGCCGTGTCGCGCAGCAGCATCAGCCCGCCAACGATTGAGCCGAGGGCTATGATGAGTATCAGCCAGGCATACCAGGGCATGTGTCGTTCTCCTTTGCCGATGAGGGGCAGTGCTTGTACGAATTTTGAGCAATTACCCGTTCCGTTGGTTCAATTATAGGAGCCAGGCCGTGCCGGGCCAATTCCGTGATCCGCGGGGCCCCAAAGCCTGCGCCACTTCGTTTACAATGCGCGCCGTTTTCGACTTGCCAAGAGAGCCTGCCCATGTCCGCCTGCCAGACGCCCCTGATCGTCGCCCTGGATTTCCCTACCCGCGAGGCCGCCCTGAAGCTGGCTGACCAGCTTGACCCTGCGCTGTGTCGGGTGAAGGTTGGCAAGGAGCTGTTCACCAGCAGCGCTTCGGGCATTGTCGAAACCCTGTGCGACAAGGGTTTCGAAGTGTTCCTGGACCTCAAGTTCCATGACATCCCCAATACCACCGCCATGGCGGTGAAGGCAGCTGCCGAGATGGGCGTATGGATGGTCAACGTACATTGCTCCGGTGGCCTGCGTATGATGGCGGCCTGCCGTGAGGAACTGGCCAAGCGCAGCGGCCCGCAGCCGTTGCTGATTGGCGTGACCGTGCTGACCAGCATGGAGCGTGAGGACTTGGCCGGTATAGGCCTGGACATCGACCCGCAGGAGCAGGTGCTGCGCCTGGCGGCGCTGGCCGAGAAGGCCGGCATGGACGGCTTGGTGTGCTCGGCCCTGGAGGCCCCGGCGCTGAAGGCAGCGCACCCGTCGCTGCAGCTGGTGACGCCGGGTATTCGCCCGGCAGGCAGCGCGCAGGATGACCAGCGGCGGATTCTTACCCCGCGCCAGGCGCTGGATGCCGGTTCGGATTACCTGGTGATCGGCCGCCCGATCAGCCAGGCCGCCGACCCGGCGCAGGCGCTGGCAGCGGTGGTGGCGGAGATTCGTGGGTAAGTTGCCTGCCTGAGGTGCTCGCCTTGAGCACCATGGTGCCTGCTAGATCGAGCGCCGTCCGCGCTGCGCTCGATCTAGCAGGTGCTCAACCTTCCATGGCCTGCACCCGCAGGCTCAGCCCCGCAATCAAACCTTCAACACCAGCTTGCCAAAGTTCTCCCCACTGAACAGCTTCAGCAACGTCTCGGGGAAGGTCTCCAACCCGTCCACCACATCCTCCTTGCTCTTCACCTGCCCACTGGCCAGCCACCCGGCAATCTCCTGCGCGGCCTTGCCATAGTCCTTGGCATGGTCCATTACCACAAAGCCTTCCATGCGTGCACGATTGACCAGCAGTGACAGGTAGTTGGCCGGGCCTTTCACCGCCTCCTTGTTGTTGTACTGGCTGATTGCGCCGCAAATCACGATGCGTGCCTTGAAGTTGATGCGGGTCAGCACGGCGTCGAGGATGTCGCCACCCACGTTGTCGAAATACACATCCACGCCTTTGGGACATTCGCGCTTGAGGCCGGCCAGCACGTCTTCGGCCTTGTAGTCGATCACCCCGTCAAAGCCCAGCTCGTCTTTCAGGTACTGGCATTTCTCGGCCCCGCCGGCAATGCCGACCACACGGCAGCCTTTGATCTTGGCAATCTGCCCGACAATGCTGCCCACCGCGCCAGCCGCACCAGAAATCACCACTGTGTCGCCGGCCTTGGGCTGGCCGACTTCGAGCAGGGCGAAGTAGGCGGTCATGCCGGTCATGCCCAGTGCCGACAGGTAGCGGGGCAGGGGGGCCAGGCTGGGGTCGATCTTGTGCAGGCCCTGGGCATCGCCGGTGAAATAGTCCTGCACGCCAAGGGCGCCGCTTACATGGTCGCCCGGCTTGAAAGCGGGGTGGTTGGAGGCGACCACCTCGCCAACACCCAGCGCTCGCATCACCTGGCCCAGCGCCACTGGGGGGATGTACGACTTGCCTTCGTTCATCCAGCCGCGCATGGCCGGGTCCAGCGACAAGTACAGGTTGCGCACCAGTACCTGGCCTTCGCCGGGTTGTTCGACGGGAACAGTCTCGAAGCTGAAGTCATCACGGCGCACGGTGCCGACCGGGCGTTTGGCGAGCAGGAAGCGGCGGTTGGTCTGGGTCATGGCAGGTCCTTGTGGGCAGTGGAGAGGTTAGGCATCCAATCTACCCTGTTGATGGAGGCAGGGCCGTAACATCACTGACAAGCATGGTAGCTCAACCGGAGAAGTGATGATGCTGCCCGGCCGGTTACTGGCTGACTATGCTCCGGACCTCACCCAACACTCTCAGGAGCACGCGATGAGCATGACCTTTTCCGGCCAGGTCGCCCTGGTCACCGGCGGTGCAGCCGGCATCGGCCGGGCAACCGCCCTGGCGGTCGCCCAGGCGGGCCTGAAGGTGGTGGGGGCCGATCTCGACCCGGCCAGTGGCGAGGCCACTGTTGCGTTGATCCGTGCGGCGGGTGGCGAGGCGCTGTTCATTGCCTGTGATGTCACCCGCGACGCCGAGGTGCGCCAGTTGCACGAACGCCTGATTGCCGCCTACGGCCGGCTCGACTATGCCTTCAACAATGCCGGCATCGAGATCGAGCAGGGCCGCCTGGCCGAGGGTAGCGAAGCGGAGTTCGATGCCATCATGGGCGTCAATGTCAAAGGCGTGTGGCTGTGCATGAGGTACCAGCTGCCGCTGCTGCTGGCCCAGGGCGGAGGTGCGATCGTCAATACCGCTTCGGTCGCGGGGCTTGGCGCGGCGCCGAAAATGAGCATCTACAGCGCCTCCAAGCACGCGGTGATCGGCCTGACCAAGTCGGCTGCCATTGAATATGCCAAGAAGGGTATCCGTGTGAATGCGGTGTGCCCGGCGGTCATCGACACCGACATGTTCCGCCGTGCCTACCAGGCCGACCCGCGCAAGGCCGAGTACGCCGCTGCCATGCACCCGGTGGGTCGGATTGGCAAGGTCGAGGAGATTGCCAGCGCCGTGCTGTACCTGTGCAGTGACGGCGCAGCGTTTACCACCGGGCATTGCCTGACGGTGGATGGCGGGGCTACGGCGATCTGAGGCAACTGTCACTGCTCCTACACCGAGCGTGCCGCCTGGGCGGCTTTCAGCGAGCCGGACAGCAAGGCCAGCCCAAGCGCCACGCACCCCACCGTCAGCATCCCACCGAACACCAGCAAGGCCAACCGTGCCCCGAGCCGGTCACTTAGCAGCCCGGTGACGATCACCGGCAAGCTGAAGCCAAGGTACGCCAGCAGGAAGAACCCGGCACTGGCCCGGGTCTTCTCGCTGCCGGCCAGCTGGTTAACCGCCGCCAGGCCGCCCAGGTAGATAAACCCGTAGCACGCACTGCTGGCCGCTACTGCACCCAGCAGCACGGCCCCCAGTTGCCCGCTGGCTGCGCCCCAGGCCAGCACGGCATAGCTGCACGGCAATATCAGAAGCCCCAGCAAGGTTGCCGTACGGCTGCCCAGGCGCCGCGCCATCGGCTGGAACAGCAGCCCGCAGCTGATGACACAAAAGGTCGAGAACCCCGACCAGACGCTAAGCCCATGCTCGCGCAGGATGCCGGGGAGCAGGGCGATGACCAGCCCCGAGCAGGCCCACGCCAGCAGGATGGCCAGGCCATAGCCAACGCTGCCGCGCGGGTAGCAGGGCAGGCGCAGCATGGGAAGGCGCTGTGCCGGCCGAGGGTCGGGCAGGCGCCACACCAGCGCCATGGCCAACGCAGCCAGCAGCAACTGCAGATAGAAGCTGCCCGGAGTCAGGCTGGGGCTGCGCAGTAGGAACAGGCTGGTCAGCGCTGCGCCCAGGCCAAAGCCCAGCGAGGTGCTGGCGGTTACCCAGGTAGCGGCGCGCGGGCCATGCTCGCGGCCCATCAGCTCGCCCATGTAGGCGGTTGCCGTAGCGGTGGCCAGTGCCGTGCCCAGGCCCAGGCACATGCGCGCCAAGCCCAGGGTCTGCAGGCTGGGGGCCAGCAACATGAGCCCGGTGGCGACCATCGACAGGGCCAGGGCGGTCAGGATCAACGGCCGACGTCCGACCCGGTCTAGAGCCAGCAGCACCGGCAGTACCCCGAGTACATAGCCGGCGAATGCCACGGCCGTGGCGCCAGCGCCCTGGCCGGAAAGGTCGGCGTAGGTGATATACAGTGGGGCCGGCAAGTTGACGGCCATGGTGATCAGGCAGAGGGCGAAGGCCAGTCGGGCCGGAGCGAAGGGCATGGTCAGGGTCCTGGTTTGGTCGTGTTTGGGCAAACCGCTTGGCGGGTTTATCCGCAAAAGGGCCAGCCCTGCCTACTCTGGTGCCTGCCCATTTCACCCACCAGATACACCCTCAGCGCATTTATGCTTAACTGTTCGCTCGAAACCAGCAAACAGTAAACCTGATGCACCTGACCCTCGATCGCAACAGTCCTACGCCCCTGGTGCAGCAGCTCACCGACCAGTTGCAAACCTGGATCGACCAGCAGCGCCTGCGCCCCGGGGCACGCCTGCCGTCAATCCGCGCCCTGGCCCGCAGCCAGGCGGTCAGCGCGTCGTGTGTGATCGAAGCCTATGACCGCCTGGTTGCCAGTGGCTGGCTGGAAGCGCGCCACGGCACCGGTTTTTTCGTCGCCGAGCGCAAACCAGGCCTGGCAGCAGACGACACCCAACCCTGGGGCGAAGCCGCAGACGGCAGTTGGCGGCAATTCCGCGAGGGCCATGACGAACTGCTCAAGCTGGGCTGCGGCTGGCTGCCGAGCAACTGGCGCGCCGCCGCCGAGCTGGCCCAGGTGGTGCGCCAGGTGAGCCGCGGCAACCCTCAGGACCTGTTCGACTACTGCCCACCCCTGGGCCTTGCCAGCCTGCGCCAGCAGTTGCACAAGCGCCTGGCGCAACAGGGCGTCACCGCCGGCCCCGAACGTATCCTCACCACCCATGGCGCCAGTCATGGCCTCGATCTGCTGGTGCGCACCTTGCTGCGTCCGGGCGACACCGTGCTGGTGGAAAACCCCGGTTATTACAACCTCTACAACCTGCTGCGCCAGCACCAGGTGCAAATGCTTCCGGTACCGCGTGGCGCCGAAGGGCCCGACCTGGCAACCCTGGAAGCGCTGCTGGGCACGCACCAACCACGCTGCCTGTTCATCAACAGCCTGTACCACAACCCCACCGGCACCAGCCTGGCGCCCAAGGTGGCGTACCGCCTGCTGGAGCTGGCCCGCGAGCATGACCTGCGCATCATCGAGGACGATATCTACGCCGACTTCCAGGAGGGGCCGGCTACTCGCCTGGCCACTCTCGACAGCGAGCAGCGGGTCATCTACATGGCCAGCTTCTCGAAAACCCTCAGCAGCTCGCTGCGGGTCGGCTATCTGGTCGCCGACCCGGCATTGGTGGCGCGCCTGGCCGAGTTGAAAATGGTCAGTGGTATCGGCACCTCGCGTTTTGCCGAGCAGGTAGTGGGGCAGATGCTGGCCAATGGCAGCTACCGCAAGAGCATGCAGCGCCTGCGTGTACGCCTGGGGCAGCACATGGCGAAGTTGCTTGGCCAACTGGAGCTGGCGGGGTGGCAAGTATTCTGCGAACCCTATGGCGGCATGTTCGTCTGGGCGCGTGTGCCAGGACGTGATTTTGCCAGCCTGGAGCGCCTGGCGCTGCAGCATGCGGTGCTGCTGACCCCGGGGAGCGCCTTCGATTACCAGGGCGCTGCCAGCGCCTGGTTGCGCATCAATGTCGCCTATGGGCAGGACGCCCGCGCGCAAGCCTTCTTTCAGCACGCAGGGCGACCTCCGCAAAGCTGATAGCGACACGCTCATAGCTATTTGACACTATTCTGGCGTCAGGCCCTTGTTCATCGGCTGGCAACGTTGCCACCCTTGGCCTTCAAGATAACCTCGCCAGCAGAAGGGGAATCGGCAATGGGCGCGAGCAAGCACGGTGTGCTGGCCAACCTGGGCATGGCCCGCAAACTCAGCCTGGGTTTTGCTCTGGTGCTGGTGCTGACCCTGGCGGTAGCGGCAATCGGCATCGCTGCGCTGCACAGCGTTGGCCAGCGCTTCGACAGCCTGCGCCAGCTGGGCCAGTTCAATACCGACCTGCTGCGTCTGCGCCAGCATGAGCAAGCGTTTGCCCTGCGCTCTGACATAAAACAGGCCGAGGCCTTGCGCAGCGGCCTGCAGAGCCTGACCGAACGTGCGCGTGGCCTGCCGGCACTGGCCGCGGCGGAGGCCGACCTGACGGCCTATGGGCAGGCGTTCGAGGCCTTTGTCGAGGCAGTGCAGGCCAAGGAACTGGCGCTGGACATGGCCAGCTGGTCGGTGTCCAGCGTAGCCAACAACCTCGATGTGCTGCAGTCCGGCCTGGCCGACGATGGCGTCTACACCCTCAAGCAGTCCCAAGGTCAGGAGGGCGGTACCTTCCTGGAACAGGCTGCGCAGGTGGCGCAGGTGTCGCGGCTGATGCTGCAGGCCATGGACGAAGCCCGTGTACGCCTGGAAAAAAGCCGCAAAGGTGAAGAGGGCGTCAGCCAGGAGCGCATCGCCCAGACCGTAGAGGCCGCCAGCCTGGTCGGCCAGTTGCAGGGCGCGGTCAGCGACGCCGGCTACCAGAGTGTGCTGGGCGAAGTGGCGGGGCACATCGGCAGTTTCTCGGAAAAACTCAACGAATACACTGACCAGCTGGCCCGCGAGCAAGGGCTGAAGGCGCAACTACAGGCCAGTGCCGAGCAGGTCACCGGCCGGGTCGACCAGGCTTACCAGGCGCAGGAGCAGGCGCTGCAGGGCGAACTGCAGCGCAACGCCGTGGCCATTGGCCTGGCGACAGCCCTGGCACTGCTGGTCGGTGTGCTGGCCGCCTGGTTGATCACCCGTGCCGTGGTCGGCCCGCTCAAGCATGTGATCGCCCGTGCACAGCGCATTGCCGCCGGCGAGCTGGGCTTTGACGCCCAGGCGCCACGTCGTGATGAAGTGGGCCAGCTGATGCAGGCCATGCAACAGATGGCGGAGGGGCTGTCGGGAATCGTCAGCGGTTTGCAGCAGGGTATCGAGCAACTGGCCGGTAATGCCCAGGCGCTGTCGGCGGTAACCGAGCAGACCAACCGCGAAGTGGGTAACCAGAAAGACGAAACCGAGCAGGTGGCGACGGCCATGCAGCAGATGACGGCCACCGTTCACGACGTGGCGCGCAACGCCGAAGAGGCGGCCCAGGCGGCCCAGGCTGCCGATGAAAAGGTCGATTCGGGGCAGCAGGTGGTGCGCCAGAGCATGCAGCGCATCGAGCAACTGGCGGCGGCGGCGGAAACCGCCAGCGCCGGTATCGACAGCCTCAGTGCGGAGATCCACACCATTGGCGATGTGCTGGACGTGATCAAGAGCGTGGCCGAACAGACCAACCTGCTGGCGCTGAATGCCGCTATCGAAGCCGCCCGCGCGGGTGAGCAGGGGCGTGGCTTTGCCGTGGTCGCTGATGAGGTGCGAGCGCTGGCGCGGCGTACCCGGCAGTCTACCGAGCAGATCGAGACCTTGGTTGCCAGCCTGCGCGGCAATGCCCAGCAGTCGGTGGCGCAGATTCGCGGCAGTACCGAGCTGGTGCGTTTGGCGGTGGCCGATGCGCTGCAGACCGAAAGCGCGCTGGGCAGCATTGCGGCGGCGGTGTCATTGATCCAGCAGATGAACCAGCAGATTGCCGCGGCGGCCGAGCAGCAGAGCTCGGTGGCGGAAGAGATCAGCCGCAGCGTCACGCAAATCCGCGGCAGTGCCGATCAGGCGGCACTGGCGATGCAGGACAATGCCCGGTCGAGTATCGAGCTGGCGCAGCTGGGTACCGATCTGAAGGGGATGGTGGGGCATTTCAGGTTGTGATCTGGGCCTGGGGCTTGTGTTGCCTGTACCGGCCTCTTCGCGGGCATGCCCGCTCCCACAGGGAAATAAAGAACCTGAGGGCAGTGTGGGAGCGGGCATGCCCGCGAAGAGGCCGGTATAGGCAACAAATACCTTCAGGCCTTGCGCGGGTTGAGGATCAGCAAGGTCAACACCCCCGCCACAATCCCCCAGAACGCCGAGCCGATGGAGAACAAGGTCAACCCCGAAGCCGTGACCATGAAGGTGATCAACGCCGCCTCACGCTCGCGCGCTTCGCTCATGGCCACGGTCAGCCCGTTCATGATCGAGCCGAACAGGGCCAATGCAGCGATCGACAGCACCAGCTCTTTTGGCAGCGCCGCAAACAACGCCGCCAAGGTAGCGCCGAACACCCCGGCGATACCATAGAAAATCCCGCACCACACCGCCGCGGTATAACGTTTGGCCGGGTCTTCATGGGCATGCGGGCCGGTGCAGATCGCCGCGCTGATCGCCGCCAGGTTGACCCCGTGCGAACCGAATGGCGCCAGCAATAGCGAGGCAAAGCCGGTGGCCGAAATCAACGGCGAGGCCGGTACCTGGTAGCCATCTGCGCGCAGCACGGCCACCCCTGGCATGTTCTGCGAAGTCATGGCCACTACGAACAACGGAATGCCGATGCTGATGGTTGCCGCCAGCGAGAAGCTCGGCGTGGTCCACACCGGGGTGGCGGCCTCCAGGCGGAAGCCGCTGAAGTCCAGCAGGCCGAGGGCGCCGGACAAGGTCGTGCCCACCAGCAGCGCGGCCAGCACGCAGTAGCGCGGCGACAGGCGCTTGACCAGCAGGTAGCTGAAGAACATGCCCAGTACCAGCAAGGTGCGGTGTTGGGCGGCCACGAAGATTTCGCTGCCGATCTTGAACAGGATGCCGGCCAGCAGCGCCGAGGCCAGCGAGGCCGGGATGCGTTTGACCAGGCGCTCGAAGCTACCGGTCAGGCCGCAAATCAGCACCAGCACGGCGCAGGTGATGTAGGCGCCAATCGCTTCGCCGTAGCTGACCCCACCCAGGCTGGTGATCAACAGGGCGGCACCCGGGGTGGACCAGGCCACGGTGATTGGCGTGCGGTAGCGCAGCGACAGGCCGATGCTGCATACCGCCATGCCGATCGACAACGCCCAGATCCACGAGGAAATCTGCGCATTGGTCAGCCCGGCCGCCTGGCCGGCCTGGAACATCAGCACCAGCGAACTGGTATAGCCGGTGAGCATTGCGATGAAACCGGCGACGACCGCCGACGGGGAGCTGTCCGCCAGTGGCCGCAGGCGAGCGGAAGTGGCATCGGTCATGAACAAAATCCTTGTAAAGGTGTAAGCAGTTTTTTCAGACTACAGCGCGCAAGAATGATCCTTGCCATACAGCGGCCATTGCTTTTAGCCGTACAGTCGCCAACTATTGGGCGCAAATGCAGAACTGCTTGGGAGTGAAGGGGCGATGTACAAGGTCTATGGCGACTACCAGTCGGGCAATTGCTACAAGATCAAGCTGATGTTGAGCCTGCTGGGCCGGCCGTATGAGTGGCAGCCGGTGGACATTCTCAAGGGCGAGACGGAAACGCCTGAATTTCTGGCGATGAACCCCAACGGCAAGGTGCCGGTATTACAACTGGAAGACGGCAGCTACCTGTGGGAGTCCAATGCCATCCTCAACTTCCTGGCCGACGGCAGCGAGTTCCTGCCTGCCGAGCCGCGCCTGCGTACGCAGGTGCTGCAGTGGCAATTCTTCGAACAGTACAGCCATGAGCCGTACATCGCCGTGGCGCGTTTCATCCAGTTCTACCTGGGCTTGCCAGATGATCGCGTGGAGGAGTATCGCAAGCTGCACAAGGGCGGCTACAAGGCACTGAGGGTGATGGAGCGGCAGTTGCAGATGACGCCGTACCTGGTCGGTGACCAGTACTCGATTGCCGATGTGGCGTTGTATGCCTACACCCATGTGGCGCAGCAGGGCGGGTTCGACCTGGCCGATTACCCGGCAGTGAGGACCTGGCTGGAGCGGGTCAGCAGCCACCCACGGCATGTGCCGATGGTGGGCTGACCTTTAGCCGGTACCGGCCTCTTCGCGGGTAAACCCGCTCCCACAGGGAAATCACAGGACCTGACGACAGTGGAGTACCTGTGGGAGCGGGTTCACCCGCGAAAGGGCCAGTACAGGCCGCCTACAAACGGTCAGGCCGAAGCAAACCGCTCATCCAGGTAGGCAATGATCGCCTTGGACTCATACATCCAGGTCACCTTGCCCGCTTCCTCAATGCGCAGGCACGGCACTTTTACCCGGCCGCCCCCTTCCTGCAGGGCCTGGCGGTGCACCGGGTCGTTCTTGGCATCGCGCAACGCCACCGGCACGTTAAGGCGGTGCAGGGTGCGCCGGGTCTTGACGCAGAACGGGCAGGCATGGAACTGATACAGCGCCAGGCCCTTGGCCGCCTGCTCGACGCGGGCCTGGGCGGCGGCGTCGCGCTTGCGCTTGGGCGGGCGGCTGATCCAGTCGCCGAACACGATGAGCTGGCCGAGGCCAACCCGCAGGGCTTTGACGATCATGGGCAACTCCTGAAATGCAAAAGCCGACCGGGCAGGGTCGGCTTGGGGTCAGCAGCCAGTCACTTGATCAGGCTGAGGAACTCGCTACGGGTAGCGGCGTTCTCGCGGAACTCGCCGAGCATCACCGAGGTGATCATGCTCGAGTTCTGCTTTTCGACGCCGCGCATCATCATGCACATGTGCTTGGCTTCGATCACGACTGCCACGCCGGCGGCACCGGTGACCTGCTGCACGGCCTCGGCGATCTGGCGGCTGAGGTTTTCCTGGATCTGCAAGCGGCGGGCGTACATGTCGACAATGCGTGCCACTTTCGACAGGCCCAGGACCTTGCCCTTGGGCAGGTATGCAACGTGGGCCTTGCCGATGAACGGCAGCATATGGTGTTCGCACATCGAATACAGCTCGATGTCCCGGACCAGCACCATTTCGCTGTTATCAGAGCTGAACAGCGCATTGTTGGTGACTTCTTCCAGTGTTTGCTCATAACCGCGGCAAAGGTACTTCATCGCCTTTGCAGCCCGCTTGGGCGTGTCGAGCAGGCCCTCGCGGGAGACGTCCTCGCCAAGCTGGCTGAGGATCTCGGTGTAGTTCTGTTCCAGGGACATGGATCTACCTGTGGGAAAAAATCGCAAAGACGAAGGGTACGGCGGCGAGGGCGGCGCTGCAAGCGCGGCGTTACTCGTCGCGGCCTTCGAGCATGGTTCGCTTGAGCATCACGTACACGGCGCCGGTGCCGCCATGGCGGGCGTTGCACGAGGCAAACCCCAGTACCTGCGGGTGCTGGCGCAGCCAGGTGTTGACGTGGCTCTTGATCATCGGGCGCTTGCCGTCCAGGCGCGCGGCCTTGCCGTGGGTAACCCGCACGCAGCGTACTTCCAGCCGGGTGGCTTCGGCGATGAAGTCCCACAGGGTTTCGCGTGCCTTTTCCACGGTCATGCCGTGCAGGTCGAGGCTGCCCTCGAACGGAATCTGCCCCAGCTTCAGCTTGCGCAACTGGCCTTCCTGCACGCCGTCGCGACGCCACAGCAGTTCGTCTTCGGCGCCGACGTCGATGACGAACTGGTCGGACATGCCGTCGATCACCAGCGCCTTGTCACTGCGCACGGTCGCCGCCTGACGCAGGCCGGCCAGCTGCTGGCGGTCGGCCTTGGGTTTGCCGACGTCGGCGCGGTCGTGCCGGATCGGCTTCACGCCGCGCACCTCGGCCTTGAACAGGGAAAAATCGTCGTCTTGCATGATGCCTCCACGTGGGCGGCGTAGTTTACGCGACTGCAGGGCCATGTGCAGCCTGTCCCGGCGACAGCGCTGGAACAGGTTTCAATCGTGCTTTTTCATCAGGTGCGGCGCCAGGTTCAGCTCGCGCCCACGGCGCAGGCGAATGCGGCTGCGGCGCCAGAAGCGCACGCCGAGCCACAGCAGCAGCAAGCCAGCCACGCTCAATACGGCGGACAACGGCTTGTTGGCATTGAGTTCCGCCAGGGCAGGGTAGTTGCCCAGCAGGCCGGCGACACCGGCCATCGCCAGCAGCACGCCCAGGGTGGCCAGCAAGGCCGACAGGCCGGCCGCCAGCCGCGCGCCCCAGTTACGCGGTTCGCGCGGACGCAGGCGCTTGGCGTCGAAACTGCCTTTGAGCTTCATTCCGCTCTCCTCTGTGGATATCCGGAATTCGACCTGCGGCTCACCATCGCGTTCAGATCAGGCTGGCGGTAGGAGCCACGCAAGCGAAGTTGTCGGCCATCACGGCCATTTCACACTGGTGAATCTGCGCGGCCGGGATCACCCCATCCTTGAATGCCAGGTCGCGGGTCGCCGAAGCGTCTTCCACCAGGGTGCAGCGGTAACCATAGTCCTTGGCCCGGCGCACGGTGGTGCTGACGCTGGAATGGCTCATGAAACCGCACACGATCAGGTCCAGGTGGCCCAGTTCCTGGAGGGTCTCGTGCAGCTTGGTGTTCTTGAACGCGTTGGGCATGCGCTTTTCGATGACGATTTCGCCTTCCAGCGGCTCCAGCCCGGGAATGAACTGACCGGCCGGCCCCTGTGGGTCGAAGCGGCCACCGACGGTGCCCAAGTGGCGAACATGGATGATCGGACGGCCGCTCTTGCGCGCGGCGTCGAGCAACCTGGCGATGTTGGCCACGGCCTCGTCCATGCCCGACAGCGCCAGGGGCCCGCTGAGGTACTCCTTTTGCGCATCGATGACGATCAGGCTGGCGTGGCTCAGCTTGGCCGGCGGGTAATCGCGGCCAGTGAGGCGGAACATCGTGGTTGGAACGGACATCAAGGGCTCCTTGGGTAGGGCTTTTGTATACCTATTGTCCCCTGCCTTGGCGCCAATGGGAATGGTTGACAATGCAAGCGGCATGATTACTGGCCTGCGGCCGGTCGGCAGGCAGCCCGAGGGAACAAATGTGCGGTCGGGGCTGTTAGACTTTTGTCCGGTCTGAATTAGGAGTACCCCGTGATCACATCCCGTCTGCGCACGCTGCGCGACTACATCCGCTGGGCGGTCAGCCGCTTCCACGAGCACGACCTGTTCTTCGGCCACGGTGCCGACAACGCCTGGGACGAGGCCCGCCTGCTGGTGCTCGGCGCGGTGCATCTGCCGTGGGAGGTGGCCGACAGCTACCTGGACTGCCGCCTCGAGGACGACGAGCGGGTGCGCCTGCAGCACCTGCTGAAGCGCCGTATCGAAGAGCGCGTACCGGCCGCATACCTGTTGGGCGAGGCCTGGTTCTGCGGCATGTCGTTCATCGTCGACCCGCGCGTGCTGGTGCCGCGTTCGCCGATTGGCGAGCTGATCGAGAAACGCTTCGAGCCGTGGCTGGCCAGCGAGCCGACGCGCATTCTCGACCTGTGCACCGGGTCGGGCTGCATCGGTATCGTTGCCGCCGATGTATTCCCCGAAGCCGAGGTGGTGCTGGCCGACCTGTCCTTCGACGCGCTTGAAGTGGCCAACCAGAACATCGAGCGGCATGGCCTGGAGGGGCGCGTGTACACCGTGCAGGGCGACGGTTTTGCCGGTTTGCCTGGGCAGCGCTTCGACCTGATCCTGTCCAACCCGCCGTATGTCGATGCCGAGGACTTCGACGACATGCCGGCCGAGTACCACCACGAACCCGAACTGGGCCTGGCCTGCGGCAGCGACGGCCTGGACCTGGTACGGCGCATGCTGGCCGAAGCGGCCGACCACCTGACCGACAAGGGCTTGCTGATTGTCGAAGTGGGCAACAGCCAGGTGCATGTCGAGGCGCTGTACCCTGAAGTGGACTTCGCCTGGCTGGAGTTCGAGCGCGGCGGGCACGGCGTGTTCATGCTGACCGCCGAGCAGTGCCGCCAGCACCAGCAGCTGTTCAAGGCCCGGGCCTGACGCCAGGCCCTCACCGCCACAGTTGCCGCGCCGTCGTTGAATGCAGTGCGGTAACTGGGGCGCGGGTTTATCCGCGCTGCAGTCTCAGCGGGTAGCGATCCAGATCAGCAACCCGGCCTGAAATACGGCAAAGGCCACCAGGCAAGTAATGGTAAAGCGCAGGCCACTGTCTTCGCGCTGATACTTGGCCACCCGTTCATCACGCTCACGCAGTTGCCCTTCTTTTTCCTGCAACTGCTGTTCAGCCTGCTGCAGCAGGCCGGCAGCATCCAGGATCTCCACCCGCTGCACGTGCTCGCTGTTCCAGGCCCCTTTGAGCTGGCCTACCGTCGTTTCCACGGTTCGGCCCTTCAGGTGCTGGCTGTCCTCGTACTCCACCTCGATGCCCATCGCGCGCAGGCAGTGGTCGCGGCGCAGGCGCGAGTCTTCGTTCAGCGCATCCTTGCTCGGCAGCGCCACACCTTCGACGCGGTAATGCGACCAGTTGCGCTGCAGCCACTGCACGGCCTGGGCCAGCAGGAAGCGGCCCAGGCCACGGTTCAACGGTTCCAGTTGCAGGCCGGTTTCAGCGCCAATGCGCACCAGGCGTTCGGTGTGGTCGACGCGGATGTCCAGGCGGTTCTGTTCCTTGTGCACCTTCTGGCCCGGCAGTCTGATTTCCATGCGCAGCAGGCTGTGGGCCTTGTCATGGCGCTCGGCGTAGCCGAACTGCACAAAGCGCAGCGGCCGTGCGCCGGTGCTGCGGTCGGTGGGCAGGGCGGCCAGGCGCAGCAGCTGGAAATGTTCAGTGGTCAACTCGGCCCAAGGCAGGGCCGGGCTTTCCTGGGATTCTTCGGCCGGCTCTGCGGCGGCGGGGGTGGTGGTCATCAGGGCTTGTCCTCGGCTATGCCCGCTGTATCGGCAGGCAGCCCGCAGACCTGAGCCCGTTCCCCTCACGCCGAAGGCAAATGCTGGATGAAGGTCACGATCCGTTCACCCAGCTCGCGCGCCAGCGGCAGCTCGGGGTTGAGGTAGCTGTCGCGCTGCTGGCTCATGCCCTTGGGGCTGATGCGCAACATATGGTTCATGCCGTCGATCAGGACCAGCTGGGCATCCGGCTTGGCTGCCTTCAGCCGTTCGGCATCGTCCACATCCACCTGCACGTCGTTGCGCCCCTGCACGATCAGCGCGGGCATGGGCAGGCGGGCGAAGGCCGCCGCCGGGTTCTGCCGGAACAGCGAAATCAGGTAGGGCTGCACGCTGGGGCGGAACACCTGGCGCAATGGTGCCGGCACTTCCAGGCTGGTCTGCCCGGCCTGCAGGCGGTCGAGCAGCGCGCTGCCACCGGCCAGCTGGGCCGGCGGCAGGCGCTGGGCCAGCTGTTCGCGCAGCACCTCGGCCAGCGGCCGGCCACTGCCGGCCAGGGTAATCACCGCGCTGGCACCGGCCTGCTCGGCGGCCAGGCTGGCGATCAGCGCACCTTCGCTGTGGCCGACCAGGATCAGCGGGCCAAAGCGCGGATCGGCCTTGAGCTTGTGGCTCCAGGCGACCACATCAGCCACGTAGCGCTCCACGCTGAGGTCGCGCTCGTCGGGGGTGGCCGGCTGGCTGGCGGCGACACCGCGCTTGTCATAGCGCACGCTGGCGATGTGTTCGTTGGCCAGCAGCAGGGCCAGGCGCTTGAGGTTGTCGATCCGCCCCGAGGCCGGGTTGTTGCCGTCGCGGTCGGTGGGGCCGGAGCCAGCGATGATCAGCACGACTGGCGGCGGGGTGGCTTGCTGCGGCAACAGCAGGCTACCGTGCAGCACACCCTGGCCGGTATCGAGGTCGATCGGGCGTTGCAGCACGCTGGGGGCGGCCTGGGCCAGGCTGGTGCACAGCAGGAAGAACAGGGCGACGAAGCGCGACATCATGCGGTACTACAGTAGGGAGATGTCACTTTGACCCTATGTTCCTGCGAAGGTTCTCGGCCCGTACATGGCAGGCTTGGCCTCTTCGCAGGTTAACCCGCTGCCACAGGTTGACGATGCCCAGCACAGGCGGGCAATCCATCTGTATACTGCCGCTTTCGTTCACTTCAGGCAGATCTCGCGGAGCGTCCATGTCCGGCAATACCTACGGCAAGCTGTTCACTGTCACCACCGCAGGCGAGAGCCATGGCCCGGCGTTGGTCGCCATTGTCGATGGATGCCCACCGGGCCTGGAAATTTCCCTTGCCGACCTGCAGCACGACCTCGACCGGCGCAAGCCCGGCACCAGCCGGCACACCACCCAGCGCCAGGAAGCCGACGAGGTGGAAATCCTCTCCGGCGTGTTCGAAGGCCGCACCACGGGCTGCTCGATCGGCCTGCTGATCCGCAACACCGACCAGAAGTCCAAGGACTACTCGGCGATCAAGGACCTGTTCCGCCCGGCCCACGCCGACTACACCTACCACCACAAATACGGCATCCGCGACTACCGCGGCGGTGGCCGCAGCTCGGCCCGCGAAACCGCGATGCGCGTGGCTGCAGGCGCCATCGCCAAGAAGTACCTGGCCACCCAGGGCATCACCGTGCGTGGCTACATGAGCCAGCTGGGGCCGATCGAGATCCCGTTCAAGAGCTGGGAGTCGGTGGAACAGAACGCCTTCTTCAGCGCCGACCCGAGCAAGGTACCGGAACTGGAGGCCTACATGGACCAGCTGCGCCGTGACCAGGACTCGGTAGGCGCCAAGATCACCGTGGTCGCCGAAGGTGTGATGCCGGGCCTGGGCGAGCCGATCTTTGACCGCCTGGATGCCGAACTGGCCCACGCCCTGATGAGCATCAACGCGGTCAAGGGCGTTGAAATCGGCGCTGGCTTCGCCAGCGTGGCGCAGCGTGGTACCGAGCACCGTGACGAGCTGACCCCGCAAGGCTTCCTCAGCAACAACGCTGGCGGCATCCTCGGCGGCATCTCTTCGGGCCAGCCGATCGTTGCCCACCTGGCACTGAAGCCGACCTCCAGCATTACCACCCCGGGCCGCTCCATCGACATCGACGGCAACCCGGTGGACGTCATCACCAAAGGCCGCCACGACCCGTGCGTGGGCATCCGCGCCACACCGATCGCCGAGGCGATGATGGCCATTGCGCTGATGGACCACCTGCTGCGTCACCGCGCGCAGAATGCCGAGGTGAAGGTGAACACCCCGGTGCTGGGCCAGCTCTGATTCGCCAATACCGGCCTCCTCGCGGGCATGCCCGCTCCCACAGGTTCATCACCGCTTTCAAAGTCTGTGGGTTCCCTGGGAGCGGGCGCGCCCGCGAAGAGGCCGGCACAGGTCCCCACAAGGGCATCCCATGCAGCAACCAATTCCCTACTGGCGCCTGTCCAGCTTCTACCTGTTCTACTTCGCCCTGCTCGGCTCCACCGCCCCGTTCCTGGCGTTGTACTTCGACCACCTGGGCTTTTCCCCGGCGCGTATCGGCGAGCTGGTGGCGATCCCCATGCTCATGCGTTGCGTGGCCCCCAACCTATGGGGCTGGCTGGGCGATCGCACCGGCCAGCGTCTGTTGATCGTGCGCCTGGGCGCGCTGTCGACCCTGGCCACCTTCGCCCTGATCTTCTTCGGCAAGAGCTACGCCTGGCTGGCACTGGTCATGGCCCTGCACGCGTTCTTCTGGCACGCGGTGCTGCCGCAGTTCGAGGTCATCACCCTGGCCCACCTGCATGGGCAGACTGCGCGCTACAGCCAGGTACGCCTGTGGGGCTCGATCGGTTTCATCCTCACCGTGGTCGGCCTGGGCCGGCTGTTCGAGTGGCTGAGCCTGGATATCTACCCGGTGGCCCTGGTCACGATCATGGCCGGCATCGTCGCCGCCAGCCTGTGGGTGCCCAATGCTCAGCCGCTGGAGCAGGGCGAGCGCCGCAGCGCCGGCGGCTTCCTGCAGCAGCTGCGTGCCCCCGGGGTGATCGCGTTCTATGCCTGCGTGGCGTTGATGCAACTCAGCCACGGGCCGTACTACACCTTCCTCACCCTGCACCTCGAACACCTCGGCTACAGCCGCGGTGCCATCGGCCTGTTGTGGGCGCTTGGGGTGGTGGCAGAAGTGCTGGTGTTCATGCTCATGAGCCAGATCTTCGCGCGTTTTTCCGTGCAACGGGTGTTGCTGGCCAGCTTCGTGCTGGCGGCGCTGCGCTGGCTGTTGCTGGGTAACCTGGCCGGCGAGCCGGCAGTACTGGTATTCGCCCAGTTGCTGCATGCGGCCACCTTCGGCTGCTTCCACGCCGCCAGCATCGCGTTCGTCCAGGCCAGCTTCGGTGCCCGCCAGCAGGGCCAGGGCCAGGCGCTGTATGCGGCGCTGTCCGGTACCGGCGGGGCGCTGGGGGCGTTGTATTCGGGCTACAGCTGGAAACTCCTGGGCCCCACCTTCACCTTTGGTATGGCCAGTGCCGCAGCCTTGGCTGCAGCCGTTATCATTGCCATTTGTTCGCAACCGACCAGGACCCGCCCCTGATGAGCATTCTCAGCGTTTTCCACACTGCCAGCCCGGAACTGCCGAACAAGGTGCTGACCCATCACGATGACATCGCCGCCACCCTGGCGGAACAGGGCGTGCGTCTTGCCCATGCCGAACATGGCCTGCGGTTGCGCCCAGGCACTGCCCAGGAAGAGGTCTTGAACGCCTGTCGGGCACACCTGGACCAGTTGATGACAACACATGGCAGCAAAGCCTTCGTGGTGCTCAACCGTGACGGTGCCGACCCGGCGCAGGTGGATGTGCGCGATGAGCACGTGCATGACGCTGACGAGCTGTTTGCCGTGATCAGCGGGCGGGCACAGGTTGGCCTGCGTCTGGGCGATTGGGTGTATTCGCTGCTTTGCGAGAAGGGTGACCAGCTGGTGGTGCCGGCGGGGATCCGACGCTGGGTGGAACTGGGAGATACGCCGTTCTGCCTGGCGCTACGCCTGTACGCCAGCGAGCAAGGTGCAAAGCCGCGCTTTACCGGGGATGAGAGTGCAAGGGCGTTTCTGGGTATCGACGAATTGTAATCGCGCTACCGGCCGCTTCACCGGCATTTTCGCGGGCTTGCCCGCGAAGCGGCCGGTGAAGCCATTCCCTGACTCAGCGATAGGTTGGCAAGGCAAAGCGCTGCTGGCTTTGCAGCATGGAGATCACCGGCAACTCGCTGGCCTGCTCGGCCAGGTCACGGCGAATGGCGCTGATTGCCCATGACAGCTGTTCGGCGCTATGCAGTTGGCCATAGGTCAGCACCCGACGGGTCACCTTGCCGTCGGCTGCGCGCAGGGTCAGCAGGATGCCGCCGTCCGGGCGGGGCTGGGTAGTGACCTGGTAGGCTGGAAATACCGAGACGAACTTTTCCTGGATGAGGTCCATATCAACTCCTGGCAGGTTAGTGGCAATCGTGAACAGGTAGATTGCAGTCAGCGTGCCAAGAGCTTTGTTTATAAAAATTCCTTTTAAATCAGCGTTTTAGAGTGATTTTGAAAGCGGCGGTCCGTGCAATCTGCAAGGTCGTGCATTTTGCACAGTGCATTTTGCACGGTTCGCCTGGTAGCCTATCGGCTCGATAGAAACTGAACCTTTGACCGGCAACCAGGGCCTGACAAACACTTGGGCAATGATTGATGCCAGGAGGTTCCCGATGTCCACCCAAACCGCACCCGCCACCATGACCGAAGACGAGGCGGTCGCATTCGCCGAGCAGGTATTCGAGCGCGCCCGCCAGGGCGATGCCGAGATGCTGGGCCGCCTGCTGGCCAGCGGCCTGCCGGCCAACCTGCGCAACCACAAGGGCGACACCTTGCTGATGCTGGCCAGCTACCACGGCCATCATGACGCCGTGCGGGTGCTGTTGGCACACGGTGCCGACCCGCTGATTGCCAACGACAACGGCCAGTTGCCCATCGCCGGTGCCGCGTTCAAGGGCGACCTGGCCATGATCCGCCTGCTGCTCGAGCACGGCGTGCCGGTGGATGCCGCCGCGCAGGACGGCCGCACCGCCTTGATGCTGGCGGCCATGTTCAACCGCGGTGAGATTCTCGATTACCTGCTGGCCCAGGGCGCCGACCCGGCGCGCCAGGATGCTCGCGGGGCCACCGCGCTGATGGCAGCGCAAACCATGGGCGCAGTGGACGCCGCAGCACGGCTGCAAGCGCTGGTCGGCTAACCGCAAGGGGGCGTTTGCGGCTATCCTTGGCGACTTTTCACCCGTCGCAGGCCCCTTTCATGAAAACTCAGTTGCGCGAATTCATCAGCCTCATTGGCGCTGGCTGCATGCGCGAGGAAGACATCGAGCGCATCGCCGACGAGGCCGCCCAGGCCTACGCCGACCCGGCCGCCTTCCTGGCCGCCAACCCCGACATCAACTACGACGACAGCTTCCCCATCCCGCTGGGCGAATGGGTGGTACTGGGCAGCCTGCCGGACACCGTGGTGTTCCAGGCCGACAGCTACCAGGACCTGTTCCAGCAGATCAGCGCTTCGTTCGACCAGAGCGTACCGTTTACCCTCAAGCCCAAGCAGTTGGCCCGCACCGAGCCGCTGACCGCGCTCAACCGCATTCAGGTGCAGATGGGGGCGCTGAACAAGGAAGCGGGGGGTTATGTATTGCTCAACTTCAGCCAGTTGCTGGATGACGAGCTACAGATGGTGATGGTGGGGCAGAACGACCTGGCACGGGTGCTGGAGCTGGGGGCAGAAGTCGGCATCAGGGTCGAGCCGGCCCTGGAAGCGTTGAAGGTGGCGGTACACGTTTGATTGCACCTTTTGCCTGTTCGCGGATAAAACCGCTCCTACAGGCCCGGTGATATCCCTGTAGGAGCGGATTTATCCGCGAGAAGCCGGCCCAGGCAACTGATGACGTCAGCCCAGCGCCGTATCCAGAAACATCATCACCGCAAACCCACCCATCAGCCCCAGGGTCGCCGTGGTCTGGTGCCCGTTGCGGTGGGTTTCGGGAATCACTTCGTGGCTCACCACGAAGATCATCGCCCCCGCCGCCAGCCCCATGCTGATCGGGTAGGCCAGGGCAAAGCCGGTCGAAATGCCCAGCCCGATCACCGCCCCTAAGGGCTCCATCAGCCCCGACCCGATCGCCACCAGTGCCGCTTTCAGGTTCGACAGCCCCGTGGCCCGCAGGGCCAGCGCCACGGCCAGGCCTTCGGGGATGTCCTGGAGGGCGATGGCGGTGGTCAGAGGCAGGCCGATATTCATGTCACCGTTGGTGAAGCTGACGCCAATCGCCATGCCTTCCGGCAGGTTATGCAGGGTGATCGCCAGCACGAACAGCCACACCCGGCTGAACCGTTCGGTTTCCGGCCCGGCCACACCGACACGTTCATGCTCGTGCGGGGTGAAACGGTCCAGGCCGAGCATCAGCAGCACGCCCAGGCTCATGCCCACGACCACGGTGAACGCCGCAGCAGGGCCATTACCGGTGATTTCCCGGGCTGCGTCCAGGCCCGGCAGAATCAGCGAGAACGAACTGGCCGCCAGCATCATGCCGGCGGCAAAGCCCAGCATCACGTCCTGGCTGCGCGTGCTGACGTCACGCAGGACCACTGCCAGCACCGCACCCAGGGCGGTCGCGCCGAAGCCGGACAAGCCGCCCAGTGCTGCCAGGTGCAGGTGCTGGGCATGGTCGCCATTAATTGCGTTCCACAGACTCGCTCCCAGCAGTACCAGCACCGCCAGCAGGCTCAGGGCCAGGCCGGCGCCGATCCACGGGCTGCTGTGCATCTGCTGGCGCCAGGCACTGACGGGTGAAGGCGGGGTGACGCTGTGGGTGTGTGCGGGGGGCATGGCAACCTCGAGGTCGGTGGATGGGGCAGTTTATGCAGTGACCCGCGCAAACGGCCAAGGATTCCCTTCTATCGACGTGATAGCTGGCTATGCTGTGCAGTAAAGCCTCTGGACGGGAGTTTGGGCATGGGGTCGACGTTCAACAGCCTGGTCGGGCTGATCATCCTGGCACTGGATATCTGGGCCATTCTGCATGTCATCAAGAGCGGCAGCGAAGTGGGTATCAAGGTGCTGTGGATCTTGCTGATCGCCTTGCTGCCGGTGGTGGGGCTGGTGATCTGGGCGATAGCCGGGCCGCGGGGAAATGTGCGTATCTGAGCGCCGTAACAGACAAAGCCGGCAACACCTTCGTGACAAAATTTTCACATTGGGTTAAAGAGAATTCGCCCCCGCACACAGCTGCGTTGGTAAACTCCAGCGCCATCTTCGCAAACCCGCCATCCTAGGACCTTCCCATTCATGGCCAACCCTGACGCCTTGAAGCAACGGGGCGCGCGAGCGCCGTTCACGCCGACCCTCAAATCCCACCTGGCCTTCACCCTGCTCAGTGGCCTGGTGATCATGTTGATGCTCAGCCTCGTGCGCCTGGCGCTGCTGGTCTACAACAGCGACATGATTGGCGAAACGCCCTATGCGACGGTCGCCGAAGGCTTCCTCAACGGCCTGCGCTTCGACTTGCGGGTGGTGGTGTACCTGAGCATTCCGCTGCTGCTGGCCATCCTCAGCCCCTGGGCCATGGCCCGGCGTGGCGTGTTCCGTTTCTGGCTGACCATCACCTCGAGCGTGGTGATGTTCCTCGGCCTGATGGAAATGGACTTCTACCGCGAGTTCCACCAGCGCCTCAACGGCCTGGTCTTCCAGTACATCAAGGAAGACCCGAAGACCGTGCTGAGCATGCTCTGGTACGGCTTCCCGGTGGTGCGCTACCTGCTGGCCTGGCTGTTCGGCACCTGGTTGCTGAGCCTGCTGTTCAAGGGCATCGACCGCATCACCCGTGGCACTGGCTCCGGCGAGGTCACCCTGCAGCGCCGCGTGGCGCCGTGGTACAACCGCCTGGCAGTGTTCATGGTGATTCTGCTGGTGGCGGTGATTGCCGCGCGTGGCACCCTGCGCCAGGGCCCGCCGATGCGCTGGGGGGATGCCTTCACCACCGACTCCAACTTCGTCAACCAGCTGGGCCTGAACGGCACCCTGACCCTGATCGATGCCGCCAAGAGCCGTTTCGGCGAGGACCGCGCCAACATCTGGAAGCCGGTGCTCAAGCAGGATGTGGCCACGCAAAGCGTGCGCGAGCAGCTGCTGACCGCCCACGATACGCTGGTCGATGCCGACGAGGCAGCCATCCGCCGCGACTTCGTGCCGCCGGCCGAGCGCACCCTGCCGATCAAGAACGTGGTGGTGATCCTCATGGAAAGCTTCGCCGGCCACTCGGTCGGTGCGTTGGGCAGCCCCAACAACATCACCCCGTACTTCGACAAGCTGGCCAAAGAGGGCCTGCTGTTCGACCGCTTCTTCTCCAACGGCACCCATACCCACCAGGGCATGTTCGCCACCATGGCCTGTTTCCCCAACCTGCCAGGCTTCGAATACCTGATGCAGACCCCGGAAGGCGGCCACAAGCTGTCCGGCCTGCCGGCCCTGCTCAGCGCCCGCGACTACGACGACATGTACGTCTACAACGGCGATTTCGCCTGGGATAACCAGTCCGGGTTCTTCGGCAACCAGGGCATGACCACCTTCATTGGCCGTAACGACTTCGTCAACCCGGTGTTCTCCGACCCCACCTGGGGTGTGTCCGACCAGGACATGTTCGACCGTGGTGCCGAAGAGCTGGCCAAGCGCGACGGCAAGAAGCCGATCTATGCGCTGCTGCAGACCCTGTCCAACCACACGCCGTACGCACTGCCCAAGGACCTGCCGGTGGAAAAGGTCACCGGGCAAGGTCGCCTGGACGAACACCTTACCGCCATGCGCTATTCAGACTGGGCGCTGGGGCAGTTCTTCGAGAAGGCGCGCAAGGAGCCGTATTTCAAGGAGACCCTGTTCGTCATCGTCGGCGACCATGGCTTTGGCAACCACCAGCAGGTCACCGAGCTGGACCTGGGCCGCTTCAACGTGCCGTTGCTGCTGATTGCTCCGGGCATCCAGGAGAAGTTCGGTGCGGTCAACCACACCGTGGGCACCCAGGTCGACATCGTGCCGACCATCATGGGCCGCCTGGGTGGCCAGGCCCGGCATCAGTGCTGGGGCCGCGACTTGCTCAACCTGCCTGAGGGCGACCAGGGCGTGGGCATGATCAAACCGTCGGGCAGCGAGCAGATCGTCGGCCTAGTGCAAGGCGACCGCATCCTGATCGAGTCCAAGGACATGACCCCGCGCATGTACCGCTACCAGCTGGGTCGCGAGTTCAAGGCTGAGCTGATCGAAAGCCCGGACCAGCCGGAAATGCTGAAGAAGCTCGAGGCGTATATCCAGACGGCGACCAAGAGCCTGCTGGATAACACCGCTGGTGTCGTGCACGGTACACCGAAGTAAGGCGCAATCAGGGCCGCTTTGCGGCCCATTCGCCGGCAAGCCTCCCCCGACTGAACATTCTTCCTGCCCCAGGGTCATTTATTCAGGCATCACACACCTGTGTTCCCTGAATTTAGAGGGCTCGTTCAATGAAAGAGTGGGAAGTCATCTTTGCCGACCAGAAAGGCGAACCGTCCTCGCTGGTGCTGCATGCCGAGCATTGTCCCAGTGAAGAGGACGCAGCCCGGGCGATACGCTCGCACCTGTTCCCGGTGATGGATGAGCTGGACCTCAACGACTTCCAGGACCGCACCATTTCCCCCACCGCCCGCTGGCTCAAGGAGCAGAGCGGCGTGACCATCACCAGTATCCACGAAGCGCCCTGATCCGCTTGTTTGCGTGGTGCCCTGGCAGGCACTACGCTGGTGGAAGGTGCCTGTTGTTCTGCAGGTAGGCACCGCATCCCTTCGCGTCTTGCATCAGCTCGAACTGCCCGGCCGCTGCCGGCAGGTGCGTAGTGCACGGAAAGTCTATCCATCGCATTATTCAGGAGGACGATTCATGAGCAGCCAGAACGACGATATCAGCAGCAACGTCCTGCGCCAGATGAAAGCAGGCGGTTTCGACTTCACCCAGATCCACCCCATCGAGTTCTACGCGGTATTTCCCGACGAGGACGGGGCCCGTCGCGCCGCCGGGCAGTTTCGCGGCGAGTCCCTCAACGCCCAGGTGAAGGAGTTGGGTGACGGGGCCTGGCACCTGGAGCTGAGCAAGGTCATGTATGCCACCTACGGTGGGATAGGCGACTTCGAAGAGACTTTCGAACAGCTGGTAACGCCCTATGGTGGCGAGGTGGAAGGCTGGGGGGTCAAGCAGGAGCGGGTCATCGCCTGAGCGTATTGTGCCGTTGCTTCGCGGGTTGGCCCGCGAAGCAGTACGCGCAACGCTCAACGCTTGCGCTTGGCCATGTGCGCCAGGTAGGCCAGCAGGTTATCCAGTTCCTGTTCGCTCAACACACTTTGTGCAAACCCCGGCATTTTCGCCTGCGGCCATTGCCTCAGGCTCTGCGGGTCGCGAATCAACTGCCGCAGATACCCCGGCTGGAAATACTCGGTCGGGTTGTGCGGCACATTCAGGTCCGGGCCCAACTGTGCATCACCCGCGCCGTTGAGCCGGTGACACGCCAGGCAGTTCTGCTGGAACAAGGCAAAGCCCTGGCGTACCGGGCTGTCGGCAGGCAGCTTCGGGTCGGGCAGCAGCGCCGGGAAGCGCGCCTCGACAGAGGCGAGCCTGCGAATCGTGGAAATCTGGAACGGCCACTGTTCCGGACGGATGCCGCTGGCCTGCGGTGCGGTCCACACCAGGTAGAACGGCCCGGCACTCGGTTTGCCCTGGCCCAGTGCCGGCCACGGCTTGCCCGGGTCCTCCACGGCCAGCCAGGCTTGTGCCGGGCCTTTTTGCAGCAGTGGCGCGGCGGGCATCTCGGCAGCAAACCCGTCCAGCGCTACCGCCTGCAGATGGTCGCTGGGGCCGACACCCTCGAGCAGCACGGCCAGCGGTACCGCCCGATAGCGCATAGGCCGCTGATAGGAAACGTCCTGGTCAATGCTGATGTCCCGCGCCTGCGGGTGCGCCAGCAGTTCGGCGCTGCTCCACTGGCGCGGCGTGGCGCCCAGTTCGAGCTGCAGTTGTGCCGCCGACAGCGGCAGGCTCAGGAACAACGCTAACAGTACAAGGCAGTGGCGCATGGGTAATCTCCGACCATCAAGGCCAGCAGGTTACCTGTGCGTTGCCTGTTGACGCCACAGCGGCAATCAGCCGAACAGCCGTGTCAGGTTCGGCAGGATCAGCAGCAGCGTCGTGGCGAAGAGAATGAGCCCAGCTTGGCGAATTTTCGATTGTGTGAACATGGCGGACCGCCTTCTTTTTGTTATTCCTGAATACCCGTTGGCTTCCCTGTCGAGCGTCGGGTCGATCGCAGTGGCGTTGCGTGACGCCGGAACTGCCTGCCTCTTGAAAGTGGATATACAACCAACAGTAGGGTGTGCGTCATCCATGTTTGAGAACCCTTTGTTCTAAAAATTGTCGGTAGCGGCTATTTAAGCTATGAGGCCATGTGCCATCCGGCTGGCATCCTCTCGCTAGACAGTGGCGCAAGTGCCAGCAGGGCGCCGACGAAATGTGACCGTTCGTCAGGACGCCCTACTTGCTTGTACGTGCCTTTCGCGTCAGTCTCTACAGCAGATTTCCACCCATGTCGTTCAGGACTATCCCTATGTCGTTACGCATCTGCATCCTTGAAACCGATGTCCTGCGACCGGAGTTGATCGCGCAGTACCAGGGCTATGGCAGGATGTTCGAGCAGCTCTTCTCGCGTCAGCCCATCGCTGCCGAATTTCGTGTGTACAACGTGATGAACGGCGACTACCCCGTCGACGACGAAGTGTTCGATGCGTACCTGGTGACCGGGAGCAAGGCCGATTCCTTTGGTACCGATCCATGGATCCAGACGCTCAAGGCCTACCTGCTGAAACTCTACGAGCGTGGCGAGAAGCTGCTGGGGGTATGTTTCGGCCACCAGTTGCTGGCGTTGACCCTGGGCGGCAAGGCCGAACGCGCCGAGCAGGGCTGGGGCGTGGGCATTCATCGCTATTCGCTGGCGGCCCATGCGCCATGGATGGACCCGGAAGTGTCGGAACTGACCCTGCTGATCAGCCACCAGGACCAGGTGACCGAGTTGCCCGCGGGGGCCACGGTGATTGCGTCCAGTGATTTTTGCCCGAACGCGGCGTACCACATCGGCGACCAGGTGCTGTGCTTCCAGGGCCACCCGGAATTCGTCCACGACTATTCCCGTGCGCTACTGGACGCACGCCAGCAATACCTGGGGGATGAGGTGTACCACAGGGCAGTGGCCAGCCTGGCCACCGAGCACCAAGGTGATCTGGTCGGGGAGTGGATGCTGCGCTTCATCCAGCACCCCATCAGCAAGCACGACGCGGCGTAACGGCCGAGGGGGCCGCAACGCGGCCCCGCCTTCTAGAGCCAGCCCGACTTCTTGAAGCTGGCATACAACCCGGTGCAACCCAGCCCGATCACCCCCAGCACCGCGAAATACCCGTAGTGCCAGCCCAGTTCCGGCATGTTCTGGAAGTTCATCCCGTATATCCCGGCAATCGCCGTGGGGAACGCCAGGATTGCCGCCCAGGCGGCGAACTTGCGCTGCACGATGCTCTGCCGCGACGACTCCAGCAACATGCCGATCTCGATGGTCTGGCTGGCGATGTCGCGGATGCCGGCGAGGTCTTCCATCTGCCGTGTCACGTGGATCTGCACATCGCGGAAGTACGGGCGCATGTTCTTGTCGATGAACGGGAAGCTCAGGCGCTGCAGTTCCTCGCTCACCTCCACCATCGGCGCCACGTAGCGGCGCAGGCGCAGGATGTCGCGACGCAGGCTGTGCAGGCGACGGATGTCGTCCTCCTGCAGGGAGCCGCCGAGCACGCTCTGTTCCAGCTCTTCGATCTCGCCATGAATGGCCTCGCTGACCGGCTGGTAGTTCTCGGTGACGAAATCGAGCAGGGCGTACAGCACGAAATCCTCGCCGTGCTCCAGCAGCAGTGGCCGCGCCTCGCAGCGCTGGCGCACCAGGGCGTAGGATTTCGAGTGGCCGTTGCGGCAGGTGATGATGTAGCCATTGCCGGCGAAGATGTGGGTTTCGATGAACTCCAGTTTGCCTTCGTGGCGCACTGGCGAGTAGGTGACGATGAACAGGGCGTCGCCGAAGGTTTCCAGCTTGGGCCGGCTGTGCTTTTCCAGCGCGTCTTCGATGGCCAGTTCGTGCAGGTTGAACTGGCGCTGCAGGTTGGCCAGTTCTTCGGCGTTGGGCTCCTCCAGGCCGATCCACACGAAATGCCCCGGCTTGCGTGCCCACTCGCTGCCTTCGTCGATGCTGATGTTGGTGACCTTTCTGCCGGCGCTGTACACCGCCGATGCCACGACTCGACCCATGGTTGTTCGCTTATTCCGGTTGGACACTGTGTACAGCTTGGGCTGTACCTGGCGCAAGAGCAACCTAGCCTTGGCCCAGTTCGCCTTCCATACGGTCAATACATTGCTGCATCTGCACTCGGCACTGGTCGATCAATACCGGCAGGTCCTGCTGGGTCATGCCGGCGGTGGCGATCGGCGGCAGCGAACGCACGATCACCGTGCGCCGGCGCCAGCTGTTCAGGCTCAGGCGCCCTGCATAGCGGCTGACGCACACCGGCACGATCGGTACACCGGCCGCGATGGCCATGTGGAATGCGCCCTTCTTGAACGCCAGCAGCTGCTCGCCGGCATTGCGCGTGCCTTCAGGGAAAATCCAGATCGAGGTATCGTCCTGCAGCACCCGGGTGGTCTTCTGCAGCGCCTTGCGTGCCTGGTAGGCGTTGTTGCGGTCGACCAGTACGTTGCCCCCCAGCCAGAACAGCTGGCCGAACAGCGGGATCCAGCCCAGGCTCTTCTTGCCGATGGCCACCGTGCGCTGGGGCACCACCTGGCCCAGCACGAACAGGTCGAAGTTGGACTGATGGTTGGCGATAATCACACAGCCGGGCGGCTGGTCCCACAGCGGGCCGACTTCAGCCTTGACCTTGATTCGCATCAGCCAGGTGGCAGGCAGGCTGTAGAGGCGGGCGAACAGGCGGCTGTTGTCGGGGTTGAACGGGCGGCACAGGCCAATGACCAGGCCTACGGCGCCAACGACGAGAAAATGCAGCGCCAGCAGAAGCATGCGAAGGGAGTAGAGCATGATACGACTCACACCAGACAGTCGCGCGCAGTGTACGGCTGTGCACTGGCTGGGGCAAACCCCGGTGTGAGTCGTTACCCGCGAAAAGGCCCGTGCGGCTAGCCCATATGCTGCTGGTCCAGCTCGATCGCCTTGTCCAGCGCTTCCAGCAAGCCTTTGCGCACCTTCAGCTTGGTGTTCTTGTGCGCCAGCATGTTCAGCTTCTTCAGCTCGCGCGCCGCCGCCAGTGCGGTCTCCTGCAATTGCTCGGCAGGCACCACCTTGTCGAGGAAGCCGGCGTCTACTGCGCCTTGCGGGTCAAACACCTCGGCATTGATCACCGCGCGGTGGAAGGCCGAGCGGCGCAAGCGGTCGCGGGCCAGTTCGATACCGGCGTGGTGCATGGTCATGCCGATCTGCACTTCGTTCAGGCACACCTTGTACGGCCCTTCGACGCCGATGCGATAGTCGCCGGACAGCAGCAGGAAGGCGCCCTTGGCCACGGCATTGCCTGGGCAGGCGACCACCACCGGGAACGGGTGCGCGAGCAGGCGGCGGGCGAGGGTGGAGCCGGCGGTGACCAGGCTGATGGCCTGTTGCGGGCCGCTGGTCATTACCTTGAGGTCGTAGCCGCCGGACAGAATCCCTGGCTGGCCGGTGATGATCACCACCGCGCGTTCTTCAGTGGCGCGGTCGAGCGCGGCGTTGAACGCTGCGATGACATCTGGCGAAATGGCATTGACCTTGCCGTTGTTCAGGGTCAGGGTGGCGATGCCGTCTTCGGCGTGGTAGTTAATCAGCTCGCTCATGGCAGAGTCCTTTTGTTGGCGTGGCGATGACGTTACCCAGCGTCAGGGGCGAGGTAAAGCAGCAAGGCTGACCGGTCGGTCAGCGTTCGCCGCGACGTAAATGCAAATACATGAAAAAACTGAAAAAAATGCTTGCCAAAGGAAAGACCTTCCACTAAATTAGCGCGCCTCGACAGGCTGAAAGGCTTGAAGAGAAAACGGTGAAGTGTCCGAGTGGTCGAAGGAGCACGCCTGGAAAGTGTGTATACGAGAAATCGTATCAAGGGTTCAAATCCCTTCTTCACCGCCACATTCTACGAAGAGCCCCCGCGCTGAAAAGCCCGGGGACTTTTTGTTTTCCGGGATTTCGGGGCCGCCAGGCGGCCCCGGTATCTCAGAAACTCACCGAAGCCGAAAGCCGGGCGGTGCGCGGAGCCCCCTGGAACAGGTAGTTGTCGCCCAGGTAATCCCCCACGTCACGCCAGTAGCGCTTGTCGAACAGGTTATCCACGGTCAGCCGCAGCACCGTGTCATACCCCCCGACCTGCAGCCGGTATCGGCTGCCGAGATCGAACACGGTGTAGCCGCCAACCTCCACGTTCCCCGCCTGGCTCGCAGACTTGCTGGCGCTGTAGCGTGCGCCGCCGAGCAAGGCCAGGCCTGGTACCGGCAGGGTGTATTCGGCCTGCAGCGCCGCCCGCAACCTGGGCACGTTGATCGCCTGGTGGCCCTCGTAGGCATCGGTGCCGCTGTTCTGCACTCGCGCTCGTATGGCGGCAGCGCTGGCCTGCACCTGCAGGTTCGAGGTTACCCAACCGCTGGCGCCCAGCTCCAGGCCGGTGTTCTTCTGCTGGCCTTGCTGGACGTAGGTGTAGCTGCCAGCACCGTCCGGGCGCGCATACTGGTATGCCTGGCGGATCTGGAACAGCGCGGCGCTGAGGCTCACACCTTGCCAGTCATGCTTGACGCCGAGTTCCAGCTGGTGCGACGTGGTCGGCGCGAGGATTTCGGCGGCGTTGCTGGCGAACCAAGGGGCTGTGCCGCCGGCAGACAGGCCTTTGGCGTAGCTGGCATATACCGTGGTATCCGGCAACGGCTTGTAGATCAGCGCAGCATTGGGCAGCAACTGGTACTGCCGGGTATGGCGGCCCGCCACACCCTTCTCGTCCCAGGTCTTTTCATCCAGGTGCACCTCACGGGCGCCCAGCACGGTTTGCCATTGCTCGCTGAAGCTGATGCGGTCGCTGACGAACAGGCCGTACTGGCGGCTGTCCAGGCGGCGTTCGCTGGCGCCGACAGGTTTGTCGGACGGGGCGAGTACCGGGCTGCCGGTGTAGATGTTGCCGGTGCCCAGCCACTCGTTGTAATACGGGCGCTGATCAAGGGTGCGCCGCTGCGCACTGGTGCCTACGGTCAGCTCATGCGCCACGCCCAGCGCGTCGAAACGCCCATTGAGCATCGCCTGCGCCTCATCGGTGCGACGGGTGTCGTCTGGGCTGCGGAAATCGTAGATATCGTAGTCGCCGTTGCCGGCGAAGAACGCGCCTTCGCTCGACCCCCAGGCAAATGAGCTGTAGTCATCGATCACTACCTTGCTGCGCGAAGCACTCAAGGTACCGCTCCAGGCCTCGTTGAAGCGGTACACGAAGCGCCCGCCCAGGTTCAGCGCGTCGTTCTGTACCGGCTTGGCCCAGTGCTGGTAGGCAAGGCGCTCGTCGGGGTCGATGCCGTGGGGCACTTCGCTACCGCCCAGTAATTGATAACCCGGGACCGAGCGCTGTTCCCGGTGCTGGTATTCAGCATCCAGCTGCAAGGTGGCATCCGGGTTGAGCTGCCAGTCGAAGGCCAGCGAGGCGAAGTCGCGCTTGCCATCGGCGTGGTCGACATAGGACCGGATGTCTTCATGGGCCAGGTTGGCGCGCAGGCCGAATTGCCGCTCGCTGCCGAACCAGCCACCCAGGTCGGTGGCCAGGTAGCGTTCGCCCTGTGCATTGGTCGATACGGTGACGTTGCGCACGTCTTCGGCGCGCTTGGTCACGTAGTTGACCAGGCCGCCCGGCTCCGACACACCGCTTTGCAGCCCCGACAGGCCCTTGAGCAACTCCACCTGCTGCTTGTTTTCCAGCGCCACGTTCTGCTCGCCGGCGATGGTCTGGCCGTTGATGCGGTAGCTGCTGGACGCATTGAGCTCGAAGCCACGGACGTTGAAATTCTCGTAGTAACCGATGGGGGCATAGCTTTCGCCTACCGAGGCATCGCTTTGCAGCACTTCGCTGAGCAGGCGTACCTGGCGGTCTTCCAGCAGTTGCTGGTTGAAAACGCTGATGGCAGCGGGGGTGTCGAGCAACGGCGCGGGCTGGAAACCGCCCACTGCGGCCTCGCGTGCCTGGTAGCCATCGTTGGCATAGGTGTCGGACACCTGCAGCGGGGCCAGCAGCACGCTGTCTTCGGCAAGCACCTGGGGGCAATGCAGAGCCAGGCCCAGGCTGAGCAGGCTCAGGGGCAGGCGGGGTTGACGCGGGGGCATGCGGTGGGGCTCCTGGATGCGCTGCGCCTGTGCCGGCCTCTTCGCGGGCTTGCCCGCTCCGACAGAAAACTCACTGCTCTCGGGTGTCAGTGATATCACTGTGGGAGCGGGCACGCCCGCGAAGAGGCCGGCACAGGCCATGAAAAAGGCGGCATCTTACCGCCGCCTTGTCCATAAAACGATCCGGGCGTTGCGATACCCAGTCAGCCTTTGCTGGCTGGCCGCCTGTGCTGGCGCCAGTTGTCATCGATCTTCGACCACGTCTTGCCGTCGGTACTGGCCATGAGTTTGCGGCCGTCCTTGAAGGTCGCCAGGAAGGTGGCTTCTTCCTCCTTGCCGCCCAGCCACAGCCCGGCCAGCAGCCCCACTGGCCCGGCCACCAGGGCGCCGGCCACGCCCCAACCGAGGGCATTGCCCAGGCTACGGCTGGATTCGAGGCTGGCCAACCGCAAGTCGCTGATGCGGGCCAAGGAGATACGCTCGCCCGGAGAAGGGCTGCGCGGGGTCTTGAGTGTGAGCGATCCGTTGCGATACTCGCCTTCACCTTGCAAGAAATCGCCGGATTGCACCGTGAGTCTTGTCATAACGTCGTCCTGTCAGTGAAAGGGCATTGGCCAACGCTTACTGAGCGCTGGCCAGGCGGGCAAGTCAACGGCCAGACGACGGAGGGTAGTGCGGTACCTTGTCGCCATGGCTGATGCCCGCGAACAACCCAGCGCGGATTTTCAGGCCACCTGCAACAGATGCCTGCGCTTGCGCTCGGCTACCCCCCAGGCCAGCAACGCCAGGGCACCAATCAGCAACCCTGCGACCACGATGCCCATCCAGCCCTGGTACTGGAACAACTGCGTGCCAAGCAATGACCCAAGCGCCCCGCCAATGAAATAGCAAGTGATGTAACCGGCATTCAGCCGCGTACGCGCTTCGGGGCGCAGGGCGATCACCGCATTCTGGTTGCTCACGTGCACCAGTTGCACCGCCAGGTCGAGCATCAGCACGCCCAGCAGCAAGGCCAGCAACGACTGTTCGGCAAAGCCCAGCGGTACCCAGGACAGCAGCAACACCACCAGGCCAACCGTAGTGCCCAATGCGCCCTTGCCGCGGTCGGCCAGGCGCCCGGCCCAGTTGGCCGACAGCGCACCCGCTGCACCAGCCAGGCCGAACAGGCCGATCACTGCATCGGAATAGTGGTACGGGTCTTTTGCCAGCAAAAACGCCAGCGGCGTCCAGAACAGGGCGAACAGGCTGAACGCCAGCAGCCCGAGTAGCGAGCGCAGGCGCAGCACCGGCTCTTCGCGGAACAGGCGGAACACCGAGCCGATCAGCGCCGGGTATTTCAGCCCGGCATGGCTGTGGTGTTGCGGCAGGCTGCGGTACAGCGCCACGGCGGTGATGGCCATCAGCACGGCGGCCAGCACGTAGATGCTGCGCCAGCCGCCCAGCTCGGCCATGAAACCGGCGGCGGTACGCGCCAGCAGGATGCCCAGCAGCAGGCCGCTCATCAGCGTGCCGACCGCGCGCCCGCGTGAATGAGGCTCGCTGAGGGCCGCAGCCATGGGCACCAGAATTTGCGCCACCACCGAGAACAGCCCGGTCAGCGCAGTGCCGAGGATCAGCCAGGGCAAGCTCGGTGCGCAGGCACTGATGACCAGGCCCAAGGTGGCAATTGCGGTCATCACGGTAATCAGCCGCCGCTGCTCGAACAGGTCGCCCAGCGGTGCCAGCAGCAACAGGCCGGCGCCATAGCTGAGTTGCGCGGCAATGACAATGCTGCCTGCGCTGGCGGTGCTCAGGCCAAACTGTTGGGCGATGCTGTGCAGCAGGGGTTGCGCGTAGTAGTTGCTGGCCACGGCCAGGCCGGTGGCGGTGGCCATCAGCAGGATGAGTGCGCGGCTCAAGGTTGGGGTATGCATGCGGTTCTCGTTACGGGCAGGTAAAGGCAAATTATCCACGGAGCGAGTTGAGTGAGCGAATTGCGACAGCTGTGCTGGCCTGTTCGCGGATGTACCTGCGAAGGGGCCAGCACAGCCGGGCCTTCAATCAGGCGGCAAAGCCGCCATCGACAGTCAGGCTGGCCCCGGTGATATAGCCTGCCTCAGGCCCCGCCAGGTAAGCCACGAAGCTGGCGATCTCGTCCGCCTCGCCATACCGCCCGATCGCCATCAGCGGGATCAGGCTTTCGGCGAATTCACCGCTGGCCGGGTTCATGTCGGTATCCACCGGCCCGGGTTGCACGTTGTTCACGGTAATGCCTTTCGGCCCCAGGTCACGGGCCATGCCGCGGGTCAGGCCGACCAGTGCCGACTTGCTCATGGCGTAGGGCGCGCCACCGGCAAACGGCATGCGCTCGGCGTTGGTGCTGCCGATATTGATGATGCGCCCGCCCTGGCCCATGTAGCCCGCCGCCGCCTGGCTGGCGACGAACACGCTGCGCACGTTCACCGCCAGCATGTGGTCGAAGTCGGCCAGGTCGAACTCAGTCACGGGCGCCACCGCCAGCACACCGGCGTTATTGACCAGGATATCGAGCCGGCCGAAGGCCTTCACCGTGTCATCCACAGCCAGTTGTACCGCCGCCGCATCGGCGCTGTCGGCCCGCAGTGCCAGGGCTCGGCCGCCGTTTTCGGTGATTTCCCGCGCCAGTGCTTCTGCCGGGCCGGCAGAACTTACATAGGTGAAGGCCACCTGCGCGCCTTCACGGGCCAGGCGCCGCACGATGGCTGCGCCGATGCCGCGGGAACCGCCCTGTACCAGGGCCACTTTGCCTACGAGGGTGTGTTGCTTGGACATGCTGATCTCCTGCTGGAAGCCAGGCTGGAATGCCTTGGATGGGCGCAGTATCGGCGCTCGATTAGCTGCTGTTAAGATGGCAATCACTATCAGCAGAGTAAACCTTTGGTTGCTAATCATGGCCATGGAGTCGTTCAACGCTTTGGAGTGTTTCATCCGCAGCGCCGAGGTCGGCAGCTTTGCCGAGGCTGCCAGACGCCTGAGCCTCACCCCGGCGGCGGTGGGCAAGCATGTTGCCCAGCTGGAAGCGCGCCTGGGGGTGCGGTTGTTCCAGCGTAGTACTCGCAAGCTGACTCTGACCGAGGCGGGGCAGCGATTTCTCGGGGAGGTCAGTGACAGTTTCCGCACCATCCAGTACGCCGTGGCCAACCTGGCCAGTGCCGAGGGCCAGCCGGCCGGGTTGTTGCGGGTCAGCATGGGGACGGTGTTCGGGCGTTTGTATGTGCTGCCCCTGCTGGGCGAGTTCCTGCGTCGCTACCCGGGCATTACCCCGGACTGGCATTTCGACAACCGCCAGGTCGACCTGATCGGCCAGGGCTTCGATGCGGCGCTTGGCGGCGGCTTCGAACTGCCGCCTGGCGTGGTGGCGCGCAAGTTGACCCCGGCGCATCGGGTGCTGGTGGCGGCGCCAGCTTATCTGGCCCGCCATGCACCGGTCACACAGCCGCAGGCTCTGCAGCGGCATGACGGTATCCTGATCCGCTCGCCGCAGACCGGGCGCGTGCGATCGTGGCCGTTGACCAGTCGCTGGCAGGAGCAGCAGCCTTTGGCGTTGCGTCAGGCGATGACCATGAGCGATTCGGATGCGGCGTGTGCGGTGGCCGAGCAAGCGCTGGGGATTGCCCTGGTGAGCCTGCCGTTCGCGGTCCCGTACCTGGAAAGTGGGCGGCTGCGCCGGGTGCTGCCGGACTGGTATGTGGACGACGGGCATATCAGCCTGTACTTCGCCGAGCACAAGCTGTTGCCGGGCAAGACCCGGGCGTTCGTCGATTTTGTGGTGGAACAGTTTGCAGAGCAGGGCTTGGCGAAACGGTTCGATGCCTTGCAGGCGCTTTGAGTCTACTGCGCGGCTTCGAGGCTTGATGCGATCGTTGTGAGAGCGGCCTTGCGTCGCGATGGGCTGCGTAGCAGCCCCGGTTATCCATGCTGGCGCCGAGATCCTGGGGCCGCTGCGCGCCCCATCGCGACGCAAGGCCGCTCCCACAACGACCGCATTGGCCGCGCTGGCGTGGAGGGTGCAACTCAGGCTACAGCGACAATCAACAACATCTGCGACCCCAGCCCCACCTCATCATCCACGTGCTTGCCGATCAAGTGCTGCCCCAGCGGCGATCGCGGGGTAATCACCGTGACCAGCCCATCCCCCTCGCCAATCTTCAACCCCGCTGCCTCGGGCCCGAGGAACACGCGGCGCAGGCCGCCGTGTTCATCTTCCAGCGTCACCAGGTTGCTCATCCGTACACCGTGCGCCGGGTCATAATCGCGCAGCAACAGTTGCTGGTAGGTCAGCCGCGCGTTGCGGATTTCCGCGCTGCGGCGAGCCTGGCCAGTGGCCAGGTAAGAGGCTTCCAGGCCCAGGGTGTCGTACTTGTTCTCCGCGATGTTCTCCTCGGCGGTGGCCGCTTCATATGCGGTCTGGGCTGCGCGGGTCAGCACATCCAGGTCATGCTCGAGGGTGGCGACGATCTGCGCCAGCAGGCGGGTCTTGTCCATGATCAGTAACAGAACTCCAGCACATTGGCCTGGCTTTTGTCAGTGGGTGCAGTGCGGTTCTGCTGCAGCCAGAACTGGCACTTGGGGCTGTTGAGGTTGCGCGGTTTACCCTGAGCGGCCTCGGCGGCCTGTTGTTGCTCCTGCTTGCGCAGGATGTCCTGGTAGCGCTGGAACATTTCAGCCTGGGCATCCGCCGCCGGGGCTGGCGGTACAACCGGGCGGGAAACGCCGGGCGCTACCGCCTGGGCCAACGGCTGCACCTGCTCTGGCCATAGCTGCAAGGCCAGCCACAGGCTGGCGGCGATAGCCACGGCGCCGAGCCACAGGCCCAGGGCAACGCACAGGATCAACGGCAACGGCTTGAGGGTAATCTTCAATTCACGGCGGCGGGGCATGGCACTGTCCTGGCGGGGTGGGTCGGGAGCATTGTCGCATGCGCCTGGGCTTTTTTCCCCGCGGGTGCTTTTGTCGGCGACAATTTATCCGCAGAATTCGCGGTTTTCCGTTGGGCGAGGCAGGGCACATGAAAGCCACCTGGGACATCTTCTGCACCGTGGTCGACAACTACGGCGATATTGGCGTGACCTGGCGCCTCGCCCGTCAGTTGGTGGCTGAGCATGGCCTGGCGGTGCGCCTGTGGGTGGACGACCTGCGCGCGTTCGTGCGCCTGTGCCCGGGGGCCGATGCTGCGCTCGACCAGCAGTGGCAGGAGGGCGTCGAGATACGCCACTGGCCGGCCGACTGGCAACCGGTGGCCACTGCCGACGTGGTCATCGGCGCCTTCGGCTGCCGTTTGCCGGCTGGCTACATCGAAGCGCTGGCCACACGGCCGCTACCAGCACTATGGCTGAACCTGGAATACCTCAGTGCCGAAGACTGGGTGGAGGGCTGCCACGGCTTGCCGTCGCCGCAAGGCAATGGCTTGCGCACGGTGTTCTTCTTCCCCGGCTTTACCGCCGGGACCGGCGGCCTGCTGCGCGAGGCGCCACTGCTGGCCCGCCGCGCCGCTTTCGAGGCCGACCCGGCGCAGCGCGCTGCGTTTCTCGCCGGGCTGGGTGTGCAGTTGCAAACCGGCGTACGGCTGATCTCGCTGTTCGCCTACGAGAACCCGCACCTGGCCGGCTGGCTGGACGCCCTGGCCGAAGATACCCGGCCCAGCCACCTGCTGGTGCCGGAAGGGCGCATCCTCGGCGACCTGTGTGCCTGGCTGGGCGAACCCACGCTGCCGGTGGCTGCGGTCCGCCAGCGAGGGGCGCTGACCGTGCAGGTGCTGCCTTTCGTCAGCCAGGACGATTACGACCGCCTGCTCTGGTGCTGCGACTTCAATGCCGTGCGCGGCGAGGATTCGTTCGTGCGTGCGCAGTGGGCGGGTCGGCCACTGCTGTGGCACATTTATGTGCAGGAAGAGAACGCACACTGGGAAAAACTCGAAGCGTTCCTGGCGCTTTATCGCCAAGGCTTGTCGGACGCTGCCGCCGAAGCCCTGGTCGACCTGTGGCGCGCCTGGAACCTCGACAGCCGCACGCAGCGCGACATGCACGCGGCCTGGGCCGAGCTGCTGGCGCATTGGGCCGAGCTGCAGGCACATGCCCGCCACTGGTGTGCCAAACAGGCCGCTCAGCCGGACCTTGCCATGACGCTGGTACAGTTTTACCGAAATTGGCTATGATACGCGGCCTCGATTTTTATAAATCCATCCAGATTCGGATACTGCGTAATGAAAACTGGTAAAGAACTGAAACCCGGCACCGTACTGCGGATCGACAACGACCCGTGGCTGGTACAGAAAGCCGAATTCACCAAGTCGGGTCGCAACAGCGCGATCATGAAGACCAAGCTGAAGAACCTGCTGACCGGCTACAAGACTGAAACCGTCTACTTCGCCGACGACAAGCTGGATGACGTGATCCTCGACCGCAAGGAAGTGACCCTGTCCTTCATCAGCGGTGACGCGTACACCTTCATGGACACCACCGACTACACCATGTACGAGCTGAACGCCGAAGACATCGACGCCGTTCTGCCGTACATCGAAGAAGGCATGCAGGACGTCTGCGCCCTGACCATGTACGAAGAGAAAGTGGTATCGGTCGAACTGCCGACCACCATCAGCCGCCAGGTCACCTACACCGAGAACGCTGCTCGCGGCGACACCTCGGGCAAGGTCATGAAGCCTGCCAAGCTGGCCAACGGTACTGAAGTCCAGGTTGCCGACTTCATCGAAATCGACGAGTGGATCGATATCGACACCCGCGATGGCTCCTTCAAGGGCCGTTCCAAGAAGTAACTCTTCTTGTGAAACGCAAAAACCCGGCCTTGGCCGGGTTTTTTCGTTTCTGGATCGTTACTGGGAACGCAGGCCGCTCCAACAACTGAGCCTTATACGGTCACATGCAGCCGAACATCCACGTTGCCGCGGGTGGCGTTCGAGTATGGGCACACCTGGTGCGCCTTCTCCACCAGCCCTTCGGCCTCGGCCTGGGCCAGGCCTGGCAGGTTGATGTGCAGGTCGATGTCCAGGCCGAACCCGCCCGGAATCTGGCCGATGCCGACCTTGGCGGTAATCGAGGCATCCGCTGGCAGGGCTTTCTTCGCTTGCCCGGCCACGAACTTCAAGGCGCCGATGAAGCATGCCGAGTAGCCTGCGGCGAACAGCTGTTCGGGGTTGGTGCCGTCACCTCCTGCACCGCCCAGTTCCTTGGGGGTGCTCAGGCTGACGGCCAGCTTGCCGTCGCTGGAGCGGGACTTGCCGTCGCGCCCACCGGTGGAGGTAGCTTCTGCGATGTACAGCGGAGTGACCTTTTGCATCTTGAGCCTCGCTAACGTGTTGTGCGCTTCCACTCGGGGAAGGGCGCGGGTTGGTGTGGGATTTAAATTAGCGCGCAATTAGTTTGTACGCAAGATAAATTATCGCCGTTCGTCCGAACGGTTATCCCACGGCCAGGTTGTCAGAGGGTCTTCTGCAGATTTTCGCGCAATTTCAGCAAGTCAGCCTGCAGCTGTTGCAGCTGTTGCAGGCTGTGGCCACTGGCCTTGAGGATGCATTGCGGCACCTCCCTGGCCTGCTGTTGCAGGGCGCGGCCTTTGTCGGTCAGTTGCACCAGCACCACTCGTTCGTCTTCGCGGCTGCGGTTGCGTTGCAGCAGGCCTTCGCTTTCCAGGCGTTTGAGCAACGGCGTCAGCGAGCCGGGGTCGGTAAGCAGGTGCTGGCTGATCTCGCCCACGGTCAGGCCGTCGTGCTCCCACAGCACGAGCATGGCCAGGTACTGCGGGTAGGTCAGGCCCAAGGCCTGTAGCAGCGGTTTGTAGACCTTGGTCATCAGCAACGAGGTGGAGTGCAGGGCGAAACAGACCTGGTTGTCCAGCAGCAGCTCGTCACAGGAGGCTTGGGTGTCGGCGTTCATGCAGGTCCTTGAAAGTAATCAATGGGTAAGTCTGGCACGTTGATCATCAGTGCGCGCACTACTCGTGCAGTCCACTGCGCAAAGCCAGGTCCCAGGGTGGAATCGGGCTGAATCGGCTCTTGAGAAATTCGAGCAGCAAACGGCTGCGAGAGTTCGTTTCATGTTCCAGGCGTAGCGCGTAGATACCGCTGCTTTCGGCTTGCGGCAAGCCGCCGTGGCAAAACAGCGGTATCAGCTCGCCGCGCAGCAGGTATTCGCTGATCAACCAGGTGGGCAGGTGGGCGACGCCCAACCCGGCGAGGGCACCGAACAGCAAGGTTTCGGCGTTGTTCGCGGCCATGCGCATGCGCGCCGGGCGGTACAGACGGGTTTGCCCGGCTACATCGAAGCGCCAGGCAAAGGGCGGCGCCAGGCCATCCCAGTCCAGGCCATCGTGCCCAGGCAGTTCACTGGGGCAGTTGGGTATGCCGCGGCTGGCCAGGTAGGCGGGGCTGGCGCAGGCGATACGCACCATGTACGCGAGTGGCGTGGCGACCAGTCGGGTGTCGGCCAGGGGGCCGGCGCGCAGTACCAGGTCGACTTCGCCGAGGTGGCTGCCATGCAGGTCGACGAAGCTGTCGATCAGGCGCAACTTCACGTCCAGCCTCGGGTAGGCCACCAGAAAGTCGGCAATTGCCGGTGCCAGGTGGCGACGGCCAAATGCGGCAGGGGCGTCGATGCGGATCAGGCCTTCAGGCGCATTGCTCAGCGACACCGCTTCGGCGCGCGCCAGGCGCAGCTCTTCGATGATGCGCCTGGCCCGTTCGGCAAAGGCGTTGCCCGCCGGCGTGGCACGTACGGCGTGAGTACTGCGGGTGAACAGGCGGCTGCCTACGGCGCCTTCCAGGCTGTCGATACGCCGGGCTACCGCAGATGGAGTCAGCGGGTGGCGGCGGGCAGCAGCAGAAAAGCTGCCGGTTTCCAGCACATCGAGGAACAGGCTCAACTGGTCGGTCAGGGTATCGGGGCTCATGGCTGCCTTGCTTGTGCGGATAACGCACAGCCATTGTGCGCTGCTGTGCGTTTCCCCGCCAGCCCGCAGTGGTTAGCATGCTCGCATCATGTGAACAGGCAGTGAGGCCCTGATGATCGAGTGGGTGTTGTATATCGTGCTGGGCGCTGCCCTGGGGACCATGGGTGGCCTGTTCGGCATTGGTGGCGGGTTGATCGCGATTCCGGCGCTGGGCGTGCTGTTTGGCCTGGACCAGCAGCTGGCCCAGGGTACGGCTTTGGTGATGGTGGTGCCGAACGTGCTGCTGGCGCTGTGGCGCTATCACCAGCGTAACCGCATCGAATTGCGCCATGCCGTGCCGTTGTCCCTGTGCAGCTTCGTGTTCGCCTGGCTGGGGTCGATCTGGGCAGTGGGGCTGGATGCGCATTCCATGCGCCTGGGCTTTGTCGGCTTCCTGGTGGCGCTGGCGGTGTGGAACGTGGCGCGGATATTCATGAAAGTCTCGCCGCCAAGCGCCGAGCTGCGTCATGCCTGGCCGTGGCTGGGCGTGCTGGGCAGCTTTGCCGGCACCATGGGCGGCTTGTTCGGGGTGGGTGGGGCGGTGGTGGCCACGCCGATCCTGACCAGTGTGTTCGGCACTACCCAGGTGGTCGCGCAGGGGCTCTCGCTGGCGCTGGCAGCGCCGAGCACCCTTGTGACCTTGCTCACCTATGGGGTGCACCACAGCGTCGACTGGGGCGTGGGCATCCCGTTGGCGGTGGGCGGCTTGCTCAGTATCAGCTGGGGCGTGAAGCTGGCCCATGCGTTGCCGGAGAAGGCGCTGCGGGCAATGTTCTGCGTGTTCCTGGTGGTGTGTGCGGTGATGCTCGGGTTTGAGCTCTGAGGGCTTGGGGCCGCTTGGCGGCACCGGCTCGACGCGAGACTGCTGTTGCGGCAGCCCGGCTTACTTGAAGCCTTCGATGATGTAATCGGCCATGCAATCGGTAATCGGCGATGCGCTCTGGGTACTGCGCACCAGCATCACATTGGCCACCGGCAATTGCGGCAGCCCTTCGCTTTCGCCCAGTATGCGCAGGTTCCCGCCAATCAGGCTCTGCAACTGCGCCGTTACCGCCAGCCCGGCCGTGACGATGGCAAAGATCGCTGCCAGGCTCGGGCTGGTATAGGCAACGCGGTAATCGATGCCCTGGGCCTCCAGGGCGTTGCAGGTCCAGGCCCGGCAGAAACAATCGCTGTTGAACAATGCCAGCGGGATGGGCCGTTGCTCCTGTGGGCAGAACCCCTCGGCGGCAGCCCATGCCAGGCGCTCCTGGCGCAACAGCTGGCCAATCTCGTTGCCTGGCTCGCGGGTGACGATGGTCAGGTCCAGGTCCTGGCGCAGCATCAGTTGCTTGGACGATTCGCAATGCACCTCTACCTGCACCAGCGGGTAGGCCTGGGCAAAGCTCGACAGGATGGTCGGCAGAAAGCGCATGGCATAGTCGTCCGGCGTGCCGATCCGCACCATCCCGACCATGTGCGGCATGCGCAGGGTATTGAACACTTCGCCGTGCAGTTTGAGGATACGCCGGGCATAGCCCAGCAGCACCTGGCCTTCGGCAGTCAGCCGTACCTGGCGGCCGTCACGCTCGAACAGCTGCCGCTGCAGGATGTCTTCTTCCAGGCGTTTCATCTGCATGCTCACCGCCGACTGGGTGCGGTTGACCACCTCGCCGGCGCGGGTGAAGCCGCCTTGCTCGGCGATAGCGACAAAGGTGCGCAGGACGTCGGCGTCGAGGCTCTGGTACTGGGACATTGCATCAATCTCCGAGATGCATGGCATCAGAAACATTCGTTGGATTGATCTTATCCCCGGCGGCAGACTGGAGCCATCAACACGGAGGGCTTCACGATGAAAGGTCATGTCAGCAGCATCCAGCAACCTGCCTTTTCCCTGAACCACCTGTTGCATGCCGCCGTACAGCAGATGGCGCGGTGGCTGCAGCTGTACCGTCAGCGCCAGCAGCTGGCCAGCCTCAGCGATGCGACCCTGCACGACCTGGGGCTGAGCCGGGCCGACATCCAGCAAGAGGCCGAGCGGCATTTCTGGGATGATCCGCTGCGTAAGTAGGCCAGACCGATGCTGGTCTCTTCGCGGCCGCGCCCGTTCTCACCGGTATTGCACTGCTCTCGAAGCGTGTGCCGCACCGGTGGGAGCGGGCGAGCCCGCGAGCGCTTCTAGCGCCGCACCTGCTTCAGGGTTTCGGCGATCAGGAACGCCAGCTCCAGCGACTGGTCTGCGTTCATGCGCGGGTCGCAGTGGGTGTGGTAGCGGTCCGACAAGGCATCTTCGGTAATCGGTCGGGCACCGCCGATGCATTCAGTCACGTTCTGCCCGGTCATCTCGATGTGGATGCCGCCGGCATGGCTGCCCTCGGCCTGGTGCACCTGGAAGAACTGCTTGACCTCGTCGAGGATCTGCGCGAAATCACGAGTCTTGTAGCCACTGCTGGCCTTGATGGTATTGCCATGCATCGGGTCGGAACTCCACAGCACCTTGCGCCCCTCGCGCTCGACCGTGCGGATCAGCCCCGGCAGGTGGTCGCCGACCTTGCCGGCGCCCATGCGCACGATCAGGTTCAGGCGCCCGGGGTCGTTGGCCGGGTTCAGCGTGTCGATCAGGCGAATCAGCTCTTCGGGGTTCATGCTCGGGCCAACCTTGACCCCGATCGGGTTGTGCACGCCGCGCAGGAACTCCACATGGGCACCGTCCAGTTGACGGGTGCGGTCGCCAATCCACAGCATGTGCGCCGAGCAGTCGTAGTAGTCACCGGTCAGGCTGTCCTGGCGCACGAACGCTTCTTCGTAGTTCAGCAGCAACGCTTCGTGGGCGGTGAAGAAGCTGGTTTCGCGCAGTTGCGGTGCGCTGTCCAGGCCACAGGCGCGCATGAATGCCAGGGTTTCGTCGATGCGGTTGGCCAGCTGGTGGTACTTGTCCGCCAGCGCCGAGTTGGCGATGAAGTCCAGGTTCCACTTGTGTACTTGGTGCAGGTCGGCAAACCCGCCCTGGGCGAAGGCGCGCAGCAGGTTGAGGCTGGCGGTGGCTTGATGATAGGCCTGCAGCAGGCGCTCCGGGTCAGGGATACGGCTCTTGGCGTCGAAACCGATGCCGTTGACGATATCGCCCCGGTAGGCGGGCAGGGTGACGTCGCCGATGGTTTCATCGCCCGAAGAACGCGGTTTGGCGAATTGCCCGGCCATGCGCCCGACTTTTACTACCGGACAGCCGGCGGCAAAGGTCATGACGATGGCCATCTGCAACAGTACCTTGAAGGTGTCGCGGATTTTCGCAGCCGAAAACTCGGCGAAGCTTTCGGCGCAATCGCCGCCCTGCAACAGGAATGCGCGGCCTTCGGTGACTTCGGCAAACTGCCGGCGCAGCTCGCGCGCCTCGCCCGCGAACACCAGCGGCGGGTAGCTGGCCAGGGTCTGTTCGACTTTCAGCAGGTGCGCCGCATCGGGGTAGGTCGGTTGCTGCTGGATCGGCAGGGCGCGCCAGCTGTCAGGGCTCCACGGTTGGTTCATCTCGGGCTCGGTCTTGTCAGTTGTAGGCTATGGGCCATGTTAACAGTTGGCGCTGTGCTTGTTGCATCGGGGGCGTTGGCGGACAATGCGCGTTTTGCGGGTTGGATGGTGAACATGGCGCAACGGGAAGAGCGGCTACTGGCACGGGTGGAAGATGCCTTTGGCATCATCAGCGTGTACGAAGTGGACGACTACCGCTTTCTGGAGTTCGGTGATGCGATTGAGCAGAGCTGCGTGTTCACTGCCGACCCGAGCTGGCTGGAGTACGACTATACCCGCGCCATGCTGGTCGGGGCGTTGTGCCATGAGCAACCGGAAAGCGCGCTGTTTCTCGGCCTGGGTGCCGGCACGCTGACCCAGGCGTGCATGAAGTTCCTGCCGCTGGACGACATCGAGGCCATCGAGCTGCGCCCGGACGTGCCGCGCCTGGCCATGGAATACCTGGGCCTGGACGACGACCCGCGGCTGTATGTGCGCATCGGCGATGCCCTGGAGCTGCTGCCCACGGCGGAAAAGGCCGACCTGTTGTTCGTCGACCTGTACACCGACCATGGGCCTGGGGTAGGGCACCTGGCATGGAATTTCCTCGAGAACTGCCAGCGGCAGCTCAACCCGGGCGGCTGGCTGGTGATCAACCAGTGGGCTACCGATGACGGCAAGCCGCTGGGTGCGGCCTTGCTGCGCGGCTTGTATCACCGGCATTACTGGGAACTGCCGGTGAAGGAGGGCAATGTGATCCTGCTGGTGCCGGCGGACCTGGAACAGACGCTGGACCTCGGCGGACTGCGGGCACGGGCCGAGGCACTGGCGCCGCGGTTGGGCTACAGCCTGGAAGGGTTGATCGGCGAGATTCGCCCGGCTACCTGATGGCTGTCGCGGTCGCTTTTGCGCCGACCTGTCAGGGTCCAGAGGATTATCGATTCAGCTCGCGGTAATTGATGGCCCGATACTGGCCGCACCTCGCGAAAATTTTCCTCACGTCTTTGCACCATTTCGGGTATAGTACGCGCCGGTCTTTTAGCGGGCCGCAAAATCAGGTGGTGCAAACCCTCCGAGTCCAGCTTCGGCTGCGCGTCCGCTAGGCGGACTTTCCCACGTTTTCTTTTTCAATCGTTTTCGCAAATCCCCGCCGCCAAAGCTGCCTGGGTGACCTGTCGGTCTTTCATGGCTTGTGCAGCTTTGGAGCATGGGTCTTTGCGGATGCACCTAGAGGCAGACCCATGACCCAGGAAACCGGCGGCTTCGCCGCTCTCGATCTCAATCCGAACATTGTTGCTGCCGTTCTGGCGACCGGCTATGAAGAGCCGTCCGCCATTCAGCAACAATCGATCCCGATCATCCTCGCCGGTCACGACATGATCGGCCAGGCGCAGACGGGCACCGGCAAGACCGCTGCCTTCGCCCTGCCGATCCTCAACAAGATCGATGTGAGCAAGCGCGAACCGCAAGCCCTGATCCTGGCGCCGACCCGTGAGTTGGCGCTGCAAGTTGCTACCGCTTTCGAAACCTACGCCAAGCAGATGCCGGGCGTGAACGTGGTCGCCGTCTACGGTGGCGCCCCGATGGGCCCACAGCTGCGAGCGATCCGCAATGGCGCGCAAATCGTCGTCGCCACCCCGGGTCGCCTGTGCGACCACCTGCGCCGTGACGAGAAGGTGCTGTCCACCGTGCAGTACCTGGTCCTGGACGAAGCCGACGAAATGCTCAAGCTGGGCTTCATGGACGACCTCGAAGTGATCTTCGATGCCATCCCGGCCAGCCGTCAGACCGTGCTGTTCTCCGCTACCCTGCCGTCGTCGATCCGCTCGATCGCCGAGCGTCACCTGCGTGAGCCCAAGCACGTCAAGATCCAGAGCAAGACCCAGACCGTCACCGCGATCGAGCAGGCCCACCTGATGGTCCACGCCGACCAGAAGATCCCGGCTGTGCTGCGTCTGCTGGAAGTGGAAGAGTTCGACGCGCTGATCGCCTTCGTGCGCACCAAGCAAGCCACCCTGGACCTGGCCGCCGCGCTGGAGGCCAAGGGCTACAAGGCTGCCGCGCTGAACGGCGACATCGCCCAGAACCAGCGTGAACGCGTCATCGACTCGCTCAAGGATGGCCGCCTGGACATCGTCGTCGCCACCGATGTCGCCGCCCGTGGCCTGGACGTACCGCGCATCACCCACGTGTTCAACGTGGACATGCCGTACGACCCGGAATCCTACGTGCACCGTATCGGCCGTACCGGCCGCGCTGGTCGCGATGGCCGCGCACTGCTGCTGGTCACCCCGCGTGAGCGCCGCATGCTGCAGGTCATCGAGCGTGTTACCGGGCAGAAGGTGGCCGAAGCGCGCCTGCCGAATGCCCAGGCCGTGCTGGATGCCCGCATCAAGAAGCTGACTTCGAGCCTGGCGCCGCTGGTAGCCGAAGCCGAAGCCACCCACGGTGACCTGTTCGACCGCCTGACCAACGACCTGGGTTGCAGTGCGCGTGCCCTGGCTGCGGCTCTGCTGCGCAAGGCCACCAATGGCCAGGCGCTGGACCTGGCTGCAGTCGAGCGTGAGCAGCCGCTGGTGCCGAGCTTTGCCCCGCGTGGCGAGCGCACCGAGCGTGGTGAGCGTGGCGAGCGCCCGGAACGCGGTGACCGCGAGCGCCGTGCGCCGATGCCGCTGGCCGAAGGCCGCGTGCGTTGCCGTACCGCCCTGGGTGCCCGTGACGGCATAGCAGCCAAGAACCTGCTGGGTGCGATCCTCAACGAGGGTGGTCTGGCGCGTGACGCCATCGGCCGCATTCAGGTGCGCGACAGCTTCAGCCTGGTCGAGCTGCCGGAAGACGGCCTGGAGAAGCTGCTGTCCAAGCTCAAGGACACCCGTGTGGCAGGCAAGCAGCTGAAGCTGCGCCGCTACCGCGAGGATTGATCCTGGCGCAATGAAAAAATCCCCGGCCCAGGTCGGGGATTTTTTTGCCTGTGCCATCTTGGGGCTGCTTTGCAGCCCATCGTGACACAAGGCCTTACGCGGTCCCTGGTGGGAGCGGCCTTGTGTCGCGAAAGGGGCGCAAAGCGCCCCCGGCTATCTTCAGTCGAACCGATAAATGTCCATCCCCAATGCCCCCAGGGTAAACCCTTGGTGCACCACGCCAAATCTGCCCCCCGCCCCAAGGGCAAAGAACAGCGGCAGGAAATGCTCATCACTGGGGTGATTACGCAGCGCAAACGGCGCCTGCCGTCGGTAGTCCAGCAAAGCCGCCCGGTCATCGGCTTGCAGCTTCTCCACCACCCAATCCCTGAACGCCAGCGCCCAAGGCTCGATCACCTCCGGCCCGGCATGCCAGTCCAGTTCCCCCAGGTTATGAGTAATGCTGCCCGAACCGATCAGCAGCACGCCCTCGTCGCGCAGCCCCGCCAGCGCCTCGCCCACCCGGAGTTGCAATGCCGGCCCCAAAGCACTGGGCAGTGAAACCTGCACCACAGGAATGCTCGCATCCGGGTACATCAGCGACAACGGTACCCAGGCGCCGTGGTCGAACGGGCGTTGCGGGTCCAGCCGGGTCGACAGCCCGGCAGCCGTCAGCAAGGTGCTGACCTGCTCGGCAAGGGCGGGCTTGCCTGGCGCCGGGTACTGCACGGCATACAGGGCCTGCGGGAAACCGTAGAAGTCATGCCAGGTCTCGGGCCGCTCACTGCCGGTCACCAGCAATTCGCGGCTTTCCCAGTGCGCCGACACCACCACGATCGCTGTTGGCCGCGCCAGGCTGGTGGCCAGGCCGGCCAGCGCTGGCCCGCTGGCACCAGGCTGCAGGGCAAGCATGGGGGAGCCGTGGGAAATGAACAGGCTGGGCAGCATGGCGAGGTCCTGGAGGTTAAGATGCAATCATCTTCGGTCAACTACAGATCGAAATCCAAACCAAGTTTTACCGACCAATCATCGAAAAAACTGGAGTGATCATGGAGCCAGCGTTCTGGCAGCAGCGGTGGGCCGACAACCAGATCGGTTTTCATCAGGCGCAGGTGAACCCCTACCTGCAAAAGTACTGGGCGCAGCTGCAGCGGCTGCCGGGTAGCCGCGTGCTGGTGCCGCTGTGCGGCAAGAGCCTGGACCTGGCCTGGCTGGTCGGGCAGGGGCATCGCGTGGTGGGCATCGAACTGTCGCGGCGGGCGGTGGAGGACTTCTTCCGCGAACATGGGCTTGATGCCGAGGTGCAGCAGCGCGGGGCGTTCGAGGTCTGGCGCAGTGGCGATCTGGAGCTGTGGTGCGGTGATTTCTTTGCGCTGCAGCCGGAGGATGTCGGCGACTGTTCAGGGCTGTATGACCGGGCGGCGGTAATTGCGCTGCCGCCGCAGATGCGTGCGCGTTATCTGCAACGCTTGTCGGCATTGCTGCCGGCGGGGTGTCGCGGGCTGGTGGTAACCCTGGATTATGACCAGGCGCTGCTGGACGGGCCGCCGTTCTCGGTCGGGGACGGAGAGCTGCGTCAAGGCTTGGCCGGGTGGCAGGTGGACGAGCTGGAGGTTGCAGAGGTCATCGAGCAGAGCCCGAAGTTTGTGCAGGCGGGAATCAGCAGCCTGCTGGAGAGGGTGTACCAGGTAAGCCGCTGATTGCCGTGTTGCCGGTGTCGGCGTGCACAAAAAAGGGCGACCGAAGTCGCCCTTTCCTGTCACCGGATGGATCAGCCGCGACGGCGCAGGGCCTCGATGCGGTCTTCCAGCGGCGGGTGGCTCATCAGCAGGCCGGCCAGGCCGTGCTTGAGGCCGCCATTGATACCGAACGCCTTCAAGGTGTCGGGCATGTGCACGGGCAGGCCTTGCTCCACACGCAGGCGTTGCAAGGCACCAATCATCGCTGCAGTACCGGCCAGCTGCGCACCGGCCTCGTCGGCGCGGTACTCGCGACGGCGCGAGAACCACATGACGATCATGCTGGCGAGGATGCCAAGGATCAGTTCGGCAACGATGGTCGCGACGTAATAGGCAATACCCTGGCCTTCTTCGTTCTTGAAGATGACCTTGTCGACGAAGTTGCCGATGATGCGGGCGAAGAACATCACGAAGGTGTTGACCACACCTTGCACCAACGCCAGGGTGACCATGTCGCCGTTTGCCACGTGGCCGATCTCGTGGGCCAGTACCGCGCGCACCTCATCGGGCGAGAAGCGCTCCAGCAAACCCTGCGACACCGCCACCAGCGCGTCGTTGCGGTTCCAGCCGGTGGCGAAGGCGTTGGCCTCGTACGCCGGGAAGATACCCACCTCGGGCATCTTGATACCGGCCTCGCGGGACAGCTCCTCGACCGTTTGCAGCAACCACTGCTCGTGGCGGGTGCGCGGCTGGCTGATGATCTGGGTGCCGGTGGTCATCTTCGCCATCCACTTGGAGATGAACAGCGAGACGAGGGAGCCGGCGAAGCCGAACACGGCGCAGAACACCAGCAGGCTGCTGAGGTTCAGGTCGACCCCGTTGGCGGCCATGAACCCGTTGAAACCAAACAGGCTCAGGGTAATGCTTGCAACCAGCACCACCGCGAGGTTGGTGGCTACAAACAACAGAATGCGCATCATGGTTGTTACGTTCTCCTGACGGATGAATTGTCGCTTACTGCGGGGTATATAAGGTGCCGGCCGTGCTGATTCAATCGGGTGACTATTTCAAACTGTGTACGGCGGAGTATGGCAGAGGATGGCAGGGGAGCTGTGGGATAGAGCGTTGCAGGATGTAAGAAGCGGCGCATGCCTTGAAATCTCCGGCGGTGCTGAGATCGAGCGCCGCGCGGGCGGCGCTCGGTCCCCCAGGCAGCGCAAGGCCCAAGCCATGCCCCCAGGCTGCCAACCATGGCGTAACGGGCTAGGCACGCAGGCAACACGCGATCCCGCCGCCCCCTATCACCCGGTAAAACCTTACTGCGAATACCCCTTCAGGAAACTGCCAATCCGCCCGATCGCGGCTTCCAGGTCATCCACACGCGGCAAGGTCACCACGCGGAAGTGGTCCGGCCACGGCCAGTTGAACGCCGTCCCCTGCACGATCAGCAGCTTTTCCGACAGCAGCAGGTCGAGGACGAATTTCTCGTCGTTGTGGATCGGGCACACCTTCGGGTCGATCTTCGGGAACGCATACAGCGCGCCCATCGGCTTCACGCAGCTCACCCCCGGGATATCGTTGAGCAGTTCGTAGGTGCGGTTGCGCTGTTCCAGCAGGCGGCCCGGTGGCAGCACCAGGTCGTTGATGCTCTGGTAGCCGCCCAGCGCGGTCTGGATGGCATGCTGCGCCGGCACGTTGGCGCACAGGCGCATGTTGGCCAGCATGTCGATGCCTTCGATATAGCTCTGGGCATGGTGCTTGGGCCCCGAGATGATCAGCCAACCGGAACGGAAACCCGCCACCCGGTACGACTTGGACAGGCCGTTGAAGGTCAGGCACAGCAGGTCGGGAGCCAGCGAGGCGGTGCTGATGTGCACGGCTTCGTCGTACAGGATCTTGTCGTAGATCTCGTCCGAGAACACCACCAGGTTGTGCTGGCGGGCCAGCTCGAGCATGCCCAGCAGCAGCTCGCGGGAGTACACCGCGCCGGTCGGGTTGTTCGGGTTGATGATCACCAGCGCCTTGGTGTTCGGGGTGATCTTGGCCTTGATGTCGTCGAGGTCGGGGAACCAGTCGGCCTGTTCATCGCACAGGTAGTGCACCGGCTTGCCGCCGGCCAGGCTCACGGCAGCGGTCCACAGCGGGTAGTCGGGAGCCGGGATCAGCACTTCGTCGCCGTTGTTCAGCAGCGCCTGCATCGACATGACGATCAGCTCGGATACCCCGTTGCCGAGGTAGATGTCTTCGATGGTGACGCCTTCGATACCCTTTTGCTGGCAGTACTGCATCACCGCCTTGCGTGCACTGAACAGGCCCTTGGAGTCGCTGTAGCCCTGCGCGGTGGGCAGGTTGCGGATCACATCCTGGAGAATTTCGTCAGGCGCCTCGAAGCCAAACGGCGCCGGGTTGCCGATGTTCAGCTTGAGGATGCGATGGCCTTCCTCTTCCAGGCGCTTGGCGTGCTTGAGCACTGGGCCGCGAATGTCATAGCAGACATTGGCGAGCTTGTTCGATTTGCTGAACTGCATGATGGGATCCCGATTGAGAAAACGCGCAACGCCCCGCCGAAAGGTTTGAAAGGGCAGGAAGCGGGTGCCAGACTGAACGCCTGGCACACGAAGCCAACTAATATACGTGCCACCCGCGCCCCGGAAAAGACGGTGCGCGGTGAAATTCAGCCTGCCGAGGTCCCTACATGCAAAAGATCGAGAAAACCCTGGAAGAATGGCGCTCGATGCTCGACCCCGAGCAGTACCAGGTATGCCGCCTCAAAGGCACCGAGCGGCCATTCAGCGGCAAGTACAACAGTGAGCGTCGTGACGGCATCTACCACTGCATCTGCTGCGGCCTGCCCCTGTTCGATGCACAGACCAAGTTCGATTCCGGCTGCGGCTGGCCGAGCTTCTATGCCCCCATCGAAGACAGCGCGATGATCGAGATCCGTGACACCTCCCACGGCATGATCCGCACCGAGGTCACCTGCGCCCGCTGCGATGCACACCTGGGCCACGTGTTCCCGGACGGCCCGCCACCGACCGGCCTGCGCTACTGCATCAACTCGGTGTGCATCGACCTGCGCCCACGCCCGCGCGACTGACCGGAGCCCGCCACATGGCTGAATCGATGCTGGATATCAAATGCGTGACTCTGGGCGGCGAGCACAAGACGCTCGCTGACTTCCCCGGCAAGGCGCTGTTGGTGGTCAACACCGCCAGCCAGTGCGGTTTTACCCCGCAGTACAAGGGCCTGGAGCAACTGTGGCAGGCCTACCGGGCGCGTGGCCTGGTGGTGCTGGGCTTTCCCTGCAACCAGTTCGGCAAGCAGGAACCGGGCGATGCGCGGGAGATTGCACAGTTCTGCGAGCGCAACTTCGGCGTGAGCTTCCCGCTGTTTCGCAAGGTCGAGGTGAATGGCCCGGGCGCCCACCCCTTGTTCGTCGAACTCAAGCAGCGTGCGCCGGGCCTGCTCGGTTCGCAGAAGATCAAGTGGAACTTCACCAAGTTCCTCGTCGACCCGGCCAGCGGCCAGGTCAGGCGTTACGCCCCCACCACCAAGCCGCAGGCCCTGGAAGCGGACATCGAGCGCCTGCTCAGCCGCTGACGGGTACCCAGTGCTCGATCAGCGCCAGCAGCTCTTCGCGGCGAAACGGCTTGGCCAGGTAGTCGTTCATGCCGGCCGCCCGGCAGCGCTCACGCTCTTCGGGCATGGCATTGGCGGTAAGGGCGACAATCGGCAGGTCGGGCCAGCGGCCGCTCTGGCGAATGCGTCGGCTGGCCTCGTAACCGTCCATCACCGGCATGTTGCAGTCCATAAGCACCAGGTCGAATGGTTCCTGCTCCAGCATTTCCAGGGCCTCGGCGCCCTGGGTCGCCAGGTGCACCTGGCAACCGAGCTTGGCCAGCATGCCCTTGGCCACCAGCTGGTTCACCGGGTTGTCCTCGACCAGCAGAATCCGCGCGCGGCCTTGTTCGAGGGTGATGGCCGGGCTGGCTAAAGGGTGCTCGGGCTCGAAGCCTTGCAAGGTGCGGCGCAGGGTCTGGTACAGGGCGTTGCGCGCCAACGGCCGGGCCAGCTGATGCAATGGGGCGAGGGCGACCGATTGTTCGCTGGGCAGGAAATTGCCGTAGGCGGTCACCAGCAGGATCGGGGTTTTCAACGCTGGACGCAGTTCGAACAGGCGGTCGAGGTCGTCGGTGATCACCAGGTCGATGCTGGCGGCATCCAGCGTGCTGCTGCTGTCATGGCGCTGATAGGTCAGGCCCCAGGCGGGCAGCAGGTCCTGCAGCAGTTCATCGAGCCCACTGCCGGCCATGCTCAGCGCCGCCACCCGCCCTTGCAGCGGGGCCGGTGCAATCGCCTCGGTGTGCACGGCCAATGGCAGGTCGGCACTGAAACGGCTGCCAAAGCCCGGCCTGGAATCGATGTGCAGGTGGCCCTGCATCGCCTTGCACAGGTTGTAGGTCAGGGTCAGGCCCAGGCCGGTGCCGCCAAACTGGCGGGTGATGCCGGCGCCGGCCTGGGTGAATGGCTGGAAGATCCGTGCCTGGGCTTCCTCGGGGATGCCAATGCCGGTATCGCGCACTTCCAGACGCACGCCGCCGACGATGGTGCTCAGGCGTACATCGACGCGGCCGAAACGGGTGAACTTCAGGGCGTTGGACAGCAGGTTGCTGACCACCTGGCGCACCCGCGTGGGGTCGCCGAGCACGCTGCTGGGGAAATCGCGGGCGATCAGGCAGGTCAGCTCGACACTTTGCGCGGTATTCTGCGACAGCAGGTTGGCGGTGTCTTCGACCATCGAACCCATGTCGAACGGGATGCGCTCCAGCTCCAGCTGGCCGGCGTCAAACTTGGACAGGTCAAGGATATCGTTGAGCAGCTCCACCAGGACCTTGCCCGAGTCATGGGCAATCGCCAGCTGCTGGCGCTGCTCGCTGGGCAACGGGCTGTCCAGGGCCAGCGCGATCATGCCGAGCATGCCGTTGAGCGGGGTGCGGATCTCATGGCTCATGTTGGCGAGGAAGGCGGCCCGCGCCTGGGCCATGTCCAATGCCCGGCGGCGGGCTTCTTCCAGTTCCTGGTTGGAGCGGCTCAGGCTGTTGTTGCTGGCTTTCAGCTCGTTGGTGCGCGCCGAGACGATGTCTTCCAGCTCGTTGAGGTATTGGGTCAGGCGGTTTTCCGCGTTGCGGCGCTGGTCGATCTCGGTGGCCATGCTGACGAACTGCTGGTTGGCGACCTTCACCAGTACACCGATTTCATCGTTCTCATGCCCATGCGGGCAGTCCAGGCGGGTTTGCCGAGGCTTGCGCGGGTCGCGGCCACTGAGCGCACCGATCACCGTCACCAGGGGTTTGGTCAGCATCATGTAGAACAGTGCCAGCAGGATGCCGGTCAGCACCAGGCTGCGGGCGAAGCCATTGACCAGGGTGATGCCGGCGCGGTCGAGGAAGCGGCTGCCGAAGGCGTAGGTGTCCACTTCCAGATACAGGGTACCGAGGTCGTCAGCGGGCATGTGGGTCAGGTACAGGCGGTCCTCGAACTGGCGCTGCTCGCCGAACAGGAAGTCGCTCAGCGGCCGGTAGTGGTCCTGCATGCGCGGGCGGCTGACATCGGCCAGCACCATGGCGTTGTTGTCGCTCAGCCGCGCGCGGGTCACCGCCGGCGATTGCAACAGGCCGCTGGTCAGCTCCAGGGCCAGTTCCGAATCGATGTTGTAGGCGATGCGTGAGGCCGGGTTGTGGCTGATTTGCAGCAAGGCGCGCACTTCGCGGTTGATGGATGCGTCTTCGCTGGCATAATCGATGCCGATCTGGATGAGACTTAGCAATGTTCCCAGGATGAAGCCGACCAGGACTGTCAACCGGGCTTGCTTGTATGACAGACGATTGGTGAACTTGATATCCATGAGTCCCGAGCCGGTTCCACGTTCCTTGCGCAGCGCAAGCATAGCCGATCACACCCGGCTTCTGGTGGGTCTGTCTGTTCATTTCAGTTGGTCACCCAGCGGGGGCCGCTTTGCGCCCCTAATCACTGAAATCCGTAGGAGTCTTCATGGACGCCCGCTTGATAGCTTTCCTGGACCGCGCCGAATCGGTACTGGCGCGCCTCGAGCCCCTGTTGCCGGCACAACGCCCGGACATTGACTGGGGCACCACCCTGGCCGCGCGCTGGCAGCGTGATGGCCGCAGCGGCTACCTGCTGCCGCTGCAAGTCAGCCTGGACATCCGCCTGAGCGACCTGATCGGTGTCGACCAGCAGCGTGACCAGCTGGGCCGCAACACCCACCAGTTCATCAACGGGCTGCCCGCCAACCATGCGCTGCTGTGGGGCTCGCGTGGCACCGGCAAGTCGTCGCTGGTACGCGCCCTGCTGGCCGAACACGCCAGTGCCGGCCTGCGCCTGATCGAAATCGAGCGCGACCACCTGGCCGACCTGCCACGGGTGGTCGAGCAACTGCAGAAGCTGCCGCAGCGCTTCATCCTGTTCTGCGACGACCTGTCGTTCGAAGCCGGGGAGGGCGACTACCGGGTGCTCAAGAGCGTGCTCGACGGCTCGCTGGAACAGGCCCCGGACAACGTGCTGCTGTACGCCACCTCCAACCGTCGGCACCTGGTGCCGGAAAAACAGAGCGACAACGAAAACTGGAAAATGGTCGACGGCGAGCTGCACCCCAACGAAGCGGTGGAGGACAAGATTGCCCTGTCCGATCGCTTTGGCCTGTGGCTGTCGTTCTACCCCTTCAGCCAGGAACATTTCCTCAACGTGGTCGAGCACTGGATCGGCCAGCTGGCGCGCCCGGCCGGCCTGCGCTGGCAGCGTGACGAAGCCCTGGACATCCTCGCCGTGCGCTGGGCCACCGGCCGCGGTAATCGTAATGGCCGCTGTGCCTACCAGTTCGCCCGCTACTGGGTCGGGCTGCAATTGCTGGAGCAACGTAAATGATAGACCTCAATGCCAGTGGCGCCGGACTCGACGGCTACGACCTGCTGGCGGCGCAAGTGCAGGCGCTGTTTGCCGACGAGCGCGACTTCATCGCCAATGCCGCGCAGTTCTCGGCGTTTCTGTATCACCAGGTGGACGACCTGAACTGGGCGGGGTTCTACCTCAACCGCAACGAAGAACTGGTGCTCGGCCCGTTCCAGGGTCAGGTCGCCTGCGTGCGCATTCCGTTCAGCAAGGGCGTGTGCGGTGCGGCGGCAGCGACGCGGCAGACCCAGCGGGTAGAAGACGTGCACGCCTTCCCAGGACATATTGCCTGTGACAGCGCGTCGAACAGCGAACTGGTGATCCCGCTGATGAAGGAGGGCAGGTTGATTGGTGTGCTGGACCTGGATAGCCCGAAGATCGGCCGTTTCAGCGAGGCGGACCAGCTGGGGCTGGAGCGCTTGGCGGCGCTCTTTCTCGAGTTGACTGACTGCTGATTGTGGTTGTCTGCACGGGCCCTGTCGGCGGTAAGCCCGCATCCACAAGTGCAACACCGGTTTGCAGACTTGTGCAGTAGCTGTGTGGGTTTGCCGGCGGCAGGGCCGTCAAACCCGCAACAGTTTTCCGATCAGTCGTAGATCACCCGCTTCTTCCAGGTCTCTTCGTCATCGGTCTTTAGCCCCTGGGTCAGTTCGTTCTGCTCGTTCTCCGCCGGCTCCATCTTTTCCAGCACCTGGGCATTGGCCCGGGCCAGCAGTTTCTCCAGGTAGGTCAACTGCTCTTCATAGGCCTTCGGCTCCGGCTGCTTGCGCAGGTACTGCACGCCGCGCTCGAAGGCCAGGCGCGCCTGGCCCGGCTGGCCATTCTGCAGGGCCTGCTGGCCCAGGTTGTTGAAGAACTCGATATGCAGCAGCACCAGGACATGCCGGATCTCCCTGACCCAGTGCTTGGCCTCGATTGTGGGCAGGAAGCCCTCCTGGGCGGCGCGGGTCACCTGGCTGTGCAGCGCCTCCAGCAGAAAGCGCACGTCCTTGGCCTTGACCTCGGTCTGGATCGGGCTAGGTGGGTTGTTGACCGGAATCTTCCCGCCCAAGGCAATCAGCCCCTCCAGTTCGGCAATGCGTGCCTTGATTTCGGCGCTGTGCTTGTCCAGCGCCAGCTGGCGCTGGTTGAGGTTGAGTTCCAGGCGGGTCAGCAGCAGCTTCAGCGCCGGGGTCATGAACTGGCCGGGGAAGGTTTCGGTGATTTCGCCACAACGGCGCAGACGGTCGGCCAGCTCGATCTTCAGCCGGGCGCGTTCGAGCTTGTTGTTCTCGACGACATTGTTGAGGTAGCCGATCACGATCAGCAACGCGATACCCGCCACGATGAGCAGGGTGATCAAAAGTGGTGTCACCGTTATTGCCTCGTTGAAGAAGAATCACACCCTTGAGTGTAGTGAGTTCGCCTGGGGACGAACAGCCGCCTTGTCCTCTGCCGACGCACTTGGCGGGCAGGCCTTCTTTATATCGGCCGCCGCCTGCGGATCTGCACCCCGCACCCGGAAGTCGTTGATTTAAATAAATTTCTACAAAGGGGTTGACGCCTCTACGAAGCCTCCATAGAATGCGCGCCACTTGCAGCGTAAAGCACACAGCGAAACGCGGCAGGCAGTGAAAGCAGGCAGCAATGCCAGCAGCGTGTCCCCTTCGTCTAGTGGCCTAGGACACCGCCCTTTCACGGCGGTAACAGGGGTTCGAGTCCCCTAGGGGACGCCAAATTGCGGGAATAGCTCAGTTGGTAGAGCACGACCTTGCCAAGGTCGGGGTCGCGAGTTCGAGTCTCGTTTCCCGCTCCAGTTTATCCGGCAGCGCCTAGCGGCGAGGCAGGAAAAGAAAATCCAGGCTGAATCGTGAGGTTCATGTTCTGGTGCACTGAAAAGTGTTGTGTGTCCCCTTCGTCTAGTGGCCTAGGACACCGCCCTTTCACGGCGGTAACAGGGGTTCGAGTCCCCTAGGGGACGCCAAATGCGGGAATAGCTCAGTTGGTAGAGCACGACCTTGCCAAGGTCGGGGTCGCGAGTTCGAGTCTCGTTTCCCGCTCCAGTTTGAATACTGTGGCGTTCGCACGGTGCAGTGGTGGTGAAGGTCGTAAAGGCGCTTCACGCCGATTAGCGGTAAGGTTTCAAATTGCGGGAATAGCTCAGTTGGTAGAGCACGACCTTGCCAAGGTCGGGGTCGCGAGTTCGAGTCTCGTTTCCCGCTCCAATTCAGAAAACGCCATCTCTTGTGAGGTGGCGTTTTTTTTCGTCTCTGGAAAATGCTGCGGGTAAACAGGCCGCGCATGTTTCATCGCAGCCTGGCGTTGCGGTCAGTGTGTGCTGGCGGGGCCTTGCTGGGCGCCCAGCAGCTGCTTTTCCAGGTTCCAGTCGAACGGCTCGCCGGCCTGCTCGGCTTCGTAGCGGCGTTCTTCCAGCTGTTGGTACAGCTCCAGTTCTTCGTCAGGCATGAAGTGCAGGCAGTCACCGGCAAAGAACCACAGCAGGTCGCGGGGCACCAGATGGGCGATCTGCGGGTAGCGCTGGATCACCTGGCAGATCAGGTCCTGGCCCAGGTACTGGCTTTCCAGCGGATCTTGCGGCAGCAGGGCCAGCAGTTCGTCGAAGCGTTCGAGGAACAGGGCGTGGCTTTCCTCCGGTACCTGATCCGCTTCACCCAGGGCAACCAGGATGGTGCGCAGGTGGTTCAGCAGTTGCAGGTGGTATTCCAGATGGGGGTTGGCCATGGTGGCGGTCCTCGGTGTGGTCGAAACGGGCGCGGAGTATACGCGGGTTGGGGAAGGGGCCGCAAAGCAGCCCTTCCCCGGCAGTGCAGATCAGCGGACCTTGCCCGGTTCCGCCAGCAACTGTGCCTTGTCGAAGGCATCGACATCGATCACTGCGCGGCGCGCCTGTTCCGCTGCATGCAGGCGTTGCCCTTCGCCGGGCTGCAGCATGCCGCTGTCGACGGCGGCATCGATGGCCGACTGGCCGGGTACAGGTTGCACCTTGCCGTCCTTGATCGCCTGATGCAACGCCTTGTACAGCGGGGCGGCCTCGTCCAGCAAGTCGCTGGCGCGTTGCAGGGCTGCCACCGGGTCGCCCTCCGCCTGTGGCCTGAAGCAGCCGGCAAGCAACTCCTCCAGCGCAGGATCGCCTTTGTTGCGGCCGATCAGCGCTGCAACCTCGGCATCCAGCTCGTCACTTGGCCCGGTGTGGCGACGGCCGAAGGGGAATACCAGTACCCGCAGCGCACAGCCGACAAAGCGGTTGGGGAAGTTGTCGAGCAGGCGATCCAGGGCCTTTTCCGCCTGGCCCAGGCTTTCTTCCATGGCCCAGCGCAGCAGCGGCTGCATGTGCTCCGGCGAGCCCAGGTCGTGGTAACGCTTGAGTGCGGCGCTGGACAGGTACAGGTAGCTCAGCACATCCCCCAGCCGTGCGCTCAGGCGCTCGCGGCGCTTGAGTGCGCCACCCAGCAGCATCATCGACAAGTCTGCCAGCAGCGCAAACGCTGCGGCCTGTCGGTTCAAGGCGCGGAAGTAGCCTTGGCTCAGGGCGTCCCCCGGCAGGCTTTCCAGGCGGCCCAGCCCCAGGTTGAGCACCAGCGTGCTGGCCGCATTGCCGGCAGCGAACATGATGTGTTGCATCAGCAGGTCGTCGAATTCCTGCAATGCCTGATCGCGGTCCTCACGCCCGGCCAGGGCCATTTCCCTGAGCACGAACGGGTGGCAGCGGATAGCACCCTGGCCAAAGATCATCAGGTTGCGCGAAAGGATGTTGGCACCCTCTACCGTGATGAAGATCGGCGCACCTTGCCAGTTGCGACCCAGGTAGTTGTTGGGGCCCATGATGATGCCCTTGCCGCCGTGCACGTCCATGGCGTGCTGGATGCATTCGCGACCGCGCTCGGTCAGGTGGTACTTGAGGATTGCCGACAGCACCGAGGGCTTCTCGCCCAGGTCGACCGCCTTGGCGGTCAGCAGGCGCGCGCTGTCCATCAGCCAGGCATTGCCACCGATGCGCGCCAGCGATTCCTGAATGCCCTCGAAGGCCGCCAGCGGCACATTGAACTGCTCGCGGATGTTGGCGTACTGGCCGGTGACCAGGCTGGTGTACTTGGCCGCGCCGGTGCCCACCGCGGGCAGGGAGATGGAGCGGCCGACCGACAGGCAGTTCATCAGCATCATCCAGCCCTTGCCGAGCATGGCCTGGCCACCGATCAGGAAGCTCAGCGGCACGAACACGTCCTTGCCGCTGTTGGGGCCGTTCATGAACGCGGCACCCAGTGGCAGGTGGCGCTTGCCAATGTCCACGCCGGGGGTGTCGGTCGGGATGAGCGCCAGGCTGATGCCCAGTTCTTCCTGTTCACCCAGCAGATGGTCCGGGTCGTAGGCCTTGAAGGCCAGGCCCAGCAGGGTGGCGACCGGGCCGAGGGTGATGTAGCGCTTCTCCCAGTTCAGGCGCAGGCCGAGTACCTCCTCACCTTGCCATTGGCCCTTGCAGACCACGCCGCTGTCGGGCATGGCGCCGGCGTCGGAGCCCGCCAGCGGGCCGGTCAGGGCAAAGCAGGGAATTTCCTCGCCGCGGGCCAGGCGCGGCAGGTAGTGGTTGCGTTGCTCGTCGGTCCCGTAGTGCAGCAGCAGTTCGGCCGGGCCGAGGGAATTGGGCACCATCACCGTGGACGCCAGGTCGCCGCTGCGGGTCGCCAGTTTCATCGCCACCTGTGAGTGGGCGTAGGCCGAGAAACCTTTGCCGCCATATTCCTTGGGGATGATCAGGGCGAAGAACCCATGCTGCTTGATATGCGCCCAGGCTTCGGGCGGCAGGTCCATGTCCTGGCCAATCTGCCAGTCGCTGACCATGGCACACAGTTGTTCCGTCGGGCCGTCGATGAAGGCCTGTTCTTCTTCGCTCAGCTGCGGTGCCGGGTAGGCAAGCAGGGTGCGCCAGTCGGGGCGGCCGCTGAACAGCTCGCCGTCCCACCACACGGTGCCGGCGTCGATCGCTTCGCGCTCGGTCTGCGACATTGGCGGCAAGGTGCGCTGGAACCAGTCGAACACCGGGCCGGTGAGGACCTTGCGGCGCCATTGCGGCAGCGCCACCAGGGCAGTTTTCAGCGCCAGCACGACCCACAACAGGGCCAGCAGCCAGCCGGGGGCACTGCTGAAAATGCCCATCAGCAGCACGTAGGCGGCCATGATGCCAAGAATCTGCAAGGGCGCCAGGCGCCGGTGCGTAAGGTATGCCGCGCCGACCACCAGTACCACCAACCACAACAGCAACATAATCGGTCCTCCTTGGAACCAGGGGCTTGAGCCGTCCCGGTCAGCTTAGACGCAACGCTGTGGACGACAGGGTCAGAACAGTGACAAGGGTGGGGCACCCGGAGTTTCAGTGCGCCTTGTCCTGTGCCGGCGATTGGGCCGGTACAGGTGACAGAAGTCTGGAGTAGACTGTGCCACTTCCGCATTTCATAAGGACGTTGCCATGCTGAAGATCTGGGGCCGCAAGAATTCGAGCAATGTGCGCAAGGCGCTGTGGATTGCCCACGAGCTGGGCCTGGCGTTCGAATCCATCGACGCCGGTGGCGCTTTCGGCGTGGTCAATGAGCCGCATTACCGGGCCCGCAACCCCAACGGCCTGGTGCCAATGCTCGAAGACGGTGACCTGACCCTGTGGGAATCCAATACGATCGTCCGCTACCTGTGCGCCGAGTACGGTGCGGAGCAGGGCTGGTATCTCCAGGACCCACGCCAGCGCGCCCTGGCGGACAAGTGGATGGACTGGACCACCTCGTCGTTCGCCGGCCCGTTCCGCCCGTTGTTCTGGGGCCTGCTGCGCACCCCGGAAGACCAGCGTGACTGGGTGGCGATCAACGCTGCGCACAAGCAATGCGCCGCATTGCTGGCCATTGCCGACGAAACCCTGGCCAGGCAGCCGTACCTGTCTGGCGAGCGCATCGGCATGGGCGACATTCCGCTGGGCAGCTTCATCTATGCCTGGTTCGAGATGCCCATCGAGCGCCCGGCCATGCATCACCTGCAGGCCTGGTACGAGCGCCTCAAGGCACGCCCGGCCTACCAGGCGGCGGTGATGACAGCGCTGACCTGATCGAACACCACGCATGCTTCGATAGTCATTATCAATACATGTGACTGTACTTGTGCGGCCGGGCCAAGCACCATTGGCCGCACTCACTGCGCCAGTGACTTTGCCTGGCGTGTCCTGCACCTTTTTTTCTGGTAAGTGACCCGCTATGAGTTCCGCCCTGTCGATACGACAGCTGACCAAGACCTACGGCAACGGCTTCCAGGCCCTCAAGGGCATCGACCTGGATGTTGCCGAAGGCGACTTCTTCGCCTTGCTCGGCCCCAACGGCGCCGGCAAGTCCACTACCATCGGTATCCTTTCGACCCTGGTGAACAAGACCAGTGGTACGGTCAACGTGTTCGGCCACGACCTCGATCGCGAACCGGCTGCGCTCAAGCGCTGCCTGGGCGTGGTGCCGCAAGAGTTCAACTTCAACCAGTTCGAGAAGACCTTCGACATCGTCGTGACCCAGGCCGGCTACTACGGCATCCCGCCCAAGCTGGCCAAGGAGCGCGCCGAACAGTACCTGACCCAGCTCGGCCTGTGGGACAAGCGCGACGTGCAGTCGCGTTCGCTGTCCGGCGGCATGAAGCGTCGGCTGATGATCGCCCGCGCGCTGATTCACGAGCCGCGCCTGCTGATTCTCGACGAGCCCACCGCCGGCGTGGACATCGAACTGCGCCGCTCAATGTGGAGCTTCCTCACCGAGCTGAACCAGAAAGGCATCACCATCATCCTCACCACCCACTACCTGGAAGAGGCTGAACAGCTGTGTCGCAACATCGGCATCATCGACCATGGCACCATCGTCGAGAACACCAGCATGCGCCAGTTGCTGGGCAAGCTGCATGTCGAAACCTTCGTCCTCGATCTCAAGCACGACCTGGCTGCGGCGCCAGCGCTGCAGGGCTACCCGTGCCGCCTGCTGACCCCGCACACCCTGGAAGTGCAAGTGGACAAGGACATCGGCATCACCGCCTTGTTCGGCCAGCTGGCGCTGCAGAACATCGAGGTCCAGAGCCTGCGTAACAAGACCAACCGACTCGAGGAGCTGTTCGTGTCCCTGGTGGAAAAAAACCTGTCGAAGGTGGCGGTATGAGTGTGGAGCTGCGCACCAACTGGGTCGCCCTGAATACCATCGTCTACCGCGAAGTGCGGCGCTTCCTGCGCATCTGGCCGCAGACCTTGCTGCCGCCAGCGATCACCATGGTCCTGTACTTCGTCATCTTCGGTAACCTGATCGGCCGGCAGATTGGCGACATGGGTGGCTTCAGCTACATGGAGTACATCGTGCCGGGGCTGATCATGATGTCGGTGATCACCAACTCCTACGGTAACGTGGTGTCGAGTTTTTTCGGCAGCAAGTTCCAGCGCTCGATCGAGGAACTGATGGTGTCGCCGGTATCACCGCACACCATCCTTGTCGGCTACGTGCTGGGCGGTGTGCTGCGGGGCCTGGCGGTAGGGGTGATCGTGACCTTCCTGTCGCTGTTCTTCACCCACCTGCAAGTGCACCACCTGGGCGTGACCGTGGTCGTGGTGCTGCTGACCGCTACCATCTTCTCCTTGCTGGGCTTCGTCAACGCGGTGTTCGCGCGCAACTTCGACGATATCTCGATCATCCCCACCTTCGTGCTGACGCCGCTGACCTACCTGGGCGGGGTGTTCTATTCGATCAACCTGCTGCCGCCGTTCTGGCAGACCGTGTCGCTGGCCAACCCGGTGCTGCACATGGTCAACTCGTTCCGCTACGGCATCCTAGGGGTGTCGGACATCAGCATTGGCACGGCGATTAGCTTCATGCTGGTCGCCACTGCACTGCTCTACCTGCTGTGCGTTCGCCTGCTGGTCAGCGGCCGCGGCATGCGTGCCTGAACACCTGAGCTTGCGCCGGCGCCACTGCCGGCCAATCCACCAGCGCCAGTACAGCAGGGTGGTGAAGTAGGCGGCGATGCCGAGCACCACCCCGCACACCACCGAACCCAGCAGGAATGGCTGCCACAAGGTGGCCAGCTGGTCGGTGATCCAGGCGAAGGTCAGCTCGTCAGGCAGGGTGCGTGGCGGGACCTGCATCAGCCAGGCGCCGGTCATGTAGGTGACGAAGAACACCGGTGGCATGGTCAGGGGGTTGGTCAGCCAGACCAGGCTCACAGCGATCGGCAGGTTGCCACGTACCGGAATCGCCAGCGCGGCTGCCAGCAGCATCTGCATGGGGATGGGAATAAGTGCCGCGAACAGGCCCACCCCCATGGCCCGCGCCACCGAGTGCCGGTTCAGGTGCCAGAGGTTCGGGTCGTGCAGCAGCTTGCCAAAAAAGCGTAAGGACTTGTGTTCGCGAATGCTGGTCGGATCCGGCATGTAGCGTTTGAACAGTCGGCGCGGCATGTAGGCTCCCGGAGCGTTGATCCGGGCAGTATGCCCTGATTCCCGTTCAGCCTCGTTTAGAGTTTGTGACAATTGTTGAGCAAGCGCTGCCGGCAATTGGGCTATGCCTCAGAAGGTGATTTCGCTTCTGGAGCTCTACCTCATGCGCACAGGGATGTTTGCGCTCGCGCTCGGGCTGTTGTGCCTGGGCTTTTTACCGGTGTTGCCGTCGGTCGGGTGGCTGGTGCTGCTCGCGCTTGGCGCTGGCGTCTGCCTGTTGACCCGCCTGTGGCCGCTGGGCTGTTTCCTGCTGGGCCTGTGCTGGGCCTGTGGCTCCGCCCAGACGGCCCTGGATGATCGCCTGGCAAGCGGGCTGGATGGCCGTACCTTGTGGCTGGAGGGCCGCGTGGTCGGCCTGCCGGCGCGCACGGCGCAAGGGGTGCGCTTCGAGCTGCAGGGGCCCCGCTCGCGGCGCGCCGAGCTGCCGCAGCGCCTGCAATTGAGCTGGTTCGACGGGCCAGCGCTGCGCGCGGGCGAGCAATGGCGGCTGGCGGTGACCTTGCAGCGCCCGACCGGCCTGCTCAACCCGCATGGGCCGGACCTGGAGGCCCAGTTGCTGGCACGGCGGGTCGGGGCCAGCGGTACGGTCAAGGCCGGGCAACGGCTGGCACCGGTTGTCGGGGGCTGGCGTGACACTCTGCGCCAACGCCTGCTGGCGGTTGAGGCTCATGGCCGCCAGGCAGCGCTGGTAGCCCTGGTGCTCGGCGACGGCTCCGGCCTGCCCCGGCAGGACTGGCAGACGCTGCAGGCCACCGGCACGGTGCACCTGCTGGTGATTTCCGGCCAGCACATCGGGCTGGTCGCCGGTATGCTGTATGGCTTTGTCGCCGGGCTGGCGCGCTGCGGGCTGTGGCCGACCCGGCTGCCCTGGCTGCCTTGGGCGTGTGGCCTGGGCATGGGCGCGGCGCTGGCCTACGGCTGGCTGGCCGGTGCCGGCGTACCGGTGCAGCGGGCCTGCCTGATGCTGGCCGTGGTGCTGCTCTGGCGTTTGCGCTTTCGTCATCTTGGCGCGACCTTGCCCTTGCTGCTGGCGCTGGTGGCCGTGTTGCTGGTTGAACCGTTGGCCGCGCTGTTACCCGGTTTCTGGCTGTCGTTTGCGGCCGTGGCCACCTTGGTTTATTGCTTCAGCGCGCGGCTGGGCGGCTGGCGACCCTGGCAGGCCTGGACGCGCGCCCAATGGGTGATTGCCATTGGTTTGCTCCCGGTACTGCTGGCTACCGGCTTGCCGGTGAGCCTGAGTGCACCGTTGGCCAACCTTGTGGCAGTGCCGTGGGTCAGCCTGGCGGTGCTGCCGCTGGCGTTGCTGGGGACGCTGCTGCTGCCGCTGGGTGGGGCAGGGGAGGCACTGTTGTGGCTGGCGGGCGGCTTGCTGGACGGGCTGTTCCGGCTGCTGGCGCTGGCGGCGCAGCAGCGCCCCGCGTGGCAGCCGCCAGCTCTGCAGCTGTGGGCCTGGCTGCTGGTCTGCCTGGGCACTGGGCTGTTGCTGTTGCCCCGAGGTGTGCCGCTGCGTGGTCTGGGTGGGATCATGCTGCTGGCATTGTGGGTGCCGAGGGCGACAGTGCCGTTCGGGCAGGTCGAAATCTGGCAACTGGATGTCGGCCAGGGCCTGGCGGTGCTGTTGCGCACCCGGCACCACAACCTGCTGTACGACGCCGGTCCGGCCAGGGGCGAAACCGACCTGGGCGACCGGGTGGTGCTGCCTACCCTGCGTAAGCTCGGGGTGGATAGCCTTGATCTGATGTTGATCAGTCATGCCCACGCCGACCATGCCGGCGGCGCAGCGGCGATGCAACGTGGCTTGCCGGTGCAGCGGACGGTCGGTGGCGAAGCGCTCGAAGATGTCCCGTTGCAGCCTTGTAGCAGCGGCGAGCAATGGGCGTGGGATGGCGTGCGTTTTTCCCTGTGGCGCTGGGCTGACGGGAAGAGCAGCAACGACCGATCCTGCGTGTTGCTGGTCGAGGCGCAGGGCGAGCGCCTGTTGCTGGCGGGGGACATGGAAGCCGCTGCCGAGCAGGCCTGGTTGGCGGCCACCGACACACCCCGTATCGATTGGCTGCAGGCGCCGCACCATGGCAGCCGGAGTTCTTCCAGCGAGGCCTTCATCCGGGCCACGGCGCCGCGCGGGGTACTGGTTTCGCGAGGGCGTAACAACAGCTTCGGGCACCCGCATGCGCAGGTGGTCGAGCGTTATCGGCGGCATGGGGTGACGATGCATGACACAGCGGTGGAGGGGGCGTTGCGGTTGGTGTTGGGGCGTCAGGGGGAGGTTGAAAGTGTGCGGGCGCAGCGGCGGTTTTGGCGGGATTCGACACAGTAGGGGGCAGTGGCAAGCACCTGTCCGCCCTGACGCCGGCCCCTCTGCCCTCCAACAATTCCCTGACCTCCGGCAGATGAGCCCCCGGCGCGCCTATGGTAGAGTGGCGGCCTTTTTCCGAGGGGGCGTTTACTGTGTGGGAATTGGTCAAGTCCGGTGGTTGGATGATGCTGCCGATCATTCTGAGCTCCATCGCCGCCATGGCTATCGTCGTCGAGCGCCTGTGGACCCTGCGCGCCAGTCGCGTCACCCCGCCGCACCTGCTGGGCCAGGTCTGGATGTGGATCAAGGACAAGCAGCTGACCAGTGACAAGCTCAAGGCCCTGCGCGCCGATTCGCCATTGGGCGAAATCCTTGCCGCCGGCCTGGCCAACTCGCGCCATGGCCGCGAAATCATGAAGGAATGCATCGAGGAAGCCGCCTCGCGCGTCATCCACGAGCTGGAGCGCTACATCAGCACCCTCGGCACCATTGCCGCCATGGCCCCGCTGCTGGGCCTGCTGGGCACCGTGCTGGGCATGATCGACATCTTCAGCGCCTTTATCGGCTCGCAGATGACCGCCAACGCGGCAGTGCTGGCGGGCGGTATCTCCAAGGCCCTGGTTACCACCGCAGCCGGCCTGATGGTCGGTATCCCGGCGGTGTTCTTCCACCGCTTCCTGCTGCGCCGCATCGATGAGCTGGTGGTGGGCATGGAACAGGAAGCGATCAAGCTGGTGGAAGTGCTGCAGGGCGACCGTGAAGTGGAAGTGGCCGGAGGCAAGGCGTGAAGTTCCGGCGCAATCGCCAGCGGGAGAACGTCGACATCAACCTGGCGTCGCTGATCGACGTGGTGTTCGTGCTGCTGCTGTTCTTCGTGGTCACCACTACCTTCACCCGCGAGACCCAGCTGCGCGTCGAGCTGCCCGAAGCTACCAGCGCCGAGCCGACGCCGGCCGAGCAGGGCAAGCTGGTGGAAATCACCATCAGCGCCGACGGCGTGTACTCGGTGAACAACCACCTGCTGCCCAAGAGCGACCTGGCCACCCTGAGCGAAGCGATCGAGCGTGAATCAGGCGGCGACAACAAACTGCCGCTGGCCATCAGCGCCGATGGCAAGACCCCGCACCAGGCTGTAGTCACCGCGATGGATGCCGCCGGCAAGCTCGGCTTCAGCCAGTTGCGCATGACCACGGTCGAGGCGGCCCCGGGCACGCCCTGATGGCCTTCACCGACCGCTTGCTCGCGGCCTGGTACGCCGGGCACCCGGCCCTGGCGCTGCTACGTCCGCTGGAGGCGCTGTACCGCTGCGTGGTCACCCGCAAGCGGGCGCGTTTCGTGCGTGGCGAAAGCACCAGCTACCGAGCCCCGGTACCGGTCATCGTGGTCGGCAACATCACCGTGGGCGGTACCGGCAAGACGCCGATGATCCTCTGGCTGATCGAGCACTGCCGCCAGCAGGGGCTCAAGGTCGGCGTGGTCAGCCGTGGCTATGGCGCCAAGCCGCCGCAGCTGCCATGGCGCGTGCAGGCCGACCAGCTTGCCGGGCAGGCCGGCGATGAACCGCTGCTGATCGTGCAGCGCAGCGGCGTGCCGCTGATGATCGACCCCGACCGCGCCCGAGCGGTACAGGCCTTGCTGGCCAGCGAGCCCCTCGACCTGATCCTGTGTGACGACGGCATGCAGCACTACCGCCTGGCCCGCGACCTCGAACTGGTGCTGATCGACGCCGCCCGTGGCCTGGGCAATGGCCGCTGCCTGCCGGCGGGGCCGTTGCGCGAGCCGGCCGAGCGCCTGCGTGACGCTGATGCGGTGCTGTTCAACGGTAGCAGCGAAGACCGCGCCGATGGCTTTGGCTTCTGCCTGCAACCGTCCGCCCTGGTCAACTTGCGCACTGGCGAACGCCGCGGGCTCGACCATTTCCCCGCAGGCCAGCGCCTGCATGCGGTGGCCGGCATCGGCAACCCGCAACGTTTCTTCAATACCCTGCTGGGGCTAAACTGGCAGCCGGTGCCGCATCCCTTTGCCGACCATGCGCGGTTCAGTGCCGAAAGCCTCGCCTTCGCCCCGCCGTTGCCACTGGTCATGACCGAGAAGGACGCGGTGAAATGCCGGGCCTTCGCTGCCGACGACTGGTGGTACCTGGCCGTCGAGGCACAGCCTACGGCGGCTTTCAGCACCTGGTTCGACAATCAGCTGCAACGCTTGCTGCGCTAGCCCTGAGCCCGTTTTCAATTTTCGGCCACCTGGCCTAAAGGAAACCTCCAATGGACACCAAACTGCTCGATATCCTGGCCTGCCCGATCACCAAGGGCCCGCTCAAGCTCAGTGCCGACAAGACCGAGCTGATCAGCAAGGGTGCCGGCCTGGCCTACCCGATCCGCGACGGCATTCCGGTCATGCTGGAAAGCGAGGCACGCACTCTGACCGATGACGAGCGTCTGGACAAATGAGCCTGAACTTCACCGTGGTGATTCCTGCCCGCCTGCGCTCCACGCGCCTGCCGGGCAAGCCGTTGCTGCCGATCGCCGGCAAGCCGATGGTCCAGCATGTGTGGGAACAGGCGCGCAAGAGCAGCGCCGGCCGTGTGGTCATTGCCACTGACGATGCCAGCATCGTCGAGGCCTGCCAGGCCTTTGGCGCAGAGGTGCTGCTGACCCGTGCCGACCACGAATCGGGTACCGACCGCCTGGCCGAGGTGGCCGCGCGCCTGGGCCTGCCGGCCGATGCCATCGTGGTCAACGTGCAGGGCGACGAGCCGCTGATCCCGCCGGTAATCATCGATCAGGTGGCAGCCAACCTGGCCGCGCACCCGCAGGCTGGCATCGCTACCCTGGCCGAGCCGATCCATGAGCCGGAAACCGTGTTCAACCCCAATGCGGTCAAGGTGGTCAGTGACAAGCATGGCCTGGCCCTGACCTTCAGCCGCGCACCGCTGCCCTGGGCGCGTGATGCGTTCGCCAGCGACCGTAACCAGCTGCCGGCGAGCGTGCCATACCGCCGCCACATCGGCATGTACGCCTACCGTGTCGGTTTCCTGCAGGACTTCGTCAGCTGGGGGCCATGCTGGCTCGAGCAGGCTGAATCACTGGAGCAGCTGCGGGCCCTTTGGCACGGCGTGCGCATTCATGTCGAGGACGCCATCGAGGCGCCTGCCGTGGGCGTGGATACCCCGGAAGATCTGGAGCGCGTACGGCGCTTGCTGGAGGCCTGATGCGCGTTCTGTTCGTCTGCCTGGGCAACATCTGCCGTTCGCCCACGGCCGAAGCCGTGCTGCGCCATCAATTGCAGGCTGCCGGGCTTGCCGACAAGGTGCAGGTGGCTTCCGCCGGCACGGCTGAGTGGCATGTCGGCAAGGCACCCGACAGCCGTACCTGCAAGGCGGCGCTCGCGCGCGGTTATGACCTGTCGCAGCAGCGCGCCCAGCAAGTCAAGGCAGCGCATTTTGCCGAGTATGACCTGATCCTGGCCATGGACGAGAGCAACCTCAGCCATCTGCGCGCCCTGCGCCCGCACACGGCAACAGGCGAGCTTGACCTGTTCCTGCGCCGCTATGGCGCTGCGCTGGATGAAGTGCCTGACCCGTACTATGGCGGCGCCGACGGTTTCGAGCAGGTGCTCGACCTGGTCGAGGCGGCGTGCCAGGCGCTGGTGCTGGAAATCAAGGGGCGGCTATGACACTGCAGTGGCAGGAGCAGGTATCGCTCAAGCCTTACAACACTTTTGGCATCGACGTGAAGGCGCGCTATTTCAGCCCGGCACATGACGACCAGGAAGTGCGCCAGGCATTGAGCCAGGCGCAGCAGCACGGCTTGCCGCTGCTGGTGATTGGTGGCGGCAGCAATCTGTTGCTGACCAAGGATATCGACGCCTGGGTATTGCACATGGCCAGTCGTGGCCGGCGCGTGCTCAGTGACGATGGCGAACGCATCGTGGTCGAGGCCGAGGCCGGTGAGCCCTGGCACCCATTCGTGCAATGGACCCTGGCGCAGGGCTATTGCGGGCTGGAGAACCTCAGCCTGATCCCTGGCACGGTTGGCGCCGCGCCGATGCAGAACGTCGGCGCCTACGGAGTGGAAATCAAGGATGTGTTTGTCGGCCTGACCGCCCTGGACCGCGAGACCGGCGCGCTGCGTGACTTCGGTCTGGCGGAATGTGCGTTCGGGTATCGTGACAGCCTGTTCAAGCGCAACCCTGGGCGCTGGCTGGTCCTGCGTGTGCGTTTTGCCTTGAGCCGCACCTTGCACGCCCGCCTGGACTACGGCCCGGTGCGTCAGCGCCTGGCCGAGCAGGGCGTGGCCGAGCCGACCGCGCAGGCGATCAGCGAGGCGATCTGCAGCATTCGCCGCGAGAAACTGCCAGACCCGGCAGAGCTGGGCAATGCCGGGAGCTTCTTCAAGAACCCGGTGGTAGCGGCGGCGCAGGTGGAACGTATTCGTGCCCAGTACCCCGGTGTGGTGGCTTATCCCCAGGCCGACGGGCAGGTCAAGCTGGCAGCCGGCTGGCTGATCGAGCAGGCCGGCTGGAAGGGCTATCGCGAGGGCGATGCCGGGGTGCATCGCCTGCAGTCGCTGGTGCTGGTCAACCATGGCCAGGCGAGCGGGGCGCAGATGCATGCGCTGGCGCGGCGGATCCAGGCCGATATCCTGGAGCGCTTCGGCGTCGAGCTGGAGATGGAGCCAAACCTCTACTGATTCAGTGCCTGGGCTGGCCCTTTCGCGGCTAAAGCCGCTCCCACAGGGACCTCACAGGGCCTGAGCGCAGTGGGGCCCCTGTGGGAGCGGTTTTGCCCGCGAAGAGGCCGGTACAGGAAAAACGCTCAGCCAAGAAAAAGCCCCGCCAGTTCGCACTGGCGGGGCTTTTTCATTCAGCCTTGGCTATCAACCGTGATGAGGCTTTTGCTCATCGGTGGATTCCAGGGCTGGTTCCTCGGCCTTTGTAGCAGCTTCCTGTGCGGCTTTGGCAGCCGCCTCGGCCTCACGTTTGCGGCGACGCACTTCACGTGGGTCGTTCGGTGCGCGGCCGTTGGCCAGCATGACAGTGGCAGGCTCTGCCGCGACAGGGGCTGCGACCGGTGCAGGCTCGACGACCACCGGGGCTGGCTCCGCGGCTGTTACTGCTGGCTGGGCTTCGACAACCGGCGCAGGCTGCTCGGCAACCGGGGCGGCTTCGACCACGGCCGGAGCCTGTTCGATTTCACCGGCCTCGACGGCAGGCGCTTCGACCGCGGCTTCGGTAACCACAGGCTCGGCAGCAGGCGCGGTTTCAACCACTGGTTGCGGAGTGACCTCAACCACTGGCTCGGCGCTTGCCTCGACTGCGGCCACAGGCTCGCTGAACGGTTGCTCGACCACAGGTGCCACTGCAACTTCGTCCGCCTTGGCGGCTGCTTCGGCCTGCTCTGCAGGCCGGGCAGCTTCGCTGTTGTCGGTTTCTGCGGCGGCGACTTCAGCGGTAGCCTGCTCGGCCTGCTGGTTGGCCTGGGCTTCGGCTTCGGCGCTGATGTTGCTGCTGGCAACAGCGGCAGTCACGGCCAGACCGGCGGCCAGCTCGGCACCCAGCTCGGTGGCCTGATGCGCTTGTGGCTGCTCTTCGTGGCCTTCTTCTTCGCTGCCTTCGATCAGCTCGCCATTGACGTTGCGCTGACGCTCACGACGGTTGCTGCGACGACGCTGGCCACGGGAGCGGCGGCGTGGGCGCTCGCCATCGGTGCCTTCCTGGTCGTCCTGCAGCAGCTCCTCGTTCGGCAGTTGCTCTTCGGCCAGCTCGGCAGCCTGCACGGCCGCTTCTTCGGCTGTGCGTGGCTGGCGCTCTTCGCGTGGCGGGCGTGGGGCGCGTTCTTCGCGTGGCGCACGCTCTTCACGTGGAGCACGGTCTTCACGAGGAGTGCGTTCTTCTCGCGGAGCACGCTCTTCACGCGGAGCACGCTCTTCACGCGGAGCACGCTCTTCGCGAGGGGTGCGTTCTTCACGTGGGGCACGCTCTTCGCGAGGGGCGCGATCTTCACGCGGAGCACGCTCTTCACGTGGTGCGCGTTCCTCACGCGGTGCACGCTCTTCGCGGGCTACACGTTCTTCACGCGGCTGGCGCTCCTCGCGCTCGACCGGGGTGGCGTCCAGCGGCTCACGCAGTTCACGTACGCGCTCTTCGCCACGGTTGCCACGGCGGTCTTCGCGTGGCTGGCGTGAGGCACGTTCTTCACGCGGAGCACGCTCTTCGCGTGGGGCGCGTTCTTCACGTGGCGCACGCTCTTCGCGCGGAGCACGTTCCTCACGTGGCTGGCGCTCTTCACGTGGTGCACGCTCGGCACGCTCTTCGCGTGGCTTGCGTTCCTCGTCGCGGCGGCCGTTGCGGTTGCGGCTCTGCTGGCGGCCGTTGCGGCGTTCCTCGTTGCGCGAGCTGCGCTCGGTAGCCGGTTTCTCGGCTGCTGGTGCGACCGGTGCGGCGGCAGGTTCTTCCTTGCCGGCGAACAGGCTGACCAGCGATTTCACCAGGCCCTTGAACAGGCTCGGCTCCGGCGCGCTCGGCGCAGGGGTGGCCGGTGCGGCTGGCTGCGGCTCTTCAACGGCGGTCGGAACCGGCGCATTGGCGCGTGCCGGGGCGGTCTTCACCGCGGCTTCCTGGCGTACCAGGGTGCGGGTCGCGGTTGGCTGCGGCGCTTCTTCGGCTTCGGCAGCGGCGATTTCGTAGCTGGACTGGTTGCTCAGCACTTCCGGGTTGTCGTCGCGCAGGCGCTGGACTTCGAAGTGCGGGGTTTCCAGGTGGTCGTTCGGCAGGATGATGATGCGTGCACGGGTGCGCAGTTCGATCTTGGTGATCGAGTTGCGCTTCTCGTTGAGCAGGAACGCGGCTACCGGGATCGGCACCTGGGCGCGCACTTCGGCGGTGCGGTCTTTCAGGGCTTCTTCTTCGATCAGGCGCAGGATGGCCAGCGACAGCGACTCGACGTCGCGGATGATGCCGGTGCCGGAGCAACGCGGGCAGACGATGCCGCTGCTTTCGCCCAGCGACGGACGCAGGCGCTGGCGGGACATCTCCAGCAGGCCGAAGCGCGAGATGCGGCCGACCTGGACGCGGGCGCGGTCGGCTTCCAGGCATTCGCGGACGCGTTCTTCCACGGCACGCTGGTTCTTCGCCGGGGTCATGTCGATGAAGTCGATGACGATCAGGCCGCCGATGTCACGCAGGCGCAGCTGGCGGGCAATTTCCTCGGCCGCTTCCAGGTTGGTCTGCAGGGCGGTTTCTTCGATGTCGCTGCCTTTGGTCGCACGCGCCGAGTTGATGTCGATGGACACCAGGGCTTCGGTGGGGTCGATCACGATCGAACCGCCGGATGGCAGGTCGACCACGCGCTGGAAGGCAGTCTCGATCTGGCTTTCGATCTGGAAGCGGTTGAACAGCGGCACGCTGTCTTCGTACAACTTGACCTTGCTTGCGTACTGCGGCATCACCTGGCGGATGAAGGTCAGCGCTTCTTCCTGGGCGTCGATGCTGTCGATCAGCACTTCGCCGATGTCCTGGCGCAGGTAGTCGCGGATGGCGCGGATGATGACGTTGCTTTCCTGGTAGATCAGGAACGGCGCGGCGCGGTCCTGGGACGCTTCCTTGATGGCGGTCCACAGCTGCAGCAGGTAATCGAGGTCCCACTGCATTTCTTCGCTGCTGCGGCCAAGGCCGGCGGTGCGCACGATCAGGCCCATGTCGCCCGGTACGGTCAGGCCGTTCAGGGCTTCGCGCAGTTCGTTGCGTTCCTCGCCCTCGATGCGGCGGGAGATGCCACCGGCACGCGGATTGTTGGGCATCAGCACCAGGTAGCGGCCGGCCAGGCTGATGAAGGTGGTGAGGGCGGCGCCTTTGTTGCCGCGCTCTTCCTTCTCGACCTGGACGATGACTTCCTGGCCTTCGCTCAGCACTTCCTTGATGTTGACCCGCCCTTCGGGGGCCTTCTTGAAGTATTCGCGGGAGATTTCTTTCAGCGGCAGGAAGCCGTGACGTTCGGAGCCGAAGTCGACGAAGGCGGCTTCGAGGCTGGGTTCGATGCGGGTGATCTTGCCTTTGTAGATGTTGGCCTTTTTCTGCTCACGCGCGCCGGACTCGATGTCCAGGTCGTAGAGACGTTGGCCGTCCACCAGGGCTACACGCAACTCTTCGGGTTGAGTTGCGTTAATCAGCATTCTTTTCATGTTGTACCGTCGGTTTCCGGGCTGCCGGAAACGGCGTTCGGCACACACGACGTCTCATGGTCGGTGCCAAGGTGCGCAAAGGGTGGCCGGGCCACCCCCGTGTCGAGCAACGTTCGGCACCAGCCGGTTGCCCAGCCTGCCGTTGTCGCGACGACGCGTCCTGTTTGCTGCGGTGCCAACAAGGCCCCGGTGGCTTCGAATTGGAATCCGAATCAACCAAGCGGGCCTTGTGCACTCAGTCAGGAGGAGGAATCAACCGTCAGCCGTGGACGCCCGGAGGCATCTGTTCAGGACCTTATCCGCTCGCCAGCCGTCAGTGGGCTGGTGGCCGGACGCGGTGCTACACGGTCCGAGGGCTGTGCATCTCCACCCTGCACGTATCCCTGATAATTCGGGTGCTGCCGCGCGCTGAATCCGCAACGGGTTGCATTTTTCGCCAGCGCAGGTTCTGCGCTGGCGCCATTCATGTCCAAGGCAGGTATTTCCGAAGCATTCGCCGGGCGTTGCGTGGAAGCGACGGGCGGGCAGAGGTGCAGCGAAAAGAATCGGGTAAGCAGGTGAAACACCGCACTTGTCGTTTTTTTTCGGTCTTCTCTACACGGCGCTGGTGGCGATTCCAGGCAATTCGGTAAACTGGCGAAAACCCCGTAGGACGGCCTCGCGTCCTGGAGAATTGCGTTGGTCAGGGACCGGCTCGGAGCCTGGTGCCACTGGCCTGCCGCTTTTGGCGGCGTTCGCGACTATAGCAGCAATGATTAAGTGCTTCAATTCCATAAAAAATTGTTATGATCCCGCCATGACGACCAATACCCCTCCGACTTCCGGCGTTCAGCTGATCGAAGTCGCGCCGGAACTTGCCGGCCAACGCATCGACAATTTCCTCATCACGGCCCTCAAGGGCGTGCCCAAGACGCTGGTCTACCGAATCCTGCGCAAGGGTGAAGTGCGGGTCAACAAGGGGCGGGTCAAGCCGGAGTACAAGATCCAGGCTGGCGACATCGTGCGGGTACCGCCCGTCCGCCTGCCCGAGCGTGACGAGCCGGCGCCGGTGGCCCAGGGGCTGCTGCAGCGTCTGGAAGCCGCCATCGTCTATGAAGACAAGGCGCTGATCGTGATGAACAAGCCGGCCGGCATCGCCGTGCACGGCGGCAGCGGCCTGAGCTTTGGCGTGATCGAGGCACTGCGCCAGCTGCGCCCGGATGCCAAGGAGCTGGAACTGGTGCATCGCCTGGACCGCGACACCTCCGGCCTGCTGATGATCGCCAAGAAACGCAGCATGCTGCGCCACCTGCATGCCGCATTGCGCGGCGACGGTGTCGACAAGCGCTACATGGCGCTGGTGCGCGGCCACTGGCCAACGTCGAAGAAGCAGGTCAGCGCGCCGTTGCTCAAGAGCAACCTGCGCTCCGGCGAACGCATGGTCGAAGTGAACGATGAGGGCAAGGAGGCGTTGACCCTGTTCCGCGTGCTGCGCCGCTTTGGCGAGTTCGCCACTATTGTGGAGGCGCGTCCGGTCACCGGCCGCACCCACCAGATTCGCGTGCACACCCTGCATGCCGGGCACATGATCGCCGGCGACAGCAAGTACGGCGATGAAGACTTCAGTCGCGAAATTCGCGAGCTGGGTGGCAAGCGCCTGTTCCTGCATGCCTATGCGCTGACCGTGCCGCTGCCGGACGGTGGCGAGCTGAAGCTCGAGGCGCCGGTGGATGAGGTGTGGGCCAAAACCGTTGAGCGTCTGAGTGCATCCTGAGCTATGAAAAAGGGCTATGAGCTACTGATCTTCGATTGGGATGGTACGCTGGCCGACTCCATCGGGCGCATCGTCGAGGCCATGAACGCCGCCGCCGAGCGTGCCGGCGAGGCGCAAAGCAGCGATGATGCGGTCAAGGGCATCATCGGCCTGGCCCTGGGCGAGGCGATCCACACCCTGTACCCGCACCTGGCGCCTGCGCAAGTCGAAAGCTTCCGTCAGCACTATGCCGATATCTACATGGCCCTGGACCAGCAGCCCTCGCCGCTGTTCGATGGTGTGGTGGAGTCGCTGGATGCCTTCCGTGCCGAGGGTTACCGCCTGGCTGTGGCCACCGGCAAGGCACGCCGTGGGCTGGATCGGGTGCTCAAGGCCAATGGGCTGGAGCAGTTCTTCGACATCACCCGCGCCGCCGACGAGACCCGCGGCAAGCCGCACCCGCGCATGCTCGAGGAAATCCTCGGTCATTGCGCAGTCGAACCGGGGCGCGCGCTGATGGTTGGCGACTCGGCGTTCGACCTGCAGATGGCCAGCAATGCCGGCATGCATTCGGCGGCCGTGGGCTATGGTGCCATGTCGCTGCAGGCGCTGGCCGAGTTCGGGCCGCAGGTGTGCCTCGATCACTTTTCCCAGTTACGCGAGTGGCTGGGCGGTTCCGCAATCCCTTTTCCAAGGTAGGTAAGCATGGCAGACGAATGGAAAGCCCCTGAGGCCGAACCCGAGGAGCGCGAAGCGCGCAAAAGCTGGCAGTTGCTGGAAAAGACCCTGCTGGCGAACGTTCAGGAACATCGCCGGTCGCGTCGCTGGGGGATCTTCTTCAAGCTGCTGACCTTCGTCTATCTGTTCGGCATCCTGGCGTTGTTCACGCCGTTGATGGACATGGACAAGGCCGCGTCGCGCAGTGTCAGCCACACCGCACTGGTCGAAGTGCGCGGGATGATTGCCGATCAGGAACCCGCCAGCGCCGACAATATCGTCAAGAGCCTGCGCGAGGCGTTCAAGGACAGCAAGACCAAGGCCGTGGTGATGCGCATCAACAGCCCGGGGGGCAGTCCGGTGCAGGCGGGCTATGTGTATGACGAAATCCGCCGCCTGCGCGCCGAGTACCCGGCCATCAAGCTGTACGCGGTTATCGCGGACCTGGGGGCTTCCGGCGCCTACTACATCGCCAGTGCGGCGGACGAGATCTACGCCGACAAGGCCAGCCTGGTGGGATCCATCGGCGTGACGGCGGCGGGCTACGGATTTGTCGGTACCATGGAGAAGCTGGGTGTCGAGCGGCGTGCCTATACCTCAGGCGAGCACAAGGCCTTCCTCGACCCGTTTTCGCCGGAAAAACCCGAGGAGACCCGGTTCTGGCAGGGGGTACTGGACACCACCCACAAGCAATTCATCGCCATGGTCAAGCAGGGGCGTGGCGAACGCCTGAAGGACAAGGAGCACCCGGAGCTGTTCAGCGGCCTGGTCTGGTCGGGTGAGCAGGCCAAGGAGCTGGGGCTGGTCGATGGGCTCGGCAGTGCCAGCTACGTGGCGCGCGAGATCGTCGGCGAGAAAGAGCTGGTGGATTTCACCGTGCAGGAATCGCCGCTTGACCGCTTCTCCAAGCGCGTAGGGGCCAGCGTGGCCGAGCACCTGGCGATGTGGATGGGGTTCCAGGGGCCGCAGTTGCGCTGAACGAGATTGCCGGGGCCGCAACGCGGCCCCAAAGCCTCAGGGAATGACCACGCCTTCCTTGGTCAGCATATCCACCAGCCGAATCAAAGGCAGCCCGATCAGGCTGGTCGCATCACACCCGTGCGTGCTCTGGAACAGGCTCACCCCCAGCCCCTCCGCCTTGAAGCTGCCAGCGCAATCCAGCGGCTGCTCTGCCGCCACATAGCGCTCCACCTGCTCGCGGCTCAGTTCACGCAAGGTCACGGTAAACGGCACGCAGTCCACCTGGCATGCTCCCGTGGCGCTGTTGAGCAATGCCAGCCCGGTCAGAAAGCTCACTTGTTGCCCGCTGCTCTCCAGCAGCTGTTCGCATGCGCGCTCGAAGGTGTGCGGCTTGCCCAGTACCTGTTCGCCCAGCACTGCGACCTGGTCCGAACCAATGATCAGGTGCGCGGGGTGGCTGCCCGCCAGCGCCTCTGCCTTTTGTCTGGCCAGCCGGCGCACCAGCTCTGCCGCCGGTTCGCCATCCAGGCGCTGTTCGTCTATGTCAGGGCTTGCCCAGGTGAAAGGCAGGCGCAGGCGTGCGAGCAGTTCGCGGCGATAGGCAGAGCTGGAAGCCAGTAGCAGGGGAAGCATGGTAGACTCCTGAATCGGTTGAACCAAATTCTATCACGCACGATGCCGCCGAATTTCCTTTGACAGGGGCGGGGGGCATCCCTAGAATGCTGCGCCTATGTTGAATGACCCGATTCCACCTCACGTTGACCCGCGCAAATTGGCTGATCGTGGCGTAACCCTCAACGGTTCGCTGCAACTCGCTGATTTGGAAAGACTCTGCGACCCGCTTTCCGACAATGTCGGTACGGTGCAGGCGAAGTTCGATTTTGAACGAGATGAACAGCACGTGGTGGTTATCCACAGCGAGCTGGACGTCGAGGTCAAGATGGTTTGCCAGCGTTGTCTTGAGCTGGTCACCCTGCCGATCCACAGCGAATGCACATACGCCGTGGTGAAGGAGGGTGCGAATACCCAGTCGTTGCCGAAAGGCTATGACGTGCTGGAACTGGGCGAAGATCCATTGGATCTGCAGGCATTGATCGAGGAGGAGCTTCTGCTCGCCTTGCCGATCGTGCCTGCTCACCATCCGGAAGAATGCCAGCAGCCGGCGGGCGCAGACGAGCCCGAATCGAGCAAGGACGAGGTATCGCGGTCCAACCCGTTCAGTGTTTTGGCGCAGTTAAAGCGTGACCCAAACGTTTAGGAGTTAATCAATTATGGCTGTTCAGCAGAACAAAAAATCCCGCTCTGCCCGTGACATGCGCCGTTCGCACGACGCCCTGTCGGAAAACGCGCTGTCGGTAGAGAAAACCACCGGTGAAGTACACCTGCGCCACCACGTTTCGCCAGAAGGCGTATACCGTGGTCGCAAAGTGATCGACAAGGGCGCTGACGAGTAATCCTTGTCCGCTCAGATCATCGCGATCGACGCAATGGGCGGGGACTTCGGTCCCCGCAGCATTGTCCAGGCTAGCATTGCCTGCCTTTCGGCTACTCCCTCGCTGCACCTGACCCTCGTCGGTCAACCCTCCCTCCTTGAAGATCTTGTCAGCGGCCTTGCGGCTGCGGATCGCGCGCGCCTGCAGATTGTGGCCGCCAGCGAGGTGGTCGGCATGGACGAGCGGCCCTCCCAGGCGTTGCGCGGCAAGCCCGATTCGTCGATGCGCATTGCTCTCGAACTGGTGCGCGACGGCAAGGCCCATGCCTGCGTCAGTGCTGGCAACACCGGCGCGCTGATGGCGCTGTCGCGGTTCGTGCTCAAGACCCTGCCGGGGATCGATCGGCCTGCCATGGTGGCTGCGATCCCGACCCAGTCTGGCTATTGCCAGCTGCTCGACCTGGGGGCCAACGTCGATTGCAGCGCCGAAAACCTCTATCAGTTTGCCGTGATGGGCTCGGTGGCCGCGCAGGCGTTGGGTGTGCACAGGCCGCGTGTGGCGCTGTTGAACATCGGCACCGAAGACATCAAGGGCAACCAGCAGGTCAAGTTGGCGGCCAGCCTGCTGCAGAACGCCCGCGGGCTCAACTACGTCGGCTTCGTCGAAGGCGATGGGTTGTATCGCGGCGAGGCCGATGTGGTGGTCTGCGACGGGTTCGTTGGCAACATCCTGCTCAAGTCCAGCGAAGGCTTGGCAACCATGATCGGTGCACGCATCGAGCAGTTGTTCAAGGGTGGCCTGTTGTCGCGGGCCGCTGGCGCCATGGCGATGCCGCTGCTCAAGCGCCTGCAGGCCGATCTGGCGCCGGCGCGGCACAATGGGGCGAGCTTTCTCGGGTTGCAGGGCATCGTCATCAAGAGCCATGGCTCGGCGGGTGTGCAGGGCTTCCAGAGTGCCATCCAGCGGGCGTTGATCGAGATCCAGGAAAACCTGCCGCAGCGCTTGCACGGGCGGCTGGAGGACCTGTTGCCTTGACTTGTACCGTCCTCTGTACGGGGTGCACCCGCGAAGGGGGGTACAGGCTGACAAAGACTTTAGGCATATCGCCGATGAAGTGCTTAAATGTGACCGCTTGGTCTGCGTCTCCATCCAAGCTTTCAGATTCCGCGCCTGGCCCAGGGCCTGGCGCACCCTATCCGACGACAAGATCATAAGGGCTTGTTCAATGTCTGCATCTCTCGCATTCGTCTTTCCCGGTCAAGGTTCCCAGTCGCTGGGCATGCTCGCCGAGCTCGGCGCCGAGAAGCCAGTGATCATCGAAACCTTCAAGGAAGCTTCCGAGGCACTCGGTTACGACCTGTGGAAGCTGGTCCAGGAAGGCCCGGAAGAACAACTCAACCAGACCGACAAGACCCAGCCGGCGATTCTCACCGCGTCCATTGCGCTGTGGCGCCTGTGGCTGGAAGAAGGCGGCGCAAAGCCCGCTTTCGTTTCCGGTCACAGCCTGGGTGAATACAGTGCCTTGGTCGCTGCGGGCAGCATCAGCCTGAAAGACGCCGTGCGCCTGGTCGAACGTCGTGGCCAGCTGATGCAGGAAGCCGTGCCGGCCGGCCATGGCGCCATGGCCGCCATTCTTGGTCTGGACGACGCCGTGGTGGTTGAGATCTGCGCCGAAGCGGCCGAAGACGAGGTGGTCAGCGCGGTCAACTTCAACTCGCCAGGCCAGGTGGTCATCGCCGGCAACAAGGCCGCGGTGGACCGTGCCATGGAGCTGTGCAAGGCCAAGGGTGCCAAGCGCGCCCTGCCACTGGCGGTCAGCGTGCCGTCGCACTGCGCGCTGATGAAGCCGGCTGCCGAGCGCTTTGCCGACGCGGTCAACGCCATCGAGTGGAAGGCCCCGCAGATTCCGGTCGTGCAGAACGTCACCGCGACCGTTGCCGCTGACCTCGACGCCCTCAAGCAGGACCTGCTGGCGCAGCTGTACCAGCCGGTGCGCTGGGTCGAGTGCGTGCAGACCCTGGCGGCCAACGGTGCCGTCAACCTGGTCGAGTGCGGCCCCGGCAAGGTGCTGGCTGGCCTGAACAAGCGTTGCGCCGACGGTGTGACCACCTACAACCTCAACACCCCTGACGCCGTCGCCGCCACCCGCGCGGCGCTGGCCTGATTTGGAGAAGCTTGCATGAGCCTGCAAGGTAAAGTTGCACTGGTCACCGGCGCCAGCCGTGGCATTGGCCAGGCCATCGCCCTCGAGCTGGGTCGCCAGGGCGCGACCGTAATCGGTACCGCCACCTCGGCTTCCGGCGCCGAGCGCATCGCCGCCACCCTGAAAGAGCACGGCATCACCGGTACCGGCATGGAACTGAACGTGACCAGCGCGGAGTCGGTCGAGGCTGTGCTGGCCGCCATCGGCGAACAGTTCGGCGCCCCTGCCATCCTGGTCAACAACGCCGGCATCACCCGTGACAACCTCATGCTGCGCATGAAGGACGACGAGTGGTTCGACGTGATCGATACCAACCTGAACAGCCTCTACCGTCTGTCCAAGGGCGTGCTGCGTGGCATGACCAAGGCGCGTTGGGGTCGTATCATCAGCATCGGCTCGGTCGTCGGTGCCATGGGTAACGCCGGCCAGGCCAACTACGCGGCCGCCAAGGCGGGCCTCGAAGGTTTCAGCCGCGCCCTGGCGCGTGAAGTGGGCTCGCGTGGCATCACCGTCAACTCGGTGACCCCGGGCTTCATCGACACCGACATGACCCGCGAACTGCCGCAAGCGCAGCGTGAAGCGCTGCAGACCCAGATCCCGCTGGGTCGCCTGGGCCAGGCCGACGAAATCGCCAAGGTGGTTTCGTTCCTGGCGTCCGACGGCGCAGCCTACGTAACCGGCGCTACCGTGCCGGTCAACGGCGGGATGTACATGTAACACTGCAACTCAATGTGACGGATTTCGTAAAAAAAGAGTCATACTGCGAGCCTAAAATCCGTTATAAAGCTGCAACCAGATTCCAGGCAGCGGGTACGGTGACTGGCCTGAAAGTGCGTTTAGCTTGAAAAGCGAACGTCTTTCTATAAAATTAGCCACCGGCCAGCTGCCTGACATATATCCATTAGGAGTAAACCTAGGTATGAGCAACATCGAAGAACGCGTCAAGAAAATCGTCGCCGAGCAACTGGGCGTCAAGGAAGAGGAAGTGACTCTCGAGAAGTCCTTCGTCGATGACCTGGGTGCCGATTCGCTTGACACCGTTGAGCTGGTGATGGCTCTGGAAGAGGAATTCGAGACCGAAATCCCTGACGAAGAAGCCGAGAAGATCACTACCGTTCAAGCTGCCGTAGACTACGTCAAAGCCCACCAGGCCTAAGACGCTCTAGTCGACGCTACTTGTCGGGGAAAACCGCACTGCCTTCGCCGGCGTGCGGTTTTTTCTTTGCGAGCGCCCGTGTTTTCCAGGCTGCCTCGTTCACCGCGCACCAAGAGCCTGTTGCCATTTCATTCCAGCGCTTGAATGCAATGGCAAGAGACTCTGTTATCAGAAAAGGAGAGTACTGTGTCGCGTAGACGCGTCGTGGTCACCGGTATGGGTATGCTGTCGCCACTGGGTACCGATGTACCGAGCACCTGGCAGGGCATTCTGGCTGGCCGCAGTGGCATCGGTCCGATCGAACACACGGACCTGTCTGCCTACTCCACCCGTTTTGGCGGCTCGGTGAAAGGCTTCGAGGTCGAGCAATACCTGTCGGCCAAAGAGGCCCGCAAGCTCGACCTGTTCATCCAGTACGGCCTGGCGGCCGGTTTCCAGGCAGTGCGTAATGCCGGCCTGGAAGTCACCGACGCCAACCGCGAGCGGATTGGCGTGGCCATGGGCTCGGGTATCGGCGGCCTGACCAACATCGAAGAAACCAGCCGCACCCTGCACGATTCGGGGCCGCGGCGTATTTCGCCGTTCTTCGTGCCGGGTTCGATCATCAACATGATCTCCGGTTTCCTGTCGATCCACCTGGGCCTGCAGGGGCCGAACTATGCCATTGCCACGGCGTGCACCACCGGCACCCACTGCATCGGCATGGCCGCGCGCAACATCGCCTACGGTGAAGCCGACGTGATGATCGCCGGTGGCGCTGAAATGGCTGCCTGCGGCCTGGGCATGGGCGGCTTCGGCGCCTCGCGCGCGCTGTCCACCCGCAACGACGAGCCAAGCCGGGCCAGCCGCCCGTGGGACAAGGGGCGTGACGGTTTCGTGCTGTCCGACGGTGCCGGTGCCCTGGTGCTTGAAGAGCTGGAGCACGCCAAGGCGCGCGGCGCGACCATCTATGCCGAGCTGGTCGGCTTCGGCATGAGCGGCGATGCCTACCACATGACGTCGCCACCCGACACCGGCGAAGGCGCTGCCCGCTGCATGGCCAACGCCCTGCGCGATGCTGGTATCCAGCCGGAAGAGGTCAGCTACATCAACGCTCACGGCACCTCGACTCCGGCAGGCGACGTGGCCGAAGTGGCGGCGATCAAGCGTGTGTTCGGCGAGCATGCCTACAAGCTGGCGGTCAGCTCGACCAAGTCGATGACCGGCCATCTGCTCGGCGCTGCCGGTGCGGTGGAGGCGATCTTCAGCGTCCTGGCAATCAACAGCCAGATGGCGCCGCCTACCATCAACCTGGACGAGCCGGACGAAGGTTGCGACCTCGACTTCGTGCCGCACCAGGCGCGCAGCATGCCGATCGACGTGGTGCTGTCCAACTCGTTCGGTTTCGGCGGGACCAACGGTTCGCTGGTATTCCGCCGGTTCGCCGGTTGATGCACAGTTGGGTCGACGGTCAGCCCGCAGCTGCAATCAACCTGCAGAACCGCGGCCTGGCCTACGGCGATGGCCTGTTCGAGACCATCGCCGTGTACGGTGGCCGGCCCAGCCTGCTGGACGGCCACCTCGCACGCCTGGCGCTGGGTTGCCAGCGTCTGGCGATCAATGCCGACCTGGCACTGGTGCGCGACGAACTCCTGCGCTATGCCAGCCAGCTCGGTGATGGTGTTGCCAAACTCATCCTTACCCGTGGCGATAGCCAGCGCGGCTATGCCCCGCTTGCCGCTGCCGTGCCACGCCGTATCCTGCAGGGCAGCCCATTGCCCAGCTATCCTGTGGAACATGCCGAACAGGGTGTGCGGCTGTTCCTGTGCCAGACCCGGCTTGGCGAGCAACCACTGCTGGCCGGGTTGAAACACCTCAACCGCCTGGAGCAGGTGCTGGCCCGTGCCGAATGGCAGGACAGCGAACATGCCGAAGGCTTGATGCGGGACGGGCAGGGCAGGCTGATCGAAGGGGTGTACAGCAACCTGTTCCTGGTGCGCGACGGCCAGCTGTTCACGGCTGACCTCAGCCGTTGTGGTGTCGCCGGCGTCATGCGCGCGGCACTGCTGCAAGAGGCCGCGCGGCTGGGCATTCCGGCGCAGGTCTGCGACCTGCCGTTCGAGGCGCTGGAGCAGGCAGATGAAGCATTTGTTTGCAATAGCGTCTACGGTATCTGGCCTGTGCGTGGCGTAGCCGCGCTAAACTGGTCGCCGGGCCCGCTCACTCGTAAACTGCAGGCCGTTGCCCGTACGTTACTGGAAACCTGAATTCGTGAGACGCAAATTCCTGCTGCTGCTGGAAATGAGCCTGATCCTCGCCGGCCTGGCCGTGGGCTGGTCGGCCTGGAAGGTCAACTCGGTGCTGGAGCAGCCCTTGCACGTGACGCAGGAACGCCTGCTCGACGTGCCCAATGGTACCAACCCCAACCGCATGTTCTATCGCATGCAAAGCGAAGGGTTGCTGGACGACGCCGTCTGGTTGCGCCTGTACTGGCGCTTCAACATGGCAGGCACGCCCTTGCACACCGGCGAGTACCGCCTGACCCCCGGCATGACCGTCGAGCAGCTGTTCGATGCCTGGCGGCGGGCCGACGTGGTCCAGTACAACCTGACCCTGGTCGAAGGCTGGACCTTCCGTCAGGTGCGTAGCGCCGTGGCCAGGCATGAAAAGATCAAGCACACCCTGGATGGCCTGTCGGATGCCGAAGTCATGGACCGGCTCGGCCATACCGGCGTGTTCCCCGAAGGGCGCTTCTTCCCCGACACCTACCGCTTCGTGCGCGGCATGAGTGACGTCGAGCTGCTGCAGCAGGCGTACATGCGCCTGGATGAAGTGCTGGCCAAGGAGTGGGCGGAGCGCGCCACCGATCTGCCGTACCGCGACCCGTACCAGGCCCTGATCATGGCCTCGCTGGTGGAGAAGGAAACCGGTATCCCCCAGGAGCGCGGGCAGATTGCCGGCGTCTTCGTGCGGCGCCTGCGCCTGGGCATGATGCTGCAGACCGACCCGACGGTGATCTACGGCATGGGTGAACGCTACAACGGCAAGATCACCCGTGCCGACCTGCGCGAGCCGACGCCGTACAACACCTACACCATGACCGGCCTGCCGCCGACGCCGATCGCCATGGTCGGCCGAGAGGCGATTCATGCGGCGCTCAACCCGTCCGATGGCACCAGCCTGTACTTCGTCGCCCGTGGCGATGGCAGCCATGTGTTTTCCGACGACCTCGACGACCACAACTCGGCGGTGCGCGAATTCCAGCTCAAGCGCCGCGCGGACTACCGCTCCAGCCCCGCGCCACAGCCCGAGCCAGGTGCCGACGAGGCCGCCGCGCCCGAAGCGCCGGCGGCGGATGCGCCGGCGGAGCAGCCAGCGCCCGATCAGCCGCCTGCACAGGATGCCCCTGTCGGCGGCGCGCAAGCGGCGGAACGGCCAACGCCTGACGAACAACCATAAGGGTTGTCGGTGTGCCTGGCTAACTGATCGTCCTGCAACGGCGCCAGCATCGGTAGTACCTGGCGCTGGCTTGCCCTCATGCTGCCTCAAGCAACTGTGGGTGGGGCTGCGAGTCGGGCCGCTTCAACATCGCGGCCGGGATCGCCATGATTAATGCCCCGCTGACGAACAGGCACAGGCCCAGCACATAGGTGCCGTTGTTGATGTCGCCGGTGAGGTTCTCCGCCACGGCAGTAATCATCGATCCGGTGAAACCGGACAGGTTGCCGAACGCGTTGATCATGCCAATGCCAGCCGCAGCTGCGACACCTGAGAGTACTGTGCCTGGCAGCGTCCAGAAGATCGGCATCAGGCTGAGTACCCCTGAGGCAGCGATGGTCAGGAACACGATTGAAAGGACGACGTCATGTGCGAAGGCTGCGCTGAGGATCAGTCCGCAGCCACCGATGAACGCCGGGATCGCAGCATGCAGCCGACGTTCGCCAGTGCGGTTGGAGTGGCGTGCGTTGAGGAGCATGGCAATTACCGCCACGCCATAGGGAATGGCAGTCAGCAAGCCGATTTCCAGGCTGCTGGTCACTCCCGCACTCTTGATGATCGACGGCATCCAGAAGGCCAGGCCGTAGAAGCCGGTGTTGAACGTCAGCAGGATGAATACGAGCAGCCAGACCCGTGGGCTGAAGAAGGCATCCTTCAGGCGCGAAACCTTGCCGTGCTCATCTTGCTGCAGGTTGGCCTTGAGCAGTTCCTTTTCTTGCTGGGACAACCAGGCAGCCTTGTCGATGTTGTCGCACAAGCAGCAAAAAACGATTGCCGCCATGACCACTGATGGTACGCCCTCGATCAGAAGCATCCACTGCCAGCCGGCCATGCCGTGCCAACCGTCCATGCTGGTCATGAGCCAGCCCGACAAGATACCGCCTAGCGTCAGGCTGACAGGCAGTGCCATCAGGAAGCCAGACATCACTCGGCTTTGACGGTGGGTCGGGAACCAGTAGTTGAGGTAGAGAATCACGCCTGGGAAGAAACCGGCCTCACAGATGCCGAGCAGGAAGCGCAGCACGTAGAACATTGTGCTGGACTCGACATGGAAGAACGAGGCGAGGGGCTGGGTAAATGCGACAGCCATGGAGACGATGGCCCAGCTCAGCATGATGCGGGCAATCCAGAACCGGGCGCCGTATCGATGCAGCAGCAGGTTGCTCGGGACCTCGAAAAGAAAATAGCCCCAGAAGAAAACACTCGCGCCGAGGGCATAGACGGTATTACTGAATTGCAGATCCTCCAGCATGCTCAGTTTCGCGAACCCGATATTCACCCGGTCGAGATAGGCGGCCATGTAACACAGCAACAGGACCGGCAGGATGCGGATGATTACTTTGCGATAGGTGCGATCCTCGAAAGCCGGATCGCGCACGGGGTCGACAACTTGATGATACATAACCAGCCTCTTGGCATGTCGTGCATGCCTGATTGTTGTTATTGAAAGAGCACCGGGCACGCCCGCACCCGGTGGTGTTGCGTCTGTAGGTAACAGTGTTCAGCGAATCGGTTCGCGGGTGGGCTGGCCATCGACCAGTCTCAGCAGCCCCAGTGGGTTGGCGTCGCGCAATGCCTCGGGAAGCAGTGCGTCAGGGAAGTTCTGGTAGCACACCGGACGCAGGAAGCGGTCTATCGCCAGCGTGCCGACCGAGGTTCCGCGGCTATCCGAGGTGGCCGGATACGGGCCACCATGAACCATCGCCTCACACACCTCGACGCCGGTCGGGTAACCGTTGACCAGCACCCGGCCAACCTTCTGTTCAAGTACGCAGACCAGAGATGCGGCTTGCGCCAGGTCGCCGGGCTCGCCAATCAGCGTGGCGGTCAGTTGGCCGCCAAGCGCGTGCAACGCTGCAACCAGCTGGTCGTGATCAGCCAGTTCAACCACCACCGTGGCCGGGCCGAAGATTTCTTCCTGCAGCAACGGTTCGCCGTCCAGCAGCAATTTCGCATCGGCCTGGAACAGCTGCGGCCAGGCCTGGTTACCCTGCTGCTCGGCACCGGCAAGGACACGGATGCCGGCCCGCGCCTTGAGCGTGGCCACACCGCGGGCGTAGCTGGCCAGGGTGTCGGCGTTGAGCATGGTTTGCGGCGCCTGTTCGGCCATCTGTGCGCACAAGTGCTCGACGAAGGCGCTGAAGTGCGCTGAGCGTACCCCCAGCACCAAGCCAGGATTGGTGCAGAACTGCCCGCATCCCAATACCACCGAAGCCGTCAGTTCACGCGCCACGGCCTCGCCGCGAACAGCCAGCGCCTGGGGCAGGACCAGCACCGGGTTGATACTGCTCATTTCGGCGAATACCGGAATAGGCCGAGGTCGCGCCGCTGCCATATCGCACAAGGCCCGTCCGCCCTTGAGCGAGCCGGTGAAACCAACGGCCTGAATGTCCGGGTGCTTGACCAATGCCTCGCCGACCCTGCCGCCAAACACCATGTTGAATACACCAGCCGGCATCGCGCAGCGCTCAGCGGCACCGACGATGGCCTCGGCCACCCATTGCGCTGTGGCCATGTGGCCGCTGTGGGCCTTGAATACCACTGGGCAGCCGGCGGCCAACGCTGCGGCGGTGTCGCCACCGGCCGTCGAGAATGCCAGGGGGAAGTTGCTGGCGCCAAAGACGGCGACCGGCCCCAGGCCCATGCGGCATTGGCGGATATCCAGGCGCGGCAGTGGCAGACGCTCGGGCTGGGCACGATCGATGCGAGCGCCGGTGAAATCGCCTCGGCGCAGTACCGTGGCGAACAGTCTCAGCTGGCCACTGGTCCGCGCCCGCTCGCCCTGGATACGCGCGGGCGGCAAGGCCGTTTCACGGCATACGGTTTCGATGAAGTCGTCGCCCAGGCCATCCAGCGCCTCGGCGATCGCGTCGAGGAACTCGGCACGGCGCGCAGCGGGCAGTGCCCGGTAGACCGGATAGGCTGCAGCCGCCGCACGGGCAGCGGCGTCCACCTCTTGTTCCGTGGCTTGATAAAACGCTTCGGACAGCGCCTGCCCGGTGCGCGCATCGATGCTGTAAAGGGTCGCCTGGCCAGTAGCGCGGCGGCTCCCGCCGATGAATTGTTGGCCTGCGTGTGACGTCATGGATGATTCCTCGGCGTTACGGAAGACATGGGGCGGTAATCTAGGCGGCTCAGCGATTCTTGCCCAATGGCTTTTAGGGATCATCCGATAACGGAAGGTTATCAATCCTCCGGAACGCGACGCGCATGTGCCAGGAGAATCTCGGCAAACTCCAAGGCCGCGCCGCTCAATGGCTCGCCTTTGCGGGTGAGAATGCCGTAGTCCTGGGGCGTCAGGTGCAGTGGCGTGTCAAGATTGACCAGTACGCCACTGGCCAGGTGCGGCTCGACCATCGCCTGCGGCAGCATGCCGATCATTGGCCCGCCCAGCAGCACCTTGAGAAAGGTCTGCATGGATATGGTATCGATGGTATTGCGCGGCACCGCCACGCCCGCCTGGGCGAAGGCGCGCTCCATGCGCCCGCGGATGGGCGTGCCCTTGGGGTAGAGAATCCAGGGCCACTCCAGCAGCTGTGGCAACGTCACCGGCCCGGCATTGCTCAATGGGTGCTGGTCGTTGACCACGAAGCAGAAGGGTTCCGGCGCCAGTGGCTGGAAGTCGAAGCGCTGGTGCTGCGACACGTCGGTGAAGCGGGCCACGGCCAGGTGCAGGATCTTGTCCTCGAGCATGGCCATCAGGTGATCGCTGGTCTGCTCCACCACCTCGATCGACAGCAATGGCTTGCGCTGCTTGATCTCGACGATGGCATCCGGCAGCGCCACGGCGGTGGCAGCAAAAATGCCGCCCACCTTCAAATGGCCGTGCCCCCCTTGGCGCAGGCTGTCGATCTGATCGACGAAGTTGCGCGCATCGTTCAGGGCGACCTGGGCATAGCGCAATACCTGCTCGCCCAACGCGGTGGGTGGCATGCTGCGCGGCAGACGGTCGAACAGGGCGAAACCGAGCAGATTCTCGATTTCCTTGAGCATCTTGCTGATCGCCGGCTGGGTGAGGTTCATCTGCTGCGCCGCCAGGTGCATGTTGTGGGTGCGCCCAAGCGTGTCGATCAGCAACAGGTGGCGGAACTTGAGCCAGTTGCAGACGTGGGAGAAAGACAGGTCCGACATGTGATTCACCTTGTTGCAATAACCCAGTGTTATCGAATAGTGAAAAGATGCCATTGGAGTTTATCGCCTGGCATGCCTAGCGTGCAGTTTTCCTGTGCCGAGAGATTTGATGCCATGCCAATGACGCTCACCCCCGCCAATACCCTGCCCGAGGATGGCCTGACCGGCACCCTGATCGGTCGCGCCTGGACCCCCGGCGAACCTGGGGGCCCTTCGCTGATCACCTTGCGCACCGACGGCGTGTTCGATCTCTCCGAGCGTTTCGCCACCCTTAGCCAACTGCTCGAATGCGAAGACCCCGTGCAGGCCGTGCGCAGCACCCCGGGCCGCTTCCTGGGCAGCGTCGAAGCCTTGTTGGGCAATAGCGGCGCAGCGTTCGACGGCAACCAGCCCTACCTGCTTGCACCGGTCGACCTGCAGGTGATCAAGGCGGCAGGTGTGACCTTCGCTGCCAGCATGATCGAGCGGGTGATCGAAGAGCAGGCCGGTGGCGATGCCAACAAGGCCGAGGCCGTGCGTGCCACGGTGCGCTCGGCGATCGGCGACAACCTGCGGGCGGTGCGCCCAGGTTCACCGCAGGCCATGGCGCTCAAGGCACTGTTGATCGAACAGGGCATGTGGTCGCAGTATCTGGAAGTGGGCATAGGCCCGGATGCCGAGGTTTTCACCAAGGCCCCGGTGCTGGCCGCGGTAGGCAGTGGCAGCGCCATCGGCGTGCACCCGCATTCGGCCTGGAACAACCCCGAGCCCGAGGTGGTGCTGGCGGTGGACAGCCGCGGTCGCATCCACGGCGCGACCCTGGGCAACGATGTCAACCTGCGCGACTTCGAGGGGCGCAGCGCGCTGCTGCTGAGCAAGGCCAAGGACAACAACGCTTCGTGCGCGGTGGGCCCGTTCATTCGTTTGTTCGACGAAACCTTCGACCTGGACGCGGTGCGCCGCTGCGTGGTCGACCTGGAAGTCGTGGGCAGCGATGGCTACCGCCTGGTCGGCAGCAGTTCGATGGACCAGATCAGCCGCGACCCAGAGGACCTGGTCCGGCAGACGCTCAATGAAAACCATCAGTACCCCGACGGTTTCCTGCTGTTCCTCGGTACGCTGTTTGCCCCGACCGAGGACCGTGACCTGCCGGGTGCGGGTTTCACCCACAAGCCTGGCGACCAGGTGCGCATCGCCAGCCCCTTGCTGGGCCAGTTGCACAACCAGGTCACCACGAGTGACAAGGCCCGCCCCTGGACCTTCGGCCTCGGCGCGTTGATGCGCAACCTGGCTGCCCGAGGGCTGCTGCACCGCTCTGTCGGGGAATACCGCCCTTGATGACGCGGTTGGCAACGGCACCTCAGTGGTGCATAGCCCTGCACATGCCAGCGTGTTGCAACGCTGACGGGTACCCATAAATACAAGAGAGAACGACATGACCGATACCGCGAAACGCCCGCTGCGCAGCCAACAATGGTTCGACGACCCGAGCCACGCCGACATGACCGCGCTGTACGTCGAGCGCTACATGAACTACGGCCTGACCCGCGACGAACTGCAATCGGGGCGGCCGATCATCGGCATCGCCCAGACCGGCAGTGACCTGACGCCCTGCAACCGCCATCACCTGGAACTGGCCCAGCGGGTCAAGGCAGGGATTCGCGATGCCGGCGGCATCCCCATGGAGTTCCCGGTGCACCCGATCGCCGAGCAGAGCCGCCGGCCAACCGCAGCGCTGGACCGCAATCTCGCCTACCTGGGCCTGGTGGAAATCCTCCACGGCTACCCGCTGGATGGCGTCGTACTGACCACCGGCTGCGACAAGACCACACCGGCCTGCCTGATGGCCGCTGCCACCACGGACATGCCGGCCATCGTGCTGTCCGGCGGCCCGATGCTCGATGGCCACCACAAGGGCCAGCTGATCGGCTCGGGTACGGTGCTGTGGCATGCGCGCAACCTGATGGCCGCGGGCGCAATCGACTACGAAGGCTTCATGGAGATGACCACCGCCGCGTCGCCGTCGGTAGGCCACTGCAACACCATGGGCACGGCACTCTCGATGAACGCCCTGGCCGAGGCCCTGGGCATGTCGCTGCCAGGCTGCGCAAGCATCCCCGCACCCTACCGCGAACGCGGGCAGATGGCCTACGCCACCGGGCGGCGCATCTGCGAGCTGGTGATGCAGGACGTGCGCCCGTCGTCGATCATGACCCGCGAGGCGTTCGAGAATGCCATTGCCGTGGCTTCGGCCCTGGGTGCTTCGAGCAACTGTCCACCGCACCTGATCGCTATCGCCCGGCACATGGGCATCGAGCTGTCGCTGGACGACTGGCAGCGCATTGGTGAGAACGTGCCGCTGCTGGTCAACTGCATGCCGGCGGGCAAGTACCTGGGTGAAGGCTTCCATCGCGCGGGCGGCGTTCCGGCGGTGATGCATGAACTGCGCAAGGCCGGCCGTCTGCACGAGGAATGCGCGACGGTCAGCGGCAAGACCATCGGTGAAGTGGTTCGCGACGCAGCCACCAGCAATCGCGAGGTCATCCTGCCGTTCGATGCGCCGCTCAAGCACAACGCCGGATTCATCGTGCTCAGCGGCAATTTCTTCGACAGCGCGATCATGAAGATGTCGGTAGTGGGCGAAGCCTTCCGCAAGACCTACCTGGCCGAACCAGGCAAGGAAAACAGCTTCGAGGCCAGGGCGATCGTGTTCGAGGGGCCGGAGGACTACCATGCGCGCATCGACGACCCCGCACTGGACATCGACGAGCGTTGCATCCTGGTGATTCGTGGCGCCGGTACCGTGGGCTACCCGGGCAGTGCCGAAGTGGTGAACATGGCGCCGCCGGCGGCACTGATCAGGAAAGGCATCGATTCGCTGCCGTGTCTGGGCGATGGCCGCCAGAGCGGCACCTCGGCCAGCCCGTCGATCCTCAACATGTCGCCGGAGGCGGCGGTGGGCGGCGGCCTGGCATTACTGCAGACCAACGATTGGCTGCGTGTGGACCTCAACCAGCGGCGGGTCGACCTGCTGGTTGACGACGATGAGGTGGCACGTCGACGAGCGGCCTGGAAGCCGAACATCCCGGCCTCGCAGACACCCTGGCAGGAACTCTATCGGCAACTCGTGGGCCAGTTGTCCACCGGTGGCTGCCTGGAACCGGCGACGCTGCACATGCGTGTGATCGCACGTGAAGGGGGGATGCCGCGGCATTCCCATTGAGTGTGCTTCGGGGGCCTGGAGCTGCCTCCATACCGGGCAACGGTGGCAGTTCCACCCTGCGGCAATTCACAGTCCATGTGCCGGCATGGCCTGGTCGCATTCGTTGTGTATTTTCTTCATTGTCTTGCGATCGATTTCTGGCAAGCCGTTACGGGTCTGCTTTGCTGCCATGCGTGCTGCACAGCTGCCTGCAGGTCACTCAGAGAACCCGCGTTGGTGATCAGCAGGTCGCCGGGTGCCTGGGCAATGCCGTGCTCGGATGAATGTGCATTCACCTTCTGAAGGTTCGGGCGAACGATGTGCCAGATAAGGCCGTTGTGGCCGCGAAGAAATGCGGCTTCGTTTTCAAAGCGGATGTCTTTGAAGATCACGGTCGTAGCGTCAGCAGGGATCTTGCTGCGCGGCTGCAACTGTTCGAGAGGGCGCTTGGCGCGACGCGCGTCATAGTCCGGGTACAAGGCGTATGCGTGGCCTTTGAGGAGTTCGATGGCTTCAGCGGGTGAAAGGCCCCAGGTGGGGTCCTGGCGGGTCAGGAGCACTGGGTCTGAAAGCTGCTCGTCACTGAAATCGAAGAAGGCTTGCGCGGCCAGGGTAAATGGGGTGTGGTTTGGCTTCGAACGTGAAGCCTTGATCACACAGGTCTGTGCGGCCGCAGGTGGATTGATTTCGCGTTCCGCTCGGATCAGCCAGTGGTCTGGGTTATGATTGCGCATCCATTCGGTACCAACCGTCTGGAAGAATTCTCTTGGAGAGCGGGCCCAAAGATCGATGGGCTGCTCCTTGATGTCATCGCTCCATGTCTCGTCGTCGGTGAGACCAAACAGCGCCTGGCAGCCAAGCTTGAGAGGATCGGCAAGTGCGTAGGCAGCAACCCCTGGGTAGCTCAGCAGCATTGAAGCTACGGTGTCCTTACCTGACCGAGCCAGGGCCGCAAGGCCGATGATTGTTCGCATGTCGTACTCCCCGTTTGCTGCCCGAACTCCTGTATCTACTGGGCTTCAAGGGCGTTTACGTTTTCGAAGAAGGATTGTAACCCACAGTGTTTACGTTTGGTGAAAACCGAAAACATGATGCCACCTATGCCTGTCAGGGCGGCGGGCGCGGTTCGCCTGTCGAGCGTATTGCCACCCATGGCTGAGGTCTTTCCCTGGCAGCAGGCCCTGTGGCAACAACTGGCCGGCCGCAGCCGGCACGCTCACGCCTACCTGCTGCACGGGCCGCAGGGTATCGGCAAGCGGGCCCTGGCCGAGCGCCTCATGGCGTATCTGCTGTGCCAGCAGCCCCAAGGCCTGGAGGCCTGTGGTGGGTGCAAGTCCTGCCTGTTGCTGAAGGCCGGCAGCCACCCGGACAATTTTGTCCTCGAGCCTGAGGAAGCCGACAAGCCGATCAAGGTCGACCAGGTGCGCGATCTGGTGGCTTTCGTGGTACAGACAGCACAGCAGGGCGGGCGCAAGGTGGTGCTGATCGAACCGGTGGAAGCGATGAACGTCAACGCCTCCAACGCCCTGCTCAAGAGCCTCGAAGAGCCTTCCGGCGATACCGTGCTGCTGCTGGTCTCCCATCAGCCCAGTCGCTTGCTGCCCACCATCAAGAGCCGCTGCCAGCAGGTTGCCTGCCCGCAGCCCAGCCTGGCGCAGAGCCGGGCCTGGCTGGCGAGTGCGCTACCTGACAGTGACGAGGCCGAGCGCGATGAATTGCTGACGCTGGCTGCCGGCTCACCGTTGCTGGCCGTCAGCCTGCAGGCGCAAGGCGTGCGCGAGCAGCGGGCGCTGGTGACCGACGGGGTGAAGAAGCTGCTCAAGCAGCAGCAATCGCCCAGCCAGCTGGCCGAGGCGTGGAACAACGTGCCGCTGTTGCTGCTGTTCGACTGGTTCTGCGATTGGGCGCAGCTGATCCTGCGCTACCAATTGACCCAGGACGAGGAGGGGCTAGGCTTGGCCGATATGCGCAAGGTGGTGCAGTACCTGGCGCAGAAGAGCCGTCAGGCCAAGGTGCTGGAGGTGCAGGCGTGGCTCCTGGAGCAACGCCAGAAGGTGCTGGGCAAGGCCAACCTCAATCGCGCCCTGTTGCTTGAGTCACTGCTGGCCCACTGGCTGCAATTGCCGGGCGCCCGCTGATTTTCATTTTTCCATGTGTGCCGTTATCCCATGCTCGTAGATTCCCATTGCCACCTTGACCGGCTTGACCTCAGCGCTCACCAGGGCTCCCTCGATGCTGCCTTGCAGGCGGCGCGTGAGCGCGGGGTCGGGCATTTCCTGTGTATCGGCGTCAGTGCCGAAAATGCCGACGCGGTGAAGGCGCTCAGCGAGCGGTATGCTGATGTCGACTGCTCGGTGGGCGTGCACCCGCTGGACCTGGCCCCAGGCGAAACCCCGGCGCTGGAATGGCTGCTGCACGAGCTGGCCCACCCGCATGTGGTGGCGATTGGCGAAACCGGGCTGGATTACCACTACGAGCCCGAGGCCGCCGAGCTGCAGCAGGCTTCGTTCCGCCTGCACCTGGAGGCTTCGCGGCAGACCGGCAAGCCGGTGATCGTGCATACCCGCGCGGCACGCGCCGACACCCTGGCGCTGCTGCGTGAGGCTGCTCTGCCGCAGGCGGGGGTTTTGCACTGCTTCACCGAAGACTGGGCGATGGCCAAGGCTGCGCTGGACCTGGGGTATTACATCTCGCTCTCTGGCATCGTCACATTTCGTAACGCCGATGCCCTGCGTGAGGTGGCGCGGCAGGTGCCGGTCGATCGGCTGCTGGTGGAAACCGATTCGCCGTATCTGGCGCCGATCCCGCATCGCGGCAAGCCCAACCTGCCCCAGTACGTGCGCGAGGTCGCGGAGTATGTGGCTTCGTTGCGCGGGGCCAGTTATGAGCAGCTGGCCGAACAGACCACGGCCAACTTCAAGCGCTTGTTCCCGCTGGCACGCGTGGCTTGATTCACAAAGGGTAGGGGCCTGTTGCTCCCGCCCTCATGCCCCCGCAAGCAGACAAAAAAAACCCGGGTTCTGGGGGGGGAATCCGGGTTAAGACCATTAGGAGTAAAACAAAGGTACGCGGTCCCTGAGCACCTTTATCGGCGCGCCACTTGGGGGGGATGCGCCGCGCCAACACTTGAAGTATTGGCCAGGTTTGGCGCAGTGCCAGTGCCTGTTGGTCGTTTTTTAAACAGATTTGGAATACGCCGGCGTTTCATTCCTCCCGCAGCGCATGGCTGTATGCATCATGAAACATAGACATGCGTGGATGATCCGTGCAATTTCCCGCAAGTTAGGCATAATAAACCGCTTCGATTGTCATCCAGTCCTTCCTATGCAGAAAGAACCTCGTAAGGTCCGTGAGTTTCGCCGTCGCGAACAGGAAATCCTCGATACCGCGCTCAAACTGTTCCTCGAACAGGGTGAAGACAGCGTCACCGTCGAGATGATCGCCGACGCCGTGGGCATCGGCAAAGGCACGATCTACAAGCACTTCAAGTCCAAGGCGGAGATCTACCTGCGCCTGATGCTCGACTACGAGCGCGACCTGAACGCGCTGTTGCACTCGGCCGACGTTGACCGCGACAAGGAAGCCCTGTCGCGCGCCTACTTCGAGTTCCGCATGCGCGATCCGCAGCGTTACCGGCTGTTCGACCGCCTGGAAGAAAAGGTGGTCAAGGGCAACCAGGTACCGGAAATGGTCGAGCAGTTGCACAGCATCCGTGCTTCCAACTTCGACCGCCTGACCCAGCTGATCAAGGGCCGTATCAGCGAAGGCAAGCTCGAAGACGTGCCGCCGTATTTCCACTACTGTGCTGCCTGGGCGCTGGTGCATGGCGCTGTGGCGCTGTACCACTCGCCGTTCTGGAGCAACGTGCTGGAGGACCAGGAAGGCTTCTTCCAGTTCCTCATGGACATTGGCGTACGCATGGGTAACAAGCGCAAACGCGACCCGGAACCCTCGAACTGAAGCATTTCGAGGGGTCCACCTGAAACTGGCATGAGGTGGGGGCTTGCAAAAACCTGATTTATGAGTCAGGTTTTGTCGGCCCCATCACCCATGCCGGAGTCATTCATGATCGTCGATCGTCAAGGCAGGCGATTTCGCAACCTGCGTGTCAGCCTGACGGCTGCCTGCAATTATGCCTGCACCTATTGCGTCCCCGACGGCAAGCGCCTGGTGGCGGCGCAGGACGAGTTGCCGGCAGCTTCTCTGGCCCGCGGCGTCGCCTACCTTATCGAGGCAGCTGGCATCGAGCGCTTGCGTATCACTGGCGGTGAGCCACTGGTCAGCCCGCGTCTGGAGGACTTTCTGGCTGCCGTGGCCAGGCTCGAGCTCAACGATATCTCGCTGACCACCAATGGCCAGCTGCTGACGCGCAAACTGCCACAGCTGCAGGCGGCGGGTATTCGCCGGCTCAATATTTCCCTTGATACGCTGGACCCTCGGGCCTTCCGCCGTATTGCCCGGGGAGGTGACCTGGCCAGTGTGCTGGCGGGCATGGAACAGGCTGGCGCGCTTGGCATGCAGGTCAAGGTGAACATGGTGCCGATGCGCGGGCACAACCTCGACCAGGTGCTGCCGCTGCTGGACTACTGCCTGGCGCGCGGGTTCGAACTGCGTTTCATCGAGCTCATGCGCATGGGCCACCTGGCCCGTGACCACAACGCCTTCCTGCAGCAGTTCGTCGGCCTTGATCAGTTGCTGGCCCTGATCGCTGGCAAGCATGCCTTTGCCCAGGTGGACGCGCCGCTAGACGCCACCGCCCTGCGGTATCGAATCCCGGGCAAAGGCCATTTCGGTGTAATCGCCAACGAGAGCCTGCCGTTCTGCCGCAGCTGCTCACGGCTGCGCCTGTCGTCCACGGGCTGGCTGCACGGCTGCCTGTCTTCGGGGAATCGCCACTTCGTTGGCGACTTGCTGGAAAAGCCCCGCCACCAGGCGCTCCCAGCCCTGCAACGCCTGCTGGTCAAGGCCCTGGCAGACAAGCAGGATGTAGCCTTTTCCGGTGACGTGCTGGTGATGAAGGTGATCGGCGGCTGAAGCTGGCGCAAAAGCTGCATCCGCCGGCTATCCGCCGGTTTTTCGTCGCCGGCCACTGGAGGAAAGATGCGTAGCCTGGTTTTGCTGCTGGCGCTGATGGCGCTGGGCGGCTGCATGAATGTCAGCGATATGGGCGAGGGCGTCCGCTATCACTTGAGCGATGCCGGTTTGCTGGACCACAGCGATACCCGTCGCACCCTGTCGATTCGCCTGCAGCCCGACTCGTTCATCTTCATCGGCCAGGGCGCGTTCGTGCCGCCGGGCAAGGGGCCGGTGCCACGGCAGAACGCAGTGGCCGAGCAGGCATTCAAGAGTTTCGTCGAATACTTCCCGCTGGTACGCCGTGCCCAGGGCCCGCTGGGCCTGGAAGAGGCCATCGCCCAGGCGCGCTCGGTGGGGGCCGATTATGTGCTGTACACCCGCTTTGCCCGTACCGACGATCGAATCGGTAATGGCGACGAGTGGTACGACGAACAAGCGGTCGACCGCTTGGGTTGGGACACCGGCGTGGTGCAGATGATGCTCATCGAGACCAACACCCGTTACCTGATCGACACCGCGCGTATCAAGAGCCGTGGCGGTTTGTTGACGTTCCATGACAATACCCCGGAGGATTTGCTTGCGGCGCCGATGCGCGAGTACGCTCGTAGCCTTCTGGGCATGAGTGAGTGAGGCGGGTGTGATGAGCGATTCCGGCAAGGCCAATGATCTGCTGGCGCAGCTTCCCAAGGTCAAGGGCCTGCCGCCAGTGCATCTGTGGAACCCGGATTTCTGCGGTCATATCGACATGCGCATCGCCCGCGATGGCACCTGGTATTACCTGGGCACGCCCATCGGGCGCAAGCCGATGGTGCGGCTGTTTTCCACCATCATCCGCCGCGATGGCGATGCCTACTTCCTGGTGACCCCGGTGGAAAAAGTGGGCATCCGCGTTGACGATGCGCCGTTCGTGGCGGTGGCGCTGGACGTACAGGGGGAGGGGGAGCAGCAGGTGCTGCGCTTCACCAGCAATGTCGAGGATCAGGTGGAGGCCGGGCCTGCCAATCCGCTGCGGGTGGTGACCGACCCGCAGACCCAGGAGCCGTCGCCGTATGTGCTGATGCGCAGCAACCTCGAAGCCCTGATCCATCGCAATGTGTTCTACCAACTGGTTGAGCTGGCGGTACCGCGCGAGATCGACGGCGAGGAGTGGCTGGGTGTGTGGAGCCACGGGGTGTATTACCCGATCGGGCGCTGCTGACGGCAATGCAACGAAAAAGCCCCCGGTGCTTGCGCATCCGGGGGCTTCTTCAGTGTTTGGCTCCGCGACCTGGACTCGAACCAGGGACCCAATGATTAACAGTCATTTGCTCTACCGACTGAGCTATCGCGGAATCTGCGCGTATCTTACTGATTGCCAGGGGGAAGTCAAGCCACCCCCAGGCAAATCAAGCAGTTACAGCACTTCGACGATGGCCTTGGTGACCACGTGGATGTTGCTCTGGTTCAATGCGGCTACCGCGATGCGGCCGGTGTCCAGTGCGTAGATGCCGAAGTCGTTCTTCAGGCGGGCGACCTGTTCAACGGTCAGGCCCGAGTAGGAGAACATGCCGACCTGACGGCCGACGAAACTGAAGTCGCGCTTGGCACCGTACTGGGCCAGCAGCTCGACCATCTGCTTGCGCATGCCGTGGATGCGCTCGCGCATTTCGGCCAGTTCGGTTTCCCACATCTGGCGCAGTTCGGCACTGTTCAGCACTGTGGCGACGATGGTTGCGCCGTGGGTCGGCGGGTTGGAGTAGGTAGTGCGGATCACACGCTTGACCTGCGACAGCACGCGGGTGCTTTCGTCCTTGGATGCGGTAACGATCGACAGCGCACCGACGCGCTCGCCGTACAGCGAGAACGACTTGGAGAACGAGCTGGAGACGAAGAACTCCAGGCCCGACTCGGCGAACAGGCGTACGGCAAAGGCGTCTTCGGCGATACCGTCACCGAAGCCCTGGTAGGCCATGTCGAGGAATGGCACGTGGCCTTTGGCCTTGACCACTTCCAGCACGTTTTTCCAGTCGTCCAGGTTCAGGTCGACACCGGTCGGGTTGTGGCAGCAGGCGTGCAGTACCACGATCGAGCCGGACGGCAGCTTGTTCAGGTCTTCCAGCATGCCGGCGCGGTTCACGTCGTTGGTCGGCGCGTCGTAGTAGCGGTAGTTCTGCACCGGGAAGCCGGCCGATTCGAACAGGGCGCGGTGGTTTTCCCAGCTCGGGTCGCTGATGGCGACCACGGCGTTCGGCGAGATGCGCTTGAGGAAGTCGGCGCCGATCTTCAGCGCGCCGGTACCGCCCACGGCCTGCACGGTGACCACGCGGCCAGCGGCCAGCAGCGGCGACTCGGCGCCGAACAGCAGCTTTTGTACAGCCTGGTCGTAGGAGGCGATGCCGTCGATCGGCAGGTAGCCGCGCGAGGCGTGCTGGGCAGCACGCTGGGTCTCGGCTTCGATCACGGCACGCAGCAGCGGAATGCGGCCTTCCTCATTGCAGTAAACGCCCACGCCCAGGTTGACCTTGTCGGTACGTGGGTCGGCGTTGAATGCTTCGTTGAGGCCCAGAATAGGGTCGCGGGGTGCCAGCTCGACAGCGGAAAACAGGCTCATTGTTACCTTGGCTCTGAATGGAGTGTGATAGGACGTACACGCTCCAGCCGAATGCACTGAAGCGGTGCACAAACGGGGTGTCAGTATAGTGATACCGACCGGTCACCGCGACACTATGGCGCAGCTTTTCCCGCCATTTGCGCAAATATTTTTCGACCATTGGTCTAAATGCCGGGTCCACCGTAACAAGCGCTCACAGCTATGCCTTGAAAGCACCCCCCGGCGTGCGCATTTGGGTATAGACTACTGGCTAAATTTACAGTTGCTGCAACACCGCGAGGTCCGTCATGTCCGAGTTCCAGCTCGTCACCCGTTTCCAGCCGGCCGGCGACCAGCCCGAGGCCATCCGCCAGATGGTCGAAGGTATCGAGGCGGGGTTGTCGCACCAGACGTTGCTCGGGGTGACCGGCTCGGGCAAGACTTTCAGCATTGCCAACGTCATCCAGCAGGTGCAGCGCCCGACCCTGGTGCTGGCGCCGAACAAGACCCTGGCTGCGCAGCTGTATGGCGAGTTCAAGGCGTTCTTTCCCAATAACGCGGTGGAGTACTTCGTTTCCTACTACGACTACTACCAACCCGAAGCCTATGTGCCGTCGTCCGACACCTTCATCGAGAAGGACGCGTCGATCAACGACCATATCGAGCAGATGCGCCTGTCGGCAACCAAGGCGCTGCTGGAGCGGCGCGATGCGATCATCGTCACCACGGTCTCGTGCATCTACGGCCTGGGCAGCCCCGAGACCTACCTGAAGATGGTCCTGCACGTCGACCGCGGCGACAAGCTCGACCAGCGTGCGCTGCTGCGACGCCTGGCCGACCTGCAATACACCCGCAACGAGATGGACTTCGCCCGTGCCACCTTCCGCGTGCGTGGCGATGTGGTCGACATCTTCCCGGCCGAATCGGACCTCGAAGCGATCCGTATCGAACTGTTCGATGACGAGGTGGAGAACATCGCCGCCTTCGACCCGCTGACTGGCGAGGTCTTCCGCAAGCTGCCGCGTTTTACCTTCTACCCCAAGAGTCACTACGTAACCCCGCGGGAAACCCTGCTGGATGCGGTCGAAGGCATAAAAGAAGAGCTCAAGGACCGTCTGGAGTACCTGCACAAGGCCAACAAGCTGGTGGAGGCGCAGCGCCTGGAGCAACGCACCCGCTTCGACCTGGAGATGATCCTCGAGCTGGGCTACTGCAACGGCATCGAAAACTACTCGCGCTACCTGTCCGGGCGCCCGGCCGGCGCGCCACCGCCGACGTTGTACGACTACCTGCCGCCTGATGCCTTGCTGGTCATCGACGAGTCCCACGTCAGCGTTCCGCAGGTAGGCGCCATGTACAAGGGCGACCGTTCACGCAAGGAAACCCTGGTTGAATACGGTTTCCGCCTGCCCTCGGCGCTGGACAACCGGCCCATGCGTTTCGACGAGTGGGAGGCGGTCAGCCCGCAGACCATTTTCGTCTCCGCCACACCGGGCCCCTACGAGGCCGAGCACGCCGGGCGCGTGGTCGAGCAGGTGGTGCGCCCGACCGGCCTGGTCGACCCTCAGGTGGAAGTGCGCCCGGCGCTGACCCAGGTCGACGACTTGTTGTCGGAAATCCGCAAGCGCGTGGCACAGGGTGAGCGGGTGCTGGCCACCACGCTGACCAAGCGCATGGCCGAAGACCTCACCGACTACCTGGCCGACCACGACGTGCGGGTGCGTTACCTGCACTCGGACATCGACACCGTCGAGCGGGTGGAGATCATCCGTGACCTGCGCCTGGGCACCTTCGACGTGCTGGTAGGCATCAACCTGTTGCGTGAGGGCCTGGACATGCCCGAGGTGTCGCTGGTGGCGATCCTCGATGCCGACAAGGAAGGCTTCCTGCGTTCCGAGCGTTCACTGATTCAGACCATCGGCCGCGCGGCGCGCAACCTCAATGGCCGGGCCATCCTGTATGCCGACCAGATTACCGGTTCGATGCAGCGGGCCATCGACGAAACCGAACGCCGCCGCGAGAAACAGATCGCCTTCAACCAGGCCCATGGCATCGTGCCCAAGGGCGTGGTCAAGGACATCACCGACATCATGGAAGGTGCCACCGTGCCTGGCGCGCGCAGCAAGAAGCGCAAGGGCATGGCCAAGGCGGCGGAGGAGAGTGCCCGTTACGAGGCCGAGCTGCGTACGCCAGGCGAGATCACCAAGCGCATCAAGCAGCTGGAAGAGAAGATGATGCAGTTCGCCCGCGACCTGGAATTCGAGGCCGCGGCGCAATTGCGCGACGAGATCACCCAGCTGCGGGAACGGTTGATTACCAGCTGAGGCCTGGCGCGGGCCCTTGTAGAGGCGGCCTTGTGTCGCGATGGAGCGCGCAGCGGCCCCAGGATTTGTGCCGCATGGAATATTTCCGGGGCTGCTGCGCAGCCCATCGCGCCGCATCCGCAGCAGGCTTAATGGGCTTCCCCAGCCTTCAACCCCGCCGGCAACTTGCGGGTCATCAGCACCGCCACCATGCTCACCGCCAAGCCGATGCCGACAAAGTGGAAGGCATCGTTGTACGCCATGATCAACGCCTGCTGATGGGTAATCTCGCTCAATTTCCCCAGCGCGGCGTTGTCATTTCCCAGGCGCTCTGCCAGTTGTGCCAGGCGCTCCGCCACCTGTGGGTTGCTCGGCACCAGCGCTTCCCTCAGGTAATCGAAGTACACCTTGGTCCGTGCATCGAGCAGCGTGGCCAGCAGCGCAATGCCGATCGCCCCGCCCAGGTTGCGCAGGATGTTGAACAGGCTTGACGCCGACCCGGCATCCTGCGGCTGGATATACGCCGTGGCGATCAGCGAGATGGTCACCATGATCATCGGCTGGCCGATGGCGCGGATGATCTGGATATGGTTGAACTGCGGCCCGGCGAAATCCGGGTTGAGCACCCCCGAGCCGAAACTGGCGACACCGAACAGGCAGAAACCCAAGGCGCACAACACCTTGGGCGACACCACTTTCATCAACTGCGGTACCAGCGGGATGAGGAACAGCTGCGGGATGCCCATCCACATGATCACCTCGCCGATTTGCAGGGCGTTGTAGCCCTGCACTTGCGCCAGGTACAGCGGCAACAGATAGATCGAGCCATACAGGCCCACGCCCATGCCCAGGCTGGCGATGCTCGACAGGCCGAAGTTGCGGTTGCCGAGGATGCGCAGGTTGATCAGTGGCTGTGGCCTGGAAAACTGCAGGATGACAAACGTGATCAGGCTGACCAGGGCGATGCTGCCGAGGCCGACGATCAGTTGCGACTCCAGCCAGTCCTTGCGGTGGCCTTCCTCCAGAAACACCTGCAGGCAGCCCAGCCCCAGCCCCAAGGTGACAATACCGGCGTAGTCGGTGCTTTTCAGCAACTCCCAATGTGCGTCCTTCTTCTCCAACCCGTACAGCAGGCCAGCGATCATTACCAGGCCGGGCGGGATGTTGATGTAGAAAATGTATTCCCAGCCCCAGTTTTCAGTCAGCCAGCCACCCAGGGTGGGGCCGATCGAGGGGGCGAATGTGGCGGTCATGGCAAACATGGCCATGCCCTTGGCACGGTGGTGCTCGGGCAGCTTGATCAGGGTCAGGGTGAAGGCCAGCGGGATCAATGCGCCGCCGGTAAAGCCCTGCAGGGCGCGGAACAGAATCATGCTTTCCAGGTTCCAGGCCATCGAACACAGCAGCGACGACAGCAGGAAACCGCCGGATACCCACACCGCCAGGCGCCGCGCCGACAGTAGTTGCACCAGCCAGGCGGTGAGCGGAATCATGATGATTTCCGCCACCAGGTACGAGGTGGAAATCCACGAGCCTTCCTCCAGCGTCGCCGACAATGCGCCCTGGATGTCCTTCAGCGACGAGTTGGTGATCTGGATGTCCAGTACCGCCATGAAGGCGCCGAGCATCACGCTCATTACCGCGATCCAGTCGCGCCGGGTCGGCTCCGCAGTGGGCCTGAGCAACACGTCACCGGCCATTTCGGCCTTCGTCTTCACTGCGCAGGTCGACGGTGGCGGTCACCGACATGCCCGGGCGGATGCGCCCGTGCAGCGGGTTGTCGGCGCGGAAGGTCAGCTTGACCGGAATGCGTTGCACCACCTTGGTAAAGTTGCCAGTGGCATTGTCGGGTGGCAACAGGCTGAATTGCGCGCCAGAGGCGGCGAACAGGCTGTCGACCCGGCCTTCGATCGGTGTGTCGGGGTAGCTGTCGAACAACAGTTCGGCGCGTTGCCCGGGCTGCATGCGGCCGATCTGGGTTTCCTTGAAATTGGCCTGCACCCAGATGTCTTCGTCCGGCACGATCGACAGCAGGTAGGCACCGGCCTGCACCACCTGGCCGTCACGTGCATTGCGCTGGCCAATGGTGCCGCTGATCGGCGCGCGTATTTCGCAGCGAGTCAGGTTCAGTTCGGCCTGGGCCAGGTCGGCGCGAGCGTTGGCGATTTGCGCGTCGAGGCGCTTGAGTTCGGCGCTCAGCGCGTTGACCTGCTGGCGCTGGCTTTGCAGGTCGGCGCGGGCCTTGTCGACCTGCGAGCCGGCGACATGGCTGTCGGCCGACAACGTGGTGACCCGTTCCTCCGAGACGAAGCCCGGCTTGCGCAGCTTCTCGGCGCGGCTAAGGTCCAGGCGCGAGCGGTCGAAAGTGGCCTGGCTGGCCGCCACCTGGGCCTGGCCGGCGGCAATCAGGCTGGCCTGCTGGGTGAGGCGGCTTTCGGCCTGCACCTGCTCGGCCTCGCGGCTGGCCAGGGCGGCGCGAGCACGTTGCACGGCAAGTTCGAAGTCGGCAGCCTCCAGGCGCACCAGCAGGTCGCCCTTGTTCACGTGTTGGTTGTCCACGACCGCGACGGCATCGATACGTGCGCCCAACTGGCTGGAAATGCGCGTTATCTCGCCCTGCACGTAGGCGTTGTCGGTGCTTTCGTAGAAGCGCCCCTTGAAGTACCAGTGGCCCAGGAAGGCGAGGGCAATGGCTGCCACCAGAATGAAAAAGGCCAGCAGGCGACGTTTGAGTTGGGCAGGCATGAGCACTATCGTTCCAGAAATGTAAACAAATTTAACAGCGGCATGGGGGGCATCGACAAGTGTCGTTCGCGCCATTGCTGGAGCCCGGTGCCTGCCTCCTGCTAACATCCCGCCTTTGTTTCATCTTTCGTTCGAGACCCTCCATGACCACCGTACGCACGCGTATCGCGCCATCGCCTACCGGCGACCCCCATGTCGGCACTGCCTACATCGCCCTGTTCAACTACTGCTTTGCCAAGCAGCACGGCGGTGAGTTCATCCTGCGCATCGAAGACACCGACCAGCTGCGCTCCACGCGCGAGTCGGAACAGCAGATCTTCGATGCCCTGCGCTGGCTCGGCATTGAATGGAACGAAGGCCCGGACGTCGGCGGCCCGCACGGCCCGTACCGGCAGAGCGAGCGCGGCGAGATCTACGCGAAATATGCCAAGCAGCTGGTTGATGCCGGCCATGCCTTCTATTGCTTCTGCACCGCCGAAGAGCTGGAGCAGATGCGTGCCGAACAGCAGGCCCGTGGCGAAACCCCGCGCTACGACGGCCGCGCGCTGTTGCTGAGCGCCGAGGAAGTGCAGCGTCGCCTGGACGCTGGCGAGCCGCACGTGATCCGCATGAAGGTGCCGAGCGAAGGCGTGTGCGTGGTCCCGGACATGCTGCGTGGCGATGTCGAGATCCCTTGGGACCGCATGGACATGCAGGTGCTGATGAAGAACGACGGCCTGCCGACGTACTTCCTGGCCAACGTGGTCGACGATCACCTGATGGGCATCACCCACGTGCTGCGCGGCGAAGAGTGGCTGCCATCGGCGCCCAAGCTGATCAAGCTGTACGAATACTTCGGCTGGGAGCAGCCCAAGCTGTGCTACATGCCGCTGCTGCGTAACCCGGACAAGTCCAAGCTGTCCAAGCGCAAGAACCCGACCTCGGTGACCTTCTACGAGCGCATGGGCTTCATGCCCGAGGCGATGCTCAACTACCTGGGCCGCATGGGCTGGTCGATGCCGGACGAGCGCGAGAAGTTCTCCCTGGCGGAGATGGTCGAGCACTTCGACCTGTCGCGTATTTCGCTGGGTGGCCCGATCTTCGACATCGAGAAGCTGTCCTGGCTGAACGGCCAGTGGCTGCGCGAGCTGCCGGTCGAAGAGTTCGCTGCGCGTCTGCAGAAGTGGGCGTTCAACAGCGACTACATGATGAAGATTGCCCCGCACGTGCAGGGCCGGGTGGAAACCTTCAGCCAGGTTGCCCCACTGGGCGGGTTCTTCTTCGAAGGTGCGCTGAAGCTCGACGCCAAGCTGTTCGAAAGCAAGAAACTGTCGGCCGACCAGGTGCGCCAGGTGATCCAGCTGATCCTGTGGAAGCTCGAAAGCCTGCGCCAGTGGGAAAAGGAGCGCATCACCGGTTGCATCCAGGCCGTGGTCGACGCGCTGGAACTGAAGCTGCGTGACGCCATGCCGCTGATGTTCGCCGCCATCACAGGCCAGGCCAGCTCGGTGTCGGTGCTCGATGCCATGGAAATCCTCGGCCCGGACCTGACCCGCTACCGCCTGCGCCAGGCCCTGGACCTGCTGGGTGGGGTGTCGAAGAAAGAAAACAAGGAATGGGAAAAGCTGCTGGCATCCATCGCCTGATAGCGCTCCAAAGGCCTTGGCTGAGCCCGGTAGGAGGGGCCTTGTGTCGCGAACGGAGCGCAACGCGGTCCCGCGATTTCAGCTTTAACGCAAAAATTGTCGGGGCCGCTTTGCGCTCCGTTCGCGACACAAGGCGGCTCCTGCAAGGGCGCGGCGCTCCCAGTTGGTAGGGCAGGGCGGTAAGTGATTGTTATCTGTGAAAATTTTTTTGAATATTTTGAAAAATTAGTTTGACAGCCCTGCAATCCGATCTTAATATGCGCCCCGTCCACAGCGATGAACGAAAACGAAACGCCAGGCACCCAGCCAGCGCTTCGGTTCAGAGCGACATTGTGGGGCTATAGCTCAGCTGGGAGAGCGCCTGCATGGCATGCAGGAGGTCAGCGGTTCGATCCCGCTTAGCTCCACCAAATTCCGTTCGGCAGCCAAGGCTGTCGAGCAAGACCGGGTCCAGCAACCGGGTCTTGAAGGTAGAAGGTTCGTCCCCTTCGTCTAGTGGCCTAGGACACCGCCCTTTCACGGCGGTAACAGGGGTTCGAGTCCCCTAGGGGACGCCAGTTTTGCACAAGCGATGTTTCACGATGTCGCTGGGCCGAGAGGCTAGAAATCCGGGGCTATAGCTCAGCTGGGAGAGCGCCTGCATGGCATGCAGGAGGTCAGCGGTTCGATCCCGCTTAGCTCCACCAATTTTTGCCGCGGTTCGCGCAAGCGGATCGGCACGAAGGTTACGTCCCCTTCGTCTAGTGGCCTAGGACACCGCCCTTTCACGGCGGTAACAGGGGGTCGAGTCCCCTAGGGGCCGCCACTTTTCCTGCGTTTTGCAGGGCTTAAAAAGGCTCGTCGATTATTGATGAGCCTTTTGTTTCGGGGCTATAGCTCAGCTGGGAGAGCGCCTGCATGGCATGCAGGAGGTCAGCGGTTCGATCCCGCTTAGCTCCACCATTTCTGCCAGGGTTCACGCGCGTGAATCTTCGCGAAGGTTACGTCCCCTTCGTCTAGTGGCCTAGGACACCGCCCTTTCACGGCGGTAACAGGGGTTCGAGTCCCCTAGGGGACGCCACTTTTACCCGCGTATTGCGGGACCTTTAAGGCTCATTCGCTTATTGAATGGGCCTTTTGTTTTTTCTCCCCCAAAAAATGCCTGGCCGACAAATGGCCGCCGAATTCGCTTGCGAAAAAATATGATGAGAATAATATTTTGACCATCATATTTCATCGGCGAGTCCGTGATGAGCGACAAGAAAAGCAGAACCCGCGAACGCATTCTCGAAGCGGCGCGCAGTGCCTTGATCCAACATGGGCCGGCTGAGCCCAGCGTCAGCCAGGTGATGGGGGCGGCAGGGCTGACTGTCGGTGGGTTCTATGCCCATTTCGACAGCAAGGACGAAATGATGCTCGAGGCGTTCCGCCAACTGTTGGTCGAGCGCCGGGCGTTGCTGGCCCAGCTCGATCCCAGCCTCGAGGGTGCCGAGCGACGGGCCTTGGCCGGCGCCTTCTACCTGTCGCGCAAGCACCGCGATGCCGAGGTGCATGCCTGCCCGCTGCCCAATTCGCTGGGTGAAATGCAGCGCCTGCCAGAGGCTTTTCGCGAGGTGCTGGCCGAACACATCGAATTGATGACAGCCGCCATGGTCGACCGTCCCGAAGACGCCGACAAGGCTCTGGCCGACCTGGCCCTGATGATAGGTGGCCTGGCCTTGGCTCGCGCCTTGGGCACCAGCGAGCTGTCTGACCGCATTCTACGCGCCGCCAAATCGGCGGTTCTCTGACGGGAGCATGGCGATGACGACCCTGAGCTGGATTCGTGGTGTCAATGGCACCTTGGGCCACCTGGCCCCAGAGCACATTGCGAGCAAGATGCGCCGTGCATTCATGACCCCGCGCAACCTCCCGCCAAGGCAGTGGGAGCTGCCCGTGCTGGCCAGCGCCGAGCGCATCACCCTGCGCTTCGGCTTGTCCGCGTTGCGTTGGGGCAAAGGGCCGACCGTGCTGTTGATGCACGGTTGGGAGGGGCGCCCGACCCAGTTTGCCGCCTTGATCGAGACCCTGGTCCAGGGCGGGCACACCGTGGTCTCGCTGGAAGGGCCGGGGCATGGTCGTTCACCTGGCCAGCAGGCGCATGTGGTGCTGTTTGCCCGAGCATTGCTGGAGGCTGCCGCCGAATTGCCGCCGCTGCGTGCGGTGATTGGCCATTCCATGGGCGGTGCCAGTGTGTTGCTGGCGTTGCAGATGGGCCTGCGCGCCGAAGCGGCGGTGAGTATCGCAGCGCCAGCGCAACTGCTCGGCGTACTGCGTGGTTTCGCCCAGCGCCTGGGGTTGCCGGCCCGGGCGCGGGCCGCGTTCATTCGCCAGGTGGAGCGGGACGTCGGCATGCAGATTGCGCGGCTCGATGTCAGTGGTTATCAGCTGGAGTTGCCGGGGTTGGTGGTGCATGCCGTCGATGACGGACTGGTGCCTGCCAGCGAAGCCCAGGCCATTCACAAGGCCTGGTTCGACAGCCGGCTGTTGCTGCTGGAGGAGGGCGGGCACCAGCGCGTGCTGGCTGACCCGCGCCTGGGTGAAGCCGTGCTCGAACTGCTGGCCCAGGCCGCTGCGCCAGCGCGGCAAAGTGCCTGATCGACGCGCCGGGCTTCCAGGCAGGCACAGAAGGTCTGGACATTCCCGCCCAGGTCGCTGCTAAATCCACTTTTGCGCCAAGGAAGCGAACATGAGCTGGGACCTGGCAACACCTTTCGTCATCGATCTGCGCGTCGGTAGCGAGGATATCGATGGCCTCGGCCACGCCAACAATGCCGTCTACGTCACCTGGCTGGAGCGTTGCGCCTGGCGCCACTCACAACGCCTGGGCCTGGACCTGGCGGAATACCGCCGGTTGGACCGGGCCATGGCCGTTGTTCGCCACGAGATCGATTATCTGGCCGCCGCCTATGAAGACGACGAGTTGCAGCTGGCCACCTGGATCATTGACTGGGACCAGCGCCTGCGCATGACCCGGCGCTTCCAGCTCAAGCGCCCGCGCGACGGCGTGACCCTGCTGCGCGCCCACACCACCTTCGCCTGCATCGAGCTGTCCAGTGGCAAGCCCAGGCGCATGCCGGCGGAATTCCTCGACGGTTACGGCCCGGCGCTGATCGGCGCCTGAAACGCCGGCAATCTTTGCTAGACTGCCGGCTTTTTCCGCCGAGACCCCGACATGCAAATTGCCCTGGCCCCCATGGAGGGGCTGGTCGACAACATCCTGCGCGACGTGCTGACCCGCGTCGGCGGTATCGACTGGTGCGTCACCGAGTTCATTCGCGTATGCGACCGCCTGCTGCCGCCTGCCTCGTTCGACAAGCTGGCGCCCGAGTTGCGCAATGGCGCCCGGACTGCCGCCGGGGTACCCATGCGTGTGCAATTGCTGGGCTCCGACCCGGTGTGCCTGGCGGAAAACGCCGCGCTGGCCTGCGAGCTGGGGGCGCCGGTGATCGACCTGAACTTCGGTTGCCCGGCCAAGACTGTGAACAAGTCGCGCGGTGGGGCGGTGCTGCTCAAGGAGCCGGAATTGTTGCACGCTATCGTGCGTGAGGTGCGCAGCGCCGTGCCGACGCATATTCCGGTGACGGCAAAGATGCGCCTGGGCTTCGACAGCCCCGATGGCGCGCTGGACTGCGCCACCGCGCTGGCCGAGGGCGGCTCTGCGCATCTGGTGGTGCATGCGCGGACCAAGGTCGAAGGTTACAAGCCGCCGGCCCATTGGGAGTGGGTGGCGCGGGTACAGGATGTGGTCAAGGTGCCGGTGTTCGCCAATGGCGAGATCTGGACCGTGGACGACTGGCGGCGCTGCCGTGCAGTCAGTGGTGCCGAACACATCATGCTTGGCCGCGGGCTGGTTTCGCGCCCGGACCTTGGCCTGCAGATAGCCGCGGCGCGGGACGGGCGCGAGTACCTGCCGCTGGCCTGGAACGACCTGCTGCCGTTGCTGCGCGAATTCTGGCGCCAGGCCCAGGCCAAGCTGTCGCCGCGTTATGCGCCGGGGCGGATGAAGCAGTGGTTGGCGATGCTGACCCGCAGTTACCCGGAGGCGGTGGTGCTGTTCGCCGAGTTGCGTCGGGAAGACGACTGCGCGCGTATCAGCCGCCTGCTGGGAGTTGAAGCGCAAGCGGTGACGGCATGCGTTGCCTGATCCAGCGTCTGCGTGGGCGCTGATTCAAGATTTTTTTGCTGCCCCTCTTGAAAGCCGTTCTCCCGCCCCTATCTCTTGAGTACGCGATGCCGAAGTCGGGTCGCGTAGTGACTTTACTTGCTGAATCTCAGGAGTTAATGACCATGAACACTGCTTTCTCTCTCGCTCCACTGTTCCGCCATTCCGTAGGCTTCGACCGTTTCAACGACCTGTTCGAATCTGCGGCACGTAACGAGGCCGGTAGCAGCTACCCGCCCTACAACGTGGAAAAGCATGGCGATGACCAATACCGCATCGTGGTAGCCGCAGCCGGCTTCCAGGAGCAGGACCTCGATCTGCAGGTCGAGAAAGGTGTCCTGACCGTGTCCGGTGGCAAGCGCGACAACGGCGCCGAAGAGGTGACCTACCTGCATCAGGGTATTGCGCAACGCGCCTTCAAGCTGTCCTTCCGCCTGGCCGACCATATCGAAGTCAAGGCTGCCGGCCTGGCCAATGGCCTGCTCAGCATTGACCTGCTGCGCATCGTGCCTGAAGAAGCCAAGGCCAAGCGCATCCCGATCAATGGCGAACAGCCAGCGCTGAACTGATCGCGCCGATGTGAAAAAGGGCACCCCCCCCAGGGGTGCCCTTTTTTGTGTCGGCTGTAATGGCCCTTGTGCGCTCCTGCAGCGAGCGTGTCAGGTTCAGTAATCTGCCGGAGCCTCCAGCAACATCTGCCGAAACTCCGGCAATGGTAACGGCCGGCTGTGCAGGTATCCCTGGTACAAGTGACACCCCAACCGTTCCAGAAACTCCAGCTGCTCGCTCAGCTCCACCCCTTCGGCAATCACTGCCAGGTCCAGGCTGCGGGCCATGGCCACGATGGCGCGGACGATTTCGGCATCGTTGGGGTCCATCGGCGCATCGCGTACGAAGGTCTGGTCGATTTTCAGGGCGTCCACCGGCAGGCGCTTCAGGTAGGTCAGCGAAGAGTAGCCGGTGCCAAAGTCGTCCATCGCGAAACTCACCCCGTGGCGCTTCAGCTCGCGCATCTTGCTGATGGTGTCCTCCAGGTTCTGGATGACGATGCCTTCGGTGATTTCCAGCTTCAGCATCTGCCGTGGCAAACGGTAGTCGTCCAGGCTGCGCAGCACGCGTCCGACGAAGTCGTTCTGGCGGAACTGTCGTGGGCTGATGTTCACGCACAGGCTGAAAGTGTCTGCCTCGACCAGCCCGTCGGCCAGCATGCGGGCACAGGCGTCGCAGGCTTCGTCGAGGATCCAGCTGCCAACTTCCAGGATGAGGCCGCTTTCCTCCAATACCTGGATGAATTGCGCCGGTGGCTGCTGGCCCAGTTCCGGGTGGTGCCAGCGCAGCAATACCTCGGCGCCGACGATGCGGTTGTCACGAGCATCGACCTGCGGCTGGAAGTGCAGCGCCAGTTCGCCGCGGGCCAGGGCCAGGCGCAGGTCATTCTCCATACGCAGGCGTTCGCTGGCGGCCTTCTGCATGGTGGTGTGGAACAGCTGGGTGGTGTTGCGCCCGGAATCCTTGGCCCGGTACAGGGCGATATCGGCACGCTTGAGCAGGTCGGCCGGCGTGGCGCCATGGTCAGGGATCAACGCGACGCCGATGCTGGGCGTCACCTGCAGGCGCTGGCCGTCCAGTGACATCGGTTCGGCCAGCAGTTCACGCAGGGTATCGGCCAGCTCACGCACTTTTTCTTCGACCAGATCACGGCTGCCTTCCAGGCCGCTCAGCAACACCACGAATTCGTCGCCACCCAGGCGTGCCACGGTGTCTTCCAGGCGTACGCTGGCTTCCAGCCGCGCGGTGATGATCTTCAGTACCGTGTCGCCCACCGGGTGGCCCAGCGAGTCGTTGATGTGCTTGAAATGGTCGAGGTCGAGGAACAGCAGCGCGCCGCGCAGGTTGTGGCGCTTGAGCAGGGCGATCTGTTGGCTCAGGCGGTCCATCAGCAAGGCGCGGTTGGGCAGGTTGGTCAATGGGTCGTGGTAGGCCAGGTGGCGAATCTGCGCTTGTGCGTTCTTCAACTGACTGACATCGCGGGCGTTCAGCAGCAGGCAGTCGACCTCGTTGAGGGTGATGGGCTCGACCGACACCTCCACGGTGAGGATATCGCCACGCTTGTTGCGCCCGAGCATCTCGCGGTGGTGTACCCGGCCGCGCTCGCGCAGCTCTGCCAGCAGGGCGCTGCGTTGCTTGTCGTCAGCCCAGATGCCGACCTCGTACACTGTACGGCCGACCACTTCGGCGGCGCTGTAGCCAGTCAGGCGGCAGAAGCCGTCGTTGATTTCCAGGTAACGGCCGCTGTAGCGTTCGGTGATGGTGATGGCGTCGGGGCTGGAGTGAAAGGCTTTGGCGAACTTCTCCTCGCTGGACTTGAGCGCTGCCTCGGCCCGTTGCTGCTGGGTGATATCGCGCAGCGTTGTCACGCTGCAGGGCTGCCCGTCGACGGTGATGAGGCGGCTGGAAATCACGCAGGTCAACGGCCCCCCGTTGCGGTGGTTGACCACCACGGCGACGTTGCTCAGGGCCTGTTCACGGATCACCCGCTCGATGCGTTGCGCCCGCTCGAAGGTCTCGGCCCACAGGCCGATTTCCTCGGCGGTGCGGCCGATGACCTGGTCTGCGCTCCAGCCGAAGGTCTGGGTGAACGCCGGGTTGATCTCGATGAACTGGCCGGTGTCCTGGCGGTTGACGCAGATCGGGTCGGGGCTGACCTGGAACAGACTGGCGAACTTCTCTTCCGAAGCGCTCAGGCGCTGTTCACGTTCCACCTGGTCGGTGATGTCGAGCAAGGTGCCGGCCATGCGCAGCGGGTTGCCCTGCTCGTCGCGGTACAGCCGGGCGCGGCTTTCGATATAGCGCGAAACGCCATTTTCCAGTTGAACCTGGTAGGTGATCTGGTAGTTGCCGGCAGGCCCTTCGCGCAGGCTGCGGTAGGCCTGGCGCATCACGTTGCGCTCCTGCTCCGGCACGCCTTCGAAAAACGCGTCGAACGATTCGTGAAAGGGGATCGGTGGCAAACCGTGCAGTTGTGCGGCGCGGGCCGAGCCATAGAGCATGCCGCTGGGGATATGCCAGTCCCAGGTGCCCAGCTGTGCCGAATCCAGTGCCAGGTCGAGTCGCTCCTGGCTGTCCTTCAGGGCCTGCTCGGCGCGTTTGCGTTCGGTGGTGTCCATGAACGTGCTGAGGAGATAGGTCACACCCTCCAGCTCTATGCCCTGGGTGCAGAGGATGCCGTCATGTATCTTGCCGCTGACGGCGCGGAACTGGACTTCCAGGCTCAGCGGGCCACTGTTGTTACGGGCCAGTTCCAGCAGTTGCTGGCGCTGTTCGGGGTTGGCCCACAAGCCCAGTTCCAGGCTGGTCTTGCCGATCACCTGGCTACCAGGCCAGCCGAACATGTTTTCGAAGTGCTGGTTGACCTCGAAAATCATGCCGTCTTCGCGGCGGGTCAGCAGGATGGCGTTGGGGCTGAGGTGAAACAGGGTGGCGAAGCGTTTTTCCGAGTTGATCAGAGCTGTTTCCCGTTCGCGCTGGCGGGTGATTTCACGAATGACCCCGATCATCTGCGGGCGGCCTTGCTGGTCGTGGGTCAGGCTGCCGTTGATTTCCAGCCAGTGCAGGCTGCCATCGGGCCAGCGGATGCGGTGGCGCATGGCTTTTTCCGCCGGCTCGCCGTTGACCACGGCCTGGAACAGCTGGCGGGTACGGGCGCGGTCCTCCTCCGGCAGCAGGTCGAGGTAGTCGATATCGCTGGATAGCGGCTTGTGCGGGTCGAAGCCGAACAGCGCCTGGGTGCCACGCGACCAGCTCACCCGGCCGGTCTGTATGTCCCACAGCCAGGCGCCCAGCCGCGCCCCGTTGAGTGCAGCCAGCAGTTGCGGGGCGTTCTGCCAGGCCTGTTCCGACTCCTGGGGATCGGCCGCCGGGATACGCGGCAGGCGCGGAAAACGGTTCGCTGATTTGGGCATCGGTACCAGACCTTTGGCGTGTGACGCGTCCTTTGGGATGATAAACCGGGCTGACGACCGGTCAGGCGGGCCCCGCGTGGCTGTCGAGCAAGGCCATGAAAGCCCTCGCCGCGTTCGAAAGCGTACGCTCCGTGTGCAAAATGTAGCCTAGCTGGCGCGACAGCTGTATGCCCGGCAAAGCGATGGGTGCAACCTGTTCGTCGAGCATGGTGCGCGGCAGCACGCTCCAGGCCAGGCCGATCGACACCATCATCTTGATGGTTTCCAGATAATTGGTGCTCATGGCGATGTTCGGGGTCAGGCCCTGGCTTTCGAACAGGCGCTGGACGATATGGTGGGTGAAGGTGTTGCCGCCGGGGAACACCGCCGGGTGACGGGCGACGTCGGCCAGGCTGACCGCCTGGTTGGCGGCCAGGGGGTGCTCAGGCGCGGCCACGAAGTCCAGGGCGTCGTCCCACACCGGCATGGCCTTGACCAGGTGATGTGGTTCGGGCGCAAGGGTGATCACCGCAATCTCGGCGCGGCCATGCAGAATTTCATCGTAGGCCTGTTCCGAATCCATGAACTGGATATCCAGTGCCACGGCCGGGTATTGGCGAGTGAACGCGCGCAACAGCGGCGGCAGCCGGTGCAGGCCGATGTGATGGCTGGTGGCCAGGGTCAGGCGACCGCTGACTTCGCCGGTCAGGTTGGTCAGCGCCCGGCGCGTATCATCGAGCACATTGAGAATCTGGTAGGCGCGCGGCAGCAAGGCGCGGCCAGCCTCGGTCAGGGTCACCTCGCGGCCCAGCCGGTCGAACAGGCGCACCTCCAGTTGCTGTTCCAGCCCGGCGATGCGTTTGCTGACGGCCGGCTGGGTCAGGAACAGGCGTTCGGCTGCCCCCGAAAAGCTTCCGGTTTCGGCGATGGCAATGAAGGCGCTAAGGTTGGCCAGGTCCATGATCTGAATTCCTGTTGGTTATCCAAAGCATAAAAATTATGAATTTGAGTTATTCAATCTAACGCCCTAGCATCGACCGCACAAGCCAAGGGGTCTTTGGCATAGAAAGACGCTGATGAGGAACAGTCTGATGGCTGGCAAAACGCTCTACGACAAACTCTGGGAAGCCCATGAGGTCAAGCGCCGTGATGACGGCTCGTCCTTGATCTACATCGACCGCCACATCATCCACGAAGTGACGTCGCCCCAGGCCTTCGAAGGCCTGCGCCTGGCCAATCGCAAGCCGTGGCGCATAGACGCCAACATTGCAACGCCGGACCACAACGTGCCGACCACGCCGGAGCGCAAGGGCGGTATCGAAGCCATCGTCGACCAGGTGTCGCGCCTGCAGGTGCAGACCCTCGACGAAAACTGTGACGAATACGGCATCGTCGAATTCAAGATGAACGACGAGCGCCAGGGCATCGTCCATGTCATCAGCCCGGAGCAGGGGGCCACCTTGCCAGGCATGACCGTGGTCTGCGGCGACTCGCACACCTCCACCCACGGCGCCTTCGGTGCCCTGGCTCACGGCATCGGTACCTCCGAGGTCGAGCATGTGCTCGCGACCCAGTGCCTGGTCGCCAAGAAGATGAAGAACATGCTGGTGCGCGTGGAAGGCCAGTTGGCTGCCGGCGTTACTGCCAAGGACATCGTCCTCGCGGTGATCGGCAAGATCGGCACCGCCGGTGGTAACGGCCACGCCATGGAGTTCGCCGGCAGCGCCATTCGCGAATTGTCGATGGAAGGCCGCATGACCATCTGCAACATGTCCATCGAAGCCGGTGCCCGCGTAGGCCTGGTGGCGGTGGACGACACCACCGTCGCCTATGTCGAAGGCCGCCCGTACGCGCCCAAGGGTGAACAGTGGAAGCAGGCGGTCGCAGCCTGGAAAGGCCTGGTTTCCGATGCTGACGCAGTGTTCGACACCGTGGTCGAGCTCGACGCTGGGCAAATCAAGCCGCAGGTCAGCTGGGGCACTTCGCCGGAGATGGTCCTGGCCGTCGACCAGCGCGTGCCGGACCCGGCTGCCGAGCCGGACCTGATCAAGCGTGGTTCGATCGAGCGTGCCCTCAAGTACATGGGCCTGGCCGCCAACCAGGCGATCACCGACATCAAGCTCGACCGCGTGTTCATCGGCTCGTGCACCAACTCGCGCATCGAAGACCTGCGCGCCGCGGCTGCAATCGCCAAGGGTCGCAAGGTCGCAGCCAACGTCAAGCAGGCGCTGGTGGTGCCGGGCTCGGGTCTGGTCAAGGCCCAGGCCGAGCGCGAAGGCCTGGACAAGATCTTCCTCGAAGCTGGTTTCGAATGGCGTGAACCAGGCTGCTCGATGTGCCTGGCGATGAACCCGGACCGCCTGGAGAGCGGCGAGCACTGCGCGTCCACCTCCAACCGCAACTTCGAAGGCCGTCAGGGTGCCGGTGGCCGTACCCACCTGGTCAGCCCGGCCATGGCCGCCGCCGCCGCGGTGACCGGCCACTTCATCGATGTCCGCGAGTTGATCCAAGGGAGCGCAGCATGAAAGCCTTTACCCAGCACACTGGCCTCGTCGCCCCGTTGGACCGTGCCAACGTCGACACCGACCAGATCATCCCCAAGCAGTTCCTCAAGTCGATCAAGCGCACCGGTTTCGGCCCCAACCTGTTCGACGAGTGGCGCTACCTGGACGTGGGCCAGCCCTACCAGGACAACAGCAAGCGCCCGCTGAACAAGGAGTTCGTGCTCAACCACGAACGTTACCAGGGCGCCAGCGTGTTGCTGGCGCGGGAGAACTTCGGTTGCGGCTCCAGCCGTGAGCACGCGCCGTGGGCGCTGGACGAGTACGGCTTCCGCAGCGTGATCGCGCCGAGCTTTGCCGACATCTTCTTCAATAACAGCTTCAAGAACGGCCTGCTGCCGATCATCCTCAGCGATGAGGAGGTCGACGAGCTGTTCAAGCAGGTCGAAGCCAACCCGGGCTACCAGCTGGTCATCGACCTGCAGGCGCAGGCCGTCACCCGCCCGGATGGCAAGGTGCTGCACTTCGAGATCGACGCATTCCGCAAGCACTGCCTGCTCAACGGCCTGGACGATATCGGCCTGACCTTGCAGGACAGCGACGCGATCAAGGCTTTCGAAAGCAAGCATCGCGCAGCGCAGCCTTGGCTGTTCCGTGATGCCTGATTGCTTGTAGGTGGCAGCACCGGCCTCTTCGCCGGCATGCCCGCTCCCACAGAGAGCAGCGCTGTACCTGTGGGAGCGGGCATGCCCGCGAAAGGGCCGGTACAGGTAGCAAGAAACCAAAAGGATCGAGACATGACCAGCAGCCAGCACACCGATGTGGTCCAACGCCAGTTCGGCGAACAGGCCAGTGCCTACCTCAGCAGCACCGTGCACGCCCAAGGCAGTGAATTCGCCCTGCTGCAGGCCGAACTGGCCGGGCAGGGCCATGCCCGCGTGCTGGACCTGGGCTGCGGTGCCGGCCATGTCAGTTTCCAGGTCGCCCCGCTGGTGGCCGAGGTGGTCGCCTACGACCTCTCGCAAGCCATGCTCGACGTGGTCGCCAGTGCCGCTGCCGAGCGCGGCCTGGCCAATATCACCACCGAGCGCGGTGTCGCCGAACGCCTGCCGTTCGCCGATGCCTCGTTCGACTTCGTCTTCAGCCGCTACTCGGCCCACCACTGGAGCGACCTGGGCCTGGCCCTGCGCGAAGTGCGCCGGGTGCTCAAGCCGGGCGGCGTGGCAGCCTTCATCGACGTCATGTCGCCGGGTAGCCCGTTGCTCGATACCTACCTGCAAACGGTCGAAGTGCTGCGCGACACCAGCCATGTACGCGACTACTCCGCCGCCGAATGGCAGCGCCAGGTCAGCGAGGCCGGGCTGCACGTGCGCAGCCACGCCCGCCAGCCGCTGCGCCTGGAGTTCGGCAGCTGGGTCGAGCGCATGCGCACCCCCGAGCCGATGCGTGTGGCCATCCGCCAGTTGCAGCAAGCCATGGGCGAGGAAGTACGGCAGTATTACCAGATCGAGGCCGATGGTTCGTTCAGCACGGATGTGCTGGTGTTGTGGGCCGAGCGTTAAGAACTTTTCGGTGTGGCCCGCTTGGCCGCACCGCGTGAATGGATAGAGGAAAGCATGAGCAAGCAGATTCTGATTCTCCCAGGTGACGGTATCGGCCCGGAAATCATGGCCGAGGCGGTCAAGGTACTGGAACTGGCCAACGACAAGTTCCAGCTCGGTTTCAGCCTGGCTCACGACGTGATCGGTGGCGCCGCCATCGACAAGCACGGCGTGCCGCTGGCTGACGAGACCCTGGAACGTGCGCGCAAGTCCGATGCCGTGCTGCTGGGCGCCGTGGGCGGGCCGAAGTGGGACAAGATCGAGCGTGACATCCGCCCGGAGCGCGGCTTGCTGAAGATCCGTTCACAACTGGGGCTGTTCGCCAACCTGCGCCCGGCCATCCTCTATCCGCAACTGGCCGATGCCTCGTCGCTCAAGCCGGAGATCGTCTCGGGCCTGGACATCCTCATCGTCCGTGAACTGACCGGTGGTATCTACTTCGGCGCACCGCGGGGCCAGCGCGAGCTGGAGGGCGGCGAACGCCAGGCCTACGACACCCTGCCGTACAGCGAAAGCGAAGTGCGTCGCATTGCCCGGGTCGGCTTCGACATGGCCCGTGTACGGGGCAAGAAGCTGTGCTCGGTGGACAAGGCCAACGTCCTTGCGTCCAGCCAGCTGTGGCGGGAAGTGGTCGAGGACGTGGCCAAGGACTACCCGGATGTCGAACTGAGCCACATGTACGTCGACAACGCTGCCATGCAGCTGGTGCGGGCGCCCAAGCAGTTCGACGTGATGGTGACCGACAACATGTTCGGTGACATTCTGTCGGATGAAGCTTCCATGCTGACCGGTTCCATCGGCATGCTGCCTTCGGCGTCGCTGGATGCCGACAACAAGGGCATGTACGAGCCGTGCCACGGCTCGGCGCCGGACATCGCCGGCCTGGGTATCGCCAACCCGTTGGCGACCATCCTGTCGGTGTCGATGATGCTGCGCTACAGCTTCAACCAGACGGTTGCCGCCGAAGCGATCGAGAAGGCCGTGAGCGTGGTCCTGGACCAGGGCCTGCGCACCGGCGACATCTTCTCGGAAGGCTGCCGCAAGGTGGGTACGCAGGAAATGGGCGACGCAGTAGTCGCAGCGCTGCGGAATCTGTAATCTCTCTGGCCCGCCATCCAAAATTCCCGGTGGCGGCCCACTTTTAGCAAAGGTGTAGTTGCGATGAAACGTGTAGGTCTGATCGGTTGGCGCGGTATGGTCGGTTCCGTGCTCATGCAGCGGATGCTGGAGGAGCAGGACTTCGACCTTATCGAGCCGGTGTTCTTCACCACCTCCAACGTCGGTGGCCAAGGCCCGAACGTGGGCAAGGATACTGCTCCACTCAAGGACGCTTATTCGATCGAAGAACTCAAGACCCTCGACGTGATCCTCACCTGTCAGGGCGGCGACTACACCAACGAGGTCTTCCCCAAGCTGCGTGAAGCCGGCTGGCAGGGGTACTGGATCGATGCCGCTTCGTCCCTGCGCATGCAGGATGACGCGGTAATCATCCTCGACCCGGTCAACCGCAAGGTCATCGACCAGCAACTGGACGCCGGTACCAAGAACTACATCGGCGGCAACTGCACCGTGAGCCTGATGCTGATGGGCCTGGGTGGCCTGTTCGAAGCCGGCTTGGTCGAGTGGATGAGCGCCATGACCTACCAGGCGGCGTCCGGTGCCGGCGCGCAGAACATGCGTGAGCTGATCAAGCAAATGGGCGCAACCCACGCTGCCGTGGCCGATGACCTGGCCAACCCGGCCAGCGCCATCCTCGACATCGACCGCAAGGTTGCCGAAACCATGCGCAGCGAAGCGTTCCCGACCGAGAACTTCGGCGTGCCGCTGGCCGGCAGCCTGATCCCGTGGATCGACAAGGAGCTGCCGAACGGCCAGAGCCGCGAAGAGTGGAAGGCCCAGGCCGAGACCAACAAGATTCTCGGCCGCTTCAAGAGCCCGATCCCGGTCGACGGTATCTGCGTGCGCATCGGCGCCATGCGTTGCCACAGCCAGGCGCTGACCATCAAGCTGAACAAGGACGTGCCGCTCGCCGACATCGAAGGCATGATCAGCCAGCACAACCCCTGGGTGAAGCTGGTGCCGAACCAGCGTGAAATCAGCATGCAGGAGCTGACCCCGACCAAGGTGACCGGTACCCTGAACATTCCGGTTGGCCGTTTGCGCAAACTGAACATGGGGTCGCAGTACCTCGGTGCGTTCACCGTCGGTGACCAGCTGCTGTGGGGCGCGGCCGAACCGCTGCGTCGCATGCTGCGGATCCTGCTGGAGCGTTGATCGTTCTGGTGTGGCCGAAAACCCGTGCTGGCGACAGTGCGGGTTTTTTATTTCCTGTCCTGCCAAGTCCCAGCTTGGCTTTTGCTTTTGCTCTTGCTTCTAAGCGCGCAATGGTTCAGGCGCCTCCTGAAGTCGCGAAGATCAAGATTAAGATCAAGATCAAGAGCAAGAGCAAGAGCAAGAGCAAAAGCGAGAGCGGAGTGAGTAGGGCTTGGCTGTGGGGCGAGGTTTGGGCTGGCACAGACAAAACTCTACAATCCAAGTAAAGTGCCGCCCCCGCCGTTTTCAGCAAAAGGATTCCTTCCATGACAAACCCTTTGGACATCGCCGTCGTCGGCGCCACCGGCAGCGTTGGTGAAGCCCTGGTACAGATCCTCGAAGAACTGGCCTTCCCGGTCGGCACGCTGCACCTGCTGGCCAGCATGGAATCCGCCGGTAGCAGCGTGATGTTCGCCGGCAAGAAGCTGAAAGTACGCGAAGTGGACAGCTTCGACTTCGCCCAGGCCAAGCTCGCCTTCTTCGCCACCGGCGCCGCCGTCAGCCGCAGTTTTGCCGGCAAGGCGCTGCAGGCGGGTTGTACGGTTATCGACCTGTCCGGCGGCCTGGACGACGCCCTGGCCCTGGTGCCCGAAGCCAACGCCGAACGCCTGGCCGGCCTGGCGCTACCCGCGCGCATCGTCAGCCCGTGCTCGGCCGCAGTTGCCATGGCTGTGGCGCTGGCACCGCTCAAAGGCCTGCTGGATATCGAGCGAGTGCAGGTGATGGCGGCGCTGGCCGTGTCCGCACAGGGCCGCGAAGCCGTCACTGAGCTGGCCCGGCAAACCGCCGAGCTGCTCAATGCCCGGCCGCTGGAGCCACGCTTCTTCGACCGCCAGGTGGCCTTCAACCTGCTGGCCCAGGTCGGTGCCGCCGATGAACAGGGCCATACCGCGCTGGAGCGGCGCCTGGTCAGCGAATTGCGCGTGCTGCTGGGCATGCCGGAACTGAAGATTTCCGTGAGCTGTGTTCAAGTCCCGGTGTTTTTTGGCGATAGCTTCAGTGTGGCGGTGCAGAGCCGCCGCCCGGTGGACCTGGGGGCGATTCAGCAGGCGCTCGAGGCTGCTGACAGTGTCGAACTGGTGGAGCGCGATGATTATCCGACCCCGGTTGGTGACGCAGTGGGCCAAGACGTGGTCTATGTTGGTCGTGTACGGCACGGTGTTGATGAGGAGCAGCAGCTCAACCTCTGGCTGACCACCGACAATGTGCGCAAAGGTGCCGCGCTAAACGCTGTGCAAGTGGCGCAATTGTTGATTAAACACATGCCGTAAAAGATACTGGCGAGCACTTTTGTCCTGCTCCGCATGCAGGTTTCAGGACGCTTCATACAAGGGAAGAGGTCATGCTTCGAATTCGCAAACTGGTTCTGGCCATGGCTGCAGCATCGGCGCTGTCGTCGGGCATGGCGAATGCCCTGGGCCTGGGGGAGCTGACCCTCAAGTCGGCACAGAACCAGCCGCTGGACGCCGAGATCGAGCTGCTGGACGTGCGCGACCTTACCGCCGCCGAAGTGGCGCCGAGCCTGGCGCCGCCGGAAGAGTTCAGCAAGGCCGGGGTAGCGCTGCCGCCTTACCTCGAAGACCTCACCTTCACGCCGGTGATCAACCCCAACGGCAGGAGCGTGTTGCGGGTTACCTCCAGCCAGCCGCTGCCGGGCCCGGTGGTCAAGTTCCTGGTCCAGGTGATGTGGCCGCAGGGCCGCCTGCTGCGTGACTACAGCGTGCTGCTCGACCAGGCCAAGGCCCAGGGCGACAAGCCGGCAGCGGGCAATGTCGCACCGGCAGTGACCGCTGCCGGCAGCTACACCACCCAGCGCCGCGACACCTTGTGGCAGATTGCCGCGCGCAACACCCAGGGTGGCTCGATCCAGCAGACCATGATCGCGATCCAGGCGCTGAACCCGGACGCCTTCATCGGCAACAACATCAACCAGCTGAAGGTGGGGCAGGTGCTGCGCCTGCCTGACCAGCAGCAGATCCAGAGCATCCCGCAGGGCGAGGCGATCAGCGAAGTGGCCGAGCAGTATGCCGCCTGGCGTGAAGGCCGCCGCCTGGGCCCGCGTGCCCGCCAGCTGGATGCCACCCGTCGTGGTGCCGCCGAGGCGGCACCGGCGCGTATCGCCCAGGGCGACAACCTGCGCCTGGTCAGCCCGGGCAACGCCGGTGCCGACCAGGCCAAGGCGCTCAGCGACAAGCTGGCCGTGGCCGAGGAAAGCCTGGACACCAGCCGTCGCGACAACGAAGAGCTCAAGAGCCGCATGGCCGACCTGCAGAGCCAGCTGGACAAGCTGCAGCGTCTGATCGAGCTGAAGAACAACCAGTTGGCCCACCTGGAAGCCCAGGGCGCAGCTGCCCCGGCCCAGCCTGCTGCCGATGCGCAACCCGTGGTCAAGCCTGCACCTGCCGCCGTGGATACCGCGCCCAAGCCGGCGCCAGCCACCAAGGCTGAAGCCAATGAGCAGCCTGGCGGTGTGCTGGACGAAATCACCGGCAACCCGCTGCTGCTGGGGCTGATTGCCGGCAGCGCGTTCCTCGTGCTGCTGCTTCTGCTGTTGCTGCTGGCGCGCAAGCGCAAGGCCCAGCAGGAAGCCGAAAAACACCTGCGCATGGCGCGCGCGCTGGAAGAAGAGCAGGCCACAGGCTTCGATAACGACAGCGCGAGCCTCGATGGCGTCGACGTTTCGGCCCCGAGCGTGACCCTGTCGCCAGCCGTGGTCGCCGCTTCGGCCGCTGCTGCCGCAGCAGCAGAAAAGCCGCTGGCGGCCGCCGTCGAAACGCCGCCCGAGGCACAGGCCGACCCGTACGCCGCGCTGCTGGAAGAGGTCGGACAATGCCTGGCCGCAGGCCGCCTGAACCGCGCAGCCGACCTGCTGGAGCCCGCCGTGGCTGCTGCGCCGGAGCGTGATGACCTGCGCCTGCAACTGATGGACGTGTACGCCCGCCAGGGTGACCAGAGCGCGTTCGTCGAGCAGGAGCGCAAATTGCCGGCCAGCGAGCAGAACAGCGCCGCGGTCGCCGGCTTGAAAGAACGCTACCCGGCCATGCTCGGCCTGGCTGCTGCCGGCCTCGGTGCCGCGGCCCTGGCTGCCGAGATGGACGAACAGTATGTGCAGGGCTTGCTGCAGGATCAGCCTGAAACGCCAGCGGCTGCCGAAGTCGGCCTGGACGACTTGCCGACCCTCGAGCCGCAGTTGGCGGTCGAGCCGGAGGCCGTCGCGTCAGCGCAGCCTGAAGCAGCACCTGAGCTGGATGCCTTCGATGAAGTGCCGACCCTCGATGTGCCGGGCCTGGACGAACAGGACCTGGACAGTGCCTTCGACCTGAGCCTGGGTGATGACCTGCCCGAGGAAGGCCCGCTGGCTGCGCCGGGGCTGGACGAACCGGTGTTGGATGAGCCGGTACTCGATGAGCCCCTGCCGCAAGTGGCGCAGGAAGAACAACAACCGTTTGCCGTCGATGCCGAGCTGCAGGCCGATGCCGACGCCGATTTCGAGGCCATGCTGGCCCAGGCCGAAGCGCAACCTGCTGTCGACCTGTCCGAATTCGACCTCGATGTCAGCGAGCCGGTTGCCCCGGCTGCACCGGCTGCCGACGAAACCCCGGTGGATGTCGCCGCGGAACTGGCTGCTTTCGACAGCGTGCCGGCGTTCGACCCATTGTCCGAGTTCGACCTTCCATCCGACTTCGACCTGTCGTTGTCGCTGGAAGATGATTCGCCAGCGGCGAAGAACTTCGCCTCCGAGCTGGACGATGTGAATGCCGAGCTGGACAAGCTGTCGCAGAGCCTCGAGTCGCCCTCGCTGGAGCCACATTTCACCAGCGAAGACGCCGCTGCCCAGCCAGAGCCGGAGCCGCTGGACGACCTGGACTTCGACTTCTTCTCCGGCAGCGACGAAGTGGCCACCAAGCTCGACCTGGCGCGTGCCTATATCGACATGGGCGACAACCAGGGGGCGCGCGACATCCTCGATGAAGTGGTCAAGGATGGTGATGAAAACCAGCGTCAGGAAGCCGAGGACATGCTTTCCCGTCTGGTTTGAGGCACGCGAGGCTGGCCTCTTCGTGGAAACCCGCGGAGAGGCCATCAAGGACCATGCGGATCCGACGGCAGCCCAACACGGCTGCCGTTGTCGTTATAATCCCCGCCATTCCGTACACCCCACAGGTTTCATGCTCTTGGACATCATCGACACCGCCGCCGAGTCTGCGGCCGAAGGCTACTCTCGCATCGCCCTGGGCGTGGAATACAAAGGCGCGCGCTACCGCGGCTGGCAGCGCCAGGCCAGCGGCGTGCCAAGTGTCCAGCAAGCGCTCGAGCAAGCGTTGTCCAAGGTGGCCAACGAGCCGATTTCGGTCATCTGCGCCGGGCGCACCGATGCCGGCGTACATGGCTGCGGGCAGGTCGTGCATTTCGACACCCGCGCCGTGCGCGACGAGCGCGCCTGGACCATGGGCACCAACTTCAACCTGCCGCATGACATCAGTGTGGTCTGGTCGCGGCCGATGCCGGCCGACTTCCATGCCCGTTTCAAGGCCTGTGCCCGGCGTTACCGCTACGTCATCTACAACGACCCGATCCGCCCGGCGCACCTGGCCGAGGAGGTCACCTGGAACCATCGCCCGCTGGATGTCGAGCGCATGGCCGAAGCCGCGCAGTACCTGCTCGGCACCCATGACTTCAGCGCCTTCCGGGCCAGCCAGTGCCAGGCCAAGTCGCCGATCAAGCACATCTACCACCTGCGCGTAACCCGGCATGGCCAGATGATTGTGCTGGACATACGCGCCACGGCGTTCCTGCACCACATGGTGCGCAACATCGCCGGTGTGCTGATGACCATCGGCGCTGGCGAACGCCCGGTGGCCTGGGCGCGTGAGGTGCTGGAAGGGCGCAACCGTCGCGAAGGCGGGGTCACGGCGCACCCGTACGGGCTTTACCTGGTGCAGGTGGAGTACCCCGAGGAGTATGCACTGCCCAGCCGTTACATCGGCCCACACTTTTTGACCGGCTACGAGGCACTGGCTGACTGACGGGCCAAACGTCATTTGTTAACATCCGGCCTTTCACTGCCACCAGCAGGGTTCGCTGTCCATGAGCAACGTTCGCAGCAAGATCTGCGGTATTACCCGCATCGAAGACGCACTGGCCGCTGCCGAGGCAGGGGCTGACGCCATCGGCCTGGTGTTCTACACCAGGAGCCCGCGGGCGGTGGACGTGCGTCAGGCACGGGCGATCATCGCCGCGCTGCCGCCATTCGTGACCACGGTGGGGTTGTTCGTCAACGCCACGCGCTGCGAGCTGAACGAGATTCTCGAAGCGGTGCCGCTGGACCTGCTACAGTTCCACGGCGATGAAACCCCGCAGGACTGCGAAGGCTACCAGCGTCCCTGGATCAAGGCCCTGCGCGTACGCCCGGGCGACGACCTGGAGGCGGCCTGCCAGCAGTACGCGGGCGCCCGTGGCATCCTGCTGGACACCTATGTGCCTGGCGTACCCGGGGGGACCGGTGAGGCGTTCGACTGGTCGCTGGTGCCGGCGCGCCTGAGCAAACCGGTCATCCTGGCCGGTGGGTTGTCGGCCGACAATGTCGGCCAGGCCATCGCCCAGGTGCGGCCCTACGCGGTAGATGTCAGTGGCGGCGTGGAGCAGGCCAAGGGCATCAAGGATGCGGCGAAGATCGAGGCCTTCCTGCAGGCGGTGAAACAGGCGTGATGGCAGATGTGACGGCTGGCTGCGCGCCATCGTCCATAGCTTTCGCAGCCCTGTGGGGCAGCCGTCAGCGTCTGTGGCGGTAGAACATACATTAGCGGTGGAGTGGCGCGCCGGAAGCCCCGGCGGTCGGTCCATCATCGTTTCATGAAAGATTGTGAGCTCAAGGGCAGGGCCGGCGCTACCGGGCCCGCCTGCCGATACTGGAGAAAGAAAGCATGAGCAACTGGTTAGTCGACAAACTGATCCCTTCGATCATGCGTTCCGAGGTGAAGAAGAGCTCGGTGCCTGAAGGCCTGTGGCACAAATGCCCGGCCTGCGAGGCCGTGCTGTATCGTCCGGAGCTGGAAAAGACCCTGGATGTCTGCCCCAAGTGCAACCACCACATGCGCATCGGCGCACGTGCGCGCATCGACATCTTCCTCGACGCCGATGGCCGTGCCGAACTGGGCGCCGAGCTGGAACCGGTCGACCGCCTGAAGTTCCGTGATGGCAAGAAGTACAAGGACCGCCTGGCCGGCGCGCAGAAGCAGACCGGCGAGAAGGACGCGCTGATCTCCATGAGCGGCACCCTGATGGGCATGCCGATCGTGGTCAGTGCCTTCGAGTTCTCGTTCATGGGCGGCTCGATGGGCGCGATCGTCGGCGAGCGTTTCGTGCGCGCGGCCAACTACGCCCTGGAGCACCGCTGCCCGATGGTGTGCTTCTCCGCCTCCGGCGGCGCGCGCATGCAGGAAGCGCTGATCTCGCTGATGCAGATGGCCAAGACCTCGGCCGTGCTGGCGCGCCTGCGTGAAGAAGGCATCCCGTTCATCTCGGTACTGACCGACCCGGTGTACGGTGGCGTTTCCGCCAGCCTGGCGATGCTCGGTGACGTGATCGTCGGCGAGCCGAAGGCGCTGATCGGTTTCGCCGGCCCGCGTGTAATCGAACAGACCGTGCGCGAGAAGCTGCCGGAAGGTTTCCAGCGCAGCGAGTTCCTGCTGGAGCACGGTGCCATCGACCTGATCATCCCGCGTGCTGAACTGCGCCCGCGTCTGGCTCGCCTGCTGGCGCAGATGACTGGCCAGGAAACCCCGGTGCAGGCGCGTGAGGCGGCTGCCGTCGCGTGATGACACAACGATCCCTGGGCGAATGGCTCGCCTACCTCGAGCAGTTGCACCCCACGGCCATCGACATGGGCCTGGAGCGGTCGCAAAAGGTGCTTGCCCGGCTGGCGCTGGGCAAGCTGGCGCCACGCGTGGTAACGGTGACCGGCACCAACGGCAAGGGCTCGACCTGCGCCTTCGTGGCTTCGCTGCTGCGTGCCCAGGGGTTGAAGGTCGGCGTGTACAGCTCGCCGCACCTGTTGCGCTATAACGAGCGGGTACTGATCGATGGCCAGGAAGCCAGCGATGAGCGCCTGTGTGCAGCCTTCGCTGCCGTCGAGGCGGCGCGTGGGGACATTTCGCTGACCTATTTCGAGATGGGTACGCTGGCCGCGTTCTGGTTGTTCTACCAGTCGCGGCTGGACGCGGTGGTGCTGGAAGTGGGCCTGGGTGGTCGCCTGGATACCGTGAACGTGGTGGATGCCGACCTGGCTCTGGTGACCAGCATCGGCGTCGACCATGTCGACTACCTGGGTGATACCCGCGAGCAGGTGGCCTTCGAAAAGGCCGGCATCTTCCGCCAGGGCAAGCCGGCCCTGTGTGGTGACCTGGATCCGCCGCAGCCGCTGCTGGACAAGGCCGCCGAGCTGGCTGCGCCATTGCTCCTGCGCGGGCGCGATTTCGACCTGGCCGGTGCCGATGACCACTGGAGCTGGCGCGGTACTGCCGCGACGGGTGAGACGGTAGCGTTGCCCGACCTGCCTTTGCTCGATCTGCCGATGGAGAACGCCGCGCTTGCCCTGCAGGCCTACCTGCTGATGGGGTTGCCGTGGGACGCCGGGCAGATTCGCCAGGCGCTGCTGGATACCCGTATCACCGGGCGCCTCGATCGCCGGCTACTGAGCTGGCAGGGCCGCTCGGTGGAGCTGTTGCTGGATGTGGGGCACAACCCGCATGCCGCAGAATACCTGGCGCGACGCTTGGCAGCGCGACCGCTGAAAGGGCGCCGCCTGGCGGTGTTCGGGCTGCTCGCCGACAAGGACCTGGACGGCGTTGTCGCACCGCTGCAGGGCCTGGTCGACGACTGGGCGGTGGCGCCGCTGGACACCCCGCGCAGCCGCCCGGCTGCCGAGCTGGTCGCGGCCTTGACGAACCTCGGCGCTGCGGTGAAGTCTTATGCCAGCGTCGACGCCGCCCTCGAAGGGCAATGCGCGCAGGCGATGGCGGATGACCAGATCTTGCTGTTCGGTTCGTTTTTCTGTGTTGCCCAGGCGCTGGAATGGCTGGAGCGGCACGCCCAGGAGGGTGGAGTAGATGGCAGTGCTGGATAAAGGGATGAAACAGCGCATGGTGGGTGCGTTGGTGCTGGTGGCGCTGGCGGTGATTTTCCTGCCGATGCTGTTCACCCGCGAGGACGAGATGCGCCAGGTGCACGTCGAGGCCCCGCAGGCACCAGCCATGCCAAGCCTGCCGGAAGTGAAGGTGGAGCCGGTCGCCGTGCCGGAGCCACAGGCCATTGCCCAGGAGCCACAACAGCCACCGGTGGTGGTGGTGGAGGAATCCACCGCACCGGCGAGCCCGCCCAGCCAGCCGATCACACCGTCGCCGCAGGTGCAGGTACAGGCTCAGCCGCCCAAGGCGCAGGCTCCTGCGCCAAAGGTCGAGCCCAGGCCGGAGAGCAAGCCGGCGGTGGCTTCGGCCCCGGCCGCAGCGGTGGCCAAAGCGGAAGCGCCATCGAAGATCGACGTCAATGGCCTGCCGGTCAGTTGGTCTATCCAGCTGGCCAGCCTGTCCAACCGCGCCGGTGCCGAGAAGTTGCAGCAAACCTTGCGTAGCCAGGGTTATAACGCCTATGTCCGCTCGGCGGGTGGGATGAACCGGGTATACGTGGGGCCGTTGATCGAACGCGCCGAGGCCGAGCGCATGCGCGATGCGATCAACCGCCAGAACAGCCTCAAGGGTTTTGTGGTGCGCTTCCAGCCCGAGCGCAGCTGAGCCTGGCGGACAAGCTCCTGGATAAATCGCGCATTTCTCTTCTGTGCGCGATCCTGGGGGCGGTTTTGCCCGCGAATGATCCAACCCCAATCAACCTGACATTCCGCTTACTCCCGGCCCGCCGCTCTGGTAAAATGCGCCGCCTCAAACGTCTGCAGGCAGCACCGTGGCATTTACCCTGGTTGATTGGGCGATCATTGCGATCATCGCCGTCTCCACACTGATCAGTCTCAAGCGCGGCTTCGTCAAGGAAGCCATGTCCTTGCTCATCTGGATCATTGCCGGTGCGGTTGCCTGGATGTTCGGCGGTTCGCTGTCGGTGTATCTTGAAAGCTACATCCAGACGCCGTCGATGCGTGTCATCGCCGGCTGCGCCATTCTTTTCGTCGCCACCTTGCTGGTAGGCGCCATGATCAACTTCCTCATCGGCGAGCTGATCCGTGTGACCGGGCTGTCCGGCACCGATCGTTTCCTGGGCATGGCCTTCGGTGCCGCGCGCGGGGCCTTGCTGGTGGTGGTGGCCATCGGGCTGATCAGCCTGGGGCCGGTTCAACAGGACACCTGGTGGCAGGAATCACGCCTGATACCACAATTTCTCTTGGTTGCCGACTGGTCAAAAAACCTGATCCTGGGGTTTACCGGCCAGTGGACACCCAGTGGGCTGATCGGCACTCCGGCTGATCTTCCGTTCAAGGAACAGTTGCTCGGGCCGGCAAAGCCCTGAGCGCTATTCACTCAAGTTTCGTCAAAGTAGGGGTTGCGTCGCATGTGTGGCATCGTCGGTATCGTCGGTAAGTCGAACGTCAATCAGGCGCTGTATGACGCGCTTACGGTCCTCCAGCACCGCGGCCAGGACGCTGCCGGTATCGTGACCAGCCATGACGGCCGGTTGTTCCTGCGCAAGGATAATGGCCTGGTGCGCGATGTCTTCCAGCAGCGCCACATGCAGCGCCTGGTCGGCAACATCGGTATCGGCCACGTGCGCTACCCGACCGCGGGCAGCTCGACCTCGGCCGAAGCCCAGCCGTTCTACGTCAACTCGCCTTATGGCATCACCCTGGCACACAACGGCAACCTGACCAATGTCGAGCAGCTGGCCAAGGAGATCTACGAGTCCGACCTGCGCCACGTCAACACCAACTCCGACTCGGAAGTGCTGCTGAACGTGTTTGCCCATGAGCTGGCCATACGCGGCAAGCTGCAGCCGACCGAAGAAGACGTGTTCGCCGCGGTGTCCCATGTGCACAGCCGCTGTGTCGGCGGTTACGCCGTGGTGGCGATGATCACCGGCTACGGCATCGTCGGTTTCCGCGACCCCAACGGCATCCGCCCGGTGGTGTTCGGCCAGCGTCATACCGACGAAGGCGTGGAATACATGATCGCCTCGGAAAGCGTGGCCCTGGACGTGCTCGGCTTCACCCTGATCCGCGACCTGGCACCCGGCGAAGCGGTCTACATCACCGAAGAAGGCCAGCTGTACACCAAGCAGTGCGCCGACGCACCAAAACTGCAACCGTGCATCTTCGAGCACGTCTACCTGGCCCGCCCGGACTCGATCATGGACGGCGTGTCGGTTTACAAGGCGCGCCTGCGCATGGGTGAGAAGCTGGCCGAGAAGATCCAGCGCGAGCGCCCGGACCACGACATCGACGTGGTCATCCCGATCCCGGACACCAGCCGCACCGCGGCCCTGGAGCTGGCCAACCACCTGGGCGTGAAGTTCCGCGAAGGTTTCGTCAAGAACCGCTACATCGGCCGTACCTTCATCATGCCCGGCCAGGCCGCGCGCAAGAAATCGGTACGCCAGAAACTCAACGCCATCGAGCTGGAATTCCGCGGCAAGAACGTGATGCTGGTGGACGACTCGATCGTGCGCGGCACCACCTGCAAGCAGATCATCCAGATGGCCCGCGAAGCCGGCGCCAAGAACGTCTACTTCTGCTCCGCAGCCCCTGCGGTGCGCTACCCCAACGTCTACGGCATCGATATGCCGAGCGCTCACGAACTGATCGCCCACAACCGCACCACCGAACAGGTGGCCGAGTTGATCGGCGCCGACTGGCTGGTCTATCAGGACCTGCCGGACCTGATCGAATCGGTCGGTGGCGGCAAGATCAAGATCGAGCACTTCGACTGCGCGGTGTTCAACGGTGAATATGTCACCGGCGACATCGACGAGGCCTACCTCGACCGCATCGAACAAGCCCGCAATGACCTGGCCAAGGTCAAGAACCAGGCAGTCAGCGCGATCATCGACCTGTACAACAACTGATTCGGGAGCGACGGCATGACGGATCAATGGGATGCCGGGCGGCTGGACAGCGACCTCGAGGGTGTCGGTTTCGACACCCTGGCGGTGCGCGCCGGCCAGCACCGTACACCGGAGGCCGAGCACAGCGAAGCGCTGTTCCTGACCTCGAGCTATGTGTTCCGCACGGCTGCAGACGCCGCCGCGCGCTTTGCCGGCGAAACGCCGGGCAACGTCTACTCGCGTTATACCAACCCGTCGGTGCGCGCCTTCGAGGAGCGCCTGGCAGCCATGGAAGGCGCCGAGCAGGCCGTGGGCACGTCCACCGGCATGGCCGCGATCCTCGCCGTGGTGATGTCGCTGTGCAGCGCCGGTGACCACGTGCTGGTGTCGCAAAGCGTGTTCGGTTCGACCATCAGCCTGTTCGAGAAGTACTTCAAGCGCTTTGGCCTGCAGGTGGACTACGTGCCGCTGGTCGACCTGGCTGGCTGGGAGAAAGCCATCAAGGCCAACACCAAGCTGCTGATCGTCGAATCGCCGTCCAACCCGCTGGCCGAGCTGGTCGATATCACGGCCCTCAGCGAAATCGCCCACGCCCACGGTGCCATGCTGGTGGTGGACAACTGCTTCAGCACCCCGGCGCTGCAGCAGCCGCTGAAGCTGGGTGCCGACATCGTGTTCCACTCGGCCACCAAGTTCATCGACGGCCAGGGTCGCTGCATGGGCGGCGTGGTTGCCGGGCGTGCCGAGCAGATGAAGGAAGTGATCGGTTTCCTGCGTACCGCAGGCCCGACCCTCAGCCCGTTCAACGCGTGGATCTTCACCAAGGGCCTGGAAACCCTGCGCCTGCGCATGCGTGCGCACTGCGAAAGCGCCCAGCTGCTGGCCGAATGGCTGGAGCAGCAGGAGGGCGTGGAGAAGGTGCATTACGCCGGCCTGCCGAGCCACCCGCAGCACGAGCTGGCCAAGCGCCAGATGAGTGGCTTCGGTGCGGTGGTCAGCTTCGAGGTCAAGGGCGGCAAAGAGGGCGCCTGGCGCTTCATCGACGCTACCCGGGTGATCTCCATCACCACCAACCTCGGTGACAGCAAGACCACCATCGCCCACCCGGCCACCACTTCCCACGGCCGTCTGACGCCGCAGGAGCGTGAAGCTGCGGGTATTCGCGACAGCCTGATCCGCGTTGCCGTGGGCCTGGAAGACGTCGCTGACCTGCAGGCCGACCTGGCGCGCGGGCTGGCGGCACTGTGATCGAGATCGGCGGCGCTGCGCCCGGCCACAACGGCCGGGTTGCCCTGGTCACCGGTGCCGCGCGCGGCATCGGCCTGGGCATTGCCGCCTGGCTGATCTGCGAAGGCTGGCAGGTGGTGCTCAGTGATCTTGATCGCCAGCGTGGTGCCAAGGTGGCCAAGGCCCTGGGTGGCAACGCCTGGTTCATTACCATGGATGTTGCCGACGAGGCCCAGGTCAGTGCCGGGGTGTCCGAGGTGCTGGGGCAGTTTGGCCGCCTGGACGCCTTGGTGTGCAACGCGGCCATTGCCAACCCGCACAACCATACCCTGGAAAGCCTGAGCCTGGCGCAGTGGAACCGCGTGCTGGCGGTCAACCTCAGCGGCCCGATGCTGCTGGCCAAGCACTGTGCGCCGTACCTGCGCGCGCACAACGGGGCGATCGTCAACCTGACGTCTACCCGGGCGCGGCAGTCCGAGCCCGACACCGAGGCCTACGCAGCCAGCAAGGGCGGCCTGGTGGCGTTGACCCATGCGCTGGCCATGAGCCTCGGCCCGGAGATCCGCGTCAATGCGGTGAGCCCGGGCTGGATCGACGCCCGCGACCCGTCGCAGCGCCGGGCCGAACCGTTGACCGAGGCCGACCATGCCCAGCATCCGACGGGTAGGGTAGGGACGGTGGAAGACGTGGCGGCCATGGTGGCCTGGCTGTTGTCACGCCAGGCGGGATTCGTTACCGGCCAGGAGTTCGTGGTCGATGGCGGCATGACCCGCAAGATGATCTACACCTGAGCCTTTTGCATATCCTGTACCGGCCTTTTCGCGGGTAAACCCGCTCCCACAGGTACTGCGCAGTTCTCAAGGCCTGTGCAGTACCTGTGGGAGCGGGTTTACCCGCGAAGAGGCCGCCACAGGCAACCGCACCGCTTTTGCGCTTTTCTGAAAAAAATTCAATGGGGCTATTGACTTAGCTTCACCACCTGCGTAAATTTCGCGGCCTCAGCGAAGCAAACGCAACAAGCAACATCGCGAGGGTGATTAGCTCAGCCGGGAGAGCATCTGCCTTACAAGCAGAGGGTCGGCGGTTCGATCCCGTCATCACCCACCACTTCCTGAGAAGTTCCTGGTGCTAAAGGTTTCGCAAGAAGCCGATAGCCAGAGAGGAGCGCACTGCGCAGCGGTAGTTCAGTCGGTTAGAATACCGGCCTGTCACGCCGGGGGTCGCGGGTTCGAGTCCCGTCCGCTGCGCCATTTTTCAGTAACAGATGGGTGCCTGGCACCGGTCTGAAGTCGCAAGGCAAACTGCCTTGGGCTGATCCCAGTTTCAATCGGGCGCAAGCCTGAACGATACGCAGCGGTAGTTCAGTCGGTTAGAATACCGGCCTGTCACGCCGGGGGTCGCGGGTTCGAGTCCCGTCCGCTGCGCCATCTTCGTTTCAAGGTCCCTTGAACACCTTGAAGCAAACACAAGAGAAGCGATCCAGTCATCGCTTTTTTTGTGCCTGTCCTGAGGCCATCGAGCCGGAAGGGTAGACCCAGGTTTCAATCGGGCGCAAGCCTGAATGATACGCAGCGGTAGTTCAGTCGGTTAGAATACCGGCCTGTCACGCCGGGGGTCGCGGGTTCGAGTCCCGTCCGCTGCGCCATCTTCGCCTCGAGGCCCCTTGAACGCCTCGAAGCACGAAAAAGCGACCTCAGTGTCGCTTTTTTCGTTTCCGCGGCTGGCCTTCGCCGGCCTTGGCCCAGTTTTACACGAATCTGACAGACTCTTCACCGATCAGCGGTTCCTGTGCCTGCCTGCTGTGTTGCACAATAGGCACCTTTCTGACTTACCCGGAATACGCAATGACCAGATCTACCGTCTTTGGTGCGCTCGGGCTGGCCCTGGTGCTGGCGGGCGTGACCGGTTGTTCCTCGAAAAAAGCCGCCGTCTACGAGCATGAGAATTTCGATGACTCGGGCACCTTCTCGCGCAGCTTCCCGGTGAGCGATGCCGGCTCCTGCGAGGCCGCCCGGCGCGCCTTGCTCAGCCAGGGCTATATCATCACCAGTAGCGGTGCCAACCAGGTGATGGGCAACAAGAGTTTCCAGCAGAACAGCGAGAATCACCTGCAGATCAGCTTCAACGTTACCTGTGCGCCGGATGTGAGCGACGAGCAGCGCTCGACCATGTTTGCCAACGCCTTGCAGGATCGTTATGCCCTGAAGAAGTCCAATACCTCGGCCAGCCTGGGCGTTGGCGTGCTGGGTTCTGTGTCGATGCCGATCGGCTCCAGCGACGATTCCATGGTCAAGGTGGCCAGCGAGACGGTGACGGCGGCGCAGTTCTATGATCGCTATTTCGCCCTGGTGGAGAGCTATCTGCCCAAGCCCAAGCCGAAGCAGGCGAGCAAGGCCGAGGCCGAGGCGCCTGCGGCGAAGGTCGAAAAGCCTGCTGCGGACCTGGGGCTGCCGGAGCAGGCGGCGGCCAGCCCGGTGGCACCCGCCCCGGCAGCCGCGCCTGTTACTGAGCCAGTGCCAGCGCCAGCAGCCATGCCCCCGGCCACTGAGGCGGTAGCGGCGCCAGCGGTGGATGACAGCCAGGGCTCGCAACCGGTGGCACCGCCGGCCGAGACTGCGCCGATTGAGGTGCAGCAACAGGCCCAGCCTGGCGAGGCCGCTTCGCCCGCTCTATGAAAGCGCACAGTCGCGAACTAAAGAGCTCGGCCAGCAGCGGCCCAAAAATAAAGGCAGACGAGAGCTGCTCGTTCATTCCACGTGTTCGATGAGAAAATCAGCGACGAGTTTCTGAGCGTTGGTCAATATTCTGCTAGCCGCTACAAGTGCCAGTTCTGTCGAAGGCGGGACGCCAAGGCCTAACTCCGTGGATACAATCCGGTGATCTGGACGTATCGCATTGCCAGGCAACAGGCTTAGGCCGAGATTGGCGGAAATAGCGGCTTGAATGCTCGTCAGGCTTGGCGATGCGAACGCGATTCGCCATCGCCTGCCGGCGAGCTCAAGGGCGCGGATAGCACGTTCCCTGTACAAGCATCCCGGCGCATACACTACAAGCGGAACGGTATCCTGATCCAACGGTAGGTCAGGCCCGGTGACCCAGCTTAAATGCTCTGGCCATGTGGCAATCGCTTCTCCATCGCCGGTGTTGCGCTTTACCACGGCCATGTCTAGCTCGCGGCGTTCCATCTGGGAGATCAGGCTGCTGCTTAATCCATTTGATATGTCGAGCCTGATGTCAGGAAAACGCTGGTTGAAGCCAGTGATGAGCCTGATTAGCTGATCAATCGGGAAATCCTCAGGGATGCCAAGGCTGACCACGCCGCGAATGTCAGCGCAACTCATCATGTCCCCGACTTCCCGAGCAAGCCCTACCAGTCGCCGTGCGTAACCCAGCAAACGCTCGCCATCCTCGGTGAGCTGGACCGATCTGCATGCCCGTTGGCGAACGAGTAGCGCCCGCCCGACCTGCTCCTCGAGCTTCTTTATCTGCTGGCTGATGGTCGATTGAGTACGGTTCACTCGATCTCCTGCCCGAGTGAACCCTCCCGAATCGACGACAGAGACGAAGGTTTGCAAGAGGTCCAGGTCGATCATGGCTATTAATCTGCGTTTCGAATTATTTTTTCATCATAATTCAATTTTCAAATTTTGCGCAGCGCGACGATGATGAATTCGTACCAACAACGCAGAGTGCTATTTCAATGTCTCTTCATGATTTTTCGAAGCCTCAATGGCTGACTTTCGATTGCTACGGCACCTTGATTCAGTGGGATGAAGGGCTGCTGGATTACGTCCGCACGCTCCTCCAGCAAAAAGGAATCATCCACCGTGAGGCGGAATTTCTGCGGGTTTATGATGAATACGAACACCGCTTCGAACAGCAGCCGTCCTTCATGAGTTTTCGCCAGGTAACCGAGCAGTCGCTGCGCAGCACCCTGAGAGATCTGGAGGTCAGCTACGAGGGAGATGAGGCCGAAGCATTCGTCGAGCGGATCGGGCGTATGACGCCTTTTGCAGAGGTAGTACCTACCCTCGACTGGTTGAAGGCGCAGGGCTTCAAGTTGTGCATCGTCTCGAATACCGACGATGACATCATTGCAGGCAATGTCGCCCAGCTAGGAGGGCTGATTGACAGGGTCATCACCGCTCAGCAAGCCCAAGCGTACAAGCCTGACCCTCGCCTTTTCGATTTCGCTCACGAGCAGCTTGGTGTGAAACGCTCCCAAGTCCTGCATATCTGCGCAAGTCCCCATCTCGATCTGGTAGCTGCGCGGGATATGGGCTTCCGCTGCATCTGGATCGACCGAGGCACGAAACGCATGCCACTTCCGGATTACAAGCCTGACGCCGTTTTCCCCACGCTGAATCCGGTTCGCAGCCTGTTTGAGCAACTTGGTTGGGCGCGCTCCTAGGGAGAAGGGGAGGGGGGCTTCAGGCTGCCGACAGGGGAGCGTCTCTCCGGCTCCTCATGATTAGCGCTGCAACTCAAGTCATGGGCTGTAACGACAACCGCTTCGTATATCTCCACGACATGCAGTGCCTATTGCCAAGGCGGGCGCAGATACGGCTTTAAATCAATAAGTCCAAGTCTGCAATAACACGCCTGCCAGTGGAATTTCTCTCATAAGTGTTCCAGTGATATTGACTCCGCTAAAAACAATAATGGAGAAGACGACTATGTGGCATCGCTATCATTGCATCGGCCATCTACTATTTGGTCCGCGCGGCGAACAACCGATTATCCGTTGTTGCTGTCGAACCCAGCTACAGCAATAAACCAAACAGCCGCCATTGATCAGGCACACGTAGGCACATTCGGGCTCCGTTGGTTGATGAGATGTCATGAATCTGTGGGCAAGGCTAGTGGTATTCCAGCCCCTGATACAGAAAGCGGGTAGGGTAGCGTCGATAAATGAGCATGGCTGTATGCCCGCCGAATTTATGGATGTATAACTTGTGAGGAAGGGAGGTTTACATGAGCGCAGGATCGAATCTTGGGGCAGAGATTTTTTCGGAAAGCAGTGTCGTTGAACTGAGAGAAAGTCTGGCGCTGGCTTTACGTGCTGCCGCCTACCATGGCTTTGGCGAAGGGGTCTGCAATCATTTCAGTATCGCGCTGCCACAACATCCCGATCTGTTCTTGCTGAATCCACGGGGCCTGCTGTGGGAAGAGATCCAAGCCGATGACATCGTCATCGTCGACAGCGACGGAAATCGAATTGCTGGACGTCATGAGGTTGAGCCAACGGCGATGTTCATTCATGCCGCCATTCATCGAATTGCTAAAAAGTCCTGTGTGCTTCATACGCATATGCCCTATGCGACTGCACTTGCTCTGACCGAACATGGCTGCCTGGATACCCAGCTTTCGCAAAATGCGATGCGCTTTCATAATAGGGTAGTTGTAGATAAACAATACAACGGCTTTGCGCTGGATCACTCAGAGGGGGAGCGCATTGCAATCGCCATGGGCGGGGCTGATATCGTATTTCTGAGAAATCATGGCGTTGTAGTGTGTAATGATCGAATTGATTATGCCTATGATGATCTGTATTTTTTAGAAAGAGCGTGCAGCGCCGAGGTGTTGGCGCGCTCCACAGGCCTTGCACTGGCGGGCGTCAGTAATGATATAGCTGAGAAAGTTGCACTTCAGGCTGACGGTGAGCGCCTTCAATCGGCGTTGTTCTTCAAGGCGCTCGGTCGCAAGCTAGGTTGACGTTTTGTTTTTGATGGGAGCAAGGAAGCCCCGGCTTTTACTGGAGCTCGCTTGTCATGGCTGGTTCAATGGTAGGTCCGACGGGACATTAGCGTCTCCGCTTGCGCGCCTCACTTAAACAACCCACGGAAGCGCATCTCGGTGGAGCCGAACCATGCTTGGTTGTCGCTGGTCCGATGCGCTGTCTGTATGACGACATGCTTCTCGGCTAAAAATCCATCAGGCTGACACTCAGTTGGGGGATTACCTTACAGCTTTGTTGTATCTTTCCTAAGCTTGTCATCGTTCCTTCATCTCACCTGCCTAGGGTGAAGGCAACCGCTATCAAGAGAAAATGAGCAAGAGGACGCAGGGTTATGGATGAATACCAGGAAGAACTTCTCGAATACCAGGCTTATGAACTGGACACTCCGGAACCGGCCGACGACGCCACCGAGCTCTAGCCCACCCGTCGTTGGCTGCGGCGGAATTCGCCCGGTGTAAGGGCCGTCCAGCGCTTGAAAGCGCGCTGGAAGGCCTCGGCCGATGCAAACCCCAACAGATAGGCGATCTCGCCAAAGGCCAGTTCCGTATCGCGGATGTAGGTCTCGGCCAGGTCGCGCCGTGTTTCGTTGAGCAGGTCGCGAAACCGCGTGCCTTCCTCGGCCAGCTTGCGGCGCAAGGTCCAGGTCGGCAGCTGCAGGTGCAGCGCTACTTCTTCCAGGTCCGGTTCGCGACCGCCATTGAGCAACGGGCCCAGCAGGTGGGTGATGCGCTCACCCAGGCTGCGTACGCGCGTGCGTTGCTGCATTTCTGCCTCGCACAACTGCAGCAGGTGCTGCCAGGTGCTTGGGCAATGCCGCGGGTTGGCCAGCTGCAGCGTGGCGCGGCTCAGGCGCAATTGATTGCTTTCTGCGGCAAATTGCACGGGTGCGCTGCACAATGGCTGGTAACGTTCGGCGTAGGCGGGGGCGGCAAATTCGATTTCCAGGCGCTCGGCCTGCACCGGTGTGCCGGCAAGGTCGCTCAACTGCGCCAGCCAGCCCGCGAGCAGGGAATCGACGACGAAGCGGTTGTAGGCGTTGTAGGGGCTGATCGAGTAGAAGCGCAGCCAGGCGCCGTGGGCATCTTCATGGAAAGTGGAATGGCCACGGTAGTTGGCTGCATACAACGGCTCGAAGCGCAGCAGGGTGCGCGCCGCCTCGCCCACGCTGGGTGCCTGGGCCGCCGTGACCCCGGCCAGCCCGGCCTGAGCCAGGCGACTCAGGCGCCCCATGTGCAGGCCCAGTGCAGCCTCGCCGCAGAGCTCGATGGCAGCGTGCCCCAGGTGCATGTAGCGTGGTATCGACAAGCGTGCATTGGCCTCGCCCAGGCGTGCCGCGTCCAGGCCATAGCGCTGCAACAGTGGCTGCGGGTCGTGGCCAAGCTCGCGCAGGGCCTCGCTCAGCGGCTGGACAAAGCCGACCGAAAGGTCGCCCAGGCGCACACGGGGGCGGGCCACTGGCCTACAACCACAGGTTCAGCAGGCGGGCGCCAGGGCTGGGCGTTCCCGCCAGCAATTCGCCGGCCTGGCGGGCAAAGCCCTGGCCGTCGCTGCCCTGTTCCCAGAACTGCCCGCGCATGAACACGCTCATGCTGCTGACGCCGGCCCCGGCGGCCTCGGTCAGGCGCTGCCAGGCGGCCTGCTCGCTGACTTCGCCGCGCTGCAAGGGCAGCCTGGCGCTGGCAGCCTGATGGCGATTGCCACGCCAGGGCGCCTGCCAGCTGCCCTTGCCGCTGAGGAATACCGGGTTGGCGATCAGTTCCACTGCCTGGCGGGCCAGTTGCTGGTGGTTTTCCAGGTACCAGCTGTCGCTGCCCACCAGTACCCCCAGGCGCCCGGCAGGGGTTTGCACGACCTGCAATGGTTGCCGGCGGCCATCGTGAACGTAGCGGCGCATTTCGCTGTCGGGGAACTGTTGATGCTGTGGCTGGCCCAGCAGCGAGCCGTCGCCAGCGAACACCATGCTGCTGTTGAACAGCGGGCCGTTGCCGGCATGCAGCACGCCCTGCTTCACATAGGGGGCGGGCAGCACGATCGAGCCGGCTACCAGGGTGACGTTGAATTCCTTGGCCAGGCCGCCGAACAGCTGCTGATAGTCGGTGGCCATCTGCTCGGCCTTCATGCGCAGGTGCGCGTCGGCGCGGCGGTCGTCGCCGTCAGCACCGAGCATGGCCAGGCCATAGCGCAGCGGGTTGCTCAGCTCCAGCCATTGCAGGGCTTCACGGCTTTGCGTGACCTGGTACAGCTCGTTCTTTTCACCGCGCGCCCACAGCCAGGTACCGATGTGCTCGGGCAGCACCACCACCGTGCGCGGGCCGACCAGGCCTTGGGCCCGGGCCTGTTCAAGGTAGGCCGCGAGCTTGCGGTGCAGGCGTTGCAGGTTCTGGTAGTCGCCCGGGTACAGCAGCGGCTCGACGCCGAGCAGGTTGCCATGTTCGCCGGGCACGCCATGGTTCAGCGCCAGTTCGATGCGCAGATCAGACAGGTAATGGCCTTCCGGGCGCTGCTGGGTCCAGAAACCGTAGCCACAGAGTGCGGCGGCCATCACCAGCGCCAGGGTGCTTGCCAGGAGTTTTCGCATCAAACTTCAGCTTTCACCTAAAAAATGAGCCAGCAGCGTAGAACGCAAGGACATAGCGCGGCCCTGTTCATCAGCTTGGAATCCTTTGCAGACTGTACCTGCAAATCGCGCCTGGATCATACCAAAGCTACCGTGCGCTTATGAGTATTCTCTGCTGCCGCTCATTGGCGTCCACCGCCGTGCCTGGTCAGCGCTGGCGCAATTGTCGCGGGGTGGCGTTGAGCAGGCGCCGCATCAGCCGCCGCAGCGCCGTGGCGTCCTGGTAGCCGACCTGCGTCGAGACCGCTTCGACAGAATACTCGCCAGACTCGAGCAGCGCCCGGGCCTTGTGCAACTGCACCCGCTGGATCAGCTGCCGGGTGGAGTGCCCCGTTGCCTTGCGCACATGCCGCGACAGGGTCCGCTCGGACATGCCGACGCTTGCCGCCAGGGCCGTGACGCTGGCCGGCTCCGGCAGTGACTTCTCGATTTCGGCAGTCAGGCGCGAGATCAGCGCATTACCTTGCGCCAGCACGGCGGGGATGACAAAAGGTGCCTGCAGTTGCCGGCGGTCGAGCAGCAGCGCCTTGCCCACCGCGTCGGCGAGTGCCGGTGACAGGCGCCGCCGGAGCAGGTGCAGCATCAGGTCGGTTTGCGCGAAGGCGGCACCTGCCGTGGTCACGGGGTGATCGGCCAGCACCATGAAGTCCGGCTCCACGCGGCAACCGGGCGCCAGTTGCTGCAGATGCGCTGCCAGCCACCAGGAGGTGGTTACCCGCCGGCCGTCCAGCAGCCCGGCTGCCTGCAGCAGAAACACCGCCGAGCAGGATGCGGCAATTTCCTGGCCGCTGTCGATATGACTGCGCAGCGCAGCGAGACAGGGCGCTGTCCATGGCTCGGCGAGGCGCTGCTCGAGCAGCTCGATGTCGCTGACGCCGATGCCTGGTATGACCCAGCAGGAATGGTCCGCGGCGCTTGCTTCGAGCGGTTGCACCGGCAGTTGCAGGCCATGGCCCAGCGCTACCGGCCCCGGTTGCGGGCCGCAAACCCGCCAGCGTGGTGCGGCCAGGCCGAGCCGCCCGCTGACGGTGGCTGCGCTGGCGAGGATGTCCAGGGTGGCGGCGACGCTCGTCGCGAATGCCCCCGGGGTGACCAGGATGGTGAAATCGTACATTGGCGGATTATGCTCGAAACGGGACGGATCCGACACTTCTGCACGCAACGGCTGGCGGGCCTAATGGCGCTTCCATTCATCATCAAGGTTTCCGCCATGCCCAACATCCTGATCAAGGTCCCTGCCGGGGCTTTCAACGAGGCGCAACGCGAACTGCTGCTCAAGCGCGTCAGCGAGGCCGCCATCGCCCACGAACACATTGGTAGCGCGCTACCGCAGCGCAGCCTGTGCTGGGTGCTCATCGAGGAGGTGCGTGGCGCTGACTGGCTGTGTGGCGGGGTAAACCTGCACGTCCAGGCCATTCCCTGCATCGTCACGGTGAAGGTGCCGGCCGGAGTGCTCGATGCACAGATGCGCAAGGATTATGTGCAGGGTCTGCACCGGGCCATCGAACCCTGCGTGGGGCAGGATGACGGGCGCATGCTGATGACGTCGATACAGCTGGTCGACGTCGCCGAGGGTACCTGGGGCGCGAACGGCAATCTCTGGCATCTTGCCGATTTCACCCGCGCTGCCGGTTACGGCCATCTTGTCGCTCGCGCCCAGCCATGCGGCTAAATCCTGCGTATTGCCGTGCAGACGGGCTGGGCGATCCAGCCAGTCGGCACGGCCCTGTCAGGGGTGGGCTGGATAGTCGATATAACCTCGTTCGTCGCCACCAAAAAAGGTTGCAGGGTCGGGGGTGTTGAGTTCCAGGCCGTCGCGGATGCGGCGTGGCAAGTCCGGGTTGGCCAGGAACGGTCGGCCGAAAGCCACCACGTCGGCACGGCCGTCGGCAATTGCCTTTTCCGCAGAAGCTGCGTCGTAGCCGCCTGCGATCACCAGGACACCTTCCCAGGCATCGCGCAGCTGCAAGATGATCTCGTCCCTGCGCGGGTCGAAGTTTTCGTCCTTGACGGTGCCGACGACCGCGGGCTCGACCAGGTGCAGGTAGGCCAGGCCGTAGCGGTTCAGTGACTTGACGATGTAGCTGAAGGTTTCGAAAGGGGTGTCGTCGCCCATGCCCATGAACCGCCCCATCGGGGTGAGGCGCACACCGACGCGATCTGCGCCGATCTCTTGCGCCACGGCCTGGACCACCGCCAGCAGCAGGCGTGCCCGGTTCTGGTACGAGCCGCCGTAAGGGTCGCTGCGCCGGTTGCTGTTGCTGTTGATGAACTGGTCGAGCAGGTAGCCGTTGCCGGCGTGGATCTCGACGCCATCCATGCCCGCCGCCATGGCATTGAGTGCAGCATTGCGGTAGTCATCGATGATCGCCCCGATCTCTTCGACTTCCAGGGCGCGCGGGACCGGCACATCGCCCCACACGCCATTGCCGTCGTGGTCGACGATGAACGTCTTGCCGGGAGCGGCGATCGCACTCGGTGCAACGGGCAGGCCATGGTCTGGCTGGAAACTGGGGTGCGAAACACGCCCGACGTGCCACAGCTGCATGAAGATGCGGCCATCGTATGCGTGTACTTCCTCGCTCACCCGCCGCCAGGCTGCGATCTGTTCAGCCGTGTAGATGCCGGGCGTCCAGGCATAACCTTGCCCCTGCCGGGAGATTTGCGTGGCTTCGGTGATGATCAACGCTGCGCTGGCGCGCTGGGCATAATATTCCGCCGCCATTGCCGTCGGGATGTCGCCGGGTTGGCCTGCCCGGGAGCGGGTCAGTGGCGCCATGGCGATACGGTGCGGCAGTTGCAAGGCGCCCACGCGAATGGGATTGAACAGATGACGGGCCATTACTCAGTTCCTTTGCAAGTGGTTTGAATGCGTTTGGCAAGCGCAGCGACAGTGCGGCTGTTTGCTGGAGTCAGGTTAATGTCCGGCGGCCAGACTGATAATCAGCACAACCGGGGCAAGTGCATTGCGCAACTCGCAAAAACCGGCAACCTTCAAAGCGCCGTTCGCGCTTTACCTCGGTATACCCGCAGCACATCGGCCATCACCGACAAAGCAATTTCGGCGGGGGTCCTGGAGCCGATATCCAGGCCGATGGGCATGTGCAGGCGGTCGACATCCGCAGGCGACAAGCCGCCGATCCGGCGCAATCGCTCCGCGCGTCGTTCCGAGGTTCGCTTCGAGCCCATGGCGCCGATGTAGAAGGCCGGCGTATGCACGGCCTCCATCAATGCGAGGTCGTCGATTTTCGGGTCATGGGTCAGCGCCACCACCGCCGTCGCTTCGTGGCAACCGCCGTTGGCGATGTAGATCGAGGGCAGTAGCGGAATCACCGTCACGCCTTCGAGCGACAGCGCGGCCACTTCTTCTCGCGGGTCGCAAGCGATCACTTCAAAGCCCAGGGCCCGGGCGAACTGTGCGCAGGCCTCGGCAACCGGTGACAGGCCTGCCAGCAGCAAGCGCAATGCCGGGCCCAGGGCGATCTCCAGGCGGCTTCCGTTGCGCACTACGGTGTCACTGCCGTCGGTGCGGCTGCGGATGCTGAACAGGCCGCCTTCCAGGTCGATCACCCGGGTCAGCCGGCGTTGACCGCGCAGAGCGTCGAGCAATTGGCGCAGGTGGGCCCGCCATTCGGCGCTCGGGCGCCTGTGCTCGACCAGTACGTCCAGGCTACCGCCACACGGCAACTGCAGGCGACTGCGCTCTTCGGCACTGGCGCCGTAGCAGATGACCTGCGCCGGTGCCGCATGCTCGCCACGGCTGAGCGTTTCGAGAAATACCTCCTCGACGCAGCCGCCGGACAGCGAGCCGCTGTGCGCACCGGACTGGATGGCCGCCAGCATTGCGCCAGGCGAGCGCGGTGCCGAACCGAAGGTGGAAAGGACCGTGCATAGCCACACGCTGTGTCCTTCGTCGGCCCAGGCCAGCGCCTGCTCCAGGACCGTCACATCAAGATGTTGCATCTGCCATTACCTTTGCAAAACACGGGTTCAAGCGCCGCCGGTTCACGCCTTGCGGGTCAGCGGCAGCGCCAGCCGGCGTTGGCCGGTAGCATCCGCCACTGCGTTACCGAGGGCTGCCGCCATCGGGCCCTGGACGATTTCGGCTGCACCGAGGAAGGGCTGGCCAGGCTGGTCGATCAGGTGCACTTCCACGTGTTTCGGCAGTTGCGGAAAGCGCAGGATTGGATAGCCACTCCAGTCATAGCTGCGTACCCCACCGGGGTCATAACTGACCGCCTCGTAGAGCGTCCAGCTGCTCGACTGGACGATGCCGCCCTCAACCTGGTTGCGCAGCCCATCGGGATTGACGATCTGCCCGACGTCCACTGCCGTGACCACCCGCTGAATCTCGATCTCGCCGGTTTGCGGATGCACCTGGATCTCCACTGCCACCGCGCAGTAGCCCATGATGTTCTTGTAGCGGGCGAAGCCCAGGCCGATACCCGTGCCCGGTGCAGACGAACGCCGTGGCCAGGCGAATTCATCGCGGGCCCGTTCGACCACCGCGCGGGCCCTTGGGTCGCTGAGGTGGCTGAGGCGGAACTCGACGGCATCCACGCCTGCCTGCGCCGCCAGTTCGTCCACGCAGGCCTCGATGGCAAACACATTGATGTGGGCACCCAGCGAGCGCATTGCCGAAGTGCGGAACGGCATTTCGCTGATGAAGTGCATGTCGATGTCGCTTGCGCCCGTTTGGTACAGCGGGATCGCGTTGCGGTCGCCATCCCCTTCGGGCTGGGCAATGGGAACCGACGGCGCCGAGCTGAACGGCCGGGCGAGCAGGCGCGCGGGCACCAGGCGGCCGGCGTTGGTGATGCGCTCGTTATGCGGCGTGGTCCATAGCTGGTACTTCCAGTGGTTGATCCGGCCGCTGCTGTCCAGGTCGGCCTCCAGTTCGGTGAGCATGGCCGAGCTGTACGGCTCCCAGAGGTTTTCCTGTTCACGCATCCACTGCACGCGCACGGGCACGCCCGGTACGCGCATGGCGATGAGCGCCGCGTCGGCTGCGGCGTCATCGGCGCCGTTGTGGCCGTAGCATCCGGAGCCTTCGGCATGGATGCTACGTACCGCGGTCAGCGGCAGGCCGAGCATTTCGGCGATGCCTGCACGCAGCGGGAACACACCCTGGGTATGGGTCCAGACCGTCAACGTACCGTCCTTGAACCAGGCCACCGAACAGGAGGGGCCGATAGAGCCGTGCATCAGGTACTGTTTGGTGACGCGCGCCCGATAGCTCTTGCCACTTGAAGGCGTCGGCTGGCCTTCGTGCTGGATGGGGTAGCGCCTGGATTGCAGCCTGGGCAGCAGCTGGTGGATGAGCGCCTGGTCCGGAATCACCTCGCCAGTGGTCCAGGCCGCCGCCGCGTAGCCCGCCCGCATCGCCTTGATCGCTTGCCATTCATCCTTGGCCACCACGGCGAGATAGTTGCCATCCTCGACCACCTTGACGACGCCTGGCAGGCGTTCGATCGCCTGGCGATCGAAGCCGGTGAGCGTGCAGCCCGGCCTGGGTGGCCGGATCACCCGGGCATGGAGCATGCCCGGAAGGCGCATGTCCTGCACGAACGCTGCGCCACCGCTGACCTTGGCCGGAATATCCAGGCGTGGGATGGCGTGGCCGATGAGCTTGAACTGCTCAGGTGTAATGTCCGGCGAGCTGGCCTTGGCATATTGATGCAGGTCCACGCCTGCCACCGCCTCGGCATAGCTCATGCGGGCGCCGGACGGGGCCGTGATCATCGCATCGCCGGTGCGCAGCGACGACACTTCCACGCCCCAGCGCCTGGCGGCCGATTCCATCAGCATCTGGCGCACCTGCGCAGCGGCGTTGAACAGCGCCGTACCGCTGTCGAAGATGGTATGGCTGCCGGCCGTGTAGCCTTCGTTTGGCGTCAGCGCCGTGTCCGCCGTGAGGAACGTCACCGCTGCCGGCGAGACGTCCAGCCGCTCGGCGGCAATCTGCAGCAGCGCGGTCTTTATCCCGGTGCCCAGTTCCACCTTGCCGGTATACACGGTGATGCCTTCGGCGCCGACCCTGATCCACGCGTCGAGGTACGGGTTGGTACGCAGGCTGCCGGGCAGGTCCGGGGCGAGCACGACAGTACCGAGGGTATCCACCTCGGTATCGGCCAGCGCCTTGCGGGCGGCCGGCAGCAGCGCGAATGCCATCAGCAGGCTGCCGCCCTGCAGGAACGCGCGGCGACCGAATTCAGTTGTGGACGACATGCAGGCCACCGTTTTCGACGACGCGGGTGATTGCTTCGATGATGCGCAGATGCGTGCCGCAGCGACACAGGTTGCTGGCCATGTGCGCGCGGATGGTGGCTGCGTCGGGCTGCGGATTCTGCTCCAGCAAGGCCTGGGCGCGCATGATCATCCCGGCGATGCAGTAGCCACACTGCGCGGCCTGGGTGTCGATGAAGGCTTGTTGCAGCGGGCCCGGCCGTTCAGGCGTGCCCAGGCTCTCGACGGTGCGCACGTGGCGGCCTTGCATGCCGGCACACGGCGTCACGCAGGAGAATACCGGCTGGTCGTCGACGATGACGGTGCACGCGCCACACTGGCCCAGCCCGCAGCCATACTTGGCGCCGTTGAGTTCCAGGTGGTTGCGCAAGGCATAGAGCAGCGGCATGTCCGGATCGATATCCAGGCTGTGCAGCTTGCCGTTGACGGTGAGGTTCACGTTGCTCATGGGGTCTCCTCGCGTAGAGCCTGAATAGTCGAATGCAAATCCGTCCACGGCCGATCCGGGGCGGCCTGGCCACGGACGAAAGCCGCCAGGGCGGCGAGCTGCTGGTCGTTCAGGCTGGCCGCGAAGGGCGGCATCGCCGGGCCGGGCTCACCGGGTGTGGGGGCAATGCCTTCCAGTACCGTCTTGATGAAGTTGCGTGGCGCAGGGGCCTGCACCGAGGACGTCGCCGTCAGCGCTGGCCTGCCGTCGATACTGCGCATCGGTGCGGCTGCGCCGTGGCAGCCTGCGCATGCGGCCTGGAACAGATCACCACCCAGGCTGGACGATTCGGTGGAGGCCACAGCTTTTGTTTCGACTGTGGCTGGTTGGGGGTGGGAAGCTGGCAAACTCAGCAGATATTCCGCCATGGCCTCGACGTCGCTCCGAGGCAGCCGCGCGAGTTCCTGGCTGACCGGGCGCATGGGGCCGGCGGCGGTGCCATGGCCGTCGACGACCTTGGCTTGCAGGTAATCCACCAGCTGGGCTTGGGTCCAGGGCGTTTCGCGGCTGGCCAGGCCGAGCAGGGAAGGGGCCGCCCAGCCATCAACCACGCCACCGGCAAGCGCCTGGCCCGTTTTCTCTGCACCGAGCAGGTTCAAAGGGGTATGGCATCCGCCGCAGTGGCCCGCGCCTTCGACCAGGTAGCGGCCACGGTTCCACTGCGGCGACGCCTGCGCGGTCGGCACGAACGGCGCCGAATGCAGGAACAGCAGGTTCCAGCCCGCGACCAGCGGGCGGAGGTTCATCGGGAACTTCATGCGGTTGGGGGTTGCCGGCTGGTACACCGGAGGCCCGCTCATCAGGTAGGCGTAAGCATCTGCCAGGTCCTGATCGTCGAGCAGCCGGTAATGCGTGTACGGGAAGGCCGGGTAGAGGAAATGCCCATCGCGAGAAACCCCGTCGCGCATGGCGCGCTGGAACGCTTCGAGTGGCCACTTGCCGATACCGGTCTGCGCGTCAGGGGTGATGTTGGTGCTGTACAGCGTGCCAAACGGCGTCACCAGCGGCAGGCCGCCCGCCAGGTACTTGCCGCCAGGGCGCGTATGGCAGACCGCGCAGTCGCCGGCGGTGACGACCTGGGCACCGCGCGCGATCTGTGCGGGTTCGAATGCCATGGGCCGCTCGATCGGGTCGATTGCCGGCCGCCACATCAACCCGAGCGCTGCGGCTACCCCGCCCACGCCCAGCGCAATAGCTGCCAATGCCCAACGCTTCCTGTGCGACATCGATACCCACCTCGTTCTGCGCCTTTAGCAACCAGCAACTCCCGGTATTGCCGGATGCCGATCAGTTCAGGGCGAGCCTAAAGGAGCACGGCTGGTGCGGGTATGGGTCGCTCGCGCAAGGCAGCTTTGCTCATTACGCAAGGCTGGCAGCGCGTGTTGGATAGCACGCCTGTTCAATCTTGAGGCCGCGCAGCTGGCTATGCTGCAGGCTGATGCAACCTCGACTGGTGACGCCACCAGCTTCCCTCATGGATATCTTCGACAGGGTCGGTCAATGGACAAGTTTCTCGCCTTGAGCATGTTCGTAGAGACGGTACGTTGCGGTGGCTACTCCGCCGCAGCCCGCAAGCTTGGCGTGGCAACATCGTCCGTGGCGCGTCAGGTGGCAGCACTGGAGGCGGAACTGGGCACCACGCTCATGACCCGCAGCACGCGCCAGAACCGCCTGACCGACCTGGGCCAAGCCTATTTCGACAACGCGGTGGGCATTCTCGATGCGCTCGCCGCAGCCGATGGCATGGTTACCGACAGAGGCAGCGAAGCGAAAGGCAAGCTGCGGGTCAGCGTGCCGGTGGAGTTCGGCCGACGCTTGATCTCCCCCCACCTGGGGCGGTTTCTGGCGAGCCATCCGGAGCTGGAGGTCAGCCTCAACCTCAGCGACGAGCGGGTGGACCTTTACAAGGACCGTATCGACCTGACCGTGCGCCTGGGGTCGACCGTCTCCAGCGAAGACGTGATCTGCACCACCATCGGGCATTTCCAGCGCTGGCTGGTGGCCAGCCCGGCCTACCTGGAGCGGCACGGTGCGCCGACGCAACCGAGCGAGCTCACCCGGCATTCCTGCATGCGCTTCGATTACGGCGGGCCGATGCGCGACTGGCTGTTCGAGGTGGCTGACGAGACGGTACCCGTCGCGGTGCAGGGCCGGATGCAGAGCAACAATGCCGACATTCTCAGGCAGGCAGCGGTCGCCGGGCAGGGCATTGCGCTGCTGGCCGACTGGCTGGTTGCCGAGGATGTGCAGCAGGGCCGGCTCACCCGCTTGCTGCCTGAATACGAAGTGAACCCGATGTCAGTCAATGCCTCGATCAATATCGTCTACCTGCCGATCAATCGTGCCTCGACACGTATCAGGGCCTTTGCGCATTTCATGAAAGAGCTGGTCAGTGTTGCCTAGCGACATTGCGCAACGCTCTATTGCGCGCGGTGTGGCTTCTGCCTGTGCAGCGGACGCCGTACTCTGGGCGGAACTACCTTATTCAGGGCCTGGACCATGCACATTTCCCCGCTCCTGGCATTCGACTTTCTCGACCCTTGGAGCTGGGTAGCGCTGCGCCGCCTTGCGCTCGCGATGAGCCGGGCAGGGCAACCACTGAGCGTCACCTTTCAGCCGTGCCGCTCGCCATTGAGCCGTGCGGCCGCTGGCATGGCCTACCACGACTTTCTCGAACGCCGCTTCGGCACCCAGGCGCTGATCCAGCAATCCCTGGTGGCTGTGGAGATGCGCCAGCTCGGCATCGAACCGGCGTTCAGCCGGATCGTCCGCCTGCCCGACACGCGCCCCGCGCTTGCCGCTGTACTGTGGCTGCAACGTAGCGGGAAACCGGCTCATCATTTTGTGGAAAATGCCTTCGAGGCCTTGTATTGCCATGGCCAGGACATTGGCGATCCGGCGGTTCTGGAACAACTGCTGGAGCGAGAAAAGTACCTGTGGGCGAAATCGTTCAATTCATGCACAGCGACACGTTCGGTAAGGAGTTGCAGGCCAGCGAAGCCACGGCTGCGGCATGGGCGGGACGCATGATTCCGTCTTTTTGCATCAACGGTACGGTGGTCTTCGGTGCGCAGACACCGAGTGTTCTGGCGCCGATGCTTGGCTTCTTCAGTGCTCAGTGAGAATGAACTGGCCATCAGGCACAGGGTGTGGCCTATTCATCAGTGTTGCAATTCTTGTTGCATGATTAGGGCAGGGGATTGTGATCGGGCTTTGCGTCTGCTTCAGCTCGAAAGCGATTGGTCGCCAGGGGCCGCTATCGACCCATAGCTGCCCTTCGCGAGGGCAGCTCACGGCCAAGAGCGGACAGTCATGCTGCGGCTCAATGGACATCTATTTGAGGCTTGAAAGTGACTAGGAAGGCCGGGGCGATTCACTTCGTGCTTATCGGCGTAGCGCTGCCGTCGGCGCGCTGATCGCCTGCCAAAGATTCGGCAGTCGTTTCAGACCGCGACCAGTTGCAAGACGAAATCGAGAAAAGCCCGCACCTTGGCCGGCGGGTTATGCCTCGACGGATATAGGGCGTATAGCGGGAAACGCTCGTCCGGCCAGTCCGCGAACAATTCCACCAGCCTCCCATCCGTCAGCAGCAAGTCACTGCCCAGCGCCATGATCTGGGCAATGCCGTATCCCGCCAGGCAGGTGCTGTGCAGGCTGCCGACATCGTTGACCAGTAACTGTCCACGGGTATCCACCACCTGGCGCTCACTGCCACGATGGAACTCCCAGTCGAACGGCCGCCCGGTTTCAGGATCGCGAAACTGTATGCAGCGATGTCCGTTCAAATCCTGCGGCTGCAGGGGGCGACCATGACGTTTCAGATAGGAAGGCGCCGCGACTGTAAGGATGCGCGTGTCCAGCAACTTGCGCGCGACCAGGCTGGAAGTACGCGGCTCACCGAAACGCAGCGCCAGGTCGAAGCCATCGGCGACCATGTCACCCAGTCGGTCGCGAGTGATCAGTTCCAGTTCCAACTGCGAATGGGCATCGAGAAACGCCCCCAATCGCGGGCCAAGGATCAGGCGGGCGAAGAAAGGATCGACATTGACCCTCAAGCGCCCACGCACCACCCGAGCACCAGCAGTGACCGAGCTGGCCGCCTCCTCCAATGCAGCCAGCAGAGGCAATACCTGCTCATGCAGGCGCCGACCGTCGTCGGTCAGGGTTACCGAGCGCGTAGTGCGATCAAACAGGCGAACGCCGAGGCGTTTCTCCAGGCGCGCCAACGCCCGGCTGACGCCAGGTTGGGACATGTCCAGCACCTCACCTGCACCCGCGAAGCTGCCAGTGTCGACGATGGCGGCGAACACACTCATGCCATTCAGGGTGCGCTCATCGAAGCTCATATTTAATGCCTTTGTGTCATCAACAAAATGCCTTCCATGTTATCGATTGATCAATCGACTGAGGAGAGACTGTTTGCGAACCCGGCAACCGCCGGTCGCAATAGGAGTTATCCCCATGTATGTGATCACTGGAGTCACCGGCCAGGTAGGCGGCACCGTGGCCCGCAACCTGCTCGCTGCCGGCAAGAACATACGCGCGGTAGTGCGCGATGCCTCCAAGGGCGGCGAATGGCTGCGCCAAGGCTGTGAGCTGGCCCTGGCGGATATGCGTGACGCTGCCGCGTTGACCCGCGCTTTCAAAGGTGCCGAGGCGGTGTTCGTGCTGCTGCCACCGAACTTCGACCCGAGCCCAGACTTCCTCGAATCACGCTATATCGTCTCGACCCTTCGCTCGGCGCTGGAGACAGCTCAGCCGGCCAAAGTCGTATGCCTGTCGACCATCGGCGCCCAGGCCAGCCAGTCCAACCTGCTCAGCCAACTCAGTGACATGGAACAACAACTCGGCCAGTTGCCGATGCCGGTCGCTTTCCTGCGTGCCGCATGGTTCATGGAAAACAGCCTGTGGGACATCGCTCCGGCGCGCGACGAGGGCGTGCTGCACAGCTTCCTGCAGCCACTGGACAAAGCCGTGCCAATGGTCGCCACTGCCGATGTCGGCTGCACTGCCTCGATGCTTTTGCAAGAGTCCTGGCAGGGCGTACGCATCGTCGAGCTGGAAGGGCCGCGGCGCATCTCGCCACAACGTCTGGCCGCCACGCTCGGGCGACTGCTGGGTCGTGACGTGCAGGCACGCAGCGTACCGCGTGACACCTGGGAGCAGCTTTTCCACAGCCAGGGCATGCACAACCCATTGCCGCGCATGCAGATGCTCGACGGATTCAATCAAGGCTGGATCAATTTCGCAGGCACGGCGATATGTGGCACCACCGAATTGGAAACGGTACTCGCCGACCTGATCCAACGGCAGGGCTGAGGGAGGTCGCATGAGCACTGGCAGCATTGCGCTGACCCGTAGCGGCCGTTCATCGACGGCGCTGCTGGCAGTGGCCTGTGGCACATTTGCCGCGGGCAGCTATCTGGCCCAACCAATACTTTCGGTGATCGCCAATGATCTGGGTATCGTCTCCTGGCAGGCGGGGCTAGCCGTAAGCGCCAGCCAGCTGGGTTTCTGCCTGGGCCTGTTGCTGGTGGTGCCGCTGGGCGATCTGCTGGAGAACCGTCGTTTAGTCCTGACCCTGGCGTTCGTGCAAATGTTGGCACTGCTGGTGATGGCCAGCGCCAGCAATGTCGGCGTTCTGCTGCTGGCGGCACTCGTTGTCGGCCTGGGCTCCTGCGCCGTGCAATTGCTGGTACCCCTAGCAGCGCACATGAGTAGCGACAGCACCCGGGGGCGCACCGTCGGTAGCGTCACCGCCGGCTTGCTGCTGGGCATTCTGCTGGCCCGCCCCCTGGCCAGCCTGATCACCGATGCATTTGGCTGGCGCGCCCTGTTTACGGCAGACGCGCTGCTGGTCAGTCTGCTCGGTGCATTACTGGCCTGGCGCCTGACACATCATCGAGCCAACTCGACGCTTAGCTATCCAGCCCTGCTCGCGTCCCTGGCACAACTGCTGTGCAGGCACCCCGAACTACGCCGACGCAGCGCGGCACAGGCCTGCTTGTTCGCCGCATTCAGTCTGTTCTGGGTTGGTGCACCTGTGCTGCTGGCCGAACGCTTCGGCCTGCATGCACAGGATATAGCACTGTTCGCCCTGGCCGGTGCCGCCGGAGCCTTGGTCGCACCGCTGGCTGGCCGCCTCGCCGACAGCGGCCATTCCAGCGCATTGCGAGGCTGGAGTGCAGTGCTGGTAGCGAGCGGCTTTCTGCTGAGCATTGCCCTGCCCACGTTGACCTGTTGGTTACTGGCGGCCCTGCTGATCGATGCCGGCGTGCAGATTAGTCACGTGGCCGCACAACGCCAGGTGCTGGCGCTTGATGTCAGGGCCCGTAGCCGACTGAACGGCCTGTATATCGCCGGTTTTTTCCTTGGCGGTGCCCTCGGCTCGGCACTGGCGATGCCCTTGTTGCAACTCGGTTGGCACTGGCTTGCCGGTATAGCCGCCCTTCTGGCGCTCATTGCCTTGGCTCTCGGCCAGATACGCAGCAACTAACCGTGGAGATACAAACATGTCTACCCAGCTTCCCGCATTGCGTGACAAGCACATCGTCATCCTTGGCGGCTCATCCGGCATCGGCCTAGAAGTGGCCCGGCAGGCTCTGACCGAGGGTGCCAGCGTGACCATCGCTTCAAGCAACCCATTGCGCCTTGAAAGTGCCCTGGCCCGACTTGGCAAAGGTGCCTGTGGCCGCTTGCTTGATCTCGCCGATCATCAAGCCATTGCGACTTTCTTCACGGAAGTCGGGGCAATCGACCATCTGGTATACAGTGCCGGCGACCGCTTGCTGTTGAGCCCGCTGGCCGAACTGGATTCAGTGAATGCCCGGCACGCCTTCGAACTGCGTTTCTGGTCGGCACTCGTGGCGATACGTCATGCCGTGAGGTGGATTCGTCCTAATGGGTCAATCGTGCTTTCGGGCGGTATCGCCGGCATCCGACCCAGTTCAGGTTGGAGCCTGGCCGCCAGCGTTTGCGGCGCCATCGACTCGCTCGTGAGGGCCCTGGCTTTAGAGCTGGCACCGTTACGCATCAACGCCGTGGCGCCCGGTCTGGTGCGTACCGAGTTGTGGCGCGACATGGGCGAGAGCGAACGGCTGTCGCTTTACCAAAGCGTTGCCGCTCGCCTGCCAGTCGGGCGAATAGGCGAAGTGGAGGACGTCGCCGCTGCCTACCTGTTCCTCATGCGCAGTGGCTTCGCCAATGGCCAATCGCTGGTGGTGGATGGCGGCAATGTGCTGGTGTGATGCATCGCCGGCAAGTGCGGTTCCCCCAGGTCAATCGCTGTACGCCACGATCATCAACTTGTCAGTTTCGATCATTGAGCCATTTCAAACGGCTGTTTAATGTCGCAGGCACACAAGCGACGGGCCCCGCCGACCGGTGAGGCGCCCGCATCCCGTGATCACGCCACCAAGGGAACTTTCCATGGCCGCCGACCGCTACCCGCACCTGCTTGCCCCGCTGGACCTGGGCTTCACCACCTTGCGCAACCGCACCCTGATGGGCTCGATGCACACCGGCCTGGAAGAGCGCCCTGGCGGCTTCGAGCGCATGGCCGCGTATTTTGCCGAGCGCGCCCGGGGCGGCGTAGGCCTGATGGTCACCGGTGGTATCGCGCCCAATGATGAAGGCGGGGTGTACGCCGGCGCGGCCAAGCTCAGCACCGCGGAGGAGGCCGACAAGCACCGCATCGTCACCGAGGCGGTACACGCCGCCGGCGGCAAGATCTGCCTGCAGATCCTGCACGCCGGGCGCTATGCCTACAGCCCACGGCAAGTGGCACCCAGCGCGATCCAGGCGCCGATCAACCCGTTCAAGCCCAGGGAGCTGGACGAAGCAGGGATCGAGAAGCAGATCGCCGACTTCGTCAATTGCGCCGCACTCGCCCAGCGGGCCGGCTACGATGGCGTCGAGATCATGGGTTCGGAAGGCTATTTCATCAACCAGTTCCTCGCCGCCCACACCAACCAGCGCACCGACCGCTGGGGCGGCAGCTATGAAAACCGCATGCGCCTGGCGGTGGAAATCGTCAGCCGGGTGCGTGCTGCGGTGGGGCCGAACTTCATCATCATCTTCCGCCTGTCGATGCTCGACCTAGTCGAGGGCGGCAGCACCTGGGACGAGATCGAGCTGTTGGCCAAGGCCATCGAGCAGGCCGGCGCGACGCTGATCAACACCGGCATCGGCTGGCACGAAGCGCGTATCCCGACCATCGCCACCAAGGTGCCGCGCGCAGCGTTCAGCAAGGTCACCGCCAAGCTGCGTGGCGTGGTAGGCATTCCGCTGATCACCACCAACCGCATCAACACCCCGGAAATGGCCGAGGCGGTGCTGGCCGAGGGCGATGCCGACATGGTCTCGATGGCCCGGCCATTCCTGGCCGACCCGGATTTCGTCAACAAGGCCGCTGCCGGCCGTAGCGATGAAATCAACACCTGCATCGGCTGCAACCAGGCCTGCCTGGACCATATCTTCGACGGCAAACTGACCAGCTGCCTGGTCAATCCGCGTGCCTGCCACGAGACCGAACTCAACTACCTGCCCGTGCGCACGGCAAAGCGCATTGCCGTGGTTGGCGCAGGCCCGGCCGGCCTGGCCGCCGCGACGGTGGCAGCCGAGCGCGGCCACGCGGTGACCCTGTTCGATGCCGCCAGCGAGATCGGCGGGCAGTTCAATGTGGCCAAGCGGGTGCCGGGCAAGGAAGAGTTTCATGAAACCCTGCGTTATTTCCGCAACAAGGTAAAAAGCACAGGCGTGGACCTGCGCCTTGACACACGCGTCGATGTGCAGGGCCTGGTCGACGGAGACTACGACGAAATCGTCCTGGCCACCGGCATTGCTCCGCGCACGCCGGCCATCCCCGGTGTCGAGCATGCCAAGGTGCTCAGCTACCTGGATGTGCTGCTTGAGCGCAAGCCGGTCGGCAAGGCTGTCGCGGTGATTGGCGCGGGAGGTATCGGCTTCGACGTTTCCGAATACCTGGTGCATCAAGGTGTGGCCAGCAGCCAGGACCGTGAAGCGTTCTGGAAGGAGTGGGGCATCGATACCTGCCTGGAAGCACGCGGTGGAATCGCCGGGGTCAAGGCCGAGTCCCATGCGCCGGCGCGGCAGGTTTACCTGTTGCAGCGCAAGAAATCCAAGGTGGGGGACGGCCTGGGCAAGACCACCGGCTGGATTCACCGCACCGGGCTGAAGAACAAGCAAGTACAGATGCTCAACAGTGTCGAGTACCTGGGCATCGACGATGCCGGCCTGCACATTCGCGTGGCCGACGGCGAGCCGCAGGTGCTGGCGGTGGACAACGTGGTGATCTGTGCCGGGCAGGAGCCACTGCGCGAGCTGCAGGACGGGCTGGTGGCGGCGGGGCAGTCGGTGCATCTGATTGGCGGCGCGGATGTGGCGGCCGAGCTGGATGCCAAGCGGGCGATCAATCAAGGTTCGAGACTGGCGGCTGAGCTCTGAGATCGCCGGGGCTGCAAAGCAGCCCCAGGATTTCACTGGTAAACTCGCACCATGCTCTTCGACCTCCCTCAAGCCCCGCTGCAACCCTTGCACCTACCCTGGCTGCAACAAGCTCAAGTCAAGGCCGCCATCCTGCGCCTGGACCTGATCGACCCGCTGATCAGCGGCAACAAATGGTTCAAGCTGCGCCATCACCTGGAGCAGGCCATGGCCAGCAACGCCCCCGGGCTGATCAGCCTGGGTGGCAACCATTCCAACCACCTGCACGCCCTGGCCGCCGCCGGCAAACGCTTCGGCTTCGCCACTGCCGGCCTGCTACGCGGGCATGCCCAGGACACGCCGACCGTACGTGACCTGCAGGCGCTGGGCATGGAGCTGCACTGGCTGGGCTACGGCGGCTACCGCGCGCGCAACCAACCCGGTTTCTGGCAACCCTGGCAGGCGCGCTATCCGGGTTGGCAGTGTATTGCCGAAGGCGGTGGCGGGCAGGCGGGAGCGCAAGGCTGTGCGCTGATCTTCGATCAGGCCCGCGCCCAACTCGCCGCACTCGGCTGGGCCGACTATGACGCCTGGTGGCTGGCCGCTGGAACCGGGACGACCATGGCCGGCCTGGTGCTGGCCGAGGAGGGTAGGCATGTGGTGCATGGCGCACTGGCTGTGCCCCGGGATCATGGCGTGGAGCAGACGCTGACCGAGCTGGCGGGGACGCAGGGCTATCAGCTGCACGACGCCTGCCGTGGCGGCTTCGGCAAGTTCGACGATGAGTTGCTGGCGTTCATCGTCGACTGCGAACGGCACACTGGCGTGCCACTCGAAGCCTTATATACCGGCAAGGCCCTGCTGGCCCTGCGGCAACAGGTCGAGGCCGGGCTGTTCGCGCCCGGCACTCGCCTGATCGTGGTGCACACCGGCGGCCTGCAAGGCCGGCGCGGTTACTTGTAGGGCAGCATGCGCAACAGCGTGTTGTCGCGCTTGATGTAGTGATGGTACAGGCCGGCCACGGCATGGATGCCGATCAACCAGTAGCCCCAGCTGCCGACGCGTTCATGCCAGCCCTTGATGAACTTGGCCTGGTCCGGGTCGGGGCCGATCAGGTGCGGCAGCTCCAGGCCGAAGAACGGCACCGGTTTGTCGGCAGCGCTGAGGATCAGCCAGCCGGCCAGCGGCAGGCCGATCATCAGCAGGTACAGCGCCAGGTGCACCAGGTGTGCCAGTCCGGTCTGCCAGGCTGGCGGCTTCGGCGCGATCGGCGGCGTCGGGCGGCTCAGGCGGATCGCCAGACGCAGCCAGACCAGCACGAACACGCTGAGCCCGAGCATGAAGTGCAGGTCTTTCATCAGGTTGCGTTCGGCGCTGTCCTTGGGGAACAGGCCGCGGAATTCAATGAGGGCATAGACAGCGGCCAGCAGCACCAGCATCAGCCAGTGCAGGGCGATGGACAGGCGCGCGTAATGGGGCGCGGGGGTGGTTGAAACCATGATCGGTCCTCGTCATCAGGTCGGTTGTATGTCTTTATATTTTTGTGCTTGTGAGATCGAGCGCCGCCCGCGCGGCGCATCGCGGATGAAATCCGCTCCTACATTTGTTGCAACGTGCCGAACCTGTTATGCCATGGTCGCCTGCCTTGGTGCATGACTTGAGTCGTACAAACCGGCTGACAACCATGGCCTGACAGGCATGGTCACGTTGCAACAAATGTAGGAGCGGATTTCATCCACGATGCGCCGCGGGGGCGGCGCTCGATCTTGAAACCTCCGCAAATCATAAGACAAGCGCTAAGGCAAATGTGGCCAACTGTCAGCCACCAGAAACACCCGCTTCACTTCCTGCCAGGCGCCATCGGCATCCGGTTCCAACCGCACCAGCAACTGCGCCGGTGCCTGCCGTTCCAGCACATGCAGCCACGCCGCAAACTGCTCCGCTGCCCAGCACTCGTTCGCCTCGACCCGCGCCGGTGCCAGCCAGGCCTGCCGCGGCAGCGGCTGCCAACGCTCACCTTCAGCCATTACCCAGTCCCGCCGCCGCAGCCAGCGCCCGCGCAGGTGCTGCGGGTTGGCGCCCTGCGGTGGCTCGGCCTGGCCTGGCCACGGGTAGAACAGATAACCCCCCAGCCACACATGCGCCTGTACCTGGCCAACCCCCAGCTGTGCCAGCACTTCGCGACTGTGTGCACGGTTCGACATGGGCAACTGGTGCCTCGCCAGGTGCGCCAGCTTGGTCCCCAGCCGGTCGTGGCAACCCGGCCCTAGCCAGGTGGCAGGGTCCTGCCCGGCGTGCTCCGGCCCCAGGTACAGCTTGATGGCCAGTTCCAGGTGGTGCACGCCGTCGCGGTCGCGCAGCAGCACATCCAGCTCGCCCAGGGTGCGCCCGCCGTCGCGAATCGCCAGGTTCGCCGCCAGCACTTCGATGCCTGGCGCCTGGCCCAGGGCAAACTGCCACAGGCGTTCGTAGTAGTGGCCCAGACGCCGGCTGCCCAGTTGTGCCAGCCAGTCGCGCAACGCCCGGTCATCGTCGTCCAGCGCCCGCAACCAGCGCTCCAGGCATTGCGGCTGGTCCGCCCACAGGCTACCGGCCAGCGGGTGGCGCTGGGGGCAGGGCGGGGCATCGAGCAGCGGCGGCGACACCAGCACCCAGGCCAGGTCGCGCACGGCGGGGCGGCGTAACTGTCGGGGCAGGTCGTAGAGCAGGGCGAATGGCGTCATGCTGCGAGCATAGCCGGTTTGCCGCTGCCCGGTGGTTTCGCCCATAATCGGGGCATTGTCACCCGCCGCAGAGCCTCGCAGGAGCCCCATGGAGCAATTTCGCAATATCGGTATCATCGGCCGCCTTGGTAGCTCGCAGGTGCTCGACACCATTCGCCGACTGAAAAAATTCCTCCTCGAGCGCCACCTGCACGTGATCCTCGAGGACACCATTGCCGAAGTGTTGCCCGGCCATGGCCTGCAAACCTCCACCCGCAAGCTGCTCGGCGAGGTCTGTGACTTGGTCATCGTGGTCGGCGGCGATGGCAGCCTGCTGGGCGCCGCCCGCGCCCTGGCCCGGCACAACATTCCGGTACTCGGCATCAACCGTGGCAACCTGGGCTTCCTCACCGATATCCGCCCGGACGAACTGGAAGAGAAGGTCGCCGAAGTGCTCGACGGCCACTACCTGGTGGAAAACCGCTTCCTGCTGCAGGCCGAGGTGCGCCGGCACAACGAAGCCATTGGCCAGGGCGACGCGCTGAACGACGTGGTGCTGCACCCGGGCAAGTCCACGCGGATGATCGAGTTCGAGATCTACATCGACGGCCAGTTCGTTTGCAGCCAGAAGGCCGACGGCCTGATCGTCGCCACGCCTACCGGCTCCACCGCCTACGCGCTGTCGGCTGGTGGCCCGATCATGCACCCCAAGCTCGACGCCATCGTCATCGTGCCGATGTACCCGCACACCCTGTCGGGCCGGCCGATCGTGGTCGATGGCAACAGCGAACTGAAAATCGTGGTGTCCAAGGACCTGCAGATCTACCCGCAGGTATCCTGTGACGGCCAGAACCACTTCACCTGCGCCCCCGGCGACACCATCACGGTGAGCAAGAAACCGCAGAAACTGCGCCTGATCCACCCGCTGGACCACAACTACTACGAGGTCTGCCGTACCAAGCTGGGCTGGGGCAGCCGCCTGGGAGGCAGGGACGACTGATGCTCGATCCGGCGCGAAGTTTCGACATCATCGGCGATGTGCATGGCTGTGCGCTGACCCTCGAACGCCTGCTCGACGCCCTCGGTTACAAACGCCAGGCCGGTGTCTGGCGGCATCCGTGGCGCCAGGCGCTGTTCCTGGGCGACATCGTCGACCGCGGGCCACGCATCCGCGAGGCGCTGCATATCGTCCATGACATGGTCGAGGCCGGCCAGGCGTTCTGCATCATGGGCAACCATGAATACAACGCCCTGGGCTGGGTGACCCCGGCCTTGCCTGGCAGCGGCAAGGCCTATGTGCGCGAGCACACGCCACGGCATGCCCGGCTGATCGACGAGACCCTGACCCAGTTCGCCCAGCATCCGGCGGACTGGCACGACTTCGTCAACTGGTTCTACGAGCTGCCGCTGTTCGTCGACGCCGGGCGTTTCCGCCTGGTGCACGCCTGCTGGGACCCACGCCTGATCGAGCCGCTGCGTCAGCAATACCCCGACGGCTGTATCGACCAGCACTTCATCCAGGCTTCGGCGGTGAACGGCAGCTTTGCTGCCAACGTGTGCAACCGGCTGTTGCGCGGTACCGACATGCGCTTGCCGGACGGGCTGACCCTGACCGGCGGCGACGGCCTGACCCGGGCGTTCTTCCGCACCAAGTTCTGGGAAGAAGACCCGCAAACCTACGGCGACATCGTGTTCCAGCCCGACGCCCTGCCGGCAGAAGTGGCCAACACCCCACTCAGCCACAGCCAGAAGAACGCCTTGCTGCGCTACGCCGAAGACGAGCCGATGCTGTTCGTCGGCCATTACTGGCGCAGTGGCCACCCGGCGCCGATCCGTGCCAACCTGGCCTGCCTGGACTACAGCGCGGTGCTCTACGGCAAGCTGGCCGCCTACCGGCTGGATGATGAAACCCGCATAGACCCGCACAAGTTCGTCTGGGTCGACGTCGACCGCCCACAGGCCAGCCAATGAACATTATCGAAGTGATGCGCTTGCCGCTGTCGGTCGACCTCAGCGGCTTCGTCCAGCTGCTGCAGCGCCTGCAGGTGCCGCACCGGGTCAGCGAGGAGGGCGAGGTCCAGGTGCTGTGGGCGCCCGAAACCCTGGCCGCAGATGTGCGCGAACTCTACCAGCGCTACCCCGACGGCAACGCCGACATCCAGGCGAGCGACGAACCGGTGGAGGCGGGCGTGCCCGCGTCTGGCCCTGGCCAGCCCTCCCTGGCAGAACAGGCCCGCGCCTGCAAGGTCACCACCCTCACCCTGCTGCTGTGCTTCATCGTCGCCGGCCTCACCGGCCTGGGCGACAACTTCACCACCATCAGCTGGTTCACCTTCCTCGACTTCCGCGTGCAGGGCGACTACCTGTACTTCAGCCCGCTGGCGCAAGGCCTGGAACAAGGCCAGTGGTGGCGCCTGGTCTCGCCGATGCTGCTGCACTTCGGCGTGCTGCACCTGGCCATGAACAGCCTGTGGTACTGGGAGCTGGGCAAACGCATCGAGCTGCGCCAGGGCCCCTGGGCGCTGCTGGGCCTGACCGTGCTGTTCAGCCTGGTGTCCAACCTGGCCCAGCACTATACCAGCGGGCCGAGCCTGTTCGGCGGCCTGTCCGGGGTGCTGTACGGCCTGCTCGGGCACATCTGGTTGTACCAGTGGCTGGCGCCCAATCGCTACTTCACCCTGCCCAAGGGCGTGCTGGCCATGATGCTGATCTGGCTGGTGGTATGCCTGACCGGCGTGGTCGGCACCCTGGGCCTGGGCCAGATCGCCAATGCCGCGCATGTCGGCGGGCTGCTCATCGGATGCCTGACCGGGCTCTTGGGTGGGGCGCTGGCCAGGCGTAAACTGTCGGCTTGAATCAGGAGACACTATGTCCACTTTCGCGCAAATGATCGAAAACATCACACCCGAGATCTACCAGAGCCTGAAACTGGCGGTGGAGATCGGCAAATGGTCCGACGGCCGCAAGCTCACCGCCGAGCAGAAGGAGCTGTCGCTGCAGGCGGTAATCGCCTGGGAGATGAAAAACCTGCCCGAAGACCAGCGCACCGGTTACATGGGCCCGCAGGAATGCGCATCCAAGTCGGCACCGATTGCCAACATTCTGTTCAAGTCGGACTCGGTACATTGATCGAACTCGCACGTGGCTCGTTGAGCAAGATGGCGGTAAGCCTGCAGGCGCCAGTGGTGCAATACAGCTTCCGCCTGGGGGACACCCAGGTGCCGGTCAACCCGCTGATCGGCCAGCGCCTGCGCCTGGAATACCTCGGCGCGATTCACTGCAGCCATTGCGGCAAGCGCACCAAGACCAGCTTCAGCCAGGGCTACTGCTACCCGTGCATGACCCGGCTGGCCCAGTGCGACGTGTGCATCATGGCCCCGGAAAAGTGCCACTACGACGCCGGCACCTGCCGCGAACCGTCGTGGGGCGAACAGTTCTGCATGACCGACCATGTGGTCTACCTGGCCAACTCGTCGGGGATCAAGGTCGGCATCACCCGCGCCACCCAGCTGCCGACCCGCTGGCTCGACCAGGGCGCCAGCCAGGCCCTGCCGATCCTGCGCGTGGCCACCCGCCAGCAGTCCGGCCTGGTCGAGGACCTGCTGCGCAGCCAGGTACCCGACCGCACCAACTGGCGCACCCTGCTCAAGGGTGACGCCGAGGAACTTGACCTGGTCGCTATCCGCGAGCAGGTGTTCGCCGCCTGCGCCGATGGCCTGCGTGAACTGCAGGGGCGCTTCGGCCTGCAGGCGGTCCAGCCACTGACCGACGCCGAAGTGGTGCAGATCCGGTACCCGGTCGAGGCCTACCCGACAAAGATCGTCAGCTTCAACCTCGACAAGGACCCGGTGGCCGAAGGCACGCTGCTGGGCATCAAGGGCCAGTACCTGATCTTCGACACCGGTGTGATCAACATTCGCAAGTACACGGCCTACCAGTTGGCCGTACTCCAGTAAAAGGACCTGCACATGCGTACCGAACAACCGCAAGTGATCTACCTCAAGGATTACCAGGCGCCCGAGTACCTGATCGACGAGACGCACCTGACCTTCGAGCTGTTCGAGGACCACACCCTGGTCCACGCGCAACTGGTCATGCGCCGCAACCCGGCACGCGGTGCCGGCCTGCCGCCACTGGAACTCGACGGCCAGCAGCTGGAACTGCTGCGCGTTGCGCTGGATGACCAGGAACTCGGGCCGGATGCCTACCGGCTCGATGCCGACAGCCTGACCGTGCAGCCCAAGGCTGAGCGCTTCACCCTCGACACCAGCGTGAAGATCCACCCCGAAAGCAATACCGCACTGGAAGGCCTGTACAAGTCGGGCAAGATGTTCTGCACCCAGTGCGAGGCCGAGGGCTTCCGCAAGATCACCTACTACCTCGACCGCCCGGACGTGATGAGCACCTTCACCACTACGGTGATCGCCGAGCAGCACCGCTACCCGGTATTGCTGTCGAACGGCAACCCGATCGGCAGTGGGCCGGCCGAAGATGGCCGCCACTGGGCGACCTGGGAAGACCCGTTCATGAAGCCGGCCTACCTGTTCGCCCTGGGGGCCGGTGACCTGTGGTGCGTCGAGGACAGCTCCCCCCGCCAGTCCGGCCGCGACGTGACCCTGCGCATCTATGTCGAGCCCGAGAACATCGACAAGTGCGACCACGCCATGGTCAGCCTGAAGAAGTCGATGCGCTGGGACGAGGAAGTCTATGGCCGCGAGTATGACCTGGACATCTTCATGATCGTCGCGGTCAACGACTTCAACATGGGCGCCATGGAAAACAAGGGCCTCAACATCTTCAACTCCAGCTGCGTGCTGGCCCGTGCCGAAACCGCCACCGATGCCGCCCACCAGCGCGTCGAAGGCGTGGTGGCCCATGAGTACTTCCACAACTGGTCGGGCAACCGCGTCACCTGCCGTGACTGGTTCCAGCTGTCGCTCAAGGAAGGCTTCACGGTGTTCCGCGATGCCGAGTTCAGCGCCGACATGAACTCGCGCACGGTCAAGCGCATCGAGGACGTCGCCTACCTGCGTACCCACCAGTTCGCCGAAGACGCAGGGCCCATGGCCCACCCGGTGCGTCCGGACAGCTTCATCGAAATCTCCAACTTCTACACCCTGACCGTGTACGAGAAGGGCGCCGAAGTGGTGCGCATGGTGCGTACCCTGCTGGGCGCCGAGGGCTTCCGCAAGGGCAGCGACCTGTACTTCGAGCGCCACGATGGCCAGGCGGTGACCACCGACGACTTCATCAAGGCCATGGAAGATGCCAATGGCGTCGATCTGACTCAGTTCAAGCGCTGGTACAACCAGGCCGGCACCCCGCGCCTGGAAGTCAGCGAGGCTTATGACGGCGCCGCGCAGACCTACAGCCTGACCTTCCGCCAGAGCTGCCCGGCGACCCCGGACAAGGCCGAGAAACTGCCGTTCGTGATCCCGGTGGAACTTGGCCTGCTGGATGCCGCAGGCAACGACCTGCCGCTGCAACTGGCCGGCGAAGCGACAGCGCAGGGCACCAGCCGTGTGCTGTCGGTGACCGAGGCCGAGCAGACCTTCACCTTCCAGGGCATCCAGGCCAAGCCGCTGCCGTCGCTGCTGCGCGGTTTCAGCGCACCGGTCAAGCTGAGCTTCCCCTACGACCGCGACCAGCTGATGTTCCTGATGCAGCACGACAGCGACGGCTTCAACCGCTGGGAGGCGGGGCAGCAGCTGTCGGTGCAGGTGCTGCAGGAGCTGATCGGTCAGCATCAGCGCGGCGAAACGCTCAAGCTCGACCAGCGTCTGATCACTGCCCTGGGCACTGTGCTCGGTAACGAGTCGCTGGACCCGGCCATGGTTGCCGAAATGCTCTCGCTGCCGGGTGAGGCCTACCTCACCGAGATCAGCCAGGTGGCCGACGTGGACGCCATCCACGCCGCCCGCGAGTTCGCCCGCCAGCAGATCGCCGAGCAGCTGTTCGACGCCCTGTGGGCGCGCTACAAGGCCAACCGCGAAGTGTCGCGCAGCACCGCCTACGTGGCCTCGGCCGAGCACTTCGCCCGCCGCAGCCTGCAGAACATCGCGCTGTCGTACCTGATGCAAAGCGGCAAGCCGCAGGTGCTGCAGGCGACCCTGGAGCAGTTCGAGCACTGCGACAACATGACCGAGCGCCTGACCGCCCTGGCCGTGCTGGTCAACTCGCCGTTCGAGGCCGAGCGGGCCAAGGCGCTGGAAGCCTTTGCCGAACACTTCAAGGACAACCCGCTGGTCATGGACCAATGGTTCAGCGTGCAGGCGGCCAGTACGCTGCCGGGCGGGCTGGCGCGGGTCAAGGCGCTGATGCAGCACCCGGCGTTCACCCTGAAGAACCCGAACAAGGTCCGTGCGCTGGTCGGCGCCTTTGCCGGGCAGAACCTGGTCAACTTCCATGCGGCGGATGGTTCGGGGTATCGCTTCCTGGCCGACCTGGTGATCGAGCTCAATGCCCTGAACCCGCAGATCGCCTCGCGGCAACTGGCACCGCTGACCCGCTGGCGCAAGTATGACGATGCGCGTCAGGCCCTGATGAGGGGCGAGCTGGAGCGGATTCTGGCTTCTGGTGAGCTGTCCAGTGATGTGTATGAGGTTGTCAGCAAGAGCCTGGCTTGAGTTTTCCGTAGCCTGAGCCGACCTCTTCGCGGGTAAACCCGCTCCCACAGGTACTGCACCGCTTTCATGAGCTGTGCACGACCTGTGGGAGCGGGTTTACCCGCGAAGCTTTTGGAGCCGATAACAAAACATAACACCCCGCCCGTTGTGTTCCCGCAAATATCCCCGCTACGATTCCCTCAAGCTATTGCAGGGCTCTAGCTCAGGCTTTTCGCAGTACCTGCAGTGCATTGACCCACCAACAAGAACACAACAGGGGGCAGTCATGGGGCAGCAGATCAGGCGTGGTGCCTGGCCATTGGCAACCAGCGCGATGCTGGTACTGGCACTCGGGGTTTGGGCCGAGGTTGCCCAGGCCGCACCGGCCGAGGAATATTCCACCGAATCGGCCAAGGCCAGCCAGAGCCTGTTGATCGATGCCGCCCAGGCCGGCAAGCGCCTGGTGGTGGTGGGCGATCGTGGCCACATCCTGTTCTCCGATGACCAGGGCCGCACCTGGACCCAGGCCCGCGTGCCCACCCGGCAACTGCTGACCGCGGTGTTCTTCCTCGACGACAAGCGCGGCTGGGCCGTCGGCCATGATGCGCAGGTGCTCGCCAGCAACGACGGCGGTGCCACCTGGAGCAAGCAGTTCGAAGACCTCGCGCGCGAAGCACCCTTGCTCGATGTCGCCTTCCTCGACGCCGGGCACGGCTTCGCCGTAGGTGCCTATGGCGCCTTGCTGGAAACCACCGACGGCGGCCAGCACTGGCAGGATGTCGCCGAGCGCCTGGACAACCCCGACCAGTTGCACCTGAACGGCATCGCCCAGGTCCGTGATGCCGGGCTGTTCATTGTCGGCGAGCAGGGCAGCATGTTCCGCTCGGCCGACAACGGCCAGACCTGGAGCAAGGTCCAGGGCCCCTACGAGGGCTCGCTGTTCGGTGTGATCGGCACGGCCCAGCCACGCACCCTGCTGGCCTACGGCCTGCGCGGCAACCTGTTCCGCTCCACCGATTTCGGTGACAGCTGGCAACCGATCGAACTCAAGGCCGCACGTGGCAGCCTCGAATTCGGCCTGGCAGGCGCTACGCTTGTCGAGGATGGCAGCCTGGTCCTGGTCGGCAACGGCGGCAGCGTGCTGCGCAGTACCGACGATGGCCAGACCTTCAGCGTCTACAACCGCGCCGACCGCATTGCCCTGGCCGGCGTCAGTGGCCTGGCCAATGGCGGCCTGCTGCTGGTCGGGCAGGGCGGGGTGCACCTGGCCACTGCCCAGGGTGCCGACCAGGGGGTGCAGCCATGACCAGCAGGGAGAGCATCACCATGCATGCGCATCACCCGGACAAGGCCACGCTGCTGGAACGCCTGATCTTCAATAACCGCCCGGTGGTCATCGCCCTGTGCCTGCTGGTCAGCATCTTCCTGTTCTGGCAGGCCACGCAGATTCGCCCGTCCACCAGCTTCGAGAAGATGATCCCGTTGCAGCACCCGTTCATCGAACAGATGATGGCGCACCGCAACGACCTGGCCAACCTGGGCAACACCGTGCGCATCTCGGTCGAGGCGGTCAATGGCGACATCTTCGACAAGGACTACATGGAGACCTTGCGCCAGGTCCATGACGAGGTGTTCTACATCCCCGGTGTCGACCGTGCCGGGCTGAAGTCGCTGTGGAGCCCCAGCGTGCGCTGGAGCGAGGTGACCGAAGAAGGCTTTTCCGGGGGCGAGGTCATACCCAACACCTACAACGGCTCCCAGGACAGCCTCGACACCTTGCGCGACAACGTGCTCAAGTCGGGCCAGGTGGGGCGCCTGGTGGGTAACAACTTCAAGTCCAGCATCGTCGACGTGCCGCTGCTGGAGAGCTACCCCGACCCGCAGGACCCGGGCAAACAGGTGAAGCTGGACTACCAGCAGTTCTCGCACCAGCTGGAAGAGAAGATCCGCGACAAGTTCCAGGCGCAGAACCCCAACGTCAAGGTGCATATCATCGGTTTCGCCAAGAAGGTCGGCGACCTGATCGACGGCCTGGTGATGGTGGCGATGTTCTTCGGCGTCGCCCTGGCAATCACCTGGGTACTGTTGTACTGGTTCACCTGGTGCATCCGCAGCACCATCGCCGTGCTCATCACCACCCTGGTGGCGGTGGTCTGGCAGCTGGGCCTGATGCATGCGGTGGGCTTCGGCCTGGACCCTTACTCGATGCTGGTGCCGTTCCTGATCTTCGCCATCGGTATTTCCCACGGGGTGCAGAAGATCAATGGCATCGCCCTGCAGTCCAGCGACGCCGACAACGCCCTCACCGCGGCGCGGCGCACCTTCCGCCAGTTGTTCCTGCCGGGGATGATCGCCATCCTCGCCGATGCGGTAGGCTTCATCACCTTGCTGATCATCGACATCGGCGTGATTCGTGAACTGGCCATCGGCGCGTCCATCGGCGTGGCGGTGATCGTGTTCACCAACCTGATCCTGTTGCCGGTGGCCATTTCCTACGTCGGCATCAGCAACAAGGCCGTCGCGCGCAGCAAGCAGGACGCTACCCGCGAGCATCCGTTCTGGCGCCTGCTGTCGAACTTCGCCAGTGCCAAGGTGGCGCCGGTGTCCGTGGCGCTGGCCCTGATCGCCTTTGCCGGAGGCCTGTGGTACAGCCAGAACCTGAAGATCGGCGACCTCGACCAGGGCGCACCGGAACTGCGCCCCGACTCGCGCTACAACCAGGACAACAACTTCATCATCAGCAACTACTCGACCAGTTCCGATGTGCTGGTGATCATGGTCAAGACGCCGCCGGAACAATGTTCGATCCACTCGACCATGGCGCCGATCGACGAGCTGATGTGGACCATGCAGAACACCCCGGGCGTGCAATCGGCGATTTCCCTGGTGACCGTGTCCAAGCAGGTGATCAAGGGCATGAACGAGGGCAGCCTGAAATGGGAGACCCTGTCGCGCAACCCGGACATCCTCAACAACTCCATCGCCCGCGCCGATGGCCTGTACAACGGTGATTGCTCGCTGGCCCCGGTGCTGGTGTTCCTCAACGACCACAAGGCCGAGACCCTGGAGCGGGTTACTGCCGTGGCCAAGGCGTTTGCCGACAGCCACAACAAGGAAGGCCTGCAGTTCCTGCTGGCGGCGGGCAACGCCGGGATCGAGGCGGCAACCAATGAAGTGATCAAGTCGGCCGAACTGACCATCCTGATCATGGTGTACATCTGCGTGGCGGTGATGTGCCTGATCACCTTCCGCTCGTTCGCCGCCACCCTGTGCATCGTCCTGCCGCTGGTGCTGACCTCGGTGCTGGGCAACGCGCTGATGGCCTACATGGGCATCGGCGTCAAGGTGGCGACCCTGCCGGTGGTGGCACTGGGCGTGGGCATTGGCGTGGACTATGGCATCTACATCTACAGCCGGCTGGAGAGCTTCCTGCGCGCGGGGCTGCCGTTGCAGGAAGCCTATTACGAGACGTTGCGCTCGACCGGCAAGGCGGTGCTGTTCACCGGGTTGTGCCTGGCGATCGGCGTGTGCACCTGGATCTTCTCGGCGATCAAGTTCCAGGCCGACATGGGCCTGATGCTGACCTTCATGTTGCTGTGGAACATGTTTGGTGCGCTGTGGCTGCTGCCGGCCCTGGCCAGGTTCCTGATCAAACCGGAGAAGATGGTGGGCAAGGAGGGCGGCTCGATCTTCGCCCATTGAACAGCGGGGCCGCTTTGCGGCCCAAGGGTTATAATGCCGGCACATCCCTCACAGGTAACCCCATGTCCCCCCTCGCCACCGCCCTGCAGTCCTGCGACATGCTCCTGATCGACGGCCTGCATGCCTTCGATTTCACCGCCGACGCGTCCGGCCTCACCGTCGAGTGCATGGACGGCCGCCAGTTGCGCCGCTGGGTGTTCAGCGCCGAACAGGTCGCCGCTGCTGTCGCCATCGGTGACGAATGGCAACTCGACGATGCCCACGGCGCACATCGACTAGTCTGTATGAGTGCCTTTCGCGCCCCGGATGATGATGACAATGACCCGGATCTGGACGAGCCTGCTGGCCACTAGCCTGATGAGCCTGAGCCTCAATTCCCCTGCCGCCACCTTGCTGGTGGGCAGTTACACCGACGGTGCCAGCCAGGGCATCTACCGTTATCGCTTCGACAGCAAGGCCGGCCACATCGACCCCACGCCGCTGCAAGTGGTGAAAAGCGTCAGTCCGTCGTGGCTGGTGCTATCGGCCGACCAGCGTCAGCTGTTCGCGGTCAATGAGACCCCGAATGGCCAGGTCAGCAGTTTCAGCGTCAGCGCCAAGGGTGAGATCAAGCCGCTCAACCAAGTGGCCAGCCAGGGTGACGAACCGACCCATGCCAGCCTCAGTCGCGACCAGCGTTACCTGTTCGTGGCCAACTATGCGGTCAAGCCCGACCCCGGCAGCAGCCTGGTGGTGATCCCGGTGGCCAGGGACGGCAAGCTCAAGCCGGTGGTGCAACATGGCCGGCACCAGGCCAGCGGCGTAAACCCCGAGCGCCAGGCCAGTGCCCACGTGCATTCGCTGGTGCTGTCACCCGACGGTCGGCACCTTTACGCCAGCGACCTGGGCGCCGACAAGGTGTTCATCTACCGCTACGACGGCGCCAGCGCCGACCACCCGTTGACACCGGCGATCCCGGCGTCAGTGGCCCTGCCACCGGGTAGCGGGCCGCGCCACCTGTTGTTCGACGCCAAGGGCCGGCATGCCTACCTGACGCTGGAGATGAGTGCCGAGGTGGTGATGTTCGAGGTGCAGGACGGCAACCTGGTCGAACGCCAGCGCCTGCCCTTGGCCGAGCGCCAGGAGGCGGCGGCGAAAGCGGCCGGTGGCTTGCACCTGTCGGCGGACGGGCGCTTCCTGTATGTGAGCAACCGTGGCACGAGCAACGAGATCGTCGCCTTCAGCGTGGGCAAGCAGGACGGCCAGCTGACGCTGCTGCAGCGCCGCTCGGTGGAGGGTGATCATCCCCGGGAATTCGCCCTCGATCCGAGTGACAACTTCCTGCTGGTGGCCAACCAGAAGAGCAACCAGATCGTGGTGATACGCCGCGACCCGCGCAGCGGCAAGCTGGGGGAGACGGTGCAGACCTTGCAGCAGGACGCCCCGTCGGATCTGAAATTCATCGAGTGATATCGATTGCCTTGATAACCGATACTGCCGCAATGAATTTCTGCCGGCGACCGCGGCGGCGTAAGTTTGACCCAAGGCCCGGATGGGCCACCGTCAAACCACCGCCGTCGAGGTCAACCCAGATGAACTTCAATCTCTTCCCGGTCATTGCCGCATCCGCCATTTCCGCTTCGGTCGTCCTGCCGACGCATGCCCATGCCGACAGCCGCGCCAAGGCGTCCGCTACCCACAGCTACACCGAGCAGTACCTGCGCCAGAGTGCCAACTTCCATGCGGCCCTGAGCGGCAAGCAGCACGCGTGAACCTGAATCGCTCCCACAAGCGGTCGTATGAACCTATTTGGCCATGACGGCCTTGAACAGGTCTGATGCCAACCAGCCCTGCAGCCAGCTCCGCAGCCGCGGATAAGCCGCCTCGGCGAACCACTGCGGTTCGACCCCGGCAAACTGGCGCATCAGGGGCAGCAGCGCGGCATCGGCAATGCTCGGGTGGTTGGCCAGCAGGTAAGGCCGGCTGGCGAGCAAGGCGTCAAGCTCGGCCAGCCAGGTTTCGGCCTGTTGCCGGTAATGTACGCGGGAGTACGCCGGATAGCGCTCGGCGTACTTGTACAGGTTCACCTGCGCTTTGAAGGTGCTGTCGTTGCGGGCAATCAGTGATTCAGCCTGCTGCGCCGCGGTAGCGTCGGCTTGCAGCTGCCAATCCTGCGGATCATTGCGTGCCAGCGCCCAGCGCATGATGTCCAGGCTCTCTTCCAGCACCTCGGTACCGGTATCCAGCACCGGCACCGTGCCCTTGGGCGACAACGCCAGCAGTTCTGCCGGCTTGTTCTTCATCGCCACCTCGCGGATTTCCACCTCGCAGCCGGCATAGCGCAGGGCCAGGCGCGCACGCATGGTCCACGGGCAGCGGCGGAACGAGTAGAGAATCACCCGCACACCTCCACATCGCTAAGGCCGTTGCCCTGCCGGCGCACCTGGATCTGCACCGGGATGCGCTCGTGCATTTCCTGCACGTGGGAAATCACCGCCACCTTGCGACCCTGGGCCTGCAGGCCGTCGAGGGCATCCATGGCCAGCTGCAACGATTCCGGGTCGAGGCTACCGAAGCCCTCATCGATGAACAGCGATTCGATGCGCAAGGTACTGGAGGCCATCGAGGCCAGGCCCAGGGCCAGGGCCAGCGACACCAGGAAGGTTTCCCCGCCCGACAGCGAGTGCACCGAACGCAGCTCGTCGCCCATTTCGGTGTCCAGCACCAGCAGGCCAAGGGCGCTGCCGCCGCGCTTGAGGCGGTAGCGACGGGCCAGCTGGCGCAGCTGGGCGTTGGCGTGGTGCAGCAACAGGTCGAGGTTGTAGCCCTGGGCGATCTTGCGGAACACGTCGCCCGAGGCCGAGCCGATCAGGGCGTTCAGGCGGGCCCAGCGCTGCCATTGCTGGTGGGCCTGCTCGATTTCTGCCGCCAGCGCCTGGTGCGCCTGTTGGCGGCGCTGGTCGTCGGCCTGCTGGGCGCGCAGCTCCGCGCACTGCTGCTCATGCACGGCCAGGCGTTCATGCAATTCGGCCAGGGCCTGTTCCAGCGCTTCGGCCGAGGTGTCCACGGCCATCTGCGCCGCGTGTTGCTGCAGGCGCTGTTCACGCTCCTGCAGCAACACGCGGCCTTGTTCGATGGCTTTTTCGGCGCTTTGCAGGCGCTGGCGCAGTTCATTCACCTGGGCCTCGTCGATGCCCAGCAGGCGATCCAGGCCGGCATCATCGAGTTCCGGGTGTGCGCTGCGCCATTGCGCGATCTGCGCCTGCAACTGCTGGCGCTCGGCATCCAGTGCCTGCTGCTGGCGGATGTTGGCATTGAGTTCGCTGGCCAGCTGCACGCCCTGGTTGCGCAGCTCCTGCAGGCGCTGGACAGTGTCCGCTTCAAAGGCACGGGCCTGCTCCAGCGTAGCGTCCATGTGCTGTTGCCAGGCTTCGGCGCTGGCGTGTTCGCCCAGCAGTTCGCCGAGCGAGGCCTGGGCGTGCTGGCGCTGTGCGTCGAGGGCGGCGAGCTGTTGCTGCAACTGCTGCTGGGTTTGCAGGCGCGCCTGATGCTGATCGTGCAGCTTGTCCAGCTGGGCCTGACGGGCTTGCTGTTCCTGCTGTTCGTCCTTGCGTTGCTCGAGTAGCTGCAGGCGCTGGGCAATCTGTTGGTCCAAGGCAAGGAAGGCATTGGCCGGATCGTCGCTGAGGGCCTTGAGAACCTCGTCGGGCAGCACGCTGGCCAGGTCATTCAGGCTCTGCTGCAGTTGCTGCTCGTCGCTGGCCAGGGCCTGATGCTGGTGCTCGAGGTGGCGCTGGGCCTGCTGTTGCGCCTCGTGGGCGGCCTGCAGTTGCTGGCTGCGGCGGGCGGCCTCCTTCTGCAAGGCGAGCAGGGCGCTCTGGCGCTGCTCGTCGTGGCCGATTTCCTGCTCCAGGCGCCGCAGCTGTCCGTCCAGCCAGGCGCTGCGGGCCTTGTCGTCCTGCGGCGCCAGGGCCGGCCAGAGGCTGTGCGCCTGCACCTGGGCCACCTGGGCGTGCAGCTGCTCGCCCAGTTGCTGCTGTTGCTGCTGATAGTCCTTGAGCTGGGCGTTGACCACGCCCAGCTCGGTGCGTAATTCCACCAGCTTGCTGTTGAAGGTATCGACCTGCTGCTGTGCGGCGTCTTCTTCGGCCTGGTCATGCCGGCCCAGGCTCTGCAGCAACGCTTCCGGGTGATGGAACGGATGCTCGACGCTGCCGCACACCGGGCAGGGTTCGCCGCCGCGCAGCTGCTCGCGCAGTGCTTCGACGCTGGTGTTGCGCGCCAGGCGCTGGCGCTCCAGCAACTGCCGGGTGAGGTTGAGCGCCTGCTCGGCAGCTTGCAGCTCGGCCTTGGCGGCGGTGCCCTCGGTAATCAGTTGCTGGCGCTGCTGCATGGCCTGCTGTTGCCGCTCGCGCACAACCGCCAGCTGCTCGCGCAGTTCCCGTTCACGGCCATGCAGGCGCGACAGCTCTTCTACGGCACGCTGCTGCTTGCGGTTGTCCTGCAGCATGCCGCCCAGCAGGTCGATCTGCTCCGCCAGCGCCTGTGGCTCGGCCTTGGCTTCGCGGAACAGCAGGTCGAAGGCATCGCGCTCGGCCTGCAGGTGCGCGTTGGCCTGGCTGGCCTGGGCCTGCAGGCCGGGCAGTTCCTCGCGGCCCTTGGCCAGGCGGCCACCGGTCAGCATCACCTGCTTCAATTGCGGCAGATAGGCGTGCCAGGCGTCGGCCAGGCCTGCCAGGTGCTGGCTGTCGGCGAGGGCGGTGTCGATCTGCGTCAATTGCTGCAGGCTGCGCTGCTGGTGCTCCTCCAGCTGCTGTACTTGCTGCTGGCCTTCGGTAACCTGCTGGTCGGCCTGCTGGCTGGCGCTGCGCTGTGCCGCCAGCTCCTGATCCAGACGGGCCAGGTTGTCCTGGGCGGCGAACGCCTGGCGCAGGCGTGGAGCGTTTTCGCCGTGTTGTGTCTGGCTGTCGGCCAGTGCCTGGCGTGCCGCTTGCAGAGCCTGTTCAAGCTCGCCGGTACGGCCCTGCAGCTCAGCTTGCTGGCGCTGTTGCCCGGCAATTTTCTCCGCCACTGGCGCCAGTTGTGCATCCAGCGTCTGCAAGCGATGGAACTGGTGCCGCTGCGGCGCCAGGCGCTCCAGACGGACCAGGTCCAGGCGCGGCTCGGCCAGTTGCTGCCAATCCTGTTCGGCAGCCTGCAAGGCACTGCTGGCTTCGGCGTGCTGGGCCTGCAACTGGCGTTGTTCATTCAGCCAGTTGCGTTGCTGTTCCAACTGGCGCTCGGCAGCCTGGTCGGCCTTGAACTGCTGCTGTGCCAGCTCCAGGCGCTGGTCGAGTTCGGCACGGGCTTCGGCGGCCATCGGCAGCAGGTGGCTGGCACGCTCCTTGAGGGCGTTGTGGGCTTCGCCGGCCTCGCGCGCTTTGCTGAAGGCGCGCTGGCCCAGGCGGGTATAGATGGCGGTGTTGGTGAGCTTTTCCAGCAGCTCGCTGCGCTCTTTGTCGTCGGCCTTGAGGAAGGCGCCGAACTCGCTCTGGGCGAGCATCACTGCGCGGGTGAACTGCTCGAAGTTCAGGCCCAGGCGGGCTTCGACCAGTTGTTTGTATTCGTTCTTGCCGCTGGCCAGCACCTGCTCGCTGTCCAGGTCGTAGAAGCTCTGGCGGCTGAGCTGCAGCTTGCCGTTGGCCTTGTCGCGGGCGCGGTTGGCTTCCCAGCGGGCACGGTAGCGGCGGCCATCGATACCGACGAAGTCGACTTCGGCAAAGCCGCTGCCGGTACCCCGGCGCAGCAGGTTGCGGGGGTCGGATGTAGGAATGTCGCCGTCGGCGTCCGGCACCTTGGCCTCGCGGCCGATGTCGTTGAGCCGCGGTACGCTGCCGAACAGGGCCAGGCACAGGGCGTCGAGCAGGGTACTCTTGCCGGCGCCGGTGGGGCCGGTGATGGCGAACAGGCCGGCGCTGGCCAGCGGCTCGGCGGTGAAGTCGATGTCGATCGGGCCGGCCAGCGATGCCAGGTTCTTCAGGCGGATGGCGAGAATCTTCATGGCTGTTCCTCTTCCTGCAGCACGTCCTGCAACAGCAGGGCAAAGTCGGCCAGCGCCTGTTCGTCGACAGGGTTGCCATAGGCCTGTTCCCAGGCGCGGCTGAACAGGTCCTGCGGGGTCATCTGGGCCAGTTCGACGAAGGCCAGGTCATCGTCTTCGGCGTTGTTGCGGCCGGCGTATTCGGCACTGATGCGCACCAGGCGCACAGCCTTGCCTTGCAGGGCGCCTTCGATCTGCTGGCGCAGGTCGGGTTGCGGCTCGTCGAGGATTACCCGCACTTCCAGCCAGGGCTGGCGGTTGGGGTCTTCGAGCAGGTCGATCACCGGCAGTTCGCCGAGTTGCGCCAGCAGTTCGCCCAGCGGTGCCGGGCCAACCCGTTGCAGGGCTACCGCGCGCGGAACCGGGCGCGGCTCGACGCTGACCAGGCCGCTGCCATCCAGCTCCACTTCCAGAACCTGGTGCGGGTAGTTGATTTCGGCGAACGACAGCGGGATCGGCGAGCCGCTGTAGCGAATGCGGTCTTCGCGGTTGACCTTCTGCGGCTTGTGCAGGTGGCCCAGGGCGACATAGCTGATGGCCTTGTCGAACAGCCTGGCCGGCAGCGCCTCGGCGTTGCCGATGATCAGGCTGCGTTCGGAGTCCTCCGACACCGCGCCACCGGCCATGTGCGCGTGGCTGATGGCGATCAGCGCCTGGTCTTTCTTGCGCTTCTTCTGCGCAGCGGCGATCAGTTGCTGGTGTACCTGGGTGATGCCTTGCAGGTAATCGTCGCCCAGTTGCGGGCCAGTCACCTCGGCCGGGCGCAGGAAGGGCAGGGCCAGGCACCAGGCGGCGATCTTGCCGCGGCCATTGGTCAGCGGGATCAGCAGGCGCTCGGCGTCCAGCTGGCCCTCGTCCAGCCAGTGCACGCGGCCCAGGGCATGAGTACGCAGGCGGCGCATGAGGGCGGCGGGCAACTCGATGCGCGAGCCGGAATCGTGGTTGCCGGCGATCATCACGATGTCCAGCTTGGGCAACTGCTCATGGGCCTGGACGATGAAGTCGTAGAGGCGCTCCTGGGCTTTGACAGGCGGGTTGACCGTGTCGAAGATATCCCCGGCGATCAGCAGCGCATCCGGCTGACGCAGGCGCAGCTGGCCGAGCAGCCATTCGAGGAAGCAGGCGTGTTCGAAATCGCGTTCCTGGCCGTGCAGGCTTTGGCCCAGGTGCCAGTCGGAGGTATGAAACAGACGCATGGATGACCTGTTGGTGTCGAGTCGAGCAAGCGGGGGCTTGGCTTGGGTGATGGGTATTGCGCAAGGGCGATATGGTAACCCAAGCGTGGGGCCGCTGGGCGGCCCGATCGCCGGCAAGCCTCAAGGTGCTGCGCACCTCGTTTTGCAGGAGCGGCCTTGCGTCGCGAAAGGGGGGGGGGCGAAGCGCCCCCAGGGTCTTCCCATCACTGCCAGGTCGCCGGGGCCGCTTTGCGGCCCTTTCGCGACGCAAGGCCGCTCCTACAAAAGAATCGCGTCTGTATCCGGCCTTGTGCTATCAGTGCCAGGTGATATCCTGGACCGGGGACGATCTTCTTCATGGCGTATTCCTCTGAAACAGAAGGTAACTGCCACCTGAATCTTTCTCACGGATTGAAGGTGGCAGCCGTACGCGGGGTGAGAAACCGAGGAGAAATACGCAAAGACTCGGCCGGGCCAAGGCCCGCCCACGTACGGCCACCATAGAAGTGCTGCGTAAGATCTCTGTCGGGTTCTCACACCCGGTCACCGAAGCGACCCGGAAACGTTATCTGTGAGGTGTTTCCCCGACAACAGCGATGGTTCGGCAGCGTGCGTAGGATAATTCCTAAGCGGGTTGATCCTGAAGCATTGGGTTGCAGGTTCAGAAATATCTTACGGTGGCACCGGCTGCGCCGGTGTTCGCGGGCATGCCCGCGAAGAGGCCCGCACAGGCAACCACTTACTTGGGATATAGCGGCGGCAGGTTGCCGCTCTCGCCAGGCGGCAGCAGTACCTGCTCAGCTGGCGGAATGGTACCGATCGCCCGCCACAAATCCTCACCCTGCCAATACTGCCCGCTCTCGCTGTACAACGCCCCGTTCAAGCCATCCAGCGCATCCGACAGCGGTACGAAGCGCGCCGCCATTTCGGCCAGGGTTTCCGGCTGCTGCCGGGCCCAGGCGTCCAGTGCCTGGCGGGTGGCCTGCGGGTCGTTGGCCTGGCAGGCGCGCTTGAGGTCATCCAGCAAGGTACGTGGGCTCGGCCCGCTCTGTGCGGCGCGCAGCACGGCCGGTTGCGAACGGGCGCGCCACCACAGGGCGAAGCCCAGCACGCTGGTCAGGGCAAACAGCAAGGTGGCCAGCTGCCACGGCCACAGCAGGCTGCTGGCGCTGCTGCTGTCGCCGACCGGGGTGTCGGCGCTCAGTGCCGGGTTGTCCTGCACGTTCAGCGTGCGCGCCGGCAGGCTACTGTGCTCCAGGTGGTCTTCGCGGGTGTTCCACCAGGCCACCTCCAGCACCGGCAACGCCAGCGCGCCACTGTGGGTCGGCACCAGCGCTTCGCGCTCTTCGCGATTGGCGGTCATGCCACGCTCGCCGATCTCGTTGCGCAGCAGCGGCTGGTCGGGGTAGCGGCGCAGCCCGGTGATTTCGGTGGCTGGCAGCGGGGGCAACTGGGTGCTGGACAAGCCTTCGGCACGCAAGGTGATGTTGCGGGTCAGCGAGTCGCCAATCTGTACCTGCTGGTTGCCGGGGTCGGGGTTCCAGTGCTCTTCCAGGCTCAGGCTACGGGCCGGCAGCCATGGCGCACCAGCGGGCCAGGCCGCCGGAATCGGGCGCACGGCCAGGCGCAATGGCAGCGAGCTGACCTGCACCTGGCGACCGGTCCGGGCCGTGCCGGCAGGGTCCGGGCTGGCGGCAGCGGTAGCGGTGAAGGTCAACGATGGAATGTCGAGGGTGCCGCTTTGCTGGGCATAGATGGCATAGCGGGTCTCGATCACGCCATGGCGGACGCCGTTGATTTCTTTTTCATAGGTGCGTGACTCACCCAGCGGTTCGACCTTGGCATGCTCCAGTTGCAACGGGCTCAGGCTGCTGTCGTCATACAGCGCCACCGAGTGGTAGATGCGCAGGGTCAGCACGGCCTGGGCCTGGACATAGACATCGCTGCTGTCGAGGCTCGCTTCGATGAACACCTGGGAGGCGCTGTCCTGGCGGCTGGCGTCGGCTTGCAGCACTTGCAGGTCGATGGCCTGGCTGTGCGACTGGCCCAGTTGCAGTTCGGGAATACGCAGGCTGCCACTGCGCCGCGGCAACAGGGTGATGATCCAGCGGGTGCTGGCGCGGGTTTCGCCATCCAGGCTGTGCAGGCTGTTCAGCTGGCGTGTGCCGCGCACTTCGAAGTCGTTTTCCAGCGCGCGCAGGTCGGGCTTGCCGAATTCGGTGACGTCCTGGCTTTCCAGGGTCAGTTCCAGGCTTTCGCCGGCCTCCAGGCGAGTACGGTCAACACTGGCCCGCAGCAGCGGCTCGGCCTGGGCCAGCATGGCCCAGAGCAGAGTGAGTAGAAAGACGCCGAAGCGACTCATTGTGGGTTTTCCTGTTGCAATTGCTGTTCATACCAGAATTTGCGCCGCAGCAGCTCGGCCGGGTTGTCGGGGATCTCGCGCAGCCATTGTTCCAGGGCCTGGCGTTGCTCGGCATCGAGGCTGGTCGACAGCGGGCGCTGCGGCGGCTGGATGGCGCCGTCATCTGCGCCCGCCTGGTTGCCGGACGCGGCCTGGCTGTTGCCGCTGCCTTCACCGGGCTGTTCGCTGCCAGCCTGTTCATCAGCGCCGGGTGTGCCCTGGGCCGGGCTGCTGGCCGAGCTGCTGTTGCCTTCGGTTTCGCTGCCGGGCGTGCCCTGGGCATCGCTGCTGGCTGGTTGCTCGTCGGCCTTGGCCGTCCGCTGTTGCAGCAATTGTTGCACCAACGCCTGGTTGTCCAGCGCTGCTTGCAGGTCGGGCTGGCGTTCCAGGGCTTGTTCATAGGCGTCCAGCGCAGCTTCCAGTTCGCCGCTGCGGGCCAACGCATTGCCTCGATTGTAGTGGGCTGCGGCCGTATCGCCCTGGGAAAACGCTTCAGCGGCAGCGGCATAGTCGCCGGCCTGGTACAGGGCCATGCCGCGCCATTGTGGGTCGTGGAAGTGGCGCGCGGCGCTGGCCGGGCGGTTCTGCTCGAGCAGGCGCTGGCCTTGCTGGTCGGGGCGCAGCCACAGGTCATTGAATTCGAAGGCGTGGCTGGGTTGTGGCACGGCCAGGAGCAAGGGTAGGCAGAACAGCCAGCCGCGGCGGCCGGCGCAGGCGGCCAGCAGCAACAGCGGCAGCAACAGCCAGTACCCTTGGTCGGCCCAGCTGTCCAGTTGCAAGGTCTGGCCGTCATTGCGCCCGCTGCGCGGGCTGTCGAACAGGCCCAGGCCGCGCAGGTCGAGGTCGTCGACCCGGGCATGCCGGTAGCGCCCGCCGGTGCCGCTGATGAAGCCCTTGAGGCTGGCGCTGTCCAACCGTGGCAGGAGGATGCCGCCCTGGTCGTCCTTGAGGTATTCGCCATTGGCCTGGCGCACCGGCGCACCCTCGCGGCTGCCGATGCCCAGCATCAGCAGGCTTGGGCCCTGGCGGCCGAGGGCCTGGGCGATACCCTGGCGCTCCGGGGCACTCAGCGCAGAACCGACCAGCAGCAGGCGGCCCTGGCCCAGGCCGCTCTGGGCCAGCAGGGCCAGGCCTTTCTGCACGGCGAGATCGGCGCGTTGGCCGGGTTTGGGCATGATCGACGGGTCGAGCGCCTCCAGCAGGTTGCGGGTGGTCGCCAGGTCGTCGGACAGCGGTACCAGGGTGTGCGCCGAGCCGGCGTAGACCACCAGTGCGGTCTGCCTGTCGCGGCGGTGTTCCAGCAGATCGAGGATCTTGCGCCGCGCCTGCTCCAGGCGGTTGGGGGGGCTATCCTCGGCGAGCATCTGCGGGGTCAGTTCCAGCAGAATCACCAGCGGGTCGGCCGGGCGCTGGCGGCTTTCTTCCACGCGCTGCCAGCTGGGCCCGAGCAGGGCCAGGATCACCAGCGCCCAGGCCAGGCCCAGCGCTACCCAGGGCAGCTTGCTGGTGCTGCCACTGCCACCGCCGAGCAGCACGCCATGGAACGCTGGTGGCAGAATCATCTGCCAGCGCCCGGCGCGCTTGCGCCGGTGCCACAGCTTGTACAGCAGCCAGCCGAGCAGCGGCACGGCCAGCAGCCACAGCGGGCGCAACCATTCAGGCCACAGTTCGCTCATCGCCGCCTCCTCAGGCGCAGCCGCTTCAGGCGTTGGCGCCACTCTGGGTGCGGCTGCAGGAAGCGCGGCTTGCGCAACACCCGCTGCAGCAGGTTGTCGGGCCATTGCACGGCGACCACCAGCAGCACGCTCAACAACAGCGCCAGGGCCAGCGGCCAGGCGTAAAGGGCTTTCGCGGTGCGCGACTGAGTCGGTTGCTGGGCCACCGGCTCAAGCTGGTCGAGGGTGTCGCCAATGGCGTCCAGTTCGGCGCCGTCATGCGCGCGGAAATAGCTGCCATGGGTGATCTCGGCGATTTCCTTGAGCGAGGCTTCGTCCAGGTCGAGGCTCGGGTTGAGGCCGAGCAGGCCCGGGGTGCCACTGGCTTCGGGGTTGGCGCCGATGCCGATGGTGTAGATACGCACGCCTTCCTGGGCGGCCAGGCGGGCAGCGGTCAGCGGGTGGATCTGCCCGCCGTTGTTGGCGCCGTCGGTAACCAGCACCAGCACCCGGCTTTGTGCCGGGCGCTGGCGCAGGCGCTTGACCGCCAGGCCAATGGCGTCGCCGATCGCGGTGTTCTTGCCGGCGATGCCGATCTGGGCTTCGTCGAGGAAGGTGCGCACGGTGCGCCGGTCGAAGGTGAGCGGGGCCTGCAGATAAGCCTGGCTGCCGAACAGGATCAGGCCCACGCGGTCACCTTCACGGTCCTGCAGGAAGTCGCCGAGCAGCGCCTTGACCAGGTCGAGGCGGCTTATTTCTTCGTTTTGCCACTGCATGTCGGGGAAGTCCATCGACCCGGACACGTCCACCGCCACCAGCAGATCGCGGCCGCTGGCGGCCACCGGTACCGGGTCGCCCAGCCACTGCGGGCGGGCGGCGGCGCACAGCAACAGCAGCCAGATGACGACGAACGGCGCCTGCTGGCGCCAGGTCGGCAGGTTCAGCCGCGCGCGGCGCCCGGCCAGGCTCTCCAGTTCGTTGAGGAAGCCGACCTTGAGCACCGGTTCGCCGCTGTCGGCGGCCGGCAGTACCAGGCGCGCCAGCCACGGTAACGGCAACAGGGCGAAGACCCACGGCCAGGCCAGTTCAAACATGCTTGCGAATCCAGGTTTCGACGGCCTGGCTGAGCCCGGCGATGGCCTTGTCGTCGAGCTTGCACTCGGGTTTGTAGGCGCCTTCGACCAGCACCATCCAGCGGGTCAGGCCGGCGGCCGGGCAGCGGTTGTCGAGAAATGCCAGCCACTGGCGGCCATTGAGGGTATGGCTGTTGGCCCCCGGGTAGTGGCTGCGGCACAGGCGCTTGAGCAGCGCATTGATCTGTTGCAGCCAGGCACCCGCGGGGGCGCCGTCATAGGGGCGCGGCAGGCGGGCCAGCTCGGCCAGGGCCTCTGCGCGCACCGGGTCCAGTGGTTGCTCGGCACGCACCACGCGGCGTTTGCCCGGCCGCCAGCGGCGCAGGCGCCACAAGCCCCAGCCCAGCAGCGGCAGCAAGGCCAGCAACACCCACCAGCCGGGGGCCGGTGGCCACAGGCCGATTGGCGCCGGGGCGATCAGCGGTTGCAGTTGGTCAAGCGGGTTCATTGGCCGCTGCTCTTCATGACGCGCTCCGCGGCCGTTGGGCATTCAGGTATTCGCGCAGTTGCTCGATCATTTCGCTCTGGGTGCTCAGTGGCATCAGCAGCACGCGCAGCTTCTGCGCCATCAGTTCCCAGCGCTCGATGCGCGCTTCGGCCTGCTGGCGGTAGGCCTGGCGCAGGTTGGCGTCGAGGGTGTCGAGTTCCAGTTGCGCACTGCGCTGGGCAAAACGCAACAGGCCGGCGGCGGGCAGGGCGTGGTCGAGCGGGTCGGATACCGGCATCAGCAGCAGGTCGCAATGGCGCGAGAGCATGGCCAGGTGCTGTTCCACCTGGGCGGTGAGCGAGCGCTCGTCGCAGATGATGATGGCCAGGCTGCCAGGGCGCAGTACCTCGCGGGCGCGGCGCAGGGCCAGGCCCAGGCTGTCTGTGCCCGGGGTTGCCTCGGTGTGCAGTGCCTGGTTGACCTTGGCCAGGCGGTTGAGCAGTTGCAGCAGGCTCTGCTTGCTGCGTCGCGGCTTGATTTCGTGGTGCTCGTTGTCGCCGAACACCAGCCCGCCAATACGGTCGTTGTGGCCCAGCGCGGCCCAGCCGAACAGCGCCGCAGCCTGGGCGGCCAGCACCGACTTGAACATCAGCCCCGAGCCGAAGAACAGCCGTTGGCTCTGTTCGACCAGAATGAAGATCGGCCGTTCGCGCTCTTCGTGGAACAGCTTGGTGTGCGGCTCCTGGGTGCGCGCGGTGACCCGCCAGTCGATGTTGCGCACATCGTCGCCGGCCTGGTACACGCGCACCTGGTCGAAGTCCACGCCGCGCCCGCGCAGCTTGGAATGGTGCAGGCCCACCAGCGGGCTGCGCTGGCCAGGCCGGGAAAACAGCTGGATTTCTCGCACGCGGTGGCGCATGTCGATCAGCTCGGCAAGGCCGATGCGGATGCCGGGCTCGGCCAGCGACGTGGTGGGCATGGGCTCAGGCAACGGCGACGACGTCGAGGATGCGCTGGACCACGCGGTCCTGGTCGATCCCGGCGGCCTCGGCCTCGAAAGAAAGGATGATGCGGTGACGCAGGACGTCGAACAGCACCGCCTGGATGTCTTCGGGGCTGACGAAGTCGCGCCCGGCCAGCCAGGCATGCGCGCGCGCGCAGCGGTCCAGCGAAATGGAGCCGCGCGGGCTGGCACCGTAGGCGATCCAGTCGGCCAGCTCGGTGTCGAACTTGGCCGGGGTGCGGGTGGCCATCACCAGTTGCACCAGGTATTCCTCCACCGCGTCGGCCATGTACAGGCCGAGGATTTCCTTGCGGGCGGCAAAGATCGCCTGCTGGCTGACCCGGCGCTCGGGCTTGGTCTCGCCGCCCAGGGCTTCGCCACGAGCCTGCAGCAGGATGCGCCGCTCTACCGCAGCGTCAGGGAAGCCGATTTTCACATGCATCAGGAAGCGGTCGAGCTGGGCTTCAGGCAGCGGATAGGTGCCTTCCTGCTCGATCGGGTTCTGCGTGGCCATGACCAGGAACAGCGGCGACAGGTCGTAGGTGCTGCGGCCCACGCTGACCTGGCGCTCGGCCATGGCTTCGAGCAGCGCCGACTGCACCTTGGCCGGGGCACGGTTGATTTCGTCGGCCAGCACCAGGTTGTGGAAGATCGGGCCTTGCTGGAACACGAAGCTGCCGGTTTCCGGGCGGTAGATCTCGGTGCCAGTGATGTCGGCCGGGAGCAGGTCGGGGGTGAACTGGATGCGATGGAACTGCGCCTCGATGCCTTCGGCGAGCTCTTTGATGGCCTTGGTCTTGGCCAGGCCCGGGGCACCCTCGACCAGCATGTGGCCATCGGCCAGGAGCACGATCAACAGTCGCTCGACCAGTTTTTCCTGGCCCAGGATCTGGGAAGAAAGAAAAGTGCGCAGCGCGATCAGCGCTTCACGGTGTTCCATCGGCGACGGTTCCTGGTAGGGGCCGCAGGCGGCTGACAGTAGCTGCTTCGGCAAGGGCTGATACTTTAATCCATCCGGGGGGGCGGCGACCAATGGCGGCAGGGAAATTTATCCTTGCCGGGGCCATGCATGCGCGGAATTTTCCTGAGCATGGCTGGCCATTGGCTGATGTTCCGTCGCGGCACGCTGGCGCTTGCTTGTGCTTCTTCAACAAGCAGGAAGCACGCTGATGGTACCGAATAGCTGCAACAATGAATGTATGTCCCCGGTCGCCCTGCGTTTCGGGGTGTTCTTCGATGGCACCGGCAACAACCAGAACAATGCGGCACAGCTGGGCGCGCCAGCGCGCATGGGGGCCAGCTATACCAACGCCTTGAGCAATGTGGCCTTGTTGCATGACCTGTATCCGGGGCAGGGGGCCGATGCCGAGGGCCGCATGGCGTTTCTGAAACGTTATGTCGAAGGCGTGGGGACCTTGGCCGGCGAGGCGGACCAGGTATACGCATCTGCCACCGGGTGCGGGTCGACGGGGGTGGAGGCGCGGGTTGCCGAGGCGCTGGCCGCGATAGCCGAGCAATTGCGCGGCTGGTGCCAGGCGCATCCCCGGGCCAGGCCCGAGCGCGTCGAGTTCGATCTGTTCGGCTTCAGCCGGGGTGCGGCGGCGGCCCGGCATCTGGCCAACCTGCTGCACGATGGCTGTGACCTGTTGTTACCTGGGCCTTGTGCCATCGTGATCAACTTCATCGGCCTGTTCGACACCGTGGCGGCAATCGTCGCACCGTTGCAGGGTGACTTCGACCCGGCGGACGAACGCTACGCCGGCTTGCGCCTGGGGCTGGCCCCCGGCCTTGCCCGGCAAACGGTGCAACTGGTGGCGCGGGACGAGCAGCGGCACAACTACCCGCTGGTGTGCAGCGGCCATGACATCGTGCTACCAGGCGTGCATTCGAACATTGGCGGAGGTTATCCGGAGACCACGCAGGAACAGGTACTGCTGTGCAAACCGCAATCACAGCGCGTGCCGCAGGGTATGCGTGCCGAGCAGACACGCGTATATGCCACGATGGACGCCTTGCTCGCCTCGATGCCGGACTCAGCGGGAGGGCAGGTGCTGGCCTGGGAGGTACCGGTTGCCGGTGGCCGGTCGGATGAGGCGCAAAAGCAGGTGTATGCGGCGGTATACCGTGAACGCGAAGTCGCCGGGCAGCTATCTCGGGTGTACCTGAGCATCATGCGTGAACTGGCGGTGCGGGCGGGGGTGCCGTTCGCGCCGTTGGGCGGGCAGGCCGAGCATCGGTTGCCGGCGGAGTTGCTGGCGATCAGCCGCAAGTTGCATGCCTTCGCCTTCGGCGACCGGCAGCAGCCGGAGTTGACCAGCGAGGAGGAGCAGCTGTTGCGCCACAAGTACATACATACGTCAGCAAACTGGAATGCCTTGAAGGGGTTGCGTAACAGTGTGCTGGATATGTTGTTCATCAACCGGCCCGGGGTGGAGGGGCGGCTGAGGCATGCCAATCCGGTCGCATGAGTGGCCCGTGGGAATGGGCTTGCATTGCAGCGGCCATGCCGGTGCCCGTGGGTAAACCCACTCCCACGGGGCTGCGCCAGCTGGGCAGCGCGATAACCGTGGGAGGGGCAGATAGCGGGTCAGTGGCCCGCGCCGAGTTCCTCCAGCAAGCCTTTCAGGTAGGCGCTGCCCTGCGCATCCAGTGGCTGCAGTGGAAGGCGGGGGGCGCCGACCGCCTGGCCGAGCATCTGCAAACCGGCCTTGATGGTGGTGGGCAGGCCGCGGCGGGTGATGTACTCCAGCAGTTGGTACTGGCGATAAAACAGTGCACGGGCCTCGCCCAGGTCGCCTTGCTGCACCGCGTCCCACAGCGCCAGGTTCAGTGCCGGGATCAGGTTGGGCGCGGCAGTGCACCAGCCGCTGGCACCGGCCACCAGGGCTTCCAGGGCGAGTGGGTTGCAACCGTTGTAGAAGGCCAGCTGACCCTCGGTGGCCTTGAACATGCGGTGCATGCGCTGGATGTCACCGGTGCTTTCCTTGACCATGGTCACGCTGGGCACTTCATCGAGGATGCGCAGGATCAGCTCTACCGACAGGTCGGTGCCACTGGTCCCCGGGTTGTTGTAGAGCATGATCGGAATGTCGATCGCCGCGCCCACCGCCCGGTAGTGGGCGAGCACTTCGGCTTCGGTGAGCTTCCAGTAGGAAATCGGCAGCACCATCACTGCGGTGGCGCCGCAGGCCTGGGCCAGGCGGGCCCGCTGCACGGTACGTGCGGTGGTCAGGTCGGAGACGCTGACCACGGTTGGCACACGGCCGGCGATGCGCGCCTGGCTGAAGCGCACCACCGTTTCCCATTCGCTGTCGGACAGGTAGGCGCCCTCGCCGGTGCTGCCCAGCGGGGCGATGGCATGCACGCCGTCGGCGATCAGGCGGTCGATGGACAGGCCCAGGGCATCAAGGTCAAGCGTGCCGTCAGCCGTGAAAGGAGTGATGGTGTAGCCGATAACGCCGCGAATTACAGGTGTAGACATGAGCAGGCACCTCTGCCGTTGTAGGGGTTGGGGAGCAACATCGTCGATCAGCCCAGGCAGTCGCCGTGGGCACGCAAGGCACGGCGCGCGTAGTAGCTGAACGCGGCGCCATGACGTTTCGGGGTGGAGATCCAGTCGTGGGCTTCCTTGCCCAGTGCCTCGGGGATGGGGCGGATGTCGCCGGCGCCCATGGCCAGCAGCTGCATTCTGGCTGCGCGCTCGAACAGCATGGCGAGCACGCAGGCTTCCTCGACCGAGCGGCCGGCGATCAGCAGGCCATGGTGGGAAAGCAGGATCGCGCGCTTGTCGCCGATCGCCCTGGCAATGATCTCGCCTTCCTCATTGCCCACCGGTACGCCGGGCCATTCCTTGAGAAACGCGCAGTCATCGAACAGCGGGCACAGGTCCATGTGCGAGATGGCCAGCGGCACCTCCAGCATCGAAAGGGCCGCGCTGTGCAGCGGGTGCGTGTGGATGATGCAGTTGACGTCGGCACGTGCGCGGTACAGCCAGCTGTGGAAGCGGTTGGCCGGGTTGGCCATGCCGCGGCCCTGTAGCACGTTGAGGTCTTCGTCGACCAGCAGCAGGTTGGAGGCGGCGATTTCGTCGAAGCCCAGGCCGAGTTGCTGGGTGTAGTAGGTGCCGGGTTGTTCGGCGCGCGCGGTGATCTGCCCGGCCAGGCCGGAATCATGGCCAGCGTCGAACAGGATGCGGCAGGTGAGGGCAAGTTTTTGCCGTGGGGTGTAGGTGTTGTCGGCCAGCGCCGTCAGCATTTGTTGTTGGGCGAGTTTGACGAGCTGGTCCTTGGGGGTGTGCATGGTTGTCATGGCGGTACCTGCATGCGGAGGGGCGACGAATTGCTGATCGGCGAGGACGCCGTCAGGACACAAAAGTGATATTAATGACACAAAGTGTCATATGCAAGCGATGTGTCATTCACGCATCAGTCCCGACAATCAGACCCAGTGCAAACCGCTATGGCCCGCATACGTAACTGGTATTACGTGCTCCGCCTGCACGCTGTTTAGCATCGACCGGGTCTTAACCGCGACGAGAACAACAACGTGAACCTCGCAACCCTAACCAGTCGAAGTGCCAGATATTGGCCGGAAAGTCTGGCGGTGATCGACCGCCGCACCCGGCTCACCTTTGCCCAGCTTGAACAGCGGACCAATCAGTTGGCCTCGGCCTTGTTGGCCCATGGCATCGCCACCGGCGAACATGTTGCGATCCTGGCGCCCAACCGGGTCGAGCTGGTGGAGGCGGAGGTGGCTTTCTACAAGGCCGGCCTGGTCAAGGTCCCGGTCAATGCGCGTCTGGCGCTGGATGAAGTGATCCAGGTACTGAACGACGCCTGCAGCGTCGCGCTGATCGCCGACCCGCAGGCTGCCGAGGCCTTGCTTGCACGCAGGCAGGAGGTGCCTGCGTTGCGCCTGATCGTTACCCTCGGCGAGCAGGGCGGCGACATCGACTATGCCGCACTACTGGCCCAGGGCAGCAGCCAGCCGGTCAGTTGCGACCTGCCTGACGAAGCACTGGCCGTGTTGCATTACACCTCGGGCAGTTCCGGCGTGCTCAAGGCAGCAATGCTCAGTGTCGGCAACCGCAAGGCGCTGATCCGCAAGAGCATCGCCAGCCCCACGCGGCGTGCCGGCCCAGGCGACATCATGGCCCATGTCGGCCCCATCACCCATGCCAGCGGCATGCAGCTGATGCCGCTGCTGGCGGTGGGCGCCTGCAACCTGTTGCTGGAACGCTACGATGACCAGTTGCTGCTCGAAACCATCCAGCGCGAGGGCGTGACTCGGTTGTTCCTGGTACCGGCCATGATCAACCGTCTGGTCAATTTCCCCGGGGTAGAGCGCTATGACCTGAGCAGCCTGCGCCTGGTGATGTATGGCGCAGCGCCAATGGCGCCAGCGCTCGTCAAACGGGCCATCGAGGTGTTCGGGCCGATCCTGGCCCAAGGCTACGGCGCTGGCGAAACCTGCTCGCTGGTGACGGTGCTGACAGAGCAGGACCACCTGTGCGAAAGCGGCGACTACCACCGGCTGGCCTCATGCGGACGATGCTATTTCGAGACCGACCTGCGTGTAGTGGACGACGCTTTCCGCGACGTCCAGCCAGGCGAGGTGGGCGAGATCGTGGTCAAGGGCCCGGACATCATGCAGGGCTACTGGCGCGCACCACACCTCACCGCCGAGGTGATGCGTGACGGCTACTATCTCACCGGCGACCTGGCCACCGTGGACCAACAGGGCTACGTGTTCATCGTCGACCGCAAGAAGGAAATGATCATTTCCGGCGGCTTCAACATCTACCCCAGCGAAGTCGAGCAGGTGCTCTACAGCCTGCCGCAAGTGTTCGAGGCTGCCGTGGTGGGTGTGCCCGACGAGCAGTGGGGTGAAGCGGTGCGGGCAGTGATCGTGCTCAAGCCTGGCATGCAGCTGCAGGAACACGAGGTGATCGAACATTGTGCCCAGGCCCTTGCCGGGTTCAAGAAACCGCGTGGTGTGGACTTCGTCAGCGAGCTGCCGAAGAACCCCAACGGCAAGGTGGTGCGCCGCCTGATTCGAGACGCCTACTGGCAAAACAGCGAACGCCGCATCTGACCTGAGGAATTGCCATGTACCAGCCAAGCGAAAAGGCCAAACAGATCATCGAGGCCATCGGCGGCTTCGTTCGCAACGAGATCCTGCCCCTGGAACAAAACGCCGGCCTCAGCTGGGCAGAGCCCCACCCGCGTGAGGTGCTGCAGCAGGTGTGGCAGCGCTCGTGCGAGCAAGGCTTCTACAACATCATGCTGCCTGAAACGATCGGTGGAGCAGGGTTGACCGTGTCCGACCTGTGTGCGGTGAAAGAAGCCACGGTGCTGACTGGTTCCATGCTGGCGCCGCACATTCTCGGCGAGCTTTCCGGGCCGCCACGTGTCGGCCACCTGTTCAAGGTGGCCAGCCCAACCCAGGTCGAGGCGTTCCTGCAGCCGGTGTGCCGAGCCGAAAAGGCCGTGTGCTTCGCGCTGACCGAAAGTGAAGCCGGGTCCGATGCCACGGCGATCAGGACTACCGCCCGGCGTGAAGGCGAGTACTACGTGCTGAGCGGGGCCAAGCGCTACATTTCCGGTGCACCTTATGCCGACATCGCGGTACTGCTCGCGGTCACCGGCCCCGGGCGTGGCGCCCAGGGCATCTCGGCATTCTTTGTCGACCTGAATGCGCCGGGAGTGCGGGTGGAAAGCGATTACGCGGTCATGTCCGGCGGCGGCGCCCATGGCGACATCCTTCTCGATGAGGTACGGGTGCCGGTGGCCAACCGCATTGGCGAGGAAGGGCAGGGCTTCAAGCTGGCAATGGGGCGCATCACCCTCAATCGTCTGCTGCATTGTCCAACCATGCTGGGCCTGGCGGGACTGGCGCTGAACCTGTCGGTTGACTACGCCCGCACGCGCAAGCAGTTTGGCCAGCCTATCGCGATGTTCCAGTCGATCAATCACATGATTGCCGACATGGCCACCGAACTGCATGCGGCACGCAGCATGGTCTATGCCACTGCCGCGCTGAATGACGCCGGTGGTGATATCCGTACCCAGGCGCCGATGTGCAAGCTGTTCGTATCGGAAACGGCCTTCCGTATCGCCGACCGTGCCGTGCAGATTCATGGGGGAGCCGGGCTGTTGCGGGGGAACCCGGTGGAATGGATTTTCCGTGCTACCCGCATGATGCGCATTCTTACCGGGACCAGCGAAATCCAGCGCAACACCATTGCCAAGGGCGTGCTCATGCCCGAGCAGTGAAACTGCACACCCGGCCTCGAGTGGCCGGGCTCTCCCACAAGAACAATAAAAGAGATCGACATGACTCATACTGACTCCCCCGCGCGTGCAGGCACGGCCTGGATGATTGCGGTACTGCTGGCGATGCTTATGTTGGTGAACTTCCTGGACAAGGTGGTCATCGGCCTTGTAGCGGTACCCATGTCCAGGGAACTGGGTTTGTCCCCGGCCGAGTTCGGCCTGGTAGGCGGCGCGTTGCACTGGTTCTTCGCCATCTCTGCGGTTGTCGGTGGCTTCATGGCCAACCGCCGGCCGACCCGCACCCTGCTGTTGGGCATGGGCGCATTCTGGGCGCTGATCCAGTTGCCCATGCTGTTCGTCACTTCCCTGTGGGCGATTGTCGCTTGCCGGGTGCTGCTGGGCATCGGCGAAGGGCCGGCCTCACCGGTGGCAACCCATGCCTTGTACAAGTGGTTTCCCAACGACCGGCGCAACCTGCCGGTGGCGCTGTTGCATACCGGGAGTGCACTGGGACTGCTGGTGGCAGGCGCAATGATTCCATGGATCAGCGTGCACTATGGCTGGCGCATGAACTTCATCGTGCTGGCTCTGATCGGCGCGGCGTGGTGCGCGCTGTGGTGGGCATTGGGGCGCGAGGGTACGCTTGACCGCATCCGCCCTGGCCAGCTCAAGGAAGAGCAGGCGCACATCGCCTACCGTCGTCTGCTCGGCGACCGCACGGTGCTGGGCAATTACCTGTGCCACTTCGCCGCCAACTGGTCGCTGGCCCTTACCTTGACCTGGGTGCCGAGCTACCTGGAAACCGGTCTGGGCATCGACCCGATCATGACCGGCCGGGTGTTCGTCCTGTTCGTGGTGGTGACCACGCCACTGAGCCTGTTCATGGCGTGGCTGTCGCAGCGCCTGATGCGCGCCGGGGTGGCGACGCGCTGGTCGCGCGGAGCCTTCGTTTCTCTGTGCCTGATTGCCAGCGGGTTGCTCTCGGCGGCGTTGTTCCTGCCGGGTCTGGGCAATGTCGAGCGAATCATGAGCCTGACCTTCAGCGGCGGGCTGGCGCTGGTCATGTACTCGGTGGGGCCAGCCATGCTGGCGGAGTTCACGCCTAGCGGGCAGCGTGGCGGCATTCTGGCTATCGGCAATGGTATTGCTTCGCTGGCCGGGCTGGCGGCACCCGTAGTCACGGGGTTGCTGGTGCAGGGCGCCGGAGCCGATCACCCTGCAGGTTATGGCCAGGGCTTCCTGGTGTGCGGGGCGGTGCTGGTGATCGCCGGGTTGACCGGGCTGGTGTGGATGGACCCGCAGAAAACCCGCCAACGGCTGCTGCAGGTGGACACGGCTGCGCTGGCCCGGGCCTGACCTGCGCTGCGTTCAGAGGCTCTGCTGCGGCAGGAGGGCACGCTCGATCAGGGTGCCTTTCCAGCGCTCGCTGCGCACCGCATCCACCAACAACCCGCGCACCAGGTCGCGCATGCAGGCGGCGGCGAATGACAGTGGCTTGTGCTGCGAATGGGCCAGGGCAATAGTACGGGTGATGCGCGGTTCCACGATCAGCCGCGCACTGGCCGGGGCGGCCAGGTCCAGCAAGGGCGGCCAGTTGCTGATGGTCGCCGCCAGGCCGGCACGTACCAGGCTGGTTATGCCGGGTGCCGATTGCTGTTCATAGCTTGAATCCAGCGCCACGCCGGTTTCCATGGCTGCCTGCTCGATGCGCCTGCGCAGGTGCAGGCTGCGCGGTGGCATCACCAGCCGGCTCGACGCTGCCTCGGCCAGGGTGATTGGCGAATCGTCCGGACCATGCGCAGGCAGGCCTACCCAGTACAGGTCTTCGGAGAACACGGGCTCGGCGACCACGTGTGCCAGCTCCTCGGCATTGGGCACCACACCGAAATCTACCTTGCCCAACTCGATCGCCTGGCCGCCTTCGCGGCTAAGGCCGTCCCATACGGTGAGCTTGATACCAGGAAAGCGCGCCTGCGCCTGGGTGATGATGGCCGGCAACAGCAGCGCCGAAGCTGTGGCCGGAATCGATATGGCCACATGGCCCTTGGGGTTGCCGCGGCTGGATTTGAGTTCGTCCTTGACCGAATCGAGCTTCTGTACCACCAAGCGTGCCACTTCGTACAGCTGGCGCCCTGCATCGGTCAGCTCGATGCCGTCATGCTGGCGCGCCAGCAACTGCATTTCCAGTTCGCTTTCCAGCAGGCCTATCTGGCGGCTCAATGCTGGCTGGGCAATGAACGCGTGCCGCGACGCGTTGGAGAAACTGCCGGCTTCGACAATGGCAATCAGGTAACGCAGCTGTTTCAAAGTCATGGCGATTCTCAGGCTATGCCGAAGTGGTATGGCAACTATCGGGAGACGTTATTTGTTCCGGTCTGGTGGCCTACTTAGTATCAGGGAACACCGAATCGAGGATAACAGAAACGTTCGCTTATTTACCCAAGCCCTTTCATACAAGCTTTTGCGCCGTGTTTCGGCGCTAACTCGCGAACTCACTCTCGAATAAACACAATAAGAGGTTAAGAGTGATGGCATTCCGTACTTCTGGTCTTTCGGGGCCGTTGTCGCTGCTTGCATCTGCACTTTTTTCTGTGCCTGCCCTGGCCGTGCAATTTAATCTTGGAGAAATTGAAGGACAGTTTGATTCAGCGCTTTCGTTTGGCACCAGCATTTCCACTGCCAACCCGGACCCGGCTTTGCACAACAGTGCAAACAGTGATGACGGCCGCCTGAACTTTGCCTCGGGTGATGTGTTTTCGGCAGTATTCAAAGGTACCCATGATCTGGAGCTCAAACATGCCAACCTGGGTGTGTTCCTGCGTGGCACCTACTGGTACGACACAGCGCTGCGCGACCATGACCAGCGCTTCAAGCCAGTCGAGGACAACAACCGCAAGCGCTCGGCCAAGAGCGCAGGTACCCAGTTGCTCGACGCCTTCGGCTACTACCTCTACGACATCGATGGTCAGCCAGGCTCGGCAAGGCTGGGCAAGCAGGTGGTGAACTGGGGCGAGAGCACCTTCATCCAGGGTGGGCTGAACGTCATCAATCCCTTCAACCTGGCGGCGTTGCGCCGCCCAGGTTCGGAGGTGAAGGACGCGCTGGTCCCGGTGAACCTGTTCTATGTCACCCAGAACCTGACCGAGGCTTTGTCGGTCGATGGCTTCTACCAGCTGGACTGGGACCAGACCCAGCTCGACAACTGCGGCACGTTCTTCTCCAACAACGACTTCCTGCCCGATGGTTGCGATGGCCTGGACGTGGGAGCCAGGTTGCTTGGCAACCCGGCTGCCGTGGCCGGCCTTGCACCGTTTGGCGTCAACCTGACCAGCGAAGGCGTGCGCATACCCCGCGGCAGTGACCAGGATGCCCGCGACGGCGGGCAGTGGGGCGTTTCGCTGCGCTGGTACGTGGCGGCGCTGGACACCGAGTTCGGTGCCTACGCTGCCAACTATCACAGCCGCACGCCTTATCTGGGGACGGTCAGCAGCCCATATTTCGACAACAGCCGCTTCGCCCCACAGTTGTGCGCCAACCTGGGCATCGGCCCGGCCGGCTGTGCCGGGTTCCTCGGGTCCGCTGCCGGTCAGTCGCTGGTCGGCGCATTGCGCCTGGGCACCTCCCGGTACCGCGTGCAGTACCCCGAGGACATCCGCATGTACGGTTTGTCGTTCGCCACCACCCTGCGCAGCGGTACGGCTCTGCAGGGTGAGCTGAGTTACCGGCCGAATATGCCCATGCAGCTCAACGGTACCGACATCATCCAGTCGCTGCTCAATGTCGACGGCCGTTCGCCTTTGCTGGCCGACGGGTTGCGACCAGACAGCGCCAGCACGCTGTTCGACGGCTACCGGCGCAAGGAGGTGACCCAGCTTCAGGTGACCGCCGTGCATGCCTTCAGCCAGGTACTGGGGGCCAACCAGATGCTGCTGGTGGGCGAGGCCGGGGCCACCTACGTCGGCGGACTGGAGGGCGATGCGGGCCCGCGTTACGGCCGCTCGGGTACCTTCAACAGTGGCGAACTGGCGGACAACAGCGTATGTCGGGCGATTTCCAAGACGCCAGAGCACTGTAACGACAAAGGCTTCATGACCCCGTTCTCCTGGGGCTACCGGTTACGTGCCACCTTGACCTACCCCAACGTGATCGCCGGCTTCGACCTGCGGCCGAACCTGTCCTGGTCGCACGATGTGCACGGTACAGGCCCGGTGGAGGGCTCGGCTTTCAGCGAGGGCTCCAGGGCCATTAGCGTCGGGCTGGATGCGACACTTGCCAGCACCTACAGCCTGAGCCTGTCGTACACCGACTTTATCGATGGCGACTATGGCACCCGTGGCGACCGGGACTTTGTCTCGCTGAGCCTGGGTGTCACCTTCTGAGGGCATGATGATGAAAATGCGAATGCTGATGATCGGCCTGTTCTGGGCCAGCACCGGGTTGGCTGCAGCAGGCCTGCCTGACAACCTGACCCCTGTGGGGGCTGAACGTGCGGCCAGCCCGGATGGCCGTATCCCGGCCTGGCAAGGCGGTTTGACCGTTGCCCAGCAGCGCCTGGGCGACAACGGCACGCCGCTGGATCCGTATGCCGCCGAGCAGCCGCTGTACCGGATCACGGCAACCAACTATCGGCGTTACCAGGGCCAGCTTTCCGACGGTCAGGTCGCTTTGCTCAAGCGCTTCCCGCAAACCTTCGAACTGCCGGTCTACCCCACTCATCGCAGCGTGGCGGTGCCTGCCGGAGTCGCCGCCTCGGCTGCCCGCAACGCATTGCAGGTGCAGCTGGACGACCACGGCAACGGTCTGCGCGGGTTCAGTGGGGTGATTGCGTTTCCTCGGCCGGACAATGGCCTGGAGGTGATCTGGAACCACCTGACCCGGCACCGCAATGCCAGCTATATCCAGATGTCCGACAGCGTCACACCGCTAAAGAACGGCCGCTTTGTACTGATGAGCGCGCGCCAGGACGTAGCCCGCCCGGAAGGCCTGAGCGTGCTGGGTGCAAGCAATGTGCTGTACTACTTCACCTACCGCATGATGGCCCCATCACGGCTTGCCGGTGATGCCATGGTGGTCCATGAAACCCTTGACCAGGTAGCCGAGCCCCGCTTGTCCTGGGTCTACAGTGCCAGTCAGCGGCGTGTGCGGCGCGCGCCGAGCATCGCCTACGACACCACCGGGCCAGGCACTGCCGGCCTGCGTACTGCCGACAGCCGCGACATGTTCAATGGCGCCCCCGACCGTTACCAGTGGAAATTGCTAGGCAAGCAGACCCTGCATGTGCCCTACAACAGCTACCGCCTGGCATCGCCCGAGCTGAGCTATGCCGAGCTGATCAAACCTGGCCATGTCAATCCGGCGCCGACCCGCTACGAGCTGCATCGGGTGTGGGTGGTGGAGGCGACCCTGAAGCCCGGCGCACAGCACATCTACGCCAAGCGACGCTTCTATGTGGACGAAGATACCTGGGCCATTCTCGAAACCGACAGCTACGATGCTGGCGGCCAGCTGTGGCGCACATCACAGGCTCACAGCTTTTACCACCCGGGCGGCGAGGTGGCGGTCAACGCAATGGAGGTCACCTATGACCTCAAGAGTGGCCGCTACCATGCGTCAGGACTGATCAACGAGCAGCGTCGGCCGTTTGACTTCAATGTTCGCACCAGCCTTTCGTATTTCTCTCCCGGCGCCTTGCGCAGCTTTGGTGTGCGCTGATGGACGTGTTTGAACCACGGCCGGACTGGGCGCGGCGTCTGCTGGGGCAGGGCGAGGCACCCGACCCTCGCTTCACCTTGGCCAACGAGCGCACGTTCCTCGCCTGGATCCGAACCGCGCTGGCGTTGCTGGGAGGTGGGATTGCCATCGAGACCTTTGCCGGCCAGGCCCTGCAGGCGCCGCTTCGGCTTTGGCTGGTCGGCGGCCTGATGGTGTTGAGCACGCTGCTGAGCGCCGGCGCCTGCCTGCGCTGGCTGCGGGTGGAGCGTGCCTTGCGCCAGCGCCGGCCATTGCCGCTGCCGGCGCTGGTGCCGCTATTGGCACTGGGTTGTCTGGTCGCGGCATTGATGGCCGCTGCCGTGTTGTGGCCGCGCTGGCATGCTTGATCCGGGTTTGCAGGCCGAACGCACCGAACTGGCCTGGCGGCGTACCTGGCTGGCGCTGGTGGTAGTCGTGGGGCTGGCTTTGCGGCAGGGCGACCTGCCGCTGGCCGCACTGGTGGGCATCGCAACGCTGATGCTGTTGGCCCGCCAGGGGCGACGCTACAGCGAGGGCCTGGCGATGTTGCGCGCCGAGCGCGGTCAGCCTGCGATTCTGCCGGTAGTGGCGCTGGGTAGCGCGGTGTGCCTGATGGCGCTGGCAGGGTTGCACCGGTTGGCGAACGGGGGCTGAGGCCCCTCCCACAGGTACCCTGTGAGAGGTACCGGTGGGAGCGGGCTTGCCGGCGAAGAGGCCGGGGCTCAAGGGGTCACGATGTTGAAACGGGAATCGGTGTTCTCCAGGCCGCCCATGAAGCGCAGGAACTTCACCCGCTCACCTTCGATGGAGATTTCGCCCAGGGTGGCCTCCTTGAGGAACCCGGTCTGCTTCAAGGCAATCCGGTCCAATGTCCGTTTGCTCATGCTCACCTGCACATCGGCCTGTGGGTGACGAGTCAGGTCGCGATGGGTGAGCACGCCGTTGCGCAGGGTAAGAGCGTAGTCTTCGCCCAGGTCGGTGAAGCGCCAGTTGATGCTGAGGTCGCTATCCGCCGCCTTGAAGGCATCCACCCGTACCCCGAGGTAATCGAAGAACAGGCTGGGTGTCAGAGCCCGCACCATATCGTCGGCATTGCCGCCACTGCCGGTGCTGGCGGCTACGCCGCCGCGCAGCTCCTGGGCGCCGCTGAGGTAGGCATTGCGCCAGGTGGCGTTCTCGCTCTGGTAACCCAGCTGCTCCAGCGCATCGGCTTGCAGTTCGCGCGCTGCGGTATTGCCCGGTTCGGCGAATACCAGATGGTTCACCAATTGCGCCACCCAGCGGTAGTCACCTTCGGCAAAGGCCTGGCGTGCCTGGGCCAGCACCCGATCGGCGCCACCCATTGCTGCCACGTAGCGCTTGCCGGCAGCTTGTGGCGGCAGTGGATCGAGGTTGGCCGGGTTGCCATCGTAAAAGCCCATATAGCGTTGGTAGACAGCACGTACGTTATGGCTGAGCGAGCCATAGTAGTCGCGGCTGTACCATTTGCTGGCCAGGCGTGGCGGAAGGCTGGCCAGGCTCTGGGCGATTTCCATCGGTGTCTGGCCCTGGTTGATCAGGCGCAAGGTCTGGCTATCGATGAAGGCATACATGTCACGCTGGTCGGCCAGGTATTCGCGGATTGCCGGCCCGCCCCAGGTCGGCCAGTGATGCTGGGCGAAGACTACCTCGGCCTGGTCGCCGTAACGCAACAGCGATTGGTCCAGGTAGTGCGCCCATATTTTTGGGTCACGCACCAGCGCACCGCGTAGGGTCAGCACATTGTGCTGCACGTGGGTGGCGTTCTCGGCCATGCACAATGCCTTGAGCCCAGGGAAGTAGATGTTCATCTCTGCTGGCGCTTCGGTGCCCGGGGTCAACTGGAACTCTACCTCCACGCCGCTGAGGGTCATGCGTTGCAGTGGCTGGCTGATTTCCAGCGTCGGTGCTATCAGGCTGACGGTGGCATTGGCCGGCACCCCTTTGCCCAGGCCGGCATCCACCTGGCCGCGTGGCCCGCGGGGCAGTGGTGCGCCGTACATGTACTGGGCGCGGCGTTTCATGGCCGGACCGGCCAGCACGTTTTCGCCGACGGCATGCTCGAAGAAGCCTTCAGGTGCAATGACCTGAACCTTGCCGGCCTTGACGTCCGCCTCGTCGATCACCCCGCGCACGCCGCCGAAGTGGTCGATGTGCGGGTGGGTGTAGATGACCGTGGTCACCGGCTTGCGCGGACGGTGTCGGAAATACAGTTCAAGGCCAGCCCTGGCGGTTTCGACGGCCAGCAGCGGGTCGAGCACGATCAGCCCGTCCTGGCCTTCAACGATGGTCATGTTGGCCAGGTCCAGGCCGCGAACCTGGTAGATACCTTCGGTGACCTTGAACAGACCGGCGATAGTGTTCAGCTGGGCGATGCGCCACAGGCTCGGGTTTACCGTGGCCGGGGCCTGCCCCGGGGCGAGAAAACGGTACTGACCCAAGTCCCACACTGTCCTGCCATCGGCGGTCGTGACCGGCCCGTCGAAGCGCTCGAGCAGCCCGCGACGGGCCGCCTCGAAATCCCCGTGGTCATCGAAGGGCAGGCGTTGCAGCCATTGCTGGTTGCTGGCCTGGGTGGCCGCGGTGGCGTCCTTTGCCGCCGTAGTGGCCAGGCTCGGCAGGGGCGTCAGCAGGGCGAGCGCCAGCATCGACAGTGGGAAGCGCATGGTGTGTCCTTGTAGTTATCGTGGCGGACCACTGTAGGGGAGCGGCTCGGGCATCAGCCAATACCAGAGCGGCATGGTTGCCATCGCATTTTCTGATGGCCTCAGGCAGGCGCAAGCCCCAGGATCTGCTCTACCAGCCAGGCAAGGGCGGGGTCGTGCCGGCGATGGGTCAGGTGCACCAGTTCCAGCTCGAACGGCTCCAGGGCAAAGGGCAGTTCGTGCACCGTCAGGGGCAGCAACTTCGCGAACTGCTGCGCAAGTTGTCGCGGCAGCACCACGCACATCTCGGTGGCGGCGGCCAGATGCGCGGCTTGCAGGTAGTTGGGCGTGGTGTAAGCAATCTGCCGGGTCAGGCCTTGTTCGGCCAGCCATTGGTCGACCATGCCCCGGGTCTGGCCACCGTGTACCCAGATGTGCCGCAAGCCGAGGAACGCCTGAAGGTCCAGCGCCTGGTCCGGCGCCAGTTGCGGATGCTTCTGGCGCAGCGCGACTTGCAGGGTTTCGCGCCTCCAGGGGTGGCGGCTGAAGCGTGCCGGCACCTCATCGAAGCGCCCCAGCACCAGATCGAGGTCGCCGCGGTCCAGCGCTTCGGCCGGCAGGTTGGGGGCCAGGTGCACCACATCGATGCGCAAGTGTGGGGCCAGTACCTGCAAGCGTGCCAGCAGCGGTGGCATGCACAGCTGTTCGACGAAGTCGGTGAGGGCGATGCGCAGCTGACGGTGGCTGCGCTGTGGCTCGAAGGCATCACCGGTGGCCAGGGTCTGCTCGATCTGTTGCAACGCCGCTCTAATCGGCCCCTCCAGTGCCAGTGCCCGCGGCGTAGGGCGCATGCGCCGGCCCACACGAACCAGCAGCGGGTCGCCAAGCTGGTCGCGCAGCCGCGCCAGGGCGTTGCTGACCGTGGGCTGGGTCAGGGCCAGTCGTTCAGCCGCCCGTGAGACGTTCTGCTCGCGCAGCAGCATGTCGAAGACCCGCAACAGGTTCAGATCGAAGTTGGAAATATTCATGGCCAGAATATATGGCATATGAAATTGAAATTTCAAAAATACCTGCGGCCTGCTTAGGGTGATGCCTGTCCTCATACCTACAACAAGCAGGAGCGTTGCGCGTGAATACCCCCTTTGCGATCAATCAGGTGGCCGTGATAGGCGCAGGTACCATGGGCCGCGGCATTGTCATCAGCCTCGCCAGTGCCGGCCTGTCGGTGCTGTGGCTCGACAGCAACGCATCAGCCCTGGACGCTGGCCTGAGCATGGTCAGCCAGGCGTGGGCCCAGCAGGTGGAAAAGCAGCGTGTCACCCAGGCCGAGGCCGAAGCCTGCCTGGCGCGGGTGCAGACGGTGGATGGCTATACCGCGCTGGCCCAGGCCGATCTGGTGATCGAGGCGGTGTATGAAAGCCTTGAACTGAAGCAGGAAATCTTCCGCGCCCTGGATCAGCACCTCAAACCTGAGGCGATTCTGGCCAGCAATACTTCGGCGCTGGACATCGACGCGATCGCGATGGTGACCCGGCGGCCGTCGCAGGTACTGGGCCTGCATTTCTTCAGCCCCGCGCATGTCATGAAGCTGCTCGAGATTGTGCGCGGCGCGCACACCGACCAGGCGGTGCTCGATACCGCCCTGGCGCTGGGCGAACGCTTGGGCAAAGTGGTGGTAGTGGCCGGTAACTGCCCAGGTTTCATCGGCAATCGCATGCTGCGCAGTTATGTGGCCGAAGCACGCAAGTTGCTGCTCGAAGGCGCGCTGCCGCATCAGGTGGATACGGTGCTGCAACAGTTCGGTTTTGCCATGGGCCCGTTCCGCATGTACGACGTGGTAGGCATCGACCTGGAATGGCGCGCCCGTCAGCTGGCCAGGCAGGGCATGCACGATCCGCTGGTGCAAGTGGACAATGCACTGTGCGATCTGGGCCGGCTGGGTCAGAAGACCGGGAAGGGCTATTACCGTTATGTACCTGGCAGCCGCCAGGCCGAGCATGACCCCGAGGTCGACGCCCTGGTGCTCAAGATCTCCAACGACCTGGGTTACCGACGCCGGGGCATCAGCGCGGAGGAAATCGTCGAGCGCTGCCTGCTGGCGCTGGTCAACGAAGGCGCGAAGATTCTGCAGGAAGGCATCGCTGCCAGCAGTGCCGACATCGACCGGGTGTGGCTCAACGGTTATGGCTTCCCGGCGGCCACAGGTGGCCCGATGCGATGGGCCGATGACCAGGGTACAGCATTCGTCCTGGCCCGGCTGGAATACCTGCAAAGCGTACTGGGAGAGCACTGGCGCCCGGCCGCTCTGCTGTACACGCTGGTGGCCAACGGCAAGCGTTTCGAGCAGCAGGCGGAGGTTCAGGCATGAACTACCAGGCTCCCTTGCGCGACATGCGCTTCGTGCTGCACGAGCTGTTCGATGTTGCCGGCCATTGTCAGCAGCTGGGCATCGAGCTGGACCGCGATACCCTCGACGGCATCCTGGAAGAGGCTGCGCGCTTTACCGGCGAAGTCGTCGCTCCTCTCAACCGCAACAGTGACGAGCAGGGCTGCCAGTTGGCCGGGGGAGAGGTCACCACGCCAGACGGTTTTCGCGATGCCTACCGGCAATACGTCGCCCATGGCTGGGCCAGCATGACCGGGCCGCAGGCTTACGGCGGACAAGGACTGCCGCAAATGGCCTCGGCCAGCTTCCACGAAATGCTGATGGCCGCGTCGTTGTCGTTCCGCATCTATTCCGGCCTCACCGAAGGTGCCGTGCTGGCCCTGCATCGTCATGGCAGTCCGGCGCTGCGGCAGGCCTACCTGGCACCCATGGTCAGTGGCGAGTGGGCCGGTACCATGTGCCTCACCGAGCCGCAGGCCGGCACCGACCTGGCCTTGCTGCGCACCCGCGCCCAGCCGCAGGCCGACGGCTCTTATTGCATCACCGGCAGCAAGATCTTCATCAGTGGTGGCGAACAGGACCTGACCGACAACATCATTCATCTGGTGCTTGCCCGCTTGCCCGATGCGCCGGCCGGGGTGCGCGGCATCAGCCTGTTTCTGGTGCCCAAGCTACTGCCGGGTGGCAAGCGCAACGCGCTGGGCTGTGGTGCGCTTGAGCACAAGATGGGCATCAAGGGCGCCTCGACTTGCGTAATGAATTTCGACGGTGCCCTGGGATGGCTGGTGGGTGAGGCCAATCAGGGCCTGGCGTGCATGTTCACCATGATGAACGACGCCCGTTTCCAGGTCGGCCTGCAGGGGCTGGGCATTGCCGAGGCGGCTTTCCAGCGTGGCCTGGCCTATGCTCGCGAACGCTTGCAATCGCGGGCCCTGACCGGCCCGGTTGCGGCGGACAGGCCGGCTGATCCGATCATCGTCCACCCGGATGTGCGACGCATGCTGTTGACCCAGAAGGCTCTCACCGAGGGCTGTCGCATGCTGGCCATCTACACCGCCCGGCAGCTCGACCTGGAGCACGCAGCAGCGGGCGATCAGGCACGCCAGGGCGCTGCCCGGCGGGCGGCGCTGCTGATCCCGATCGTCAAGGCGTTCTTCACCGATGTCGGGCAGGAGGTCGCCAGCCTAGGCGTGCAGCTGTACGGCGGGCACGGCTATATCCGCGAGTGGGGCATGGAGCAATTGATGCGTGATAGCCGCATTACCCAGCTCTATGAAGGCACCAACGGCATCCAGGCCCTCGACCTTGTGCGCCGCAAGCTGCTCGGCGATGGCGGGGCGGAGCTGAACTTGCTGGTCGATGAACTGGCCCTGCATGTCGAGGCGGCGGGTGCCGGTGGCGGTCTGCATGCCATGGCGGCAGCGGTCGGGCAGCGCCTGGAGGAATGGCGCGCACTGGCCGGCCATGTCGTCGAGGCTTGCCAGCGTGACCCTCAGGAAATGGGCGCGGTCTCGGTGGATTTCCTGGCCTACTCGGCCTACGTGCTGCTCGCCGCGTTGTGGCTGCAGGCGGCCGTGCGCGCCGAGGCGGCACTGGCGGGTGGCAGTGCCGAAACGGGTTTCTACCGGGCCAAGCTGCACGCGGCGCAGTTCTACTGGCGACGTGTCCTGCCCCGAGCTACCGCGCACCGTGAAGCCCTGCTGGGCGGTGCAGATTGCCTCATGGCGCTGCCAGCGAGCGACTTTGCCTTTTAGCGCTCGGCCAACGACGACCCAAGGAGAGCCAGATGCAGCCTTTCAATTTCGCTACTACCGGGCAGATTCTCTGCGAAGCGGGCGCGGTGCAGCGCCTTGCCACCCTGTGCCGCGAGCGCGGCGCACGGCGCGTGCTGATCGTCAGTGACCCCGGTATCGCCCGCCTGGGCATGCTCGATGACCTGCTGCCGGGGTTCACGACGGCCAAGGTCGGCGTGGCAATCTTCAGCGAGGTCAGCGCCGACCCCAGCGAAGCCTGTGTGCTGGCTGCCACCCAGCGGGCCCGGCATATCGGCGCTGACCTGGTGGTAGGCTTTGGCGGCGGCAGTTCGATGGATGTCGCCAAGCTGGTCGCGCTGCTGGCCCACCGCGACTGCACCCAGCCGCTTGCCGAACTCTATGGCATAGACAAGGCCAAGGGCCGGCGCTTGGCGTTGATCCAGGTGCCGACCACGGCCGGCACCGGTTCGGAGGTGACGCCAATCGCCATCGTCACCACCGGCGCCACCAGCAAGATGGGCATCGTCTCGCCTCTGCTGTTGCCGGACCTGGCAGTACTCGATGCCGTGTGCACCCTCGGCCTGCCTCCGGCGGTAACCGCCGCGACCGGCATCGATGCGATGGTGCATGCCATCGAAGCCTATACCAGCCGTCTCAAGCGCAACCCGCTGTCGAGCCTGCTGGCCCGCGAGGCGCTGCGGCTGCTGGCGGAGAACCTGAACCAGGCCGTGCACAACGGCGGCAACCTGGACGCGCGCCAGGCCATGCTGCTCGGCGCCTGCCTGGCCGGCCAGGCGTTTGCCAATGCCCCGGTGGCGGCGGTACACGCGCTGGCTTATCCGTTGGGTGGGCACTTCCATATTCCCCATGGCCTGTCCAACGCCCTGGTGTTGCCACATGTGCTGCGCTTCAACCTGCCCGTCGCGGTGGCGGACTATGCCCAACTGGCGGTGCCCTTGTTGGGCGCGCGATTGCAGCCTGGCGACCTGCACCGGCAGGCTGATCAGTTCGTCGAGGAACTGGCTGTGCTGGGCGCCCGCTGCGGTTTGCCTGGGCGACTGCGCGATGCCGATGTTCCGCGCCATCGCCTGCCGCAACTGGCAGAGGATGCCATGCAACAGCAGCGCCTGCTGGTCAACAACCCGCGTGAAGTCACCCAGGCCGATGCACTGGCCATCTACGAGGCGGCCTACTGATGAGCGTGCATCGGCAACGTGACTATTATCGGCACTACACGCCCATCGCCACCCGCTGGCATGACAACGACGCCTATGGGCACGTGAACAACGTGGTCTATTACGGTTTTTTCGACAGCGCCGTGAACCGCCTGCTGATCGAGCAGGGCGGACTGGATATCCACCATGGCGCGGCGATTGCGCTGGTGGTCAGCTCGGCCTGCGACTACCAGTCGTCTGTAGCGTTTCCGCAGGACATCGAGGTGGGCCTGGCGGTAAGCCGGCTGGGCAACACCTCGGTGCACTACCACTTGGCCGTATTCATCCAGGGCCAATCCCTGGCCTGCGCCACCGGACGCTTCGTTCATGTGTTCGTCGACCGGCAAGGGCGACGCCCGGTTCCGGTGCCTGCCGGCTTGCGACGGGTTCTGAGCGAATTGCAGCCCTTGTCCGCTGAGGAATCTTGACAATGAAAGACGCGGTGATCGTATCCACTGCCCGTACACCCATCGGCAAAGCCATGCGTGGCGCCTTCAACGACCTGAAAACCCCTGGCATGACAGCCGTCGCGATTCGCGCAGCCGTCGAGCGGGCTGGTATCGAGCCGGCGCAGGTGGAGGACCTGGTATTGGGTACCGCCATGCAGAGCGGTACTGCCGCTATCAACCCTGGGCGTCTGTCGGCGCTGGCCGCTGGCTTGCCGCAGTCGGTCAGCGGGCAGACCGTCGACCGCCAGTGTGCGTCGGGCCTGCTGGCCATCGCCACAGCGGCCAAGCAGATCATGGTCGATGGTATGCAGGTGACCATCGGCGCCGGGCAGGAACAGATCAGCCTGGTGCAGCAGGTGCACAACCAGCTTGCCAGCGAGGCCTGTGACCCTGCCGTGCTGCGCATGAGCGAACACGCCTACATGCCGATGCTGCAAACCGCGGAGTTCGTCGCCCGCCGCTATGGCATCAGCCGGGATGCGCAGGATGCCTACGCCTTGCAGTCGCAGCAACGCACTGCAGCGGCGCAGGCGGCGGGGTTGTTTGCCGATGAAATCGTACCCGTCACGGCACGCAGGAAGCTGGTCGACAAGCTGACCGGTGCGGTGAGCCATGAGCAAGTCTGCCTCAGCCAGGACGAAGGCAACCGGCCGGCGACCACCCTGGCAGACCTGCAAGGGTTGAAGCCAGTTGTCGAAGGCGGCTGCGTGACGGCCGGCAATGCCAGCCAGCTGTCTGATGGTGCCAGTGCCTGCGTACTGATGGAAGGCGCTCTGGCAGCCAGGTCGGGCAGGGCGCCGCTGGGGCTGTATCGTGGCATGGCGGTGGCGGGTCTTGCTCCTGAAGAAATGGGAATCGGCCCGGTACTGGCGGTGCCCAGGTTGTTGCGCCAGCACGGCCTTAAGGTAGACGACATCGGCCTGTGGGAACTGAACGAGGCGTTCGCCTGCCAGGTAATTTACTGCGCCCAGCGTTTGCAGATAGACCCTGCGAAGCTGAACGTCAATGGCGGTGCCATTGCCATCGGCCACCCCTACGGCATGAGCGGGGCGCGGATGGTCGGGCATGCGCTTCTGGAGGGCAAGCGGCGGGGGGTGAAGTACGTGGTGGTGACCATGTGCGTTGGCGGCGGGATGGGCGCGGCGGGGCTGTTCGAAGTGCTGTAGCAAGGTCAGTCAGGCCAGCCCCCGGGGCCTGGGCCGGTCAAGGCGCACCGAACAGCATCGTCCAGTAAACCCCGTCATCGCTACGTGAATTCTTGGCCACTGCCGCACCCACCTGGGTAAACATCGGGTTCATCAGGTTGGCGCAATGCCCCGGGCTGGCCAGCCAGCCTGCCATCGCCTTGCTCGCGGAGCCCTGGCCGGCGGCGATGTTCTCGCCGATCTGGCGCCCGCGATAGCCGGCATCCCGCGCCCGGTCCGCCGGCAGGTCACCGTCGAGGTCGCGGTGGGCGAAGAAGTTTTCGTTGGCCATCGCCCGGCTATGGCGCTGTGCGGCCGCGCCCAAGGCGGCGTTCCAGGTCAGCGGGCGTGCGGCAGCAAAGCGCTGTCGCCCGCACAGGCGCGGTTTGGCCCGGGCAGCGTTGACCTGGGCCAGCAACGCCTGGCCGGTGCTGCGCCGGTCGCCGAGTTGCGCCTCCAGCAACGGACGCGCCAGCAGCACCTGCCACTCATTGCGGGCGCGGCGCACGCCAATATCGGCATACTGGCTATCGAGCAACGCTGCACAATAGTCGCTGCGCAGCATGTCGAAGGCCTCCTCGGCATCGTGCGCGCCGACCAGGCGGATAGCCCGCACCTTCACTGCCTGGTAGCCAACCGCCTTCAAGCCGTCACGCAAGCCACTCCCATAGCCGATCGGCAGCGCCAGGTTCGCCTTCAGCACCAGCGGCGTCGAGGCCCGAACCACGCGCCGCTCGCAACGCTGTGGCTGCGCGCGATAGTCGTTGATCGCCGCTACCAACTGGCGCTCCCCGCTGGCATGGGCGGGGCTGGTCAACAGCGGCAGGAAAGGCAACAGGCAGAGCGAGACAAGGCGGGAGCAGCAGGCAGCGTGGCGCATGGGACAGACAGCGCGGCAGGAGGTTGGCAGTGAGGCCGGTCAAAGGGCCCGGCTATGACTGCGCCGCCCGACACTGGTTCACGAACACGCCGTAATTTTCATTCGCTGGGAAACTGCCAGACGGTAGCGCTACAAGCGCCAGAAAGGTGGCGCCCGGCTCGAAAACCCGGCTTTGCAGCGCTACGCTTATTCCACCCAATCGAAAACTGCCCTGGTCAAGCAGCGGAGGAATGACTGCATGCGGTTGTCTAGGTTCATCATTCAGCATATGGAAAGGATCCTCCAGGCTTGGGAGGACTTCGCCCGAACGGTTGACCTGCCCAGGGAAGCTCTGAGCACATCGGGCCTGAGGAACCACGCAGCGCACATTCTCCTGGCCGTGGCGCGGGACATGCAAACCAGCCAGACCGTGCAGCAGGAAATAGACAAATCCCACGGACTGGCTGCAGCGTCAGCGGGCGAAAGCGCGGCGGAAGCCCATGCGGTCATGCGCCTGATGGATGGCTTCAGCATGAATCAGATGGTGTCGGAGTATCGGGCCCTTCGATCAAGCGTGTTGCGCCTGTGGCTTGCTCAGGAAATGTCGATCGACCAGCCCGAGCGGGTGGCGGAGATCATCCGCTTCAACGAAGCCATCGACCAGGCCCTGGTCGAATCCATCGCCTCGTATGGCAAGGCCGTCGAGACCACTCGCAAGATGGTGCTGGGTGTACTCGGCCATGACCTTCGCTCGCCACTGACAGCGATCACCATGGGGGCCGGTATGCTTGCCAAGAGCCAGCAGCTGGGGCCCCGGGAACAGACCGTGGTCACCCAGATCTACACGAGCGTCGGGCGAGCCAACGAACTCGTGAACGACTTGCTCGACCTGGCTCGATGCAACCTCAGCCTGGGCATACCCATACAGCGTGAGCCTGGTGAACTCGGCGCCGTGTGCGCCGCCATCGTCAAGGAAGCCAGCCTGGCCCATCCGCAGATAGACCTGCGCTTCGAGCAGGCGGGGCCATTACCGGCCAGCTTCGACCCGTCACGCATGTCCCAGGTAGTATCGAACCTGGTCACCAATGCCATACGGCATGGCAATGACCGCTCGCCGATTCGGATACGGCTGACGACCGAGAACAATTGCGCGGTGATCGAAATCCACAACTGGGGCAACCCTATTCCTCCAGACCGCAAGATGTATCTGTTCAATCCTGAGGCACGTTTGACCCGGGCGGCCCATGTCGAAGGTAGAAAGCCGCATGGGCTGGGGCTTGGCTTGTTCATTGCAAACGAGATTGTCACCAGCCATGGGGGCACGATCGAAGTCGTGTCCAGTGCAGAACGGGGTACGACCTTCCGGGTTGTTTTTCCTCTTGAAGCTGGTCCGTCTGCCGGTTGACGGTGCAGTACGTCAACTGTAGGAGCGGATTTATCCGCGGAGCAGGCGACGCGGTGGATGGCACCGGCTATGCCGGTGATCGCGGCTGAAGCCGCTCCTGCGAGGCCCGTGTCAGGGCGCTGAATGGAGACCATTTCGCCGGCGCTGGGAGCGGCGTGCCCGTTTCTACACTGTCACTGCTTGCAATAGCTTCACCCACGCAGGAGCGGCCTTGTATCGCTGCCTGGCAGTTGGGCGATGACGTCGCGCAGCAAGGCCGTCATCAGGCGCATCGCGGGGTCGCGGGCGTTGTCGATTCGCCAGCCCAGCTCTATCGAATACCGCGGCAAGTGGATCGGGCAAGGCTGGCACACGACATGGCTCACCTTCGCCAGCGCCTGTGCCGCATGCGTCGGCAGGGTGGCCACGCAATCACTGCCTTGCAACAACGCAGGAAGCGCAGCGAAATGCGTGGTGGAAGCTTCCACCGTGCGGCTCTGTGCCTGCTCTGCCAGCACTTCGTCCACTACGCCAACATAACCGCCTGAAGAAACCAGAACATGGCGTTTCTCCAGGTAAGCCTCGAGGGTCAGCGCAACCGGCGCAGCGCTGGTTGCCGTAAGGCAGCTGTAGCCACCGGTCCCGAGCGCCAGGCGCCCGAGCGCTTTCGAGGCGACGGCGCCTGAAGTCAGCGCCAGGTCGAATTGCCGATTCATCAAGGCATCGTTGGCCAGCAAGCTGTGGGTCTGCTTGAACACCTATGTGCGTGATATCGCCCTGCCTGCAATGGCCGTCGGCCGAGAGTGGCACTGGATGATCCGTCTGCGCGACGAAGACGAGCGCACCATCGGCAGCATCAGCCTGTATGACCAGGCTGGGAACAACCGCGGATTCTGGCTGGCGCCGCAGTGGTGGGGCAAAGGCTATATGCGCGAAGCATGCCGGGCCATCAATGCTTATTGGTTCGAGACTTTGTCGCGCCCCGTCATGCGGGTCCCCAAAGCGGTGGCCAACAAAGCCTCACGCAAGGTTTCGGAGCACGAAGGCATGCGCCTGGTCGATGTGCGCGATGGCGATTTCGTCTCCGGACCCATGCGCGTCGAGATCTGGGAGATGACCCGCAGCGACTGGCTGGACAGCGTGAACCCAGGCCGCTAGTGCCTTGAGCCTGGTCAGCGGCTTTCCAGTTACGCTGGCAGCCCGGCCAGTTGCAGGCCCTCGGCCAGCCGGGCCAGGTCTTCATCGCGATAGATCGGCAACCATTCACGCAGGGTCGAAACGCGTAATCCCGGATCTTGCTCGCGCAGGCGCGCCATGGCCCGGTAGGCGCTGTCCATTCGCCCGCTCAGGGCATGGCTGGCGGCGACCAAGGCTATCGCCACCAGCAGGTTGGGCAGGTTGCCCAGCGATTTCTCCGCCCATTCCACAGCGTCATCCAGCCGCCCGGCAAAGAAGTGCGCCAACGCCATGCCCACCTGCATGCGGAACATCTCCGGGTCCAGCGGGCTCAGCCGGGTGGCATGGCTGAGGTTGTCGATGGCGGTCTGGGCCTCGCCACGCAGCGCCCGCAACACCCCGCCCAGGAACCAAGCCGGCGCCAGGTTGGGGTTGAGCAGGCGTGCCCGGTCGAGCAAGGCGATGGCACCGTCCAGGTCGCCGGTCAGGTGGCCAAGGGCATGGCCACCGCGGGTCAGGGCCACGGCATCGTCACGCCCCAGCGCCACGGCAAGGCGCGCGAGCCTGGCGCCCTCGGCGATCTCCTCGGTGCGGTTGTCCATCCAGCCATTTAGCTTGCGCCAGAAGTAGCACCATGCCGCCATGCCGTAGGCTGAAGCGAACTCCGGGTCGCGCTCGATGGCGTGGTAATACAGTGCCAAGGCCTCGGCGATGGCTTCGCGGGTGCCGTGGTGCAGCTTGGCTGTGCCTCGCAGGTAGAAATCGTAGGCGCCCAGGTCGGCGGTGGGCTTGCGCTTGGCCCGCTCGATCTCGGCCCGCTCCAACTGCGGTGCGATCGCCCCTACCACGCTTTCAGTGACCTGGTCCTGCAACTCGAACAGGTCATCCAGCGACCCTTCGAAACGCTCGGCCCACAGGTGCTCGCTGCTGCTGGCGTCGATCAGCTGGCCGGTGATGCGCAGCCGCTGGCCGGCCCGGCGCACGCTGCCTTCGAGTACATAGCGCACGCCCAGTACCCGGCCCACCTGCTGCACGTCGATGGGCTGGCCCTTGAAGGTGAAGCTGGAATTGCGGGCGATGACGAACAGCCAGCGGATGCGTGACAGGGCGGCGATGATGTCCTCGACCATGCCGTCGGCGAAATAGTCCTGCTCGGGGTCACCGCTGAGGTTCTGGAACGGCAGCACGGTGATCGACGGCTTGTCCGGCAGCGCAGGCCCGCTGGGCGCCGGCGCCGTTTCGGCCGCGGCTTGCGTTGGGCCGCTGGCCGGTTCGCGGACTTCGCCGACGAAGCGATAGCCCTTGCGCGCCACGGTACGCAGCAGCCGTTGCTCCTCGCCGGAGTCGCCGATGGCTTTGCGCACGGCGTTGATGTGGCTGGTGATGGTCGATTCGGAGACCACCTTGCCGTTCCACACCCGCGCCAGCAATTCGTCACGGCCCAGCACGCGGTCGCGGTGGCGGACCAGTTGCAGCAACAGGTCGAACACCTGCGGGCCGAGGGCCACGGCCTGGCCTTGGCGGGTCAGTTCCCGGCGCTGCTCGTCGAGCTGATAGTCGTCAAACACGAATGGCACGTGGCATCCCTCGCACGCCGTGGGCCCGGTGGCCGAGGCGCCTGGTTTCAGGTATTGGTCGATGATACGGCAGCAGCCCAGGTGGCAGTACTGGCTTGCGCCCGGCTTGAATAGTTTGGACGCAAATTAAAGCCTGCGTGGAGGTAAATCCAGCCAGTGAACAAGGACTCACTGTTTCAGGCGGCGCATGCTGCAGCCAGACGACGGCAATGGTTGCGGTCGTGCATCTGGAGACAGCCCAATGAAAATCGTGGTCATCGGAGGCACCGGCCTCATTGGTTCGAAGCTGGTCAACGGCCTGCTTGGACGCGGCCACCAAGCCGTCGCGGCAGCGCCGAGCACCGGGATCAACAGCATCACCCGCGAGGGCCTGGCCGAGGCGATGGATGGCGCGGATGTGGTGGTGGACGTGGCCAATGCCCCGTCCTGGGAGGACCAGGCGGTGCTGGACTTCTTCGAGACGTCCACGCGCAACCTGCTGGCGGCCGGGAAAGCCGCTGGGGTGAAGCATCATGTGGCGTTGTCGATCGTCGGTAGCGAGCGCCTGCCGGACAACGGCTACTTCCGCGCCAAGGTCGCCCAGGAGGCGTTGATCAAGGACTCGGGCCTGCCGTACACCGTGCTGCGGGCCACGCAGTTCTTCGAATTCGTCGAAGGCATCGCCCAGGCGGGTACTGTCGGTGACGAAGTGCACCTGTCGCCGGCGCTGTTCCAGCCGCTGGCTTCCGATGACGTGGTGGCGGCGCTGATCGACGTGGCCCTGGCACCCGCAGCCAACGCTACGCTGGAGGTGGCCGGGCCAGAGGCACTGCCGATGGACGAGCTGGTGCGCCGCTTGCTGCGTCTGCGTGGTGACAACCGCAAGGTAGTGGCCGACGTGCACGCCCGCTATTTCGGCGCCGAACTCGACGACAAGGCACTCACCCCCGGCAGCGGCGCGCGGCTTGGCGCCACCCGCTTCGAAGACTGGCTGGCGCGCCAGTGAGTCGCCCAGCCCGCAATCGTCAACCAAGGAGCATCAGTATGTTCAATCGCACCCTCCTGGCCGCCGCGTTCAGCGTGCTGGCCATCACCCCGGCAATCGCCGCCGAACGCCCGCTGAGCAAGGTCACCGTGGTGTTCGACAAGCCGCTGCCGAACGTGCCAGGCAAGAGCATGCGCGGGGTCATCGTCGACTACGCGCCTGGCGCCGCGTCACCCGCGCACCGCCACCCGAATTCCGCTTTCATCTACGCCACCGTGCTCGAAGGCGAAGTACGCAGCAGCGTCAACGGCGAGCCGGCCAAGGTCTACAAGCCCGGCGAGAACTGGTACGAGGCCCCGGGCGCGTTCCACGGCGTCAGCGCCAACGCCAGCGACAGCAAGCCAGCCAAGCTGATGGCGGTGTTCGTGCTCGACAGCAACGAGACGGTACTGGTCACCCCGAGCGACAAGTAAGCCGCGAACAGTCACCGATCCTGCGTACAATGCGGGCAGGGCAGGGGCATCGCGAGGTCAATGTGGAGTTACGCCAGTTTCGCTACTTTCTGAGTGTGCTGGAGCACGGCAGCCTGGGCCGGGCCGCGCTCGAGCTCGGGGTGGGCGCGTCCGCCCTGAGCCAGCAGCTGTCGAAGCTGGAAAGCGAGCTGAGTACCCGCCTGCTGACCCGCTCGAGTACCGGTGTTACGCCGACGGCGGCGGGCCTGGCCTTCGAGTACCACGCGCGGCTGGCGCTGCGCCAGGCCGAGCACGCCATGCTGGCGGCGCAGAGCGGGCGCATGAGCGGCTACGTCAGCGTCGGCCTGGCACCGACCACCGCATCGGTTCTGGGCCTGGCCCTGATCGAGCGGATGCGCCAGCGCTATCCGGACATCCACCTGCACCTGGTGGAAATGCTCTCGGGCTATCTGCTGAGCCAACTCAACGCCCGACACCTGGACCTGGCGGTATTGTTCCAGGCGGAAGCGGGGGCGCGGCTGGAGGTGCGCCCGCTGCTGCAGGAGCGCTTGTTCGCCCTGGTGCCGCAGCGCCTGGTGCAGGAGGGCTGGGGCGAAGCGCTGACTTTGCAGCAGATCGCCACCCTGCCGCTGGTGATGCCCAGTACCCAGCATGGCCTGCGCTCGACCTTGCAGGCGATCCTGGCCCGGGCCGGGCTGGAAGCCGACATCGTCATGGAGGTCGACGGCTTGTCGCTGCTGATGGATTGCGTGGCCGCCGGCCACGCCGCCACCCTGCAACCCGGTGCCGCGGTAGCCCGGGCAGCCCAGGCCGGCGTGCGGGTATTCGCCATCGACGATGCCCAGGCGCAGCGCCGCAACCTGGTGGTGAGCCTGGGTGAAGACGAGCTCTCGCCAGCAGCGCTGGCGACCCGGATCGTGCTGCATGAGGTGGCCCGTGATCTGCTCGCCGACGGCCAATGGCCAGGCGCGCGCCTGCTCTGACGCGCGTGCGCCGGTATCCTTTAGAAAAACTGAACACCTACCCACGCTGATCGCGTTTCGTCACCGGCACGGTGTCTTTAGATTCCGTGGTCCGCGAGGAGCACACCGACCGTTCTGGCTCCTCGAGACCTGGAGGCGAGATGATCGATGTGCTTGTCATTGGCGGTGGCAACGCCGCCCTGTGCGCTGCGTTGATGGCACGTGAGGCCGGCGCCAGCGTGCTGCTGCTGGAGGCCGCGCCGCGTGCCTGGCGTGGTGGCAATTCGCAACACACCCGCAACCTGCGGTGCATGCACGATGCACCGCAGGATGTGCTGGTGGATGCATACCCGGAAGAAGAGTTCTGGCAAGACCTGCTCAAGGTCACCGACGGCCAGACCAACGAAAAACTGGCGCGGCTGGTGATCAGGGCGTCGTCCGACTGCCGCGACTGGATGCGGCGCCACGGTGTGCACTTCCAGCCGTCATTGTCCGGGGCCTTGCACACGGCCCGTACCAACGCGTTTTTCATGGGCGGCGGCAAGGCGTTGGTCAATGCCTATTTCCGCAGCGCCGAACATCTGGGCGTGCAGGTTCGCTACGACACCCCGGTGTGCGACATCGAGCTGCACGGCGAGCGTTTCGTCGCCGCCCACGTACCGGCGCGCGAGGTAGGCGGGCGGCAGTTGCCGGCCGAACGCATCCAGGCACGCAGCTGCGTGCTGGCCGCCGGTGGCTTCGAATCCAACCGCAGCTGGCTGCGTGAGGCCTGGGGGCAGAACCAACGTGGCGAATGGCCGGCGGACAACTTCCTGGTGCGCGGTACCCGCTTCAATGACGGCGTGCTGCTGCGGCGCATGATCGACCTGGGCGCCGATACCATCGGTGACCCGACCCAGGCGCACATGGTGGCCATCGATGCCCGCGCGCCGCTGTACGACGGCGGCATCTGCACCCGCATCGACTGTGTGTCGCTGGGGGTGGTGGTCAATCGCGAAGGGCAGCGCTTCTACGATGAGGGCGAAGACTTCTGGCCCAAGCGCTACGCGATCTGGGGCCGCCTGGTGGCCCAGCAGCCGGGCCAGGTGGGCTTTTCCATCATCGACCAGAAGGCCCTGGGCCGCTTCATGCCGCCGGTGTTTCCAGGCACCACGGCCGACACCCTCGAAGAACTGGCGGGCCTGCTTGGGCTGCCGCCGGCGGCCTTCGTGGACAGCGTGCAGGCATACAACCGCGCCTGCCAGCCCGGCACCTTCGACCATACCCGGCTGGATGACTGCCACACCGTCGGGATCGCCCCGGCCAAGAGCCACTGGGCCCTGCCCATCGATACCCCGCCTTTCTACGGCTACCCGCTGCGCCCTGGCGTCACTTTTACCTACCTGGGCCTGCGCACCGATGAGACCGCCGCGGTGCACTTCGCTGGCCGGCGCAGCCCGAACCTGTTCGTGGCCGGTGAAATGATGGCCGGCAACGTGCTGGGCAAGGGCTACACCGCCGGTGTCGGCATGTCCATCGGCACCGCCTTCGGCCGTATTGCCGGCACTCGTGCCGCTGCCGCCGCGCGCATTCCATTCCCAGACGAGGCCCGCCATGACCGCGCAACTGCCTGAACCCCGCCAGCACCTGCCTGCTGCAAGCGGCCCCGAACTGATCCCGTTACTGAACCTGGACGAACAGGAAGTGCAGCGGCAGATGAGCATCTGCAACGCCTGTCGCTACTGTGAAGGGTTTTGCGCCGTGTTCCCGGCGATGACCCGCCGGCTGACCTTCGGCAAGGCCGATATCCATTACCTGTCCAACCTCTGTCACAACTGCGGCGCCTGCCTGCACGCCTGCCAGTACGCCGCGCCCCACGAATTCGCCGTCAACGTGCCGCAGGCCATGGCCAAGGTGCGTGGCCAGACCTACGCCGACTATGCCTGGCCGGCGGCGTTCGGCCGGCTGTACCGGCACAATGGCAGTTATGTCGCCGGTGCGCTGGCCCTGGCGCTGTCGCTGTTCCTGCTGCTGGCCCTGGCGGTCAACGGCACCTTGCTGCCGGGTCGCCTGGCGGGCGACTTCTATGCGGTGTTCCCGCACAACACCCTGGCGCTGTTGTTCGGCAGCGTCTTCAGCCTTGCCGGCGTGGCGCTGGCGGTGGCCGTACGGCGCTTCTGGCGCCAGGTCTCGCCCGCCGGGCAGCAGGCAGCGCCGGCCGATGGTGCTGTGCTCGAGGCATCGGCGGCGGTGCTGACGCTGAAGTACCTCGACGGCGGGCATGGCCAGGGCTGCAACAATGCCGACGACCGCTACACGCTGTGGCGGCGCCGCTTCCATCACCTGACCTTCTACGGCTTCCTGCTGTGCTTCGCGGCCACGCTGGTGGCCACCGGTTATCACTACCTGCTCGGCCTGGCGGCGCCTTACCCGCTGCTGAGCCTGCCGGTGCTGCTGGGCACGGCCGGTGGGGTTGGCCTGGTTATCGGCCCGCTCGGGTTGCTGGCGCTGAACCTGCGCCGGGCGCCGGAACACGGCGATGCCCGGCAAAGGCCGATGGACCGGGCGTTCATCCTGCTGCTGTTGCTGGTTAGCGTCACCGGACTGGCACTGCTGGCGCTGCGTGACAGCGGGGCCATGGCCATCCTGCTGGCCATCCACCTGGGCACGGTGATGGCGCTGTTCCTCACGCTGCCCTATGGCAAGTTTGCCCATGGCTTGTTCCGCAGCGCCGCGTTGCTCAAATTCGCCATCGAGAAACGCCGGCCCGACCCGCATGGCCTGGGTGGGGACTGAGCATGCGCGCGGCGCATGTATTTGCCTGGGCCGGGCATCGGCCTGATGGCCGCGCCCGCTCAGCGGTTGGGCCACTTCTCCAGCAGGATCGAAACGAACTTTTCCGCGGCAGGCGACAGCGACGCACCGCGTCGGTACACCAGGCCCAGGGTGCGCGTCACCTGGGGTTCGATCAGCGGCACGCTGACCAGCGTCGGGTGGTCGGCGCTGGGCATGGCCAGGCTGGGCATGGCGGACACCCCCAGCCCGGCCTCGACCATCCCCAGCGAAGTGGACAGGTGCTGCACTTCGTAGAACCACTTGGGGCGCAGGTTGAGCCCGGAGAGGGCATGGTCGAGCAGCATGCGGTTGCCGCTCAGGCGGCCAACGCCGATCAGCCGGTAGTCGGCAAGCTCGGTCCAGGTCACGGCTTCACGCCCCGCCAGTTTGTGGTCGCGCCGGCAGGCCAGGACAAAGTGTTCCTGCACCAGCGAGACGAATTCGATGTCCGGGTGTTGCCCGCTCATCATGTTGATGCCGAAGTCGGCTTCGCCACGCAACACGGCTTCCAGTCCGTCATTGGCACTGAGGTCGAGCAGACGAATACGGATTTTCGGGTACTGCTCGTTGTAGTCGCGGATCACCGACGGCAGGAAGTAGAACGCGGCCGTGGGAATGCAGGCGAGGGTCACCTGGCCGGTCTGCCGCTCGGCCAGTTCACGGATGCTGAGGATCGAGTCCTCGAAATCATCCAGCAGCCGCCGGGCCTTGGGCAGGAAGTCGCGCCCGACACTGGTCAGGCTGACCCGACGGGTGGTGCGTTCGAGCAACGAGGTGCCCAACCCTTCTTCCAGCTTTTTGATCCGCCGGCTCAGCGCCGGCTGCGACAGGTGAAGTGCTTCGGCGGCTTCATGGAAGCTGCCGAGTTCGGCGATTTTCACGAAAGATCGGATGTCTTGCAGCTCATATTCCATAAATAAACCACAGCCCGTTCGACGGAGAATTGTTTTGTGAAAAGCAATAATGGCTACGATATTTGCATTGGATTGATTTATCCATCCCTGTCACTCTTTTGCCCACAGCATCAATGATGTCCATTGATCAACGAGAGTGCGAAATCATGCAACGAATTCCTTGCGTACTCATGCGCGGTGGCACCTCCAAGGGGCCGTTCTTCCACGCCTGGGACCTGCCTGCCAATGTGGTCGAGCGCGACGAATTGCTGATCAACCTGATGGGTTCCGGCCATGAACTGGAAATCGACGGCATCGGTGGCGGTAGCCCGCAGACCAGCAAGGTCGCCATCATCAGCCCGTCGTTGCATGCCGACGCCGATGTCGACTACCTGTTCGTCCAGGTCATGGTTGCCCAGCGCCGGGTCGATACTGCTCCGAACTGCGGCAACATGCTGTGCGCCGTGGGCCCGTTCGCCATCGAGCAGGGCCTGGTCAAGGGCCAGGACGGCAAGACCCTGGTGCGCATCCGCAACCTCAACACCGGCACCTTCGTCAACTCGCTGGTGGAGACCCCCGGTGGTATCGTGCGCTACGAAGGCCGGACGGCGATCGATGGCGTACCGGGCACTGCCGCCCCGGTGCACCTGACCTTCCTCGATGCGGTCGGCAGCAAGACCGGCAAGCTGTTCCCCACCGGCCAGGCCAGGGATGTGATCGACGGTGTGCCTGTCACCTGCATCGACATGGCCATGCCGATGATGGTGGTGCAGGCCAGCGAACTGGGGGTCAGCGGCGCGGAAACCCCGGCCGAGCTCGACGCCAACGGCGCGCTGCTCGAGCGCCTCGAGGCGTTGCGCCTGAAGGCCGGCCAGGCCATGGGCCTGGGTGATGTCAGCGGCATGGTGATTCCCAAGCCGGTGCTGGTGTCCAAACCACGCTACGACGGCACCGTGCAGGTTCGCTACTTCATGCCGCATAACTGCCATCGTGCCCTCGCCATCACCGGCGCGGTAGGGCTGGCGACTGCCTGCGTCAGCCCCGGTACGGTGATCGGCGACCTGCTGGGCGAGGGTGCCGAGCAACTCACCGAGGTGCGCCTGGAACACCCGAGCGGCGGCATCGATGTGGCGCTGTCGCGCAGCGGTGCCGATGGCAAGACGATCCAGGCTTCGGTGGTGCGAACCGCCCGGCGGCTCTTCTCAGGGTTCGTCTACGCCCCTACATTCCGCAGGTTGGCGGGGTAAGCCCAGGCGTTATCCAGACCTGCACAATCGCAACCAGCGCATCCGCACAATTTCAACAATGGGTGATGCCACATGAAACTCGCCAAATCGCTGTATTTCCAGATCCTCTGCGCCGTCCTGCTGGGCGTGGTGGTCGGCCATTTCTGGGCGCAACAGGCGGTGGCCCTGAAGCCGCTGGGTGATGCGTTCATCAAGCTGATCAAGATGATGATCGCCCCGGTGGTGTTCTGCACCATCGTCACCGGCATCGCCGGCATGACTGACAAGCGCTCCCTGGGGCGCCTGATGAGCAAGACCCTGCTGCTGTTCCTCGGCCTGACCGTGGTCAGCCTGGTGATCGGCCTGGCGGCGGTGTACCTGTTCAAGCCCGGCGTCGGCATGAACATCGACCCGGCCACCCTGAGCACCGCAGGCCTGAGCCAGTACACCGCGTCGGCCGCCAAGCTGAGCGTGGTGGACTTCTTCATGCACATCATCCCGGACACCTTCATCGGTGCCTTCAACAAGGGTGAAGTGCTGCCGGTGCTGTTCATTGCCGTGCTCAGCGGTTTCGCCCTGTCGTCGATGGGCGAGAAGGGCAAGCCGGTACTGGACGTGCTGGAGTCGGCGTCGACCATGGTGTTCCGTATCTTCGGCTACCTGATGCGGTTCGCCCCGGTCGGTGCCTTCGGTGCGCTGGCGTTCACCGTCGGCCAGTACGGCATCACCTCGCTCGGTTCGCTGGCCAAGCTGGTGGGCACGCTGTACATCGCCTGCGCGTTCTTCGTTCTGGTCGTGCTGGGTGGCATCTGCCGTGCCCACGGTTTCAGCCTGTGGAAGCTGCTGCGCTACTTCCGCGAAGAGTTCCTGGTGGTGCTGGGCACGTCCTCGACCGAGCCGGTGCTGCCGCGCATGCTCGAGAAACTCGAGAAGCTGGGCTGCAAGAAGGGCGTGGTCGGCCTGGTGTTGCCCACCGGCTACTCGTTCAACCTGGACGGTACCGCCATCTACCTGTCGCTGGCCGCAGTGTTCATCGCCCAGGCCTGCAACATCGACCTGAGCCTGGGCCAGGTGGTCACCATGCTGGCGATCATGCTGCTGTCGTCCAAGGGCGCCGCGGGCGTGACCGGCAGCGGCTTCGTGGCGCTGGCCTCGACCCTGACCGTGATCCACGATATCCCCCTGGCCGGCCTGGCCCTGCTGATCGGCATCGACCGCTTCATGTCGGAAGCCCGTGCCCTGACCAGCCTTGCCAGCAACGCGGTGGCAACGGTGGTGGTGTCGCTGTCGGAAAACGCCTGTGACCGCCAGACCCTGCTCAGCCGCCTGAATGGCGAAGCGCTGGCCAGCCCGGTTGCCGACACGCCTGAATGGGCCGCCGAGCCGCATCGTCACGGCTGAACTGCGGTGCCCTGAACCTCTGTCGATACGTCCCCCCACCCGCTTCTGCCGGGTGGGGCAGGGGGCCGTCTGCGCTGCACTCGGCCACACTGGAAAATAACAACAAGAGAACAAACCATGCTTGCACTTCTGGGCCTGATCATGGTGGTGACCTTCACCTACCTGATCATGAGTAAACGCCTGTCCCCGATCGTCGCACTGACCGTCGTGCCGATCGTCTTCGCCTTGATCGGTGGCTTTGCCCCGGAGCTGGGCAAGATGATGCTCGACGGGCTGAAAATGGTTGCGCCATCTGCTGCGTTGCTGCTGTTCGCCATCCTGTTTTTCGGCCTGATGATCGACGCCGGTCTGTTCGATCCGCTGATCCGCAAGATCCTCAAGCGGGTGAACGGTGACCCGGTGAAGATCGCCATCGGCACCGCACTGCTGTCGCTGCTGGTGGCCCTGGACGGTGATGGCACCACCACCTACATGATCACCTGTGCCGCCATGCTGCCGCTGTACAAGCGCATCGGCATGAACCCGATGATCCTGGCCACCGTGTCGATGCTGTCGCTGAGCATCATGAGCGGCATGAGCCCCTGGGGCGGTCCGGCCACGCGTGCCATTGCCGCGCTGGGGCTGGATGCCACCGAATACTTCATCCCGATGTTGCCCACCGTCATCGGTGGCGCCGCGTGGGTAGTGTTCACCGCCTTCCTGCTGGGCCGCGCCGAGCGCCGGCGTATCGGCAACATCGCGCTGGAGTCCGGTGGTGGCAACTGCTACATCAAGGAAATCCTTGGCGATAGCCCGCATAAGCGCCCGCGCCTTGCCTATGTGAACCTGCTACTGGTGATTGCGGTGATGACCGCGCTGGTGCTGGGCCTGATGCACGCGGCCATCCTGTTCATGATCGGTTTCGTCGCCGCGCTGATGATCAACTACCCGCAGCTGGAGCTGCAGAAAGAGCGCATTCTCGCTCATTCGGGCAATGCGATGACCGTGGTGCTGCTGGTGTTCGCCGCAGGCATCTTCGCCGGCATTTTCTCTGGCACCAAGATGGTCGATGCGCTGGCGCAAACCCTGGTGGACTGGATTCCGGAAGCCTGGAGCCACTGGTTCCCGCTGGTGGTGGCGCTGACCAGCATGCCGCTGACCTTCGTGCTGTCCAACGACGCCTACTACTTCGGCGTGGTGCCGATCCTCGCCAACGCCGCGGCGGCCTATGGCATCGACCCGGTGGAAATCGCCCGCGCCTCGGTGCTGGGCCAGCCGGTGCACCTGATGAGCCCACTGGTGGCGTCGACCCTGCTGCTGGTGGGCATGGTCGACCGCGATATCGGCGACTTCCAGAAAGCCACGGTGAAATGGGCGGTGCTCACCTCGCTGGTAATCACCGCACTGGCACTGCTTACCGGGGCCTTGTCCTTCTTCGTCTAAGCGTTACCGGGCGCTGCCAGGCGCCCGCCATTACTCATTCTGAAAACAACAATAGAGTACCGATCATGTCCCGAGCTGTGTTCCGTGGGGCCACCTGTGGCCTGCTGTGCGGCTGGCTGCCCGTTGCCGGTGCCGCTGGTTTCGTCGATGACAGCAAGCTCAAGCTGCAATTGCGCAATGTCTATTTCAACGAGAACTTCCGTGACGAGCAGGGCATGAGCGCCCGTGCTGCAGCCAACGCCAAGAGCGAGCGGGTGGAGTGGGCGCAGGGCTTCCTGCTCGACTACCAGTCGGGCTTTACCAGCGGCACCCTGGGCGTTGGGCTGGATGCCCTTGGCCTGTGGGGGGTACGCCTCGATTCCGGTCGTGGGCGCAGTGGCACGGGACTGTTGCCGGTGCATGACGACGGCCGCGCTGCGGACGAGTTCGCCAGCGCCGGGGTAACCGCCAAGGCACGCCTCGGCCAGACGGTGGTCAAGCACGGCACCTTGCTGCCGAAGACACCGTTGCTGGTGTACAACGATGCGCGGTTGTTGCCGCAGACCTACCAGGGCACGCAGCTGACCAGTACCGACATCGACGGGCTGGCCTTGACTGCCGCCCACCTGGACCGCTTCAAGCAGCGTGATTCCTCCGACAGCACCGGCCTTTACCTGGATGGCTATGGGGGCGACAAGTCGGGTGATTTCAATTTCGCCGGTGCTGATTATGCGGTGAACAAACAACTGCGGCTGAGCTACTACCATGGCCAGCTCGAGGATTTCTATCGCCAGGATTTCGCCGGGCTGGTCCACGACCTGCCCTTGGCCGGCGGGGTGCTGACTACCGACCTGCGCTATTTCAAGAGCCGCGACAGCGGGGCGGCCTATGGCGGCGCCATCGACAACGACATGTTCAGCGGGCAGCTGGCCTATGCCCATTCCGGCCATACCGTTGGTGCGGGCTACCAGGTGCTCGATGGCGAAGCGGGGTTGCCGTATATCAGCGGGGCGACGGTGTATTCGTTCAGCAACGTCGGTATCGGCAAGTTCATCGAGGAAGAGGAGAAGACCTGGATGGCCAGCTACGCCTATAACTTTGCCGCCGCGGGTGTGCCTGGATTGACCTTCATGGCGCGCTACCTGAGTGGCGACAATGGCCGCTCCGGTAGCGCGGGGATCAAGGAGTGGGAGCGTGACGCCGAGCTTGCCTATGTGGTGCAGGCCGGGCCATTGAAAGGCCTGGGGGTGAAGTTGCGCAATTATGTCTACCGTTCGGACTTTGCCCGGGGGCGGGACAGCAATCGCCTTTATCTGACCTACGATATCGCGATCTGGTAAGGGGCCGGGCTTCAGCCGCGAACCGCGTCGCCTGCATCGCGGATAAATCCGCTCCTACAGGGGTGAACGGCTTCAGGTTGAGGCTGCGCCTGTAGGAGCGGATTCATCCGCGATCACCGGCATGGCCGGTGCCATCCCGCGTTGCCTGCGGGCCCCTGCCTTAGCGGGCCTTGTTCTCCAGAATGCGCCCGCCGGTGCCTTGCTTGCCCAACACATCCTCGGGGTTGCGCAGCGGGCATTCTTCCAGCGACAGGCAACCGCAACCGATGCAGTTGTCCAGGCTGTCGCGCAACGCCTCCAGCGTGCGGATGCGCGCATTCAGGTCTTCGCGCCAGGCACTGGACATTTCCCCCCATTGCGCCGCCGTCAGCTTGCTGTTCGGCGGATACCGGCTGAACGCCTGCTTGATTTCCTCCAGGGGAATGCCGGTGCGCTGCGCCACCTTGATGATCGCCAAGGTCCGCAACACCAGCGCGGGATAGCGGCGCTGGTTGCCTGCCGTTCGGGTGCTGGCGATCAATCCCTTGGTTTCATAGAAATGCAGCGCAGACACGGCCACGCCGCTGCGCCTGGCCACTTCACCTACCGTTAGCATTCGTGTGCTTTCTACTGCCATGCCTGTTGGCCTCACCTTGACCTGCAGAAACTGATGCGTATTCCTTCAAGAGCACCGCGATGACGGTTTTCAACCCGTTGGACGATCCCGACGCAGCTGGGTAACCAGGGTAAAGCGGTCGTCCGGATGCACGGTCTCGGATACCGCCATCAGGTCGCCATTTTCCTCGCGGTAATGACGGATCATCTGCAGCCCAGGTGAACCCGCCTCGGCCTTCAGCGCCTGGGCCATTGGCGCAGTCAGCAAGACCGCTCGCACCTGTTGCTCGACCAGCGCGATTGCCCGGCCGTAGCGTTGCTCGATCAGCCCTGCGATCACTTGGTCAGGGTGTTCGCGGGCCAGTTCGATGACCTCGGCATAGTCCCGCGGTAGGTAAACCTCGCTCCAGCACTGCGGCAAGCTATCGTGCGCGCGGTCGACACGGATGCTCGATACGCAGAGATAGTGCTCACCCGGTACCAGGCCCAGCCGCTCGGCCTCGTTCAGGTCGGCGACGAATTGGCGCACGTCCTGTATCTGCCGGTGCTGGTTGTGCCCGAGTTGTGCAAGCTCCGCCACGCTGGCCAGCGACTGGGAATAACCACCCCGCGGGCTGCTGGCCTCGACCCGGGTGCCCACGCGCTTGCGCCGCGACACCAGCCCCTGGTCGAGCAACTGGTCGATGGCTGCGCGCACCGTGTGCCGGCTGACACCATACAGGTCGCACAGCTCGAGCTCGGTGGGCAGCAGGCTGCCCACCGGGTAACGGCCACTGGTGATGCCGTGCATCAGGTCCTTTGCCACACGGGCATAGCGCGTCGGGTTCATGCCTTGCCCTGTCGGCAAAATGAAAGAGGGGCAGTTTAACAGAGCCCTCCGACGCTGCAGGTAACGCTGCCAGTCACTCCAGGCCCAGCAAGTCCTGCACGGTCTGCCGGCGGCGGATCATGCGCAACGCGCCCTGCTCGATGAGAAACTCCGGCAGCAGTGGCCGGCTGTTGTAGTTCGACGACATCGATGCCCCGTAGGCGCCGGCGTCGTGGATCACCAGCAGGTCGCCCACCTGTGCCTGGGGCAGGTCGTGCGGGGTCAGTTCCTGGTCATCCTGGGTAAACACATCACCCGACTCGCACAGCGGCCCGGCGACCACGGTTGGCTGGCGCGGGCGCTCCACCGGCTGGCCGTTGGCGTCGAGCAGGGTCATGCGGTGGTAGGCGCCATACATGGCCGGGCGCATCAGGTCGTTGAAACCGGCATCGATCATGACGAAGGTGTTGCGACCGGCCTGCTTCACGGCACGCACTTCGGCCACCAGGTAGCCCGATTCCGCCACCAGGAAGCGCCCGGGCTCGATCTCCATGCGCACCGGGTGGCCCAGCATGGCTTCGATTTCCTGGTGCGCCACGGCCCAGGTGCGGGCGTAGCGCTGCAGGTCGACCGGCGTGTCGCTGCTGCGATACGGGGTGGAAAGCCCGCCGCCGATGGAGAACGCTTCGATGTCCACGCCCAGCCGGCCAATCAGCTCGATCATCGCCCGGGCCACCTGCTCCAGGTGCTGGTAATCCACCCCGGAGCCGATGTGCATGTGCACACCCACCAGGTGCAGGCCATGGGCCTTCACGCAGGCCAGCGCCTCGTCCAGTTGCTCATGCCAGATGCCGTGCTTGCTGTTTTCGCCGCCAGTGTTGGTCTTGCGGCTGTGGCCGTGGCCGAAACCTGGGTTGATGCGCAGCCACACGCGGTGGCCGGGGGAGCGTTCACCGAGCTGGCGCAGCATGTCGATGGAGCCGGCGTTGACTTCGATCTTCGACGCCACCACCCGCTCCAGGGTCGGCCGGTCCAGCGCATCGCAGGTCAGCACCACGCCGGCGGGGTCGCCAGCCACGCTCGCACCGGCCGCGAAGGCCCGCTCCATCTCGCCCAGCGATACCGCGTCCAGCACCAGGCCGTGGGCGCGCATCAGCCGCAGCACGTGCAGGTTGGGGTTGGCCTTCTGGGCGAAGCGCACGGTGTCGAACACCTTCAGTTGTTCGACCCGTTCGGCGATGGTGCTGGCGTCGTAGGCCCACAGCGGCGTGCCGTGCTGGCGGGCCGCCTCGGCCAGGAGGGGGAAGGGGGCGGTCATGGTGGCGCTACTCACGTAAGGAAGGCGCAGAGGATGGCGCAAAGCGGGAATTCAGAAAAATAGCTATTTTTCTGCTGGCCATTCATATCTGATATACCCCTAGCCGACTTGCCGGGTGCTGCCGTGAAATTGTCTGTTCGCCATATCGAAGTGTTCCGCGCCATCATGGCCGCGGGCAGTGTCACCGGCGCGGCGCGCCTGCTATTCACCTCGCAGCCCACCGTCAGCCGGGAACTGGCGCGGCTGGAGCAGGTGACCGGCCTGAACCTGTTCGAACGCGAGGCCGGGCGCCTGGTGGCGACCGCCCAGGCGCTGCTGCTGATCGAGGAGGTAGAGCGCGCCTACCTCGGGCTGGAGCGGATCGAGCGCTTCGCCCAGGCCATTCGCAATTTCGAGCAAGGCCGGCTGGCCATCACGTGCTTGCCGCTGTTTTCCCAGACCTTGCTGCCCAAGGCGTGCCAGCGCTTTCACCAGCAGCACCGGGGCGTGAGCGTGAGCATTGTGGCGCAGGAGTCGCCGTTGCTGGAGGAGTCGCTGGTTGCCCAGCAGCATGACCTGGGCCTGACCGAGGTCGAGCAGATACCCCGCGGCGCCTACGGCGAATTGCTGTTCAGCGCCAACATGGTCTGCGTGCTGCCCGCGGCGCATCCGCTGCAGGCCAAGGCCGAACTGGAGCTGAGTGATTTCCATGAGGTCGACTTCATCAACCTGGCCAGCCTGGACACCTACCGGCAGCGCCTGGACCAGCACTTTCGGGCGGCAGGGGTGAACCGCCGCACGGTCATCGAGACCACCAGTGCCGCCTCGGTGTGCGCGATGGTCAGGCAAGGCCTCGGGGTGGCGATCATCAACCCGCTGAGCGGGCTGGAGGCCGCGCAGGGTGGCTTGCCGATCCGCCGCCTGCGGGTATCGGTGCCGTACCAGGTGATGTTGATACGCCCGGACCACCGGCCAGCGTCGGCGGCGGTGGAACCGTTCTGTGAGGCGTTGCGGGTGCAGGCACAGAAAATGCAGGCGGCGTTGATGTAGCGCCCGCCGAGCCTGCGCGGCGCCTGCTTCACGGCTAAAGCCACTCCCACAGGGATCGCGCAGGTTCGGGCCTCACGCGGTCGTTGTGGGAGCGGCTTTAGCCGCGAACACCGGCAAAGCCGGTGCCATCCACCACGGTGCCTGCCTGGTGGCTCAAAGCTCGCAGACGAAGGTGCCGGTCCCGGCCAGGATGTTCTCCAGGGTCTGCTTCACCTCATCCATGTCGCTCAGCTCGCTGGTCAGGTTGATCTCCAGCGTTTGATCCCCCTTCAGCGCATCGCGGTCGCCGGCTGCCACTTCGATCAGCAGGCGCTTGGCGCTCAAGGTCACTTTCAAGCCATCCAGTGTCGACGGTTCGTCGTCCAGTGTCAGGTCGACGGTGTCTTCGTCCGGGTAGCGGGTCAGCAGAAACATCTGGCCCTTGTCGCTGTGGCAGCACAGGGTCGCCATGTTGTCTTCCTCGTCATCGCAAGGGGTGGCGAACAGCAGGGCAGTATTGATTTGCATGGACAAGGCTCGGATCAAAGGAAACGGAAAAAGAATTCTGACAGTCTTGTCGCCAGGCATAAACGTAAAGTTACCGGCCCTTGACCGAAATTGTCGCAGCGCTGCAAGCCTGAATGACCGATCAGTCGGTAAGCTTCGGCGAGCCCTGGGCGTGCCTGCGCACGTTCAACGCCTGGTTTTACCGTTCGCCTTGCCACGGGTTGGCTATCGTTGATCCGTACATGGCGCACGCAGCGACGCTTCAACTATTACAAAGCCCAAGCGGAGTACCACAGATGGCGTTCTTCACCGCAGCCAGCAAAGCCGACTTCCAGCATCAACTGCAAGCGGCCCTGGCGCAGCACATCAGCGAACAGTCCCTGCCACAAGTGGCGCTGTTCGCCGAGCAGTTCTTCGGCATCATCTCTCTGGACGAACTCACCCAGCGCAGGCTTTCCGACCTGGCCGGCTGCACCCTTTCAGCCTGGCGCATCATCGAACGTTTCGACCCCGACTACCCGCAAGTGCGGGTGTACAACCCCGATTACGAGCGCAATGGCTGGCAATCGACCCACTCGGTGGTCGAGGTGCTGCACCACGACCTGCCGTTCCTGGTCGACTCGGTACGCACCGAGCTCAACCGCCGTGGCTACAGCATTCATACCCTGCAGACCACCGTGCTCAGCGTGCGTCGTGGTGCCAAGGGCGAATTGCTCGAACTGCTGCCCAAGGGTACCCAGGGCGAGGGCGTGCGCCATGAGTCGCTGATGTACCTGGAGATCGACCGTTGCGCCAATGCCGCCGAGCTGACAGTGCTGGCCCGCGAGATCGAGCAGGTGCTGGCCGAGGTGCGCGTGGTGGTGGCCGACTTCGAACCGATGAAGGCCAAGCTGCGCGAAGTGCTGGCGCAGGTGGAGCAGACCGCCTTTGCCCCGGCGCAGCACGAAAAGGGCGAAGTCAAGGCATTCCTCGAGTGGCTGCTGGACAACCACTTCACCTTCCTCGGCTATGAAGAATTTACCGTCCAAGGCAACGCCGATGGCGGCCAGATGGTCTACGACGAGCAGTCGTTCCTCGGCCTGCCACGCCGCTTGCGCGTAGGCCTGACCAGCGACGAGCTGCGCATCGAAGACTACGCCGTGGCCTACCTCAACGAGCCGCTGCTGCTGTCGTTCGCCAAGGCCGCGCTGCCCAGCCGCGTACACCGCCCGGCGTACCCGGACTACGTGTCGATCCGCCAGCTGGACGCCGATGGCAAGGTCATCAAGGAGCACCGCTTCATGGGGCTGTACACCTCGTCGGTGTATGGCGAAAGCGTGCATGCCATTCCTTATATCCGGGTCAAGGTCAACGAAGTCGAGCGCCGCTCGGGCTTCGACCCCAAGGCCCACCTGGGCAAGGAACTGGCCCAGGTGCTGGAAGTGCTGCCGCGCGACGACCTGTTCCAGACGCCGATCGACGAGCTGTTCAGCACCGTCATGTCGATCGTGCAGATCCAGGAACGCAACAAGATCCGTGTGTTCCTGCGCAAGGACCCGTACGGCCGCTTCTGCTACTGCCTGGCCTACGTGCCGCGGGAGATCTACTCCACCGAAGTACGGCAGAAGATCCAGCAGGTCCTGATGGAGCGCCTGAAGGCCAGCGACTGCGAGTTCTGGACCTTCTTCTCCGAGTCGGTGCTGGCGCGCGTGCAGCTGATCCTGCGGGTAGACCCGAAGAACCGCATCGACATCGACCCGCAGCAGCTGGAACGCGAAGTGATCCAGGCCTGCCGTTCCTGGCACGACGACTACTCCGCGCTGGTGATCGAGAACTTTGGTGAAGCCCAGGGCACCAACATCCTCGCCGATTTCCCCAAGGGCTTCCCGGCGGGCTACCGCGAACGCTTCGCCGCGCACTCGGCGGTGGTCGACCTGCAGCACGTGCTGAACCTGTCGGAAAGCAAGCCGCTGGCGATGAGCTTCTACCAGCCGCTGACCCAGGTCGGCGAGCGTATCCTGCATTGCAAGCTGTACCACGCCGATACGCCGCTGGCGCTGTCCGATGTGCTGCCGATCCTGGAAAACCTCGGCCTGCGCGTGCTCGGCGAGTTCCCGTACCGGCTGCGCCATGCCAGCGGCCGCGAGTACTGGATCCACGACTTCGCCTTCACCTACAGCGAAGGCCTGAGCCTGGATATCCAGCAGCTCAACGACATCCTCCAGGACGCCTTCATCCATATCGTCCGTGGCGATGCCGAGAACGACGCCTTCAACCGCCTGGTACTGACCGCCGGCCTGCCTTGGCGTGACGTGGCGCTGCTGCGCGCCTACGCCCGCTACCTGAAGCAGATCCGCCTGGGCTTCGACCTGGGTTATATCGCCAGCACCCTGAACAACCACACCGACATCGCCCGCGAACTGACCCGGCTGTTCAAGACCCGCTTCTACCTGGCGCGCAAGCTCACCCAGGAAGACCTGGACGACAAGCAGCAGCGCCTGGAGCAGGCCATCCTGACCGCGCTGGACGATGTGCAGGTGCTCAACGAAGACCGCATCCTGCGCCGCTACCTGGACCTGATCAAGGCCACCCTGCGCACCAACTTCTACCAGCCGGATGCCAACGGCCAGAACAAGTCGTACTTCAGCTTCAAGTTCAACCCCAAGCTGATCCCCGAGCTGCCCAAGCCGGTGCCCAAGTTCGAGATCTTCGTCTACTCGCCACGGGTCGAGGGCGTGCACCTGCGCTTCGGCAACGTGGCCCGCGGCGGCCTGCGCTGGTCCGACCGCGAGGAAGACTTCCGCACCGAGGTGCTGGGCCTGGTGAAAGCCCAGCAGGTGAAGAACTCGGTGATCGTGCCGGTCGGCGCCAAGGGCGGCTTCCTGCCGCGTCGCCTGCCGCTGGGCGGCAGCCGCGACGAGATCGCGGCCGAAGGCGTGGCGTGCTACCGCATCTTTATTTCCGGCCTGCTCGACATAACCGACAACCTCAAGGACGGTGGCGTGGTGCCGCCGGCCAACGTGGTGCGCCATGATGATGACGACCCGTACCTGGTGGTGGCGGCCGACAAAGGCACCGCGACCTTCTCCGACATCGCCAACGGCATTGCCATCGACTACGGCTTCTGGCTGGGCGACGCCTTCGCCTCGGGCGGTTCGGCCGGTTACGACCACAAGAAGATGGGCATCACCGCACGCGGTGCCTGGGTTGGTGTGCAGCGCCACTTCCGCGAGCGCGGCATCAATGTGCAGGAAGACCCGATCACCGTGATCGGCATTGGTGACATGGCCGGCGACGTGTTCGGCAACGGCCTGCTGATGTCCGACAAGCTGCAACTGGTGGCTGCCTTCAACCACTTGCATATCTTCATCGACCCGAACCCGGAGCCGGCCTCCAGCTTTGCCGAACGCAAGCGCCTGTTCGACCTGCCGCGTTCGGCCTGGACCGACTACGACACCAGCATCATGTCCGAAGGCGGCGGGATCTTCCCGCGCAGTGCCAAGAGCATCGCCATCAGCCCGCAGATGAAAGAGCGCTTCGCCATCGAAGCCGACCGCCTGACCCCGACCGAGCTGCTCAACGCGCTGCTCAAGGCCCCGGTGGACCTGCTGTGGAACGGTGGCATCGGTACCTACGTCAAGGCCAGCACCGAAAGCCACGCCGATGTCGGCGACAAGGCCAACGATGCACTGCGGGTCAACGGCAACGAACTGCGCTGCAAAGTGGTGGGCGAGGGCGGCAACCTGGGCATGACCCAGCTTGGCCGGGTCGAGTTCGGCCTCAACGGCGGTGCCACCAACACCGACTTCATCGACAACGCCGGTGGCGTGGACTGCTCCGACCACGAGGTCAACATCAAGATCCTGCTCAATGAAGTGGTGCAGGGTGGCGACATGACCGAGAAGCAGCGCAACCAGCTGCTGGGCAGCATGACCGACGAAGTGGCCGGCCTGGTGCTGGGCAACAACTACAAGCAGACCCAGGCGCTGTCGCTGGCAGCCCGCCGCGCCCGCGAGCGGATTGCCGAATACAAGCGCCTGATGGCCGACCTGGAAGCCCGTGGCAAGCTGGACCGCGCCATCGAATTCCTGCCGTCCGAAGAGCAGCTGGCCGAACGCCTGGCCGCTGGCCAGGGCCTGACCCGCGCCGAGCTGTCGGTATTGATCTCGTACAGCAAGATCGACCTCAAGGAGCAACTGCTCAAGTCGCTGGTGCCGGACGACGATTACCTGACCCGCGACATGGAAACCGCCTTCCCGCCGTCGCTGGTCAGCAAGTTCGCCGAGGCCATGCGCCGCCACCGCCTGAAGCGCGAGATCGTCAGCACCCAGATCGCCAACGACCTGGTCAACAACATGGGCATCACCTTCGTCCAGCGCCTGAAGGAATCGACCGGCATGAGCCCGGCGAACGTGGCCGGGGCCTATGTGATCGTACGCGACATCTTCCACCTGCCGCACTGGTTCCGCCAGATCGAGGCACTCGACTACCAGGTGCCGGCGGAAGTCCAGCTGACCCTGATGGACGAGCTGATGCGCCTGGGCCGCCGGGCTACCCGCTGGTTCCTGCGCAGCCGCCGCAACGAGCAGGACGCCGGGCGCGACGCCGCGCACTTCGGGCCGAAGATCGCGCAGCTGGGGCTCAAGCTCGACGAGCTGCTCGAAGGGCCGACCCGCGAGCGCTGGATGGTGCGTTACCAGGGCTTCGTCGAGGCTGGGGTGCCGGAGTTGCTGGCGCGCATGGTGGCGGGTACCAGCCATCTGTACACCTTGCTGCCGATCATCGAGGCGGCTGATGTGACCGGGCATGACCCGGCGCAGGTGGCCAAGGCGTTCTTCGCCGTGGGCAGCGCGCTGGACCTGACCTGGTATCTGCAGGAGATCAGCAACCTGCCGGTGGAGAACAACTGGCAGGCCCTGGCCCGCGAAGCCTTCCGCGACGATATCGACCTGCAGCAGCGGGCGATCACCATCTCGGTACTGCAGATGGCCGACGGGCCGGAAGACATGGACGCCCGTGTGGCGCTGTGGGCCGAGCAGCACCGGGTGATGGTGGAGCGCTGGCGCGCCATGCTTGACGACCTGCGTAACGCCACCGCTACCGACTATGCGATGTACGCGGTGGCCAACCGCGAGCTGGTCGACCTGGCCATGAGCGGACAGGCGGCGGTGGTGCCGTCCTGAGTCAGATGACGCGGTAAGAAGAAAGCCCCGGCAGCGATGCCGGGGCTTTTTGTATTCCTGTGCTGGCCCTTTCGCGGGTAAACCCGCTCCCACAGGGATATCACAAGGCTTCAGGGCAGTGAGGTCCCTGTGGGAGCGGGTTTACCCGCGAAGAGGCAGGTTTTACTTGAACCTGCGCTCCACCCCTTTTTCCACCAGAATCTTCGCCGAAATCTCTTCCACCGAAAAGTGCGTGGAATTGATATGTGGAATGTTCTCCCGGCGGAACAGGCTCTCCACCTCGCGCACTTCGAATTCGCACTGGGCAAAGCTCGAATAGCGGCTGTTGGGTTTGCGCTCGTGGCGGATGGCGGTGAGGCGGTCGGGGTCGATGGTCAGGCCGAACAGCTTGTTGTGGTGCTTTTTCAACACGGCCGGCAACTGCAGGCGCTCCATGTCGTCTTCGGTCAGCGGGTAGTTGGCGGCACGGATGCCAAACTGCATGGCCATGTACAGGCAGGTCGGGGTCTTGCCGCAGCGCGACACGCCTACCAGGATCAAGTCAGCCTTGTCGTAGTAGTGGGTGCGCGCGCCATCGTCGTTGTCCAGGGCGAAGTTGACCGCCTCGATGCGCTCCATGTAGTTGGAATTGCCGCCAATCGAGTGCGATTTACCGACGGAATACGACGAATGGGCAGTCAATTCCTGTTCGAGCGGGGATAAAAACGAAGAAAAGATGTCGATCATGAAGCCGTTCGAGGTCGCCAGGATTTCCCGGATGTCCTGATTGACGATGGTGTCGAAGATGATCGGGCGCACACCGTCGCGCTCGGCGGCGGCATTGATCTGCTGGACCATGGTGCGTGCCTTGTCCGGCGAATCGATGTAGGGACGAGTGAATTTATTGAAAGGAATGCTCTCGAATTGAGCGAGCAGACTCTGGCCCAGGGTTTCGGCAGTAATGCCGGTGCCGTCGGAGATGAAGAACGCGGTTCGTTTCATTTGCGATCTGGGCCTTAAGCTGATGACGTTTCTTGGATATGATAAGTTCGGTTTGCCGAATGCGGCTGTCGGCATTCTCACTTATTTTCCATGTACAGGCCACAAGCGTCCGGCCAAGTCAATGAAGGCAGGCGGGCGCCCTTGAGCTTTTCCAACACAGTTAGTGGAGAGATCACCTTGGTAGAGTACGTAGTTTCCCTCGATAAGCTCGGCGTCCATGATGTGGAGCATGTGGGGGGCAAGAACGCATCCCTGGGCGAGATGATCAGCAACCTCGCAGGTGCTGGTGTATCGGTGCCGGGCGGCTTTGCCACTACGGCGCAGGCGTACCGCGATTTTCTCGAACAGAGTGGTCTCAACGACCGTATCCATGCGGCACTCGACGCACTGGACGTGGATGATATCAACGCCCTGACCAAGACCGGCGCGCAGATTCGCCAGTGGGTCATGGAAGCCGACTTCCCGCCGCGCCTTGACAGCGAGATCCGCGCGGCCTTCGCCGAAATGGCCGGCGGTAACGACAACATGGCCGTTGCCGTGCGCTCCTCGGCTACTGCCGAGGACCTCCCGGATGCCTCGTTCGCCGGCCAGCAGGAAACCTTCCTCAACATTCGCGGCGTGGACAACGTGATCCGCGCGGCCAAGGAAGTGTTCGCCTCGCTGTTCAACGACCGCGCCATCGCCTACCGCGTGCACCAGGGCTTCGACCACAAGCTGGTCGCCCTGTCGGCCGGCGTGCAGCGCATGGTCCGCTCGGAAACCGGTACTGCCGGCGTCATGTTCACCCTCGATACCGAGTCGGGCTTCCGCGATGTGGTGTTCATCACCGGCGCCTACGGCCTGGGCGAGACCGTGGTGCAGGGTGCGGTCAACCCTGACGAATTCTACGTGCACAAGAGCACCTTGCAGGCCGGCCGTCCGGCGATCCTGCGCCGCAACCTGGGCAGCAAGGCGATCAAGATGGTCTATGGCGACGAAGCCAAGGCCGGCCGTTCGGTCAAGACGGTGGAAGTGGACCGCGCCGAGCGCGCACGCTTCTGCCTGACCGACGCCGAGGTCAGCGAGCTGGCCAAGCAGGCGATGATCATCGAGCAGCACTACCAGCGGCCGATGGACATCGAGTGGGCCAAGGACGGTGACGACGGCAAGCTGTATATCGTCCAGGCCCGCCCTGAAACGGTGAAAAGCCGCTCCAGCGCCAATGTCATGGAACGCTACCTGCTGAAGGAAAAGGGCACCGTCCTGGTCGAGGGCCGCGCCATCGGCCAGCGCATCGGCGCCGGCAAGGTCCGTGTGATCCACGACGTCTCGGAAATGGACAAGGTCCAGCCGGGCGACGTGCTGGTTTCCGACATGACCGACCCGGACTGGGAACCGGTCATGAAGCGCGCCAGCGCCATCGTCACCAACCGTGGCGGGCGCACCTGCCACGCGGCGATCATTGCCCGTGAGCTGGGCATCCCGGCCGTGGTCGGTTGCGGCAACGCCACCCAGGTGCTGAAAGACGGCCAGGGCGTGACCGTATCCTGCGCCGAAGGCGACACCGGCTTCATCTTCGAGGGCGAGCTGGGCTTCGACGTCAAGCAGAACTCGGTCGATGCCATGCCCGACCTGCCGTTCAAGATCATGATGAACGTCGGCAACCCGGACCGTGCCTTCGACTTCGCCCAGCTGCCCAACGCCGGTGTCGGCCTGGCCCGCCTGGAATTCATCATCAACCGCATGATCGGCGTGCACCCCAAGGCGCTGCTGAACTATGCCGGCCTGCCTGCCGACCTGAAGGACAGCGTCGACAAGCGCATCGCCGGCTACAACGACCCGGTCGGCTTCTATGTCGAGAAGCTGGTCGAGGGCATCAGTACACTGGCGGCGGCCTTCTACCCGAAAAAGGTCATCGTGCGCCTGTCGGACTTCAAGTCCAACGAGTACGCCAACCTGATCGGCGGCAAGCTGTACGAACCGGAAGAAGAGAACCCGATGCTGGGCTTCCGCGGTGCCTCGCGCTACATCAGCGAGTCGTTCCGTGACTGCTTCGAGCTCGAATGCCGTGCCCTCAAGCGCGTGCGCAACGAGATGGGCCTGACCAACGTCGAGATCATGGTGCCGTTCGTGCGCACCCTGGGCGAAGCCAGCCAGGTCGTCGACCTGCTCGCCGAAAACGGCCTGGCCCGCGGCGACAACGGCCTGCGCGTGATCATGATGTGCGAGCTGCCGTCCAACGCCATCCTCGCCGAAGAATTCCTCGAATACTTCGACGGCTTCTCGATCGGCTCCAACGACCTGACCCAGCTGACCCTGGGCCTGGACCGTGACTCGGGCATCATCGCCCACCTGTTCGACGAGCGTAACCCTGCGGTGAAGAAGCTGCTGGCCAACGCCATTGCCGCGTGCAACAAGGCCGGCAAGTACATCGGCATCTGCGGCCAGGGCCCATCGGACCACCCGGACCTGGCCAAGTGGCTGATGGAGCAGGGCATCGACAGCGTGTCGCTGAACCCGGATTCGGTACTCGAAACCTGGTTCTACCTGGCCGAGGGCCAGGGCGAGGCCTGACGCAGTAGAACGCGGGGGGACGTCTGGCGTACCCCCGCCTGGTTTTTCCAGGGCGAGCTCCAGCAATGGATCCCGCCCTTTTTTATGCACCAAGCAATCTTATGCAAAGCAGCAGCACTCTATTTCCCGTGGCCCTGCTCAGTGCCGAACGCCGCGGCGACCTCAGCGAAGACGTGTACCGGATCAAGGCTGGCAACGGTCCTGACCCCAGCGTCGAGTTGGCGGTGACCCGCCTGGGGCTGGCCGACCAGGGGCAGGCCCAGGGTACGCCGGTCATCCTTTTGCACGGCAGCTTTTCCAACCGTCGCTTCTGGTACTCGCCCAAGGGTGTCGGCCTGGGGGCCTTTCTCGCCCGTGCTGGCTTCGATGTGTGGATCCCGGAAATGCGTGGCCACGGCCTGTCGCCGCGCAACCGCGACTGGAAGCACAACAACGTTGCTGCCTATGCCCGAGATGACCTGCCGTTGATTGCCGCGTTCGTGCGTGAGCAGTCGGGCCAGGCGCCACACTGGGTCGGTCATTCGCTGGGCGGCACGACCCTGGCGGCGGCCCTGGGTGGTGGCTTTCTGAAGGCTGGGCAGGTAGCCAGCGTGGCGTTGTTCGGCACCCAGATCAGCCGCGTCTACTGGCCGTTGAAGGTGCCGCCGCTGGCCTGGGGAGCGAAGCTGCTGCTCAAGCGCTGGGGGCAGATCTCCGGGCCGCGCTTCAAGCGTGGGCCGGAGGACGAGCCGATTGGCCTGGCCCTGGAGAGCATGCGCTGGCATGGCCTGTTCGGGCGTTTTGGCGACAAGCACAACGACTGGTGGGCCGGGCTTGCCGAGGTGGATGTGCCGTTGCTGGCGGTGGCCGGCGCGGGCGACTTCCAGGACCCGGTATGGGCTTGCCACAAGCTGTTCGAGCAGATAGGCGGGGAGCGCAAACAGTTTCTGCGGCTGGGCCGCGAAGAAGGCTTCGAAGCTTTCGGGCATGTCGACATGCTGGTGAGCAAGGCCGCGCAGCTGCAGGTGTGGCCGCTGGTGGAGCGTTGGCTGCGGGATCCGCTGGTGACGGTGCATGCGTCTACCGTGGCCGCAGGGCCTGTGCCTGTCAGCTGAATGAATTGCGCCTGTGCTGGCCTCTTCGCGGGTAAACCCGCTCCCACAAAGTCCTCACTGCACTCAAACCCGGTGGAGTTCCTGTGGGAGCGGGTTTACCCGCGAAGAGGCCGGTCCAGGCAAAACACAACTGACTGCCTGGTCCCGGATGACTGCAATGGGCTCTACGGTGTAGCCTTGGCTGATACCCGCTTTCGTTGTGACTGACAGGAGTTTCCCATGCAGCATTACGTAACGCCCGACCTGTGTGACGCCTACCCGGACCTGGTGCAGGTGCTGGAACCGATGTTCAGCAATTTCGGTGGCCGCGATTCCTTCGGCGGCCAGATCGTCACCATCAAGTGCTTCGAGGACAATTCGCTGGTCAAGGAGCAGGTCGAGCTCGATGGCAAGGGCAAGGTCCTGGTGGTCGATGGCGGCGGGTCGCTGCGCCGTGCCTTGCTTGGCGACATGCTGGCGGAAAAGGCCGCGAAGAACGGCTGGGAAGGCCTGGTGATCTACGGTTGCGTGCGTGACGTCGACGTGCTGATCCAGACCGATGTCGGCGTGCAGGCCCTGGCCAGCCACCCGATGAAGACCGACAAGCGTGGCATCGGCGACCTGAATGTGCCGGTGACTTTCGCCGGGGTGACCTTCCGCCCGGGCGAGTACGTCTATGCCGACAACAATGGCGTGCTGGTCTCGCCAAGCCCGCTGGAAATGCCGGAGTGATGCGCCGCACGCGCTGATGGAGCTTTGATGTTCGAGGAAGACAACGCGCAGTGGGGGCTGGTGCATGCCTTGGTGCTCGATGGCAAAGGCGGCGCGCGCTCGATTGCCCGTACCGAACTGGACAGCCTGCAGCTGCAACCTGGGCAGAGCCTGTGGTTGCACTGGGACCGCAGCCATCCGCAGACCCGCACCTGGCTGCTGCATGACAGCGGGCTCAGCGAGTTCGCCTGCGAGCTGCTGCTCGAGGAAAACACCCGCCCGCGCCTGCTGCCCCTGGCGGACGAGCAGCTGTTGCTGTTCCTGCGTGGGGTCAACCTCAACCCGGGGGCCGAGCCCGAAGACATGGTCTCGGTGCGCATCTTCGCCGAAGCGCAGCGGGTCATTTCGCTGCGCCTGCGGCCTTTGCGTGCCAGTGACGAAATTCTCCAGCAGCTCGAAGAGGGCAGGGGGCCGAAATCGGCTTCCGAACTCTTGCTGTTGATGGGCGAACTGCTGACGGAAAAGGTCCAGGCGCTGGTCAGCGACCTGTCCGAGCAGGTCGACCTGGAGGAAGAAAAGGTCGAATCCGACGAGCGGTACACACCGGAGAACGGTTGCCTGCAGCAGATTCGCCGGCGCGCTGCCAGCCTGCGCCGTTTTCTCGCCCCGCAGCGGGAAATCTACGCCCAGCTGTCGCGCAGCAAATGGAGCTGGTTCGCCAACGCCGACGCCGATTACTGGAACGAACTCAACAACAGCCTGATCCGCTACCTCGAAGAGCTGGAACTGGCTCGGGAACGCGCCGCGCTGGTGCTGGAGAGCCAGGATCGCCGACGCAGCGAGCGGATGAACCGGACCATGTACCGTTTCGGCATCATCACCTGCATCTTCCTGCCCATGAGCTTCGTCACCGGGCTGCTGGGCATCAATGTCGGCGGCATCCCGGGGGCGGAAAACCCCTATGGCTTCCTGTTCGCCTGCATCGTCGTGCTGGGGCTGGCGGTGGGGCAGTGGTGGCTGTTCCGCCGATTGCGGTGGGTATGAATGTGTGACCCATCGCCTTGCCATCTCGTCTCTGACTGACACTGCGCGAGGTGCCCATGCACGATCCGTTTGAAGAATCCCTGCGTGACCTGCTCAAGGCGTCACCCTCCGGCAATGACCGGGACGACCGGGATGACGCCGCCTGCCTGGGTCGCGTGCTGAAAACTGCCAACCGTCAGGTTGGCGCCGGTGATCTGTTCAGCCTGCTTGGCCGCTGGAGCCAGGCGCTGCTGATCGCCGTGAACAATGGCGCGGCGCATGTTGCGCCGGTGCGTCGACACTCTTCCCGCAACGCTGCCAATGGCAGCAAAGCAGATAAGGCCGATTGAATATGGAACTCGATCTCTGGACCCAGAGCCTGGTCACTGCCATGACTGCCCTTTGGACCAAGGTAGCGAACTTCATCCCCAACCTGTTCGGCGCGCTGGTCGTGGTGCTGCTCGGTTTCGTGGTGGCCAAGCTGCTCGACACGCTGCTGTCCAAACTGCTGGCCAAATTCGGCCTGGACCGTCTGATGGCCGGTACCGGGCTGACCAAGATGCTCGGCCGGGTCGGCATCCAGGTGCCGATTTCGACCTTGATCGGCAAGGTCGTGTACTGGTTCGTGCTGCTCATCTTCCTGGTCTCGGCCGCGGAGTCGCTGGGCCTGGAGCGGGTCTCGGCGACCCTCGACATGCTCGCCTTGTACCTGCCGAAGGTATTCGGCGCGGCCTTGGTGCTGCTCGCCGGCGTGCTCCTGGCCCAAGTCGCCAACGGCCTGGTGCGTGGCGCTGCCGAAGGTATTGGCCTGGAATACTCGGCAGGCCTGGGGCGTATCACCCAGGGCCTGGTGATCATCATCAGCATCTCGGTGGCCATCAGCCAGCTGGAAGTGAAAACTGACCTGCTCAACCACGTGATCGTGATCGGGCTGATTACCGTTGGTCTGGCCGTTGCGCTGGCGATGGGCCTTGGCAGCCGGGAAATTGCCGGGCAGATCCTGGCCGGCATCTACGTGCGCGAGCTGTACCAGGTCGGCCAGCAGGTGCGGATTGGCGAGGTCGAAGGGCAGATAGAGGAGATCGGTACGGTGAAGACCACGTTGCTGACCGATGAGGGCGAACTGGTGTCGCTGTCCAACCGTGAGCTGCTGGAACAGCGAGTCAATAGCCGCTAACCGCACAAAAGCTGTTAATGTATGCCGCCGCGAAATCGACCCACGGGGTCGCGCGGCGACATTGACCTGACTGTCGGCCAGATCCGTTTTGAATAAAGTTCATTCGCCGCCCATGCGCTATGACCCCCGCGAGCTCACCGACGAAGAGTTGGTGGCGCGTTCGCATGAGGAGCTGTACCACGTTACCCGCGCCTATGAGGAGCTCATGCGGCGCTATCAACGGACCCTGTTCAACGTCTGTGCGCGTTATCTGGGGAACGACCGTGACGCGGACGATGTCTGTCAGGAAGTCATGCTGAAAGTGCTCTACGGGTTGAAGAACTTCGAGGGCAAGTCCAAGTTCAAGACCTGGCTCTACAGCATTACCTACAACGAATGCATTACCCAGTACCGCAAGGAGCGCCGCAAGCGGCGGTTGATGGATGCCTTGAGTCTGGACCCTGTCGAAGAGGCGTCCGAAGAAAAGGCTCCGAAACCGGAAGAAAAAGGCGGGCTGGACAAGTGGCTGGTGCATGTGAACCCGATTGACCGGGAAATTCTGGTGCTACGTTTCGTCGCAGAGCTGGAATTTCAGGAAATTGCCGACATCATGCACATGGGCCTGAGCGCGACGAAAATGCGCTACAAGCGCGCGCTAGACAAGCTTCGGGAGAAATTTGCCGGCCTCGATGAAACTTAGGGGCGTGCAAATATCTCTAACGAACCGGCGAGTTCTGCTAGACTTGCCGTCGAGTTGTCCCCCTTGTTTGTGGTGGGACTGCTTAACTATCACCAGATGGGGATTTAACGGATGAAATTGAAAAACACCTTGGGCTTGGCCATTGGTTCGCTTGTAGCCGCCACTTCGATTGGCGCTATGGCGCAAGGCCAAGGCGCCGTCGAAACTGAAGTCTTCTACAAGAAAGAGTTCTTCGACAGCCAGCGCGACTTCAAGAACGACGGCAACCTGTTCGGCGGTTCGATCGGTTACTTCCTGACCGACGACGTTGAGCTGCGTCTGGGCTACGACGAAGTTCACAACGCTCGTGGCGAAGACGGCAAGAACATCAAGGGCTCGAACACCGCCCTGGACGCCGTTTACCACTTCAACAACCCGTACGACGCTATCCGTCCGTACGTTTCCGCTGGTTTCTCGCACCAGTCGCTGGGCCAGACCGGCCGTGGCGGTCGTGACCACTCCACCTTCGCCAACGTTGGCGCTGGCGCCAAGTGGTACATCACCGACATGTTCTACGCCCGTGCTGGCGTTGAAGCTCAGTACAACATCGACCAGGGCGACACCGAGTGGGCCCCGAGCGTTGGCGTTGGCCTGAACTTCGGCGGTAGCCCGAAGCAAGCTGAAGCTGCTCCGGCTCCTGTTGCCGAAGTCTGCTCCGACTCCGACAACGACGGCGTTTGCGACAACGTTGACAAGTGCCCGGACACCCCGGCCAACGTTACCGTTGACGCTGATGGCTGCCCGGCTGTTGCCGAAGTCGTTCGCGTTGAGCTGGACGTCAAGTTCGACTTCGACAAGTCGGTCGTCAAGCCAAACAGCTACGGCGACATCAAGAACCTGGCTGACTTCATGAAGCAGTACCCACAGACCACCACCACCGTGGAAGGTCACACTGACTCCGTCGGCCCAGACGCTTACAACCAGAAGCTGTCCGAGCGTCGTGCCAACGCTGTCAAGCAGGTCCTGACCCAGCAGTACGGCGTAGAAGCTAGCCGTGTTGACTCGGTAGGCTACGGCGAAACCCGTCCGGTTGCCGATAACGCCACCGAAGAAGGCCGCGCTATCAACCGTCGCGTTGAAGCTCAGGTAGAAGCCCAGGCCAAGTAATTGGTTTGAAGCCTCACGAAAAACCCGGCCTCGGCCGGGTTTTTCTTTGCCAGGAATTTGTGTTGCCGGTGCCGGGCCCTTCGCGACACAAGGCCGCTCCACAAGGAACCGTGTCTCAGCCGGCTGCTGCAACCAGTGCCTGAACCGCCTGGTCCACAGCCACCTCCCCAATCACCAGTATCGCCGGGCTACGCAAGCCAAACCCCCGCGCAGCTTCCACCATCCCCTGCACATCGCTCCAGCACGCCCGCTGCTGCGGTAACGAGGCATTCTCGATCATCGCCACCGGCACTCCCGGCGCCATGCCGCCGTCCAGCAGCCCCTGGCGCACCTGCTCCAGCCGCGCCACGCCCATGTACACCACCAGCGTGGTTCCGCCCTGGGCCAGGGCCGCCCAGTTCAGTTCGCTGTCGTCCTGGGTATGCGCCGTGACCAGCGACACGCCCCGGCTCACACCACGTGAGGTCAGGGAAATGCCGCATTGCGTGGCGCCAGCCAGGCCGGCGGTGATGCCATTGACCACTTCAACCTCGATGCCATGCTGCTGCAGCCACAGCGCCTCTTCGCCACCCCGGCCAAAAATGCACGGGTCGCCGCCCTTGAGCCGCACCACGCAACGCCCTTGCCGGGCATGGCGCAACATCAGGCGCTGGATGAACGCTTGTGGCGTGGAGCGGCAGCCACCACGCTTGCCCACGGCGATCACCCGGGCCTGGGGGCAATGCTCCAGGACGGCCGGGTTGACCAGGTCGTCGATCATCACCACGGTGGCCTGCTGCAGGGCGCGTACGGCCTTGAGGGTGAGCAGCTCGGGGTCGCCAGGGCCGGCACCGACCAGCCAGACTTTCGCATTCATCAGTATTTCCTCATGGGCAAGGTGCACTCAGCCCTTGAGCAGGGTGAGCAGCAAGATCAGGTTGAGCAGCAAGGACAGCAGGGCCAGGGTGCGCCATACCTTCAGTGGTTCGCGTTCCAGCAGTGGGCGTGGCCGGTCGGGCAATTCCTGGCGGTCGCCGCGCTCGAGCAGCAGCAACCAGTGCTCGGCGGTTTCGAAACGTTGCGCCGGGTCGGCCGCCACCGCCTGCTGCAGATTGTGCTGCAGCCACTCCGGCAAGTCGGGGCGATAGCGCGCGGCGTTGACCGGCTGGCCGAAGCGCGGGCGCTGGAAAGCCTCGACCTCGCCGTACGGGTAATGCCCGGTCAGCAGGTGGTACAGCGTAACGCCCACGGCATACAGGTCCTGGCGCGGGCTGGGCGGTTGGCCATCGAACGCTTCCGGAGCAATGTACGAGGGCGTGCCCGGCAGCTCGTGCAGCGGGTCCTCGGACAGGCCCGGGCAGTAGGCCAGGCCGAAGTCCAGCAGGCGCAGCTGGCCGTCGCTGCCCAGGTGCAGGTTCTCCGGCTTGATGTCGCGGTGCAGCAGGTTGCGCCGGTGCAGCACGCCGACTGCCTGCAGCAGTTGCCGGGCCAGCTCCAGCCACTGTGACAGGGGCAGTGGGCCCTGCTCGGCGAGCAGCGCCGCCAGGCTCTGGCCGGGGTATTCGCGCATCACGTAGTACAGGTGCTGGCGCTGGCTGGCCGGGTGCAGCTCGGGGAAGTGACGGCCGGCCACCCGGCGCAGGAACCACTCCTCCAGCAGCAGGCCTTGCGCCGCGCCGGGCTCCTGCTCGCGCGTGGTGGGCAGGGTCTTGAGCAGCCAGGGCTGGCCCTGGCCATCGCGTACCCGGTACAGCAGCGACTGGCGGCTGTGGGCGAGCTGCTTTTCGGTGTGCCAGCCATCGATCAGCTGGCCCTCGCGCAGCGGGCCGGGCAGCGGCCATTGCTGCAACTGGGCCAGGGTGTCGCCGAGGTTGGCCGTGCCCAGCTGCTCGACCTGCACCAGCAAGGCACTGGCGTTGTCCTGGCTGCCGTTGAGGTGCGCGCTGGCGACCAGGGTATCGGCGGCCAGTTGCAGGTCGGCTTGCTCGCGCAACACCGCCTGGATGTGCTGATCGCCCAGGCTGGCCCAGACCCCGTCGCTGAGCAGCAGGAAACACTCACCCGCCTGCAGCTCGCCTTCCAGGTAATCCACCAGCAGGTGCTGGTCCAGGCCCAGCGCACGCTTCAGTACATGCTGCATGCCGGGCTGGTCCCACACATGGTCTTCGCTCAGGCATTGCAGGCGCCCGGCGTGCCAGCGGTACGCCCGGCAGTCGCCGACATGGGCCAGGGTAAAGCGCCGACCACGCAACACCAGCGCGCTGAGGGTGGTCAGCAGCGGCTGGCCGCTGCCTTGGGCTCGCAACCAGCGGTTCTGCGCCAGCAGCAGGCGGTCGAGGGCCTGGGCCACGCTCCAGGTCGCAGGCGTGGCGTAGTAGTCCAGGGCCAGCGCCTGCAGGCTGGCGCGTGCCGCCAGGCCACCGTCGGCGCACTGGCTGACACCGTCGGCAAGGGCGAACAGGTAGCCCTTGCTGGCGGCCAGCTCCGGCGCCGGGGTGACCAGGCGCAGGGCGTCCTGATTTTCCTCGCGCGGCCCGGTGGCGCTGGCCTGGGCGAAACGCAGTTGCAGGCTCATCGGCGCGCCTCAGACCCGCGCCGCAGTAACGGCTGCCGAGCCCCAGGTGGTGCGCCAGCGCTGTTTGACGCCATGCAGGCCGAACCAGGCCAGCAGGCCCAGGCTGGCGAACAGCCACAGTCCCAGCTGGTAGTCGCCGGTGTGCTGTTTGATCGTGCCGAGGCCGGCCGCCAGCAGGAAGCCACCGATGCCGCCGGCCATGCCGATCAGCCCGGTCATCACGCCGATCTCCTGGCGGAAGCGTTGCGGCACCAGCTGGAACACCGCGCCATTGCCGGCACCAAGGCCCAGCATGGCACTGACGAACAGCGCCAGGGCGGCGGCGGCGCTGGGCAGGTTGAAGCCGACCGCAGCGATACAGATGGCCGCCACGCTGTACATGCCCAGCAGGGTGCGGATGCCGCCGAAACGGTCGGCAAGCGCGCCGCCGAGCGGGCGCATCAGGCTGCCGGCGAACACGCAGGCGGCGGTGTAGTAGCCGGCGGTGACCGGGCTCAGGTGGTACTGGTCGCTGAAGTAGCCGGGCAGGGCGCTGGCCAGGCCGATGAAGCCGCCGAAAGTGACACTGTAGAAGAACATGAACCACCAGCTGTCGCGGTCGCCCAGGGCCTTGAGGTAATCGGCCATGGCTTTCGGCTTGGGCCGCTGTGGCGCATTGCGTGCCAGCAGGGCGAACACCAGCAGCGTCAGCGCCAGCGGAATCAGCGCGAAGCCGAACACATTGTTCCAGCCAAAGCCTGCGGCCAGCGCCGGTGCCAACAGGGCGGCGAACACCGTGCCGGAGTTGCCGGCACCGGCGATGCCCATGGCCTTGCCCTGGTGTTGCGGTGGGTACCATTGCGAGGCCAGCGGTAGCGACACGGCGAACGAGGCACCGGCAAAGCCGAGGAACACGCCCAGCAGCAGCGCCTGTTCATAGCTGTGCACGCCCAGGTGCCAGGCCGCCGCAAGCGCGACGATGACCACCACCTGGCCGATCAGCCCGGCAGTCCTGGGTGACAGGCGGTCGACCAGCACGCCCATGACAAAACGCAGGATCGCCCCGGCCAGGATCGGTGTAGCCACCATCAGGCCCCGTTGCTGTGCGCTCAGCTGCAGGTCGGCGGCAATCTGCACCGCCAGCGGGCCGAGCAGGTACCAGACCATGAAGCTGAGGTCGAAGTACAGGAACGCGGCGAACAGGGTGGGCACATGCCCGGATTTCCAGAAGCTGGTACTCATCGAACACCTCACTTGGCAATGCAGCGGAACGAAAAAGACGCCGCTTCCCGCTCCACGGCCGTGGAGGGGAGAGCGACGTCTTTGTCGGGATCAAGTGGGCAACCGCCGTTGGTTACCGGTGCAATTCGTTCAGCAAGAGATGGGCCAACCTTGCCAGGCGACCTGGTATTTGTAAGAGCGAGTAAGGCCGGCTGCTAACCGAGCATCTCGTGCATGGCGATGATCTGCTCGGCCACCTGGATCAGCTTCTGCTGCCGGCTCATGGCCTGGCGGCGCATCAGGGTGTAGGCCTGTTCCTCGTTGCAGTCCTTCATCTTCATCAACAAGCCCTTGGCCTGCTCGACCCGCTTGCGCTCTGCCAGTTGCTGGTCGCGCGCCAGCAACTGCGCCTTCAGCGCCTGGTCACTTTCGAAGCGGGCCATGGCCACATCCAGGATCGGTTGCAGCCGCGCGGCATGGATGCCCTCGACGATATAGGCGCTGACGCCCGCCTGGATCGCCTGGCGCATCACCGCAGGGTCGTGTTCGTCGGTGAACAGCACAATGGGGCGTGGCTGGTCCCGGCTGACCAGCACCACCTGTTCCATCACATCGCGGTCTGGTGAATCGGTATCGATCAGCACCACGTCCGGGCGCACTGTTTCGACGCAGGCAGGCAGGTCGATGGTCAGGCCTGGGGCTTCGATGACCTCGAAACCGGCCTCGCTCAGCGCCGCCTTGAGTCGGCCGAGTTTGTTCTGGGTATCGTCGATCAGCAGGATACGCAACATGGTCGTCCCCCCTCACGCGCCGGCACGGGCATCGGGCAGCTCGCCCAGGGCATGCAGGCTGAAACTGCGGGCATAGGCGTAGGGGTCGCTGCCATCCCAGCGGGTGCCGTCGATCAGCAGGCTGCTGCGCATTGCCTGCTCGGGGCAGGCAACGCCCAGGCTCTGTGCCGCTTCACGGTACAGGGCCAGTTGCTGCACCTGGCTGGCCACGCCGAGGTAGTCGGGGTCTGCGCGCAGCAGGCCCCAGCGGCGGAACTGAGTCATGAACCACATGCCGTCTGACAGGTAGGGCAGGTTGGCCTTGCCATGGTCGTGCAGGCGCAGGGCATGCGGGTCGTGCCAGTGGTTGCCCAGGCCGTCCTGGTAATGGCCGAGCAGGCGCGGTTCGATGCGCTCCAGCGGGGTGTCCAGGTAGGCGCTGCCACTGAGCAGTTGGGCAGTGCTGCGGCGGTTCTCCGGGCTTTGCTCGATGAAGCGACTGGCGGCGAGAATCGCCTTGATCAGCGCGCGGGCGCTGTTGGGGTACTGTTCGGCGAAGGCGCGAGCACAGGCCAGGACCTTCTCCGGGTGGTCCGGCCAGATCGACTGGCTGGTGGCCAGGGTGAAGCCTTGGCCCCTGGCCACCGCATCGGCGGCCCAGGGTTCGCCCACGCAGAAGCCGTCGATGCGCCCGGCCTGGATGTGCGCGGCCATCTGCGCTGGCGGCACCACCACGCTGTCGACGTCGCGCAACGGGTGAATGCCTTGGCTGGCCAGCCAATAATACAACCACATAGCATGGGTGCCGGTGGGGAAGGTCTGGGCGAAGGTCAGGCGTGCGCCATGCTGGTGCACCAGGCGCGCCAGTGCCTCGGGGTTGGTCACGCCCTTGCGTTGCAGGGCCGGCGACAGGTTGATCGCCTGGGCGTTCTGGTTCAGCCCCATCAGCACGGCCATGGCGCTGGCCGGTACACCGCCGATGCCCAGGTGCACGGCATAGGCCAGGCCATACAGGCAATGTGCGGCATCCAGCTCGCCGCTGACCAGTTTGTCACGCAGCCCGGCCCAGGAACCCTGGCGCTGGAGGTTGAGGGTAAGGCCATGCTGCTGGGCAAAACCCTGGGTGGCGGCGACCACCACCGAGGCGCAGTCGGTCAGGGCCATGTAGCCGATATTCAGGCTGGGCTTTTCCGGTGCGTCGCTGCCGTTGACCCAGGCCAGGGGCGTTGCTCGGGGTACTGTGTTCACAAGGTTCCTCGCCCGTACTGATAAGGCTGTGGGCTTGTCTGGTGCAACCGATGTGCCATCTGGCGGCGGCACTGGCGCCGTTGCCCCACGATTTGCTGTCATGCCGGCTTCGCGCTGGCTATAATCGCCCCCTCATTCACCCCGAGCCTCGCCGCCCATGTATACCCTGGCCCGCCAGCTGCTGTTCAAGCTTTCTCCGGAAACCTCCCACGACCTTTCCCTGGACCTGATCGGTGCCGGTGGCCGGCTCGGCCTCAACGGCGTGCTGTGCAAGCAGCCGGCGGCCTTGCCGGTCACGGTCATGGGCTTGAACTTCGCCAACCCGGTAGGCCTGGCGGCCGGCCTGGACAAGAACGGTGCGGCCATCGACGGTTTCGCCCAGCTGGGCTTCGGCTTCGTCGAAATCGGCACGGTCACGCCGCGCCCGCAGCCGGGCAACCCCAAGCCACGCTTGTTCCGCCTGCCGGAGGCCACGGCGATCATCAACCGCATGGGTTTCAACAACCTGGGCGTCGATCACCTGCTCGGCCGGGTGCGCGCGGCACGTTACAAGGGCGTGCTGGGCATCAACATCGGCAAGAACTTCGACACCCCGGTCGAGCGCGCCGTCGATGACTACCTGATCTGCCTGGACAAGGTCTACACCGACGCCAGCTACATCACGGTCAATGTCAGTTCGCCGAACACCCCGGGCCTGCGCAGCCTGCAGTTTGGCGACTCGCTCAAGCAACTGCTCGATGCCCTGGCCGAGCGTCGCGAGCAACTGGCTGGCACGCATGGCAAGCGCGTGCCGCTGGCGATCAAGATCGCCCCGGACATGAGCGACGAAGAAACCGCCCTGGTGGCTGCTGCGCTGATCGAGTCGGGCATGGATGCGGTGATCGCCACCAACACCACGCTGAGCCGTGAAGGTGTCGAGGGGCTGCCGCAGGGTGGCGAGGCGGGCGGCCTGTCGGGCGCGCCGGTTCTGCAGAAGAGCACGCACATCGTCAAGGTGCTGGCGGGTGAGCTGGGTGGCAAGCTGCCGATCATCGCTGCCGGTGGTATTACCGAAGGCCGGCATGCCGCCGAGAAGATCGCCGCCGGGGCGAGCCTGGTGCAAATCTACTCGGGCTTCATCTACAAGGGGCCTGCGCTGATTCGCGAAGCGGTGGACGCTATCGCTGCGATGCCACGGGTTTGATCGGCAGGCAAAAAAAGGGCCCCTTCAAGGGGCCCCTGGGCCTTCGCCCGCCGCCCGGATAGGGCGTGCATGGTAAATCGAATTCAGTGTCCTCGTTCAGCCAACGGCGTGATTTTCGTTGAGTCTATGGATGCCAGCGGTGCCAGTCATTCCGTCCCAGTTATCACCGCGACCTTCGCGCCAGCCGTTGATCCAGGCTTGGCGAACAGAAGGAAGATTGAAGGGGCAAAGTTCGCGGGATTTGCCGGTGACCCCGTATTGGTAGCCACGTGAATATGCTCTTTCCAACGGATCACGCTTAAGTCTTCTCATAGGGTGTTGCCCTCACTTGTTGACTGTAATGTCCCGTCGGCCTCTCCGAGGCCGGGCAGAGTCTTTCTGCCGGTGTGCGCTCGCTGCCGGCGTGGCGAGCTGAAAGTGCCGCCTCGTTGCGATGCGGCCTGAGACCAGTTCTATCGAATGCAGGTCACGGTGTGAATGATCGATTTGTCATAAGGACGTAACCTTTCCAAGGGTGAGGGGATAAGTAAATAAATGCGACTCAACCTTGTTTAGCGTTGAGCCCGCTATGATCAGGGTTTGCCGAACCTTGACGTCATTCCGCCAGCGCTGCTGGCAGATGACAGAAATAATTTGAAATGCGACGAAGGGTCACATCTACCCCTGCATCGCCAGAATTTTACGTACTGCCTGATGATCTAAGCTGTCCTTGCCACTGGGCCAGGCGCAGATGGGTCAGGCGGCCCGGCCGTTCACCGCACGCTCGCGTATCGGGGAAGGCCACCCGCACACCTGCTGGAAAGGGGTGCGGCAAACATCGCGGGGTGATGCGTTGCCCCGTCAGTCAAATAGCCCAAGGCGCTGGATTACTCATGTCGGACCGTTTCGAACTTTATCTCACTTGCCCCAAAGGCCTGGAAGGCCTGCTTGCCGAAGAGGCCCGCAGCCTCGGCCTGGATGAGGTGCGTGAGCACACCTCGGCCATTCGCGGCGCCGCCGACATGGAAACCGCCTATCGCCTGTGCCTGTGGTCACGCCTGGCCAACCGGGTGCTGCTGGTGCTCAAGCGCTTTTCCATGAAGAACGCCGACGATCTCTACGACGGCGTGCACGCGGTCGACTGGGCCGACCACCTGGCTGCCGACGGCACCCTGGCGGTGGAATTCAGCGGCCACGGCTCCGGCATCGACAACACCCACTTCGGTGCGCTGAAGGTCAAGGATGCGATCGTCGACAAGCTGCGCAACCGCGAAGGCCTGCGCCCGTCGGTGGAAAAGATCGACCCTGACGTACGCGTGCACCTGCGCCTTGACCGCGGCGAAGCCATCCTGTCCCTCGACCTTTCCGGGCACAGCCTGCACCAGCGTGGCTACCGTTTGCAGCAAGGCGCCGCGCCGCTGAAGGAAAACCTGGCGGCAGCGGTGCTGATCCGCGCAGGCTGGCCGCGCATTGCCGCCGAAGGTGGTGCGCTGGCCGACCCAATGTGCGGTGTGGGTACCTTCCTGGTCGAAGCCGCGATGATCGCCGCCGACATTGCCCCCAACCTCAGGCGTGAACGCTGGGGCTTCAGTGCCTGGCTCGGCCACGTGCCGGCGCTGTGGCGCAAGGTGCATGAACAAGCGCAGGCGCGGGCCGAGGCCGGCTTGGCCAGGCCGCCGCTATGGATTCGTGGCTACGAGGCCGACCCACGGCTGATCCAGCCGGGCCGCAACAACGTCGAGCGTGCTGGCCTGGGCGACTGGGTGAAGTTCTACCAGGGTGAAGTCAGCACCTTCGAACCGCGCCCGGACCAGAACCAGAAGGGCCTGGTCATCAGCAACCCGCCGTATGGCGAGCGCCTGGGTGACGAGGCCAGCCTGCTGTACCTCTACCAGAACCTCGGCGAACGCCTGCGCCAGGCCTGCATGGGCTGGGAGGCCGCGGTGTTCACCGGCGCACCGCAGCTGGGCAAGCGCATGGGCATTCGCAGCCACAAGCAGTACGCATTCTGGAACGGCGCGTTGCCGTGCAAGCTGCTGCTGTTCAAGGTGCAGCCTGATCAATTCGTGACTGGCGAGCGCCGTGAGTCTGCCGCGCCAGGGGCGGACATCGACCTGCAGGCAGCGCTGCCCAGCGAGCCGGCGCGTCTGTCGGAAGGGGCACAGATGTTCGCCAACCGCCTGCAGAAGAACCTGCGGCAATTGGGCAAGTGGGCCCGCCGCGAACAGGTCGACTGCTACCGTTTGTACGATGCCGACATGCCCGAGTACGCCCTGGCGGTCGACCTGTACCAGGACTGGGTGCACGTGCAGGAATATGCCGCGCCACGTTCGGTCGACCCGGACAAGGCCCAGGCGCGCCTGCTCGATGCACTGGCCGCCATCCCCCAGGCGCTGGGCATCGCGCCGCAGCGTGTGGTGCTCAAGCGCCGCGAGCGGCAGAGTGGCACCCGCCAGTATGAGCGCCAGGCCACCGAAGGCCGCTTCCAGGAAGTCAGCGAAGGTGGCGTCAAGCTGCTGGTCAACCTCACCGACTACCTCGACACCGGGCTGTTCCTCGACCACCGCCCGATACGCATGCGCATCCAGCGCGAGGCCGCCGGCAAGCGCTTCCTCAACCTGTTCTGCTACACCGCCACGGCCACCGTGCACGCCGCCAAGGGCGGGGCGCGCAGTACCACCAGCGTCGACCTGTCGAAAACCTACCTGGACTGGGCGCGGCGCAACCTGGCGCTCAACGGTTTCTCCGAGCGTAACCGCCTGGAGCAGGGCGATGTGATGGCCTGGCTGGAAGGCAACCGCGACAGCTACGACCTGATCTTCATCGACCCACCGACCTTCTCCAACTCCAAGCGCATGGAAGGCGTGTTCGATGTGCAGCGTGACCACGTGCAACTGCTGGACCTGGCCATGGCCCGTCTGGCCCCGGGCGGCGTGCTGTACTTCTCGAACAACTTCCGCAAGTTCCAGCTGGACGAAAACCTGATGACACGGTACGCGGTGGAGGAAATCACTGCCCAGACACTGGACCCGGATTTCGCCCGCAACAACCGCATTCACCGGGCCTGGCGTTTGCAACTGCGTTGAGGCGACGAGGTACATTGCGCGGCTAGTGGCCAATAGCTATAACTGACAGCAGGGCAGGATAATCCGCAGGACGCCGATGTGATGAGACGGGTGTATGTCGAAGGGTGGCGTGCGTGCGCGGTTGCTTGGCCTGTGCACAGAGCGGGTACCCGCCTGGGCAGCGGCACTGCTCGCCCTGCTGGTGGGCGGCCTGCTGACGGCCGTTCTGGCGCTGGCTGCGCAAACCTTCCACAAGCAGCAGTTGCGTCAGCGCTTCGAGCTGTTGGCCAGCGAGCGCTTCAGCCGCATCGCCGAACGCTTTGACGAACAGCAGCAGCGCCTGGACGGGCTGCGCCGGTTCTTCAGCTTTTCCAGGGTCGTCACCCCGCGCGAGTTCAATGGCTACACCCGGCCATTGTTGCACCGAACCCTGGGCTATGGCTGGGCGCCGCGTGTCGAAGCTGCGCAACGCGCCGAATTCGAGCGCCAGCTTGGTGCGCATGGCGGGCAGGGCCATGTGATCCGCGATCAGGACGAGCATGGGCGATGGCACCCCGCGCCTTTGCGTGACCATTACTTCCCGGTCCTCTATAACCAGTCCGGCGAATTGCCCGGGCTGCCCATTGGGCTGGACCTCGCTGCCCATGTCACCTCGCAGGCGGCGCTGGCGCGGGCGCTGGGGCCTGGCAGCATGGCGATATCGGGGCCGCTGGCCATGTTCGATACCAGCACGGATGCGCGCGGCCTGTTGATGGTGGCACCGGTGTTTGCCGATGCCAGGCCCACCGGCGTGGCGGCGGGCTATGTCACGGCCTTGCTGAGCATGCGTGAGCTGGTCAGTGACGGGCGACCGGTCGCGGCAGATGACAGCCTGGTCGTGCGCATCGTTGACCCTGCCGGCTCGCATGGCCCCGAAGTGCTGTTCGATTCGCAGAACCCGGTCGCTCCCTTGGCGCTTGCCAGCACGCAACTGTTGCATCTGGCCGACCATCACTTCCAGCTGAGTATCAGGCCGAGCCTGGCGTTCGTGCAGGGCAACCGCTCCTTGGCAGTGTTGACGGTGAGCTTGCTCGGTGGGTCGTTGAGCCTGCTGCTCGGTGTTTTGCTCTACAGCCTGTTCAGCCAGCACCAGCGCGCCCTGGCCCTGGTCGAGGAGCGTACTGTCGAGCTGCGGGTCAGCGAGCAGTCACTGCGAGATACCCATAACCAGCTGCGCAGCGTGCTGGATGCCGCGACTCAAGTGGCGATCATTGCCACCAACCTCAAAGGCGTGGTCAGCACGTTCAACGCTGGCGCCGAGCGCATGCTCGGTTACCGGGCCAGCGAGGCGATCGGCCGATTGCGCCTCGAGGACCTGGTACTGCCTGAGGAGTTGAGCCAACGTGCCCATGCCTTGAGCCTGCGTTACGGCCGACCGATCGCTGGCGGCCAGGCCATGTTCGCCGAAACGGTGCAGGCACACGGCGCCGAACCAGGGGAGTGGACCCTGCTGCGTGCTGATGGCAGCCAACTGGTGGCCAACATGCTGGTCACCGCCATGCTCGATGAACAGGGTCTGTGGACGGGCTATCTGGCGATCTGCATCGATGTCACGGAACGGCGTCGGGTGCACGAGGCGCTGGCGGCGCGTGACCGTCTTCTGGAAAAACTCAGTGCCGAAGTGCCGGGTGGTATCTACCAGTACCGCCTGGATGGCGACGGCCATTCCTGTTTTCCCTATGCCAGCATGGGCCTGTACGACATCTACGAAATCGACCTGCAGCAGTTGCGCGAGGACGCGACGGTGGTGTTCGAGCGTATCCACCCCGAAGACCTGGAGCGGGTGCGCCGTTCGGTGCGTTATTCGGCCGAGCACCTGTCGCCCTGGCGCGAAGAGTATCGGGTCTGCCTGCCGCGTGCCGGGCTGCGCTGGGTACGTGGCGAGGCGACGCCGGAGGTGGGCGAGCAGGGTTGCACCCTGTGGCACGGCTACCTGACCGATATCTCTGACCTGAAAGGCGTCGAGGAGGAGTTGCGGAGGTTGTCGGTGACCGACTCGCTGACTGGCATTCACAACCGCCGCTACTTCCAGGAACGGCTGAAATACGAGCTGGAGCGGGCCCAGCGTGACGGCCTGGCGCTGGCGGTGATCATGCTCGACATCGATCACTTCAAACGTATCAACGATCGTTTCGGCCATGCTGTCGGCGACCGCGTGCTGCGCAGTCTGTGCCTGCGCATCGGCCAGCGCTTGCGGCGTACCGACGTATTCTGCCGGCTGGGTGGCGAGGAATTCATGGTGCTGTGCCCCGGCAGCGATGCCGAGCAGGCGCGGTTGCTGGCGCTGGAGCTGTGGCAAGGGCTGCGCAATGTGCCGGTGGAAGGCGTGGGCCGGGTGACCGCGAGCTTTGGCGTGGCGGGGTGGCGGCCTGGGGAGGGGGCCGATGCCTTGCTGTTGCGCGCCGATGCCGGAGTGTATGCGGCCAAGCAGGCCGGGCGCGACCGGGTGGAGGGGGAGTCGGCGTGATGGAGCATGGCGGCCGCGATCGGGGTAGGAGCGGCCTTGTGTCGCGATGGGCTGCAACGCAGCCCCAGGACTCCAGCTTCGCAACACCAATTGGCCGGGGGCTGCTGCGCAGCCCATCGCGACACGAGGCCGCTCCTACACCGACCGGGTCAGCCGACCCGGTGTTTGCCGGGCCGCTGCGGTCAGTTGGCCGCTGTGCTGCCGGCCAGCTTCGGCTGGCGGTACAGGTCCAGCAGCACCTGGTCGAGCACCTGCGATGCACCCCACGGTTTCGGGTCGTTGAGGATGGCCGCCACCGCCCAGGTATGACCATTGCTGTCACGGCTGAAGCCGGCGATCGCCCGCACGGTATTCAGCGTGCCGGTCTTGATGTGCCCTTCACCCGTCATTGCCGTGCGTTTCAGGCGCTTGCGCATGGTGCCGTCCATGCCCACCAGCGGCATCGAGCTGATGAACTCGGCAGCGTATGGGCTTTTCCAGGCGGCCTGCAGCATGGCGGCCATTTCCCGGGTACTGACCCGCTCGGCACGCGACAGGCCGGAGCCGTTTTCCATCACCAGGTGTGGTGCGGTAATGCCCTTTTTCGCCAGCCACTGACGCACCACGCGCTGGGCAGCGCGGGCATCGTCGCCATCGGCATCGGTGCGGAACTGCGCGCCGAGGCTGAGGAACAACTGCTGGGCCATGGTGTTGTTGCTGTACTTGTTGATGTCGCGGATCACTTCCACCAGGTCTGGCGAGAAGGCCCGCGCCAGCAGGCGCGCACTCTTGGGCACGTTCTCGAAACGATCGCCACCTTGGATGCTGCCACCCAGCTCGTTCCAGATCGCACGTACGGCACCGGCGGCGTAGGTGGGGTGGTCAAGCAGCGACAGGTAGGTTTGCGAGTTGCAGCCCTCACCCAGCTGGCCGCTGACCGTTACGCTGATGCCATCGGCCTGTTGCACCGGGTTGTAGCGTACGTCACCCGAGCACTGCCTGGAGGCGACTGCCTTGACCTGGTTGTCGATGCGGATACTGGCAATCGGTGGCTCGACCGCGACGGTGACCTTGCCGCCGTCATTGCGGGCGACGAAGCGCAAGGCCTTGAGGTTGACCATCAAGGCATCCGGCTTGACCAGGAACGGCTTGTTCACGTCGCCGCCGTCATCGTTGAACTGCGGCAGGTTGGGCTGCACGAAGTGGCTGCGGTCCAGCACCAGGTCGCCGGTGACGGTGCGCACGCCATTGGCGCGCAGGTCACGCATCAACAGCCACAGCTTTTCCATGTTCAGTTTCGGGTCGCCACCGCCTTTGAGGTACAGGTTGCCGTTGAGCACCCCGTTGCTGAGGGTGCCGTCGGTGTAGAACTCGGTCTTCCACTGGAAGGTCGGGCCAAGCAGTTCAAGGGCTGCGTAGGTGGTAACCAGCTTCATGGTCGAGGCCGGGTTCACCGACACGTCGGCATTGAACACGGTCGGTGTGCCGGGGCCGTCCAGCGGCAGCATCACCAGCGACAGCGCCGAATCCTGCAGCTTGCTGGCCTTGAGGGCTTGCTGCACTTTGGCGGGCAGGGTGGTATTCACGGCAGCGGCCTGGCTGGGCAGGGCGAACGGCAGCAGCAGGCCGGCAAGTACAAGGGGACGAAGCGTTTTGATCATGGTCAGTAAACACCCTGCGGCGAGGGGAAAGGGCATTGGGGCTGTACAGGATGATGGCCCCAGGACGAAAGAATGCGCATTATGCCCCAAGCGCAGCGACGATGCGTCAGGTTCGACAGAAAAGGCACCCATCCGGGTAAAGCACGGCCCGAAAAAAAAGGCCACCCGCGAAGGTGGCCTTTTCAGCGATCGGGCCGGTATTACTCGGCCTTGTTGATCGGCTTTTCCGGGTACCAGGCGTCCAGCAGCGGGCTGACTTCGATCTTGGTCAGTTCGCTGCGGCCCTTGAGCCAGGCTTCAACGGCTGCACGCTGTTCTTCGCTGACCGAGCCGCGTTTGACCGAGCACACCAGGCCGAAATCGTCACCGCCTACATAGTCCAGGCCGTTGGCGTCCATGGCTTCTGCCAGGAACGCGTCGAGGAAAGCATCGATTGCCTGGTCATCCAGATCTTCCTTGAATTCCAGGTTCAGCTCGAAGCCCAATTCCTGAAACTCGTCGACACACAGCTTCTTGCGCAGACGACGGGAGCGGTTTGTGGCCATGAAACAATCCTCTTAGGTAATAACGCCGCGCAGTCTACCAGTTAACACGCCTGGCTGCCTGTCTGTGTGCAGGTATCTGCGGCCAGCTCCCTGGCCAGGGCTCGCTCCACCCGGCCCATGTGCCGCGCCAGTGCCTGGCGTCGCAGGCGCAGCTGGGCGGTGGACAGGCCGCTGGCCTCCAGGGCTTCGCAGGCTGCCATCAGCTCGGGCGCTTCCAGCATGCGTGCGGCGCTGAGTACCTTGTGGGCCTGTTCGGCGATGGCGTTGCTGTCGTGCTGCGGATCCAGCGCCATCAACGTGGCCAGGTCAGCCTGCAGGCTCTGCCGCAAGGCCTCGAGGAAACGCTGACGGTCGTTGGGGTCGTGCCCGACCACAGCGGCCAGACCATCCAGGTAATACAGCTTGCGCCGGCGTGGCTGCGGACAGCGCGGGCGAATGCCGGCCAGGCGCTGGCTAAGGGTACTGAGGCTGATGGGCTTGAGCAGGCAGTCATCCATGCCGGCGTTGAGGCACTTGCGCCGTACCTCGGGCTGCGCGTTGGCGGTGTAGCCAAGAATGGTGCAGCGCGGGCGTTTGCCGTGGCTTTCCTCGGCCCGTACCGCGGACGCCAGTTGATAGCCGTTCATGTGCGGCATGTTGCAGTCGAGCACCAGCACATCGAAGTCGCCCTCCCGCCAGGTGGCCAGGCCTTCGTGACCGTCGGATGCGCTGGCATGCTCCAGGCCCAGGTAATTAAGTTGCTGTGCCATCAGTTGCAGGTTGGCTGGATGGTCGTCGATCACCAGCACGCTCAGCCGTGGGTCAGGCACCTCGAGTTCCTCCGGCAGCGGAGCCGCCAGCGCTGCACCTTCGACCCGCTGCAGCGGCATCTTCAAGCGTACCTGGGTGCCGACATCTTCCAGGCTTCTGATACTCAGGTTGCCGCCCATCATTTCGCACAGGTTGCGGCAGATGGCCAGGCCGAGGCCGGTGCCGGCGCGGGCGCCCTGGCTGTGCGGGTTGGCCTGGATGAACGGATTGAACAGGCGTTGCAGGTCATCAGCCGGTATGCCGATGCCACTGTCGCGCACTTCCAGCTCCAGCACAGGGGGGCTGCAGGCCTCATCCAGGCTGACGCAGATACGCACCTGGCCGTGTTCGGTGAACTTGATGGCGTTGCTCACCAGGTTGGATAGCACCTGCTTGAAACGCAGCGGGTCGAGCTGTGCATGGCAGCGTGCGGCGGGGTCGATCAGTACTTCCAGGGCCAGGCCTTTCTGCCGTGCCTGACCCTCGAAGATGCGCCCCACCGATTCGACCAGGCCCGCCAGGTCGACCACCTCAGGGGCAAGGTTCAAGTGCCCGGACTCGATGCGCACGATATCGAGGATGTCGCCGATCAGGCCCAGCAGGTCCTTGGCCGAATGGTGGGCCAGCTCCAGTGCGCTGCGGTCCACCCGGCCCTGGTCGGCACGCTTGACGGCCAGTTCCAGCATGCCGATGACCGCGTTCATCGGGGTCCGGATCTCGTGGCTGATGGTTGCCAGGAACGTACTCTTGGCGCGGTTGGCATCGTCGGCCTGCTGCTTGGCCTGGCGCAGCTCCATCACCAGCTGGCGGCGATCACTGATGTCGATCCAGCCGCCAATGATGCCCTGCACCTCGCCCAGCGAGTCGCGATACGGAAGTATCCAGTGATAGATGGTCATCTCGCGGCCCTTGATCCGTAGCGGGCGGTCCATGATCAGCGGGGTGCCAGCTGCCATCACCCTCTGGTAATCCGCTTCGATCTGGCGGATATGCTCGTACTCTGCGAACAGGCTGTCGTTCAGACGTTTGCCTATGACCTCATCGGAGCAGGCCTGCACAGCGTCCAGGTAACTGGAGTTGCAACTTTGCAGGCAGCCGTCGCGGTCACGCACGTACATGGGATGGGGCGTGCCATTGAGCAGGGCGCGCATGAACGCCAGCTGGTCGTTCAGCGCACGTTCTGCGCGTTGACGTTGACTGATCTGCAGGCGCAGGCGGGCATTCCACAGCAAGGCCAGCAGCAAGAGCACGGCAGCGCCCAGCACCAGTTGCACTGCGAGCCGACGGTAGTCCTGGCCGTTGCCGTCATCGTGCAGGCCGAAGCCGCGCCAGCGGTTGTTGATCACCCCCAGCTCCTCTGGCGAGATGCTCATCAGTGCCTTGTCGAGGATCGATACCAGCACCGCGGAGGAGGGGTCGGAGGCCATGGCGAAATTGGCGGGTTCGCTGCCAACAGTGGTGCGGATGACCAGCTCGGGGTTGCTGGCCAGGGCGTGGTTGGCGTCGACCAGGGGGGTGATCAGCGCGTCGACCGCGCCACTCTTGAGCAACGCCACGGAATAGAACGTGCTTTCCGTCTCTACCCAGCCAACCTGCGGATAATTGCGCGACAGCATGGCGTCCATCGCGCTGTAGCGGTTGATGGCAATGCGGCGCCCTTGCATCTGGTCCAGCGAGGTCAGCGCTTCGTTGTCCTTGCGGCTGACCAGCACGTAGGCGCTTTCCAGGTAGGGGCGACTGATTTGCAGGTTGCCCTCGGCCTGCCCGTCAGTGGTCAGTGCGGCGATGACGTCGGCGCGGCCATCCTTCAGGCGGGCAATCATGTCGGCTACGCCACTGGCGCGCTGCACGTCGAAGCGCAGGCCGGTACGCAGGCGAATGAGTTCCAGCAGGTCGGCGGTAATGCCACGGAAATAGCCCGCAGCATCGAAATAGGACAACGGCGCGGCGGTGTCATCGATCACCACGCGCATCACCGGGTGGTCCCGCAACCACTGTTCCTCGGCCTCGGTCAGGTGCAGCTTGCGCTCGCTCAGCAGCAGATCGCCACCGGCGCTCCAGCGCTTGAAAATGCTGGCGCGTATGGCCGAGGGCTGGCTATCCAGCACGCCGTTCACCAGTTCCATCAGCAGCTTGTCCTGCTGGCGCAGGGCAAAGCCGAAGCCGATGGCCTCGTGCTTGCCGAAACTGGCCATGCGCAGGCGCGGCAAGTGGCCGCGGTTCAGTTGGTAGTGGGTGGAAATGGTATCGCCGATGAACACGTCGGCCTGGCCGAACGCAACCGCGTTCAAGGCCTCGCTGGACGAGCCGAAGGCCAGCAACTCCGCCTGGGGATAGGCACTGAGCACTTCCCGCCTGGGCAGGTAATGGTAGAGCATGCCAAGGCGCATGCCGGGCAGCCCCTTGTCGAGTGCGCGGTTTTCATTTTCCCGTGTTACCAGCACCGGTTGGTCAATGGCATAGGGCTGCGAAAGCGCCAGGCCGTCGGCAGCTGCCTCGTAGCCATTGGCACTGCCAAGCAGGTCGATGTCGCCACGCCGCAACGCTTTCACCGCTGCCTGTCGATTGGAAAAGCGTAGCACCTTGACCGGCAAGCCCAGAGCCTTGCCGATCAGGCTGGCGTATTCGGCTGTCAGGCCCTGGTATTCACGGCCACCGCTGGTGATGTCGAATGGCGGGTAATCCGGTGCCGAGGTGCCCAGCACCAGTTCCTGGCGGGTTTCCAGCCACTGCCGTTGTTCGGCGGTGAGCGCTGGCTGGGCGGGCCGGGCGGTTGACCGGGCCAGCAACGTGTAGGACGAGGCGCCTGGAGGGGTAGCCTGTGCCACGCTGCTGAACAGGAGCAGGGCGAGCAGCAGCCGAGCGATGTGACACGCCATGACAACCTCAGACCAAAGCGTTGCGCTTGGCCATTTCGATCAGGTCGACCAGCGTGTCGGCCTGAAGTTTGTGCATGAGGCGCTTCTTGTAGGTGCTGACCGTCTTGCTGCTGAGAAACATGCCCTTGGCTATTTCCTTGTTGCTGCGCCCCTGGGCGAACAGCTGCAACACCATTAGTTCACGGTCATTCACCTGTCGGAAAAGTTTCAGGTCGGCATCCACCGCCTGGTTGTGCTTTATAGCCTGGCTGGGGAAATAGTTGTAACCGGCCAGCACGGCCTTGATTGCACTCAGCAGTTCGCTCAGGTCCTCCTGCTTGCATACATAGCCTGCGGCACCGGAGTGCATGCAGCGCACGGCAAACAATGCCGGTGATTGCGCAGTCAACACCAGAACCTTCAGGGGCAACGCCATGGCCTGAAAGCGGGAAAGCACCTCCAGCCCGTCCAGCTTGGGGATGCTGATGTCGAGAATGACCAGGTCGGGGTTGGTTTCGCGAATCATCTGCATGGCGTCCACGCCGTTGTCCGACTCGCCGACAATCTTGTAGTTCTGGTTTTCCAGCAACATACGCACGGCCAGGCGGATGACAGGATGGTCGTCGACAATAAATATGGATTGCATGTTCAACTTCCCTGCGGGCTATCGAGGTGACAGGCGGCACCTTATCGCAGTTGGAAGTCATCGGGGACGTGAGGAAGGGCTATTAGCCCTATATGGGAAATGGCTTACACGTTTATGCAAGTCTGGCTACGAAATATGGATGTTCTGCTGAATGTCAAAGCAAGTTTGGTAACCATTTTTAATGTTTAATCGCATTGTTTACGTTGCCGATTATATATGTAGGAAGTTTCCTTCGGTCAGCGCTGGCGGCCCCGGGCAGGGCCCGGGCGGCAGTGGCGCGGTTCAGGCCGGGCTTGAACGCCCGGTCATCTCGCGCGCCATTTCGCTGGCATAGCTGTCGGTCATCCCGGCGATGAAGTCGATCATGCGCAGGAAGGCACCGTACAAAGAACCGTGCGGGTCAGGGGCGTTGTTGCCGATCAGGTCCAGCACCCGGCGGCTCTTGAACGAGGGCGTGCGCCCCCCGTGTTGCTCGAGGGCAGCGCCACAGAATGTGTTCAGCAGAATTTCCAGGGTGGTGTAGGCGCCGATCTCGTGCAAGGTCTTGCGTTTGTCCTGGAAGATTTTGTTGCGTGCCATGGCCTTGGCCTGCAGCACGCAGCGTTTGGCCGGGCCATGCATGTGTTCGACCAGGTCGCCCACCAGGTGGCCGCCCAGCAAGGCCTGCTGTTGCTCGACGAAGGCATGCGCGGCGGCGTTGGTCAGATGTTCGATGGCCTTGCCGCGCAGGATGGCCAACTTGCGCCGACGGGAATCGCCCGGGCCGAGCTGGCGGTAGGTTTCCGGCAGGTCCTCGCCGACCAGGTCGAGCAGCAGCGCTTCGACTTCGGCATATTGCAGCAGCTCCATTTCCAGGCCGTCTTCCAGGTCGATCAGCGCATAGCAGATGTCATCGGCGGCCTCCATCAGGTACACCAGCGGGTGGCGCGCCCAGCGCTGATGCTCCAGTTGCGGCAGGCCAAGCTTGCGGGCTATCTGCTCGAGCAGCGGCAGCTCGCTCTGGTAACTGCCGAACTTGTGTTTCTTGTAGCCCAATGCGTCGGCGTGGCGTGCGCTCCACGGGTATTTCAGGTAGGTGCCGAGCGTGGCATAGGTCAGCCGGGTACCGCCATCGAACTGGTGATACTCCAGCTGGGTGAGTACGCGAAAGCCTTGGGCATTGCCTTCGAAGTTGAGGAAGTCGGCGCGCTCGTCGTCGCTCATGTCATCCAGCCAGCCACGTCCGGCGGCCTGCTGGAACCAGTGGCGGATGGCGTCTTCGCCAGAGTGGCCAAACGGAGGGTTGCCGATGTCATGAGCCAGGCAGGCCGATTGCACGATCATCCCCAGGTCGCTCGGGGCGCACCAGTCCGGAAGGTTGTCACGCAGGGTTTCGCCGACGCGCATGCCCAGCGAGCGTCCCACGCAGCTGACCTCCAGCGAGTGGGTCAGGCGTGTGTGGATATGGTCATTGCTGGAAACCGGGTGCACCTGGGTCTTGCGCCCGAGGCGGCGGAAAGCGCCGGAGAAGATGATGCGGTCGTGGTCTTTGTGAAAGGGGCTGCGCCCGAGCTCATCGGCGCTGTACAGCGCTTTGCCCAGGCGTTCGCGGGTGAGCAGGGTGTGCCAGTCCAAGGCGCGGTCTCCTGTGCATCGAAGGCGATAGCTTCCTGTGTCGTGCGTCCATGCGCAAGGGGCAGTTGCAGACCTGGGCTGTGGCAGCGGCCTGATCCGCGAATGCGCCGGTGGTCGAACTGCGCATTCGCGAATCAACCCGCTCCCACAGGGGCTGAGGCCTCAGGATTGATTTACCCCGTCAGGGTCGGCGGCTGCCCTGCAGGTACAGGCGCACCAACGGTAGCAAGGTGCTGCCCAGGCGCAACAGCCGGGCGAGGTTGCCGCTGCGCACACCCTTGCCAGTGAGGAAGCCCAGCGCTACTACAGCGCCGATTCCCCACAGCGGTGCATGCTTGATGCCCAGCCCATCCTGCAGCGAGGTGCCCATGCCGCGCACGCGGCGCAGCGGCTCAAGCAACTGCCCGGACTCATGGCGGATTTCCTGGCGGTGCATTTCCATGCGCAGGCGCAACAGTGCCTTGCGCAATTCACGCGGGTTCCGCGTGTTTGGCAGTTCTGGCAGGCTCATGGCAACAGGCGCTCCCGGTCCTTGGCGAGTTCCTCGAGGGTGGCACCGAATGGTGACGACTCATCGAACACCGCAGCTTTCAGGCGCAATCCGCAGTACAGCGCGGCAATCCCGTAGAACACGCAAAGGCCGATGATGCCAGCCAGGCGATAGCTGTCCCACAGCAGCACCAGCAGCAGCCCGGACAGGGCCGTCAGCAGCAGCAAGGCGAACACCAGGGCCAGGCCGGCGAACAACAGCAGGCTCAAGGTGCGGCCCTTCTGCTCCTGCAGTTCGATGCCGAACAGTTCGATATGGCTGTGCAGCAGCCCCAGCGCGGCCGCACCCAGGCGCTTGCCTGCAGCGCTGGCGCCGTTGGCGTCGTTATCCATGGTATCCCCTCAGTGGCGGTTGGCCAGCAGGCCGATCAACAGCCCGACGCCCGCTGCGATGCCGATCGCCCGCCCCGGGTTTTCCTGCACGTACTGCTCGGCGCTGCCCCACGCTGCCCGGCCGCGCTCGCGCACCGAGTCCTGGGGCAGTTGCAAGGTTTCGCGGGCCTGGGCCCGGCGCTCGTGAATCTGCCCGCGCAATTCGTCCGCCTGGTCGCCGGCCAGGTTGGCGGTGTCAGCCAGCAGCTTCTCGGTGTCGCGCACCAGTGCCTGGAAGTCAGCCATCAATATCTCTTGTGCAGTCTTTGCCGATTTGCTGGCCATGGGTGTCTCCCTGTCGATGAATGTTGGTAGTTCGAGTGATAGCACATGCCGAAGGTTCAAGTGCCGCTGCTGGTATGGGCCTTGCTAGGGCTTTGCCACGTTGCGGGGCGCTCCAGGCAGGTAATGCGCCGATTCAGGGCGTCAGCGCAGCGGCTACCGATAAACCTTAACCCAATCCACGACAATCCCAAGAAAAAACCGCGCAGGCTCCGCCAGGCTCACCGAAACAGGGCAAGGGGTTGGCACCGATCAGGTGCACGGATGCAGGTTCTTGAACTGTTCTGGTGCCTTTTCAACAGGTCTGCCTACTTCATGGAAAACATGCACAGCGCGATGGACACTCTGGTCCACGGTTCCAACACTCTGTTCATTCTCATGGGCGCCATTCTGGTGCTGGCCATGCATGCCGGCTTCGCGTTTCTCGAAGTGGGCACGGTGCGCCATAAGAACCAGGTCAATGCCTTGTCGAAGATTCTCAGCGATTTTGCCATCTCGGCGCTGGTGTACTTCTTCGTCGGCTACTGGATCGCCTATGGGGTCAGTTTCCTGCAGCCGGCCGCCGCGCTGGCGGCCGACCAGGGGTATGCGCTGGTCAAGTGCTTCTTTCTGCTGACCTTTGCCGCAGCGATCCCGGCGATCATCTCCGGGGGCATTGCCGAGCGGGCGCGCTTCGTGCCGCAGTTGTGTGCCACGGCGCTGATCGTGGCGTTTGTCTACCCGTTCTTCGAAGGGCTGATGTGGAACGGCAACCTGGGCCTGCAGGCCTGGTTGCAGGCCCGCTTTGGTGCGCCGTTCCATGATTTTGCCGGCTCGGTGGTGGTGCACGCCATGGGCGGCTGGCTGGCCTTGGCGGCGGTGCTGCTGCTGGGCGCGCGACGCGGGCGCTATCGCGATGGCCGGTTGGTGGCGTTTGCGCCGTCGAGCATTCCCTTCCTGGCGCTGGGGTCGTGGATTCTGATCATTGGCTGGTTCGGTTTCAACGTCATGAGTGCGCAGACCCTGCAGGGAATCAGTGGGCTGGTGGCGATCAACTCGCTGATGGCCATGGTCGGTGGCACCCTGTCGGCCTTGCTGGCCGGGCGTAACGACCCGGGTTTCCTGCATAACGGGCCGCTGGCCGGGCTGGTGGCGGTGTGTGCAGGTTCCGACCTGATGCACCCGGTCGGCGCGCTGGTCACCGGGCTGGTCGCAGGCGGGCTGTTCGTCTGGACCTTCACCGCGGCACAGAACCGCTGGAAGATCGACGATGTCCTGGGCGTATGGCCGTTGCATGGCCTGTGTGGTGTGTGGGGCGGCATTGCCTGTGGTGTGTTCGGCCAGGCGGCCCTGGGCGGCATGGGCGGAGTCAGCCTGGCCAGCCAGTTGCTGGGCAGCCTCCTGGGCGTGCTGGTGGCGCTGGCCGGTGGCTTTGCCGTGTACGGTGCGATCCGCGCGCTGCATGGCCTGCGCTTGAGCCATGAGCAGGAGTTCCAGGGGGCCGATCTGTCGTTGCATCGTATCGGCGCGACCAGTCAGGATTGAACCTGGTCAGGTGCGCATGGGGCAGGAGCGGCCTAGAATAGGCTTCCCTCCATGCCAAAACCGGAAGCTGCCCCATGCTGCCTGAATGCCAACTGTTCGGCACCCTCGGCTGCCACCTGTGCGAAGTGGCCGAGGCCGTGCTGATGCCCTTTGTCGATCACGGCCTGCTGGTGGAACTGGTCGACATTGCCGAAAGCGAGGCCATGTTCGAGCGTTACGGCCTGATCATTCCAGTGCTGCGGCGCTGCGACAACGGCGCCGAGCTGCATTGGCCGTTCGATGCGGAGCAGGTCGTGGCATTTCTCGCGCAATGACGGCACCAGGGGAGGCGCCTCCCTGCTCCATGTGGCGCGCTGCGTCGTGATGATCTCCTGCCGGCACGCTGAGGCCGGCCTTTTCCACCGATCATCAGGATTTCAGCCATGCTCATTTCTCCCCATTTCACCCTCGCTGAAATGACCGTTTCGCAGCTCGCCGCCAGGGAAGGGCTCGACAACGACCCGCCAGCCGAGGCGCGTGCAAACCTGCAATTGTTGTGCAATGTCCTGGAGCAGGTTCGCGCGCTGTTCGGCGCACCGGTCATCGTCAGCAGTGGCTATCGCAGCCCGGCAGTCAACAGCCGCATTGGCGGGGCGCCGTCAAGCCAACATCTGCAAGGGCTGGCCGCCGACTTTACGGTGGTCGAAGTAAGCCCGCGCGAAGTCGCGCGCCGGATCAGCGAAAGCGCCATTTCCTTCGACCAACTGATCCTCGAGTTCGACCAATGGGTACATCTGTCGGTGACGCCGGGCACGCCACGACGACAGGTTCTGACGATTCGCAGAGGTAGCGGCTACGAGGAGGGGCTGCAATGAAGCGCATTGACGAAGGCAAGGGGATGTTCGTATGCTGTATATGAATACAGTGTCGAGGTAAAGCCATGCTCAATGTCGAGCAACTCAAGTACAGCGTCAACCGCATGCCCGTCGAACGGGTGGCGGACGCCGTTCTGGAACTGCGCCTCGAGGGCCTGGTCACCGACGACCGTACACCATTTGGCAAGGTACACTTCAATACCTGCTTTGCAGAAATTGAAGCCTTGTTTCAGCGTGCCGGCTATCACCGCGGGCTGGATGTGGTGGGTTACCAGGGGTTGCTGTATGCCCTGTACGACCCCGGCCGCTGGGAGCCGGTGCAGGTACTGCGTTGGCTGAAGGACCGTAGCGAGGCGATGGCCAAGGCTGGTTGAGGGCGCGGGCTTGGGCGATAATGCGCGACCGTGAATGTTCCGAGCTCCGCCATGACCACGCCTTTCGACCCCGCCCGCCAGCAAGCCAGCACGGTGTGCCTGCCACCCGGAAACTGGGCGACGGTACTCGACTGCCTGTGTGACCATTTCAAGGCCATCGACCGGGCTCAATGGCTCGATCGCTTTGCCCGCGGGCGGGTGCTGGATGCCGAGGGGCGAGTTGTTGCGGCCGAGCTGCCGTACAAACGGGGCATGCGTTTGCACTACTTTCGAGAAGTGCCGAACGAGCGGCCGATTCCGGTGCAGGAGGCGGTGTTGCACGTGGATGAGCACCTGGTGGTGGCGGACAAGCCGCATTTCCTGCCGGTGACGCCGACCGGAGAATACGTCGAGCAGACCTTGCTGCGCCGCCTGATCCACCGCCTCGACAACCCGCACCTGGTGCCGTTGCACCGTATCGACCGGCATACGGCCGGGCTGGTGCTGTTTTCTGCCAATCCGCAGAGTCGCAGTGCCTATCAGCGGCTATTCCCCGAGCGGCGCATCGAAAAGCGCTACCAGGCGATTGCCGCAGCCATGCCGCAACACGATTTTCCGCTGGTGCATAAAAGCCGCCTGGTGCATGGCGAGCCGTTTTTCCGCATGCATGAAGTGGAAGGGGAGGCCAACAGCGAAACCTGGGCCGAAGTGCTGGAGAAGCATGGCGACCTGTGGCGCTATGGGTTGTCACCGGTCACCGGCAAGACCCACCAGTTGCGTGTGCACATGGCGGCATTGGGTGCGGGGATCAGCAATGATCCGTTCTATCCGCAGTTGCTCAAGGAGGAGGATGACTACCAGCGGCCGTTGAAACTGCTGGCGCAGAGCTTGCGTTTCGAGGACCCACTGAGTGGCGAAGAGCGCTATTTCGAGAGCCGCTTGCGCCTGGATTGGTAATCTGGTGGCTGCACCGGTTGTACCAGTGATCGCGGCTGAAGCCGCTCCTACCCGTACGGCGTCAATTGTAGGAGCGGATTTATCCGCGATGCAGGCGACGCGGTAGCTGGCACCGGCTGTGCCGGTGATCGCAGCTGAAGCCGTTCCTGCAAGCCGACGCAGTACCAGTGGAAACCGCCTTAACGGTTGAAACGCTCCACCAGTGAGTACTGGGTACCCGCTGTGCTGGTCAGCTCTTCGCTGAGCAGCGCCGAATGCTGAGCCTGTTCGGCAGTCTGGTCGGCCAGCTCGGCAATGGTGCTGATGTTGCGGCTGATCTCGTCGGCTACCGCCGTCTGCTCTTCTGTCGCGGCGGCGATCTGGGTCGCCATGTCGGTGATATTGGCCACCGCTTCGCTGATTCCGACCAGTGCCTCGTCGGCCTGCATCACGCGGTCGACGCCTTCCTGCGCCTGGCGGTGGCCGGTTTCCATGGTCAGTACGGCATTGCTGGCAGTCTGTTGCAGCTTGGCGATAAGCCCGTGAATCTGCCCGGTGGACTCGGCGGTGCGCTGTGCCAGCTGGCGCACTTCGTCGGCCACCACGGCAAAGCCACGGCCCATTTCACCTGCACGCGCCGCTTCGATGGCTGCGTTCAATGCCAACAGGTTGGTCTGGTCGGCGATGCCCTTGATCACATCGACCACGCCACCAATCTCGTCACTGTCCTTGGCCAGCTGGGTGACCGTCTGGCCAGTTTCACCGACCGCAGCCGACAGGCGCTCGATGGCTTCGCGAGTTTCCCCGGCGATCTGCCGGCCCTGGCTGGTCAGGCGGTTGGCTTCCTGGGTGGCATCGGCGGTGCGCTGCACGTGGTTGGCCACTTCCTGGGTGGTGGCGGCCATCTGGTTGACTGCGGCGGCGACTTGCTCGGTTTCCACGCGCTGGCGTTCCAGCCCCGAAGAGCTCTTGTGCGCCAGGGCGTCGGACTGGCGCGCCTGTTCGCTGAGGTGTTCGGCGCTGTCCTGCAAGCGGGTCAGGCAGGTTTTCATGCGTGCGTCCTGGCTCAGCATGGCCATTTCCAGGCGTGCCTGTACCCCGCGGCTGTCGGTGTACATTTGTGCGATCAGCGGGTCGGAGGTGGTCTGCTCGGCCAGGCGCAGCAGGCGCTTGAGGCCGCGCTGCTGCCAGCCCAGGCCGAGCAGGCCCAGAGGTACGGAAAGCCCGGCAGCCAGGGCGAAGCCCCAGGAATGGCCGAGCCAGTTGCCGATCAGGAAACCCACCTGGCTGATGAGGATGAACGGCAGCCAGTCCTGCAGCACCGGTAGCCACTTGTCGCGGCGTGGTACGGGCGGCTTGCCCTGGTTGATGCGCTGGTAGAGCGCCTCGGCGCGACGAATCTGTTCGGCAGTAGGCTTGACCCGCACCGATTCGAAGCCAACCACCTGGTTATTGTCGAAGATCGGCGTGACGTAGGCGTTGACCCAGTAGTGGTCGCCGGATTTGCAACGGTTCTTGACGATACCCATCCACGGCTGGCCCTGCTTGAGGGTCTGCCACATGTGCGCGAACACGGCTGGCGGCACGTCCGGGTGGCGCACCAGGTTATGCGGCGCACCGGTCAGTTCTTCGCGGGTGAAACCACTTATCTCGGTGAAAGCATCGTTGCAGTAAGTGATCACCCCTTTGGCATTGGTGGTGGAGATCAACCGCTGCTGGGCAGGGAAAGTCCTTTCTCTCTGGGTAATCGGCTGGTTGTTACGCATGGGTTGATAGTCCGCAGGGCTTTCCAAAGCTATCGGCAAGGCCCTGGTTTTATTGAGTGAATATTTGCAAGGCTTGATCTGTGGCAATAGGCCATTATGCAGTCTGAGTTAGCTGCCCGGCACGTTCAAGCTTGTTTGCGTCATTATTGCGTTTTTATTGCGGATTAATGACGCAGAAGTCAGATGATGACCGATTAGCTAGCCAAGGGCCAGCATCGGGTAGCTGAACAGCGAGAAATGCACCAGGTTCAGGCCGAAATGGCAGAGCACGGCAGCCCCCACGCCGCCCCAGCGGTACGCCAGGCCGTAGCCCACGCCAGCGAGGGTGGCCAGGTATACCCACTGCCAGCCAGCCCCCAGGTGGGCCAGGCCGAACAGCATGGCGGCGGCGAACAACGCCAGCCCCTGATGGCGCAGCAGGCGCTGCAGGCTGCCTTGCAGATAACCGCGAAACAGCAGTTCTTCGGTCAGGCTGACCAACAACAGGTTGTTCAGCACCCACAGCCAGGCCTGTTCGGGCCATTTCGGCGCCCATGCGATCATGCCCAGGGACCAGGCGCCCCCCAGGCAGGCGAGCAAGGTCAGGGGCAGCGCGTACAGCAGACTGGCCGGCAGGCCCTGGCTGCGCCACAGGACCAGCCAAGGGCAGGCCAGCAGCAGCCAGGCGCCGATCAGCGGCTTGTCCAGGTTCAGGTACATCGTGAAGGACTGGGCGCCGGGGCTGAGGGTAGCGCTGTCTATGACCTTGGCTGCGTTGAAACCGGGCAGCCAGTGCAGCGCAAGGGCGATCGCCAGCAGGATGAACACCATATGGCCCAGGGCTTGTAGCCAGCGCTGCGGGCGACCTGCAAGCAGGGCGCTGGTAAGCAGGGCGAGGAAGCTGGGCAGGGTGGCGATGCCAAGGTTGCCAAGGCTCAGGGCCAGCGTATAACCGAGGGCCAGAAACAGGAGCGCGATCAGGTGGAGGCGAGGCACGAGTGGTCCTTCTCGGGTCAATGGAAACGGGCCGCTACCCGTCGCCTGTCGGAGCGGCCCAAGCATACCCGGTTCAGCTGGCGATCAACTGACGCAACACAAAATGCAATATTCCCCCTGCCTTGAAGTACTCCACCTCGTTCAGGGTATCGATCCGGCACAGCACCTCGATCTGCTCCTGTTGCCCATCCTCGCGGATGATGCGCAGGGGCAGGCTCATGCCTGGATGAAGCTCCGCGCCGGTCAGGCCAAGGACATCGATCTGTTCCTTGCCGGTCAGCCCCAGTTGCTTGCGGTTGTGCCCCGCCTTGAACTGCAGCGGCAGCACGCCCATGCCCACCAGGTTGGAACGGTGAATGCGTTCGAAGCTTTCTGCGAGCACCGCCTTGACGCCCAGCAGGTTGGTGCCCTTGGCCGCCCAGTCGCGGCTTGAACCGGTGCCGTATTCCTGCCCGGCAATCACTACCAGCGCAGTGCCTGCTTGCTGGTAGCGCATGGCGGCGTCGTAGATCGACAGTTTCTCGCCACTGGGCACGTGCAGGGTGTTGCCACCTTCTTCGCCCGGCAGCATTTCATTGCGGATACGGATATTGGCGAAGGTGCCACGCATCATCACTTCATGGTTGCCGCGCCGCGAGCCGTAGGAGTTGAAATCGCGTGGTTCCACGCCCTGTTCCCGCAGGTAGCGTCCGGCCGGGCTGTCGGCCTTGATGTTGCCGGCCGGGGAAATGTGGTCGGTGGTCACCGAGTCGCCCAGCAGCGCCAGTATTCGTGCGTTGCGGATATCCGTGACCTGCGGCGGTGGCCCGCCGATGCCGTCGAAGAAGGGTGGGTGCTGGATATAGGTGGAATCGGCCTGCCACACGTAGGTCGCCGCCTGGGGTACTTCGATCGCCTGCCACTGCGCATCGCCGGCGAACACTTCGGCGTATTCCTTGTGGAACATCGCCGTATCGACCTTGGCCACGGCCGCGGCAATTTCCTGCTGGCTGGGCCAGATGTCGCGCAAGTACACCGGCTGGCCGTCCTTGCCGATGCCCAGCGGGTCGCTGGTCAGGTCCAGGCGTACGGTGCCGGCCAGGGCATAGGCCACCACCAGCGGCGGCGAGGCCAGCCAGTTGGTCTTCACCAGCGGGTGCACGCGGCCTTCGAAGTTGCGGTTGCCCGACAATACCGAGGCTACGGTGAGGTCGGCGCTGCCAATGGCCTTTTCGATCGCGTCATCCAGCGGGCCGGAGTTGCCGATGCAGGTCGTGCAGCCGTAGCCGACCAGGTCGAACCCCAATTGGTCGAGGTTGGTGTCGAGCCCGGCGGCCTTGAAGTAGTCGGTGACGACCTTGGAACCCGGCGCCAGCGAACTCTTGACCCAGGGTTTGCGCTGCAGACCTTTTTCCAGGGCCTTTTTCGCCACCAGCCCGGCGGCCATCATCACGCTGGGGTTGGAGGTGTTGGTGCAGGAGGTGATCGCAGCGATCACCACCGCGCCGTCGCGCAGGGTATGGGTCTGGCCTTGGTGGCTGTAGTCGACTTCCCCGGCCTGGTCGGCGTTGCCCACCGCCACGCCGCCGCCCCCTTCGCTTTCCAGGCGGCCGACTTCCTTGGCCAGGGGTTTGGGTTGCAGTTCGATAAAGTGGTCGAAGGCCTGGCGCACCTGGCCCAGAGCCACTCGGTCCTGCGGCCGCTTGGGCCCGGCCAGGCTGGCCTCCACTTCGTGCATGTCCAGCGCCAGGCTGTCGCTGAACAGCGGCTCCTGCCCTGGCAGCCGCCACAAGCCCTGGGCCTTGCAGTAGTGCTCGACCAGTTGCACGGTCGCCTCGGGGCGGCCGGACAGGCGCAGGTAATCCAGGGTTACCTGGTCGACCGGGAAGAAGCCGCAGGTGGCACCGTATTCCGGGGCCATGTTGGCGATGGTTGCGCGGTCGGCCAAGGGCAACTCGGCCAGGCCATCGCCATAGAACTCGACGAACTTGCCGACCACGCCCTTCTTGCGCAGCATCTGCGTCACCGTCAGCACCAGGTCGGTGGCGGTGATGCCTTCGCGCAGCTTGCCGGTCAGCTTGAAGCCGATCACTTCCGGGATCAGCATCGACACCGGCTGGCCGAGCATGGCCGCCTCCGCTTCGATGCCGCCCACGCCCCAGCCGAGCACGCCCAGGCCATTGATCATCGTGGTGTGCGAATCGGTGCCGACCAAGGTGTCCGGGAAGGCATAGGTGCGGCCGTCGGCCTCACGGGTCCAGACGGTGCGGCCCAGGTATTCCAGGTTGACCTGGTGGCAGATACCGGTGCCTGGCGGTACCACGCGGAAGTTGTCGAAGGCGCTCTGGCCCCAGCGCAGGAACGCATAGCGTTCACCGTTGCGCTGCATTTCGATGTCGACGTTCTCGCTGAAGGCCTCTGGCGTGCCGTAGCGGTCGACCATCACCGAGTGGTCGATCACCAGGTCCACCGGGGACAGCGGGTTGATCCGCTGCGGGTCGCCACCGGCCTTGGCCATGGCGGCGCGCATGGCGGCCAGGTCGACCACGGCCGGCACGCCGGTGAAGTCCTGCATCAGTACCCGCGCCGGGCGATACTGGATCTCGCGGTCTGAGCGCCGCTCGCCCAGCCATTGGGCAAGGGCACGCAGGTCGTCGCCGGTGACCGTCTTGCCGTCCTCCCAGCGCAGCAGGTTTTCCAGCAGTACCTTCAGCGACATCGGCAGGCGTTGCAGGTCGCCCAGCTGTCGGGCAGCTTCGGGGAGGCTGAAGTAGTGGTAGGTCTGGTCACCCACCGTGAGGGACTTGAGGGTGTTCAGGCTATCGAGCGAGGGCATTGCCAACTCCTTCTGCGCCGGTGGCCGGCAATGGCTCAGGCCTGCCGGGGCACCGCTCTGTATCGGCCCGCACGCTGCGGACCTGGCTGAAAGGTCAGGTTAGACCGCTTTAGGCCACCTGACCCTTTTCTGGACCGGCGGGGCGTGTCGCGGGTTCCAATCTTCATTTATCATCGCCGCCCTGCCGGCGCCTGTGGCGCGCCCGCTGTAGTGGAGTGAGAGATGAATACCCTGTTCATGCATTGCCGGCCCGGTTTCGAGGGCGAGGTCTGCGCCGAAATCAGCGAACATGCCGCCCGCCTGGGCATCGCCGGTTATGCCAAAGGCAAGCCGCACAGTGCCAGTGCCGAGTTTGTCTGCAGCGAGGAGGGCGGTGCCGAGCGCCTGATGGGGGAACTGCGCTTCAACCAGCTGATTTTCCCTCGGCAATGGGCCCGTGGCGGTTATGTCGAGCTGCCGGAAAGCGACCGTATCAGTGTGCTGCAGGCGCACCTGGCCGGTTTTCCGGTGTTCGGCAGCCTGTGGCTGGAAGTGCTGGACAGCAACGAAGGCAAGGAATTGTCCACCTTCTGCCGCAAATTCGAGGTGCCGCTGCGCAAGGCTCTGGAAAAGGCTGGTCGCCTGGTAGACGACGCCAGTCGTCCACGCCTGCTGCTCACCTTCCTCAGCGGCCGCCGCGTGTTCGCCGGCGTCGCCCCGGCCAACAACAGCGCGCTGTGGCCGATGGGTATCCCGCGCCTGAAATTTCCCCGCGAGGCGCCCAGCCGCTCGACCCTCAAGCTGGAAGAGGCCTGGCACCAGTTCATTCCCCGTGAACAATGGGCGCAGCGCCTGGGCGATGACATGACCGGTGTCGACCTGGGGGCCTCGCCGGGCGGCTGGACCTACCAACTGGTGCGCCGGGGCATGCTGGTGACGGCCATCGACAACGGTCCGATGGCGGAAAGCCTGATGGATACCGGGCTGGTCCAGCACCTGATGGCCGATGGTTTCACCTGGCAGCCGAAGCAGCCGGTGGACTGGATGGTGTGTGACATTGTCGAGAAGCCGGCGCGCACCACCTCGCTGATCGAAACCTGGCTGGGCGAGGGGCTGTGCCGCGAAGCGGTGGTCAACCTGAAATTGCCGATGAAACAGCGCTACGCCGAGGTACGGCGGTTGCTCGAGCGCATGGAGGCGACATTCAAGGCGCGCAAGGTCAAGGTGTCGATCGCCTGCAAGCAGCTGTACCACGACCGTGAGGAAGTGACCTGCCACCTGCGTCGAATGGACTTGAAACCGCGTTGAGCAGGGCCCGGAAATCGCCGTTGCCGTTGCCGTTGCCGTTGCCGTTGCCGTTGCTTTTGCTTTTGCTTTTGCTTTTAAGCGCGCGATAGTTCAGGCGCTGCCGAATGCGACTTCAGGAGGCCGAGCGAAGGGCTTGCGGAGGGAGGTGACGGGCATGGATGCCCGTCAAGCGCTGAGGCCCCATGGATGGGGCCTGCAGCGCGTCCTCCCGGGAGCAAGCCCGTAGCGAGGGGACCCCGGAGCGCAGCGCAGGGGCCGGATGATGGGAGCCAGCGTTTTTTGGTTACTTTTTGTCGCGTTTGACAAAAAGTGACCCGCCGTAAGGGCGGAAAGGTGACTAAGCGCCACCTTCGAAAATGAATGTTGACGTCGTTGTTGAAGCCTATGCCTGAAAGCGAAAAGCGAAAAGCGAAAAGATTAAAGCGGGATAGCGCCGGTTTTCATCGCGCGCAAAGTCCATTGGCGATGGCGACGCTGACTCACCTTTTCGCCCTTACGGCGAGTCACTTTTTGCCAAACGCGGCAAAAAGTAACCAAAAAACGCTGCGCTCCCATCATCCGGCCCCTCCGCTGCGCTACGGGGTTCCCTCACTCCGGCCTTGCTCCCGGGAGTACGCGCTGCAGGCCCCATCCATGGGGCCTCAGCGCTTGACGGGCATCCATGCCCGTCACCTCCCTCCGCAAGGCCTTCGCTCGGCCTCCTGAAGTCGCGAAGATCAAGATCAAGATCAAGATCAAGAGCAAGAGCAAGAGCAAGAGCAAGAGCAAGAGCAAGAGCAAGAGCAAGAGCAAGAGCAAGAGCAAGAGCAAGAGCAAGAAGAGCGAGTGGGGCGTGTGGTGCTTGGAGCGCGTCGCGCTATGCGCGACAATGGCGCATCACTTGCGGAGCCCCCCATGACCGAATTCACCCCCGACGCCATCCTCGACGCCACCGGCCTGAATTGCCCGGAACCGGTGATGATGCTGCACCAGCACGTACGTGACCTCGCCGCTGGCGGCCTGCTCAAGGTCATCGCCACCGACCCCTCGACCCGTCGCGACATCCCCAAGTTCTGCAACTTCCTCGGTCACGAACTGCTGCAGCAGCAGGAGAACGCCGGCACCTTCCTGTACTGGATCCGCAAGAAAGCCGACTGAAGCGCTCTGGAACGCACCCGGCGTTGCGCCTACACTGCGTTCCCCAGACAGGAGAGCGCCATGCTGATAGTTGCCGACGAAAACATCCCGCTGCTCGATGCTTTCTTCCAGGGTTTCGGTGAAATTCGCCGTTACCCTGGCCGAAGCCTCGATGCCGCCAGCGTCAAGGACGCCGACATTCTGCTGGTGCGCTCGGTGACCAAGGTCGACCGCCAACTGCTCGAAGGCAGCCGCGTGCGCTTTGTCGGCACCTGCACCATCGGCACCGACCACCTGGACCTGGACTACTTTGCCAAGGCCGGCATCCGCTGGAGCAGCGCCCCGGGGTGCAACGCCCGGGGTGTGGTCGATTACGTGCTGGGCAGTCTGCTGACCCTGGCCGAGCTGGATGGCGTGGCGCTGCCCGAGCGGGTGTATGGCGTGGTGGGCGCCGGTGAGGTGGGTGGGCGCCTGGTACGGGTACTGCACGGCCTGGGCTGGCAGGTGCTGGTGTGCGACCCGTTGCGCCAGGCCGCCGAGGGCGGCGATTACGTCAGCCTCGATACTCTCCTGCAGCAATGCGATGTGATCAGCCTGCATACCCCGCTGCAGCGTGGCGGCGAGCACCCGACCTGGCACTTGCTGGGCCAGGCGCAACTGGCACGACTGCGCCCGGGCGCCTGGTTGATCAATGCCAGCCGCGGCCCGGTGGTGGACAACCATGCCCTGCGCGAACTGCTGCTCGAGCGTGAAGACGTGCATGCGGTGCTGGACGTGTGGGAGGGCGAGCCGCAGGTCGACCTGCAACTGGCCGACCTCTGCACGCTGGCCTCGCCGCACATTGCCGGCTATAGCCTCGACGGTCGCCAGCGGGGCACGGCGCAGATCTATCAGGCGTTGTGCCGCTTCCTGGGCGTAGCGGAACAAGTGCAATTGGGCGACCTGCTGCCACGCCCGCCGCTGGCACAGATCGAGCTGGATGCCGATGCCGACCCGGCCTGGGCCTTGGTCACCCTGTGTCGCGCCGTGTACGACCCGCGGCGTGACGATGCCGACTTCCGCCGCAGCCTCAGCGACGACCCGCAGCAACAGCGCGCGGCATTCGACCAGTTGCGCAAGCAGTACCCGCCGCGGCGCGAAATCGAAGGGCTGGCGGTGCGCTTGCGCGGTGAATCGCCGCAGTTGGCGCAGCTGGTGAGTGCCCTGGGTGGGGTGCTGGTCTGACAGCCTGTTGACCGCTGCAACTACCCTCTGCACTCGTGCGGTACCTGTGGGCGCGGGTTCACCCGCAGACAGGGCAGTGCAGGTTCCAGCCAAATAAAAACCCGGCGCAAGCGCCGGGTCACAGGGATTCGCCGATCAACCTTTGCGTACGCGCTCGACCCGGCTTTCCTCCAGGGCCTTGCAGGCCTGCTGGATCATCTGCTCGGTGATCGGTACTTCGCGCCCCTGGGCGTCGACGATCGAGCCGCACACCTGCGCAGGCGGGGTGGGCCGGGGCTTCTGGTTGTCGCTGCCATGCTGCAAGCTCATGTAGTGCCTCCTTATCAGGTTCAAGCTCAGGTTAACCCTGCGCCGTGACTGGCCTGTGACTCCAAGCGCAGCGCCACGGCAGAAACAGTCCAACAGAAACGGCGGTAAAGCTCCAGCGCCTGGTTAGACCAATAGGCTATAGCCACCTGGCAGGGTACCGCAGAGGCCGATGAGTGGTAGGCTGCGCTTTCCCTGCCATCGTGGTTATCGCCATGCCTGAACCGGTTTCCCCGCGCCAACGCCGCGCCTTGCGCCTGGGTTGGCAGTTCCTTCGCCCCTACCGTCGCCAGGTGCTGCTGGCCTTGCTGGCCCTGGTGATCACCGCAGCCATCACCCTGTCCATGGGGCAGGGCATCCGCCTGTTGGTGGACCAGGGTTTCATGACCCGCTCCGCGCACCAGCTCAACCAGACCATCGGCCTGTTCCTGCTGTTGGTGCTGGCCCTGGCAGTAGGCACCTTCAGCCGCTTCTACCTGGTGTCATGGATCGGCGAGCGCTGCGTGGCTGACATCCGGCGGGCTGTGTTCGACCACCTGCTCGGCTTGCACCCTGGGTTTTTCGAAGACAACCGCAGCTCGGAAATCCAGTCGCGGCTGACCGCCGACACCACGTTGCTGCAGTCGGTGATCGGTTCATCGCTGTCGATGTTCCTGCGCAACGCGCTGATGGTCGTCGGCGGCGTGGTATTGCTGTTCATCACCAACCCCAAGCTCACCAGCATCGTGGTCGTGGCCCTGCCGCTGGTGCTGGCGCCGATCCTGCTGTTCGGCCGACGGGTTCGCCGCCTGTCGCGGCAGAGCCAGGACCGCGTGGCCGACGTGGGCAGCTACGTGGCCGAAACCCTCGGGCAGATCAAGACCGTGCAGGCCTACAACCACCAGGCGCATGACCGCAGGCTGTTCGCCAGTACGGTGGAGGCGGCGTTCGCCGTGGCCCGGCAACGCATCGCCCAGCGTGCCTGGCTGATCACCCTGGTGATCGTGCTGGTGCTGGGCGCGGTGGGCGTGATGCTGTGGGTAGGCGGCATGGACGTGATCGCCGGGCGTATTTCCGCGGGCGAACTGGCCGCCTTCGTGTTCTACAGCCTGGTCGTCGGCAGTGCCTTCGGCACCCTCAGCGAAGTGATCGGCGAACTGCAGCGGGCGGCGGGCGCAGCCGAGCGCATCGCCGAACTGCTGGCGGCCAGCTCTGCAATCCTGGCGCCCAGCGTGGCACGGGTGTTGCCGCAGCCACGGGCCAGCGGGCGTATCGAGCTGCAGGAGCTGGTGTTCGCCTATCCGTCACGGCCATCGGTCGCGGCGATCGATGGCCTCAGCCTGACCATCGAGCCGGGGCAGACCGTGGCGCTGGTCGGGCCCTCGGGGGCGGGCAAGTCGACCTTGTTCGACCTGTTGCTGCGTTTCTACGACCCCCAGCAAGGGCGCATCCTGCTCGACGGCGAAGTGATTACCGAACTGGACCCCGATCAACTGCGCCGGCAGTTCGCCCTGGTGGCGCAAAACCCCTCGCTGTTTCGTGGCACGGTCGAGGCCAATATCCGCTATGGGCGGCCCGAGGCGAGCCTGGCCGAGGTCGAGGCAGCGGCCTGCGGTGCCCATGCCGACGCCTTCATCCGGCAACTGCCGCAGGGTTACCAGACCCCGTTGGGCGAGGGCGGCATCGGCCTGTCTGGCGGCCAGCGGCAGCGCCTGGCCATCGCCCGGGCGTTGCTGGTCGATGCGCCGATCCTGTTACTGGACGAAGCCACCAGCGCCCTCGACGCGCAAAGTGAACACTTGATCCAGCAGGCGCTGCCCAGCCTGATGGCCGGGCGTACCACGCTGGTGATCGCTCACCGCCTGGCCACGGTGCAGCATGCCGACCGTATCGCCGTCATCGATAAGGGCAAGCTGGTGGCGGTGGGAACGCATCGCCAGTTGATCGAGGACAGCCCGCTCTATGCACGGCTGGCGGCGCTGCAGTTCACGGCGGGCTAGCTTGTCGTAGCCTTGTAACATTTCTGTAGTATTTGCCTGAGAGTATCTGCCTCGACTGTTGCGTGCTTGACCTGGCTGCCATTGCTTGATGGCAGCCTTTTTTTGGCCTGCCAGTAACCGGGGCTGCGTCGGCCGCCCCCGTCTTCCCCCTGGTTCTCGAGACCCAAGATGTTGCGTAAATCGCTCAGAGTGCAAATTCTCTCGCTGCTCGGCGGCAGCCTGTTGGCCATGCTGCTGATCGCCCTGGTGTGTTTTCAGTTTCTCTCGTCCAGCGTGCGCGGCTATGCCGAGCTGGTCGACGGGCCGCTGCAGGCTTCGCAATTGATCGACGAAGCCAACCTGCAGTTCAAGATCCAGGTGCAGGAATGGAAAAACGTACTGTTGCGTGGGCGTCAACCCGCTGACATGGACAAGTACTGGCAGCAGTTCCAGGCCCGCGAACAGCAGGTGCAGCGCCTGCTCGGGCAGTTGATCGAGAACAGCGACGCCCGTCTCAAGGCACCGCTGCAGCAACTGCGTGACAGCCACCGGCAGCTCGGCCAGGCGTATGCGCAGGGCCGCCAGGCATTCCTGGCGGCGGGTGGCGACCCGGTTGCCGGCGACCAGGCGGTCAAGGGGGGGGACCGTGCCGCCAGCGAGCAGATGAGCGAGCTGGTCGAGCAACTGCGCGCCGATGCCCGCGAGCGCGCGTCCCGCCTCAGTGCCAGCGCCGAACGCACGGTATGGCTGGGCCTGCTGGTGATGCTCGCCTCGGCAGGGCTGGTGGGGCTGCTCAGCCTGTGGCTGGTCAACCGCAGCCTGATCGAGCCGATCCGCCTGTTGATCGAGTATGTGGCGCAGCTAAGCCAGGGCCGCTTCGCGGCCCGCGTCGACAGCCACCGTGAGGATGAACTGGGGCGCCTGGCGTATGCGGCCAATACCTTGCGCGACTTCCTCGCCGATACCGTCGGCCGCCTGCAGGACAACGCCCAGGAGCTGGAAGGGGCCAGCGGCCAGTTGCGCAGCATCGCCGGCGACATGGCCCGTGGCACCCACGATCAGTTCCAGCGCACCGATCAGGTGGCCACGGCCATGCATGAAATGTCTGCCACTGCCCAGGAGGTCGCGCGCCACGCAGCCGAGGCGGCCCGCGCAGCGGACGACGCCGACCACAGTGCACAAGCGGGCGAGCAGGTAATGCAGCAGACCATCGACATCATTGGCGTGGTCAACCGCGAAATTGCTGGCACTGCGGCGGTGATTCGCGACCTGGAGCATGACAGCACACGCATTGGCAAAGTGCTTGAAGTGATCCGTGGCATAGCTGAACAGACCAACCTGCTGGCGCTCAACGCCGCCATCGAGGCGGCCCGCGCCGGTGAAGCCGGCCGGGGTTTTGCCGTGGTCGCCGATGAGGTGCGCAGCCTGGCCCAGCGCACAGCGGCGTCGATCGCCGAGATCCAGCAGATCATCGAAGCGGTACAGTCCGGGGCGGTGGAAGCGGTCAAGGCCATCGAGAGCGGCCAGCAGCGCAGCGAGGAGGGCGCCGAACAGGTACAGCAGGCAGGCCAGACGTTGCAGCGCATCACCCTGGCAGTGGAGGCCATCCGTGACATGAACCGGCAGATCGCCACGGCGGCCGAAGAGCAGACCAGCGTGGCCGAAGACATTTCGCGCAACCTGGTCGAGATCACCCGCATTGCCACGGCCAACCAGGAGGCGGTGCAGCATACCGAACAGGCCGGGCAGCGCCTGCATGGCCTGTCTGGGCAACTGGGTGAAGTCACCTCGCGCCTCACTGCCTGACGTTACAGCCTTGATGCGGTCTTTGCGCAAGCGGGGACCGGTTCTCGGACACAACAAAAAGCCCGCACAATGGCGGGCTTTCTGATCAGGATTTGGTCGGAGAGACAGGATTCGAACCTGCGGCCTTCTCGTCCCGAACGAGACGCGCTACCTGGCTGCGCTACACTCCGATGAAAGAAATCCTACTGCATCCGGTTTTTGCACGCAACCCCTTGTTGTTAAAAGGGCGTTGGCAAAAATGCGAGCTGCAATCAGAGCTCTTTCACAGTGCGGATCTGGTCTTTGTTGAGGCGTGTGCGCTTGCCATCCAGCTGCTCGAATTCGTAGAAGCCGGAGTCTTCATCGAATTTCGGGGTATCGGTGGCCTGGATTTCGCGGCCGTCGTTCAGGGTAATGACGGTTGGCGATGCGCAGCCAGCGAGGGCGCCCAGGCCCAAGGCAAGCAGAAAGGCGGGTAGGGTCCGTTGAATCATCGTGTTTCTCCAGTGCGATGGTGCTAGATGACATTAAGACGCACGGCGTCCATTCAAGTTCCGTCTACAGTGCAGCATAGCGGCTCGGCCAAGGCATTGACCAAGCGCAAGGGCCAAGGGCGTCACGCTGTGATGGCCGCATGCTGTGTTATAACTGCGGCCATCCCATCTTGTTGTGACGGACCCCCATGAAAGCCAAGGCAGATACCCCCTTCGTGCCGCTGAACATCGCCGTGCTCACGGTCAGCGACACCCGTACCTTCGACACCGATACCTCCGGCCAACTGTTCGTCGACCGGCTGAGCGCGGCCGGCCACCGTCTGGCCGAGCGCGTGCTGTTGAAGGACGACCTTTACAAGATTCGCGCCCAGGTCGCAACCTGGATTGCCGATGACCGCGTGCAGGTGGTGTTGATTACCGGCGGCACCGGCTTTACCGGGCGTGACAGCACGCCAGAGGCCGTGGCGTGCCTGCTGGACAAGCAGGTGGAAGGTTTCGGTGAGCTGTTCCGGCAGATTTCCGTAGCCGATATCGGCACTTCCACCGTGCAGTCGCGCGCGCTCGCCGGGCTGGCCAACGGTACCCTGGTGTGCTGCCTGCCGGGCTCGACCAACGCGGTGCGCACCGGCTGGGACGGTATCCTCGCGGAACAGCTGGATGCTCGCCATCGCCCGTGCAACTTCGTAGCCCACCTGAAGCAGGCAGCCGCCTGTGACAGCCGTGGCTGAGGTCAGCCAGGCCCGGCCACTGATGCCGGTGGAACAGGCCCTGGAGCAACTGCTGGCATTGGCCGAAGCGGCCCCGATTCGTGACACCGAGCTTCTACCGCTGGCCGAGGCCGAGGGCCGTGTGCTGGCCAGCGACCTGGTGGCCGCGCTCGACCTGCCGTCCTGGCCGAACAGCGCCATGGATGGTTATGCCCTGCGCCTGGCCGACTGGCAGGGCGAGCCGCTGGCGGTCAGCCAGCGGATCTTCGCCGGCCATGCGCCGCAACCACTGCAACCCGGTACCTGTGCGCGTATCTTCACCGGCGCGCCGCTGCCTGAAGGTGCCGACTGTGTCGAGATGCAGGAGAACACCGCAGCGGCAGAAGAAGGCCGGGTACGCTTCCTCGAGCCGTTGAAAACCGGGCAGAACATTCGCCCCCAGGGCCAGGAAGCCCGCAAGGGCGAGCAGGTGATGAGCGCCGGCACCCGGCTGGGGCCAATCGAACTGGGCCTGGCTGCCAGCCTCGGCCACGAGCGCCTGGAGGTGGTGCGCAAGGTGCGGGTGGCTGTGCTGTCCACCGGTGACGAACTGGTCGAGCCTGGCCTGCCGCTGGGCCCGGGGCAGATCTACAACAGCAACCGCCGGCTGCTGGTCAGCTGGCTGCAGCGGCTGGGCTGCGATGTGGTCGATGCGGGCATCCTGCCGGATGACCTGACGCGAACCCGCACCTGCCTGGCCCGGCTTGGCGATGTCGACCTGATCCTGTCCACTGGTGGTGTTTCTGTAGGCGAGGCCGACTACCTCGGTGCCGCCCTGCGCGAAGCCGGTGAGCTGGCCCTGTGGAAGCTGGCAATCAAGCCCGGCAAGCCGCTGACCTGCGGCCATTACCAGGGCGTGCCGGTGATCGGCCTGCCGGGCAACCCGGCGTCGACCCTGGTGACCTTCGGCCTGCTGGCCCAGCCCTACCTGTTGCGCCGCCAGGGCGTGGCCGAGGTTACGCCGTTACGTTTCGACGTGCCAGCGGGCTTCGACTGGCCCAGGCCCGGCACCCGCCGCGAATACCTGCGCGCCCGCATCGAGCAGGGCCAGGTGCGCATCTACAAGAACCAGAGCTCTGGCGTGCTGCGCAGTGCGGCCTGGGCCGACGGGTTGGTGGAGGTGCGCGAAGGCAGCACGCCGAAGCAAGGCGATAGCGTGCCGTTCATCCCGTTCAGCGAGCTACTTGGTTGAGCGACCCAGCCAGGCACTGCCAGGCGTCGCGGCTTCGGCCGGTGCCGCCTGGGCCAGGCGCATGTGCACGTTTTCCAGTTGCGGGGCAGCTACCCGCCAGTCGTGGCGCTGGCGGGCGAACTGGCGCCCGGCATCGCTCAACTGGCTCATGCGCCAGGGCTGGTTGAGCAACTGGGTGATCAACAGCGCCAGCTGGTCGCCTTCGTCACTGCCCAGGTAGTGCTCGCCGTTGTTCACAGCCAGGCCTGAAACGCCTTTGCCAGTGGTGATGACCGGCAGGCCGGCGGCCATCGCTTCGAGGATCTTCACCTTCGAGCCACCGGCATAACGCAACGGCGCAAAGAACAGTGCCGAACGCCGCTGCAGCTCGCGCAGGTCGGGGCGGTAGCCGAACCATTCGATGCGCGGGTCGTTCCAGTGCAGTTTCCAGTTGGCCGGCATGGCATGCCCGGCGATCGCCAGGCGTACCGCCGGGTTGCTCATCCACACCTGCGGCATGATCTCTTCCAGCGCCCATTCGATCGCCTCCAGGTTGGCGCCGCACTCGAAATTGCCGACGAACAGCAGGCGTTGGCTGTGCAGCGCGGGTTTCACGTGCTGGTAGAAGTCGCATTCCACACAATTGACCACCACGTTCACCGGGCGCCCGCTGATCTGCGCGATCAGTTCGGCATCGTGGCTGCTGACCGCTACCAGTTCGGTGGGCTGGCGCAATACCCGCTGCTCCCAGCGCCGGTAGCGCCAGCGGTCGAAGGCATTGAGCGGGCGCAGCCACAGCGGCAGGCGATCGTGACTGGCGCCACCCATCACTGACTCCAGTGTGTGCTCGCTGAGCATGTAGGGTAGCCCGCGCGCCTGCAAAGCCTTCTCGAAGGGCTGGAAACTGTAGCTGTGTTCGATCTGGATCACGTCCCAGGGCTCGTCCAGCAATTGCTCGAAACGGTGCCGCAGGCAGGGCGCCAGGCCATGGATGATCGCCCGCATCGGGTAGTCGATGATGGGCGCGGCCAGCAGGTTGAGCGGGCTGTGCAAGGGCCGCCGGGGTAGCACGACCAGGCGTTCGACCAGTGCCTCCAGGGCTTCGCGGGCCGCCTCGTCGAGGGGGATTTTCGATTGCACCAGCAGGGTGATGCGGTGGCCCCGCTGGGCCAGTGCGCGCAGCAGATGGTATTGCCGGGTCTTGCTGCCGCTGGTGGTAGGCCAGGGCAGGTAAGGCAGCGTCCAGAGAATGCGCATGACCCGGAGTCCTCGCTGAAGGTCACGGAATGAGGGGCGCGCGCCGCCGCAGGGCGCGCGTCCTTGGTCAGGATTGCGACAGGCGCAGGTGCGCAGGCGTCAAGGGAACGACGGGCCTGGAAGAAATCCGCGCCTGGGTCAAAAACCTGTCGCATGCATTAGCAGAGCATAGTCCGGCATTCTCGGATGTTGAAAAAATACCCGGTTCAGGCGATCAATTGCACAGGGGCATGCAACGATCGGCACTGGTCGAGGGTCGAGATCTGGGTGGGTCCATTCCTGGAGGGGCGTAGATGCAAGGGCGCAAGGCAATGTTGATCCTGCACGGCAAGCAGGCGATGAACGAAGACGTGCGCAGCGCCGTGCACGGCCTGCGTGACAGCGGCTGGGTGCTGGATGTGCGGGTTACCTGGGAGGCCGGTGACGCCCGGCGCCTGGTCAACGAGGCGCTGGGTGCCGGCTACAGCCATATCGTCGCGGGGGGCGGGGACGGCACGTTGCGCGATGTCGCCGAAGCCATGGGGCTGGCGGGCACCGAGGCCAGCCTGGCGTTGCTGCCGCTGGGCACGGCCAACGATTTTGCCAAGGCCGCCGGCATCCCCCAGGAGACTGCCACGGCGCTGGCCTTGCTGAACGTTCCTGCCCAGCCGATCGACCTCGGGCAGGCCGGTGAGCAGCTGTTTCTCAACATGGCGACCGGCGGTTTTGGCAGCCAGGTCACGGCCAACACCTCCGAAGACCTGAAGAAGGTGCTGGGCGCTGCCGCCTACCTGTTCACCGGGCTGTCGCGTTTCAGCGAGCTGCAGGCGGCTTCGGTGACGTTGCACGGGCCAGGCTTCGACTGGCAAGGGGATTTGCTGGCGCTGGGTATCGGCAATGGCCGCCAGGCAGGGGGCGGGCAGGTGCTGTGCCCCGACGCAGTGGTGAATGACGGTTTGCTTGACATCGCCATCCTGCCGGCACCCCAGGAAGTGGTAGGGACCCTGCGTGACCTGCTGGCCGGGGACGGCCTGTTCGTCCGGGCCAGGTTGCCCTGGGTCGAGATCAGGTGCTCGCAGGGGCTGGACATCAACCTCGATGGTGAACCGGTGCAGGCCGACACCCTGCGCTTTCAGGCCAGGCCCGCAGCATTGCGCCTGCACCTGCCCGTCGGGTCGCCGTTGCTCAGTCGTCCAGGCTGATGATCTTCTCGCGCACGGCGAACAGCACCAGGCCGGCCACGTCATGGATCTGCAGGCGTTTCATGATCTGCGAACGGTGGGTTTCCACGGTCTTGATCGACAGGCCCAGGCCGGCGGCGATTTCCCGGGTCGATTTGCCGCGCACGATCAGGCGCAGGATCTCCAGCTGTCGTGCGGTAAGGCTATACCGCTCGGCAGAGGGTTGCTTGCCCTGCCTGGCGTGTTGCAATGCCTGGTTGATGACCGTGTGGGCGATGGCCGGGCTGAGGTAGCGTTCGCCGTTGCGCACCGCCGCCAGGGCCTGCTCCAGTTCGGTGGCGCTGGCGTCCTTGAGCAGGTAGCCGTGGGCGCCGCTTTCCAGGGCGCGCATGATCAGGTCCGGGTCGGTGTGCATCGACAGGATCAGCACTTTGCAGGGATTGCCGCTGGCGCGCAGTTGGGTGAGCGCATCCAGGCCGCTGGTCGAGCGCATGGAAATGTCCAGCAGGACGATATCCGGCGCCAGCACGCGCACCCGTTCCAGCAACTGGCTGCCGTCATCGGCTTCGCCGATGACGTCATAGCCGGGAATGTCGCAGACCAGGGCGCGCACCCCGGCGCGAATCAGCGAGTGGTCGTCCACCAGCAGCAGCCTACAGGTCATGGGTAGCAGTGCTCCTGGCGCGTTGCTGGGTACGCGGTGGCCATGGGAACACCGCCTCGATGTGCGTGCCCTGGCCGGGCTGGCTGGTGACGGCGAGGCTGCCTTGCAGGGCGGTGACCCGCTCCTGCATGCCGGCCAGGCCGCGCTGGCCGGCCTCGGCCGGGTCCCTGGCGGGTACGAAGCCGCGGCCGTCGTCGCGGATCGACAACGCCAGCCCCTCGGGGGTGCGTTGCAGGCCGATCACCAGGTTGCGAGCCTGGGCATGGCGCAGCATGTTGGTCACGGCTTCCTGGGTAATGCGGAATACCGCCATGGTCACGGCCTCGTCGATACCGCCCAGGCGCTGGTTGCACGCCAGGCTCCAGTGCACGCCGCTGTTGGCCAGGGTACGTACCAGGTGCGCCCGCAGGCTGGCTTCCAGGCCAAGGCTGGCCAACTGCCGCGGGTTGAGCAGGGCCGACACATTGCGCACGTTGCCCAAGGTGTCATCCAGCGTGCTGCGCAGGGCCTCGCAGTGCCCCTGCAGCTCGTCGGGCATGCGCCGCTGCAACCACTGCAACTGCAGCTTGGCAGCGGTGAGCAACTGGCCGATGTCGTCGTGCAGTTCCCGGCTCAGGTGCTGACGCTCGTCTTCCTGGACCTTGAGCATGCGCTCGGCCAGCTCCGCCGGGCGCAGGCTGATCGAGCCGGCGCCCAGGCCCAATTGCATGGCAGTGCCCAGCGTGGCTGCCAACTGGAGCACCAGCAGGCTGACCGGGATCGCCTGGCTGCTCAGGTACAGCGCCAGGTTGGCCACCAGCGAGGCCACGCACAGCCCGACTGTTGCCCAGCGCAGCAGGGCAGCGCGGGAGTGGCAGCGCAAAGGAGTCATCAAGCGTGCGAGCATAGGTAGGGAAGCCACTGAAGTATTGCTGATGGAGGGCGTTGCACAATGCTGGTCAGGAGCTTTGGCGCAGTTACTTTCGATGTTTCTGTCGAACACATGAACCTGTAATCTTTCAACAGCTTGCAGGGGTTCATGGCTGCGCATATTACCACTTCGCATTGCAGCGGTCGCGGCTGGGTAGCGCTTTGCAATACCTGCTGGTCGGGTATTGTCCGGTGGCAAAGTGCTAGCCGTTTTGTCGCGTCACACATCACTTGCGCGGTAGTGGGGCACCCTGGCCCCGCCAACTTCCTGCACTTTCCCAAGTTCGCCTTACCGGGCTTGCTGAGCGTGGCCAGTTGCACGTCGCACCGGTTCAGTACCTGGGCGATGAACCGTCGGTGTGCGTGTCGTCTGCCGCCTCGCCAGGTGGATGGATGCACACGCGGCCCTGTTCATCGCAATACGTGCACGTTTGCGCAAACGGTTGCTGCACGACCTTGGCCAGTTCACCCAGCAGCACCAGTTGCTCGCCGATGTCCAGGTTGAGTCGGCCGGTAAACGGGTCGACCAGTTCCAGTTGCCAGGCAAGCAGGGTCAGGCATTCCCCTACCGCCGGCAGGGCTTCGCGCTGCAGGCAGCCGCCGTGGCAGGCCGGGGCGAGCAACTGTTGCAGGGCAGTTGTGTAATGGGCCACTTCGCGCAGGCCCAGGTGCATGGCTTGCCGGGCCAGGCTATCGAGCGCGTTGTCGAGGCCACGGCAGGCATCCGGGTCGTTTTCGATCAGGTCCAGATGCTGCAGGCACTCCTGCGCCTGGGTCAGCAGCACCTGCGCGTCCAGCAGAAACCTCTGCAGCGCATCATCGAACGATAAGGCACTGTCCTTCATGATGCCCCCGCGCGTGGGACGGGTGCAGAGGACGGGCACGCCGAAACGATAGCTAGCAAAAGCCTGACTCCATTCATGCAGTGAGAATGGCGTCACATTAATGGCTAAAGGATAGCGCGAACATCAGGTTGCACCCGATTGTCGCTAAGGGTTTCCCTGAGGCATGGCTAAGGTGTGGAACTTTTGCCGGGTGGCTGGTTCGCGGTGTCCGCAGTAAAGCATGATGGTAAAGTGATATCAATCGTCTTCATGGCATTTTCCAGCAAGGGTCAAGCTGGGCCTGAAGCCGCCGATACAGGGTGGATGATTTCTATTTTTCCGACTCAAGCCTGGGGGTTTTCCAATGGCCGGCATTCTCGACACGGTAGACCAACGCACGCAACTGGTAGGTGAGAACCGCCTGGAAATCCTGATGTTTCGCCTGGCCGGTCGCCAGCTGTTCGCGATCAACGTGTTCAAGGTCCAGGAAGTGCTGCAGTTGCCCAAGCTGACCTTGATGCCCCAGCGTCACGCGTTCGTCTGCGGGGTGGTCAACCTGCGTGGCCAGACCCTGCCGGTGATCGACCTGTCCCAGGCAATTGGCATGCGCCCGCTGCAGCCGGGGCCCGACAGCACCATCATCGTGACGGAGTACAACCGCTCGGTGCAGGCCTTCCTGGTGGGCGGTGTGGACCGCATCGTCAACATGAACTGGGAGGCGATCATGCCGCCGCCGACCAGTGCCGGGCGCCAGCATTACCTGACTGCCATCACCAAGGTCGACGACAAGCTGGTCGAAGTGATCGACGTGGAGAAGGTGCTGGCCGAGATCGTGCCTTACAACGCCCGGGTTTCCGGCGACAAACTCGCTGACCCGATACTGGCCCGCGCGCGCGGCCGCGAGGTGCTGCTGGTGGACGACTCCAGCGTGGCCCTGGCGCAGTTGCGCGACACGCTGTCCCAGCTAGGCGTGAAACTGCACGTGGCCAGTGACGGGCTGAAGGCGCTGCGCATGCTCAAGGGCTGGGCCGATGCCGGCGAGGATGTCTGTGAGAAGCTGTTGATGATCTTCACCGACGCCGAAATGCCGGAAATGGACGGCTACCGGCTGACCACCGAGATTCGTGGCGATGCCCGTTTGCGTCGTCTCTACGTGGTGTTGCATACCTCGTTGTCGGGCAGCTTCAACGAATCCATGGTGAAGAAAGTGGGCTGCGACAACTTCCTGTCCAAGTTCCAGCCTGATCGCCTGGTGGACGTGGTCAAGCAACGCCTGTTGCTGGATACCGCCACTGCGTGATCCCGGGCCCCTGCCGGTATAAGCTTGGCGTTTTGGACATGACGCAAGGCGGCAGGGATGTTTCTCAGTGAGCTGTATCGGTACCCGGTGAAGTCCGGGCAGGGGCAACGCCTGCAGGCTTCAGCGGTGGGGTTGTTGGGCTTGCAGGGCGATCGGCGCTGGATGGTGGTGGAGGAGGAGAACGGACGCTTCCTCACCCAGCGCGCCTGGCCACAGCTTGGCCAGATCAGGGCGAGCGATGACGACAGTGGCCAGTTGCTGCTCCAGGCACCGGGGCAGCCAGCGTTGTCGGTGTCGGTACCGTCCGCCGACGATGCACTGCGCGGCGTGACCATCTGGCGCGACACCCTGCGCGTGCCGGATGCGGGCGATGCGGCGGCGGCCTGGCTGAGCGAACTGCTGGGCAAGGCCGTGCGCCTGGTGCACTGCCCCGAGCAACGCGCGCGTTACCTGCCCAATGGCTACGGCTTGAACAGTGACCGGGCGGCATTTCCGGACGGTTTTCCCTTGTTGCTGATCGGCCAGGGCTCGCTGGACGAGCTCAGCCGGCGTATCGGCCGGCCGATGGAGATACTGCGCTTTCGGCCCAACCTGGTGGTGCAGGGGGCGGCACCCTTTGCCGAGGATGGCTGGAAACGGATTCGTATCGGCAGCCTGGAATTTCGCGTGCTCAAGCCCAGTGTGCGGTGCATCTTCACCACCATCGACCCGGCGACTGGCGAACGCAGTGCGGACCGCGAGCCGATGGCCACGCTCAGGACGTTCCGAGAGCGGGAAGGGGATGTGTTGTTCGGGCAGAACCTGGCGGTGGATGGCAGTGGGCAGCTTGCAGTCGGGATGGAAGTCGAAATTCTGGAATGACGGGTTGCCTGCACCGGCCTCGACGTGGGTTCACCGCGAAGAGGCCGGTACAGGTTCAGCGGCCCTCACATGTCGTCAAAGTACCGCTCATGCCAATCCACCAACGGCTGCGGCGAGTTGAGCTTCTGCCCGTAGATCACCGAATACGACAGCACGTTCTGCACATACTGGCGGGTCTCGTCGAACGGGATGGATTCCACCCACACATCGAAGCTGAGGTGCTTGGCACCTTTGAGCCATTGCCGCACTCGTCCTGGTCCGGCGTTGTAAGCCGCCGAGGCGAGCACCCGGTTACCGTTGAACTGGCTGTGCACCTGGCTCAGGTAGGCGGCGCCGAGCTGGATGTTCTTGTCCGGGTTGAGCACCTGGGCCGGCGATGCCAGTGGAATGCTGAACTTGCGCGCGGTTTCCTTGGCGGTGGCCGGCATCAACTGCATCAAGCCGCTGGCGCCCACCGGGGAGCGTGCATCCTCCATGAAGGCGCTCTCCTGGCGGGTGATGGCGAATACCCAGCTCGAGTGCAGGCCGCGCACCTTGGCTTCACGCACCAGGGTGTCACGGTGGGCCATCGGGAAGCGGATGTCGAGGTCGTCCCAGTACTGCGCCTGGCTGATGGTGCGAATGGCCGGGAAGTACCAGCGCAGGTCGTAGCCAAGACGCGCCTGGGCGACCATTTCGTCACGGGTGAAGTGGCGGCTGACGTGATACCACTCGCGGCGGCCTTCGACGATCTGGCCGCGGGCATGAAACTCCAGGGCGCGGCGGATGCCCGGGGTGTTGCGCACCTTGTTGACCAGTTGCGGGCTGAGCACCAGCGGCTTGTTGTTCAGCTGGTAGGGCGTCTGTGCCCGGTCGGCGGCGAGGAAGCCATAGAAGTCACGCTCGCGCGCCACGTTCTTGTACAGCAACGGGATTTGCGGGTTGTTCGGCTGCGCCAGCTCCAGGCTGCGGGCTTGCCAGTACTTCCAGCGGCTGCTGCTGGCCAGGTCCTGCGGCAAGCGCCTGGTCAGCTCGTAGGCGTCTTCCCAGCGGCCCAGGCGCAGCAGCAGGCGCAGGCGCCACTCGCTGACGGTGTTGTCGCGCAGCTCCGGGTCGTAGCGGGTCATCAGGTCGAGCGCGCGCGGGTCGTAGCGACGGGCCAGGGTCAGGCCGATCTCGCGGGCGATGGCCACTTTCTCGTCGCGCGAAAAATGCATGCGCTGGGCGTAGTCGTCGAGCAGTGCCATGGCCCGCTCCGGATCCTGCCGGGCCAGGCGGCGCAAGCCGAGGCTGACTACGTCGGACATGGCTTCGTTGGCCGGGATGAAGCGCGACGGCTGGTTGAGCAGTTCGGGCTTTTGCGCCACGTCGACCAGCAGACGCCCCTGCGGGCCGAGGGTGGTCAGGGTCTGCACCAGGTTGTTGGCCAGGCTGTAGTTGCGTGCCTGGGCGGCCAGCTTGGCGCGTTGCCAGCGCTTGGCCTCGGTCAGCTGGCCTTCCGCCGCCCACATGGCGAACAGCGTGTCGCAGGTGGCCGGCTGCGACTTGCCGACGTTCCACAGTTTTTCAGCTGTGGCGAAGCCTTCGGCGCGCAGGCCATGGCTGAGCTGGTACTGGCCATTGAGGCAGTCCAGTTCGGTGAAGTTGAGCTTGGGGTCGTAGTACTTGACGAAGGTGTTCCAGTCGCCGCGTTCGGCCAGCCAGCGCAACCAGCGCAGTTTCATCCAGTTGGCCTGGGGCAGGTCGCCGTGCTTGGCGAGGAAGTCTTCGATTTCCTGATTGCTGGCGCTTTTCAGGCGGGCGGTGAGCTCGTCATAGGCCAGGTAGGGCGTCAGCGGGTAGTCGCTGAGGGCCTGGGCATAGCGCAGGTATGGGCCCTTGTCGCCCTTGGCCAGCGCGCGCTTGGCCTCGTCGTAGTACTGGCGTTGCAAGGTAAGGTCGGCGGCCTGCGCCGCGCAGGTGGCGGCAGTCAGCAGCAGGCAGGATGCAATATGTAACAGGCGGCTGCGCATGATACGTCCGGGCAGTTGAACCATGGGGAAGTGACGGCGGAGCCAGCACTGTTGGAAGCTATTGCCTTAGCTTAGCTGTTTGCCGGCGGCGGGTGAAAGCACTGTGCTTGTATCGGGATATTAAGTTCGACCAGATGTCGTCAAACCCTCGCCTGCCGGCCAGGCAGATGCCGTCCGGGGCCAAGTCAGGTAGAATGCGCGCCCGATTTATGGAGACCAACATGACCCTGCTCAAATTCAGCGATGTGTCCCTTGCATTCGGCGCCATGCCGCTGCTGGACCACGTGTCCTGGCAGATCGCTCGTGGCGAGCGGGTGTGCATCATCGGCCGCAACGGCACCGGTAAGTCAAGCATGCTGCGCCTGGTCAAGGGCGAGCAGAAGGGCGACGACGGCGAGATCTGGCGTGCTCCGGGGCTGAAAATCGGCGAGCTGCCACAGGAGCTGCCGGTGGCCGACGAGCGTACGGTGTTCGACGTAGTGGCTGCCGGCCTGGATGGCGTCGGCGAGCTGCTGGCGCAGTTCCATCACCTGAGCCTGAATATCCAGGGCGATGAAGACCTGGAGAAACTCATGCACGTCCAGCACGAGCTGGAAGCCCGTGACGGCTGGCGCCTGCAGCAGGTGGTGGAAAGCACCCTCAGCCGCCTGCAACTGCCGGCCGACAAGACTCTGGCCGAATTGTCCGGTGGCTGGCGCCGCCGCGTGCTGCTGGCCCAGGCGCTGGTCTCGGAGCCCGACCTGCTGTTGCTTGACGAACCGACCAACCACCTGGACATCGGTGCCATCGCCTGGCTCGAAGAGGCCCTGCGCGGTTTCAACGGCGCGGTGCTGTTCATTACCCACGACCGTTCCTTCCTGCAGAACCTGGCCACGCGCATCCTCGAACTGGACCGTGGCGGCCTGATCGACTGGAACGGGGACTATGCCAGCTTCCTGGTGCACAAGGAGGCCGCGCTGGCCGCCGAGGAAACCGCCAACGCGCTGTTCGACAAGCGCCTGGCCCAGGAAGAGGTGTGGATCCGCCAGGGCATCAAGGCCCGCCGTACGCGCAACGAAGGCCGTGTACGTGCGCTGAAGGCGCTGCGCGTGGAGCGCAGCGAGCGCCGCGAACGCCAGGGCAAGGCCAACATCCAGATCGAGGCGGCGGAAAAGTCCGGCAAGCAGGTAATGGTGCTGGAGAACGTCAGCTTCCATCACCCCGACGGGCCAATGCTGGTGAAGGATTTTTCCATGGTCCTGCAGCGCGAGGACCGCATCGGCCTGCTGGGTGCCAACGGTACCGGCAAGACTACCTTGCTCAAGCTGATGCTCGGTGACCTGCAGCCGACCTCCGGCAAGGTCGAGCGCGGCACCAAGCTGGAAGTGGCCTATTTCGACCAGATGCGCCACCAGCTGGACCTGGAAAAGACGGTGATCGACAACCTGGCCGAAGGCCGTGACTTCATCGAGATCGATGGCCAGAACCGCCATGTGCTGAGCTACCTGGGCGACTTCCTGTTCAGCCCGCAGCGTGCCCGTACGCCGGTCAAGGCGTTGTCCGGTGGTGAGCGTGCCCGGCTGTTGCTGGCCAAGTTGTTCAGCAAGCCGGCCAACCTGCTGGTGCTGGACGAACCGACCAACGACCTCGATGTGGAAACCCTCGAGCTGCTTGAAGAGGTACTGTCCAACTACAAGGGCACCGTGCTGATGGTCAGCCACGACCGGGCCTTCCTCGACAACGTCGTCACCAGCACCCTGGTGTTCGAGGGCGAGGGCAAGGTGCGCGAATACGTGGGGGGCTATGAAGACTGGATCCGCCAGGGTGGTTCGCCGAAACTGCTGGGCGTGACCGAGAGCAAGGGCGGCAAGTCCGAGCTCAACAGCGCGGTGGTCGAGAAGGTCGAGGCCAAGCCTGCGCCGGCGCCGGTTGCTGCGGCGGCCGACAGTTCGAAGAAGAAGCTCAGTTACAAGCTGCAGCGTGAGCTGGAGATGCTGCCTGGGCAGATCGACGAGCTGGAGCAGCGCATGGCCGAAGCTCAGGAAGAGGTGAATGCGGCGGGGTTCTATCAGCGGCCGATTGCGGAAACCTCCGCAGTGCTGGCGAAGATCGAGAAGCTGCAGGCCGAGCTGGATGTACTGGTCGAGCGCTGGGCCGAGCTGGAAGGCTGATCGGCGTCAGCCTGGGCCGGCGTCTTCGCGGGCAAGCCCGCGAAAGGGCCGGTACAGGTCAAATCATTCTTTTTTCTGCAGCCTTACCGCCAGCACATCGCACGGCGCACCATGCAGCACGTCATTGGCCGTGGAGCCCAGCAGCAGCGCCAGGCCATGGCGCCCGTGGCTGCCGACCACGATCAGGTCGCATTTCTGATCCTTGGCCAGCTGGTGGATTTCCTGGCGTGGCTGGCCATAGGTCAGGTGCGAGTCGCCGCGGTGGATATCCGGGTACTTGTTGAACAGGCGTTCCATGCGCTCCTTGGCCTGGTCGAACTGCTGCTGCTGCAGTTGCGACAGGTCCATGGGTACGTCACCGCCGAACGCCATGGCCATCGGCTCGACGATATGTACCAGTGACACCTTGGCGTTCGACGGTGCCGCCAGCGCCATGGCGCGTTTGATCACCGGGTCGCATTCTTCGGTCAGGTCGACGGCGACCAGAAGATGTTCGTATTGCATGAGCGGAACTCCTGACAATCGCGATAGAAGAAGTATGGTCGCTTTCGGGCGGGTCTTCCGTGAAAAATGGCTAACCGGCTCATTTGCAACGTTTTATGGGAACTACTGATATGACGGTATTGCTGGTGGTGTCAATCCTTGCGCTGATTCTCAGCCCGCTTTCCTGGCTGCGCACCTCGCGCAAGCAGAATGAGCAGATGAAGCTGCGCCTCGAGGCACGGCGCATGGGCCTGGCCATGCAGCTGGCGCCGCAGCAGTGGCCGCACTGGCTGGAAAGGCAGCCGCCAAGCCCGTGCCCGCAATACCACCGGGCGCGCCGTCGCGGGCATGAGGACAGCTTCAGCTTCTGGCAGGTCAGCCCCGGGGTGTGGTGGAACCAGTGGCGCGAACCCTGTGAAGACCCGCGCTTCATGCAGCCCCTGGCGCGTTTGCCGGCCAGCGTCTACAAGGTCGAAGCCGATGCACGGATGATCGCGCTGTACTGGACCGAGCGCGGCGAAACGGCTGTGTTGCAGGATGTTGCCTATGTCCTCGAAACGCTGGCCTGAGACCTGTCCTGCGAGGGTACGCGGCACTTGTTGAACCTCTACAACGACAAAGCGGCGGCTTGGCATACCCTGAAGGGGTGGGGTGCCAAGTCGCCGCTTTGCGTTCTGCTGCGCAGAAAGGCCAGGCAGGCCGGGTATTCATTCAAGCAAGTGGCAGTGTAGCTGCCAGGGATTGCCGCGCAAGCAAAAAAACGCAAGCGTTTTCCCGTCGCCCGTGGTCAATCGCTGACATGAATGGTCAGCGATCACTGTCATCATGTTTTGTACCTGGGCGATACAAAATGACCGGAAAGTCGCGTTTTCACCCCGCTCGTGAGCATTTGACAACGCCGATCTTTTCGGAGAATGTGTGCACACCCAAATCAAACGGGCGTATGAATTGAGCGTTTGTATGTCACGCCAAGCCATACTTCCGACTAGCGCGCTGACGGGTGTGCCTGGGGCAGGGCAGCTTGGCCTGCTTTTGCTGCAGCGATCGGCGTGTACGTTCAGCTTCCATATCGTGGAGATCAGTTGATGATTTACGAAGGTAAAGCCATCACGGTTAAGGCTCTTGAAAGTGGCATCGTCGAGCTCAAGTTCGACCTCAAGGGTGAGTCCGTCAACAAGTTCAACCGCCTGACCCTGAACGAGCTTCGCCAGGCTGTCGATGCCATCCAGGCCGACGCCTCGGTCAAGGGCGTGATCGTCAGCAGTGGCAAGGACGTGTTCATCGTCGGCGCCGACATCACCGAGTTCGTCGACAACTTCAAGCTGCCCGAGGCCGAACTGGTCGCCGGCAACCTGGAAGCCAACCGCATATTCAACGCCTTCGAAGACCTCGAAGTGCCGACCGTCGCGGCGATCAACGGCATCGCCTTGGGCGGTGGCCTGGAAATGTGCCTGGCCGCCGACTACCGGGTCATGTCCAGCAGCGCCAAGATCGGCCTGCCGGAAGTCAAGCTGGGGATCTACCCGGGCTTCGGCGGTACCGTGCGCCTGCCGCGCCTGATCGGTTCGGACAATGCCATCGAGTGGATCGCCGCCGGCAAGGAAAACCGCGCCGAAGACGCCCTCAAGGTGGGTGCGGTCGATGCCGTGGTCGCTCCTGAACTGCTCATGGCTGGTGCCCTCGACCTGATCAAGCGTGCCATCAGCGGTGAACTGGACTACAAGGCCAAGCGCCAGCCCAAGCTGGAAAAGCTCAAGCTCAACGCCATCGAACAGATGATGGCCTTCGAGACCGCCAAAGGTTTCGTTGCCGGCCAGGCTGGCCCGAACTACCCGGCCCCGGTCGAAGCCATCAAGACCATCCAGAAGGCCGCCAACTTCGGCCGTGACAAGGCCCTGGAAGTGGAAGCCGCAGGCTTTGCCAAGTTGGCCCGGACCTCGGTCGCCGAAAGCCTGATCGGCCTGTTCCTGAACGACCAGGAACTCAAGCGCAAGGCCAAGGCGCATGATGAGATCGCCCGCGACGTGAAGCAGGCCGCGGTGCTCGGTGCCGGCATCATGGGCGGCGGCATTGCCTACCAGTCGGCGGTCAAGGGCACGCCGATCCTGATGAAGGACATCCGCGAGGAAGCCATCCAGCTGGGCCTGAACGAGGCCTCCAAGCTGCTCGGCAACCGCGTCGAGAAAGGCCGCCTGACCCCGGCCAAGATGGCCGAGGCACTCAACGCCATTCGCCCGACCCTGTCCTATGGCGACTTCGCCAACGTCGATATCGTCGTCGAAGCGGTGGTCGAGAACCCGAAGGTCAAGCAGGCCGTGCTGGCGGAAGTGGAAAGCCAGGTGAAAGACGATGCGATCCTCGCTTCGAACACCTCGACCATTTCCATCAACCTGCTGGCCAAGGCGCTCAAGCGCCCGGAAAACTTCGTCGGCATGCACTTCTTCAACCCGGTGCACATGATGCCGCTGGTGGAAGTGATCCGTGGCGAGAAGTCCAGTGAAGTGGCGGTCGCCACCACCGTGGCCTATGCCAAGAAAATGGGCAAGAACCCGATCGTGGTCAATGACTGCCCGGGCTTCCTGGTCAACCGCGTATTGTTCCCGTACTTCGGCGGTTTCGCCAAGCTGGTCAGCGCCGGTGTCGACTTCGTTCGGATCGACAAGGTCATGGAGAAGTTCGGCTGGCCGATGGGCCCGGCGTACCTGATGGACGTGGTTGGCATCGACACCGGCCATCACGGTCGTGACGTCATGGCCGAAGGCTTCCCGGACCGCATGAAGGATGAGCGCCGCTCGGCGGTCGATGCCCTGTACGAGGCCAACCGCCTGGGGCAGAAGAACGGCAAAGGCTTCTATGCCTATGAAACCGACAAGCGCGGCAAGCCGAAGAAGGTCGCCGACGCCAGCGTGCTTGACGTGCTCAAGCCGATCGTCTTCGAGCAGCGTGAAGTCAGCGACGAAGACATCATCAACTGGATGATGGTCCCGCTGTGCCTGGAGACCGTGCGTTGCCTGGAAGACGGCATCGTCGAAACCGCCGCCGAAGCCGACATGGGCCTGGTCTATGGCATTGGTTTCCCTCCATTCCGCGGTGGTGCGCTGCGCTACATCGACTCGATCGGTGTGGCCGAATTCGTCGCCCTGGCCGATCAGTATGCCGACCTGGGGCCGCTGTACCACCCGACCGCCAAGCTGCGTGAAATGGCCAAGAACGGCCAGCGCTTCTTCAACTGAGCGGTCAACGAGCTAGAGCGAGAGATTTGATATGAGCCTGAATCCAAGAGACGTGGTGATTGTCGACTTCGGTCGCACGCCAATGGGCCGCTCCAAGGGTGGCATGCACCGCAATACCCGTGCCGAAGACATGTCGGCGCACCTGATCAGCAAGCTGCTGGAACGCAACGACAAGGTCGACCCGAAAGAGGTCGAGGACGTGATCTGGGGCTGCGTCAACCAGACCCTGGAACAGGGCTGGAACATCGCCCGCATGGCCTCGCTGATGACCCAGATCCCGCACACCTCCGCAGCGCAGACCGTCAGCCGCCTGTGTGGCTCGTCGATGAGCGCACTGCACACCGCCGCCCAGGCAATCATGACCGGTAACGGTGATGTGTTCGTGGTCGGTGGCGTGGAGCACATGGGCCACGTCAGCATGATGCATGGCGTGGACCCAAACCCGCACCTGTCCCTGCATGCCGCCAAGGCTTCCGGGATGATGGGCCTGACCGCGGAGATGCTCGGCAAGATGCACGGCATTACCCGTGAGCAGCAGGACCTGTTCGGCCTGCGTTCGCACCAGCTGGCGCACAAGGCCACGGTCGAAGGCAAGTTCAAGGATGAGATCATCCCGATGCAGGGCTATGACGAGAACGGCTTCCTCAAGGTATTCGACTTTGACGAAACCATTCGCCCGGAAACTACCCTCGAAGGCCTGGCGGCGCTCAAGCCGGCGTTCAACCCCAAGGGCGGCACCGTCACTGCCGGTACCTCGTCGCAGATCACCGACGGTGCCTCGTGCATGATCGTCATGTCCGGCCAGCGCGCCATGGACCTGGGCATCCAGCCACTGGCGGTCATTCGCGCCATGGCGGTAGCCGGTGTCGACCCGGCGATCATGGGCTACGGCCCGGTGCCATCGACCCAGAAAGCCCTCAAGCGCGCCGGCCTGACCATGGCCGACATCGACTTCATCGAGCTCAACGAAGCCTTCGCTGCACAGGCCCTGCCCGTGCTGAAAGATCTGAAAGTGCTCGACAAGATGGATGAGAAGGTTAACCTGCACGGCGGCGCCATTGCCTTGGGCCACCCGTTCGGTTGCTCGGGGGCACGGATTTCCGGCACCCTGCTCAACGTCATGAAGCAGAATGGCGGTACCCTGGGGGTGGCGACCATGTGTGTGGGCCTCGGCCAAGGTATTACCACTGTCTTCGAACGCGTCTGATCGCGTTGACGGACAGCGACCGGGGCCTTGTGCCCCGGTTTTGTTTTTTCAGGTTTTTTCAAGAGGTGGGCAACATGCAGATACAACCAGGCATATACCGGCATTACAAAGGGCCTGAGTACCGTGTCTTCAGTGTTGCGCGGCACTCCGAAAGCGAAGAGTGGATGGTCTTCTACCAATGCCTGTATGGTGATTACAGCTTCTGGGTACGGCCACTTTCGATGTTCGAGGAGTCCGTCGAGGTTGACGGGGAACAGGTGCCACGCTTTGCTTTGGTCAAGGCCGAAGAGGGGCTGTCCGGGCTGCTGGGCAAGTCGCAAGCGTGACAGACCGAACTTGACCTCACACTTTTGCCACTATATATAGCGGTGCCGCGTCTGGCACCTGACGCGTTTTTCATCTTCAGATTCAGGAATACTCCGATCCATGGGCAAATCGCTGGTCATTGTGGAATCCCCGGCCAAGGCCAAGACCATCAACAAGTACCTGGGCAACCAGTACGTGGTGAAGTCGAGTATCGGCCATATCCGAGACCTCCCCACCAGCGGTTCGGCCAGCGCCAGCAAAGAGCCGGCCGCCAAGCGTGGCAAGGCCGCGGGTGAGGCTCCGGCGCTGTCGCCGAAGGAAAAGGCCCGCCGCCAGCTGGTCGCACGCATGGGCGTCGACCCGGACCACGGCTGGAAGGCCAAGTACGAGATCCTGCCCGGCAAGGAAAAGGTGATCGAAGAGCTGCGCCGCCTGGCCAAGGACGCCGACACCATCTATCTCGCAACCGACTTGGACCGCGAAGGGGAAGCCATTGCCTGGCACCTGCGCGAGGCCATCGGTGGTGACGACAGCCGCTACAAGCGTGTGGTGTTCAACGAAATTACCAAGAAGGCCATCCAGGATGCCTTCTCGCAGCCGGGCGAGCTGGACATCGACCGGGTCAATGCCCAGCAGGCGCGGCGCTTCCTCGACCGTGTGGTCGGCTATATGGTTTCGCCGCTGCTGTGGGCCAAGATTGCCCGCGGCCTGTCTGCCGGCCGTGTGCAGTCGGTGGCGGTGAAGCTGGTGGTAGAGCGCGAGCGCGAGATCCGTGCGTTCATTCCGGAAGAGTACTGGGAAATCCACGCCGACCTCGGCACCGCCAAGAACGCCAAGGTGCGCTTCGAAGTGGCGCGCGAAAAGGGCGAGGCCTTCAAGCCGCTGAACGAAGCCCAGGCCATGGCTGCGCTGGAGAAGCTCAAGGCCTCCAGCTACAGCGTGGTCAAGCGCGAAGACCGCCCGACCAGCAGCAAGCCGTCGGCGCCGTTCATTACCTCCACCCTGCAGCAGGCGGCCAGCAACCGCCTGGGCTTCGGGGTGAAGAAAACCATGATGATGGCCCAGCGCTTGTACGAAGCCGGCTACATCACCTACATGCGTACCGACTCGACCAACCTGTCGGCCGACGCCCTGGACATGGCGCGCAGCTACATCGAACGTGAATTCGGCAAGCAGTACCTGCCGGAGGCGCCGCTGGTGTATGGCAGCAAGGAAGGCGCCCAGGAGGCGCACGAAGCGATTCGCCCTTCCGACGTCAACACCCACCCGACCAAGCTCAGTGGCATGGAGCGCGACGCCGAGCGCCTGTACGAGCTGATCTGGCGTCAGTTCCTGGCCTGCCAGATGCCGCCGGCGCAGTACCTGTCCACCAGCGTCACCGTGGCTGCTGGCGACTTCGAGCTGCGGGCCAAGGGCCGTATCCTCAAGTTCGACGGTTACACCCGTGTGCTGCCGCAGCAGAGCAAGCCGGGTGAAGACGACGTGTTGCCGGAAATGGTCCAGGGTGAAGCGCTGAAGCTGATCCAGATCGACCCGAGCCAGCATTTCACCAAGCCACCGGCGCGCTTCACCGAAGCCAGCCTGGTCAAGGAAATGGAGAAACGCGGCATCGGCCGTCCATCGACCTACGCGGCGATCATCTCGACCATCCAGGACCGTGGCTATGTGACCCTGCACAACCGCCGCTTCTACTCGGAGAAGATGGGCGACATCGTCACCGAGCGCCTGTCCGAGAGTTTCTCCAACCTGATGGACTACGGCTTTACCGCCGACATGGAAGAGAACCTCGACGACGTGGCCCAGGGTGAGCGAGACTGGAAGAACGTGCTCGACGAGTTCTATGGCGACTTCAGCAAGAAGCTGCAGACTGCCGAGTCCAGCGAAGACGGCATGCGCGCCAACCAGCCGACCATGACCAACATTCCGTGCAAGGAATGTGGCCGCCCGATGATGATTCGTACGGCCTCGACCGGCGTCTTCCTCGGCTGCTCGGGCTACAGCCTGCCGCCGAAAGAGCGCTGCAAGGCCACCGTGAACCTGGTGCCGGGCGATGAGATTGCCGCCGATGACGAGGGTGAATCGGAGTCCCGTGTGCTGCTGGGCAAGCATCGCTGCCCGATCTGCGCCACGGCGATGGACGCCTACCTGCTGGACGAGAAGCACAAGCTGCACATCTGTGGTAACAACCCGGATTGCGCCGGCTATGAGATCGAAGAAGGCAACTATCGCATCAAGGGCTACGAAGGGCCGAGCCTGGAATGCGACAAGTGCGGCAGCGAGATGCAGCTGAAGACGGGCCGTTTCGGCAAGTTCTTCGGTTGCACCAACCCGGCCTGCAAGAACACCCGCAAGCTGCTCAAGAGCGGGGAGGCGGCGCCACCGAAGATGGACAAGGTGGATATGCCTGAGCTCAAGTGCGAGAAGGTTGACGATACCTACGTGCTGCGTGATGGCGCTTCGGGGCTGTTCCTGGCCGCCAGCCAGTTCCCCAAGAACCGTGAGACGCGGGCACCGCTGGTGCTGGAGATCGTGCCGCACAAGCACGAGATCGATCCGAAGTACCACTTCCTGTGCGATGCGCCGCAGAAAGACCCGGATGGTCGCCCTGCAGTGATTCGCTACAGCCGCAAGACCAAGGAGCAGTACGTGCAGTCCGAAGTCGATGGCAAGCCGACCGGCTGGAAGGCGTTCTACGACGGCAATGCGTGGAAGGTTGAAGACAAGCGCTGATCCTTGAGTGCTGTGATTGGGGCCGCTTTGCGGCCCCAATCATTTATGATGCAGTTATCCGCCTTGCAGCCTCATGGGAGGGCACCGAGATGGCCCAGGAACTCTACACCCGCACCAACCAGAAATTGTTCTTCGCCGGCCTCGCCCTGGAGTCCATGGCCAAGGCCGAACAAAGCCAGGCAATGAACGCCCAGGGCCTGGTCCAGGCTGAGCGTGAATCGGCGCTGTTTCACCTGTACGGCGCGCTGTTGGGGCTGTGCCATGAGATCGGTGGCTTCTACCGCTTGCCTGTCGTTGCTACAGTCGAACAGGCACTGGCCGACGACGCCCTGAACGGCATCGCCATCCCGGAAGTGGCCGAGCTGCTGGAGCTGGCCCGCCAGCGTGAAACCTGGCTGGCACAGATGCTAGGTGCTTATGCCGATTTGTTCCGACCACCGGTCGCGAAGAAAACACCGAAAACCGACGTTACCCAGCCGCTGATCCAGGCCGTCAATCTCGATGAACCCGAGCATCCGGCGCTGTCACGCGCGGAGCTGGAAAGCTGGCGCAGCAACCTCAAGGGCCTTGTAAGACGTTTCCGTGATGCGTTGAGTGAGTGCTGATAGCCGCTACGGCTGGTACAATACTGGCCTTTCGCGGAGAACTGCCATTTATGTCTACGTCGTTTCTGGAAATTGTCGAGTTGCCTGATGGCCGCATCGAACTGCGTCGTGCCGAGGATGAGGGCTCTCTGGTAACCCTGGATTTTTCGGAAGACGCCAAGGCGTTCCTGCAGGGCCAGCATGTGGAAGTGGCCAAGGCCATGCTCAGTGTGGGCGTGCAGATGGCCGGTCGCCTGATGGACGGCGAACTCGAGCGTGATGAAGGGCCACGCGTGCTGCATTGATAGACAGCAACTGTCAGGTGTTTAGCTAAAGCAGGCAAAGCCTGAACATCAGCCGAGGCGGATGTTCAGGCTTTGTGCGTTTCCGGTGCTGGCGGCACGCAGCAATTGCTGGCGTGCAGTGGCGTTGATATTGCCCAGCCAGCTGACCACTGTATGGCTGCGGCCCAGGCGCAGCGCCTCGCAGGCCAGTTGCAGCGGGCTTTGATTGCCGCGAGGGTGCAGCAACAGGATGCGTTCACGGTTGAGCCCGGCGTCGCGCAGCCAGGCCTGGGTCAGGCTTGACGGCGGGGCGATCAGTGTCAGCCAGCGGCTCTCGTCTTCTTCGCTCAATTCGCGCAGAACCGGCGCCAGCAGGCTGTGGCAGTGCCCGGGGGCGCCGCGCAACGACAGTTCGCTGAACAGCTCGGGCTGGCTGCTCTTGCGCGCCACTTCGCTGGCTTTCAGGCCTGGCAATACGGGCTGGGCGAGGAATGCTTCGAACAATGGCAACTGGGCTTGCTCGGGTGCGTAAATGAACTGCTGCATGACGCCTCCTGGATCAGCGGCGAATGACGCCGACGCTCAAACCCTCGATCACCAGTTCCTGTTCTTTCAGGTCGACTTCGATGGGGGCGAATTCGGGGTTTTCGGCAAGCAGCCAGACCTTGCTGCCTTCACGCTTGAAACGCTTGACGGTGACCTCGTCGCCGATTCGGGCCACGACGATCTGGCCGTTGCGTGCTTCGCGGCAGGTATGCACCGCCAGCAGGTCGCCATCGAAGATACCAACGTCCTTCATGCTCATGCCCTGCACGCGCAACAGGTAGTCGGCTTGGGGGTGGAAAAAGTCGGGGCTGATGTTGCAGGATTGCTCGATGTGCTGTTCGGCGAGGATCGGTGCACCGGCGGCAACCCGGCCGATGATCGGCAGGCCGCTTTCTTCGGCCTTGGCTTCCAGGCCGGGGATGCGGATGCCACGAGAGGCGCCCGGGGTCATCTCGATCGCACCTTTGCGGGCGAGGGCCTTGAGGTGCTCCTCGGCGGCGTTGGGCGACTTGAAGCCCAGCTCCTGAGCGATCTCGGCGCGCGTCGGCGGGAAGCCGTTGTCTTCCAGGCAACGCTTGATGAACGCGAGGATTTCGGCTTGGCGTGGCGTCAGTTTCAACATGTTGGGCGCTCTGTCTTTTTGTACAGTGACTGGGATTATATACAGTACTGGGTGCGCTGCAAGCTATCCGCAGCAAGAAAGCTGCGAAACGGCGCTGCAGCCCCCGGCGAGCGCCGCTCCCGTTTTGAGGCTTGCAGCATGAAGCACGGCGCCTTTTAATGGCGACCGACCGGTCACCGAGCCTTGACAGAAGCAGGGCTGAAACGTATGTTTCAAACACCTGTTTGTCTGGCGGAGTAGTCGGAGTAGTCATGGCCCAATCGGAAACCGTTGAACGCATTCTCGATGCTGCCGAGCAGCTGTTCGCGGAAAGGGGGTTCGCCGAAACCTCGTTGCGGCTGATTACCAGCAAGGCCGGGGTCAACCTGGCGGCGGTCAACTATCACTTCGGCTCCAAGAAGGCGCTGATCCAGGCGGTATTCTCGCGCTTTCTCGGGCCATTCTGCGCCAGCCTCGAGCGTGAGCTGGAGCGGCGTCAGGCCAGGCCGGAGCACAAGCCCAGCCTCGAGGAACTGCTGGAAATGCTGGTGGAGCAGGCCCTGGCCGTGCAGCCACGCAGCAACAACGACCTGTCGATCTTCATGCGCCTGCTGGGCCTGGCTTTCAGCCAGAGCCAGGGCCACCTGCGGCGGTACCTGGAAGACATGTACGGCAAGGTGTTTCGCCGCTACATGCTGCTGGTCAACGAAGCTGCGCCGCGCATTCCGCCACTCGAGCTGTTCTGGCGCGTGCACTTCATGCTCGGTGCCGCAGCCTTCAGCATGTCCGGTATCAAGGCCCTGCGGGCGATCGCCGAGACCGACTTCGGTATCAACACCTCGATCGAGCAGGTAATGCGCCTGATGGTGCCATTCCTCGCTGCAGGCATGCGTGCCGACAGTGGCGTCACCGACGCGGCCATGGCCGCCGCCCAGTTGCGCCCGCGCAGCAAGAGCGGTAGCGTCACTGCCAAGGTCTGAAGGCTGGGCGGGGCAGGGCGCTTCGGCTAAGCTAGCGCCCATGTCCGATCTTGATCTGTTGCACATTTCCCTTGCCGACCAGCGCCTGTATGGCTTCGCCCGTGGCCAGCTGTGCCTGCGCCTGCCGGTTTCCACGGCGCGCAACGGTGCGGGTGAGCACAATGGTTCGGGTTGCACGCCGTGTGGCTTGCACCAGGTGCGGGCGAAGATCGGTGCAGGCCTGCCGCTGAATGCGGTCTTGGCCGGGCGGCGCTGGACCGGCGAGGTGTGGTCGCCGGCCCTGCAGGCGCAGTATCCCGGCCGGGACTGGATCCTCACCCGCATCCTCTGGCTCAGCGGCTGCGAACCGGGGGTCAACCGCCTTGGTGCGGTCGATACCTTCCGCCGCTATATCTACCTGCACGGCACCCCGGATACGGAACCCATGGGCGTAGCGCTGTCCCATGGCTGCATACGCCTGCGCAACACCGATTTGCTCAGCCTGTTCGAACGGGTGCCGGCGCATTGCCTGGTGCGTATCGAGCAGGCCGCTTGCCCCCAGTGGGCTTCTCTCAGTCTTCAATGAAGGATTACCCATGACTGTCAGCCTGCAAGGCTCCTTGATGGTGGATATCGCCGGTAAATGGCTGACCGCCGAAGACCGCCACCTGCTGCGCCAGCCTGAAGTGGCCGGCCTGATCATCTTTGCCCGTAACATCGACAGCCCGCGCCAGGTGCGTGAGCTATGCGCCTCGATTCGTGCCATCCGCCCCGACCTGATCCTGGCGGTGGACCAGGAAGGCGGGCGTGTGCAGCGCCTGCGCCAGGGTTTTGTGCGCCTGCCGGCCATGCGGGCGCTGGCTGACAACGACAACGCCGAATACCTGGCCGAGCAGTGCGGTTGGTTGATGGCGACCGAGGTGCTGGCGGTTGGCCTGGACCTCAGCTTTGCCCCAGTGCTCGACCTTGACCACCAGCGCAGTGCGGTGGTCGGCAGCCGCGCCTTCGAGGGTGACCCGCTGCGTGCCACGCAGCTGGCCGGGGCGTTCATCCGCGGCATGAACGCGGCGGGCATGGCGGCGTGTGGCAAACATTTCCCGGGTCATGGCTGGGCCGAGGCGGACTCGCATGTGGCGATTCCTACCGACGAGCGCAGCCTCGAGCAATTGCGCCAAGCTGACCTGGTGCCGTTCTCCCGCTTGAGCGGGCAGCTGGCGGCAGTGATGCCGGCGCATGTCATTTACCCGCAGGTCGACAACCAGCCGGCCGGCTTCTCGCGGCGCTGGCTGCAAGACATCTTGCGTGGCGAGCTGGGCTTTGACGGAGTGATCTTCAGTGATGACCTGTCGATGGCCGGTGCGCATGTGGTCGGCGACGCGGCCAGCCGGATCGAGGCGGCCTTGACTGCGGGCTGCGACATGGGGCTGGTGTGTAACGACCGAGCGGCGGCAGAGCTGGCGCTAAGTGCGGCCCAGCGGATGAAGGTCAAGCCCTCGCCGCGGATTGCGCGGATGCGCGGGCGTGGCTTTGCGCGCACCGACTATCGCCAGCAGCCTCGGTGGCTGGAGGCGTTGGGGGCATTGAAGGAAGCGCAGTTGGTCGACTGACCGCGTCGGCCTCTTCGCGGGCGTGCCCGCGAAGAGGCCGGTACAGGCAGTGAAGGAATCTGGGCTAGCGCCCGCGCTTCCCGGGCAGCGGCGCAAACAGCGCTTCGATCTCTTCATCGCCCAGGCGCCATTGCCCGGCCTGCCCGCCATCCAGAAGGCTCGCTGCCAGCGCAGCTTTTTCCTGCTGCAGCAGCTGAATCTTCTCTTCCACCGTGCCCCGGGTGATCAGCTTGAACACGAACACTGGCTTGTCCTGGCCGATGCGATAGGCGCGATCGGTCGCCTGGTTTTCGCTGGCCGGGTTCCACCAGGGGTCGAAGTGGATCACCGTGTCGGCCGCCGTCAGGTTCAGTCCCACGCCGCCTGCTTTAAGGCTGATCAGGAACACTTCGCTGTCACCCTGCTGGAATTGCTGCACCGGCGTGCGCCGGTCGCGGGTATCGCCGGTCAGCAGGCTGTAGCGAATCTTGCGTTTGTCCAGCTCTTCCTCGATCAATGCCAGCATCGAGGTGAATTGCGAAAACAGCAGCACCCGGCGCCCTTCGCTGAGCAGTTCTTCGAGCATTTCCAGCAGCGCACCCAGCTTGCCCTTGTCCGCCTGGTTGCCCTTGCTTTCCACCCCTTTGACCAGGCGCAGGTCGCAACATACCTGGCGCAGCTTGAGCAGGGCGTCGAGGATGACGATCTGGCTGCGGGCGGCCCCATTGCGGGCGATTTCGTCGCGGACCTTCTGGTCCATGGCCACCCGCACGGCCTCGTAGGTGTCACGCTGGGCATCGCTGAGCTCGACCCAGTGCACCATCTCGGTCTTGGCAGGCAGTTCGGTAGCCACCTGTTCCTTGGTGCGGCGCAGCAGGAATGGGCGGATGCGGTTGGCCAGGTGGGCCATGCGCTCGCTGTCGCCGTGGCGCTCGATCGGGGCGCGGTAGTCCTGGTTGAAGCGCTTCAGGTCGCCCAGCCAGCCCGGCATGAGGAAGTGGAACAGCGACCACAGCTCGCCGAGGTTGTTCTCCATCGGCGTGCCGGTCAGGCACAGGCGCTGCCCGGCCTGCAGTTCGCAGACGGCAAGGGCGGCCTTGCTGGTGCTGCTCTTGATGTTCTGCGCCTCGTCCAGCACCAGCACGTGCCAGGTCCGGGTGCGCAGGTGTTCGAGGTCGCGGGGTACCAGGGCATAGGTGGTCAGCACCAGGTCATGATCGTGCAGGTTGGCGAAATGCTTGCTGCGCCCGGGCCCGTGCAGGGCTAAGACCCGCAGGCCGGGGGCGAAGCGTTGAGCTTCGTCGAGCCAGTTCGGGATCAGGCTGGTGGGCATGACGGCCAGCGCTGGTGCGCTCAGGCGCCCGGACTCCTTTTCCAGCAGCAGGTGGGCCAGGGTCTGCAAGGTCTTGCCCAGGCCCATGTCGTCGCCCAGGATGCCGCCGGTGCCCATTTCCCGCAGCGCCTGCAGCCAGTTCAGGCCCTGTTGCTGGTAGGGCCGCAGGCTGGCTTGCAGGCCGGCCGGCGCTGGCGCCTGCAGGTCGCGGGCATCGCGCAGGCGGCGGCCGAGATCTCGCACATGCTCGCCGCCTTCCCAGTGCAGCGGCAGGCCTTCGATTTCGTTCAGGCGCGCGGCGTCGGCGCGGTCCAGGCGCAGCGATGGGCCCGCGGCATGGTCGTTCAGGTAGAGTTCGCCCAGGGTGCCCATGACCGCCTTGATCCGGCCGTACGGCAGGGCGACGCGCAAGGCCGGGGCGTCGAGGCCCCCGCGGTTGAGGTCGAGCAGCAGGTGTTCGTCGTCGCTGCGCCGGGCCAGTTCGCTGGGGCGCAGCAGTTCCGGGTTGCTGCGCAGCAGTTGCAGCACGATCGGCAACAGGCTGTGGCGCTGGCCATCGACCACGATGCCCAGCTCCAGGTCGAACCATTCATGGCCGGGTGCTTCGTCGATGCTGGCGTACCAGTCGTCCACTTCCTGGAGATTGAAGGCGAAGTCACGGTGGATGTCGATGTGCCAACCGGCTTCGCGCAGGCGCGGCAGGCCCTCGCGGGCAAACTGCAGCCAGGCTTCGTCATCGGGCAGTTGGAGCATTTCGCCGGCGCTGTCAGGCAGTGCCTTGCTCTGCCGGGTGGCGGCCTTGAAACCGAGGTCGCGCAGCACCTTGCGCAGTGCCTGCTCGGCCTGGGGTTGGCGGCGGATGCGCTGGCAGGTGTCGCCGACCAGGCGGGTCAGCGGCTTGTCATCGCTGCCGCTGGCACGCAGGCCGTCGTAGTCGAAGGCCAGCGCGGCACGGTGTTGCATCTGCCGTTGCATGCGGCCGGTCTTGGGCATGTAGGCGCTGAATTCGAGGCTGCCCAGGGTGAGGTGCGGCCTGGGCTGCAGGTCGTCAATGAGTTGTTCGTCCAGCGTGGTCGGCGTAGGCAGTTGGTGGTTCAAGGCGTTGAGCTTGTGGCTGAGGGGCACGACAAGATGTTCCGGAACGTCAGGAGCGATGGTCAGTTGCAGGGCAATATGCGGATCGAGGCTGTGCTCGAGCTTGCCCACCACACTGCCGGTGAAGTTGAAATAGTAAAGTGGCAGCAGCGCAATCACGCAGTTCAGTGGCGTTTCGCCGTGGTACCAGATGCCTCGATAGTGGCCATTGTCCAGCCGTACCCAGCGGAACTCGGCCGCAAGTGCAGGGCCCTCGCGCAGCAGGGGCTTGTTTTCGTCAAAGAGCATGCGGCCGGTATCCAGGGCGCGCTGGAACAGCTCTCCGCCTTCCCGGCCTTTGAGCTGGTAGCCGCGGTCCTGGCTGCCGGCCTGATTGAGTGCTGAAAGCAGGCGCAAGATGCGGATATCGTCTTCCTTGACGAAGCGCGGGGGTTCGTAAAGGAAATCGTAGAGTGACTGCACACGGCTATAGCGCAGCCCCTGGTCTTCGCGTGTGCCTTTGCGCACCCGCAGCGCGCAGCCGGGCTCGTCGGTCAGCATGAGTTGGTAGCAAACCATGCGCCCGCGTTTGTCCTGGGTTTCGGCAGGCTCCTGCGCAGGCTGTTCGAGACCTTTCAGCCAGCGCTGCAGGTTGGCCGGCAGTGCGTCACCGTCACTTCTCGCCGTAGCCTGTTGTTCGCCCAGGACCAACAGCGCGGCGGCGCAATGCTTGCAGTTGTGCCCGACGGGGCAACTGCACTGGCCGCGTACATGGCAGCGGCCAGCCAAGGCGGTGAGGGTGATCTTCTGCCGATAAGTGCTGCCCTCGCTGCCACGACAGCTGGCTTCGATGAGCGCGCCGCTGCAGTAGTCGATCTTTACCCGCTCTTCCCGGGCATAACGCTCGCCGCGCTGCAGGACCGGGCCGGTGAACGACTGGGTCCAGTTCGGGTACTCGCGCAGCAACTGGAGAGCGTCACGGCTCATTGCATCACTGCTCCATCATCTCCGGGTCCATCACCGGCATCTTCGGCGTACCCGGTGGAGTCACCTTCAGCAGCAGCGCCAGGTGCCCGCCGTCAAGGAAGGTCAGTTGCCCGCCCTTGACGTTGCTGTTGCTCTGTTTGAACTGCTCGCTTTGCAGCACGCTGCCGTTGCCGTCCAGCTGGTTGACCCAGAAATTGGCCTCGACCGCGATGAAGCGGCCCTCGGCAATGCTCAGGTTGCCTTCGATGGGGAAGTGGCCGAACTGCTCGGCGCCTTCGCCCAGGGCGATACGGCTGGGTTCGCTGCCGACCCGCTGCTGCCAGGCCTTGTGCATCAGCACGGTGTAGTCGGCAGTGGCTTGCAGGCGGGTGGCTTCGTCTTCCAGCGCCAGGCGGCGCTCGGCGTCCTTTTCCAGGCGCGGGGCGCCGGCGCTCCAGTTTTCCGGGGCGAACGGGCTGGTAAAGGCGGGCACGCTGTTCTGCCGCACCAGGATCATTTCTACCTGATACAGGCCTTCGGCGAAGGCAGCCGGGGCGAACAGCGCCAGCAGCAGGGTCAGGCAACGGATGGCACGCATGGGTCTTCCTTAAGCAGGCTGTGGGGTCAGGCGCTCGAACAGCGCCTCCAGGGTATTGAAGCGTTCGTCGGGGCGTTCCATCGGTACCAGGAAGCGGAACTGGGTGGCGCCTTCGAACTTGTAGCGTTTGGGCTGGCCCTGGATCAGCTTGATCAGGGTCAGCGGGTCGACCGGCGTCTCGGCCTCGAACTCGATCTTGCCGCCATTGGGGCCGGCGTCGACTTTCTTGATGCCGAGCTTTTCCGCCTGCAGCTTGAGCGAGGTCAGGCGCATGAGGTTCTTGGTCGGCTCGGGCAGCAGGCCGAAGCGGTCGATCATTTCCACCTGCAGGTCCTTGAGGCCTTCTTCGTCGGCGGCCGAGGCGATGCGCTTGTACAGGATCAGCCGCGCGTGCACGTCGGGCAGGTAGTCCTCGGGGATCAGGGCCGGCAGGCGCAGGTTGATTTCCGGGCCACCGCCCAGCGGCTGCTCCAGGTTGGGCTGGGTACCCTTGCGGATCGCCTTGACCGCGCGCTCGAGCATTTCCATGTACAGGGTGAAGCCCACCGCCTGGATCTGCCCACTCTGGCCTTCGCCCAGCAGCTCGCCGGCACCGCGGATCTCCAGGTCGTTGGTGGCCAGCACGAAGCCGGCACCGAGGTCCTGGGTGTTGGCAATCGCCTCCAGGCGTTTCTCGGCGTCGGCGCTGACCTTCTGCCGGGTGGGGGTCAGCAGGTAGGCGTAGGCCTGGTGGTGGCTACGGCCAACCCGGCCGCGCAGCTGGTGCAGCTGGGCCAGGCCGAACTTGTCGGCACGCTCGATGACGATGGTGTTGGCGCTGGGCACGTCGATGCCGGTTTCGATGATGGTCGAGGCCACCAGCACGTTGAAGCGCTTGTGGTAGAAGTCGCTCATCACCTGTTCCAGCTCGCGCTCGCGCATCTGCCCATGGCCAATGCCAATGCGCGCCTCGGGGACCAGTTCGGCAAGGTCGGCGGCGCATTTCTCGATGGTTTTCACATCGTTGTGCAGGTAGTACACCTGGCCGCCGCGCAACAGTTCACGCAGCAGCGCCTCCTTCACCGTGCTCTTGTTCTGCTCCATGACGAAGGTGCGCACCGACAGGCGGCGCGCCGGTGGCGTGGCGATGATGGACAGGTCGCGCATGCCCGCCACGGCCATGTTCAGCGTACGCGGAATCGGCGTGGCGGTGAGGGTGAGGATGTCCACCTCGCTGCGCAGGGCCTTGAGCTGTTCTTTCTGGCGCACGCCGAAGCGGTGCTCTTCGTCGATGATGGCCAGGCCCAGGTCCTTGAAGCGCACGTCGTCCTGCAGCAGCTTGTGAGTACCGATGAGGATGTCGATCTTGCCTTCGGCGAGGTCCGCGGCGGCGGCAGCCACCTCTTTCGCCGACTTGAAGCGGCTCATCACCTCCACGGTCACCGGCCAGTCGGCGAAGCGGTCGCGGAAGCTGTTGTAGTGCTGCTGGGCGAGCAGCGTGGTTGGCACCAGCACGGCCACCTGGCGGCCACTGTGTACGGCAATGAATGCCGCGCGCATGGCCACTTCGGTCTTGCCGAAGCCGACGTCGCCGCATACCAGCCGGTCCATCGGCTTGGGCGCCAGCATGTCGGCGCGCACGGCTTCTATCGCGGCCTGCTGGTCCGGGGTTTCCTCGAACGGGAAGCCGGCGCTGAAGGTGGCATAGTCGGCGGCCGGGTCGGCAAACGCATAACCCTTGCGCGCGGCGCGGCGGGCATAGATGTCGAGCAGCTCGGCGGCGACATCGCGTACCTGTTCGGCGGCCTTGCGCTTGGCCTTCTGCCAGGCCTCCGAGCCCAGCCGGTGCAGCGGCGCCAGTGCATCATCGCTGCCGGTGTAGCGGGCAATCAGGTGCAGGTTGGCCACGGGCACGTACAGCTTGGCGCCTTCGGCATATTCGAGGGTGAGGAATTCGGCGGCCTGGCCTTCGATTTCCAGCGTGGCCAGGCCCAGGTAGCGGCCGACGCCGTGGTCGATGTGCACCACCGGTGCGCCTTCGCGCAGTTCGGTGAGGTTCTTGATCACCGCGTCGTTGGCGGTTTCGCCGCGCTTGTCACGGCGGCGGCGCTGCATCACGCGCTGGCCGAACAGCGGGCTTTCGGCGACCAGGGCGATCGCCGGGTCGTCCAGCAGCAGGCCGTCATCCAGCGGGGCGATGGTGATTGCCAGGCGCTCGGCACCGGTGATGAAGTCGGCCCAGCCGTCGACGCTCTGCGGTCGCAGCTTCAGCCGTTCGAGCAGTTCCAGCAGTACCTCGCGGCGGCCTGCCGATTCGGCAGTGAACAGCACGCGGCCGGGGAACTGGTCGAGGAAACTGGCCAGTTCGGCCAGCGGCTGGTTGGCCTTGGCCTCGATCGCCAGGTTGGGCAGTGCACGTGCCGGGAAACGCTCGCGGCCCACCCCGGAGTCGAGGTCTTCGGTGCTGACCACCACCCGTGGCCATTGCTTGAGCCGGGCAAAGCAGTCTTCCACCGGCAGGAACAGCTCGGCAGGCGGTAGCAGGGGCCGGCTCAGGTCGCCACGGCGGTCTTCATAGCGCCCGCGCACGTCGTTCCAGAAGTGTTCGGCAGCCTGCTCCACGCCAGGCAGCGAGAACACCTGGGTGTCGGCCGGCAGGTAATCGAACAGGGTCGAGGTTTCCTCGAAGAACAGCGGCAGGTAGTACTCGATACCGGCGGGAATGATACCGCTGGCCAGGTCCTGGAAGATCGCGCTGCGGCGGAAGTCGACGTCGAAGCGTTCGCGGAAGCGCGCCTTGAAGCGCGTCACTTCCTCTTTCTGCATCGGGAACTCTCGGGCCGGCAGCAGGCGCACCGAATCGACCTTGTCGATCGAGCGCTGGGTCTCCGGGTCGAAGGTGCGCAGGGTTTCGATCTCGTCATCGAACAGGTCGATGCGGTAGGGCAGCTTGCTGCCCATCGGGAACAGGTCGATCAGCGCCCCGCGCACGGCGAACTCGCCATGCTCGTAGACCGTATCGACACAGCGATAGCCGCTGGCTTCCAGGCGCGTGCGCATCTGTTCGACGTCGATGGTCTGGCCGACGTCCAGCACCAGGCTGCTGCCCAGCAGGAAGCGGGTCGGTGCCAGGCGGTGCAGGGCAGTGGTGATGGGCACCACGAGGATGCCGTGGCTCAGCTCCGGCAGGCGGTACAGGCTGGCGATGCGCTGGGAGATGATGTCCTGGTGCGGCGAGAACAGGTCGTAGGGCAGGGTTTCCCAGTCGGGGAACGGCAGCACCGGCAGGTCCGGGGCAAAGAAGCGGAGTTCCTGTTCCAGACGATCGGCTGCCTGGCTGTCGGCAGTCAGCAGCAGGGTGAAGCGGCCCGCGCTGCTGGCGGCCTCGGCGATGGCCAGGCTGAGGGCGGCACCGGGTAGGTTACCCCAGGTTTGTTTGCCGGCCGTGGCCGACATTTGCGGTAGGCGCAGAACTGACACGGGAGATTGCACTCCAAGCGTTGCGGCAAAGAGATCGATTGTACCGGTGACGGTGCCGGCTGTCAGGCTCGAAAGGGCGTGAACGCTGGCTTGCGTGACCGCGACAGGCGCTCATTGCCGGTTACGCGTTGGGGCGTCATAATGTAGCCCCTTTTTTCTGTCCCTACATGTGGAAGGTTCCCGTGACTCAGAAGCCCGACCAGTGTCTTGGTGAGTGGATCGATCGTGAAGCCCTGGCTGAAGCGATGATCCCGCTTATCGGTCAGCTCTACCGCAACAACAATGTGGTGAGCTCGATTTATGGCCGTAGCCTGATCAACCGTTCGGTTATCTCGATCCTCAAGGCGCACCGCTTTGCGCGTCATCGTCAAGCCGACGAGACCGAACTGTCCGTACACGAGACATTCCCCCTGCTGAAGGCCATGAGCGAGCTGAAGCTGGGCGCCGCCTCGGTCGACCTGGGCAAGCTGGCCAACAAGTTCAAGCAGGAAGGCAATGGCCGTACTGCCGAGCAGTTCGTCCGTGAAGAACTGGCCGAGGTGGTAGGTCAGCAGAACGCTTCGGCGCGCAAGGGCACCGACGTCGTGCTGTACGGTTTCGGCCGCATCGGCCGCCTGCTGGCGCGCATCCTGATCGAGAAGACCGGTGGCGGCGACGGCCTGCGCCTGCGTGCCATCGTCGTGCGCAAGGGCGCCGAGAACGACCTGGTCAAGCGTGCCAGCCTGCTGCGCCGTGACTCGGTACACGGCCCGTTCGATGGCACCATCACCATCGACGAAGCCAACAACACCATCACCGCCAACGGCAACCTGATCCAGGTCATCTACGCCAAGAGCCCGAGCGAAGTCGACTACACCCAGTACGGCATCGAGAACGCGCTGGTCGTCGACAACACCGGCGTATGGCGTGATGCCGACGGCCTGGGCCAGCACCTGGCCTGCCCGGGCGCTGCCCGCGTGATCCTCACTGCACCTGGCAAGGGCGCGCTGAAGAACATCGTGCACGGCATCAACCACGGTGACATCGCTGCCGATGACAAGATCATTTCGGCCGCTTCCTGCACCACCAACGCCATCGTGCCGGTGCTCAAGGCCATCAACGACCAGTACGGCATCGTCAACGGCCACGTCGAAACCGTTCACTCGTTCACCAACGACCAGAACCTGATCGACAACTTCCACAAGGGCAGCCGCCGTGGCCGTGCCGCGCCGCTGAACATGGTCATCACCGAAACCGGCGCCGCCACTGCTGCCGCCAAGGCACTGCCAGTGCTCAAGGGCAAGCTGACCGGCAACGCCATTCGCGTACCGACGCCGAACGTTTCGATGGCCATCCTGAACCTGAACCTGGAAAAGCCTACCTCGCGCGACGAGATCAACGAGTACCTGCGCCAGACCGCCATGCACTCGGAACTGCACAAGCAGATCGACTACGTCAGCTCGCAGGAAGTGGTTTCGACCGACTTCGTCGGCTCGCGCCACGCCGGTGTGGTTGATGCTGAAGCGACCATCGCCAACGACAACCGCGTTGTCCTGTACGTCTGGTACGACAACGAATTCGGTTACAGCTGCCAGGTGGTTCGCGTGATGGAAGAGATGGCCGGTGTGAACCCGCCAGCGTTTCCGCGCTGATTCGCTTGTAAGGCAATGAAAAAACGGGAACCTTCGGGTTCCCGTTTTTTTATCCAGATTTTGTGTTGTCTGTGCCGGCCTCTTCGCGGGTAAACCCGCTCCCACAGGGCCGCGTCGTCCGTGAGGGCAGTGGTATACCTGTGGGAGCGGGTTTACCCGCGAAGAGGCCAGTACAGGCAACCGAGAGCCCGAACCTTGCGCACAGCCTTGCTGTTCATCCTCATGCTGCTCACCGCCTGCGACCAGGGCCCCACCCTGGAGCGCCTGGGCGGCCCGACCATGGGCAGCAGCTACAGCATCCAGTACGTGCGCGAACCCGGCGGCCCGGCGCCGGTCCAGGTGCGGGCGGCAGTCGAAACCATTCTGCACGACATCGACCAGCACTACTCGACCTACCGCGGCGACTCCACCGTCAGCCGTTTCAACCAGTTGCCCGCCAACCAGTGCCAGGTCCTGCCGCCCGACATGCTCGAACTGGTCAGCCTTGGTCAGCACCTGGCCGAGCAGAGTGACGGCGCCTTCGACCTCACCGTCGAGCCGCTGCTCGACCTGTGGGGCTTCGGCCCGCAGGCGCGCCATATGCAGGTGCCCGACCCGCAGGCCCTGGCCCAGGCGCGCCAGCGGGTCGGCTATCGGCATCTGCACATCCAGGGCCAGGCCCTGTGCAAGGACGCCCCGGTGCAGCTCGACTTCAACAGCATTGCCGCCGGCCATGCCGTCGACCTGATCGCCACGCGCCTGCAGGCCATGGGCGTCGCCAGTTTCGTCGCCGAAGTGACCGGTGAGCTCAAGGCTGTCGGCCGCAAGCCTGACGGCAGTCCCTGGCGCATCGCCCTGGAGCTGCCCCGCGAAGACCGCCAGATCGCCCGCCAGGTCATTCCGCTCAATGGCCTTTCGGTATCAACCTCGGGTGACTATCGGCATTATTTCGAGGACAATGGCCGGCGCTATTCGCACACCTTCGATGCCCGCCTCGGGCGCCCGGTGCAACATGACCTGGCCGCGGTCACCGTGCTCGATTCCTCGGCTCTGCGGGCAGACGGCTACTCGACGCTGCTGTTGATCCTCGGCCCGCAGCGCGGCTGGGTTTTTGCCATGACGCATGGCCTGCCGGCTGTTCTGGTGACTCGGGCCGAGGGTGGCTTCGTCTCCCGAGCTACGCCCGCGTTCGAACGGGCAGTGAAAGGCGAGTGAAAGCACAAGCAGGGATGATCGCCGCCAGGGAGTGGGTGAACCACATGTAGTGCGGGCAAAACTGGCCTACGACGCGACCAAGGGTTAATGTGCGCGGCGTTCACGCTTGATTAGACTGCACCCGAATTTTCTCATGACGCCCCGGCGGCATGATCGCGCCCCGCGAGCGACCGTGGCTTGCGGGCCAGTTCTGAAGGAGTACGCATGGCTGTCTACAACTACGACGTAGTGGTGCTGGGTTCCGGCCCGGCCGGGGAAGGCGCGGCAATGAACGCCGCCAAAGCAGGGCGCAAGGTGGCGATGGTCGACAGCCGTCGCCAGGTCGGGGGCAACTGCACCCACCTGGGCACCATCCCGTCCAAGGCACTGCGTCACTCGGTGCGGCAGATCATGCAGTTCAACACCAACCCGATGTTTCGTGCCATCGGCGAGCCGCGCTGGTTCTCGTTCCCCGACGTGCTGAAGAGCGCCGAGAAGGTCATCGCCAAGCAGGTGGCTTCGCGCACCGGCTATTACGCCCGTAACCGCGTGGATGTGTTCGTCGGCACCGGCAGCTTCGCCGACGAGCAGACCATCGAAGTGGTCTGCCCGAACGGTGTGGTGGAAAAACTCAACGCCAAGCACATCATCATCGCCACTGGCTCGCGCCCCTATCGCCCGGCCGACATCGACTTCAACCACCCGCGCGTCTACGACAGCGACACCATCCTCAGCCTCAGCCACACCCCGCGCAAGCTGATCGTGTACGGCGCTGGCGTGATCGGTTGCGAGTACGCCTCGATCTTCAGCGGCCTCGGCGTGCTGGTGGAACTGGTGGACAACCGTGGTCAGCTGCTGAGCTTCCTCGATTCGGAAATTTCCCAGGCGCTGAGCTACCACTTCAGCAACAACAACATCACCGTGCGCCACAACGAAGACTACGAGCGTGTCGAAGGCCTGGACAACGGGGTGATCCTGCACCTGAAGTCGGGCAAGAAGATCAAGGCCGACGCCTTGCTGTGGTGCAACGGCCGCACCGGCAACACCGACAAGCTGGGCCTGGAAAACATCGGCATCAAGGTCAACAGCCGCGGCCAGATCGAGGTCGACGAGAGCTACCGCACCAGCGTGCCGAACATCTACGGTGCCGGTGATGTGATCGGCTGGCCAAGCCTGGCCAGTGCCGCCCACGACCAGGGTCGCTCGGCAGCGGGCAGCATCGTCGACAATGGCAGCTGGCGCTTCGTCAACGACGTGCCGACCGGCATCTACACCATTCCCGAGATCAGCTCGATCGGCAAGAACGAGCAAGAGCTGACCCAGGCCAAGGTGCCGTACGAAGTGGGCAAGGCCTTCTTCAAGAGCATGGCCCGTGCGCAGATTGCCGGCGAGCCGCAAGGGATGCTGAAGATCCTGTTCCATCGCGAAACACTGGAAGTACTGGGCGTGCACTGCTTCGGCTACCAGGCTTCGGAAATCGTCCATATCGGCCAGGCAGTGATGAACCAGCCGGGCGAGCTGAACAACCTGAAGTACTTCGTCAACACCACGTTCAACTACCCGACCATGGCCGAAGCCTATCGGGTAGCTGCCTACGACGGCCTGAACCGGCTTTTTTGAGCGGCTCCGACCGGTGGCCTGAGCCGGTCGGAGAGACCGATTTCAACCCTGCCCGAGGGTGGTCTTGGCCAAACCGGGAAAGTCTGTAATCAGGCTGTCCACGCCAAAGTCAGCGAGCCGGCGCATCAGTGCCGGTTCGTTGACCGTCCACACCGACACGTGCAAACCCTGGCTCTGCGCTTTCAACAGGCGCTCCGGCGTGCACAGTGTCCAGTTCAATGCCAGCAGGTCGCAGCCGTAGTTCTGTGCCACCTTCAGCGGGTCGAGCCAAGCGTATTCGGCCACCAGACCGCGTTTTACATCCGGCACCAGTTCCTGTGCGGCGCCCAGCACTTCGCGCGAACTCGAGGTGATGGTCACCTTGTCCAGCAGGCCGTACTGCTGGGCCAGTTCCCGGATCGCCAGCACGGTGGTGGCGGCGCGGGTGCGTGAGGCGCTTTTCACTTCCAGTTGCCAATGCTCGAACGGGCATTTCTGGAACAGTTCTTCCAGCCGCGGGATCGGGCAGGGCTGGACATGGCCGGGGCCGCCTTTGCGCGCGTCGATCCTGACCAGGTCGGCGGCCGAGTGCTCGACCACCTTGCCGCGCTTGCCGGTGGTGCGCTTGAGGGTGGGGTCGTGGATCACCATCAGCTCGTTGTCGGCCGACAGGTGCAGGTCCAGCTCGCAGCGGGTTACGCCGTGAGCCAGGCATTGCTGGAAGCTCTTCAGGGTATTCTCGGGCGCTTCGCCCTTGGCGCCGCGATGGCCGTAGATCAGGGTCACGTTCGTTCCTTCAAATCAGGGAAAAGTTGGCTCAGGAGGCGGGGTCGTTCTGTTCCAGCTGCTGGCGCCGTTGCTGTTGCTGGCGCTGCAGGATGTAGCGGGCCAGCAGTTGACGCTGGGCGTCGGTCATGTCGGTGAATTCGCTGCCGACCTCGAAGCCGCCCTGCGGGCGCGGGTCGCAATGGGTGACCTTGCCGCGCAGCAGCAAGCCATGGGCGCGTGGCATCAGCACCATCTTCACCTTTACCCGGGTACCGGGGGCCAGCCGCGTGGCTTGGGTGAACTCGATGCCGCCCTCGGAAATGACCACCGGCTGGAGTTGGCCCACTTCGCCGAGCAGGGTCTGGGCAACCACCGCGCTGAGCAGGTCGAGACGTTTGTTCTGCGCGCGAAGGAAGGCGGCGAGGGTGCGGTCCTTTTCGCTCAGCTGGCGTAGCAGGTGCTGTGACTCGAAGTCGGACAGGTGCAGCTCGCTGAGCAGGTTGAACAGCGGCGAATCATCTTGCAACACATCTGCGTCAAGGGCTTCGGCCGCGCTGAGGGGGCTGATTTGAAGTGCGATCTGATCTTCGATGCGGTAGTATTCGCGGCGATCTTCTTCGTCTAATGTCGTCATGGCGAACCCAAGGTGGCGGCGGTGGTCCGAGTGTAAAGCCGCCGTAGGCGCCTCGCCACAAGGACGTTCCCTTTCATCCGAACAAGCCCCGACATGTTCAGACCTCTTTTCGCATTTATCGGCACGCGTTATACCCGTGCCAAACGTCGCAATCACTTCGTATCGTTCATTTCCCTGACCTCGATGATCGGCCTCGCCCTGGGCGTGGTGGTGATGATCGTGGTGCTCTCGGTGATGAACGGTTTCGACCACGAGATGCGCACCCGCGTGCTGGGCATGATCCCGCATGCCACGCTGGAAAGCGGCCAGCCCATAGCCGACTGGCCGGCTCTTGCCCAACAAGTAAAGCAGAATCCGCAGGTGCTGGCGGTTGCGCCGTTCACCCAGATGCAGGGCCTGCTGACCCATGACGGCAAGGTGCAGAAGGTGCTGCTCAACGGCATCGACCCGGCCCGCGAGCGCGAGGTGTCGATCATCGACAAGTTCGTCCTGCAGGGCCGCCTCGATCAGCTGGCGCCGGGCGAGTGGGGCATCATGATCGGCGACAAGGCCGCGGCCAAGCTAGGCGTGTCGATTGGCGACAAGCTCACCTTCGTCGCCCCCGAGGTCAGCGTGACCCCGGCTGGCATGTTCCCGCGCATGAAGCGCTTTACCGTGGTCGGTACCTTTCACGTCGGGGCGGGCGAAATCGACGGCTACCTGGGCCTGACCAACATCAGCGACCTGTCCCGCCTGCACCGCTGGAAACCCGACCAGGTGCAGGGCCTGCGCCTGAAGTTCGACGACCTGTTCCAGGCCCCGCGAGTGGCCTGGGACATCGCCCAGCGCCTGGGTGAGCAGGAGTTCTACAGCCGTGACTGGACCCGCACCCATGGCAACCTGTACCAGGCGATCCGCATGGAAAAGGCCATGATCGGCCTGCTGTTGCTGCTGATCGTGGCGGTGGCGGCGTTCAACATCATTTCCACCCTGGTGATGGTGGTCAACGACAAGCGCGGCGACATTGCCATCTTGCGCACCCTGGGCGCCACGCCCGGGCAGATCATGCTTATCTTCATGGTCCAGGGCACGGTGATCGGGGTGATCGGTACCCTGATCGGCGCCGTGGTCGGGATCGTCGCTGCGCTGAATGTCAGTGCGGTGATCGCCGGCATCGAGAAACTGATCGGGCACAAGTTCCTCAATGCCGACGTGTACTTCATCGATTACCTGCCATCGCAGATCCAGGCCCAGGACGTGTACATGGTCTGTGCCGCGGCGCTGGTCCTGAGTTTCTTCGCCACCCTGTACCCGGCCTGGCGTGCGGCGCGCACCCAGCCTGCAGAGGCGCTACGTTATGAGTGAGTCGCGCATGAGTGATAAAGCCGTTCTGAGTTGCCGCAACCTGGGCAAGTCCTACGACGAAGGCCCGGAGTCGGTGCAGGTACTGTCCGGTCTGAACCTCGAGCTGCACGCCGGTGAGCGCGTGGCTATCGTCGGCAGCTCAGGCTCCGGCAAGAGTACCTTGCTCAACCTGCTGGGCGGCCTCGACCGGCCGACCCAAGGCAGCGTCTGGCTGGCCGGCGAGGAGCTGTCGGCGTTGGGCGAGCGGGCGCGTGGCCTGCTGCGCAACCGGGAATTGGGCTTTGTCTACCAGTTCCACCACCTGCTGCCGGAATTCACCGCCATCGAAAACGTGTGCATGCCGTTGCTGATCGGCCGTACCCCCATTCCCGAGGCCCGCCAGCGTGCCGAGGCGCTGCTCAAGCGGGTCGGCCTGGCCCACCGCTTCAACCACAAGCCGGCCGAGCTGTCCGGCGGCGAGCGCCAGCGGGTGGCGATTGCCCGGGCGCTGGTCAACCGCCCCGGCCTGGTGATGCTCGACGAGCCGACCGGCAACCTCGACCACCACACCGCGCAGGGCATCCAGGAACTGATGCAGGAGCTGTCCAGTGCCTCGCGCACCGCGTTCCTGGTGGTGACCCACGACCTCAACCTGGCACGCCAGATGGACCGCGTGCTGAAGCTCGACGACGGCCACCTGGTGGCGATCTGATCGACTGCACGGGGTGGCTGCGCCGCCCCGTTTTCCTGTTTTCATTGGGTGTTCCCGTACATGTTCAGACCCTTGCCCATCTTCATCGGCGCGCGCTACACCCGAGCCAAGCGCCGCAACCACTTCATCTCGTTCATCTCGATGACCTCGATGATCGGCCTGTCGCTGGGCGTGCTGGCGATGATCGTGGTGCTGTCGGTGATGAACGGTTTCCAGCGTGAAATGAGCTCGCGCATTCTCGGCCTGGTGCCGCATGCCGCCATCCTTGGTGTGCAGCCGCTGGACGACTGGCACAGGGTGGCCGACGCGGCCCTGCAGGACCCGGCAGTGATGGCGGCAGCGCCGATTACCGAAATGGAAGGCATGCTGTCGTACAAGGGCGCCATGCAGCCGATCCAGGTCGGCGGTATCGACCCGGCCGAGGAGGGCAAGGTCTCGATCGTCGGCCAGCATATCGTCCAGGGCCGCCTGCAGGACCTGCAGCCGGGCGAGTTCGGTGTGGTCATCGGCGAGCTGACCGCACGCCGCTTCCGCCTCAACACCGGTGACAAGCTGACCCTGATCGTGCCGGAAATCAGCAAGGAACCCGGCGGTATCACTCCGCGCATGCAGCGCCTGACCGTGGTCGGCATCTTCAAGGTGGGGGCCGAGCTGGATGGCTCGCAGGCCTACATCCATGTGGCCGATGCTGGCGCCATGCAGCGCTGGGCGCCGGGCCAGGTGCAGGGCGTGCGCCTGAAGCTGCACGACCTGTATGCCGCGCCGCAGGTGTCCAAGGCCATCGCCGCCAGGCTGGGCGACGCCTACCGTGCCGATGACTGGTCGCATACCCAGGGCAGCCTGTTCAGCGCCATGAAGATGGAAAAGACCATGATCGGCCTGCTGTTGCTGATGATCATCGCGGTGGCGGCATTCAACATCATCGCCACCCTGGTGATGGTGGTGAACGACAAGGGCCCGGACATCGCCATCCTCCGCACCCTCGGTGCCACGCCGGCACAGATCATGGGTACGTTCATGGTCCAGGGCAGCCTGATCGGCATTGTCGGCACGCTGATTGGCGGTGTGCTGGGGGTGATTGCGGCGTTCAATGTCAGCCAGATCGTCGGCTGGCTGGAGCGGGTGAGCGGGCAGCACATCTTTACTTCGGATGTGTACTTCATCAGCAGCCTGCCGTCGCAGTTGCAGTGGGGCGATGTGGCGATCATCTGCACGGCCGGGCTGGTGATGAGCTTCCTGGCAACCATCTACCCGGCTTATCGGGCATCGCAGGTGCAGCCGGCGATTGGCCTGGCGGTTTAATGTCTACTTCAGCTTATCGAGCGGCTCTGTGGGAGCGGGTTTACCCGCGAAGAATCCAGCACGGTGCATGGCACCGGCTGCGCCGGTGTTCGCGGGTAAACCCGCTCCCACAGGGTGGCGTGCCAGCCTGATGTCACCGGTTTTCAGTGAAATCGATCACGAATCGCGTCCATCCGTCCGCACACTCCGCTCTGATGTATCCGCCATGGGCCTGCACGATCGACCGGGTAATCGCCAGCCCCAACCCCGCATGCTCGCTACTGCCTTCGCGCCGCGCCGGGTCCACCCGGTAGAAGCGATCGAACAGGCGCGGTAATGCTGCCGGGTCGATGGCCCCACCGGTATTGGCCACGCAAAGCGTCGGCCCAGGCGCCAGCGTCACCCGTATCTGCCCACCCGCCGGGGTAAAGCGCAGGGCATTGTCGAGCAGGTTGGACAGCGCCCGGCGCAGCATGTGCCGGTCGCCCTGCAGCCGGGCCTCACCCGCGCGCGACATCTGCACGTTGCTGTCCTCGGCCAGCGGGGCGTAGTACTCCAGCAGCGCATCCACTTCCTCATGCAGCACCAGCGGCGTTTGCCCCGGCATCAGCAGGCCATGGTCGGCCTTGGCCAGGAACAGCATGTCGTTGACCATCTGCGCCATCCGTTGCAGTTCCTCCAGGTTGCCATGCAGCGCTTCACGATATTCCTCGAGGCTGCGCGGGCGGGTGAGGGTGACTTGGGTATGGGTCAGCAGGTTGGACAGCGGCGTGCGCAGCTCGTGGGCAATGTCGGCAGAAAACGCTGACAGGCGCTGGAAGGCATTGTCCAGGCGCTGCAGCATGGCGTTCATGGCCGTGGCCAGCTCGGCCAGTTCCTCGGGCATCTGCGCCACCGGCAGGCGGGTGGTCAGCGACCGCGCCGACACGCCGGCGGCCACCTGGCCCATCTGCCGCAACGGGCGCAGCCCGCGGCGTGCGGCCCAGGCACCGAGCAGTGCCGTAGCCAGTGCCGACAGACCGACCGTCAGCCAGATCAGGCGCTGCATGCCCTGCAGGAAGTGCTGGTGGTGGGTGATGTCGAGGTACAGGGTCAGCTGTGGCGATTGCGCAGCGCCTGGTACCAGGTGCACGGCCAGGCTGCGGTAGTCCGTGCCTTGTTCATGCAGGGTCGCCAGCCCGTCGGGCAGCGGTGCCTGGGGCAGGCTGCTGCGGCTTTCGAACCAGGTGACTCGGTCGCTGCCACTGATGCGCAGGGCCAGGTCGGCCTGGTGGCCCAGTTCATCGCGCAGGGCGGGCAGGCGCGCCTGCAGCTCGGCCGGGGTGGTGATGCCGGCCAGCTGGGTGCGGAACAGCGACAGGCGCGAGTCCAGCAGTTGCTGGTCCAGTTCGACGAAGTGCTGCGCGCTGGCCCGGCTGAAGATCAGGCCAGCGCCGAGCGAGACGGCGGCCGTGCAGGCGGCGAACAGCAGGGCCAGGCGGCTGCCGAGGGACACCCGGCGCATCATGCCTCGCGCTCTTCGAGGACGTAGCCCATGCCGCGCACGGTGTGAATCAGCTTGTTCGGGTGCGGGTCGTCGATCTTCAGGCGCAGGCGGCGGATGGCTACCTCGATCACATTGGTGTCGCTGTCGAAATTCATGTCCCACACCTGCGAGGCGATCAGCGATTTGGGCAGCACCTCGCCCTGGCGGCGCAGCAGCAATTCGAGCAGGGCGAACTCCTTGGCGGTCAGGTCGATGCGCTGGCCGGCGCGCTCGGCGCGGCGACGGATCAGGTCCAGGCGCAGGTCGGCCAGGCTCAGGGTGGTGTCCTGGCTGGGGCTGCTGCCCCGGCGCAACAGGCTGCGCACCCGTGCCAGCAGTTCGGAGAAGGCGAACGGCTTGACCAGGTAATCATCGGCGCCCAGCTCCAGCCCGTGTACCCGGTCTTCGACGGCGTCGCGAGCGGTGAGGAACAGCACCGGTGTATCCAGGCCGGCCTGGCGCACGGCCTGAAGTATCTGCCAGCCATCCCGCCCGGGCAGCATCACGTCGAGGATCAGCAGGTCGTGGTCGCCGGTCAGGGCCAGGAACTGGCCGGTCTCGCCATCAGTGGCCAGTTCGGTGGCGAAGCCGGCTTCGTTCAGGCCCTGGCTCAGGTACTGGCCGGTGCGGGCCTGGTCTTCGACAATCAGCAGTTTCATTGGGTGAACTGACTCCAGCAAGCAGCGCAAAGCCCTGTGGGAGCGGGTTTGCCCGCGAAGAATTCGACACGGTGCATGGCACCGGCTTTGCCGGTGTTCGCGGGTGAATCCGCTCCTACTGGGACCGGGTGATGCTGAGATGATACGTGACGATGCACCCGCTTGCCCCAAACTGACGAAGATGTAATCCCGCTGACTTGCGCTGCAAGGCGGCGCGCAAAACCGGTAGACTAGGCGCAATTTCGAACCTTCAGGTCAGTTTCCATGCATCCCGCTGCCGAACATTCCCCGCTGGGCAAGTCCAGCGAATACATCGCCACCTATTCCCCGCAGTTGCTGTTCCCGATCCCGCGCACCGCGAAGTGGGCCGAACTGGGGGTCACTGCCCAGACCTTGCCCTGGCAGGGCGTGGATTACTGGAACTGCTTCGAGCTGAGCTGGCTGCTGCCCTCTGGCAAGCCGGTAGTGGCGATCGGCGAGTTCGCCATCCCGGCCGATTCGCCGAACATCATCGAGTCCAAGTCGTTCAAGCTGTACCTGAATTCGCTGAACCAGACCGTGTTCGCGTCGTCTGGTGAGCTTCAGGCCTGCCTGGAGAAAGACCTGTCCGCCGCTGCCGGCAAGCCGGTTGGCGTGAAGGTGCGCAGCCTGGCCGAAGTCGAGGCGCAGGGTGTGGTGGCCCTGCCGGGTCAGTGCATCGATGCACTGGACGTTGCCATCAGCAACTACCAGCAGCCGCAGCCCGAACTGCTGCGTTGCAGCCCTGACCAGGTGGTGGCGGAAACCCTGCATAGCCACCTGCTGAAATCCAACTGCCCGGTCACCGGCCAGCCGGACTGGGGCAGCGTGGTGGTCGAGTACAAGGGCAGGGCGCTGGACCCTGCCAGCCTGCTGACCTACCTGATCAGCTTCCGCCAGCATGCCGACTTCCATGAGCAGTGCGTGGAGCGGATCTACCTGGATTTGAAGAACCTGCTGCAGCCGGAGTATCTGACGGTGTATGCGCGCTATGTGCGCCGCGGTGGGCTGGATATCAACCCGTACCGCAGCACCCGCGCGATCAGCCCGCAGAACCAGCGTCTGGTTCGTCAGTAAGGTATCGGGGCCGCTTTTGCGGCCCCGTTTGTTTTCAGATGCCCATGCTGTGCAGCGAGTTGGCAATGCTGCGCAGGGTGGCGGTGAGGTCGGGGTGGTCGGCCTCGAAGCGCTCGATCGCCAGGTTCACGCCGTCCACCAGGTTGTTGTCTGGCGTGGTTTCTTCCAGTTTCAGTTGCGCCTCGATCTGGCGTGCTTCTTCATGTAGCGCAGCCAGCTCTTCGTCCGAAAGCGGCACGTTGCGGTCCAGTTGCTCGCGCAAGCTGTTCAGGCGCTCTTGCAATTCGCGGGCAGGCATTGGCAGTTCTCCATCAATGGCTTGGCAAGCCATGGACCTCAGCGAAGCGGCAAAGGTTCTGGCTTGTGTTCAGCGTAATCCACCTGCCGCAGCTTTGCATGATCCGGATCAACGCTGCTGTATCAGGGTTTTTCGCCCTTGTGCCGACGCTGGGCGATATCCTGCAGGCAGGTGTCCAGCGCTTCGAGGTGGTCGATCACCGAATGCACGCCCATGCGGAACAGTTCCAGCGTCGCCTTGCCCCGGGCCAGGTCCTGCTGCTGCGCGGTCATGGCCTGCCATTGCCGTGAACTGTGGTCGCAGAACGGGCTGCAGGCGGCCAACCCCACCGTCCACAGTCCCGCATTGAGGCCAGACTGCAGCAGGCGCGGCTCGCCGCTCACCAGCACGCAGCCATCCAGGCACTCGCTCCGCAGTGTCATGAGTGCCTGCCAGCAGGCGTTCGGCGCCGGCCAGGGCGCGCCATCGAGCGTATGCCCCGGCAGCCAGTCGGGCAGGACATGGGCCAGGCGCTGGCTGTGGCTGGTGTCGAGCTCATCCAGCCAGATGCAAGGCACCTGGCGCTGGCGCAGGCTGGCGAGGGTGGCAAGTGCACCTGGGGCGGGCGACGGCGCGCCATTGGCAGTCTGCACCAGGCAGCCGCGCAAGCCGAACAGCACAGCGGTGAAGGCGGGTGCAGCATCCATGGCAACGTCCCTCAAATACTCCGCAGGCTATTGGGCGATTGTTACCGCCCTGTGACAGCGCGCACGGCGCAACCTTTGTTCACAAATTATTGAGCAACGCTGTGTAAAGCTGCTTATCAGCCCGCAAGCCTCTATACTGCCGCCGTACAGCAGCGCCCCGTTGCGCTTGCGGCCGAGAAATCCGATGGAGAAACACCTATGCGTAGGATCGGTGCCAGTGTGATCGAACGAGTCACCCAGGCCTGTGTCTGTGCCAGCATGCTGCTGGCGCCCGTGGCAGCTACCCAGGCCGCCACCGAGGAAGATCCCTGGGAAGCGGTCAACCGCCCAATCTTCCGCTTCAACGATACCCTTGATACCTACGCCCTCAAGCCGTTGGCCAAGGGCTACCAGGCGGTCACCCCGCAGTTCCTCGAAGACGGCATCCACAACGTCTTCCGCAACCTCGGTGACGTGACCAACCTGGCCAACGACCTGCTGCAGCTCAAGCCTCATGCCGCAGGCGTGGACACGGCACGACTGATCGTCAACACCACCTTCGGCCTGGGCGGCTTCTTCGATGTCGGCACCCGGATGGGCCTGCAGCGCAACGATGAGGACTTTGGCCAGACCCTCGGCTACTGGGGCGTGCCGAGTGGCCCGTACGTGGTTATCCCGTTGCTGGGTCCGAGCACCGTGCGTGACGGCGTGGCCAAGTACCCGGACACCTATACCGAACCCTACCGCTACATCGACCATGTACCGACGCGCAACTCGATCTTCGCGCTGGACCTGATCGACACCCGCGCCGACCTGCTGTCGGCTGAGAAGCTGATCCAGGGTGACAAGTACATCTTCATTCGCAATGCCTACCTGCAGAACCGCGAGTTCAAGGTCAAGGATGGCGCAGTAGAAGACGACTTCTGATCTGCCGCCTGCCTGGCCCTGCGCGATCCCGTGGGCCAGGCAGGTCGATCAATGCATCGCCAGGATCCGCAGCCCGAACTTCTGCTGGCCATCCGGCTGGTCGGCAATCCACACGACTTCGGTACTGGCATGCAGCCCCTTCAGCGCCGGATGCTCGGATTCGATCCGCACCTCGATACGGTCCCCCACCTGAAAGCGTTGCGCGGCCTGCACCTGCATGCCGCTGCTGGACAGGTCCAGGCACACCGCGGCAATCACTTGGCCTTCATGCAGCAGGCTGACCTCGGTGTCGATGCGCATGCGGATGAAGTCGCGTTTTTCGGCATGGCTGGAGGGCGTGTGGGGCATGCTGAATGCTTCCTGTCGGGTTGCGCTGGACGACTTTCTTATAACTCCCGGTGATTTGCGCTGTAAAGTGCGGCGAGGTCGACCCTTGCATGCTTGAAACGCCTGCCGGATGGGAGTACCGTCTGCGCCTTACAAGGTAGCTCTCACAGTTGCCGGACAGTTGCCTGGCAGGTGTTCTTGTCCTACAACTCAAGTAGAGCGTGACCATAGAGAATTCCCGTAGCTGGCCGTCTGCCTTGCCGACACCGCTGCACCAACCCAATCGGCGCCGTTCGCCCACATGCAGAAAACCAGTGCAACGCTGCTGATCATCGATGACGACGACGTGGTCCGTGCGAGCCTCGCCGCCTATCTTGAAGACAGTGGTTTCAGCGTCCTCCAGGCCGGTAATGGCCAGCAGGGGCTTCAGGTCTTCGAAGAACACCAGCCCGACCTCGTGATCTGCGATCTGCGCATGCCGCAGATGGGCGGCCTCGAGCTGATTCGCCAGGTCAGCGAGCGCGCGCCGCAGTTGCCGGTGATCGTGGTGTCCGGGGCTGGTGTCATGAGCGATGCGGTAGAGGCGTTGCGCCTGGGCGCGGCCGACTACCTGATCAAGCCGCTGGAAGACCTGGCCGTGCTCGAGCACTCGGTGCGCCGGGCCCTCGACCGTTCGCACCTGGTGCTGGAAAACCAGCGCTACCGCGACAAGCTCGAAGCCGCCAACCGTGAACTGGAGGCCAGCCTGCACTTGCTGCAGGAGGACCAGACCGCCGGTCGCCAGGTGCAGATGAACATGCTGCCGGAAAGCCCCTGGGTGGCCGGCGAGTTCGCTTTCGAGCACCAGATCATCCCGTCGCTGTACCTGTCGGGTGACTTTGCCGATTACTTCCGGGTGGACGAGCGGCGCATCGCCTTCTACCTGGCCGATGTCTCCGGGCATGGCGCGTCGTCGGCGTTCGTCACCGTGCTGCTGAAGTTCATGACCACGCGGCTGTTGTTCGAATTCAAGCGCAGCGGCAAGATGCGCGAGTTCAAGCCGTCGCAGGTGCTCAGCCACATCAACCGTGGGCTGATCAACTGCAAGCTGGGCAAGCACGTGACCATGGTCGGTGGGGTGATCGACGAGGACACCGGCCTGCTGACCTACGCGGTAGGCGGCCATCTGCCGCTGCCGGTGCTGCATACCCCTGAGCATACCCGCTACCTGGAAGGCCGCGGCCTGCCGGTGGGGTTGTTCGACGAGGCTGTGTACCAGGATCTGGTCGTGGAACTGCCGCCGCGCTTCAGCCTCAGCCTGATGTCCGACGGCATTCTGGACCTTTTGCCGGGTGACACGCTCAAAGATAAAGAAACCGCCCTGCCGGAAATCGTCAGGGCAGCAGGTGGCAGCCTGGATGGGCTACGTCAACGTTTTGGATTGGCTACGCTTGGGGAGATGCCGGATGATATCGCCCTATTGGTGTTGAGCAGGAACCTTCAATGAGTACCGGTAGAATCCAGTTCGCCGAGCAGAGCGGTACCTTTGTACTGAAATTCGTCGGTGAAGTGCGTCTGACCTTGTGTTCGGCGCTGGATGCGACGATCGAGAAGATTTTCACGGCGTTGAACTTCTCGGCGATTGTCATCGACCTGACTGAAACCGAGAGCATCGACAGCACCACCCTGGGCCTGCTGGCCAAGCTGTCGATCCTGTCGCGGCAGAAAGTGGGCCTGCTGCCGACCGTGGTCACCACCAACCCGGACATTTCCCGGCTGTTGCAGTCGATGGGCTTCGATCAGGTGTTCAACATCGTCGATCGTCCGATTCCGTGCCCGGAGTGCCTGACCGACCTGCCGTCGCAGGACCAGAATGAGGACGTGGTGCGTTCCAAGGTGCTGGAGGCACACAAGATCCTCATGGGCCTGAACGACTCCAACCGCGAAGCCTTCCACGACCTGGTCAGTGCGCTGGAGCGTACCTGATCGTGAGCCTGCGTCAGCCACTTCGCGGCTAGACCCGCTCCCACAGCTACACGTTGCCTGCTGACTTACAGAGATTCCCTGTGGGAGCGGGCGTGCCCGCGAAAGGGCGGGCACAGGCAACACGGTTACTATGCCTGGCTATGTTCTGCCAATAAACTCGGTCGCCTCACCCCCATCCGCATCCAGCTGGTAGACCCGTGCCGGCCGCCCCTGTTCATCGAAGAACACCTGCCCCAGGCCCGCGCCATTCCACAACCGCTCGCCGGCCTTGCTACGGCTGGGCGTACGCGGCACCACCTCCATCTCGCGGCGCTTGGTAAACCAGTTGAGTGGCGAGCGCGGCGCATACAGCCAGCGGTTGAGCCGGTCGAGCACGTCGAGCAGGCGCCGGGGGAACTCGTTCTTGATCCCGCTGCTGGTGACCTGCCACAAATGCGGGCTGCGCTGGCGGTGGCGGATCAGCACTTCATAAACGAACGAGTAATGCACGTCCCCGGACAACACCACGTAATGCCCCGGCGTGCGCGAATGCCTGAAGATGTTGAGAATGACCTGCGCGGCACCGCGATGAGCCATCCAGTTCTCGGCATCCACCAGCAGCGGGTAGCCCAGCCAGCTGAATACCTTCTGCACCGTCTCGATCAGCTTCACGCCGAAGATCGGCGCCGGCGACACGATGATTGCCGACGGGTGGTCCAGCAGTGCCTGTTGCAGCTCGCTAAGCGCTTCCCAGTCCAGCAGGCCGGACGGTTTGGCCAGGCTGCTCTCGCTGCGCCAGCGGCGGGTGCGGGTGTCCAGCACCAGCAAGGGCGGGGAGCTGGGCAGGCTGAACTGCCAGCCTTGGAAGCGCAGCAGTTCGCCGATCAGCTCATCCTGGGGCTGGCTGCCCAGCGCCTGGCATTGGCCGATCAGCGCTTGGCAAGCATCCGGGTCGTTACCCCAGGCCTGGCACAACAGGTAGCCGAGCAGGGCGTTGCCGATGATCCGCCGCGAGAAGGGGTGGCCATAGGCGGTTTCCTCCCATTGCGCCGACAGGTTCCAGTCGTCGGTGATGTCGTGGTCGTCGAAGATCATCAGGCAGGGCAGGTGGGCCATCACCCGTGCTACCTGGCCGAGATTGGCGGCAAACGCCTGGATCAGCGGCAGCTCCTGCTGGTAACGGGCCTGGCGTGGAGCGGTGAGGTCGTCGGGCATGCCCAAGGTCACCAGTTGCCAGGGCACGGGTGACCATACCAGCAGGTACATGGCCATGACCTCGGCGAAGGTCACCAGGTGGTTGTCGGCGTTGCTGGAGGAGAAGATCGGCTTGCGCTTGCCGCCGAAGAAGCGTTCGCGCAGGGTCTCGTTGCGCTCCTGTGCCGGCAGCAGGTCGGCGCGGTGGTAGTAGCAGGCCGGGTGCCGGTACAGTGCCTGGCTGTCGGCGACCACGGCGCCGTCCAAGGGCTCGTCGAACAGGCCCAGGCGTGCGATCAGGGCATGGATGGCGCGCAACATCGGGCCAGCGACGTCGTCGGCGTACACCTGGTCGCCGGTCATCAGCAGCATGGCGGGGCGATCAGCCGGTGTTGTGCAGGCCTGCAGCAGGCGGTCGGCACACAGCAGGCCGTCGGCGGCCGGGTGGTGAGGCTTGCGGCAGGAACCGTGCAGCAGCTGGTCGAGGCGGTCGCGCAGTACCAGGTTTGGGCGCCGGGCGCCGGGGTAGAGCAGGTGCGGTGCCCAGTCAGCAATGCCTTGGCCGTTGATCAGCAGGTCATATTCGAGCAGTTGATTGCAGGGCAGGGGGCGAGCGAAGTGGATGTCCAGCAAGTGGATGAAGGTGTGCTGGCCCACAGCAACCACCTGGCAATCGGCCTGTGCTTCGCCTGCCGTGCAGATGAATGCGGGTTGCAGCGGTTGGCTGGCGACCAGCCAGATGGCCAGGCGCTGAGGTTCCAGGCGGCGCAGGATCGGGCCGGCGAGGACGAGGGGCAATGGGGTAGAGGAGGTCATCGACAGCTCGGTGGCTATGTTGGCGAAGTAGCCTTGGAATTCAGTGCACTACGCCAGATAAACAGACGGGCGGAAAATGCTGAACACTTCCCGCCCGTCAGGCAAACGCGAGATGTATCAGGCCTTTTCGGCCATCACCTTCTCAAGCTTTTCCTGGTCCCGGGCGAACTGGCGAATGCCCTCGGCCAGTTTTTCAGTACCCATGGCATCCTCGTTCATCGCCCAGCGGAACTGGCTTTCGTTCAGCTGCTGCTTGGCCTCGCCAGCCTTGCCCGGCTGCAATATGCGTGGCAATGCGCCTTGATCATCGCTCAGTTGCTGCAGCAACTCGGGGCTGATGGTCAGGCGGTCGCAGCCGGCCAGTTGTTCGATCTGGCCGATATTGCGGAAGCTGGCGCCCATGACCACGGTGCCATAGCCATTGGCCTTGTAATAATTATAGATGCGCGTGACCGACTGCACGCCCGGGTCTTCGGCACCCACGTATTCCTGACCGGTGCTTTTCTTGTACCAGTCGTAGATACGCCCCACGAAGGGAGAGATCAGGAACACGCCGGCATCGGCGCAGGCCTGGGCCTGGGCGAAGGAGAACAGCAGGGTGAGGTTGGTCTGGATGCCTTCCTTCTCCAGCTTCTCGGCAGCGCGGATGCCTTCCCAGGTGGAGGCCAGCTTGATCAGCACACGCTCGCGGCCCACGCCGGCGGCCTCGTACAGTTCGATCAGCTTGCGGGCTTTGGCCAGCAGCGCCGGTTCATCGAACGACAGGCGGGCATCCACCTCGGTGGAGATACGCCCCGGGATGACCTTGAGGATGCCCGAACCCACGGCCACCGCGAAGCGGTCGCAGGCCAGGTCGACGTCGCCCTTGGCATCGGCTTTCACCTGCTTGAGCAGGTCGGCATAGCCGGGGATGGCGGCGGCCTTGAGCAACAGCGACGGGTTGGTGGTGGCATCGACCGGTTTCAGCCGGGTAATGGCATCCAGGTCCCCGGTGTCGGCGACCACGGTGGTGAACTGCTTGAGTTGTTCCAGCTTGGAGGTCATGGGCGTGCTCTGTCCTGTGCAATGACTCGACATTACCCGAGCCCCGACGGCCGCTCAAGGGCCTGGGCACGGGCTTGCCCGGGAAGGGCTGTGCGAAAGGTGAAGATTCGAGTCGCAAGCTGCCCTGAGGTTCCGCAGTGGGTTGCCTGGCACCAGACATTCGTGAGCCGCGCCGGCTTCGAATTGACGCTGCACGTGTAGGAGCGGATTCATCCGCGATCACCGGCGTAGCCGGTGCCATCCATACGCCGCCTGCTTCACGGATAGATTGCTCAGCGCCCCTGCAGCAGGTCCACTGCCTGGTCGAACACCGCCAGCGGCTCCGCCGCCTTGTGGATGTCTGCCGACAGCAACTGGCGGAACCGCCGCGCGCCTTTGAACCCTTGGGCCAGCCCCAGGATATGCCGGGTAACGTGATGCATGGCGCCGCCCGCCTGCATGTGCGCGACGATATAGGGCCGCAACTGTGCCAGCGCCTCGCTACGGCTGACTACCGGCGCTTCGCTGCCGAACAGCTGCTGGTCCACCTCGGCCAGCAAGTAGGGGTTATGGTACGCCTCGCGCCCGAGCATCACACCGTCGAAGGTCTGCAGGTGTGCCTGGCATTCGGCCAGGGTCTTGATGCCGCCATTGAGCACGATCTCCAGGTCGGGGAAGTCCGCCTTCAACTGCGCCGCCACGTCATAGCGCAGCGGGGGGATCTCACGGTTTTCCTTCGGCGACAACCCTTCCAGGATCGCGATGCGCGCATGCACGGTAAAACTGCGGCAACCGGCCTCGCGCACCTGGCCGACGAAGTCGCACAGCTCGGCGTAGCTGTCACGGCCATTGATGCCGATGCGGTGCTTGACCGTCACCGGAGTCGATACGGCGTCACGCATGGCCTTCACGCAATCGGCCACCAGCGCCGGGTGGGCCATCAGGCAGGCGCCGATCATGTTGTTCTGCACCCGGTCACTCGGGCAACCGACGTTAAGGTTGACCTCGTCGTAGCCGGCTTCTTCGGCCAGGCGGGCGCAGGCGGCCAGCTCGGCCGGCACGCTGCCGCCCAGTTGCAAGGCCAGCGGGTGCTCGGAGGCATCGTGGCGCAGGAATCGGTGGGCGTCGTTGTGCAGCAGGGCGCCGGTGGTGACCATTTCGGTGTAGAGCAGGGTTTGCCTGGAGAGCAGGCGCAGGAAGAACCGGCAGTGGCGGTCGGTCCAGTCCATCATCGGTGCAACAGAAAACCTCCTAACCACCGTATCGCCTGAGGTTCCGGGGTTTTCCGCTTGTTTCTGGGGCATTTCTCTATCTCTGGTTGTTGCCGCTTTTTTCCGGTTATTGCTGGTTTTGCTACATCGGTTGCTACAATGTAGCAACTCAACTCAGCCGTGTAGCAATTCCATGGGAACCCATCACGCAGCGCAAGCGCAAGGACGGGTCTTCTGGCTTCACTGCCCAGATCCGGATCACGAAGGAAGGAAAGGTAGTTTATCAGGAAAGCCAGACGTTCGACCGGAAGGCGACTGCGCAGGCCTGGATCAGAAAACGCGAGGCTGAACTGTACGAGCCGGGCGCCGTCGAGAAGGCGAACCGTAAGGGTGTGACGGTCAAGCAGATGATCGATAGGTACTTGGTGGAGTACGAAAAGCTGCGGCCGCTCGGAAAGACCAAGCGCGCGACGCTCAAGGCTATTGGTGAAAGCTGGCTTGGGGAGGTGGAGGACCAGCAGCTGACCAGCCAGAAGCTGGTTGACTACGCCATGGACCGAATCGAGAAGGATGGTATCCAGCCGCAGACGGTCGGCAACGATCTGGCGCATCTTGGCGCTGTTCTGTCCGTGGCCAGGCCAGCCTGGGGTTATGAGGTCGATCCGCTGGCTATGCCAGATGCCAGGCGCGTACTGAAGAAGCTTGGCGCTGTAACCAAAAGTGTGGAGCGTAACCGCCGACCGACTCGCGACGAGCTGGAACGCATCATCAAGTACTTCCAGAAGGTGCGCGATGCCAGGCGCCAAGAGATAGACATGGTGCGAGTGGTGGTTTTCGCGCTGTTCTCGACCCGACGCCAGGAGGAGATCACGCGGATTCGCTGGGATGCCCTCAACGACCAGGAACAGTCGGCACTCATTACCGACATGAAGAACCCGGGCCAGAAATATGGCAACGATGTGTGGTGCCACATGCCCGACGAGGCTTGGCGCATCCTGCAGTCGATGCCGCGGGTTGCCGATGAGGTGTTAGCGTCCCACGCCTTTGGCCCGTTGATCTGCTGCCACAGGCACAAAAACGAGTCGACGGCGCTGGGCGAAGGACAGTCGCAGCCGCATGGCTCATTGTTTCCGCAGTTCGTGCAACCGCCATCGATGATCCCTTCGGCGCGTGCCAGATCCTCGGTGATGTCCTGCAGCTGCTCGACGCGAACGTCGGTGACCTCCAGCAGGATGCGGCTATCGCGCCGGCGTATGTGAATGCTTGGCTTCCACGGTCCGCCGTAGTCGGTCCGGTTGTCGCATTCCCTGTAAACAACCCAACTTTCGCCAAGCGCTTGGGCCACGTTGATCTGGGCCCATGCTTCGCGAACCCACAGGCGGTCGCCTGGTTTACCGTAGGGGGAAGGCTTTCCGTGCTGCGTGTTCATCTGGACTTTGCCAGCGTAGTTGGTTGGAGAGTCCCAACTTGGCACGCCGTCGACAACGTCGGTTGGAGCGCTGGCGAACTGGGGCTTCACGATGCGGCGGGTGACTGTCTTCTGCCCGCTGAGGATGGCGCGGACCATCGGCCCGCTGAACAGGATTGGACGTTCTTTCATGGGGCTGACCTCAATAAGGAATGCATCTGCTGCAGGCGCCAGTCCAGCCCAGCGTGCCGCAACCTGAGCAGGGTTCGGTTGCGGGCGTACCACGCTCTTCTGGCCGGCTTTCGAGGTCAGGGAACACGGCAGCGATCATCTGCTTGCGGAAGTCGTCGCGCATGTCCTGGGTATGCTCGACCGGCTCACCAACGCTGTTGAACGAAGCGAACTCAAGCCAGTGGTCGGCGAGTTGTACCTGCTGTTCCAGCAGGTCAATGCGCTGATCCTGCGCCGTCAGGTCGGCCTGAAGCTGGTCGCACAGCCGGCACTTGGTCAGCACCAGTTCGCTTGGCTTGGGGTCCACGAAAAGATCAGCCAACAGGTTGGAGTCATAGGCACGTAGCTTGGATTCGGCCTCGATTGCCCGTCGCTTCCAAGTAGCTACCTCGACCGCAGTTGGGTTCTTTGCTAGGTGCTTGGCACGAGCATAGAGTCCGTCAGGGATGCCCTTGCCGTTGTGCAGCACGCCAACCTGCTCGAGGTCGCCGCCGTTGAGGTGCGGCCCGATCAGGCTGCGCAGGGTTTGCAGCGTTGGCGCCGCCGGCAGACGGATCTGGTGAGTTTGTTCGGTGCCATCCGGGCGGATGACCGTGTACTTGGTGTTCATGGTGTGATCCTCGGTCGGTTTCCCGCTGCACCCGTCACCAGGTGCAGAAGTGAAATGTTCCGTGGAGCTGGGCCGCTGTTACATGCCACCTGCGGACTGGGCGATGACTTGGTTCGGGGGCCCTTGGGGCCCAACAGCCGACCACGCTGCGTGCTGTCGGCTCTCGTTTATGCGGTGCTCGACGCTGCGCACCCGGGGTGAGGCTTCCCCTGTACCGGACAGGCTCCGGCTCGCTGCCATGAATCTGCGTTTTGCGCAGAACATGGCTTGCGTTATGCGCAGAATAAAATCTGCGTCAAGCGCAGAAAATTTAAAATTGGCAAAAAAATCCCGCCAGAATGGCGGGACCCAATCGATCAGAAAGCTTTAGCGTTTTTCACATGCCGGATAAGCAGCTCGGAGCGCCGCTGTCACGAGGGTCGCTCCATTTTCCGACCATCTCTCAGGATTTTGCTCCAGGTATTTCGACACAATGGCTGCGTTCTGGAGGTGGGTCTGCATTCCCTTTGGGCAGATGACAACTCCTTTGATCGTCTCCGCCACGCCAGCAACGTAGCCGACCAGCATGCTGCCTTTCCAGGTGATACTTTGGGTTTTCCGGGCTGCCTCGAGATCCTGTGCCCATTCCTGAAGATCATTACCCGTATAGGCCATGCATGGCATTGATGCTGCCAGCAATACGCCTAAAGCAATTCCCTTTGTTCCGTTCATAAATAACTTTTCCTTTCTACAACCCAGTCATTTTGGTGTCGATTACTCGCCCAATGAACCTGCAATTGCCGTCGATCTCGATCGTACGGTATCCCGGATTCAACGGACGAAGATATTTGATCCCAGCGTCTTCTACGTACTGTTTAAAGGTCATCTCCCCGCTGTCGGGCAGCTCCACCACATAGTACTTGCCGCTGATGATGTCGGCTTCCGGTCGGACCAGAATCAGCGCGCCTTCAGGAAAACTCGGATTTCCAGTACAGGTCATCGAGTCGCCTCGTACGCGGAGCCAAAAGCCGTTTAAGCCGGCGTTCTCGGTTGAGCTTATTCGTTCAGCGTCCGCTGGATGGTTTTGGTCTGGTGACCGTGCCCACTCGCCAGCAGTAACCCAACTAATCAACGGGTATCCTTTCCTTGCGCGGTTTTCTTCTGGGGAAACATAAACTAGGTTGTCCAGGTCATACGCCAACTGTGGATAGCTCGATTTCGGGCGTATGTGATCTACGTCTGTCACCCCCAATTGCAAGACGTTGAAGATCTTCGTCAACAATTCCTGGCTGGCTCCCTGTTTCCCGCGTTCAAGGCGCGACAGATTGCCAGTGTCCGTGTCGACCTGGTTGGCAAGGGCTTCAAGCGTAAGGCCACGTGTTTTGCGTGCTTCTCTGATGCGTTGTCCGATATCCATCGCGTGATTTTCTTTCCATGCTGCGTAACGCGCAAAGCGCAGGGCGCAGATTTTTGTTGCACGAAGTCTGCGTATTGCGCAGAATTCCGAAACCACCCCACAGAAGGCAGATGCCATGTCCCCGTTGAAACGAGCACGACTCTCCCGCAGCTGGACGCTGGCCGATGTAACGGCCCGCCTGGCTGTCATGGGCGACCGCGTTGACTCGGGAAACCTCTCCCGGATCGAGCGCGGCGCTCAGAAGACCTCCACCGCCCTGGCTGAAAAGCTGGTTCAGGTGTTTGAAGGCGACCTGACCGAAATGCACATCCTGTACCCCGAGCGCTTTGCCGGCGACGGGGCTGACGAAGCGGCGGCCTGATCATGTCAACGACCCAATTGAGCCAGGATCAGCTCGTAAGGGCACGCAAGAACAAGGGGGCAGTATGAAACTTGGAAGCGCACGCCTCGCATGGCACGACGCGTTCTACACGCCCTGGGACAGCGTCATGCACCACGGCCTGCAGGGCGCCCAGCTGGGCAAACGTGGCTATGTGGCAAACGAAACCCGGCCCGAGCGCTGGGAGAACACGGGCAAGTGCGCCCACATGGCGATGGCCGGCAAGGTTCAGCACGCCATCGCCAGCCTGCACCCTCGGTACCAGGTGTTCGGCCACCACCTGTACGCTCCGGTCATCAGCACCGAGGTGTCGAACAACTGGGAAGAGTCGGCGGTCGAGCTGCTGGCCAGCCACGTGCACCTGGCCCCTGAAAGAGCGGGGAGAGAAGCGCACGTGCCACCTGTACAGCCGCGAGTATTGGGTTGCCCGTGGCGTGCTGGTCCGCTATCGGCACATGGTTCAGGGTGGCATGGGCGCCAATCCTGACCCGATGGCCGACCCGTGGGTCTTCCGGGGCTGGCTGGCCGACAACCACGGCGTTGAGCTGGACAGCCGAAACTGGGCCCGGCAATGGGGCTGGCTGGTGCAGATGATGTTCGACCAGGCTGGTATCATCGACGGCGTGTGCTTGCGCCCAGTCGGGCGCGTGCTGAGCGAGGAGAGGGAAGCCGCGTGACGTTGGTTGAACTGCTGCACCAGGCCGCGAAGTCGGCCAACATCGATCTGGTTTACCAGAATGGCCAGCCAGGCCGGTACAAGGCCGTCGGTGACTCCACCATCTGGGTGCCATGGACGCCGCATCAGGACGGCAACGACGCCATGCACCTTGTTGCGCTGCACGGCATGCAGATCAACAGTGGCAAGATCACCTGCCGCATAGGCGCCTCGGGGCGGGTGCTGCAGGCCAGCTACCCGTATAACCCGCTCGGCGACACCGACCCAGAACAGGTGGTGCCGGCCATGTGCATGGCCATCACCGAGCTGGCCGCCGACATCGGGTACCACATGGCCTAGGCACCGAGGCTTGCGGTCGGCATAATGCCGGCCTTGTGCCATCCATTAGCCAGGGACGTAAATGCTTGAGCGAATAGGACATATCAAAAACCCGCTTACCGTTATCGCTATGTTTGCTGCAATTGCGGAAGTTAGCGGAACGATTGTGCTGCCTTTGGTCGATGTTTCGGTACAGGAAAAGTATGTATGGTTCCTCATGCTATTCCCAGTATTTTTGGTGTACCTGTTTTTTAGGACCTTAATGAAAAATCATAAGGTCTTGTATGCGCCTTCCGATTTTAAGAGTGACGACAGCTTCTTCAAGCAGTTTGAAGGGTCAACTTACAGGGAAGTTGGTTTTACTCCGGATGTATTCGATGCTATGGCTAGCAGCGACGACGTTGTTGGTGGAGATGTGAAAGTTGATGTGAGAGGCTGCGAACCAGATGACGCGGTTACATCTTCTACCCAGCAGCCGGAGCCGATGCCATCGCCAGGAACATTAAGTATCTCCGAAAATGAATTTTTCAAGACCTATCAGCGCACGGGCGAATATAAACACGATGTGGCTAAACTGCTAAGGGCTCAATTTGGCGCTCCTTATAGTCTCACAGAATCACCAAAATCGATGCCCGGTTTGGTTTTTGATGTGGTTTTGAGCGGAGCGGACATCAATTGTGTAGGTAAGATTAGCTACGTAAACGACCACAATTGGAAGCTTCTTAAGAGTCTAATTACGGCTTGGGTGCGAAGTGTTGGAGCTTTCAGGGATCAAATGGAACCCTCAGATGCCCTTAAATTTAGGGCGGTAGTTTGCTTGGTGCATAGGAATATTTCGGAAGACAACATGAGATCGCTTGAACAGGCCATCGAGACCACGGCTTTGCAATACCCTTTTAGCGTTTATGTCCAGAAGTACGACGCATCAGAGCTCGTCGCAAGTACCCGTAAAATCCATAGCCGTTGACAATCATGTGCGGGTTGGCACTGACGCAGAGATTGCAGGCCGCGCCGCCAAGTGGTCGCAGGCTGCCGCCACCAAGGTCATGCAAATCTCCGGCATGAACGCCATTGACGCCAGCAACCGCAGGGCGTTCGGCGCCACCATGATGGATGTCACCGGCGACCTCACTCGCCGGTTCGATTCCCTAGCAGCCCTGGAAGAGGGCGAACGCAAACTGATGCAGCAGCGCGGCATCACTGACCAGGACTGGTCGGTGTGGCGCCTGGCCCAGCCGGAAGACTGGCGCGGCGCGGGTGACCAGGTGCTGACCCCTGGCAGCATCTACCGCATTTCAGATGCTGCCCTGACCCCATTGGCAAAGCAGGTCGGGGTTTCCCCTACGCGCCTGCGAGAGCAGGCCGCTACCCGACTTCTGGGAATGGTGCTCGACGAAACCAACAGGGCGATCCCGGCGCCAGGCGCCCGTGAGCGCGCCTTCATGCACGGGAATAACCAGCGCGGCACCTGGAGCGGCGAGATCATGCGCAGCTTCTGGCAGTTCAAGTCGTTCCCAATCTCGATGATTTCGAAGCACTGGCGACGGGCCATGGCCCAGCAGACCGGATGGGGCAAGGCGGGATATGCCGCTGCCCTGTTCGCTACCGCCACGGTGCTTGGCGCAATCGCGACCCAAGTCAACGAAATCGCCTCTGGCCGTGACCCCAAGAACATGCTGGATGACGAACTGGGCGGCGTGCCAGGTCTGCGCTTCGGCCTGGCCTCGATGCTCAAGGGCGGCGCGCTGTCGCTGTACGGCGACTTCCTGTTCTCGAACACCACCCAGGGCGGCACCTCTGCGCTTGCAGCCTTCGGCGGCCCGTTGGCTGGCGACGTCGAGACGCTGCTCAACCTGCGCGGCGTTCTGCCGATGCGGCCATGGGCGACCGGGATGCTGATGTGATTGGCGCCAGGCTGATCCAGCTGGGTAAAGGTCATCTGCCGGGGGCAAACCTCTGGTACACCAAGGCCGCCACCGACCACATGATCTTCCTCCAGCTGCAGGAGTACTTCTCGCCTGGGTACCTGAACCGCATGCTGCGCCGTGCCCAGCGAGAGTTCGGCCAAAGCTACTGGTGGGAGCCTGGAGAGTCAGCGCCTACCAGGGCGCCAGACCTCGGTGCTGCTGCCGCGAACTGACCCCCCTTTAAAAGCAAAAGCCCCAGGCGCTCGCAACGCCCGGGGCTTTTTGTTTCCACCCCATGCGCACCCATGAGGAAGACGTTCATGATGTTTACCTAACCAACCTGTTTGACCCAAGAGAGCCCCGCCAAGTGCGGGGCTTTCGCATTTCTGGAGCATCGAAAATTGACCGTATCTACCAGCGCCAGTGTTGTTGAGTACACGTCGGGCGGTCCGGCGTTCCCCATTCCCTACCGGTTTTTGACTGATTCCGACACCCGGTAGCCCGGGCAGGGTGGATTAGGGGGAAAGGCATAGTCTACCAATTTGCCCAGCCATGCGTCTTGACGAGTGATGGTCGGCCACTAAATCCCCACCCCCAGCCTATTTCAGCGGAACGTAAACATCCGTCTCCCACTGCTCCACTGGTGTATCCGGATACACGCTCAAGTAATGAAAGAACAGCGGATGGTCACGCAGCTCTTCATTACTCGACGGCAACCAGTCCCGATACAGCGGATAGATCGTCTCACCGATGTAGTCCGGCGAGCCACGATGGCGAACCACTGCACAGCGCCCCGCCGGTAGGGTCAGCTCATGCATGCCAAAATCATTGGGCAACAAGGCCCCGTCTATCTCCCCGCGAATCGCGAAGCGAAAATCCTGCGCCGGGGTGGTGTCCGGGTTGTCGTACGGAATGCCGAAGGTACGGCTGCTGGCCACCGGTGACTGGCCACTCTGCAGACGCCACTGCTGAAAACGCGCGACGCTGTCGCCGAGGCTGGCCGGCGCGCCGCGGTGTTCGAGCGCGGCCACACGGGTTTCGGCAAAGTCCACGATACGTATCTGCACGGTAATACTCCTGGATAACTGGGGAACAACGAATACCGCACTCCAGGTGTGCCAGTTAGGGGCCTTGGCGAATGCGCTCGGCGTCATGCCGAAGGCCCGCCGGAATGCCCTGGCAAAGGCCTCGGGGCTTTCGAACCCGGCCGCCGACGCGGCCTCCAGTACCGAAGTGGCAGGCGAGGCGGCCAGCTGATGGGCCGCGCGCCGCAGCCGCATCAGTTGCACATAGCGCGAGACCGGCACGCCCATGTACGCCGAAAACTGCCGATGAAAGTGGAACGCCGAAAAGTGGGCGATCCGGCTCAAGGCGGCTACCGACAGGTCACCCTCAAGATGGCGGTCGATATAGGCAAGCACGGCCTCGAAGCGTTTGGCATAAGCATGGCCGTACGGTTGGTCAGTCAACGCAGGATGTCTCCGGGAAGTGCGGTGGGCGCTAGCATCCACCGTTTCGCCAGCATCGTGCCTAGCCGTGGTTGCTCTTTTTTTTAACACCCTCGGGAGTTCACAGTGCGCCGATGCGATCCAGCTCTTTTTGCAACCCGTCGCGATCCAGCGAGGCAAACGGCAACGCGAAGAACGCTTCGCAGCGCTTTTGGATATGCGCCAGGGTAGCGCGGAAGGCGGCGTCGATCAGCGTTTCGTCACCCTGGACCTCGGACGGGTCCTCCAGCCCCCAATGGGTTTTCAGCGCGGCGCCGAAGTATACCGGGCAGGCTTCGCCGGCGGCGTTGTCGCAGACGGTGATGACGATGTCCGGCGGGTTGCCTGCGAAGGCATCGTTGCCCTTGCTGCTGAGGCCCTCGGTGGCTATGCCGGCGCGCTGCAGGGTGGTGAGGCTGCGTGGCAATACCTGCCCCCTGGGGAAACTGCCGGCGCTGATCGCCTCGAACCCTGCAGGCGCCATATGGTTGAACAGGGCTTCGGAAAGGATGCTGCGGCAACTATTGGCGGTGCACATGAACAGAACTCGCATGGAAACTCCTCGCGTGGGGCGAAATATCAGAGGCTCAGGCGCAATGCCAGCGCCGACAGGGTGATCAGCAGCACGGGCAGGGTCAGCAAAATGCCGACCTTGAAGTAATACCCCCAGGTGATACGCACTCCCTTGCGTTCCAGTACATGCAACCACAGCAGCGTGGCGAGGCTGCCGATCGGGGTGATCTTAGGGCCGAGGTCACAGCCGATGACGTTGGCGTAGACCATGGCCTCACGCACCAGCCCCTCGGCGCCACTGCCCTGGATCGACAGGGCGCCGACCAGCACGCTGGGCATGTTGTTCATCACCGATGACAGCAGCGCCGACAGCAGGCCGGTGCCGATGGCGGCGCCCCACACCCCATGCTCGGCAAAGCGCTCGAGCAGGTGGCTCAGGAAGTCGGTAAGGCCGGCGTTCTTCAGGCCGTACACCACCAGGTACATGCCAAGGGAAAAGATCACCACCTGCCACGGCGCTTCGCGCAGCACGCGGCGGGTGGAAATTCGGTGGCCGCGGGCGGCGACCGCGAACAGCAATGCGGCACACACGGCCGCGACCGCACTGATCGGGATACCGAGCGGCTCCAGGGCGAACAGGCCGACCAGCAGGACCAGCAGGGTCCACCAGCCCACCACGAACGTCGCCTGGTCGCGAATCGCCGCCCGTGGCACTTGCAAGGCCTCGACGGCGTACTGTTTCGGCAGGTCGCGACGGAAGTACAGGAACAGCACCAGCAAGGTGGCGGCCACGCTCGCCAGGTTCACTGGCACCATTACCGAGGCGTACTCGGCGAACCCCAGCCCGAAGTAGTCGGCGGATACGATGTTCACCAGGTTGGACACCACCAGCGGCAGGCTGGCGGTGTCGGCGATGAAGCCCGCAGCCATGACGAATGCCAGCGTGGCTGCCGGCGAGAAGCGCAAGGCCATCAGCATCGACATGACGATGGGGGTGAGGATCAGTGCCGCGCCATCGTTGGCGAACAGCGCCGATACCGCTGCGCCCAGCAGTACGCAGAAGGCGAACAAGCGGTAGCCGCTGCCCTTGGCCCAGCGCGCCACATGCAGCGCCGCCCACGCGAAGAAACCGGCTTCGTCCAGCAGCAGGCTGATGATGATGACGGCGATGAAGGTGGCGGTGGCGTTCCAGACGATGGCCCACACGGTCGGTATGTCGCCCAGCGACACTGCACCGGCCGCCAGCGCGATCAGCGCGCCGAGCGCGGCGCTCCAGCCGACGCCAAGGCCCTTGGGTTGCCAGATGACCAGGATGAGGGTGAACAGAAAAACACTGAGTGCGACTAGCATGGCAGGCTCGTTAGGCATTGGATTCAGCAGCAGGCGCTGGTTCGGACAGGGCGACCGTCCATGTTCTGCAGGCGCTCGGTGTTGGCTTGCAGCCATTGGGCGTTGGCTTTCAGGGTCACCTGCAGCAGCTCGATGGCCCAGCCAGGCAGGGCCGGGTTGAGGCGGTAATACACCCATTGGCCCTGGCGGCGGTCCAGCAGCAGGCCATTGCTACGCAGTTGCGCCAGGTGCCGGCTGATCTTCGGCTGGCTGTCGCCCAGGGCGCACACCAGTTCGCACACGCAAAGCTCGCCGAGACTGGCGATCAGCAGGGTTGCGCGCGCGCGGGTTTCGTCGGCCAGGCTTTTGAAGAGTTCTGGAGGACTGATCATGCTGGGGCTCATCACATATGGATAGGCGAATATACGAATTTCCATATGTCTTGCGCAAGTGTCGGCTAGCCCGCGAGCCAGGCGGATTGCAAGGGCGATATCACCGTCATGAAGGCGAGCGGGCTTGACTCGTGAAATTTTTGATGTATTTTTTCATGAAAAATAACACTAAAAAATTCACGGCAGTCCGAATCGATGAAGATGCACGAAGAGGTTGAAGCCCTCGCGATCCTTATTCACGACCTGCGCAAATTCAAGAACCTGACCCTGGGCGAGCTGGCCGCGCGGATCAACCGCTCGGTGGGCTTCCTGTCCCAGGTCGAGCGTGGGGTTTCGCGCCCGAGCGTGGCCGATCTCACCGCCATCAGCGAAGCACTCGGCGTCTCCACCGCGTACTTCTACAACCTGAGCAAGCCCCGTGGCATCAGCTGGGTCACGCGCCCTCACGAACGGCGCACGTTGTACCTGGAATCGGGTATCACCGACGTATTGGCTTCGCCGGGCATCAGCGGTGCATTTGCCATGCTCGACAGCCATCTCGAGCCCGGCGCCTGCAGTGGCGAGCCGTACCTGACCGACCGTTCCGAGCAGGGCTGTTTCGTGCTCGAAGGCGAACTCACGGTGTGGCTGGACGACGGCGACGCCGTGACTTTACAGGCCAACGACTGCTTCCAGCTGCAACCCCACGCGCAGTTCCGTTACGCCAACCTGACGGCAACCACCACCCGTGTGCTCTGGGTCTTCAACTGAATTCGTTCACCTCACAAGGACAAGAAGATGAGTGTCATCTTTCCGGATCTGCTGACAGAAGTGCGCGCATTTCGCGCCAGATACCCAGAAATACGTTATGTCGACCTGATTGCGCTGGATATCCCCGGGCACTTCTACGGCAAGCGCTACCCCATGGACATGCTGGAGAAGGTGGCCGCCGGCACGCCGTTGAAACTGCCGCAGAACTGTGTATTGTTGGGCACCCAGGGCGGCCTGTACCCGATCGGTGACTACTGCTTCGCCGATGGCGACCCGGATGCCGTCCGGCGCCTGGTGCCGGGTACCTTGAAGCCGGTGCGTTGGGAGCAACAAGTGATCGCGCAGATGCTGATCACCTCCGACGGCACCGCCAGGCCGATCGAATTCGAGCCCCGTGAGGTGCTGGCCCGCGTGCTGCAGCGCCTGGCCAGGCGCGGCATCCATCCGGTGGTGGCCTTCGAGCTGGAGTTCTACCTGTTCGACCGCCAGCTGGCCAACGGCCTGCCGCAGTACCCGCGCGACACCGCGAGCGGCGACCCGGACGACCAGCCGAACATGCACATCGAGCGGCTGTCGCGCTTTGCCTCGGTGCTGCATGAGATGGTCGACGTTGCCAACGAGCAAGGCGTGCCGGCGAACGTGATCACCGCCGAGCTGGGCCCGGGTCAGTTCGAGATCAACTTCTCCCACAGCGACGATGCCCTGAGCGCAGCCGACTGGTCGGCACTGTTCTGCCGCAGCACGCGTGGTGTGGCGATGAAACACGGCTATCGGGCCAGCTTCATGAGCAAGCCGTACCTGGACGCGCCGGGCAGCGGCATGCATGTGCACGTCAGCCTGTACGACGGCGCCGGCAACAACATCCTGGCGGGCGCCGAGCAGCGCAAGCTGCGCCACGCCGTGGCAGGCTGCCTGGAGCTGCTGCCCCACTGCATGCCGATCTTCGCCCCCAACCACAATGCCTACCGTCGCTACGGCGCGATGGTCAATGCGGCGAGCAAGGCCAGCTGGGGCTTCGAAGATCGCGATGCGTGCATTCGCATCCCCGAGTCCGACCCGCGCAACCTGCGCATCGAACACCGCCTTGCCGGCGCCGATGCCAACCCGTACCTGGTGCTGGCGGCCATTCTGACCGGCATGGAGCATGGCCTGGACCAGGGCCTCGAGCCCATCGCCCCGCTGAACGACAACCGCCAGAGTGGCATCGATTTCCCCAAGGAGGCGTTCAGTGCGCTGGCCGCCATGCGCCATCACCCGGTAGTCAACCAAGGCCTGGGCAGTGAGTTCGTGATGGTCTATTGCGAAAACAAGTACCAGGAGCAACAGGACTTCATGCGCCACATCGATGCCCGCGAATACCGCTGGTTCCTGTAGCGACCTGGGCTCCTGCGAGCCCTCTCTTTCCAGCGTTTCAATACAACGCGCAACATGGATTTGCCGGAGGAAGATATGCCACGTGTGCCCGTGATCGGCATTACCGCATGCACCCGCGTGATCGAGCAGCATGCCACCCAGACCATCAGCGAGAAGTACGCACGGGCGGCGGCCAAGGCGGCGTGCGGGTTGCCGATCGTGATACCCAGCCTCGCCGAGCTGATTGATAGCGCCGATATCCTCGACGTGGTGGATGGGCTGATTTTCACCGGTTCGCCGTCCAACATCGAACCGTTCCACTACCAGGGCCCGGCCAGTGCCGCGGGCACCCATCACGATCCGCTGCGGGATGCCACCACCTTGCCGCTGATGCGTGCGGCCATTGCCGCCGGGGTGCCGGTGCTTGGCATCTGCCGCGGCTTTCAGGAAATGAACGTGGCGCTGGGCGGCAGCCTGCACCAGAACGTCCACGAGACCGGGCTGTTCATGGACCACCGCGAAGGCAAGGGCGAGCCCATCGAGAAGCAGTATGGCCCGCGCCACGCGCTGCATGTCGAACCCGGCGGCATGCTCGAGCGCATGGGGTTGCCGGCGCTCATCGAGGTCAACTCTATCCACGGCCAGGGCATCGATGTTCTGGCCCCCGGGCTGCGGGTGGAAGCGCTGGCACCCGATGGTCTGGTCGAAGCGATATCGGTGGAGCACAGCAAGGGGTTTGCCTTGGCCGTGCAATGGCACCCGGAGTTCCAGGTCATGGACAACCCGCACTACCTGACCATCTTCCAGACCTTCGGCAAGGCCTGCCGGCAACGTTCGGTGCTGCGTCAGAAGCTGATGCTGTCCGCTTGAATACGGCCGTTCGCAACCTACAAAAAATACGGCGCAGCCCGGCTGCGCAAGCAGATGGAGTGAAACCAATGAGTGAACAGAATTCCCGCACCCTGGCCTGGCAGGCGATGAGCCGCGACCATCACCTGGCGCCGTTCAGCGACGTGAAGCAACTGGCCGAGAAAGGCCCGCGCATCATCACTTCGGCCAAGGGCGTGTACCTCTGGGACAGCGAAGGCAACCAGATACTCGATGGCATGGCCGGCCTGTGGTGCGTGGCGGTCGGCTATGGCCGTGATGAGCTGGCCGAGGTCGCCAGCCGGCAGATGAAGCAGTTGCCGTATTACAACCTGTTCTTCCAGACCGCGCACCCGCCGGCGCTGGAACTGGCCAAGGCCATCGCCGATGTTGCCCCGCCAGGCATGAACCATGTGTTCTTCACCGGCTCCGGCTCTGAAGGCAACGACACCGTGCTGCGTATGGTCCGCCATTACTGGGCGATCAAGGGCCAGAAGCAGAAGAAAGTGATCATCGGCCGCATCAATGGCTACCACGGTTCCACAGTGGCCGGTGCGGGCCTGGGTGGCATGAGCGGCATGCACCAGCAGGGTGGGCTGATCCCGGATATCGTGCATATCCCGCAGCCGTACTGGTATGGCGAAGGCGGCGACATGACCGAGGCCGAGTTTGGCGTGTGGGCGGCCGAGCAGCTGGAGAAGAAGATCCTCGAGGTTGGCGTGAACCACGTCGCTGCCTTCATCGCCGAACCGATCCAGGGCGCCGGCGGCGTGATCATTCCACCGCAGACCTACTGGCCGAAGGTCAAGGAGATCCTCGCCCGCTACGACATCCTGTTCGTCGCCGACGAGGTGATCTGCGGCTTCGGCCGAACCGGTGAGTGGTTCGGCAGCGACTATTACGGCCTCAAGCCCGACCTGATGACCATCGCCAAGGGCCTCACCTCCGGCTACATCCCGATGGGCGGGGTGATCGTGCGTGATGAAGTGGCCAAGGTGATCAGCGAAGGCGGCGACTTCAACCACGGCTTCACCTATTCCGGCCACCCGGTGGCGGCTGCGGTGGGCCTGGAGAACCTGCGCATCCTGCGCGACGAGCAGATTATCGAGCAGGTGCGCGGGCAGACCGCACCTTACCTGCAGCAACGCCTGCGCGAGCTGGCCGACCACCCGCTGGTGGGCGAGGTGCGCGGCCTGGGCATGCTCGGTGCGATCGAGCTGGTGCAGGACAAGGCCACCCGCGCCCGTTATCAGGGCAAAGGCGTTGGCATGATCTGCCGCCAGCACTGCTTCGACAATGGCCTGATCATGCGCGCTGTCGGCGATACCATGATCATCGCGCCACCGCTGGTGATCAGCATGGCGGAAATCGACGAACTGGTGGAAAAGGCCCGCAAGTGCCTGGACCTGACGTACGAGGCTGTTCGTTAAACGCCAGCCAGGGCCATCCGGGGCCGCAAGGCGGCCCCGATCTGCCCACCTGAAACCTTGCTTTGTGCAATGAATCCTGTACTTTTCAGGGCATCAATTTCCCTGTCCGATAGTCGCGATTCAACATGAAAGTGCACGAAGAGATCGAAGGCCTGGCCGTACTGATTCGCGACCTGCGCAAGTTCAAGGGCCTGACCCTGGGCGAACTGGCCCAGCGCATCGGCCGTTCGGTGGGTTTTCTGTCTCAGGTCGAGCGCGGCGTCTCGCGGCCAACCGTGGCCGACCTCACGGCCATCAGCGAAGAGCTCGGTGTCTCCACTGCCTATTTCTACAAGCTGGACAAACCGCGTGAGCTCGACTGGGTCACCCGGCCACACGAGCGCCGTACGCTTCACCTGGCCGGCGGCATCACCGATGTGCTGGCATCGCCCACCATCTCGGGGGCGTTCTCCATGCTCGACAGCCACCTGGAGCCGGGGGCCAGCAGTGGCGAGGAGTACCTGGACGACAGCTCGGAACAGGGCTGTTTCGTGCTCGAAGGCGAACTGACCGTCTGGCTGGATGGCGGTGAGCCGGTAACGCTGCGCGCCAGTGACAGCTTTCAGCTGCAACCGCACGCCAGTTTCCGTTACGCCAACCTGACCGACAAGCCCACCCGGGTGCTCTGGGTGTTCAGCTGAGTCGAGAGCACCCAAGGCTTGTAATACTTACCAGCGTGCTTGTGCATCAAGCATAGGACCATGCGGCTGGCAGCAAGGCTGTCAGCACGCCAGGAAGGAACCTCACATGTCATACCGACTTGCCATCTTCGACTTCGACGGCACGCTCGCGGATTCCTTTGCATGCTTCGTTGCGGTGTTCAACCAGGTTGCCGACAAGCACGCCTTCAACCGCATTCGCCCGGAAGAACTGGACGCCTTGCGCAAACTCGGGGCCCGGGAAATCATGTCGCATATCGGCATGCCGCGCTGGAAGCTACCGCTGGTAGCGCGAACCTTCATCGGCCTGATGAAGCAACACCGCGGCTCGATCGCACTGTTCCAGGACATCGCCGATGCGTTGCGCCATCTTGATGAGCAGGGCGTGATCCTGGCGGTGGTATCGTCCAACTCCCAGGATAATGTCACGCAAGTGCTGGGCCCGAGCTGTCGCCATATCCGCGCCTTCGAGTGCGGGGCTTCCATTTTCGGCAAGGCATCGCGCTTGCGTCGGGTCATGCGCAAGTTCGGCGTGGCGCCAGAGCAGGTCATCTATATAGGTGACCAACCTACCGATGGTGAAGCCGCAGCGACAGCGGGTATCGCATTTGGCGCGGTTGCCTGGGGCTACGGTACCCCTGAAGCATTCCGCACGCTCCACGACCATGAGTGGTTTGCCGAAGTGGGCGAGTTGCGGCGCCTGGCAGCAAGCCCCAGGGCGGTGAGTACGGCAAACGGCATACTGTAAATCAGCCTCGGCACGCTGCAAGAACGGCAACGTAATGGCCGACGTGTTCCCCTGATATGAAGCGCTTTCGTACGAGACGAAATCGATCACTGGCAAAGGAGTGCATCAACATGAACAACACCGACCGGGCCTTGCTGGGCGCAGGGCTTTTGATTCCAGTCTGGCTCCTGCTTGGCGTATCCCTGACCGCGCTTGGCTATCCGGGCTACAGCCACCTCGACCAGGCGATGAGCCAGTTAGGGGCGCTGGGCGCCCCGACTCACGCGTATTCCGCGTGGGTGAACAATTTCCCTCTGGGGCTGCTGTTCGCACTTTTCGCCTTGGGTGTGGCGCGACGTTTCGCCGGTTCGCGCCTGGCGCTGTTCAGCGCCGCGTTGATACTGCTTCACGGCCTGGCCAGTTTCGCCACGGGCCTGTTCGCCTGTGACGAGGGCTGCGTACCGGCACAGCCTTCCGTTTCTCAGGACATCCACAATGTGGCAGGCCTGGTCATGTTCCTGTCGTTGACGCTGGCGAGCGCGCTGTGGTGCTCTCTGGGCAAGCGATTGCTCGGCTCGTCGGCATTCGCGGGCTTCTCCGCGCTTTGTCTGGTCCTGGCAATCGCCACCGTGGCGATGATGGGCAAAGCCATGGCGGACGGGCACGGGTTTGGCCTGTATCAGCGACTCAATTACGGCGTGTCTGTCGGCTGGGTCGCTGCGCTGGCATGGGCTGCGCTGCGTGGCAACCAGACACAGCCCGCAGCTGTGCTCCAGCAGCATCTGTGAACGCCTGCCGAAGGCAGTGGCCTGACGCTGGGGCAGGGCGGTTTGGCACCCTGCCAGTATTGTCTGATCAGCGCACAGGGTTTAGCGTGCAGCGCTCATTTCAAGGAAGATTTGCCAATGAAACGGACCCTGCCGCTGTTATTCGCCTGCGCGCTGTTCCCCCTGCAAGCCTGGTCGGCCCTGGAAGTCGGCCAGTTCACCCTGGGCATGCCCAAGCCCCAGATCATGGCCATCCTGCAACAGCAGTTCAGCGAGGTCGAGCAGTTGACGGGCTATCACTATCAGGTACCCACCGAGTTCGTTCAGGGGCGTAACCCGAAGGGCGATTTCAACCTTGGCGGTATTCCCATCACGCAGGTAAAGGCGTCCTTCAACGAGACCGACCAGCTTCGTCAAGTGGAGCTGCGCCTGGCCAGCACCGACGAGGCGAGGGTTCAGCAACTGCTGCCGATGACCCGGCAGGCCAAGCCTGTGCCGAACAGCGGTGGCCGGCTCGAGGCGTTTTCTGCCGACGGGGAACTGGTGTACTGGGTGTCCAGAGACCGGGGCTGGACGGTGGTGACTATTGCCGACAAGGCCAGCTCGGAACAGAACATCAAGGCGCGAGCCAAGAGCGATGAACGCTTCGCCCAGCCGAACCGCAAGTTCGACAAGCTGATCGAGACGACCGAGGCGGCACAGGGGAAGCACTGATCACAGGCAGCTGTTGCAGGGGCAGCCTCGTGTCGCGAACGGGGCGCGGAGCGGCCCCGGCAAAATGGGTCGTGATGCAAATGTACCGGGGCAGCTCCGCAGCCCGATCGCGAAAGCCGCGCCTACAATAACGCCAGCGCAGCCCGAACAGCAGTGCGAATCCCGCGTCGGTTTCAGGATGCGCCTGGTCGCTCGCACGCAACCCTCCGGCGCCACAAGTGCCATGCTTGCAGGATGCCTCGGACCAGTACGCGCAGACGTGCGGCCGCAGGCAAGGAGGCCGCTGGCACCACGCAACCGTGACGTGGCCGGCGCGCCGCAGCAGAACACGCCGGATACCTGCCCTTACAACCATTCAGGCGGGGTCCGTGATGCCGAGGTCCGCTGTATGCCTGATGATTTGCTCCACCTGCCCGTGATCCACGAAATTCTGGCCCGCGACAAGGATACCCCCGGCGCCCTGTTGCCGATCCTGCATGCCATCCAGCGCGCCATCGGCTACATCCCCGATGCCGCCGTTCCTGAAATCGCCCATGCGCTGAACCTCAGTCTCGCCGAGGTACGCGGGGTGATCAGCTTCTACCACGATTTCCGCACCACGCCACCGGCGCGCCATACCCTGCGCCTGTGCCGTGCCGAGTCGTGCCAGAGCCGGGGTGCCGAGGCGCTGGCCGCGCAACTGCGCGAGCAGCTGGCGCTGGACGACCATGGCACCAGCGCCGACGGCGCCATCAGCCTGCGCCCGGTCTATTGCCTGGGCGCCTGCGCCTGCTCGCCGGCCCTGGAGCTGGACGGCCAGGTCCACGCGCGCCTCACCCCCGAACGCCTGCGGGCGTTGGTCAATGCCTGCCGGGAGGACGCCGCATGCTGAAGCTGTATATCCCCTGTGATTCGGTAGCCCGTGCGGTAGGCGCCGACCAGGTCGCCGATGCCTTGCAGCGCGAAGCCGAACGCCGCCAGCTGGCCGTGGACATCCAGCGCACCAGCTCACGCGGGCTGTACTGGCTGGAGCCGCTGCTTGAGTGCGACAGTGCCCAAGGGCGCCTGGGTTTCGGCCCGGTCTCGCCTGAGGACGTGCCGGCCTTGCTCGATGCTTTGACCAATGAACCCGCTGGCCACGGGCTGGCGCTGGGCCCGGTCGAGCAAATTCCCTATCTCCAGACCCAGCAGCGCCTGTTGTTCGCCCGCGCCGGCATCACCCGGCCACTGTCGCTGGACGATTACCGTGCCCATGGCGGTTTCGCCGGCCTTGAAGCGGCTGTCGCCCTGGGCGCTGCCGATGTGGTCGCCGCCGTGCTCGATTCCGGCTTGCGTGGCCGTGGTGGCGCGGCCTTCCCGGCCGGCATCAAGTGGCGCACCGTGCGCGACGCCGGGGCAGGGCAGAAGTTCGTGGTGTGCAATGCCGACGAAGGCGACTCGGGTACCTTCGCCGACCGCATGCTGATGGAAGGCGACCCGTTCCTGCTGATCGAAGGGATGATTATCGCCGGCCTCGCCGTGGGCGCCGACAAGGGCTACATCTACGTGCGCTCGGAATACCCCGACGCCATCCGCGTGCTCGACCAGGCCCTCGCCATCGCCCGTGAGGCTGGCTACCTTGGCCGCGACGTGGCCGGCAGCGGCCAGGCCTTCGACCTGGAAGTGCGGGTCGGCGCCGGTGCCTATATCTGTGGTGAAGAAACCGCACTGCTTGAGTCCATCGAAGGCAAGCGCGGCATCGTCCGTGCCAAGCCACCGCTGCCCGCGCTGCAAGGCCTGTTCGGCTTGCCGACGCTGGTGCACAACGTACTGACCCTGGCCTCGGTGCCGGTGATCCTGGCCAAGGGCGCGGCGTTCTATCGTGACTTCGGCATGGGCCGCTCGCTGGGCACCATGCCGTTCCAGCTGGCTGGCAACATTCGCCACGGCGGCCTGGTCGAGCGAGCCTTCGGCCTGACCCTGCGCGAGCTGGTGGAAGGCTATGGCGGCGGCACGGCCAGTGGTCGGCCGCTGAAGGCTGCGCAGGTGGGTGGCCCGCTCGGCGCCTGGGTGCCGCCCAGCCACTTCGATACGCCGCTGGACTATGAAGCCTTCGCGGCCATGGGCGCGATGCTCGGCCATGGCGGTGTGGTGGTGGCCGACGACACCTTGAACATGGCCAGCATGGCGCGCTTCGCCCTGCAGTTCTGTGCCGAGGAGTCCTGCGGCAAATGCACCCCGTGCCGCATCGGCTCGACCCGCGGCATGGAAGTGGTCGACCGCCTGATCGCCACCAGCGACCTGAGCGAACGGCATGACCAGGCCCTGTTGCTGCGCGACCTGTGCGACACCATGCAGTACGGTTCGCTGTGCGCCATGGGCGGCATGACCGCCTACCCGGTGGCCAGCGCCCTGAAGTACTTCCCCGCCGATTTCGGGCTGACCCACACGGAGGCCGCGCAGTGATCAATTTCTTCGACCCCGCTTCTGATAAAAGCAGCGACCTCGGCACCCCGGCGCGCGACAGCGAAGTGCAGGTCAGCCTGAGCATCGATGGCCGGTCCGTGACCGTCCCCGCCGGCACCTCGGTAATGCGTGCCGCCGCCATGCTTGGCACCAGCATCCCCAAACTGTGCGCCACCGACAGCCTCGAAGCCTTTGGTTCGTGCCGCATGTGCATGGTGGAAATCGAAGGCATGCGCGGTTACCCGGCGTCCTGCACCACGCCGGTCAGCGAAGGCATGGTGGTGCGCACCGAAACCCCACGCCTGGCCGGGCTGCGCCGCAACGTCATGGAGCTGTACATCTCCGACCACCCGCTGGACTGCCTGACCTGTTCCGCCAACGGCAACTGCGAGCTGCAGACCGTGGCCGGCCAGGTCGGCCTGCGCGAGGTGCGCTATGGCTACGACGGGGCCAACCACCTGGCCGAAAAGAAAGACGTGTCCAACCCGTATTTCGATTACGAGCCAAGCAAGTGCATTGTCTGCAGCCGCTGCGTGCGTGCTTGCGAGGACATTCAGGGCACCTTCGCCCTGACCATCACCGGGCGCGGCTTCGAGTCCCGCGTGGCGGCGGCGGGAGGGGACAACTTCCTCACCTCCGAATGTGTGTCATGCGGTGCCTGTGTGCAGGCCTGCCCGACCGCAACCTTGACCGAAAAGAGCCTGGTGCAGTTGGGCCAGCCCGAGCGCTCGGTCGTTACCACCTGCGCCTATTGCGGCGTCGGCTGCTCGTTCCGCGCCGAAATGAAAGGCGACCAGCTGGTGCGCATGGTGCCGGACAAGAACGGCGGCGCCAACCACGGCCATGCCTGCGTCAAGGGCCGTTTCGCCTGGGGCTATGCCACCCACCCGGACCGCATCACCAAGCCGATGATCCGCAAGCGCCTGGAAGACCCCTGGCAGGAAGTCAGCTGGGACGAGGCGGTGATCTACGCAGCCAGCGAGTTCCGCCGCATTCAGCTCAAGTATGGGCGCGACTCGATTGGTGGCATCACCTCCAGCCGTTGTACCAACGAAGAAGCCTACCTGGTGCAGAAGCTGGTACGCACCGCATTCGGCAACAACAACGTCGACACCTGCGCGCGGGTGTGCCATTCGCCGACTGGCTATGGTCTCAAGCAGACCCTCGGTGAGTCTGCCGGTACCCAGAGCTTCGATTCGGTGATGCAGGCCGACGTGGTGCTGGTGATCGGCGCAAACCCCACCGACGCGCACCCGGTGTTCGGCTCGCAGCTCAAGCGCCGCCTGCGCCAGGGCGCGCGGCTGATCGTGATCGACCCACGCCGCATCGACCTGGTCGATTCGCCGCATGCCCGCGCCGAGCTGCACCTGCAGTTGCGCCCTGGCACCAACGTGGCCATGCTCAATGCTCTGGCCCACGTGATCGTCACGGAAGGCCTGCTGGCCCGGGACTTCATCGACGCGCGCTGCGAGACCGAGGCGTTCACCCGCTGGCGCGATTTTGTCAGCCTGGCGGAAAACGCCCCTGAGGTGCTTGGCCCGGTCTGTGGCGTTGCCGCCGAACAGATTCGCGCTGCCGCCCGGCTCTACGCCACCGGCGGCAACGCAGCCATCTACTACGGCCTGGGCGTGACCGAGCACAGCCAGGGCAGTACCGCAGTGATGGCCATCGCCAACCTGGCCATGGCCACCGGCAACATCGGCCGTGAAGGGGTAGGCGTGAACCCGCTGCGCGGGCAGAACAACGTGCAGGGTTCCTGCGACATGGGATCGTTCCCCCACGAACTGCCCGGCTACCGGCACATTTCCAACGAGGGCGTACGCGCCGAGTTCGAGCGTGCCTGGGGTGTGACCCTGCAGCCGGACCCGGGCCTGCGTATCCCCAACATGTTCGAGGCGGCGCTCGACGGCAGTTTCAAGGCGCTGTACTGCCAGGGCGAGGACATTGCCCAGAGCGACCCCAACACCCAGCACGTCACCGCAGCCTTGCTGGCGATGGAGTGCGTGGTGGTGCAGGACATTTTCCTCAACGAAACCGCCAAGTTTGCCCATGTGTTCCTGCCGGGCAGCTCGTTCCTAGAAAAGGACGGCACCTTCACCAACGCCGAGCGGCGCATTTCGCGGGTGCGCAAGGTCATGGAGCCGCTGGCCGGCAAGGCCGACTGGGAGGCAACCATCGCCCTGGCCAACGCCCTGGGCTACCCGATGAACTACCGTCACCCGTCCGAGATCATGGACGAGATCGCCCGCCTGACGCCGACCTTCCACCGCGTCAGCTATGCCGAGATCGACCGCCACGGCAGCCTGCAGTGGCCGTGCAACGACGCCGCGCCTGACGGCACGCCGACCATGCACATCGACCAGTTCGTGCGCGGCAAGGGCCGCTTCATGCTCACCGGCTACGTCGCCACCGACGAGAAGGTCAACAACCGCTATCCGTTGTTGCTGACTACCGGGCGCATCCTCAGCCAGTACAACGTCGGCGCCCAGACCCGACGCACCGCCAACGTCGCTTGGCATGACGCCGACCGCCTGGAAATCCACCCGACCGACGCCGAAAGCCGGGGCATCCACGACGGTGACTGGGTCGGCATCGGCAGCCGTGCCGGGCAGACCGTGCTGCGTGCCAAAGTCAGCACGCGAGTGGCGCCAGGCGTGGTGTACACCACGTTCCACTTCCCCGAATCGGGGGCCAACGTGATCACCACCGACAACTCCGACTGGGCCACCAACTGCCCCGAGTACAAGGTGACGGCGGTGGAGGTGGTGAAAGTGTTCCAGCCTTCGCAGTGGCAGAAGCGTTACCAGGACTTCAGTGAGGAACAGCGGCGGTTGCTGCAGGAGCGCCGTAGTGCAGAGAAGGCCGAGGTGCGCCGATGAGTGTCGAAAACCTGGTCAAGATGGCCAACCAGATTGCCCATTACTTCGACAGCGAGCCGGACCACGCGCTGGCGGTGCAGGGGGTACGCAACCATCTGCACAGCTTCTGGACGCCGGCGATGCGCCGGCAACTGATGGAGCGGATCGAGGCCACTGCAGGAGAGGGGGTTGACCCGAAGGTGCGGGAGGCGTTGGGCTAGCCACCGGGCGGCTTTGCAGCCCATCGCCGGCCAGCGCCCATATGTACCGCGTCAATTTATCCGCGAAGCAGGCGACGCGGTGGCTGGCACCGGCTGTGCCGGTGTTCGCTGTAGGAGCGGATTTATCCGCGATACAGGCGACGCGGTGGTTGGCACCGGCTATGCCGGTGATCGCGGCTGAAGCCGCTCCTACAGGTACGGTGCCAACTGTAGGATCGGCGACAGGGTCCCGACAGGCTGGATTCAGCCGCGGGCCAGCTCGGCCAGGTGTGCGATGGCTTCCTCGCTCTTGAGCACCAGCACATCCCCCACCAGCGCATCCAGCACCACCTCCGAGGTATTGCCAATCAACGCCCCGGAAATTCCCGTGCGGCACACCGTACCGATCACCGTCACCACTGCATCGAGCTTCCGCTCGGTATGCGGAATCAACACATCCGCCGGCCCTTCGGCCACATGCAAGCGCTCCTCGCTGATGTCGTACTCGGCCTGGAACGCCTTGCACGCCTCGCGATAACGCTGTTCGATGGTCTCGCTCAACTGGTACACCGGGTCCGAGGCCGACAGCATTGGCGAAGGATGCGCGCTGATCACATGCAGCTCGCCCTTGGCCAGCTCGGCAATCTCGAAGCCATGGTCAATGATGCTCGCATGCAGGCGGCGGTGGTCTTCGTCCTGGTTGCCCACGTCCACGGCGGCGAGGATCTTGCCACCGGCCCATGGTCGCTCGCTCTTGACCATCAGCACGGCGCTCGGGCACTGGCGCAGCAGCTTCCAGTCGCTGGGGGTGAGCAGGGCCTTTTTCAGCGGGTTGTCCGGGCGGTGTTCCTTGATCACCAGCTCGCAGCCTTCGGCCTGCTGCACCGTGATGATCGATTCATGCAAGCTGTCATGCCAGGCCTGTTCATGGGTGACGTTGTCGTAGCCGTCATCATGCAGCTGGCTGCCGAGCAGGCTCAGCAGTGCGCTGTGGTCATGCTTCTTGTCGCACATCAGCAGGTGCAGGCGCGCGCCGGTGACGCCGGCAATCAGCTTGGCCCGGGTCAGGGCCCGGCTGTGGGCGTGCGTGGGGTCGAGCACGACGAGGATGCTGCGGACGGCTTGCATGGGCGTGAACTCCGTTCAAAGGTGGCGACCAATGCCTGACTATAGTCGGCGCTTCCCCCACTGGCGCTTGATACACATCAAGCATAGTCACTGGCGTCGCCCGTCGCCGCCGGTATAATCGCCAGCCCTGTCTGGCCTGTGTGGTTGCACGCTTATGTCCCTGATCCCCGAAATCGACGCCTTTCTTGGTTGCCCGACGCCAGATGCCTGGATCGAAGCGGCGTTGGCCGACCAGGAAACCCTGCTGATCGACCACAAGAACTGCGAATTCAAGGCCGCCAGCACCGCGTTGAGCCTGATCGCCAAGTACAACACGCACCTTGACCTGATCAACATGATGTCGCGCCTGGCCCGCGAGGAGTTGGTGCACCACGAGCAGGTGCTGCGCCTGATGAAACGCCGTGGCGTGCCGCTGCGCCCGGTGTCGGCGGGGCGCTATGCGTCGGGGCTGCGGCGGCTGGTGCGGGCCCACGAGCCAGTCAAGCTGGTCGATACGCTGGTAGTCGGGGCGTTCATCGAGGCGCGCAGCTGCGAGCGTTTTGCCGCGCTGGTGCCGCACCTGGACGAGGAGCTGGGCCGCTTCTACCACGGCCTGCTGAAAAGCGAAGCGCGCCATTACCAGGGTTACCTGAAACTGGCGCATCACTACGGCGATGAGGCAGACATTGCCCGTCGGGTGGAACTGGTCCGTGCAGCGGAAGTCGAGCTGATCCAGTCACCGGATCAGGAGCTGCGCTTCCACAGTGGTATCCCGCTGGCGCAGGCCGCCTGATTCGCACCCGGCGGCCCGGGCATCAGTGGCGGCGCCCCAGCAGCAGCCCGACCAGCAGACCGAGGCCGGCAGAAACCGCCACGGTCTGCCACGGGTGGCCACCGATGTAGTCCTGGGTTGCCTCCACCATCGGTTGCGCCTTGTTGCGCACCCTGTTGGCGGCATGGCGCGCCTGGCGCAGTTTCAGGCTCACCTGGGCGCGCAAGGTTTCTGCCTCGTCACCTACCAGGGCGGCGCTATCGTTCAGCAGCCGTTCTGATTCTTCGATCAGCGCCTGCAGTTCACTGAATACCTGGTCCTTGATCTGATCGCTGTCAGTCAGCGTGGCGTTTTTTCGGGCCATGAACGCGTCCTCGTCGATGGTTGATTTGTACAATGGATACTGGTGCGCCAGAAAAGTTGCCTCGGCGCGTGGCTGAGCTGTTGGTGTAAGATAGCCGCCATTTACGATCAGGCAGGTGATTCATGAGTTTCAATCTGGCCAACATGAGCTTCGAGGAACGGGCACAGATCGAGGCAGAGAAGGCCCGGCTGTTCGAGCTGTGGCAGAACAACCTGGGCAAGGCCAAGGGTGAAGCGGCGCGACTGATCGCCGAAAAACCCCGGCGCAAGGGCAAGTGGGCCGAGTGGGTGCGTGCCGAGCTGGACGGCATGTCGCCACCGGAATACGCCAACATGGTGCGCAGCGAAGTCAACAAGCTGATGGCCGCCGCCAGCGCCAACCGCTGAGCAGCCCTGGCAAGGCGCCTAGCGGTAGGCGCCCTTGGGCAGGTCCAGCTGGCCCTCGTCGGTAAAGCGCACCGTCCCCAGCGCGCCGCCGGCCAGCTTGCCGCGTAGCTTGTAAGGCAAGCCCTGCAGCGAATCCACCTGGCCCAGCCCATAGGCCTGGCGCAGGACGGCGAATGCCGTGATGCTCACCGGCACCACGACCACCGCTTCGCCATACCGGCCGATATGCCCTTGCTGATCACTCACCCCAGCGGCCAGCGGCTGGCCGTTCACCTCCAGGTTCAAGGCAATGCCGTCGTAGTCGATTGGCGTCTCATTAGGGTTCTGCACGCGCATTTTCACGGCCATGCGCAGCTCCAGTTCCTGCCCTGGCAGCGGCTCGATGCCGATCACGCTGATCGTCACCGGGTCGCGTGGCTGGAACAGGGCACAGGCCGCCTGGGCGCAGGCCAGCAGTACGATCAGCCACAGGCGGGTGTAGCGATACAGACGGGCAGTCATGGCGGACGACCTTGTCGTAGTGAGCGGTCGGTCAGTGTGGCAAATGCGCAACGGCGTTGAAAGTGTCGCTATAGATGAAAGATACTGTTTCTCATTAACGTCCGATAATTTCTCTTACTGGCCGTACCTACCCATGCTGACTTCACCCGTGTCGGGCCTGTTGACGAGTTTCCAGGAACACTACGACGACCTGCTGCAGTTCTTGACCCGGCGCATGAGCGACCGCCAGCGTGCCGCCGACGTGGCGCAGGAAACCTACCTCAAGCTGGTCAACATCGACCAGCAGGCGGTACCGGTGCTGCACGCGCGGCGTTTTATCTTCCGCGTGGCCGGCAACCTGGCGATCGATGCCTTGCGGCGCGAACAGCGCATCGCGGCCAGCCACGGGTATGGCGACGTGGCCGGTGAGGTAGCCTGCCCGGCACCGGCGCCGGAGGCTGCGTTGCTGGCCCGCGAGCGCTTGCAAGCCCTCGACCAGGCGCTGCTGCAGCTGCCCGCCAATGCCCGCCAGGCCCTGTTGCTCAACCGCATCGACGGCCTGACCCAGGCACAGGTCGCACAACGGCTGGGCGTCTCCGAGAGCATGGTGGCCAAGTACATCGGCCAGGCCCTGCGCCATTGCCGCAACCACCTCAGGCAGGCAGGGCTGGCTGCGGCACTGTTGCTGGCCGTTGGTGCGGCCGGTTGGCAGCAGGCGCCGGTGCTGCTGGCGGATTATCACACCGGGGTAGGGCAGCGGCAGGTCATTGTCCTGGCCGACGGCTCGCGGGTGACGTTGAACAGCGCCAGTGCCCTGAACGTGGTGTTCAATGACCATGAACGGCGGGTAGTGCTGGAGTCCGGGGAGGCCTTGTTCGAGACCCGCGATGATCCGCGGCCGTTTGTGGTCGACACCGCCGGCGAGCCTGTGCAGGGCAGTGCGGCCACCTTCAGCGTACGCCGTGATGGCCATGTGGTGCTGGCACGTGGCGAGGCCAGGGTTGGCGAGCATGCACTGCCCGTCGCCGCCGATGCCAGCGCGCAGATGGCCTGGCAGCGCGGCAAACTGATCTTCAACGGCAAGCCGCTGGGGCAGGTGCTGGCGGAGCTCGAGCGTTATCGGCATGGGCGGATCGTGTTGTCGGACAGCAAGCTGGCGGCGATGGAAGTCAGCGGGGTGTTCGACCTCGATGAGCCGCAAGCCTTGTTGCGGACCCTGGAGCAGCGCTATGGCCTGCGGGTTACCTACCTGCCGTGGCTTGCAGTGGTTTATTGATTTGCCTGTGCGTGCCGCTTCGCGGGCACAGGAATGGAAATATTTTCCATTTGCCACTGCAAGTTTCGGCACGCCGGATCGTCGTAGGGGGACTGATCAGCAACTCATTCTCATTTACGACTTGTCTGGAAGCTCATCCGTGCCTCTGATGCTCAAGCCCTTGCCCCGCCGCCGTGTCCCTTTTCACCACGCCCTGATCTCCTGCAGTGCCATGGCCATGTTGCTCGGCCCGCTGCAGGCCGGCGCCGCGACTGCTGCCGACCAGGCCCAGGTCCAGGCGCGCCAGGTCCGGCTGGACCTGCCAGCCCAACCCCTGGATCAGGCCCTGACCCACTTCGCCGACCAGGCCGGCCTGCACCTGCTGTACACCACCGCTGATGTCGCCGGCCAGGCCAGCCCGGCCTTGCAGGGCAGCTACAGCATCGAGCAGGCGCTGCAGCAGCTGCTGGCCGGCAGCGGCATGCGCTGGCAGTTCAGCGATGCCGGCACGGTGACCCTGCACAAGGCGGAAACGGCGCCGCAGGCCGTCAACCTCAAGCCGATCGAAGTCAGCGTGGCCTCGCGCACCAGTACCGCGATCAGTGAAATCCCCGGCACCGTGTGGGTGGTCGACCAGCAACAGCTGCGCGAGCAGATCGACAGCGGCGTCAGCCTGAAGGAAGCCATCGGCAAATTGGTACCAGGCCTCGACCTGGCGCCGGAAGGGCGCACCAACTATGGCCAGAACATGCGCGGGCGCAACGTGTTGGTGATGATCGACGGGGTCAGCCAGAACAGCTCGCGCGGCCTGTCGCGCCAGTTCGACAGCATTTCGCCATTCAACGTCGAGCGGGTCGAGGTGTTGTCCGGCGCCAGCGCGATCTACGGCGGCGGCGCCACCGGCGGCATCATCAACATCGTGACCAAGAAGGGCGAACCGGGCCCGGCACGCTTCGAGACCCAGCTTGGCGCCAGCAGCGGCTTCAACAACAGCGACGACCTGGCCACCCGTATCGCCCAGTCGATCAGTGGTGGCAACGAGCGGGTCAATGCCCGCCTGGGTATCTCTGGCGAGCAGAACGAAGCCTTTTACGACGGCGCGGGCGAGCAGATCTTCATCGACAATACCCAGACCGACCTGCAGTACAACCGCACGGTCGACGTGCTCGGTACCCTCGGGCTGCAACTGAACGACCAGCAGAGCCTCGACCTGCTGGCCCAGTACTATGACTCGGGTAACCATGGCAGCACGGGTATCTACTTCCCCAACCTGAACTACAACGCCCCGTCCGACCTGGAAGACGCCGAGCTGCGCAGCGGCTATTCGTCTGGCCTGGAACCGCGTACCCGGCGCCTGCTGCTCAACGCCAACTACCACCATACCGACGTGCTGGGCCAGGATTTCTACCTGCAGGCCTCGTACCGCAAGGAAGACGACAACTTCTACCCGTTCCCGTACTACAACCGCGCCACACCCACGGGCTCGCGCGGGGTGTACTTTGCCGCCTCGCAGCAGAACTTCGAGGTCACCAGCCTCAAGGGCTTGTTCGCCAAGCAGTGGGACACGCTGAAGCTGACGTATGGTGTCGATCTGGACCATGAGCGTTTCAATGCTCAGCAGACCACCTTCAACGCCCAGACTTCGTCCGAGTCAGGCGGCCTGCAGCTGGACAAGGACAGCAAGGCCGCGCGCTACCCCAGCTATCAGGTAGACGGTGTTTCGGTTTACGCCCAGCTGGACTGGCATGCCAGCGACAACCTGACCCTGTCCGGCGGCGCCCGGCGCCAGCAGATGGACGTGGATGTCAGCGACTTCAAGGGCGTGCCGGGCGGCAGCAACGATTACCAGGTCAACCTGTTCAACGTCGGCGCGATCTACGACTTCAAGAACGGTCACCAGGTGTGGACCAACTACGGCGAAGGCTTCGACCTGCCCGACCCGGCCAAGTACTACGGCAAGCCCGGCCTGAGTGTCGCCGACAACCCGCTGGCCGGTATCAAGAGCCGCCAGGTGGAACTGGGCTGGCGCTATGCCGACCTGGACTGGGATGCCCAGGCAGCGCTGTACTACATCTGGTCGGACAAGATCATCAACGTCGATTCGCAAACCCTGACCATCGATGTGGAAGAGCAGAAGAGCCGTGACTTCGGTTTCGAAGGTGCGCTGACCCGTCACTTCCAGAACGGCTGGGAAACCGGCGGCACGTTGCACCTGACCCGTTCCGAAGAAGAGGACGCCGATGGCGACTGGATCAAACGGGATGCCCGCTATGCCTCGCTGTCGAAGGCCACCGCGTTTGTCGGCTGGAAGGGTGACGGGCGCACGGCGCGGTTGCAGGCCAACCACGCGTTCAGCTTGAAGGACGACGCCGACCACGAGATCGACGGCTACACCACCTTCGACCTGCTGGGTAGCCAGGACACCGGCTTCGGCACCTTCAGCGCCGGCATCCAGAACCTGCTGGACAAGCAGTACAGCACGGTCTGGGGGCAGCGCGCGACGCTGTTCTACTCGCCAACCTACGGGCCGGCGTACCTGTACGACTACCAGGGACGTGGGCGCACCTACACCCTGACCTGGAGCATGGCTTACTGATGGGTGTTGTCTGTCCCGGTCTCTTCGCGGGTAAACCCGCTCCCACAGGCACGGCGCAGCCCTCAGGCTGTTTGAGAACCCTGTGGGAGCGGGTTCACCCGCGAAGAGGCCAGCTCAGGCAAACGCCGCCAGCAAATCCTGCGCAAACGCCTGCTGTGCCTCGCCAACCGCCTGCGCCCGGTGCCTGGCCAGGGTAAACGGCACCACAAAGTCCAGCCCCGGGTCCAGCGCCCACAACAGCCCTTCAGCCTCCCACCCCTGTGCGCAATGGCACGGCAGATAGCCAATATGCCGCCCCGACAGAATGAACGTCAGCACGCTCTCGATCTGCTCCGCCACCGCCATGCTGCGCTGGCTCTGGAACGGCTCGCCGCCCTTGAGCAACCGGTACGGATGGCGCACCTGGTCCATCGCCAGCAACCGCTCCCGCCCAACGCCAGCCTCACCGAACAGCACATGCCCGTTGCCGCAATACAGCCGTTGCCGCTCCTCGAACAGCGGCTGGTAATCGAACGCCGCCTGGTTGCCGGAGAAATAGCTGATGGCGTAATCCAGCCGCTGCTCCAGCAACAGCCGCTCCAGCTCCGCCGGTGGCGCACTGATCAGCTCCAGCTGCACCGCTTCGGCACGCCGACGAAACGCCCCGATGGCCGCTGCCAGCCGCAGGTTCACCGTCTTGTCCTGGTTCTCTGCCATGCCGACCCGAACCGTCCCCAACAACTGCCCGGCAACGCCATTGGCCTGCTGGCGGAAGCGCTCGATGTCCAGCAGCAGGCCACGCGTTGCGTCCAGCAGTAACGCGCCTTTTTCGGTCAGGGCAAAACCGCCCTTGCCCCGGCTGCACAGGCGGTAGCCCAAACGCGTCTCCAGCTGCGCCATGCGCTGGCTGATGGTGGGTTGGCTCAGGCCCAGCACGCCCTGGGCGGCGCTGAAGCCACCGGCCTCGACTACAGTGACGAACAGCCGTAGCAGGTGCAGGTCGAGGTCGTGCAGTTGTCCGAGCATTACATTGCTCCTGATGAATGTCAGCTTTGCAAACTTGCCATTCCTGCAATGTAACCCGGCTGGCATGCTCGCGGCATCCACCCATTTGCCGAGGTGTCCGCCATGCATCGTCCGTTGTGCCTGCTGTCTCTGCTCCTGGCATTGCCAGTGCAGGCCGAGGAAAAGGTCGTCAATCTCTACAGCTGGGCCGACTACGTCGCCCCGCAAACCCTGCAGCGCTTCGAGCAGGAGACCGGCTACAAGGTGCGCTACGACACCTTCGACACCACCGAGGTGCTGGAAACCAAGCTGCTGACCGGGGGCAGTGGCTACGACGTGGTGGTGCCGTCCGCCAGCGTACTGGCCCGCGCGCTGAAGGCCAATGCCCTGCAGCCGCTCGATGCCCAGAGCATGCCCGGCTATGCCAACCTCGACCCGGACCTGCTGGCCAAGCTCGCCGAGGCCGACCCCGGCAACCGCCATGCCGTGCCCTACACCTGGGGCACCCTGGGCCTGGGGGTGAATGTCGAAGCAGTACGCCAGCGCCTGGGCGATGTGCCGCTGGACAGCCTCGACCTGTTGTTCAAGCCCGAGTTCGCCAGCCGCCTCAAGGACTGTGGCATCGCCATGCCCGACTCGCCGCAGGAAGTGATCGGCGTCGCCCTGAACTACCTGGGCAAGGCCCCGTACAGCCAGAACAAGGCCGACCTGGCTGCGGCGCAGCAGCTGTTGAGCCAGTTGCAGCCTTCGATCAGCTACGTCGCCAATGGCCGGCAGATCAGCGACCTGGCGAACGGCAGCGTGTGCCTGGCACTGACCTACAACGGCGATGCAGCGATGGCCGCCGACCAGGCGCGTCGCGCCGGCAAGCCGTTCGAGCTGGTCTACCGCATCCCCCGCGAGGGCACGCTGGTGTGGCAGGACAACCTGGTCATCCCCAGGGACGCCCCGCACCCCGAAGCGGCGCGGGCGTTCATTGCCTTCATGCTCAAGCCCGAGTCGGTTGCCACGCTGACCAATACGCTGTTCTTCGCCAACGCCAACCAGGCAGCCACGCCGCTGGTGGACGCAGCCGTGCGCAATGACCCGGACATCTATCCGCCACAGGCAGTACGCCAGCGGCTATATGCCGACCGCAGCATGGCCCTGGCCGACCTGCGTCAGCGCAACCGCCTGTGGGCCGCCTTCCGCAGCCGTCAGTAACCATAGATGAACAGGAGCCCGACCGTGGAACACGCTGCAAACAATGACCAGGCCATGACCCGCGACAGCCTGTATGGCACCGCCGCGGAAAGTACCTACGCCGGTATCACCAGTTTTTCCCGCCGCCGTTACAGCCGCGATTTGCATGGCGTCGATGTGGTCGTCAGCGGGGTGCCGTTCGATACGGCTACCAGCAACCGCCCCGGCGCGCGCTTCGGCCCACGGGCGATCCGCGCCGCCTCGGTGCAGCAGGCCTGGGCCCGGCACTGGCCGTGGACGTTCGACCCGTTCGACCACCTGGCGGTGATCGATTATGGCGATTGCGCCTTCGACAGCGGCACGCCGCAATCGGTACCGGACAGCATCGAGGCGCATGCGGCGCATATCCTGGAGGCGGGCTGCGCCATGCTCACCCTGGGCGGCGACCATTTCATCAGCTACCCGCTGCTTAAGGCTCACGCCCGGCGCCACGGCCCGCTGGCGCTGATCCACTTCGATGCGCACAGCGACACCTGGCCGGACGAGGAGGGCCAGCGCATCGACCACGGCACCATGTTCTGGCATGCCGCCCGCGAAGGCCTGGTAGACCCGGCCTGTTCGGTGCAGATCGGCCTGCGCACCACCAATGACGACAACCCGGGCTTTGCCATTCTCGATGCCCGCCAGGTGCACCGCCAGGGCACCGAAGCGGTGATTGCGGCGATTCGCCAGCGGGTGGGTGAACGGCCAGTGTACCTGACCTTTGATATCGACTGCCTCGACCCGGCCTACGCGCCCGGTACCGGCACGCCGGTGTGCGGCGGGCTGAGCACGCTGCAAGCGCTGGAAATTCTTGGTGGGTTGCGTGGTATCAACCTGGTGGGCATGGACCTGGTGGAGGTGGCACCAGCCTATGACCACGCCGATATCACCGCGCTGGCCGGGGCGACCCTGGCGATGGAAATGCTGTGCCTGTATGCGGCGCGGCACAAGGTGCAGGCCCGGTAGTCAGGGCCGGGAAAAACGCCCCCAGGAGCGGCCTTGTGTCGCGAAGGGCTGCGCAGCAGCCCCCGAAGCCCATACTGAAACATCAGGAATCATCTCCGCCCGCATTCACACTTTTGCCGCGAACCCTTCGCGCCTTAGGCTATCAAACCCACCAGGCGCGGCCTTTTCGTACAGGAGGTGAAGCATGACCCCGACATTGCCCATCCTGGCACTCGGCCTGGCGCTGTGCCTGCCCGCGCACGCCGCAGCCCAGCCACCCGTGCACATCGCCGCCGGCAACAACAACCCCTACAATAGCCCGATCCAGCGCGCCAACCCCAACAGCCGCCAAGGCAGCATGCCGGCCACGCCGCCGCTGCGTGGCCCGTCCACCGAGCCTGCCCCGCGCCTACCCACGCTGGATAATCGTGGCATTGGCAACGGCGACAATCTGCGTCGCCAGCAACAGACCCCGAATCTGGAACCCACCCGGCCGCCTCGCGACAATTCACGCGCGCCGTGAGCCAAGTACGCAAAGGAATCCTGCATGCGCCAAGCAACCTGGCTTGTCACCGTGACTGCCGCCGCCCTGCTGCCCTTGTTGGCACAGGCGGCAGCCGAACAGCAATTTCGCAGTGAAGAAGGTACCTTGACCGTCAGCACCCTGGCCGATGGCCTGCGCCACCCGTGGGCGTTGGCGTTCCTGCCGGGCGGCAAGGACATGCTGGTCACCGAGCGCGCCGGTAACCTGCGGCTGGTCAACGCCGAAGGCAAGGTCGGCCCACCGATCAGCGGCGTGCCCAAGGTCTGGGCCGAAGGCCAGGGCGGCCTGCTGGATGTCGTGCTGTCCCCGGATTTTGCCAGGGACCGCACCGTCTACCTGTCCTATGCCGAGGAAGGTAGTGATGGCAAGGCCGGTACCGCAGTGGGCCGTGGCCAGTTGTCCACGGACCGCGCCCGGCTGGAGCAGTTCAGCGTGATCTTCCGCCAGGAGCCCAAGCTGTCGGTTGGCAACCACTTCGGCTCGCGCCTGGTGTTCGACCGTGACGGCTACCTGTTCATCGCCCTCGGCGAGAACAACCAGCGCCCGACTGCACAGGACCTGGACAAGCTGCAGGGCAAGATCGTGCGCATCCTGCCAGACGGTGAGGTACCCCGGGACAACCCCTTCGTCGGCCAGGAAAACGTGCGACCGGAGATCTGGTCATACGGCCATCGCAACCAGCAAGGCGCCGCGCTCAACCCCTGGACCGGCAAGCTCTGGACCCACGAGCACGGCCCGCGTGGCGGCGACGAGATCAACATCCCCAAGCCTGGCAAGAACTACGGCTGGCCGGTGGCGACCCATGGCATCAACTACTCGCTGCTGCCTGTTCCCGAGGCCCGGGGCAAGCACGTGGACGGCATGGTCGAGCCACATCATGTCTGGGAGCAGTCACCGGGGGTCAGCGGCATGGCGTTCTACGACAGCCCGACGTTCAAGGCGTGGGATCACAACCTGTTCATTGGCGCGCTGGCCACCCAGGAGCTGATCCGTCTGCAGCTGGATGGCGACAAGGTAGTGCATGAAGAGCGGTTGCTGGGTGAGCTGAAGGCGCGTATCCGCGATGTACGGGTGGGGCCGGACGGGTACCTGTATGTACTGACCGACGACAAGGATGGCGCGCTGCTCAAGGTAGGCCTGGGCGGCGCTTGATCACCACTGCTGTACGCGGCCCCTGTGGGAGCGGGCGCGCCCGCGAAGCAGGCGCCGCGGTGGATGGCACGGGCTTCGCCCGTGTTCGCGGGCACGCCCGCTCCCACAGGGATCGCGGCAGCCATTTGAATTCAGATAAGACCGTTGTTTCCACAAGGTCCGCGGTATGTCAGCCGTGTAGAATGCCGTATGGCTACCGACCCTCGATCCCTCTACCAGCAGGCCCTGACCACCCAGGGCTATGTCGCCGACCCGGCCCAGGCCCGTGCCGTCGAGGCCTTGCAAGCCTGCTTTCAGGCCGTCGAACAAGGCCACTCCACCCAGGGCATCTACCTCTGGGGCCCGGTCGGCCGTGGCAAGACCTGGCTGATGGACCAGTTCCACCGGTGCCTGCAGGTCCCCAGTCGGCGCCAGCACTTCCACCATTTCATGGCCTGGGTCCACCAGCGCCTGTTCCAGCTCAACGGCACCGCAGACCCGCTGCTGGCGCTGGCCCGGGAGCTGGCCGGGCAGATCCGCGTGCTGTGCTTCGACGAGCTGTTCGTCAACGACATCGGTGACGCGATCATCCTCGGCCGCTTGTTCCAGGTGCTGTTCGAACAGGGCGTGGTCATCGTCGCTACCTCCAACCAGCCACCCGAACAGCTGTATCGCGACGGTTTCAACCGTGAGCGTTTCCTGCCCGCCATCGCCGCCATCCAGCGGCACATGCAGGTACTGCCGGTAGCCGGCGAGCAGGACCATCGTCTGCACCCCGGCGCCGCCCGCCAGCGTTACTGGGTGGCGCAGGCGGGGCAGGCCAGCCAGCTGGATGAAGTGTTCCGCCAGCTCAGCCCGAGCGACACCGGCCACGATCAGCCGTTGGCCCTCGGTGCCAGGCAGGTGCAGGTGGTGCGGCGCAGCGAGCAGGCTGTCTGGTGCCGCTTCAGCGACTTGTGCGAACAACCGCTGGCGGCCATGGAGTTCATGGCCCTGTGCGACCGCTTCCCGGCCATCCTGGTATCGGGCATTCCGGCGCTCGGCGGTGAACAGCGGGCCGGGCGCATTGCCCGTGGCACCGAAGATGGCGCGCAGCGCGTGGCGGCAGGCGAGCGGCAACTGCCAGCGTTGTCACCCAAGGATGATGCAGTGCGCCGCTTCATTGCCCTGGTCGACGAATGCTATGACCGCCGGGTGGCGTTGTACCTGGAGGCTCAGGTGCCGCTCGATGCCCTCTACACTCAAGGGTACCTGGCGTTCCCGTACCAACGGACCCTGAGCCGGCTACGGGAGATGCAACTGCAACGCTTCGCCTGAAAAGGAGTGTAGCCATGGAGCCGTTGTCGCATTATCTGCTGACCCAGGCCTACAACAATGGTTGGGCCAACCACCGCCTGTACAAGGCTTGCCTGCAACTGACCCAGGACGAATTCGTCGCCCCGCGCTGCAGTTTTTTCCCGTCGATCAAGGCCACCCTCAACCACCTGCTGACGGTGGACTGGTTCTACCTGCACATGCTCGAATGCGAGCAGCGCGGGGAGTTGCCCGACGCCGATGGCGAGCGCTTCTTCGCGCCGGAACAGCCGTTCGCCACCTGTACCGATCTGCATGCCGAGCAGGCCCAGGCCGATCACCGGCTGATCACCTATTGCCGTGGCTTGCGTGATGACGAGCTGGGGCGCTACGTGAACATCGTGCGGCCCGACCGGGTGCAGCGTGAGCCACGCCTGCGCCTGCTGGCTCACCTGTTCGAGCACCAGGTGCATCACCGGGGGCAGGTGCACGCGATGCTCAGCGACACGGCAATCCGGCCACCGCAGCTGGACGAGTTTTTCTGCGAGGAAGAGGCGGGCCTGCGGGCAGGCGATTTCGCCGAACTGGGCTGGACCGAGGCGCAAGTCTGGAAAGGTTAGGGGCTGCTGCGCAGCCCCTCGACTACCGGTTCATTTGCCCAGCCACTCGACCAGCGCACGGTTGAACCGCACCGGCTCTTCGATCTGCGGCGCATGCCCCAGGCCTTCGAAGGTCACCAGCTCACCCTTGGGCACCAGCTTGGCCACCTGTGGTCCCAGCACGGCGTAGTTGCCGAGCCTGGCCTTGACCTCCGGCGGCGCGATATCACTGCCGATGGCGGTGGTGTCGCGGTCGCCGATCAACAGCAGCGTCGGCATCTGCAGGTCCTTGAACTCGTAGTACACCGGCTGGGTGAAGATCATGTCGTAGATCAGTGCCGAGTTCCACGCCACCGCTTCATGTCCTGGCCCCTTGTTCAGACCGACCAGCATCTGTACCCAGCGTTCGTACTCTGGCTTCCAGCGCCCGGCGTAATAGGTCCTGCGCTCGTACTCGCGCACGCCGTCGGCATCCAGCTTGAGCTCGCGGGCATACCACTGGTCAACCGTGCGGTAGGGCACGCCCAGGGCTTTCCAGTCTTCCAGGCCGATGGGGTTGACCAGTGCCAGGCGTTGCACCTGTTGCGGGTACATCAGCGCGTAGCGGGTGGCGAGCATGCCGCCGGTGGAATGGCCAAGCACCACGGCCTGCTTCACGCCCAGCTGTTCGAGCAGGGCATGGGTGTTGCTCGCCAGTTGCTGGAAGCTGTACTGGTAATGCGCCGGCTTGCTGGCGCTGCAGAAGCCGACCTGGTCGGGGGCGATGACCCGGTAGCCAGCCTTGCTCAGGGCATCGATGCTGGTCTCCCAGGTGGCGGCGCAGAAGTTCTTGCCATGCATCAGTACCACGCTGCGGCCGTTGGCCTGGCCTTGGGCAGGCACGTCCATGTAACCCATCTGCAGGGCCTGGCCCTGGGACTGGAAACTGAACTGCCTGAGTGGATACGGGTAGCTGAAGCCTTCGAGCTGGGGGCCGTAGGTGGGCGACTCGGCGGCGATGGCCGGGCTGCCGGCAAGGCAGGCCAGGGCCAGGGCGGTTGCGCGCAGCATGGGGGCACTCCGTGTAGGGCCATGTAGGAAGAGGCGACTGTAACAGTCGGTGGACCACACGGAGCGCGAAAGGTGTTACCAGGCATGAAACCTGTCAGGCTGGTTTTCGCCATCTGTATCAGTGCCGGCGCGGGTGGCCGGCATCAATAGTTGGCAACCACGGTGTCGTTGCCATCCTGGGTCACGCCAATGACCTGATAGGCATCCTTGTGGTCACCCATTTCCATGCCCGGCGAGCCCATCGGCATGCCCGGCACGGCCAGGCCCTTGAGGTCGTTGCGCTTGGCCAGCAGGCGTACCTGTTCCGCCGGCACGTGGCCTTCGACGAACTTGCCGTCGAGCACCCCGGTATGGCAGGACGCCAGGCGTGGCGCCACGCCCAGGCGTTGCTTGAGCGCGCTCATGTTCGGCTCGACGTGGTCGTTGACGGTGAAGCCGTTGGCGCGCAGGTGGCTGATCCAGGCTTTGCAACAGCCGCAATTGGGGTCGCGGTACACGTCGATGGTCTCGGCGGCCTGGGCCAGGCCGGTGACGGCCAGCAGGCCCAGGGTCAGCAGGTTTTTGCGCAGCATGAGGAAGCACTCCTTCCAGCGGTAGGTCAGCCGCTTAGTGTAAGCGTCTGGCGCGATGTTCGCCCCTGGCAGCTGTCAGGCAGCTGAGACGCACATTACAGGATTGTCAGCTGGCGACCTCGTCATTGCCGAGGTCGCGCATCAGCAGGGCGTAGTCGAGGGCCACCTGCTCGGGAATCGGCAGGTACACCACATGGCCGTCACCTGGCGCCACCTCGATCGGCTGCTGCTGGCGGTTGCACAAGCGGTGCAGGTCGAAGTGGTAGTTGCCGCGCGGCGTCATCAGCTCCAGGTGGTCGCCCACCGCGAAGCGGTTTTTCACCCGGACTTCGGCCAGGCCATCGACACGCGCCCCGGTCAGCTCACCCACGAACTGCTGGCGCTCGGATACCGAGTTGCCACGCTGGTAGTTCTGGTATTCGTCGTGCACATGGCGGCGCAGGAAACCCTCGGTATAGCCACGTTGTGCCAGCGACTCGAGGTTGTCCATCAGCGCGCGGTCGAATGGCCGCCCGGCCACCGCGTCGTCGATGGCCTGGCGGTACGCCTGCACGGCACGCGCGCAGTAGAAATGCGACTTGGTGCGGCCCTCGATCTTGAGCGAATGCACACCTATGCCGGCCAGGCGGGCGACATGCTGGATGGCACGCAAGTCCTTGGCATTCATGATGTAGGTGCCGTGTTCGTCCTCGAACGCAGGCATTTCGCTGCCGGGTCGGTTGCTCTCGCGGAGCAGGAACAGCTGGTCGGTCGGTGCACCCAGGCCCAGGGTCGGTTGTACTTCGCGCACGATGTCGCCGGTCGCATTCTCGGTGGCGGGCGTGGCGTCGTACTTCCAGCGGCAGGCGTTGGTGCAGGTGCCCTGGTTGGCATCGCGCTTGTTGAGGTAGCCCGACAGCAGGCAACGCCCGGAATAGGCCATGCACAGGGCACCGTGGACGAACACCTCCAGCTCCATGTCCGGCACTTGCTGGCGGATTTCCTCGATTTCTTCGAGCGACAGCTCGCGCGACAGGATGACCCGGCTCAGGCCCAGCTGTTGCCAGAACTGCACGCTGGCCCAATTGACCGTATTGGCCTGCACCGACAGGTGCACCGGCATCTGCGGAAAATGCTGGCGCACCAGCATGATCAGGCCAGGGTCGGACATGATCAGCGCATCCGGCGCCATCTCGACCACTGGCGCCAGGTCCTTGAGGAAGGTCTTCAGCTTGGCATTGTGCGGGGCAATGTTGACCACCACGTAGAAGCGCTTGCCCAAGGCATGCGCTTCCTGGATGCCCAGTGCCAGGTTGGCATGGTCGAACTCGTTGTTGCGCACCCGCAAGCTGTAGCGCGGCTGGCCGGCGTAGACCGCGTCGGCGCCATAGGCAAAGGCGTAGCGCATGGTCTTGAGGGTGCCGGCTGGGGCCAGCAGTTCGGGCTTGGCGGTAGGGTTCATGTGCGCACCGGGGCAAAAGGCGCGGATGCTAGTGCTCACGGACATTGCGAGTATTGATTTGCATCAAGGAAAGCGTGGCACTTTACCCACGCGGCGCGCACTAATATCCCAGAAGCCACGCGAGGACAGGCGATGAACGAAACCGCTTTACAGAACCGAGCCCTGGCAGTGCTCCTGGCGCTGGTGACCATTGCCTTCGTATGGATCCTGCTGCCCTACTATGGCGCGGTTTTCTGGGCGGTAATACTCGGCATCCTGTTCGCCCCGTTGCAGCGTCACCTGTTGATCCGCTTCGGGCGTCGACGCAATCTGGCTGCGGCCACCACCCTGCTGGTGTGCCTGCTGGTGGCGGTGTTGCCGGTCATCATCACCAGTGCCCTGCTGGTGCAGGAGGGCGCCGTGCTGTACCAGCGCATCGAGAGCGGGCAACTGGACATTGCCGGCTATGTCGAGCGCGGCAAGGACATGCTCCCGACCTTCGCCCAGCGCGGCCTGGACAGCATGGGCATGGGTAACCTGGACGGGCTGCGCGACAAGATCAGCAAGTGGGCGACCCAGGGCAGCCAGGTGCTGGCCAGCCAGGCGTTCAACTTTGGCCAGGGCACGTTCGAGTTCGTGGTCAGCTTCGGCGTCATGATGTACCTGTTGTTCTTCTTCCTGCGCGAAGGCGCGGAGGTCGCCCGCCGGGTACGGCTGGCGGTACCGCTGCCCGAGCAGCAGAAGCGCCGCCTGCAATTGAAGTTCAACCGCGTGGTGCGGGCGACGGTGAAAGGCAACGTGCTGGTGGCCATTACCCAAGGGGCGCTGGGCGGCTTCATCTTCTGGGTGCTGGACATCCCCAGCGCGCTGGTGTGGGCGGTGCTGATGGCGTTTCTGTCGCTGCTGCCGGCGGTGGGCGCGGGCATCGTATGGGCGCCGGTAGCGGCGTATTTCCTGCTGACCGGGGCGATCCTGCCGGGGGTGATCCTGACCGCGTTCGGCGTGCTGGTGATCGGCCTGGTGGACAACCTGCTGCGGCCGATCCTGGTGGGCAAGGATACGCGCATGCCGGATTACCTGATCCTGGTGTCGACCTTGGGCGGTCTGGCCGTGTTCGGCCTCAACGGTTTCGTCATCGGGCCGTTGATCGCGGCGCTGTTCGTGTCGAGCTGGGCGATCTTCGCCGCGACCAAGCCGCAGGTGCAGTTGCCGGAGTAGGGGGATGGGCCGCAGCGCGGCCCCGATGAAGGTTCAGGATGCCTGCGGCACCTCGCCCTTGGCCAGGCGCCGGTTGATATCCGCGATCACTTCGGGCAATTCGTTGATCGTGTCGATCAGGTAATGCGGACGGGAGCCGGCGAACAGCGCGTGGATGCGCTGGCGTTCGCTTTCCAGCTTCTCGGCGCTCAGTGCGCGGTAGCCTTCCCAGGTCAGCCCCAGGGCGTTGCCCGAGCACACCAGGGCAACGGTCCACATGCCGGCACGACGGCCTTCGAGGATGCCCGGCACGGTATCGTCGACCTTCACGCAGGCCGCCACATCATCGATGCCCAGCGCGATCACGTTGGCCAGGGCCTGGGCCGGCCAGGGGCGGCCGTTCGGGGTTTCATCGGTGGCCACCACGTGGTCAGCCACATAGCCGTTCTGTGCTGCCAGCGCTACCACCTTGTCCATCACCACTTTCGGGTAGCCAGAACACGAGCCGATCTTCAGCCCGTCCTGACGCAGCCCGGTGAGGGTTTCCAGGGCGCCGGGGATCAGCGCCGAGTGCACGGCGATCTTCTCGATCTGCAGCGGCATGAAACGGTTGTAGATGGCGGTGACATCATCGTCGGTCGGGGTGCGGCCGAACACCTGGCGGTAGCGCTCGGCAATTTCCGGCACATTGCACAGGGTGCGAATGTGGTCCCATTTGCCCATGCCCATCGGGCCGCGGGCTTCCTCGATGGAGACCTGCACATCGAATTCGGCGAAGGCTTCGACGAAGATCTGGGTCGGGGCGAAGGAACCGAAATCGACCACGGTGCCGGCCCAGTCGAGGATGGCGGCTTGCAGCTGGGTGGGGTTGCTGTAGTTCATGTGCGCTTGTTCCTGAGATCGGGTGGGCGAAGGGTCAGATGTCCAGCACTTCCATTTCCCGTAGCACCTCGGCCACGGCATTCACGGCAGCTTGCATACCGTCCGGCCCGACCACGCCGATGCAGCCGACGCGGAAGGTTTCTACCTGGGTCAGCTTGCCCGGATAAAGGATGAAACCCTTGGCCTTGACCCGCTCGTAGAAGTCCTTGAACTGGTAGCGGGTATCCTTCGGTGCGTGGAAGGTGACGATGATCGGCGCCTGGATCTCCGCGGGCAGGAAGCTGCGCAGGCCGATGGCAGCCATGCCGTCGAGCAGGGTCTTGCAGTTGTCGGCGTAGCGTCGATGCCGCGCTGGCAGGCCGCCTTCCTCGTTGTACTGCTGCAACGCTTCGTGCAGAGCGGCGACCACATGGGTTGGCGGGGTGAAGCGCCACTGGCCGGTCCTGGCCATGTAGGCGTGCTGGTCGTGCAGGTCCATGGCCAGCGAATGGGCATTGCCTTCGGCGGCGGCCAGGGCGGCTTTTTCGGCGAACACGAAGCCCATCCCGGGGACACCTTCCAGGCACTTGCCGGAAGCGGCAATCAGTGCCTCGAAGGGGATTTCGCGGGCATCGATGGGCAATGCGCCGAAGGAACTCATGGCGTCGATGATCAGGCGTTTGCCGTGGCCTTTGACCACCTGGGCGATCTCGCGCAGCGGGTTGAGAATGCCGGTGCTGGTTTCGCAATGGATCAGCGCGACATGGCTGATTGTCGGGTCGGCGCTCAGCAGGCGGTCGACATCGGCGGCGGTGGTCGGTTGGTCTTCGGCGGTTTCGAAGGTGCTGCAGGCGCGGCCGAGTACCTTGCAGATCTTCGCCAGGCGCTGGCCATAAGCGCCATTGATCAACACCAGGACCTTGCCGTCACGTGGCACCAGGGTGCCGATGGCGGCTTCCACGGCGAAGGTACCGCTGCCCTGCAACGGTACGCAGTGGTGGCTGGTGCTGCCAGCGATGATCGCCAGCAACTGCTCGCAGACGCTGGCAGTCAGCTGGTTGAAGTCGCGGTCCCATGAGCCCCAGTCCACCAGCATGGCTTGGCGGGTGCGGATCGAAGTGGTCAGGGGACCTGGAGTCAGCAGGATCGGGGCGTTGCTCATGCCGTTATTCCTCGCAAGCGGTGGGCTGAAACTACGGGGCTAGGTTGCAATTCCGGCTCTCATCAATCAAATTGTTTGTTGTTATTCGAGCTATAAGTCAGGCCGATACCAATGAACCTGTTTCAGCTTCGCGCTTTTGACGCGGTTGCCCGTGAAGGCAGCTTTACCCGTGCTGCAGCGCGCCTGTTCATCAGCCAGCCGGCGGTGACCGGGCACGTGAAGGCGCTGGAGGAGCACTACCAGATCACCTTGCTGCGGCGTACTGCGCGGCGGGTGGAGTTGACCGAGGAAGGCACCCGCCTGGCCGCCATCACCCGCGCCATGTTCGGCCTGGCCGAGGAGGCGCAGGCCATGCTCGAGGCCAACCGCCAGCTGCTGACCGGCCGCCTGGAGGTGGCGGCAGACGGCCCGCACCGGGTCATGCCGATGCTGGCAATGCTGCGCGAGCGTTACCCGGGCATCACGGTCAACCTGCGTTTGGGCAACGCCCAGGAGACCCTCGCGGCACTGCTTGGCGAGCACGCCGATGTGGCGGTGCTGACCGAGATCGAGCCGCGCAAGGGCCTGCACTTGCAGCGCCTGTGCGAATCGCGACTGTGCGCCTTGCTGCCGGCGGGGCATGCCTGGGCCAGCGGCGAGGGCGACCTGCCGCTGGCCGTACTCCACCAGCAGATCATGGTGTTGCGCGACCCGACCTCGACGCCCCGCCGCACCTTTGACAAGGCGTGCAGCCAGGCGGCTGTGCAGCCCCGGGTAGTGCTGGAGCTGGACAGCCGCGAAGCGGTGACCGAGGCCGTGGCCTGCGAACTGGGCGTCGGCGTGGTGTCGTCGACCGAGGTGGCCAACGACCCACGGGTAGTGGCGCGACCATTGGCCGGTCGGGGCCTGATCAATCAGCACCTGGTCGGTTGCCTGGAGCGTCGCCGGGAGCTGCGCCTGATCCAGGCATTCCTGGGCCTGGCTGCGCAGCTTTGATGGCTGTTTTACCTGGGGCGGCCTAAGATGGCCGATATTGAGCGGACACCGTCGTCGATGAGCGAAAAAGACACTATTTCCATGCAGCTGGTGCGTGAAGCACTGTTGCAGACCTGCCCCGCTGGCGAGCCCGACAGCGGCCTGCTGGCCAGGGCTGGTATCGCCGTCGAACAACTGCACCTGCCGCAGGCCCGCGTCAGCGCCGAAGCCTATGCCCGGCTTTGGCGCTTGCTGACGCGGCGCTGCAACGACGAATTCTTCGCCATGGACCCACGTGGCCTGCGCAGCGGCAGCCTGGCTTTCATGTGCCGGGCCAGCATGGCGCAGCCGACGCTCGGCGCCGGCCTGGATACCGCACTGGCGTTCCTCTCGCTGATGCTTGAAGACCTGCAGCCGAGCCTGGTGCGCCAGCAAGGCCTGGCCGAGATCGTCATCAACGAACCGCGTGACGCGCCACGCCGGGCTTTCACCTATTTCACCTTCTGGATGATCGTGCACGGTGTGACCTGCTGGCTGGCCGGGCGGCGCATCCCGATCCTGGCCATCGACCTGCGTTGTGCCGAGCCGCCGTTCTGCGATGACTACCGGGTGATGTTCTCGGAAAACCTGCAGTTCGAGCGCCCGCGCACGCGCATGATCATCGCCGCCGATTGCCTGGCCCTGCCGGTCAAACGCAGCCCCGGCGAGCTGCAGCGCTTCCTTGCCGAAGCACCAGGTAACATCCTGGTGAAGTACCGTGACCCGGCCAGCCTCGCCCGGCGTATCCGCCACAACCTGCTGAGCCTGGACCCGGCGCAGTGGCCAGACGCCGAGGGTCTGGCCCGGCAGCTGTGCCTGTCGCCCTCAACCCTGCGCCGGCGCCTGGCTGACGAAGGGCAGACCTATCAGGGCCTGAAGGACAGCGTACGACGGGAGCTCGCCATCGCCTGGCTGGCAGAAGACCGCCTGGGCATCCTCGAGATCGCCGGGCGTCTGGGCTTTGCCGATGGCAGCTCGTTCTACAAGGCGTTTCGCAAATGGTTCGGCTGCAACCCGGGGCACTATCGCAGCCTGGTTTCAGGGCATGGGTTGCCTGGCCAGGGAGAGCTTCCGTCTGCCGCTGACTGACGGTGTGGCCTAGGGTCCGGTTTTTTTCCCAAAGGACCTTGCAATGCCGTCACTCGACCACTCCCTGCAAGCCGCACGCGATGCCAAGCTAAACAGTGCGTTTGATGACTATCTGGGAGAGAGCCTGCCCCCCTGGCTGAGGGCTGCCACGCCGGGCCAGGTCAATGCCCTGCGTGACCGCTTCATGACACTGCAGGCGGTACAGGCGGACCTGCGCCGCGTACTCGAGCGCCTGCAGCCCCTGGACCGCTTCGCCAGCAGCCTGTTGCAGCGGGGCGTGGTTGCCAACCTGGCCCCCGGGACGGCATTGGAAAACCTGATATGGCGAGAAACCCGGCGGGATTTCGGCCCTGCGCCATTTCAGGACACTGTCCATGTGCTGCCGTCCGACAAGGGCTATTTCGTGCGCGTACCTGCGCTGCAACGGTTGATGCAGAACTTCACCGCAGATGCATCGTTCTATGAAGGTACCGCGCTGGTTGCCGCCGGGGATGACAAGGTGGTGTCCCGCGAGATCGGCCAACTGGTCGCCTTGTGCCGGCAAGTCGACGTCGGGCAGCGTTATCAAAACCATCTGAACGAGCTGTTCGACCCTGGTGCGCTTGACCTGCTTGCCCGCGAGCAGCGGGCCTCGCTGGCGGTCGCTGTTGAAATCGAGGCCATGCACAAACGGCTGTCAGCGGTGGATGAGCGGTTTCTCCGGGCCTGGCTGCACAATGCATCGGCCCGCCATGAACAGGGCGGACAGCTGCGCGTGGGCGGGCTTAACCTGCTTGGATGCCGGATCGCCGGTGCGCTGGTCTTCGAGATCAGCGGCAGCTGGGCCCCGGGCAGCGGTCCGTCGTCGTTCAACCCTTTGTTGGCCTTGCTGGTGTATCTGCCTGGCGAACCACAGCCGTTGCAGCGCTTCGATGGCTGGGCCAGCGCAAGCGCCCGCCTGGGCTCCGCGTTGCGCCAGGACGCGGTGCGCGAGCGGCTGTGCAATCGCGTCGCCCTCGCTGACCGGGCGGCTTTCGTGATGACGTTGGCCAAGCGCCTGGCCGATACCGCAACCGATGCCGAGGCCAGCAGTGCCAGACTGGACGGCGAGCCCTTCGCCAGCCTGGCTCGGCATCATGTCGATCGCATCAAGGCGGATGCCCGCTTCCTTGCGGTACCGACCCTGCAGGCTGATCATGCGGCCAGTCATGCCCGCCTGGCCAGACTGGCCGATGCAGGCTTGCTGATGCTCAACCTGGTCGGGCTGCTGGTGCCGGTGGTGGGCGCATTGTTGGCCTCCAGCCTGATCGTCGATACCTTGGCTGAAGTATGCGAGGGGGTTGCCGATTGGGCCCATGGCCACGAGCATGAAGCGCTCGAGCACATGCTTGGCGTGGCGGAAACAGTCGCGGTAACTGCTGCGCTGGGGCTGGGTGTGAACACAGCGGCTCGTGGTTTCGCTCGCAGCCCTGCGCTCGAAAGCCTCGAGCCGGTCCTGACTGCTGACGGCAAGCCGCGGCTACAGTCACCGTCGCTGCTGGCGTATCGAGTCGTCACGCCAGCTGCCCAGCTGGTGCGTCTGGATAATGGCCTGCTCGCCGGCGCGGGACGCTTATGGTGGCAGGATGAGCAGGCGTTCTATGAGGTGAGACGAGTCGGCCAACAATGGGAACTACGTCATCCACTGCGCGAGGAGGGCGTGCACCCGGCGCTGCGTCATAACGGTGAGCGCGGATGGCGCCTGGTATGCCAGCGACCGTTGGAGTGGCAAGGCGCCCAGCGCATGCTGGGCTACCTGTGGCCAGAAGCGGCGCAGCTGCCGGCCAGCCGGTGCGAACAGATCCTGCGCGTGGCGGATGTCGATGAACTCCAGTTGCGGGCACTGCTGGCCGAGAACCGTCGGTTGCCGGTGCACCTGCGGGACACCCTCGAGCGGTTTTCCGCCAGCGCGCGCATCGAGGCATTTCTGACAAGGGCAGAACAGGACAGCCTCCTGGAAGACGACCAACCCCTGTTCGAGCACTGCCTTGCGCAGCTTGATGCCAAGGGGCGGCCTCGTAGCGAACAGCTGCAAGCGATTGGCCTGGCGGTGGGCCGTATGCGCCAGGGATTGCTGGAACACCTCACCCAGCCGCCAGGTGCCGAGCGGCCATTACGTCGGCTGCTGCAGCGCGATTTCCCAGGCTTGCCCCAGGCTTACGCCCAGCGCCTGCTAGAGCAAACCACAAGTGATCAGCGTGCCTTCATGCAGGCACGCGGTAAAGTGCCGCTGGCCTTGGCGGAACAGGCGCGGGAGCTGCTGCAGTTGGCCCGGCTGACGCGGGTGCGTGAAGCCTTCTACCTGCCAGGTAGCTACCGCGACGATGCCGTGGAGGTGGCGTTGGACTTGTTACGTCGCAAAGCCTACTGGCCCGTCGCTGTCAATCTCGAGTTGCGCCAGGGCAGCGATAGCGGGCCGGTGCTGGCGCGCCTGTATCCGCAGAGCGAGGCGTTGGTACTGGTTCATCGCGACGGTGATATGCATGTTTATCACAGTGATGGGCGACGCGCCGAAATCGAGCCTGGGGCATTGCCGGAGGTGCTGGCCGCTTGCCTGCCGCACGTTCACCGGGAGCGCCTGGGATGGGGCACAGACGATGCGCCTGATCGCATTACCCTTGCTTTGCAGGGCTGGCTGCCAGCCACCCGCGAGGCACTGGGCAAGCATCTGGGCATGGCACCCATCAAGCCCCGGATAAAGCCATTGCGCCGCACCGCGGATGGCCGCCTGGGCTATCCCTTGAGCGGCCGCAGTGGAGGTTCGGGGGCGCGAAACCTGTTACGCCGGCGAATACGCAGCCTGTTCCCGACTTTCGACGATGCGATGGTCGAAAGCCATCTGCGAGAGTTGCTGGACCTGCCTGGTTCGCCGTTCACCAACTTGCTCGCGCAAGAGCGCGCCTACCGCGACCTGTGTGACGGCTTGCAGCAGTGGGTGAACGCCGAACCTCGCCTCACTGCCGCCCGTGGACGCATCGCCGCCCAGTTGCGCCGCTGCTGGCGACGGGAAGGTGAGCATTTGCCCGGCACCAACAGTGCTGCAACCCAGATGCGCCTGAGCCTGATAGCTGTTGCCTCGAACGGCTTGCCGGAACTACCGGGTACGGTGACATTCGAGCATGTATCCTCACTGTCGCTGGTCGGCCTTGGCCTGCAGCGGCTACCAACGCGCTTCCTGCGTGCGTTCGGCCAGATACACTGGCTGAACCTGTCCAACAACCGCTTGACCACCCTGCCGACGGAGCTGTCGAGCCTGCACCGCTTGCGCACGCTGTGCCTGCAGAATAACCAGATCCGCATGGATGCGACGGGGCTGGATGTGCTGCGGTCCTTGCCGCAGATCGATGTGCTGGACCTCAGCGACAACCCGTTACGCGTCATTGATGTCAACTTCACGAGCATGGCGCGCCTGCGCCGGCTCCTCCTGCGGCGCACCCGATTGCGTGCCATACCCGGTGGCATCCAGCGGTGCAGGTTGCTGGAACTGGCCGACCTGCGCAGCAACGATATCGCCGAACTGCCGGCGTTTCTGCGTAACGAGCCATTTGCGTTTCGCCGCCGTCTGCACCTTGAAGGCAATCCCTTGCCGACTGCGGACCTTGACATGTTGGCCATCCCTGGGCCGGCCGAGGGGGCCGGTGCGGTTGCGCGCCGAGGCTGGCGGGCCTGGACTGAAGGCCTGGAGGTGGACGCTCAGGTGCAGTTGCAGGAGCACTGGGAGGCCTTGGGGGCCGAACCGGGCAGCGCGGACTTTTTCGGATTGCTCGAAGCGCTCGAGGGCACCAGCGATTTCCGTCTCGTCCACCGGGACCTGCAGCGCCGCCTGCGGGCAATGCTGGCGGCGATGATGCAGGACACCGGCTTGCGTCAGGCGCTGTTCGAGCTGGCAACCGCGCCACGCACCTGCGTAGACAGCGTCGCAGATTGCTTCAGCACCCTCGAAGTGCGTAGTTGGGTATACCAGGCCATTCACGACGCACCTGGGCAGGATACCGAGCAGGTCCGTCTCGAAATGGCCCGCCGTCTGTTCCGTCTGGACCGCCTCGAAGAGCAGGCTCGTGTCCTCATGCAAGCACAGGCCGCGCGCGGCCAGTTGGTCGACGAGGTCGAGGTCAGCCTGGCGTTGCGCATCGGCCTGGCAACCACCCTCGACCTGCCGGGGCAACCCCGAACCATGCGTTTTGCCACTATCGCCGGGGTCACCCAGGCCGACCTCGATCGCGCGGCCGAGGCGGTCCGCGATGCCGAAGCAGGCCCTGAACTGGCACGGGATGTGAGCCGCCGCGACTTCTGGCTGGAGTACCTGCACCAGCACCATGGCGCAGCTTTCGAGGCCGTAGCGCAGCCTTTCTGGGCCAGGCTCGAGGCGCTGGATGCCGAACGTAGCGCGTTGGACGACGCCGTCTACCTGCGCCGCATGCAGCGTCTTGGGGAAGAACGCGAGGCTGCCACGCAGAACCTGGCCCTGGAGCTGACTTTGCGAGCTCTGCCGACCCCCTCTGGTCTCACTACCATCTGGAGCGCCCAATGAGCCGTGAAACAGTTGTACCTCAAACGCACACCTCCCCGCGGGATAAAATCGCCCGTGCCACCGACGACTTCATCGCTGCCCGCCTGCCGGCCTGGCTCACCCGGGCCTCGCCAGCCCAGATCAACCGCCTGCGTGACGGGTTCATGGCGCACCAGGCCAGCCAGGAAAAGGCGCGCCAGGTCACCCGGCAGTTGCAGCCCGTGGTTCAGTTCGCTCAACTGCACTTCCAGCAACTCGTGCGTGACCTGCCTACCCTGACGCCGTTATCAGAGCTGCAATGGCTGGAAATCCGCCGCCGGTTCAGCGTACCTCCGGGAATCGCCTTGCCCGAGGATGAACTAGTGCCAGTGCGCGAATCGGCCACACTGCGGTTGATGCAGAATTTCACCGAAGACGCATCCTTCTATGTGGGTACCGGGCTGGTGGAAAAGGGCGACGAGGTGCCACTGGACATGGACCTGGCTACCTTGGTAAGCGAGTGCCGACGGCTGGATGTCGGTGCGCGCTACCAGCATTTGCTCAATCGCGTATTCACCCCGGCCAACTGTGCCCTGCTGGCGGAGGACAAGCGTGCAGGATTGCGCCTGGCCGCTGAAGTGGCCGCTCTGCGTGGTGATATCACGGCACATCAGCAGCTTGCCTTGGTTCAGGTTGGGAACCACGAAGCGAGCGTTGCAGGGCAGGGGGTGTACGCCTTTCCCGGGCTGGCATCGATGCTGGGCTGCCAGCTTTCGGATGTGCTGTTGGTGCAGCTGCGCAACGGCGAAGGCGCAGACCTAGGTGTCGTGCTGTATCTACCCAGTGAGCCCGCCCGGCCGTTGCGTCACTTCGCTTCGACCCAGGCCATGAACGACGCCATGGCAGCGGCTCTGCAAGATGCCGCGTACCGCGACTATTTCAGCCAGTTGGTTGCCCTGGACGAGCGCCCGAGCTTCATTACCCAACTGCGCAAACGGCTGTCGGACCCGCAGCCAGACCTGACGCTGGAGGGACATTCGCCAACTGCAGACGTATTTGCCAGCCTGGTCGAGCGTCAGGTGCAGCGTGTCAAGGACGACGCCAGGCTGCTGCTGGTGCCGACGGCGCAGGTCGATCAGCAGGCCTCCGACCGGCGACGCGAAGGTTGGCGGGCGCTTGGGCTGGGTCTGGTCAATCTGGCGGGGCTGTTCATTCCAGTGGTGGGCATCATGCTGCTGGGGCAACTGGTCGTGCAGACGCTGGCGGAGGTGTACGAGGGCGCGGCGGACTGGTTCCATGGGCACCAGCATGAGGCCCTGGAGCACATGCTTGGAGTCGCTGAAACCCTGGCGGTTGCCGCGGCGGTCAGTGGCGGAGCGGCCATCGTCGCGCGGGGCTTCGCCAGCAGCGACTATGTCGCCGGGCTGGAGCCTGTCGCAATTGGCAGGCGTGATTATCGCTTGTGGGCCAATGACCTGTCGGTGTATCGAGGCGATGCCGAAGAAGCGTCCGTGGGCCAGCGTGGCTTGCTCGAGGCGCGGGGCCAGTACTGGCTGCGCATTGGCGGGCATGACTATGAGGTGCATCGGCCCGTGCCCGAGGGGGCCTGGCGCTTGCGTCACCCTGAGCGGGCCGACGGCTATGGGCCGAGGCTGGAGTACAATGGCGAGCTTGGCTGGCGTTTGCACGACCAGCGGCCGCTGGAAAGCGAGGATGCCGATGACCTGCTCGCCAGCCTGTGGCGGGGCCGTCGAACGCTGGATGCGGGTAGCAGCCAACAGGTGCTGAGCGCGGCCCTGGTCGATCTCGATGAGTTGCGCGGGCTGTGCGTAGAGAGTCGCACCCTGCCGCCCAATCTGCGCGAAACACTGGAGCAGTTCGATGCGCAGGCGCGTATCGAGGCGTTTTTCCGGCAGGCCGGGCAGGGCATGCTACCCGCTGATGATCCCGAGATATTGACCTGGTGTCGCGTCCAGCTGCCTGACGTGGTGGATCAGGGGCTGTTGCGCCAGCAGGTCGTCGATCAGGCCCACAGCCTGCGCCGGCGCCTGATGGCTTACCTGACCCGCGTTGTACCTGGCAATGACCCGTTGCTGGCGCTGGTTGCACGCGATTTCCCAGGCCTGGCGCCACGTTATGCACAAACCCTGGTGCAAGCCGCCTCCACGATCGAGCGCAGAGTCAGCCTGATCGAGGGCAAGCTGGCGCAACGCCTCGCCCTCAAGGCTGCTTCGCTGTTGCGCCTGGCCCGGCTTTGCAGGGCCAGGGCCGGGCTGATGTTGCCCGATGCATGCAGCGACGAGGCCGCTGAGTTGATCATGAGCTTGCTGCCACGCCTGGCGCTCTGGCCGAGCAGCTTGTCGCTCGAGCTGTGGAGCGAACGGCAAGGAGGACGACGATTGGCAGCGTTGGGGCGTCAGGGCAATAACACTGCGCCAATGCACATTTTTGCGGCGCACGATGGGCGTTTCAGCGTGCGTGACGCGCAGGGACGCATTCAACCACTGGCGATCGATGAACCCGCCGGGTTGTTGGAGACGGTGCTCGCCGTGCTGACGCCAGAGCAGCGCAGGCAAATGGGGCTGAGCGGCAGCGCTGCCACGCAGCGTTTGCGCGCGAAGCTGGTCGAGGTCCTGCCAACCTCGCGGGCAGAGACCGAGCGGTTGCTTGGCTGGCCTGCCGTCGAGGCCTGGTTCAACCCGGGCCGGCGCATGCCCGACGGTCGCGTCGGTTATCCCTTGAGCGGGAGTGGGGTGAGGCACCGCAGCCCGGAGAGCATCCTGCGCGATCGCCTGCGTAACTTGTACCCTGGGCTTGACGCGCAGGCGCTGGAGGAGCATATGGCCCGTCTGCTGGCGGATTCACGCTCACCGTTCGAAGCCCTGATGGAACTGGAGGATGACTACGCGCAACTGGACGTGCACCTCAATCGCTGGATCAGCGCCGAGCTGGCCCCCACTCGCCGGGCTGTGCGCGAACGCTTTGCCGCACACCTGCGCCGGGCCTGGCGGTTGCAGGCCGAGCCGATCGGCACCACTGGCGAGCAACGGCTGGTGCTGGTCGACCTGGCGGTAACGACGCTGCCGGAGTTGCCCGGGCACCTTGCCTTCAGCCACATCACTTCGCTGGTCATCAGCGACAGCCTGGTCACGGCTATCCATCCGCAATTCCTGTCGTGCTTCACTGCCCTGCGCGAGCTCAACCTCAGCAACAACCGCCTGCTGCGCATCCCCTCGGGCATCGCCTACCTGGTGCACTTGCGCCGCCTGCGCCTTGCTCACAATGCGATCCGTCTCGATCTCGCTGCGCTCGATGCGATCAACGGTTTGCCCCAGTTGCGCTATCTGGATCTGAGCTATAACCCGTTGGGTGCCTACTCTATGCGTTACAACCAGCTGACGCACCTGGTGGAGCTGAACCTGCGCCATTGCCAGTTGGGCGAATGGCCGCCAGGCATCGAGCTGTGCGGCCTGCTCGAGCGAGCAGACCTGCGCGATAACCGACTGGCCACGGTGCCGGACGCAATCCTGCAGATGCCCCATGCCTTCCGTCGTGCTTTTCTGGTCGAGCGCACCCCGCTTGGCATGCTCCAGCTGCACCGCTTGTTCGCCCTCGCCGCGATTCAGGAGCCCCTGCCCCTGCCGGAGCCGCCCCGCCTGCTCGACCCACTGCAAACCCGCCAGGTCTGGTTGGCGGCTGTTGCTCCCGAGGCGGCGGCCGAGCGCCTCACGCTGTGGGATGCCATGGCTGCGATGCCTGGTAATCAGGGCTTCATCCGGTTACTCGGGCGCTTGCAGGACACGGCGGACTTCAATCTGTCCAGGGCCGTGCTGACGCGCTCGGTGTGGGACCTTTGCCAAGCCATCCAGGCGGATCCTGAGCTGCGCCAACGTCTGTTCGCCCTCGCCGACATGCCGCTTGGCTGCTCCAACAGCGTGGCCGAGCGTTTCAGCGAGCTGCAACTGCAGGCGGCGATCCGCAGGGCCGAGGGCAATACCCTGGAGGACCGTGGCGAACAGCTGCTGGTCCTGGGCCGCGGGCTGTTCTACCTGGACCGGCTGGAAATGTTCACCCGCGCGGACCTCCTGCGCCGGACAGAGGCCGGTGAGTCGGTCGAGGCGTTGACGCTACGCCTGCTCTATCGGGTGCGACTGCGCCAGCGACTGGGCTTGCCGTACCAACCGCAGGGCATGAACCACACCGCTACTGCCGACGTCACCGATGCCGAGGTCGAGCAAGCCTTGCGCGAGGTGCGGGCAGCCTTGAACCCCGACAGCCTTGCCCAGAGCCTGAGCCAACGGCTGTTCTGGCAACGCTACATGGAGCAGCGCCACCCGGCGGCATTCGCTGCGTTGGCGCAGGTCAATGGTGAACGCCGGGCGTTGCTGACCGGGCAACGGGCGCAACTGGACGCCCAGGAATTTGCCCAACGGCTGGCACGCCTGGAGGCGGATGAGGCCACGGACCGGCAGGCGCTGATCCTGCATCTGAGCAGGCAACTGCTGATCGGCAGGGAGCGCGGGCAAGCGTGACGCGGCACGGCCAAACCGGTCAGCCAGATTGACAGCTTTGGCCATTGCCGCCATGCATGACTAGGGCGAACATCGTCGGACCAAGGTGCACTCCAATAACAACAAACCAGGAGTCCGACGATGCGTGATTACGCCGAGGCCGTTCGTGCGTTCGACCATGCCCAGGCTGCTGCGGCGGCGCTACATGGCGACCTTGCTGCCCTCAATGCCTGTGTCGAATGCTGTGACCGCCATGCCGGTGACGGCAAGCTGGCGCTGGTCTACATGGACCGCGAAGGCAATCGTGCGCAGTACAGTTTCGACCAGCTCAGCGACCTGGCAGCCCGCTTCGCCAGGGTGCTGAGGGGGCAAGGTGTCGAGCCCGGTGATCGCGTCGCCGGCCTGATGCCGCGCACGCCCGAGCTGTTGATCACGATTCTTGCCACCTGGCGTCTCGGCGCAGTGTACCAGCCACTGTTCACAGCCTTCGGCCCCAAGGCCATCGAGCACCGCCTTGAACAGTCTCACGCCCGCGTCGTCATCACCGACGGCAACAACCGCGCCAAGCTTGACGATGTGCACAGTTGTCCCACCGTCATCACGGTCAACGCCCGCAGCGGCGAGCTGGATTTCCAGCAGAGCCTGGCCAGCACGACGGAGCGCTGCGAGCCGGTGATGCGTTCAGGCAACGACCCGTTCCTGCTGATGTTCACATCCGGCACCACCGGCCCGGCCAAGCCGCTGGAGGTGCCTCTGCGCGCGATCGTCGCGTTCCAGGGCTACATGCGTGACGCCATCGACCTGTGCCCCGAAGACAACTTCTGGAACCTGGCCGACCCGGGCTGGGCCTATGGCCTGTATTACGCCGTTACTGGCCCGCTGTCGCTGGGCCACGCCACCACCTTCTACGATGGCCCGTTCAGCGTCGACAGTTGCGCCCGGGTGATCGACACGCTGGGCATTACCAACCTGGCCGGCTCGCCCACCGCTTACCGCCTGCTGATTGCCGCCGGCGACGACTTCGCCAGGCCGGTCAAGGGCCGCCTGCGCGTGGTGAGCAGCGCCGGCGAGCCGCTCAACCCGGAAGTGATCCGCTGGTTTGCCGACGCGCTGGGGGTGACCATCCATGACCACTATGGCCAGACCGAGCTGGGCATGGTGTTGTGCAACCACCATGGCTTGCAGCACCCGGTGCACCTGGGCTCGGCCGGCTTCGCCATTCCTGGCCACCGCATCGTGGTGCTGGACGAGGAGGGCAACGAACTGCCCGCCGGGCAGCCGGGCATCCTGGCCGTCGACCGCGAACAGTCGCCGCTGTGCTGGTTCGCCGGGTACCACGGCCTGCCGACCAAAGCCTTCGTCGGCAAGTACTACCTCAGCGGCGACACCGTCGAACTGAACCCGGATGGCAGCATCAGCTTCGTCGGCCGCAGCGACGACGTGATCACCACCTCGGGCTACCGGGTTGGCCCGTTCGATGTGGAAAGCGCGCTGATCGAACACCCGACGGTGGTCGAGGCCGCCGTAATTGGTAAACCGGACCCCGAGCGTACCGAGCTGATCAAGGCCTTCGTGGTCTTGGCCAGCGGCCACGTCGCTAGCGCCGAGCTGGAAGAAACCCTGCGCCAGCACGTGCGCCAGCGCCTGTATGCACATGCCTACCCCAGGGAAATCGAATTCGTCAGCGAGCTGCCCAAGACCCCGAGCGGCAAGCTGCAACGCTTCATCCTGCGTAACCAGGAAGTCGCCAAACAACAAGCGCAACAGGCCACCCCTGCCAGCGCCTGAAAGGAAACCGAACATGCAGATAGCCAACAAACACTTCATCGTCAGCGGCGCCGCCTCCGGGCTGGGGGCTGCCACCGCGCAGATGCTGGTCGAGGCCGGCGCCAAGGTCATGCTGGTCGACCTCAATGCCCAGGCTGTCGAAGCCAAGGCCCGCGAACTGGGCGCCAACGCCCGCTTCGCGGTGGCCGACATCAGCGACGAGCAGGCTGCCCAGGCGGCGGTCGACGCGGCTGTCAGTGCCTTTGGCAGCCTGCACGGGCTGGTCAACTGCGCCGGCATCGTCGGAGCCGAAAAAGTGCTTGGCAAGCAGGGCCCGCACGGCCTGGCCAGCTTTGCCAAAGTCATCAACGTCAACCTCATCGGCAGCTTCAACCTGCTGCGCCTGGCCGCAGCGGCGATGGCCGAAGGGGTGGCCGACGAGGGTGGTGAGCGCGGGGTGATCATCAACACCGCTTCCATCGCCGCCTATGACGGCCAGATCGGCCAGGCCGCCTACGCGGCCTCCAAGGGTGCCGTCGCCAGCCTGACCCTGCCGGCTGCCCGCGAGCTGGCGCGCTTCGGCATCCGGGTGATGACCATCGCCCCTGGCATCTTCGAAACCCCGATGATGGCCGGCATGAGCGAGGAAGTACGGGCATCGCTGGCGGCCGGCGTGCCGTTCCCACCACGCCTGGGCCGCCCGCAGGAATATGCTGCGCTGGCCCGCCACATCATCGAGAACAGCATGCTCAACGGCGAGGTGATCCGCCTCGACGGTGCCCTGCGCATGGCTGCCAAGTAAGGAGAACCAACATGACCCTCGCCAACGACCCGATCGTAATCGTCAGCGCAGTGCGTACGCCCATGGGCGGCCTGCAGGGCGACCTCAAGAGCCTGACGGCGCCACAACTGGGCAGCGCGGCCATTCGTGCTGCCGTCGAGCGTGCCGGCATCGATGCCGCCAGTGTCGAGCAGGTACTGTTCGGTTGCGTACTGCCGGCTGGCCAGGGCCAGGCGCCGGCCCGCCAGGCTGCGCTGGGGGCCGGACTGGACAAGCACACCACCTGCACCACGCTGAACAAGATGTGTGGTTCGGGCATGCAGGCGGCGATCATGGCCCATGACCTGCTGCTGGCCGGCACCGCCGATGTGGTAGTGGCCGGTGGCATGGAAAGCATGACCAATGCTCCCTACCTGCTGGACAAGGCCCGTGGCGGCTATCGCATGGGCCACGGCCGGATCATCGACCACATGTTCATGGACGGCCTGGAAGACGCCTACGACAAGGGCCGGCTGATGGGCACCTTCGCGGAAGATTGCGCCCAGGCCAATGCCTTCAGCCGTGAGGCCCAGGACCAGTTCGCCATCGCCTCGCTGACCCGTGCCCAGGCTGCGATCAGCAACGGCCGTTTCGCTGCCGAGATCGTCCCGGTGGAAGTCACCGAGGGCAAGGAAAAGCGCCTCGTCAAGGACGACGAGCAACCGCCCAAGGCCCGTCTGGACAAGATCCCGCAGCTCAAGCCGGCGTTCCGCGAAGGCGGTACGGTGACTGCGGCCAACTCCAGTTCGATTTCCGATGGTGCCGCGGCGCTGGTGCTGATGCGCCGCTCCGAAGCCGACCAGCGTGGCCTCAAGCCGCTGGCGGTGATCCATGGCCATGCCGCCTTCGCCGACACCCCGGCACTGTTCCCGACCGCTCCGATCGGCGCCATCGACAAGCTGATGAAACGCACCGGCTGGAACCTGGCCGAGGTCGACCTGTTCGAGATCAACGAGGCCTTCGCCGTGGTGACCCTGGCGGCCATGAAGCACCTCGACCTGCCACACGACAAGGTCAACATCCATGGTGGTGCCTGCGCCCTTGGCCACCCGATCGGCGCCTCCGGCGCACGCATCCTGGTGACCCTGCTCTCGGCCCTGCGCCAGAACAACCTGCGCCGCGGGGTGGCGGCCATTTGCATCGGCGGTGGCGAAGCCACGGCCATGGCTGTCGAATGCCTGTACTGAGGTGAACCATGCTGGTAAATGACGAGCAACAACAAATCGCCGACGCGGTGCGCGCCTTCGCCCAGGAGCGCCTGAAGCCGTTTGCCGAGCAATGGGACAAGGAACATTGCTTCCCCAGGGAAGCCATCGCCGAGATGGCCGAGCTGGGCCTGTTCGGCATGCTGGTACCGGAGCAGTGGGGCGGTAGCGACACCGGCTATGTGGCCTATGCCATGGCCCTGGAGGAGATCGCCGCCGGTGATGGCGCCTGCTCGACCATCATGAGCGTGCACAACTCAGTCGGTTGCGTGCCAATCCTGCGCTTTGGCAGCGAGCAGCAGAAAGCGCAGTTCCTGGCCCCGCTGGCCAGCGGCGCGATGCTCGGCGCCTTCGCCCTGACCGAACCCCAGGCTGGCTCCGATGCCAGCAGCCTGAAGACCCGTGCGCGCCTGGATGGCGACCACTATGTGCTCAATGGCAGCAAGCAGTTCATCACCTCCGGGCAGAACGCCGGGGTGGTGATCGTGTTCGCTGTCACCGACCCGGACGCCGGCAAGCGCGGCATCAGCGCCTTCATCGTGCCCACCGATTCGCCGGGTTACGAGGTGGCGCGGGTCGAGGACAAGCTTGGTCAGCACGCTTCGGACACCTGCCAGATCGTTTTCGACAATGTGCGCGTGCCGGTGGCCAACCGCCTGGGCGCGGAGGGTGAGGGCTACAAGATTGCCCTGGCCAACCTCGAAGGCGGCCGTATCGGCATTGCCGCGCAAGCGGTGGGCATGGCTCGCGCGGCGTTCGAAGTGGCGCGCGACTATGCCAACGAGCGGCAGAGCTTCGGCAAGACGCTGATCGAACACCAGGCCGTGGCGTTCCGCCTGGCCGACATGGCGACGAAAATCGCCGTGGCTCGGCAGATGGTGCTGCACGCCGCCGCGTTGCGCGATGCCGGGCGTCCGGCGCTGGTGGAAGCGTCGATGGCCAAGCTGTTTGCCTCGGAAATGGCCGAAAAGGTCTGTTCGGATGCCTTGCAGACCCTGGGCGGTTATGGCTATCTGAGCGACTTCCCGCTGGCGCGTATCTACCGCGACGTTCGGGTTTGCCAGATCTACGAAGGCACCAGTGACATTCAGCGCATGGTCATTGCGCGCAATCTTTGAAGGAGCAGACTGCATGGCATTCGAAACCATCCTGTTGGACATCCACGGCAAGGTCGGCCTGATCACCCTCAACCGCCCGCAGGCGCTGAACGCGCTGAATGCGCAGATCGTCGGCGAGATCAACCAGGCCCTGGACCAGCTCGAGCGTGACCCGAACATCGGTTGCGTGGTGCTGACCGGTTCTGCCAAGGCCTTCGCCGCCGGCGCCGACATCAAGGAAATGGCCGAGCTGCAATACCCGCAGATCTACGTCGACGACCTGTTCAGCGATGCCGACCGTATTGCCAACCGGCGCAAGCCGATCATTGCCGCGGTGTCCGGCTTTGCCCTGGGCGGTGGCTGCGAGCTGGCGATGATGTGTGACTTCATCCTGGCGGCGGACAACGCCAAGTTCGGCCAGCCTGAAATCAACCTCGGGGTACTGCCGGGCATGGGTGGCACCCAGCGCCTGACCCGCGCGGTCGGCAAGGCCAAGGCCATGGAACTGTGCCTGACTGGCCGCCTGATGGGTGCTGAAGAAGCCGAGCGCGCTGGCCTGGTGGCGCGTATCGTGCCGCAAGCCGAGCTGCTGGAAGAGGCACTGAAAGTGGCTACGACCATCGCCAGCAAGTCGATCCCGGTCAGCATGATGGTCAAGGAAAGCGTCAATCGGGCGTTCGAAGTGACCCTTAGCGAAGGCGTGCGCTTTGAGCGTCGGGTGTTCCATGCCGCCTTTGCTACCGAAGACCAGAAAGAGGGCATGGCGGCCTTCATCGGCAAGCGTGAGGCGCAGTTCAAGGACCGTTGAGTCTTCGAGGCGCATGCCTTGAGAGGTTCGTCGCCTGTGAGATCGAGCGCCGCGCGGGCGGCGCGCGATCTCACAGGCACTGCAAATGTTGTGGCAAGCACCTGGCAGCCCTGATCCAATCCCTCGCATGTTTCCCCAGGCTACCCCTAGCACTCTACCAAGCACCGACCAGCGGATTCTGCACAATAGAAGCAAATTACCACCCGATTGCAGTTGCTCCACGCGACGTGGCGCCTTAGACTTCCGCCCCCTGTAAAAGAGTGCCGGTTGGCGCTTGAAGAATTCCGCCACCGATGCCAAGGCGTCGGCAGCATATGAATCGCCCAAATGCACATTTTTTCATAGAGAAATCGATGACCAAGGAACAGTTGCTGGCCATGTCGGCCGATGACTACATGAACGCTGAGCAGCTGGCTTTCTTCGCTGGCCTGCTACAGGCGATGAAAGTCGAAACCCATGAACGCATCGAGCTGAGCCGCGCCACCATCGAAGGCCTGGACACCCCGTCGGACCCTGCCGACGTGGCTTCGGTCGAAGAGGAGCGTAGCTGGCTGGTAAATGCCATCGACCGCGACCAGCGTCTGCTGCCCCAGCTGGAAATGGCCCTGGAGCGTATCGCCGACGAAAGCTTCGGCTGGTGTGATGACAGCGGTGAGCCGATCGGCCTGAAGCGTCTGCTGATCAGCCCGACCACCAAGTACTGCATCGAAGCCCAGGAGCGCCACGAGCAGCTCGATCGCCACCAGCGCCAGGTGTAATCACGCGCGGTGGAGCAAGCCCCACGGAGCGATCCCTGGGGCTTTTTGCGTTTGTTTGCCGGCGGCGGTTTTGTTGCCCCGCGGGTAATACTGCTATACCGGGATGCGCTGTTTCCGCGCGGCGAGCGGGCGTATCATGGCGACATCGTTAGGGTGCTAATTAAATTCCGGAGGGAAGGATGAATAGCCGGGTCGATGTAGCCGTGATGATTGGCTCGGGTGTGCCGGCCACGCTGCGGGCGTTGGGTAAATGCATCTGCTGGGTGGTGCTGGTCAATGGCGAGCGCCGCGGCACCGTCTTCGCTACGCGCGAAGAGGCGCTGGAGTGCCAGGCAGCCTGGTTGCAGCAGTTGAAGAAAGGCTTGGCCGCCTGAGCGCGTCGATTGCGCCGGCCCCGGTAAAAGCAGGGCAGGCTGTTTCAACGACAAGAAAAGCGCTTTGCCTCTCGACGGATTTCGGTGTTTTCGTGCATATTCTGCCCTCAGTAATGCACTGATGGATTGCCGGGCCCGTTTTCACGTGCGTTCCGGCATAACCTGTCGCACCTTTCTGGCGGGTTTGCTGTCAGACATTACACTTCCCGGATCGGGAATATGCCGAAAGCCTGTATTGAGGCCAGATCTGGCAAGCCAGAGTAAAGAATCCCGCACGCCGCATCGCCGGCGGGTGCAGACGCTTCGTATATCGCTTCATTACTCTTTTCGCCTATCGACAAGAAATGGCCGTGTTTCACCGAGCTTGGGTGAGCGCGGGATGTAACCGGTTGAGGATTACTTCATTGGCAGTTAGCACTCTTGATACCCATGCGTTATTCGCCCTGGGCGACTTGCGCGGTAAATTGGCCCAGCTGTTCCAGGGCCGCTTTGTCTATGTCACCGAACAGAATCCCGAAGGCCTGTACATGGCCGAGATCGACACCGAAAGCGCATTGGTGGTCGATGACAAGCAGCGCCTCGAACTGAAAGTCGGCGACCACTTCCGCGCCGCCGTACTGCCCAGCCGGGAAGGTGGCAAACTGGAAATGCGTTTTCGCGAAATCAAGCTGAACGTCTATGGCGTAGGCGATTACGCCTTCGTCTCGGTCCCCGAAGGCGAAGGCATCGTGTTCCGTGAAGGCCACGGTGTCATGCTGGTGTTCGCTGCGCAGCAGCAAATACAGGAAGGCCTGGGCAAGTTGCTGAAGACGGTGACTGGCAAGGTTGCCAAATGGCGAAAAGGTGAACTGACCACCTTCAAGGCCAGTGAATGACCCACAGTGACGCCACGCCCACCACGCGTGCCGAGTTTCATCGCCAGCATCAGGCTGGTGCCGTGGCTGAAGCCGAGCGTTTGCTGGCCAGGCGCGCGGAACTGCAGGGCGCCTGGTTGACCTGGGTCGCAAGCGAATTGTACCGCCTTGGCCCGCCGCCTTATGTGGCCATGGTCCGCCGCGAGTTGCAGCGCCTCAGCCAGCAGTGAAGCGGCTTGTCAGTTGCCCCGATCGCGGCCGCTGCTGACTTCTTCCGGCACCGGCTCGTTGGCCATGCGCTTGCGGAACAGCGCTGCCCGGGCCAGCAGCAGCGTGGTTACCGGCACGGTAATCGACAACAGGATCGGAATCAGCCAGGCGTGCAGCACGGGTGCTTCCTTGAGCCAGGAAAAGTAGATGATCGAGGCCAGTGCCACGCACCAGGCGCCGATGGTCGAGGCCAGTGCCGGCGGGTGCATGCGCTGGAAATAGTCCTTCAGGCGCAACAGGCCCACGGCACCGATCAGCGCGAACAGGCTCCCGACCAGCAACAGTACGGCGGTAGCCAGCTCTACCCAAAGCGGTAGTTGCAGGGCTTCAGTCATTCGATCACCTCACCGCGCAGCAGGAACTTGGCCAGGGCAAACGAGCCCACGAAGCCGAATAGCGCAATCAGCAGGGCACCTTCGAAGTAGGTGTCACTGGCATAACGGATGCCCAGCACCAGCATGGTCAGCATGGCAAGGATGTACAGGTAGTCCAGCGCCAGGACCCGGTCCTGCGCGGAGGGGCCGCGGAACAGCCGGATCAGCGCCAGGGCCATGGCCAAGGCGAAGATGAACAGGCTGGCGAGGACAGCATTGGCGAGCAGGCCTGTCATTGGAAGATCTCCATCAGCGGGCGTTCGTAGGTGTCCTTGAAATGCCGGATGAAGGCCGCCTCGTCATCCAGGTCGAACACATGCAGCAGCAACACGCTGCGGTCCAGCGCCAGCTCGGACCAGACCGTGCCGGGCACCACCGTGGTAATCATCGACAGCGCCGCCAGGCCATGCGCATCGCGCAGGCCCAGCGGGATGTGCACGAACGCCGAGCGTGGCGGCTGCTTGCCGGCACGCAGCACGCCACGCGCGACCAGCAGGTTGGACATGATCACGTCGATAGCGACCCGGCCGACCAGCCGGGCAACGGCCAGCGGCCGCCGCACGTGGGCATGCTGCGGGCGTAGCGGTGCCATCAGCAGCGGTGCCAGGACGCCAAGCACGGCACCCAGCAACAGGTTGCCGGGGCTGAGCGAAAGGTTCAGCAACAGCCACAGCGCGAACAGCGACAGCGATAACAGCGGGGCGGGGAAGAGTCGCTTCATGGCTGCACCTGTATGTCGAGCGAGGTGGGGCCGGGGATCGGCCGGGCGGCCATTACTGCCTGGATGTAAAGCTCCGGAGCCTGCAGGCTGGCAGCGGTGTCCTGGGTATAGCGCAGTAACGGCTCGGCCCTGAAGCTGAGGATGATGCACAGGCCGAGCAGAATGACGATAGGCAGGCATTCATAGCGGCGCAGTAGCGGCGATGGGCGCTCCTCGGGCTTCCAGAAACGCTGGATGCCGACGCGGCCGAAGGCGATCAGCGAGGCCATGCCTGACAGGATCAGCAAGGTCACAAGGCCCCAGCCGGACGTCCCCAGGGGTTGCTCGGGTGGCACACCCAGGCCTTGGGGATTGAACAGTGCGCTGATCAGGTTGAGCTTGCCGATAAAGCCTGACAGCGGTGGCATGCCAATGATCAGCAGGGCACAGGCGATGAAGCTGAGGCCGAGGAATGCCATGGTCCACGGGATGATCTGGCCGATCACCACCTTCTGCTCGTCGTCGAGGTTGATGCCCTTGGGTGGGTGCAGTGACTCCAGCGGCGGCGGCATGGCGTCTTCCTCTTCCTCCAGCGGCGCTTCATTGGCCGAGCGCGAGCGTTCGACCAGCTCGGCGAGCAGAAACAGTGCGCACAGCGCCAGGCTCGAGTTGACCAGGTAGAACAGCGCTGCACCGGTCAGCGTCGACTGGGCGAAGCCGATGGCAGCGAGCAGGGTGCCGGCCGAGACCAGGATGCTGAGGGCGGCCATGCGCTCCAGGCGCTGCGCGGCCAGGATCGACACCGCCGCCACCGCCAGGGTGACCAAGCCACCCGCTACCAGCCATTCGCCAGCGAAGTGCGCCGAAGCCCCGGCCTGCCCCGAGAACAGCAGGGTCCACAGGCGCAGCACGGCATACAGGCCGACCTTGGTCATGATCGCGAACAGCGCCGCCACTGGCGCACTGGCGGAGGCATAGGCCGGTACCAGCCAGAAGTTCAATGGCCAGATGCCGGCCTTGGCCAGGAAGGCGATGGCCAGGATGGCCGCACCGGCATGCAGCAAGCCACGATCGGCCTCTGGCACCAGCGGGATCTTCACGGCCAGGTCAGCCATGTTCAGGGTGCCGGTCACGCCGTACAGCATCGCCGCGCCGACCAGGAACAGTGACGAGGCAAACAGGTTGATGGCGATGTAGTGCAAGCCGGCGCGTACCCGGGCGCGGCCAGAACCGTGCAGCAGCAAGCCATAGGAGGCGGCCAGCAGCACCTCGAAGAATACGAACAGGTTGAACAGGTCGGCCGTGAGGAAGGCACCGTACAGGCCCATCAGCTGGATCTGGAATAGCGCATGGAAACTGGCCCCGGCGCCATCCCAGCGGGCCCGGGCAAACAGCAGGGCACTGAAGCCGATGGTACCGGTGAGGGTCAGCAGCAGCGCCGACAGGTGGTCGACCACCAGCACGATACCGAATGGCGCCGGCCAGTTGCCCGGCAGGTACACGCCGATCGATTCCGCCTGGCCCTGGATGCGCACCCACAACAGCAGGCTGACCGCGATGGCCAGGCCGGTAAAGGTCGACAGCAGGTTCAGCCGGGCCTTGAGCTGCCGGTGTTTCTCGCCCAACAGCAACATCACCGCTGCGGTTACCAGCGGCAGCAGGATGGGCGCGATGATCAGTTGGCTCATGCCGCTCATTCGTCACGCTCCCGGCCGTCGACGTGGTCGGTACCGGTCAGGCCGCGCGAAGCCAGCAACACCACCAGGAACAACGCGGTCATGGCGAAACTGATAACGATGGCGGTGAGCACCAGCGCCTGCGGCAGCGGGTCGGTGTAGTGCAGCAGGTCCTGGGGCACGCCGTCCTTGATGATCGGTTCCTTGCCGATGAACAGGCTGCCCATGCTGAAGATGAACAGGTTGACCCCATACGACAGCAGGCACAGGCCCATGATCACCTGATAGGTGCGCGGGCGCAGGATCAGCCACACCCCCGAGGCGGCCAGGACACCGATGGCGATTGCAATCACTTCTTCCATCAGGCGGCTCCTGCTTGGCTGGTTTTCGCCGGGTTGCCCGGGCGGTAGGCGCGCACCGACTGGTGCGCCAGGGCGGTGAGGATCAGCAGGGTCGAGCCGACCACCACGGTGAACACGCCAACATCGAAGAACAGCGCGCTGGCCACGTGCACGTCGCCGAGCAACGGCAAGTGCAGGTGGGCGGTATGGGTGGTGAGGAACGGGTAGCCGAACAGCATGGCGCCCACCCCGGTCAGGGTTGCACACAGCAGCCCGGTGCCCATCCAGCGCAACGGCCGCAAGCTCATCTGCGCCTCGACCCACTGGGTACCGGCGACCATGTACTGCAGGATGAACGCCACCGACATCACCAGGCCGGCGACGAAGCCGCCCCCGGGCTGGTTGTGGCCACGCATGAACAGGTACATCGATACCAGCAGGGCGATCGGCAGCAGCAGGCGCACCAGCACTGCGGGCACCATCATGAAGCCCAGCGCGGTGTCGGTGGCATGCCGCGGGTTGATCAGGTCGGTGACCACGTCGGGTGCCAGCTGGCGCTGCTGTGACGGCAGCTGCATGCTTTCCTTCGGTGGGCGGAAGCGCCGCAGCAGGGCGAACACGGTCAGCGCAACGGCCACCAGCACGGTAATTTCACCGAGGGTATCGAAACCACGGAAGTCGACCAGCATGACGTTGACCACGTTGGTGCCACCGCCCTGGGGCAGCGCACGGCTGAGGTAGAACGAGGAAATGTCGTTGGGCGTTGGCCGGGTCAACATGGCGTAGGACAGCACCGCCATGCCGCCACCTACCAGCACCGCCAGCAGCAGGTCGCGCAGGCGGCGCATGCGCGCACGGTCCAGGCTGCCCGGCAGTGGCGACACACCTTCGATCCGCCGTGGCAGCCAGCGCAGGCCGAGCAGGATCAGCACGGTGGTGACCACTTCCACAACCAACTGGGTCAGCGCCAGATCGGGCGCCGAGAACCAGACAAAGGTGATGCAGGTCATCAGCCCGCAGACACTGACCATGGTCAGCGCTGCCAGGCGGTGGTACTTGGCCTGGTAGGCGGCACCGATGGCGCAGGCGATCGCAATCAGCCACAGCGCGACGAACACGCCCGAACCGGGAATCTTCGGCCGCTCACCCCAGCTCAGGCCACTGTAGAGCATGGGGATGAGGCCGGCGACGAAGGCGGCGAGCACCAGCATGAACAATTGCGACTGCAGGCGGCGGGTGGTGAGCAGGCGTTCGATGCGCCGCGCCAGCAACATCAGTTGCACCTGGCCTTGCTCGAACAGGCGCTTGCCGTTGAAACGCTCGATCAGCGGCGGGTACGGGAAACGGCCGAGGCGCAGCTGTTTGCGCAGTATCAAATACAGCACGCTACCACCAGCCATGGCCACCAGGCTCATGATCAATGGCGCGTTCCAGCCGTGCCAGACGGCCAGGCTGTATTCCGGCAGGGTGCCGCCCACCACCGGTAGCGCGGCGGCGGCCAGTAGCGGGCCGACCGACTGGGCCGGGAAGATGCCCACCACCAGGCAGGTGAGCACCAGCAGCTCGACTGGCGCGCGCATCCAGCGTGGCGGTTCGTGCGGGGTATGCGGCAGGTCCGTGGCGCTGGGGCCGAAGAACACGTCGACGGTGAAGCGCAGTGCGTAGGCCACGCTGAAGGTCGCGGCCAGGGTGGCGATCAGCGGCAGGGTGGCCTCGACCCAGGCGGTGGAACTGATGAATACCGTTTCGGCAAAGAACATTTCCTTGGACAGGAAGCCGTTCATCAACGGCACGCCGGCCATCGAGGCGCTGGCCACCATCGCCAGGGTGGCGGTGTACGGCACCAGGCGGACCAGGCCGCTCAGGCGGCGGATGTCCCGGGTGCCGCTTTCATGGTCGATGATGCCAGCGGCCATGAACAGCGAAGCCTTGAAGGTGGCATGGTTGAGAATGTGAAACACGGCTGCAACGGCGGCCAGCGGGCTGTTGAGGCCAAGCAGCAGGGTGATCAGGCCCAGGTGGCTGATGGTCGAATAGGCCAGCAGGCCCTTGAGGTCGTTCTGGAACATGGCAGCAAAGGCGCCGAGCAGCAGGGTGAGTGCGCCTGCACCACCGACGATCCAGAACCACTCTTCACTGCCCGAGAGCACCGGCCACAGGCGCGCCAACAGGAACACCCCGGCCTTGACCATGGTCGCCGAATGCAGATAGGCCGATACCGGGGTCGGTGCTGCCATGGCATGGGGCAGCCAGAACTGGAAGGGGAACTGTGCGCTCTTGCTCAGGGCGCCGATGAGGATCAGTGGCAGCAACACTGGGTACAGTGCATGCTGGCGAATGACGTTGCCAGCAGACAGGACCTTGTCCAGGTCGTAGCTGCCCACCACGTGGCCGAGCAGCAGGGCGCCTGCCAGCAGGCACAGGCCGCCCGCGCCCGTGACCATCAGCGCCATGTAGGCACCGCGACGGGCGTCGGCACGGTGGTGCCAGTAGCCGATCAGCAGGAAGGAGAACAGACTGGTGAGTTCCCAGAAGAACACCAGCTGGATCAGGTTGCCGGAAATCACCAGGCCGAGCATGGCGCCCATGAAGGCCAGGAAAAAGGCGAAGAAGCGTGGTACCGGGTCTTGTGGCGACATGTAGTAGCGCGCATACAGCGACACCAGTGCACCGATGCCCAGCACCAGCAGCGCGAACAGCCAGGCGAAGCCGTCCATGCGCAGCACCAGGTTCAGGCCCAGGCTGGGTAGCCAGAGGAATTCTTCGCGGATCACGCCGCCGTGGGCAACCTGAGGGTACAGCAGTGCTACCTGGACCGTGCCGACCAGGGCGACGAGCCCGGCGAGAATGGACTCCGCGTTACGTGCGTTGTGCGGCAGCACGGCTGCCAGGCAACTGCCAACGAACGGCAGAAGCAGTAGCACTATCAATGACATAGCGGCCTATTCTGGAGAGGTTTGCCAGGAATCATACGTGCCAGCGGTGTGATCACCAACACGCAAGGTGTCGCAGAATCCTACAAACAGGCTGTGAAGCGCTGGTTTTTTATAACACTTTCTTACAAAGCATAGCCGCAGGTTTAGAGGTGGGCGTGCCGTCAGCGTTCACTCTGTGCTGCCCAGTGCTGTCTGGTTTTCGTCGATGCGACGCACCCTGAGTTCGCTGACCACAACCGCGATCACGATCAACAGGCCGCCGAGCAGTGCCACGCCCGGCAAGCGTTCGCCGGCAACACGCCCGACGATCCCGGCCCACACAGGTTCGCCGGCATAGATCAGCGTGGCGCGGGTGGGTGAGACCGATTTCTGTGCCCAGTTCATCGCCACCTGGATCACTGCGCTCATCGCACCCAGGCCCACCGCACTGGCCACTAGCAGCCAGGAAAAATCGGGAATGCGCTCCTGGGTCGGCACGATCATCAGGAATGCCAGCAGCGAGGCGGTCGCCAGTTGCACTACCGTGACCCGGCGCACGTCGACCTGGCCGGCATAGCGGCTGATCAGGATGATTTCGCCGGCGATGGCTACCGCACTGACCAGGGTCACCAGTTCGCCCTCGCTGAAGTGCAGGCTGCCGCCTTCCGGCCCGGCCAACAGCATCAGGCCGGTGAACGCCAGGCCGATACCAATGCTCGGCATCAGGCCAGGACGCCGGCCCAGGACCAGCCATTGCAGCAGTGGCACGAACGGTACGTACAGCGCGGTGATGAATGCCGACTGGCTGCTGCTGATGGTTTGCAGGCCCATGGTCTGCAAGCCGTAGCCGAGCATGATCGACACGCCGATCAACATGCCGGCCTTGAGTTCGGTGAACGTCAGCCCTGGCAGCGCCCGCGCCGAGACCACACCCACGAACAGCGCGGCGGCTGCGAAGCGCAGGCCGACGAAGAACATCGGCCCGCTGACGGACATCACGTTGTGCACCAGCAGGAAGGTGCCACCCCACAGCATGGTGATGAACACCAGCACCAGTTCGGCCTTGCTCAGGCGCAAGGTGAGGGCAGGGGTCGGCTTGCTGCTGGGCTGGTTCATGGTCTTGCGCACTCGGAAGGGGCGGCGCACAATCGCCGCAAAGTGGGCAGTATACTGCGCAATTCCAATCAGTGAGCACTATAGTGCACAAAGAATCTTTGCACCGGGCTTCGGTGCTGCAACATGTCAGCCTCAATGTACGCAGGCTGCGCAACGCCGCAGGTATCAGCCAGGCCGCGCTGGCCGAGCGTTCCGGGGTCAGCCGGCGCATGCTGGTGGGGATCGAGGCGGGCGAGAAGAATGTCAGCCTGACGACCCTCGACCTGATTGCCGAAGCCCTTGGTGTGGCCTTCAGTACCCTGATCCAGGCACCTGACCAGCGCGACCCGGGCCGCATCGAAGAACTGGCCTGGGCGGGTGAGCATCCGCAGAGCAGGGCGGTGCTGCTGGGCAGCAGCCCGGCGAGGCGCGAGGTGGAGCTTTGGGAGTGGACCCTGGCACCCGGGGAGTGCTACTGCAGCGAGGCCGACGCCGAGGGCTGGAGCGAGCAGATCTATGTGGCCGAAGGTCAGCTGACATTGATCATCGAAGGGGCCGAGTACTGCCTGCGGCAAGGCCAGTTTCACGTGTTTCCCAGCAATTGCCGGTATGCCTACCGCAATGACGGGGCCTTGGCGGTGCGCTTCGTGCGGAATGTGGTCATTTGAGTTTGCCGGCGTAGGAGCTGCACGGCAGCCCCCAGCGAATCCGGCGCCGATCAGCTTTTCAGCAGCTCATCGGTCTTCACCACCTTGGCATAGGCAAACGCCAGCGCCGCCATTGCCGCACCATGCACGTCCGCCGCCGGCACCTGCTTGCCATCGAACTCCAGGGGCAAGGTTGCACAGGCATCGTGTGCCACGGTCACCTGGTAGCCCAGATCTGCTGCGGCACGGGTAGCGGCGTCGATGCACATGTGGCTCATGCTGCCGACGATGGTCAGGGCTTCGACACCATGCTGGTCCAGGGTATGTGCGAGGTCGGTCCCGAGGAAGGCATTGACTTTGTGCTTGAGCACCACCGGCTCACCCGCTTCGGGCCGGACCTTGGCGTGGATGGCAGCCCCCTGCGAGCCCGGCGCGAAGAACGGGGCATCGGCACTCTCGAACTCATGCTGCACGTGCACCACCAGGTCGCCCCGTTGGCGCGCCGCCGCCAGCAGGCGTGCGGCGTTGTCGGCCGCCTGTTCAGCGCCATCGAGGGTCCATTTGCCGCCGGGGAAATAGTCGTTCTGAATGTCGATGATGATCAGCGCCTGCTTGCTCATGCTGCCTCCTGTGGCAGTAGTCGTTGGATGACGTTAGTTATAGGCTGTGGCGACTGACCTGAGGATTGGCGCAAACGACACTATGCGGGCAAAAACTGACAATGCCACCAGCCTGGATATCGGCCTGTTGCTGTACCAGGGCGCGCAGCGTGCTGCCGTACACGGCCTGGCCGACCTGTTTCTGGTGGCCAACCGGGTAGCTGCCGAATTGGGCGCCGTCGAATTGCCGCGGGTACGCGTCAGCTTCTGGCAGGCTGGCGAGACGGGGCAATTGCAGCCTGCCCCCGAAAGCCCTGGCGTCGCTGTGTCCGAGCTGCGTGTGTTGATCATACCGCCGAGCCTGGAGTCGGCACCGCAAGCCGAGCTGCTGGAGCGCCACCGCGTGCCGCTACGCGAGCTGCATGGGCGTGGCACGGTGCTGGCGTCGGTGTGCATCGGTGTGTTCTTCATCGCGGCCAGTGGCCTGCTCGACGGGCGCCCGGCCTGTACCCACTGGAACTACGTGCAGGCTTTGGCCCAGCGCTTTCCCAGGGTACGGGTCGAGGCCCAGCAGCCGCTGCTCGATGATGGCGACCTGATCACCTCGGCCGGCTTGATGGCCTGGACCGACCTGGGCTTGCGTTTGCTGGAGCGTTTCATGGGGGCGACCTTGGCACGGGAAACCGCCCGTTACCTGGCAGTGGAACCGGTGGCGGCGCCGCTGCCGGGGGCCGTGTTCCGCCCGCGCCTGGAACATGGCGACGAGGCGGTGCTGAAAGTCCAGCACTGGCTGCAAGGCAATGGCGGGCAGGATGCCGACCTGTCCGGCATGGCAGCCTGCGCGGGGCTGGAGGCACGCACCTTCCTGCGCCGTTTTCGTGCCGCGACCGGGCTACGACCGACCGAGTACTGCCAGCACGTACGGGTCGGGCGGGCGTGCCGCTTGCTGGAGTTCACCCGGCGCACCGTCGATCAGATCGCCTGGGGTGTCGGTTATCAGGACCCGGGCGCGTTTCGCAAGGTGTTTCAGCGCATCACCGGCCTGACACCGAGTGATTATCGCCGGCGCTTTGCGGTATCCGGCCAGGGCGAGTGCAGCGCATCCGTGGCGGAAAACCCTTGACCTTGACATAACTTGAGGTTTTACCCTGCCCGGCATCGCGCTGCATGCGTCCGTAGCAAGGAGACTGCTCATGATCGCAACACCCCATGCCCTGTGGTTTACCCAGTTGATCGAATATGAAGTGCCCGGCGTATGCCAGCAGGCATTGGCCCAGGCGCTGGTAGCGCGCAGCGAAGAGCTTGCCACACGCTGTGAGGGGCTGCAGGGGGTCAGCATCCAGGCCAGTGACGATGGCAGCCGGGTGTTGCAGTACCTGCAGTGGCAGTCCCGGCAGGCGTGGGCAGCAGCAGCCGTGCATTTCGTCGAGGAGCCGTTTCTCGAACTGCTTGCCCGGCATCAGGCGCGTGGCGTCAGGTTTGCCGCCTACCAGGCGCTGCGCAGCCTGGTGCGTGGCGCCGATGGCGGCCTGCATTGTCAACTGAGTGATGCTCAGGCATACCAGGGCGCATAGTGTGGATAGCGGTCCAACCGGGCGCCGATGACCATTTCGCTGATCCAGGACGCCAGGATCGAGCTGTAGGCTTTCTGGCTCGCTTCGCTGGACAACGCATGGTCGGCACCGTCGACGATGCGGTGGGTGAGCGAATGGGCGCTGACGAAAGCCGAGCGGTAGCTCATCAGCGTGCTGTGCGGCACGTAGTCGTCCTGTTCGGACTCCACCAGCAGCACGTCGCCAGCGAACTCGGCGCAGGCCGCCAGTGCACGGTTGTCCGCCGGGCCGAGCGGGCGCTGGCGGTAAGCGTTAAGGCGCTGCCGGTCGAGGGTCTGCTTGGGGATCTCCCACTCCTCGTCCCAATACATGGCCGGTACGCGCAGGGCCAGCCATTTGACTGGCCGCTCGCGGGTCAGCAGGGTGGCCAGGTAGCCGCCATAGCTGCTGCCGATGATGGCGATGGCGCTGCTGTCGACGGCAGGGTGGCTGACCAGGCGGTCGTAGGCCACGATCAGGTCCATGAGGTTCTGTTCGCGGGTGACGGTCAGCCGTTGGCTTTCGGTCTTCTCGTGGCCGCGCAGGTCGAAGGTCATGCACACGCAGCCCAGCCCGGTGATATGCCGGGCGCGTGCCAGGTCGCGTTGCTGGCTGCCGCCCCAACCATGCACGAAGAGAATGCCCGGCATTTTGCTGCCAGGGCTGACCAAGGTGCCAACGATGCTGTCACCCTCGACCTGCAGTTCAATGGTTTCACTCTGAATGGTCATATTCGCGAATCCGCGCAAATTTGCTGAGTTGTCCGAGTTCACTGTCGTTTCCTTGGTAGAAGAGGGTGGCGTCAGTGGGCAATTCGGGGGTACCGAATACTTCATGGGTGGAAGCTCGCACCTGTTGCAGGGCCGGGTCGTCGGCAAAGGCTTGCAAGGCCAGCAGTTCGGCACTGCTGGCGCCGCCCAGTCGCCAGGATTGTTCGAGTACTCCGCTGCGCAAGTGACCCTGGGCGGTGAAGCCGCGGGCGATGTCGTAGTTGCGGCGGGAGGCGATGAAGCCGGGCAGGTGCCGTTCGGCCGCCTGCTCATAGACGATTGCCTGGTTGATGGCCAGGCGCACGTGGTCCTCCAGTGGCAGCTGCAGTAGCGCGTCGTAGCCGCCGCGCACCAGCACCAGGTCGGAGCCGCCATAGACTTCGATACCCTGATGATCGCGGGTCAGGTGCTGGGTGCCGTGGTAACTGCAGGTCTGCCCGGCGACGCGTACCTGACCGACGCTGAAGGTCTGCACCTCGCTCAGGTCTTCTTCGAGCACCAGCCCCCACAGTGCCAGCTCCCGGTCATCCATGCCGGCCAGCAGTGGTTCAAGCGCATCCAGCGCGGTAATGACCTCTTGCCCGCGGCCTGCACAAGCCAGCACCGGCTTGATCCGCAAAGGGCCGTCCAGCAGCAGCAGGCGTGCAGCGTTGCGCGCGTCGGCTTTGCTGAACACTGTGTAGCCGCGCAACAGGGCGTCGCTGGCGTGCCGGGCGAAGGCATCGGTCCAGCCCGGAGGGAAACTGGCCCCGCCTGGCAATGGGTGTGAGATTGCCTTGGTCGCCATGTAGGGGTAGGCGACCAGGCCGCCGAACAGGTCGTGTTCGCTTTGGATGCCCAGGGCGGACTGGCGCCTGGGGTCGACCAAGGTTTCGGTGGGCAGGTAATAGTAGCCATCGGCGGCGGTCGGCGGCTGGCTGGGCTGCACATGCGGGCAACCCAGCAGGCAGGCCAGGCCTTCGGCAAGCTTGAGATGCACGGCATGCTCGTGGTCGGGGGTGTGCCCCCGGGTGTCGAGCAGCACCACGCCGCTTTTAGGGGCGTAGACGTTGGGCATGGTCATTTGCCTTATGTAACGAACGTATCTGTGTGAAGCCGCTACTTGGGCGAAGTTCAGCGGGAGTTGATCGGTGGTCCTGGCCGTGCTGTAGGAAATGTCTGGCTTGCGCAGGGCGTGGCGGGCAATGCATGCCGTGTGTCGGTCGCCACGATTGCAGGGCTTCGACGGCTGTTCCATTATCGGCACACTGGATCAACCGTGATGTAGCCGCAGGAGAGCGCATGAACGTTCAGACCACCTTTGAGCAAAGCGTGCCGCAGCGCTTGGCGCAGGTTCGCCAGGCCATGGTCGCAGAAGGCATCGATGCCCTGCTGGTGCCCTCGGCCGACCCCCATCTTTCTGAATACCTGCCGGGCTACTGGCAGGGGCGGCGATGGCTGTCTGGGTTCCACGGCTCAGTGGGCACGCTGGTGGTCACGGCTGGTTTTGCCGGGTTATGGGTCGATAGCCGGTATTGGGAACAGGCGGAGCATGAGCTGTCAGGCACCGGCATCGAATTGATGAGGCTGCTGCCAGGCAAGCCTGGCGCGCTGGAATGGCTGGGCGATAACGTCGAGCCCGATGGCAGCGTGGCCGTGGATGGTGCGGTCATGGCCTTGTCGTCGGCACGCCAGCTGGGCGAGCGGCTGAAGCTGCGCGGGGCACGACTGGTGACAGACAAGGACCTGCTGGAGCAGGTCTGGGATGGGCGCCCGGCGCTGCCGGGCAACCCGATTTACCAGCACTTGCCGCCCCACGCGACGGTCAGCCGGGCGGAAAAACTCCAGCAGTTGCGCCACAGCCTGCAGGCCAAGGGGGCCGACTGGCATTTCATCGCCAGCCTGGATGACATCGCCTGGCTGTTCAATCTGCGCGGCAGTGATGTGTCCTATAACCCGGTGTTCCTGGCCTTCGCCCTGATCAGCCAGCAGCAAGCCGTCCTGTTCGTTGGCCTGGACAAGCTCGATGACCATCTGCGCCAGGTGCTGGACGCCGATGGCATCGAGGTGCGCGACTACGCCGAGGCAGGCACGGCCCTTGGCGCCCTGCAGGCCGGCAGCCGCTTGCTGGTCGACCCGGCCCGGGTCACTTGTGGCCTGCTGGATAACCTGGCCGCCGGGGTTGAACTGATCGAGGGGATCAACCCCACCACCCTGAGCAAAGCGTGCAAAGGTGAGGACGACCTGGTTTACATCCGGCAGGCGATGGAGCAGGACGGCGCAGCCTTGTGCGAATTCTTCGCCTGGCTCGAAGCCCGTCTCGGTCAGGAAGTCATTACCGAACTCTCCGTCGACGAACAGCTGCGGGCCGCGCGTGCCCGCCGTCCAGGCTTTGTTTCGTTGAGTTTCGCGACCATTGCCGCCTTCAATGGCAACGGCGCCATGCCGCATTACCGCGCCACTGAACAGTCGCACGCGGTCATCGAGGGCGATGGCCTGCTGCTGATCGATTCGGGTGGGCAATACCTGGGCGGTACCACCGACATCACCCGCATGGTGCCGGTAGGCAGCCCCAGCCTGCAGCAGAAGCAGGACTGCACGCGCGTGCTCAAGGGCATGATTGCCCTTTCGCGTGCCAGTTTCCCGCGTGGCGTGCTGTCGCCCTTGCTCGACGCCATTGCGCGGGCACCGATCTGGGCTGACCAGGTGGATTACGGCCACGGCACCGGGCATGGGGTGGGTTACTTCATGAACGTGCACGAGGGGCCGCAGGTGATTGCCTATCAGGCGGCGCCCACACCGCAGACCGCGATGCAGCCGGGCATGATCAGCTCGATCGAGCCAGGCACTTACCGCCCAGGGCAGTGGGGCGTGCGCATCGAGAACCTGGTCGCCACGCGCGAGGCCGGCAAGAGCGCGTTTGGCGAGTTCCTCAACTTCGAGACCCTGACGCTGTGCCCGATCGACACCCGTTGCCTGTTGCCCGAACTGCTGACCAGAGAGGAATTGGACTGGTTGAATGGTTACCACGCCCAGGTGCGTGGGCGACTGGCACCGTTGCTCCAGGGCGAAGCGCTGGCCTGGCTTCAAGCGCGTACTGCGCCGGTGTAAAGCAACGTAAACGAAAAGGGCAGCGTGCAAGCTGCCCTTTCCGTTATTTGCAGATGACGATCATGCTGCGGCTGGTGTAGCCCGCCGGGTTGATACCGAACAGGTAGTCACCGGCTTCTTCGTCGCTATCGCCAGAGCGGGCAATGACGCGGTAACCACGCGTGCTACAGGAAGCCGCAGCCTTGCTGTAGCAATTGTCCCACGAGGAAGAAAGGCCGGAGCAACTGATATGCAGGCCCTTCTTGCCCCTTTTGACCTCGGTCTTGGCCGTGGCAGCACATCCAGCAATGGCCAAGATGGCCAGGATGAGAAAAATACGTTTCATTCCTGTCCTTAAATGCGGAGCGGATCAGCTGTCTGGCCCCGTCGTTATCGCTTTGGTTCTTCCTGAAAATTTCCCAGCGTCCGTGTTCGGTCCAGTAGATAGCGTAGAGATGATGATTTTGTGACAGCTTAATCAGCGAGACCGGTTGCCACAATCACTATTCCTGCCTCAAATGAAACTATTTCTCATGTCAGTCTGCGGCGACCGCCGGGCTCGGCTCCTTGCGCATGGACAATGTGGTGCCGACCGACGCAGTGATGATCGCCAGAATTGCCAGCCATTGGGTGAGCGTCAGCACCTCGCCGAGAAACAGCAGGCCGGACAGCGCGCCGAACGCCGGTTCGATGCTCATGAGGGTGCCGAAGGTGCGCGCCGGAATGCGCGTTAGCGCGACCATCTCCAGGCTGTAGGGCAGGGCGGTGGACAGCACCGCAACGCCCAGGGCCATGGGGATCACCGCAGGCGTGAGCAAGGTACTGCCAGCGTGGGCAATACCGATGGGGGCGACGAACAGTGCAGCCACCACCACCCCCAGCGCCGCGCTCTGGATGCCGTGCTCGGCCCCGGCCCGTTGCCCGAACAGGATGTACAGGGCCCAGCACACACCGGCGCCCAGGGCATAGGCTGCGCCGACCGGGTCGAGGGCTTGCCCGCCATCGCCAGCCGGCAGCAACAGCAGTAGGCCGACGATGGCCAGGGCAATCCACAGGAAGTCGATTGGCCGACGCGAGGAGAAGATCGCCACCGCCAGCGGCCCGGTGAATTCCAGTGCCACGGCGATGCCGATCGGTACCGTGCGCAGGGCCATATAGAAGAGGAAGTTCATGCCACCCAGCGCCAGGCCATAGATGATCACGTTGCGCAGGGTGTTGCCGGTCATGCGGACGCGCCACGGGCGCAGTATCAACAGCATGATGATGCTGGCGAAGATCAGGCGCAGGGTGGTCGTGCCTTGTGCGCCAACGATGGGGAACATGCTTTTGGCCAGGGAGGCACCGGACTGTATCGAGGCCATGGCGATGAGCAGCAGGCCGATCGGGAAGAGGGTAGCGGCCAGGCTGCGGGGTTGGGTGTTCATTTCTGTGCGGCGATCCGTGGCAGGTTGAAGTGAGCACTATAGTGCGCAATTGCTCTGGAAGGGAACAGACACCGCAGGCACCAGGGGCCGCACAGGTGGGTTGGCCCGGGCACACGTCAGCCCTGTCGCCGCCGATTTTCAGAAATATTCCAGATCTTTGAAATTAAAGGTTGACCGCTTCGGATATCGCCCTATAATGCGCCCCACTCCAACGCGGTAGCGAAGCGAAGCAAGCCATCACGTTGGGTCAAGTGTTTGAAGCTAAACGAGTTTCTCGCAAAAAACTTCAAAATAAACGCTTGACAGCCAATGAGGAAAGCGTAGAATGCGCGCCTCGGTTGAGACGAAACGCTCTTGGCCAAACGCTCTTTAACAAATCGAATCAAGCAATTCGTGTGGGTGCTTGTGAGTACGGACTGATAGTCACAAAGATTATCAGCATCACAAGTGGCCATGCGAGAAATCACATAGTCATTTGAGATTGCTGAGCCAAGTTTAGGGTTTCTTAAAAACCCAAGCAGTATTGAACTGAAGAGTTTGATCATGGCTCAGATTGAACGCTGGCGGCAGGCCTAACACATGCAAGTCGAGCGGATGACGGGAGCTTGCTCCTTGATTCAGCGGCGGACGGGTGAGTAATGCCTAGGAATCTGCCTGGTAGTGGGGGACAACGTTTCGAAAGGAACGCTAATACCGCATACGTCCTACGGGAGAAAGCAGGGGACCTTCGGGCCTTGCGCTATCAGATGAGCCTAGGTCGGATTAGCTAGTTGGTGAGGTAATGGCTCACCAAGGCGACGATCCGTAACTGGTCTGAGAGGATGATCAGTCACACTGGAACTGAGACACGGTCCAGACTCCTACGGGAGGCAGCAGTGGGGAATATTGGACAATGGGCGAAAGCCTGATCCAGCCATGCCGCGTGTGTGAAGAAGGTCTTCGGATTGTAAAGCACTTTAAGTTGGGAGGAAGGGCAGTAAGTTAATACCTTGCTGTTTTGACGTTACCGACAGAATAAGCACCGGCTAACTCTGTGCCAGCAGCCGCGGTAATACAGAGGGTGCAAGCGTTAATCGGAATTACTGGGCGTAAAGCGCGCGTAGGTGGTTCGTTAAGTTGGATGTGAAAGCCCCGGGCTCAACCTGGGAACTGCATCCAAAACTGGCGAGCTAGAGTACGGTAGAGGGTGGTGGAATTTCCTGTGTAGCGGTGAAATGCGTAGATATAGGAAGGAACACCAGTGGCGAAGGCGACCACCTGGACTGATACTGACACTGAGGTGCGAAAGCGTGGGGAGCAAACAGGATTAGATACCCTGGTAGTCCACGCCGTAAACGATGTCAACTAGCCGTTGGAATCCTTGAGATTTTAGTGGCGCAGCTAACGCATTAAGTTGACCGCCTGGGGAGTACGGCCGCAAGGTTAAAACTCAAATGAATTGACGGGGGCCCGCACAAGCGGTGGAGCATGTGGTTTAATTCGAAGCAACGCGAAGAACCTTACCAGGCCTTGACATGCAGAGAACTTTCCAGAGATGGATTGGTGCCTTCGGGAACTCTGACACAGGTGCTGCATGGCTGTCGTCAGCTCGTGTCGTGAGATGTTGGGTTAAGTCCCGTAACGAGCGCAACCCTTGTCCTTAGTTACCAGCACGTCATGGTGGGCACTCTAAGGAGACTGCCGGTGACAAACCGGAGGAAGGTGGGGATGACGTCAAGTCATCATGGCCCTTACGGCCTGGGCTACACACGTGCTACAATGGTCGGTACAGAGGGTTGCCAAGCCGCGAGGTGGAGCTAATCTCACAAAACCGATCGTAGTCCGGATCGCAGTCTGCAACTCGACTGCGTGAAGTCGGAATCGCTAGTAATCGCGAATCAGAATGTCGCGGTGAATACGTTCCCGGGCCTTGTACACACCGCCCGTCACACCATGGGAGTGGGTTGCACCAGAAGTAGCTAGTCTAACCTTCGGGGGGACGGTTACCACGGTGTGATTCATGACTGGGGTGAAGTCGTAACAAGGTAGCCGTAGGGGAACCTGCGGCTGGATCACCTCCTTAATCGACGACATCAGCCTGCTGATGAGCTCCCACACGAATTGCTTGATTCATGGTTGAAGACGATCAAGACCCTATATAGGTCTGTAGCTCAGTTGGTTAGAGCGCACCCCTGATAAGGGTGAGGTCGGCAGTTCAAATCTGCCCAGACCTACCAATATGCGGGGCCATAGCTCAGCTGGGAGAGCGCCTGCCTTGCACGCAGGAGGTCAGCGGTTCGATCCCGCTTGGCTCCACCACTTTTGCTGTACTTGATCAAACTCAGAAATGAGCATTCGCTTCGAATGTTGATTTCTGGCTTTTGTCAGATCGTTCTTTAAAAATTCGGATATGTGATAGATATAGACTGATGGCCAGTTTCACTGCTGGTTAATCAGGCTAAGGTAAAATTTGTGAGTTCTGCTCGAAAGAGCAACATGCGAATTTTCGGCGAATGTCGTCTTCACAGTATAACCAGATTGCTTGGGGTTATATGGTCAAGTGAAGAAGCGCATACGGTGGATGCCTTGGCAGTCAGAGGCGATGAAAGACGTGGTAGCCTGCGATAAGCTTTGGGGAGTCGGCAAACAGACTGTGATCCAGAGATCTCTGAATGGGGGAACCCACTCAGCACAAGCTGAGTATCTTGCACTGAATACATAGGTGCAAGAGGCGAACCAGGGGAACTGAAACATCTAAGTACCCTGAGGAAAAGAAATCAACCGAGATTCCCTTAGTAGTGGCGAGCGAACGGGGACCAGCCCTTAAGTTGGTTTGAGATTAGTGGAACGCTCTGGAAAGTGCGGCCATAGTGGGTGATAGCCCCGTACACGAAAATCTCTTTTCAATGAAATCGAGTAGGACGGAGCACGAGAAACTTTGTCTGAACATGGGGGGACCATCCTCCAAGGCTAAATACTACTGACTGACCGATAGTGAACCAGTACCGTGAGGGAAAGGCGAAAAGAACCCCGGAGAGGGGAGTGAAATAGAACCTGAAACCGTATGCGTACAAGCAGTGGGAGCCTACTTTGTTAGGTGACTGCGTACCTTTTGTATAATGGGTCAGCGACTTATATTCAGTGGCGAGCTTAACCGAATAGGGGAGGCGTAGCGAAAGCGAGTCTTAATAGGGCGTTTAGTCGCTGGGTATAGACCCGAAACCGGGCGATCTATCCATGGGCAGGTTGAAGGTTAGGTAACACTGACTGGAGGACCGAACCGACTACCGTTGAAAAGTTAGCGGATGACCTGTGGATCGGAGTGAAAGGCTAATCAAGCTCGGAGATAGCTGGTTCTCCTCGAAAGCTATTTAGGTAGCGCCTCATGTATCACTCCAGGGGGTAGAGCACTGTTTCGGCTAGGGGGTCATCCCGACTTACCAAACCGATGCAAACTCCGAATACCTGGAAGTGCCGAGCATGGGAGACACACGGCGGGTGCTAACGTCCGTCGTGAAAAGGGAAACAACCCAGACCGTCAGCTAAGGTCCCAAAGTCATGGTTAAGTGGGAAACGATGTGGGAAGGCTTAGACAGCTAGGAGGTTGGCTTAGAAGCAGCCACCCTTTAAAGAAAGCGTAATAGCTCACTAGTCGAGTCGGCCTGCGCGGAAGATGTAACGGGGCTCAAACCATGCACCGAAGCTACGGGTGTCATCGTTGATGACGCGGTAGAGGAGCGTTCTGTAAGCCTGTGAAGGTGAGTTGAGAAGCTTGCTGGAGGTATCAGAAGTGCGAATGCTGACATGAGTAACGACAATGCGAGTGAAAAACTCGCACGCCGAAAGACCAAGGTTTCCTGCGCAACGTTAATCGACGCAGGGTTAGTCGGTCCCTAAGGCGAGGCTGAAAAGCGTAGTCGATGGAAAACAGGTTAATATTCCTGTACTTCCAGTTATTGCGATGGAGGGACGGAGAAGGTTAGGCCAGCCTGGCGTTGGTTGTCCAGGTTTAAGGTGGTAGGCTGAAATCTTAGGCAAATCCGGGATTTCAAGGCCGAGAGCTGATGACGAGTTGCCTCTAGGCGACGAAGTGGTTGATACCATGCTTCCAAGAAAAGCTCCTAAGCTTCAGATAACTGGGAACCGTACCCCAAACCGACACAGGTGGTTAGGTAGAGAATACCAAGGCGCTTGAGAGAACTCGGGTGAAGGAACTAGGCAAAATGGCACCGTAACTTCGGGAGAAGGTGCGCCGGCGAGGGTGAAGGACTTGCTCCGTAAGCCCATGCCGGTCGAAGATACCAGGCCGCTGCGACTGTTTATTAAAAACACAGCACTCTGCAAACACGAAAGTGGACGTATAGGGTGTGACGCCTGCCCGGTGCCGGAAGGTTAATTGATGGGGTTAGCGCAAGCGAAGCTCTTGATCGAAGCCCCGGTAAACGGCGGCCGTAACTATAACGGTCCTAAGGTAGCGAAATTCCTTGTCGGGTAAGTTCCGACCTGCACGAATGGCGTAACGATGGCGGCGCTGTCTCCACCCGAGACTCAGTGAAATTGAAATCGCTGTGAAGATGCAGTGTATCCGCGGCTAGACGGAAAGACCCCGTGAACCTTTACTATAGCTTTGCACTGGACTTTGAATTTGCTTGTGTAGGATAGGTGGGAGGCTTTGAAGTGGGGACGCCAGTTCTCATGGAGCCATCCTTGAAATACCACCCTGGCAACTTTGAGGTTCTAACTCAGGTCCGTTATCCGGATCGAGGACAGTGTATGGTGGGTAGTTTGACTGGGGCGGTCTCCTCCCAAAGAGTAACGGAGGAGTACGAAGGTGCGCTCAGACCGGTCGGAAATCGGTCGTAGAGTATAAAGGCAAAAGCGCGCTTGACTGCGAGACAAACACGTCGAGCAGGTACGAAAGTAGGTCTTAGTGATCCGGTGGTTCTGTATGGAAGGGCCATCGCTCAACGGATAAAAGGTACTCCGGGGATAACAGGCTGATACCGCCCAAGAGTTCATATCGACGGCGGTGTTTGGCACCTCGATGTCGGCTCATCACATCCTGGGGCTGAAGCCGGTCCCAAGGGTATGGCTGTTCGCCATTTAAAGTGGTACGCGAGCTGGGTTTAGAACGTCGTGAGACAGTTCGGTCCCTATCTGCCGTGGACGTTTGAGATTTGAGAGGGGCTGCTCCTAGTACGAGAGGACCGGAGTGGACGAACCTCTGGTGTTCCGGTTGTCACGCCAGTGGCATTGCCGGGTAGCTATGTTCGGAAGAGATAACCGCTGAAAGCATCTAAGCGGGAAACTTGCCTCAAGATGAGATCTCACTGGAACCTTGAGTTCCCTGAAGGGCCGTCGAAGACTACGACGTTGATAGGTTGGGTGTGTAAGCGCTGTGAGGCGTTGAGCTAACCAATACTAATTGCCCGTGAGGCTTGACCATATAACACCCAAGCAATTTGCTGACCCAGATTGCGGTGGTGAAGATGACACGAACCGAAAGTTCGCAACGAACCACGAACATCACATATCCGGATTCGCTGGAGTGTCTACCAAGACGTTCTGGCAACAGAATTTCTTGACGACCATAGAGCATTGGAACCACCTGATCCCATCCCGAACTCAGCAGTGAAACGATGCATCGCCGATGGTAGTGTGGGGCTTCCCCATGTGAGAGTAGGTCATCGTCAAGATTCATTTCGCAAAACCCCTATCTGCGCATGCAGGTAGGGGTTTTGTCTTTGCGCTGCCCAGGCAACCGCGATCCCTGCAACCCCGATCTCCCTGGCTAACCGCGTCGCCTGTCTCGCTGCTAAAGCCGCTCCTACACTGATGAGGTGCGCCCCATTTGTTGGACAATCTTTGATTAGGCTGCTGCCGCCTGATTCCTGTATGCCACGGGACTCAGGCCGGCCAGCCCCATCTTGATTCGATCATGGTTGTAGTAATCGATGTATTCATCAATTGCAGCGCTCAGATCTTCGATGCTGGCGAAGCGCTGACCATGATACATCTCGGTCTTCAGTGTGCCGAAGAAACTCTCCATTCGCGCATTGTCCAGGCAGTTGCCCTTGCGTGACATGCTCTGCTCCAGCCCCTTCTCCTCAAGTCGATTTCGGTAGCGGTAGTACTGATATTGCCAGCCCTGGTCGGAGTGCAGCATAGGCCTGGCACCTTCCGGCAGCCGTGACAGCGCCTTTTCGAGCATCTGACCAACCAATGGATAGTGCGGCGAAGTGTCGATCTGATGTGCCACGATCTCGCCATTGAATAGGTCCAGCACCGGAGAGAGATACAGCTTTTCACTCGCCACCTTGAACTCGGTCACGTCCGTTACCCACCTCGTGTTTGGCTCTTCTGCCGTGAACTTGCGCTCCATCGTGTTGGGGGCAATGCGTCCGGGCTGGCCACGATAGGACTTGTACTTCTTCACGCGAACCGTGCATTTGAGGTCGAGCTCGGCCATCAGTCGCCGCACGACCTTGCTGTTCACTACATGGCCGACGCTGCGCAGTGTCGCTGTCATGCGCCGATAGCCGTAGCGACCTTTATGCCGCTCCTGGATCTCACGGATACGGTCCTTGAGCGGAGCCAGCTTGTCACCGGCGGCCATCAACTTGCGCTGGGAGTAACACCTACCGCGCGCCAGTCCGGCCAGCTTAAGCAGACCGTCGAGCGGGAAGCGGGGGCGCCGGGCCGAGACGTTTAGGACTTCCTCTTCCCGGCCTTCTTTCGTCTCGCCTTCTCCCCGCGTCGTTCATTCAACTTTTTTAGGTAGGCGATCTCCATCTCGGCGTGGCGCAGCCTGGCTAGCAGTTCGGCGTGCGAGAGTTCTTCATCGGCCTTCGGCGACGTGCTGGCGGGTGGGACGGATGGTTTGATCATGACGTTACGCGGTCCTTTGGTTCCTGCTACCAGGGCTTTGATGCCGCCACTGTAGTACTGCGCTTCCCATATGCCTATCTGGCTGGAATGCGTCAGGTTGAAAACGGCCGCTGTTTGGCGCAACGACAATTTGTCGCGCCACTTTCGCTCGAGCACCGAGAGCTTGAACTCAGGGCTGAAGGTCCGCGCTTGTCTGGACAGGCTGGTCTCGCCATGGATGCGGTAGGCCTGTACCCAGCGGCGCAGCAAGGAGGGGTCCATCTGGAACTTCGCAGCAATGAAACGGTAGCCAAGGCCTCGTTGCAGAAAAGCCTGGATGGCGGAAAGCTTGAACTGTCTGGTGTGCTTGCTCATGTGAAACGCCCCTGAGGTTGGATTTTTGTCCAACATCAGGGGCGCAGTTCACTGATCGTGTAGGCACGCACAGCGCTCAACTGCAATCATGAAAAGTGCGTCATTTAGGTCTGAGGAATCCGCGCACAATGTTACGCTCGCGGAAACACTCAGCACGGAAACCCACCATGGAAATGAACTGGCACCAGGCCCTGCAAGAGAGCCTGAGCTGGCTGGCAATCGCCTCGTTCACCACCTTTGTCTGCTTTGCTGCAATCGCCACGCTGGCCGCCCGCTATACGCGCTGGGGCAGGCAGTTCTGGCAGCTTGCCGGGCCATATTTCAATGTCAGACGCAGCTGGCAACCGCTGTTGGTATTCGCACTGCTACTCGTACTGACGCTGTTCTCGGTACGCCTGAACGTGCTGTTCTCGTTCTGGTACAACGGCTTCTACAGCGCCTTGCAGGGCCTTGACCAAGCTGCCTTCTGGTACCTGCTCGGCGTCTTCGCGATATTGGCCACCATCCACGTACTACGCTCGCTGTTCAATTTTTATGTAAGCCAGGCGTTCAGCATCAAATGGCGGGTCTGGCTGACCGAGCGCCTGACACATGACTGGATGCAAGGTGACGCCTACTACCGTGGCCAGTTCCTCGCCGAGCCGGTAGACAACCCTGACCAGCGTATCGAACTGGACGTCAATGCCTTCGTCAGCAACTCGGTAACCCTGGCGCTTGGCGCGGTCAGTGCGCTGGTGTCGCTGGTGGCCTTCACCGGGATCCTCTGGGGGCTGTCCGCCCCGTTGGCGGTCGCCGGCGTGGAGATCCCGCGGGCGATGGTATTTGCCGTGTACCTGTATGTCATTGTCGCCACCTGGATTGCCTTCCGCCTCGGCCGCCCACTGATTCGCCTGAACTTCCTCAACGAGAAGCTCACCGCCAACTTCCGTTATGCCCTGATGCGCTTGCGCGAGAATGCCGAGAACATTGCTTTCTACCAGGGGGCGCAGGTCGAGCGTGGCACCTTGCTGGGCCGCTTTGGCGCCTTGATCCTGAACGCCTGGGCACTGGTTTACCGAAACCTCAAGTTCAGCGGTTTCAACCTGGGCGTCAGCCAGGTTGCGGTGGTATTTCCGTTCATCCTCCAGGCCCCACGCTTCTTCAGCGGGGCGATCAAGCTGGGCGACGTCATGCAGACCTCCCAGGCCTTCGGTCAGGTGCAGGATTCGTTGTCGTTCTTCCGCGAATCCTATGATGCGTTCGCCCAGTATCGGGCAACCCTCGACCGTCTTACCGGCTTCCTCGATGCCAACGAGCAGGCGAGTGCCTTGCCACGTATTACTACCCAAGACCAGGCGCACGCCCTGGAGATCTCTCGGCTGCAGGTGCTGCGCCCGGACGGGCACACCCTGATAGCCGATCTGGATCTCGACCTGCGTGCCGGCCAGGCCCTGCTGATCAAGGGCCCGTCGGGCAGCGGCAAGACCACGCTGCTACGTGCGCTGGCGGGCCTCTGGCCGTATGCCGAAGGCGTGGTCAGGCGGCCGATGGGCCATCAGGCATTGTTCCTGTCGCAACGGCCTTACCTGCCGCTGGGTGATCTGCGCGCTGTCATTGCCTACCCGGAGGCTGGCAACCCGGAAGACGCAATACGCATGCAGCAGGTGTTGCGCCAGGTCAACCTTGGCCATCTCGCCGAGCGCTTGGAAGTCAATTGCGACTGGTCGCACATTCTCTCGGTTGGCGAACAGCAGCGCCTGGCGTTCGCCCGAGTACTGTTCAATCGGCCCCAGGTGATGTTCCTCGACGAGTCCACATCCGCCATGGACGAAGGTCTCGAGCATGCCTTGTACTCGCTGTTGCGCACGGAAATGCCAACGACCTTGCTGGTCAGCGTCGGCCACCGCAGCACGTTGGCCGGGTTCCATACTCATCGTCTGGAGGTGGATGGGCAGGGTGGTTGGTCGCTATTGGAGCAGCACCCGGCGCTGGTGTAGTGGGTTTCAGCGTGCAACCGTGAATGGGCCTTCAGCCGGCCTCAGCGCAGCAATGCTATGCCCAGCAGCGTGAAGCCGGCAAACCCTGCCCCGGCCAGGAAGGTTGCATGGAAACCGGCTGCGTCCCACAGCAGCCCAGCCACCACGCTGGCCGCCAGCAGCGCCACCCCGGTCAGCAGGTTGAACAGGCCGAAAGCCGTACCGCGCAGCTCGGCGGGGGCGCTGTCGGCAATCATGGCGGCAAAAATGCCTTGGCTGAAACCCAGGTGCAGCCCCCAGGCGGCAACCCCCAGGGCCAGCCCGGCCCAGCCTGGCAGCAAGGCCAGCAGCAGGTCGGCGGCGACCAGCAAGCCCAGCCCCATCATCAATACGGCCCGGCGCCCCAGGCGGTCCGACAGGGCCCCTGCGGGGTAGGCCGACAGCGAGTAGGCCAAGGCCATGAGCACCAGCACCGCCGGTGCCCACAACGGCGCCAGGCCCATGTCCTGTGCACGCAGCAGCAAAAACGCCTCGCTGAAGCGGGCGAGGGTGAACAGCGTAGCCAGGCCGATCAACCGCCAATAGGCTGGCCCCAGGCGGACCAGTGCATGCAGTGCCAGCGGCGAACGCACCGGTCTGGAGGTGGCTGGCGTTTCGGGCTCATGCACGAAGGCGATGAGGATATACACCGCCAGGAACGCCGGAATCACCGCCACCCAGAACACCGTCTGGAAATGGCTTGCCGTGAACCACATCAAGGCGATCGCCAGCAACGGCCCAAGGAAGGCACCGACGGTGTCGAGTGCCTGGCGCAGGCCGAAGGCGGCGCCGCGCAGTTCGACCGGCGTGACATCGGCCACCAGCGCGTCCCGCGGCGCTCCGCGGATACCTTTGCCGACCCGGTCGACGAAACGCGCCGCGACCAGCCACTCCAGCCCCGAGGCCAGGGGGAACACCGGCTTGGTCAGCGCCCCCAGGCCATAGCCCAGCACTGTCAGCAGCTTGCGTTTGCCCAAGCGGTCGCTCAGGGCGCCAGAAAATACCTTGGTGATCGAGGCGGTCGCCTCGGCGATGCCCTCGATCACACCTACTGCTACCACCGAGGTGCCGAGCACCGTGACCATGTACAACGGCAGCAGGGCGTGGATCATTTCCGAAGAAATATCCATGAACATCGACACGAAGCCCAACGCCCAGACGCTGCGGGGGATCTTCAGCAGGTTTTTGCTGGTGCCCATCGGGCGGCTTTGCTCGTGGCTGTGCATCGCGGGTCTCTGCAGGGTCGCTACGCTCCAAACTGTAGGAGCCAGCGCGCAGGATGCAAAGGGTGACCGGCACATACCCGGCAGGCGTTTTGTGTCGCGACGGGGCTATCGAGCACGATTGTTGCGGCAAGAACTGCCCCGGCATGCTAAACCATGCATCCCCTGCCACGCGTGAGAACAAACCGGTGAAAGCCGTACGCCTGACCCTGATCTGCCATGCCCTGACCCAGGCCCAGAAGACCGGGCGTCTGCATCATGCCGACGACGGTATCCTGCCCTTGGCCGAGCAGCCTTTCGCTGACCTTTCCGGGGTATCGGTGCTGACTGCGCCGGAGCGGCGCGCCTGCGAAACGGCGGCATTGTTGTCGGGCCAGGTGGAGGTCGAGCCGGCCCTGGCCGATTGCGACCTGGGGCATTGGCACGGGCTGACACTCAAGCAGCTGCAGGCCGAGCAACCGCAGGCATTGGCCGAATGGCTGCAGAGCCCGACCAGCAATGTGCATGGGGGTGAATCGTTCGTTGCGCTTTGCCAGCGCATGGCCGCCTGGTTGGCGGCTTTCGACAGGCCGGGAGAGTGGCTGGCGGTCACCCACCCGTTGGTCATGCGCGCGGTGCTGGTGGAGGGACTCGGCTGCCCGTTGAGTGCTGGCCAGCGGATCGACGTGTTACCGCTGTCGCGGCTAGCGCTGAGTTTTACCGGGCAGTGGCGCTTGCGCCTGGGGTGAGGTTCAGAACGCCAGCTTGTAGCCGATCAGCAACAGCATCGCCGCCAGGCACGGGCGCAACACGCGGTCGGAAATCCGCCCGGTGAGGTGGCTGCCCAGGTAGATGCCCGGCAGCGAGCCCAGCAACAGGTAACCCAGCAGCGACCAGTCCATGTTGCCCATCCCCGCATGGCCCAGGCCCGCCACCAGGGTCAGCGGCACGGCATGGGCGATCTCGGTACCGACCAGACGGCGCGTGACCAGGAACGGGTACAGCAGGAACAGCGCCACGGTACCCAGGGCGCCGGCACCGATGGAGGTGAGGGTGACCATTACCCCCAGCACCACGCCAGTGAGCACGGTGAGGATGTTGAGGCTGCGGTCGCTGAGGTGATAGTGGTCGCCGGCATGACGGCTGGCGAAGGCTTGCAGGCGCGACTTGAACAGGATGGCCAGTGCGGTGATGATCAGCACCACCGCCAGGCCTTGCTTGATGATGGCGTTGAGTGCCGAGGTGTCGGTGTGCAGGGTGCTGAGGAACCACAGGGTCAGCGCCGCTGCGGGCACGCTGCCAAGGCTGAGCAGGCCGGTGATCTTCCAGTCGACGTTCTTGTTGCGGGCATGCACCCAGACGCCACTGGCCTTGGTCACGGCAGCATAGAGCAGGTCGGTACCGACGGCCGTTGCCGGGCTGATGCCAAACCACAACAGGATCGGGGTCATCAGCGAACCGCCACCGACGCCGGTCATGCCGACGATGAAACCCACGATCAGTCCCGCAATGGTGAAACCGAAAGAACCTACATCCATACGCTACTCGACTGCCCAACTTTGCCCGTTATCGGATGCAGCCAGCATATAGATTTTTTTATAGCCAAATAGACTTGTTCGTTATTAGGTTATAACCGCGACGGGCTACGCCCAGTAGCCTGACAGCGCGGCTCAGCGATCGGTCATCACTACCATCACGTGCGCATCGCCGCCGTCGTCACTCTCCGACAAGTAGATATGCCCTACCTGGCTGTCGAAATACGCGGTCTCCTGTGGCCCGATGCTCACTGCTTCGCCGGTTTCGAATTCAATGCGCACGCGCCCGCGCAGTACCAGTGCGAACTCTTGCCCGGGGTGACGGATGAAGTCGTCGAACTGGCCGCGCTCGCGCGCGATGATACGCGCGTAGGCCGGCGTCATGCGGCGCTCGGGGAAGTCGCCGGCGATCGGGTGATAATCATAGGTGCCGGTCGCGTAGCCCGCCGCCGCCGGCAGCGAATCGACCACTACGGTCACCGGTACCGGCGCCGTGACCGTGCCACCGGCACGCAACAGTTGGGCGATGTCGACGTTCAGCGCCCGGGCCGCGGCGGCGAGTTTTTCGTAGCTCACCGAAACTTGGGCCAGTTCCATCTTCGACAAGGTGGACACAGGCACACCACTGGCCTCGGACAATTGCTTCAGGGTCATCTGGCGTGTCTTGCGCACCTGGCGCAGGCGCTGACCGACTACGGCGCGGTCCAGCAGGGGTAGGGCAGCGGGCATTCGGGTTCTCGGCAGGCATCATGGGTCGGGCATCTTACCTCGGACACTTGCATCTGCCGAAATTCTCATATATTAGAATTCTCATAAATGATAATTTCGCCGGGAGCGTGCATGACCCCTATCTACGACACCCTGATCATTGGTGCCGGCATCGCCGGAGCATCGCTGGGCTATCGCCTGGCGGGTCAGCAAAAAGTGCTGCTGATCGAGCGTGAAGCCCAGCCTGGCTACCATTCAACCGGGCGTTCGGCAGCGATGTTCATGGAGGCTTACGGAACCCCGCAGATCCAGGCATTGACCCGCGCCAGTCGGGCCTTTTACGAAGCGCCACCGCCTGGCTTCTGCGAGCACCCGCTGCTGGAGGCGCGCGGTTGCCTGTACGTGGCCAGCCTGGAACAGCGCGGGCTGCTCGAGCAGGCCCATGCGCAAAACTTGGCTAACGGCACCGAAGTCAGCCTGCTGGACCGCGACGCCGCCTTAGCCCTGGTGCCTTGCCTGCGGGGCGAAAAGCTGGCCGGCGCGGTGCTGGAACCAGGGGCCATGGATCTGGACGTGCATGCCCTGCATCAAGGGTTCCTGCGTGGCTATCGGGTGGCCGGCGGTGAGTTGCGCTGCAACGCCGAGCTGATCCACGCCCGCTACCTGGACCAGCTGTGGCAGGTTGCCCTGGGTGATGGTAGCCATGTGCAGGCGCGGCAGTTGATCAATGCAGCAGGGGCCTGGGCCGACCGCGTGGCCGAGCAGTGCGGCGTGGCGCGTATCGGCCTGCAACCGTGCCGGCGCAGCGCCTTCACCTTCCCCGGCCCGGCAGACCATGACTTTGCCCGCTGGCCGGCGGTGATTGGCGTCGACGAGAGCTTCTACTTCAAGCCCGACGCCGGTCAACTGCTGGGTTCGCCAGCCAATGCCGACCCGGTCGAACCCCAGGACGCCGCCCCAGAAGAACTCGATGTGGCGTTGGGTATCTTCAACATCGAAGCCATGACCACCCTGGCGATCCGTCGGCCAAGACACACCTGGGCTGGCCTGCGCTCGTTCGTCGCCGACGGTGACCTGGTGATCGGTTTCGATGCGCACGCGCCAGCGTTTTTCTGGTTGGCGGCACAAGGTGGCTATGGCATCCAGTCGGCGGCAGGGGCCTCGCGTCTGGCCGCCGACCTGCTGCTCGGCCAACCGCTGTGCGCCGAACTTGTCAGCCAGGGCGTGGCGCCCGAGCGCCTGTCCCCGGCCCGTTTCCAGCAACCCTGAAAGGAGCATCACATGAGCAACGAGATCGAGCGTTTCCCCAGCAGCCTGCCATTCCCGTTTTCCCGTGCGGTGAAGGCTGGCGGCTTTCTTTTCCTCTCCGGCCAGGTGCCGATGAACGCAGCTGGCGAAGTGCTGCGTGGCGACATCCAGACGCAGACCCGTGCGGCCTGCGAGCGTATCGGCGAAAGCCTGGCGGCCTGCGGCGCGCGTTTCGACCAGGTGGTGAAGGCCACGGTGTGGCTGTCGGACATGAGCCACTTCGCCGGTTTCAACGAGGTATACAAGGAATTCTTCGGTGCGGCGCTGCCGGTACGTTCGACCGTGGCCTCGGCGTTGGCGCTGGGGGTGGATGTGGAAATCGAAGTGCAGGCGTTCGTCGGCGAGTCCTGACCTGGCGTGCAGGAGCGGCCAGTGACACAACAACAATAAAATCCAGAGGTGCACATGCAGGAACAGCTGAAGATTGCCGGCGCATTCGTTGGCGTGATCGTGGGGGCGGGGTTCGCCTCGGGGCGGGAACTGCTGTTGTTCTTCGTCGATTTCGGTGCCTGGGGGCTGGTTGGAGCCCTGCTCAGCACGGCCCTGTTCACCCTGCTCGGCATGGCCTTGGCAGGGTTGGGCAAGCGCCTGCAGGCCACCTCGCACAAGGACGTGATCGAGGCTATCTGCGGCCGTCACCTGGGCCTGTTCGTCGACTGGCTGATCACCTTCTTCATGTTCGCCGTCACCGTGGTCATGCTGGCTGGCGGCGGCGCCTTGCTGGAGCAGCAGTTCGGCATACCGGCACTGGCTGGCAGCGTGCTGGTGACACTGGTAGTGGTAGGCATCGTGTGCCTGGATGTACGCAAGGTAATTGTAGCGATTGGCGCCATTACGCCGCTGCTGATCCTGGTGGCCTCGGCGATTGCGTTGTATGCCGTGTTCACCCGTGCGCAAAGCTTCGCCCAGCTCGATCAGCTGGCCAGCCAGCAACAGCCCGGTGCTCGCCACTGGATGCTGGGGGCATTCCTCTATGTGTCCTATAACGTGGTTGCCGGTGCGCCGATCCTGGCCATTCTGGGCGGCTCGGCCAAGACCGAGAAAAGCGCAATGTGGGGAGGGCTGCTCGGTGGCGCGGTGTTGGGTGGCCTGATGCTGGTGATGAGTGCGGGGCTGCTGGCACGCCTGGACAGCGTGGCCAACCTGCCGATGCCGATGTTGTCGATTGCCAACGAAGTGTCGCCACTGCTGGGGCTGGTGATGTGTCTGATCATCTTCGGCATGATTGTCAATACCGCAGTGGGTACGCTGTTTTCCTTCCTTTCGCGGTTGTTGCCAGCGGGTACCGCGAAGTTCCGTTGGGGCTCGCTGCTGACCGGGGTGGTGGCGTTCGGCTGCAGCCTGGCGGGGTTCATCAGCCTGATAGGCAAAGTGTATCCGCTGTTCGGCTATCTGGGTTTCGTGCTGATGGCGGCGGTGTTGCTGGCCTGGGTACGGCGGGGCAGGGCTGGGAAAGCAGCGGTGGCGTAGCGGCGTCCAGGCGGCAACTGGTCGTTGCCGCCTGGGACCAGGGGTCAGATCCTGAAGCTGCCCACCAGCTGCTTCAGGCGCCCGGCCTGCTGGGCCAGCTGGTCGCAATGGCGCAGGGTCTCGTTGAGGTTTTCCACCCCTTGCTGGTTCAGCGCGTTGATCTGGGTGATGTCCAGGTTGAGGCTCTCGACCACGGCGGTCTGCTCCTCGGTTGCGGTCGCCACCGACTGGTTCATGCCATCGATCTCGCCAATGCGCTGGGTCACGCTGGCCAGGCGCTCGCCGGCCTGGTTGGCCACTTGCACGGTCTGCTCGCTGGAGACCTGGCTGGTGTTCATGGTGTGCACCGCTTCCCGCGAGCCGACTTGCAGGCTGGTGATCATACGGTGGATCTCTTCCGCCGATTCCTGGGTGCGGTGCGCCAGGTTGCGCACCTCGTCGGCCACCACGGCAAAGCCACGGCCGGCCTCACCGGCGCGGGCTGCCTCGATGGCGGCGTTCAGCGCCAACAGGTTGGTCTGCTGCGAGATGCCCTTGATCACGTCAAGGATCTTGCCAATTTCGTCGGTGCTGGCATTGAGCGTTTCGATCTGCGCGCAGGATTCGCTGATGCGCTGCGACAGCGCGGTCATGGCGTTGATCGCCTCTTCGACCACCTCACGGCCCCCGTTGGCCTGCTCGCTGGCGCCACTGGCATGCTGCGAAGCATCGGCGGCGTTGCGGGCGATTTCCTGGGTGGCCGCCCCCAGCTGGTTGATAGCCGCTGCGACGCTGTTGGTACGCATGCTCTGCTCTTCAGAACCGATGATCGAAGCGTTCGAGGCGTTGATCACTTTCTCCGACAGGTCGTGCACCAGGCGGGTGGCCGAGGACACTTCGCTGATCGAGGCGTGAATGCGCTCGACAAAGCGGTTGAACGAGCTGGCTAGCTCGCCGAATTCGTCCTTGTTCTGCACGGCCAGGCGGCGGGTAAGGTCACCTTCGCCCTCGGCAATGTCACGCATGGCGCGGCCCATGGTGGTCAGCGGGCTCATCAGCACCGGGATCAGCAAACCGAGCAGGCCAGCGATAACGGCCACGGCGATCAGCATGGCGATGATCGCCGAGGTGCGGAACTGGCTGAGCGCGGCGTAGGCCTTGTCCTTGTCGATCGACAGGCCGATGTACCACTGCGCCGAAGGCAGGCCGGCCACCGGGGCGAAAGAGATGATGCGGTCCTGGCCATTGAGGGTGACATCCTGCATGCCGGTGGCAACTCGCAGGTTACTGCCAGGGTAGATGTCCTTCAGGTTCTTCATCACTTGGTCTTTGTCGGGGCTGACGATCACCTGGCCACTGCTGTCGGCCAGGAAGGCATGGCCGATGCCGCCGAAATCGACCGAGTTGATGATCTCGACCAAGGTATCGAGGGTCACGTCACCGCCGACCACACCCATCAGCTCGCCACTGGCCTTGCTCTTCACCGGGGTGGCGATGGTGACCATGAGGCCGCCGACAGCACCTTGGTACGGGGCGGTCAGTACCGTCTGCCCGGCGTTGGCTGCAGCGCCATACCAGGGCCGCTGGCGTGGGTCATAACCGGCGGGCATCTGCGCATTGGGGCGCTGAGTGAACGCTCCGTTGGCCTGGCCGAGGTAGGTGAACAGGAAATTACGCGTGTAGGAAGGTTGCTCGATCAGCCCCGCCAGGTTGTCACCGGCACCTTGCTCGGCGATGTCCTGGGCCAGGTTTTCCAGCACCAGGATGCGCCCGCTCATCCAGTTCTGAACGCTGCTGGCGGTCAGTGCGCCGGACTGCTGTACCGAGGCCTCGATGTTCTGGCGGATGGTGTTGCGCTGCAGGTAGTCGTTGTAGAGCGTGAACAGGGCGAATGCCAGGACCACGACACCGCAGGCGCTGAGCAGGATCTTGTGGCGAAATTTCAGGTTCATGTTTCGAGACCTTGGGCCATTGAGGGGAGGGGCGCAGCGCGCTCATGACACACTGCGGAACCTATCGATAGAAATATCGGCGTGCGCGGTAAAAGGTTGAAGCGCCTAGAGAAATTTCTGACAGCCGTTTCGACGGACGGTCTTCACTGGCTGCGCAACTGCTCGATCAACAGGCGTGCGGCCTTTCGCAACGGTTGTTGCTTGCGCCAGAGGATATGTACCGGTAACTGCAGCTCGTTGCGCGTGTTGTGGAAATCCAGCCGCACCAGGCGCCCGCTGGCCAGTAATGGCGCGACCCGCGACAGCGGCAGGTCGCCCCAGCCCAGCCCGGCCTCGACCATCTGCAGGGCGAGGTCGAAGCTGTCGGTGGACCAGTGCGTGGCACCGATCAGCGGGCGCGGGTCGCTCAGCGGCAAGTCGCGGCTGCGCACCAGGATCTGGCGCACCCGGGTCAGGTCCTCAAGGTACTGGATGTGCCCATCGCGCAAGGCCGGGTGGGCAGGGGACAGGGTGGCCACCAGCGTCTCCATGCCAATGTGCTGGAAGCCTCGGCGGGCATCGACCTGCAGCCCGGCAAAGGCCACGCAGAGGTCGGCACGCCCGCTGTCCAGCAGCTGCAGGGCTTCTTCCTGCGGGGCGCTGAGCAGGGCGATGTCCAGCAGCGGGTGGCGTTCACCGAGGCAGGCGATGGCGGCCAGTAGCGGGCGCTGGTCGATATCCGGCACCACGGCCAATGTCAGGCTGCTTTCCAGGCCTTGGGACAGCTCCAGTGCATGCACCTGCAACAGCCCCAACTGCTCGGCGATCAGCCGGGCGTGGGGTTCCAGGGCCAGCGCCTGTGCGGTCGGGCGCACTTCGCGCGGGCCACGTTGGAAAAGGCTGTAGCCCAGTTCAGCCTCAAGGTTGGCAATGGCCATGCTCACTGCCGAAGGCACCCGCTGCAGCATGCGCGCGGCTGCGGAAAACGAACCTCGGTCGAGCACGGCGAGAAACAGCTGGATGTTGTCGCTGGAAAAGTTCATGGCAGCCTCCTGTCAGCCGATCTGACAGCTGCTGACTTTTCCTGTCAAGAACGATGAAGCATGATCACACCCCATCGCTTTTCGACACCAAGAGGTAACGCCGGTGCAGGGACTCAAACGCAAACTGGTCTACGTGGCTTTCTATGAACTGATCGGGTTGTGCATGTCGACCCTCGGGCTGGCCTACCTGTCGGATACGCAGGCTTCGCATACCGGGCCTCTGGCGGTGATGATCACCACCATCGCCATGCTCTGGAACCTGATCTACAACACGCTGTTCGAGTGCTGGGAAAGCCGCCAGGCCACCCGCGGGCGCAGCGTGGCGCGACGGCTGGCGCATGCCATCGGCTTCCAGCTGACGCTTGTGGTCTACCTGATCCCGCTGATTGCCTGGTGGCTGGACATGACATTGCTGGAAGCATTGCTGGTGGACATGGCCTTCATTGTACTGGTGCCGTGCTACACCTTTGTCTACAACTGGGCGTTCGACCGGATCTTCGGCTTGCCCAGCTCGGCCATGGCGTCAGCCTGATGCCGTCTCTGACAGCGGCACGGTCGGTACAGGCGGGGTCTAAGGCGGCAGGCGTATGATCACCGGCTCCTGCTGCTGTTTCACCTGCTGCTCGACCGCTTGGTCGGCAGGCCGTTGTGCACTCGCCAGCAGGCTGTCCTCGACCTGCCCCGACAGGTAGTACACGCCCGCCATGGCACCACTCTGGCGGTTCTCCATCAGCTCTTGCCATTCCTGGTTCAACGCCACGTTGAGGATCACCCGCAACTGCTCGACCATCTGTGGGTGTTCGCGGTCATGGGTCATCATCCCGTAGCCGGCTGCTGCAATCGAAATCATCGCCCCCGCCACCTTGCCTACCGCCGACGCCACGGCGCTGGCGATACCGCGTGGGGCCAAGGTTGCGCCGAGCTTCTCGCTGGCCTGCGTGGCCACCGAATTCAGCCCGACCTCGGTCCTGCCGGGGCCTTTGCTGGCCTGTAGGTGCAAGTGCTGGCGCAGGGCCTGCCAGGCGGGTTGCTGGGCCAGTGACTTGGCCCGTAGCAGTTGGTACAGGCTGGCGTTGCGCGCATCCGGCGGCCCGAGTGCGATGGCGGGGATGCGGTTGAGGTGTTGGCTGAACTGCTCGGGCGGGGCATTGTAGCGGCCGATGATGGCTGGCAGCTGCTGGCCGAGCAGTTGCAGGTACAGTTCGCAGGCACGGTCGCGAATGCCTTCGGGGTTGATCTGCTCGGCCACCGGCTCGATCACCCGTGTGTGGTACTGCTCCTGCAGGTACGACGCCAGGCGTTTTTCTGCCGGCTCGCGGCCTTCGCCGCTGTCGAGCTTGTACCAGGCCACCTTGAGGGTCAGCCATTGCTGGGTCCAGTAGCCGGTGAACCACGGGATGAAGTCACTTTCGGTGCGCTGCTGCACTTGTTCCTTCCACACCCGCATCGAGCGCCGGGCGTAATCGTTGGCCGAACCGGCGGCACCGACCGAGGCGTCGATCAGCTCCTGGTCGATACGTTGCCAGGTGGCAGCGGTGAGTACCACCGGTGGCGGCGGGGCAGGCGGACGCTTGCCTGCACAACCGGCGAGGGCCAGCAGCAGGCATGGCAGCAGAAGAACTCGAACGCTCACGCAACCGCCTCCCTGGTAGAGGCTGAGGTGGTCATCGCAGTATAGGGTCGCCTGGAGGGGGCTGCTGTGCAGCCCATCAGCTGCTACAGGCTTTATTCCAGATCGAGTTTTTCTTCCAGGCGGTCGAGGTGCTGGTGCATCAGCGCCAGGGCCGCTTCGGCATCGCCTTGCTCCACGGCATCAATGATCGCCGCGTGCTCTTGCCACGCGCAGTGGTCGCAGCACGGCGATTCGTAGCGGGCGATGATCAGCGACGTCATCGGCACCAGCCCATTGAGAAAGCGTGCCAGTGGCCTATTGGCCGCCACCTGCGCCAGCTTCAGGTGAAATTCGCCGCCCAGGCGGATCGCTGCACAGCGCTCGCCGCTTTCATGGTGCTGGCGCTCGCGCTCCACCAATTGCCGCAGCTGGCGTATCTGCAGCGGCCGGGCGCGCTGGGCGGCGAGGGTGATCAAGGTGGTTTCGGCCAGGCGCCGGGCACTCAGTACCTGGCGTGCCTGCGCCGGGTCGGGCGCGGCCAGGTGCGCGGTGTGGCTGGGACGCTGTACCACTACCTGCTGGTCGGACAGGCGCCCGAGCACGCGGCGGATTACCGTGCGGCTGACACCGAACGCATGGCCCAGCGCCTGCTCGGGCAGGAGGCTGCCGGGGGGCAGGCGCTGTTCAAGAATGGCATCGAACAGCCGCGGGTAGATCTGCTCGGCCGACAGGCGGGGTTCGCCGGCCGCGAGCAGCGCCGGCAAGGGGGGGGCGGCATTCATGGGTCGCTCTCCTGGGGGCATGGATGCGGGTGTTCGTCCGGAATGTTCAGGGCGATGCCCATGCGCAAGCCTTCGGCGGGGATATGCTGGCGCATCTGGGCACTGGCCTGGGCGCTGTTGCGTTCGCGGATGGCGCGCACCACCGCTTCGTTTTCCTGCAGCCGGGTGGCCAGGTGCTCTGGCGATTTGCGCAGCATGTCGGCGCTCTGCTTGAGGGCATTGCTGGTCTGCTGCACCACGCTCTGGAAGATTGGGTTGGTGGTCAGGGCGAACAAGGCTTCATGGAAGGCGATGTAGGCACTGACCCCGGCTTCGCTGTCTGCGGCTTCCAGCGCTTCGCGCATGTCCATCAGGGTCAGGCGCAGTTGGCCGATGTCCTGGCTGTTGGCCGACTGTGCCACCAGGCCGACGATGAACGGCTCGAGGGTATAGCGCAGTTCCAGCACGTCGGCCAGGCTGGCCGCCGCGCTGGTGTCCAGCGCGGGCTCCTGAACGGCGGCATCGGCGTCCAGCACCAACACGCCCTTGCCTGGCAGCGAGCGCACCAGGCCCAGCGTCTCCAGCACGGTCACCGCTTCGCGCAGGCTCGGCCGGCTGATGCCCAGTTGTTCGGCCAGCTCGCGCTGGCCCGGCAGCATGTCACCGCTGCGCCATTGGCCACGGGCGAGGGCCTGGCGCAGTTTTTCCACCACGGAGTTGACGACGGTCGATGAGCTGATCACGGTTTGCTCCTGGAAGGGCCGGCATCAGTGCCGGCCACGTTCGCTCAGAATTCCTGTTGGTGGTTGTTGGGTTGCTTGCGCGGCGTGACTGCGAAACCAGGTTTGCCGTCCAGCACGTTGTGCGCCCGCTCCAGGTCGATGTCCTTCTCCCAGCGGGCAATGGCCACGGTGGCCACGCAATTGCCGATCAGGTTGGTCAGCGCCCGGCCGATACCCATGAACCAGTCCACCGCCAACACCAGCACCAGGCCGACCACCGGTATCGCCGGCACGGCGGTCAGGGTGGCGGCGAGAATCACCAGCGCCGAGCCTGGGATGCCGTGAGCGCCCTTGGAAGTCACCAGCGACACCAGCAGGATGGTCAGCAGGTCGGTCATTGCCAGCGGTGTACCGGTGGCATTGGCGATGAACACGATGGCCAGGGTCAGGTAGATGGAGAACCCGTCGAGGTTGAACGAGTAGCCGGTGGGGATCACCAGGCCGACGGTCGAGGTGCCGATGCCGAGGTGCTCGAGCTTGCGCATGACCTGTGGCAGCACGGCGTCGGAAGAAGCCGTGCCGAGGACGATGGTCAGTTCTTCGCGCAGGTACTTGAGCAGCGGCAGCAGCTTCAGGCCCGACAGGCGCATGACCGTGCCCAGCACGATCAGTACGAAGCCGGCACAGGTCAGGTAGAACAGTGCCACCAGCCCGCCGAGATGTTGCAGCGATTCCAGGCCGTACTTGCTGGTAGTGAAGGCGATGGCGCCGAACACGCCAAGCGGCGCCAGGCGCACGATCATGCCCATGATGCGGAAGATCACGTGGCTCAGTTCGTTGATCAGCCGCGAGATGCCGGCTGCCGAATCGCCGACCAGGTTCAGCGCACTGCCGAACAGTACCGAGAACAGCAGCACCTGGAGGATGTTGTTGTCAGCGAAGGCGCCGATTACCGAGGTGGGGATCAGCCCCAGGAAGAACGCCGTGGCACCGTGGATGTGCTGGCCGCGTTCGGCCAGGCTGCTGGCATCGGCACTGGACAGTTGGTCGAGGTGGATATTGGCACCGCTGCCGATACCGCTGCTGAAGGCGAACACCAGGCCGATCACCAATGCCAGGGTGGTCAGCACTTCGAAGTAGATCACCGACTTCAGGCCGATACGCCTGACCTTCTTCAGGTCACCAGCGCCCGATATGCCGCTGACTACCACACAGAACACGATCAGGCCGATGAGCATCTTGATCAATTTGATGAAAGCGTCGCCAAGCGGTTTCAGTTGCAGGGAAAGGTCGGGGAAGCTGAGGCCACAGGCGATGCCGAGGGCAAGGCCGAGCACGACTTGAAGGAAGATCGAACGCGAGCACCATTTGAGCATGGGAGGAGTCTCTGATCGGTGTCCTTGCTTCGGTAGCCGCACGGGGCGAAAGAGCGCAGGACTTAATTATTGTGGTCTTACCGGTTTGTTCAGCGCGAAGCCATAAAAGCGCGAAATATCCCGCATTGCAAGGATTTTTGGCCTTACCGGTCTGACCAGTTTGGGGCGTCCCGGTCTGTAGGGCTCTGGTTCGGTGCATGCCGCACATGGCATTTGCACGAATCGAACAGCGTCATCGGGTGCCTGACACACCCTTAGCAATCCGCTTGCCAGGCTTCGGTCCGACCTGAATTTTTCCGATAACGCCATGATTCATAAGGTTTATTTGCTTTATGCAGCTGAACTCGTAGAATCCGCGCGCGACCGGTAAGTCACGAAGCGGCCGATGTTTGGGATGGTTATCCCAATAAACGTCCGCGAGCTGGCGTCTGGCGTTTATATGAATGGAGTCTCATAGTGCGTCTCAATCTCCCGGTTACCCCGGTCGAGCAACGTTTCCCCGCTGATCAGCGGCTGATTTCTGCAACCGACACGGCCAGCCTGATCACCTACTGCAACCCCGAATTTGCCGCCATCAGTGGCTACAGCGAGGCCGAACTGATCGGCAGCCCGCACAACCTGGTGCGCCACCCGGACATGCCGCCTGCGGTGTACGAACTGATGTGGCGCTACCTCAAGGCCGGCAAGAGCTGGATGGGCATCGTCAAGAACCGCTGCCGTAACGGCGACTACTACTGGGTCAACGCCTACGTCACGCCGATCCTCGAAGCCGGGCGGGTGGTGGGCTATGAGTCGGTACGGGTCTGCCCGACGCGTGAACAGGTGGCCCGGGCCGAGGCCGTGTATGCGCGCATGCGCAACGGCCGGGCCGTGTTGCCGTGGCCACGGCGCCTGTCGTTGCTGGCGCGCGACCTGGCCGTGCCGCTTGCTGGCGGGGGGCTGGCGCTGGGGGCCAACCAGTTGTGGCCTGGCCCGGTTGCGCAAGGGCTGACCTTGGGGTTGTTCCTGGCCTACGGGCTGCTGGCACGCAATGCCGTGGGGCGCCAGTTGCAGCAGATCGTGCGGGGCGCCGACGGCACCTTCGCCGACCCGGTCGCCGCCTTGACCTACAGCGACTTGCCCGGTGCTGCCGGGCAACTGCAGCTGATGCTGATCAGCGAAGAGGCACGGCTGAAAACCGCGCTGACCCGGTTGAGCGACCTGGCGGCACAGATGGCCGTGGCTGCCCATGATGCCGGTGAGTTGTCGCGCAGTACCGAGGCGGCGTTGCTACAGCAGCGGGCGGAAACCGACCTGAGCGCGACTGCCATGAACCAGATGGCAGCCTCCATCGGCGAGGTGGCCCGCCATGTACAGCTGACCGCTGCCGAGGCCCATACCGCGCACCTTCTGGCCGAGCAGGGCAGCCAGGTGGCCGATGCCAGCGGCGCGGCGATTCGCACCCTGGCGGGTACCGTGACGCAGATCAACCAGGCGGTCACGCAACTGGCTGGCCAGACCGGCTCGATTGCCGAGGCCACCGGGATGATCCGCGGCATCGCCGAGCAGACCAACCTGCTGGCGCTCAACGCCGCCATCGAGGCGGCCCGTGCCGGCGAGCAGGGCCGTGGCTTTGCCGTGGTGGCGGATGAGGTGCGGGCCTTGGCCGACAAGACCCGCCAGTCGACCCTGCACATCCAGGCTATCATCGATGCCTTGCGCAGCGGTGCCGAGGAGGCCGTGGCGATCGCCAGCCAAGGCATCGACGGTGCCGAGCAGGGCGTCGCCCAGGTGCAGGAAGCCCGCCAGGCGCTGCATGGCATCCGTGAAGCGGTGCAGCGCATCAGCGCCATGAGCCAGCAGATGGCCACGGCCTCGCAGCAGCAGTCGGCCGTGGCCGAAGACGTCTCGCGGCAGATCAACGGCGTGGCCGGCATCGCCCAGCACAGCGCCCACAGCGCCAACGCTGCCGCCTCGCGCGGTGCCGAACTGGAACAGGTGTGCGCCGGATTGCGTGCCCTTGTGGAGCGTTTCAACCGTTAAGGCAGGATGCTTTATGGATGACAACTATCGCGCGGCCGTAGACGCGGCCGCGATCTTTTCCGAAACCGACCTGCGCGGGAACATCACCTACGTCAACCAGCAGTTCTGCAGCATTTCGGGTTACAGCCGCGAAGAACTGCTCGGCGCCAACCACCGCATCCTCAATTCCGGCTTGCACGAACCGGCGTTCTTCATCGGCATGTGGCGGGCCCTGGCCGCTGGCCGTGTATGGAAAGGCGAAATCTGCAACCGTGCCAAGGACGGCTCGTTGTACTGGGTCGACAGCACCATGGTGCCGCTGGTCGATCCGCTCAGCGGCCAGGTGCGCAAGTACGTGTCGATCCGCTTCGATGTCACCGAGAAGCGCCAGCTGCTGCATACCTTGCAATGGCGGGTAGGCCACGACGTGCTTACCGGCCTGCCCAACCGCGCCTATCTGTCCGACCTGCTGAACCAGGCCCTGGCCTGTTCGCGCCGCGAAGGCATTGCGCTGGCGGTGTGCATGCTCGACCTCGATGGCTTCAAGGCGGTCAACGACGGCTACGGGCATGCCATGGGTGACTTGCTGCTGGTTGAGGTGGCGCAGCGCCTGAAGCACATCCTGCGCGAAGGGGATGCCGTGGCCCGCCTGTCGGGGGACGAGTTCGTGCTGATCCTGCGCGACGTCGACGAAGGCCGCCAGTTGCCGGCGGCGTTGCGCCGGGTGCTGCGGGCACTGGCGGCGCCGTATGTGGTGCGTGAGCAGCAGCTGTCGCTCAGCGCCAGTATCGGCGTGACCCTGTACCCACAGGACGATGAAGACGCCGACACCCTTGTGCGCCATGCCGACCAGGCCATGTACGTGGCCAAGCAGCGGGGGCGCAACCGCTATCACCTGTTCGACGTGACCCAGGAGCAGGAGCTCAAGGCTACCCACCAGACCGTGGCACGGGTGCGCCGGGCGCTGCACGACAACGAGCTGTGCCTGCATTTCCAGCCCAAGGTCAACCTGCGCAGCGGCCAGGTGCTGGGCTTCGAAGCTTTGCTGCGCTGGCAGCGGCCAGGGCGCGGGCTGGTGCCGCCCGGCGACTTCCTGCCCTGGGTCGAGCAGACCGACCTGATCGTCGAGATCGGCGAATGGGTGCTCGACCAGGCGCTGAGTCAGTTGCAGGCCTGGCAGCGCGAAGGGCGGCCCTGGTCGTTGAGCGTGAACATCGCCGCGCGACACTTGCAACGCAATGACTTTGCCGAGCGTCTGCGGCAGCTGCTGACGGAGTACCCGGAGGTGGACCCGGCGCGGCTGGACCTGGAAATCGTCGAGTCGGTGGCCATCGATAACCTGGAGCACGTCGGCCGTTGCCTCGACGCCTGCCGCGCGCTGGGCGTGCGCTTTTCCCTGGATGACTTCGGTACCGGCTATTCGTCGCTGAACTATCTCAAGCGTTTGCCGACCCAGACGATCAAGATTGACCAGTCATTCGTGCGCGACATCCTGCACGACCAGGACGACCTGGCGCTGACCCGAGCGGTGATCGGCCTGGCGCGGGCATTCGGCCGCGAAGTGATTGCCGAAGGGCTTGAGAGCGTCGAGCACGGCCGGGTGCTGATGGGCCTGGGGTGCGAACTGGCGCAGGGTTACTGCATTGCCCGGCCGATGCCGGCCAGCGAGGTCGGGAACTGGGCACAGGCCTACCGGCAGCCGGCGCAGTGGCGCGACCCTTGAAAGGTCAGTCGGCGCAGCAAGCATTGGCCTGCGGGTGAGCGGCTGGTGCGCTGCGGCGCCATTCGGGTGGCTACAATTGCCGCAGGCGCTTGTACAGCGTGGTGCGGCTGATCCCCAGCGCACGTGCCACCGCCGACAGGTTGCCATTGGCTTGCTGCACCAGCGCTTGCAGGTCTGCCTCTGCGGCCACCAACGGTACAGGCAACTGCGCCTCGGCCAGGAAACCCGCAGGCAAGTGTTCCAGCCCGACCGGGCCGTTGCCGGCCAAGGCCAGCACCACCTGCAGCACGCTCACCAGTTCACGCATATTGCCCGGCCAAGGGTGCTGGTCGAACAGCTCGAGAATGGCTGGCGGCAGCCGTGCAGGTTGGCCGGGGTCGCGGTAGCGGGCATGCACCTGCTCGATCAGCTGGCGCCGGTCGCTGCGTTCGCGCAGCGGCGGCAACAGCACTGCCAGCCCGGCGATGCGGTAGTACAGGTCCTGGCGAAAGCGCCCGGCACGCACCTCTTCGGCCAGGTCACGATTGCTCGCTGACACCACGCGGATATCCACCGCTACCGGCTCGCCGCTGCCCAGTGGCTGGATGCTGCGTGACTGCAGGACGCGCAGCAGGCGGGCCTGGGTCGGCAGTGGCATGTCGCCGATTTCATCAAGGAACAGGATGCCGTGGTCAGCCTTGCGGATCAGCCCCGGGTTGCCCTTGTGGTGGGCACCGGTGAACGCGCCTCTGTCGTAGCCGAACAGCTCCGACTCCACCAGCTCGGCGGGGATTGCCGCGCAGTTCACCGCGACCAGCGGCTGGCCGGCGCGGCTGCTGGCGCGGTGCAAGGTGTCGACGAACACTTCCTTGCCGACGCCAGTCTCCCCCTGCACCAGCACCGGGATGTTCTTCTCCAGCAGCAGGCTGGCCTGTGCCAGGGCCTTGTCCAGGCGCGGGTCGGTGCTGCTGGCGGTAGGGCGGCAGGTGGCCTCCCGGGCAGGCTGCCACTGGCAATGAAAGCGGTTGCGCCCGGTGGCCTGCAAGGCGAAGGGCTGTTGCCGGGGGTGGCTGAGCAGTTGCGGCAGCGGCAGCTGGAACAACTGCTCGACGTTCTGCCCTAGCGGGTTGCCGCCGAGCAGGCTGTCGGCCCGGTGATTGGCCGCCAGCACCTGGCCCTGTTCATCGAACACCAGCAGGCCGGCCCAGGGGCTGTCAAGGTTGTCGGAAGCGCTGTTGAACATCAGCTGGGCATGCCGGTCGCCATGTTCGGCAAGGATCAGGCGGTTCTCCAGGCTCTGGCTCATCATGCGTACCAGGCCCAGCGTCTGGCTGGCGGGCAGGTAGCCGTCGCTGGCCACGTCGAGCACCCCGACCAGTTGCCGCGCCGCGTCGAACAGTGGCGCAGCGGCGCTGGACATGTAGCGGTTCTGCCGCAGGAAGTGCTCGTCCTGGCCCACGTGAATCGCCTCGGCGCAGACCAGCGCGGTGCCCAGGGCATTGGTGCCGACGCCACGCTCGTGCCAATGGGCGCCAGCGCTGAAACCATGCTGCTGACGCGGTTCGATGAAGCGCCGCGAGCCCCAGCTGTCGAGCACGCAGCCGCTGGCATCGGCCAGCATCACCAGATAGCTGGCATTGCCCAGCAGGTGTGCGTAATGCGGCAATACTGCCTCGCGCGTCAGGCGCAGCAGCGCCTGGCGCCGTTCCAGCAGTGCGCTCAGCTCGGCGCGGGTCAGGCAGTCGAAATCCGGGGCGTGCTGGGGTTGCAGGCCGTGCTCGCGGCAGCGGGCCCAGGAGGCCTGGATCAGTTGGGCATGGGTCGAAGTGGATGCGGCCATGGGCCTGTCCTGTGTGATTGTTGTAATGGAGCCGACCGCTGTTCAGTGTCGTTCACAGTTGTTCAATGTCAAACCCGCGAGTGTTCAGTTGTTCAGCGCTTGTGTTCACTTGTGAACCTGTGCCTTGACCGGGCTTACGGGTAGGGCGCGGACCAGACGGGCGCGGCGTAACTGGCACGAAACTGGCTGTATTCGGCAGACAACAATCACAAGAAGGCCACGCCATGTCCCTGGTGCTGGAACAGGTCAGCCGTAGCGTCGATAACCAGGCCTGGATCGTCGATGCCTCGCTGCGCTTCGAACCCGGCTCGTTCAACGTCCTGCTGGGCCGCACCCTGGCCGGCAAGACCAGCCTGATGCGCCTGATGGCCGGGCTCGACCGCCCGGACCGTGGGCGGGTGCTGATGGATGGCCAGGACGTGACCGGCGTGCCGGTGCGCCAGCGCAATGTGTCGATGGTGTATCAGCAGTTCATCAACTACCCCACCCTCAGCGTGTACGAGAACATCGCCTCGCCGCTGCGCCAGGCGCGCATGGCCGAACCGGAGATCCGCCGGCGGGTGCAGGAAACCGCCGAGATGCTGCGCATCGAAGCCTACCTGCAACGCCTGCCGCTGGAGCTGTCGGGTGGCCAGCAGCAACGCACGGCGATGGCTCGGGCGCTGGTCAAGGATGCCTCGCTGATCCTGTTCGACGAGCCGCTGGTCAACCTCGATTACAAGCTGCGCGAGGGCCTGCGCCAGGAGCTGCGCGAGCTGTTCGCGGCGCGCCACTGCATTGCCGTGTATGCCACCACCGAGCCCAACGAAGCGTTGGCGCTGGGCGGCACCACGACGCTCGTGCACGAAGGCCGGATCGTCCAGAGTGGCCCTACCACCGAGGTTTACCAGCGCCCCGACAGCGTGCTGGCCGCCGAGCTGTTTTCCGAACCGCCGATCAACCTGGTGCCCGGTCGTATCAGTGGCAACGAGGTGAGCCTGGCCCAGGCCGTGCACTTTGCCCGCAATGCCGACCTGCAGCCGCTGGCCGAAGGCGATTACCGCTTTGGCGTGCGGCCCAGCCACATCAGCCTGGTGCCGGCCCACGACGATGACCTGGAGCTGGCCGTGCTGGTCGAGCTTGCCGAGATCAGTGGCTCGGAGACTTTCCTGCATGTGCGCAACGACCACTGGCGCATGACCCTGCATTTGCCAGGGGTACACGAGTACCAGGTGGACACGCCGATCCGCGTGTTCATTCCCACCCACAAGCTGTTCGTGTTCCACAGTACCGGGGCGCTGGTGCAGGCCCCCGGGCTGCGCCAGGCAAGGAGAGGGTGATGGCCGAAATCCGTCTGCGCCAACTGGCGCACAGCTACAGCCGCCAGCCCGCCAGCGAGGCGGACTATGCCCTGCACGCACTGGAACATGTGTGGGAGCAGGGCGGTGCATATGCCTTGCTGGGGCCGTCGGGCTGTGGCAAGTCGACCTTGCTCAATATTATTTCCGGGCTGTTGACGCCGTCCCATGGCGAGGTGCTGTTCGATGGCAAGCCGGTCAACCAGTTGCCGCCGCAGGCGCGCAACATCGCCCAGGTGTTCCAGTTTCCGGTGGTGTACGACACCCTGTCGGTGTACGACAACCTGGCGTTTCCCTTGCGCAACCAGGGCCTCGACGAAGCTCGCGTGCGCGCCCGGGTGGAGGAGATTGCCGAGGTGCTCGACCTGACCGGCGTGTTGCGCAAGAAGGCGCGCAACCTCAGCGCTGACGAAAAGCAGAAAGTGTCCATGGGCCGTGGCCTGGTGCGTGATGACGTGTCAGCGATCCTGTTCGACGAGCCGTTGACGGTGATCGACCCGCACCTGAAGTGGAAACTGCGGCGCAAGCTCAAGCAGATCCACGAGCAGTTCAACATCACCATGATCTACGTCACCCACGACCAGCTGGAGGCTTCGACCTTCGCCGACAAGATTGCGGTGATGCACGGCGGGCGCATCGTCCAGTTCGGCACACCGCGCGAACTGTTCGAGCGGCCGCGGCACACCTTCGTCGGCTATTTCATCGGCAGCCCCGGAATGAACCTGATCGAGGTGCGTGCCGAGGCGGACGGGGTGGGTTTCGGCGATATCCACCTGCCACTGCCGGATGGCTTGCGTGAGCGTCTGGCGGCGACGGCAGGCGGGTGCTTGCAGGTCGGCATCCGTCCCGAATTCGTGCAGCTGTGGGACACCCCGTTCGATGATGCCTACCCGGCACGGGTGCTGGACGTCGAGGACCTGGGCACCTACCGCATCGTCACCCTCGAGCTGGGCGGCGTCACGCTCAAGGCACGCCAGGGCGAGGACCGCCCAGTGCCTGTGGCCCAGGCCTGGGTCAGCCTGCCGGCGCAGTGGCTGATGCTGTACCTCGACGATGTGCTGCTGGAGGTCGCGCCATGAACAAGGTGCCCAACAACAAGGCCTGGTGGCTGGTGCTGCCGGTGTTCCTGCTGGTGGCATTCAGTGCCGTGGTGCCGATGATGACCGTGGTCAACTACTCGGTGCAGGACATTTTCGACCAGTCCAACCGTTACTTCGTCGGCGCCGACTGGTACCGCCAGGTACTGCGCGACCCGGCGCTGCATGACGCGCTGCTGCGCCAGTTCCTCTATTCCGCCTGCGTGCTGCTGATCGAGATCCCGCTGGGCATCGCCATTGCCCTGACCATGCCGACCAAGGGGCGCATGGCGTCGGTGTGCCTGATCGTCATGGCGATCCCGTTGCTGATCCCGTGGAACGTGGTCGGCACCATCTGGCAGATCTTCGGCCGTGCCGACATCGGCCTGCTTGGCGCCACCCTGGCCAGGCTGGGGGTCAGCTACAACTACGCCGGCGACCCGTTCGACGCCTGGCTCACCGTGCTGGTGATGGACGTCTGGCACTGGACCTCGCTGGTCGCGCTGCTGTGCTATTCAGGCCTGCGCGCCATCCCCGACGTGTATTACCAGGCCGCGCGCATCGACCGCGCCTCGGGCTGGGCGGTGTTCCGCCATATCCAGTTGCCGAAGCTGAAGAACGTGTTGCTGATCGCGGTGATGCTGCGCTTCATGGACAGTTTCATGATCTACACCGAGCCCTTCGTGCTGACCGGTGGCGGGCCCGGCAATGCGACCACCTTCCTCAGCCAGACCCTCACGCGCATGGCCGTGGGCCAGTTCGACCTGGGCCCTGCGGCGGCGTTTTCGCTGGTGTACTTCCTGATCATCCTGCTGGTGTCGTGGCTGTTCTACACAGCCATGACCCATGCCGACAAGGACTAGGCCATGAGCACACGCAAATCGCTGGCCCTGCTGCTGTACTTCTTCTTCCTGCTGGTGCCGATCTACTGGCTGCTGAACATGTCGTTCAAGAGCAATACCGAGATCCTCGGTAGCCTGACCCTGTGGCCGCAGTCATTCACCCTCGACAACTACCGGGTGATCTTCACCGATGCCAGCTGGTACAGCGGTTATATCAACTCGCTGTACTACGTGTGCCTGAATACGCTGATTTCGCTGCTGGTGGCGTTGCCGGCGGCGTATGCCTTCTCGCGCTACCGCTTCCTCGGCGACCGGCACCTGTTCTTCTGGCTGCTGACCAACCGCATGGCGCCGCCGGCGGTGTTTCTCCTGCCGTTCTTCCAGCTGTATTCGTCGATCGGCCTGTTCGACACCCATATCGCCGTGGCCCTGGCTCACTGCCTGTTCAACGTGCCGCTGGCGGTGTGGATCCTGGAGGGCTTCATGTCGGGTGTGCCGAAGGAAATCGACGAAACGGCCTACATCGACGGGTACAGCTTCCCGCGCTTCTTTGTGAAGATCTTCATTCCATTGATCGGCTCCGGCATCGGCGTCACGGCGTTCTTCTGCTTCATGTTCTCCTGGGTCGAACTGCTGCTGGCGCGCACGCTGACCTCGGTGAATGCCAAGCCGATCGCCGCGGTGATGACCCGTACCGTGTCGGCATCCGGTATCGACTGGGGTGTGCTGGCAGCGGCAGGCGTTCTGACCATCCTGCCCGGCATGCTGGTGATCTGGTTCGTGCGCAACCATGTGGCCAAGGGTTTTGCCCTGGGCCGGGTCTGAGGAGGGTAGGGCATGGAATGGATGGCCTGGACCTTGCCGACGGCGTTGTTCTTCGCCGCCGTGGGTGTACTGCTGCTGGGCATGACCTTGCTCGAGCTGCGCCGGCCTTGTGTGGAGCGACGCGGCTTTCTACCGCTGGTTACCAGCCGTGGCGACCGCTTGTTCATCGGCCTGCTGGCCAGCGCCTACCTGCATCTGCTGGTGGTCGGCGTCAGCGAGTGGCCATTGTGGGGGGCCTCGCTGCTGTCTCTGGCGTGGCTGCTGGTGGTACTGCGCTGGGGCTGAGCGAGCGGCCCTGTGGGATAACTGAAACGGGAGATCACAATGTTCGACAACAAGTACAACAGGCGACATTTGACCCTGGCCGCATTGCTGGTGCTGGCCAGCGTGCAGGGCACAGCCTGGGCCGACCAGTACGAGGACGCGGCGAAGAAATGGATCGGCAGCGAGTTCAAGCCGTCGACCCTTACCCCTGAACAGCAACTGGCCGAACTCAAGTGGTTCATCAAGGCAGCCGAGCCGTTCCGTGGGATGAAGATCAATGTCGTGTCCGAAACCATCACTACCCATGAGTACGAGTCCAAGGTGCTGGCCAAGGCCTTCAGTGAAATCACCGGTATCCAGCTGACCCACGACCTGCTGCAGGAAGGCGACGTGGTGGAAAAGCTGCAGACACAGATGCAGTCGGACAAGAACATCTATGACGGCTGGGTCAACGATTCCGACCTGATCGGTACGCACTTTCGCTATGGCAAGGTGGAATCGATCACCGACCTGATGGCCAACGAGGGCAAGAACTACACCTCGCCGACCCTCGACCTGAAGGACTTCATCGGCATTTCCTTCACCACCGCGCCCGATGGCAAGATCTACCAGTTGCCCGACCAGCAGTTCGCCAACCTGTACTGGTTCCGTGCCGACTGGTTCGAACGGCCCGACCTGAAGGCCAGGTTCAAGGAAAAGTACGGTTACGAGCTGGGCGTGCCGGTGAACTGGTCGGCCTACGAGGACATTGCCCGGTTCTTCACCGAAGACGTCAAGGAAATCGACGGCAAGCGCGTCTATGGCCACATGGACTATGGCAAGAAAGACCCGTCGCTGGGCTGGCGCTTCACCGACGCCTGGTTCTCCATGGCCGGTGGCGGCGACAAGGGCCTGCCCAACGGCCTGCCGGTGGACGAATGGGGCATCCGCGTGGAGGATTGCCACCCGGTGGGCTCCAGCGTGACCCGCGGCGGCGACACCAACGGCCCGGCTGCGGTCTATGCCACGCAGAAGTACGTGGACTGGATGCGTGCCTATGCGCCCAAGGAAGCCCAAGGCATGACCTTCTCCGAAGCGGGCCCGGTGCCCGCCCAGGGCAACATCGCCCAGCAAATCTTCTGGTACACCGCGTTCACTGCCGACATGACCAAGCCCGGCCTGCCGGTGGTCAACGCCGATGGCACGCCGAAATGGCGCATGGCGCCCTCGCCGAAGGGGCCGTACTGGGAGGAGGGGATGAAGCTGGGCTATCAGGACACGGGCTCGTGGACGTTCTTCAAGTCCACCCCCGAGAAGCAACGCCTGGCCGCTTGGCTCTACGCCCAGTTCGTCACGTCCAAGACCGTGTCGCTGAAAAAGACCATTGTGGGCCTCACGCCGATCCGCGAGTCGGATATCAACTCCCAGGCCATGACCGATCTGGCGCCCAAGCTGGGCGGGCTGGTGGAGTTCTACCGCAGCCCGGCGCGAGTACAGTGGACACCGACCGGTACCAACGTGCCGGACTATCCGCGGTTGGCGCAGCTGTGGTGGAGCCACATCGCCGAGGTGGCCAGCGGCGAGAAGACCCCGCAGGAAGCGCTGGACGGCCTGGCCCGCGACCAGGACCGGATGATGGAACGCTTGCAGCGTTCCAACGCACAGGCGACCTGCGCGCCGAAGCTCAACCCGGAGAAGGATGCCCAGTACTGGTTCGACCAGCCCGGAGCGCCGAAACCGAAACTGGCCAACGAAAAGCCCAAGGGCGAGACGGTCAGCTACACCGAACTGCTCAAGTCGTGGGAGGCGGCCAGGAAGTGATCGGCTGAGCACCGCGCCGGCTTCTTCGCGGGTGAGCCCGCTCCCACAGGTACCCCGCACGTCTTGAGAGCGGCGCAGTACCGGAGCGGGCAAGCCCGCGAAGAGGCCGGTAAACCCAGTGCATATGTTACGGGCAAAAAAAAACGGCACCTGCCAAAGGTGCCGTTTTCATTTCACGCGGTATTACTTGTGCAACTCTTCCGCTGCATAGAGCGTGTTTTCCAGCAGGCACGCCCGGGTCATCGGCCCGACGCCACCCGGCACCGGGGTGATCCAGCCAGCGCGCGGCAGCGCGGTCTCGTAGACCACATCACCGACCAGCTTGCCGTCTTCCTGGCGGTTGATACCGACGTCGATGACAATGGCACCTTCCTTGATCCATTCGCCCTTGACCAGGCCCGGCTTGCCGGCAGCCACGACCACCAGGTCGGCACGCCCGACATGGCCGGCCAGGTCCTTGGTGAAGCGGTGGCAGACGGTCACGGTGCAGCCGGCCAGCAGCAGTTCCATGGCCATCGGACGGCCCACGATGTTGGATGCGCCGACGATGACCGCGTTCATGCCGTACAGGTCCTGGCCGGTGCTTTCCAGCAAGGTCATGATGCCCTTCGGCGTGCACGGGCGCAGCAGCGGGATGCGCTGGGCCAGGCGGCCGATGTTGTACGGGTGGAAACCGTCCACGTCCTTGTCCGGGCGAATGCGCTCGAGCAGCAGCGAGGCGTCCAAGTGCGCCGGCAGCGGCAGTTGCAGGAGGATGCCATCGACGGCCGGGTCGTCATTGAGGCGGTCGATCAGCTCGGTCAGGGCCTGCTGCGTGGTGTCGCTGGGCAGGTCGAACGCCTGCGAAATGAAACCGACCTCTTCGCAGTCCTTGCGCTTGTGCGAGACATAGACTTGGGAGGCGGGGTCGGTGCCGACCAGGATCACTGCCAGGCCGGGTGTACGCAGGCCTTGCTGGCGACGCTCCACGACACGTTGAGCGATCTGCTGGCGCAGGCTGGCGGCGATCGCCTTGCCATCGATTAGGTGTGCAGTCATAGACGCGTGATTAACCATCGAGAAGGAAACAATTAAAGAGGGCGCATTCTCGCACGACACGCGCCAAGGGCAAAGGCGAGTGGTCGGGCAAATCCCCTAAGCCCTTAAATAATTTAAATTTTTTTGAGAAAGGTGTTGACGACATTCAGGCTCGCCTATAAGATTCGCCGCACTTGTCGGGCACAGCCTAGCACTGGTTGGCGAAGTCGGGCAGAATGAGTGGTTTGACAGTTACCTGTTAATGTCTCGTTCGGTTAGGCTTCAAGCTTAAGCGCCCGTAGCTCAGCTGGATAGAGCATCCGCCTTCTAAGCGGATGGTCGCAGGTTCGAGTCCTGCCGGGTGCGCCATTAGGCAGCTTTGGCAAGCAAGTGGTTGTAATGCAATATGGTGGGCGTAGCTCAGTTGGTAGAGCGCTGGATTGTGATTCCAGTTGTCGTGGGTTCGATTCCCATCGTCCACCCCATATTCTTCAAAGGCGCCGCGATAGCATCTGGCGCCTTTGTTTTAAGCGTTACGCGGACGTGGTGAAATTGGTAGACACACTGGATTTAGGTTCCAGCGGCGCAAGCTGTAAGAGTTCGAGTCTCTTCGTCCGCACCATGCTTCTGTAAGGTTGTACCGCAAGACCGCAATATGGTGGGCGTAGCTCAGTTGGTAGAGCGCTGGATTGTGATTCCAGTTGTCGTGGGTTCGATTCCCATCGTCCACCCCATATTTTTCGAAGGCGCCTTGGTCATGAGACTGGGCGCCTTTGTTGTTTTTGGGGTGTATGCCTGGAGGGTTGTGGTGCCATGAGATCGAGCGCCACAAGGCTCAAGCCATGAACTTCGCAGCCATAATTCAATCCCCCTTGCAATCCTCTGGTGGCACCCCAATAAAAGCTGTTAGATTTCAGCCGGTTGAAACACCGGCCCAGCTGGCCGGCAGAGGAACAACCCGATGATCGCAAAAGAAGCCCGTCAGGCACTGGCGCTGCAGCGTTTTGCCGAGGCCAACCCGCAACTGCTCGAAGAGATCCGCGAGCTGGATGCGCGCGAGCAGGCCCAGCAGATCGAATGGGCCTTCGAAGATGCAGCCGAGGAGCAGGGCATCCAGCCCTGGGAGCTGGCCCTGCAACTGATCGCCGAAACCCCGGAGCAGCTGCAGGCCATGCGCCTGGAGACGCACCGCGAGGTGGCTGAAGCGCTGGGGATGGAATGGGAAGAGTACTGCCAGTTCAACGAGATCGATCCTGAATAAAGGACGCGAATTCGTCGCGGCAGTTGTTTGACAAGGTATTTCGGCTGTTGGGCGCCCAAGGCGCCGCGCGGCCCTTTTTGAAGCAGGTCCTGCGGCATGCCGTACGGGCCTTGAAAGCTAATCGACCGGCGTGGCTTCCCGTCGTCCCGGGTGGGGTGACTTCTGCTGCGCGACTCACTAGAATGCTTGCCCTTGATTCTGGAGTCGGGCTAACGCCGGCTAACGTCTGTGCAACGAGGAATATCCATGCAAGTTTCTGTTGAAAACACTTCCGCTCTCGAGCGCCGCATGACCATCGCCGTTCCGGCCGAGCGCGTCGAGAACGAAGTCAACAAGCGTCTGCAACAGACTGCCAAGCGCGCCAAGGTTGCAGGCTTCCGCCCAGGCAAGGTGCCGATGAGCGTGATCCGTCAGCGCTTCGAGGCCGATGCCCGCCAAGAGGCTTTCGGTGACCTGGTCCAGGCTTCCTTCTACGAGGCCATCGTCGAACAGAAGCTGAACCCGGCTGGCGCCCCTGCGGTAGAGCCGAAGTCCTTCGAGAAGGGCAAGGACCTGGAATTCGTCGCCATCTTCGAAGTGTTCCCTGAATTCACCGTTGCCGGCCTCGAGTCGATCAGCGTCGAGCGCCTGAGCGCCGAAGTGGCTGACGCCGACCTGGACAACATGCTGGAAGTGCTGCGCAAGCAGAACACCCGTTTCGAGGCCGTCGAGCGCGCTGCCCAGAAAGACGACCAGGTCAACATCGACTTCGTCGGCAAGGTCGACGGTGAAGTGTTCGCTGGCGGTTCGGCCAAGGGCACCCAGCTGGTACTGGGCTCCGGCCGCATGATCCCTGGCTTCGAAGACGGCCTGGTTGGCGCCAAGGCGGGTGAAGAGCGCGTTGTCAACGTGACCTTCCCTGAGGACTACCAGAACCTGGACCTGGCTGGCAAGGCCGCCGAGTTCACCATCACCGTCAACAGCGTTGCTGCCCCGGTGCTGCCAGAGCTGAACGAAGAATTCTTCGCCCAGTTCGGCATCAAGGAAACCACCCTGGAAGGCTTCCGCGCCGAAGTGCGCAAGAACATGGAGCGTGAACTGCGCCAGGCCATCAAGGCCAAGGTGAAGAACCAGGTCATGGACGGTCTGCTGGCCGCCAACCCGATCGAAGTGCCGAAAGCCCTGCTGGAAAACGAAGTCAACCGTCTGCGCGTCCAGGCTGTTCAGCAATTCGGTGGCAACATCAAGCCTGAGCAACTGCCGGCCGAGCTGTTCGAAGAGCAAGCCAAGCGTCGCGTGGTCCTGGGCCTGATCGTTGCCGAAGTGGTCAAGCAGTTCGAACTGAAGCCGGACGAAGGCAAGGTTCGCGAAATGATCGAGGAAATGGCTTCGGCCTACCAGGAGCCTGAGCAGGTCATCGCCTGGTACTACAAGAACGACCAGCAACTGAACGAAGTCCGTTCGGTTGTGCTGGAAGAGCAAGTTGTAGATACTGTTCTGCAGAAAGCGACTGTGACCGACAAGTCGGTCTCGTACGAAGATGCCGTTAAGCCAGCACAGGCTCCTGCCGCCGCTGAGTAACAGGCTTCTCTCGTAGGAAACCCCCACAAGCCAGCCTTCGAGCTGGCTTGTGCGTATTCAAGCCATGACTATTTGGGAGTGAGCGCAGGACATGTCCCGCAATTCTTATATTCAGCAGAGCTCTGACATCCAGGCCGCAGGCGGCCTGGTCCCGATGGTTATCGAGCAGTCCGCCCGTGGCGAACGCGCTTACGACATCTACTCGCGCCTGTTGAAGGAGCGTGTGATCTTCCTGGTTGGCCCGGTAGAGGACTACATGGCCAACCTCGTCGTGGCGCAACTGCTGTTCCTGGAAGCAGAAAACCCGGACAAGGATATCCATCTGTACATCAACTCGCCGGGCGGTTCCGTCACCGCCGGCATGTCGATCTACGACACCATGCAGTTCATCAAGCCGGACGTCTCGACCATCTGCATCGGCCAGGCCTGCAGCATGGGCGCCTTCCTGCTGGCTGCCGGTGCCAAGGGCAAGCGTCACTGCCTGCCGAACTCGCGCGTGATGATTCACCAGCCGCTGGGCGGCTTCCAGGGGCAGGCCACCGATATCGAGATCCACGCCCAGGAAATCCTCAATATCAAGGCCCGTCTGAACGAGCTGCTGGCCTATCACACTGGCCAGGACCTCGAGACCATCAAGCGTGACACCGAGCGTGACAACTTCATGAGCGCCTCGCGCGCGGCCGAGTACGGCCTGATCGACTCGGTCTACGACAAGCGGCAACTGGCCTCCTGAACCGGGGTGCCAGAGCAGGTGGGCGCGGAAAGCGCCTACCTGCGGACTTGAAAAAGCCCGCAATTGCCTTCATCTTGTGTTGCAAGCCTACCGGATTGGATCGATCGAATGACTGACACCCGTAACGGCGAGGACAGCGGCAAATTGCTCTATTGCTCCTTCTGCGGCAAAAGCCAGCACGAAGTGCGCAAATTGATTGCCGGGCCCTCGGTATTTATCTGCGACGAGTGCGTCGACCTGTGCAATGACATCATCCGTGAGGAGGTGCAGGAAGCCCAGGCCGAAAGCAGCGCGCACAAATTACCTTCGCCGAAAGAAATCAGCGGCATCCTGGACCAGTACGTAATTGGTCAGGAGCGCGCGAAAAAGGTGCTGGCCGTAGCGGTGTACAACCACTACAAGCGCCTGAACCAGCGTGACAAGAAGGGTGACGAAGTCGAACTCGGCAAGAGCAACATCCTGCTCATCGGGCCGACCGGCTCGGGCAAGACCCTGCTCGCCGAAACCCTTGCACGCCTGTTGAACGTACCGTTCACCATTGCTGACGCCACCACCCTGACCGAAGCCGGTTACGTGGGTGAGGACGTCGAGAACATCATCCAGAAGCTGTTGCAGAAGTGCGACTACGACGTGGAAAAGGCCCAGATGGGCATCGTCTACATCGACGAGATCGACAAGATCTCGCGCAAGTCGGACAACCCGTCCATCACCCGTGACGTTTCGGGCGAGGGCGTGCAGCAGGCACTGTTGAAGCTGATCGAAGGCACCGTGGCCTCGGTACCGCCGCAGGGCGGCCGCAAGCACCCGCAACAGGAATTCCTGCAGGTTGATACCCGCAATATCCTGTTCATCTGCGGTGGCGCCTTCTCGGGCCTGGAAAAGGTCATCCAGAACCGCTCCACCAAAGGTGGCATCGGTTTTGGCGCCGAAGTACGCAGCAAGGAAGAAGGCAAGAAGGTTGGCGAGTCGCTGCGTGAGGTCGAGCCGGACGATCTGGTCAAGTTTGGCCTGATTCCGGAATTCGTCGGCCGTCTGCCAGTGCTGGCAACCCTCGACGAACTGGATGAGGCTGCGCTGATGCAGATCCTCACCGAGCCGAAGAATGCCCTGACCAAGCAGTATGCCAAGCTGTTCGAGATGGAAAGCGTCGACCTCGAGTTCCGCAGCGATGCGCTCAAGGCCGTTGCGCGCAAGGCCCTGGAGCGCAAGACTGGCGCCCGTGGCCTGCGTTCGATCCTCGAAGGCGTGCTGCTCGACACCATGTACGAGATTCCTTCGAAGAAGGATGTCAGCAAGGTGGTGATCGACGAGAGCGTCATCGAGGGTACTTCGCAGCCGCTGATGATCTACGAAAACAGCGAGCCGCAAGCCAAGGCTGCGCCGGACGCCTGATTCCAGGCGCTGGCCGCTGACGGTTGCAAGCAAGAAGGGGGCCTACGGGCCCCTTTCTGCTTTTCCTGCGCTAGCGCTTGTAATTTCCCAGGCGTGCCCCCACATTAGGTCCAAGCATCATTTCCACCGTTTTCCGGCCATAAGGCCGCTGTAGAGGCGAAATCATGAAGACCACCCTCGACTTGCCTCTTTTGCCATTGCGCGATGTCGTTGTTTACCCGCACATGGTCATCCCGCTGTTCGTGGGGCGCGAAAAGTCCATCGAAGCCCTTGAGGCTGCGATGACGGGCGAAAAGCAGATCCTCCTGCTGGCCCAGAAAAACCCGGCCGACGATGACCCGGGCGAAGACGCGCTGTATCGCGTCGGTACCGTTGCCACCGTGCTGCAGCTGTTGAAACTGCCCGACGGCACCGTCAAGGTGCTGGTCGAGGGCGAGCAGCGTGGCGCTGTCGAGCGCTTCAGCGAAGTGGAAGGGCACATCCGTGCCGAGGTTTCCCTGATCGACGAAGCCGATGCCGCCGAGCGCGAATCGGAAGTCTTCGTGCGCACCCTGCTGTCGCAGTTCGAGCAGTACGTGCAATTGGGCAAGAAAGTGCCTGCAGAGGTGCTGTCGTCGCTGAACAGCATCGAAGAGCCTGGGCGCCTGGTCGACACCATGGCCGCGCACATGGCCTTGAAGATCGAGCAGAAGCAGGAAATTCTCGAAATCGTCGACCTGCCGACCCGCGTCGAGCATGTACTGGCGCTGCTGGATGCCGAAATAGACCTGCTGCAGGTCGAGAAGCGCATTCGCGGTCGGGTCAAGAAGCAGATGGAGCGCAGCCAGCGCGAGTATTACCTGAATGAGCAGATGAAGGCCATTCAGAAGGAACTCGGCGATGGCGACGAAGGCCACAACGAAGTCGAAGAGCTGAAAAAGCGCATCGAAGCCGCTGGCCTGCCCAAGGATGCCCTGGCCAAGGCCCAGGCCGAGCTGAACAAGCTCAAGCAGATGTCGCCGATGTCCGCCGAGGCCACCGTGGTGCGCTCCTACCTCGACTGGCTGGTGCAGGTGCCGTGGAAGGCCCAGAGCAAAGTCCGCCTGGACCTGGCCAAGGCCGAGGAAATCCTCGATGCCGACCATTATGGCCTGGAAGAGGTCAAGGACCGGATTCTCGAATACCTTGCCGTGCAGAAGCGCGTCAAGAAGATCCGTGGCCCGGTGCTGTGCCTGGTTGGCCCGCCCGGTGTGGGCAAGACATCGCTGGCCGAGTCGATCGCCGCTGCGACCAATCGCAAGTTCGTGCGCATGGCCCTGGGTGGGGTGCGTGACGAGGCCGAGATCCGTGGCCACCGCCGTACCTACATCGGTTCCATGCCTGGGCGCCTGATCCAGAAGATGACCAAGGTGGGGGTACGCAACCCGCTGTTCCTGCTGGACGAAATCGACAAGATGGGCAGCGACATGCGTGGCGACCCGGCCTCGGCACTGCTCGAGGTGCTCGACCCCGAGCAGAACCACAATTTCAACGACCATTACCTGGAGGTCGACTACGACCTGTCGGACGTGATGTTCCTGTGCACCTCGAACTCGATGAACATTCCGCCGGCGCTGCTCGACCGGATGGAAGTCATCCGCCTGCCGGGCTACACCGAGGACGAGAAGATCAACATTGCGGTCAAGTATTTGGTGCCCAAGCAGGTCAAGGCCAACGGCCTGAAGAAGGAAGAGCTGGAGGTCGACGTTTCGGCGATCCGCGACATCATCCGCTACTACACTCGCGAAGCGGGTGTGCGTGGGCTGGAGCGGCAAATTGCCAAGGTCTGCCGCAAGGTGGTCAAGGAACATACCGGGCAGAAGCAGGTCAAGGTCAAGGTGGCCAGCGAGCAGCTGGAGCACCTGCTGGGTGTGCGCAAGTTCCGCTATGGCCTGGCCGAGCAGCAAGACCAGATCGGCCAGGTCACCGGCTTGGCCTGGACCCAGGTGGGTGGCGAACTGCTGACCATCGAAGCCGTTGTCATCCCCGGCAAGGGCCAGTTGATCAAGACCGGTTCGCTGGGCGATGTCATGGTCGAATCGATCACCGCCGCCCAGACCGTGGTGCGCAGCCGCGCCCGCAGCCTGGGGATTGCAGCCGACTTCCACGAGAAGCACGACGTGCACATCCACATGCCTGAAGGCGCCACGCCGAAAGACGGCCCGAGCGCCGGTATCGGCATGTGCACCGCACTGGTCTCGGCACTGACGCAGATTCCGGTGCGTGCCGATGTCGCCATGACCGGTGAAATTACCTTGCGTGGCCAGGTGCTGGCGATTGGCGGGCTGAAGGAAAAACTGCTGGCGGCACACCGTGGTGGTATCAAGACGGTGATCATTCCCGAGGAGAATGTTCGCGATCTGAAGGAGATTCCGGAAAATATCAAACAGGATCTGCAGATCAAACCGGTCAAATGGATTGACGAAGTCCTGCAAATTGCGCTGCAATACGCCCCGGAGCCCTTGCCAGATGTGGCTCCGGAGATTGTCGCGAAAGATGAAAAGCGCGACGGCGATGCTAAGGAAAGAATCAGCACGCACTAGTAGTTTCTGGCTGGGGGGCGTTCCTTGACAGTTTTTTCGGGGCCTTGCTATAAAGCGGCACGCTAGTGTCATCAGGCCACCCAGCGCACGTTTCATAAGCTTTTCATTACATACTTAGAAACAAACTCAATAGAGAAATAAGGGGACTTAGAGTGAACAAGTCGGAACTGATTGACGCTATCGCCGCATCTGCTGACATCCCGAAAGCTGTAGCCGGCCGTGCGCTGGACGCAGTCATCGAATCCGTCACCGGCGCCCTGAAGCAAGGTGACGATGTGGTACTGGTTGGCTTCGGTACCTTCTCGGTCAAGGAGCGTGCTGAGCGCACCGGCCGTAACCCGCAAACCGGTAAGGCAATCAAGATCGAAGCCGCCAAGGTTCCAGGTTTCAAGGCTGGCAAAGGCCTGAAAGACGCCGTCAACTAAGTCGTCTCTTTCAGCCGGACCCGGCCTGGCCAGGTCCGAGCACGCTGATGGCGGGGGCGCAAACGTTCCCGCCTGACACGTTTGCTAAGAAAAGGCGCATCCTCGGATGCGCCTTTCTTTTATCAGGTTTCTACCCACGCTCCGCGGTTGTCGACGCAGTGGTACAGCCGTTTCTGGGGGACGCATGCTGCAAAATATCAGGGACAATTCACAAGGTTGGATTGCCAAGACCATCATCGGCCTTATCGTCGTGTTGATGGCGTTGACCGGCTTCGAAGCCATTTTCCAGGCCGCTACTCACAGCCAGGACGCCGCCAAGGTGAATGGCCAGACCATCAGCCAGAACGAGTTGAGCCAGGCGGCCGACATGCAGCGCCGCCAGCTGATGCAACAGCTGGGCAAGGATTTCGACCCGGCGTTGCTGGATGACAAGTTGCTGCGTGAAGAGGCACTCAAGGGCCTGATCAGCCGCAAGCTGCTGTTGCAAGGCGCCGAAGACGCCAGGTTCGCCTTCTCCGAGGCTGCGCTGGACCAGGTCATCCTGCAGACACCGGAATTCCAGGTGGACGGCAAGTTCAGCGCCGACCGCTTCGACCAGGTCATCCGCCAGATGGGCTACGGCCGCATGCAGTTCCGCGACATGCTGGCCGAGGAAATGCTCATCGGCCAGCTGCGCACCGGCCTGGCCGGCAGCAGCTTCGTCACCGATCAGCAGGTCGATGCCTTTGCCCGCCTCGAGAAGCAGACCCGTGACTTCGCCTCCCTGACCTTCAAGGCCGACCCGGCTGCGGTCAAGGTCAGCGACGAAGAAGTCAAGGCGCACTACGACCATCACGCCAAGGAGTTCATGTCGCCTGACCAGGTGGTGATCGACTACATCGAGCTGAAGAAGTCGGCGTTCTTCGACCAGGTCAAGGTGACCGACGAAGAACTCAAGGCCCAGTACGAGAAGGAAATTGCCAACCTCGCCGAGCAGCGTCACGCTGCGCACATCCTGATCGAGGTCAACGACAAGGTCACCGACGCCCAGGCCAAGGCCCGTGCCGAAGAGATCGCGCAGCGTCTGGCCAAGGGTGAGGACTTTGCCGCACTGGCCAAGGAATTCTCGCAGGACCCTGGTTCGGCCGGCAGCGGTGGTGACCTTGGTTTCGCCGGCCCGGGTGTTTATGACCCGGCGTTCGAGGATGCCCTGTACAAATTGCAGGATGGGCAGGTTTCCGCGCCGGTACGTACCCAGTTCGGCTATCACCTGATCAAGCTGCTGGGCGTGCAGGCGCCGGAAGTACCGAGCTTTGCCAGCCTCAAGGACAAGCTGACCCGGGACTTGAAGATTCCCCTGGTCGAGCAGCGTTACGTCGACGCCAGCAAACAGTTGCAGGATGCCGCCTACGAGGCTTCCGACCTGGCCCAGCCGGCCCAGGACCTGAACCTGAAGGTGCACACCTCTGCAGCCTTTGGTCGTGAGGGCGGCGAAGGCATCACTGCCAACCGTTCGGTGGTGCAGGCTGCGTTCTCCGAAGAAGTGCTGGATGAGGGTGCCAACAGCACCGCCATCGAACTCGACCCGGAAACCACCGTGGTCCTGCGCGTCAAGGAGCACCGCAAGCCGGAGCAACTGCCGCTGGAAGCTGTGGCCAGTAACATTCGCGATCACCTGGCCAAAGAGAAGGCCACTGCCGAACTCAAGGCCAAGGCTGACAAGCTGATTGCCGGCCTGCGTGACGGTTCCATCAGCACGGCTAGCGTGTACGAAGGGCAGGGCTGGAAAGCTTACGAGGCGGTCACCCGTGGCGAGGACGGTATCGACCCGGCCGAGCTGCAGGCGCTGTTCCGCCTGGCCAAGCCGCAGTCCAAGGACAAGCCGGTCTATGGCAGCGTGGTGCTGCGTGACGGCAGCCTGGTAGTACTGCAGCTCAAGGGCGTCAACGAAGGCGCTACCGCTACCGACGAAGAGAAGCAGCAGATTCGCCGCTACCTCGCGTCGCGTGCCGGCCAGCAGGACTTTGCGGCCTACCGCAAGCAGCTGGAAGCCAAGGCAGACATCACCCGCTACTAAGGTGATGGAAGCACGAACGAACAGGCCGCCCAGTGCGGCCTGTTCTGTTTCTGCCGCCTGTTCCGGCCTAGCGCTTCACCCCTTCATGATTATCCAGCGTATCCCGCGCAATCTCTCGCCCCAGGGCAATCAGCTCAGGCGCCTTGTAGAACTCGAAAAACCGGCATACCCGCTTGGGCACGTTGATCAGCACATCCGGTGGATAGCCGGCGATCTTGTATTGCGCCAACGACGTCTGCATCACCTCGAAACTCTGGTTGATCAGGTCCAGCAGCGAAGCGGGCCCCACGTTGTCGATAATGAACGAGCCGGTCGCCGACTTTGGCGCGCCTTCGCGTTCTGGTGCCGCAGCCGGTTGCTGGCCTTCCGGGTCGGCGGCATCGGACAGCCACGGGTTGGGCGGTGCGAGCCCTTCGGCGACGATTTCCTGCTCGATGCGAATCAGCTCTTCTGCCGGCTTGCGCCGGAACGGCAGGCGTGACCCCAGCGAGCTGAGCAATGCATCGAAACGCATCCTGAATGCCGCTGGCCGTTCTATCACCGGCAACTGGTACTGTTTCTGGTTGGTGGCGTTGAGGTTGACCGCAATGATCAGGTCGCAGTGGCTGGACACCACCGGCACGATCGGCAACGGGTTTAGGATGCCACCGTCGACCAGCATGCGGTTGCCTTGCATCACCGGTGTGAACAGGCTGGGAATGGCCGCCGAGGCACGCATGGCCTGGTGCAGGCAGCCTTCCTGGAACCAGATTTCCTGCTGGTTGGTGAGGTCGGCTGCCACGGCCGTATAAGGGATGCGCAATTGCTCGATGTTGATTTCACCGACGATCTTGCGGATCTGCCCGAACACCTTGTCGCCGCGAATTGCGCCGAGGCGAAAGCTGACGTCGACCAGGCGCAGCACGTCCAGGTAGTCGAGGCTTTCGATCCAGTTCTTGTATTCGTCCAGCTTGCCAGCCGCGTAGATGCCGCCGATCACGGCGCCCATCGAACAGCCGGCTATGCAGGCGATGTCGTAGCCGCGGCGCTCGATTTCCTCGATCACACCGATGTGTGCATACCCCCGGGCTCCGCCCGATCCCAATACCAGCGCCACGCGTTTGCTCATGAACATTCCCCGGCCCGTGCAAGCATGGTTCTACAATGCACCCATCGCTGCCTGTGCTTCAATGTAGATCGCATTGAGCTACTGTAATAAAACTGACCACGCAAAGCTGGCCGGGAACGGCACTTTTGAGCCTTTGGGACGTCGAACGGCCACTGTTTTTTTCCATTGAGGTACTTATCGATGAAAGCCTGGATCTGCCTTCCACTGATTGCCCTGGCCCTTGCCGGCTGTGCGGGCAAGACGGCCTATCGCGAAAGTTGCGCGAGCCAGCTGGATGCCGCCTGGAAGGAACTGGACCTGGCCAAGGCCGAAGGCTTTGCCGGTGCCGTGAGCTATTCCAAAGCCCTGTCGCTGCTGACCGGAGCCAAGACTCAGCAGCAGTTCGAAGGCTATGAAAGCTGCACCCGCAAAGCCGAAAAGGCGCGCTTCTACATTCGTGAGTCGCGCGCCGGGCGCTGACCGGGAGCATCGTTGAATGCCTGCCATGCTCGATCATGTAGTGGCCCAGATACTGGCCTTGCAGGTGCGTCTGCTGGCCTGCCGCGAACGCCTGGCTGCCGACACCGACAGCGAGGCCCTGCACGACCTGCGCACCACGCTGCGGCGTCTGCGCAGCCTGCTGCGGCCCTTGCGCGGATTACCCGGGGTCGAGCAGCTGGAGGATGCCGCCAGGGCGCTGGGGGTACTGACGACGCCGCTGCGTGATCGCGAGGTACTGGCGGCCGAACTGATCGGGCGTGGTTTTACCGAGGCCGGGCAGCGCCGCGTGGAAGGGCGTGACAGGACATTTGCCAGCGTCGCTGACAGCCCTCAACTGGCGCGGGTGCTGGCGATCGTCGACGCGTTTCCGCTGTTCCTGCGTGCGGCCGCTCGCGAAGGCCTGACCAAGTCGCTGCAAAAGCGGATCGACAAACGCCTGGTCAAACAGTGGCGCAAGCTGCGCCAGGCCCTGCAGGACCCGGCGCACGATCGCCACCGCCTGCGCTTGCTGATCAAGCGCGCGCGCTACGGCGACGAGGCTTACCCCCAGCTCGACCATACCGGTAAGGCACTGCGGCGCCTGCTGAAGCAGGCCCAGGGCGACCTGGGTGACTGGCATGATCGTCTGCAATGGCTGTTGCAGGCGCGCGAGCAGGCCGATCTGGCGCCTTGCAAGGCCGCCTGGGAGCAGGAGCTGCACCAGGCCGAGCGGCGGTCGGATGTGACTCTGGATGCCCTGCAGCGGGCGCTGGCGCGGCGAAAGCCCGAAAAATGACCGATATGCGGGCTGATCGCCAAGGGCTTGCTGGCTAGGATGGGCAAACCCTTTCGCTGCATGCAGGAGCCAGCCTATGAACTTCAACCAATTGCTTGACGCCGTGCGGGCCAGCCCCGATGCGGTCAGCATCCCGCCGAGCTGGGCCCAGGGCCGCGCCGTGTTTGGCGGGCTGATGGCGGCGCTGGTGTATGAAACCATGCGCCGGAAAATAACCGATGATCGCCCTGTACGGTCGCTGGCTATCAGTTTTGTCGCACCGGCTGCAGCGGATGTGCCAATCCGCTTCGAGGCCGAGGTGCTGCGTGAAGGCAAGGCGGTGAGTACCTTGCTGGGGCGTGCCGTTCAGGACGGCCAGGTGGTGACCCTGGTGCAGGGCAATTTCGGTACGGGGCGGCCGTCTGTGGTCGATGTGCCGGCATTGCCGGCCATGGACATGAAGGCGCTTGAAGATGCAGCCCCCGAGTTGCCGCATATCAAAGGCATTACCCCTGATTTCATGCAGCACGTGGCCTTGCGCTGGGCGGTCGGCGGCCTTCCGTTCAGTGGCAACCCTTCACGCCATATGGGCGGCTGGGTGCGCTTGCGTGGGGTGCCTGAAGCGCCGCTCAGCGAGGCGCACCTGCTGGCGCTGGTCGATGCCTGGCCGCCAAGCCTGATGCCGTTCCTCAAGCAGCCCGCTGCGGGTAGCACCCTCACCTGGACCATTGAATTCGTCCAGCCCACGCCGCAGCTGTCGACCCTCGACTGGTGCCGTTATTGCGTGGAAACTGAATATGCGCGTGACGGATACGGGCATGCCGCCGCGGCACTGTGGACGGCCCAAGGCGAGTTGCTGGCGTTGAGCCGCCAGACTGTGACGGTTTTCGCCTAGCCGGATCCGTCGGTCGCAGGCCAGCGGCGTGGTCGTAACCGATCACTGACGGTGTTTGTGTCGCTCGCGCCAGGCCTTCCACCAGGCGCCGCTGAGCACGAAGCGCGGAAAGGTGACGAACTGCTCGGTGAGCAGGCGCTGTACGGCGTCCTTGCGGTCCGCGAACGGTTCCGGTTGTTCCGCCTCCAGCCGATGGCCCTGGCGTTGCAGGCCCAGGCCGGCGATCAAGGCGATGATACCGACGGCAAGCTGGCCGAGGTCCAGGCTGAACAGCCCGGACAGGACCAGCAGCGCGCCAAGGATGAATAACGGCACGGCGATCAGGTGCAGCACCAGGTTGGTCGGGTGTCGGTGGTTCTGGTGGTAGCCGCGCCATTGCCAGGCGTGCAGGTTGGGCAGACGTTTGCTCATGGGCATTTCCTCTCGCTGTGCCCAAAGCTTAGTGCGGCCCCCGAACGGGGGCCAATCGAGGCTGGCTATGGTGACTATAGCTTGAGCTGGCCAATAGCCTTGTTCAGTTCGCCGGCCAGCGTCGCCAGTTCGCTGCTGGTGTTCGCCGAGCCGACCGTCTGCTGCACGGTCTGCTCGGTGACATCGCGGATGCTCACCACCGCACGGTTCATTTCTTCTGCCACTTGGCTTTGCTGCTCGGCGGCCACGGCGATCTGCGTGTTGCTTTCGCGCATCTGTGCCACGGCCCCGGTGATCTCGGCCAATGCTTCACCGGCCTCCCTGGCCTGCCTGACACAGTCGTCGGCCTTGTACGAGCTTTCCTGCATGAATTCCACCGCATCGCGAGTGCCTGACTGCAGGGCCGAGACCATGGTGGTGATCTCGTCGGTGGAGGTCTGCACGCGCTTGGCCAGGTTGCGCACTTCATCGGCTACCACGGCGAAGCCACGCCCAAGGTCGCCGGCGCGCGCGGCTTCGATGGCGGCGTTCAAAGCCAGCAGGTTGGTTTGCTCGGCGATGCTGTGGATCACGTTGACCACGCCATTGATCTTCTGGCTGTCTTCAGCGAGCTGGCGAATCATCTCGGCAGTCTGTTGCACGCCGCTGGACAGACCGGAAATCGAATCCTGCACCCGGCTGACCACCTCCTGGCCGCTGCCGGCCAGGCTGTCAGCGGTTTGTGACAAGTCGCGGGTGGCGCCGGCATGCTGGGCAATGTGGTGCACCGTCGCCGACATTTCGTTGATGGCAGTAGCCGCCTGGTCGGTCTCGCTCTGCTGGCCAAGCATGCCGTGGCGGACGTCGCTCATGCTGGCCGCCAGGCGCGCGGCACCGGAGTCCAGCTGAGCGGCGGTGTGGGCGACGGTGCTGACCACCCGGTGGTAGGTGGCCTGCATGGCATTGAAGGCCCCGGCCATCTGGCCGACCTCGTCGCCACAGGCCAAGGGCACGCGGGCCGCCAGGTCGCCGGTTTTTTCCACGTGCAGCATCACGTCCTTGAGGGTGTTGAGCTGGCTGAGCAGGAAGCGGATCAGCAGTTGCGAGGCGCCGAGCATGGCCAGCATGAGGATCAGCACGCACACCGCGTAGTTGCTGAAACGGTCGAAGAACACCTGGCGCAGGCTTGGCGACTGGGCCAGCACCGCCACTTCTTGATTGCCGCTGCGCAGCACCTGCGCGCCGCGCAACGGGTTGTCGCCGAGGAGCCAGGCGCTTGGCAGTTCGACCCAGCCCTGGGCATTGCGCAGGCCATCGAGGGGCTCGCCGGCGAAGCTGGGCGTTTGCCCCGCTGGCCAGCTGATGACGTTGGCTGCGCGCGGCAGCGGCTGACCCGCTGGCCAGGCAGCCAGCAATTGCGCTTGCGCGGCGGCCTGTGCCTGCGCGGCTTCGGCGCGGGCGCGCTGCTCAAGGTGCACGGCATAAAGCACCAGCAGCAAGGTCGTGACAAAGGCCACCGCGTTGACGGCCCAGAACTTGTACTTCAGGGAAACATTGCTAAGCCAGGCACCCATGGGCAGGTCTTCTCTGAGTTGAGCGGAAACAATATTGGCAAGGTGCCATCATTGTGCCTGTATCCGCCTGCCCTGGTGTTGATGTGTATCAAGAAAAATCCGAGGCCCTCATTGCGTCAGCTCTGGATCTGGAAAAACGCTCGCGCCGTCGCCGTGGTATGCGCGGCCGTATGCTCGGCCGACTCCCCTCGATGCAAGGCGACCTCGCGCAGCACCTCTGGCAGGAATGCCGGCTCGTTGCGCCCGTTCTTGGGCTTGGGACGCAGGCTGCGCGGCAGCAGGTAAGGTGCATCGCTCTCCAGCATAAACCGCCCCCCGGCAATGTTGCCCACCAGCGGATGCAGGTGGGTGCCACGGCGCTCGTCGCAGATCCAGCCGGTGATGCCGATATGCAGGTCCATGTCCAGGTAGGCGAACAGGGCATCACGTTCACCGGTGAAGCAATGCACCACTGCGCCGGTCAGGTGGTCACGGTAGCCCTTGAGAATGGCCAGCAAACGGTCGCTGGCATCGCGCTCATGCAGGAACACTGGCAGGTGCAGCTCGGCAGCCAGGGCCAGTTGCGCTTCCAGGGCTTTTTCCTGCTGCACGCGAGGGGAGAAGTCGCGGTTGAAATCCAGGCCACATTCGCCCACCGCGCGTATACGCGGTTCAGCCAGCAATTGGCGCAACCGATGCTCGCTGGCGGCATCCCAGGCCTTGGCATCATGCGGGTGCACACCCGCCGTGGCGAACAGGTGCGCAGCGCTCGGATCCAGCTGCTGGCACAGTTCCAGCGCCTGCTCGCTTACTGCCAGGCTGGTGCCGGTCAGCACCATCTGCGTGACGCCGGCTTCGAGGGCGCGCTCGACGACGGCTGCCTGCTGGTCGTGGAAACTGCTGTTGGTCAGGTTGACGCCGATATCGATCAGTTGCATGGTGCTACCTCGTGCCGCGGGGCGGCCAGCATAGCAAAAACCTTGTTTTTGCGAAAAAACCAAGAACTTCATGCTGTTGCCATGGTCTTTTGCCGTCTTTTCTCACTTGGCGGCGCTTTCCATGGTGTCGCCACCGACCACGGACATTCTGCATGCCGCGATGCTGGCTCATTCTACTGCTGACGCTGGGTCTGGCCTTGACCGGGCCGGCACATGCGCGCCTGCCGGGACCGCAGCAGAACATGCCGCCTGCCAAGGTGCGTGACCTGCAACAGATTCGCAGCAGCCAGGTGCTGCGGGTGCTGGTCAACCAGAGCCGCAACAGCTCGGGTGAGGTCAAGGGCGAGCCGGTCGGCATCGAATACTATCGCCTGCGCGCCCTGGAGCATTACCTCAATGCCCGCGCCGGCGACGGCCAGGAGATCCAGCTGAAGTTGATTCCGCGCGCCAAGGAACAACTGCTGGGCGCCCTGGCGCGTGGCGAGGGCGACCTGGCCGTACCGGGCGAGCTGCTCGACCCCAGCGCGGTTCGCGACGTCAGCAGCAGCGCGCCGGTGCTCGACCAGGTACCGCTGGTACTGGTAGGGCGCAAGGGGGAACGCAGTTTCAGCCACGTCGAGCAACTGTCCGGACGCACGGTGGCGCTGACCAGCGCCAGCGCCGCCGGCCCGCTGATCCAGCAGCTGAACCAGCAGCTGGCACTGCGCAAACGTGCCCCGATCAAGGTGGAATGGGTCGATTCGACCTTGGCGGTGGAGGATGTGCTGGAGATGGTCCAGGCCGGCATCTATCACCTCACTGTGATCGAGCAGCCGATTGCCCGGCGCTGGGCCCGGGTGATGCCGCGCCTGCGCCTGGACAGCCGTGTACAGTTGGGGGCGCCGCAAGCCATGCGCTGGTACGTAGGCCGCGATGCGCCACAGTTGCTGGCCACGGTCGACCGCTTTTTACAGGGCTACCGAGCGCCGGACAACCAGGATGCTGCGTTCGAGCGCATCTACCGCCGCCAGTACCGGGTGCACAACCCGCTGGCCAGCAAGGACCGCCAGCGCCTGAATGCGCTACGGCCAGTGCTGCAGAAACACGCTGAGGCACAGCAGATCGACTGGCTCAACCTGGCCGCGCTGGCTTTCAAGGAGTCGACGCTCAACCCGACTGCTCGCGGCACCGGCGGCGCCCATGGCCTGATGCAGATCACGCCTTCGGCTGCGCAGCGCGTGGGGGTGAGCAACACTGCCACGGTGGACGGCAATGTCCAGGCCAGCGCCCGCTATCTGGCGCTGATCCGGCGCAAGTTCTTTGCCAGCGCGAAGATCAACGAGCGGGAACGCATGGCGTTCGTGCTGGCAGCCTACAACCTCGGCCCCGAACGGGTCCAGGCCATGCGCGCCGAAGCGCGGCGGCGTGGGCTGAACGGCAACCAGTGGTTTTTCCAGACCGAACGCATTGCCATGGAGCAGGTGGGCATGGGGCCGGTCAATTTCGTCAACAGCGTTAACAAGTACTTCCTGGCCTTCAATCGGGAGCGTGCCGGGCTGGAGCGTGTAGCGAAGCGTTAACAAATCGATTTTATCGATTGTTATCTTGGGTTTTTTGCGATTTTCATATCTGCATATTTGATTATGATGGCGCCATCCCAACACAACTTCCCGTTTCAAGGACGCTTCGACATGAACAACACCACCCTCAACGCACTGCTCTCCACCCGTGCCGGCGCTGGCCTCAGCGTCATCCGTATCCTGGTCGGCATCATCTTCATGGCGCACGGTGCGCAGAAGCTGTTCGGCCTGTTCGGCGGCTATGGCCTGGAGGGCACCGGGCAGTGGATGGAAAGCATCGGCCTGGCCCCGGGTTACCTGATGGCCCTGCTGTCCGGTAGTGCCGAGTTCTTCGGCGGCCTGGCCCTGCTGATCGGCCTGCTGGCGCGCCCGGCGGCCCTGGCGTTGACCGTGACCCTGGTGGTGGCGATCTTCTCGGTGCACATCGGTAACGGCCTGTTCATGTCCAACAACGGCTATGAGTTTGCCCTGGCGTTGCTGGCCGGTACCGTCGCGGTGCTGATCGAAGGCGCCGGGCGCTTCTCGCTGGACCGCCTGATCGCCCGGTAACCCGCCGCGAGTTGCAAGCCGCAAGCCGCAGGCAAGAGCAGACCGGGGATCGATCTGCTTCTGCCTGCGGCTTGCAACTTGTTGCTGCTCGCTCTAGCATACCGCCTGCGCCGATTTAAACAGCTACTTGCGGGGCGCGGGACAGCCCCCTCCGGGTCATCCGAAATACCGCTAAAGCGCTGGTTCGGTGACGCCTCCCACCGCTGCCCAGCGGGATTCGCGAGGCGGAGAGAAGCTCCATGAGTTGCCCACGTACCAGTGTCTGTTTGAGCCCTTTGCCAGCCAGCCAGGCGTCCCGCACCCCGCGCATCCTGCTCGGCGGCCAGCATCAGCCCACTCTTTTGCGTCACCTCGAAGGCCTGTCCCGGCGCAAGGGCCAGGCGCGTGCCTTCCTGATCCAGTTCGCCGATACCGGCTGCCACCTCGCGCAGTATGGCGATGACCGTTTCGACCTGGCCGTGATCCAGGCCCCGGTGCCGGAAGAGGCCGCCGAAGTCATCGGCCATCTCACCCGCATCGCGCGCCAAGGCCTGATCACACGCCGCTGAGGAGTGCGCTGTTGAGTACCAACATCATCACCACCGAAGGCCATGAGGCGCTGAAGAAAGAGCTGGACCACCTGTGGCGGGTGTACCGCCCGGAGATCACCCAGAAAGTTGCCTGGGCTGCGTCGCTGGGCGACCGTAGCGAGAACGCGGACTACCAGTACAACAAGAAGCTGTTGCGCGAGATCGACCGCCGGGTGCGCTACCTGCGCAAGCGCCTCGAAGATGTGAAGGTGGTGGCCTATTCGCCACAGCAGGAAGGCAAGGTGTTTTTCGGTGCCTGGGTGGAGATCGAGAACGACGAGGGCGAGGCCATGAAGTTTCGCATCGTCGGCTACGACGAGATCTACGGGCGCAACGACTACATTTCCATCGATTCGCCCATGGCCCGTGCCCTGTTGAAAAAGCAGGAGGGTGACGAGGTGGTGGTGCAGACCCCTACCGGGGAAGCCACCTGGTATGTGAACAGCATAAGCTACGGCCAGTGATTGGTGTTACCTGGGCCGGCTTCTTCGCGGCTACAGGCAACACTCAACTTTCCCGCAACACCGCCAACGGGCTGGCATTCAACGCGCGTCGCGTCCCCAGCACGCCCGCACCGCCCACCAGCAGCGCGCCCGCCAGCGGCAACAGCAGCAGCCATGGATGCGGGCTCCAGTGCAGGTCGAAGGCAAAGCGATACAGCACCAGCGTTATCAGTTCGCAGCCTATCGCCGCCAACAGCCCACTGGCGGCACCCAGCAAGCCGAACTCAATCCGCCGGGCCTTGACCAGCAATGGGCGCGCCGCGCCTAGTGCGCGCAGCAAGGCGCCTTGGCGGATACGCTCGTCCAGGGTCGCCTGCAAGCCCGCGAACAATACCGCCAGCCCTGCCGCCAGCACGAACAGCAACACGTATTCCACTGCCAGGGTCACCTGGGCGAGGATGCTGCGCAGCTGATCGAGCAGGGCATCAACTTGCAGGATGGTCACCGCCGGGAACGCCCGTGACAGCGCCACCACGTCCAGGTCATGGCCAGGCGCCAGGTAGAAGCTGGTCAGGTAGGTGGTGGGCAACCCTTGCAGCGTGCCAGGCTGGAAGATCATGTAGAAGTTCGGCTGGAAGCTGTCCCAATGCACGCTGCGCAGGCTGCTGACCCTGGCCTGGTGCTGCTGGCCGCCGATGTCGAAGGTCAACAGGTCGCCCAGACGCAGCTTCAGGCTGCTGGCCAGTTCCGCTTCCACCGATACACCGGGGATTTCCTCTGCGGCGGGCAGGTCCTGCCACCAGCTGCCTGCAGTCAGTTCATTACCTTCCGGCAGGTCGGCGGCCCAGGTCAGGCTGAGGTCGCGTTGCACGGCGCGCTCGCCGGCCGAATCCTTGCTGACCACCTGCTGCACCGGCTGCGCATTGATCTGTACCAGGCGACCCGGTGTCACCGGGTACAGTGGCGCCGAGGTCGCGTTGACCTGCTGCAATTGGCGGGCGAAAGGTTCGCGGTCATCTGGCAGGATGTTCAGGGCAAAGTGGTTGGGCGCATCCTTGGGCAACTGTGCTTGCCAGGTGTCGAGCAGTTCGGCGCGAAGCAGGGCGACCAGCGCCATGGCCAGCAGGATCAGGCCGAAGGCCAGGGCCTGGCCGGCGGCGGCCATGGGGTGCCGCAGCAGTTGGCCCAGCCCCAGGCGCCAGGTCAGTGTTGCCCCGGCCAGCAACCGGCGCAGGCTGCGCAAGCCGAGCAACAGCAGGCCGCCGAGCAGCAGTGCGGCGACCAGGCCGCCGCCCAGCAGGGTGAAGGTGAGCAGCAGGTCGAGGCTGAGGCGCCACATGATCAGGCCAAGGGCGAGCAGGGCAGCGCCATAGACCAGCCAGCTGCTGGTCGGTATCGGCAGCAGGTCGCGGCGCAGTACGCGAAGTGGCGGCACCTTGCCCAGTGCGGCGATTGGCGGCAAGGCGAAGCCGGCCAGGGCTACCAGCCCGGTGGCGCTGCCAGCCAGCGCCGGAACAATGCCGCCGCCAGGTACCACATTTGGCAGCAAACCCTGCAACAGACGGAACAGGCCAAGCTGCGCCAGCCAGCCGAGCAGGGCGCCCAGCAGCGCGGCGGCCAGGCCGAGCATGGCCAGTTGCAGGCAATACAGACCCAGTGCCTGGCGGCGGGACAGGCCCAGGCAGCGTAGCAGGGCGCTGGCGTCCAGGCGGCGCGCCGCATAGCGGCTCGCCGACAGCGCGACGGCGACCCCGGCCAGCAGTACCGCTACCAGGCTGGCCATGTTCAGGTAACGTTCGGCTTTGCCCAAGGCACCGCCGATTTGCTGGTTGCCATCGCGGGTATCGCGCAAGCGCTGGTTGGCCGCGAGGTCTTTCTCCACAGTCTGGCGATAGCGCGCCAGCGCCTCAGGTTCGCCGCGCCACAGGTCGCGGTAGGTCACCCGGCTGCCTGGCTGGATCACGCCGGTGGCCTGCAGGTCAGCCAGGTTCATCATCACCCGCGGGGTCAGGCTGTAGAAGTTGTTGGCGCGGTCCGGCTCATAGGTCAGCACGCGGCTGATACGCAGGGTTTTCATGCCGACGTCGATGCTGGCACCGACCGGCAGCCCCAATGCTGCCAGCAGGCGCGGTTCGACCCAGGCCTCGCCCGGCGCCGGCCCACCGCCCGGGGTTTCCGTGGCATAGGGTTGGGCGGCGCTACGCACCTGCCCACGCAGCGGGTAGGCGCCGTCGGCGGCCTTGACGCTGGACAACTGGATGCCGTTGTCGCCGCCCACCACGCTGGTGAATTCGACCACCTGGGCATGGCGCAAGCCAAGTGCCTCGCCGGCAGCGAGCTGTTGTTCGCGGGCCGGGGAACTGCCCTGCAGCACCAGGTCGGCACCGAGGAACTCGCTGGCACGCAGTTGCATGGCGCCGTTGAGGCGGGCGCCGAAATAGCCGATGGCGGTGCTGGCCGCGACGGCCACCAGCAGGGCAAAGAACAGCACGCGCACTTCACTGGCACGGATGTCGCGTAGCAACTGGCGCAGTGCCAGGCCGCACAGGCGGGACAGCGGCATGTGGGTCATCAGGCCTCCACCGGCGCCACCAGGCGGCCTGCGTCCAGGCGGATCTGGCGGCGGCAGCGCCGGGCCAGGCGTTCGTCATGGGTAACCAACACCAAGGTGGTGCCGCGTTCCTTGTTCAGCTCGAACAGCAGGTCGCTGATGCGTTCGCCGGTGTGGCTGTCGAGGTTGCCGGTTGGCTCGTCGGCGAACAGCACTGCCGGTTGGGCGGCGAAGGCACGGGCAATGGCCACGCGCTGCTGTTCGCCACCCGAGAGCTGGCGCGGGGTATGGCTCAGGCGCTTGCCCAGGCCGACCCGTTCGAGCAGCGTGCGCGCCTGTTCACGGGCATCGCGGCGGCCATCCAGCTCCAGCGGCAGCATGACGTTTTCCAGGGCGTTGAGGCTGTCCAGCAGCTGGAACGACTGGAACACGAAGCCCACGTGTTCGGCACGCACCCGCGCGCGCTGGTCTTCATCCAGCGGCCCGAGGTCGTGGCCGGCGAGCATGACCTGGCCGGCGCTGGGCCGGTCGAGCCCGGCGAGCAGGCCAAGCAGGGTCGACTTGCCCGACCCCGAGGCGCCGACAATGGCCAGGCTGTCGCCCCGCGCCAGGTCGAGGGACAACGCATGCAGGATAGTCAGGTCACCTTCCGCGCTGGGGACCACTTTGCTAAGGTTCTGCGCAACGAGAATGCTGGGGCCCATGGAGAATCCGATGCGAGTGTGGTGGTTGAGTGCCGGTCTGGCCCTGTATTGCCTGGCCCAGAGCGCGGCGGCAGGAACGCTGCTGGTTGTTGGCGATAGTATCAGCGCCGGTTTCGGCCTGGATACCCGCCAGGGCTGGGTGTCCCTGTTGCAGACCCGGCTCAGGGACGAAGGTTTCGACGATCAGGTAGTCAATGCCTCGATCAGTGGCGACACCAGTGCCGGTGGCCAGGCGCGGCTGCCGGCGCTGCTTGCAGCGCACAAGCCGAGCCTGGTGGTGCTGGAGTTGGGCGGCAATGATGGCCTGCGCGGGCAACCGACGGCGCAATTGCAACAAAATCTTGCATCGATGATCGAGCGCGCGCGCGAGGCCGGCGCCAAGGTGGTGCTGCTGGGCATGCGCCTGCCACCCAATTACGGTGTGCGCTACACCAGCGCATTCGCCCAGGTGTATGAACAGCTGGCGGCGGAAAAACAGGTCCCGTTGGTGCCGTTCTTCCTCGAAGGGGTGGGCGGTGTGCCGGGGTTGATGCAGGCCGATGGCATCCACCCGGCCCAGGCCGCCCAGCAGCGCCTGCTGGAAAATGCCTGGCCGGCGATAAAACCCTTGCTGTGACGCTTTAAACGGCGCCGGCTTTCGGCTAATGTTGCGCCCCCCGTTTCGAGTGCCCCCGATGCCGCGCCCTGCCTGGTCCTTGTATGCCTACCAACTGATCGAGCCCGATGAGCAGCTCGACCTGTTCGCCTGCCAGGAAATCCGCGTCCATCTGGTGGCCCGTCAGCTGGAGCTGGGCGTGCCGGTCGACCGTACCCTGTGCGGTGGCCTGCTGCCGGCGCAGCCGCGCTGGTCGGGGGTGCCGCGCTCGATCTACCGCGACGGCCGCCTGTGCGACCTGTGCCGCGCCATTCTCGATGCCCAGCGGCGCGGCATGCGCCCGGTATGGCCGGAGCTGCAGAGCGGCTGAGCGTCACACCTTTCATCATCTGAAACGCTTGCATCGCGGCAATGCCTCCCGCTTGCATCGGCACAGGTGTACAATCGATTCTCTTGACCCATCTTTCGAAGGATTTACCGGATGTTGCCGCGCTTTCCTGCCGTCACCCGTAGCCTGTCCCTGGCCGCCCTGCTGGTAGCGGGCCCCGCTGCTGCGCTGGAGCTGCCACTGCCACCGCCCGGTGAAGACATCGTCGGCCAGGTGCAGGTGATCAAGGCCAAGTACGAGGACACCTTCGCCGACATCGGTACCGCCAACGACCTCGGCTACCTGGAAATGATCGCTGCCAACCCGGGTGTAGACCCGTGGTTGCCGGGCGCTGGCACCGAAATCATCCTGCCGACGCGCTACATCCTGCCGCCTGGCCCGCGTGAGGGCATTGTCATCAACCTGGCGGAGTACCGCATGTACTACTTCCCGAAAGGGCAGAACGTGGTGCATACCTTCCCGCTGGGCATCGGTCGCGAGGGCTGGGGTTCGCCGATCGCCAACACCAAGATTACCGCCAAGACGCCGAACCCGACCTGGACCCCTCCCGCGTCGATCCGTGCCGAACATGCCGCTGACGGCGACATCCTGCCGAGCGTGGTGCCGGCAGGCCCGGACAACCCGCTGGGGCCGTTCAAGTTCACGTTGGGCGTGCCGGGCTACCTGATCCACGGTTCGAACAAGAAGTTCGGTATCGGCATGCGTACCAGCCACGGTTGCTTCCGCATGCTCAACAACAACGTACTGGAATTGTCGAAGATGGTGCCGGTGGGAACGCCGGTACGCATCATCAATGAGCCGTACAAGTTCGGTATCAGTGGCGGCAAGGTCTATCTGGAGGCGCACACGCCGCTGGACGACCAGGGCAATCCGTCGGTAGTCGACAAACACACGGCGGTTATCAATGCTTTGCTCAAGCGCGAAGACCTGGCCAACAACCTGCGCATGAACTGGGACATGGTGCGTGACGTGGTGGCTGCGGAAGATGGCATGCCGGTGGAGATTGCCGTGCCCACCCAGAGTCAGGGCGCTGCACCCATGGTGTCGAGCATTCCTGCCGAACTGCAGTAGGCTAATTGCGACACACCCGGGCCTGCCTTAGTGCAGGCCTTTTCGTTTCTGTCTGGCGCGTTTGCCTTGTGTGCGGGCAATAAAAAAGCCGACCCACAAGTGGGTCGGCTCCATAACAATCCGTGAGGATTATTACTTGCGGCTGGCTTTGTCCAGCATACGCAGAGCGCGCTCGTTGGCTTCGTCAGCGGTCTGCTGAGCCTTCTGAGCGGCTGCCAGTGCGTCGTCAGCCTTACGGTAGGCTTCGTCAGCACGAGCTTGAGCGCGAGCTGCTGCGTCTTCAGTCGCAGTCAGACGAGCTTCGGTTTCTTTGGATACGCTGCTGCAACCGGTAGCCAGAACTGCGGCCAGAGCCAGAGCAGAGAATTTCAGAACGTTGTTCATCGTGTTCCCCTTCAAGGACTTTCTATTAAATAGCCATCTCTCGGAAAAGAGAAACTGGCCGGCGTACATAGTACCCATTACTTGTAGTAAGTAAACTGACTAAGCGCAAGAACTGCAAAAAAAATGTTGCTTGGCGCTATCCTGACAAGATTCGCGGCAGGTACTGTGTAAAAAACGCGCAGGGCGCGCAAGCGTTTGTACTACGGCAACTTTTTTGCTGAACTAACGGTGACTTTAACTGTCCTTCAGCGTCTTAAGCCCTAGTACATCCGGTGTGGCCTGCCGGCATGCGGCCAAGAGTCGCTCTGGCTGCATTTTCGCCATTTTTAACCGCCACCACCTTGAGCAATCCTGCTAGCGGCGCCTACTATCTTGTGAGTGCCAGAGGCTCCGAACGATTGCAATCGTACGGTGGTCGAAGGGGCAACAGGTGGCGTAGAGGATTCTGTGCCGGATAAACCACCATCGGTTAAGGTATGGGTCTGCCGAGAAGACCTGCGAGGAGTAGTGATGAGCGAAGCGCTGACCATCCACCATGACCAGGCCGGTCATCAGTTCGAGACCAACGTGGACGGTCATCGTGCCTATCTGACGTACATGGATCTGGGCAAGCAGACGCTGGACATCTATCGCACCTTCGTGCCCAACGCCCTGCGCGGTCGCGGGATTGCAGCCGCTCTGACCGAGCGGGCCCTGGAATACGCTGAGCAGATGGGTTACACGGTGATTCCGTCCTGCTCGTATGTAGAGCGCTACATGGAGCGCCAGCAGCGGCATTCCAGCAAGGTTTGATTCTAAAAAAAGGCGGGGCCGCGTTGCGCCCCATCGCCGGTAAGCCAGCGATGGGGCACAACGCGGCCCCGCCTTCTTGTATCAGCCGCGCTTGCGCTGCGGCAGCACATCCTTCAACTTGGCACGCATGCTGCGCAGGGTCTTCTCGGTAGCCGACCAGTCGATGCAGGCATCGGTGATCGATACACCATACTGCAGCTCGTCCAGGTTCTTAGGAATCGACTGGCAGCCCCAGTTCAGGTGGCTCTCGACCATCAGGCCGATGATCGACTGGTTGCCTTCGAGAATCTGGTTGGCAACGTTCTCCATCACCAGCGGCTGCAGGGCAGGGTCCTTGTTGGAGTTGGCGTGGCTGCAGTCGACCATGATGTTGGCCTTGATCCGGGCCTTGGCCAGGTCCTGCTCGCACAGGGCGACACTGACCGAATCGTAGTTCGGCTTGCCGTTGCCGCCGCGCAGTACCACGTGACCGTACGGGTTGCCCTTGGTGGTGACGATCGATACACCGCCTTCCTGGTTGATGCCGAGGAAGCGGTGCGGCTTGGACACCGACTGCAGGGCATTGATGGCGACGGTCAGACCGCCATCGGTGCCGTTCTTGAAACCGACCGCCGAGGAGAGGCCCGAGGCCATCTCGCGGTGGGTCTGCGATTCGGTGGTGCGAGCGCCGATGGCCGACCAGCTGATCAGGTCCTGCAGGTACTGCGGGGAAATCGGGTCGAGCGCTTCGGTGGCGGTCGGCAGGCCCATTTCGGCCAGGTCCAGCAGCAGTTTGCGGCCGATGTGCAGGCCATCCTGGATCTTGAACGAGTCATCCAGGTATGGGTCGTTGATCAGGCCCTTCCAGCCGACAGTGGTGCGCGGTTTTTCGAAATACACGCGCATGACCAGGTACAGCGTGTCGGACACTTCCTCGGCCAGTACCTTGAGGCGCTCGGCGTACTCGTGGGCAGCCTTGATGTCGTGGATGGAGCAAGGGCCGACCACGACGAACAGGCGATGATCCTTGCCGTCGAGAATATTACGCACCACTTCACGGCCGGCAGTCACGGTCTGCAGGGCCTTGGCGCTGAGGGGGATTTCCTTCTTCAGCTGATCGGGGGTGATCAGCGTCTCGTTGGAGGCAACGTTCAAGTCATCGATCGGTAAATCAGCCATCGTGTTACTCGTCAGGTCACGGTGCCGGCCGCCAACTGTCCCCGTGCGGCCCAGCAGCAAGAATAATCGCAGCGGGGAGCCGAACCTTAGCGCGTTACTGGTGGCGCGACAATGGGCTGGGCCCCGTCCGTGTGGGGTTTTTCCGAGATGGCAGGGGTTTGCCGCGAACAGGCTGCCCAGCGCTGCGCAACCTGTGTAAAAAGAGGGCTGACTTTTACCTGGAGAGCGGCATGCACACGCACACACCACGTATCGGCATTATCGGCAGTGGCGCCATCGGCGGTTTCTATGGGTTGATGCTGGCGCGGGCCGGCTTCGACGTGCATTTTCTGTTGCGCAGCGAGTACGAGGTCGTCCGTGAGCAGGGGCTGACCCTGGACAGTGCCGTGCACGGCACACTGCAGATGAATGTGCAAACCTATGCCAGCGCCGCCGACCTGCCGCCCTGCGACTGGCTGCTGGTGGGCGCCAAGGCCACCAGCAATGACCAGCTGGCACCGCTGCTGGTACAGGCGGCAGCCCCCGGCGCCAGGGTGGTGCTGTTGCAGAACGGCCTGGGCGTGGAGGAGCAGTTGCGCCCGGCCTTGCGCAGCGACATGCACCTGCTTGGCGGCCTGTGTTTCATCTGCGTCAACCGCCAGGCGCCTGGGGTGATCCGTCACCAGGCGCTTGGTGCGGTCAACCTGGGCTACCACAGCGGGCCGGCCGACGATGGCGGTGTCACGCTGGTCAAGGCGGGGGCGGGCTTGTTCCACGCTGCGGGCATCGATTCGCAGGCCATGCCCGACCTGGCCCAGGCGCGCTGGCAGAAGCTGGTATGGAACGTACCGTACAACGGCCTGTCGGTGCTGCTCGGCGCCAGTACCACGCCGCTGATGGCCGACCGCAACAGCCGTGCGCTGATCCAGGCCTTGATGGCCGAGGTAGTGCAGGGGGCGGCGGCGTGTGGTCACGTGTTGCCCGAAGGCTATGCCGAGTATCTGTTCGACGTCACCGAGCGCATGCCCGATTACTGGCCCAGCATGTACCACGACCATGCCCACCAGCGCCCGCTGGAACTGCAGGCCATCTATGCCGAGCCTCTGGCACGGGCACGGGCGGCCGGTTGCCAGTTGCCACGCATGGAGATGCTGTACCAGGCGCTGGCCTTCATCGGGCGCGGTGGCCAGGCCGGCTGAGCGTGCTTCCGGCCTGGCCGGCAGTGCGCCGGACGGCCAGGCGCGCGTCCGGGGCGCTGCTAAGCTGAAGCTTGCTCTGCCGCAGCGGCAGTCGAGGAGGTCGAATGATCCGCTCCATGCTGTACGCCACTGACCTCGGTGTGTACGCCCCTTTTGTCATGCAGCACGCGTTGGCGCTGGCGCGTACCTTCGGCGCCGAGTTGTATGTGATCCATGCGGTGGAGCCCATGGGGCAGTTCGCCGAATCGCTGCTGCAAAGCTACCTCGACGAGCAGACGCTCGACCAGTTGCACAGCCAGGGGGTGAACACAGTGATGGCCAACATCGAGCAGCGTGTGCTGGAGAACTTTCGCGACGAGCTTGGCGAGGAGGCCGACCTGGCGGTGATCAAGGCGGTGCGCGTGCGCCAGGGCGACCCGGCACAGGTGATCCTCGACCAGGCGCAGCGGCTGAGTGTCGACCTGCTGATTTTCGGCAGCCACAGCGCCGGTGCGGGCGTGGACGTGCCCTTGGGGCGCACGGCGGTGCGGCTGCTGCAGCTGTCGCCGGTGCCGGTGTACATGGTGCCGTTGGCACAGCACCTGGGGCGCAGGAAAGCATGAAGGTGGCCGTCGGCCATTTCCGTGGGTATGTAACAAAATAGTTCTAGATTTATTTCCAGAACCACTAATATAGTTATATATCGACGCTGCCTGCTGCCGCGGACTCATTGCTGAACCGAGGGGAACCTATGAAGCTTCAACAACTGCGCTACATCTGGGAAGTGGCGCACCATGACCTCAACGTGTCCGCGACGGCGCAGAGCCTGTATACCTCCCAGCCGGGTATCAGCAAGCAGATCCGCCTGCTCGAGGATGAGCTGGGTGTTGAAGTCTTTGCCCGTAGCGGCAAGCACCTGACCCGTGTCACCCCGGCCGGTGAGCGCATCATCAATACTGCCGGCGAGATCCTGCGCAAGGTCGAAAGCATCAAGCAGATCGCCCAGGAATTCTCCAACGAGAAGAAGGGCACGCTGTCCATCGCCACTACCCACACCCAGGCGCGTTATGCCTTGCCGCCGGTGATCAGCAGCTTCATCAAGCAGTACCCGGAAGTGTCCCTGCACATGCACCAGGGTTCGCCCATGCAGATAGCCGAGATGGCGGCGGACGGTACGGTTGATTTCGCCATCGCGACCGAGGCGCTGGAGCTGTTCGGCGACCTGATCATGATGCCGTGCTACAAGTGGAACCGTTGCGTGGTGGTGCCGCAGGGGCACCCGCTGGCGAAGCTGCCGAAGTTGACCCTGGAAGCCGTCGCCGAATACCCGATCGTGACTTATGTGTTCGGCTTTACCGGGCGCTCGAAGCTGGACGAGGCCTTCAATCATCGTGGCCTGACGCCGAAAGTGGTGTTCACTGCGGCAGACGCCGACGTGATCAAGACCTATGTGCGCTTGGGGCTGGGCGTGGGTATCGTCGCCGGCATGGCGGTTGACGCCAAGCTGGACAATGACCTGGTAGCACTGGATGCCAGCGAACTGTTCGAAGCGAGCATCACCAAGATCGGTTTCCGCCGTGGCACCTTCCTGCGTGGCTTCATGTGCGACTTCATCGAGAAGTTCGCCCCGCACCTGACCCGTGAAGTCATGGCCAAGGCCATTCAGTGCCATAACAAGCAGGAGCTGGAAGAGCTGTTTGAAGGGGTCGAGCTGCCGGTGCACTGATTCGAAACTATCGGGGCCGCTTTGCGCCCCATCGCCACACGAAGCTGCTCCTACAGGGACTTGTAGGGGTGGCCTCGTGTGGCGATGGGGCGCAAAGCGGCCCCGGCAATTTCAAGCCTTGGTAATCAGGTTGCCGGCGTGCAGCCCGCATTCTTTCTGGGTCGACTCCTCCCACCACCAACGCCCCTCGCGCTCATGCTGGTTCGGCAGTACCGGCCGGGTGCAGGGTTCGCAGCCGATGCTGATGAAACCGCGCTCATGCAGGCTGTTGTAAGGCAGTTCGAGCATGCGGATATAGCCCCACACCTCTTCGCTGGTCATCTGCGCCAGCGGGTTGAACTTGTACAAGGTGCGCTCGGGGGTAGAGAAGGCGCTGTCGATCTCCAGTGCCGCTACCTGGCTGCGGGTGCCCGGGCTCTGGTCGCGCCGCTGGCCGGTGGCCCAGGCGCTCACGGTCGCCAGCTTGCGCCGCAGCGGCTCGATCTTGCGGATGCCGCAGCACTCGCCATGGCCGTCCTTGTAGAAGCTGAACAGGCCCTTTTCCTTGACGAATGGGTCGAGCTTGGCGCGGTCGGGGCTGAGGATTTCGATCGGCAGGTCGTACTGCTCGCGAACCTGGTCGATGAACCGGTAGGTCTCCGGGTGCAGGCGCCCGGTGTCGAGGCTGAACACCTTGACCTGCTTGTTCAGCTTCCAGGCCATGTCGACCAGCACCACGTCCTCGGCACCGCTGAAGGAAATCCACAGGTCATCACCGAAGTGCTCGAAGGCGAGCTTGAGGATGTCCTGCGGTGACTTGTTGGCGTAGGTCGCGGCCAGGGCGGCGACGTCGAAGGGTTGGCTCATCAGGCGGTTTCCATCTTGGCTGTGGCGCTGTGCGCTCGTAGTAGGCTGATGGTAACAAAAAATGGCGGGCTGGACGCCGGTCACAAGCCTTGCAGCGTCTCCATCAACACCCGCACCTTGGCAATCGATTCTTCATATTCCGCCTGCCACTCGGAATCGGCCACCACCGCGCCGCCGCCCCAGCAGCAGACCTGCCCGCCCTTGACCAGCAGGCTGCGAATGGCGATCGAGCTGTCCATCTCGCCGCGCACGTCCAGGTAAAGCAGTGAGCCGCAGTACAGCGTGCGGCGCGTCGGCTCCAGCTCGTCGATGATCTGCATGGCGCGGATCTTCGGGGCGCCGGTGATCGAGCCGCCTGGGAAGCTGTCGCCGATCAGGTCCAGGGCGTCCTTGTTGCAGGCCAGCCGACCGGTGACGCTGCTGACCAGGTGGTGCACGTTGGGGTAGCTCTCCAGGCTGAACAGCTCCGGCACCTTCACCGAGCCGATCTCGCAGGTGCGCCCCAGGTCGTTGCGCAGCAGGTCGACGATCATCAGGTTTTCCGAGCGGTCCTTGGCGCTGTGCCGCAGCTGCTCGGCGTTCTGTGCATCTTCGACGGGGTTGCTGGCGCGCGGGCGGGTGCCCTTGATCGGGCGGGTTTCCACCTGGCGCTGGCTGACGCGGATGAAGCGTTCGGGCGAAAAGCTCAGCAAGGCGCTGCCGTCAACCAGTTGCTGGTAGCCGGAGAACGGTGTCGGGCAGGCTGTGCGCAGGGCCTGGTAGGCGTGCCACGGGTCGCCCTGGCAGGGGGCCCGGAAGCGCTGGGTGAGGTTGATCTGGTAGCAGTCGCCCGCCTGGATGTAGCGCTGCACCTGGTCGAAAGCGGCCTTGTACTGTGCGGGTTGAAGGTCACCGGCCATCGGCGCCAGCAGCTCGAAGTGGCCGTTTGCACTGTTGTCGGCGCCTTCGAACAGGCTGATCAGGCGTTCGCGTTCCTGGCTGGCCAGGCTCGGATGAAAGACCAGTTGGCTGGTCGCGCACTGGTGGTCGCTGACCAGTGCCCAGGCATACAGGCCCAGTTGTGCGTCTGGCAGGCCAAGGTCGTCAACGGCCAGGCTGGGCAGCTGTTCCAGGCGCCGACCAAAGTCATAGCTGAGGTAACCGATCAGACCGCCAGCAAACGGCAATTCGCTGCCGTCGGGCAGCTGGGCATGGCCCAGTTGCGCCAGGCCTGCGCGCAGGCGCTGGAGGAAGGCGCGGCCATCTTCGCCAGGTTGCGCCTGCAACTGTTGCACTGGCCAGGCGCTGAGCAGGTCGAAGCGGCCGCGCTCGGCGCCGGGGCGCGCGCTGTCGAGCAGGATCGCACCGGGTGCCTGGCGCAGGCGGGCGAAATAGGCGGCAGGGTCAGGCTGGTAGGGCAGGGAGTGGAGCGTGCAGGTCGGCATCAGTGTGGACGGCGATGTAAAAGCGAGGAGGGCGATTGTAGACCTGTGCAGGAAAAGCGCCTAGCACTGGGCGCGACATTCAACATTGTGTTTGGCATCTGCGGCTGCTCTGCAGCCCAATCGCGACACAAGGCCGCTGCCACAGGATTGCGCGATCTCCAGTGGCAGCGGCCTTGTGTCGCGATTGGGCCGCAAAGCGGCCCCGGCGTTTTCAGCGCGGATGCACGTGGCCGAACAGCCCTTGCGATACCCGAACCCGCTGTTCGGCATCCTCGCTGATGCCATCCTTGGCCAGCGCTTCCAGGTGCGCCTCGATGGCGTGGGTGCGCTGGGTCAGCCCGCAGTCGTTGGCAATCTGAATGTTCAGGCCCGGGCGGGCGTTGAGTTCCAGAATCAGTGGCCCCTTGTCCTGGTCCAGCACCATGTCGACGCCGATGTAACCCAGGCCACACAGCTCGTAACAGCCAGCGGCCAGCTTCATGAAGCCGTCCCAGTTCGGCAGTTGCACGCCATCGACCGCGTTGGTGGTGTCCGGGTGCTTGCTGATGATGTTGTTCAGCCAGGTGCCGCGCAGGGTCACGCCAGTGGCCAGGTCGACACCCACGCCGATGGCGCCCTGGTGCAGGTTGGCCTTGCCACCGGACTGGCGGGTCGGCAGGCGCAGCATGGCCATTACCGGGTAACCCATCAGCACGATGATGCGGATGTCCGGTACACCTTCATAGCTGATGCTCTTGAAGATCTGGTCGGGGGTCACCCGGTATTCGATCAGCGCGCGGTCACGGTGGCCGCCCAGCGAGTACAGGCCAGTGAGGATGCTCGAGATCTGGTGCTCGATTTCCTCATGGCTGATGATCTTGCCTGACACCGTGCGGTAGCGGTCCTCGAAGCGGTCGGCGATCACCAGGATGCCATCACCTCCGGCGCCCTGCGCCGGCTTGATGACGAAATCGCTGCGCCCGCCGATGATCTGGTCGAGCTTGTCGATTTCCTTTTCGGTTTCGATGATGCCGTACATCTCCGGCACATGAATGCCGGCCGCCAGCGCGCGCTCCTTGGTGATAATCTTGTCGTCGACGATCGGGTACAGGTGGCGCTTGTTGTACTTCAACACGTAATCCGCGTTGCGCCGGTTGATACCCATGATGCCCCGGGCCTCCAGGGCTTTCCACGTCTTGATCAGGCCAAACATCAGGCGTCAGCCTTCTTCAGGAATGCCTTGAAGCGCACGAGCTCGGTCAGGCGGTAGCCGCGGTAGCGACCCATTGCCAGCATGAAGCCCACCAGGATCAGCAGTACGGCCGGGAAGGTGAACACGAAGTACACCAGCTCCGGCACCATCATCAGCAGGTGCGCCAGGGAGGCGGCGAACAGGGTACCGATGGCCACTTTCATGGCGTGACCGCCGCCGCGCTCTTCCCAGGTGATGGACAGGCGTTCGATGGTCATGGTCAGGATCACCATCGGGAACAGTGCCACCGACAGCCCACGTTCCAGCCCCAGCTTGTGGCTGAACAGGCTGATGGCAGCGATCAGCACCACGACGAAGGTCAGCACCACCGACAGGCGTGGCAGCATCTGCAGTTTCAGGTGCTCCAGGTACGAACGCAGCGACAGGCCCAGGGCAGTGATGACCGTGAACAGCACGATGCCAAAGCCCAGCTGGGTTTCGCGGAAGGCCAGGGCGATCAGTACCGGGGTGAAGGTACCCAGGGTCTGCAGGCCGACCAGGTTGCGCAGCACCAGGATCACCAGTACGCCGATCGGGATCATCACCATGATCATGAAGGTTTGCTGGGTCTGCAGTGGCAGGCCGTACAGCGAATACTCGAGGAAGTCGGCGTCGGTATTTTCGTCGGTCAGCTTGGCCAGGCGGATGGCGTTCATCTCGCTGTTGTTCATGCTGAAGGTGACGTTGGCCTTCTTGCCGCCATCGACGGTGATCAGGTTGTCGTCCCCGGTCCACCACAGCAGGCGGTCGCTGGGCAGGCCTTGCTCGCCGGTGTCCGGATTGAAGTACAGCCAGTCGCTACCGTTGAAGCTGCGCAACCACAGTTCCGGGGTTTGCGGCGTGTCGGCCACCAGGCGGATGGTATGCACCTTCTCCATCGGGACGTGGGCGATCGACAGCAGCAGGTCGATGACCTGGGCCTTCTTCATGGCCGTGGTGTCGCCGGCCAGCAGCAGCTTGACGTTGTCATCGTTGAGGTTGTTGACCCGCTTGATGGTCTCGCTGACGAAGGTCTCGACGTCGGCCGAGTGCTGGCGGATGGGTGCCATCAGCGCCTCGGCGGCGATCTTCTCGGGGCCCTCCACGGCCAGGCTGTCACGGAAGGTAGGGCCTTTGACCGCGGCCTTTTCCTTGCTGTAACGCTTGGTCAGAACCAGGCGGTAGTAGAGGGTCTGGTTACCGCTGGCGCGGCGCGCCGACCAGGTGACCTTGCGGTTGCCGTCGGCACGGTTGACGCTCACCCCATAGTTGTTGGAGATGAAGCTCTCGTTGAGGCTGACGTAGTCGCGGTTCAGCGGTGGCACGAACATCTGCACCTTGACCGGGTCCTTGGTGCTGGCCACGAACTCGACCTTGGCGTCGATGTTCCACAGGTCGTCGGTTTCATCCTCGGTGACCGGGATGCCGAGTACGAAGATCTGATAAGCCGTCACGGCCACGCCCAACAGCACCAGCACGGTGATCAGGACTTTCAGATGGAGGGTAAGAGAGCGCATCGGGATTACTCTGCTTTGGGAGCTTCGGTGGCACAGGCAGGTTTGCCGGCCGCGTATTTAAGGCTTGGGTCGACCAGCGCGTCGAAGTGCTTGAGCGCCTCGGAGCCGATCAGCAGCGGGAACTGGAAGGCGCTGCGGTCGGTGAGGTTGACTTCGATGGTGCGCACGGCCTGGCCCATGCAGATTTCAAGTTCGATGACCGGGCGGGCCGTGTAGGCCTTGCCCGATTCCGCATCATAGTCACCCGCACGGCGCTTGATCTTGCTGACCCGTGCCAGCGGGCGTTCGATAGGGTGGGAATGGGCGGCGTCGATGGCCAGGTAGAAGCGCACCCAGCTTTCGCCGTTGCGCTTGAAACGCTTGATGTCGCGTGCACTGAGCGAGGCGGTCTTGGCGCCGGTGTCGAGCTTGGCGGCCACTTCCAGGTCCAGGTCGCCCAGGCGTGCATATTCGTTGAGACCGTAGACGGTCTTGCCTGCAGCGTGGCCAAGGGCCGGCAGCAGGGTCAGGCAGAGCAGCAGTAGAACGGGTGTAGGTCTCATATTCCTGGCGCGGTGCAGTGCAAGGTTCGGGGCTTTCCAAAGAGCGCTCTCCCGAGCGACCTTTGAGCCATGTTCAGAGCAAGGCGACTGGCAACGACTGCGCAAGCTTCCTCGTTCATCTGTCGACAACATGAATGGATGACAGATGGGTTATCCATACTCCAACGGAGGCGCGGCATTCTATCACGCCGACGTCTTGACGCCAGCGGTGCGCGATCTGACAGCGACAACGCGGCGTTAGTTCGTTCTTAGACGATTGTCGACAATATTCATTTTGTCTTTGACTGCCGTAGTCGGATTCGCTAATTTCTGGCGAAGTGATTTGCAAGGTGTCGACAATATGCAGGGCCTATCCACCCCCAGCTCGGTGCTGACAGACGAAACGGAAACCTTGTCCGAAAACGTCTTCAGGCGCATTCAGGCGGCCATCGTCAAGGGCGAGATCGCCCCCGGCAGCAAGATCTCCGAGCCGGAGCTGGCGCGCACCTATGGCATCAGCCGCGGGCCATTGCGCGAGGCCATCCACCGCCTCGAAGGGCAACGCCTGCTGGTGCGCGTGCCGCATGTAGGCGCGCGGGTGGTGTCGCTCAACCACGCCGAACTGATCGAGCTGTATGAAATTCGTGAATCGCTGGAAGGCATGGCCTGCCGCCTGGCCGCCGAGCGCATGAGCCAGGCCCATATCGACGAACTGCGGCGGGTGCTCGATACCCACGAGCGCGATGCGGCATTCCAGGCTGGCCTGGGTTACTACCAGCAGGAAGGCGACTACGACTTCCACTACCGGATCATCCACGGCAGTGGCAACCAGACCCTGGTCAAGATGCTGTGCGGCGAGCTGTACCAGTTGGTGCGCATGTACCGCATCCAGTTTTCGGCCACGCCGAACCGGCCACGCCAGGCCTTTGCCGAACACCACCGTATTCTCGACGCCATCGCCGACCGTGACGGCGAGCTGGCCGAACTCCTGATGCGCCGTCACATCGGCGCGTCCAAGCGCAATATCGAGCGTCACTATCTGGACGCCCAGAACAACAGCCCACGAGGTGAGAAATGACTGTGAAGAGCACCCCCGGTCAGCGTTTCCGCGACGCCGTTGCCGCAGAACATCCGTTGCAGGTGGTAGGCACCATCAACGCCAACCACGCGCTGCTGGCCAAGCGCGCCGGCTTCAAGGCCATCTACCTGTCCGGTGGTGGCGTGGCCGCCGGCTCGCTGGGCCTGCCGGACCTGGGCATCAGCAACCTCGACGACGTGCTCACCGATGTGCGCCGCATCACCGACGTGTGCGACCTGCCCCTGCTGGTGGATGTCGACACCGGGTTCGGGGCCTCGGCCTTCAACGTCGCCCGTACCGTGCGTTCGATGAGCAAGTTCGGCGCGGCTGCCATCCATATCGAAGACCAGGTAGGCGCCAAGCGTTGCGGCCACCGTCCCAACAAGGAAATCGTCAGCCAGCAGGAAATGGTCGACCGCATCAAGGCTGCGGTCGATGCCCGCAGCGATGACAGCTTCGTGATCATGGCGCGTACCGATGCCCTGGCGGTCGAGGGCCTGAACGCTGCGCTGGACCGCGCCGCCGCCTGCGTCGAGGCCGGCGCCGACATGATCTTCCCGGAGGCCATTACCGAACTGCAGATGTACAAGACCTTCGCCAACCGGGTGAAGGCACCGATCCTGGCCAATATCACCGAGTTCGGTGCCACGCCGCTGTACACCACCGAAGAGCTGGCCTCGGTCGACGTGTCGCTGGTGTTGTACCCGCTGTCGGCCTTCCGCGCCATGAACAAGGCGGCGGAGAACGTGTACACCGCGCTGCGTCGCGACGGCACGCAGAAAAACGTGATCGACACCATGCAGACCCGCATGGAGCTCTACGACGCCATTGGCTACCACGCCTTCGAGCAGAGCCTGGATGCGTTGTTTGCCCAGAAGAAGGGCTGAAGGTCAAAGATTTGCGTTGGAGCGGCTGGCCTCTTCGCGGGTGAACCCGCTCCCACAAGTACGGCGTGATGCTCGATGCCTGTGGAGCCCTGTAGGAGCGGGTCTGCCCGCGAAGCGGCCGGCACAGGTTCAACGATCAGACAGAATTCCATAACAAGTTCAAGAAAGGAGAAACACCATGGCCGAAGCAAAAGTACTCAGTGGCGCAGGCCTGCGCGGCCAGGTGGCCGGCCAGACCGCACTGTCCACCGTGGGCCAGGCCGGTGCCGGGCTGACCTACCGGGGTTACGACGTGCGTGACCTGGCTGCCGCTGCCGAATTCGAAGAAGTCGCCTACCTGCTGCTGTACGGCGAGCTGCCGAGCAAGGCCGAACTGGCCGACTACAAGCGCAAGCTCAAGGGCCTGCGTGACCTGCCGCAGGCACTCAAGGAAGTGCTCGAGCGCATCCCGCGCGACGCCCACCCGATGGACGTGATGCGCACCGGTTGCTCGGTGCTGGGTACCCTGGAGCCCGAGCTGACCTTCGAAGCCCAGCGCGAGAAGACCGACCGCCTGCTGGCGCTGTTCCCGGCGGTGATGTGCTACTGGTACCGCTTCACCCATCACGGCGTGCGCATCGACTGCACCAGCGACGAAGACACCCTCGGCGGGCATTTCCTGCACCTGCTGCACGGCAAGAAGCCCAGCGACCTGCACGTCAAGGTAATGAACGTTTCGCTGATCCTTTACGCCGAGCACGAATTCAACGCTTCCACCTTCACCGCCCGCGTCTGTGCCTCGACCTTGTCCGACCTGTATTCCTGCATCACCGCTGCCATCGGCTCGCTGCGCGGCCCGCTGCACGGTGGCGCCAACGAGGCGGCGATGGAGCTGATCGAGCGTTTCCAGAGCCCGCAGGAAGCCACTGCCGAGCTGCTGCGCATGCTTGAGCGCAAGGACAAGATCATGGGCTTTGGCCATGCCATCTACAAAGAGTCCGACCCGCGCAACGAGGTAATCAAGGGCTGGTCGAAACAGCTAGCCGACGAAGTGGGCGACAAGGTGCTGTACCCGGTTTCCGAAGCCATCGACAAGACCATGTGGGAGCAGAAGCGCCTGTTCCCCAATGCCGACTTCTACCATGCCTCGGCGTATCACTTCATGGGTATCCCGACCAAGCTGTTCACCCCGATCTTCGTATGCTCGCGCCTGACCGGCTGGGCGGCACACGTCTTCGAGCAACGCGCCAACAACCGCATCATCCGCCCGAGCGCCGAGTATGTCGGTGTCGAGCAGCGCCAGTTCGTGCCGATCGACCAGCGCTGATTAGATATAGAGAGGTAACCCGTTCCCTATGTGGGGGCGGGCTTGCCCGCGAATGTGTCCGTACTGGCAACCGCATTGCACCTGCTGACGCATTCGCGGGCACGCCCGCTCCCACTGGGGCGGTGAAACCTTCCGAATCCTGTGACCGAGCCTGATTCCATGATGAATACTGCATTCCGCAAGCACCTGCCAGGCACCGACCTGGACTATTTCGATGCCCGCGCGGCGGTCGAGGCGATCAAGCCCGGCGCCTACGATGGGCTGCCTTACACTTCTCGCGTGCTCGCCGAAAACCTGGTGCGCCGCTGCGACCCGGCCAGCCTCGACGCCTCGCTGGGCCAGCTGATCGAGCGCAAGCGCGATCTCGACTTCCCGTGGTTCCCGGCGCGGGTGGTATGCCACGATATCCTTGGCCAGACCGCGCTGGTCGACCTCGCCGGCCTGCGTGACGCCATTGCCGACAAAGGCGGCGACCCGGCCCAGGTCAACCCGGTGGTGCCGGTACAGCTGATCGTCGACCACTCGCTGGCCGTCGAATGCGGTGGCTTCGACCCGCAGGCGTTCGAAAAGAACCGGGCCATCGAAGACCGCCGCAACGAAGACCGCTTCCACTTCATCAACTGGACCAAGAAGGCGTTCAAGAACGTCGACGTGATCCAGCCGGGCAACGGCATCATGCACCAGATCAACCTGGAGAAGATGTCGCCGGTCATCCACAACGACCGTGGCGTGGCCTACCCGGACACTTGCGTCGGCACCGACAGCCATACCCCGCACGTCGACGCCCTGGGCGTGATCGCCATCGGCGTGGGTGGCCTGGAAGCGGAAAACGTGATGCTTGGCCGCGCCTCGTGGATGCGCCTGCCGGAAATCGTCGGCGTCGAGCTGACCGGCAAGCTGGCGCCGAACATCACCGCCACCGACCTGGTGCTGGCCCTCACCGAATTCCTGCGCAAGCAGAAGGTCGTCGGAGCCTACCTGGAGTTCCACGGCGAGGGTGCTCGCGCCCTGACCCTGGGCGACCGTGCCACCATTTCCAACATGGCCCCGGAGTACGGCGCCACTGCCGCGATGTTCGCCATCGACCAGCAGACCATCGACTACCTGCGCCTGACCGGCCGCGAAGAGCAGCAGGTCCGGCTGGTGGAAACCTATGCCAAGGCCACCGGCCTGTGGGCCGACAGCCTGGGCGACGTGGTGTACGAACGCACCCTGTGCTTCGACCTGGCCAGCGTGGTGCGCAACATGGCTGGCCCATCCAACCCGCATGCCCGGGTCGCCACCAGTGACCTGGCGGCCAAGGGTATCGCCGGCAAGTGGCAAGAAGTGCCTGGGCAGATGCCGGATGGCGCCGTGATCATCGCGGCCATTACCAGCTGCACCAACACCAGCAATCCGCGCAACGTGATTGCCGCCGGTTTGCTGGCACGCAACGCCAACAAGCTGGGCCTGACGCGCAAGCCATGGGTCAAGTCGTCGCTGGCGCCGGGTTCCAAGGCCGTGCAGCTGTACCTTGAGGAAGCGGGGCTGGAAAAGGAGCTGGAGCAGCTCGGCTTTGGCATCGTCGCCTTCGCCTGCACCACCTGCAACGGCATGTCCGGTGCCCTGGACCCGGTAATCCAGCAAGAGATCATCGACCGCGATCTGTACGCCACTGCCGTGCTGTCGGGCAACCGCAACTTCGACGGGCGGATCCATCCCTATGCCAAGCAGGCATTCCTTGCCTCGCCACCGCTGGTGGTGGCCTACGCCATCGCCGGTACCATCCGCTTCGACATCGAGAAGGATGTGCTGGGCGTGGTCGATGGCAAGGAAATCCGCCTCAAGGACATCTGGCCAAGCGATGAAGAGATCGATGCCGTGGTACGCGCCGCGGTCAAGCCGGAGCAGTTCCGCAAGGTGTATATCCCGATGTTCGCCATCGAGGAAGACCGTGGGCCGAAGGTGGCGCCGTTGTACGACTGGCGCCCGATGAGCACCTACATCCGTCGCCCGCCCTACTGGGAAGGGGCCCTGGCCGGCGAACGTACCCTGCGCGGCATGCGCCCGCTGGCCGTGCTGCCGGACAACATCACCACCGACCACCTGTCGCCGTCCAACGCCATCATGCTCGACAGCGCCGCCGGTGAGTACCTGGCCAGGATGGGCCTGCCGGAAGAGGACTTCAACTCCTACGCCACCCACCGTGGCGACCACCTGACAGCCCAGCGTGCCACTTTCGCCAACCCCAAGCTGTTCAACGAAATGGTGCGCAATGAAGATGGCAGCGTGAAGCAGGGTTCGCTGGCGCGGATCGAGCCGGAAGGCAAGGTTACCCGCATGTGGGAGGCAATCGAGACCTACATGCAGCGCAAGCAGCCGCTGATCATCGTCGCCGGCGCCGACTACGGCCAGGGCTCGTCGCGTGACTGGGCGGCCAAGGGAGTGCGCCTGGCCGGGGTCGAGGCGATCGTCGCCGAAGGCTTCGAACGCATCCACCGCACCAACCTGGTGGGCATGGGTGTGCTGCCGCTGGAGTTCAAGCCGGGTACCGACCGCAAGACCCTGGGCCTGGACGGCAGCGAGACCTACGATGTGCTGGGGGCGCGTACACCACGGGCGACCCTGACCCTGGTGGTGACCCGGGCCAACGGCGAGCGCCAGGAAGTGCCGGTGACCTGCCGCCTGGACACCGCCGAGGAAGTGTCGATCTACGAGGCGGGCGGGGTGCTGCAGCGCTTTGCCCAGGATTTCCTCGAAGCTACCGCTTGATTGCAGGGGGCCGCGAAGCGGCCCCAGAGGCCTTATGCATCTCAGACAGGACAGCACATCCATGGCGCATGTACCGCAAGTAAAAATCCCCGCCACCTACCTCCGTGGCGGCACCAGCAAAGGCGTGTTCTTCCGCCTGCAGGACCTGCCCGAGCGGGCGCAAATCCCCGGGCCGGCTCGCGATGCCCTGCTGCTGCGGGTGATCGGCAGCCCGGACCCCTATGGCAAGCAGATCGACGGCATGGGCGGTGCCACTTCGAGCACCAGCAAGACCGTGATCCTGTCGAAGAGCATCAGGCCCGATCACGATGTCGACTACCTGTTCGGCCAGGTCAGCATCGACAAGGCCTTCGTCGACTGGAGCGGTAACTGTGGCAACCTCTCTGCCGCAGTCGGTTCGTTCGCCATCAGCAGCGGCCTGGTCGACCCCTCACGCATCCCGCGCAATGGCATCGCCACCGTTCGCATCTGGCAGGCCAATATCGGCAAGACCATCATCGCCCACGTGCCGATCAGCGAAGGTGAAGTGCAGGAAACCGGCGACTTCGAGCTGGACGGGGTGACCTTTCCTGCCGCCGAGGTGCAACTGGAGTTCCTCGACCCGGCGGCCGACGAAGACGGCGAGGGTGGCGCGATGTTCCCCACCGGAAACCTGGTCGATGACCTCGTGGTGCCCGGGCTGGGTACCTTCAAGGCGACCCTGATCAATGCCGGCATACCGACCATCTTCGTCAATGCGGCAGACATTGGCTACACCGGCACTGAACTGCAGGATGCCATCAACGGCGATTCGCAGGCACTGCTGCGCTTCGAGACGATCCGCGCGCATGGCGCCGTGCGCATGGGGCTGATCGAGCACGTCGACCAGGCTGCCGGGCGTCAGCACACGCCCAAAGTGGCGTTCGTCGCGCCGCCGAGCACCTACACTGCGTCCAGTGGCAAGGTGGTGCAAGCGGGTGATATCGATCTGCTGGTACGGGCCCTGTCCATGGGCAAGCTGCACCACGCCATGATGGGTACGGCCGCGGTGGCTATCGGTACTGCAGCGGCTATTCCTGGCACGCTGGTGAACCTGGCCGCTGGCGGCGGCGAGCGCAGCGCCGTGCGTTTCGGGCACCCCTCGGGCACCCTGCGGGTGGGGGCCGAGGCGCGCCAGGTGAAGGGTGAATGGACAGTGACCAAGGCAATCATGAGTCGCAGTGCCCGGGTGCTGATGGAGGGCTGGGTTCGCGTACCTGGCGATAGCTTCTAACGCACCAACTGGCGCTCGGCTTCAAGCGGGGCCGCTGCATGGCAGCCCCGGCACTATTTGAAGGGAGCTGCATATGAGCGCCAACGTAGACCTCAATGACCGCCCGGATTACGACCAGGTGCTGCAAACCCTCGCCGACTACGCGCTCGGCTACCGGGTCGAATCAGCTGAAGCCCTGGACACCGCCCGCAACTGCCTGATGGATACCCTCGGCTGCGGCCTGCTGGCCTTGCGCTTCCCCGAGTGCAGCAAACTGCTCGGCCCGCTGGTGGAGGGCACCGTGGTGCCCAACGGCGCCCGTGTCCCAGGTACCAGCTACCGCCTCGACCCGGTCAAGGCGGCCTGGGACATCGGCTGCACGGTGCGCTGGCTGGACTATAACGACACCTGGCTGGCCGCCGAGTGGGCGCACCCCTCGGATAACCTGGGTGGCATCCTGGCGGTTGCCGACCATCTGTCGCAAAAGCGCGTGGCCGCAGGTGAAGCGCCACTGCTGATGCGTGACGTGTTGGAAGCCATGGTCATGGCCCATGAGATTCAGGGTGTGCTGGCGCTGGAAAACGCCTTCAATCGCGTTGGCCTCGACCACGTGATATTGGTCAAGGTGGCCTCCACCGCAGTCTGCGCAAGGCTGATGGGCGCCAACCGTGAGCAGCTGCTCAGTGCCTTGTCCCACGCCTTCGTCGATGGCCAGGCCCTGCGCACCTACCGTCACGCGCCCAACGCCGGTTCGCGCAAATCCTGGGCTGCCGGGGATGCGTCGAGCCGTGGTGTGCGCCTGGCCGATATCGCCCTGCGTGGCGAAATGGGCGTGCCCAGTGTGCTCACTGCGCCCCAATGGGGCTTCTACGACGTCCTGTTCAGCCACACCAACAAGGACCTGGCACTCAAGCCCGCCGAGCAGCAGGCGCTGCGCGTGCCGCAGGCCTTGGGTAGCTATGTGATGGAGAACGTACTGTTCAAGGTCAGTTTCCCCGCCGAGTTCCATGCCCAGACAGCCTGCGAGGCGGCAGTCAGCCTGCACCCGCGGGTGCGCAATCGCCTGCACGAGATTGACCGCATTGTCATCACCACCCAGGAGTCGGCAATCCGCATCATTTCAAAGCGCGGCCCACTGGCCAACGCCGCCGACCGCGACCACTGCTTGCAGTACATGGTGGCGGTACCTCTGATTTTCGGGCATCTGGTGGCCGAGCAATATGAAGACGCCTTCCACGCCAGCCATCCAAGCATCGACCGCCTGCGCGAGAAAATGGAGGTGGTGGAAGACCCTCGCTTCAGCCGTGAATACCTGGAGCCGGACAAGCGCTCGATCGCCAACGCGCTGCAGGTGTTCTTCAAGGATGGCAGCAGTACCGAGCAGGTGGTGGTGGAGTACCCGATCGGCCATCGGCGCCGGCGGGCGGAGGGCATACCGTTGCTGGAGGCGAAATTCAGGGCCAACCTGGCGACGCGGTTCGCCCGGCAGCGCTGTGAGGAAATTCTGGCGGTATGCAAGAACCAGCAGGCGCTGGAGGGGATGGCAGTGCACCGGTTCGTGGACCTGTTTGTAATCTGAGAGGCCGGCAAGGCCAGCACCGCGCCACAAAAAAAGCCCCGGCATCTCTGCCGGGGCTTCTTCTAGCTTGCAGCTTACAACTTGCCGTTCAGCTTACGCCTGGACCACAGGGATCTTGGCGTTGGCTGCCGCTTCGCGGAACTCGGCGATCTGGTCGAAGCTCAGGTAGCGGTAGACGTCGGCAGCCATGCTGTCGATGTCTTTCGCGTACTGCATGTACTCTTCGACGGTCGGCAGCTTGCCGATGATCGAAGCGACAGCAGCCAGTTCGGCCGATGCCAGGTACACGTTGGTGGCGTCGCCCAGACGGTTCGGGAAGTTACGGGTCGAAGTGGACACCACGGTCGAGCCGGTCTGCACACGCGCCTGGTTACCCATGCACAGCGAGCAGCCTGGCATTTCCATGCGCGCACCGGCCTTGCCGTAGATGCCGTAGTAGCCTTCTTCGGTCAGCTGGTGGGCGTCCATCTTGGTTGGCGGAGCCAGCCACAGACGGGTAGGGATACCGCCCTTGACTTTGTCCAGCAGCTTGCCGGCGGCGCGGAAGTGACCGATGTTGGTCATGCACGAACCGATGAACACTTCGTCGATCTTCTCGCCCTGTACCGAGGACAGCAGGCGTGCATCGTCCGGGTCGTTCGGCGCGCAGAGCACAGGCTCCTTGACGTCGGCCAGGTCGATTTCGATGATTTCAGCGTATTCGGCATCGGCGTCGGCCGACAGCAGCTCAGGCTTGGCCAGCCAGGCTTCCATGGCCTGGGCGCGGCGCTCCAGGGTGCGGGCGTCGCCGTAGCCTTCGCCGATCATCCAGCGCAGCAGGGTGATGTTCGACTGCAGGTACTCGGCGATGGCCTTTTCCGGCAGCTTGATGGTGCAACCGGCAGCGGAACGCTCAGCCGAGGCGTCGGACAGCTCGAAGGCTTGCTCGACGGTCAGGTCGTTCAGGCCTTCGATCTCGAGAATGCGGCCGGAGAAGATGTTCTTCTTGCCTTTCTTCTCGACGGTCAGCAGGCCCTTCTGGATGGCGTAGTAAGGGATGGCATGGACCAGGTCACGCAGGGTGATGCCTGGCTGCAGTTTGCCCTTGAAGCGCACCAGTACCGATTCCGGCATGTCCAGCGGCATGACGCCGGTGGCAGCAGCGAAGGCTACCAGGCCGGAACCGGCCGGGAACGAAATGCCGATCGGGAAGCGGGTGTGCGAGTCGCCACCGGTACCCACGGTGTCGGGCATCAGCATGCGGTTCAGCCAGCTGTGGATGATGCCGTCGCCCGGGCGCAGCGACACGCCGCCACGGGTGCGGATGAAGTCTGGCAGGGTGTGGTGGGTGGTCACGTCGATCGGCTTCGGATAAGCCGCGGTGTGGCAGAACGACTGCATTACCAGGTCAGCGGAGAAGCCCAGGCACGCCAGGTCTTTCAGCTCGTCGCGGGTCATCGGGCCAGTGGTGTCCTGGGAACCGACGGTGGTCATCTTCGGCTCGCAGTAGGTACCTGGGCGCACGCCCTTGCCTTCCGGCAGGCCGCAGGCACGGCCGACCATCTTCTGCGCCAGGGTGAAGCCTTTGCCCGAATCAGCAGGCTGCTCCGGCTTCTTGAACAGGTCGGAAGCACCCAGGCCCAGTTCGGCGCGGGCCTTCTCGGTCAGGCCGCGACCGACGATCAGCGGGATACGGCCGCCAGCGCGGACTTCATCCAGCAGCACTTCGGTTTTCAGCTGGAAGGTGGTGACCAGTTCGTCGCTGCCGTGACGGCGCACTTCGCCCTTGAACGGGTAAACGTCGATGACGTCGCCCATGGCCAGGTTGGTGCAGTCGAATTCGATCGGCAGGGCGCCAGCGTCTTCCATGGTGTTGTAGAAGATCGGGGCGATCTTGGTGCCGAAGCAGAAACCACCGGCGCGCTTGTTCGGTACGTACGGGATGTCGTCGCCGAAGAACCACAGTACCGAGTTGGTAGCCGATTTACGCGATGAGCCGGTACCGACCACGTCACCGACGTAGGCAACCGGGAAGCCCTTGGCCTTGACCGCTTCGATCTGGGCCAGCGGGCCGACCGAACCAGGCTGCTGCGGCTCGATGCCGTCGCGGGCCATTTTCAGCATGGCCAGGGCGTGCAGCGGGATGTCAGGGCGCGACCAGGCGTCCGGGGCAGGCGACAGGTCGTCGGTGTTGGTTTCGCCAGGCACCTTGAACACGGTCAGGGTGTATTTGTCGGCGATCGCCGGGCGCGAGGTGAACCACTCGCCGGCAGCCCAGGATTCCAGCACGGCCTTGGCATGGACGTTGCCAGCCTTGGCTTTTTCGGCCACGTCGTGGAAGGCATCGAACATCAGCAGGGTGTGCTTGAGCTGTTCGGCCGCGACGGCGCCCAGTTCGGCGTCATCCAGCAGCGCAACCAGCGTTTCGATGTTGTAGCCGCCCTGCATGGTGCCCAGCAGTTCGGTGGCGTGCTTGCGGTCGATCAAAGGCGACTTGGCTTCGCCCTTGGCGATAGCGGACAGGAAAGCGGCCTTGACGTAGGCGGCTTCGTCGACCCCTGGTGGTACGCGGTGGGTGATCAGGTCTACGAGGAAGGCTTCTTCGCCGGCCGGCGGGTTTTTCAGCAGCTCGACCAGGCCTGCAGTTTGTTCGGCGTTCAGCGGCTGGGGCACGATGCCCAGGGCGGCACGCTCTTCGATGTGTTTGCGGTAGGCTTCAAGCACAGTTATTTCCCTCATCAGTGGTCCCTAAAGGGGGTCCGGGACGCTCATCCAGCATTCAATGCACCCATGCGCTGCCACGGCTTTGTGAGCCGCCCAGCCAGAGTCGCAAGGAATCCTTACAGAAGCTGCTTTCAAAGTTTTACGCCTGCAGAACGGAAAGCTGATGAGGGCTGGCACGGGCATGCGAGGGATGCATGGCCCGGGCCAACGCCGTTCTACCGGATGAACTGTGCTCGTGACGCTTTGAAAACAGCTTCCAACGGACATTGTTGCCTTTGAAAAGGCCGGATGATTCTACGGCAAAAAAAGCCCGAAGGTAAGGCGGCGAAGATGACTTTAACGAGTGACCCTGGTTAGACAAAGGGCTAACATGGGCTCGTGTTCCACCGCCAAGCTGTTGTTTTTCATGTCCAACAAGTCCATCAAGACCCCTTGCGTCGGCCTCTGCTCCACGGTCTATGGAGACACGGTGTGCCGTGGCTGCAAGCGGTTTCACCACGAAGTGATCCACTGGAATGGCTACGACGATGCGCAAAAGCGCGCCGTGTGGCTGCGCCTGGAGCAGCTGCTGGTGCAGGTGATGATGGCCAAGCTGGAAGTGTTCGACAAAGGGCTGCTGCGCCAGCAGCTGGAGCAGCGCTCCATCCGCTTTGTCGAACAGCAATCGGAATATTGCTGGGCGTACCAGCTGATCGCCCGCGGCGCACGGATGATCCGTGACCTGGAAGCCTACGGCATGGTACTGCTGCCGGAATTCCGCGACTGGGAGCTGCCGCAGTTGCGCGACGCCATCGACCGCGAGTTCTTCCTGTTGTCGGAAGCGCATTACCAGCGCTACATCGCGCCGGCGTTCCTGAACAGCGCGCTGGAATAGCGGTTTCCAGCGGTCGGCCCGGCCAGCGCCAGGCCGCCATCCATTCAGCCCGTTTGCGGGCGTAGCGTCAGCGCCGGAGCCAGCCCTTGCTGCATCAGTCGCCGGTGTACTCGCAGCCGCTGGTGCAGGTTTCGTGAATGCGCACCTTGGAAAGCTCCGGCATCAGCGGTTTGACCTGGTCCCAGATCCATTTCGCAATGACTTCGCTGGTCGGGTTCTCGAGCCCCGGAATGTCGTTGAGGTAGTTGTGGTCCAGCTGCTCGTAGATCGGCTTGAAGATCGCCTTCACCTCGGCAAAATCACGGATCCAGCCGGTATGCGGGTCGAGCGGGCCGGTGAGGTGCAGGCCGACCTTGAACGAGTGGCCGTGCAGGCGGCCGCATTTGTGCCCGGCCGGGACATTGGGCAGGCGATGGGCCGATTCGAATGTGAATTCCTTGAAGATTTCCACGCTGTCGTAACTCTTTATGAATCAACAATGCGCGCAGTCTACCAGCATGGCCGCTACAAGGCTTGCAGGCGTTCGTGCAACCGCCCGGTGGCGATCAGCTCCAGCAGCTCGTCGCCCAGGCGCTGGCTTTCGGCAATGGCTTTGTACCAGTAACGCTTGCGGCTTGGAGCGTCGCCCATGAAACGCTTGAAGTCGTTACGGTCGGGCAGCTTGCCATAGGGCAGGGCGGCCAGGTATTGCGGCGACGGTGTCATCAGCAGCACGTTCTGCAGGCGCGTGGCGTCGCCCTTGCGCCACGGCAGGGCCTTGTCGAACCAGCCGGGTACCACCTTGTCGGCAAAGTGCGGGTACAGCACCAGGTCGTCGCCGCGGTAGGGCAGGTCGAGGTGGTAATCGAGCAGGCCGCCGTCGCGATAGGTGCCCGCGCCCGCACCAGGAATGTCGCGGACCCCTTGCATGACCAGCGGAATCGAGCCTGAGGCGAGCAGGGCCTGGCGCAGGTTGGCCAGTTCCAGGGGCAGGCAACGCGAGGGGAAATCGGTGAGTGCCTCGAGCGGCGGGGTAGCGCGGCCGTCGTGCAGGATGATGCGCTCGAAGTGGCGGGCCAGCCGCGCCCGGCCAAGCAGGTTGCTGGCCACCACCGAGCCCAGGCCAAGGCCCAGGCGGCCGCGGTGGTCATGGGCGAGGTGGCCATGGCTCTTCACCACCAGGATGTTCAGGCGATAGTTCGGGTTGGCCAGCAACTCACCGTCGCGACCTTGCAGCAGGTCATCGAGCATGCGCTGGCAACTGCGGCTGATCTCGGTGGGTGTGACGCCCTTGGCAAAATCCTGCTCGGTGTACAGTTCGCCCAGGCGTCGGATACCTGCGACCGGGTCGTCGAGGCAGGCACTGGCAAAGCGCCAGGCGCCGATCGAGGCACCAATGAGGGCACGCTGGCGTGGCGCCGATGGCAGCCATTCACCGAACAGTGCCAGGTCCAGGCCCTGGATTCCCAACGGCTTCGGCCCGCCCGCCGCACCCGGCAGCACGCCCACGTCGAGCGCCTGCAGGCCGCGTTCGCGGATCTGCCGCAGGGCACGCTGGCCGGCCTTGAAGGTGAGGGCTGGGTATTTGACGTGGATGGCGCTCATGGCAGGTCTCTTCGGCGGTAAGCGGGCATTATAGGGATTGAGCTGGGATCTGGGCGCGGACAAGCCCGTTGCCACCTTGACCTGCGCTATCATGCCGCCAGTTGTTTTCAGGTTGAATTAAGGACCGGTGGTTAATCTTAACCCCGTAGACAACTTGTACAGTTCTCAGGAGAGAAGAACGATGAAAACCTTGACTGCCCTGTTCACCGCCGCCGCCCTTGCCGTGGGCGCCAACGCCGCCTTTGCCAAGGACGTGCAGCCCGACGAAGTGGTCAAACTGGTCAATGCCAAGACCGTCAAGTCGCTGGATGAACTCAAGGCCGCCGCCGTGGCCAAGCACCCCGGCGCCACCGTTACCGACTCGGAGCTGGAAGACGAATACGGCCGCTACATCTACAAGGTCGAGCTGCGTGATACGCAGAATGTCGAGTGGGACGTCGACCTGGATGCCAAGACCGGAGAAGTTCTGAAGGACGAGCGGGACAACTGATGATCCACCTACCGCGGTCGGCACGCTACCTTGCGCTGACGCTGCTGGCCGCATGCTCGCTGGCCATGGCCCGCGACCTTGACCAGGACGAAGCCCTGGAGTTGCGCCAGAAAGGCATCATCCTGCCGCTCGAGCACCTGCTGGAAGCCGCCCTGGGCCGTCACCCCGGGGCGCGCCTGCTGGAGGCCGAGCTGGAAGAAGATGATGATCGCTATGAATACGAGGTCGAGTTGCTGACGACCGAAGGTGTGGTGCGCGAGATCAAGCTCGATGCCAGCACCGGTACCCTGCTCAAGGACGAGGAAGACGACTGAATGCGCCTGTTGCTAGTCGAAGATAATGTCCCGCTCGCCGATGAACTGACCGGCGGCCTGCAACGCCAGGGCTATGCTGTCGATTGGCTGGCCGATGGCCGTGACGCCGTGTACCAGGGCCAGAGCGAACCTTACGACCTGATCATCCTCGACCTTGGCTTGCCAGGCTTGCCGGGCCTCGAGGTGTTGGCCCAATGGCGCGCCGCCGGCCTGGCCACGCCGGTGCTGATCCTCACCGCGCGCGGCTCGTGGGCCGAGCGTATCGAAGGGTTGAAGGCCGGGGCTGATGATTACCTGAGCAAGCCCTTCCACCCCGAAGAGCTGCAACTGCGCATTCAGGCATTGCTGCGTCGAGCCCGTGGGCTGGCCAACCAGCCGACGCTGGAAGCGGCCGGCCTGCACCTGGATGAAAGCCGCCAGTGCGTAATCCGAGATGGTGTGGATATCCAGCTGACCGCCGCCGAGTTCCGCCTGTTGCGCTACTTCATGCTGCATCCGCAGCAGATCCTGTCCAAGGGCCATCTGGCCGAACACCTTTACGACGGTGAGACCGAGCGCGATTCCAACGTGCTGGAAGTGCACGTCAACCATCTGCGGCGCAAGCTGGGCCGCAGTGTCATCGAGACCCGCCGCGGGCAAGGTTACATCTATGCCGGGAGCGCGGCGTGAAGTCGATCCAGGCGCGTCTGAGCCTGGGCCTGGTGGCGGTACTGGTGGTGGTCGGCCTGGTGCTGGCGCAACTGACCTTGTGGCTATTCGAGGCCGGCCTGCAGCGCTACCTGGAAAACGGCCTGCGCAAGGAAAGCGAAAACCTGCTGGTAGCGCTGGTGCGCGGGCCTTCGGGCCTGCAGCTGGATGAGCGGCGTATCTCGGCGGCTTACCAGCGGCCGTTTTCCGGCTATTACTTCCGCATCGATTTCGACAAAGGCACCTGGCGTTCTCGCTCGCTGTGGGACCTGGACATGCCCAGGCCTGCTGCGCCGGGGCTTTCCGACAGCCACGCGCTTGGGCCCGAAGGCCAGCAATTGCTGGCCTTGCGCGCCGACTACCGGCGCCTGGGCCAGGACATCTCGATCAGCGTGGCGCAGGACTATTCGCCAGTCCGCGAAGGGTTCCGGCGCATGCAGCAGATCGGCCTGGGCATGGGCCTGGTCGCACTGATCCTGGTGCTGGTGTTGCAGCGCGTCACCGTGACCCGCTCGCTGCGGCCGCTGGAGCGCGCGCGCCAGCAGATTGCCCAGTTGCAGCAGGGCCAGCGCTCACAGCTGGACGCCCAGGTGCCCAGCGAACTGGCGCCGCTGGTGGGGCAGATCAACCATTTGTTGACGCATACCGAAGACAGCCTGCGCCGTTCGCGCAATGCCCTGGGCAACCTTGGCCATGCGCTGAAGACACCGCTGGCGGTGCTGCTGAGCCTGGCTTCCAGCGAGCGCCTGAACGACTTGCCTGAGGTCCGTGCACAGATGCGCGAGCAACTGGAGCAGATCCAGCAACGCTTGGCGCGCGAGCTGAACCGGGCGCGGCTGGCGGGTGATGCGCTGCCAGGTGCGCAGTTCGATTGTGATGCCGAATTGCCGGGGCTGCTGGGGACGCTGGGCATGATTCATGGAGAGGGCTTGTTGCTGGCCAGCGACGTGCCGCCCGGGCTTTTGCTGCCATGGGACCGCGAGGATGTCCTCGAATTGCTCGGCAACCTGCTCGACAATGCCTGCAAGTGGGCCGACAGCGAGGTGCGTCTGGGCATTGCAGTGGATGCCGAGGGCTATCGGCTGTGGGTCGATGACGATGGCCCGGGCATCCCCGAGGCGCAGCGGCAGCAAGTGCTGGAACGCGGTTCGCGGCTGGACGAGCAGGTTGACGGGCATGGCCTGGGGTTGGGCATCGTACGCGATATCATCGAAGCCTGGGGCGGGCGCCTGGCGCTGCTGGAGAGCCCGCTGGGTGGGCTGCGGGTCAGCATCGACCTGCCGCGCAAGGCTCGATAATGCCGGCGCCGCTTGCCGGCCCACAGGTAAAGCGCTCGCTCCGGATCGACGCGAAACGTGCAGGAGCGGCTTCAGTCGCGATCACCCGCAAAGCCGGTGCCATCCGCCGTGTCGCCTGCATCGCCGATAAAATCCGCGCCGACAATTCGAGTCGATGGGCAGTGATATCACCAATGCAAAAAAATTGTAGTACAGCCGCATTTTTTTGAATTAGCCCAACCTCAACCTACCCGGCAAAATCTCCCGCACGAAACCGGCCGTCAGTACCGGGCTTTCTTTCCTACCAGAAAAACCAAAGATCCTGATTATCTAAATGTCTGCCTCGCGTTCCGAAAGTCGTCTGCAGCGGCTGTTGCCTGCACCGCTGAACATCCCCCCCAGAGAATGGTTGCGTGCCGCTATCGGTGCATTGCTCGGCCTGTTCCTCGCTGGCTGGCTGACCAGCATGGCCTTTGGCCCCGGCATCGCCTTGCACCTGCTCGGCCCGCTGGCGGCATCGGCGGTGCTGGTGTTCGCCGTGCATTCCGGCCCGTTGGCCCAGCCCTGGCCGGTGCTGGGCAGCTACGCCGTGGCCGGCGTGGTCGGCCTGGCCATGCGCCAGGGCTTCGGCACTGAGTTGTGGGTGGCCGCCGCTGCCTTGGGTATCTCGCTCCTGGTGATGTGCCTGCTGCGCTGCCTGCACCCACCAGGTGGCGGCGTGGCGGTGAGCGCGGTGCTGGCCGACTCGGGGCTGAGCGCCATGGGCGACCGGCTGTTGGAGCCGGTAGTGCTCAATGCGCTCATCCTGGTGGCGGTGGCAGTCATCTACAACCGCCTGACGGGCGTGCGCTACCCGAAAGGCGCTGCACCACGCAAGGACCTGCACCATACCCATGACCCGCTGCCCAGCGAGCGGGTCGGCATCCGTGGGGAAGACCTGGACCAGGCGCTGGATGAACTGGGCGAGTTCGTCGATGTCACCCGTGACGAACTGGAACGCATCATCCTGGCCACCGAACAGCACGCCCTGCAACGCAGCCTCGGCGGTATCACCGCAGCCTCGGTCATGTCCCGCGATGTTCAGTTCGCCTCGCCCGACACCACCCTGGAGCAGGCCTGGCGGATGCTGGCCAGCCATCACCTGAAAACCCTGCCGGTGCTTCAGCACGGCAAGCTGGTGGGTATCGTCAGCCTCAGCGACCTGGTCGGCCCGGCCATGCTGCGTGGCCGTTTCAGTTGGCGCGGCTTGTTCGGCCGCAAGGCCGTGCACATGGAACAGATAATGAGCCGCCGGGTCGTCAGCGTCAGCAGTCAGCACCCGCTGGAGCGATTGCTGCCGTTGTTGTGCGAGCAGGGCCTGCATTGCCTGCCGGTGGTCGATGGCGAGCAGTTGGTAGGAGTGATCACCCAGACCGACCTGATCGCCGGCCTCAAGCGCCAGTTGCTCAGCCGAACCGAGGATTCAGGCCAGCGGGTCCCAGCGTTGTGACCAGTCGCTGCTGCCGGCGGCTATCAGCCGACGAAGGATGGCAAAGGCCTGTTGCAGGTCGTCGCTGTCGCGTTTGCGCGGGTACACCAGAAAGGTTGGGTAGGTGAATTCCGGCGCCTGCGGTACCCGCTCGAACACTCCGCTGTCCAGGTAGGCTTGCACCACCCGCGTGCGGAAGTAACCGCTGCCGCCCTGGTCGAGAATGAACTGCAAGGCCAGCGGGCCCAGGTTGAAACTCAGCGCCGGGCGCGCGCAGTCGGGCAGGGCGGCATCGTGCTGGCGGCGGAAGGCCTCGCCCCAGTCGATGTAGATGTACGGCTCTGGCCGGTCGACCCGGCGCACGCGAATCAGCTTTTCTTCCATCAACTGCTCCACCTGCAGGCCCGGGCCGTAGCTCGGCTGGTAGACCAGCGCGGCATCCAGCAGGCCCATCTCGACCTTGCGCAGCAGCGCGTCACCATCGCTGACCTCGCTACGGATGGCATGGGTGGGTAGCTCGCGGTGCAGGGCACTGACCCAGTCGAGCAGCATCGGGTTGCCCAGGCTGACCTCGCCGCCGACATGCAGCACTTGCTGGCAACCTTGCGGCAGGGGCAGGTCGCGGCGCGCGGCTTCCCAGGTCTGTACCAGCTGGTTGGCATAACTGACGAACGCCTCGCCGTCACTGGTCAGGCTGGCGCCGCTGCGGCTGCGCACGAACAGTTGGCAACCCAGTTGCTGCTCCAGGCGCTGCACCCGCGCGGTAATCGCCGTCTGCGACACGAACAGGCGCTCGGCGGCGGCAACCAGGCTGCCGCAACGCACGATTTCCAGAAAGGTTCGGGCCTGGTCGATATCCATGAGCTGCTCGCGGGTTGAAGGGTGGCCTATTCTAGAGGCTTTGCACCGTCATGGGGCGCTTTTGCGTTGTCTGCAAATTTGCAGGTCGGTTGTGACTTTAGTCCCGTGGCGGTAGCGGTGTAGCGGTCCATACTCAGGTTTCGCCCTTCAATAACAACAAATACCGGGTTTCCCTCGATATGAGCTACCAGCACAGCTACGCCCACTCCATTACCGACCCTGCCGCATTCTGGGCGGAACAGGCCGCGCACCTGGCCTGGCACCGCAAGCCTGCCCTGACCTTGCAGGACAACGCCGACGGTACCCACCGCTGGTTCGCCGATGGCCGCCTGAACAGCTGCTACCTGGCCCTCGATCACCAGATCGAGCAGGGCCGGGGCGAACAGCTGGCGCTGATCTACGATTCGCCGGTGACCGGCGTGCAGCAGGCCTATACCTACCATCAGTTGCGTGACGAGGTAGCACGCCTGGCCGGTCTGCTGCGCCAGCTGGGGGTGAACAAGGGCGACGGGGTGATCATCTACATGCCCATGGTGCCGCAGGCGGCCATGGCCATGCTGGCCTGTGCGCGGATTGGTGCGGTGCACTCGGTGGTGTTCGGTGGCTTTGCTGCCAATGAACTGGCCTTGCGCATCGACGATGCCCGGCCAACGTTGCTGCTGACGGCATCCTGCGGGTTGGAGTTCGACCGGGTGATCGCCTACAAGCCGTTGGTCGACCGCGCCCTGCAACTGGCCCGGCACCAGCCGCGCAACGTGCTGGTGCTGCAACGGCCGCAAGCCCACGCCGAACTGCAAGCGGGTCGTGACCTGGACTGGCAGGTGGCCTTGGCGAGCGCCGACCCGGTGCCGCCGGTCGAGCTGGATGCGGGCGACCCGCTGTACATCATGTACACCTCGGGTACCACCGGCAAACCCAAAGGCATCGTACGGGAAAACGGCGGCAACGCCGTGGCGCTGTGCTACGCCATGCGCCACATCTACGGCATGCAGGCGGGCGACGTGTGGTGGGGAATTTCCGATGTCGGCTGGGTGGTCGGCCATTCGCTGATCGTCTACGGGCCGCTGATGAGTGGTTGCACCACGGTGTTCTACGAAGGCAAGCCGATCCGTACCCCGGACGCTTCGGCCTACTGGCGAGTGGTGGAGCAATACCAGGTCAATGCGCTGTTCTGTGCGCCCACCGCCATGCGCGCCATCCGCAAGGAGGACCCGGACGGTGAGCTGATCCGCAAGCATGACCTGAGCTCGTTGCGTCAGTTGTTCCTGGCAGGTGAGAAACTCGATTCCAGCACCCACGAATGGCTGGAGCGGGTCACTGGCAAGCCGGTGCACGACCATTGGTGGCAGACCGAGACCGGCTGGCCGGTCACCGCACCCTGCGTCGGGCTGGAGGGCAGCGCGGCGAAGCCGGGGTCAAGCAACCGCGCGGTGCCGGGCTACCACGTGCAGGTGCTGGATGACGACGGCCATCTGCTGGGGCCGAACCACCAGGGCTCGATCGTCATTGCCCTGCCGCTGCCACCCGGGTGCAGCCAGACGCTGTGGGGCGATCACGAGCGTTACCTGCAGGCTTACCTGCGCACCTACCCGGGGTACTACCACACCGGCGATGGCGGGTACCTGGACGACGAAGGTTTCGTCTACATCATGGGGCGCACGGATGACGTGATCAACGTGTCCGGGCACCGGCTGTCCACCGGCGAGATGGAGGACCTGGTGGCGCGTCATCCGGCGGTGGCCGAGTGCGCGGTGATTGGCGTGCACGACGAGATCAAGGGGCAGGTGCCATTGGCCCTGGTGGTGCTCAAGGACGGTGAGGGCATTGCCGAGGCGCAGTTGCTGGTGGAACTGGCAGGCAGCGTGCGCGAAGAGATCGGTGCGCTGGCCTGCTTCAACCGGGTGCGGCTGGTGAAGCGGCTGCCCAAGACCCGCTCGGGGAAGATCCTGCGGGCCGTGCTACGGAAGATTGCCGACGGGCAGGACTACGTGCCGCCTTCGACCCTGGATGACCCGGCAGTGCTGGGAGAAATCGAGGCGGTGCTGGCGGACCTGCCCAGGGCCGGCTGAGCCTGTGACCTTGCGGGCCTCTTCGCAGGTGCAGCCGCGAAGAGGCCTGTCAGGCAACCCGATCCTGGGGCCCGACCTGATGCAACTGCCCCAATCGGCTGCGCGTGCGCATCAAGTCGGCAAGCGGCCCGTTCAGGCATTCTGCCAACGGCCGTTTACCCAGCACTACCACCTGCCGGTCCTGGTCATACAGCACATCCACCAGATTGACCAAACGCTGCTGCGCCGCCAGCGAGCATTCCGCCAGATCGTCAAGCCCGTCGATGATCCACTCATCGTATCGCTCGGCCAGCACCAGGTAGTCGATGACCGCCGTGGCGTTCTCGCACAGGTCTGCAAAGGCAAACAGCACCCGTCGGCCATCGCTGGCCAGCGCGCGCAACGGGCGCTTGTTCACCTCCAGCATTACCGGTTGCTGGTGCGGAACCCTGAGCGCCTGGCGTTGTGCTGCCGTACCGGGCCAGGCATAACAACCTCGGGTGAAGCGCTGATGCTCGCGGTTGGCCGGCAGGCTGCGGAAATCGGTGTCGCCACCCACCTCAAGGACTTCCATCGAGCTGTTGATCAGGCGGATCACCGGCAGGAAGCGCTCATGGTACAACGGGTTGGGCAGTAGCCCTTCGGGCGCATAATTGGACGTTACCAGCAACCACACCCCGCGGCTGAACAGGGCGTTGAACAGGCGAGTCAGCAACATGGCATCGCCAATGTCGTGGACGTGGAATTCGTCGAAGCACAGCACCCGGCAGCCGCCCAACAGTTCGTCGAGGGTCGCGCCCAGTGCATCCTCCTGCGCGCGGTGGCGGTGCATGCCCTGGTGCAGGCGGGCAAAGAAGTCATGAAAATGCAGGCGCTGCTTGGCCGTTATCGGCACGGCCTGGAAAAAACCATCGAGCAGCCAGCTCTTGCCGCGCCCCACCGGCCCGTACAGGTACAGGCTGCGCGCTTGGCCGTGTTCGAGCTGAGCCAGTTGCCGGGCCATGCATTGGATCACCCGGCGTTGGCCGTCGCTGAGCTGATAACCGCGGCTGCGTGCCTTTTCTTCGAACCAGCCGAGCAGTTCGCTCGACCGGGCGCTGCCACGCAGGCGCTGACCGAGCTGGCGTAGCGGGGTAGGGATCCAGGCAGGCAAAGCAATGCTCCTCGGGCGATGGCGGGGTAGCGTGCAGCTTGCCCGAGGGCGGCCAATTTGACTAATACAGAAAGTGCGCGGCAATGATCGCCTGGCGAGATAGGTTGGCCCTGCAGGCGTACAGTGAAGGACATGACCGATACCGAGGAGGGACGAGCATGCAAGCCGACCATGATCTGGAGCGCTTCGTCGAGGCGCAGAACCGGGTGTACGACCAGGTGATGCAGGAGCTGCAGGCCGGGCACAAGCGCAGCCACTGGATGTGGTATGTGTTTCCGCAGCTCGATGGCCTGGGCCGCAGCGCCATTGCCGAGCGTTATGCCCTGGCCGGGATCGACGAAGCCCGGGCCTACCTTGCTCACCCGCTGCTGGGGCCGCGCCTGCAAGCTTGCCTGAGTGCGCTGCTACAACACCGCGACAAGAGTGCCAGGGCCGTACTCGGCAGCCCCGATGACCTCAAGCTGCGTTCGTGCCTGACCCTGTTCGCCCGGGCGGCGCCCGACAACCCGTTGTTCCAGCGGGCGCTGGTGCAGTTCTATGACGGCAAGCCAGACCCCCTGACGTTGGCCGCCTTGGCAGGTTAGCTCAGAGCTTGCGCTCCAGTTGGCGCTCGATCATGTATTTCACGGCCAGCCGGCGTTCCTTGAGGTGACGCAGGTCTTCGTCCTCGAAGTTACCGGCCGAGATCGACTCGGCGGCAAGCACCTGGTTGTCGATGTCCACGTACTCGTCGAGCAGCCGGTCCAGCGTCTTGTCCTGTTGGCGGCGTTGCTGGACGATTTCACGTGGGTAGTGCAGGTCCTGGTAGAGATCGTGAGAAACAGGCATGGGAGTCCTCCATGGTCAATGCAGTTGCCTCATCTGATTGGAAGGGAGGAATGCGATTGTGTTGAAGCGAGGCGGGCGGAAAGCGACGGATGGTCGCTGGATAAACGCGAAAACGACTAACTCGCTGTTTTCTGGCAATTTTTTTTCATCAGGGGGTTCACAGGCCGAAAGTTTGTTGTTAAAGTGCCGCGCATTCCAAGACAACAACCCGGTTGTCACTCAGTTGGAATTGTCAGAGCAGCAGATGCTGCATCCGATACAGGGGCGTCGCCAAGCGGTAAGGCAGCAGGTTTTGATCCTGCCATGCGTTGGTTCGAATCCAGCCGCCCCTGCCATTTTCTAGCTTCAAACGTATCTTGGTCCGGTGCTTGGACAGTAAGCACTGGGCTTTGCCGTATCTGCCTTTTGCATTTCCTTGTAGGCGCGACACAAGGCCGCGCCTACGCGGTCCTGGTCGTCAGGATCTCGTTCAGCACCCGGGCCAGTTCATCGGCCTGGACCGGCTTCTGCACCACCAGGCTGCCCGGCAGCTCCAGCCCCTGCAATTCCGCGTAACCGGTAAGCAACACCACTGGCAGGTGCGGATACCGTTCGCGTGCGGCCAAGGCCAGTTGTGCGCCGTTGAACTCGGGCATGGCGAAATCGCTCAGCAGCAAGTCGATCCGCTCATCCAGCAAGGCCAGGGCCTGTTCGCCGCTGTGTGCCTGGCGCACCTGGTAGCCATACTGGCGTAACACATCGCCAAGCATGTCGCGCACCAGGTGGTCGTCATCCACCAGCAGTATCGTCCGGTTGCCGCCGCTTGCGCTGATCGAGTGGCTGAGCAGCGGCGGTAATGGTTCACTCACCGCCTGATCCTTGACCGCCGGCAGGTACACCGCCACCTGCGTGCCGCGCCCCGGCACGGTGTCGATGTGTACGCCACCCCCGGACTGCTTGGCGAAGCCGAACACCTGGGCCAGGCCCAGGCCTGAGCCCTTGCCGATGTCCTTGGTAGTGAAGAACGGCTCGAACACCTTGGCCAGCACCTCTTCGCTCATGCCGCAGCCAGTGTCGCGGATGCTCAGCACCACGTACTCGCCCGGGTCCGGGTCTTCGGGGCGTTGCGGGCGGGCTTCAACACGGGTGTTCCGGGTCGCCAGGGTCAGTTGGCCACCGTCAGGCATGGCGTCGCGGGCATTGATCGCCAGGTTGAGGATGATCATCTCGGTCTGGGTCGGGTCGGTCAGTGCCTGCCACAGGGTCGGCTCCAGGTCCAGGCGTACCGAGACATTGCCGCCCAGGGTGCGGCGCAGCAGCTCCTCCAGGCCGGCCAGGGTGCGGTTGAGGTTCAGCGGCACCGGCTCCAGGCGCTGACGGCGCGAGAAAGCCAGCAACTGCGAGGTCAGCTTGGCGCCGCGTTCGCCGGCTTCGCGGATGTGCGTGAGGCGCGAGCGGGCCTTGTCCAGGTCGCCCTTGGCCAGGTCGCGTTCCAGAAAGCTGGCACCGGTAAGGATCACTGTCAGCAGGTTGTTGAAGTCGTGGGCCACGCCAGCCGTCAACTGGCCGACCGCCTCCAGGCGCTGCATCTGTTGCAGCGCTGCCTCGATGCGTTCGCGTTCGTCGATCTGCTCGCGCAGGCGCGCGTTGGCTTCGGCCAGGCCCATGGCGGCCTCGCGTTCGCTGGTGATATCGCGTGCCACCACATACAGCAAGGTGTCTTCCGGCACCACCACCCATGACAACCAGCGCTGCTGGCCGCTGGCATGCAAGACGCGCCCGACGAAGCGGGCGCTGGTGCGGCCATGGGCGAGGGCGGCCAGTTCGGTAAGCAGCAGCTCCTGGTCGGGCTCGGGCAGCAGGTGCAGCAGCGAGGACTGGCTCAGGCGCTCGCGGGAAAAGCCCAGGCTGGCCTCCCAGGCGGGGTTCAGCGCGACCGGGGTGAGGTCCTTGTTGAGCACTGCCAGCAAGTCCTGCGACAGTTCCCAGGCGCGGTCGCGCTCACGGGTACGACGCTCGACCCGTTCCCCGAGCATCTCGTTGAGCTGGCGCAGTGCCTGGGTGGCCAGGCGCTGGGTATGGATGTCCTGCAGCACGCCGGAGAAGCGCACGCACTGGTCGCCGACGAACTGGCTCTGGCCGCTGCTGAGCAACCAGCGCGGCTCCCGGCCATTGGGCTGGGCGATGCGAAATTCCACCCGGTACTGGCCGCCGCTTTCCGGGCGCATGGCGCGGTCTACCGCTTCCCGCACCAGCGGCAGGTCGTCGGGGTAGATGCCGGCATAGAACACGTCCAGGGTCATTTCGGTGCTGGTGGGCAAGCCGAACAGGCTCTTGCAACGGTCGTCCCACAACAACAGGCCCTCTTGCGGGCGCATGTCCCAGGTGCCCATGCCGGCCGCGTCGATGGCAAAGCGCGCCCGTGCCTCGACGTCGGCCAGGGCTTCCTCGGCACGGCGCCGGCGCTGGCGTTCCTGCACCTCGGTCAGGGCGCGGCGCACCGCCTTGGGCAGCAGTGGCAGGTTCTTCTTCAGTACGTAATCGGTGGCACCCAGGCGGATCATTTCCACCGCATGCTCTTCGCCATAGATGCCGGAAAGGAAGATGAACGGAACGTCCGGGGCCAGGCGCTGGGCAATGGCCAGCACTTCGGTGCCGGACGAGCCCGGCAGCACGCAGTCGCACAGGATCAGGTCGTAGCGGGCCTCGCGCAGGGCGTGCTCCACGCCGACATGGTCGAACACCAGTTGCGCCTGCACATGCAGCCCGCTGCGCTCCAGGCGCATCAGGGTCAGCTCGGCATCCATCGAGCTGTCTTCGACCATCAGCAGTTTCAGCGGCGTCGGCTGCATCGTCGCGGCGCCCTCAGTTGCTGCCGCGCCGGTTCAGGCGCAGCGAGCCGGGTGGGGGTTCGTTGAGTACTGCCCAGAATATTCCCAGGTCGGAGATGGCGGCGACGAATTCCTTGAATTCCACCGGCTTGACCACATAGGCGTTCACCCCCAGCTCATAGGCGCGCAACAGGTCGGGCTCTTCGCGCGACGAGGTCAGCATGACGGTAGGGATGCTGCGCAGTTCGGCGGTGGCGCGTACTTCCTTGAGCACTTCCAGGCCGTCGACCTTCGGCAGTTTCAGGTCCAGCAACAGCACGGCGGGGTTGCCGTCGTCACGTTCGGCGTAGGCATTGCGGCGCAGCAGGTAGTCCAGTGCCTCGGCACCGTCACGCAGCACGATGACTTCGTTGGCCAACTGGCTGCGCTCCAGCGCCAGAAGGGTCAGCTCCAGGTCGCGTGGATTGTCTTCGACCAGCAGGATGGGTTTGAGCATGATGGTAGCGGTGCCTCAGGTGGTCGCGGGGTGGCGTGGAAGGGTGAAGTGGAAGGTGGCGCCCTGGTCGACCTTGCCGTGGGCCCAGACCCGGCCGTCGTGGCGTTCGATAATGCGCCGCACGCTCGCCAGGCCGATGCCGGTGCCTTCGAAATCTTCCATGCGGTGCAGGCGCTGGAACACGCCGAACAGCTTGTTGGCGTAGGCCATGTCGAAGCCTACACCGTTGTCGCGAATGCACACCTCGATTTCGTCCGGGTGCTGCACGGCGCTGATGCCGATGCGCGCCGGGGTACGGCCACGCGTGTACTTGATGGCGTTGGCCAGCAGGTTGTGCAAGGCCAGGTTGATGAAGGCCGGGTCACCGATCACCTTGGGCAACGGGGCGATGTCCCAGACGATTTCGCGGCCTTCGTAGTCGGGTGCCAGCTCACTGCGAACGGCTTCGACCAACGCATTGAGGTCGACGTCCGACAGGCGCAGGGCGGAGCGGCCCATTTGCGAGAAGTTGAGCAGGTTGTCTACCAGGCTGCCGGCAAAGTGTGCGGCTTCATGGATGTGGTGCAGGAAGCGTTTGCCCCGCTCGCTCAGGCTCTGTTCCTCGATTTCGCCGAGCAGTTCGGTGTAGCCGGCAATATGCCGCAACGGCGCACGCAGGTCGTGCGATACGCTGTAGGAAAAAGCTTCGAGTTCCTTGTTCGAGCGGCGCAGTTCGCCGGCCAACTGCGCCAGCTCCTCGGCCTTGCGCAGGACGATGCCGAGCACGGCGGTGCGCAGTTCCAGCACGCCTTCGATGACCAGCGGGTGCCAGGGCTCGCAGTAGCCGCGCAGCTGTTCCTGCCAACGTTCGAAACTGTGGCGCGGGTGGAGGTTGCCCTGCGGCCCGACCTGCTTGGTCGGCTGCCCGGCCCAGTTAACCGTGCGCACCTGCTCGGGGCGGAACCACAGCAGGTAATGCGAATGGATCTGCGAAATCGCGACGGCCAGCACACCCCCTGCGTGGGCGGCGAGCTCGGGCAGTTCGTCGATGTCGCGCTGCAGGTTGTCGCTGTGGAAGACGGTCTCTTCGCCCCGTTGCGTCAGCCAGTGCACCAGCGCAGTGACTTGCGCGGCGGGCGGGGTCTTGCCGATCAGGTCGCAACGTTCGGCCGAGATGACCGCAGCCCCCTGGGCACCGGCGAAGGCCAGCAACACATCTGGCAGATCGCGCAGGCCGTCGCTGACACTGTCATGGTCGGCCATCGAGGAAATCATGCGCACGATGTGCTGGCGCAGCTGCAGCAGCTGATGCGTGTTGGCGTGCGACTCGCGTGACTCGATCTGCAACGACAGCACGCTGGCCAGCAATTCGCACGCGGTGCGGGTGCGCAGGTCCACCGGGCGTGGCTGCTGGTGGTGGCAGGACACCAGCCCCCACAATTGCCCGTCAACCACGATCGACAGCGACATCGAGGCCAGGGTGCCCATATTGCGCATGTATTGCAGGTGCACCGGCGAAACGCTGCGCAGCGCGGCAAAGCTCAGGTCCAGCGGCTTGCCGGTGTGCGGGTTGGCCGCGGGCAGCAGCGGTGAGGGCTGGTAATTGGCATCTTCGATCACGCGGATGCGGTTGACCCGGTAAAGCTCGCGCGCCTGCTGCGGAATATCGGACGCCGGGAAGCACAGGCCCAGGTAACTGGGGTAGCCCGGGTCGACCGCTTCGGCCAGCACCTGGCCGTTGCCTTCGGCGTCGAAACGGTAGGCCTTTACCCTGCCAAAACCGGTAATGCGCTTGAGTTGCAGCACGGTTTGCTGCAGCAGTTCGTCAAGGCTGGCGGCCTGATGCAGGCGACCGACGAAGCTGCGCACCAGCGGGTAGTAATCGCCCTGCGCGGCAAGGTCGTCCGGCAGCCGCGGGGGCTCGAATTCGGCAATCAGGACCTGGTCGTGACGGTGTGTCAGCAGGTGCAGCATGTGGCTGTACGGTGCGCCCTGGCGCAACTGCACGTCACCGATATGGAACGGAAACGCTTCGTCCTCGGGCTGGCGGGCCAGGTGCAGGCGCAGGTCGAAGTCAGCGCTGACCAGCTCGGCAAAGCTGCAACCGATGATTTCCCTGGCAGGTATGCCCAACCACTGCTGGACATTTTCACTGGCCTGGAGCACGCGCAGATCGGCTTCGTCCAGCACCAGCAGGAACCCGTGGGGCTGGATGCTGCCAGGTAGCCGGATCGGCTCCTGGGCACAGCGTTCAAGGGCCTGGGTGAGCGTGCTGTCTGCAGTCATCGATGAAACGCTCCTGTCATGTCTGTCCATGCGTGCCGTATATGCCTGGTGCAGGATAAGAGTGCTTCACCCTAACAGATTATCGCCACCAGTGCCGGCCTTGAGCATTGGAGGCCTGAAGCGGCGCTGGGTTCTGCGCCAGGCCGGCTGTTTTTGTCGTGGGCTTATCGCTTTGTGGCTAACACAAAAAAAGTGGCTGTATGCCACCTCCATGATGTCAACCCGCTGCTACGCTCAGGTCTGCACACATCGACAAGGATGATCAAGGTGACGGAGCGCTTCCTGCCCGTGCTGTTGGGCCTGATGGTGAGCACCAGCGCCACGGCGACGGACTTCCTGGTGGAGGTACGCGTGCTGGTGCAGCGCGGCTGCATGCTGGTCGGCCAACCGCGCGACGCCGGCGCCCAGGCGCTGGGGCTTGTCGACCTGGGCGCGGCAGCCCGCCTCGATGGCCCTGGTGCGCCGCTCAGCGGTGTTTTGCTGAGCCAGCGTCCGCCACGCCTGGAATGCAATCCGCAAACCCCGTATCAGGTGCGCGTCGACGGTGGCCAGCATGGCGGTACCGGCGAGCTGCGTTTCCTGGCCAGCGACGATGCCAAGGCGCGGCCCATCCCCTACCGGCTGTACCGCGATGCTGCCTGGCGCGAACCATTGGCAGTGAATGTGGCGCATTCGGCGCGGGTGCCGGACAGCGGCTCGGTCGAGCTGCCGCTGTACGCACGTATCGACAAGCTGGCCTGGGTACCGCAGGCAGGCAGGTATGCCGACCTGCTCAAGATCACGCTTACCTGGTAGGGATGCCGCCATGCACGGGAGCTCGACGCCATGAACCGAACCTCGATCCTGCTGCTCACCCTGGGCCCGTTGCTGGTCACCAGCGGTGCGGCGCATGGCACCAGCACCGGCTTCATCCAGGCGCGTCTGGTGATCAGCGCAGCCTGCCAGGTGAGCAGCAATGGCACGCAAGCGACCGTGGTGGGCAACCCCGGCGTGCTGGATTTCGGCGCGCGAGGCCTTGGCTGGGACCAGCCGCTGCGCAGCCAGGTCGAGGACCTGAGCGGCCAGGGCAGCCTGCAGATCAGCTGCACCCCTGAGGTCCGGGCGTTCAACGTGCGCATCAACGGCGGCCTGAATGGCAGCGATGGCATACGGCGGCTGAGCAACGGCCGCGAACTGATTCCCTACCAACTGGCGATCGACCCGGGCGGCAACAGCCGCTACGGCATAGGCCAGGCGCGTGCCTTCACCATCAGCGGCACCCGCCAGGTGCCGATCCCCATTTACGGTGTGGTGGTCGCGCAACCGCGTGCCCTGCCGGCCGGGCTGTACCGTGACACCCTGAGAGTGACCCTGGACTGGTAACAACGCTTAGGAGACGCCGATGCGATCGAACCTTTCATGCTGCATCCTTGCCAGTCTGGGCCTGGCGCTGGCCTTCCAGGCCCATGCCGCCACGACCGGGAACATCACCTCGACGCTGACCCTGACCGCGGCATGCCAGGTCAATGGCAGCTCGGGCACCTCGGGGATCAACTTCGGTAGCTTGAACTTCGGCACGCAGGATGCCCTGTTCACCACGGCCGCTGCCCAGGTATTGGGCGGTGGCGGGGGGGCGATGAGCGTGCTGTGTTCGGCCGGCACGATACCGGTGATCCGCGTGCGGGCTGGCCTCAACGACGGCCAGTCGACCGGGGGCACGCGTGCGCTGGCCGATGGCGCCGGCAATTACGTGCCGTACGACTTCTACACCGATGCCGGGCACACGCAGCTGTTGGCCATCGACGGCACCATCACCTTGCCAACCAGCTCCGGCGTGGCCCAGACCGTCAACCTGTACGGCCAGGCACGTGGCAAGGCGGGCCTGCCGGCAGGGGTGTACACCGACACGGTGTCTGTCGAGCTGTCGTTCTGAGCCATGCGCAGTTGGCTGGCGGGTGGGCTGCCCTGCCTTGGCGTGCTGCTGGCCGCGCCGCTGGATGCGGCAACCACCAGCAGCTTTGCGGTGACCGCGCAGATCGTCGCCGGGTGCCTGGTGGTGGGAGGTGTCAGCAACTACGGAACGCTTGACTATGGCTCGCAGTCGGCGCTGGCCAGCGGGGCTCTCGGCACCTCGCTGGGCGGCTCTGCGGTGACCTTCCAGTGCACCCCGGGGGTGGCCTTGAACATGAGCGTGGACGGCGGGCAGAACAGTGCCGGCGGCACGCGCAACCTCAAGCGCAGCGGTGGCAACCAGGTGCTGGCATACCAGCTGTACCAGGATGCTGCCTACAGCCAGAACCTGGGCATCGGCCAGAGCGTGGCTGTGAGCTACAGCGACCCGACGGCGATCAGGCTGCCGGTGTACGGGCGGGTCCAGCTGACCGGTACGTTGCCGGCCGGGACCTACACCGACGTGGTGCAAGTGACGGTGAGCTGGTGAACATAGCGACATCAAACCAGTATCAAGGAGAGATTCATGGGGGCAGGCGCGAAGTGGGCGCGTGGGTGGATAGCAGCGTTGTGGCTGGCGAGCCTGCCGGCAGGGGCGGCCACCTCGGTGTTGATCTGGCCGATCGATCCGGTCCTGGAAGCTGACCAGAAAGCCGGCGCGTTGTGGCTGGAGAACCGCGGCACCACGGCGGCCAACCTTCAGGTGCGGGTGTTTGCCTGGCGCCAGAATGGCTACCAGGAGCAGTTCCAGGCGCAGCGCGAGATCATCGGCAGCCCGCCAGTGGCCAGCATCGCGCCCGGGCAGAGGCAACTGATCCGCCTGACCCGCACCGCGCCCTCGCCAGTCGGCCAGGAGCAGGCCTACCGCATCATCATCGACGAAATCCCGCCGGCCATTCCGGTGGACAAGGCCGAGCCTGGCACCACGGCGGCAATCCGCCTGCAGATGCGTTATTCGGTACCGTTGTTCGTCTACGGCGAAGGCCTGTGGGGCAGGGCCGACCCTGAGGGCAAACGCACTGCCGAGGGCATGGGCAAGCCGCAACTCAGCTGGCGTGCGGTAACCGTGCAGGGCAAGCCCTATGTGGAACTGCGCAATACCGGCCCGGTGCACGCACGCCTGACCGATGTGGTGCTGCAGCAGGGTAGCCAGAGCAAGGCACTGGCCGAGGGCCTGCTCGGCTACGTATTGCCGGGGGCCAGCATGCGCTGGCCGGCGCCGCTGGCTGCGCATGCTGGCAGCGTGTTGAAAGGGCGGGTGAACGGCCAGGGCAGCGCCGACGCCATCCGCCAGGGCCAATGAGCCAGCGCCTGAATGCCGCTTGTGGGCCAGGGGGGACCCGGCAATGGCAGGAATCCGTGTGTGAGGTGGCTGACGAGGGTGCCCCGCTGGTGCCTGCGGCTGGCCATGGTCGGCTCCGGCCTGGTGCTGGCCGACGAGCTGCCGCCGCCGCCCACGGAAGTCTCCGCCATCGCCGACGCCACGCTGTACCTCGAGCTGCTGGTGAACCAGATGCCCAAGGCTGAACTGGTGGCGGTGCAGCAGCGCGCCGGGCGACTGTATCTGAACAGCGAGGTGTTGCGCGCGGCCGGTGTCTCGCTGCCAGGAGACCCCCAAGGTGAACTGGCCCTGGAGAGCATCGCGGGGCTGCACGCCGACTACGACAGCCAGAACCAGCGGTTGCAGCTACAGGTACCGCCCGCCTGGCTGCCCGACCAGCAGGTGGGCGAGCGTAACCTGTACCCAGCAACCGAGGCGCGCAGCAGCTTCGGCGCCTTGTTCAACTACGACCTGTATCTCAACGACAGCGATGATGCTGGCAGCTACCTGGCGGCCTGGAATGAGCTGCGCCTGTTCGACAGCTGGGGCACGTTCTCCAGCACCGGGCAGTGGCGCCAGTCGTTCAACGGTGCGCCGGGCGGCGAGACGCACCAGCGCTTCCTGCGTTACGACACCAGCTGGCGCTTCACCGACGAGCAGCGCCTGCTGACCTACGAAGCCGGTGACCTGGTGACCGGCGCCTTGCCCTGGAGCAGTTCGGTGCGGGTGGGCGGCTTGCGCTTGTCTCGCGACTTCGCGGCACGGCCCGACCTGGTCACCTATCCGCTGCCGGCGTTCGCTGGCGAAGCCGCGGTACCGACCTCGCTCGACCTGTTCATCAATGGCTACAAGGCCAGCACCAGCGAGCTGCAGCCTGGCCCCTACACCTTGACCAACGTGCCGTTCATCAATGGTGCCGGGGAGGCCGTAGTGGTCACCACCGATGCGCTTGGCCGGCAGGTGTCGACCACCTTGCCGTTCTATGTCACCAGCAGCCTGCTGCAAAAAGGCCTGGTGGATTATTCGATGTCTGCCGGCAGCCTGCGTCGGGATTACGGCGTGCGCGATTTCGCCTACGGGCCCGGGGTTGCCTCGGCCAGCCTGCGCTATGGAGTGAGCGACAGCTTCACCCTGGAAAGCCATGCCGAGACCGCCGAATCGCTGATGCTGGGCGGGCTGGGCGGCAACATGCGCCTGGGCAACCTGGGGGTACTCAACGCGGCCCTGGCGCAGAGCCAGTTCGAGGGTGACAACGGTCATCAGGTCGCCCTTGGCTACCAGTACAACAGCCAGCGCATCGGCTTCAGCTACCAACGCCTGCAACGTTACGGCAACTACGCCGACCTTACCCGTGTCGACAGCCAGGACCTGCAACTGAGCCAGCGCAGCGAACAGGTCACGTTCAGCCTCAACCTGAACCAGTACGGCAACATCGGCGCCGGCTACTTCGACGTGCGGGCTGGCGACGGCACCCGTACCCGGCTGCTCAACCTCAGCTACAGCAAGCCACTGTGGGGCAGCAGCAGCCTGTACCTGTCGGCCAACCGTGAACTGGCGGACAGCCAGTGGGCGGTGCAGGCGCAGTTGGTCATACCGTTCGACCTGCACGGCACCCTGGCCTTGGCCGTGGAGCGCAGCCAGCAGGGTGAGCGCCTGCAGCGCGTGAACTACAGCCGCGCGGTGCCCGTCGGTGGCGGTGTCGGTTACAACCTGGGCTATGCCGCCGGTAGCGAGCGCGATGCCTACCGCCAGGCAGATGTCACTTGGCGCTTGCAGTCGGTGCAGTTGCAGGCAGGTGTGTATGGCAGCACGGGCGAGATGACCCGTTGGGCCGATGCCAGCGGATCGCTGGTGTGGATGGATGCGGGGCTGTTCGCCGCCAACCGCATCGACGATGCCTTCGTGCTGGTCAGCACCGATGGTCACGCCGATGTGCCGGTGCGCTATGAAAACCAGGAAGTCGGCCGCACCGATGCCGGGGGCCATCTGCTGGTGCCGTACAGCAGTGGTTACTACCGCGGCAAGTACGAAATCGACCCGATGGATTTGCCGCCGGATATCCTGGCCACGGAAGTGGAGCAGCGCGTGGCGGTGCGCCGTGGCAGCGGCTATCTGCTGGAGTTCCCGCTGCGGCGCGTGCTGGCGGCCAGCGTCGAACTGGTGGACGCCAACCGGCAGGTGCTCACGCTGGGCAGCCGCGTCACCCATGTCGAAACTGGCAGCCAGGCCGTCGTCGGATGGGATGGCCTGGTGTACCTGGAAAACCTGGCGCCGCACAACAGCCTGCAGGTTGAATTGGCCGGCGGCGGGCAGTGTCGGGTGGCATTCGACCTGCCTGAAGCGCAAGGCTCGATCCCCCTGATCGGCCCGTTGGAATGCAAGTGATGGGCTGCTGGCGCGGATTGCTGGCCTGCGCCTTGAGCTTGGGGGCGGGTACGGCCTGGGCCAAGTGTACTTCGGTGGTGACCGCGCCAGCGGCATTCGGCTCGCTGAACTCGACTCAGGTACGCAGCACGGTGCAGATGGCCTCCAGTACCAATTCGGGCCTGCAGTGCAGCGGTTCGGTGCTCAGCGTGCTCAGTAGCACTGACTCGTTCAAGATCAAGATTACTGCCACCACCAGCGGCCTGGTGGGACCGACCGGGGATGTCATCCCCTACACGCTGTATGCCGACGCCACCACCAGCTATCCGATCACCCGTGGCAGCGCCTTCGAATACCGCTCCACCGGCATCCTCGATCTGCTGGGCCTGCTCAACGGTACCCCCAAGAACGTGCCGCTCTACATGCGCACGCAGGTAGGCAGCAACGTTGCCGCAGGGGCCTACCAGGAAACCCTCAACGTCGAATGGGCCTGGGATTATTGCGAGGGGATCGGGCTTGGCGGGCTTTGCATAGGCCGGGACACTGGCAGCGGCAGCAAGACCCTGACGGTGAGCCTGACAGTGACCAATGACTGTCAGATCACCACGCCTGACATCAGTTTCGCCAGTGCACCGGTGGTGGCCGGGTTCGGTACGGTGAGCCAGAACCTCAGTGTGTCGTGCACCAAGGGCAGTAATTACACCGTTGGCCTGGACGATGGCAAGAACGCGGCCGGCGGGCGGCGGCGCATGAAGTCGGCGGCGAACAACTACCTCGCCTACGATATCTTCAAGAGCGCCGGGGCGCAGCGCTGGGGCTCGGTAGGGGCCGCGCGGCGGACCAGCGCCGATGCCGATGTGAACCCCGGAGCGGGTACCGGGACCGGTAGCCAGGTGTTCAACTACAACGCCAGGGTCTACACCGACCAGGCCACACCGCCGGCCGGCAGCTACGCCGACAGTGTGATCCTGGATGTGCAGTTCTGAACACAGCTGCTCCGACAGCAACCGCGGTCAGGCAGGGCTCAACGCAAATCGTCCACCATCTGTGCCAAGGTCTCCAGCACTGCCCCGGCCAGCGCCTTCGAACGTGCCCCTGACCACCCGGTGACCGGGTCGGGCGCGTCGTCGTGGTCCTTGAACGGCATTTCCAGGGTCAGCGACAGGCAGTCATGGGCCATCCCCACGGCATTGCAGGCCAGTGTCGTGTTGGCCTGCCCCGGCTCGTCGCGGGTATACCCATGCACGGTCTGGAAGTCACGGGTCAGGCTGCACAGGGTGCTGCGGAACTGCGCTTCCAGCTGCGCCAGCCGCGGCGTATAACCCGGGTTGCCTTCGCAGGCCGCAGTGAACACATGGGGAATCTCTTCGTCGCCATGCACGTCGATGAACGCATCCACCCCGTACTGTTTCATCTGCGCCTGGGCGAAGAACACCTCGGGGCTGAACTCGACACTGGCGTCCTGCCAGGCGCGGTTGAGGTCCTTGCCCTTGAAGTTGGTGCGCAGGTGGCCGAGGAAGGCACCGTCGGGGTTCATGTTGGGGATCAGGTACAGGTCGGCCTTGGCCAGCAATTGGCGGATCACCGCGTCGTCGGCCTGCAGGCGGTCGATCACCCCTTCCATGAACCATTCGGCCATGTGTTCGCCCGGGTGCTGCTGGGCAATCAGCCACAGCTTGCGCTTGCCTGCGGCGCCATCACCGGCACGCAGCAGGGGAATGTCGCGGCCCTGGACGCTGCGGCCGCTGGCCAGCAACTCGACCCCTGGCAGTTGCCGGGCACGTTCGATCAGCTGGTTGTGGCGGGCGCGCGAGTAGGGCTCGAAGTAGGCGAACCAGATCTGCGGCTGTTCGGCGGTTACCTCGAACGACAGCGCCGTGCCGTCGTACTGGCTGGGTACGCGGAACCAGCTTTGCTGGTCGTAGGAGGCCACGGCGTTGTAACCGCTCCAGGCATTCTTGTAGGACGAGCCGGAGGCGTTGTCGAGGCTGAAGCGGTGGACCTGGCCTGGCGTCAGCCCGCTGACCTTGAAGTGGAACCACTGGTAGTGGCCGCTGTGGGTGTCGGGGCGAATGGCCAGGTGCACCCGGGCCGGGTTGCTGGCATCCAGTACCTGAATGTTGCCGGAGTCGAAATCGCAGTCGATCTGCAGGGGGGACAGCGTTGCGGTCATGTGCCGGGCTCCTTCTGGGCTTTGTTGTGGGCCTACTGTACACGCCATGGCCGGGTTGCTGCGTGAGATCATGCAATGTTTGTTTTGCAGGTCATTTGAAGAACTGGCTGGGCGTGGTGCCGAACTGGCGCTTGAACATGCTGGCGAAGGCGCTTGGGCTGTCATACCCCAGCGCCACCGCGACATCGATGATCCGCTCGCCCAGGGCGATCCGTTCCAGCGCCTGCATCAGCCGCGCCTGCTGGCGCCACTGGCCGAAGGTCATGCCGGTTTCCCTGCGGAACAGGCGCTGAATGGTCTTTTCGTCCACCCCCAGTTGCAGGCCCCAGTCGGCCAGGGTGGCGTTATCGTCAGGGCGTTCGTGCAATGCCGCGCAGATCGCCCGCAGGCGCCTGTCGCCGGGCTGCACCAGCTTCAGCGGCAGGGTGGGCAGCACGCAGATCTCATCGAGGATCAGGCGCATCACCCGCCCTTTGCGCGAGTCATCGGCAAACGGCGCGGCGAAACCCACCGAGGCCTTGATCAGTTCGCTGAGCAACGGCGAAATGCTGATCGCCTTGCTCCGCCCGGGCAGTTGAACGGCGGTGTCGGTGCGCACGAACACACTGCGCATCTTCACCTCGCCCACGCAGCGTATCGCGTGCACCTGGCCGCAGGGCATCCACACCCCGCGGCTGGGTGGCACGGTCCAGCGTTCATTGCCGGATTCGACGATCATCAGGCCTTTGATGGCATAGATCAGCTGATGCTTGGCATGGCTGTGCGGCTCGATGAACCAGTCGGTCGGGTAGTCGGTTGCGCGGCTACCCACTTCCCAGGTCCATTCATCGACCTCCACCAGCAATTCCTGCTGCGGTTTGAGCATTGCTACCTCGTGTTCAGGCTGCCCGGCCCGGCCACTTTAACAGCAGCAGGCGGGGCGGGCTTGCGAGCGGGTTGCCGGCAGCAGCGCAGTGGCCAGCCCCAGCAGCGGCAGGAACGCGATTGCCTGGTACACCCACTCGATGCCATGCCGGTCGGCCAGCTCGCCGAGCCCGGCGGCACCGATCCCGCTGATGCCGAACATCAAGCCGAACATCACCCCCGACACCATGCCGACCCGGCCCGGCACGGCCTCCTGGGCATATACCACCAGGGCGGCGAAGGCCGATGACATCACCAGGCCGATCAGCACCGCGAGGACCGCCGTCCAGGCCAGGTTGGCATGGGGCAGGGCGAGGGCGAAGGGGGCCACGCCAAGGAACGAGATCCAGATCACTGCCTTGCGCCCGATCCGGTCACCTACCGGGCCGCCGGCGAAGGTGCCCAGCGCCACCGCCGCGAGGAACACGAACAGGTACAGCTGGCTGTGCTGCACGCTCAGGCCGAAATGGTCGATCAGATAGAAGGTGAAGAAGTTGGTGAACGAAGCGATGTAGACGAACTTGGCGAACATCAGCACGGCGATCACCGCCACCGCGCGCCACATGGCGCCACGTGCAAGCCCGGGCGGCTGCTGCCCGGCGAAGGTCTTGAGCCGGGTCTGGCCGTGGCTCATGGTCCAGCCGGTCACCCGCCACAGCACCCACACCGCCAGCGCAGCTGCCAGCATGAACCAGGCGATGGCGGGCTGGCCATGCGGAATGACGATGGCAGCAGTCAGCAGCGGGCCAAGCGCCGAGCCGGTGTTGCCGCCCACCTGGAAGGTCGATTGCGCAGTGCCGAAGCGACCGCCGGAGGCCATCCGCGCCACCCGTGAGGCTTCCGGATGGAAGGTGGCCGAGCCCACGCCGACCACTGCGGCGGCCACCAGCAGCATGGTGTAGCTGCCGGCGCAGGCGAGCAGGGCGATGCCCACCAGGGTCACCAGCATGCCGGCCGGCAACAGGTAGGGTTGCGGGTGCTTGTCGGTGTACAGGCCGACCCAGGGTTGCAGCAATGAGGCGGTTACCTGGTAGACCAGGGCGATCCAGCCGACCTGGGCGAAGCTCAGTGCGAAATCGCTCTTGAGCATCGGGTAGATCGACGGCAGCACGGCCTGGATCAGGTCGTTGAGCAAATGGGCGAACGCGGCAGCGCCGACGATGCGGACCAGAAAGCCCTGGGGTCGGTCGGCAGGCGTGTTGGCGGCCATGGAGGCGGAGGGAATCGTCATCGGCGAAGTTCTTCTGTCGAAAGGGAGCAAGGCATTGCCAGAGGAGGGTAGCCAGCGCCCTGGTTGCCTGTCTCACGCCGAACGGGCAGCCACTGTCGTGTTTCGGACATTGCCCAATGCACTGCTCTTCCTCCACCGCCCCTGGCGGACCGTCCGGCGCGGCGAGGAGCAGGCGGCAGCGTGACCTTGGGCAACCGCCCGGGGGGTGGCCTGGAAGTCAGGGTCACGCTGCCGACAGGCTGATCAGAGCCCCAGTTCGCTGAGCCCCGGGTGATCATCCGGGCGCCGGCCCAACGGCCAGTGGAACTTGCGCTCGGCTTCGCTGATGGGCTGTTCGTTGATGCTCGAATGGCGGTTCTGCATCAGCCCGTCGTCGGCGAATTCCCAGTTTTCGTTGCCATGGGCGCGGTACCACTGGCCGCTGTCGTCGTGGTACTCGTAGGCATAACGCACGGCAATGCGGTTACCGGTGAAGGCCCACAGCTCCTTGATCAGGCGGTACTCCAGTTCGTGGTTCCATTTGCGCGTCAGGAAGGCTTCGACTTCGGCGCGACCGCGGGGGAACTCGACGCGGTTGCGCCACACGGTGTCGACGGTATAGGCAAGCGCGACCTTGGCCGCGTCGCGGCTGTTCCAGCCATCCTCGGCCAGGCGGACCTTTTCGATGGCGCTTGCGTGGGTGAACGGCGGAAGGGGTGGGCGGGACATGGGCTACTCCTCGGATCGATTGGCTGGTAAGGAGCTTAGCCGTCGCTGCGTGGGCAGAGAATGGATGTGCCGGGCACTTCATAATTGCATTGCCTGGAACAATGCCCGGCTGCCAGGCCAGGCGCAATCCTGGTGCAGCAGCGGCCTGGCGTCGCGATGGGCCGCAAGGCCGCTCCTGCAGGTGGTCGCGATCAGGCCGCGTCGGCAGCGGTGTTTTCGACGGCCTTGCGGCGCCCGCCCAGCCAAACCAGCAGCAGCCCGGCTGCTGCCAGCACGCCCCCGGCCATTGGCACCGCCGCATAGCCCAGGTCCAGGCTGATCACCGCACCACCCAGCGCAGCGCCCAGGGCGTTACCCAGGTTGAACGCACCGACGTTGATCGACGACGCCAGCCCCGGTGCCTCGATGGCGGCGATCATCACCCGCATCTGCAGCGGTGGCACCACGGCAAAGGTGAACATGCCCCACACCAGCAAGACCAGGGCGGCGCCGATATGGCTGCCCAGCACCAGCGGCATCAGCAGCATGATTGCTGCCAGCGCGGCGAGGAAGATCCGCGCTGCACCGTCCAGCGACCAGTCGGCCAGGCGACCGCCCAGGCTGTTGCCCAGGGTGAAGCCCACACCGATCAGCACCAGGCCGAGGGTGACGAAGCTGTCCGAGGCACCGGTCAGTTCGGCCAGCACCGGAGCGACGTAGGTGTACAAGGTGAACATGGCGCCGGCGCCGAGCACGGTGGTGGCCATCGCCAGCAATACGCTGGGGCGGGCGATAACGGCCAGCTCCTTGCGCACATGCGGCACGCTGCCGCGCTCACCCTTGGGCAGGGCGAACCACAGCGCAGCCATGGCCAGCAGGCCCAGTGCGGCGGTGCCGGCAAATGCCATGCGCCAGCCGACCTGCTGGCCGACCCAGGTGGCCGCCGGTACGCCGCCGATGTTGGCGATGGTCAGGCCCATGAACATGGTCGCCACGGCACTGGCTTGCTTCTCCCTGGGGACCACGCTGGCTGCCACCACCGCGCCAAGGCCGAAGAACGCGCCGTGGTTGAGGCTGGTGACCAGCCGCGACGCGAGCAGGGTGTAATAGTCCGGTGCCAGCGACGACAGCAGGTTGCCAAGGGTGAAGATGGCCATCAGCGCCATCAGCGCTGCGCGCTTGCCGAAACGGCTGAACAGCAACGTCATGACCGGGGCGCCGACCATCACGCCAATGGCATAGGCGGTGATCAGCATGCCGGCGCTGGGGATGCTCACCTCGACGCCCTGGGCGATCACTGGCAGCAGGCCCATCGGGGTGAACTCGGTGGTGCCGATGCCGAAGGCACCGATGGCCAGGGCGAAGAGTACCCGGCCGCTTTTCATTGCTTGAGAAGTCATGGCGATCAATCCCAGGCTGGGGCCAGGCCGTCGGGGCTGACTTCGCGGCCATTGCGTTCCAGCCCGGCGATCCGGGCCATGTCTTCGGCGTCCAGTTGCAGGCTCTGGGCGAGCAGGTTGCTGGCCAGGTTCTCGCGCTTGGTCGACGATGGGATCACCGCGTAGCCCTGCTGCAGGGCCCAGGCCAGGGCAACCTGGGCGACCGTCGCCTTATGCTTGGCGCCGATGTCGGCCAGTACCGGGTCTTTCAGGACCTTGCCGTAGGCCAGCGTCATGTACGAGGTGACGGTGATGCCTTGTTCCTTGAGGAATGCAACCAGCTTGTGGTTCTGCAGATACGGGCTGAGTTCGATCTGGTTGGTGGCGATCTCGCCTTTGCCGAGCACTTCGATGGCTTGGCGAGTCAGCTCGATGTTGAAGTTGGACACACCGATCTGGCGGGTCAGGCCCAGCGCCTTGGCTTCGGCCAGGGCAGCCATGTACTCGGGCAGTTCAACGCCGTTGCCCGGGGCTGGCCAGTGGATCAGCAGCAGGTCGACATGGTCGGTGCGCAGTTTCTGCAGGCTTTCGCGCAGGCTGGGGATCAGTTTGTCGGCGGCGTAGTTGGCTACCCAGATCTTGGTAGTGATGAACAGCTCGCTGCGCGGCACGCCGCTTTCGGCGATGGCCTGGCCGACTTCAGCTTCGTTGTTGTAGATCTGCGCGGTGTCGATGACCCGATAGCCCAGCTCCAGGGCTGCCTTGACCGAATCGATGACGGTCTGGCCGGTGAGACGGAAGGTGCCGAGGCCGAAGGATGGAATGCTCATTGATCTGTTCCTGGTAGAGGGGTGAACAAACCGAGCCTGGAGGCTCAGGTTCGTGCGATCTTGGTGTGGCGAACAGTGTGCGGCTTTGGCGAGCATTGATTAAGGGCGGCCGGCGCCAAGATCATTTGACCTGGCGGCAAGAATCCGCCGTCGGGCCGTGATCGAAAGGCAGCCAATTGAAGCTGGTTGCCCCTGACGCCGGTCCGCGGGCGCCAGGGACGGCAATAATCGCGGTCAATCGTCGATCAGCGCCGGGATGGGCTGCAGCAGCCACAAACCTCGAAGCGACTGGATTTGTTGCTCCAGGCTGGAGGCAACGCCAAGGCGCCGCGCCTGTCGGTCCTGAGCAAGGAGGTTTTCCAGGATCTTCAGCAGATCGCGTGACTGATCGTTCGCAGCGCTGGTAGTGACATCGGTTTGTAGTTCGGCTTGCTGATAGGTGCGCACACGCTCCTGTTGAGAGGCCTGTTGCGTCGCTGTGGCTTCGATCATCACGTTATTGACAAATGCCATGCGCGTAGAGCTGCTGGCCTGGTCATGGACCTCATGGTAACGGTAGTCCTGCGATTCGCTGTCGAGGCCGAGTCGCAGTTCCACCCATGGATTGAGGCTTTCGTGCCAGGACGCCTTCAGGTCGCTTCGCTGGTCCTGTTGCAGGCTCAGGTTCGCTGCTCCTCCCTTGAGGGTGGTCGTCTGGGAGACGTTGTAGTCGAAGCTATCTACTTCATCCTTGCGCATGGGATTGCTTCGCCGCTCGGGCTGGGTCACCGAAGCAGTGAAGTCGGCCAGGCCACTGAGCAGCAGGCGGCTGGTCTTGTTCAGCAGGGTGTCATGATTCGTTGGGCGCGGGGTGGTGTCGTCCACGCTATTAAGTTGGCGGAACGCATCCTTGAACAGCGTCATCAGCTGTGCATCGCCGTTTCCGCGTTTCTGCGCGGCATCGAACTGATTCAGGTAGTTTGACACTGCCGCTTGCCGTTGCACCTCGCTGCCCAGCAAGGTGCCACCTTGGGTGTCGAAGTTCAGTTTCACGTTGCCGGACGGTGCTTGCAGCTCCAGGCTGCGCGTGTGCTCGTCCATTTCCAGGGCAAACGACTGCTGAGCGCCGCCTGCGGTTTGCAGCTGTGCCGTGAACTGCAGGCCGGTGAAGAGCGTGGGGTCAAGCTTTACCAGCGAGCCGAGCCTGAGGCTCGGGGGTTCTTGGGTAAGGCCGTTGAGGGCGGTCTGGAAACTGCCTGCCATCATCGACAGGCCTTTGAGTTCGTTGGCGGTCAGACTGCCTCCGAGCACCTCGGCATCTACAGCCAAGCCGCTGGCGCTGCTGAACAGCCCTAATGAAACGGTCGCACCAGAGGCTGTGTTCAGGGTGAACGTCACGCTATCCGTGGCGAATTCGCGCAGCCTGGCCTGTTGCAGGGCAAGCAGCATGGGCTCGGTTGCCGTGCCGCTGGTCACTGCCAACCCTGACTGCGAGATGCGCTGCCCGTTATTGGCTGCCAGTTGTTCCAGCAGTGCTGCGCCCAGGCCCTGGAACCGAGCAGCGGACGAAGAGGATTGAATCGCGCTGTACATGTACATGCTCAGCTTGTCGATACCCTCCTGCTCCCAGACATAGCGAACCTGACCACTGCCGAGGGTGCCTTTGGCATTGTAAGTATTGATGTCGGCGCTGGAGGGCGACTGCCCAATGCTGACCCTGCTCCTCGCAGTCGCCGATGTTGCGGCTTCCACGGCGTTGCCTGATGGTGTCGTAGATGCAGTAATGTAGGTCGGTGTCGTGCGTATGATCGCTGTAATCGGATTCATTCACGCTCCCTGCGTTTTCCGGTACGTTCGCCCCATGGTGTCGGCGCGCTGCCAGCGAACTTGAATCGTGAGCAGACAACGAAACGGCCCGCCAGGATGGCGGGCCGTCAGGCATTGCAGGGGACGATCAGCGGCGGCGGAACAGCGGCAGCGGCTCGTCGGCGGCGGCCTGGTAGGTTACCGAGAAGTCTTTCAGGCTTTGCAGCGCATCTTCCGGGTCCTTGTCGGCACGGATGGCGAAAGCATCGAAGCCGCAGCGGGCCATGAAGAACAGCTGGTCGCGCAGCACGTCACCAATCGCACGCAGCTCGCCCTTGTAGCCATAGCGGTCACGCAGCAGGCGTGCATTGGAGTAGCTGCGCCCGTCGGTGAAGGCCGGGAAGTTCAGCGCGATGACCTGGAAGTGTTGCACGTCCTCGCCGATTTCTTCCGCTTCTTCGTCACTGTCCAGCCACACACCCAGGCCACCGTCGCGGGCTTTCAGTGCATGGGCATGGTCGCGCCACATCTGCAGCGGGACGATGTAGTCGTCGCAGTTGGTCAGCTCGTCGAACGAGGTGTCCTTGGGCAGCAGGTGCCAGGTTTCGTCGACGATCTGGTTGTTCTTAATGATTCGCTGCATAGACGCGTTCCTTGAAGGGGTCGATGCCGATACGCTGGTAGGTGTCGATGAAACGCTCTTCCTCGGTACGTTGCTCGACGTACACGGCGATCAGCTTCTCGATCACATCGGCCATGTCGTCCTGGGCGAAGGACGGGCCGAGGATCTTGCCCAGGCTGGCGCCACGCGCGGCATTGCCGCCCAGCGATACCTGGTAGAACTCCTCGCCCTTCTTGTCCACGCCGAGAATGCCGATGTGGCCCACGTGGTGGTGGCCGCAGGCGTTCATGCAGCCGGAAATGTTCAGGTCGATCTCGCCGATGTCGAACAGGTAGTCCAGGTCGTCGAAGCGACGCTGGATGGATTCGGCGATTGGGATCGACTTGGCGTTGGCCAGCGAGCAGTAGTCACCCCCCGGGCAGCAGATGATGTCGGTCAGCAGGCCGATGTTCGGGGTGGCGAAGCCGGCTTCGCGCAGCTCCAGCCACAGCGCGTGCAGCTGGCGCTGCTCGACGTCGGCGAGAATGATGTTCTGCTCGTGCGAGGTGCGCAGGAAGCCGAAACTGTAGCGCTCGGCCAGGTCGGCCACGGCGTCCAGCTGCTTGTCGGTCAGGTCGCCCGGGGCAACGCCGGTGGGCTTCAGCGACAGGGTCACGGCCACGTAGCCCGGGCGCTTGTGGGCACGGGTGTTGCGCGAACGCCAGCGGGCAAAGCCTGGGTACTCGGCATCCAGGGCGCTGTAGTCGACGTTGTCCAGGGCCAGGTAGTCCGGGTCGACGAAGTGGCGCGAAACGCGCTGCACTTCGGCTTCGGTCAGGGTGGTGCTGCCGCCGCGCAGGTGGACCATTTCGGCCTCGACCTTCTCGGCGAACACTTCCGGGGTAAGGGCCTTGACCAGGATCTTGATCCGCGCCTTGTACTTGTTGTCACGGCGGCCGTAACGGTTGTACACGCGCAGGATGGCATCGAGGTAGCTGATCAGGTCCTGCCAGGGCAGGAACTCGTTGATGAACGAGCCGACTACCGGGGTACGGCCCAGGCCACCGCCGACCAGGACGCGGAAGCCCAGTTCGCCAGCGGCATTGCGCACCGGCTCCAGGCCGATGTCGTGCACCTCGATGGCGGCGCGGTCTTCCTGCGAGCCGTTGATGGCAATCTTGAACTTGCGCGGCAGGTAGGCGAATTCCGGGTGGAAGGTGGTCCACTGGCGGACGATTTCACACCACGGGCGAGGGTCGATGATTTCGTCCGCAGCGACACCGGCGAACTGGTCGGTGGTGGTGTTGCGCAGGCAGTTGCCGCTGGTCTGGATCGCATGCATCTGCACGGTGGCCAGCTCGGCGAGGATGTCCGGGACGTCTTCCAGCGCCGGCCAGTTGAACTGTACGTTCTGGCGGGTGGAGATGTGGGCGTAGCCCTTGTCATAGTCGCGGGCGATCTTGGCCAGGGTGCGTACCTGGCGGGCGTTCAACTGGCCGTACGGCACGGCGACACGCAGCATCGGTGCGAAACGTTGGATGTAAAGGCCGTTCTGCAGGCGCAGAGGGCGGAATTCTTCTTCGCTCAGTTCCCCGGCCAGGTAGCGGCGGGTCTGATCACGGAACTGCTTGACGCGGTCCTCGATGATCCGCTGATCGTACTCGTCGTATACGTACATAAAAGTCCTGTCTCAGGCATGCAGCTATTCGCGCGCACGGCCGCGCACTCCGGTTCGGAGCCGGGGAACGATAGCAGGTTGCGTTTATGCGCTAAAGTGATGTTTTTGCATATGAAAAGAACCAAACGGACTATGTGAGATTGACTGCCATTTGTGCGCTGGCTGTGGCCCGGCGTTTATAATCCGCTGTTTGCTTCGCAGGGATTTCTCCCCATGCTCAAGGCGTTGTGCCAAAGCTTGTGTCTTGTCTTGCCGCTGACGGCCACTGCGCAACCGGCTTCGGTGGTATTTCTCAACCCAGGGTTGTCCTCCGAGACGTTCTGGACGAGTTATACCCGGTTCATGCAGGCCGCCGCAGACGAGCTGGGCATGACTTTGCGCGTGGAATACAGCGAGCGCCGTGCCGACCTGGCACTGAGCCGGGCGAGGGCGATCCTGGGCGGGCCGCAGCGGCCGGACTACCTGGTGCTGGTCAACGAGCAGTATGTAGCCCCAGAAATCATGCGCCTGTCGCGTGGCACCGGGGTCAAGCTGTTCCTGGTCAACAACGGCCTGACCGCCAGCCAGGCAATGAGTATCGAGGCTCAGCCCGACAAGTATGCCGAGCCCCTGGGTACCTTGGTCAGCAACGACGAGCAGGCCGGCTTCCAGATGTTGCAGCAGATGGTCGCGCAGTTGCCCCGTGATAGCGGGCCGGTGGACCTGGTGGCCTTCGCCGGGGTCAAGACCACACCGGCCTCGCAGTTGCGTGTAGAGGGCATGCGTCGAGCCTTGGCCGATCATCCCCAGGTGCGCCTGCGCCAGGTGGTATACGGCGGTTGGAACCGTCAGCGTGCCTACGAGCAGGCGCGGCAACTGCTGGAGCGCTACCCGGGCACGCGCCTGGTGTGGTCGGCCAATGACGAGATGGCGTTTGGCGCCATGCAGGCATTTGAAGAGGCAGGCCGCCGAGCGGGGCGTGACGTGCTGTTCGGTGCCGTGAACGCTTCGCCCGAGGCCTTGCGTGCGCGTATCGACGGGCGCCTGAGCGTGCTGATGGGCGGGCATTTCACCCTCGGCGGTTGGGCCATGGTGCTGCTGCACGATGACGCCCAGGGGCTGCCGGTGAACCGCGACGGCCTGCGCGAGCATAGCGTGCCGGTGCTGCAGCTGATCGACCAGGCCAAGGCAAGGCACTGGCTGCAACTGCAGGAACGGGCCGACTACGGCGTCGATTTCCAGCAGTTCAGCGCCGAAGGGCGGCCGGCCAGCTACCAGTACCCGTTTCTGCTGTCGCCGATCGATTATTGAAAGACCCTGCTTGAGCGAAGGGCATTGCTCGTCTTAACTGCTGGTGTGAAGTGCATTCCCATAACCACTACAAGAGGCAATGCAATGGGAAACTCAACCAAGGTCCGGAAAGCTGACAGCAGTGTCGATGCCTGGGCGATCCTCTGCCTGATCGTCCTGGTGGTGGTCACCGCCGTGTATTGGGTCAGCCACCAGTAGGCTTGTCTTCAAGACCATGATGCAGCCAGGGCGCCTGCGGGAGGGAATCTCGCAGGCGCTTCATCGTGCCGGCGAACAGACCGCTAGCGGCTAGCGGGCAAGGTGCAGGGCCAGTTGCACCAGGCCGATCAATACGGCAATGAACACCAGGGTGAACAGCGTCCCCAGCGCAATGAAATGGCTGGCCTTGCCGTGGGTGAAGTCGCGGGCGCGGTTCTTGCCGCTTTGTACGCCGAAGGCGGCAGCGAGGATGCTGTGCAGCATCTGCCAGAAGGTTGGGGGTTTGCCCTGGCTGGAATCGTCCATGGTGGCTCCTGGGAAATCAGAGGCAATCAGGGACAGTGTAGGTAGCTTTTGGGGCTGCTGCGCAGCCCGTCGCGACACAAGGCCGCGCCTGCCAGGGATTCATGTTCCTGCAGGCGCGGCCTTGTGTCGCGATGGGCCGCAAGGCGGCCCAAAGGACTTAGCTGTCGTAGCCGAGGTTGGGCGCCAGCCAGCGCTCGCTCACGCTGATGTCCTGGCCCTTGCGCGCGCTGTAGTTCTCGATCTGGTCCCGGTCGACCTTGCCCACGGCAAAGTACTGCGCCTGCGGGTGGGCAAAGTACCAGCCGCTGACTGCCGCCGCCGGGAACATCGCGAAGTGATCGGTAAGGAACACGCCGCTCGGCCCGGTTTCGCCGATGGCCGTACCGTCCAGCAGGCGGAACAGGGTTTCCTTCTCGGTGTGGTCCGGGCAGGCCGGGTAGCCCGGAGCCGGGCGAATGCCGCGGTACTGCTCCTTGATCAGCGCCTCGTTGTCGAGGTGCTCGTCGCGGGCATAGCCCCAGTATTCCTTGCGCACCTGCTCGTGCAGCCATTCGGCGCAGGCTTCGGCCAGGCGGTCAGCCAGGGCCTTGACCATGATCGAGCTGTAGTCGTCACCCTTGTCCTGATAGGCCTTGGCCACTTCCTCGGCACCGATGCCGGCGGTGGTGATGAAGCCGCCGACATAGTCGGTGACACCGCTGGCCTTCGGCGCGACGAAGTCGGCCAGCGACCAGTTGGGCTTGCCGTCCGGCTTTATGGTCTGCTGGCGCAGGTGATGCAGGGTAGCCAGGGCCTTGCCGTCGTCGCCGTACACTTCGATATCGTCATCGGCCACCTGGTTGGCCGGCCAGAAGCCGAACACCGCACGGGCGCTGATCAGCTTTTCGTCGATCAGCTTGTCGAGCATCTCGCGTGCATCCTGGTACAGCGCCGTGGCAGCCTCGCCAACCACCTCGTCGGTGAGAATGCGCGGGAACTTGCCGGCCAGGTCCCAGGAAATGAAGAAGGGCGTCCAGTCGATGTATTCGGCCAGGGTGCGCAGGTCGATGTTCTCCAGCACCTTGACGCCAGTGAACGAGGGCACCGCAGGCTGGTAACCGGCCCAGTCGTACTGCGGCTTGGCTGCAACGGCCTGGGCGTAGCTCAGGCGCTCGGTGCGGGCACTGCGGTTGGCCGTGCGCTCGCGCACTTGCTCATATTCCTCGCGGGTCTTCTCGACGAAGCCCGCCTTCAGCTCCCTGGACAGCAGCTGGGTGGCCACGCCCACGGCACGCGAGGCGTCGGTGACGTAGACCACCGCGTCGTTGCTGTACTTGGGTTCGATCTTGACAGCGGTGTGCGCCTTGGAAGTGGTGGCGCCACCGATCATCAACGGCAGGTTGAAGCCCTGGCGCTGCATTTCGCGGGCCACGTGGACCATCTCGTCGAGGGACGGCGTGATCAGGCCGGACAGGCCGATGATGTCGCACTTCTGGTCGCGGGCGGTTTGCAGGATCTTCTCGGCCGGCACCATCACGCCCAGGTCGACGATGTCGTAGCCGTTGCAGCCCAGCACCACGCCGACGATGTTCTTGCCGATATCGTGCACGTCGCCTTTTACCGTGGCCATCAGGATCTTGCCCTTGGCCTCCGGCTTGTCGCCTTTCTCGGCTTCGATGAACGGAATCAGGTGGGCTACCGCTTGCTTCATCACGCGGGCCGACTTGACCACCTGCGGCAGGAACATCTTGCCCGCACCGAACAGGTCGCCGACCACGTTCATGCCGCTCATCAGCGGGCCTTCGATCACTTCGATGGGACGCGCGCACTGCTGGCGGCATTCCTCGGTGTCTTCGACGATGAACGCGGTGATGCCCTTCACCAGCGCATGCTCCAGGCGTTTTTCCACCGGCAGCGAGCGCCACTCTTCGTTTTCCACTTCGCGGGTTGCGCCGCCGCCCTTGTAGTCGTCGGCGATGGCCAGCAGTGCATCGGTGCCATGCGCGGTGCGGTTGAGCACGACGTCCTCGACCTTTTCCCGCAGCTCGGCGGGGATCTCGTCATAGATCTCCAGCTGGCCGGCGTTGACGATACCCATGGACAGGCCGTTCTGGATCGCGTGGTACAGGAACACCGAGTGGATCGCTTCACGCACCGGGTTGTTGCCACGGAACGAGAACGACACGTTGGACACGCCGCCCGAACTCAGCGCGTACGGCAGGTGGTCGCGGATGTAGGCACAGGCCTCGATGAAATCGACGGCGTAGTTGTTGTGCTCCTCGATACCGGTGGCGACGGCGAAGATGTTCGGGTCGAAGATGATGTCTTCCGGCGGGAAGCCCACTTCGTTGACCAGAATGTCATAGCTGCGCTGGCAGATTTCCTTCTTGCGTGCGGCGGTATCGGCCTGGCCGACCTCGTCGAACGCCATCACCACCACCGCGGCGCCATAGCGCTTGCACAGGCGGGCATGGTGCTTGAACTGCTCGACGCCTTCCTTCATGGAAATCGAGTTGACGATGCCCTTGCCCTGGATGCACTTGAGGCCCGCTTCGATCACCTCCCACTTGGACGAGTCGATCATGATCGGCACGCGCGAGATATCGGGCTCGCCAGCGATCAGGTTGAGGAAGCGGACCATGGCGGCCTGGGAGTCGAGCATCCCTTCGTCCATGTTGATGTCGATCACCTGCGCGCCGGCCTCGACCTGCTGCAGGGCAACTTCCAGGGCTTCGGTGTAGTTCTCTTCACGGATCAGCCGGGCGAACTTGGCGGAGCCGGTGATGTTGGTGCGCTCGCCGACGTTGACGAACAGCGACTGGCGGTCGATGGTGAACGGCTCCAGGCCTGACAGGCGGCAGGCCTTGGCGATTTGCGGAATCTTGCGCGGCGGGTACTTGGCCACGGCCTCGGCGATGGCCTGGATGTGCCCTGGCGTGGTGCCACAGCAACCGCCGATGATGTTGAGGAAGCCGCTGGCGGCAAACTCTTCGACCACGGCGGCCATTTCTGCCGGGGTCTCGTCGTATTCGCCGAAGGCGTTGGGCAGGCCGGCGTTGGGGTGCGCCGAGACGTGGGTGTCGGCCTTGGTCGCCAGTTCTTCCAGGTACGGGCGCAGGTCCTTGGCGCCGAGGGCACAGTTCAGGCCCACGGAAATCGGCTTGGCATGGCGAACCGAGTTCCAGAACGCCTCTGTGGTCTGCCCCGACAGCGTGCGCCCGGAGGCGTCGGTGATGGTGCCGGAGATCATGATCGGCAATTCGATGCCGTCTTCTTCGAACACCTGCTGCACGGCGAAGATCGCCGCCTTGGCGTTGAGGGTGTCGAAGATGGTCTCGATCAGCAGCAGGTCGGCGCCGCCCTCGATCAGGCCGCGGGTGGCCTCGATATAGTTGGCCACCAGTTCGTCGAAGGTGACGTTACGGTAGCCGGGATCGTTGACGTCAGGGGAAATCGAGCAGGTGCGGCTGGTCGGGCCGAGCACCCCGGCGACGAAGCGCGGCTTGTGCGGCGTCTCCAGGGTCTTGGCGTCGGCTACCTGGCGGGCGATGCGTGCGCCTTCGACGTTCAGCTCGTACACCAGCGCTTCCATGCCGTAGTCGGCCTGGGAAATCTGCGTGGCGTTGAAGGTGTTGGTTTCGAGGATATCGGCCCCGGCGTCCAGGTAGGCCTTCTCGATGGCGGCGATCACATCGGGGCGGCTGAGCAGCAGCAGGTCGTTGTTGCCTTTGACATCGCTTGGCCAATCGGCGAAGCGCGTGCCACGATAGTCGTGTTCCTCGAGCCGGTAGCTTTGGATCATAGTACCCATGCCGCCGTCGAGGATCAGGATGCGCTCTTCGAGTGCGTTCTGGAGTGCTTGGAGACGAGCGCTACGGTCGGACATAGGAACTACCTGGTCGGGCAAAATTCAGAAGGTGCCGAATCATAACAAAGCTGCGCGGTTTTTAGGCATGTCGCCCATTTGCATGAAAACTGCTCATGTTGGGCCGGCCTGCAGGCAGTGCATCCAAGGACGATCAGGCAAAAACGTGATGGTTTCAATTCCAGGACTTTCCGCACATGGTGCATCGTATTCTTGCCGCCGCGTTCGCGCTGTTCATCAGTAGCGTGGCGTTCGCGCAAGCCCCACAGTCGAGCCCGGCTATTTCCTATACCCGGGACATCCAACCGATCTTCACCGAGAAATGCGTGGCCTGCCACGCCTGCAACGATGCCGCCTGCCAGCTGAAGCTGGAAAGCCCCGAGGGCGCCGTGCGCGGTGCGACCAAGGTCCCGGTCTACCAGGGCGAGCGCAGCAGGGCGGTGCCCACCACGCGGTTGTTCTACGACGCCCACAGCGAGGGCGAGTGGCGCAAGAAGGGCTTCTATTCGGTCCTCGACAGCCAGGGCAGCCAGGCCGCGTTGATGGCACGCATGCTGGAGCTGGGGCACAAGACCCCGCTTACGCCCAACGCCAAGCTGCCTGAAGAGATCGTCCTGGGCCTGAACCGCAACAATATGTGCCCCTTGCCCGAGGAGTTCGACGCTTATGCCGGCGCCCACCCCAAGGAGGGCATGCCGCTGGCGGTGACCGGCCTGACCGACAAGGAATACGACACCCTGCGCCGCTGGCTGGCTGCCGGAGCGCCGGTCGAATACCAACCAGTCAAGCCAAGCGCGATCGAAGCCACGCAGATCGCCGAATGGGAAGAACTGCTCAACCGCCCCGGCTCCACCGAGGCGCTGGTCGGCCGTTGGCTGTACGAACACCTGTTCCTGGCGCACATCTATTTCGCCGGAGGCGAGCAGGGCCACTTCTTCCAGTGGGTGCGCTCGCGCACGCCGAGCGGGCAGCCGGTCGACCTGATCGCTACGCGCCGCCCCAACGATCCGCCGGGCACCGACTTCTATTACCGCCTGATTCCGGTGCAGGGCGTGATCGTGCACAAGACCCACATCACCTACCCGATGGGGCCGCAGAAGCTCAAGCGGGTCAAGCAACTGTTCTACGCCGGCGACTGGCATGCCGCTGCCTTGCCAGGCTACGGCCCGCGCCACCGGGCCAACCCGTTCGAGACCTTCGAGGCGATCCCGGCGGTGGCGCGCTACCAGTTCATGCTGGATAACGCCGAGTACTTCGTGCGCACCTTCATCCGCGGCCCGGTGTGCCGTGGGCAGATCGCCACCGATGTGATCCGCGACAACTTCTGGGCGTTGTTTCAGGAGCCGGCCCACGACCGCTACATCACCGATGCCCAGTACCGGGGCGAGGCCACGCCGCTGCTGGCCATGCCTGGGCAGATCGATGACGTGGGCAGTGTGCTGAGCCTGTGGCACGCCTACCGCGACAAGCGCAACGAGTACGAGAAACTGCGCCGCGAAGCCTACGCCGACATGCCTGCGCCGGGCTGGGCCACCCTGTGGGCCGGTAACGACAACGCGCTGCTGAGCATCTTCCGCCACTTCGACAGCGCCGCGGTGACCAAGGGCCTGGTTGGCGACGTGCCACTGACCGTGTGGCTGTTCGATTACCCGCTGTTCGAACGTACCTATTACCAGTTGGCGGTCAACTTCGACGTGTTCGGCAACGTCTCGCACCAGTTGCAGACGCGCCTGTACTTCGACCTGATCCGCAACGGTGCCGAAATCAACTTCCTGCGCCTGATGCCGGCCGACCAGCGCAAGGCGATCCTCGGCGACTGGTACCAGAACAGCGGCAAGGTGAAGATGTGGATGGACTACGAGGACATCGACACCGACACCCCAACAGGTATCAAGCTCGACCCGCGCGACCCCAAGCGCGACTTTGGCCTGAAGCTGCTGCAGCGCACCGGCAGTCTGAATGCCGCGCCCGACCCGATCAACCGCTGCCAGGGTGCGTACTGCTCTCGGCCGCAGATGAGCGAAGAGTTCCGCAATGTCGAACAGTCGCTCAGCCGCCTGGTGTCGCGCCCGGCTGCCGGGCTGAAGGTGATCAACCAGCTGCCCGAGGCGACCCTGCTGCGCATCGAAGGGCAGGGTGGCCAGCGCCAGGTGTACAGCCTGCTGCGCAACCGCGCGCACAGCAACGTGGCGTTCCTGCTGGGTGAGGCGTACCGCTACCAGCCGGGCCTGGACACCCTGACCCTGTACCCGGGCGTGCTCAGCAGCTATCCGAACTTCATCTTCAACATCCCTGCCGCAGATGTGCCGGAGTTCGTCGAGGACATGGAGTACGCCAGAGATGATAGCGCCCGCTTCGAGCGTATCGTCATGCGCTGGGGTGTGCGCCGCAGCCACCCCGAGTTCTGGCGCTATTTCCATGACCTCAACAGCTTCATCAAGGAGACCGAGCCGGTCGAGGCGGGGGTGCTGGACATGAACCGCTATGAGAACCTCTGATCGGGCGGGCTGACCTTTCCGCATACCCTGCGGTCGGAAATGCCGGGTGGTCCGGGGGCTGCTGTGCAGCTCGCCGGGCCTCAATGCACCGGCAATCGCAGGGTATTCCATGCTGTATTCGCTTCAGGCACTGCGGGCGTTCGCCGCCTGGGTGGTGGTCTGCCACCATTTCATGCAGATCTTCTTCGACTTCCATGCCTCCGGCCCCGTTGGCCAACTGCTCACCGACCGTGGCGCTGTTGGCGTCGACATCTTCTTCGTCATCAGCGGGCTGGTCATTTACCTGTCGACCCGTGACAAAGCCATCGAACCGCGCCAGTTCCTGCTCAACCGGGTGTTGCGCATCGTCCCGGCCTATTGGTTCTACACGGCGCTGATGGCCACGCTGCTGCTCGCTTTCAGTCAATGGATGCCGCACCAGGCGTTCACCTGGCAGCACCTGTGGCTGTCGCTGTTGTTCATCCCGGCGGAAAACCCTGGCGGCTACGGCTTGTACCCGACCCTGAACGTGGGCTGGACGCTGAACTTCGAAATGTTCTTCTACCTGCTGTTCGGCCTGGCCTTCCTGGTGCGCCAGCGCCATCACCAACTGTTGGCTACCGCTGCGCTGCTGCTGGCCAGTGAAGTGCTGGGCCGGCTGGGCGTGCTCAGCCGTTTCTACAACAACCCGATCATCTATGAATTCCTGCTCGGCATCGGCCTGGGCGTGCTGCACCGCAGCGGGCTGATCCGCCATGCCCGCGGGTTGCCGCTGCTGTTGTTGGTGCTGGCGAGTCTGGCCATCTATTACCTGGACGCTTCCCGGCGGCTGCTCAACTGGGGCGTGCCGAGCGCAATGATCGTGCTGGCCTTCGTCGCCCTGGAGCCGCAGTTCCGTGGCAACCGGCTGCTCAAGGCCCTGGGCGATTGTTCGTATTCGGTGTACCTGGTTCATGTGCTGGTGCTGTACGCCGGCTGGTTCGCCAGCCAGCGCCTGCAACTGAACCCGTACCTGGTATTCGCCCTGTGCGTGCCGTCCATTGGACTAATGTCGTGGTGCAGCTACCGCTGGCTGGAGCGCGGGCTGTACCGGCGCATGCAGGCCTGGTTGGCGGCGCCACGGGAGCCAGCCCCTGAATATGCGCTTTCCCGAGTCAAATACTAGGACTTTGTTCAAAGGCCGGGTTGGCGTACACTTGGCCGCAAGTCTGTGAGGAACCTACATGAGCGCTATAACCATTACCGACGCCGCCCATGACTACCTGGCCGATCTGCTTTCCAAGCAGAATACGCCTGGCATCGGCATTCGCATTTTCATCACCCAGCCAGGCACCCAGTACGCCGAAACCTGTATCGCCTACTGCAAGCCGGGCGAAGAGAAGCCTGACGACACCGCCGTGGGCCTGAAGAGCTTCACCGCTTACCTGGATGCCGTCAGCGTGCCGTTCCTGGAAGACGCGCTGGTCGACTACGCTACCGACCGCATGGGTGGCCAGCTGACCATCAAGGCGCCGAACGCCAAGGTGCCGATGGTCAACGAAGACAGCCCGATCAACGAGCGCATCAATTACTACCTGCAGACCGAGATCAACCCCGGCCTGGCCAGCCACGGCGGCCAGGTGAGCCTGGTGGACGTGGTCGACGACGGCATCGCCGTGCTGCAGTTCGGCGGTGGTTGCCAGGGTTGTGGCCAGGCAGACGTAACCCTCAAGGAAGGCATCGAGCGTACACTGCTGGAGCGCATTCCCGAGCTGAAGGGCGTACGCGATGTGACTGACCACAGCCAGAAAGAAAACGCCTACTACTAAGGCTGGATGGTCTGCTTGTAGGAGCGGCCTTGTGTCGTGATGGGGCGCGAAGCGGCTCCAGGGTCTTGGCATCGCCGCTGAGATTGCAGGGGCCGCTCCGCGCCCCGTCGCGACACAAGGCTGCTCCTACAAAATCGCGCTCCTAGCAACAAAGTGTTACGGTTTCAAGCCCTGCGACAACAGGCCGCAGCCCGTATTCAAAGGGCTGCAGCCGGTCCTTGCCTTCGTCGGGTAGAACCCCTCGGGGTGTCATGCCAGAATGCCTCGGCTTTTCGTCCGGCCCGTCCCGAGGGTCGGCACCTTCCCTGTAAAGGACGGTTTCATGAATGATCTATATACCCGGCGCGCCGTTGTCGCCGGGATGGGCGTTCTCGGGCTTGGCCTGCTGGCAGGCTGCAGCCCGGCCCGGGGGCTCGAGTTCAAGTACGGCAAGAACATGAGCAACGAGATCCTTGGGCGCAAGTTCAGCCTCAAGGACACCCAGGGCAACGTGCGCACCCTGTCGAGTTTCTACGGCAGCATGCCGATGATCTTCTTCGGCTTTACCCAGTGCCCGGCGGTCTGCCCGACCACGCTGGCGCGCGCCGCACAGATTCGCAAGCTGCTCAAAGGCCGCGACCGCGACCTGTTCCAGGTGGTGCTGATCACCCTGGACCCGGAGCGCGACACCCCGGAAGTGCTGGATGCCTACGTCAAGGCGTTCGACCCGTCGTTCACCGCGCTCACCGGCACCCCCGAAGAGATCGCCGCAGTAGCCAAGGAATTCAAGGTGTTCTACGAGAAGGTCCCGGCCGGGGATACCTATACCGTCTCGCACTCGTCCACCAGCTATGTCTACGATACCCGCGGCACGTTGCGCCTGAGCCTGGGCCATGCCCTGACCGCCCAGGAATGCGCCGAAGACCTGGTTACCCTGATGGAGATTTGCTGAATGTCGATGCAACCGTTCAAGCGCGGCCTGGCCGCCCTGGTCCTGATGGGCCTGGCCCTGCCAGCCCTGGCGCAGACCACCGTGAGCGATGCCTGGGTGCGTGCCAGTGTGCCGCACCAGCAGTCCACCGGGGCCTTCATGACCCTGACCGCCAGCAGCGACAGCAAGCTGGTGGGCGTGGCGTCCCAGGTGGCCAAGACCGTCCAGGTGCACGAGATGACCATGAACGGCGACGTGATGGGCATGCGTGAGGTGAAAACCGTCGAGTTGCCAGCCGGCAAAGCCGTGACGCTGGATCCGAATGGCCTGCACGTGATGCTGATGGGGCTGAGCAATCAGGTGAAGGAGGGTGACAAAGTGCCGCTGAGCCTGATCATCGAGGATGCCAAGGGTGCCAGGGAAACCGTGGACGTTCAGGCTGAGGTGCGAGCGCTCACCGCTGAGGCGGGCAGCGGGCATGAGCACATGCACATGAACCACTGACAGATGTGCAACGGGGCCGCTTTGCGGCCCTGTTCATTTTCAGCTGCGAAACTTCGGCAGTGGCCTGTCGAGCGTCAGTGAGGTCAGAGTCTTGCGCACTTTGGCCTCGTCAGCCTCCAGGGCCTTCAGGCTCGCGCGGATCTTGCCGGCGGCGGGCACATCGCCCTGCCGGTCGATCCAGTCGGCAATTTCCTTGCAGGCGCTGCTCAGGCAGGCTTGGCGCTGGTTCATCAGCGACAGCAGGGTGGTGAGCTCTCTTTCGGACATGGCAGGATCCTCTGTTCAGCTCTGTCAGTGTAGCAGCGGCTGGCGGGAATACCTGTGGCCGGCTGTCGCAGCTCAGGCCTGCAGGCAGGCGCTGCGGTAGGCCCCTGGCGTCACTCCATAGGCCTGCTTGAACTGCCGACTCAGATGGCTTTGGTCGGCATAGCCCAAGTCGAACGCCACATCCGAGGCTGCCCAGCCACGCTTGAGCATCTCCCGTGCCCGGGCCAGGCGGCGCTGCTTCAGCCAGGCATGTGGCGGCAGGCCGGTGGCCTGGCGGAACACCCGGGCGAAATGGAACGGTGACAGGTTGACCGCCGCCGCCAGCGCTTCCAGCGAGGGCGGGTCGGCCAGCTGGCTTTCCAGCAGTTCGCGCGCGCGGGCCACCGCCAGCGGTTCCTGGCCGGGAGCCGCAAGTTCGGCGCATTGCCCGTGGCGCTGCACCAGGGCCAGCACCGCCTGGCGCCAGGCGGTCTGTTGCTGCAGGGCACTGGCACCGGCTTCGGACAGCTGGTGCAACTGGCTGAAGGCGCTGGCCAGGGCCGGGTCATGGATCACGCTGTCCTTGAAACGGGGCATGCCTTCGCGGCCCAGTTCCAGCTCCTCGAGCACCCCGGTTACTCGCTCGTGCTCCGGGTAGAAGCCACGGTAGCGCCAGCCCGCTTCGTGGGCGGTGGCCCCGGTGTGCAACTCGTCAGGGTTGATCAGCACCATGCTGCCGACCGGCGCCAGGTGCTCGCTACCGCGGTGCCAGAAGCGCTGGGCACCCGACTCGATCACAGTGAACACGTAACCTTCGTGCACATGCGGGGCGAAGCGCTGCTGGAAATAGCGTGCATGGAGCATCTCGACGTCGCCCAGTGCCGGCGCCTGCCAGAGGTGTGTCTGCTCGCGCAGGGGCGTGCTCATGGCAGCCAGCCGCGCAGGGCGTAGAAGATCAACATGCTCACCAGCATGCTCAGCAGCACGCTGCGGGTCAACAGCACCAGGGCAATGGCTACCAGCGAACCCAGCAGGTAGGGGTTGAGCAGGCTCAGGTCGAGCTGGTGCCCGGGCATGAAGATGATCGGGGCGCAGATCGCGGTGAGCATGCCCGGAACGGCAAAACCGAGGAATTGCCGGGCATTTGAGCTCAGCCGCAACGGCAGGCGTGGTTCCAGGAATGCATAGCGGTTGAGGAACACAATTGCGCCCATGGCGAAAATCAGGATCCAGGTCATGAGCGGGCTCCGCTGAATTTCTGGCAGATGAAACCGGCACCCATGCCCAGCAGGCCTGCCGCCACCAGGGCGGTTTCCCATTGCCAGTGGCTGAACAGTACCGAGCAGAACAGCGACACTGCCACGCATACCACCGTCGCCAGGTTGCGCACCAGCGGTGCGATCAGCGCGACGAAAGTGGCGACGATGGAGAAGTCCAGGCCGAGCTGGTCCAGATGGGGAATGTTCTGCCCCAACAGGATGCCGGCCAGGGTAAACAGGTTCCAGGCGATGTAGAACGTCAGCCCCACGCCAAGGGCATACCAGCGGTTGAACTGTTGCTGGTCGTACTGGCTGGTGAGGGCAAAGAACTCGTCGGTCAAAAGGAAGCCAAGGCCCAGCCGCCAGCGCAATGGCTGGTTGGACAGCAGCGGGCGCATCGACAGGCCATACAGCAGGTGCTGTGAGGTCAGCAGCAGGGTGGTCAGCAGGATCGACGCCAGGTTGGCACCGCCCTTGAGCATGCCGATGGCGACCAGTTGCGCGGCCCCGGCGAAGACAATGGCCGATAGCCCTTGCCCTTCCCAGGCGCTGAGGTTGGCTTCGATGGCCATGGAACCGGCCAGCAGGCCCCAGGGGGCGACGGCCAGCGACAGCGGCAAGCTGGCGATGGCACCGTGGAGGTAAGCTTGGCGTGCAATGTGGGGCATGATGGCTGCAGTACATGTACTAGGTAGGCCAGCATGCCAGAAGGTGCGCGGGAATGGCTTGAACGATCTTGCTGGTCGACGCAGTTCCTGCAGAGGGCGCTCAGGGATGGCTGGTCAGGTGCTGTTGCGCCGTTACGCAGCCATTTATCTCGACGGCCTTTTGCAGCAGGCTCTGGCGGTGTTGCGGGTCGAGGTCGCCGAGCAGGCGGTACACCTCGGCCTGGTAGTCGCGCTGACGCCCCCACTGCATTTCCAGCCCCTGCGGCCTGTTGCGGTTGCAGGCCAGGCGCGTGGCCGGCTGCGGGTAGTAGGATGCATAAACCGTGGCCATGTTGGGGATGGCTTCCAGCGCAGCACGGTATTCGTCGCTGACGCTGTAGGGGGGGCACCAGGTGGCAATGGCCGGCGCCGGTGCGGCAAAGCCCTGCTTGAGGCTGGCTTCGAGCAATGGGCAGGCGGCATCCGGAATCTGTGCCGCAGGCAGGTAGGTCATGTAATACAGCGCCAGGCGGTACTGTGCGACCGGGTGGCCAAGCTCCACGGATTTCTTCAGCAAGGCAACCGCCGTGGGCAGCGTATGGGCCATGGCCTGGCCCTGGCGGCTGAGTTCCGGGTCGCCGCTCACGGCCGTACGCAGCGTACTGGCGCTGTCATCCTGGCTGTCAGCCTGCTCCAGCAATGGCAGGGCCTGGCGGTAGAGCAGGTCGGCATGCGGGTCGATACGCACCTCGTGGGCATGCGCGGCCAGAGGCATCAGGGCGATCAACAGTGGGGGCAAGCGAAGCATGCGGCTCACAGGCAGACTCCGAGTGGTGCCAGGTACTGATGGACGGCTTCGATGTTCATGGCGGTCAAGCGGGCGCCTCGGGCAGGTCGGAACGACGGCCTATTCTAGCCACCCGAGGGCCTCGCCGGAAGACCACCTGCCGACTCTCAGACGAGCTTGACTGGCGAGGCCTTGCGCAGGGCCTGTTTTTCCTGGGCCAGGCCAAGCTTGGCGGTAATCACCTTGGCCAGCGCATTGTTGCCCAGGTCGTTCAGGTGCAGGCGGTCGATGAACAAATCGGCGCCGAACACCGGCGAGCTGCTGAGCATGCTGTTCATGTCGTAGCAGGGGACCGGGTCGGCCTGGCGCTTGATGCGGCGGAAGAAGGCCGAATGCAACTGGCTGTCGAAGGCGCCGTCCAGCAGCCGGTCGAAATTTGCCGGTCGCCGCTCCAGCGCGTCCAGCATGGCTTGCTCGCCAGCCGGCAGGTTATCCCGGCACCAGGGCAGCAGCGGCTGCAGGATGAAGGTGAGGGTGGCGTGGCTGTCGGCCAGCAAGCGGTCCCACTGGCGCAAGGTTCGGCCGATATGGTCGGCGGCACGCGCCATGCGTTTTTCCGGGGACGACAATGGCCAGGTGGCTGGCGTTTCGACCGGAGTGGGCGCGCCCAGTGCCTGGCTGATGCGCCGCCACAGTGATGGCCGGCGGGCCGGCGCGGCAGGCTGCAGGCCTTCGCTGAAACTGTTGAGAAAACTCTGGTAGGCCTTGGCGTGCTGCGGGTCGTGCTGGTTGCCGAGGACTTCGCTGAGGGCTTCGTGGGCCAGGCTGTTGACGCCACTCAGCACCACCACATGCCCGATCTGGCCAAGGCGGTGCTGGTGGGTGAGAAACATCAGCAGTTCCTGGCTGGCGTTGAGCCCGCAGCCGGCCAGGCTCAGCCAGACTTCGCCGGTGAGCATCGACAGGTGCGAAGCCACGGTATGTTCATCGGAGCTGGCGCCGATGCCCAGGGCGGTGGAACCACCCACCAGCAGGTTGATGCGTGCCGCACTGCCGCGCTCGGCCGCCGAAAAGCGCTTGCCGGCGCAATGGCTATAACGCAGGCCCAGGGCATCGGTGTTGATGGTACCGGAGCGGTAGCCGGTTTCATGGACATGCACGGTGTGCGGGGCACGCCGGCTGCCCAGCAAAAGAAAGCGCTGGTAGTCCTGTTGCAACGGTGAAGGCGCCCGGTTCGGGTCTGTCGCGGTCATGGGTTCTCCTTCTGTTGCAACGGGCGCCTGCACACTTTCAGGCTGCCAGTTCCCTGAGGTTGTACAGCAGGCCGCCAGCCGCGATCAGCAGCAGGGCGACGCCCGAGGCCAGGCTGATCATGCGGTTGCTGCGCTGCGAGGCGATCTTGCCGATGGCGAAGATGTACAGGCTGAGCACGGCGAAGTCGATGACCACCCAGAGCAGCGACAGCACCACCATGCTCTTGCCGAACGACTCGGTGATCTGGATGAACTGCGGGAAGAAGGCGATGAAGAAGATGATGTCCTTCGGGTTGGAAATGCCCACCATGAAACCTTGCAGCAGCCCGCCGCGGCCGGGCTTGGCGGGTTCAGCCGGCGCCTCGGACGCAGGCGCCGCCAGCGCTTCCCTGAGCGTGCCCACGGCGATGTAGCCAATGAACAGGCAGCCCAGCAGGCTCATGGCGCTCAGCCAGGTCTTGTCGATGGCCGCGCTGGTGAGGATGATCCAGGCGGCCGCGCCGATCAGCACCAGTGACGCCCAGTTGGTGCCGACAGCGGTGAAAATCGCTTTGCGCGAGCCGGAGGCGGCTGCGGTGTTGACGATCAAGGCCACCACCGGGCCGGGAGTGGCGATCAGCAGCAGTACGGTAAGGGCGTAGGTAGCGGTGAGTGCGGTATTCACGGTCAGGTCTCGATCAGTAGGTCGGGTGTGGCCGGGTGTGCGGCATGGGCATGGAACGGGCAGCGGGAAGGGTTGAGCGACCCTGCCTCCTGCAGCTGGTACTGCTTCCACTCGTAATTGTCGGCATCGCCGAAGAAGCCAAGGGTGTCGGGCATGACACCGTCGTTGTAGTGGCGCACGCGTTCGCGAATGCGTTCGCGGATTCGCTGGCCACTTTCGGTATTGGCGTTGGCCACTTCGTCGAAATTGGCCCGAGGGTTGATGACAAAGGTGATGTGTGGCCCCAGGTTGCGGCTTTTCATCTGCCGGTGGCCGGGGAAGTTCATGTTGATGAACAGCGGCATGCCGGCATAGCAGAACGACCAGCCATTGTCTTCGGGGTCGGTCGGGATGCCTTGCGGCCAAGGGTGCGGATCGCGCGCATGCACGCCACGCAACACCTTCCAGGCCAGCGCCTGCTGTTCGGCCAGGGTATGGTCGGCAGCGGTTTCGAGGAATACCACCAGCGGGCTGCCGATGCGTTGCTTGGGTGGGATCGGGGCGATCATGCGCACGTAGTCGGCCAGGCCCTGGGCGATGTCGTCGGCCAGTTGCTCGGAGCGGGCGAAGAGTACGTGGCAGGTAGCGCCGTTCACCGCCTTGCGGCCGAACAGGCATGGAAATTCGGGGTTGGCAAGGACAGTGCGAAAATGTTCTAGGGTTTTGTAGGTCCAATGTTGCGTGTAGCGGACATGTTCAGCGGCCAGCTCCAGCGCGTCCAGGCGATAGCAAGTTCCATAACCCGTAAACATGATTTCCCCAGGCGATAATTAGATGAGCTTTCCAGTCATATGCAGGCAGGATCTTGGTTATCTTTGTTATTTACCTGCATTTTCCGAGACGATCCGGGCGTTGTAAAACGCGTGGAACTATGACCTACTATTAGTCTCATTCATGCTCGGGACGTCGCCATGTCGGAACGGATTCAGGCCTTGCACGCGCTGCGTGCCTTCGAGGTGGCCTCTCGCTATGGCTCATTTACCCGTGCCGCGGAAGAACTGGCCCTGACTCAAGGGGCCGTCAGCCATCACATCAAGACGCTCGAAGCCATGTTCGGTTGTGACCTGTTCGAGCGGCGCGGGCCGAAACTGGCCCTGACCGAACACGGCCGCCTGCTGGCGCAAGAGCTCAAGGTGGGGTTCAAGATCATCGAAAATGCCTGCGCGCTGCTGCGCCAGGACCGCTACGGCCTGCGCCTGAAAGCCCCGTCGACACTCACCGTGCGCTGGCTGTTACGGGCGCTGGATGCCTTCAAGAAGGTCGAGGACAACTGCAGCGTGCAATTGTCCAGCGTGTGGATGGACATCGACAGCGTGGACTTCTATTCCGAGCCCTACGACTGCGCGATCCTGCTGGCCAGCGGGCGTTTTCCCGCCGATATCGAGAGCTTCAAGCTGTTCGACGAGTGGCTGATTCCGGTGTGCCACCCGGACTACATGGCCCAGGCGCAACCGGACCTGGCCGACCTGGCCCAGTGCGAATTCCTGCACCCGTCGCCCGACCGGCGTGACTGGCGGCGCTGGCTGGCACGCATGGACGCGCTGTATATCAGCATCGACCACGGGCAAGTGTTCGATACCCTTGACCAGGGCATCTCTGCCGCCCAGCAAGGCCTGGGTATTTCGGTGGTAGACCTGGTGCTGGCCAGCGCCGACCTGGGGGCGGGGCGCCTGGTCACGCCGTTCAAGCACGCGGTGGCCACTGGCGACGGCTATTACATGACCTGGCTCAAGGCCAGCCCCAAGGCGCGGCAGATGCACAAATTGCGCGAGTTCCTGCTCGGCCAGGTGCCGGCACTGGCCTGCAAGGACATCAACTACCTGTACGGTTGAAGACGCGTTCGAGCATGAAGTCGATGAATACCCGCAGTTTTGGTGGCATCTGTCGCCCGGACGGCCAGAGCAGGTAGAAACTGCCGCGCCGCTCCATGAAATTGTCCAGTACGCTGACCAGCGCACCGCTGGCCAGTTCGCGGCGGACGGTAAAGTCCGGCAGGCAGGTGATGCCGCGGTGGTTCACGGCAAAGCAGACGCGCGTCTCGACATGGTTGCAGACCATCGAGATGGGGATGTCATAGCCCTGCTCGGGGTGCTCCTGGCGCAGCGGCCAGGTTTCCAGCTTGCCATTGCTGGGGAAGCGGTAGTGCAGGCAGATATGCGCCGCCAGGTCACGCGGGTGCATGGGCGTGCCGCGTTCGTGGAGGTATTCGGGCGAAGCCACCAGGCAGTGCTGGAAGTGCCCCAGGAACTTGGCATTGAGCCGTGAATCCCCTGGCTGCCCGCCACGCATCACGACATCGAAGCCTTCGCCGACGATGTCCACCATGCGGTCGGAACAGTCCAGGTCCAGTTCCACCTCTGGGTACCGTGCCATGAACTCGGCCAGCGCCGGCATCACCAGCCCGGTGACCTGCGGCATGCTCACCCGCAGGCGACCACGCGGGGTCTCGCTGGCTTGGGACAGCTCCTGCTCGGTGGCCTCGATTTCGGCCAGGATGCGCCGGCTGCGCTCGAGAAACAGCGCGCCTTCGGCGGTGAGGGTGATGCTGCGCGTGCTGCGGTGGAACAGGCGCACACCCAGGCGGCTTTCCAGGCGCGCCACACGTTTGCCCACGGCCGAGGCACTGATGCCCAGCGACTGGCCGGCAGCGACGAAGCTGCGGGTTTCGGCCACCCGATTGAAGACCACGAAGCCGCTGAGGCTGTCCATGCTGTATCTCTGATTGCGGACGCAGGTGTCCTGGGTGAACGGCATTGTAGCCGTCTTTTTCCGCAATGGCCTTGGCTTGCAGACTGTCCGCCTGGTTTTCCTACTCAAGGCATCTGCAATGTCCCAGACATCCTCCACACCGCTGCTGGCCGCCGGCAACGAACGTTTACCGCTCAGCGGGCTGCTGGCGCTGGCCATGACCGGCTTCATTGCCATCCTCAGCGAAACCTTGCCGGCCGGCCTGCTCGACCAGATCGCCGACGGCATGTACATCAGCCAGGCCATGGCCGGGCAATGGGTCACGGCGTATGCCCTGGGTTCGCTGTTGACGGCCATCCCGCTGGTAGCCCTGACCCAGGGCTGGTATCGCCGCCGCGCCCTGTTGCTGGCGATCGGCGGTTTCGTGCTGCTCAACGCGCTGACGGCCATATCATCGTCCAACACCCTGACCCTGGTCCTGCGCTTTTTCACCGGCGCTGCGGCCGGGCTGGCCTGGGGGCTGATCGCCGGTCATGCCCGGCGCATGGTGCCGGTGGCGCTGCAGGGCCGGGCCATGGCGGTGGCGATGCTCGGCCAGCCGATTGCCTTGTCGCTCGGGCTGCCGATCGCCACCTGGCTGGGGGCTGGGCTGGGGTGGCGGGCGACCTTCGTGGTGGTTAGCGTGGTGGCGCTGGTACTGATGGCCTGGGTGCTGCGGTCGGTGCCGGATTACCCGGGGCAGGTCGTCGGCAACCGTCCGGCTGCCCTGCAGGTGCTGCGCACGCCGGGGGTGCTGGTTGTGCTGCTGGTGATCCTCGGCTGGATCCTGGGCCATAACATTCTCTATACCTACATCGTGCCGTTGCTGGCAGCCGCCGGCATGGCCGCCGACATTGGCCCGGTGCTGATGGTGTTTGGCCTGGCAGCCCTGGCCGGGATCGGCCTGGTGGGGGTGTTGGTGGACCGGCATCTGCGCACGCTGGTGTTGCTGAGCCTGGCCGGTTTTGCCCTGGCCACGCTGGTGTTGGGGCAGGCGTCGTCGTGGCTGATGTACCTGGGCATCGCCTTGTGGGGGGTGACCTACGGTGGCGCGCCGACCCTGCTGCAGACCGCCTGTGCGGATACGGCAGGCGAGGGTGGCGATGTGGCGCAATCGATGCTGGTGACGGTGTGGAACAGCGCCATTGCCCTGGGTGGGATCATTGGCGGGTTGTTGTTGAGCGGGGCAGGGGTGGAGTGGTTTGGCGCGGTGGTGCTGGGGCTGGTCGGGGTTGCCTGGCTGTTGGCCTGGGCCGGGCGGCGTCATGGGTTCGTGATTGGCGCTCGCTAGACGCAGTTCGCCGGTCCGCCTGTTACCCGTGGAGCGGCGCCCCTGATCCTATAAAAATGCGCGGCGCCGCTGCGCCAGAGGTAGAATCGCCACGATCAGCACAACAAACGATTCAGAGGTCGACGCGGTGGAGTTGCAGCAGGGCTTTGTCCTGACCCGACATTGGCATGACACGCCCGAAGGCACCTGTGTGGAGTTCTGGCTGGCCACCGACCAGGGGCCGCGGCTGTTGCGCCTGGCGCCGCAGGTGTCGGTGGCGTTCATGCCCCAGGCGCAGGAAGCGCATGCCCGGGTATTGCTGGGCAACGAACCCGGCGTGGAGCTGCGGGCGTTGCAGCTGAAGGACTTCGACCAGCGCCCGGTGCTGGGCCTGTACTGCCGCCAGCACCGGCAGTTGATGCAACTGGAGCAACGCCTGCGCACGGCCGGTATCGAGGTGTTCGAAGCCGATATCCGCCCGCCCGAGCGCTACCTGATGGAGCGCTTCATCACTGCCCCGGTGCAGTTCACCGGCCAGCCTGATGCCGAGGGCGTATTGTGCGATGCCCAGCTCAAGCCGTTTCCGGCTTATCGCCCACCGCTGCGCCTGGTGTCTTTGGACATCGAAACCAGCGAGCGTGGCGAGCTGTACAGCATTGCGCTGGAAGGTTGCGGGCAGCGCCAGGTGTACATGCTCGGCCCGGCGAACGGCGTAGCCGATGACCTCGATTTTGCCCTGCACTATTGTGCCGACCGCGCCGCACTACTGGCCTGCCTCAACCAGTGGTTCGCCGCGCACGATCCCGACGCGATCATCGGCTGGAACCTGATCCAGTTCGACCTGCGCCTGTTGCATGAGCACGCCAGGCTGCTGCAGGTGCCGCTGGTACTGGGGCGCAATGGCGCGCCGCTGACCTTGCGCAGCCACGCCAGTGGCGGCCACGTGTTTGCCGATGCCCCGGGTCGGCTGCTGATCGACGGTATCGAGGCACTGCGCTCGGCAACCTGGAGCTTCCCGTCGTTCAGCCTGGAAAGTGTTGCCCAGACGTTGCTCGGCGAAGGCAAGGCCATCGACACGCCGTACCAGCGCATGGATGAAATCAACCGCCGCTTCGCCGAGGACAAACCGGCCCTGGCACGTTACAACCTCAAGGATTGCGAACTGGTCACGCGCATCTTCGCCCATACCCGCCTGCTCGATTTCCTCCTCGAGCGCGCGTCGGTCACCGGCCTTGCCGTGGACCGCAGCGGCGGTTCGGTAGCGGCGTTCGGCCATTTGTACATTCCGCAGATGCACCGCCTGGGCTTCGTCGCCCCCAACCTCGGCAGCCGCCCCGAGGAAGCCAGCCCTGGTGGCTTCGTCATGGATTCGCGCCCGGGCCTGTACGACTCGGTGCTGGTGCTGGACTACAAGAGCCTGTACCCGTCGATCATCCGTACCTTCCTGATCGACCCGGTCGGGCTGGTCGAAGGTTTGCGCCAGCCCGACGACGAGCATTCAGTGGAAGGTTTCCGGGGGGCACGTTTTTCGCGCAGCCAGCATTGCCTGCCGGCCATCGTCGAGCGGGTATGGCAGGGCCGGGAAGCGGCCAAGCGCGAGGGCAACGCGCCGCTGTCACAGGCGTTGAAAATCATCATGAATGCCTTCTACGGCGTGCTCGGTTCCAGCGGCTGCCGGTTCTTCGACCCGCGCCTGGCCTCGTCGATCACCCTGCGCGGCCACCAGATCATGCGCCAGACCCGGGCGTTGATCGAAGCCCAGGGGTATGAGGTGATCTATGGTGATACCGACTCCACCTTCGTCTGGCTGAAAGGGCCACATGAGGACCAGGCCGCGGCCCGTATCGGCCGTGAGCTGGTGGGCCTGGTCAACCAGTGGTGGCGCGAACACTTGCGCGAGCAGATGCACCTGGAAAGCGCGCTGGAACTGCAGTACGAAGTGCATTACCGGCGTTTCCTGATGCCCACCATCCGCGGCGCCGACGAAGGCAGCAAGAAGCGTTATGCGGGCCTGGTGCAGCGCGCCGATGGCAGCGAAGAAATGGGCTACAAGGGCCTGGAGTCGGTGCGCACCGACTGGTCGCCGCTGGCCCAGCAGTTCCAGCAGGAGCTGTACGGGCGGATATTCCGTGGCGAGCCATTTCGCGAGTACCTGCGCCAGTACGTGCAACGTACCCTGGCTGGCGAACTCGACAGCCTGCTGGTATACCGCAAGCGCCTGCGCAGGCCGCTGGCCGACTACCAGCGCAACGTGCCGCCGCATGTGCGCGCCGCACGCCTGGCCGATGACTATAACCGCCGCCTGGGCCGCCCGCTGCAATACCAGCGCGGTGGCTGGATCAGCTATGTCATGACCACTGCCGGCCCGGAACCGCTGGAGAACCTGCAAGCGCCGGTCGACTATGAGCATTATCTGTCACGCCAGCTGCAACCGGTGGCCGACGCCATCCTGCCGTTCGTGGGAGAAGGCTTCGGTGCCCTTGTGGATCAGCAATTGCCGCTGTTCTGAGCCGGGGTGGCAGCCCGTCCGTTGACGATCTTCCAGCTGTGCTGAGGCGGAGGGCAGCCAGGTATTAAATATCTAGCCGCCGGCTTGCCTGGCAACTGCTTAGGCTCGGGTCTTCATCCAACGGAGACACGCATGATGCCTGGCAGCCCCGACCAACCGCTACACTCACCCATGACCGCAGAGCAGGCCTTCCAGGACGCAATCATCGCGGAGCGCTTGCCGGGCTGGCTGGGTTCGGCCACCCCGGCGCAAGTGCAGGCGCTGTCGCAGGCCATGACCCTGAGCCTGTACTTCCGCCAGCGCGTCAGTGCAGTGCTGGGGCAGATCCAGGGCATCGACCGGTTTGCCAGGCCCTTGCTGCAAGCGGCGTTGGACCTGCCCGCGACGATCGACCTCGGGACCTTGCAGTTTCGCCAGGGCCGCCGTGAGCCGGTGATCAACTATCAGCCTGTGGGCAGCCACCTGACCACGGTGGTCTATGAACAGATCCCCTTGCTTGAAGCCGCATTGCGCAATTTCACGGCTGACCAGGCGGTGGAGGGCGGGCAACCCATCGGTAATGGCCTGCTGGGGGCGGCAGAGGGGCACACCTTGCCAACGGCCTGCGATTTCGCGGCGCTGTGTCGCGGCCTCGACCTGGGTGGGCAATATCAGGCTCACCTGAGGTCGATCCTGCTGGCACCTGCAAGCGATGACGCGACGCCAAAGGTAGAGTCGCTGATTGCCCGGGCGCAGCGCTATGCGATGCTGGTCGATGCGCATGTCGCCTGGATCAGCGGCCACGTCAGCGAAGCGGAGCACCAGCTACTGGTGGACTTCTGCGGGTTGTACACGCCCTTGCAGCTTGACGGGCGACCGGTGCAGGCCAAGCGTCTGAAGCTGCTGGGTACTTGGCTTGAACAGGTCGTCGTGCTCGACGTGCGCGATGAAACCTTCAGCCCGCTTTACAGCAGCACGGCGCGGGTTCTGGTGCATATTCCGGGTGACCCGCAGGGCGCCTGGCGGGCATTCCCTGACTTGCGGCATTTCGCCAATGCCTTGGGCAAGCGCTTGCGAACCCCGCAGTACCAGCGCTTTTTCAGCCGCTTCGTACGCCGGCGCGACAGCCAGACGTTCTTCGCTGCGGTGATTGCCGGCTACCAGGGTGTTTCCGACCTTGCCAACATCAGCCTCGGGGAACACATGCAAGCCCTCCCTCCGCCAGTGTTCGAGGCCTTGGCCCAGGCGCGCATCGAGCAACTGATGGATGACGCCGCGATGATCGCGGTGCCGACCCGCAACGTCGATGCCGAGCTACAGAAGGCTCATGACCAGCGCTTGGCTGCCGAAGGCTGGGCCCTGCTCAACCTGGCGGCATTGTTTGTACCGGTGATCGGTGTCGGCCTGTTGGCGGTGACGGCGTGGGAACTGCTGGGAGAAGTGTTCCATGGCATCGAGGCCTGGCACGATGGCGATACCAGCGAAGCGCTGGACCACGTACTGAATGTAGCCAGCGACGTGGCAGTAATGGCCGCGACGGTGGCGGGTGCCAGCGCGATGCGCGGCCTGTGGAACAGGTCGGCAATCGTCGACAGCCTGGTCCCGGTGCGGCTCGAGGATGGCACCAGGCGTTTGTGGCTGCCGGCCCTCGCACCGTTCCGTAGCGTGCTGCCGGCGCAGGCGAGCGCAGGCGACAGCGAGGGTATCCAGCGACTCGGCGAGCAAGCCTGGGTGGAAATGGACGGCCATCATTACGCGGTCGTCGCGGACCGGCTACCGGGGCAGTGGCGCCTGCGGACACAGGCCGGCCATGCACCGCGCCTGCAGCACAACGGCGCCGGTGCCTGGCGGCTGTGGTGCGAACAGCCCGCGCAGTGGGACGGCCAAGGTTATCTGCTACGCCGCCTGGGGGGCGAATTTGCCAGGCTCGATGACGAGCAGGTGGAGCTGTTCATGGCGACCCATGCCCTCGACAGTGCACAACTTCGCGGCCTGCATGTGCATGGCCATGCCCCCGGGGCAGGCATGCGCGACAGCGCCATGCGCTTCAACCTTGACCGGCGCATCCGCCAGGTGGTGAGCCAACTGCGCGGTGGTGTGCAGGTCATCGATGCTGCCGTGCTGGAACATGCCCGCAGGCTGCCGGGCGCGGCGGGGCTCACTGACCAGGCGCTGGCCGAGCTTGCCTGGGCACAGCGACGGGCGTTGTTCGAGCGCGTGTATGTCGCAGAACAGGGCAGCCAAGGGCAGGATATCGCGACCTTGCGCCGCTTGTTCCCGGGGCTGCATGACCGGCAGGCTGCCGCCTTGCTGCGTGATGCGCGGCCGGCTGACCGGCAACGGCTGCTCGACACCGGGCGGGTGTCGCTGAGCCTCGCCGCCGCTGCCCGGGAAGCCGCGCTGGAAGCACGGGTGGTACGGGTATACGAAGGGCTTTTTCTGGACACGCCACAGGGGGCCGACCTGGCGAGGGCCGTGCTGGGCTTGAGCGAGCAACTGCCAGGGCTGGCCAGCGGCGTTCGCTGGCGGTTGTTCGAAGGGGCGCTCGACGGGCCAAGGCTGGCGGGCAGCGAGCAATGCGAGGGTTGTTTCGACCTGGTCCATCTGCACGGGCAGTTCCAGCTACACGGCGCGCATGGCGTGCTCGGAGAGCCGGGTGAACTGTTTGCGGTGATTGCTGCTGCGTACGATGAAAGCCAGCAGGCCGCATTGGGCGTGGGTGACCCCTTCGCCCACAACCTGCGCGTGCTGGTCGGGCGCCAGGCCCTGCAGCAACGCGCGCTGATACGCCGTCTGTTGGGCCACGCCGAACCGGCCGGCTGGTTCCGGCCACCCCGGCGGTTGCCGGACGGGCGCATTGGCTACCCGCTGAGCGGACGCGGCGATGGTGCCGGGCGGCGGGCCAGGCCGCAGGGGGTGTTCGCCTCGTTGCGTGCCATCTACCCTTCGTACACCGACGCGCAGGTGCTGGCCTGGGTCAACGACGCACAGCAGGCCGGGCGCCGCCCCGAGGACGAACTGGCCAGCCTCATGCGTGAACTGGAAACGCTGCAGACGCATCTGCACGCCTGGGTACACATGGGCACGAGTACGTTGGAACGCGGAGAACGCAGCTACCTGCGCGATACGCTGGTCAATTGCTGGCAACGCAGCGCTGTGCGCACGGCCGGGGTGGACGGCCTGCCCTCGGGGTATCGCCTGAGCCTGTGGGCAGTGACCCTGCAAAGGTTGCCGGAGTTGCCGGAACAGGTCAGCTTCGGCCACGTGCACGAGCTGTCGATGATGGGCCTGGGGCTACGCGAAGTCTCCCCGGGGTTCTTGCGTGCTTTCCCCCGCTTGCAAGTGCTGGAACTCTCCGGCAACGAGCTGACCCGGGTTCCGGCAGACCTGCAGCGCCTGGCGCATTTGCGCGAGCTGGACCTGTTCGGCAACAACATTGTGCTGGATACCGCGCAGGCCATGACGCTTGCCAACTGCGAGGCGCTGGAATACGTCAATCTCTCGTACAACCCACTGGGCCGCACCTTCCCACTGTACCGCCTCGATCGCCTTGCCCGGCTGCACTTGCGCAACACGGGCATCAGCGAATTCCCTCCGGCGCTGCTGGACCGCCTGGAACTGGTAATCGCCGACCTGCGCGGCAACCAGATCACCGAATTGCCGCAGCGCTTCTATCGCTCACCGTCGGTCAGCAGCTACGTGTTGCTCGACGGTAACCCGCTGACTGCCGAAGCTGCCCAGCGGCTGCAGGTGTTCAGGCAGGCGCATGCCATCCCCCTTGAACAGGAGGTGATCGCCCCGGCTGCATCGGTCCGCCTGCGTTGGCTGGATGCTGCCGATAGTGCTTTGCGACCTGAACAGTCTTCCGCCTGGGATGAACTGATGACTGAGCCCGGTGCTGCGGATTTCTTCAACCTGCTGCGCAGGTTGCAGGAAACCGCGGATTTCCGAACGCATCGCCAGGCCTTGGCGAACCGGGTGTTCGACATGCTGATTGCCATGCGTGACTACAGTTCGCTGCGCGAAGAACTGTTCAGGCGCGCGACCGATACACTCACGTGCCAGGATAGCGTCACGTTGTGCTTCAGCAACCTGGAACTGCATATGCTGGTCTGGCGAGCACGGGTGGATGCTGCAGGGGGGAATCAAGAGGCCGCATTGCTGCAGCTGGGGCGGCGTCTGTGGCGCCTGGACGAGGTGGACCGCATTGCCCTCGAGGACATCCAGGCGAGGCGGGCCGATGGCGCAGACCCGGACGAAATCGAAGTGGGGCTTGCCTATCGTATTGGCCTGCGCGACAGCCTGGACTTGCCGGCGCAGCCGGGCGACATGCTGTTCGCCGAGGTTGGCGGCGTGACTGCGCAGCGCCTGGAACAGGCGCGGGCGCGGGTAGAGGAGGCCGAAACCACGGAGCACCTTGCCGCATCGCTGGTGGCCCGTGAATTCTGGGAAGAGCATTTGCTCAGGAACCATGCCGAGCGCCTGGAGGCGTTCAATGCGCCTTACCAGGAGCGCTCCAACCGGTTGATGGAGGCTGCCGAAAGCATGCCGGAAGCCGAGTACATGGCCCAATACGCGACCTTGCAACGCGAGCGTGATGAAGCACGCCATGCACTGCTGTTGACGCTTACCCGGGAGGCCCTGGAGGCCGATCCAGCGTCGCGCTCGGCAGGGCAATGAGGCACCCGTGGGCTATGCTCAGCTTCGGGCACTGGTGTTTCCCGGGGGGCGGCGCACCGTCAAGGAAATGCCAGGTTACCTTTGCCAGCGCCGTGATCGTGCTGGTTGGTTTAGGCTCGCACGTAGGATCTTTCTCCATGATCTGTAGTCTTTGGTTAATCGAGAGAATAAGGAGATACACATGCTCGTTCGGTCACTGACCCTCGCCACCTTGCTTGCTGTTGCCGGTCCGCTTTTCGCCGCAGACAGCGATGCGCCATTGGCCAAGGAACTGGGCAAGGCCAGGCCATTGGTGGTTATCGCCCCGAGCAGCGCCGACCCGACCTTGCGCGGGTTGAACGAGGCGTTGAAAGACCCGGCCACCCAGGCAGCGTTCAAGGAACGCGGCCTGGTGCTGTACAGCGTCGCCAGCATGATGGGCAAGCGTGAGGACAAGAACCTCGAACAGCAGACCACCATGGCCCTTATTCGGGAACTTAAACTCGGCGCGAGCAAGGGTACCAAGGTGATCCTGGTGGGCAAGGACGGCGAGCGGCATGTGCTCAAGGACGACGACAGCGGCGAGGCTATCGACCCACAGACGATCTTCAAGGCGGTCGATGAGCTGCCCGCCAGCGAAAAAGCGCTCACGGCGCCCGAGCCTGTAGCCGCAGCGCCGGAAACCAAGGCCAAGGACAGCAAGCCGGCCAAGCCAGCCAAACCGACCGCTCCGCCCAAGCCGCTGGAAGACTGAGTGGCTCGGCCCCGGCGCCCGCCGGGGCCGCTTGCAGCCTGGTTTGTATCTGACTGTATATGGCCACGCTGCTGAGCGGTTTTCATACAAAACCGCGCCCCCCGCGATACATCCCCGACAAACCGCAACGGCCTAATGGCTCCACATCCCAACCACAGTGGAGCATCACCATGACACATGTACGAAGCACGCTCGGCCTGCTTGGCGCCGCCCTGATCGGCAGCATGGCCCTTGGCAGCAGCGCATTCGCTGTCGAACCCCTGGCCCAGGGTTACCAGCTGGCTTCGGCCAAGGTGGCCGGCGAAGGCAAATGTGGTGAGGGCAAGTGCGGGGCCAGCGCCAAGGCCACCCAGGGCGAAGGCAAGTGCGGTGAAGGCAAGTGTGGCGCCAGTGCCAAGGCCGGCGCCGAGGGCAAATGTGGCGAAGGCAAGTGCGGCGATGCGTCGTTCGCCAGAACCGACACCAACCACGACGGCAAGGTGTCGCGTGACGAGTTCGTTGCAGTGGCCAAGGACCGCGCCGGCGACTTCGACAAGATCGACCGCAACCACGATGGCTACATTTCCGAACAGGAAGCTGCCGACCATCTCAAGGCGATCTACCAAGCCAATGGCAAGCGCATGCCCGAAGGGCTGTTCAGCCACCTGAGCGGCAAGCCCTGAGCCGTTGCCCCCCCTGTAAGCGCAACGCCCCTCCTGCTGGCCAGGCGGGGCGTTGTGCCTGTTGGAGATCTTTCCATGCACCCAACGCATTTACCCGCCGCCCCCCTGCAAGCGGGGCTTGGCCTGCGCCGCGGCCTGATGTCGGAACTGCTGGCCCTGGAGGCCGGCGTGGTGGACTTTCTCGAATGCGCCCCGGAAAACTGGATTGCCGTGGGCGGTGCCTACGGCAAGGGGCTGGCGCAACTGGCCGAACGTTTTGCCATTGCCTGCCACGGCTTGTCGTTGTCGCTGGGCGGCAGCGCACCGCTGGACCTGCGGTTCCTCGAGCAGACACGGCGCTTTCTCGAGCGCCACCAGGTGCAGCTATACAGCGAACACCTGAGCTACTGCAGCGACGACGGCCACCTGTACGACCTGATGCCCCTGCCATTTACCGATGAAGCCGTGCGCCATGTGGCCGCACGTATCCGCCAGGTCCAGGAGCATCTGGGGCGGCGGATAGCCGTGGAAAACATCAGCTACTATGCCGCGCCTTACCAGGCCATGAGTGAGCTCGACTTCATCCGGGCGGTGCTCGACGAGGCTGATTGCGACCTGCTGCTGGACGTCAACAACGTGTTCGTCAATGCCTGCAACCACGGTTACCAGGCCCAGGCATTTATTGCAGGCCTGCCCAAGGCCCGGGTGGTCGGCATGCACATAGCCGGCCACTACGACGAAGCGCTCGACCTCAAGGTCGACACCCATGGCGCTGCGGTAAAGGAAGAGGTGTGGGCGCTGTACGCAGTTGCCTGCGCGCGCTTTGGCGTGCAACCGACGGTGCTCGAACGCGACTTCAACTACCCGCCGCTCACTGAACTGCTGGCCGAGACGGCGCGCATTCGCCAGGTGCAGCACGCCGCGGGAGGGCACGCTAATGGATGAGACCTTGCGACAGCAGCAATATACCCTGGCCCGCCACCTGCGCGACCCGCAGCGCCATGCACCACCGGCTGGCGTGGAGGCACGGCGGCTCAGGGTGTACCGGGAGTTGTTCTACGGCGCCATCGAAGGCTTGCTGGCCGGCAGCTTTCCGGTCATGCGCCAGGCGCTGGGGGAGCAGCGCTGGCATGCTCGGGTACATGATTTCTACGCCAACTACCGTAGTCAGACGCCACTGTTCACCGAAATAGCCGGGGCGTTCGTCGACTACCTGCAGGGCGTGCAGCCGGATGCCCCCTGGCAACTGGAGCTGGCGCACTACGAGTGGATCGAGGCGCAGCTGTACCTGAGCGATGCCGAGGACCCGCCGCATGACCCGAGGGGCAATCTGCTGGAAGGGGAGCCGCTGTTGTCTTGCGTGGCGCGGGTATTGGCCTATCGGTGGCCGGTAGAGCGGATCGGGGCGGATTACCAGCCGCAGGCTGCACCTGCGACAGCGACCTTGTTGCTGGTTTATCGCGATGCCGGATTGCAGGTGCGCTTCGCTCGCCTGACGCCGCTGGCGTACCGGTTGCTGGCGCTGGAGCAGGGCACCGGGCGGGCGCGGCTGGAGGCGTTGGACGCCGATGTGATGCAAGGGTTGGCATTGCTGGAGGAGCTGCGCGAGCAGGGCATCATCATCGGTACGGTTTGACGCGTGGTATTGGGGCTGCCGCGCAGCCCCAAACGTATCTACTTGCAGCACCGCACCCTGAACCAATGGTCCAGGCTCAAGCGCCCAGCCCCCTTGAGCAACAGCGGCAGCAGCGCCACAAGGTAGATCAGCGGCAGTTTGAAGTTGCCGAAGCCCTGGTCGGTAATGACGTAGCCCTGGGCCAGCTCGGCCAGGCTCGACCAGTGTGCCGGCCAATGCACCGCGACGATCGCCACCACGGTCACCACCATCAGCCCTGCTGCTGCCAGCCGGGTCCCCAAACCCAGCAACAGCAGCAACGGCAGGATAAGCTCTGCCCACATCGACAGCTGCCAGTTCAACTCCGCCGGCAGCAGGTTGAAGGGGAACGGGAAACTGCCTTGCAAGTCAGCGAACCAGTTGCTGCCATTGAGCTTCTCCCTGCCGGACTCGAAAAACTCCCAGGCCAGGAACAGCCGCAGCGGCAGGTCGGCGCTCCAGGTGCCAAAACGGTCAAAGGTACTCAGGGTACGCGTCAGCGTGCTCATGTAGTTCTCTCCTCAGAAATAGGCGCGGGCGTTACGGCGTTGCTGGCGAGCCAGCTTGCCGGTGAGTTTCATGGCGATGGCGCTGCACATCAGGGCGAACGCCAGCGGGTACCAGCCTCCCATGGGGATGCGTTTGTAGAACGACAGGCAGAACACTGCCGCCAGTACCCACATGCCGGTGCTGTGCAGGGCCCGCCAGGCACGGCCACCCAGCAGGCGCATGGGGGCCTTGAATGAAGTGACGGTGAGCAGCAGCAGGAACAGGTAGCCGAGGGTGCCAGGCAGGCTGGACGTGAGCGTGCGGTTGGCCCAGAACAGTTCGGGGAACTGTTGCGCATAGCGGTAGATCAGCATGCCATGCACGGTGTGGGAAAAGGCGAATGCCAGCCCCAGGTAGCGCCGTTCCTGAAGGATGCGGCGGCTAGGGGTGCCTGGCAGCAAGGTCACCAGGGAAGAGGCGAGGAACGCCAGCAGGAACAGCGCGAACGAACTGCGCGCGGTGGCGCGGATGGCGCTGCGCAGGCCGTCGGGGTCAGGTTGGCTGGCCAGGACCACGGCGGTCATCGCCAGGGTCAGGCCGGCGAGGACAGCGAACAGCTTCCAGCCGGAGGGTAGAGTCAGGGGTTTCATCAGGAGGCTCCCGCAATATGGTGGTGAACGGGAGTGTGTTGGAGCGGGGTATCTGCAGTGTGTCGGCGGAAGTTGCGTTGTGTATCTGTTTGTAGAGGCGAGGCCCGCTTTTTGTAGCAGCGGCCTTGCGTCGCGACAGGGCCGCACCTGCAGAAGCTGTCATTGCAGTTCGATCTGCGCGCACAACCCGCCGCTTGTGCGGTTGCTCAGTGTCAGCCGGCCGCCCATCGCCTGGATCAACTGGTGGGCAATCGCCAGCCCCAGTCCGGTACCGCCGGTGCTACGGTTGCGCGAACCCTCCACGCGGTAGAACGGCTTGAGCACTTCATCCAGCTCGCCAGCGGGTATTCCCGGCCCGTTGTCGAGTACGCGGATGACTGTCGTGTCGCCCTCCCGGGCTATTTCCAGCACGGCGGCCCCGGCAAACTTGAGGGCGTTGTCCACCAGGTTCACCAGCACGCGGCGCAGGGCATGTGGCCGGGTTTGCAGCAGGCTGCCGCTGCTGCCGCAGCGCTCGACCTGGGCACCGCTGTCCTGATAGTCGAACACCAGGCTGTCGAGGAAGGCATCAAGGTTGATGCGGCACGGGGCCTCGGTACTGGTGTCCATGCTGCGGGCATAGGCCACGCCTTCGCGCACCAGGTGTTCCATTTCGCCCAGGTCATTCCACAGCTTGTCCTTTTCCAGCCCGTCGTCCATCACCTCGACCCGCAGTTTCATGCGCGTGATCGGTGTTTGCAGGTCATGCGATATTGCCGCCAGCAACTGCATGCGTTCTTTCAGGTAGGCGGCGATCCGCGCCTGCAGGGCGTTGAAGGCCACCGCGGCGTAGCGCACTTCGCGAGGGCCGCTTTCGTCCAGTTGCACACCGGGCTTGTCCGGGTCGAGGTTGTCCACCGCTTGGGCCAGGCGGGTCAGCGGACCGATTGCCAGGCGCACGGCCAGCCAGGTACACAGCAACAGCACGGCCAACTGGATCAGCAACACCACCGGTAGCCAGCGGGCTACCGGCACCGGTGCCGGGGTCACGTCGATGGTCAGCGGCGCACCGTCGGCCAGGCTCAGGTGCGCCTGGAAGTGTACGTTCGTGCCGGGTATTTCCTGAAAGGTCAGGCGGTAGTCGCTGCCGATAGCCTTGACGATCGAATCGGCGGCCATGGGTGGGTCGCTGCTGGGCATCGCTTCGCCCGCCAGGCCCTGGTCCAGACGGTAGCGATAGGTGCGCCGCTCCAGGCGCGGCAACCAGGCGGCGCGTTCGGCTGCGGGCAGGCGATCGAGGATGGCTACCGAGGTGGCCACGTCCTGTTCCAGGGTGCTGAGCATCATCGAGCGGCTGCTGATATAGCGTTCGTAGGCCTGCAGGCCGAATGACAGGCCATAGGCCAGGACCAGGCCGGTGAAGAAGATCAGCGCCAGGCGCGAGGCGAGGGTGCGTGGCCACTTCATGACGGCGACTCGAGCAGTTGTACCGGCAGCGAGAATACATAGCCCTCGCTGCGCACGGTCTTGATGCAGCTGGGTTCGCGCGCGTCGTCGCCCAGGCGCTGGCGCAGGCGGCTGACCAGCAGGTCGATGGAACGGTCGAAAATGTCGGCCTCGCGGCCCTGGGTCAGGTTGAGCAGCTGCTCACGGCTGAGCACCCGCTGCGGGTGGTCGAGAAACACCCGCAACAGGCGGTATTCGGCGCCGCTCAGGGCCACCAGGGTGCCTTCGCTGTCGAGCAGGTGGCGCGCGGTAGTGTCCAGGCGCCATTGGCCGAAGCCCAGCAGCCGGCTGCTTTCGCTGATGGTCAGGTTGGGCGGCAGCATGCGTGTTCGGCGCAGCACGGCATTGATGCGTGCGAGCAGCTCGCGGGCAGAGAACGGCTTGGTCAGGTAATCGTCGGCACCCATTTCCAGGCCGATGATGCGGTCGGTCTCGTCGTTACGCGCGGTCAGCATCAGCACCGGGGTGTTGCGATGTTTGCCGGCGCGCAGCTCGCGGCACAGCAACAGGCCGTCGTCACCGGGCATCATGATGTCGAGCACGATCAGGTCGACACTGTTGGCTTCGAGAAAGGCGCGCATCTGCCGGCCATCGGCAACGATGCTGGTGCGCAGGCCGTTCTTCTTCAGGTAGTTGCCGACCAGCTCGCGAATTTCGCGGTCGTCGTCGACGATCAGGATGTGATCGACGTGTTCCATGCGCTGCGTTCCTGTGCAAAGGGTATGGGCGCAGTGTACCGAGCGCGTGGGCGCTTGCCTGCGGGGTTTTGTATTGCAGTGTATATGGCCCGTGGGCCGATACAGGAGGAAGCAGATCACAACGCTGGGTGACACATACGGGATACCTGGCGGGCGTGAAATGGCTCTCGACCGGGGAGCAGCACTCCCCACCCCCCAGCGTTACACAGGAGAGATGCCATGACCTTCAAGACCTTCGCCAGCGCCAGCCTGTTCGCCGTGCTCAGCTTCGGTACCCTGGCCGCCCACGCTGCCAGCGCACCGATGGACGACGCTGCCGTGATGCAGTACCGCTACGGCGACCACCTGGATGTCCAGAAAGTGTTATCGGTGCAGGACGACCAGAGCAACGCCTGCGGCCTGGTGAACACCCGCATGGACTACCTCGATTCCAAGGGCCAGCGGCAGAGCGTGCAATACCGTACTTATGCCACCGGCGGTTGCCATGAGAATTGATCGCCGCTTGCTGCTCAAGGTGGGCGGTATCGCCCTGGCCCTGGCCGGCCTTGGCCTGGCCGGGCACCTGAAGGCCCGTGACAGCTACGGCGCCATGCCGTCGTTGTCGGGCGCCAGCCAGTGGCTCAATTCAGCGCCGCTGGATGCACCCGTGCTCAAGGGCAAGGTAGTGCTGGTGGATTTCTGGACCTGGGACTGCAGCAACTGCCAGCGCAGCCTGCCGCATGTGAACGGGTGGGCACGGCGCTATGCCGACCAGGGCCTGGTGGTGGTCGGGGTACATACGCCGGAATATGACTACGAGCACGATGTCGGCACCTTGCGTGACAAGGTGGCTCGGCTGGGGATCGGTTACCCGGTGGCGGTGGATAATGACTACAAGGTGTGGAATGCCTGGGGCAACCAGTTCTGGCCGGCGCATTACTTCGTCGACCGCAAGGGCCAGGTGCGCCATGTACATTTTGGCGAGGGCGATTATGCCGGGCAGGAGCAGGTGATACAGGCGTTGCTGGATGAGAAGGAGTAAGTGGCCAGTATCGACTGTGGCAGCGGCCTTGGGTCACGCAAGGCCGGTGCCACCGGTAGGCGCAGCGACGTGCGGTCAGGTAAAACTGGCGAAATGTGCCTGCATCCGCGCCGCATCCGCCTGCCGTCCGCTGAACAACTCGAACGCTTTCACCGCCTGAAACACCGCCATGTTGCTGCCATCCAGCGTGCGGCAGCCCAGTGCCCGGGCCGCGCGCAGCAGTTCGGTTTCCAGCGGGAAGTAGATGATTTCCGCCACCCACAAGCGTGCGTGCAGCAGCTCTACCGGCAGCGGTGTACCAGGCAGTTTGGCCATGCCCACCGGCGTGGTGTTGACCAGGCCGTCCGCCTCGGCCAGTGCTGTAGCCAGGTCGCTGCCGACCACGGCGCGGCCAGCACCGAAGTGGCTATTCAGGTTGTCCACCAAGGCCTGTCCACGGGCCGCGTCCACCTCGAACAGCACCAGCCGCTCGACGCCTTCTCCCAGCAGGGCATGGGCCACGGCCGAACCTGCGCCACCGGCACCCATCTGCACCACCTGGCGCCGGGCCACATCGGGCAGCCCACGGCGCAAGCCTTCGGCGAAGCCCAGGCAGTCGGTGTTGTGGCCAACCCGCTTGCCATCCTTGAGTACCACTGTGTTCACTGCGCCGATACCGCGGGCTTCTTCCGACAGTTCGTCGAGCAGCGGCAGGATTGCCTGCTTGAACGGGTAGGTGATGTTGAGCCCAGTGAAGCCTGTGTATTGCGCGGCGTCGAGCAGGCCGGGCAGGGCGCTGTCGTCCAGTTGCAGCTGGTCGGCATCGATCAGTCGGTACAGGTAACGCAGGGCCTGGGCATCGCCTTCGTGCTCGTGCAGGGCCGGGGTGCGTGACAGCTGGATGCCACGGCCGATCAGGCCAGCGAGAATGGCTGGCTGGCTCATGCAGTGCGCTCCCGGAGCAGTTCGGCGAAGTGGCTGAGGGCCATGCGGTAGCCGTGGCTGCCCAGGCCGCAGATCACCCCGACGGCGACAGAGGATATGAAGGACAGGTGACGGAAGGGTTCGCGTTTGTGCACGTTGGACAGATGCACTTCGATGACCGGAAGCTCGGCGGCGACCAAGGCGTCGCGGATGGCTACCGAGGTGTGGGTCCAGGCACCAGGGTTGATCACGATACCGGCACAGCGACCACGGGCGGCGTGGATCCAGTCGATCAGTTCACCTTCATGGTTGGTTTGGCGGAATTCGATTTCCAGGCCATGGGCCTGGGCTGTGTCGGCACAACCCTGCGCCAGGTCGGCAAGGGTTTCGTAACCATACTGGGCAGGCTCTCGGGTGCCCAGCATGTTCAGGTTGGGGCCATTGAGCACGAGAATGACAGGCTTCATGAGGAGCATCGCTTTGTTGTTGTTGGATGCACTCAGTTTTGTACCGACTGGTTAGTTTAGTCAATCCAGCCAAGCACTGGCTCCGTAAATGTGGGCGATTATCGAACCAGGCTGTCCGCAAGATCGATTACAAAATTGTAATTTCCACGCCACCGCCCCGATAAGCAGTGCTTTCTACAGTGCCTCGCCAACGTTCGCCGACGAGGAGCTGTTTCGTGCCCATCCCCCGTAAGATCGCCTTGCTCTGCCTGTTGCTGGCGGGCGCCCCCGGCGCCCAGGCCGGCCCGAGCCTGAGCCTGCCCCAGGCGCTGGCCGCCGCCTTTGCCCAAAACCCCGAGCTGGCTGCGGCCGGCCGCGAAATCGGCATCGCCGATGGCGAGCGGCGCCAGGCCGGGCTGTTCCCCAACCCGGAACTGGCCTGGGAGCGGGAGGACACTCGCCGCGACACCAGCACCACCACTGTCACGCTCAGCCAGCCATTGGAGCTGGGCGGCAAGCGTGGCGCGCGCATTGCCGTGGCCAAGGCCGGCCAGGCCATTGCCCAGCTGGACCTCGAACGCCAGCGTAATGGCCTGCGCGCCGATGTGGTGCAGGCTTTCCACGCCGCCTTGCGCGCGCAAACTGCCGTGGCGCTGGCGCAGCAATCGCAGGCGTTGACCGAGCGTGGGCTGCGGGTGGTGCAGGGGCGGGTAGCTGCCGGCCAGGCGTCACCCGTGGAAGTTACCCGTGCCCAGGTGCAGCAGGCGCAAGCCGAGGCCGCGGTGCGCCGCGCGCGCACCCAGCGCAGCGCGGCCTACCAGGCCCTGGCACGGTTGACCGGCAGCCCGCAGGCAAGCTTCGGGCAATTGCAGGCGACCAACCTGTCGCCCGGCGCAGCGCCCAGCGTTGAGGCGTTGCTCGACCAGGTCGAGCAGACCGTCGAGTGGCGCCTGGCTGCTACCCAGGTCGAGCGCGGCGACGCGTCCCTCGGCTCGGAAATGGCCCTGCGTATTCCCGACCTCACCGTCAGCCTCGGTAGCCAGTACAGCCGCGAAGACCGCGAGCGGGTCAATGTGGTCGGTGTGTCGCTGCCCTTGCCGTTGTTCGACCGCAACCAGGGCAACGTGCTGGCGGCAGCCCGCCGGGCCGACCAGGCGCGGGATCTGCGTAACGGCGTGGCGCTGCGCCTGCGCAGTGAAACGCGCAACGCTGTCGAGCAGTGGGCGACGGCGATGCAGGACGTGCAGGCCTATGACCGCACCATCCTGCCTGCTGCGCAGCAGGCGGTAGACACAGCCACCCGCGGCTTCGAAATGGGCAAGTTCGCCTTCCTCGATGTCCTCGACGCCCAGCGCACCTTGATCGAGGCGCGCGGGCTGTACCTCGAGGCGCTGGCTTCGGCGACCGACGCGCGGGCGCAGGTCGAGCGGATCTATGGCGACCTCGACGACCTCAGCAAATACCCGCACAGCAGGAGCAACAATGACTAATCCACGCAAGATCGCCATCCTGGTCGCTGCGCTTGCTGCACTCGGCCTCGCGGGCCTGGTCTGGACCAGCCACCTTGGCAAGGCTTCCAGTGCACAAGCCATTCATGACGCCCATGGCGAAGACAGCCACGGCCATGGCGAAGAAGCGGCCGACGAAAGCCATGGCGAGCAACCAGGCAAGTTGCACCTGAGCCACGCCCAGATCGAAGCTGCCGGTGTACAGCTGGCCACCGCCGGCCCTGGCGAACTGGGCAATGCCATCAACTTCCCGGGTGAGATCCGTTTCGACGAAGACCGCACGGCGCATGTCCTGCCGCGTGTGCCAGGCGTGGTCGAGGCGGTGCAGGCCGAACTGGGCCAGGCGGTCAAGGGTGGCCAGGTACTGGCGGTGATTGCCAGCCAGCAGATATCCGACCTGCGCAGCGAACAGCAGGCCGCCCAGCGCCGCCTGGAACTGGCGCGTCTGACCTTCCAGCGCGAGCAACAGCTGTGGCAGGAACGCATCAGCGCCGAGCAGGACTACCTGCAGGCCCGCCAGGCGCTGCAGGAGGCCGAGATCGCCATGGCCAACGCCCGGCAGAAGGTGGCCGCCGTGGGCCCGGCTGGTGCCGGTAATCGCTATGAATTGCGCGCGCCGTTCGATGCGGTGGTGGTGGAAAAGCACCTGAGCGTCGGTGAAGTGGTCGATGCGACCAGTAACGCCTTCACCCTGTCCGACCTGAACCGGGTCTGGGCCACCTTCGCCGTGGCCCCGCGCGACCTGGACAAGGTGGTGACCGGTCGCAGTGTCTCGGTCAGCGCGCCTGACCTGGGCGCCCGGGTCGAGGGTCAGGTCAACTACGTTGGCAACCTGCTCGGCGAGCAGAATCGCGCCGCCACTGTCCGCGCCAGCCTGGAAAACCCCAACGGCGCCTGGCGCCCCGGGCTGTTCGTCGATGTTGCCGTCAGCCTCGAGCGCTTCAGGGCTGCCGTGGTGGTGCCGGAAAGCGCACTGCAAACCTGGGAGGAACAGACCGTGGTGTTTGCCCGTGACGAAGAAGGTTTCGAGGCGCGCCCGGTGCAGACCGGCCGGCGTGACGGCGGCCAGGTGGAAATCACCAGCGGCCTGGCCGCCGGTACCCAGGTAGCCGCCGCCGGCAGTTTTGTCCTGAAGTCCGAGCTGGGCAAAGGCTCGGCTGCACACAGCCATTGACCCGGGAACGCCAGCATGTTCGAACGCCTGATCCAATTTGCCATCGAGCAGCGCCTGGTGGTGATGCTGGCCGTGGTCCTGATGGCCGCGGTGGGTATCCATAGCTACCAGAAACTGCCGATCGATGCTGTACCGGACATCACCAACGTCCAGGTGCAGATCAATACCGCCGCGCCCGGTTTTTCGCCACTGGAGACCGAACAGCGCATCACCTTTGCCATCGAGACCGCCATGGCCGGCCTGCCTGGGCTCAAGCAGACCCGCTCGCTGTCGCGTTCGGGCCTGTCGCAGGTCACGGTCATTTTCGATGACGGCACCGACCTGTTCTTCGCCCGACAACTGGTCAATGAGCGCCTGCAAGTGGCCCGCGAGCAGTTGCCCGACGGCATCGAAGCCGGTCTGGGGCCGATTTCCACGGGGCTGGGGGAGATCTTCCTGTGGACGGTGGAGGCCGAGCCGGGCGCCCTTAAGGAGGACGGCACGCCCTACACCCTCACCGACCTGCGGGTGATCCAGGACTGGATCATCAAGCCACAGTTGCGCACGGTGCCGGGGGTGGCTGAAGTGAACAGCATCGGTGGCCATGCCAAGCAATACCTGATCGCACCGGAGCCCAAGCGCCTGGCAGCATACAAGCTCACCCTCAACGACCTGGTCGCGGCGCTGGAACGCAACAATGCCAATGTCGGCGCCGGTTATATCGAGCGCAACGGCGAGCAATGGCTGATTCGCGCGCCGGGCCAGGTGGCGTCGGCCGAGGACATCGCCAACATCGTCATTTCGACCGCCGACGGCACGCCGATCCGGGTCAGCCATGTCGCCCAGGTAAGCCTGGGAGAGGAGTTGCGCTCGGGCGCGGCTACCGAAAATGGCCGGGAAGTGGTGCTGGGCACGGTGTTCATGCTGGTCGGCGAGAACAGCCGCACGGTATCGCGGGCAGTCGCCGCCAAGCTGGTGGAAATCAACCGCAACCTGCCCAAGGGCGTGGTCGCCGTGACGGTATACGACCGCACCAACCTGGTGGAGAAAGCCATCGCCACGGTGAAGAAGAACCTGGTCGAAGGCGCCATCCTGGTCATCGCCGTGCTGTTCCTGTTCCTGGGCAATGTTCGCGCCGCGCTGATCACTGCCATGGTCATCCCGTTGTCGATGCTGTTCACCTTCACCGGCATGTTCGGCAACAAGGTCAGCGCCAACCTGATGAGTCTTGGGGCGCTGGACTTCGGCATCATCGTCGATGGCGCGGTGGTGATCGTGGAGAACGCCATCCGCCGCCTGGCCCATGCCCAGCAACGCCATGGGCGCATGCTGACCCGTGCCGAGCGCTTCCACGAGGTGTTCGCCGCCGCCCGTGAGGCGCGCCGGCCGCTGATCTACGGGCAGCTGATCATCATGGTGGTGTACCTGCCGATCTTTGCCCTGACCGGGGTGGAGGGCAAGATGTTCCACCCCATGGCCTTCACCGTGGTCATGGCCCTGCTCGGTGCGATGGTGCTCTCGGTTACCTTCGTACCGGCGGCCATTGCCCTGTTCGTCACCGGCAAGGTCAGGGAAGAGGAAGGCTTGCTGATGCGCATGGCGCGCCAGCGCTATGCGCCGCTGCTGGCCTGGGTGCTGGTCCGGCGGCGGCTGGCATTCGCCGCCGCGGCCAGCCTGGTGCTGCTGTCCGGGTTGCTGGCCAGCCGCATGGGCAGCGAGTTCATCCCCAGCCTCAGCGAGGGCGATTTCGCCCTGCAGGCCCTGCGTGTGCCGGGTACCAGCCTGTCGCAGTCGGTGGACATGCAGCAGCGCCTGGAGCAGGCGATCATTGCCCAGGTGCCGGAAGTGCAGCGGGTGTTTGCCCGCACCGGCACCGCCGAGATCGCCTCCGACCCGATGCCGCCGAACATCTCCGATGCCTATGTGATGTTGCGCCCGCGCGAGCAATGGCCGGACCCGGGCAAGCCGCGAGAGCAACTGATTGCCGAGGTACAGCGTGCCGCGGCCAGTGTGCCGGGCAGCAACCATGAGCTGTCGCAGCCCATCCAGCTGCGTTTCAACGAGCTGATTTCCGGGGTGCGCAGCGATGTGGCGGTGAAGCTGTACGGCGATGACATGAACGTGCTCAACCGCACCGCCGGGCAGATCGCCAGCAGCCTGCAGGGTGTGCCGGGCGCGTCCGAGGTGAAGGTCGAACAGACCACCGGCCTGCCGGTGCTGACCATCGACATCGACCGTGACAAGGCGGCCCGGCATGGTCTCAACGTCGGTGAGGTGCAGGATGCCATCGCCATCGCCGTGGGCGGCCGCACGGCCGGTACGCTGTACGAAGGCGACCGCCGTTTCGACATGGTCGTGCGCCTGCCGGAAACCCTGCGCACGGATGTCGACGGGCTGGCCAGCCTGTTGATTCCGGTTCCGGCCAATGCCGGCGGCGGGCAGATCGGCTTCATTCCGTTGTCGCAAGTGGCCACGCTGAACCTGCAACAGGGCCCGAACCAGGTCAGCCGTGAAGATGGCAAGCGGGTGGTGGTGGTCAGCGCCAACGTGCGTGGGCGGGACCTGGGCTCGTTCGTCGAGGAGGCCGAACAGACCCTGCTCGAGCAAGTGCCGATACCGCCGGGCTACTGGACGCGCTGGGGTGGCCAGTTCGAGCAGTTGCAGTCGGCGGCCGCGCGCCTGCAGGTGGTGGTGCCGGTGGCCTTGCTGCTGGTCATGGCCTTGTTGTTGATGATGTTCAACAACCTCAGGGATGGCCTGCTGGTGTTCACCGGCATTCCCTTCGCCCTCACCGGTGGGGTCCTGGCGCTGTGGTTGCGCGACATTCCGCTGTCGATTTCCGCCGGCGTGGGGTTCATTGCCTTGTCGGGGGTGGCGGTACTCAACGGGCTGGTGATGCTCGCCTTCATCCGCGGCCTGCGCGAGCAAGGGCGCACGCTGCGGGTGGCGGTCGAGGAGGGCGCGCTGACGCGCTTGCGACCGGTGCTGATGACGGCATTGGTGGCGTCGCTGGGGTTCATTCCGATGGCCTTGGCCAGCGGCACCGGGGCCGAGGTGCAGCGGCCATTGGCGACGGTGGTGATTGGCGGGATCCTGTCGTCCACCGCGCTGACCTTGCTGGTGTTGCCAGCGTTGTACCAATGGGCGTACCGGCACGAAGAGGAGCACGAAGATTGAGATCGTCGGGGCCGCAAAGCGGCCCCGAATACTCAGACTGCTCGACGAGCCGCAGCCCTCACTCCGTCGCCTTCCACCTCATCATGCAACGAAATCCGTGAAGTCTCCGGCAACGCCAACCCGCCCAGCAACGCTACCAGCGCGATCACCACCAGGTAGAACGCCGGAGCCAGGTTGCTGCCGGTCTGCCCGATCAGCCAGGTCGCCACCAGTGGCGCGGTACCGCCAAACAGCGTGTAGGCCACGTTGTAGGTAATCGCCGAAGCGGTATAGCGGGTGCGGGTAGGGAAGCTTTCCGAGAGCAATGCCGCGGTCACCACGCCACTGCACAACGCCCCGATCGCCAGCAGGATCACGCCCAGCAGCGCGCCAGCTATCGAACCGGAACTGGCCAACCAGTAGGCCGGGAACACGCACAGCATCACCCACAGGCAGGTGAAGCCGATAGTCCTGCGCCGCCCGACGCGGTCCGAGAACGCCCCGGCCAGCGGGCAGCCTACCGCAGCGAACAGCAAGGCTACCGTGGTTACCAGCAGCGCCTGCGCGCGGGTCAGGTTGCCGACCAGTTGCAGGTAGGTCGCGAAGTAGGTGGTGAACATGTAGAACGACAGCGCAGTGAGCGAGATGAAGGCGCCCAGGTTGCGGATCGCCCGGCCATGGTGGCGCAGGGTTTCCTTGAGCGGCGAATGTTCATGCGCCTTGCCTTCGGCGAGGGCTTCGCGGAACGCCGGGGTCTCCTCCATGCGCCAGCGCAGGTACAGGCCAACCAGACCTAGCGGCGCGGCGATGAGGAACGGGATGCGCCAGCCCCAGGCATTCATGGCCTCGGCCGACAGGCTGGCCTCCAGGCCATAGGCGATCACCGCCGCGCAGGCAAAGGCGGAAAAGGTCGAGACCGGCACGAAGCTGCCATAGAAGGCACGCTTGTCGTTGGGCGCATGTTCCATCAGGTAGGCGCATGCCCCGGCATACTCGCCACCGGCAGAAAAGCCCTGCAGGCAGCGCGCCAGGGTCAGCAGCGTGGGGGCTGCCAGGCCGATGCTGGCATAGGTCGGCAACAGGCCGATCAGGGTCGTCGAGCCGGCCATCAGCAGGATGGTCAGCGACAGGATGCGCTTACGCCCCAGGCGGTCACCCAGCGCGCCGAACACGATGCCGCCCAGCGGGCGCAGGGCAAAGGCCACGGCAAACACGGCGAAGGTTTTCAGCAAGGCCACGCTGGCGTCTGTGCTGGCGAAGAACTGGCTGGCGATCAGGGTCGCGAGAAAGCCATAGACGGCGAAGTCGAACCATTCGACGAAATTGCCGATGGCCGAGGCGGCGATCACCCGGCGCAGGGTGGCGGGGGATACCTCATGCGATGCAGACATACGGAAGCTCTCCGGTTTCCATAGGCAGCCTGGATGAATGTGGCGCACTTCAGCGCGCCATCGTTGTTATCAGGGCCAGTAGACCGAGCCTGGCAGTTGCCCGCTTCGTTCAGGGCGACCTCCGGATGCCTGTTTCGACCGCATCGGCAGGCGCTACACCGAAAACATCACCCCGGTGCGTGAAGCCGCATTGCGGATATGCTCCTGCATCGCCTTCTGCGCCGCAGCCTGGGAGCGACGGCACAGGGCGCGAAGAATCTTGCGGTGTTCCTGCCAGGTTTCCATGGCCCGCTCCGGGCGAATGAACGGCAGCTTCTGGCTTTCCAGGAAAATGTCCTGGCCAGCGGTGATCACCTGCAGCATGGCGTGGTTGCCACAGGCCTGCAGCAACAACTGATGGAAGGCGAAGTCCAGCCGGGCGGCCGCTTCGAAGCGGCCGGCAAGCAGTTCCCGGCGCATCGCCTCGACATTGTCCTCAAGGCGGTCGATGTCGTCCGCTGTCAGCGCCAGTGCCGCCTGGCCGGCGGCGAACCCTTCCAGGGCGTAACGCAGCTGGAAGGTGTCGCTGGCCGATACCTGTTCGGCGTAGGGCCAGGCGAACGCCACGGGCGGCGGCACCTGCACGAACACCCCCTTGCCTGGTTGCACGCTGACCAGGCCCAGGGCGCTGAGTGATGACAGAGCCTCGCGCAACGACGCCCGGCTGACCCCCAGCTGCTCGGCCAGGTCGCGTTGCGAGGGCAGGGCATCGCCGGGCTGATAGGCGCCTTCATCAATCAACTTGCGGATGCCTTGCAGGGCCTGTTCGGGGACGGCGCGGGGGAGGATGTCGAGCATGCTGTTCAGACCGGTCGGAGGCGATGACCTTGGCTTTTTACGGCTATTGCCCCGTGCTGGCAAGCGTTGCGCCGCGCTGGCGCAAGGTGCCGGGGTGCTGCACAAAAGCGGGGCGTAGCCGTCTGGGCGCCAATCGGTGCCGGCTCACTGTTCAGACCAGTAAGACCGTTCAATGTCGGCCTTCGCCACCTTCGTGCAGGCTGGCGGCGCTCGCTGGCATGCCCTGTGCAGTGCCCAGCCGGCACTCTCTTTCCCTTGATTCTGCGAGGCCATCCGATGAAGACATTCCGCACCCTGTTCCTGGCCAGCCTGTTCTGCAGCGGCGCGCTGGCACTGCCAACCGCCCAGGCCGATGCGCTGGCCGACATCAGCGCCCGTGGCGTGCTGAAAGTGGCGGTGCCGCAGGACTTCCCGCCCTTCGGCTCGGTCGGCCCCGATCTCAAGCCCCGTGGCCTGGACATCGATACCGCGCAGCTGTTGGCCGACAAGCTTGGCGTGAAGCTGGCGCTGACGCCGGTAAACAGCACCAACCGCATTCCGTTCCTCACCACCGGCAAGGTCGACCTGGTGATCTCGAGCCTGGGCAAGAACCCCGAGCGGGCCGCGGTGATCGACTTCTCGCGCCCCTATGCGCCGTTCTACCTGGCGGTATTCGGCCCCGCGGAAGTCGACATCGCCGGTATCGACGCGGTCGCCGGCAAGACCATCAGCGTCACCCGGGGCTCGATCGAGGACATGGAACTCAGCGCCGTGGCGCCCAAGGGCGCGGTGATCAAGCGCTTCGAGGACAACAACTCGACCATCGCCGCCTACCTTTCCGGCCAGGTCGAACTGATCGCCAGTGGCAGCGTGGTAATGGCGGCCATTGCCGAGAAGAACCCGGCCAAGGTGCCGGTGGTCAAGGTCAAGCTCAAGGATTCGCCGGTCTACGTGGGGCTGGCCAAGAACGAGCCGGCGTTGCTGGAAAAGGTCAACGCCACGCTGGACGCCGCCAAGGCGGACGGCAGCCTGAACCGCAATGCCGAAAAATGGCTGAAACAGCCGCTGCCGGCGGACCTCTGAGTGTCGCCCGGAGCCTGCCGACATGGCCTATGAATTCGACTTCGCCCCCGTGCTGGCCCAGGCCGACCTGCTGCTCAAGGGCGCCGGCTTCACCTTGCAGCTGACCGCAGTCGGCACGCTGCTGGGCGTGGCCATCGGCGTGCTCGGCGCCGGTGTACGTGCCTGGCGCGTGCGGCCTTTCGATGCGCTGTTCGGTCTGTATGTGGAGCTGATCCGCAATACGCCGTTCATTGTCCAGTTGTTCTTCATCTTCTTCGGCCTGCCGGCACTGGGCCTGCGCCTGACCGAGTGGCAGGCGGCGGTGCTGGCCATGGTGATCAACCTGGGCGCCTATTCCACCGAAATCATCCGTGCCGGCATCCAGGCCATTCCCAAAGGCCAGCTGGAAGCGGCCGCGGCACTGGCCATGAGCCGCTTCGAAGCGTTCCGCCACGTGGTGCTGCAACCGGCGCTGGCCAAAGTCTGGCCGGCGCTGTCGAGCCAGATCGTGATTGTCATGCTGGGTTCGGCGGTGTGTTCGCAGATCGCCACCGAAGAGCTGTCATTCGCCGCCAACTTCATCCAGTCGCGCAATTTCCGCGCGTTCGAGACCTACCTGCTGACCACCGCACTGTACCTGCTCATGGCCATCTTCCTGCGCCAGTTGCTGGCGTGGCTGGGGCAGCGCCTGCTGATGGGGAGACGCTGATGGATTTCACCATCTGGGACATTCTGCGCAACTTGCTGATCGGCCTGCAATGGACCTTGCTGCTGTCGCTGGTGGCGTTCCTCTGCGGTGGTGCTGCCGGCTTGCTGGTGCTGGTCGCACGGCTGTCCGCGCAGCGGTTGTGGCGCGGCCTGGCGCGCGGCTATATCGAGCTGTTCCAGGGCACGCCGCTGTTGATGCAGCTGTTCATGGTGTTTTTCGGTATCGCCCTGTTCGGCCTCGATGTGTCGGCCTGGATGGCTGCGGCGATTGCACTGACGCTGTTCACCAGTGCCTTTCTCGCCGAAATCTGGCGCGGTTGCGTCGAAGCGATCCCGCGTGGCCAGTGGGAGGCCTCCGGCAGCCTGGCGCTGAGCCGGCTGGAACAGCTGCGCCACGTCATCCTGCCTCAGGCGCTGCGTATCGCCGTGGCGCCGACCGTGGGCTTTTCGGTGCAGGTGGTCAAGGGCACGGCGGTCACTTCGATCATCGGTTTCACCGAGTTGACCAAGACCGGCGGCATGCTGGCCAATGCCACTTTCGAACCGTTCATGGTCTACGGCCTGGTCGCGCTGGGCTACTTCATTCTCTGCTATCCGCTCTCGCTGAGCGCCCGTTACCTGGAAAGGAGGCTGCATGCCCCTGCTTAGAGTGTCTGCGTTGCACAAGTACTACGGCGACAACCACGTGCTCAAGGGCGTCGACCTCAGCATCGAAGAGGGTGAGGTGGTGGCCATCATCGGCCGCAGCGGCTCGGGCAAGAGCACCTTGCTGCGCACCCTCAATGGCCTGGAGTCGATCAGCGACGGGGTGATCGAGGTGGACGGTGAATACCTCGACGCCAGCCGCGCTGACCTGCGCGCCTTGCGCCAGAAGGTAGGCATGGTGTTCCAGCAGTTCAACCTGTTCCCGCACCTGAGCGTGGGCGAGAACGTGATGTTGGCGCCGCAGGTGGTGAAGAAGGCCAGCCGCGCCGAAGCGCGCCGCCTGGCCGAGCAGATGTTGGCGCGGGTGGGGCTGGCGGAGAAGTTCGATGCCTACCCCGACCGGCTCTCCGGTGGCCAGCAGCAGCGGGTGGCGATCGCCCGCGCCCTGGCCATGTCGCCAAAAGTACTGCTGTGCGACGAGATCACCTCGGCGCTCGACCCCGAGCTGGTCAACGAAGTGCTCGGCGTGGTGCGCCAGCTGGCCAGCGAGGGCATGACCCTGATCATGGTCACCCATGAGATGCGCTTCGCCCGCGAGGTGGGCGACAAGCTGGTGTTCATGCACCAGGGCAAGGTGCATGAAATGGGCAACCCACGTGAGGTGTTCGCCGCGCCGCAGACAGCGGAGCTGGCCAACTTCATCGGTGCGGTGGCCTCGGCCTAGCGACGTTTCATCGTACGCCGACTTTCCAGGGGGCATATTCCATCTCGCTGTAGCCCTTGGCCAAGCCATCCGTCTCGGTCTTGAAGCCCGGCAGGTTGGTCAGGTCCAACGCCATGCAACGGCTGTTGAGCCGGGCCTGCAGTTTGCCATCGAGGCGGAAATCGTCCGGCCGTAGCGGGTGCGGGTAGATCTGCACCAGGCAGCCTTGCACCTTGCCTTGGGCATTCGCCTGGTAATACACCGAGGCCCGGCCAATGCTGTCTATCGGCTGGTCGCTGAACAGCTGCTGCCAGAAGAAGTCACGCTGCGCGTTGCTCTGGCGCCGGGCAGTGCCTGGCGCTTGAGCGGACGCCGGCAGCACCACGAACAGCGGCGCACGTATTTCCGCTGTACCGTTGTCCTCGCGCAGCGGCTTGGGCACCACGGGATAGATGGTCTTCCAGCATTGCGCCTCCACCACACTGGCCAGTGACTTGAAGTCGGTGCGGATCAGTTCGGCAGGCAGCTTGGTTTCATACCGCAGCGGGGCCCTGCCGGCCTTGCAGTTGACGGGCGCGGAGTATGAATCGAGCTTGATATCCAGCATGACCACACCGATTTGCGGGCCCGTGTCAGCTGTGGCGATGCCCAACTTCAACGCCTGCTGCATGTCGCTCACGAATATCTGCCGTGCCTGTTTTTCCGCCTCGGAAGAGCGCGGGTGCTGGCAACCTGGCAAAGCGATGAGCGTGGCGGCCATAAATGCCGCAGGTAGTGTTCTGAGCACAGTAACGTCCTTGATGAGGTATGGGCGGGCTTCTTGCCACGTGAGTCACGGCCAGCATTATCAGTCAGAACGCAAAGGGCGTGGGTGTTGTTTGTATGCAGGAAATGTCTCGTTTGGCGGTGTCGGCGCCAGAGCCGACACCGCCTCATGTCAGAAACGCATGTCCAGCGCCAGTTCAAAGGTGCGGGGCGGGCCCACGTAGTACTGGCTGTTGTAAGCCTGCTTGGCATAGATCTCGTCGGTCAGGTTGCGCACCCGCCCGGTCAGGCTGGTAGCTGCATCCAGCCGGTAGCGGGCGAATGCGCCGAACAGGGTGTAGGCCGGGGCCTTCAGGTTGTTGGCATTGTCGGCATACACCGAGCCCACGTAGCGCCCGTCCGCGCCCACCGACCATGCCGACGAGAGGTTGTAGGTCAGCCACAGGTTGGCGACACTGGCCGGCACGTTCACCGGTGCATTGCCCTTGCGCGACACCGACACGCCGTTGACTGCCTCGTTGAACTCATCGTACCGGGCATCGACGTAGGCATAGTTGGCCTCGGCCAGCAATTTCGCTGTCACCTGCAGGCGCCCGGACAACTCGATGCCCCGCGAAGTCTGCTGACCGGCCTGGACCGTGAGGTTGGCATCGTTGGCATCACGCACGGCAAAGTCCTTGCGTACGATCTGGTACAGCGCCAGCGTGGCCGCACCGCGCCCGTCGAGGAAATCGAACTTGCTGCCCACTTCCCACTGCTGCCCCTTGGACAGGTCGAACAGGCCGACGTTGGAGTAGGTCGCTGCCGCCAGCGAACCGGCCGGCAAGTCGGCGGAAGTGCTGTACTGGACATATACGCTGGCAGAGGGAGTCAGTGCGTAGGTCAGGCCCACACGCCCAGACAGGGGCTCCCAGCGCCGTTCGAAGTAGGCCGGCGAGGTTGGCGTCACCGCGCCGTAGTTGGTCACCTCCATGTCCAGGTAGTCGTAGCGCAGTGCCGTCAACAGGGCCAGGCGCTCGGTGAGTTGCAGACGGTTTTCGGCAAAGGCGGCGCGGTTGCTTACCTCGTGACGGCGCTGCTTGGTCAGGCCTGCGTTGACCCCGGGGATGTCATTGAAGCTGCCGGGAGCGAAGTGCTCGGCATCGACCACGTCGCTCCAACTGCTTGATGTGGGGAAGAGGGTCTGGCGCATGCGCGAGTATTCCAGCCCCAGCGACCACTGGCTGGCCAGGCCGAACAGCTGGTTGTCGTGACGCAGCTCGATGCGGTTGCCCAGCAGGTTGTGGTCGTGGCGCTGCAGGTAAGGGCTGCTGCGCCGGACCTTGCCATCGTCGGTGTAGCTGTAGCGCTCGAGGTTGCGATAGTCGCGCTGGGCGCTGTAGTGGTACAGCGTGTTCTGCACGCTGGTGCTGTCGCTGACCTGGTAGTCGAGGATCGAGCGCAACCAGCGTACCCGCTGTTCATAACGGCCGTCGCCGACATTGTAGTTTTCGAAGCGGCGGCTGTTGTCGATCGTCATCGTGCGGCGCCCGGGCAGGATCGGCGAGCCCCAGTAGGGGCTGTCTTCACGGTCTTCCTGGTATTCCACGGCCAGGGTGTGGGTGAGGTTGGGCGCGAGATCGCTGAGCAGTGAGAGTGCCAGGCTGTCGGTATGCCGTTCATTGCCGTCGACGTAGCCGTTGGTATGCCCGCGGCTGAAGTCCAGGCGCGCGAAATGGCGGGCATCGGCGGGGTTGCTGGCCAATGCCTGGTTGATGCCGAAGGCAGCTTCGCTGTCGTCGAAGCTGCCGTAGCGGATCCGCCCGTCGAAGGTCTGCTGGTCGCGGCTGGCCAGCTTGCTGATGTAATTGATCGAGCCACCCACCGCACCTGCGCCATGCAGGAACGATGATGGCCCGCCGATCAGCTCGACGCGATCGAGTACCCAGGCATCTACCGGCCGGGTGGCGCTGCTGTAGCCGAGGTTGATGCCGTTGTACAACTGGGTGACCTGGTTCTGGGTAAAACCGCGGTAGGCGACGAAACCGCCGAAACCGGGGTTGGCCGAGGCGTTCACGCCGGTCATGGCGTTGATCACCTCCTGGCTGTCGCGGGCACCGCGTTCTTCGATCACACGGCGGTCCGAGACGCTGACCGAGGCGGGCGTTTCCCGCGCGGTAAGGCCGAGGCGGGAGCCGGTGCGGATCGGCTCGTCCAGTTGCACGCCGCTGGCGGCGTCTGGTTCACCGTCGATGGTGATGACGCCGAGTTCTACCGGGGCAGTATCCGCCCAGGCGAGGCTGCAGGTGCCCAAGAGGAGCACCAGGGAAGTATTGCGAAGCATGTTGGTCGTTCTTCCACGCAAAGATCATGGCTGACTGCGGGCGCGCAGGCGGGCGCGCCCGGCCCAGGTCAGGCGAAATGAATATCAGCTGCGGGGAAAATGACGGGGGGCGCGCGAGGGGTGAGGGCAGGGCGTTGATAGCGTGGCGGCGGTTGCGCCCAGCTGCGTATCACGACAGGCGCAGTGGCCACGGCTTGCGCCGGGGTAAATGACCAACCGCCACTGCTGAGCGGCACGGCCAGGCCGAACGAGGAGCACACCGGGCAGTCGAGCTGGGCCATGTGCTGGTCGCTGCCGCTGCCCTCGAAGTCGATGGCCATGCCGTGCTCGCTGCCGAGCGAGCAGAAACTGCCTTGCAGGCCGGCCAGGCGCAGGCCACCCATCTGGCCATGGTGCAAGCCGCACAACGCCAGGCTGAACAGGACACTGGCGTAGAGCGCCCAGGCGGTCAGCATGCGAGTATGGCGGGTGGTTTTCATGGCGCGAATCTACCACCCGGATGAACGGTCGGGTAGGGCTTTCACCTGCATACCTGCTCGCTGCGTTGCAGCCCGGCGCGATACGAGGCCTCAGGCAATGACAACCCGGTTGCGTCCTTCTTGCTTGGCCTGGTAAAGCGCCCGGTCTGCGGCACTCAATACGTACCCCGGCTCGCCACCGGCCTCGCCTTTCCAGTGCGCCACCCCCAGCGAAATCGTCACCGCACCCACCGGCTCGACCGGCGTATCCTGCACCGTCACCCGCAGCCGCTCGGCCACTACCGCTGCCACGTCCAGGCTGGCCCCGGGCAGCAGCATCAGAAATTCCTCGCCGCCGGTACGGCACAGCAGGTCACCTTCCCGGCAGCAGCGGCGCATCAGCTCCGCCAGCCGGCGCAGTACCTGGTCGCCGACTTCGTGGCCATGGTTGTCATTGACCCGCTTGAAATGGTCGATATCCAGCACGATGGCGGCAAACGCCCGACCTTCGGCTTCCAGCAATGACAAGCTGAATTCCAGGCTGCGTCGGTTGCCCAGGCCGGTCAGCGGGTCGGTTTGGGCGTCGCGGTTGAGCCGGCCGATGCGCTCATGCAACAAGTTGAGGCCGAACAGCAGCGCACGTTTGAGCTGGGCAGCCTCGAAGTACCAGGCCGACACCCGATGCAGGCGCTCGGCAGTGCCGGCGCGGTCCATCGAGCGGGCGCCGGCTGCCAGTTGCCACAGTGGTCGGGCAATGATCATGGCCAGCCACCACAGCAACAGGCTGCCAACCAGCGCCAAGGGGACCGAGGTGCCTACCACGTTGAGGATCAGCCGGTTCAACGGCGCGACAGTCTGCGCCAGCGGCTGCTGCGCCACCACGCCCCAGCCGGCGCTGGGCACGGTGGCGAAACCGGCAACCATTGCCACACCGTGGCTGTTGGTCAGCTGGCGGGTGCCGTTGCCCAAGGTCGCCAGCTGGTCGATCAAGGCATTGCCTTCAACCACTTTGCCCACCCGTTGGCCGTCGGGGTGATAGAGCAGGCGACGGTTGCGGTCGACCACGTACAGGTACGAGCCGTCCTTGTAGAAATGTTCACCCAGCAGGCTGTTGAGGATGTTGCGCTCACGCAGGTACAAGCTTCCGCCAACGTAGCCCCGGTAGCGACCGTTGCTGTCGAAAATCGGGTGCGACAAGGCCACTACCAGGTTGTTGGCCGCCGATATGTAGGGCGTCGACACCAGTGGGCTGCGCGCATTCAGCGCTTCCTCGACCCCGGGCGAGTGCATGCGGCTGCCAACCAGATGCCGCAGTGACGCCGGGGAAATGGCCAGCAGTACCCCGTCGGCATCGAGCACGAAGGTGGAATTGAAGGCCATGCTCTGGTTCAGCACGCGTTCTGTTTCGGCTTGCAGTGCCTGGGCATCAGCCAGCTGCCGCCCTTGCACCCCGGCGCTGAACGACAACTGCTGCTGGGCATTGCTGATGAAGGTCTCGGTGATGCTGGCCAGCTTGGTCGCATACACCCGGTTGGCTTCCAGGGCGTGATCGATCAACAGCTGGCGCTGCACCCGGTAGCTGGCGAAATAGCTTGCGCACAGCATGACCAAGGCGGTGAGGGCGCAGAGCACCAGGATGAGGGTGCGTAGATCCAGGCGCAATCCGTGCTTGCTGTTTGGCAATCCTGACCTCGAATAATGGAATAAGCATCTGCGAAACAGGAATAACCTTACGCGTTATACGCGCGATGGGAAACCGTACTCATGAACCGGCCTTCTCCAGCGCTTCGAGTTCGTCTTCCACTTGCTGCATGCGTTGCTCGGCCAGGGCCTGGACCTTCACGTCGCGGGCCGTCTCGCGCATCAGGGCAGTGAGTTTCTCGCCCAGGCGCTTGCCGGCTTCGGTGTCTTCCAGGGCGCGGGCTTTGGCCGGATCCTGGGTGGCCTCGACGAGGGCGGCGAACTCAGCGTCGCTGAAGTTCTTTTCGCTGTAAAGGCGGAACAGGTCCTGGCGCTGGTCTTCGACGGTCAGGTACTTGCGTAGCACATCCTCGATGGTCGCCTGCGACAGCTGCGGGTGCCGGCGACCGAGCAGCGCGGCCATGCGCGCGATGTTGTGCGCGTAGGCGTCCTGCAGGGGCAGTTGGGTGAGGATCTGTTGTTCACGCGAGGGCTTCTGGTCGCAGGCGGTGAGGGCGGCTGTCAGCAGCAGGGGTAACAGCAACGTGAGAAGGCGCGGCATGGTGTGGCCTGGTCGGGCAGTGATAGCGGGGATTATACCGATGTCGGCCGGGCCACGACGACCCCGTCATCTGCCTTCGCATGCGCGGGTGGCGGCGATGGCGGTTCAGAAAATGCCTACAAAACGCCTGGCTGGGTGATCGACGCGTTCATTTCAAAACCTGCCTGCCTTGCTTACCTTCCACGGTGCACGGATTGTTCGAATGCACCAAGGGAGATTCGCGATGCCACATATGGCCCCGTACAAACTCAAACTGCTGGACGAGTTCGAAGACCGCAATGACCTGTGGACCTTCGCCGATTTCGAGAACCGCCTGACGGCACTCTGGCGTGGCGCGACTTACCACGATGCCAAGAGCATCATCAATGCGGCGCACCAGGAACAGCGCTGGCCCAGGACGGTAAAGCGCTACCTGCTGACCAATTACCAGGCGTTCGGCAATGTCAGTGCGGAACTGGAGCGCACGTTTGCCGAGGTGGTGAAGGCGATGGAGGCCCAGGAGCGGGCGCAGTGGGGGTTGCAGCCTGCTGCCAGTTCGGTGGTCTGACCGGGTGTCGGGGCTGCCTGGCAGCCCCGGTTCAGCTGAGGGGGCGATCAGAGCGCACCCGACAATGGCCATTCCACGGCCAGGCGGATCTGGTCCCCGTCCAGCTCCGCCTGGGCGGTATTCCCTCGATGCAGGTTATGCCGCAACGAAAACGCGGTGCCCTTGGCCCTGCCACTCTGCACCACATAGCGCGCTTCCAGGTCGCGCTCCCAATGTCTGCCACTCTTGCCATACCCCAGGTAGGCATAACCACCCGCCGGGTCGACATGCGTGCCATCGATATCGAACCCGCGCACGTACAACGCCGTCAGGTTCAGACCCGGCACGCCATAGGCGCCCAGGTTCAGGTCGTAGCGTGCCTGCCACGATTTCTCGTTCGGCGCGTTGAAGTCCGACATCTGCACCGCATTGGCCAGGTAGATCGCCCCACGCGTCACGTAATCGAACGGCGTATCGCCATGTACCTGCTGCCAGCCGATACTGAAACCGTGCGGCCCCTGGTCGTAACGCGAGACCAGGCTCCAGGTGGTGTTGTCGATGCGCCCGGACAGCGCCTTGCCGGTGTCGGTGCTGCGATACAGGTTGAGGTCCAGGCTGAGGCTGCGGCGTTCGTCAAAAGCGTGGCTGAAGGTACTGCCGAGATAATGCTGGTTCCAGCTGTCCTGGTAGCGTGAGGTGTACAGGCTGCCGCGAAAAGCGGCGCCGGGGTTCCACACCACGCCAGCCAGGTCGAAGCTGTTGCCCTGGCGGCCGTTGGAATAGTTCACCACGAAGCCCTGGTCATGGCTGGACGCATTGCGGTCGGTGTCCTCGGTGAAGTGCCCGGCCACCAGCTTGAGGTGGTCGAGTTCGTTGCTGGTGAGCAACAGGCCGGTCATGGTCTCGGGTAACAGGCGGCTGTCGGAGGCGCTGAACACCGGGGTCTTGACCCTCTGCTCACCGTAGGACAGCACGGTATCGGACCAGCGCAGCCTGAGTGCCGCACCGGCACGGCTGTAGTTGCTCTTGGGGTGCCCGTCGTTATCGAGCGCGAGCAGGCGCGCCTTGCCCGCCCGCCCGCCACCGCTGTCGAGCTGCACGCCCAGGTAGGCATGCGCATCGACCCCGACGCCGATCAGCCCCTGGGTGAAACCGGACTGCAAGGTTGCCATCAGGCCATAGGCCCATTCCTCGGCCTTGCCGTTACGTTCATCGCGCGGTTTGTAGGCGTTGCGCGCTGCGCTGTTGCGGCCACCGTGCCGGTAGTCGCGCTGGTCGAATACGCTGCGGTTGAGCAGGTTCCAACTGCCATCTTCAAGAAAACCGTTGCTTTGCGATTGCGCGGAATCGGCGAGGGCGATCGGGGCCAGCAGGGTGCTGGCGAGCAGCAGGGCAACAGGGCGCGACATGCGTGGAACTTCCTGTTCAAGGGGCGCGGAAACGCAGGATGCGCGCGCCGTCGAAGGGGTCGGTGAGGTAATGGGCATGCACGCCGAAGGTGCTCAGCAGGCGCTCGGGCGTCAGTACCTCGAGGGGTTTGCCAAGGGCAACCAGGCGGCCCTTGTCGAGCACCGCCAGGCGGTCGCAGGTGAGCGCCTGGTTGAGGTCATGCAGCGCCACCAGCGTGGTGACCGGCAGCGCTTGCACCTGTTGCAGCAGGCTCAGCTGGTGCTGGATATCCAGGTGATTGGTCGGCTCGTCCAGCAGCAATACCTGCGGCCGCTGCGCCAGGGCGCGGGCGATGTGCACACGCTGGCGTTCGCCACCGGACAGCGAGCCCCACAGGCGCGTGCGCAGGTGCAGCGCGTCGAGGTCGGCCAAGGCCTGCTCGACGACGGCCTGGTCCCCCCGCGAGAACGGCGCCAATGCCGACAGCCAAGGGGTGCGGCCGAGGGCCACGGCGTCGAACACGCTGATTGCATCGAGGGTGTCGGCCTGTTGTTCGACCAGCGCCAGGGCCTGCGCAATACGCCGGCGGGGCAACTGTGCCAGCGGTTCGCCCAGCAACTGCACGCTGCCGCTGTCAGGCTTGCGCAGCCCGGCAAGCACCTTCAGCAATGAGGATTTGCCGGAGCCGTTGGGGCCGACGATACCCAGCGTTTCGCCCGCGACGACGTGCAGGTCTATCTCGCGCAACACGGCATTGCCAGCCAGTTGCAGGCCAAGGCCCTGGCAACTCAGGGGCGAAATGGCCACAGTGGTCATGGCGGTCATGGCTGCCCCCGACGGCTGACCAGGATCAAGGCGAACACCGGCGCGCCGATCAGTGCGGTAACCACTCCCACGGGAATCACCTGGCCAGGAATCAGGATGCGCGACAGGATGTCGGCGGCAATCAGGAACAATGCGCCACCCAGTGCGCTGGCTGGCAGCAGGCGGCTGTGCCCCGGGCCGAGCAGCAGGCGCAGCGCATGGGGAATCACCAGCCCGACAAAACCGATGGCACCGACGATCGATACCATGACCGCGGTGACCAGGGCTGCGCAGCTGATCAGCAGCAACTGGGTACGCCGTACCGGTATGCCCAGCGATGCCGCGGAGTCGGCACCGAAGGTGAACGCATCCAGTGTGCGGCGGTGCCACAGGCACACCAGCAGCCCGGACAATGCCACTGGCACGGCCAGCCACACCGAAGGCCAGCGCACGCCGCTGAGGTTGCCCAGCAGCCAGAACAGGATGCCGCGTGCCTGCTCGGCGGTGGCCGACATGGTAATCAGCAGCGCGGTGAGGGCGTTGAACAGTTGCGAGCCGGCGATTCCGGCAAGGATCACCTGGGCGTTGCCGCTGCCGCCGCCGGCCATGCGCGCCAGCACCAGCACCAGGGCGAACGCCGCCAGGGCGCCGAGGAAGGCGCCGGCGGGCATGCTCAACGCCAGGCTACCGAAGCCCAGCAAGCCGACCAGCACCGCACCGGTCGAGGCGCCGGCGGACAACCCCAGCAGGTAGGGCTCGGCCAACGGGTTGCGCAACAGCGCCTGGAGGACCACGCCGCAGGTGGCCAGGCCGGCGCCGCAGGCCGCGGCAACCAGGGTACGGGTCAGGCGGTAATTCCAGACGATCCCTGCATCGATCGGGTCGACCGGGTAACCGGCCTGCCACAGCTGGTTGGCCAGGACCTGGGCGACCACAGCGGGTGCCAGGTCGCTTTCGCCGATGGCGGTACCGGCCAGCACGGCCAGCAGCAGCGCTGCCAGGGCCATTGCGACGGCGAATGACAGGCGCAGCATCACTGGCCTGCGTTGCCGCTGGCGAAGGCGGCGGACAGGGTCTGCAGGCCGCTGAACAGGCGAATGCCAGCCTGCATGGCGTCGGCATCGAGGATGATGATGCGGTTGTGCTGCACCGCCTCCATGTTGCGGGTGACCGGGTCGCTGTGCAGGAACGCCAGCTTCTTCTGGTAGTCGTCGGCGGGGTAGCGGCGACGGTCCATGCGGGCGATGATCAGCCAGGTGGGGTTGGCTTTGGCCAAGGTTTCCCAGCCGACGGTGGGCCATTCCTCGGTGGACGTGACGACGTTGCGCACGCCGAGGGTGCGCAGCATGAAATCGGCAACGCCCTGGCGGCCCGCTACATAGGGCGCGATGCCCAGGTCGGCGCTGGAAAACCAGAACAGCGCCGAGGTGGTGGCCAAGTCCTTGCCGGCCAGCTGTGCCCTGGCGCTGTCCAGGCGGCCCTTCAGCTCGGCGTTGAGGGCGCTGCCACGCGCCTGCACGTCGAAGATCTCGGCCAGCTGGCTGATGCTTTTGTAGATACTTTCGACCTGGAACGCCTGCAGGCGGGTGCCGTCGGCACCGACCAGGTTGTCCTTGCCTTCGCAGTCCGATGGCAACAGGTAGGTGGGGATCTTCAACTCATCGAACTGTTCGCGGGTGGCCACCGCGCCTTGGGCCCCGACCATCCATTCGAACTGCACTGTTACCAGTTGCGGGCGCTTGCCGACCACCGCCTCGAAGCTGGGCTCGTTGTCGGCCAGGCGCGGCACCTTGGCGTTCTGTGCCCGGTACTCGGGCAGTACGTTGTTGAACCACAGCGAAGTGCCTGCCAGCCGGTCGCCCAACCCCAGCGCGTAGAGCATTTCAGTGCTGGCCTGGCCAATGGTGACGGCGCGTTGCGGTGCCTGGACGAACGTTTGCGGCTTGCCGCAGTTATCAATCGTCAGCGGATATTGGGTGGCTGCGGCTTGGGCCAGGCCAGTGAGGCCGAGGCCGGCGAGCAAGGTGGCGAAACGGGGCAGCATGCTGGGCGATCTCCTATCGGACAGTTCGGGTGAGGAACGCACGGACAGGCATCGCCGGGCCCCTGCTGACGGCAGGGGCAACACTGATGGCCAATCCCGGACACCCCGCCGGTTGGTGAATGTAGGCCGGCAGGTCTCCTGACTGATGCGTCATGGCCTGGCTCCGGCCTTCCCGGGTCAGCGACCCAGTGGCATCGGTGGAGCAGGCTCGGCACCTACAGTTGCGGGGGCAGTTCCGTTTGGCCCGTTTGCTTGGGCCTGGGATTCCCTATTGATTCCGTGATGGAAACCGGCGGCCGGCATGGTAGACCATCGTGCCGCCGGGTGAAACGCTTTTCACAAGTACTTCAGCCAGCCGATGTCACGCCGCCGCGCCTTGAGGCGGGCGAACCAGCGCACCGGCAGGTACAGTGAAACCGCCAGCAGCACCGCCCCCAGCCATACGGCACTGATGCCATCGAAACCGAAGTAGTCACCCTGGTTGCGGCCGTACAACGCCACACTGGCCAGGTACAGCAGCTTCAGTACATACAGGTGCAGCAGGTAGAAGAACATCGGCGCCGCGCCGAATACCGCCAGGCCATTGATCCAGCGCGCCTGGCCGGCGCGTTCGAAGGCGCTCAGCAACAGCAGGCCACAACCCAGGGTGAGTGCCAGGAACAGTAGCGAGGGCGGGTACTTGGTGATGTTGAAGAAACTCATGAGGGTTTGCGTAAGCGAGGGGTAAACGCCCCACGGTGCCTCGCCGTAGCCGTTGAGCAGGCGCAGCACGACAAAGCCCAGCAACGCGGCCAGCCCGGCCAGCAGCAAGCGTCGCTGGCGCTGAGTGTTATCGCTGCTACAGGCGAACCAAGGGCCCAGGCCATAGCCCAGGGCGATCACGCCAATCCACGGCAGTACCGGGTAGGAGGTGCGCAGGCGCAGGTTGTCGGAGACTTCCAGCCAGCCGCGATCATGCAGGATCGCCCAAGGTACATGCAGGGTAGATCCAACGTCGAAGTGCACAGTGTCGAGCAGGTTATGCCCGGCGACGAGGGTCGCGCCCAGGCCGATCAGCGCGCCACGTGGCAGCCACACCAGCAGCGACAGGGCGATCATGCTGATACCGATGGCCCAGATCACCTGCAGGTAGATGACGCTGGGCGGCAGCTGGAAGGTCCAGGCGAAGTTGACCAGGGTGAACTCCAGCACCACCAGGAACAGCCCGCGCTTGAACAGGAATGCCGAGACATCGCCGCGGCCCTGGTGCTTCTCGCCGTACAGCCAGGCCGACAAACCGGTCAGCAGGACGAACACGGGGGCGCACAGGTGGGCCAGGGTGCGGCTGAAGAACAGCGCGGGCTCGGTGGTGTCGATGGCCATCGGGTCGCTGACCTGGCGATGCAGGAAAAAGGTCTCGCGCACGTGGTCGAGGAGCATGAACAGGATCACCAGGCCGCGCAGGGCATCGATGCTCTGCAGGCGCTGGGTGAGCAGGGTGGGGGTGGCAATGGCGCTGGTCATGGCGGATCGCTGCTAGGAATGGATGTCAAATGAAACGTTATCTTATAACTAAACTCTCCCGGGTTGGTAGCGGTTTTTGCCGATGCCGGCCCCTTCGCGGATAGGCCGGCGAAGTGGCCGGTTCAGGAAGAAGCGCTTAGCGCCCGCGTCGCCGCGAAACCCGCGCCTCGATATTCTTGCGCCCGATCAGCAGCGGCGGTTTTTCCACCACCGGTTCATCAGCGAGCCACTTGTACATCACGAGGCAGTCCACCAGCCCGAGGCTGGCATGGCGGTAGGCCTTGGGCAAACGGCCAACGGTTTCGAAACCGAGTTTGTGCCACAGCGCCACCGCCACTTCGTTGCTGGCAACCACCGAGTTGAACTGCAGGGCCAGAAAGCCTTCCTGGCGTGCCAGTTTCTGCGAGTGTTCGCACATCAACCGCGCTACACCCCGGCCACGGGCGCGTTCGCAGACCATGTAGCCGCAGTTGCCCACGTGCGCACCAGGCCCGGCGGCGTTGGGCTTGAGATAGTAGGAACCAAGCAATTCGCCGTCCGCCTCGGCGACCAGCGTGCACAACGGCATTTCCAGCCACAGCTGGCGCGCCTGTTCGAAGCTCAGCGCCGGGTCGAATGCATAGGTTTCCCGGGCCTGGACAACAGCCTGGAAGGTGGGCCAGAAGTGCTCGAAGTCTTTGGCCGTCATGGGGCGGATATGGATCATGCGGATACCTGAAAGGGCTGGGCTGCCCAGTCTGGTGGGCGCGGCGCCGTCGCGCAAGGGCGACGGCGCCGGTTGCGCTCAGTCGGTGGCCTTGCCCACTGCATCCAGGGCCCGCGCCGAATACACCAGCGCGGCGCCGGCGTTCATCGCCACGGCCACGCCGAGGGCCTCGGCGATTTCCTCGCGGCTGGCCCCGTGCTTGACGGCTTGCTGCGAGTGCACGGCAATGCAGCCATCGCAGCGGGTGGTCACGGCCACGGCGAGGGAGATCAGCTCGCGGGTCTTGGCATCCAGGTGGTTGGTCTTGGCACCCGCGCCGCTGGCGGTCATGTAGCCGGCAACGGTGTCGGGGGAGAGTTGCTTGAGATCGCCGATGCCGGCCATCAACTGCTTACGGTAGGCGTCCCAGTCCATCATGCTCATTGTCTTCACCTTGGTAAGGTTGCGAGTGGAGCTTTCAGGCTAGTCGAAGCGCGGGAAGTGAAACTTGTACTTTGGTGCTGGCGGGCTTTGAAGCGGCCCGGCTAGGCCGCTTGTGCAATCGCCCGAGGCCGGTCAGATGTAGATGAACACCAGCACCAGCGCGGCGACGAACGCCCACTTTTCCAGGTAGTAGCGGGTGCGGTTGCGTTTTTTCAGCGCCTTGCCCCGTTCGCGGATCTTGTAGATACGCGTGAACAGCCGGTTGATGCCGCCGGTCTTGTCGCCTGCATCGTTGGGCGCGGCGGCGGCCGCCATGACGTTGCGGCTGAACCAGCGGTTGAACGCGGTTGCCCAGCGGTACTTGAGCGGGCGTTCGATATCGCAGAACAGGATGATGCGGTTGTGCTCGGTGGTGTTGGCCGCGTAGTGGATGTAGGTCTCGTCAAAGACCACACCTTCGCCATCACGCCACGAGTACTTCTCGCCGTCGACGTCGATGTAGCAACCGTCATCGTTGGGTGTGTCGAGGCCCAGGTGGTAGCGGTACGAGCCGGCATACGGGTCACGATGACGCACCAGCTTGGCGCCCGGTGGCAGGGTGGCGAACATCGCGGCCTTGACCGTGCCGATGCCTTTGAGCAACTCGGTGGTGCGCGGGCACAGGGTCATCGCCGAGGGGTGGCTTTCGCCGTACCATTTCAGATAAAAGCGCTTCCAGCCGGTCTTGAAGAAGGAATTGAAACCGACGTCATCGTAATTGTCGGACTTCTTGATCTCGCCCACATGCAGCAACTGGCGCGCCTCTTCGCGGATCTCCTGCCAGTGGTCCTGCAGCGTTTGCAGTTCCGGGAAGGCTTCCACCGGCAGGTAAGGCTTGGCCGGGTGCTTGGAAAACAGGTACAGGAAGCTGTTGACCGGGGCCAGGAAACTGGAGTGGTCGCCCAACTGACGGGTCAGCTTGTGGCGAACCCGACCGCGCAGGTGAACATAGGCGATCGAGAGGGCAAAGAGGAGTACGAGTGCAATTTTCATGGACGTTTACTTGTCGAAAAATAGCCATGCGCCATGGCGTTAGCCAGCCAGCATAAACAATCATGGGGGTAGTTTGTACCTATTGTTACGAAACACCGAGGCGACTTAGGTGTAATACGCTACGGCTTCGCGCAAACGTTTCATGTTCGGGAGCTCTCATGAGTCAGGATGTACGCAGCAGCATCCCTTTCAAGCGGCTGTTTTTCGCCTTGCCGGTCAGCGATGCCCAGCGCCGGGCGCTGGCCGAGTGGCGACGCGGTCTGAACCTGCGCAGCGGCAAGCCGGTACCAGCCGCCAACTTCCATGTGACACTACTGTTTCTCGGCGATGTGAGTGCCGCTCAGGTGCCTGCGATTTGCGCGGCGGTCGATCAACTGGCGCTACCCACCACACCCCCTCGTCTGCTGCTCGATCGCTTGCAGGTGTGGCAGCGGGCCAACGCCCTGGTGCTGGAGGCACAACAGCCTCCTGCGGCGCTGTTGCAGCTGGTGTACGGCCTGGAGCAAGCGCTGTTGCCGCTGGGCGTGGAAGTGGCCAGCCGTGACTATCGCCCGCACCTGACACTGGCCAGGGATTTTCGCGGCCAGCCGCCAGAAGCCAGCAGTACGCCGGATTTCTTCCTCGCTGCCCGCCATTTCACCCTCTACGAGTCGCGCAAGGGCGCCTATTGGCCATTGGCGCAGTGGCCGCTGTCGAACTGATTCAGGCCGGCACTTCGCAATTTGCGAACAACTGTTCACCCAGCACGCGCGCCGTGCGCAAGTGCGGGGTCGGGTCCACGCCTTCGCTATCTTCCAGCAGGGTGGAGCTAAGCACCTCGGCGCCGCAATAGTCGAAAATGCCGTGCTCGATCTGCACGCGCATCGCTTCGCCATAACCATGCCGTTCAAAGGTACCGCGGTCGGCGCCGGCGACGCCGACCAGGTGCACCTTCATGCCGCGCAATTTCTTCACGGTGGTGCTGCCGTCATAGTCGAACGCCCAACCGTTGCTGAACACCCGCTCAACCCAGCCCTTGAGCAAGGCAGGCAGCGACCACCAGTAAATCGGGTACACCAGCACCAGGGCATCGGCGCGTTCGATGCGTGCCTGCTCCTTGCTTACATCCGCTGGCGGGGCAGCCAGCCGGCGGTGCACGGCATGGTCGGGCTGGCCGAACCGTGGGTCGAAACCTTCGCTGGCCAGGTCGGCGATTTCGCTGCTGTGGCCGGCTTCGGCCAGGCCATCGGCGACCTGCCGGGCCAGGGCGTGTGTCAGTGAGTGTGGGTCGTGGTGGCCGACAACGATCAGAGCATGCATGGTGAATTCTCCTGGATGTGGATGCAGGGTTACCTTCAGCGCTATATACTCAAGGTAAGTTACGTCTAGTAAGTTACTTTTGGTAGGTAAGCGATGTCAAGCGATGATCCAACCCGCACGCGCAAGCGCCTGAGCCGTGACGAGCGCCGTCGCCAGCTGCTCGACATGGCCTGGCAGCTGGTGCGCGAGGAGGGCACCGATGCCCTCAGCCTGGGCCGTCTGGCCGAGCAGGCGGGGGTGACCAAGCCGGTGGTCTACGACCATTTCGAAACCCGTACCGGGCTGTTGGTGGCGCTGTATCAGGAATACGATGCCCGTCAGTCGCGCATGCTGGAACGGGCCCTGGCGCGCTGTGAGGCCAGCCTGGCCAGCCGCGCCTGGGTGATAGCCGAGGCCTACGTCGACTGCGTGATGAGCCAGGGGCTGGAAATACCCGGCGTCTCGGCCGCGTTGGCCGGGTCGCCGGAGATGGAAGCGCTCAAGCGGGCCTATGAGCAGCCCTTCCTGGACAAGTGTCGGGAAGCGCTGGCCGGCTTTTCCCCCAGCGGTACCGTCGGGGCTGCTGGCATGCGCCTGTTGGTGGGCGCAGCGGATGCCTTGTCGCAGGCGGCTGCGGCGGGAGAACTGGAAGCAGAGGCGGCCAAGGCCGAACTGCAGGCCGCCATCATGGCGATGGTCGAGCGCCAGTGACGGTTCGAGATTGGCTGGCGACACAGCCCATCAGCTCAAACCGGCAAGCTTTGATAGGGTAATTCGTCGCCTGGGCTGCGGTTGAACTGGCGCTTGTATTCGCGGCTGAACTGCGAGGTGCTCTGGTACCCCACCCGGTGGGCCGCCTGGGCCACCCCCAGGCTTTCGCCAATCAGCATCTGCTGGGCCTTGAGCAAGCGCAGGCGCTTGAGGTATTGCATCGGCGCCATATCAGTGCAGCGCTTGAAATGCTCGTGGAAGGTCGACACGCTCATGTTGGCACGCGCGGCCAGCGCCTCCACGCTCAGTGGCTCGGCGTAGTGCTCGCGCAAGTGGGCGAGGGCCGCGCCAATGCGGGCAAAATGCCCTTGTTGCTCGACCAATGCCCGCAATACGCCCGCCTGTGGGCCACGCAAGGCGGTATACAGCACCTCGCGTACCCGCGCCGGCCCCAGCACCTTGGCATCCAGCGGGTCCTGCAGGCAGTGCAGCAGGCGTTCCACGCATTCGCGCATCGGTGCATCGAGCGCCGCCGAGGTCATCGATTGCGGCGTTTGTGCCTGCACCGCTGCATCCGGCGCCAGGTCCATGCTTTGCACCAGTTCCCCGAGCACGCCGCGGTCGATGTGCACCGCCACGCCCAACAACGGCGCTTCTGGGGTGGCAAAGGTTTCGCACATGAACGGCACCGACAATGCCTGCACCAGATAATGCCCGGCGCCGTATTCCAGGGTTCGTAGCCCCAGGCGTGCCAGTTTGCTGCCCTGGGCCAGGATCATCAGGCTGGGTTCGTAGATCTGCGGGCTGCTGGCCACGTAATGGTCCCAACTCAGTACCTGCACCTGGGGCAGGTGTGTGGGCACGAAGCCGGGGCGTGTGGCGAGGCGGCGGATCAGGGCACAAAGCGGTGCATTGGCGTCGACGTGGCGGGGCAGTTGCATGGTGAACCAGGGCAGAGAATCAGACAGCCTGATCATCGCCGATTGGGGGGTGGGCGCCAGCTGCGGCAGGACATGTTTGGAGAATCAGGCATGAATGCCGGAGGATCAGCGGTGGGCGGGGCGGTCCATGGCGAGCAAAATGCGCCACCTGAATCGTTTCACTTTACAGCGAGGCCTTGTATGTACACTGCCATCGGTTATGCCGCCCAGACTCCCACCAGCCCCCTGGCGCCCATGACTTTCGAGCGCCGCAGCCCGCGCCCGGACGACGTCGCCATCGAGATCCTGTATTGCGGCGTGTGTCACTCCGACATCCACCAGTCCCGCAACGAATGGGGCATTGCCGTATACCCACTGATGCCTGGCCACGAAATCATCGGCCGCGTCACCGCGGTGGGCGACAAGGTGACTGCGCACAAGGTCGGTGACCTGGTCGGGGTCGGCTGCATGGTCGACGCCTGTCGCCATTGCGAAGCCTGTGCCAAGGACCTGGAACAGTACTGCCTGGAAGGCCCGACCATGACCTATGCCACCCCGGACCGGGTCGACGGCAGCAATACCATGGGCGGGTACTCCAGCAGCATCGTGGTCAGCGAACACTTCGTGCTGCGCATTCCGGCTGGCATGGACCTGCCCAGCGCTGCGCCGATCCTGTGTGCCGGCATTACCACCTATTCGCCGTTGAAGCACCATGGCGTCGGCCCTGGGCACAAGGTCGGCATCCTTGGCATGGGCGGCCTTGGCCACATGGGCATCAAGCTGGCCAAGGCCCTGGGCGCCGAGGTGACGCTGTTCACCCGTTCGCAAGCCAAGGCCGAGGAGGCGCGTCGCCAGGGCGCCGACCATGTGATCGTGTCCACCGATGCCGGGCAGATGCGCGCAGCAGCCGGGCGGTTCGACTTCCTGCTCGACACCATCCCGGTGCAGCATGACCTCAATCCCTACCTGGAAACACTGAAGTTCGATGGCGTGCATATTCTGGTAGGCCTGATCGAACCGATCGACCCGGCTGTGCACGCGGCCAATCTGGTGTTGAAGCGTCGGGTGCTGGCGGGGTCCCTGATCGGCGGGATCGCCGAAACCCAGGAAGTGCTGGATTTCTGCGCCGAGCATGACATTCGCTGCGATATCGAATTGCTGGATATTCGCAACATCAACCAGGCCTACGAGCGGATGATTGCCGGTGATGTGAAGTACCGCTTCGTCATCGACATGGCCACACTCAAGGGCTGACCGAACGCTTGCCTGGCAGCCTCGTCGCGGGCACGCCCGCTTCCGCAGAGCTGTGGTGTTTCAGAAATACCATTGAAAAATCATTTGCCCAGCGCTCGTGCCGCACGAGCGACTGAGGCAAGGATGTCCTCGGCCTTCTTGTGCCCCCCGAAATGGCTTTGGGTTTTGGGTTGTAGGTTCCAGGTAGTGCTTGATCGACCCCTCCAGATCCTTAACGCAGACATCTGTCTGGCACTTGATCCACTTCTCGCTCAGCGTTGAGAAAAAAGCTCAACCTTATGGCTTCGATGATGTTGCCGCGTTGGTCGTAGTCATATCACCATAATCCCCCCTCGGCATCCAGTGTTTTAAAACGTTGGTCGAGGTCATCGTAGGCGTGGTGGACCGAGGTGCCATCTGGACGAGTGTGCTGCAGCAGGTTACTGCGCTCATCGTAGGCATAGACATCGGTGCTACCGTCGGTATAGATGTGCTGGGTAACGTTTTTGGCGGCATCTCGGTAGATCCAATCCTCGTTCTTGTCGGGATGGATGAGCGGTATAGGTAACCGAGAATGTCGCAGAAGTGCTGGGTCGCATTGCCGGTCCTTAATCTTAGGTCAGGACAGGCGGTAACAGGCATACTGCTGGGATGACTGTTGTTCGTCTGCTCCATTTGGCCTGGTTGGCTCAGCTGTGGACGCTGCCGTGTGATGCGCTGGCAATCAAGCTTGCCCCGCACGCAGTCTTCATGCCGTCGAGCGCGACGGGCACTCCGTTCACGCGGTAAGTATCACTACCCTCGATGATGGGGAATTCGCCTTTGCATAGAGGGCAGAAAACCATGTTGCCCTTGCCAGCCATAGGCTTGCCATTGAGGCTGGTGTGCGGAATTGCGTCGATCACCTTCCCTCCATGATCGGTGGTGTCCCCGAATCGTATTATGGGTCTCATTATGGTGCTCTGTATGATATGGGGGTTAAGAATCTATAAATTCATAAATCAATTTATCTGGGGAGTGCGCGAAAAAGCTAACGTGAAGTATGGCCTCCGAGGGCTCGTTATTCTCAAGTATGAAGCATTCCACAGCGATGTCCCCGTCGCGGGTGTCGTATATCGTTAGTAGTGGGATGTCGGTTTTGTCTGGGTTTTGAGTGTTTGGTGGTGCGGATAATTTAGAGCTTGTGGAAAAATAAGTTGGTATTTGCTTGTATATTTCCGGAATGATTTTTCGAGATAGGGCAAACTGGCTGGCTAGGGTTGCTGTATCCCGAGCTGATATGGCATCAATGAAGTTGTTGAGTTGGGTGTACTTAGTGCTGTCTAGCGCTGGTGGCATTCGATTCGCCCCTTATTATGCAACGACCCATTTTGCTTTGCGAGTACCAGCATCCAGCTAATAGCGCCAGGACTCAAAGTACTGCTACCCGAGTCCTGGCTGAAGGGAGGATCCATCCTCTCATCATTGGATAGCTTGTACTGCCCACTCCCTCATGACCTGTAACATTTGCTCTAAATTGATAATTCCTCCGAATACCACAGTCTCATCACCAAAATCAGTTGGTTTAAAAAATATTGAAAGCTCCTTTTCATCCTCGCTAATCACTATTCGCATGACTCTGTTTCCCTTCAAGTCCCGAACAGAGAAAATAGGATTTGCATCCGCGAATCGCTGGCCATTGTTGAATGTTGTTGCGTAAAAAGGCGTCAAAAAGTTTTTGGATTGAATATTTTTAGATGCAAAAGATCTGAATTCATCTAAGAATAAATTCTCAAGGGCTATGTAGGTTTCTTGGCAGGTAAGATAGTCGTCGTACATAATTATTCCTCAAATGCACTTCCCGTGATAATTTCCAACGGTACACGAGCACTGACGTAACGGCGTACAGACTGATCACGCCGTGGTCGGAGGCCGGGAGCGGCGGCAACAGACATACTGCTGGGATGTCTGTTGTTCGCCTGCTCCACTTGTCGCGTTGGTTCAACTATGGACGCTGCCGTGTGAGGCGCTGGCAATCAAGCTTGCCCCGCATGCGGTCTTCATGCCATCGAGCGCGACGGGTACTCCGTTAACGCGGTAGGTATCACTGCCCTCGACGATGGGAAACTCGCCTTTGCATAGAGGGCAGAAAACCATGTTGCCTTTGCCGGCCATTGGTTTGCCGTTGAGGTTGGTGTGGGGAATGGAGTCAATAACTATTCCTCCATGATTGGTTTTGTCGCCAAGTCTAACTACTCTCTTCATTGTGCACGGCTCGCCTTGTTGGTGATTTTAGTTTTGGAGTATGTGGCTCTATAGGTCGGTAAGGCGTTCACATGACAAGAAATAGTCAAATTTATCTAGGTCAAAAACTCCGGCTATCAGGCCATTTAGCTTTATCGCCGTCTTGATGTCTATAGGGTACTCGTTGTAAAGATTGTCAGTCGGGTCGTTGATGCCAAATATGTGTCGTAGCTCGGCAGGGTTCGGCTTGTGAATGAAATTATCTCATCAATCAACTCGTCGCCTCCTTTCGCAAATACTGAGATGTATCGCTTTACTTTATGATTCATGGTTTAACTCTCCGAACGGGTTTCGGATTTTTAGATGGTGTCGGATTACCTGTTTCAGGATCATAAGCGCCAAGGTGACGGCCGCGGCGATCATATTTTTCAACTTCGCCATGTCGTGAGTCCCATTCGCAGATACAGCCGTCGGGAAGCCTCCAACGTTTTCTTAATACACCTCCTCCCTGAACGGGTGTTTTTGGTCGTGCCCTAGCTGCCTCGGGAAAGCCTGGTAGGCTTGATGGTGCGGCAAAACTACTTTGCCAGCCATTGGTTTGCGTCGAGGTTAGTATCAGCCATTGACCCAATTACTATGCCTCCGTGAGTGGCTACGTCACCCATCTTCACAATGTTCTTGATATAAAATCTCTCCTGAGAAATCACTGCAAATCTATGTTGCTGGCTGTTGTTGTGTTTTTGTGTATATCACGAAGTTATGGAAAGGCGTGGTGGCTTGATCTCTGTGAGTTGATGCATTGGCGGGCATTGGGGCGGAGCATAAATTGATGCTCCGTTCAATACCATTACAAATATGGCTATCGAAGTACTGCAAATACTCTGACGAATTCTTCGTTGCATGCGTCGTCGAAAAATCTACTTTCGTAGAAGGAAAATATAGGTTCTAAGTGGCACTCTATAAATATCTCTTTGATCAGGTTTAATTCTGGCGAGTTTTTTTGTGACCCACTTGAAGTTAAGCGTTTTAAGAAGATATCTCTTGACTCTTTTGCGTGTATGAAGAAGTTAGGTATCGGGGGTTCTTCAGGGTTGGTTGTGGTGAAATCAGTAAAGGTTAACGCGTAGAATCGGGTGTTGGTGCGAATTCTGTTTAGTCGAGCGAAAAGCATGGCTGAGTTTAAAGTGAAAAAAGCAGTGTTTACTAGGAATGCTGTGATGGCTGGAGTTTGGTATTCGCGGGTTAGTTTGAATATTTTTTTGTATCGAGATACAAGAGGGATCTCCTCAAATGATTCGTATTCGTCAAAAAATGTGCTTATTTCGTTCCAAGGTTCGTTTTGAGTTATTTCTTTGAAAGTGCTTTGTATGTTCATCATTTTTCAATTCTCCAACCATGAGTATTAAGCCATTCTATCGTCTTTTTCGAGAATGTGACTTCTCCTTTTCCTTTGTCGTGAATGGATCCGTCTTGGTTGTACCCCGAGCCGCAGGGACAATGTGCATGCCATTGGCTTTTGGGTACGTCCTTTTCCGGGGCGTCAATTCTTGTAATTTCCGTGGGAGCTTGTTCTCTTCTTACTTTTTGTTGTGCTTGTTTTGGCGTGCCGCTTGGTTTAACTTTTGCCAGACCTAGTGGATCGATCCACTCAAGTGGATTGGGTGCATAAGTATATGGGTCTAATCCAATCGGATCCGTGCTGATGAATCGGCCAATATTCGCGTCGTAATATCTATGCCTGCTGTAATGTAGCCTTGTCTCAATATCAAAGTACTGTCCCTGAAAGCGCAACTGATTTCCAATATCCACGAATCGAGCTTTGTCACTTCGCTTTTCTTTAGCAAATCCCCAAGACTTATAAACTCCGCTCCAGGCTATCCGCCCATCTTCGTCAGTCAGCTCCATAGGCGTACCGAGCTTATCGCATTGATACCAAACAAACGCATCAATCGGCCCTGCTTTGGGCTTGTGCAGCCAGATCGGATCTCTATCGATGCTGTAATGATCTCCATACAGGGGCTGTGGCAGGAGGTCCAAGACAGTATTGGTCACAGCTTGGGCTACAGGTATGAACGTCCCTGGCTCAAACACATAGTGAGTGGTGCTGCCACCCCGTTCCTTCTGTTCACGGCATTCCGTGGCAAGCGTGTCGCCGTCCCAGGTAAACCAGGTGAATCCGCAGCCCAGTTCCTCATCCCGCTGCCGTCGAGCGTTCCCGTTCCACAATGGCCCTGCCTGAGGCCGATCCCGGTACTTGGCGCGTGAGTTCTTGTATAGACGACGGCCCAATGCGTCATAGGCGAAACTGACGATCAGCCGATCATCTTCGTAACGCCGCAGCCGGTTGTAGAGGTCCCACGTGAAATGACCTGCCTTGCCGTTCTCGATCCGCTCCAGCAGGTTGCCGCGCTCGTCGTATCGATACTGAGTGCCGCAGTAGCTGCGGAGTACGTTGTCGTTGATCTTGCGCGGTGAGTGCGGGTTCGGTCCAGGCGGCGCGTCGGGATCCAGCAGGTTGCTCGCCGGGTCGAAGGCGAATGTCTCCTTGCTGTAGTTGTGGGTGGCTTCGAGCAGTCGGCCCACTGGGTCGTAACGGTAGTACGTGTCACCCCGGTTCAGGTCATTGATATGGGTAAGCTGGCCGCTTTCGTCGTACTGATAATTGCGAGCCGCAATGCGTCTGGTGGCACCACGGTGCGCCAAGGTCTGTTCGACCAAACGGCCCATGGGGCCATATTCGAAGTGCGTGAGGTAGTAGGGCGTCGACCCTTAATTGGGTCGAACGCCTCGATGGATGATTGTGGTTGTAGATAGTGGTCCGGTTGCCTATCCGATGTAGTGTATAAATGATTTTAAAGAGCTATGTATTAATTGAGTGCTGCCTCAAGGCTGTTGCTGTTAAGGAGTGGTGGTCTATTTTTTTTTCATTTATTTCGCTTAATAGTAAGTCGCCATGATCGTTCTCGGCGAGAATCCAGGTTAGTTCTTTGTCTACGATGTAGTATTCGAAATATCGACATTCGTCAAGTATGTGAGGTACTTTCTCTAGTGGTGCGCTGAAAATGTATTTGTTTTCATTGTCTTCGTCGACTATTAGCCAGATATCTTTAGTGCTGGCTGGAGCTAGCTCGCTTAAATGCATGGGCGCGGAATTGTCATCGAAAACCTGAATTGTGGGCTTTGTTGAGAACGATAGCCACCAGGCTCTTGGCTTGCCTCTAACAAACTTGTCTTCAATGTCTAGTAATAATGCTTCTTTGTTTTTTGGTTCTTCATATGGTAGCCCTTGCTTACTGAAGGCCAAGGACAGTTCGTCGAATAACGTTAGGTTGGTAGCGTTCATTGAGTCTTCACTTTTGATCAGAGCGATGGGGATGTTGAGGTCCGTCATATGTTATGTTTCCTCTCTCAGCGCATCCACATTTGTTTCGCTTTCCTGCCGTTTGCCAGCCAATGTGCGGTTTGTCATGCCCACTCTTTGGATCCATGTCAGCATGCGGTGCATCATAAGCAACCTTGCTTCCACCTGCTCCCTTAAACTCTACTACTGTCCCGGTTTTTTCATCAATTTTTGAGAACGATACTTTTTCTGGATCGTTCATGCCGGCATTGCTAAACGCTTGTCGTCTCGCTTTGTCGAAATCACCAGCATGGCTTAGCTTAGCAAGACCTAATGGGTCAAGCCATTGTGTTGGGCTTGGGGCGTAAATATAGATATTTAAGTCGCCTGCAAACCCGATCGGGTCCTTGCTGGCATATCGTCCAATGTGTGGGATGTAATATCGATGCCTGTTGTAATGTAGATCAGTTTCGATGTCGAAATATTGCCCCTGAAAGCGCAATGAATTTTCAAAAGTTTTTAGCTTTGCCTTTTCGCGTTGTGTCTCTTTAACTAGGCCCCAAGCCTTGTACTTTCCACGCCAGGCAACGTCCCCATCTCCATCAGTTAGCTCCATAGGTGTACCGAGCTGATCGCACTGATACCAGGCAAACGTATCAATCGGTCGTGGTGTCGGTTTGTGTTGCCACACCGGATCTCGATCAATGCTGTAATGATCGCCATAGAGGGGCTGTGGCAGGAGGTCCAGAACTGTATTGGCCACGGCTTGGGCTACAGGTATGAACGTCCCTGGCTCAAACACGTAGTGAGTGGTGCTGCCACCCCGTTCCTTCTGATCACGGCATTCCGTGGCAAGCGTGTCGCCGTCCCAGGTAAACCAGGTGAATCCGCAGCCCAGTTCCTCATCCCGCTGCCGTCGAGCGTTCTCGTTCCACAATGGCCCTGCCTGAGGCCGATCCCGGTACTTGGCGCGTGAGTTCTTGTATAGACGACGGCCCAACGCGTCATAGGCGAAACTGACGATCAGCCGATCATCTTCATAACGCCGCAGCCGGTTGTAGAGGTCCCACGTGAAATGACCTGTCTTGCCGTTCTCGATCCGCTCCAGCAGGTTGCCCCGTTCGTCGTATCGATACTGAGTGCCGCAGTAGCTGCGGAGCACGTTGTCGTTGATCTTGCGCGGTGAGTGCGGGTTCGGTCCAGGCGGCGCGTCGGGATCCAGCAGGTTGCTCGCCGGGTCGAAGGCGAATGTCTCCTTGCTGTCGTTGTGGGTGGCTTCGAGCAGTCGGCCCACTGGGTCGTAACGGTAGTACGTGTCACCCCGGTTCAGGTCGTTGACATGGGTAAGCTGGCCGCTTTCGTCGTATCGATAATTGCGAGCTGCGATGCGCTTGGTGGCACCACGGTGCGCCAAGGTCTGTTCGAGCAATTGGCCATTCGCGGTCCAGGCTTGACGCTGGATCAAGCCATTACCCTGCTCTCGACCGATTTCCCGGTGCAGGTCATCTCGTTGGTAGCTGAGCAGTTCGCGATCATCGAACTTGAGGCCAAGCAGGTGCCCGCTGCCATACGTGAGCCAACTGACCCTGTGGCCATCAGGCCGAGTGGTGGCAACCCGAAGGTTGAGGGCGTCGTATTCGTGGGTGAACACGGCGACCTTCGGCTGCTGCATGTACTTGAAGTGCTGGTGCTCACGGGTATTGTTACCCGCAAGATCGTAGAACCACTGCAGCTTGTAGTCCTTGTTCTCGGCGAGCAGCAGTCTGCCGTTGCCGTCGTAAGCGAAGGTTTCGGTTTCCCACTCTTTGCCGCCACGCTGACCAGCGTTGCTTTCGACCAAACGGCCCATGGGGTCGTAGTCGAAGTGGGTAATGCGGTCGCCATCGAGGCGACGGGTAGGCAAGTCACTGCCGTTGTCGTAGAGATAGTCGGTGGCCTGCTTGTCAAAGCCCGTCTCCTTGAGCAAACGGCCTACGGGGTCGTAGGCGAAAGTGGCTTCGCTGTTGTTCTCGTTGCGCAGGCGCACCAGCTGGCCGAGCTTGTCCCAGTGGTAGGTGAGGGTGGTGTCGTTGGCGTTGTGGCGTTGATGAAGCAGCCCGGCTTCGTTGTAGTCCCAGCGGGTGCGTCGATTCAGCGCGTCGGTGAAGCTGAGCAGTCGGCCTTCGGCGTCATAGTTGAAGCGGTCCTGAGTCTTGTCGGGATATACCACACGGCTCAAATGCCCGGCTTCATAGTGATACTCGGTTAGCTCGCCAACAGCATTGATATGCTTGGCCAGTTGCCCGAGTGTGTCGTACTTCCACTGTGTGGTCTTGCCCGAGCAGTCCGTGTAGCTGGCCAGTGGGCCGTCGCCGTTGTATGCGAGCTTCTTCTCACCGCCGTTGGCATCGATGATGTTGTCGCGCTGGTCATAGTGCTAAAGGCCACCCTCTGGATTCCGTGTTTTGAAGCGCTGGTTGAGTCGTTGGAGGTGTGGTGAACCGCCAAACCGTCGTGGGTGTGTCGCCTGTTCCCTTCGATTGAGTATTTATGCGTGAAACGTCGGGTGGTTCAATAATTAAATGGGGGCGTATGTGTGTGCATTAAAATATGTGTCATCATTAAGATTCGTGGAGCTGTGAGGTAATTGATTGATCGGCTTGAGTGCGGTGTCGTATGGAGGGCATGTTTTTAAAGAGCTCTAGTTTCGCGATCCCACTAGGTTTTAGTGGGTCGCGAAATTAAATGTTGCCGAAGTGTTGAGGTTGTCGCGTGTCTTTAGGATCTGCTGTGTGCTTTTTTTGTTTAGGCCTGGCTTTCTGGAATGATAATTAGGTCCGTAACGAAAATCCAAAGGCTATTTGGAACTTCGTTGTGACAGCTGAGGCCAAGTTCGGTAACGGTTGTTGAGAACTCAACTAAAACGCGAGTGCCTAGCTTATGTTTGGGAAGGCTGGATTGGCCTTCCTGAGCAATCACAGTTCCAGTTTGTCCAATAAGCTTCCAGTAGTTTTCGGTGGGGCGTACCGATTTGTCCGAAATGCTTGTGCCGGAAAAAGTGCATAGCTTTACTTTTTTTCCATTTTCTATTGTCATTTCTGTCCTTTTGTCTTTACTGGGTAAGTTGGTGTGTGTGTTCCGTCTGGGTGCTGTCGGTCCCAATGCGGTGCATGCGTCCCGTTATGATCTGTTGGCTCCCATATATCCCCGCCCTTGTCCTTATATCCTTTGCAGTTACATTGAGGCCAATACTTGTAATGACCACTTCCAGGTCCTGGGATGAACTTGCCGCCTGTATTCTCCAGTGTAGGTCGACCCGGTGCTGGAGGGGGGACTCGGGCCAGCCCGAGAGGGTCCGACCACTGTGTAGGATTAGGAGTATAAGTGTAGACATTCAAATCTCCAGCGAATCCAATAGGATCCGTGCTGATGAAGCGGCCCAAATTCGTATCGTAGTACCTATGCCTGTTGTAATGCAGTCCTGTCTCGACGTCAAAATACTGTCCTTGGAAGCGTAACATATTGTGGATGTTTGCCCGCTTGGCTTTATCACTTCGCGTTTCTTCTGTAGAGCCCCACGACTTATATATGCCGCTCCAGGCCAACTTCCCTTCATCGTCAATGAGTTCCATGGGCGTACCCAACTGATCACACTGATACCAAGCGAATGCCTCAATTGGCGTTGCTATCGGCGTGTGTAGCCAGACCGGATCCCGGTCGATGCTGTAATAATCACCATAAATGGGCTGTGGCAGAAGCTCCAGTGTTGAGTTAATGACAGCCTGGGCTACAGGTATGAACGCCCCCGGCTCAAACACATAGTGAGTGGTGCTGCCGCCAAGCTCCTCCTGATCACGACACTCCGTGGCAAGCGTGTCGCCGTCCCACGTGTACCACGTAAAGCCGCACCCCAGCTCTTCGTCCCGCTGCCGTCGCGCATTTTCGTTCCACACGGGCCCTGCTTGCGGGCGATCTCGATATTTCGAACGCGAGTTTTTGTACAGGCGCCGGCCCAATGCGTCATAGGCGAAACTGACGATCAGCCGATCATCTTCATAACGCCGTAGCCGATTGTAGAGGTCCCACATGAAGTGACCTGTCTTGCCGTTCTCGATTCGCTCCTGCAGGTTGCCACGTTCATCGTAGCGATATTGCGTGCCGCAGTAGCTGCGGAGCACGTTGTCGTTGATCTTGCGCGGTGAGTGCGGGTTCGGTCCCGGTGGCGCGTCGGGGTCCAGCAGGTTGCTCGCCGGGTCGAAGGCGAATGTTTCCTTGTTGTAGTTGAGCCTGGCTTCGATTAACCGGCCCACGGGATCGTAACGGTAGTACGTGTCACCCCGGTTCAGGTCGTTGACGTGGGTAAGCTGGCCGCTTTCGTCGTATCGATAATTGCGAGCCGCAATGCGTCTGGTGGCACCACGATGCACCAAGGTTTGTTCGAGCAACTGGCCATTCGCGGTCCAGGTTTGACGCTGGATCAGCCCATTGCCTTGCTCTCGGCCGATCTCCCGATGCAGATCGTCCCGCTGGTAGCTGAGCAGTTCGCGATCATCGAACTTGAGGCCAAGCAGGTGCCCGCTGCCATAGGTGAGCCAACTGACGCGATGACCATCAGGGCGTGTGGTGGCAATCCGCAGGTTGAGGGCGTCGTATTCGTGGGTGAACACGGCGACCTTCGGCTGCTGCATGTACTTGAAGTGCTGGTGCTCACGGGTATTGTTACCCGCAAGATCGTAGAACCACTGCAGTTTGCAGTCCTTGTTCTCGGCGAGCAGCAGTCTGCCGTTGCCGTCGTAAGCGAAGGTTTCGGTTTCCCACTCTTTGCCGCCACGCTGCCCAGCGTTGCTTTCGACCAAACGGCCCATGGGGTCGTAGTCGAAGTGGGTAATGCGGTCGCCATCGAGGCGACGGGTAGGCAAGTCACTGCCGTTGTCGTAGAGATAGTCGGTGGCCTGCTTGTCAAAGCCCGTCTCCTTGAGCAAACGGCCTACGGGGTCGTAGGCGAAAGTGGCTTCGCTGTTGTTCTCGTTGCGCAGGCGCACCAGCTGGCCGAGCTTGTCCCAGTGGTAGGTGAGGGTGGTGTCGTTGGCGTTGTGGCGTTGATGAAGCAGCCCGGCTTCGTTGTAGTCCCAGCGGGTGCGTCGATTCAGCGCGTCGGTGAAGCTGAGCAGCCGGCCTTCAGCATCATATTCGAAGCGATCTCGGGTCTGGTCCGGATGGACGACACTGGCGAGGTGCCCTGCGTCGTAGTGATACTCGGTTACCTCACCGGCAGCGTTGATAAGCTTGGTGAGTTGGCCGAGCGCGTCGTACTTCCATTGGGTTGTCTTGCCAGAGCAGTCGGTGTAACTAGCCAGCTGACCGTCATGGTTGTACGTGAGCTTCTTCTCGCCCCCGTTGGCATCGATGATGGCAATGGGCAGGTTGTCGCTGCTGTAGGTGTACTGGGTCTTGTTCTCCAGTGGGTCTGTGGTTTCGATGATGTTGCCGCGTTGGTCGTAGTCATATCGCCATAATCCCCCCTCGGCATCCCGTGTTTTAAAACGTTGGTCGAGGTCATCGTAGGCGTGGTGGACCGAGGTGCCATCTGGACGAGTGTGCTGCAGCAGGTTACTGCGCTCATCGTAGGCATAGTGGTCAATGCTGCCGTCGCGGTGCACATGTTGGACCACGTTCATGGCATCGTCGCGGAAGAACCATTCCTCGTTGCCGTCGGGGTGGACGATGCGATAGGTGTAGCCCTGAATGTTGTAGTAGTGCTTGGTTTCGTTGCCCAAGGCGTCCATGACGTAGGTAAGGCGGATGTGCTTGTCCCACTCCAGGCGCACCTCATAGCTGCCATCGTCTGCCCATTCGTGGATGGCTTTGGCATCAGGTCCTTCGCCCAGCCATTCCAGGTTCATTGCCCGGCCGGTCCTGTCGGTGTATCGGGTGATCAAGTGATGCCGATACTCGTAGTTCCACTGCCTGCCATGCTCATCAAGAGCAGTTGTCAGGTCCCCTTCGTCGCTGTAGCGATAGGCGGCCAGCTGCCGAACCGGCTCTCCCGCCTTCATCAACCACAAGCTCTCGATGCGTCCAGTACGATCAAGTTGAGTTTGGACGTGTTGATGGGGCTGGTCGTTCTGATAGGTCAGCAAGTCAGAGAGGACTTGGGTTCCTTCATGAGAATGCTCGTAGTGGAGGGCAATGCTGGCTCCGCCGCGCTGGCGTATGCAGATGAGCCTGAAAATGTCGCCGACCCGCTCATACTGCTCTTCGAGCGCATGTCCTCTGGCGAGTGAGAGCGTTCGCTCGCCCGTCCGAACGAGTACGACTTCTTCGACGGGGTCATGATGGAATTTTCCGACTTTGGGCAGTGGGTAGCTGTGGGAACGACCATCAGCAGCCTGGTAGCACAGTACTTCATCGGTGATTTCAAAGTAGACAGTGTAGGGAGATATCCATCGTGCACCCAATGGGCCGCCGTCAAGGGCGGACTGACTGGATCGGTAGTTGCGTGCCCAAGAAACTGTGAAGGATCCAAGAAGCGTAAAATCGGTGTGAATCAACTGTTCAGAGCCGCGCGCGAAAGTGATGTTGTGGCATGTACTAGCGCAGGTGCCATTCTTCTCGGGCTTTGCATCCTGCCTCGGGCCAGGCTGCCTGTTGATCGCGCCCAGTTCGTTCTGGCGGCTAACCCCTCTGGCTTGCCTTATGCCGGTTGGAGGAACACTGGTATTGAGCTGAGCACGTTTGCGCCCAGCGGCGTTTCGCAGCATTAACAGGATGTGGCCAATGCTGTTGGCTACTTGAGCGTTGCCAAGGTCCTTGAGACTTTGCTCCACCTCGGTAGCAAGGTGTCGAAGTAATGCAACGTATTTGAAGCCAATGGCTTTTATGTAAGGGGGGATCAGTCGCGATAAGCTATTGAGCGCCGCAACGGTAGCGACTTCCAGGGGAAGCGTCGCATGTTTTGCAATCTCCTCCAGCCACGAAAGTTCGTCGCTTTTGGTTGCCGGCGCATGCTTCAATTGTCCTTTCAGGAAGTCGTCGATACCCTTGGCGATCGTAAGCATCAATGCCTTCGCAGACGCGCCGCTTTTCGCAAGCATTTGCGACAGTTCGGCTTCTGCGAAGGTGACGAAGTTCTCCAACTCGCCGAGGATCGTTGCGTTCAGGTGCCCGGTCAGGACGGTTACTATGGTTTCGCCGATCGCTGCTTTCGGATTTGCTTTGACCTGCTGCTTGGCTAGGTGCAGGGCAGGTCGAAGGCTCTTTCTTGCAAAGGCCATAACGGGAGGGACTGGAATTACACCGATCAGGTTTATGCCGAGGCTGACCCAGTCGAGCAGCGTTCTGTTCTTGTTCTCTGCGAGCGTGATCATATCGCTGACGGCGTCAACAGCCGCCATGATGTTGTTAGCGATGGGAATGAACTCAGCAGCCATCTTCAGATCGGCGAGGGTCAGCCTGTTTTCGCTGAGTTGCCTGAGCCAGAGGTCAACATTGTTTGCACTTTCTTCAATGTCTTCCGGGGGGATCTCTCTGATAGGCGCGACGGCCGTCTCGTGTGGACGTGCGGAAGGTGCGGTCATCGTCTTGTTTTCCCCACGGCGGCGGTGACTAACATCTCCAGTTCTTCGGAGGCGCGGTTCATCAGAGGCTGATTGAGCAGTCCCTTGGCTACTGAGGCATTTGGGGGGGCGGCATTCGAGAGAACTGCAGTTGCAACCTGCTCCGCCGCCTTGGCTGCGAGCTCGGCGGTTTTCGAGCTAATGGCGGCATCGCCAGACTGTTTGATCTCGCTCGCTGGCGACCATGTATCAGTCGGATCCTTGCCCAATGTCACCTTGGCAGGTCCGGCGGCGAGCCCTGCCACGCTGGCGAAGCCCTCGCTATCCAGCTTTCCTGTGAACACCCGACCCAATGCGTCTTCGACGCGGTAGTCCGCCATCTCGTAGGCATGGTGGCTCGCATAGTGCTGAAACAGTTCCAGATTGCCCTGGCCCGCCTTGATCTCGTCGGGAAACGCTGCTGCTTCGCTCTTCGAGCCTTTGTAGATGAAGTCAGTCGCGTGCGCGGTGTACTGGCCCGCCGTGGCATGCACGATGCCGCCCGCGTTGTAGGTTGTGCTGCTGCCACCGGCCTGGATCACCAGTTCCTCCTTGGCACTGAGAGTGATCCGTTCGGCGGTGACGCTGACCTTGAGCTTGGCCAGCAAGTTGATGTTGTCCTTCAGGGCACGCAGGTCGATGTCGCCGGAAGCGGCCACCAAACGCCAGCCCATGCTCTGCACGAACTGCCTCACGCCACGGCTGGCACTGATCAGCAGGCGCTTGCCGATGGCCATGCTGGTGTGGCCGCCCGTGCTCAAACCCAGGTGTTCACCGCTGGCGATATGGGTGGATTCCGGGGTGCTGGCGGCGATGCCGGTTGGGCTGGCGAGTACCAGTTGCGGATCGGCCAGTTCAGGGAAACGATTGGCTTCAGGGTTGCCGCCGCTGCCGCGAATGGCGTCGTGTTGTGCCTTGAGGGCATCGCCCACTTCATCCTGATCGCCGCCTTCCTGGGCAAGGTGGTCGCGGGCTTCACTGGCGAAGGTGGTGTGGTATTCCTGAGCGGCCTTCAGGCGCTCGGCGGTTTCGGCGAGGTCCGTATGGTGTTCGCTGGCGCGAGCGCGAGCTTCGGTCGTCAACAGTAGCCCGCCACCCGCACGCACCACGCCGTGGGTATCGGTGCGTAGTTCGAAACCTTGCCCACGAGGCTTGCCGCCAAAATGGCGGGGATGGGTGAGGTAGCCGAGATTCAGTGCCGAGTGATCGTGATCACTCATCAGCGCTGCACTGATCTGCCCGGTGGTGTCGTCCAGGCGCAGTTCGTTATGGCGCTTGCCGTGGTGCTCCTTGCTCCGGATCGGGCTGACGGCCTTGAACTCGGGCAGTCGGTACGGTGGGCGGTTGACGATGTGATAGCTGCGCCCGGTGATCATCGGCTGGTCGGGGTCGCCGTTGAGAAAGCTGACCACGACCTCTTGGCCGATGCGCGGAATGGCCATATGGCCCCAGGTGGCACCGGCCCAGGCCTGGGTGACCCGCACCCAGCAGGAGCTTTTGTCATCGTCCTGGCCGAAGCGATCCCAGGGAAACTGCACCCGCACGCGGCCATGCTCGTCACAGTAGATTTCCTCACCGGGCGGCCCGACCACCTTGGCCATCTGTGGGCCTTCGATCACCGGTTTGGGGCGGGCAGGGGCGTGCCATTCGACTTGCGCCGGAATCAGGGTGGCGGTGAGGGTGTAGGACGTACCGATTTCGGCCTCGGCCGCGTCCTCTTCCAGTGCGGTGAACTGCCGGCCTTTGTGAGTGATGTGCAGCGGTCGCCAGAGAATGTTCATGTCCTCGCGGGCATGTCCGCTCAGCTGAAAGGCGATACCCGGCTGCAGGCGGGCGTCGTCACCTTCGACCTCGGCCACACGCGCATCGCTGAACAAGGCATCGATCTTGGTCTGGGTGAATGGCTTGCCAGCGTTATCGTGCTTGTAGCGGCCAGGGTAGTCGTAACGTTCGTAATCGCTGCTTTGGTTGCCCATCTCCCGAGGGAACATGGTGTGCTCATGGTTGTAGCGCGGGTGGGTGAAGGTGTAGTCGCGCTGGACCTGGCGGCTGCTGCGCACCTGCTCGCGGTAGGCAAAGTGGTGCAGGCAGGGTTGCTGCTCGGTGCCGCCACGGTTGGCGACGTACAGCACCGGCTCACCTTCCAGGCTGCCGAACTGGTTGATCCTGTCTGCCTGCACCACGCCATGGCTGGCTTCGCTGTGCTCGAAGATCGAGATCAGGCCTTCCTCGGCCGACAGGCGCCAGAAGAAGTCCAGGTCCAAGTCGCCGGCCTGCACGCAGAACTCACGGCTCTGGTGCGGGTTGACCATGTACTGGATCAACGTGCCCCACTGGCGTTCGCGGAACAGTTCCTCCAACAGTTGCGGGACCGGGCGGTGCTGGAAAATGCGCCAGTCCGATTGCAGGCCGGCGCGCGCCAGTTGTGGTTCGATCACGGCGCGGTAGCGGGTGCGACGGTGGCCGGTCTTGCCTTGCTCGAAGCTGCTGATCAGGCCGTGCACATGGCGCACTGGCTGCTCTTGCTGCCAGATGGTCAAAGCGGCGGGCTGGTCGAGGAGGGTGGCAAAGTCGGCGTCGTCCGATTCGCTGACCAATTCAAGGGTCAGGCGGTACAGTTCGCTGATCCCTTCCTTCAATTCGAAGGACACCACATCAAATGCAATTGCCTCATCGGCGGGCGTGCTGAAGGTAAAACGCACATCGTTCAAGTTGCTCATGCAGACTCCTGCTGTTCATCCTTTCGGGCAGGTTCATGAAGCCGAGCGCGTTATGGAACGCGCGGCGTAAGTGCACTCAAGACCGTAGCGAGGAATCCCTTCCAGGTCGCTGCAGTGGTTTCCTAGAGTCGTGTAGGAAGTTTCGCTAAATGCAGCGCTTATCGTTTTTATGGGTGAAGCCGTACTTACTGCGCCGGTATGCGCAGTGACTGTTGAGTCAAATCAATTCGTTTTGGTAGAAGTTATGGCTGCAACAGCGTTTGCAGCGAAGCCAAAACTTGTTCGGTCATACTGTTGAGTCTGCTGGTGAAATACACATAGAGGGCGGTACAGCACACGCCCATGACCGCCCACGGCGTCCACCAGGGCAATTGGCGGTTCATGCGATAGTGGCGGGGAGCGACATTGGTGAAAGGGTCGGTCAACCGTTGTGAGGGGGCTTTTGCGCCGCGTAGCTCCACGATTCGCTTGCGCAGGCGCGCCATCCAGCGTTCCAGCTCCTGGTCGCCATTGGTCTGGTTGGCGTACTTGCCCCGGTAGCCCAATGCCAGGCACCAGAACAGGAACACGAACAGGTCGCGGCGTTTTTCCGGCGCCCCTAGCAGGCGCTCCAGCACACTGAAGAACTTCTCGCCGCCCCAGGTCTCCTGATGGATGGCGCTGAGCAGAGACTGGGCTTTCCACGGGGAGTCACGTCCCCATGGGGTGGCCATCACTGCTTCATCGACCACACAGCACAGGCAGTAGGAGAACACCACGCGGTCACCCTCATCGCAGTGCTCAAGTTGGCGCACTTCCTCGACCATGCCGTGGATCATGGTCTTCACATGGGCGTACAGCTGCTCGACATGGTCATACCGCTCAGTACCCTCTATGCGAATGACTAGGCCGAGCAGCGGTGAGGCGATGTCGTGGATGGGGTTGCCTGTATTGGAGCGGGTGTCGAAGCCCAAGGCGTCGACCTGGGGGAATAGCTCGTTCAGTGAGGGCGATTCCTGGGCATCGACATGGCCTTTTGTATAGGCCTGATCGGGCACATTCTTCATAGGGGACCTCCTGGTCACATTACCGGTTGCCGCCCGGTCCGGGCGGGCCATAGCTGGCGGGTTGAATTGGCGGTATTGACGATCTGCAACTGATGAAAGGAATTGCTACTGGCATACGACGCCATGAAGTGGGACAGCACGTTGCCGAACAGCTGCACTTCGCCCCAGCACTCGAAACCGTCAGGGTCGATGTGCAGGGTGGTGCGCATGCCGCGCACGGGCAGGCCCTTGATCAGCCAGTCATAGGGCTCGCTGTGCACTTCCTTGATGGCGCTTAAGCGCTGGGTGGTCCTGCGGGCTTGTTGCAGGTCGTGGACACCAACGAAGTCGTACACCCGCAGGACTGAGGCGAGCGCGGCCGGTGAGGACAGCGACAGGTTGTTCAAGGCCAGGTTGGAAATCAGCGCCCAGTGGCGCTCACCCTGGCCGCCGCTTTGCAGCATTGGCGGGTAGCTGCGGGTGGGTGGGGTCAGGTTGCGATAGGTGACGAACGACGGCGTGTCCTGGGTCGTCAGGTCGATCTCGCCCATCTTGAGCTGCTGCGCGAGGACGCCGTTGCTGCAGGTCAGGTCGATGTTCAGTTCTTCCTGGTCACCCAGATACGGCGCGAGGTTGTGATGCACCACGCGAATCTTGTGTTGCACCTCGTCGTTGACCGGCTCCTGTTCGATGTCCAGTTGGTAGTAGAGCGTGGGTACCCGTTGGCCCAGTGGGAGATCACGGTACAGAGATTCGAAAAGTCTGAAGTCCTGCACGTGATCCTTGGACTTCTGACGCTGGCTGCTGACACGATCGACACTGAAGATCTCGTCTTTATCGCTGCCTTGGCGGCCCACGTTTATAAGCGCGTGGCTTGCCTTCTCATTGAGTGGGATGGGCTTGGCCTTGCAGGTGAACAGGTTGATGGCGGGAACGCAGTTGAGCAGGATCGTCGTCTGATCGATCTGGATGTCAGGTGGCAGGGGCGCGTTGAAGCGAAATTCCAACTGGATCTGTTCGGCGGCTTCATCCGGCCAGTAGGCCCCCAGCCCCTCGATGCGAAAGCCATGAAACCGTTCGGGGAAGCAAAAGAACTCGTGCAGGATGCGGTAGCCGTCCATCTGCTCGCCTGCGCTTGGCAGCAGGGCTTCATCGACCTCGAAACCGACGAAGGTCACCGAGGGCGGCAGTGCAATGCGGTGCTGGCCAATGTGCAGATAGAGCTTGTCCAGGTGCCGTGCCAGCCATTGGTACAGGTGCAGCGCGTTGCGGTTGCCACCGGCGAGATGGAACTGCAAATGGTCGCACTGCATGCGCCGCAGGGGTTGTTCGGACAGGGCGCCCAGGTCGATGCGCACCACAGGGGCTTCGGCACTGGGCTGCGTCGTGATGCTACGGATCTCCAGCGGTGCGATGGCCAGCTCTGCACACGTGCGGAATTCGCAGCTCACGCCTTCAACCGGCCGGGAGTACACCGGCGTGCCTTTGGCCAGCACCTGGGTTTCGCTCAGCGCATGGTCGACCGGCTGGAACTGCATCACCGTCATGCTCGGCAGCGGCCGCAGCACATTGGGGTAGAGCAGCTGCAGTAGGGGGTGTGTCAGCTCGGGCAGGTGGTCTTCGAGCTTCATGACCAGGCGAGCGGTCAGGAAGGCGAAGTGTTCCAGCACGTGCTCACTTTGTGGGTCCGAAGCGGTGCGCCCGAGGAAAGGCGCCAGGCGCGGCTCGTCTTCGACAAAGTCGTCACCCAGTTCCCGGAGGGTCTGCAGCTCCTGCCTGAACCAATCTTTAAACTTCATGTTTATTGTTTTGAGCGCTCTATTTAGGGAGGTTGAGTCCGACGCAATAGAAATTGATCGGGTCGACTTGTAGGAAACTTCCCGCAAGTTCGTGGTTTAAATGCCGTGGTGGTGTGTGGCTATTTAGTTCTTTATTGCAAGTCGCCGGGCGGCGTCATCAAGAAAAGTGTTTGCGCTTATTTCATGGAGACGGGCGTTGATAAGTAATTTCGGGTCCTGTTACTGTCTTTCGCGGTTCGTGCCTTGAGCGTGCGTCAATTCATCGAAAGTGCAGTCGGTAAGGTTTGCCGCTATGAAAGTGAAAAAGGACAGTCTGCTGCGTGGATTATCGTTGTTGCAGCGTCAGGCGATGCCCGTAGTTGTTATCGCCACAGTGCTCTGCGTGGCAGTTGTCGTTGTCGGGGTATGGTGGTGGGGGCCGCAGTGGCAGTGGCGTGATCAGCAGCCACTGGCCGAGCGGCCCGTGCGTATTGCCGTCACCGTGCTGCTCGTGGTGCTACCGCTGCTGGTGTGGAGCGCGTGGGTACACCGCCGCAATCGCTCGATCATGCGCGAGCAGCAACGCCAGCGCCGCGAGGTGGAAGACCCCTGCCTGGTGTACCTGCAGGCCCAGCAGCGCGCCCTCGACGGCAGCCTGGCTCGCTTGCGCGACAGCCAGGGCGGTCGCGGGCATCGCTACGATGTACCGTGGTACCTGATCCTGGGCGAAGAGAACGCGGGTAAGTCCAGCTTCGTCAGTCGCTCGGACCAGCGCTTTGCCTTGACCCGCACCGAACGCAGTTCGACGCAACGGGGCAGCGCCGATCCGGACCTGGTGTTCGATATCGACTGGTGGGTGGGTGACGATGCGGTGCTGATCGATCCGCCTGGTGAGTTCATCAGCCAACCGGAGCGGCCCGTGCCGGCACCCGATCCGCTGCCGCCCCCGGCCACGTTCGAGGACGGTCAGGACGATGCGCCTGTGCCCCTGGAGGCCGCTGCCCCTGTCGCGCTCAAGCCAGCCAATCCACCAGGGCTGCCGGCAGGTATCGAGCGCCGACTGTGGCGGCACATGATCGGCTGGTTGGCGCAGAACCGCAGCCGTCGGCCGCTCAATGGCGTGGTCTTGCTGGTGGACATGACCAAGCTGTTCGCGCAAACCGAAAAAGAGCGTCGTGACCTGGCCTTCGTGCTGCGCGCACGCCTCACGGAACTGGGTGGCGAGTTAGGCACGCGTCTGCCGCTGTACGTGGTGCTGAGCAAGTTCGACCTAATGGAGGGCTTTGAGGAACTGTTTGCCAAGCTGCCGGCACGCGAGCGCGAAGAGGTGCAGGGCTTCACCTTTACGCTGGCGTCGGTGAACGATTTCGACAGCTGGCTGGAGGAACTGGGCGAGGCCTACCAGCACTTCATCGAGCAGCTTGAGGACACGCTGGAGTCGGCCTGCGGTGCAATGCCTCCAGCGGCGCGCAAACGTGCCTACTCGCTGCTCAGGGAGCTGAGTGGTGCCCGCAAGATGTTGCTGAGTTTCCTGGGCGACGTGCTGAGCAGCGATCGATACACCACGCCTGCGTTGGTGCGGGGCGTGTATTTTTCCTCGGTCTACCAGCGCGGAGAGGTCCGTAACCTGCTCGCGGATGCCGCCGCCCGTGCCTTTGCCTTCAGCCCGCCAGCACTGTCGACCAAGCCACAAGGCACTTCCGTGGTCTATTTCGCCCAGCAACTGTTGCAACGCGTGGTCTATCTCGAGGCCGGCTTGGCCGGCGACAACCAGCGGGTTGTCGAGCACAAGGTCCGCCTGTTGCGAGGCGGCGCCATCGCCGCGAGCGTGTGCGGGTTGGCCATGGCCGGTGGTTGGCTGTACTTCTACAGCGTCAACCGTGACAAGGCCGAACAGGTGCTGGAGAAAAGCCAGGCGTTCACCAACACCAGCGCCGACGGCAAAGCTGACCTGAGCGGACGCAACCTGCTGGCACCACTGGATGAGATCCGCGATGCGGTGAGCCTGTACGGTGACTATCGCTCAGGCTGGACCGTGTTCACGGACATGGGCTTGTACCAGGGCAAAGCCATCGGCCCACAGGTGGACCAGGCCTACCTGAATGCATTGGCCCGGCGCTTTCTACCGGCGATTGCGGGTGGCGTGGCGGCGACCATCCAGCAGGCGGCACCCGGTAGTGATGAACAACTGGCCGCCCTGCGCGTGTACCGCATGATCGAGGATCGCGCCAATCGCCGACCAGAACTGGTTGAGCAGTGGATGGCCCGTGAATGGCAAAAGGCTTATCCGGGCCAAGGCCAGTTGCAGGCCGCGCTGATGCGTCATCTGCAGTACGGCCTGGCTTATGCTGATGTTGAGTTGCCTGATTACCAACGTGTGGTCGCGGATGCTCAACAGCAACTGCGCAAGCTACCCCTGGCCCAGCGCGTCTACATCGGCCTGAAACAGCAAGCTGCCCAGCAGTTGCACGGTGCGCTGGACCTGCGCAACGAGATCGGGCCGGCCTTCGATATCGTCTATGTGCCGTTGAACCAGCGCAACTATCAGGCGGCCGTCGATGGCAGTCTGTCGCTGCCACCGTTGCTCACTGCGCGGGGCTTTCGGGACTACTTCGACCAACACAGCCAGAACGTGGCCGACCTCGCCCTGATCGACCAGTGGGTATTGGGCGAGCGGCGCACCCTCGACTATTCCGAGGTGGACCGCCAGGCCCTGACGGAACGCCTGCGCGCCTTGTACAGCGCCGATTACATCGACAGTTGGCGACGGGTGCTGAACCAGTTTTCGGTTACAGAGTTCACCGACCTGGCCCATGCGTTGAGTGTGCTGGAGCAGGTCACCGGCCCGGCAGCACCCATGCGGCGATTGTTGGAAACGGTGCGCGGCAACACGCTGATCTACCCTGAGCCCGTGGACAACGAGAAGCAGCCACAAGGCAATCCACCTGGTCGCGTACAGGCCATGGGGATTTATCGGTCGTTTGCCGGGCTTTCGGGGATGCTCGATGTGCAGGGCGACAAGCCGTCCTTCCATGACGAAACGCTGCAGGCCGTCAGCGCCGTGTATGACTATGTGAAAGCGGTGCAGGACAACCCGAATCAAGGCAAGGCCGCGCTGGCGGTGGCGCTGACCCGCTTCTCCGAGAAAGAACCCGATCCCATCCGCAACCTGCAGCGCGTTGCCACGGGCCTGCCGGAACCGCTGAACCGGCATGTTCGCCAACTGGCGGACCAGACCTCCCGGGTGTTGATGGTCATGGCGCTGCGCGAGCTGGAGCAGCGCTGGGATGCGGAGGTGTACAGCGTCTACCAGGAGCGCCTGGCTTCACGCTACCCCATCGACCCGGCCGGACCGGATGTTTCGCTCAAGGACTTCGAGGCGTTTTTTGGCCCGCAGGGACAGCTCAAACGCTTCCAGGATCAATACCTCACGGTGTTTCTGAACGACAACCTCAATGCGCTCTATTCCAGCGCCGATGACGGCTATCTGGTCCGACCTGAGGTAATGGAGCAACTGAAGCAGGCGGAAGCGATCCGCAACGCGTTCTTCGACAACCGTGGCGAATTGAACGTGAGCTTTGGTCTGGAGCCGGTAGCTATCAGCAGCGGGTTGCGGGGTAGTGTCCTTGGTGTGGATGGTCAGCTGCAGGCATTTGCGGACAAGGGTAAAGACCCGATTGGCATGACCTGGCCAGGCCCTGGCGGGGAGAGTGGGCATAGCCGCGTCACCTTGGTACAGGCAGCGGGCACGACGGTCAGTCTGGGCTACCATGGCCCATGGTCGTTCTACCGCCTGCTCAGTCGCGGTGGATTGAACGCCCGCACGCCAACCAGCGTCGATTTAAGCTTCGGGATTGCTGGTGAGACGGCGCGTTACAAGTTCCACGCCACAGGCGCGAACAATCCGTTCACCCGCCAGCTGTTTGCGGCGTTCGCGTTGCCGCAGCGGTTGTTGCGCGAAGGGGTAGCACACGAAGTGGCAGAGCGCTGACATAGACCAAAAAGAAGAACCCGATACCTGCAGTGGATCGGGATTCTTCTTTGGCTGCACCAGCGGTTCAATCCGGCCTGATCGCCCAGAACTGCATCTCAAGGTTCGGGAATTCCCCCGCGATGTGGAAGCCAAAGCCACTCGCATCCTTGAACTGCTGCCAGGTTTCGTGCTGTCGATCCAGCTCGAAGTACACGAAGCCGGAGTGATGAGGCAGATAGCGGGGCGTTACCAGCTGAGGGATCAGTGGTAGACCCGGCATTTGCAGTTGGATGAAATGGTGCAGCTTCTCAAGCGGGGCGACCTTGCCCTGTTGTTGGAACCGCTTGCGCAGATCGTCGCCGGGCAAGTCGGCACGCACGGCAAGAATGAACGTCGCATCCTCCAGCAGCTTGCGCTCATGCAGAACAGCTGTCAGCTCACCGTACTTTCTCTCCTGAATCGGCAGGGAAACGGCCCGAGGCTGCAGTATCGTGCTCAGTGACCGGCGCAGGGTTTCCTCCAGCACATGGAAGGATTCCGAGAGATTGTCATGCTGGTAGGCGGGGTAGTCCATGGGTAACCGGCCGTCATCGGTGAACGTCACCAGTTCACCGCAGGCTTGGCCCAGGGCGATATGCAGCTGTTCGGGGTGTACGTTGCGGCGACGCGCCAGGTGATGGAAGTAAGGGTGTAGGCGGTTCAGTACCTGCAACAGGGCGAAATCGGTGACATCGGCGATGCCGGACTGGCCGGGTGAGCAGATCCGCTCGGCGAGGTTGCGTGCGCGCTCGCGGATGAGCCCTGTGGTTTCCTCGAGGAACCGATGCAGGGCAGGGGCGCCCTTGAGGGAAATGCTGGTGGGGTAGAAATGCTGATCGAGCAACAGGCTGCCGTCGGCGCGCTTGTCCATGACCTTGGCCAGTGCCAGGCAGCTGTAGGCGCTGTTGTCGTCATCCTGAAACTTGAGCTGCAGGTTGGGAATAGCGACATCCAGGATCATCGAATCGCCGCTGCCGCCGTGGTTGTCCATGACGGGAACGCCTTTGGCGATGAAGCGGCCGTTCACATCCTCGCTGTCGGGCCAACGTACTGCGGGGGCGCCCGGCGCGTGCAAGGGAAGTGTCAGGTACACCTGTTTATTGGCGGTGCCTTGGGGGATTTCCAGTGGCGCGGGCGGGGGCATGTCGCCGGGGGTGTCGAAAACCGTGCCATCAGGCATCACACCACGGGCGCGGATGATGGCGATCTTGCCGAAGCTCAGGTACTCGGCATTCAATTCCAGTTCGCTGAAACCATAGAACGCATCATTTAAGCTGGACACGCGTTGTTGCAGTGCCGATTCGGCGGCGAAGGCCATCTGCTGGAAGTGCTGGGGTTTGACGAACACGCCTTCTTTCCACAGTACAGCGTTACGTGAAGTCATCGGGTATTCCTTCTTTCAATAGGGCTTTACGGGTTGCGAAGAAGTTCGCTGTCCTGACGCAGTTCGACGCCGTTGTTCTCGAAGTGGACGTGCACGGTGTGGCTGTAACCGCGGGGCTTGATGCGTATGGAATCCTTCCACTTGCCCTGTGGGTCATCTAGACGTGCCACAACGGCGATGTAGCGCGTGCGCTCGTTGATCTCTTCATGTTCGATGAACTTGAAATGGCCCGGCACCAACCGGAAGTCGTCAACGCTGATCAGGGTGCTGCCCAGTGCTTTGTCCAGATCTTCTTCCACTTGCTCATACGTGGCGTCCAGAAACAGGGAGTCGTCCCTGAGTTGTAGTACTTTGAAGGCGATGGAAGAGGGGGCTTGTCGCGGCGCTTGGCTGGCCGGTTCTGGCGCCTCGGAGTGCGCTGCTGTGTAGCTGGCCAACTGGGCAGGCGCACTGGGTGATGTTGGGTAGTTCTGGTGCAGTTGTTCAGCCAGCGCGCCGACCTTGTCAGTTAGTCCAACGGCATCCGTGGCAATGAGGGTCACCGCCAGCCTCGCCGATTGGTCAGACGGCGGAGCAGGCTCCTCCAGGGTCGTGTGAGCTGAGCTGGCGACAGCAGGTGGATCAGCGGCATATAGACTGAGCCCTACATGGCTGATGTCATTGGTAGGGCCGCCGACAGGGAGCGCCGGGTCCCTGATCACCTGGTATGCCTTGCTGATCGAGGTACAGCCGCTGAGTGCCAGGCAGGCCAGAACCACACCGATGCGCTTGTTCATCGCATCTCCCTGCCGAAGATCTTGGCGATGGTGGGGTCAATGCGGGATTGCGCCACACGGTCCAGATACGCTTGGGGATCAAGCTCATCTGTATGCACGGGCTCTGAGGGGAGGCACAGACTCATTGCATCGATAGCCGGTTCGCCGAGAACTTGCAGTGGGCACAGACGCTGTGTGGCCTGCAGGGCCGAAAGCGGATTGTTGGCAGAGTGAAGCTCCGGCCGTTCCTCTGCCTCGTCCTCATTGCCCAAGCGGATAGCAATCTGGTAATCGCCGATCTGCAGCCTGTCGTTGTGCCTGAGGCGTATAGGTGTGCCTGATAGCAGTGCGGTGTCACTGCCGTTCATGAAGCTCTTGCTGCTGTGGTCAATGAGGCAGAAATGGCCTTCATGCCAGCGGATCTCGCAGTGCACCGGCAGGATGCGCGCCTCGCGATCATGTAGTCGCCAGGTCGCTTGTGTGCCGAGGGTGCCGCCTGCCTTGTCGAAGCGGTACTGCGGTTCGCTGCCATGCAGCAGTGTTTCCGGGTTGAGGACGGCCAGGGTAAGACTGGGGGAGAGAACATGTGTACTCATGCGCGTACCGTGATGCGAACAGGGGGAGGTGTGGGGTCTTTGCGGTCAGCTATGAAGCTGGTCCAGCCCAGGTGAGTGCCATGCTCGGCCCGGAGGCTGAAGGGCGGCGCTTCCTCGGCACGCATGCGCAACTCCAGGTCATAGGCCCCGACATCGCGAAGCAGAAACTCCACCAGCCGGGCCAGACGGTGGTAGTTGTCACCGCTGGGCAGGAACTCGCGAAACTGCTGTTGGTCCAGCCCCGCGATCACGATGGTGAACTTGCTGCTGCGTGACTCGGTGCTGCCGCCGACCAGGAAGTTGTCGTTGAGCGTGCAATTGCGCGAACCCAAGCCATTGCGCTGAGACTGCGGTATCTGTACGACGCGTTTCTCGAACTCGCGGATCGTCACGTCCCGAAGATCGAAGCAGTGCGCGATCATGCCAGCCACCATGCCCGGTGATCGGCTGCGGCTGGCAATCATCCCCACGAAGCTCAGCAACCGGCTCCAGGGCAAGGCAGTTGCCCCGCGCAACGCCGCGTCATCCAGACCGATCATGGCGAAAACGTAGCGGGAAAATCCGTCTGTGGCGCCCGGTTGGAAGCGCCGGTAGTAGCGGTACTTGCGCCAACCCTGATGCAGGAGGGTATGCAGGCGATGATTGAAGAAGTTGAAGTAGGCTGGTCGTACACCGATGCTCTGCGCATGCTCATAGGCCACTTCGTCAAGGTAATAGCTGGGCAGCGGCGAATCGGTGCCATGCAAGCCCAGGAAGGTGGCTTGAATGCTGTAGCGATCGTCCCCAATGCGTTCAGCACTGATTACATCGGCGACGGGGAATGACAGTTTTGGAGAGACCTCCAGCCGCAAGCGTCTTCGGGTTTTGCGGGAGAGTGGGCGTTGCTCAAGATCATCGCCGTGTACCTGGTACATCAACTCCAGAAGCTGGAAGTACGAGTACTGATGGGCCTCAGGCAACATACGGTCCACAGCATCCTGGACTTTATTTTCTGATTCATCGTCCATGTCAAATCCTCAGGGAGTGGTGTGGTTTCTATATGTAAGACGTGTTTGTAAGAATAATTACCGGTCGGTAGGCATTGATTAAACAAATGGCTCGGTGGTAGTTTCGCTAAAAAGAAAACCATGCAATGAGGAAGGGCTTCCGGTCGAGGCGCGAAGTGTAAGCAGATGTTTGCAGGAAGTTGGTCACCACTCTATCGCGCAGGTCACAGCTATTTCCTGTGCTAGGTAAGTCTGGTGCGTGGGATGTTCGGTCGTGTTGGTTGCTGCTGTTCATTCCGCGTGGATACGGAGGGGCAATACAGAACTCCGAGTTGCATGCTCGACTACTGCGAGCTCAGTGACTAGCGACCCTGACCAAACACGGAGAACAGTTTTTGCAGCCATTGAACTACGCGGCTCACGCAGTAGAGTGACTGCGCTCGGATCGCCAGAGGGCGATAGTGACAAGTCCAGGACTGGGTTTGCTTTACGACACGGTTGTCGAAACTTCTCGCTCAGCGTTGAAAAAACCGCTCAACCTCAGCTATGACGCCGAGGTCAGCGTGAAGTGGTGCCCTTGGATAGTGAGCTTCTACCGAGCCTGGCTCAGATTTTCAGCGGCATTTCTGAAACACCACACTAGTCCCGATGGGAGCGGGGCACCTGCGGTTACCAGGCCATCGGCCTGTCCCAGCCCTTCCAGAACAACCAGCGCCGCACTTCGCCATGGTCGCCGGTGCCAATCTGCCAGGCAGGCCGCCCGCCATCCAGCGCAATCAACGAAACGAATCCGGCATGGCTGGCTGCCACCAGTGTCCGCCCATCGGCACTGACATCCAGCGCACTGATGGTCGAGCCCAGGTAATGCTGCCAATGCTCCACGCCATCTTCGCCAAACGCCCGCAGGTAGCCATAGGCATCGCCGACGATGTATTCGCCATCGCGCGCCACGGCGGCATACACCCGTGCACCATCCTGCACCTGGGGGGTACGAGGGTCCTGGCTGTAGTAGTCGGTATCCAGCCCCGGCAGGTCGGCCACCCTGACCGCCAGCGTGGCACCGCTGTAGAAATGGCAGGCGTTGAGTATCAACTGGTCGCCCGCGCGGTTGAACAGGGCGAAGTGCGGGTATTCGCTGGCAGGCCCGATTGCGGCCACGAGCCTGAGCTGGTCGTCCAGTACCAGGTGGCGGCTGCCCTGTTCACCGACCACGATCAAGCGGCCATCCGCCGATACCGCACCGTGTTCCATGCTCAGCCCCAGGCTGATGTCGTCCGGGTCGGTGCCCTCGGCCAGCTCATCGAGTATCCGTGCCTGTTGCGGCAGCAGCCGGGTCGCACCCTGGCAGGTGAGCAGGAAGATACCTTCGGCACTTACCAGCAGTACCTGCTGGCCATCCGGAAAGGGGATCAGTGCGGAGGGAGTGGGTGGCAACTCGAACGGCTCGAACGGGTAACCTGCCGGCAACCCTTCCAGCCCCGTCGGCCAGGCCAGGCGCTGCACCTGTGGGCCGCCCCAGCCATCGGTCACGCGCACGCCTTCGGCGTTGGCCAGGGCGAAGTAGCGACGTGCCGGGCAGCGGCCGAAATGTTCGACCCCGATTACCGGCGTTACCGCGTGGCTGTCGATACGCACTACCTGGCCTTTGTCACAGGGCATGCCGATGCGCGCCAGCAGGCTGCCGTCATCCAGCAGCAAGACGTTGCTGATGCCTTGGCTGTGGGCATCGAGCAACGGCACCAAGGGATGATGGGCAGGCGGCCAGGCAGCGCGGAAGGCCTGACGTTGGCGGTCATCGACGCCGGGGCGGTTGGCCGCCTGCAGGGCTGCCAGCCAGGCCTCCAGGAGGTGCTCGGTGGCTGCGGCCTGCGGTGCTTCGAGGTGGTCCCAGCCGTGCGCGCGGCCCTGCGCGACGTAGTCGTTGACGGCCTGGGCATAGGCGGTGACCGCCTGTTGCCACTGTTGCTGGGGAGTCTGCTTGTCCATGCGCGGGTCGGGCTCCAGGTTGCATACACGTTTCACACAAAGCGCGCATGGTACTCCTTCTGCCCGATGCGCGGTTGTGACGCCCGGGTGTGACGCGTACCATGCCGGGCATTCCTTCCAATAACAAAGCGTACGTCGACACCCAGTGCAACCGGGTGGCTGGCGTGCGGTCTGTTGCCTTGTCTGCGGAGAACCGGTTTCAACCCATGAATGGACCCATACCCACCCACATGCCCCCCACAGCAGGCAGCGGCAGCTGGCTGAGCGTGATTGCCCTGGCCCTGGCGGCGTTCATCTTCAACACCACCGAGTTCGTCCCGGTGGCGCTGCTCAGTGACATTGGCCGCAGCTTCGCCATGAGCACCGCCCAGGTCGGCCTGATGCTGACGATCTACGCCTGGGTAGTAGCGCTGGCCTCGTTGCCGATGATGCTACTGACCCGCAACATCGAGCGGCGGCGCCTGTTGCTGCTGGTGTTTCTGGTGTTCATCGTCAGCCACCTGCTGTCGTGGCTGTCGCAGAGCTTTGCCATGTTGCTGGTCAGCCGTATCGGCATTGCCCTGGCGCATGCGGTGTTCTGGGCCATTACCGCCTCGCTGGCGGTGCGCGTGGCACCGCCGGGCCAGCAGGCCAAGGCGCTGGGCCTGTTGGCCACCGGCACTACCCTGGCCATGGTCCTGGGCATCCCGCTGGGCCGGGTGGTGGGGGAGGCGCTGGGCTGGCGCATTACTTTCCTGAGCATTGCCGTAGTGGCGCTGGCGACCATGCTCTGCCTGATGAAGTCGCTGCCCCTGTTGCCCAGCCAGAACTCCGGCTCGCTGCGCAGCCTGCCGATCCTGTTCAAGCGCCCGGCGCTGGTGATCACCTATGTGCTGGTGACGCTGGTGATCACCGCGCAGTTCACTGCCTACAGCTACATCGAGCCGTTTGCCCTGCACGTGGCACAGATCGGCGGTGAGCGCACCACCTTGCTATTGCTGTTGTTTGGTGGTGCCGGGGTATTCGGCTCGTTGCTGTTCAGCCGTTACAGCGACCGCTTCCCGCATGGCTTCCTGGTTGGTTCGATCGGCCTGCTGGCGGCCTGCCTGTTGCTGTTGTTGCCGCTGTCGGGCAATTTTTATGCGTTCGCTGCGCTGAGCATGTTCTGGGGGGTGGCCATTCTCAGTTTCAGCCTGTCGCTGCAGTCGAAGACCTTGAAGCTGGCGTCCGATGCCACCGACGTGGCCATGGCGTTGTTCTCGGGTATCTACAACATCGGCATCGGCGGTGGCGCATTGCTCGGGAGTATTGTCAGCAGCCAGCTGGACGTAGCCTACATCGGCCTGGTGGGCGGAAGCGTGGCGGTGCTCGGGTTGCTGCTGGCGGTTGCCAGTACCGCGCGGTTCCGCCAGGCACTGACCCACTGACCTGACCCTGGCACGCGTATCCTGCAGCTACCTGCAGACCTGGGAGCGGGGTGCAGACCGCTCAGGCCAGCACGGCAGCCCAGGCAGACACCAGCAGCGCCACGGCCAGCACCTGGTTGAACAGCCGCCACCGCTGCGGCGCCTGCAGCCAACGCGCGCTGCCCGCACCCAGCAGCGCCCAGGCCGCCATGCACGGCAGGGCAACCAGCAGGAACACCAGCGCCAGTTGCCACATCGGCAACGACGGCGCGGTAAACACTCCGACCACTGCCACGGCCATCAGCCACACCTTGGGGTTCACCAACTGCAACGCAGCCGCGCTGAGCGCGCTGAAACCTTGCGCCGTGGCTGTCTGCGGCGGGGTGCCGGCACTGCGCAGCATCTTCCACGCCAGCCAGCTCAACCACAGCACCCCGGCCCAGCTCATCAACTGCTGGGCCAGAGGGTGGCGCAGCAGCAGCTCACCCAACCCCAGGCCCACCACCAGCACGATCGCCGCTGCTGCGCCACAGGCCGCCGCGATCGGTGCCAGGCTCGCGCGCAGGCCAACGCGGGCGCCGTGGGCCAGGATCAACAGGTTGGTGGGCCCGGGGCTGATGCTGGACACCAGGGCAAACAGGATGAAGGGCAACAACGGTTGCGACATGATCAACGGCTCCGGATGAACGAAGCACCATGCTCGCTGCCCGCTGCCGTTCAGTCTGGAAGATTTGAGCAGCGCTTGCGGTAGTCGGCTGGGGTCAACTGGTAGGCGCGACGGAACCAGCGCCCCAGGTGGCTCTGGTCGGCAAAGCCCAGGGCCATGGCCACTTCGCTGGGTGTCTGGCCCTGGGCCAGCAGGCGCCGGGCGCGGGCCAGGCGCAGCTGGATCAGGTAGGCGTGCGGCGCCAGGCCGTACGCGGCTTTGAACGCGCGGGTCAGGCGGAAGCGGTCGATGCCACAGGCCTGGGCCAGGTCTTCCAGGCCAATGTCGCTCGCCAGGTTGGCGTGCAGAAAATCGCGCGCACGCTGCGCGGTCAGCGGCAGGCGCGGATCGGGGTTGAGGCGTCGGCGCCAGTGCAGGTGGCGGGTCAGGCAGGCCAGCAGGTCGTCCATGGCCGTCTGGCGCACGATGCGCCAGTCCTGCCCGTGCACGGCGCGGAAGGCGAGGGCGGTGGCCCGCGCCAGGCATTCATCGTGGCACAGGGTATCGGCAAAGCTGGGCAGGCTGTCGCCTGGTACGTGCTCGAACAGCGCCCGCAGTTGCTGGTCCAGCCAGGCGGGCTGCAGATACAGCGTCGAATAGGTGAAGCCTTCCGCTGTCGGTGCCAGGCCATCATGGATGTCACCGGGTTCGAGCAGAAACACCTGCCCCGGTGTGCTGCGGTGGCGTACCCGGCGGCAGTTGAACTGCTGCACACCCTGTTCGGTCACGCCGACCAGAAAGCTGTCGTGCCAGTGCGGATCGTAGGCATGCCCGACGAAATGTGCGCGGACCGACTCGATGCCGGTGTCGGCGTCCTGTTTGAGTTCGATCCAGTTGCTCATGGAGGCGTGCCGTAACGGAAACCCCTACCTTAGCGCAACGGCCCGGCTCAGTCTGGAACGATTGTGCAGCCGTTGCGCAGGGCCTCGAAGCGTTCGCGCAGCCACAGGTGCAATTGCACGACCACGGGTGTGAGTTGCTTGCGGTGCGGGCACACCAGGGTGACCGGGGCGGCCTCGCCGAGGTGCTCCGGCAGGATGATTTCCAGTTCGCCGGCGACCACGTTGGCACTCACGTCCAGCCACGACTTGTAGACGATACCTTCGCCTTGCAGGGCCAGGCGGCGAATCACGTCGGCATCGTCGCTGACCAGCGGCCCGCGCACCTGCACGGTACGGTTGCCCACCCGCCATTTGTCGTAGACCCGGTTGTGCTGCATGTACAGCAGGCAGGCATGCTGCTGCAGGGCTTCAGGGGTGAGCGGGCGGCCATGGCGGGCCAGATAATCGGGCGAGGCCACCAGCACCCGGCGGTTCCAGTCGGCCAGTGGCAGCGCAATGTAGTTGGCGTCCTGGTTGAGGCCGTAGCGGATGGCCACGTCCACCGGGTCGCGGTTGAGGTCGGCAATCTGGTCGGAGAGGAAGAAGCGCAGGTGCAATGACGGGTGCTCACGGCGAAAGGCGCTCAGCCACGGCAGCAGCATGTTGCGGCCCAGGTCCGAAGGTGCCGACACCTGCAACGTGCCACGCAGCACGGTGGAGCTGCCATGCAGGTCTTCACGGCCCTGGCGCAGGCTCTCCAGCACATTCACTGCGGTCGGCAGGTACAGCTCGCCTTCGGCAGTCAGGCGCAGGCTGCGGGTGGTGCGGGCAAACAGGCGCACATCGAGGTCACGCTCCAGGCGCTTGATCGCGGCAGCTACCTGGCCGGGCAACAAGTCGGCCTCGTGGGCGGCGGCGGTGAAACTGCCCAGTACGCTGCTGCGGACGAACAGTTCGAGGTCGGCGATGCGCAGCATTTTCACTCCAGGCGTTAAAGTGTTGTTGCATTGTGCCGGTTTTTCTTTTTTGCAGGGAAGATAGGATGGCCCGCAAATCCCTCGTTGATTCCAGGAGTTGTTGCATGGATACCGTCTCGCTGGCCAAGCGCCGCTACACCACCAAAGCCTATGACGCCTCGCGTCGCATTCCCCAGGCCACTGTCGACGCCTTGCTCGAGCAACTGCGCCACAGCCCGTCTTCGGTCAACTCGCAGCCGTGGCATTTCATCGTCGCCGACAGTGCTGAAGGCAAGGCGCGCCTGGCCAAGAGCACTGCCGAACGCTTTGCCTACAACTCGCCGAAGATCCTCGATGCGTCACACGTGATTGTGTTCTGCACGCGCACCGAGATGAGCGAGGCCCACCTGAACGCAGTGCTCGAGCAGGAGGCAGCGGATGGGCGTTTCCGCGATGAGCAGGCGCGTGCCGCGCAGAACCAGAGCCGTCGGCACTACGTCGACCTGCACCGTTTTGACCAGAAAGATTTGCAGCACTGGATGGAAAAGCAGACCTACCTGGCCTTCGGTACGGCCATGCTGGGGGCTGCGGCCCATGGCCTGGACGCGACACCGATCGAGGGCTTCGACAGCAAGATCCTCGATGCCGAGCTGGGCCTGCGCGAGCGTGGCTTCACCAGCGTGGTGCTCCTCAGCCTGGGGTATCGCAGCGAGACGGATTTCAATGCCGGGCTGAACAAGTCGCGCTTGCCGGCTTCGCAGGTGTTCACCTTCCTGTGACATGGCCGGGGGGGGCGCTCAGCGGCCCCCTGCCATTTATCAAGCTCCCGCGCTCGACCGCTCGGCAACCGGGTTGGCAAGTATTCGGCAAATACCGCATACTTGTCGGCAAATGCCGGAAAGGAGCTTGCCATGCTTGCCGAAGTGCTTCGCGACAACGGTTACCACGAGTACCGGGCGCGCCTGCATGCGCTGCTGGAAATCCCCGAGCTTGCCAGTGATTTTGAGATCCACACCCGCATCACCCATGGGTTTGCCGCCACCTGGCTGGTAAAGCTGACCGAGCTCGGGGTATTCACGCCAGTGGAGCGTGACCAGATCATTCCCCTGCGCACCCTGAAGTCGCGCATCGAACGTGACCAGCCACTGACCGTCGAGGAAAGTGACCGGCTGTTCCGCTCGGCGCATATCACCGCCATGGCCGAAGCCGTGTTCGGCGACGCGGCCAAGGCCAAGCGCTGGCTGTCCAAGCCCAAGGAGCGCTTCGCGGGGCTGACGCCGATGCAGATGCTCACTACCCAGCAAGGTACCACCCAGGTCGAAGAAATGCTGCTGCAGATCGCTGAAGGCTTTGGCTTGTGATCCTGTGGCGAATCAGCGCCTATGCCGACCTGAGCGGAACCGGCGGTTTGCGTGTCAGCGGCCGCTGGCACCAGGCCGGGCGGCCGGTGGTCTATGCTGCCACCAGCCCGGCCGGCGCCATGCTCGAGGTGCTGGTGCACCTGGAGATCGACCCCGAGGATTTCCCCACCACCATGCGTTTGCTGCGCATCGAGTTGCCCGACACGGTTTCCCAGGCACAGCTGCCACCCTTGCAGCCTGGCTGGTCAACGCAGACCGAACTTACCCGTGGTTTGGGCAATCGCTTCCTTGATGACTGCTCGGCGTTGCTGCTGCCGGTGCCCAGCGCGATCATGCCCAGAACCACCAATTACCTGTTCAACCCGCGGCACCCGCAGGCGCACAGTGCCAGGCTCGAAGTCGAGGACTTCACCCCGGACAGCCGGCTGTTCTAGGCGGGCTTACCAGAATGCCGCCGAAGCCGCTGCCAGCACCTTGGCAAATACTTTGATCGCGGTGTCCACTTCAGCCTCGGTGCTGAAGCGGCCGACGCTCAGGCGCACGCTGTTGCGTGCCCGGCGTTCGTCCAGTCCCATTGCCAGCAGCACATGCGAGGCCGCCTTGCTTGCCGAATTGCAGGCTGAGGTGGTCGACAATGCCAGTTCGCTGGCCAGTGCGGCACTGTTGAAAGCCGGGCTGTCGATGCACAGGTTCAGCGTATGCGGAATGCGCTGCCGGGGGCAGCCATTGAGGGTGACGCCAGGCAGCGCCAGCAGGCCTTCGCGCAGGCGCCCGGCCAATTGCTCGAGGCGGCGGTGCTCGCTGTCGCCGGGCTGGCCGGCCAAGGCAAAGGCGCTGCCCATGCCGACGATCTGGTGGGTCGCCAGGGTACCGGATCGCAACCCCTGCTCATGCCCGCCGCCGTGCATCTGCGCGCACATCAGCGGGCGCGCGCGCGGCCCGACGTAGAGCGCACCGATCCCTTTGGGGCCATACACTTTGTGCGCCGAGAACGACATCAGGTCCACCGCCATCGCGCTCAGGTCGATGGCCAGTTTGCCCACCGCCTGCGCTGCATCCACGTGCAGCAGGGCACCGTGGGCGCGCACCTGTTCGCCAATCGTGGCAACGTCAGTGAGCGTACCCAGTTCATTGTTGACCGCCATCAGCGACACCAGGCGGGTGTCGGCGCGCAACGCCGCCTGCACGGCGGCAGGCTGGACCAGGCCGGCCGCATCTGCTGCCAGGCGGGTAACCGCCCAACCCTGGCGCTCCAGTTCGGCCGCGGTGTCGAGCACGGCCTTGTGTTCCAGCTGGCTGGTGATCAGGTGCCCGGGCTGGCCGAAGCCTTGGGCGATGCCCTTGAGCGCCAGGTTGTTGGACTCGGTCGCGCCTGAAGTCCAGACCAGAGCGTCAGCCTGCGCGCCGACGCGTTCGGCCACCTGCTGACGGGCCTGTTCCACAGCCTGGCGGGCGGCCAGGCCAAAGGCATGGCCGGTGGATGCCGGGTTGCCGAAGTTGGCCTGGCTGCCGAGGCAGGCGAGCATGGCTTCGATGACCCGGTCGTCGACCGGAGTAGTGGCGGCATAGTCGAAATAGAGCGGGGCGCTAGGCATTGGGGCGGGTCCGTGTTGTTGCCGTGATCTCGGCGTTCGTCGGAGCAAGCGTACCCGCCGCTTGGGTGATGGTTTTTGCTTCTTGCGCCGACATTTCCCGGATCGTTGAATGGATATTTCTACCTCCAGCAGGATTGGTAGAAAATTTTTCTCTCGACTACGTAGGTTTGACCCCAAAGCTATTGGCAGCAGCCCCTTCAGGCTGGCGCCAGAGCCTTTTCCTCCTCGGCCACGACGCGCTCGCACAACTCGGTGATCTGTTCGCGCATCCAGCGGTTGGCCGGGTCCTGGTCGGTGCTTTCATGCCAATACAGGTGGGTCTCCAGCGCCGGCACTTCCACCGGCAGTGGCTGGTAGCGCAACTGATGGCGGCGGGCGAAGCGCTCGGGAACGGTCATTGCCATGTCGGTCTGCTGCAGTACCTGCGAGGCCATCAGGTAATGCTGCGAACGCAAGGCAACCTTGCGTTGCACGCCCATCTTGCCCAGGGCCAGGTCGACATAGCCCAGGCCGTTGCGGCGGCTGGAGATATGGATATGGGTCATGCCCAGGTAGCTTTCGAGGTTCAGCTTGCTGTCTGCCAATGGATGGCCCTGGCGCAAGGCGCAGACATAGCGGTCCTGCATCAGTTTGATGTGGCGTACTTGCGGGTCGGTATTCAACGGCGCGTCGATGGCGAAGTCCAGGCGCCCGGCGGCCAGTTCCTTGGTAGTCTCGCGGCGCTTGCACAGGAAGCTTTCGATCAGCACCGCCGGGGCCAGGCGGCGCAGGCGCTGGAACAGCGGCGGCAGGATGACCGCCTCGGTCAGGTCGGTCATGCTGATGCGGAAGGTCTTGTTGGCCTGTTGCGGGTTGAAGATGCGGCTTTCCTGCACCGAAGTGCGCAGCAGCGCCAGGGCGTTGCGCACCGGGCCGATGATGTTCTGTGCCATGGGTGTGGGCACCATGCCTTGCGCGGTGCGCACGAACAGCGGGTCGTTGAAGGTTTCGCGCAGCCGTGAAAGGGCATTGGATACCGCCGGCTGGGTGATGCCGACAATCTGCCCGGCGCGGGTAAGGTTGGCTTCGGTGTAGATGGCATCGAACACAATGAACAGGTTGAGGTCGACCTTGCTGAGGTTCATGGGCGCCGCTCTTTGTTGGAATTATCGACCGATCATATATCGGTTATGAATGTTTATACACGCGGAAAATAGACTAGGTGGATGGTGGCTTGCTGCTCTAGGCTCTGCCCCATGTACTTCGAACCGTGAAGGTAGCCCCGATGGATTTCGCCTATTCGCCCAAGGTCCAGGCACTGCGTGAGCGTGTCAGCGCGTTCATGGACGCCCATGTCTACCCCGCCGAGGCGGTGTTCGAGCGGCAGGTCGCCGAGGGCGACCGCTGGCAGCCCACTGCAATCATGGAGGAACTCAAGGCCAAGGCCCGCGCCGAGGGCCTGTGGAACCTGTTTCTGCCTGAATCGGAATACGGCGCCGGGCTGAGCAACCTGGAGTATGCCCCGCTGGCAGAGATCATGGGCCGCTCGTTGCTCGGGCCAGAGCCGTTCAACTGTTCGGCTCCGGATACCGGCAACATGGAAGTGCTGGTGCGTTATGGCAGTGAAGCGCAGAAGCGCCAGTGGCTGGAGCCGCTGCTGCGCGGCGAGATCCGCTCGGCATTCGCCATGACCGAACCGGACGTGGCGTCCTCGGACGCCACCAACATGGCGGCCACGGCGGTGCGTGACGGTGACGAATGGGTGATCAATGGCCGCAAGTGGTGGACCTCGGGTGCCTGCGATCCGCGCTGCAAGGTGATGATCTTCATGGGCCTGTCCGACCCGCAGGGGCCACGTCACCAGCAGCATTCGATGGTGCTGGTGCCGACTGATGCGCCCGGGGTGAAGATCGTCCGGCCGTTGCCGGTGTTCGGCTACGACGACGCGCCCCACGGCCATGCCGAAGTGCTCTTCGAAAACGTGCGGGTGCCGTACGAGAACGTCATCCTCGGCGAAGGCCGCGGCTTCGAGATCGCCCAGGGGCGTCTTGGCCCGGGCCGGATCCACCATTGCATGCGTTCGATCGGCATGGCCGAGCGCGCACTGGAGCTGATGTGCAAACGCTCGGTGGAGCGCACCGCCTTCGGCCAGCCATTGGCGCGACTGGGGGGCAACGTCGACAAGATTGCCGACTCGCGCATGGAAATCGACATGGCCCGGCTGCTGACGCTGAAAGCGGCGTACATGATGGACACGGTCGGCAACAAGGTGGCGCGCAGCGAGATTGCGCAGATCAAGGTGGTGGCGCCGAACGTAGCGTTGCAGGTGATCGACCGGGCGATCCAGATCCATGGTGGGGCAGGGGTGAGCGGCGACTTCCCGCTGGCCTACATGTATGCCATGCAACGTACCCTGCGCCTGGCCGACGGGCCGGACGAGGTGCACCGGGCGGCCATTGGCAAGTATGAGATCGGCAAGCATATGCCGGCGCGCAAGGGGCACGGCGAGCAGTGATTCTGCCCGCCGGCGTCGACCGCTTCGCGGCTACGCCTGCGCCCATCGAAGCGGCTTAGCCAGGCTAGCGGCTGGAACGGCTGTTGGTGTTTTCCGGTGTCGCCCTGGTGGGGCGGTGGAGGTGGGCGCCGGTCGGGTCGACGATCTGGATCACATCGCCCCGTTGCCAGCCGTTGGCCTGCGGGTCTGGCGTGGGTATCGCGATGTCGGCCCGTTGCGCCTTGTTTTTGACCGTATCGATACCCAGGCGCCGGTTGCGTTGCTCGACCATGGCCGGGTTGGCCTGGCCATCGGCGGTAAAGCCCATCATCAACTGCGGGACCCCGAGCGGCAGCGTCTTGTCCTGGTCGGTATGCCAGGTATGCCAGGTTTTTCCATAGGTATGCGCCAGGCGCTGCATCAGCGCATGTTCTGCCGGCGCGGGGATGCCTGGCGCTACCAACTGGCCAGACGATACTTCATAGCCATGGCTGTGCCACATGGCTTTCTCCTTTGCCGACAAGTGGGCGAACAGCTTCTGGTCGATGATGTACTCGATGCCCATGATCTTGGCACTACGGGTATTGCCGTCGTAGATCACGCACTGGATTACATCCTCGTTCAGCACCGAGCAGTAGTGGTGGGCTTCCATCTGGATGTCGGGGTGGCCATTGTAGAAGTGGAAGCCATCCAGGTAGGCATTCAACGCATCGATGGGTGGCTTGTCCTGCAACAGCGCTGCGCCTGCCTCCAGCAGTTGCGTGGTGCCGGTTTCAGGGGTTCCGGGGGCATCGACAGGGGATGCCGTACGCGCCGTCGAGCAGCCCCAGAGGGCGAAGCAGGCGACTGACAGGCTCAGGCAGGTTGTGATGAACTTCATGTAAACGGTCTCCATGGGGTGTGCACAGAAGACCATCAGTTGTTGCCTGACACTGAATTGACGGGACGGGCGGTACGACGGGCGCCATGGGCTGGAACTTAGTTGCCTCCGGGTTGCACTAACTGGTTGTCAACCCCGACAACCCAGGCCGTCCCGAGAAAGGTATCCCCATGTCCCGTCTTGCCGAATTCCGCCAGCTGGAACAGAAACTGGCTGCTCAACTTGCCGAACTGGAAGCCATGAAAGGCAGCCCAGAGCTGCAAAGAGAAATCGAGTTTGAAACTAAACTGCGTAACTTGTTGGCCAAGTATGAGTTCAGCCTGCGCGACATTATCAGCCTGCTGGACCCGCAAGGCGGTCGCCGCCCGGTCCAGCCCGCCGTTGCGCCGAAAGCCAAGCGCCGCGCGCGCCAGGTGAAACAGTACAAGAACCCGCATACGGGTGAAATGATTGAAACCAAGGGCGGCAACCACGCGAAGATGAAGGCCTGGAAAGCTGAACATGGCGCTGAAGAAGTTGAGAACTGGCTGGTTCGTTAGTATGCCCAGGCAGGTGAAGCCAGGCGAAATCGTAAGCTTGGCCAGCCCGTAGGAAACTTCTGATTTTTGACCCTCCGCGCTCAAAGTCTGCCCGTGAATGTTAGGTTTCCGCCCCTGAGCCAGGTACAGGGAACTTGTGGATGCGCGTCAGTCTTGAGGGAAAAGGGCAAGCAGTCGATGGCGATGCCACCACTACGGGTGCTGTCTGTATTGCGACGAACGCCGGCTATCTCGCCGAGGGTCGAATGGTGCTTCGCGAAGGTGACCGCACCACGCCATGCCCGCTCTGTGGGCAAGTGGGCACTGTCGCCGAAGGCGTAAACCATTTTATTTCCGGCGGCCAGCGGGTGGCCGTGGACGGTGCGCTGGTGCTCTGTGGCTGCCCGCCGGGCAGTAATCGGGTTGTCGCACCGCTGCATGAGGCCCCACCGTCTACGCAGCCTGTTGCGGGCCGGGCCGATACCCACTTTGCCGAGCCGTCGAACGACGTCTACCCCGAACCTTTCTCCCAGCCGCTGGCAAGTGCGCTGCCCGGTACGCTGGAGCCCGGGTTCTACGTAGTGCCACGGCGCATGTCGTTCGCGCAGGTGCTGCTGCAATTGGCCGAGCACGATGCCACGTTGCCAATCTCACGGCTGCAGCGGCTCAACCCGACGTTTGAACAGGGCTTCAAGGCAGGGGAAATCTTTGTCATCGGTGACCCTGACAACGGTGATGCCTGCACCCGCGAGGAAGGCCAGCTGATGGCGGCGGCCCAGTATGCACGCCGTGCGCTGGCAGTGCTCGATTTCGCCGAAGCGGACTTCATGATGGAGCACCAGGCCGAAATCGCCGGCTTGCTCAGCAATGCCAGCCAGTCCATGGGCGTGGGCAAGGACATGCTGGAACAAGGGTTAAAGCAGGTCAGTAATACGCTGACCAGTATCGAGCTATTGCACCAGCGCGAGTTCATGCAGCATGGCCACCTGAACAGCCCGAGCTTCTTTGCCGAGCGGCGAAAGTTGTTGCAGCAACTGGATGGTCAGTTGAAGGCGGCGCTGCTTAACAAACAGCTTAACCTGGGCAGCTATGAGCGGCTGAAGAAAAGCTTGAATATTTCGACCAAGAGCCTTGTACACCATTGGTCGAAGGCTGGCGGGCCGGGGCAGATTCCGGGGTATGCGACGCATCTGGACAAGGTGGCGCGACTCAGCAAGTTTCTTGAGTACGGTGGCTACGCTGCGATTGGGTTGGGTGGGACTTCTTCGTATCTGAAAGTGCAAGAAGTTTGTCGGGCAGGGGAGACTGAAGATTGTAAAAAAGTCAGACTGACCGAGACGGGAGGTTTTGCTACTGGAACTGCCGGAGCAATGGCTAGCACTTTAGGAGCAAACCTCGTATCTGGAACAATTTGTGCCGCTGTTACAATGGGCTCGGCAGGTCTGGCTGCGCCGGCATGCGGCATTGTACTGGTGGGCGCCAGCGGCATGGCTGGGGGAGTGCTGGGCGGGAAGCTCGGTGAGTCCGTGGGCGAGTTTATTTACGAGGCAACCAGTGATTGACATTACTGGCTGGCAACCACTTGCTAAAGTGGCGCTTCTATTAAGTCCTTTTGCTATCGCCATACCAGGATTAGTCCTTAGTGCTGTTTCAACGTTGACCAAAGATTATGACGTCGCCTGCTCGGCCATCACCAGCAACCCCTATTTTGAAAGCATCAAGCGTTATTGGGGTTGTGGGTCATTCAAGTGGCGCTGGATGACGCTATGTACGGCAAGTGGGTTAGTGGCATTTCCGTGGCTAGCGCTGCGAATGGGTCAACTGGATGCTGGCGAGCTAAATGCGTTTCCGAAGAAGCTTAAACGCAGGTTGAAAATTTCAGCCTGGCTAAACATGACCGGGTGCATCTGGATGGTGATTGTATGGGCGTTATTTAAGTTCAAGTAGGGGAGTCAGACCCGCATCTGCGGGTCATCCTCTTTCTGGCCGACTGTACGATCGGCATTTGCTGGTTGCTCGAGCGGCTGATCTACGACAGCCACCTTCTCCCCCCGTGTCTTGACCAACGAAACCACCACCCCACCCAACAGCAACCCGAACGTCACCCCCAACGACAGCAGCGCCGGCACCTTGCCCACCATGCCGTGATAGAAAATCTTGCAGCCAATGAAGATCAGCACCATCGCCAGCGCGTACTTGAGGTAAACGAACCGGTGCATCAGCGCCGCCAGCGCGAAATACAGCGAGCGCAACCCCAGGATGGCGAAGATGTTCGAGGTATAGACAATGAACGGGTCCTGGGTAATTGCGAAGATCGCCGGCACGCTGTCGACGGCGAACACCAGGTCGGCCAGTTCGATCAGCACCAGCGCCAGGAACAGTGGGGTGGCATGGCGCAGCGCCGTGCTCTGGCCGGGCGGAGCAAGGCGTACGAAGAAATGCGCGCCGTGGATCTGCTCGGTGACCCGCATGTGCCGCCGCACGAACTTCAGGATCGGGTTGTTGGCCAGGTCCGGCCGGTGGTCTTCCTTCGACAGCGCCATCTTCACCCCGGTAAACAGCAGGAAGGCGCCGAAGAGGTACAACACCCAGGCGAAGTTCTGCACCAGCGCCGCGCCAACACCGATCATGATCGCCCGCAGCACGACCACGCCGAGGATGCCCCAGAACAGCACGCGGTGCTGGTAGCGGCGGGGAATGGCGAAAAAGCTGAAGATCATCGCCATGACGAACACGTTGTCCATCGACAGCGACTGCTCGACGAGGAAAACGGTATAGAACTCCAGCGCCGGGTGTGCGCCCAGGGAATACCAGACCCCGAGGCCGAACAGCACGCCGACGCTGAAATAGCCTGAATACAGCAACAGGCTTTCGCGCATTTCGATTTCCCGGTCGTGGCGATGCAGCACGCCAAGATCGAGCACCAGCAGGGCTACGACGATAGCCACGAACAGCAGCCACAACCAGGCGCTGGTACCGAGGAACGGGGTGGTGAGGAATGTGTGTAGAGCTGTCATGAGCCCCTCCTTGAATGTCGACGTTGCATGGCAACAGTGATCCGACATGGCGGCCTGGCAGCCGTCAGAGGGGCCCGGTATCACATGGTCTTGAGCCTAGACCTGATTGCCGGGGATGCCGAATGGGGAGCTGTTACATTTTTTTGCCGGGACCTGTGCAGCGCCGAACCGCAGCGGCGGTCAGTTCACCCATACCTCGACCCGGCGGTTGCGCAGCCGCCCTTGCTCCAGTTCGTTTCCTGCCACCGGGAGTTCATCGCCCATGCCCATGACCTGCTGCACCTCGACCCCATCGCGCGCCAGCTCGCGGCGCACCGCCTGGGCGCGCAGGCGGGAGAGCAGGGCGGCACGGCCGGGGGTTTCCTTGGGGTCGCCAAACCCCACCAGCACTGCCTTGCCGTTCAGCTTGCCGGCCTGGCGCAGGTAATCGGCCACCCGCTGCACATCGCGCAACGCCTTGGTGTCGAGGCTGGCGCTGCCCTCCTGGAAGCGAAAGTTCACGCTCAACCGCTGCGCTTGCTGGGCCAAGGCACGATAACGCGGTGGCATGTCGGCCAGCGGTGCGACAGACTGGGCATTGATCTGCTGCGAGACGAAACCCTGCTGGGCGACGATCGCCTGGCCGGCCGGGCTCTGGGCGAAGTCTGCCAGGGTCTTGGCCTGTGGTTTCGGATTAGCCGGCAGGTAGAAGTACAGGCGCCGCGACAGTGGATAGTCTTCGCTGGCCACCAGCGCGCGCTCGGGGAGCATGGCCGGCGCGTCGCCTTCGGCCACCGCCAGCACCTTGGCCCGGTGCACCGCCGGCAGGCTGCTGAAACCGATGGCCTGGCGGTCGGCGCCGACTTGCGCGGCCAGCTCGTCGCTGGATTCGAAGCGCCTGGCCGTGGCCGACAATGTTTCGTGCTGCGGTTCCAGCACCAGCGCCTTGAAGGTTTCGTAGGTGCCGGAGCGGTCGTCACGGGCGTAGAGATGGATGCTGCCACCGGCAATGCCCAGCTGCTCCCAGCGCTGTATCTGACCGGAGAAGACCTGTGCCAGTTGCGCTGTAGTGAGTTGGGGTAGCGGATTGTCGGGGTGGACGATGACCGCGACGCCATCGAGGCCGATCACCTGCTCGGTGGCGGCACTGCGCAGGTCGCCGAGTGCGCGCAGCTGGCCCGCTTCGCTGTCGTTGATCGGCCGCGAAGCGGCGGCCAGGTCGGCCTCGCCACGCCCCAGGGCGGTGAAGCCGGTGCTGGAACCGTGGGCGGCGATATCGACGTGTATCGGCTGCCCTTGGCTGTCACGCGCAGTGATGACGGTTTCATTGGCGAGTTGCCCGGGGTGCTGTTCGATCGCCGTGGCATGCCGGGCGCGCAATTGCGCCTGGACCAACGCCGGCAGCAGCGCTGCGCCGATGGTGTTGGATCCCTGCACCCGCAGGTGCTCGGCGTGGGCCGTCAGCGGAAGCAGGGAAAGCAGCAAGACAAGCAGGCGGGGCATGCCGGTTAGCCCTGTGGCATGGAGTTGGCCGGCAGATTACGACAGTAGCGTGATCATAATGTGACAGGTCACACCTGTAGGAGCGGATTTATCCGCGATGCAGGCGCCGCGGTTGCTGGCACCGGCATCGCCAGTCATTTCAATGCGCCCCGGCGGATTTGCTCAAATCGCTCTCGGCCCATTCGGTGTAGATGCAGGCATCTGCTACCGCCCAGCGCACCTTCACGGTATCGCCCGGCTGCATCGGCATGCCCGCAGCCGAGAGTGCCTTCACGGTCAGTTCGGTGCCGCCCGCGGTGACCACGTGGCAAGTCTGGCTCTCGCCCAGGAACAACACCTCGCCAACCTTGGCACTGACCTCGTTCCAACCCGCCGGCAGCGGCTCGCGTACGGCCTGTTCGGCGGTGAGGGCCAAGGCCTTTTCCGGGCGCACCATGATCAGCGCCTCCTGCGACGCGGCCAGGCCCGGCGTCAGGCGGATCGCCACCGGCTGCCCTTCGAAGCTGCCTGCGCCGTTGCTGCTGGCCTTGATCCGCAGGAAGTTGGAATTACCCAGGAACGAGGCGACGAAGGCATTCGGCGGGTTCTGGTACAGGTCGTAACCGGTGCCCAGGCCGACGATCTTGCCATGGCTGAAGATGGCGATGCGCTGCGACAGGCGCATGGCTTCTTCCTGATCATGGGTAACGTAGACGATGGTGATGCCCAGGCGTCTATGCAATTGACGCAGTTCGTCCTGCAGGTCTTCGCGCAGCTTCTTGTCCAGCGCACCCAGGGGCTCGTCCATCAGCAGGATGCGTGGCTCGTACACCAGCGCCCGGGCAATCGCCACGCGTTGCTGCTGGCCGCCGGACATCTGCGACGGCTTGCGATGGGCGAACTGCTCCAGCTGCACCAGCTTGAGCATGGCGTCGACGCGCTTGCTGGTCTCGGCGGAGCTCAGCTTGCGAATGGCCAGCGGGAAGCCGATGTTGTCGCGCACGTTCAGGTGCGGGAACAGCGAATAGCGCTGGAATACCATGCCGATGTCGCGCTTGTGCGGTGGCACGTTGACCAGCGACTGGCCGTCGACCAGGATTTCGCCGCTGCTGGGCGTTTCGAAACCGGCCAGCATCGACAGGGTGGTGGATTTGCCCGAACCGCTGGAGCCAAGAAATGTCAGGAATTCGCCATCCTGGATGTCCAGGTCGAGGTTATCGACGGCGGTGAAGTCGCCGTAATGCTTGTTCAGGCCGCGCAGGCTGACCAGGGTCTTGCCTGGCGCGTGTTCTTTCATCACTGCACTCATTATGGTTTCTCCGTGCGCTCAGGCGTTGACTTCGGTGCGCCGACGCAAAGCGGCGGCAATGAACATGACAAGCAGCGACAGGCCGATCAGCAAGGTCGAGGCCACGGCAATGACCGGGCTGAGGTCCTGGCGCAGGGTGGTCCACATCTTCACCGGCAGGGTCTGCAGGTCGGGGCTGGCCATCATCACGCTCAGCACTACCTCATCCCACGACACCAGAAAGGCGAACAGGCCACCGGCGATCATGCCCGGGCGAATCGCCGGGAAGGTCACCTTGAAGATCGCCTGCAGCCGTGAGGCGCCGCAGATCACCGCGGCGTCCTCGATCGACTGGTCGAACAGCTTCAGCGAGTTGATGATCGAGATGATGGTGAAGGGCAAGGCGACGATCACGTGGCTGACCACGAAGGCGAACAGCGTGCCGGTGTAGCCAAGCTTGAGGAACAGCGCGTACACCGCCACCGCGATGATCACCAGCGGCACGATCATCGGCATGGTGAACAGCCCGTACAGCAGTTCGCGGCCAGGGAAACGGCCACGCACCAGGGCGAACGCGGTGGGCAGGCCCAACAGCACGGCTGCCACGGTGGTCAGCAGGGCCACCTTGAGGCTGGCCAGCGCAGCGTCCATCCACTCCGGGTTGGAGAAGAACTGGCCATACCATTTGAAGGTCCAGCCCGGCGGCGGGAACACCAGCCACTGCGACGAGCCGAACGACAACAGCACGATGAACACCACCGGCAACAGCAGGAAGGCGGCGATGACCCCGGTGGTCAGGTACAGGCCGGTGCGCAGCGGGCGGCCCATGGCATTGGGAGACAGGAGCATGGCGGTTTACCTCGCGTTGCCAACCGGCGATTCCGGCTGCAGCTTCAGGTACAGGTAGAAGAGCACCAGGGTGATGACCACCAGCAATGCGGCGGCGGCGCTGGCCAGGCCCCAGTTGAGGAAGGACTGCACCTGCTGGATGATGAATTCGGGCAGCATCATGTTCTGCGCACCGCCCAGCAGGGCGGGGGTGACGTAGTAACCGAGCGACATCACGAACACCATCAGCGCCCCGGAGAACAGCCCCGAGCGGCACAGCGGCAGGAATACCTTCCAGAAATTGGTCCACGGGCTGGCGCCGCAGATCGAGCCGGCCTGCAGCACCATCGGGTCGATGGCATGCATGGTGGCCTGCAGCGGCAGCACGATGAACGGGATCATGATGTAGCTCATGCCGATCACCACGCCGGTCAGGTTATGCACCATTTCCAGCGGCGCATCGATGATACCCATGGCCATCAACGCCTTGTTGATCACCCCCGAGCTCTGCAGCAGCACCAGCCACGAGTAGGTGCGCGCCAGCAGGCTGGTCCACATCGACAGCAGCACGATGTTCAGCAGCCAGCGGCCCCAGCCCTTCGGCACCAGGGTGATCGCCCAGGCCAGCGGGAAACCCAGCAGCACGCTGATCAGGGTGACCACGCCGGCCACCGAGAAGGTGTTGAACAGCACCCGCGCATAGGCCGAGTTGGCGAACAGCTGCTCGTAATTGCCCAGCCCCGGCGTCGGCTCCAGCACCCCGCGCAGCAACAGGCCGGCCAGCGGGGCGAAGAAGAACAGGCCAAGGAACAGCAGGGCCGGCAGCAGGTTGCGGCTGCCTTTCCAGCGCTGGCTCAGGCTTGCGCGGCGCTGGGCCGCGCCCGATGCGCCGGTGCCCGTGGGGGCACCTTGCGCGCTATGCAGGGCGTTGATGGCGACTTTCATTTGACCAACCACTCATTCCAGCGGGCTGCGATGGCCTGGCCGTTCTTGGCCCAGTAGGCGAAGTCGAGGGTGACCTGGTCCTGGGCGTAGGCGGTGGGCAGGTTCTGTGCAAGGTCCTTGTCCAGCTTGGCCACGCTGTCGACGTTCACCGGCGCGTAGGCAGTCTTGTTGGCGAACTCGGCCTGGCCTTCGGCGCTGCTGGCGTTGGCCAGGAACTTCATCGCTGCATCCTTGTTCCTGGCACCCTTGGGCACCACGAGGAAGTCGGCCATGACCAGGTTCTGTTTCCAGCTCACGCCCACCGGCGCACCGTCCTGCTGCAGGGCGTAGACGCGGCCATTCCAGAACTGGCCGAGCGAAGCTTCACCCGAGGCCAGCAGCTGCTGCGACTGGGCGCCACCGCCCCACCAGACAATGTCCTGCTTGATGGTGTCGAGTTTCTTGAAGGCGCGATCCAGGTCCAGCGGGTAGAGCTTGTCGGGGGCTACGCCATCGGCCAGCAGGGCCAGTTCCAGCACGCCAGGGCTGGGCCATTTGTACAGGGCGCGTTTGCCCGGGTAGGTCTTGGTATCGAACAACGCCGTCCAGTCCAGCGGTTTGTTGGCGCCGAGCTTGCCTTCGTTGTAGCCGAGCACGAAGGAGAAGAAGAACGAACCGACGCCGTGATCGGAGACGAAGCGGGGGTCGATCTTGTCGCGTTTGATCTGGTTGAAATCGAGGGGTTCGAGCAGGCCTTCGCTGGCAGCCCGCAGGGCGAAGTCGGCTTCGACATCGACCACGTCCCACTGCACGTTGCCGCTTTCGACCATGGCCTTGAGCTTGCCGTAGTCGGTGGGGCCGTCCTGGACCACCTTGATGCCGCTGGCCTTGCTGAAGGGTACGGCCCACGCTTCTTTCTGGGCGTCCTGGGTGGTACCGCCCCAGCTGACGAAGTTCAGGCTGTCGGCAGCCTGGGCGGCCTGGCAGGCCAGGGTCAGCAGGCTGGCGGACAGCACTGCGGTTACACGTTTGCTCAACAGCATGGTTACGCCCTCGTTGCTTTTGTTATTCGAGGCGGGGCTTGTGGTGCGCCCGCCAATCGTGTTCGGGGAGCCGCTAAAACAAGGTGTCTGAAGGCCGTTTGTAATTGTAGGAGGCGGCCGACAGATTTAAGGTCTACGGGATGTCATATTATGGTATTCCAAACTTTTGGCAAGAGGTATGGGCTACCGGCCATCACTCCGTCCCGTGCAGGGGCGGCCTTGTGTCGCGAAAGGCCGCTCCTGCATGGCTCCGTATCAGCCCACCAGCCCAGGCTCGAAGGGAATGCTCTGCACCACCTCCAGCTCGTACCCGGCCAGCCCGGCATATTTCAGTGGTGGGCCCAGGTGACGCAGCTTGCCCACGCCCAGGTCCTGCAGAATCTGCGCCCCGGTGCCGACCTCGGAGTACACCTTCGATTGCCCTCGCTGGTAAGGCCGCACCGGGTGGGTGAGCTGCGGTACGCGCTCGAGCAAGGCCTGGGAGGACTCATGGTTGGCCAGGATCACCACCACACCGGCGCCTTCCTCGGCCACTTTCTGCAGCGCCGCCCACAGCGTCCAGTTGGGTGGCCCGGCGTATTCGGCACCGACCAGGTCGCGCAGCGGGTCGATCACATGCACCCGCACCAGGGTCGGTTGTTCGCGGCGGATGTTGCCCATGACCATGGCCATGTGCACCCCCCCTTCGATACGGTCCTCATAGGTGACCAGGCGGAAGTTGCCATGCACGGTCGGCAGTTCGCGTTCGCCGATACGCTTGATGGTCTGTTCGGTACTCAGGCGGTAATGAATCAGGTCGGCGATGGTGCCGATCTTGATCCCATGCCGGGCGGCGAATACTTCCAGGTCGGGGCGGCGGGCCATGGTGCCGTCGTCATTGAGCACCTCGACGATCACCGAAGCCGGGGTGAAACCGGCCAGGCGCGCCAGGTCGCAACCGGCTTCGGTGTGCCCGGCGCGGGTCAGCACGCCGCCTTCGCGGGCGCGCAGGGGGAAGATGTGCCCAGGTTGCACTAGGTCCTCGGGGCGGGCGCCGGGGGCCATGGCTGCGGCCACGGTGCGCGCCCGGTCGGCGGCAGAAATGCCGGTAGTCACGCCGCTGGCCGCTTCGATCGACACGGTGAAAGCGGTGCTGAACACACTGCCGTTGGCCGGTACCATCTGCTCCAGGCCCAGGCGCTGACAGCGTTCTTCGGTCAGGGTCAGGCAGATCAGGCCGCGCGCTTCGCGGGCCATGAAGTTGATGGCCTGGGCGTCGCAACGCTCGGCGGCGATCAGCAGGTCGCCTTCGTTTTCCCGGTCCTCGTCATCCACCAGCAGGACCATCTTGCCCTGCCGGTAGTCCTCGAGAAGTTCCTCGATGGTGTTGAATGCCATGTTGCACGCTCACGGTGATAGGGTGATTATTATGGTATACCATCATACATAAATATCGCCGTAACAGGAGAACAGCGCATGAAGGCCTACTGGATCGCCCACGTGGACGTGACCGACCCCGAGCAATACCAGCAGTACACCCAGCGTGCCCCGGCTGCCTTCCAGGCGTTCGGTGGCCGCTTTCTGGCTCGCGGCGGACGCAGCGAGGCGCTGGAAGGGCGGCCTACCCCTCAGCGTAGCGTGGTGATCGAGTTCGATTCGTACGAGCAGGCGCTGGCGTGTTACCGGTCCGCGTTGTACCAGGAGGCGTGCAGCCATCGTCAGGGGGTGGCGAAGGCTGAGGTGATCATCGTCGAAGGGGTCGAGTCCTGAGTTGGATTTGCGGCCTCTTCGCGGGTAAACCCGCTCCCACAGGTACGCCACAGATTTCGAAGTCTGTGGCGTACCTGTGGGAGCGGGTTTACCCGCGAAAGAGCCGGACCTGCCTTACGGCATGCCAGGCAATTCATGCGGCCGCAGGTCGAACACCAGCACCTCGGCATCCACTCCATTGCCCAGTTCCAGCACCTGTTCCTGCCTCACCCGCACCCCATCCCCTTCATTCAGCACTTGCCCATTGAGCTCGATGCTGCCCCGGGCCACGTGCATGTAGGCATGGCGGTTTTCTGGCAAGGTCAGGGTGGCACGCTCGTCACCGTCGAACAGACCGGCATACACCCGCGCATTCTGCCGTACCTGCAATGACCCCTCGGCGCCATCCGGCGAGATGATCAGGCGCAGCTTGCCGCGCTTTTCCTCGGCACTGAAATGCTGTTGCTGGTAACGCGGCGTTGCGCCTTGCACGTTCGGTACGATCCAGATCTGCAGGAAATGCACCGGCTGCAGCTGGCTGTGGTTGAACTCGCTGTGGGCCACGCCGTGGCCAGCGCTCATCAGCTGCACATCGCCCGGGCGGATCACCGAGCCGGTGCCCAGCGTGTCCTTGTGCTCCAGTGCGCCTTCCAGCACATAGGAGAAAATCTCCATGTCCCGGTGCGGGTGCTGGCCAAAGCCCTTGCCGGCGATGACGCGGTCGTCGTTGATCACCAGCAGGTCGGAGAAACCTTGCTCCTCCGGGTTGCGGTAATGGCCGAAGGAGAAGGTGTGGAAGGATTTCAGCCAGCCATGGAAGGCCAGGCCGCGGTCTTTGGCGTTGCGTACGGTAAGCATGGTGATTCTCCTCGATAAGCCTGATCCGCTAGGGCATCAGGTTGCTGATGGGAGAAGTTTAACTGTCAGTCTAGGTGTTAAAAATGCGCGCATATGTGAATTACTGTCTCTTCCAGGCTGACTATCGCGGAAGTAACGCATAGGGCAATGCAACGTGTCCTGTAGGACTGTTCCTGTACCGTTCCGGCGCGATTTTCTTGGTCTTGGTGGGTGCTAGCTTCCCGGTTTCGCTTGAGGAATCTACGGATGGCACCTTTCAGGATTCACGATCGGCCCCAGGCCTTGAATGGAGACCGCACCACTACAGGGGCCGTATGCCTGGCCAGTAACGCCGGATTCAAAGTGCAGGGGCGTGAGGCCTTGAGGCTGGATGACAAGACCACTCCATGCCCTGTTTGTGGTGAGGTCGGAACGCTCGTGGAGGGCGTACCACACTTCATCATCCAAGGGCGCCCGGCGGTAGTTGATGGGGCTTTGGTAGCCTGCGCGTGCCCAGCGGGAAGCAACCGTGTCATGGCCAGGGGAGGACTTGGCGAAACGACAAGGTCCGCGACGACACAGCAGGCGAGCCAGGCGTCAGTATCAGCTCAAGGTGGCTCCATCTCTCCCATCAAGCTTGCGCTTGCAGAAAGCAAACCTCTGCCTGGCACTTGCAACCACCCTGACATGATGGAGCCGGTAGCGAGCTATATCGCGGGGGAAATGAACCGCAACATCACGCACCCATCCGTACTGAAAATGAAGAAGCTGACCAGCTTTGACGCGACAGAGGAACATGCAAAATTTCAAAGGCTGCCTTGGTATGCACGTCTTTTACCGCCTGAATTTCAATCAATGATGGTTGCTAACACTGCTGCCGCGATGGCGCTTTGGACGGAGCGGGTGGGTCAGAACAGACCATGGGATCACAAGGCGGCGATTGCGCAACAGTTCGGCGGGGCTTGGCAGAAACAAGGTGAAGTCGACTTCTTCTACGACATCTGGTCGAACATCCACTACGGCTATGTAGGAAGGGCGGGAGGCCTGTCAGAAAGTGTTCTTCTGGATGGTGCTGGGCTTGAGCAAATTGCATCAGACTCTATTCGGAAAGTTCAAAAGTGGGCTGAACGCAAAGGACCCCATCGCTCCGCTGATATAGAAGGGCTGCGGGCTTGGGATGACATAGGTGATCGTGTCGCTATCGGCATTGGCATCAAACTGCACAAGCTGCACCCAAATGGTGGGATTACGGCAAAGATACTCATGGCCGAGGTGTTAGCATTGCCTCGCTCAAGCTGGGGAGGTGCCATAGTTGATCACGCCTGCAAGTAAACCGAAACGGTACATCTGGCGCTGGGTAGTGTTGATAATGCTCACGCCTATCATTTTTTGGTATGTCGCCACACCTCAGGTAAGTTTTCATTTTTCTGACAAAGGCAAGGGGCGTCTCGGCTACATCTTGAATGTCCAGCACGATATATCAAAAGGTGAGATCTACCCGGGTGAAGCCACAGGAGGCGCAGGGCATATCTTCCCGAACGACCAGTTTTTCATGGAGTTGTATTGGAACAACCGTGGGAAATCGCACTGCATCCGGGCCAAACCCAGATGGCCAAGTATTGATATCTACATCGGGCCGGACGGTGCCATAGATAGCCGCACCGATAGCAGATTCATCGAAGCCTGCGGGCCATTTCCGCCATAGCAGCAAAAGACCCGCCCGGGCGGGTCTTCCAGTCATCGATTTACTGCAAGTGCACTTTAAGTTCGGTGCCCGCCTGACGCATTGCCGCCTTTACAGCCGGCACCTGGCTCAGCGGGTTGAGCAAGCCATAGTCATGAATCATCCCGTTGTAGCGCACCGAGGTCACCGTCACGCCAGCGGCATTCAACTTGCGGGCATACGCCTCACCTTCATCGCGCAGCACGTCGAACTCGGCCGTCTGCACCAGGGCCGGCGGCAGGCCTTTGAGCTGTTCGCTGCTGGCGCGCAGCGGCGAGGCATAGATCTGTTCCCGCGCCTTGGCATCGGTGGTGTAGTTGTCCCAGAACCATTTCATCATCCCGGTGGTGAGGAAGTGCCCCTCGGCAAACTGCTGGTAGGAAGCAGTCTCGAAGCTGGCGTCGGTGACCGGCCACAACAGCAGCTGGAAGCGCAGCGCCGGGGTACCGGCTTCTTTGGCCTTGAGCGCAACCACCGCCGCCATGTTGCCGCCGACGCTGTTGCCGGCCACGGCCAGGCGCTTGCCGTCCACGCCGATTTCCTTGCCATGCTCGGCCACCCAGCGGGTCGCGGCGTAGGCCTGGTTGATCGCCGTCGGATAATGCGCTTCTGGCGACGGGGTGTAGTCGACATAGACTGCCACTGCGCCAGAGCCGACCACCAGGTCGCGGATCAGCCGCTGGTGGGTCGGGAAGTCACCGAGCACCCAGCCGCCGCCGTGGAAGAACATGAACACCGGCAGGTCGCCCTGCACATTGGCCGGGCGTACCACTTGCAGCGTGATCGACTGGCCATCGGCCTGGATGCTGTGTTGCTTCACCTCGATGCCGGAGAGGTCGACCTTGGCCGAAGCCTGGGCACCGGTCAGCACGGCACGGGCGTCTTTCGGGCTGAGCTGTTCCAGCGGCTTGCCGCCACCTTGTTGCAACGCTTCGAGAAACGCCTGGGTGTGGCTCTCGACCCCCGGGCTGCCGGCAGCGAAAGCGCTGGAAACGGACAGCGCGAGGAGGGAGGCGGTGAGGGTTTTGTGGACAATGTTCATGAGCGAATCCTTTTCCATGCAAGTGTTGGTAATGGGCGTCTTGCCTGGCCTGGCGGGCCATCGCTGCGACCTGTGGGTAGATTAGGCAGATGCGCTGACGGGAAAAAGCCGCTATAAAGCGTTTGACTGTCACCAAGAGCGAGACAATGAACCCTTACGAAGACATGCGCATCTTCGCCCAAGTGATGGAAGCCGGCAGTTTCACTGCCGCTGCCGAACGCCTGGGCATGTCCAAGCAGTCGGTCAGCCGGCGCCTGATGCAGCTGGAAGAGCGCCTGGGTGTGCGCCTGCTCAACCGCTCCACGCGGCGCCTGGATGCCACCCCGCTGGGCCAGCACTACTACCAGTCGGCACTGCGCCTGCTGGGCGAGGTGCAGCAGGTGGAGCACGACATCAGCGGCCAGGCCCAGGCCTTGCGCGGCACCTTGCGCCTGAGCGCGCCGCTGTCGTTCGCCATGGCCCACCTGGGTTGCCTGCTGACCGAGTTCCTGCAGCTCCATCCGCAGGTCGATGTGGAGGTGGACTTGAGCGACCGTGCCGTGGACCTGATCGGCGAGGGCTATGACCTGGCGCTGCGGATCGGCATGCTGGAGGACTCCAGCCTGATTGCGCGGCGTATTGCGGGCGTCGGGCGGGTCTCCTGCGCAAGCCGGGCGTATCTGCAACAGCGCGGCGTCCCCGCCACGCCTGATGAGCTGGCCGGGCACGAATGCCTGCCCTACGGGCATTCACGGCAGGGGCAGTGGCAGTTCCGTCAGGGGGGCAAGGCCCAGGGGCTTCAGGTGGGCGGGCGCATGCGGGGCAACAATGGCGAGATGCTCAGGGATGCGGCGATTGCCGGGATGGGGGTGACTTACTTGCCGACCTTTATCGTTGGCCAGGCGTTGGCGGATGGGCGGCTGGTGACTGTGCTGGATGAATGGCGGCCGCCGGCGTTGCAACTGTCGGCGGTATACCCGCAACACCGACAGGTGGCGCGGCCGGTGCAGGGGTTCGTGGCGTTCCTGCGCGAGCGACTGGTGCAGTTGTGACCGCCTTGAAAGCCCGCTACAGGCTATGCTTGCTGGCATGAGCACACCACCGCCTTTGCGCCAGCCTTGCCCGCCTGGCGCCTGCGTTTGCGGCCGCGAACAGCTGGCTGACCACCCGCAGGCCGCCCAGCGCATCCTCCTGCTTACCCGCCAGGAAGAAAAACGCCTGCTCGAACGCCTGGAAAACCTCAAGGACCTGGAAGACCTGCAGCGCCTGCAGCAACGGATGTACGATAACCTTGGCATCCGTGTGCACATCGCCCCCGGTTTCAACGAAGTGCGGACCATGCGCGGCATCGTCATCGAGCTGGACGACCAGCCCGGGCTGTGCCGCAAGACCCGCCAATCGATTCCGGCGGCGATCCGCCGGGGGCTGGAACGCAACCCGCAGGTCGCCTTCCGTCTGCTCGATACCCATGATTTGCTGCGCGATACCTGAATGCCACCAGGCGCACTCCTGCGAAGGCCAGGCCGCTAATTTTTTCACAGCGTGCCACGTCTATTACAAGGCACCCCTGCGTCACGTGCGCAGTGGCATTCATCACTCAAGGAGACAGGCAATGACTTCCGTTTTCGACCGCGACGATATCCAGTTCCAGGTAGTGGTCAACCACGAAGAGCAGTACTCGATCTGGCCTGACTACAAGGCCATCCCCAACGGCTGGCGCGCGGTTGGCAAGAGCGGCCTGAAGAAAGACTGCCTGGCCTACATCGACGAGGTCTGGACCGACATGCGCCCGCTGAGCCTGCGCCAGAAAATGGCCGAAGCCGCTGCCCAGTGAGCGCAGTGAATCTGCTCTGCCTGCCGTACTCCGGCGCCAGCGCCATGGTCTACAGTCGCTGGCGGCGCAAGTTGCCGGCGTGGCTGCAGGTGCGCCCGGTCGAACTGCCCGGGCGCGGTACGCGCATGGCCGAGCCACTGCACACCAACCTGCAAGTGCTGGCCCGGCAACTGGCGGCCGAGCAACGCCTGGCGACGAATGCCCCCTACGTGCTGCTCGGCCACAGCCTGGGTGCGTTGCTGGCCTTCGAACTGGCCCACGAGCTGCAGGCGTTGGGTAGCCCGCCACCCATGGCCCTGTTCGCTTGTGGAACCGCTGCGCCGACCCGCCGCGAGGACTACGAGCGCAACAATTGGCGCGAACCCAAGGGCGACGCCGAGCTGGTCAGCGAATTGCGCGAGCTGCAGGGCACGCCCGAGGAAGTGCTGGCCAACACCGAGCTGATGAGCCTGACCTTGCCGATCCTGCGCGCCGACTTCCTGCTTTGTGGCACCTACGCTTACCGCCAGCGCGCGGCCTTGCAGTGCCCGTTGCATGTGCTTGGCGGCGTCGACGATCGCGCCAGCGACGAGCAACTGCAGGCCTGGCGCCAGGAAACCCATGGCCCTTTCTCGCTGCAGATGTTCCCGGGTGGGCACTTCTTCATTCACGAACAGGAAGACCAGGTGCTCGCTGCGCTGGTCGCATCGCTCGAACCGCTTCGGCTTTCCGCCTGATTGACGTCACCGTTTGCCTGGGGGAGGCTAGGCCTTTTCCAGGCAAGGGGCAGGCAATGCTGATCGATCCACACAAGGCGACGCTGCTGGTCGTCGACATCCAGGAAAAGCTCATCGGCGCCATGAGCGACCCTGCAGGCACCCGCGCACGGGCCCGCTGGTTGCTGGCAGCGGTCGCCGAACTGGAGCTGCCGACGGTGATTTCCGAACAGTATCCCAAGGGCCTGGGGCACACCCTGGCCGAGCTGCTGGCCGCAGCGCCAGCTGCCGAGGTGGTGGAGAAAAGCCATTTTTCCTGCGTGGCCGCCGGGTGCCTGCCAGCCAGCCTGATGGCGCGCGAGCAAGTGATCGTCTGCGGCATGGAAACCCACGTCTGTGTGCTGCAGACCGTGCTTGGCCTGCTGGCGTTGGGCAAGCAGGTGTTCGTGGTCGAGGATGCCTGCGACAGCCGCACCCCGGCGAGCAAGGCTGCGGGCCTGGCGCGCATGCGTGCTGCCGGCGCGCAGGTGGTGACCCGCGAGATGGTGTTGTTCGAGCTGTTGGGCAGTGCCGGCCACCCGCTGTTCCGGCACATCAGCAAGACCTACCTGGTCGGTGAACAGCCCTGAACGCCCGGATACTGGCGGCCGGGCTGATGGCCCTGGCGCTGCTGCAAGGTTGCGCCGGGCGCCGTGAGGAAGCCCCCGAAGCAGACCCGGCCAAGGTCCGCGCGCAACTGCTGCGGCTGTTGCCCGCCCAAGCCAGGGACCGCGAGGGCTGGGCCAGGGACATTCAGCAGGCATTCGAAACCCAGCGCATTGCCCCGAGCAAGAGCAACCTGTGTGCAGTGCTGGCCGTGACCGAGCAGGAGTCGACCTTCAACGCCGACCCGCAGGTGCCCAACCTGGGGCGCATTGCCCGCGAGGAAATCGACCGCCGTGCCGCACGCCTGCATGTTCCCAGACTGCTGGTCGATGGTGCGCTGAAGACACCTTCGGCCAATGGCAAGAGCTACCAGCAGCGGTTGCAGGCGGTGCGCAGCGAGAAGCAGCTGAGCGAACTCTACGACGAGGTCATCGCCCGCGTGCCGCTGGGCAAGACCTTGCTCGGTGGACTGAACCCGGTGCATACCGGCGGGCCGATGCAGGTCAGCATCGACTTTGCCGAACAGCACGCGCGCGATTACCCCTACAGCTATACCGGCAGCATCCGCCAGGAAGTCTTTACCCGGCGTGGCGGCATGTATTTCGGTATCGCCCACTTGCTCGGCTACCCGACGAGCTATGAACGCCAGCTGTATCGCTTTGCCGATTTCAACGCGGGCTGGTACGCCAGCCGCAACGCGGCCTTCCAGGCGGCCCTGAGCAAGGCGGCCGGGGTGACATTGGCCCTCGACGGGGACCTGATCGCACCGGGTTCGATCATGCCGGGGGCCACGGAAAGGGCGGCGCGCAAGCTCGGTACCCGGCTCGGCCTGCGCAACCCGCAGATTCGCCGCCAGCTTGAGCAGGGCGACAGCCTGGCGTTCGAAGACAGCGAGCTGTACAGCGGGGTGTTCGCCCTGGCCGATGCGGCGGCTGGCAAACCGCTGCCACGTGCCGTGTTGCCCGGGATCGAGCTGAAGAGCCCGAAGATCACCCGCAAGCTGACCACGGCGTGGTTTGCCGGGCGGGTGGATGAACGTTATCAGCGGTGCATGAAGCGGTAGCAGCAAGGCGCCTGCCGGCCTCAGTCCTCGCCCAGTGCGGCCACCACCTGGTCGACACTGGCCTGCAGTCCGGCAAAGGCATCCTCGGGGTCACTCTCCACTACCACCAGCTTCGCCCCTGCCGTCCTGATCACTTCGACCACCGCCGGCTGCGGCTGGCGATGGTCCAGTACCACTGCCACCTCCTGTGCCTTCAGGTTGTGCTCCAGCGCCTGCAGTGCAGTGGCATCCCATGCGGCGGGCAGCGGCTGCTCCACCACGTCCAGGTTCAGCCCGCTGGCCAGGTAGCCGAGGCGCTCCGACAGGCTCACCACGGTCAGGTTGTCGACCTTGGCCAGGCGTGTCTGGCTGCTGGCGGCAAGTTCCAGCAACTGGCGCTTTAGCCTGGCCAGGTTGCCCTGAATCGTCGCCTTGGCGTCCGGCGCGAGCCGTTCCAGGTCATTGGCTACCACGTCGGCCATGCGCCCGAGGTTGGTCGGGTTCAGCCAGGGGTAGGCGCCATAGGCATCGTCGCTGCTGACGGCAATGCCAGGCAGCGCGCCGTCCACCGGCCGGGCGGCGTCGATCTCGACGATGCGGATATTGCTGCGCCGGGCCATCGGGTACAGTGGGTCGTCACGCCAGATCGAACGCACGCCGATCACTGCATCGGCCTGCTGCGCGGCGTCTTGCAGGCTGGCGCCACCACGCCCGCTGAAATACGCAGGTTGACGGCTGGCTGGCAGGTTGGCCGGGGCTGCACGCTTGAGCTGCACCGCGGTGCCGTCGAGCAGGGCGCTGGCCAGGCTGTGGGTGACTGGCAGGCTGGTCAGCACCTGGGTGGCGAAAGACAGCGATGGCAGGCTGGCCAGGGCCAGGGCCAGCGCCAGGGTCAGGCGTTTGAGGTTCATGCCGGGTTTCCTTGCAGGCGGGGGACGAGGGCGCGGGCCAGTGCAGCCAGGGCAAAGCAGATGCCGGCAACCAGGATGATCGCGGCTCCCGACGGCACCGGCAGGTCGAATACGATCGGCAGCAGGATGCCGAGCAGGGTGCTCGAGGTGGCAATCAGCACCGACAGGAAGAAAAAGCCCTTGAGCGACTGGCTGACCAGGCGCGCAGCGGCGGCCGGAATCACCAGCAGCGCCCCGACCAGGATCGCCCCGATCACCTTCACCGCCGCTACCGTCACCAGGGTCACCAGCACCACGAACAGGTAGTCCAGGGTCTTCACCGCCACCCCGCGCACCGCCGCCAGCTGCGGGTTGAAGCTGGCCAGCATGATGCGGTTGTACAGGGGCACGGCCAGTGCCAGCACCAGCACCGCGACGATGCCCAGCACCAGCAGGTCCTGGCCGCTGACGGTCAGCACCGAGCCGAACAGGACGTTTTCCAGGATATGCACATTGATCTTGCCCGCCAGCATCAGCAGCAGGCTGGCGCCCAGGGCCAGCGACACCGAGAGGAACACGCCGATCAGCGTGTCCGGCGCCAGCCCGGTTCGGTTGCGCAGGAAGTTGAGCAGGATGCCGAACAGCAGGCAGTAGCCGAACAGGCTGCCGTACGGGCCAGTGTAGGGTTCGCCCAGCAGGATGCCGATGGCCACGCCGGTCAGCGCCGCATGGCCGACCGCCTCGGAGAAGAAGGCGAAGCGCTTGACCACCACCAGGGTACCCAGGCCGCCCAGTACCGGGCCGATCATCAGCCCTGCCAGCAAGGCGTTGACCACGAAACCGTAGGCCAGCGCCTCGGGCAGGTAGCCGGCCGTGGCCCAGCTCTGGACCAGCAGGCGCAAGGATTCAAGGCTCATCAGGCACGCCCCTCGCTGCGTGGGTGAACGGAGAACAGCCCCAGCAGGCGCTCCGGGCTCAGGGCCTGGGCCGGCGGGGCATCGAACAGCACCTGGCGGTTGAGCCCGGTCACGCGGTCGCTCAGGCGCAGCACGGCCTGCAGGTCGTGTTCGATCCACAGCACGGTGGTGCCGGCCTGGCGCCAGCCGCGCAGCAATTGTTCGAACACCTGGATACCGGCTTCATCAAGGGCCGACATCGGCTCGTCCAGCACCAGCAACTGCGGCGTGGGGACCAGGCCCTGCGCCAGCAGTACACGCTGGCGTTCGCCGCCCGACAGCGCGCCCATGCGCCGCTTGCGCTTGTCGAGCATGCCGACCCGCGCCAGGGCTGCGTCGATGGCCGGCTGCACCCGGCGCGACAGGCCGAGGAACGCAGGACGGCGCTGGCACATGGCGGCCATGAAGTCGTCCACGGTCATTGGCAGGCCACGGTCGAATTCCAACGCCTGCGGTACGTAGCCGATCACTTCGCGCTCGCCAGGCCAGTGCAGGGTCAACTGGCCCTGGTGCGGCATCTGCCCGAGCAAGGTCTTGATCAACGAACTCTTGCCGCCGCCGTTGGGGCCGACGATGGCATGCACGCTGCCAGCGGCGACGCTGAAGCTGACCTGGTCGAGGATGCGCGTGCGGCCCAGCGACAGGTCGATGCCGGTGAACTCGATGCGCGGCCCGCAGGTAGCCAGCAGGTTGGCTGCGGCGGTCATGCGCGGTTCTCCTGGATGGCGCGCACGACGGTGTCGAGGTTGCGCTGCATTTCCACTTCGTACTTGTCCTTGGTGTATTCGCCATAGGAAATGTGCGTGAGCGGGTAAAGACGCACACCAGATTCGCGCTGGATGGTTTCGACATAGGCGGACGGGAAGTCCATTTCCGAAAAGATCACCCGCACATCCAGGGCCTTCAGCTGGTCGATGGTCTTCTTCAACTGGGCCGGGCTGGGCTCGATGCCATGCGCGGGCTCGACCACCGCCGTCACCTCCAGGCCGAAGTCGCGTACCAGATAGTCGTAGGCGGCATGGATGGTGGCCACCCGGAAGCTGGCGCCGGGCGCCTCGGTGACCTTGGCCAGGGCCTCGGCTCGCAGGGCGCGCAAGCGCTTGGCGTAGGCACGGGCATTCTGCGTGTACAGCCTGGCGTTGTCCGGGTCGAGCTTGCCCAGTTCGCGAGCGATATTGTTGACCTGGGCGATGCTGGTGCTGATCGACAGGAATGTGTGCGGGTTGACCACCTTGCCGGCACCACGGGCGGCAATGCCGGTGGCCGCCAGCAATGGCACGTTCTGGTTGGCCTCGATGGTCTGGATGCCGGGCTTTTCGCTGGCGGCGATCATGCGGTCGGCAAAATCATCATGGCCCACGCCGTTGAGCACCACCACATCCAGCGTGCCGATGCGCTTGATGTCTTCCGCCCGTGGCTCGTAGGCGTGGGGGTTGAAACCTGCCGGAATCAACGGCACCACTTCGGCCTTGTCGCCGACGATGTTGCTCACATAGCTGTAATAGGGGTGCAGGGTGATGCCGATGCGCAGCGGCTTGCCGTTATCGGCCAGGGCCGACAGCGGCAGGGCAAGGGCCAGGAGCAGGGCGAGGGCGGAGCGGAGCATGGAGGAGTCCTTGGGTTCAGTGACGGTGTTCGCGGGTGACCCCGGCGTCGTAATGGCTGACCACCTGGCGCCAGCCGGCAGCGATCAATGCAGCCTGGCCGAGATCGCCCGGCGGCGCAGCGGCGGTGTCGCGGCGCAGCCAGACATCCGCCTCGCCAGCACTGTCGCTCGGCACGATCAACAGCAGGCTGCCGGCCACTTCCGGGGCCTGGCTGCGCCCCAGGTAGGCACCGGCCTGCAGCCATGACCACTGGTGGTTGCCGCGGCTCTGGCTGCCGGCGTCGACCACGAACGGTGGCAGGCCTTCCTCGGCCAGGGTGCTTACGCTGGGGACGGCGGCGTTTTCTTCACGCAGCAGGCGGATTTCGTCGAAGGCCACCCGCAGGTCGGTATACAGGCCTTGCTCGGCGGCAGTCAGGTCGCGCCGGGCATCGATCTGGTGGCTGGCGATGGCCTGTTCGTCCTCGCGCTCACCGCGCACCAGCACCACGCTGGCGGCGAGCACCACGATCAGCAGGCTGACCAGCAGCACGTAGAGGGTTTCGTGCCCGGCACCGGCCGGGCGGATCACTTGGCAGCGGCTCATGGCTGGGTGATATCGGCGTGGTCGACTTCCACCACATGCCCGGGGCCGGCATCGAACAGCACGTAGAATTCGCCGTCCGGGCGCTTGAAGGTCAGCGTCGAGTCATCACCGAGCTTGCTGCCGACCAGCACCTGTTCGTCGTAGCCGATCACATCCAGCGTCACCCCAGGGGCACCGCTGCCGTCCGAGAAGCCACCGGTGCACTTGACCTGGCCACCGGCCAGTCCTTCACATTCGCACATCGGGTTGTGTGCCAGGGCGGTGCCAGCGCCCAGCGCCAGCACAGGCAGGGCGAGGACGCGCAACAGGTGTTTCATTTCTTGTCTCCTTGTTTCTCGAGCCAGGCCACGGTGGCGGGCGATGCCTTGGCCAGGGGGACTGACGCCTGGTGCAGGCTGCCGTCCCAGCCTTCCAGGGTGATCCAGACCTGCGCGTCCGGGCGGGTGCGGGGCGGGATGGGCAGCGAAGTGCCCATGTGGTAGGGCGCGCCAAAGAAAATCGTGCCGGCGGCGCGCAGGCTGCGTGGTTTGCCGATGCGCAGGTAGGCGGCCTTGACCTCCTTGATACAGGCCTTGCACAACGAGGCGTTGAACACCTTGAAGTACCCGGCCGGGCCGTCGGCGCGGGGGGGCTCGTCACGCAGCTCGGCCAGGTCGAGGCGGTAGGGGCCGACCTGGATGTCGCTGATCACATTGGCGCCAAGGCCGGCTTCGCCACGGAACAGCCTGGCGTCGGCGAAGTACTTCGGCATGAAGCCCAGCGGGATGAGAACCAGCAGGATATTCAGGTGGAAGCGCCACTTCAGCCACAGCTGCTTCAGCGGGCTGTCGGGCAGCGCGTGTGCCTTGCTCATGGGCGGACCTCCACGGTGCTGTCGGTGCGTGCCGGGTGCGGCGTGCGTTCGCTGCGCTTGAGCGCGGCGGCGGTGGCCTGGGCGGTGCGCCTGGTCCAGATCAGCAAACCGCTGAACACCATCAGGGTGAGGACCAGGCCGAAGAAGAACCACACCAGCTTGATCGGCAAGCCGCCGAAATCGCCGGTATGCAATGGGCGCATGGATTCGGTGACGACCTCCAGCGCCGAGCGGTCGCCGAGCAGGAACTGGCTGTCGATCTGGCGCGTATAGGGGTTCACCGAAGCGCTCTGGAACATCAGTGGGTACCAGCCCGGCCCGCCCAGGGTGACGTGGCTGTAGGCAGTGGCTGGCAGGGTGATGAAATTGACCTCCAGGCCCGGGATCGCAAGGCCGGCAATGCGTGCGGCCTCATCCAGGTCGATGCGCGGTGCGGGGCTGCCGTCCGCGGTTTGCGGCACGTCCTCGCGGGCGATCACCGGCACCACCGGGCGGCTGGAAATGGTGATGTGGTTGTCGAACAGGATCGCCTGGATCAGAAACCAGGTGCCGGTGATGGAAATGACTGCAATGAACCAGATCGACCAGACCCCGGCCAGGCGGTGCAGGTCGCCCCAGAAAATCCGCGAACCATGGCCGGTGCGCAGCGGTTTGAAGAAGCCTTTCCAGAATTTCTTGTACACCACCAGGCCGGTGACCAGCGACGCCAGCATGGGCAGCCCGAGCAGCGACACCAGGTACCAGCCCCAGCTGAAGCCATTGGTGAACGGCACCAGCCACCAGCCATGCAGGGCACGGGTGAAGGCCTCGAAGTCGAAGTCCGGTGTCTTGCCTTGGATCGCACCGGTGTAAGGGTTGACGTACAACGTCGGGCTGGTGCCGTCAGGCAGGGTGACATCGGCCTTGACGGCAAAGTGCGAACCGTCGGGTTGGCTGAGACGTTCCACCACCATGTCGGGCTCGGCCCTGTGCAACGCATCCAGCACCTGCTGGAAGCTCAGGCGCTCGACGTCGCCATCGGGCTTGTTGGCACGTACGTCCGGGTTGGCCAGCCAGACGATTTCCTGGCTGACCACGGCGAGCATGCCGGTGAAACAGACGATCAGGACAAAGAACCAGATCGGCAGGGCGAGCCAGCTGTGGACCAGGAACCATAGCCTGGATTTCGATTTTTTCGCGGTTTTGGCCATCGGACAGTCTTCTGCAAGGGTGGTCGAGCGTGGGCCCAGCCAAGAGGCTGTACTGATAAGGACGAATGAGAATCAAAATCCTGCCGTTTTAAATGCAAGTAAATGTTTCAGAAACACCAAGGCCGACCTGGGGCGTTGGGGCGCCAGGCCGGCCAGGCGTTGGTTGGCAGCGGGTCAGGCGCGGGTCAGGGCGACCGCTGCCTGCTGCCTGCCGTGCAGCTGGGCCAGGTCCTGGTACAGCGCGCGGCCGATCTCCGCAGCGCGTGCCGGCAGCACCGAGAGTAGGGTGTCGCTCAGGCCGTGGCTGTTTTCGCAGAAGCCTTGCAGGTACACCGACGCCTGCAGGTCGGGGCTGGCCAGCACGCGGTAATTGCGGTCGACCGTGAAATCGTCAAGGTAGCCGGCCAGTGGTGCCAGCAGGTCACGGTGCGAGCGGCGTTCGTAGCCGGTGGCCAGGATCACCGCGTCATAGCGGTGGGTCTGCTGCTGGCCGGTGGCAAGGTCACGCAGGGTCAGCTCCAGCCCTTCGCGGGTGGCCAGCACCGTTTCCACCTGGCGTCGGCACAGCACGTTGTGACGGTACTGGTGCGCCACTTTCTGCCGGTAAAGGATGCCGTAGATGCGCTCGATCAGGTTGAGGTCGACCACCGAGTAATTGGTGTTGTGGTATTCGCCAAGCAGCTTGCGGCGCTGGTCGGCCGGCTCGTTGTAGACCAGGTCGGTGTAGTCCGGGGCGAAGATCTCGTTGACGAACGGGCTGTCATCGGCAGGCTTGAGCGCCGAGCCGCGCAGAATCATGTCGACCCTGACCGACGGGTAGCTGTCGTTGAGGTCGATGAACGCCTCTGCAGCACTCTGGCCGGACCCGATCACGGCAATGCGCATTGGCGTGCCGGCCTTGCACGGCAACTTGTTCAGGCTGCTGAGGTACCGGGAGTGGTGGAATACGCGCGGGTCATCGGTGAAGGCGGCAAACTTCTCCGGGATTTTCGGGGTACCGCCGCTGCCGACCACCACCGAACGGGTGCGGCGGCTGTATTCGCGGCCTTGTACGTCACGCGAGACCAGACGCAGGTGTTCGACCCGGCCCGACTGCACTTCCGGTTCGATACGCAGCACCTCCTCGCCGTACACCGCCTGGGTAGCGAAGTGCTCGGCGGCCCAGCGCAGGTAGTCGTCGTACTCGAGGCGGCAGGGGTAGAAGGTGCCGAGGTTGATGAAGTCGGCCAGGCGCTGCTTCTGGTGCAGGTAGTTGACGAAGCTGTAGGGGCTGGTGGGGTTGCGCAGCGAAACCAGGTCCTTGAGGAACGAGATCTGCAGCTCGCTCTGGGTCGCCAGGGTTTCGCCGTGCCAGCGGTAGTCCTGCTGCTTGTCGATGAACAGCGCATCGAGGGCATGGCCCTGAGACTCGGCGAGTTCTTCCAGGGCGATGGCCAGGGCCAGGTTGGAAGGGCCGAAACCCACGCCGATCAAGTCTTTTACAGTTTCCGTGTGTGCAGACTGGCTCATGGCTGCGATTCCATAGTGGTCGAATGTGGACGCACGCCGGGAGTAGGCCGGCGCCTGCGTAGGTACATGGGTTGGAACGAGCCACACGCCCGGGAATTTACCGGCGGCCGGCTGCGCGATTTGCAAGCCGGGGCTAAAGACCTGCGCCTGGCGGCCGATAGGCAGAACAGTCCAGGGACCATTTTTTTTGCAGGGAGAAATACATGACCGCAATCGCAGCAATCAGCATCGGCAGCACGGGCCAAGTGTCGGGCAGCACCTCCGGCGTCGCTGGCCAGGATGTGCAGAAGAGCGAAGAAAGCGGGGCCGGCACCCAGGCCGACCTGTCGAAAGTGAATGCTGGCAGCAAAGCCAAAGGCGCCGAGAGCAGCAGCGACAGTTCTGAACCTGCGCACATCAGGCAATTGCGCGAAATGATCAAGAAGTTGCAGAAACAGTTGGCCGACGAGCAGAAGCAACTGGCTCTGGTGATGGCTCAGCAAATGGAAGAAACGGCCAAGCTGGCGGCTGTGAGTGCCAGGCAGGCGAGCATCGCCACGCTCAATGGTGAAATCCTGCAGGCCACTGCGCAGTTGCTCGAAGCGCTGCAGAAGACCGGTGGCAGCAGTGCGGGCGGGATGGTCAGTACCCAGGCCTGACGCTGGCAACGGCGCCCGCCTGGCCAGGACATCTGCCGCGAGGCGCTTGCAGGAGCGGATTTATCCGCGATGAGGCCCGCCCAGGCATCCGGAAATGTTCAGGGAGGTTGATGTTCCCGGCTTAGGGGCGGGTCAGGGCCATCAGGTGTACGTCGGGAGAGTTGCAGCGCCTATCAGATCGAGCGCCGCCCGCGCGGCGCTCGCTCGGTCAGGCGCTATTCCTCTTTCGACGAACACCCGCGCCCTTGGCTTGAACAGCAATGTCACCAAGCGCCATCATTCCGCCGCCAGGCGCCCTTTGTTCTGCCGCTCGGCCTTGTACTGCATGGCCACTGCCGGTGCCGGCTTGGCAGCACCGGTTTCCAGCCACTGGCGCAGGCGGCTGGCATCGGCGAAGTGGGTGTACTTGCCAAAGGCATCGAGAATGACCATGGCCACCGGGCGATTGTCCATGCGGGTCAACAGCACCAGGCAGTGCCCGGCCTCATTGGTGAAGCCGGTCTTGGTCAGCTTGATGTCCCAGTTGCTCTTGTTCACCAGGTGGTCGGTATTGCGGAAGCCCAGGGTGTAGTTGGGCTTGCGGAAGGCGACGGTCTTCTCGCGGGTGGTCGACAGCTCGCTCAGCATCGGGTACTTGCGCGACGCCATCAGCAGCTTGGCCAGGTCGCGGGCGGTGGACACGTTTTGCGTCGACAGGCCGGTCGGTTCGACGTAGCGGGTGTGCGCCATGCCCAGGCTACGGGCCTTGGCGTTCATCGCCTTGATGAACGCCGGGTAGCCGCCCGGGTAATGGTTGGCCAGGGTATTGGCCGCACGGTTCTCCGAAGACATCAGGGTAATCAGCAAGGTTTCGCGGCGGTCCAGCTGGCTGCCCAGGCGCACACGCGAATACACGCCTTTCATTTCCGGGTTGTTGGCGATGGTCATGGTGAGCATTTCATCCATGGGCTGCTTGGCGTCGAGCACTACCATGGCGGTCATCAGCTTGGTTACCGAGGCGATCGGCACCACGCGGTCGGCGTGGTTCGAATACAACTCCTGGTTGGTGTTCAGATCGATCAGCAAAGCGCTGCCCGAAGCCAGGTGCAGCTTGGACGGGTCACGTTGAACCTGGGCCGGGGATTGTGCAGCAGCGGTCGACGGAAGCGTCGCGGTACCTGTGAGCAACAGCAGCAGGCTGAGAATGGACAGGGATGTTTTCACGTTGAGGCTCACTAAATATTGGTATGTCGTTGGCTGTGCAAGGGTTTTCCCCCAAAAACCGCTGCATTCTGGAGTATGGCTGATTTGCTGTCGAATGCCTTATGACTAAAGGGCGCAACGTGAACGAAATTTAATCCTGTACCAATTCTGTACCAATTACGTTCGCTTCCAGCTTCGCCAGTTCGGCCCAGTCGTTGGCGGAATTCAGCCATTTGGCGTAGGTCGAGAGGAGGACCTGCACCGAGTGTCCAAGCTGCCCTGCAATGAATGCCGGATTCATCCCTGACATGAGGCACATCGTGGCATAAGTGTGCCGGCAGTTGTACTGGGGGCGATGCCTGAAGCCCTTCGCTTCCACTGCTTGGTTGAAGTGCTTACCGGCGGTCTCGGGTACGGTGATGTGTGGCGACGAGCCTGCTGGCTGGAAGATGAACGGCGACTCGGTCGACACCCGGCGTTTTTGCTTGGAGCGGTAATGCGCGATGTCCTTGGCCCTGGCCAGCGCGCCTAGGGCCCGGCTGTTCAGCATCACGGTGCGGGTGTACTTGGTCTTGGTCCGCTCGACCACCTGCTTCTCGACCACGATCCGGCAGATGTGAGCCGTCTTTTTCTCGAAGTCGATCTCGTCCCAGCGCAGCGCCATGATCTCGCCGGTACGCATCCCGGTGTAAAAGGCGAACTCGTAGAAGGCTGCGAACACCTGGTTGCACCGGGAAAAGTTTTCGTACATCCATTCGATCAGGGCCTCCGCTTCTTCCACCGTGAAGGGGTCGACCTGCTTCCTGTTCTTCTGCGGCAACTGAATGGATGCCGCCGGGTTCCTGTCCACCACCTCGTCAAACACAGCCGCGCGGAACATCGCCTTGACCCGGGCGATAGCGGCGCGCTTGACTGTCGAACTCTTCCACTCGGTCTTCGCGACCACGTCTCTCAGCACCATCGGCGTGACCGCTTTGATAGGCAGTGTTGCCAGATGGGGCATCCAGTAGTTGTTCATTAAGCCTTTGTAGTTGACCCGCGTGTCGTGCACCACCTCCAGGCTGTTCAGCCAGCTCTGAGCGTATTCGCCAAACATAAGTTCGCTGGCTGGCGCGGTGTAGCTCGAGGCCGGGAATAGCTCGGCGTATCGTTTTTCGTCCAATACGCCGTGCTTGGCCAGGCTGATTACTTGAGCGCGTAGATCGGCTGCCGCTTTGATCCCCTTGGCGGTCTGGGGGTACGCGAGAGTTTCGGACCGACGCTCACCGTTCCAAGTAAAACGGATCCGGATTGATTTGCCGATGAATTCGACTCCAGTGGGTAGCCCCAGCTTCCTTCCAGCCACGCTTCGTATCTCCTGATGCTGTAAAAAATCCGGCCGTCGATTTTCTTCCAGACCCCCTCGGGGATCACTCCGCGGCTTCGCTTGCCTTCCAGGGCCCGCTTGGTCGTACCGACCAGCTCGGCCATTCTCTCCTCCGGGACCTTGTCGGATACATAGGCCACCGGCTGGTGTTCTTCGTCTTGCATGATGGTCTCCACGCCGCCGGTGGCGGCAGGTTGGTGGTCAGGTTCGGTGTGGCTGCAGCAGATCCCCAGCGACGATCAGGGCGCGGCCTGCTTCGGTCGCAGGTACCGATCCACCGGTCAGGGCCTTGCTCAGGCAGTCAGTAACCTGCTGCAAGGCCTCGATCAGCGTTGCCTGGTACAGCCCCTCGCCTCGGCCTAAATCCCAGAATTCCTGAAGCCAGTGGCCAGATGGCGGCGGGTTGCTGTTCTGCTTCCCATATGCCAACGCTCCGATAGCGGCATCACAGACAAGCCGCTTGTAGATGTTCTCGCCATCCAGACCCAGGCCACCGCGCCGACGCAGAGTGTTGACGACCTCGTCGACGTTCAGGCCGCTGTCCTTGAGCACGATGTCGAGTTCGGGCTTGCCCGGGGTATAGATGACCAGGGCCAGCTTGGCGCCTGGCCAGAGGTCCGCCGCGATGCGCTCCAGGCAGTCATTGGCGGTTTGATGAAATTGCTGAGTGGCGGACATAGGGAATCCTCGCCCGCGCATGTCGGCGGGCTTGAGTAGTAGGGGGAGGGGTTAGGCGAGTTCAGCCGCGAATGCGTCGACTAAGGCCTGGCTGGTGAAGTTGATCGGGAGGGCGTCTGTGCTCCTGCCGTCACTGATCAGCACCCAGCCGTTCTTGTAGAGGGTGCAGGTGTTGCGGCCAAGCTGAACCCTGGCGATCGGCAAACCGCCGAAGGGCAGCCACCGGTTGATTCGATAGATCAGCTTCATCGCGGTGCCTTCCAGATCAGGTAGGCCATGTAGGCGAGGGCGATCATGGCTGCACCTCCTTGCGTGCTGCGATCACGGCGTCGGTGCGCCGATCCAGGTCGTGACCGTTAATCACGATGTTGTCGGGCGTCAGACCGGCGAATAGGCCGCCGTTATGGATTGTGTCGACGTCTGCTTGGCGGAGGACGCGGTACCGCTCGGCGTCATTGCGCAGCGCCTCGTTCTCGGCGGCGAGCTTGCCCAGCAGGCCGTAGCACTCGGCCAACAGGTTGTTTGCCGTTTCGATCGCCGGTCCTTTGCCTGGCACACCGCGCTGGCACCCTTTCATCAGCGTCTCGACGCTGTTTTTGTCAGTCGGCATGGATCAGCTCCTTCGGCACCTGGACGGTATCGCCGAGCTTGTAGTTGACGAGGCCGCGGCAGAACGCAATCAGGGCCGTGGGGCCGTAGCACCAGACTCCTGCGCCGGCCGGGCCGCCTGCGTAGTGCAGGTCATCTGGAAGCCCGGGAATGTGCTGTGCGGTGCCGCTGTGCTTGTCTATCAGCAGGCCACCCTGTCCCCAGTTGATGGATGGACGCCAACCGAAGCCATCCGCAGCGCCGCGGATGCTGATGCTGCAGGGCACCCCATCGGGGTGCCACACGGTTGTCCGGCTCTCAGGATCTATACCGAACCCCTCAGCCATTGCCACGGCCCAGTCCAACGGCGCGCCGACCAGGTTGGATACCCTCACTTCGATCAGGTCGGTCATGGTCGCCGCTCCATTTGGCGCTGGCGATATGTCGATGGCCGCTCGATACCCCACCAACCAGAACTGCGCGATAGGGAGAAATACCATCGGCCTTCAGCGTCTGTCTTGTACCAGCCGGCCATGAACTTGGGAGTGCTAGGTGCCCATGCCTCTGCGTCGCGGGGTGCGACGTTCCAATTCGTGCTGCTCACAGCTCATACCTCTGATAAATCCAGCGCCCAGGCGCCAGAGCGGGTGTAGGTTCGGGTTGGGTTTCGTGCGGGGAGAGCTGGCGCTCGTTGCCGGCCTGCAGCTGGCTGTCGGGGATGCAGCTAATGCCGACCCCATTCAGCAGGTAGCAGGTGACGCCGCGCTGGCTGTCGTGCTGTACGTCGATGACGTTCTCTTGGGGCTGAGGTGCTGCGCTGGCGCCGGTGGCCAGCAGCAGGAGGCAGAGGGCTAGGCGGGTCATGGCTTGGTCGCCTCGATGCCCAGGTCGATCGCACGGTCTAGCGCGTCGTTGGCAAGAATGTCCTCATGCTCGGCGTAGCCGCAGATGATTGGCGGCATGTTGTATTCGCTGCCGAGATCTTCCTGGCCGTCCGGGTCGCGCAGCCAGCGGTACCGCTCTGCGTCAGCCCGGAGAGCGCGGACTTCTGCAATCAGGGCCAACATGACGGCAGGCCGCGCGGCGCGGTAGTACGCCTCAGCGTGAACGTGTGGATCGCCGACCCCGTAGAACTGAACGCCCAGGGCCTGGCCATCGTAGTTCAGGTAGTCGGCAGTCAGTTCGACGGAACCTTCACCGCCGCAGCATGGGCATTCGATCCAGCCCTCTTCGGTGTCGGCGACTTGGGCGCTGTCGAAGTCTTGCGGAGTGGCAGCCTTGGCCGCCGCTTCTATCGTGTCGAGGTCCAACTCAATTTTTTCGGGCACGGGGATTCCTTGGCCGCCATATCGCGGCAGTTGGCGAAAAAGTTTAAGTTCTGGTGACTTTAATCTGTGGCGGGGGGTCCACCGGTCACGAGGAATGCTTCGCTCCTCATCAGCGGTGGATCACATGAGCTCTATTAGCAAGGATCAACAGTTTCATGCGTACGAACTGCTTCGAAAGCTCGATACCTACACGGCTCAAACGATGAGTCAGGTTGTGTATGGTGTGACGTCCTCCTCCAACTGGCGATCGGATTGCGACCAGCACCGACGCATTTTTGAAGAATGGATGGCTTTTGCTGCAACGATGCACCTGCCTGAGCCGCCGGACGAAGACTGATCGCCGCTTGTCCGATTCAGTTTTCAGTATCTCCCGCTGCGGTTGATAACCGCTTCGTGTTCGCTATTGTGAAAGTTCACCTATCGCATACAACTAAAGTCGTAGGAGATCGACATGAGGATTCGCGGTGAAGTTTTCTGGGGGTGGGCTGATCCAACGCTTCACCACCGTGCTCACGACGAAACCCTCAGCGATGGAACGCACATTGATGTTCAGGTGCGCCTGTCGCGAACGGGTAACACGCAGATGTTCATTGGGGTGTATGCCGCGAGTGGCATGGCCCTTCACGAAGAGGCGTTCGATTCCCGTCCCGGTGAATCCATGACCAGGGCTTTGGCCTGGGGCGTAGGTCGCGCTCGCCGTATCGCCACGAATACCCAGCCGAAACTCGACAAGGTTGCCTGCTCGGGGTAGAGAGAGGTTTTATAGTTGGGCGGAGTACAAATGTTCTCCTTTCGTTTCTGTTAACTCGACGCCGAGTCGACCTGTTCGAACAGTTTCCTGCACGCCTGTTTCTTGCAGCGCATCTCGACCGGCTTATCCTTCGCCAAGCCTTCATCACGAACGTCCAGCATGTGGCTGCATGCAGCGCATCCGTTGGGGAGGAGCGCGTGGTAGACGAGTGTGCTGATGCCGTCCCCAAGCATCCCGGCTCTTACGGCATGAGCTGCTGGCGCACTGACCTCTACATGGCCACAGCTGCATTCTCCAGGCTTGTAGTCGTCGAGGGCTTTACAGTTGAGCTTGTGCCCGTTGACCGTCGGTGGCGCTGACGCGCGCTGGAACATCGTGACGTTGTGTACTCGCGGTTTAGACTTTGGCAACCCGATATCGCCTGCACTGGTCATCGGCCCAACCGGAATCATGAGCAGCCCAGTCGCCGCCGCATCCCTCTCTGCCTCTTCTTTGGTCCACCAGAAGGCAGTACCAACCATCCAGGCTATAGGCTCGGGGTGGGGCTCCGGGGCTGGCTGTCCGTAACTCAGCACGCACAAGTGATCCGGCAGGCCGTAGTGCTTTTGCACATGAGTGATAGTCCGGCGTAGAACAGTGCCGGTGTAGTCGCGGGCATCGTCGATCTCGCGGAGCAGAACCGTGTCGCCGACGGCGAACTCACGATCTGAGCAATCCCTGATCTCGCCTGTCTTGAGGCCGCTTAGCAGGTCAGCCAGCGGGGTCTGTCGGATCTTCAGTTCGTGCTCACGCGGCACGCTGACCATCTCTGTGTTGCTGGATCGGTTTTCTGTGGGCATGGGGATACCTCGCGGCTATGCTCACGGCTTCGGTGGAGGGAAGCCATGGCGATATCAGTTGATTCAAAGGGACGGCCGATTGACCAGGTGTGTAGGTACTGCAAAGGCCTATTCACATCGAAGTCGTTGAAGAAGCACCTTGAGAAATGCATGGGGCCAGAAGGTAAGCGTGTGTGCGATCTGACCGGAGCGGCGCGCGCCCGGCGCCTCAAGATCCTCTTCGAAGGACCGCAGAAGAAGAAAAAACGCCGCAGCGTCTACACAGTCGGCGGTGGAGCGTTTGGGCTCGGCAGGAGCCGAAAGCACTAGGCCGCTTTAAGCAGGGCCTCGATAACTCGCTGGCCGGCCAGCGGCGGTACCGCATTGCCGGCCATGTGCATGGTCAGCCGGTGGTTGTCCGGGCGCAGGGTATCGGCCGGGAAGGACATTGCGGCCAGGGCCTCGCTGGCGCTGAGCATCCGCATGCGGTCACCATCGACCAAGGCCCAGCGGTCGAGTGTGGTGATGGTGCCGATCGGCCGATTGATGTCGCGCCCGGTGGTGCCGGAGCCCTTGCCGTAGTAGGGCATGATGAACCGATCGCCGAAGCGCTGGCGGCCGTTGCGCACTCGGTCGAGTGTGGCCTGGGCTCGGCCTGGCTTCTCGATGGGCGACCAGCGCCCGGCGTCGAAGTCGAGGAAGCTGCTGGCCGGTACGTGCTCGCATTGCTGCAACTGCAGCTGAATCGGCGCTTTGCTCTTGGTGCAGATCAGGAACAGGCGGACTCGATGCTGCGGCACGCCCAGGTCGGCGCAATCGACGATGTGCGGCGCGACCTGGTAGCCCAGGCGCCGCATCGCATCGACCCAGCTGGGGTAGAGCACCCAGTTCACGAACTCGGACACGTTCTCGACTACCCAAGCGTCTTGGTCCAGTACCTCAGCAGCTGACGGCACGGCCCAGGCAGTCGAGCGCGATGCGTCATGCTCGGGGTTTCCGTTCTTCTTGCCGCGGGCCTTTGCGTGGCCCTGGCAGCATGGGGAGGCGATACCGATGTCGGTGCGCGGAACTGCTGCCCAGTTGGCCTGGTGCAGATCCTGGCAGACGTGGTCGGTTTCTTTGTGATTGGCCGCGTGCCACTTCACCGCCTCAGGCCAGTGGTTTGCCGCCCAGAGAACCTGGACGCCTGCGGCGCGCGCGCCGGTGCTCCATCCGCCGAGGCCGGCGAACAGGTCGATTGCTGTGGTCATGAGTTATCCTTCAGCGCGAATCTGATTTTACGTGGGAATCCGATCGCTCCTATGCACCATTCCTTTGAGTAAGAGAGGCAAGTTATGGGTTCGTCACTGGTTGGTCCGAAAACAGATAACCTGATCAAGGTGGGAAGTGGCGAGGGCGGACCCTGTAAGTTGTGTTGCAAGCGGTTTGATCTGATGGACTGGGAGGAAGTGGTCATGCATTACATTCAAATTCATGGCCTCTCCCTTATTCACGTCGGTCAGGAAAGTACCAAGACATCGTCGGGGGAAATTTGGCAGCAAACAGTTGCTGTTTTAGCTGAGATTTGATGTGCCTTGGCAGTCATCCGGCAATGGTGAAATCCATGTCGAGTGCTCCCTATTACAATCTCACCCACCCGACAGCTGAAGCTGGGTTTCTCCGCCTGTTGCTAAGCCAGGATTCAGTTCGACTTTCTGGCCGGCCAGCATTCCTGCGATCTGGGCTGCCATGTCAAGATCCACCCGGCGAGCTTTGCGCGGCTTACCGATTTCTCGGCCCTCCAAGTACTGCTCAATCAGCGCCTTGTCCTGGCTTTCAACCCTCACTAGGTCGCGCCCGTTTGAGCGCTGCTCTATGGCTTGATCCTCTTCGCCTCGGGGTACAAGCTCATGGACCTTGCCGTGCACAACTGAAACCCACGCGATTGCGAAGTGATCGCCAGCTGTCTCGGGGGAGTAGGCGCTGCGGCGCTTACCACTCCTGACCGACGCCACGTAGTCGCGGCGAGCCTGCGTCAGCTTGGTGAGCAAGGTCTCGTAGGCATACATCGCGATCTGCGGCGCAGGCATCACGCCTACGAACAGGGCCCGCTCAACCATTCGCCCGGACGACTCGCACCAGTGCTTATACGAGAGCGGTCGGCACCCGAACACCCTGGCCACGATGCCGCTTAGGTGCCGGTCCCAGGTTGGACGGCGGTTCGCCCTGGACTTCCCCGACTGGACTTCATCTACATCGCTCAGGCGCACATCCAGCTCGGTTAGGCGATACTCGCGCATTAGCGCTTGTGCCTGGCGCATTGCCGTGGCGGCTTCGTTTTCGTTCGAGCTTTTGGAAAGGGCCAGGCAGCGCTTGATTTTGCGGATGACCCGCTCGAGCTTGCTCTCATCGTGCTGTTGTTCGGTCATGTTGTGGTCCTTGCGTGCAGGCGCCGCCCTCGCCGGGGAGGCGTTATCGTTGATAGGGGAAGAGTCGAGAAAAATTCCGTGAAGCACGTCAGGCTGTAGGGTAGCGGCGAAGTGCCATACAATGGCGCTCGAGAAATCTGAGATAGCCCAAGGAAGTCCCATGAAACGCAGAAAGGTCAGTACAGAGGAGGAGTTGGCGGCAGCCATAGCCGATGGCGCCGACTACATAGAAGTCGAGGGAGACTTGGCAAACAAGACCTTTCGAATCCGAGCCGCTGGGAACGTGGCTTGGGCCATAGCCCTAGGCTGCATCGCAACTGCAGTTGTGGTCGCTGTTGCAGCAACCAGAGTGAACGACGGTAAGGCTTCAACTGTTTCTGGATTCGCAGCGGTAGGACTCTCCGCTGCGCCGGCAATTGCTCTTGGGCCTGCTGCGGTAGCTGCAGCTATAGGCATTGCTGTCAGTGCTGGAAGCGTATCAGTGCTAAATCGCTTGAGGGAGTACGATCAGCACAGCTTCGAGGATGGTGTTCTCATTCTACTTAAGAATTGAGGGCCGTCTAAGTAGCATTGTCCGCCGATCATGGCTTTCTCCATGCATGCGCCGCCCTCCGTGGCCGTATGCGGCATGGTGGTAATTCAGGTGTAATTGATGTTTGATGGCAGGCTTTAACCTGAGGTGTGATGTGTGAATCTGTCTGGACATCTGGAGCGAAGTGCTCCATTTGCGATAAAGCTCATGTGGGTATGCCTAATCGCAGTTCCGTGCATTTGGCAGCTCTATGGGGCGCTGAAGCTTGCTGGGATGAGTGACAGTGTTTCGTCATCCTGGGCTCAGGCTTTTGGGCAAAACGCAGCGATTCTGGGAGCTTTTTACGTTGCCAGCTGGCAGTACCGAAAGCAGCAGTCTCATACACTGGAGCAACAGCAACAGCGCAGGTCCGCTATGCACGCAGTAGTCCAGGTCGCTGTTGATCATGCCAAATGCATTGAGGAGTTCGCAGTCAAATCGCCTGACGACTTAACCCTGCGTGCGTATTGGGGTATCGGGCTGGAGGGCACCTACGAAGCTGCGTTGCAAGCCATGAAAGCGATCCCGGTGCACGAACTTGGATCTTCAGAGCGGGTGGTTCAGTTCATGGCTATAGTGGGGGCACTAGGTAATCTTCAAGCATTGATCGATCAGTACATCAGGAGCGGCGTACCTGAACAGCTCAATGCTACATATGATCAAGTCATCGCCCAGGCAAGAATTGTGGCTTATTCATGGGGGCGTTATTCGGCTTGTCAGGATGTATGACCTCATCTCCAGGGAGCCGTTTTAATTCCGCCATGCTGGCCGCTTCGAACTGACGCGCTAGTTTCGGCGAGATGTAAAAAGCTGGCGCGTCAGGTCGTTCGAGGCGACGCGCCCGCTCTTCAGGATCTTGGGCTATCCACGATAAGGCCAGATCCTGCCAGAGCTCCTGCACCTGGTCGTAACCGTGGCGCTCAATCTCCGCAGCCATTGCAGCCTTGATCCCTTCCGGCATGTTGAAGAACACCTTCTCGATGCCAAGCTTCGCGGCTTCCTTCTTCTGGCGGTCTCGGTAGTCCGCTGAGTGCTTCGCGGCACCGGTCTTCTGCACGGCCATGGCCGATACCTCCCAAGCCGCTGGGCGGCAGATTGATGTGCTGGTGGCGCCGGCCGTGCCGGACGCGCGCGGTGATGCGTTTCAAGCGGAGAGCTCAATGTCTCGGTCATGCCAGCCGGCAAGCCACCAGCCGCAGTCCACTGTAATCCATCCGTATGGCTGGGCATCGCGTGACTTGCTGTTGTCGCGGCAGGCCCTCCCGAGTTAGTACGCGGTGGGGTGGACCATCTGCCGGCGTTTCATGGCTACGCACCGGCCAGGTGGTGGAGGGGGGCGAACGGTATGTCGTCGTCGAAGCTGTCGTGATCGGGCGGGGCCGACTGCTGGTTCTGCTGGGGGCGCGCCGGCCGCTGTTGCCGCGGTTGCCGATCTGGCACTTGCCCGGGATGCTGGCCCTGCGGCCGGCTACCGAGCAGCTGCAGCGTGCCGTTGATGTCGACGATGATTTCCGTGGTGTAGCGCTTGATGCCGTCCTTCTCCCACTCGCGGGTCTGCAGCTTGCCCTCGATGTAGCACTGCGAGCCCTTGCGCAGATACTCGCCGGCGATCTCGGCCACCTTCCCGAAGAGCGAAACGCGGTGCCACTCGGTGCGCTCGACCTTCTCGCCCGAGCGCTTGTCGAGCCACTGCTCGCTGGTAGCCAGGCTGAGGTTGGTCACCGCGTTCCCGTTGGGCAGGTAGCGCACTTCCGGGTCCTGGCCGCAGGTGCCGACCAGGATCACCTTGTTTACCCCGCGGCTCATGACGAAAACGCTCCAGCCATGACGATCAACAGCAGTGCCCACAGAGCCGCCCAGCGAGTGCGGGTGTCGTCAGGCGGGCTGACCTTCAGCACCGGCACTGACTTTGCGTTCACCGCGCGCTCCAGGCTCTCGGCGTAGGTCACCGCGTCGAAGTAGCGGCGGCGCTGTCCGTACAGGCGGTTGTCGTCGGAGCCGACGATGGCCCAGCTGTTGTTCTCGCCCTGCTGGACGAAGAAGCGGGAGTTGCTGCGGAACTGAGCTGCTGCGGCTTCGGCCTGCTGCTGCACCTGGTCGTATTGCATACGGCTATTGCGGATGGCTGCGTTCATGGTTTGGTCCTTGTTGGTCAGGCATGGAGTTCCAAGGCTTCGGCCTTGCGAACGATTCGAACTTGGGCGGTGCGTCGCTCCGGCGCGCGGCGATCGCGGCGCATCGGGTCGCTGTCGTCGATCACCGCATGCATGGCGATGAGGCCGGCGAGGGCGATGCAGAGTGGGCTGATGATCTGCTGCCGCATGGCCTTGGTGACTGCCTCGATGCGGCGGCCGGCTTCCAGCTTGAAAAGCGCGTTCTCGATGCGGTTTGCCACGGTGCCCGGGCTTACCGCCATCTGGCGGGCGATTTCTTTGGTGGTGAGGCCTTGGGCCACCCACAACAGTGCTTCGAGCTCACGGGGAGCCAGCGCCTTGCCGAGCTGGCCAATCCATGAGCCGCAAGTGATCGTTTCCATGAAGAGTCCTCGGTGGGCTGCATTGGTCGTGACGCTCGCTGCCGCTACCTCCCGGACCAGGGGAGGGCGAACGCCACGGCCGATGCAGCCTGGTGATGGGGAACCAGGTGGATCGGGCAGTTTTCGTCAGGCTGACGCGGAGCAGGCTTCGAAGGCGGCGCGTTCAAGCTCGAGGCATTGCTCGTAATGAGCCATCGCGATCGGCATGTGATAGCTATCCAGCGGCCATTTACTGACCTTGCAGCCTTGACCTGCCGGGCAGTGGAAGACGAACAGCTCGCCTTCGTTTTTGTCCATCTCCAGGCTCACCTGCGCGCCGCTATCGAAGCGATCTTGGATAATCGTGGTCATCGGGAATTGCTCCGCCATCCAGTTGATTTCCCGTCTGGCCCTGTCGCCAAGGCCAGCCAGTGAAATCGAAGTGATCCAGGCGCCCATCGCTCTCTGGGCTACGCGCTTCCCCGCATTGGCATGCGCGCCACTTGGTTACCTGAACCCAGCTCACTGCATGAGGCAGCTGCTGCCCTCATGTGCCGCTGAGGGTGACGGGTGTCGAGTTGTGTAAAGAGCGGCGGCGGCCGAAGCTGCCTGGCTCGATGCAAATGCAAGCGAACTTGCATTAATAAAAGCATGCTTGCATCTTGAATGCAAGCACACTTGTGTATTTTTGAAATACTGTATATGCATACAGCTAGTAGGAGGCTTCTGATGTCAGCGCAGGAAAATTTCTCACACAGGGACGAGCTAATCGGACTGGAGCGCTTAGGCCTGAGGGTGTCAGCGATGATCAACTCACCGCTGGCGCAGTTCGGGAGGAAGGTTCTGATCCATCAACTGGACACGGATAGCGATCAGGATTGGCATGCGATCATGGAGCTGCTATCAGAGACTGACGGTCTAGACATGACGTTCTGTGACGACGGATCGGTGATCCTACAGTGGGATGCGCCGACGGATGACGATCGAGTGATCGAGAGGGAAGTGGAGTTGGACCTGGTGCGCCACGAAGAGGTGGGGGCGCCTTTCTGATTAGGCGTTAGAAAGCCCGCTGAGCCGGGCTTTTGGGCTAATCGTAATCAATTATAATTAGGACGCTTTTTGCAGTGTCGTATAGATTAATTATTGAGTAAGCGAATATGGAGAAAAGAAGGACTGGGTAGATGTCCTGTAGTTCGCTGGCTTTTTTGGCTAGCTCCGAGTCAAGCACAGTCAGAAGAATAACAGAAACTACGACCAATGCTATTTGCTCTTTAATGGAAAGCAGCATTTCATCTTTGGTCGATTGAAAAACCTCACTTCCAGTTCCTGCCTTGTCGATCAGTTCTCGGATTTTGGTGAGCACAATGCCCATTGTCGCAGAATTGATTGCGAGCAAAGCAATGAGCAGTGTGATCAGATTCCCCTTCAGGAAGGTCAGCAGGAACTGGCTCTGGCAAATCGATTGAAGTATCTGGCATAAGTAGCCGATGCCCAATGCGATTAGTACGTTTACCAGTATCTGCTTTATCATGCCATCAGTTCCTTGAGGATTTTCGCGATTTCTTCCGCGTCACCATCAAGTTTAGCATCTCCAATCTCAATTTCCTTCACTTCATTAGAAGTATTTATCTTTTTCTTAACGCCAGATAGTGTAATGGAAACGCTGCCGCCACCATCACTTGTGTACGATGCTAAACCATCCATGGTTGGGTCGGACTTGTCGAGAACCAATGCTGAAGCGGGGTCTGCCTCGATTGCCAACGTGCTTTTGACGGCATTGGTTTTTTTTGCGAAATTTCGGAGATCCTCAGGCAGCGCCCTAGAGATGGAAGCCATGTTCGGGGTTACTAGCTCGAACTCGACTTTTTTGATCTTGCCGCGATGCTTTTCGACTAAATCCCAGAAAACACGCTTCTCGATCAGTGGCTCAAAAGACGTAATAAGTTGATGTCTTGCAAGTGGATCTTCAAGTGATTTTAGGAGAAGCTTAATTACGGCTTTGGTCTGCTGGAAGGCCTGGGTCCTATGCTGTACAGCAACTAGTTGGACTTCAGGATTGTTCCAGATCGCCACAAGAATTTTTGGCCAATTGTCTACTGGGCGCACATTGAAATCTTTGGTTTCGAGATTTACGGCGCGATTGACTGCAATGCGGAACAGGAAGAAGTCGTCCTGTTCAAAAAGCTTCTGTGCAGTAATTTGCGTTCGTTCGCTCTTGAATGTTGTCGGCAGTTTGAGAGCGTCAGCAAATATTCGATTTTTCTGAGCAATCAACTCTTCGACGGATTTGGGGCCATAGAGGTCTCCTTGGAAATACCTGTCTCTTGGAAGGATTTGATACCGGTAGAGATTGAAGCGGGTTTTTGACATGGAGAACCTTCTTGGCGGAGCTTTCGCTTTCCTTGCTGTAATTTACTGGTGCTTTAGTTGTTCAAATTCTGCGCGCATTCCAGACTAATAGCACCTTAGCGTGAATTATTATGTCATCTAGACGGGCAGATTGTTTTTCGTAGTTTCTATTGTCAGAGATTAGCCATAGATGGTCTTCATCTCGGCGTTGGAGTCTTTTAATTAGTAAGTCGCCATGCCAAGTCAGGACATATACACCTTCACCTTGGTAATCGTTGACTCCGCGATCAACGATAACTGGATCTTTATCGTTGATCGTCCCCTCCATGCTCTGCCCCCACCCCGTGATCATCGATAGCGCCTGAGCTGAGGTGTATGTAACGCCTTTCTCGCGTAGAACCTCCTCGCGGATGACCACATTCCGGATGACTTCGCTGTACTCGGCTGGCACCTGGCCATGGCCCATGGCTGCACGGATGTCGTACTGTGGAATTGAGATGTCGCCATCGGCCGGCTGGGCTGTAGCAATGATGAAACCACTGCCTTTGTCTCCAGCAGGGTCTTCTTCGACCGCGCGAACGATGCTTTGCCGTGCCTCAGCGCTCAGCCCCTTGCCGTGCTTCTCAAGCATCTTTCTAACGGCATCCGCTGCTGAGCTGCTGCTCCCAGAGTCCTTTGTCGCAACTGACTTGGCTTCGCCTTTCCGAGGAGGCTCGCCTTTTCCTGACAGAAGCCAATCGACAGACGTGTCGTAGCCCTCGGCGAGAGCCACAAGGTTCTCGTTTTTGATGTTTTCAGTGTCACCAGCAAACCACTGGCGTACAGCCTCGTAGCTGATTCCGCAGGTGTTGGCGATATCTCGCTTGACGTTGCGCACGCCCAATTCAGGGCGCCGAGCCAGCACAAGTTTAGTGATTCGGTCTGTGATCTTCATGTGCGCAATCTACAAGGTTGCTTGTCAAGCATGCTTGTTTTGCATATGCAAGCATGCTTGAATATCAAAACGAGCAAAGGAGGTCGCCATGACCAAAAGCCAGGCAATCAAACATTTCGGGTCAATAACGGCGCTCGCAAAGGCGCTCGGCGTCACCTACGAGGCAGTCCGCCAGTGGGCAGATGTGCCTGAGCTGCGCCAGTACCAGATCGAGCGGATCACGAAGGGTACGCTAAAGGCTGGGAAGGCAGACGCGGCAGCGTGACCGTGAGCACATTGTCATCTGCCTGACCTTGCGCCAGTAGATGACGGAAACACCTGCGAATCCATCCAGTACTGGAATCGCGGACGAAAAAAAACCGCCTGGCAGGGCGGCTTTCTCTACAACTTTCCAACGAGTTGAAGCATGACAAACATCGTCCCACTTGACAAGTCCAGGGGGTTTACCCGGATGGACAACCAGCTCATGGATGGCCTGCTGGCTATCGATCTCCCGGCCAGGGAGATGAAGATTGTGCTGTACGTGGCCAAGGCCACCATCAACTTCGGGGCGGGCTCTCAGCGCATCCCGGCTTCCGATATCGCGAAAGCCATCCACGCTCACCCTGACACCGTGTCCAAGGCGGTTTCCAGCCTGCTGCGCCGTCGCGTGTTGTTCCGTGAGGGCGGTGCACGGGGTGATATCGGCGTGAATGACCCGAAAGACTGGGTTTACGTCATTGAGCCGAAACAGACCAAAACAGCCGACTCGGCTGAAGTGGTCCGAATCGGCGATGAGTCGAAACAGACCAAAACCGCCGACTCCCTTCTTTATTATAAGAATCTAACCCCCTATGTATTTCTTCCTTCGGAAGAAAATACATGCCCCCCCAGCGATGAGCAGCCGGCTCCGGCCAAAGCTGACCGCAAAGCACCGTTCGGGAAGGCCGCCATGCTGGCTGATAACCCTCACGGCCTGGATGAATCGCTGATCGCTGACTACCTGACTGTCCGCAAGGCTGCCAAGGCCCCAGTGACCGCCCGGATTTGGGCGGGGCTGAACGTCAAACTGGAGCAGTGCAAGGCCTTCGGCATCCAGCCAGCCCAAGCCCTGGAGGTCGCCGTCGAGAACGGATGGCGCGGCTTCGAGGTGGAGTGGGTAACCAAGCGCATCAGCACACAGTTGCCTGCCCAGACCAAACCGCACAGCCGTCACCACGGCTTCGACGACCGCGACTACACCGCCGGCCTGGCCGCTCGAGAGGATGGCACTTATGCGATCTGAATCGGTGATCACCATGTCCGAGGTGCGAAACGCCGCGGGTTTCCGCGTCCAGCCCGCGCACTGCGAGCATCACGGCGACTTCGAGCAGCGTGTGACCATGCTGATGGGCCGCGAAATCGTTGGGCGCTGTCCTGTGTGCGAGAAAGCGGCCGTTGCCGAGCGCGAAGCCAAGCAGCTGGCGGAGGACACGCGCCTGAAGCGTGAGGCTATGACCCGCAAGCTGGGTTCCGCGCTGATCCCCAAGCGCTTCGCCGACCGCACCTTGGCCAATTACCGCGTCGAGCACGAAGGTCAGCGCAAGGCCCTGGCCTACTGCACTCGCTACGTGGCGGCTTTCTCGGAAATTGAGCGCACTGGGCGCTGCCTGATGCTGCTGGGCAAGGTCGGTACCGGAAAAACGCACTTGGGCGCTGGGATGGCCAACGAGCTGATGCGCAACACCTCGGCAACGGCCGTGTACCGCACGGTGGGCGCTGTTCTGCAATCCATCCGAGCGACCTACGACCGCCACTGCGAGCAGTCTGAGGCCGACATCCTGTCCAGCTTGATCGAGCCTTCGCTTTTGGTGCTGGACGAGGTCGGGGTCAGCAAGGAACAACCGAGCGAATTCGAATTGACCACCCTGTTTTCGATCATCAATGGGCGCTACGAGCAAATGCGCCCCACGGTGGTGATTTCCAACCTGGAGCCAGCCCAACTGCGCCACGCCATGGGCGAGCGGTGTTACGACCGCCTGCGTGAGGGCGGCGGGGTGGTGGTGCCTTTCGAGTGGGAATCTCACCGTGGCAAAGAGGAGTTCTGACCATGCGGCAAACCAAGCTGACCAAGGCCGCGCGCGGCCGGGAGTGCCAGGTGCGCATCCCGGGCGTTTGCAACGGCAATCCCGAGACCACCGTCCTTGCACACTACCGACTGGCCGGCACCTGCGGCGTCGGCAAGAAGCCGCACGACCTGCAGGGCGCCTGGTGCTGCAGCGCCTGCCATGACGCTTGCGACGGGCGCAGCCGGGCCGTGGACCGCGATACCGCCCGCCAGTACCACGCCGAGGGCGTCATGCGCACCCAGGCGCTGCTGCTGAACGAGGGGGTGCTGATCGCATGAATGCTCCTGCCCTTCGCCCGTTCAAGGCCAAGCCGGCCCGCGCCAAGCCCGTCGACCGGGAAGGGCAGGAGCAGGCCGCGCTGATGCAGGAACTGCAGCTGCGCTACCCGCAGGCCTTCAAGCTGATCTACCACGTCCCGAACGGTGGGCACCGGGTCAAGGCCGTGGCCGCCAAGCTGAAGGGGCAGGGCGTCAAGGCCGGTGTGCCCGACCTGGTGCTGCCAATGGCGCGGGGCGGCTACTTCGGCCTGTACATCGAATTCAAGGCCAAGCCACCGTTCGACGCCCCCGTGTCGCCCAGCCAGGATGCCTACCTGCAAGCGCTCGCTGCCCAGGGCTACCTAGCCATCGTGTGCCGGGGCAACATCGACGCGGTCGAGGCCATCCGGGCATACCTGCTGCTGCCAGCGACGGTGGCCGCATGAGCGCGACCCGGGAAGTGAAACTGAGCGAAGCGGAGGTGCGCCGGCAGGCCGCCGACAAGTCGGTGCGCGACCTGCGCGATCCGCGTCACCCTGGCCTGTACCTGCGATTCTGGAGTAACCGGGAGCGCGGCACCTGGCATCTGGTGCGGGGCAAGAAGTGGGTGCCGGTCGCGCGCTGGCCGGAACTGAGCGTTTCGGCAGTGATTGCCGAGCTGCCGGCGCTGCGGCAGCGGCTGCTGCGCAACCCGGCCACCGCGCCTGTGGTTTCTGGTATGGCTACCGTGGGCCAGCTGCTCGACTGGTATGTCGACCGGATGGGGCGTGATCGCTCGCTGTCTGCAAAGCGCAAGGCTGCCACCCGCTCCGCCATCGGGCAGCACCTGCGCCCCTGCCTGGGCGATCTGCCAGTCAAGTACGTCACTGCCGAGCTGATCGACAAGCGCCTGATCTGGCCTGCCCAGGCCAAGCTATCGCTGTCCTATCTGCGGCAGATGTTCGGCATGCTGCTGACAGCCTTCCGGCAGGCCCTGAAGCTCGAGCTGGTCGACAGCAACCCTTTGGCCGGAGTGCGCTTCAGTGACTTCACCAAGGCACGAATCGCCCCAAAGGCTGCCCGCCTGCGTGGTGTGCACCTGCCGGAGCTGATGCAGCAACTGACCCAGGCATTCGAGGCAGCCCCGCACGACGCCATGCTGGCCCTGATGATGCTGGCCCACGGCACCCGAATCGGCGAAACCCGCATGGCCCGCTGGAGTGAAGTAACCCTGGCTGCTGCCGAGTGGTTCATTCCTGCTGCTCACACCAAGACGCGCACCGAGCACCGGCTACCGCTGACCAGCCAGGTGAAGGCTCTGCTGGTTCGGTACCGGGCGATCCAGCATGCACGCGGGTATGAGGGTGTATACCTGTTCCCGAATCGCCGTGGCGCCTGCCTGAGCGAGACCCAGGCCAGCATGGTGTTCACCCGCCTGGGGCGTGGCGAGTGGACCAGCCACGACCTGCGTAAGGTGTCCCGCACCACCTGGACCGACCTCGGCATCGACGGCCACATTGGCGAGATGCTGCTGAACCACACGCTGGGCAAGATCGCCAGCACCTACATCCACACACAGGCCATGGAGCAGCGCAAGTTGGCTCTGGAGAAGTGGCATGCGTGGCTTGACCGGATCGGTTTCACCGCCATCCACGGCCTTAAAGAGGCCTTATTTGAAATCCCGCAGAAATCGCCACAAGCCAATGTCGGCGAGGGCTCGGGCGACCTTAGCGAATTAGTAATTAGCGAGGATTCGAAATGATGAACAACGACCAATTGATCGGCAAAGCCCAGGCCATCTGCAGCTGCCTTTCCTACGACGACAGCACCCCGGATGGCAGCCCCAAGTCGGTTATCGCCGAGCTCTGCCATCGTCTCGGGGAGCGCACGGTGCGCATCAAGAAGGAATTGGGCGGCTACACCATGACCACTCTTTATGGTCGCCAGCGTGCGCTTACCTGGAAGGAGGAGGTGATGTGGCGCCTGTTCAGTTGGCCACCACGGGGCTTCGAGGTGCTGGGTGAGGTGGCTGATTGAAGAAGAGCCACGGCCCGGCCTTCAAAAAGGCTGTGATCGAACTGGTTCAGTGCCCTTTGTGCCGTGGGAGAGCGGTCACTCAGGGCGTGTTTCACGAACTGCCATGCGACCACTGCAATGCCTCAGGCTGGGTAGTGGCTGCAACTGGCGAGGCCCTGGCCCTGCATGAACTGGTGACCCAGCTGAGCATGAGGCTTCGGGCAGCGCTCCGGCAGATCGAGCAATTGAAGAACCCTCAGGCATCCGGGCCTGAGGCGACATATCAGGGAAGCAACCGGCGCGGCGCCGGCGGCACCAACTACACCGGTGATTGAGGGGGAAGGACATGATCTACAATAGCGTATCGGGTGCAGTAGTTGCCGCTCTGGCGGCAGGGGAGAAAGGCGCTGCCAAAGGCCAGGCATGGCAGAAGCTATACAAGTCGGCGGAAGACGAGGGTGGCTGCCTGGCTTCGTTGGGGGGGGATTCAGGTGGCTTTGACAGGGCCCAGGTGGATTACTGGCTAGCTGCGCGCCTCCATCACCTGCTCATTCCCCGCCACTGGAGCGCACTCAATGCGAAGTACGCCACCAACAAGGCAAAGCGGCTGCAGGGCATCACGGCCATCGCGCCGCTGATCGCCAGCCCTGCGCCTCAACTGTTCATCTACAAGGCCGTGACCACTTGGGCCATCCCGAAGCTCAAGGGTGTACGGCGCAAAGGTCCTCGCTCGGTTTCGGTTGATATCCCGCTGGATGCTCCTGAGTGGCGTCGCGAGAACCTGGTCAACGCTGCCCTGGCAGCTGGCCAGGCTGAACGCAAAAAGGCAGAGGCTCTGGCTGAGGATCTGATCATTCTTCCGGACAGCTTCTACGACATGAACACCTGGGATCTGGATGCCACATCAGAGCCTACTCGTTACCGCTGGCGTTCCGGGATCAATGAGAAGCTGGACGGCATGATCAACGACTCCTTGAGAGAGGTTCGGGCGATTCTTGAGGCGGAAGGCCTGCTGATCAAAGACGCTGCATAATTACCTGTTGACATCAGTGAGAGAGTGAGAGAAATTAACCCTATCCTGTCATTCCTGCGCACGTTGAGGACTGGCTTCAAAAAGCCCGACAATCTAGTCGGGCTTTTTCGTTTCAGCTGGCACATTGATATTGCGCTTTTAGCCCCCTTTTAGGACACTCCAGCCCCCCCCCCCTGAATGGAGTCTCCCTCGTGGCAAAAAAACAGATCTCAATCGCGGCATTTGAGCAAAAGGTCTTCGAACTGGAAGAGATGCGTGTAGTCGTGCGGGGAAATCCAAACGACCTCGTGGACGACTACGATTACGACCGCGCTACAAGCGCCAGGACAAGCATCACCAAGTGGCTCGACAATCGCATCAAGCCGTGCGTAGGTGATCACGAAGTAGTCGTGGTAGCCGGCGAGGGTACTATCCCGAATGGGCGCACCCACGTAATCAATCTGCGTAAGAGCTACGTCGACTGATTCGTCCAAAACGCTAGAGGCCCGGCTTAGACGCCGGGCTTTTTGTTACCAACCCCGTATGGCAATCTGGCATCTCTTAGATACGGAGCGGTCCATGACAAGATTCAATCAGCTTCTTGAAGCCTACGACAGTGCACACTCTGATCGTGAGGCTTACTGGGACAGGGTACGACAGGCAATCCATGTATTCGCAGAAGAGTTTCGGGAGTATCTGGGAATTGAGGCTGACCAGCGGATTGCACTAAGGGGTAAAGGGTCGATTAAGGTCCTCAGCATCGGTGGGTTTAATAGTCAGAACGGGTTCGAACAGCAAGCATTCGACGAGATGCCACGGAACGGGGACTCGGTACATTTCGCTGTAAGGATCGCCTTTGGTAACGACCCTGCCGGGGAAACGCCAGTCCAAGCCGTTTATGCCCTAGCTATCAAGCAAGGCGACCAGCCTGACGTTTTCGAAGTTTCCTTGATAAGCGACTTTGAGGTATTTGAAACCAAAGGTCCTTCCTTCCAGGCTCTGTGCGAATATCTGTGGCAAAACACGCTCCAGAGGCTGATAACGAGGTAAATAATCACAACCCGCCATCTGGCGGGTTTTTCTTGGAGTATGCAAATGGACCCGACCGACCTCGGCCCAGGCACAGCCACCTGGCTGGGCGGAACGGGCACTGTCTTGCTGGGCGGCTTCCTGTGGCTGCGCAAGTTCCTCTCGAAGGATGCCGCAGACCGAGCCATGGACAACGCAGATATCGGCACCGTCCGGCGCTTGAATGAACTGCTCGATTCCGAACGCGAAGCCCGCAAGTTGGCAGAGGCCCGTGCCGATCAGTTCGCTAAGGAGCGCAACGATCTCGCGATCTCGGTTGGCCGGCTGGAAGGCAACATTCTGGCCTTGACCAGGCAGGTCGAGCAGCTGACCGATAAGGTCACCACCCAGAGCGAGGAAATCTCTCGACTCCGTGCTCAGCTTGGAGGTGCCAATTGATGGACAAATGCGCGTTGGAATACATCGCACGCCGCTGGTGGCGTCGAGCTGAGGTCTGGGTGATCGCCGCTCTGCTCATGGCAGGCGGGGCAGTACTGGGTTGGCAGTCAGCTTATTGGGCAATGGCCAGCACCCAGGCCCATCAGATTGACGAGATCCGGAAGGCCTACGACGCAGCCATGACTGAGCGCGACAAGCGCTTGGATGAGCTGACCAGCAAAGCCGAGAGCGCCGCTACCAAGGCGTCGAAGGCAGCAACCACTGCAACTCAGGCAGCAGACAAGGCTGACGAAGCGCTGAACCGAGTGACGCAGTAATGGCCAGGCTCAAGACGCTCGGCTCTCGCATAAAGGAAGGCCCCAGTTTGCGAGTCAAGGTGGTCACGCCTGGTAGCTGGCGGAGCAGCATGACCAGCTCCCAACGCGGCTATGGCTACAAGTGGCAGCAAGCCCGAGAGCGGTACCTGCGCGACAACCCGCTGTGCGTCTACTGCGAGCGGAACGGCCGCACAACTGCCGCCAGGGTGGTTGACCACATCATTGCTCACCGTGGGGATATGACCCTCTTCTGGGATCAGACCAACTGGCAGAGCCTCTGCAAGCTTTGCCACGACTCCGTCAAGCAGGCCGAGGAGGCGGCGGGGCTGGGTGGCTGAGGCGTCAGCGGATCGTCGAGACCCGCGCACGGCGACGTAGAGGCACGCCAGTGACGTGCCGCGAAAGGGGTAGGGGGTCAAAAGCTTGGAATTCTCATCTAGCTAGACCGCCACCGACCCCACGTAGACATTTTTCTCCCCCCTAAAGGTTTTTGTTAATGGTGTTAACAGACAAACAGCGACAGTTTGTTGACGCTAAGGCCCGGGGTGCGTCCAACAAAGAAGCTGCGGAAGCCGCGGGCAGCAAGCCCTCAACGGCTGCTGCAGCTGGTTCGCGCTGGGCCAATGATCCGAAGATCGCAGCGGCGATTCTGGCTCGCAGAGCAGAGCTCAGTGTTAACCCTGAGCCGAAAAAACGCCGCCGCACTGTGAAGGCCGATGAAGCCAATGTAGACCCCGTCGAGATCAACGAGGCCGACGGCGAGTTCCTTAGTTGCCTGCCTTCTACTGATGATCCACTGGTGTGGCTGCTCGCGCTGATGAACGAGCCCCGGGCGAAAGTCTTCGACCGGAGCAACGCCGCGCAGACCGCCGTGCCATATATCCACGGGAAGAAGGCTGAGGCGGGCAAGAAAGAGCAGAAGGCGGAGGCTGCGAAAGAGGCCGGCAAGGGCAAGTACTCCCGAGGCAAGCCGCCCCTCACTGTCGTAAAGGGGTGACGCATGCTTTGGACCACGGCCTGCCCTGACTGGTGGCGGCGCCTGGCTGCCAGCGAATCCATCATCCCTGAACCGCTCTTTCCCCAGGAAGCAGAAGAGAGCTTGGAGGTATTCAAGGGGCTTCGCATTGTCGATGCCCCGGGCAGCCCGACTATTGAAAGCGCTTGCGCCCCCTGGGTGCTGGCTTTCGCAGGGGCTGTGTTCGGCAGTTACAACAGCGAGACCGGTGAACGGCTGATTCGGGAGTTCATGCTCTGCATCCCGAAAAAGAATTCATAGATTGATTCTACGGCGTTCAGAGCAGTTCTAAGCGGTCAAGAGAACTCCCTTAACTACTTGAATCTACGGGAATATTCGCAATATCTAAGTTTTCCGAGGTTCCAGATGGTTCGCCTAAAGCGCTGAAAATTTGGGGGTACATTTGGGGGTATCTCTTCGGGACCTCACAGTATGTAAGTCGTGTACCCCCAATACAGCACCCTTACCATACGAAACAGAGCGTTACAGCTATGAACCTTACAGACGTCAAGCTTCGGCACGTCAAGGCTGACGGCACCCGCCGTAAGCTTTCAGATGGGCGAGGACTGTACTTACTTGTTACGCCTACCGGCGGGCGCTACTGGCGGTGGAAGTATCGGTTCGGTGGACGAGAGAAGCTGATGGCGCTTGGGGTCTATCCTGAGGTGTCCCTGGCGGCCGCTCGTAATCTCCATCGCGATGCTCGCTTGGTTCTGGCGAACGGTATCGATCCGGTCGCTGCCAAGCGTAAGACAAAAGAGAGTTTGCCGTCGTTTGTGACTTTCAAGCAGGCCGCGCAGCTTTGGCATGATCACTGGGCACCTCAGAAGAAGGCCGCTTTCGCCAAAATTGTCTGGGGTCGCTTGGAAAACGACGTGTTCCCGGAGATCGGCCGGCAACCGGTTAAGGACATCCCGCCTTCAACGTTTCGAGACATGCTAAAGCGCATTGAAGACAGAGCGCCGACCGTATCGCGGAAAATCTTCGGGTACTGCGGTCAAATCATGCGGTACGCCGTGGCTCATGACCTGGCCGACCGCAACACGGTTTCTGAACTCCAGGGCAGTGACTTCCTGCGTGAGCATAGAACTCGGAATCATGCGAGAGTGGATGAAAAGGGCCTCCCTGCGCTGCTTTATGCGATAGATCATTACCCGAGCGAGGTGACTAGGTTGGCTATGCGTATGCTCGCCCTGACATTCGTCCGGGTTGGCGAAATGCTTGGGGCTACCTGGTCTGAGTTTGATCTGGATAGTGCTCGATGGGTGATTCCTTCTGAACGTATGAAAATGGGGTCATCCCATATAGTCCCTCTTTCTACTCAAGCAATCGAAGTTATCAAGCGCCTAAAGCAACTAACTTACGGGGGAGAGTATCTATTCCCCGGCAGAGCAGGGCACAAGACTACTATGAGTCGAGCTGCCATCTTGATGGCTCTGAAAAGTATGGGATACCGAAATTCAATGACCTCGCACGGTTTTCGTGGGGTGGCTTCGACTATCTTGCATGAACAGGGATATGATCATGAACACATAGAGACCCAGCTTGCCCATCTATCAAGAGGTAAAGTGAGTTCTGCATATAATCATGCGCTTTACATCAAGCCTCGCATCGCAATGATGCAAAACTGGGCCGATTACTTAGATTCAAGGCGGGAAAGCTACAAACCTCCAGCCTGAGTTGAGTTTTCCCTTTCAAGCCCTGTTCAAACAGGGCTTTTTATTTGGAGAGAAGAATGGTTGTTCTACTGAAGTTAGATCAAGTCAAAAGCCGCACCGGCTTGAGCAAGACCGCTATATACACTGATATTTCGTTCCCTCAGCCCGTGAAGATTGGCCTTCGCTCTGTGGCGTGGGTGGAGGCCGAGGTTGAAGCGTGGATTGCCGGGCGGATGGCTGAGCGAGACTCAGGACGATGCGCGTAGGGCTCGAGGCCCCCAGTCGTGCCCTTTTTCTTCAGTGGTGCCCATGTATAAGGTTGGGCACCACTGAGGGCACAAGGGCATGACTGGTGAATCTTCCTGTTGCCATTAGCTCTCGTAGCGGCTATCGTTCTCACGTCGTTGCAAAATCAGCGACCGGGTTTGGCGACCCGAGCACATACAGGCGCACAGGCGCCCACTCTAAGATTGCAGGCGCTTTTTTTGTGCCCGCACATCCTGTTTATGGTGGCTGTGCGTGGGAGACCTTCGGGTCTGCCGGGGTCCTGTATGCCCGGTTCGCCAACCCGCGCACAGCTGCCACCCTAAATCGTTTGGCGACGGTTCGTGGCAGCTCCTCACATACAGGAGCTCGGCCCATGCACGCCCTTATTCCGTCTAAAATTCGAGCCTTCGCGCATCGCAAGCTCGCTCTCTGCGCTCTCCGCGCAAAGTCTTCTCTTTCCGTCCGCTTGAAGCGCTACAACCATCACATAGACCAGGCTCGCGCCCTTGGAGCCCAAGGGGGTGAGCAATGATCGTTGGTCCTAAGCAAACCCTGCTGGAACCGGCCGTTCTCGCCGATTTCGAATGCCATCATCAGAACCAGGCTAGAGAGGCGTTTAAAAAGCTCGAAATTATCCTTACAGCAATGATTATCCCGGCTCTTGGGCAGCAGCATCCGATCTCGAAAGACCTTTACGCGCAGCTCGATAACGTCAAACTCGGCTCGCAGAACTTTTGCTGGCGGCACCGGTATATCGGCTATAGCTACAACGCGAATGAGATCGGGGGTGCGCAATGACTATCCAGTCGAACGTAACCACTATTGCGAATGAGGCGATCGACCAACTGGAATGCGTTCGTGAGCATCTGCGCTGGTTGTCAGCCCTCGGAAAAGCGATTCACGAGGACTTGGCATCGGGGCGCGGATTTGTTGCAAGAGACCTTGCCAGCCTAATTCAATATCTTGCAGACGATCATTGCTACGTTGTGGATTTCCACATCACCCGCGCTACTGATCAGATGAACAATCTCGAACTGAGAGCCTGACCATGAAGAACTATCAGCAGCGCCAAGTTGCGCTGACGGGATCGGCTTGCCTGGATAAAGTGATTCTCCGGTTAGAAAAAGTTAGGCCTACTGGCACTGGCAAGTGGAAAGCCTGTTGCCCAGCGCACGATGACAAACACCCAAGTTTGGCAATTCGCGAAACTTCGGATGGTGTTGTCTTGCTCAAGTGCTGGGCCGGCTGCACAACTATAGAGATTGTCTCGGCAATTGGCCTGGAGTTGCGGGACTTGTTCCCTGGCGACAAACATCCTCGGCACGGCCCAAGTAAGGCTGCAATTGAACATGAGCGCATGGTTTATCGGATTGGCCACTCTCTCCAGCAAAAAGGGAAGTTGGAGGGTGACGACCTGGCGCGCTTCAACCTCGCCAAGCAGCGTTTGGGGGTTAAATGACTACAGATCGCTTTGCACAAGAATGGACAGAGCCACTGAGCCCCATCAATCGGGAAACCGTAACACCTCTCTGGCGAGTCAATGCGGTGAAGGCATCGACGATCAAAGCGGTACCGATTCGTTGGCTCTGGCCTGGTTGGCTGGCGCGAGGAAAGCTGCACATCCTTGCTGGCGCCGGCGGTACCGGAAAAACCACGCTGCTGATCGGCCTGATTGCAACCGTCACCACAGGCGGACGCTGGCCTGACGGGAGCCTCAGCAGTGAGCCGGGTAATGCGCTGATTTGGTCGAGCGAGGATGATCCATCAGACACCCTAGTGCCGCGCTTGATTGCTGCTGGTGCTGATATGGGGAGGGTCTACATTATCCAAGGCCGGATCAATGCCAATGGAGAATCGGACCCCTTCGATCCCGGTAACGACATTGGTTTACTTCGAGACACGGTGCGCGAGATCGGTGGGATCTCGCTGTTGATGCTCGACCCTGTGGTAAGTGCCGTCAAAGGTGATATGCACAAAGCTAATGACGTGCGGCGGGGCCTGCAGGGTGTTGTTGATTTCGCCGAGCAGAACCTATGTGCCGTAGTGGGTATATCCCACTTCGCAAAAGGTGGCGCCGGGTCATCACCTGCTGACCGGGTCATTGGGTCGCAGGCGTTTTCTGCACTGGCACGCACAGTAATGGTGGCGGCTAAGCAGGAAGACTCCGACACCCGTGTTTTGGCGCGGGCGAAGTCCAACATCGGGACTGATGAGGGAGGCGTTTGCTACACCATCGAGCCATACACGATTGACGGAGGCATTGAAGCTACCCGTGTTCAGTGGGGCGATTTGATCCAGGGTTCAGCCCGCGAAATCTTGGGTGATGTGGAAGGCCAAGATGATGGTATGCGGCTGGATGACTCGGATGATCCGGCTGAAGCTTTGCGTAGGATTCTGAGCAAGGGCCCTTTGCCAGGCAAAGAAGCAAAGAGCCTGATGGTAGGCAATGGCTACACCCAGAAGCAGATACGTACAGCACGCGAACGTCTCTCGATCACTACAGATCGATCTGGCTTTGGAGGGGACACCGTTGTCACCTGGTCCCTCCCTCAGGCCGAGGGCGCCTATGCCCCATTTCCCTCAGTCGTGCCTTCTGCCCCTCAGTCGTGCCCACCCTTGGACATGGGCACGACTGAAGAAAAAGGGCACGACTGGGCGAAATACCTGAGTGGGCCACTGCCAAACGGAACGTCACTCCCATCACTGGATGATGATGCGGAGGAACTGTAATGGCCGCGCTCGACTACCTAGTGGAACGTGGATTTACCGCCAAGAAGCAAGGTATGCGGGTGCGGATTTCACCCGCGTCAAAGCTGACCGACGACATTCGCAGGTACGTGAAAGCACACCGGCTGGCGCTGCTGGCGGAACTGGCGGCGAATGACGGCCTGGAGCGTCGCTGCAACTGGACGGTGCTGGTGCCGAGGTGCCGGCCATTCACCATGATCAGCGAGCCAATCACCCGTGACGAAGCCATGGCCGATGTTCGAGTGCGCTGGCCAGGTGCGGAGGTGGGACCGTGACGAGGCTTAGTGGACACCTAGACGAACAATCGGCGAGCGCTCGACGAGGTGGGCGGGAATTCCCGCTTTGGCAAAACACGGGATCTTCCCACCGTACCGGATCGCCTGACCACGTTCGCCACTGTGTAGGAAACGCCACGGTGTGTTGCTTTCTACACAGTGGCGCCCTGATCCGAATCGGCTCATTTGGTCTGATTCGGATCATCTGGCCTGGCTCGGTGAAACGACACCGTCGTATTGAGGAGCAAGCATGACCACCAAACACATCACCCTCAGTGACGCCGAGATCCGTAAGCAGGCCGGCCAGCCGGTGCGCCAGTTGCGTGACCCGCGTTACCCCGAACTGCGATTCCGCTATTCCACTGTCGACCGCACCCGGGGCGCCTGGCACGTTGTCGTCAGGGGCAAGTGGGGCAAGGCCGGCGATTTCCCCAGCCTGACCACCAAGGCCATGCTGACCGCGCTGCCGGCCATCCTGGCGCGCCGAGCGGTGGACGCCGGAGCTACCTCGCTGACCAGCACCTGGTGCCATATCGGCGAGCTGTTGGACTGGTACCTGGACCGCATGCTGCGCGACCGCAACTTATCGGAGAGGCGTAAGGCCGGTGCGAAGTCGGCCATCACCTGCCACCTGACGCCCCGGCTGCATGACCTGCCGCTGGCCGAGGTGAGCAAGGCCACGCTGGATCAACGCCTGATGTGGCCACTGCAGGAGCGCTACGCCCTGTCGTTCGTGCGCCTGGTGTTCAACGTGCTGGCGGTGGCCATGCGCAAGGCACACCGGCTTGGGATGATCGAGCAGAACCCCATGGGCTCGCTGCGCTTTGGGGATTTCGTCGGGGGGCGGATCAAGCCGAAGTCGTCACGGCTGCGGGAGCGAGACTTGCCCGATCTGCTGGCCAAGCTGGAAGGCTGGAGCGAGGCGCGGCCCGGTGACGCCCTGCTGGCGCTGATGATGCTGTGCCACGGCACCCGCCTGGGCGAAACGCGCAGCGCGCTGTGGCGCAACGTCGATCTGCAGGCCGGCCAGTGGTTCATCCCCGCCGACGACACCAAGACCAAGCAGAACCACACCCTGCCGCTGACCCGCCAAGCCTGCGCGCTACTCAGCCGCTACCAGGCCCAGCAGACCGCCCAAGGCTACCAAGGGGCCTACCTGTTCCCCGCTAGCCGGCGCGGGCCACTGGGCGCCACGGCAGCGAGCCAGGTGTTTGCCGAACTGAGCGACCGCCAGTGGACCAGCCACGACATGCGCAAGGTCGCCCGCACCTGCTGGATGGACCTGGGCGTGGATTACCTGGTGGGCGAGATGCTGGTGAACCACGCCCTGCGCAACATGGACGCCACCTACATCCACACCACCGCCGAAGCCCTCAAGCGCCAAGCGCTGGAGCGATGGCACGACCATTTAGACGGGCTCGGGTTGAGCGCACTCACAGGCGAGACATACCCGAGATACGCAATCCCACAAAATCCGACACAGGCCACAGATCACGGGGCCTCTAGCGAAAACCCGGATGCATCACAGAGGAGCATGTAAATCATGGTGGACGTTGAACAGGACGTTACCGAGCGGCTGGCCCAAGCCGGCATCACGCCATTGATTGGGGGCCTGGTACCCGAACCGGCCACGGCAGATCTGCTGGGATATGCCCCCAGCTACCTGCGCCGCTTGGCTGCCGAGGGTCGTTCACCGCTGCCATTCGTGCGCCGTGGCAATCGGCGGTTCTACAAAATAGCCGACATAGTGCGCTTTGCGACGGATACCGACTGAGGACGTCGAAGTTAACCGCTGACCGGGGTGTGCGTGCGCGCATAGGGTAGACGACATCAATTCGACACCCCGGAGAACCCTATGCCAGACCCGTATCAAGAAGACATGAACCAGCTGAACCAGGCCATCAAGGATGTCGGCGCAAAGGTCACGGAGAAGCAGACCGAGTTCAGCGCCCGCCTTCTGGAAATCGAGCAGAAGATGGTGAATGTCAGCGCCCGCCGAGGCGCCAACGACGACTCCACCGACTCCAATGCCGTGACTGACCAGGTCGTGGCCGCTGATGGCATCGCCGGCTTCCGTAACGGTATGAAGTCCACCGGCCAGATCAATTGCAAAGTGGGCGTGCGTGCAGCCATCACCAACCCCAACAAAGGCGTCACCGGCTCGACCAGCTACCCGACTACCCCGCAGCGTGACGGCGCCGGCATCCGTGGCATTCCGCAGCCGCGGCTGAGCTTGCTGGATGTGCTGCCGATCGTGCCAGTCACCAGCGCCACCTACGAGTTCGTTCGCTTAGACGGCTACATCAACGGCGCGGCTTACCAGAAAGAGGAAGGTGAGGAGAAGGCCGAAGGGTCGATGCCGACCAAAATGGAGCGGGCGGAAATCGCCACCATCGCCACCTGGATTCCGGCGAGCCTCCAGGTGCTGCAGGACAATGACCAGCTTGAAGGACAGATCAACACGCTGATGAGCGTGGGCGTGCGCCAGAAGTTGGAAGCCGAACTCATCAACGGCGACGGCGGCGCAGGTGAAATCCTCGGGTTCAAGAAGCAAGCAACCGCTGCTGGCATCACCACTGGTAAGCCGGCTGATCGTATCGGTGCTGCCCTCACTGACCTCAAGGCCGAAGGCTGGAACCCAAACGTAATCGTGATGAACCCGCGTGACTGGTTCGCCATCGAGAGTGAGCGCGCCGAGGATGGCGACGGCCAGTATGTGATTGGCACCCCACGCGATCCAGCGCCGCCCAGCCTGTGGGGCACCCCTGTAGTCGTTACCAACGGCATGCCGCAAGGCGAGGCATTGATCCTCGATACCAGCGTGGCCGCGTTGCTGGACCGCCAGGAAGTGACCGTGGAGGCTAGCCGCCACGACGGCGACAACTTCCGCCGCAACATGGTCACCATCCTGGCAGAGCTGCGCGCTGGCCTGGCTGTGTTCGCTCCCACAGCTACTCGACTCGTCACGCTGGCCGGCACGCCGACACCGTAACAACGAGCGTGGGTTAGCTGTGAGTGCCACGACCTCCTAACCGCAGCAGTCGGAGCCCTTCTTTCCTTTGTGGGGTGATCCGGCACTGGCCCGCACTCGCGGGCCTTTTCATTCACACCGGAGAAGACCATGAGCCATACCCATCTACCCAAGCCAGTTCAACGAGCCCTCAACCAGATCGCCCACAGCCGCGCCCTGTTGCGCCAGATGGAAGAGCGTGAGCGGTTGAGCAAAGAGATCGATCGCCTGTTGGCCAGCGGCCTGAGCGCAGCCGAAGCGCTGGAGCAGATCCGGTCGGCGCCGCCGTACATCGCGCCGACCTACTGAGGGGGGCGGGTCGAAAGTCTGGAAGGTTCGCTGACCTAGACCGCCTCCGACCCCACGCACAGATTTTTTCCCCCTTTAGCAAAAAATGTTAATCCGACGTTAACACCATGCCGAACGTGCATAGGGCTGGAGGCCATGTAAACAGAGGCATACAGGCCGATTGCGCCCTCTGCCAGACGTTAACAGGGTTAACACCTTTAACACCAAAAAGTTAAAGCTTTAACACCTACGAGTTAACACCCAGAGGCTTCCCGCTGATGACCACTCAACCAGTTCCATCCACCTTTCAAGAGCGTTTCGCCCGAGCCTGCGATGTGACCACCTTCACCCTGGACAGAGGCGGCCCGAGCTATCTGCTGTGGGAAGTCGATCATGTCCAGGCCGGCCAAAGGGTGAAGCTCGACGGCGTGTTTTTCACCGAAGAGGAGGCACGCATATCCGCTGATTTGTTGCGTGGCACCATGCGCGGCCCTCGCGCTTCCATGTCGAGCTATGCGCCCAATTGGAACCCTTGCCCTGCCCGAGAGGCTTCCATTCGCCTGGAGGCACTGCAGTGCCGCGAAATGCTCGCCCGGCGCCTGGGCGTGCACCTGGCTATGCCGCAGGAGCCCGTATGATGGCCGCAAGCGTGATTGATTACACCCCGAAGACCAAGATCCGCCTGGGCGGCTTCTTGGGCAAGAAGTACGGCAAGCATCACCACTTCCTATTGGAACGCGGTGACGCGAAAGAGGCCGCTAAAGCGCTGGATGCTAATTATCCAGGCTTTGCCCGTGACCTGGCTAATGCAGAAGACCGGGGCCTACGCTTCGCGGTATTCAAAAATGGCAAGAACATTGGCGACGGTGACCTGACCCGAGGGGGAGCCAGAGAGCTGTGGTTTGTGCCGGTAGTGCATGGCAGCAAGCGTGCTGGCCTGCTGCAGACGATCGTTGGAATCGCTTTGCTCATTGCCGGACCGTTCACCGGAGGCGCCACCTACGGGACAGGTATCGCATTGGTCGCTGGTGGCGTTATTCAGATGCTGAGTCCACAGGCGGCGGGGCTGTCACAGAGCGGCGCACCTGAGAACCTGCCTAGCTACGCCTTTGGTAGCGCCAAGAACACTACCGCAAGTGGTTTACCGGTACCGATCTGCATCGGTGAGCGTCGCTGGGGAGGTGCAATCATCTCTGCGTCGATCGTGGCGCAGGATAAGGCCTAGCCTTTGCTTCACGCTTTCGGGCGATCGCGCTTTTCTATTGCCAGCCTTGCTTTTTCCGGCAAACCAGCAAAGCGCGCTGCGATTTTCTTTGGCCGGGCGATGCGCTCCTCAACGATCATGTTGATCATCTCGAACAGGACCGGCACGTAGTCTTCAAGGTCCTCAGGACTCATCTCCAATGGATGAACGGCATTGTTGCCGGTTACCCTAATCACATCTAGTGCCTGCTGGATGTGAGGGTCTAAACCTCCTTGTACTAACACTTTGATGTCAGTATCAATATGTTCTCCCTTACCGCCGATCTCCCCGAGCAATTTTTGTAGGCACAACCTAAGCAGTGCTGCCGCACCACGGTGCGAGGCTCCGCTAATCAAGCGGGCTTCCTCAAATTCAGGGATGCAAATAGCTGGAAGATCTTCATGAGCAGCGGGCGCTATAATAGATTTAGGGTATGCCAGCATGCCGGATTTATTATCGGTAGCTCTCCACCAAATACTTTCCCCCGCGCAGTGTTCGCAACGACAAAGGGACCAGCGCGTGTGCTTAAGTCCCCCAAACGAAGAGACACACAGCGAATCCCAGTGCATCTGGGCTACCACCCCGCAGTGCAAGCACGTAAAACTTTCTGATTCGAAACTCGGATAAGTTTGTGTTGTTTTCATTTTCTTGTCCTTATTCTTGAAGATTTCGCTATCTGACTTCGGATGCACCGCTTGTCTTCAACGATATTTTTCTGCCTTTCTTTCTCATCGCCATTCGTTTTGCAATTGCCATTGCTACGGAAATCGCAAAAAGTACGAAGAAACCAAAAGTTGTCCACCCGATATATGGAGCCGTTGGGGATGAAATTTTGGCTTCTTGCACATATGCAACAAAAAAGCCTATCACAAAGTTTGATACCAGCGAGGCTATGAAAATCCAAACTTCATAATCGCCCAAGGCACTTGCGTCCACCATGCGTATTTCAATATTGTCCGGAATCGAAACAATTACGTTGAAAGCGTCTGATGTATTAGGGTTTTGGGTCGGCGGAGACGGTTTTAAAGTGCTTGGGTCAACATGAAACGATGAACCGGTGTTGCCTGGGTTGGACTGAATCATCATATTAGTTGACTCGCTTGTTGATTTCGTTCCACATATTGCCCGGTAACCAACCGTTATAGGCTCCTCCGCTCATGACTGGCGTGCATAAGAACTCAACTTTATCTGGCTGCTGTTTTGCTACCTGCGTTAATCGCGCAACTAACTGATCTCTATCCTCCAAGGATGAAACTTGGACCACATATAGAGTGTTCAGCGGTTTTACCCAGGAATAGGTGGACATGCAAGCGCTAAGTTTTTCGTTAATTAAGTTCCAGTTTTCCTTTGCATGGATATCCCACGAAATAACGACGTGCATACCAGGTTCCTTGTTTGTTAGTTAGGTTGTGCTAGTTCTAAGTTTTTATCAAGGCATCTCTGTTTTCAGATGCTCTTGATTTCTATCAAGTGGCGAAAAGCTAATTGGCTAACCCTTTTGCTTTGGCACCTTTGTAGAGCGGCGCCTGGCTTCAGGCGGTTTCAAGTACTCGGCAATATGATTTATCCAGTCTGGTCTGTCCGTCGAATCACTCAATTGGCAGTACCGCAGAGCAAACTTAACTTTGAAACCCTCCATTTCGAAAATCTGCTCCAACTGGCGTCGGTCTGTAAATGCAAGGTTCAGGGCCAAGCCGGACGGCCAATCCTCATCCGCTGGAGCCAACGGGAGCCTAATTGATTTAACCGCCGCGCCGTATTTCGCGTCATCGCTAAAGCTAACGAGGGCTTTGATAAAGGTGACAGGGTTTAATGTGTCCTCAATGACAGTGGCTGGAAACACATCGTTGTCGCTTGTTTTGAGAAGGTCAGTTTTGCAGGTGCTTTCGTTGTTTTTTATCCTGCGGATTTGTATTCCTTCAATCGAATCTTTGCCAGCAAACGACTCGAATTTTTTGTCCGTATCGAGCAGGAAAAATACCCTGCCTTTGACATCAGTTCTCGTATCTTCTAGAGCTAGGCCTAAGTAATTGAAGATTTTCTTGACCGTCGCAGAGCCGCCCACCGGGACTACATAGATATCTTTTGATAAATAGTGGTCAAGGTATATTTTGTCCGATGAGCCTTCGCAGATGACCCACCTATATCGAGATCCCGTGATTGACGCAATGATTGACTGCACTAGATCGTTGAAGCCCTTGAGTTCCAACTCGATTGGGAGCTCACCTTTTGTATCGATGCGTAGCTTCTTTATGTCTTCTCTAAAGCACCGAAGGTCAACTAATTGCGGCGAGTGTTCAGTTTTGGGGCAGTATATAGCTACCCCATCCGAGATGATCGGCATGAAGCCGTACCAATGAGTGGTGATGATGCATTGAACACCGGAATTGCTTATATCTTTTAGTTTTTCAAATTGAGCAAAACAAGACGATACGTGAAGCGATAACTCTGGCTCGTCGATGGCCAGAATTATGTCTTGGTGCTCTGGTGGGGGAGTGCTTGTCAAGAAAGCTTTAGCTACATCGATCAGCGCTTGACGTTTTTCTCCGGAGCTCAAATCCCCCACTGGAGTTGTTTCCCTACCAGTCTGCTTATTAAGCACTTTCGATTCAAAATATGCTTCAATCACTTTCTGTGTTAGATGTGATTGGTTTACTAAGTTTTGCTTTTGTGCTGGTTTTTTGTAAACGTACTCTCCAAGCTTGATCGAAATCTGATCCAGAAATGCGTTTAGTTTGCCATTGATTTCGGTTATCGCGTCTTTTTTAATGAAGTCACGTACAATAGTTTCGAGTTTTTGTCCCAGTAGGGCCTGTATAGTTTGCCCTTCAATTTTGGTATATTCTTTGAAGTCAATGTCAGCAGGGAGATATATATACTTGTAATAGCTTAGTAGGCGCTGGTGTAGCAGTTCGATGGCACTGCTGGATTTTGAATAATTGGTTATTAATGAGTTGAAGGCTGGCAAGCTTTCAAATATCGAGAATGACGGTGTTGGTATGGCTGTCTTCGAAGTTTTTTTTAAGCCAAATGGAATCAAGTAGTGGGTCTCTTTAGAAAACCCCTCTTTTTGAATGGTTGCTCTGTGATCGCAGAAAAGCTCAGCATGCGGCTTGTTGGCAGCGTTGAAGTCACTGGATACTGCTTCCCAAGCTATTTCGCTAGTCTTATCTAGAAACCATTGAAGTTCGTCTAGCTTTTGGATGCGCTTCTTGTCTATTAAGAAAATGGGGCAGATGAAAGGTTCTCGTTCTGAATATCCCTTGTTAATCGAGTGGTGCGGGTTCCAGTCAGTGTTGTTGAAGAAACTATTAAGGGCTTCAAGTACCGAACTTTTCCCAGCGCCATTCTCGCCTACTAAGGCACTGAATCGTTTTCCATTTCCCAGCGCAATATAATTGGTGGCTTGGTATATTTTGAAATTACGTATTAGAAGGCTGATTATCATTTGTTGAGCTCAAGTTCAATGCTTGTCCGTGCCTTAACTTTTAAATTCGCCCACTACATCACCAAGCGAAAACACTGTTTTCATGCTTGGAACAGCTGCACGACTCGTGCTGCGTTCAGCCTTTGGCCAACCTAGGCAGGGTAGCCTACGGCCACTATTCAATTCAACGAAAAAGGGGGTATCTGCGGGGGTACCTACCACAAGGGGACCCGCACAACGCCCAAAGCATCTGGGGGTTAACCGTTTCTTGACATCCCGAAAAAGAACAGCAAGTCGACCATCGCTGCCGCGATCATGCTGACGGCCCTAGTGCGTAATTGGCGCATGTCGGCCGAGTTCATCATCCTCGCGCCTACCAAAGAGATTGCCGACAACGCCTTCGTGCCGGCCAAGGACATGGTCAACAACGACGAGGAGCTGAAGGACCTGCTTCATGTTCAGCCCCACCTTCGCCTGATCACCCATCGGGAGACCGGCGCCACGCTGAAGGTGGTTGCCGCTGACAGCGATGTGGTTGGCGGTAAGAAGGCCGTTGGAGTGCTGATTGATGAGGCCTGGCTGTTTGGCAAGAACCCAAAAGCGGCAGACATGATCCGGGAGGCCACAGGTGGCCTGCTGTCCAGGCCCGAAGGCTTCGTCATTTGGCTGACCACGCAGTCGAACGAACCGCCTGCAGGTGTGTTCCGGTCGAAGCTGAACTATGCGCGCGGCGTGCGTGATGGCCGGATCAACGACAATCGCTTCCTGCCGGTTATCTACGAATTCTCTAAGGAGATGATCGACAGCGGTGATGCTCGCAAGCCGGAAAACTTCCACCTGGTGAATCCCAACATGGGGTTCTCGGTCGACCGCCCGACGCTTGAACGATTGTTCATGCAGGCGGAGATCGACGGAGAGGCCGAGCTGCGAGGCTTCCTGGCCAAGCACCTCAATATTGAGATCGGCCTGGCTCTCATGTCTGACGCATGGGTAGGTGCCGAATTCTGGGAGCCGCAGGCGGCCACTTGGCTCAACTTGGATGAGATCCTGGAGCGATGTGAAGTCATCGATGTTGGTGGCGACGGAGGAGGGCTCGACGACTTGCTTGGCCTTGCCGTGATCGGCCGGGAAGCCAGCACCCGCAGGTGGTTCCACTGGGCTCACGCCTGGGCCCACCCCTCGGTCCTTGAGCGCCGCAAGTCTGAAGCCCCTCGGCTAAAGGACCTTGAGGCAGTGGGCGACCTGACCATCGTCAAGCGCATTGGTGAGGATGTGGAGCAGTTCGCCGCAATCGTCGCCCGCATCAACGAGTCGGGTCTGCTGGACAAGGTCGGGCTCGACCCGGCAGGGATCGGCTCAGTTCTAGACGCCCTTGCCGACGCTGGTGTTGAAGAAGACAAGATCGTTGGCATCTCCCAGGGCTGGAAACTCACCGGTGCGATCAAGACGACCGAGCGCAAGCTCGCTGAGGGCACGCTTTTGCATTGCGGCCAGCCGCTCATGGCTTGGTCATGCGGAAACGCCAAAGGGGTGCCGTCAGCCAACGCCTTCTTGATCACTAAGCAAGCATCAGGCACAGCGAAGATCGACCCGCTGATGGCTACATTCAACGCCGTTTCTCTGATCAGCCTCAATCCTGAGGGGCGCGGAGGAATGGATAACTTCATGGCTGGCATTCGGGACCCACTGATCGCATGAACGCACTTCACATTTTCATCGCCTGCGCATTGGTGGCCTTTTGTCTGGCATGTGCTGGCGTCTGGGTGCTGGCCGGCACTGGTTGGGCTTTGCTCGCGGGCGCGCTGAGTTTCTTCTGCATCGCCGGTTTCCTTCGCCGAGGACTGACCATTGATTAAAACCCTATCCCAGGCATTGGGGGCTGCGGCCGCCAAGCCCTCCGCAAGCATGAGCGAATGGTTGGGCAAGAGCATCAAGCTATCGGATGGCGGCTTCTGGGGCTCTTTTCTCGGGGCTCAGTCCAATAGCGGAAAGTCGGTCAGCGTTGACAAAGCGATGCGCCTTTCCACGGTGTGGGCATGCGTCCGTATCATCTCTACCTCGGTGGCTGGCTTGCCCCTGAGCATCTACCGGCGGATGCCCGATGGCAGCCGAGAGAGCGCCCGGGACTTTCCGCTGTACGACGTGGTACACACCAGCCCCAACGAGGACATGGCTGCCTTCCATTTCTGGCAGGCAGTGGTTGCCTCGATGCTGCTGTGGGGGAACGCCTATTGCGAGATCCATCGATCTGCAGGCCGCGTCATTGCGCTGGACTTCTTGATGCCGTCCCGGGTCGACATTGAGTTCGATGATGATGGCCGGCTGAGGTACTTCTTCAGGCCGAGGAAGGGGGCGCGCCGGGAGATTGTGCGGCAGAACATGTTGCACATCCCGGCGTTTACCCTGGACGGCCGGGTAGGCCTTTCGGCCATTCGTTACGGTGCAGATGTTTTCGGTTCGGCGATGTCCGCCGATGACGCGGCTAACAGCACTTTCCGCAATGGCATGATGCCCACGGTCGCGTTTTCGGTGGACAAGACGCTGAACCCGGCTCAGCGCGTTGAGTTTCGTGAGTATGTAAAGACGATCTCCGGAGCCTTGAATGCCGGCAAGAGCCCCGTGCTCGAGCAGGGCGTCAAGCCGGAGATGATCGGCATCAACCCGGCCGACGCGCAGTTGCTGGAGTCAAGAGGGCACAGCATCGAGGAAATTTGCCGATGGTTCGGCGTTCCGCCCTGGATGGTGATGAAGACCGACAAGGGCAGTAACTGGGGGACCGGCCTTGAGCAGCAGCAGATCGCGTTTCTCACGTACTGCATCATGTCCTACACGGCGCCGATCGAGCAGTGCGTGAACAAGTGGTGCATGACGGCGGTTGACCGGATCAAGTTCTACGCCGAGTACTCACTTGAAGCGTTCCTGCGTGCGGACAGCGCCGGCCGGGCGTCCTATCTCAGCACGATGGGGCAGAACGGCTACATGACCCGAAACGAGGGGCGGCGGAAGGAGAACCTTCCGAGCATGCCGGGTGGCGATGTACTGACCGTGCAGTCCAACTTGGTGCCACTGGACCAGTTGGGCAAGCAAAACGATGGGCAGGCCGCAAGGGCCGCACTGATGAACTGGCTACAACAGCCGGAACAGTAAATCTCGGGAGCAATCCATGAAACACAAAATCCAGTCTCGCGGCCTGCGCAGCGAGATGAGCCCGCGCGCGCTCGATAAATGGAATCCCTCGATTCAGGCGGCCGTCGAGAACACCTCGGACACCATCACGGTTTATGGCGTGATCGGTGAGGACTGGTACGGCGAGGGCGTCACGCTGAAACGGATCGATGCTGCGCTGCGCGCTATCGGTGAGCGAGATGTGACCGTCTACATCAACTCGCCAGGCGGCGACATGTTCGAAGGCATTGCCATTTACAACCGCCTGCAAGAGCACAGTCATCAGGTCACCACCAAGGTGCTCGGCATGGCGGCCAGCGCTGCTTCGATTGTTTTCCTCGCTGGGAAGAAACGAGAGGTGGCCACCAGCGCCTTCCTCATGATCCACAACTGCTGGACTTGGCTCGCAGGCAATCGCAACTACCTCCGCGACATAGCCAACGACATGGAGGAGTTCGATGCGGCGATGGCCGACCTCTATGCCGAGACGAGTGGACAGTCGGCGGAGGACATGGCCGAGCTGATGGACGACGAAACCTATATCCGTGGCAAGCGCGCCGTGGAGCTTGGCCTGGCCACTGGGCTGTTGTCTTCCAGCGAAGTCACCGAACGCGAAACCGATGACGCCGCCCAGAACAATGCGCTCAAGGCAATGGATATAGCCCTTGCCAAGGCCGGTATGCCCCGCTCCGAGCGGCGCGAACTGTTTGCCAGTTTCAAGTCCAGCATGCCTCGCGCTGCTGGCGGAGGCACGCGTCACGCTGCCTCGACCGATAAGCCCAGCGCTGTCGCGCCAGACCTCTCCGCCTCTCTGAGCGCGGCAACCAATCTCCTCAATTCTCTGAAAGGAAAGTGACCATGGACTTTGAAGCCCAAGTCAAGGAACTCAACGCCAGCCTCAAGGGCATTGGCGATCAGATCAAAAGCCAGGCCGAGGCGACCGAGAAGCAAATCAAGGCTTCCGGTGAAATGAATATCGAAACCCGTACCAAGGTTGATGAATTGCTGACCAAGCAGGGCGAGCTTCAGGCGCGACTGGGCGAGGCAGAGCAAAAGCTCGTGAACGCTAGCCGGGATCGCAAACATCAGGAGGAACCGCAGAAATCGGTAGGCGCCCTCGTGATCGAAAGCGAAGAAATGAAGGACATGAACTCGTCCTTCCGCGGGTCTCGTCGTGTCTCCGTGCCGCGTGCGGCCATCACCACCGCAACCGGCGGTGACCTGGTGCAGACTCAGCGCCTGCCGGGGGTCGTCGCTCCGGCTCAACGCCGACTGACCGTTCGCGATCTGGTCGCGCCGGGTACCACCGAATCGAACTCCATCGAATACGTCCGAGAGACCGGCTTCACCAACAACGCCCGCACCGTGGCGGAGACCACTGCCAAGCCGTACTCCGATCTGACCTTCGGCCTGACCACTGCGAACGTGCGGACCATCGCCCATTTGTTCAAAGCCAGCCGTCAGATGCTGGACGATGCCAAGGCCCTGCAGAGCTACATCGACGGTCGTGCACGCTACGGCCTCAACATGGCTGAAGAGGCTCAGTTGCTTTACGGCAACGGCACCGGTGTGAACCTGCAGGGCCTCATGACCGTTGCTCAACTGTACGCCGCCCCGGCTGGCGTAGCTGTAGTGGGCGAGCAGCGCATTGACCGTCTGCGCCTGGCGCTGCTGCAGGCCGAACTGGCGGAGTTTCCATCCGACGGCATCGTGCTCAATCCGATTGACTGGGCTGCCATTGAACTGACCAAGGATGGGGAGGGCCGTTACATCATCGGGCAGCCTCAGGAAGGCACCAACGCGAAGCTCTGGAATCGCCCTGTGGTTTCTACCCAGGCCATGACACAGAACGACTTCCTCGTCGGTGCGTTCAAGCTTGGCGCCCAAATCTTCGACCGCATGGAAATCGAAGTGCTGATCTCGACCGAGAACAGTGATGACTTCGAGAAGAATATGGCAACGATCCGTGCTGAAGAACGCCTTGCCTTTGCCATCTACCGCGATGAGGCATTCGTCACCGGTCCGCTGATCACTCCCTGATTCATTTGGCTAGGGGCGTCAGGAATGACGCCCGATTGGAGTACTTCTATGGCACGTAAACAGGGAACACCAACACCTACTGCTGAGGTGAATGACGCCGCTTCGTCCGCTGAGGGCAACGGTCTTCAGCCTGAAGTTGGCAGCTTGTCCACCCCGACTGAAACCCCGGCACTGCTGACCGACGACGAGGGCGGTGCTCCGGCGATTGATCCAGGCCTGGTTCAGGTAGAGAGCCAGGAGCCGGTGACGGGGCAGGAAGGCTCAGGCCCAGAGGTTGGTGAGTCTGCCATCATCCCAGAGCCTGAACCCAGCGCGTCAGTTCCAGGCACCGACAACTCTGAAGCTGCCGATCAAGCTGTCCCAGCAGCAAGCGATGGCGTTAATGATTCCGGTCAGTCAGTGGGCAAGGTCCATCCTGCGGCCAATCGCAACCCTGTCACTGTTCAGGTTTATCCGCTGCGCTCCTACATGGATGAAGGTGAGCTCCGGCGTCGTGGCGGTCAGGCTTATTCGGTACCTCGTCGGCATGCTGAAGAACTGGTGCAGCGGAAGCTGGCATCGTTCGAGCCGCTGAAGGAGTGACAGTATGCCGGTCATCAGCTTGGCCATCGCCCGTCATCACCTTCGAGACCCGGACGATGCTGACGAGTACCTGGAGCTCCTTATCGAGGCAGCCGAAGGGCAGGCGATGGACTATCTGAATCGTCGCTTTTACGCCGATCAACAAGCTCTGGATGAGGCTGTCGCCGCTGGGGATGCCGGCGAATTCCCCATGGTCAGCAACAAGCAAATCAACGCGGCCTGCTTGCTGATCCTTGGGCACCTTTACGCAAACCGTGAGGACGTTGTGATCGGGACCATTGCCACCGAGCTTCCAAAGGGATCGCTTGCTCTCCTGACTCCACACCGTATCGGGTGGGGCGTATGAGAGCCGGGCCGCTGCGTCACCTATTCAAAGTGACCTTCCGACATGAAGAGAGGAATAAGTCCGGGGGGGCTGTAGTGACCTGGCTTCCTGCTGCTCGACCTGACATGTGGGGCGAGGTGCGGACCCCTACTGGTCGGATAACAGCCGTAGCTGAAAAGCTGAATGCTGTCGTCACGGCCGAGATCATCGGCAGACCGCGCCCAGACATTGCTGCCGGAACGCGCCTGACGCGACGTGGGGTCACCTACCAGGTCGAGGCGGTTTTACCGGACAACGAGAATTCCCTGATGAGGCTACTTTGCTCATCTGTACCGAATCCATGAGGTGAAACTATGAAAATTCAAGCACTGGGACCGCTGACCGGCGCTTCTGGCGAGCGCGAGAAGGGCGAAATTTTCGAAGTTGAGGATGCGTACGGCAAGGGCATGATCGCTCGCGGCTACGCCGTTGAAATCATCGAGAAGGCCGAAAAACCAGCGAAGGCCGCCCAGGCCAAGGAGTAGGCCATGGCGCGCCGGTCCAGTATCCGTGGCGATATCCGGCTGCGCCGGACGCTGCGCAACATACACAAGACGATGGACAACGAACTGCAGCCGGCGATGGCCAAGGCGGCGGCGCGTGTGCTGGCCACTCAGCAGCAGTTGATTCCGAAGGACACTGGCGCTGCGTCGGCGGCCCTGCAGGTCTACGTCAACCCAAGCGGTCTCGATGCCCAGGTCGGTATCAGGGGCAAGCGGGACAACCGCCGATTCTTCTACCTGCGGTTCCTCGAGTACGGCACCAAGGGCTATTCCGGCAGCATGTACCAGCGAGCCGACCGCAACGCGGTGGGCGGTGTGCACACCAACAACCGCGACAAGTCGAAGCTGAAAGGGCGCCGCAACGCGTTTCGTCAGCGCGACACCAAGAACAAGTCGGATGGGCAGCACTTCTTTGGTAAGTACCCGGACATACCTGCTAGGCCGGCTCACCCGTGGCTGCGGCCGTCGCTGGACGTAAACCGCGAGTACGTGATGGCCGACCTTGAGGAAGCTGTCCGGCGCACGCTGCGCAAGGCGAGCCAGGGGGTGGGGAGTGGCTGATCCATCGCTGGCCCTGCAGGAGGCCATCTTCGCCAGGCTTCAGGCTGAGGTCAGTTGCCCGATCTACGATGGTGCGCCGCTGAATGCGGCTATGCCGTACGTGTCGATCGACCGGGAGGTCTCGGTCAACAGTAGCCCGATCTCAGGTCGCAAACGCGAAACACGCCTGCTGTACCTGTCGGTCTGGTCCGATGCCGTGGGCCAGGCCGAGGTGAAGCGCATCAACGGCGAGGTTATCGCCGCCCTAGACGAGCGCCGACTGCCGCTGGAGGTGGGCCGCGCAGTCTCTGTGCGGGTCGAGCAGGCCGACGCCCAGCGGGACGCTGACGGCATCACATACCAGGGCTCGATCACCGTTCGCGTGATTACCACCCATTGAATCACCTACCGGCCGCGCCGCGGCTTTATCCAATGCCATTTGGAGGATCCCCCATGGCCGATGACAACCTCAACACAGCCGCCGGCTGCCGCCTCGCCTTTGGTGGCAAGACCGCCCCGGCCACCCTTGCCGAGTACGAGGCTGACACCTATGTCCAGGTCGGCGAGATCGAAGACCTGGGCGAGTTCGGCGACACCTTCAGCGCCGTAAACTTCACCGCGCTGAGCGACGGACGAGTGCGCAAGTACAAAGGTACCGCCGACGCCGGCAACATGACCCTGGCGGTTGGCCTGGACGCCGGCGACGCAGGTCAGAAGGCGGTTGCGGTTGCACACAAGGACCGCACCAAGGGCAACTACAACGTCAAGATCACGCTCAACGACGGCGACCCGACTGCTACCCCCGCCATCCTGCCTACTACCTTCTACTTCGGAGTGAAGGTAATGAACAACACCGTGGCCGCGGGCTCGGCTGACAACGTGGTACGCCGCAACATGACGTTCGCGATTAACACCGACATCATCGAAATCCCGGCCGGACCGGCTGTCCCATGATCGGCGGGGCTGAGCCCCGTCCTTGACTGTGAGAATTCCAATGAGCGAAGCCTTGTACGGCACCGCCACCTTGGTGGTCGGTGGCCGCACTTACACCCTCAAGCCCACCCTGGATGCGGCGTTGCTCATCGAGTCCCGCTTCGGCGGGCTGCGTGCGGCGCTGGAGTCCATGAGGCTGATGAGCATTGCCGCTTGCGCGGACATCATCATCGCCGGCGCCCATCTCAAACCGGACGAGCACGCGGTCATCGCTGGTGATGTGTTCCGCACGGGAGTAGCCAAGGTGTCGGGGCAGCTGACTGACTTCATTACCGTGCTGCTCAACCCGGTGCCGCCGAGCGTGGCCGCCCGGGGAAAGGACGAGGCGGTCAGCACAGCGCAGTGAAGAACGGGAGCTACGTCGATTACCTGTTCGGCGTGGCTACCGGCTGGCTCGGCTGGCCGCCCGACACCGCGTGGCACACCCCGATCCCACAGATCATGCTCGCCCTCGATGCCAGGCTCGACTGGACAGAGCGTGGCCAGGCGCAGGGCCAGGCTGCCAGCGCAAAGCCGCCGACCCGCCAAGGCGTTGCAGACAAGTTGAAAAGCTTCCTGCGAGGGCGGCCCAAACAGTAGATAGCGTGCCGCCTCCGGGCGGTTTTTTTGTGCTTGGAGATATGCATGTCCGACCAACAAGTCCAGGGAATGCTGGTCCAGATCGAGGCCACCACGGCGCAGCTGCGCCGCGAGCTGGCCAGCGCCGACGAGGTGGTGGCGCGCACCTCGCAGTCGATCGACCGCAATCTGGCGCAGGTTGACTCCGCGTTCGACAGCGCGGGCGGCGCGGCCCAGCAGGCCGGCGTGTTGATCCGTGGCGCCTTTGCGGCCGTGGCCGGTGCGGGTGTAATCGGTGGAATCATCAAGCAAGTCGACGCCTACGGGCAGATGTCCGACCGTATGAAGGCCGCCGCCGGCAGTGCTGGCGAATATCAGGCGGTGCAGGAGCACCTGCTGCGTACGGCCCAGGAAACCTACCGCCCCTTGGCCGAGGCGCAAGAGCTTTACATCCGTACCGCCGATGCGATGCGCAGCTTGGGCTATGACACCCAGCAGACCCTCGACATCACCGACAGCTTCAGCTTCCTGCTGGTAACGAACGCCGCGTCCGCTGACAAAGCCGGGTCTGCCCTTGGCGCTTACTCCAAGGCTTTGCAGACCGGCAAAGTTGAGGCCGATGGCTGGGTTTCGATTCAGGAAGCGATGCCAACGATCGTTGGAGCGATCGCTTCGGCTACCGGCAAGAGCGCAGAGGAGATCCGCAAGCTTGGCGTGGAAGGCAAGCTGTCGCTGGAAACGATCAACACCGGTCTCCTGCGTACCGTGGAGGCCAATCGCAAGGCTGCGGCCGACATGTCCACCAGTGTGCAGGACGCTCTGGTAAACATCGGCAACGCCGTTCAGTCTTTCTTGGGCGGCATGGAGGAGCAGACCGGCGCTGTCGCGGGCCTGTCGAGCGTGCTGATTGCCTTGGCCGACAACGTCGACCTGGTGGCGGTGGCCATGGGCGGCGTGGGCGTTGCAGCTCTGACCAACTATGTGGCGAAGTCTGGGCTGGCCGTGAAGGCTGCGCTGGCCGACAGGGCGGCTCGTATCGCCCAGGCTGAGGCCGTGGTGCAGGCGGCTCTCGCCGATCAGCGCAAGGCCGAGACCGCAACCATTCTTGCCGCCCGCGAGGCTGCTGCGGCGCGCGGCACTGCGGTACAGACGCAGATGTCCATCCAGCTGGCCCAGGCGCGGCAGCGCGAAGCAGCTGCTACTGCTGCGGTAGCAACTGCACAGGCTGGTCTTCGCACCGTCAGTGCAGGGCTCCTCAGCTTCCTGGGTGGGCCTATGGGGCTTGCCCTGTTGGCCGGCACGGCGGCTGCCAGCTTTCTGCTGCTGAGCAACAACGCCGATCAGGCGGGCGTGAGCCTGGAAGACCTGCACAAGCCGGTTGCCCAGCTGCGGGAGGAATTCTCAAAGCTCAACAAGGACCAGCGCGAAGCATCGCTGGTCAAGTGGCAGCAGGAGCAGGTCACTGCGACCGACAAGGTCAAGGACGCCTATGGCGGCCTGGCGCAGTCCATCCGTTCTGCTGTGGTGACTGCGCCTGCGCGCGACTCCGGTGGCCAGTACAACCGGCAGCTGGCTGAGTACCAGGCCCTGGTCGACCGCCTCAATGAAGCGCGATTGGCAGGCGAGGGGCTTTCGCCGATCTTGCAAGAGGTCGGTAACCGCCTTCAATTGCCTGCCGGCACGGTGCAGCAGTGGATAACCCAGGCCGGCGCGGTCAGCGACGCCGACCAGCGTTCGGGCTTGATCGCCGAAACACTAAGGGTGCTCACCGGCGTAACCGAGGAAAACACCTCGGCCACCCAGGCGAACAACGCCGCGAAGGCCGGCATGAGCACCGCCGGGCAGACGTACCTCGAAACGCTACAGAAGCAGCTTGCGGGCCTGCAGGACAATGGCGACGCCACCAAGGCCGCCAACCGATACATCGCGGAAAACGCCGACCTCACCGAAACCGATCGCCAAGCGATTCTTTCGGCGGCCAGTGCGATCGAGTCGCAGAAGAAAGCCAACAAGGATGCCACCGAGGGCAGCAAGGGCCGCACCAAGGCTCTGAATGATGAGATCAAGGCCCTCGACGCAATCATTGATCTGGCGCTGCCGGAGAAGAAGCGGCTCGCCGACCTGGCCGAGGGAGTTCAGGGCCTGCGCAAGGCCCAGGCCGTCGGCAAGATCACCGCCGCCGAGATGGAGCTCGGCATCAAGAACCTGAACACGGCGTACGCCGATACCACCATCCAGAAGCGGGCGGAGGAGGAAAAGAAGCTTGCGGAGATCCGGCGCAACAGCGCCGAGGCCTACCGCAAGGCCATGGAGGTGGTGCTGCAGACCCGCCAGGACGCCATCAATGCGGACGTTGCCGGGGTTGGGATGGGCGACGATCAGCGCGAGGAAGCCGATCGGCTGAATGCCGTGCGTCAGAAGTATGCCGAAGCGCGCCGGCAGCTGGAGGAACAGCAGGAGGATGTCTCGCGGCGGCTCAGCCAGGACGCCTACCAGCAACGGCTGGCTGATCTGGCTGACTATCAGGCCCGCGAGCTGCAGATGGAGGTCGACGGGTTTGAGGCGAGGCTGCAAGCCCAGCGGGACTACCGCAACGGCGTCAAACGAGCTTGGGCCAACATCCAGGCAGATGCGGCGAACGTGGCTGGCGCCACTGACGACATGCTCACGACGGGTTTCAACAAGGCACGCGACAGCCTGGCCGACTTCGCTATCAAAGGCAAAGCCAGCTTCAGGGATTTCGCATCGAGCGTCATCAACGACATGGCCAGGATCGCCAGCCAGCAGGCCGCCAGCTCACTGCTGAGTGGGCTGGTTGGCCTGGGCGTCTCCGCGGTTGGCAATTACTTAGGCGGCGGCTCCGGCAACGGCATGACGCCTGGTTCTGCTGGCGCCATATCGTCGAATCTCGGTGCTTCGCAAGCTGGCTATGGCGCCAAGTACTTTCCTCAGGCGCTGGGTGGTGCATGGTCTGACGGCGTGCAGATGTTCGCCAAGGGCGGAGCTTTCACCAACAGCGTGTTGAGCAGACCGACTGCCTTTGGAATTGCGAATGGCGGCCTGGGTGTAGCCGGCGAGGCTGGGCCCGAGGCAATCATGCCTCTGGCCAGAGGCTCGGACGGATCACTTGGGGTTCAGGTCGTTGGCGGCAATGGCAGCGGGGCCACGGTGGTTCAGCTCAACGTGCCGGTTTCGGTGAACGTTGAGGACCGGAGCGCTGACGGCATGGAGCTGGACAGCGCCGCTCTCCAGCAGAATCTGCAACAACAGATGCAGGGGGTGGCAGAGCGGGCTATTGCCGCTTCCTGGCGGGCCGGGGGAGTGAGCTATCGAAACAGTAACGGGAGACGCTGATGGCGATCGAAACATTCACCTGGGCGCCAGATGACGAGGCCAGCGGTGACAGCACCTTGCGCACCCGGAAATCACAGTTCGGGGACAACTACGCCCAAGTGTCCACTGATGGCCTGAATGCCGAGTCTGACAGCTGGTCGCTGTCGTTCGGCGGCCTGGCTGACGAGGTCGCCCCCATCCTGGCGTTCATCCGGCGGCACCGGGGGGCAAAGTCGTTCTTGTGGACGAACCCAGAGGGCGTGCTCGGCTTGTACCGGTGCGAGACGTTCAGGCAGCAACGCAAGCCGGGCGGCGTGGCGGTGCTGACAGCCTCCTTTGAAAGAGCATTTCATCCATGAGCTTGATCACTCAGCTACAGAAGCTGGAGCCGGGCGCGGAAATCCTTCTGTTCGAATTGGATGGCTCCGATTTTGGAGCGGACACGCTGCGATTCCACGGGCACGCGATACCGCACACACCTCAAGAACTGGCAGCGGCTGGCGCGAGCGCCGACCAGCTGCCGGCGAAGTCGATCTGGTGGCAGGGCAATGAGTACGGCGCCTGGCCGGTGCAGATCGAGGGCATCGAAGCGAACTCGGACGGCACCGCCGTGCGCCCCACGCTGACCGTGGGCAACGTGAATGGCCGGATCACAGCCTTGTGCCTGGCCTTCGACAACCTCATCGAGTTCAAGCTGACCATGCGCCACACGATGGCGCGTTACCTGGATGCGGTGAACTTTCCGGCAGGCAACACTGAGGCCGACCCGACCGAGGAAGCCATCGAGGTCTGGTACATCGACCAGAAGGTGTCCGAGAACGGCACCACGGTTTCTTGGGAGCTGGCCAGCCCTGGCGACGTGGGCGGGGAGACGATCGGCCGGCAGATGACCCAGCTATGCCACTGGGCAATGACTGCCGGCTACCGTGGCCCGAACTGTGGATACACCGGCCCCTACTACGACTTGGACGGCAAGCCCACGGATGACCCGGCCAAAGACCAGTGCAACGGTTGCCTCGACTCAGGCTGCACCGTCCGGTTTGGCCAGGGCAACCAACTGCCCTTTGGCGGCTTCCCGGCCGTTTCCCTCATCGCACGGAGCTGACCATGCGCAAACACATCCTGGCCGCCGTGCAAGCGCACGCAGCGGCTGAATACCCTCGGGAGTGCTGCGGGCTGCTCATCGCTGTGGGGCGCGCTCAGCGGTACTTCCCGTGTGACAACACCGCTGCGGATCCTGCAGAGGAGTTCCGCATCTCGCCGGAGCAGTACGCTGCAGCCGAAGATCAGGGTGAAGTGATCGGCATTGTGCACTCGCATCCAGATGCCACCAGCAGGCCTTCACCCCGTGACCTGGCCATGTGCGAGGCCACTGGGTTGCCCTGGCACATCCTATCCTGGCCGGAGGGTGACCTGCGCACCGTCACGCCAACCGGTCACGCACCGTTGCTCGGCCGGCCGTTCGTGCACGGAGCCTGGGACTGCTGGCAGGTCTGCGCGGACTGGTACAAACGGCAGTGGGGCCTGGATTTCCCGGTCTATAGTCGTGAAGAGGGCTGGTGGGAGCAGGCGGACGGACCGAGTCTCTATGAGCAGGCTTATGAGGCAGCCGGCTTCTACCGGGTCAGCCAGCCGCAACGCGGCGACATGATCGTCATGGCCGTGGGTCGCACGGCTCATCCGAACCACGCCGGCATCTACCTGGGTGGTGACGCGCGGCTGCCCGAGGAAGCGGCTCAGGTTTTCGGGCCAGGGCCGTTCATGCTGCACCACTTGCTGGGGCGGCCATCGGAAATCATCGTGTTCGGCGGGCCTTGGCTCGAACGGATGCGCCTTGTGTTGCGTCATCAGGACGCAAAATGAAGCGGCTTGGCCGCAGGAGAGAGTGAGATGCAGCATGCCACAAGGGAGTATCAACCCTAAGCGTTCGCTGAAGTCACCTTGCATGGCTTGGGCGCGCATCGAATTGGCTGAATGCGCGCGAGACAGGATCGCCCTATGATTCGGTGAGTCCACGACTGATAATGCCTCGAATCTCAATATTCAAGGCAGGGCCAATAATGGACTACCGTGCAACTCGCTACGCCCTATTTGCCATTCCCTTCTTCGTAATGTGCCAGCCATTACAAGCATCGACGTGGCAAATTTGCCGTATGGAGCTACAGATCACTGATGTGTTGAAGCTTCCCTATCCAAAGCTACAGGCCCAGGTCGTGAAGGTAAGCCAGGCATCGACCACGGCAGAATGCCCGGAAAAGGGGGCGACTATCACATTCGTACCGGAAACTGCTGATTACCAAAGCACGCTCCCACGCAGGCAGTGGCCCATAAAAGGCCAGTTGATGCACATCAACTACCGATATCTGGATGGGACGTGTAAAGGCGATGGCCATCCCCATGAGTGCCGTATTGAACACTACCCCATAGCGGGTACTTGATAAGCGTCCGACGAACACATGTTCACTACAAGCAGGTCGAAGAACTTGCGGCGAGCAAGGGCCATGCACCCGATTTCGGTGATAGCCATCCGATATTCCTTTGGGATGCGATAGCCCGGGTTTTGGCGCCTCCCGTTGATGGTGGTAGATTGCCCGCATCAAAAAGGAGGGATTACATGCGAATTCTGATCGGTGCGATAGGGCTGGCGTTGTTGGCGGGGTGCGTGTCACCGGCGGACCTTGAGGAGAAGGGCCCTGTCCTTGATTCGCTCACGCAAAAATCGGCACGTGACTATTCGAAGTGCCTGACCCCTAAGTGGCAGGATCTCAATGCCCGAGTCGCATCGACTGAAATTGAAAGTGGGTACCGCATTCGTTTGGATATCGATATGGTCGGCACGCCGGTAATGGCTCTTGTCGAGGAGGCCGCCGGAGGCGCCAAGGTGCGTGTGTACATCAGGAATAGCACCTGGTCCAACTGGGTAAGCGTTGCACGCAGCTGCATATGATCTAGTCCTGAAACATGAACCGCCTTCGGGCGGTTTTTTATTACCTGGAGAAAAGCATGGCTGCAATACCCGCTCATAATGAGCCAATGACAATAATCAAACTGTCTGGTCCTCTCGCCAGGCGATTCGGCAGAGTGCATCGCCGGCTTCTGGACGTAAGAAGCTTCAGAGATGCATGTAGAGCTCTCAGCGCTACGCTGCCTAGCTTTGATGAAGAAATAAAACGGCTAGATCGCCTGGGGATGAGGTTCGCCATTTTCCGTAATGGCCAGAACGTTGGGGAGAGCGAGTTCGACCGAGGTGGTGTGCGGGAAGTACGGATAGTCCCTATTGCGGAAGGACGCAAGCGCGGAGGGACTCTTCAGACAGTCATCGGGGCAGTCTTGATCGCGACTGCATTTGTGCTGTCCTTCACGCCTTTCGCCGGTGCATCTCCGTTCCTCTATCAGGCTGGCGCGGCCATGATGATTGGTGGCGTCATCCAGATGCTCAGCCCCCAAGCCAAGGGCCTGTCCCAAAGCGCTGCACCCGAAAACTTGGCGTCCTACGCCTTCGGCAGCGCTAAGAACACCACCGCAAGCGGCAACCCAGTCCCGATCTGCATCGGCGAGCGCCGGTGGGGCGGGGCGATCATTTCGGCCTCCATCGAGGCACAGGACAAGGCCTAGCGCCGATTCAGCGTACAAACCGCCTCCGGGCGGTTTTTTGTTGCCCGGAGGAAAGCATGGGCCCGACAGATCATCTGGACATCACCGGCGGCAAGGGTGGCGGGAGCAAACCGAAGACACCCGTCGAGGCTCCTGACAGCCTGCAGTCGACGAACATCGCCAAAATCCTGCTGGCCCTGGGTGAAGGTGAGTTCGACGGCACGCCGACTGATCGCGACATCTACCTCGACAACACGCCGATCATGGACGCCAGCGGCAACGTGAACTTCCCGGGTGTGAAGTGGGAGTGGCGCCCTGGCTCCGTCGAGCAGGACTACATCCAGGGTATTCCGTCGGTGGAGAGCGAGACCACCGTCAACGTCGAACTGCGCAGCGACAACCCGTTCACCCGGGCGCTGAGCAACATCCAACTGTCGGCCGTGCGCGTGCGTATGTCCTGGCCGCGCCTGGCCCAGCAGGACAGCAGCGGCAACACCAATGGCTACCGCATCGAGTATGCCATCGACATTGCCACCGATGGCGGCGCGTACGTCGAGGCTCACCTGGGGGCGGTGGACGGCAAAACTACAAACGGGTATCAGCGCTCGGTGCGGGTGAATTTGCCGGCGGCAACGTCCGGTTGGATGATGCGTGTGCGTCGAATTACCCCGAATGCCAACAGCGGTACCGTAGCTGACACGATGACCATTGCCGGCTACACCGAGATCATCGACGAGAAGCTGCGCTACCCGAATACGGCTCTGCTCTACATCGAGTTCGACGCACAACAGTTCCAGAACATCCCGGCCGTTACTGTGAAGTGCAAGGCCAAGCGCTGGCCCGTGCCGTCCAACTACGATCCGGTGACCCGTACCTACACCGGTGTGTGGGATGGCACCTTCAAGCAGGCTTGGACCAACAATCCGGCGTTCGTCACTTACGGCCTGTGCGTCGAGAACCGTTTTGGCTTGGGCAAGCGCATCAAGTCATGGATGGTGGACAAATGGGAGATGTACCGCATCGCCCAGTACTGCGACCAGTTGGTTTCGGATGGGCGGGGTGGCCAGGAACCGCGTTACCTGTGCGACATGAACCTGCAGGGCCGCGCCGAAGCCTGGACCCTGCTGCGCGACCTTTCGGCCATCTACCGTGGCATGGTGTACTGGGCTCACGGCTCGCTGTTCATGCAGGCGGACATGCCGCGCGCCCAGGACATCGACTACGTGTTCACCCGAGCCAACGTCATCGACGGCGAGTTCGTGTATGGCGGGGCCGAGCGCAACACCCACTACAGCCGCGCCCTGGTCAGCTACGACAATCCGGCCAACAATTACGACACCGACGTGATTCCGGTGACCGACCTGGCACTCCAGAGACGGTACCGAGATCGTCCGGTAGAGATTTCGGCTATCGGGTGCACACGGGCCTCGGAGGCCCAGCGCCGTGGTAAGTGGGCGCTGCTGAGCAACAGTCAGGATCGCACCGTCACCTTCAAGACTGGCATGGAAGGCCGCATCCCGCTGCCTGGCTTCGTCATCCCTGTGGCTGACGAGCTGGTGGCAGGCCGGCCTAACGGTGGTCGGATTTCGGCGGCCGCTGGCCGGGTTGTGACGCTGGACCGTGACACGCCTATCAAGGCCGGTGACCGTCTGATCCTGAACCTGCCGAACGGCACCGCCCAGGCTCGTACCGTGCAGTCCGTTTCTGGCCGCTCCGTGACGGTCACTACCGCATACAGCGTGGAGCCAGAACCCGAGTTGCAATGGGCGATCGACTATGAGGACCTGGCGGTCCAGCTGTTCCGCGTCCTGAAAACGACGCGCACCCAGGAAGGCGAGTACGAGATCACCGCCCTCGAGTTCAATCCGAGCAAGTTTGCGGCTATCGACACTGGTGCCAAGCTGGATGAGCGCCCGATCAGCATCATCCCGGTGACAACCGTGCAGCCGCCGGCCAGCGTGACGCTGACATCGGCCTATGCCGTTGAGCAGGGTATCGGCGTCAACACCATGACGATCGCCTGGCCGGCAGTACAGGGCGCAATTGCTTATGACGTCGAATGGCGGAAGGACAATGGTAACTGGGTTCGAATTCAGCGTACCGGTGCGACTTCGGTCGATGTGGTAGGGATTTACGCGGGCGCTTACCTTGCCCGTGTGCGTGCAGTCAGCTCTTTCGACATTACCTCGATTTGGCGCGACTCCACGCTGACCCAGCTGAAGGGGAAAGAGGGGCTGCCGCCCGCGGTTGCATTCCTTTCCACAACACCACTCGTATACGGAACTCGTTTGAGTTGGGGCTTCCCGGCTGGTGCCGAAGACACCGAGCGGACGGAGATCTGGCAGAGCGCGACGACCAGTCGCAACGACGCCACCAAACTCGGCGACTTCGCCTATCCGCAGGCTGAGCACGAAATCCACGGTCTTGCCGCGGGCGTTTCCTTCTTCTACTGGGCGCGCCTGGTGGATCGGAGCGGGAATGTCGGTCCATGGTATCCAACTGGTGTCGGGGTGAACGGCCAAGCCAGCAGCGATCAATCGGAATACGAGGAGTACTTCAAAGACAAGATCACCAATGGCGCTCTGTATCCGGAGCTGAGGGAAGAGATCGAACTGATCTCGGGTCCGCCCACACTGGAAGGCTCTGTCGCTCAGCGAGTTGCAGCCGAAGCGACGGCGCGCACCCAGGCGATCGAGGCAGAGGCGGCGGCACGCGCTCAGGGCCTGCTGGCCGAGGCCCAGGCGCGTGGCACCGCCATCACCAGCGAGGCGCAGACTCGCCAATCGGCCGATGCCGCCTTGGGTCAGCGCATCGATACTGTCACTGCCTCAGCAGGTGGTAACGCTGCTGCCATCCAGTCGGAGATCACCGCGCGCACCAATGCGGACACGGCACTGGGGCAACGGATCGACACTGTGGCGGCCAGCAGCGCGGCCAACTCGTCGGCAATCAGCAATGAGACCACGGCGCGAACCAACGCGGACGCTGCCCTGGCCTCGCAGATTGCAACGATCCGGGCCGAGTCTGGAGGGTTCGATACTGCCCTGAACTACAGCTTCGCTTCGACCGCAGAAGGCTGGTCAGGAACCCGCTGCAGCCTGGCAGTGGAGAATGGGCGTCTGATCGTCACCAACACTGACATCAGCGCCTACCTCAACAGCCCGGTTGTGTCGATCAACGGGCGCGATCATGACCGCGTTCGCTGCAGGATCACTCGCCGAGCCGGTACCGGCTGGAACGGGCAGATCACTTACGTGACAGCAAACCACGCCTCGAGCACGTCGTACCGGAAAGTCATTCCGGACCCGGGCCTAGCGGTCGGTCAGAGCATGGTGTTGGAGTGGGACATGTCGCAGCTGTCTGCTGGCGGTTCCGACTGGTCGGACAGCATGATCACCAGGTTTTACCTGTGGCTTAGCGCGTCGGCTGGTGATGTGTTCGAAATCGACTGGATCGCTGTGGGCCAGATCGCGCCCTCGGCGTCCGTGGCCTCCGTTGTGGAGGAGCGCACCGCCCGGATCAGTGGTGATGAGGCGAACGCTTCGGCCATCATGGGCGTAAGCAGCAGCTTGCAGACCACAAACGGAAACGTGACGGCTGCGCAGCAGGCTGCCCAAGCGGCATCCGACAAGGCCGGCGGCAAAGGGGAGGTGATCTACAGCAGCACCGAGCCGGCAACGGATAAGCGCCTGGCGCAGAACCTGTGGATCGATACCACGGGGGCGGCGAATACGCCGAGGCGCTGGACTGGGTCCGCCTGGGTTGCGGTTACCGACAAGGTGGCCACCGATGCGGCAGCAGCCGCGGCCAGCGCACTTGCTCAAGTGGCGGCCAAGGCTGACGCCTCAGCGCTGCAGGCGTTGCAAACCGCAGTCACCAATCAAGGCAACACGCTGACCGCCCAAGGCACCTCGCTCACTCAGATCAAGGCGTCCATCGGTCAACAACCTGACAACCTGATCCTGCGTGGCAGTTTCGAGGATGGCCTGACTGACCCTTGGACCGGTGATGCCCGGATAACCAACGTCTCGGCGCATCCCTCCGCCGGTAAAGGCGTGTCGTTCTATACGAACAGCTTCTGCGGGGCGGCAGCAAACGTATTGACTGCTGGCGGCGAGCAGTTCGACCTGTCGGCAGATATCTGGCCGGGCTACATGACTGCTGGCCAAACTGCCCGACTGCAGATGCAGTTCTTTGACAAGGCCGGGACCAACCTGGGCTATTTCAACGCATTCTCGGTAGTGGCTGCGGCGACAGGATTCAAGTCTTACGCTGGGCGCATTACTGCGCCGGCGGGAGCCGTATCGGCGCGATTTTTAACCCGTACTGAACCGGCGGACGGCACTGGGCGCTCGCTGTGGTGCAACATCGTCGCGCGCCGCGTCACCGCTGCCGATACAGCGAACGCGGATGCCATCAGCACCCTCGGCGCGAGTGTCACCCAGCAAGGCAACACGCTGACCAGCCAGGGCCAGGCTCTGACGCAACTGCAAAGCAGCGTGGGAGGAATTGGGGGGAACGGCGCCAATCTGCTCGACAGTGCCTACAGCTGGCTGACTTCGGCCGCGTTGCCAGTCACTGGGGGCGCGTTGTTGACCAAGACTGGGGTGGCGGTGCCCGAGGCTGACTCCGGGTTCGGCTACTCTCTGGAGGCAGACACCGACAGCCTGTTTTCGTACATCGTGTTAGCTCCGACCAACAATCCGGCGGCCTTCAACATCCGGGTTGAACCTGGAGTTTACCTCGTGTCGATGTATGTGAAAGGCGGCACGTCCGGCTCAATGATGGTCAACCTGTACAACGGAGTGACCTCTCGATCGGCGACCCAGCTGTATACCACCGAGCGTACGCGCATCACGTTCCCAATCACCATCACGGAAAGCGGCAAGGTCGGTCTACTGATCTACCCGAACCGGCATGCAGCGCCAAGCGCCTCGATGGTGGTGGACTCGATCATGGTCGAAAAGCGGGTCGGAGAGAGCAACACCCCGTCACCGTTTGTCGCTGGGCCTAGCGCCCGGGCGGTAACCGCTCAGGCTACTGCGATCAGCCAGATGGACACGGTTGTGAAGCAGCAGGGCACGGCAATCACCGCGCAGGCCAGTCGCCTGGATGGGCTGTATGTCCAGGTGAACCCGGAAATGGAGGGTGATGCGTCCGGCCTGGCCGGCGCTACGGGCAGCCTGGTCGGCGTCTGGTCGGAGCAATCGGTACGGATTGAGGAAGGCATTGCGACAGCCAAGCGCCTCGATGCGGTGCAGTCCCAGGTGGGTGATGTGAGCGCCGCCGTGCAGTTCATGAGCGAAACGGTTGCCGGCGTTGATGGCCGGGTATCGGCCATTTCATCGTGGAAGACGCAAACCAACGCCAATGGCCGACTGGTACAAACCGGCATCGTCCAGGGTAGCAATGGCGAGGTGAGCGAAATCTTGATGATGGCGCAACGGGTGGCCTTTATCGACGGCGTAGACGGCAACGTGGTGCCTGGATTCGTGATGGAAAACGGCCAGGTGGTGATGAATACCGCGCTGATCAGCAAGGCATTCGTGCAGGAGTTGGTGGCCGGCCTGACGATCAGGTCAGAAGCCTTGAACGCCCAGGGTCTGCCGCTGCTGGAAATCAACTTCAAGGCGGGTACGTTCATCTTGCGCGGGCAGGACGCATCCGGTTCAACGCTGCTGAATAACGGTGGCTTCTATGTCTACGACGCCAACGGTGTTGAGCGGACCGCGATTGGCCGCCTCAGCTAAGGAGTATGCATGGCGCAATATGGCATCCGAGTATCTAACTCGAATGGTGTTGAAGTGTTCGGCATGGGTGATTTCACCCTGCAGAAAATGGCATCCATGATATTGCCCGGGCGGCCGCGCACGTATGGGGATGGGGTCAGGCGCGATTATATCCTCATGGATGTGCCCGGCTATGACCCCGCCACTTGCTTTGTAATGATTACACCACGGGCTTATGCAGGTTATGCCCAGCCAGGCTACCCCGACAACTGGGGTTATTTGCCGACGTACAAAAACCTAGGAGGCACCCTTATAGGGATTTACACCTATGTCAATTACCGACAGCCGACCAACGTGGGGAGTAACTACCGCGATAAATGGGTGGAGCACACTGTCGAGTGTGTGGTTGAAGCGGTGAGGGCCATTTAATGAGCAGTTATGGTTTTTCTGCTAAGAACAACTATGGATCGGTCACCATTAGCAGTGAGCGTAAAGTGTTGGTGTTTTCGGAAAGGGGAACCCTGAACATTACGTCTCGCTACACCGATCAGGGTGGCTATGGGGAGGCGGTGTTTATCAAGCCGATTCGTACCCAGGAGCCGCCGCAGGTGTTTATTCGCCATGTCAGCGGCCTGCACCCGAACCTTGGCCTTACCGCCACCATCAAGGGCGGGCCGGGGGCTTGGACAGGCTTTGCCCTAAACTCGGCGGCATCCGGCGGCAATACACTGCAGAATTTTCTGATTGAGTATGTGGCCTGCAAGTTTTCCGATACTGCTGAGACTTCGGGCTACGGTATGAATATTCGGGACGCGAGTGGTCAGATAGTCTTTTCCACCAAGGATAAGCCGGTGCGATACGGTAAGTTCGCTACTGCATGGGAGCAAACCTATTTTGGTGCCACCCAGTTTATTTTTACACCCAACGTGACCATAGAAGCCGACGACTTTATCTGTATTTCGGCCATTGATCGTGGCGTAAATTGGTTTGCGCAAAAGGCGCAGTTTGCCGGAATGAATATTCTGGCGAATGGGCAACCCAATATGAACATCTATTGCCAGGTCATGACGTCCGGCGGTGATTGGTATTACGACGGCACCGCCGGTACGACATTGGGCGTGGCCGTTTGCAAGTTTCCAGAGTCGCGGTACTACAATTAAGGGCACAACATGGCCAAGCAAGTTATTAACCTTGGGGCGGCGCCGAATGGCGTTGGCGGTGACGACCGTCGCAGCGCCTGGCTCAAAGCCATCGCCAACTTTGACGAACTGTACAGCTGGATTGCCACGGGGTTTCAGAAGGGCAACATTCTCGGCGCCGTCAGCCAGGCTGGCGGTGTGCCCACAGGCGCGCTGCTGCAGCGCGGCTCCAACGCCAACGGCGAATTTATCCGCCTGGCTGACGGCACCCAGGTGTGTTGGGGCGTTATTACGGTGCCGAAACAGGCCTTGAACAGCGCCGCCGCCGGCCGGGCCACCATGCCGGTGGCTTTTGCTACAGCGCCGCGCATCCTCGCCACGGCGCTGGGGTCGATCGGGGCGAGTGGTAACCAAGCCGCGATTGGTGAGCAGGCTTACAACGGCATCTGGTGGAGTGCAACCACCACCCTGGTTTATGCCGATTCCTGGTCCTATCGCTTCGCTACAGCGTCCGACGTTCAGTATCAATACATTGCCATTGGCAGGTGGTTCTAATGCGTATCCAGTTAAGCCCAGTGCTGCCGATCGCCCCGGCCTCGCTGACGATCTACAAGCAAGGCGACAGCCTGACCATCAACGGTCTGACCCTGGACTTTTCCGCGCTGCCGGATGGCGCCACATTGCCGGCCGAGGCGACCGGTTGCCCTTGGGTGATTGCGCCCGTCGAGCGCGTGGATGGCCAGCTGGTGCTGTTGCTGCAGCTGCCCATTCCGATCGATGCCAGCCAGGAGGCGCGTTTTCCGCGTGACATTGTGTCGCCGGCTGATGGTCTGGTCGCGCTGCCGATCCCATCCGCCGAACAGTCGGCGCCGGCACAGGGCTTTGCTGCGATCGACTGGGGTCAGCTGGTGACCGCCGAGCATAAGGCCCAGGCGGCCAATGAGCAGCTGCGGGCGACCGCTGCCGCCGAGATTGCCCAGCGCCGGGCGGCGGCCGATGCGGCCATTGCGCCTTTGCAGGATGCCGTTGAGCTGGACGACGCGACCCCGGCCGAAGCCGAGGCCCTGAAAGCCTGGAAGCGCTACCGCCTGACGCTCAGCCGGCTGCCTGAGCAACCCGGCTACCCCACCACAATCGACTGGCCAGCACCACCGGCCTGACTCGCATAGACACCCAACTCACCGCCGCCCGGCGGTATTTTTTTGCCCGGAGAAAACCCATGCCGTTCATCGTCATCAACAACAGTAACAACTTCGATCCGATCCACCAGATCGAGTACGCCACGGAACAGGAAGCGGATGCCGCGGCCCGCAAACTGCTGGAGGAGCAGCCAGCTGCGATCGTCCGCACTGCCCAGGTGCTCAAGCGCTACAAGGCTCAGGTTACCGTCTCCGTGGAGGAAGCTGCAGGTCAACCAGTACAGGAGGTCACTGAATGACTACTCCCCGCGGTGTACGCAACAATAACCCCGGCAACATCGATTTCAACCCACGGAACGCCTGGCAAGGCCAGCTGGGCATAGAGGAGGGCGTGGCCAAGCCGCGCTTCGCCAGGTTCGACCAGGCCGAGAACGGCATCCGCGCCCTCGGCAAGCTGGTTATCAACTACCGCGGCAAAGACGGCCTGCCTGGAGTGGGCGAGAAGGGAATAGATACCGTGCTGGAAACCATCAGCCGCTGGGCGCCGAGCAGCGAGAACGACACCCAGGCTTACGCTGCAGCAGTGGCCAAGCGCATCGGTGTGCGACCCACCGACCCGATCAACATCAAGGACCCGGCCACGCTGCGCGGCATGGTGCTCGGCATCATCGTGCACGAGAACGGCGGCAACCCGTACCCGGATCAGGTGATTGACGAGGGTGTGCGGAGGGCGCTGGCGTGATTCGGCTCGGTGCGGTACCTGCCTGGTGCTGGTGGCTGCTCGCCTTGGTACTGGTCGCCGGCAGCCAGCAGTACCGAGTAGTGGTTGCTGACGGGGCTGCGGCTGATGCGCGCGCGGAAACTGCGCGGTCCGAGAAGGTCTTGGCCGACTACCGCCTGGAGGTGGCCGAGCGTGACCGGCGCGCCGCTGCCCAGGCCAGAACCGAAGAACAGCGCCGCCAAGCCGTGGCGGACGAGGAGGGTGAGAGTGCGCGTAAGAAACTGGAACTGGCCCAAGACCGCGCCGATGCTGCTGAGTCTGCTGCTGGTGGGCTGCGCGGTGAGATCGCCCGACTGCGGGCCGGTCACCGAGCCACCTGCGACACCATCGCTGCCCAGCAGCGCCAAGCAGGAACCTCTGCCGTCGTGGTGCTCGGGGGATTGCTTGAAGAAGCTGACCGAATGGCGGGAGACCTCGCGACGGCGCTTGAGCGAAGCCGAATAGCCGGCCTGGCATGCGAGGCGGTGATCGACGGTTTTGGAAAGTTCTCTCCATAGCAAGGAAGCAGGGAAGCAGGGAGGCAGAAAAGCGCCCTAGCCACCTATTGGAACCCAGAAATTACAGCGGATTGGACCCATGAGCCGAGCCGCGTACGCAATAAAATGCGTCTGTGTTTACGAAAGCGCTTATGGAGTATGTATGACTCGTATGAATTGGTTTGAAAAGTCTCCCGGTGCAGCAAAAGCGCTGACCGGGTTACACCAATATGTAACCACCGGAACGAATCTACCTCCGGAGTTGATACATCTGGTCTTCCTTCGAGTATCACAGATCAATGGTTGCGCGTTCTGCATCGATCTTCACTCTCGCGACTTGATCAAAGGCCGCATGTCAGTTGACAAGGTGCTGCTAGTCGCGGTTTGGCATGAGGCGGAACACTTATTCTCTGATCTAGAGCGCGCTGCATTGAAGTGGGCAGAAGAGGTGACCAATGTGGGAGAAACCCATGTTTCGGACGAGGCCTACGCTGCCGCCTCCGCGGTCTTCAACGAGCGAGACTTGGTAGATTTGACTGCCACGATTGCTGCAATGAACGCTTTCAACAGGATGGGGGTTACGTTCAGACTCAAGCCTGCCGCGAAGGCGTAGCTGTCAACCGCCTAACCCTGCTAAGGAAGTCGCCAAGGTGGAGCTCGGTTTTCCGCCTTATCGGGGTGTGAAGTCAGGGTCAATTGTAGCCGCATCACCTCGATCCACTGAATAGCGGGCACTGGGGCGAAGCGGCCTATAATGCACTGACTTCCACCAAAGGATTAATCCGTGAAAAGAACGCTGGAAGGGATGGCGCTCGCTGGTGAGCCCTTGCTACTGAAAGCTCTGGAAGCGGTCCGGGCCCATCGTGATGCGGAAACAGGTGGCGCGCCGCCTGAAGAGGTCGAGCGCCTACGCCTATTGGCGGATTCGCTATACCAAGCGGTTATCGATTACCAGTTAATCCAAGCAGGTCGGGCACCGGCTACCATTCAGTGATGGCCTTCTTAGGATGGAACCCCGATGAAGTGTAAGCCGCCGATCCTTTACCCTGACCATCCCATGTACACCAACGCCGTGGACGCTATGAAGCGTTATCACGAGGCCCAGGCTTCGGGTGAGCCGGCGGAAGAGGTGGAGCGTCTGCGGCTAATTGCCGAATCGCAGTTCCAGGCGGTAACCGACTACCAGCTCAGAGCTCTAGGTCGCCCTGGCGGTTCTGTTCACTGACCGGCTCAATCAGCTCATGGCCTTGGTTTTTAACATTCCCCACCGCCTTTCCAACTGGAAACCACCGGAAGTCCTGTGCTGGCCGGCATCCAACCTCGACAATTGCTTCCAAGCGTTCGCCTGATGTGGCTGGATCCAGCCATTCCTTAGCGGTTTCAGGCGAGAGCACCAGGGGTTTTCTGTCGTGGATGTCGACCAGGCCTTGATCAGCAGCGGCTGTGATGACAACAAATCCATCCCGTTCATCTGGCTCCAGACCCTGATGTACTTCTGCGAGCGCGGCAAAAAATAGAGGTCCGCCATCGGCGCTCGTGATGTAGTACGGCTGCTTTCGCTTGGGGTCTGCAGGATCTGGAACCCATTCGAACCAGCCATTTGCCGGCGCCAAAGCCCTTCCGTTCGGCCACAGAGCCTTAAAGAATTTTCCCATCACCACCGTCTCGGCCCGAGCATTGATCGGGTCCGGGCGTTTCCCCTTCGCCCAGAAAGGCGACCATCCCCACTTGACCCTATCCACACTCAGCCCATCGTCTAACCTGCGGATGACCTCGACGCGGGTCGAAGGAGCAACATTGAAGCGACTGATCGGTTCATGGTCGTAACCATTGATTACGACCAGATCCAGAGATAGCTGTCGCAGGTAGTGATCCATCGACTCATAGATCGAGTACCGTCCGCACATAATTTCCCCCTCACGCCCGTCAGAATTTTCATCGCCCAGGATTGACCGAGCGGCTTATGCCGGATTTACTGTATATGCATACAGTTTTCTTCGGGCCTTCCACCATGACCATCACTTTCTTGGGTACGCCAACCGGCGGTACCGAACCGCTTCCGCTGTATTCGTTTCGCGTGCCGGCTGGGTTCCCGTCGCCTGCTGCGGACCACCTGGAAGGCCATATTTCCCTCGATGAGTTATTCGACCTCCGAGCGCCGCACGTGTATCTAGTGAAAGTGGAAGGCGACAGCATGCAAGGAGCAGGGATCTACTCCGGTGACATCGTCATCGTCGACCGCGGCCGCGAGGCTGAACACGGCGATGTGGTGATTGCCGCGGTTAACAGCGAGCCAGTTTGCAAGCGCCTGCACCGCCGCGATGGGGTGGTCATCCTGAAGTCCGAGAACCCGGCATATCCGCCGCGGTACATCATGGAAGGCGACGAGCTCGTGATATGGGGCGTTGTGCGTTACAGCGTTCGTGACCATGCGCAGTGATCAGGTGTTTGCACTGATCGACTGCAACTCGTTCTACGCGAGCTGCGAGCGCGTGTTTCGCCCGGACCTGGCCAAGACCCCGATCGTCGTGTTGAGCAACAACGACGGCTGCGTGATTGCCAGATCCTACGACGCTAAGCCATTTGTGAAGATGGGCGAGCCGTTTTTCCAGGCGAAGGACAAGCTGCGCCGACACGGCATCATGGCTTTCAGCAGCAACTATGCGCTCTACGGCGACATGAGCGAGCGCGTCATGACACTGATTGAATCGATGGTGCCGGCAACAGAGGTCTACAGCATCGACGAGTGTTTCGCTGACCTCTCCGGCATTCAGGAAAACCTGTCCCAGTTCGGGCGAAAGCTGCGCTCGAGGATTTTCCAGTGCACGGGAATTCCGGTGGGCGTCGGCATTGCTTGCACGAAGACCCTCGCGAAGCTGGCCAACCATACGGCCAAGCGCCTGCAGGCACAGACGGGGGGCGTGGTCGACATCAGCGATCCGTTCAAGCGCGATTGGGTATTGCGCAATACCGAGGTGAAGGAAGTGTGGGGCATTGGTCGGCGTATGACCGCTCACCTTGAATCGATGGGTATCCGCACAGCCATGGATCTGGCCAAAGCTGACGCCTGGACACTCCGCCAGAAGTTTAGCGTTGTGGTTGAAAAGACGGCCCGAGAGCTCGCTGGCACGCCATGCCTTGAACTGGACGAGGCCGAACCGCCGAAACAGGAGATCTGCTGCAGTCGGATGTTCGGAAAGCGGCTGAACGAGCTGGCGCCGATCAAACAGGCCGTGGCCACTTACGTTGGCCGCGCTGCGGAGAAACTGCGGGCTCAAGGGTCAGTTTGCAAGCGTATGCGAATCAGCATCCGTACCGGGATGTTCAATCCGGAGGAGGCGCACCACGCCCAGGGTGCGTTGGTAGAACTTCCATACCCGACCTGCGACACGCTGCTGATGACTCGACTGGCCACCGATGCAGTCGGGAGGATCTTCAGGCCTGGGTTCCGCTACAGCAAGGCCGAGGTGCTGCTGATGGACCTGCGGCAACCAGGTGAGTTTTCAGAGGATTTGTTCGCGCTCAAGCAATCGGTGGCATGTGACCGGCTGATGCAGGTGATGGACGACATCAATGAGCGCTGGGGAAGGGGGACAATGCGAGCCGCCAGCGTGCCGGCGACACCAGACTGGGGGATGAGGAGGGAGATGATGAGCCAATCCTATACAACGCGGATCGATCAACTGTGGACGGTCAAATGTTGAGCCTGCCAGCGGCCTGGCTGGCCGAACTCAATGATCAGCCCGCTCTTGTAGCCGATCCGGATGGCCGAGCCGGGGTGCTTGCTGAACTCGCGATTTCTGCGCACCGACGTGGGGACGTTGATGCGGGGCAGTTGGCCGACATGCTGGAGTTTGCCGAGGCGGCTAGGTTGTGGGCTCTGATTGAGGATGAAGTGGCAGCTTGAGCCGCTCAATGCGCCCGGCGGCTAGGGGGACGTTTGTCGCCGGTCGTGAATGGCTGCTTTCGACCCATAGCGGACATTCGTATCTAAGGTGATCTTTGTGGGAGCGGGTTTACCCGCGAACACGGGCGAAGCCCGTGCCATCCTCCGCGTTGCCTGCTTCGCGGGTAAACCCGCTCCCACAGGGTTTGCGCCGGCCTCGAAAAATGAGCAATAGCAGTACTTGCGCAATGGCCGCTTTGGGTCGAAGGCGGACGGTGCAGATAGGAATGTTGTCTTGGCTACATGAGCCTGTTTCTCTGAGCTGAACAACTAGTTTGCCCTGGGGGCTGATCCTGATGGGCGAAAGAGTCGAACAGGAACGGGAAAACGGACTTGACCCTGACGTTACGGGAGGGTTGACCATTTCTATGGTCAACTGAAATCAATGGGATGTGATTGAAACATGAACCCGCAACCACTGCTCGATGGCATTCCCCGCCGCCAGTCAGCGCTTACCATGGCCCTTGCACGTGCGGTCCATCAACTGCTCGATGAGCCCACGCTTTTGCAGGATAGACACGCGTTCGACATATTGGGCAGCAACCTGGCGCGACAAACGCTCGTTGACCCCTATGTCCACAACGCTCCCATGCTTCGAACAATGCGCGCCGCTGTGGTCGCACGCACCAGGCTTGTGGAAGACAGGGTCGTTCGAGCTATTGGCACCGGAGTTCGCCAGGTCGTGATCTTGGGAGCAGGCCTGGACACGTTGTTCCTTCGCATCCCTGACAACGTCAGATGCGTCGAACTGGATCAAGCGCAGACCCAGCAATGGAAACTTGACCGTCTGAAGGAGAGCGGCATTTCCGTTCCTTCCAACGTGGTCTTTCTGGCCGCCGACCTGGCTGAAGCCCCCTTGATGGAACTGCTCGGTAACCATGGAATTGATCCGAAGCTGCCGACCATATTCAGCTGCTTGGGCGTGCTTCCTTACCTGGAAACCTCAGTCGTTTCGGCGATCATCCGCCAGGTTTCCCTTTATTCTTCCCAGAGCGAGATTGTGTTCGATGCCCGCATCTCGCGCGAGTTTCTGTCACCGGTAGAGCAATGGATGGAAGAGATGGCTGCGCGGTCTTTCGCGGCCGCAGGGGAGCCTTGGCTAAGCGCGTTTGATCCCGCTCAATTAATGGAGATGCTCCTTTGTAACGGGTTCTGCGATGTGGAATGCCTGGATGCGGAAGCCATTAACGCACGCTACTTCATGCGTCGACGAGATGGGCTCCAGGCCGTGGATGGTGGCTTGCGCCTGTTCACCGCAACTGTAGGCTAATGTGCATTGAATTGGCGTGAGGGGACATTGCCGTGCAGCTAAAAGTCGGCGAACTTGCCAAGCGGGCGGGGCTTTCGGCACGCACATTGCACCACTATGACAACCTCGGGCTGCTTGAACCGTCAGTTCGCTCCGATGCCGGTTATCGGCTTTACGGAGCGGCAGACATCCAACGGCTCAACAAAATCCTGGCGCTTCGCGAGCTGGGCATTTCTCTGGGTGAAATCCGCCAGATCCTGTGTGAAGGAACACTTTCAACCCCGGCCATTCTTTCTGCGCAGCTGATCCGTGTCGATGCCGAGATAGCGCATCAGCAGAGGCTTCGCACCCGTCTGGAACGTTTGCAACGGGCACTACTTGAAGAAGACCTGTCGGAGGCGGGTTGCCTCAATACGCTGGAAGCGATGGCGTTCTATCGCCACCATCTCAGTGAAGATGATCTCAGTCTGCCCTTGCTTGGAGCTAACGGAAGATTTGCGGCTCCTTGGCAGAAGCGTATTGATGGCCTCAGGGCATTGTTTGAAAAGGGAGTGTCTCCACGCGCGTCGGCTGCTCGCCGTGCGGCACGCGATTGGATAGCGCTGGTGGAAAAAGACACGCGGTCAAACGCTGGAATGTTCGTGCGCGTGGACAATCTGCTCACTTCGCGCGGGGAGGACCTGTTTAATACGGGGTTTTCTCCACAGCTTGGAGAGTACATCCTGAAGGCGTTCTGCGAGCACCGCCTGCTGATCTATCGCAAGCATTTGAGCCCCAACGCCTATCAACACCTGCGGCGCACTTACATCGGCGTGATGCGGGAGTGGCCAGGCCTGCTTGATAGCCTGGAAGTCCTGCGCAACGCTCATTGTCCAGCCACGAGCGCCGAGGTGCAGCTGATCGCAAGGTCGTGGCTGGCCATGCGGCACAAGCTGGCACTGGACGACGCCGCACTCCAGGCCATACGCCGTGCAGAGGAGTCCGAAGAAGAATTGCGCGTCGGTACCTGGCTCCATCCCTGTCTGCTGAAGTTTCTTGAAAAGGCCGTCGCTTCGGTTTCTGAAAGCGCGAATGTCCAGGCGCCCGGCGCATGATGAATACACTAAAACCATAGATTATGTTTTCGAAATATCCTTTACGTCCAGGCATCGAATCGCAGGCAACAGGTCCCGTTATCCAGTTCTGCGAAGCGCGTGGTATCCCGTACACTCATTTTGGTGAAAAGCCGCCGGAAGTCGTTGTGATTAACGGTGGACAAGGATTTGTGCGGCAGCAGACGCCTCGCCGTCAGCGCAGGGATTGTCGGCGAATTGCCCGAATTCTGCCTGCAGATACTTCGTTCGTCTTGCTTGGGTATCCCGATGCAGTACCAGGTGCGACCTTGGAGATACTTGCGGAACGTATGGCGGAGCTGGTCGCTCGACGATTTGGGCCCATTATCCTGGTCGGTATATCATTCGGGGGCATCCTGGCATTGCGCCTCGCTTCTCGGAACGCTGCCCTTGTCCGCAGGCTCATTCTTGTTTCAAGCGCTCACGAGCTTGGTGAAACCGGCAGGGGGTTGGTTCGTCAGCAAGTGTCCCATGTCCTGGCTCAAGATTACGTTGCATTGATGGAGAGTTTCACCACTGTCTTTCGGCGCCCATGGCGAAACGCCTTGCTACGCGCGGCACTTTGGCTTGGTCGTAAGCGACTGGCTCAGCATATGGGGAATACCCAAACGATTGTTCGTTACCTGAATGCTTTATTGGAATGTTCCGGCGAGCGTGCAGATTGGCTGAACAGCATCGAGGCACAGACTTTGGTTATTGGCGGGGAGGATGACCAGTTCTTCGGAGAAGGCGCGATGAAGCGAACAGCCGATCGAATAGCAGGTTCGACGCTGCATCTGATCGAAGGAGAACAGCACATGATGATGGTTGAGTGTTCGGGCATTGTCGCACGCGCCATTGCCAACTGGCTTGCTGATGCTCAAGGTGCTCCATCGATAAAGGCAAAAGATGGTGTTGAACCGTAAGCCCAGCGTCTCGGTCACTTGTGCTTCGGGAAAAGGGCGGAAAGAATTTGCCACCTTTTCATTGAATCGGCAGGGCAGGGCGCCCATAACTCTTCTTCGATGAACTCGGCGTATCGGTCGACAACTTCTGCGCAGCCGTTCATGCCCAGGTCATGGGGTGTACCGTCTGGATCGAGCCACTGACCGGAGACCACACGGAACTCTAACTCCCTGTAGCCATGGGTGTCCCAGTCGCTCGACCAGGCGCCGGTCTTCGACTGCTCGTCAACGAGGTCGGTGATCTCGCATTGCAGCACACTGGCCTCCGCTTCAACCAACACCTCGTACACAATGCCTCCTAGGGCATTCGCCCCGCCTACTGCGGCTCCATGTCGCTCTCCAAACTGATGCCCGCCGCCGGCCATCGTCATCCTGCACAACCACCTCGCCGTCGAGCCAGGCCGAGTGGACGGCCATCCGGGCCAGGTCCGCGGCCACCAGCGGCATACGGTCCGTCCAGTCGTACCCGTTCTTGGTGAACAGCTGAACCGAGCCATCGATCCTGGCCAGCATCCGGTACCCGTCATACTTAATCTCGTATCGCCAGGCGCCGGCGGGTGGCCGGCCGACCAGCGTAACGAGCTGCGGCGCGATGCGTTCAGGGCACGGTACCGTCGGGGGCTGCATGACGGCCACCTCTCAGCTTCGGGTTGTTCCCGATGGAGTTTGTCGGCAGGAAAGGTGCCTGCGACCCGACAAGCAGTGAGCAGCTACACAAAGGAAGGGAATCGTTCGGCAGAACGCCGGGGAGGGTGGTTCAGGTGTCTAAAACCGCTCAAAAGCATCTCGGTTTTGCTGGGCAAAAGTCGCTGAAACTGGCAGAACCATATTAGACAGGCTCGATTCGCAGGCCGCATTGGTCGCGGTCTGAGGTCGATTATTTCCGCTACTGCTGCATTACTGGAGGCAAGCCCGCTAGCTGACGACAAGTGTTGCGCTGTGATGGCTCATGCCTGAGGAAAAAAGGGCTTCTTCATCTTTGGACGCCTCATGAAGCTTTGCCAAAACTAGCGCTACGTCCTCTCGAGCGCGTATGGCGAAAGAGCTGTCCTTAATGCATCGCTCCCAAGGGGTGCTCATCAGCTCATGATGTGCGGCCAGATAATTGCCTACATTCCTTTTAAGCGGTGGCGGGTTGAGCTCCGTAGTTCTGCCGTGCGCGATCGTATTTCTGAACTTGAAAAGCTCCGTTATCGTCTGCAGCGGTCTGGCCCCAGAACCTAGTGGAAAGGTCGCTCCAATTTCCCGACAGAGCAGGTTGAATTTTTCATCAGTCGGAAGGCGATCATAATCGCTCCATCGATCCATGGTTCGAGATCCAAGGTGATTCAGATATGCTTCGAAGGTGAACGCCGTTAGCAAGATGCTGGACAAAAATTGCCATGACGAGCCTTCCGGGTTCGAAAGGCCTACGTTGAGTACGCATTCTGAGGCATGCCAAAGTTCCGAGTAAGTGTGCACAGTACGTCGTTTTTCTACGATAACATCAAGCGGCTTCGACATTCACAAAACCTTTGGATAGGTAGGGTTCTATCGCCTCTCTGGCGCAGCGTAAACCTTACAAAAATCGATTCCAAAACAGAAGTGGCGACCCTTGCTGCATGCGGCCTGTAGCGGAGCCATTTCGTTTTAGTTTTGGAATCGATATCGCCTTTGGAACCGCATGAACCGGGCGCTCATACCACGGTCTTGAAATCCGTTGACAAATTTCGACTTATTTCACGGACGCTTTCGGTCGCCAGGTTAGGATCTGGTTCCGACCTCTTGCAGCGATGCCGTCCACACTACAGAATCTGGCGATTAGCCGCGATGTCAGGATGTGCGATGGTCACAAGTGATGCTATATCGATTCTTCGAACTCAAGTAGACGCGGCCAAGCAGAATGGGTTGTCTGAGGTTTCACTGGATAGCCTGTGCAAGCTGATTGATCTGATAGAACAGGAAGATCAAACCACGCCGACTGGTGTCGAGCACGCTCAAGCAGCGCTGGAGAAATTCAAGTCAGATCTCTCTGATTGGCAGGCTTCAAACCAGCGAGACCACGAAAGCAATTTGGAGATGTTGCGAGCAACCATCGGGACCTCTCATCTTGCTATCAAAAGTGCGTTGCTCATCAACGGCGGAGCTGCTGTCGCGTTCTTGGCATTTCTAGGCAATGCTTGGTCTAGGTTTCCAGGGCTAGCTGCCAAATCTTTGCTTGCGTGCTCACTTGGCTATTTCACGTGGGGAGTGCTGTGTACCGGCATAGGTGCATGTGTTGCCTACGTATGCCAGGCAGCTATGAGTGGGGAGTTTGGGGAATTCAGCCAGAAGATCGGGGAGGCCTTGCGCTGGGTTGCCGTGATTTTAGTAGTGGGATCGTTTGTGCTTTTCTATTTCGGCTGCAGCACGGCGATCAAGGCTTTTGAGGTGGCTGGATAATACGCCTTTTCTCGCTTACCCGCCTACTCCAGTGATTCCTAGCCGATACCAATTTTGATACCACTAATAGGGGAATGGAGGAGGGTGTAGGGGTATTTTTGTCCAGTAAAATCATCCCTCAAGCACCGCCAAACACCCCTATAAAACTGCATGGTGATGTCGGCCGAAGAGGGCATAGTGGCTCCGGAAAAACGCTGGATGGGCGTACAGCTACCTCGTACCAATTTTCGTACCAATAGCTGTGTTTTGGGGAGGGATGCAGCGTGGCGGGAAGAGCTGGAAGGCCCGTAAACACGGGCTTTCCTCACTTTCGAAAACTCACTAAAACGCGAAAAACATCTCTGGAGTATGGCTGAATTGCTGTCGAATGCCTTATGACTAAAGGGCGCAAGGTGAAGGAAATTTAATCCTGTACCTATTTGGTACTGCTGCAGGATAGGGCGTGCATCAGTTTCTGCACGTTTTTGCCGCTTTGCCGGCGAATTCTGTAACTGGTAAAGTCTGCGCCTTTGTTACCAGCCTGAGAGGGATCTTATGCGGCGCATCATTGCAATGACATTTGGCGGATTGACACCGAGCTATTACATCCGCCAGCTTTTCTTCGGCGCGCTTTTCGCGGCCTTGATTCTGGGCTTCGCTGCCAACAGCCCCACCGGCCTGACCGGCAAACCCGGCCTGCTGCTGATGGCAGTCGTCTCGACCTTGTTATACCCGTACTCTCGTTTCGTCTACGAAAGCGTAGTGGGCTTCATCATGGGTAATAACGTCTTTTTCGTGAACGCGCTGTTCATGCTAACGGTCAAGGTTTTCACCATGGCGCTTTGCTGGTCAATGGCGATTTTCGTCGCTCCAGTAGGCTTGGCCTATCTGTACTGGCACCACAGCCGAAGCGTTTCCCAGTAAGCAAGCGCTAACCCCTGGACCCAGCCATTGCGCTGGGTTTTTTATTGCCTGGAGACAGCCTTCTGTACAGGAAGGTTCGGAACCATCAGCCCTTTGGCGATAGCACTGGCTTCAAGCTTGGCCCGCTCCGCATCCAGTGACGCATAGGCACCCTGCAGGGTGATGATCTTCGCCTGGATTTCGGCCATCTTTTCCGCGATCAAGGCCGCGCCCTGGGCGCAATTGATCGTGTTGCCGCGCTTGGCAGCCAGGATCTCGCCGATCGCCGCAAGCGAAAACCCCATGCTTTGGGCAATCTGAATGAACTGCAGGTCGGCAACGGTCTGTTCGCTGTAATCACGGTAGTTGTTGGCCCGTCGATGGGCGCCGATAAGCCCGAGCTTTTCGTAATAGCGCAAGGCGTGGCGGCCGATGCCACTGCGATGCTCCAGTTCCGCAACATTCACAGCAAAATTCCTTGACTGTAGACCAGGCTCTATACCTTAGCCTGCGCCGATCATGCAAACAAGGATTCGGTCATGGCTGTGGAATGCTTCGTTACAGGCGGTAGTGGATTTGTCGGGCAACATTTGCTGGCCCGTCTTTCCGCGACTGGGCACAAGACCTGGGTGCTCATGCGCAACCCTGAATACATCGCATCTCTCAGAGAGCAGGTCGGCCAGCTGGGCGGTAACCCGGCGAACATCCATGCCGTTGCGGGTGACATCAGCAGGGACGGGCTTGGCCTCTGCGAGGCAGACCGGCAGCGTGTGTCCCGCGTCTCGGTGGTCTTCCACCTGGCGGCAGCGTTTTCCTGGGGACTGACGATGGAACGTGCCCGCGCGATCAATGTGCAAGGCGCGCTGAGGGTCGCCAGGCTGGCGGCGAGCCTGGGTGTGCGGTTGCTGATGGTGGGCGGCTACATGGTGCACAACCTTGCCTTCCTTGGACGTATCGGGGTTGATCACGAATGCCCGGAAAACACTGACTGGCCCGCCGTCTATCGCCGCGTGGGTGGCTACGAGGGCAGCAAGCTCGAGTCGCATTACGCAGTCATCCGCTACATGCAGGAAGCACGTGCGGATTACACCATCGTTCACCCGGCAACGGTGGGTGGGCACAGCGAGAGTGGGCACATCTTGGCAGGCCAGCCACTGGTCGAGCTCATTCACAATCTGGCACGAGGCCGTTTCAAGGCGATTCCCGGTTCCGCCCGGCACTGGTTGCCAATGGTCAGCGTCGATTACCTGGTAACGTTGATGACCTGCGTGGCGTTCGACCCTTTGCTGGCCAACCGGCAGGTGCTGGCGCTCGATGAGCATACCCCGAGCTTGCAGGGGCTGCTCGAAGCACTGGCGAAAACGCTGGGAGTCAAGGCACCCCGGCGCCATGTCGCGATCGTGTTGCTCCGCTGGCTAGCGATGATTCCCGGGGTGGCGGCACGCCTGGAGATCCGCGCCGAGTCATTGAACTTCATCCAGACGCAGCGCTTCGACATGAGCGAAAGCCAGCAACTGGAGCGCAAGTATCGGTTAACGCATCCCGACATGGCGCAAACCCTGGAGAGAACGGTGCACTACGTCATGGCTCACTTGCCCGGCTGAGCCAACCCCCCTCAGGCCGTATTCGCCGAGCTGGCGCGTTTCACTCACATCAAGGCCTGGAACCCGCCGATACCGGTCAGTACCGGCAGGTCCGCGCCAGTGGATCAATACGGGTTGCAGTACTGCGCTACGGCCGTGGCCTGGTCGACGTACGGGCGCGCCGGCTCAAGGTTCCATTCGGGCTTGTTCCTGACCGGTTTGTTGTCATAGCTAGCTGCCAGGTGGCACACCAGCTGGCGACGCAACGAGCCACCGTTGACGCTGTAGCGCCGCCATTGCGCATCGTCCTTGTGCTTGTTGTACAGCTCGGCGAACATCCGGTCGGTCTGGTCGTCCTTGATCGCCCGGCCGCACGCGGTGGGCACGACTTGCAGCGACCAGGTGTCTGGTCCCAGTTTCGGATCCGGGCGCTGCACCCAGGTGCTGGACTCAATGTACCTGTCGCAGAACCGCTGCGTGGGCAGCGGTGCTGCCTGGGTGCAGGAGAAGCTGGCCTTGCCGTTGGGCGTGCGCGGGAAATTGATCTTGACGATGTTGCGGTCCTTGCCGGTCTTGTTCTTGTAGTCGCGCTGGTTGGCCAGGGCATCGTTCAGGCCGCGCTGATCACTATAGAAAAACGCCAGGATCGGCAATTCATCATCTTTCGGGTTGCCCAGGCGCAGCTCGGTCTGGGTCTGGAACTCCCTGGTGTTGATGGCACGTCGGGCGCCCATGAAGTTGCGGAACGCATTGACCCGGTCCTGGCTGCTCATCGGGTTGCGCATGTTGAAGCCACATTGCAGCTGGTCCTGCTTGCTGTCGTTGTTGAAGCGGGTGAAGTGGGCAACCCAGGCACCGGCATTGGTGATGGGCGGGGCCATGGCTTGGCATACGGCCTCGGTCTGGCTGGTATTGCGGTTGTTGCCGCAGCCTCGGTCATCGCGGAAATCGGTCCAGGCGTCGTTAGGGAAAGCGCAGTAGATGTGCACCGGGGTCTCTGGGGCGCGCACCAGGTCGATCGGCTTGATGATGTAGCCGTTCTGCGTGCTCATGCCTGGGTCTTCATAGCTGATGCCATCGGCACGCATCCATGACGCGGCAAAGGTGCCCAGCTCACGAGCCTTCGGGCTTGGGTTCCATACGTCCCATTGCTGCCCCTTTGCCGGGTCGGCGCGGTGGGTTCCCCTGATCAACAGCCCCGAACAGTCGGATGCAGGGTCTTGCCCGCAGCTGTCGACGGTTTTGTTGTAAAGGCTTTCCACCTGTTTCAATGTCTCTTCGCAGGACTCGGCGTTCGCCGACGTCATGTGCAGAAACAACGGCAATGCCAATAGCGGGACGATCCTGTTCGAACTTTTTTGCATGGCTTGTATCTCCCTGATTAGCCAAAAACAACGTGCGGTCCAGCGTCATTCGGGTACGGCTGCACCTCCTTTCTTGCAAGGTGAACGTTCAGCGATCGGTACTCAGCGGCGGACCGGATTGCAACCAGCCTGGGCGGCGCGCGGCAGTTCGTGGTTGTAGTCGCGGTTGCTGCGCTTGACGTTTCGAGCGTGTCGAGCGGCGCATGGGCGGACAGGGCACTGAAGGCAAGGGGGAGGGCACGGGCCAATGAGAAATGAGGAACGAACACGCAGGAACATTGCCGACACTCCTTGTCGCACAAAGATGTTTCACGCTTGTAGCCGCAGCGTAGTTAGCCTGGCCTTTGCGGTCAAATCCGCTTGCCAGGTAACCGCGACCTCATTGCAAAACGTCCCGTGCTGCCTGCACCAAGCACAGGGCATCGGGACGTCTTTTTCGCCTAGCCAAGTTCAGACATGGGCCAGTGACAGGTCACTGATGATGCAGATCGAGCCATCCTCGGCCGGGGTCGTATCGGTGTAATCGACCTGGTTGTAGACCCCGCCATGGAACTCGAACCGGTGCGCCGCCCAGCTGCTGTCGAATGGCAGGTTGCCGGAGCTGCCGGTCACTCCGTTGCAGCTGGCCGTCACGTTGACGATACCTTGGGCGCTGGCATAGATGCTCACGAGGAACTTTGCCCCCAGCGGCACGCCCCTGAGCACCGTCGAGTTCACCGGGTCCGTCTGGTTGTAGGTCTGCCGGAACCCCAGGGTGATATCGCCTTTTCTCCAGAACACCTTCACCGGTGGGCTGTCGTCGCCGTACACGTGCATCTGCGCCACGACCACCTTCTGCGCCCAGTTGACCTTGGTCAGGGTCATCTCCTGGCGGTTCCAGTGATCGAAGGCGCTGCCCAGCGTCCAATAGGTCGGCTCCGACCACTCGCAGCGTGTCCGCCGGGTACTTTTGCTCGACACGCCCTTGGTCGGGGCAGACAGCTGCACCGAACCGTCGGCGAGCACTGACACATACTCCGGATACTGGGCGATCACTTCGCTGCCGGTGAGTTCGTCGGCGACCAGGCTGGTTGCGGATTCGGCCACCGGAACGGAAATGATGAGGTTGCTGATGTCTACGCTCATGGAGGTACTCCTTGATAGTCGATAACGGGTTGTGCCCTTTGGGCTGGCAGCGACGATGGCGCCGCTGCCGATAAAAAATTAGCCTCACGCTAAATTCGCGTCAATAGCTTTGAGCTAAATAAATTTCGCTTAGCGGCAAATCCTCTCCAGGCCAGACGTTTCCCAAACGGGCTTTACGCTGGTCTTGGCACTGGGCTATGATTGATTCGAGTACTGTACAAAAATACAGTTATGGGAGTGAGCCTATGTCCAAGCACATGAAGCCGACGCTGCAGCAGCGCCAGCAAATGACCGGTTTAGAGCGGCTTAGACTGCGGGTTTCAGCGATGATCAACCACCCGCTGGCACAGACCCAGCGTTGGGTTGTGGTCCATCGCCTTGATACGGATGGTGAAGCTGAGTGGGAGGAAGTAATGGGCCGGCTGGCCGAAACGCCTGAGTTGGATCTGGCCTTCAACGATGACGACAGTGTCACCCTGCGTTGGGCGCGCAGCAGCATGGCTGCGCGCGATGATCTGGCCGTTGAACAGCAGGTCGGCGAGGCTGCACCGTTCTGAGCCAGAGAAGGAAGCCCGCCAGGAGGGCGGGCTTGGCGTCACACCAGGTGCGCATTCCACACCAGCAACACCCTGGCCTGGATATAGGTTTCTTCTCGACGGACCATGCGGTCCTTGTGTCGCGAGTTGTCGGAAATCATTTCGAAATGCTCTTCATCGGCGATCTGCAGGCGCTTGATATAGAGGTGGTCACCCCAGCAAAACAGGTAGATGCCATCGCCGACGAACTCACGGATGCTGACGTCGACGATCAGCGGGTCGCGGTGCCTGATGGTCGGCTCCATCGACTGGCCCCAGCCGGTGACCAGCTTCAGGTGGTTATGGTCGCTGAATTCCACGCCCAGCTCGCGCAGGTGGCTTGGGCTGATACGGACGTCCTTGAGCATTTCCGGGTAGTCTTGGGGAATCTGCCCGCCGCCCATTGCCGCCCGCACGTCATAGTGGGCGATCCATACCTCGTCACCCACCAGGCCAGGCTGAACCAGGTCGGCCTTGACCAGCGTGGCCTTTACCGGCTCCTCGGCAGCAGCCAGCAGCCGTTGTCGGGTTTCCTCGGAAATGCCTTTGCCGCTTATGGCCAGCATCTGCTTGACCAGGTCAGCCGCGGACAGCCTGCTGTCGTCAACGTCAGACAGTGCCTGTTCACCAGCCGCCATGGTGTCGAACCACCCCCTGGGCAAGCCCTCGATACCCTCGATTCTGCGCGCCACATCATCACCCAGGTTCTTTGCTGTCTTGTTCGAGAGAATCTGGCTGAGGTGTGCAGGGGCCATGCCCCAGCGTTCTGCACAGGAGCCTTTTCTCTGGTTGCCGATCAGCTTGACCAGGTTGTGCTTGCGGATTTCGTAGATGTCCATGACGCGAAGCATGCCAGTGTTTAGCTCATTGCTAAATATGCTTGAAGATAAATATTTTCTTGCCGCGGTTTAATGCTGGGCTAAATCGATTAGACCGACAACGAAGCCAGCCGGCCTGCGTCAACCAAAAAAAGACCCGCCAACAGGCGGGTCGCAAGGGCTTAGGGAGCAACGCACAACAAAATACGGGTCAGGCAACCAGGGTGCCTGGTTGCAGCTGTTCGATCAGCGCCTGGGCCGAGGCCAGGCTCGGCATCGGGCCGCTTACGGCTTCGCCGTTGCGCACCAAGTACCAGCACGCCAGCAGGCCTTGCTCACGCAGCGAAGCAGGGACGGCACTGCCGACAACGGACATGATCTGGATAGTGGCCATGGGGACCTCCTGTAAACATGGTTCCACCATACGCAGCAGCTGCCGCGGTTTGAAATCAACTTCCTCGATAGTGGTCATTAGTTCTATCAACCCTGCCAGCAGGTCCAATCCGTGATCACCGTAGGCAAGGGACGACCAGTGGTGCCTCTGGTACGCTGCACAAACGTTTCAGTTATGACAAAGGAGCAGGTCATGTCGACAAGTCCCAGCAGAGACACCGTACTGTGCATCTCCCTGGCCGGCCGCCCCGGCACCTTCGGTGTGCGGTTCCATAACCACCTGTACCAGCAGCTGGGCCTGGATTTCTACTACAAGGCCATGCGCACCGACGACCTGCCGGCGGCGGTAGCGGGTATTCGCGCGCTGGGTATACGCGGCTGTGGCGTATCAATGCCGTACAAGGAAGCCTGCATGGCCCTGGTCGACGAGATCGACCCCTCGGCGGCGGCCATCGAGTCGGTCAATACTCTGGTCAATACCAATGGCCATCTGAAAGCCTACAACACCGACTACCTGGCCGTGCGCCAGTTGCTGGCGCAGCACCAGGTCGACCCGCGCACCGCGTTTGCCCTGCGTGGCAGCGGTGGCATGGCTAAGGCCGTAGCCAGTGCCTTGCGCGATGCCGGGTTTGCCGAGGGCATCATCGTCGCGCGCAACGAGCAGGCCGGGCGGCAGTTGGCAGATGTGTGCGGCTATCGCTGGGTGGCTGAGCTGGAAGCCCTGTGCCCGCCGATGTTGGTCAACGTGACGCCAATTGGCATGGCGGGCGGCGCGGAGGCCGAGCAGTTGGCGTTTTCCGAGAACGCCATCGCTGCTGCGGAACGGGTATTCGACGTAGTGGCGATGCCGGCGCATACACCCTTGATTCGGCGGGCGCAGGCGTTGGGTAAACCGGTGATCACCGGGCTGGAGGTGATTGCGTTGCAGGCACTGGAGCAGTTCGTGCTGTATACCGGTGTGCGACCGACGTCGGCGCAGGTGGAGGCGGCGGTGGCTTACGCCCGGGATATCTGATTACGCCTGTTGCGGCTCTTTCGCCGGGTCACCCGCGAAAGGGCCGCAACAGAAACAGTCAGTATCAGAACACCTTGTGCCCTTCATCCAGTTGCTGGTCGACCAGCGCCCGGCCATGGGCCAGCGACACATGTTGTGCATTCTCCAGGTCGGAGAAGAACTTCATCGGCATCGCCATGCGCTTGCTGGTATGCCCTTCGGGGTCGGTAATCAGGCACCCGGCGGCGTAGGGCAGGGGGGAATCGGGATGGGGCATCACGCTGGCGGTGATGGTGTGCTGGCGGTATTCACAGTGAAGAGATTGCATCGTCCTTACCTCGCTGTGGCATGTGAAGCAGTTACCTTCATATACCATGGCAAGGGGCCGGGAGTTCCCGGCCCGACGAGCGTACCGCGGGTAACGCTCAGCCCTTGAGTTCGGTCGGCTGGATGACTTCGACCCAGTAACCGTCCGGGTCCTTGATGAAGGCCAGGTGGTTCATGCGGCCATCCTGCAGACGCTTCTGGAACGTTACGCCCAGTGCCTCGAAGCGCGCGCAGGCGGCGCGCACATCCGGTACCGAAACGCAGATATGGCCGAAACCGCGCGGGTCGGTGTTGCCGTTGTGGTAGGCGAACCCGGTATCGTTCTCGGTACCGTGGTTGTGGGTCAGCTCCAGCACGCCGGGGATCGACTTCATCCACTGGTGGCGTTCGGCGTCATCGGCCGGGATCTGCGCCGGGTCGACCAGGGCCAGGAAATACAGGCTGAAGGCCGCTTCGGGGAAGTCACGCTTGTCCACCAGGCGGAAGCCCAGCACGCGGGTGTAGAAGTCCAGGGACTTCTCGATGTCCTTGACCCGCAGCATGGTGTGGTTGAAGACGAATTGGGCGGTGGCAGCGTCCGGTTGGGCGGTGACGCCGGGCAGGGTTTGCAGATCGTGCAGGCTCATGGGAACTCCTGAGGCAAGGCCGGGCGCAGGGCGCCGGCAAAACAGACAGGCTGGCCATGATACGGCAGTGCGCCGATTGCGCAAATGAAAGCGCCCTGCACAAGGCAGGGCGCTGGAATTAGAGGCCCGCATGTGCGGGCGCATGATGGGGTCGCTAGTCCTTTAGCTGCTTCGATACTGAGCCAGCCGTTGTGAAAAAAGTGTGAAGTGCGCGTGGATGTTTCATCAGCGTACCCAGCTTTCTACCGTGGCGGCCCCGTACTGTTCTTTCCAGGCCTTGAGGCCGCGGTGATTGCCGCCTTTGGTCTCGATCCGCTCGCCGGTATGCGGGTTGGTGTAAACCTTCACCACGCGAGGTCGGCGCTGTTGCTTCGGCGCTGCACTCGGCGCCCGGGTCACGGTCTTCGGGTCGAGAATGGCGATGATATCGCGCAGGCTCTTGTCGTAGCTTTTCATCAGGCCGACTAGTTTCTGCTCGAATTCGATTTCGCGTTTGAGGCCGGCATCCTTTTTCAACGCTTCCAGTTGCGCCATCTGTTCCTGGAGCGCTTTTTCGGCAGCACGAAACTCTGCAAGTCTGGACACTGTAATCACTCCTGTACGTCGGGTGTGGCAGGGCGTGACGAACATTGCAAATTAAAAAAAACGCCGGCCACGCGGGTGGGTTCTGTTGTTCGCTGATATCGAGTGTAGTCATTCAGCGGTACTGGGTAAACTGCAAACTTTATTGAAGTAAGCCGGGAACTTTCCAGCTGTCACGTACCCTATTTCCGGTTTCCTTCATGATTGCCCTGCTGCGCGCTTAGACCATGGTCCAATGGCCCGATCTAGAGCGTTTGCGCGATCATTTCAGATGATGGCCGTGTATTCTTCGGCCACTCCGCAATACCGTGGCCAGCTTGCGCCACAGGTTATTTACTCGCCTTGATTCTGGATGTTTCCCCGCATGTTTGCCCCTTTCCCCCTCGCCCCCGGGCGTCGTGTTGCCGGCCTGTTCCTGGTGTGTGCCGGTGCCAATGCCCAGGCCGCCGGTTTTCTTGAAGACAGCAGTGCCAAGGTCGAAGCACGCAATGTCTATTTCAACCGGGACTTTCGTGATGGTCACAGCAATTCCAGCCAGGGCGCGTCCAAGCGCGAAGAATGGGCACAAGGCTTCATCCTCAATGTGCAGTCCGGTTTTACCCAGGGCCCGGTAGGTTTTGGCGTGGACGCACTGGGCATGTTCGGCTTCAAACTGGACTCCAGCCCGGCGGACAGTAACAGCGGCCTGTTGCCGTCTTCTGGTCACGATCCGCGGCACTCGGCCGACCAGTACGCGAAGGTGGGCCTGGCCGCCAAAGCCAAGGTGTCCAACACCGTGCTCAAGTACGGTTCGATGATGCCGGACGTGCCGCTGCTCAAGTACAACGATGGTCGCCTGCTGCCGACCCTGTTCCACGGTGCCATGCTGACTTCCGCGGAAGTGCGCGACCTGAAGTTGACCCTGGCCCGCCTGGACAAGTACACCGCACGGGATTCCACCGACCGTCAGGATATTCGCGTGCATTGCAAGAACAAGCGCTATGCCTGCGATACCGAGGCTGACCACTTTGACCTGGCCGGTGTCGACTACCGTTTCAACGAGCGCCTCAGCGCCCAGTACCAGGTGGCCAGGCTGGAGAACATCTACCGTCAGCACTTCCTCGGCCTGGTGGCCAGCCAGCCATTGGCGGTGGGCAGCCTGTCGGCCGACCTGCGCTTGATCAAGAGCGATGACATCGGCAATGCCCGCGCGGGTGAAATCGAACACCGCGCCTTCAGCGGCATGCTCGGCTACAGCCTGGGTGGCCACAAGCTCAGCGTCGGCTGGCAGCGCATGTATGGCGACAGTGCCATGCCGTACCTGGATGGCAGCAACCCATACCTGGTCAACTACGCCCAGGTCAACGATTTCGCCGCCGCCCAGGAACGCTCCTGGCAAGTGCGTTATGACTATGACTTCAAAGCCATGGGTGTCCCCGGCCTGACCTTCTTCACCCGCTACATCAACGGTGACAGTATCAAGGTGCCGGGCAGTGCGGCCGAAGGCAAGGAATGGGAACGCGACAGCGAACTCAGGTACCAGGTGCAAAGTGGCACGTTCAAGGACGTCAGCGTGCGGCTGCGCAATTCCACCTACCGCAGCAACTATGAGCGTTGGGCGCGTGACATGGACGAGACCCGGGTCATCGTCAGCTACAACTTCTCGCTGTTCTGATCGCGTGCTTTGCCAAATACCGGCAGGCGCCTGACAATGGCGGCTGGTTCCGGCAAAGGGCAGGGCAATGAAAGACCTGTTGTTGATCGGCATCGGCCCCGGCGATCCGCGTCAGATCACCTATGAGGCGGTCGACGCGTTGCGCCAGGCCAGCGTGTTCTTCGTGCTCGACAAAGGCAGTGACAAGCACGAGCTGGTGCGCCTGCGCAAAGCCATCCTGCAACGCTACCGGCCCGAAGGCGGCTACCGTATGCTACAGGTGGCCGACCCTGTACGCGAGGCGCATGCCGATGGTTACCTGAGCTCGGTCCAGCATTGGCACCGCCAGCGTGCGGCCTTGTACGCGCAGCTGATCGACCGGGAAATCGGCGCCGGGGACGTGGGTGCCTTCCTGCTGTGGGGCGAGCCGGCGCTGTATGACAGCACCTTGCGCATCCTCGAACGTGTTCGCCAAAACGGCGTGGCGCTGCGCCTACAGGTGATTCCTGGGATCAGCAGCGTGCAGGCCCTGGCTGCGCGTCACCAGGTGCCGCTCAACCGCATTGGTGAACCGCTGACCGTGCTGCCAGGGCGATGCCTGGCGTCACAGGGGCGTATCGACAATGTGGTGGTGCTGCTCGACGGCCAGTGCGCATTTGCCCAGCTGGATGACCCAGCACTGGTGATCTACTGGGGGGCGTATCTGGGGACTGAAGATGAGGTGCTGATTGCCGGGCCCTTGCAGGCGGTGAAGGCGCAGATCCTCGAAACGCGCGAACGGGAGCGCAGGCGCAACGGGTGGATCATGGATACCTACCTGTTGCGCAGGGAACTGTGAGGTGCGCCTCCCTCAAGCCGGACCCACGATAGCCAGCACCTTCTCCCGCAACTGGTCAATGCTGAATGGCTTGCTGATCAGGTGCATGCCCTCTGGCACATCGACGCTTTCGGCATAGCCGCTGGCGAACAGCACCGGCAGCGTCGGCCGCAGTTCGCGCGCCTTGGCCGCCAACGCCTCGCCGCGCATGTCCGGCAGCCCGACGTCGGTCATCATCAGCGCCAGCGCCTGGTCCGGGTTCTCGAGGGTGCGCAACGCCGCGCTGGCGTTTTCCGCCTCAATCACCGTGTAGCCCGACTCGTCGAGCACTTCGACCATCAGCATACGGACGATGTCGTCGTCTTCGACTACCAGAAGGTGCATGGTTCCTATCCTGTACCAATAGAATGTCTTTAATCTGTGCACCGGTTGGCAGCAGAAGTTCCCCGAGGATACCGCTCCATGCAATCGGATGGAACGATTGGCGCACACCACCTTCAAATACTGGCTAAATGCCCTGCCAGACCCGCTAAAGCTGGTTAGACTCGCTTTACAGGACAGAGCAGTGGCAAATAACCACAACGATTGATCGGCCACACTTTCATGGACTTTTCTTGCTCGGGCGTTTTCACATGATTCAGGCAGCCTCGATGGACCAGCGCAGCTTCCGCAAGTTGTTGACCCGCAACATTGGCCTCCCTTTGGGGGTGGGACTGCTGGGGGCCTTGGCCTTTGTCGGGGTGATCAACTACCTGCTTACGGCCATGCAGTGGGTCGAGCACACCGATCGGGTCATCGGCAACGCCAACGAGACGGTCAAGCTGTCGATCGACATGGAGACGGGTGTGCGCGGTTTTCTGATCACTGGTGACGAGCGTTTTCTCGACCCCTACGAGGTGGCCAAACCGCGCATTTTCGGCAGCCTGCAGGGCCTGCGCAGCATGGTCGAGGACAACCCGCAGCAGGTCGAGCGCATTGACCGGTTGATCGCCTTGCAACAGGCCTGGAACGCCTTTGGCAGCGAACTGATTGCCCAGCGTCGCAGTCAGGGCGACTACCGCGCGACGATCGGCAGCGGTCGCGGCAAGCGCCTGACCGATGAGATCCGCAAGGAGTTCGATGCCCTGATCAGTGCCGAACAGCAGCTGCGCATGGCCCGTAACGAGCGGGTCAGCAGTGTCACGGTGACGGTCATGCTCTCGTTCGTGCTGTTCATCGTCGGCCTGAGCGCCTTGCTCGCCTACCTGGGACGGCGCGACCTGCTGTTGCTGTCGGCCAGCTACGACGACAACCTGCACGCCCAGCAACGCGCCACCGAGCACCTGGAGCACCAGGCCTGGCTGCGCACCGGCCAGACCCAGCTGGCAGAGCAGGTAATGGGCCAGCTGACCCTGCCGATGCTTGGTGACAACATCCTGCGCTTCTTCGCCGCTTACCTGGGCAGCGTGGTCGGGGCCTTGTACGTGCGTGACGAACATGGCCACCTGGTGCGGGTGGCCAGTTACGGCCTGGATGCGGAAGAGCAGGCCCGTGAGCAGGTGCTGGGCGACCACGAAGGCTTGCTGGCCCAGGCGGTGCGCGAGGGGCGGCTGTTGCGCCTGGACAACTTGCCCGAAGGCTATTTCCACCTCAGCTCCGGCCTGGGCCGAGGCCTGCCGCGCAGCGCTGTGCTGGTGCCGGCGAGTGAGAGCACGCAGATCAATGGCGTGCTCGAGCTGGGCTTCCTGCGGCCGTTGCTGGCACGTGACGAAGAACTGCTGCAACGGCTCGGCGGCAACATCGGCATCTCCATCGACAGCGCCCGCTACCGCCAGCGCCTGCAGGAAGTACTGGCCGAAACCCAGCAACTGAACGAAGAGCTTCAGGTGCAGCAGGAGGAGCTGAAAACCGCCAACGAAGAGCTCGAAGAGCAATCTCGCGTGCTCAAGGAGTCCCAGGCGCACCTGGAAACCCAGCAGGCGGAGCTGGAGCAGACCAACGAGCAGTTGTCCGAGCGTACCGAGGCGCTGGACCGCAAGAACGATGAGCTGCTCCACGCCCAGGAACAATTGCAGGCACGTGCCGAAGAGCTGCAACGCTCAAGCAAGTACAAGTCCGAGTTCCTCGCCAACATGTCCCACGAACTGCGCACCCCGCTGAACAGTTCGCTGATCCTGGCCAAGCTGCTGGCTGAGAACGTCGAGGGCAACCTCAGCCAGGAGCAGGTCAAGTTCGCCGAATCCATCTACTCGGCTGGCAACGACTTGTTGAACCTGATCAACGACATCCTCGACATCGCCAAGGTGGAAGCCGGCAAGCTCGAAGTGCGGCCGGAAACCACCCAGCTCGAGCGCCTGGTCGAAGGCCTGCGCGGCATGTTCGAACCGCTGGCCGGGCACAAGGGCTTGGCCTTCGAGGTGACCACCGACGCCCAGGTACCGGCCACCCTGTTCACCGACCGCCAGCGCCTGGAGCAGATTCTCAAGAACCTGTTGTCCAATGCCATCAAGTTCACCGAGCGCGGCCAGGTCAGCCTGAACATCGGCTACCAGCCTGACAGCGGCATCATCTTTGCCGTACGTGATAGCGGCATCGGTATTGCCGCCGACCAGCAGCAGGCGATCTTCGGTGCCTTCCATCAGGTCGATGGCACCAGCAACCGGCGCTATGGCGGCACCGGCCTGGGCCTGTCGATTTCCCGCGACCTGGCGCACCTGCTGGGTGGGCAGATCACCGTCGACAGCAGCCCCGGCAAGGGCAGTGTGTTCAGCCTGATTCTGCCGGAGCGCTACGAGCGCGAGGCCCAGACGGCTGAACCGCTGGCCCTGCGCCCGGCGGTCGATGCGTTGCCGCCTGCTGCACCGCCACCACCGGTGGCGGTGGCGCAGCAACGCCCGGCCCCGGCGTTTGCCGACGACCGCGAGCATGCACCGTTCGGCAACCGCTGCATCCTGGTGATCGAGGACGAACCGAACTTCGCCCGTATCCTGTTCGACCTGGCCCACGAGCTGGGTTACAGCTGCCTGGTTGCGCAGGGCGCCGACGAGGGCTTCGAGCTGGCCCTGGAGTACGTTCCCGATGCCATCCTGCTGGACATGCGCCTGCCCGACCATTCCGGCCTCACCGTGCTGCAACGCCTGAAGGAGCAGGCCAGCACCCGGCATATCCCGGTGCATATCATTTCTGTTGAAGACCGGGTCGAGGCGGCCATGCACATGGGCGCCGTCGGCTACGCGGTCAAGCCCACCAGCCGCGAGGAACTCAAGGAAGTGTTCGCCCGCCTGGAGGCCAAGCTGACGCAGAAGCTCAAGCACATCCTGCTGGTGGAAGACGACGACCTGCAACGCGAGAGCATTGCCCGCCTGATCGGCGATGACGATGTCGAGATCACCGCCGTGGCCATGGCCCAGGATGCCCTGGCGCTGCTGCGCGAGAACATCTACGACTGCATGATCATCGACCTCAAGCTGCCGGACATGCTCGGCAACGAGCTGCTCAAGCGCATGACCGCCGAGGATATCCGCGCGTTCCCTCCGGTAATCGTGTATACCGGGCGCAACCTGACCCGCGAAGAAGAAGCCGACCTGCTCAAGTATTCCCGCTCGATCATCATCAAAGGCGCGCGTTCGCCGGAGCGCCTGCTCGACGAAGTGACGCTGTTTCTGCACAAGGTCGAGTCGCAGTTGTCCAACGAACGCCAGCGCATGCTCAAGACCGCGCGCAGCCGCGACAAGGTGTTCGAGGGCCGCAAGGTGCTGCTGGTGGATGATGACGTGCGCAACATCTTCGCCCTTACCAGCGCGCTGGAACACAAGGGTGCGATCGTCGAAATCGGTCGCAACGGGCGTGAGGCGATCGAGCGCCTCGAGCAGCATGACGACATCGACCTGGTGCTGATGGACGTGATGATGCCGGAAATGGACGGCTTCGAGGCCACCCGCCTGATCCGCCAGCAAGCGCGTTGGCGCAGGTTGCCGATCATCGCCGTGACCGCCAAGGCGATGAAGGATGATCAGCAGCGTTGCCTGCAGGCCGGCGCCAATGATTACCTGGCCAAACCGATCGACCTGGACCGACTGTTTTCGCTGATCCGGGTCTGGCTGCCGCAACTGGAGCGAATTTGACTAGCGAACGTAACACCGACATTGAAATCCGCTTGCTGATCGAGGCCATCTACCTCAAGTACAGCTACGATTTCCGCAACTATTCCGGCGCTTCGATCAAGCGCCGGATCCTGCATGCGCTGCGCCAGTTCGATTGCCTGACGGTATCGGCGCTGCAAGAGCGCGTGCTGCACGACCCCGGCATGTTCATGCAGTTGCTGCAGTACCTGACGATCCCGGTCAGCGAGATGTTCCGCGACCCGGAGCACTTCCTGGCAGTGCGCAACGAAGTGGTGCCGCTGTTGCGCACCTGGCCTTCGATCAAGGTCTGGATCGCTGGCTGCAGCACGGGCGAGGAGGTCTATTCGATGGCCATCCTGCTGCGCGAGGAAGGGCTGCTGGAACGCACCATCATCTACGCCACCGACATCAACCCGCTTTCGCTGGACAAGGCCAAGCAGGGCATCTATTCGATGCAGAGCATGCGCGAATACGCGAAAAACTACCGCCTGGCCGGTGGCCGGCGGGACTTTTCCGAGTACTACACGGCGGCCTACGGCAATGCCATCATGGACAGCTCGCTGCGCGAAAACGTTACCTTCGCCGACCATAGCCTGGCCACCGACAGCGTGTTTTCCGAAACCCAGCTGGTGTCGTGCCGCAACGTCCTGATCTATTTCGACAAGGTATTGCAGAACCGCGCCCTGGGGCTGTTCCACGAGTCCCTGTGCCACCGCGGCTTCCTGGTGCTGGGCAGCAAGGAGTCGGTGGATTTTTCCGCCTACGCCGAGCGCTTCGAGCCGTTGGTCAAGCCCGAACGGATCTACCGTAAATCATGAACGGCGTGCGCGCGGTGGTGATCGGCGCCTCGGCGGGCGGGGTGACGGCCCTGTTCAAGGTGCTCGGCGCATTGCCCGCCGGCTTTGCCCTGCCGGTGGTCTGCGTGCTGCACCTGCCGGATGACCGCCACAGCCAGCTGGCCGAAGTGCTGCAACGCCGCTTGCATCGGCCGGTGTGCGAGGCGCGCGACAAGCAGCTGCTGCGGCCTGGTCAGATCTACGTGGCGGGGCCGGGTTATCACCTGTCGGTGGAACGCGATTTCAGCCTGTCGCTCAGCCAGGAGCCGCCGGTGCATTTCTCGCGACCGGCAATCGACTATCTGTTCATGTCGGCGGCCGACGCCTACGGTGCCGGCCTGCTCGGTGTGCTGCTCACCGGTGCCAATGAAGATGGTGCCGCAGGGCTTGCCTATATCAAGAACAGCGGGGGCCGGACCATCGTCCAGGACCCGCGCGATGCACAGGTTGCGCTGATGCCGGAGGCTGCCCTGGCCTTGCACCAGCCCGACCATATTCTTACCTTGAGTGGTATCGAGCAGTTGCTCGCTGCCCTGGAATCCAGCGCATGCTAAGCCACACCATCGCCAAACTGTTGATCGTCGACGACCTGCCGGAAAACCTGCTGGCCCTCGACGCCTTGATCCAGGGCGAAGACCGTGAGGTGCATCAGGCCCAGTCTGCCGAAGCGGCGTTATCGCTGCTGCTCGAACATGAATTCGCCCTGGCCATCCTCGATGTGCAGATGCCGGGCATGAACGGCTTCGAGCTGGCCGAGCTGATGCGCGGTACGGAAAAGACCCGCAATATCCCCATCGTCTTCGTCACCGCCGCCGGGCGCGAGATGAACTACGCCTTCAAGGGCTACGAAAGCGGTGCGGTCGACTTTCTGCACAAGCCGCTCGACACGCTGGCGGTGAAAAGCAAGGTGTCGGTGTTCGTCGACCTCTACCGCCAGCGCAAGGTCCTTGACCGCCAGCTGCAGGCACTGGAGCGCAGCCGCCAGGAGCAGGAAAAGCTGCTCGCGCAGTTGCAGGCGGCGCGGGCCGAGCTGGAGCATGCCGTGCGCATGCGCGATGACTTCATGTCTATCGTGTCGCATGAGGTGCGCACACCGCTCAACGGCCTGATCCTGGAAACCCAGCTGCGCAAGTTGCACCTTTCGCGAGGCAACCTGGCCGCGTTCAGCAGCGACAAGCTGCAGGCCATGGTCGAGCGCGACGAGCGGCAGATCAACAGCCTGATCCGCCTGGTCGAGGACATGCTCGATGTGTCGCGCATCCGTACCGGCAAACTGTCGCTACGGCCCAAGGCGTTCGACCTGGGCCAGCTGGTGCGTGGCCTGGTGGAGAACTTTGCCGCCCAGGCCACCGCGCTGGAAACCCACATCGAACTGCAACGCTGCGAGCCGCTGTACGGTGAGTGGGACGAGTTTCGCATCGAGCAGGTGCTGGCCAACCTGTTGTCCAATGCCTTGCGCTACGGTGAGCGCAAACCGGTGCAGGTGCGTGTGTTCGAGGAAGATGGCCTGGCCTGCGTGCAGGTGCAGGACCACGGCATCGGTATTGGCGCGGCCAACCAGCAGCGCATCTTCCAGCAGTTCGAGCGGGTGGCTACCCAGCAGGCCAGTGGTGGCCTGGGCCTTGGGCTGTACATATCGGAGCAGATCGTCCAGGCCCATGGCGGGCGTATCCTGCTGGAAAGTGAAGAGGGCAAGGGCGCCACGTTCACCCTGCAGTTGCCGCTGGCAGCCTGCGCACAACAAAACGACCAGGCGCGGGCAACCTCTGCATGAGCCTGGGGTCAGATGGCTGTTGCAAGCATTTCAAGGCGTTGACATGAGTGAAGATGCACAAGATGTGGTGCTGGTCGTCGAGGATGAACCGGCGATTCGCATGATCCTGCAGGATTACCTGGCAGGCGAGGGCTACCACGTACTGGTGGCCGAGGATGGTGAGCAGGCGTTCGCGATCCTGGCCAGCAAACCGCACCTGGACCTGATGGTGACGGACTACCGCCTGCCCGGCGGGATATCCGGGGTAGAGATTGCCGAACCGGCGGTCAAGTTGCGGCCGGACCTGAAGGTGATTTTCATCAGCGGCTACCCGGCCGAGATTCTTGAATCCGGCAGCCCGATCACGCGCAAGGCGCCGATTCTGGCCAAGCCGTTCGACCTGGATACCTTGCACGAGCAGATCCAGTCGCTTCTGCGCTAGCCTGCACTGGCCCTTTCGCGGTAAACCCGCTCCCACAGGAACTGTGCAAGTCTCAAGGTTTGCACAGTTCCTGTGGGAGCGGGTTTACCCGCGAAAGGGCCGTAACAGGCTAGCGCAGTGTCCGCTCCAGCCCACCCACCAGCATGCTTTCCATCAAGCCCAGCCCTTGTTCCTCGGGCAACGCCTTCAACAACCCCGGCAACTGGTTCAGCAGCGTCGCCAGCACATGCGCGGTAGCTACCAGCGCTTCCCCCTGCGGCTTCGCCTGCGGTGCTATCAACCGCAGCAACCCCGCCTCATAGCGCTTGCGCAACAAGGCCAGGCGCGCCTGCTGTTCGTCACTCAGGCAACACAAGTCGCGCTCCGCCAGGCGAAACTGCATCGGCCGCTCGGCATGCAACTGCCAGTGGGCTGCGATCAGGCAGCTCAACGCCGACGCGCCACGGGCCATGGCCCGGCGGCCCTGGTCCAGGGTGGCCTGCAACTCCTCGTACAACTCTTCGATCAGGTCGTACAACAGGTCCTGCTTGCTGGGAAAGTGGTGGTACAGCGAGCCGGCGGTCAGGCCTACGTGGGCCGCCAGCTCGCGCATGCTGACCTGGCCGAAGCCCTTTTCGGCAAACAGCGCCATGGCCCGCTCACGTCGCTCCTCGAAATTGGCACAGCGCATCGCGGCATTGACCGGGGGCATGGCGTTCGCTCCTCAGTAGGTGAAGAAACCGCGGCCGCTCTTGCGTCCCAGCCAACCGGCCGCGACCATTTCCTTGAGCAGCGGGGCAGGGCGGTATTTGCTGTCGTTGAAGCCCTCATGGAAGGCCTCCATGATCGCCAGCAGCGTGTCCAGGCCGATCAGGTCGGCCAGCGCCAGCGGGCCGATCGGCTGGTTGCAGCCCAGGCGCATGCCGGTGTCGATGTCCTCGGCACTGGCCAGGCCTTCCTGCCGCACGAAGATCGCTTCGTTGATCATCGGCACCAGGATGCGGTTGACCACGAAGCCCGGGCGGTTACCGGCAGTGATCGGGGTCTTGCCGACCTTCTCGGTCACCACCAGCGCCTGGGCATAGGTGCTGTCGCTGGTCTGCAGGCCGCGGATGATCTCGACCAGCGCCATCATCGGCACCGGGTTGAAGAAATGCACGCCGATGAAACGCTCGGGGTGCTCGATGCTGGCGGCCAGTTGGGTGACTGACAGCGACGAGGTGTTGGTGGCGATGATGCAGTCGGCGGCGACATTGGCCGCAACCTGCTGCAGGATGCGCTGCTTGAGTTGCAGGTTTTCGCTAGCCGCCTCGATCACCAGCTGCGCAGCGCTGAGCTGGGTGTAGTCGGTGCTGGTGCGGATACGCGTTTTCGCCGCTGCAGCCTTGTCCGCATCCAGGGTGCCCTTGCTGACCTGGCGCTCGAGGTTCTTGCTCAGGGTGGCCACGCCGCGCTCCAGCGCCGCGTCCGAAACATCCACCAGCAACACCTGGTAGCCGGCGACTGCACACACCTGGGCAATGCCGTTGCCCATGGTGCCGGCGCCAATCACGGCGATTTGTTCAATGTTCATCTGTCAGCCTCCCTCAGACGCGCTCGAAGACCACGGCAATGCCTTGGCCACCGCCGATGCACATGGTGGCCAGGGCGTAGCGACCCTGGATGCGCTGCAGCTCATGGATGGCCTTGGTGGCGATGATCGCGCCGGTGGCGCCCACCGGGTGGCCAAGGGAGATACCCGAGCCGTTGGGGTTGACCTTTTCCGGGTCGAAGCCCAGTTCGCGGGCCACGGCGCAGGCCTGGGCGGCAAACGCTTCGTTGGACTCGATCACGTCCAGGTCCTGCACCTTCAGGCCGGTCTTTTCCAGTACCTTGCGGGTGGCCGGGATCGGGCCCAGGCCCATCAGCTCCGGCTCGACGCCGGCATGGGCGTAGCCGACCAGGCGTGCCAGTGGCTTGAGGCCCAGGCGGCGCACCGCGTCACCCGTGGCCAGCACCAGGCCGCCAGCGCCGTCGTTGATGCCGCTGGCGTTGCCGGCAGTGACGGTACCGTCTTTCTTGAATACCGGCTTCATCCCGGCCAGTTGCTCGGCGGTCACTTCGCCACGGACATGCTCATCGACACTGAACTGCACGCTGCCCTTGCGGGTTTTCAGCTCCAGCGGGACGATCTGGCTGGTGAAACGGCCTTCGGCGATGGCGCGGGCGGCGCGACGTTGGCTGGTCAGGGCCAGTGCGTCCTGCATTTCGCGGGTAATGCCGTGTTTGGCCGAGACGTTCTCGGCAGTGATACCCATGTGGAAGTGCTCGAACGGGTCCTGCAGCACGCCGACGGTGTAGTCGATACCTTGCAGGTCACCCATGCGCGCACCCCAGCGCGCCTGTGGCAGCAGGTACGGGCCACGGCTCATGGATTCGGCGCCGGCCGCTACCGCCACGTCGGTGTCGCCGAGCAGCAGGCACTGGGCGGCCGAGACGATGGCCTGCAGGCCGGAACCGCACAGACGGTTGACGTTGAAGGCGGGGGTTTCCTTGGGGATGCCGGCGTTCATCGCCGCGACCCGGGCCAGGTAGGCGTCGCGTGGCTCGGTGGGGATCACCGTGCCCATCACCAGGTGGCCGATCTGCTCGGCAGCCACACCCGAGCGCTCGATGGCGGCCCGGGTGATGGCGCTGGCAAGGTCAGCCAGCGGCAGGTCCTTGAGGGAGCCGCCAAAGCCACCGATGGCGGAACGGACGGCACTGACGACATAGATTTCTGCGCTGCTCATAGGGGCTCCGATTGCGAAGGCATGGCGGGACCGGGCCAGGCTCTGCGAGAATGGCCGGCGATCCCGGAGTGGGACCGAGTCTAGGCAAAGGCTCTGTTGCAGCCTATGCCGGAACTGTTCAAACAACCTGGCACTTTTTGCCACTCAGCATAGACAGCGAAAACCGCCATGCGCGATAGCGATTCGGTCGCCGTGTACTTCCTCAATGCCATGCTCCACGCCCTGCGCGGCTGCCCCGATGAACGCGATGCGCAATTGCGCGCGGTGGGCATCGACCCGCAACTGCTCGCGCAGCCCCAGGCTCGCGTGCCGGCCAAGGCCTTTGCCCAGCTGTGGCTGGCGCTGATCCAGCGCCTGGATGACGAATTCTTCCGCCTCGACAGCCATGGCATGCCGCAGGGCAGTTTCGCCCTGATCTGCCGGGGCCTGATCCTCGAGCCGAACCTGGAAAAAGCCCTGCGCCAGTGCATGGCCGGTTTCGGCCTGTTCCTGCGCGACTTGCGCGGCAGCCTGACGGTGCGTGGCGGGCGGGCCGTGATCAGCGTGCACTCGGACATTGCCGACCCGCTGACCCGGGTGTATGCCGAGGAAACCTACCTGGTGCTGATGATTGGCATGCTGTGCTGGCTGGCCGGGCGACGGATCGCCATCGACCGCACCGAGCTGGCAGTATCGCGTCCGGCGCAAGAGGACGACCTCTTGTTATGGGGGCCGGACCTGCGTCTGGGTAGCGGGCGTACCGAAGTGGAGTTCGACAGCGCCTACCTGCGCCTGCCGGTGGTGCAGGACCTGGCCGGCCTGAAAAGCTTCCTGCGCAGCGCGCCGCAGGGGCTGGTGATTCGCTTCCGCAACCAGAACGGGCTGGTGGCCGAGGTGTACCGGCACCTGCGGGCGCGGCGTTATGGGCAATGGCCGACGCTGGCGGCGCTGGCGCAGCAGCAGGGGGTCAGTGCCAGCACCTTCCGCCGCCAGCTGGAGCGGGAAGGGCGCTCCTACCAGCAGATCAAGGACGAGGTGCGCCGGGCCATGGCCTTCGAGCGCCTGCGTGAAGGGGTGTTGAGCATTGCCGAGATCGCCGAGCAGGCGGGCTTCCAGGAGCCCAGTGCGTTTCACCGGGCGTTCAAGAAGTGGACCGGGCAGAGCCCTGGCAGCTACCGGGCGCGGTTGGCCGGGCGATAGCATTTACCTGCACCGGCCTATCGCCGGCAAGCCGGTTCCCACAGGTACGGCGCAACTTTCGAATACCATGAATTCCCTGTGGGAGCGGGTTCACCCGCGCAGAGGCCGGCACAGGCAGCGGCTCAAATGATCAGGCCGGCACCATGGCAAACCCGACGCCAAAGCGGTTCCAGGCATTGATGGTGGCAATCGCCAGGGTCAGGTTGGCCACCTCGGCCGGTTCGAAGTGCTCCAGCAACGCTTCATAGTGTGCCTGCGGCGCACCGTGCTCGGGCAGCCGGGTCAGGCTCTCGACCCAGGCCAGCGCAGCACGCTCGCGTGGGCTGAAGTAGCTGGTTTCGTGCCAGGCACACAAGGTCTGCAGGCGCGCTTCGGTCTCACCGGCCTTGCGCGCGTCGTTGGCGTGCAGGTTGACGCAGTAGGCGCAGCCGTTGATCTGCGAAGCCCGCAGGCGCACCAGTTCCAGCAGCGATTGCTCCAGGCCGCTCCTGGCCAGGGCCTGTTCCAGACCGACCATCGCCTTGTAGGCTTCAGGGGCGTGCTTGGCCCATTCGATACGGTTGTGCATGGCTATCTCCAGAGGGGTAGGTGGGATGGCGTTACTGTAGCGCCGGCCATGCGTCGCCCCGATAGCCAATCGCGCGCATAAGCGGGAGGCCAATCGGCTATTCGGCTGGCCACTGACAGGCATCCAATCTCTTCATTTCTGCCCGGGCGTCCGGGCCGGGATAATGACCGGGTATTGCTACTGGAGAAGCCATTCATGTCCGCAGAACATTTCATGCGCGAAGCCCTCGACCTGGCCCGCGCCAACATCCGCGCCGGTGGCCGGCCCTTCGGTGCCGTGCTGGTGTACCAGGGGCAGGTGCTGGCGCGCGCGGTCAACGAGATCCACAGCACCCAGGACCCTACCGCCCACGCCGAGATGCAGGCCATCCGCAAAGCCAGCCATGCGCTGGGCCAGGCGCGCCTGGCGGGTGCCGAAATCTACGCCAGCGGCCATCCATGCCCGATGTGCCTGGCGGCCATGCATCTGTGTGGTATCGAGCGCGCCTGGTTTGCCTACGACAACACCGAGGGTGAACCCTTCGGCTTGTCCACGGCGGCGGTCTACGCGCAGATGGCCCGCCCGCTGCAACAGCAGAGCCTGCCGCTGCGTGCGCTGAAGCCCAGCGGCGAAGCCGGCCTGTATCAGGAATGGCAGCAGGCCAACCAGCAATGAGAGCGGCATTGAACCTGTTGCTGGTGATCTTGCTGGCACTGAACCTGCGGCCGATCCTGACCAGTATCGGCCCGTTGCTCGAGGCCATGCGCGCCAGTACCGGCCTGGGCTACCAGCAAGCGGCCTTGCTGACGGCGTTGCCGGTGCTGTGCATGGGCCTGGTGCCGCTGCTGCAGCCATGGTTGCAGCGCTGGCTCAGCGAACATGGTGGCATGCTCGCGGGCCTGGCGGCGATCGCCCTGGCCTGCCTGTGGCGCCTGCAACTGGACAGTGCCTGGGCGCTGATTGCCAGTGCGCTGCTGGCCGGCCTGGGGGTAGCGCTGGTCCAGGGCATGATGCCAGGGTTGGTCAACCGCTGGTTCCCCGGGCGCCTGGCCGCCGCGATGGGCCTGTATTCGGCGGCACTGATGAGCGGCGGCGGCCTGGCCGCCGTGCTCGGGCCACACGTCAGTGACTACTTTGGCCATTGGCAGGTCGGCCTGGGCCTGTGGGCCGCCCCTGCGCTGCTGGCGCTGCTTGCCTGGGCCATGCTGCGGCCTCGCCGGCACGTACCGACGCAGGCTGGTGCTGTGCGCGGGCACTGGTTCGGGACGCGCCGGGCCTGGTTGCTGGCGCTGTACTTCGGCCTGATCAATGGTGGCTACACCAGCATGGTCGCCTGGTTGCCGGCCTATCACATGGAGCACGGCGGCAGCGCCCAGGGCGGCGCAGACCTGGTTGGCCTGATGACCCTGTTCCAGGTGGCTGGTGCACTGGGCCTGCCGCTGCTGTTGCGGCGCTGGGCAGACCGCCGCCCCGGCCTGTGGCTGGCGCTGGCGATCCAGCTGGCAGGTTTCCTCGGCCTGCTGCTGGCGCCCACACTGGCACCGGGGCTGTGGGTGGCGTTGATCGGCTTTGGCCTGGGCGCCTGTTTCAGCCAGAGCCTGACGTTGACCCTCGAGCATCTCAAGACCCCGGCCGAGGCGGGCAGCCTGGCGGCGTTCGTGCAGGGTATCGGTTTCATCGTCACCGGCATCGTGCCATACATCACTGGCTGGTTGCGCGATGTGAGCGGCGACTTCCAGGCGTCATGGACACTGCTGAGCGTGACCGTGCTGGCCATGCTGCTGGTGACTGTCTGCTTCAACCCGCGCGGCTACGCCGCTGCCATGGCCCGGCCGCTGCCGGCAGGCAAGGCCGCGGCGGTCAACTGAGGCGCTGCAAGGTATCGCGCACGCGGTCCAGCGCCGGGTCGATGTCCAGCAGTTCGATGGCGCCGAAGCCCAGCAGCAGCCCGGGGCGCACCGGGGCCTCGCTGAAGAACGGTGCCAGCGAGTAAAGGCCGACCTCGACCTTGCGTGCCAGGTTGGCCAGCAGCTCGACATCTACCCCAGGTTTGGCCAGCGCACTGAGATGGAAGCCCGCGCTGGCGGGAATGGCGCTGAACCATGGCGCCAGGTCGCCGCCCAGGCGTGCCAGGATGCGCTCGCGGCGGGCGCTGTATATGTCGTGGCAACGGCGGATGTGTCTGTTCAGGTGGCCTTCGGCCAGAAAGCGCGCCAGCGCCCACTGCAACAGGGTCGGGCTGTGCCAGTCACTGAGGTGCTTGGCCACGCAGGCGGCTTGCAGCACGGCGGGTGGAAGCACGGCATAACCCAGGCGCAGTTCCGGCAGCAGGGTCTTGGAAAACGTCCCCACATAGGCCACCAGGCCATGACGGTCGAGGCGCTGCAGTGCATCTGCCGCCGGCCCTTGGTAGCGGAACTCGCAGTCGTAATCGTCTTCGATGATCAACGCCCCCAGCTCGGCGGCCCGCGCCAACAGGGCGTGCCGGCGTGGCTCGCTCATCGGCATGCCCAGCGGGAACTGGTGCGAAGGCGTCACATAGATCAGCCGGGTACCGTCGGCGATCTGTTCCACGCACAGGCCTTCGTCATCCACCGGCACGCACTGCAGGCGCGCACCCAGCGCCAGGAACAGTTGACGTGCGGGCGGATAGCCGGGGTCCTCCATGGCCACCTGGCAACCCGGTTCGATCAGCACCCGTGCGATCAGGTCCAGTGCCTGCTGGGCGCCGTTGCACACCAGCAGGTCGGCGGCACTGCAATGCACACCCCGGGCGTAGGCGATGTGGTGGGCAATGGCCTCGCGCAGCTCGGCCAGGCCCTGGGCCGGGAAGTGCCGCTCGGGGTGGCGCTGGCTGCGGCGCAGGGCGTAGTTGAGGCAACTGCGCCACTGGTCGAACGGGAACTGCGCCTTGTTCGAGGCCCCGCCGACGAAGTCATAGCGTGAGGGGGATTCCAGCTGGCGACGGCCGAGCACGGTGGCGCGTTGCTGCCAGCGTTCGAGCGAAGCGGCGCTGGCCAGCGGCAGGGTGGTGGAGGCACTGCTGCGCAGCGGCTGACGCGGGGTGATGAAGGTGCCGCGACCGACCACACCGCTCAACAGGTTGTCATAGGTCAGGCGCGAGTAGGCTTCGGCCACGGTCTTGCGTGACACGCCGAGTTGCTCGGCCAGCAGGCGGCTTGGCGGCAGTTGGGTGCCGGCAGCCAGGTGGCCGCTATCGATGCCGGCACGCAATTGCTGGTAGAGCTGGTCGGCCAGGCCTTTGCGGCCGTGCAAGCGAATATGCAGTTCCATGGGCGGGTCCGCAGTGGGGGAGCGCTCAGGATAGCGGGTACCCGCGGCCTTGTGTTGCGCAAGCGGGGATGGCATGCGGGTGTTCAGATGCGGGCCGTACTGACCGTGATATAGCCTTTGTTCGCCAAGGCTATGCGGATCACCGTTTCATCCGCTGGCGCCGTGCGGGTGCGCTTGATGCGCACGCCTTCCACTGCTGCCGCCTTCATATGTTGCGCAATGGCCCGCCCGTGCGCGTCGAAGAACACCTCGCTGGCCAGCAATTCGATACGTTCGATCAACTGCCGGGAGCGTTCATCCGTGGCGCAGAAGAACATCACCCCCGACAGGTGGGGATCTTCATCGGGGTTGTCCATGTCATGGGCCAGCAGTTCGCGCAGGCTGCTGCGCAATTCGGCGGTGGAGCGGGCGTACTGGTGCATGCGGAGCCTCCTCTGGATCGCTACCTTGCGTCATCCAGTGCCGATCATGTTTTCAACGGCCAGGGGCAACAAGTAGGGCGTTTCCGAACACCCTGTAGGAAAAGGCTGAGCGGGACAATGCCCGCCCAGACTGGCCAGTGGCAAGGGTGGCGGCGGCCTTGCACCAGGCCGCTGCCGATCAGGGGGCGGCGCCCTCTAGCGCCGGACCTCCTGTTTGAAGCGCAACCGCCAGCCATGCAGCAATGGCTCGGTGTAGCCGCTCGGCTGCCTGCGCCCTTCGAACACCAGCGCCCGCGCGGCGCGGAAGGCATGTGAGGCAGCGAAATCGGCCGCCATCGGCCGGTACGCCGGGTCGGCGCCATTCTGCCGGTCGACCACGGCGGCCATGCGCTGCAAGGTCGCCTCGACCTGTTCGGCATCCACCACGCCATGGTGCAGCCAGTTGGCAATATGTTGTGCCGAAATCCGCAAGGTTGCGCGATCTTCCATCAGGCCCACATCGTGGATATCCGGCACCTTGGAACAGCCGATGCCTTGCTCGACCCAGCGCACCACGTAGCCGAGGATGCCCTGGCAGTTGTTGTCGAGCTCGGCCTGGATCTCGCTGGCAGTCCACGGGCGCTCCGCGCTCACCGGGACACTGAGCAGGTCATGCAGCAGCTCGGCGCGCTGGGCATCCGGGTCAACCTGTTCCAGCGCCTGCTGAACGGCGGCCACATCCACCTGGTGATAGTGCAGCGCATGCAGCGTCGCGGCAGTGGGCGAGGGCACCCAGGCGGTGTTGGCGCCCGCCCTGGGCTGGGCGACTTTCTGTTCGAGCATGGCCGCCATCAGGTCGGGCATGGCCCACATGCCCTTGCCGATCTGCGCCTTGCCACGCAAGCCGCAGGCCAGCCCGACCAGCACGTTGCTGCGCTCGTAGGCCTGGATCCAGGCGCTGCCCTTCATGTCGCCCTTGCGCAGCATGGCCCCGGCTTCCATGGCCGTGTGCATCTCGTCGCCGGTGCGGTCGAGGAAGCCGGTGTTGATGAACACCACCCGTGACGCGGCGTTGGCGATGCAGGCCTTGAGGTTGACGCTGGTACGCCGCTCCTCGTCCATGATGCCCATCTTCAGCGTGTGCGCAGGCAGGCCCAGCAGCGCTTCGACGCGGCTGAACAGCTGGTCGGCAAAAGCCACTTCGGCCGGCCCATGCATCTTCGGTTTGACGATGTACAGGCTGCCCTCGCGGGAGTTGCCACGGCGCTTGAGGTCGTGCAGGCCGATCAGGCTGGTGACGACGGCGTCGAGGATGCCTTCCGGAATCTCCTGGCCGTCACGGTCGAGAATGGCCGGGTTGGTCATCAGGTGGCCCACGTTGCGGATGAACAGCAGCGAGCGGCCCGGCAGGGTCAGTGGCTGGCCGTCCGGGCCGTGGGAGTCGCGGTCTTGCGCCAGGCTGCGGGCAAAGGTCTTGCCGCCTTTGCTGACCTGCTCGCTGAGGTCGCCCTTCATCAGGCCGAGCCAGTTGCGGTACACGTTGACCTTGTCGTCGGCATCCACCGCGGCCACCGAGTCTTCGCAATCGATGATGGTGGTGAGCGCCGCCTCCAGGAGAATGTCCTTGACCCCGGCCGGGTCCTGCTGGCCGATCGCGTGGCTGGGGTCGATCTGGATTTCGAAATGCAGTTGGTGATTTTGCAACAGGATCGCGCTCGGCCTGTTCGGCTCACCTTGGTAGCCGCGCCATTGCTCAGGGTGCTCGAGACCGACCTGGCGGCCATCGGCCAAGGTGACTTGCAGCCTGCCATGGTCGACCGTGTAGGCCCTGGCATCGTCATGTGATGCACCTTGCAGCGGCGCACTGGCATCGAGGAACTGGCGACCAAAGGCAATCACCTTGGCGCCGCGCACCGGGTTGTAGCCCCGGCCACGTTCGGCTCCCCCGGTTTCGGCGATGGCATCGGTGCCATACAGCGCATCGTACAGCGAGCCCCAACGGGCGTTGGCGGCGTTCAGGGCATAGCGGGCATTGCTCAGCGGCACCACCAGCTGCGGGCCGGCCTGCATGGCAATTTCGCGGTCGACGTTGCGGGTAGTGACCTGCACGCTGGCGGGCGCTTGCACGAGGTAGCCGATGCCTTGCAGGAATTGCTGATAGGCGGCCATGTCGCTGATCGGGCCGGGGTGCTGGCGGTGCCAGTAGTCCAGTTCGGCCTGCAGGCGCTCGCGTTCGGCGAGCAGGGCGCGGTTTTGCGGGGCGAGGTCGTGAACCAGGGTGCTGAAGTCTTGCCAGAAGGCGCGGGCCTCGATGCCGGTGCCGGGCAGCACTTCGTCTTCGATGAAGCGCTGCAGGATAGGGGCGATGTGCAGGGGATGGTTTGGCATGGTCTGTTCGCTCGATAGTCGGTCTGCGGAAAGTGGGTACACAGGATTCAGAGAGCTGCAGCCCCGGCCATGGCCACCTGTGCATCCTGCCCGGGCTTGACCCCGGAAACGCCAATGGCGCCTACCACCTGGCCATTCACCCGCAGCGGCACGCCCCCTTCCAGGCTGGTCAGTAGTGGTGCGGTGACGAATGCCGTGCGGCCTGCATTGACCATTTCCTCGTAATCGCGCGTCTCTCTGCGCCCAAGCGCTGCGCTGCGCGCCTTTTCCACGGCGATGTAGGCGCTGGCCGGGGCGCAGCCGTCCAGGCGTTCCAGGGCCAGCGGGTGACCGCCGTCGTCGGTCACGGCGATGGTCACGCTCCAGTGTTGCGCCAGGGCTTCCTGACGGGCGGCGCTCAGCACTCGGGCGACTTCGGCCTGGCCGATTACGGGCTTGCTATGCATGGTGGTTCTCCGGGTTCAAGGCTGCTTCGACGATTTCGATCCAGTGCCGCACCGGTGTGCGCCCGGCCCCGTCGAGGTGGGCCTGGCAGCCGATGTTGGCGGTGGCGATGATTTGTGGTTTGCCGCTTTCCAGGGCGTTGAGGCGGTTGTCGCGCAGTTGCCGCGACAGTTCGGGCTGGGTCAGCGAGTAGGTGCCGGCCGAGCCGCAGCACAGGTGGCTGTCGGCGACCGCGGTCAGGGTGAAACCCAGGCGTGTGAGCAAGGCTTCCACCGCCCCGCCCAGTTTCAGCGCGTGTTGCAGAGTGCAGGGGCAATGGAAGGCCAGGCGCTGCTCGGCGCACAGGCCCAGTTGCTCGACCGGCTCGTCGCGCAGTACCTCCACCAGGTCGCGCGACAGCGCGCTGACGCGCGCGGCCTTGGCCGCGTAGTGCGGGTCGTTTGCCAGCAGGTGGCCATAATCGCGCACGAATGCGCCGCAGCCGCTGGCGGTCTGCACGATGGCCTCGGCGCCAGCCTCGATGGCTGGCCACCAGGCGTCGATATTGTGCCGCGCGCGTTGCAGCCCTTGTTCCTGGGCATTGAGGTGGTAGTCCACCGCGCCACAGCAACCGGCTTGGCGGATCGGCTCCACGCTGATGCCCAGGCGGTCCAGCAGGCGTGCGGCGGCGGCATTGGTGTTGGGCGACAGGGCCGGTTGCACACAGCCTTCCAGCAACAGGACCCGCCGCGCATGACGGGCTGCCGGACGCACGCCGGGGGCGGCAACCCGGGCCGGCAGCTTGTGCCTGAGCGCGGCCGGCAGCAGCGGGCGCAGCGCCTGGCCGCTGCGGGTCAGAGCCTTGAACAGCGCCGGGCGCGGCACCACTGCGCGCAGGCCCTGGCGCAGCAGGCGCTGGCCGAGTGGGCGCGGTACCTGCTGGTCGACCACGGCGCGGCCGATATCCAGCAAGTCGTGGTACTTCACCCCGGAAGGGCAGGTGGTTTCGCAATTGCGGCAACTCAGGCAGCGGTCCAGATGTGTCTGGGTACTGGCGCTCACTGGTTCGCCTTCGAGCACCTGCTTGATCAGGTAGATGCGCCCGCGTGGGCTATCCAGTTCATCGCCCAGCAGCTGGTAGGTGGGGCAGGTGGCGGTGCAGAAACCACAATGCACGCAGGAGCGCAGGATGCTTTCGGCTTCGTCGGCGCGGGCCAGGCGCCGGGCGCTTTCGCTGAGGTTGGTTTGCATGGTCTGGGCTCACAGGTCGGGGTACAGGCGGCCAGGGTTGAAGATGCCCTGGGGGTCGAGTTGCTGCTTGAGGACACGGTGGTAACGCATCAGCGCAGGGGTTAGCGGTGGGCTGCTGGCCGTGCCGGGGGCGTAACAGGTGGCATGGCCACCAACCTTGGCAACCTGCTCGCGGATGTCCTCGGCTGCTGCGGTGGATTTCAGCCAGCGCTGGGCACCACCCCAATCAAGCAGTTGCTGGCCGGGCAACTCCAGTTCGCCGGTGGCCAGCGGCAGCGACAGGCGCCATAGCGGTGCAGGGTCGGCAAAGAACGCCAGGCGCTGTTCGCGCAGGTCGCTCCAGAAGCGGCTGTCGAGCGCTTCGCCGCCCAGGCGCTGGCGGGCTGACTGCACCGAGCCTTCACCGCCCTCCAGGCGCAGGTACAGCGCGTCGCCGTCATGGCAGGCAGCGCTGATCGGCAGTGGCTGCTGGCCCCATTCGGCGAGTTCCAGCAGCGCCTCGTGGCGGCTCATCGGCAGGCGCAGGCTCAGGCACTGGCGCGGACGTGGCAGTACTTTCAGCGACACCTCGGTCAGCAGCCCCAGGCAACCGAAGCTGCCCGCCATCAGCCGTGACACGTCGTAACCGGCGACGTTCTTCATCACTTCGCCGCCAAAGCGCAGCAACTTGCCGTGGCCGGTGATCACCCGTGTCCCCAGCACGTAATCGCGCACCGACCCGGCCCACGGCCGCCGTGGCCCTGACAGCCCGGCCGCGACCATGCCACCCAAGGTGGCCTCGAGGCCCAGGTGCGGCGGCTCGCAAGGCAGCATCTGGCCGGCTTCGTGCAGCACCGCCTCGATTTCCCGCAACGGCGTGCCGGCCCGGGCGGTGAGCACCAGCTCGGTCGGGTCGTAGCTGACGATGCCGCGGTGGCTGCGAGTGTCCAGCACCTCGCCGGACACCGGGTTGCCGAGCATGGCCTTGCTGTTGCCCCCCTGGATACGCAGCGCCGTGGCCTGGTTCAATGCCTGGCTGACCTGCTCCAGCAGGGCCTGGCTCATATCACGGTCCATGCTCATCAGAAGCGCTCCAGCTCGGGGAAGGGCAGTTGCCCGTGGTGCACGTGCATCGCGCCGAATTCGGCGCAGCGGTGCAGGGTGGGGATGTTCTTGCCGGGGTTGAGCAGGCCCTGCGGGTCGAAGGCGGCCTTGAGCGCATGGAACAGGGTGATTTCGTCAGCGTTGAACTGCGCGCACATCTGGTTGATCTTCTCGCGCCCGACGCCATGCTCGCCGGTGATGCTGCCGCCGACCGCCACGCACAGCTCGAGTATCTTGCCGCCGATGGCCTCGGCGCGCTGCAGTTCACCGGGCAGGTTGGCATCGAACAGGATCAGCGGATGCATGTTGCCGTCGCCGGCGTGGAACACGTTGGCCACGCGCAGGCCATACTCGCGGGACAGCTCGCTGATGCCCTTGAGCACCCGCGGCAGCTCGCGGCGCGGGATGGTGCCGTCCATGCAGTAGTAGTCCGGGGAAATGCGCCCCACCGCCGGGAAGGCGTTCTTGCGCCCGGCCCAGAAGCGCACGCGTTCGGCCTCGTCGCAGGCCAGCCGCACCTCGCGTGCCCCGGCCCGGGCCAGCACGGTGGCGACCCGTTCGCAGTCGTCGTGCACATCGGCTTCGACGCCATCCAGCTCGCACAGCAGGATGGCCGCCGCGTCCACCGGGTAGCCGGCGTGGATGAAGTCCTCGGCGGCGCGGATCGCCAGGTTGTCCATCATTTCCAGGCCGCCGGGGATGATCCCGGCGGCGATGATGTCGGCCACGGCCCGGCCGGCATCCTCGACGCTGTCGAAACTGGCCAGCAGCACCCGCGCCACCTGAGGCTTTGGCAACAGCTTGACGGTGACTTCGGTGACGATGCCGAGCATGCCTTCGGAGCCGGTGAACAGCGCCAACAGGTCGAAGCCGGGGCTGTCCAGGGCATCGCTGCCCAGGGTCAGGTGCTCGCCTTCGGCGGTCAGGATCTCGACCTTGAGCAGGTTGTGCACGGTCAGGCCGTATTTCAGGCAGTGCACGCCACCGGCGTTTTCGGCCACGTTGCCACCGATGGAACAGGCGATTTGCGAGGACGGGTCTGGCGCATAGTACAGGCCGTGCGGGGCGGCAGCCTGGGAGATGGCCAGGTTGCGCACACCGGGCTGCACTCGGGCGAAGCGGCCCTGCGGGTTGACTTCGAGGATGCGGTTGAAGCGCGCCATCACCAGCAGGATGCCTTGGGCCAGCGGCAAGGCACCGCCCGACAGGCCGGTACCGGCGCCGCGTGCGACCACCGGCACGCCGCGCTGGTGGCAGAGCCTGAGCAATGCCTGCACCTGCTCCAGGCACTCGGGTAGCACCACCAGCAGCGGCACCGTGCGGTAGGCGGAAAGGCCATCGCATTCGTAGGGTTTGAGGTCTTCCTCGCGGTGCAGCACCTCGAGGTCCGGCAGGGCATCGCGCAGCGCCTGCAGCAGGGCCGCCTGGTCCACGGCGGGCAGTGCGCCATCGACGCGTTCGTCGTACAGGATGTTCATGGGCTCACTCGGCAACGGTTCTTGTCGTTATTGGCACATCGCTCACCCTTTGCAGCCTGCGCGTCACAGCGGTTGGGGTCGAGTAGCGGGTGAGCTGGTCCTACCAGTTTTTGCCAGCAGCACTGGTTATTGACGGTAGTGCTCGGCTAGATTGATGCCGGTAGGCGAACTGGTCCTACCAGTAGGAGGGTGCGCAGTGGGTTCTGAAGGCAAGGCCAAGGTCGCCGACCAGGTGGCCGAACGGGTCGAACGGCTGATCGTCGAGGGAGTGCTCAAGGTTGGCCAGGCCCTGCCGTCGGAGCGGCGCCTGGTGGAAAAGCTCGGCTGCTCGCGTTCGGCGTTGCGTGAAGGCCTGCGCATCCTGCGTGGGCGCGGCATCATCGACACCGAGCAGGGCCGCGGTTCGTTCGTCGCCGACCTGACCGGGCAGGCCGGGGGCACACCATTGATGCACCTGTTCAGCTCGCAGCCACGCACGCTGTTCGACCTGCTGGAGGTGCGCGCGCTGCTGGAGGCCGAATCGGCGCGCCTGGCCGCCTTGCGTGCCACCGATATTGACCGCCTGCTGATCCGCCGGCGCTATGACGAGATGCTTGCCGCGCATGCCGGCCACGAGACGCTCGATGCCCGTGAACATGCCCGCCGCGACCACGCCTTCCACCGCGCGATCAGCGAGGCGTCACACAACCCGGTGCTGGTGCTTACCTTGCAATCGCTCAGCGACCTGACCTTGAGCACGGTCTTCGCGTCGGTCAACAACCTGTATTGCCGCCCGGCGCAGAAGCGCCAGATCGACCGTCAGCATGCACGGTTGTATCACGCCGTGATGGAGCAGTTGCCCGAGCAGGCGCAGAGGGCCGCGCGCGAGCACATCAATGGCATACGCGACAGCTTGCGCGAAATCGAGCAGGAGGAGCAGCGCCTGGTGCGGGCGACCATGCGCATGGATGGCTGGGGGTGACGTTTGCCTGTGCGGGCCCGTTCACGGCTAAACCCGCTCCCACAGAGGCCACAGTGGCCTGGCAGGAACGGGTTCAGCTGCGGGCTGGTGCCATCAGTGATTGGCTATGGCATCGTCCTGCGACAGGATGGCCCGGGCCAGTTCTTCATCACTGGCCTGCAGGCCAGGGTTGTCCTTGCGCGCTTGTTCCAGCGCCGCCTCCACGTAGGCGCCACGAATTGCACCGCCGCTGGCGACGTAGGCGGACAGCTCGTCACGCGCCGGGATGATCCGTTTGTCGTCCTTGAAGGTCGAGTAGAGCGAAGCGGAAACACCCGCCGAGGTGGCGACGTCGCCCGCGTCGACGTCAGCCAGGGCAGCACCGGCAGGCAGCAGGAGCAGCAAGGCAGGGGCGAGGAGTAGGTGGCGCATGGCATGTTCTCCAGTAACGTGAAGCACAGGGAAATAAACCACTCAGTGTTTAAGAGCGCACGGAGGTGGCCGGAGTTCCATGGGTGTTCCACGGCAGTGCGGTCAACAGCCCAGATGCGCATTGACTGCGGCGCGCCCGGCGTGATCTGCTCGGGTTTGCCCGCCCCGGGCCGGCGCGATCATTCAACGGAAATTGAAGGTCCTCTCATGTCCGACTACAGGTTGCATTGCTTTGCTGACTCCGGTAACGCCTACAAGGCGGCCTTGATGCTTGAACTCACCGGCCAGGACTGGCAGCCGGTGTTCGTCGACTTTTTCCATGGCCAGACCCGTGAGCAAGCCTGGCGCGACGAAGTGAACGAGCAGGGAGAGGTGCCGGTACTGGAACACGCCGGCAAGACCTTCACCCAGTCTGCACTCATCCTTGATTACCTGGCTGCGCAGACCGGGCAGTTCGGCCCTCGCGACGACGACGAAAAACGCGAAATCTGGCGATGGATGCTGTTCGACAACCACAAGTTCACCGGCTACTACGCGGCGCTGCGTTTCCTGTTCTGCCTGAAGAATACCGGCGAAACCGACGTGACCCGGTTCCTGCGCGAACGTGCCCTGGCGGCCTATCGCATTGTCGACGCGCACCTGGCAAAGACCCCGTTCATGGTGGGTGGGCGCCTGACCATCGCCGACCTGTCGCTGGCGGGGTACGTGTACATGCCGGAGGACACCGGCATCCCCTTGGCAGAGTTCACCCATGTCGAGGCATGGAAGGCCAGGATCAAGGCACTACCTGGCTGGAAGCACCCGTTCGAGCTGATGCCTCGCACGGCAGGCTGAGCCCCGGGTTATCACGGTTTTTTCACGCCTAGCTGTGTGGCGCAGTCCGTGCGGCTGCGCCACCGGCATATTCAGGCTTGAGGTGCCCCTGGTCGTCCAGCAGATAGGCGTCCATTACCTCGCGTACCACCGGGCCCGCCACCCGCCCGCCGGCTTCCCCGTTCTCGATCATCACCGCTACCACCACGCTCGGGTGTTCGGCGGGCGCAAAGCCGACAAACAGGGCGTTGTCGCGGTGCCGCTCCTGGGTCTTGTCGCGGTTGTAGCGCTCGCCCTGCCGGATCGCCACCACCTGCGCGGTGCCGCTCTTGCCGGCAATCCGGTACTGCGCGCCAGCCGCTGCGGCGCGGGCGATCCCCCGCGGGTCGTGCATGACCATCTGCATGCCCTGGCTGACCTGGTCCCAGGCATGCTTGTCATGCAGCACGATGTCGGGCACCGGGTGGGGATCGACCGGGGCTGCGCCGCCCACGGTCCGCGCCAGGTGCGGGCGGTGCCACACGCCCTTGCTCGCCAGCAGGCTGGTGGCCTGGGCCAGTTGCAGCGGGGTGACCTGCATGTAGCCCTGGCCGATGCCAAGGATCAGCGTCTCGCCCGGGAACCAGGCCTGGCGCCGCGTGGCACGTTTCCACTCGGCCGATGGCATCAGCCCCGAGGCTTCCTCGAACATGTCCAGCGACACCTTCTGGCCCAGGCCGAACTCGGCCAGGTAGTCGTGCAGGCGGTCGATGCCGAGCTTGTGGGCCAGGTCGTAGAAGTAGGTGTCGTTGGAGCGCATGATGGCGGTGTACATGTCCACCCAGCCATCGCCGCTACGGTTCCAGTTGCGGTACTTGTGGTCATAGTTGGGCAGTTCGTAGTAGCCAGGGTCGAATACCCGGCTGCCCGGGGTGATCACGCCGCTGTCGAGGCCGGCTATCGCGACCTCCGGCTTGACCGTCGAGCCCGGTGCATAGAGGCCACGCAGGACACGGTTGAACAGGGGCCGGTCGATCGAGTCGCGCAGCGCAGCGTACTGCTTGAAGCTGATGCCCTTGACGAACAGGTTGGGGTCGAAGCTGGGGTTGCTGACCATGGCCAGCACATCGCCGTTGGCCGGGTCGAGCACCACCACCGAGCCACGCCGGTCGCCCAGGGCTTTTTCCGCCGCCAGTTGCAGGTGCGCGTCGAGGGTCAGAACGATGTCCTGGCCGGGGGTCGGGTCCTTGTGGTTGAGCACCCGCATCACCCGGCCCTGGGCGTTGGTCTCGACCTCCTCATAACCCACGTGGCCATGCAGCTGGCTTTCGTAGAAGCGTTCGATGCCGGTCTTGCCGATCGACTGGGTACCGCGGTATTCAGTGTTGTCGAGGGCCTTGGCCTCTTTTTCGTTGATCCGCCCCACGTAGCCCACCGAATGGGCGAAGTGCTCGGCCAGCGGGTATTCGCGAATGAACTGCGGTTCAACCTCCAGGCCTGGCAGACGGAACTGGTTCACGGCGACCAGGGCGATCTGCTCTTCGCTCAGGCCGACCATCAGGGTCACCGGCTCGAACGGCTTGCGGCCCCGGCGCAGGTCCTTGTCGAACTGCTTGCGTTCGTCTTCGCCCAGGCCCAGTACCTGCGCCAGGGTGTCGAGCACCTTGGCCGTGTCGCCGCCGGCCCGTTCGCGGGTCATGGTCAGGTCGAAGCTGGGCTTGTTGTCGGCCAGCACCACGCCGTTGCGGTCATAGATCAGGCCACGCTCGGGGGCGATGGGCAGCACGTGCACGCGGTTGTTTTCCGACACTGCGCTCTGCTGGTCATGCTGCACCACCTGCAGCACATAGAGCCGGCCTACCAGGACGGCGCACAGGCTGAAGACCAGGGCGGCGCAGGCCAGGAGCCGGCGGTTGACCAGGTGCTTTTCCTTTTCGTGGTCCTTGAGAGGGATGGGTTGCGGCATCGGCGGTTCTGTCTGCGGGTGGCGTGGCTGGGTCAGGCGCGGGGGCGGTGATGCTACGCAAGGTGCCAGGCCCTCTCAAGGCGAACGCCGCTTGCAGCAACCGGGCGACGCTCGCCACGCCCATGATCATGCGGCCCGCCGGCAAGATGAAGATTTGTTCATCACCGGGGCGGCGGGCTGCATCCTGCCGATGGAACGCTACACGCGCATCGCGCCGAACCTGCTATTCCTAAAGGATCCCTGAACCGACCAAGGCCCATCGATGCTGGTCATCGAACAACTGTACAAAGCGTTCCCCACCCCACAAGGCCTGCTGCCGGTATTGCAGGGCGTCGACCTGCACCTGGCACGTGGCAGCAGCCTGGCGCTGATGGGCGAATCAGGCAGTGGCAAAAGCACCTTGCTGCACCTGGTGGCCGGCCTCGATCGCGCCGACCGCGGCCGTATCCTGATCGACGGCGCCGTCCTCGACAGCCGTTGCGAAGCGTCGCTGGCGCAATGGCGGCGCGAGGCGGTTGGCCTGGTATTCCAGCAGTACAACCTCATCAGCAGCCTGGACGTGGCGGCCAACCTTGCCTTCCAGGCGCGCCTGGCCGCGCGGCATGACCCGCATTGGGTCGCCTATCTGGCACAACGCCTGGGCCTGGCGGGTTTGCTGGCACGGTACCCGGAACAGCTGTCCGGCGGCCAGCAGCAACGGGTTGCGATCGGCCGTGCGCTGGCCGGGCGCCCGGCCTGGCTGCTGGCCGACGAACCCACCGGCAGCCTCGATGAAGCCAGCAGCGACGAAGTGCTGAATTTGCTGCTGCAACTGGTCGCCGAGGCCGGCAGCGGTGTGCTGATGGTGACCCACAGCCCGCGCCTGGCGGCACGCTTGCAGCAGCGTTGCTACTTACAGGCCGGCCGCGTGCGCGCCGAGCAGGGCCAATGAGACTGCTGGGGCTGGCCCTGTGGGCGTTGCTCAGCCATTGGCGGCGCCACCGTGTGCAGTGCTTCAGCATCTTCACCGGCCTGTGGCTGGCCACGGCCTTGTGGACCGGCGTGCAGGCGCTGAACAGCCAGGCGCGCAGCGACTATGCCCGGGCCAGTGCGGTACTGGCGGCGCCACTGCAGGCGCAGTTGGTGGCGCGCAATGGCGAACGCTTCGACCAGGCGCTGTACGTGCAGTTGCGCAGGCTGGGCTGGGTAGTGAGCCCGGTGCTGGAAGGCCGCCTGCGTTTGCCGGGCGAGCCGGCGCGCAGCGTGCGCTTGATCGGCATCGAGCCGTTGAGCCTGCCGCCGGCCAGCAGTATTGCTGGCGTACAGCCGCAGGCATTCGACCTGCAGGCGTTCATTGGCCCGCCTGGGCAAGCCTGGGTCGGGCCGGACCTGCTGCGGCAACTGAGGATAGCCCCGGGGGAGGTGACACGCGACAGCGAAGGGCAACTGCTGCCACCGCTGGCGCTGCAGCCAGCACTGGCACCCGGGGTGATGGTGGTCGATATCGGCCACGCGCAAGCGCTGCTGCACGCGCCCGGGCAGTTGTCGCGCCTGCTGGCCACTGCACCTGGGCCGCTGCCGGCGCAAGTCGCTGCCGAGCTTGAATGGCAACCCCGGCAGGACGACGGCGGCCTGCAGCGGCTGACCGACAGCTTCCACCTCAACCTCACCGCCCTGGGCCTGCTGGCGTTCGTCGTCGGCCTGTTCATCGCCCATGCCGCGATCGGCCTGGCGCTGGAACAGCGGCGCGGGCTGATCCGCAACCTGCGTGCTTGTGGCATCAACCTGAAGGCCCTGTTGTGGGCGCTGGTGCTGGAACTGGGCCTGTTCGCCGTGCTGGGCGGTGTTGCCGGGGTGGCCAGTGGTTATGCGCTGGCGGCGTGGCTGCTGCCTGATGTGGCCGCCAGCCTGCGTGGCCTGTATGGCGCCCAGGTGGCCGGTACGCTGAGCCTGCCGGCGTGGTGGTGGCTGGCGGGGGTGCTGGTTGGCGTGGTGGGGGCCTTGCTGGCCGGGGTCGGCAGCGTAGTGCGCGCCGCACGGTTACCGTTGCTGGCGCTGGCACAACCCCAGGCCTGGCGCCTGGCGCAGGGGCCGTGGTTGCAGCGTCAGGCTTTGCTGGCGGGCCTGCTGCTGGTGCTGGCCCTGGGTTGCGGCCTGCTGGGTAACAGCCTGCCCAGCGCGTTCGGCCTGCTGGCGGGGCTGCTGCTGGCGGCGGCGCTGTTGCTGCCAGCCTTGCTCGACAGCGTGCTGGCCTGGCTGGCGCGCCGTTGCCGACGACCCTTGGCGCAATGGTTCGTCGCCGATAGCCGTCAGCAACTGCCTGCCTTGGGGTTGGCGCTGATGGCCCTGTTGCTGGCGCTGGCCGCCAGTGTCGGGGTAGGCAGCATGACCGAGGGCTTTCGCCAGACCTTTGTCGGCTGGCTTGACCAGCGCCTGTCGGCCGAGCTGTACATCACGCCAAGGGATACCGCCCAAGGCCTGCAGATTGCAGAATGGCTCAGGCAGCAACCGGTGCCCGCCACGCTCCTGCCCGCCTGGCGCGTGGAAACGCAGCTGCAAGGTTGGCCGGTGCAGCTTCAGGGCATCGTCGAGAATCCCGTCTACCGGACACGCTGGCCATTGCTGGAGCAACAGCCGGGCGCCTGGGAGCGACTGGCCAGCGGGCAGGCCGTGATGCTCAGTGAACAACTGGCCAGGCGTCTGCGCCTGCAACTGGGGGACAGCCTGACGCTGCCGGCAGACACCCCGCGCGTTCTGACTGTCGTAGGTATCTATGCCGACTATGGCAACCCCAAGGGCCATGTACTGGTCAGCGCCGACGGATTGCGCGAGTACTGGCCGCAGGCAACCCTGACGGGCTTGAGCGTCGATCTGGCCGCAGACCAGGTGACATCGCTCATGGCCGCATTGCAGCAGCGCTTTGCCCTGGACGACAGCCGGGTGGTCGAGCAGGCCCGCCTGAAACGCTGGTCGACCGAGGTGTTCAACCGTACCTTTGCCGCCACCGCGGCGCTCAACAGCCTGACCCTTGGCGTGGCCGGCCTGGCGCTGTTCATCAACCTGCTGACCCTGGGCCAGACCCGCCTGGGCCAGTTGGCGCCCTTGTGGGCGCTGGGGGTGCGGCGGGCGCAACTGGCCTGGCTGAGCCTCGGGCAGACATTGCTGCTGAGCAGCCTCACCGTGCTGCTGGCCATCCCGTTGGGTATCCTGTTGGCCTGGTGCCTGGTCGCGGTGCTGAACGTGCAGGCGTTCGGCTGGCGCCTGCCGCTTTACGTGTTCCCTGCACAGCTGTTGCAGCTGGCCCTGCTGGCGTTGCTGAGCAGCCTGCTGGCCAGCGCCTGGCCCCTTTGGCAACTGGCGCGCCGCCAGCCGCGCGAGCTTTTGAGGCCGTTTACCGATGAGGCGTAGCTTGCGCGTGCTGTTGTCTGGCCTGCTAAGTGGCTTGCTGGGTGGCTGCGAGCAGCCCACGGAGCAGAGCTATGCCGGGCTCGGCGAGCAGGCGGCTGCGTTCAGCCAGGTGACTCGTGGCCAGCACCTGGCCTTCCCGCGCGACCACGGGGCGCATGATGGCTTTCGCATCGAATGGTGGTACATCACCGCCAACTTGCAGGATGCCCGTCAGCGGGACTGGGGCGTGCAGTGGACACTGTTCCGCTCGGCCCTGCGCCCCGGCCCGGAAACTGCCGGCTGGAACAGCCCGAACCTGTGGCTGGGGCACGCGGCGTTGACCGGCCCCGGCGGCCACCAGTCGGCTGAGACCGTGGCGCGTGGCGGCATCGGCCAGGCCGGCGTTCAGGCCCGGCCGTTCCGGGCGTGGATCAATGACTGGTCGCTGCAGGGCAGCAACGGCATGGAAAACCTGCAGATGCGGGCCACCGCTGAGGGCTTTCGCTACGAATTGCAACTGCACAGCGATGGGCCCCTGGTGTTGCATGGCGAGCAGGGCTACAGCGAGAAATCCGGCAAGGGGCAGGCTTCGTATTACTACAGCCAGCCGTTTTACCGCGTGCGCGGGTATGTGCAGCGTGGCGGCCAGTGTATCGCTGTCACCGGCCAGGCCTGGCTGGACCGGGAGTGGAGCAGCCAGCCCTTGGCCGCCGGGCAGACCGGCTGGGACTGGTTTTCGCTGCACCTGGACAACGGCGCCAAGCTGATGCTGTTCCAGGTGCGCCAGGCCCAGGGCGAGGCGTATCGCGCCGGGACCTGGGTAGGCCCGCAAGGTCAGGTGGTGGCGCTGTCGGGCGCGCAGGTCCAGCTGCAGGCGCAGGCCTGGGCGCGGCAGAAAAACGGCAAGCAGGTGCCGACGCGGTGGCGGGTGCGGGTGCCGGGGCAGGGCCTGGATGTGCAGGCCGAGGCGCTGGAGCCGCAGGCGTGGATGGACACCCGCTTCCCGTACTGGGAAGGGCCGGTGCGGTTGACCGGGAGTGCGGGTGGGCGCGGTTATCTGGAAATGACCGGGTACTAGGTTCTGTACGAAAAGAGATGTTGCGAACACCGCATGGAACAGGCCAGTGAGACCATGGCGGCATAGTTTTCCGCGAGCTTGTTGAAGCGTGTCACGATGCGGCGCTTCTCTTTCAGCCAGCCAAACCGCCATGGTCTCACTGGCTTGTTCCATGCGTGATTGCGACATTTTTTTTCGTATAGAGCCTAGCCGGTGTTGGCTGGGCGCGACACAGCTGGCCATATCCCCAATGGCTGTGGCACCTTCGCTGACGGCGTGCCGAGCACCAATACTCTTGGGCTTTCCGGCCGCGTACATCACCAAAAAAAAGAACAGAGAAATCACCATGCCATTTTGCCGTACCCTCCTGGCTGCCTCCGTCGCTCTGCTGATCACTGGCCAAGCCCCGCTGTACGCCGCACCGCCGCTGTCGATGGACAACGGCACCACCGCCCTGACTGTGCAGACCAGCAACGCCTGGGTCGAAATCAGCGCCAGCGCGCTGCAGCACAACATTCGTACCTTGCAGGCCGAGCTGGGTGGCAAGTCCAAGTTGTGCGCCGTGCTCAAGGCCGACGCCTATGGCCACGGCATCGGCCTGGTGATGCCCTCGATCATTGCTCAGGGCGTGCCCTGCGTGGCGGTGGCGAGCAACGAGGAAGCCCGTGTGGTCCGTGCCAGTGGCTTCACCGGGCAGCTGGTGCGGGTGCGCCTGGCCAGCCTCGGTGAAGTGGAAGATGCCCTGCAGTACGACATGGAAGAACTGGTCGGCAGCGCCGAGTTCGCCCGTCAGCTCGATGCCCTGGCCGAGCGTCACGGCAAGACCCTGCGCATCCACCTGGCCCTCAATTCCAGCGGCATGAGCCGCAACGGGGTGGAAATGGCCACCTGGTCCGGCCGTGGCGAAGCACTGCAGATTACCGACCAGAAGCACCTCAAGCTGGTCGCGCTGATGACTCACTTCGCCGTGGAAGACAAGGACGATGTGCGCAAAGGCCTGGCCGCCTTCAACGAGCAGACCGACTGGCTGATCAAGCATGCCAAGCTGGATCGCAGCAAGCTCACCCTGCACGCGGCCAACTCCTTCGCCACGCTGGAAGTGCCGGAAGCGCGCCTGGACATGGTGCGCACCGGTGGCGCGCTGTTCGGCGATACCGTACCGACGCACACCGAGTACCAGCGGGTCATGCAGTTCAAGTCGCACGTGGCGGCGGTGCACAGCTACCCGGCCGGCAACACGGTAGGCTACGACCGCACCTTCACCCTGACCCGTGATTCGCGCCTGGCCAACATCACCGTCGGCTATTCCGATGGCTATCGCCGGGTGTTCACCAACAAGGGCCATGTGCTGATCAACGGCCACCGTGTGCCGGTGGTGGGCAAGGTGTCGATGAACACCCTGATGGTCGATGTCACCGACTTCCCCGATGTGAAGGGTGGCAACGAAGTGGTGTTGTTCGGCAAACAGGCCGGGGGCGAAATCACCCAGGCCGAGATCGAGGAAATCAACGGCGCGCTGCTGGCCGACCTGTACACCGTATGGGGCAATTCCAACCCGAAGATTCTGGTCGACTGACATAGCCGTTCCAGCAGGCCCTGGCGCTGCCGGCCCAGGGCTCGGGCGCTAGGTGCCTGAGCGGCCTTTGCTCAGATAAACGGCGAATTCCGCCTCCGGCACCATGCTGCCGCCGGTCCCCCACACCAGGTGCGTAGCCCTGGCCATACGCTCGCTCGACAAGCCCATGCGTGCCAGGTATTCGGGCGAGTCGAGCACCTTCAGCAGCCCCGGCATGCCGGCCAGCGCCGAAGGTTCCAGGCGTGCATTTTCCAGGTCATGGGCCAGTACCAGCAGCCGGTACAACGTTTCGTCGCTGACCGTGTAATAGCCATCGAGCAAGCGCTGCATGGCCTTGCCGACGAAGCCGGAGGGGCGGCCCACCGCCAGGCCGTCGGCGGCGGTCAGGTTGTCGATGCCGAAGTCCTGCACGCTGGTGGCGTCATGCAGCCCGCTGTAGACCCCGAGGAACATGCACGGCGAGTGAGTGGGTTCGGCGAACAGGCAGTGCACATGGTCGCCCCACAGCAGCTTCAGGCCGAACGCCACGCCACCGGGGCCACCACCGACACCGCAGGGCAGGTAGACGAATAATGGATGCTCGGCATCCACCTGGATACCGGCTGCGTCGAACTGCCTGGCAAGCCGCTCGGCGGCCACGGCGTAGCCAAGGAACAGGTGCGGCGAGTTCTCGTCATCGACGAAATAGCAGGTCGGGTCCGCCGCCGCCTGCTGGCGCCCTTGCGCCACCGCGACGCTGTAGTCGCTGGCGTACTCGACCACATTCACGCCATGGCTGCGCAGTTTGTCCTTCTTCCACTGGCGCGCATCGGCCGACATGTGCACGGTGGCCTGAAAACCCAGCCTGGCGCTGATGATGCCGATCGACAGGCCGAGGTTACCGGTCGAGCCGACGGCAACCTTGTGGCGGCTGAAGAACGCCCGCGCCTGGTCGCTGGCCAGGGCCCGGTAGTCGCTGTCGAGGCTGATCAGGCCGGCGGCCAGGGCCAGGTCCTCGGCATGCTTGAGCACTTCGTGAATACCGCCGCGGGCCTTGATCGAGCCGGAGATCGGCAGTTCGCTGTCTGCCTTGAGCCACAGCGAACCGCTGGCGTGCAGGCCGGCCGCCTGCAGCAGGGTGGCGTGCAGCCTGGGCAGCGGGCGCAATGGCGATTCGATGATGCCGCCGCTGGCGGCGGTATCGGCAAATACACTGGCCAGGTACGGGGCAAAGCGCGCCAGCCGGGCACTGGCCGCACTGACATCGGCGGCGCCCAGGCCGACATCGGCCAGGGCCTGGGCGGCCGGGGCGATGTGCGGGTTGAACCAGCGGGTTTCGCGCAGTGCCACCAAATCACCGATCAGGGGGTGGGAGTTGCACCATGCATGCAGCGTCTTGCCGTGAACCATCGTGGCGTTCCTGGGTTGGGGCCGGGGCTGGCTGAGCGAAGTAATCAGATTTGCCCCTGGTCGGCAAGGCCGATCAGCTGCATTCATAGTTCCGCGCCCCGGCAATATGCCGCCCGGCCACATAGCCAAAGGTCAGCGCCGGGCCCAGGTTGATGCCACCCGACGGGTACCAGCCGCCAAACACACTGGCCATGTCGGTACCCGCCGCGTACAGCCCGGCGATGGGCTGCCCGGCCGCATCCAGCACGCGGGCACTGGCGTCGGTGCGCAGCCCGGCAAAGGTGCCAAAGCAGCCGGGTTGGACTTTCACCGCATAGAACGGCCCGTGTTCGATCGGTGCCACGCAGGGGTTGGGCCCTTTATGCTGCGGGTCGCCCTGCTTGCGATTGAAGGGTGTGGAGCCACGGCCGAAGGCGGGGTCCTGGCCGTTACGGGCGTGCTGGTTGAATTCGCTGACCGTGGCCCGCAGCCCGACCGGGTCGATGCCGCAAGCCTCGGCCAACGCTTGCAGCGTGGCGCCGCGCCTGAGGTAGCCGCTGCGCAGATGCGGCCATACTGGCAGCGGGGCCGGGCGGGCGTGGCCCAGGCCGTAGCGGCGCAGGAAACGGTGGTCGCAGACCAGCCACGAGCACACTTCCTCATGCGGCGGTACGGCGGCGATCATGGCCGCCACGTAGTCGTAATAGCCATGCGCTTCGTTGACGAAACGCCTGCCGTTGGCCAGTACGCCAATGATGCCTGGCTTGCCGCGCTCGATGATGTGCGGGAAATGGCCGACATTGCCGTCGCGGTGCGGCACCAGCGACACCGGTGCCCAGGCCACTGGCGACTTCAGGTCGGTGGCAACCACGCCGCCGGCCGACTCGCCCAGGCGCAGGCCGTCGCCCGAGCAGCCCTTGGGCGGCAAGGCCAGGTGGTCGTGGCCGCTGGCATCGCGCGGGAACAGTTGCTGGCGCCGCGCAGGGTCGTTGGGGAAGCCGCCGGCAGCCAGGACCACGGCTTTGGCGCGCACCGCTTGTTCGCCCTGCGCCGTTGCGATCACTGCCCCGCACACACGACCATTCTCGACCAGCAAGCGCCTGGCCGGTGCCGACGCTTGCAGTTGCACGCCCAGGTCCTGTGCCGACTTGGCCAGGCGCGCCACCAATGCCACGCCGTTGACCAGGTGCATCGCCCGGCCATACCGGGCCAGGTGGTACAGGTGCCGGCCAAACCGCTTGCATACGTGCAGCAAGGCCTTGGGCGAGCGGGTCAGGTTGAGGAACGCGGCAAGGTCGGCACCGGCCATGATCGGCATGCCCATGAACGAGGTTTCGCGCAGCGTCTGGCGCAGGCGCGGTAGCAGTGCGCCCACTTCGCGAGCGTCATAGGGTGCGGCAATCACCTGGTGCCCACCCTCGGCCGCACCCGGCGTGTCGCCGTGCATGTCCGGTATGCCGTTGCCGTCGGCAAATTGCAACGCCGTGTGCTGTTCAAAGAATGCCACCATGTGCGGGCACGCCTCGAGGAAGGCGTCTACCAGCTCGGCGTTGTAATACGCCCCCAACTCGTTACGCAGGTAAGTACGCGGTTGTTCGATGCTTTCTTCGATGCCGGCCCGGCGCGCCAGCGGGTTGCGCGGCACCCAGGCCCAGCCGCCGGACCAGGCGGTGGCACCGCCGAACACCGGTTCCTTCTCCACCAGGATCACCTGTTGCCCATGCCAGGCAGCCGTCACCGCGGCAGCCAGCCCGGCGGCACCGGACCCTATGACCAGTACATCGCATTCGGTTTCCATCGGGGCAGAAGGCATCGCAAAGAACCTCTATTATTATTGGAACAAGGTTCCATATTTTTCTCGGCACGGCTCTACGCTGCAAGGGTGTAATGGCTCGTTCAGGCAAGATATGGGCGATCACCGGACAATTCCTGCTGAGCTGGCTGCGCCGGCTATCGGGCCTGTGGAATCATCTTCTAGAATCGGCAAAAAATTTCAGGGACCTGAGTCATGGCTGGTAGTCAGATCGAACGCGCCTTCAGTCTTGTAGAACACCTGGCCGGTGAACCGCAGGGGCTGCCTTTGCAAACCCTGGCCGAGCGTATGGACATCCCCAAGAGCGCTACCCACCGCATGCTCACCGAGCTGGCAAGGCTGGGCTATGTGCGGCAGAACCGTGACAACAGCCGTTACCAGCTCTCGGCCAAGCTGGTGGCCCTGGGCTTCCGTTACCTGGCCAGCAGCGGTGCCGACATCATCCAGCCGATTCTCGACCGCCTGGCCCAGGACAGCGGTGAACTGGTGCGCCTTGGCGTGATCGACGGTACTCGCCAGACCTGGATCGCCAAATCCCAGGGTGCCCGCTCGGGGCTGCGCTACGACCCGGACATGGGCCGCGATGCGCCGCTGTTCTACACGGCGTCCGGGCATGCCTGGCTGGCCAGCCTGGATGACGAACAGGCGCTGCAGATGGTCTTGCGGCAGGGTATTGCCGACCCGGCCCAGTTCGGCCCAAAGGCGCCACGCTCCACCGATGAGCTGCTGGCCTATCTGCGCCGGGCGCGTGAGCGTGGTTATGCCTGGGTCGAGGAAACCTCGGCGATTGGCACTTCGGCCCTGGCAGCGGTCGTGCGGCGCCCGCAAAGTGACCAGGTGATCGGTGTGCTGAGCATCGCCGGGCCCAGTGCGCGCCTGGCGCAGAGCCGCCTGGCAGAGCTGGCGCCGTTGTTGCTGGCGGCAGCGGAGGAGCTGTCGCTGGCCAGCCGGGCCAGCGAGCTGTTTGCCTGAGCGTGCATTTCTGGTCGATAACCGCACAGTCTGTGTTGCCTGTACTTTTGAAAAGCAGACCTTGGTTCTAGATTGTTTAACGCAGATTGTGGAACTTGGTTCCGGAATCCTCGATACAACAAACACAAGAGGACAGGCTGTTGAACGCACCCCTTCGTATCGCCTTGATCGGCGCCGGCATCATGGGCCGGCAGCATTACCGGCATCTGCTCAATGTGCCGCAAGCCCGCCTGTGTGCCGTGGCCGACCCGGGCCCGCAGGCCGAGGCGTTTGCCGCCGAATGCGGCGTGCCGTGGTTTGCCGACCATCGGCGCATGCTGGAAGGCGCGCGCCCCGAGGCCGTGATCGTCGCCAACCCCAACAATCTGCACGTCGCCACTGCGCTGGACTGCATCGAGGCCGGCGTACCGGTGCTGGTGGAAAAGCCGGTGGGCGTGCACCTGGATGAAGTGCGCGCGCTGGTCGAGGCCTCGCGCCGGCGCAATGTACCGGTACTGGTCGGCCATCACCGTCGGCACAACCCGCTGATCAGCCAGGCCCGCCAGGTAATTGCCGATGGCAAGCTGGGCCGCTTGATCAACGTTACCGCGCTGTGGCAATTGCAAAAGCCCGACAGCTACTTCGAAACCCCATGGCGCCGCGAGCCGGGTGCCGGTTTCCTGCTGACCAACCTGATCCATGACCTCGACCTGCTGCGCTACCTGTGCGGCGAGGTGGAGCAGGTACAGGCCTTCACCCGCAACGATGTGCGCGGGTATGCCAACGAAGACAGCGCAGCGGTGTTGCTGCAGTTCGCCAATGGCGCGTTGGGCAGCCTGACCGGCTCCGACGCGGTGGCCGCCCCCTGGAGCTGGGAACTGGATTCCGGCGAAAGCCCGGTATACCCGCGCCAGGATGGCCAGCCGTGCTACTTGCTCGCCGGCACCCAGGGCGCACTGAGCATTCCCCAGCTCAAGCGCTGGCACTACGCCGAGGCCGGCGCTGGCTGGCACACGCCATTACTGCAGAGCGAGGAAACCATTCCCGCCGGCGAAGCACTGACCCTGCAGTTGCAGCACTTCGTGCGGGTTGCCCGGGGCGAGCAGGCGCCGCTGATCGACGCGGCCGACGGTGGCCGCACCCTGGCCTTGATCGAAGCGATCCGCAAGGCAGCGGACAGCGGCCGGGCCTGTGCGCCCGAACAGGTTGGCTGAATGCGCCCTTTATTGACTGGTGACAACCGATGACTGATCGAATGTTCTCCCTGGCCGCGCTGACCGTGCTGGAACTGTCCCCACCTGACATGGTTGAAGCCGCAGCCCGCGCCGGTTACAGCCACGTTGGCCTGCGCCTGGTGCCGGCCACCGAGCAGGAGCAGCATTTTCCGCTGGTGGCCGATGGCGACTTGCGCCGCAAGACCCAGGCGCGTCTGCGCGACACGGGTATCAAGGTGCTGGACCTGGAAATCCTGCGCCTGAAGGCGGACACCTGTGTGGCCAGTTTCGAGCCGATTCTGGCCGTGGGCGCCGAACTGGGTGGCACAGAGCTTCTGGTGGCCGGCAACGATGCGGACGAGGCGCGCCTGACCGAGCGTTTTGCCGCACTGTGCGACCTGGCGGCGGACTACGGGATTCATCCGCACCTGGAGTTCATGCCCTGGACCGATGTACGAGACTTGCGCCAGGCCATGCGGGTGGTAGCCAATGCCGACCGCGGCAACGGCTGCGTGCTGGTGGATGCGTTCCACTTCAACCGCTCCAGCTGTTCGTTGCACGACCTGGCGCAGTTGGCGCCGCAGCGCATGCGCTACGCCCAGTTGTGCGACGTCGCCGGCCCGGTGCCGGCCGACATGGACGAAATCCTGCGCCAGGCACGCAATGAGCGGCGTTTCCCCGGCGAAGGCGATGCCGACCTGGTCGGCCTGCTGCGCGCCTTGCCGCCGAACGTACCGCTGAGCCTGGAAATCCCCACGCGGCAGCTGCTGGCGCAGGGCATCAGTGGGGAACAGCGTGCGCGCATGGCACTGGAGAAAGCCATGGCGGTGCTGGCCAAGGTCTGACCGAAACCTGTTCGCCGGCAAGCCAGCTCCTGTGCGGCAGGAGCCGGCTTGGCGACGACGGGGCAGGTGCAGGCAGCAGGCATCGGCCATTGCGGCCTGAGCAAAAAAAGGGCCCGCAAGGGGCCCGTCGAGGTAAGTGGCAGTGCGCCTAGGCGTGCTCGACCTTGCGCGGTGCCATGAAGTACATCCACACCAGCGCCAGGAAGTACATGGCCGGGATCAGGGTGAACAACAGCGCATAGTTGTTGTGTGTGGCGGTCAGTACGCTGCCGACGATCTGGGTCATGAACATGCCGCCAATCGCCGCACACATGCTGCCGAAGCCGAACACCGTACTCACCAGGTGCCTGGGTGTGTAGTCCATCACCAGGCTCCAGATATTGGCCGTCCACGCCTGGTGCGCGCCCACTGCCAGCGAGATGGCGGCCACCGCGACCCACAGGCCACTGGCATTGGCGGCGAAGGTGACGCTGAGCATGGTGCAGGCGAAGACCAGCATCGACACCAGCCGCGCCGTGCTGGCGCGCATGCCGCGCCCGATCAGCCAGGACGACAGGATGCCGCCGCCGATGCTGCCGAAATCCGCCGTCAGCCAGATGATGATCAGCGGGATTCCCATCTGGGTCACGTTGATACCCAGGCTGTATTGCTGGTTGAGGAACGGAGGCAACCAGTACAGGTAGAACCAGAACACCGGCGCCGTAATTGCATAGGCCACGGCGAAGGCCCAGGTGCCACGCAGGCGCAGGATGCGGCTGAACGGCACGCGGCTCAGCTCGGCGGTATCGCCCTGCTGGATGTATTCCACCTCGCTCTGGCGCACGCGTGGATGGTCTTCCGGGTTGTAGTACTTCAGCACCCACAGCACCACCCACACCAGGCCCAGGCTACCCATGGCGATGAACGCGGCCTGCCAGCCCCACACCGCCAGGATCAGCGGCAGCAGGGCCGGGGTGACCATGGCGCCGACGTTGGTACCGGCATTGAACAGGCCGGTGGCGATGGCGCGTTCCCCCGCCGGGAACCACAGGCGCACGGTCTTCACACAGGCCGGGTAATTGGCCGCCTCGGTCAGGCCGAGGATGAAGCGGCAGACCATGAAACCGGCGGCCGACGTGGCCAGGCCATGGGCGCCGGTGGCCAGGCTCCATAGCAGCACGGCGAAGAAGAACGCGCGTTTTACCCCGACCTTGTCAATCAACCTGCCTTGCAGCAGGAAACCGATGGCGTAGCCGACCTGGAACCAGAAGTTGATGTTGGCGTAGTCCATCGCCGTCCAGCTCATCTCCTTGGCCAGGATTGGCTGCATGATGCCCAGCGCGGCGCGGTCGATGTAGTTCAGGGTGGTAGCGAAGAAGACCAGGGCAAGCATGCCCCAACGGGTCTTGCCGACGGCGAAGGCGCCGCGAAGCTTGTCGCCGATCGAACCCTGGGGCGTCCGAGGGGCGGCGGAGATGTTCCTGGAGTGGTTCATAAACTGCTCGTTCTTGAAATTGTATTCAGCTGCGGTGTTACGGGTAGGTCGCCAGTCCCAGGCAGGGGACATGCAAGGCCGGTGCATGGTGAGCAGTGAAGGCGGCAGCGTCAATTCAAGGCAGAGGCTAGTGTTCGGTTATCGAACGGTTGCGGTGGCCTGCGGGCGAGGCGGTGGGCGGATCATGGCGACGCAGACGGGGCCTTCGTCTCGGCACCGCAGGCCGGGAAAGTATCGGCAGGGGATATTAGTTTTCCTGGCAGGTATGGGGCACCAGGGTGTCAGTACCACACAGTTGCCCAACGTTTCACCTCCTCGCGGCCGTATTGTTGAATCCACCGTTGCAGCGTTTTGTTCAAGGTGCTCTTCGCTTCTATTACCTCAGCGGTGTACGGATTTCTGTAGTACCTGCTTTGCCGTGCCCTGAATCGGCGTAATGGAAGTGGAGGCGACCATGAATGGTTGCGATCTTCCTCTTCTATCCCGCTGATCGCCAATATGTCCGATAGGCCGAACTGGTATTCGGCAAGCAGGTCGTGGAGTTTGCTTTCGAACTCGAATTCTCGTTTGAGGTGCGGGTCGATCCTTATGAAGGAAAGCTCGGACTTCTTGGCGGCGAGGAGGTGCTCGAGTGCGCGTAATTCGGCAAGTCGTGACATGGTTTATCTCCATCATTTGATGGGTAAGTGTTAGTGGCTGTCGAACGGTAATGCAAGCAGAGAAATAATTTGTGAAATGTTTAGGGTTGGCAGAGGGCGCATCGCCTTAGACGGTGGGTTTAATTCTGGTTTGTTTGTGTAAGTTTGTTCCCACACTACAGCCAGTTAGGTGTAAGAAATTGTTATGGCAAGGTTGTTTATGGCGCGCTTGACCTAGCGGGTAGTACGTACCTGCTCGCTGTAACGCAAGCGACGAAGGCAGGGGCTTGCTTGATTGCCACCGTTGTTGGCTTGGTACAGGGCGCTGTCAGGGGCTACAGGCTCGTCGGCATCTTTTTACTGTGCGCAAAGCGGTAGACGAAGCCTTCTTCAGCAGCCAGGCGGGCGATGAACGCCAGGTCCGTCTCACCGGCCTGAACGCAGAGCTCGCGGACCTGATGGTCCATGCTGGCGCGCAGTTCGTACTGGTTGATGCCCTGGCGCTGGAGCATCATCTCAAGAATTTGCGGAACAGTCTTTTGCTGGAAGATGCGCCAGTTCGAACGCAGCTCGGCCCGGGCCAGCTGGGGCTCGACCAGCGCGTGATAGTAGGTGGCTTGTCCTGATAGGCGAGGACACGGTTGTACTCCATTAGTCCGTTGAGCTTTGGCCCGTCGAACATGTTTCCTGCCTTGTCGTACTTGAAATCCTCGACCTGTGTCGCCTGCCAGTTGAGACGTGCCTGTTGGACGGTTTGAAGTTGTTGGTTGGGATCGTATTCATATCGATTGCTGCCCGAATAGCTCCTGCCTGTGTGGGGCAGGTTGTGGAATCGTCCAATGATTTTTTCAAGGTCGACATGTTCATCATTTGGAGCGCTAGACATACCTCGGCGCTGGGTTTGGGTCAGCACTTCGGTGATGAGGTTGTCGCTGGCGTCATATCGATAGGTTTTATCGAGTAATGGCAGAACTTCAGCGGGGGCATCGCGGTAGTGGATTGCCTTGCCACTCAAGCGCCCGCTTTTGTCATAACGGGTGCGCGTAATCAGGCTGCCTTGGGTGCGCATGACTTCGTCATGTACGGCATCACGCTCGAAGTCGCTGATCACCCGACCGTCCAGGTTGATCTGGTGCAGGTGCCCACTGCCGTAGTAGAGGTAATTAAGCTTGCGCTGGTCGGGGAGGGTTAGTGTCTGCAGGTTGCCCAACTCGTCGTAGCGGTACTGCAGCAGCCCGGCGCTGTTGGTTTCGCTCAACACTTGCCCTGCGGGGTCGTAGCTGTATTCAAGCTGCTGTCTTTCCCCCTGATTTTTGGTGAAAGTGATGGATAGCAGATTGTCGGCGGTTTCGTAGCTGTAGTCGGTAATGCCATCCTCGGTGCGCTTGCTCAGCAGGCGGCCGACGGCATCACGTTCGAAGTCGTGGCGAATTGGCATTGTCCGCGTTGCTGGGGCGTTCTCGGACAATGGCGCTTGTTCATGGGGAGAGGGCACGTGGGTGAGGCTGGTGACCCCATCCAGCACGTCGTATTCATAAATGCGACCACTGCCATCGAGGTCTTCCTGCGATTAGGCGGTCCAGCTTGTCCCAGCCAAAGCGATACGACTCATTGTTCTCGTTGGTGAGCTGTAGCAGTCGTGGATCACATCGCTTGACCAACTGGCCGGCGACGATCTCTGCTTGCCAGCAGTTCCCAAGTGCATCGACATGCTTGTAAACGTCGTACATAATCTCGATAACGGTGAACTCCAGGCTTCAAATAAACTGTAGGGTAACAGCCTTTCGTTTGAAGTTCGTCGTCATATTGCCCTAATTATCTTACATGTATTTGCGCAATAGTGTGCAGAGGGGGTCAGGGCTAATGTCTGCAGATAGATGTTTCGAATTATTAAATTTTGTTATTCGTGGTGGCCCCTTCATGTAGAGCTGAGAATTTGAAGAAAACTATTGAATGTATCAGAAATTGGGAATTTCTCGCTTTCGCTTGGTAACCATAGGTAAACGCAGCCATTATCGTGGTTGTTTGTTGATAGTAGGAATAGGTTGCCGCAGTCGTCATAGGCAAATGGTATGAGTCCGGCTAGCGAAGGGGTGCTTTTGACTAATTGTTTATAAACATTTTCTATCGTAGCTTCACCATATTTTATTGATAAAAAGCTATTTATTAGAAGCTCGGATTCGGTGTGTTGTTTATCATCAATGAACCCGCCGTTATTGGTAAGATAAAAATTCATGAACTCACTTGTTGGGTGTGCATTTATTGATTTTGTGAATTCAAGAAAGTCGCTTGTGGATATGGGGTGTTCACTTTCTATCAGTTTTACGGGCACGGTTTTGCTCCTTTAGAAAATCTGGCTGGATGTGTATACCTTTTACCTGTCGCGGCTGCGTACTGACTTACGCCTCCATTGTGAGTTATCCCGAGGTGTGCGGTCTGTTTTACAAGCTGCATGGTCCCGCGATTGGTCTGGGAATTATAGTCGTCAACGTGATGCCATACATAGCCCCTAGGAGTTGATTTCTGACTCAGTCCTGCTTTGGTGTTTGCTGCCTGCGCATCCAGCGCATAATCCCCAGTATATTCAATGGTTACCACAGGGTTGATATTTTTCTTTGTGTAAAGTGCATTGCTGTTTCTGTAGTCAAGGCCACCGCTCTGTGTGTGCTCTACACCTGTGAAACCAAGTTCTAGTAATGCAGAAATTGGATCATAGGCTAAGCCTAATGGGTCGACGAAACTAATTGAATTGGGAGCATATTGATAAAAATTTATACCGCCGGAAAGCCCTATGGGATCAGGTTGGGTGAAGTGACCAATGCTTGGGTCGTAAAATCTATATGTGTTGTAATGGAGTCCGATTTCGCGATCGTGATATTGTCCTTGATTTCGTAAATTTTGCTCTCGCAATTCTCTTTGATCTTGCCATTGCTCTCTACTTTTCCCCCAGCCGCAATAGTCACTGCGCCAGATAGTGCCGCCGCTTTCGTCGGTCAGCTGTTCAGGTTGGCCTGCCAGATTAGTGTGGAAATGCCGAATGCTTTCTTTTTGGTAACCCCCATCAATTCGAGCCAAAGGCTCATAGCTTTTAGGGTTGGTGTAAACGTATAGACTAGATAGGCAGCTCTGAATTTCCTGTAATAGGCGTAACCCTTGCCAGTGAAACAGGACTCGCTGACGAGGTTCCGAGTGATCGCTTTGATAAACTTCCTTGCTGATTCGCCTTCCCAGAGGATCGTATCGGAACATAACACGTTCACGCTTACCGCTGCGGTACTGGTCTACGCATATCAGGCGTTGTTCGGCGTCGTACCCGAAGTGCTGTACCCAGTTACTTCCAATCCTCTTTTCGCACAATCGCCCAAATCGGTCATAGCGGTAGCGCTTGTCCTGATAGACCAGCACACGGTTGTGCTTGATCAGGCCGTGGAGCTTCGGTCCGTCGAATAGGTTGCCGGCCTTGTCGTACTTGAAATCCTCAACCCGTGTCGCTCGCCAGTTGGGGCGAGACTGGTGGGTACTCTGTAGCTGTTGGTTCGGATCGTAGCCATAACGGTTGCTGCCGGTGTAGCTCTTGCCTGTGTGAGGCGAACGATAAAAATGGCCAATGATCTGCTCAAGGTGCGCGGCGTCATCAGCTGCAATGTCGCCAAGGCTGCGAAGTTGGGTCTGGGTCAGGACTTCGGCGACAAGATTGTCGCTGGCGTCATATCGATAGGTTTTGTCCAGTAATGGCAGAACTTCAGCGGGGGCATCGCGGTAGTGGATTGCCTTGCCACTCAAGCGCCCGCTTTTGTCATAACGGGTGCGCGTAATCAGGCTGCCTTGGGTGCGCATGACTTCGTCATGTACGGCATCACGCTCAAAGTCAGTAATGACCCTGCCGTCCAGGTTGATCTGGTGCAGGTGCCCACTGCCGTAGTAGAGGTAATTGAGATTGCGTTGATCGGGGAGGGTTAGTGTCTGCAGATTGCCCAACTCGTCGTAGCGGTACTGCAACAGCCCGGCGCTGTTAGTTTCGCTCAACAGTTGCCCTGCGGGGTCGTAGGTGTATTCAAGCTGCTGTTCTTCACCCTGATTATTCGTGAAAGTGATGGATAACAGGTTGTCGGCGGCGTCGTAGCTGTAGTCGGTAATGCCATCCTCGGTGCGCTTGCTCAGCAGGCGGCCGACGGCATCACGTTCGAAGTCGTGGCGAATCGGCGTTGTCCGCGTTGCTGGGGCGTTCTCGGACAAAGGCGCTTGTTCATGGGGAGAGGGCACGTGGGTGAGGCTGGTGACCCCATCCAGCACGTCGTATTCATAAATGCGACCACTGCCATCCAGGTCTTCCTGCGCGATTAGGCGGTCCAGCTTGTCCCAGCCAAAGCGATACGACTCATTGTTCTCGTTGGTGAGCTGTAGCAGTCGACCGTAGGCGTCATAGCGAAATCTTACGCTGTGACCCATGGCGTCCAGCCGTTCGACCATACGCCCGCTGCGGTCGTAGCGAAATTGCAGCTTCTTTTGCGCAGGATCGATGTAGCGCGTCAGCTGGCCGGCGGTATCAACTTCGTAGCGGTCGATACGGCCATCGGGCCGTTCGCTTTCTATGAGGTAGCCGCGAGCGTCATAGCGGAAGTGGGTCTGCTCTCCGCGGGCATTGATGCTTTCGCTCAGGCGGCCATGCAAGTCGTAGTGGTACAGCGTCTGGTTGTTGCTGCAGTCGCGATAGCTGAGAAGCTGGCCACGGGTGTTCCAAGCCAGGTGCTTGGTCTTTTCGAGGGCATCGGTGACGCGGGTAACACGACCTTCCGGGTTGTATTGATACTGTGGATGGCGCGTCAGCACCTACTGAGCGCTGAGGGTGGGGTGCGCCTGCAGCATCCACGAACCAGGGCAATGCCCTGGTTTGGAGGCGATCGATGCCTGAAAAATCGACTTTGCTGCGTCAAGAAGTTGCTTATTGCAGCTCGGGGAGATTTGTTAGAGTTTTTCCGGTACAGCAACTTTGGTCATGAGGGCTTGGTTTCAGTGAATATTTTTTCGATTTCCCTTGCGTATTGCCTGGGGTAGGGTATTCGGATCTTTGTTATGTATTCTGATAGTTCGCTTTTTCTTTTCGATATCATATAGTATTCAATAGTGTGGCCGATTGGGAAGTTTGCCTTGGGGGCGTGATTGATTATATTGTCTCTGCCTCCGTTTGGTTCTCTGTAGGTGGCTTGTTTTTTTACGATGTAGGCAATTAAATGTTTTTGGTGGTTTGATATGATGTGCAGTAAGTCTTCGCAAGAAAGCGAGGCATGTTGCATCCATTTTTCCGTTAGATTTATAATGGTTTCATGAACTTTTGAACTTCTGTCTATTTTCTCGGGGATGTGCTTGTCTAGGTCGTCAAGAAATGTTGTGTAGGTGTCGGACTGCATAAGTTCTGAAAGTTTCATTTAAAATCCTTTGTAATTGCTTAGATCTTGCAGTACCTCAATTAACTCACTCCCTGGGTGTCTGTAGGGATCTTTGGCTGCATGCTCCCAAGGTGTTACTTTTTCAAGGTTGTATGGGGTGTGAATGTGTTTGCCGTCGCGTTGAGGCCAGTGGCGGTGGTTTAGCTCGATCGAGACGTTTCTAGTTCTTTCCTCTTGGGTTTTGAAATAAAACTCTCTGACTCGAATCCGTGGGGCAAGGCCTAGGCGCATTCTAAACATATTCACTGATGAATACATGCCCTTTGGTGCTGCTTTAGCCTCTGCTCTCCAATATTTGCGCCTTGCAGATGGCCAGCATGTAAGTCCTAGTGGATCGATCCAGCTGAGTGGATTTGGCGCATACTGGAAAAAGTTCAGCCCCCCCACCAAGCCTACAGGGTCAACTTGAGTGAAACAGCCTACGTCAGGGTCATAATATCTAAATGTGTTATAGTGCAGTCCCGTCTCACGGTCAAGGTACTGTCCTTGATGTCGTAAGTTTTGCTCACGGCCATGCCGTGGATCGTGCCACTCATCGCGTGTGCTACCCCACCCATGATAATCGCTGCGCCAAATCGTATGGCCATGCTCATCCGTTAGTTGTTCGGGTAGCCCGGCCAAGTTGGTGTGATAATACTGTATTTTTTCTTTGGTTGGTTTTCCTTCTATTCGTGCTATTGGCTCGTAGCTGCTCGAGTTTGCATAGACATACAGACTGGGTAGCCCATTCTGTATTTCCTGTAGCAAGCGCAACCCCTGCCAGTGGTAGAGTGTCTGGAATGTCGGCCTGGATTCGCCTTGCTTGTAAATGGCCTTGCTTATCCGGCGGCCTAGCAGATCGTAGCCGAACACAATGCGCTCGACCTCACCATATCCCTCCTGCACCATGCACACCAGTCTCTGTTCGGCGTCATACTCGAAGCGCTGCACTCGATGGCTGCCGATTCGCTTCTCGCATAAGCGGCCAAAGCCGTCATAGCGGTAACGCTTATCTTGATAAACGAGGACACGGTTGTGCTTGATCAGGCCGTTGAGCTTCGGTCCGTCGAATATGTTTCCGGCCTTGTCGTACTTATAGTCCTCGACCTGTGTCGCCTGCCAGTTAGGGCGTGACTGCTGGACGGTCTGAAGTTGTTCGTTGGGATCGTAGCCATATCGATTTCTGCCCGAGTAGCTTCTGCCTGTGTGGGGCAGGTTGTGGAATCGGCCAATTATTTTTTCGAGGTCGGCATGTTCATCGTTGGCAGCGCAGGACATGCCTTTGCGCTGGGTCTGAGTCAGCACTTCGGCGACAAGGTTGTCGCTGGCGTCATAACGATAGGTTTTGTCCAGTAATGGCAGAACTTCAGCGGGGGCATCGCGGTAGTGGATTGCCTTGCCACTCAAGCGCCCGCTTTTGTCATAACGGGTGCGCGTAATCAGGCTGCCTTGGGTGCGCATGACTTCGTCATGTACGGCATCACGCTCAAAGTCAGTAATGACCCTGCCGTCCAGGTTGATCTGGTGCAGGTGCCCACTGCCGTAGTAAAGGTAATTGAGATTGCGTTGATCGGGGAGGGTGAGTGTCTGCAGGTTGCCCAACTCGTCGTAGCGGTACTGCAACAGCCCGGCGCTGTTAGTTTCGCTCAACAATTGCCCTACGGGGTCGTAGCTGTATTCAAGCTGCTGTTTTTCGCCTTGACTATTGGTGAAAGTGATGGACAGTAGATTGTCGGCGGCGTCGTAGCTGTAGTCGGTAATGCCATCCTCGGTGCGCTTGCTCAGCAGGCGGCCGACGGCATCACGTTCGAAGTCGTGGCGAATCGGCGTTGTCCGCGTTGCTGGGGCGTTCTCGGACAATGGCGCTTGTTCATGGGGAGAGGGCACGAGGGTGAGGCTGGTGACCCCATCCAGCACGTCGTATTCATAAATGCGACCACTGCCATCCAGGTCTTCCTGCGCGATTAGGCGGTCCAGCTTGTCCCAGCCAAAGCGATACGACTCATTGTTCTCGTTGGTGAGCTGTAGCAGTCGACCGTAGGCGTCATAGCGAAATCTTACGCTGTGACCCATGGCGTCCAGCCGTTCGACCATACGCCCGCTGCGGTCGTAGCGAAATTGCAGCTTCTTTTGCGCAGGATCGATGTAGCGCGTCAGCTGGCCGGCGGTATCAACTTCGTAGCGGTCGATACGGCCATCGGGCCGTTCGCTTTCTATGAGGTAGCCGCGAGCGTCATAGCGGAAGTGGGTCTGCTCTCCGCGGGCATTGATGCTTTCGCTCAGGCGGCCATGCAAGTCGTAGTGGTACAGCGTCTGGTTGTTGCTGCAGTCGCGATAGCTGAGAAGCTGGCCACGGGTGTTCCAAGCCAGGTGCTTGGTCTTTTCGAGGGCATCGGTGACGCGGGTAACACGACCTTCCGGGTTGTATTGATACTGTGTGCTCCGGCCCAGTGGGTCCTGCTCCCACAGCAAATTGCCATGAGCATCGTAGCCGTAGCGCCGGGTACGTCCTGCTCCGTCTGTGACCTGAACGGGCAAGGCCCAGTGGCGCAGATAGCTTATGCGTTCGCTTCGCCCAAGCGGGTCACGTGTCTCGATCAGACGCCCGATATCGTCATAGCTGTATCCCCACTCGCCGCCCTGTGGATCAGTTCGTTTGACCAACTGGCCGGCGACGATCTCTGCTTGCCAGCAGTTCCCAAGTGCATCGACATGCTTGTAAACGTCGTACAGCGGGCCCCAGAAATAGCGGTCTATACGTCCCAGTCCGTCTGTTACGAGGGTTTCGCCTTCTTCGAGGTTGTACTCGAACTTGTACTCCTCCCCATCGCTACCCCAGTGACGAACCACCCGCCATTCGTGGTCAGGTTGCGGCTCAAGCAAAGGTGGCAGGCGATAGGGTGTGCCGTCCGCCCGCCTCGGCGTAGGGCGTTTTTCAGGAATGGTGTAGCGTGCCCACTCGTACTCACGGACGGCCCCGCTGGCCAATTGGTGACGCTTCAGATAGCCCTCTTTGGTATAGCTGAAGTGGCGCACAGCCTGGCCCGTTGCATCCAGAACTTCTTGCAACTGCCCACTGTCGGTATAGCCGTAGCTGACCAGCAGCTCGTTCCGCTCGATAGCGGGCTCACCGTTATTTGACAGGAAGAGCCGCGACACCTTGCATACGCGCCTTGCATGCGCAGCATCATAGTGAAGCTGGACAACCGTCTGGCCGTACTTGTCATAGAGTGCTTGCAGGCGACCTTGTTTGTCGTAAAGCACATCTATGTAATTGAGATTGCGGTCGCTCAGCCTGATGAGTCTTGAACGACTGGGCTCGTGCGGGTCGACATCAAAAACCTTGTAGCGCCCCTCATGAATGTCCTCGACAACTGTTTGGCCATCCTCCAACTGGAAGAACGCCAAGCCGTCCACAACACTGACAAAGGCATCGCCGGCGCGCAGGCGCCCGAGTTCCAGGCGATTGCCTTCTTCATCGACGTAGATCCACAACTCGCCGCCTTCAGGATGCGGGATGCGGACCAGCTCAACTTCATAAGGAACACTCCAGCCCTTTCCGAACAGGCCGCCGGTGCGTAAATCTCTACTGTCGTAACTACGAGCCCATTGGATTCCCAGCAAGCCAGGTAAGTTGAAATCAACATCCTCTGGACCGTCCTGGAACTTGCTACCCGTGGCCACCGCAACGGGGTTGCCCAATTTGCAACCTTTGATGCGCCCAAAACGTCGTGAAATAAGTATCCCCGCAATAATCCCGGTAAACATCGCAACCTTGCTCTTGCCATTGCGAATATCCCGAACCGTCGCTGTCCCGCCGCCAATGCGCACATTGGGCGATACTTTCTCATTCACATCGATCGTGGCATCGCAGGTGGTCTTGTCACCCGATCGCGCTGCAGGCTGGCCGTTGATGAAGACTTTGTCCGACCCTTGCGCAATATGGTTTTCGGGCAGAGGCGGGTGGCGGCTGCATGAAATCTTGTCCTGCTCTTTGGATTCCGCGCCAGGGTCCTTTGGTGTAGTGACGGGCGGGTTGAAGATGTCGCGTATCGCCATGCCCAGCCCCACCACCGGGAGCAGGTAGGGCACCGCCGCCATGGCCATGGAACCCACGTTCTCCAGAATCGAAGGCTCTGCTTGCTCTGCGTCGGCCGCTCCCCCTCCTGGTGGCCCTGTGATACCGGCTGCGCGAGCGGCGGGCTTGCTGTTGACGAACACGTTGTGTGACCCGCTTTCGATCTTTCCGTAGGGATCGGGTGCATCCACGCTGTTGCCAAGGCTGTCGCAGAAGGTGGAGATGGCATCGCCGACAGTCTGGTCTTCACCGACCGAAAGGGTGCTCATTGCACCGACCGCCACCCCCGCAACGGCGGCGATGGCGATGCCAGCTGCGCCCCCCGTCGCGACAGTACCGACAACGGCCAGGCTGATAGCGGCAGCAACGGCGGCGGTGGCTGCGGCATAAATGACGGCCTCTGCAACTGCACTGACCATTTCGGCGATCAGGGACGGATGCAATATTTCATCGCCCATGCGGGCGGCGTGAACGATCTGTGCCATGGCTTGCAAGCTCCAAAAGTTCTGAATGAGGTTGACCTGGGTGCTGAAGGGGTCAGGTGAATCGGAGCTCTTGCTTGATTGCGCGCCAGTGCTCGATGTCGTCGCTGCTCAAAGGGCTTGGCTTGCTGTAGTTGATCACCAGCAGCCGGTGCTGACCTGGAATCATGCAGGCGGCCTGGAGCTGGAAATTGGGCTTGTCCCCCACTTTGAATTCAATGGCCATTTCGCGGGCTTCGACGGAGTGTTCACCGCCCCCCAAACGCGCGATCTTCGTGGGCGTGATGGTCATTGCCCCGGACTTTTTTCGCAGCATCCGCAGCTGGTCATCGATGGCTTGGTCCAGGGTCTTGTCATTGGCGACAGGGCTGCGCGCCATTACCAATGTGGTGTCTCGGGCACGAAAGCGCAGCATGTTGAGCGTGAGGTCTTCAGGTGCTTCCTCGCCTAGATTGAGGATCAGGTCGTGAGTCAGGTATTCCGTCATTGCGGGAGTCCTTTCAGGAGGTCTTTACGTACGGGAAAGTGCAAGCAGCTACTTGAAATGCCCATCCACATCGGCTTTCAATGCACTGCTATCGCGCCCATCCGCTACGGCACCTGCCGCTCCGCCCTCAGGGTTGAGGTCGAGCTTCGCTGCGGGCGTGTTGATCTGTCCGGTCTGTTGCCCGGTGAGGTTGAAGGTCTCGCAGGTGATATTGAGCGTGCCGTTAGCCTGCATCTCGATCAGTGTCTTGCCGCACTTGAGGCGTAGGGTGTTGCCTGCTTCGATCTCGTAGTCGCCGGCGATGAGGTCGTTCTTGCCGCCGCCGACTTTCAGGGTGTCATTGGCTTTCACCACGTGCAGGCGATTGCGGCCGATGGCAACGGACTCGTCCTGGCCAATGCTCTGGGTCCGATCAACACCAACGATGAGAGACTGGTTGTTGTTGACCTGGGTGTTCTGGTCCTTCTGGGCATGGATGAACACCTCTTCCTTGCCCAGTTCGTCCTCAAAGCGCAGTTCATTGAAACCATCCCCCTTGTGGGTCTGGCTCTTGATGGTCATGCGGGTCTTGTGGTCGGGCAGGTCGTAGGGCGGCAGTTGGTCACCGCAGTAAGTACGCCCGGTGATCATCGGCTGGTCGGGGTCGCCATTGACGTACTGGATGATCACGTCCTGGCCAATGCGCGGGATCGCCATCGCGCCCCAGCTGCCACCGGCCCAGCCTTGCGACACACGCACCCAGCAGGAGCTGAACTCGTTGTTCTGGCTTTCACGGTCCCAGGGAAAACTGACCTTCACCCGGCCCCACTCATCGCAATAGATCTCCTCTCCCTTCGGGCCGACCACGGTCGCCATGTGCGGGCCGTCAACGCGTGGTTTTGGTAGTGGGGCAGGGCGCCATTCGGTCCGCCCTGGGACCAGTACGGCGGTCTGCCCGTAGCGCGTGCTGACATCGGCGCCGGCGGCTTCTTCCTGCAGGCTGGTGAATTGTTTACCTCTGTGGGTAACCGTGTTCACCCGCCAATGCGCGTTGAGGTCGTCACGTGGGTGGCCAGTGAGGGTGAAACCCAGGCCCGGTTGCAGGCGAACATCGTCACCCTCAACCTCGGCAATACGCACATCGTGTCGCAGCGCGGTGATACGGTTTTCAGTGAACGGCTTGCCCACGGCATCGCGTTTATAGCGGCCTGGGTAATCGAAGTATTCGTACTCGTTGGACTGATGCTCCAGGAAGGGCCCGGTGGCTCTGTGTTCCTGGCGGTAGGCCGGGTTGGTAAAGGTATAGTCGCGCTGAACCTGGCGAGCAGTGCGCACCTGTTCGCTGTAGCGCAGGCGGCGAAGGCACGGTATGGCTTGATCGCCACCGCCGGTGGCTTGGTACAACACGCTGTTAGGGTCTACAGGCTCGTCGGCATCAAAGAAGCCCTCGTCGTCATCCTCGGCCTTGATGGTCCCATGGCTGATCAGCCCGAACGATTGCAGCCGGTCGGTGATGATCAGCTTGTGCAGCTTTTCACTGTGCGCGAAGCGGTAGACGAAGCCCTCTTCAGCAGCCAGGCGAGCGATGAACGCCAGGTCCGTCTCACCGGCCTGTACGCAGAATTCGCGGACCTGATGGTCCATGCTGGCGCGCAGCTCGTACTGGTTGATGCCCTGGCGCTGGAGCATCAGCTCAAGAATTTGCGGAACGGTCTTTTGCTGAAAGATGCGCCAGTTCGAGCGCAGGTCGGCACGGGCCAGTTGCGGCTCGACCAGCGCGTCATAGTAGGTGCGGTGGAAGCCACATTCAGCCTGGCTGAAACGGCTGACCAGACCGTGCACGTAGCGCACCGGGCGTTCGCCGTCCCAGATGGTGAAGAGCACGGGCTTGTCGAGCAAGTGGCCGAAGTCGATATTGTTTTCGAAGCTGATCAGTTTCAGCTCCAGCTTGAAGGGCATGCTGACGCCCTCGCAGAGTTCGAACGACACCACTTCGAATTCCGCTTTTCCAACCAGCGGCTGGAAGCTGTAACGCAAGTCAGATTGGCTAGGCATAAGCAATCCTTGTCCGGCGTCTGAGGTGACACAAAGTCCGAGCAGGCACGGCCTGCCCGGAGCATTCGTAACTATCAGGCGGCTGGTGCGCGCCAGTCATCGGAGCCAGCGGTACCGGCTACACCGTGTTCCCACATGATCTTCCTGTAGGCCAGTGCTACCTCGATCAGTTGCGTGTAGTTCTCGTTCTCCTTGTCTTGAGCGTGGGGCAGGACGGTATTGATGCTGACGATGGTGGCGTCTTCGAGCTTGGTGGTGAAAAAGTGCTCTTGCTTGCCCTCCGTCGAGGTGCGGTACCAATTCACTTCGACGGTCGGCAGCATTTCGCCGGTTGCCAGCGCTTGATACATCAGTGGTGTGGCTTTGTTGAGCGAACTAGTGAACCTGAACGGCTTGTGCACACGCTGGCCGCTGGGTTGGCCGCTTTGTGGGTCAGTGGGCGTAGTAACCTCATGATTGATTTCCTGAACCATGATTTCGTCTTCATGGCCTTGCTGGTAAATATTGCCGACGGAGTCAGCGGTGAATGCACCAGCAGTGATGTTGCCTTGAGTTTGGCCAGTGATTTTGATGTAGGCGGGTGTTGGCATGGCAGTCTCTCCTGCGTCCATGTGGATAAAGCACGCGCACCCAGGGTGGCGTGGCCATCGGGAACGATGGGCTTGTCAACGAAGCAAACGCTTCGCTAATTCGTTGAAATCCGTGGCGACACGCGCCGATCTGTTACTGCTGCAAGATGCCGTTCAGCGACTCCAGCACCTCGGTGGTAATGAGGTGCAGGCGGTAGCTGTAAATGCCGTAGGCCACCGCCATGGCGATGGCGGAAATCACCAGCGGGCTCCACCACGGCCATTGCCGGTTCATGCGGAAGTTGCGCGGGGCGACGTTGGTGTAGGGATCGCAAACGGTCTCCGGTGTCGGGCCGCGCAGTTCTCGGATAATCCCGTGGAGTTGATGTATCAGTGCGTTGAGGGATTCTTCGCCCTTTGGGGCAATGGCGTACTTGCCCTTCAGACCGAGGCACAGCGCGAAGTACATGAACTCCAGCACGTCCTGGTAGCGCTTGGGCTCCTGCATCAGGCGCGAGAGAACCGTGAAGATTTTTTCTCCACCCCAGGTTTCGTCGTGGAAGATGCTGAGCAAGGGTTCCTGACTCCAGCAGCTGGCCTTGCCCCAGGGCCTGTCCATGACTGCTTCATCGATGAAAAGGCAAAGACCGTAGGAGTACGCCAGCAACTGAGTGGGTTCGTAGCCGTGCTGGCGTATCTCCTCGCGAATGTTGTCGATCTGGTTGCGTACCTGTTGGTGCACGTCCTTGATGTTGGGCAATGCATCCAGGGTGCGCAGGCGTATCACCAGGCCGAATAAAGGGGCGGCGGCATCCAGCATCAGGTTGTCGTAGCCGCCACGCAGTTGAAAGTCTGGGTCTGCCGGGTAGCCTTCATACACGGGCTCTGCCTGTGGCGTTCGCTCAGCGCCATCAGCCGACGGTGGTGCGGGTGAGCCGTTGGACAGCGACTCCTCAAGCATCGCGTGCAGTTGCCCACTTTCAATCTGTGTGGCATCAGTGGGGAGGCTGTTTTCTTCTTTCATGTCATTCACTCCTGATCGCCCAGAGCTGCAGCTCCAGCCCAGGGAATCCCCCTGCTACATGAATCCCGAAGCCATTAGCCGTTTTCATGCACGCCCAAGCCGGGTCACGCCGGTCCAGCTCGAAATAGCTGAAGCCTGCGTGGAAGGGCAGGTCGCGAGGTGCCACCGGCAAGGCGTTCAAAGGAATACCGGGCAGTTGTAGCGGCACCAGGTCCTCCAGCGCTTCGAGGGAAGTGATCTTGGCTTTCTGGATGAACATCTGGCGCAACCCTTGGGGTGGCACATCGGCGCGTACGGCCAGGATGAAGTCGGCCTCATCGATCAGTCGGCGGTCCTCCAGCGCGGCTGTCATGACGCCGTACTCCAGCATCTCCAATGGCAGCGAAACGGCGCGGGGTTGCAGGACTGTACTCAGGGCCCGGCGAAGGGTGTCTTCCAAAGGTTTGAACGACGTGCGTAGCGCAGTGTGGTGATAGGCGGGATATTCCTGCGGCAGCCGGCTCTCGTCGGTAAAGGTGACGAACTCGCCGCAGGCCTGGCTCATGCATAGGTACAACTGTTCGGGGTGGGTCTGCCCTTGCCTGGCCAGATGCTGGAAGCATGGCCACCAGCGGTTCATGGCCTGCAGCAGATTGAAGTCACGAATGTCGGCAATGCCGGACTGCCCTGAGGCCCCAATGCGGGCGGCGAGGTTGCGCGCACGTTCGCGCAGGGAGTTGGTGATTTCTTCCAGGAACCGTTGCAGTGCGGGTACGGCGCGCACTGAAACGCTGGTGGGATAGAAGCCTTCATCCAGTTGCAGGCTGCCATCAGGGCGCCGTTGCAGAATGCGCGTCACGCCCAGGCGGGTGTAAGCACTGCTGTCGTCGGCCTTGCGTTTGAGCTGCAGGTTGGGCACCGCCAGGTCAACCTGCACCAGGTCACCGTCGGCGCTGTGCGTGTCTTTGATTTCGTGGGCCTGGGCGCTGTAACGAAAATTGGCGGAATTATCCGGCCAGCTCACCTCGCGGCCACCTTCGGTGCGCAGCGGCAGGCACAGGTAGATCTCGCTGTCTTTCGAGCCGTCGTCTTCGATTTCCAGCGGTGGCGGTGGCGGCAGGTCGGCTGGGATATCGAACACCGTGCCGTCCGGCATGATGCCCCGTGCACGGGTGATGGCGACCTTGCCCAGGCTCAAGTATTCGTCATTCAACTGCAGTTCGCTGAAGCCATAGAAGGCTGCGTTCAGGCTGCCAAGCCGCTGATGCAGGGCCGCTTCGGTGGCTCGGGCAGCCTGTTGGAAGTGCTGCGGTTTGACGAACAGGCCCTCAGGCCACAGGACAGGGTTACGTGAACTCATGAGCGCTCCATGTCAGCGTGAGTAAATGGAAAGGGCAGAGCTACAGGCGCCATCAGTCTTCCTCCTTGAGCAGAACCTGCGTGTCGTTGAGCAACACCGACAGGATGATCTGGTGGCCGCGAGGGGGGATGCGCAGCACTTGGCTCCAGGTGGCGTTTTCCTGGTTGCGGTAGTCGGCGATCACTGCAACGAAGCGTGTTTCGGGTTCGATGGGTGCAAAGGGAATGAACTTGAACTGGCCGGGGCGTAGCAGGTAGTCGTCGTCGCGGATGTAGGTACTGCGCAGGGTCTTGGCTGGGTCCTTGTCCAACAGCTCATAGACGCTGTTGCGCAGCACTGAATCGTCGCGCAGTTGCAGAATCTTGATAGCCATGGGGGTCGCGATGGGCTCTGCCGCCACAGTCGTGGCGCGCGGCAAGGTCAGGACTACGGCCGGATCTTCGTAGCTGCCAGGGGCGCTTTCCTCCAGGGGGGAGCGCGCCGGCTCCTCGCCATCGTCCACGGGCCTATCGACGGGCGACATCGCGGGGAAGTGTTCCTGAAGGTATTCGAACAAGGCGCCTACTTTTTCGGTCAGCACGTAGGGATCACCTGCACTCAGGCTGACCGCGTAAGGGCTGGGCTCGATGACAGGCTCCAACTCGGATGCCATCTCAAGGCTGTTCGGATTGCCATTGAGTGTCGGGCTGGCATTGATGCTGAACGCGACTTGGGTAGGGTGATCCTTGGGCACTCCGACGGGGGCCGAGGGATCCATGACCACTTGGCCGATTTTGCCCAGGGTGGTGCAACCGGAAAGTCCGAGCAGCGCAATCAGCAGACCGGCCATGAATGAAAGACGCTTCATGGGCGTTCTCCTGCAATCAGTTGTTCCAGAGGGCTCTCTTGGGCTACCCCGGTCGCGGTGTCCAGTGCCGCCAAGGGGTCGTTGCCGATACCTGGCGAGAAGGCCGAGCAGATGTCTGCGACAACGTGCTTGGCGGCTGAAGCGGGTTGCCAAGCGTTGGCTGGTGTTTCGAGTAGCCAGTGATCGAGGGTCCGCTGTTCAGGACTGAACAGGTCCTCCACAGAGCGTGCATCGGCCTGCGAAAGTTGAACTTGCAGTCGATAGGCGCCAACGCGGAGTTGGTCACCCTCCAGCAGTCGCCTGGGGGCAAGGGATCCCAAGCTGTTGTGGCTGTCATTCAGATAGGTACGCTGACAACGGTCAATGACGCAGAAGCTGCCCTCGATCCAACGAATCTCGCAATGGATTGGTGCAATGGTCTGCTCACGATCGTTGATCCGCCAGGTGGCCTTCGCGCTGCCGATGGTGCCGCCTGTGGGGTCGAACTGATGTCGGGCAGTGACGTTGTGCTGCAACTGATCCAGGTTGGTGATGCTCAAGGTCAATGTGCTCATGAGCGCCCCCGGAACCGCACGATAGGGCTGATCTGGCCGTGGCGATCATCGACAAAGCTGGTCCAGCCCAGATAGGCGCCTTGGCTTCGGTGCAGGCAGAAGGGCGACAGCGCGTTCTGCTTCAAGCGCAGCTCCAGGTCATAGGCCAGGCCGTCACGTAACAGGAAGTCGATCAGTGCACGCAAGCGATTGAAGTTGATGCCGCTGGGCAACAGTTCACGCAACTGTTCCTGATCAAGCTCGCTGATCACGATGGTGAACTTGCTGCTACGGGTTCGCGTGCGGCTGCCGACCATGAAGGAGCTGCCCAGCTGGCCATTGCTGCGGCCAAGGCTCACCAGTTGCTTGGCCGTGGTGGGAACCGAGCGGGTCTCGAACTCGCGGATCTGCACCTGCTTCAAGTCGAAGCAGTGGGCAATGATGCCGGCAACGGTACCTGGCGCACGGCTGCGGCTGGCAATCACCCCGGCGAAGCTGAGCAGCCGACTCCAAGGCAGTGGGGTGTCGCCGCGCAGCTGTTTGTCATTCAAGCCGAGCAGGGCAAAGATGTACTGCGAGAAGCCGTCGGTCGCGCCCGGCTGGAAGCGGATGTAATAGCGGTACTTGCGCCAGATACGGTGCAACAGGCTCAGCAGGTAGTGGTTGAAGAAGTCGAAGAAGGCCGGCCGTACACCGATGCCGTGGGCGTGCTCGTACGACACTTCTTCCAGGTAATAGGTTGGCAACGGCGAGTCTGTGCCGTGCAGCCCCATGAACGTGGTGCATACGCGATAGCGGTCTTCTGTTTCAGGCATGCGTTCGGCCTTGTACACGTCGGACACGGGAAAGGTCAGCCGCGGGTCGCTGGCAAGCCGCACGCGCAGCCGTGTTTGCGGGGCAGGCCAGCGTGGTTCCAGGTCATCCCCGTGCAAGCCGTGCAGGCGCTCCAGCAACTGGAAGAAGTTGTACTGGTGCGCCTCGGCGAGCAGCTTGTCGGCTAGATCAGCGGTTGTTTGCCGGTCTGGATGGGCCATGTGTAGTGCTCGTTGTTGGTGGTGTTGATCACTTCCAGTTGGTGGAAGGAGTTGATGCTGGCGTACAAGGCAAAGAAGTGCGCGAGCACACAACCGAACAGGTACAGGTCGCCTTCGCAGAGAAATGCGCTTTGATCCAACTTCAGTCGCGTGCGCAAGCCGCGTATGGGCTGGCCTTTGATCAGCCAATCCAAGGGTTCTGTTTGAACATCCCGGATACCATCGAGGCGTTTGCGGGTGGTGCGGGTTTGCTGGATGTCATGCAGGGCGGCGAAGTCATAGGCATTGATGACTGCTTTCAGCGGCTCGGCCGAGAGCAGCGACAGGTAGTTAAGTGACATGTTGGAGATCAGCGCCCACTGCAACTGGCCGTCCAGTACCGGCCGGTAGGGGCGGGTTGGAGCAGAGAGGTTGGTGTAGTTGGCCAAGGGCGGTGTGACCTCGGAAATGACATTGATGTCATCGACAGTTAACGCCAGCGGCAGGTCGCGGTTGGTACAGGTCAGGTCGATGGACGCTGTTTCCAGCTCGCCGATGTAGGCGTTGGCGTCGGCTCGTACAAATGCGATGCGGTGCGTGACGCCATCGCCCCGCAATGAGTCTTCGATGCTGTAGCGGTAATACAGCGCGGTGCGCCCTTGCACATGCTCGATTTCATGGGCGAACGACTCGAAGGGGCGGAAGGTTCGCAGGTGCTCGCCGATGCTGCCGTCTGTTGTCGTGCGGGTGCTGATGACCTGATCGACACTGAAAATTTCATAGGCGTGCGGTTGTTCACCTCGGGGCGTAAGCTCGACCTGGGCGGACCGGTTGGACAGGTCGATAGGTTCGGCGCTATGGCTGAACAGGTTCACCGCCGGGGTGCAGAACAGGCTGAAGTCGGCGCTGCTGACACGCAGCCAATCAGGTAACTGGCGGGTGAAGTGAAATTCGAGGCCGACCTGCTGAGTCGCCTGGTCGGGCCAGACCTTCTCCAGCCCGGTTACGCTGAAGAAGTGGAAGCGCTCGGGTAATAGAAAGTACTCCTGCAGAATCCGGTAACCGTCGAAGACGTTCTGTGGATAAGGCAGCAGCGCTTGGTCTGGGCCGAAACCTGGGAAGACGATGCTGCTGGCCGGCACCCGGCGAACCTCGCCATTGATGGTCACGCTGACCTGCTCAACGTACTGGGACAGCCACAAATACAGCGTGCGGGCAGTTTGAGTATCACCGCTCAGATGAAAATCGAGACTGGCGCAGCCCAGGGTATTCAATGGTCGCTCGACCAAGGTTCGCAAGTCGAGCCGAACCACCGAACTGTCGAGTGTCTGGGCTGCACCCACCGCATCGATCTCGAACGGATGGATATCCACCGCCGTGCAGGTGCGAAATTCGCAGGGCACGCCGTCCACGGGTTTGGAAAAGAGCCGTGAGCCTCTGGGAATATGGTGCGACTGGCTGAGCGCCTGCTTGCGCGGCGTAAACTGAATGATCGTGGCGCTTGGCAAAGGCCGCAGATAATTGGGCCACAGCAGCTGCAGCATGGGGTGTGTCAGCTCCGGCAAGTCGTCTTCCAACTTGAGCCGCAGCTTGGCCGTCAGGAACGCAAAGGCTTCCATCAGGCGTTCGACATCCGGGTCGCTGCCACCCTTGCCAAGCAGCCGGGCAAGTTGTGGGTTGTCCTGGGCGAAGTCGTTCCCCAATTCATGCAGGTAACGCAACTCTTCGCTGAATCGATCCTTGAGTGACATGGTTCACCTCACGCGGGTGTGGCGGTTATGGCCGTTGACCAGCAGCTCCAGTTGCAGCTGCTCCGTGTGGTTGTTGACCTGCACGAGGCAATCCAGCCTGAAGTGCAACTCCAAGGGGGCATGACAATCGGGCATGGCTTTGAGCGTTCGCACCTGCACGCGCGGCTCAAAGCGCTGAAGGGTGCGGCGGATGTCTGCGCCCACTTGCTTCAGGAGGTCGCCACTGCTGACGTCGTGCCCGTTGAAATCACGCAGGCCCAGCTCAGGGCTGCTTTTTGAGCAACCCTGGCGAGCGTTGAGCAACGTTTCGAGGTGGCACTTGATGGCGGCGAACTTCTGGGAAGCGTTCTCCTGCAGGGAGGGTGCGCGGCAAACTGACTGATCCACCTTCAAACGACTGAAAAGGCCACTCATTGCGCGTCGAGCCGTCCGACCAGAGAGATCTCGAAGTTCGCACCCATGTATTTGAAGTGCGGGCGCACGGCGAGCGAAACCTGGTACCAGCCCGGATCACCGGCAACGTCCGACACCTCGACCTTTGCAGCACGCAACGGCCGACGGCTGCGCACATCGGCAGACGGGTTTTCCTGATCGGCGACGTACTGCTTGATCCATTTGTTCAGTTCGGACTCAAGGTCCTTGCGCTCTTTCCAGCTACCGATCTGCTCGCGCTGCAGCACCTTGATGTAGTGGGCCAGCCGGTTGACGATGAACAGGTAGGGCAGCTGGGTGCCGAGCTTGTAGTTGGTTTGCGCTTGCAGGCCTTCCGGGGTCTTGGGGAAGTTCTTTGGTTTTTGTACCGAGTTGGCCGAGAAGAACGCGGCGTTATCGCTGTCCTTGCGCATGGTCAGGGCGATGAAGCCCTCTTCGGCCAACTCGAACTCCTTGCGGTCGGAGATCAGGACTTCGGTCGGAATCTTGGCCTGCAGCTGACCCAGGGACTCGTACAGGTGCACCGGAAGGTCCTCGACGGCACCACCCGACTGCGGGCCGATGATGTTCGGGCACCAGCGGTAGCGGGCGAAGCTTTCATTGATGCAGCTGGCCAGCAGGAAGGCGGAGTTGCCCCACAGGTAGTTTTCGTGTCGTCCGGCGATGTCCTCGGAGTAGTGATAGCTCTGGACGGGGTTTTCTTGCGGATGATAGGCAGAGCGGAGCATGAAACGCGGCCCGGTGAGGGCTGCATGACGGGAGTCCTCGTTTTCACGGAACGCGCGCCACTTGGCATGCCGGGGGCCGGCGAAAATATCCTTGATCTCTTTGAGGTTGGGCAGTTCTTCAAAGCTGCTCAAATTGAAGAACTCAGGGGAGGGCGCGGCGAGAAACGGTGCATGTGACATGGCGCCGACCGAGGCCATGTAACTTAATAGTTTGATATCAGGCGAAGAGGGGCCGAAACTGTAGTTGCCGACCATCGCCGCAACCGGCTCACCACCAAATTGGCCATAACCTGCGGTGTAGACATGTTTGTAAATCCCACTGCAGGTGATGTCGGCTGCATTCTCGAAGTCGTCGAGCAAGTCTTCTTTGCTGACATGCAACACCTCAAGCTTGATGTTTTCGCGAAAGTCCGTGCGGTCTACCAGAAGTTTGAGGCTGCGCCAAGCGGATTCAAGTTGCTGGAACTCAGGTTGATGCAAAATGGTATCCATCTGCTTGCTGAGTACCCGATCTAGCTCAGCAATCATCTGATCGACGCGGTGCTTGTTGATTAATTGATCTGGATCATGACTTTTAAGGATTTCGGCAATAAAGGCAGATACACCCTGGCGAGCGACTTGATAGCCCTCTTGAGTGGGCACCAACCTGGTTTCTGCCATGATCTGGTCGAGCAGGGTGGTGTTGCTCAGTGTCTCGGTTGTTGTCTCACCCGTGACGGTCGTGCTGTTTTGCTCTGGCATGGGGACGCTCCGTTGTCTCAGTCTTCTTTTGGCGCTTCAAGCACCAGGTCCAGTTCTTCGGCGAGTTGTTTGCGCGCTTGCTCGTTGTTCAGCAGTTGCTGCAATTGCTTGCGGAACGTGGGCACGTTGCCCAGCGGGCCTTTGAGGGCGACCAGCGCTTCGCGTAGCTCCAGCAGCTTGTTCAACTCCGGTACCTGGCGGGCGATGCTGTCTGGCCCGAAATCGTTGATGGACTTGAACTGCAGGTTGACCGCCAGTTCCGCGTCGGGGGCTGCGCTGAGCTCGGAGGGCACGGACATCGCCAGGTTGACAGCGGCATCGTTCAACACGTTGTTGAAGGTGTGTTTATCGATGCGCATGACTGAGCGGTCTTCCAAAGCGCGGGTGTCATCCAGGCCGAAATCACCCAGCACCAACATCTTGTGGGGCAGCTCTATTTCGGCTTGTTCATCGCCAGTGGCGGGTACGTACTTGATGTTGATGCGTTCTTTGGGTGCAACCGATCCTGTAGATTTAGACATCGCAGAACCTCTCCTTAGTTTGCAGGTGTTGTTCTTGTTCGTTGTTTATTTTTTAAAATTAGTTTGTAGGAAATTTCTCTGATTTCAGTGTGAAGTGTAAACAGGGTGGAGGTCTTGTTGTCGGCCGCCAAAAAAACCATGCCTTCCATGTTGTTATTTAGTCGAGCGCGAAAGTGTAAAAAAATATTTGTTTGTGGCCTGTGCTTTTTATGGGCTAGGCTCTCGCCGGTTTATAGGTCTTTGCATGTTCGGTGTGGTGAGTTCATGAGTCCGCTGACAAATAGGGCATATGTACTATTGAGGGGAAATATACTTGCAATGATGGGTAGAAATGCTTACGGCATGGGGCTTTCGCTGATATTCGGCTGCATGCCAACGTTCGCGTACTCCGGTCAGGATTGCCCAAGGATCGTGTCTAACCTGGAGCGCTTGGCCTGCTTCGATAGAGCAGCCGGAACTCCTGTGCACCTTGTGCCTGTGCAATGGTCCGCGCCAGAGCAGGACTCACCCACACTTCGCCGTGTGTTGACCAATGAGGTGGGGCGCTTGCCAGAGGATCTGACGTTTCGTCTCAGGGCTGAAGACGATGGGCTGATGATCTCGGCGCCCGCGATTGCTTCGCCCGCACAGCATTCCTACCTGGTGATCAGCTGTATGCAAAACATTTCCAGGTTGCAACTGATTGCCGCACAACCCATCGATGCCGGTCGGGTGAACGTGCAATTGAAGGGGGAGCGTGGCTCAACTGTTCCTACTCCTTGGCAGGTGATGGAGAACGGTCAGGTGCTTGACGCTGGCAGGGGCCTGCCAGGCATCGAGCAGATCAAGCAACTGATTGGGGCTCATCGCATTCACGTCGAGAGTGACAACCCAGCCGTTCGCGGCCTGGTTTTTGACGCACAGGGGCTGGATCCACTCATCGATGAGGCGCGCAAAGCATGTCGTTGGTAGCAGAGGTCACCGCACAGGAAATTGTCCGGTTGCTTGCCACCATCGACGCGCAGAGCCCTGCTGGATGGTTCGATGTGGAGGACGAAACCTACCAGGCCATTGACCAGGAGATGGTCAAGCTGGGTGGGTTGCAGGAGTCTTCCATCGACTGGGCCTACATCGAAGAAGCGTCCCGTCAGTACCTGGGCGAGCAGTGCAAGCATTTGCGTATCGCGGCGCATCTGAGTGCCGCCTGGCTGCGCAGCCGATGCTGGGAACGATGGGGTTTTACCTTGGCAATGCTCGCCGGCCTGATCGAACAGTATTGGGAAAGCGGGTATCCAAAACCTGGCCCTAAAGGCTTCCTGGGTAAACGCAAGTTGGTTGCCCTGATACTCAATCGTTCGATCGAGGCGCTGCCACGGCTGGACCGCTTCACGTACAGCCCCGCGCATGCGGCGGTGGCACAGGACGCGTTGCAACGTTTGCAACAGCAGCAAGCTGCTGCGCAGCTGGATGAAGCCGTTCTGGACGAACTGAAGCGCCTGCTTGGCAAGCAGACAGAGCTTGCCAACGGCGTAGGCGAGCCGGCTGCGGCCAAGGCCCCTGCTAGCGGTATCAAATCTGCCTCTCTGGCCGAGGTCATTGCCACACCAATGCCCCGTGTGTCGTTGGGCAGCGAGCGTGAATCCCGAAGAGCCATGCTCACCATGGCCGAGCTGATCAACCAGCAAGATCCCTACGATCCTACCGGCTACCAGTTGCGTCGGTTCGGCTTGTGGGCCCATATCCAGGCGGCGCCTCAAACCAAGCAAGGCAACCGGACAGAGCTGATGGCCGTGCCTCAGGATATTGCCGGTGATTATGAAGAGGCCATTGCGCGGGCCGCGATTGACGCGGCATTGCTCCTGCGGATCGAAAAGAGCGTGACGGCTTGTCCCTACTGGATACGCGGCAGTTTCCTCGCGGCCACCGCCGCCACGCGGCTGGCCATGGGCGAGGTGGCTGAAGCCATTCGTGCTGCGACCGCGCGGTTCGTGCAGCGCATGCCGGCACTGCAGCAGTTGTGCTTCAGCGACGGCCGGGTATTTGTCGATGACCAATGCCTGGCGTGGCTCAAGGGTACACAAGGTGCATCCGATCAGGGGGCGGCACCCCATGAGTTTGTCAGCCTGCGTGAGGAACTGGTCAGCCAGTTGGAAGCGGGCGGCGTGGAGCCGGTTCTGCTCAGACTACAGGGGATGCAGGCGGAGCTTCACGCCCCCCGTGAGCGTTGCCATACCACCGTCATCGCCGCTGACCTGTTGGCCGCTCGGGGCGTGTCCTGGCTGGCCCAGGACCTATGTGCAGGTGTAGCCAGAACGATGCAGGAAACCACCGCCAGCGCCTGGGAGCCGGAGGTCTTTCAACGCCTTCAGCAGTATGCGGCACCGCAAATGCAGACTGATCGGAACAAGGAACTGGAGTCACGATGAACCCACTATGGAAGCACCTCAAACGCTGGGGCTTGCCCTGGGTGACCCGTATCGGTTTGGCCATGCCGCTGCTGCTGGTACTGGGCGCTGTACTGATGCTGGTTGCCATCTGGTGGCTCGGTCCGCAATGGACGTGGCGCGAGCAGCAGCCGTTGGCCAGCATGGCCCATCGAGGGCTGGCAAGTCTGGTGCTCGTGCTTGTACCCCTGCTGTGCTGGCTGGTTGTGTTGCGCAGGCGTAATCACCGCCTGCAGGCAGAACGCAATCAGGCGGTGGCCGCCGAGGTGGACCGCACGTTGCCGTTCGTTCAAGCGCAAGAGAAGGCATTGGACCAAGGGCTTTCGCGATTTCTGCACAATGCGGGTGGGCGACGCGCCTTGTACCGATTGCCCTGGTACCTGGTGTTGGGCGACCAGCACGCCGGCAAGACCAGCTTCATCGACCGTACCGAACAGAATTTCTCGCTGACCCGCATCGACAAGGCGCAGGCACGGGGCCGACAAGCGCAAGCGCTGGCCTACCCGATCGGTTGGTGGGTCAGCAACGAGGCGGTGATCATCGATCCACCGGGCACCTTCATCAGTCAGGCATCGCGGCCAGTTTCGCCAGCCGAGGAAGCCGATGCAGCGGAAGTTCCTCCCGCTACTTCGGCCAGGTTGTGGCAGCACTTGCTGGGTTGGCTGGTGCGCAATCGAAGCCAGAGAGCCCTCAACGGTGTGCTGCTGGTTGTCGACCTCCCTGCGTTGCTGCACGGCACACCTGAGCAGCGCGTTGCACTGGCGCATGTCTTGCGTACCCGGCTGTACGAGCTGAGCAGTCAGTTGGGCTCGCGCCTGCCGCTGTATGTAGTGCTGACCAAGTTCGATCTCTTGGATGGTTTTGACCAGCTTCACGCCGGACTTCCCGCTGGCGCGCGGGAAGCGATGCTGGGCTTCACCTTCAAGCTGGATGCCATTGGGACGGTCGACGCCTGGCTGGAAGAGTATGGCGATCACTACGACCGATTGATTAGGCAGACGTTTGAGCAGGTAGTGGACCGTCTCGATACGTTGGGTGGTGCGCCACTGCGAGCGCGTCTTTTCTCATTGCACGCCCAGTTGGTCGGGTTGCGCCCGATACTGCTGGGGTTTCTGAAAGAAGCACTGGCAAGCGACCGTTTCACCACGCCTGCCTTGGTGCGTGGCGTGTACTGGTCTTCGGTCATGCAACAGGGTGACATGCTCAATGCCTTCGTGCGTGAGGCGGCACAGCCTTACAAGACGAAGCTTCCGTTGCTTGAGGGCAAGGCGCAAGGCAAGGCGCTGGCCTATTTCATCCAGCACGCATTCAGACGGGTCATCTACCAGGAAGCCGGCCTTGCCGGGGACAACATCAAGGTGGCACGCAGCAAGCGCCAGTTGTTCTGGGTAGGCTCCGGTGTGGGCGTCTTGGCGGTCTGTGTCGCCCTTGCCAGCTGGCAGCGCTACTTTGATATCAATAGTGCCAAAGCCGCCAACGTGCTAGCCAAGAGCAGGGAGTACAGCCATCACGAGGTGGATCAGCGGCTGGATCCGACCGGGCGCAACCTGCTGGAGCCGCTGGACCAGATCCGTGACGCCGTGTCGGTGTTTGGCGACTATCGCGCCGCGTGGCCGGGTGTTGCTGATCTAGGTCTGTATCAGGGGCAAGCCATCGGACCTACGGTCGATGAGGCCTACCTGAGCTTGCTCTCCAAACGCTTCCTGCCGGCCCTGGCCAGCGGTGTGATCGATGCCATGAACGCGGCGCCCCCAGGCAGTGAACAGCAAATGGCTGCACTCAGGGTCTACCGGATGCTGGAGGATCGCCAGAACCGTCGGCCCGAATGGGTCGAGGACTGGATGGCCCGCCATTGGCAACAGAAGTTCCCCGGTCAGGGGCAACTGCAACGCGACCTGATGCGGCACCTGAAGTACGCCTTGGCCTATGCCGATACCGATCTTCCGCAGTACAGCCAGCGTATCGCCGAGGTGCAGCAGGTGCTGCGCAAGGTACCGCCGCCAGAGCGGGTCTATGCAAGCCTTAAACGGCAGGCCGGGGAGCAGTTGCACACCGGCCTGGACCTGCGTCGTCAGGTGGGGCCAGCCTTTGATGTGGTGTATCAATCATCTGGTAGTTCCAGGAAGGGCGATGCTGTCCTGCTGGCACCGATGCTAACCGCCAAAGGCTTCAAGGAGTACTTCGAGCCGCGCAGCCAGCGGTTCGCCGACATGGCGATGATCGACCAATGGGCTTTGGGTGAACGCGGCCAGCTTGATTACTCGGACGCTGATCGTGAGGCGTTGAGCGAGCGGCTGCGCAACTTGTACAGCGCGGACTACATCGATAGTTGGCGGCGCGCCTTGAGCGCCATTTCGGTGGCTGACTTCCGCGATCTGGATCATGGGGTTGCGATTCTGCAACAGTTCACCGGGCCCTCGGCCCCCTTGTATCGGCTGCTGGATACAGTGAAGGACAACACATCGCTTTCATCCGTCGTGGATGTTGCGGCCACAGAGCAAGCTGACGCACCGCGATCAATCACCAGCAAGCCTGAGCAACAACAGGCATGGGCCATTCAGCGGGCCTTTGCCGGGCTAAGCGCTATGCTGCGGGCAACGGGCGAGAAGCCCAGCTACTACGATGAAACCCTTGGTGCCATTGCGGCTGTTCATGATTACGCCAAGGCGGTGCTGGACAGCCCGGACAGAGGCAAGGCTGCACTCCAGGCCGTGCATCAGCGCTTCTCGATGACGGGGCTGGATCCAATTGGCACCTTGCAGCGAGTCGCCACCGGTTTGCCAGAGCCGATCAACCATCAAATCAGGAAAGTGGCGGATCAAACGGCACAAGTGCTGAATGTCGAAGCCCTGCGCGAGCTGGAGCGGCGCTGGGATGCCGAGGTGTACAGCTTCTTCCAGCAGCGCCTGGCAGGGCGCTACCCTTTCGTGGTACGGGCACCTGATGCCTCCCTGGACGATTTTGAAGCGTTCTTCGGGCCGAAGGGGCGGTTGCAGCAGTTCCATGATAAGTACCTGAAGGTTTTCCTGAAGGATAACCTCGAAGCCCTGCAGGACGGCCAGCAGGGGCAATCACTGATCCGCAGCGATGTGATCGAACAGCTGGAGCGGGCAGACCGTATCCGCGAAACCTTCTTCGATCAGCGCGGCAACCTGAGTGTGCAGTTCAGCATCGAGCCGTTGGGGTTGAGCGCCAACCAGCGCACAAGCTTGTTGGACCTGGACGGCCAACTGATCTCCTATACCCATGGCCCGAGTCAGATCACCGGTATCGTCTGGCCTAATACCTTGGGGCAGCAGGTGCGTAGCAACCTGACCTTGCTCAGGCAGAATGGCAACAGCAGCAGTCTGGAGTACCGAGGCCCATGGTCGATGTTCCGCTTGCTCAGCCGTGGCTCGCTCAATGGGCGTACGTCTACCAGTGTGGACCTGAGCTTTCGGACCGGTGATGGCGTGATGCGTTATCGGCTTATCGCCGAGAAGGCCTTCAACCCCATCACGCAAGAACCTTTCAAGGGTTTCAAATTACCGCGTGGGTTGTTGCAGCAACCACCCAAGCGAGTGCCAACCACGCAGGCCGACCTATAGGCGATGGATCGATATACTGCACGGCCGGCGGGCGGATCTCGCTGGCCTGGCTGGACGAGCAGGCGCGGGCTGATCACCTTGCGCGCAACCCGCGACGGGCATTGACGCCTTATACCCAGACGGACTGCGGGCTACTGCAAACGGAGCTGCTGCGAGTCAGAGGGCAGGGGTTCTGCATCGTCGACCAGGAATTTGAAATCGGCATGCGCGTGCTCGGCGTGCCGCTTCTGGACCGTGCAGGCCGGCTGAAAGCGACGCTGACCATTACCACCGATGCTGCGCGGTGGGGTGTGGATGAAATGCGCCTGCGCTACCTGCCCAGACGGTATGAGGCGCAGGCGTTGTTGCGGCCGGTGCTGGATTGAAGGCCCGTTCCAGCAGGTACTGCAGCAACCTCGGCGGTGTGCAGTACCTTGCCGGTCGGGCCTGGGTGACTATCGCTCGATCTGGCGATTCCAGCGGGCGTTCCATTGCGGGCGCTGGCTGTTGACCTGGTCCCAGTCGATGGTCACGGCGGTCTGCAGATAGGTATGCATGGCCTCGACCTGGCCGCGGGTCTTGTCGCTGGTCGGCGTGTTGGGGTTGGAGGGGATCTGGTCACCCAGCTCCAGGGCCGGCGCCTGCGCCTCCGGGCTGAGCAGGAACTCTGCAAGCTTCTGTGCCAGCTCCGGCTGGTCGTTGTTGGCCGTGACGCACTCTGCCTGGTTGAGCACCACCGCGCCTTCCTTGGGCGCGGCGTATTCGACCGGGATGCCTTTGAGCTTCAATGCCGTCACCTGGGTGGGGGTGAGCGGGAACAGCGCGGCTTCGTCGGTCTGGACCATTTCCGAGAGTTTGGCCGAGTTGGGGATGTACTCGAGCACGTTCGGGCCAACGTGTTTCTGCCACGCCATGAAACCGGGGTTGACGTCGGTATCGCTGCCGCCTTGCAGACGGTTGTACATCAGGAAACCGTGCAGGCCGAAGGTGGACGACGCCAGCGACTGGAAGACCACCTTGTCCTTGAACCGCGGGTCCGCCAGGTCGTTCCACGAGGTGGGTGCTGCCCAGCCTTTCTCCTTGAACAGCCGGCTGTTGTAGGCAAGCCCGGTCACGCCCAGGCTGACCGCGGCGGCCTTGTCCTTGATCAGGGCTTTTTCCGGCAACTGGGCCAGCGTCGGGTTGGGCTTGAGCGTGCTGCACAGGCCCATGCCGATGGCGCGGTACATGATGCCGTCGTCCAGCACCATCACGTGCACCGACGGCTTGCCCGGCGTGGCCTGGACCTTGGCCAGGATGTCCGCCGAGGTGCCGGGAACGATCACCACCTTGACCCCGTTGGCCTGCTCGAACCTGGGCAGGATGCTGTCGCTGAACAGCCGCTCCATGGTGCCGCCGTTCATGCCCAGGTACAACGTGGGTTGGGCCATGGCGGGCAGGCAGGCGAACAGGCCGGGCACGGTGCTGAACAGGGCGAACAGACGTTGCTTGTGCGTCATGACAGGTGTTCCTTGTAGTGGTGGTTGGGCTGGAAACGCTGGATGGAAAAGGCCGCCAGGCTGATCGCCGGCGCGCCGAGCAGGATGCATTGCGCCAGTGCTTCGCCGGCCGCCGGGCCTATCTGGAAACCTGCGCCGGCAAAGCCGAAGCCGTGCAACAGGCCGGGCTGGCGCAGGCTGGGGCCGAGCACCGGTTCGTCATCGGGCAGGTAGCCTTCGGTGCCGCTCCAGGTGCGAATGGCCTGGGCACCGGCCAGCGCCGGGTACAGTTCGGTGGCGTTGCGCAGGATATCGAGCAGCGCCGCCTGACCCGGGCGCGAGGTGGTCGGGGTCAAGGCAAAGCCGCGACCGCCGCCCAGCACACAGTTGCCCCGGGACACCTGGCGCGCATAGATTCCGCCACCTTCGACCCCGGTGCTGGCGGTCATGAACAGTGGTAACGGCTCGGTGACCAGCATGGCCGGGTGGGCCGCGCTCAGCGGCACCGGTTCGCCGAACTGCTCGGCCAGGCGTGCCGACCAGGCACCGGTGCAGTTCAGCAGCCAGGGCGCCTTGAAACACTGGCCGCTGCTGGTGCGTACATGGAAGCGCTGGCCGTCGTGGTCCACCGCCAGTACCTCGCACTGCTCGTGCAACCGGGCGCCGCTGTCTCGGGCTGCCTGGGCGAAGGCCGGTGACACCAGGCGTGGGTTGGCATGGCCGTCCTCGGGGCAGTACGAGGCACCGACGGCGATGTCGCCCACCCAGGGGAAACGCCGACGCAGTTCCTGGCGTTCCATCAGTTGCAGGCGCAGGTCGAAGGCCTGGGTGCGCCGGGCATAGGCTTTCAGGGCATTGAAGTCGGTTGCGCTGCGCGCCAGTTTCAGGTGGCCGCTGCGGGTGTACTCGCCATCGATACCGATCCATTCGCGCAGCTGCCCCCAGATGGCGTGGGCGCGCATTGCCAAAGGCAGCTGGGCCAGCGAGCGGCCCTGGCGACGCACACCGCCGTAGTTCACCCCGCTGGAATGCGAACCGCAGAAGTCCCGTTCGAGCAACGCCACCCGCTGGCCACCACGGGCCAGTTTCAGTGCCGCGCTGCTGCCGACAATGCCGGCGCCGACGACGATGGCGTCCACTTCGATCAGCGTCATGGTTTTATCTCCAGGCCAAACGGCAGTGGCTTGACCGGCGCCTGGCCGCGCAGGCGCCCGATCTGTTCGAGCGGGCGGCCGCTTTCGCAAGCGATCAGTTCGGCCGCAGCGGCACCACACACACGGCCCTGGCAGCGGCCCATGCCGACCCGGCACATGGCCTTGACCCGGTTGATGTCCCAATGCCCGGCGCGCACGCTGGCGCGGATTTCCCCGGCGCTGATCTGCTCGCAGCGGCACACGGTGAGCTGGTCCGGGGCCTGCCGGGCCCACTGCTCGGGGAATGGGAAGGCCTGTTCCAGGCCCTGGCGGAAGCGCTGCAAAGTGGCCAGGCGCTTTTCCAGGTGCCGCTGGCGTTGCGGGTCGCCGGGCTTGCCGAGGTCGGTGAGCAGGCTGAGGGCCGCCAGCTCACCGGTCAGCTCGGCGCCGTCGGCACCGAGAATGCCGGCACCGTCGCCCGCCAGATAGACGCCGGGACGCGACGCCCGGCCCTGGGCGTCGCGCACGGGGAGCCAGGCGCGATTGAGGGCGTTCCAGGCGAACTGGCAACCCAGCAGGTCGGCCAGTTGGGTTTCACTGCGCAGGGCGTGGGCCAATGCCACGGCGTCGCAAGGCAGTTGGTAGTGTTGCCCGTTGCGTGACCAACGCACGCCGCTGGCGCGTTGCTGGCCGTCGATGCCCAGCAGGGTCACGCCCTGATGCACCGGCACACCGTGGGCCGCTAGCCAGGCACGGTAATACAGGCCTTTGGCGAACGTGCCCGGCTGCAGCAACAGGCGTGGCAGGGCGCGCGCCTGCGCGCTGAATGGCGACGTATCGAGCACGGCGCTGACCGTGGCGCCGGCCTTGGCGTACTGGTAGGCCACCAGGTACAGCAGTGGCCCGCTGCCGGCCAGCACCACCTGGTCGCCGATGGCGCAGCCCTGAAACTTCAGGGCGATCTGCGCCGCGCCCAGGGTATAGACCCCGGGCAGGGTCCAGCCCGGTATCGGCAACACCCGGTCGGTGGCCCCGGTGGCGACGATCACCTGGTCGAATGCCAGGCGGTCGGCCAGTTGGCCCTGTTGCAGGGTGTCGAGCACCTGCCGTTCGGCATTCCACACCAGGGTTTCCGGGCGGTAGTCGATCTGTTCACGTAACTGCTCGAGTGTGCTGTGCAGGGCCCGGGCCTTGCCCGCCTCGAAGCCATACAAGGTTCTGCCCGGGCGCTGGAAGTTGGCCGGTTGCTGGCGGTAGATCTGCCCGCCCGCGCGGCTGGCTTCGTCGAGCAGCACCGGGCGCAGACCATGCGCTACCAGGGTCTGGGCGGCGCGGATGCCCGCCGGGCCGGCACCGATGATCACGATTGCGCTCATGCCTGGCGCCCCGGGTCGCGGGTCACGCACTGGCCAGGCTCGAGAAAGGTCGAGCAGGCCCGCACCCGGCGGCCGTCCTGCAGGCGCACCCAGCAATCCTGGCAGGCCCCCATCAGGCAGAAGCCGGCGCGTGGCTCGGCGCTGAAGTCACTGCCGCGCAGGTGCCCGGCATTGGTCAGGATGGCGGTCAGCAGGGTATCGCCACGCAGGCCGCTGGCCGGCTGGCCGTCGAGCAGGAACGACAGTGGCTCGCGGTCGTGTTCGGCCACGCGCTTGAACAGCGGCATAAGGGCACTCCTTGTCATTGCTTGCCCACCAGCACGCGGTCCAGGCCGTACACCCGGTCCAGGGCGACCATGGTCAGCGCGGTGACGGCGATGACCAGCGCCGAAACGGCGGCCATCATCGGGTCGATGGATTCGGTGGCGTACACATACATGCGCACTGGCAGGGTCTGGGTGGCGGGCGAGGTGACAAAGATCGACAAGGTGACTTCGTCGAAACTGTTGATGAATGCCAACAGCCAGCCACCGGCCACGCCGGGCAGGATCATCGGCAGGGTGACCTTGCAGAACAGCGTGGCGCGGCCGGCTCCCAGGCTTTGCGCGGCCTGTTCGGCACTGCGGTCGATACCGATGGCGGCGGCCAGTACCAGGCGCAGCACGTAGGGGGTGATCACCACCACATGGGCGAATACCAGCCAGGCGAAGCTGCCATTGACCCCCAGCAGGGCGAACAGCCGCAGCAGGGCCACACCCAGCACCAGGTGCGGGATGATGATCGGCGACAGCAGCAGGCCATTGAGCCAACCCTGGCCGGGGAAGCTGTAGCGGGTGAGCGCCAGGCCCGCCGGTACGGCGATGAGGGTGGCCAGCGAAGCCGCCAGCGCCGCCAGCTTCAGGCTGTTGTAGAACGCATCGAGGAAATCGGCACGTTCGAAAACAGCGTGGAACCAGCGCAGCGAAAAACCGGCCGTAGGCAGGCTCAGGGTGTTTTCCGGGGTGAGGGCCACCAGGCACACCACGACCAGCGGGGCCAGCATGAACAGCATCACCAAGGTATGAAAGGACAGGGCCAGCGGGCCGTTGCGGGTCATGGCTTCAGACTCCAAGTGCACGTTTGTAGCGGCGCTCGACCAGCCGGTTCCAGCTGAGCATCACCAACAGGTTGATCAACAGCAGGGCCACGGCCAGGGTGGCCCCCATCGGCCAGTTCAGTTCGGCCAGGTACTGGTCGTAGATCATGGTCGCGACCATCTTCAGCCGACGCCCGCCGAGCAGGCCGGGGATGGCGAACGAACTGGCGGCCAGGCCGAACACGATCAGCGTGCCCGACAGCACGCCGGGCATGATCTGTGGCAGCACGATGCGGCGGAACACCGTCCACTGGCTGGCGCCCAGCGACAGCGCGGCCTGCTCGGCAGCCGGGTCGAGCTTCTGCAGCGAGGTCCACACCGGGATGATCATGAACGGCAGCATCACGTGGACCAGGCCGATGATCACCGCGAAGGGCGTGTACAACAGCTTCAGTGGCTGCCCGCCCAAGGCGCCGAGGCCCTGGTTGACCAGGCCATCGGCACCCAGCAGCAGGCTCCAGCCGAAGGCACGCACCACGACCGAAATCAGCAGCGGTGTCAGCACCAGGATGAGGAAGATCGAGCGCCACGGCGGGCCCATGCGGCTCAGCACCAACCCCTCTGGGATGCCGATCAGTACGCACAACAGGGTGACCAGGGCGCTGATCCACAACGTGCGGAAGAAGATCTGGTAATAGTAGGTGTCGGTTATCAGGCTCAGGTAGTGGCCCAGGGTGTACTGGCCGGCCTGGATGCCGCTGGTGTAGTCGAAGGCGTTGAACGACAGCAGTACGGTCAGCCCCAGGGGCACCACCAGCAAGGCCAGGAACAACAGCAGGGCCGGGCTGCTCAGGCCGTAGCCCCAGGCGCTGCTGCGCAGCTTGGCCGCGCTCATGCTGCCACCTCGTCGCAGTTCAGCACGCGCAACAGGGCGTCGTCCCAGTCCAGGCCGACCTGGGTCCCCTCAGCCAGCGGCGCACTACCATCGTTGGCCCGCACCACGGCCAGGTTGCCCAGGGCGGTGTCGACGCGGTACAGCCACTGGCTGCCGAGGAAATAGCGGCAACTGATGCAGCCGGCGAGCTTGCCGCTGCCGAGCGGGCCGAGGCTGATCTTTTCCGGGCGCAGGCTGAGGGTCAGCGGGCCGTGGGCCTGCGCCTGCGGTTGCCCGCCGGGGCCGGTCACGCCACGCAGGCGGTTGGCCTTGCCGACAAAGTCGGAGATGAATGGCGTGCCAGGATGCTCGTAGAGGCGGTAAGGGTCGTCCACCTGGGTAATGCGCCCGGACTCCATCACCACCACCCGGTCGCTGATCGACAAGGCCTCGGCCTGGTCATGGGTGACCATCAAGGTGGTGATGCCGACTTCATTCTGGATGCGGCAGATCTCGAACTGCATTTCTTCGCGCAGGTGCGCGTCCAGGTTGGACAGCGGTTCGTCCAGCAGCAGCACCGGCGGCTCGATCACCAATGCGCGGGCCAGGGCCACGCGCTGGCGCTGGCCGCCAGAGAGTTCGCGTGGATAACGCCCGGCATGCTGCTGCAGGCGTACCAGCGCCAGGGCCTGGTCGACGCGACGGGCGATGTCGGCATTCGCCACCTTGCGCATGCGCAGGCCGAAGGCGACGTTGTCACGCACAGTCATGTGCGGGAACAGTGCATAGCTCTGGAATACCACGCCAAGGCCGCGGCTGGCCGGCTTGGCATGGGTGATGTCGCGGCCATCGAGCACGATGCGGCCGCTGGTGACCTCGACGAAGCCGGCAATCATCTGCAAGGTGGTGGTCTTGCCGCAGCCGGAAGGGCCAAGCAGGGAGACAAACTCGCCTTTGTCGATGGCCAGTGACGAACTGGCCACTGCCTCCGTGGCGCCATAGCGCTTGCAAAGCTTGTCGATCAACAGAAAGGTCATGGCTGTGCTCCATCGCAAACGGAACCGGGGTCAACCGGCAGTTTCAGGGTGGGCAGAGCGCCAGCGGCGAAAAGCAAGGCTTTTACGGACGTTGGCGCTCGCGGCAGTGGCGGCGGCCGATGTTGTGATATCGCCCTATGGACCGGAGAGTAGGGCAATGATTAGGATGGCGACAAAGGGTAATTTCACTGAGTGACAGCTATTTTGAAATTATTCCGCTCAATGAAATTTAATGGGGTTTAGGGAAAAGTGGATTCCGATAAGCGAAATGCGCAGGGCAAGGAAGTTGGCGTCAGTGCGGTCTCCCGTCTGTTCGCCGTGTTGCGCGCGCTGGGTGACTGTGGCGGCGAGGGCGAGAAGGTCAGCCAGCTTGCGCAGCGGCTCGGCCTGGCACAGCCGACCACGCACCGCTTGCTGCGCAGCCTGATCGAAGAGGGCATGGTCGACCAGTGCGCAACCAGCAAGCGCTACCGCTTGAGCCTGGATTTCTTTGCCCTCGCGGCCAAGGCCGGGCAGGCCGGCAACCTGCGCGACGTGGTGCGCCCCAGCCTGTTGCGGCTGTCGGCTTCGCTGGGCGATTCGTTGTTCCTGCTGGCGCGCTCGGGGTTCGATGCGGTGTGCCTGGACCGCAGTGAAGGGCCGTACCCGATTCGTACCTTTACCGGGGATATTGGCGGCCGTGTGGCGTTAGGGGTGGGGCAGGGCAGCCTGGCGATCCTGGCCTTCCTGCCCGAGGAGGAACGTGACGAGGTGATCCGTTACAACCTGCCGCGGCTGAAGGATTTCCACCATTACGACGAAGTCATGCTGCGCGCCGAAATCGACAACGTGCGCAGCCTTGGTTATGCCGGGCGCAATACCGGTGTACTGGACGGCATGGCCGGCCTGGCGGTGCCGATTCTCGACCGCAATGGCCATGCCGTGGCAGCCCTGAGCGTGGCGACCATCAGTGACCGCCTGGGCCCCAATCGCATGCCGACCGTGGTGGCACTGCTCAAGCGCGAGGCGGCGGCGGTTGGCGAGCGGATCAACCCGTTCGACCCGGTGCTGCGCCGGCCTTCGCATGTGTTTGGTTAGGCTGCGGTTCCAGCATAGGGTGCCATGCACCGCGTCGCCTGCTTCGCGGATAAATCCGCTCCTACAGACGCGGTACCTGTAGAGACGGCTTCAGTCGCGCGCACCGGCACAGCCGGTGCCATGTGCCATGCGCTATTCCAGCGCCTCGGCCACGCCCTGGTCCTCACCCAGGAACCCGCCGCTCTGGTGCTGCCACAAACGTGCATACGTTCCGTTTTTCGCCAGCAACTGTGCATGGGTACCCTGCTCGATGATGCGCCCTTCATCCATGACGATCAGCCGGTCCATGGCGGCAATGGTCGACAAGCGATGGGCGATGGCGATGACGGTCTTGCCCTGCATCATTTCGTCCAGGCTTTCCTGGATGGCCACTTCCACTTCCGAATCCAGCGCGCTGGTGGCTTCGTCCAGCAACAGGATCGGTGCATTCTTCAGCATCACCCGGGCAATCGCGATGCGCTGGCGCTGGCCGCCGGACAGCTTGATGCCGCGCTCTCCCACCAGCGTGTCGTAGCCACTGTGGCCCTGGCGGTCGCTGAGCTGGCTGATGAACCCGTCGGCTTGCGCATTCACCGCAGCGGCGCGGATCTGCGCCTCGCTCGCATCGGGGCGGCCATAGGCGATGTTGTCGCGAATCGAGCGGTGCAGCAGCGAGGTGTCCTGGGTGACCATGCCGATGGCACTGCGCAGGCTGTCCTGGGTGACCCGGGCGATGTTCTGCCCGTCGATGCGGATTTCGCCACTGTCCACGTCATAGAAGCGCAGCAGCAGGTTGATCAGCGTGGATTTGCCGGCGCCGGAGCGGCCGACCAGGCCGACCTTCTCACCCGGGTGGATGTGCAGGCTCAGGTCGTTGAGCACCTGGCGCTCGCCGTTGTAGTTGAAACTGACCTTGTCGAAGGTCACCGCGCCGCCACGGGTCACCAGCTCGCCCGCGCCCGGCGCATCCTGCACCTTGGGGCCACGGGTCAGGGTGTCCATGCCGTCCTGCACGGTGCCGATGTTCTCGAACAGCGAGGTCATCTGCCACATGATCCAGTGCGACATGCCGTTGATGCGCAAGGCCATGGCGGTGATGGCCGCCACCGCGCCGGTGCCGACCTGGCCCTGGTGCCAGAGCCACAGGGCATAGCCGCCGGCCCCAAGGATCAGGCCCACCACCAGCGCCTGGTTGACGATTTCGAACTGGCTGACCAGGCGCATCTGGCGAAAGCCGGTGTGCTTGAAATCCTCCATGGCAGCACGCGCGAAGTGTGCTTCCCGTTTGGAATGCGAGAACAGCTTGACCGTGGTGATGTTGGTATAGGCGTCCGACACGCGACCGGTCATTGATGACCGCGCATGGGCCTGTTCCTGCCCGACCTTGCCCAGGCGTGGTACGAAATAGAGCATGGCCAGGCCGAACAGGAGCACCCAGGCCATGAACGGCAGCATCAGCTTCAGGGCAAAGCCACCCGCCAGGGCAATGATCGCAATGAAATAAACGCCGATGCCGGGCAGGATCTCGATGACGGTGAACAGCACTTCCCGCACGGCCAGCGCCGTCTGCATCACCTTGGTGGTGACCCGGCCGGAGAACTCGTCGGAAAAGAACGACAGGCTCTGGCGCAGCATCAGGCGGTGAAAGTCCCAGCGCAGGCGCAGCGGCAGATTGATCGCCAGGACCTGGTGCTGCACCATCGTGCGCAGTGCCACCAGCCCGATGCTGGTCAGCAGGACGATGCCGATCCCCCACAGTACGTGGCTTTCCTGCGGGCTGGCCGGGTCACCGGCCTGCCAGGCTGCAAGCAGGTCGACCACCTGGCCGAGGAAGGCGAACAGCCAGGCTTCGTAGATCGACACTGCGGCGCTGAGCAAGGCCAGCGCCAGGATGTAGCCGCGCGCGCCGCGGGTGCAGGCCCACATGAAGCGCAACAGGCCCACCGGTGGCGGCGGTACTTCGTCGGGGGGAAAGGGGTCGAGCCATCGTTCAAAAATACGCAACATGTTTGTCTCCGGAAATCAGCTTTGGCCTGGCCGCTAACCATACAGAACACGCCGCGCTGCGGGGGTTCGAGTTGCCAGTGTGATCCCTTGCGGTGCAGGGCTGGCGAACCTGCAGGCTGACAGAGCCAGCCTATCAGCCACTAACAGTCACTCTATTAGATCTCTGCCCACGCTCGGCTAGTCTTTTCTCTGGCTTCGTCAATTGCGCCAGCGGGCGGTGTGTCAGCACTTGCGTGCAAGACCGCAGCCGCTTGCCGTGGCAGTTTCGCAAGCCCTTGTACAGACCTGACGAGGGGCAGCACGCGCGCTCGCGCGCGGCTGTAAAGAACACCTGGCACAGACCGGAAATCTGGATAAACGACCCGAAGGTACACGCAGATGTCGAACGCATCGAAATGCCCGTTCCATCAAACCGCAGGTGGCGGCACCACCAACCGTGACTGGTGGCCTGACCAGCTCAATCTGAGAATTCTTCACCAGCATTCCTCCAAGTCCGACCCGATGGACCCGGGTTTCGATTATGCCAAGGCGTTCAAAAGCCTCGACTTCCAGGCCCTGAAGCAAGACCTGACCGCCCTGATGACCGATTCCCAGGACTGGTGGCCTGCCGACTTCGGCCATTACGGGCCGCTGTTCATCCGCATGGCCTGGCACAGTGCCGGTACCTACCGCATCGGCGATGGCCGCGGCGGTGCCGGCTCTGGCCAGCAGCGCTTCGCCCCGCTCAACAGCTGGCCGGACAACGTCAGCCTGGACAAGGCCCGGCGCCTGCTGTGGCCGATCAAGCAGAAATACGGCAACAAGATTTCCTGGGCCGACCTGATCGTGCTCACCGGCAACGTCGCACTCGAGTCCATGGGCTTCAAGACCTTCGGCTTTTCCGGTGGCCGTGCCGATGTGTGGGAGCCGGACGAAGATGTGTACTGGGGTTCGGAAAAGGTCTGGCTGGGCGGTGACCTTCGTTATGGCAAGGAACAGGTCAAGGCCCAACCGCCGGGCCAGGGTGACCTGGTCGCCGAGCCAGCGAAGCACCCGGAGGAGCAGAGCCGCGCGCTGGGTGGCGAACGCAACCTGGAAAACCCGTTGGCCGCGGTGCAGATGGGCCTGATCTACGTGAACCCGGAGGGCCCGGACGGTAACCCCGACCCGGTCGCCTCAGGTCGGGATATTCGCGAAACCTTTGGCCGCATGGCCATGAACGATGAAGAAACCGTGGCCCTGATCGCCGGCGGACATGCCTTCGGCAAGACCCACGGCGCCGGCCCTGCCGACAATGTCGGTGCCGAGCCGGAAGCGGCCGGCCTGGAACTGCAAGGCCTGGGCTGGGCCAACCGCTTCGGTACGGGTAAAGGCGCAGACACCATCACCAGCGGTCTGGAAGTTACCTGGACCTCGACCCCCACCCGCTGGAGCAACGAGTACCTCAACAACCTGTTCAACTTCGAATGGGAACTGACCAAGAGCCCGGCAGGTGCACACCAGTGGCGGCCGAAAGACGGCAAAGGGGCAGGCACCGTGCCGGATGCCCACGACCCGGGCAAGCGCCACGCGCCGTCCATGCTCACCTCCGATCTGGCGCTGCGCTTCGACCCGATCTACGAGCCGATCGCCCGCCGCTTCAAGGACAACCCCGAGCAGCTGGCGGACGCTTTCGCCCGCGCCTGGTACAAACTGATTCACCGCGACATGGGTCCGCTGGCACGCTACCTGGGCCCGGAAATGCCCGATGAAGAGCTGCTGTGGCAAGACCCGATTCCCAAAGTCGACCACCCGTTGGTGGGCGAGCAGGACATTGCAGCGCTCAAGGCCAAGGTGCTGGCCGCCGGCCTGAGCGTTGGCGAGCTGGTGGCCACCGCCTGGGCGGCGGCGTCGACCTTCCGCGGCTCGGACAAGCGTGGCGGGGCCAACGGCGGGCGCCTGCGCCTGGCACCGCAGAAAGACTGGCCGGCGAACCAGGGCACCGACAAGGTGCTGGCAGCGCTGGAAAAAATCCAGGCCGAATTCAACACCGGCGGCAAGCAAATCTCCCTGGCCGACCTGATCGTCCTCGCTGGCGCGGCTGCAGTGGAAAAGGCTGCCAGGGATGCCGGGCATGACGTGAGCGTTGCCTTCCGCCCGGGACGTGCCGATGCCTCGCAGGCGCAGACCGACGTCGAGTCGTTCGCTGTGCTGGAGCCGCTGGCCGACGGCTTCCGTAACTTCACCAAGGCCCGCTACAGCGTCAAGGCCGAGAAGCTGCTGCTGGACAAGGCCCAGCTGCTGACCCTCACGGCCCCTGAACTGACCGTGCTGATCGGTGGCCTGCGGGTGCTCGGTGCCAACCATGGCGGCAACCAGCAGGGCGTATTCACCGACAATGTCGGCACCCTGAGCAACGATTTCTTCCGCAACCTGCTCGACATGGGCGTGGAATGGAAGGCGACCTCGGCCGACAACGAGGCATTCGAAGGCCGTGACCGCAAGACCGGGCAGGTGAAATGGAGCGCCAGCCGGGTCGACCTGGTATTCGGCTCGCATGCTCAGTTGCGGGCGTTGAGCGAGGTGTATGGCAGCAGTGATGGCGGTGACAAGTTCGTCAGGGACTTTGTGGCAGCCTGGGAGAAGGTCATGGAACTGGACCGGTTCGACCTGAAGTAACGGTGGTGCAGCGCAGGGGCGCCTGGCGCCCCTTGCGCGCAGCGCTGGACCATTGCGCCGTTCCTGTGCAAGCTGATGCATGACAGTGATTGCACAGAGAAGGTAATCGTCAGTGACCCCCGAAACCCTGTTGGCAGGTTTGCCAGGCTACGCCCTGGCGCCTGAGTCGATCCAGGTATTGGCCGATGCCAAGGCCTATCACGCTTGCCTGCTCGAGCAGATCCGCACCGCGACCCGACGCATCGTCATCGTCGCGCTATACCTGCAGCAAGACGAGGCAGGCCAGGAGGTGCTGGATGCCTTGTACCAGGCCAAGGCTGCACGCCCAGGCCTGGATATCATCATCGTGGTCGACTGGTTCCGTGCCCGGCGCGGCTTGCTGGGGGCTGGTCGCCAGCCGGGTAACGCCGCCTGGTATCAGGCCCAGCGCCAGCAACACGGGCTGGATATCGTGATCCATGGCGTGCCGGTGCAGACCCGCGAGCTGTTCGGTGTGCTGCACCTGAAGGGCAGCATCATCGACGACTGCGTGATCTACACCGGGGCCAGCCTGAACAACGTCTACCTGCACCGCTTCGACCGCTACCGCCTGGACCGCTACCACCTGTTCCACTCGCCAGCCCTGGCCGACGCCATGGTCGACCTGGTCCGGCGCCTGTTGCATCACACCGCCACGCCGCGCCTGGACCTGCCGGCCCAGCCTTCCACCCGCAGCCTGCGCAGCGATATCCGGCGCTTGCGCGCGCGGCTGCGGCGCATGGCTTATGCAGCACCGGCCAGTGTGCCGGGGCAAGGCCTGCGCGTGATCCCGCTACTGGGTGTGGGCCGTGGCAACCCGCTGAACCGGGCAGTGTGTGCCTTGCTGGCAGCGGCGCGTACCCAGGTCATCATCAGCACACCGTATTTCAACCCGCCACGGGTCTTGATGCGTGAACTCGATCACGCGCTGGAACGAGGCGTGCGGGTGGAACTGATCGTCGGCGACCGTACGGCCAACGACTTCTATATCGCGCCCGGAGAACCGTTCAGTGCCAGCGGCGCATTGCCCTATCTGTATGAGGACAACCTGCGTGCTTTTGCCCGGCGTCGCCACGCCGCGATTGCCAGCGGCCAGCTGCAGGTGCGGATCTGGAACGACCCCGGGCATACCTTCCATGCCAAGGGGGTGTGGGTCGACCAACGCTATTCGTTATTGACCGGCAATAACCTCAACCCCCGCGGCTTCAACCTGGACCTGGAGAACGGCCTGCTCATCGATGACCCGCACGGCCAATGGCGGGAGCCTCGGGAGGCCGAGTTGGTCGCGCTGCGCCGGCATGCGCCGCAGATCGACCCGGCGCAAGCGCTGGGGAGCAAGGCCGAGCATCCGAAGGAAGTACGCACGCTCTTGCGTCGGCTACGCTTCAGCCGGTTGGAGCCGTTGATCAAACGGGTCCTTTGAGATTTCGTTCGTGTCTGATGAATTCCCGGGGTCTTGGGGTCCGGTCGTCGTCCGGATCGATCAGCAGCCAACTGCTGACAGTCAATGCTCTGGAACACGGTAAAAGGCGCCCACTGAATGGATGCAACCTTCGGCAGTAATTCGTCGCGCAGTCAGGTGGTTCGGCAGTTGACGCTGGTCTTTTCCAGCCTGCTGTTGTTGATTTTGCTGCTGGGCCTGGTTTCCTTGTACCGCATCGCCGAGTCACTGGATGCGCGCGAACGAACCCAGAGCCGGTTTCACGCCGAGTCGGCACTGGCTCAATTGCAGAAGAACGAACGCAACTACCTGGTCTCCTATGCCGTGTGGCAAGCCGCATACGATCACTTGGCTGGCCGCGTGGACCGGCACTGGGCCTACGACGAGGATAACCTGGGCGAGACGCTCTACAGCACGGACGGCTATGAAGGGGTGTTCGTCCTGGGTGACGATGGCACCCACTACGCGTTGCTGGAAGGGCAGCTCAGCGAACAACGCTTCGAACGCCACAGCGGCAGCCGCGCCCAGGTTCTGCAACGGGCCCGGCAGGCGACGACGCAGGAGCAACAGGCAGCCTCCGGCTACCTGGTGTTCGATGGCCAGCCGGCGCTGTTCACCGCAGCGGTCATCCGCCCGTCCTCGGCCGCGCAGCCGCTGCCGGCCTCTGGCGCAGTGCTGGTGTTCGTGCGGGTGCTCAGCCCGAAGGTGCTCGGTCAACTGGGGCGCTCTGCCGGGTTGGCCGGCTTTGCCGTGGTTGCCGCAAGCCAGGTGCAGGCAGATCAGGAGCGCTTGCCCCTGGAGGACAGTGGCTACGCCCTGACCTGGCATATCGAGCAGCCTGGGACGGAGCTGCTCAAGACGGTCCTGTTGCCCCTGGCCCTGGCGTTGCTGATCATCGCCCTGGTCATGCTGTTGTTCGCCCGCTATGCCATGCGTGCCACCGCCAGCATGGACCGTAGCCACCACGCGCTGGCGGCCTCGAAAGCCGCCCTGGAGTCCAGTGAAGCGCGCTTCAAGGCAGTGGCCGAGGCCGCATCGGACTGGATCTGGGAAACCGATGCGCAGCAGCGCCTGACTTATCTTTCACCGCGCTTTACCGAGCTGACCGGGCATACCTTGGAGCGCTGGCTGCAACGCCCCATCAGCGACCTGTTCGATTGTGATACCGGCCAGGTCGAGACCTGGCTGCACAGCCTCGCCGGCAGCGAATCGACCGGCAACCTGCGTTGCCAGTACCGGGATCATCAGGAGCAACGCCGGGAGTGCCGGATCGCTGCCAAGGCCATCATCGAACACAAGACCTGCCGGGGTTTCCGCGGTACCTGCACGGACATCACCGACGAGGTGGCGGCCCATGCGCAGGTTCAGCACCTGTCGCTGCACGATGCGCTTACCGGCCTGCCCAACCGCAACAAGCTGTTCCGCTTCCTGGATGATGCCAGGGGCGGCGAGCAGGCGTTGCTGATGCTCGACCTGGACAATTTCAAGCCGATCAACGACAGCCTCGGCCACCCGGCCGGGGATGCCGTGCTGATCGAAGTGGCCCGCCGGCTGGGCCAGGTGACCCGCGACACCGACCTGGTGGCACGCCTGGGCGGTGACGAGTTCGTCATCGTGCTGGCCCGGCCGGGCAAACACGATGAAGTGGACCGCTTTTGCGCGCGGGTCATCGAAACCCTCAAGCGCCCGATCACCTTCGAGCAACACAAGGTCCAGGTCGGGGTCAGCCTCGGGGTGGTGTTGTCCGCAGAATATCCCGGCTCCGCCAGTGACCTGATCCGTTATGCCGATGTCGCCTTGTACAGCGCGAAGCAGGCCGGCAAGCATACCTGGCGCTACTTCTCGGCACAGTTGAACTCGGCATTGCTGGAAAAGCGCGAGCTGGAGCGTGAATTGCGCGAAGGCATCGCCCGTGGCGAGCTGCGCTTGCATTTCCAGCCGCGCTTCAAGGTGGATGGGGTAACGGTGGCCTCTGCCGAGGCGCTGGTGCGCTGGCAACATCCACGGCTCGGCCTGCTGCGGCCGGACCACTTCATTGCCCTGGCCGAGGAGTCCGACCTGATCGTGCAACTGGGCAACTGGGTACTCCAGGAGGCATGCAGGCTGGCGCGTGGCTGGCCGCTGGAAATCCTGGTCTCGGTCAACATGTCGCCGGCACAGTTCAGCCGCAGCGACGTGGTGCGGGACGTGGCTGACGCACTGCGGCACACCGGCCTGCCTGCCCACCGCCTGGAGCTGGAGATTACCGAGAACGTCATGCTCAATGACGTGGAAGGTGCCCTGCAGACCATGAATGCGTTGAAGGAGCTGGGGGTACGCCTGAACATCGATGACTTCGGTACCGGCTATTCCTCCCTGGGTTACCTGCGTACCTACCCGTTCGACAGCATCAAGATCGACAAACGCTTCGTCCAGTCGTTGGGCACCAGCAGCAGTGACCGCAGCGTGGTGCAGGCTATCATCAACCTGGGTAACGCGATGGGCATGACGGTCACGGCCGAAGGCGTGGAGACTGCGGAGCAGTTGGCACTGCTCAATGATGACCAGTGCCATGAAGTGCAGGGCTACCTGCTGAGCAGGCCGGTGGAAAACCAGGTTTTACTGGCGCTGCTGGGCGCGGGCGAGATCCAACCCCGGGAGACTTCCCAGAAGGTGGATCCATCTTGACCACGCGTAAGTCGCCTCTCTGAAAATTCATCGCGAGCGCATACAATCGGGCCTTTTCCTCGTTAACCAGACAGGCCAATCCGTCCATGGCGCTTGATCCACCCACGATGCTGACCATTTCGATCGCCTTGGCTGCTGCCGCCGCGTTGTACCTTGCGATCGAATGGCGCAGTGTCCGCGAGCCGTCGCTGCTGTTCTGGAGCGCAGGCTTTGCCACCATCTCGCTCGGTTCGACCCTGGCCTTGCTGCGCGGTATCGGTCTGCTGCTGATCGGCATCTGGTTCGCCAACGGCTTGCTGGTGGTGGCGCACGGGCTGTTCCTGGTGGGCGTATTGCGCTTCACCCAGGTGCGCCTGTCATGGCGCTGGCTGCTGGTAGTCCCGCTGTGGTTCGCCTTGCTGCTGTTGCCCGTCGGGCCGCAGTGGTCGAACGTGATGCTGATGGCCAACTCGTTGCTGGTGGCACTGCTGACGCTCAAGGCCAGCCTGTTGTTGCGCCCGCACGGCCGCTCGCTGAGCGTTGGCGCGGTGCAGTTGCGCTATGTATTGCTGGTGCATGGGCTGTTCTACCTGGGCAAGGCGGCCATCGCCATCATCCCAGGTACGCTGATTGACCTGGCCACCTTCGGCGGGCTGATCATCCAGGTTTCCCTGGTGGAGGGAACGATGGCGATCATGCTCATCGCCTTGTCCATGACCGGCACTGTGCGCTACCGGCGCGAGGAGCGGATCGCCCGGCTGGCAGCGCGCGACCCGTTGACCGCGCTGTATAACCGGCGGGCCCTGGAGGTGCGCGCAGGGCAGTTCTTCAAGGACGTGAGCCCGGCGCAGCCCGGGGCCTTGCTGCTGATCGACATCGATAATTTCAAACTGGTCAACGACCTGCACGGGCATGTGGCAGGCGACCGCTTGCTGGTCGCCCTGGGCGAGATGATTCGCACGCTGTTGCCTGAGCGCTCGCTGGCAGCACGCTTGGGCGGCGATGAGTTCGTCATCCTGCTGTGGGGCACAAGCAGCGAACGGGTGCTGGAACTGGGCGGGTTGCTGCGTGAGCAGTTCCAGCAGTTTGCCAGCAACACGGCACCGACGCCGCAGCCTGTCACCTTGAGCATCGGTGCCAACCTGTTCGATCAGCCGCCGGCAAGCCTGGCGGCGCTGATCGAGCAGGGCGATGTGGCGTTGTACCAGTCCAAGCGCAGTGGACGGGACAGTATCCGTTTTGTCGAAAGGCCGATGGCCGACCTCGGCTGAGGGCCTTGAGCAAGGCCTTCTGCCGACGGCGGATCAACGGTCCGGAGTAGCCGGGATCAGGTCACCACCTGGTAGCACGGGACATACGCCGCGCCGCCAGGCAGTTTCATCCGGTGCTGGTCGACGAACGCCTGCAGCAGCCGGCCCAATGGGTCCAGCACGGCGCTGTCGCCACGGATCTGGTACGGCCCGTGTTCCTCGATCAGGCGGATGCCCTTGTCCTTGACGTTGCCTGCGACAATCCCGGAGAACGCCCGGCGCAGGTTGGCGGCCAGTTCATGGGCGGGCAGATCGCGCCGCAGCTCCAGGTCGGCCATGGCCTGGTGGGTCGGGTCGAACGGGCGCTGGAAGCTTTCTTCGATTTTCAGCAGCCAGTTGAAATGGAACGCATCGTTGCGCTCACGGCGGAACTGTTTGACCTCCTTGAGCCCTTCGACCATGTGTCGGGCCACTTCCGCCGGGTCGTCGATGATGATCTGGTACAGGCGATGCGCCGCTTCACCAAGCGTGGCGCCGACGAAGGCGTGCAATTGTTGCAGGTACGGCTCGGCGCTGCGCGGGCCGGTGAGCACCACCGGGAACGGCAGGCCCTGGTTGTCCGGGTGCATGAGGATGCCCAGCAGGTAGAGGAACTCCTCGGCCGTACCGGCACCGCCCGGGAAGATGATGATGCCGTGGCCGACACGGACGAAGGCTTCCAGGCGCTTCTCGATGTCCGGCAGGATCACCAGTTCGTTGACGATCGGGTTGGGTGCCTCGGCGGCAATGATCCCTGGCTCGGTAAGGCCCAGGTAGCGGCTGCCGTGCATGCGCTGCTTGGCGTGGGCAATGGTTGCGCCTTTCATCGGGCCCTTCATCACGCCCGGGCCGCAGCCGGTGCACACGTCCAGTTTGCGCAGGCCCAGTTCGTGGCCGACCTTCTTGGTGTACTGGTATTCCTCGCTGCTGATCGAATGGCCGCCCCAGCACACCACCATCTTCGGCTCCACGCCCGGGCGCAGGGTGCGGGCGTTGCGCAGCAGGTGGAACACATAGTCGGTGATGCCCTGGGAGCTTTCCAGGTCGATGCGCTGGCTGGCCAGCTCGCTTTCGGTGTAGACGATGTCGCGCAGGGCGCTGAACAGCATTTCACGGGTACTGGCGATCATCTCGCCATCGACGAAGGCGTCTGCTGGGGCATTCAGCAACTCCAGGCGCACGCCACGGTCCTGTTGGTGGATACGTACCTCGAAGTCCTGGTAGGCCTCGAGGATGGTCTTGGCATTGTCGACATGGGCGCCGGTGTTGAGGATGGCCAGGGCGCACTGGCGGAACAGGGTGTAAAGGCTACCGGTACCGACTTCACTCAGTTGCTGCACTTCACGTTGTGACAGCGTCTCCAGGCTGCCTTTGGGGCTGACGGATGCATTGATGACATGGCGTTGGGGCATCTAAGTCTTTCCTGTGCGGGTAAAACATCCTTCTTTGACCACACCATACCGAGAAATTTGAGCGGCAACGAGGGGAATACCAAAAAAGCTTGGGACCCGGGTGGCGACTTCGCGGGCAAACCCGGTGTCAGCTCATCCCAGCAACTTCTGTACGGCGAAGGTGATTGCCAGCCCACCCCCGATCAGCCACAGGTTCAGGATCGCCCCGGTGGCCAGCGCTCGCGGCCCGGCCTGGCGGATCTGGCTGAAGCGCGTTTCCATGCCCAGTGCAGTCATGGCCATGGTCAGGGCGAAGGTATCCAGGCTGTTGATGGCTTGTGTCACGCCACTTGGCAGCAACTGGGAGGAATTGACCAGCACCAGTGCAAGGAAGCCGAAGGCGAACCAGGGCATGGTAATGCGCCCGTTGCCCTGGGCCTGGCCCGGCTGGCGTGTGCGGCTGATCCACAGCCCCGCCAGCAACAGCACCGGCACCAGCAGCATCACCCGGGTCATCTTGACGATCGTGGCGATATGCGTGGCATCGGCACTGACATTGCTGGCCGCGCCAACCACCTGCGCCACCTCGTGAAGGGTGCCGCCGAGGAACAGGCCAGCGCCGAGGGTATCCAACTGCAGCCAGCCGGCGTTGATCGCCAGCGGGTAGAGGAACATCGACAGGGTGCCGAACAGCACCACGCTACCGACCGCCATGGCACTCTTGTGCGGGGCGCTGCGCAGGGCTGATTCGAACGCCAGTACCGCAGCGGCGCCGCAGATGGCGCTGCCCGCAGCGGTCAGCAAGGCGCTGTCGCGGTCCAGCTTGAACACCTTCATGCCGCACCACAAGCCGATCAACAGGGTGCTGCCCACCACCAGCACGGACACGATGAGCCCCGCCCAGCCGACTTCGGCGATTTCCTGCAGACTGACCCGCAGGCCGAAGAAGGCAACGGCAATGCGCAACAGGCCGCGCGCGGAGAAGTTGATGCCTGCAGCCCAGCTTGCGGATACCCCGTCGCGCAGCGCGTTGGCGTACAGCGCACCGGCGACGATACCGACAATCAGCGGGCTGATACCGAGGCTGGCGATGGCAGGCAGGGCGGCCAGCTGGGTGACCGCAAGCGCGAACAGCGCGACGAACAAAATGCCATTGAGCCGCCCGCGGGTGGAGAGGGTGGGTGCAATAACGGGGTTGGACGGTACCGTGGCCATGTGTGTCCTCCGGGTAGGTGTTTCGACATGGCTTACGTTAATCTGGTTATAAGCTTATAAAAAATCGTAATTTGGAATGGCAAATATCCGCAAAGCTGATATTTTCAATTCATGACCCCGGAACAGCTTATAACATTTGCCACCGTTGCCGAGCATGGCAACATCAGCCATGCGGCCCTGGCCCTGCACCTGTCGCAACCGGCGGTGTCAGGCCAGCTCAAACTGCTGCAGGAGACTTTTGGCGAGCCCCTCTACCAACGCGCCGGCCGCGGCGTGCGGCTGACAGCGGCCGGTGAACAATTGCTGGCCCATGCCGAGCGGCTGCGCGAAACCTTCCGCCAGGCCCAGGCGCTACGCGAGGCCATGTGCGGGCTGGAGCGTGGGACCCTGCGCATCGGCGCCAGTACCACGCCGGCCAGTTACCTGTTGCCCTACCTGATTGCCGATTTCCATGCCCGCTACCCGGAGGTGCAGGTCAGCACCTCCCATGGCAACACGGCGGAAATCGTCGCTGCGCTGGACAGCGTTGATATCGCCTTGATCGAAGGCCCCCCTGGGCAGGAGTTGCCATTGGGCACGGCAGTAACGGCGTGGCGGCAAGACGAGATCGTGGCCATCGTGCCGCGTGGACATCCGCTGGCCGGCAGCGACCAGCAGACGCTGGCCGCGCTGGGGGCTTACCCGCTGGTGTTGCGCGAAAGCGGCTCGGGCGTGCGACAGATCGTCGAGCGGGCCTTTGCCCGCAGTGGCGTGGCAATGCGCGTGGCGCTGGAAATTGCCGGGGTGGAAGGGGTGAAGGAGGCGGTGCGGGCCGGGATGGGCATCGGTTTCGTGTCGGCGATGTCGATCCGCCACGAAGACGGTGCGCTACGCCGGTTGCAGGTTGCGCCGCAAGCGCTGGTGCGGCGGTTTTCCATCCTGGTACCGCATGCAGCGACGCCGTCGCGGGCGGCGGCGCGCTTTCTCGAGTTGTGTGTAGGGCAGTCAGAGGAGCGTTGGCAACACGGGCCTCAGTTCACCTGAAAGACATGCTTCAGGTAAGCCACGAAGTTTTCATCGCGGCACTGGGTCTTGCCCGGGCTGTCGGAAATCTTGGCGACCGGCGCGCCGTTGCAGGCGGTCATCTTGATCACGATATTCATCGGTTCCACATCTGGAATGTCGCACGTCAGCCGAGTACCAATGCCAAAGCTCACGTTGATCCGCTCATGCAGCGACCGGTACAGCCCCAGCGCCTTGGCAAAGTCCAGCCCGTCGGAAAAGATCAGCGTCTTGCTCTTCGGGTCGATACCCAGCCGCTCATAGTGCGCAATGGCCTTTTCCGCCCAGGCCAGCGGGTCGCCCGAGTCATGCCGCAGGCCATCGAACAGCTTGGCAAAGTACAAATCGAAATCACCCAGGAAAGCGTCCATGGTGATGCAATCGGTCAGGGCGATGCCGAGCAACCCGCGGTATTCCCGCACCCAGCATTCCAGCGCGGCAGCCTGGCTGTCGACCAGCCGCGGGCCGAGCTGCTGGTGGGCCATGAACCATTCGTGGGCCATGGTGCCGATCGGCTTGAGCTGGAACTCCCGGGCCAGGTGCACGTTGCTGGTACCGACAAAGCGGCCCGGGAAGTCACGCTTTAAAATGTGCACCACCTCTTCCTGCACCCGATAGGAAAAGCGCCGCCGGGTACCGAAATCGGCCAGTTGGAAGCCGGCCAGTTCTTCGTTGCTGGCCTCGGCCTTGAGCCAGTCGAGTTTCTGGTACAGGCGCTCGCGAACCTGCTCGATCACCACCTCGCGATAGCGGTAGCGGTTGCGCACCTCGCTGATGATCGCCAGCAGCGGGATTTCGTAGAGAATCACATGCAGCCATGGCCCACGCACGCGGATCGCCAGTTGCCCGGCATCATCCAGGTACACCTGCACATAGCGCAGGTTGAAGCGGAACAGGCTGAGAAAGCGAATGAAGTCCGGCTTGATGAAAGGGATTTTCTCCAGGTAGGCGAGCTGGTCGTGGGTGACGCTGACCTCGGCCAGTTGTTCCACCTGGTAGCGGATTTCTGCCAGGTAGGGGGCGAGGTTCTCGTTGTTGCGGCAGCGGAACTCCCATTCCACCTCGGCGTTGGGGTAATTGTGCAGCACAGCCTGCATCATGGTGATCTTGTAGAAATCGGTGTCCAGCAGGTTCTGGATGATACGTGGGCCGAAAACACTATCGCTCATGGGCGGTCTTCCTTGATTCGGGCAAGCTGGTGGTCGAGTGCCGCTTCGTCGCCGCAGAGGATCACGCCCTCGGCGGCCAGCGCGCCACACGCCTCGATCGCGCCCGCCTGGGTGAGGGCGCGGCAGGCGGGCAGGTACAGCAGCACCTGGAAGCCGGCCTGGCGCAGTTGCCGGGCGGTGGTCCTGACACAGTAGTCCAGGGCCAGGCCGCCAACGATCACCGCGCCCACCTGGTGTACCTTGAGGTATTCGATCACCCCGGTGGAGCGGCGCTCGGCCAGGTCGTGGTAACAGGCACCGTAGGGGTGCAGGTCGGGCTCGACGCCTTTCCAGACGAAGTAATCATAATCGATGGGCGCGGGCAGGCCGGGCAGCAGTTCGAAACCCGCGGTGCCGGGTACGCAGTGGCTGACCCAGGTCAGGTCGGCATCGGCCAGCTGTAGTGGTTGCAACATGTCGGCGTGGTCGGCGACCACCCAGGCGGCATTGGCTGGATGGGCGTCCTTGCTGCCCAGGCGCAGGTCGGCGCGCAGCGCCATGGCATTCAGATCCGCCACGATTTCGTCACCTTCGGGCACGGGTAGCTCTTGCGGGGCGTTGGCGGTGAAGCCATTTTGCGCGTCGACGTCGAAGCTGGCGATCTTCATGGCGGTTCTCCTTGCTGGGATGGCTATATAATTCACCTGGTGTATTAAGTGTGTCAAGCGCTTTTTGTTTTAGGGTTTCTGCTTGTGCTACTTAGCATCTCTGGTGGAATATAGGCGAATTCCCGAGCGGAGCCATCCTGTGAGTAGCACCGAAGTCCTGGCCAGCGTCGATATCGTCGCCCTGCGCATGGCCCCTGAAGCGCAGCATCTGCAAGTGTTGTTGCACCGTCGTGAGCGAGAACCGCATGCCGGCCAGTGGGCCTTGCCCGGGGTTATCGTCAATGGCCGAACCCCTGACACCAGCCTGGAAGGCGCTGCCGAGCGGGCCCTGCGCGAAAAGGCCCGGGTATCGCCGCGTTATCTGGAGCAGGTGGGTACCGAAGGCAATGCCTTCCGTGACCCCAGGGGCTGGTCGTTGAGCACCTTCTACCTGGCGCTGCTTGACCCGCAACAGCAGGTCGAGGGCGAGCAGCTGGCGTTCTTCGATCTGGACAACGTGCTGGAGCGCAAGGTGCTGCTGCCGTTCGACCACAACCTGCTGGTCGGCCGCGCCCGCGAGCGCCTTGCCGCGAAGACGGTGTACAGCAGCTTGCCGCTGTACCTGCTGGCAGAGAAGTTCACCGTGCTGGATGCGCTGGGGGCCGTGCAGGCCTGCCTGGGCCAGGCGGTGAACAACACCTCGCTGCGCAAACGGCTGGAGCGTTTGCGCGAGCTGGGGTGGGTGAGGGATACCGGGGAGAAGCATCAGCCGCGGCTGGGGCGACCGCAGCAGTTGTATGCCTATACGCCGCAGGGTGAGCGGGCGTTCATGTTCGACCGTAGCCTGTTGCCCGAGGGCGCCTGACTGGCTTGCCGCTCACCCTCTGGTGCTGATCTACCGCAGCAGGGGTCAATGCCCCATGGCTACCTTGGCACCGGCCTGGCGACGGCGGTAGGCGCTGTCGCGGCTGGCCAGCCACCAGTAAAGCGGCGAAGTGATCGCCAGGCCCACCAGCCACGACAGGTCTGCGCCGTTGATGTGCTCGGCAATCGGCCCGACATACAGCGGCGTGTTCATGAACGGGATCTGCACCACGATGCCCACCGCATAGGCAACCAGGGCCTGCGGGTTGTAACGCCCGTAGATGCCACCATCGACCTGGAAGATCGACTGGATGTCGTAGTCACCCTTGTGAATGGCGTAGAAGTCGATCAGGTTGATCGCCGTCCACGGCACCAGCACTACCAGCAGCACCAGCACCATGTCGACGAAGTGGCCGATGAAGTCTGCCGAGGCGAACACCGCCACTACGCAGCAGGCGCTGAGTACCAGCAGTGACAGCACCGCACGGCTGCTGGCGGTGGGGATCCAGCGGTAGGCAAAGGTTTGCACCAGGGTGATGATCGACAGTACCGCACCATACAGGTTGAGGGCGTTGTGGCTGATCACGCTGAGCAGGAACAGCACCAGCATGAGCGGCCCGAGGGTCCCGGTGGCCAGTTTGACGGCGTCCATGGTGTCCATGCCGGCCGGGAGCGCCAGTACCGCCACGGCGCCGAAGATGAACGACAGGCTCGAACCCAGCGCGGAGCCCAGGTAGGTGGTCCAGAACGTCGCGCTGACCTTGACGTCGGCCGGCAGGTAGCGTGAATAGTCCGACACGTACGGGGCGAAGGCGATCTGCCACAGCGCCGCCAGCGACACGGTGGCCAGCCAGCCGGCCAGGTTGAAGCCGCCGCGGGTGAGGAAGTCGTCACTTTGCACATGGCTGAAGATGTAGCCGAAGCCGACCACGATGCCGATGCCCAGCACCCAGGTACCGATGCGGTTGAGCACGTGGATGAAGCGGTAGCCGATGATGCCGATGATGCCCGAGCCCAGTGCACCGATGACGATGCCCACCGGCACGGGCACGGCAGCCACCACACCGTGCAGCGACTTGCCGGCGAGGACGATGTTGGAGGCAAAGAAGCCGATGTACATGACCCCGGCGATCACCACCACCAGCAACGCGCCGAGCGAGCCGAACTGCGCACGGCTCTGGATCATCTGCGGGATGCCCATCTGCGGACCCTGGGCCGAGTGCAGCGCCATCAGTACACCGCCAAGCAAATGGCCGACCAGGATGGCGACCACGCCCCACAGCAGGTTCAGGTGGAACAGCTGCACGCCCAATGCGCCGGTAACGATGGGCAGCGGCGCGATGTTGCCGCCGAACCACAGCGTGAACAGATCCCTTACCTTTCCATGGCGGTCTTGCGGGGGCACATAGCCGATCGTGTGTTTTTCTATCAGGGGTGCCGAATTGGCTGCACTGGTCATGACTGACTCCAAGGCAAGGTGGGGCATCGGGAACTGCCCGGGGGCGTGCCGGCGAAGGGCGACGCGTTCTTGTTGGAGCGATGATGCGGGGCGCGGGGATAACGAGAAATTAGTAAATATGTGCCCATAAACCTTAAAAAACCTAAGGCTGACAAAAGCTTAAGCGGGTGACGGCAGCAAGAAGGATGCCAGTGGGCGGGAGGGCCTGGCGTAGACGGGGGTGGGCTGCTGGCGAGCGGTTTGCGCTGGGCTGTGGTGGTGCGCTGTGCGCCTTTGCGGGGCAGCTGGAAAGGTCGCCTGAACTGGCCATTTTGCCGGTGGACCTGCTGCCACAGATGCAGCGCAGCGTCATGGGCTGGTGAAGTGACGCCGGCAGTCGAAGCAAACCGCTACATCGGCAACAAGCGATCCTGAATTACCTCTTTCATCACCAAGGTCGAACTCAACCGCTTTACATTGGGAATGCTGGTCAGCTGCTCGTCGTACAGCTTCTGGAATGCCGGCAAGTCCCTGGCCACCACATGCAGCAGGTAATCCGGGTCGCCAAACAGCCGTTGGGCCTCGACGATCTGCGGGATCTCGGCCAAGGCTGCTTCAAAGTCCGCCACCGGCTGGCGGGTGACTTCGCGCAGGGTCACGAATACCAGCGCGGCAAAGTTCAGGCCCAGCGCACTGGGCGCCAACCGGGCGTGATAGCCAAGAATCGCGCCGTTTTCTTCGAGTGCCTTCAAGCGCCGATGGCAGGGCGACAGGCTGAGTCCGACGCGGTCGGCCAGTTCGGTCACCGACAACCGACCGTCTTTTTGCAGCTCGGCAAGGATTTTTCGATCGATCCTGTCCATTGAGAAGAATCTTCCAGTAACTGAAGGCAGGGAGGGAATATACGAAAGAAAATGCCGCAGCGGAATACGTAATCTTTTGCTCATCCCAAAGCAGTGGAAGAAGGAAGATTCAAGTGGCTCTCAGTGTTCTGACGGCGTTCTGGGCCGTGTCGATGCTGTTCGTGATGACCCCCGGTGCGGACTGGGCCTATGCCATTTCGGCGGGCATGCGCGGGCGCTGGGTAATGCCTGCGGTCGCGGGGATGTTATCCGGGCATTTCCTGGCGACTTTGCTGGTGGCGGCCGGGGTCGGCAGCCTGCTGGCGGGCCACCCGCTGGCGCTGACCTTGCTGACCCTGGCGGGGTGCGGCTACCTGCTGTGGCTGGGTGGCAACCTGCTGCTGAGCCCGGCATTGCCGTCGGCCGGGCAGGGTGGGGCGGGGAATCGGTCGCGCTGGGCCTTCAAGGGGTTTTGCGTCAGTGGCCTCAACCCGAAGGTGTTCCTGCTGTTCCTGGCCTTGCTGCCGCAATTCACCGACCCGCAGTCGAGCTGGCCGGTGCCGTTGCAGATACTGCTGCTGGGGCTGGTGCACCTGTGCAGTTCGCTGGTGATCTACTCGCTGGTCGGCTATGGCGCCAAGACCGTGCTGAGCACCCGGCCACAGGCGGCGAAGCTGGTCGGGCGGGTTTCCGGGGTAGCGATGATCGCGGTGGCCGTGGGCTTGATCGCCGGGCAGGTGGGGTGAGATCGAAGCAGACGGCAGGCACGGCCTCGGATAAACTCGCAACACTTCGACGCACAATCAGGACGTGCCTATGCCCGACACCGCGCAACTGCTCACCTTCGCCCTGATCTGCCTCGGCATGGTCCTGACCCCCGGGCCTAACATGATCTACCTGATTTCCCGCTCGATCTGCCAGGGCCGCAAGGCCGGGCTGATCTCGCTGGGCGGTGTGGCCCTGGGCTTCGTCATCTACATGGTCTGCGCCGCACTGGGTATCACCGCCCTGGTGATGGCGGTGCCGTTTGCCTACGACGCGCTGCGTATCGGCGGCGCGCTGTACCTGTTGTACCTGGCCTGGCAGGCGCTGCGCCCTGGCGGGCGTTCGCCATTCCAGGTTCGCGAGCTGCCGGCCGATAGCCCGCGGCGGCTGTTCACCATGGGTTTTGCCACCAGCCTGCTCAACCCCAAGATCGCCGTCATGTACCTGTCGCTGATGCCGCAGTTCATCGAGCCGGGCCATGGCAGCGTGCTGTTGCAGTCGCTGGTGCTGGGTTCTACGCAGATCACCATCAGCGTCACGGTGAATGCCCTGATCGCGCTCATGGCCGGGTCGATTGCGGTGTTCCTGGCCAGGCGTCCATTGTGGCAGCAGGTACAACGCTGGCTGATGGGCACGGTGCTGGCGGGCCTGGCCGTGCGCATGCTGGCCGAGGGGCGGCGCTGAAGGTGAGGCTGCGGATGGCTGGGGATGAGAGGCCGGCACAGGCTAGCGAATGAAGTGCACCTTGCCGGTGTCGTCATTGCCCATGTAGATGCCGTACACCCCAGCCTGCCGCTCGAGGATGTAGCGCTCCAGAATCTGCCGGATCGCCGGGTAATAGATGTCGTCCCAGGGCACCTCGTCCGGTTCGAAGAACTTGCAGGCCAGTGTTTCCGCCCCGTATTGCCCGGTTTCCTCGGTGGCGATGGCGCGGAAGATGATGTACACCTCGCTGATCTTCGGCACGCTGAAGATCGAGTACGGCGAGACGATCTCGGCGCGTACGCCGGTTTCTTCCCAGACTTCGCGCAAGGCTGCCTGTTCGGTGGTCTCGCCGGCCTCCATGAAGCCGGCGGGCAAGGTCCAGGTGCCCGGGCGCGGTGGGATTGCACGCTGGCATAGCAGGTACTTGCCATCGCGCTCGATGATGCAGCCGGCGATGATCTTCGGGTTGATGTAGTGGATGTAGCCACAGCCGGTGCAGTGCAGGCGTTCGTGAGTGTCGCCTGTGGGAACGCCCCGGGCCAGTTCCGTGGTGCAGTGCGGGCAGTAGCGCGGGGCGTTGGGCATGGTCAGCGGCCTATGCGGGGTTCCTTGAGGGCCAAGGGCTCGACGATGTCGCGCACCTTGGTGTTGTCGTCCTGCTTCTGGCGCAGGTAGTCCAGGGCCACCTTGGCTGCGGCGCGGACGTGATCGACCGAGGCCTGGTGGGCCAGCAGCGGGTCGCCGCTCTTGATCGCCTCGACGATCTTTTCCATTTCCCGGTTACTGGCGCCGCGGCGGTTTTCCTGTGAAACCGAGGTGGCGCGCAGGTAGCTGATGCGCGCCTGCAACTGGCGCAGCTGCTGGGCTGCCACCTGGTTGCCGGAGCCTTCCAGCAGCACATCGTAGAAGCCTTGTACCGAATCCAGCACCTGTTGCAGCTCGCCGTCCTCGAGGGCCTCGCGGTTGACCTCCAGGGCGCGCTCCAGGGCGCGGATGTCCTTGGCCTTGGCGTTGAGGGTGAACAGTTGCACGATCAGGCCTTCGAGCACGCAGCGCAGTTCATAGATGTCGCGGGCGTCTTCGAGGGTGATGATGGCCACGCGTGGGCCCTTGGCGTCGGCGAACTCCACCAGGCCTTCCGACTCCAGGTGACGCAGGGCCTCACGTACCGAGGTGCGGCTGACGCCGAGGCGGTCGCAGAGATCGCGCTCGACCAGGCGGTCGCCTGGCAGCAGGTGGAAGTTCATGATCGCGGCGCGCAGCTTGTCGAGCACGATTTCGCGCAGGGTAACGGGGTTGCGGTTGACCTTGAAGCTGTCGTCGAGTGGCAGGCGTTTCATCGAGTGCGCTCTGAAAGAGGCTGCCCGACCGCAACTGCAACAGCACCACGAACCTCGGGTGCTCCTTGCATGGGTTCGAACAGCCCGGTGTTAACGGGTTGACTCCGCGTCGGCTTCAGCGAACGCTTCGCGGGCCAGGCGGAAGCTGTCCACCGCCGCGGGCACGCCGCAATAAATGCCGACCTGGAGCAGGATCTCGCGAATCTGTTCACGGCTCAGGCCGTTACGCAACGCGCCGCGAATGTGCAGCTTGAGCTCGTGGGGCCGGTTGAGTGCGGAAATCATGGCCAAGTTTATCATGCTGCGCTCTTTCAGCGAGAGGCCTTCGCGGCCCCAGACGTGGCCCCAGCAGTACTCGGTGACCAGCTCCTGCAGTGGCTGGGTGAACGCGTCGGCGTTCTGGATTGAGCGATTGACGTATTCCTCGCCCAGCACCTGGGTGCGGATCTGCAGGCCTTTCTGGTACTTTTCGTTGCTCATGCGCAGTACTCCGGAAAAATAGGGTCATCGGTGTGGGCTTCTTCGCGGGCTTGCCCGCTCCCACAGGGATCGCATAGATACTGAAACCTGTGCAGGACCTGTGGGAGCGGGCGAGCCCGCGAAGAAGCCAGTGAGGTCTCTCAGCCCAATGGCGGCAGCGCGCCCAGCTTGCCCTTGTGGTAGACCATCGGTGTCACCGGCTCGGCGGGCAACACCAGGTTCTTCACCGCGCCGACGATGATCGCGTGATCGCCGCCATCGTATTCGCGCCACAGTTCGCATTCGATGATCGCCGTGGCCTTGGTCAGCAGCGGATTGCCCAGCTCGCTCAGGTGCCACTCGATGCCTTTGGCCTTGTCCTTGCCCTTGCCGGCGAACGCGTAGGCCTCGGCGGTCTGCTCGGCAGACAGCAGATGAATGGCGAACTGCTTGCTGTCACGCAGGATCGGGTAGGTGTCGGAGGCGTAGTTGGGGCAGAACAGCACCAGTGCCGGGTCGATCGACAACGCGCTGAACGCGCTGGCGGTGATGCCGACGATGCCGCCGTCGGCGTCCAGGGTGGTGACTACCGTGACGCCGGACGGGAAGGAGCCCATCACGTCTTTGTAGATGCCGGGTTCGATCATGGACGCAGTTCTCCTAGCGCATGACAAAGGGGTCGGGCATGGGCGCGGTGGACAGGTTGATCCACACCGTCTTCAGCTCGGTATAGGCCAGCACCGAATCGATGCCGCTCTCACGGCCGTAGCCGCTGTTCTTGAAGCCGCCGATCGGTGCCATGGCCGAGACGGCGCGGTAGGTATTGACCCAGATGATCCCCGAACGCACGTCGCGGGCCAGGCGATGCGCACGGCCCAGGTCGCGGGTCCAGATACCGGCGGCCAGGCCGAACTGCGAGTCGTTGGCGATGGCCAGGGCTTCTTCTTCGGTCTTGAAGCGGATCACCGCAGCAACCGGGCCGAATACTTCTTCCTGCATGATGGTCATCGAGTTGCTGTCGCACTCGAACAGGGTCGGCTCGTAGAACCAGCCGTCACCTTCGACCTCGGCACGTTTGCCGCCCATGTGCAGCCTGGCACCTTCGGCCTTGGCCGCAGCCACCAGGCCTTCGACCACGGCCAGTTGTTGCGCGGTAGCCATCGGGCCCATTTCGCTGGCATCGTCCTGCGGGTTGCCGATACGGATGCGCTTGGCGCGGGCGATCAGGCGGGCGACGAACTCGTCGAAGATCTCGTCTTGCACCAGCAGGCGCGAGCCGGCGACGCAGCTTTGCCCGGAGGCGGCATAAATACCGGCCACGGCACCGTTGATGGCACTGTCCAGGTCGGCGTCGGCGAAAATGATGTTCGGCGACTTGCCGCCCAGCTCCAGCGACAGCTTGGCGAAGTTCTCGGCACTGCTGCGCACCACGTGGCGGGCGGTGGCGGCACCGCCGGTGAAGGCGATCTTGCGCACCAGCGGGTGGCGGGTCAGCGCCGCGCCGGTGCTCGGGCCGTAGCCGGTGACCACGTTGACCACGCCGGGCGGGAAGCCGGCTTCCAGGGCCAGGCGGGCCAGCTCGAGGATCGTCGCCGAAGCGTGCTCGGACGGCTTGATCACGATGGTATTGCCGGCAGCCAGGGCCGGCGCCAGCTTGATCGCGGTGAGATACAGCGGGCTGTTCCACGGGATGATCCCGGCCACCACGCCGATCGGCTCGTGCACGGTGTAGGCAAACAGGTCGGGCTTGTCCAGCGGCAGGGTGCCGCCTTCGAGCTTGTCGGCCAGGCCTGCGGTGTAGTGGAAGAACTCCGGCAGGTAGCCGACCTGGCCGCGGGTTTCGCGGATCAGCTTGCCGTTGTCACGGCTCTCCAGCTGGGCCAGATGCTCCTTGTTTTCGGCAATCAGGTCGCCCAGGCGGCGCAGCAGCTTGCCGCGAGCGGTGGCGCTGATGCTGCGCCATTGCTGGCTGTCGAAGGCCCGCTGGGCGGCCTGCACGGCCAGCTCCACATCGGCTTCGTCTGCGTCGGGCAACTGCGCCCAGGCCTGGGCGGTGGCCGGGTTGAGGCTGTCGAAGGTCTTGCCGCTCTGGGCATCGCGCCATTGGCCGTCGATGCACATCTGGAAACGAACGAGGGTCATGCAACAATCCCCTTGGCGGATTCGGTGAGGGTGCGGGCTTGCGCGAGGAAGTCCAGCAGCATCTTGTTGACTTCGCGCGGTGCCTCCACCGGCATCATATGCCGTTGCTCGGCGAGGACCACACAGTGCGCCCCCGGTATGCTGGCAGCGAGCTGGCGGGCCATGGCCGGGGTGGAGCCCGAGTCGAGTTCGCCGGTGGCGATCAGCGTCGGCACCTGGATGCTGCCCAGGTCGCCGGCGCGGTACATGTCCTGGGTGGCGAACAGCGAATATGTGGTGTGGTAGCCCTGCGGGTCGTTGCTCGCCAGGACCTGGCGGATGGCGGCGACCTGCGCCGGGTTGGCAGCCTTGTATTCGCGGCTGAACCAGCGGTCGAGCGCGGCGTCGACATTGGCGTCGGGGCCTTGCTCGGCCGCCTGGGCGGCGCGGGCGATAACCCCGGCACTTTGTTCGGGGGTGCGGTTGAACACGCTGTTGAGTATCACCAGCGCTGCCAGGCGCTGCGGGTGATGCAGGGCGAACGCGCGGGCGACCAGGCCACCCATGGAGAAGCCGATCACGGTGGCCTGGGTGATCTGCAGGTGGTCGAGCAGCTCGGCAAGCTGGGCTGCATAGCCTTCCAGGCCGATGTCGGCGGCCGGCAGGGCGCTCTGGCCGTGGCCGAGCATGTCGTAGGCGATGACGCGGTAGTCGTTGGCCAGGCCAACGAACTGACCGCCCCACATTTCCTTGTTCAGGCCCACGCCATGGATCAGTACCACGGGTTGGCCCTGGCCAACGGACAGGTAGCTGGTGCCGGCGGGGGTGCGTTCAGCAACAGGCTGAATCATGGAGGGCGCTCCTTCAGGGGCGGGCGCGGCGGGCAGGTACGTCACGCCCCGTCCTGGTTGTTGTTATTGAGCGTTGGCTTTTTCGGCAGCCAGTTCTTCCAGGTCGATGTAGCGGTTGCCGATGCGTGGGTGCAGGCGGCCACCGTCGGAAGCGCCCAGGACCACGACGATTTCATCGGCACGCGGGGCGTCCTCGATCTGCATTTCCAGGGTGATGTAGTGCGAACGCAGGCCTTCGTCGTCCTTCTGCATCATCGGGATCTGGATCGACGTGCCCGGGCCGCCGCGCTTGTTGGTGAAGCTCAGGTAGCTCTTGGCCTGCACCGCCTCGCGGTAGTGGTTGCCGAAGCGCAGGGTGTGGATCACCGCCGAAGCGTGTTCGATTTCACCATCGGCGCCGACCACGGCTGCTTTGCCATAGGCTTCGATCTTGTCGGCACCACCGATGGCGGCAGTCAGGCGTTCGACCATCAGGGCCCCCAGGTCCGAGCAGTTGGCGCGGATTTCCGGCTTCAGATCCTCAACGAAACCGCGACCGGCCCATGGGTTCTTGATCACCACGGCCAGGCCGACCATGGTCACCGGCTTGTCAGTGGCCTTGCCGCCTTCGATGCGGGTCTCTTCGGAGTAGGTGACGATCTTGCGGATTTCGAAACTCATGGATGGCTCCTAGGTGAGGGTTATCAGCTCTTGTTGTCTGATGGTATACCATAATATTTGTTGTGCAAGAGGGGGCGCGAAATTTCTCTGACGAGGGGATGAAAGGCGAGGGATGCCTTGGGATTTGTGCTGTCGTTGAGATCGAGCGCCGCCCGCGCGGCGCTCGATCTCACCCTCCCCACAAGACCCACGCCGTACACACCAAAAAAAACCCGCTTGCGCAGGCCACGCAGACCTACGCAAGCGGGCGCATCCCGCAATGATTCAGGCAAAGGGAATTCAGGCGAACGCCGGCACCACTTCCTTGATGAACAGCTCGAGCGACTTCTTCTTCTCGGCATGCGGCAGGCTGTTGTCGCACCAGAAACTGAACTCGTCGACGCCCAGCGCCTGGTAGTACTTGATGCGGGCGATGATCTCTTGCGGGGTGCCTATCATGGTGTTCTTGCGGATGTTCTCCAGCTCGAACGCCGGCACTTCGGCAAACTTCGACTCCGGGCTTGGCTCAAGGAACCCGTTGACCGGGGTGGTCTTGTTGCCGAACCAGGCATCGAAGGTGCGATAGAAGCGCGAGATTGCCTGGGCGCCGACCTTCCAGCCATCCGGCTCGGCCGGGCTGTGCACATGGGTGTGGCGCAGCACCATCAGTTGTGGGCGCGGCACGCCCGGGTTGTTGTCGAGGGCCGCCTGGAACTTGTTCTTCAAGTCCAGCACTTCCTCGTCGCCCTTCATCAATGGCGTCACCATCACGTTGCAGCCGTTGGCCACGGCGAAGTTGTGCGAGTCCGGGTCGCGGGCGGCGATCCACATCGGCGGGACGGCGTTGTAGGGCTTCGGCACGCTGGTGGAGGTGGGGAACTTGTACACCTCGCCATCATGGGCGTAGTCGCCTTCCCACAGCTTGCGCACCGCCGGCACCATTTCGCGCAGGGCCTTGCCGCCGTCGGTGGCCGGCATGCCACCGGCCATGCGGTCGAACTCGAACTGGTAGGCACCACGGGCCAGGCCCACTTCCATGCGGCCCTTGCTGATCACGTCGAGCAGGGCGCATTCGCCGGCGACCCGGATCGGGTTCCAGAATGGCGCGATGATGGTGCCGGCGCCCAGGCGGATCTTTTCGGTGCGTGCGGCCAGGTAGGCCAGTAATGGCATAGGGCTTGGCGAAATGGTGTATTCCATGGCGTGGTGTTCGCCGATCCACACGGTGCTGAAACCGCCGTTTTCGGCCATCAGGGTCAGTTCGGTCAGGTCTTCGAACAGCTGGCGGTGGCTGACCTGTTCATCCCAACGTTCCATGTGCACGAACAACGAAAATTTCATGGGGCTTTCCTCAACGCTTGTTGTTTTCGCCCGCCAATGCAGCGGGCTTCAGTGTGGGAGCGGGCCTGCGTCTGCCTGCCGGACTCAGGCAAAGGCGGGCAGGCTGGTCATCTTGCCGCGGCAGTACACCATTGGCCGCGGCGCCTCTGCCGGGACGATCAGGTTGTGCACCTTGCCGACCATGATGGCGTGGTCGCCACCTTCATATTCACGCCACAGTTCGCACTCGATGACCGCAGTGGCACCGGCCAGGATCGGGTTGCCCAGTTCACTCAGGGTCCATTCGATGCCGCTGGCCTTGTCCTTGCCTTTCTTGGCGAACGCATAGGCTTCGGCTTGCTGTTCACCGGAGAGCAGGTGGATGGCGAAGCGCTTCTGGCGGATCAGTACAGGGTAGGAGTCGGAGCTGTAATTGGGGCAGAACAGCACCAGTGGCGGGTCCATCGACAGCGAGGAGAACGCGCTGGCAGTCAGGCCGACAACCGAGCCGTCGTCGTCCAGCGTGGTGATGACGGTAACGCCGGACGGGAAGGAGCCCAGGACGTGCTTGTAGACGGTTGCGTCGATCATCGGGGTGTACCTCTGAAGGGCTGTGGTGGTCCGCGGTTTTTATCGTCGATGTGTCTGATGGTATACCGTAATACCTATTTTGCAAGCGGAATTTTCACGCTTGCGCTTATCGCGATGAGCGGCGCGAGGCCACGGGTGCTGCGGGTTTGGCTGCCAAGCAGGTACGCCACCACGGCTTTGCAAACAGATCAGTGGGCAGTTTTTCCTGCGGATCAGTGTTGTCAAAAGTTTGGAATACCATAATATGGTCCGCAGCTGAGAGGCCGCCTTGATGCGGTTTCCTTACAAAGATAAAAACGACCTTTCGAGCTGAAATCCTATGTCCCAACCGTCGTCGCAACACCCGTTTGTCGAGAACCACACGGTCGATTACGTGCCACCTGCCGAGCGCCACGGGAAGGCGCGCGACCTGTTCACCCTCTGGTTCAGTACCAACATCGCGCCACTGCCCATCGTTACCGGCGCCATGGTGGTCCAGGTGTTCCACCTGAACCTGCTGTGGGGGCTGGTCGCCATCGTGCTCGGCCATCTTGCCGGCGGCGTGGTGATCGCCCTGGCCTCTGCGCAGGGACCGCAGCTGGGCATTCCGCAGATGGTGCAGAGCCGTGGCCAGTTCGGGCGTTACGGCGCGCTGCTGATCGTGTTCTTCACCGCGCTGATCTATGTCGGTTTCTTCATTTCCAACATCGTCCTGGCGGGCAAGACCATCCATGGTATTGCCCCGGGCGTGCCGATGCCGGGCGCGATCGTGATCGGCGCCCTGAGCGCCACTGCCATCGGCGTGATCGGCTACCGTTTCATCCACGTTCTCAACCGCATCGGTACCTGGGTGATGGGCTCGGCGCTGCTGGCCGGCTTCATCATGATGTTCGCCCAGGCGCTGCCGGCCGATTTCTTCAGCCGTGGCGCATTCAACCTGTCGGGCTTCATTGCCACGGTGTCGCTGGGCACCATCTGGCAGATCAGCTTCTCGCCATACACCTCCGACTACTCGCGCTACCTGCCGCGCGAGGTGGGGATTGCCAGACCGTTCTGGGCGACTTACTTCGGCGCCACCCTGGGCACCATCCTGTGCTTCAGCTTCGGTGCCGTGGCGGTGCTGTGCGTGCCCGAAGGCACCGACGCGATGGATGCGGTCAAGCAGGCCACCGGTTGGCTGGGCCCGATCCTGATGGTGCTGTTCCTGCTCAACATCATCAGCCACAACGCCCTCAACCTGTATGGCGCGGTACTGTCGATCGTTACTGCGATCCAGACCTTCACCGCGGCGTGGACACCGAGCATCAGGGTGCGGGTAATGCTGGCTACGGTGATCCTGCTGGGCTGCGGCCTGGTGGCGCTGAATGCATCGGCAGGCTTCATCGGCCAGTTCATCGGCCTGATCCTGGCCCTGTTGCTGGTGCTGGTACCTTGGGCGTCGATCAACCTGATCGACTTCTACCTGATCAAGAAAGGCCAGTACGACATCGCCTCGATCTTCCGTGCCGACGGCGGTATCTATGGCCGCTTCAATCACCACGCAATCATTGCCTATGCCTGCGGCATCCTGGTGCAATTGCCGTTTGCCAATACGTCGCTGTACGTGGGGCCGTACTCGAACATCGTCGAAGGGGCGGACCTGTCCTGGCTGTTCGGCTTGCTGGTGACGGTGCCGCTGTACTACTGCCTGGCCACTCGCGGTAACGCTGGCCAGAAGGCGGGGCGGGCGGTGAGTGTCAATGACTGACAGGCAGGTGTAGCTGCAACAGGGGCAGTACCGGCGCAACAGGGCTCAGCGCCCTTCATGCTGGCGCCGGTACGCCCCCGGCTGCATACCCACCGCCTTGGCGAACGCCCGGGTAAACGCCGCAACCGACTGATACCCTACCTGTGCGCCTACCTGCTCGACGGTGTGCCCCGCCTGCAGCAGCTGGCTGGCATGGCGCATGCGCAACGCCAGCAGTACCTGCCCTGGGGACTGCCCGGCCAGTTCATTGAAACGCTTGAAAAATGCCGAACGTGACAGCCCGGTGCAGGCTGCCATGCTTTCAAGGGTCCAGGCCTGCCCCGGTTGCTCGATCAATTGCGCGAGCAGCCCGGCATAAGCCGGCTGGCGTGCCAGTGCGACCAGCCCGCCCAGTGGCTGCCCGGCATGTACCTGCTGGCGCAACACATAGAGGAACAGCAGGTGCGTCAACCGCTCCAGCAGCGTTTGCGACGGGCCGGCGGCGCGCCGGCATTCCTCCAGAATCAACTCGAACAATGTCCGCGCCGCATGGCCAGCCGGTTCGTCGGCGCGCAGCAGTATCCAGTCGGCCAGGCCTTCGACGATCAGCGATGACAAACCCGGCTTGAAGTGAAAGAAGCCACACACCAGCCCTACGCCATCGACTGCTTCGGCATCCAGCGGCTGCATCGGCTGGCGTGGCTGGGCACAGGCACCGGCCAGGTCCGGTTCGCTGGCCAGGCGGTAGCCAAGGTCGCGCAGCAGGAACACCGCATCGCCAGCCGCCAGGCGTATGGCATCGGGCTGGCCGTCGATGTGCAGCCAGCAATGCCCCTGCACCACCAGATGGAAGCTCGCGCGGCCCATGCCCTGGGTGCTGGCATGCCAGCCGCCACAGTAGCGGCCGACATGAAACAGGCTGGCATCGAGTTCCAGGCCCTCTAATAACCAATCGACAAGGTGGCTGGACGAAATCATCTAATGCAAAGACTCAAGAGCAAGGAAAGGCGACTGATGAATATGGAGGGTAATTCTTATAACCAACAGACTGTAGTGACCCCCATCAAAGGAGACCACTGCATGTCGTCGCGCATTACTTTACACACCCTGCAGAGCGCCCCGGAAGCGGCCCGCCCGTTCCTCGAGAATGCGCAGAAGAATTCCGGCTTCATCCCCAACCTGCTGGGTGTGCTGGCCAACGCCCCGGCGGCGCTGGAAACCTATGTCACCGTCTCGGCCCTCAACGGCAAGGCCGAGCTGACCCTGGCCGAGCGCGAAGTGGTGCAGCTGATTGCCGCCACCCAGCATGGCTGTGACTTCTGCGTGGCCGGCCATACCGCGGTGGCGCTGAACAAGGCCAAGCTGCCGGCGGAGGTGGTCGATGCCCTGCGTGCCCGTGGCGAACTGCCGGACGCGCGTTACGAAACCCTGGCCGCTTTTGCCCGCGAAGTGATCGCCACCCGTGGCAACGTCAGCGAGGCGACCTACCAGGCCTTCCGCGCGGCCGGTTTCAGCGAAGGTAACGCGCTGGAAGTGATTCTGGGGGTGAGCCTCGCAACCCTGTGCAACTTTGCTAATGTGTTCGCCCAGACGCCGCTCAACGACGAGCTGAGCAAGTACCGCTGGCAGCCAACCGCGTAACTGTGCGCCTGGCGCTGGTGGCGCCTGCGATATCAAAAGGAGTAGGGACATGCTTGATGCTGCATTTCGTCAATGGCTGGATGCCAATGCCGAGGCAATCGACCAGGGGCAGTGCGACCCGCAACTGGTGCTGGCGCACATCGCCGAATCGCAGCTGCTGCGCATTGGCGTCGACCCCGCCTTGGGCGGCAATGGTGGCGCGGTCGCCGATGCGGTCGAGGCCATCGCCGCCATCGCCAGCCGCTCACTGGCCGCAGCCTTTGTCTGCTGGGGCCAGCGGGCGTTCATCGAATACCTGCTGCAAAGCCCCAACCAGGCCCTGCGTGAACGCCTGCTGCCCAGTCTGCTGACCGGCGAGCTGGCGGGGGCCACCGGCTTGTCCAACGCCATGAAATTCCTCTCCGGGATCGAGGCGCTGCAAGTGCGTGGCCGCCCCGAGGCGGCGGGCTGGACACTGGAAGGCCGGCTGCACTGGGTGACCAACCTGCGCAAGAGCGGGTTCGTGGTGGCGGCAGCCATCGAGGACGATGCTGGTGGTTCGCCGTTCGTGCTGGCCATCCCCTCCGACAGCCACGGGCTGGAGCGTTCTGACGACCTGGAGCTGATGGGCCTGCAATCGAGCAATACCGCAGCGCTGGCGTTCCACCAGGTGGAGCTCGGCCGTGACTGGCTGCTGCACGACAATGCCCGCGAATTCCTGCCCAAGGTGCGCCCGGCGTTTCTTGCCTTGCAGTGCGGCATGGCCATCGGCCTGGCGCGGCGTTCACTGCACGAGGTGCACGATCACCTCCATGGGCGGCTGTCGTTCCTCGAAGAGCATCGCCAGGTCCTCGACGAGCGCCTGGAAAACACCGTGGCCGAGCTCAAGCAGGGTTTGCTCGAAGGGCGCTTCCAGAGCCAGCCGGCGGCGCTGTTCAAGTTGCGCATCATCCTCGCTGAATGTGCTGCCGATGCCGTGCAGCTGGAGCTGCAAGCCAGCGGCGGCAAGGCGTACCTCGATGAGTTCGGTGCCGGTTTCGCCCGTCGCTGGCGCGAGTCGGCGTTCGTGCCCATCGTTACCCCAAGCCTGGTGCAGCTGCGTGCCGAGCTGCATCGTCAGGCTGCCAGCGCATGAGCCAGACATTGCTCGAAGCCCGCGGGATCAGCCTGGGCTACCCGCGCAACGGCGGCTGGCAGCCAGTGCTGGCGCGCTTCGACCTGCAACTGGCGCCAGGGGAGGTGGTGACCATCCTCGGCCCCAGTGGGGTGGGCAAGTCCAGCCTGCTACGGGTGCTGGCCGGCCTGCAGCAGCCGCATGGCGGCAGCGTGACCCTGCACGGTGAGCCGCTGCAAGGCCCCCACCCGCGCCTGGCGGTGGCCTTCCAGGACCCGAGCTTGCTGCCCTGGCTGAGCCTGGAAAAGAACGTCGCCTTTGGCCTGGATTTCGCCCGCCAGCCCAAGCTGGCCGCAGCCGAGCGCCATGCCCGCATCGACCATGCGATCGGCGCGGTGGGCCTGGCCCATGCGCGCAGCCAGTACCCGGCGCAGCTGTCCGGCGGCATGGCCCAGCGCACCGCACTGGCACGCTGCCTGGCACGCCAGCCTGAGGTGCTGCTGCTTGACGAGCCGTTCGGTGCGCTCGACGAAGTGACCCGTGCCGACATGCAGCAATTGCTGCTGCAGCTGATTGCTGCCCATAACACCGCAGCCGTACTGATTACCCACGATATCGACGAAGCCTTGTTGTTGTCCGACCGGGTGCTGCTGCTGGGCGATCCCCCGGCGCACATCCTCGGCCAATGGCGCATCGCCCTGCCACAACCGCGCGCGCAGCGGGTCGAGGAACTGGGCGCCCTGCGAATCGAGATCCTCAAGACCCTTCGGCGGGCCAGCCGCACCGCTGCACCTTCCTCTACCTCGTTGCCTTCGGAGCCTGCACATGTGCATGGATGACTGCTGTTCCTCCACCTCGCGTCGTGATTTCCTCAAGCTCAGCGCCATGCTGACTGCTGCCGGGGCCGTGCCGCTGCTGTCCAGCCTGCAGGCCCGGGCTGCCGCCGAGCCCGACGCGCCGGTGCGCATCGGCTACCTGCCGATCACCGATGCCACGCCGTTGCTGGTAGCACACAACAACGGCCTGTTCGAGGCCGAAGGCATCAAGGCCGAGCGCCCGGTGCTGTTGCGCAGCTGGGCGCAAGTGATCGAGGCGTTCATCTCGGGCCAGGTCAACGTCATCCACCTGCTGTCGCCGATGACTGTGTGGGCACGTTATGCCAGCAAAGTGCCGGCCAAGGTGGTGGCCTGGAACCATGTGGGCGGCTCGGGCCTTACCGTGGCGCCGGACATCACCGACATCAAGCAACTGGGCGGCAAGACCGTAGCCATCCCGTTCTGGTATTCGATCCACAATGTGGTGCTGCAGCAGATGCTCGGCGACAACGGCCTGACGCCGGTGTCGAAGCCCGCCAACAGCCAACTTGCGGCCAACGAGGTCAACCTGCTGGTGCTGCCGCCCTCGGACATGCCGCCGGCCCTGGCCAGCAAGCGCATCGCCGGCTATATCGTCGCCGAACCGTTCAACGCCCTGGCCGAGAACCTCAAGGTCGGCCGTGTGCAGCGCTTCACCGGCGATGTGTGGCGCAACCACGCCTGCTGCGTGGTGTTCATGCATGAACATGACCTGAACAACCGCCCGGAGTGGGCGCAAAAGGTGGTCAATGCCATCGTCAAGGCCCAGCAATGGACCCGCGACCACCGCGCCGAAGCCGCGGCGCTGTTGTCCAAGGCCGGCCCGAACAAGTACACGCCGCATGAACCGGCGGTGCTGACCAAAGTGCTGGCCCCGGCTGCCGAAGACCGCGCCGGCTACATTGCCAGTGGGGCGATTCAGCATCAGCAGTGGGACGAAAAGCGCATCGACTTCCAGCCCTACCCGTACCCCAGCTATACCGAAGAGCTGGTCAAGCGCCTCAAGCACACCTTGATCGAGGGCGAGCACAGTTTCCTTGCCGGCCTGGACCCGGCGCAAACCGCCCGCGACCTGGTTGACGATCGCTTCGTGCGCAACGCCATCGCCGCCGTCGGTGGCCCCTCGGTGTTCGGCATTGCCGAGAACTACCAGCGTAGCGAGGAGTTCGCGGTCTGATGCGCAAGCATGTCGTACATGCCGGCCTCGGCCTGGCCGGTCTGCTGGGGTTGCTGTTGTTGTGGTGGGCGGGCGTGCAGCTATTCGGCGAGGCCGATGGCCTGTCGGCACGCTTCTCGCCCCAGGCGACCCTGACCAGCCTGGTCGAGCTGCTCGGGCAGGGCGAGGTCTACGGGCATGTCTGGGTCAGCCTCAAGCGCATCCTGGTCGGCTTGTTGCTGGCGTTGCTGATCGGTGTGCCGCTGGGCTTGCTGGTGGGCAGCTATCGGCACCTGGAGGCCGCGACCACGCCGGCGTTCCAGTTCTTGCGCATGATCTCGCCGTTGTCATGGATGCCGGTGGTGGTGATGCTGATGGGCGTGGGCGACCAGCCCATCTACTTCCTGCTGGCGTTTGCCGCGTTGTGGCCGATCCTGCTGAATACTGCCGCCGGGGTCCGGCAGCTGGACCCGCGCTGGTTGCAGTTGACCCGCAGTCTGAGTGCCACGCGCTGGGAAACCTTGTGCAAGGTGATCGTGCCGGGGGTAATCGGCCATGTGCTCACCGGTGTACGCCTGGCCATCGGAATTCTGTGGATCGTGCTGGTGCCGTGCGAAATGCTCGGGGTTAGCGCCGGGCTGGGCTACTTCATTCTCGATACCCGCGACCGCCTGGCGTATTCCGAGCTGATGGCGATGGTGTTGCTGATCGGCGTGCTGGGGTTCGTGCTGGATGCCCTGGCGCGTGGGTTGCATCGGCGCTGGGTGCATGGCTGAAGGGCCAACGGGGCTCCTTCGCGAGTAGGCCCGCGGAGAAGCCCGTGGGTCAGTGCACGGTGTTGCGCTGGTGCACACACGCCTGGGCCTGAGCGGTCAACTCATCCAGCCGCTCATCCCGCTGCTGTTCCGCTTCGAGCATCGCCTGCTCACCTTGCTGGTTGAGCAGGTAGGTATGAATCTGCATCACTTCGGCGGTTTGGTAGATCGGCGCGATATCCAGCCGCCCGATCAATGCGCCGCTGGCCCGCCCGGTGCTGCTCATCAGCACTTGCGGGCCATTGGCGGCCACCACCTGCATGCCCATGGCCTCGAACCACGGCACCTGGCTGGCAAAGGCATTCAGCTCGACGCAGGCATGGCGCGCCTGCAGGTCGGCCAACAGGGCGCGGGCAATGCCCTGGCGGCGATGGCTGGGGCGCACGGCCAGGAACGCCAGCGCACACACCTGTTCGTCGTCCTCGGCAGGCAGCGACAGGGCAAAGCCCAGCAGCTGGTCCGGTGCTTCGGCGTCCAGCGCCAGGGTCAGCGCCACGGCCAGGCCGCGGGTGCCGTCCAGCGCCTGCAGGTACTGGTGCACCTCCATGCCAACGCCGTATTGATACAGCGGATACAGCGGGTTGTCGGCGCTGATGGCAACGCTGCTCAGTTGGCCGACATGGTGGATCACCAGTTCGCGGATCTGGTTCTGGAAGGCTTCAGGCGGCACGCTGTCGAGGCGGCTCAGGATGAACATCGGGGGGCGGGCTCCGGCGGTTGGGTAGACGGCTCGCGCCATGTCGGCGCGGGCCCCTAGTCTAACCGGTTTCGCCCATCAGCCTTGCAGCTGCAAGGCACCGAGCATCAGATCGAGGTTCTGCACTGCTGCGCCAGCGGCGCCTTTGCCGAGGTTGTCGAATACGGCGGTCAACAATACCTGGCCATGTTCAGGGTTGGCGAACAGGGCCAGGCGCAGGTCATTGCTGCCGTTCAACGCCTCCGGGTCCAGGTTCGGCGCCGCGCCGTGCTGATGCAGGGGCATGACCTGGACGTGGCGGGCACCCTGGTAGTGCTGTTCCAGGCAAGCCTGCAACTGCGCGGCGCTGACCTGGCCGGGCAGCAGGCGCAACTGTAGCGGGATGCTCAGCACGATGCCCTGGCGGTAGGCCGCGTAACCGGGCAGGAACATCGGCCGTGCCGATAGCCCGGCATGCCGCTGGATCTCCGGCACGTGCTTGTGCGCCAGCTCCAGGCCATACAGTTGCAGGGTCGGGGGCTTGTCGGTGCCGGGTTGTTCATGCCGTTCGACCGCAGTGCGACCACCACCGGAATAGCCGGAGATGGCATGGATGTTCAGTGGGTAATCCGCTGGCAGCAGACCAGCCTTGACCAGTGGCCGCAGCAGGGCGATGGCGCCGGTGGGGTAGCAGCCGGGGTTGCTGACGCGCTTGCTGTGGGCGATGCGTTCGGCTTGCTGCTTGTCGAGTTCCGGCAGGCCATAGACCCAGCCAGGGGCCGTGCGGTGCGCCGAGCTTGCATCGATCACTCGCACCTGCGGGTTGTCGACCGTCGCCACCGCTTCGCGCGCGGCATCGTCGGGCAGGCACAGCAGGGCGATATCGGCGCTGTTGATCGCCTCGCGGCGACGTTGCGGGTCTTTGCGTTCGGCGTCCGGCAGGGTCAACAGGCTCAGGTCGCGGCGGCCTTGCAGGCGCGCATGGATCTGCAGGCCGGTGGTGCCTTGGTCACCGTCGATGAAGACAACAGGAGTTTGCATGGTCAGCGTCCGGTCGGGAGGGGATGGCCTATGCTCGCTTGTGGTGAAGATAAAGGAAATTTGAATATCATGAGGGCAATCTTCAGTTTTCCTGAACGTGACGGCTCTTGATATGCGCGAAATCAGCCTTGACCGCCTGCGCACGCTGGTGGTGATCGTCGACCTGGGCTCGTTTGCCGAGGCCGCCCGCCAGCTCAACCTGGCGCCGCCTACCATCAGCCTGCACGTGGCCGAGCTGGAGGCGCGCATCGGCGCGCCGTTGCTCACCCGCGCCCGCGCTCAGGTACGCCCGACCGCCATCGGCGAAACCCTGCTGGCCCGCGCGCGACGCCTGCTGGCCGATGCTGACCAGGCGCTGGACGAAGTGCGCCGGCAGGTCGAGGGGTTGACCGGCAGGGTGCGCCTGGGGGCTTCGACCGGTGCCATTGCCCACCTGCTGCCGCAGGCGCTGGAGCATTTGCGTGCCGCGCACCCGGGGATCGATGTGCAAGTACAGGTGCTGACGTCCCAGGCATCGCTGGCCCGCTTGCGCGAGGGCACCCTGGACATCGGCCTGGTCGCCTTGCCGCAGGTGGCTGGCAAAGGGCTAGCAGTCACCCCTTGGCGGCGCGACCCGATCCTTGCCTATGTGCCGGCCGACTGGCAGCCGCCGGCCAAAGTCACGCCGGCCTGGCTGGCGCAGCGGGCGTTGATCCTCAACGACAGCAGTACCCAGTTGTCGCGGGTAACCGGCGAGTGGTTCGCGGCGGCAGGGTTTTACCCCGAAGCACGGATCGAGCTGAACTATAACGATGCCATCAAGAGCCTGGTCGGGGCCGGATACGGGGCGACCCTGCTGCCACAGGAGGGGGAGGTGGCCGAACTGGATCGGCGCATCGTCCGCCGACCGCTGCGCCCGGGGCTGTGGCGGCAATTGGGCATCGCCTGCCGTGAAGGGCAGGTGGAGCAGGCCACCGGGCATGTGCTGCAGGCATTGCAGCGGTTGCGGCAGTAGCGGGCTGCACGGCAGCCCGCAGGCTTCACCCGCGTTCTCGCGCGCGTACCGCGGTCACTGTCTCGCCACCCACCCCCCAGTTATCGGTCGGTACTTCCTCGATTACCACGAAAGTACTGGCCGGCGGCTTGCCCAGCACCTGCTGCAGCATGCGCGTGGTCTGTTCGATCAACTGGCGCTTGTGTTCGGCGCTCACCCCTTCATCGGTCACGCGAATATGGACATACGGCATGGTTGTTCGCGCCTCCGTTCAGTGCCAGGTGCCAGCGGTGCTACCGCCGTCCACCGGCAGGATGACACCGCTGACGAAGCGCGAATCCGCCAGGTACAGCACGGCGTCCACGACATCCTGCGGCGCGCCGGTGCGGCCACTGGGTGACAGCGCGCCCATCCCCTGCATGTTGCCGCCATGCAGCGGCGTGTCGATGATCCCGGGCGCCACGGCATTGACCTGCACGCCGTTGGCCGCCAGCTCCAGTGCCAGGCCTTTCACCGCCTGGTTCAGGCCGCCCTTGACCAGCACCGGCAGCAGGGCCGGCACCCGGGTGTCCGGTTGCAGGGCGATGGAGGCGGTGATGGCGATGATCTGGCCATGCCCCTGGCGGGGCATGATGCGTGCTGCTTCCTGGGCCGGGGAGAAGAACCCCTTGAGGTTGGTGCCGACCAGCGCGTCGACATCCGCTGCGCTGTACTCCGTGGCCGGTTTGGCAATGAAGATGCCAGCGTTGTTGATCAGCAGGTCGACACCGCCGAAGGCTTGCTCGGCTCGGGCGAACAGGCGTTGTGCGGTGTCTGGTTCGGCGATGTCGCCGGCTACGCCGATGAAGCGCGCAGGGTGGCCGAGGCGGGCAGCGGCCTGCTCCAGGCGAGCCTGGCTGCGGGCGTTGCCGATCACGTTGTCGCCGCGTTCGAGGAAGGCCTCGGCAAGGGCGAAGCCCAGGCCGCTGGAGGCCCCGGTGATGATGACGGTGCGTGCGGTGTGCATGTGGCGGATCTCCAGTGAAATGAGCATGAGCTCGGTGTGGAGTCACTCTAGGTCGTTACCTGAGCTTGAAAAATGAGGTGCAAGGTATTTCAATCGATACACCATGTAATCAATCGAGCCGCCATGACCCGCCATTTCGATGACCTTCAACTGGGCAGCCTGGAGCTGTTCTGCCTGGCTGCCGACCGGGGCAGCTTCAGCGGGGCGGCCACCGAGGCTGGCGTCACGCCGGCGGCGGTCAGCCGCAGCGTGGCACGCCTGGAAGAACGCCTGGGTGTGCGCCTGTTTGTCCGCACCACCCGGCAGATGCGCCTGTCTGCTGCGGGCCAGGCCTATTACCAGCACTGTCGGCAGGCGCTGGGGCAACTGGTCGAGGCCGAGCGTCAGGCCACCGGCGGGCAGGCCGAGCCGAGTGGCCGCTTGCGCATCAGCGCGCCCACGCCTTATGCCCATCACCGCTTGCTGCCGCTGCTGCCGCGGTTCCATCTGCGCTATCCACGCGTGCAGGTGGACGTGCATGTTAGTAACCGCAACGTCGACTTTGCCGAGGAACCGTTCGACCTGGCCATTCGTGGCCGTGAGCCGGTTGATTCACGCCTGGTGGCGCGCCGCCTGGAGGATGCCGAGCTGGTGGTGGTGGGCACGCCGGGCTACCTCGCCCGTGCCGGCACGCCGCAGACGCCGCATGACCTGCTGCAGCACGACTGCATCCAGTTCGAGATGCCCAGCAGCGGCCGTCGCCCGCCCTGGACCTTTCGCCAGGCTGGGGGCCTGGTGGAAATCGACACCCAGGGCGGGTTCACCTGCCTCGGTGACTTCCTCGCCACCGCCACGCTGGTGCGCCATGGCGGTGGGTTGATGCAGGCTTACCGGTTTACCGTGCAGGATGCCCTGGCCAGTGGCGAGCTGGTGGAGGTGCTGAGCGAGTATGGCGGGACCTCCCGGCCATTCATGTTGCTCTACCCTCAGGCTCGATACATGCCGTTGCGGGTGCGGGTGTTCATCGACTTCCTGTTCGCCGAAGCAGGCTCGCCGGCAGGCTGAAACGCTGCAGCGCCGGCGAGGGCGATCTATGCTTTTCGCTGCGTCGGGTTGAATGAAACCCGACGGACCTATGGTTTCTCAGGAGAAAGCTCCATGAACCCCATGAAATGCATCCCTCTGCTGGTGATTGCCTCCGTCCTCAGTTTTGCCGCTCACGCAGACCCGGCGAGCAACTGCGCGGCCAAGATCAAGGAGCTTGAAGACATCAACAAGTCCGATGGTCAGGCACTGCACGGTGGCATGGCGCATGACTATCACGAGTTGATGAAACAGGCTAAGGAGGGGCAGGCTGCAGGCGACATGACCAAGTGCCAGGCTTCGGCTGACCGCGCCAAGACCATCTACAACAAGGCGCGCAACAAGTAGCGGGTTGCCGGTGGCAGCCTCTTCGCCGGTAACCCCGCGTCCACAGGATTGCTGCCCGATACAGGGCCGCTGCAATAGGTGTGGCAGCGGGTGTACCCGCGAAGAGGCCGGCGCAGGATGGCGCCTGCTCAGAACCAGCGGTCGTTCTTCTTGCGCCCACGGGTCAGCGCCGGCAGGATCAGCCCCGCCAGCAGGCCCGCGCCAGCAATGCTGCCGCCATACACCATGTAGCGCATCATCACCTGCTTGTTCTCATCACCCAGGCGCGCCTTGGTATCGCGCAGGTCCGACTGGCTCTGGTCGAGCTGTTCGTTCAGCGCCTGGTTGCGCGCCTGCAGTTCGTCGATGAGCTTTTTCCGCGAATCGAGCGTTTCCTGCATGCCCTGTACGCGATTCTTCCAGCTGTCGTCGATGGTTTTCAGTTGCCCGGTCAGCTCCGCGACCTGGGCGTCGAGCTGCGGCAGGCGCTCGCCCTGGCCTGGTACCGCTTGCAGGTCGCTGCTGAGAATCCACACCAGGTCGCCATTCTGCCCTCGCACCTGGCTGTAGTTGCCCTGGGTGCCGATCAGGGTCAGTTTCTGCCCGGACTTGAGGGTGCCGACGATGCGGTGGCCGTCGGTCGGGCCGCTGCGCACGTAGGTGCTCAGGCTGTCGCTGACCCAGCGTGCGTCGCTGGCGGGCTCTTCGGCGTGCACCGGTGCGGCAAGGGCCACCAGGGTGGCGATCAGGCCGCCGCGCAGGGCAGTGAGGGCGGAAGCAGTTGGGCGGGAATCGGGCATGTTGGTCTTCGCTGAAACAGGACAAAAGTAGGCCCGGTGACCTGGGCCGATGAACCGGTCGGTGAGTTGACCGCCAGCGAAAGACCGCTTTTTTGTCAGCAGGTTCACCACCTGATATCGGAAATGTCTGCAGAATATTGCTGAGGCCGCCAGCGTGCCGGTATGGCACCGCGATTGGCAAGACGGGCTAGACTCAACCGTTCACCTCTTTCATGGAGCAATACCATGACTGCCAAGAACACCATTTGCCTCTGGTATGACAACGATGCCGAGGTGGCGGCGAACTTCTACGCCAGCATCTTTCCCGATACCCGGGTGACTGCGGTGCACAGGGCGCCTGGCGATTACCCATCGGGCAAGCAGGGCGATGTGATCACGGTCGAATTCACCGTCATGGGCCTGCCCTGTGTGGGGCTCAATGGCGGCAAGGCCTTTACCCACTGCGAGGCGTTTTCGTTCCAGGTCAGTACCGAGGACCAGGCCGAGACCGACCGTTACTGGCATGCCATCGTCGATAATGGCGGCGAGGCCAGCGCCTGCGGCTGGTGCAAGGATCGATGGGGGATTTCCTGGCAGATCACCCCACGTATCCTGATCGAAGCCATCGGCCACCCGGATCGTGCGGCGGCCAAGCGCGCGTTCGACGCCATGATGCAGATGGGCAAGATCGACGTGGCCCGGATCGAGGCTGCGCTGAAGGGCTGAGCTGGGGAGAGGCAGCAGAGCGTGTGAGAGCGGGTCCAGCGGCGAACAGCGGCAACGCTGGGGCCCTATGCTGGATTTCGCCGGTAACCCACTCCTGCACCGACCGCATCAGGTTTCGGACACTTCGCTTGCTGCCACTGTTGCCTTGCGGGGCGCCTTTTTCTCCTGCACCACGATATAGAACTCCTCGCCGTGCTTGACCGCACCATACAACACGGCCTTTTCGATCAGTTCATTGCCACGCAGGTGGCGCAGCATCATCGGGTCCTTGCGCAGGTCGCGGTACAGCGCCAGGCACAGCAGTACCATCACCACCACGAACGGCAGGGCCACGACGATGGTCAGGTTCTGCAGCCCGGTCAGGGCCTCGCCGGGCGCGCGCGGGTCGCCGATGGCCAGCATGATCGCCGCCACCGTACCGGTCAGCGCGCCCCAGAAGATCACCGTGCGCCGCGATGGGCTGGTAGTGCCGTGCTCCGACAGCGTGCCCATGACCAGCGAGGCGGCGTCGGCACCCGAGACGAAGAAGATGCCCACCAGGACCATCACCAGCACCGAGGTCGCCGAGGCCAGCGGATAGCTGTCCAGCAGCTGGTACAGTGCATGGTTGCTGTTGACTGCTCCATTGGCCAGCTGGAAGGCGCCTTCGCGCAGGGCCTCGATGCCCGCGCCGCCGAAAATGGTGAACCACACCAGGCTGACCAGGCTCGGTACCAGCAATACGCCGGTAACGAACTGGCGGATGGTGCGCCCACGGCTGATACGGGCAATGAACATGCCGACGAAGGGTGTCCAGGAGATCCACCAGGCCCAGTAGAACACGGTCCAGCCGGCCAGCCAGCTGTTCATCTGCTCACCGCCGCTGGCGTTGGTGCGGGCCATCATTTCCGGCAGCAGCTTGATGTAGATGCCGATCGAGGTGGGCAGCAGGTTGAGCATCAGCAGGGTCGGGCCGACCATGAACACGAACGCCGCCAGCACCAGCGCCAGTACCATGTTGGTGTTGGACAGCCACTGGATACCCTTGCCGATGCCCGAGACCGCCGAAGTGACGAAGGCAATGGTCAGCAGGGTGATGACCGAGATATAGAACAGCTTGCCGGGGTTTTCGATCCAGCCGTTGTATTCCAGGCCGCCAGCGATCTGCAGCGCACCCAGGCCCAGTGAAGCGGCCGAGCCGAACAACGTGGCGAAGATCGCCATCATGTCGATCAGGCGGCCCAGCGGGCCGTTGGCATGCTTGCCGATCAGCGGCCGGAAGGCCGCGGAAATCAGCTGCGAGCGGCCGCGGCGGAAGGTGCCGTAGGCAATCACCAGGCCGACGATGGCGTACATGGCCCACGGGTGCAGGGTCCAGTGGAACAGCGTGGTGGCCATGGCCACCTGCATCGCTTCGCTCGACTGAGCGCTGGCCGACCCTGGCGGTGGTGACACATAGTGCGACAGGGGTTCGGCAACGCCGAAGAACATCAGGCCGATACCCATGCCGGCGCTGAACATCATCGCCACCCAGGACACCGTGCGGAATTCCGGCTGCTCACCGTCACGCCCCAGCGGCACCCGGCCGTAGCGGCTGGCGGCCAGCCACAGCACGAACACCACGAACAGGCTGGAGGTCAGCACGAAGAACCAGCCGAAGTTGAGAATGACCCAGGATTGCGCGCTGGAGGCGCTGCTGGCCAGGCTGGCCTGGTTGAGGAAACCCCAGAGGACGAAAGCGATTGCCAGCAGGCTGGTGAAGCCAAAGACGATCCAGTCGAGCTTGCCCTCGAAATGCCGGTCCTGACGCGCTTCTGCGGTTTTCGAGGGGTCCGTCACGCCAAGGTCGAGCGTTTCGGTGATGTGTTCCTTTGCCATGTATGTTGGGGCCCTTTTCTGGCTTACCTGCCGGCGCAGGCTTGTTGTGTGTGGGCTACCGAGTTGGAGCACTGCCTCGGCGGGAAACTGCTGGCGCGATTATCCTGCGCAGGAAATGCCGGCACCTGTCCCGATAGCGCCGTGGGGCGTCCATTACGCGACCTGGCAAATAGTTTTAGTTCTGGGGGTGATGGCCCTTTCTGTCTCGCGTTCTGTTACCCTGAAGGGCATCACCCGGGCCCGCACATACGAGCACCGTAGAAGCGCTGCTGCTTGCGGGCCTGGCCGTACCAGGAAACGGAGATTCGTCAACATGGCCACTGACCGTGTGAGCCTGATTCATTTCGATAAATTGAGCATGAGCCCTGCCGCTGCCGATCGGTTCCAGAAAGCCCTCGACGCGCTGGAAGCGCTCAAGCTGCAGGACCGTTACGTGTACCTCATCGCTCCTTATCTGGGTGATATCGCTGACGCCTCCGACCCCGAGCAACTGGCCACCGCCCTGGAGCAGGGCTTGCGCGTGGTCGACGAGCTGCTGGCGGCCAGGTCGGTCAGCAAGGTCAAGGCCGAGGACGTACGCCAGGTGTTCCAGGGCGCGGCCGAACGGGCGCGGGCAGCCATGCCTGGCTGAGTGAGGCATGGCCAAAGACATCGACAACCCTTGCGTCGCGCTGTGCCAGTTGAATAGCGAGCTGTGCGTGAGCTGTGGCCGCACCCGCGACGAAATCCGCAAATGGCGAGGCATGAAGCGCCCCGAGAAGATGGCCACCGTGCAGCGGGCGGCAACGCGCATGAAAGCTATCGCCAAGAAAGCGGCCAAGCGGCAGAATGCCGACTGAACCTGCGTATCCTGCACGCGGCCCTTCCTGTTTTGTTGTCTGACGAGCCTGAAATGGATTCTCACTCGCTGTTAGCCTTTACCCTGGTCGCGGCCATCGCGATCGCCAGCCCTGGCCCTGCCACCCTGATGGCCATCAACAACAGCCTGGCCCACGGCCAGCGCAGCGCGATCTGGTCGTCGCTGGGCAATGGCTCGGGCCTGTTCTGCCTGTCGGCTGCCGCCATGCTCGGGCTTGGCGCACTGCTGGCCAGTTCTGAAATGCTCTTCAATGCCGTGAAGGTCCTGGGCGCCGGCTACCTGTTCTACCTGGGTGCGCGGCAGTTGCTGAAAACCAGCCCGATGCTGGCCCAGGGCGGTGCAGAAGTGGCGGCCAAGGTGCGGCCCACACCGCTGAAGTTGTACAAGTCGGCGTTCTTCACCGCAGTCACCAACCCCAAGGCGACCATGTTCTTTACCGCGCTGTTCCCGCAGTTCATCGACCAGGGTGCAGCGTTGCTGCCACAGTTCCTGATCCTGACCGGGATTTTCGTCGTGTTGTCGCTGGTTTCGCTGAGCCTGTATGCCGCACTGGCGGCACGCGCCAAGGGTGTACTCACCCGGCCGTCGCTATCGCGCTGGGTAAGCCGGGTGGTGGGCACCACCTTTATCGGCTTTGGCGCGGCGATCCTGGCGATGCGGCGGCAAGGGGCCTGAAGTAGGGGTGATGTGCGAGCAACCCCTTGGCTTCGCTACAGCTATGCTGGCCGGCAGCGTTTTGCCGGCCTGTGTCGTGCTGGCCGATAGACGGCCAGCCTGTTGCCTGCCCGTGGTCCAGACTTTCCATGGCGTGCACAGAGGGTTGCTGCAGCCGACCGAGGGTTGTCGATGATCGAACGTCGCTTACGCCACGCCTTGCGGCTGTTGCCGTGCCTGTTGCTGCTGCCCATGGCGGCGGTAGCAGACGAAGCGTGCCAGCGGCTGACAGCCACCGGCAATGCCGAATACCCGCCCTACCTGTGGCGTGACCCGCAGAATCCCCGGCAACTGATCGGTGCCAATGCCGACCTGCTGAAGTACCTGGGCAAGCAGCTGGGGCTGGACATCGACGTGATTTACGCTGGGCCATGGTCGCGCGCGCAGAAAAAAGTGCGTAGGGGCCGCATCGACCTGATGGCGGGGTATTTCCTGCCCCAGCCCCGCCAGCAGCAGATGGACTTCATCCTCCCGCCATTCCTGCATACCCCGAGCGTGGTCTGGGTGCGCCAGGACAATACCTTCACCTACCGGCAATGGGCCGACCTCAAAGGCCGTAAGGGTGGCACGCTGGTCAGCAACAGCCATGGCCAGCAGTTCGACGACTATGCGAGGGCCAACCTCACCCTCGAAGCTGTACCCGGCGCCAGGCAGGCGTTCGAGAAGCTGCTGCACAAGCGCAGCGACTATGTGGTGTACGAGCAGTACCCCGGCATGGCACTGGTGCGCAGCTTGGGTATCGCGGGGACTGTACAGGTGCTGGAGCCGCCGATTTCCAGCGAAGGGCTGTACCTGGCGATGTCGCATCATTCGCCCTGCAACCAGCCGCGGTTGCGCGAAGCGCTGGCTCGGGAGATGGAAAAGATCGTGGCCGGGGCGCTGCCTGAACAGCTGCTGCAGCAGAACCTGGAGCGTTGGCAGTAACCGCCTGCCGCGTTGGCTACAAGGACCGCGCTAGCTGTTCGGCTTCCTTGGCCCGGGTCACGCTTAGCGCGCCGGGCAGGCTGACGGCGTTCTTCGCGGCGAGGAGCTCGGCCATCACGCTGACCGCGATCTCGGCCGGTGTCTTGCTGCCGATATAGATACCGATAGGGCCGTGCAGGCGCTGCAGCGATGCTTCGCTTTCGCCGAAGTGTTCGATCAGGCGCTCACGGCGTAGTTGGCTATTGCGCCGCGAGCCAATGGCGCCGATGTAGAACGCCGGGCTGTGCAAGGCTTCCAGCAGCGCCAGGTCGTCCAGCTTGGGGTCGTGGCTGACGGCGACGATGGCGCTGCGCAGGTCCGGGGCGAAGGCGCGTACCACGTCGTCCGGCATACCGCTCAGGCGGGTGACGCCGGCGACATTCCAGCCGGCCGTGTACTCGGGGCGTGGGTCGCACAGGGAAACACTGAAGCCGTTGAACAGGGCCATGGTCGCCAGGTATTCGGCCAGCGCACCGGCACCGATCAGCAGCAAGCGGTAGCCGGGGCCGAGGGTGTTGCACAGGCGCTGGCCATCGAAGCTGAAAAGCTCAGGCGTGCGGGTGGCGGTGAGGCTGGCTTCGCCGCTGCGCAGGTCGAGGTCGCGGCGCACCAGGTTGCCGCTGTCGAGGCTGGCCAGCAGCTGTTCCAGCTGCGCCAGCGACGGGGCGAACTCCAGCACCAGTTCGAGGGTGCCGCCGCAGGGCAGGCCGAAACGGTGGGCGTCGTCGGCGCTGACGCCATAGCGCACCACCTGCGGCAGGCTTTCAGGTAATCCCGGGCCGCCATTGGCACGGCTGTAGCGGTGGATGAGGTCGTCTTCGATACAGCCGCCGGAGACACTGCCGACTACCCGACCATCGCTGCGCAGGGCCATCATCGAGCCCACTGGGCGCGGTGACGAGCCCCAGGTGCGCGCGACCGTGGCGAGCAGGGCACGGTGACCGGCGGCGAGCCAGTCGCGGGTGGTGCGCAGCACCAGCAGATCGATGCTTTCCATGGTTACTCCGCTAAACCTGATGTTCAAGCGCCGCCAGAGACATCTCAGCGCATATGCAAGATGATCGGGCTGCTGCTGGCCGGGTCGGTGTGCCCACGCAGTCTACCTACCGCTTGTGCACTCACTGCACCGCCCTGGTTGCCCCAGGCTGTGCGCACGAAGCTCAGCACTGCGGCAATTTCCTCATCGCCCAACTGTTCGCGGAACGCCGGCATGCGATAGGCATCCGGCAAGCCTGCCGTGACCACCCGCTGCGAACCATTGAGGGTGATGTTGATCGCCGAAGCGTCTTCCTTGGCCAGTGCCGAGGTGGCGCCGGCCAGGGGTGGCATCCACTCGGCCTGGCCCTTGCCATCCAGGCCGTGGCACGACGCGCAACGGGTCGCATAGGTATGTGCCCCGGGGTTGTCGAGCCGCGTCGCCGCCGATTGGGCCTGGTACTGCCACGGTCGGCCGTCGCGTTGCGGATCGCCAGGCAGCGACTTCAGGTAATGCGCTATCGCTGCCAGGTCAGCGTCGCTCATGAACTGCGTGGAGTTGTTGAAGGCCTCGGTCATCGAACCGAATACCACGGCGTGGCGGTTGCGCCCGGTCTTGAGGAACTGCGCTATTTCCGCCTCGCTCCAGCGCCCCAGCCCGGTGTTGTGGTCGGCGCGCAAGCTTGGTGCGTACCAGCCATCGAGCAGGGCACCGGCGAGGAACGGCTTGCCACTGTCGTCCAGGGCCTTCTCGTTGAACGCCAGGCCGCGCGGGGTGTGGCAGCTGCCGCAGTGGCCAGGGCCCTGGACCAGGTAGGCGCCGCGGTTCCACCGTGCATCCTTGCCGGCCTGGTCGGTGTAGGGCGTGCTGCTAGCGAACAGGCCGTTCCACACGGCGATGGGCCAACGCAGGTTCAGTGGCCAGGGGATGTCGCCGGGCTGGTTGGCCTGCGGTACCGGCTGCACGCCGAGCATGAAGAAGGCGTACAACGCCTTGACATCGTCATCGCCAAGCTTGGCGTAGGACGGGTAGGGCATGGCCGGGTACAACCGCCGGCCACCGGGCGCCACGCCGTGGCGCACGGCGCGGTCGAAGTCGGCCAGGCTGTAGCGACCGATGCCGTTGTCGCGGTCGGGGGTGATGTTGGTGGCATGAATGGCGCCCAGCGGGGTGGCCATTTCCAGCCCGCCGGCGAACGGCTTGCCGTCCGGCACGCTGTGGCAGGCCACGCAGTCGCTGAGCCGGGCCACGTACTCGCCACGGCTGACCAGCGCTGGGTCGGCGGCGGTGGCCTGTTCGCCGGTAAACGGCGAAACCGGCTCGCGGGTGACATACCAGGCCAGCAGGCCTGCCGCGACCAGGCACGGCAGCGCCAGCCAGCCAGCGGTTCTTGCGAAACGATGGGTCATGGTGCGTCCTTGTGCGGTCAGCTGAAGGTATGGCGGCTCAGCGGCAGGCTGCGCACGCGCTGGCCGGTCAGTTGCGCGACCGCATTGACCACCGCCGGGGCGACGGCGGGTAGCGGTGGCTCGCCGATACCGCCCATCTTCGCCCCGCTCTCGACGATACGGACATGCACCCGGGCCATGCGCGAAGGCGGCAGGATCGGGTACAGGTCGTAGTTGCGCGCGCGTGGCTTGCCTTCGACGTATACCGCTTCTTCCAGCAGCGTCTGCGACAGGCCCAGGGCGACGGCACCGTTGACCTGGTGCTCGATGATCGCCGGGTTGACGATGCTGCCCGGGTCGATGGCCTGCCAGATGTCGTGCACCTTGACCTGGCCGTTCTCGATCGACACCTCGGCTATGACCGCCGCCTCCGAGCCGAACGGCGAGGCCATGGCCACGCCGCGTGCGCGCTTGCTGCCGTCCTCGGCAGTGAACGGCCCGCGCTTCCAGCCGCCGGACAGTTCGGCAACCGCCTGCAGCAGGGTGGTCAGGCGCGGGTTGTCGCGCAGCAGGTGCAGGCGCAGTTCAAACGGGTCCTTGCCGCCCTTGTCGGCCAGTTCGTCAAGGAACGACTCATAGAAGAAGTCGTTCAGCGAGTTGCCCACCGAGCGCCAGTAGCCAAGCATGGCGGGGCCTTTGACGTAGACCTGGGCGATGCGTTTGTTGGCAATGGCGTAGGACTTGCCCGACAGCCCTTCGAGTGCAGTCGGGTCGAGCTTGTCGCCCTGTTTGCCGGCGAGGGCTTCGGTCGGGCCTTCGGTGGCGCTCACGGCCTCGAGGGCCACCGGCAGGCCGTCGGCATCCAGCCCGGCACGCAACTTCACCACCGCCACCGGGCGCAGGACATCACGCAGGAACTCTTCCTCGCGGCTCCAGATGAGCTTCACCGGGCGGCCCACCGCCTTGGCCAAGGCAATCGCCTGAGGGTAGGGGTTGGCCGAGTCGTAGAGGAAGTGGCGGCCGAAGAAACCACCCAGCAACGGCGAATGCAGGGTGATCTGTGCCGGGGCCAGGCCGGTGCGCCGGGCGATGTCGTCACGGAACATGTCTGGCGCCTGGTTGGGCAGCCATACCTCCAGCGAACCGTCGCCATTGAAGCGCGCCAGTGCCGAGGGCGGCTCAAGCTGGGCATGGTTGAGGTACTGGTTGTGGTAGGTCGCCTCGACGCGGGTCTTTGCACTGGCCAGCGTGCCGGCCACATCGCCCTGGTTTTCGTCATCACGGGCCGGGCCTTCGACCGTGGCCAGGTGCTCGCGCCAACCATCGCTGGAGAAGTCGGCCGGCATGGGCCGTACCGGGCTGTCGGCGGCAGGCTCCTGCCAGTCCACCTGAATGGCTTCTACTGCGCGCTTGGCGTGCCACCAGCGCTCGGCAACCACCGCCACGGCACCAGGCAACTGATGCACCGAGTGTACGCCTTTCATGGCCTTGACCTGGTCTTCGTTACGCAGGGCACCGACGGTCATGCCCAGGCGTGGCGCGTGCTGCACGGCAGCATGGAGCATGCCGTCGACCTTGACGTCGATGCTGTACACGGCCTTGCCGGTGGATTTGTCATAGGCATCCAGGCGGCGTACCGGCTTGCCGATCCAGCGAAACTGGCTGGGGTCGCGCAGTTTGACGCTGGCCGGGTCGGGTACCGGCAGGTCCATGGCCCGCGCGGCCAGTTCACCGTAGGGCACGGAGCGCCCGCTCGTAGTATGTACCACGTTACCCGGCGTGGTGGTGAGTTGCTCTACCGGCACGCCCAGTTGCTGGGCGCCTGCCTGCAGCAGCATGGCGCGGGCGAGGGCACCCAGGCGGCGCATGGTCGGGTAGCTCATGCGTACCGACATGCTGCCGCCGGTAATGCGCATGCCGTTTTCCATCACTACATAGGCTTCCCCAGGCGGCGCGCTGTCGACCACGAACCGGGCCGGGTCGACATCCAGTTCTTCGCCGACGATCTGGGCCATGGCGGTGAAAGGGCCTTGCCCGCCTTCCATGAACGGGCTGAGCAGACGCACCGTGCCGTCCGGGCGGATCTCCAGGAAAGCTGGCACCTGGGTGCCGCGTTCAGCGCTGGCTGCGGCCGCTGCCTGCACGCGGGCCGAGCCCATGGGCAGGCCAAAGCCAAGCACCAGAGCCCCGACAGCGGTACTGGCGAGGAAGCGCCGACGCGAAAGGTTGAGGGTCGCGCCGTGTTGTAACTTGAGCAGTTCTTCTGCAGGTGTATCGACGGGCGTGCGCATCAGGCCTTCTCCCCTTGGGCCAGGTCGTGCATGGCGGCATGGATGGCGTTGTAGGTGCCACAGCGGCACAGGTTGACCATCGCCGCGTCGATCTGCGCGTCACTGGGCCTGGGCGTGTGCTTGAGCAGAGCAGTGGCCGCCATCACCTGGCCGGACTGGCAGTAGCCGCACTGGGCGACCTGGTGCTCGACCCACGCCGCGACCACCCGCTTGCCGATGGCGTCGGCCTCGATCGCCTCGATGGTAGTCACCTCACGCCCGACCACACCGGCCACCGGCGTGACACAAGCACGCACCACATTGCCGTCCACCAGCACCGAACAGGCGCCGCACTGGGCCAGGCCGCAGCCATACTTGGTGCCGGTCAGCCCCAGGTCGTCGCGGATCACCCACAGCAGTGGCGTGTCGGCGTCGGCCTCGACCTGGTAGGTCTTCTGGTTGATGCGTAGTTCCATGGTTCACCTGCCCGTCAACGGTTGCTGTCGCTGTGCTTTTGCTGATCGGGGAATACGCTGTTCCCCGGTCCGGAAACGCTAGCACAGGGGGCTGACCGCTGGTCGGCTGCAAGGGACAGGTTCAGAGGATCAGGCAAGTAATTCGGCGGAATGCGCAAGCTGGTCGCGCAAACAGGACTTCCACCGTGAAAACCCGGATAATGCCGGCCACTTTCGTTTTGCACGCTTAAATCACGGTAATCCCGCATGGAAATCAAGGTCAATTTTCTCGACAATCTCCGTCTCGAAGCCAAGTTCGACGACTTCACGGTGATCGCCGACCAACCGATCCGTTACAAGGGTGATGGCTCGGCCCCAGGGCCGTTCGACTATTTCCTGGCGTCCTCGGCCTTGTGCGCGGCTTACTTCGTCAAGCTGTACTGCCAGACTCGCAACATCCCGACCGAAAACATTCGCCTGGCGCAGAACAACATCGTCGATCCGGAAAACCGCTACAACCAGATCTTCAAGATCCAGGTCGAGCTGCCCGAGGACATCTCCGAAAAGGACCGCCAGGGCATCCTGCGTTCCATCGACCGCTGCACCGTGAAGAAGGTGGTACAGACCGGCCCCGAGTTCGTCATCGAAGTGGTCGACAACCTCGATGCCGATGCCCAGGGCCTGCTGATGCCAATGGCGGACACCAGCACCTACATCCCCGGCAAGGACCTGCCGCTGGAGCAGACCATCGCCAACATGTCGGGCATCCTCGCCGGGCTGGGGATGAAGATCGAGATCGCGTCGTGGCGCAACATCGTGCCCAACGTGTGGTCGCTGCACGTGCGCGACGCCCAGTCGCCGATGTGCTTCACCAACGGCAAGGGCGCGACCAAGGAGGCCGCGCTGGCCTCGGCGCTGGGCGAATTCATCGAACGCCTGAACTGCAACTTCTTCTATAACGACCAGTACTGGGGTGAGGAACTGGCCAACGCGCCGTTCGTGCACTACCCGAACGAGCAATGGTTCAAACCGGGCCCGCGGGATGCGCTGCCGGTCGAGATCCTCGACGAATATTGCCTGGCCATCTACAACCCGGACGGCGAGCTGCGCGGCTCGCACCTGTACGACACCAACTCGGGCAACACCGCGCGTGGCATCTGCTCGCTGCCGTTCGTGCGCCAGTCCGACCAGCAGGTGGTGTACTTCCCGTCCAACCTGATCGAGAATCTGTTCCTCAGCAATGGCATGAGTGCCGGCAATACCCTGGCCGAAGCGCAGGTGCAGTGCCTGTCGGAAATCTTCGAGCGGGCGGTGAAGCGCGAGATCCTCGAAGGCGAGCTGTGCCTGCCGGATGTGCCGCAGGAGGTGTTGGCCAAGTACCCGGCCATCGTTGCCGGCATCCAGGGCCTGGAGGAGCAGGGTTTCCCGGTACTGGTCAAGGATGCTTCGCTGGGGGGCGAATTCCCGGTCATGTGCGTGACCCTGATGAACCCGCGTACCGGCGGCGTATTCGCCTCGTTCGGTGCCCACCCGAGCCTCGAAGTGGCGCTGGAGCGCAGCCTCACCGAACTGCTGCAGGGGCGCAGCTTCGAGGGCCTGAACGACCTGCCGCAGCCGACCTTCGAAAGCCACGCGCTGACCGAACCGAACAACTTCGTCGAGCATTTCATCGACTCCAGCGGCGTGGTGTCGTGGCGCTTCTTCAGCGCCAAGGCCGACTTCGAATTCGTCGAGTGGGACTTCTCCGGCCATGGCGAGGACTCCAACGTGCAGGAGGCCGCGACCCTGTTCGGCATCCTCGAAGACCTGGGCAAGGAAGTGTACATGGCCGTGTACGACAACCTTGGCGCCACCGCCTGCCGAATCCTGGTGCCGGGCTACTCGGAAATCTACCCGGTGGAGGACCTGATCTGGGACAACACCAACCGCGCCTTGTCGTTCCGCGCCGATATCCTCAATTTGCACAGCCTCGACAACCGCGCCCTCAAGCTGCTGCTCAAGCGCCTGGACAACTGCGATGTCGACGACTACACCACGATTACCACGCTGATCGGCGTCGAGTTCGACGAGAACACGGTCTGGGGCCAACTGACCATTCTGGAACTGAAGCTGCTGATCTGCCTCGCCGTGCAGCGCTTCGAGGATGCCAAGGAACTGGTCGAGGCGTTCCTGCAGTTCAACGACAACACCGTCGAGCGCGGGTTGTTCTACCAGGCATTGAACGTGGTGCTGGAAGTGTTGCTGGACGACGAGCTGGAAATGGACGACTACGAAGCCAACTTCCGGCGTATGTTCGGCGACTCGCGCATGGACGCGGTGTTGGGCTCGGTCGATGGCAGCGTGCGCTTCCATGGCCTGACCCCGACCAGCATGAAGCTCGAAGGCCTCGATCGTCACTTGCGCCTGATCGAGAGTTATAAAAAGCTGCATGCGGCTCGGGCCAGGCTGGCCTGATCACGCGTTACTGATGGATATCGCCGGGGGCCGCTTTGCGGCCCTTCGCGACACAAGGCTGCTCTTACAAAGCATGCGCTCGTATCTATCGGTTTCAGCCGCTATTTCCATGTGTCTCGTCGCTTCGCCTGCCAGGTGCGTAGCGTTTTGCTGTCATCCTCTCAATCCCTGGTGCGTTGATCGCCAGAACGATCTCGGCTGCGCGCCCTTATTTGAGATTTGAGGAAAGCACTTACTTTAGTTTCTGTTTATATACATTCAGTTCTTGCACTTGGCCATGACCACCTGGCAAGTTCTCGCTGATCCCCCCGACCGGCCGGCATAGCGCACGCAGTTGTCCAGCGACTTCTTCCGGGCAATGCTCAAGGTATCGCCCCACGCCAGGCCACCTTCGCCAGTGGTAGGGACGGCTTTGGCGAAACAGTTGGCGCCTATTGTGCGTGCCGCATAGTTGGCCTTGCCGGTTTTGCTGGAGCAACCGGCCACGAGCACCAGGCTGAGGGCCAGCAGGGTGGCCAACGCCCATGGCGAATACGGGCGAATCGGGTTGCTGCTCATCGGTTGTCTCCTTGCGCCAACGCCTCGCAGCATAGGCCATTCAAACCAAACGGTGAACTATCGCCTTGTCGAGAGGCTCCTTTGCTAGGCGCGCCCCGTGCGTGCCTGGTGGCCATGCCATCAGTCCTTGGGTCACTGAATGAAAAGGAGGCACCGTGACCGTATCCGACCAAACCTTCTACCGCTGTACACCCGGCCCGCTACATGCCTTGCTGCTGTCCGGCAGCGTTCCATTGTTCCTCGCTGCGCTACTCAGCGACATCGCCTACTTCAACAGTTACCAGATCCAGTGGAGCAACTTCGCCGCCTGGTTGATCGCCGGCGCCCTGGTTTTCTGCGGGTTGGCGCTGTTGTTCGCGTTGGCCAACCTGATCCGTGCCGAGCGCAAGCGTGGCCGGCCGACGCTGTACTTCGTGCTGCTGCTGGTGACCTGGGTACTGGGCCTGATCAATGCGTTCGAACATGCCAAGGACGCCTGGGCGGTAATGCCGTCCGGGCTGGTGCTGTCGGTGATCGTGAGCGTGCTCGCGACAGTGGCTGCCTTCACCGGTTTGAGCGGCCTGCGCTCGGGAGGTGCAGAATGAAGCTCGTGCCTGCGTTGAGCCTGTTGAGCATGGCGTTGCTGCTGGCTGCTTGTGGGGGGGATGGCGAGCCGACCCAGGCGCTTGGGCCTGACCCGAAACTGCCAGCGCCACAACGTGGCCTGCTGCCGAGCATGAAGATCGCCCAGCCGGCAGCCTGGGGTGAGCAGAAGCCGACGGTGCCTGAAGGCTTCAGCATCACCGCCATTGCCACTGGCCTGAAGATCCCGCGGCAGACCCTGGTGTTGCCCAATGGCGATATCCTGGTAGCCGAAGGTCGCGGTGGCAGCGCGGCCAAGCTCAAGCCCAAGGATGTCATCGCCAGCCAGATCAAGGCCAAGGGCAATACCCAGGTCAAGGGGGGCAACCGCCTGACCTTGCTACGCGACGCTGACGGCGACGGTCGCTACGAGGTGCAGACGGTGTTTGCGGAAAACCTCAATGCGCCCTACGGCCTGGCGTTTGCCGACGGCAAGCTGTACGTGGCCAACCAGGATGCCCTGGTGCGCTTCGACTACCAGGACGGCCAGACTCGGGCCGATGGCCCGCCAACCAAGGTCACCGACCTGCCGGCCGCGATCAACCACCATTGGACCAAGGCGCTGACGATCAGCCCGGATGGTCGTTACCTGTATGTGGGCATCGGTTCCAACAGCAACATTACCGAGCGCGGGCTGGAAGTGGAGATCGACCGGGCCATGGTCTGGCAGGTCGACGCTGCAACCGGCGCGCACCGGCCCTATGCCACTGGCCTGCGCAACCCGACGGCGCTGGCCGTCCAGCCGCAGACCGGGCAGTTGTGGGCGGTCGTCAACGAGCGCGATGAACTCGGGCCTGACCTGGTGCCGGACTACCTGACCTCGGTGCGTGAAGGGGGGTTCTATGGCTGGCCTTACAGCTACTGGGGGCAGAACGTGGATGAGCGGGTACGGCCGCAGAACCCGGAAAAGGTAGCGGCGGCCATAAAGCCGGATTACAGCCTGGGTTCGCACGTGGCGGCATTGGGCGTGGCCTTCTCCATCCCGGCCATGGGCGAGCGCTTTGCCGACGGTGTATTCGTGGGTGAACACGGGAGCTGGAACCGGCCCAACCCGGTCGGCTACAAGGTGATCTTCGTGCCGTTCAGCAATGGCAAGCCGGCCGGCGAGCCGATCGACTTCGCCACAGGCTTCCGGGCTGAGGATGGCAAGACCCGCGGACGGCCGGTGGGGGTGACGGTGGACCCGCGTGGTGCGTTGATCATTGCCGACGACCTGGCCAACACAATCTGGCGGGTAACGCGCAACCGCTAATGGTGCATGCGCCTGTGCAGGAGCGGCCTTGTGTCACGAAAGGGCCGCTCCTGCAGAGGGCGCGAGCTGCTTGCCCTGTGATCAGAAGCGGTAATTGAAGCTGGCTTCCAGCGTACGCGGTGCGCCTGGGGTGATCAGGTCCACCGAACCGTGCGCAGCGGCATAGTAGTCGCGATCGAACACGTTCTTCAGGCGCAGCGCGGCATCCCACTGCGGCACGCTGTAGAGCAGCGCGGCGTCGAAGGTGGTGTAGCCTGGCATCACCACCACGTTGTCCAGCGCGGTATAGCGCTCGTCGACATAGTTGGCACCGGCGGCCACACGCCATTGCGGGGTCAGGGTACGCACCAGCCAGACGTTGGCGCTGTTGCGTGGCGTCAGGGTCGGGGTCTGGCCTTCGTTGGCCACGCCATTGGTCTTGCTGTTGGACTTGGTGATCTCGGCGTCCAGGTAGGCGTAGCCGGCGTAGATCTGCCACTTGTCGCTCAGTTGGCCGCTGACGGTGGCTTCGAAGCCGTCGGTGCGCTGCTCGCCAGCCAGCACGGTGAGGTTGGGGTTGGCCGGGTCGGCGGTCTTCATGTTGGTGCGCTCGAGGCGGAACACCGCTGCTGTCAACGACAGGCGGCTGTCGAGCAGGTCCCACTTGGCGCCGATTTCGTAGTTGGTGGTTTCTTCCGGCTCCAGGTGCTGGTTGCTCGGGCTGACTGCGAACACCTCGCCCGAAGGCTGGTAACTGCGGCTGACCGAAACGTAGTAGGACTGGATGGCATCCGGCTGGTAGACCAGGCCGGCGCGTGGGCTCCAGGTCTTGTCGGTGCGGTCGAGGTCGACATTCTGCGCGCGGTCGTCGTCATACTCCTGGCCAAAGATGTCATAACGTACACCGACCAGCGCTTTCCAGTGCTCATTCAGCTCGATCATGTCCTGAACGTACAGGCCTGTGGTCTGCTGGAAGTTGGTGCCTTTCGACGACAGGTTGGCGCCGTGCTCCGGTACCGGCACCAGGGCGTCGCGGTACACCGGCACCTGAGCCACGTTGCTCTGGCTCAGCACCCGCTGGTACTTGTCCTGGAAGCCAACCTCCACGCCATAGAGCAGGTTGTGCTGCATCCCGGCCAGTTGCGCCTGTTGCTTGAGCTCGGTCTGGTTGAACATTCCGTATTCGTCACGGGCGACGTTGCCGCGGTTGAGCTTGACCAGCAGCTCGCCATTCGGCGCAGTGACGAAGCGCGTCGGGCTGCTGTCGGCGAGGGTGTTGTTGCGGTCCAGGTCGTAGCGGTAGTAGCGGCTGGTGTTGGTCAGGGTAAGGTCGTCATTGATGCGGTAATCCAGGCTTGCGGTCAGCGAGAACACTTCGCTGCGGGCATAGTCCTGGTCGGCATCGCCGGAACCGAAGCGCTTGTCACGGTGCACATCCACCGGGCGGTTGCCCAACGCCGGGATGCCGAAGTCGATCAGGCGCTTGTCGTACAGGTAGGTGGCGCCCAGGTTCAGTTCCAGGTCGTCGGAAAGACGGAAGTAGGCCGATGGCGCGATGGCCTTGCGGTCGATGTAGCCGTCATCGCGGAAGGTGTCGCTGTCTTCGAAGGCGCCGGTCACGCGGTAGGCCTGGTTGCCCTGCGGGTCGGCCCAGCCACTGTCGAACTGGGTGCGGCGCTTGCCCTCGCTGTCGAAGCTCATGCCGACTTCGCGCTTGGGCGTGAAACCGGGCTTCTTGCTGATGCTGTTGATCAGCCCACCTGAAGAGCCACGGCCATACAGCACGGCGGCGGGGCCCTTGATGACCTCGACCCGCTCGATATTGGACAGGTCGCGGAAATACAGCGCGTCGTCGCGCACACCGTCGATGTACATGTCGCCAATGGCGCTGAAGCCACGAATGGTCACCTGGTCGCGCTGGCCGTCGCCGTTGGACAGACCGACGCCAGGCACATTCTTCAACACGTCTTCCATGGACTGCGCGCCTTGGTCCTTGATCACGCTTTCCGGCACGACGTTGACGGTTTGCGGGATGTCGCGCAGCTGGGCGTCTATCTTCAGCGCGCTGCGGCTTTCACCGGCCTTGTAGCTTTGTTGCTCGTAGGCGCTGGTGACGGCGGTAGCGGGCAGAGCCAGGGAACCCTGCGGCTCAGGTTGAACGGCCGCGTGGACAGCAGGCACAACCAGGATACCCAGCATGGAGAGCGATGCTGGGGCAACAGACTTTTTTGCCATTACCGGTGACTCTTTGTTGTATTTGAGAGTGCGAATAGTAATGATTTGTAAACGTAAAGCAAGTGTAAAGAATTCGCATTTACTGTTGCGCTGCATAGCGCGTCCACTGCGCAAAGCGTGCGTCGAAAGGTAGACAGGCAGGTCGGCTGACCATGGCTATGCTTGTCAGCGCGTGAACAGTTTTCGCAACCATCCGGTCTTGATTACAGGGAAGCAGGCCTATGAATCCAATCCGCTCCATCGCTCATGCTGTCGCTCTGGCCACGCTGGCCTCCGCTGCCAGTTTCACCGTGCACGCCGCTGGTATCCCTATCGGCAGCGAGGCGCTGGAAAGCCACGTGACCACGCAAGTCACGGCCATCGATCTGGCCAACCGCCAAGTCACGGTGAAAGGCCCTGATTCGAGGAAGGATGTGACCTTCCAGCTGACGGAAAAGGCCAAGGCGCTGCCCAACCTCAAGGTGGGCGACCAGGTCGATATCTATGTGACACGTGCGGTGGCCTACGTGTTGAATCCGGAAGTGGGCGGGGCACCCAAGGCGACTGACGAATCCGGTACCATTCGTGCCACGGCGGACAACCCCAACCCCGGTGGCGAGGCGTTTCGCCAGGTCAAGGTCACCTCGCAGATCACCAAGATCGACCTCGAGCAGCATGAAGTCAGCTTGCTGCCACCGGAAGGCAAGCTGCAGGTGGTCAAGGTCGAGAACCCAGACCTGCAGGCACGCATGAAAAACCTCAAGGTCGGGCAGACCGTCGACGCGATCTACACCGAAGTGCTGCGCGTCGAAACCTCACGCTGATCTCTGCTACCGCCGACCTCGGCTGCTGCCGGGTCAGGCTTCGGCTGGCGCGAGTCTGTATCCGCCGCGATGCCTTGCAGGCCGGAGGGTGTTGTTGAAACAGCCGAAGCACCCAGTCAGGGCGGGCTTTTGCCGGCATCGTCGAGCCCGTTGGCGACCGAGCCCCTGGGGCTCGTCGACCATGCATGCCACGAATAGTGCGCGTGCAGCATTTTGATTTCCATCAGTTTCACCGATTGCACATCATGGCCGCATCCATCCATACGATGAGGAAGACGGTCGTGGTCAGTAAATCGATGTTTCTGCTGGCATTACCCGTGGCCATGGCGTTGCTTGCCGGTGCCGTGTTGCCGTTCCAGGCTGCCGGCAACGCCGCCGTCGGGCGTGCACTGGGGCATTGGTTGTGGGCGGCGTTCACCTCCTTGACAGTGAGCTTCCTGGTAGTGATTGCTGCGTTGCTGTTGCTCAGGGTGCCGGCGCCCGACCTCGGCAAGGCCCTGCAAGGGCCTTGGTGGCTGTGGATCGGGGGTGTACTGGGAGCCCTGTACGTGGCCGGCGCTGCAGCGCTGACACCCAGGCTGGGCGCCGCGGGATTTCTGGTGTTGGTCGTGGCGGGGCAGATCATCACGGCGGTGGTCGCCGACCACTTCGGGTTGATGGGGCTGGGCGGCAAGCCACTCAGCCTGGCCAGGATGGCTGGCGTGGTGCTGATCCTGGCGGGCGTGCTGCTGGTGCAGGGCAATTGGGCGGCGGGCGCACCGGCCAGCACCGCGGTGGTTGCGAAGCAGCCGGAGGGCTGATCAGTGCTCTGGCTGGCTGCATGCCCGCACGGTTTCGCGCAGCCAGCGGTGCCCCGGGTCGTTGTTCTTGCGAATGTGCCAGGCTTGCTGGTAATCGAATGGGGCGATGGTCAAGGGTGGGGCGAACTGGCGCAGCGTCGGATGCTGTTGCAACGAACCTGCTGCCCGCCGCGCTACGGTAAGGATCAGGTCGGTACCGGCCAGCACTTCGACGGCTGCGCTCCAGTGAGGCAACGCCAGGGCAATGCGCCGGCGTAGCCCCAGCGCGGCCAAGGCGCGTTCGATCTCATCGAAAGCATCCGGGCGCATTGCCATCAACACATGCGGGCGGGCCAGCCAGTCCTCCAGGGCCAGGCCACCGCTGGCGGGCAGTACCTGGCAATCGGCGACGCTGATGAAATCGTCGGCAAACAAGGCCTCGGTAGTGATTTCTTCGGGTGGGTCGGGGAACAAGCCCATTGCCAGGTCCAGTTCGCCATCGAGCAATTGCGCCAACATGGCTTCGCGGCTGGCCTGGCTGATGGCCAGGTCCACTCCCGGGGCGACCTGGCGCAGGTGCCTCAGCAGGGGCGGCAGGATGATGCGAGACGCGTAGTCCGACAGCGACAGGCGGAAGCGGCGTTGGGCCTTGGCCGGGTCGAATTGCGGTTCGGCCAGCAGGCCGTTGAGGGTGTTCAAGGCATCTTGCAGAGGCCCGGCCAGCGATTGGGCGCGGCTGGTCAGTACCATGTGGCCACGCTGGCGTACCAGCAAAGGGTCGTCGAAATGCTTGCGCAACTGCGCCAGCGCATGGCTGACCGCAGGTTGGCTTCGGTGCAGGCGCAGGGCAGCACGGGTGACATGCTTTTCGCATAGCAAGGCGTGCAGGGCCAAGAGCAGGTTGAGGTCTATCTTGCGCAGTTCATCCATGGGGCGAATTGCCTGGGTCCTGAGCGACGAGGGCGATCAGCTTAACAAATGCCGATGCTGATGCGGGGCCGCGGCGTAACTCCTAGACCGAAGTTGGCGCCTTCTGACTAGCTACTGTGTAACATTAATTATCATCTGTAATGTATTGATATATATGGATTTAACGTCTTGCTACGGCATGCTGCACACATTGCTCGTAGTAGGTCTGCCTGATCGCCGCCGGCTTGAGCCGCGAGCGGCTGTTATAGGTCTGCTCGGTAATCCCGAAGGCGGTCATGCGCATCCACGGTTTGGTGAACTTGCGTACCTGTAGCTTCTTGCGGGTGGCATACAGCGTTACCCCGGAAAGCTTGGCCTGCTGGGCCTCGGCGGCGATCTGCGCGCCCCAGTCACAAGTGTGGCGATCGTTCTGGCTCAACGCCCGTGCCTGGGCGCCGAAAGCGAACGTGGCCAGCAGGCAGCCGGCCATCGTGGCTAGAATTACTCGCATGTTGCTGTCCTAAATATCTGAAGGAACAGGAAGTTTGCCTACGCTTGAGAAGACTAGGGGCCAGCAATATGCCGTCAGTGCGTGGCCCTGTGCAGCGCCGGGCCGTGCAAGCGAGAAATACCGCACCCTATGTATGTGATCGTACAACTGCTTGCGCTATGATGAGCGCTGTCTTCCAAGGTGAAACACAGCGTAATGACAGAGCAGCAGGTACAGGCAAGGACCCGGCGCAAGCCGCGCAGTCTGGCCCAGGAACTGGTCACGGTGCTGACCGAGCGCATTCGCAGCGGCCAGCTCAAGCGCGGCGACAAGCTGCCGACCGAATCGCAGATCATGGTCGAAGAGGGCGTCAGCCGCACGGTAGTGCGTGAGGCAATCTCGCGGCTGCAGGCCGCCGGGCAGGTCGAGACCCGCCATGGTATCGGCACCTTCGTCCTGGACGCGCCGGCCACGGGTGGCTTCCGCATCGACCCGGCGACCGTCGTCACGCTGCGCGAAGTGCTGGCGGTGCTGGAGTTGCGCATTGCCCTGGAGATCGAGTCGGCAGGCCTGGCAGCACAGCGTCGCAGCGATGAACAGCTGGCCGGCATGCGTGCGGCGCTGGATGAAATCAACGAAGGCGCGGCCCACGCCAGCGATGCGGTGTCGGCCGACTTCCAGTTCCACCTGCGCATTGCCCAGGCCAGCGGCAACCACTATTTCGCTGACATCATCAACCACCTGGGCACCAGCATCATCCCGCGTACCCGGCTGAATTCGGCGCGCTTGGCGCATGATGACCAGGCGCATTACATGAGCCGGCTGATGCATGAGCACGAAGCGATCTACGAAGCCATCGCGCGGCGCGACAGCGAAGGGGCCAAGATGGCCATGCGCATGCACCTGAGCAATAGCCGCGAGCGTTTGCGCCAGGCCCATGCCGAGGCCGAGGCGCAGGGGGCCTGAACCCCTTGGCTGGCAGCGCCGGCCTGTTCGTCGGCACGCCGAAACAACAAAGCCCCGCCATGCGCGGGGCTTTGTTGTTTCGGGCAACCGGTCAGATCGGCCCTTCACGCCATTGGCCATTCACCAGCCGACGCAGCTCCAGCGGGTTGTCATCGCGCAGTGCTGCGGGCAACAAGGCCTGCGGGTAGTTCTGGTAGCACACCGGGCGCAGGAAGCGGTCGATGGCCAGGCTGCCGACCGAAGTGCCGCGCGCATCCGAGGTGGCCGGGTATGGCCCGCCATGCACCATCGCATCACATACCTCGACACCGGTCGGGTAGCCGTTGACCAGAATCCGCCCGACCTTTTCTTCCAGCAGTGGCACCAGCCAGGCGAAGGCCTCGAAGTCTTCGGGCTCGCCTATCAGCGTCGCGGTCAGTTGCCCACGCAAGCCGAGCAAGGCGCTGCGCAATTGCGCGTTGTCCTGCACTTCGACGGCCACGGTGGTGGGGCCGAACACTTCTTCCTGCAGCAACGGGTCGGATTCGATCAGCAAGCGGGCATCAGCCTTGAACAATTGCGCACGGGCCTGGCTGCCTGCCTGAGCCTGGCCGGCCAGGTGCTGGATACCAGCGTGGGCCTGCAAATGGTCCAGGCCAGCGACGTAGCTGCGCAAGCCTGCGGCGTTGAGCAGGGTCTGGCCGGCTTGTTGAGCCAGGTGATGGCCAAGATCGGCCAGCAACTGGCTGTACTGCGGCGACTGCAGGCCGATGACCAGGCCCGGGTTGGTGCAGAACTGGCCAGCGCCGAGGCAGACCGAACCCGCCAGTTCGCGGGCAATCGAATCACCACGCTTGACCAGGGCGGCCGGCAGGATGATCACCGGGTTGATACTGGACATTTCGGCGAACACCGGGATGGGCTGCGGGCGTTCGGCGGCCATGCGGCACAGGGCGTCACCGCCTTTCAGCGAGCCGGTAAAGCCGACTGCCTGGATCGCCGGGTTCTTGACCAGCCACTCGCCGACGCCGCCACCGAAGACCATGTTGAACACGCCCTTGGGCATCCCGGTGCGCTCGGCGGCGCGCTGGATGGCGCAGGCTACCAGGTCGGCCGTGGCCATGTGGCCGCTGTGGGCCTTGAACACCACCGGGCAACCGGCAGCCAGGGCGGCGGCGGTGTCGCCCCCGGCGGTAGAGAAGGCCAGCGGGAAATTGCTGGCGCCAAATACCGCAACCGGGCCCACGCCGATGCGCATCTGGCGCAGGTCTGCGCGTGGCAACGGCTGGCGATCGGGCAGGGCGAGGTCGATCCGCGCACCGAGGAAATCACCGCGGCGCAACACTTGGGCGAACAGGCGCATCTGGCCACTGGTACGGGCGCGCTCGCCCTGGATACGCGCGGTGGGCAGGGCGGTTTCGCGGCTGACGATGGCGATGAAGGCGTCGTCCAGTTCATCCAGTTCGGCGGCGATGGCGTCGAGGAACTCGGCGCGCCGCGCTGGGGCCAGCTGGCGGAATTCGGCAAAGGCCGCCGCGGCAGCCTTGGCAGCCTGGTCCACTTCGCCTTCGGTAGCCTGGAAGAAATTGTATGGCAGCGCCTCGCCAGTGCTGGCGTCCAGGCTCTGCAGGCGCTGTTGGCCCGCGGCGCTGCGCTGGCCGGCGATGAAGTTGTGGCCGAGGATTTCAGGCATGGAGTGCTCCTGTGGCTTGAGGGGAAAGGTGGAACTCATTCGAGGGCGCAGCCCTGTTGGAGCGGGTTCACCCCGCGAACAACCCGACGCGGTGGATGGCACCGGCTGCGCCGGTGATTGCGGGTGAATCCGCCCCCTACAGGGATGGCGAAATCGCGGAAGTCCGAGCAACCTTGGGGCATCAGGTAATCGGCGCCGGGTTGAACAGGGTGATGTCGTTATGCAGGCGGTGCTGCTCGGCCCAGGTCCGCTTGCGGCCGCTGGCCACGTCCAGGTAGTAGTGGAACAGCTCCCAGCCCAGCTCTTCGAGGGTCGCGCGGCCGCTGGCGATGCGCCCGGCATCGATGTCGATCAGGTCGGGCCAGCGTTGGGCCAGCTCGCTGCGGGTGCATACCTTGACCACCGGTGCCATGGCCAGGCCATAGGGCGTGCCTCGGCCAGTAGTGAACACATGCAGGTTCATCCCGGCGGCCAGCTGCAAGGTGCCGCAGACGAAGTCGCTGGCCGGGGTGGCGCAGAAGATCAGGCCTTTGCGCTTGACCCGCTCGCCCGGGCCAAGCACGCCCTGGATGGCGCCACTGCCGGACTTGACGATCGACCCCAGGGCCTTCTCGACGATGTTCGACAGGCCGCCTTTCTTGTTGCCTGGTGTGGTGTTGGCGCTGCGGTCGGCGGCGCCCTGCTGCAGATACCGGTCGTACCAGTCCATCTCGCGGACCAGCGCATCGGCGACCTCCTGGTCTTGCGCGCGCGAAGTGAGCATGTAGATCGCATCGCGCACTTCGGTCACTTCCGAAAACAACACCGTGGCACCGGCACGAACCAGCAGGTCGGCAGCGTAGCCCAGCGCCGGGTTGGCGGTAATGCCGGAAAAGGCATCGCTGCCCCCGCACTGCATGCCCAGGATCAGTTCGCTGGCCGGGACGCTCTCGCGGCGGCGCTGGTCGAGTTTCTTCAGGCGGGTTTCGGCCAGTTGCATGATCTGTTCGATCATTTCCGCAAAACCCAGGCTGGCGTCCTGCAGGCGGTACAGCCATGGCTCGCTGAGGTCCACCGAAGGGTCGTCGGCGTGCATCACCTGGTCGGCCTGCAGCTTTTCACAGCCCAGGCTGATGACCAGGGCTTCGCCGCCCAGGTTGGGGTTGCGTGCCAGGTTGCGCACGGTGCGGATCGGGATGTAGGCATCGCGCGCGTTGATCGCCACGCCGCAGCCATAGCTGTGGGTGATGGCGACCACGTCATCGACGTTTGGGTAACGGGGCAGCAGCTCGCTGCGAATGCGCTTGACGGCGTGCTCCAGCACGCCAGCCACGCACTGCACGGTGGTGGTGATGCCAAGTATGTTGCGGGTGCCGACGCTGCCGTCGGCATTGCGGTAGCCTTCGAAGCTGAAGCCTTCGAGCGGCGGCAGCGGCTGCGGGATGGCATCGCAGCGTGGCAGGCTGTCCAGCGCCGGGGCGGCCGGCATGCCCAGCTGGCTCTCCTGCACCCAGCTGCCCTGGCGCAGGTCTTCCAGTGCGTAGCCGATCACCTGCCCATAGCGGCGCACGGGTTCGCCCTTGGCAATGGCCACGGTGGCCACCTTGTGGCTTTGCGGCACGCCTTCGACCAGGGTCAGGCCGTCGGCGAAGCGGGCGCCTTCGCCCAGGCCGCCGGCATTGACCACCACCACGACGTTGTCGTCAGCGTGCAGGCGGACGTAGCGGGGCGAGTCGGAATGTTCGATCAACTGCATGTTCGGGCCCTACTTGTGAGGTTCTCAGGCTTTGGTACATCCGTTTGCGCCGGGGGGCGACGCAGGCGTGCTGGTTCAGGGGTGCGAGCTGGCCAGTTCGCCGCTGGCGGCTGGCCCGGCGTCAGGCTTTGGGGTTTCGCGCAGCTCGATGCGCTTGATCGGGCCGACGATGACCAGGTAGCTGAACACCGCCACCAGGGCATTGGCGCCCACATACACCAGTGCCCACTTGAACGAGCCGGTGGCGCTGATGATGTAGCCGATGACGATCGGGGTGGTGATCGAGGCGATGTTGCCGAAGGTATTGAACAGGCCGCCAGACAGCCCGGCGATCTGCTTGGGTGAAGTGTCGGCGACTACTGCCCAGCCCAGTGCACCGATGCCTTTGCCGAAGAACGCCAGGGTCATGAAGCCGACCACCATCCATTCGCTATCGACGTAGTTGCAGAACACCATGCTGGTCGACAGCAGCAGCCCGCAGACGATTGGCAGCTTGCGCGAGAAGGTCAGCGAGTTGCCGCGGCGCAGCAGCCAGTCGGAGATCACCCCGCCCAGCACGCCGCCGATGAAACCGCAGACCGCCGGCAACGAGGCGATGAAGCCGGCCTTGAGGATGGTCATGCCGCGCTCCTGCACCAGGTATACCGGGAACCAGGTGAGGAAGAAGTAGGTGATGGCGTTGATGCAGTACTGGCCCAGGTACACCCCCAGCAGCATGCGGCTGGTCAGCAGCTGCCTGACATAGCCCCATTTCGGGCCGTCGTTGCCGCGCTTCTGGTCCATGTCCACCAGGCCGCCATTGTGCTCGATATGCTCGAGCTCGGCCGGGCTGATGCGCGGGTGTTGGCGCGGGTTGTAGATGGTCTTCAGCCAGACCACGGAGAACACGATGCCCAGTGCGCCCATGACGATGAACACGTGCTCCCAGCCGAAGCTGAACACGATCCAGCCCATCAGCGGAGCGAACAGGGCCGTGGCGAAGTATTGCGCCGAGTTGAAGATGGCCGAGGCGGTGCCGCGTTCCTGGGTCGGGAACCAGGCCGCGACGATGCGAGCATTGCCCGGGAACGACGGGGCTTCGGCAAAACCGACCAGGAAGCGCAGGGTGAACAGCGTCACCACCGCCCAGGCCACCGGCAGGCCACCGACAAAGCCCTGCAGCAGGGTGAACAACGACCAGGTGAAGATGCTGAAGGCATAGACGTTCTTCGAACCGAAGCGATCGAGCAGCCAGCCGCCGGGAATCTGGCCCGCCACGTAGGCCCAGCCGAAGGCTGAGAAGATGTAGCCCAGGGTGACGGCATCGATGCCGAGGTCTTTCTGCAGGCTGGAGCCTGCGATGGCGATGGTGGCACGGTCGGCATAGTTGATCGTGGTCACCAGGAACAGCATGAACAGGATCAGGTAGCGCACATGCGTCTTTTGGCTCGCTTGCATGCTGGCAATACTCCCACTAGTTATTTTTGTGCGGGCTCATGTAAGGGTAACCGGAGTGGCTGGCCACTCCGGGCGCGGCATCTGGCAGGCCGCGGGCGGCGCTTACTGCGGGCCCATCTTGTCCATCAGCGCGGCGAGCTGTTCGTATTCGTCGGCAGTCAGGTCGGTCAGCGGGGTACGCACCGGGCCTGCATCGTAACCGGCAATCCTGGCACCGGCCTTGACGATACTGACGGCGTAACCGGCCTTGCGGTTGCGGATGTCCAGGTACGGCAGGAAGAAGTCGTCGATCAGCCTGGCCACGGTGGCGTGGTCGTCGCGGGCAATGGCGTTGTAGAAGGCCATGGCGGTCTTCGGCACGAAGTTGAACACGGCGGAGGAATACACCGGCACGCCCAGGGCCTTGTAGGCAGCCGCATAGACCTCGGCGGTCGGCAGGCCACCCAGGTAGCTGAAGCGCTCGCCCAGGCGGCGACGGATCGACACCATCAGCTCGATGTCGCCCAGGCCGTCCTTGTAGCCGATCAGGTTCGGGCAGCGCTCGGCGAGCTTTTCCAGCAGGTCGGCGTTCAGCCGGCAGACGTTGCGGTTGTACACCACGACACCAATGTTCACCGCTTTGCACACCGCTTCGACGTGGGCGGCGACGCCTTCCTGGCTGGCTTCGGTCAGGTAGTGCGGCAGCAGCAACAGGCCTTTGGCACCCAGCCGCTCGGCTTCCTGGGCGTACTCGATGGCCTGGCGGGTGGCGCCGCCCACGCCGGCGAGGATCGGTACCGAAGTGGCACAGGTGTCGACTGCGGTCTTGATCACCTGGCTGTACTCGCTGGCGGCCAGCGAGAAGAACTCACCGGTGCCGCCGGCGGCGAACAGGGCGCTGGCGCCGTAGGGCGCGAGCCATTCCAGGCGCTTGACGTAGCCCGCCGGGTTGAAGTCGCCCTGGGCATTGAAGTCGGTGACCGGGAAGGACAGCAGGCCATGGGAGAGGATGGATTTCAGTTCTTGTGGCGTCATTGTTGTAGGCATCCTGTGGCGCTTGGGTAAGGGTGTTGTTTTGCGCTTGAGGTAAGTTATCGTACAACCTAGGCGATGGCCAGTGCCTTTTGGGAATTTTTTTGCGGGATGTCGGGGGGATGACAGGGGGATTGGTTTTAGATGTGCGTGGGTGCGTGAATCGAGCGCCGCCCGCGCGGCGCATCGCGGATGAAATCCGCTCCTACAGGCATGCGCCAAGGCAGGCGACCATGGCGTAACAGGTTCGGCACGTTGCAATAAATGTAGGAGCGGTTTTTATCCGCGATGCGCCGCGCGGGCGGCGCTCAATCTCACAGGCGCAGAAAATCCAACGACAACCACTCGGCAGTCATCATATCTCTCAAAAGGAAAAAAAGATCGCGGAGACAGGCACAAGCCCGCCGCCCGCTTCCACGGGAGGTGTTCTGGGACCAGCAGAGGGTGACCGGGGAAGCGGGGGCGGCCTTGCGCCGCCCCGCGATCAAAGCGCAGTAACGCGAAGGTCAGGCAGCCTGCTGGCGCTTGATCTGCGCCTTGCGTACCTGGGCCCGGCAAGCATCGCCGAAGGCCTGGAAGATCTTGATCGAGTCCGGGTTGCTCGCCGCTTGCCACTCCGGGTGCCATTGCACGGCGAACAGGAACGGCGACAGGCTCGGGGCATGAATCGCCTCGACCAGGCCGTCTTCGGCGTGGGCGATGGCCTCGATGCCGGCACCGAGCTTGCGCAGGCCCTGGCCATGCAGCGAGTTGACGCGAATTTCGTCGCTGCCCAGGGTGTCACGCAGCCAGCTGCCTGGCGCGATCTTCACCCCGTGCACCTGGGCGTATTGCACCTCGACCGGGTCTTCCGGGTTTTCCCGATGGTCATTGAAGCCAGGCTCGGCGTAGACCTTCTGGTAGATGTCGCCACCCAGGGCCACGTTGATTTCCTGCATGCCACGGCAGATGCCGAAGATCGGCAGGCCACGCTTGATCGCCGCCTTGACCAGCGGGATGTCGAACAGGTCGCGGTTCTTGTCCTGGCCTTTGCCGGGGGTCTGGTTTTCCTGGCCGTACAGGGCCGGGTCGATGTTGCTGCCCGCGCCGGTCAGGTACACGCCGTCGGCCATGTCCAGGTAGGTTTCGAGGTCATCGATGCCGCAGCAGGTAGGGACCAGTACTGGCACGCAATCGGCGAATTCGACCAGCGGAGTGATGTATTTGTGGGTCATGACCTGGTAGTCATGGCCTTTGCGCTCTTGGCTGCCCATGGTCATCAGGACGATGGGTTTGCGCAGGGAAGGTTGCTTGTTGCCAATGTTGCTGTTGGACATATGTCACCTTGGGACAGGTTCGGCCTGTCGTTGTTGTGCAGGTGCACGGCGCGCGGCCTTGGGTGCAGCCTGTAGCCCCGAGCACTGCCGGCTCGTCAGAGGCGACGATTCCGGTCGGGGCTTGTAGATAGCTTGCCAGAGCCGTTCGATATGTCAAACGATGGAGCAGGGCATGATGCCAGGGAACGCAGCGGTTTTTGGGGGCTGAAACCGATGCGCGCCTGTGGCGGCGTGGGTTTGGCGGGGGGCAGGGTCAATAATATTTAACGATGCAGTTGGGTCTTTGCAGCGGTGCAATGAAGGTGTCGCCTGTTCCGGCTTATTCGCGGGCATGCCCGCTCCCACAGGTTGATCACCGGTCCCGAAGGCTGAGGTGATCCTGTGGGAGCGCGCGAGCCCGCGAAGAGGCCGGAACAGGTATCAGTGCAGTATCTGCGCCAGGAACCCTTTGGCCCGCTCGGTACGCGGCTGGTTGAAGAACACCTGCGGCGGGCTGTCCTCGATGATCTGCCCACCCTCGAGGAACAGCACCCGCTCGGCCACCTGCCGGGCAAAGCCCATTTCATGGGTGACACAGAGCATGGTCATGCCGGTGCCGGCCAGTTGCACCAGCACATCCAGCACTTCGGCGACCATTTCCGGGTCCAGCGCCGAGGTGGGCTCGTCGAACAGCATGATGCGTGGCTTCATGCACAGCGCCCGGGCAATCGCCACACGCTGCTGCTGGCCACCGGACAGCTGGCTGGGGTACTTGTGCGCCTGGCTTTCGATACCGACCTTGCTCAGGTACATGCGCGCCCGCTCCTCGGCGTCCTTGCGCGACAACCCGCGCACGCTGGTGGGCGCCAGCAGGCAGTTGTCCAGCACGCTCATATGCGGGAACAGGTTGAAGTGCTGGAACACCATGCCGATGTCGCTGCGCACCCGCGCCGCTTCGCGGCTGGTGGCAGCCAGGTCGATGCCATCGACCTTGATGCTGCCCTGCTCGGCCACTTCCAGGCGGTTGATGCAACGGATCAAGGTCGACTTGCCCGAACCGGACGGCCCGCATAGCACGATGCGTTCGCCTTCGCGCACCTGCAGGTTGATGTCGCGAAGTACATGGAACGCGCCGTAGTGCTTGTTAAGGCCCTCGATGCGGATCAGCACCGGGCGTGGGTCGGGTTCGGGGGCCAGGCTGGCAAGGCTCAGTGGTGCGGTCATCATTGTTGTTCTCCCGCGTGGGTTCAGTCGAAACGGGTCGCGCTATAGGGCGCGGGGTCGGTGAAGGGGCGTTCGCCAGTGACCAGTTCGGCCAGCAGGCGGCCGCTGACCGGGCCCAGGGTGAGGCCGTGGTGGGCATGGCCGAAGTTGAACCACAACCCTGGGTGGCGCGGGGCCGGGCCGATCACCGGGCGCATGTCCGGCAGGCAGGGGCGGCGGCCCAGCCAGGGGGTGTCGTCCAGGCGCTCGCCGAGCGCCGGGAACAGCTTGCGGGCCAGGGCTTCGCAGCGGCCCAGCTGAATCTGGTTGCCCGGTGCGCTGCTGGCCGCGAACTCGATGCCAGTGGTCAGACGCACGCCGCGGGCCATGGGCGCCAGTACGTAGCCACCCTGGGTATCGCAGATGGAGTGCTCCAGCTGCGCACCGTCGCGGGTGCTGTAGTGCATGTGGTAGCCACGCTTGATCGCCAGCGGGATCTCATAGCCCAGGCCGCTGAACAGGTCGGCGGACTGTGGGCCGAGGCAAGCCACCACTTCATCGGCGCTGATCGGGCCGCGGCGGCTGTCGACCTGCCATTGGCCGCCGACCTGGCGCAGGCTGCGTGCATCGCCATGCAGGAACTGCCCGCCGCGTTGCAGGAACAGGCTGGCGTAGCCGCGGGTGAGGGCGCCAGGGTTGTTCACGGTCTTGGGGTCGAGCCAGTGGATGCCACCAACCACGGTGGCGTCCAGTTGCTGTTCGCGGGCCTGCAACTGCCCGCATTCGAGTATTTCGAACTGCAGGCCATAACGGCTCAGGCCTATGGCGTCGGCCTTGGCCTGCGCGAACAGCGCCGGGTCACGGAACACTTCGATCCAGCCTTTGGCCTGCACCAGGCCTTCCAGGCCGGCGGCAGCGATCAGTGCATCGTGTTCCTCGACGCAACGTTGCACCAGCGGCAGCATGTCGGCGGCAGCCCCGGCCAGGCGCCCGGGGGCCGACTGGCGCCAGTAACGCCACAGCCACGGTGCCGCCTTGGGCAGGTGCAGCAGGCTGTAGCGCACATCGGGCTGGCGGTTCAGGCCATAGCGCAGCAGCGCGCCCAGTTGCCGCGGGAAGGCGTAGGGGATGACGCTGGAGCGCTCGATCAACCCGGCATTGCCGTGGCTGGTGCCGCTGCCCGGTTCGTCGCGGTCGATCAGGATCACCTGGCGCCCGCGGGCCTGCAGGTGCAGCGCGGTGCTGACGCCGACGATGCCGGCGCCAAGGACAAGGGTCTGGCAATGCATTGGAACGTATCCTTCGGTCAATTCAGGTGGCGGCCCAGGCGGGCTTCCAGGTGTTTCAACAGGCGCCGTACCAGTTCGACGATCAACAGGTAGAGCACGGCGGCCCACAGGTAGATCTGGAAGTCGAAACTGCGCGAGAAGGCCAGTTTGGTCACACCCATCAGGTCGTAGATGGTCACCAGCGAGGCGATCGCGCTGGCCTTGATCATCAGGATCAGTTCATTGCCCAGCGGGCCGATGGCCACCAGCAGCGACTGCGGCAGGATCACCTTGAAGAAGGTGGTGGAGCGCTTCAGGTTCAGTGCCCGCGCTGCTTCATGCTGGCCAGGAGCCACGGCCATGAGGCTGCCGCGGAAGATCTCCGCCTGGTAGGCGGCAGTGTTCAAGGTGAATGCCAGCAGCGTGCAGAACCACGCCTCGCGGAAGAACCACCACAGGCCGACGTCCTGCCAGAAGCCCTTGAGCGAGCCCAGGCCGTAATACAGCAGGAACAGCTGGGCCAGCAGCGGCGAGCCGCGAAAGAAGTACACGTAGCCGGCCGCCATGCGTTGCAGCAACAGGCTGCGCGACATGCGCGCCAGCGCCAGCAGCAGGCCCAGCACGGCACCCAGGCTGAAGGAAATCGCCACCAGCTTGGCGGTCACCAGCAGGCCGTCGAGGAAGCGCGGGCCGTAGCGTTCCAGCAGGTTGGGGTCGATAACCAGCGCCAGCAGTTGTTCGAGGCTCATGCGCGTGCTCCTTGCAGGTGGCGGTTGCTGCGCCGTTCGATGAAGGCGAACACGCGTCCGGAGAGGGCGGCGAACAGCAGGTAGCCCAGGCAGGCGACGCCATAGAAGAACATCGGTTCCTTGGTCACGCTGACCGCCAGGTTGGTCTGGCGCATCAGGTCGACCAGCGAGATGGTCGACACCAGTGAGGTGTCCTTGAGCAGCGACAGCCAGTTGTTGGACAGGCCGGGCAGGGCGATGCGGGTCAGTTGCGGCAGCAGCACCTTGAAGAAGCCGGTGCGTTTGCTCAGGCCCAGCGCCGAACACGCTTCCAGCTGGCCCTTGGGCAAGGTCTTGAAGGCGGCCAGCCAGATCTCGCTGGAAAACGCGGCGAACACCAGGCTGAAGGCAATCATCGCGGCGAGGAAGGTATTGATCAGGAACTCACCCGGATAGCCCATGGCCGCGAGGATCTTCTGCGCGGCGATCTGGCAGCCGTAATAGATGATCAGCAGCGTCAGCAGTTCGGGCAGGCCACGGAACACCGTGGAAAAGGTGGTAGCCCAGAGCCGTGGCAAACGCTTGCGCGAGCGCGCCGCGAGGGCGACCAGCAGGCCCAGCGGCAGGCCGACGGGCAGGCACGCCAGGGCCAGGGACAGGGTGACCAGGGCACCGGCCAGCAGCGCCTGGCCCCAGCCTCCGCTGGCGAAGGACAGCAAGGACAATTGATCGAGCATGACAAACCCCTAGGGCGGGTAGGTGCGATCTCTGTGGGAGCGGCCTGGCGTCGCGAAAGGGCTGCGTAGCGGCCCCAGGATTCATGCAACTGCACAGATTGCCGGGGCCACAGCGCGGCCCTTTCGTGACGCAAGGTCGCTCCCACAGGAGGTGCGCAAAGTTTCCTGAAGATCAGTTGTAGATATCGAAAGCGAAGTACTTGCTGGCGATCTTCTGGTAGGTGCCGTTGGCCACGATCTGTTGCAACGCAGTATTCAGGCGCTGGCGCAGGGCTTCGTCGTCCTTGCGCACGGCAATCGCGGCGTCAGCCTTGGTGTTGGCCACGTCGCCGAGGATCTTGCAGCAGTCGCCGCCGTTCTTGTTCATCCACTCCTGCAGCGGGAACTTGTCGGCGATCACGCCGTCCAGGCGGCCAGCGGCGAGGTCGGCGTTGGCTTCGTCCATGGTCGGGTACAGCTTCACGTCGGCGCCTGCCTTGGCATAGACGTCTTCGGCGTAGATGGCCTGGGTCGACGACGACTGCGCGCCCACGGTATAGCCGTCGAAGTTGGTCTGGGCGTCGCTGATCTTGCTGTCCTTGGCCACGGCGACGGTCAGCGGTGTGCGGTAGTAGTGGTCGGTGAAGGCGATCTTCTTGCGCCGCTCCTCGGTGTTGATCATCGAGGCCACCACCGCGTCGTACTTGCGTGCCATCAGGGCGGGGATAATGCCTTCCCAGTCCTGGGCCACCAGTGTGCATTCGACTTTCATCTGCTCGCACAGGGCGTGGGTGATGTCGACATCGAAGCCATGCAGCTGGTTATTGGCGTCGACATAGTTGAAGGGCGGGTAGGCGCCCTCGGTGGCGAAGCGCAGGGTTTCGGCACTGGCGGCGCCCGACAGCAGCAGGGCGCACGCACCCACCAAGGCCATGGTCTTGTTCATCTCGCACCTCTTGCACTCTTGCTATTGTTGTTTTCCCGTCGCCCACGAGGTGTAGCCGACGAATTCGTTATGTAGAGCGGCAGTTGCTTCCAAGCGTTTTTCAACATCCGGCCCGAGCTTCTTGCAGACCTCGTTGACCATCAGGTGGACCCACGACAGCATGGCCGAGGTGGACTCCCAGAACAGATTGAACTCGGTGGGGATACGGAACACCTCGTCGGCGTTGGCATCGGCCCAGTCACAGAAGGGGTCGGTCACCAGGGTGACCGCGATGCCAGCCTGGCGCGCCTTCTGGCACAGCAGCAGGGCGTGGCGGGAGTAACGGCGCGCCTCGAACACCAGCAGGGCGCTGTCTTCGGCGCGGCCCCGCAACACATCGCCAAAGTGCCCGGCGCCGAGGTCGACCAGTTGCACGCCATCACGCAGGTACTGCAGCAGATGGCTCATGCACATGGCGATGCCGCGTTCGGTCTGGAAACCGGCGATGAACACCCGCTGCTTGCTTGCCAGGCGTTGCGCAACGGCGTGCCAGGTGCTGTGCTGGCGATACTCGTGCACACGCACCAGGGCGGCGATTTCCAGCTCCAGGCTGCCGACGTTGTCGCTGGCGTCCTGGTTCTGGCGGTAATCTTGCAAGCGGTCTCCCACCAGCCACGGGCCATCGCCCAGGTCGTTCTGCAGGTCTTGCTTGAGCGCCTTGAGGTGGGCATAACCCAGTGAGCGGCAGAAACGGCCAACGCTGGATTCGCTGACGCCCAGCTTCGCCGCAATGCTGGCCGAGGTCTGGAAGGGCAGTTCATGCAGGTTGGCGAGCATGTAGGTGGCGATCTTGCGGCCCGAAGCAGCGGCCCCTTCGAGGCTGTGTTCCAGGCGTTGCTTGATCATTTGGCTCATGCTGCGGCTCCAGGGGTGAGGCTTGGGAAAGAAAATGAATGTTTTCTGTCATCAAGTCAACAATTGACAGATAGCTGTCACATGCAGGAAAGTTTTTGTCGTTGCAACGCTGTAGCCATTCCAATTCCAACAAGGAGCTTCAGATGTCCGCACCTTCCCCCAGCACCGTCGTGCGTGTGCCTTTCAGCGAGCTCCAGAGCCTGTTGCAGGCCATTTTCCAGCGCCACGGCTGCAGCGATGGCGTCGCCAGCGTGCTGGCCCACAATTGCGCCAGCGCCCAGCGCGATGGTGCCCACAGCCATGGCGTATTCCGCATGCCCGGCTATGTCTCGACCCTGGCCAGCGGCTGGGTCGATGGCCAGGCCACGCCGCAGGTCAGCGATGTCGCGGCTGGCTACGTGCGGGTCGATGCTGCGGGCGGCTTTGCCCAACCGGCGCTGGCGGCGGCCCGTGACTTGCTGGTGGCCAAGGCGCGCAACGCCGGTATCGCCGTGCTGGCGATTCACAACTCGCACCATTTCGCGGCGCTGTGGCCAGACGTGGAACCCTTCGCTGACGAAGGCCTGGTGGCGTTGAGCGTGGTCAACAGCATGACCTGCGTGGTGCCGCATGGCGCGCGCAAGCCGCTGTTCGGCACCAACCCCATCGCCTTCGCCGCGCCCTGCGCCGAACATGACCCGATCGTCTTCGACATGGCCACCAGCGCCATGGCCCACGGCGACGTACAGATCGCCGCGCGCGCCGGCCAGCAGTTGCCGGAAGGCATGGGTGTGGCTGCCAATGGCGAGCCGACCACCGACCCCAAGGCGATCCTGGAGGGCGGCGCCTTGCTGCCGTTTGGCGGGCACAAGGGCTCGGCACTGTCGATGATGGTCGAGTTGCTGGCAGCGGCGCTGACCGGCGGGCATTTCTCCTGGGAGTTCGACTGGTCGGGGCACCCGGGCGCGAAGACGCCATGGACCGGCCAGCTGATCATCGTCATCGACCCGAGCAAGGCCGAGGGCGGGCGCTTTGCCCAGCGCAGCCGCGAACTGGTGGAGCAGATGCAGGCGGCCGGGCTGAGCCGTATGCCCGGTGAGCGGCGTTACCGGGAGCGGGAAGTGGCCGAGGAGGAGGGTGTGGCGCTGACCGAGCAGGAGCTGCAGGGCCTGAAGGGGCTACTTGGCTGACCCGACATCTTCGCGGGCCAGCCCGCGAAGAACCCAGCGCAATGGCCAGCCATGCATTGTTGCATGGACAACCTTGCACAATAGTTGATGTCCCTGGCCTCGCTCTCCGGGTATGCTCAGGGCTGACTTTTCGTACTGTCCTGATCCAAGGAGCTGCACGCTGTGTTCAAACATGTCGATGCCTATGCCGGCGACCCGATCCTCTCGCTGATGGAAACCTTCAAGGCCGACCCGCGCGCCGACAAGGTCAACCTGAGTATCGGCCTGTACTACGATGAGGCCGGCGTGGTGCCGCAACTGGCGGCTGTGGATGCGGTGGAAAAACGCATCGCCGGCCAGGACCACGAAGCTTCGCTGTACCTGCCGATGGAAGGCCTGGCCAGCTACCGCCAGGCCATCCAGGCGCTGCTGTTCGGGGCCGATCACCCGGCCGTGAGCGCTGGCCGCGTAGCTACCGTGCAGACCGTGGGCGGTTCCGGCGCGCTGAAGGTCGGTGCCGACTTCCTCAAGCGTTACTTCCCGCAATCGGAAGTCTGGGTCAGCAACCCGACCTGGGACAACCACCGTGCCATCTTCGAAGGCGCCGGGTTCAAGGTGCACACCTACCCGTACTTCGACCAGGCCACCCGTGGCGTGGACTTCGACGGCATGCTGGCGACCTTGCAGACGCTGCCGGCCAACAGCGTGGTGCTGCTGCACCCATGCTGCCACAACCCGACGGGTGCCGACCTGGACCAGAACCAGTGGCAACAGGTGGTCGAAGTGGTCAAGGCACGCCAACTGATCGCGTTCCTCGACATCGCCTACCAGGGCTTCGCCGAAGGCCTGGTGGAAGATGCCTATGCCATCCGCGAAATGGCCCGGGCCGGCGTGCCGTGCCTGGTCAGCAACTCGTTCTCGAAGATCTTCTCGCTGTATGGCGAGCGCGTCGGTGGCCTGTCGGTGGTCTGCGACGACGAGGCCACCGCCCAGAGCGTGCTGGGCCAGCTCAAGGCCACCGTGCGCCGCAACTACTCCAGCCCGCCCAACTTCGGTGCCCAACTGGTCGCGGGTGTGCTCGGCGATGCCGGCCTGAATGCCCAGTGGGCGGCGGAAGTCGAAGTGATGCGCAAGCGCATCCTCGACATGCGCCAGGCGCTGGTCGATGCCCTGGCCGTTTTGCTGCCAGGCCAGGACTTCCAGTTCTTCCTGCGTCAGCGCGGCATGTTCAGCTACACCGGCTTCAGCGTCGAGCAGGTGCGCCGCCTGCGCGACGAGTTCGGCGTGTACCTGATCGACAGCGGCCGGGTGTGCATGTCCGGCCTGCGCCCGGCCAACCTGCAACGGGTTGCCGAAGCGTTCGCTGCGGTCCAGAAGTAACGCCGGCAGGGGCCTGAGCGGCCCTCCTGTGGGAGCTGGCCGCTCCCACAGGACGCTCCTTCACCTTCGCGTCAGCCCGCAGGCACAACCCGCTTGTAAAGACAAGTGCAACCGTCCCTCGGATAGGGCTTCGCAAGTGCAACCTTTCCGTGCACAATCGCGCCCCTCTTTCCCGGTTGAGTTGGGCGGAACGTCTATTTCGCCATTCTCAGCCTGTTGCAGTCTTGCGAGTGGAGCTTCACCCGGAATGAATGAGCAGGCCCCAAGCGTTGAACAACGCTTTGCAGAATCGACCCCCGCCACCCTCGGCAGCTGGTCGCGTCACGACACCACCTGGATGCTGGGCCTGTTCGGCACAGCCATCGGCGCCGGAACCCTGTTCCTGCCGATCAACGCCGGCCTTGGCGGTTTCTGGCCGCTGCTGATCCTGGCCGCGCTGGCTTTCCCGATGACCTATTTTGCCCACCGCGGGCTGACCCGCTTCGTGCTCTCGGGGCGCAATGACGGCGATATCACCGAGGTGGTGAAAGAGCATTTCGGTGCTTCCGCCGGCGCCGCCATCACCGTGCTGTACTTCTTCGCGATCTTCCCGATCCTGCTGATCTACAGCGTGGCGCTGACCAACACCGTGTCCAGCTTCCTCGAGCACCAGCTGCACATCGAGCCGCCGCCGCGGGCCATCCTGTCGTTCGTGCTGATCCTCGGCCTGCTGGCCATCGTGCGCTGCGGCGAGCAGGCCACCGTCAAGGTCATGAGCCTGCTGGTCTACCCGTTCATCGTCGCCCTGGCGCTGCTGGGCCTGTACCTGGTCCCGCACTGGACTGGCGGCATCCTCGACAGCGCCCACCAAGTGCCGCAGGCGTCGGCGTTTCTGCATACCCTGTGGCTGGCGATCCCGGTGATGGTGTTCTCCTTCAACCACTCGCCGATCATTTCGGCCTTTGCCGTGGACCAGAAACGCCGCTACGGTGCGCACGCCGATGAACGCAGCGGCCAGATCCTGCGTCGTGCACACCTGCTGATGGTGCTGATGGTGCTGTTCTTCGTGTTCAGCTGCGTGCTCACCCTGAGCAGTGCCCAGCTGGCCGAAGCCAAGGCGCAGAACCTGTCGATCCTGTCGTACCTGGCCAACCACTTCAGCAACCCGACCATTGCCTTTGCCGCGCCGCTGATCGCCTTCGTGGCCATCGCCAAGTCGTTCCTCGGCCATTACATCGGCGCCAGCGAAGGCCTCAAGGGCATCATCACCAAGACCGGTGCGCGCCCGGGTGCCAAGGCCCTGGACCGCATGGTTGCAGCGCTGATGCTGGTGGTGTGCTGGATCGTTGCCACCCTCAACCCGAGCATCCTCGGCATGATCGAGTCGCTGGGCGGGCCAATCCTCGCAGTGCTGCTGTTCCTGATGCCGATGTACGCCATTCGCCGGGTACCGTCGATGCGCAAGTACAGCGGTGCGGCGTCCAACCTGTTCGTCGTGGTAATCGGCCTGGTTGCGCTGAGCTCGGTGGTGTACAGCCTGATCGGCTGATGCACACCCTGCGATGAAGCATGCCCGGGGCGTTTGTCGCTACCCGGGCATTTTTTTGTCCACAAGATCTGTCTGGCAATAGAACAATTTCACCTGCCCCATAGGCACCCGAGCGCCTTCATGCTTAACTCAGTGTCCTTTTCAAACCCCCGCATAAGGAATTCGTCATGGCTCAAGTGACTCTCAAAGGCAACCCGGTCCAGGTCAACGGCAACCTGCCACAGCCCGGCGCCCAGGCTCCGGCTTTCTCCCTGGTCGGTGAAGGCCTGGCCGACAAGTCGCTGCAGGACTACGCCGGCAAGCGCAAGGTGCTGAACATTTTCCCTAGCGTCGATACCCCGACCTGCGCCACTTCCGTGCGCAAGTTCAACGCCCAGGCCAACAAACTCGACAACACCGTGGTGCTGTGCATCTCTGCCGACCTGCCATTCGCCCAGGCACGCTTCTGCGGTGCCGAAGGCCTGGACAACGTGAAGAACCTGTCGACCCTGCGTGGCCGCGAGTTCCTCGACAACTACGGCGTCGCCATCGCCGACGGCCCGCTGGCCGGCCTGGCTGCCCGCGCCGTGGTGGTGCTGGACGAAAACGACAAGGTGCTGCACAGCGAGCTGGTTGGCGAAATCGCTGAAGAGCCGAACTACGATGCGGCGCTGGCTGTGCTGAAGTAAGGGTTGTGTCAGGGCGGTGTGGGCATTTATTGCCGGTACCGGCCCTCTGGCGGGTATGGGCTACGGAATCTTCCGGCCCGGCACCGCTCCAGGCAACACTCTGTAAATGGCCCGGAACACGTTCCGGGCCGTTTTCATTTAAAGTTCAGTGTCTTGGCAACGTCAGGCAAAGGTAAACCTCTGGTAAAGGCCCTTTGCTAAAGCGATGCCAGTGCTTATCGTTTCATCCTCCCAGGTCGTCATTCCGGACAAGGTTCGTTCAACCCATGCAAGTGCCCAATTCCCGCTCCCCCCGTCGCTGGCTCGTCGGCCTGCTGATCCTCCTGCTGGTGGCTGCACTGGCCTGGTGGCTGTGGCCTGCCGCGACGCCGGCACACAAGGAAACCAGTGGTGGGCGCGGCGGCAAGGGCACGGCCATGGGCATGATGGGCGGCCGCCCTGGCTTTGGCGGCTCCAGCGACCCGGTACCGGTGCGCGTCGAGCCGGTGCGGGTGGGCGATTTCCCGCTGTACTACAAGGCCCTGGGTACGGTCACCGCGACCAACACCGTGAACGTGCGCAGCCGCGTGGCTGGCGAGCTGGTGAAGATTCACTTCAAGGAAGGCCAGCAGGTCAAGGCCGGCGACCTGCTCGCCGAGATCGACCCACGCCCCTATCGCATCGCCCTGCAACAGGCCGAAGGCACCCTGGCGCAGAACCAGGCCCAGCTGAAGAATGCCCAGGTCGACCTGGCCCGTTACAAAGGCCTGTACGCCGAAGACAGCATCGCCAAGCAGACCCTCGACACCGCCGAGGCGCAGGTGGCGCAATTCCAGGGGTTGGTCAAGACCAACCAGGCGCAGGTCAACGACGCCCGGCTGAACCTCGAGTTCACCCAGATCCGTGCGCCAATCAACGGTCGTGTGGGCCTGCGCCAGCTCGACCTGGGCAACCTGGTGGCGGCCAACGACACCACAGCGCTGGTGGTGATCACCCAGACCGAACCGATCAGCGTCGCCTTCACCCTGCCGGAAACCGAGCTGAGCACGGTGCTGGAGCGCTACCGTAGCGGTGCCAGCCTGCCAGTCGAGGCCTGGGACCGCAGCGACAGCAAGCTGCAGGCCAGCGGCGTGCTGGGCAGCATCGACAACCAGATCGACACCACCACCGGTACCCTCAAGTTCAAGGGCCGCTTCGAGAACAAGGACCTCGCCCTGTTCCCCAACCAGTTCGTCAACGTGCGCCTGCTCGCCGACACCCTCAGGCAGGTGACCATGGCCCCGGCAGCGGCGATCCAGTTCGGCAACGATGGCACCTTCGCCTACGTGGTCAACGAGCAGAACACGGTGAACGTGCGCAAGCTCAAGGTGGGCGCCAGCGACGGCGAGCACAGCGTCATCCTCGACGGCCTCAAGGCCGGCGAGCGCCTGGTGCTGGAAGGCACCGACCGCCTGCGCGAAGGCACCAAGGTGGAAGTGGTCGAAGACAGCTCGCAAGTGCCGACCACGCCCGGCCAGCACCTGCAGGGGCAGGAGGCCAAGGGTTCGGCGCAGGCCGGTGGAACACAGCCTGATAAAACAGCAGGCAAGGCGGGCGCATGAACCTCTCGCGCCTGTTCATCCTGCGGCCGGTCGCCACCACGCTGAGCATGCTGGCCATCGTCCTGGCCGGCCTGATCGCCTACAAGCTGCTGCCGGTTTCCGCCTTGCCGCAGGTCGATTACCCGACCATCCGGGTCATGACCCTGTATCCCGGCGCCAGCCCGCAGGTGATGACCAGCGCTGTTACCGCACCCCTGGAGCGCCAGTTCGGGCAGATGCCGGGCCTGGAGCAGATGGCTTCGACCAGCTCCGGTGGTGCCTCGGTGCTGACCCTGCGCTTCAACCTCGACATGAACATGGACGTCGCCGAGCAGCAGGTGCAGGCCGCGATCAATGCCGCCAGCAACCTGTTGCCCAGCGACCTGCCGGCGCCGCCGGTGTACAACAAGGTCAACCCGGCCGACACCCCGGTGCTGACCCTGGCCATATCCAGCAAGACCATGCCGCTGCCCAAGCTCAACGACCTGGTCGACACCCGTGTGGCGCAGAAGCTCGCGCAAATCAGTGGCGTGGGCATGGTCAGCATCGCCGGCGGCCAGCGCCAGGCAGTGCGGATCAAGGTCAACGTCGATGCGCTGGCCGCCAACGGCCTGAACCTGGAGGACGTGCGCACCCTGATCGGCGCCTCCAACGTCAACCAGCCCAAGGGCAACTTCGACGGGCCGACCCGCGTCTCGATGCTCGACGCCAACGACCAGCTGCGCTCTCCCGAGGAATACGCCAACCTGATCCTGGCCTACAACAACGGTGCACCGCTGCGTCTGAAGGACGTCGCCGAAATCGTCGATGGCGCGGAAAACGAGCGCCTGGCCGCCTGGGCCAACGACAACCATGCGGTGCTGCTGAACATCCAGCGCCAACCGGGCGCCAACGTCATCGAGGTGGTCGACCGCATCAAGAACCTGTTGCCTTCGATCACCGACAACCTGCCGGCCGGCCTCGATGTCTCGGTGCTGACCGACCGCACCCAGACCATCCGTGCCGCGGTCAAGGACGTGCAGCACGAACTGCTGATCGCCATCGCCCTGGTGGTGATGGTCACCTTCGTCTTCCTGCGCCGCTTCAGTGCCACCATCATTCCGTCGATTGCCGTACCGTTGTCGCTGATCGGCACCTTCGGCGTCATGTACCTGGCCGGTTTCTCGGTCAACAATCTGACGCTGATGGCCCTGACCATCGCCACCGGCTTCGTGGTCGACGATGCCATCGTCATGCTGGAGAACATCTCCCGGCACATCGAGGAGGGCGAGACGCCCCTGCAGGCGGCGCTCAAGGGCGCGCGGCAGATCGGCTTCACCCTGGTTTCGCTGACGTTCTCGCTGATTGCGGTACTGATCCCACTGCTGTTCATGGCCGATGTGGTCGGCCGCCTGTTCCGTGAGTTCGCCATCACCCTGGCAGTGGCCATCCTGATTTCCCTGGTAGTGTCGCTGACCCTCACGCCGATGATGTGCGCGCGCCTGCTCAAGCGTGAGCCCGAGCCTGAAGCTCAGGGCCGTTTCTACCGCGCCAGTGGCGCCTGGATCGACTGGTTGATCAGGCACTACGGCAGTGCCTTGCAATGGGTACTCAGGCACCAGCCGCTGACCTTGCTGGTGGCCGTGGCCAGCCTGGCGCTCACCGTGTTTCTGTACATGGTGGTGCCCAAGGGCTTCTTCCCGGTGCAGGACACCGGGGTGATCCAAGGCATTTCCGAAGCGCCGCAAGCCACCTCGTTCGCCGCCATGAGCGAGCGCCAGCAGGCGCTGAGCAAGGTGATCCTGCAGGATCCGGCGGTGCAGAGCCTGTCGTCCTACATCGGCGTCGATGGCGACAACGCCACGCTCAACAGCGGCCGCCTGCTGATCAACCTCAAGCCACATGGCGAACGTGATGTCAGCGCCAGTGAGGTGATCAGCCGTCTGCAGCCGCAACTCGACCGCCTGGTGGGCATCCGCCTGTTCATGCAGCCGGTGCAGGACCTGAGCATCGAGGACCGGGTCAGCCGTACCCAGTACCAGTTCAGCCTGTCCTCGCCGGATGCGGACCTGCTGGCGCAGTGGAGCGGCAAGCTGGTGCAGGCGCTGCAGCAGCGCCCGGAGCTGGCCGACGTGGCCAGCGACCTGCAGGACAAGGGCCTGCAGGTATACCTGGTGATTGACCGCGACATGGCCAGCCGACTGGGCATCAGCGTGTCGCAGATCACCAACGCCCTGTACGACGCGTTCGGCCAACGGCAGATCTCCACCATCTACACTCAGGCCAGCCAGTACCGCGTGGTGCTGCAGTCGAAAGACGCGGCGGTCATTGGCCCGCAGGCGCTGGAGTCGGTCCATGTCAAGGCGAGCGATGGCGGCCAGGTGCGGCTGTCGGCCCTGGCGCGCATCGAGCAGCGCCAGGCGCAGCTGGCGATTTCCCACATCGGCCAGTTCCCGGCGGTGACCCTGTCGTTCAATCTGGCCCACGGCGCATCGCTGGGCAAGGCGGTGCAGGTGATCGAGCAGGTGCAACAGGACATCGGCATGCCGCTGGGCGTGCAGACCCGTTTCCAGGGCGCCGCCGAGGCGTTCCAGGCGTCGCTGTCGAGCACCCTGCTGCTGATTCTGGCGGCGGTGGTGACCATGTACATCGTGCTCGGCGTGCTGTACGAAAGCTACATCCACCCGGTGACCATCCTGTCCACCCTGCCTTCGGCGGCGGTTGGGGCGTTGCTGGCCTTGCTCATCAGCGGCAATGACCTGGGCATGATCGCCATCATCGGCATCATCCTGCTGATCGGCATCGTCAAGAAGAACGCGATCATGATGATCGACTTTGCCCTCGAGGCCGAACGCCACCAGGGCATGAGCCCGCGAGATGCCATCTACCAGGCGGCACTGCTGCGCTTCCGGCCGATCCTGATGACCACCCTGGCCGCGCTGTTCGGCGCCGTGCCGCTGATGCTCGCTACCGGTTCCGGAGCCGAGCTGCGCCAGCCGCTGGGCCTGGTGATGGTCGGCGGGTTGCTGGTCAGCCAGGTGCTGACGCTGTTCACCACGCCGGTGATCTACCTGTACTTTGACCGCCTGGCCCGGCGCTGGCGCCCGGCCACTGACGCCAGGCAGGCCGAGGCATGAACCTGTCCGGCCCGTTCATCCGTCGCCCGGTGGCGACCATGCTGTTGAGCCTGGCGATCATGCTGCTGGGTGGGGTCAGCTTCGGCCTGCTGCCGGTGGCACCACTGCCGCAGATGGACTTCCCGGTGATCGTGGTGACGGCCAACCTGCCCGGCGCCAGCCCCGAGGTCATGGCCTCCACCGTGGCCACGCCGCTGGAACGCAAGCTGGGCAGCATCGCTGGCGTGACCACCTTGACCAGCAGCTCCAACCAGGGCTCCACCCGGGTGATCATCGGCTTCGAGATCGGCCGTGACATCGACGGGGCGGCGCGCGAGGTGCAGGCCGCGATCAACGCTACCCGCAACCTGTTGCCCAGCGGCATGCGCAGCATGCCCACGTACAAGAAGGTCAACCCCTCGCAGGCGCCGATCATGGTGCTGTCGCTGACCTCCGATGTGCTGCAGAAAGGCCAGCTGTATGACCTGGCCGACACCATCCTGGCACAAAGCCTGGCCCAGGTGCCGGGGGTAGGGGAGGTGCAGATTGGCGGCAGCTCGCTGCCGGCGGTGCGTATCGCCGTCGAGCCGCAATTGCTCAACCAGTATGGCCTGTCGCTGGACGAGGTGCGCACGGCGGTGGCCAATGCCAACCAGCGCCGGCCCATGGGCTTTGTCGAGGATGCCGGGCGTAACTGGCAGGTGCGTGCCAACGACCAGCTGGAAAGCGCCAGTGACTACGAGCCGGTGGTGATCCGCCAGCAGAACGGTACCATCCTGCGCCTGTCCGACGTGGCGACCATTACCGATGGTGTCGAGAACCGCTACAACAGCGGTTTCTTCAATGACCAGAGTGCCGTCCTGCTGGTGGTCAACCGCCAGAGCGGCGCCAACATCATCGAGACCGTGGACCAGATCAAGGCGCAACTGCCGGCCTTGCAGTCGTTGTTGCCGGCCAGCGTGCAACTGAACGTGGCCATGGACCGCTCGCCGGTGATCAAGGCCACCCTGAAGGAGGCCGAGCACACCCTGCTGATCGCAGTGGTGCTGGTGATCCTGGTGGTCTACCTGTTCCTGGGCAGCCTGCGCGCCTCGCTGATCCCCAGCCTGGCAGTGCCGGTGTCGCTGGTGGGCACCTTCGCGGTCATGTACCTGTGTGGCTTCTCGCTCAACAACCTGTCGCTGATGGCGCTGATCCTGGCCATCGGTCTGGTGGTGGACGATGCCATCGTGGTGCTGGAAAACATTTCCCGGCATATCGAGGATGGCCAGCCGCCGCTGAAGGCGGCCTACCTCGGTGCCAGGGAGGTGGGCTTCACCTTGCTGTCGATGAACGTGTCGCTGGTGGCAGTGTTCGTCTCCATCCTGTTCATGGGCGGCATCGTGCGCAACTTGTTCCAGGAGTTCTCGGTCACCCTGGCGGCAGCGATCATCGTGTCGCTGGTGGTTTCGCTGACCCTCACACCGATGCTGTGTGCCCGCTGGCTGAAACCGCACCGGGCCGAGCAGACCCGCCTGCAGCGCTGGAGCGACAAGTTGCACCGGAACATGGTCGAGGCCTATGACCGCAGCCTGGGCTGGGCCTTGCGGCACAAGCGCCTGACCCTGGTCAGCCTGCTGGCGACCATCGGCATCAACATTGCCCTGTATGTGGTGGTCCCCAAGACGCTGATGCCGCAGCAGGACACTGGCCAGCTGATGGGCTTCATCCGGGGTGACGACGGTTTGTCGTTCAGCGTGATGCAACCGAAGATGGAAATCTACCGCCGTGCCTTGCTGGCCGACCCGGCGGTGCAGAGCGTTGCCGGTTTCATCGGTGGCAACAGCGGCACGAACAACGCCTTCGTGCTGGTGCGCCTGAAACCGATCCACGAGCGCAAGCTCGATGCGCAGAAGGTGATCGAACGTCTGCGCAAAGAGATGCCCAAGGTGCCAGGCGGGCGCCTGTTCCTGATGGCCGACCAGGACCTGCAACTGGGCGGCGGCGGCCGTGACCAGACCTCGTCGCAGTACCTGTACACCTTGCAGAGTGGCGACCTGGCGGCGTTGCGCGAATGGTTCCCGAAAGTGGTCGCGGCACTGCGTGCGCTGCCGCAGCTGACCGCCATCGATGCCCGCGACGGGGCCGGGACCCAGCAGGTGACCCTGGTGGTCGACCGTGACCAGGCCAAGCGCCTGGGGATCGACATGGACATGGTCACCACGGTGCTGAACAACGCCTACAGCCAACGGCAGATCTCCACCGTCTACGACAGCCTCAACCAGTACCAGGTGGTGCTGGAGATCAACCCGAAATACGCCTGGGACCCGAGCACGCTGGAACAGGTGCAGGTAATCACCGCTGATGGTGCCCGTGTTCCGCTGTCGACCATCGCCCATTACGAGAACAGCCTGGCCAACGACCGGGTCAGCCATGAAGGGCAATTCGCGGCCGAAAGCATCGCCTTCGACATCGCCGAAGGCTACAGCCCCGACCAGGCCATGGCGGCGCTGGAGCGCGCAGTGGCCAAGCTGGGCCTGCCGGAGGAAGTGATTGCCAGGCTCGGTGGCAGTGCCGACGCCTTTGCCAAGACCCAGCAAGGCCAGCCGCTGATGATCCTGGGCGCGCTGGTGCTGGTGTACCTGGTGCTGGGCATCCTCTATGAAAGCTACATCCACCCCTTGACCATTCTGTCCACGTTGCCCTCGGCCGGCGTTGGCGCCTTGCTGGCGCTGTACCTCACTGGCGGCGAATTCAGCCTGATCTCGCTGCTCGGGTTGTTCTTGCTGATCGGCGTGGTGAAGAAAAACGCCATCCTGATGATCGACCTGGCCCTGCAGTTGGAACGTCATCAGGGCCTGTCACCGGAGGAGTCGATCCGCCGTGCCTGCCTGCTGCGCCTGCGGCCGATCCTGATGACCACCCTGGCGGCCATTCTCGGCGCCTTGCCGCTGCTGCTGAGCCGCGCCGAAGGTGCGGAAATGCGCCAACCGCTGGGCCTGACCATCATCGGAGGGCTGGTGTTCAGCCAGGTCCTCACTCTTTACACGACGCCGGTGGTGTACCTGTACCTGGACCGCCTGCGTCACCGTTTCAACCGTTGGCGCGGCGTGCGCACCGACGCCGCCCTGGATACCCCGCTATGAATTTTGCCCAGACCCCGCTTCACCGAACCCTGCAGGTGCTGGCCCGTGCGCGTGGCTCACGCCTGCTCGGTGCCGGGTTGTGCGTGGCCTTGCTCAGTGCCTGCACCCTGAGCCCGGATTATCATCGCCCTGAGACGAGTGGCACGGCGCATTTCAAACACGCCGCAGGCTGGACCCAGGCCACGCCGTCCGATGCCATCGCCCGCGGGGCCTGGTGGGAAATCTACGGCGATGCCGGGCTCAATGCGCTGGTCGAGGAACTGAACCGCAGCAACCAGACGGTGGCGCAATCCGAAGCCCAGTATCGCCAGGCCCAGGCGCTGGTTCGCAGCAGCCGCGCAGCGCTGTTCCCCAGCCTCGACCTGAGTGTCGGCAAGAACCGCTCGGCCCAGGGCACCGGCAGTTCCAGTTCCAGCCTGTCCAACAACAGCAGCGGCATTCGCAACACCTACAATGCCCAGCTCGGCGTCAGCTGGGAAATCGACCTGTGGGGCAAGCTGCGCGAAACCCTCGATGCCAACCAGGCCAGTGCCGAAGCCAGCCTGGCCGACCTGGCCTCGATCCGCCTCAGCCAGCAGTCGGAACTGGTGCAGAACTACCTGCAACTGCGGGTGATCGACGAGCAGAAGCGCCTGCTGGAAGCCACCGTGGCGGCCTATGAGCGCTCGCTGCGGATGACCCAGAACCAGTACCGCGCGGGCGTTGCCGGCCCGGATGCGGTGGCCCAGGCGCGTACCCAGCTGAAAACCACTCAGGCTGACCTGATCGACCTGGCCTGGCAGCGTGCGCAATTCGAGAATGCCATTGCCGTGTTGCTGGGCAAGACGCCGGCCGAATTCGCCCTGGCCGACAGCAAGCGCATACCGGCGCTGCCGCAGATACCGGTGTCGCTGCCTTCGCAGTTGCTCGAACGGCGCCCGGACATCGCCGCCGCCGAACGCAATGTGATGGCTGCCAACGCCAATATCGGTGTGGCGCGGGCGGCGTATTTCCCCGACCTCAGCCTGAGCATGAGTGGCGGCTATTCCAGCAGCAGTTTCAACAACTGGATCGAACTGCCCAACCGCTACTGGTCGGTGGGCCCGCAGCTGGCGCTGACCTTGTTCGACGCCGGCAAGCGCAGCGCCGAAGTGGACCGCACCGTGGCGGTGTATGACCAGACGGTGGCGCAGTACCGCCAGACTGTGCTCGATGGCTTCAAGGAAGTGGAGAACTTGCTGGTGCAGTTGAAGGTGTATGGCGATGAGGCAGTGGTACGCCAGGAAGCGCTGGATGCTGCGCGCGAGTCGCTGCGCCTGACCGAAAACCAGTACCGCGCGGGGCTGATCGGCTACCTCGATGTGGTCAATGTGCAGACCACCGCGCTGAGCAACGAGCGCAGTGTGTTGAACCTGCTGCAAGGGCGACTGGTTGCCAGCGTGCAACTGATTGCCGCGCTGGGCGGCGGCTGGGACGCCGGGCAGGCATTCGCCGGGCAGGACTGACCTGCCTGGCTACTGCAAGGCACAAAAACCCCGTGCGTTTCGCCTAAGCTTGAGTACAATCGTCAGCTTTTTCGGGCCTGGGCCCGCCCCCTGGAACTTCCAATGCTGACCGGTAGCTACTCCTCTTCGCTGGTGTTGATTTCGCTGTGCGTGGCGATCCTGGCGTCCTATACCGCGCTTGACCTGACCGGACGCATCGCCATGGCGAAGGGCCGCGCTGCGTTGCTGTGGATGGGGGGTGGCGCACTGGCCATGGGTATCGGTGTATGGTCGATGCACTTCATCGGCATGCTCGCCTTCAGCCTGCCCATCGACCTGGGCTATGACCTGGCCCTGACCGCCTTTTCGCTGTTGATCGCGGTAATTTCCTCAGGGTTTGCCTTGTGGCTGGTCAGCCAGCCGAGCCTGCCGTGGCTGCAGCTGGTGTTTGGCGCGTTGGTCATGGGCGCCGGCATCGCCTGCATGCACTACACCGGCATGGCGGCGCTGCGCATGCTGCCAGGCATCGACTACGACCCGACACTGTTGGGCGCCTCGTTGCTGATTGCCGTTGGCGCCTCGGCGGCGGCCTTGTGGATTGCCTTCCGCCTGCGCGCGCACACCCCCTACGTGCGGCAGATCCGCGGCCTTGCGGCGGTGGTGATGGGTTTTGCCATCGTCGGCATGCACTACACCGGCATGGCTGCGGCGAATTTTCCCGAGGGCAGCTTCTGCGGCGCGCTGGCGGCCGGGGGCTTGCAGGGCGATGGTCTGGTCTACCTGGTGCTGATCACCACCCTGGCGGTGCTGGCCGTGGCCTTGCTCACTTCGGTGCTGGATGCCCGCCTGGAGGCACGCACTGCCGAACTGGCCCGGTCGCTGACCCTGGCCAACCAGGAGCTCACCCAGCTGGCGTTGCACGACACCCTCACCGACCTGCCCAACCGCACCCTGCTGGCCGACCGTATCGAGCAAGCCATCGCCAAGGTGGCGGAGCAGGGCGGCTGCTTTGCCCTGATGTTCATCGACCTGGATGGCTTCAAACCGGTCAATGATGCCTTCGGCCACCACATCGGCGACTTGCTGCTCAAGGCCGTGGCGGCCCGCCTGCGCGGTCATCTGCACAGCCAGGATACGCTGGCGCGCATCGGCGGCGACGAATTCGTGCTGCTGGTGGAATTGCAGGAGCCAAACGATGCCGTGGACGTGGCGGTGAAGCAGGTCAACCTGGTGTCACGGCCGTTCCGCGTGGCCGAGCATGACCTGCAACTGTCGGCGAGCCTGGGTATCGTCCTGTACCCGGGCAATGGCCAGGACCAGCACGAGCTGCTGCGTAATGCCGACGCCGCCATGTACCACGTCAAAAGCGCTGGCAAGAACGGCTACAGCTTCTTCGACGTGTCGATGAACAGCAATGCCCGCCAGCAACTGCAACTTGTGCAGGACCTGCGCCAGGCGCTGGAGCAGCGCCAGTTCCGCCTGCATTATCAGCCCAAGTTCGACGCCCAGGCGTGCCAGCCGATCGGTGCCGAGGCCTTGCTGCGCTGGGAGCATCCGCAGCAGGGCATGCTGCTGCCTGATCGCTTCATTGGCCTGGCGGAAAAGACCGGTCTGATCATTCCTATCGGTGAGTGGGTGTTGATCGAGGCCTGCCGACAGATGCGCCAATGGCTGGATCAGGGGTACCAGGACTGGCGCATGGCCGTGAACCTGTCGGCTATCCAGTTCTGCCATGCCGGGCTGGTCGAAAGCGTGGCCCGGGCGTTGCAGCATAGCGGCTTGCCAGCCAATTGCCTGACCCTGGAAATCACCGAAACCACCGCCATGCACGACGCCGATGCCAGCCTGACAGTGCTGCAACGCCTGTCCGACATGGGTGTGGATCTGTCCATCGACGACTTTGGTACCGGCTATTCCAGCCTGATGTATCTCAAGCGCCTGCCGGCCAACGAGCTGAAGATCGACCGCGGTTTCGTGCGCGACCTGGAGCAGGACAGCGATGATGCGGCCATCGTTTCGGCGATCGTGGCGCTGGGCCAGGCGCTGGGGTTGCGTATCGTTGCCGAAGGGGTAGAAACCGACAAGCAGCAGGCCTTCCTGACCCGCCTGGGCTGTGATTCGCTGCAGGGCTACCTGCTGGGTCAGCCAGTGCCGGCTGAACAGTTCATGGGCAAGTTGCAGGCCATGCGTCAGGAAAATGCGGCAGTAGGTTAGACCACATCACGCAGCGGGATGGCAGGGATGAAGGCATCCATTTCCGCTTCGACGGCTTCGATGATGCGCTCCACGTCCGCGGCAGCCATGATCGCCGCGCAGGGGATGCCGGCAATGGCCAGCAGGGTTTCGCCGGTGGCGCGGTCGAACAACCGCGCGACCATGCTGCGCGGCGCATCCATGCTGGCTTCGAAGCCCAGCGGGTGGAAATGCCAGCGCATCACCTGGCAGGCGTTGGGGAACGTCATCTTGTTCATGCCAGCCTCCTTGTCCTTGCCTGGACGTGGTGAGCGGGTGGCCATCATGCTGTGGCCGCCGGGAAGGTAACCATAGCACCTGTCACGGGTGATTCTCGCTGGCAAATGCGACAAAAGTACTAATGCATGATGCCGGTCACATCCTTGGCCGCGCCACCGGCCTCCGCGTGCCGCTCAGGCAAGCGTCTTCCCGGCAGGATAGCGGCAATTGGCCTGGGGTCGCCCGCCGTTGCATCGGTGCCAGGTGACGGGTTTTTTCGGACGAACGGTGCGGTTAACCCAGCAAACCTGCCGCAATATTGATGGTAAACCCCAGGATCGCGGTATTGAAAACGAACCCCACCACTGAATGCGCCAGCACTACCTTGCGCAGGCCGCGCCCGGCGACGCCGACATCCGAGGTTTGCACCGCCATGCTGATGGTGAACGAGAAGTAGTGGAAATCCCAATAATCCGGGTGGCGTTCGCCGTCGGCGAAACGCAGCGCGGGTTCATGGTTTTGCGCTGTGTAGAACAGCCGCGCGTAATGCAGGCTGAAAATGCAGCCGATCAACAGCCAGGAACCGGCCACAGTCAGGCCCGTGTAGAGGTAGTGCAGGGCCAACGCTGTGCCTTGCAGGCCGCGGCTGGAGACCAACTGCAGGGTGACGGCGGCGAGGCTGGCAATGGCGGCGATGCACACGGTCAGCAGCACCAGGCCGGCGTTCTCGTCTTCGACGCGGGCGACCTTGTGTACTTTCGCCGGGGTCGCAGTCCAGGTCAGGTAGAACACCAGCAGCAGGTACAGCCAGACACCCAGGTTCCACCCGGCGAGGATGTGCTGAACGGTGTCGTCTGCAGGAATCAGCCACGCGCCGAGCAGGCCGACCAAGGTAGCGGCAGTCAGGCGCGGATGGGTGCGGGTCAGGCGGTGGAAAGCCATGTGGCCTCTCTGGCTAAGGGTGTGGCTACTACTCTAGACGGTCATGGCGCCCGGGCTGCATGGCCTGATGTTTCTTTGAGGTCGCCCATCGCACGGCATTGCAACTCTCAGTACACTGCACGCTCCAATCCCAACATCCCCAACATCCGTTGAACTCGAGGTTTTTGCATGACGCTCAGTCCTTTGGCAGGCAAGCCGGCTCCGACCAGCGTGCTGGTCGATATTCCACGACTGCTCACCGCCTACTACACCGGCCGCCCCGATGCGGCCGTGGCGGCCCAGCGGGTGGCCTTCGGCACCTCGGGGCACCGGGGCACTTCACTTGAGTTGAGCTTCAACGAATACCACGTCCTGGCCATCACCCAGGCCATCTGCCTGTATCGGGAAGAGAAGGGGATTGACGGTCCGCTGTTCATCGGCGCCGACACCCACGCCCTGTCGGCACCGGCCACCGCCAGCGCCCTGGAAGTGCTGGCGGCCAACGGCGTGCAGGTGATGCTGTCCAAGGACGATGAATACACGCCTACCCCGGCCGTGTCCCACGCCATCCTTTGTCATAACCGTGGCCGCGTGCAGGGCCTGGCCGACGGTATCGTCATCACTCCGTCGCACAACCCGCCACAAAGCGGTGGCTTCAAGTACAACCCACCCAATGGCGGCCCGGCCGACAGCGACGTGACCAAGTGGATCGAGGCCAAGGCCAACGAACTGCTGGCGGCGAACCTGGCGGGGGTCAAGCGCATGGCGCATGCCCAGGCGCTGCAGGCCGCTACCACACAGCGTCACGATTACGTCAGCAGCTACGTGGCCGACCTGGAAAACGTCATCGACTTCGACGTCATTCGTGGCGCCAGGCTGCGCCTGGGCGTCGACCCGCTGGGCGGGGCTGGGGTTCGTTACTGGTCGGCGATTGCCGAGCGCTACCAACTGGACCTGGAAGTGGTGAATACCGAGGTCGACCCGACCTTCCGCTTCATGAGCGTCGACTGGGACGGCCAGATCCGCATGGACCCGTCCTCACCGTACGCCATGCAAGGCCTGATCGGCCTGCGTGAGCGCTTCGACGTGGCATTCGCCTGCGCCCCTGACCATGACCGCCACGGCATCGTCACACCGGATGGCCTGCTGCAGCCGAACAACTACCTGGCCGTGGCCATCGACTACCTGTACCGCCACCGCCCGCAATGGCGCAGTGATGCCGCAGTGGGCAAGACGGTGGTGTCCAGTGGCCTGATCGATCGGGTTACCCAACGCCTGGGCCGTGAGCTGTACGAAGTGCCGGTGGGCTTCAAGTTCTTTGCCCAAGGGCTGTTCGACGGTTCGCTCGGCTTTGGTGGCGAGGAGAGCGCAGGGGCTTCGTTCCTGCGCCGCGATGGCTCGGTCTGGGCCACCGACAAGGACGGCCTGATCCCGGCCTTGCTGGCCGCCGAGATGACTGCCCGTACCGGGCGCAACCCGAGCCAGGCCTACGCCGACCTCACAGCGGCGCTGGGCAAGCCATTCGCCACGCGGGTCGAAGCCAAGGCCGATGCCCGGCAGAAGGCGCTGCTTAGCAAGCTGGCGCCGGAGCAGGTGAAGTCGACCGAACTGGCCGGGGAGCCGATCGTGCAGATCCTCAGCCACGCGCCAGGCAATGGCCAGGCGATCGGCGGGCTGAAGGTGATGACCGCCAACGGCTGGTTTGCCGCGCGGCCGTCGGGCACCGAGGACATCTACAAGATTTACGCCGAAAGCTTCATCGACGAGGCACACCTGCAGCGCCTGGTGCAGGAAGCGCAGGTGTTGGTGGACGCCGCGATCGCCTGATCGGGGCAAGTGCAAGCCGTGCAGGAGCGGCCTTGCGTCGCGATAGGCTGCGCAAGGCCGCTCTTGCAATCGACCGCGTAAAACCGGTCAGACGGTGTCGGGCACCACGGCGATCACGTCGATCTCCATCAGCCACTCGGCCTGGGCCAACCCGGCGACCACCAGCCCGGTGGAAATCGGGAATACGCCCTTCAACCATTTACCCACTTCCTTGTACACCGGCTCGCGGAAGCGCGGGTCGGTGATGTAGGTGGTGGTCTTGACGATGTGCGACAGGTCCGAGCCGGCCTCTTCGAGCAGTTGCTTGACGTTTTTCATCGCCTGCTCGGCCTGCGCCCGCGGGTCGCCCAGGCCCACCAGGTTGCCTTCGAAATCGGTGCCGACCTGGCCGCGCACATAGATGGTATTACCGGCACGTACTGCCTGGCACAAGTCGTTGTCCAGGGTCTGGTTGGGGTAGGTGGCCTTGGTGTTGAACATGCGGATGCGAGTATGGGTAGGCATCAGTGGGCTCCGAGGGTGCTGACGTTGCTGATCCGGGTTGGTTGCTGCGCATCCGCGGCGCGTTGCTGGCGGTCGCGGTAGGCGCTGTAGGTGCGTTGCGTGGCGATGTGGCCGGCGACGTGCTTGGCGTCGTGCCACACGCCCCAGATGAACGATGAGCCACGCCGCGACAGCCACGGCAGGCCAAGGAAGTAGATGCCCGGCTCGCGGGCCACGCCGCGCTGGTGCTGGGGCTTGCCATTGGCGTCGAAGGTGTCGACCTGCAGCCAGCTGAAATCCACGCTGTAGCCGGTGGCCCAGATGATGCTGGTGACACCGGCCTCGGCCAGGTCCAGTTGCAGCAGCGGGTTGCGCATGCATTCCGGGTCGGCCAGGCGTTCACGGGCTTCGGGCTCTTCCGGCAGGTCAAGGCCGTTGCGCTGGATGTAGGCATCGGCGGCATCCAGCAGGGCCAGGTAGTTCTCGTCGCCACGGTTGATGTTCTCGACCAGGTTGTCCTGGAAGCGTGCCACACCGTTTTCGAACGACTGGGTCAGGCCGACCAGGGTCATGCCCTGGTGGGCGAGGGCGCGGAAGTCCACGGTGTGGCCGCCACGGGCACCGCTGACAGCAATGGTCACGTGCTCGCGGCCGGGCTTGGCGACTTCCGCATCCCACTCACCCAGCACCCCCAGCCACCAGCAGAAGTCACGGTTGCGGTAGGCGCGTGGCGGGCGGTCGTGGGCACCGACCGACAGGTATACCTGGCGCCCGGCACGCATCAGTTCCTCGGCGATCTGTACTCCCGAGGAGCCGGCGCCCACTACCAGTACAGCCCCTGCAGGCAGTTGTTCGGGGTTGTAGTAGGCCGCCGAATGGATCTGGTGCAGGTTGCTGTCTTGCGGCGCAATGGCCGGAATCACCGGTTTCTGGAACGGGCCGGTGGCAGCGACGACGCGGTTGGCGCGGATCACGCCTTCATTGGTTTCGATGGTGAAGCCGGGGCGGTCGCTGTTGCGCACGACCTTGTTCACTTCGATGCCGGTGCGTACTGGCAGGTTGTACTTGCGTACGTATTGCTCGAAGTAGTCGGCCACCTGGTCCTTGCCGGCAAAGGCATCGGCGTCGAGGTCGAATTCCAGCCCCGGGAAGCGGTCGTGCCAGGCCGGGCCGTTGGCCACCAGCGAGTCCCAGCGGCCGCTGCGCCAGGCCTCGGCGATACGCTTGCGCTCCAGCACCAGGTGTGGCACGCCAAGCTTGCTCAGGTGTTCGCTCATGGCCACGCCGGCCTGGCCGGCGCCGACCACGAGGGTATCGATTTCGAGATTGTTCAGTGTCATGTCCGAGCCCTTGTTCAGGCGGTTTTTGTCAGGTCGGTTTGGAGGACCGCCGTTACCTGGGGCCAGACTAGGGATGCCGTGGAAACGGCGAAAATAGTATTTAGCTTGGGCTTGCCGATAAAACGGCGAAGGCCCCGGTTCCTGTGGCTTGCAGGGCTGAGTGCAGCAGCATTTGCGCGGATTCGGCGGGGCCTGGCCCGGCCTTAGTTTTTTCCTCTGCAAGGCCTCGGAAAAAGGTGGTTTCGCCTCCCGGAAGGTCCACCCAGAATGCCCTGTATCGCACAGCACAACAGGAACCATGACATGACTTTTTCCATCATCGGCCGCTGTCAGGAAACCGGGCAGCTCGGTATCGCCATCAGCTCGTCGAGCATCGCGGTGGGCGCCCGCTGCCCGTGGGTGCGGGCCGGCGTCGGCGCGGTGGCCACCCAGAACATCACCTTACCGGCGCTCGGGCCGCAAATTCTCGATGTCCTGGAACAGGGCCAGTTGCCGCCCGCCGCAGCGCTGGACAGGGTGCTGAGCGCCAATGGCTGGAGCGAATACCGCCAGGTCACGGTGATCGACAGCCATGGCCAGGTCGCGCTGTTCACCGGCAAGGAGGCATTGGGCACGCACCATGCCGTGGCCGGTGAGCAATGCGCGGCAGCCGGCAACCTACTGGCCTCGCCCCGGGTGATCGAGGCGATGGTGCAGGCTTTCGAACAGGCTGCGGGGCACCTGGCCGATCGCTTGCTGGCGGCCATGCAGGCGGCGATGGCCGCTGGTGGCGAGGCCGGGCCGGTGCATTCGGCGGCGTTGAAGATTGCTGGCGAACTGACCTGGCCGCTGGTGGACCTGCGGGTGGACTGGGCTGACGCCGACCCGATCGGTGTGCTCGATGGCCTGTGGCAGGCGTACCGGCCGCAGATGCAGGACTATGTCACCCGTGCGCTGAACCCGACTGCGGCGCCAAGCTACGGGGTACCGGGCGATGAGTGAAGGTGCCAGCCGCGCGCTGCTGGCCCGCTTGATCGGCTTTGCCACGGTCAGCCGCGATTCCAACCTGGCGCTGATCGGTTTCATCCGCGATTACCTGGCCGGGCTGGGCGTGGAAAGCGAACTGTTCCATAACCCGGAGGGCACCAAGGCCAACCTGTTCGCCACCATCGGGCCCAGCGACGTTGGCGGCATAGTGTTGTCCGGGCATACCGATGTGGTGCCGGTAGACGGCCAGGCCTGGAGCGTCGAGCCGTTTGCCCTGAGCGAGCGCGATGGCCGCCTGTATGGCCGCGGCACCGCCGACATGAAGGGCTTCATCGCCTCGGTCCTGGCGGCTGTGCCTGCGTTGCTTGCGCAGCCGTTGCGCCTGCCGGTGCACCTGGCGTTTTCCTATGACGAGGAAGTCGGCTGCCTGGGCGTGCGCTCGATGCTGGCCGCCCTTGAGCAGCGCGCGCACAAGCCTCGGCTGTGCCTGATTGGCGAACCCACCGAACTCAAGCCGGTACTCGGGCACAAGGGCAAGCTGGCGATGCGCTGCCAGGTGCAAGGTGCGGCTTGTCACTCGGCCTATGCGCCGTACGGGGTGAATGCCATCGAATTTGCGGCGAAGCTGATCGGCAAGCTCGGGGATATCGGTGAGGCCCTGGCCTTGCCGGAACATCACGACGCACGCTTCGATCCACCGTTCTCCACGGTGCAGACTGGTGTAATCAAGGGGGGCAGGGCGCTGAACATCGTGCCGGCAGAGTGCGAGTTCGATTTCGAAGTACGCGCATTGCCAGGCTTTGCCGCGCAGGCAGTGGCCGACCAGTTGCAGACCTATGCCGAGGCCGAGCTGCTACCACGCATGCGCAAGGTCAATGCGGCCAGCGCCATACGCCTGCAACCGTTGAGTGCCTACCCGGGGTTGGCGACCCCGGCAGACAGTGAGGCCGCACAGTTGGTGGCGTTGCTGAGCGGGTCGGAGGCGTTCGGTACGGTGGCGTTTGGCACCGAAGGCGGTTTGTTCGACCAGGCGGGCATCCCGACCGTGGTGTGCGGCCCCGGAAGCATGGAGCAGGGGCATAAGCCGGACGAGTTTGTCAGTGTCGAACAGCTGCAGGGCTGTGATGCCATGCTGTCGAGGCTGGTGGATTACCTCAGGCAGCACTGAGCGGGCAGGCCGCGAAAGGGCCGCACAGCGGCCCATACGCCTCAGAAGGTGGCCTTGACCTGCAGGCCAAGCACCAGCGCGTTGTCGATGGCTTTCCCGGAGAATGCCCCTGGCTCGATGATGTACTGCAGGTCCGGGCGCAGGTTCAGCCACGGCGTGGCCTGGTAGCCATAGCTCAGCTCGATCAGCTGCTCGGCGCTGTCGATATCGGGGAACGGCTGGCCGGCGTTGTAGGCGGCATCCTCCAGTACGTCGCGGCTACGCGGGTTGGGCACGGCGCGGCCATAACCCAGCGCCACGGTATCCTTCGGGCGCCCCTCGAACGGCTGGTACAGCACCACGCCGGCACCATACCAGCGGGTGAACGGCGAGGCGGCCTTGCTCGATGCCGAGTACTGGCCGAAGGCATGCAAGCTGCGGCCCGGCGAGCGTTGGTCATTCCACAGCGCCTGGTCGACCAGCAGGTAGTGGCCGCCACGGCCCGACACCTGTTCATCGCTGCCGATGCGCTGCACATCGGAGCTGTCGTAGTAGTAGCCCAGCTTGTACTCGCCAGGCAGCTCGTCCTGCAGCCTGTATACCAGCTCGACCGGTACCACGGTGCCAGTGGTGTGTTTGGGCCCCAGGTGCCAGGCCCGGCTGGCGTTGCCGTTGCTCTCGGGGTCGACATTGAATGCTGCCACGCGCAATTGCCAGGCTGGCGACAGGTCGTATTTCACCCGTACGCCCAAATGCGCATTGGGGTAGTTGGTCCAGCCACTGCCGCCGGACATGTTCAGCGGGTGGCCGCAGAAACCGGCATTCATGAAGTTGCACAGGATGCCGCTGTCCAGGCCACCGAGGTCGTTGCCCATGGCCATGTAGCCGAGCTTGACGTTCAGCGCCGGGGTGAACAGGGTACGCTCGTAACTCAGTTCGGTCAGCCGGGTGTAGAGGCCACCGTAGTTTTCCTGGATCGGCAGGCGGTTGCCCACCAGGTCTTCCGAGGCGCTGTTGCCGCGGCGGTCGTTGACGGTCAACTGGACTTTTCCGCCGTTGTCCAGGCCATACAGCTTCGACAGGTCGAACTGCACGCCCAGTTTCAGGTTTTGCGAATAGCGTGCCGAGCGGTGCAGGCCGCCATGGGCGTTGTAGGCGGTTTCGCCACTGTAGTCGCCTGTGAACTTGACGCCGTCTGCTTCCAGCTGATTGCGCAGGCCGCCCCAGTCGCCCGTAAGCGTGCTGCGGGTAGTCAGGTCGGCGTCGGCCAGGGCGGTGGTGCTGGCCAGGGCCAGCAGCAGGGTGGGGGTGATGCGGGTTACGCGGGGCATTGCTGAATCTCGGTGTGTGTTGCGGGGGAATTCGCAAGCGAGCCCGCGTCCCACGAAGGCCACTGGTGGCCCTGTGGGAGCGGGCGTGCCCGCGAAGCAGGCGACGCATGTTACGGCAGTGCGTAAGCCATCACGTAGTCGCCACGGTCAGTCGATTGGCGCGCGCCGCCAGCGGTGACCACCACGTATTGCTTGCCGGTTTTCGGCGAGACATAGGTCATCGGGCCGCCCTGGCTGCCCACGGGCAGGCCGGCCTTCCAGATCTCGTTGCCGTTGCTGCTGTCATAGGCACGCAGGTAGAAGTCCTGGGTGCCGGCGATGAACACCAGGCCACCTTGGGTCGACAGGGTGCCGCCGAGGGTTGGCAGGCCGATCTTGATCGGCAGGTGCATGCGGATGCCGAGCGGGCCGGTGTCTTCGACAGTACCGACCGGCACCTGCCAGGCCACCTGGCGGGTTTTCATGTCGATGGCGGTCAGGGTGCCGAATGGTGGCGCCTGGCACGGAATACCGGCTACCGAGAGGAAGCGGTTCTTGTTTACCGCATACGGGGTGCCCTTGAGCGGTACGGCGCCCATGCCGGTGTTCAGGGCCTCACCGCCGGAGGCCGCACCGCCCTTGTTCTGCGACGGAATCATCTGGATCCACAGGCCCAGGCGCATGTCATTGACGAAGATGAAACCATGCACCGGGTCGGTGGAAATGCTGCCCCAGTTCATGCCGCCCAGCGAGCCCGGGAAGCTCAGCGCCAGGTCGGTGCCTGGTGCGGTGTACAGGCCGTCATAACGCATCTTCTTGAAGTCGATACGGCACAGCAGCTGGTCGTACGGTGTGGCGCCCCACATGTCGGACTCGGTCAGGGTCTGTGCGCCGATCTGCGGCATGCCCACCGACTTCGGCTGGGTCGGGGAATAGGGTTCGTTGGGAATGTTGCCGGGCTTGACCGGCACTTCGTCGACCTGGGTCAGCGGCTTGCCGGTGGCGCGGTCGAGCACGTAGATCTGCCCGGCCTTGGTGCCGATCACCACCGCCGGTACCGACTGGCCGTCGTCCCTGGTGAAGTCGATCAGGCTCGGCTGCATCGGCAGGTCGAAGTCCCACAGGTCGTTGTGCACGGTCTGGAACACCCACTTCTGGTTGCCGGTGGTGGCGTCCAGGGCCAGCACCGAAGCGCCGTAGGTGTGGTCCAGCCGGGTGCGTTCGACGCCGTAGATATCGGTGGACGACGAGCCCATCGGCAGGAATACGGTGTTCATCGCCGGGTCGTAGGACATCGGTGCCCAGCTGTTCGGGGTGCTGCGCACGTAGGTCTTGTCGCCCTGTGGCGCCTGCCGGTCTTGCGGGTTGCCCGGGTCGAAGGCCCAGCGCATTTCACCGCTGAACACGTCGAAACCACGGATCACGCCGCCAGGCATGTCGGTCTGCACGTTATCGGCGATACGCCCGCCGACCACCACCGTGGTGCCGGCCATCAGCGGGGCAGAGGACAGCTGGTAGTAGGAGTCCGGTACGTTGCCCAGGCCGGCCAGCAGGTTGACCTGGCCGTTGTTGCCGAAGCCCTGGCAGAACTCGCCGGTGTCGGCGTCGACGGCGATCAGGCGGCCATCGATGGTGTTGGTCAGCAGGCGACGCTGGCAGTTGGCACCGGCCGGCACGCTACCGACGGTGACCGGCGTGCTGTTCGGCTGGGTTGGCTGGGCAATTGGCGCGCTGGCATCGAAATAGGCCATGCCACGGCAGCGCTGCCACACCTTGGACTGGGCGTTGATCGGGTTCTTCCACAGTTCCTTGCCGGAGTCGGCGTCGAGCGCGATCAGGTTGTTGTGCGGAGTGCAGATGAACACCTTGTTGCCCACCTGCAGCGGGGTCAGCTGGTCCTCCGCACCGTTGCCGTCGCTGACGGCCACGTCACCGGTGTGGTAGGTCCAGGCCACCTGGAGCTTGCTGACGTTGTCGCGATTGATCTGGTCCAGCGCGGCGAAGCGGCTGCCGCCTTCGGTATTGCCGTAGTGCGCCCAGTCCTTCTGCTGCTTGCCGGCTTCGACCGGGGTCATGCCTGGGCCTTTGCCGGCAGGAGCGACAGTGGGGTGGGCAACGAACATGTTGCCGACGGCGACGACCAGCGCCACGGCCATGACCGCGGCCACGCCATAGGCACCACGGCCGCTGCTGGCGCCGCTGGCACGCGCCAGCAGCGGGTAGACCAGCGCCACCACCAGGCCGATGGCGCCGAACATGAACAGGCGCGAGAACAGCGGCCAGAACACCAGGCCAACGTCGACCAGTGCCCAGATCGCGGTACCCAGCAGGAACGCCGCGTACAGCCAGGCGCCCGCCGGCTTGCGACGTGCGATGAGAACACCAGCGATGGCCATGGCCAGGCCGCCGATCAGGAAGTACCAGGAACCGCCCAGGCCGGCCAGCTTGACGCCGCCCGCCGCCAGGAGGAGGCCAAGCAGGGCGATGATCACGCCCAGGCCGACCAGGATGATGTGTGTGGCGCCGGAAGCGCGCGGTATTGCTTTCATGCCAGGGATCTCAGCAGGTGGAATACGCGCAGTTTAAACGCTTAGCTTGCTAATTAACAAGTTGGTACATAATTTTATGAGACTGATTGTCGCAGGGTTGAACTGGCCTGGGTGCTGCTAAAAGTATGGATAAGGTGGCGAAAATGACGAGAAAAAAGCTGTTCATGCGGGACAGATATCGGCAAGTCGTCTGGTTACGCCGGCCACGGACTGCCACTGCTGTAGAAAACCGCAAGCCAGATCGTCGCTGTGCCGGGGGCAGTCCATTCCACGCGATGGCGGTAATGTGGCGGGATGTCCAGGCAATCGCCCGCTGCCAGCAGGCGGGTGTGCTGTTCATGCTCGAAGCGCAGGCCCGCGGCACCGCTGAGCAAGACCACCCATTCGCCTTCGGCCTGGTCGTACCAGAACCCGGGCGGGCTGGCCTGGCCAGTGGAGACGATGCGTTCCACGCGTACGCCCGGGCGGCTGAGCAGCTCATCGACACGTTCAGCGCTGGTGGCGGCGCAAGGGGGCAGGTCGGTCAGGAGGTTGTGCAATGTCATGGAATGCCTCGCTCGAAGGGGACTGCTTCCACTATGGACGCGATTTCCAGGTGCCGCGCTTCTTGACCCGCCCGGTCGTTTGTAAGAACTTTCCGGGATTTGGAAGACGGGCAGCAAATGGACAAACTCCTGGCGATGAAAATGTTCGTGGCCACCGTCGATGCCCAGGGCTTTTCGGCTGCCGCGCGCAGGCTTGGGTTGGCGACCTCGTCGGTGACGCGCCTGGTCGATGGCCTGGAAACCGCGTTGGGCGCCACCTTGCTCAATCGCTCGACGCGCCAGGTCAGCCTGACCGAGGCCGGCGCACGCTATTACGAGCGCGCCCGGGGTATTTTCGAAGCGCTGGACGAGGCCGATGCCAGCGTCGCCGACCGCGGCGAGGAGCCTGTCGGCGTGCTGCGCCTGTGCTTGCCGGTGGAATTCGGCAGGCGGGTCATCGCCCCGCACCTCGGGTCGTTCCTGGCGCAGCACCCGGCACTGGAACTGGATATCGACCTCAGCGACCGCCTGGATGACCTGCTCGACGGCCGCTACGACCTGTCGATCCGCCTGGGTGACCCTTCACCCAACGACGAGCTGGTGTGTCGCCAGTTGGGGCGCTTCGAGCGGTGGCTGGTGGCCAGCCCGGCTTACCTGGCCGGGCGTGACGCACTGGAGCATCCACGGCAGTTGCTGGAGCACGCCTGCCTGCGCTTTCGCTACGGGCAGAAAGGCCGCCCCTGGCGTCTGGCCCGGGCACAGGAAAGCCTGGAGCTGGATGTGAGCGGGCCGTTGCGCAGTGCCAACGCCGACCTGTTGCGCGAAACCGCGTTGGCCGGCAGCGGCATTGCGCTGCTGGCCGATTGGCTGGTACACGAGGATGTCGCAGCGGGGCGCCTGCAGCGGGTGTTCGCTGACTGGCAAGCCAGCCCCGGGGCGGCCAACAGCAGTATCAATGCCCTGTACCTGCCCAACCATCGTGGCTCACGGCGGGTGAATGCGTTCATGCACTTTTGCGACGGCTTGCTGACACCGCGTGGCTAGCGTTGCGCAGCGCGCAAAAGCGCGTTGCGCCAGCACCGGATTCCCGGCGTCAGCGTCGCTGGGTAAGGTGGCTGGCATATTCCATCCGTTGCCGAGGAACCTCGCATGAACCCCTCCCTTGCTGCCGCCCAGCCGGCAGCCACCGGCCTGAGCCGGGCCCTGGTCGCACTGCTGGCGTTCTGCTGCGGCGCGATTGTCGCCAACATCTACTATGCCCAGCCCATCGTCGGGCTGATCGCCCCGGACCTTGGGCTGTCCACCGAACATGCCAGCCTGATCGTCTCGCTCACCCAGCTAGGCTACGCCTTGGGCCTGTTGCTGCTGGTGCCGCTGGCCGACCTGCTGGAAAACCGCCGGCTGATGGTGGCCACGGCGGTGCTGGCCGGGGTCAGCCTGCTGCTGGCGGGTACCAGCCGCAGTGGCCAGGGCCAGCTATTCCTCGGCTATGCGCTGCTGATCGGTTTCAGTTCGGTAGCGGTGCAGATGCTCATTCCGCTGGCGGCGCACCTGGCGCCGGAGCAGCAGCGCGGACGCGTGGTCGGCAACATCATGGGCGGCCTGTTGCTGGGCATCCTGCTGGCGCGGCCGCTGTCGAGCGTGGTGGCCGACCACTTTGGCTGGCGCGCGGTGTTCGTCGGTGCCGCCGGGGTCATGCTGGCGATCATCCTGTTGCTGGCGCTGACCTTGCCGCAGCGTCGCCCCGAGCACAAGGCCAGCTATGCCGGCTTGATGCTGTCGCTGCTGACGCTGCTGCGCCGCTACCCCTTGCTGCGCCAGCGCTCGCTTTACCAGGCGTTGATGTTCGCGGCGTTCAGCCTGTACTGGACCGCGGTGCCGATGGCCCTGGCCGGTGAGCATGGCTTGTCACAGAGCCAGATCGCGATATTCGCCCTGGTGGGCGCGGTGGGTGCCGTTGCCGCCCCGCTGGCCGGTCGCCTCGCCGATGCCGGGCATGCCCGGGCTGGCTCGCTGCTGGCGCTGCTGCTGGCCCCGGCGGCCCTGCTACTGGGGCTGACAGCGCCGGGCTACAGCGTGATTGGTCTGGGCCTTACCGGGGTGCTGCTGGATTTCGCCGTGCAGATGAACATGGTGATCGGCCAGCGCGAGGTGTACGCGCTGGACCCGGCCAGCCGCGGGCGGCTCAACGCGGTGTACATGACCAGCATCTTCCTCGGCGGGGCGCTGGGCTCGGCGGTCGCCAGCGCAGTGTTCAGCCAGTTCGGCTGGCAGGGCGTGGCGTGGGTGGGGGCCGGGTTGCCGGGTGTAGCCTTGGTCATCTACCTGGCCAAGGCCCGTCGCAACTGAAGGACGACGCGCGCAATTGCGCAAGCTGCCTGGCTCATCGCCCAAGCGGCAACGCCACGCCGATCAGGGCGAACAGGCTGCCACAGCAGCGATTGAAGCCTTTGCCGCCCTTGGCCAGCCAGGGGCGGATGCGAAACGCCAGGCGGGCCAACAGGTATTCGACCAGAAACTCGACACTGGCAAAGGTCGCCGCCATGACCACGAACTGCGAGAGCAGCCCACGCTGCGGGTCGATGAATTGCGGCAGGAACGCACCATAGAACAACAGCACCTTGGGGTTGGCCATGGCCGACAGCAGGCCCTGGCGGAACAGGCTGGCATTGCCCAGCCGGGCGCTTTGCCCGGTCAACTCAAGGTGCAGGCCCGGGCTGCGCCACAGCTGGATTCCCAACCAGATCAGGTAGGCACCCCCCACCCACTTGAGCACGTTCAGTAACGAGGCCGAGGCCTGCAGCAACGCGCTGAGGCCGAACATGGCCAAGGCGATCAGGGCGCTGAAGCCGAACACCCCGCCGATGATGGTGAACAACGTCCGCCGCGCGCCGTACAAGGCGCCGTGGCTCAGGGCCAGCAGGCTGTTGGGGCCTGGGGTGAGCGACAGGCCGATACTGGCCAGCAGGTAGATCAGCCAGGTGTCGAGTGCCATGGCGGGATGAGCCTCGTCGAGAAGAAGGGCACAGTCTATGGCCTGGACCACGTCCCGGCAGGGTATGATCTGGACATTCCATGGTTGTTTCTGGACGCTATGCCATGTCACCCGACATCCGCTTGCTGATCTTGCCGTTACCGGATTTCGCCTTGCTGCCGTTCGGCGCCTTTCTCGACAAATTGCGCTTCAGCGCCGATGACGAGGATTACAGCCAGCAGCGTTATTGCAGCTGGACCGTGGCAGGGCTCAGCCCTGACCCGGTACGCTCGAGCAGTGGTGCGGTGGTACAGGTCGAGGCCCTGCTCAGCCAGCTTGACCTGGGCAGCTTCGATTATCTGGTGGTATTCGGTGGGCGCAACGCCCTGGTCACTGCCGCATTGGCGCCTTGCTACAAGACGCTGCTCAGGCAAGCGGGCAAAGCCGGCGTCAAGCTGGTGGGGGTGGACAATGGCGCCTTCCTGCTGGCTGCATGCGGCTTGCTGGAGGGGCACAAGGTGGTCGTGCACTGGCGCCATGAAGCCGAGTTTCGTGCAGCCTTTCCGCAGTTGCAGGTGCTGCCTGAGCAGCTGTATTGCATTGACGGCAGCCGCATCACCTGCGCTGGTGGTACCGCTGCCATCGACCTGGCCGTCGCGCTGTTGTCCGGCGCCTGTGGGCGCACCCGGGCGCTCAAGGGCCTGGCCGACATGCTGGTGGATGACCCGCGTGACAGTCGCCATGCCTTGCGCTCGCTGGAGCTGGGGCCAGGGCAGGGGCGGCAGGTGCAGCGGGCACAAGCGCTGATGCGTCACCACTTGGGTACGCCGTGGACGGTGGAGCGCCTGGCAGCGGAGTTGGGCATCAGCCGCCGCCAGCTGGACCGGCAGTTTCATGCCAGCCATGGCATGAGCGCCAAGGCCTGGTGGCTGGAAATGCGCTTGCAGCAGGCGCGCTGGCGCTTGCTCAATTCCAGCCATAGCCTGGCGCAGATTGCCGACGAAGTGGGCCTGGGCGACGCCAGTTACCTGGGCAAGTGCGTACGCCGGCGGTTCGGTTGTAGCGCCCTTGAATTGCGTGCAGTTGCCCTTTAGGAGCAGATTTCTCCGCGAAGCAGGCGACGCGGAAAATGGCACTGGCTCTGCGGTATTCGCGACCATGGAGGGCCACAACGATGTGACCTGAGCCCCTCATGCCGAACGGCTGAAACCAGGCTATCTCCGCCTGCCTCATTGCGGAGCCCCGAACACTCCCGTCCAGTAGATGCCTGCATCGCTTTTCGGGTCCACCGCATAGGCAGCCCCCAGTTCGCGGAACTCCGGGTTCATCAGCGTGGCGCAATGCCCCGGGCTGTCCAGCCAGCCATCGACCACCTTGTGCGCGGTATCACGCCCTGCGGCGATGTTCTCGCCAATCTGCCGGTACAGGTAGCCGGCCAGTTCGGCCCGGTCACCGGGGGTACGGCCATCCTTGTCGATGTGGTCGAAGAAGTTCTGGTTGGCCATGGCCCGGGTGTGGTTGGCGGCGACGCCGGCCAGTACCCCGCTCCAGCTCAGCGCCGGGGCGGCGGCAAACGGCTGGCCACCGCACTGGCGCGGTACCTTGCGCGCGGCGTTGATTTCCTGCAGCACTTTCTGCCCTTCGGCCTGCCAGTCGCCCAGGCGGCCGCTGAGCAGCGGCCGCGCCAGCACGATACGCCATTCGCGGCCTTCCTGGCTGACGCCGATATCGACAAACTGCGGGTCGAGCACCACCTGGCAGAAGCTCTCCTCGATGGCGTGCATGGCGGCGCGCGCATCGCGCGGCCCCGACAGGCTGATGGCTTGCACGTTGACCATGGGATAGGCGGCGCGGGTCATGGCCTGCTGCAGGTCGCGGGTACCTTCTGGCGACAACGCCAGGCGGGTGTCGCTGTTGAGCGGCGGCAGCTCCAGCGACGCTTCACCACCACAGGGCTGGGCCTTGCTGCGGTAGGCATTGATCGAATCGATCAGTTGCGCCTCTTCGCCGGTGGCAGCCAGTGCCCCGGTCGAGACGACCAGGGCCAGCGACAAGGCGGCAACGGATGACAGGACGCGCATGTGGATCTCCCTATGACTGGCAGCGTCGTGGTTTGCGCTGCTCATCCTACACAAGCCCGGGGCTTTTGGCCCGGGATCGTGCAAAGCAATGAAAACGCCGGCAATCGTTGCTGGCGGCAAAAGAGGAAGTAGACCGGCCAGCGCCGAAAAAGTGCGATCTGGCGCCGTATTGCCATGGCTGGCCTGGGCGGGGTCAGCGCGCCAGCGCCTGGTTTGGCTTGTAGAAGAGAAAATGCCGGGTCTGGGCCGTCCTGCGATAGGCCTTGGCCCAGTCCGGGTGCACGTTGCGATCATGAAAGTACAGCGCGCCACCGGTGGTATCTTTCAGTTGCTGGTTGAGCGCTTTGCGTGCGATCTCCTTTGCAATGCCGTAGCGCTGCGGCTCCTCGACCTGGTCGGGACGCCCGTCGCACCACCAGGAAAACTGGCAGGCCTTGCTCTCCACGCCTTGCTTGACCACGCCGCAGATGCTGTCCGGGAAACCCTCTCTGCCCAGGCGATTGAGCACCACGCTGGCCACGGCGGCCATGTCTTCGGCGTCGGCACCCTTGGCTTCCCAGTAGACGGTGCGGGCCAGGCAGGTGAGGCTGTCATCCAGCGGTGCCTGGCCGGCCGGGTCCACGGCCTGCGCCTCACCGGGGGTGAGGATTTCGGCCTTCCCGGGGGGTGGCGCTTCCTCCAGCACTTTTTCCTCGAGTACTTCGGCCTTGTCCTCGGCGACGGCGGCCTTGGCCGCATCGGCCGCCTGCAAGGGGCCTGCGAGCAACGCCGAGGCCAGGCCGACCACCATCCAAGCAAGGCGCATGGGCACGCTTCCGATCTGTGGGCTGGTTCACAGTCTAGTCAAGCGTCAGCATGAGTACCAAAGGCAAGGTCGCGGCGGCCGCCACGGTCTGCAAGGCGATGATGGCTGCCATCAGCGGTGCGTTACCGCCCATCTGCCGGGCCATCACATAGGACGAGGAAGCCGTGGGCAGCGCCTGGAACAGCACCGCCACCGTCGCCGCCTGGCCACCCAGGCCCAGCAGCCGGCACAGGCCCCAGGTGGTCAGTGGCATGACCAGGAACTTGAACGCCGATGCGGCCATCAGTGGGCGCACTTGCCGGCCGAGGCTGGTGCCGCCCAGGGCGGCGCCGACGCACAGCAGGCCCAGCGGCAGGGCGGCCTGGCCCAGGGCCTTGACCGTAGGTTCGACTCCGGCCGGCAAGCCCAGCCCGCTGGCGCGCAGCAGCAAGCCGCCAGCGCAGCCGATGATCAAGGGGTTGGCGAAGATCGCCCTTAGCACCGTGGCAGGCGAGCTATGGCGGGTACTGAAACGGGCGAACACCAGCACGCAAAGCAGGTTGACCAAGGGCACTATGGCGGCGTTGGCTACTGCAGCCAGGGCGATACCAGCGCTGCCGTAGAGGCCCGCTGCCAGGGTGGCGCCGATGTAGTTGTTGAAGCGGATGCCGCCCTGGAACACCGAGGTGAAATCGACGCCATCGTGGTTGACTGCGCCCTGGTACAGCACCAGCAGAACCGCCCCGGCGATGGTCGAGAGCATCAGCACGCCGGCCATGCCCAGCACCGGCACGCCGTCGAGGTTGGCGCTGGCCAGGCCGTGCAGAAACAACGATGGCAGCAGCACGTAGTAACTCAGGCGTTCGGCGCCAGGCCAGAAGCTATCGGCGAGGAAGCCGCGCAAGCGCAGGAGGGAGCCCAGGGCAATCAGCAGGATGATCGGCAGCAGGGTGGTCAGCAGCAAGTGGAGCATGGTCAGCGTTCCGTGGACGGGTACGGGCACAGACTACGGCGTGCAACCGATCTGTAAAAACGTTGTTTTCTTCATTGACTGTTGAGAAAAAATGCATGTTCGCCGGAACAGGCTTACGCAGGAGCGTTGACCGTAATCTCAAGCATCAAGCGCGGTTTTCAGCGCCGCACTCAAGTGCCGCCGCTGGCTTTTCTCATGCTCCAGCAACACCACGCGCCGGATCAGTTGCGGTTCGCCAAACGGCAAACAGGTGGCCGGTGGCAAGCGGGCAAGGTCTTCGTCAGCCATGGGAATGATGGCCACGCCCAGGCCCATCACGGCCATGCGTGCCAGGGCTTCCTGGCTGTCGAGTTCCATCTGTTCGCTCACTTGCAGGTGCTGGCGGCGCAGTTCCTGTTCGATCTGTCGCCCGGCCCAGGCCCGCTTGTCGAAACGCAGGAACGGCTGGCTGGCCAGCAACTGCGCCACACTGCGCCCGGCCAGCTCGGGGCTGGCGACGGCCCAGAAGCGGTCTTCGAACAACGTGGTGAATTCCAGGCTCTGCGGGTAGGGGCTGACCGGTTCGGTGGTGATCGCGGCATCGAGCTCACCATCTTCCACGCGTCGCGCCAGTTCGGCCGACATGCCGGACGCCACGCTGATGTGCAACTGCGGGTGGTGTGCCTTCAGCCACACCAGCGCCTTGGGCAAGCGCCGCGCCAGTACCGTATGGATCGCCCCCAGGCGCAGGCGACCGCGCAGGCTCGGCCCGCTGGCCAGGGCGTCGGCCAGTTCATCATAGGCAGCCAGGATGGCCTCGGCACGGGCAACCGCCAACTGGCCGGCCTCGGTCAGTGCTACCTGCCGACGGCTGCGGTCGAACAGTGTCACATGCAGTTCGTCTTCGAGGGTCCTGATGTGCAGGCTCACCGCCGAGGGGGTGAGGCTGAGCAGGTCGGCGGCACGGGCGAAAGTGCCGTGGCGGGCAATGGTCACCAAGGTGCGCAGGGCTTTGAGAGACATGCAGGTGGGTCCGGGCTGAACGGGCAGTACTGCATTGTCAGGCCCGGTCCTGTTGCCAGCAAGTCTCAACCCAAGCTGCAGCCTACAGGCTGCCTTCGACCTTGGCGGCGACGTCTGCCGGCAGCCAGGGTTTCCACACCTCGCGGTTAGCGCGCAGGAAGGCGAGCGCGGCATCGCGGGGCAGCGTGCGCTTTTCGCTCATTTCGGCCAGGGCCTTGTTCAGCCGATCGATCGGCAAGTCCACTCGCTCGAACACGCTCACCAGCTCCGGGTGGCTTTGGTAAAACGCCTTGGACACCCCGATCGACAATTTTGCCGGCAGGGAACGGCTGCCTTTCGGGTTGGGGTTGCCAGGGTCGGTGAGGGTGGCCCAGGCCTGGGCATCGAACGGCGGCTCTTCCAGGCGTACGAGCTTGTAGCGGCCCATCAACGGGGTCGGGTTCCAGTAGTAGAACAGCACGGGTTTGCCGCGGCGGATGGCCGCAGCGATCTCGGCATCCATTGCCGCCCCGGAGCCGCTGCGGAAGTTGTTGTACAGCTCATCCAGGCCGTAGGCCTTGAGCTTCTGGCTGTTGACCGTTTCCGAGGTCCAGCCGGTGGGGCTGTTCAGGAAGCGGCCTTTACCCGGGGCTTCCGGGTCACGGAATACTTGCGGGTAGCGCTTGAGGTCGTCGACGCTGCGCAGCTCGGGTGCCACGGGCTTGAGCTGGCGGGCGCTGTCGCCTTCGATCACATAGGCCGGCACCCACCAGCCTTCTTCGGCGTTCTTCACCGTATTACCCAGGGCGTACACCTGGCCGGCCTGCTCGGCCTTGACCCACGCGGGGCTGCGCCCGGCCCATTCCTCGGCTATCACCTGCAGATCATTACGGGCCAGCGCAACCTCCATGCTGACCGTGCTGCCGGGCAGGGTGTCGGTGGGGTAGCCAAAGCCACGCTCCACGATCAGCCGCAGTATTTCCGTGGTCAGGGCCCCGCTTTCCCAGCCTATGGCGCCAAAGTGAATGGGCTCGCTGCGTTCGGCCGAGGCGGCACTGTCAGTACTGGCCAGGCCTACGGTCAGTAGCAGGCCGGCCAACAGTATTGGGATCTTCTTCATCCAGGTCCTCGTCGGTTGCCGTTGAGTGGTGCGGCAAGTGTAGACGACCCGCCCGGATGTCCCGGCAACGACAAGATTGCAGGGCCGGCGGGCGCCGGCCCTGCTCGCGGTCATACGCGGAACTGATCCATCAGCGCCTGTTGCTGGTTGGCCAGGCTGTTCAGCGACTGACTGACCCGCGCCGATTCGTTGGCCTGGCCCGACAGCGATTCGGTGACGTCGCGGATGGTCGCCACGTTGCTGTTGATTTCTTCGGCTACGGCGCTCTGTTCTTCAGCGGCCGAGGCAATCTGCAGGTTCATGTCGGTAATCACCGTCACCGCCTGGCCGATGCGTTGCAGGGCAGTGACCGCCTGGCCAACCTGCTCGACACCACCCTGGGCCTGGCGGTGGCTGTTGTCCATCGCCCCGACCACTTCACGGGTACCGTTCTGCAGCGCCTCGATCACCTGGCGGGTTTCTTCCACCGACTCCTGGGTACGCTGGGCCAGGTTGCGCACTTCGTCGGCGACCACGGCAAAACCACGGCCGGCCTCACCGGCGCGGGCCGCCTCGATGGCGGCGTTGAGCGCCAGCAGGTTGGTCTGTTCGGCGATCGAGCGGATCACCTCCAGCACCGAACCGATCTTCTCGCTGTTCTGCGCCAGGCCCTCGACTTCGGCCATGGCTTCGCTCATGTTGGCCGCCAGCGCATCAATGCTGGTGGTCGTACGCTCGATCACCGCCAGGCCCTCGCGGGTCGCCTGGTCGGCGTCGCGGGCAGCCTGGGCGGCCTGGGCGGCGCTGCGGGCGACGTCCTGGGCGGTGGCACTCATCTCATGCGAGGCGGTGGCCACCTGGTCGACCTGGCGGTACTGCTGCTCCATGCCGGCGCTGGTCTGCGTGGCAATTGCCGAAGACTGGTCGGCGGTGCCACGGGCAGCCTGCACCGAGCGCTTGACCTCGGCGATGGTCGGCTGCAGCTTGTCGAGGAAACGGTTGAACCAGCCGGCCAGCTCGCCCAGCTCATCGTGCTTCTGATAGGTCAGGCGGCGGGTCAGGTCGCCTTCGCCGCTGGCGATGTCCTTGAGCATGGCGGCCACGCCGAGGATCGGTCGGGTCACGCCGCGGGCCATCAGCCACACCAGCAACAGGCCGGCAACTGCCGCGGCCAGGCCCAGGCCCAGCTCCAGCAGGGTGCCGCTGGTGTTCAGTGCGTCCAGCTCCTGCTTCAGCGCCTCGGCCGGCCCGGTCAGGGCGTCCTCCGGCACGTCCAGCAGGACGCCCCACGGTTGGGCATCGGGGATCGGCCTGAACGCTGCCAGTACCTTCAGGCGCTGCTGGTCGTGCAGGGTGGTCAACTTGCCATCGGCCAGCTTGCGCACCAGTTCGGCGCCTTTGGCCGTGTCGACCTGGTCGAAGCGCTGGGCCAGCTTGCTGGCGTCGGCGCTGTAGCCGGCCAGCAGGCCTACCGGGCTGAGGATGCCGACCGTGGTGCGGCCTTCGTACAGGCTGCGGCTGGCGTCCTGGCTCAGGGCCTGCAGGCTGTTGAGGTTGATGTCGATGGACAGGGTGGCAATCACCTTGCCGTCGACCGCCAGCGGGAAGACGATGCTGGTCATCAGTACCTGCTGGCCATCGATGTCATAGAAGTACGGTTCCACCACGCAGACCTTGCCGGATGTACGCGGGCATACCCACCAGGTGTTGGCCGGCTGGCCGCTGGGGCCGATCTCGGTGTTGGCCATGTCGCTTTCCGGCAGGGCCATGGAGGTCAGCTGGCCGACCCGCGGCTGCGACCAGTACAGGGCGAAGCGCCCGGTTGCGTTGCTGCCCAGGTCCGCCTTGCCGGCGAACAGGCTGTCCTTGTTGTCCAGCGCATTGGGTTCGAACACCAGCGACAGGCCAAGCAGGTCAGGGTTGGCCTGCAAGGCGGCGCGCACCTGGCGGGTCATGTCCTCGCGCAGGTCGAAGGCATCGAGAAAACGCTTTTCTGCCTGCTCGCGCAGGAACAGCACCTGGCGGGCAAAACCGGCACCGTACTGGTAGGCGTCCATGAACTGGCGGCGGATGTTCAGTGCCTGCACTTCGCCCTGCGACTCGATGCGCGACTGCGCCGACTCGGTCAGCATCTGCATGCTGTTGGCCTTGACCAGGTCCGAGCTGTGGTCCATGCGGTACAGCGACAGGCCGACGAGCAGGGTGACGATGCCGGCCAGGCAGAGACCGGCGAGCAGGGTAATCTTCCACTGGATGGAAAGTTGTCGCAAAGGCATGGGATGGGTCCCTTGTAATAGGAGTGTGGCTGACGATTGTGTCGGCCGGCGCGGCTTTTTCTTTATTCAAACGTTCAATTTAACCTTCAGACCTGCTGGGGCTGCGCCAGGCATTGGTAATCTGCCGCAACATGGCGCTTTTGACTTCTGCCGCTCACTGCTTCAGAGTTCGCGCTTTTTTTCTGTCGCAATGAGGTAAACCAACCATGAATGCAGTGATCGCCGCGGTCGGCATCATGCTGATACTCAGCCTGTCGCGCGTGCACGTGGTCATCGCCCTGATCGTTGGCGCCTTGGCCGGTGGCCTGGTGGGCGGTCTGGGTATCGAGGGGACGTTGAAGGCCTTCAATGGTGGCCTGGGCGGCGGCGCCACGGTGGCCCTGTCCTATGCACTGCTGGGTGCTTTTGCCGTGGCCATCGCCAAGTCCGGCCTGGCCCACGCCCTGGCCGACCGCGCCCTGGGCATGATCGAGCGCCAGGGCCATGCCAATGGCGGCAAGGTCAAATGGTTGCTGGTCGGCCTGATGCTGGCAGTGGCGGTGTCGTCGCAGAACATCCTGCCCATCCACATTGCCTTCATCCCATTGCTGGTGCCGCCGCTGCTCTATGTGCTGACCCGCCTGCGCATCGACCGCCGGCTGATCGCTTGCGTCATCACCTTCGGCCTGATTACCCCGTACATGTTCCTGCCGGTGGGCTTTGGCAACATCTTCCTCAACGAAATCCTGCTGGCCAACGTCGCCCGCGCGGGCGTCGATGTGAGCGGCGTCAATGTCACCCACGCCATGGCCATTCCAGCCGCCGGCATGCTCGCCGGCCTGTTGCTGGCGGTATTGGTCAGCTACCGCAAGAAGCGTGACTACGACCTGGCGCGCATCGAGCAGGTAGAACAGGTGAGCGTGCAGTACAACCCGCTGACCCTGCTGGTGGCCGGGCTGGCCATTGCCGCAGCGTTCATCGTCCAGTTGTGGCTGGACTCGATGATCATCGGTGCCATGGTCGGCTTCCTGATCTTCTCGCTGTCGGGCATCGTGCGCTGGAAAGACACCGACGACCTGTTCACCGAGGGCATGAAGATGATGGCCATGATCGGTTTCATCATGATCGCCGCCTCGGGCTTCGCCGATGTGATGAAAGCCACCGGCGAGGTGAAAAGCCTGGTGGAAACGTCGGCGCAGTGGATCAACCACAGCAAGGGTATCGGTGCCTTGCTGATGCTGTTGGTGGGATTGCTGGTGACCATGGGTATTGGCTCGTCCTTCTCCACCGTACCGATCCTGGCGGCGATCTTCGTGCCGTTGTGCGTGCAACTGGGCTTCGACCCGCTGGCCACGGTGTGCATCGTGGGAACTGCAGGCGCACTGGGCGACGCGGGTTCGCCGGCCTCGGATTCGACCCTTGGCCCGACCTCGGGGCTGAACGTGGACGGCCAGCACCACCACATCTGGGACACCGTGGTACCCACCTTCATCCACTACAACCTGCCGCTGCTGGCGTTCGGCTGGCTGGCGGCGATGACGCTGTAGGGCAGGGCGGACGTCAGCCCTTGCCGGGTGGCGGCGAGATGCGGTTGAGCACGGTGCTGCCATCCTTGCTGCGGGTCAGGTAGACCGGCAGGACCTTGGGCAGGTTGTTGACCAGGCGCCCCACCTCGCGGGTGTTGTAGATACCGCTGATGCGAATGCGCCCGGTGCTGGCATCGGCCAGCAGCAGCGGTGCATCGAGGTATCGGTTGATCATCGGCAGCGCCTGGGCCAGGCTCAGGTTTTCGAGCACCAGTTTGCCGTCACGCCAGGCCAGGCTGTTGCCATAATCGCCGCTCTGTTGCAGTTGCGGTTCGAAATCGCCCAGGCGATAGCTGGCCTGCATCCCCGGGCCGAGGCGGTAGCCTCCGTCGTTGCCGTCGCTGGACACCAGTACCGAACCTTCCACCAGCGTGACCTTGACCTGGTCCTGGTACTTCCACACGTTGAACTGGGTGCCGGTGACACGGGTCTGGCCACGGCCGGCATGCACGATAAACGGGTGGTTGTTGTCGTGGCGTACCTTGAAAAACGCCTCGCCACGCTTGAGCGTGACCTGGCGCTGGTCCTTGTAGTTGAGGTAGGTGAGCTCGGTATTGAGGTTGAGTTGCACCGTGCTGCCATCGCTCAGTTCCACGGTCTGCATGCGCTCGCCGGCTGCGAAGTGCTGGTAGTGGTTGGGCAGCCAGCCTTGTTCCCAGCCTAGCCAGCCAGCCAGCGGCAGCACCGCCAGGGCAATGGCGGCAGCAGACGCCAGGGGCCGCCAGCCGCGCGGGCGTGCCTGCTGCTGAACGGGCGGGTTGAAGTCGATGACGGTGGCGTTGCGTGGCAGCAGGTCGGCGGTTTGCCAGATCTCCAGCATTGCCTGGTATTCCTCGGCATGCTGCGGGTTGGCCGCCAGCCAGCGGCTGAATGCCTCACGCTCGGCCACCGTGCAATCCTCGGCGTGCAGGCGCATGCACCAGTGCGCGGCGGCGTCGGTGATGGCATCGTCTGGGCTGGGGTTGTGGCGGTCGTGGTTCATTGCGGCTCCGGGTTTTGCGCATTCTACCCTTGGCGCAGGGCTGCCGAGAACCGAGGCAATAGCGAGTGACTCCCAGTTGTGCCGGTTTTTCATCGGATTGGCAATGGATTTCCAGCGTTTGAGAACCCTTCGCGGCAGAACCGCGGGGTGCCCATGCAGTCCCGCCGGGTCGGGCGATCAGAACTGTTCGGCGGTCAGCCCATAAAGGCTGGCGCTGCCTGCGCGAATAGTCGCCTCCAGGCCCAGGCCACGCGGCAGCACCCGCTGGAAGTAGAACTGCGCGCACGCCAGCTTGGCCTCATGGAATGCGCCATCCTCGTCACGCTTGGCCAACGCCACCGCAGCCATCCGCGCCCACATGTAGGCATACGCGGTCAGCCCGAACAGTTGCAGATATTCTACCGCCACGGCACTGACCAGGTTGGGCTCCTCGCCGGCCCGCGAGCGCAGCCAGGCGCTGGTCGCCTCCAGCCGCGCCAGGCTCGCTTGCAGGGCTTCACGGTACAGCGGCGCGTCGAGGCTGAACGCGCGTACCTCGGCAGCAAAGCTGGCCAGTGCCTGGCCGCCGTCGGCCAGCACCTTGCGCCCGAGCAGGTCAAGGGCCTGAATGCCGTTGGTGCCCTCATAGATCTGGGCGATGCGCACGTCACGCACGCGCTGTTCCTGGCCCCATTCACGGATGTAGCCATGGCCCCCATACACCTGCTGGCCGAGCACGCAGCTCTCCAGGCCGTTGTCGGTGAAGAACGCCTTGGCCACCGGTGTCAGCAGCGCCACCAGGCGCTGGGCGTGCTCGCGTTCACCGGCGTCGTCGGCGTAGCGCGCCAGGTCCAGTTGTTGGCCAACGTAGGCGGCGAACGCCCGGCCACCTTCGGTGAGGGTGCGCATGGTCAGCAGCATGCGCCGCACGTCACCGTGCTGGATGATCGGGTCGGCCACCTTGTCCCTGGCCTGCGGGCCACTGGCGGCGCGGCTTTGCAGGCGCTCATTGGCATAGCGGGCGGCGCTCTGGTAGGACGCTTCGGCACAGCCGATACCCTGCAGGCCGATGGACAGGCGTTCATAGTTCATCATGGTGAACATCGCGGCCAGGCCCTTGTTCGGCTCGCCCACCAGGTAGCCGACCGCGCCGTCGAAGTTCATCACGCAGGTGGCCGAGGCCTTGATGCCCATCTTGTGTTCGACCGAGCCGCAATGGACGGGGTTGCGTCTGCCCAGGCTGCCATCGGCCTCGACCAGGTACTTGGGCACCAGGAACAGCGAAATGCCCTTGGCACCGGCTGGTGCATCGGGCAGCTTGGCCAGCACCAGGTGGATGATGTTCTCGGTCAGGTCCTGCTCGCCGCCGGTGATGAAGATCTTGCTGCCGCTGATGCGATAGCTGCCGTCGGCCTGGGGTTCGGCGCGGCTGCGGATCAGCCCCAGGTCGGTGCCGGCATGGGGCTCGGTGAGGCACATGGTGCCGGCCCAGCGCCCGGCGTACAGGGGCGGCAGGTAGGTGGCCTTCAGCGCTTCGCTGGCGTGGGCATCGATCGCCAGGCAGCTGCCGGCGCTCAATGCCGAATACAGGCTGAAGCTGCAATCGGCGGCATAGAGCATTTCCTCGAACAGCACGCCGAGCATTTTCGGCATGCCCATGCCGCCATGCTCAGGGTTGCCACCCAGGCCGACCCAGCCGCCTTCGCGGTAGGTGTGCCAGGCCTCACGGAAGCCATCGGGGGTGGTGACGCTGCCGGCCTCGAAGCGCACGCCTTGCTCGTCACCGTTGCGGCTGAGCGGGGCGATCAGCTGGCCGGTGACCTTGGCCGCTTCCTCGAGGATGGCATCGGCGGTTTCAGCATCGATGCGCTCGGCCAGGGCAGGCAGGCGAGCCCACAGGGCAGGGGCGTTGAACACATCATGCAGGACGAAGCGCATGTCGCGCAGGGGGGCGGTATAGGAAGTCATCGCGGGACTCTCGAAAGGTGGGCAATCTGGGCTGGCCTGTTCGCGGGTAGAGCCGCGAACAGGCCGCCAGGGTTTCAGAGGGCCTTGGCCCGGTCGCGCAGCACGTATTTCTGGATCTTGCCGGTGGAGGTTTTCGGCAGTTCGCCGAAGACCACGGTCTTCGGTACCTTGAACCCGGCCAGGTGCTCGCGGCACCAGCCGGTGATGTCGGCTTCGCGGGTGTCTTCGCGGCCCGGCTTGAGGGCGACGAAGGCGCACGGGGTTTCTCCCCATTTTTCGTCCGGGCGAGCCACTACCGCGGCTTCCAGCACGGCGGGGTGCTTGTACAGGGCATCCTCGACCTCGATGGTGGAAATGTTCTCGCCGCCGGAAATGATGATGTCCTTGAGCCGGTCCTTGATCTCGACATAGCCGTCGGCATGCCACACGGCCAGGTCGCCGGTGTGGAACCAGCCGCCACGGAAGGCTTCCGCGGTCGCTTCGGGGTTTTTCAGGTAGCCCTTCATCACGGTGTTGCCGCGCATGAAGATCTCGCCCAAGGTATTGCCGTCGCGCGGTACCGGCTCAAGGGTCTGCGGGTCGGCGACCATCAAGCCATCAAGGGTCGGGTAGCGCACGCCCTGGCGTGACTTGATCCGCGCGCGTTCTTCCAGCGCAAGTTGGTCCCATTCGTCATGCCAGGCGCACACGGTAACCGGGCCATAGACTTCGGTCAGGCCGTAGGTGTGGGTCACCTGTATGCCCATTTCCTCCACGGCGCCGATCACCTTGGCGGGAGGCGCGGCGCCGGCGACCATGGCCTGCACCGGGTGCTCGATGGCCGCCTTGGCCGACTCGGGCATGTTGACCAGGGCGTTGAGCACGATCGGCGCGCCGCACAGGTGGCTGACCCGGTGTTCGCGGATCAGGTTGAGGATTTTCTGCGGGTCGACCCGGCGCAGGAACACGTGGGTGCCGGCCAGCGCGGTGATGGTCCATGGGTAGCACCAGCCGTTGCAGTGGAACATCGGCAGGGTCCACAGGTACACCGGGCGATGGCCCATGGCCCAGGTCATTTGGTTGCCCAGGGCATTCAGGTAGGCGCCGCGGTGGTGATAGACCACGCCCTTGGGGTTGCCGGTGGTGCCGGAGGTGTAGTTGAGCGAGATCGCCTGCCACTCGTCGTCGGGCCATTCCCAGGCAAATTCCGGGTCGCCTTCGGCGAGGAATGCCTCGTAGTCCAGCTCGCTGAGCGCACGGCCTTCGCCGTACTCCGGGTCATCCACATCCACCACCAGTGGCGGGGGTTCGAGCAGGGCCAGGGCAGCCTCGATGACCGTATGGAACTCGCGGGCGGGAATCAGCACCTTGGCCTCGCCATGTTGCAGCATGAAGGCGATGGCCTCGGGGGCCAGGCGCACGTTCAGGGGGTTGAGCACGGCACCGGTCATGGGCACGCCAAAGTGGGCCTCGAGCATGGCCGGAATGTTCGGCAACATCACCGCCACGGTATCGCCACGGCCGATACCTCGGCCCGCCAGGGCGCTGGCCAGGCGTCGGCAGCGCTGGTAGGTTTCCTGCCAGTCGCGGCGGATGGCTCCGTGTATCACTGCGGGGTAGTTGCCGTAAACGGCAGCGGTGCGCTCGATGAAGCTCAGCGGGGTGAGGGCGACATGGTTGACGGCTGCGGGCATCAGGCCCTGGGCGTAGATCGACATGCAGTAGTCCTGTAAGGGAGGCAGGCGCAGCCAGTGCGCTGGACCCCCGGTGGCTGATTGTTAGCTCTGTTCAGGGTGCAGGGTGGCGGATGTTGAGCCGCTACCCTTGGCGGATTTTTACGCGAGTCGCTATGGTATTAGGAATATCGACTATAGCAATATAGTAAAACTACTATAACAACGAGTCGTTCACTGTGGACAAGACTGCCTACCCCTTGCTCGCCAAGGACCCCCAGCCCAGCCTGATGCTGGCCGGTGATGCCAGGCCGCTGGCGCTCAACCCGGCGATGCAGGCGTGGCTCGATGAAGGCCCAGTACTGGCCAGCTGGCTGCCGGCCAACTGTGCCGCCCTGGTGCGCGCCTGCCTGCGCCAGCACCGGGCAATTGCCGGCGTCGAGGTGCAGGTCGGCGAGCGCATCGTGTTGTGGAATTTCATTCCCGACGATCAGGGCCAGCACGTGCTGGCGCGTTGCCGCGATGCCAGCGACGAGCGCCACGGTGCGCGCGAAGCCAGCCGCGCCCGGCGCCTGTACCGGCTGATCATCGAGAACACCACCGACCTGATCTCCCGGCACAGTCCTGATGGCCGTTTTCTCGATGCCTCGCCGGCGGCATTCCGCCTGCTCGGACTGTGGCCCGAGCAATTGCGCGGCATGGCCGTGCACAGCCTGCTGCACCCACGCGAACGTCGCCAGGTGCTGCGTCAGGCCGCGGCGGCCCTGGACCAGGACGGTTACCACACCATGACCTGCCGGGTGCGCCAGGCCGCAGGCGGCTACCGCTGGTTCGAAATTGCCAGCCGGGCGATCCGCGAAACCTACACCGGCGCGGTGGTGGAGGTGGTCAGCGTGTCCCGCGACATCACCTTGCGTATCGAGGCCCAGGAGGGCCTGGCGCACAGTGCCCGCCTGGCCACCCTGGGCGAGCTGGCTTCAGGTATCGCCCACGAGATCAACCAACCATTGGCCGCCGTGGTCAACTATGCCAATGCCAGCCAGCGCTACCTGCAGGGCGTGGCGCACGACCCGCAGGCGCGCGAGCGGGTCGGGCAGGGCCTGCAGCGCATCAGCGAGCAGGCCACCCATGCCGCCGAAGTGATCCGCCGCCTGCGTGCCTTCCTGCGCAAGGAGCCGCGCCGCCTGCAGGCGCTGGACGTGGCCGAGGTGGCCGGTGAAGCCATGCGCCTGTGTGCCTGGGAAGCCGCGCGCGACCAGGTGCTGGTCGAACTGCGCATGAGCGGGCAACTGCCCTCGGTGTACGCCGACCGGGTATTGCTCGAGCAAGTGCTGCTCAACCTGCTGCGCAATGCCATCGAGGCCAACCGTGAGCAGCACGGCGAGCGACCGTCGCGTATCCTGCTGAGCGCCGAGCGCGATGGTGACGGCGTGCGGGTGGAAGTGGCCGACCAGGGGCCAGGCGTAGCCCCCGGGCAGCTGGACGAAATCTTCACGCCTTTCACCACCAGCAAGGCCGATGGCCTGGGCCTGGGGTTGAGCATGAGCCGCAGCCTGATCGAAGGCTTTGGCGGCAGCCTGTGGGCGCGGCCCGGTGACAAGGGTGGTCTGGTGCTGTGCTGCCGTCTGGCGGTCAGCAGGGGATAAGGGGAAACGCGGTGCAAGCGAAAGTGTATGTGGTCGATGACGACCAGGGCATGCGGGATTCGACCGTGTGGCTGTTGCAGTCGGTAGGTTTGCAGGCCCTGCCGTTCGCCAGCGGGCAGGCGTTTCTTGACGCCTGCGTTGATGAGGGGCCTGCCTGTGTGCTGCTGGATGTGCGCATGCCGGGGCTGGGCGGGTTGGCGGTGCAGCAGGCGATGCGTGAACGTGGCCTGGCGCTGCCGGTGATTTTCGTCAGTGGCCATGCCGATGTGCCGATCGTGGTGCGGGCGTTCAAGAGCGGCGCCTGCGATTTCATCGAAAAGCCGTACAACGACCAGTTGCTGCTTGACAGCGTGCAGGCCGCGCTGGAACACGCCGGGCGCGCACGCCAGGACGGCCAGGCACTGGCGCAGGTGCAGGCGCGTATCGATGCCCTGACACCGCGCGAGCGCGACGTGTTCGTGCCGTTGGCCCAAGGCTTGAACAACCGCGAGATCGCCGAGCGGCTGGGGGTCAGCGTGAAGACCGTCGACCTGTACCGCGGCCGGGTGATGAAGCGCTTGCAGGCACAAAGCCTGGCCGAGCTGGTCGGCATGGCCATTGCCTGCGGTGCGGTGCAGGCATTGGGCCTGCGAGCCCTCTGACCGCCTTTGTCGTGGCCCCTGGACCACGCACCTCACCTTAAAGCTGCCCTGGGTTCTGTGTTGCGGCACGAACTGTCAGGACCACTGGGTTGCCCATCACGACGCAAGGCTGCTCCTGCAAAGGGCGGCGGGTCAGGCCAGGATCATGAAATTTTTCATAGCTTGCTAATCAAGGCTTTGACATTCACTGCCTAAGCAGTAATATTTTTACACACTTACCCGAGCAGTCGCTGATGGCCCATTTCACCCCAGACAACTTCCAGACCTGCGCCATCGGCATGCTGCTTGGCCGCGCTGCGATCCTCAAGGACCGCATCCTCGACTGGCACCTCGAATCCGAGGGCGTCACCGCCGCGCAGTTCAAGGTGCTGATCATCGTCACCCAGTACCAGGTGGATACCCCGGCCGAACTGTGCCGCTACCTGGGCCTGGACAGCGGCTCGATGACGCGCATGCTCGACCGCCTCGAGCAGAAGGAACTGATCGTGCGCAATCGCTGTGCCGACGACCGTCGCCAGGTGCGGCTGGCCTTGACCGCCGACGGCCAGCGCCTGGCCGACCGGCTGCCGGAAATCGGCGCCGCCGCCATGAACGAATTGTGCGGCGCACTGGACGCCGAAGAACTCAAGGCCCTGGAGGGCCTGCTGGCCAAGGTACTGCTTGCTGCCGGCGACCCGTTGACGATCCGCCGCTTCGGCGATCGCTGAACCCTGTCACGCATTTTCCAAGGTACTGTCATGGCCACTTCCACAGACACCCCGTCTCCCTCCGCACCGCCCGAGCCCTCGCGCAAGCGCAAGGCCTGGCTGCTTGCCCTGTTGTTGCTGGTGATCCTGGCCGCCGCAGGCGCCTGGGCCTGGTACAGCCTGGTCGGGCGTTGGCACGAAAGCACCGACGATGCCTATGTCAACGGCAACGTGGTGGAAATCACGCCGCTGGTCAGCGGTACGGTCATCAGCATCGGCGCCGATGACGGCGACCTGGTGCATGCTGGCCAGGTGCTGCTGCAATTCGACCCGGCCGACAGCGAAGTGGCCCTGCAGTCCGCCGAAGCCAGGCTGGCGCGCAGTGTGCGCCAGGTGCGCGGACTGTACAGCAACGTCGACTCGCTCAAGGCCCAGCTGGAAACCCGCCAGGCCGAATTGCGCAAGGCCCAACAGGACTTCAACCGGCGCAAGGTGCTGGCTGAAAGCGGGGCGATTGCCGCTGAAGAGCTGTCCCATGCCCGCGATGACCTCAGCGTGGCCCAGGCCGCGGTCAACAGCGCGCGTCAGCAACTGAGTACCAGCAGTGCGCTGGTCGACGACACCGTGGTGTCCTCGCACCCCGAGGTGATGGCGGCTGCCGCCGACCTGCGCCAGGCTTACCTTGACCACGCCCGTACCACCCTGGTCGCGCCGGTGACTGGCTACGTCGCCAAGCGTACCGTGCAGCTGGGCCAGCGCCTGCAGCCTGGCACCGCGACCATGGCGGTGATTCCACTGGACCAGGTGTGGATCGATGCCAACTTCAAGGAAACCCAGCTGCGTGACATGCGCATCGGCCAACCGGTGCAGATCAGCGCCGACCTGTATGGCAGCGAGGTCAAGTACAGCGGCACGGTCGACAGCCTTGGCGCCGGCACCGGCAGTGCCTTCGCCCTGTTGCCGGCGCAGAATGCCACTGGTAACTGGATCAAGATCGTCCAGCGGGTGCCGGTACGCATTCACCTCAGCCCCGATCAGCTCAAGGAGCACCCGCTGCGTATCGGCCTGTCCACCGTGGTCGAGGTCGACCTGCATGACCAGAGCGGCCCGGCATTGGCCCAGCAGCCGCCGCAGCAGGCCAGCTATACCACCCAGGTCTATGATCGCCAGTTGGTCGAAGCCGACAACCTGATCGCCCGGCTGATCCACGAAAACAGCGCCACCGGCAAGACGGCGCAGCGATGAGCAATACCACCGCGGCCCAGTTCACCCCGCCGAGCCTGCTGCTGACCACCGTCGGCCTGTCGCTGGCGACCTTCATGCAGGTGCTCGATACCACCATTGCCAACGTCGCCCTGCCGACCATTTCCGGCAACCTCGGGGTGAGCTACGAGCAGGGTACCTGGGTCATCACCTCGTTCGCGGTGAGCAACGCCATCGCCTTGCCGCTTACCGGCTGGCTGAGCCGACGGTTTGGCGAGGTGAAGCTGTTCATATGGGCCACGCTGCTGTTCGTGCTGGCCTCGTTCCTCTGCGGGATTGCCCAGTCGATGCCGGAACTGGTCGGTTTTCGCGTGTTGCAGGGCGTGGTGGCCGGGCCGTTGTACCCGATGACCCAGACGTTGCTGATTGCGGTGTATCCGCCGGCCAAGCGGGGGATGGCCCTGGCACTGCTGGCGATGGTAACGGTGGTGGCGCCGATTGCCGGGCCGATCCTCGGCGGCTGGATCACCGACAGCTACAGCTGGCCGTGGATCTTCTTCATCAACGTGCCCATCGGCCTGTTCGCCGCCGCCGTGGTGCGCCAGCAGATGCGCAGTCGGCCGGTGGTCACCAGCCGCCAGCCGATGGACTATATCGGCCTGCTGACGCTGATCATTGGCGTCGGTGCCTTGCAGGTCGTACTCGACAAAGGCAACGACCTGGACTGGTTCGAATCGTCGTTCATCGTCACCGGCAGCCTGATTTCGCTGGTGTTCCTGGCAGTGTTCGTGATCTGGGAACTGACCGACCGCCACCCGGTGGTGAACCTGCGGCTGTTCGTGCACCGCAACTTCCGGGTCGGTACCCTGGTGCTGGTCGGCGGCTATGCCGGGTTCTTCGGCATCAACCTGATCCTGCCGCAGTGGTTGCAGACGCAGATGGGCTACACCGCCACCTGGGCCGGCCTGGCGGTGGCGCCGATCGGTCTGTTGCCGGTGATCATGTCGCCGTTCGTGGGCAAGTATGCGCACCGTTTCGACCTGCGCGTGCTGGCGGGGCTGGCATTTCTGGCGATCGGTACCAGCTGCTACATGCGCGCCGGGTTCACCAGCGAGGTGGACTTCCAGCACGTGGCCCTGGTGCAACTGTTCATGGGTATCGGCGTGGCACTGTTCTTCATGCCGACCTTGAGCATCCTGCTGTCCGACCTGCCGCCGCACCAGATTGCCGATGGCTCCGGGCTGGCGACCTTCCTGCGGACCCTGGGCGGGAGTTTTGCGGCGTCGCTGACGACCTGGATCTGGATTCGCCGGGCGGACCAGCACCATGCCTACCTGAGCGAACATATCAGCCAGTTCGACCCGGCGACACGGCATACCCTGGAGCAGCTCGGCGGGGCCAGCCCGCAAAGCTATGCCCAGCTGGAGCAGATGCTCAACGGCCAGGCGTACATGATGTCGACGGTGGATTACTTCACTTTGATGACCTGGGTGTTTGCCGGGTTGATCCTGCTGGTGTGGTTTGCCAAGCCGCCCTTTACCGCCAAGGCGGGGCCGGCGTCGGCGGGGCATTGACGGGCGGGGGCCCTGGCTTGTGACGTTGGGCGGGGCGGATATCGAGCGCCATCCCCGCCTTTGTTGTTCCCACACCGTGTCTTTTCCCCTATTGTCGAACCTCCCTTTTGCAACCTTCGGCAAATCCATGGAGAACGTCATCGTCATCACCGGTGCCAGCCGTGGCATCGGTGCCGCCACAGCGCTGCTGGCCGCCCGCCAGGGCTACCGCATCTGCATCAATTACCACGCCGACCACCAGGCCGCGGAGAATGTCCTCCATCAGGTTCGTGCCCTGGGCGCCGAGGCCATTGCGGTGCGTGCCGACGCCAGCGTCGAGGATGAAGTCATACAGTTGTTCCTGCGCGTCGACCAGGAACTTGGCCCGGTCACCGCGCTGGTCAACAACGCCGGCACCATTGGCCAGCAGAGCCGGGTCGAGGACATGTCCGAATTTCGCCTGCTCAAGGTCATGAAAACCAACGTCGTCGGCCCCATGCTCTGTGCCAAGCACGCCTTGCTGCGCATGGCGCGTCGACACGGCGGGCAGGGCGGGGCCATCGTCAACGTGTCGTCAGTGGCCGCACGCCTGGGCTCGCCCAACGAATACGTGGACTACGCCACCTCCAAAGGCGCACTGGACACCTTCACCATTGGCCTGGCCAAGGAAGTCGCAGGCGAGGGCGTGCGGGTCAATGGTGTTCGGCCAGGCTATATCCACACCGGGTTCCACGCGCTTTCCGGCGACCCCGACCGTGTCAGCAAACTTGAATCCGGCTTGCCCATGGGCCGCGGCGGGCGCCCCGAGGAAGTCGCCGAGGCCATTCTCTGGCTGCTTTCGGACAAGGCCTCGTATTCCACCGGCAGCTTCGTCGACCTGGGCGGCGGGCGCTGAGCCCGCCGGTCAGCTGTCCAGTAGCGTGCGTACCCGTTCGGCCAGCACCTGCAGCTCGAACGGCTTGGTCAGCACCAGCGTGCCTTGCAGCAGCTGGCCGTCACTGAGCGCTGCGCTTTCGTCGTAGCCGGTGATGAACAGCACCTTGAGCCCGGGGTAACGCTCGCGGCAACGTTCCGCCACCTGGCGGCCATTCAGGCCACCCGTCAGGCCGATGTCGCTGAGCAGCAGGTCTGGCCGCTCGCCGTCCTGCAGGTGGGCGAGGGCGGCCGGGCCGTTGTCGAATGCATCAACCCGATAACCCAGCTCCTCCAGCACTTCGCAGACCACCAGGCGCAAGGCGAGCTGGTCTTCGATCAGCAGGATACGCTGCGCGTTGGTGCTGCGGTGCTCTGGCAGCTTACGCTTTGCCACGACGGCCGGCGCTTCAGGTTGCTCGTGGTGGCGCGGTAGCAGCAGCTCGATGCGGGTACCTTCGCCAAGCGTCGACGATAGCCGTAGCTGACCGCCGGATTGCCGCACGAAACCGTAGGTCATCGACAAACCCAAGCCAGTGCCATGGCCCATGGGCTTGGTGGTGAAGAACGGGTCCACTGCGCGCTCGGCTACCTCAGGCGTCATGCCGTTGCCGTTGTCGATAATGCTCAGCCGCACGTATTCACCGGCTGGCAGTTCCACTGCGCGGGCCTGCTCGTCGTCCAGCACCAGGTTGTCGCCGTGAATGTCGATCGCGCCACCGTCAGGCATGGCGTCGCGGGCGTTGATGCAGATGTTGAGCAGGGCGCTTTCCAGTTGCGGCGGGTCGATGAACGTTGGCCACAGCTGGCAGGGAAAGCGGCTGGTCAGGTTGATGGACGGGCCGATGGTGCGGCACAGCAGCTCTTCCATGCCTGCCACCAGCGTGGCCACCTGCGTGGCACAAGGTTGCAGGGTCTGCTGGCGGGAAAACGCCAGCAGCCGGTGCACCAGCGAAGAAGCCCGCTGCGCCGAGCCGCTGGACAGGTCCAGCAACCCTTCCAGTCTATCGAAGCGCGACTGTTGCAAGTGTTGGCGCATCAGGTCCTGGGCAGCCAGGATGCCGCCCAGCAGGTTGTTGAAGTCGTGGGCGATGCCGCCGCTGAGCTGGCCTACTGCTTCCATTTTCTGTGCCTGGCGCAAGGCCTCTTCGGCCTTGGCCAGACGTTCCTGCTCCTGCACCCGCTGACTGATGTCATAGGCGAACAGATAAGCGCCCTGGATCTCGCCTTCATGGTCACGCAGGGCGTTGAAGCGCAGCTCATAGTGGCGTTGCCCGGGCGCTTGGCCAAAGGCGCCTGTCGCGATGAACTGCTCGCCCGCCAGCGCGCGCTGCCACAGTGGCAGGATCGGCGTCTGCTCGGTGTAATCGTGGTTGATCAGCCCGGGCATGTAATCGCCGACTTGCGGCGTTTGCCCGTACAAAAGCCGGAAGTCGAGCCTGGCCTGCCGGTTTACCGCCAGCCAGCGCATGTCCTTGCCAATCACGTGCACGTTGACCATGCTGTGATCGACCAACTCGGCAAACAGCCTGCGCTCTGCCAGTGCGGTGCTGACCCGTTGCTCGAGCTCCTGATTCAGGCGCTGCAAGGCCTGTTCTGCCCGTCGCCGTTCGGTGACGTCCTTGAACAGCACGGCCACCTGGCGCTTCTCGGCGGGTTCTACGCGGAACGTGGTAATGGATAACACGCGCCCGGTGGCAACCAGCTCCTGCTCAAAATGCAGCGGTTCACCCGTGCGTAGCACAGCGCCGTAGCGTGCCACCCAATCATCCGCCTCGTCGGGCACCATTTCGCGCAGCTTCTGCCCGACCACATCGGCTATGCCTGCATGCTTGGCGTAGGCGGCATTGGCCAGCACGTGCACATAGTCACTGAGGGGCCCGTGCGGGCCGTCGAAGAATTCGATGATGCAGAAACCTTCGTCCATGGTGTCGAACAGCGAACGGTAGAAGTCCTGGCCGTGGTCCTGAAGGCTGGAAAGGCGCGCTTCCAGCAGCGCATTGTGCCGTTGCAGGTCTTCGACTTGTTGGCGCAGATTGAGCAGTTCACGTTGAGGCATGTCGACATCCGACAAAAGGTACCGCCCAGACTTTAGCGCGTTCATCTGCACACGAATAGCCGCTCAGCGTGGCTGCGGGGCAACCCCCAGCAGCTGGTTGATGCGTTCGCCAAGGGACTGCAGGGTGAATGGCTTGGCCAGCAGTTCGGTGCGCCCGCCGAGCCGCACCATGGGTAGCGCGTCAGCAATGTCGTAACCGGTAATCAGCAATACCGGGGCGTCTTTCATCAGCCCCTGATACACCGCGGCAAGCTGGTAACCATCGGTTCCCCCGGGCAGGTCGATGTCCGCGACCAGCAGGTCTGGTGGCGGGCTTCGGTGCATTGCCTCAAGGGCCTGGCGACCATCCTCCAGGGCTTGCACTTCATGGCCCAGTTCTGTCAGCACTTCGACGAGCACCAGGCGCAGCGCCGGTTGGTCCTCCACCAGCATGATCCGACGCGCCTGCGCGCTCTCGGGCTGTGCATGGGCGGCGACAGCTGCAAGGTGGTCGCCGCCGCCTGTGTGTTGATCCTGGGGGAAATACAGGTGTACGCAGGTACCTTCCCCGGCAACGCTATCGATCAGCAACTGCCCGGCGGACTGCCGGGCGAAGCCATAGGCCATCGCCAGCCCCAGGCCGGTGCCCTGGCCCAGTGGTTTGGTGGTAAAGAACGGTTCGAGGGTTCGCTGCAGCACGGCGTCGGACATGCCCATGCCGTCGTCCTCGACGCGAATGTGCAGATAGCGGCCCGGCGGCAGGTCCAGGCGCCTGGCCTCGGCCGCTGCGAGATCGGTATTTGCACTGGCGATACGCAGGGTGCCACCGCGAGGCATGGCATCACGGGCATTGATGCACAGGTTGAGCAATACGTTTTCCAGCTGTTGCGGGTCGACACGGATCGGCCATTGCGCGGCCAGCGTGTGGTCCTGGAAGTCGATGTGCGGGCCGGTCGCGCTGCGGATCAGGTCGTGCATGTCGGCGACCAGTGCGTGCACATCGAGTGCTTGCGGAAGCAGGGCTTGCCGGCGCGAAAAAGCCAGCAGACGCTGCACCAGGGCTGCGGCGCGCGAGGCATTGTCGTGGCTGAGCTCGAGCAGGCGGGTGGCATCGCCGAGACGTTGCTGACCGAGGCGTTGCCTGGCGAGTTCCAGTGAGCCCAGCAGGCTGCCCAGCAGGTTGTTGAAGTCGTGGGCGATGCCCCAGGTCAACTGGCCCACGGCTTCCATCTTCTGCGCCTGGCGGAGGGCTTCCTCTGTCTGGCGCAGGCGCTCGTGCTCGGCCATGCGCTCGGTGATGTCGAAGGCGAACATGTAACCGCCCTGGATCTGTTGCCAGGCGTCGCGCCACGGGTGGTAGCGGATTTCGTAATGCCGTGGAGCGTCGGCTGTCCCGAGCGTGATGGTGTCGATGAAGCCTTCGCCGGCCAGCACGCGGGGCCACACCGGTGCCAGGCGGTCCATGATATCGGGCTGGTTGGCCAGGAACTGCGGCACGTAATCGCCGATCTGCGGCACGAAACCACGATAACGTTCGAAGGTTTCCCGGGCTGTCCGGTTGATCGCCACCAGGCGCAACTTGCGGTCGACGGCGAACACGTTGGCCGGGCTGTTATCGAGCAATTCGCCCAGCAACCGGTTGTTGGCCTGTGCAGTGTCTTCGCCCTCGGCCAGGCGTGCCTCCAGCTCGGCGACACGCGCCTGCAACTGAGCCAGTGACGGTAGCGTGTCTGGTTGCATGGCGAAGTCCCGGTGAACGGATCGGCTAACTATAGCCACCCACCGGGCCATCAGCCATCAGAACGAGCGGATGATCCGTCCCAGCGTCTCCATGGCCCGTTCCGCATCTTCATGCCAGGGGCTGCCGTAGTTCAGGCGGATGCAGTTGCCGAAGCGCCGGGTAGGCGAGAAGATCGGCCCGGGGGCGATGCTGATGCCCTGGGCCAGGGCCATGTGGAACAGCTTCAGCGCATCCATCTGCTCGGGCAGTTCCAGCCACAGGAAGTAGCCGCCGGACGGTTGGCTGACCCGCGTCTGTGCCGGAAAGTGGCGGGCAATGGCTGCCAGCATGTTGGCCTGCTGGCCTTCCAGGGCGTAGCGCAGCTTGCGCAGGTGGCGGTCGTAGCCGCCGTGCTGCAGGTAGTCGGCGATGGCGGCCTGGGCCGGCATCGAAGCACATAGCGAAGTCATCAGTTTCAGGCGCTCGATCTTCTGCGCAAAACGCCCGGCCGCCACCCAGCCGATACGGTAGCCGGGCGCCAGGCTCTTGGCGAACGAACCACAGTGCATCACCAGGCCCTCGCTGTCGAAGGCCTTGGCCGGTTTGGGCGCCTGTTGGGCGTAGTACAGTTCGGCATATACGTCGTCTTCGATCAACGGCACCTGATGTCGGGCCAGCAGCGCTACCAGTGCCTGCTTTTTCGCTTCCGGCATGCTGGCGCCCACCGGATTCTGGAAATTGGTCATGCACCACACGGCTTTGACCGGGTGTTTTTCCAGGGTCTGCGCCAGTACGCCCAGGTCCATGCCTTCGCGCGGGTGCACGGGGATTTCCACTGCCTTGAGCTTGAGTCGCTCCAGCACCTGCAGGCAGGCGTAGAAAGCCGGCGCCTCGATCGCCACCAGGTCGCCGGGCTGGGTGACCGCCTGCAGGCACAGGTTCAATGCTTCCAGCGCGCCGTTGGTGATCAGCAGTTCCTCCATCGGCAACATCAGCCCGCCGACCATGTAGCGCAAGGCAATCTGCCGGCGCAGCTGCGGGTTGCCCGGCGACAGGTCGGTGACCACCATACGCGGGTCCATGCTGCGGCCGGCGCTGGCCAGCGAGCGCGACAGGCGTTGCAGCGGGAACAGCTCGGGGCTGGGGAAGGCCGAACCGAACGGCACGGTGTTCGGGTCCTTGATCGAATCGAGGATCGAGAACACCAACGCGCTGACGTCGACAGCGGTGGACTCGCTGACCGGCTGCAAGGCCTGCGGCTCGCTGAACTGGCGCGGGGCGTAGGCATTGACGAAGTAACCCGAACGCGGCCGCGCGCGAATCAGGCCGCGCCGTTCCAGCAGGTAATAGGCCTGGAACACGGTGGACGGGCTGACCCCGTGGGTCTGGCTGGCATAGCGCACCGAGGGCACACGCTCGCCGGGGCCCAGCACCCCGGAGCGGATCAGTTCGGCAATGTCGTCGGCAAAGCGTTCGTAGCGTTTCATTCTGGCCTTCTGTCGAAGCCTGGCAGGCAAGGTGGGTCAGTGTAAGGGATCAACGGTTCAGCGGCGCGACGAAGCGGCTGTGGGCCACGCTGCGCATGCCGGGGTCGTCGCGGTCGCTGATTTCGAAGCTCAGCGTCTGCGAGCTGCTGGCCGGGCGCTCGGCCAGAAGCGCTACCGACACCGGCACCTCGCTCATGTCGCCGGCCGCGACAGTGAAGGCAGTCTTGCCCTGCAAGCTGAAGCCGTCGGCGTCCAGCAGGCGCAGCTGATAGTGCCGGGCACGCTCGGTCTTGTTGATGACTTTGAGCAGGTAGATGTTCTCGATCTGGCCCTGGGCATTTTCGCGGAACAGGCCGCGGTCCTTGATCACGTCCAGCGATACCATCGGGCGCAATTGCACGGCTAGCACCAGCGCCGCGATCATCATCACCAACGCGGCGGCGTAACCCAGCAGACGCGGGCGCCACCAATGGGTGCTGCCACCTTGCAGGCTGTGTTCGGACTTGTAGCCGATCAGGCCACGGGCGTAACCCATCTTGTCCATGACCCCGTCACAGGCGTCGATGCATGCTGCGCAACCGATGCAGGCCATCTGCAGACCGTCGCGGATGTCGATGCCGGTGGGGCATACCTGAACGCACAAGGTGCAATCGATGCAATCCCCCAGGCCTTGGGCGCGGGCGTCGCTGCCTTTCTTGCGCGGGCCACGGGCTTCGCCACGACGCGGGTCATAGGCGACTGCCAGGGTGTCCTTGTCGAACATCACGCTCTGGAAGCGTGAGTAGGGGCACATGTGCAGGCACACCGCTTCGCGCAGCAGGCCGGCGTTGATGTAGGTGGCGGCGGTGAAGAACAGTACCCAGAACAGCGCCACACCGCCTAGTTGCAAGCTGAACAGCTCTGCGGCCAGTGGGCGAATCGGCGTGAAATAGCCGACGAAGGTCAGGCCGGTGAGCAGGCCGATGGTCAACCACAGGCTGTGCTTCAACACGCGGCGGCCCAGTTTGTTCAGGCTCCAGGGGGCGGCGGCCAGCCTGATGCGCTGGTTGCGGTCGCCCTCGGTGACCTTTTCGCACCACATGAACAGCCAGGTCCAGGTGCTTTGAGGGCAGCTATAGCCGCACCATACACGGCCGGCAAACACGGTAATGGCGAACAGGCCGAACGCGCAGGTGATCAGCAGAGCCGACAGCAGGATGAAGTCCTGCGGCCAGAAGGTGGCGGCAAAGATATGGAACTTGCTGTTTGCCAGGTCCCAGAGCACGGCCTGGCGACCCTCCCAGTCCAGCCAGGCGGTGCCGAAGAACAGCACGAACAAGGCGCCGGCGAAGCCGATGCGCAGGTTGCGGTACAACCCGCTGAAGCTGCGCGTGTGAATGCCGCTGTCGTTGCGTCGTGGCCGGGGGCTGGCCGGGGCGGCGTCGATCTCTGTGAGAAGGATTCTATCGGTCATGGCTCGGTGCTCATCAGGCCTCGATCAGGCACGCACACTATGGCCCTGGTCCTGTTATCAGCACAGGCTCAGATTTCCCGATAAAAACCGTATCAGATTGCCCGGCTCGCCCCGCCAGGCCCTAGATTACCGAGCCTGGCGCGCTGGCTTTCAGATGCCTGCGGCTATCTACCGCACCCGCTACGGTCAGCGCATCGGCCTCGGCTTCGGTGATCGGCACGCGCTGGCCGGCGAGCAGGGCCACCGACATGCGCAACTGTTCATCGGTGATGATCTCGATGGCCGGGCCATCACCTTCAATGCGCAGGTTCTCGCCAATGAGCGTGCAGCGGTGGGTGGTCGGGTCGATTTCAACGGGCATGGGATGATCCTCCTGGGGCGGTTACAGGGTGGACCACGGAATCGTGAAGGTTGCTGCATTGCCAGGTTCAGCGGCACTTTGCACTGGGTATGGCGGTCAATCTTGGCAGATGACAGGCACGGGAACGAGCGCAATGGACCCCATCTGGCAAGCAATCCAGGCCGAATTCGCCGATATCACCGATACCCGCGAGGTCACGCAGATCCTCGTGCGCCTGCTGATGGCCGCCTTGCTCGGCGCTGTGCTGGGCTTCGAGCGCGAACACAAGGGCAAGTCGGCGGGCGTGCGCACGCATATGCTGGTGTCGCTGGGGGCCGCGCTGTTCGTGCTGGCACCGAGCATGGCCGGTGCCGAGGAAGACGCCCTGAGCCGGGTGATCCAGGGGATCGTCGCCGGTATTGGTTTTCTCGGCGCGGGCACCATCCTGAAAGGTAACGGCCAGGACCCCAGCCATGTCAAAGGCCTGACGACGGCCGCCGGGTTGTGGATGACTGCCGCCATCGGCACGGCCGCCGGCATGGGCCGCGAGGCCACGGCGGTGATCAGCACGGTGCTGGCCCTGCTGGTGCTGGGCACGATGCCGTTGCTGGTGGAAAAACTGGAAGGGCAGGATGAGAACAAGCAGGAAGAAGAGGAGGGCAGGAAGCACTGAGGGGAGCCGAAGCTCCCCTCAAAGCGTTGTTGCCTGCTCTTTTTTTATTATTGGGACCGGCCTGTTGTTGTTTTTGTCAGCCTGTCCGGGTGTTGCGGGCGACCCCCATACGGGGTCAAGAGCAAACGTATTTTTTTGAGCGCTGACCTGCTTTCATCATGGCTGATCCGAACCTGGCTGCCGCTACCTTGAGGTAGTTTTATTGTTCTGTGCCAGACCGCGGGGCGTACCCCTGAAAAGCGTGTCGACTCCAAAAAAATCTGCTTGCTACGCCTCTGCCGTGTTGTTCTTGTTATGTCAGAGCCGTTACCTGTTGTTTTTATTGGGTGTCACATTCTTTTTGTTGTTGTGCGAAAGATATAGCAGGGTGCGTGCCAACTTTTCAAAACCCTTTGAAATCAACAATTTATAGATTTCCATGAAAATCGCCAGGCTTGAAAATCTGCCGATTTGTTTCCCTGTTACCCGATTTTTTGCTGCAAAACGTGGCGGCGGTAACACTCACCCACAACCCTGTGACACCCGTATGACCTAGTGCGCGCTGCGCGCCCGTGCCACCCGCGACCCATTGTCGCGGCCCAGCACGCCGCTGATGCGCTGGCCGGCGGCAATCAGCCGGTCCAGGTCGATGCCGGTTTCGATGCCCAGCCCCTGCAGCAGGTACACCACATCCTCACTGGCGATATTGCCAGTCGCCCCCTTGGCGTAGGGGCAGCCGCCCAGCCCGGCGACCGAGCTGTCGAAAACACGGATGCCTTCGAGCAGGCTGGCATACACGTTGGCCAGGGCCTGGCCATAGGTATCGTGGAAGTGCCCGGCCAGTTGCTCGCGCGGTACCTGTGCCGATACCACCTCGAACAGGCGCCGGGTATCACCGGCCGTGCCGGTACCGATGGTGTCGCCCAGGGAAACCTCGTAACAGCCCATGTCGTGCAGGGCGCGCGCCACCGGGGCGACCTGTTCGGCGCTGACCTTGCCTTCATAGGGGCAGCCGAGCACGCACGACACGTAGCCACGCACGCGCACGCCGTGGTTGCGGGCCGCTTCCATTATCGGCTCGAAGCGCTTGAGGCTGTCGCTGATCGAGCAGTTGATGTTGCGTTGTGAAAACGCTTCGGAGGCAGCCGCGAATACCGCGACCTCCTTCACCCCTGCGGCCATGGCGTCTTCGAAACCGCGCAGGTTGGGCGCCAGCGCGGCATAGGTGACCCCCGGGCGCTGCTGGATTCCGGCGAACACCTCGGCGGAGCCCGCCATCTGCGGCACCCACTTGGGCGAGACGAAACTGCCCACTTCGATATAGGCCAGGCCCGCCTCGGTAAGGTCATCCACCAGGCGTACCTTGTCGGCAACGCTGATGGGCTGGGCTTCGTTCTGCAGGCCGTCGCGGGGGCCTACTTCGACCAGGCGGACGTGTTTGGGCAAGGACATGGCGGGTTTCCTGTGGCGTTCAACGGTTGTCTTTGTTGTTCAGGGTGGCGGCCAGGGCCTGTTCGCAGCGCTCCTGGGCGGTGTCCAGTTCCAGTTGCATCTGGTGGATGTCGAGCATCTGCTGTTCCAGCTGGGCGCGGCGCTCGGCGATTTTCGCCAGCATGCTGTTGAGCTGCTTGAGGTTGCCGCTGGACGGGTCGTACAGCTCGATCAGCTCGCGGCATTCGGCCAGGGAAAAGCCGATGCGCTTGCCGCGCAGGATGAGTTTCAGGCTGACCTTGTCGCGTGCCGAATAGATCCGCTCCAGGCCGCGGCGCTCCGGGCTCAGCAGGCCCTGCTCTTCATAGAAGCGGATGGCGCGGGTGGTGATGTCCAGCTCACGGGACAGGTCGGAGATGCTGTAGGTCTGGGTGCTCATGCTGGGGCTCGGCGTTGTGTATGCGGCTATCCTGACGTCGGGTTGACGTTTACGTCAAGCGGGGTCGCAGATGTGCGTCGTCGGTGCGCGCCTGCCTCAGTCTGGCTGTGCCGCCCGCCGATAGCCATTGGGGGTCTGTCCGCTCAAGCGCTTGAACCAGCGGGCAAAGTACGTCGGGTCGGTGAACCCCAGGCTATCCGACAACTGGCCGATACTCATCCGCGTGTAGACCAGGTTGCGCCGCGCCTCCAGCAGCAACCGCCGGTGCACCACCTGCAACGCAGTTTGCCCGCTCAGCGCACGGCACAGCTGGTTCAGCTGCAGGCTCGGGATATTCAGCCGCGCGGCAAACTCCTCCACCGACAGGTGCTCGCGATAATGCGCCTCGACCAGGCGCAGATATTGCCCCAGCAAGTGGCGGTCACGCTCATCGCGGTTGCGTGGCGCCTGCCCCGACTGCTGGCGGCGACTGATCCATACCATCAGCGCCGTCACCAGGGCCTCGAGCAGCGCTGCCCGTGCCGGGGCGTTGCCCTGGTACTCCTGCTGCAGGGTGTCGATCAGGCTGCGCAGGCGCCCACGGTCCTGGCCCAACGGGTAGCACGCCGCTTTCGCCAGTACCGCCAGTGGCGCGCCCAGGCGCTGCTCCAGGTTCGCTACCAGCGCTGTACCGAAGGTCAGTACCTGCCCCTGGATATCGGCACTGAAGCGAAAGCCGTGCACGGTCAGCGGCGGCACCACCTGGATCGCCGCTTCGCCGATGGTGCTGCGCGACCCCTCGATCTCTACGTCGGCCCGGCCACGCTGCACATACAGCAGTTGGAACAGCTCGGCATGCTGGTGTGGCTTGATTTCCCAGTGGTGCAGGCGGCTGCGCGCCTCTATCGGCTCGCAGTGCAGCAGGTCGTTACCGGGCCAGGCCTGGTTTCCGCCATACAGGGTGAACACCGGGACGGCGGAGAGGGAAGATTTCATGCGGGAATGCCTGTTCGTTAATCGAACGATTTTTGTAAAAGTGCAGGTTATGCATGGAATAGCACAGCTTTACAGCGGTTTTTGCCAGTAAAAATGCAAAGGCAAACCCTAACAGCAGATACCGCCTCACTGCCAGTCCGGGGCCGGTGTCGTCCGCATAGAGACAACAACAATGAACACTCAGGTTGCAATTATTGGTGCAGGCCCGTCTGGCCTGCTGCTGGGCCAGCTGCTACACAATGCCGGTATCGAGACGCTGATCGTCGAACGCCAGACCCCGGAGTATGTACTGGGTCGGATCCGCGCCGGGGTGCTGGAACAAGGTACCGTCGACCTGCTGCGCGAAGCCGGCGTGGCTGCGCGCATGGACCGCGAAGGGCTGGTTCATGAAGGAGTCGAGCTGCTGGTCGGCGGGCGTCGCCAGCGCCTGGACTTCAAGGCCCTGACCGGCGGCAAGACGGTGATGGTGTACGGCCAGACCGAAGTGACACGTGACCTGATGCAGGCGCGGCAAGCCAGTGGAGCGCCGACCATCTACTCGGCGAACAATGTCCAGCCGCATGAACTCAAGGGCGAGCGGCCCTACCTGACGTACGAGAAGGACGGCCAGCTCCACCGCGTGGACTGCGACTACATTGCCGGCTGTGACGGTTTCCACGGTGTCTCGCGGCAGAGCATCCCCGACGGTGTGCTCAAGCAGTACGAGCGGGTCTACCCGTTTGGCTGGCTGGGCCTGCTGGCCGATACCCCGCCGGTCAATCACGAGCTGATCTACGCGCACCATGCACGCGGCTTCGTGCTGTGCAGCCAGCGCTCGCTCACACGCAGCCGCTACTACCTGCAAGTCCCGCTGGACGATCAGCTGGAAGCATGGCCCGATGAACGCTTCTGGAATGAGCTCAAGGCACGCCTGCCCGAAGACGTGGCGGCGCGCCTGGTGACTGGCCCGGCCCTGGAGAAGAGCATTGCGCCGCTGCGCAGCCTGGTGGTCGAGCCGATGCAGTACGGCCATCTGTTCCTGGTCGGCGACGCTGCGCACATTGTCCCGCCCACCGGGGCCAAGGGCCTGAACCTGGCGGCCTCGGACGTCAACTATCTGTACCGCATTCTGCTCAAGGTGTACCGCGAAGGGCGCACCGAGCTGCTGCAGCAATATTCGCCGCTGGCCCTGCGCCGGGTGTGGAAGGGCGAGCGCTTCAGCTGGTTCATGACCCAGCTGCTGCACGATTTCGGCAGCCACAAGGACGCCTGGGACCAGAAGATGCAGGAGGCCGATCGTGAGTACTTCCTGACTTCGCCGGCGGGGTTGCTGAACATTGCCGAAAACTATGTGGGCCTGCCGTTCGAAGAGGTGGCCTGAAGCCCGCGCCTGCCTGGATACATGGCGAAAAGCCGCCAGGGCTTGCCGTGAAGTTTGCGTATGACCGACAGTGGCGTGCTCAACAGCTGATGGCAGGAAGCAAACGATGACATTCTTCACCCACCTGACGGGCGCCCTGTGCCTGCTGGCTGCCAGTGGTTGGGCAGGTGCCGACGCGGTGCTGCCCGCACCACCGGAACTGGCCTCCGGCTATCGCTCGGGCTTGCAGCCGGTGCGCGCCAGCCGGCACATGGTCGCTGCCGCCAACCCGCTGGCCAGCGAGGCGGGGCGGGCAATGCTGCGGGCCGGTGGCAGCGCCATCGACGCGGCCATCGCCATGCAGATGGTACTGACCCTGGTCGAGCCACAGTCCAGTGGTATCGGTGGCGGGGCGTTCATCCTGTACTGGGACGGCCAGCGCGTGCAGGCCTACGATGGCCGAGAAGCAGCCCCGGCGGCGGTGTCGGAAAACCTGTTCCTGCAAGCCGACGGCTCACCCATGCCGTTCAGCGCAGCGCAGATCGGCGGGCGTTCGGTAGGGGTGCCCGGGGTCTTGCGGGCGCTGCAACTGGCCCATGCGCAACACGGCAAGCTGCCATGGGGCGAGTTGTTCACCCCGGCGATTGCCTTGGCGCGCAACGGTTTCCCGGTGTCCGCACGCCTTCACGCCTTGCTGGCGAGTGACCCGTTCATTGCCCGTTCACCGGCCATGGCCCGCTACTTCCTGGATGCGCACGGCAAACCGCTGGCGGTCGGCACGACCTTGCGCAACCCCGATCTGGCGCAAACCTTCGAGCAGATTGCCGCGCATGGCGCCGAGGCGTTCTACACCGGCGCAATCGCCGAAGCCATCGTGGCCAAGGTGCGCAGCCACGCCAACGCCGGCTACCTGACGCTGCAGGACCTGCAGCAGTACCAGGCCAAGGAGCGCGAGCCAGTATGCGGCCCGTACAAGGCCTGGCGCGTCTGCGGCATGCCGCCGCCTTCGTCGGGCGGGGTGGCGGTGCTGCAGACCCTGGGCATTCTCGAAGCGCTGCAGCGGGTTGCACCGGCACGCGACCTTGCCACCATGCCGCCGTTACCTGCTTCATCGGCTGCCGAACTCGAAGCGCCACCGCTGGCCGTGCACCTGGTTGCCGAAGCCGAGCGCCTGGCGTATGCCGACCGCGCCCAGTACCTGGCCGACAGCGATTATGTGGCTGTTCCGGTCAAGGCCCTGACTGACCCCGCCTACCTGGCCGCCCGCGCCGGGCAGATCGGCGACTACAGCATGCAGCATGCACGCCCCGGGCAGCCGCAGGGCGCCGACCTGGCCCTGGCCCCCGACCGCTCGCCACCGCGGGTTTCCACCTCGCACCTCAGCGCGGTCGATGACCACGGCCAGGCCCTGGCCATGACCACTTCGGTGGAAGCAGCGTTCGGTGCGCACCTGATGGTCAAGGGCTTCCTGCTCAACAACCACCTGACCGACTTCTCGTTCATCCCGCAGGAACAGGGCAAGCCCGTGGCCAACCGGGTGCAGCCGGGCAAGCGGCCGCTGTCGTCCATGGCACCGACCCTGGTGTTCGCGCAAGCCTCCGGCGAACTGGTGGCCAGCCTGGGTTCGCCCGGTGGCTCGCAGATCATCGGTTACGTCAACAAGGCGCTGATCGGCCTGCTGGACTGGCAGCTTGACCCGCAGCAGGCCGCCGGCCTGCCCAACTTCGGCAGCCGCAATGCCGACACCGAAGTAGAGGCGGGGTTGGCCAGCCCGGCGCTGATCCGCCAACTGGCAGCCTGGGGGCATGTGGTAACACCCATGACCATGACCAGTGGCATGCAGATCATCCAGCGCAGCGGCGACGGCTGGTCGGGCGGTGCCGACCCCCGCCGCGAAGGCGTGGCACTCGGCGACTGACCCTGCGCGTTGCGGTGCAGGGGGTGGCGTGATAGAAAACAGCCTTGCCATTTGAAAGTTGAATACCAGGATGTCTACTGGCGTGAAATCGAATAGGGCCCTGTTCGACCTCGACCTGCTGCGCGCCATTGTGGTGGTGGCGGATTGCGGCAGTTTCACCACGGCTGCCGCCCGCCTGCACTCGACCCAATCGACCATCAGCCAGAAGGTGCGGCGCCTCGAGGACATGGTCGGGCATCGCCTGCTGGTGCGCGGCAACCGGGATGTGTTGCCGACCGACGCCGGGCAGACCCTGCTTGGCTATGCGCGGCACATGCTGGCCCTGAACGACCAGATGCTCGAAGCCCTGGCCGGGGCGATGGTGGGCGTGACCGTGCGCCTGGGGGTGCCCGAGGATTTCGTTGGCGGACGAACGACCAATGCCTTGTCGGCGTTCAGCCGGCGCCATCCGCAGGTGAAGCTGGAAGTGACCAGCGGCCTGTGCCGCGACCTCAGCCAGGCCTACGATAATGGCGAGCTCGACCTGGTGCTGCTCAAGCAGCGGCGCAACACCCGCGAAGGGGTGGCGTGCTGGCCGGAGCGCCTGCAATGGATTGACAGCGCGCGCACGCCGGCATTCGAACTGGACCCGATCCCGCTGGTGACCTTTCCGCCGCGTGGCCTGTACCGCGACGACATGATCAACGCCATCGAGGGCATGGGCCGGCGCTGGCGCATCAGCTTCACCAGCTCCAGCCTCAGTGGCATCCAGGCCGCGGTGGCCGATGGCATGGGCATCAGCCTGCTGCCACCGCGGGCCGCTACCGGCGAGCACCGGGTACTGGGGGCAGGCCAGGGCCTGCCGGAGGTCGACAGCTACGAGATCGTCATCGTCCACCGGCCGACGGCGGATGCCATGGTCAAGGCGTTGGCCGAGGTGATGACCCGGTTGCTGGCAGCAGGCGGCATCTGAGCACTGCAGGGGCCGGGACGGCAACAGGCTCAGGCAACGCGGCGGATGCGGCTTCTGGCAGTACGGCCGCGGGTATGGCTGAACAGGTCTTTCGGGTCGTCTTCCACCCACGGCACCAGGTCGATCTTGCTGCCCATCCCGCGTTTTTCGGCTTGCTGTAATACGTACCGTAGTACGGTGTAGTCCTCCAGGGCGAAGCCCACCGAATCGAACACGGTGACCTGGCTGTCGCACTGGCGGCCCTCGGCTTCGCCCCGTAACACGCGCCACAGGTCGATCACCGGGAAGTCGCCGGGCAACTGCTGGATGTCGCCCTCGATGCGGGTTTGCGGCTCGTATTCGACGAACACCCGGGCATTGCGCAGCACATCGGCATGCAGTTCGGTCTTGCCCGGGCAATCGCCGCCTACGGCATTCAGGTGCATGCCGGGTTCGAGCATGTCGGGGGTGATGATGGTGGCGTAGGCCTTGTCGGCGGTCACCGTGGTTATGATGTCCGCGCCTTTCACCGCTTCGGCCACTGAACCTGCGCGGCGGATGGCAAGGCCGCTGTAGTCCTTGAGGTTGGCGATCAGTTTGGCGGTCGCCAGTGGGTCGGTGTCGTAGGCAAGGATTTCCTCGATGCCCAGGTGTTTGTGAAAGGCCAGTGCCTGGAACTCGCTCTGCGCCCCGTTGCCGATCAGCGCCATCCGCCGTGCATTCGGCCGGGCCAGTGCCTGGGCTGCCATCAGCGACGTGGCGGCGGTGCGCAGGGCGGTGGCGATGGTCAGTTCCGACAGCAGTACCGGGTAGCCGGTCTCGACATCGGCCAGTACGCCGAAGGCCATCACCGTGTGCAGCTTGCGGGCCGTGTTGGCCGGGTGGCCGTTGACGTATTTGAAGGCGTAGCGGCGGGTGTCGGCGACCGGCATCAGTTCGATCACGCCGACGTCCGAATGGCTGGCGACACGCGCGGACTTGTCAAAATCCTGCCAGCGCTTGAAGTCTTCGCGAATGGCCGTGGCCAGTTCACCCATGAACGGTGCTACGCCGATGTCATGGACCAGGTCCGACATGGTTGGGACATCAATGAAATACGTCATGTTCTGGCACCTTGTTATTGCGCTTTCACCCGAGGGGAGCGCTTTGAATTGTTGAAGTGGCCTGAACATGTTGCTGCAAGGCTGTGTCAGTCGGAAGCAGACAGGTTGCCAGTTTTGTCAGCTTTCCTGACAATCTGCCCACCCGAGGTAGCAGTCTGATCACTAGGCAGGCATTCATGGATACGATCGATCGCGAATTGATTGCGCTGTTGCGGGACGATGCGCGAACCCCCGTAGTGACCCTGGCGAAGAAGCTCAAGGTGGCCAGGGCAACCGTGCAGAACCGCATCAGCCGGCTTGAACAGCAGGGGGTGATCATCGGCTACACGGTACGCCTGCGCGCCGATGCGCTGGAGCAGGGCGTGCGCGCCATTACCAGCATCGGCATCAGCGGCCACCACGCCGCCGAGGTCAAGCATGCGCTGCGGGGGCATCCCAACGTGGTGGCCATCCATACCACCAATGGCCGCTGGGACCTCATGGCCGAGTTGCGTGCGGACAACCTGGAGGCTTTCGACCGGGCCTTGAACACCATCCGCTCGATTCCGCACATCGAAAATACCGAAACCAGCATCCTGCTTTCGACCTACAAGATGTGACTGCCGGGCCAAGCCTCAAGGTTGCCGCTCGGCCACTGCCCGCAGGGTACGCAACGTCACTACCGGGGCATCGACCACGAACCGGTTGGCCAGCCACCCCGGTACGTCCCCGGCAGGGTCGGCCTGCAACTGGTACGTCACTTCGGTGTTGCGCTCGTCCAGCGGTCGCATCCGCCACTCACCGCTGAGATGTCTCACCCGGATCAGCCCTTCCACCTTGGGGATCCGGCCTGGTTCCGCGCTCAGGTGGCGCACCAGGGTGCCGTCGTCGAGGCGCTCGGTGGTTACCTTCAGCACGATGTCCCGAGGCATCGTCGGCCACGGCAGGTTGGTGGTCAGGTACACCCAGGTATCGGCGCCGTTCACCTCGAGCAGGCGCATCTGCTCGCAGGCGTACAGCCATTTGCAGGCCACCCGCAGGTTCTCCTGCAGGTCGGTGAGCGTGCGCACGCTGGCTTTCATGGTGCTGACCCCACGAAATTGCTGGTACGGCGAGCCGCTAACACCACTCAGGTACACACGAATGCCTTCGCGGTCGTAGGCCAGGTCCCAGTCATCGGCGGCCAGGGCGGAGGAGCCGAGCAGCAGGGCGGCGAGCAGCAGGCAGCGGTTCATGGCGGGCACCGCGAGAGATGGAGTTTCCAGTATGCGCGGCAAACAGAAAGCCCGCCAGATTGGCGGGCTTGCGAGGGCAGCCTGGGCTTAGCGCTTGGGGTTCAGCGTCAGGTGCACGTGGCGGTTGACGTCCTTGTACAACAGGTAGCTGAACTTGCCTGGGCCGCCGGCATAGCAGGCTTGCGGGCAGAAGGCACGCAGCCACATGAAGTCGCCGGCTTCCACTTCGACCCAGTCCTGGTTCAGGCGGTACACCGCCTTGCCTTCGAGCACGTACAGGCCGTGTTCCATCACGTGGGTTTCGGCGAACGGGATCACGCCGCCCGGCTGGAAGGTGACGATGTTCACGTGCATGTCGTGGCGCATGTCGGCCATGTCGACGAAGCGGGTGGTGACCCAGCGGCCTTCGGTGCCCGGCATTTCGATGACGGTGGCGTTGTCACGGTGGGTGACGAAGGATTCCGGAACGTCCAGGCCTTCGACCTTCTGGTAGTGCTTGCGCAGCCAGTGGAAGGTGACGTTGGCCTTGCTGTTGTTGCGCAGGCTCCACTCGGCGCCGGGTGCCAGGAAGGCGTAGCCGCCCGGTACCAGGGTGTGGTGCTTGCCTTCGACGGTGATGTCCAGTTCGCCTTCGACGATGAACACCACCGCTTCGGCGTTCGGGTCCAGCTCGGGGCGCTCGCTGCCGCCTTCCGGGGCGACTTCGACGATGTACTGCGAGAAGGTCTCGGCAAAACCGGTCAGCGGGCGGGCGATGACCCACATGCGCATCTTGTCCCAGAATGGCAGGTGGCTGGTGACGATGTCACGCATCACGCCCTTGGGAATGACGGCATAGGCTTCGGTGAACATGGCACGGTCAGTCAGCAGCTCGGTCTGAGCCGGGTGCCCACCGTGGGGGGCGAAGTAGGAATGATTCGACATGGACGATCTCGACTTGTTGTTCTCTCCCCATGCCGTGAACCGCACCGGCCGGTGCGGCGCAGGGGATGTGGCGACAGAATAGGGGCGAGGGCGTGCCATCCACAAATTAAATGTTGGAATACCCGGTATTTGCCAGCTAAATGCTGACCTGGCGGCCAGTGTGCGCTTGCGGCAAACGGTCACCCTGGCCGAACAGCTTGTGTCGCAAGCTGCCTTCGGCATAGCTCAGCGGGTAGCGGCCACGCCGTTGCAGCTCGGGTACCAGCAGCTCCACCACCTGGGTGAGGTCATCCGGTTGTACGGCGTAGGTCAGGTTGAAACCATCGATGCCGGTCTCCTCCAACCAGCTTTCCAGTTGGTCGGCGACTTCGCTGGCCGCGCCGACCAACACCGGGCCGCGGCCACCCAGGCCGACAAATTCGGCGGCCTCGCGCACGCTCCAGCGGCGGTTCGGGTCGGCCGCGGTGAAGGCGGCCAGGGCTGCACGGCCGGCATCGTTCTCGACATATTCGATCGGCGCATCGGGATCGAGTCCGGCAAAGTCAATGCCGGTCCAGCCTGACAGCAGCGCCAGGGCGGCGTCCAGGTCCACATGACGGCGGTACTCGGCGAAGCGTGCTTCGGCTTGTTCCCGGGTGGGGGCGACAATCAGCAGGGCCTGGGCGTAGATCAGTACGGTATCACGGCCGCGCCCGGCGGCCTCGCTGGCCTGGCGAATGCCGTCGGCGTAGCGGCGCAGCACCGTGGGCGTCGGCCCGCTGATGAACACGCATTCGGCGTGGCGCGCCGCGAACTGCTGGCCGCGCGGCGAAGCGCCGGCCTGGAACAGCACCGGCGTACGCTGGGGAGACGGCTGGCACAGGTGCATGCCGGGTACCTGGAAGTGTTCGCCGACATGCTTGATAGGGTGCACCCGGGATGGCTCGATATACCGCCCGCTGTCACGCTCCAGCAGCACCGCGTCTTCGTCCCAGCTTTTTTCCCACAGCTTGTACAGCACCTGCAGGTATTCCTCGGCCAGGTCGTAGCGCTGGTCGTGGCCCAGCTGCTGTGCCAGGCCCAGGTTCCTTGCGGCGCTGTCGAGGTAGCCGGTGACGATGTTCCAGCCGACCCGGCCGTTGCTCAGGTGGTCGAGCGTGGACATGCGCCGGGCGAACGGGTAGGGGTGTTCGTAGGTGAGCGAAAAGGTGACGCCAAAGCCCAGGTGTTCGGTAACCCCGGCCATGGCCGGGACCAGCAGCAGGGGGTCGTTGACCGGCACCTGCACGCCACCGCGCAGGGCAGCCTCGGGGCCGCCCTGGTAGACGTCGTAGATGCCCAGCACATCGGCGATGAACAGGGCGTCGAACAGGCCGCGTTCGAGCAGGCGGGCCAGGTCGGTCCAGTAATCCAGGCGGTTGAAGTTCACACTGGTGTTACGCGGGTGGCGCCACAGACCGGGCGACTGGTGGCTGGCGGCGTTCATGCTGAAGGCGTTGAAGCGGATCGGGCGGGGCATGCTGCGGGCTCCGTTCAAGGCAACACGGAAGCCGGGTAGACCGCGTCGGCGACCTGCAGCTTGTGCGGAATCAGGCCCAGGCCCTGGAAGGTATCGGCCAGCTTCTGCTGCTCGGCGACGATCTGCGGGGTGATCGCCACGGCGTTGTAGTTGCGCCGCTCACTGGCCACTTGCAGGACGCTGGCGTTGATCCCCAGTTGCGGCGACAGCAGCGCGGCGACTTCGGCAGGCTTGGCGTTGGCCCACTGGCTGACCTTGCCCAGTTCGGCAAAGAAGGTTTTCAGCAGGTCGCGGTGCTGATCGGCGAAGCTGGCGGTGGACAGGTAGAAGGTGCGGTTGTTCGACAGGCCGCTACCGTCGCGCAGGTTCTTCAGGCCGGGCTGGCTTTCGGCTGCAGCCAGGAACGGGTCCCACAGGGTCACGGCCTGGACGCTGCCTGACTGCAGGGCGGCCACGGCATCGGCGGCGTTGTTGACGTAGGCCGGTGTGATGTCACGGTAGCTGAGGCCAGCCTGCTCCAGGGCAACGGCCAGCAGATACTGGGCATTCCAGCCGCGACCGGTGGCAACGCGCTTGCCTTTGAGGTCCGCGACGCTGGCCAACTGGTCCTGCTCGCGCACTACCAGGCCGATACCACGCGGGTAGGGTTGCTCGGCAGCCAGGTACACCACCGGCTTGCCTGCGGCCTGGGCGAACACCGAAGGTGCATCGGCAGCGTGGCCGAGGTCGATGGCACCGGTGCTCAGGGCTTCGAGCAACTGCGGGCCGGCGGCGAATTCATGCCAGCTGACAGTCACGCCTTGGGGGGCCAGGGCCTTCTCCAGAGCACCGCTGCCCTTGAGGATGTTGATACTGTTGAACTTCTGGTAGCCGATGCGCAGGGTCCTGGTGTCGTCCGCCAGGGCTTGCGACCAAGGCAGCAGGGCGCTGGCGACACTGGCCAGCAGACCGCCGAGCAGCAGGCGGCGCAGGGGGGAAAAAGCACGGGCGGGCATGGGCATTGCTCCTTGAGTCGGTAGGGAGACGGTGCGCCCAGACTAAGGAGCTGGCGTCAGGCTTTCAATTTTTATATTCCATTTCGTTAGAATGTTTAGTCATTTACATATCATTTTGTTTTATGTGAGGAGTGCCCGGCGGGTCACTTGTCCGGATAGCGGCTGGCCGCCGTACCCACGGCGCGCTTCCCTGCATGGCCTCGCTCACGGATAATCCGGGCAATCCAATAAACAGCCTGTGAGTGGGTATGAGTGATTCCGTAGTCAGCCTCGGCCAGCCTGAAATCGAAGGGGGGCGCAAGACGCGCAAGAACAACCCCGAGAAAACGCGTGAGGACATCCTTCAGGCCGCCATCCACGAGTTCGTCCAGCAAGGCCTGGCCGGTGCCCGTGTTGACGCCATCGCCGAGCGCACCGCCACCTCCAAGCGCATGATCTACTACTACTTCGGCAGCAAGGAGCAGCTGTACTGCGAGTGCCTGGTCAAGTTGTACGGGGACATCCGCAAGACCGAGCAGAGTCTGGACCTGGAGTCGCTGCCGGCCGAGCAGGCGATCCGCCGGCTGGTGGAATTCACCTTCGACCACCACGACCGCAACGTCGACTTCGTGCGGATCATCTGTACCGAGAACATTCACTATGGCGAGTACGTGAAGCAGTCGCCGGCGATCCGCGAAATGAGCAGCCTGGTGCTCGAGGCGCTGGGCAATACCTTGCGCCGTGGTGTCGAGGAAGGGGTGTTCCGCGCCGGCATCGAGGTCCTCGACCTGCACATGCTGATGAGTTCGTTCTGCTTCTACCGGGTGTCGAACCGCCATACCTTTGGCGAGATCTTCCAGATCGACCTTTCCGCTGACGAGGTCAAGCAGCGCCACAAAGCCATGATCTGTGATGCCGTGCTGCGCTATATCCGCGCCTGAGCGGCATTTTCGCGTGGCTTGAGCGGCCCTTCATTCGCCCAGCCGCTGCTCACGCGACGGCGGGTAGCCGAAGTACGCGGCATAGCATTTGCTGAAGTGCGACACCGAGACGAAACCGCAGGCCACTGCCACCTCCATCACCGACAGGTCGGAGTACTGCAGCAGGCGGCGGCTCTTGGTGATGCGCAACTCCATGTAGTAGCGCCGCGGCGAGGTGCCCAGCTGGGCCTGGAACAGGCGGTCGATCTGCCGCCGCGAGCGCCCGCTGTAGGCAGCCAGCTGGTCGAGGCTGAGGGTTTCCTCGAGGTTGTTCTCCATCAGCTCGACGATGGTGCGCAGGTGCAGGCTCATGGACTTCTTCGCCCCCGGGCCAACCTGGCGGTAGCGGGCGCCGGAGAACGACAGGATCTCTTCGACGCCTTCGGCCAGGCCGTCGCCATACAGCCGGCGCACCAGGCCCAGCATCAGCTCCATGGCGCCATTGGGGCTGGCGGCACTGAGGCGGTCGCGATCGAGGGTGAAGCTGGCCGGGGTGATGCGCGTTTGCGGGCTGCGTTCACTCAGGCTGGCGCGCTGCTCGGGGTGGATGCTGCAGCCGTAGTCGTCCAGCACCCCGGCGCGGCCAAGGAACCAGGCACCGTTCCACAGGCCGCCCAGGGCCATGCCATGGCTGGCGCAGTCGCCCAGCAGGCGGTCAAGTTCCGGATACTTCAGCGGGGTGCGCAAGCCGCCGCAGATGACCAGCAGGTCCAGTTCTTTCAGCGCCTCGGCAGACACCTCGGTGGCCACCAGCTCCAGCCCCAGGTCGCTGAGCACACGGTCGCCATCCAGCGACAGCGGGGTGAAGCGGAAGCTGTCGGCGCGCAGCAGGTTGGCCGTGACCAGCACGTCCATGGCCACGGTGAAACTGGCCATGGAAAAGTGTTCGAGCAAAACGAAATCGACCCGATAGGGGGCCTGGATATTGGCGCTGGTGGACTTCAGGCGCAGCATGTTGCTGGTACTGGTCTTCTTGCTGAACTGGCGTGGCGTGGGCACTCTGGACTCCGCTACCGGGCTGGCCGGGAGAGTGTGGCGGGTGGCCGCGGGAAAGACAATCTTGCAGGTGGTGCTGGCATGTTCGAGGTCGTGTTCAGGCAAGCTGTCTGGCCTGGCTGGTTATCGTTATGCTGATGTCCCCGCGACTGAGGATGCTCTCGATGAAATACGCCGCTGCCCTGTTGCTCTGCCTGGTGCCGCTGCTGGCCAACGCCCTGCAGCCTGGCGAAAAGCTCACGCCGTGGACGTTGCTCGACCAGTACGACCAGGCCTACAGCCTCGATGCCGGCACGCATATCCTCCTGGTAGCCCGCGACATGGACGGTGCCAAGCTGGTCAAGGCGGCGTTGTCCGACCAGCCCAAGGGTTACCTTGAAGCGCGCGATGCGGTATTCGTCGCCGACATCCAACGCATGCCGGCGCTGATCAGCAAGCTGTTCGCCATCCCTGCCATGCGTGACTACCACTACCGGGTGCTGCTCGACCGTGATGGACGGGTAGCCAGCCGCTATCCCGGGCAGGATGGCCAGGTGCAGTGGCTGCAACTGGAACAGGGCAGGCTGGTGAGCCAGCAGGCGTTTGCCGATGCAGCGGCGTTGAAGGCGGCACTGGAGGCCGCACCACGGCGCTGAAACCAGCCTGGGGCGGTCTGGTGGCAGGTCAGCACAGGCAAATCAATCTGAACCTTGGCGTCCCACGAAACCCAAAGCAGTACATGCCATTGGGAGGATGCTCATGGAAATCGGAACGATCTGGTTCATCGTCGCCATGCTGGTGATCGTGCTGGAAATCTGGGCCATCTGGCACATCATCGGCAGCGACCGGCGCGCCGAGCGCAAGATGCTGTGGGTAGTGTTCGTGGTCTACGCGCCATTCCCCGGCCTGCTGTTCTGGGCCTGGCGCGGGCCGCGGGCGGTGAAGGGCAGGGCGGTGCTGGAGGAGAAATGACCCCAGGCGGCAACTAGGCGCGGGGGCGCCTGGTTGCCGCACCCTGTGGTCAGGGCACGATGCTCAAGCGGATGGCTGAGCCAAGGCCATCGACCATCAGGCTGCCGTAGAATTTCACACGTGACAGCAGCCGAAGGCTCTTGAGTTCCTCGCGGATAAGCTCGCGAATCTGCCGCTCGGCTTCGTCCAGGCGATCGCTGGTGGTGCTGTGGTAGAGGTGAACCACGCCGAGCAAGGTTGTTTCGATGTGCTCCACGGTGTCCCAGCCAAGGTTTGCGCGCAGGTGGTGGCGGGCCGTGGCAGCATCAGCCTCGTCGTCGGGGTGGTGCGGCTTGATGGTGTAGGCAAGTTGAAAGTTGTGTCTGGTCATGGATAGTGTCCTTGTTGCATGCAGGCCTCCGTGCCGGGATCTGCAATCTAGCGCCTGCTCGCCATTGTGCAAACAGACGCGTGGTTCACAGAGACACGCGCTCTGTGCGAAACGTCCTACACGGGGAGCGCTTGACCTGAAGCTGACTTGAGGTCCGATACTGCGCAGCTCTTTCCTTAATCGAGGGCTTACCGTGACCCGTTCAAGCGCATTCCAGCTGAGCAACCCCGAAGCTTTGTACGACCCCAGTGGCAATGCCTACTCGCATGTTGCCGAGGTGCGGGCGGGCAGCCGCCTGCTGTTCATCGCCGGCCAGGGCGGGGAGGACCGCGAGGGACGGCTGTCACCCTTGTTCGCCGAACAGGCGCGGCAGGCACTGGCCAACCTGGAACTGGCCCTGGCCTCGAAGGGCGCCGGCCTGGCTCAGGTGTGCAAGCTGACACTGCTGATCGTCGCACACAACGAAACGCGCCTGCGGGAGTGGGTAGCCGAGGCTGACAGGGCCTGGGGCGGGCACATGAAGCCGACCTGCACGCTGATACCGGTACCTCGGCTGGCGTTGGACGGCATGCTGGTGGAGATCGATGCGGTGGCCGCGCTGTAGCGCCAGGGACGCGCGTTGTTGTATACCGGAGCCGGGCCTGGCAGCCTCGGACCGATAACAACAACAGCGCTTTCAGAGGTGACCACACCATGAGCACCGGCACCACCACGCTTGACCACCGCAAGGCCCGACCCTGGCTGTGGGCTGCGCTCTTCAGCCTGGTGGCCTTCGCCGCCAACTCGGTGTTCTGCCGACTGGCACTGAAGGATGGGGCCGTCGACCCGGTTTCGTTCACCGTGTTACGCCTGGCCAGTGGCGCTGCGTTTCTGCTGTTGCTGATCCGCCTGCGCAGACCGGCACTGGCCATCGGTGGCAGCTGGCGGGGTGGGCTGGCACTGTTCCTGTACGCGTTCCTGTTTTCCGCAGCCTACCTGCAGCTGGGCGCAGGGGCAGGGGCCTTGCTGCTGTTCGGTGCGGTGCAGATCACCATGTTCGGGTTCGCCTGGTACAAGGGCGAGCACATCACGGCGCGCATGCTATCGGGCATGCTCGTCGCTTTTGCCGGGCTGATGCTGCTGTTGTTGCCCGGCGCCTCGGCGCCGCCCCTCGCCAGTGCCTTGTTGATGGCCCTGTCGGGTGTCGCCTGGGGTATTTACTCGCTGCTGGGCAAGGGTTCGCCGAGGCCGCTGGCCGACACGGCGGGTAATTTCGCCCGGAGCCTGCCGTGCCTGGTATTACTGGCGCCGATGCTGCTGCTCGGCACTGACGTGCACCTGACGGCGGTGGGCCTGATGTATGCCCTGGGCTCTGGCGTGCTGGCTTCCGGGGCCGGTTATGCCGTGTGGTACGGCGTGGTCCGGCAAGTCAGTGCGCAGCAGGCGGCAACCCTGCAACTGAGCGTGCCGGTGATCGCGGCGCTCGGTGGGGTCGTGCTGGTCGGTGAACCGCTGTCGTTGCGCTTGCTGGCGGCCAGCGTTGTAGTGCTTGGCGGGATCGCACTGGCGCTGGTACCACGGCGCTGAAAGAAACGGCCTGCGGCCTCGGGCAGGGGCGTGCTGTCGCGATAGCTGCTGATACCTATACTGGTTCAACCTGCCTGGCATTGTTGGCCATTTCAGCCCTGGTTCGAACGCCCAGTGTCGCTGGCTTCGGTAACCACCGGGAGGTTGTCGGCACGCTGGATGGCCCGCCGTTGCTGCTCGTAGTCGTCCAGCGACAAGCCGCGGCGTTGCAGCGCTTCGAGTTGCAACTGACGGGTTTCCTCCGCGCTGTATGGGCGCAGTTCAGGGTGGCTGGCACAGCCGCCGGCAACGGCAATGGCAACAACGGCAAGGGTGGCGGAAAGCAGGCGGGCCAGGGTGTTCATCGGGTAGCTCCAGGAACCGGTGTGGTGAAGGTCAGGTCGATGGAGTCAGGGTATTCGGCCAGGCCATTGGACAGAAATTGCCGTTCTCGATAGTGACTATCGATGGTTCCAGCGGAGCCGGGAGGACGTGATGAGCGGCAGCCAGGGCTGGCGCTTCGACCTCAAGGCAGGCAGTGGCGAAATCCGCGCGCGGCGCATTGGCCGCAACGAACTGGGGGCCATGCAGTCGCTACTGGCCTACCACGACGCGCAGATGGACTACGCCACCCAGGACCATAACGGTGACGGCGCCCTGGAGTACGCGCAGAAGATTTTCGGCGAGTCCGGCAAGCATGACGGGCTGTACTGGGATGATGACGGTGACGGGCAAGTCAGCTCGCTGGGCCCGCTGTTTGGCCAGTACGTGTCGGCGACGCCTGGCATGGCCACCACTTCCGTATCCTCGACGGCCAAGGCCCGTCCGCCCCCGGCGGCGCCTCAGCTACCTGATCGGCAAGCACATGAGCCGCGGCTTCGCCATGGTCGCCTGGCCGGCCAAGTATGACGACAGCGGGGTGATGAGCTTCATGATCAGCCATGACGGCGAGGTGTTCGAGAAAGACCTCGGGCCGAACGGTGACCACCTGGCCAGGCAGATGAAGCGCTTCGACCCGGATGACAGCTGGAAGGTGGTGGAGGTGCCGGCGCAGGATTGAGCGATCGAGTCCCACGCCGGTTCACGGCGCGGTTCGCGATTCCAGGTCCATCTCGGCTGGCCAGCTCACCTTTGGGGCCAGGCGTAATGCAAATTCGCACCAGAGCACGTCATTGTGGTCTTTGGGTTCGCCGGCTGGTGGCAGGGCTGAGGGGCCTTCTTGCATGTAGGTGCAAATGTAGGCCCATACGTGCTCATTGGCACCCATGAAACTTAAATGGAAGCGGTCTATGACATTATTCGTGCCAGGCTCCACGATGGATAGCACAACGCCGTTGTTGAAAAAGAACCCTCCGTTAGGAAGAGCTGCGTTGCGCCACCAGAGCTCTGCACGTACCTGTAACCAGTCGTAGCTCACGGGAACAACCTTCCATTCTTCGAAGGGATTCCACCATCGGTATCTAAAGTTGTAGGCATAGACTTTCCGACGAGCTCTGTTGAAGCGGATGGGTTCATCTCTCGGTGCGGAAGTACTGAGTCGAAACATGAAGAGGGAAGCCCATAATCCAGGGGTGGCTGCAAATACGCACATCAGTGCAGTTTCGTAATCACTATGATGTATGCTGTCAACGATTAGGCTGGGTAACTGCAGTGTAGCTAAGGCTGTAAGCAAGGAATAAATCATGAGTAAATGTCTGAAGTTAAATGTGCGCCTTGGTAATTCCAGGTATAGAGGGCATTGATGATTGGGTACCTGACTGCCTACTGCTGCTTCAAATGAAATAGACTCCTCAGGAGCAGGTAGGTCCTTCATCCATCCAGGGCAAGGGGGGTTAAGCAGTGGGCGGTTCATGGGAACGGCCTCAGGCTGTTGAGTCTGTTTTCCCTGAAGATTATTTTGGCTTGCGTCGAACTGTCGTTTTTATCTGGCCAGTAAGTGAGTGTCAGGTCGATCGAGAGAATGTTGTGATTGTTTGTAAGGGGTAGAGAATCTTGGATGTGCAGCGTGCTGGTTTGTGATTCGATATATAAGAAGCGTGGTGATTCCGGGTTGGTCAGTATGCTTTCAGCATTTTCTATAACTGCGAAAGGCTTCGCGTTAGTGTGCTCACTTAATAGTGTGGCTGTTTTTCCGTGTTCGCCTGATTGAAGTAGTGTCATCTGCCATTGGTAGTGTGACTTATTTTTGCAGAAGTTTGGAAGCTTCATGACGTAGTTTAGTCTGTAGTGCGCCGGTACCGAAGCGTCATCACTGCTGATAGGGGCTGGAGTGTTGTGATTGACCTCAGAGCCCAGGTGAACTTCAAATGCGGCCTCGGCTGTTAATCCCAGCGTGGCAGCATTGAGCGAACCGATCGCCGAATCTAGATCTTTTGCATCAATCAAACGCCGATGCTCTGAAGGCAAACCCCACCTACTATGGCGAGCCCATAATTCCGTTGCGGACGATTCGAGCATTTTTGGCTGATGTTGCGAGTGTGTATGCCATAAGGCCCAAAATGGCCGCCGCGGCGACAGGAAGTAATAACCCGGTGAGCGCCGCAGCGATACCTGCACCCGACGCAACGACAGAAATCACAGTCGCAGCTTTATATCTTCGGGAAGATGTTGAGTCTCCTCTCCGTGTTGTTCTCATCGCAGCATATACGTACTGCACACCATCCATGACTCCTGCGACCGCCGTAATTGCACCGCCATACTTGGCCAGGCTGCTCCCTAGTGATGCCGCAGTTACCGTCCCGGGCCACGGTATCTTCGGGCGTACCACTGCAACAACCAGTCCTGCCGATTCGACACTTGCCCCCAACAACCCAAGCGACGAAGACCAGATCGCCGCCAGCGCTTCCGGGTTGTTCTGATGCGTTTCCTGCAATGCCCGGTAGTTCCTGCCCAGGCTGTCCTGGTGAAACCACAGGCTGCCCAGGGCAAACAGCAAGCCGACGCTGCCGCCACTGGCGGCGGCATCGCGCAGGCTGCGCATGGCATCGCTGGCCACGCTTTGCGCGGCCAGTGAGCTGATCTTCAACCCCTCCGTGACCTGTGTACGCAGCGTACCCGCACCTATCGCGATATTCCGTACCAGCGCCCCGACACCACCGGCTGCTCCCTCCCGCAGCTGTACCAGCCGCGCCTGTAGCGTCTCGGCGCTTTCGAACGTCCACAGCACCACCTCGATCATCTGGTTGCGATTGCCCGGTGCGGCGATATTGATCGCCCCGCTCAGCACCATGGCCCGCACCTTGCGCCCCAGGGGATCGCGGAACTGCTGGTCGATCTGCTGCAAGAACGCATCGGTCCGTGCCTGCACGGCCTCGTTGAGCAGGCTCATGTATTCGCCCAAGGTCAGCGAGAGCCGGAACGGGGTCACCTGCTGCCCGGCGAACAGCGCAAATGCCGAGCGGTGCACGTGGCCGATCAGCGTCCTGGTCCGTTCACTGAGGTGCTGGCTGAGTGCGTTCCCCGCACTGTTGGTCGCGGCCAGCAACTGGCCGACGGCATCCTGGATCGGCTTGATCATCAACAGCTGGCCGTCGTCAGTCCCGGCGATGCCCTTGATGATGTCGTGCACCTTGCCGAAGTCGTCCCCGGACAGCGCCGCGACCACTTGCTGCATCAATCCCTGGTGCTTGGCCAGCAGTGCCTGGTACAGCAGGCTCTGATCATCTTCCAGCAACTGCTGCCAGATCTGCTGGGTCATCCCGAGCGGCTGACCTTGCTCGGGCAGGGCTTCAGTAGGGCCACCGGCCAGGCAGGCCGCCATCATCTGGATGAAATATTCGACCGAAACAGGATCGGTCGCGTCGTAGTCGAAGTAGCCGATCTGCTGAAATGCGCGCATGGCGTAGTGCCGTGCATACAGCTCGCCGACCTGGTCGATCATCGCCTGCCAGTTCTTTAGCTCGCGATCGTAATCGGCCTGGAACGCGGCGCGGGCGTTTTCGTCGTAGCGCTCTTCCAGCCGTTCGCGGGCTTCCTGCTGTTTGCGCGCGATGTTGCGTTCGGTCCTTGCCTCGATGTCCACCGCCGGCAGGGGCGCCTTGCCGGCCAGCGGGCTGTGGTTCCACTGCTCGACCTCTCGCGCCTCGCGCTGTGCATCCTCGGCACCCTGCGCGGCGGCGGTGGCGGCGTGCAGCTCGCGGATGCCCAGCAGCGCCTGCGAGGTGAAGTACTCGAAGTGCCGCTGCGGCTGCGCGCGCCACTCCTGCATGGCCTGGACCCAGCCAGTGCGCTGCGCATTCAGCTCCATCACCAGGCCGACCGGGTCGGGCACTGTCAGCGCCAGTATGCCGTTGGGCAGTTGCTCGCGCTGGATGGCGTTGCGCACCTGGACGCGGGTTTCATGCCAGCGCCCCAGGCGGCTGTAGAAGCCATGCACGCTGGCATACCTGGCGGAGGAAAACGTCGAGAACTCCAGCACATCCTCCAGGCCGAAGCGGAAGCTGTCGGTCATGGCGATGCCGAGGCTGGCAGGGTCGTTGCGCGCGGTGTCCAGGTCCACCTCGACAAAGCGGGCGAGGGTGCCCGGGTCACCGCTGGCGATGCCTTGCCGGTAGCGGTCGAGGACTGCCCGCGGCCAGGGGTCGTTGGCGAAGGCGATCCAGGCTTTGCGGTAGAGCAGGGTATCGATATTGATGAACGAGGCGATGACGTCATGGCCCTCGGTAGCGCACCACTTGGGCAATGGCCTGGGTGGCGCCAGGGGCATCTGCGACACCGGGAAACGCTGCAGGGTCCCGGCTGCCGCGACCTCGTAGGCTTGCCAGATTTCCTGGTCGAGCAGCACGTAGACGTAACCCTGGCGCAGCAGGCGCAACTGGTCGGTGTGCATCGGATGGAAGGTGATCTCGCTGTCTTCCGCCAGGCGATAGGGGCGGTCGCTATCCGGACGCGGGGCGTAGGCTTGGCGCAACAGCAGGATCGGCAGGCCGAGCCGTCCGCAGGCATTGCAGTGGCCGTAGGTGTTGGGAATCTCTTCCTGCATGGCGATGTGGATGGCTTTGCTGATGCTCATGAGGAGTTCCTTTTCCAGTGATCGATGCAACGGTCAGAACACTAGCGAGGAACGTCTTCGCGGGGGAGCAACGGGCTTCCTAAAACCTTGTAGGAATTTTCGGTTTAGCCTCCGGTGCGGGCTGGCTGCGTGCCGGCGAGATCAGCCTGCTGCCCCAGCATCTGCCGCACCAGCCACTGCCCCGCAGGCCCCAGCGCCTGGCGGCCTGACCAGACCACATCCATGGCGACATGCCGTGGATAACCGGCCACTTGCAGCTCGATCAAGCCTTCGCCAAACCGCACCACCAGCGCCCTGGGTAGTTCGGCCCAGCCAAACCCGCGCACGGCGAACTCCAGCAGGGTGAGGTAGTCCGGCGCCGACCAGGCCTGGCCACGGCCCTGGTGCGGGCTGGGGGCATAGGTCTTGATGTACAGCTGCCGTGTGCTTTCGAGGTGCTGCATCTGCAACGGTGCCCGGTTCGCCAGTGGGTGACCACTGGCTACGTACACGCCGAACTCCGCCTGTTCCGGCAAGCGCGCGACAGCCACATCGGCGGGGTATCCAGGTTGCGCGGCCAGAATGCCGATCTGCGCCAGGCCTTGTTGGATCAGCTCGATCACATCGGCATCTTCTGACGGCCCGCAGCGCAGCTCGGTATGCGGATATCGCTCGGCAAAGCGGGCCATCAGCGCGCCCTGGAAGGTGACGCTGTAACTGTCCGACATCACCACGGACACCAGCGCCTCGACATTTTCCGCCAGCCGTACCGCCAATGCATCAAGCTGGGCACTGGCATCGAGAATCGCCTCGACATGGCTCAACACTTGCCGGCCCGCCTGGTTCAAGGTGGGGTGGCGACCGCTGCGATCGAACAATGGGCAGCCGATATCGGCCTCGAAATTGGCGATGGCGATGCTGATGGTGGACTGGCTTTTACGCAGTTTGCGCGCTGCCGCGGAAAACGAGCCCAGCGATGCGGCTTCGACAAAGGCGAGCAGAGCTTCGGGTGAGTAGCGCATGGTATTGATAAAATCGATGGCAGCTATGTCGCGAGTATCAGTTTTAACAAAGAAAATGGGAAGCACGACTCAAGCAATAGGTTGGGCTTTGCCATGAAAACCGTTTCCTTCACTGAACGCCTGGTTCATGCCGTTGGTTATGAAGTGTTCGCCGTGCTGCTGTGTGCGCCGCTGTTGTCCTGGATCATGGGCAAGTCGCTGGCAACGACAGGGATGCTGGCGGTGATGCTGTCGCTGATCGCGATGCTGTGGAACATGGTCTACAACGCGCTGGTGGATCGCCATGTACGGCTTGAGCGGATCCACTGGACGGCCCGCGCACGGTTCGTGCACGGCCTGGGTTTCGAGGCGGGGCTGGTGTTCTGGTGCCTGCCGCTGGCGGCGTGGATGCTGGATATTTCCCTGGTGCAGGCGTTCATGGTGGAGCTGGGCTTCTTCGTGATCATCCTGCCTTACACCGTGCTCTACAACTGGGCGTTCGACAGGGCGCGGCACCTGTTCCTGCAGCGCCATGCTGCACCAGTCACCAGCCCGACACGCACCCTGTAAGCGCGCAAGTTCCTTGAATGCAAAAAAAGGGGCATGCCATCGCTGGCATGCCCCGTTTTCATTCCACCAAGTCGCCTCAGGCGACTTTGACGATCCAGCCTGCCGGTGCTTCGATATCACCGCTCTGGATACCGGTCAGCTCGTTGTAGAGCTTCTGGGTAACCGGGCCGACCTTTTCCAGGTCATGGAACACGTGCAGCTTGCCGTTGTACTCGATGCCGCCGATCGGGGTAATCACCGCAGCAGTACCGCAGGCGCCCGCTTCGACGAAACGGTCCAGCTTGTTGATTTCGACATCGCCTTCGATCACGGTCAGGCCCAGGCGCGATTGCGCCAGTTCCATCAGCGACAGGCGGGTGATGCCCGGCAGCACCGAGGCCGATTTCGGTGTGACGAATTCGTTGTTGGCGGTGATGCCGAAGAAGTTGGCCGAACCGACTTCCTCGATCTTGGTGTGGGTCAGCGGGTCGAGGTAGATCGCGTCGGCAAAGTTGGCCTTCTTCGCTTCAGCGCCCGGCTGCAGGCTGGCGGCGTAGTTGCCACCGACCTTGGCCGCGCCAGTGCCTTGCGGGGCCGCGCGGTCGAAGCTGGAAATCTGGAAGTTGTGCGGCTTCATGCCACCCTTGAAGTACGAGCCAACCGGGATGGCGAAGATCGAGAAGATGAACTCGGGGGCGGTGCGCACGCCAATGTTGTCACCGGTGCCGATCACGAACGGGCGCAGGTAGAGGGCGCCTTTGCCGTGTGGCGGGACGAACTTCTCGTTGGCCTTGACCACTTGCTTGCAGGCCTCGATGAACACATCGGTCGGCACCTGCGGCATCAGCAGGCGGGCGCAGCTGCGTTGCATGCGCGCGGCGTTCTGGTCCGGGCGGAACAGGTTGATCGAACCGTCCTTGCAGCGGTAGGCCTTGAGGCCTTCGAAGCACTGCTGGCCGTAGTGCAGGGCCGTGGAGCCTTCACTGATGTGCAGCACGTTGTCGTCGGTCAGGGTGCCTTTGTCCCACTCGCCATTGCGCCATACGGACAGGTAGCGTTTGTCGGTCTTGATGTAGTCGAAACCCAGCTTGTCCCAGTTAATGCTTTCGTTGCTCATGACACCCTCATTGTCTTGCAAGTGCCCAATCGATCGGGCTGCTGATATATGCGCACCACGCCACCATAATACATCCGCGGCAGATCGGGAACGGCCAGTCACGAAACTCCCTGCTGGCGGAGGTCATTCAGTGCCTGGGAGACCGAACCTATCGAGGCAAGCCCCAGCGGCAATGGTTGACCACCCGACAACCACTGCGTAGCCTTGCCACTTCGAGGTTCTTCGGCCAGGCCGAAGCTAAGACGGGAACGCGGTACAAGCCGCGGCTGCCCCCGCAACTGTAAGCACCGACAACGGATCGACACAGCCACTGCGCCAGCGCGCGGGAAGGCGTCGTCCTGCCAGCCTGCCGCAGCGGCGTGCAACTGGAGTGGTGCGAGCCAGGAGACCTGCCTCGTCACGTTTTCGACTTTCAACCGGGCGGGGTGATCCGGTGGCGAACAAGCCCGGCCGGCCTGGCCTGCGGCTGTCGTCCTGCATGCCCGCGCCAATCTGCCAAGGGCAATGCGACATGAAAACACTGGCCAAGCTTCCCGTCACCATCGTCACCGGCTTCCTCGGCTCGGGCAAGACCACCTTGCTGCGCCACATGCTCGACAATGCCCAGGGCCGCCGCATCGCGGTGATCGTCAACGAGTTCGGCGAGCTGGGCATCGACGGTGAAATCCTCAAGCAATGCAGCATCGGTTGCACCGAGGAGGAAGCCAGCGGCCGGGTCTACGAACTGGCCAACGGCTGCCTGTGCTGCACCGTGCAGGAAGAGTTCTTCCCGGTCATGCGCGAGCTGGTGGCACGCCGCGGCGACCTCGACCACATCCTCATCGAAACCAGCGGCCTGGCCCTGCCCAAGCCACTGGTGCAAGCGTTCCAGTGGCCGGAAATCCGCAATGCCTGCACCGTCGATGCGGTGATTACCGTGGTCGACAGCCCGGCGGTGGCCGCCGGCACCTTCGCCGCCTACCCGGAGCAGGTCGATGCCCAGCGCAAGCTCGACCCCAACCTCGACCACGAGTCGCCGCTGCACGAACTGTTCGCCGACCAGCTGGCCAGCGCCGACCTGGTGGTGCTGAACAAGGCTGACCTGATCGACGCGGCGGGCCTGGCCAAGGTCCGCGCCGAAGTGGCCGAAGAGCTGCCTCCGGCGGTCAAGGTGATCGAGGCCAGCAGCGGCAAGCTGCCATTGGACGTGCTGTTGGGCGTGTGCGCCGAAGCCGAGGCACACATCGATGGCCGCCGTACCCACCACGACGCGCACCATGACGGCGAGGACCATGACGAGCATGACCACGACGCCTTCGATTCGATTTCGATCGACTTGCCAGAGGCCGACGAAAGCCTGCTGCTCGATGCCCTGACCCAACTGGTGGGTGACTTCGGCATCCTCCGTGCCAAAGGCTTCGCCGCCATCCCGGGCAAGCCGATGCGCTTGCTCGTGCAAGGCGTGGGTACCCGTTTCGACAAGCACTTCGACCGCGCCTGGCGTGCCGACGAGCCACGCATCACCCGCCTGGTGCTGATCGGCCAGGACCTCGACGCCGCCCGTCTGGAAGCGCGCCTGCGCCAGGCCCTGGGCGCCTGACCCATGCACCTGCTGCGGACCCAGCCCGGCGGCTTCGTGCCGGATGACAGCATTGCCGACCTTGGCCAGACCCCCGCCGAGCTGGTAATCCTCTGCAGCGGCGACTCGCACCTGGCGTTGCTCGCCGATACCGCCGAGCTGCTGCCCGAGGATTTCCCCAGCCTGCGCCTGGCCAACCCGATGCAGGTGCAGAACCATGCCTCGGTCGACTTGTACGTCGACCAGGTGCTGCGCCATGCCAAGCTCATCCTGGTGTCGCTGCACGGTGGCGTGGGTTACTGGCGCTATGGCGTCGAGCAACTGGTCGAGCTGGCCGCCCGTGGCGTACAGCTGATCCTGGTGCCGGGCGATGATCGCCCGGACCCGGAGCTGACCCGCCTGGGCAGCGTCAGCGACGAGCAGGCCGAGCGCCTCTGGCATTACCTGCGCCAGGGCGGCAAGGCCAACGCCATCAACCTGTTCAACTGCCTGGCCAGCCAGTGGCTGGGCCGCGATTATGCCTGGGACGAGCCGCAGCCGTTGCCACGCACCGCGGTGTATCACCCGGCCCGGGGCAGTGCCACGTTGCAGGACTGGTACCCGCAGTGGCGCCCCGAGCAGCCGGTGGCACCGCTGCTGTTCTACCGCTCGCACCTGCAGGCGGCCAATACCGCATTCATCGACGTGTTCTGCCAGCGGCTGCAGGCAGCCGGGCTCAACCCGCTGCCGATCGCCGTGGCCAGCCTCAAGGAAAGCGCTTGCCTGGAGCAGGTCGAAGCCTGGCTGGACGAGGTTGGCGCCGAGGTACTGGTCAATACCACTGGTTTTGCCCTGTCCAGCCCCGAACGGCCCAACTTGCGCCCGTTCCGCCGCGACATCCCGGTACTCCAGGCCATTTGCGCCCAGGATAACCAGCCCGGCTGGGAAGCCAGCGAGCAAGGCCTTGGCGCGCGCGACCTGGCCATGCACATTGCCTTGCCGGAACTGGACGGGCGCATCATCACCCGCCCGGTCAGTTTCAAGGACATGGCCTGGCGCAGCGAGCGCAGCCAGTCCGATGTGGTCTGCTACCGTGCCCACCCCGAACGCATGGATTTCGTCGCCGAACTGGCGCGCCGCTGGGTCGAGCTGGCGCGCCTGCCGAATGCCCAGAAGCGCGTGGCCCTGGTGCTGGCGAACTACCCGACCCGGGATGGCCGCATTGGCAACGGCGTCGGCCTGGATACGCCAGCGGCTGCGTTGAATATCCTCAAGGCGCTGCGGGCCGAGGGCTACCCTGTGGCGGAGTTGCCGGGCAGCGGCACGCAGCTGATCCAGCAGTTGCTGGGCGGCGTGACCAATGACCTCGACCAGCTGGACCTGCGCCCCTGCGCGCAGAGCCTGAGCCTGGCCGACTACCAGGCCGCCTTCGACCGCCTGCCCGAAGCCAACCGCCAGGCGGTACTGGAACGCTGGGGGCCGCCGCAGCAGGACCCGATGTACCGCAGTGGCCGGTTGATGGTCGCCGGCCTGCGCTTCGGCCTGACCTTCGTCGGCATCCAGCCGGCACGCGGCTACCAGGTGGACCCCAGCGCGGTCTACCACGACCCCGACCTGGTACCGCCGCATGGCTACTTGGCGTTTCACTTCTGGCTGCGCCATGCCTTTGCCGCCGACGCGGTGATCCACGTGGGCAAGCACGGCAACCTCGAATGGCTGCCCGGCAAGGGCGTCGGCTTGTCGGCACAGTGCTGGCCGGACGCATTGCTCGGCCCGCTGCCGAACATCTATCCGTTCATCGTCAATGACCCGGGCGAGGGTGCCCAGGCCAAACGGCGCACCCAGGCGGTGATCATCGACCACCTGATGCCACCGTTGACGCGCGCCGAAACCTACGGTCCCTTGCGCCATCTGGAGCAACTGGCCGATGAATTCTATGAAGCGCAACTGCTCGACCCAAGGCGCGCGCGCGAACTGCAGCGCGACATCCTCGAACTGGTCAAGGCCAACCACATCGACCGCGAGCTGCAACTGGAAGGGCAACTGGACGACGCCGCCGTGTGGCTGCCGCGCCTGGACACCTACCTGTGCGACCTGAAGGAATCGCAGATTCGTGATGGCCTGCATGTGTTCGGCCAGTCGCCGCAAGGGCGGCTGCGCCTGGATACCTTGCTGGCGCTGTTACGGGTCGAGCGGGGCGATGGACGGGGCGGCAACGCCAGCCTGCTGCGCGCCCTGGCCAAGGTGCTGGTGCCGGGCTTCGACCCGCTCGATTGCGACCTTGGCCAGCCATGGCAGGGGGCGCGTCCCGAGCGCCTGCTGGCCATCAGTGCCGAGCCTTGGCGCACCTGTGGCGATACCCGCGAGCGCCTTGAACTGTTGGCGCTGCAGGTGATCGAGCAGGCACTCGACGGCACTGCACGGCTACCGGCCGAGGGCGAATGGCAGCCGGTGCATGACGTGGTGCAGGCCCTGCGCGAAGCGGTGGCCCCCAGCCTGGATGCCTGCGGCAGTGCCGAAATCAGTGGCTTGCTGGCCGCGCTGGCAGGGCGCTTCGTGCCTGCCGGGCCCAGTGGAGCACCCAGCCGCGGGCGCCTGGATGTGCTGCCCACCGGCCGCAACTTCTATACCGTGGATGTGCGCAACCTGCCCACCACCACCGCCTGGCGCCTGGGCTTCGCCTCGGCCAACCTGATCCTCGAACGTCACCTGCAGGACCACGGCGACCACCTGCGCCAGCTCGGCCTGTCGGTGTGGGGCACGGCGACCATGCGCACCGGTGGCGACGACATCGCCCAGGCCATGGCGTTGATGGGCGTGCGCCCGGTATGGGCCAGCGGCAGCCAGCGCGTCGACGATTTCGAAATCCTGCCGTTGAGCCTGCTCGACCGCCCGCGGGTGGACGTGACCTTGCGCGTTTCCGGGTTTTTCCGCGATGCCTTCGGCAACCTTATCCGCCTGTTCGATGCCGCTGTGCAGGCAGTCGCTGCGCTGGATGAGCCCGACGACCTCAACCCCCTGGCCGCCCGCGTGCGCAGCGAGCGTGCCGCGCTGCAGGCGCAGGGCCTGGATGCCGGGCAGGCCGCACGCCAGGCCGGTTGGCGGGTGTTCGGCGCCAAGCCCGGGGCCTACGGGGCCGGGGTACAGAACGCCATCGACGGGCGCCTGTGGCACAGCCGCGACGACCTGGCCGAGGTCTACCTCAACCACGGCGGCTATGCCTACGGTGCCAGCGACGACGGGACCCCGGCTCGCGCCCAGTTCGCCCAGCGCCTGGCCAGGGTGCAGGCGGTGTTGCACAACCAGGACAACCATGAGCACGACCTGCTCGACTCCAACGACTATTACCAGTTCCAGGGCGGCATGCTGGCGGCGTCGGAAACCTTGTCCGCTGCGGCCGTGGCCAGCTACCACGGCGACCACAGCCAGGCCGACCGACCACGCATCCGTACCCTCAAGGAAGAGCTGAACCGGGTCATCCGCGCCCGTGCGCTCAACCCGAAGTGGATCGACGGGGTCAAGCGGCATGGCTACAAGGGCGCGTTCGAGATGGCGGCGACGGTCGACAACCTGTTTGCCTTCGATGCCACCACGCACCTGATCGACGACCATCATTACCAGGCGCTGGCCGATGCCTATGTGCTCGACCCGGCGACCCGCAACTTCATGCGCGAGCACAACCCCGAGGCCTTGCGCGACCTTACCGAGCGCCTGCTGGAGGCCCAGCAGCGAGGCCTGTGGCAGGCGCCGGGCGATTACCGCGAAGCCCTCGAGGAGCAACTGCTCGACGGCGAGGAACAGGCTTGAAATGAGTGAACCCGTGCAATTCCCGCTGGCTGCCGTGGTCGGTGCCGACGAGCTGAAACTGGCGCTGTGCCTGACCGCCATCGACCCGAAGATCGGCGGTGTGCTGATCGAGGGGCCGCGTGGCATGGCCAAGAGCACCCTGGCCCGTGGCCTCGCCGACCTGCTGGGTGAGGGGCCGTTCGTCACCCTGCCGCTGGGGGCCAGTGAGGAACGCCTGGTCGGTACCCTCGACCTGGATGCCGCGCTCGGCCAGGGCAAGGCGCAGTTTTCCCCCGGCGTGCTGGCCCAGGCCGATGGCGGCGTGCTGTACGTCGACGAGGTCAACCTGCTGCCCGACACCCTGGTCGACCTGCTCCTCGACGTGGCCGCCAGCGGTACCAACCGCGTCGAGCGTGACGGCATTTCGCACCGGCACCATGCGCGCTTCGTCCTGATCGGCACCATGAACCCGGAGGAGGGCGAACTGCGTCCACAGTTGCTCGACCGCTTTGGCCTGAATGTGGCCCTGGAGGGCTTGCCCGAGCCCGAGGCGCGCCAGCAGATCATTCGTCGCCGCCTGGCCTTCGACACTGACCCGCAGGCCTTCTGCGCGCAATGGGCCCAAGCTCAGGCGCAGTTGCGCGAACGCTGCCAGGCCGCTCGCCAGGCCCTGGCCGCAATCGCCCTGGACGACCAGGCGCTGGCCTGGATCACCGAGCGCTGCTATGCCGCCGGGGTCGATGGCCTGCGCGCCGACCTGGTCTGGTTGCGGGCTGCACGCGCTCACTGCGCCTGGCGTGGCGGCGCAGCCATCGAAGAAGCCGATGTCGAGGCAGTGGCAGAGTTTGCCTTGCGCCACCGCCGCCGGGTCACGCCACAGGCCAACCCGTCTTCGCCGCCACAAGCTGAACAGCAGCCCCTGCCGCAAGGCGCCCGCCAGCCGGGTGAGCAGGGCGGGCAGGGTGACTGGGGGGCGCTGCCGGCACAGCCGGTCGCCAGCGGCGCCCGCCGTGAGGTGCCGAACTGGGCAAAAAAGCCCTGAGCATCCCCCAGCCAACTGCCAAGGGGCCGGATGCCAAAGCAGGCGCAGGCAAGCAGGACGGTACCCGCACGGGCCGCGCGCGCATTGCCGGCAGCGGCCGGGTGGCCTGGCTGCCGACCCTGCTCAAGGGCCGGCCACGGCTGCGCCAGGACCTGTGCTGGCAGCAGCGCCAGGCCAGCCCCGCAGAGTTGTGGCTGGTTATCGTCGATAGCTCGGCCTCGACCCGGCGTCACCAGGCGCTGGCGCAGACCAAGGGGCTGCTGGCGGCGTTGTTCGACCAGGCATACCGCCAGCGCGCCCGGCTGGCCCTGCTGACTGCCAGCGGGCACACGCCGCAATGGCAGCGCCCTGGCCTGAAGGCTTCCGCCGCCTTGCAGCCGTGGCTGCAAGCCTTGGGGGCCGGTGGCGGGACGCCGTTGCTCGCGGCACTGGCACAGGCCCGGCAGTGGCTGCAGGCGCGGCAACGCGCCCACCCGCATGAAGCGCAGCGCTGCCTGGTGTTTACCGATGGCCGCCTACAGCACTGCAATGGCGTACAGCCGATGCCGTGTGCCACGTTGCTGGTGGATATGGAACTGGCGCCGGTGCGCCTGGGCCGCGCGCAGCGTCTGGCAGAACAACTGCAAGCGGATTATCAGCACTTGCAACAGTTCAGAATCGTGGATTGAGAACGGCTTGCGCGGCACTATGTCGCAACAGGAAACATAGCCAGAACAGCAACTGGCTAGTTATACAAGTGCGTGCTGGCGCACGCACTCGATTGACCGGCTTATATTATTTCGGCATCGACCACGGTTGCAGGTCGTAGCCTTTTTCGCTCAGCTCTGCGCGTACTTCCTCGAGCAGGCTGGCCCACTGTGCCGGGTCGGAATAGATGCGCGACGACACTTGCTTGCTGCCGATGCGGGTGCTGGTCCGGTCGATCACTGCCAGGCTCAGCTCACCAGTACCGTTGGGTGCATCCCAGGCTACGCACTGGAAGGGTTCGAAGGCGTGGTCGGCAATCAGCAGTGCTTCGTTGACACGGAGCGGGGCATTCATGGTTCGGTCTCTCTATTGGTCCCAAACATCCAGTTAAAGTCCGCGTTGCCTGGAAGTCGCCTCAGTGGTCGCGAACTGCAGCGCGGGGTTATGTGTACTGATGCTCAATGTCCGGGGGCAAGTCACACAGGCGTTGTAAAAATTTTTGCAAGGTGGGCTTCCGTTTCTGCCCTGGCCGCCATGTGATGTCGATAAAGTGCGAAAATTCCCATGACAGATTGTAAAAATATAATTCGGCAGACAGACGGTACTGGGAACCGTCATCTTCGTTGCTACTGTTAATCGGGCGCCACAACTTGCTGTTTTATTTCAAAAAACCAAAAACTGGCGCCAAGGATCGGTCATGCAACAGCCAGCCGCCCAACGCCGTTTGCTCATCGTTGACCCTTGCGATGACTGCCACCGTTTGTTGCCAGGCCTGCGCATCGCAGGCTGGGATGTAAACAGCTGCATGCTCGGCGCCGCGCTGGATCATCCGTGCGATGTGGGCCTGCTGCGCCTGCAGGCCGGACACCTGCGGCACCCGGATGCGGTCAAGGACCTGATCAAACGCAGCAATACCGAATGGATTGCCGTGCTCAGCGCCGAACAGCTGCGCATGCCGGCGGTCGGTGATTTTGTCTGCGAGTGGTTTTTTGACTTCCATACCTTGCCGTTCGACGTTTCCCGGGTACAGGTCACCCTCGGTCGTGCCTTCGGTATGGCCCGCCTGCGCGGCGGGGGGGGGCGCAAGGTGGACCTCTCCACCCATGAGCTACTCGGTGAAAGCCGGCCGATCCGCGAGTTGCGCAAGTTGCTTGGCAAGCTGGCGCCTACCGAGTCACCGGTATTGATTCGCGGGGAAAGCGGTACCGGCAAGGAGCTGGTGGCCCGCACCCTGCATCGCCAGTCGCAGCGCAGCGAGCAACCGTTCGTCGCCATCAACTGCGGGGCGATCCCCGAGCACCTGATCCAGTCGGAATTGTTCGGCCACGAAAAGGGCGCCTTCACCGGTGCTCACCAGCGCAAGAGCGGGCGCATCGAAGCCGCCCACGGTGGCACGCTGTTCCTCGATGAAATCGGTGACCTGCCGCTGGAGTTGCAGGCCAATCTGCTGCGCTTTCTGCAGGAAAAGCACATCGAACGGGTGGGAGGCAGCCAGCCGATCCCGGTCGACGTGCGCGTGCTCGCGGCCACCCATGTGGACCTGGAAAGGGCTATCGAGCAAGGGCGTTTCCGCGAAGACCTGTACTACCGGCTCAACGTCCTGCAGGTGGTAACCGCACCGTTGCGCGACCGGCATGGTGACCTGTCCATGCTGGCCAGCCATTTTGCCCAGCTCTACAGCGCGGAAACCGGGCGCCGCCCGCGTTCGTTCAGCGACAACGCCCTGGCAGCGATGGGCCGGCATGACTGGCCGGGGAATGTCCGCGAGCTGGCCAACCGGGTTCGCCGCGGGCTGGTACTTGCCGAAGGCCGGCAAATCGAGGCGCAGGACCTGGGCCTGGAAACGCCCGACCAGGCCCGGTCGCCACTGGGCACGCTGGAGGAGTACAAGCACCGGGCCGAGCGCCAGGCCCTCTGCGACGTGCTCGACCGGCACAGTGACAACCTGAGCGTGGCAGCCAAGGTACTGGGCATCTCGCGCCCGACGTTCTATCGCTTGCTGCACAAGCACCAGATACGCTGAACGGGTGGCCTGCCCGGTACTGGAGCACCGGGCCTGGCTAGCCGTAGGGGCGCCTGCAAGCCAAGGTCAATGTGGCCCGCGCGGAATGGTCTTGAGCAGGTCTTCCGGGCTGATGTGGCCGACCACCTGGGCCACCGCGCTGCCTGGGGTCGGCAGGTCGATGATGTGGCTTTTCATCTTGCCGATCACATGCATTTCGCACGGCTTGCAGTCGAACTTCAGGGTCAGCACCTCATCACCCTGTATCAGCTGCATCGGTGCCACCTTGGTGCGCACGCCGGTCACGCCCTTGGCCTGCTTGGGGCACAGGTTGAAGGAGAAACGCAGGCAGTGCTTGGTAATCATCACCGGCACCTCGCCATGCTCTTCATGAGCCTCGTAGGCCGCATCGATCAGCTGCACGCCATGGCGGTGGTAGAAATCGCGGGCCTTCTGGTTGTACACGTTGGCCAGGAACGACAGGTGCGACTCGGGGTACACCGGCGGCGGGGTGGTCTCGGCCTTGCGCCCGCCACGCGGGTGCGCCTGCACCCGTGCTGCGGTCAGGGCCTCGATGGCTTCGCGGCGCAGGGCCTTGAGCTGCGAGTTGGGGATGAAGTACGCCTGCGGGGCATCCAGTTCGATGCTGTCGGCGTGGTACATCGTGGTACCCAGCTGGCCGAGCAGGTCGTGCAACTGCTCCAGCGCCTGCTGCGGCTTGTTGGCCGGGCCGAACGGCCCGTCCAGTGCCACTTGCGCGCTGACACCCTCCTCACTGGTGACGGTCAACGCCAGGCGCTGCTCGCGCAGTACCGCATGCCACTGCACGCCGACCCGGCGCTCGGCCGAGGTGCGTTGCAGGGCCTGCTGCCAGTTGTGGTCGAGGTTGCGCGACAGCGGGTGATTGGGCCGCAGCTTGTGCAGGCCTTCGGGCATTTCGTTGGGCTCGACGCGGTAGCGGTAGCGTTTCTCGCCGTCTTCCTCGAACTCGCCGCGCAGTTCGGCGATGTTGGCGCGGAAGCCCACCACCTCGCGCTTGACCAGCACATTGAGGCCGTCACCGTTGGTCAGCGGCACTTCGGTGACTACTTGCAGGTCACGCTTGCCGACCTTTTCCACGACGCCCACCGGCAGGCCGGTGAAGGTTGGTGAGTCGAAGGCACCGATGTCGACCTTGCGCTCGGTGACGAAATAGTCGGTGCTGCCCCGGTGGAAGGTCTTGTCCGGGTCGGGTACGAAGAAATGTTCAGTGCGGCCACTTGAGGCACGAGCCAGCTGCGGGCGGTCCTCGAGGATGGCGTCGAGTTCCTTGCGGTAGTGGGCGGTGATGTTCTTCACGTACCCCACGTCCTTGTAGCGGCCTTCGATCTTGAACGAGCGCACGCCGGCATCGACCAGGTCGCGCAGGTTTGCGGTCTGGTTGTTGTCCTTCATCGACAGCAGGTGCTTCTCGAAAGCCACCACGCGGCCCTGGTCATCCTTCAGGGTATAGGGCAGGCGGCAGGCCTGCGAGCAATCGCCACGGTTGGCGCTGCGCCCGGTCTGCGCGTGGGAGATGTTGCACTGGCCGGAGAAGGCCACGCACAGCGCACCGTGGATGAAGAATTCGATGGCGGCATCGGTTTCAGCGGCGATGGCGCGGATTTGCTGCAGGTTCAGCTCGCGGGCCAGCACCAGCTGGGAGAAGCCGGCCTGGTCGAGGAACTTGGCCCGCGCCAGGGTACGGATGTCGGTCTGGGTACTGGCGTGCAGCTCGATCGGCGGGATGTCCAGTTCCATCACGCCCAGGTCCTGCACGATCAGGGCGTCGACGCCGGCGTCGTACAGCTGGTGAATCAGCGTGCGCGCGGGCTCCAGTTCGTTGTCGTGGAGGATGGTGTTGATGGTGGTGAAGACGCGTGCGTGGTAGCGATGGGCGAACTCGACCAGTTCGGCGATATCGCTGACTTCGTTGCAGGCGTTATGGCGCGCGCCGAAGCTCGGGCCGCCGATATAGATGGCGTCAGCGCCGTGCAGGATCGCTTCGCGGGCAATGGCGACGTCACGGGCAGGGCTGAGCAGTTCCAGGTGGTTCTTTGGAAGGGACATATCGTTATAGGTTCGGGCTGGCACGGTTTAGGCGGGCATTGTAGCGGCGAAAGCGGCCGGCGGCATCATTGCACTGCCGAGAGGTGCAGCTCGGTAGCGGATACGGTTCTGTGCAGGAGTGGCCTTGCGTCGCGATGGGCCGCAACGTGGCCCGGCGATAGTTGAGGCCTGGGGGCGCTGCGCACCCTTTCGCGACGCAAGGCCGCTCCTGCACGGAGTGTGCGTTACGGATCGATCAGCGCTTGGCGGCCATCGCGGTCACTTCCACGCGCATGCCTTCCACCGCCAGCGCGGCCACGCCCACTGCGGCGCGTACCGGCCAGGGCTTGCTGAAGAAACGCTGGTACACCTCGTTGAACGCCGCGCGGTCGGCCATGTCGGTGAGGTAGATGGTCAGGTGCAAGACCCGGTCCATGCCGCTGCCGGCCTTTTCCAGGGCAACCTTCAGCGCCTGCAGGGTGCACTCGCTCTGCGCGACGATGTCGCCCAGTTCCAGGCTGCCATCGGCGTGGGTCGGGATCTGGGTGGAGACCAGCACGCCATTGAATTCGGCGACGTCAGAGGAGATCGACTCGGCGTCCGGGTCCGGGGTGTAGATGATGTCTGCATTTGCCATGGTGTGTCTTGCCTTGCAACGGAAGGAAAGCGGCAAGCCTACGCGAGCACGCTGGCCCGGTCGAGGGCAGCCCGGTGTTTGAAATGCGCGGCGTTCGCCGTCAGAATCGCGGCCCATTGCTAAGCCAGGGGGCTACCTTGAACGAACAGACATTGTCCAGGCGCCTGGAGCGCGTGGCAGCCCATGTGCCGCAGGGCGCGCGCCTGGCCGACATCGGCTCGGACCATGGCTACCTGCCGGTGGCCTTGATGTTGCGCGGCGTGCTGGAGACGGCGGTTGCCGGCGAGGTCGCATCAACGCCATTCGCCTCGGCCCGGCGCAACGTGTGCAGGAACGGCCTGGAAGGCCGGGTCAGCGTGCGCCTGGCTGATGGCCTGGCAGCGATCGAGCCGCAGGACCGTATCTCGGTGATCAGCATCTGCGGCATGGGCGGCGATACCATGTGTGACATTCTCGAGGCTGGCAAGCAGCGCCTGGCCGGTGTCACCCGCCTGGTGCTGCAACCCAATGGCGGTGAGCGCGAGCTGCGCCAATGGCTGATGGACAACGGTCTGCGCATCGTCAGCGAGGAGCTGTTGCGGGAGAACCGCTTCGACTACGAGATCATCGTCGCCGAGCCGGGCACGGCGGCATACAGCGCTGAACAGCTGTACTTCGGCCCGGTGCTGTTGCAGGAGAAGAGCGAGGCGTTTCTGGTCAAGTGGCGGCGCATGCTGCGGCAGAAGCAGCAGACCCTGGCCAACTTCGAACGTGCCCGCGATGCGGTGCCTCAGGCAAAGATCGATGACTTCAACCAGCAGGTGGGCTGGATCAACGCGGTACTGACCTGACTCACTGCTGCGAGCAGTTGCCCATTTCCCGGTAGTCGATCTCGCGCTTCTGCCCCTGATGGTCGACATACACCATGTGCGCGGTGCCAACCTGGCAGTCGGCAGCATTGCTGGGTGGCGTGATGGAAATGACCTTGGCCACGTCCAGCGGCATGCCGTATTGGTACTGGCTGCGCACCGGCTGGCTACTGCCGGTATCGGCGAAGGCGCCGAACGAGGCGAGGGTAGTGGCAACGACAAGGGCAGCGATCGAGCGTTTCATGGCAGGCTCCTTCTTCAATGGATGACTCATGATGTATTCATTGGTCATCCACAATAAATGGGCCAATCCGTGATAGATTCCTGCCTGTGGCGCAAGAATATATCGAACAAGGAGCACTCCATGGACATGCTGCACGCCATGCGTACCTTCGCCCGGGTAGTGGAATGCGGCAGCTTCGCTGCGGCGGCCAATGCCTTGGACATTTCCGCAGCGCAGGTGTCGCGCATTGTTGCCGAGCTGGAAAACCAGCTGCAGACCCGCCTGCTGCACCGCACGACGCGGCGTTTGCGCATGAGCGAGGCCGGCGAGCGGTTTCTCGAACGTGCCCGGCAGATCCTGCTGTTGACCGAAGAAGCGGTGGGCGAAGCCCGTGGTGCACACCTGACGCCACGTGGCCACCTGCGTCTGCATTGCCCGCACGGGCTGGGGTTGTTGCTGATGCCGCTGGTGGCCGGCTACAACGCGCTGTGCCCGGAGGTGGTGATCGAGCTGACCCTGTCCCAGCGCAACCCGGACCCACTGGCCGAAGGGCATGACGTGGTGATCACCGTCGACGGTGCCTTGCCGGATTCGCAGTTGATCGCCGTACCGCTGGGCAACATCTTCAGCATCCCCTGCGCGGCGCCCAGCTACCTGCAGGCTCACGGTGTACCCGAGCGCCCGGAAGACCTGCACCAGCACCGTTGCCTGCGCATGGCCTACCCGATGTACGAAGGTGACTGGGTGTTCCCGCAGGGGGGGGACCAGTGCGTGATCGCGCCGAACGACAGTTTCTCCACCAACGTCGCCGACGCCATGCTGGTGGCCAGCGAGCTGGGCATGGGTATTGGCCTGCTGCCGTTCTATACCGCCAGCCAGGCGATCGAACAGGGGCGCTTGTGCCGGCTGCTGGCGCCGTACCGGCTGAGGGAGAACGCGCTGTACGCGATGTACCCGTCACGCCATTACCTGGATGCCAAGGTGCGGACCTGGATCGACTACCTCAAGGAGCAGTTGCCGGCGTTGTTCGAGGGGCATGCCCGGGTGGTGGATGATGCGCGCTATTGGCGATAGCCGAGTGCGGGGTGGTTGACGCTGGCCTTTGTAGGCGGCCTTATGTCGCGACAGGGCCGCATTGGCGGCCCCGGCAATTTGTGTCTCGAAGCTGACATCCTGGGAGCGGCGTTGCGGCCCTGTCGCGATACAAGGCCGCTCAGGGGGCGCGCAAGGCCTTAAATCGGGTAGTGCTTCAACTCCCGGGCAATCAGCATCCGCTGGATCTCGCTCGAGCCTTCATAGATCTGCGTGATCCGCGCATCGCGGTAGTAGCGCTCCACCGGATAGTCCTCCAGGTAGCCATACCCGCCATGTACCTGGATCGCCATCGAGCACACCCGCTCGGCCATTTCCGAGGCGAACAGCTTGGCCTGCGACGCCTCCGACAGGCACGGCTTGCCGGCGCTGCGCAGGCGCGCGGCATGCAGGATCAGCAGGCGCGCGGCATTGACCTGTACCTGCATGTCGGCCAGCAGGTTGGCGATGCTCTGGTGCTCGTTGATCGGCTTGCCGAATTGCACGCGGTCGCGTGAGTACAGCAGCGCCGCCTCGAATGCGGCGCGGGCAATGCCCAAGGCTTGCGCGGCAATGCCGATCCGGCCGCCTTCGAGGTTGGACAGGGCGATGGCCAGGCCCTTGCCACGTTCACCGAGGATATTGGCAGCGGGGATGCGGCAGTTGTCGAAGGTCACCGCGCAGGTATCGGAGGCGCGGATGCCCATCTTGTGCTCGCTGCGGTCGACCTTGAAGCCCGGGTTGTCGGTGGGTACCAGGAATGCCGACAGGCCTTTCTTGCCCAGCTCGGGGTCAGTCACCGCGAAGACGATCGCCAACCCGGCGCGGCGGGCGTTGCTGACGAACTGCTTGGCGCCGTTGATGACCCACTGACCGTCCACCAGTTCGGCGCGGGTGCGCAGGTTGTGCGCTTCGGAGCCGGCCTGCGGTTCGGTCAGGCAGAAGCAGCCGATCACTTCGCCGCTGGCCAGGCGCGGCAACCACTGCTGTTGCTGCTCCGCTGTGCCATAGGCCAGCAGCGGGCCGCAGCCCACCGAGTTGTGGATGCTCATCATCGCCCCGGTGGCACCGCAGCCGGCGGCGATCTCTTCCACGGCCAGGGCGTAGGCGACATAGTCGGTGTAGCTGCCGCCGAATTGTTCCGGCACGACCATGCCGAGCAGGCCCAGCTCGCCCATCTTGCGTACCACGCCATCGTCGATCCAGCCGGCCTTTTCCCAGGCCTGGGCATGCGGTGCGATCTCGCCACGGGAGAAGTCCCGGGCCATGTCGCGGATCATGATCTGTTCTTCGCTCAGTTCCAGGTCTTGCATCTGCGTACTCCCCCGGCTCACAGGCCTTCGAAGAATTGTTCGACGCGCTGGCGCTGCAAGGCGGCCAGGGTCGGCGGGTTCCAGCGTGGCTGCTTGTCCTTGTCGATGATCAGCGCACGCACGCCCTCGATGATGTCGCCGTGCTGGAACCACTGGCGGTCCAGGTGCAGCTCCATGGCAAAGCAGTCCTCAAGGCCCAGGTGTCGGCCGCGGCGCAGCATCTCCAGGGTAACCGCCATGGCCAGCGGCGAGCGGCTTTCCAGCTGGTCGGCGGTGGCCACGGCCCAGGCGTGGCTGTCGCCGATGCTGACCGCGCGCAGTTGCTCGACGATCGCCGGCACATCGGGCAGGGCGAAGAAGTGGTCGATGACCGGGCGCAGTTTCTCCAGCGGGGCATCGTCGAGCACCTGGGTGCCGAGCCTGGCCAGCAGGTTCTGCAGGTCCTTGAGCGGGTGGTCGCCAAAGCGCAGCTGGTCGAGGCCCTGGTCGAGGGCCGCGAGCTTGTCGCTGGCCAGGTACCAGTCGGCCAGGCCGCAGTACAGCGCATCGGCGGCCTGGATCTGCGTGCCGCTGACGCCCAGGTAGGTGCCCAGCTCGCCGGGGAGGCGCGACAGGAAGTAGCTGCCGCCGACATCCGGGAAGTAGCCGATGCCCACTTCAGGCATGCCCAGGCGGCTGCGCTCGGTGACCACGCGCAGCTCGCAACCCTGGGCCAGGCCCATGCCGCCGCCCAGGGTGAAGCCGTCCATCAGCACCAGTACCGGCTTGCGGTAATGGTGGATGACCAGGTCGAGCGCGTATTCCTCGACGAAGAAGGTTTCATGCAGCGTTTCGCCAGCCTTGAAGCTGTCATGCAGCGAACGGATGTCGCCACCGGCACAGAAGCCCTTGGGGCCCTCGCCACGCAGTACCACGGCCTGCACCTGCGGGTCGTTGGCCCACAGGTCGAAGTGCCGGCGCAGGCTGCGCACCATGTCCAGAGTCAGGGCATTGAGGCCGGCAGGGCGGTTCAGGGTCAGGTGGCCGATGTGGTTGCGGACTTCGGCCAGTACAGGGTCGGTGGCTGAAGTAGTAGCGTGCGCAGTCATTGCGTTCTCCCTGCTTTGTTATTGATTTTCCAAGTGAAGTCTGGAGTTCGCTGGAGGATCGCAGAATCCTGTCATGCGAATTTGCCGTGCACAATCGACAAATCTGCAGGGGGATTCTGCATTTTTGCCTTGGGCAAGCCTCTCGCCACTCTAGCAACAATTTGCCAGGCCCTCGAACGTGAGGCAGCCAAACCAGGCATTCGTTAACTTTACCGTAACGATCGGCTCGTGAGCTTGATTGATGCGCCAGCCGCCCCGGCCCTAAGGTGGCCCCACGACAGCGAACCCGTGGAGTCACCATGACAACAACACAGAATCCACCGCCGCAATGGTCGCGACGGCGCGCCGAGAAGCAGCGTCGCCTTGACCGGGTACGCCACCTCGCCGATGGCGTGGTGCTGCCCACCGAGCGTATCGTCGAAGCCCTGGAACTGCTGCTGGCCCCCGGCGACCGGGTGGTACTGGAAGGCAACAACCAGAAGCAGGCCGACTTTCTCTCGCGTGCGCTGGCCAAGGTCGACCCTGGGCGCCTGCACGACCTGCACATGATCATGCCCAGTGTCAGCCGCGCCGAGCACCTGGACCTGTTCGAACGCGGCATCGCGCGCAAGCTGGATTTCTCCTTTGCCGGCCCGCAGAGCCTGCGCATTGGCCAGTTGCTGGAAGACGGCCTGCTGGAAGTAGGAGCCATCCACACCTACATCGAACTGTACTCACGGCTGCTGGTGGACCTGATCCCCAACGTCACCCTGGTGGCAGGCTTCATGGCCGACCGCGACGGCAACCTCTACACCGGCCCCAGCACCGAAGACACCCCCGCGCTGGTGGAACCTGCCGCCTTCAGCGACGGCATCGTCATCGCCCAGGTCAACCAGCTGGTGGACCGCGGCGCTGACCTGCCGCGGGTCGATATTCCGGCATCCTGGGTGGACTTCGTGGTGGTTGCTGACCGGCCCTTCTATATAGAACCGTTGTTCACCCGCGACCCGCGCCATATCAAGCCGGTGCATGTGCTGATGGCGATGATGGCCATCCGCGGCATCTACGAAAAACACCAGGTGCAGTCGTTGAACCACGGCATCGGCTTCAATACCGCAGCCATCGAACTGATCCTGCCGACCTACGGTGAGTCCCTGGGGCTGAAGGGCAAGATCTGCCGCAACTGGACGCTCAACCCACACCCGACGCTGATCCCGGCCATCGAGACCGGCTGGGTGGAAAGCGTGCACTGCTTCGGCACCGAACTGGGCATGGAGGACTACATCGCCCAGCGCCCCGATGTGTTCTTTACCGGCCGCGATGGCTCGCTGCGTTCCAACCGCATGATGTGCCAGCTGGCCGGCCAGTACGCCGTCGACCTGTTCATCGGCGCCACCCTGCAGGTGGACGGCGATGGCCATTCCTCGACCGTGACCCGTGGCCGGCTGGCCGGCTTCGGTGGCGCGCCGAACATGGGCCACGACCCGCGTGGCCGACGCCATGCAACCCCGGCGTGGCTGGACATGACCGTGCCGGAAACGCTGCTCGAACGTGGTCGCAAGCTGGTGGTGCAGATGGTCGAGACCTACCAGGAAGGCGGCAAGCCCACCTTTGTCGAAACCCTGGATGCCGTGGCGGTGGCCAGGACAGCCGGAATGCCGCTGGCACCGGTGATGATCTATGGCGACGACGTCACCCATCTGCTGACCGAAGAGGGTATTGCCTACCTGTACAAGGCGCGCAGCCTGGAAGAGCGCCAGCAGATGATCGCCGCTGTGGCCGGGGTCACTGACATCGGCTTGCGTCACGACCCCAAGGACACCTTGCGCCTGCGCCAGCAGGGCCTGGTTGCCCTGCCGGAAGACCTCGGCATCCGCCGCAGCGACGCCAGCCGCGAGCTGTTGGCCGCGCGCAGCATTGCCGACCTGGTCGAATGGTCCGGCGGCCTGTACAACCCGCCCGCACGGTTCAGGAGCTGGTAATGAACGCACTCGACATCTGCGAAACCGCTGCGGTCGCTGTAGCGCCGGGCTTGCCCGCGAACAGGCCAGCCCGGCCAAGCGGAATCGCCCTGGCCGACCACCTGGCCGACCTGGCCGTGGAAGCTCTGATCGACGAAGCCGACCTGTCGCCCAAGCCCGGCCTGGTCGACCGCCGCGACAACGGCGCCCACCACGATATGACCCTGGCCCTGATGCACGCTTCGGCGCTGGCCCTGTGGCCATGCCTGCGGCAAATGGCCGAAGCCGCCCAGGCGCTCGGCAGCATCAGCCAGGCGCTGCGTGCCAGCCTCGGCCATATCGGCCGCGAAGGCGAGGCGGCGATGCTGGCGGCCACCGGCGGGGTCAACACCCACCGTGGTGCCATCTGGGCATTAGGCCTGCTGGTCGCGTCCAGGGCCCTGGATAGCCACGCAGACGCCGCTACCCTGGCCGCCCGCGCCGGGCGCATCGCACTGCTTGACGACCCGGCCACGCTTGCGCACGACAGCCACGGCCAGCAGGTGCGCCGCCGCTATGGCTCGGGAGGCGCCCGCGAACAGGCCCAGCAAGGCTTCCCTGCGGTCATTGGCCACGGCTTGCCACAACTGCGGCGCAGCCGCGCCAGCGGTGCCCGCGAGGCGCATGCCCGGCTTGACGCCTTGCTGGCGATCATGGCCGTGCTCAGCGATACCTGCGTGCTCTGGCGCGCCGGCCCACAAGGCCTGCACGCCGTGCAGCAAGGTGCCCGCGCGGTACTGGAAGCCGGCGGTAGTGCCACCCTTGGCGGTCGCCGCCAACTGCGTGCGCTGGACGCCCGACTGTTGCGCCTCAACGCCTCTCCGGGCGGTGCCGCCGATTTGCTGGCCGCCTGCCTGTTCCTCGACAAAGCCGGGAGCCTGTGACATGGAAACCCTGACCTTTCAATTCCCCGCCGCCGAACCGGGCCGTGGCCGCACGCTGGTGGGTTGCGTCAGCTCTGGCGACCTCGAAGTGCTGATCGAACCGGGTACCGCTGGCACCTTGCAGATCCAGGTGGTGACCTCGGTCAACGGTAGCGGCGCCCGCTGGACGCAGTTGTTCCAGCGCCTGTTCGCAGGCCACACCTGGCCGGCCATGAATATCGACATCCATGATTTCGGCGCCACCCCAGGCGTGGTCCGCCTGCGCCTGGAACAAGGCTTCGAGGAGATCGCCCATGACTGACACCGTACGCTTGCTGCGCAGCCGCAGCTTTGTCGAACTGGGCGCCCGCCAGCGTGCCCGCGCCTTGCTCGACCCAGGCAGTTTCCGCGAGCTGCTGGGGCCGTTCGACCGGCTGATGTCGCCTTGGCTGCCACGCCAGGGCATCGTGCCGCAGGCCGACGATGGCGTGGTCATCGCCAAGGGGCGGCTTAACGGGCGCAACGCCGTGGTCGCGGCCATCGAAGGCGGCTTTCAGGGCGGCAGCATGGGCGAGGTGGGCGGGGCCAAGATCGCGGCTGCGCTGGAACTGGCCTGCGAAGACAACCGCAACGGCGTCCCCACCTGTGCCGTGTTGTTGCTGGAAACCGGCGGTGTGCGCCTGCAGGAGGCCAACCTGGGGCTGGCCGCGATTGCCGAGATCCAGGCGGCGATCGTCGAACTGCGCGAATGGCAGCCGGTGATCGGGCTGGTCGCAGGCGCGGTCGGTTGTTTCGGCGGCATGGCCATCGCCGCTGGCCTGTGCAGCCATTTGCTGGTTACCCGTGAGGCGCGCCTGGGCCTCAACGGCCCACAGGTAATCGAACAGGAGGCCGGCATCGCCGAATACGACGCCAGCGACCGGCCGTTCATCTGGGCCCTGAGCGGTGGCGAGCAACGCCATGCCAGCGGGCTGGCGGATGGCTATGTGGCCGATGACATCGAGGCCCTGCGCGAACGTTTGCTGCAACTGCTCGACGAGCCTTCCAGGCAGCGTGCCAGCCAGCACGACTGGTTCCTAGCGCGTCTGGCCCGGCTGGGTGATGCCTGCCCGCAACTGGACGCCACCGCTGTGCGCGCCCTCTACCAAGGAGAAGGCCAATGAACCGTGCCTTGAACTGGCTGCCCGGCCTGGCCGGCGGGCAAGCCTTGCCGGGCTACCCGGCGTCGTTGCGGGTAGTCGACGGTGAACTGGATAACCGCCTGGCGCGCTTCATCGCCGTGGTGCCGGATGCCGACAACCCGTTCCCCCGGGCCCGCTCGGGCGAAGTCGGCTTGCTGGAAGGCTGGGGCCTGGCCAAGGCGGTGAGCCAGGCGGTCGAGGCTGACCGTGACAGCCAGAAGCGGGCTATCGTCGCCGTGATCGATGTGCCCAGCCAGGCCTATGGCCGCCGCGAGGAAGCGCTGGGCATTCACCAGGCGCTGGCGGCTGCGGTGCAGGCCTATGCCCAGGCACGCCTGGCCGGGCACCCGGTGATCGGCCTGCTGGTCGGCAAGGCCATGTCCGGTGCCTTCCTGGCCCACGGCTACCAGGCCCAGCGCCTGATCGCCCTGGACGATGCCGGAGTCATGGTGCATGCCATGGGCAAGGCGGCGGCAGCGCGGATTACCCTGCGCAGTGTCGAGCAACTGGAGGCGCTGGCTGCGGAGCTGCCGCCGATGGCCTACGACCTGGCCAGCTACGCGTCCCTCGGCTTGCTGTGGCGGCGGTTGGCGGTAGCGGACGCCGAGGCACCGAACGCCGCCGACATCGCCCGGGTGCGCGCCTGCCTGGCCGAAGCCGTGCGCGATATCGGCACCTCGACCGATTTGTCATCGCGGCTGGCGGGCGAGCAGCGCAGCGCCTCGCGCCAGGTACGCGAACAGCTGCGCCAGCAATGGCAGGGCGTTTGAGATGAACGCGCCAAGGCCGCACGACCTGCTCTGGGGCATGCCCGCCTCGGGCTTGCCTGGCGATGCGCCGCAATGGGCGCGGGACGTATTGCTCGGTGGCCAGCCGGTGGTGGTGCGTCGTGCCATCGTTAACGATGGCTGGGTGGCGGTGGGGTTACGCGGCCAGGGCCGGGCGCAGCGCCTGGCGGCAATGATGCGCTTGGCGGATATCCAGCGTCGGCAAGGCCCCGAAGCACTGCGCTGGCAAGCGCAAAGCCGCTGGCCTGCCTTGCAGGCTTTGCGCTCGGTCACCCCGTTACTGGACGCCAGCGGCCTGGCCTGGGGGCCTACCGGCGCGGTCGGCTACCAGATCGCCAGCGGTAGCCAGGTCGTCCACGCCGCCAGCGACCTCGACGTGTTGCTGCATACGCCACAACCGCTACCCCGCGCGCAGGCGCGGGCGCTGCTGGATGCCCTGGATTGCGCGCCGTGCCGTATCGACGTGCAGCTGGAAACGCCGGCGGGCGGCATCGCCTTGCGCGAGTGGGCTGGCCTGGCCCGCCGTGTACTGCTCAAGACAGCCTTGGGGCCACGCCTGGTCAGCGACCCATGGGCAGCCCTGGAGGGTGCCGCATGAGCAGCCTGTTTGCCTTCCCTGGCCAGGGCGCGCAGCAGGTGGGCATGCTGCAGCGGTTGCCTGACGGTGCCGGGCAATTGCTCGAAGAGGCCAGCGACATCCTCGGCCAGCAGGCGCTGGCGCTGGACAGCCAGCAGTCGCTGCAGACGACCCGTGCCGTGCAATTGTGCCTGCTGCTGGCGGGAGTGGCCTGGGCACGTTGGCTGATGCAACGTAGCCCCGCGCCGGATTATGTGGCGGGCTTGTCGATTGGTGCCTACCCCGCGGCAGTCACGGCAGGCGCCCTGGATTTTGCCGACGCCGTGCGCCTGGTTGCCCGGCGTGGCGAGCTGATGCAGCGCGCCTATCCGCAGGGTTATGGCATGACTGCCCTCCATGGCCTGGACCTGGCCAGCGTCGAGCGTCTGCTGATGGCGGCAGGCGGCGAGGCCTATGTGGCCAACCTCAACAGCGACAAGCAGATCGTCATCGCCGGTAGCGACGCGGCGATGGCTGCCGTGGCCGACCAGGCGCGTCGGCTGGGGCAGGGCATGGCCCGGCGGTTGGCGGTCAGTGTGCCGTCGCATTGCCCGCTGCTGGAGGGCGCCGCGGCGGAACTGGCCAGTGCTTTCGCCAGGGTAGAGCTGCGGCGGCCACGCATCCGCTATCTCAGTGGCAGCAGCGCACGCCTGGTCTGCGACCCACAGCAGCTGCGCGACGACCTCGCCGGCAACATGGCGCGGCTGGTCGACTGGCGTGGTACGTTGCGCAACGCCTATGAGCGCGGCGTGCGCCTGCACCTGGAAATACCGCCCGGCAGTGTACTCAGCGGGCTGGCCAGGCCGGTGTTCGTACCTGGCCGGGTGGTGACCGTCGAAGGCACCCGTTGGGACAGCCTGGATGCGCTTTTGCGCCAGGGGGTGGCCGACGATCGATGAGGGCAGCTGATCCCTGCCGGCGGCTGTGTGTTCACGAAGGACAACAACAAGCAACTTCGACACTACCTGAGGACAACAACAATGATTATCTATGGTGTGGCTTTGCTGGCGGTCTGCACGCTTGCCGGCGTCATCGTCGGCGACTTCCTGGGCCTGCTGCTGGGGGTCAAATCCAATGTGGGCGGGGTCGGCATCGCCATGATCCTGCTGATTTGCGCGCGTCTGTACATGCACCGCAACGGTGGCATGAGCAAGGAATGCGAATTCGGCGTGGGCTTCTGGGGCGCCATGTACATCCCGGTGGTGGTCGCCATGGCGGCCCAGCAGAACGTGGTCACCGCCCTGCACGGCGGGCCGGTGGCGCTGTTGGCGGCGGTGGGCGCAGTACTGGTGTGCGGCGCGACCATCGCCGTGATCAGCCGCAGCCATCGTGGCACCCCTCTACCGACAGACACCGTCCCCGAAAGCAACGTGCAGGCTGCGCCTGCAGGAGGGCGCTGATCATGTGGCCGATCATTGACAATGCGCTGCAACACAACGCCCTGATCACCGCATTCGCGGTGGTGGGCGCCATCATGTGGCTGTCGGTGCTGCTGTCGAAGTACCTGACCTTCGGCCGCGTGCATGGCTCGGCCATTGCCATCGTCATCGGCCTGGTGCTGGCCTGGGTCGGTGGCACCCTTACCGGCGGGCAGAAGGGGCTGGCCGACATGGCCTTGTTCTCCGGTATCGGCCTGATGGGCGGGGCCATGCTGCGCGACTTTGCCATTGTCGCCACGGCCTTCGAGGTACAGGCCACCGAGGCTCGCAAGGCCGGCATGGTCGGCGCGCTGGCGCTGTTGCTGGGCACGGTGCTGCCATTCATCGTCGGTGCGGCGGTGGCCTATGCCTTCGGCTACCGCGATGCGGTCAGCATGACCACCATCGGCGCCGGTGCCGTGACCTATATCGTCGGCCCGGTGACCGGCGCGGCGCTGGGCGCCAGCTCGGAGGTGATGGCCCTGTCGATTGCCACCGGGCTGATCAAGGCGATTCTGGTGATGGTGTTCACGCCGGTGTCGGCGCGGCTGCTGGCGCTGGACAACCCACGCTCGGCGATGGTGTTCGGCGGCCTGGCGGGCACCGTGTCGGGGGTAACCGCCGGGCTGGCGGCGACGGACCGGCGGTTGGTGCCATATGGCGCGCTGACGGCTACCTTCCACACCGGCCTGGGTTGCCTGATGGGGCCTTCGATACTGTACTTCTGCGTACGCGGCCTGGTCGGCTGAAGGGCCCAGGCGAGCAGCGGCAACGTGTGATGGCAACGGAAGCAAAGCGGCGCCAGCCGCGAACCGTTGCCATCACTGCCGTTCCCCCGATTCGGGTAATACGGCTGGGGCATCCTCCCCAATCTGTTTCGCTTGCCGACCTGAAGCGTTGAAAAACAACGCAATTTTCTTGTGGCATACACCTTGCTCCGGCTCCGCGCAGAGATCCTTGTCCCGGAGGTCCGGCATGGCTACGCCCCACACTCGCCCTGCTTACCTGGGGATGGCACTCGCAGGCGTCCTGATCGCGCTGGGTGTGGCTTATGAAAGCCTCTGGTGCGACCCGCGCGAGCTGTTGCAGGCACCTGCCGACCCGCAAGCCCTGCACCGGTTGAGCCGCGACGGCGTGACCGTGGAGTTCGAAGTCAGGCCGCTGGCGGGGGCGGAGTTACAAGAGGGCAGCATCGCCAGCATTCGCTTCAAGGTCAGCGACCAGGCCAGTGGCCAACCCTTGTCGGGCATGGCCCCGGGGGCCTGGATCGACCCGACCCAGGCGGGCGCGGAGGGCGACCGTGAGCACAGTTGCAAGGCACGGGCTGCGCTGTTTCTGAAAAGCAGCATCGGTGCAAGGCCGCTGCTCGACCTGAACAGCTACTTCCTGTTGATGCTGAACCAGGACGCCAGCCTGACAGTCATCGACCCGACGGTGTCGGTGGGCGGCGTGACCAGTACCCTGGCCCGCATCGAGCTGCCTGGGCGGCCCATGGACTGGGCGGTTACCGGGGACGAAAAGCAGGTGTTCGTGTCCATCCCCGAGCGTGGCAAGGTCTCGGTGGTCGACACCGAAACCTTCTCCCACGTGGCCGACCTGGACGCCGGCGAGCAGCCGCTGCGCGTGGCCTTGCAGCCGGACCAGCACCGTCTATGGGTGGGTAACGACAGCAGCGACCCGGCCAAGGGCGGTGTCACGGTGATCGATGTGCCGGGGCGCAACACCCTGAAAACCTTCAACACCGGCAGCGGGCACCACGAAATCGCCTTCAGCGCCGACTCGCATTTTGCCTACGTCAGCAACAGCGCCAGTGGCACCCTGAGCATCATCGACATTCCGCAGATGCGCCTGGCCAAGACCCTCCAGGTGGGGCCGCAACCGCTGTCGGTCAGCTATTCGGCGCTGTCCCAGGCGGTGTACGTGGTCGATGGCGAAGAGGGCAGCGTGCGGGTCTTCGATGCCCGCAGCCAGCAATTGCGCCACACTGTCCAGGCCGGACAGGGCCTGGGGCCGATGCGCTTCAGCCAAGATGGGCGCTACGGCGTGGTGCTCGATAGCCTGGGAAACCAGGCCCTGGTCATCGATACCAGCACCGACAGACTGATCCACCATATTCCGGTGGCCGCGCAACCGTACCAGCTGACCTTTACCCACAACTACGCCTACGTGCGCAGCCTGGCTTCGCCGAAAGTCAGCATGATCAACCTGGCCAGCCTGGGCGAAGGGCGCACGCCGATCATCCAGGGCTTCGAGGCCGGCCCGGCGGCGCCACGCCAGGCCGGTGAGCTGCCGCTGGCCCAGGGCCTGGCGGTGTCGCGCGATGGCAACTCGGTGTTCGTGGTCAACCCGGTGGACAACACCACCTACTTCTATGCCGAGGGCATGAATGCGCCGACGTCCGGCTACAACAACCGTGGCCACCAGGCCCGCGCCGCGCTCATCGTCGACCGCAGCCTGCGCGAGGTGGCACCGGGGGTGTACGGCTCGACGGTGAAGATGCCCGCCGCCGGCAGGTTCGACGTGGCCTTCCTGCTCAAGCAGCCGCCGATCATCCACTGCTTCAGCACCGAGGTTGCCGAAGCGCCGGATGCTGGCACGCGCCAGGGCGCGCATGCCGAGTTCATCGGCCTGGACCGGCCCTTGTCGCAGGACCACGCGATTACCGCGCGGGTGCGCATCATCGGCGACGACGGCCAGCCCCGCCTGGGCCTGAGCGACCTGAGCCTGCGCTATTTTCGGGCGCCGGCTTCCATGCCGCGCAGTCTGCAATTGCAGGAGGTGGGCGATGGTATCTACCAGACGGCCCTGAGCCTGCCCGAAGCCGGCGCCTGGCAGTTGCATGTGCAGTCGCCGTCGCTGGGGCGCAGGTTTGCCGAAGACAACCACACCAGCCTGCGGGTCATGCCGGCCGCAGCGTCCAACGCTTCCCAGGCAGGTGCGAGGAATCTGCGATGACTACCAGGCACGCTTGCAGAGCATTGGCCCTGACCCTGGCGCTGGCCAGCAACCTGACGCTGGCCCATGGCGGCCATGCCGGGCAGCCAGCGGCGGCCAGCCAGGAAAAGGCCAGCGTCCGCTTTGCCGATGTATCGCTGCTGAACCAGGACGGCATGCCGGTGCGCCTGGAACAAGACCTGGTGAGCGAGCATCTGGTGGTCATGGGCTTCATCTACACCCGCTGCACCACGGTGTGCCCGGTGGTGTCCGCGATCATGGGCAAGGTCCAGCAGCAACTGGGTGGCCGGGTAGGGCAGGACATTCAGCTGGTGTCGATCAGCGTCGACCCGCAACACGACGACGTCAGACGCCTGCAACGTTATGCCAGGGCCTTCCAGAAGGGCCCCGGCTGGAGCTGGCTGACCGGAACACCGTATGCCATAGGCGAAACACTCAAGGGCCTGGGCTTCAGCGCCGACCTCAGCCGACACCCGCCACTGATCCTGGTGGGTGACGGGCGCAGCGGGCACTGGAAACGTTACTACGGCGTTACCGACCCGGCGGTGCTGATCGATGAGCTCAACCGCCTCGGCGCCCGCCGGGTACACGTCAAAAGCACAGCCATTGCCGACCATCACGAGGTGCAACCATGAGCCAGGCAGCCTCCCGCCGGGTGGGCATGCGCGGTGTCGACTGGCTGGTGCTGGGCGCTTGCCTGTGGATCCTCGCCTCGGTGGCGTTCGCCCGCCAGGGCCAGGGGCCTCAGGGGCCGGAGCCGCAGCCGGCGGTGCCGGCGCTGGGCAGCGACGGCGGTGGCCCTGGCCTGGCCCCGGTTCACCACGGTCACCCCGTGCCGGCCGCCGCCGGACAACCCTTGGACGGAGGTTGCCATGCATAGGCTGTTGTTGTGCCTGTTGCAGGTGCTGGCCAAGGCCAGCTGGGCCGATGTGCCCGCGGCGCGGGTCAATGGCGTGGCGATCGGGTTGCTGCGCCTGGAGTGCTATTTCAGCGTATACCTGCAGGCGCGGGGCCGCGCGGTGACCAGCATCGGCAACCCAACCCGGTACAAGCGCTGGCGCGACCAGGCCCTGGACGAGCTGATCGACAAGGAACTGCTGTGGCAGGAGGCCATGCGCCTTGGCATCACCATCAGCGAGCAACAGGTGTCGGCGCATGTCGGCGAGGTCGAGGCCGCGGTCGGCAGCGTGGCGGTTTTCGAGCGGCGGCTGGCACAGGCGGGCCTGGACAGGGCACAGTACAATGACTACGCCCGGTACGAACTGGCCGCGCAGCAGGTGTATGACCTGCTCAGTGCGGTCGACGCACCCGGCCCGGACGAAGTGCAGGCGTTCTACGAGGCCAACCGGGAAAAACTGCAAGGAGCGCAGAACCAAAGTGATAATGCTTCGGTCATACGCGAACACGGCCTGGCCCTGGCCAGGGCCACGCTCATCGCCCAACGCCAGGCGCATGCGCGCCAAGCCGTGCGCCAACGTTTGCGTGCATCCGCTACAGTGGAAATCGCCGACTGAGGTCAGGCATGGCATTGCCCCAATACTGGGGATGAACCAATTTGCCCTGTACCGGCAGTTTCCCCGGATATGGGGAAACGGGCCGGTGCGGCTGCCCGCCGCAGTGCCGGTTTCAGAAGAAAAGCCGATCGGTATCAAAGGCTTGAAGCGATACAGCATGACCTTCAACGCCTGGCACGAAGCCTGCTCAAGCCTGTACGAGGGCGCACTTCGCAAACCGGCCAACCGGGCAGTTCTTGGGAGTCGACCTTGGTGAACAGCGTATTGGTAGTCGATGACGAACGGACTCTTGCGCAGAACCTGCAGGCGTATCTGCAGGCGCAAGGCCTGGACGTTCATGTAGCCCACGATGGTGCCGGTGGCATCGAGCTGGCTGCAAAGCTGGCCCCCCGGGTCATCGTGCTGGATTACCGCTTGCCCGACATGGAGGGTTTCGAGGTTCTGGAAGCCGTACGCAGGAACAGGCAGTGCCACTTCGTGCTGATTACCGCCCACCCTACCGTCGAGGTACGTGAGCGAGCTGCCGGGCTGGGTGTGAGTCATGTCCTGTTCAAGCCGTTCCCGCTGGTGGAACTGGCCCGTGCGATTTTCGACCTGTTGGGCATCGAGCGCCAGCACAGGGCCACGGACAACCCGGCTGAAGGGTTCGTCGAGCGACGCCAGAACAGCAACGAGTCGTTCCCCCTGCAGTTGTACGATGGCAGCTGGGTACTGGCCGACCGCCGCCGTAACGGCGCCAAGCCCCCAGAGCCGGACGACGACCAACTGCTCACCGGGGAATAGCGGCGCCCGCACCCTTGGCCGAGCCAGTCTGCGACGTGCCTCTGAGCGGAGTCGCAGGCCATGCCAGACGCATTCGATGCATCAAGGGACGCTCTACTGCCTGCACCGGTCTCTGCGCGGGCACCGTGCTCGGCCTATCCTCGCGACCTCCTGGCCCAGGCCCGCCGGCAAAGCAGCGACGAACGCCTGCTCACCTGCCTGGAACGACTGGCCGGCGACACGCCCGACGAGTTCACCCGGCGCCTGGGCCTGACCCTGCATTACCCGGTGCTGCACAGCCACACCTTGCTGGCCAGCACCCCACGGTTCGACAAGGTCAGCCTGGCGATGTGCCTGAAGCGCGAATTCGTGTTGATCGAGCAGGGCGGCCAACTGCTCGGCGCGTTCGCCGACCCCTTCGAGCCAGCCCGGCTGGCCTGGATCGACGATGTGCTGCAGGGCGCGCCCCTGTATCTGGTACATGCCGCTGACCTGGCTACTTTCCTCGCCCGCCAGGAAGAAAGCTTCCACGCCGTCGACGCCCTCGGCCACGACGCCGAGGCCAGCAATGACAGCGGCCCGCTGCAACGCCTGTCGCTGGCCAGCATCAGCGAAGACCAGAGCCGTGTGGTCAAGCTGGTCAACTCCACCCTGTACGACGCCCTCAAGCTGCACGCCAGCGACATCCACCTGGGCGTGACCGGCCACGGGCTGACCATCAAATACCGTATCGACGGCGTGCTCAACGCTGCCGGCAAGGCCAGTGGCAGCGCCTTCGCCGACCAGGTGATCTCGCGGATCAAGGTCATGGCCGAGCTGGACATCGGCGAACGCCGGGTGCCCCAGGATGGCCGTTTCAAGGTCGCCGTGGGCGACCGGCAGATCGACTTCCGCGTGTCGATCATGCCCAGCATCTTCGGCGAAGACGCGGTGCTGCGGGTGCTGGACAAGCAGGACTTGTCCGACCGGGTCAACGGCGTGCAGCTGCAAGCCCTGGGCTTTGCCGAGGACACCCTGCGCGCCCTGCGCCGGCTGGCCGCCGAACCCTACGGCATGATCCTGGTCACCGGCCCCACCGGCAGCGGCAAGACCACCACGCTGTACGCCATGATCAGCGAGATCAACCACGGCGTGGACAAGATCATCACTATCGAGGACCCGGTCGAGTACCAGCTGCCCGGCGTGCTGCAGATCCCGGTCAACGAGAAGAAAGGGCTGACGTTCGCCCGCGGCCTGCGTTCGATCCTGCGTCACGACCCGGACAAGATCCTGGTCGGTGAGATCCGTGACCCGGATACCGCGCAGATCGCCGTGCAGTCGGCGCTCACCGGCCATTTGGTGTTCACCACCATCCACGCCAACAACGTGTTCGACGTGATCGGCCGTTTCAGCCAGATGCAGGTCGACCCGTACAGCTTCGTTTCCGCGCTCAATGCGATACTGGCGCAGCGCCTGATTCGCCTGGCCTGCCCGCATTGCGCCACGCCGTGCGAGGTAGATGACGACACCTTGGAGGGGGCAGGCCTGAGCCGCGCGAGCGTGGCTGGCTGGAGGTTCGTCCGCGCCCAGGGCTGCGGCCAGTGTCGTGGCAGTGGCTACCGTGGCCGCAGCGCGATCGCCGAGCTGCTGCACCTGGACGACGACCTGCGGCAGATGATCGTCGAGCGCCGCCCCCTGTCGCAGATCAAGGCGCTCGCCTGCCAGCGCGGCCTGCGCCTGCTGCGCGCCTCGGCCCTGGACCTGGTCCGCGATGGCCGTACCACCCTCGAGGAGATCAACCGTGTCACGTTCATCTGATCATGGTTCGTGTCGATACACGGCGGTGCTCGGCGCCGAGGGGGTCGGCCTGGGTTGTTGGCAGGCCAACCGTCAGCAGTGGCTGGGCAGCCGTGCTTTCACCTGCGTCGCCGGCCAAGCGCCCGGGGTGGCGGCCGTCGACGCACTGGCCGCGATGCTGAGCGAGCGTGGCGCAGGCGGCGCCCAGTTGCGGGTGTTGCTGTCGGCCCGCTACAGCCGCTTCTGCTTGGTGCCCTGGAGCGATGTCATCGGCCACCCGCGCGAACTGGACGCCTATGCCCGGGCCTGCTTCGAAGCGCTCTACGGGCAGACCCAGGACGACTGGCGCATCGTCCTGTCGCCGGAGCCTGCCGGTGCCGCGCGTATCGCCACGGCGCTGCCCGAAGCCCTGTTGTTGCGGCTGCAGGCGCTCGGCCGCGACCATCACCTGAGCCTGCGCTCGGTGCAGCCGTACCTGATGGCCGCCTACAACCGATGCACGCCGCAGCTGGCGCAGGGCGATTTCCTGTTCGTGCTGGCCGAGCCACAGCGCAGCGTGCTGCTGCTGGCCGCCGGGGGGGCCTGGCAGCAAGTGCTGGCGCAAGGTTGTGCCGACAGCGACCAGGCCCTGCAGGCGCTGATCGAGCGGACCTGCGAGCTGTATGGCGAGCCCCTGCCAGCGGTCTACCTGCATGCCCCGGCCCGGCTTGATGTGCCGCAGGTGGCGGCGCTGCGACTGTGCCCACCGGCCAGCGATGCCGACCCGTTGTGTGCCATGTGGCGGGCGGTGGCCTGAGATGCGCCGCCTCGACCTGGAATTCCAGCCCCGGCGCAGTGGCCCGCTGGCCTGGTCGCTGCTTGCGCTGGGCTGCGCCGTGGTCGCCGGCCTGTTGCTGCTGCAACAGCGCCTGCAGGCCGAGCAGGTCGAACGGCAGGCCAGCGTGCACCACCTGGAACTGCAGCTGGGCCGCCGCCCGGCCAGCACCGCGTCGTTGAGCAGCGCAGCCAGCCGCGAGCAGGCCGAGCGCCTGGCGCAGATGCAAAGCGTCTCGCAGCAGTTGCAACGGCCGTGGCAGCAACTGTTCGCCATGCTGGAGGCGCAGCCGCAGGACGACGTGGCGCTGCTCAGCCTGGCCCCTGACGCGCGCAAGGGCCAGCTGCGCATCGCCGCCGAGGCGCGCAACCTCGAAGCGATGCTGCAATACCACCAGCGCCTGGAGGCCAGTGCCGAGCTCAGCGACGTGTCGTTGCTCAACCACGAGGTGCTGGCCAACCAGCCCGAGCAGCCCGTGCGGTTCACCCTCACTGCCACCTGGGAGACCGGCCATGCGCGCCCGTGAACCGCTGAACAGGCTGATCCTGCGGGAGCGTCTGCGTCGTCTCGGCCCGGTCGGCGTGGCGGCAGCCATCGTCGCGTTGCTGGCGCTGGGCGTACTGTGTGCCGGGGTTTTGCCGCAATGGCAGGCCATCCGCGAGCTGCGTGCCAGCGAAGCAGATGCCAGGCTGCAGCTGGAGCGGGTCAGACGCGGCGAGCTGAAGATTGCCACCCAGCCCGGGCAACAGGCCCTCGACAGCCTGCGTCAGCAACTGCCGGGGCAGCCCCAGGCCAGCGCGCTGATCGAACGCTTGTACCACCTGGCCAGCGCCGAGCACATCAGCCTGGCCCATGGTGAATACGCCCTGGGCATCGACCCCAAGACCCAGCTGGCACGCTACCAGATCGTGCTGCCGGTGCACGGCAGCTACCTGCAGATTCGTGGTTTTGTCCGTGGCCTGCTCAAGCAGCTGCCGACCCTGGTGCTGGAAGACCTGGAGCTGCAACGCAAACGCATCGGTGAGAGCGAGCTCGACGCCCGCCTGCGCATGACCCTTTACCTGTCGAGGTCGTGATGAACACACAGCGTGCAGTCATCTGGGCCGGCTTTCTCGGCGTGAGCGCGGCGCTGGCCTGGGCGCCGGGCCACTGGTTCGGCCAGGAGGACGGGGTCGTGGCGTTCGCCGGCAAGTTCGCTGCCACCCAGCCGGCAGGCAATGCCGGGCCTGTGGCAGCGGCTTCAGCGGCGAAAGGGCCGGAGCCGGCGCCCAGGGACCTGTTCCCGACCCAGCAGTGGAGCAACCCCGAAGCCCTGGCCAGCATCACTGAACAGCCCGAGGCTGCCACCCCGGCCGTACCTCAGGCGCCCACCGCGCCGGCCTTGCCATTCCAGTTCATCGGCCGCATCGGCGACCGTGACGACCTGCAGATTTTCCTGCAGAGCGGCGAAAAGCTCTACGTCGTGCGCCAGGGCGACGTCATCGATGACACCTACCGCCTCGACCGCGTCTCGGCCAGTGAGCTGAGCCTGGTCTACCTGCCTTTGCATCAGCCGCAGACCTTGTCTGTAGGGAGTGCTCCATGAAGTCGTCAACGCTGTGCAAGCCGGCCCCGTTCCTGCTAGTGGCGCTGTGCGTGACCATTGCCGGCTGCGCTTCCGATGCGGTACGCGAGGACAGTGACCAGCTGATGCGGGAAGGCCAGTACGAGGCGGGCATTGCGCAGCTGGAGCAGGCCCTGCTCGAAGATCCGCGCGACACCGAGCTGAACATCGCCCTGGCACACAGCCGCCAGGCCGCGGTGGAGGCGCTGCTGACCCAGGCCGATGCCAGTCGCGTTCGTCATGACTTTGCCGCTGCGCGCATGGGGTATGGCCGGGTGCTGACCCTGGAGCCGAACAACCGCCGCGCGCAGGAAGGCATCCGCCAGCTGGAGCTGATCCGTACCCTCGACGAGCGCGTGGCGCTGGGCCAGGCGGCGCTACGCCAGGGTGACCTGTTCGGCGCCGAGCGCTACATGCGCGAAGTGTTGCGCCTGGACCCGCAGAACCAGAAGGGCATTGCCTTGCGCAGCGACATCGAGAATGTCCAGGCGCGTACCGCGCAGCCTTACCCGCAACTGCGCAGCAAGCTGGAGCGGCCGGTGACCCTGGAGTTCCGCGATGCCAACCTGAAGAGCATCTTCGAAGTGCTGTCCCAGGTCGCCGGCATCAACTTCATCTTCGACAAGGACCTGCGCCCGGACATGAAGGCGACCATCTTCGTCCGCGATCTGCGCATCGAGGACGCCGTGGCACTGTTGCTCGAGCAGAACCAGCTGCGCCAGAAGATCGTCAACGAGAACACCCTGATGATCTACCCCGACTCGCCGCAGAAGGCCAAGGACTACCAGGAACTGGTCATGCGTACGTTCTACCTGACCAGCATCGATGCCAACACCGCGCTGAACATGGTCAAGACCATGCTCAAGACCCGCGACGTGTTCGTCGACGAGCGCCTCAACACCCTGACCATGCGCGACACCCCCGATGCCGTGCGCATGGCCGAGAAGCTGCTGCAGTCGCAGGACCAGTCCAACCCCGAGGTGGTCCTGGAGGTGGAGGTGATGGAAGTGGCCACTTCGCGCATCCTCGACCTTGGCCTGCAATGGCCCAACACCTTCGGTGTGCTCACCTCCGATGGCCAGCCGGTCAGCGTACTCGACCAGCTCAAGGGCATCGATTCCAGCCGCATCAGCATTTCCCCGGCACCACAGGCCAAGATCAATGCCCAGGACAAGGACATCAATACCCTGGCCAGCCCGGTAATCCGGGTCAGCAACCGCGAGCAGGCGCGCATCCACATCGGCCAGCGGGTACCGATCATCAGCGCCACCTCGGTGCCCTCCACCCAGGGCCCGGTGATTACCGAGAGCGTCACCTACCTGGACGTCGGCCTGAAGCTTGAAGTGCAGCCGACCGTGCACCTGAACAACGAAGTGGCGATCAAGGTGGCCCTGGAAGTGAGCAACGCCACGCCGCTGGAACCGACGCGCCAGGGCACCATCCCGGTCCAGGTCGACACCCGCAACGCCCAGACCAGCCTGCGCCTGCACGATGGCGAAACCCAGGTGCTGGCGGGGCTGGTGCGCAACGACCACAACGCCAGCGGCAACAAGATCCCCGGGCTGGGTGACATTCCCGGCCTGGGCCGGCTGTTCGGCAGCAACAAGGACGACATGAGCAAGTCGGAGCTGGTGCTGGCAATCACCCCGCGCATCGTGCGCAACCTGCCGTACCAGAGCCCGTCGGACATGGAGTTCGCCACTGGCACCGAGTCGGCCATGCAGGTGCGCCAGATGACGCCGTTGCCGCCGGCGGACGTGCCGGGCAATGCACCCGCCACCGATGCACCGGTGGTAGACAGCCAGATGGCCGTCGCCCCGGTGAAACGGAGCCCGCAGCCATGACCGGGCAGCGCTGCATGCGCGGCTTCAGCCTGATCGAAGTGGTGCTGACCCTGGCATTGCTCGGGCTGCTCGCCAGCATGGCCGCACCGCTGACCGAAACCGTGGTGCGCCGCGGCAAGGAGCAGCAGCTGCGCGAGGCGCTGTACCAGATCCGCGATGCCATCGATGCCTACAAGCGGGCGTTCGATGCCGGCTACATCGAGAAGCGCCTGGATGCCAGCGGCTACCCGCCGAACCTGCAGATACTGGTCGAAGGTGTCCGCGATGTACGCAGCGCCAAGGGCGCCAAGTTCTATTTCCTGCGGCGCATTCCACACGACCCGCTGCTGGCCGCCAGGCATGACGACGCTGGCGGCTGGGGCCTGCGCGCCTACGACAGCAGCCCCGACAACCCGCGCGAAGGTGAAGACGTCTTCGACGTGTACTCCAGGGCCAGTGGCAAAGGCCTCGATGGCATTCCCTACCGGCAATGGTGACAGCCATGAAACGCCGCACAGGCTTCACCTTGATCGAGTTGCTGGTGGTGCTGGCGATCATCGCCACGCTGATGACCATCGCCATGCCGCGCTACTTCAACAGCCTGGAAAGCGCGCGCGAAGCCACCTTGCGCCAGAGCCTGGCGGTGCTGCGTGAAGCGCTGGACCATTACTACGGCGACACCGGCCACTACCCGGACTCGCTGGAGCAACTGGTGGAGCAACGCTATTTGCGCAATACCCCGGTCGACCCGATCACCGAGCGCAGCGATGCCTGGCAGCTGGTGCCGCCACCCGAAGGCGTGGCCGGCGGGGTGGCCGATGTCAAGAGCGGTGCTACCGGGAGGGCCCGCGATGGCAGCCTGTTCGCGGAATGGTAAGGCCAACTGCGGCTTCACTTACCTCGGCGTGCTGCTGCTGATTGCCGTCAGCAGCGTGGCCCTGGCCGCCACGGGCACGCTGTGGACCAGTGCTGCCCAGCGCGATCGTGAACGCCAGTTGCTGTGGGTCGGCGGCCAGTACGCCCAGGCCCTGCGCAGCTACTATCGCGCCTCGCCGGGGTTGGCCCAGTACCCACAGGCGCTGGCCGACCTGCTGCAGGACAACCGCTACCCGCAGGCCCGGCGGCACATCCGCCGGTTGTACCCCGACCCGATGACCAACAGCCAGGAATGGGGCTTGCTGCGCGGGCTCGACGGCCGCATCACCGGTGTGCACAGCCGCTCGGACGACACCCCGTTCAAGCGCAGTGGCTTCAGCACCGAATGGAGCGGTTTCGAAGGCCTGGAGCATTACAGCGACTGGCAGTTCGTTGCTGAACAGGCGTCCGCCGAAGGTGGTGCCGGCGTGCAGACCCACAACGGCCCGGGAGACACGCCATGAACCGCCTGGCCGGCCGCTGGGGCAGCCTGGTGATCGCGGCGTTCCAACGCGAGGTGATGAACTGCCGCTGCCTGCCACCGAACTCAAAGACGAGGCCGTTGCAGCCGCACACCTGGTCAAGCAGCAAATCAATCAACGCAAGCAGGGGCATTTGCTGGCGCAGGGAATTGAACGGCGGTTGTGACAGGTGGCGGGGGGTGTGGCAGAAGGCAAGGCTACCGTGGACAACTACCTGAGCCAGAATCAGCCGCAGTGATTGGGTTTGAGGACCTCTTTGCGGGCACGCCCGCGAAGCGGCCAGTACCTGATAAAACTGCCAATGGTCGCTATCGGGTACCTGTGAGCCAATAGCATCCTGCCCCCAGGGCATCGCTCGATGCATGGGCCGGGATACTTCACGCAGCAAAGGTACTTGTTCATGAAGATGCGATTCTGCCTGGTGTTTTCAATCATGAGCGGTTTGTTCGGCTGTGGGCCGCAGGCGGCTTCCGTGCAGCCTGTCCGTCCACCGGCCCAGACCCAGCTATCCATAAAGCAAACCGCCAGCTCTCAGCAACTTGTCGAACTGAACAAACGGGGCGAGCAGGTCATCGCGCAACTGAAGGTCTGGTATGACGCCACCACTGATGACTGCGGCGGCCCTGACAAACCGAGTTACCTGTGCAGCGGTATCGAAATGCGCGCCACTGAAACCAGCCCGGACGCTCTCTCATGGGACCCGAGCCAGAAACACCTGGACAAAGGCGCCATCGCGTTTTCCTGGGTGCGCCGCGATACCAACTTCGCCAGGCCGGCTGAACGGTTCAATGGTTTCCTTTTCCCGCCACTCCAGGCCATACCGGACGGCAAGATAAACGACTTGCAAGTGCTGTGTGCGTTCCCGACCGACGGCGGTACTGACAACCGCGAGACTGCGCAGGGATGCGGCCCCCAGCGAGGGTTTGAAGCTACCACCGATGCCTGCCAGAAAGTCGGTATAGAAAATGCGGATGAGTGGTTGCAAGCCTACAGCGCGGACGACATCAGGCGCGCAAGGTTCTGCGGCTGGGACTTGCGTGAAGAGCCCGCAAACATGAAGGCGCAGTGGTTCGAGATGCCGGTGCAGATCAGGGCAGCCCTGGAGCCCGATGCGTGGATGGGGTACAACGAGATCTTGCTGCCTGTGTGGAAAGTGGGGGTTGGCAACGACCTGCCTCTTTATGCTTTCTTTTATGTGGAAGGCGAGCAACAAGGGCGGATAAAGGCGCAATATGACCAGGTTCGTTATGACGCGGCTTATGGGCAGTCCATTCCCGTGGTCCGTATCAAGTTTCCTACGGACAAGGACCAACTAATGGTATTCACCTATGCCGACGAGGACCAAGCGGTGGGGCAACCCGTGCCCTCGGCGAAGATCGATTTCGAGTCTGAAGACGTGGGTGAGCGCAAGGTATTCACAATCGACGGTGTGACATTCATGGTCGATGGCCGTGGCAGCATCAGTGATGAGTCTCACGAGGCCAGTGGGGGGCTGATTAGCGCCAAGCATCTGAAATACGAAAGTTTTATCCAGGTTGTATTGCCCGGAAAGGGGCGTCGTGAGGTCAGTTACAACTGGGGATGCACTGATCTTTGCATAAGGGATACGTTGCTCTCGGAGAACTACACGGTATTGACGGAACGCCCGGGCGCGTACGGTACGGATCGGTTCATCATCGACGGCCCGGAAATCATGACACTGTACATTGGTGACGAAGGCGAGAACCTGCAAATGGTCGTGGACACGCTTGAGGTCAAGGCAGTCACGCAGAAGTAACCGCTGGTGTTTTTCGTCAAGCGTGAATGCAGCCATCCGCCGCTGTTTGCCATGTACTCGGTGATGGACCATGAGGTGAGCTGGTGCAGCGACGGGTGCCTGATGGTCTCAGTTGATATCAAGCGACAGCGGTGATTGATCTTGAGGACCTCTTCGCCGGCAAGCCGGCTCCCTACAGGGATTGCGTCAGCTTCAAGTGACATAAATCCCATTCCATCCACTACCAGATGACGTCCAGCCATTTCTCCCGCACACTGCGGAAAATTCCCAAGCCCGTGCCCCGCCACCTTGCGGGGCGCAGCCGGAGTAGAAAATGGCGCGACAACTAATAACAAACGCCCACGATCCGCTGCACGAATCCCGCCAGGCCCGCCTCAGGCTGGCCAGCGAAGGCGAGTTGCCGCTGGGCATGCTGCGCGACGAGATTGACGCCTCCTGGCGGCGTAGCCTTGGCCATGGCCTGAACTGCCTGCCAGGCGAACAGGTTGGCCTGGGCCTGGAGCAGGGCCACGACCTGCGCATGCTGCTGGAGCGTAACCGCCTGCTGGTCGATGCCGTTACCCCGGAACTGGACTACCTGGTCGCCCGCCAGGGCAAGGCGGGTATCGTCATCCTCGGCGACGCCCAGGCCAACGTGCTGGCGATCGAGGGCCAGACCCACGTGCTCAGCCGCGATGGCCTGCGCGACCTGCACCCGGGCAGTTGCTGGAGCGAGTCGCTGCGCGGCACCAATGCCATCGGTACGGCGGTGGTCGAAGGCCGGCCGACGCTGATCAATTGCGGCGAACACTATCTGGACCGCCTCAGCCCGTTCTCCTGCACCTCCGTGCCGCTGCGCGACCCGCGCGGCGAAGTGATCGGCGTGCTGGACATCACCCGCGAGGGGGTAATGGCGCAGCCGCAGGACAGCCTGACCACGCTGATGCTGGCGGCCGGCAACATCGAAAGCCGGCTGTTCGGCCTGTGCCACCCCGAGCAACTGGTGCTGGCCTTCCATAGCCGCCCGCAGTACCTGAACAGCGCCTGGCATGGCCTGCTGGCCCTGAGCCTGGATGGCGAAGTGCTGGCCGCCAACGACAGTGCCTGCCAGCTGCTGCAGGTGCCGCGCCATGAACTGATCGGCCGGCGCAGCAGCGACTTGCTGGGCGAGCGTTCGCCAGCTTTCATTGCGCGCCTGTGGCAGGGTGGGGTGAGCAGCGTGCAAACCGCCAAGGGCGAGTTCCACTTCCGCGCCCTGCAGCTGCCGCGCCATGGCCGGGTCAACCCCGGCACGCCGGCCAGCAAGCCGGCACCGGGCCAGCAGTCGGCGGCACTCGATGCCCTGGCCGGTGGTGATGTGCGCCTGGCGCGTAACCTGCGCATGGCCCGCCAGGGCTTGGGCAATGGCCTGCCGGTGCTGCTGCTGGGCGAGACCGGCACCGGCAAGGAAGTGGTTGCCCGGGCCCTGCACCAGGCCAGCCCGCGCGCCGGCAAGCCGTTCGTGGCGGTCAACTGCGCGGCCATTCCCGAAGGGCTGATCGAGTCCGAACTGTTTGGCTACCGCGAGGGAGCGTTTACCGGTTCGCGCCGGGGCGGCATGGTCGGGCGGCTGATGCAGGCGCATGGCGGCACGCTGTTCCTCGACGAGATCGGCGACATGCCGCTGGCGCTGCAGGCGCGCTTGCTGCGCGTATTGCAGGAGCGCCGGGTGGCGCCGCTGGGGGCAGGGGACGAGCAGGATATCGATGTGGCGCTGATCTGCGCCACCCACCGCGACCTCAAGCGCCTGGTACAGGAACAGCATTTCCGCGAAGACCTGTACTACCGGGTCAATGGCGTGTCGCTGCGCCTGCCGGCATTGCGTGAGCGCGATGACCTGGCGGCGATCATCCAGGGGTTGCTGGACAAGGCAGATGCGCGTGGTGTCACGCTTGACCCGGGGTTGACCGCGTTGCTCGAAGGGTTCGACTGGCCAGGCAACATCCGCCAGCTGGAGATGGTCGTACGCACCGCGCTGGCCATGCGCGAGGACGGCGAGCAGGTGCTGACCCTGGAGCACCTCACCGATTGCCTGCTGGAGGAACTGGCCAGCGGCACGACACCCTCCGGCAGCCTCAAGGACAACGAACTGGAGCTGATCCGCGGCGCCCTGGCGCGCCACCAGGGCAACGTGTCGGCCGCCGCCGAGGCGCTCGGCATCAGCCGGGCAACGCTGTACCGCAAGCTCAAACAGTTGCGCGGCTGACGTGGGCGGCCTGTTCGCCCGGCTGGTGGAATCCAGCGACCCGCTGCTCATGCGTCAGGCGCTGGCCTGGCTGTATGGTTTCGTGCGCCCGCATCGGCGCGCCATTGGCCTGTTGCTGGGCTTGTCGCTGGGCGCCTCGCTGCTGGCCCTGGCGCAACCCTGGCTGGTCAAGACGCTGATTGACCAGGGCCTGCTGGCCAAGGATTACCAGACTCTCTGGCACATGGCGGCGATCATGATCGCCGCCGGCCTGCTGGGCACCGTGCTGGCCGGGATCAACCGCTACCTGCACACGCGCCTGTCGGGGCGCATCCTGTTTGCCCTGCGCGATGATCTTTACCGGCACCTGCAGCAATTGTCGCCGACGTTCTATGGCCGGCGACGTACCGGTGACATCCTTTCGCGGCTGGATGGCGACGTGGCGGAAATCCAGCGTTTTGCCGTGGACTCGCTGTTCTCGGCGGTATCGGCGGTGATCGGCCTGTTGGGCGCGGTGGTCCTGATGCTGATGCTGTCCTGGCAGCTATCACTGTTGCTGGTGCTGCTGGTGCCGATCGAGGTGCTGTGGCTGCGCTGGATGCGGCGCAAGGTGGAGCGTGAAGTGCGCCAGCTGCGCGAGCGTTCGGCGGATGTGTCGTCATTTCTGGTGGAAACGCTGCCAGCGATGAAGTTCATCCAGGCGGCTGGCCAGCAAAGCCGCGAGGCCGGGCGCCTGGACCAACTGGGCCAGGGCTACATGCGCCAGCTGCTCAAGGTCCAGGTGACCGAGTTCTTCACCCAGGCCATCCCGGGCACACTGACCTCCTGGTGCCGCGCCTGCGCGTTCCTGGTCGGTGGTTGGTGGGTGATCCAGGGCACCTGGCAGCTGGGCGCGCTGATCGCTTTTTCCACTTACCTGGGCATGGCGGTCGGGCCGGTGCAGAGCCTGCTGGGCCTGTACGTGGCCGTGCAACGCATGGCCGTGAGCCTGGGGCGGGTCATGGAACTGAAGCAGGAAGCGGTGGCTGTGCGCTCGCCGGCCAACCCGCAGCCGATGCCCGATGGGCCGGGCGAATTGCGCCTGGAGGCGCTGAGTTTCGCCCATGAGGGGCGCCAGGGCGTGGTGCTGAACAACGTGCAGCTGTATGTGCCAGGTGGCCTGAAAGTCGCCATCAGCGGTGCCTCGGGGGTGGGCAAGTCGACCCTGATCGATCTGCTGCAGCGCTTCTACGACCCGCACGCCGGGCGCATCCTGCTGGACGGCACCGACCTGCGCGAGCTGGACCTGGTGGCGTTGCGCCGGCGCATCGCGGTGGTCAGCCAGGACATCGTGCTGTTCCGCGGCACCCTGGCGCAGAACCTGGCCTATGGCGTGCCGCAGGCCAGCCGCGCCGAGCTTGAGCGGGTCGTGCAGCTGGCCCGGCTGGACAGCCTGGTCGAAAGCCTGCCACTGGGCCTGGACGGCCTGCTCGGTGAGCGCGGCCAGCAATTGTCCGGCGGCCAGAAGCAACGCATCGCCATCGCCCGCGCGGTGCTGCAGGCCCCGGCGATCCTGGTGCTGGACGAGGCCACGTCGGCAGTGGACGAAGCTACCGAGCGCGAAGTGATCGCCGCCATCGACCAGTTGTTCGCCGGCCGCACCCGCATCCTGATCAGCCACCGCGCTTCGACCCTGGCCGATGCCGACCTGCACCTGCAGCTGCAGGCCGGCCAGCTGCAGGTGCTGCCCCGCGAGGTTATCAGCCATGGGCACTGACCTGCGCGTTGGCGTCATCGACAGCGGCTGCTCGCTGGAGCAGGGCCGCGGCCTGCTGGGGGCACGACGCTTCTGGCTGGAGGACGGCCAGTTGCGCGAAGGTGAACCTCTGCCCGACCAGCTCGGGCACGGCAGCGCGGTAGTGGAGGCTTTGCAGCGCGAGGCCGGGCCGGTGCCGCTGCTGGTAGCCCAGGTGTTCGCCGGCCAGGCCAGTACCAGCGCATTGCAGGTGGCGGCTGCGTTGCTGTGGCTGGTGGAGGCGGGCGCCACGCTGGTCAACCTCAGCCTGGGCCTGCAGCAGGACCGGCCTGTGTTGCACCAGGCTTGCGCCGAGGCCGTGGCTGCGGGTGTGCTGCTGTGCGCGTCCAGCCCGGCACAAGGCGGGCCGGTGTACCCGGCCAGCTACCCTGGAGTGATTCGGGTCACCGGCGATGCGCGTTGCGCGCCAGGCCAATGGTCATGGCTGGGCTCGCGGCAGGCCGACTTCGGGGGCTATGTGGGGGTGGGCGGCAAGGCAGGCGCGAGCCTGGGCTGCGCGGTCCTGTGCGGCAGGATTGCCGCGTTGCTGCGTGAGCAGCCCGGCATGCGCCAGCAGCAGGTGCACGACTGGTTGCGCCAGCACGCGGCATTTGCCGGCCCCGAGCGACGGGGGGGCGAGCATGCCTGAACCGTGCATTGTGGTGCTGGGCGCGGGCCCGGCCGGTGCGGCCACGGCGATTGGCCTGCGGCGCCTGGGCTACGCAGTCACGGTGGTGTCCGAATGGCGCCGCTTTGCCGCGGTCGAAGGGGTTTCGCAGCGGGTGCTGGACGCGTTGCGTCATGCTGGCCTTGGCGGAGCCCTGGGCCAGGCGGCGATAGCGGCCACCCGGCGGGTGCACTGGGGCGGCCAGCAACTCCAGCTGAACCAGGAGTTCCTGCTCGACCGGCAACAGTTCGACCGGGCACTGCGCGACGATCTGCAACGCGCCGGGGTAAGCGTGGTCGAGGGGCGGGTCGGCGAGCTCCGGCACGACGCAGGTCATCAGGTGCGTCTGGTCGATGGCCAGCTACTGCTGGCTGATTTCCTGGTCGAAGCCCGCGGCCGTCAGGCCCCGTTGGCGGCTGACCGCCTGCGTGGGCCGGAGACGGTCAGCCTGCTCAATACCTGGCAGGGTGCCCCGGGGACCCCTGCCTCGGCGGTGGAAAGCCTGGAGGATGGCTGGGCATGGATGGCGCGGCTGGAAGATGGCCGCTGCTACTGGCAGGTCACCCAGGACGCCGCCGGCCTGCCGGGCAAGGCTGGGTTGGCGGCGTACTGCGCTGCACGGCGAGCCCGCAGCGCGCTGGTGGCCGAGCTGTTCGATGCCCAGGCGCTGGCGCCGGCGCAGGTGCATGCGCGCAGTAGTACTGCGATTCTGGCTGGCGAATGTGTCGGCCAGGACTGGATACGGGTCGGCGATGCCGCGATGGCCGTGGACCCGTTGTCGGGCAACGGCATATTCCAGTCGCTGTCTTCGGCGTTGCAGGCGCCGGTGGTGATCAATACCTTGCTGCGCAGGCCCGGGCGGGCCGCATTGGCGCGGCAGTTTCACCAGCAGCGGGTCGAACAGCTGTTCTTGCGCTTTGCCCGCATTGGCCGGGATTTCCATGGGCAGGAGCAGGGCCGGGCCGAGCAGCCGTTCTGGGCGCGGCGTCAGGGGTGGCCGGACAGGCAACCGCTGCACATGGCGGCGGACTGGCAGGCGCTGCGGGTGGAGCGACGGCCGGTGTTGCGTGACGGGCTGGTGGACGAGGCCGAGGTAGTGGTGACGGCGGACCAGCCTTTGGGGGTGTGGCATTTGCAGGGTGTGGAGTTGGCGCCGGTAGTGCGCGAACTGTGTGGCGGTCGGCCGGTTGAGGCAGTGCTGTCAGACCTGCCGGGGGAGCAGCGGATGCGGGTACAGCGCTGGTTGTTGGAGCAGGGCCTGGCTTGAGATTGCCGGGCTGCTCTGCGGCCCACTCGCGACGGTGCCATCTACCGCGTCGCCTGCTTCGCGGATAAATCCGCTCCTACAGGTGTGAACCACGCCGGCTTCGCGTTGACACGGTATTTGTGGGAACGGCCTTGTGTCGCGATGGGCTGCGTAGCAGCTCCAGGATTGCGGATCAGAAGAAGGTGCCGACGATCACCTGCATATAGGTCCCGCTATCCCGCCCACCCAGCTGGGTGCCGCCATCGGCCGCACTGCGCTCCGGCTGGTAGAAACCCACCAGCGGGCTGACCAGCAAGTGCTCGTTGACCATCCATTCCACATACAGGTCCAGCTCCCGTCCGCCCTGGTCGCCTCGGTCGGTGTCCAGCGTGTCGAAGTCGAAGTACAGCGCGCCCAGGGTCAGGTTGTCCCGTGGCTTGCCCTTCAGCGCCAGGTGATGTACCTGGGTATTCTTGTTGAATGGCCCGGCATAGTTGGCCGCCACTTCTCCCTGGAACCAGGTGCCATAGCCACGGCTCAGGCCGTAGAACAGCGGGTCGAAGTTTTCGGAAAAGCGGCTGTAGCGGTAGGTCGCGGTGGGTGTCCAGGGCAGTTGGGAAAAGGTCCAGTTGCCCTCCAGGTACCAGGCGTTCTCGCGCCCGCCGGTCTGGTCCTGGGTCACGTATTCGGCGGCCAGCTCCAGATCCTTGACACCCAGGCTGCCGCGCCCGCGCAGGCTGGCCGTGTCCATGCCATCGCGGTGTTGCAGGCCCATGATCTGCGCGTAGCGCTGGTCCACGTCGAGGCCGTGGATCCAGCTCAGGCCGACACTACCCGCATCGGCGACATGTTCCAGGTTGGCTACCGCCAGCGAGGTGTCGGCCTGGTAGTGGTTGTCCGACTTCAGCCACATCAGGTCGCCGCGCCAGCCCTGTTTGCCGCCCAGGCGCAGGACTGCGGTGCGGTCGAAGGCCTTGCGTGCGGCCAGGTAGTAGGCGCCGCCGCGGTCGAAGTTGGCCCCCAGGTCGACCTTGCCCAGGTTCACCGGGTCACCCTGGATCAGGAAACCGTCACCCAGGGTCACCACCTGGCGGCCACCGGAAATATCCACGCCGTCCTCGCCCAGGGCCGGGAACAGGTTGGCTGAACGCCAGCCCAGGTACAGGTCTTCGATGGCGGTGCGGCGCTCATCACCCAGCGTCAGGCCGGCAGCATCGCCATCTCCCCAGGTGGCGGAGCTGAGCAGGTTGAAGGCGCCGTACAGGGTACCGCTATCGGCCATGGCCTGGCTGCCGCTGAGCCCGTACTTGACGTAGCCTTCCTGCCAGGCGCTGCTGCCGGGTTGGCGGTTGCCGGCCAGGTTGAAGCTTTCGTCGCTGTGGAAGCTGCCGAACAGCGCTTCGAGGTCGGCGTTGAGCATACTGCCAGCGTGGTTGTACAGCTCGTAGGCCTGGCTGACGGGGGCGGCGAACAGCAGGGCCAGTGTGCAGGCGAGGGTGTGCCTCATGGGTTTGCTCCATGGTTTCTTATTGTTGTTTTTGTTGCCTTGGCCGGCCTCTTCATGGGCAAACCCCGCGCAGAGGCCGGCAACAGGCTGAAGATCAGAGCTTGATCAGTACCGATTTGAGCTCGGTGTAATGCTCGATGGCAGCCGCCCCCATCTCGCGGCCGACGCCGGACATCTTGTAGCCGCCAAACGGCAAGGCCGGGTCGAGGGCGCTGTGGCAGTTGACCCACACCGACCCCGACTTGATGCGCGGGATCATCCGGTGCACGGCGGCCAGGTCATTGGACCAGATGCTCGCGCCAAGCCCATAAGGGTTGTCGTTGGCCATGCCGATCACCTCGTCGAGGTCATCGAACGGCATGGCGACCAGCACCGGCCCGAAGATTTCTTCCTGGACCAGACGATGGCGCTGGTCGACATCGACGATCACCGTCGGCTTGACGAAGTAGCCCGGCCCGAAGCCCTCGCCGCCGCAAGCGATGGTCGCGCCCAGTTCGCGGCCAAGCTCGATGTAGCCGGTGACGCGGTCCTGCTGCTTGGCCGAGATCAATGGCCCCATCTGTACTGCCGGGTCCAGGCCGTTGCCGAGTTTCATGCCATTGGCGATGCCGGCGATGTCGGCCACCACGTTGTCGAAGTGCTTGCGGTGTACATACAACCGCGAGCCTGCGCAGCATACCTGGCCCTGGTTGAAGAAGATCGCCGTGGCCGCGCCGGCGGCGGCCTCCTGCAGGTTGGCGTCGGGCATGACGATGGTCGGCGACTTGCCACCAAGCTCGAGGGTGACGCGGGTCATGTTGTCCATGGCGGCCTTGCCGATCAGCTTGCCCACCTCGGTGGAGCCGGTGAAGGTGAGCTTGTCCACGCCGGGGTGGCGGCTGAGCGCAGCACCGGCATTCAGGCCGGTGCCGGTGACCACGTTGAACACCCCGGCCGGGTAGCCGGCTTCTTCCACCAGTTCCGCCAGCTTGAGCACGCTCAGTGGCGTTTCGTCTGCGGGCTTGAGCACTACGGTACAACCCGTGGCCAGTGCCGGGCCGAGCTTCCAGCAGGCCAGCAGCAGCGGGAAGTTCCAGGCGACGATGGCGCCGACCACGCCCACCGCTTCGCGCCGGACAAAACCGTGGAACTGCGCGTCGGGCATCAACGGCATCGAAGGTTCGACGGTGCTACCCTCGAGCTTGGTGGCCCAGCCGGCCATGTAACGCAGAAAGTCGATGGCCAGTTGTACGTCCATCACCTGGGCCACCGCGGCGCTCTTGCCGTTGTTCAGGCATTCCAGCTCGGCCAGTTGACGGGCGTCGCGCTCCATCAGCTCGGCCAGGCGCCACAACAGGTTCTGCCGCTCCCGCGGACGCAGGCGGCTCCACGGCGAGTCGTCGAAGGCCTGGCGCGCGGCGCGGACGGCGCGGTCGACATCTTCGGCGTCGGCGCTGGGCACTTCACCCAGCACGTCGCCCGTGGCCGGGTTGCGGAATGACAGGGTGCGGCCGCTGGCGGCGTCCTGCCAGTCGGCGCCAATGCGCATCTTCAGCTTGCGCTCGAGGAAGGCGCGGGTGGCGGGCAGGATGGGCAGTTCGGAAAGCATTGGGCTGTGCCTCTTGTCATTGGATGTGACCGGCACAGGCGCAATGGGCGTGCCAAGCTGGCGCGATTGTCGCAACCCGTTGAAACGGCTGCCTTTTGTCCTGCTGCAAGGCTGGAATTGCCGGCTTGCGCTGTTGCACATTGAGACGGTGTGAGACGGTGGTGACACAGTGCGTATTGCCGGCTTCTGCGCGGGCATGCCCGCGAGGGCCTGCGCTGTCTCAGGATGAAACACCCTGTCGCGAAATGGCACGCTGCAATTGGCTTTCGCTGATGGCGGCCAAGCGCTGGAAACCGGCTAAGGGTTTGAAAGAAAAAAGTTTTATGGCAACTGGCACAGTTCCTGTATCGCCACCGACACATGCACATCTGCTGTACCCAAGCGTGCGAAAACATAAGAACAACAACCGTGGAGGTCTGACCTTGAAGACGACTCGACTCCGGCGGCATGCGGGCAAACTGGCGCTGGTCGCCGCCGCGCTGCTGAGCACCCAGGCCGTGGCGGCCGAGCAGGGCCCGAGCCTGTTGCAGAACAAGTGCATGGGGTGCCATATCCCCGAAGGCAACGACAGCTATAGCCGTATCAGCCACCAGCGTAAAACACCCGAAGGCTGGCTGATGAGCATTGCGCGCATGCAGGTGATGCACGGCTTGCAGATCAGTGACGACGAGCGCCGTACCCTGGTCAAGTACCTCGCCGACAAACAGGGCCTGGCGCCCAGCGAGACCGATGGCGTGCGTTACGCCATGGAGCGCCGGCTGAACACCGTAGAGCAGTTCGACACCCAGCTCAGTGAAACCTGTGGCCGTTGCCACTCGGGGGCCCGCGTTGCCTTGCAGCGCCGCCCGGCCAAGGAATGGGAACACCTGGTCAATTTCCACCTCGGCCAGTGGCCATCCCTGGAGTACCAGGCCCAGGCGCGGGACCGCGACTGGCTGCCGATCGCCCTGCAGCAAGTGGTGCCCGAGCTGGCCAAACGCTACCCACTGGAAAGCCCGGCATGGGCCGCATGGCAGCAGGCAAGGCCGAAAGCCGACGCGCTGTCCGGGCAGTGGGCGTTCAGTGGCCACATGTTGGCCAAGGGCGATGTGCGGGGGGTGATGACGGTGGTTGCCGATCAGGACGACACCTTCAAGGTCGAGGTCAAAGGCAGCTATGCCGACGGCACGCCGTTCAACGGCGGTGGCACGGCGCTGCTCTATAACGGCTATGAATGGCGCGGCAACGTCAAGGTCGGCGACAGCAACCTGCGCCAGGTATTCGCTGCGCTGGACGGCGAGATGAAAGGCCGCATGTTCGAGGCCGATCACGACGAGCGTGGCCTGGACTTCACCGCGGTGAAAGAGGGCAAGGCGCGCTTGCTGGCGGCTCAGCCTGCGTTTATCAAGGCCGGTGGCGAGAGCGAGATCGCCCTGGTCGGCACCGGCCTGGCCGGCAAGCCTGAGCTGGGGGCTGGCGTTGAGGTGACCGCGGTGCTGGACCAGACCCCGACCCTGGTGCGGGTGAAGGTCCGTGCGGCGGCGGATGCCAAGCCTGGCCTGCGCGACGTGGCGGTGGGTGAGCTCAAGGGCGTCAGCCTGGCGGTCTACGACAAGGTCGAAGAAGTGAAGGTGGTGCCGGCATTCTCCATCGCCCGTATCGGCGAGAACGGTGCCTCGGTGCCCAAGGTCCAGGGCCGTTTCGAAGCCGAAGCCTGGGGCAAGGACGCCGGCGGCCAGCCGTTGCGCATTGGCTATCTGCCGGCCAGCTGGAAGGTCGAGCCATTCAACGAGCGTGCGATCGAAGACGAAGACGTCAAGTTCGCCGGGCAGATGCAGGCCGATGGCGTGTTCGTGCCTGGCGGTGCCGGGCCCAACCCGGCGCGCAGGATGATGACCAACAATGCCGGCAACCTGAAGGTCGTCGCTACCCTGGCCGACGGCGGCCAGACCGGCGAAGGGCACATGATCGTCACCGTCCAGCGTTGGAACAACCCGCCGCTGCCTTGAGGGCAGGGCACAACGGTTTTGCCAACGAATCGATTATCGGGAGGTCGCCATGGGCGCACTACTGAACCTGGTCGAACGCAACCTGCACGAAGTGCAGGTCGATGCCGACCGCATGCTGTTCCATATTCCCAGCAGTTCGCTGTTCACTGCCGATGCGGTGACCGGTGGCATCATCGACACCCTGCGCCAGCAAGGCTGCTCGGCCGAGGAGCTGCTGCAGCGCCTTGGCCAGCGGTTTGCAGGCGATGATATCCAGGACACCCTGCGCGAGCTGATTGCGTTGGAGCTGGTCAGCGACGGCTCGCCGCTGACCCCGGAAATCGCCTTCAGGCAGGTCGAACGCACCGCCCTGAATACCGTGGTGCTCAACGTCAACACCGGCTGCAACCTCAGCTGCACCTATTGCTACAAGGAAGATCTGGACAAGCCGTCGGCAGGCAAGAAGATGAGCACGGCCACCGCCGAGGCTTCGGTGGATATGCTGCTCAAGGAGTCGCCCGACGAGCCGCGTTACAGCGTGGTGTTCTTCGGTGGCGAGCCGCTGTCCAACCGGCCATTGATCGAGCATATGGTGGCCTACTGCGAGCGGCGCTTTGCTGAAGCCGGCAAGCAGGTGGAGTTCATCATGACTACCAACGCGACCCTGCTGAGCGAAGAAATCATCGACTGGCTCGATGCCCATCGCTTCGGCCTGTCGGTCAGCATCGACGGCCCCAAGACCGTCCATGACCGCAACCGCATCACGGTAGGCGGGCAGGGCACCTATGACGTGGTGCGGCGCAAGGCCGACCTGCTGCTGTCGCGCTACACCAGCCGCCCGGTGGGTGCGCGGGTCACGCTGACCCGTGGCATCACCGACGTCGAGACCATCTGGAACCACCTGTTCAACGAAATGGGCTTTGCCGAGGTCGGTTTTGCCCCGGTCACCTCCGGCGACATGGCCGATTTCAACCTCACCGGCGACGAGCTGGTGCAGGTGTTCGCCAACATGAAGGCGCTCGGTCGCAAGTACCTGCAGGCGGCGCTGGAGCACCGCAACATCGGTTTCTCCAACCTGCACCAGTTGATCACCGACATCCACGAAGGGCACAAGAAGGCCCTGCCGTGCGGTGCCGGGTTGAAGATGCTGGCGGTGGATCACCAGGGCGAGCTGAACCTGTGCCACCGCTTCACCGGCTCCAGCCTGCCGACGTTCGGCAATGTGCACCAGGGGGTGAAGCAGGCGCAGCTCAACGACTTCCTGTCGCAGCGCCTGGACCGCAGCAACACCGGCTGCGACAGCTGCCGCATCCGCAACCTGTGCTCCGGCGGCTGCTACCACGAAAGCTACGCCCGCTATGGCGACCCGCAGCACCCGACCTATCACTATTGCGAACTGATGCGCGACTGGGTCGACTTCGGCATCGAAGTCTACAGCCGCATCATGGCCGCCAACCCGGCCTTCATCGATCGCTACATCACCCCGCGGAAGGCGCACTGACATGAAGCACTTGAAGCCCCTGAACAACAAGGCGCGCATCCTCGAGCAGGCCGCCGCCGAGGACCGCGTCGAAGAAGTCATGGCCATGAGCGCAGTGGCGGGTTGCACCGCCACCACTGATCCGGGCTGGGAAGTGGACGCCTTCGGCGGCGTCAGCTCGCTGTGCCAGCCGATGGAGGCCGACCTGTATGGCTGCTCCGACCCTTGCTGGTGGCCGGCCCAGGTGCCGGACATGATGAGCACCTATCAGGACTGGAACGCCCAGGCGAGCAACTCGGCCGAAGACTGGCGCAACCTCGGTACCGTGTTCCCGAAAGACAAGTGAACGGCCCGACAAGAACGACAAGGGGAAACCGCATGAAAGCTGGACGCTGCGCGCTACTCGCGCTCACCATTGCCGCCACGGCCTGCGCCGGGCCGGTACAGGCCGCCGACACCGGGCCGGCGTTGAAGGCTGGCCACGAATACATGATCGTGACCAACTACCCGAACAACCTGCATGTGGTCGATGTGGCCAGCGACAGCGTGTTCAAAAGCTGCGTCATGCCCGACAAGTTCGGCCCCGGCACCGCAATGATGGCGCCGGACAACCGCACCGCCTATGTGCTCAACAACCATTACGGCGACATCTACGGCATCGACCTGGACACCTGCAAGAATACCTTCCATGCCAACCTGTCCAGCGTGGCGGGCGAGGTGGGCAAGTCGATGTACTCGTTTGCCATCAGCCCGGACGGCAAGGAAGTGTACGCCACGGTCAACCCGACCCAGCGCCTGAACGACCACTACGTGGTCAAGCCACCGCGGCTTGAGGTGTTCAGTACTGCCGATGGCCTGCAGGCGAAGCCTGTACGCACCTTCCCGATGCCGCGCCAGGTGTACCTGATGCGCGCCGCGGACGACGGCAGCCTGTACGTTGCCGGGCCGGACATCTACAAGATGGACGTGCACACTGGCAAGTACACGGTGGCGCTACCGCTGCGCAACTGGCAGCGCAAGGGCTACAGCGCCCCGGACGTGCTGTACTTCTGGCCGCACCAGAGCCCGCGCCACGAGTTCTCGATGCTGTACACCATTGCCCGGTTCAAGGACGACAAGCAGGACCCGGCCACTGCCGACCTGCTGTATGGCTACCTGAGCGTCGACCTGAAGACCGGCAAGACTCACACCCAGGAGTTCGCCGACCTCACCGAGCTGTACTTCACCGGGCTGCGTTCGCCGAAAGACCCGAACCAGATCTACGGTGTGCTCAACCGCCTGGCCAAGTACGACATCAAGCAGCGCAAGCTGATCAAGGCGGCTAATCTGGAGCACACCTACTACTGCGTGACCTTCGACAAGAAGGGCAACAAGCTGTACCTGGGCGGTACCTTCAACGACCTGGCGGTGTTCGACCCGGATACGCTGGAGAAAGTGAAGAACATCAGGCTGCCGGGCGGTGACATGTCGACCACTACGCCGCAGGTGTTCGTCCGCTAAGCAGGTGTTGGCTTCATCGCGGATAAATCCGCTCCTACAGGCCTGCGGTGATCCCGTAGGAGCGGATTTATCCGCGATAGGGCCGGTACACCCAACACAAGAACAACAAGAGAACGCCCATGCCCCAACCAAGCTACTCACAGGGCAACCAGACCAAGGCCCTGCTCAGCCAATGCATCGGCGACGCCTTCGACAGCACCGTTGCCCGCTACCCCGATCGCGAAGCCTTGGTGGTCCGCCACCAGGCTCTGCGCTACACCTGGCAGCAACTGGCCGATGCCGTCGACCAGCATGCCCGGGCACTGATGGCCCTGGGCGTGCAGCCCGGCGACCGTCTGGGTATCTGGGCACCCAACTGCGCCGAGTGGTGCATCACCCAGTTCGCCAGTGCCAAGGTCGGCGCGATACTGGTCAATATCAACCCGGCCTACCGTTCCAGTGAACTGGACTATGCCCTCGGCCAGTCCGGTTGCCGCTGGGTGATCTGCGCCGATGCGTTCAAGACTTCCGACTACCACGCCATGCTGCTCGGCCTGATCCCCGGCCTGGCGGCCGGCCAGCCCGGCGCGCTGGTCTGCGAGCGCTTCCCGGAGCTGCGCGGGGTCGTCAGCCTGGCCGTCGCGCCACCGCCCGGCTTCCTGGCTTGGCACGACCTGCAGGCCCGCGCCGATTCGGTCAGCCGTGAAGCCTTGGCCGGGCGTCAGGCACAACTGCACTGCAATGATCCGATCAACATCCAGTACACCTCGGGCACCACCGGGTTCCCCAAAGGTGCCACGCTCAGCCACAGCAATATCCTCAACAACGGTTACATGGTCGGCGAAAGCCTGGGCCTGACCGAGCATGACCGGCTGGTGGTGCCGGTACCGTTGTACCACTGCTTCGGCATGGTCATGGCCAACCTCGGCTGCATGACCCACGGCAGTACCCTGATCTATCCCAGTGACGCATTCGACCCCCTGGCCACGCTACGCACGGTGGCGGAAGAACGGGCCACCGCGCTGTATGGCGTGCCGACCATGTTCATCGCCGAACTGGACCACCCGCAGCGCGGCGAATTCGACCTGTCCAGCCTGCGTACCGGGATCATGGCCGGCGCCACCTGTCCGATCGAGGTGATGCGCCGGGTGATCAGCGAGATGCACATGGCCGAGGTGCAGATTGCCTATGGCATGACCGAGACCAGCCCGGTGTCGCTGCAGACTGGTGCCAGCGACGACCTGGAGCGTCGCGTGACCAGCGTCGGGCGCACCCAGCCGCGGCTGGAGAGCAAAGTGGTCGATGGCGCCGGCAACACCGTGCCGCGCGGCGAGGTCGGTGAACTGTGCACGCGCGGTTACAGTGTGATGCTTGGCTACTGGAACAACCCCCAGGCCACCGCCGAAAGCATTGACCAGGACGGCTGGATGCACACCGGCGACCTGGCACTGATGGACGAGCAGGGCTACGTGCGCATCGTCGGGCGCAGCAAGGACATGATCATTCGCGGCGGAGAGAACATCTACCCGCGTGAACTGGAGGAGTTCTTTTTCACCCACCCGGCGGTGGCCGATGTGCAGGTAATCGGTGTGCCGTGCAGCAAGTACGGCGAGGAGATCGTCGCCTGGGTGCGGCTGCACCCGGGGCACATGGCCAGCGAGGAACAACTGCGCGACTGGGCGAAGGCGCGGATCGCCCATTTCAAGGTGCCCAGGTACTTCCGCTTCGTCGACGAGTTCCCGATGACGGTGACCGGCAAGGTGCAGAAGTTCAGGATGCGTGAGATCAGTATCGAGGAGCTGACGGCCAATTGATGTATTGCCTGCGCCAGCCCTCTTCGCGGGCTCGCCCGGTCCCACAGGTACAGCGCGTAGCTCAAGTAATGCGCAAGTCATGTGGGAGCGGGCGAGCCCGCGAAGAGGCCCTCAAAGGCAGCAGAGGTTTCAGCCTTGTAGCAACTCCGGGCTATTGAAGTTGCTCAACCTGCGATCATCCTCGGCACACTCGAGCCCTTGCACCGCCTCCCGCAGCAAGGCCTTCTGCAAACTCCGTTCTCCCGCCGCCCAGGCCTGCTCCAGGACCGGCAACAGCCGGCGTGGCAGCACGCTGAACATCGGTTGCCAGTAGCCACCCTGGCGCACCATGGCCGCACTGTCACAGGCCACTGCCAGTCGCAGCAGGTCCTCGATCAACCTCCGGTCAACCAGCGGTGCATCGCAGGCCAGCAGTATCACCCATTCGTGTCGCGCCACCTTGAGCCCGGCAATCACCCCCGCCAGTGGCCCCGGAAAATCAGCCTCGACATCGCCCACCAGTTGATCGGCATATCCCCGGTAGGCATCCTGGTTGCGGTTGCAGGAAATCACTAGGTCGTCAGTCAGCGGGCGTAGCACGCGATGCACGTGGGCAACCAGCGGTACGCTCTGCCAGCAGATCAGGCCCTTGTCCCGCCCGCCCATGCGCTGACCGCGGCCCCCTGCAAGAATCAGGGCTGAGCTGGCGGGCAAGGGGTTGGTCATGATTGCAGTTCCAGGCAGGCGAAGAGGGCCAACATCCCACGGCCTGCAACCATTGTCCAGCAAGCCTGCGCCCGAGCTGAACTGACCTGACATTTTTGCCAGTTGTGCCAATTGCGCGTACTCCCTTCAATATCACTGCATCCTTGGCATTGCGACGGTGCCAGGGCGATAACAAGGAGAAGGACTTGAACAAATCGGAACTGGTAGCTGACGTGGCGCAACGCGCTGACTTGAGCAAGGCGATGGCGCAAAAGGTGGTCGACGCCTTTATCGACGCAGTCAAGGCATCGCTGGTAGCGCGCGAGGATGTGACTCTGGTGGGTTTTGGCACCTTTAAAACTGTAGAAAGGACAGCGCGGGTCGGGAGAAACCCGCAAACTGGCAAAGAGCTGAAGATTGCTGCGGCAATCAACGCCAAGTTCAGCGCCGGCAAAAATTTGAAGGACGCCGTCAAACTCAGCGGGCAAGCCGACCAGAGTGCCAAATCGCGCAAGTGACAGGAAAAAGGGCGCTTCGGGCTTGCGCAGTACCTGTGTGGGCTTTAGCCGCGAACACCGGCAATGCCGGTGCCATCCACCGCGTCGCCTGCTTCGCGGGTGAACCCGCTCCCACAGGTACTGCGCTGGCTTCGGGCTTGCGCGGTACCTGTGGGAGCCGGCTTGCCGGCGATGGGCTGCGCAGCGGCCCGTTGCTCACAGCCTTCAATGCCCGCTGGGGAGTGCCTCGCTCGCAGTAACGGCTTTGCCATTGCCTGCCAACCGCATCACCACCACGAAGAACACCGGCACGAACACCACCGCCAGGGTGGCGCTGAGCATGCCGCCGATTACCCCGGTGCCGATCGCCTGCTGGCTGGCCGAGCTGGCGCCGCTGGCGATGGCCAGGGGCACCACGCCGAGGATGAACGCCAGGGAGGTCATGACGATCGGCCGCAGGCGCAGGCGGGCGGCCTGTACGGCCGCGTCGACGGCATCGACACCCTGGTCGACCAGGCTCTTGGCGAACTCGATGATGAGGATGGCATTCTTCGCTGACAAGCCGATCAGGGTGATCAGGCCAACCTTGAAGAACACGTCGTTGGGCATGCCGCGCAGGGTTACGGCCAGCACCGCGCCGAGTACGCCAAGCGGCACCACCAGCAGCACTGCGGTCGGGATCGACCAGCTTTCGTACAGCGCCGCCAGGCACAGGAACACCACCAGCAATGACAGCGCCATCAGCAGTGGTGCCTGGCTGCCGGACAGCCGCTCCTGCAGCGACAGGCCGGTCCACTCCAGGCCGGAACCGGCCGGCAGCTGGGCCACCAGGCGCTCGATCTCGGCCATGGCTTCGCCCGAGCTGTAGCCGGCTGCCGGTTCGCCGGAAACCGACACCGCCGGATAGCCGTTGTAGCGGGTCAGTTGCACCGGGCCACTGACCCACCTGGCCTGGACGAACGCACCCAACGGCACCATCTTGCCGCTGTCGTTGCGCACGTGGATCTTCAGCAGGTCTTCGACCTGGCTGCGCTGGTCGCCTTCGGCCTGCACCACCACCCGCTGCATGCGGCCCTGGTTGGGGAAGTCGTTGACGTAACTGGAGCCCACGGCCACATCCAGCACCGTGCCGATATCGGCGAACGATACGCCCAGGGCGTTGGCCTGGCGGCGGTCGATTTCCAGCTGGATCTGCGGGCTTTCCGCCAGCGAGGCTTCGCGTACGTTGGCCAGCACCTTGCTCTTGCCGGCGTTGGCCAGTAGCTCGTCACGGGCCGCCATCAGCGCGGCGTGGCCCATGCCGCCGCGGTCCTGCAGGCGAAACTCGAAGCCGGTCGACTCGCCCAGGCCATCGATCGGTGGCGGCAACACGGAGAACGCCACGGCATCCTTGAGCTGGGTGAAGGCCAGGGTGGCACGGTCGGCAATCGACTGGGCGCTGTCGTCGGCACCGCGTTCGGACCAGTCCTTGAGCGTGGTGAAGGCCAGTGCCGCGTTCTGCCCGCTGCCCGAGAAGCTGAAGCCCAGAATCAGCGTGGTGTTGCCCACGCCTGGCTCCTCGGCGTTGTGCGCCTCGATCTGGGCCGCCACCTGTTCGGTGCGCATGCGGCTGGCGCCTGGCGGCAGCTGGATGTCGGTGATGGTGTAGCCCTGGTCTTCGGTGGGCAGGAACGCCGTCGGCAGCTGGCTGAAGCCATAGCCGAGCACCGCCAGCAGCACCGCGTACACCAGCAGATAACGGCCGCTGCGCTTGAGCGCCTGCATTACCCAGCGCTGGTAGCCGTTGCTCATGCGCTCGAAGCGGCGGTTGAACCAGCCGAAGAAGCCTTTGCGCTCATGCTGCTCGCCCTTGGCCACCGGCTTGAGCAAGGTGGCGCACAGTGCCGGGGTCAGGCTGAGGGCAAGAAATGCCGAGAACAGGATCGACACCGCCATCGACAGCGAGAACTGCTGGTAGATCACCCCCACCGAGCCTGGCATGAACGCCATGGGCAGGAACACCGCCACCAGCACCAGGGTGATGCCGACGATCGCGCCGCTGATCTGGCCCATGGCCTTGCGGGTGGCCGCTTTCGGCGGCAGGCCTTCCTCGGCCATGATCCGCTCGACGTTTTCCACCACCACGATGGCATCGTCGACCAGGATGCCGATGGCCAGCACCATGCCGAACAGGGTCAGCACGTTGACCGAGAAGCCCATGGCCAGCATCACGGCAAAGGTGCCCATCAGCGCCACCGGCACCACCAGCGTCGGGATCAGCGTGTAGCGCAGGTTCTGCAGGAACAGGAACATCACTGCGAACACCAGCAGCATGGCCTCGAAAAGGGTGCTGATCACCTGCTGGATCGACACCTTGACGAACGGCGAGGTGTCGTAGGGGATGTCCCACTTGACGCCTTCAGGGAAGTAGCGCGCCAGTTCCTGCATCTTCGCCCGCACCAGCGTGGCGGTTTCCATGGCGTTGGCACCCGGTGCCAGCTGCACGCTGAAGGCGGTGGCCGGCTTGCCGTTCAGGCGGGTGCCGTACTGGTATTCCTGGGCGCCGATCTCGACCCGGGCGACATCACCGATGGTAACGCTGGAACCGTCCGGGTTGGCGCGCAGGACAATGTCAGCGAATTCCTCGGGGGTGCTCAACTGGCCCTTGACCACCACGTTGGCGGTGATTTCCTGGGTGCTGCGGCCGGGCAGGTCGCCGATGCTGCCAGGCGCAACCTGGATGTTCTGCGCCGCGACGGCTGCGGCCACGTCGTTGGGCGTGAGGTTGAAACCGATCAGCTTGCGCGGGTCGATCCAGATGCGCATGGCGCGCTCCGAGCCATACAGCTGGGCCTTGCCGACGCCCTTGAGGCGGCGGATCTCATCCATCACGTTGCGCGCGAGAATATCCGACAGGGCGGTTTCGTCGAGCTTGCCGTCCTCGGAGGTGAGCGTGGCCAGCAGCAGGAAGCCGGTGGATACCTTCTCCACCTGCAGCCCTTGCTGGGTGACCGGGCGTGGCAGGCGCGACTCGACAACCTTCAAGCGGTTCTGCACGTCGACCTGGGCCAGGTCCGGGTTAGTGCCCGGGGCGAACGTTGCGGTGATGGTAGCGCTGCCCAGGCTGCTCTGCGACTCGAAGTACAGCAGGTTGTCGGCGCCGTTGAGCTCCTGCTCGATCAGGCTGACCACGCTTTCGTCCATGGTCGCTGCCGAGGCGCCCGGGTACACGGCGTAAATCTCCACCTGCGGCGGAGCCACATTGGGGTACTGGGCCACCGGCAGCTGCGGGATGGCCAGCGCACCGGCCAGCAGGATGAAAAGTGCGACCACCCAGGCGAATACCGGGCGGTCGATGAAGAATTGCGGCATGAATCAGGCCCTCACTGGCCAGTGTGCTGTGCGATGGGCGGTGCCCCGGATGCGTTGTCGACCTGCACCTGGTCACCGGCCTTGACGTGTTGCAGGCCCTCGACCACCACCCGTTCGCCGGGCGCCAGGCCTTCGCTGACGATCCAGCGGTCGCCTTGGGCGCTGCCCAGGACCACCTGGCGATCGCTGACCCGGGCTTGCGGGTCGACCACCAGCACCTTGGGTACGCCGGCACTATCGCGCAGGATGGCGCGTTGCGGCACGCTCAGGCCCTGGGGCTGCACGGCCTGTTCCAGGCGCACGCGCACGTAGCTGCCGGGCAGCAGGTCGAGGTCCGGGTTGGGGAACTCGCTGCGCAGGGTGATCTGGTTGGTGCTGGGGTCGACGCTGATGTCGGAGAACAGCAGCTTGCCGGGCAACGGATAGGCGCTGCCATCATCCTGGATCAGCGTGGCGCGGGCCTGGCCCTCGCCAACCTGCTGCAGCTCGCCCGCCCGCAGGGCACGGCGCAGGGCGTTGAGTTCGCGGGTCGACTGGGTGACGTCGGCGTGGATCGGGTCCAGCTGCTGGATGGTCGCCAGCGGCGTGCTCTCGTTCTGCCCGACCAGCGCACCTTCGGTGACCAGGGCGCGACCGATACGGCCGGAAATCGGCGCGGTCACGGTGGCGTAGCCCAGGTTCAGACGCGCGCGCTCCAGGGCGGCGCGGGCTTCGGCGACGGCAGCGTCGGCCTGCAGGAAGGCGGCCTTGGCGTTGTCGTATTCCTGGCGGCTGACGGCCTTGTCGTCGACCAGCTCGCGGTAGCGCTGCTCTTGCAGACGGGCCTGGTACAGCGTGGCCTCGGCCTTGGCCAGGGCGGCCCGGGCGCTGTCATGGTCGGCCTTGAACGGTGCCGGGTCGATCAGGAACAGCACATCGCCCTGCTTGACATCGCTGCCTTCGCGGTACACCCGCTTGAGCACCACGCCGGCAACCCGGGCGCGGACTTCGGCGGTGCGCGGCGCCAGGATGCGACCGCTGAGTTCGCTGCTGATGGCCAGTGGCTGCAGCTGCAGGGTTTCCACCCGTACTTGCGGGGTAGCGGCCTGTTCATCTTGCTCGGCGCTGTCGCCGCAGCCAGCCAGGGACAGGCTCAGAAACGCCAGAAGCGCCACGGGGCGCAGGCATTGGGGGAGGGTAGTAGACATACGGATCTTCCGATGATGACCGCCCATATGCTAAGGCAGGCACTGCCTGGGTGGCTGTTAATACCTGTAGGACGAGTGTGAAAAAGTGTGAAGAACAATCCTCTCGACCCGTAGGGTTCTATATTCTGCGTGTACCTGTACCGGCCTCTTCGCGGGTAAACCCGCTCCCACAGGGACCGCACAGCATCTGGAACCTGTGCAGTCTCTGTGGGAGCGGGTTTACCCGCGAAGAGGCCGGCAAGGCCTACCACAACCCAGATTCCCAAGCGCCTATGCCGAACATTTTCCTGGTCGAAGACGACAGCGCCCTGTCCGAGTTGATCGCCAGCTACCTGCAACGCAACGACTTCCATGTCCAGGTGATCGCCCGTGGCGACCACGTGCTGGACGAGTACCGTCGGCAAAAGCCCGACCTGGTCATCCTCGACCTGATGCTGCCGGGCATCGATGGGCTGCAGCTGTGCCGCCTGTTACGCCAGGAATCGCAGAGCCTGCCGATCCTGATGCTGACCGCCCGCGATGACAGCCATGACCAGGTACTGGGCCTGGAGATGGGCGCCGACGACTATGTGACCAAACCCTGCGAGCCGCGCGTGCTACTGGCCCGCGTGCGCACCCTGCTGCGCCGCAGCAGCATCCACGAACCGCGTCTGGACAACGAGCTGATCCTGATCGGCGGCCTGCGCATCGACCTGGCCGAACGCACGGTGAGCTGGCGCGGCGAGGAGGTGGAACTGTCCAGCGGCGAGTACAACCTGCTGGTGGTGCTGGCGCGCAACGCCGGCGAGGTAATGAACCGCGACCGCATCCTTCAGCAGTTGCGCGGCATCGAATTCAATGGCACCGACCGTTCGGTGGACGTGGCCATTTCCAAGCTGCGGCGCAAGTTCGACGACAACGCTGGCGAAGCGCGCAAAATCAAGACCGTATGGGGCAAGGGCTACCTGTTCAGCCGCGTCGAGTGGGAGTGCTGATCGACCATGCTCAAGATCCTGGTGCGCCTGTACCTGGTCATCATCGTCGCCTATGCCGGCGCGCTGCTGTTCATCCCAGACACCATCGTCGGGCTGTTCCAGGAGCGCTTCATGGCCTACAACCTGGACCAGGCCAAGGGTGTGCAGGCACTGATCGTGCGCCAGTTCCGCCAGGCCCCGCGCGAGCAGTGGCCGGCGGTGGAACAGGAACTGGCCAGGGATTTCGCGCCGCTGCAATTGCAGCTGCTGCGCATGGACCAGGCCGGCTTGAACGAGGCCGAGCAGGCGCGCCTGGAGCATGGCCTGCATGTGGTGCGCATCGCCGAGTGGGGCTACTACGAGACGGTACTGGCACCGCTGGACAAGGAGTGGCTGGTGCGCCTGCACTCGCCCCCCGACCCGCTGGACATCAACGTGCTGTCGTGGGGGGTGACCGTACTGATCGGTGCGGTCATGCTCGGCTGCCTGCTGCTGTGGGTATGGCCGCACTGGCGCGACCTGGAGCGTTTGAAGGAAACCGCCCGGCGCCTGGGCCAGGGGCAGATGGCCGAGCGCACGCACATCTCGCCGCATTCCAACATCGGTGAGCTGGCCGGGGTGTTCGACACCATGGCCGGCGACCTGGAACGCCACGTCAACCAGCAGCGCGAGCTGCTCAATGCGGTGTCGCACGAGTTGCGCACGCCGCTGACCCGGCTGGATTTCGGCCTGGTGCTGCTGTTTGACGAAGTCCCACCGGCCAGCCGCAAACGCCTGCTGGAGCTGGTGGGGCATGTGCGCGAGCTGGATGAACTGGTGCTGGAATTGCTGTCCTATAGCCGCCTGTACAACGCCGACCAGGCGCGCGAGCGGGTCGAGGTGTCGTTGCTGGAGCTGGTCGACAGCGTACTCGGCGGCTTTGCCGAGGAGCTCGATGGCCGCGGCATCAAGTGGGAAGTGCGGGCCGAAGGTGATCTGCCACGGTTTGTCCTCGACCCCAGGCTGACGGCACGGGCGGTGCAGAACCTGGTGCGCAACGCCATGCGTTACTGCGATGAAAGTCTGTTGCTGCGTCTACGCCGCGAAGAGGATGGCAGCTGTCTGGTGACGGTGGAGGATGACGGCATAGGCATTCCGGTAGAAGAGCGCGAGCGGATCTTCCAGCCGTTCTATCGGCTTGACCGTAGCCGCGACCGCAATACTGGCGGGTTTGGCCTGGGGCTGGCGATCAGCCGGCGGGCGATCGAGGGGCAGGGCGGGACCTTGACCGTGGCCCAGTCGGCGCTGGGCGGGGCGCAGTTCCGGATTCGCCTGCCTGCCGCTTGAGGCGTCGCCTGGCCTGCTATTCGCTGTCCGCCAGCCGGGCCGACCACAGCACAAAGCGGTCCTTGCCACTGTGCTTGGCTTCATACAGCGCCTGGTCGGCGCGGACCAGCGCCGTGGTCAGGCTGTCGCCCTGGTCGACCCGGGCCAGGCCGATACTGACGGTCACCGGGTGCTCGGCAATGTCCTCGCGCACCCGTTGGCACAACCCTGCCAGCCGTTGCTCGACGTCTTGCTGGCCCAGCCCCTGGAAGAAGATCGCGAACTCCTCGCCGCCCAGCCGTGCATACTCGAAACCGCTCATGCTCGCCTTGATATGCGTGGCCACGCGCTTGAGCACCTCATCGCCGACATCATGGCCGAAGCGGTCATTCACCCGCTTGAAGTTGTCGATGTCGATCATCGCCAGGTAGCGCTCGGACGTGGCCGAGCGCAGTTGGCGGTCGGCCTGGGTCATGAACGAGCGGCGGTTGGGGATTTCGGTCAGGGCGTCGACATAGGCCTGTTCCAGCAGCACCTTGGACATATAGAAATTGTGCAGCTTGGCCTTGCGCATCTGCAGGTAGCTGTAGATCACCAGGCCGCTGAGGAACACCGCGTAGCTGAGCAGCATGGCGCCTTCGAGCTCATCCGCGTCGATACGGGTGTGATAGAACGGGTTGAGCACCACCCAGGTGATGAGCATGGCGCAGAAGAACGACCAGCGCCGGACCGGTAGCACCGACACGGCATACAGCACGGTGGACACGCCGAGTACCAGCCACACCGGGCGCTGGGCCACCGGGATGCCTTCGATCACCAGGCGCATGCCCAGGGTGATCACGCTGATGAACAGCAGGTTGAGCACATCGAAGTGTTGGCTGCGGCGGGTGAACCGCAGCACCAGGGTGAGGCAGCCGAGCAGGGCGATGAACAGCCCGGACAGCCAGGTGAGGCCCTGGCCGCCGAGGAAGCTGACGATCAGGTCGAAGACCAGCCAGATCAGGATGCTGACGCAGAACACCAGCAGGCAGAACGGGCGCATGGACTCGAATTCGTGCTGGCGGAACTCGGCGCGCAGGGCGACCGGAGCGACCTGTTTGCGTACATGCGCTTCGATGGTCTTGAACATTCGTGGCTCCCCAGGCCGGCCCTGGCGGCTCAATTTTCGGGCAGAACACCCCGGGCCCAGGGCCGGTAACGCAGGTCGAACACCGCCTCGGCATGGCAGCCGCCACCCAACTGCGGTTCGGCGGGCTCGGCGCGGAACGCCTGCCCTGGCGCGCTTACCTGGCGGAACGCTTCGCGCACCACGCCCACCCGACACGGCAAGGCCTGCTCATAGCCCTGGCGCACCAGCGCGGGCAAGCGCCCGGTGCCCGCGCCGTCCTGCCACCACACAGTCAAGCCCAGGCCGGCCAGTTGATCCAGCCATGCGCCATTGACCCGAGGCGACAGCTTGCCCGCACTGAAAGCACTGATGTGCAGCGGTTTGTCGAGCTGGCGCTTGAAGGCTTGCAACTGGCCATACAGCGCATCGCGCCGCTCAGCGTCACGAAAATGCAGGTCGTCCAGCTCCATCGGCAGGTACCAGCCCGCCACCGGCAACTGCCAGGTCTGGCGCAGTTGCCGGTACTGGTTGAGCGAACGTCCCAGCTGCGCCTTCCAGTAGCTGTTCAGGCCGTCACCATCCAGTTCATCGAGGCGCTGGTAATAGGCCGGGTCCAGGTACAGCCCGAGTACCAGTTGCAAGCCTTCGGCCTGCGCGCTGTGCAGGCTGTTGGCCAGCCAGCCGCCGGCACCGCCGAAATCGCTGTCGCCATAGGCGCTCCATTGCACGATCAGGGTCTTGCCGCCCTGGGCCACGGTGGCCCGCCATAGCTGCTGCCATTGGCTGGGGGAGACGCCGGCGTCGCGGTTGAGGGGCTGGTAGAACAGGCGCTGGTCGGCGCTGGCCGGCAGGCACAGGGCGAGCAGGCAGAGGGCCAGGAACGTACGCATCAGAAAGTCATCTCCGCACCGACCAGCACGCCGTTGGCGCGCTGGTATAGATTGCCACCCAGCGACTGCTGGTATTCGGCACGCACTTTCAGCGAACCGCGATAGGCGTTGTAGCGGTCGTCATCGAACCACCATTGCCAGCGCACGCCGACCCCGGCCCGCGCGTCCTGGCGCCAGTCATTGCTCGGGTCCTGGCTGGCGAACTCGACGAAGCCGTACGGCATGAGGGTTTGCGGTGAACTGCCCGGCAGCTTCCAGGCGTGGCCCTGCTGGTAGCGCGACAGCCAGGCATGGTCACCGGCACGTGTCCACCAGGCGGCGTCGAGGTAGAGGAAACGCTCGTTCCAATGGTCTTCATCGACCCGCCAGTCATTGCGCCAGGCGCCCTGGTCGAGGAACGAGGCGGTAGCGCGCAATAACAGGTCATTGCTCGATTCGGCGTGGTGACGCAGGTCGCCCCAGTTGCCGCCGACCTTGGCCGGGCTCAGCAACTGGCCCAGGCTCAGGCCGCTGTTGTGCGTTTCGTCGATCTGCCGCTGGTGGTACAGCTCGGCATACAGGTTGAGGTTGGCCTGGCCGAGCGGCTTGTAGCGCAGGCCGACGCCGGTGCCCATGCTTTGGGCGTAGTCGGTCCGGCTTGGCCCGCCGAACAGCACCCGGCCATACACCGACAGGGTGCTGCCGTTGCGGCTGGGTTCTGCGCCCAGGGCATGGTCCCACATGGCCAGCTGCACGTTCTGTGACTGCGCCCGGCGTGAAGTGCCACTGCGCTGGCCGTCGTCGAGGAACTTGTCGTTGGTCGAGGTGCCCGCCGGCGACCAGGTGCTGGCCAGGGTGATGGTGTCGCGGCGCGACAGGCTTTCATGGGCCCGGCGCTGGCGATACTTGCGTGCTTCCAGGCTGCCATATTCATCGCCGCCGTCGACCAGGTCCTGCTCCACATCCAGCACCCGGCGCAGCTGGCGACGTGCGGCGGCGTTGTCTTCGGCTTCGTCGTAGCGCAGGGCCAGCGTCTCGCCCAGGCGGTAGTCCTCGGGGAAATCGTGGGTGGCGCGTTCCAGCAACGGGATTGACTGGCGGCGCTGGGCTTTGTCGGCCGAGCCGGCCAGGCGCATGCCGTAGTCGGCGCGATAGCGCGGCTGGTCCGGGGCCAGGCGCACGGCGTCGGCCAGCCAGGCAGTGCTTTGCGCGCTGTCGCCGGCCAGTTGCGCGGTGCTGGCGGCAGCGTAGTAATGCTCGGCGCGCGGGGCATGCGCCAAGGCCTGGCGCTGCAAGCCCAGCGCGGCCTGATAGTCGCCTTGCTGTTGGGCGATGGCGGCACCCAGCGCCCAATCGTCGGCGCTATGGTGCCTGGCGGCGTCCCAATAGCGACGTGCCGCCTGCGGGTCGCCGGCGTTCAGCGCGCCACGGGCAGCGGTGAGGCGGGCGTTTTCGGTCCAGGCACTGTCGGGCAAGCTGCGCCAGATGGCCAGGGCAGCTTCGGAATCGCCTGCGGCCTCGAGGGCATAGGCCAGCGGCAGGCGACTGCCGCGGTCACCCAGGCGCTCGGCGGCCTGGTAGTAGACGACCGCTTCCCCGGGCTGGTCGGGCATGGCGCAGCGGCCCAGCGCGCGGTACTGGCCGGACTCGCTGGGTGGGGCCGGTATCACCTGGCGCACGGTATCGCAGTGGCCGGCCTCGGCCAGGCGGCCGAGCAGCTGGGCGCGGGTATTGGCATCGACCTGGGGAATCAGGCCAAGCATGCGCTGGGGCTGCAGCGGCCCATCGTTGCGCGCATAGAGGTTGCCCAGGCGCTGCAGCAGCGACGGGGCGAGACGGCCCTGGCGGCGGTCGTAGGCCTGCTCCAGCAATTGCCGGGCCTGATCGGTTTGGCCTTGCTGCGTAAGCAGGAAGGTGGCTTGTTCCAGCGCGGCCAGGTCGCCGCTTTGCCGGTAGCGCTTCTCCCATTCGGCGGCTGTGCGTGGTTGCGGTGGCTGGGGTGGGTCGCCGTACAGGCGCTGCCTGAGCACGGCGTAGGCCCTTGGATCGGTGCTGGCATTGCAGCCCTTGAACTGCTCGCGCGCCAGCGCCGGGTCACGGCGCGAAAGCCAGTCGACGGTTTCCAGGCAGGGGCGTTGCAGTTCGTTGCTCAGGCGTTGCACTAACGTGGCGTCCTGGCCTTGGCGAGCCAGTTCCCACAGCTGCTGACGCTGCAGCGGCTGGTCCAGCTGCTCGGCCGGCAGCGCTTGCAGCCAACGCTGGGCCTGCTGGTTCTGGCCGACGGCGATGGCCCGGTTGGCCATGGCCAGGCGGGCCTGGTTGGCGGCTTCGGGGGATGGGGCGCTGGGCAGCAAGGCGTTCAAGCCGTTTTCGTCCAGCTGCTGGACATAGGCATTGGCCAGGCGCTGCCAGTCCTGGGCAGGCAGCTGTCGCTGGGCGGCCAGTGGCTGCAGCTGTTCGATGGTTTCCTTCCAGTCACGCAGCTGTTCGGCGAAGTTGGCCCTGGCCAGGCGCAGGACCTGGCCATCTTCCTGTGGCGGCAGATGATTGAGCCAGTCCAGCGCCCTGGCGGCCCCGCCGGACTTGGCCAGGCTCAAGCCATAGGCCTGCCACAGACGGACACGCTGGGCACCCGCGCTGCTGGCCAGCCAGCGCTCCACCTCGCTGGCCGGGGGTGGGTCCTGCTCGATCCAGGTCAGGCGCAGTTCGAGCAGGGCGTCGGCATGCACCGGGCTGTCGCCCAGCTGTTCTGCCAGCGCTTCGGCCTCCTGGTAGCGGCGTTGATGGGCCAGGGCCTCCACCAATAGCGAGCGGGCTTCGTCATTGTTCGGTACCCGAGCGAGCACATGACGGGTCAGGCGCTCGACCTCGGCCCAGTTATCCTTCTTCGCCTCGCTGTAGCTGCGTTCCATGAATGGGTAGCTGGTGAACCGCTGGAAGTCGGTCATCGGCGTTGAGGCAGCAGTGGGCAGGGCGGCGGAGCACAGCAACAGGCCAGTGAAAGTGAGGGTAAAGCGCGGCTTCATGCCACCTCCCGGGTCAGGTCAAAGGCGGCCTGCTGTTCGCTGGCCTGTTCGATCAGGGCCTGTTGCAGCACCTGCTCGGTGATGATGCCGCGGGTGATCAGGTATTCGCCGAGGCTTTGCTGTTCGGGGTTGAAGTCGATCAGCGCCTGGTTGAACAGGGTGACCGGTACCATGCCGCGCACCTGCAGCAGGGCACCCAGCATCACCTGGTGCTGGCTGACCCGTTCCAGCAGCGCTTCGTCGTCCTGGTTGCGTTCCAGTACGGCCAGCATCTCGCGGGTTTCCGGCTTTTGCCAGGGGCTCGGGTAGTGATAGCGCAGGCCCAGGGTTACCCGGCCCTGTGGCGCCAGGCGGGCGCTGACCGGACGTTTCAGTTGGCGGCTTATGACCCCCAGCGACACCTGGCTGACCGGGCTTTCGCTGGCCAGAATCAGCGTGTTGCCGTCTTCGTCCACCGGTAGCACGCCATAGTGGGTCGCCAGCTTGCGTGGCAGTTTGGCGATCAGTTGTGGGTCAAGCTTGAACGGGTTGAGCGGTGCCCAGGGCAGGTCGAGTTGTTCGGCCAAGGTCGCTACCAGCTGTTCGCTGTCCAGCCAGCCACGCAGCAGCAGCTCGCGGCCCAGGCGCCGGCGTACCGGGCTGGTGATCGCCTGTTGCAGCTGTTCGTCGCTGATCAGGCCCTTGGCTACCAGGCGTTGGCCTAGCGGGGTGCGGGCCGGCGCGGCAATGGCAGGAAATTCGTGGGTGGTCTTGTCCCAGGCCACGCGCCGCGAGTCGCCCATTTCCATGACCTGGCGCAAGGCGCGCAAGTTGGCGAAGAAGTTGACGAAGTTGCTCCACATCATCCGCGGCGCCGACAGCAGGCCCTCGCCGATACCATAGAAGCGGGTGACGAACCAGGCGCGCTGGAACAGGCGGTTGACCAGCAGCAGTCCGTTCAGCCACAGCAAGGCGGCCAACAGCGGGCTGTCATCGAGGATGGACATGAAGCGCCATGACTCTGGCGCGATCACCGTGACCAGCCACATGGCCAGCAGCACCAGCAGCAACAGGTTGACCAGGAAGCTCAGCAGGTAGGCGAACAGCCCGCGGCGGTCACGCCAGAGGAAGTAGTTGAGGGCGCCCTTGCGGCTCCAGCCAAGGTTACTGGTGCCCTGGAAGACGATGCCGACGATCCACCGCGACTTCTGCCGAATGGCATGTTGCCAGTCGCGCGGGAAATGCTCGCGTACGCAGATCACCTGGGAGAATTCGCGGCTCATCCCCGGGCGCCATTCCTGCTTCAGGGTCAGCGCCGGGTCGGTGATGGAATAGCGGGCGAAAATGCACTTCATGCCCTTTTGCTTCAGGCGAAAGCCGATATCGTAGTCTTCGGTGAGGCTCTGCACGTCGAAGGCGATGCCGTCGCCATCCTCGAGCAGCGCGGCGATGGCGCGGCGGCTGAAACAGGTACCCACGCCGGCACTCGGTACCTGGCCGGTCAGGGCTTCGCGCACGATCACGTCCTTGCCATGATTCTCGGCAAACTCGTCGACATAGTGGCCAGCGGTGAAGCCTCTCCATTCCGGTGCATAGGGGTACACCGGGATCTGGATCATGTCCTTGTTCGGCAGCAGGTAGTTGAACAGGCGCAGCTCCATGGGCGAGATCACGTCTTCGGCGTCGTGCAGGATGAAACCGGCGAACTCGATGCCGGCATCCTGCTGGAAGCGCAGCAGGGCGTCGATGATGTTGTTCAGGCAGTCAGCCTTGCTGGTGGGACCGGGGCGCGCGCAGACCACCTTGTGGACATTGGGGTAGTGCAGGCACACCGCGTCGACATCGGCCTGGGTTTGCGGGTCATTGGGGTAGGTGCCGACGAAGATCTGGTAATTCTCGTAGTCGATGGTCGAGGCGGCAAGGCGCGCCATTTCTCCTACAACGCCCACTTCATTCCAGGCCGGGACCATGATGGCCAAGGGTTTTTCCGGCACTTCGAACAGGCGCTTCTCATCGGCCTTTTCGTATTTGTCATAGATACGAAAGCGCCGGATCAGCTTGCGGCCCCAGAAGCACAGATCGATGAACAGGTCATCCAGGCCAAGCAGGAACATCAGCGAGGCCAGAATGATCGCGAGGATCTTCAGGCCGAACAGCACGTAGGTCAGAAAGTCGATGAACGCCAGGCTCATGTGCCGGCCACCGGGAGAAAGGCGTTAGCCATTGTCTTTAATCCTCGTTCGGGTCCTTGGACGAAGTTGTACGACATTCGGCCTTTGTACGGGATAAATACAAGCAGCCGAATGCAGGGTTGTCCAAATTTCAGGCTTTTTCTTATAAGCCACTTCTTGTAGTTTACAGGTCGTTTACCCAGGGAGCAGGAACATGCAAGGCAAGGCACGCAAGATCGTCCAGGCCATTCTCTACGAAGCCATCGCCGTCGCCTGCGTGGCGCCCGCGCTGGAACTGGCGTTCGGCGCCGGCATGGCACAGTCGACCGTGCTCTCGGTGCTGATGTCGGCCATCGCGATGAGCTGGAACATGGCCTACAACTGGGTCTTCGAGCGCTGGGAGGCGCGCCAGCGCCGACGTGAGCGCACCTTCCTGCGACGCCTGCTGCACGCCCTGGGCTTCGAAGGCGGGTTGGTGCTGATTCTGCTGCCGCTGGTGGCCTACTGGCTGGATGTCAGCCTGTGGGCGGCGCTGCTGACCAACCTGGCGTTGTTCGTGTTCTTCTTCGTCTATGCGTTTGTCTTCCAGTGGGGCTTCGACAAGGTATTCGATGTGCCGCTTTCGGCGCAGCAGGCGAAGTGTTGACTTCAAGCCGCACTAGCGGCTAAGTTCCTCCCCATGAAAACTTTCCCGCACGCCCACGCCATTATTATTACCGCCATTATCAGCTTGGCGGGCTAGCGCGTACGTGCACCGAACCCGCCCTGGAGGCGGGTTTCTTCTCTCTGACTCCTGGGCAATGTGAATAAAAGCCAAGGAGTTGCCATCGATGACCAGCCTCAACGTCAGCCCTCGTACCTCGTCCAGCGTGCAGCAACTGCTGTCGGAGCAGGTGCGCCGTATCCTGTCCGCGCCCGTGTACGACCTGGCCATCGAGACGCCTTTGCAGGCCGCCCCTGCGTTGTCGGCGAGCCTTGGCAACCAGGTGCTGCTCAAGCGTGAAGACCTGCAACCGACCTTTTCGTTCAAGATCCGCGGTGCCTACACGCGTCTTTCGCGTCTGAGCCCAGTACAGCGCGAACGCGGGGTGATCACCGCGTCGGCGGGCAACCATGCCCAGGGCGTAGCCCTGGCGGCCGCGCGCCTGGGCCTGAAGGCCACTATCGTCATGCCCACCACCACACCGTCACTCAAGGTGGAGGGCGTGCGTTCGCGCGGTGGGCATGTGGTGCTGCACGGCGAGAGCTTCCCGCATGCCTTGGCCCACGCGCTGAAACTGGCTGACAACGAAGGCGCCACCTTCGTGCCACCGTTCGACGACCCGGATGTGATTGCCGGGCAAGGCACCGTGGCCATGGAAATCCTCCGCCAGCACCCGGGTGCGCTGGACGCGATCTTCGTCCCGGTCGGTGGTGGCGGGCTGATCGCTGGCATTGCCGCCTACGTGAAGTACCTGCGCCCGGAAGTGCAGGTGATTGGCGTCGAGCCGGAAGATTCCAACTGCCTGCAGGCCGCCATGGCCGCTGGCGAGCGGGTGGTCCTGCCGCAGGTCGGCACCTTCGCCGATGGTGTGGCGGTGGCGCAGGTGGGAGCCCATTGCTTCGAGCTGTGCCGGCATTTCGTCGATGAGGTACTGACCGTGAGCAGCGATGAGCTGTGCGCGGCGATCAAGGACATCTACGACGACACCCGTTCCATCACCGAACCGTCCGGAGCCCTGGCTGTGGCCGGAATCAAGAAGTACGTGGCGCGCCGAGGCGTGCAGGGGCAGACCCTGGTGGCGATCGATTCCGGCGCCAACGTCAATTTCGACCGCCTGCGCCATGTCGCCGAGCGTGCCGAGCTGGGTGAACAGCGCGAGGCCATCATCGCCGTGACCATCCCCGAGCAGCCCGGTAGCTTCCGTGCCTTCTGCCAGGCGCTGGGCAAGCGGCAGATCACTGAGTTCAACTACCGCTACTATCCTGGCAAGGAGGCGCGCCTGTTCGTGGGGGTACAGACCCACCCGCTGCACGACCCGCGCGAACGACTGCTGGCCAGCTTGCGCGAGCAGGGCTACAGCGTACTGGACCTGACCGACAACGAACTGGCCAAGCTGCACGTACGCCATACCGTGGGTGGCCACGCCGCACCGGGTGCTGACGAGCGGGTGCTGCGTTTCGAGTTCCCGGAGCGCCCGGGGGCCTTGCTGGGCTTCCTGGAGCGATTGGGCAAGCAGTGGAACATCAGCCTGTTCCACTACCGCAACCATGGGGCGGCGGAGGCACGGGTGTTCGCGGCGTTGGAAGTGCCGAGTGATGAATTGGCAGGCCTGCCGCTGGCACTGGATGAGATGGGGTACCGCTATTGGGACGAGACCGACAACCCGGCGTACCAGCTGTTTCTTGGCTGACCAGGTAGACGCCGGGGCCTCCCCCGCGTCGCCTGTTTCGCGAATAGATCTGCTCCTACCCACGGCTTTGACTTGACGCTGTACCTGTAGGAGCAGCGTCAGCCGCGATCACCGGCAAAGCCGGTGCCATCCACCGCGTCAAGGCCCGCACCAGGTTCCATAGTTGACGGAAAGTGTCGTTCAACGCTCCCGCATGAAAAACCCTGCAACGTATTTGCGGAAAGTTTCCGGGCTCTTGAAGTCAGCGTAGCGCTTGAAATTGTCGGTATCCGGCTCGGGCCCGATCGGCTGCTCCAGCAGCGATACCGACAGCACCCGGTCTTGGTCGGAGGTCAGTACCAGTTCATCCATCACTTCGCCGCCGACCACCGGGCGGCGCATCTGCACTTTCACACCCTTGCTGGCCATCCAGTCGATCAGTGACACCAGGGCCTTGAGCGGTTCGCGCTCTTCAGCGCGATAGATCGGGAACAGGTGTGCGCGCGAAAGTACCGGTACGCTGGCCACATGGATCAGTTCGTAGAAATGGCTGCCAGCGCTGGTTGGCGAGTACAGCGCCAGGGCCAGCAACGGCCCTGCGGTGCGGTTGCCGCCCCAGTACAGATGATGCCCCTGGAAGTCAAAACCGTCTGCATTGCCGTGATTGAACAGCTTGCGCCCTTTGACCTGGTCCACGCAGTCCAGCAGCAAGCCGTGGCGGCGATGGTTGCCGAACACCGTGGCTTCGCGCAGGCGGGCCTTGAGCATCATCATGTGCTTCATGTCCAGGCGGGTTTCCAGGTAGTTGCTGGCCGGCACCCGCTCCAGCAGCGGGTAGCGGCTGGCCACGCTGCGCAATTCGGCAAACTGCCCGGTCAGGTCCTTTTTCAGGTGAGTGGCATACAGGTTGAGGCCGCTGGTTTCGATCCAGGTCAGTAACAGCGCCAGGAGGCGCTGCTGTTCGCGCCGCTCATGGTTGTCGCCGCTGGCACCTCGAGCGCTGCCACTGCGAAAGTCGCCGATCAGGCGCAGGGGCGTGTCCGGAGGCAGCCAGGCAGCAGGTGGCGTGGGCTGGCTATCGCGCTCGGCAGCTTCCCGCTCGTCCTTGGTGAACGGGCAGCCGGGCGCGTGCTCGGCTGTACCCGGGTTGTTCTTGAGAAACAGTGCGCCAGTGTTGCCATTGAGGGTGACATTGAGCACCGGCAAGGCATCGCTGCGGCAGTCGCAGGCCAGCCACTGGTTGGCGCTGCGCACTTTCATCAGCATCTGGTTGGCTTGCAGCAGGCGCGGGCCGGCGAGGGTGCCGCTGGCAAAGCCGACCAGCAGCTCCTCTTCCGCGGGGGTCAGGCTGCGCACCTGTGCGGCGGTTTTGTCGATGATTCGCATGAAGCGGCTCCAGGCTACGAGCGCCAAGCTTCAGGCAAAGTCGCGACGCTTTCAACCTGCCGCTCAGTTGCCGCCGAACAGCTTCGCGGCGCGGGCGCGAATTTCGTCAGGGGTCAGATCTTCCTTGTGGGTGGACACGAACCAGATATTACCGAACGGATCTTTGAGGGTGCCGCTGCGGTCGCCGTAGAACTGGTCCGTCACTGCGTTCAGCTGGGTGGCGCCGGCTGCCAGGGCCTGGGCGTACACCTTGTCGCTGTCCTCGACATACAGGTGCAAGCCGACGCCTGCGCCGCCGAGCTTCTGGCTGGCGGTGAGGCCGCCTTCCATGTCGCAGGGATCGCCAAGCATCAGTGACGAGTCACCGATCTTCAGTTCGGCATGGCCAACGCGGCCATCCGGGGCGTCGAGGCGGAACATCTCGACGGCACCGAAGGCCTTCTTGTAGAACTCGATGGCCTTGGCGGCATCGTTGATGGCCAGGTACGGGGTGATGCTGTGCTGGCCTTCAGGAATGGGTCTGGCTGCCATGTTCGACTCTCCTTCGCAGTGGGCGCCGACGGGCGCCCTGTTGCTTAGAGTCGTTTGCGTGGAGGGAGAATCGACCGTATTGATAGATCGATTTTCCATAAGCGCGGTTCAGAATATGTAATCGGTGGTCAGGAAGCTGGACTGACGGTTGCGGATGATCTCGCTGATAAGTTCCTTGTTGGCGGCCTGGAAGCGTGTTGCCACCAGCGTACGAATCGAGAACACGCGCAGGGCGTCATGCACCGACAGGGTACCTTCGGCGCTGTTCTTGCGGCCGTTGAACGGGTAGGTGTCAGGGCCGCGCTGGCACTGCGCGTTGATGTTGATCCGCCCGACCTGGTTGGCGAAGGTGTCGACCAGGCTGCCGATGGTTGCCGGGTCGTTGCCGAACAGGCTCAGTTGCTGGCCGTAGTCGGAGTCGAGGACATAGTCGATCACCGTCTGCAGGTCGCGGTAGGGCACCACCGGCACCAGCGGGCCGAACTGCTCCTCGTGGTATACGCGCATGTCCGGCTTTACCGGGTACAGCACGGCCGGGTAGAAGAACGAGCCGCGGCTGTGCCCGCCACCTTCGTTGAGCACCTGTGCGCCCTTGGCCCTGGCATCGGCGACCAGCCCATCGAGGTAATCGACCTTGCCGGGTTCGGGCAGCGGCGTCAACGCCACGCCAGGCTCCCAGGGCATGCCGGGCTTCAGTGCGGCCAGCTTGCGCTGGAATTTGTCGAGGAACGCCTCGACCACGTCCTCGTGGACGAACAGGATCTTCAGCGCCGTACAGCGCTGGCCATTGAACGACAGCGCACCGGTGACGGCTTCCTCGACGGCGTTGTCCAGGTCGACCTGGGGCAGGACGATGCCCGGGTTCTTGGCGTCCAGCCCCAGCGCCGCGCGCAGACGGTGTGGGCGTGGGTGGAGTTTCTTCAGGTCGCTGGCAGCTTTGTGCGTGCCAATGAAGGCGAACACATCGACCTTGCCGCTGGCCATCAGCGCGCTGACAGTCTCCCGGCCCCGTCCATAGATGACGTTGATCACGCCTGGCGGGAAGCTGTCGCGGAACGCTTCGAGCAGCGGACGGATCAGCAGCACACCGAACTTGGCCGGTTTGAACACCACGGTGTTGCCCATGATCAGCGCCGGGATCAAGGTGGTGAAGGTTTCGTTGAGCGGGTAGTTGTAAGGCCCCATGCACAGGGCCACGCCCAGCGGCGCGCGGCGGATCTGCCCGAGCGTGCCCTGTTCCAGCTCGAAGCGACTGGAGCGGCGGTCGAGGTCCTTGAGCGCATTGATGGTGTCGACGATGTAGTCGCAGGTACGGTCGAACTCCTTTTCCGAGTCCTTGAGGTTCTTGCCGATCTCCCACATCAGCAGCTTGACCACTGCCTGGCGCTGCTCACGCATGCGCGCCAGGAACGTTTCCACATGCTGGATGCGCTCGGCCACGCGCAGGGTCGGCCAGGTGCCACGGCCTTTGTCATAGGCCTGCACGGCGGCATCGAGGGCGGTGAGCGCGGTGTCGGCATCGAGCAGCGGAGCGCTGCCCAGCACCACTTGCTGCTCTGCGCTGCCTTGCTTGAGCCACACCGGGCTGCGCACCGTGGCCAGGGGGCCGTCCCAGCGCCTGAGCTCGCCGTTCACCAGGTATTCGCGTTGCTCCAGGGGAGCTCCCAGGCGCCAGGTTTCCGGGATGTTTTCGGCATTGGGGAAAAGTGAATCGAGCCAACGGTCCATGGGGACTGCACCTCACATTGCTGGGCGGGTTTAGAGCCGGGTGAAACGCTTCAGCTGCGAGCATGCACCGGCTACCGGAAAAACACCAGTCTGGCCCAACCTGGCCGCAAGTGCCTGCCTGTTGCCCAGACAGGCACCCGGGCCATGTCAAAGCGGCAGGTTGAACAGGTCGTACGGCGGGTGCGTCAACCATTGCTGGCGCAGGGCGGGGTCCGCGTCGAGCAGGGCCAGGCGTCGCCAGAACTCTGCACGGGCCTGTTGCGGGTGCGACAGGAACGGTTCACGTTCAAGCAAGGGCCTGAGATCGCGGCGGTACTGCAGCGGTAATCGTTGCCACAGCGCCGATTCGGCCGGGCCGGTCTGTTCGAAGAACTCCAGGTAGTCACTTTCGCACACCAGCAGGTCCACCTGGTGCATGGCGTTGTAGGTTTCGATCTGGGCAAGTACCGGAGCACCCAGCCAGTCGCTTTCCAGGCGCAAGGCGTCTGCGACTGGCCGGGGCACGTTGAAACCGTCTGGCAGCCGCTGCAGCTGGTTGTCGCTGATGTCGAGGATGATCGGCTCGGTTACCAGCTCGAGGCCTTGGGGCAATTCACTGAGCGCACAGTTGTTCAGGAACAGCGTTTTCAGCAAGGCCAGCCTGCGCAGGTCCGGGGCTTGCAGCAAGGGGTTGCCCGACAGGTCGAGCACCGCAAGGCCCAGGCAACTGTCCAGTGCTTGCTGGGCCTGGGCGTCCCAGGTGATGCGGTTGCCTTCCATATCCAGCCAGCTGAGTTGGGCAGGGTCGCCCAGGCGGGGCAATGTGTCGAACCGGCAATCAGTCAGAAGCAGGCGCTTGAGGTTGGGAAAGCGTTGGTAGAATCCGGCCGGCAACTGACTGAGGGAACGGTTGTTGCTCAATGACAGGTGCTCCACATGGGCGAAGTCATCGGGCAAGGGCAGGCTGGCCAGGGCCTGGTTGTCCAGCTCCAGTCCGGACAGGTCCAGGCTGTACAGGCGGCCACCGCCTTCAAGCGCTACGCTCGATAGCCGCTGCCAGGCGTTGAGAATCGGGCGGATGGCCCGGTGTCGCTGGTGGGCGCGCTGCGGGTCGTGCCGCGCCCATTCCTGCAGGTCGCGACGCAGGGTATCCAGACGCTGCTGCAAGTCGCGCAGCCGCTGTGTGGGGGAGCGAAGGTCATCGAGGTACGGGTTGTCCTCGTCGTTGCCGAGCCAGGCTTCGAATTCCTGATCGGTGGCGTCGGGGTACAGGCGGCGATAGGCCCCGATCAGCGAGCCTGCCAGGCGTGGCTGATGCGGTTCGGGGGCAAGGGGCCGGCCGCCGTACAAGCCACCCTTCGGCCTGCGCAGCAACGCGCGGTGCCCCCACAAGCGCTGCGCCAGTGTCGCCCTGTGCTGTTCGGCCCAAGCCAGCACCCGCTGGCGTAGCGTGCTGCCATCGTCGGTGGGGAAACCCAGCGTCCGGCGTTGCGAGCGCGGCAGGGCCTGTTCTACCGCGCGGCACAGGTCTGGGTCGTGCGCAGCAGCCGCTGGGCGCTCGCCCAGGTCGGCCTCATAACCGTCGGCTGTCTTGATCACCCGGCACAGGGTGGTGGCCTGGTCGCTGCCGACCTGATCCAGGCGAGGGCCTGCGGGGCTGGCGCCACGCAACTCCAGGCGCAGGTGCTCAGGCCAGCCGGGCATCGCATCCAGTGCGCTGAACACCAGGCGCTCGCTGTCGCTGCTGGCGTGGGCCGGCTGCAGCACGCCTTCCAGCGCGCGTACCAGCGGCAGCTCGCTGTGCACCTGTTCCAGCGTCTGGCGAAGCCGCGCAGGTAACTGGCTGCTCTGTTGCCAGGCGAGCATTTCGGCTTCGTCCAGCGGTGCCAGCAGACGCCGGGCCAGGGCCGGGGAAAGCCGCGGGTAGGCGTCAAGCAGTTTCTGCGTTGACGGGATGAGCGGGGTGCTACCGTTGTAGAGCAGCTCGAACAGGCCCGGCGGGGCGTTGTCCGCCAATGCGGCGACTTCGGCCTGTGCCGCCATGCGTTGCAGGGTATCGAGCAACAGCGGGGGCGTGGGCAAGCCTTCCAGGTGCACACGGCGCAAGAGCGCGGCGTCGATGCCGCAAAGCCGCCCAGCCTGCGTCAACTGGCCCGGGGTGAAGGCGGCGTAGGCCTCGCCAAGGCGGCGCGCCAGCTTCGCGAATGGCCACTGGCCGGGTTGTTCATGCTGGCCGCGCCAGGCACCTTCGTCGTTGTGCGTCAGTGGTGGCTGCCAGGCGTCCGGCGTCTGCGGGTGGACGACCCGCCATTGTTGCAGGTCGTTGTCGAACCGTTGTTCGAAGAGATGGCCGTCCATACGGATGAAATGGCGACCCTCGTAGCGATATTGGCCAAGTGTATTGGGCCGCAGGTTTTCCGGCAGCAGCACGGCACTGCGGTAGGGGGTGAGGTCTTCATTCCAGAGCCGGTAGCGTCCATCGCTGCCGCGTACCTGCTGGAGACTTTCCATCAACGGGCTGTTGAACAGCTTAGGTACGCCCTTGGCCGCCGCCGTGAAGCCGCCGATCAGAGCCAGGTTCAGCCCGACCGCCTCCAGGTGGCGCAGTGCCAGGTGGCGGTCGCCTTCCTGCCAGGCCTCGTAGCCCTCGAAGGCTTCGCCAAGCAGTTGGCAGGCCGTAACGGCCAGCATCAGGGTACCTACAGATGGAATGAAGAACCCGGCAATGTTCAGTACATCCAGGCCGAGGCTTGCCCATTCTTCCAGACGTCTGGCCCGCGCGTTGGCATCGGCTGCGGCGGTCGGCACCGCGAGCAGGCTGGCTTCGTGCTTGAGGCGGGCCAGGTGCAGGTCCTGGCAGTGGCCGAAAGGCTCGGCCGCCAAGGCCAGGCGTGTGGGGCGCAGGTCTGCGTGCGCGGCCCGCTGCCAGGTGCGGTCGAAGGCTGTGTTGCCGGCAGCGTCGAGGTTTTGCTGCAGCAGGTCGAGAAAGTGCGCGCGCTGGTCCTGCCTGATGTAGGCCGCGAAAGCCTGGCGGGCATCGGCCTCCAGCAACAAGGTCGCCAGTGCCTCGTGCACCGCGTCCAGGTTGCGGCATTGCCGCAGTGCCGGGTCATGGCCGGGCAGGTACAGCGCCAGCCCCGCGCGGCCGGCGTCGATCAACATGACATCGTGCAGGGTGGTGCCGAACAGCGCCAGCTGCCAACACTTCACCTCGCCGCCCTGCAACAGCCGCTCGACCTGATCACGCGTGCTGCCATCGACCAGATGCCGCAGGTAGGCAAGGTCGGCGGCCAGGCGCAAGCGGTTCTTTTGTACCTGGATGGCCAGCGTGCGGGTAGCGGGCCGGGCGAAGTAGTGTTCCAGGTGGGCTTGGTACGCACCGCCCAGGTCCAGTTCACGGCACAGTGTGGCGAAGGCGGCGGGTACCAGCGGCAGGCGCTCCACCCGGTAGCGCTCGGACTGTAGCGGAAAGTGGGCCGCGGGTACCTGCATGCCCAATGGTACCGAACCTTGCACTTCCACCGTCGTCACCTGGATGTTGCCGCTCAGGGCGATGGCACTCTCGGGGCTGAACACCTCGTCGTCGGCGAAGTTCTGCAGGGCGGCCTGGAGCAGGTCATGGCGCTGATGTCGATAGAGATAGCGCAGGCCAACCCAATGCCAGCTGCGTTCGACCCGCAATAACTCGGCAGTACGCGGGGAGGCGTGAATGTCTTGTTCGGCCAGGCTGTCCTGGAGCAAAGGTTCAGCGAATTCAGTGATCTGTTTCAGACCTTTCAGAGCGTGGGCCAGGGCCGCTTGCGCGCGCAGCAGGCGCGTGCTGCTGGCGCGCACGGCCTGGCGCAGGTCTGGAGGGGAATTGGCGAACCAGTCCTGTGCCTGCCACGGGGCGATCTGGGTTCGTTGTAATGCGGCCCACTGCTCGGCTGTCGCCTGGCGGGCCCAGTGCGGCAGTTGCGCTTCGAGCATGGACTGATGGGGATTGCTGGCGCGCATGGCGATGCTCCTTCTTTTATACAAAGAAGGCATCAAACGTTATTTCTCGATTGCCAAGTGGTAGCGGGATAACGCGGAAACGGCAGGTAGCCAGGAGTGACCACCGCGGCAGGAAATTTGGCGCCATGAACCGTTGCAGGCGCTTGCACAGGTGTCGGGAAATGCAATCAGGGGCTGCTTGCGAAACGGTTTATGCGCACCTTAAATTGAATCGATAGTCGGCTTTGCGACCAAAGCGCGCGTATCCAGTAACCACAACTGTTCTTTTCCTAATAGACCAAGTGCACATCGAAGGACGTCGAACAAGAAATGAAAGCGACCTTGACGGCATTGGCGCGAAAACACCTGTCGCCCTCGATACGCTACGAAATGAGACACTTGGCCAGCCAAGTGCGCGAAGTGCTGGCGCGTGCCTGTTTCTGGCGCTGGGAAATTGCCAGGTTTCGCCTGCAGCAGGAAAGCCCGTACGAAATTGTCTATGTCGGCCGCAAGCAGCAAAGGGAGATGGCCAAGCTGTTGATCGGCGGCAAGGGCCAAGGCAGTGCCGGAATCGTTGACAGCACAAGCGCGACGACGGCGGCCAGCCATGTGGTGGTGGTTAGCGAAATGCCCACGGCAGGGGCATTGTCGGTACCGCACTACCTGAGCGCCGTGGTGCCGCTGGGCCGTGCGCTGGAGGACATTACGGCGCGCTACGACAGCGAGCTCAGGCGGAGCATCCGCAAGCATCGCCCGCTGTACCGCATGCGCCAGGCCCTGACGGACGAGGAGATCGCCATGGCCGACCGTGATCTTCTGCGCCCGTATGCCAGCGCCAGGCAGGGTATTCATGCGGCACAGTTCCCCACGGCGGAAGTATTTCGTATCGCCAAAAGCGTCGGCCGGCTCGATCTGATCACCTGCGGTGACGAGGTGATTGGTTGCCATCTGGGCTGCGAAGTGGTGCGCGGGGGCAAACGTTACTGGAGCACGTTGCGTTTCGGTTATTGCCAGGCGGTGTTCTCCGACGCGCGCAAGTTGCGCGAGGTGAACTCGATCACCACATTCATGGCGCTGGAGTGGGCACTGGAGCAGGGGTTTGATTATTACGACATCGGCCTTTGTCTGGCACGCCCGGATGACGGTTTGTTGAAATGGAAGCGCCGTCGCGGCGGCGATATCGATTCGCTGGGCAACCATGCCTATCTGTTTGTCCGCTTGCCCAGGACCGGCACGGCGAAGTTTCTCTGGGACACACCGATGTTTGCGGTGGAAGGTGACAAACTCACCTTGCACCTGGGGCTGCCCGACGGCCCGAGTGACGAGGAGGTTGCCAGCCGCTATCAGGAGATGGTGTTCGGTGGCCTGCACAAGGTTTATCTGTATGGCGGCCATGGCGCGGGCGAACCGTTCGTGGAAACTTTGCGCAGTCGTTATGCCAACCTGCGTTCACCGCCCACGCTGGAACGGGTCATGTGCAGCTGAACATTGGCAGAATGCATGGGCTTGGCGCACCGCGCCGGCTTTTTTGTTCGTCACCAAGGGGGACGCTTCATGGAGAGCGATATCTCGCAGTTTGGCGCATTGCCGCCAGCCAGGCAGCACACCTGGACCTTGGCTGCCTACCGCTACATGGTGCGCAAACGGCTGGGCGGAGGCAGCGGCATCGACCTCAAGAGTATCGCGGCCAAGAGTTGGGATATAGCCCCGGGCGAGATCACGGTCTCGCCACCGGCCATTTACCTGCCAGGCCAACTGGAGCGAGTGACGGGCTGGGAAGGCAAACGTTTCTATCCGTACGTGCACCCGGGCCCTACCATGCAGGGCGGCATCAGCGTGCAGCACGGACCGACCCGCGGTTATCTGATCAAGGATGTGTGGCTGGTCGAGGGGGCATTGTACAAGGGCAAGGCCAGCCACTGGCTGTCACTGAAGCCACGCACTTTTCCAACCATTACTGTGGACCGCGAAGTGGACCGCGCGGCGATCTATTGCACGCAGAACGGTAATACCTGGTTCGGCACTTGGCTGATGGAAGATTGCCCGACCTATGCGCTGGCCTGTAACGAGGGCGTACCGGTGACCACCGCGCCTTCGGCGAGGTACCCGTTGTATTCCCAGGCGCCGGCCTATGAAGACTGGCTGGAGATGAAACCGCTGCGCCTGCGCAGCGCATTCTTCCGTGAACTGGTGCTATTCGATGACCAGGCCAATAACCGCAATCGAAGTGCCCGCTACCGGGCCATGGGCGACAAGTTGCTGGCGCACGTGGCGCATGCCCCACACCCTGGGGTGTTCCTGCTGCGCGGGGGCGACGGCGACTTGCGCCTGTTGCGCAATGAGCTGGCGTTGGCCGAGCACTTGCGGGCCAGCCGTGGCTTTCGCATCGTCAATCCGCTGAAGTGCGATGTACCCGATATCGTCGCGGCCTGCGCCGGGGCGAGGGTGGTGATGGGGGTGGAGGGTAGCCAGCTGGTGCACGGCGTGAACGTACTGCAACCCGGCGGTTGTCTGCTGACTTTGCAGCCGCCGAACCGGTTCGTCAGCTATTACAAGTACCTGACGGATCGTGACGACCAGCATTTCGGCTTTGTGGTCGGGACCCCGGAAGGCGATGGTTTCACTATCGATATCGGCGAAGTGGAACGGACGCTCGACCTGTTCCCCCGACAAAGTGTGTAGTATCCGCATGCATGGCAGCGGCAAGCGGGGCAGGGGATGATCGAAGTATCAAGGTTCTGGCGCGATCCGGCGTTGCCCTTCGTCGAAGCCCGACGGGTAGGGGACGGGCGCCAGGTGTGCTACGCCGCGCATTCCCACGAGAGCTTTTCCCTCGGGGTGATCACCGGAGGGCGCAGTACCTACCGGAACGCCGACCGGCAGATCGAGGTGGGTGCCGGTACCACTGTGCTGATGAACCCGGGCGTGGTGCATGCTTGCAACCCCATCGCAGGGGAAGCGTGGTCGTACCTGATGCTGTTCGTCGACATGCCCTGGCTGCAGGCACAGGGTTTTACCTTGCCGGCCCAGGCCTGGAGCCGCTCGCCAGCGCTGTACCGACGGCTGTTGCAGCTGTTCGCCGACCTTTTTGACGCCCGCCTGGCAGACCGGGAACACCGTCTGGCGACGCTGTTTGTCGCGTTGCCGTCGCTGCTCGAGGCCGGTAGCGCCGACGTGCACGACGCAGGTAACCCGCGGCTGGACACCGCGGCAGCCTTCATACAGGCCCATCGCTGCGACCCGCTGAGCCTGGAAGACATCTGTGCGGCCTGCGGCTTGTCACGCTCGTACCTGATCCGGGCGTTCCGCCAGCGCTTCGGCCTGACACCGCATGGCTACCTGCTCGACCAGCGCGTGCAACTTGCCAGGGCGCAGTTGCGCCAAGGGCGGGCGATTGCCGAGGTTGCGCAGGAGACCGGGTTTGCCGACCAGGCGCACCTGCAGCGGGCCTTCAAGCAGCACCTGGCGACGACCCCCGGGCATTACCGCAAGGCTGCTGCTTGCTGACCTTGCATGAGCAGGTACACCGCGCTGGCTACCAGCAACAGCGCCAGGCCCCGATTCAGCAGGCGCAGGTGCCGAGGGTTTCCCAGGTACTGCCGAATCACGCTGCCTGCCCACGCCCAGCTGGCTACCGAGAGGAAACAGATCGGTCCGTAGATCCAGGCAAACAGCCACAGCAACTGTTGCTCACCTCCGGTGTAGGCGCCGACGCCGGCCACCGCTGCCAGCCAGGCTTTGGGGTTGAGCCATTGCATCGCTGCACCGTGCCACGCCGAAGGCGCCCGGAGCAGGTGCGTGCTGCCCAGCTGCCCGTCGTCGCCAGCCAGTTTCCACGCCATGTACAGCAGAAACGCCACACCGCCCCAGTGCAACAGCAGGCCCAGCAGCGGCCAGCGCAACAGCAACTGGTGCATACCCAGGCCGACCAGTACCAGCAGCAGGCAGAAGCCCAGGGTGGCGCCAGCCACATGCGCGAGGCTGGCGCGCAGGCCATGGCGGGCACCGCTGCCCAGCGCGACGATGTTGACCGGGCCGGGGGAAATCGAAGCCGCCAGTGCGAAGGCGGCCATGGACAGTGACAGGCTCATGCGGAGCTCCGTTTGCTTGGGGGAGGCCGTTATCCTCGGCCATCGACAGGCGGTGATATTGAAGAAAAGTACCCAGTGCCCAGCGCATTTGCGCCAGCGGGTTCGTTACAGGTTTTGTAATAGTTTTCTATTATCGAGGTTACTTGTTCAGCCTGTACGATCCTCTTCCCTACTTGCAATCAAGGTCTATATGAGCACCTTCGCGGAGCCCCCCAGTTACCGGCCTGCACGGCCTCCCTTCCCCCGTCCTCGTGACGCTGCCCACATGAGCATCCACTAATGGAATGGCTAGCCGACCCCACGGCCTGGCTGGGCCTGTTGACGCTTATCGTCCTCGAACTGGTGCTGGGTATCGACAACCTGGTGTTCATTGCCATCCTCGCCGACAAACTGCCGCCGCATCAGCGCGACCGCGCGCGGGTGATCGGCCTGAGCCTGGCGCTGATCATGCGCCTGGGCCTGTTGGCCAGCATTTCCTGGATGGTCACCTTGACCGCGCCGTTGTTCGAGGTGTTCGACAAGAGCTTCTCCGGCCGTGACCTGATCATGCTGTTCGGCGGTGTGTTCCTGCTGTTCAAGGCCACCATGGAGCTGCATGAACGCCTGGAAGGCCATGTGGTCCAGGCCAGCGGCGCGGTACGTCATGCCGCGTTCTGGCCGATCGTGGCACAGATCGTGGTGCTCGACGCGGTGTTCTCGCTGGACGCGGTCATCACCGCGGTGGGCATGGTCGAACAGCTGTCGGTGATGATGATCGCGGTGGTCTTCTCGATCGGCATCATGATTGTCGCCAGCAAACCGCTGACCCGCTTCGTCAACGCCCATCCCACGGTGATCATGCTGTGCCTGGGCTTCCTGATGATGATCGGTTTCAGCCTGACCGCCGAAGGCCTGGGCTTCCATATTCCGAAAGGCTACCTGTACGCGGCGATCGGCTTCTCCATCCTGATCGAACTGTTCAACCAGCTGGCCCGCGCCCGCCGCAAGCGCAGCCTGCAGCAGCATCGGCCGCTGCGCGAGCGTACTGCGCATGCGGTGCTGCGCCTGCTGGGTGGCCGCCGGGTCGAGGCTGACGAGGTGGGCGAAGAGATCGCCGATCTGGTCGACGGCGGTGGGGAACAGGTCGTGTTCGACCGCCGCGAGCGGGTGATGATCAGCGGGGTGCTGAACCTGGCCGAGCGGCCGATCCGCACGGTTATGACCGCCCGCGCCGAAGTCGATGTGATCGACCTGGCGCAGCCGGCCGACGCCATTGCCCAGGCCCTGGCCAACTCGCCGTACTCGCGCCTGCCGTTGATCCGTGATGGCCGGGTGGACGAGCCGCTGGGCTTCGTGCACAAGAAGGAACTGCTCAAGGAACTGCTGTCGGGCAACCAGCCGGACCTGGAGGGCATGGCACGGGCGCCATTGAACCTGCTGGAGAGCTTCAGCATCCTCAACGCCCTGGAGCAGATGCGTGGCCAGTCCACCCACATTGCCTTCGTGGTCAACGAGTTCGGTGACTTTACCGGCCTGCTGACCATGACCGACATCCTCGAGTCGATTGCCGGTGAACTGCCCGATGCCAGCGAGGTTGAAGGGCCGGGCATCGTCGAGGACGGCGCGGGCTTCGTGGTCAGCGGTGCGGTGAACCTGAGCCAGGTGCAGGCGCGCACCGGCTTCAGCGCCCGCGCCACCGAGGACTACCAGACCCTCGCGGGCCTGGTGATGAGCCTGCTTGACCGCTTGCCGGTGGTTGGCGATTGCCTGGCCTGGAATGGCTGGACGCTGACCGTGGAGGCGGTGGAAGAACGGCGCGTGCGCCAGGTCCGGCTTACACCGAACGGCGACGTTGACGCAGCAGGTGCCTGATACCTTCAAGAACCAGCACCAGCACCGCGGCCCAAATTGGCAGGTAGGTAAACCATTGGTCCGGGCCGATGGTTTCACCGAGCAGCAAAGCCACGCCTACCAGGAGCACCGGTTCGACATAGCTGAGCAGGCCGAACAGGCTGAAGGGCAACAAGCGGCTGGCCAGCACGTAGGCAATCAGCGCCGAGGCGCTGATTGCACCAAGGGTCGGAATCAGTGCATACAGCCCGGGGTGGGCTTGCAGGTTGGCTGCGGACAGTGGGCCCTGGATAACGAAATACAACGCCCATGGCAACAACAGGCACATGTCGCACCACAGGCCGCCCAGGTGGTCGGTACGGCAACGTCGGCGCAAGACGAAGTAGATCGGGTAGCCGATCGTGACCACCAGGGTTTCCCAGGCGAAACTGCCATGCTGGAACAGTTCGTGGCCCACGCCCAGCGCGGCACAGGCCACCGCCACCTTTTGCAGGCGCGACAGCCGCTCGCCATACGCCAGCCGCCCGGTCAGGACCATGGCCAATGGCAGCAGGAAATAGCCCATCGAAACCTCCAGGCTGCGCCCATGCAGGGGCGCCCAGAGAAACAGCCACAGTTGCACGCCCATGAGCCACGAGGTGCCGAGCATGCCCAGCGCCAGCAGGGGCGTGCGCTTTACCCGGGCAAGCAGTTCGCCGACCCGCTTCCAGTCTTTCGAGACAAGCATGAACAGGGTCAGGCAGGGCAGGGTCAAGAGGGTGCGCCAGCCAAAGATCTCTTCGCCATCGAGTGGCGAAAGCAATGAGGTATAGAAGTACATCACTGCAAACAGACAGGACGCCATGACCGACGAGAGAATGCCTTTTGACACGAATGCCTCGAATTGGGAGTTGAGCGACTGGATCAGCCGCGCATGATCTCAGGGGGCGCAGCTTGCGGCAACCGCGATGCGCTCGCATGGGCAGCCAGCGCTTCGAGGAACGCGGCCGCGGGCATCGGCCTGGCGTACAGGTAGCCCTGCTGGTAATCCACGTGGTGACGGGCCAGGTAGTCGCGCTGGGCTTCGGTTTCCACGCCTTCGGCGACGATACCCAGGCCCAGCTTGGCCGACAGCTCGATGATGGTGTCGAGGATGTGCACCGACAGTGCGTCGCCACCGATCATGGCCACGAAGCTCTGGTCGATCTTCAGGTAGTCGACCTTGAACTGGCGCAGGTAATTGAGGCTGGACTGGCCGGTACCGAAGTCGTCAAGGGCAATTTTCACTCCCATGGCGTCCAGCTTTTCGAACAGTTCCAGCGTCACCGGGGTGGCCTCGATCAGCTTGCGCTCGGTCAGCTCCAGGGTCAGCACCACCCGGCCAGGCGGGAAATGCTGGAGGAAGGTACGACAGTCGTCCAGCAGGCTGAAGTCGCGGCAATGGTCCGCGGTGACGTTGATGCCGATATGAAAACCGTCGTCCAGCAGCCCGGCATAGGGCGCCAGGCTCTGCGCAGTGTGGGTCATCAGGGCGCGGGTCATGGCGACGATCTGCCCGCTGTGTTCGGCGTAAGGGATGAACAGGTCGGGCCTCACCAGGCCTTCCTGCGGGTGGTTCCAGCGCATCAGCACTTCGGCGCCGGCCCAACGGTAGTCACCCTTGCGTACCACCGGCTGGAAATACGGCAGGAATTCGTTGGCTTCCAGGGCACGGCGCAGTTCGGCACGGGGCGAGGTGATACGGCGTATCTGCCAGCGGCACACCAGTGCAGAAACCGCACCCAGCACCAGCAGCAAGCCGAACAGGGCGGGGTAGTGGCTGCGCCAGAGCTGGCCTTGCCTGTCGCTGCCATAGCCACCCTGCACGCTGAACGGGTAGCGTGTCGAGCCAAACTGCACATTGGCCTTGGCTGCGGCAGGTGGCTGGCCCTGGCGTACGATGCCATCCTTGCCCAGCCAGGCATTGCCCACGCGAAGCTGCAGCACTTCGTCAGGGCCGATCAGGCGCAGCGCCGTGAGCAGGTGCTCACCGTCCACCGTGCTGATCGCGCCTTGGTCCCCCTTGCTGACGCGGTAGACCAGCAGCGGGTGGCCCGGGGTGACCGAGTTGCCATCCATCAGCCACAGCTTGCCGTCGGCGTAGTCGCCGGCGTTGACCGGCTCGTCGAAGTCGCCGAACAGCGAGGAACAATACAGGGTGTTGTGCCTGACCAGGTTGGTCGAGCGAACGAAGGCGTTGCGCGTGACCTCGGCGCGCAATCTGAGCTTGGCCTGCTGGCATGGGCTGCCGGCAAGCGGCAGCAGGGCATCGGCAGCGCTGGCCAGGTTGTCGAGAATACGTTCGACATGCGCCACCACCTGACGGGTGGTGGCTTGGCTGCTGACCTGCATTTCGCGTTCGATCTGCCAGTTCATCACGGCCAGGCCGCCTATCACCGGCAGCGCGCCGACGACCCAGGGCAGCAGGGTGCGCCAGGTTAAGCCGGCGCGGCGTTTGGCGGTAAGGGGCATACTGACTGATCTGCAGGAACAATAACCAGAGGATAGCCGTTTGTCGGCGCCCGCGAGTAACTAAAACGCGACAAACGTTTTTACGCCCTGTAGAATCGATTTACGAATACAACAATAAAGTCCTTCAATGCCGAAGGATCAAGCCCGCCGAGAATGGTCCATATGACATACCATGGGTTCAAGCTGATCATAGGTGACTTCCTCGCCCGCAGCGTGCGTGGAATTCCCTGCTCACCGCCATTTCTGTTCGACATCCCGCGCAACCTATAAATTTTCGCTGCAGATGAGGACACGAACATGGCTGATATCTTCGACAATCCAATGGGCCTGATGGGCTTCGAATTCATTGAACTGGCTTCGCCGACACCTGGCGTACTCGAGCCGGTATTCCAGATGCTCGGCTTCACCAAGGTGGCTACCCACCGCTCCAAGGATGTGCACCTGTATCGCCAGGGTGGCATCAACCTGATCCTGAACAACGAACCCAAGAGCATCGCCTCGTACTTCGCCGCCGAACACGGCCCTTCGGTGTGCGGCATGGCGTTCCGCGTGCGCAACGCCCATGAGGCCTATGCCCGTGCGCTGGAGCTGGGCGCCCAGCCAGTGGAAATCGAAACCGGGCCGATGGAGCTGCGCCTCCCCGCCATCAAGGGTATCGGTGGTGCACCGTTGTACCTGATCGACCGCTTCGAAGAGGGCAGCTCGATCTACGATATCGACTTCAAGTTCATCGAAGGTGTGGACCGTAACCCGGTGGGTGCCGGCCTGAAGATCATCGATCACCTCACCCACAACGTCTATCGCGGGCGTATGGCGTACTGGGCCGGCTTCTACGAAAAACTGTTCAACTTCCGTGAAATCCGTTACTTCGATATCAAGGGCGAATACACCGGGCTGACCTCCAAGGCCATGACCGCACCGGATGGCATGATCCGCATCCCGCTCAACGAAGAGTCTTCGAAGGGCGCCGGGCAGATCGAGGAGTTCCTGATGCAGTTCAACGGCGAGGGCATTCAGCACGTGGCGTTCCTGACCGACGACCTGCTCAAGACCTGGGATGCCCTGAAAGGCCTTGGCATGCGCTTCATGACTGCACCGCCGCAGACTTATTACGAAATGCTCGAAGAGCGTCTGCCAGGCCATGGCGAGCCAGTCGATGAGCTGCAAGCACGAGGCATCTTGCTTGATGGTGCTTCGCAACCTGAAGACAAACGGCTGCTATTGCAGATCTTCTCGGAAACACTGCTCGGCCCGGTGTTCTTCGAGTTCATCCAACGCAAGGGCGATGATGGCTTTGGTGAGGGCAACTTCAAGGCGCTGTTCGAATCCATCGAACGTGATCAGGTACGCCGTGGTGTACTGAGTACCGACTGATAGCTCAAGGGAACCGCCGTCATGGATCGATGGCGGCGGTGTCTCCCTTTGTCTTGCGCGTTCTGGCCAGGCCCAGGTATGTAATGAACATGCTGGCGACCCCGACCAGTACCAGCGAGGGGAGTACCTGATGCAGGGAAAGGCGGAACTCCTGCGCCGCATAGCCTTTGGCGTAGCCACCGATCACCACGTAGCCATATTTTTCCGATACTGCTCGCTGGTTGTATTCGGCTTGCGAAGGGCGTTGTGCGTCGCGGCTATCCCCGTCGCTCCAGATGTATTTGTCGTTGAATTCCAGCAGCAAGGTCAGGCCGTCCTGGAAGCCGCGAAGTTCGTCGCGTAGCAAGCGACCGTAGGCTGTTGCGACGACACCGGGATCGCTGTGCGGTTTCTGGAGCTTGATGATTGCCGCGTTGGGCGACGAAGGGGCGTCGAATGCCAGCTTCACCTGCTGTCCGGACTCGGAAAAAGCGGAAAGGTACTCCAACGGGTCCATGTCCGTCGCACAATACGCTTGTTTCCCACGGGTCAGCGCCAATGAGCGAAGATGTGGGCTGTTGGCGACGCTCTGGTCCAACGCATCCAGCACTTCGGCGCAGGGTTTGCCGGCCAGCGGCAGGATTGTTTCCAGGCTGGACTCCATGCGGCCCAGCGCCTGGTCGATGCTGAAAACCGCCTCCTGAACGGAAACCTGGGCATTTTCTTCAAGTTTCCTTTCCAGTTGATAATCCATCATCAGCAACCCGGATAGCACGGGTATGACGCCGATGGCCAGAATCAGCAACAGTTTCCGCCAATTGATAGTTTGAATCATGATATTTGCCATAGGCGTGCCGCTCCGTTGACCTTTGCTGTTCGGGGTAAACAGGTCAGCATCGATCCTATGTGCTTGATGACACTTCGGCTGTAGGCGACAAGTGTTGCGTCTTTACAGAAAAGCCGAAGCTCAGTGTCAGCTTCACCTCTGCTTCAATTTCGCCAATACCTTCTCGGCCAGCAGGGCGGTGGAGGCCGGGTTCTGCCCGGTTATCAGCCGATCATCGGCCACCACGTAGGGCATCCATGGGTCCTCATGCTTGCTGTAGTGGCCGCCACGGCCAACCAGCTCGTTCTCCGTCAGAAACGGGACCACGTTGTCCAGCTCGGCGAGCTTCTCCTCGGTGTTGGAAAAGCCCGTCACCTTGCGCTCCTTCAGTAACAGGCGGTGGTCGCTGAGCTTGATGTTCAACAAGCCGACGACACCGTGGCAGACTGCAGCGACAATCCCGCTGTTCTCATATATCTGGCGCGCCAGCCCCTGCAGCGGCTGATTATCGGCAAAGTCGTACATTACCCCATGGCCTCCGGTGTAGTAGATGACGCTGTACTCGGTGGCCTTCACCTGGCCAGGGCTCAAGGTGCTACCCAGGCGGGTCATGAAGCGTTTGTCGTCATACCACTGCCAGTCCAGGTCAGGGGCCATTTGCAGGCTGTGCGGGTCGATGGGCACGTAGCCACCCAGGGGGCTCACATAATCGACCGTGTAGCCAGCCTTTTCGACCTGTTCGACAAAGTGCACGGCTTCCCCCAGCCACAATCCGGTTGGCCGCTTGAGGGTCGGATACTTGGCCGTATTGGTCAGCACCACCAGCATTTTCTTGCTCATGACCACGCTCCCATTGGCAACCTGAATGGGCCGTTGCTCCCTGGCCCGGGAAAAACCTAATGAGCATAGCTGTCCGTTGCTGGTGCGTCATAGCGCCTGATGTGCGTTGTGCTAACTTGAACGACACTCATGGGCGAGCCCGCCGCGGGCGGTGATGCTATGATCAGCCTTGAACACAGGGGGTGAGGATAATTGGTCGCAAACGGTACGCCGCACGAGCCTGCGTCGCAGGCGGCCGAAACGATGGCCGAACGGATTGCGCAGTTCGACTGGGGGCGGACTTCGCTCGGGCCTTGGCCGCGCTGGCCGGCATCGCTGCGTATCGCGGTCGACATGATGCACCTGTCGCCATTCCCATGTGCTGTGGTCTGGGGGGCGGATCTCAGCGTGGTGCACAATGATGCCTACCGGGCGTTGCGACCGGTTGCTCCGGACGCGTTGGGCATGGCCTTCGATGCATTATGGAGTGATGTCTGGCCACTCATGGGGCCGTGGGTGTTCAAGGCCCTGGAGGGGCGCTCGAGTTTTGTCGAGGACCCACCGCTGCGTATCACCTGCGGCGCAAGTGCCAAGCCGCTCTGGTGCGCGTTCGGGTATGCCCCGTTGCACGATGAACTGGGCAGCGTGGCCGGGCTGCTGCACACCGTGATCGAGACCACCGCCGACCTCGATGCCCACAATCATTGGCGCGAACAGGCACGCAGTTTCGAATTGCAGATCGAACGGCATGTGGCTGAGCGCGAGCAGTTCTGGCAATTGTCGCGTGACGCGATGATGACCGTTACCCCCGAACTGAGGATGTGTGCCGCCAACCCCGCCTGGTACCGCATCCTGGGCTGGACGGAAGAGCAGGTACGCGATGCCCTGGTGCTGGACCTGGTTCATCCGGCCGACCGTGCTGAAGTACAGGTGGCCGTCAGCGGGTTCCTGCAGTTCCACAATACCGAGCAGATCGAGACCCGCCTGCGTCACCGCGATGGCCATTACCACTGGTTTCGCTGGAGTGCGCGTTTCGATGGCAGCCTGCTGACCGCGGTTGGTCGCGACATCACCGAAGACCGTGAGGAAGCCGCTCGTCAATCCGAAGCACTGATGCGCAACCATCAACGCCTGGAGGTAGTGGGGCAGTTGGCCGGCGGCATGGGCCACGAAATGAACAATTTGCTGTCCGGAATTGGCGGCAGCCTCGAACTGTTGCAGCGCCGCTTTCAGGAAGGACGCCTGGAACGGGTCGAGGCCTATCTGGAAGTGGCGCGCGATTCGGTGCAGCGCGCCATGGAGCTGACCCATCGCCTGCTGGCATTTTCACGCCACCAGCCCCTGGCCCCGAAGGTGCTTGATTTCAACCGGCAGCTGCGCTTGAGTGAGCCTCTGCTGCTCAGGGCATTGGGCACGGAGATGTGTCTGCACTGGCAGCTGGATGTTACACCGTGGGCGGTATGCCTGGACGTGGCCCAGCTCGAAAATGCCTTGATCAACCTCTGCATCAATGCGCGCGAAGCCTGCTTTGAGCGGGGCAATGTCACGTTACGCAGCGTCAACAAGCGGCTGACGACCTGGTTCCCGGATGAGCAGGGCTTGCCGCCAGGCGACTATGTAGCCTTGCAGGTCGAGGATGATGGTCACGGCATGGCAGCAGCAGACATTGCCAGGGCGTTTGAACCTTTCTTCACCCGCAAACCCATCGGGCGTGGGTTCGGGCTTGGCTTGTCAATGGTGTATGGCTTCGTCGGCCAGTCGGGGGGCTACGCCTGGATCGAATCAGCGCCGAACCAGGGCACCCGGGTTTCCATGCTTTTTCCAAGGTGCCATGAGCCGCTCCCCGAGGCTACGCGGGTGATCCAGCGCGCGCAGCGCATGGCATGCGGCGAGCGCCTGCTACTGGTCGATGATGAGCTGGGTTTGCGTGCGGTCATGCGCGAGTACCTGGCTGAACGTGGCTTCGACGTCACTGAGGCGGGCGACGCCAATAGTGCACTGGAGCGCTTCCGCCATGACGGTCCGTTCGACCTGGTAATCACCGACATCGGCCTGCCGGGCGGTTTCAGTGGCCGACAAGTGGCCAGGGCCATGCGCATGCAGCTTCCACAACAGAGAATTCTGTTCATCACCGGTTACGCCGACCAGCGAATCGAGGCGCAGTTGCTCGAACCGCCAGGCACGGCATTGATGAACAAACCGTTTCCGCTGGCGGACCTTGCGGATGAGGCACTTCGCCTGCTCGACGAGTGATCGGCTCAGGGCCTGCCCAGAATCTGCGTCACCAGCGCCTGCAGTTGCCGCAGTTCGAACGGCTTGCCCATCAGGTGCATGCCGGCGACCAGGAAGCCGTCGCGGACCATGGCCGTTTCCGCGTAGCCGGTAATGAACAGAACCGGCAAGCGCGGGCGCAGGTTGCGGGCGATCTCGGCCAGTTGCCGGCCGTTCATGCCGGGCAGGCCGACATCCGTGAGCAGCAGGTCGACGGGCTGGCTCGAGCGCAGCACCTTCAGCCCGTCATTGGCATCGGCGCCACTGTGGCAGGCAAAGCCCTCTTCGCGCAGGGCCTGGCACAGCAACTGGCGTACATCCGGATCGTCCTCGACCACCAGCACGTGATGGCCCCGGCCACCCTGCACGGGTAACATCGGCTCCTGCGATGGCTGGGCCTGGCCCAGGTGGCGCGGCAGGTACAGCTCCACCTGGGTGCCATGGCCGAGCTGGCTATGCAGGGTGACATGGCCGCGGGACTGCTTGCTGAAACCGTACACCATCGACAGGCCGAGGCCGATGCCCTGGCCGATCGCCTTGGTACTGAAGAACGGCTCGAAAGCGTGCTCCAGCGTGCTTTGCGCCATGCCTTGGCCGTCATCGGTGATACGCAGGCGGACATAGTCACCGGCACACAGGGCGCTGTCAGTGACATGCCCGGCGCCGATAGCCTGGTTGGTCGCCTCGATGCGCAAATGGCCACCACTGGGCATGGCTTCGCAGGCATTCAACAGCAAGTTGTCGAGCGCCTCCTGTAATTGCTGGCCATCGGCCTCTACTGGCCACAGCCCCTCGGTAAGGTCCACCTGCACGCGCACGGCCGGGCTCACGCGGGCCACCAGGCGCTTCTTCTGGAGCAACGGGTGCAGGTCGATGCGCTGGCTGTGCAACGATTGTCGGGAAGAGAAGGCCAGCAGCCGGTGGGTCAGCCGGGCGGCGCGTGACACCGCTTCGCGGCCCATGCGCAGCATGGTGTCCAGGCCGTCACTGCGGCCCTGCTGCAGGCGCCGGTCAATCAGCTCGAAACTGCCGCCGATGCTGGTGAGCAGGTTGTTGAAATCATGTGCGACCCCTCCGGCAAGTTGACCAATGGCCTCCATTTTCCGCGCCTGGTAGCGGGCGAACTCGCTGCGCTCCCGCGCCTCGCCGGGTGATACGCCCTGCGCTTGCAGGCGTAGCTGCAGATCCAGCAACTGATCGCGTACCAGATACTGTCGGCGTCTGTTGCGCAACGCGGACTGGGCCATGTGCAGCAGTTGGGCATTTTCGAACGGTACCGCCAGCCACATCACATTGCCCAGTGGCGTATGACCTGAAGCCGTAACGCGGCGATTGCCCTGGACAAGCAGCACGATGGGCAGGTCCGACCAGCCGGGTTGCTGGTCGAGAAACGCCTGTAGCAGGGGGCTCGGGCCTGCGTCGAATACCTGCTCGGCAATGATCGCCAGGCCTGCGCCCTCCGCCAGACAAGCCAGTAGCCGGGACAGGTCGGGCGCGCACAGGCTGTCGATGCCGGCGCAAGCGAGCAGCCGAGCGATATCTGCGGCTAACGGCGAGGGCGCGAGGATCAAGGCACGTTCCTCCAGCGCCGACGAACTGACCAAAACGATTCCCCCACGGGTGGTCCGATACCCACTGGACCTTGAAGACGACTGCGGGGTTCAACCGAATTACAGCGTTGCCTACAGGCCTTGTTGCAACACCGGGTCGTCCGGGTTCTGCTGCTCCAGCTCCGCCAACAGCACCTGCACGTTCTGCAACTGGCCGGTCTCTTTCCAGTACTGGATCAGCAACACCCGTGCCCGGCGATTGGCCGGTTGCCGATTGAGCACGGTTTCCAGCTGCTTTTGCGCGGCATCGACCTGTTCCAGCTCATGCAGGGTGACCGCCAGGGTATAGCGGTAGTCAGTATTGTCCGGGTCCAGCTCGACAGCGCGGGACAAGGCCAGCAGAGCGTATTCGCGCTGTTCATGACGGTTCAGCCAGAGGCCTAGCTCGTATTGCAGAAAAGCCGAGTCGGGACTCAATGCCAGGGCCTTGGCCAGTACCTGCCGCGAGGCATCATGATGGCCCTGGCGTTCCAGCAGGCGTACCTGGGTGGCCAAGGCATCGAGGTTGCCGGGGGCTGTCGCCAAGGCACGCTGCAGAGCGGCGGCGGCTTGGTCGTAGTCGTTTTCATGGAGGTACAGGCGCGCCAGGTGGACCTGGGCGTCAGTATCCCCGGGTTGTTGCTCCAGGGCCTGTTGATACTGCTCGAGGGCCGCCTGCAGCGGGCCGAAATACAGGCCGATGGCGTCCGGGTCGAGACCCAGCAGGGCGTCCACAGCGGCAAAGCGCACGCTTTGCTCCTGGTCATCCAGCAGCGGGCCTAGCACCAGGCTGCGCTGCGCCGCCGGCAGCAGGCGGCGGATGCTGGCAATGGCCGCCCGACGTACCAGTGGGTCGCCATGCTCGAGGTCCTGGCGGGCGAGTTTCAATGCCTGCGGCGAAGGGTAGTTGGGCAACTCGGCGTACAGGGCGGCACGCCGAACCGGAGGCAGGTCGTTGCGTTGCAGTTGCTGGTACAACACCCGCGCAGCGCCGGGCTGGCCTTCGTGGGCCTGGCGCAAGGCCTTGGCGTAGCTGTGCGCAGGCAAGGTTGGCGGCGGCGGTTGGTCGTCGCGCCACAGGTAGCCGAACAGGGCCGACACCACGATCAACAGCAGCAGGGCGATCAGGTAGCGGTTGCGTCTGGGCATCGGACGATCCGTGGCGGCGGGAAGGCAAAGCTTGGGGCAGGTGGGGGGTAAATGCAACCGGGTGGAGGCTGTCAGGTGCCTGGCTTGGGTTTTGCGGGGTGTCGCAGAACCGCTTCGCGAATTTCATCCGCGATGCGCCGCGTGGGCGGCGCTCGGCCTCACAGGCCATGCACATCACATGGCGTACACTCCGCGCACGATAGACCTCCCAGTCCATAAAAAAGCCCCGCGGGCCTTCGCCTGCGGGGCAAACGGTTGGGGGAGGAGCCAACCAAAGGAGTCGTGGAACAGGGCGGATCAGCGGGCGCTGGCGACGGTCTCCGGTTGCCAGCCGCCGCCCAGGGCCTTGTAGATCGAGACGATGCCGCGGTACAGCTCGACCTCGCCCTGGGCTTGCGCATCTTCCGCACTGAGCCGCTCACGCTCGGCATCGAGCAGCACCAGGTAATCCACCGTACCTTCGCGGTAACGAATCGAAGCCAGCTCCGCTGCCTTGCGGCTGGCATCGCTCTGGCGCATCAGCGACAACAGCCGCTGCTGGGTCTTGTCGTAATCGCTGAAGGCATTGGCCGATTCTTCCAGGGCCAACAACACCTGCTGTTCATAGTTGGCCAGCGCCCCTTCGGCATCGGCCTTGGCGCCGCGCAGGCGGGCCCGCACGCTGCCCAGGTCGAAGGCGGCCCAGGTGATGCTCGGGCCCAGTGCCCAGGCGTTGGCCGCCGAGGAACCGATCTGCGAGCCGCGCGCGGCAGTAAAGCCAAGGAAGCCGCTGAGGCTGACGCGGGGGAACAGGTCGGCCGTGGCTACGCCGACATTGGCTGTGGCAGCCGCCAACTGGCGCTCGGCGCTACGGATGTCCGGACGACGACGCAGCAATTCTGCCGGGTCTCCCACCGGCAGAGCCTTGGCGATCGCTGGCAGGGCCTTGGGCGACAGGTCGACGCTGAGCGCTTCGGGGCGTTGGCCAAGCAGGGTGGCGATACGGTGCCGGGCGCGGGCTTGTTCCGCCTGCAGTTGCGGTACCGTGGCCTCGACTCCGGCCAGGCGCGCATCGGCACGCACCACGTCGAGGTCATTGCCGACGCCAGCGTCCCGCAGGGTTTCCGTAATGGCCCGCGATTCCTGTTGGGTCTTGAGGTTGGCCAGGGCAATTTTCTCGCGCAACTGCGCGCCGCGCAGCTGGCCGTAGGCATCGACCAGCTCGGCGATCAGGCTGACCTGCAACTGCTGCAGGTCGGCTGCCGCCACCGCTTCCTGGGCTTCGCTGGCCTCGATCTGGCGCTGGATGCGGCCGAACAGGTCAAGCTCCCAGGCCATGTCCAGGCCCAGGTCGTAGCGCTCGCTGTTCACCCGTTGGGTGGTCTGGCCGGGGATCTGGCCCTTGCCGATATCGCTGCTGACGCGGCTGGTGACCACCGGGAACTGATCGTTCTCGGCGTCTTCACGGATCGAGCGGGCCGATTTCAGGCGGGCGAAGGCCACGCGCAGGTCACGGTTGCCGTCTAGCGAAGCCTGCACCAGCTGGTTCAGTACCGGGTCGTCGAACTGCTTCCACCACAGGCTTTCGAAACGGCTACGGTCGTAGGCCTTGGCCTGTACATCGCTGGCCAGCTGCGCAGGCTCGGTGGCCGGTGCCTGGTAGTCCGGGCCCACCGCGCAGGCCGCCAGGGCCAGCGCCAGCAGGCTCGGGGTCAAGGGTTTGAGCAGGTTCATGCATGGCTCTCCAGCGAGTGAACGCGTTCGGCCTTGCGGGCCTGGCGGCGTTCGACGAAACGGCGGATCAGGAAGAAGAACACTGGGGTAAGGAACAGGCCGAACACGGTCACCCCGATCATCCCCGAGAACACTGCCACACCCATGGCATGGCGCATTTCCGAGCCGGCGCCGGAGGAAAACACCAGCGGAACCACACCCATGATGAAGGCGATCGAGGTCATCAGGATCGGCCGCAGACGCAGACGGCAGGCTTCCAGCACTGCGGCCAGCGGGTCGAGGCCTTCGGCCTGCTTGTCTTTGGCGAACTCGACGATCAGGATCGCGTTCTTGCACGCCAGGCCCACCAGCACGATCAGGCCGATCTGGGTGAAGATGTTGTTGTCACCGCCGGAAATGATCACTCCGGTAATGGCCGACAGCAGGGTCATCGGCACGATCAGGATCACCGCCAGCGGCAGGCTCCAGCTTTCGTACTGGGCAGCCAGCACCAGGAACGCCAGCAGCACGCACAGCGGGAAGACGAACAGCGCGGTGTTGCCCGCCAGGATCTGCTGGTAGGTCAGGTCGGTCCATTCGAAGGTCATGCCATTGGGCAATTCCTCTTTCAGCAGCTTCTCGATTGCCGCTTCGGCCTGGCCGGAGCTGTAGCCCGGAGCCGCAGCACCGTTGATTTCTGCGGTGATGAAGCCGTTGTAGTGCATCACCCGGTCAGGCCCTGAGGTGTCGCTGACCTTGAGGAAGGTCGCCAGCGGGATCATCTCGCCGAGGTTGTTGCGCACCTTCAACTGGCCGATCTGTTCGGCATCGAGGCGGAACTGCTGCTCGGCCTGGACATTGACCTGGTAGGTGCGGCCAAAGCGGTTGAAGTCGTTGGTGTACAGCGAGCCCAGGTAGACCTGCAGGGTATCGAAGATATCGGTGATCGCCACGCCGTGGGTCTTGGCCTTTTCCCGGTCGATGGCCGCATCCACCTGCGGCACGTTGACCTGGTAGCTGGTGAACAGACCCGCCAGCTCCGGCACGTTGCGGCTCTTGGCGATGATGTTCTGGGTTTCCTTGTACAGCGCTTCGTAGCCCAGGTTGCCGCGGTCCTCGATCTGCAGACGGAAGCCGCCGATGGTGCCCAGGCCTTGTACCGGTGGTGGCGGGAAGATCGCGATGTAGGCGTCCTGGATATCGGCGAACTGGGCATTCAGCGCTGCCGCGATCGCAGCGGCCGACTGGCTCGGGTCCTTGCGCTCGTCGAACGGCTTGAGCGGGGTGAACACGATGCCGCTGTTCGGGCTGTTGGTGAAACCGTTGATCGAAAGGCCAGGGAAGGCTACCGAGTCGGCCACGCCAGGCTGCTTCAGGGCGATTTCGCTCATGCGCTTGATCACCGCCTCGGTGCGGTCGAGGCTGGCCGCGTCAGGCAACTGGGCGAAGGCTACCAGGTACTGCTTGTCCTGCGCCGGGACGAAACCGGTCGGGGTGGACGAGAAGCCCAGGTAGGTCAGGCCCATCAGGCCGGCATACACGAACAGGGCGATACTGCTGGAGCGGATGACCCGGCGCACGCCACCGACGTAGCGGTTGGAAGCACGGTCGAAGAAGCGGTTGAACGGCGCGAACAGCCAGCTGCCCAGCAGCTTTTCCAGGAACCGCGAGAAACGGTCCTTGGGCGCATGGTGGTCCTTGAGCAGCACCGCTGCCAAGGCCGGCGACAGGGTCAGCGAGTTGAAGGCCGAGATCACCGTGGAGATCGCGATGGTCAGGGCGAACTGCTTGTAGAACTGCCCGGTGAGGCCGGAGATGAACGCGGCAGGCACGAACACGGCGCACAGCACCAGGGCAGTGGCGATGATCGGGCCGGTCACTTCGCTCATGGCCTTTTGCGTGGCATCCAGCGGCTTGAGGCCCAGGCCTATGTTGCGCTCGACGTTTTCCACCACCACGATGGCGTCGTCCACCACGATACCGATGGCCAGGACCAGGCCGAACAATGACAGCGCGTTGAGCGAGAAGCCGAACAGGTGCATGACGGCGAAGGTACCGATCAGCGAGACTGGCACAGCCAGCAGCGGGATGATCGAGGCACGCCAGGTCTGCAGGAAAAGGATCACCACCAGCACCACCAGCACCAGCGCTTCGAAGAGGGTGTGCACCACCGCTTCGATGGAGCCACGGACGAACACGGTCGGGTCATAGACGATGCTGTAGTCCATGCCTTCGGGGAAATCCTTCTTCAGCTCGGCCATTTTCGCCCGCACTTCGTCGGAAATCTCGATGGCGTTGGAGCCAGGGCGCTGGAAGATCGGGATGGCGACCGCCGGCTGGTTGTTCAGCAGCGAGCGCAGGGCGTACTGGCTGGAGCCGAGCTCGACCCGGGCGATGTCCTTCAGGCGGGTGATCTCACCATCGGCACCGGCACGAATGATGATGTTCTCGAACTCTTCCTCGTTGACCAGGCGGCCCTGGGTGTTGATCGACAGCTGGAAGCTGGTCGAACCCGGGGCGGGCGGGGCGCCCAGCTGGCCGGCAGCCACCTGGCGGTTCTGCTCGCGGATCGCGGCCACCACATCACTGGCGGTGAGGTTGCGCGAGGCGGTCTTGTTCGGGTCGAGCCACACGCGCAGCGAGTAGTCGCCCATGCCGAACAGTTGCACGTCGCCTACGCCACCCAGGCGCGCCAGCTCGTCCTTGATGTTGAGGATGGCGTAGTTGGACAGGTAGAGCATGTCGTAGCGGTTGTCCGGCGAGGTCAGGTGCACGACCATGGTCAGGTCGGGCGAGGCCTTGTCGACGGTGATACCGATACGGGTCACTTCTTCGGGCAGCTTGGGCTGGGTGCGGGTGACGCGGTTCTGTACCTGCACCTGGGCATTGTCCAAGTCGGTGCCCAGGGCGAAGGTGATGGTCAGCGTCAGTTTGCCGTCAGCGGTGGACTGCGAAGACATGTACAGCATGTTCTCCACACCGGTGATGGCCTGCTCCAGCGGCGCAGCGACGGTTTCGCCGATGACCTTGGGGTTGGCGCCGGGGAAGTTGGCGCGCACCACCACGGTCGGCGGCACGACTTCGGGGTATTCGCTGATCGGCAGCTGGAACAGCGAGATCGAGCCTGCGATCAGCAGCACCAGCGACAGCACCGCAGCGAAGATCGGCCGGGTAATGAAGAATTTCGAGAAGTTCATCGGTGGGATCCCTTAACCGCGTGGCGCCGGGGCGCTGGCGACTTTCACGTTGTTGCCCGCCACCTTCGGCGCCGGGTTGCTGGCCTCCAGGGCCTGGCGCTGCTGGGCGAGGGCGGCGAGGGTCTGTTCACTGGCCATCGGCGTCTCTTCCGGCGTGACCGGCGAACCCGGGCGCACACGCTGCAGGCCCTTGACCACGATGCGGTCGTCCTTGCCCAGGCCGCTGCGCACGATGCGCAGGCCTTCCAGCTTCGGCCCCAGTTCGACGGCGCGGTAAGTGGCCTTGTTGTCCTTGTCCATCACCAGCACGAACTTCTTGCCCAGGTCGGTGCCCACCGCTTCGTCGTTGATCAGCACGGCCTGGTACTGGGCGCTGCCGACCAGCTTCAGACGGGCGTACAGGCCCGGGGTGAACTGGCCGTCGCTGTTGTCGAATACCGCCCGGCCACGGATGGTGCCGGTGCGCGGGTTGACCTGGTTGTCGACGAAGTTCATCTGCCCCAGGTGCGGGTTGCCGGTTTCGTTGGTCAGGCCCAGGTACACGGGGGTGCTCTGGCCACGCTGGCCTTCGCGGGCCAGTTGGGTGTACTTGAGATACACCCGCTCGTCGGCGTCGAAGTAGGCGTACACCTTGTCCGTAGACACCACGCTGGTCAGCGGGGTGACATCGGCAGTCACGATGTTGCCGGCAGTGAACTGGGCACGGCTGACCCGGCCGCTGATCGGCGCGGTGACACGGGTGAAGCTGAGGTTGAGGCGGGCCAGGTCAAGCTGGGCCTGGATCGCGTCAACCCCGGCGCGGGCTTCGGCGGCGGCGCTGCTGCGCGATTCGGCCAGTTCTGCGGAGATCGCGTTGCTGTCACGCAGGCGTTCCCCGCGGCGCGCTTCGTTGGCGCTGCGGATGGCAGTGGCCTTGGCCTGCTGCAGTTGCGCTTCGAGGCGGCGGACCTCGGCCTGGAACGGGCGTGGGTCGATCTGGAACAGCAGGTCGCCTTTCTTGACCTGAGCGCCTTCGGTGAATGCCACCAGGTCGATCTGACCGGACACCCGCGGGCGTACTTCAACGGTTTCCGGGGCCTCGAGGCGGCCGGTGAATTCGTCCCATTCATTGATCGGTTGCTCGATCACCTTGGCCACACTGACCTTCGGCGCGGTGGGAGCCTGCACAGCGTCGGGGGTTCGGCCGCAAGCGCTGATCACCACCACTGCCAGGGCAGCGAGGGGCAAGCGCAAGGGTTTGAGTGATTGTTCCATGGAGAACTCCGCCAGAATATGAGTAGTGGGCGGAGTGTGAGTGTCTTGCGCGCAAGGCACGAATCGAACGGGACGAAGGTTATTATCACGCCGAATGATATCTGCGGAGCAATCATCGACGGCAAACACGGTTTGCCGGTCGCGCCGCATTGCAGAGCGGCCCATGGCGTACGGGCGAAGCTGCCCACGCCTCAATGAATGCTCGACGCCAGCTCGAAGATCGGCATGTACATCAGGACCACTATCAGGCCGATCAGCAGGCCGATGAACGTCATCAGCAGCGGTTCGAACAGCTTGACGAACCATTCCACCCAGCGGCCGATCTCCTGGTCGTGAAAATCGGCGCAGCGCTCCAGCATCTCGCCGAGGTTACCGGACTGCTCACCGGCCCGCAGCAGGCGCAGCGAGACCGGCGTCACCAGTTGCCCAGCCTCCAGCGCTTCGGACAGCGGCAGGCCTTCGCCGACCCGCTGGCAGGCCTGCTCCAGGCCCTGGGCCGCGACGCTGCCGAGCAGGCCGTGTGCCATGCCCATGGCGCTGAGGACCGGAATGCCGCCTTGCAGGAGGATGCCCAGCGAGCGGTAGAAGCGTGCCAGCTCGTACATCAGCAAGCGCTGCTGCAACGCCGGCACACGCCGCAACTGGCGGGCAGCCCAGCGCCGCACCCGCGGCTGGCGGCGCAGCAGCCACAGCAACGTGAGCAAGCCGATGCCGCCCAGTGCCAGCGGCAGTTGACGGGCGTGCAGGAACAGGCCGACCTGCATGAGGCCGCGGGAAAGCCAGGGCAATTCACTGCCCATACCCTCGAACACCTGGCTGAAACGCGGCACCACGTAGCCCAGCAGGAACAACACCACGCCACCGCCGACCAGCAACAGCAGCAAAGGGTAGACCGAAGCGCCCAGCAGCTTCTGCCGTACCAGGTCCAGGCGCTGGCGGTAGCCGATGTAGCGGGTGAGGGCGTCAGCCAGCGCACCGGTGCGCTCGCTGGACTGCACCAGCGCCACGTAAAGCGGCGGGAACGCCCGTGGTTGCGCGGCCAGGGCCTGGGACAGCGAACGGCCTTCGTACAACTGGCGGACCAACTCGTTCAATACCTTGCGCGTCGCGCCTGCCGGGGACTTTTCCGCCAGGCTTTCCAGCGCGTCGATCAGCGGCAGGCCGGCACCGAGCAGGGTCGCCAGCTCCTGGCTGAACAGCACCAGCTCGAAGCTGGCCTCGCGGCGCCTGGCCAGCTGCCACAGGGCGCCGCCCTGGCCATGCAGGCTGAGCACGCGCAGGCCTTGGTCCTCGGCCTGACGGCGGGCCTGCTCGGGGTCCTCGGCGTCGATCTGCAGCTGCACCACGCCCTGCCTGCCCAGGGCCTTGAGGACATAGCGCATGGCCGCGCTGCCTACTGCCAGCTGGTGATTTCGGCGTTCTCGCCGTCGCCACCCGGCTGGCCGTCCTTGCCCATCGACAGCAGGTCGTATTCACCGCCGTTCTCGCCGGGCTGCCGGTAGATGTACGGCCGGCCCCAGGGGTCTTGCGGCACGGCCTTCTGCAGGTACGGACCGGTCCAGCGCGTTTCGCCACTGGGCGCGACCACCAGTGCCTGCAGGCCTTGCTCACTGTTGGGGTAGTGGCCGACTTCGAGCCGGTACAGGTCCAGGGCCTTGCTCAGCCCCTCTATCTGCGCCCGCGCGACCTTGGCTTCGGAGCGGCCGAGCTGGCTGAAGTACTTGGGCGCAACGATGCCGGCCAACAGGCCGAGCACCACCAGCACGACCAACAGTTCGAGCAGGGTGAAGCCACGCTGGGGGTTGGTTCTGCGCTGCATGATGAAGCCCTCCGCTGCATCGGGACTGGTGTCGTGCAGGCATCATGCAACAGCCGTGCACGTCTGCCTCGCGGCCTTGCGCCATGCCGCAACGGAAGCGGCACAGTGCTTGCGTCGTGCTCATCGACCTTGGATTTTCCGGGGCATTTCCCCCAGTTTGGGGGCACGACGAAGAGGCGACCGACATGCGTGGACTCATTCTCGGTTTGGCCTGGCTGGCCGCAGGTGCTGCCCAGGCCGATGTGTACGTGTCCATCGATGCCAAAGGCAGCTACATACTGACCAACGTCCATCGGCCCGGGCGCCTTTACGAAACCGTGATCAGCGAGCCGCAGGGCCAGGCCGGGCCGGCCAACGCGCAGTTGATCACCGGCCGCCCCTACGCCAGGCTGGTGGCCGCCGCAGCGCGCACCCACAATGTTCCGCCGGCGCTACTGCATGCGGTGATCAAGGCCGAGTCCGGTTACAACCCCAAGGCGCGGTCACCGGCGGGCGCGGTAGGGTTGATGCAGCTGATGCCGGATACCGCCCGTGAAATGGGCGTGCAAGACCGCCTGGACCCGGAAGACAATGTGCAGGGTGGGGCGCGCTACCTCAAGCGCATGCTCGACCTGTTCGACAACGACATCACCCTCGCGGTAGCGGCCTACAATGCCGGCCCCGAGGCGGTGCTACGCCGCGGCGCGGTACCGCCGTTCGCCGAGACCCGGCGCTACGTGCCCGATGTGTTGCGGGAATACCGCAGGTTGCAGGGCCTGACAGACAGCAGGCCCTGACCGACCAGCAGGCGCCAAGGCCCACCGGGCGCACGGGCATCCGGGACCAGGCAATACCCTTCGGCGGATTGCACCGGGCCGAAGCGATGGCTGCCGCGACTCTGGGCTAACCTTCTGAAGGTGCCCAGTCGTGGAGTCCGCCATGGACATCCCCCCTCGTTCCGACACTATCGAAGTGCCTGCCAGTAGCGAGCTGGTCACCTCGCGCAAACCGTTCGACCTGCTGCGCTGGTACGCCTGGGTCAGCCTGGCCATCATTCTTTCGGTAGCGGCCGGGCTGGGGCTGATATCCAGCCGTTTCATCATCGACGAAAGCGTCGAGCGCGATGCCTTGCTCACCGCGCAGTTCATTACCTCCATCGCCGACGCCGAAGTGCGCCATGTGTCGATCCCCGATGTGCGCACCATGGGTGAGCTGCTCGACCCGCGAAATGATCGCGGCAACCTGCTCGACGTCGACCCGGACGCCCGGCGCAAGGCGCGTGGCGAGTTCCTCGACCATATCGCCCACCTGCCCGACATGCTGCTGGCCAATATCTATGCGCCGGACCGAACGGTGATCTGGTCCACCAACCCGGCGTTGGTGGGCAAGCTGATCGAGGGCGATGCCGACCTGGAGCGGGCGTTCGAGTACAAGATGCGGGTCGCGGGCAGCTATCAGGACGTCGAACAGGTGCGTGCCGAACGGAAGTTCGTCACTCTGCCCGAGCAGCTGTTCATCGAGAACTACATTCCGCTGTTCACTGCCGATGGCGAGCAGGTCACGGCAATGGTCGAGATCTACAAGGAACCCCATGACCTGATCGAGCGCATCGAGCGTGGGCTGATCCTGATCTGGCTGGCCATCGCCATCGGCGCCGGCCTGGTCTATTTCGGCCTGTACGGCATCATGCACCGCGCCGCGCGGCTGCTGGCGGTGCAGCAGAAGCGTCTGGTCAACAACGAAACCTATGTGGCGCTGGGCGAGGTGTCTTCGGCGGTGGCCCACAGTCTGCGTAACCCACTGGCCAACATTCGTTCCAGCGCCGAACTGGCGCAGGCCTTCGACGATGGCCCGGCGCAGCGCAACGTCAACGAAATCATCAGCCAGGTCGACCGCATGTCGCAGTGGATCCGCCAGATGTTGCAATCGTTGCGCCCGATCGACGATGAGGGGGTGGCGGTGGACCTGCCGCAGGCCCTGCAGGACAGCATGCAGGCTTACGCGGTACCGCTGGCGCGCGGCGGGGTGAGCCTGGACCTGCAGGCATTGCCGGCAGTACAGATACTGGGGCAACCGGCATTGCTGCGGCAGGTTTTCAGCAGCCTGATCGCCAATGCCCTGGAGTCGATGGAGCAGGGTGGGCGGCTGCGTGTCGAGGTGGTACGGCATGACCGACGGAGCCTGACCCTGCGCTTCAGCGACAATGGCAAGGGCATGAGCGAAGCGCAGCAGCGCATGGCCTTCCGGCCTTTCTTCACCACCAAGCAGGGTGGGCTGGGTGTGGGGCTGGTGCTGGTGAAACGCATCATGGAACGCTTCGGTGGCACGGTCCGGCTTAGCAGCAGCGAAGGTCGTGGCACCCGGGTTTCGTTAGGTTTTCGTCTGTTCAATGCTTCTGAAAAAATTAGAAAACCTTCATAACATGCTGTTTTTAAAAGAAATGCTCGGTTTGGGTGAAATGCCCCAAATGTGGGGCATTTCCTCTACGGAGACTTAACAAAATTGGCTAACACGTTGATTTGAAAAGACTGTTAGGTATTGTTCATGGCTGGCCGGATTTTTGCTATCCGCTAGGTGAAGCGCGACAATGTATGGCAGCCGCGGCTGCCGGGGTGGATGCACATGCAAACGCTGCAGAACGACGTTCATGGCACGGCCAACACGACTGCTCGCGGTCTGGCCATGCCATTGCTCGAGTTCAACCTGCTGCGCTGGTTCTCGCTGATCAGCCTGCTGATCATTGCCGCCGTGGCGGGCGGGCTGGGTTATGTGTCAACACGTTTCGTGGTGCGCGACAGTGTCGAGCGCGACGCCATGCTGACCGCCCAGTTCATCCAGGCCATCGCTCAGGCCGAGGTGCGCCATTCGCAATTACCGCCGGGCAGCACCATGGGCGAGCTGCTCGATCCGCGCCTGGACCAGCAGCACTTGCAGTTCAGCCCGGCGCTTGCCGAATCGACCCGGGTGGAATTCCTCGACCATGTCGCGCACCTGCCGGACATATTGCTGGCCAACGTCTATGCCCGCGATCGCACCATCATCTGGTCGACCAACCCGGCGCTGATCGGCGAGCGCATCGAGGCCGATGGCGACCTCGACCGCGCTTTCCACTCGCGCAAGGCAGCCTCGGCCAGCTACCACCAGGCCAACGATGACCGCGAAGAGCAGAAGTTCCAGCGTGAACCGCGTTCGCTGTTCATTGAAAACTACATTCCGCTGTTCGACAGCCAAGGCGAACAGGTGCTGGCCATGGTTGAAATCTACAAGGAGCCGCAGGACCTGGCCCGGCGCATCCAGCGCGGCTACGTGTTGATCTGGGCCTCGACCCTGGTGGGCGGGGCGCTGATCTACTTCGGCCTGTTCTGGATCGTGCGGCGTGCCGCGCAGCTGCTGCACCTGCAGCAGGACCGACTGGTGGCCAATGAAACCTATGTCGCCCTGGGCGAGATGTCATCTGCGGTGGCGCACAGCCTGCGCAACCCGCTGGCGAACATCCGCTCCAGCGCCGAACTGGCCCAGGAAATCGCCGCCCCTGCGGCACAAAAGAACATCGCCGACATCATCAGCCAGGTCGACCGCATGTCGCGCTGGGTACGCGATTTTCTGGTGTCGCTGCGCCCCGCCAGTGACGAGGCCGAAGCCGTGGACCTGGTGGCGGCCATCGAGGATACCCGGCTGGCTTTCGCCCAGCAGATCGAACGCAACGGCATACGCTTCCGCTACGAAGGCCCCGCTTTGCAGTGGGTGAACAGCCAGCCGCTGCAGCTCACGCAGATTCTCAACACGCTGTTTTCCAATGCCCTGGAAGCCATGCCTGACGGCGGCCAGCTGTGTGCCCAGGTCAGTGTGCAGGATGGCCAGCGTGCCGAGTTGGTCCTGGTCGACACCGGCAAGGGCATGAGCCAGCAGCAGGAGCGCATGGTGTTCAAGCCGTTCTACACCACCAAGCAGGGCGGCCTTGGCGTCGGCCTGGCCTTGGTCAAGCGCATCATGGAGCGTTTTGGCGGTTCGGTCAGCCTGAGCAGCCGTGAACAGGAAGGAACCCGCGTCAGTCTCACATTCAACATTGCAGCGGGAGGGGCCCATGGAGCACAGCATCCTGGTAGTCGAGGATGATGAAGTCCTCGCCGACAACATACGTACCTACCTCGGCCTCAAAGGCTTCGAGGTCACCCTGTGCGACAGCGCGGAACTGGCGCTGGAGCACATCCAGCGGGCCCGACCCGATGCAGTGCTGACCGACAACTCGCTGCCGGGCATGAGCGGGCACGACCTGCTGCGCACCCTGGTGGCACAGGTGCCGGACCTGAAAGTGATCATGATGACCGGTTACGGCAATGTCGAAGATGCGGTACAGGCCATGAAGGAGGGGGCTTTCCATTACCTGACCAAGCCGGTGGTACTGGCGGAGCTCAAGCTGACCCTGGACAAGGCCCTGGCCACCGAACGCATGGAGCGCACGTTGTCGTTCTACCAGGAGCGCGAGGCGCAGAAGTCCGGCTTGCAGGCGTTGATCGGCGAATCGCCGAGCATGCTTACCCTCAAGCACACCTTGCGCCAGCTGCTGGAGGCCGAGCGGCGCATGACCAGCAACGACTTGCCGCCGGTGCTGATCGAAGGCGAGACCGGTACCGGCAAGGAACTGGTGGCGCGTGCCCTGCATTTCGACGGTTCACGCAGCAAAGGGCCGTTCATCGAGTTCAACTGCGCCTCGATCCCGGCCAACCTGCTGGAAGCGGAGCTGTTCGGCCACGAGAAGGGTGCGTTTACCGATGCCAAGGAGCGCCGGGTGGGCCTGGTAGAGGCGGCCGATGGCGGCACCCTGTTCCTCGACGAGATTGGCGAGATGGACCTGACCCTGCAGGCCAAGCTGCTCAAACTGCTGGAGGACCGCAGCATCCGCCGCATCGGTGCGGTGAAGGAGCGCAAGGTTGACCTGCGGGTGATCAGCGCCACCAACTGCAACCTGGAACAGATGGTGCAGCAGGGCAAGTTCCGCCGCGACCTGTTCTTCCGCCTGCGCATCATCGCCCTGAAAGTGCCGCGCCTGTATGCCCGTGGCCAGGATGTGCTGCTGCTGGCGAGGCATTTCCTGGCCCACCACGGCAGGCGTTATGGCAAGCCGAACCTGCGCTTTTCCGCTGAAGCGGAAAACCTGATGCTCGGCTACAGCTGGCCGGGCAACGTACGTGAACTGCGCAACATGCTGGAGCAGACCGTGCTGCTGGCTCCGAACGACGTGGTGCAGGCGCACCAGCTGAACCTGTGCCTGACCCTGATTGACGAGCCAATGGTGCAGCAGCCGGCACCTGCGATGTTCGACATCCCCCGGCATGAGCCTGAGCCAGGGACCAGCCTGCCGGACATGGAGCGCGATCTTGTGTGCAGGACCCTGGACCGCACGGACTGGAACGTGACCAAGTCTGCGCGCATGCTCGGCCTGTCGCGGGACATGCTGCGCTACCGCATCGAGAAGCTGGGGCTGACCAGGCCGGACAAGCGCCAGTGGTGATGCGCTGCCACTGGGTAGGTGGCAGCTTCCGGCTGTGGCTCAACGTTGGTTATCGGCGCCACCCTGCCGCCCGGTTCCTTCCGAGCCGCTGCCATCCATTCCCGGCAAGTCCCGGTTGTCATCCTGCTTGGCCGGCGGGCTGTCGGGGTCGTTGCCCTTGATCCGCGGGTCGGTATCGCGTGGCATGGGCTGCTCGATCGGGTTGAGGGTGCTGTCCACGCCTGGCTTGGGCGCCGGGTTGTGCGGGTCGTCGGGGTAGGTGGGGCCCGTGCCGGCTGCGAAGGCCAGCGGCGCTGCGAAGAGGGTGATCAGCAGGATACTTGAACGGGGCATGGCAGGCTCCTTGGCTTCGGGTAGGGCTGGTACTTCCTTTCGGCCCTACCCGGCGCTGCAGGGTGCCATCACCCCGATCAACGGTCACACCACCAGTGACAGCAACAGGATGAAGACGATGCCGACGATCGACAGGATGGTCTCCATCATGCTCCAGGTCTTGAAGGTTTCCGCCACGGTCATGTTGAAGTACTGCTTCACCAGCCAGAAACCGGCGTCGTTGACATGTGACAGGATCAGCGAGCCGGCACCGGTGGCCAGCACCAGCAACTCACGGTTCACCCCCGGTACCAGATCGATCACCGGCGCGACGATGCCCGCGCCCGTGATGGTGGCGACCGTGGCGGAACCGGTGGCGATGCGGATCACCGCGGCCACCAGCCAGGCCAGCAGAATCGGCGAGATCTCGGCCTGCACTGCCATCTGCCCGATCACATTACCCACGCCAGTGTCCACCAGCATCTGCTTGAAGCCACCGCCGGCGCCGACGATTAGCACGATCGCGGCGGTCGGTGCCAGGCTCTGGTCGAGCATCTTCATGATCTGCTGGCGGTTGAAGCCACGGGCCGCGCCGAAGGTGTAGAAGGCCAGCAGCAGGGCCGCGAGCAGTGCGGTGATGGGGTGGCCGATCAGGTCCATCCACTGGCGCACGATGTGCTCGGCGGGCAGCACCACGTCGGCGAAGGTCTTCAGCAGCATCAGTACCACCGGCAGCAGCACGGTGACCAGGGTGATGGTGAAGCTCGGCAGGTTGCCCTGGTCGGACTCCTTGGCGATCTGGTCCATCAGCTCCTGCGAGGGGCTGCCGGGGATGTAGCGGGAGATGAAATTACCGAACAGCGGACCGGCGATGATGGCGGTCGGCAGGGCCACGATCAGGCCATAGAAGATGGTCTTGCCGATGTCGGCATGGAAGATGCCGATGGCCAGCAGCGGGCCCGGGTGCGGCGGGACCAGGCCGTGCACCACCGACAGCCCGGCCAGCAGCGGAATGCCGATCTTGATCAACGAAACGCCGGAGCGCCGGGCGACGATGAACACCAGCGGTATCAGCAGCACGAAGCCGATCTCGAAGAACAGCGGTATACCCACCAGGAAGGCGGCGAACATCATTGCCCAGTGCACGTTCTTCTTGCCGAAGGCGCGAATCAGCGTTTGTGCGATCTGGTCGGCGCCACCGGAGTCGGCCATCAGCTTGCCGAGCATGGTGCCCAGGGCGAGCACGATGCCGACGAAGCCCAGTACGCCACCGAAGCCGTCCTGGAACGATTTCATTACCTTGGCCACCGGCATGCCGGAGGTCAGGCCAAGGAAGCCTGCCGCGAGGGTCAGGGCGACGAAGGGGTGGACCTTGAAGTGGGTGATCAACAGGATCAGCCCGACGATGGTAACCAGCGCGTCGAGCAGCAGGAAGGTATCAGTAGCCAGTCCGAACATGGTTTGAAGGCCTCGGTCTTATCGTTGTTTTGGCGTAGATTTTTGAAACTTTGCCCGCAGGTACGGGTCGGGTAGCGCTGTCTTTACCAGGCCGATGAAGCCGCCGGGTCAGGCGGTTTGGGCCAGGCTCCGCTCACCACGCTGCTTTAGCCAGCTGTCTACCGCTTCGGCAAGCGCATCGACGGGTTGGGTAGCATCCAGTGCCAGGGTCAGGGGTTCGCCACGCGGCGATTCCAGCGCAGCGAACTGGCTGTCGATGAGGCTCGCCGGCATGAAATGCCCGGGACGGGCCAGCACGCGTTTTTCGGCCTCGGCGGGCGACAGTTCGAGGAACACGAACACCAGCCCGGGCATGGCCTCGCGCAGGGTTTCACGGTAGCGGCGCTTTAGTGCCGAACAGGTGAGGATCGGGCGCTCCCCGGCCTGGGTGGTTGCCTGCAGTTCCTGGCCGAGGCGCACCAGCCAGCCGGCGCGGTCGCTGTCGTCCAGGGGGATGCCAGCGCTCATCTTGCGGATGTTCTCGGCAGGGTGGAACGCGTCGCCTTCGATCAGGCGGCCACCGCTTCGGGCGGCGATGGCAGCGCCGATGCAGCTTTTGCCGCAACCGGCCACGCCCATCACCACGATGGCAGACAGGGGAGAATTCATCAGTACCTCCTGCGGGTGAGATAGCGCTGTCTCGTCGTCGACGAACAGTCACCTCCCCGGTGTTATTGATCTTGTCATACGCAGTATGGACGCTCGGCGGCGAGCCGGTGGTGGCTGCGACCAAAGATTACATTGCCTGCGTCCTGAGACAGCGCTACCTTAGTGGCCGTTCCCCTTCCTTGCAAGTAGTAAAATTACAACATCCATGTCCCGCACCGGCTCGCGCACCACAGGTCGTCCTACCCTGGCTGAAGTTGCCAGGCATTCCGGGGTTTCCCCGATCACCGCATCGCGCGCCTTGCGTGGTGTCAGCACCGTTGCCCCGGCACTGGTCGAAAAGGTCGTTGCCGCAGCAGCGAGCCTGGGCTATGTGGCAAACCCGGCGGCCCGGGCCCTGGCCTCGGCGCGCAGCCAGTCGGTGGTGGTATTGATTCCGTCGCTGTCCAACCAGCTGTTCATCGACACCCTGGAGGCGATCCACGATGTCATGCGCCCGCGTGGGCTGGAGGTGCTGATCGGCAACTACCACTACGACCTCGCCGAGGAAGAGAACCTGATCCGCAACTACCTGGCCTACCAGCCCTGCGGCATGCTGTTGACCGGCTTCGAACGCAGCGAGGCATCGCGACAGATGCTGGCAGCCAGTGGCGTGCCCTGTGTGCACATGATGGAACTCAACGGCGACGCCGGGGCATTGTCGGTCGGTTTTTCCCAGCAGCAGGCCGGGCGCGCTGCGGCACGCCACCTGATCGAGCGCGGGCGCAAGCGCCTGGCGTTCATTGCTGCGCAGCTCGACCCGCGGGTGATGCAGCGCGCCGAAGGCTTCCGCCAGGCGCTGGCCGAGGCCGGCCTGCAGGCAGCCGAGCTGGAGGTGCTGGCGCCGGAACCTTCGTCCATTGCCTTGGGCAGCGCGCTATTCAGCCAGCTGCTGCAGCAGGCGCCGGACGTCGACGGCATTTTTTTCTGCAACGACGACCTGGCCCAGGGCGCGGTCCTGCAGGCCTTGCGCCAAGGTGTCGAGGTGCCGCGGCAAGTAGCCATGGTCGGTTTCAACGACTTGCCGGCGTCGGCGCACATGGTGCCGCGGCTGACGTCGATCCGCACGCCCAGGGCCGCCGTCGGGCGTGGGGCAGCGCAGGCGCTGCTGGCGTTGCTCGACGGCAAGCGGGTAGCGAACGCCCAGCAGGACCTTGGCTTCGAGTTGATGGTGCGGGAAAGCTCCTGACCTGCAAAGCTGCAGAACAACAGCATTGGCTGATGAACCCGTAGCGTTTTCTGCAGTGGTAGCACTGTGCTTGCATGGCGCTGGCGGCGATCTATGCTCAGGACACCGCGCATACAGGAGTCCGGGGTCATGTTCGATTTCCATCGCAAAGCCGATCTGGTCGAGATTCAGCGCAGCCATCAGGCGCTGGCCGGTTTGCAGGCCAAGCTGGCGGCGATAAGCCGTTCGATGGCGATGATCGAGTTCGCTCCCGACGGCACCATCCTCGATGCCAACGAGCGCTTCTGCCAGGCCATGGGCTACAGCGCCGACGAATTGCGCGGCAAGCATCACCGGCTATTCTGCGACCCTGTCTATGCGAAAAGCGCCGAATACCAGCAATTGTGGCGTGAACTGGCGCAGGGCAAGGCCATCAGCGGTACGTTCGAGCGTGTCGACAAGGCCGGCCGTGAAGTCTGGCTGGAGGCCAGCTACATGCCGGTACTGGATGAGCAGCAGCAGGTCAGCAGCGTGATCAAGGTGGCGTCCGATATCAGCCAGCGGGTGGTTCAGGAGCACGAGAGCGAGAGCCTGCTAAAGGCCATCAGCCGCTCGATGGCAGTGATCGAGTTCACCCCGCAAGGGCGGGTGATCAAGGCCAACCAGAACTTCCTCGACACCATGGGCTATCGCCTGGAGGAAGTGGTCGGTCGTCACCACGGGCTGTTCTGCCTGGCGCATGAGCGCGAGTCGGCCGGCTACCGCGAGTTCTGGGCGTCGCTCAACCGCGGCGAGTACCATTCGCACCGTTTCGAGCGCGTCGACAAGCACGGGCGGACGGTCTATCTGGAAGCTTCCTACAACCCGATCTTCGACAGCAAGGGCCGCTTGTACAAGGTCGTCAAGTTCGCCAGCGACATTACTCGCCAGGTCAGCACCCAGCAAAGCGCTGCCGATGCCGCCCACGCCAGCTCGGTGCAAACCGATGCCTGCGCGCGCAAGGGCACGCAGGTGGTACAGCAGGCTGTGCAGGTGATCGAGCAGATTTCCCATGAGTTGAACGACGCCGCACGCAGTATCGATGCGGTGAGCAAACAGTCGGATGTGATCGGCCAGATCGTGCTGACCATACGCGGGATCGCCGACCAGACCAACCTGCTGGCCTTGAATGCGGCCATCGAGGCGGCCCGTGCCGGCGAGCATGGGCGTGGTTTTGCCGTGGTCGCCGACGAGGTACGCAGCCTGGCGGCGCGGACCAGCAAGGCGACCCTGGAAATTGTCGATGTGGTGCGCCAGAACCACGACCTGTCGCTGCTGGCAGTTGCCAGCATGCAGTCGAGCCTGAACCGCACCGGTCATGGTGTGGCGCTGGCCAACGAGGCGGGCACGGTGATCATGGAAATCCAGCAGGGCTCACGGCACGTGGTGGATGCCATCAGCCAGATCAGTTCGACGCTGCAATTGCACTGAGTGCATCGCCCAGCTCGACCAGCAGGTCCTGCAGGCTGTCCTGCAGCTGCATGCGCAGTTGCGCTGTCGGGCGGCCCTGGTCGTGGGCCTGTTCGATCGCTTCGCAGGCCTTGACCAGCGTCCGCACCTTGAGCATCTTCGCGCCGCCCTTGATCCGGTGAGCCAGGGCGCGCAACGCCTCGGCGGGGGCGTCTGCGGCCAGTGCGCGCAATGCCGCCAGGTCGTCGCTGACGCTTTGCAGCAGTTGCTCCAGCAGATGCCGCGTCAGTTGTTCATCGCCCTGGGTCAGGTGACGCAGTTCGCCGAGGTTGAGCCCGCTGCCGGGTTGCGCTGGTGGTGGTTGCTGCGGCTGCGGCTGCGGCTGCTGGGCCTGGGGCAGATGGGTCTTGAGCGTACGCAGGCCGATCGGCTTGAACAGGCATTCGTCCATGCCGCTGGCCAGGCAGCGGGCACGCTCCTCGGCCTGGGCGTTGGCGGTCACCCCGAGAATGCGGCATGGCGGCAGGCCGCGCTCGCCTTCGAGGCTGCGGATACGACGGGTCAACTCATGGCCATCCATGACCGGCATGCTGCAATCGGTTATCACCAGGTCGAAGTGTTCTGTCTGCCAGTGTGTCAAAGCGGTTGCGCCGTTCTCGGCCAGGGTCACGCGGTGGCCCAGGGTATGCAGCTGGCGCTCCAGCAACAGCAGGTTGGCGGGGTAGTCGTCGACGACCAGGATGTTAAGCGGGCCGCTGTCGCTCTCCATGGCCGGGGCGTGCTGTTCGGTCTGCGCCGGTGCCGCGCAGGCGGGAAGTTGCAGGTTGATCTGCACCTTGGTGCCCACGCCCTCTACGCTTTGCAGGCTCAAGGTGCCGCCCATCAACTCGGCCAGGGTGCGGCTGATGACCAGGCCCAGACCCGCACCCTGGCGGGCCCGTGGGCCGTCGGCCTGGACGAATGCATTGAACAGCCGGGCCTGGTCGGCAGGGCTGATACCGATGCCGGTGTCGCGCACGCTCAGTACCACCGCCAGGCGCTCGGTGTCGTGCGCCGAAAACTGCAGGCTGGCCTGCACTTCGCCACGGTCGGTGAATTTGATGGCGTTGCTGATCAGGTTCGACAGGACCTGCTTGAGCCGCAGCGGATCAGCCAGGACCCAGACCGGTGCAGCAGGCAGTTCGCTGTGCAGGTGCAGGCCTTTGGCCCGTGCATTGCCTTCGAACACCCGTACGCTGGCACGTACCAGCTCGACCAGGTTGGTGGGCACCGGCTGCAGGGTGATGTGCCCGGACTCGATACGCGAAATGTCCAGGATATCGCCAATCAGTTCAAGCAGGCCGATGGCTGAATCATGGGCAGTCTGCAGGGTCTGGGCGTCGCATCGGCCGCCGCGGCTGTCTTCCAAGGCCATCTCCAGCAGGCCGATCACGGCATTCATCGGGGTGCGGATTTCATGGCTCATGGTGGCCAGGAAGGTGCTTTTGGTCTGGCTGGCCTGCTCGGCGTCGTCCTTGGCCTGGCGCAGTTGCTCCAGCAGGCCCCGGCTCAGGGCCAGCTGCGCTTGCAGCGCATGCTGGGCCTCGGTGCGCTGGTTGATGAGCTTGCGCAGGTAGCTGTTCCAGAACACCACCCCGGCCAGCAGCAAGGCCGATAGCACCAGGACCTGCAGGGCCAGGGTGCGGTAGTCGCGCCAGGGGCTGTCGCTGACCAGGGTGCTGGTGCGCCAGCGGTTGATCAGCTGGTCCAGCTCTTCCGGGGGAATACTGAGCAGCGCCTTGTCGAGGATCGCCTGCAGTTGAGGCTGGTCTGCGGCCACGGCAAAGGCAGCGACGGCTGGGTCGTCATCGAGCACGCTGGCGATACGCAACCGGTCCTTGAATACATGGTTGATGTAGTAGGTTGCATTGATGTGGCTGCTCAGGGCGACGTCGGCGTTACCGTTGGCCACGGCCTCCATCAGGCCGAGCGGGTTGTCCACCTCGACCACCTTGGCCTGCGGGTAGCGTCGCTGCAACAGGGCCAGTTGCGGAGAACCGCGTATCAGGGCAATACGCTGGTCTTGCAGCGCGCTGGCCACCGGCAGCGGGGTGTCGCTGCGGGACACCAGTACCCGTGGGCTGACCAGGTAGGGACGGGTATAGCGCAGCTGTTTCGAACGGTCTGCGCCATAGCCCAGGGCACCGATCATCTGCGCGTCACCGCGGACCAGCTGCTCGATCATGGTGTGGGCCGAAGGGCTTTCGACCGGCTTGAAACGCAACCCCGTGCGCAGCGATATCTGCTTGAGCAGATCGAGGGTGATGCCGCTGGGGCGATGCTGGGTGTCGTTGAACGTCAACGGTGCCAGCGACGTGTTGACCAGTACGCTGACGTCGGGGTTGGCCGCGATCCAGGCCTCTTCTGCATCGCTCAGTGCGGCGAGATGGCGCTGCAACAGCAGGCTGGTGTTACCGCTGCTCCAGCGGCGCAGGATGTTCAGGCGTTCGCTATCGCTGATGCGCGCCAGCGCCGCGTCGACCAGCCGGCGCAGGCGTGGGTTGTCATTGGCCAGGGCAAAGGCAAACGCCCCGGGGGCGACAGGGCAGAAGTGGTCGATCTTCAAGGTGCCCTGGTAAATCTTGCCAATCGTGAAATCGGTACTGATGGCATCGCCCAGGTAGGCGTCGGCCTCACCCAGCTCGACGGCGGCCAGCCCGGCGAGGGTCGAGCGATACAGGCTCAGTTGCGCTTTCGGGTACAGGGCCCGGACGCTGCTGGCGGGCAGGTAATGGTCGACCATGGCCAGGCGCAGGCCGGCGAGATCGGAGGTGTTCTTCAGGCTCGCCCGCTCGCGGGTAACGATGACCGGCAGGTCATCGGCATAGCGCGCGCTCAGGCTGAGCTGGGCGTCGGCCGCCTCGAACGCGTTGGAACTGCCCAGCAGGTCGATCCGGCCGTCCCGAAGCGCAGCGATGGCTTCATGGCGGCTGTCGAAACGGCGCACTTCGATGTCGATACCTAGTTGCTCGGCAATGATCCCTGCGTAGTCGGCGCTGAGGCCCTCATAGTCACGCTGGCTGACGTTGATTTCCAGCGGTGGGTAGTCGGGCCGTGAACTGCCCAGCACCAGGCGCTGGCGTTGCTGCAGCCATTGCCGGTCCTCGCTGGACAGTGCCAGAGGCGCGGCAGCGCTGACCGAGCGGGCGAGCAACTGGCGGGGTTCGCTGTTGGCCAGCAGCGCGCCGGAGCTGACCAGGCCGATGGCCAGAAGGGCGCTTGCCAGCAGGCGCTTCATGGCAGTCGCGCGCTCAATAGACGCTGTTGCGCTTGGCCAGGTCGACCATTTCCACCAGGGATTCGGTCTTGAGCTTCTCCATGATGCGGCCCCGGTAGGTGCTGATGGTCTTGGCGCTGAGGTTCATGCAGGTGCCGATGTTCTTGTTGTTTTCGCCGCGTGCCAGGCGCCGCAGCACTTCCATTTCCCGGTTGGAGAGGCTGGCCAGGCGCACGGGCTCGCTTTCCAGGGAGTTGCTGTTGACCGACATCTGCGGAAAGGTCGAGTAGCCCTTGACCAAGGCCTTGAGGGCAAACAGCAGGGCTTCATGGTCTTCTTCCTTGGTAACGAACGCACCGATCCCGGCGTCCAGGCAGCGGCGCACGTACAGGTCGGTGGCCTGCCCGGTCAGCACCATGATCTTGGGCACCGGCTCCAGGCATTGCAGGCGCTTGATCACTTCCATGCCGTCCAGGCCAGGCAGGCCGATATCGAGAATGACTACATCCGGGCGCAGTTCGCGGGCCACCTGCGCCACCTCGCTGCCATTGCCGACCTCGCCGACGACATGGAAGCGCTCGCGCTCGAGTAGAAGGCGCAACGACAGCCGGACGATGGGATGGTCGTCAACGATCAGCACGGTTGTCATGAGGAAAACTCCTGTGAAGATGTGGTCCGCTTCCTGGATCACTCAGGAATACGTCAACAAATGGGGTTATCGGACGCGCTGCACGATACGACCATTCCGAACGTTTGGTAATGCCGAGTATAGAAGTGTTGAAAGTCCCCGCGCTTGTTGTTGAAAAGTCCTACAAGGGAGGGGCATCGCCCTGAGAAAAAGCGGCGATGCCGGTTTTCAGGCCGTGCTGGCACAGGCGGAATGCGCCTTGTTCACGCGCTGGGTAGCGGCGGGATTATTGGCCAGGGCCTGGCCGACCCGTGTCGGGCGGGCCACCAGCTGGCCGGAGCAGTTCGGGCAACGGCCCTGGAAGCGGGTTTCAGCGCAGGCGCGACAGAACGTGCATTCGAACGAGCAGATCAGCGCGTCGCTGCTGTCGCCCGGCAGGTCGGTATCGCAGCATTCACAGTTGGGGCGTAGCTCCAGCATTGCATGACTCCTGTTCGCAGGTGGGAACACGGAGTCTGCTACGCCTGCGACGCGCCTGGCAATGCTCAGCCGCCAGGGCGGTAAAGGTGGGCGTGCCCGGCGCGGTACAAGGCCGACTCGGCAAAGGGTGTGTCGCCCAGCACATGGCCGACCAGGATCAGCGCGGTGCGCCGAAAGCCTTTTGCTGCCACGCGTCCGACGATATTGCCCAGGGTGCCGCGGACCCAGTCCTGGTCTGGCCAGGTGGCGCGATGGACCACCGCCACCGGGCACTGCGCGCCGTAGTGCGGCAGCAACTCATCGACAATGCGCGAAAGGTGCTTGACCCCCAGGTGAATCGCCAGGGTGCTGCCATGCCGCGCGAGGTCGCCCAGTTGCTCGCCAGGCGGCATTGGCGAGCTGTCGCCATAGCGGGTCAGGATCACCGTTTGCGCGACCTGCGGCAGGGTCAGTTCGCAGCCGAGCAGGGCGGCGCTGGCCGCTGTAGCAGTGACGCCGGGAACGATCTGGTAGTCGATGCCCAGTGCCTGCAGGTGGCGGATCTGCTCGCCGATGGCACCGTACAGGCTGGGGTCGCCACTGTGTACCCGGGCGACGTCATGGCCTTGCTCGTGCGCATTGCGCATGGCTGCGATGATCTGTTCCAGGTGCAGCTCGGCGCTGTTTATCACGGTTTCGGCCTGATGGCCTTCGAGCACCGCAGCAGGCACCAGCGAGCCGGCATAAATGATCACCTGGCACTGGCGGATCAGCCGTTGCCCCTTGATCGTGATCAGTTCCGGGTCGCCGGGCCCGGCGCCGATGAAATAGACCGTCATGATAGTCCTTGCAGGAAGTTGCGGTGGAACGTTCAACAGGCCAGGGCGAGGGTGGCCGGCCCCAGTACCTGGCGGCTCAGCAGCAACCTGGCGGTGCCCAGGCGCTCGCTGGCCAGCGCCAGTGCTGCGCTTTCTGCGACGCCCCAGCAGCCGCTGTGGGCATGGGCGGCGGCAGAGCGGTGGCTGAGCAGCGCCTCGTAGGCTTGCAGTTGCCGGGTAGGATACAGCACCAGCGGCACCGCAAGGCGTTCGGCCAGCTGTTGCAGGCCGGGCTCGCCGGCCTTGAGGCTGACACTGGCGATGCCATGCAGGTCGGCGAGCGCCAGGCCCTGGTTGTTCAAAGCCTGGCGCAGCAGCGCTTCCAGGGCATCCGCCGGGCACCCCCGGCGGCAGCCGAAGCCGGCGAAAAAAGCCTGCATCAGGCCTGGGCGCGGCGGAACAGCCAGGCGCTGAGCATGCCCAGGGCCAGCCAGAAGGCGGCATTGGTCAGCCAGGAGGCCAGCTTGAACTGGGTTGCCAGCGCTTCGGGGGCGAGGCTTGCATGTACCTCGGGTTGTGGCGCGCCAAGCACATGCGGGATCACCAGCAGCGCGGTTCCCAGCACTTTCAGCAGCCAGTGGCGGGCGAATACCAGCAAGGCCAGGCCCGCGGCGGTAGCGCTCGCCGTGCCGACCCACCAGGCCTGACGTTGCCCCAGATCGGCGGCAGCGGTACCTGGCAGTTCCGGTGGCAGGCCCAGGGTAGGGGCCAGGCAGAACACGGCGAAGCCGGCCAGGCCCCACAGTGCACCGGTGCCGATACGCCGCGGTTCGCGCAGGCTGTACAGGGCGGCGAGGATCAGGGCGAAGCCGACCGCGACCACCAGGTTGCCGCCGGTGGTCGACAGTACCCGTTGCCAGCCGTCTTCCGGTGACCAGGCTTCGGCGTCGTGCTCATGGGCTGGCACCTCGCTGCCATGCTCGTGGTGAGCCGCTGGTACCGCCGACTCGTAGGTTTCCGCCTCGAGAATCAGCGGGGCGACCCAGAAGCTTTGCAACAGGGTCAGCAACAAGGCCGCAAGCAGCCCACTGAAACCCGCAGTGCGGGCAATGCGCATGATCATCAGGCGTACTCAGTGGCAGGGGAAGGCGGCGCTGTGGCGGGTGTCGTGGGCCGCGTTGTGCACGGCCTCGATGTGGGAGAAACCTGCGAAGTACACCAGGCACAGGCCCAACAGGCCGGCGCCGACGGCGATGGCGACACGCTGGCTGAGGGTAATCGGGGTGGTAATGCTGTGTGGCTTGGCACTGGTGACGGGCATGACGCGTTCCTCTGCTTTTTGGGGCGACGGGCAAGCGCGGCAGCCCCGGACGTGACTGCCCAGGGGGATGCAACAGCGCCCGCCCACCGCGGGGTGTTCATGGACGCCAGGCCGGTCTCCGGGCTTGCGAGGAGGAGCCGGGCTCCTGGAAAGCATCACCTTCCCATGCCGCTTACGGGCACAGTGGTATTGACGCTTCGCTCGCTTACCGTTGCGGGGGCAGCACCGGCTTTGTCCGGCCCTGCTCGAGGGCCTGCGACGCACCGGTTTCCCGTTTCACCCCAAGGGGGCACCTGAACGCGAGGTGTAAGAAGAGCATGGGTTGGGCGTGGCGTCAATGTGCGAAGCGCTGGATCAACCGCGCGCGAAGGCGGCCAGCTTGTCGCCATCCAGCCGGTAGCGCACCCACTCGTCCTGTGCTTCGGCCCCCAGCGACTGGTAGAAGCCTATCGCCGGCTCGTTCCAGTCCAGCACGCTCCATTCGAGCCGTCCGCACTGGTTGGCCACCGCTTCGCGGGCAATGTGCCGCAGCAATTGCCGGCCGGCGCCGTCGCCGCGCTGCTCCGGGGTCACGTACAGATCTTCGAGGTAGATGCCGTTGCGCCCGAGCCAGGTCGAGTAGCTGTAGAAATACACGGCAAAACCGATGGCCCGGCCGTCACGCTCGCAGATCAGGCTGTGCACTGTGCTGCCCGCGCCGAACAGGCTGTGCTCGATATCGGCAATGCTGGCAACCACCTCGTGGCGAGCGCGTTCATACTCGGCCAGCTCGGTGATGAAGGCCAGGATCTGCGCGGCATCGGTGGGGACGGCAGGGCGAATGGTGATGGTCATGGCGAGGGCTTCCTTGGCGCTTATTGTCGGTACAGTAATGTGTATCTACTTATTTTTCTGAAACTGTACCAGTCGCCGGAAGGGCGACTCCGTTAGTGTGACAGCACCCATGAAGAAAATGGAATGCCCGCCATGCTTGCCTCTGCCGACCTGCTGACTGCCTTCGTGCTGTTCGCCTTCGTGTCCTCGATCACCCCGGGGCCCAACAACACCATGCTGCTGGCTTCGGGGGTGAACTTCGGTGTGCGCCGCTCGATTCCCCATGCCATGGGCATCAGCGTCGGTTTCATGGTGATGGTGCTGGCCGTAGGCCTGGGCCTGGGCGAGGTGTTCAAGGCCTGGCCGGCGCTGTACACGGTACTGCGCTACAGCGGCGCGGCCTACCTGCTGTACCTGGCCTGGAAGATCGCCACCTCCGGGCCGGTCGGCACGGCCTCGTCCGCCGCCCGCAAACCGCTGGGCTTCTGGGGGGCTGCGGCGTTCCAGTGGGTCAACCCCAAGGCCTGGGTGATGGCAGTGGGGGCCATCACCACCTACACGCCGGCGCAAGGCTATGTGGCCAACGTGATCGTGATTGCCGCCTTGTTCGCCCTGGTCAACCTGCCCAGCGTCGGCGTGTGGGTGATGTTCGGCAGCGCCCTGCGCAACCTGTTGCAGAACCCGCGCTGGCTGATGCTCAATGTCCTGATGGCCTTGCTGCTGGTGATTTCGCTGTACCCGCTGCTGTTTGTTGAATCGGCGTTTTCCTGAGCCCGCGAGTACGCCAAACCGATGCAGCTGATTCCCTGGTCACATGAATGCGCTGAAGGCTTCACCCTGCGTGGCTGGCGAACCCCGGCCAGTGGCCGGCCGCTGCTGCATTTCTTGCACGGCAACGGCTTTTGCTGCCTGACCTACCAGCCCTTGCTGATGCGTCTGGGTGAACATTTCGACCTGTGGCTCAGCGATGTCCAGGGCCATGGCGACAGCGACCATGGTGGGGCATTTCGCGGCTGGAATCGTACCGCCGCGCTGGCGCTGGAAGCCTTCACCGCCGGGCGCGGCGAGTATGGCGAGGTACCGCGGTTTGCCGTGGGACACAGCTTCGGGGGCGTGCTCACCGGCTTGATCCTGGCCAGTGAACCGCAACTGTTCAGCCGTGCCGTGCTGCTTGATCCGGTGTTGTTCAGCCGGCGCATGCTCGGGGTAATGGGCGCGGCTGCATTGCTTGGCCTGCACCGGCGCCACGGCCTCGCACGCAAGGTTGCCAGCCGCCGCAGCCACTGGCCCGATCGAGAGACAGCGCTGGCTTCGCTGCAGGGCCGCGGCATCTTCAAGGGGTGGACTGATGCAGCGCTGCAAGCGTATGTCGAGCATGCCATTGGTGATTGCGGCGAGTCGGTGGTGCTGAAGTGCCGGCCCAGCCGCAAAGTGGAGATATTCAGTTCGTTCCCCCGGCGTCTTTGGGCCAGCCTGGCGGCGATCCGCACACCCACACAGGTCTTGTATGGTGAGCATACGTATCCCTTCGTGCCCCATTCGGTCAGCCGCCTGGCAGCGCTCAATGCTTGGGTAACCAGCAGGCAGGTTGCCGGTGGGCACTGCTTCATGCAGGAACATCCGGAGGCTTGCGCCGATGCCGTGCGGGCGTTCCTGCAGCAGCCGGCGGGATAGTTTTCCAGACAGCGTTGCGCAGTACGGCGTGGGTAACCTTGGGCTTTTCCCGAGCCTATGTCCATGACCAGCCAGACCTTGCTGACACCCGCCTATCTGCAAAAGCGCTACGACTACTCCTGTGCCGCAATCGAGTCGCTCAGGCAAACCATGCATAGTACGTTGGCACCGCTGACAGCGTGCTCACCCCTGGCTGTGGTCAGCGTGGGCTCCTACGGTCGATGCGAAGTTTCCCAGGTTTCGGATATCGACTTCTTCATCGTGCATGACAGCAGCTTGCCGGTGCAGCGTCTGGACCAGATATTGCGCCAGGTCGGCGACATCCTGCGGCCTGTCAGCCATCCAGGCGAGAGCGACGTGGCCAAGTTCGGCCGGGAAGCGCTGGCCCGCTATGCGGACCTGAGCGAGCACATAGGCTGGAAGCGTGAAGGCAGCAGCGCGTTGACCAGGCGCATGTTGATGCTGCTCGAAGGTCGCCCCCTGTATGGGCAGGCCGCCTTTGACAGGTGGCAACATGACCTGCTGCGCCGTTATGTGCCTGATGACCATGGCCACGGCCTTGCCAGGTTCCTGCTTAACGACCTGATTCGCTACTACCGGACCCTGATGGCAAACTTCGAGGAGAAAAGGGCCGAGGGCAAGGCCTGGGGGGTACGCAACATCAAATTGCTGTTCTCCCGGAAACTGCTTCTTGCAGGCGGCATCGTAGCCATTGCCGAAGTGCATGGCCTGCCTGCGCCAGCCAAGGTCGACCGCCTTCGACAGTTGCTGGCCCTGACCCCGTTGCAGCGCCTGGCAACGCTCGGCGCTGACAACCCTCATAGCGACGCGCTGTTCGAAGACTACGCGGTCTTTCTCGAGTTGATTTCCTCGGCGGAAAACCGCCGCTATCTGGACCGACTGGCGCCGGAGCAGGCAATGGCGGATCCGCTTTATCGGCAGTTGCGCAAGCGCGGGCAAGCCTTTTCGTTGCAACTGGAGCATTGGTTGAGGTCACAATACCCGGGGCACCCGATACTCCACGCCATGTTCTTCTGATTGTCCTTCAGGTGGGACGATGTATGCCATTTCCACCAGCTATTGCCCGATTGGCATCGCTGGTAAGGTGATCTCAGCCAAGAGAGGAGCCTTCTCATGAAAAGTATACTGGGTATCCACCGCAGCCCTCACGCCCATTGGGTGGGTGATGGCTTCCCGGTGCGTAGCCTGTTCACCTACGACGATCTGGCCGGCAAGATCAGCCCGTTTCTCTTGCTGGACTATGCCGGCCCTCATCCGTTCACCCCGACCAGTGCGCGGCGCGGCGTCGGCCAGCACCCACACCGCGGCTTCGAAACCGTGACCATCGTCTACCAGGGCGAGCTGGAGCACCGTGACTCCACGGGTGCGGGTGGCTTGATCGGCCCCGGTGATGTGCAATGGATGACCGCTGCCAACGGCATCATCCATGAGGAGTTCCATTCCCCAGGCTTTGCCCGCAGCGGCGGAATGCTGGAAATGGTTCAGCTGTGGGTCAACCTGCCGGCGCGGGATAAACGAGCAGCCGCTGGCTACCAGACCCTGCTGGCCAAGGACATTCCGGTGGTCGAGTTGGACGAGGAGGGCGGTAGCCTGCGGGTGATCGCGGGGGACTATCGCGGGCATCCGGGGCCGGCGCGCACCTTTACCGCCATGGATGTCTGGGACTTGCGTCTGAATCCCGGTGCCACGCTGCGCCTGCCGGTGGCTGCCGGGCGCAACGGGGCGCTGGTGGTATTGCGCGGCAACGTGCGGATCAACCAGGAGCGCGAAGCTGGCCCGGCCAGCCTGGTGTTGCTTGACCGGGCCGGTGAAGATGTTGTCGTGCAAGCGCTGGAAGGCGCCAGCGTGCTGCTGCTCAGCGGTGAGCCGATCGACGAGCCGATCGTCGGTTATGGCCCGTTCGTGATGAACAGCCAGGCGGAGATTGCCGAGTCGTTCGATGATTTCCATGCCGGACGGTTCGGGCAGATGCAGGCCGCGCAGGACCCGGCGGCCACCTGATCGACACTGCAGCGGCGACAGGGGCCGGTACAGGTCACGCATTTGCTGGCATGATGCAGCCATGGCCAAGCTCAGTTCGTTGCATGCGTTGCGCCGGTCGCTGCCCCGCGCCCGCCACGAGACCCTGTGGCTACGCTATCGTGCCCCTTACCACTGGCCTTCGATGCTGGCGTTCCTTGCTGCGCGCTGTATTCCCGGCGTAGAAACCTGTGTGGAAGGCAGCTACAGCCGTTCGCTGGTGGTTGCCGGCCAGCATGCCGTGGTGCACGTTACGCCTTCGGGCCACCAGCACCTGCGCATCTGCCTCGAGGGCGTTCCGGCGCGGGCGCTGCCTGGTGTGATCGCCAGGCTGAGGCGAGTCTTCGACCTTGATGCCAACCCTGCGTGTATCAACGCCGGGCTTTGCGCCGATCCGCTCATGGCCCGCCTGGTCAGGCAACGCCCAGGCTTGCGTCTGCCGCAAGGCTGGGACGCCTGTGAGCAGGCGATGCGCACCGTGCTGGGCCAGCAGATCAGCGTAGCCGGGGCCATGACCCTGGCTGGCCGGCTGGTGCAGCGTCATGGTCAAGCCCTGCGCCTGGCTGTGCCGGGCTTGAGCCACGTGTTTCCGACGCTGACGGTTTTGGCGGCGGCGCAGTTCGACAACCTCGGAATGCCGCGGGCTCGTGCTGCAACCCTGGGCACGCTGGCCAATGCCTTGCTGGCCGAGCCCGGCTTGCTGCGGCGCGGGCAGACCCTCGATACGCTGCTGTGCAAGCTGTGCCAGCTCAAGGGCATCGGCCCATGGACCGCGCACTACCTGGCGCTGCGCCAGGCAGGTGCGGCGGATGCTTTTCCGCTGGGCGATGTTGCCTTGGTCAAGGCGTTGCGCAGGCTGGAAGGGGACCAGGCACAACTGGCCGAACGCGCCCTGGCCTGGCGGCCGTGGCGGGCGTATGCGGCCCAGCACCTGTGGGCGTCGCTGGGGCCTGACGAGACCGCTCGTCGTTAACTTTGCCATCGCGTCCGAACACCCGGCCCGCACCGGCAATCTTCCACTAAGGTGCTAGAGGATTCCGGCACCATCATTGCCCCGGCGCATGGACACTTGCCGCGGCATGCGCAATATCAATTGGCACCTCGCCTGACAAAGGTGTACTCACACAACAGGCCATCCCACAGAGAGGGTCGTACCATGTCGTTGATAGGAGTTTCGATGCTGGAGATGCGGCAGATAATCGAGCAGGCCTGCCTGCCCGACCGCTGTGAAGTCAGCTGCCCGGACGGCGCCCACCTGACCATCCGCCTGGGTCAGGGTCAGAGTCTCGAAGAAGGCGTGACCCTGAGCGGGGTCCCGTTGCAAAGCCTGAACAGTTGCCGCGACCTGGTCAACCTGGTAGGTCAGCTGCACGCGCTGCGTAGCGCCCACCCGGCGCCACTCAAGGCGATTGCCTGAGTGGCCCATCGCGTTCCGGTCAGCCCAGGCTGGCCGGGCGCACATATTCCGGCATCAGGCCATTGAACCAGAACAGGATCATCGCCACCAGGATGGTCACCAGCAACAACAGGCCTACCCCCCAGACGCAGGTCGCGAACAGCATGGCCTGTTCTCTCTTCAGCCGCAGGAACGTTTGCAAGCCGCCATACAGCAGCACGCTGGCATACGCCGAGGCCGCCAGCAGCGCCGCAACGGCCAGCCAGCGGATCGGCAGCAGGCCGACCACGCCGGCGAAGAACCAGGGCGTGGCGCAGTAGGCAGCGAAACCGATGCACTGGTTGAGGCTGGGCTGGGTATCGAAGCCGCGCGACATCCAGCGAATCATCACGCCCATCAGCATGACCCCGCCCACCGTGGTGGCATAGAGCAAGCCTGCCAGTTGCGCGGCACTGCCCATGCTCAGGCGCACCCGCTCCTCGGCGGCAAGGCTCCAGCCGAAGGTGGTGGTGCCGACGAACAGGCACACGGCGGGAATCAACGCCAGGGCCAGCAGGCGCGGCAGGTATTGCTGCGGGTGGTCTTCCTCGGCCCGGCGGATGTCCAGCCAGGCGTCGGCGGGGTGGGTGAAGAGCTTGAGCAACGGACTGTTCATGGCATTCTCCGGCAGGCGTGGGCTCTTTTGTATGGAGGCATGCTGCACCCGGCAGGTTCAGCCGGGTTGGTCACCGTCGATCGGCTTTACTGCAGTTCCAGCAGCAGGTTCAGGCCGCCATCCCCGCACTTGCCCTGGTCGCGGACCACACCGTGGTAGCTGCGTCCATCCCAGACGAAAGCCACGCTGTGGGCGCGCTCCACCTTGTCGGGCAGCGGCGGGCAGATGTGCAGGCGCAGGCCCGGGCGACCTTGCAGGTTGAGGGCGGCAATCTGGCACTGGCATTCCATGCTTTGTGCGACCGGGCCGAACAGGGTGTCGCGTACGTAATCGAGCTGCAGGGAAGCACTGGGCGCGCGGCAGGGCATTTTCATGGTCGCGCTGCTCCGTTGCGAAGACGGTTGGCAGAGTACAGGTAGGGCATGGCGGGCTCCAGGCTGAAATGGCATGGCCTTTCCTTTGAAGCTTGCCAGGCCAAGATGTTCAACCTGTTTCATGCGCGTTCATCCTGTTTGTATAGGCCCGCTTCAGCGCCCGGCCTTGCGCAGGGTCAGGTTGATCCGCCGTTCTCCCAGGCGCGGATGTACGCCGGGTTTGACCGGTAGCACACCGTGAAAGCGCAAGCGGTCTTCGCCGCCCCAGACCAGCACGTCGCCATGGCTCAGGGCAATGCGCCGGGTCTTGTCGGCTCGCTGCAGGCCGCCGAACAGGAATATTGCCGGCAAGCCCAGGGACACCGACACGATCGGTTGGCCGAAGTCCAGTTCGTCGCGGTCCTGGTGCAGGCTCAGGCGGGTGCCGGGCAGGTAATGGTTGACCAGGCAGGCATCCGGCACGAAGTGGTCGAAACCGGCCATGGCCGCCGCCCGGGTGGCCAGGGTCAGCAATACCGGGGGCAGGGCGGGCCAGGGTTTGCCGCTGAGCGGGTCGCAGGGGCTGTAACGGTAGCCCTGTTCATCGCTGACCCAACCCAGCGTGCCGCAGTTGGTCAGCCCTACCGCCATGCGCAGGCCCCCCGGGGTATGCATGTGCCGGAACGGCGCCGCGCGCAGTACCGGGCGCAGTGCGTCGAGCACGGGCTCTACTTCGGCCAGGGCGAAGCCGGGCAGCAGCACGGTATGACTGGCCAGGCGTTGTGCCTGAGGGCCGAACAGGTCGAGGTCGGATTGGATCATGTGCTCGGGTATCGGGTTGGATGGCGACCATTGTAAAGCGCCTGGCAGGCTTGGCCTATCTGTGGGTCTGCAAGGTCTTCAACGCCTGTGCCAGTGCCGCGGGCCTGCCCGCGACAGGGCGAAAGAAAACCGGACGCTGCAAAAAAAAGGAACCGCGGCACCAGGGAGAGGAGTACCGCGGTTCAAAGGGGAAAGCTGTACTGCTGGCTCACAGTGGCCAGGTTGTCACTCCGCACTGGCTGCCGGCGGTGCCGACAGATGTTTCATCGCAACCTCCGACAGTTAACGCACAACGACGTTGACCGTGCGCGTGGTGCCTTGGCTGGTGGTGATCGTCGCCGTCGGTGTCACAGTCGGGATGAGCGTGGTGCTGTTGCGCACCGCCAGGCGCCAGCGCCCGCCCAACGCCACTGTGGCGGTGCCCAGGGTCTGCACCCCGCTGGTGGTGGTCGCCCGCACGGTGACGGTATTGCCGGTGGTTACCGACGAAGTGCCGCTGAGGTCCCAGTTGTAGCGGTTGTTCGAGCGTGCCGTGACGGTGGCTTCAGTGACCGTGAAGGTTTCGACGACGGGCCGTGGCGACACGCTGACGGTGACGATGGCGGAATTGGAAAGCGCTCCCAGCGAGTCTCGTGCCTGGTAGCTGAAAGTCGTGGTGAAGGCCGTGGTCACCGTGGCTGGCGGGGTATAGGTCACCGTGCTGCCGTTGCTGCTGACGCTGCCTCGGCCGGCGGCTGGCTGGGTCACAGCGGCAACGGCCAAGGGCAGGTTGCCTTCCGGGTCGGTGTCGTTGGCCAGCACGTTGATGGTCAATGGCACGCCGAGTGTGGCGACTGTTTCCGGGTTGGTCGTCGGTGCCCGGTTGGGTGCAACGTTGACGGTGACCGTGGCCGGCAGCGACTTCAGGCCTTTGGCGTCTACCGCGCGGTAGCTGAAGCTGGCTACCAGCGGCTGGGTGGCTCCGGCGGGTGGGGTATAGGTGACCGCAGTGGTACCGTTCATCACTACGCTGCCCAGCCCCGCACCGGGTTGGGTCAGGTCGCTGATGGTCAGCGGTACGTTGCCGTCCGGGTCACTGTCGTTCTGCAGCAGGTTCAGGGTAATCGGAATGCCGACACTGGTGCTGCCGCTATCGGCCTGTGCCAACGGCGGCTGGTTGGCCGCCTCGACCGGAGCGTTGCCTATCACCACCACCGGCTCGATATCGCTGCCGCCGTGTGCCGACTTGACAGTGATGCTGACCGGTGGCTGCGGTACGTCGTTGATGGTCAGGCTTTGTAGCGTGCCCGACCTGGACAGCCGGCCATAGCCTTGGGCGATGAGGTCGGGAATGGCCACTTCATCGCTGGAGCTGGCCTCGATCAGCAGGCGTTTGCTGGCCCATTCGTAGCGTGCGGTGCTGACCTTGACCACGTCGCTGAGCTTGCTCGACAGCGCTGTCGGCCGGGTACCGGCGGTGCTGTTGCTGGCGGTCACCACCACCACCGGCGGCGGCGCGTCAGGGCCAGGCTGCTGGTGGAAGAACAGCCCGTTGTTGTCGGCGGTGAGGGCGAACTGGCACGGCGAAGGTGGGTTGCCGACCAGGGCCAGGCCGTTGCGCATGCACAGGCTGGCTTCCTTGGGGGCGTTGGCGAACACTTCGGTGCGAGTGCCGCTCGCACTGCGCGAATAGGTGGCACGCTGCAGGGACACCGGGGTCTGGGCGCGTGGGTCCAGTACCTTGCCAGAGACAGCGAAAAGGCTGGTCTGAAGGGTGCCAGCTGGGCCTTCGATGCGTACGAAGTTGGTATTGAACGGGCTGCCGGTCACCGCTTCGGTGATGTTGGGGTCGCCAACATAGGTTTCGCTGGCGCCTGTATCGGGATTGACCTCGATATAGGGCCCGCCGACACCTTTCAGCCAAGGGCCGATTGCCCCAGCCAGTGCGCCCCGGAAGTTGCCCGGCGCACCAATGCCTATGTCACGGGTGATGTTGATCGCCCGCCGGCCGGCGGTAGTGACGTTGACCGTCTCCACGCCGTAAGGGTGGGTGATGGTGTAGGTGCCAGTGCGTGGCACGGAAGCCCGGATACGGATGCGAGCGAAGCTCTGCTGATCGCCGTCCACCGGGTTTCCCGCTGCGAAAGCCGCCTCTAGCCCGGCGACGTAGACTTCCAGCTCATAGCCACTGTTGCCCACTGCGGGGATCGAAGTTTCCGCAAGGAACCAGAACATCTCCGGCGGCCAGTTATCCGGGAATATCAGCGGCAAGGTATCGTCATAGACGCCGGGTTCGGGCAACAGGGTGCACATATACGCCGGTGCGCCTGCCGCGCCTGGAGCACGCGTGCTGGTCGAACGTGACTGGCACAGCTCCAGTGACTGGTCAAGGCTGTCCTTGTACCACATCGGGTAGCCACCGGTGGCGAAGGTGTAAGGCCCCGGGTCGACGTCGGACAGCACGGCAAAGGCAGTGCCGGTAACGCCAAGAGAGAGACCGGCGGCCAGCAGTGCACGGCGCGACCAGGTATTCATCCTACCTCCTTCAAGGCTCGGCCTTTGTCTGTTCATGGCACCAGCACCACGTCTTCGGTGTCGCTGCCCCCGCTGGCACTGGTGACTGTCACCTTGGCCGGCGGGATGGGTGACAGGCTTGTATTCAGGCTTTTCAAGGCGCCGTCGCCGCTGAGGTCGCCGATCAGCGTGCCGTTGCCGGTGCGCGCGGTGAGCACCGGCGGAGTCGTTTCGTCGCTGCTGCTGGCCACCAGGGTCAGCTGGCCGGTGGACAACCGGTACTGGGCCTGGATGATGGTGACCAGGTCGGTCAGCGGCACGTTGGCGATGGTCGGGCTGCTGCTGGGGATCGCCACGCGGTTGTCGGCATTCAGGGTCAGCACCGTCCCCACGCTTGGGTTGAGTACCGACTGCGCGTACCAGGCGCCGGTGCCGTTGGCCTCGGTGAGGTCGAGCTGAGGGGCCTGGCTGGTCAGGCTGACGCTGGCCGGTGGCGGCGGGGCCATTACGAAAATGTCCTGCTGGGCACGCAGGTCGCCGTTCTCGGTATGCCGCGAGTAGGTGCTGCGCTGCGCCATCAAAGGGGTTGGCAGGGCCACATCGGAGAGCTTGCCCGAGACTGCGAACAGCTCGGTGCGCAGGTCGATGCCGCCCGGGCCCTCGATGCGCACGAAATTGGTCTTGAACGGGCTGCCGGTCACCCGCTCTTCCAGGTTCGGGTCGCCAATGAAGCGCTCGCTGCCTTCGCTGTAAGGCCCATTGACACTGCGCAGGAAAGGCCCCACATCGCCTTTCAGCGCGCCGCTGAAATCGCCCGCGCCGGCGATGCCAATGTCGCGGGTCATGTTGATCGCGCGGCGTCCGCCGGCAGCCACATCGAACACTTCGACGCCATAGGGATGGGTAATCACGTAGGTGCCGGCGGTGGGTACGTCGACCCGGATACGCACCCGGGCGAAGCTGACCTGCTCACCGGCGAGCGGCTCTCCCGAGGCAAACGCCGCTTCGACCGCCGTGCCGTAGCTGAGGTCGATGCCGCGGCTGGCATCGACGATGGCGGCGTCGGCAGTGAACCAGAACGCCTCGTCCGGAAAGTTGCCGGGGAAGACGATCGGTTGGGTATCGTCGAACACGCCAGGGGTAGGCAGTAACGTGCACATGTACGCAGGGGCGCCAGTGGCCCCCGCAACACGCGAGCTGACCGCCTTGGTCAGGCACAAGTCAAGGGCGCGACCATGGTTGTCCTGGTACCAGGCGGGGAAACCACCGTTGGCGGCCATGTAGGCGCCTGGATCGACAGCGTTCAGGGCAGCCTGTGCCGGCCCCTGTAGCGGGCCGATGAAGATCGCCATAGCCAGCGCGCGGGGAAGCGGTCGGTGCATGAGTCATTTCCTCCTGCAAACGGGCCCATGGACTTGGGGCTGGCAGGAGTTCGGCAATAGCTATGCCAGGTATCCGATATTCTGCTAAAGGCCTTGCGTTGCAGGGGCCTTGCCTTTACCGCAAGACATTTTCAGGCGTGCCGAGTGGGCGGCGTTGCCCCAGGATTGGGGGCAACAGCGGGCCGATCCCCGATCACGCCCGTCGGCGTGTGGAAATAACTGGAAAAATAAATGCCACTTTTTTGCCATCGGCCACCTCTCACCCAGACGAGCTAATCCTTTCGGGTGGGAGGGCCATTACCATGTCGTTGAGTTTCACGCCTGCACAAGCGTTGCGCGCCAACAGCCTGTATCGGATCTCGCCGACGGTGGCGTGGTTGATCGAGGAAATAGGCGCGGCCCTCGCGGTTTCAGCCGACCTCGCCGGGCGACACGAGATGGTGGATACCCTGTTGCAACGTATCGAGGACGTGCTGGCCGGCAAGCCGCAGGCTTGCACGTTCTTCGCCTATCAGCTTCAGGCCTGGAGCCGGGAATATGACTTGCCGTCTGAACGGGTGGCCGAATTCTACATGGCCGCACGGGCGCTGAAAGCGATGGTTGAGTCAATGTCAGGGGCTGCTCCCGATCCGCTGGGATAAGCGTGGCTACAGGTTGATTCGACAGAAAATACCCCTGATCAAATTCTTCGTTTTCAATGTAATAGCCCGGTTACTTAAGATTTAAGTTCAGATTATGCGCGTCTTGCCGACCAGCGGCGGCTTGACGAACGTACACGGTTTTGCTGTATTGAAACCGGTTTCATTGCTACTCCAACAATCATAAGGACCGCCCATGACCGACGCGCCTGCCCATGCCCGCGAACGGGTCACCATCAGCGAAGTAGCGCGTGTCGCTGGCGTTTCAAAGGCCACCGTCTCGCGGTATATCGGTGGCGATCGCCAATTGCTCGCCGAAGCCACTGCCAAACGCCTGGAGCAGGTCATCGAGCGCCTCGGTTACCGCCCCAACCAGATGGCCCGGGGACTGAAGCGCGGCCAGACGCGGCTGATCGGCATGCTGGTAGCCGACATTCTGAACCCCTATTCGGTAGCCGTGATGCATGGCGTGGAAACCGCCTGCCGTCAGCACGGCTACAGCCTTGTGGTGTGCAACACCAACCGCGACGACGAGCAGGAGCGTCATCACCTGATGGCCCTGCAGTCGTACAACGTCGAAGGGCTGATCGTGAACACCCTCGGCCACCATCCCGGGGAACTGCTCAACCTGCAGCGCGATATGCCTTTGGTACTGGTCGATCGACAATTGCCCGAGCTGCATGTCGACCTGGTAGGCCTGGACAATGCCGACGCGGTCGAACAGGCCCTCGACCACCTGCAGGCGCAAGGCTATCGCGATATCCTCGCGGTCACCGAGCCCCTGGATGGCACCAGCTCACGGCTGGAGCGGGTCGAGGCGTTCGGCGCTTCGATCGGCCGTCGGCCTGGCATGCGCCAGCAAGTGGCGGAAATCACCCCCGGCCTGGACGGCCAGCTGGCCTCGTTCCTCGCGGGCAACGGCCATGGTCCGCAGGCCATCTTCACCTTCAACGGCATTGCTACCCTGGCCGTGACCCGGGCGCTGCACGAAGCCGGGCGCAACCTGTTCGCGGAAGTCGGGTTGATCGCCCTCGACGACCTCGACTGGTACCCCCTGGTCGGCAGCGGCATCACCGCGCTGGCCCAGCCCACCGAACGTATCGGCGTGGCGGCATTCGAGCGCCTGCTCGGTCGATTGCGCGGCGACAGCGGCGCCGCCAGGCGCATCGACTTCAAGGCCAACCTGATCATCCGAGGTTCAACCCAGCCACAGTAACTGGCAGCAGGCGACTGCTGGCGGTTACTGGATAAAAATGAAACCGGTTTCATAGGAAAAACAACAATGTATGCGAACCCCGTTTCCATCAGCCTCTCCAGCTATGGCGCCGAGCTGGTCAGGCAGCACGGCCAAGCGCATTTCCTCGACCTGCTGGCTGCCGCCGGCGTTACCCGCGTGGAGCTGCGCGAAGAGTTGTTCAGCTGTGCGCCAGACACTGCAGCACTGTCTGCAGCCATGTCTGCGTTGCGCCTGGAGTGCCTGTATTCCACCCCTCTTGAGCTGTGGACCGAGCAGGGCCTGCCTGACCCGCAGCTCACGCCGAAGCTGGCAACCGCCCATGCTCTCGGCGCCGTGGCGCTGAAGGTTTCCCTGGGGTACTACCGGGACGGCTGCGATATGGCGGCCCTGGCGCGGTTGTTGCCCGGGCCCGGGCCGCTGCTGCTGGTAGAGAACGACCAGACGGTGCAGGGTGGCAGAATGCAGCCGCTGCTGAGGTTTCTGCAGCGCGCCGAAGACTTGGGGCTGAGCCTGGGCATGACGTTCGACATCGGTAACTGGCAGTGGCAGGGCGAGCCTGCCCGACAGGCTGCACGCCAGCTGGGCCGCTGGGTGCGTTACGTCCATTGCAAGGCCGTGCAGCGCCTGGGCGATGGCCGCCTGGCTGCCGTAGCACCCAATGCCGCAGACCTGCAGGAATGGGCTGCACTCATGGCCGAGTTCACGCCTGGCGTGGTGCGCGCCGTCGAATACCCTTTGGTCAGCGACGACCTGCTGGCGCTGACGCGCGCCCAAGTGCGCGCGCTGGCGGCGCTGGGGCGCCGTGCGGCATCGCGCGAGGTGCCGAGCCATGCGTGAACATGACGTGCTGTGTTTCGGCGAGACCATGGCCATGTTCGTCGCCGAACAGGCCGGCGACCTGGCCAATGTCAGCCAGTTTGGCAAGCGCATCGCAGGTGCGGACAGCAATGTGGCCATCGGCCTGGCGCGGCTCGGCTTCAAGGTCCGCTGGCTGAGCAGGGTGGGCGACGATTCGCTTGGCCGTTTCGTGCTGGACAGCCTGCGCCGTGAAGGCCTGGATTGCTCGGGCGTGGAAGTCGATCCCGGTTATCCCACCGGTTTCCAGCTCAAGGGCCGCTGCGACGATGGCAGCGATCCGGCGGTGGAGTACTTCCGTCGTGGCTCGGCGGCCAGCCGACTGTCGCCAGCGCTGCTCCGCCCGGGCTGCCTGCAAGCTCGCCACCTGCACGCCACCGGCATCCCGCTGGCCTTGTCGGAAGGCTGTCGGGCGCTGTCCCATGCACTGGTTGATGGCATGCGTGCCGCCGGGCGCAGCATTTCCTTCGACCCCAACCTGCGTCCCTCGCTGTGGCCTGACCAGGGCAGCATGGTGCGCGAGATCAATGCGCTGGCGGCCAAGGCTGATTGGGTGTTGCCAGGCCTAGGGGAGGGCCGCTTGCTCACCGGCCAGCACACCCCGGCAGACATCGCGGCCTTCTACCTCGACCTGGGGGTGGCCCGGGTGGTGATAAAGCTGGGCGAGGCGGGAGCCTACTTCCGTAGCGCCGAAGGCGAAGGCCTGGTCGCGCCAGTGCCGGTCAGCCGGGTCGTGGACACCGTCGGCGCCGGCGATGCCTTCGCCGTCGGCGTGCTCAGCGCGCTGCTGGAAGGCCGGCCCTTGGCCGACGCAGTGGCACGCGGCAACTGGTGCGGCAGCCGTGCCGTGCAGTCGCGGGGCGACATGGAGGGGTTGCCGCTGCGCCATGAACTGGAGGTTCACGAACTGCGCAAAAGCGCCTGAACACTTCATACCCCGAATCACCTGTTGCAACAAAAACAACAAGCTCAGGAGAAGCACACATGCACAAGCAAAGCCTGGCACCTCGCCGCTGGTGGTACCTCATCCCGATCGTCTTCGTAACCTATAGCCTGGCCTACCTGGACCGCGCCAACTACGGCTTCGCTGCCGCTTCCGGCATGGCCGAAGACCTGCAGATCACGCCCGTACTGTCCTCATTGCTGGGGGCACTGTTCTTCCTCGGCTACTTCTTCTTCCAGGTACCTGGCGCCATCTATGCCGAAAAGCGCAGCGTCAAGAAGCTGATCTTCGTCTGCCTGATCCTCTGGGGCGGCCTGGCCACGCTTACCGGCATGGTCAGCAACGTCTACATGCTGGTCGGTATCCGCTTCCTGCTCGGGGTGGTGGAGGCGGCGGTAATGCCGGCGATGCTGGTGTACCTGTGCCACTGGTTCACTCGCGCCGAGCGTTCGCGTGCCAATACCTTCCTGATGCTTGGCAACCCGGTGACCATCCTGTGGATGTCGGTGGTATCGGGATATCTGATCAAGCATTACGACTGGCGCTGGATGTTCATCATCGAAGGCTTGCCGGCGGTGGTCTGGGCGTTGTTCTGGTGGCGCCTGGTGGACGACCGCCCGGCGCAAGTGAAGTGGCTGAGCGCGCAGGAGAAAGACGCCTTGCAGCAGGCGCTGGCCGCCGAGCAGCAAGGCATCAAGCCGGTGAAGAACTACCGCGAGGCGTTCCGCTCGCCACAGGTGATCATCCTTGCGTTGCAGTACTTCTGCTGGAGCATCGGCGTGTACGGCTTCGTGCTGTGGCTGCCGTCGATCCTCAAACAGGCGGCGCAGGTGGACATCGTGGAGGCCGGTTGGTTGGCGTCGGTACCTTACCTGGCGGCGGTACTGGCGATGGTTGGCGTGTCGTGGGCATCCGACCGCCTGCAGAAGCGCAAGCGCTTCGTCTGGCCGCCGTTGCTGATCGCCGCTGTCGCCTTCTATGGCTCGTACGCCCTGGGCAGCCAGCATTTCTGGCTGTCGTACACGCTGCTGGTGGTCGCCGGTGCCTGCATGTACGCCCCTTATGGGCCGTTCTTCGCGATCGTGCCCGAGATCCTGCCAGCCAATGTCGCCGGCGGCGCCATGGCGCTGATCAACAGCATGGGGGCGCTGGGGTCGTTCGGCGGTTCGTGGCTGGTCGGCTACCTCAATGGCGCCACCGGTGGGCCCGGTGCCTCTTACCTGTTCATGTGTGGCGCGCTGCTCGCCGCAGTGGCGCTTACCGCCGCACTCAATACGTCGCGGACCTCAGGCCGAGCCAAGCGCGGCGGTTCACGTCTGGCCATGAGCCAATAGGAAACCTGTGATGAAAAAGCGGATCGTCCTGTATAAACGCCTGTCCGACCAGTTGATGGCGCGCCTGCAAGCACACGTCGAGGTGACCTGGGTGGATATCAACCAGCCCGACGGCCTGGCGCGCCTGCGCGACGCCTTGCCGGGGGCGCACGGGCTGCTGGGGGCCAGCCTGCGGGTGGACGCCAGCCTGCTCGACCTGGCGCCACAACTGGAGGTGGTAGCCAGCGTTTCGGTTGGCGTCGACAACTACGACATCGCCGAGCTCAGCCGGCGCCGGGTGATGCTGACCAACACGCCCGACGTGCTGACCGAAACGACCGCCGACACCGGCTTTGCCTTGATCCTGGCCACCGCGAGGCGAGTTGTGGAACTGGCCAACTGGGTCCGCGACGGCCGTTGGCAGGCCAGCCTCGGCCCGGCACATTTCGGTAGCGATGTGCATGGCAAGACGCTGGGAATAGTCGGCATGGGCCGTATCGGCGAGGCCTTGGCCAGGCGCGCCGCAGCCGGCTTCGGCATGCGTGTGCTGTATCACAGCCGGCGTGCCAGGCCTGAAGCGGAGGCGCGTCATGGTGCACGGCAGTGCAGCCTGGATGAGCTGTTGCAGCAGGCGGATTTCGTTTGCCTGACCGTGCCGCTGAGTGCCGGCACCGAAGGCCTGATCGGCGTGCGGGAGCTGGCCTTGATGAGGCCTGAGGCGATTCTGGTGAACATTTCGCGCGGGCGAGTGGTGGACGAGGCCGCACTGGTCGAAGCGCTGCGTGAGCGGCGCATACGCGGCGCCGGGCTGGACGTATTCGTACAGGAACCGTTACCGCTGGACTCGCCACTGCTGCAGCTCGACAACGTGGTGGCGACCCCGCATATCGGCTCGGCGACCGAAGAAACCCGCCAGGCCATGGCACGTTGCGCAGTGGACAACCTGCTCAGCGCGCTGGCGGGTGAGCGGCCGGCGAATCTGGTCAATGAGCTAGGCAGGGCTTGAGGTCGCGCCTGCTTCGCGGATAAATCCGCTCCTACAGGGTGAACAGCGCCGGCCAAGGTTGACGCCGTACCTGTAGGAGCGGCTTCAGCCGCGATCACCGGCAAAGCCGGTGCCATCCCCCATCCCTCTAGATGCCGGCTTACCGGCAGTTGCCCGCCTTGCGGTAGCCCGCCGCTTGCGCCTCACCCTCGGTGGCGAAGGTGACCTGGTTCTTCGGGGTGACCTGAGCATACCCCGGGCAGCCGCTGGCCAGGTGATAAACGTGGCTGTTGCGGTTGCCAAGCACCAACCCCACCGACCCGCCGCCGGCCAGGCTCGGCTTGGCCTCGGCCTTGGCGGGCTTCGCCGTTACCGCTTGCACCACGCCGCTACCTTGCGGTTTGTAGTCGGCGGTCCATTTGCGCTCGCCGGTCACGAACGGGTTGGCGTGGCCCATGATCGCCGCAATGCGGCGATCACGTTCTTTCTCCCAGGCCGATACCGGGTACTGCCGGTCCCAGGCCATCAGCACCTGCTGCTGCTGGCGCGACATGTTCAGCTTGTAGCGGTCGTACATGTAGAACGTGGTGCGCGCCACCAGGCCTTTCACTTCATCCCGCGGTTCGGCGGCACGCTGCACGAAGTCGACCTTGGTGCTGCACTGGCCGTACTGCCCGGCATTGCCATTCACCATGGCGTAGTTGAAGTTGCTGCGGTCGCCGTTGACCTCGCCCACCGCCGGGTAGAGGTTGAACAGGTCGGCTTCCATGGCGCGGAACACCGGGTCATCGTCGACGCAGTGTTCACGGCCGCCGTTCTTCCAGCACTGGCGCTGGCTGCCAAAGGTGTAGGCGGGCACGATGTGCTCCCACTCGGTGCGCTCGGCGCGGTTTTGCTGCTTGCGCGTCTGGTAGCCGCACGAGGCGGCATCGATACGCCCGCCGGACTTGCCTACCCAGGTCCATTTGCAACCGCAGTACAGGTCGCCCATGGCGCTGCTGGCCTGGTCCAGGTACACCTTCTGCTTGGCCACCACCTTCGCCTCGGTGAAGGTCGCCGGGGGGCTAGCACTGGCTGGGAGGGTGAAGGAAAACAGTAAGGTTGCGGCGTAAAGCAGTGATTTCATGGGAAAAACATATTTCGCGGACGGGCCGGCATTGTAATGGTTTCGCCGAGGCTGGCCAGCCTGCTGAATCAATGCTCGCCCTTCACCCGCCGCGCAACCCCACCGGCTTTTCCGTCGAAAGGGCTGGCCTCAGCGTTCCAGGTAATGGCTCTGCGCTGCAAAGTCGATGAATCGCTTGCTGGCCAGCGACAGGTATTCCCCCGACCGCCAGCACAGGCGGAAGCTCATCAGCTGCGCCGGCCGGAACGGCACGCCGACAATGCCTGGCGTGCGCTGCTGCACCGAGCGCAGCAGGGTGGCCACGCCCATGTTGTCCAGTGCGGCCTGCACCACCAGCGAGACGAAGTTGCTCTGCAGTGCCACCTGGTAGGTGATGCCGTGCTCGGCAAAGAACGCGTCCAGCAGGTGGCGCTGCACGAAGGTGCGGTCGAACACCACCATGTCGGTATTGCGCAGGTCCTCGGCGGTGAGGAAGGCCTTGTCGGCATACGGGTGGTCGGGGTGCATGCACGCCAGCATCTCGTCGCTGCCCAGCAGGATCGATTCCTTGTCTGGCGGGACACGCCTGGACTCCAGTAGCGCCAGGTCGATTTCACGCTGTTCCAGGCGCTGACCAATGTCCTCGGCGCTGCCTTCGAATACGGTCATGGCGATGCCCGGGTAAAGCCGACGGAAGGCGTTCATCAACCCGGGCACATAGTGCAGGCCGAACATGGGTGGAATACCCAGGCGGACTTCGCCGCGCTTGAGGTCGGCCATGTCGCGCAGTTCCTGGCGGGCCACGTCCATTTCACGCAGGGCCGAGGCAATCCGCGGCAGGAAACGCTCGCCTTCGGCGGTGAGAATGACTTTGCGTGTGGTGCGGTTGAACAGGGTCACGCCCAGTTCTTCTTCCAGGCGGGTGACCGCCATGCTCAGCGCCGGCTGGGCGATGTGCAGGTGTTGCGCGGCTTTGGTGAAGCTGCCTTGGCGAACGATTTCGACGCAGCAACGCAATGCCTTGAGATTCATGGTCGGGGACTACTCATCAGAGGGGTGCATTCATAACGAACTGTGATGTCAGGCATCATAACAATATATTTATTATTATTAACCGGAGGGCCTACGATGCGCGCCACTGAGACATCCTGCAACATCTCAGTCACGCAGCTTGATAACGCTGCAATCCCACGAAGATTTTGAGGTAGTACCCTAAATGGCCAAGGCCGCCGATGTCGTTGTGCAATGCCTGGAAAACGAAGGTGTCGAGTATGTGTTCGGCATCCCCGGTGAGGAAAACCTCGACCTGCTGGAGTCCCTGCGCAAGTCGAAGATCAAACTGGTACTGACCCGTCACGAGCAGTCCGCAGGTTTCATGGCTGCCACTTACGGCCGCCTGACCGGCAAGACCGGCGTCAGCCTGTCCACTCTCGGCCCCGGCGCGACCAACCTGGTTACCGCCAGTGCCTATGCCTACCTGGGCGGCATGCCGATGATGATGATCACCGGCCAGAAGCCGATCAAGAAGTCCAAGCAGGGCCGTTTCCAGATCATCGACGTGTGCGGCATGATGGACCCCATCACCAAGTACACCCACCAGTTCGCCTCCGCCGACAATATCCCGGCCCGTATGCGCGAAGCGTTCCGCCTGGCTGAAGAAGAAAAGCCGGGTGCAGTGCATCTGGAACTGCCGGAAGACATCGCCGCCGAGCAGACCGACGCCCTGCCGATCCCGCCAAGCCTGCACCGCCGCCCGCTGGCTGAGCACGTGGCCATCGAGGCTGCCGTGCAGAAGCTGCAGAACGCGCGTAACCCGATCCTGGTGATCGGTGCCGGCGCCAACCGCAAGATGACCGCCAAGGTCCTCAAGCAACTGATCGACAAGACCGGCATCCCGTTCATCACCACGCAGATGGGTAAAGGTGTGGTCGACGAGCGCCACCCGCGCTTCCTCGGTAACGCTGCACTGTCGTCCGGCGACTTCGTCCACCGCGCAATCGAGGCCGCCGACCTGATCGTCAACATCGGCCACGACGTGATCGAGAAGCCGCCGTTCTTCATGGTCCGCGGCGGCACCGAAGTCATCCACATCAACTTCCGCTCTGCCGAAGTCGATGCCGTGTACTTCCCGCAGGTGGAAGTGATCGGTGACATTGCCAACGCCGTCTGGCAGATCGGCGAAGCGCTGAGCGACACCTCGCACTGGGACTTCACCCGCCTGATGGCCATCCGTGAAGCCAACGAAGCGCAGATTGCCGAAGGCGCCGACGACAACCGCTTCCCGGTCTACCCGCAGCGCCTGGTCGCCGACATCCGTCGCGTGCTGCCGTCCGAAGGCATCGTCGCCCTGGACAACGGCATCTACAAGATCTGGTTCGCCCGCAACTACAAGGCGCACAAGCCCAACACCGTGCTGCTGGACAACGCCCTGGCGACCATGGGCGCCGGCCTGCCATCGGCGATGGCAGCGCACCTGGTGCATCCGGAGCGCCCAGTGATCTCGGTGTGTGGCGACGGCGGCTTCATGATGAACAGCCAGGAGCTGGAAACGGCAGTACGCCTGGGCATGCACATCACCGTGGTGATCCTGCGTGATGACGGCTATGGCATGATCCGCTGGAAACAGGCCAACATGGGCTTCACCGATTTCGGCCTGGACTACGGCAACCCAGACTTCGTCAAGTACGCCGAAGCCTACGGTGCCAACGGCCACCGCGTGGAAAGCGCCGACGGCCTGCTGCCGCTGCTCGAGCACTGCATCAAGACCCCGGGCGTGCACGTGATCGATTGCCCGGTCGACTACAGCGAGAACGATCGCATCCTCAACAGCGAGCTGCGTGAGCGCGCGCTGGCGGTGTAACGCCTGACAGGCCTGCGCCCATGCAGGCCTTGTATCGCGATGTGCCGCAGAGCAGTTCCCGGTTGTCGGTGTCACTGCAGCAATTGCCGGGGGCCGCTCTGCGGCCCGTCGCGACACGAGGCCGCTCCTGCACCCGGTGGCGTTCAACCCTTGCGCCGATACCGGAGTCTTCTACGCTCTGAATGGGGCAGGGGGAGCCGGGTGCATGGAGCGAAAGAGCGCGCAGTACATAGGCATTCGCGGCCTGATGCTGGTGCTGTTGTCAGGCAGCGTCGTGGTCACGCTGGCCACGTGCGTGGTGGTGGCCCATAGGGTACTGCGAGATGCACTGATCCATTTGGCGCTGGAGTCCCACAAGGCCTACGCCTACAAGGTGGCGTCGGGCATCGGCAGCCCTTGCAGCCATGCCACGATCAATGCTCTCATCGCGCGCCCGGCCCGACTGGTACTGAACGATGACCCGCCCGCTGTTTGTTTCCATCGATGGGCCCAAGGGCACTGGCAAGACCACGCTGCTTGAGGCGGTTACCCAGGCCTTGAGGGGGGCCGGGCACAAAGTCATCCGGCTGAGCGAAAAGAACAGCGACCCCTGGCGGGGAGAAACCATGGCCCTCGTCAACCAGCTGGCCAGGCAGCCCTGCCGGGCGCTTGAATTGAGCGTGTGCGAGCGCCTTGCCAAAAGCCGTGCCTGGATTTCCCGGCAGATCCTGCCGGCGCAACCACCGGGCAGCATCATTCTGATCGATCGCTGGTACCCCTCGGATGCTGCATTCCGCCGCACAGTGCCGTTCGCCGAGATCCTGCGGCTGAACATCGCGCGCAAGGTACAGGTGCCGGATTTGCACGTCGGGGTGGTCACGACCCCTGCTATCTCATGGGCAAGGGCGGCGGCACGCACGCGCGGGCTGGGCAGTACGGTGATGCACAGCCTGGACGAGCAGGTGGCCTGTACCGAGGCGTTCGAACGTGCAGTTGCGGAACACGGCTGGGTGCTGTGCCGTAATGAAGGGCCGGTCGAAGACGCGACACGGCAGATCGTCGCGGAGATCGACAGTCTGCTTCGACCGTCTTGCCGGAACTGACCGTCGTTGCGGTTGTGGGCTATAGCTCGGCGGCACATTGATATTCCATATCGGTAGTTCAAATGGTTTTTATATTGCCATTTAATATTTAAAAACTTTGCCTACCGAGTAACCGCCGATGTCCGACCCGAAACCCCTATTGTTTGCGCTTTACGAACAGGCCAGTGTCGGCTGCGGTGGCGCACCCAGTCTCTGGACTCACCCGGCTGACGAACGCCTGGCGGCCAATACCTTCGAGTTCTGGGCCAACCAGGCCCGGATCGCCGACCAGGCCAACCTCGACATGTTGTTCTTCGCCGACGTACTGGGTTTCTACGACGTGTTCGGCGGTAATGCGGATGCGGCGCTGAAATGGGCCGTCGAGGCGCCTGCCAACGACCCGTTGATGATCATCCCGGGGTTGGCTGCGATTACCCGGAACCTGGCGTTCGGTGCCACGGTTACCACCAGCTACGAGCATCCCTTTACCCACGCCCGGCGATTCAGCACGCTGGACCACATGACCAATGGCAGGATCGGCTGGAACATCGTCACCTCGTATCTTTCCAGTGCGGCGCGCAATTTCGGCCTGGAACAGATGATCAGGCATGGCGACCGCTACGAGCGTGCCGAGGAATTCATGGACGTGGTCTACAAACTCTGGGAAGGCAGCTGGGCGGATGATGCGGTGGTCGCCGACAAGGCACGCCAGCTGTATGCCCAGGGGCAGCGGGTCAAGCCTGTCGACCACGTCGGCGAACGTTACCGGGTGGCCGGGCCGCACCTCTGTGCGCCGTCACCACAGCGCACGCCCTTGCTGATTCAGGCAGGCTGGTCGGGCAGGGGACGCGAGTTCGCCGCCAAACATGCCGAGCTGATATTCATCGCCAAGTCCGACCCCCAGGAAATCCGCCAGGGCCTGGAACAGATCTGGGCCATGGCCGAGGCCCGCGGCCGCGACCGCGGCGATGTGCAGTCATTGACGGTACTGCGCATTGTCACCGGCAAAACCGAGATCGAGGCGCAGCGCAAGTACGATCAGTTGCAAAGCAACTATCACCTGGAGGCCCAACTGGTCAGCTATGCCGGTGACACCGGCTTCGACCTGAGCCGCTATGCCGACAGTGATGCCCTGTCCAACCACACCGAAGGCCTGACTTCCTACATGATGCGCCCGGATGGCAGCGGCAAGCCGTTGACCGCGGGGGACGTCAGGAAGCGCTTTGCCAACGTCACGCGGGGCACCGACCTGATTCTGGTGGGCACGCCGCAGCAGGTGGCCGACCGCATCGAGGAACATGCGCGCATTTCGGCTACCAGCGGCTACATGCTCAACCCGTTGACCAGCCCCGGGACGCTGGAGGATTTTGTCGAGTTGGTCGTACCGGAGCTGCAGAAGCGTGGGCTGTACCGGAGTCAACCGCAGACCGGGACCTTCCGCTCCCGATTGAGAGCGGATGGTGCCAGCCGGTTGCCGCCTAGTGCCTATGGGGCGTCATTCCGTTCGGCCTGGTGACGGCCTGGCGGTGAATGCATGCGGGCGGCCGACGGGGCCGACTCAGGCAACGGGAATCGGGTTATCGACCAGCGCCTGGTTGAACTGGTTGATCAGCGTGTGCTCGTTGATCCCCTGGTTGGCACGCAGCGCGACGACCCGGTCCACCAGCACCTCGGTTGTCGCGGTCTCGAGCTTGACCAGGGTTTCTTCAATGAACGCATCGAGCGGCATGGCGCGTTCATCACCGCTTTTGTGGACCAGGTCGGTATCGACCCATGGCGGGGCGATTTCCAGCACTTTCACGCTGGTGTCACGCAGGCTGAAGCGCTGCGACAGGGAATAGGAGTGCAGGGCAGCCTTGGTCGCCGAATACAGCGCGGTGGCCGCCAGCGGCAAATAGGCCAGCACCGAGCTGTTGTTGATGATGTAGGCTTCAGGCTGGCGTTTCAGGTGTTCGACGAAAGCGGCGCTGACACGCACCGGGCCAAGCAGATTGGTCTGCAGCAGGCTCACCGCCTGGGCATCGTCATGGTCACCCGATGCCGGGTTGTCGAAGGGCATGATGCCAGCGTTGTTGATGATCACGTTCAGCGCAGGGTGGCGCCGAATGACCTCCTGGGCGACTTCCTTGATCTGCTGCGGGTCGTTGATGTCGAGCCGCACGGTATCGATACCGGGGTTGGCCTGGGCGATTTCGTCCAGCAGTGCCTGACGGCGGCCCGCCACGATCACCTGGTTGCCACGCTGATGGAAAGCTTCGGCGAGGGCACGACCAATGCCCGAGGTACCGCCGGTAATGAAAATGGTGTTGGCGCTGAGTTTCATGGTTCCATTTCCTCTGCAGGTCAGTTGGCGTCGTAACGGGGAGCAAGGCGGTTATTGGACAGCTGGCTGAACAGGGCCTGGCGGCTGGCTTCGTAGCGCTCGAACGCCTCGAGGTCATGCAGCGAGGGAATGGAGATCAGCACGCCGTCGTCGAAATCCTGCAGGGCGCCGTCCACCAGGTCTGCGGCCGACATCACGATGGCGGGGTCCAGGTTCTCGACCGGCAAGCCGCCGATTTGCCAGAAGTCGGTGGCGGTGGCGCCGGGCAGTACCGCCTGGATCTGGATGCCTTGGTCGGCAAGCTCCCTGTGCAGGGAATGACTGAAAGCGGTGACATAGGCCTTGCTGCCGCCATATACGCCATTGAGCCGCTCGGGGGCGAGGCTCACCACCGACGAGATGTTGATCACCGCGCCTTGCCGGCGAGCGACAAAGCCCGGGACGGCGGCGTAGGTCAGGCGGGTGAGGGCGGTGACGTTGAGGGTGATCATTTCGGCCATGCGCTCGACATCACTTTCCAGCAGGCTGGTATGGGTGCCGATGCCGGCGTTGTTCACCAGCAGGCTGATACTGGCGTCTTCGCGCAGCTTGCGCTCCACTTTGGCCAGGTCACCGGTATTGGCCAGGTCTGCCGGAAACACTTCCACATTCTGTCGGGTTTCGCTGGTGAGGCGGCTGGCCAGGTCGTTCAGGCGCTCGCGGTTGCGCGCCACCAGTACCAGGTCGTAGCCGCGACGGGCCAGGCGTTCTGCGTAGATCGAGCCGATTCCGGTGGAAGCGCCGGTGATGAGCGCGGTGCCTTTGTATTGCTGCGTCATGGTCATGCTCCAGGGTTGAGTTGCGGTGGAGCCATGATGACAAGGGCCACGCTTGTCTCAAACGACGTATATGGTACGCTTTCGAGACATTGCAGCAGGAGTTCGACGATGCACCGGGTTGGCTATCTGATGACCGAAGGTTTCCAGATCATGTCCCTGGCGACCCAGGCGGTGTTCGAGTTTGCCAATATCGTCACTGGCGAAGCGGTCTACAGGATTCAGAACTTCTCCATCCAGGGCGGCACCGTGCGCTCCTCCCTGGGCATGCATATCGACACGCTAGCTTTGGGCGCTGCAGGCCTGGCCGACACCTGGATGGTCACTGGCACCCTGACGCCCTTGACGGTACCTGATGAGGCCGTGCTGGCCAGCGTGCGCGGCTTTGTCGAAGGCGCACGGCGCACCGCCGGGCTGTGCACCGGCACCTTCGTCCTGGCCCATGCGGGTGTCCTGGACGGGCGACGAGCGACAACGCACTGGGCCTATGCCAGGAAACTGCGCGAGATGTACCCGCAGGTCGAGGTGGAGGATGACCGTATCTTCATCGTGGATGGTTCGGTATGGACCTCCGCCGGCATGACAGCAGCCCTGGACATGGCACTGGGCATGGTGGAAAAAGACCTGGGCAGTGAAGTGGCCAGGTCGGTGGCGCACAAGCTGGTCATGCACCAGCGCCGTTCAGGCGGGCAATCCCAGCATTCCGAGCTGCTTGCGTTGTCGCCCCGGTCGGACCGTATCCAGGCCGCGCTGGATTATGCCCGCAAGCATCTGAGCCGTTCGTTGAGCGTCGAGGAGCTGGCCGGGGTGGTGCACCTGAGCCCGCGTCAGTTTACCCGCGTATTCACCGCCGAAACCGGGCAATCACCGGCCAAGGCCGTGGAAGGCCTGCGCCTGGAGGCCGCGCGGTTGATGATCGAGCAGAGCCGGCATAGCCTCGATGTGGTCGCCAGGGAGACCGGCTTCAGGGACCGGCGGCACATGCGCGAGGTGTTCATCCGCGGCTTCGGCGTGCCGCCGCAAGCAGTGCGGCGGGATGCCAGGCGGGTCGTATGAACAACAGGGCGCCAGAGGCCCTTCACATCGAACCAGGAGAGAGCACATGGCAGCTGTCGAACTGAACAAGCTGTATTTCGAAGACCTTGCGGTGGGTGCGTCTTTCACCAGCGAGTCTTATGAAATGACCACCGAGCGCATTTTGCACTTCGCCGCCGAATACGATCCGCAGCCCTTTCATACCGATGCCGAAGCGGCGCAGGCGAGTTTTTTCAATGGCCTAGCGGCAAGCGGATGGCATACGGCGGCAGTGACGATGCGCTTGCTGGTTGCAAGTGTGCCGCTGGCTGGCGGGCTGATCGGCACTGGCAGCGAGATCAGCTGGCCACAGGCCGTGCGCCCGGGCGACAGATTGCGCGTGACGACAACGGTGAAGGAGCTGACCGCTTCCAGGTCGCGACCTGAGCGGGGCATGGCGCTGCTGGAAAGCGAAACCTGCAATCAGGACGGCGCCGTGTGCCAGCGCAGCGTGGCCCGGGTGCTGGTGTTTCGCCGCGAGCCCGGCTAAAGCGCAGCCGGAGCCGGGGCGATCGATGATCGCCCCGTTTGCGCTTCAGCGACGCTCCTTCAGGGTTTCGAAGGCCTGGACGCGCTTGATCAGGCTGTGCTTGCTGGCGGAACTGGCACTGTTGAACAGGAACGAGAAGTCCGAGGCCAACGAGCTGCTGCCGGCAATCGTCGCGTACTGATGGCACTGGTTGCAGGCATCACCCTGTACATAGGTTTCCAGGGTGGTGTTGGCCACCGGCACGTTGCCCTGGCTGATGTACGCACCGTACGACAACGGCACTGACGCGTTGGCGCCTGGTTCCGGGCTGGGTGGGTTGGGCGCCAGGGTCCAGAGTACGTTGATCAGTTTGTAGTACTGGAACACCGACTTGCCCTGGCTGTGCTGGGCGAAGCTGGCCTGCACGGCGCCGTTCAGCGCTTGCAGGTCGCTCGGCACAGGATGTTCACGAGTGGTCTGCACTGGCTGGTCGCGCGGGAACAGGTCGGTGCAGTCCCGGTCGGGATGGTGTTGCTTGCATTGGATACGGGGCACGTTCGGTTCACACTCAGGGCCGCTGCCGCAGGCCGGGTTGTTGAAGGCGAAGCCGTCCGGCGGGGTTTGTTGCGGCGGTACCTGGCCCGGCTCGGGCACGTTGTCGCCCTGCTCGAAGGTGGTCCAGATGAAGTTCGGTGATGCCTGGGTCTTGTTGATGATATGCAGGCCCACCAGCCCCACCACCTCCTGGGTACAGGTCAGCGTGTCGGGGCGCTTGAGCCAGGCGACGGTGGTCAGGTAGCGCCCGAACAGTTCGGGTTTGCCAGTCAGTATGCGCCAGGCGGCCTTGAGTTCGATCGCGCCGAGTTGTTCCTGCGGCACCGGCGACGGCGGCAGCGAGCGCATCGGCTCGCCGATGGGCAACGACAGCCCTTCGGGCGTAGTGCCATCGGCGTTCTGCGCCACCTTCAGCTGGTTGGCGGCGTCGTAGAGCCCCTTGTCGACGATGTAGTCGAACTCGGCCTTGCCCACCTTGCGTTCAAAGAACACCAGGTTGCCCGCCTGGTCCGTCAGCCAGCCGCCGGATGCTTCCATCACCGGGTCGGGAATGGACGCGAGTGTCCCGCTGGACAGGTGGAAGCCGTGCACGGCGTTGATCGCCCCTTCGGAGGTGGCGTTCATGAACTTGCGGGCACCGACCTTGAGGGCCTGGAGGCTGCCCTGGGTGCTGCAACCGGCTGGCACCAGGGTTTGCACGCCCCAGCCGCTGGGCTTGGGGGCGCCGGGCAGGAAGATGTCGTTGGCGTCCTTGTAGCTGGCCCACACTGGCGCCACGCTCATCGGTTGCCCCGGGTCGGAGGGCACACCGAACTGCGCCAGGGTGCTGTTCATGTCGGGTTCGCCGGCCAGGCTGGCGGTGGCTGGCCAGCCGGGATTCACCGGCCAGTTCAGGGCAATGAACAACTGCCAGGCAAAACAGTTCATGAACGCCTGGTTGCTGGCATTGAAGTTGTTGACCGGGAGGAACCCGCCGCTGGCAGGGTTGAACACCAACTGCTGCTGCACACAGGCGTCGGCGTCCGACATTGGCGCCGCCATGGCGGCTGGCAGGGTCGACAGGCACAGCAGCATGCCGCTTAGTAGCGACAGAAGACTCAAGCGTAACCTGGACATCATCGCGCTCCTTGCAAGCAGTGAAGCCGCACCCGAAGGTGCGGCGATAGAGGGCGCGCTTCAGGCACCAGGTACCAGCGCCAGGCCGGATTCCCACGGGTGGTCCGCCGCGCTCACGTTCACGTCCTCGCCCGGATTGAGCGCACGTACCGTTACCAGGCCGGGGGCGGCGCTGGGGCTGACCGTGATGCTGAGGATGTAGGCCTGGGTGCCGCCCGCATTGGTCTGCCCGGGAATGGCCGAGGCGTCAGGCAGGAACTGGGTGACCTGCGCGGTAATGCCAGGGTTGGAGAACTGCACCCTGGCACTCTGCGCCGTGGTGTTCGGGTCGGCGCCTTGTACCACCAGCACAAACTGGTTGCTGCTGCCCGGCGCAAGGCAGGCCGGCAGGTCAGTGGGCGACTGGCCATAGAACAGGTCCACCGGCAGCAATTGCACCGGCCAGGGCTGCAGGCCTGCCACCCGGTCCTGCACGCAGGGGAAGGAAGGCGGCGTGGTGGCAGGCGGGAGGGCACTGACGCTCAGGCCCACCAGCAGTTGTTCGGCGATCACCCACACATAGTCGACCGGTTGCTTGTTGATGGTGATCTGGTTGATCGAGAAGCCTGCGCTTTCCGGCACTTCGAACACGGCCTGGAGGATCTGGTCGGAGCCGTTGGCGGCCGACTTGGCAGTGCCGCGCGTAACCCGCCAATACTGGCTCACGTCCTGGCCCTGCGGGCCTTTCCAGCTGCTGAAGTCGGTGGGTTGCTGCAGGTACAGGCCAATCGGGTTGGTCAGTGACAAGCGGTTGTTCACTGCGTTGGAGTTGGCCATGAAACCGATGTGCGGGTCGGAGTTGCGATAGTTCTGCCCATACTGGGCGCAGCAGATCAGCGACTGGGCGTTCTGGCTGCTGGTCACCGGGCGCAGGATGGTGGCGGCGGCGGCCAGGTACACCTCGGCGCTGAGGGTGTTGGGGCCGGAGGTCAGGTGCATGGCCCCGCCAAATTGGCCGGGCACACAGGCCGTGCCGGCATTCCACTTGTTGACCGTGTCATAGGCCGGCAGCCCGGTGGTGGGGTCGATGACCGGGTCGCCAGCCTTGCCGGTCGGGCAGTCGACGGTGTAGCGCAGGTACAGGTCTTCGAGCTGCACGTTGGGGTCGATGTATTCGCGGTACAGGCCCAGCACGGCGTGCGGGTCGATGCGCCACATGGCCAGGTAGTACGCCGGGTTTTCGCAGGTGAAGGTGATCTTGCGCATGTTGCCGTTGGCATCGCGCACGATCGACCACTCGCAGTATTCATCAAGCCAGCCGCGTGGGCCGGAGGGCGAGAACGCGGTGTACTTGCCGTTCCAGTCGATGCTGGGGCAGCGTTTGGCCGGCAGCTGCAGCAGGGTGCCCTTGTTGTCCGGGTCGTACAGCGTGTAGAGGGTGTCGTTGAGGGTGATCTGGCCGTAGTCGGCCAGCTCCATCACCTGTTGCAGGGTCATGGCTTTGCCGCCCAGCTGGGGAACGACTGCGGCTCCGTTGTTGTAAAAGAACGTCCATAGCCGGTTGGGGAAGGGCGCCCAGGTGATCGCCGGCACTACCACATCACCGAAACCTTCCACCAGCGGGTTGTAGTAGCCCGAGCGCGGCGCGTCGTACAGGCTCGACCACGGGTTGCCGATGATGGACGATTCGGTCCAGCCGGTGAGGTAGTTGTTCCAGTCGCGTTCGAACTGCGGGAGCTGGTCTTCCAGGCCCAGCTTGTTGTAGTCCTTGGGCGCTTGTTCGGCGGGAGAAGTGAACTGGTTGAAGGGCGTGCTCATGTCGGTTCTCCAGGTGTGCGTGGGGTGGAAACGGAGCAGCAGCCGGCGACCGGGGTCGGGCCGGCGAGGGTCTGGCGTGGGTCGTCCCACACCAATTGGGCGATGAAACCGGGCAGGTGGGTGTATTCGTCAGGCGTCAGCACGCGGCCACTGTCGGGATGGGTCACCAGCAGCGACACCTGCACCGCATCGGCGGGGCCAAGGCCCAGCGCAGTGGCGTTGCGGGCCGCATTCAATGCGCGCGACACGCCATGGCTGATACAGCGGCCCTTGTCGTCCTCCAGGCCCATGCCGATGCGGCTGAAGCGCCCCACGTAGTGAGGGTTGTCAGCGCTGACGTGCTGTGCGGTGGCGTCGGGCTGATCGAGAAACACGTCGATCAGATAGGTGTCGTGGGTGCAGCGCACATGATCGAACACCACCCACGGGCCGGGCCCTGCAGCGCCGTTTTCCACGCTGCCGGCGACTGCGCCGTGTTCGCAACAGGCGTGGCTAGCCGGCTTGCGCGTGCCAAATTGTGGCGCCACCGGCACGCCGTAGTCGTAGCCGATATGCCGGCTGTCCTGGGCCATGTCGCCCAGCGTGGTGTAGCGCCAGGCGTCGGCGCTGGTAAAGGTGACCTGCGTGGCGTCGCGGCCTGAAAACGGCTGCAACAGGCATTGCGTGGTGAACTGCGCCCCTGGGTTGGCCCTGATCCAGACTTCGAGCATGCGGTCGATGTTGGCGTGGTAGGAGCAGAATACCGGGTCGAAGGCGGTGTAGGCGTTGTCGGCCATGTCGCCGCCGATCCAGCCGTGATAATTGTCGTGCGGTTGCTCGTACAGACCGTCGAAATTGAGCGCACGATTAGGGTACAGGCGGTCTTCCTGGGGCGGGTCGAACACCGGAATGTTGGCCCAGGGATAGCCGGGTACGCCCTGTGGCTGGCTGAACGTGGTGAACTTCAGGGCATCCACCACCTGTTGCTGGAAAATCCGGCTCATGCCGTACAAGCGGGTGCGGTCCAGGCGCGATTCTTCACCTCGGGTGTAGAACAGCGGATTGCGCTGCACATAGCGGCAGTCCGGTTCATTGGCCGCGCCACTGGTGCAAGCCTTGGACCGCCCGTCTTTGGCCGCTGCGTAACGCAGCGGGTTGCGCCGGGTCTCGCCGCTGTGCGGATGCACGTAGGTTTCGTCGAGAAAGGCCTGGGGCAGGCCGGCCTGTGGACTGCCGTCGACGCTGGCATCTTCGGCCATCCAGTCCCAGTAGGGGATGGCGCAGTCGATCAGTTGTTCCAGGTACAACAGGTACGCCCGGTGCCACAGGGCGAACGCCTCCTGGTAATGCAGGCACCAGTTGGTATGGATGTAGGCGTAGCGTTGCCACGGCGAACCGCTGTCGGGGTCGCCCACCTGCATCACGTCATCCAGGCGGGCGCGGTACAGGTTGAGTTCCTCGAGGCTAAGTGCGCGGATGTCCTGCCGTACCCGCCTGACCGGGTGCGGCAGGTCTGGCGGCGGAATACGCTCGGCCACATCGAAGGGCGAGCTGGCGTCGAGACGCCAGCCCTGGTTGACCCACAAGCGGAAGGTTTCCAGCGCATCGATGGGCCAGAACTGCTGCTGGTCGAGGGTCAGCGGCATGTTGCGCGAGGCCAGGTGCTGGTAGATGGTTTCTGACCAGGCCTTGACCGACGCCGGGTCGTCCAGGTAGACGAAATAGCCGTTCATGCAGCCGATCCAGGAGGCTGACACGGCCGCCCGCTGCGCGGCAGGAATCCAGTAGGGGGCGGTGAAAAGGTTGTAAATGTCCGCCGTCCACGTCGGTTTGGCAATGATCATGAGGTCCCTCTCCTGCGCCCTGGAGGCCAGTTCCGGCCGGGCTGCTAAGCTGAGTTGATGTTAGAGGGCCAGCGCGCAGGGAATCGTGCAACTTGGCGCGTCCGTGCGGCGGATTCATTGCATTTTTTCAAGGAAGACACGGGAAAAATGACAGACGCCATGGATCTGAAGATTCTGGGAAAACTGCAAAAGGATTGCTGCCAGAATCTGGAGTTGCTCAGTGACAGCGTCGGGCTGTCTTCCACCAGTTGCTACCGGCGGATCCGGCGCCTGGAAAGCGCCGGCATCATCAAGGCCAAGGTCGCGATACTGGACGAGCGCAAGCTGGGTATTCAGGTGACCGCCTTTTTTCTGGTCAAGCTGGACCGCGACAGCAACGACATCGACCGCAAGATGCAGCACATCCTGACCAGCCACCCGGAGATCCAGGACTGCTACCTGATGACCGGCGAGTTCGATTTCGTCATGGTGGCCAAGTTTCGTGACGCCACCGAATACACCGACTACATCTACCGGTTTCTCGACACCTACCGGGAAATTCCGATTCGTACCTATTCATCGACCTTGGTGGTGCGGACGGTGAAGAAGTCCTATGAGTTGCCGTTGGCGGGAGGGTGGCAGCACGCCGTCGATATCTGAAGTTCAAGTGGGTGCGACAAAGACCCCAGGCCAATGTCGAGGAGCCTGCTGGCTCCTCGCGCGCAGAGGTACATCCTTGTATGTCCGTGGCGCTTGGCCACCGTCAGCCCAGCCGATTGACCTGGATGGGGAGCATCCTGGGCCTGGATCGAGCGACCGAACGCCGAATCGTTCGCCGGCAAGGCCTGACTCGGTTCGAGAGCGCCTTCAGGTGTCGTATTGCCTCCAGAAAGCAGCATGAGCAACAGTAGGGCAAGCAGTGGCTGGTTGGTTATCACTGAGCGTACCCGGCTGGCTGGCCTGGCGTTTGTTGGGTGGACGATGGCGGCCGTCAGGAGGATCCGTCAGTGGGCGCGGCCTGCCGACTGCGAAACTCGATCAGCATGCAATTTCGGCGCCTGATCAATTCCCGGCTCGGCATTCTGACAAGAGAAGGCTGGGCGGGAATCTGCAATGTCGCTACCCTTGGGCCCTTACGCCCAGCTCAAGAATTATCCACTGTGAAGAAAATAGTTCGGGTTGATGACCTCCAGGTCTTCGTCACCACAGCCTCTGCAGGAAGTTTCTCGGCAGCGGCCAGGTTGCTGGATATCTCGCCGGCACTGGCCAGCGGGGCCGTCCAGCGTCTGGAGGGCAGCCTGGGCGCCAGGCTGTTCGTGCGCTCCACGCGGCGTTTGCGCCTGTCGGACGATGGCGAGCGCTACCTGGCCCATGCTCGCCAGGCCCTGGAGGCACTGGGTAATGGTGAGGTTGCCCTCACCGAAGGGCGCGATGAAATCGCCGGCGTGCTGCGCTTGTCGATGCCTTCGGATATCGGCAGAAATGTGCTCTTGCCCTGGCTTGACGTGTTCCAGCAATTGCACCCCAGGTTGCTGTTGCAACTGCGGGTCAGCGATCAGATGGCTGACCTTGTCGGCCAGCAACTGGATGCAAGTATCAGATACGGCCAGCTGGCCGATTCAAGCCTTGTCTCGCTGATGCTCGTTGCGAAAAATCGCCGAACGGTGTGCGCTTCACCCGACTATATCGCTCGGCATGGCGCACCAGCCACGCTGGAGGATCTGGCCAGGCACAACTGCCTGCGCTATGTGATGGGCGAACAGACCTACGAGCGATGGAGCTTCGATACGCACGACGGACTCAGGACCATACCCGTGACCGGTGATCGCGTCAGCGACGACGCCGACATCGTAAGGCGCTGGGGCGTTGCAGGGTTCGGCATCGTCTACAAATCCAGGCTGGACGTTCTGGCGGACCTGCGCGCAGGGCGCCTGATCGAGCTGTTCCCTGGTAATTACGGTCAACCCGCGCCCTTGCAGCTGGTGTGCGCTCACCGAACAGCGCTCACGCCGGCTGTCCAGGCGCTGAGAGCGTTTCTGACGGAGCGTTTCGAGCAACTCCTGGCGGGTAAAGGAGGATGACGGGGCTGCTGGCCCCGTCACGCCATGCTGTGCCCTCAATACGTCCGTGCGGGCCCGGCATCGATCTTCACGCGCATCAGGCTATAGGGCTTCACGCGTTTGTCTTGCCCGTTGTTGAAGCCTGCCGACCGATGCAGTTGGTTGGCGGTGAAATAAAGGTATCCATCCGGGCCGATGGACAAGGTATCCGGCCAAAGCACCCGGGAATCCTCGACCAGGGTCTGCCAGCTGCCGTCGGCGTGGCGTTTGCGAATAGCGTTATGTTCGTAATCGCCAGCATAGACAGCGCCATTGGCATCGGCTTCAAGTCCGTCCGAAGCACCTTTCTCACCCAGGTCGACAACCGCTTGTTCAAGCTCGGCGTCGCTTATTGATGGATCGCGCAGCAACTGCGTGGGCACTGAGTAAAGATGTCGGCTCGACAACGGGCAGAAGTAGAGGGTCTGGCCGTCGCTGGAAAGTGCGATACCGTCGGAAGCCACATTCAACAGACCAGCCTCGCCTCTGGCGTTACGCGTGACCAGTGCCGGTTTGCCTTCCACGACCGGAACGAATGCAGGGTCCGCCGAAGTGGACTTGGCGCCGCTCAGGCGCCGTACGGCATTGCCGCTGGCAAGATCGACGACAATGATCCCACCCGGCCCGCTGACCGAAGAGTCCGTGACATACGCCGTACCTTCATCGCCCACCCGAAAATCGAAGCGGACATCGTTCACATAAGTACTCGGCAGGATGACCGAATCGGGGAATACCACCGTCTTCACAGGCTTGTTGGTGGCCAGGTCGATGGCGACCAGTTTCGCGCCACCCCGTGTGGGTTGGGCGAACTTCGGCGCGGCCGTGTCGAGAATCCAGACGCGGCCTCTGCCGTCGGCAACCACGCTTTGCACACTGATGAAGCTTTTTGCCGGATGTGCGAGATCAGCCACATTGGTCTGCAGGTCAGGGTAGGGCACCAGTCGCCCTTGTGCGATTTCTGCCACTGTGTACGGAACGTCATCACCCCATCTTGGGAAGTTCACGAATATCCGCCCCGTTTCGCTCACCGTTACGCCGGTCGGCATCGCCCCGTTGAAGGCGTAGACGCGTTCGAGGCGTGCCCCGGTGCCGCTGGCACTGTCGGCGAGCGCCACACCATTGAGAGTGACGGCCAGTGCCAGACCAGCCATCTTGAACCATGCGTTCATTGTCCAGTCCTTGTGTGGATGAGTGATCAGAAGCCTTCCAGGACAATCTTGCCTTTTGCCTTGCCGCTTTCGATCAGCGCGTGGGCCCGTTTGAGGTTGCTGGCACTGATGCTGCCGAAGTGTTCGCCAACGGTGGTGCGGATAACCCCGTCATCGATCAGTGACGACACCTTTTCCAACAGTTGATGCTGCTTGATCATGTCTTCGGTCTGGTACAGCGAGCGGGTGAACATCAGCTCCCAATGCACCGATAGCGACTTGCGCTTGAACGGCACCACATCCAGCTGCGCCGGGTCGTCGATCAGTGCGAGCTTGCCCTGCGGGCGCAATACTTCGACGATCTGCGCCAGGTAGCTGTCGGTGTGGGTCAGGCTTATCACGTAATCCACCGGGTACAGCCCGAGTTGCTGCAGTTGCGGGGTGATGGCTGCCGAATGGTCGATCACGTGGTGGGCGCCGAGCTCAGTGACCCATGCCTGGGTTTCAGGGCGCGAAGCGCTGCCGATCACCTGGAGCTGGGTGAGCTTGCGGGCGAGCTGCAGCAGGATCGAGCCGACTCCGCCACTGGCGCCAATGATCAGCAGGCTCTGGCCGGCACCGCCATTTTCCGCTACACCCAGGCGGTCGAACAGCAGTTCCCAGGCAGTGATGGAGGTCAGCGGCAAGGCCGCGGCGCTGGCGTTGTCCAGCGTACGCGGCTTGTGCCCGACGATGCGCTCGTCGACCAGGTGAAATTCGCTGTAGGTACCGGGGCGGTCGATTGCGCCGGCATAGAACACTTCGTCGCCAGGCTGGAACAGCGATACCCCGGCACCGACTTCGCGAACGATGCCGACTGCATCCCAACCCAACACTTGAGGGCGGTCGCCGCCACGGCTGGCTCTGACCTTGGTGTCGACCGGGTTGACCGCGATGGCCTTGACTTCGACCAGCAGGTCCCTGGCGCCCGGTGTCGGCTTGGGCATTTCTTGCTCGAACAGCGACTGGGGATCTTCAATCGGAAGGCCCGGGGTGTCGTAGACGATGGCTTTCATTCGGAGATGTCCTTGCAGGTGAGAAGTCGTGACAGGCTAGTCGTTGGGCGTTTTCCGAAAAACAAGGCTATTGCCGGAAGACTTTCCGCGTTTTGTTGAAAATCTGGATGCTGGCGCTCTCATTGATTCGCAGCGTCCAGGCCTCTGGTTCGGGCTCGCTGTGCTGCTGAGGACATGTGAGGTGGCATCCAGTTGATCATGTCGCCAGCCGCGTGCGTTATCACCTTTCGGGATGGTAGCCACCGATGGCCATCGCAGCCCTGAGGGCCGCCAGGTGAGTCAAGCCCTGCGGAAGGTTGCCCAGATACTGCCCCGTCTGCGGATCGACCATCTCCGAGTAGATGCCTACCCCGTGTGCCAGCCCTTTCAAGGCGTCTGAATAGGCGGCCACCGCGCGATCCTGGTCACCCAGAATGGCCCAGGCTTCGATCAACCAGAATGTGCAGGCCAGGAAGCAACCTTCCTGTTCCTGTGCATCGGTGTAGCGATAGTGGAAAGCGCCGGCTTTGAGATCATGGTCGAGGGCGTCCAGCGTGCTGCGTAGACGTTTCTTGCTGGGGTAGCCGAACCTGACGGCCAATGCCAGCGAGGCATCCAGCCGCTCGCTGTCTGGATGGAAAACATAGGCCTGGCGTTCCTCATTCCAGCAGTGCACCTCGATCCATTCCTGGATACGCTGCCGCTCGCGATCCCAGCGTTCCCGGCAGGTGGTGGGCAGATGGCCTCCATCTGCCAGTTCGATGGCTCGGCTCAAGGCTTGCCAGCAACTGATCTTGGACATTGTGTAGTGCTGCTTTTCCGGCAATTCCCAGATACCGGCGTCCTGCTGGCGCCAACCGTCGGCGCACTGGTCGGCAAGGCCTGAGAGGAGCATGGCGCTCGGGGCATCGAGAATGTTGCCGCTGTCGATGAAGCAGCGCGCTGTTTCGAAGATGTCACCGAACACCCCGTGTTGAAGTTGGTCGCGGGCATCGTTGCCGACAACGGGTGGCGAGTTCTTGTAGCCAGGCAGATCGACCGGGCGCAGGCAATCACCGATTGCACCGTCGAGGGTATAGAACACCCGCGGCCCATGTTCATCCAGCCGGCGCAATAGCCAGGTAAAAGCAGCCTTGGCTTCCGGCTGAGCGCCGATGCCGAGAAACGCTTCGATGGTGTAGCCGGCATCGCGTATCCAGGCGAAGCGGTAGTCGTAGTTCTTGCCGCCGCCAATCCGTTCGGGAAGGGACGAGGTCGCTGCCGCCATGATCGAACCACTCGGAGAGGACAGCAGCAGTTTGAGGGCCAGCGCATTTCGGATGACCTGGGCCTGATACGGGCCGTCGTAGAGCAGCCCCCTTGACCATTGGCACCACTCCCGATGCGAGCCGTCGATGCGTTCATCGATCAGGGCCAATGGCGGTACCACCAGCGGCTCATCACGCCCCGCGATGATTGCGACCACCGAGCGTTGCCCCGCAGCAAGGCGAAGTACAGCACGGACGCCCATGTCGTCCTTGCGTTGGATGTGCACATGATGGTCGTGCAGGAACATGCCGAGTATTCGGCCCGCATGAAAAACGCAGGCATTGTCATTCGGCGCCACGTAGGGGCTTACCGTGTCGGCTTGGGTTCCGAAGTCGATGGCGATCTCGAAGTCGATCCTGCCCTCGATACCTTCGATGCGCCTGGCAAGTTCGGCCCACGGTAAACGCCCGGCAGGGCCACTGTTCAAGGACTCGGTCAGCCGCGCACGACCGTCGTCGGTCGTGAAGAGTGTCTCGAGGACGTTGCTGCCTGGCAGGTAGCGCCGCTCAGCAACGAACGGCTGGTTGGGGGTAATGGAAAAGTAGCCTCCTGTTTGCGGAGCCAGCAGCTTGTCGAACAGGGGTGGTGAGTCCATGTGCGGCACACACCACCAGTCGATGGAACCGTCCAGACCAGTCAGTGCTACAGAGCGCCCATCGCCGAGCGCACCGTACTGCTCCAGGGGCAACCATCCACCCCTCATCTCGCTGAGGTGCACCCTGTTGAGCCTCTACCGGTTCTCTTTCCATCGGTGTGCCTTCGATATCACCTGTTCTGATTCCGACACGGCTATCTGGCGTCTGGTTCGTCTTGCGTGAGCGCTGCGCAAATAGAGGGAAAATGAACTTTGTCCGCGCTTGGGCTTCCCTTGTTCAAAGGCTGAAATTCGGAGCGCAAGATGAAGAAAGAGAGTGGTAGGCAGAAGGCAGGCGCGCAGACGAAGCCGCATGGGGAAGAGGAACGAGACAACGATGCCCATCGTCCGGACGGATCCACGGGTACAGCCCATGATTCGACAGCGCAGAAAACGGCCCGTGATCACGTTCAGCACAAACGCTGATACTGCCATGCAAAAGTGAAAGGCTCGCCAGCACGGCGAGCCTTTCGCCAAGGATCGTCGCTAAAGGATCGGTTTGCCGCCAGTCACTGCATAACGTGAGCCACTGATGTAACTGGCCTCGTCGGAGCCCAGCAGCACGTAGATCGGCGCGACTTCGACCGGCTGCCCCGGTCGCCCCATCGGATAGCTGGAGCCAAAGTTCCTGACGGCCTCGTCCGGCATGGTTGCCGGAATCAAAGGCGTCCAGATAGGGCCTGGCGCGACGCTGTTGACCCGAATGCCTTTCTTGCCAAGCAGCTGAGCCAGGCCAGCAGTGAAGTTGGCAATGGCCCCTTTGGTCGCGGCATAGGCCAGCAGGCTGGAGGACGGATCGTCGGAATTGACCGAGCTCGTATTGATGATCGAACTGCCCTTGGGCATGGAAGGCAGTGCCGCCTGGCAGATACGGAAGATGGCGGTGATATTGGTATCGAAGGTCTTCACCCATTCATCATCGTCAATCTCTTCCAGGGACTCATGGGCCATCTGAAACGCCGCGTTGTTGACCAGGATGTCGATACGCCCGAACTGGCTCACTGTCTTTTCGACGATGTCGTAGCAGTGCTGTTTCTGCGCCAGGTCTCCGGGTAAAAGCAGGCATTGACGGCCTGCGGCTTCGACCCAGCGTGCGGTTTCTTGCGCGTCTTCATGTTCGTTCAGATAAGCGATGGCGACGTCGGCACCTTCACGGGCATAGGCAATCGCTACTGCCCGTCCGATGCCGCTGTCTGCTCCGGTAATCAGTGCAATCTTGCCTTCGAGGCGATTGTGGCCGGTGTACGACTGCTCACCACAATCCGGGTGGGGCTCCATCTTGCGCTGTGAGCCAGGGACACTCTGAGGCTGAGAAGGAAACGGTGGGGTAGGGAAGTCTCGCATGGTAGAAGCTCCTGCAGTTGACAACATTCATACCGATTCGAGAGGCCTGGCCCCGGCGTGTTGGTTTCAATCTGCAGTTGGTACGACGAGCGGTGCGGGACATCATTCCAACTGAATTCCACGCCCCATCGCCTGTTCTACCGTACTCAGGTCCAAACTCATCCCGTAGCTCGGAGGCCAATTCTCATAACCCTGGATGTTCAGCATGGGCACAACGAGCTTCGCCTTAGGAGACTGCAGGCATGTCGTACATTCCTGTCGCTGCCGCCATCAGCGTACCCGCGCGGGGTCAGGCGTCAGCGCCAGGCGAGCGCTGCCATCACCATGCGGATTCAAAGAATCTTGTGTTGTTCTATGGGGCAGCGACGAAGGCGGCGATAATGGGGGCGATTCCCAGGGGCCATGCCATGCTGACCATCTCCAATAACGTACATCTGCCGGATGCCGAAATCGAACTGAGCTACATTCGCGCGCAGGGCGCGGGTGGGCAGAATGTCAACAAGGTGTCCAGCGCCGTGCACCTGCGCTTCGACATCCCGGCCTCATCGTTGCCCGAGTTCTACAAGGAGCGGCTGCTGGCGCTGCGTGACAGCCGCATCACCGGTGACGGCGTGTTGATCATCAAGGCGCAGCAGTACCGCACCCAGGAGCAGAACCGGGCCGACGCATTGGCGCGTCTTGCCGAGTTGATCATCGCTGCCGGCAAGACCGAGAAGAAACGCCGCCCCACCAAACCGACCCTCGGCTCGAAGACCCGCCGCCTCGAGGGGAAAGCCAGGCGCAGCACGGTCAAGGCGGGGCGGGGGAAGGTGGATTTCTAGTACTTATGGGAGCGGCCTGTGGGCGCGCAGACACCCGTGCCCTTGCTTGACCTGGTACATGGCTTCATCAGCGCATTTCAGCCACGTTTCAGTGGTGCTCGCGTGATCAGGCGCAATCGCAAAGCCAATGCTCGGCAAGAGTGATAGCCTTTTGCAATCAACTAAATCCCTCTAGAATCCGCATCGACTTCATGTGAAGCAACTTATTGATCTTGCAAGGAAGATGAAATGCGATTTGTAAAATTCCTGGGGCTTGCCTTGGCTGTCAGCCTCGGTGGATGCGCGAGCTTCACCAAGGATGAGGTAGCGCCTGTGGAACTGCCGTCGATGGCCAGCTACTCGAACAAGCCGAACGTTTATGTGGATTTTGACTTTTTTCAGGGCGATCCCAGTAGCGCTAATGAAGTACCGCAAGCTCGAGACATGTTGAAACCAGAGCTCAAGCGTGCGTTCAACGAATCAGGCCTTTTTGGCCATGTGACCTTTGATGAGTTCGAGAAGCAACCTGGCGATTACAACCTTCGACTCAAGGTCTACAACCATGCGCCTGGTGGTGGGCAGATGGTGCTCGCCTTCATCAGTGGCTTCACGTTCACGATCATTCCGGCATTGGCAACAGATCAATACACCATGAGCCTGGAAACCTTGGACGACCGTGGTCAGTCGCTTGGCAAGAGCAGCAACCATGACGCGATCAATACGTGGATGGGAATCTGGTTCCTGCCACTCGTAGGTAACACCCCGAAAGCAGCGGTTACCGATACTTTCAATCGGCAGGTGAATGCACTGCTGAAGGACTGGTTCGAGAGCAATCGCCTGAAGTACTCCGCTGTCGATACACCTGTCCCACGCAGCTGAGGCGGTGAGAAATGAGCCGCGACTGCGGCTCTATTTCCGTGTTTATTTCAATGCCTGGATAAACTGCGGGTCGGTATAAAGCGTCTTGAGCAGGTTTTGCAGCATCGGGTTGTAGTTGTTCGCTGCAGCGGGTATGGCGATCGGGCCGAAAAAGCTGCTGTTCCAGTCCTGCTCCACCTGTTTCGTGGTTTCATACAACACCACATCACCCTTGCGCACAGTGAAGTGAGCGGCCAGCTCACCATGGCCGTTGGCTACACCAGAATTGAGTTGACTCTTTATCAATTGGATTTGTAGCTGTCGATTGGCGCGCGGATCAAGCAGGCCGGCATGACGGAGTTCGTCATTGATCGCGGCTTGAATGTGCAGGGGAACGCTACCTTCGGGTGAAGATATAGGGTTCAGACGAACCATGAGCGAGTCCTGGCCGGCGTCAGCTGCAACCTGGGCCTCTTGCACCGGTTGTAGTGGCGCATTCTGCTTGAGCTGTTGAACGTTCTGGAAGTTGGGCTCATAACGGGCCATGGTCACACCACACCCCTGCAGTAACAGAGCACAGAGGGGGAGGGTCAGGTAGAGCTTCTTCACGGCAGGTCCTTGCGTGAGAGGGAGAAAGCACAATTATCAATTGGTGGCCTTGTGCCATCAAGTCTTGACAGCCAAATCGCTGCACGGAACGGCCGGAACGATACACGTCAGTAAAACCCGGCTGCCCTCACGAGCTTTCTCACGTAACGAGCCTTTGGGGAATGCTATGCCTCATTGCGTTGCTCGACGGCACGCTGCGTTACAGCGAACTGCGCCGCAAAGTGAACGGCGTCGCATGTCGCAGCGCTTGCCGACTGGCTGGAGTTGAATCTGCATAAAGTCCCTGGCGCCTAGTGAATCGCCCCTGGTTTGCTGGACACTCTCCAAGCGCCTCGGTCACCCGGACCTTACCGGGAGGGTGCCTAGCATCAGTACGGCCATCTGTCGCCCATAGGCACCCGATGTCAGCTATTGGTAGTCCACTGCTTACTTATAGACTGCGAGAAGCCCGAAGTGAGCACCCATGGAGTCCCCTCCGAATCCAGTAGTAATGACCGCGACGCAGCGAACCTTGATGGTCAATATGATTTCGAATGCCTTGTCATCGGGGCTGGCCCTGCCGGATTGACCGCTGCAATCTATCTCAGCCGTTTCCATAGGCGAGTGCTGGTCGCCGACGGCGGCCACAGTCGTGCAAGGATGATTCCTCGCTCGCATAACTATCCCGGATTCCCGCCGGGCATTTCTGGAGAGGAGTTGCTTGCGCGTTTGGCGGAGCAGGCCACTCAATATGGCGCATTGATCGAGGTTGGTTGTGTCGAGGGGTTAGCCCACGAGCGGTCTGGGTTTGTCGCCACGCTCAACGGCCGTGCGGTCACCGCGCGAACGGTAATCATGGCCACTGGCATGAAGGATGTGCTTCCTCCTGTTGAGGCCGCTTACGACGCGGTTGCGCAATCGAGGATTCGCCTATGCGCCATTTGTGATGGCTACGAAGTGAACGGAGACAATGTTGCTGTCTACGGTGAAGCGGACTGCGCAATCCGCCACGCTCTGTTCCTGCGCAACTTCACTGACCGCCTGACAGTGCTTATGAAGGCCGGTGCTGCACAATGCCAGGGAATTGCCGGTGAAGCGCTTGAAGCTGGAATCCAGCTAGTGGAAGACGCGGCGGTGGACGTCATCCGGTTGGCCGGAGATCAGGTCGAGGTACAAACCCTGAAGGGCGGTTTATTTCACTTCGATATCGTCTATCCGTGCCTAGGGTCTGATTCGTGCTCAGGCCTGGCTTCGGCGCTGGGCGCTGAAGTCGATGAGCAAGGTGCCCTGGTTGTCGATTCCCATCAATGCACCAACGTTAAGGGACTTTATGCGGTGGGAGATGTGGTTGGCTCGCTCAAACAAATCAGCGTCGCCACAGGCCAAGCGACTATTTGCGCCACTGCAGTGCATGGTCAATTGGATCGGCGACTGTGGGAACCACGCGACTGGTTCGGCTAGGGCCACCGCCAAGCAAGGAGCTGCTTGATGAAAGCGAAAAAGGCGCGGTGCAAATTGCTGCGTGATCGGTGTCGTGGCTTAGGAGGCTAGAGCACGCACTACATAATCCCTCATTTAACATAATACTCATTATGCGCAGATCCATGTTTTCCACACAGGCCGCTACTCAGATTGTCGACGTCAGCTAAAAATGCGAAAATACATCTAAACATGCGAAAGTCCCTGAAATCAGGCCCTTCAATGATTTGTCTTGCGCTACAGATCAAGCCGCTGTGTCAGACAAATCTGCGAATAAGCTTCCGCTGAGCTTTTACTTGGACTGTCCCGATTATACCGTAAGCAGCTTTACCAGCCACTGCAGCTGCGTGTAGTCCTCGGAAGTAATTCTCAGGACGTTTTCGGAACTAATCCCTAGACTGCTCCGTTTTTTCTCCGAGTTCACAAATTACTTCCTGCAAGCGAAGCGTCGAATAGCGCGTTGCGCGCGTACTCGCTGTTTTCCCTTCTGGTCCACGATTTACTTCCTGTGACCGTTGTGTCCGTCAATTGTCTGGCCCCACGATGCCGTTATCATCGAGCCACGCCGCTTGCATGTCCTCGCGCTGGTTGAGCAACTGCGTACCGCTCTGATGGTGATTGATCGGTTCGATACGGAAATTAGGTTCTGCGCTACCTGACTACGCGTTGTTTCATAAATGTGATCAGATCATCTCGCAGTGATGTGCCTGGATACTCGGGCGAACTCAGTAAATCCAGCGTTTCACCTCTGTGAGGCCGGCCACTGCCATGCATCAAATCTTGATTGACACGCGTGCCGCCTTGGATAATCTTGCAGTTGAGGGCTGCAATTGCGCATTTGGCGGGTCTGGGTACCAGCATGAGTCCCCCCCGCAATTTTGGCAGCAGAGGAAGCTGGTTCCTCTGAAGTAGTGACGGCGGGCATTGCCGGTCGGATTCTGAACCCAAGGTCGCCTGACTGGGAGCTAAAGGATCGCTGCGACTACTCCTCACCCCATACCGAATGGGCGCATTCAGCAGCGAAATGCCGGTTTGGGGCCTTATTTCTGGGCGTTGTAAACCACTTTTTTAACGTGTAAACCACGGTGGTTTACACGTTAAAAAAGTGGTTTACACGGGGCGTTTTAGGGGACGCGGCCCCCGGGGAAATCATCTTACAATTTGAACGCTGTGGTCAGGCATGCTGACGTATCTCCGGAGATTAGCCCCCACGCCTCGTGGCAGATTCGATTGGTCTGCACTGCGCACCAAGGGTTAGTTATGCGATCCTTAGGAGATGAGAGATTACTCAAGGGGTCAGCTAACCTCCTCCACCTTTGATATCATTCCTTAAGGCTATAACTAAACTAAATGAATATTTAGTTGAGCTAAATTTAATTATTCGACATTCATCCAGAATGTGATGCTGGAGAGTCCAGAATCGACCAGCCGGCTTTTTCAAGCGCCGCCCTTTTCACCTGCGCCACCCTCACCCAATGATTTCTGGCTTACGGCCAAGCCTGGATGAAATGGCTTTTCCTGAAGATCTCCAATTATGTGGCCGCGTGAATCTCGCCCTTTTCCGAATGAATGGATGACATCCGAGTATCGATACCGGCGGAGACATCCTGAAAACGATAGGTGTTTACGAGGGATCTACCGTCCCCGCCTTGCATGTGTAACCGAACGATGTTCTCCAATTACGGGATGAGAATGTGCACCGCCATGCCGACCCACCGTTAACGTTACAGGGGCGTTCTGGGCTATCGGGTAGACAGGAACATGCCCTTCTTCAAGGAGTTTTCGACCACTTGATCGCAAGGATGCCGGGCGAGGGTCGTTAGGCTCATCAAATGAGCACTCTCAAGCTGGCGTCAAGCGCCGTTATCGCCGCGAGCAAAAGAAAAGCGGTCTCATCTGAATATTGCGGGGCGGTCTAGAACCGCCCATTCACGGTGCCCTACTGGCAACCTAGCGACGTGGTCTACGCTAGTTACCTAACAAACACCGCAATCTCTCCCTTGGACGCAATCACCATGAGCGCGGGTAATCCTTCCGCGCTCATCTTGCGATGAAGTGTGTCTAGCAGATGCTCATCCAGCTCGCTCGGGCGAGCTGGACAGTTATCAGGATGAGAGTGCCATTCCCCTACGTAGTCAACGACCCGAGCAGTACGAGAGTGCACCTTGTCCAGTGCCTCAGCCTGGCCCACCTGCCCCCTTATGAAGTGGCTCGGGCTAGCCTCACTGTCTGGAGGAGCTGGTAAAACGTCCACGATAACGATGGTCTTCGTTTTCAGGTCGGTGACGCCGAGAATCGCGCCTCCCGTTTCATTCGGCAGTGCGGCAAGGCGAGACGCAAGGAGCTTCTGAACCAGGGCCTCATCAAATTTCACCGTCCATCCAGCAGACTCCACTGAATGTATCTGGGCAACTCCAATTTCGTACGTTCTTACCGCTCCCGACTGCTCATCACACTCCCAAACGCAGATCCTGGCCTGAGGCTTCGCGACCGACTTGCGGAGCTGTCTAGCCAGAATCCCTGCGTGCAAGTGGATGTATTCGCCCGATAGTCTGACCGAAATATCTCGACATCCCCCGCCCACCCAGCGGTCACCCAGATGATTGACTAGGTGCGTATGCCCCCACTCATGATGAAGAAGTGCCCGATAGTATTGGCCTTCCAACCCGTCCACCCGCTGCCGTCTGGCCTCGTCCTCCAGAATCATCACACAAGACTGACCAGAAGGAGTGACGAAGAGACTTACTGTACGCGGAGCTTCATCTCTGCGCGCAAGCTCTCGGGGCACCTCGAAGGTTGTAGTGACATCGACGACAAGGTCGGCGCTGCTCAACGATGAGGTGACCTCTGCGGACTCGTCCAGAACACTTCGATCAATAGCGCTAGGTGGCGTCCAGTTGGGATAGGTAGCGCAAGCCATTTCCTGCAATACCTTGACCTTGGGCATTCCAACGAATCCATCAAAAGCGATGTGCCGACAAAGGTTGTGAGGCAGCAATCGGTCAGGATCGATGAAAGTCCATTGCCCCCACCCTTGGCGTATCCATAAATCAGCCAACACGCTACCCAGAGCGCCCACTCCGGCGAGTACACCTTTGATTTGACTGTGCTCTTCTGGGGTGCCGGAGAGATCTCGTGCGGTTTGCTGAGTGAGTGCTGTGCGGATTTCCACAGGCATCAGTGAAAGGGAACGCCAGGCCGAGCTGGCAGCCCCACCCAACAACGTGATCCGCTGACACAGCCCCTTTGCATCAGGCATACCTAGCATGTCCAATGCAGTCGCAAGGTCAAACAGGGAAGCATTCAGCATGTATCCCGCGACATCGATCCGCTCAGCACCGCCTTCACGAACGCGAGGAATCCACACGGTGATGAGAATACCTTCGCCTTTTCCGTGCGCGGGCGATATACCGCCTTCGATTGCCTGGTAGACGGTGTCATACAAGGCGCCGTAGAGATCGCTCCCCCACGAAACGAGTTGATCCTGTAATTTCCCAAGTGTTTCGGGAAAGCCGGCCAGCGTGGTCGTTCCTACCGGCTCAACCATCACCGGTACCATCCGCACTGTCTTCGATTGATCGTCGGGCCTGGACGGCTCAGCTTTCAGAATCACCGAGTCGCCCTGATCGACCTTGAAGATGGTCAACGTCCCGCTTCGTGCTTTGGCGTAATCAGGGTAGTTCGAGGGCAGGATCAGTTGGTAAGGGCTCATGTAAAACAGCTGCTCTAGCGGTTGGTCATCGCGGTGCAGCTTGAGCAAAGCAGACTCGCGTAGCCACCAGAACATTCGCGCGATGAAGCGCTGCGGCGTCCAACTGCGCTCTACAGTCGACCAGGCGCTATCGTACAAACACAGAACCCGGGCCCCGCCGCTCGATGGCGGATGCTGGTGAGAAAGCAATGGGAAATCTTTGCGTAGGGTGTAAACGACGACTGGTACGCGATACCTGGGATTGACTCCAATCGCCAAGCGCTCTCGCCGTCGGATACCCCCTTGATTGCCGGCATCTACGGTACCGTCACCTGCATCAATGACGATGTATTCGCTACCGCCTTTCTCCGAAGGGTCTGCCCGAAGTTCTCGAACATCGGTATAGGGACACGCCCGCAAGGCGCTCAGTAAGGCCTGCGTTTGAGGATACAGATCGTCTTCCCCGCCATCGGGCCTCGCATCCCCTAGTTCGAAGTACTCAAGCATCACAGGCGCCTGCGCGAGGCGGAATTGAAGCGGCTACCGAACTTGGCACCGCACCAGCCAGTGCTACAGCAGCGGCAAGCAGTTTCACCTTACCATCCGTGCAGATCTCAAAGTCCATGGCTGCCTTTTCGCCCAGATCGCCTGTGCACGAGAACCAGCCGTCCACATCGTCCAGAATTGCCTGGTATTCGCGCTTCGCCCGAATACAGGGCGGATCACAGTCGTCGTCGAGAATTTCAACACTACTGGAAACGATCGTTGCTCCGTTGCGGGCCTGGCTCAACGCTTGGCGTGCATCCCAACTCACCCTCGCCTTTTCTCCAAGGCCCGACCAGCTATCCCAGGAAAGCGTGTGCCAAGAGCAATGATGAGGTGCCAGCAGCAGATCATATTCGAGCACCTCCGGCGTCTGCTCAAAGCGCTCCCACATGCGCTCCCAGATCAACACCTCAGCGTCGCCGCCGACGAGGAATTTAGTTTTCGTCTGTGCGTAGGCAAAGGGCGAAATCTGGATATTCATGACCACGCTCGACTCATTTTTAGACAGGCGCTCTTCGAGATCAGCGTCATCTTCATGCGGCGCGGGTGCGAGCAAGTGGGAAGTGAAGAATGGCGACATGTCCTCACCTGCAATGCCGCTGAATTTTTCACCTGACTTTATCAGGATCGGGCCCAGATCGTCAGTCTTACCTGCATTATCTTCACCCATGATCTTGATGCGGTTACCGTGCCCTGCACTACGGTAGGTACGCCAATATTCCACCCGCCGCCGCGCTTCCTTGTCGAAGGCTTTGGCATCGTCACACAAGACATGGTTCTTCTTCGAGCTCCGACGGAAAACCAGAGGAGACGACCACATTTCGCGAATCATGATCCGCTTTTCCCAACGCCCCATCTCATCATCGGGGTAGTCGGCAGGATCACCGAGCCAGAAATGCTTTCTGATGCCCGCGCAATGATCCTGGTCTGGGTGGCTAAGCAAGAAGGCGTTCACGAATGGACGTCCCTTTTCATCCCACTGCAGCCGCTCCCTCAACGCACGCCCGACATCAGGCGTGTCGTCGTTGGGATTATCCGCAGCCTGGCGGATCCGCGAGTCGATCAAAATGGTGGTCACAGACGTGTCGGCGAGCCGGATCAACGTCATGTCGCCAGTACCTACTTGGAAAAAAGTCACCTTGGCAGCCATTTCATCCCTCCCCGGGCACTGCGCCAACTATGAGAAACGCTTCGGTTAAGATAAGATACGTATAGAAACTCAACCCGTCTAGATTTTATGCGAATATTTTTTATACCCAACCATTTTCAGGCTGATCTTCCATGACTGCTACCGCTACTCGTACAGGTCGCTGGGGCCAGGAACGCCGCCTCGAATTCATTGACTTTCGACTGCTCTGGGAGGGCAGGCTTAACCGTTCCGACCTGACCGGTTTTTTCGGGATTTCTGTTCCACAGGCTTCCCTGGATTTCTCGGCTTACCAAGAGCTGGCTCCGGACAATATGGCCTACGATCGTACGCTCAAGGCATATGTGGCCGGCCCCAACTTCAAGCCCGTACTCACGAACCCTGATCCCGGGCATTACCTGAATGAGCTGCTGCAGCGCGGCATCGGGAATATCGCGCCTTCAGACAGTTTCATCGGCTGGGCGCCCCCCGTTGCAAGCCTGCCATCCCCTACAAGACAGGTGGATCAGCAGATCCTGATCAAGCTGATCCGAGCGATTCAAATGGGTGAAGCCGTCGAGGTCGACTACCGATCAATGACCAATTTCGATTCTCCGGAGCTGCGCACGATTTTTCCCACGACGTTCGCGCACGACGGCTTCCGATGGCACACCCGCGCGTACTGCTTCCGATCCGATAAATTCAAGGATTTCGTACTGGGTCGCATCACCGCTTTACATGCGTCAATGACGGCGCCCGCCAAGGTGCCACAGGACGTAGAGTGGGAAACCTTTGTCGACGTGGTCATCGGCCCAAACCCGAGCTATCCGCCTGAAAAACGAAAAGCGATCGAGCACGACTACCAGATGGTGAACGGTGAAGCCTACCTTCGTGCGCGTGAACCTCAGCTGTATTACCTGAAGCGCAGGCTCAATTTGGATGTGAAGCCTGGCGAAACAGTGGGGGAGCATCAGCAGATTGTGATGCTTCGTATTGAAAAAGTTGCTAGGGAGTCGTCAGCAGATGAGTGAAGCATCCGCAGCCAAGCCAAGAAGGGATTACACGGTCCTTATCATTCTCTACTTGCTGGCCCTTCTGGTTTTTGCAACCTATTCCATCGGCTCCATGGCCCTGGACTGGCTACCTCAGCCCTACGCACCCTTGAAGGTGCCCCTGATGTGCGGGGCCATAGCCTATGTGGGTGGCGCGCTGTACTGCTTCCGCTCGATTTACCTGAACAAATGCGTTTACAAGCGCTGGGATCCCGACTGGCAGGTTTGGTATTTCATTCGCCCCCTCACCAGTACGATCGCGGGTGCGGTCAGCTACCTGTTTTTGAAGGCGGGATTGTTGGTGCTGGAGTCGAGCTCAAATGCTGGTGCAAGCGAGATAGGCTTTTTCGCACTGGCTTTCATCGCAGGCTTCAATGTCGACAAGTTCGTCGCGAAAATTGAAGAAGTCGCGAAGGCAGTGTGGGGGATTGAGAAGACGCGAAGCAGTCTTCCCCGTGACGCTCAAGGGGGGCCGGCTAAGGCAACCTCCACTACCCCGCCTCAAGGTTGAAGACTTCTGGATTGGTACGGCTGTCTATCGTGTAGCAGTGGCAATCCAGATGTCCTCAGGCCTGAAGTACTCCCCTGCGCCGGCTAAGGCAGTACCGGCAACAGGATCGTGAGCTGGAGGTAAACGAACCAGGCAAAACAACCTCCACTGACCAGAAACAGGCTGATCAGAACTAACCGACTCAATGGGCGCATCGTGTTCTGCCATTGGGCGATGATACGAGAGAAGGTGAGTGCCGACGCGTCGCTGCGGAACAGGTAGAGAAGCCCCTCAGCGTAGGCCGAGACCATCAGATTTCGGTAACTCGGTAGCTTCGTGAGGAATGTCAACGAGTTGTCAAACCAGCGCACCACCAAATCACCTTCTTGTCCGACCTTAGCCATCTCTGCCTCGCTTGAATTCATGCAGCTGAGGTGGAAATTGCGAAGAGGTGCGTTCAGTGGACAACTCCGATGCCCAGGAGTGAACCTGTGGTACTCGTTTGGCTTGTAACCTTCTGTCCAGATGACCGCCGAGGTAAGTTGGCCGTACTCATGTAGTGCGTGCTCAATGCGCGCGGCCGCATACTCCCCAAAGCCACCATAAGCTGGAGTGTCCCCATAGCTCTGGATCGCCTGGGCTATCTCATACTTCCCAGACTCTGGTCGAACGCTACCAACCTCCATATCGTAGAGCTTGATGCTCCACCACCGCCTGAGTTCATCCTCCACGAGCGCAAGAAGCCAGCGCCGCCCCTCAATGCCCAGGTATTCATCCTTGCCGGCGAGGGTACGCTTGAGCAACACCGGACACCTATACTCAAACCACAGAACGGCGAGCAGGTAGAACCCCCCACCCAGCAGCAACCAACTCAATGGGCCAACGGCTGCCTGGGCACCTTTCAGCTCAGGGGCGGCTTGAAGGAATGTGGCAATCAGGCCACCGACCGCAGCCAGCTTGATCCCTGTTGAAGATTTCATTCGCGACCAGAATGACCAGCTCGTCATCTGGCGAAAACGGTGATAAGTCATTTCTTGGCGCGTGTTACGTCGTTCAACGGGTGACGGCCTGTAGAAATCTTCATTGGGAAACTGATCAAAGAACCAGGATATCCAGCTGAACTCACGCCACCACTGGCGACGTTGCTCTCGTCGATACTGCTTCTCCGACTCAAGCATTCGCGCGCGCATCTCTTCTGTGAGCACGAACTCTCTGCGCGACTTCTCGTTTTGGTCGCTTTGCGCGCGCTGTGATTCGAGATCACTAGGTTCATTCTGAGCTTCCAATTGCTCACTCCTCCGATTGAATCTTTCGCTTTGCCTGACTCTTTGTCGCTGTGTCGCGATTATCAGGATGACAATCAGCGCGACGACCCTGCTGCTGTGAACAGAGCCATCGCCTTGCGACGACTCGGCCCTTGGGCGGAGTTTATCAGCCCGGCGCGCTCCGCTTGAGGTCTCTCATTTAGTGATCTTGCGAAGTCGGCTTGGGACCGCTGGCCGTTCAGATCGCGTCGCTGTTAGAGCCACGCAGCCGCTTCTACCCCATACTTTGCGCGACTTACAACAGACTGATGGTACAAGCCCCTAGTGCTACTGCTTCACTGCTTCTGTTGCTGCTCGGGCATCGGCTCGTGCCTGAGCCACAGCGGGTTGCTTGCGTACCCGCGGGCCGAGGCCAGGAAGTCCCGTTGCCCCTGATGCTACGGCCCATCGCTCCTTGCACTGGGTTACTTACAGTGATGGGCTAGTTCCACGATTGGCACCGGTCAATAACAAGATATCATGTGGCCACCTTCTATAACTGGCTGTTGCCCCTACGGTCTGCAACCCACGTACCCCAACCTCACATGCAGGGAAGCTAAATGATTTCAGTACCAATAACCCGGCATTTTCGCTTAATCCCAGACGCGTATCAGAAAGACGATCAACCCTTGGGCGAACTGTGGCTGGGAGCTTCGCGCAGTGAAAATCAAACGTGGGAAAAACTCTTCACCGAGTACCGGGTGGTCATTCTGGCGGAAGCGGGAGCAGGTAAGACTCATGAGCTAAAATGGGCAGCCCACCACTTGCGTAATCAGGGCAAAGCTGCCTTTTTCATCCGGATCGAAGACCTCAGCGACAATTTCGAGACAGCCTTCGAGATCGGGACCGCCAAGGAATTCTCAACCTGGCTATCAGGTACCGAGGAAGCTTGGTTCTTTCTGGATGCCATGGATGAACTTCAACTGACGGAAGCCAGAGGCTTTGAACAGGCAATGCACCATTTCGCTCGCCAGGTGTGGCCTGCCAGTCAACGTGCACATGTTTACATATCAAGTCGACCCTATGCCTGGCGGCCACAGCGCGACCGTGCCCTGCTGGAACAGCTCCTTCCCTTCTCCTCACAGACGACCTCGCTCGCAACCAGCGGCGACGAGGATCCAGCAGAAGACACCGACGTGGCGGTCGACCATTACACACCCCAGTCAGCAGATGCCGCCCTTCCTGCGCTGCGCCTTTACCAATTGACCCCGCTGAGTGATGCAGATGTTCAGCTTTTTGCCCACCACAGTGGCGTTCCAGACGCCGCCTTATTTGTGGCAGAGCTAGAGCGAGTTAATCTTACAGTATTAGCTAGGCTTCCCTTCGATTTGCGCGATTTGATCGGGTCATGGAATGACGTATTCGAACTCGCTAACCGCCTAACGATTCTGCAGCAAAGCATCTCCCGTCAACTCGAAGATACCATAGGGAAATTGCCGACGCTTACACAAACTCGGCTGGTTGAAGGGGTCGAACTCTTGGCCATTGGCGTGGCGTTGACCGGCCGTTCGAGCCTACAGTTACAGGAAAGTGCCTCAGACGCAGCCATCAAGCCGAGCACCCTGTTGCCGGACTGGTCCTGTGCTGAACTTGAGGCCTTGCTGACATGCGGAGTCTTTGGCGCCCCGGTGTATGGTGAGGTTCGTTTTCGCCATCGAGAAATCAGAGAATTGCTGGCCGCGCGCTGGATTAGTAAACGTCTGGGGCACGAGGCGAATCGAAGCGAAATTGAGTCGTGGATATTCCGGCGGCAGTACGAGCAGACGGTGTTGAGTGTGCGCTTGCGACCACTATTACCCTGGTTGGTTCTGCTCGACGAGCGCATTCGAAATAGGGTTACAAGAGACTATCCCGATGTTGTGCTTGAAGGCGGAGACGCGGCTGTCCTGCCACTTGCCGCCCGAACTAAAACCTTAAAGCGAGTGATTGAGCAAATCACGGACGAAAACTCTATGTTTCGGGGGCTGGATAATGACGCTATCGTACGCATCGCTGGCCCTGATCTCGAAGCCTTGACTCTGCAGCTGATCGAACAGCACGCCAATCATGACGCCGCGATTTTCATCCTGGGTCGATTAGCTTGGCAGGGAAAGATGTACCGTTGCGTAGAGCCGCTCGCGAGAATCGCTGTTGAGTCAGGCCGCGGCTTGTACGCTCGAATTGTGTCCGTAAGAGCGGTTGCAGCACTCAGTAATGCTCAATATTTCCTGCAACTGTGGAAGAATATTTTGGTAGGCGAAGGATCGGTTCCCCGTGGTGTTGTCTCGGAGCTCATTGCATACGCGCCTAGCCAACGGGAGTCAGTCGATCTCATTCTGCAGACCCTAGTTCGATGTGGAAAGCAGGACAGATATAATTCCAGCGGATTAACCTCTAGTTTGTCCGATTTCGTAAAAAAACTAGCGTTGGGCGCCGAGGCAAATGCCCTCGACCTGCAGCATGGTTTTGCCGAAGGCTTACTAGGCCTATTGAATAAGAAACCACATATCGAAGGCGGGGTTTGTGCAGTCTCCAAAGAATATCAGTGGCTGATGCCAGTCGCTTTGCTATGTGTCGAAAACCTGATTAAGGCACGAGACCTAGCTGCGCTCTCCTCGACATCTTTGACCCTCCTCTCCACTGTTCCCGCGCTGCTCATGTGGCATGACGCCGATATATTAGAGGCACGGAAGACCTTCGGCTTATTGGTCCCACAATGGACTGAGCTGAATGATGCGTTGTTTTGGTGGACCGTCGCCGAATCACGTAAACAGTCCGGTAAAGCGGGCCAGTCGCTCAGGGATGATTGGCCGGTGACCTGGCCAGGTCATTTCTGGTCATTCGATGAGGCCAGTTTTTCCCGAACACTCGGCTGGATCAGTCAGCGGCCACTAGAAGATGATCAGTACTTAGCACTGGCAAGGACTTATCGGACTTATAAGGAGTACGGCCAGCCGCAGCCCTGGCTGGATCAACTATTGAATGCGACGCGCGACCATGCCGGTTTACAGGCAAGTCTGCACGCTTGGCTCAATCCCAAACCAGACCCCACCACCTTGCACTATCAGGCAGAGGAGCGAAAGCACAAGCATCGCTATGCGCAACAGCAAAAGCAGCAGCGTAAAGATTGGGACGCCTTCGTATCACACGTGAGGCTTAACCCGGGGATTGTTCGCCAACCTCCAGGACTTAAACCGACCGAATTCAGTCAAATCCAGTTTCATCTGATGGAGCATATCCGCGAAGGCAAAGGCCTGCACAAGCGATCTGAGGGAGGAAATTGGAGCGCCCTGATTCCCGAGTTCGGCGCCGAAGTGGCCGAAGCCTATCGCGATGCTGCAACTGCGTTCTGGCGAGCCTACCACCCTCGGACACGCTCCGAAGGCGCCTCGCCGAACAGCATCCCAGTGGCGGTGATATTCGGGCTGGCCGGCCTTGACATCGAACTGGAAAGCGAAAGCACCATTACCAGATTGACTGACGACGAGGCGCAGGCTGCATTGCGCTATGCGCTTTGGGAAATCAATGGCTTTCCGCACTGGTTCGAAGCGCTGTGCCGGCTGCATCCCCTGGCGGTTGGCAACGTTCTCCAGCCCGAGATTCAATGGGAGCTGCTAAATACCGCACCTGAGCAGAATGCCTACTATGTATTGCACGACTTGGTATATCACGCTCCAGGACTGCATCGCACGATCGCTCGGGCACTCTATGACTGGCTGTCCGAGCATCAGGTTGTGAACCACGATTGCCTTAACTACTGTCGAGTGATCATGGCCGCTGGCGGACTACCTGCAGCAGAAATTGCCCAGTTGGCTGCGAACAAGATTAGCGCCCCTTCGACACCCTCCCAATTACTGCCGGTTTGGCACGCGGTTCGCGTGCACGCGGACCCCTATATGGCATTGCAACCGCTCAAGCAAGCATTTCGCTCGCAGTCGACATTGAAGGCCGGACAGTTCGGCGAGATCTTTAGTGTCGCGCTACTCGGCGGAAGGCGTGAAATAGTCCAGAGTAGCGGCAGTTTCCACACACCAAGCCTGCTCAAGGAATTGTACGTGCTGGTACATCGCGGTGTCCGTGCCTCAGATGATCTTAATCGAGCGAACACCGGTGTGTACTCGCCAACGCTGCGTGATGATGCGCAGGATGCCAGGGAGCGCCTCTTTGGCCTGTTGAGCGAGCTACCAAAGGAAGCGACTTACCGCACCATTCTCGAGCTTTCCGAGAAACACCCTGAGCCCCGATTCCGAGCCTATATGCGTTCAGCAGCCTTACAGCGCGCAACGGTAGATGGGGAACTGGCTCAGTGGAGCGACGATGACGTGGTTGATGTGGCACGTCGTCTGTCATTGGCAGGTGGCTTCGATGCGTCTTCGTCGGAGACTTTCCATGCAGTTCATTGAACGGCCAAGCCAGCCACCTGCGGTGCTCAACTCCTTCCTAACCCAGGCTTCGCGGAAGGCCATGTTAGAGTATTGGCAGTTAGAGCCCATGCGGCGGTCACAAACCAGTGTGCCAAGCCTGGTGGTCAATAAAGATGAAGCCTTACTGAGAGAGGCGTTGGCAAATCTAAACGGGCAGCGATGTGCATTCTGTGAAGCCAGCGATCGATTGGAAGTGCACCGCTTCCGGCCTGCTGGCAATGCCCTGCCGATGTCGCGATCGAGCGACGCTCACCTTTACTACCTTTGGCTCGCGGATGCCTGGCAGAACCTTCTCCCAATTTGTCAGGGCTGCGTGCCGATCGAGCCTCGCTTCCCTGTGAGGGGTCGACGTTGCCTGCTACCCACGACAGAAGAGGTAGAAGCGTATGTAAACAGTGGAGACGGCCTCTGGCGATTTGGCATGCCCAGCGAGAATGCTCTGTTACTTGACCCTACGATAGTCAATCAATTTACCCGCCACCTGACTCCGCTTTTGGACGGTATGTTACTGCCCGGTTCAGAACGGGGAGCATTGACCATTGCACACTTCGACTTGAATCGCAGCGAGCGAAGGCATGAGCGCTATTTTGCCTATCAGCAGCGCCTCGATGAACTTCGCAGCTGCGGACTGACCTCTGACTTCTCCAAGCTTGATCATCTGGTCAATTTCAAATCCCTCGATTTCGGCGGGACATGGTACTTGCTGCTGCGGCGGCTCCTTAACCATCTTCCTGTCAACGGCATCGGACGCAACCTAACGCCCAAGCAGATTAGCCCTGCGCTTCGCCGATGGGCAAAAGTCACCGATGCAACTGCACTCCTGACAGAAGCTCTGCAGATGCTGCAGCGCGAGGATGCAAAGCTACACGCAAGCGACAGCCAGTCGACCGCACCCGAGCCGGACACCGAATCCATTTCCGCCATCAGCATCCGCAATTTCAAAGCCATCGAGCAGCTAGACCTCACCCTGAACGCGTCGCCGACGAGTTCACGTGCGAATACGGAGTCTTCAGCACCTGCACTGGTGATTCTTGGCGAAAATGCCACCGGCAAAAGCTCAATTCTCGAAGCCGTCGCCCTCGCTCTAGTGCCTGCGGCCGTTCGGAACGCGCTTAGGCTACCGTTGGCGGACCTAGTGATGGATCCTAGCCAGTTTGATGTCAACGGGGCTGTTCAGCCAACAAGCGCGCAAATCCGCATCGAGCTATCCAACCAGAATTGGGTTCAACTGGTCATCGACCAGCACGCTCACATCCTCACCCATAGTCACGAGAGTCAGCAGATCCCCGTGTTTGCCTATGGCGCCTTTCGAAGGTTCACCCAAGCAAACCTGCGCGCAACTCCGCATGCCCACGTCCGTAACTTGTTCGACGGTAATGTGTTGTCTAATCCGGAACCTTGGTTGAGTAAGCTCCGGCAGGATCGATTCGACATGGTGATTCGAACCCTGCGCGAAGTGCTGGCAATCGACGGCGATTTCGACGTCATCCAACGCGTACAGAACAGCGACAAACTGCACATGGTGACGTCCCTCAGCGAGCCAGACGGCACGCTCCGTTTCAATCGAACTCCGTTACACGCCGTGTCGTCCGGTTATCGCTCCATGTTGGCCATGATTTGTGACATCCTCAAAGGTCTCCTCAATACAACCATTTACCCTCGTTTCGAGAATTTCCAGACTGCCCGCGGCATCGTCCTGATCGACGAGATCGAGGCGCACCTGCACCCACGCTGGAAAGTCCAGGTGATGCCTCGTTTGCGTGCGGCCCTGCCGGGCATGACGTTTATCGTCACTACCCATGATCCGCTGTGCTTGAGGGGCATGGGCCCAGGTGAAGTAGCTGTGTTGCAACGTATCGCCAGCGTTGATGGCCAAACGCAGCGCCAGATGCCGGTCACGATTGAAAGCATGGCTGACCTTCCCCATGTCGCCGATCTGAGGATTGAACAGCTACTGACCTCGGATTTCTTTCAAATGCTCTCCACCGATGACGCGTATGCAGATCGCCGGCTGGCGAGAGTTGCCGATCTGATGGCCGCACACGCCCGAGGTGAGTTGCACGCAGAGGACGAGCGGGTGTTGCACGACTTTAATGCCGAGATCTGCAATGCCTTGCCTATTGGCTCGAGCGAAGTCCATCAAATTGTTCAACTCGCGGTGGGTGAGTATCTTGCGCAGCGTCGTGCCGCCAGCAGCCAGCGGTTGCGCGACTTGCGCAGAGCCGCCAAGGACCAAATTTTGGCCGCCCTGGAGAGACTTTGATTATGCGTCACGTTGACCGTTCTTCAGTTAAGTCCCCCCCTTCACTGTTGATTGGCGGTGCAGGTCCCAAGGAGTTAAATGAGGCCCGCGACCACCGTGCAGCTGTACCTCCGCCGGGGGAGAAAAAGACGGAGTTCAAATACAAGGCCTACAAGGCCGCCGACGTGCGGAGCGCCTTGGAAAAGCTATTCCACGGAAAGTGTGCCTATTGCGAGACCTACTATGCGGCTTCTGCACCGGTGGATATTGAGCATTACCGGCCCAAAGGCGCTGTGGCGGAAGATGCCGCCCACGGCGGTTATTGGTGGGTCGCGATGCACTGGGAGAATCTGCTGCCGTCGTGCATTGACTGCAACCGCAAGCGCGGCCAGGGACTAGTGGATACGTCGAATAGCCTTGAGGTGCTGGCGGGCACGGCGAGAACACGGTTACAACTGGCTGGGAAGAAAGATAGCTTCCCGTTGGCAGACGGGGGCGTGCGCGCCATGACCGAGACCACCGACTTTTCCAGGGAATTGCCGCTGCTGATCAATCCTTGCGAAGATGACCCCGCCACATACCTAGCACATAGCCTCGATCCACAGCACCCCACGGGCTTGATCGTGGCCGTAGGCGATGCCCAGCAGCAAGCGCGCGCCAATGCTTCAATTCACACTTATGGGCTGAACCGCTTGAAGCTGTTCCAAGATCGCAACCGGGTTCTACGGAAATTGCAGTTCCTGGGGGACTTGATCATTGACCTGGCCGAATCTATTAGCGAATTAGAAGAGCCCGCCAGCCAACGTCAATTAGATGGAACGCCTGCAGCGGGTGTCGCTGGCCGTCTCCGCTTACTACAAGATCGCTTGCTCAGCGAGCTCAAGGCGAGCACAGCACCGGAAGCCCCCTATTCGTCTATGGCCAGCGCCTGGCTTCAACAATTTACACAGGACCTAATCCGCTGAGACACAGCATCTGTGCCTTTACACGTGATAGCGAACGCCCGCACTAGGGGCACAATGTCCGCAGCCGCCAAGACACCCTATCGTGCCATCACGACGATTTTATTGCTTTTTGCGGGACGCTCGTGGTTTGGGCGTGGTGACCGCCTTTCGCGCTTCCGCGAGCTGCTGATCCAGTGTCTCTGCACGGGCTTGCGCCGCCGCTAACTGTTCCCGACCGCTGAACATGTCCTGTTGAGCAAACTGCACTTGCTGTTCCAAGGTGTGGCAGCGCTGGGAAAGATCAAGCAGTGCTTGTTTCCGCTGCTCTTGCTCTCGCTCCATGCTTTGCAATTGTGAGAGCGCGACACTGCGCTGTTCACGCGCCTCGGCCAATTCAGACTGGCCCGACAGTAGTGCTTGCTGCTGCGCCTGCAACCGCTGACTGAGTTCTTTGACTTGGCCAGCAGTGGCTTTGGTTTCCTCGCGCGCCCGATCGATTTCGCGGTAGGCTCGATTCTCCACCTCTCGGGTGTAACGCTCCTGCTCGAGGCGCAGCTGCGCCGCCTGGGCCTGGCTGTCCTGCAGCTGCTGACGCAGCGTAACGGCCTCCTGGCATGCCACCTCCAGCTGGCGGCCCTGTCGCTCGCGCTGCTGGCGCAGGTCATCGATTTGCGCCAGGTGTTGCTCGAGCAATTGCTCGAGGTCGCTCAGCCGGGTTTCGCTGGCCTGGCGCGCGGCGATGGCTTCCGCAGTCTGCTCGCGCGCGCGCGCGGCCTCAAGGCGCAGTTGCTCCTGCTCCACGGTCAGCTGTTCGCGCTCTTCCAGCAGCACCTGGCGTTGTTCCGCCAACGCCTGCTCGGCCACGCCCTGAGCCAGCAGCGTGGCCTGCTGCCAGATGCCGACAAAGGCCTGGGCCACTTCCGCCGGCAATCCCGGCAGACGGGTCTCGCCGCGCAGGCGCCCGGCGAGCTGTTCCCACCACTGATCGAGCAGCGCGCCGACCCGCGCCGGGCTGCCGCGGCCAAGCGCCAGGCGCACGCGCTCCACCGTCGGACGCTCACCACGGGCCAGCACCGCGTCCGCCGCCGCGAAAACGTCAGTTTCTGGTACGCCTATCGCCATGCCCTACCCTCCGCCCTATTAGGTCTGATAATTAAGTCTTATCCGACCTAATTGGCCGAAAAATTGTAAAATAGTACGGTGAACGTACAAAATAATACAGATTGGTGGACGCTGGCCGTGCCATTGCTCAAGCGCGTGCGCGAGCTGCACCCCGGTATCACGCTGTACCTCAACGAAAATTACGGCGTGACCCTAAGCGAACTGATCATGAGCGGGCGCATGGATATGGCGGGCGTGAAATCCACGGGCTGGACTTCATCCCTCTGCTGCGCGAAACCCTGTACCTGGTGAGCGCCGACGCCACTCTGGCCGGGTATACCCAGATAAAACTAGCTCACGTTGCGAAGATGGACCTGTTGCTGCCACGGCAATACAAGGTCGTGCACAGGCTGGTGGATGAAGCCTTCGCCCGCCTGGCCATCACCCCAAACGTCATCGCGCAGGTCGAGTCGGCCAGCACCCTGCGCAGCGCCGTGGCCGACCGCTTTGCCGCGACCATCCTGCCCGAATCGGCTGCACGCGCGCTCGGCACCGATGAGGCGGTGCTCGAGTTGATTGCGCAGATGCGTGAAACGCTCATCCACCGATATTGATACGGTGATGGGTGGTGCGGGATTGCCGCGCGAAAGTGCCGGGACCACGCAATGGCTCCGGCATCGTACTGGACAACCGAGCGAACGCTTAGACCGCCAACGCCCGTTGACGCAACTCGGTATTGAGGATGCGGTCGTTCTCGCTGTAATCGACCGGGCAATCGATCACGTGCACACCCGGGTTGGAAATGCAGTGGTCCAGCAGCGGCAGCAGGGCGTCGGCGCTTTCCACTCGATAGCCGTTGGCACCGTAGGCTTCGGCGTATTTGACGAAGTCCGGGTTGCCGTAGTCCAGGCCGAAATCGGTGAAGCCCATGTTCGCCTGCTTCCAGCGGATCATGCCGTAGCCGTCGTCACGCAGGATCACCACGGTGATGTGCATGCCCAGGCGTACCGCGGTTTCCAGCTCCTGGCTGTTCATCATGAAGCCACCGTCACCACACACCGAAATAACCGGGCGGTCCGGGTAGACCAGGTGCGCGGCCATGGCCGATGGCAGGCCGGCACCCATGGTCGCCAGGGCGTTGTCCAGCAGCACGGTGTTCGGTTTGTGCGCCTTGTAGTTACGGGCGAACCAGATCTTGTAGATGCCGTTGTCCAGGGCAACGATGCCTTCGGACGGCAACACCCGGCGGATATCGGCCACCAGCCGCTGTGGGTACACCGGGAAGCGGCCGTCGTCGGCGCCTTCGGTGATCTGCGCTTCGTTCGCTTCACGGATGGACATGAGGCGAGTGAAGTCCCAGTGGGTAGTGTCGCCCAGGCCTTCGGCGATTTGCCACACGGCGTTGGCGATGTCACCGATCACTTCAACCTGCGGGAAGTAAACGGCATCGACTTCGGCGGAGCGGAAGTTGATGTGAATGACTTCGGTACCACCACGGACCATGAAGAACGGCGGCTTCTCGATCACGTCGTGGCCGATGTTGATGATCAGGTCGGCCGCTTCGATCGCGCGGTGGACGAAATCACCGGACGACAATGCGGCGTTGCCAAGGAAGCGCGGGCTGCGCTCGTCGACCACACCCTTGCCCAGCTGGGTGGTAACGAACGGGATGCCGGTCTTGTCGATCAGCTGCTTGAGGACCTTGGCGGTCATCTTGCGGTTGGCACCGGCACCGATCACCAGGATCGGGCTGCGCGCGGCGCGCAGCTTTTCAATGGCGGCTTCGATGGCCACGTGCTCAGCCAGCGGGCGGCGGTGCAGGCTTGGAGGGATCGGCAGTGCGTCGGTCTGCTCGGCGGCAATGTCTTCCGGCAGCTCCAGGTGGACCGCACCCGGCTTTTCATCTTCAGCCAGGCGGAAGGCTTCGCGCATGCGCGAAGGGATGTTGTCGGCCGAGGCAAACTGGTGGGTGTACTTGTTGATGGGTGCCATCATGCCGCACACGTCGATGATCTGGAAGCGGCCCTGCTTGGACTTCTTGATCGGTTTCTGGCCGGTAATCATCATCATTGGCATGCCACCCAGATAGGCGTATGCACTGGCGGTCACCAGGTTGGTCGCGCCAGGGCCCAGGGTCGACAGGCTGACGCCGGTCTTGCCGGTCAGGCGTCCATAGGTGGCGGCCATGAAGCCTGCGGACTGTTCGTGGCGGGTCAGTACCAGCTTGATCTTCGATTTGCGCAGGGATTCGAGCAGGTCGAGGTTTTCCTCACCAGGAATGCCGAACACATACTCGACACCTTCGTTTTCCAGGCATTGCACAACGACATCGGCGGCCTTGGCCATTGGGGTCATTACCTCAGGTCTTCGTTTGAATGCAGGTCTTCAGCGCGGGGCGCTAACGTCAGTCTGACCGGTAGCGAGCAAGGCGCCCCGAACAAAACCACTGCGCAGTTGGCGTTCCACGAAGTCGCGCACGTAGGCGGCCGCATGCTCTTTGCCACGGGGCACCGCCATGGCCTGGCGGATTGCGGTGAAGGCACCCTCCAGCACACGTTAGCGCTGATCGGCCTCAGCCACTTTCTGCAGTGGCTGGCGAACCCCAGCGGCGGCGTCCAGCCCTTGTTCGATGAATAGATCGACGGCGTCGGCAGAGGTATCGGCGCGCACCAGCTCGGCCTGTTCGAGGGTACGGCTCAGATACAAGTCGTAGGCGGCGCCTTTGCCAACGGCCAGTCGCAGTCCGGCCTGGTCGAGTTCCTCGACGCGCTGGTAGGGCGCGTTGCCGTTGACCAGGTAGGTGCCTTCGATGAGCACATAGGGCTCGCTGAAAGCGATCTGCGCTTCGCGCACCGGCTCGATGGCAAGGAAGGCCAGGCTCCAGGCGCCCTCTTCCAACGCGGCGAACACCTTGCCAGCGGCGTCGAAGGTGCGCATTTCAAGGCGGATGCCAAGCTCCTCGGCCAGGGCCTTGGCGAGGGCGACCGATACGCCCTGGGGCTCGCCGTCGGAACCGCGCTGGGCGAGCACCGGATTGCCGAGGTTGATGGCGACTTGAAGGGTGCCTTGAGGGGCAAGTTCAGCCAACAGTTCTGGGGTGATTGCGATGGACATTCAATTCTCCATTGTCAGGGCAGGCCTATTCGCGGGTGATCCGCGCCTTCAGGTAAAACGTCGCACCTGTGGACGCGGGTGTGCCTACGAATGAGCCTTACCAGATGGGCAAGGTGTAGGACACGATCAAGCGATTTTCATCGGCACCACGGGCAAAATTGGACCGGTAGGCGGCATTACGCCAGCGGATACCGACATTCTTCAAGGGCCCAGCCTGGATCACATAGGCGATATCGGTGTTGCGCTCCCACTCACGCCCCTCCCCCGCCAGGGTGGCGGCGTCGGCATGGTCGCCCTTGACGTAGCGAGTCATGAAGCTCAGGCCTGGCATGCCCAGCGCCGCGAAATCGTAGTCGTAACGCAACTGCCAAGAGCGTTCGCCAGGCTCGGCGAAGTCGTTGATCTGGATGTAGTTTGTCAGATACGGGTCCGTGCCGTTGAGGAATGGCATCGAGGTGTCGCCGTTCATCTTCTGCAGCCCCAAGCCCAAGGAATGGCCGCCGAGGCTATAGGTAAACATGCCGCTCAACGCGCCACTGTCGATCGCGCCGCCACGGGCATTGCCGGCGTCGTCGCTGAGCATGTAACGCAAATCGCTTTTGAGCTTGCCGGGACCAACGCTCCACACATGGTTGATGCCAAAGAAGCTTTGCCGGTACACGTCCTGCAATTCGGCGTACTGATAGCTCAGGCTCAGTTGCTTGTTGAGCGCGTAGTCGGCGCCGCCGACCCAGTAATCATCACCCTCCACCGACCCGGCAAAACGCCGGTTCTTGTTGTTCAGCGTGATGTTCGTGGCGTTTGTGGAGTCGCGATCGGTCATGCGGTCGAAGCGTGCGGCCGTGACCGTCAGGCCTTCGATTTCCTTCGAAGTCAACAGCCCCCCCTCGAAGGTCTGCGGCAGAATGCGCCCGGTGTTGGCCTGCACCGTCGGCAATTTCGGAATCAGTGTGCCGTACTTGAGCTCGCTGCTGGAGACTTTGACCTTGGCAGTAACGCCCAAGCGGCTGAACTCATCGGCAGCGCGGCCATCGTCGTGCACTGGCAGCAAACCCGAGCCCGCACGGTCCGGGCTGGAATCGAGCTTGATACCCAGCATGCCCAGCGCATCCAGGCCAAAGCCGATGGTGCCCGGGGTATAGCCGGAGCGCACGTCGAGCAGAAAGCCCTGCGCCCATTCTTCGCGTTTGGACTGGCCCGCACCGTCGCGAAAATCACGGTTGAAGTAGTAGTTTTGCAGTGCCAGGTTGGCCTTGCTGTCTTCGATGAAGCCTTCGGCACTGGCCGCTCCAGCGGCCAGGCAAGGGGACAAGGTGATCAAGGTTCGCAGGATGTTCTTGTTGTTGTGCATCTGGCGTATCCGTTTTTCAGGCAAGCGTCTGCCGTGGCTCCTGGGAGCCAGGCGTTGAGTGTGTGTCGTGGATGCAGGAATCAGTGCGCGCAGGCACTAACTGGCTGGTCCGGTTCCTTGTTGTTGACGCGCATCAGCAATGTCATCACGAAGGCCAGCAGCAACAGCGCACTGAGGAACATCAGGCCGGTGGCGGCGCTTCCGGTTTCACCCTTGACCACCCCGATCAGCGACGGGCCGGCAAAACCACCGAGGTTGCCGATGGAATTGATCACGGCAATCGATACCGCAGCGGTGGCGCGGTCAAGGAACAGCGTCGGGAGCGCCCAGAACGGCGACTTGAAGCTGTACAGGCCGGTAAGTGCGACACAGATCATCGCCATTGACACTACCGGGCTGGGCAGCATCGCCGCGCCCACCAAGCCTAACGAGGCAACGGCAAGGGGAATCGCCGAGTGCAGCTTGCGCTCGTTGCGCCGATCGGAACTGCGCGACCAGGCTACCATCAGGACGGTCGCGACGATGTACGGCAACATCGCGATCAGGCCGATCTGGGTGTGGGTCAGGGAGCTGGAAAAGCCCTTGATGATCTGTGGCATCCAGTAGCCGACGCCCAGGCTGCCGCACTGATAGACAAAGTAGATGAACGCCAGGTACAGCACCTTGGGGTTGACCATGGTTTTCACCACGCTCAGACGCTTGACGTTCTTGCGGCTCTGGCGGTCGCGCTCGAGTTCAGCAAGCAGCCAGTCCTTCTCGGCCTGCGTCAACCATTTGGCCTGCTCGGGTTTGTCGGTTAGGAAGAAGAAGCACGCCACACCGAGGAATACTGCCGGCACGCCTTCGAGGAACAGCATCCAGCGCCAGCCGCTCCAGTCGAGCCACTTGATGTTGTCCATGATCCAGGTCGAAAGCGGCGCGCCAATGATGTAGCTGACCGGGATTGCCGCGGTGAACAGGGCAACGGTCGTGGCCAGTTCTTTGGAGCGGAACCAGTAGGTCAGGTAGACGATCACGCCGGGGAAGAAACCGGCCTCGGCCACGCCCAGGAAGAACCGCAGCACGTACAACTGGTTGGCAGTCTGGGCAAAGGCCGTGGCGGCGGCGATAGCACCCCAGGTCACCAGGATGCGCGCAATCCATACGCGTGCGCCATATTTGTTGAGCATCACGTTACTCGGCACTTCGAACAGGAAGTAGCCGATGAAGAAAATCCCGGAAATGAAACCGAAGGCCTCGCTGGTCAGGGCGAGTTCTTTGTTCATTTCCAGCGCCGCGTAGCCGATATTGGCGCGATCCAGGTAGGAAACAATGTAGAGCAGGAACATGAAAGGAATGATACGCAGGGTAACCTTGCGCACCGTGGCCTGTTCATCGACAGTGTTGTTGTTGTTCATGGCGACCTCACTGTGGGGCGAATCTTGGTTCGCCCCGTGTCATTGTTATCTGTGCAGCGTGTATCAGGCAGAAAAAACCATGCAAACCGGACTACCGGTCGAAACCGAAAAGCCCGTTTTGCTCAAGCGTCCGTGCTGTGCATCAATTGCCAGAGCAACGATGCTGTCGCTGTCTTCGTTCAGGGCGAAGACGAAGCGCTGGTTGGGGGTCAAGGCGAAGAAACGTGGCGTGCTGCCGCCGGTCGTCGCTACATCGACCAGCGTCAGCAGGCCGCTGTGCAGGTCGATGGAAAATACTGCGATGCTGTCGTAGCCACGGTTCGAGGCGTAGAGGAAGCGGCCACTGCGGTCGACTTCAATTTCCGAAGCGCGACTGTTACCGGTGTAGGTCGAGGGCAGTGACGACAACACTTGCAACGGTTGCAGCGCGCCGGTTTGCGCGTCGAAGCGATAACTGGTGACGGTGGAGTCCAGTTCATTGATGGCAAACACGTACGGCGCTCCAGGATGCAGGGCGACATGGCGCGGCCCCGCTCCTTCTCGGCTGGCCACGAACGGTTGTTCGGCCGGATGCAGCTTGCCATCGGCAAAACGGAAGCTGAACACTCGATCCAGGCCTTTGTCCGGCACCAGGACGAACTTGCCGGTGGCGTCGAACAGGTTGAAGTGCGGCTTGGCGAAGGGTTGTTCAACCCGGTGCGGGCCCACCGGCCCTTCCAGCTGCAGCAGCTGGCTGACCTGGCCGAGGTGGCCGTCTGCAGCCACATCCATCACCGCCAAGGTGCCACTGATGTGGTTGGAGACCACCAGATGCCGCTCGCTCGGGTCAAGTGCCAGGTGCACAGGGTTGCGACCCTCGCAGCTCTGGCTATTGAGTAAAGTCAGGGTACCGTCGTCGCGGTCGACGACGAAGGCACTTACTTCGCTACAGTCGCCATGCACGGCATACAGCCGATCGCCCGCGCGGTTGAGGGCAAGAAAGGACGGGTTGACCAGGTCGCCAACCACCTGAACACGCTCCAGCGTGCCTGCTTCCTGGTCTACCTGATACACCGTGATGCCATCGCCACGGGCATTACGCTCGCGAGTGGTGCGTGATCCGACATAGGCAAACATGCGAGTTGTTCTCCGCTTCGCAGATACTGTTGAAATCCAGAGCTCGAATCAGGCGCGGGTGCGCTTGACCACCTTGCGGATCACATAAGGCAATACGCCGCCGTTGCTCAGGTAGCGGATCTCCTGCTGTGAGTCGATCCGAGCAATGACTTGCAGCTCATCGCGGCGCCCGTCTGCCCGGCGCACCACCAGGCCGATACGGTTGTCACCTACGGCCAGCTCATCGAGGCCGATGAAATCGAACTGCTCACTGCCATCCAGTGCCAGATCTTCCACGCCCTGCCCTGCTTCGAACAACAGGGGCAGTACACCCATGCCGATCAAGTTGCTGCGGTGGATACGCTCAATGCTGCGTGCCACCACCGCACGCACCCCAAGCAACGCCTGCGCCTTGGCCGCCCAGTCGCGGCTGGAGCCTGCGCCGTAGTTGATGCCGGCGAAGATCACCATTGGCGTGCCAGCGTAGCTACGGGCCGCATCGTACAGCGGCTGGCATTGGCTGTGATCGGCATTCCAGGCCCAGGCCCCGGGGCCTGGCTGCTGATCGCCAAGCAGGCGGTTCTGTACCGACTTGTTGGTGAAAGCACCGCGCAGCATGACTTCATGGTTGCTACGGCGAGTGGAGTACTGGTTGAGGTCTTGCGGGTCTTCGCCCCGCTCGAGCAACCACGCGCCAGCCTGGCTATTGGCGGGGATCGCACCCGCCGGTGAGATGTGGTCGGTGGTGACGTTGTCGCCCAGCACCATCAGCGGCCGCGCGCCCTCGATGCTCAGGCTGGCTTTGGGTTCGGCCTGGATGTCGGCCAAATACTGCGGGCGGCGCAAGTAGGTCGAGCGGGCGTCCCAAGGGAACTGCACGCTGCCTTCAGCCGACAGGGCCTGCCAATGGTGGGTGCCATCCCAGACCGTGGCCAGGCGCTGCTGGAAGAACTCCGGCTTCACCACACGAGACGCCAGGGCGGCAACCTCTTGATCGCTGGGCATGAGGTCTTGCAGGTAGACCGGGTTGCCCTGGCTATCCTGACCCAACGCCTCGCGAGTCAGGTCGATTTCGATGCTGCCGGCGATGGCAAAGGCCACGCAAAGGGCCGGCGAGGCCAGGTAACCAGCTGGCACCTTGGGGTTAACACGTCCTTCGAAATTACGGTTGCCCGAAAGCACCACGACGCCTTTGAGGCCTTCATCGGCAAAGGCTTCGACATGCTCCTCGAGCTTGCCAGAGTTGCCGATGCAGGTCATGCAGCCAAAGCCGGCCAACTCGAAGCCCAGTGCGGAAAAGTCCTGCAACAGGTCGGCCTCGGCCAGGTAGTCGGCGACCACCTGCGAGCCAGGCGACAGCGAAGTCTTGACCCATGGCTTGCGCTGCAAACCCAGGCGCCGAGCATTGCGCGCCAGCAAGCCCGCCTGCAGCATCTGCGCGGGGTTGGCGGTATTGGTGCAACTGGTGATCGCCGAGATCACGACTGCGCCATGGCTGATCGGCACGCCAAACGAGGGCTCGAAGAATTGCTCGGCCTTAGGCCCGGCAATCAGATTGCCCCCGCCGAGCACCTCCTGTTTGAACGACGGGCCTGAAGCGGACAGCGGTTGACGCTGGTGCGGCTGGTAAGGCCCCGCCACACTGGGTTCGATGCTGGCAAGGTCGAGCTCAATCAGTTCATCGAACTCGGGCTCCGGGAGGTCATCGCGCCGGTGCAGCCCTTGGATATGCATATAACTGGCGGCCTGCAGGCACAACTCGCTCGACCGGCCGGTCAGCTTGAGGTAATCCAGAGTCTGGTCATCGAACGGGAAGAACACCACGGTGGCACCGTATTCTGGCGCCATGTTCGAAACGGTACCCCGCGCAGCCCAGCTCAGCGTGGTCAGCCCTGGCCCGGTAAATTCGACGAACTTGCCTACCACCGAACGTTTGCGCAGGATCTCGGCGACGTGCAGCGACAGGTCGGTGGCCGTTACACCCGGGCGCAAGGCGTTGGTGACACGAAAGCCGATCACCTGCGGAAAATTGATCGGCACCGGCTCGCCGACCATCGCTGCCTGGCCTTCCAGGCCACCCACGCCCCAGCCGAGCACGCCAATCGCGTTGATCATCGGCGTATGGCTGTCGGTGGCGACCATGTCGTCCGGATGCAGCAGGCGCTGGCCATCGTCCGTGCGGCTTTCCCAGACCACTTTGGCCAAAGCCTCCATGTTCATCTGGTGGATGATCCCGGTACCTGGCGGAATCACGCCGAAGTTGTCCAGGCTCTTCTGGGCCCATTTGATGAAGCGGTAGCGCTCGCTATTGCGACGGAAATCGATGTCGAGGTTCTGCTCGACCGCCTCGGGCTCGGCATAGCGTTCGACGATCACCGAGTGATCGATGGTCAGCACCGCTGGAATCTGAGGGTTCATCGCTGCCGGATCACCACCGAGTTCGGCGACCACGTCACGCATACCGGCGAAGTCGGCCAAGGCCGGCAGGCAGGTGGTGTCATGGAACATCAGGCGATTGGGCTGGAACGGAACTTCGCAATCTGGCCCCTGGCCGATAGCGCGCGCCAGCACCGGTTCGAGCACTTCAGGCGTGCAGCGGGCGACGTTCTCCAGGAGGATACGGATAGAATAAGGCAGACGCTGGAGCTGGGCTGGGGCCAGCAGTTTTTTCAGGTCAACGTAGACAAAGTGCTCCTGGTTGATATCCAGGTGGCTCATCAGGTCGCGGGCTGTCTCGGTCATGCTCGGATCGCTCGGTTTCTTATCGTGATGACAGCGCTGCCTAAAGCAATCAGCCCTGTCGATGAACCGATACTAAAAGCAGGCTGCCGGAATGAAAATTGGTTGATTACCACAGCAGCGTTCTCCAAACGAGAACGCTTGAGGGTGGCTCTATGGCGCCACTTTCAGGTGGTCGATGAAGGTTTTCAGGGTAGGTGTGGCGGCTTCGTACTTCTTCAACACCAGCAACAAGGTGCGCTGCGCCCAGGCCTCGTCGAGGGTCACCGCCTTGAGCTTGTGACTTCGCAGGTACTGACTGATAACGCTACGTGGCAACACGGCAATGCCAAGCCCGTTGGATACCATTCGGCACATGCAGTCGAAGCTGCTGATGCGGATGCGCAGCTTCAAGGCCATACCCAGTTTCGCTGCTTCGCCTGTGAGGAGGGTATGCATCGAACTTTCCAGATGCGGGCCAACCATCTCGTGATCCAGCACCTCCTTGAAGCTGACCGCCTTGCGCGTCGCCAGCTCATGGTTGCTGGGTACCACGAGGGTCAATTCGTCATGCCGGTACGGGTAGGTCTCCAGACCTTGCGCGGGGGTTTGCGCGGCAATGATGCCGAGGTCTGCCCGACCATCGGCAACGGCGCGGATCACCGCCGAGCCGACCCGCTCCTCGATGTCGAATTTTATCTGCGGGTACAGCTGGGCAAAGTCTGCCAGGTCAGCGGGCAAGAACTGCGAGAGAGCCGAGGTAATGGCATGAATGCGGATATGCCCCTTGACGCCACTGGCGTAACCGCTCAGCTCAATGTCGAGTTGGCTCAAGGTCTGTTGCAGTTGCCGCGCATAGAAGAGCAGCGACTGCCCCGCCGGCGTCAGCTCCACGCCGCGAGCATTGCGCACCAACAGTGGCGAGCCGATCTGTGCCTCCAGCTCGGTAATGCGCTTGCTGATCGCAGACACCGCAACGTGCTTGATCCGACCTACGCGGGTCAGATTCCGTTCCTGTGCAACTGCGATGAAGAGGTCAAGGCTGGTAAGGTCATAACGCACGAGACTTTTCCTGGTGTGTGCTTACCGGGACGATCAGGATCGCCCCGGCGCTACCGTTGATGATCAGCCGGCGCTCCATGGGAACAGCCCGAAGCCCATGGCCACGAACATGATCACCATACACAGGGCGAAGGCCCATTTCAGCGTGTATTTCTGGTGGTCACTGAACTCGACCCCTGCCAAGCCGCACAACAGGTAAGTTGAGGCCACCAACGGGCTGAGCAGGTGAATCGGCTGACCGACCAGTGAGGCACGGCCGATTTCTGCATGGGTAATGCCGTAGACTTCGGCAGCCTTGGCCAGCACTGGCAACACGCCATAATAGAACGCGTCATTGGACATGAAGAACGTGCCTGGGATGCTCGCCAGCGCTGTGATCGGCGCCATGTAGGGCCCCCAACTTTCCGGCAGCATGTCGAGGAAGCTCTTCGACATCGCATCGACCATCCCGGTACCCGACAGAATGCCTGCCAGAATACCTGCGGCAAGGAAGATCGCGATCTGGTTCAAGGCAGTCGGCGCATGGGCGGAAATGCGCCGGCGCTGGTCCTGCATATGCGGGTAGTTGATCACCAAGGCGATCGAGAACGCGACCATGAACAGAATTGCCAGCGGCAACACCTCCAGCACCAAGCCGGTCATCAGTGCGATGGTCAGCGCCGCATTGAGCCAGAACAGCTTGGGCCTGCGCAGTTCGGCATTCTCTTCCGAGAGCGACGGGGTGGCCTCGTTGTCGGCATCTTCGAACACCGTGGCCGCTGCGCCCAGCGACTGCGGCAACCTGCCAAGGCGCTGACGCTCACGGGTTCCGATGAACCAGGCCAGCAACAGCACGCCGAGGAAGCTGATGATCAGGGTTGGGATCAGTGGCAGGAACAGTTCAGCGGTTTCAACCTGCAACGAGGCTGCAGCACGTGCCAGTGGCCCTCCCCACGGCAGCAGGTTGGTGACACTGGCCGCAAGGATCACCACGCAAGTCAGCGCAAGCGGGTCCAGGCGCATGCGCTTGAACAGCGGCAGCATGGCCGTGACGGTAATCATGTAGGTGGTCGAGCCATCGCCGTCGAGCGACACCAGCCCCGCCAGCAGCGCGGCGAAAACGACCGCCTTCATGGGGTCACCGCCGATCAGCTTGATGAACTTCTTGATGATCGGGTCGAACAGCCCGGTATCGAACATCACACCGAAGTAAAGAATGGCGAACATCACCATGATCGCGGTCGGCGCTACCTTGCGCAAGCCGTCGATCATCATGTCGCCCATGTCTGGGCCAAAGCCCGCCAGCAAGGCGAACACGATCGGTACGGTGGTCATTGCCACCAGCGGTGACAGGCGCTTGGTCATGATCAGGGCCATGAAAGTCACGATCATGCCGTATCCAAGAATTGACAGCATTTGTATCACCTTGACGTAAAGTACAATTGTTTTTATGAGTCAGCGCCGAGGCGCATCAAGGTATTGCTACAAGCAGAACAACTGTCAGCTCATGTGCAGGCCGCCATTGAGCGAGAAATCCGCCCCGTTTGCATAGCCCGATTCGTCGGATGCCAGCCACGCGCAAATCCCGGCGATTTCGTCAGGAGTACCCAGGCGGCGCGCCGGAATATCCTGGATGATTCGGTCCATGACCGAACTGCTGGTTACCGAGCGCAACTTGGGTGTGCTGATGAAACCGGGCGAGACGGTATTGACGGTGACGCCGCGCGATCCGACCTCGCGCGCCAGTGCACGGGTGAAGCCGCGGATGGCCGATTTGGCAGTGGAATAGTTAACCTGGCCGACCTGGCCGATCTGGGCATTGACCGAAGAAATGTTGATCACCCTGCCCCAGCCCCGCGCCACCATGTCGTCCACGACCTGACGGGTGACGTTGAACAGAGAATTGAGATTGGTGTCGATCACCGTACTCCAGTCACTGGGCTGCATGTCACGAAACACGACGTTGATCGCAGTTCCGGCATTGTTCACCAACACGTCCACCGGGCCAACTTCGCGCTTTATACGTGCGAAGGCTTCCTGGCAGGAGTTCCAGTCGGCGACATTACCCTCGGATGCGATGAATTCGAAACCACGGCGCTGCTGCTCGGCCAGCCATTCGTCCTTATGCGGCGAAGCAGGGCCGCAACCGACCACTACGGTGAAACCGTCACGCGCAAGCCGTTGGCAAATGGCGGTGCCCAAGGCACCCATGCCTGCAGTGACATAGGCGATGCGTTTGCTCATGTTCGTACTCCATTTATGTTTTTGTGGGGAGCATTGCCAGGCCACCCACGGTGGCGGCTGAAGCCTACTAAACGCCATGATTAATTGTTTTGCAAGGCAACACAGTACAATCGGTCAAATATTTTCCACTTCACCGGCAGTTTTGCCTTGTTGCATATTTAAAAACCAACATGCAATCACAGCAGAAGACGTCGCAGAAGCATCACTGCACTGTCCGGCGTGGTGAGGACGCTACGACCGCTCGACGCGTGGGCCACTGCCGCTGCAGAGGTCATTGAAAACTGCGAGAAGCACAGCACATCGCAGCCCTGGATCTGGCCAGCGGCCGCAGCAATCAGCCTGTCGTGCAGGGCCTCGTCCCCTTGGTGCAGGGCCTCCAACGCCTGCGGGCAGGCAACCGATTCAATCGTCAAATGCACCCCGCGGCGCGTTGCAGCGACATGGAACTCCTCGCTCATCGAGCCGATGGAGGGTTCAAAGGTTGCCAGGATGGCGATCTTGTTGCCGATGTCCAGGGCCTCCTCGATCATCGCCTCGTTAGGCTTGAGCACCGGAATGTCTAGCTCGCTGCGGCTCAACTCAATGGCCTCACCGAATGCAGAGCAGGTGAACAGGACCGCATCCGCCCCGGCGTCGCGCGCATAGCGGGCCAAGGTGCAGAAGCGCTGTTTGAGGTCATCGGTAAGCCGTCCTGCGCTGCGCAGGTCGCGCGACAATGAGTCTTCCAGCAAATTGCACAGCTCGGCCTCGGGCCATAGCCGGGCAAACGATTCTTTGATCGGGGCCATCGCCACCGGCGTTGCATGCACAAGAAAAATACGTTTGGTGCTGGTCATGTGAACTCCGTGGTGCAAACATTGTGGTTTATCGCGGCGTGCCGCTCGATGCTTGAAGCGTTAACCAATGACAACCAAAAAAAGACCGGATCTTGCCACCCAGCTCGCGCCAAAGATCCTCGACATGGCCCGGGCACGCTCGATGCGCGCCGGCGATCCGTTACGAGAAGAAGCATTCGCCAAAGAGCTGGGAGTTTCCCGCTCGCCAGTTAGGCGCGGGTTCGCCCTTCTCGAAGAACTCGGCCTGGCAGTCAAGGAGCCCAACCGCGGCTACTTCCTCACCCGTGACGCACGCAGTATCGATACCCGGAAGCTGCCGCTGGATGTCGATACGTTTGAAGACTTCTATCTGCGCGTGGTGGATGACGTGCTTGCTGGCGAGATCACCACGTCGTTCTTCGAGGCGGAGCTGCTGCGCAAGTACGATGTACCGCGCGGCCAGTTGCTCAAGGTGCTCAACCGCCTGGCCAATGAAGGCATGATCGAGCGCAACCCAGGCCAGGGCTGGAGCATCAATAGCTTTCTGCATGACTCCGAAGCGCATATCCAGAGCTACCGTTTCCGCATGGCCATCGAGCCGGCGGCGTTGCTCGAACCGACTTATCAGGTCGACACCGCTGCCTTCGCCAAGGCCCGGCGCATCCAGCAAGAACTGCTCGACGGCGATATCTTCACCCTGTCCCGCTCGCAGCTGTTCCAGATTGGCGCGCAGTTGCACGAACTTATCGTGCGTTGTTCTGGCAATGCTTTTTTCCTTGAAGCGATCCGCCGGCAGAACCAGCTGCGCCGCTTCATGGCCTACCAGTCCAATGTCGACCGCCCGCGCCTGATCAGCCAGTGCCAGGAGCACATCCAGCTGCTCGACCTTATCGAGCAAGGGCGGCGCGAAGAAGCCGCGACCTTCCTGCGCGGGCACCTGGATGTCGTCAGCCGCCTCAAGGCAGCTCGCGAGGCCCAGAACAGCAAGGAACTCAACCATGCGCTGGCGGTCGCCGACCTGGGTTAGCCGAGCGATGCATTGAGCACCAATACGCCATCGTCGTCGGCGTATAACAGATCGCCGTCGACGATGGTCTGCCCAGCGAAGGTAACGGGCAGTCCCACTTGGCCTTCGTTGCGCTTGACCGACTTGACCGGTGTCACCCCCAGTGCCTTGATCGCCATGGGCAGCCCTTTGAGCACCGCCTTGTCGCGCACATAGCCATACACCAGCACCCCACCCCAGCCATTGCGCACCAGGTCTTGTGCAACGTGATCACCGAACAGCGCGCAACGATCACTGCCGCCGCCATCGATTACCAGCACCCTTCCTTTTCCCGCTTGACCGCTCAATTCCTTGATACGTGAGTTGTCCTCGAAGCATTTGACGGTCACGGCCCGCCCCTGGAAATCAGCTTTGCCACCCAGGTCCGTGAACACGGGCGCCAGCACGCGTGCTTGAGCGCCATGTTCGTCGCACAGATCGGTTGTTTTGATCATCGAAGTCTCCTTGTTTACCTGCGAACATCGACAGGCAAAACAAATGTTGCACGGATTGGCTTTGCATGCAATAAAATGCAAAGGCGAACACGAGCGATCCATGGCCCGTCCAACACTTTGGCTACAACCACGGCAGCCAGGACACCGCTTGGCATTGTACCCTGTTGAAATGGCGTACACTTCAAGACGATGTCCGCTCGAGCGCTCCCAGCCCCGAACAACAATGATTTAGGAGAGTGTCATGCGAATTCTGGTTCTTCCCTGCGACGGTATCGGCCCTGAGATCGTCGAGTCTTCGATGGCGGCGCTGCACGCCGCCAACCACAAGTTCGATCTGGGCCTGGCGTTCGACTATGACGACGTCGGCTTCGTAAGCCTGGAAAAGTACGGCACTACCCTGCGCGATGAGGTGCTGGAAAAGGCCAAGACCTATGACGGCATCATCCTTGGCACCCAGTCCCACGCCGACTATCCGGCACCGGAAAAAGGTGGGCGTAACGTATCTGCAGGTTTCCGCATCGGCCTTGATCTTTACGCCAACGTGCGCCCGGCGCGCACTCGCGCCTTCCTTGAATCGAACATGAAACCTGGCAAGAGCATGGACTTGGTGATCATGCGCGAGGCCACTGAAGGTTTTTACCCGGACCGCAACATGTCGCGCGGCTGGGGTGAAGTAATGCCATCGCCAGACATGGCTTTGTCAACCCGCAAGATCACTCGCCACTGCAGCGAGCGCATCGCCCGCCGCGCATTCGAATTGGCGATGAAGCGCAACCGCAAGGTCACCGCGATCCACAAGGCCAACAGCTTCCACATGACCGACGGCCTGTTCCTGGAATGCGTACGCAATGTCGCCAAGGACTTCCCGGAAGTGCAACTGGACGACCTGCTGGTCGACGCTTCCACCGCCCACCTGGTGCGCAGCCCCGAGCGGTTTGACGTACTGGTGGCGACCAACTTCTACGGCGACATCATCAGCGACCTGGCCAGTGAACTGTCCGGCAGCCTCGGCCTCGCTGGCTCGATGATGGCCAGCGACATCCACTGCTGCGCTCAGGCCCAGCACGGTTCGGCGCCGGACATCGCTGGCCAGGACAAGGCCAACCCTGTGTCGATGATCCTGTCGGTGGCCATGCTGCTGCAATGGATGGGCGAACACCACGGCAAGCCAGCCCTGTTCGAGGCCGGCACAGCCATGGAGCAAGCCGTGGACGTGGTGCTTGAGGACCCAGCCAAACGCACTGCCGACCTCGGCGGCCAACTGGGCTGCAAGGCCTTCGGCGAAGCGGTTGCCCAAGTGATCGCAGGCTGACCCTGCCGGCGGTACGGATACACGTACCGCCCTTCCCTTTCCATCACAGGCCTGTGCCCCGCTACCCGAACAGTCGGTGCCAGGCAGGAGGAACTGGCCGTGAGCCAACCGTTACTGGGCTGCATTGCAGACGACTTCACCGGTGGCACCGACCTCGCCAGTATGCTGGTGCGCGGCGGCATGCGCACGCTGCAGGTGATCGGTGTGCCTGAAGGCCTCATCGACGCCGATGTCGATGCCGTGGTCATTGCCCTCAAGACCCGCACCCTGCCCGCCGCACAGGCGGTCGAAGAATCCCTTGCCGCGCTGGCCTGGCTCAAGGCAGCAGGTTGCCGGCAATACTTCTTCAAATACTGCTCGACCTTCGATTCTACCGCACAGGGCAATATCGGCCCCGTGGCCGATGCGTTGCTCGATGCGCTGGGGGCACCCTTCGCGTTGGCCTGCCCGGCCTTCCCGGAAAACCAGCGGACCTTGTTCAAAGGTTATCTGTTCGTCGGCGACACCCTGCTGAGCGAGTCCGGGATGCGCCACCACCCACTCACACCGATGACCGACGCCAACCTGGTGCGCGTGCTGCAGCAGCAGACGCCACACAAGGTCGGCCTGGTCGAACACACAGCCGTCAGCCAGGGCAGCGCAGCAGTGCGTGAGGCGTTTGCCGAGGTTGAGGCCAGTGGTTGCCGTTACGCCATTGTCGATGCGGTCAGCAACACTGACCTTATGGTGATTGGCGAAGCTGCCAGCGAGCAGTTGCTCGTCACCGGCGGCTCCGGAGTTGCCTTGGGCCTGCCGGACAACTTCAAGCGCGCTGGCCTGCTGCCGGAAGCGGCCTGCGCCTCCGAGCTGGAAAACGTGGAGGGATGGCAAGCCGTGTTGGCCGGCAGCTGCTCTGTCGCCACCAACGGGCAAGTCGCCCATTGGCGCGACAGCGGCCGGCCAAGCTTCGCCATCGACCCGCTGCGCCTGGCCGACGGAGAAGACCTGGTCAGCGCAGCCTTGGCGTGGGCGCAAGCACTGCTGACAAACGGACCGGTGCTGGTGTATGCCAGCGCGCCTCCAGAGTCGGTTAAGGCCGTGCAAGCGAAGCTGGGTGTGGAAGCAGCTGGCGAGATGGTCGAGCGTGCGCTTTCTCAAATTGCTGCCGGCTTGCTCGAACTCGGCGTACGCACCTTTGTCGTGGCCGGCGGCGAAACCTCCGGCGCGGTGGTCAAGGCGCTAGGTGTCGAAGCGCTGCGCATTGGTGCCTCGATCGCGCCGGGCGTGCCATGGACGCTTGGCCAAGGGCCGACCCGCGTGGCACTGGCGCTCAAATCCGGGAACTTCGGCGGGCCCGACTTCTTCACCCAGGCTCTGGAGGTCGCGCCATGAACGAAAACAAGCAGCGCGAAGAGATCGTACTGCTGGGCAAGTCGATGTACGACCGTGGCCTGACCCATGGCGGCACCGGCAACATCAGCGTCCGCCTGGACGATGGCTGGCTGCTCACACCAACCGGTTCATCGCTGGGCAGGCTGGACCCGGCGCGGCTGACCAAGCTTGACCGGGATGGCCGCCACATCAGTGGCGACAAGCCGTCCAAGGAGCTGATGCTGCACCTGGCCATGTACCAGGAGCGGCCAACCAGCGGCGCGGTGGTGCACCTGCATTCGACCCACTCTGTAGCGGTTTCGGTGCTTGATGGGCTGGACCCGAACGACTTGCTGCCTGCGATCACTGCCTATTACGCCATGCGCGTCGGCAAGCTGCCGCTGGTCCCGTACTATGCGCCGGGCGATCCGGCACTGGCCGAAGCAGTACGGGCGTTTTCCGGCAAGCACCACGCGATGCTGCTGGCGCACCATGGTCCCGTGGTGGCGGGCAGCGACCTGCATGCGGCCGTTGATGCGACAGAGGAGCTGGAGGCCACTGCGCAACTGTTTCTCCTGATTTTCCAGCACAAGTTCCGCACCTTGACGCCCGAGCAGATTGCCGACCTGCGTCGGCGTTATCCCATGTAAAAAGGCGTCAATGCTCAAGGAAATCAAATGCTGAAAACCCTCAGGGCCTGGTGGGCCACACCCTTAGTGGGCATCGCTGGCGCCCTGGCGGCCAGCGCCGCCCTCTGGCCGCTGCCGTGGATCATCGGGTCGATGCTCGCGGTTATCCTCGTACGTTGCGGTGGTTGGGCCATTGCTGAAATCCCCAACGGTCGCAAGTCTGGTCAATGGTTGATCGCTACCTCCATTGGCCTGCACTTTACCCCGGTGGTGCTTCAGGAAATCATTGCCCACTTCCCCTTGATGCTCTGCGCAGCCCTGCTCACGCTGCTGCTGGCCCTCGCCGGCATTACCTTCATGCGACGCCAGGGCATGGATCTGACCACGGCCTACTTCGCGTTCATGCCGGCCAACTTTGCCGAAATGATCCAGCTCGGCATCCGCTATCAGGCCAATGTCAGCGAAATCGCTGCGGCCCACAGTATTCGCTTGGTGCTGATCGTGCTAAGCGTGCCTCCGGCCATGTTCCTGTTCATGCACATGTCTTCCGGCGCAGTGGCGGCTCGCCTGCCGGCGGATTGGGCCTGGCTTGCGCCGATGCTCGCCGGTGGGGTACTGGTGGCACTGATCTGGAAACGGCTGAGGCTACCCAACCCGTGGATGTTCGGTCCGATGGCGCTGTGCGCAAGCGTGACGGCGATATGCGACCTGCACATGTCGCTGCCGACGGAACTGAGCCAGTACGGCCAGTTGATGATCGGCTGTGCACTCGGCAGCTATTTCGACCGTGGTTTCTTCCGGCGCTCGCCGGCTTACTTGGTGAAAGTGGTGGTTTTCAGCCTGTCGATGATCGCCGCCACGTTCTCCTTCGCCTGGGGCTTCGCCACGCTGTCGGGCTCGGCCTTGCTCACCTTGGCACTGGGGATGATGCCTGGCAGCACCACGGAAATGTACTTGACCGCCGAAGCACTCAACCTAGGTGCGGGCATGGTTACGGCGATGCAGATCATGCGCCTTGTGGTGGTGATGCTGTGCGCAGAGCCACTGTACAAGTTCTGGCTGTGCCGCAGCACGCCAAGTGAACGGGACAGCGCCGACCAGCCCTGAATCTGCTCAGATTTCCACGACGAACGCGGGGTTTGCAGGTGCATCGCCTGCACGGCGCAACTCGAGGATGGGTGACTTGCGGGCAAAAGAGCCACTTAGATGGCGCTTCATCAAGTGCGCCGCTTCGAGGTTGTTGCCTTCTTCGACCAGCTCGACCATGCGCAGGTGTTCCGCACACTGGGTATACAGGCGCTTACGATCGATCATCGAGCGGTATTCGATAAGCCGACGCATGTTGTTCAGCTGACGAAGCATCATCAGGTAGAGCGGATTGCCCGACAGCTTTATCAGCTCTTCATGGAAGCGAATGCCAGATTTGAGCAGCATGTCCGCCGGCAAGGTGTCGATACCGCCGGCCAGCATGTCGCTCTGCTCCTTCTTCAGGCGCCTAAGCACATCGAGATCACAGATGAAGGTGCTCTCCAGCAATGCCGCCGGCTCGATCAGCGAACGCACGCGGTAGATCTGCTCGAGGGTTTCCGGGGTTTTTGCCACATCCAGAAAGCGCCAGCCATAACCGGGTTTTGGCTCGGCCCAGCCGACCTTGGCCGCGCGATTGAGGATGTCTATGACCTGGAACTTGGTCAGGTCATAACGCTCGCGCAGGTACTTCTCCGTGACCTCGGCGGGGATCGCATCGTTCAGCCAGTCTTCGGAAAGCTGGTAGTACTCGGGAGGCTCTTCCAACGAATTGACCTCATCGATACTGGCCATCCTCTCCTGCGCCGCTTCCAATACGAAAAAGCCGCGATTGGGAATCTGCTCCAGCAACTGCTGCTCGGCCAGCACCGTCAATGCTTCACGGGCCGGTGAGCGGGACACCTGAAACTGATCAGCGACTTTTTGGGCACTGAGGTGCGCGCCCGTGCTCAGCTCGCCCAGCTGAATCTTTTGCCGGATTTCAGAAACGATTCTCTGGACTAAGGTGCTCGATGCCATGAACCTGAACCAATTTCAATAAGTGTGTGTGTGTGCGACCTGCGCCACAGTATACGCGAGCATCTGCTTCTATGGCTGACGACGCCGATCAACCGGCGCCGCAGTCTTGGCTTCGATCAGAAGATGTCGATCGGGTACTCGACAATAAGACGAACCTCGTGGATGTCACCCTCCCCCTGGGCTTCGTTGGCGCGATGGGTGGCCTGCCGAAGACGCAGCGAGAGGTCCTTCGCAGCGCCGGACTGCACCACGTAGCGCAAATCGACGTTGCGCTCCCAATGTTCACCGCCCTTGCCCTGCAACCCCGCATAGCCACCTGACGGATCGGCGTGGCTGCCGTCAATGCCATCGCCCTTGATGTAACGGACGCTGAACTTCAGCCCTGGTACGCCATATGCCGCAAGGTTGAGGTCATAGCGCAATTGATAAGACCGCTCGTGGGCGCCATTGAAGTCGGAATAGTTGACGCTGTTGGCCAGGAAGATCGAGTCGCCGCCCACATAGTCGAACGGTGTATCGCCGTCCACCTTTTGATACGCAGCCGTCAGCTTGTGTGCACCGAAGGCATAACCAACCGCGAAGCTGTAGGTTTGATTGTCGATTTCGCCCTGCAGCGCCTTGCCGGTATCGCGGGTGTCGTAGAGATTGAAATCAAAATCCAGAGCCTGGTTTTCGCTCAACGGCAGGGCGTATTGCAGGCCGCCGTAATACTGGTGCCAGGTCTCGTCGAAATCCGCGGCGTACAGGCTGGCGGAGAGCTGTTTGCTCAAGGCGTAAGTGCCGCCGATGAAGTCGATCGACTTGCCAATCCGGCCCTCGCCGTAGTTCAGGTAGAGGTCTTGATCATGGTTGGTGGAATCACGCAGCTTGTACGCCGTGAAATGCCCCGCGTTCAGTGCAAGGTCCGGTATTTCCTGGCTGCTGAGCAACACACCGGTGGCAGTCTCGGGTAGCAGCCGAGAGTCGCCGGTGGCGAACACCGGCACCTCGGTACGCATGTCACCATAACGCAGCTCGGTGCTCGACAACCGTACCTTCAATGCCGCGCCGGCACTGCCATAACTGTCTTCAGGCCGATCATCACCGTCCACCGGCAGCAGGTCGGCGCCGGAGCGACTGCGGCCGCTGTCAAGTTTCAGCCCCAGCAGGCCATGTGCATCGAGACCGAAGCCGAGCGTACCTTGAGTAAAACCCGACTCATAGAATGCCATCAGGCCCTGCGCCCACTCCTCCCGATAGCTTTGGTCCTCTGGGCCGGCATCGCGGAAGTCACGATTGAAATAGAAATTGCGCATCAGCAGGCGAAGGCTGCTGCCCTCGATGAAGCCTTCTGCCTCGGATTGTTGACCGGCCAGCGCGGGAAGGCTGGAAAGGCCTAGCGCCAACGCGGTGAAGCCAAGTGTCGCTGCATGCATGGTGAAAAGTCCTGGTGTAGAGGTTATTGCCCGCCCCTGAGCGCGACGGGCTTGTTGTTGTGTATCTAACCAACGGCAAGATTGCCCAGCCAAATACCATTGCACTTTAACGTGTCAATGTGCCAAGCTGATTTTGGACATAGCTATCAAAAAAGGGACTGTAATTATCGCTCGTTGTATGTGAATGCTCACATATCCAATAAGGAAGCCCCACCATGCAGCGCAGAACAAAAATAATTGCCACTTTGGGCCCCGCGACCGAAACACCCGAAGCCATTGACGGGCTGGTGCGCGCCGGTGTCGATGTGGTCCGCCTTAACTTCTCCCATGGCACGGCAGAGGAGCACATTGCCCGCGCCGAGCTGGTAAGGGCCATGGCCCATAAGCATGGTCGCTTTGTGGCGATCCTTGCCGATTTGCAAGGGCCAAAAATCCGCATTGCCCGCTTCGCCGAGGGCAAGGTGCTGCTGCACGAAGGGCAGCGTTTCGTGCTTGACGCATTGCTCGACAAGCAAGCCGGCAGCGTCGAAGCAGTCGGTATCGATTACGCCGCGCTGATCAGCGACAGCCGGCCTGGCGACATCCTGCTCCTGGATGACGGCCGCCTCGAACTGCAGGTACAGGAGATGGAGGCGCACCGCCTGGTCTGCAGGGTATTGGTGGGTGGTCCGCTGTCGAACAACAAGGGCATCAACCGCAATGGCGGTGGCCTGTCCGCCAGCGCCCTGACCGACAAGGACCGTTCCAACATCCTCACCGCCGCGCGCATGCACGTGGACTACCTGGCGGTGTCGTTCCCCCGCGATGCTGCAGACATGCATCTGGCCCGCCAACTGTTGCAAGCGGCTGGCGGCGAAGCTGGCCTGGTCGCCAAGATCGAGCGTGCCGAAACCGTAGCCGACCGTACGGTGCTGGATGGCATCATCGAGGCCAGCGAAGGCGTGATGGTCGCCCGTGGCGACCTGGGCGTAGAAATCGGCGACGCCGAACTGCTCGCCGTACAGAAGCTGATCATCGACCGTGCGCGCACGCTGAACCGCGTGGTGATCACCGCCACGCTGATGATGGAGAGCATGATCAGCCAGTCGATGCCGACCCGCGCCGAAGTGTTCGACGTTGCCAACGCCGTGCTCGATGGCACCGACGCGGTGATGCTCTCTGCCGAGACCGCCGCCGGGGCCTACCCGGTACAGACGGTAGAGGCCATGGCCCGCATCATCGCCGGCGCCGAGCGCCACCCCCAGGCCCAGCGCTCCAAGCATCGCATGGACGAAGTGTTCCAGCGCATCGATGAAACCATCGCCCTGTCGGCCATGTATGCCGCCAACCACCTCGAAGGGGTGAAAGCGATCATCAGCCTGACCGAAACCGGCGACACCCCGCGATTGATGTCGCGGATCCGCTCGCACCTGCCGATCTATGCCTGCTCGGGCAACCTGCGCACCCAGCGCCGGGTCGCGCTGTTTCGCGGCGTGCAAACCCTGCCCTTGAGCAGCGAGCAGATGCTGCCGGACGAAGTGGACCAGGGCGCCGTGCAGGCCCTGTTGCAACGCCAGGTGGTGAGCAACGGTGACTACGTGCTGATCACCCGCGGCGACAACGCCCACGCCCAAGGTGGCACCAACACACTGCGCATCGTGCGCGTGGGAGACGCCTGATGAACACGAAAATGGTCATCGCCAACTGGAAGATGCACGGCACCCAGGCCAGCAATGCCAAGCTGATTGCCGACCTGCTGCCTGCCTTGCGGCCACTCACCGGGGTGCAGGTCGCCATCTGCCCGCCTCTGCCATACCTCGCACAACTGGCCGGGTTGCTGGCACAGACGCCGCTGACCCTGGGCGCGCAGAACATCAACGAACGCGCCCAGGGCGCATTCACCGGCGAAGTCAGCGGGCAGATGCTTGCCGACCTTGGTTGCGCCTACGCCCTGGTCGGCCACTCGGAGCGCCGCGCCCTGTATGGCGAGACCGATGCCCAAGTGGCGATGAAGTTCGAAGCGGCTCTGAAAGCCGGACTGGTACCGGTACTGTGCCTGGGTGAAACCATCTACCAGCGCCGCGCCGGTAATACCCATGCGGTTATTGGCGCGCAGCTCAAGGCGGTGATGAACCAGGTCGGCATCGAACAATTGAGCAAGGGCGTGATCGCCTATGAACCGGTCTGGGCCATTGGCACCGGCGAAACCGCAAGCCCGGCCCAGGCCCAGGACGTGCACCAGTTCATCCGCCAGTTGCTGCACGAGCATGATCCTGAGGCTGCCGCGCGCATGCCCTTACTGTACGGCGGCAGCGTCAAGGCCGACAACGCCGCGCAGCTGTTCGGTCAGCAGGACATCAACGGTGGCCTGATCGGTGGCGCCTCTCTCGACATCGAGGCGTTCACTGCCATCTGCCTGGCCGCCGCAGCCTGAACCTTCCTCTTACCTGACAACTATTTCAACAAGGTCTCCCCATGCACAAACTCAATGCCCTCTTCCCAACCCTTGAAGAGATCCCGCCCGCGTACCAGCCGGGGGCACCCATGGAGCAACGTGACTACCTCGTCGACGGCCAGTTACTGCACTGGCAAGGCCCGGTGGGCACTGTTCGAAGCCCGGTTTACCTGGCGGGCCCCGACGGCGATCGACAGGTGATCCTGGGCAGTGCTCCACTGCTGGATGCTGAAGCCGCATTGGGCGCACTGGAGGCGGCGGTTCGCGCCTACGACAATGGCCAGGGCCCTTGGCCGACGATGCGGGTGGCCGAGCGCATCGAACATGTCGAAGCCTTCCTGGCACGCATGCGCGAACAGCGCGACGCGGTGGTCAAGCTTTTGATGTGGGAAATAGGCAAAAACCTCAAGGATGCCGAGAAAGAATTCGATCGCACCTGCGACTACATCGTCGACACCATTGAGGCCCTCAAGAACCTTGACCGTAGTTCCAGCCGCTTCGAGCTGGAGCAAGGCACCTTGGGCCAGATCCGCCGCGTGCCGCTGGGCGTCACCTTGTGCATGGGCCCCTACAACTACCCGCTCAACGAGACCTTCACCACGCTGATCCCGGCGCTGATCATGGGCAACACCGTGGTATTCAAACCGGCCAAGTTCGGCGTACTGCTGATCCACCCGCTGCTCGTGGCGTTCCGGGACAGCTTCCCGGCCGGTGTGATCAACGTGATCTACGGCAGCGGCCGCGAGACGGTCAGCGCGTTGATGGCCAGCGGTAAGGTGGACGTTTTCGCCTTCATCGGCACGCACAAGGCTGCCAGCGACCTCAAGAAACTGCACCCACGCCCGCACCGCCTGCGCGCAGCCCTTGGCCTGGATGCCAAGAATCCCGGCGTGGTGCTGCCGAATGTCGATCTGGACAATGCCGTTAGCGAAACCGCCACTGGCGCCCTGTCGTTCAATGGCCAGCGCTGCACCGCATTGAAGATCCTGTTCGTCCACGAAAGCGTGGCAGAGGCATTTCTCGACAAACTCCAGAACAAGCTCGCCGCCCTCAAGCCTGGCATGCCTTGGGAGCCTGAAGTGGCACTCACACCCTTGCCGGAGACCGGCAAGACCGACTACCTGGCTACGTTGGTAGCCGATGCCCAGGCCAAAGGTGCGCGTGTGGTCAATCCAGGCGGGGGCGAGATCCGTGGGTCATTCTTCTATCCGGCTGTCCTGTACCCGGTTAGCGCCGACATGCGTGTGTACCACGAGGAGCAATTCGGGCCAGTGGTGCCCGTGGTGCCTTATCGCGACTTGCAAACCGTGATCGACTACGTGCTGGCATCCGACTTCGGCCAGCAGGCGAGCATCTTTGGCAACGACAGCAGCGAGGTTGGCCGACTGGTCGATGCCTTCGCCAATCAGGTCGGGCGCATCAACATCAATGCGCAATGCCAGCGGGGCCCGGACACCTTCCCCTTCAACGGCCGCAAGAACAGCGCCGAAGGCACGTTGTCGGTGCACGACGCCTTACGCGTGTTCTCCATTCGCACGTTGGTGGCCACCAAATACCAGGACGACAACAAGGCACTGATCAGCGACATCATCCAGCGGCGCGAGTCCGGTTTCCTGACTACCGACTACATCTTCTGAGCATCGCCGTCTTCGATAAACAGGCCTGGAACACCAGGCCTCGAATCTAGAGAGAGGAAGTAAACATGGAGTGGCTTACCAGCCCCGAAATTTGGGTCGCCTTCTTTACCCTGACTGCGCTGGAGATCGTACTGGGCATTGACAACATCATCATGATCGCCATCCTGGTCGGCAGGATGCCGCCGGCGCTGCGAGCACGCACGCGGTTCTTCGGCCTCGCCCTAGCCATGGTCACACGCATTCTGCTGCTGCTCTCCATCACCTGGATCATGGGCCTGACCCGCGACCTGTTCCAGGTAGCGGGACAGGGCATTTCCGGGCGTGACCTGATCCTGTTCTCCGGCGGACTGTTCCTGCTTTACAAGAGTTGCACGGAGATGCTCCAAAGCCTGGAAGATCAGGACGCCCCAGACACAGCCACGTCCACGGTGGGCCGCGGCTTCCTTGGCACGATCATCCAGATCGCGATCATCGATATTGTTTTCTCGCTCGACTCTGTCATCACTGCCGTGGGCATGGTCTCCAACGTCGCGATCATGATCAGCGCAATCATCGTAGCCGTCATGGTGATGATGCTGGCTGCGGGAACCATCAGCGCCTTCATCGACCGACATCCCAGCCTCAAGATGCTGGCGTTGGCATTTCTTTTGGTGGTGGGTACGGTGCTGATCGCCGAAGCGTTCGACGTCCATGTCCCAAAGGGCTATGTCTACTTCGCGATGGCGTTTTCGCTGGCCGTAGAGGCACTCAATATCCGCACGAGGCGAATCAGCGCCAAGTCAAGAGAGCACCGACAGGGCGAGGAGCTCGCCCGTTGAACGGCACCGCCGGTGCCACTTTTCTTCAGAAAATTGTGCTGATCAGTAGCTAGCCGGGCAAGACAGGTAGCTGCGCCAGGCCTGCACACTGCGGATGATTTCAAGACCCCGCTGGCTACGATCGTCATCTGTCTGCGGTATTGCAGTGGGCGCGAAAATCGATGTGCCCACTGCCTATGCCGCCACGTCCCGAGTCGGAGATGTGATAGATCGCAGTGTGCGCGTATCAAATGAGAGCGTTAACGCTCTGCCGTTGGATTTGAAGCTGAGCGACACCTTGGTCGACTGCATCTATGGCTCCAGCTAGATAGCCAGGGAATCGAGTCGACCATTCGCTTCCCACGCCCATTAGATGCCCGACCCATTGCCCGGACTCTGCTACCGAAGGTGGAGCCGTGGCGTGCTGGTCGGCCGCCGTCCAGTCCGCCTCGACCGCCGTGAGTGGGTCTGCAGCCCAATCCTTGATAAACTCTGCCTCTGGAAAGGCAGCCGAAGGGCCGTACATGCGTGCCAATTGTGCACGACAAAGGGCCTTCAACTCTTTCTCCCCTAGTGCCTTGCGCGATGTTGCCGGAACACCGATGAAACCGAACAGTGCTGCGCCGCCTTGCGGAGTAGATGCGTCGTGAACTTCAGCGATCGGCCCGATGCTACTGCGCCCTGCACCTGACAAACCCTGCTCGCGCCAAAAGGGGGTTGCATAGGTAGCAAAATATTTGGCGTGAGGCGCCATCCAGGTCGCGGTTTGCTTCCAGCTCAAGGAAAGCGAGGCCGGCAGAGCCGGTGAGAAATCAATACTGGCCTGTACCAGGCGGGGCGGCAGCGCCAGCAGCACATGGTCCACCGTCCATGTCGTCTCGCTGCCGTCGGCCTTCCGAGTTTCAAGCTCGACGCCTTGTTCCACACGCCGTATACGGTGAACGAGCTGACCGGTGTGGACGCACCCTTGCCCCAAGTGACTACACAACGCATTCGTCAATGCCTTCATACCGCCGATTATGCGCATGGAAGCGGGTGAACTCCTGTGCCCTGCTATTCTCAGTGCCGGCAGATGGCGTGAGCGCTCGACAATCATGTCACCTGTTTCGTGCTGCTCGTACTGCAGCAACCCTAACGCTTCGACGAGCCGAGCCAGCTGAACTTGATAGCCAGGCCAGAACCAAGATGGACCGAAATCAAGGAAATCAGTTTTGACCGCATCGTCAAGCTTGGCACCAGTCATTTGCGCTGAAGACAATGTGAGGATGCGCCCGCCGGGTTCTTTTCGAGCCTCAAGTACCACATAATCCGTGATGCCTATCTGCTGTAAACGATAAGCTGCATAGAGGCCGCTTAGCCCGGCGCCGACGACGGCAACTTGTGCATTCTTCATGTTCAATTGCGCTCAGGCAGTTGTGCCAAGTGCCCGGTTTTGATGAACAGCGTCGCGCCGCCCATACCACTGGTCAGGACCGGGTTATGACCCTGAGGCAAGCGCATCCAGCTACCCCGACCGAGTCGCTGATCCTGGGTGTCGATCTGGCCGTCGACTACGAGCACCTCTGCCCCGGCATGACCCGTTGTGAACACTGGTTCCCGCGCCGCCAGTCGGTGCAGGCTTACCTGTTCATGTTCACTTTCATAAAGTGGGCAAATGTCTCGCCCATCGCTACACGCCCATGAAGCGGGGTCGGTCGTATCTATACGTACGAACGCATTCTCGTCGGCCTGCATCTGCCATAGTTTGACGAAGATGATCGCGCCCTCGTGGCTGGACGGCTGATGACGCGATCCTGGCGGATTACGCAAATAGTAGCCCGCCGGAAAATGATTACCGTCTTCCGAAAACGTTCCAGACAGAACGAAAATTTCCTCACCGCCAGGGTGAAGATGGGGAGGAAAACAGGACAGCGGAGCGTAGCGCACGATGCTCGTCGCTCTGGCCTTTTCACCACCCAGACGATCAAGCATGACGCGTTCAACGCCCGGTTGCGGTGAGGGCAACCACTGGTAGTCGTCGGAAACCACAGTGGCAGGTTGGGAAAAATCTGCATTGACGAACATGTGCGGTCTCCAGTGTGGTTCGGTGAAGCCTCGAGGGTAATCGCGTTCCGGCCGTGACGTGCCAATTGCTGAGCCTGGAGTACATTATTTGCAGCATACGGTTTACCGACAACCGATATAAAATGCCGGGACGCGAAAGAAAACTTTGCTGACCCGCAGATGCCTATCCTCAGCCCATTGGAGGTTGGTCTACGACGTCGTATCAGATTCGAGCAGGAGCGGAACTCGAAGGCGAGCCGCCCAATTGATCCAGGCGGCCCTCTTGATCATCCGAGCTGAACGACAGCTTCAATCTCGACTTCACTGCCCAGCGGCAGGGCCGCGACGCCTATCGCAGCTCTTGCAGGATAGGGTGCGTTGAAATACCGACCCATGACTTGGTTTACCAGGGCAAAGGACGAGAGATCCGTCAGGAAAATATTCACCTTGATCGTGTTCTCAAGTTTACCGCCTGCGGCTTCGACAATGGTTTTGACATTTTCGAAAGCTTGAATGATTTGCTGCTCCGTGCCCTCAACAATCTTCATGGTGTTGGGATCAAGCGGAACCTGCCCAGAGAGATAAAGCGTATCCCCCGCCCGCACGGCATGAGAGTACGTTCCGATGGCAGCGGGGGCCTGCTCTGCGATGATGTGTTGCATATTCACAAGGTTCTCCTTTTTGAGATGTCATTTGCCAATGTTGCGTGCGGGTCGCCTGCTGGTACAGGTACCTACTTTTAAGAGGTTATGAGCAGGTCCTGCGCATCACCTTGAACCACCTCGCCCACCAACCAGTCACGAAACAGTCGAACGTTGGTCAGTTCGCCGTGGTCAGGGCGAAAAACAATGTAGTAGGCCTGCTTCAGCGGCCACTCAGTGGTGCCGTCCAACTGGGGGCGAATCAAACGCCCAGCATTCAAATCATCCTGCACCATGACACTGCGCGCTAAGGCCAGCCCCTGACGCTCAACTGCTGCCTGCAAGACAGCCGCAGAGTTATTAATGCGCAATCCATGCTCGGCGCTGACCTCCGCATGGCCCGCACGATCAAGCCAGCTGCGCCAGTTAGGGAACGCAGGGTCATTTGCCATGGACAAGTCATGGATCAGGGTACATTTACTCAACGCATCAAGTTCCAACTTCCCGTTGCGCAGCAGCGGGTAATCGGGGGCACAGACTGGAAACAGCGTTTCCCCCATAAGCTTCTCCGACGCCAGGCCTGGCCATTGCCCGCCGCCATATCGCACGCCCAGGTCGACCCGCTCGATGTTGAAATCCACTGAGCGAGCGTCAGTATCCAATTGAACGTCCAGCGACGGATGAAGCTTTTGGAAGCGTTCGAGACGGGGTACCAGCCATTTGGACGCAAACGCCGGGCTCACGGTAATAGTCAGCCCCGTATGCGCACTCGCTTCCCTCAACCGTGCTACCCCAATCGCAAGCCGCTCGAAGGCCGCGCGGATATCAGGCAACGCATGTTGTGCGTTTGCCGTCAGCTCCAACTGCCCGGTTCCGCGACCGGCTCGTATAAAGAGCGAGGTGCCCAACCAAGCCTCAAGGTTTCTGACCTGTTGGCCAACAGCGGCGGCGGTCACATTCAACTCGATTGCAGCGGCGGAAAAACTTCCATGTCTGGCGGAAGCTTCAAATGCACGCAATGCGTTGAGGTAGGCTGGTGTTGCCATGACAGTTTTCCATTTTTACTGAGCAGAATTTTCTAAGTCCGGAACGTCCCGATCAAAACACCCAGGTCGTGAAGTTGTGCATTCAACTGAGCGCAGGCTTTGAGAGTCGTCTGTAACTGCTCGCTGCCTTCCTGATTGAGACGCTCGACCTCATTCATATCCCCGTGTAAGGCTGCCACCACCGTACTTTGCTCTTCGGTTGCGGCAGCTACCGACTGGTTCATCCCGTCCATCTGCTCCAGACATTGGGTGACGCCCACCAGTCGTTGCCCAGCTTGGGCGGCAATGCTCACGCTTTGCTCGGTCTGTGACTGGCTTTGCTGCATTGCACCCACCACTGTTTGAGCGCCGGCCTGAAGCTCCTCGATCAGCTGCTTTACTCGCTGTGCCGATTGCTGGGTCCGATGGGCAAGGTTACGGACTTCTTCGGCCACCACTGCAAAGCCCCTGCCCGCTTCGCCGGCGCGGGCAGCTTCAATGGCGGCGTTGAGCGCCAACAGGTTCGTTTGCTGGGAGATAGCACTGATCACTTCAAGAATCTGGCCTATTGCCTCGGTCTTGTTGCTCAGTTCCATGATGTGTGCGCTCGATGTGCCTATCAGTATTGACAGCTGGTTGATTGCCTCGATATTGCGTTCGACGACATCACGCCCTTCGATGGCCTGACCGCGTGCGGTACCTGCCTGCTGCGATGCACACGTAGCGTTACCAGCGATCTCCTGAGTTGCGGCTCCAAGTTGATTGACCGCAGCCACAATGCTGCCGGTTCGCTCAGCCTGGACGCGAGCCCCCTCAATGGTGAGCGATGTGCAATCAATAACTTGGCCAGCAACCTGCTCCACCACGCCCATGGTTCGGCTCACTTGCTGGATCGAACCCTGGATGCGCTCGACAAAGTGGTTAAATGCGCCGGCCAACAATCCCAGCTCATCGCGACTGGTGACCGGCAGCCTTCTAGTGAGGTCCCCCTCACCTTTGGCTATGTCGACCATGGCGGCCGTCATGACTCTCAGAGGGCGAAGCAGCAAACGTATCAGCAGGCTCAACACCGCAAGCAAACTGCACACAGCCACCAGAGTAGCTGTCGCTGCGACCCACCGAAACCCTTCCTGTAATGCATAAGCATGTCGCTTGTTGAGTGATATGCCCAGGTACCAAGTCACCCCGGGCAAACCTTGAACGGGCATGAAGGTAACGATGCGTTCCCCCTCTTCGCTGACGGCGTCACTCAGCTGACCAGTCTCAAGACCTGGAGTGCGTTCAGTGAACAGTTTTCCCAGAGGTTGCATCATGAATCGACGATCCGGATGCACCAGTACCTTGCCTTGCCCATCAACAAGAAATGCGTGACCCATACCCTCGAATTGGAGGGTATTGATTAATTGCACGAGTGCCTGGAGATCAATATCGGCACCTACGACTCCAACTCCCTTGACCGGGGTGGTCATGGTCATGATGAGTTGGCCGGTATTGGCATCAACGTAAGGCTCGGTCAATTGCGTCTGGGATGTTTCCCGAGCATGTGCATACCAGGGTCGGCTACGCGGATCGAATCCCTCAGTCATTTGGACGCTTGGGAAAACGTCAAATTTGCCCTCGTCCGTGCCGAGGTAGACGAATGCCATCGCATCTTTGAGCGTCCGTTGACGCAGCAAGCGAACGCGCTGCGCCTCGTCCGACTGCGATAGGACCTCAGCCAGGCTTTCCAGCAGATGTTGCCTGCCGGATAGCCAATTCTGAATATCGCCCGCTGTTACTTGTGCAATGCTCTGAAGATTACGCTGCAAGTCACGGTGTATTGCCCTTCCCTGCTCTGCATCGTTGTACGCAGCGAAAAGCCCAAAGGCAGCTAGCTGGAGCATGACTGCCGCCAACAGAATTTTGTGGCCAAAGCCGAGTCGCTTGATCACGTCGGAGTCACCTGCTGCCAAGTAGGCTCAAAGAGTTTGGGCCATGCCAAGCACGATGAACCCGAGGAGGGCGGTAGCCGCAGCAGTCAGGCAGTACGGCAGCTGTGTCTTGATATGGTCCATGACATCGTTGCCTGTAGCAGTTGCAGTGACGATGCCGGTATCACTGATGGGCGATGAGGTATCACCGAAAATGGAGCCTGAAATGGCCGCCCCTACCACTAGATAGGGGTCAGCACCAGACGAGACGGCCAGTTGAATGCCGATGGGAATCATGATGGAGAACGTGCCCCAGGACGTACCTGTCGATATCGAAATCAACGCGGCAACGACAAACACAAATGCGGCCACCAGGCCTACCGGCATGAGCGCGCTGAAATGGGCTGCCAAGAATTGGCCGATCTGTAACTGGCTTGAAAGATCACCGATCAGGAAGGCCAATGTCAGCACCACAACCAGCGGCACCATCGCCTGGTAACCCTCGATCAGGTGGTTGATGTATTCACCGATACGCATGACACGCTTGACCCACACGTAGTGGATGCAGCCCACGACCTGACCGAAGATGACCGCCCAAAGAATTGCGGTAGAGGCCGAACCTTTGCCGATCACACCATTGCCTGTGATGAATAGACCTACCGGGACGAACAGGAACAACGACAGCAATGGCACCAACAGGTTGGAAGCGCTGGCTCCGGCTGTGACCTTCTGCTCTCCCAATGCAGCCAGCGGCACAGCGCCTGGGCGAAGCTCCAAGCCCTCAGCCGCCCTCTGCTTCGCCCTGCGCATCGCCGGAAACGCGAACGGAGTGAAGATGCTGATCAACACGAGCGCGATGCTCGCCCAGGCGAACAGGTTGTAGGCGATCGAGTGCGCAAGGATGTTGAATGGGTTGCCAGTGATGCTGCCGTTCTCAACTTGCACGGCGACAATCCCTAGCATCATGGCGCCCCAGCCATTGAACATCACTGATGACCAGGCACTGATACCAGCGTTCTTGATGACGTAAGCTACCTGCTCGCGAGCTACGCGATGCTTGCGGGTCAACTCGACCGTCGCCGATCCTGAAGTCAGCATGGCGAGATAGCTGTCGATGAAGATCACCATGGCCAACAACCCCGCCAGCAGCTGGGTACTGATTGGGCCACGGACAATCCTGAGACGCTCGGATATCAGGTTGACCAAGCCCTGCATTCCGCCCGTGAGCCTGGCCAGATGAATCACGCCGCTGATCATTACGGTAAAAATCAGCGTGCGGACTACACCATCGGACTTGAATACGTCAATGGCACCTTGAATCGAATTTTGTAGACCCAAGCCGATATGAAAATTGGCCAGCACCAGAAACCCAGCTACACAACCCAACATCAGTGAAAGGATTACCTGACGCGTGAAGATCGCCAGGCAAATGGTTATCGCTGGGGAGAGAAGCCCCCATACCCCTACTTCATGCATCGCAAAGACCTCAAGTTTTGTTCTTATTTGCAAAGGAATGCAGCAAGCGGTCTGTCAAATGTCCGTCTGCCTGATAGACCAGGTGTAACCCAGCAGGCCAAGCACAGGGCCTGGGACCAGGATCCACAGAGAATCAATGCCTGCACGTTCGAATAGCCACGTCGTGCAAGCGATCGACACGACCGTGATGGCGAAGCCGATACTATTCTGGATGGCCAACGCGCTACCCACGGCATCACGTGGGCATGCTTTAGCGGCCAAGGCCGAGAACTGTGGGGAATCGGCCACCACACTGGCGCCCCAAAGAGCTAGCAACACCAGTAGAAGCCACGGTTGCAACTGCTCATGAAGGAGCACGAATAGCAGGCCACAACTCCCTGATGCAGCCAGTGCTGTGAGCGCCACTCGATCACTGCCAAGACGCTGGGAGAGAACGCCTCCCAGCAATGAGCCCAGCGCGCCGACCGCCATGACGCAAAACGACAGGCCTGCCACACCCAGCGAGGGGTAGGCTTGTGCCAACCCTGTGCGGCTGATGATCAAAGGCACGACGGTCCAAAAGGCATACAGCTCCCACATGTGCCCGAGGTAACCCAAGGTGGCCGCACGAAATCGATTGATTTTGAAAGCACCGAGGATGGCACCCGCGCGCTTCACGTTAGCAGGGCTGTCAGGCCGGTCACTTCGCGCATGTGGTCCATCTCCGAGCAAGGCGATCAACATCGCGCCGGCCAACGCAAGCACAGACGAAGCGGTGATAATGAGCTGCCACGGCCAATCGGCCCCAATCAGTCGCAAGGCATGAGGCAAGGCGGTGCCGAGTGTCAACATGGCCACCAACTGCGCCAAGGCGAGCCCAGTGCGCTCGGGCGCCCAACCCACGATCAACTTCATGCCCATCGGGTAGATACCGGCCAGTGTGACACCGACACAGAAGCGCAACGCTGCGCCCACGGCCAGGCCCTCTGCTAACCAGGCAAATGCCAGGTTGAAAAGCGCCCCCGTGACGGCGCAGCAGAAGAACAACGAACTGGCATGAAAGCGGTCGGCTGCACCGCTGAGCGAAAGGCTCAAGGTACCGATGATGAAGCCGAGCTGCACGGCGTTGGTCAACCAGCCAATATCAGCTGCAGAAGCATGCCACGCCGCCATCAACGACGACGCGGCCCCATTGGCACTGAACCACAACGAGGTGCCAAACAACTGGGCAATAGCGATAACCGCAACTGGGCTCAACCATTTCAGCAACACGCCGCGAAGCCCAGCGGGACGTGCGGTGACGGTAATGCTCATGACGAATATCCACTTCACGGAGGTGCAGAGCAGCAGGCCGATCTGTTGCCAGATCAGCCAGCCAAGCTTTGCGTCAACGGATTGAGCGATAAATCAGCGGGCAGCGAGGCTTGCCAACCAACGACTATCGCGAGGGGATGGGCGGCGATGCAGGCGCTGGTCAAGCAGCGCCCGAGCCTTTTCTGCCTCACCAGCACGCATCAAAGAAACCAGCAACGTATCCTCGACGATTTCCCGCTGCGCGCCGCTGCCACCGATACGCACGACCTCATGGGCCACGGGTTCGAGAATGCGCGCGCAGTCAGTGTAATGGCCATCGGCAAAAGCCATTACCGCGTGGCACAGTGCAGGCACCACTGGCCCCGCTTTCAGTTTTCCGTCAGCTACCAGCGTGGACAATGTGGCAGCGCGTTGCTCCAATGATCGCTGGTCACCCGTCGCTGCAGCCAGCAAGGCCATATGGAAATCTGCAAACGGGAAGCCGGGCTGCTGGAAGTAACCGGATGCATAACGCGCGGCGTCCTGCCACAGGCTTGCAGGCACCTCATGCCCATATGCCTGCATGCGCCAGAGGAACGATGACGTATCGCTGATCACGTTGATTGGCAGGCCGGTCGCCACTTCTGGTGCTACATGCTCGACATACATGCCCAGCGCGGTTTCTACATCGCCGCGCTCCAAGGCAACCAAAGCCCCGTGCCAGGCGATGTGGTTGTGCAAAGTCCCGCTGCGGTCGTAGCCCGGCAGCCAGTTTTTGATGACCTCACCCGCTTCATCGTTGGCACCGGCCTCGTACAACACATGAGCCACAGCATGCACGCCGTTCACGTTGTTGCGGCGAAGCTCAAGCGAGCGCTGGGTCAGAGCGCGTCCCAGCGCCACATCGCCATTTTCGCCGTGTGCCCAGCCACGGTAGTTGAGGAACCACCAATCGTTCTCCGGGAAGTGGCGAGCATGACGCTCGCACAACTCCACTCGGGCCTTGTCGTGATCGGCCATACCGGAAAAAGCGAACAGGCCGAATGCGCCCAGAGGCAAGGACATGATGACAATGTCTACAGGCCAGCGGTCCAGGTGCTGCAGGGCACTGGCCAGTGCTTTGGCTGGTTCACCATGAATGACATACGAGAGCGTTTGTACGTGGCTGCGCTCACGCTCGGTACCGTTGATCTGCACCAACTCACTGGCCTTCGCGATCTTCGCCTTGGCATCTGCGACTTCAGTGCGGATGACGTGAAAGCGCGCGCGCGCCGCATAGGCCAGTGCAAAGTCCGGGTCAGCTGCAATCGCCTTGTCCAACGTCTCGGCCACACCCGTCCACAGTGAAAGCAGCAGATCCACGCCTGTCCGATAATGCTCGGCCGCGGTATCGGATATGGTCGAAAGGGGCAAATTGTAACGGTCGACACAGGCCATGGTAATTGCAGCTCCTAAAATGGGTTGAAGCGAAAAGGTACGAGATGACCGCTTTACAGAATTACCCTGTGCGCGGCGGGCGGGCCATCTCGTAGCTGCATTAGAACCTAACCGGCTCTGGCAGGCTTTCGACTACCTGCCATGTGATGTAGAACAACAGACAGACACTGCTACAACTTGAGTAAACTTGCATACCACATGAAATTGGCTCCGCTTGCGTCGGCTTTCTATTTGGCATCATCCCTTCGCCCCTTGATCAAGACACGAGTCCATTAATGAACTGGGACACCATCGAAGCCCCCCACGGCCTCACGCCACCCGACCCACTGAAGGTCCGTGCGCAGTCAATCCCTGCACGCCATAGTTTCCCCGAGCATGCGCACGATTGGCATCAAATGGTGTACGCCATTTCCGGTGTGCTGACCGTCACTACCAGGGCCGGCTCATTCGTCATTTCACCCGAACAGGCCGCCTGGCTACCGACTGGTTTGGGCCACAAAGTGGGCTCGATGTTCGGCGCAGAGTTCCGTAGCCTCTGGATTGACGATCGGATCGCTTCAGGCCTACCGGCTGACCAGCCGACGTTGTTCGGTGTATCGCCATTACTCAAGGCATTGATTGTCGAAGCCACAAGAATCGGAAATGAAGAGGATGATGACGGCTACGCCGGGCGCATCACTCAGCTGATTCTCGACCAATTACGGCGTGCCACCCCCATCTCCACGGCACTGCCCTGGCCAACCTCATCCGCGTTGGTTGGTTTGTGCGAAGCCCTCTATGCCGTCCCTGCCGACGCTACCGAAGTCGAGACCTGGGCTCGCACCCTAGGCATGTCGGAGCGAACCCTTGCCCGTCGTTTCCTCGCGGAAACTGGAATGAGCCTGCGTACATGGCGCAGACGCCTGCGCCTGTTCAGAGCGATCGAAATGCTCGGAGGTGGGCTGGATGTCACAAGCACAGCTCTGGAGCTGGGCTACAGCTCGACCTCGGCCTTCATTTATGCATTCCGCCAAGAGCTAGGCAACAGTCCGCAAGCCTATATGAAAGGGGAGTCGCCAAGCGACAAGAACCCATAGCGCAAAGGTTTTGTTGCCATCGCCCAAATATTTTCTGCTTTGCAGGTGGTTCACCGACATACGGACAATGCACCTCGTGCGTCCTCTTGAAGACTGTTGGAAATGCAATGTTCAGAACCAGAATAAACTCGAACGTGCTGCGCCTTACCGTGGCTCAGGCGCTATCAGGCGCCAACTCAGTCGTGGTGTATGCCACTGGCGCCATCATCGGCAACATGCTTGCCCCCAATCCAGCGCTGGCTACGTTGCCCATCACGGTATTCGTGGTCGGCATGGCCCTTGCGACATTGCCCATTGGGCACGTTGGTCGGCGCTGGGGGCGCAATGTCGGTTTCATGATCGGTAACTTAAGCGGCGCCGTCATGGGCTCATTGGCCGCCTACGCCCTGTCCATCCGTTCGTTCACACTGTTTTGCGTAGCCATGCTCTTCGGCGGCGCCTATGCCGCAGTAGTGCTGACCTTCCGTTTCGCTGCCGCAGAGTGTGTAGAGGTCAAGGAGCGCCCAAAAGCGCTATCAACGGTGTTGGCCGGTGGTGTCATTGCTGGCGTGTTCGGGCCACAGTTGGTCAGCGCGACCATGGGGCTTTCCAGTCAGGCATATGTATTCACCTACATTGCCGCCGCTGTGGTCGCCCTACTGTCTGCCGGTGTACTGGTTGGCGTGCGTTTCAACCATCATCGTGCCCAAAACGCCAAGCAGTCGATCGGTAGCGTCTGCGCCGTTGTACGTCAGCCACGCTTCATCATTGCCATGCTCTGCGGCGTGGTCAGCTACATGATGATGAACTTCATGATGACCTCTGCCCCGTTGGCAATGGATTTGTGTGGTATTGCCAGAGTCCACTCCAATACCGGCATCGAAATGCATGTGATCGCCATGTACGCCCCCAGCTTCTTCACCGGCCGCCTCATCAGCCGATTCGGCGCGCCAATGATCATTCAATGCGGGCTGCTACTCACGGGCCTGGCAGCGTTGGTAGGCATGACCGGGATGAGCATCGGACACTTCTGGCTAGCTCTGGTCTTGCTCGGTGTTGGCTGGAACTTCGGTTTCCTGGGCGCATCAGCTCTGGTTCTCACTTGCCACGCCCCCGAAGAGGGCACAAGGGTTCAAGCCGTCAATGACTTCGTGGTGTTCGGCACGATGGTCGTAGGCTCGTTTCTTTCTGGCGGACTGCTTGATGCATTCGGCTGGACGATTGTTTCCGGCATGATTCTGCCACCTGTTCTGATCGCAATGCTGGGACTGATGTGGCTACAACGCAAACAGAGCATTTCGCAGCCAGCCTGACCAAGGTAGCACAGGGTCGTCTTGAATTATCGACGGCCCACTTGCACTCAGAAGATGAGCACTTTCTCTGCCTCGAAGGTCCAGTCCGCGAGCTCCCCTGCCGCAGCGCGCCGCGCACCCGCTACCAGCTCTACTTCCCGCATGCCACGCGCATCCATACCATCACCGCACAACGCCACTTCCCCCGTCCGGAGGATCTTGGTCAGCACCAGTTCAAGGTTGTAGTGCCCCGTAGGCACTATCTGCCCTGCCCGCGCACAACTCACGGCATCGGACTGCAAATACACGCGCACTTGCGCCTGCTTGCGGGCCGCCAGCGAGCCGGCCAAGCGCAGCGCATGGTAAGCGCGCTCCGAGCCGTAGCTGGCTTCATTGATGATGAAAAGAAATGCACCCATGTGCGACTCCTTGAAGTAAAAAAAGCGAGGAGAGGGACGAACCCACCTCCTCGGAAGTGATGACGCCAGAGATAACGGTGAATCAGTGCCGCAGGATCTGACTGAGGAACGCCCGCGAGCGCTCGGATTGCGGGTTGTTGAAGAAAGCCCTGGGCTCGTTCTGCTCGACGATCTGCCCCTGGTCCATGAATATCACCCGGTTGGCCACCGCCTGGGCGAAGCCCATTTCGTGGGTGACACACAGCATGGTCATGCCCTCCTCCGCCAGCTGAATCATGGTGTCGAGCACTTCCTTGATCATTTCCGGATCCAGTGCCGAGGTCGGCTCGTCGAACAGCATCACCCTAGGGTTCATGCACAGCGCCCTGGCAATCGCAACGCGCTGCTGCTGGCCACCGGACAACTGCCCGGGAAACTTGTGCGCATGCTCTGGAATGCGGACTTTGCTCAGGTAGTGCATGGCCTGTTCCTCAGCCTGCTTGCGCGGCACCTGACGCACCCAGATCGGCGCCAACGTGCAGTTCTCCAGGATGGTAAGGTGCGGGAACAGGTTGAAGTGCTGGAACACCATGCCGACTTCCTGGCGCACTTCATCGATCTTGCGCAGGTCGCTGGTGAGCTCTGTACCGTCTACCACGATGCGGCCCTGCTGAAACTCTTCCAGCCGGTTTATGCAACGGATCATGGTCGATTTGCCTGATCCTGATGGCCCGCAGATCACGATGCGTTCGCCGCGGGTCACCGTGAGATTGATGTCGCGCAGTGCATGGTAGTTGCCATACCACTTGTTCATGCCGGTGATCTGGATCGCAGTTTCCTGAGTGGACGCCTGCAAGGCGTCGAGTGGCGCGTTCTTCATTGTTGTGGTTCCTCAACGGTGATCGGTCTTGAGCCGACGCTCAAGGTGAATCGAATAACGCGACATGCCGAAGCAGAAGACGAAGAACACGCCGCCGATGAACAGGAACAGCTCCCAGTACACGCCCTGCCACTGGGTACTGGCACGAATGGCTGTAGACAATGCAATGGGATCGAGCAGGCCGATGAACACGACCAGCGTGGTGTCCTTGAACAGACCGATGAAGGTACTGACGATCATCGGAATGGAGATCTTCAAGGCCTGCGGCATGATCACCAGCCGCTGCGCCTTCCAATAGTCCAGGCCCAGCGCCTGCGCGGCCTCGGTCTGTCCCTGTGGCAGCGCAGCCAGGCCCCCCCTGATCACTTCAGCCATGTAGGCGGTCGAGAAGATGGTCACCATGATGACCACCCGCAGGATCAGGTCGAACGAGGTACCGGGTGGCAGGAAGTAATTGAGCAACAGCGAAGCTGTAAACAGCAGCGTGATCAGCGGTACGCCGCGCACGAATTCGATGAAGGTGACGCTCATTACACGGATCAATGGCATCGAAGAGCGCCGCCCCAGTGCCAGCAGGACGCCCAGTGGCAGCGACATGGCTATACCGCTGACACCCACCACGAACGACAGCAGGAAGCCACCCAGGTCACGTGAGCTGACCGCTGTCAGGGCCAACGGCGAAAGGTTGCTGGCCGAAAGGACCAGGTACTGCATGCCTTGCAGCCACCAGGCTGCCGCTGCTAGCAATGCGCAAGCCACGGCGACACCGCCGCCCAGACGTCGCATCACCCTGAACAACAACCAGGCCATGGCCAGACCGACATAGGCTGAAACCGGCTGCCAGAGCGATCCGCCCCAGATCAGCCAGAACGCGAGGCCCGGATAAACCGCAGTGAACCACAGCACCCGACGCGGCACCCACTTGAAAAGGATCGGTCCCAGGGCTGCAAACAGCAGCACGAACGAAGCGAGAGGCCGCCAATAAGCCTCCGGTGGGTAGAAACCGAACAGCAGCTGTGGCCAACGCTCGCGAATAACGCCCCAGCAGGCCCCGGGGTCGCCATTCATCAGGCGTCGGCACTCGCCCAGAGAGTCAGCCTGCCACACCGAATTGGCCAGCCAAGGCAGAACCGCATTCACCGCGGCGCCGATGACCAGCAAAGCAATGATCGTCAGCACGCTGCTGAGCCAACCGTTGAACAGCCTGACACGCAGCCAGTGGCTGACGCCGGTCTGCCCGCGCGGCGGCTCGGACGGCTGCAGCAAGGTGTCACGGAACCAGGCAATGGAAGATTGGCTCATGTCAGCGCCCCTGCAGTTTGACGCGGTTGTTGTAGAGGTTCATTGCGCCAGAGATCAGCAAGCTCATGGCGAGGTAGACAAGCATCATCAGCAGGATCCCCTCCAGCTCTCTGCCGGTCTGGTTGATAGTGATGCCGCCGAGTGTCGAACGCAGGTCCATGTAACCCACTGCCAATCCAAGCGAGGTGTGCTTGGTGATGTCCAGGTACTGCGACGTCAGCGGTGGCACGATGACTCGCAAGGCTTGAGGCAGAATCACCAATCGCATGGTCCGGCCCGGGCGCAATCCAAGCGCGTTGGCAGCCTCGGTCTGCCCGCGGGCGATGGACTGAATGCCACTGCGCACGATCTCGGCGATGAATGCTCCGGTGTAAACGCTCAGGCCGATCCACATCGCAATCAAGGCATTGCCCAACTGCAAGCCACCCTGGAAGTTGAACCCCTGCAGTTGCGGATAGCCCAGATGCACACCCAGCGCGTACAGCACCGCGATCGTAGGCAGCAGGAGGATCAGCAGACGCTTCCACCACAGTGTCGGGCGCTTTCCCGTGGCGCCCTGCAAACGGTCTGCATGAGCGCGCAGGGATCGGTCAGCCCAGAGGCTTGCGACGAACACGCCCAGCACTAGCAGCACGTTTAGGCTTGGCGCTACCACGCCTAGATCAAGCGTACCTAGGTCGCGCTCGAACAGCGGCTGCGGTATGTAGATGCCGCGATTGGTTACTGCGATTGCAGTCTGCGCAGCACCCCTGTAGCTACTGGGCGCGGGCATCGATTGCGCCATGATGGCGCCGATCACCAGGATACACAGCAGTGCCGGGATATTGCGGAACAGCTCGATGTAGGCGCCCATCAAGCGGGAGACGATCCAGTTGTTGGACAGCCGCAACACCCCGGCCACCACGCCGATTGCCGTCGCAGTGGCACAGGCCAGTACAGCAAGGATCACGGTGTTGAGCAGGCCGACCAGCGCTGCCCGACCATGGCTCATCTGGCTGTCATAGCTGATGGGCTGCTGGTTGATGTCGTAGCCTGCGGCAGACCATAGAAAGCTGAAGGAAAAGTCCTTGCCCAGTGCAGCAAGGTTTCGCACGGTATTGTCGAGTAGCCAGGCGGCGGTCAGCATCAGACACATCAAGGCAATGATCTGGATGGTGTAGCCGCGGTAGCGCTTGTCGTGCAGCAGCATGCCCAACGAGAAAGCCGGCTGGGCCGTTTTCTTGTCAGTCAGTATGAGGGTGGACATTGTCAATCACTCCCGGACAGGGTGACCGACCAAAGCGGCTTCTACGCTACGGTCAGTCCTTCGCAACAACAAAAGTCGAACGACGCGCCGGCAGGCGCGCCGGATCAGCGAAACGGCTCGGCGTAAAGCAGGCCGCCCTGGTTCCATTGGGCGTTCAGACCTCGCTCGAGGCCGATAGGCGTGTTCTTGCCCAGGGAGTTATCGAAGATTTCCCCGTAGTTGCCACCGGCGGCAATGGCACGACTGGCCCATTTGGCATCCAGCCCCAGTTGCTCGCCATAATTGCCCTCGCTACCGAGCAGTCGGTTGATTTCCGGGTTGTTGGAGCCGGCCGTCATCTTCGACACGTTGCTTGAGTCCACGCCCAGTTCTTCAGCCGCCACCAACGCATTGAGTGTCCAGCGCACCACATCAGCCCATTGATCGTCACCCTGGCGTACCATCGGGCCGAGCGGTTCCTTGGAGATCAGTTCCTTCAACACCATGTGCTCATCAGGGGCTGCGAAGCTTGCCTTCGAGGCCGCCAGGCCGGAGACGTCGTTGGTGAACACATCGCAGGCACCGGCGAGGTATTTCTGCTCGCCCTCGGCGGTGGAGTCGATAGGAACGGGTTGGTACTTGATGCCATGGTTGCGTGCGTACTCGGCCAGGTTAAGCTCATGGGTTGAGCCGGTCTGCACGCAGATTGATGCACCGTCGAGGTCCTTGACCGAACTGGCACCTAGATTCTTGTGAACGAGGAAGCCTTGGCCGTCGTAGTAGTTGATGCCGGCAAACGTGAGCTTGAGATCGACGTCACGCGTGAATGTCCACGAGCTGTTACGCACCAGCAAGTCGACCTCACCCGACGCCAGCGCCGTGAAGCGCGTCTGGCCGGTGGTGGGCACGAAGTTGACCTTGTTCGCATCACCGAGCACTGCAGCGGCGACCGCCCGACACATGGATACGTCCAGCCCTTGCCAGGCACCTTTGGCATCCGGCGCAGACAAGCCGGTGTTACCGGTAGAGACCCCGCAGTTGAGCTTGCCACGGGTTTGTACATCCTTGAGCGTGCCAGCATATGTGAAACCGGTAGCCAGTGATGCAGCGAGGCATACCAGCGGAACCAGAACAGACTTTCTCATCGTATTCACCTTGTTGTTGTGATGTTTATTAAGGCGGCAGTTCAGGCAAAGGAGCAGCGAAAGGCTTGCGTGCATCGCACAAGCCTAGGTGTCGTGCCCGAGGCGATCGACCTCGGGCAAGATTTTGTGAGTTCAGCGGTTCTGTACGGCGCGAGTGATTCGCTGGATGGCTTCGTTGACCGTAACCCGGCTGCAGCCGAGGTTGGCCCGCATGAAGCCGTGGCCTTCCAGGCCGAATTTCTGGCCTTTGTCGAGCCACACGCGCGCCTTGGTCAGCATGAAGCGATCGAGCGCCTGGGCGTCCATCCCCAGCCCTCGACAATCCATCCAGGTGAGGTATAGCGAGTCGGTGGGAACCACCTTGATCTGCGGTGCCGCCGAGTGGATGGCTTCTGCGAAATGGGCCTGGTTGTCACGCACATAACTCAGCATCTGCTCCAGCCAGGGCTCGCCGTGGGTATAGGCCGCCTCGGCGGCAACCATGCCAAGCGCATTCACGTAGCGATACAGGTTGCGATCGTACTGGCGCCCCAGCTCGTCGCGGATACGCTTGTTCGGGATGAAAATGTTGGCGGTCTGCAAGCCTGCCATGTTGAAGGTTTTGCTCGGCGCAGTGCAGGTGATGCTGTTCTGGGCAAAGGCTTCACCCAGGGACGCGAAGGGAATGTGTTTCTTGCACGGGTTGAGGATGAAGTCCTGGTGGATTTCATCGGAAAGCACCAGCACGTCATGCCGCGCGCAGATTTCGCCCATGGCGCGCAGCTCCGCCTCCGACCACACATTGCCGGTCGGGTTATGCGGGTGGCTCAAGATGAATAATCGGGTATTGGGCTGGATGGCAGCCTCGAACTTGCGCTCGTCGAAATGGTAACGCTCACCGTCGAAATCCAGGGGCGCCAGCGCCAGGTGGCGCCCGTTGATACGGGCATCGTCATGAAAGTGCACGTACACCGGCGGCTGAATCAATACCGAATCGCCCGGCGAGGTAAACGCCTGGATCGCCAGCTTCATGACGGTGATGATGCCAGGCGCCTGCATCAGCCAGTCGCGTGAAACGTCCCAGCCGAAGCGCTTGCCCTGCCAGCCGATCACGGCGTCGACGTACGACTTGCGAGCACCACCCGCGTAACCGAACACCCCGAACCGGACTGCCTCGCTCAGCGCATCGATGACCGCCTGCGGGGAGCGGAAGTCCATGTCGGCGACCCACATCGGCAATGGGTCGGCGGCACGTTCCTCTGGGGTGAGAAAATTGTGCGCGTAGTCCCACTTCATGGAATTGGTGTGCCGCCGGTCGATAACTTCATCAAACAGGCATGCTGGTTGTTCAAGGGATGTCGGGGGAAGTGCTTGGGTAGTCATTATTCTTGATATCCAGCCTGTTCATTACAGTGGTGGCTCGAGCGCCTTGCGTTATTTGTAGCAACATCACATCATGAACAGAAATGGTATTACTTCATCGAACCATGAGCGGATTACATAGATGATCGAGGTCCAGCATTTATCGATTTTGCGTGAGGTTTCCCGCACGGGCAGCGTCACCGCGGCTGCGGAGCGCCTCAACGTGAGCCAGTCGGCGTTGTCGCACGCGATCGCGAAGTTCGAGGAACGCAGTGGCATCAAGGTGTGGATGAAGGACGGCCGCAGCCTGCGCTTCACGCAAGCGGGCAACTACCTGCTCGGCCTTGCCGAGCGGCTGCTACCGCAGCTGGACCATGCGCAGCGGGTGCTGTCGGACTTCGCCGATGGGCGCCGTGGGGCTCTGCGCGCGGGCATGGAGTGCCATCCGTGCCAGAAATGGCTCATGGGCGTGACAGGGCCGTACTTGCGGCGCTGGCCGGATGTCGATTTCGAAGTATGCACCGCGTTCCGCTTTGACGGCGTCGCCGCCCTCCTCGGCCATGAGATCGACCTGCTGATCACGCCTGATCCCATCGACCAGCCAGAGCTGCTTTTTACACCCGTCTTCGACTATGAACTGGTGCTCATCCTGCATGAGGACCATGCCCTGGCAGACAAGCCCTGGGCGGACCCGCGTGACCTGGTGCCGGAGACCCTCATCACAGTGCCGGTCAGCCTGGAGCGCCTTGACGTCTATAGCCGCTTCCTGGTTCCGGCCAACTGCCGCCCCCATCACCGCATCACGGCCGAAACTACCGAGCTGATGCTGCAACTGAGTGCCGCCGGGCGCGGCATCAGTGTCTTGCCGGAATGGCTGCTGCATGAAGAAGGTGCACATTTGCCATTACGGGCCGTTCGGATCGGGCCACATGGCTTGCATAAGAGCATTCATCTGGGCGTGCGCAAGGCAGAGGAACACGTCGACTACCTTGCCGGGTTTTTGGAAATTGCACGCAATCACCGGCCCATCTGAAGCAGCGCCTGGCCGCCTCAGGTACAGGCGCTGATGGCAGGTCAGGGCTTCATCACGTCACCGTCGTAAAGCATGCGGTAATGCTGCTGCCCGCCGGCGAGAAAATGGTCGAAGCCGTTCTGCAGGAAGGCTGACAGCAGGTTGGCCGCTACCAGTGCCACGAAAAGACCGATGACGAACTTTTGCAGCGTCGACTTGGATTCCGCTGTTCTGGAAGGCAGCACATCGCGCTGCGCATAGAGCACAGCCATGATCAGGCAGAACATGATGGCCGCGGTGAACACCATGAATGTCCAAGTGTACATGTGCAGGCCCAGAATGGCTGACCCTGTCGGTTTGGTCCAGGCAGGTGCCTTGGCGAACATGAACAGCAAGCTCAACAGACTGCCGATCAAGGCGCCGAAAGCGCTGAGCACGTAATTCCAAGGGTTGATGCCGAACACTCGATTGAGCAACAGCCCCGACCCGAGCAGCATGAAGCACACGCGGATGAGGTTGCAGAATGCGCACGGCAACTCCCCGAGCACCAATTGGTAGAAGAAGGCATCCAGCAGCAGGAAGCAGATGCCGGCAATTGCTGCCAGTTCGAGTTGGCCCAGGCGGTTTTCAGTCAGTTGCGCATTCATTACCAGGATCCCAGTTGCTTGAGGTCGGACAGATGGTGGGCGCCGTGCCAGGTGGTCCAGATCACCACCAGGATGGCGCACACGATCCATAAAGCGCGAGCCAGCGCCAGGTTTTTGAATGACGCCAACGTGGCGACGAGTGCAAATAGCACAGGAATGAAACCAATGAACATGGAATGGCCTTTTACGGATAGGTCGAAGGGTCAGGCAGGTTCAGAACTGATATGCCTGACCGTCGTCAGGGACCAGTACATGAGTGGCATCGAGCTGCTTGGCGGTGATGTAATCGGTCAGCTCCTTGCGTGATTGTGTGGCATGGCCAAGCGCTTCGAGATGGCTTGCCACAATGTAGGCACCCGGAGCGGCCTTAGCTGCGCGATAGAGGTCTTCTTTCCCCATGATTACCGAGCCTTCGATATCCTTGAAGCGCACGTAACCGGCGTTGAGCACGATCACTTCCGGGCGGTAGCGGGCGATTGCATGCTCGACTTGGGTGTTCCAGACAGTGTCGCCTGCCACGTATACCGTCTTGTATCCTGGCCTCTGCAACACCACGCCAGACACGCTGCCCAACTGTTTGCTACGCACCGCCATGGTTGCGTCACTGCCGTGCTGGCCTTCCGTACGTGACAGCGTCACGCCTTTGAACTCGCTTTCAGACGTGAGGATGTGCACGTCAGTGAAGCCTGTGGCCCGGATTCGCTGGGCATCTTCTGCATTCTGGGCAAAGATCGGCATGTGCTTGGGCAGCAACTTCTGGGCAACCTCATCCCAGTGATCGACATGCAGGTGGGTCACAATCACGGCATCTGCCCTGGCCACGTCGTCAGCTGGAATCGGTAGGTCCACCACCGGGTTTCGCACCTGCTCGTTGAACGCGCCGGGTGCAGCGGCGTAAGCCCCCTTGGCGCCGAGCATCGGGTCGATCAGGAAGGTGACATCGCCGTACCCGAGCTTGATGGTGGCGTTGCGTATCTCCTGGAAGGTCACCGCCTGCGGCGTGCGCGCTTCGACTGCCACGCCAGCGAGCGGCAGAGCCAGCAGTGCCGTGCATAGGCCATAAGCAAACAGCTTGGATATCATCTTTAAACTCCTCCTTGGATAGTGACGACGCTTTGATCAGGCGTCGTTCATGGTCAGGACCATGCGGAACTCGACGTCCCCGGAGCGCACTCGCTGATAGGCGTCCCACGCCCTTTCCAGCGGCATGGTCTCGATACGCGCACGCACGTCTGTCATCACGCTGAAGTCCAGCGTTCTTGCTGCCTCGTAGGGTGTACCGGTGATGTTGCCGCGAACATTGCGCTCGCCGCCAACCAGTGCCCCAGGCATGATGCTGAGCGGTTCCCGGCCAACGCCGACGACCAGCAGCGTACCCTGCGGCGCCAGCGCCTCCATCAACGGCGACACTGCAGTACTGTCGGTAATGGTGGTAAGAATGACCTGCGCTCCGCCCATGTTTTTCAGGCATGCCACCGGGTCTTGCGCCCGCGAATCAATATAAGTGTGGGCGCCCAGCGCCAGCGCCTGTTGCTCGATATCCGCACCGCGCCCGACAGCGATGACCCTGAATCCCATCCTCCGAGCATATTGCAATGCCAGGTGGCCCAGCCCGCCAATGCCGTGTATCACCACCCGATCACCGGCAAGGGCACCCGATTTGCGCAACGCATTGAACGTGGCTATTCCAGCGCACAGCAGCGGAGCCGCCTCTACTGCACCCAGCTCGTCCGGGATAGCGACCAGGCCAGTGGCACCGGCGAGCATCATCTGCGCGTATCCACCGTCTCGCGAGCTACCTACCACAGGCTGATCGAGGCACAAATTGAAGTGGCCCTGCTGGCACTGTTCACAGAGGCCGCAGTGCCCGCCAAGCCGTCCCACCCCTACGCGCTGTCCGATACGCCAGATCGTAGGGACCTGGCTGCCGACGGCCGCTATTCGACCGACCACTTCATGGCCGGGCGTGCGCGGCAGCGTCAGCCCAGCTTCGGTGCCTTCAATGGCACCCGCATCGGCGCCACAAATACCGCACGCCTCGACGCGAATGAGCACTTCACCAGCGCCTGGCGCTGGAATCTCCAAGTTGGCTAACTGTAACTTCCCCGGCTGGGTAACCTGCATCGCCTTGTAGGTCTTGCCTGCCATTTGCCGCATCCTCCCGAAGTACTCGTGAACCCAGGCCAAGCCCGGACCAGCATGGATTCTCGGTGGAGAAAAGGCCGCAGGCCAAACGAGTAAAACTATTGTCCGGTGGAAGCAAATCTTTACTGTCATCCGGGCCTGCTGAACAGGCGATGGGTATTTACCCGCCAGCACTTTCCCAAGGCGGAAAGCTTTACGGCGAAGGGAGAAGAATTTCTTCGCTGTACCACATTTATCTTTGCTTGGTGCCTGGGGATGGCAGCGCGCCAAATAGCGATGATCGGGAGGCGGGCTTCCCGGATTGCTTACCAGAAACGCCATTCGCGGGTTGACGATGCAAAGAAAAGTGGAAGTCTTGATAGTTGGAAGTGGCTTTGGTGGGGCTATCGCTGCTCGCCGCCTGGCCGAAGCCGGACGGGAAGTGCTGGTGCTCGAGCGTGGCCCCTGGCGCGACACGGTGCCCAACCGCTCGCTCGGTATCAAGAACCTGGCGCCCCTGCCCCAAGGCGCCAAGGCTTACACCCATGGTCTGCGCAGCTTGGGGTCACACCGCCTGAAACGCGATATCGTGTTGAACACGAAGGGCTTCGTCGAGGCTTACCACGGTGATGGTATCAACATTATCTGTTCATCGGGTGTAGGCGGTGGCAGCCACATCTATGCCGGCTTCATGGACCGCCCGCTGGTGCCTGGCTACTGGGACGGCCGCCATCCAGCGTTGTGCAACGCGGACATGGAGCGTTACTACGCTGAGCTGCTGGAAACTTACCAAGCGCGGCCGCTGACCGCGCAAGACCAGGTACCCAACAGCATCGAGACGACCGATTACGACGGGACGCTGAAGTGTCTGGGCCATCCGGCCGTCGCATTCCTCATGGCTGAACGTCCCGGCCACCCCGCCAAGCGTGTCGACGCCAACGGTATCGAGCGCTGGGAATGCGACATGCAGAACAACAGCTTTCTCGGCTCCCCCTCCGGCGCCAAGACCACGCTTGATTTCTCGACCTTGTGGCCAGCGATGCAGAAAGGCCTGATGATCAATGCATTGTGCGAAGTCACGGGCATCCGACGCCTGGCCCAACCCACGGCTGATCGCATGCGCTATGAAGTCGCGTACCGGGACCACACTGCCAAACGAACGGAAACCGTCCTGGCCGAGCATGTCATCGTCGCTGCGGGTGGCCTTGGCAGCGTACGCTTGCTGCTCAAAAGCCGTGATGTCGATCGCGGTCTCGAAGGCATGCCGCGGCTAGGCATGCAATTTGGCGGCAACGGTGACTATTTCGGTCTGTGGAAGGAAAACAGCCGCAAGGACCTGTCCAAAGGCATGCCCATCGGCTCACCTTTCCGTCTCAAGGACTCCTGCAACTCGTCAGTTCTGGTTCTGCGCGCCAGCATCCAGGGCATTGCTGCCATACCCATGCCCTCTTTGCTCAAGGGATGGCTGCGCCGGCAGTCGGTGATCATCGCCTTCGGTGGCGACAACAACACCGGCAAAATGACCATGAAAAACGGGCGATTCAAGATTGCCTACAAGACAAGCGAAAATCCGATCTACCAGCAGATCGATGATGAGATAGCCGGCATCGAGCGCGCGACCAACACCAAGGTATACGCACCTCGCAACCCGGTTACCGTTCACCCGGTTGGCGGGGCCTGCCTGGGCGCCTCCATCTCTGATGGTGTTGTCGGCGCCAATGGCGAAGTATTCGACAACCCGGGCTTGTATGTGGCCGATGCCGCTGCACTCCCCGCTTCCCCGGGTGGCGCACCCAGCCTGACGATCGCTGCCTGGTCGGCGAACGTGGCAGACCGCCTGATCGCCGCCTTGCGCGAACGCGACGGCCGGGCCGATGTTTCGCTCAATGCCTCGACAGCGCCAACCGGCCAAGAGGCCTGAGCCATGGGGGATACAGTTGACGTCGTGGTCATCGGTAGCGGATTCGGTGGCGCGATCGCAGCCAAGCGCCTGGTCGAGGCTGGCTGCACAGTGGTGATGCTGGAGCGTGGACCCTGGCGTGATACGCTGCCCAACCGATCTATCGGCATGGCTGACCTGGCGCCGCTGCCGCAAGGCGCAAAGGCATTCACCCATGGACTGCGCTCGGTGCGATCACATCTGTCGAAACGGCAACTTCTGCTCAACCACAGGGGCTATGTCGAGGCGTACCACGGCGCTGGCATCAATGTAGTTTGCTCATCCAATGTAGGCGGCGGCAGCCATATTTACGCGGGCATGCTGGCAAGGCCATCGGATCCGTCCTACTGGGATGGCCACCACCCACAGGTCAACCAGGCCGGGATGGATCGCTATTACAGTGAAATCATCCAGCAACTGGGTGCAAGAGCCGCGACGGAAAGCGACCAGGTTCCCAACCGCATCAGCCTCACCGATCACGACGGTAAGCTTTCCTGCGAAGGCCTGCCCAACCCGCTGCTGGGGTTCCTGCTGCCGCAATCCCCCGGTGCCCCGGTAAAAGTGACCGATGCAAATGGCGTCGAACGCTGGGAATGCGACTATCTGAACAACAGCGTGCTTGGATCCTTCTCTGGCGCAAAAACCACGCTCGATTTCGCGGTGGTGTGGCCTGCGGTGAAGATGGGCCTGCTGGTCCACGATCTTTGCGAAGCAACCTCCATCGTCGCTTTGAAAAATGCCGTGCCGGGCACTGAGGGCTATGAGGTTCGCTATCACAACCACCGCGACGGCACACGGCAAAGCATCAAGGCCAGGCGCGTGGTGCTGGCCGCTGGCTGTTTGAATACCGTCTCGCTGCTTTTCAAAAGCCGGGACGAAGCCAGAGGTCTGCAGGGTATGCCAATGCTCGGGCAAAAATTCGGTACCAATGGAGGCTTCTTCGGGTTCTGGCGAGAAAACGCCCCAGCAGACTTGAGCCGCGGTTTGCCATTGAGCGGCCCGTTTCGCAGCAAACAATCCCCCAGCAAGCAGGCCCAGTTGCTGCGGGCGGCCATCCAGGGCATCGACGCGATACCGATGCCGCGCTGGCTCAGGCGTTGGTTCGGCAGGAACGCTTTCATCGTGGCACTTGGCAAGGACCGCAACAACGGTAGCATCACCTTCAACAAAGGAAGGCTCTCCATTCGCTATGACAAGGTAGAAAGCCCCGTTTACCAGGAAATCGAGTACGAGCGGCGCACGATCGAGCACACCACAGGTACCCGCATCTACGCCCCCCATGCCCCGATTACTGTGCAGCCTCTGGGCGGAGCGTGCCTGGGTGCCACTGCCGATGATGGGGTGGTTGGCGCTAACGGCGAGATATTCGACAATCCTGGTTTGTATGTGGCTGACGCCGCCGCGCTGCCAGAGTCGCCGGGCCGTCCGCCGAGCCTGACCATTGCGGTATGGGCCACTCATGTTGCGGACTGCCTCATAGCCGAGACTTGGCGAGAACAGGCAGGTCAGCCAATGCAGGATGGCCTGTCGTGAAAAGTCGGTTGTTCCTGCTTGGCCAATACCTGCTGCCTCATCATGCCCTGTCGAGGTTGACCGGTTATTTTGCGAAGTGCAGGGTGCCATGGTTCAAGAACCAGGTCATTCGCTGCTTCATCAGGTGGTTTGACGTAGACATGCGTGCCGCTATTGGCGATGGCCCCGAGGATTATGAACATTTTGACGCGTTCTTCACCCGGCCGCTGAAATCCGGGGCAAGGCCGCTGCAAGGAGGAGACGGCAGCGTGATCAGCCCGGCCGATGGAGTAATCAGCCAGATTGGCGCGATCGACGGGGACCGCTTGTTCCAGGCTAAAGGACACACCTACACCCTTGGCCAACTTCTGGGGGGTAACGCTGCTCTGGCAGGCCTTTTCCAGGACGGGCGGTTCGTCACCATCTACCTGTCACCGCGAGACTACCACCGCGTCCACATGCCGCTGACAGGAACGCTGCGAACCATGATTCACGTACCGGGAAAGCTGTTCTCGGTGAACCCTCTTACGGTATCGAAAGTCCCGAACCTGTTTGCCCGCAATGAACGCGTCATTTGTGTGTTTGATACACACGCTGGCCCGATGGCCGTCGTGCTTGTAGGTGCCATGATCGTGGCATCGATCACTACAGTATGGGCAGGATCCATACAGTCGTCGGGTAGCGATGTGACCACCGTTCACTACGAAACAGGCAAAAATGCGCTCAAGCTGGCACGCGGTGTCGAACTGGGACGCTTTGGTCTTGGCTCCACCGTGATCGTGGTTTTCGGCGCAAGGGCTATCGACTGGATTGCATCGACGGTCGAAAGTCAGCCACTGCGTGTAGGTGAACAGCTAGGGCTGGTCGTCAGTGGTTGATGCCTCATCATGGCGCTGGTGTGCCAGCGCCTCGTTGGTCCGTTACCGGCACGTAGCCAACGCTTCGGTCGGCATCAGCGAATGTAGCTGCCGCCGTTAACGTCCAGCGTCGCCCCGTTCAACGAAGCCTGAGACGGCCGCATGACGAATGCCACGAGCTCGGCGATTTCTGCCGGGGCGGCCATGCGTCCAATTGGGATATCGCTCACTGCCGCAGCTTCGCCGTGCTGAGCGACAAACTGCTCGGCCATCTCGGTACGCACCCATCCTGGCGCAATGGCTACAGCCACGATCCCCTGATCAGCGACGCTGCGGGCCAGGGATTTGGTGAGATTGATCAGCGCAGCCTTGCTGGAACCGTAAGGCAATGCGTCGGCGGCATAGCCCCGCTGGGCTGCCCGGCTGGCCATGTTGATGATACGGCCGCCGCCTTGGGCACGGAAATGGGCCACCGCTTCACGACACAGGTCCGCAGCAGCGAAGAAATTGATCTGGAACTCCCGGCGCCAGGCAGCACGCCATTGGGTGTGATCGGCGGACATCGGGACTTCCGTACGAATCCCGGCATTGTTGACCAGACCATGAATGCGACCGCCAGCCAGTTCCAGAGCCTTCTGCCAAAGTTGTTCCGGTCCGCTTTCATCGCTGAGGTCACCCTGGACAATCCAGCCTTGACCCTGCACGCCATCAAGCACACGCTGCGCGCCGACTGCATCACGACTGAAATGGATCAGCACGCGGGCTCCCTCCGCCACCAGTCGTTCAACGACTGCTGCGCCGATGCCTCCCGTGGCGCCAGTGACCAGAACAGTCTGTCCCGCTAACGGGTGTGCAGTATTACTCATGGGTATCCACCGTGTTGTAGGCAATGAAGGCCCGCCACCCACTACCAAGGCAGCAGGCCGTGATCACATTATTTCGCTTCCGCGTTCGCAGCAGCCGAAGCCTTGTCGACCAGACGCTGGATTTCCCCTGTCTCGCGACGTTGCTGCAGGTAGATGTTCAGGACCTGCAGGTCTGCGGGGGATATGTCTCGGCGCACACCGAAGGAAACGCCCTGCTTGGCCAGTGCTGGTTTGGGAAGGATTTCACGCGTCCAGCCCGGGTTGGCGACCGCGAACAGATGGTTGGTATCGCTGGCGTCGACCAGCACATCGGCGCGCTTGGACATTACCGCCAGGCGTACTTCATCCATGCCCGGCAAGCGCATGATCTTGCCGTTCTTGATCACCGATGAAATCGCCTTGTCCTGAGCCGTGCCTGACATTACTGCAAAGGTGACGTCCGGCTTATCCAGCGCAGAGATATCGTCCTTGACGTCGCTGACCTTGGGGTTCTCCTTGTTGACCAACAGCGAAACCTGATAGTCAGTGGCCGGCACGCTGAAGGCCACTGCCAGCGCCCGCTCCGGGGTCTGGTTGAGCGCCATGGCCATATCCCACTTGTTACTTTGCAGGCCGGCGACCAGGTTATCCCAGTTGGTATCCACGAACGAAACTTTCACCTTGAGTACCTTTTCGCCAAAGTCCTTGCACAGGTCGACAAAGTAACCGCTGTACTCACCTGTCTTGGCGTCTCGCATCACATAAGGCGCCGCCACGGCGGCCCCGCACCGGAGCTCGCCTGCCTTCTGGATATCCTTCCAGACCGAGGCTTCTTCTGCTTGTGCGCAGGCCTGCGCCAACAGGGCTGCACAAAAAGACGCACCCACGACAATTGCTTTGAGGGACGAGCGAATAGGAAGAACCATTTTTAGCCTCACTGAATAATCTTTGTTGTTCTGGCAGGTAAGGAACGGCACGGAATGCATGCGATTTTGTGTGCATGGCTGCATTCACATTAAAAAGGAACTTCGTGGCTGTCAACACTGAGATCACCGCAAATATTTCGGAATAGAGCGGATAAAAACTTTCAATATTGCGCAATAAAAATCGTACCTAAAGGTGAGTAGAAACAGATTTAACTCACCCTAAGTTCGGCACAAGCTTTGTATATCGAATCGATTGGAGAATCAGCAATGAGCCTCACAGATGATCTGGTGCGCTTGAAACACCAGGAAGAAACGCTGCAATTCACGCGGTTCGATGAGACGACCGCCTGGCAGTTGGGCGCGTACCTGCATCGCCACGCTTGCGAGCGATCACTACCATTGATCGTGGATGTCCGGCGCTTCGATAGACCGCTGTTTCTTGCCACCACCCCCGGCGTCACCTCCGATAGCGTTGAATGGATCAGAAGAAAATCCAACACCGTTCAGCGCTTCCTGCGCAGTTCCTATCGGCTCAAATACCAGCTGGCGCTTGAGAAACAAGACATTACCCAGCGCTACTTTCTATCCCCTGCGGACTATGCAAGTGCCGGTGGCGGGTTCCCGATCAGCATTCGAGGCACCGGCGTGATCGGTTCGGTCAGTGTCTCCGGTTTGCCCGAACGAGCTGACCATCAGCTGATTGTGGAGGCGCTCTGCGCACTGCTGGGGCACGATCCGATCCCCCTCATGCTCGGCGAGGCATGCCCTTTCTCAGGATGATCCACGGGCACGCAGGGTTAAATGCTGACCAATGCCAGTACCGGGCGAGGCGACGAGCGTTGCCTGCGTCGCATTCCATGCTCAGTCTTCCGGATCGGTCGGCACAGCCAACCCGGTTTTGACATTGCTCATTGACACCAATGTCTTGAAGCGCTTGACGTTGTTGTTCTGAAAAAAAAGCGCCCTGGTCAATTGCGTGTACTGCTCCATGTTCTTGACCAGCATGATCAATACGAAATCACACTCCCCTGCCACGTAGTAGCACTGTTGAACCTGTGGACACGCCATGAACGTCTTTTTCATTTCGTCCAGTAGTTCCAACCGCTCACTTTCTACCTCAACCTCGGTGATGACCGTCAGCATGTAACCCAGGCTCGCCGGATTCACCTGTGCCACCGTGCGCTGAATGACCCCTTCGCTGCCCAATTTCTTCAAGCGCCGATTGACCGCCGCCGACGACAGGTTCACCTGCTCGCCAAGATCAATCTGCGATGTAGTTGCATCGCGCTGGACGACCTCCAGCAGGGCACGGTCAAACGAATCAAGGCTCATGGTCAGCTCGTAATGGATCGCTTGGTTTAAACGCTCAAACGCAATAAAACTACGCAATCCGGCTCAAAATCAAGCTTTCTTGCACTTCGAAAGGAATATCATTTTTGCTATAACCCCAGAACAACAACGCGAAGGAGCGGCATCCGCCCTTCGCACTGCGGAGATGACGATGAGCAATGTGCCTGGCTTGCAATTGAATGGTGCGAAGTTTCTGCAGCAAATAAAGACCTTGGCCGATATCGGTGTTGACCTGACCCATGGCGGCAGGACGCGTATCGCGCTCAGCGATGCGGAAAAAGCTGGCCGTGATCAATTGGTGGCCTGGATGCGCGAGCTTGAACTGGACATCCAGGTTGATCGTGTCGGCAATATTTTCGGTTCGCTGCGCAGCGCAGGTGACACCGGACATGAACGCCCCTTCATGATGGGCTCGCACATCGACACGGTTACCAACGCCGGAGCCCTGGACGGTTGCTACGGCGTGCTGGCTGGGCTGGCCGTACAGCGTGCATACCGTGAGGCAGGCGTGTTGCCAACGCGCACCATCACCGTGGGCGCCTTTACCAATGAAGAAGGCGTGCGCTACCAACCGGACATGATGGGCTCGCTGGTCTATGCCGGCGGCTTGAGCGTCGAAGATGCCCTGAACACCGTAGGCACCGACGGCAGCCGCCTGGGTGATGAGCTTGCCCGCATCGGCTATGCCGGCGAGCTGGAGCCGGGCACCATGGTGCCCCACGAATACCTGGAGCTGCACATCGAACAAGGCCCCATCCTGGAGGCGGAAAACACCTTGATCGGGGTGGTGGAAAATCTGCAGGGCATTTCCTGGCAACAGGTGACCGTAAAAGGCAATGCCAACCACGCGGGGACTACCCCTACCCGCCTGCGTCGCGATGCTGGCTATGTGGCGTGCGCCATCACCACCGAGTTGCGGCAGCTCGCTAAAAGCAGCGGTACCACGCTTGCGACCATCGGTTGCATGACCTTCGAGCCCAATGTGATCAACGTTATCCCGCGTCGTGCCAGCTTCACTGTCGACCTCAGGGACCCAGACGAAAGCAAACTGCTGAAAGCTGAACAACAGCTCGCCGCGCGACTTGCAGAAATTGCCGAAGAAGAAGGCGTGTCGATTGAAACCGAGCAACTGGTGCGATTCCAGCCTGTGACATTTGACCCCTCCCTGGCAAATGCTATCGAAGACTCTGCCCGACGCTTTGGCTTCAGCCACCGCCGCATGACTTCGGGCGCAGGCCACGATGCGCAGATGATCGCCCGAATTGCCCCTGCCGCAATGATCTTCGTGCCCAGCCGTGGGGGCATCAGCCACAACCCCCGCGAACATACTGATGACGACCAACTACTCAACGGTGCGCAAGTGCTGCTGGATGTCGTCCAAGGGCGCCTGAACACGCCCCACTGATCTCCCCTACCCAAATGTGCCCGCCGGTGATTACCGGCGGCAGTGGCCCCACTTTGCCTGCTATTGGAGTCCGAAATGCTGTTAGCGAACCCGAACGTAACCCGCCAACCCTACCCTGATGATCTCAAGCGGATCATGAGCATCGCCAGTGCCAACGAAAGTCGCCAGTGGCTTCGCCAGTGGTCGAGCATCAATGCCAATGGCACACCGCTGTATAACCTGCCAAGCCTTGCCAGTGAACTGGGCGTAGCCGAGGTACTGGTCAAAGATGAATCGGTACGTTCGCGACTGGGTAGTTTCAAGGCGCTCGGTGCCCCGATCGCCTTGGTGCGCCTGATCATGCGCACCTTTGCCGAGCGCCAGTTCAAGGCTGCAGACCTGTTTACCGGCAAGCATGCAACTGAACTGGCAACCTTCACTGTCATTAGCGCTACCGATGGCAACCACGGTCGTGCACTGGCTGCCGCAGCCCAGAGTATTGGCTGCCGCTGCGTGATCGTGCTGCATGCCAACGTCAGCGTCGAGCGTGAGACCGCCATCGCTGCCTATAGCGCACAAATCGTGCGCATCACTGGCAACTATGACGAATCTGTCGAGGAAGCGGCCAGCCTGGCAGAGCGCAACAGCTGGCTGGTCGTATCTGACACCTCGTACGAGGGCTATCAGGATATCCCCAGAGATGTCATGCAAGGCTACGCCACCATTCCTGCTGAAATCATTGAAGACCTGCAAGCTGAGAGCGCACTACGCCCGCCGTTTACCCATGTATTTCTGCAAGGCGGCGTGGGCGGTCTGGCAGCAGGGATTTCCAGCTACCTGTGGGAGCGCTTCGCTGAGCAACGCCCTACCTTCATCGTTGTTGAGCCGGCGCAAGCCGACTGCCTCTATCAAAGCGCAAAGTCCGGCAAAGCAGCCAAGGCAACCGGCTCGGTGGATTCCGTCATGGCGGGCCTAGCCTGTGGTGAAACCTCTCCTCTGGCGTGGCAGTTCCTGCAGCCGTGCGTTGACTTCTTCATGACCATCGAGGATGACGAAGCCGTGACGTCAATGAAGCGATTGGCTCAAGGCAGCCAGCACGACATTCCGCTGGTAGCGGGTGAGTCCGCAGTAGCAGGCCTCTCAGCCCTGACCCGGCTGATGCAATCCCCCAGCTTGGCTGCGGACGTCGGACTAAACGGGCAATCGCGCGTGCTGCTGATCAGTACCGAGGGTGCAACAGCGCCGGGCGTTTACCAAGAACTGGTGGGCGAATCGAGCGACTCGGTACGTAAGCGCCAGGTGGACTGGCTTTTCCGCACCTGATCGCTGCCCTTTGGCTTTTTTTCAGGAAAAAAATGCCGCCCAGCGTGGGGCGGCAAATGTCTCAGGCGCTAACCTTCGACAAGGGTGAGAAGCTGCAATCCATGAAAGTTGCAACCAACCGCAGTGACCTCTGCGGGTAAGAGCGACAGCGCCGTGATACTTCTTCGTCAGAACAGTCGGCCGAAACTGCCACTCGAACTCAATCCATCCCAGGCGCCCGGTGTACAACCTTCAGCCGAGCACGGAACCGATGACTTCGTCCAGGATGGCGATACCGGCCTCGACTTCTTCAGCCCTGATGATGCACGGCGGCGCCACGTGGATACGGTTTTCGACCACGAACGGCAGCAGACCGCCCTCCATCAGCTTGTTCTTGAGGGCCAGCATGGTCTGGGCAGGCAATGGCGCACGGGTCGTCTTGTCGCTGACGAATTCCAGCGCCCAGAACACGCCCGCCCCGCGAACCTCGCCGATGGCCGAGTGGCGCTGCTGCAGTTCACGCAGACGTGGGCCCAGCTGCTTCTCGCCGATTTCCTGGGCGTTCTCCACTACCCGGTCCTTGCGCATGGTGTCGATCGAGGCGACGATCGAGGCCATGGCCAGCGGGTGACCGGAGTAAGTCAGGCCGCCCGGGAAAAAGTGGGTGTCGAAGTAGCTGCTCAGTTGCTCTGATATCACCACCCCACCGACAGGTACATAACCGGAGTTGACCCCTTTGGCGAAGGTGATCAGGTCCGGCACCACACCGTAATGCTCAAAAGCGAACCACTTGCCGGTGCGGCCGAAGCCAGCCATCACTTCGTCGAGAATCAGCATGATGCCGAACTCGTTGGCCAACTCGCGCACCCCCTTCATATAGGCAGCCGGGGTCACCAGCACACCCGCAGTCCCTGGGAGGCTCTCAAGGAGAATGGCGGCGACCGAGTTCGCACCTTCGCATTCGATCACGCGACGCAGGTGACGCAGGGCGCGCTCGGTTTCTTCAGCCTCGGTCTGGGCGTTGAACTCGCTGCGATACAGATACGGGGTGAAGAAGTGCACATGGCCACGGGCATACTCGTTCGGCACGCGACGCGGGTCGCCGGTGGCGACGATTGCCGAGCCAGTGTTGCCGTGATAGGACCGGTAGGACGACAGTACCTTGTCACGGCCCGTGAACAGCCGCGCCATACGGATCGCGTTTTCGTTGGCATCGGCGCCGCCGTTGGTGAAGAAGACTTTCCTGAACCCTGCCGGAGCCTGCTCGATGATGCGCTTGGCGGCTTCGCCGCGCATCAGGTTGGCGGTTGCCGGGGCGATGGTGGTCAGCGCGCCGGCTTGTTCCTGGATGGCCTTGATCACCGCTGGATGCTGATGACCCAGGTTGGTGTTGATCAGTTGGCTGGAAAAATCCAGGTAACGCTTGCCGTCATAATCCCAGACTGTGCTGCCCTCGCCGCCTGCGATCACCAGAGGATTGAGTGTTCCTTGGGTAGACCACGAGTGGAACACGTACTCGCGGTCGAGATCTTTCACGTATTGGTTGGTAATCGCCATGATGCTTATCGACCTATCTATAAAGTGAGCTGAACGCGTGGAGGGTGACGAACGCCTGCGCCATCGCGGTTCTCCGTCAGAACAGTGAATGGCGCAGGCATTCGAACCTGGGGCCTACCTTAGCTGTTGCTAGGGAAAGCGAATTGAGCGGCCTCATGGCTGGTGCGTTTCGGCCAACGCTGAGTGATCGCCTTCTTGCGGGTGTAGAAGCGCACGCCGTCCGGGCCGTAGGCGTGCAGGTCACCGAACAGCGAACGCTTCCAGCCGCCAAAGCTGTGGTAGCTCACCGGTACCGGCAGCGGCACGTTGACGCCCACCATGCCGACTTCGATTTCGTCGCAGAACAGGCGTGCGGATTCGCCATCGCGGGTGAAGATGCAGGTACCGTTGCCATATTCGTGGTCGTTGATCAGCTGGATCGCCTCTTCCAGGCTGTTTACACGGACCACACACAGCACCGGGCCGAAAATCTCTTCTTTATAGATGCGCATCTCCGGAGTTACGCGGTCGAACAACGTGCCGCCCACGAAGTAGCCTTCTTCGTTGCCTGCCACTTTGAAGCCACGGCCGTCCACAACGACTTTGGCGCCGGCGGCAACACCGTCATCGATGTAGCCCAGCACCTTGTCACGGGCAGCAGCAGTCACCAGCGGGCCCATATCCAGGCCGCAGGAAGTGCCGGCACCAATCTTCAGCGCCTTGATCTGTGGTTCGAGCTTGGCAATCAGGGCATCGGCCACCTGGTCCCCCACGCACACCGCCACGGAGATCGCCATGCAGCGCTCGCCACAAGAACCGTAGGCTGCGCCCATCAACGCGCTGACAGCGTTGTCCAGCTCGGCATCCGGCATCAGCACTGCGTGGTTCTTGGCGCCGCCCAGAGCTTGTACGCGCTTGCCGCGCTTGGTGCCTTCGGCGTAGATGTATTCGGCGATCGGGGTCGAACCGACGAAGCTCAGGGCCTTCACTTCAGGCGCCTCGATCAGGGCGTCCACCGCCTCCTTGTCACCGTGTACCACATTCAGCACACCCTTTGGCAGGCCGGCTTCGTGGAGCAATTCGGCGATCAGCAGCGTCGAGCTTGGGTCGCGCTCCGACGGTTTGAGGATGAAGCAGTTGCCGCAGGCAATGGCCAGTGGATACATCCACAGCGGCACCATGGCCGGGAAGTTGAATGGGGTGATACCGGCAACTACGCCGATTGGCTGCAGGTCGCTCCAGGCATCAATGTTAGGACCGACGTTGCGGCTGTATTCGCCTTTGAGAATCTCAGGGGCGGCCGAGGCGAATTCGACGTTCTCGATACCGCGCTTGAGTTCACCGATGGCATCTTCGATGGTTTTGCCATGCTCTTCACTGATCAACCGGGCAATACGCTGCTCGTTCGCCTCCAGCAATTGCTTGAAGCGGAACATTACCTGCGCACGCTTGGCCGGCGGGGTGTTACGCCAGGCTGGAAAGGCGGCTTGGGCCGAGTCGATGGCCTTTTGCACGGTGGCGCGGCTCGCCAGGCCCAATTTGTGGATAGCCTGGCCAGTGGAAGGATTGAACACATCCGTGGTGCGGGAGTCGTCCGCAATATGTTCACCATGGATCAAGTGCGTGATAGTAGCCATCTTGTTTCCTCGAGCTTGATCGCAAGCTGTCTAGTTGTTGTAAAAGAAGTTGCCTTTGATTGCCGTCGCTCAGTTGATACTGTGCAGCGCTTCACCCACCGCATCGAACAGGCGATCCAGCTCCTCGGGCTTGGTGTTGAATGTCGGTCCAAACTGCAGCGTGTCGCCGCCAAAGCGTACGTAGAACCCCGCTTTCCATAGCGCCATGCCTGCCTCGAACGGGCGAACCAGCACGTCACCATCGCGCGGCGCGATCTGAATGGCACCGGCCAGGCCGCAGTTGCGGATGTCGAGCACGTGCTTCGTGCCCTTGAGGCCGTGAATGGCTGTCTCGAAATGAGGAGCCAACGCCTTCGACTGGTGTACGAGGTCGTCCCTTTGCAACAGCTCCAGCGTCGCCAGCGCTGCAGCACACGCAACGGGATGCGCTGAATAGGTGTAGCCATGGGCAAACTCGACCGCGTAATCGGGTGAAGCCTGGTGCATGAAGGTGTCGTAGATTGTGCTGCTTGCGATCACCGCGCCCATCGGTATCGCACCATTGGTGATCTGCTTGGCCACGTTCATCAGGTCTGGTGTGACACCGAAGTACTCCGCTGCGGTCATGCAACCCAGGCGGCCAAAGGCAGTGATCACTTCATCGAAGATCAGCAGGATGTCGTGCTGGCTGCAGATCTCGCGCAGCCGCTGCAGATAGCCTTGAGGCGGTACCAGGACCCCCGCCGAACCCGACATCGGCTCTACGATGACAGCGGCGATATTCGATGCATCGTGCAATTCGATGAGCTTCAGCAGCTCGTCGGCAAGCGCCACTCCGCCGGTTTCGGCAGCGCCCCGGGTGTATGCCTGATCCGCTTGCAAGGTGTGCGGAAGGTGGTCGACATCCATGAGTTGGCCAAACATCTTGCGATTGCCACCAATACCGCCCAAAGCGGTCCCAGCCACGTTCACGCCGTGGTAGCCACGGGCCCGCCCGATCAGTCTGGTTTTCTGTGGTTGCCCTTTCAGCCGCCAGTAGGCACGCGCCATCTTGATGGCAGTATCTGCGGACTCCGAGCCGGATCCGGTGAAAAACACATGATTCAGATCCCCAGGGACGAGGCTGGAAAGCTTCTCCGAGAGCTTGAAAGACAGCGGATGGCCGTATTGAAAGGCAGGCGAGTAATCCAGGGTAACCAGCTGTTTCGCTACTGCATCGGCAATCTCCTGCCGGGAGTGACCTGCACCACAGGTCCACAAGCCGGACAAGCTATCGAAAACGGCTCGCCCTCGATCATCGATCAAGTGGTTGCCTTTGGCTCCTACAATGAAACGCGGATCTTTGCGGAAATTGCGGTTCGACGAGAACGGCATCCAGTGGGTGTCCAACTGGAGGCTGCTGGCCAACGGAACTGAGGTTTGCACGGCCTGATTCATCGCGGTGTACCTGACTGGTGAATGCGAGCTAGCTTGAACCGAACATTAATGTGCGATAAATCTATATTTTCTTGCTTTCAGTTATCGGAAAACTCACGCATGACCAAGAAAATACCCTTACACCAGGTAACCGATTTTGACTTGCGGCTGTTGCGTGTTTTCAAGACGGTCGCCGAATGCGGCAGTTTTTCCGGTGCAGAGAGCGTGCTGGGCATCACCCGGTCCGCCATCAGCCTGCACATGGGTGACCTGGAAAAGCGGCTGGGAATGCGCCTTTGCCAACGCGGCCGGGCCGGCTTCGCATTGACCGACGAAGGCCGCGAGGTGCTTCGTGCAAGCGAGACGGTGCTGGTCGCCATCGAGGGCTTTCGCAGCGAGGTGAACCACATGCACCAGCACCTTCGCGGCGACCTCAACGTCGCGATCGTGAACAACCTGGTAACCCAGCCCAGGATGCGCATCACCCATGCGCTGAAGGCCGTTCGGGCCGAAGGTGGCGGCGTGCGCATCAACCTCAGCATGAGCACTCCGGGCGAGATAGAGCGCGGGCTGCTCGACGGGCGCCTGCACGTCGGCGTGGTTCCTTTGATTGCCCCGCTGTCGGGCCTGGACTATGCATTGCTCTACGAGGAGCGCTCCAACCTGTACTGCAGCAATGAACATCCGCTGTTTGCCTGTGCCGACAAAGTGACCAACGAACAGCTGTCGGCGGCGGACGCAGTGGTACCCACCTACCGCATGACTGCGGAGGCAATAGGCTTGCACCAACTGCTCAACTTCGCGGCTTCGGCGACCGACCGGGAAGGCATTGCATTCCTGATACTCACAGGTAGCTACATCGGTTTCCTTCCTGACCACTATGCGGCAGCCTGGGTGGAAAAGGGTTTGATGACCGCGCTCGATCCGTCGCGTCTGTATTTCGAATCCAAACTGGCCGTCGCTACTCGAAAGGGACGCAGACCGAACCTGATCCTTGAGCGTTTTCTCGACGCTTTGCAGTTGACCGCCGGCCCCGCCTGACTTTCCGCCGCCCTCCTCGACCTGCAAACGCCGGGGCTCACTTTCGAATGTGAGCCCCGGTTTTTTTGCTTCAAAAAATTCTTTCAGCGCTGTTGACAGCTTGATGAAATCCGCAATAGCCTGAATGCATCGCTGCACACAACGCCGCACTCAGAAAAAACACAGCGTTCGTTGATTACTTACTCTTCTGTCTACAACAAAAACTACTGGAGAGATTCAAGATGGCACGGTTCCCTCGGTACTCATTCGCAAGCGGCGTTGCATTCGCCAGTGCTTTGATCTTTGCCCAACCCGGCGCACATGCCGCAGATCAGGCTTGGGCCAGCGTTCAGCAAGCCGGTGTCCTCAGGTGTGGTGCAGCGGTAGCCGCCCCTTACGTCATGCGCGACCCGGCGACCGGTAAATACAGCGGATACTTCGTCGATCTGTGTCGCGACTTCGCCGAGCAGGTGCTCAAGGTCAAAGCGCAGTTCGTGGACACCAACTGGGATAACCAGGTAGCGGGCGTACAAAGCGGCAAATGGGACATGGCCATGGCCTTGAACCAGACGCCAGAGCGGGCCAAGGCCGTGGCATTCTCCGTACCTGCCACCGATTATCAGGTGTCGCTGCTGGTCAATCGCAAGAACCCGAAATTCAGTGCGGCAGGCACTGACCTCTCCGACTACGACAAACCCGACGTGACCATAGCCGTCATCTCGGGCACCGCCGCAGACAAAGCCATTACCTCGGCTATCAAACAAGCGAAGTTGATGCGTCTGCCCGGCTCGGATGAGACACGACTGGCATTGATGTCTCGCCGCGCTGATGTCTTGGCCGACGCCAACGACACCAATCACCTGTTTGCCATGGCCAACGAGTGGGCCAAGGAGGTACTCCCCGTACCCGCGCTCGCCAAACAAGGGGTTTCATTCGCGCTTTCGCGCACAACGCCCGCCGACGATCTCGCTCAGCTGGACGCCTATATCACCCGACGCCGCGAGTCCGGTGAAATCGACAAGTTGGTCGACAAGGCGTCTGCCGAAATCATTGCGGGCAACAAAGCCCAGTAACTTCCGCTGACATGCCGAGCTCTCCTTATAGAGTTCGCGGAGATGACTGTAATGACTACTCCTCACTTGGTGGCTTCACAGCCGCAGGCTTCGCTCACCCCGAATTCAAGCCAAGGTGGCTGTTTCGTCCAGCTGCAGAATGTGCGCAAAGCCTACTCGGAACAGCTTATCGTCATGGATGGCATGAACCTGGATATGCGCGCCGACGACCGCCTTGTCATCATCGGCCCGTCGGGCAGCGGCAAGAGCTCTCTGCTACGGGTGCTCATGGGGCTGGAAGGCATCCAGGGCGGCAGCATTCAGTTTCAGGGCAAACCTTATATCGATGGCAGCCGCAAACAGGGCAAGCCGCTTGATGAAACGTTGCACAAGCAAATCGGCATGGTGTTCCAGCATTACACGCTGTTTCCCCACCTGTCGGTACTCGGCAACCTGATCCTTGCCCCCGTCAAAGTTCATGGCCTGAGCAAAGCCGAGGCAACCGAGAAGGCACGTGCCTACCTGGCCCGGCTGGGCCTGGAAAGCAAGCTGCACGCTTATCCGAGCCAGCTGTCCGGTGGCCAGAAGCAGCGCGTGGCCATTGCCCGGGCGCTGATGCTCGAGCCCCGGCTGATGCTGTTCGATGAGGTTACCTCCGCCCTCGACCCGGAAATGGTCATCGAGGTGCAGAACGTGATGATGCAACTGGCCGAGCAGAAGATGGCGATGATCATCGTCACCCACGACATGCACTTCGCCCGCCACATCGCTACCCGCGTGGTGTTCTGTGCCAACGGCAAGGTAGTCGAGCAAGGCCATCCGGAGCAGATCTTCACCCAACCCAAGGAAGCCCGCACACGCGAGTTCCTCGAGAAGGTCGTGCAATTCGATTGAGGGCGTTGCCATGAACTACCAATTCGACTTCCACTTCCTGAGCGGCAGCCTGCCGGCGTTGCTCGAAGGCCTCAAGGTCACGCTTGAACTGGCGCTGGTCTCGAACCTGATCGGTATCGTCTGCGGGTTCCTGCTCTGCCTGATGACACTAAGCCGCTGGTTCTTCATTCGTTGGCCCGCGCAGCTGTTCATCGAGTTCTTCCGCTGCACGCCAGCGCTGCTGCAGATCGTCTGGTTCTTCTACTGCGTGCCGATGCTGTTCGACGTCTTCATCGACCCGATCGCCATGGGCTTCCTGGCCCTGGGCCTGAACCTCACTGCATTCAATGCCGAAGCCTACCGCGCCGGCGTGCAGGCGGTGCCGCGAGAGCACCTGGATGCGTGCGTGGCCCTGGGGCTTCGCTCGTGGCAACGGACTGTCTACGTTGTACTGCCGCAGTCGCTGCGTAGCGCCCTGCCGGTGCTTATCACCAACGGTATCGGCACCCTGCAGCAAAGTGCGCTGGTGGCCATCGTTGCGGTCGCCGACCTCATGTACGTGGGCAAAAGCCTGGCTACCGAAGCTTACCGCCCACTGGAAACCTACACCCTGATTGCCCTGATCTACTTCGCCCTGTCGCTGCCTGTCGCGCAGTTGGTGCAGTGGTTCGAGCGGCGCCAGGAACTGGCCGGACAGCGCTGAGGAACTCATCATGCCACTCGATTTTTCGGTTGTTCTGGGCTACTGGCCGGTCCTGCTGAAGGGCCTTGCGCTGACTTTGGCCTTCACCGGCGCCTGCGCCATTCTCGGTAGCCTGCTGGGCTTTGCCGTCAGCATGTTGCGGCAGTTGAAGACGCCAATTGTGCGCCTGCCATTGGCGTTGTACGTCGAGTTCTTCCGCGGCACGCCGCTGCTGATTCAACTGTTCTGGGTGTTCTTCTGCTTCCCGGTGGTGTTCGGGCTGGATATCCCGCCGTACGTGTCGGTCATGATCGCCCTGACCTTGTTCATGGGGGCGATTACTAGTGAGACCTTCCGCGGTGCGCTGAAGTCCATCGCCAGCGAGCAGCACGATGCCTGTACGGCGCTCGGCCTGACGTCGAAGGTCAAGGTGCTATACGTCATCTTCCCTCAGGCCCTGCTGCGCGCGGTTCCACCATTGCTGTCCAACGTCGTCAGCCTGTTCAAGGAAAGCGCGCTGATCTCGTCTGTCGGGGTCGCTGACCTGATGTTCGTCGGCCAGAACATTTCCAACAGCACGGCTCGACCCGTCGAGTTTCTCTCGGCGGTAGCCGTCATCTACTTCCTCGTAGCCTTCCCGCTGACACGCCTGGTTGGCGTCGTCGAGGGGCGCCTGTTGCGCCGCTACGCCTACTAAGCCACGAAATCAATCACCCTAGGAGATAACAACATGAAATTGAATGGCATCCTGCCGGCTCTGGTCACCCCTTTCAACGCCGCGGGCAACGTCGATCATGAAACCCTGGCCTCGATCCTGGAACACCAGCTCAAGGCCGGCGTCAGCGGCTTCGTCCCCCTGGGCTCGACCGGTGAATACTACGCGCTGACCAATGAAGAGCGCCGCCAGATCCTCGCCACCGTCAAGGAGGTGGTTGGCGACAGCGGCACCCTGATTGCTGGTGCCAATGGCTCGTGCACCCGCGAAGTACTGGAGCAGATCAAGCAGACCGTTGACGCTGGCTACACCAACCTGCTGATCGCGCCTCCATACTATGCCCTGCCATCGCAGGAAGAGCTTCTGGCCCACTACAACACCATCCTGGAAACCTTCCCGGAAATCAACGTGGTGCTGTACAACTACCCAATCCGTACCAACGTCGAAGTGGGCATGGATGTGATCGCTGCGCTCAATGACCACCCGCGCGTGATCGGCATCAAGGAAAGCAGCGGCAACCTGCTGCGTGCCATCGAAATCGGCGAGAAATACAAGGGCATTCAACTGTCCTGCGGTTCGGACGACCAGGCGCTGGACTTCTACCTGTGGGGCGCCGACAGCTGGATCTGTGGCCCGGCGAACATCTTCCCGGAAAAAGTCGTGGCGTTCCACAAGGCCTTCACCAGTGGCGACCTGAAGGGCGCGCAGAACGTGATGCGCAGCCTGTTCCCTGCCATGGCCAACCTGGAAAGCGGTAAATTCGTACAGAAGGTCAAGTACGGGGCCGAGCTGGCCGGTTTCAAGGTCGGCAATGCACGTGCTCCGCTGTTGCCGTTGACCGATGAGGAAAAAACCGAGTTCCGCAAGGTCTTCGAAGCGTCGCAGCAGTAAGGCTACACGGGGCTGCCCTGGCAGCCCCTTCGCACCCTTTTCAGGATCGAGATAACCCATGAACACGCCACAATCGTCATCGCAGAACGCCGTAGTCATCGGCGGCGGTATCGTCGGTGTATGCTGCGCGCTGTACTTGCAGCGCGAGGGCTACAAGGTCACGCTCATCGACCCCGCCGCACCGGGCGACAGTACCGCGAAGTGGAGTTGCGGTCAGATGGCGGTCAGTGAAGTCATTCCGCTGTCCAAGCCTGGCATCCTGATGAAGATCCCTGGCTGGCTACTTGACCAGAAAGGTCCACTGGCGTTGCGACCCAGTGCTTTGCCCGGCATCCTGCCATGGTTTCTACGCTTTCTGGCTTGTGCCCGGTCTTCCAAGATTCATCAGATCGCCCAGGACATGGCGAAACTGACTCAACATGTCTATGAAGATTACGCACCTCTGCTAGACGCTTGCCCGGACAAATCGCTGCTGGGAGACCGGCCCATTCTGGAGGTATTCGACTCTTCCGCCGGCCTGGCCCACGAGCGGCCCCACCTTGAATTGCGCAAGCAGTTGGGCTTCAAGTCCGAGGAGCTGGATGGCGCGGCCATCGGCGATCTTGAGCCGGCACTTGCCGGAAAATTCCAGCATGGTCTGCTGTTCCCGGACTGGCGCGCGGTCAACGACACAGAAGGGTTCATCGCTGCGCTCACCCAGAGCTTCATCGCCCAGGGCGGTGTGCGTCTGCGCCAGACAGCGAAGAGCATTGATGCACACCTTGACCGTGCAACCGGGGTAACACTGGCTGACGGTACGCGTGTGCCTGCAGACCATGTGGTGCTCGCCGCCGGTACCGGCGCCCGGGCATTCTTCGATGCCTTGGGCGTCAGCATTCCGCTGGCCGGAATCGCCGGCTATCAAGCCGTCTTGCCGGCTCCTGGCGTGGAAATCCGCCATTCGGTCATCTACGCCGACGGCGGTTTCTGCTTCGCTCCCATGACCCGCGGCCTGCAAATTGGCGGCACCATCGAGTTCGCAGCTGCAGGCGCCGAACCGAACTTCAAGCGTGCCGAAATCATCATGGAGAAGGCGCGCCGCGTCTTGCCACAACTCAATACCCAAGGGATGGAGTTCGGTGTCGGTTATCGGCCTTTCCTGCCGGATACCAAACCGGTCATCGACCGCTCTCCCCGCCTGAACAATGTGATCATGGCTTTCGGCCATGGCCAGCTCGGGTTGACGCTGGGTGCAACCACTGGACGCCTGGTGGCCGACCTTGTGGCCCAACGTAGCCCCGCTCAAAACCTGTCTGCATTCAGCGCCCGGCGCTTCGCCCTTATCGGAGGTACTGCATGAACCGCTACGATCAGTTCTACATCAATGGCCAATGGGTCAGCCCGGTCAACGGGGGGAGCTTCGACTCGTACGACCCGAGCGACGAGAGCCTGATCACCGCCGTAGCCTCCGGCGATGCCGCTGACGTAGAGATCGCAGTCAAGGCGGCCCGTGCTGCCTTCGACGAAGGCCCATGGCCGCGCCTTAGCGGCGCCGAGCGCGGTGCCTACCTGCGCAAGATCGCAGAAGGCATCCGCGCGCGCCAGGAAGCGCTCGCCGAACTGGAGGTACGCGATAACGGCAAGCCATTCCCGGAGGCCATGTGGGACATCGGAGATACCGCCGGTTGTTTTGAGTTTTATGCCAACCTGGCTGAGGAACTGGACCAAGAACGCGAGAAAGCCGTCGCCCTCTCCGATGATCGCTTCAGTTCGGTCGCGCGCAAGGAGCCGATCGGCGTCGCAGGCGCCATCGTGCCCTGGAATTTCCCGATGCTGATGGCGTCCTGGAAGATCGCGCCCGCCCTGGCAGCCGGTTGTAGCATCATCCTCAAACCTGCCGAACAGACCTCCCTGACTGCGCTCGAGCTGGCCCGCATCGCGGATGAGGCCGGGCTGCCTGCGGGCGTACTGAACATCGTCACCGGCCCCGGCTCTACCGTTGGCGCGGCACTGTCCTCACACCCAGGCGTCGACAAGCTGGCGTTCACCGGCAGCGTGCCGGTGGGCAGCCAGATCATGCAGGCAGCCGCCCAGGACATCAAGAACGTGACCTTGGAGCTCGGCGGCAAGTCACCCTTTGTCATCTTCGCCGACAGCGATATCGAGAAGGCTGTCGAGTGGATCATGTTTGGTATCTTCTGGAACAAAGGTGAAGTCTGCTCAGCCACATCGCGCGTGCTGGTAGAGCGTGCCGCCTATGAGCCGCTGCTCGCGCGACTGGCTGAAGAAACCCGCAAGATCAAGATTGGCAACGGCATGGAAGAAGGCGTGCTGCTCGGGCCGCTGGTCAATCGCAAGCAATATGAAGGCACCCTGCAGGCGATCGCACGCGGCCTGGAAGAAGGCGCACGTCTGGTATGTGGCGGTGAACGCCCGGCCCACCTGGACAAAGGCTTCTACCTGCAACCGACAGTATTTGCCGACGTACCGGAAGACAGCTGGATCTGGAACGAGGAGATTTTCGCGCCGGTGGTGTGCATCCGTCCGTTCGATACCGAAGAGGAAGCCATCAAGTCTGCCAACAACTCGCGTTTCGGTCTCGGTGCTGCTGTCATGTCCAGGGATCTGCCACGCTGTGAACGTGTCGCCCGTCAGTTCCGTGCAGGCATCGTCTGGATCAACTGCTCCCAGCCGACCTTCACCGAAGCACCGTGGGGTGGCTACAAGACCAGCGGTATCGGCCGCGAACTGGGCGAATGGGGCCTGAACAACTACCTGGAAACCAAGCAGATCACCCGCTACGACAGCGAACAGCCTTGGGGCTGGTACATCAAGTGAGGTAACACCCATGCGTTGGAAACAGACGCTTCAGCTGGCTGAGGTGCACTGCGAAGGCGAGATCGGTAAGGTCATCACCGGGGGCGTCATCGGCGTCCCAGGTGCCACCATGCTCGACAAGATGAACTACATCAACGAGGTCGACGACAGTCTGCGTCGCCTGGTGACGCTAGAGCCGCGTGGCTGCCTGCAGATGTCGGTCAACCTCTTGCTACCGCCGACCCGCCCTGAGGCCCAGGCCGGCTTCATCGTACTGCAGGCTGACAAGGCTCATCCCATGTCGGGCAGCAATTGCATCTGCGTGGTCACTGCACTGCTCGAACTGGGCATGGTGCCGATGCAGGAACCCGAGACGACGGTGGTGCTCGACACCCCGGCGGGCCTTGTCACCGCCCGCGCAACATGCGCGGACGGTCGCTGCCTGGGGGTGTCGCTGGACATGGTGCCAGCGTTTGTCGAACACCTGGACCTGGCCATCGAGACCGAGGCCTTCGGTACCTTGAAGGTAGATGTCGCCTTTGGCGGTGTCTATTACGCGCTGATCGATGTCGAGCAGACAGGACTTGCTATCGCCCCGGAAAACGCCCGCGCTTTGGCTGATGCCGGCGTAGCGCTGAAGGACGAGATCAACCGCCAGTTGAACATCCAGCACCCTCTGCTGCCGTCAGTCAACGAAGTTGCCTACGTGATGTTCCGCAACCGTCTCGATGATCGCACGTACCAGACATGTACCACCTTGCCACCAGGACGTGTGGATCGCTCGCCATGCGGCACCGGCAGCTCGGCTAACCTGGCGACGCTGGCAGCGCGCGGACGGGTGCAGACTGGCGACCAACTGGTGTCGCGCTCGACCATCGGTGGCCAGTTCCGGGTCGAGTTGCTCGGCACTACGGAAGTCGCCGGACGGCCAGCGGTGCTACCGAGGGTAACTGGCCGGGCCTGGCTGTATGGCCTGCAGCAGCTGGGCGTAGACCCAGACGACCCGCTGGCCGCTGGCTTCATGCTCAGCGATACATGGGGGGCAGGCCAGATTTGACGGTTTGCCGCACTGCACACCACCAGAATGGATCGTGCAGTGCGGAACCGCTCAGGTGACTCAGCGTGTGGGTGCGCGTACGCCAACCCAGCCATCCACGAGCAGTCGGATGCCAAGGTGGCAAAGTTTGACGTCGAAGCCAGCCCCGCCCCATGCTAATGGTCACCCAGTCGTGAACGACTGCAAAAAATAGCCGATCCGGACTGTATGATGCGGCCCAGATCAACCGAGACCTGATGATGGCTAAAGAAAACGATAAGGAAAATGGCGCTCGCCGGCACAGCGGACGTTACATTTATGAAGAGTTGCGCAGGCAGATCCTGACCCTGAAGCTCAAGCCAGGCGTGCAACTCGATGAAGTCTCCCTGGCGACCCAGTTCGGCCTGTCGCGTTCGCCGGTACGTGACGCACTGGCGCGGCTGATAACCGAAGGCTTGGTGGTGATACTGCCGAACCGCACCACCTTGGTCACGCCTTTCGAGATCGAAGAATTTCCCAACTACGTCTCCGCACTCGACCTCATGCAACGGGCCGTGACGCGTCTGGCCGCAACCCAGCATCGTCCCGAAGACCTTGTCGCCATCCGCAAAGCGGACTCAGATTACCTGGACGCCGTGACACGAGGTGATTTCCAGGCGATGTCTGAACTGAACAAAGCTTTCCACATGGCCATAGCCCATGCCGGTCGCAATCCGTATTTCATCAATTACTACGAGCGCTTGCTGGGTGAAGGTCAGCGTTTATTGCACTTGCACTTCGACCATATCGTCAGCAATGCCAGCAGTATCAAGTTAGGACGCGATCATGATGAAATCATCAACGCAATAGCAGCCAGGGACGCGGACGCTGCGGAGGCCGCTGCGCACGAACATACCATGCTGTTCCAGCGACGTTTCCTCGACTATATGCAACAGAATCTGACGGCACGCATGTCGATAGCGTAAGCGGTCATCACCCCCGGCGCTGTTAACCCTAACCGCGCCTCTTCTATCCCGCTCGTGTTACCCGATGCGTTCGCCCAGAACATGCATCTCTTGTTTGATCGTGATTGTAATCGCTTGCCTACCGCAACCGGCGGGGCATTCGTGCGGCCGTTGTTCGTTTAAACGTTCCTGGACAGTCTCCCCATTAACAACAAGCAGGAGTCACTCATGATTCGGTTCGAGAATAAAGTAGCCATCGTAACCGGCGCTGCAGGCGGCATCGGGTCGGCCATCGCGGCAAAGCTGGCGAGCGAAGGCGCCAAGGTGGTGATAAGCGACGTAAATCTGGCTGCGGCCAAACAGGTCGCCGAGGATATCCAGAAAGACGGGGGGCACGCGCTGGCAATTGCTGCCGACATTTCACAAGGCGACGCCTGTCGCGAGCTGATCAACCAGACCTTTGCCGAGTTCGGCAAGATCGATGTCCTGGTGAACAATGCGGGGATCAACCGTCGTGGCGACCTGCTGGCCTTGACCGAGGAAGACTGGAGCGTCAGCTTTGCTGTCAACCTGGACTCCATGTTCCATCTGTGCCGGGCGGTGCTCCCGCTGATGATCGAGGCAGGTGGTGGCGCCATCGTCAATACGGCCTCGCAGTGGGGCCTGTACCCGGCGCCGGGACACATCGCGTACAACGTGACGAAAGCTGCAGTGGCATCCTTTACGCAGAACCTGGCACGCGACTACGCACCTCACAAGGTCCGGGTAAACGCTGTTTGCCCCGGCGAAATTCACACACCGATGCTGGAGGCCGGTGTCAAACGTTCAGGCCGCAGCATTGCCGATCTCGACAAGATGGTGCCGTTCGGACGTATCGGTAAACCCTCCGAAGTTGCAGCACTGGTCGCATTCCTGGCATCGGACGAAGCGGCCTTCATGTGTGGATCGCTGGTAGAAATCACCGGCGCCCAGCCTGTCGCCTGACCCTCATGGCTGCGCCACCGTCGAGCGGATGGCGCAGTTGCGAACGTCATCGCTGTCGGATTCACGCCCTGCTTGGTAGTGGCCGTGAAGCGTCTGGGCGTCCATGCCCCGTAGCCAAGCGATATCAAAGCCAGGCTTTGATCTGAGCGCATACAGCGTCAGTCGATATGCCGTAGCGGTCATGCAATGTCGGCAAGGCGCCGGCATCGAGAAACGCGTCAGGAAGCGCGATCTGGCGGAAGGTTGGCGTAACGCCGTTGCGCATCAACAACCCGGCAACCGCTTCACCCAGGCCACCGATAATGCTGCTGTTCTCGGCGGTCACCACCAGCCGTCCGGATTGCTTCGCTTCGGCCAGGATGGTCTGTTCGTCCAGAGGCTTGATGGTCGGCACGTGCAACACCGCAACGTCGACACCATCGGCTTGGAGCTTGCTGGCCGCTTCGAGCGAGCGCATGGTCATCAGCCCGGTGGAGATGATGAGCACGTCTCTGCCGGTGCGCAGGGTCTTCGCCTTGCCGATTTCGAATTTGTATCCGTATTCATCAAGCACCACCGGTACATTGCCGCGCAGCAGGCGCATGTAGACTGGCCCTTGGTGAGCAGCGATCGCCGGAACTGCCTGTTCGATCTCCACGGCGTCGCAAGGATCGACGATCATCAGATTTGGCATCGCTCGGAAGATGGCAAGATCGTCGGTCGCCTGGTGGCTTGGACCATAACCGGTCGTAAGCCCGGGTAGCCCGCAGACGATCTTCACATTCAAATTCTCTTCGGCGATTGCCATACAGATGAAATCGTAGGCGCGCCGCGAGGCAAATACGGCGTAGGTTGTGGCGAAGGGTACGAACCCCTCCCGTGCCATGCCCGCGGCCGCGCTCATCAACAGTTGCTCGGCCATGCCCATCTGGTAAAAGCGGTCCGGGTGCGCCTTGGCAAAAATATGCAGGTCGGTGTATTTGGACAGGTCTGCGGACAGTCCGACAATTTCAGGGCGCTGCTCAGCCAGCGCAGCCAGGGCATGGCCAAAGGGCGCCGAGCGGGTCGCTTGGCCCTCAGCGGCGATCGAGGCGATCATGGCCGAGGTGGTCAGGCGCTTCTTGGTTGGCTCGGCAGTCGAAGTAGAACTATTCGGCTTGCTCATCATTGTTTTCCTTCTTCGAGATTGTTGAGCGCCAACGCCCATTCATGTTCTTCCACGCGTATGAAGTGGGTCTTTTCCCGCGTTTCGAGGAACGGTACCCCCTTGCCCATCTTCGTATCGCAAATGATCACGCGCGGTTGCGCGCCTGTGTGATTGCGCGCCGCATCGAACGCTGCGACCAGGGCTTCGATGTCATTGCCATCGACTCGCTGGGTGAACCACCCAAACGCCTGCCAACGATCGACGATCGGTTCAAAAGAAAGAATTTCGCTGGAATAACCGTCGGCCTGCTGGTTGTTCACATCGACGATGGCGATGAGGTTGTCGAGCTTCCAGTGAGAGGCCGACATGACGGCTTCCCAAGTGGAGCCTTCATTGAGCTCACCATCTGACAAGAGGTTGTAGACGAAAGAAGTCGACTGCTTGCGTTTGAGGCCCAGGCAAGCGCCAACCGCAATACCCAACCCCTGCCCCAACGAACCGCCAGTGATTTCCATGCCCGGCGTATACGCGGCCATGCCGGACATGGGCAGGCGGCTGTCGTCCGAACCATAGGTTTCCAGCTCATCGAGCGGGACGATTCGGGCCTCGATCAAGGCGGCATACAGCGCAATGGCGTAATGACCGATGGACAGATAGAAGCGGTCGCGCAGTTCCCAGTCAGGATCATCGGAGCGATAGTTCAGCGCATGGAAGTAAGAGACTGCCAGCAGTTCCGCAGCGCCCAGGGCCTGCCCCACATAGCCCTGACCTTGCACCTGCCCCATGCGCAACGCATGGCGACGGATATTGTGCGCGCGCTCGGCCAGGCTCAAGGCGGGCTTCAGTATAGTGTTCGTATTCATTATGTAGCTCCGTTAACTCAACGATTGACCGCTGCAGCGGGAATGCGCAGGACCAACGAGGCCCCCACAAGCAGGACGGCTGTAATCAGATACATGCCGATGGCGCTGGACCCGGTCTGGGTAGTGATCCATCCAATCAGGTAGGGCGAGCAGAAGCCGGCCAGGTTGGCAAAGCTGTTGACGGCGGCGATGCCGGCGGCTGCGGACACACCGCCCAGAAGCGTGGTGGGCAGCATCCAGAACAGCGAGGTGGCCGAGAGGATTCCCGACGCAGCCAGGCACAAGCTGAGGACCGACAGTGTCACGTTGCCGCCCATCAATGCGGCCAGGCTGAGCCCGATGGCGCCGACAATCATCGGTATGATCAGATGCCAGCGGCGCTCGCGGTACTTGTCGCCGCTGCGACCGACCAGCAGCATCGCGGCAATGGCGCACAGGTAAGGCAGGCTGGACAGCATGCCGATGTGCAGCGGGTCAGATACACCAGCATTACGCACCAAGGTCGGTAGCCAGAAGGTAATGGCGTACTGGCCCATGACCACGCAGAAGTAGATGCCAGCCAGCAACCACAACCGACGGTCGCGGATGAATTCCCCCACCGAACCATGAGTGACCTTCTGTTGGTTGTCCTCGGCCAGTTCGCGGGTAACCAGGGACTTTTCTTCGTCGTTCAGCCACGTGGCCTGGTGCACGCCGTCCTTGAGGTAAGCCAGTACCAGCAGGCCCACCAGGACCGTCGGCACCGCTTCGAGCACGAACATCCACTGCCAACCGGCCCAACCGTGCACGCCGGCAAACTGGTTCATGATCCAACCGGAGAGAGGCCCGCCAACCATGCCTGACAGTGGGATGGCAATGAACCACAACACCGTCATCCGTGCCCGGCGATAGGAAGGGAACCAGTAGGTAAGGTACAGCAGCAGCCCTGGCGCAAGGCCTGCCTCGGCGATACCAAGGAGGAATCGGAGGGCGTAGAACTGCCACGCTGTTTCGACGAATGCGAACAGCGCGGAAATGATCCCCCAGGTGATCATGATGCGCGCGATCCATACCCGTGCGCCCACTTTGTGAAGGATGATGTTGCTGGGAACTTCGCAGAGAAAATAGCCAATGAAGAACATACCCGCACCCAGGCCGTAGACTGTCTCGCTCAAGGCGAGATCGTTCATCATCTGCAGCTTGGCGAAACCGACATTGACGCGATCCAGATAGGCGCAGAGGTAGCACAGCATCAGGAACGGCATCAGGCGCCAGGCGGTCTTGCGGTAGGCGGAGGTACGCACGGTCGAAACCGCTTCGAGCGATAAGGTAGTCATGCTGGTCTGATCTCTTGTTGTTATTGGCAGCCAGGCCTGAAACTTGGCTGTCATTGATCCAGAACCGCGCGGGCCGGGGACCGGCCCGCCCACGTGTACTCAGTGAATCAGCATCCCGCCGTTGACATCCAGGGTAATGCCGGTCAGGTAGGTAGAGAGGTCGCTGGCGAGGAACAGTGCAGCGTTGGCGACATCCTGGGCCTGGCCAAGGCGGCCCAGGGGGATGCCTTCGATGATCGCGTGGCGGCGTTCATCCTGCATCAGCCCACCGGTGATGTCTGTGTGGATCAAACCGGGTGCGATGGAGTTGACACGCACGTTGTCCGGCCCCAGTTCACGCGCCATCGCCTTGGCAAGGCCCAGCACGCCGGCCTTTGCGGCACTGTAGTGCGGGCCGCCAAAAATGCCCCCGCCGCGCTGTGCAGAAACGGAGGACATGCATACGATGCTGCCGCTGCCTTGCTCACGCATTTGCGGGATCACCGCCTGCGACATCAGCAGCGTGCCCCGCAGGCTGACATCCAGCACCTTGTCATAGTCAGCGCCACGGATATCCAGGGTCTTCAGCGGCTGGGTAATGCCGGCGTTATTGATCAACACGTCAATGCGGCCGAAATGTTCGACAACCGTGGCAACAGCGCGCTGAACCTGGGCTTCGTCAGCGACATTCGCCGCCAGGCCCAGATGGCTTTCGCCCAGTGAGGCGGCAGCATCGCGGGCGGCAGATTCGTCAAGATCGAGGATTACCACGCGGGCACCTTGCTGAGCGAACGTTGCGGCCGTGGCACGGCCAATGCCACGTGCGGACGCTGCGCCGGTGATGATTGCGACTTTACCTTGGAGAAGCATGTGTGAACCCTCTGTTTGTTGTTATGGGCCGATTCAGGAATCGTGGGTTCAGCTTGTGGCCCGCGAGCTGCGTGAGCAATAACGTGAAAATCATCCGATGCTGAAAAAAATTCAGCCCAGCTGCGCTATCCTACGGGTTTCCCCCAATAAAAATAACGCTTTGGAGAATCTGTATGCGCTCGGTAAACGACACGGCATCGCCGCTGCCACCGCTCAAGACCATCCAGGCTTTCGAGCAGGCCGCCCGGTTCGGCAACGTTGCCCGAGCTGCCGAGGTGCTGGACTTGACCCCATCGGCGGTCAGTCATCAGCTTGCCAAACTCGAGGCCATGATCGGCAGACAACTGTTCGTGCGTGGTGCACGTGGCGTAGCCCTTACCTCGGTTGGCCAGCAGTACCTGAAAGACGTCTCGGGTATCCTCCACAGCCTTGCCATCGCGACCGAACGTGCCAGCAGCGATGTCAGCCTCGACTGCCTGCGGCTGCACTCTTCACCGAGTTTCGGCCTGCTCTGGCTGATGCCGCGTCTCGAAGCGTTTCGCGAAGAGTACCCGTCCATTCAGATCAATTTGTCATGCTCGTACGAGGCGCTGCATTTCAGCCGTGACAAGATCGACGTGGACATTCGCCATGGCGACCCGAACTGGCCCAGTTACGAAGTGCGCACGGTGAGTAACGAGACCTTCGAGGTGCTGGCGGCACCCAAGCTCCTCGCCCGCCACCCCGTGCATGATGCCAGCGACCTGCTCGATTGCGACCTGATCCTGTCCGAGGCGACCTTGTTGAGGTGGCCGGCGTGGTTTGCCCAGCATGGGCTGGCACGGCCTGAAAAACCCTATGCGCTGAGTTTCGACCGTTCCTACATGAGCCTGGAGGCCGCCAGCCACGGCCTTGGCTTCGCTTTGGAAAGTGGCTTACTCGCGCAGAAATACCTGGAAGCCGGGACCTTGGTGAAAGTGGCACCCGAGGCACTGGGTGCACCGGTCGCTGCGCACCATCTGGTGTTTCCCAAGGCCCACGCAGCCTTTCCCAGGGTGCGGTGTTTTCTGCACTGGGTAGAGAAGGAACTGGGGCACCAGTTCGTTTTCTGATGCTTACCCAGGCAGGACGATCACGAGGCATTCATGTCCAAGTACAACCTCGATCCGCAACTTGAGCTGTATCTCCAGGAATGTGCCCAGTTCGTGTCGCACACGGATGACTGGCAGGTGCGGCGCGATCGCTTTGCCGAGTCCGGCAGCTACTTTTCCCCGGCAATGCTTGGTGTCACTGTGAAAGACGAACACTGTCAGAAAGTGCCCGTTCGCATCTATCAGCCTGCAGCAGCGCAGGCGGGTGTCTTGCCGACGATTATGTATTTGCACGGTGGCGGCTGGTGCGTTGGCGACCACACCACCCATGACTGGTTCGCCCACGCCGTGCTGTCTCGCCTGAACGCCAGGGTCATAGCTGTGGGCTACCGACTTGCTCCTGAGCACCCGTTCCCAGCGCCGTTGGATGATGCGCGCACGGTGTGGGAGGCGCTATCCTGTGGTCACTGGGGCAACGTCGATAGTCAGGCCCTGGCTGTGGTCGGCGATAGCGCTGGTGCAACGCTGGCGGCCGGTCTGTGTATCGACCTGCACGACCGTGGCCGACCCCAACCTCGCCTGCAAGGGCTGCTCTACCCCCTGCTCACACGCCGGACCGATTTGCCCTCCATGCACGCTTTCGCTGATGCGCCCCTATTGAGTGCGGCCGATGTAAGCGCAGCGCTGGCGCTTTATGCGCCGAAGCCAGAACAGTATATGGATCCCAGGGCGTTGCCGTTGGATGCACCCATCCGATCTGCACTAGCCCCAGCTTTCATCGTGGCCGCGCAATATGATCCGCTCGCCGACCATGCGCAGGCCTATGCAATCGGATTGGACAAAGCTGGCGTGTCGGTTGAATTTCACGTAGCCAACGGCATGCTCCATGGCGGACTGAGAGCAGCCAAATTGGCGGAAAGTGCGACTGTATTCGACAGTCTGGCCAACGCGCTGGGCCGGGTCTTCGGTAAGGCGGCCCACGACGCAGGCTTGGGTGAAAGTCAGGCTACGTCTTGAGCCAATGACAGAACAGGGATATTCGTCTCCAGCCGGGGCTGTTGATCAGCTGACGTGCCAACAGGCCAAGCGGGTTTACAACAGCGGTATGTTGTATGTCACGAAGAGACGATTCAAATCCTGATTACGCGACAGCTCGCTGTGCGATAGCGCATTGCGCCAACCCAGACCGATACCTTTCAAGGGCCCGCCCTGGATAACATAGTCAACCACCAGATCGCGTTCCCACTCCGCGGCCGAACCTCCAGCCAAGGTGTCCGCATCCGTGCCCTTCAGGTACATCACCGAGGCCTTCAACCCAACAACGCCGACCGCAGTAAAATCGAACCCATACTGGGCGAATGCCGTTCGCTCTCCGGCGCGGTTGAAGCCTTGAATGAAACGGTCGGTCAGCAGGTAGGTGCTGGCGCCTCCAGCGCCTTTGCCTTCGAGGCTTCCCTGGTTGGGCTGGACGAAGTTGCTGCCGCTGGATACCGCCTGGTAGCCAATCATCAGTGCATGCCCAGCATGCCGATATTCGCTGCTGATCGACCAGGTCCGGTTGTCGATCTTGCCAGTGTCGCCCTCGGTATATCCGCCGGCGACATATCCGCCGGCTCGACCTTCCGCAGTGCTGTTGGCACCCGATGAGCGCGTGCTGAAGACCCGTGCATCGGTGACCAGTTCGCTGTTCTCCCCCAGTTGCAGGTGATGAATCGCACCGAAAAAATGCTGCGAGTAGTAGTCATCGAGCTTGGCGAAGTAGTACTGCGCCTTGAGTGCATCGTCTACCGCCCAGTCTGCACCGCCATAGTAGAAGGCGTCAGATTCCCGGATGCCGCCTGCCACAGACAAACCGGTCCGGTCAGTGGATCCGCGCCCCACCGCCCGGGTAATTCTCCCGCCGGTCAGCAGTAGCCGATCAATGGCCTCAGAGGTGATTTGCAGCCCTTCGAAGGTTTGCGGCAGCACCCGGCCGTCATTGGCCATCAGTACCGGAAGTTGCGGTACAAGCGCACCGTAGCGCAGTTCGGTGCTGGCCAGGCGAGCCTTGAACGTGGGCGCAAGCCGAGCCCAGTTCTTCTCGGCTCGACCGCCATCGCTCGGTATCATCGAGCTGCCAACATGCCGCCCCCGCCCGCTATCGAGCGTCACGCCTGCAAGCGCTAGAGCGTCGACCCCATATCCGATGCCGCCAGGTGTGAAACCTGACTGGAACTTCACCACGAAACCTTGTGCCCACTCCTCTGTTCGGGAAGGAGCACCGGTACCGTCCAGGTTATCGTTTCTGAAACCGAATGTTCTTAGGTTGAGGTTGGCCTTGGCGCCTGCAAAGAAGCCGCCGGGGCCAGGTTCGGCCGCCGGAACTGACGCGCATCCAAGTGACAGGGCCAGCGTCGACGCTACAGCGAAGCGCATAGTTGGTTTTCCTTGTTGTTATTGTTGTGGGTGGGCTCATCCACGTCGGTGAGCAAACAGCAAGTGAATTCAGAGTCGGTGCCTGGCAAGGATCGCCGCCAGTCCACCGCCTGCGAGCACGGTGCCGATCATCAGGTAGACCGCCGCGTCGACCCCGCCACTCAGACGGCTACTCAGGCCAATCAATACGGGCGACAGGGCTCCGAAGCCGACTGCAACACCATTGAGTACCCCAGCAGCGGATGAAATGGCCTGAGCCTGCACCAGGCCTTGAAGCAAGGTGAAGACCGCCGGGATCTGCATGGACGACATGCCTATCCCGATGGCAATGGACAGGCTGGCCATGTAGCGGTTGTCCAGATGCACCCCCAGGTACAACGCCAAGGCACACAGTGCTGCCGAGACCATGATGACCGTTGCACTTCGGCCTGAGCGATCAATCACGACGCCGGCGACTATCTTTGCAACCAGGCCGAACACGAAGGGCAATGCAGAGAGCATCCCCATCGAGTCCCAGGAAAACCCCCGCGCCTGCTTGAGGTACGTCGGGAACCATGACAACAGGCCCCATGACAGGATTGAGTTACTGGCCAGGATCAGCATGAGCAGCCAGAAACGGTAATCCACCAGGAAGCCCCGGCCGCCAGCTGAAAGCCTTGCGCCTACCTCGCTTTTCCTGGGTTCGGCAGTGGCCAGTGCCTGCTCGATGTAGGTTCGTTCCCCCACATTGACCCGCCGGTGCATCGCAGGCCTGTCGGCGGTCAGCCAGGTGATCAATACCAACGGCACCAGGCTCAGCACAAAGGAAAGATGAAAAGTCGACTGCCATGCGTACAGGCTGACAAAGAAGGTAAAGACCGGCATGGCCAGTGCAGGGGCTATAGACTGGCCAAGCAGCCAGACTGTGTTCGCCCTGCCGCGCTCGGCCGGCGGGAACCAGTGTTTCACCAAGGTATTCTGCATTGGGTAGTACAACCCCTCGCCGACGCCCAACAGAACCCTGGAGGCCAGCAGCACCCCGAACGATGCTGCCAGACCGCCCATCAGCAATGCCGCACAGATGATCAGATAGGCCGCGATCATTGCCTTGCGCGGCCCCAGGTAGTCCCCGAGCGGGCTCAGCAGCACGTTTGCCAGCCCGTAGGCGAACAGGAACGCGCTCATCATCAACCCGATACTGACCGGGTCACCCGCGATGCCCATGTCTTGCAGAAACTGCTCGTTCGCTGCGATGACGGCCACATTGACCCGGTCAAGGTAGGCAATCGATATGCCCAGAAAGAGGATCGCCAACAAGACGAAGCGTTGCCTCGTCGGTTTTTCCAACGCAGCGTGTGCGGTTGCGGAGCACGTCAATTGGATATTCTTGTTCATTATTATCTCCACGCATTCAAGATGCCGGGCGCAACTCTCCGGGGCCTGAAGCGGCCAGAAAAGCGCGTGCGGGGTTTGCAGGTGTTTCGGTCAGGCTCGCTCAAACCAGCGGCGGGCAAGGCGATCCCAGAACCGCGCGCCGAGGGACAGGTTCTCGTCGTTGAAGTCGTATTCGGGATGGTGCAAGCCCGCCTCTGCGTGGCCGTTACCGATCCAGCCGTAAGCGCCCGGGACTTCCTGCAACATGAATGCGAAGTCCTCGGAGGTCATTGCCGGTGCCACATGGGTATCGACATGGTCCTCGCCGACCATCTCTGCCATGACCTGCCCCATCAGCCGGGCCTGGTCCGCGTGATTGTCTGTCACGGGGTACCCGCCTGGCTTGATGACCACCTCAGCAGTAGCGCCATGCGCCTGGGCCACCAGGCAGGCCACGCGCTCGATCCCTTCGAGCAACGTACGCTGGACCTGGTTGTCGAGGCTGCGGCAGGTGCCCTGGATGCGCGCTTCGCCGGGGATGATATTGGCCGAGCTCCCCGCCTCTACCCGGCCAATGGTCAGCACTGCCGCCTGTAAGGGGTCGACCCGGCGTGAAACCAAGGTCTGCAACTGGGTCACGATGAAGCAGGCGACCACCAGGGGATCGACCGTTTCATGCGGCAGTGCAGCATGTCCGCCCCTGCCCTTGACGATGATCCCGAACTGCTGGGCTGCCGCCATGATCGGCCCGACCCGCACCGCCATCTGCCCTTGGGGCAAAGCAGGCCAGTTGTGCAGGGCGAATACTGCCTGGCAAGGGAAGCGCTCAAACAGTTGTTCGTCGAGCATCGCGCGCGCACCCGCCCCGCCCTCTTCTGCGGGTTGGAAAATCAAATGTACGGTGCCATCGAAATCGCGATTGGCTGCCAGCAGCGCCGCTGCGCCGAGCAGCATTGTCGTATGCCCGTCGTGGCCGCAGGCATGCATGCAGCCAGGCACTGCACTGGCATGGTCGAACGCGTTCGACTCTTGCAAGGGCAAGGCGTCCATATCGGCTCGAATGCCGATGGCAGGGCCGGGGTTGGCCGCTGAGCGGCCTTTGCCATGCACGCTGGCGACGATGCCGGTGCTGGCGATTCCGCTGACATGGACAATGCCTAGCGAGGTCAGGTACTGGCTGATTTTTTCAGCAGTACGGTGCTCCTGGTAGCGCAGTTCAGGATGTCGATGAAGGTCGTGACGGAAAGCACGAAGGCGATCGAGATCCAAGGCGTGATTGTCATGAGGCATAAAAGGTCCGCGGCTGGTTACGTTCACGGTGCTGGCAGACCAAGCTTGCCAACAGGCGTGCCGGGATGTTAATTAGCCGCGTGTCATACCGTAAAATACTATAATTTCATCTCTGCGATGCTCTGAAGGTATAGCTGTGGATCTACGTCAACTGCGTTATTTCAGTGCGGTAGCCAAACATGCGAGCATCAGCATTGCCGCCCAGGAAGTGCATATCGCGCAGCCAGCACTGACCCGCCAGATCCAGGGGCTGGAACAGGAACTGGGCACACAGTTGTTTACCCGCAGCACCCGCGGTGTCAGCCTGACAGATGCAGGCAGACAGCTGCTGGCCGATGCAAGCAGGTTGCTGGAGGATGTCGAAGCTGCGGGCGAACGGGCGCGCAGAGCAGGCCGTGGCGAGGTCGGGCATCTGTCGATCGCGCTGCCAGTCATGCAAAATCTCGCCCCCATGATCGCAGAGCTGCTGAGGACCTATCGCGCCGAGACTCCTGGTGTGGGTATCACGCTCCATCACCTGCTGTCCGACGTACAACTACGCCAGTTGGCAGACGGCCGTCTGGACGCAGGGTTCATGCTCTTCCGCCCCCAGGATGACCCGTCGCTGGACGGTGTCCCACTATTTTCAGAACGCTTGCTGCTTGCCTACCCAGCCGATTGGCAATGGCCCAAAGCCAAGACCCCGGTGGTACTCAAGGACCTTCAGGCGCTGGATTTCGTCTGGCTGCCGCGCAGCGCTGCGCCAGCATGGCATGATCGGCTGATCCACTGTTTTTTCGCTGCCGGTTTCGTCCCAAGGACCAGCGTGCTGGGTGTCGATGCAGCGTCCATGCTGACCTTGGTTGCGGCAGGCATGGGCTGCACGGTATTGCCGGAAGGTGCTCGAACGCGGGCGCCGGCATCGGTCGCCTTCATGCCCCTGGAAGACCTGACGATCCGGCAGGAGTGGGAACTGGTATGGCGCAGGGACCACTGCTCGTCTGTTCTCGAGCGCTTCATTAAAGTAGCGCAGGCCTCACATTCCAACGAGTGATGGCTATTTCAACCTGCATAGATCGATATTGCCTGCATTCGAATATATTCAACGAATACTGAGCAAAGATCTTCAGCTGATCGACGTCGCCGTCGGGCCTTGCAGCATTGGCGCTTGCGACCACCAGTGGTGCCGTTGATCAGCTGCTGTCAGTGACCATGGCTCATGCCCCGTTCCAGTCTGGCAGAAACCTTTTCACATCCACGTCCTGGAACGGCGCGCGGATAAATTTGTCACGCAGCCCCCAAGGGACGGTGCAGTCGAAGATTACCTTGGTGGAGATGCCGTGGTCGAAATTCGTCCAGAGAAATGCCGGGTCCGCGGAGGGGTCCAGCGGATGGCACCGTACACCAGGAATGGGAACTACCGAGCGTTCCGCCTGAAATCGTGTCGTCATCGCCCAAAGCACATCGTCAGTGTCAAAGATATCAACATCGTCGTCCACGAGGATAATGTGCTTCATCTCCGGGAACGCGCCGAACGCAACGATGGCGGCTTGCCGCTCGCGACCCTGGTCATTGTGGTCGCGCTTGTGAACTTGCAGGATGCCAAGATATTTCCCGCCGCCCGCCGGATGCGAATACACGTTCTTGACGAACCCTGGCAGTGCATTTTCGAGCGCCTGCACCAGCGATCCTTCGGTCGGGATGCCTGCAAGGCTCACGTGTTCTTCCCCCGGGCCGACCAGTGTTTGCAAGATCGGATTTGTACGGGTCGTGACCGCCTTGACCTTCAAGATCGGCAGCGAAGGGTTAGCCGTGCCGTCGTAACCGGGAAACTCGGGCATCGCAAACCCGGTCTTTGTGTGCTGGTCTTCGGCCACGCGGCGCTTGGGCAGCAATTCACCTTCGATAACGATCTCGGCCGTTGCCATGGCATACTCTTCCACCGTCTTCGCCTTCACCAGCTCTACGGGCGAGCCGATCAGACCGCCTGCGAACTCCAGCTCATCGAAGCCGTAAGGCGTGGAAGGAGGCTCGAAGGAAATCGCCATGTACTCCACCGGCGAAATGCCCATCGAGACAGTGACCGGCATCGGCTTGTCCAAGGCTTCGTATTTCTCGTACATCATGCCGATATGCCGGCCGGTCTGCATGAAGACCGAGATCTCATCGCGATCCTGCACGCACAGCCGATGGATCGTGACATCGTGCTGGCCTGTTTCCGGATCGGTGGCACGTAATACTGCCATACAGAAGTACGGGCCCGCATCTTCAGGCGTATTCGTGGGCGCTGGCAGCAGCTTGCGTATGTCGAAGTCCGGGTCGCTCGCCAGATGGACCTGCTCCTGGCACGGCGCCGAGTCGACGATCACCGGCTCCTTCGCGTGATGCATGGCGTCGAGCATGTGACGGCCGAGATGTTTCTCGTCAGCTCCCATGAAAGCTGCCAGGCGCTTGCGGGAGGCGAGCACGCCGACTATGACTGGAATGTCGTACCCCTTCACCTTCTCGAACAGCATGGCCGGCCCCACCTGCGTCGGCCGCTGCACGGTGCCGCCCGCCCCAACCTTGCGATATACGCCAGCCAGCTCTGCCTTCGGATCCACCTCCACACTCGTCGAGACGAATTGCCCGTCCATCTTCCTGAGCAATTCGATACCTTCTCGCAGATCCTTCACGGTCGCCTTCGGGGCTGCGACCTCCTGGTTCTTGTATGTGGCAGCGGTCATCATTCACCTACCTTTTGTTTGGAGACAGTGGCAACGACGAACGCTGCGAGATGGGATCGGTCACTGGCATGCGATGGCTCTCACGTCTTCTCCACATGGGATTTGAGGCGATGCAGCGCTTCGCCCCAGTGGGTGTTGCAAAACGGGAGGTGGTCATCTCCTTCAAGCCATTCGCCGTGTGTCAGATCAACCTGAGTGCTGCCGTCCTGCAGATCGGAAAGCGTAAAGGTCAGCGTTTTGCCGACCGAGCTGCCCGGACCCTCCACCTCAGTCTGGATGATAGCGGCGTCCGGTTCCAACCTGTCGGTCCGCCAACTGAAGCGCTGGCCCGGCTTCGGCGTTAACGTCATCACCTGACCAGCCAAAATGGCACCTTCAACGGTACCGAGGTGCCACCCCCGCATGGCCTCCAAATCGGTCAAGGCTTGGTAGACCGCGCCCCTTGGAGCAGAAATTTTGACCGCATGCTTCAGGGTAACCATGTGTCGCTCCTTCTGTTGAACAGGCCCACATAGCGGGTGAGCACAGCCTGTCAGCATAGAAAATCCTAGTGCATTCGCAATGTTCAAGTGTGTGACTTCGAACCTTGCGCCCTGGGCCCTGACGCTGGCCAATGTAGCCACAAACTGGCAAAACAAGAGAACCATCTCTGCGGATCCGATCAACGGGAGTCCGTTATCGCTGGCCTTGGGCCTGAGTCACCGAGCCGGCCGAGAAACATCGGCAAGCCGGGCGGCCGGGCGGTGCGGATAGCTTTTCTGCATAAGCAAAATGAATGTCTCTTTAAGCAAATTGCGTTTCCGGGCACCGCCTTTGGAGGCAAAAAATGGGATTCCAATAAATAAAAGAAAGGGATCCCTCATGAAACTTGGGTGGTACTCGCAACTGTCTTCAACGGAAAAGCGTACCTACTGGGCATGTCTGGCAGGGTACACGCTTGACTCGATGGACTCGACGATCTATTCGCTGGTGATGCCGGTTTTGCTCACAGTCCTTGCACTGAGCAAAGCAGACGCTGGCGTGCTCGGTTCAGTCGCTTTGATCGGCAGCGCCGTCGGGGGATGGGGGGCAGGTTTGCTGGCGGACCGTTACGGCCGGATCAAGATCATGCAGCTTACTGTCTGCTGGGTCGCGGCGTTTACCCTGGCAGCCGCGTTCTGCACGGATTTCTGGGAATTCTTCATCGTTCGGTTCCTGCAAGGCATCGGCTACGGGGGGGAGGCCGTGGTCGGTGCAGTCTTGATAAGTGAAGTCATCAAGCCGGCACTGCGAGGACGCGTAGCCGCCTCCATTCAAAGTGGATATGCGCTCGGCTATGGGCTCTCCCTTTGTGCAATGCCCGTTGTCTTCTGGCTTCTCCCGGAGGACATCGCATGGCGCTGGTTCTTCGCTATCGGGATCCTGCCGGCCGTGTTGGTCTGGTTCATCCGGCGCATCGTGCCCGAGTCCGAAACGTTCTCCAAGTCGCAGGCCAAGGTGCGGGACAAAGCCGAGTTTCTGAAGATCTTCGTATCTCGCCAGCGGCGCATCACCATCACTTCAACGCTTCTGGCCACCGGGATTTTTGGTGGCGCCTACATCATGATCACCTGGCTACCTACCTACCTAAGACTGGTACTGGGTCTACCGATTACCTCGATGTCTGGCTACCTTGCGCTTAATATCCTGGGCTCCCTGATCGGACCGTTCATATACGGGCTTGTCAGTGATCGCTACGGAAGGGGGCGCACGTTCATGATGTTCCTGTGCTGCCAAGCTGTAGTGGTTGCATGCTATCTGTTCATGCCCATTGGCTTGGGATTGACGTTGGTACTGGGCTTGTTCCTTGGAGCGTTTCAAGGGGGGCTGGCATCTGGTTTGACACCGACATTCGCCGAGCTTTATCCCACATCGATCCGAGCGAGTGGAGCGGGGTTCTGCACCAGTTTTGGACGAGGTTTTGGTGCGATCATGCCGGCTGCCGTGGGCATTGCCTCAGGTTACGTACCCCTGGGCTATGCGATGGGAGGCTTCGCGATACTTTCGTATCTGCTGGGTTTCTGTGCAGCATGTGTGCTTCCGGATGCAACGGGCGTTGACATGAATGAGGTGTCAGGCGCTACGAATGTGTCGGCCGGCGCTGAAGATAACCCAGGCAGCCTGAAGGCTCGCTAGTACCCATCTTGTCAGCAGGGGCCTGGTGGAGAAAGATTTTGTTCCCGCCGATGGAGCGTGGCCTGCCCTGGCGGGCAGGCAATTTGAGCGAAATGGCCGCAGCGTTTCAGCAGTGTCTAATTTCAGCCAACGAGCTTTAGCCTTGAGCCGGAGCTACTGAGCCGGACTCACACGAAATTCTGCAAAAAATCCAGGAAACTCTGGCTGGTGGCGCTGCGCATTTCCCGTGGGTGAGCTACTACATGAAACTGCCGGCTCGCCCAGGCATCCTTCAGAGGAATCCTGACAAGTGCAGGCCCCTCTGGCGACTCGCAGACGGCTCGATCAGGAATGACAGCAATGCCTAAGCCACCCTGGATCATCCTGCACACAGCATCGAAGCTCTGCAGATGCACCCCATAATTGATCATCGACTGCGCAGCCCGCGCTGCTTTATCCAGGGTCTGGTAGAGCGGGCTGTCTCGATGCAGCGCTATATGCCGGTAGGTGAGGCTTTCAGCGAAATCAATGTTGTCACGCTCAGCGAGCTCATGATCCTCTCGCACAACCAATGCCAGCCGATCCACGTGGTAGTTCTGGATGGTCAGCCCAACGTGGACTGCAGCCTCCAAATCCGCGCCGATGCCGAGATCGCACTGATTGCCAAGCACGCTCTCTATAACCTGCACGCTCGTACGTTCTTCGAGCTCGACATCGACGTAGGGGTGAGCAGACAGGAAGCTGTTCAGATCGTCGGGCAAGAACTGGATGATGCTTGAGCGATTGGCGTGAATCCTCACATGCCCCCTTTCACCGCTGGTGAAACGCGAAAGATCGGCGCTCAACTTGAGCATCTCCCCCAGCAGTCGCTGGGCGTGCTCCAACAGGCATTTACCGGCAGGCGTAGGCTGAACTCCTTTATTGAAACGGTACAACAGGGGTGAACCGACAGCCTCCTCCAGTTCGGCAATGCGCTTGCTGACCGCGGAGGCGCCCATGCATTCACGTTCAGCTGCCCTGGCAAAGCTGCCCTCCTCGCAGGTGGCGATGAACAGTCTCAGGGTGGTCGGGTCGTAACGCCAAGTGGTGTGCATAGGTAACCGGAATTTTTATCGTGGCAGCCAAGAAGAATTATCGCGGCAAGCCTATGGCATAGCTTCTTATCATGACCCTCGTTGAGGAGATGATCATGACAAAAAAAATACGCTTTGCTGGCCGGTTCCTTTATTTATCCTGCAACAGCGACGCCGTGCAACGCCAAATTGACGGTGAGCAGCTGGACCTGCAGGCTGCACTGCCATTGCGCGATAACATTTCCACTGATGAAATTACACCTGTCGTCATCATGATGACGTATGACGAGCGCCTGGGCACTTACCCTTACGTTGGCTTCAAGACCGAGGGAAAACTTCCAATCGGCAATGACGCGGTGAAGAACGGTGGCTTCGAGATCACTGTCGCTGGTAAGCGATACGGCAAAGGCTCTTCCCGAGAGTCCAGCCCACTGGCTGAAAAATCCGCTGGGATTCGTCTGATCATCGCGGAAAGCTTTGAGCGCATCTACCGGCAGAATTGCGACAACATCGGCATCTACACCTCGACCGATTTCTCCCTCATCGATCGCATTCGTGCGGGAGAAGAGATTGACCTCGAGGAATTCCTGGCCGGTCGAGACGAGGTAACCCAGGAAGTGATTCGCGCAGGTGGGCTGCTGCCTTACAGCAAGCAGCACTTGCCTCGCAATCCCGAAAAGGTTTTCGAACCGCTCGCTGCCAACCGTCGCCCGATGACCCTCGTAGAGAAGATCATTGAGCGTCGACGCGTCGCCCCTCAAGGGGCGCTGGCGCGTGGTGATGGTGTGTTCCTGTCCGCCGATTGGCGTTTCAGCCATGACTATTTCACGGGCATGTGTGCGCACCTGATGCACGGTGCTTTTGGCCAAACGCTCGAGCTGGTCCGACCAAGCGAGATCATTGCATTCCAGGATCACCTTATTCTGGCCAACCAGAGCTTCCCTCATGTACGCGACAACTTGCTGGCAGCTGTAGGCGGACTCGCTTCGGCTCACGATGAGTTTGTTCGCCGCTATCCCGTTCGCGCCCATGGCGCCTTGGCTGGGCAAAGTGGTTCGGAGGGTATCTGCCATGCGCTCTTGACCGAGCAATATGCCCTGCCCGGCCAGGTCGTGGTGGGTACCGACTCTCACACACCGCACTCAGGTGCACTGGGTTGCTTGGCCTTCGGTGCCGGCGCCACCGATATCGCCAACAGTTGGGCCACCGGCTTCATTCGTTGCCGCATGCCTGAGGTCATCAAGGTTGAGCTGGTGGGCAAACTGCGGCCAGGTGTGACAGCGAAGGATATCGTCCTGGAGCTGCTGCGCAGCGAACCCATCCGACAGGGCCAGGCCATTGGCGCAGTATTCGAATACTCTGGCGAAGCTGTAGCTGCGCTGTCGATTGATGAGCGCGCGACGTTGACCAATATGGTCGCCGAACTTGGCGGGTTCACCGGCATTGTGATCCCTGATCAGAAGGCGGTGGACTTTATCCGTGAGCGCCGTGGTATAGAGATCGAACTGGAAGATTGGCTGTTCAGCGATCCCGAGGCTGAATACAAAGAGCAGATCTCAATCGATTGCAGTGCTCTCACTCCGCTTGTGGCAGCACCCGGTGATCCAGGAAATGGCATGGCGATCAGCGATCTAGACGGCGAGGTTTCCATAGACATCGCCTACGGTGGTTCCTGTACCGCAGGCAAGCGAGAAGATTTCGATTACTACCATGAGGTGCTTGCCTGGGGTATTGAACGCGGCCTGCGCATCCCTGAACACACCAAGCTCTACCTGCAGTTCGGTACCCTTGCCGTGCGGGATTACTGCAAGCAGCGAGGATATCTCGAGACCTTCGAGAAAGCAGGGGTTGAACTGATAATGCCGGGTTGCGGTGCTTGCGCAAATTGTGGCCCGGGCTCATCGACACGGGCTGATCAGGTCACGGTGAGTGCTATCAACCGCAACTTCCCTGGCCGCTCAGGCCCAGGCCAGGTTTGGCTAGCCAGCCCTTACACCGTCGTGGCAAGCGCCCTGCTCGGCAAGCTCTCAAGCTTCGAGACGCTGCAAGAGGTCGTAGCCGCTGAAGTGGCTACCGCATGATCTCGACTGCCGACCTATGTGACTTGCATGCCGGGCTTGTTGCCTCTGGCGACGTGCAAATCCTGCCAGGCGCCTGGCGCTGGCTCAGCCAGGCCCGCGCCTTTGGCGGACAGCTCATGACCTTGGAGGCTCGGGGTTGTAATGCCGAACTTCGCGATCTACTCGCGCAAGAAGGTAATGGGCGAGTCCTGGTGATCGATGCAGGTAGCGATCCACGGGCGCTGCTGGGTGAGAACCTGGCCAACCAGGCGTTGCGTAACGGCTGGGGCGGCGTATGGGTAAATGGCAAGGTACGCGACTGCACCGCGTTGGCTGCCATCGCCCTGCCGGTGCTTGCTGCCGGCGCTTGGCCACAGCGCTCGGTGAACGAACGCGGCGGTCAGGTTGGGGCGCCCCTGACGATAGGTGGCACACGCCTCTTTCCCGGAGACTGGATCTATGCCGACGAGGATGGCGTCCTGTTAAGCAAGCGTGAACTGAAATCAAGCTGATGCTCCTGGTGCTGCCAGCTGTGACCGTGAGTTTGAATGCCTGATTGGCGGCTGGTGATGGCCTCATCAGCCAACTACATCTCCGACAAATACAACTATGGAGAATACGTATGGCTACCTTGACCCAGGGAGCAACTCACGTTGCTTCGGATGTGCAGGAGCTGTTGCTCTACCGTCGCATTGCCTGGCGTATCTTGCCGTTGACGATCGTCTGCTTCCTCTTCTCCTATTTTGACCGCATCAATATCAGCTTTGCGAAAACCCAAATGCAGGCGGAACTGGGCCTGAGTGATGCCGCTTATGGATTCGCCGCGAGCATTTTCTTCTTCGGCTACGTGATGTTCGAGGTGCCAAGCAGCTATGGGTTGAAGAAATACGGGGCGCCGAGCTGGATCTGCCGGATCATGGTGTCGTGGGGGCTGGCCACCGCTTGCCTGGTGTTTGCCTACAACGAGTACACCCTGTACTTCCTGCGTTTTCTAATTGGCGTGATGGAGGCCGGCTTTGGTCCGGCGCTATTGTTCTATCTTGCGTGCTGGTTCCCCAAGAAGAACCTGGCGAGCATGAACGGCATCTGGTTCCTGTCCATTCCACTTTCCGGTGTGCTGGGTGCCCCCGTTTCCGGTGTCATTCTGGAGTACATGAATGGCTTCCTGGGGCTGGCGGGGTGGCATTGGCTGTTCGTGCTTTCTGGCCTGCCCTGTGCTGTCCTGGGCGTGATTGTGTTGTTCAAGCTTGATCGCGATATCCAGTCGGCAAAATGGCTCACGCAGCCCGAGAAAGACCTGCTCCAGCGCAATCTGGATAACGACAAGAAGGATTCGAAGCCGATCCACGCCTCTTTGCTGAAGGTTATCCTTACTCGAGAAGTGGCCATACTCTCGGCGATCTACTTCATGGTCAAGCTGACCGGCTATGGGCTGAACTTCTGGATGCCGCACCTGATCGGCTCATCCGGGGTCAAGAACCAGATGGCGGTCGGTTTCCTCACCGCCTTGCCGTACCTGGTCGCGGCGATCGGCATGATCTTCGTTACACGTCGCTCGGACAGCACCGGCGAGCGTAAGCGGTATCTGTGGCAGTGCATGGCAATAGGCGGTGTCGGATATTTCGCTGCTTGCTATTTCAATGGCAATTACTATTTGCTCACCGCTTTCCTGGTACTCGCCACGGCCGGTGTTTTCATCGCCATTCCGATCTTCTGGACCATTCCTCAGACAGCCTTCGCCGGGCTGGCCATTGCTGGCGGTATTGCTGCTATCAACACCGTCGGGCAGCTCAGCGGTATGGTGGCACCGCTGCTGGTCGGCTACATCAACGACCTGACCGGCAATACTTACATGGGCATGTTGGCACTGGCGCCCTTCTGCTTCATCTGTGTTGCCGTCATCCTTTGGGGCGTTCCGAACGATCGCAAGATCGCTTGATCCGTGGGTGCCCTGAAGGGCACCCATCACCTCGTCACACCACGTACGCTCAGGTGCCAGGCCGAAATTTGTCAAGGAAGGCAAGGATATCACTTATATTGTTTGGCGTTTCATACTGCGGTCCGCCATGAGATGCACCCGGGATTTGTTGATAATGAACCGGGACACTGTGACGTTGCAAAGCATGGACCAGCAATAACGATTGGCCAGCACCCACCATGCAGTCCTTATCACCGTTCTGAATGAAGAACGGTGCCGCATGGGAGGTTACATAGGTTCTCGGATCGGCTTGCGCCACACGATCTGGAATATCTGGGAGAGCGCCCCCCAGATAGAGGGACTCAAAACTTCCGGCCGCATTGTGCTCCATTCCCCCTGGACATTCCTGCGCCTTCAACATCGGATCGATCTGCAAAAAGTTGACCGGCGGATAATGAGCAATTACGGCCATGGGCTTGAGGTCGAGACCAGCTTCACCTTCTGGCATGAAAAGCGGATTGTCATACGCTACGCCCACCAGAGACGCCAGATTGGCACCCGCCGATTCACCATAGATCGCTATATGACCGGGATCAATCTGCAACTCTGCCGCGTGCGCTTTCACGTATGCCATCGCGCTGAACACATCTTGTACCGCGGCAGGGAATCGAGCCTCGGTGGATAGTCGATAATCAATGGAAAGGACGGCATAGCCCGCAGCGAGAAATCCTTTGACCAGCCCGGCGCTCGCCATTTCACGGGTACCGAATCTGAAACCGCCGCCGTGGATGTAAATCAACACGGGCGGCGCTTTCACGCCCTCCGGACGGTAGAGGTCCATGCGCTGGGAGGCAGACTGATTACCATAAGCGATATTTGCCAACGTCGGGTTGATGCCGACGTCCTTGACTGAAGGAACCGCGACCAATCCACCTGTAGCGGGGCCATGAGGTCCCGGAGTGCAGGCAAGCAAAGCGCAGCTGACGGCGACCAGGCCGAAAGTAGGCCGTATATTCACACAAAATCCCTCATAAGTTCTGAAGTTAAATACTATTCACGCTGTTCTGCATGCGGTTGACGATAGCTGTCCGAATGCTGAAAAGCCTTCCAAAGCGCGAGGGCGATCAAGGACGGTATCAGAACGCCCAGCGCCAGTGGGCGCGCACTGGCGCCGATGATCGAAGCCACAATTCCTGAACAGACAAACGCCAAGCCAAATTGCAGGGCACCCACGAGCGCTGATCCTACGCCCGACATACTGCGCGCTGCCTCCATTGCTGTTGAAGTGCAATTTGCGCTGAGCAGGCCTATCAAAGCGATTGAGAACCATAGAGGCAGGAGAAGAACCCAAAGGCTGTGAGTATTGGAAATGACGAATAGCACCCCGCTCACCAGGACAAACAAGGGGAGAACGCGGTTGATGATTAAAATTGCAGGATATTTCTTTAATAACCAGTTATTGAGAAATGACGCAACGACCAGACCGAACGCAACGAAACCGAATGCTAAACCATACGCTATTTCATCCAGCCCCATCACACCCTGGAATACATTTGATGAAGCTGTGATAAATGAAAACATGGCGGCCTGAACGAATGACCCAACCAGGGCCGGGACGCAAAAGCTCCGCGTGGTGAGGAGCTTCAGATAGACCCCCGCCTCGCGAGACAACGGAGCTTTTCGCCGTTGTGATGTCGGCAGTGTTTCAGGCAGCAGAGCCCACGTCATTGCCAAAGCCATGGCCCCGATAATCAGCATGGTGACAAAAACCGACTTCCAGCCGAAGTGCGTCACCAGAACACCGCCCATCAAGGGCGAAACAACCGGCCCCAGCGTCATCAACATCACCAGCAGTGTCATGGTCCGCGCTGCCGCGCGTCCTGAGTAAAGATCTGTGACTACCGCTCGACCCACCACCATACCAACGCAGGCGCCTAATGCCTGAACAAAGCGCAGCCCAATGAATACCTGTGCCGACGTGGTCACAAGTAAAATGGCTGTAGTGACACAAAAAATTGAAGTGCCTAACAGCAACGGTAGTTTACGGCCAAAACGATCGATGACCGGCCCTACCAACAACTGTCCCACGCAAAGTCCAAGGAAAAACACCGACAGGGAAAGCTCCATTGCCCCTGCTGGCGCATGGAGGTAAGCCTGCATCTGGCCAAACGCGGACAAATACATGTCCGTCGCAAGCGGAGGGAATATCGAAAGGACGGCAAGTACGAGAATAATCGTTAACCCGGATGACTTGGCTTGCGAATTGTCCATGACTGTCACCTTGTTGGTTCGTCAATACGTGGCAGGACCCTCCCCTGGTGACCCGGACGAAGCAGAATACCGATTTCCTAAGCGCATGCCAGGGAAGTCGCCAATCTGATCAAGGACGGATCGAATCACTTGGAGACAGGCCTCTACCCTAGCATTACTCGTCAGTTGGCATTGTGGAGAAAGTATGGATATGAGCCCTTCCGGTGCCGTCTGGCCTCGGCATTCCTCAGGCTGCAGTTGCCCCTCCATCCACTTTCAGGTCGCTCCCGGTCACCCAGGCCGACTCGTCGCAAGCGAGGTAAAGTGCAGCCCAAGCGACATCTTTTGGTTGACCGATGCGTTGGCGAAGCAACTGCTTGCCGAGCGCAACCTTGAGGAACGCTGGTTCGCGTTCGATGTGGGCGCGGGTAGCGTTGGTCTCGATCAATCCTGGGGAAATGGTATTGGCACGTATGCCAAACGGCCCGCCTTCCAATGCCAGCTGCCGGGTCATGGCCAACACGCCTCCTTTCCCGGCGCAATGTGCAAGCGCAGCGGAACCCTCAAGCGCCATCCACGCGTTTGCGGAGGCGAAATTGATAATTGAGCCGCCGCATCGTTTGAGATGAGGCCAAGCTGCCTGGCAGAGCAGGAAAACCAGATCGAGCTCACCGCGGATAGTCGCCTGCCAATGAGACTGATAGTCCATCTCCTCAATCCAAGCGAAGGCACCCCATGCAGCTGCATTGACCAAGATGTCGATACGGCCATGACTGGCCAAGGCGTACGACACGAGTGCTTGCGCCTGTTGCGGTGATGTCAGGTCGCAAGGGTGAAGGCTAAGCATCTCCGTCCCTTGCTCCCGAGCGAGCGCCAATGTCCCGCTCGCTGCTTCGGCGTCCAGATCACATCCCACCACACAGGCTCCCTCCCGGGCGAACAGGAGCGCGCAACCCTGGCCGATACCACTGCCAATGCCGGTTACGATCGCCACTTTGTTCGCCAGGCGCTTATTCCCTGCCATTCACGCGTCCTCCAGGTTGCGCGCCACTACTCGCAGACAAGCCCTGCGCCTATACCGGCAAAAGCTTGCTACCAGTGCAGCCGCAACCAATGGCACAAGGCACCATCCCAGCCATGCGATGGTGGTCGGCAGCCCGCCCAAGTGCTTGCTGAGGCTGACTACGAGCACCGGGCTGAGGAACATACCCAAACAATAGCTGCCATACCACATGCCAGTTCCCAGCCCGCGGCGGAACCAGGGCAGCTGACGCATGTTCCAGATCGCCAAGGTCGGCAGCAAAAGCCCGCATCCCAGACCATTCACGAGGGCGATCTCAAGCATGCCCCAGCGGTTTTCGACGTGGGGGATCATCAGGAAGCTGATGGCGATCAGGCCAAAAGCGAAGGCCAGGCAGTGCGGGGTTCGCAAGCCCAGGCGGCTCAAGACATGGACGGAAAGTGTACCAAGCACGATCATGACACTGCATGCCGAAGCGATCATGCCCGCCGTCTGCGGTGAGGGTTCTCCGATACTGTTGAGCAGATAGGCCAGCTGAATTTGCAATATCATGAACGCCAGAGCACCAATGAAGGTGATCAGGCAAATTCCCGCGAGCAAATAAGGACGGAACGTCTGTGGCCCATCCCGACTTTGTTCTTCCGCACGCGCCAGATCATCTGGCTTCGGCTCCCAGAGCAGCAGCTGTGCGAATGCCGCCAGCAGCAGAGGCAACGCGTAGACGATATAGGGCACTCGCCAGCCGAACTCGCCCAACGCGCCACCAATCATGAAGAAGAGTACCGCTGAAGCAGAGGCGAACGTAGTTTGCAGAGCGAGATACTTCTGCCGTAGCGCTCCGCTGTAATAGTCGCCGATCAGCATCGTACTGATAGTGACAATAACGGCCTCGACGCAGCCCAAGGCGATTCGACTGGCGATGATCGCGTAGAGTGATTCCAGGAACATTGGCAACGTGCCAAGTACACCGTAGCCTACGATCGCAGCGACTAACAGGCGTTTGCGACCAAAGCGATCTGCCAGTATCCCTACGAACGGGCTAAGCAGAGCGACCAGCAGCCCCGGAATCGTTAACGCGATCGGCACCAGGAAATCGGCGTTCGGCTCATTTGCGAAGTGCGCTTGCATCTGAGGCAAGCTGGGAGCGATCACAATCGCTGCCATGGGTGAAAGGCAATTCACCAGTAGCAGGAGATAGGTTGCAAGTGCCGCCTTTGATGAGCGGGCTACCGTGGGTGAGTTCATCGGCCTCTCCGATTGTTCTTGTATCTTATGGAGTCGACGGGGTTACGACGCTCGCTCAGCTTGCCGAGGCGAAAGTGCGTAACCCAGAAACCTGTCAGTGCGGCATCCCCATGCTGCGGGTTACGCCGTCAGTGGTGCGAGTGAATCTGTAGTAACCGACGTTGATTTCGGTGAATTGCCCAGCTTCGTTGAGTTTGTAGAAGACGGGCCCGTGGTAGTCGAACCGCTCCCCCTGGCGAATCGGCCCGAAAGGGGTCTGGGCCGCATCGCGGGGTACCAGGAAGATCGTGTGCAGTTGCACCGCAAGGGTTTTACCGTCGAACAAGAAGTCTTCGACGATGACCTGCTCCTCCATGGCCCCCCAGATGTTCCGGTAGTGCGCTTCGACCTCCGGAATACCGTTGAATACCAGACCACCGTTAGACATACGGACATTGGCTGCATAGTACTGCTCGAAGGCCGCCGGGTCCTTTTGATTGAACAACTCCAGATAATGTTCGAAGCTTGCGCGGTCAACGATATGGCCAGGTTGGGGGTTAGCACTGTCGCTGGCATAAGCGCCGGCTACTGCACCAAGCGCCAAAGCCGTGGTAACAAGTAGCGCAGCGAATTTGTCTCGTTTCATAGGGAGGCCTTCTCATTATTGTTATCTATAGGAACTTCAGCATGGCTGGCGCCAAGCCATGGCATTCTCGATCAACGTCATGACATTTCCATCGTGCCTAAAACCCAGCGTCTCCGCTGCGCTGGCATCCAATGCCGGCAGTTTCCCGAAAGCCGACTCAAGTTTTGCATCCGCCTGGTATCGCACCAGGCTGCGGCGGTCTTGGCCAAATCGCTCACACAGACCATCCACCACTTGGCCCACAGTCAGCCTCAACACAGGCAAGGTATAAGCGCGGCGATCGGCCACGAGCTCGGGGCTCAGGCTCGCAGCATGAAGCAGGTTCTCGGCGCAGCAGCCGACCGACATCCACCATGCCACAGCCTGCTCCGAGACCGGGCACGTGAACGTATCACCGGCGGCAAGCTTCCAGAACAGATCGCTCATGAACGCCGAGAGCAGCCCAGACGGCTCCGGAGGGCGCGCGACGATTCCAGGTAACCGGACGATACGTCCATCCAGTGCACCCCGGCGGCTGTAATCTGCAAGCAGAATTTCCCCTACCAGCTTATGCGCTCCATAGGACATATCTGGGCGCAGCGGCGAGGTATCGTCCACCAAGGCAGGCAAAGCAGAGCCGTACACCGCGATGGTGCTGGTAAACACTACCCGCGGGCGGTTTCCTTGCCGCGCCAGACGCTGGAACAACTCGAGCGTCGCGCACAAGTTGACCTGCAGACCCAGTTCGAATTGCCGCTCGGCTGCACCGCCTGGGATGCTCGCCAGATGGAAGACCAGATCGGCAGGCACCTCCAGTGCGGCTTCGAGCACAGCCGAATCCGCGATACTGCCGCTGACGAACCGCAACCGCGGATCATCCGGCAGATGCTCGCAGCCAACGTCAACCACGGTGAGCTGAGTCAATGCACGGTCGTCTGGCAGTATTGATGCTTGCGCGAGCAAGCGTTTGACCAGTTCGCGCCCGACGAAGCCATTCCCACCGGTTACCAGTACGTTCATGCCCCACTCTCCTGAACTACAAAACGCTGCTCGATTGCACCAAAGACGGATTTGCCATCCAGCCCGAACATCTCGAAGCGCAATACCTCACCATGGCGCATGAACGCGGTGCAGGACTCGCCAAGTTCCAGTTTTTCGATAGCTCGACGCTCAGCCAGGCAGGCGGAGCCGACTTCCCGATAGCCGCGATTGGAGAATGTGCCAGAAGCCAGAACGGTGCCTGCGCCGAGTTTACGGTTGTAGGCCAGGTGCCGTATCAGCTCGCCGAATGAGAAGTCCATCTCTGCGCCGTTCGGATGACCGAACCACTGATCATTACGCGTCACCTGTAAATCCAGATGGACCCGACCGTCCCGCCACGCGCTGCCCAGCTCATCGGGCGTCACTGCAACCGGTGCGAATACCGTGGCGGGCTTGGCGTTGATGAGGCCGAAACCCATCGATAACTCACGAAACAGGTGAGCCCGCATGGAAACGTCGTTGAGTAGCAGGAACAGCTTGATATGGTTTCCTGCTTGCACAGCGTCAACGCCCATGGGGACATCGTCGAGCACCACCGCCACCTCACCTTCGAAGTCGCAGTTCTCCGACTCGGCGCAAAACGAATAGGCTTCACACGGGCCACGAAAATCATCGCCTTGCCGCTGCACCAGAATCGGGACGCCAGCCTGCTTTTTGATGTTCAGATCATAAGCACGCTCCATGATCTGACCATGATTGAGGAACGCCGAAGCGTCGACGAATTGATAGGCTCGCGGCAGCGGCGCCATGACCTGGGCAGGGTCAAAAGGAAAGCTGTCTGCCAGCGTACCTTCATTCAGAGCTGCGTACTCGGCTTCCAGCAAAGGCGCGAGTTCATCCCAGCGTTCGATTGCCGCTTGCAAGGTGGAGACAGCTTGCGCGATCCGGGCGGATACCAGGTCGCGGGATACCAGTAGAAGTCGACCATCACGGCTGCCATCTTTCAACGTCGCCAGTTTCATTGATTGCTCTCCTGAGAGTAGAGGGAGGACGGCTGCCAAAGCTGCGGAAACTGCATCAGCTCAAGCAGATTCCCCGAGTTGTCGCGGATGAATGCCATGGGTACCCCCTCCACTGTTTTTTCAAAGACGATGTCTGCGCCCCTGCTACGTAGGCCGGCGATCGTCACCGCGAGATCCTTCACTGCAAGGCATAGATGCTTGTTGCCATGCACGCGTACATCCAGGTTGGGCTCGCGCCGCTCCGCCGGGAGCTGCGCGGCGCCTTCGACCTGCAGTAGTTCCAAGCGCAGATCTGCGCGCCGAATGAACGCTACCTGCGCCGGGATCAGAGCGATGTATGTCCGGCTTTCAAGTTCGAAGCCAAGCATCTTGCTGTACCAGTTGATAGCAGCGTCGATATCGGGAACGCTGATGCCTAGATGGTGAACGCGGACTTCTGGCAGGGTTGAAGACATCGTGAAACTCCTGTTGTCAGTTCAACGGCCTACCGCCATCGACCGAGATCACGGCACCGGTGGTGAACGTCAGGTGACAGGCGACCGCCAGCACTGCATCGGCCACTTCTTCGGGCAGGGCCAAGCGGCCCAGCGGCGTGCGCCGGGCCTGCTCATCCCGCCAGGTGCTATCGAGTTGCTTGACGAACTCTGTATCAGCAAGGCCCGGTGACACGGACACCACCCGCACGGTCGGTGCCAGCGCACGCGCCAACGAGCGGGTCATGTTGTCCATGGCCGCTTTCGACGCTCAGTAGGCGACGTTGCTGCCCAAGGCGGTCACCGAAGCGATGGAGGAAATATTCACCACCAGCGCTGCATCACTGCGTTGCAGCAATGGAAGCAACGCGCGCACTGCCGCAAAAGGGCCTCGCACGTTAGTTGCGAGAATATCGTCGAACAGCGCGTCATCGAGCCCGGCGAGGTCGTCATGCGCGACGAATCGGGTTGTGCCTGCGCAATTGACCAGCACATCGCATCGCCCGTATCTGCGCTCCACATCAGCCGCAAGCGCTACCAGCGCTGCGCTGTCGGTCACCGGCATGGGCAATGCACAGTGCACCTGCGGCCCGCCGTTCAGTTGCTCCACCAACTCACAAGCAGACGCGCTCGAACTGTTGTAGCCCACGACCACCCGGGCACCCGCCTGTGCAAGGGCACGGCATATCGCCGCGCCTATGCCCCCGGCTCCACCGCTGACCACGGCCACGCGGCCAGTCAAGGAAACGGCCATGGCTCAGGCCGTCTTCTTCAAGCGGCGTACACGGATGTCCGCCTGCTCTTTATGCCCGGAGAAATGTTCGAGCGCGCACAAGCGGGAGCAATACTCGCCAATCATCACAGACGCTTCATCGGTGAGTACACGCTGATAGGTATGGGTCTTGATGAACTTCCCTACCCACAAGCCACCGGTGTAACGTCCTGCACCCATGGTCGGCAGCGTGTGGTTGGTACCGATGACCTTGTCGCCGTAAGAGACGTTGGTACGATGGCCCAGGAACAGTGCGCCGTAGCGAGTCATGCGTTGCAGGAACCAATCGGGATCCTCGGTCATCACTTGCACGTGTTCGGAACAGATACGCTCTGATTCCTGCAGCATCTCTTCATTGGTGTCGCAAAGAATGATTTCCCCATAATCGCGCCATGCAACACTCGCCACCGCCGCGGTGTCGAGCCTCTGCAGCACCTGCTCGATTGCCGCTGGCAGCTCTTCAGCAATCTTGCGGCTGGTAGTCAGGCACACGGCCGGGGACGTCGGGCCATGCTCTGCCTGGCCGAGCAGATCGACTGCCACCAGTTCTGCATCGACACTGTCGTCGCAGATCACCATAGTCTCGGTTGGCCCGGCAAACAGGTCGATGCCCACACGACCGTAGAGTTGGCGTTTGGCTTCGGCAACATAGGCGTTGCCGGGGCCGACGATCATATCGACTGGCGCGATGCTCTCGGTACCAAGGGCCATGGCGGCGACGCCTTGGACGCCACCCATCACATAGATTTCATCTGCACCCGCAAGCGCCATCGCGGCGATGATTTCAGCCGAGGGTTTACCGTCAAATGGCGGCGCACAGGCGATGACCCGTTTCACCCCTGCAACTTTGGCGGTGAGCACGCTCATATGCGCTGAAGCCAGCAATGGGTACTTGCCGCCTGGAATGTAACAACCTACCGAGTTCACCGGGATATTGCGGTGGCCAAGCACGACACCCGGAAGGGTCTCAACTTCCACATCACGCAGTGACATCAATTGAACCTGGGCAAAGCGGCGGATCTGCGCTTGGGCGAATTTGATGTCCTCGAGCGCTTGGGGCGTCAGAGAATCGATGCACGCTTGAATTTCATCCTGACTCAGGCGCAGTGAATCCGGATTCCAATTGTCGAACTTTTGAGAGTATTGCCGGACCGCGGCTTCGCCATCAGTCTCGATATCCCGGATGATTTGTTCAACCGTATTGCGAACCTGGGTGTTGAGTTCGGCCTTGACCTCAGCCGGCTTGCCCTTTTTCAGATAGTGAATCATTGCTTCTTCTCCATTTCACATTTCACTCGCTCAGCGCGAGAGACAACCTTTTGGCTTATTGATGGGCTGTGACGCTTTCCACTTCGATACCGAGCGTCACGACAAAACGAGCGACCATGTTGTAGGTCGCCACGACGCCGACAAGCTCAAGCAATTGCTGATCACCAAGTTCCCTACGCAGGCGAGCAAGCAACTCACCGGATGCGGTGGCTTGTTGGGTCATCGCCATTGCAAGGCGCAGGACATCGCACTCGAGCGGGCTGAACAGCGAAGGACGGGTCAACGCGTCCTTGAGGTCGCGCAGCGCGTTGAACTGAGCCGGGGTGCCGCCGTTTCGAATGAAAAGTGGCCCGTGGTGGTAGAGCTCATATTCCGCCCCCGATAAACCGCACACTGCGCACGCAGCGAGCTCCAGCAGCTTCCCAGGCAAGTCGAGCTCCTGCCTGACCTTGCTCAACAGACTGTTCCACCCCTGCGTGAACGGCACGCTATGTAGCAGTACGCGATCAATGTTGAGCAGACGACCACCGCGACGCTCGAGAATGGCTGCCACAATTTCCTGTGGTCCAGCATCGTCCAGGGACTTGTATGGGATGCTCGGCATCGTGGTTCTCCAAAAATGAGTTCATGTACCCGGCGGCCACGTCGACCCGCCGTGTTTACAAGTCAGGCGGTAGTGGGCTCCAGGGCTCGTGCTTTCGCACGCTTGGAACTGGGGAGGAGGAAACTGGCCAGTGCGGGGAGCAATACGAGCGCTCCGAGCATGTTCCAAAGGAACATGAATGCCAGCAGAATGCCCATGTCGGCTTGGAACTTGATGGCCGAGAAGGCCCAGGTTGCGACGCCTACGGCAAGGGTAAGGCCGGTTAACAGCACCACCTTGCCTGTGAACGTGAGGGCGGAATAAAACGCATCCGACAGATCATCACCCGCCCGCATGCGGACCAGCGTTACCGACAGTATGTACAAGGCGTAATCCACGCCAATCCCAACCCCTAGCGCGATAACCGGCAGCGTCGCGACCTTCACGCCCATGCCCAGGGCCACCATCAATGCCTCTGCGAGCAGCGACGTCAACATCAATGGCAACACGGCCACCAGTACAGCGCGCCAGGATCGGAATGTCATGAAGCACAGCAGGATCACGGCGCCATAGACCAGGAAGAGCATGTTTCGCCATGCCTGCTTCACCACGATATTGGTGGCGGCATCTATGCCGGCGCTACCGCCCGCCAACTGGAAATGAACACCTTCGCCACTGTGGGCGGCAGCAAACCGTTCGACCGTGTCGACTACGTGCGTAAGCGTGTCTGCCTTGTGATCCTTGAGGTACACATAGACGGTCAAGAGGTTGCACGCATCGTTATACAAGCCACGCGGGGCGCCTGCCGTGACAAAGTTGAGCATGGATTGGTTCTTGATCAACTCGAACCATTTGGCATTACCCTCGTTCAAACCGATAAGCACTTGCCGATTCAAACGTGCCAAAGAATTGGTCGACTCTACCCCCGGCAATTGCCGCAGCTGCCACTCCAATGCATCAACCCTTTTGAGTACCTCGTAACCTGCGCAACTCCCACTGCCATCAGTTTCTACCATCACCGCAAACAGATCGCTGCTAGCGCCGAATCGCTGGTTCATGAAGGCGACGTCACGGTTGTAGCGTGAGTCGTCACGCAGCTCGGGGGCACCAGGATCAAGATCACCGATCTTCAGGTGGCTGCTGCCCAACGCTCCCAAACCAGCCAACACCAGTGATGCAGCAAGCGCAAGCACTGCGCCGCGGCGTCGGGTGAAGCAATCCAGAAACCGCCACATCGGATGACGTGCGCCGCCCTCCTCCGCTCGCAGGCTACGTTTGGCCGCACGGGCGCTGACACCGGTAAAGGAAAGCAAAATCGGCAACAGGATCAGGTTGGTGAAAATCAAAACCGCAACACCCAGGCTGGCAGCGACAGCCAGTTCCTGAATCACCTTGATATCAATGACCAACAGCACGGCAAAGCCGACCGCATCCGCCAGTAGCGCCGTAAGGCCGGCGAGAAACAGACGACGGAAGGTGAAGCGGGCAGCCACGTACTTGTGCGTTCCCCGGCCTATGTCCTGCATGATGCCGTTCATCTTCTGGGCGCCGTGACTCATACCGATGGCGAAGACCAGAAACGGCACCAGCATCGAATACGGGTCCAGGTCATAACCCAGAGTCTGGATCAGACCCAATTGCCAGATGACCGCGATGAGGGAACTGATGACCACCAGCCCTGTGCTGCGCACACAGCGGGTGTAGGAGAACACCATGGCACTTACGATCGTGACGGCGATGGCGAAGAATTTCAGGACTTCGCGCAGACCCTCGATGAGGTCGCCCACGATTTTGGCAAATCCGGTAATGTGCAGCTCGACGTCGCCTTGTTGATAGCTGGATCGCAGCTCTTCAAGCTGCTTGGACAGCTTGGCGTAGTCTATGGGGGTGCCATCAGGCAATTGGCTCAGCAAGGGCACATAAAGCACGCTGGCGCTGCCATCAACGGCGACCAGTTGGCCAAGTTCACCGGATCGATCGACGTTCGCCCGCAATTGCTGAAGGCTGGTAAGCGAGCCGTCATAGCCGTCGGGAATGACCGGCCCACCTTCCATGCCCTCCTCGGTAACCCCTGTCCAACGGGTACTGGGTGTCCACAACGACTTCATGCCTGCCCGATCGACGCCGGGAATCAGAAACACCTGATCGTTGAGCTTACGCAGCGTTTCCATGTACTCGGCGTTGTAGATGCTGCCTGAGCGGCTGACCACCCCAATGCGAATGGCGTTACCCAGACCACGTAGATCTTCCTGATGGCGCAGGTAGTTGGCAATGTAAGGGTGACCCGCCGGGATGGTCTTCTCAAAGCTCGCGTTAAGCTGCAAGCCCGTGGCCTTCCAACCCAGTAAAAGCGTCGTCAGCAGACACAGGACCACAACCCAGGCACGGTGATTGAAAAGCAGGCACTCGACCACGCTTCCGGATTTGCGATCAAACTCGGACAGGTTGGAAACGACTGGAAAACGGGTGGATTCTGGCTGATGCATGGCAAACCTCTACTGTTCGGCTTTTGCAGTCGCTGCGGTTCGGACTATGCCTTGGAGGCTGCCTACGAGCAGCTCGCCATCGGCGACGCGAACCATGCTGGTAGGAGCAGCCACAGCAACCTCAGCGAGAGGAGACATCAGGCTTTCATCGGGCCCCTTGCTAACTAGCAGTTGCCCGGTCTGGTTGAGCAGCAACACGCGGCCATCAGGCTGAAGTTGGCTCGCAACGACTGAAACAGGATGGGGAAGCTCCAGCCGGGACCAGGTGTTGCCATGGTCACTGGAGCGGAAGGCGTTGCCGCGCAAGCCGGCAATGACTACCCCGTCGTTACGAGCGGTTACTGTGAAGTAGCTGCCCTGATAGGGCGTGGCCAACCGGACGAATGTGGCCCCGTTGTTCTTCGAATGAAAAACCCGTCCTTCTTCGCCAGCGATGTAGAGCTCGTTTCTGCTTCCTGCGATGGCGTACAGATGGCGCGCGCCTGGATTGTCGAGCCGCGCGGAATAGGACCGCCACGTTTGCCCGCCATCCGCCGTTTGCATGATCAGGTTGAAGGCACCGATGGCGAAACCATGCCGCTCATCAGCGAAGTAAACGTCAAGGAAAGGCTTGTCAGGACCGTCGTCAAGCAGACGCTGAGCGTTGATCAAAGCTGTGTCCCTGGAAGGCCCCGCTTCCAGGGCCATTGCTTCCTCGCGGACCAGTTGTGCGGCCTGCTCGCCGCGCAACTGCACCGACCAAGTCCGCCCTCCATCATCGCTGTGCAAAATGCTGCCAAAGTGTCCAACTGCCCAGCCGTGCTCCGGCGTGGGGAAATGCACGGCAGTAAGCGTTACGCTGACGGGTACCTTGGCCTGACGCCAGTTGCTCCCACCGTCGTCGGAGTACAGGATCAACCCGCGCTCACCTACAGCCACTAGCCGTTTGCCCGTATCCTGCAAAGCGAGGATGGCCGCTTGGGAATACGACTGCACCGCTAACGCGGGCCGGCTGTCGGCGTCAGCCATGAGCGTAGCGGCCGGAGAGCCCCCGCCGAAGGCCGCGCCCAGTACCACCAACGAAATGGCTAATACTTGGCGCGTGCAGCCGCGACGGCGGGCGCCGCTTGACGAATTGAGTTGCATGGCGCTGTCTCTTGTATTTGTTTTGACGAATGATGCGCGGTGCTGCAGGGTCAGAAGATCGTGCCGCCGTCGGCGTTGAACACCTGCCCGGTCATGAAGCCGGCTTCCTCGGAAACGACAAATGCAAGCAGTCCGCAGAGATCTGCAGGTACGCCGTTGCGCTTGATGAGTTGCTGTTGTCGTACTGCCTCGAATAACGCAGGGGGCAGATTGCGTTCGGAGGCAGCGGTACGGGTCAGGCCCGGTGAGATGGCGTTTACCGTGATCCCTTGTGGGCCCAGCTCCGCTGCAAGTGCACGGACCAGGCCGATGCCTGCCATCTTAGTGGTGATATAGCCGGTAAAATCAGGCATGGGATTTCCCACCGTGCTCGAGGCGATCTGCACGATGCGGCCATACCCGCGGCTCGCCATATCCTTGGCAAAGTGCTGGGCCAAGAGGAAAGAGGCCTCGACATTGACCGCCTGGAAGCGACGGAAGGTGTCCAGCGTCAACGCTTCGAAAGGTATCAACGGCATGAACGCGGCGTTGTTGACCAGAATGTCGCAGCGCCCGAAGCGTTCCAGGACGTGGCAACCGAACGCTTGCACGGCCTGCGCGTCAGCCAGGTCGAAACTTTCCGAATAGACATCTGCACCCAGTTCGCGTGCTGCTGTCGCTGTGTCTTCGGGCAATTGCAAATCGGCAAGGGCGAGACGATATCCTTCCTTGGCCAGGCGACAGGCGAAATGGAAACCTAATGCGCCACCGGCGCCGGTGAGCACTGCGACGCGGCGTGGGTCAGAATTCTGCACGATAGTTGTCCTCATTGTTCTTGTTGTCGATGGGTCTCTGCCCTGTTGAAACGAACATATCGCCCTACAACTCATTCGAGAAATTGTTTGTTGGCATCCGTGGTATCCACGAAACGGATGGGAGGCCGGATGCCGCCCAAAAACGAACGCTCCTCCAGTTACCTGGAGGAGCGTCAGTCAACGCAGCGAGGGGGTATCCAGCAAACGCTCAGATCGGTGCGCGCAAAGCCTGTTGAGCGTCAATCATCACCTGGGTGTGATCTTGCAGCGACCCACCTTCCTGCTCGATCTGCCCGAGCGTTGCGGACGCCCGAACGACCAAACTGGCCCGGTCGAAGTGTCGTCCAGCATAGGCAGTGAGAGCGCCTTCCAGCGAATGGCGTCTGGCAATCTCCTCGGCAAGCACGATCGCACCTTCCACTGCAATACCAGCCCCCGATGCCAGATGCGGGGTAGTGGCATGTATCGCATCGCCAAGCAGCACAATACGCCCGCGGTGCCACGGCGCGGGCATCATGTGCCCGGCCAACGGGCGATAGAGCAGGCGGTGATTTGCCAGGGATCCATCTAGAATTCCTTCCCGTATTTCCGCCACCTGGCCGCCAAACTCCTCAAGCAGTTCCGCCAATTTTCCGGGCCAGAATTCCGGTTCGATGAAATCCATTCCCTGACGTTTGTCGAGCACGAACAGATAACATTCGGTGTCGCTGATGGGATTGACGCCGGCCTTGGTAGTGCGCCCCATGTACACGGTTGAATGCTCGCGTTTACGCGGTACCACTGCACGCCATGACCCTTGCCCTGTGAAACGTGGTCCTGGAAAGTCGGGCATGATCAACTTGCGAACCGCCGAGTTGATACCGTCTGCGCCGACAACGAGATCGAATTGGCCAATGCTACCGTCGCTAAATTGTACTTTGACCCCTGAATCGTCCTGCTCCATGTGCTCGAACGTCTGTCCAAGTCGAACACGCACACCCGTACGCGCTGTTGCCCGGGCGAGAATACCGGCAAGCACGGGTCGCAAGATGCCTGCTGCACCGGGGAGGTCTTCGGCACCCGGAATCGGTAGCATAGGAACCGTACGCGTCAGATTGCCATCGGCATCGCAAATATCGATTGCACGCCAGTTCCCGCCCTCGCGCAGCACTTCGTCTACCACACCGATCTGTTTCAATGCACGCAACGTGGGACCGCTGATGGTGATACCGGCACCGTCTGGTGCCCAGTTGGGGTTGACCTCCAATAGTTCAACATCAATGCCTTGCTTGCTCAGTTCGATGGCAGCGCACATGCCACCGATGCCTCCGCCAATAATGAGCGCTCGTTGAATTAGTGCCATGATGCCTCTCCTGGGATGCCACATGCCCACCGTTTCATTCAGTGGTCCCCCCCAAACGTTCTGCCAACCAGTCAGCGATCATCGCGCCGGCATTATTCGGGTTATCCAGGGAACTGTGTTCCACGCCGCCCTCTCGCTGCGTGAAGACGATGAGTTCCTTGTCTGGACTGTTGATCAATTGATCGAATGTCTGGTGGGCATAGCGCAGCGGAATCTGCCGGTCGTTTTCGCCATGCGTCACCAGGAAAGGCACCCGGATGCGGTGCAGGACGCCTTCTAGATGCATGTGTTCGGCTTTGGCGAAGAAGTCGTCCAGATCTTGCGCACCGAATACCCATTGCACGTGTTTCCAGTAATGAGGCACAGGGTTTTCGCCTTCACGCTTCAGGCGTGCCTGCTGCACAGCTCTCCAATCGTGGTTGGCCCCCCATACCGCGCCGCAAGCGAAACGGGGTTCGAAAGCCACCGCGCGTGGGCAGTAATATCCGCCGAGCGAGACCCCCAAGGCTGCGATGCGTTGCGGGTCGACCTGCGGATGCGATTCCAGCCAGTCCACGATCGGGCTCGCCCAGCGTTCGGTGTCATGTATCGCTGTCAAACCGTGCAATCGGAGCGCTTCACCGGTCCCGGGCTGGTCGATGAACAAGGCCGACAACCCGCGTTCAGCGAATTGAGTACCCATGACGCTTTGTTGAAGCATCTCTTTGGTACTGTCGAGACCATTCATGATCACCACGATCGGCGCGCGGGTGTTTTCCGCCAAATCCTTGGCTTTCACGTACAGCGCACTGATCACGGTGTCAGCATACGGAATTTCGACCCGTTGACAGTTCTCGTGGCGCAGCTGTCTGCTTTGCTCGAACAGCTCCAACGCACGTTGGTAGGTGGCCAGGCGATGCTCCTCGCCTTGTGCCTGCATACGTTCAGCGATGGTGTAATAAAGTGCTGCGCGTGCCAGCTTGTCGCCGGCCGAGCGTTTGCGACGACGTGCCAGATCGGCGTTTGCCAGTTCAATCAATTGATCGCCGCCGGTTTTCCAGGCACGAAAGAATGCCTCGGTCCCCGGGTCGTCGCCCGCCATGGCAGCTTCCAATAAAGGAGCACACATCGCGTCCACCTCGCCGATATTGCCGCCGTGGGTCAGGGCAATCATCGTGGAGAGGCTCCATACATAATTGGTAGGGAAATACTGGAACATGGAATGACCTGCCTTGAAATCAGGAATGCGAAGTACCGCGCCGCTGCGAACCAGCCACGCTCGGTAAGTTCTGGGAAATCCATACCGTGCCGTCGGCAGCCACGCGCGACGGTACGGGTGTCAGGTGCTCGCCAATGCAAGGCCCGGCGAAGCAGCGTCCCGCGCGTATATCGAAATGCGCCGAGTGCGCGAAACAGACGATGTGCTGGTTGTCCCCTGACAGAAACTTGTCCTGCCGGTAATCCAGAGGGCGATGGTTGTGCGGACAATCATTCAGCCAAACGAAAATCTCGTTGCCTTGGCGCACTGCGAAAACTCGATCATCTCGACCTTCACGCAGCAGACCTCGGGCGCCGCCATCTGGAACGTCCTCAAGCCGGCAGAGAAGCTGTTCTTCGGACATGGCTGGCTGCTCACTCACCTGGCGCCCATTTGTCGATGGCGTCGAAGAGGAAGATCTGCGAGTTGTCCGAACCAGGGTCCATGGCCCGAGCCACCCACTCTTCGTCATGCAAGTCCATATCGGCATCCATTTCCATCACGGCGCCAAACGGGCTGTTGAAATACCAGAAGTAGTTGCTGCCCATGATGTGGCGGCCAGGCCCCCAGAAGCTGCGGTAGCCTTTCTTGACGAAGCGCCAGCCCTGTTGCAACACCTCTCCAGCCGATCCGAGATGGAAGGTGAAGTGGTTGCACCCGACCATATGGTCGTTCTGGCTCTCGATCATGAACAGCGTGTGATGATCAAGCGTGCCGGCCGGTCGCATGAATGGCCCCAAGTGGTTGAAACGGTCGGTGACGACGAAGCCCAATCGACTGTAGAAAGCCTCTGCTTTTTCCGCGTTTGGAACGAAGTACACGACATGAGACAACGAGCGAGGCTCAATCAGCGCATCCGGTTGCGCCGCGCAGACATTGGGCGCCCTTCCCGGGGCTTGGCCGGGTACGTTGAACCCAAGGTGGGGAGCCTCGATCGGCTGGCGCTGCGTGACCATGAAGCCGACACCAAAGCCTGCGTCATCGATGCAGTGCAGACTGCCATCCGCGTCTACCCGCACTTCCCGATCCCGGCCCAATTCATCGCGGATCTGCGCCAGTGTGGCGTGATCGGCTACGCCATACAGGGTTTCACGCAACGAAGGCGACGCGGCCCCCGGTGGCAAAGGCGGCAAGCCGGCTGCATCGCTGGGCCGCACGATCAAACCGGTGCCATCCAGCGCGACATAAACTCCGCCCTTGAGTGGCTCGTATTCACGCACCCGCAGACCATAATCCACCAGATACTGGTGCGCGCCCTCCAGGTCATCGACGCCGAAGACCAGATATTCAAGGCCAACAATATTCATGCAAATTCTCCTATCGATTGGCTCAGGACTGCTTGTTCTTACGGAACGGCAGGCTCGCAAGGAATGCCATGTCCTTGAGGCTCAGCATTTTCAGGCCAGCCCTTGTCGCCGCTCCGTCCAACCGTGCTTCCATGGGAAGCGTTCCGAAGCTTTTGCCCTTGATGACCAACTCATCACCCACGCGACGGATCGACTCGACATGCATCAGCTCTTCATCGGCTGAACCACGCAGCACCATGCCTTCGCGCGAAGCGGCTGCCAGGGTGGATGGCGCAGGCACGTCATGGCGCACACCCGCCGATACCGCGCTGAAATCCATGCCCAGTTGCTCGAACATCTTCATGGCCGTGGCCCGGCCCGCGCCGTATACGCCGCCCCCAGGATGCTGAGATGGGCCAGTAAGATAGAGTCGCTCCACCCCTGGCACAGTGAACTGCCCGAGGTCAGGCGTAGGACGATGGCCGGCGCTCTGATAGAAGTACGGGGCAACTCCGTGCAAATCCCCGCGCATCATGCTGTTCGGGCTGGAGCGCTCCAGATCGACCGGGCTGACGATGCTTCGGGCGATGATGTTGTCGGCGGTGAGGTTGCTCACGAACTGTCGGTAATGCTGAAGTGACAGGTCGCCAATCTCTTCCTTGAAATCATCCCAATGCTGCCCCTTCCAGCGCGGGTCATTGACCTTGTAGGGGGCGAACGTGATGCCATGGAACATACCCCTGCCCGCAGGCACCCTGGTCTTGTCGCCGATGCTTTCATCACCACCGGCGCACAGGCGACGCTTGCTGATGTAGCCGCGCTTGAGTTCGTCGAAGTCAGCGAGCATTTCGTCCAGGGAGTCAGTGGCCATGAATTCCAGCATCGTGGCGTAGCCGACCTCCTCGCCTGCGTAATATTTGCAGTTTTCCTTCAGGTCGTAATGGCTCACCATGATCGAGAAAGGTGCCAACGTTGCGCGCTCGGCGCGGGCTAGCACTGGCTCAGGTACGCCTTCCACGAACTTGCGCACAACATGCGGATGGATCGCGCCGATCACGGCATCGCGAGCTTGGAACGTCTCGCCACTGCTCAGGCGAACACCTGTCGCACGGCCAGCACTGGTGAGGATTTGTGCAACTTCCGAGTTGCAGCGCACCTCTCCGCCATAGGACTCGATGCATCGCACCAGCGACTCGGTGAGCTTGCCGCTGCCACCGATGGGCTGCGAAACGCCGTAGGTATGGATGATACCGGGCATCAACAGGACGCCCATGCCGGTACCCAGCTCATTGGGCGCCTGCAGGTTTTCGCTGACCAGGCGCAGCAAGTGGATCTTGATCTTGTCGCTCTCGTACAACTGGTTGACCAGATCCAGGCAATCACGGTTCATGTAGTCGAGCATCAGCCGCCCTTCCTCACTGCGGTCGAGCATCGCCACCAATTCACCCAGCGGTGGCGGTGGTGCATACAGCCCAGGCATGAACATCTGCAGGATTTTCTGGCTCAGCTTGACGAAGGAGCGATAGGTCTCCGCGTCCTTGACCGACACTTTGGCGAAGCATTCGCACGTCTTGTCGATGTCCTTGTACGTGAACAGCGCCGATTGATCGGGGAAGACCGTGGCATGAGGAACTGGCGAATAATGATATTCAAGGCCGTGTTGGCTTAGCAGGCCCAGCTCGTCCTGGCGTAGCATCGGATTCCCTTGAATCATGATGTGTACGCTGGAATGTTCGTCATGCCAGTAGCCCGGGGTATTCAGCTCTCGAGTTGTCACCCCCCCTCCCGGATAACCCTTGCGCTCCAGGACCAGGACCTTCTTGCCGGCCTTGGCCAGGTACGCCGCAGCGACCAGACCGTTGTGGCCAGCGCCCATCGCGACGATGTCGTACTGGGTGTTGCTCATACTCAACTCCTTAATCATTCAAAACAGAAGGCAGCCGCTCTCGGCCACCTTCAGCCCCACTGGGCAAAACCGCGATTCAACGCACCCCTTCGCCTGCCATGGCTTCCGGAGTAAACGTCGTGTCAGGATAGGGCGGCACGATCTTGTACTGCTCTTTGGAGTCGTTGAGCATGCCGTCGAAGTACCAGCTGCCCGAGATCAAGTCGTAAAAACCGAAGCTTTGAGGCGAGGCAGTTGCTGGGATATCCGGCATCACGATCGGATCGGCGAAGCCCATCTGCCACAGCTGACCGTTGGCGTCCCAGTGATCGGCCAGTACAGCAATCCAGGTGTCCTCGTCTACGTAGTACCGGCGCTTGGGCGCCAGGTGGCGCTTGCCAGGCGCAACCGTGGCCTCTATCACCCACACCCGATGTAGCTCGAAGCGCATGTCTTCGGGATTGATGTGATGGTCCAGCAGTACGTCCTTCGACGGCCGCTGGAGCAAACGGTTGGTGTTATAGGGAATGTACATTTCCTTCTTGCCGACGATTTTCCAGTTGAACCGGTCCAGGCGGCCTGTGAAGACATCGGTCTGGTCGAACATGGAAATGCCCGCGCTGGCCGGGGTGGGTGTGTCGCAGCACGCGTTCGGGAGCTTGCGGACACGGCGTTGGCCGGTCAGGTATACCCACGACTGGGTGCTGTCTGGATCCAGGTTCTCGTGCCCGGTGATCGCTTCGCCAGCGCGAATTGGCGGTCCGTAGTTGAGCAGCCGGATCATCCAGTAGTTATTACCGTAGCGGCTCTGCAGCTGCTCTGCGGACCCGTCTTTGAGGTAATAGGGCATCTGGAACGAGCCGGACGCCATGACGCTGGGTACATGGCTGCCATTGGCGGTGGTTTGCACGCCACGTACGTCAACGTGCCATGACGAACCACGCCAGCGCAGCAAATGGTTCCACATGACTTCTTCCGCACTTTGCGGGATAGGGAAAGGAATACCGCCGTAAGCCCCTTGCAATTTTCCGCCGTCGAGTTTGGCGGTGGTGGCGTTCTTGCGTGTGTTGTCATAAACCCACTGAGGAGCAGCGGCTGTACGATGCGTGGGATAGACATCGATACGGAAACTGTCCGGATACTTCTGCATCATGGCTTTGACGCCTTCCGATAACTTATCGGCGTACTGCGCCATATTTTTCGCATTGATACTCAACAGCGGTTTTTCATTGGCGAACGGATCGGGACGCCTGCCTCCCTCGACATATCCTGCGACGGGCTTGGTGTAACCACCGTCCCAGGCTGGAATTGATCCATCGGCGTTGGCGCTACGCTCTCCCCCGAGCGGAGTCAGTTCCTTCCCCAGTCGTTCGGCATCTTGTGGAGAAACCGCGGCTGCCGCCAGCGAACCGAAAGAAAGCAGCGCGCCAAAAATAGCCATACGCAGCGACGTGGAATGGGCATTCATGTCTGTTCTCCAAGCGTTCAAAAGGTGCGTCGAACGGTCATCGCTACGAAGTCGCGATCCGCCATGTTCTGTTTGTAGGAGGCGTGGCCGTCGGAGTCGATGGCATTGTCCACGGGGCCGAAATAGTGGGTGTAGGAAACGCCAAAGCGCCACACATCCAGGTACGTGGCGTTAAGGCCGATGTTCACGTCACCCACATGTTCGCCAAGAAACGCGCCTACGACCGAGGAGTTGCCATCGATGCCGTAGCCCATGCCCACCGGGACGGAAAGATCAACACCTGGGTAGACCTGTCGATATTTCGGCTCGTACACCATGCGGATATTGGTGGCATCCCGGTCTGCGTTGGGATTGAGCGCGTTTGGATTCTTGGTCACGCTGGTCAGGCGATTCCAGGCGATCTCGCCCACGAAATCGGCCTCATTGGAGATGAAGCTCGGGCCAAGACTGGCCAGCCAGTTGACCTGAGCATGCACCGAGTTACCGACCGCGTAGAGCGCGTTGCCATCGTTGTCGCCCGTACCTGTGATATCGACCTGAGCGTCACTGTTGAGCGGGGTGTTGCGCCGCACCGAGATTTCCCCGGCGACGTTCACTTCACCGAACGTCCGCGAAGCACTGGCACCAAACGAACGCACATCTTCCGGGTACACCCAGCGATAGCTGCCAGCGCGAACGCCTGCGTCAGTGACGCCTGCCCCGACACCAGGAAGGACGTAGATCTGGGGCGCTTTTTCGTTGTATCTGACCGCATACAGACCGTAGTCGACCTCGCCGATCCGGAAACGCAACTGTACGCCGCCCTGCCCGGAGTCCTTGCCCTTCATGTCGCTGATGCGGCGGAAGTAGGTGCTGCCGTCATCTGCAAGCAACATGCGTTCAGAGCCATTGCCCAGGAAGTCGACCCCCGAAAAGTAACTGCCCGCGCCTGGCAACAGGCTCTTTTCCCATTCGAGTTGGTAGTAAGCCCCGATCGCAATATCCGGCGTCAGTTGCAACTGGCCAGAGACCTGGTTTACCGGGCGCATCAGTTCCTTGAACTGGGTGTTAGGCACGGACTGCGCCTTGACCACATCGACGGGCGCCTGGGCATTGGCGATGCCATTGGCACCGAAGAACAGGCTTTCACCCCATAAAATCGTATGGCGACCGAGCCGCCCGGTAACGGGCATCGTACCGAGGTCGAACCGTCCGAATACAAACGCGTCAAGGACTTCGGCATTACCCCCATGCAGCTTGCGGGTCCCAGACGTGAATTCGTCGTGGTCTACCGAAATAGCGTTGGCGGTAGCGGGCGAGTCATTGTCGTTGTCGCCTTGATATTCAGTGTCATACCAGCCGGCACCGCTCACACGAAAGCCATAACGCTGCTTGTAGGTGAGGTCGAACTCGGTGAGCAGATCGAGACGGTTGGAAATCAGGCCTTTATCAAAATTGCGGTCACCGTCATCGGTATTTGGCCAGTTCGGTTGGGGTTGGCTCGTCAGTCGCGAATCCTGCCCCTCAACACGGAAGGCCGCCGAATATTTCGCCGTGGTGTCCCAGAGTACTTTCAAGTCTGGGTTATCGGTTTCGATCATGAACGCTTCGCTGGGCGCGCTACCTAAGGTAGCCAGTGCTGCGAGAGCCAATGTCTGGAAACGCAGGCCAGACAAGCCTGCAGGGTGGAACTTCGTGTCTGGCGGGGTATTCATCGTCTTATCCTTTGTTTTTGTTGTGAGGACAATGGTTACGGCGCTTATCGCCAATGAATCAGTGGCTGGCCCGCTACAGGGGAACGGAACCAGGGGATCCGGGTGCCTTGCAGGCTGCCCAGGTAAACTGTCTTGAGGTCTGGGCCACCGAAAGTCAGGCTGGCCATCCAGGGAGCGACGGTGCCCCGAGCGGCGGCCATGATTTCGGGGGTCAAGGTTTTCTGGGCGTAGTGATGGTTCAATCGTGCGGTAGCTTGCGGGTCGCCATCGTCGAACAATGTGAGCACTTCCTGGTCCGGGGTGATGGCGATCAGCTTGTCGCTCATGACCAGTGTTACCCAGAGGTTTCCAAAGCTGTCGAAGGCAAAGCCGTCTGGGAAGCCTTCAAGCTGACTCGGCCCGTAGACTTCACGATCGCTCAACGATCCGTCAGGGCCGACTTTCAGGCGCGAGATGCGCCGTGCATTGCTCTCCACCACATACAGCCACTGCTCGTTGTCGTCGAAGCGGATTTCGTTGGTCCCGCCGAAGCCCTCTGCAACGATGCGTACGCCCCGCTCATCGATGACACCAATGTATCCGTCAAGGACTCCGGAATTGATGGAGTCGGTCCAAGGCTGCATGGTTGTCGTGACGGTGAACCAGATACGCCCTTTGGAATCGATCAGCGGAAAGTTCGTTTTCCCCAAAGGCCGGCCATCCAGATGGTCGTGCAGCACCTGAAGCCGCCCCTGGCGATCCAGACGCTCAATGCGGTCCAGCCCCCAGTTGCAGATGATGAAGTCACCATCGGCGGTCAACGCCAGGCCGTTTGGCAACGACGCACCTTGTGACTGCACATAGCGTTGTTCGAAAGACACATCGACAGCTGCGTCCTGCTTCGGTGCGATAAGCGTTTGTCGTCCATCGACATCGATACGCACGACTCCGCCACGGGCATCAGCTGCCCATAACGTACCGTCGGGCTGCGCGATGATGCATTCCGGACGCTGCAGATCATGGCCGATGTATTGGATCGCGTGTCGATCCACGTGCCATCCGATGAGCGGGTTCTTCTGTACCATCCTGTCATTTCTCCGGGAAAAAAGTAGTGATTCGCCAACCTCGGCGCGCCTTTCACCTGGCTACGGAGCCTTTCGGATCAAACCTGTTCCGGCGATTGATCAGTCCGTACCTGGCGCCAAAACCGGCGCCGACCTGATCGCAGACCCGAGACGGGAGCAGAGTTCAAGCACGGCACACCCGGACGGGTCATGAAAGGCACAAGACGTTTGGGCTGCAGGCAGCACATCTGGAGCGGGGGTGGTGCAGATCGGGGGGATGAAGTGTGGGTGAGCATGGTCGGCTCCGGTTTTCCCGTTCTTATTGTTGTGTCAAGGCTCGAAGGCCCTGCCTGTGTCCCCGCCGTCTAGCGCCAGGGACATTTGAAAAGTACGGAAAGCTGAACCATTCGGGAAATCTTTAGTTGACATACAAACCATAAATGCGGTGGATTGTTGGGCGCTGGGTGGCCCTGCCCCCTCTTACCCAACGCTGACGTCACTGGACGTCAAGCTCACTGAACGAGTCGACGCGATGCGCTTTTACGGTCTTGATCTGAACTTGTTGGTAGTCCTGGATGCTCTCTTGAGTGAGCAGAACATCACGCGCGCGGGGGAGCGTCTGCATCTGAGCCAGCCCGCAACCAGCGCGGCTCTCGCCCGCTTGCGCGATTATTTCGAAGACGACTTGCTGGTCCAGGTGGGCCGCAAGATGATTCGCACCCCGGTAGGGGATGGCCTGGCGCTTCCGATACGCGAATTACTCATTCAGATGCGCGCCACCCTCGAGAACCGTGCGCTGTTCAAACCCGCAGACTCAAACAGAAAATTCAGCCTGATCGTGTCTGACTATGTCGGCACCGTGTTGATGCCTGAGGTGAGCCGCAGAATCAATCAGGCGGCGCCGCTATGCTCAATCGAGATGTTCCCGCCACATAATGCGCCCACCGAGCAAATCGAAAGAGGAGAGATCGATCTTCTCTTGTTACCCGATTTACAGACCACGACCCAGCACCCGTCTCAGCCACTTTTCCAGGACGAATTCGTTTGCGTGATGTGCCAGGACAATCCACTGACCGAAGCCACTTTAGACTTCGAGCGGTACAGGCTCAGCAAACACGTGTTGGTACGCTGGGGCGAAAAGCGGATTCCTACCGTTGATGAATGGTTCTTGAACAAGTTCGACGTGGAGCGGCGTTATGACGTGGTCACCAACACGTTCAACAGTGTGCCCTCCTATCTTTTCGGTACCGACCGGTTGGCAACCATGCATCGACTTCTCGCCGAACGCTGGGTTGGCTACTTGCCGTTGAAAATCCTGCCACTGCCATGGGGAGCACCGCGTCTGACTATTGCCATGCAGTGGAACAAATACCAGCAGCACGACCCGGGGCTCATCTGGTTGAGAGGGCTGGTCGCCGAGGTAGCCAACCGCCTGAGCGTGTCGGCTTGACTCTCCTCGACAGTGTATCGGACGACTCAGCCCATGGTGCTGCTTGCCCAACGACCGGATGGCCTACCAAAGCTTGACCGTGTAGTCCACATTCACCCGCAGCTCATTGTCATCCCGGTGCGTGGCACCGGGCAGGAAGTCGTTGCGGTACCAGGCATGCCGCAGGCGCAGCGCCACGCCCTTGAACGTGCCCTGCTGCACGGTGTACGAAACTTCTACGTCCTTTTCACTTTCGCTCAAGCCTGTACCACCCAAGCGGGCCAACTCGATGTTGTCGCCACGGACATAGCGCAGCATACCCTTGAGCCCAGGCACGCCGAACGGGGCGAAGTCCTGGTCGAACTTGACCTGCCAGCTGCGCTCCTTGGGGTTGATGAACTCGGAGCTGAGCGTGCCTTCGGTGATCACCAGCGGCTCGGTGCCGTACAGGTAGGGCATCGCGGTATCGCCGTCGAGCTGCATGTAGCCCAAGCCCAGGCTGCGGCTGGCCCAGGAGTAGGTGAGCATCAGCGCGATGTTGCGGTTGTCGACCGGGCCAGCCTTGGCGGCGCCGTCCTCGCCGGTGATGAACAGGCGGAAATCGCTTTTCAGGCGGCCCGGTCCCAGCTTGCGGTCGTCGACGAAACCGAAATAGTCCTTGCGATACAGCTCATCCAACTCCGCGTGGTAGTAGCGCAGGGTCAAGGCATCGGACCAGGCGTAGTCGCCACCGAGGAAGGTGAAGCGGTCGGAGGTGGCTGCGCCGTTGAAGCGGCCGTTGGGCGCGGCGACGCTCATTTTCTGGTAGTCGGTGGAATCGCGCAGGTTGATGCGGTCGAGCCAGCCGGCGTGCAGGCTCAGGCGCTCGATGTCGCTGGAACGCAGGTAGGCGCCGCGGAAGGTCTGCGGCAACAACCGGGTGGGGCTGGCGAAGGCGATCGGCAGGAAGGTGCTGATGGTGCCGCCTTGCAGCTCGGTCCGCGAGATGCGCATCTTGCCGGTCAGGCCCAGCTCGGAATAGTTGTCGGCGGGCTCGCGGGTGGCCGGGTCGAACGGCAGCAAGCCAGTGCCGGTGCGGTCTGGCGAGGAGTCGAGCTTGACGCCGAGCATGCCCTTGGCGTCCAGGCCGAAGCCCACTGGGCCTTCGGTGAAACCGGAGCTCACGTTGAGGATGAAGCCCTGGGCCCACTCGCGGGCGGCCGATTGTGGCGTCTCGCCCACGTAGTTGCGGTCGAAGTAGTAGTTGCGCAGTACCAACTCGGCATGGCTGTCCTCGACGAAGCCGGCGGCGTGGCTGGTGTTGGCGCAGAACAGGCCGATGGCCAGGGCCAGGCAGGTATTTTGGGCCTTGTGCATGGTCACTTCACTTTCTTGTAGTTGTAGGAAGCCCTGCCGCGGACGCAGCAGGGAGCACAGCAAGGTCGAACAGCGGGGAATCAGGCCGGGCGGCGGCCGATCAGGCGGAACAGCGCCAGGGCGGCGATCACCACGCCGGGCGCCGAGGCCATCAGCACGCCGGCGGAACCGGCGCCCAGGGCCAGCATCTGGCCGGCCACCAATGGCCCACTCATCGCCCCAAGGCGCCCGACCGCCACCGCCGCGCCCACGCCGGTGGCGCGCACTCGGACCGGGTAGAAGTGCGGCGCCAGGGCATACAACACGCCCTGCCCACCGGTGGCGAAGAAGCCGGCGAAGAACCCAGCGACGAGCATCGCCGGCAATGCGCTTGCCAAGCCCAGGCCCGCCAGGGCAGCGAGAATGCCGACGTACACCAGGGCTGCGGTGACCCCGGCCGGCAGGCGCTCGAGTACCTGGCCGAGGATCAACGTGCCAATGGCCGCACCGATCTGCAGGGCGAACATCACCCAGCTGGCGTCATGGCTGCTGAAGCCCTGGCCGACCAGCAGGCTCGGCAGCCAGTTGATCAGGATGTACACCACCATCAGGGTGAAGAAGTAGCTCAGCCATAGCAGCCAGGTGGCGCTTTGGCCGAACAGCTCGCGGCGCAGGCTCGGCGCGTCCTCGGCGGTGGCGCGGAACTGGCCCGACTCGGGCAGGAACAGCGCTAGCAGCGGCAGGATCAGGAGCGGCCCGGCGCCGCCGACATGGAACACGCGCTGCCATTCGCCGCTGTAGCCGGCGATACCGATGCCGGCGGCGATCGCCGCGCCCAACGGCACGCCGCAGTACATCAGGCTGACGGCGCTGCCGCGCAGGCGCTCGCCGGCCGCTTCGCTGGTGAGGGCGATCAAGTTGGGCAGTGCGGCGCCCAGCCCGACCCCGGTGAGCAGACGCGCCAGCAACAGACTGGGCAAGCTCCAGGCATGTGCGGTGGCCAGGGAAAACAAGCCGAACAGTGCGACCGAGCCGATCAGGATGCGTTTGCGCCCGAAGCGGTCGGCCAGCCAGCCGCCGACCAGGGCGCCGGGCAGCAGCCCGAGAATACCGGCGCTGAACACCCAGCCCATTTGCAGCTTGTCCAGGCCGAAGGCACTGGCCATGCCCGGAGCGGCGATGCCGGCGGCTTGCAGGTCGAGGCCTTCCAGTAAGGCGACGAGGAAACACAGGCCGATAGTGACGGCCACACGAGGCGGGTTGCTGGCAGAAGTCATGAAATCACCCATTTTGTTTTTGTCTTGGGTTGTGATTGGCTGGGGGCGCTGCGCGCCCCCGGTACAGGCATCAGCGCTTGAGCAGATCCAGCGCGACGTCCACGATCATGTCTTCCTGACCCCCTACCATCCTGCGCTTGCCCAGCTCGACGAGGATGTCCACCGCCTTGATGCCATAGCGGGCAGCAGCCACCTCGGCATGGCGCAGGAAGCTCGAATAGACCCCGGCATAACCCAGCGCCAGGGTTTCCCGGTCCACCCGCACCGGACGGTCCTGCAGTGGACGCACCAGATCGTCGGCGGCGTCCATCAGCGCGTACAGGTCGGTGCCGTGGTTCCAGCCGAGCTTGTCGGCGGCGGCGATGAACACCTCCAGCGGGGCGTTACCGGCACCGGCGCCCATGCCGGCGAGGCTGGCGTCGATGCGGTCGCAGCCCTCCTCCACCGCGGCGATGGAATTGGCAACGCCCAGGCTGAGGTTGTGGTGGGCATGGATGCCGGTCGAAGTGGCCGGATCGAGCACAGCCTTCACCGCACGGAAACGCGCGCGGATGTCGTCCATGTTCATCGCCCCACCCGAGTCCACCACGTAGATGCAGGTGGCGCCGTAGCTCTCCATCAGCTTGGCCTGCTGCGCCAGCCCATCGGGGGTCTGCGTGTGGCTCATCATCAGGAAGCCCACGGTGTCCATGCCCAGCTCGCGGGCATACTCGATGTGCTGGCGCGAAACATCCGCTTCGGTGCAATGGGTGGCCACACGCACGATGCGGGCGCCGGCTTGGTAAGCGTTCCTTAGGTCGTGAAGGGTGCCGATCCCTGGCAGCAGCAGCGTGGCGATCTTGGCGTGGCTGACCGCGTCGGCGGCTGCTTCGATCCATTCGAGGTCGGTGTGGGCACCGAAGCCGTAGTTGAAGCTCGAACCCTGCAAGCCATCGCCGTGGGCGACTTCGATGGAGTCGACCTTGGCCCGGTCCAGGGCGGTGGCGATGGCACGCACGTCGTCCAGCGAATACTGGTGGCGGATGGCGTGCATGCCATCGCGCAGGGTTACGTCGGAGATGTAGAGTTTCTTGCCGTTCATGCCAAGGCCCCCATTGCTTGCGCCATACGCTCGGCGGTGGCGAGCGCGGCTGAGGTCATGATGTCGAGATTGCCGGCGTAGGCCGGCAAGTAATGGGCCGCGCCTTCGACTTCGAGGAACACCGAGGTCTTGAGGCCGGTGAAGGTGCCCTGCCCCGGCAACTTGAGGTCGCGCACTTCTTCGAACTGCACCTGCTGCTTGAGTCGGTAGCCCGGCACATAGGCCTGCACCGCGGCGGCCATTTCCTCGATGCTCGCCGCGATCCGCTGCTGATCGGCGGCCTCGCTCAGCACGTACACCGTGTCGCGCATCATCAGCGGCGGCTCGGCGGGGTTCATGATGATGGTCGCCTTGCCCTTGCTCGCGCCGCCAATCACCTCGATGGCCTTGCTGGTGGTCTCGGTGAACTCGTCGATGTTGGCGCGGGTGCCGGGGCCGGCGGACTTGCTGGCGATCGAGGCGACGATTTCGGCGTAGTGCACCTTGGCCACGCGCGACACCGCCGCGACCATCGGGATGGTGGCCTGGCCACCGCAGGTGACCATGTTGACGTTGGTCGCCTGCAGGTGCTGCTCGAGGTTGACCACGGGCACGCAGTACGGGCCGATGGCCGCCGGGGTCAGGTCGATCATGCGCAGGTCGGCCTTGTGCTGGCGCAGGAAGGCGTCGTTCTTCACATGGGCGCCGGCACTGGTGGCATCGAAGACGAAATCGATGTCCTTGAACACCGGCAGGCGGGTCAGGCCCTGCACCCCTTCGTGGGTGGTGGCCACGCCCAGGCGCGCAGCACGGGCCAGGCCGTCGGAGGCCGGGTCGATGCCGACCATCGCGGCCATCTCCAGGTGCTTGGCGTTGCGCAGGATCTTGATCATCAAGTCGGTGCCGATGTTGCCGGAACCGATGATGGCGACTTTGCGTTTGTGGCTCATGGGGGTCTCCGTCATTCACCGCTGAAGGTCACGCCGACGCGGCCCAGGCCGTCGATCTCGGCTTCGAAATGGTCGCCCGGCGCCACCGCCACCATCGGCCCGAGGGCGCCGGTGAGGATGATGTCGCCAGCGCGCAGCGGCTCGCCCAGGCGCGCCATGGTGCGGGCCAGCCACACGGCGGCGTTGAGCGGGTGGCCGAGGCATTCGGCGCCGGTGCCGCTGGACACCAGCTCACCGTTACGGGTCATGCGCATGGCCGCGCCGCGCAAGTCGAGGTCGTGCAACTGGCGGGCCGGGCCTCCGAGCACGAAGCAGCCGCTGGAGGCGTTGTCGGCCACGGTGTCGGCGAAACGGATGTTCCAGCCCTGCACGCGGCTACCGACGATCTCCAGCGCCGGCAGCACATGGCCAGTGGCGCCGATCACATCGGCGAAGGTGGTCTGCGCGCTGGGCAGGTCGTGGGCCAGCACCAGGGCGATCTCGGCCTCGATCTTCGGTTGCATGACGCTGGCGTACGGCACGCTTTCGTTGTCGCCGTAGCACATGTCGGCAAACAGGCTGCCGAAGTCCGGCTGGTCGACGCCCAGCTGGGCCTGCACCTTGGGGTTGGTCAGGCCGATCTTGCGGCCTACCAGGCGACGCCCGTCGGCCAGGGCGTGGGCGACGTTCAGGCGCTGGATGGCGTAGGCCGCGTCGGCGTTTTCCGCGCCGATGACGTCACGCAGCGGGGCGATGGCTTCACCCTGCTGCTGCGCACGGCGCAGGTCGGCGGCCAGGCGTTCAAGGGTTTGCGAGTCGATGGTCATGGGGTGCACCTCAAATCAGTGCTGGAGGAAGTCCAGCACCAGGCGGTTGAAGGTCTCGGCGTGCTCCCACTGCGCCCAGTGGCCGCAGTTGTTGAACACATGCAGTTCGGAGTTGGCGATGCCGGCGATCAGGCGCAGGCCGACGTCCATCGGCACGAAGCGGTCGTTGCGGCCCCAGATGACCAAAGTCCTGGCCTTGATCTCGCCCAGTCGTGGGCCGAAGTCAGGGAACTGCTTGGGGTTGGCGGCCAGGCTGGCGACGAAGTTGTCGAGGTGGTCACGGCGGCTGAGCATGTTGTCCAGGCGGGTCTGGAACAGCGCCTCGGTGAGGTCGCTTGGGTCGTAGACGAAGACGTTCATCATCTTCTTGAGGTTGTCGATGGTCGGTTCGCGGTACAGCGCGTTGATCAACTTGATGCCCTCGGTGGGCATCGGCACGAACGGACTGGCGCCACCGGTGCCCCCGCCCATCAGCACCAGCTTGCCGACGCGCTGCGGGTGGCTCAGGGCAAAGGCCACGGCACTGTGGCCGCCCATGGAGTTGCCGAGGATGTGCACACGCTCAAGGCCGAGCACATCGAGCAACCCCTTGAGCGCGGTGGCGTTGAGGTCTGAACGCGAGCCACGGCAGACGATCGGGTCGCTCTTGCTCCAGCCCGGGCAATCCATCAGCAGCACGCGATAGCCGGCGGCCAGCAGCGGTTCGATGTTGCGGTTGAAGTTGGCCCAGCCACTGGCGCCAGGGCCGGAGCCGTGCAGCATGACCACGGTCTCGGCGCCTTCGCCGAGGTCGTTGTAGTGCACTTGCAGGTCAAGCTCACCCTCGCGGATGCGGGCAAAACGGCTGCTGTCGGCTTCGTTGATGGAGCTGCGGGTCATGAAGGGATTCCTCCGTTGATCAGGTAAGGGAATGGGCGCTGAGCGAGCCGAAACCGGCGATCCATTCGGGGATCGGCCGGTAGTAGCGCGCACTGGCCTGGTAGTCGCCGAATGCGGCCAGCGCGGCAAAGGCGGCTACCCAGGTCTTGACCTCGTGGGTCGACTTGCCGGCCAGCGCCGACAGCTCGGCATTGGCCATGCCATCGAGTTCGGCGAAGCGGCGTTGCTCCAGCAGGTCGAGAAAGTGGTTGTCCCAGGCCGGGTTGAGCGGGTGCAGGCTGTGCTGGTCACGTACAAAACCTTCGGCGGCGCTGATCACCCGTTGCTGGCGGGCCTGGCGCTCGTTGGCCGGCAGGTCGCGGCCACTGCCCATCAGGCGGTCGGCCATGCGCGCATCGACATGGGCCAGTTCCGGCACCGGCGGCTGGTGCGACAAGCCACCAGAACCAAGGAACAGCACGCGCTTGCCGGTGCTGCGGGCGAAACGGCCGATGGCCTCGCCAAGCAGCCGGGCACGGGCAAAGCTCGGCAGCGGTACCGCCACACTGTTGATGAAGACCGGGATCACCGGCTTGTGCGCCAGGCCGCCGAGCAACAACTCCAACGGCTGGGCGAATCCGTGGTCGACCTGCATGCGGTAGGACACGGCGGCGTCCACACCCGCCTGCAGTACCGCATCGGCGCAGGCCTCGGCGATGTCACGCGGCACATCCAGCGGGCCAGCGGCACTGTTGAAATCGCCGATGGCGGTGGCGCCCATGCCGAGGCAGAAGGCCGGCATCACGTCGTAGAAAAAACCGTTGTAGTGGTCCGGAGCGAACAGGAACACCAGCTCCGGGCCGAACGCGGCGATGCGCGCACGGGCGGCGGCGACAACCTCGTCCACTTCCGCCAGCACGGCTTGCGCCGGGTCGACGTAGCCCACCAGCGGAGTGTGCGACAGGCAATGCAGGTAGGCACTCATATCAGGCCACCTTGGACGCCAACGGCGCCAGCTGGGTGGCCTGAGGGCGGGCGGCCAACGCCTGCAGCAGCGCATCGCTGGCCTGGCCGAGGGTTTGCGGGATGGCCACCGCGCCGACGAAGCGGTCCGGGCGCAGCAGCGCGATGGACAGCGGGTAGCGGCCGAACCACTCCTTGAGGCGGCCACTGCAGTCGCCCACGCGGATCACCCCGTCCGGCACTTCGCGCCCGGCCTTCAGCTGCACCTCTGGCAGCACCTGGATGAAGCACGCGCCCAGTGCACGCCAGGCCCGCACCTGCTCGGCGCTCAGGCCCCAGAGCGGATCGTTGCCCCAGGCGATGAAGGCGAAATTGCTGCCGATCACATCGTCCAGCAGGCGCGTCTCACCCGCTTCGGTAACCACCTTGGGCTGGATGAACATGCGTCCGACTGGCGATGCCTTGTTGTTCGCCTCGGCCACCAGCGCGCCCTTGGCGTACTGCGGCATGGGCTTGAAGCGCATTTCGAGGAAGTAGCGTTTGACCGCCGGCAGGTAGTTCAACGCCCACGACACGCCATCACGCAGGGCGCCCTGCCAGCGCTTGGGCGGCGCCAGCACGTGGCCGGCGAGCACCGACAGGTCGATCATCGCCTTGGCATGGTCGCGCCGCTCCTGCTCGTAGGTGTCGAGCAGCGCCTCGCCGGCCAGGCCCTTGGCCACCAGCGCCAGCTTCCAGCCAAGGTTGCTGGCATCGCGCATGCCGCTGTTGTAACCCTGGCCCTGCCACACCGGCATGATGTGCGCGGCGTCGCCGGCCAGCAGCACCCGCTTGACCCGGAACTGGCCGGCCAAGCGGGCGTTGTGGGTGTAGACGCGCTTGCGTATCAGCTCGACCCGGTCCGGGTCCGGCAGCACCTTGGCCAGCAGCTTGCGCAGGTTTTCTGGCTGGCTCAACTGCGCCTCGGTCTCGCCCGGCATCACCATGAACTCGAAGCGCCGCACGCCATGGGGCAATGCGGCCGACACGTACGGGCGCACCGGGTCGCAGCACAGGTACACGTTCGGTGTGCCCAGCGGGTCGTTGGCGATGTCGATGACGATCCACTGGTTGGGCGCGGTCTTGCCTTCGAAGGAAATATCGAGGCTGCGGCGGATCAGGCTGTTGCCGCCGTCACAGGCCACCAGGTAACGGGCACGCACAGTCTCCTGCCGGCCTTCAGGGCCGTTCATGCGCAGGTTCACGCCGTGCTCGTCCTGCTGGAACTCGACCACATCGCGGGAGAACAGCGTGCGCACATTGGCAAAGCGCGCCAGGCCCTGGTACAGCACGGCATCGACCTGGGGCTGGATGAAGGCATTTCGGCGCGACCAGCCGAACTCGTCGGTCATTGGCTGGATGTCGGCGAAGCAGCGGCCCTTGGGCGTCAGGAAGCGCATGGCGTGCCACGGCGTGGTGTGCGGCAGCACCTGCTCGACCAGGCCGATGGCCTGCACGGTGCGCAGCGACTCGTCGTCGATACCGATGGCGCGCGGGTAGTCGATCAGCTGGTCGAGCTTCTCGATCTGCAGCACTTGCACGCCGGCCTGGCCCAGGTAGTTGGCGATCGCCAGCCCGACCGGGCCGGCACCGATGACCACCACGTCAGCGGTGTAGTCGGCTTGAGGGTGATCTGAATGTAACCTGTTCATTGTTGTAATCCTCGACACGGCCCGACGGCGCTCGCGGTAACTCCAGGCAAGCCGCTACCACTCTCGCGCAGGCAGGCGCAAGGCAGTTGAATGGGCGTTTTGGCTGGTACGGGTATTAGCGGCGCGGCGCTACGCTTGGTTGGGGGAAGGCGCAGGCAACGGGTAGGCAAAGCAGGCAGGCATCGCACATGGTGTATTCCCCTGTCAGGGCATTTGTAGTTGTTGTGGCGAGTATAGGAATGGCCCTGATTGTCCTACAATGAAAAATCACTGCACTGTGCACTAAGTGCACATGCCTGTTTTATAAGGGTTTATCGTGAACAAAGATCGGGATACCGAATACAAGACTGTGCGGGGGCTGAGTCGCGGCCTGGCGCTGCTAAACGCTCTGAACCGGCTGGACGGGGGGGCCAGCTCAACACGCTTGGCCGAAATCACCGGCTTGCACCGCACCACTGTCAGGAGGTTGCTGGAGACCTTGCAGGACGAAGGGTACGTGCGGCGTAGCAACTCCGATGACAGCTTTCGTCTTTCGCTGAAAGTGCGCGAGCTGAGTGAAGGGTTCCGTGATGAACAATGGATATCGGCCGTTGCCGCGCCGTTGCTAGGCGATCTTCTACAACAAGTCGTGTGGCCAACTGATATCAGTACGCTGGACGTGGACGCGATGGTGGTGCGCGAAACAACGCATCGATTCAGCCGACTGTCTTTCCATCGTTCGATGGTTGGTCGGCGCCTACCGCTTTTACAGACTGCCACCGGACTGGCCTATCTGGCATTCTGTGAAGATGCGGAACGCGAGCAGATCCTGCAACTGCTTGGCGCCCGTGAGGGGGCCGAATACCGCCTCGCCCGCGACCGCCTGGCGCTTGACAACATCCTGCGCAAAGCCCGCCACCGCGGCTACGGTGAAAACTACATGGGCTGGAATCGCGAGGCCAATATCGCCTCGATTGCAGTGCCCCTCCACGATCACGACAATCGACGCCTGCTCGGTTGTGTTGGCTTGATCTACATCGCCAAGGCCATGAGCATCGATCAGGCTGCCGAGCGCTACCTGCCCGCGCTCAAGGCATTTGCACAGCGGGTGCAGCAGGAACTGAAATCTGTGACATCGGTACCGTTGGGCGCAACCGGCGGATAAACAAAATCGATCCCTCGATAAGGATTTCCCAGAGGCGAAGCAGGACCTTTAAGGCTTACAGTTTTTCAAGCGCCGAAATCCGGCGTGGTGATCTTTGCCGGCCTATTCGTTGCCTGGCGAACTCGCACATACAAGAACAAAAGGTAGCCTCCCATGCTCAAGCCTGCTGTCGAACCTGCGATCGATGTCAAAGACTGGATCGACAATCGACCCATTTCTCCATACCAATGGCTCATACTGGCACTGTGCTTTCTGATCGTCCTGTTCGACGGTTTCGATGTCGCGGTCATGGGCTTCATCGCCCCCTCGCTCATGCAGGACTGGGGGTTGTCACGCGCGGCCTTCGGGCCGGTGATGAGTGCCGGCATGGTTGGCCTTGCCATCGGCGCCCTGACTGCCGGCCCCTATGCCGACCGCCTGGGCCGCAAGAAAGTCTTGCTGATTGCTGTCAGCGGCTTCGCCCTGCTGAGCCTGGCCTGTGCATTCGCCCGTACCCCCTATGAAATGGCCGCGCTGCGCCTGCTCACAGGTATTGCCCTGGGTGCGGCCATGCCCAACTGCACCACGCTGCTGGCGGAGTATCTCCCGGACCGCAGCCGCTCGCTGCTGATCACCATCATGTTCACCGGTTTCAACATGGGCTCGGGCCTGGGCGGTTTTCTTGCCGCCTGGCTGATCCCTCAACATGGCTGGCAAGCGGTGCTGCTCGTTGGCGGACTTCTGCCGCTTGCCCTTGTGCCCCTGCTACTGTGGTTCTTGCCAGAATCCGCGCGTTTTCTGGCTGCACGCCAGGCACCGGCCCAGCAGATCGCTGCTGCCCTGGCCAAGCTTGGCGGGCGCTTCGCCAGCGATGCACGCTTTACCGTCAATGAGCCGGCGCGCCAGCACAAGGCTCCGGCCCGCCAGCTGTTCAGCGAGCGCTACCGATTCGGCACACTGGCCCTGTGGCTGACCTACTTCATGGGCCTGTTGGTCATCTACCTGACCATGGGCTGGCTGCCAACCCTGTTGCGCGATGGCGGGCTGTCGATCGAACGTGCCGCTACCATCACCGGCCTGTTCCAGATCGGTGGCACAGTGGGTGCCATCGTCGTCGGCTGGATCATGGACCGCCGTAACCCGAACCGAGTAATCGCCATCGCCTACGCACTTGGCGGCCTGTGCATCGTCTCGCTGGGCGCCCTGAGCCTGGAATCGAGCCTGCTGGTGCTGGGCGTGACTGCTGCCGGTTTCTGCATGAGTGGTGCACAGACCGGCCTCAATGCTTTCGCCCCGAGCTACTACCCCACGGACTTCCGCGCCACGGGTGTAAGCTGGATGCTCGGTATCGGCCGTTTCGGCGCCATCTTCGGCTCCCTTATCGGTGGCGCTGTACTCAGCCTTGGCCTGGGTCTACCGCTGCTGTTCACCCTCCTCGGTCTGCCGGCTTTCGCCGCCGCCGTGGCGATCCTGGCCAATGGCCGCGCCCGGCGTCGTGTGACCGCAGCAGTGACCGCGCAGTAACCCGTAACAGAGGAACATTCGCATGGCTCGCATTATTGGTGGTCTGGCCGTTTCCCATACCCCTACCATCGGCTTTGCCGTAGACCACGACAAACAGGAAGAGGCCGCCTGGGCCCCGATCTTCCAAAGCTTCGAGCCGATCCGTGTGTGGCTGGAGGAAAAACAGCCGGACGTGCTGTTCTACATCTTCAACGACCATATCACGTCGTTCTTCTTCGACCACTACAGCGCGTTCACCCTGGGCGTTGACGACCAGTATGGCGTGGCCGACGAAGGCGGTAACCCGCGTGACTTGCCGCCTGTTGGCGGCCATGCCGCACTGTCGCGGCACATCGGCCAGAGCCTGATGGCTGATGAGTTCGACATGAGCTTCTTCCGCGACAAGCCGCTGGACCATGGGTTCTTCTCGCCAATGTCGGCATTGCTGCCGTGCGACGAAGGCTGGCCGGTACAGATTGTGCCGCTGCAGGTGGGTGTGTTGCAGCTGCCGATCCCCACGGCACGGCGCTGCTACAAGCTCGGCCAGGCCCTGCGCCGCGCCATCGAGAGCTACCCTGAGGACCTCAAGGTGGCCATCGTCGCCACCGGCGGCGTCTCGCACCAGGTGCACGGCGAGCGTTGCGGTTTCAACAACCCGCAGTGGGATGCGCAGTTCCTCGACCTGCTGGTAGACGACCCGCAGCGGCTCACCGAAATGACCTTGGCCGAATACGCGACACTCGGTGGCATGGAAGGCGCCGAAGTCATTACCTGGCTGATCATGCGTGGCGCCCTGTCGGGCAATGTCGAGCGCAAGCATCAAAGCTACTATCTGCCGTCGATGACTGGTATTGCCACTCTGCTTCTGGAGAACCGCGACCAGGCCCTGCCGGCGCCAGTCAACGAACGCCACCGCCAGCACATGGAGCACCAGCTGGCGGGGGCGGAGCTGCTCGAGGGTACCTATCCCTACACGCTGGAGCGCAGTGCCAAGGGCTACCGGCTGAACAAGTTCCTGCATCGCCTGATCGAGCCACAATGGCGCCAGCGCTTTCTGGCCGAGCCCGAGGCGTTGTACCGCGAGGCGGGCCTGACTGACGAGGAAAGCGACCTGCTGCGCCGTCGTGACTGGCGCGGGCTGATCCATTACGGAGTGATTTTCTTCGTTCTGGAAAAGCTCGGCGCAGTGTTGGGTGTGTCAAACCTGGACATCTACGCCGCCATGCGCGGCCAGAGCATCGATGACTTCATGAAAACGCGTAACCAACAAGTCCGTTACTCGGTGGCCGGCAAGGCCAGCAACTGATCATGCAATAACGTCCTGGGCCAGCCCGGCCCAGGACGCTTCAGCAATACCGAATTCCACAATAACGTTAAAAAGACGGAATCCGCCCCATGCCCCGATACTCCCCGCCTCCTGCCTGACCGCATAGCGGCGCCGCCCGGCGTCGTCACCCCGCATCCTGTTTCAACCTGCCCAGCGTCGGTCCGCCGCTGGCGGGCAGCGCTTTGCCCAACATTGGAGAACAAAAATAATGAAATCCCGTACGCTGTACCCAATAGTACCTACCCTCGCCCTGGCGACCAGCCTGCCCCTGGCTGCGTCGGCCGACGGCTTCATCGACGATGCCAAAGCCGGACTGACGCTGCGCAACTTCTACATGAACCGCGACTACACTGGCACCGCCAGCCAGGGCAAGGCAGAGGAATGGACCCAGAGTTTCATCCTTGATTTCAAGTCGGGCTTCACCCCCGGTCTAGTCGGTTTCGGCGTCGACGTCCTTGGGCTGTACAGCATCAAGCTCGATGGTGGCAAAGGCACCGCGGGCACGCAATTACTGCCGGTCCACGATGACGGGAGTCCGGCGGACGACTTCGGGCGCACGGCGGTCGCTGGCAAGATGCGCATTTCCAGAACCGAACTGAAAGTCGGCGAGTGGTCGCCAGTATTGCCCATCCTGCGTGCCGACGATGGTCGTTCGCTGCCGCAAACCTTCCAAGGTGCGCAGGTCACCTCCAACGAACTGACAGGGCTCACCCTTTACGGCGGCCAGTTCCGCCAGAACAGCCCGCGCAACGACGCCAGCATGCAGGACATGAGCCTGTTCACCCGCACCGCGTATACGTCCGACCGGTTCGACTTCGCCGGCGGTGAATACCGCTTCAACCAGGAGCGGACCCTCGTCGGCGCCTGGTACGCCCAGCTTGAGGACATCTACCAGCAACGCTACCTGCAGGTACAGCATCAGCAACCGCTGGGCGACTGGGTGCTGGGCGCCAACCTTGGCTATTTCTGGGGTGAGGACGCTGGCAACGCCAAAGCCGGTGAGCTGGACAACCGCACCGCCTCCGGCCTGTTCTCCGCGAAGATCGGGGGCAACACCTTCTATGTCGGTTTGCAGAAGGTCATGGGTGACGACGAGTGGTTCCGCGTCAATGGCGCCAGCGGCGGTACCTTGGCCAACGATGCCTTCGGCTCCAGCTATGAAAGCGCACAGGAGCGCTCGTGGCAGGTGCGCCACGACTTCAACTTCGTGGTCCTCGGTATTCCCGGCCTGACATTGATGAACCGCTACATCCACGGCGACAATGTGCACAACGCCAGCACCCGCGACGGCACCGAGTGGGGCCGCGAAAGCGAACTGGCCTACGTGATCCAGTCCGGACCGCTGAAGTCGCTCAACGTCAAATGGCGCAACTCCAGCCAGCGACGCAACTGGGGCAGCACCAACAGCTTCGACGAAAACCGGCTGATTGTCAGTTATCCGCTGAATCTGCTGTAAGGCGCTTCAGAGGGCATTGGCCTGCTCGACGATCACTTCGCGAATGCAGGCCATCAGTGCAGCCGCCACGGGGGACTGCAGGCATCCAACGCGTTGCATCAGGCCAATGGCGCGCTCCGTGCCGTGAAGCGCCAATGGCAGTCGTTGCAGTTCACCGGTGACGATCTCGTGGCCCAATTGATGCGCGGAAACGGCAGCAACCATGTCCGAGTTCAGCAGCAGCCCCCGGATAACCGCGAGATCGCCCGTCTCCACCACTGGCCACGGTGCCGCCAGGCCCGCTGCGGCAAAGCAGCTGTCGAGTTGGGCGCGCGCCGGCGAGCCGGCCCTTGGCAACACCCAGCGTGCTTCCCTCATGTTGACCAGTGCAACAGGCTTGCCCAGCATCGGATGCCCGCGCCGCGTCAACAGGACCATCTCCTCGGTAATGAGCGGCTCGCTGGTCAAGTCAGTGGCATAGTCGCTGGGCCGCAGCGCGCCCAGCACAAAGTCGACATCGCCCGCCCGCAATTCGGTCGCCAGGAGGTCGAAGGGGCTTTCGTTGGTGAGCACCCGAACCTGCGGGTGCGCGCAGGTGAGGCGCAAGATGGCTTCGGGCAGAATGCGTGAGCGGCCCAGTGGGAGCGCACCTACGTGGACCACACCACGCAATGTGCCCTGCATGGCGCTCAAATCAGTTTCAATCTGGCGCAGCTCGTTCAATGCCCGGCGAATGGCAAACAAAATCTCCTGGCTCGCACGGGTTGGCTGCAGACCCCGGGGTGTACGTTCAAACAGCGTCTGGCCACATCCCCCCTCGAGTACCTTCAATGCCGTACTGATCGCCGGCTGGCTCAAGCCAAAGTGGCGAGCCACGGACTGCATGTGGCGGGCCTCATATAACTTCACGAAGATTTCCAGACGACGTGCCTGGAACAGGTAGATGGGTTCTGTCTTGGGAAGGCCAAGCAACATCGGTACGCTGTCCAGCTCCGCCAGGACGCGTCGAGCCCTCGGCAGTATGGCCGCTCCGTAGGCTGTCAGGAGCATGCCATTGGCGTGACGTTCGAACATTGGCGCGTTCAGACGCGCCTCAAGCTCCGAAATAGCCCGGGTAACAACCGATTGAGCGCGATAAAGCTGCTCTGAAGCGCGAGAAACGCTACCGATATCTGCGACTTTTACAAAGGCGCGAATCTGCATGAGATTCGGCAGTTCTGCAACATTCATGGCGTTTGAGCTGCATTCAGGTCATTACGACGACTATGCCAAGTGCTGGTCCTGCATGGCAATAAATAAAACGTATAGGTCTCTAACCTCAACGCATTGGTGCGTATCGGTACCCGATGACATCCTGCAACTACCCCCACGCAGGAGCCAAACACAATGAATTCCTCACAAAAAACCGCCTTGGTGGTCAGCGCCCACTCCGCCGATTTCGTCTGGCGCGCCGGTGGCGCCATCGCCCTGCACGCCGAGCAAGGCTATGCCGTGCACGTAGTCTGCCTGTCGTTCGGTGAGCGTGGCGAATCGGCCAAACTGTGGCGCAAAGGCGAGATGACCGAAACCAAGGTCAAGGACGCGCGACGCGAGGAGGCCCTGGCGGCCGCCGAGATTCTTGGCGCGAGCGTTGAATTCTTCGACATCGGCGACTATCCGATGCGCGCTGACAAGGACACCCTGTTCCGCCTGGCCGATGTCTACCGTCGAGTACAGCCGGAATTTGTGCTCAGCCACTCGCTGAAAGACCCGTACAACTACGATCACCCATTGGCCATGAACCTGGCCCAGGAAGCACGCATCATCGCTCAAGCCGAAGGCTACAAGCCCGGTGAAAAGATCGTTGGCGCCCCGCCAGTATATGCGTTCGAACCGCACCAGCCAGAGCAGTGCGAATGGCGCCCGGATACATTCCTCGACATCACCCCGGTGTGGGACAAAAAGTACGCCGCCATCCAGTGCATGGCTGGCCAGGAACACCTGTGGGAATACTACACCCGTGTCGCCCTGCAGCGTGGCGTACAGGCCAAGCGTAACGTCGGCATCACCAGCGCCCGCAACATCATCTACGCCGAAGGCTTGCAGAGCGTGTTCCCGCGCGTGACGGAGAACCTGGCATGAGCACATTGATTGGCAAGACCGGCATCGTTGTCCGTAATATCCCTCGAACCGATGCCCAGGTAGTCGACGCTCTGGGTCGCCTTGGTGTGGCGACCATCCACGAAGCGCAGGGCCGCAAAGGGCTCTTGAACCACGGCGTGCGGCCCATCCAGCAGGGCGTGGCGGTAGCCGGCAATGCCGTCACCGTTCTGGTCGCGCCGGGTGACAACTGGATGTTCCATGTTGCCGTGGAGCAGTGCCGTCCTGGTGACATCCTGGTTGTCGCGCCAAGCTCTGCTTGCAGCGATGGTTATTTCGGCGACCTGCTGGCGACCTCGCTGCAGGCGCACGGCGTACGCGGCCTGATCATCGACGCGGGCATCCGTGACAGTCATACGCTGCGGGAAATGCGCTTCCCGGTGTGGTCGAAGGCGGTCAATGCCCAAGGCACGGTCAAGGAAGTGCTTGGCTCGGTCAACCTGCCACTGGTGTGCGCCGGCCAACTGGTCAACGCCGGTGATATTGTCATCGCCGACGATGACGGTGTGGTCGTGGTTCGCCACGACGAAGCGCAGGCAGTATTGGCCGCCGCTACCCAGCGTGGCGAACTCGAAGAGCACAAGCGTCAACGTCTGGCAACCGGCGAACTGGGCCTGGACATCTATGAGATGCGTCCGCGCCTGGCTGCCAAAGGCTTGCGTTACTTCGATTCGATCGCCGACCTGGACGCCTGACCATGGCCCAGACCCGCATACCTTGCATGCTGATGCGCGGCGGCACGTCAAAGGGCGCCTACTTCCTGCGTGACGATCTGCCTGAACCTGGCCCGCTGCGTGATCGCGTGCTGCTGGCGGTAATGGGCTCGCCTGATGCGCGACAAATCGACGGGATCGGCGGCGCCGATTCGCTGACGAGCAAAGTCGCCATCATCAGCCCGTCAAAACGCGATGATGCCGATGTCGATTATCTGTTCGCCCAGGTGCTGGTTGACGAAGCGCGGGTCGACTACGGCCAGAACTGCGGCAACATACTGGCCGGGGTCGGGCCATTCGCGATCGAGCGTGGCCTGGTCGCGCCCAGCGGGACGGCAACGCCGGTGCGTATCTTCATGGAAAACACCGGCCAGCTGGCGGTCGCGCAGGTACCGACCTCCCACGGTGAGGTGGAGTATGCCGGGGATACCCGCATCGATGGTGTTCCGGGGCAGGCTTCAGCGCTGGTCGTGACGTTCGCCGACGTCGCCGGCTCGAGTTGCGGCTCGCTGCTACCCACCGGTAACCCACGTGACCTGGTCGACGGTATCGAAGTCACCTGTATCGACAACGGCATGCCGGTGGTGGTGCTGCGTGCCGAAGACCTGGGCGTGACGGGCTACGAGTCGTGTGCAGCGCTGGAGGCAGACAGTGCACTCAAGGCGCGGCTGGAAAATATCCGGCTGCAACTGGGGCCCCGCATGAACCTGGGCGACGTGCGCCAACGCAACGTGCCGAAAATGTGCCTGGTTTCGCCGCCGCGCAACGGCGGTAGCGTCAACACCCGCTCCTTCATCCCGCATCGCTGCCATGCCTCCATCGGCGTATTCGGCGCGGTGAGTGTTGCCACTGCCTGCCTGATCGACGGCTCGGTCGTACAGCCTGTGGCAAGGGTCACTGGCGGAGCGCAGCAGCGACTTGCAGTCGAGCATCCCTGTGGCGAGTTCACAGTGGAAGTAAGCCTGGAAAATGGCCAGCTCGGCGGCTGCGGCCTGGTACGAACCGCCCGCCTGCTGTTCGATGGTTACGTGTGCATCGCTCACTCAATCTGGACCGGTCCCGCGTAGCAGCTGCTCGGGAATGTAAGCAAGACGTAAATGCGAGTGATAAGCAGCATCACTTGTGCGTATGATCTGTTTTAGCTTGCCTCTCCCGAGTAGAACCAGATCCGTCGGAATAATCATGATTTATCGTAATTTGTTAACGCGTAATCGGCTTAAAGCTCTTTTCACTCTCATGGTCTACGGCGGCGCATTGATGGGGAGCCTGGCGGCCTCTGCGGGTACAGCAGTAGAGACCGCTTTCGGCCCGGTCACCATCAGTGCTCATCCGGAACGTGTTGTCACCCTGAGCGACAACAGCCTTGATGCTGCACTGGCGCTGGGCGTGAAGCCTGTCGGTGCTCTCGCCAGTCGAGGCGGTAGCGACATACCCGACTACCTTAAAGCCGCTTCCGGCAACCTGCCTCTGGTCGGTAGTGTAAGAGCGATCAACCTCGAAGCCATCCTGGCCACCCGGCCGGACCTGATCCTGGCGGGTCCGGATGTTACCCGTGACCAATACGCCAAGCTCAGCCTCATCGCGCCTACCGTCGTGCCCAAGGGCAACGTCATGAGCGACTGGCGCGTCTCGCTACGCCTCTATGCCCAGGCCTTGGGCAAGACCGGCGAAGCCGAAGAGCGGCTCGCGCAGGTCGAACAGCGGATCGACACGTTACGTACCCGCCTGCCAAAGGGGCTCAGCATCAGCGTCCTGCGCTGGAACCCGCAAGGTCCTGTGATGATGTCCAGCCACCTGTTCGCTGGCCAGTTGCTCGAAGAGCTGGGCACTTCGGCCAACGCTCTGGCAGCGGAGCAGGTCGCCCGCCCGCATACCGATACGCTGAGCCTGGAGAACCTGGGCAAGGCCGACGGGGACTGGATCTTTCTCGCCACCCTCAACAATGATGGTCAACGCGCGCTCGCGGAAGCACGTCAGCAACCCGCTTTCACCCGTCTCAAGGCTAGCCAGGCAAACCACTTGGCCAGTGTTGACGGTCAGATCTGGAGTAGCAGCTCCGGATACCTGGCGGCGCAGCAAGTACTTGATGATGTGGAAAAGGCCTTGGCCAAGTGATGAGGCTGCAGACGTCATCGTTCATCGTTTCCGCCAGTCTGATCGCATCGGCATTGTTGCTGCTCTGCCTGGGCAGCCTGTTGCTCGGCGCAGGTGATATCGGCGTAGGCGAAAGTATGCGGGCACTGTTCGGCGCAGCAGGCCCCGAGGCGCAGTTTGTCGTCGGCGTGTTGCGACGAGCCCGTACCGAACTGGCCGTGCTGGTCGGAATGGCCCTGGGCGTAGCAGGCCTGCTATTGCAGGCGGTAACGCGCAATCCGCTGGCCGAGCCCGGGCTGCTAGGAGTCAGTGCCGGTGCGGCATTTGCTGTTACCCTCAGCATCAACCTGGGCGCCACCGCCGCAGGGCTGCACCTGGGAGTCGCCGTGCTGGGTGCCGTAGGCGGCAGCTTGCTTGTCCTTGGCGTTTCGCGGCTGAACAACATCGGCCATGACCCGGTTCGGCTGGTTCTGGCCGGCGTCGCGTTTTCCGGTCTGCTGGGTGCGTTCAGCAGCCTGTTCCTGCTATGGGATCAACGTACCGCTGATGAGGTGCGGTTCTGGGTCGTGGGCAGTCTCGCCGGACGCCCCGCAGCAGCGCTGCCGTGGAGCGTAATGGGTTTGCTCGCTGGCCTGGCCGTTGCCCTGCCACTGTTGCGCCCGCTCGCTGCACTGGCTTTGGGTGACAAGGTCGCCAAAGGGCTGGGGCACTATCCACAGCACGTTCGTGTGCTGACGCTGTTGGCTGTGGCCTTGCTGGTCGGAACAGCCAACGCCGCCGCAGGCCCTATCGCATTCCTGGGTTTGATCGTGCCGTTCATGGCACGCCGTTTGATCGGCACCGACATGCTTCGGTGCTTCGTACTCTGTCTGCTCCTGGGGCCTTGCGTATTGATGCTCGCCGACATCCTGTCACGGCTGCTGGTGCAGCCGTACGAGTTGCCGGTAGGCGTAGTGACCGCGATGCTCGGCGCCCCTATCCTGATCGCTGTCGTGCGTTCGGAGCGTCTTCCGGTGCTCCAGCAATGAGCACGACCATGGGCAAACCTGCAGGCTTTGGGCTCATTCGTGTTGGGCGCTTTTCACTCCTTTGGGATATCCGCGCGCTGTGTGCCGGTTCGTTATTGCTGGTACTGGTGCTGGCTACGATGCTGTTCTGCCTGGCTGGCAACGGCATCAGCGCTGGCGAGGTCCTGACAACCTTGCGAGGACATGGCGATCCGCTGCAGCAACTGCTTTTGTATGAGTTACGCCTTCCACGCCTGCTGGCAGGCCTGCTCAGCGGCGCCGCGCTGGGCGCGGCGGGCTGTCTCATGCAAACGCTGGCTCGAAACCGGCTGGCGACACCTGGCATGGTGGGCCTGGACAACGGTGCCACCGCCTTCGCAGTGGCTTCGATAGTCGCAGTTCCCACCAGCCTGGCGCCCTCGGCACTGGCACTTACGGGCGCGGCAACGGCCGCCGCCCTGACCTTCATGCTTGCTGCCGGAGGTGGCGCCCGAGGTTACCGCTTCATCGTGGTGGGGCTTGGGGTCGGTGCCCTGTTCGGCGCCGTTACCAACCTCATGCTTGCCCGCGCGGACATGGATGCCGCCAATGCCGCCTACCCCTGGACCATTGGCAGCCTCAACGCACGCCCCTCACAAGCCGTGTGGCTACTCGCTCTGGGGCTTGCAGTGGGCTTACCTATGGCGCTGACGATGACACGGGCTCTGTCGATAATGCGTTTTTCCGACAGCGTTGCCATCACCCTCGGCGTACGCATGCATACGACTCGCACCGCAATCCTGGCACTGAGCGTTACGTTGACCGGCTTGGCTGTGGCGGTCGCCGGCCCGCTTGGGCTGGTCTCGTTATTGGCGCCAGAGATTGCCCGCTACCTGAGCAAGTGGCGCGGCGTTCCGGTGCTGAATGCCGCATGGTCTGGTTCCCTGCTCACGCTGTTAGCCGACTGGGTTGGCAGAACTGCCCTGGCGCCGATGGAAATACCTGTGGGCATCGTCATGGCGCTGGTAGGCGCGCCTTATCTGCTGTGGATCATCCTTCGACAACCTGACAGGAGCACCTCATGAGCTTCTCGCTGCACACCGAGGCCGCTATCGAGGCCCGGGGGCTGACCCTTTGTCACGACAAGCATCCGATCATCCACAATCTGCACCTGCGGCTGCCTGCTGCCAAGGTTACCGCTATCGTGGGTCCGAACGGGTGTGGCAAGTCGACCCTGCTGGCCGGGCTGGCCCGCCTGCATAAACCAAGCGGTGGCGCGGTACTTCTCGATGGCAAAATCATTGCCGACTTACCCTCTCGGGAAGTCGCAAAGCGCCTGGCGTTGCTGCCCCAGGACGCGACGGCGCCACAAGGGCTGACGGTGGCAGAGTTGATCCGCTTCGGTCGCCAACCTCATGTCGGTTTGCTTCAACAATGGAGCCAGAAAGACCAAGCCGTGGTAGAAGCGGCGCTGGTTGCCGCAGACCTTCAGGGTTTGGCCAATCGGCCACTGGATTCGATGTCTGGCGGGCAGCGCCAACGCGCCTGGATCGCCATGGCAATTGCTCAGGATACCCCCCTGCTGCTGTTGGACGAGCCTACCTCAGCGCTTGATATCGGGCATCAGGTGGAGGTGTTCGAGCTGATCCGTAATCTGGCAGCATCAGGAAAAACAGTTGCCATGGTCGTGCATGATATCTCTAGCGCATCGCGGTACGCAGACCATGTGGTAGCGATGAAAAATGGCAGCGTGATCGACGAGGGTTGTCCCACCCAGGTGATCACCAGAGCCCTGGTGAACACTCTTTATGATGTCGACTGTGTCCTCCTGCCCGACCCTATAAGCGGTACCCCGGTCATTGCCGGGCTCAGACCTAATCGCCGTGGCTGACGCAGCAGTTCGCCGGCCACTGCTCATTCAATCGAGCGCCAGCAATAGCCTGGAAAAGTCACATTGCTGCCTGGCCAGCTCGGCAACCGCCGGATTTATCCCCTGACTGCGGTCAGTACGATACAACGCTCCATACCGGATCTGCGGTAGCCGCGGCCGGGTGCGGATCACCTTGAGCGCCCCGCGCTCAACCAGCTGCGAAAGGCACTGACGTGGCAAGTAGCTGATGCCGAGCCCCGAGATGGTCAACCCCACTTGTACCAGCAGGTTCTGGCTGATGATCATCCGAGGCAGGTGCACGCCCTGCTCGGCCAGCCAGCGTTCATAAACAAGCCCCGTCCCCGAACTGGAACCTTGGGTCATGACCGTATACTCGGCCAGCTCCGCCAAGGCCACTTCATCTTCGACATCCAGCAACTCGGGCCCGCACATCCAGGCATTCTCGACACATTGCAGCGGTGTGCAGACGAATCTCGCGTCCTGAAACACGTCCGGCACCACGATTACATCCAGGTCGTCGCTTTCCAGCTTGCGGTGAAGTTCGCTCGACAACTCGACCGAAGGTTCTATCTGAAGTCGTGGATATGCCTGACGGATTGCCTCGACAAAGGCCGGCAACCAAGTCATCGCCGTCAACTCGGTCACGCCCAAACGCAATCGACGCAACTGCACGTCCCTGGCCCCTACCCGTTCAAGCAGCTCGTCACGCCGCGCCAGCATCTCGCGCACATGTTCAAGCAGCTCCACGCCCTTTTCGGTCAGCTTCGCAGTGCGTCGGCTGCGGTCGAACAATGGGGTTTCGAAAATATCTTCAAGTTCCTGAATCCGCTTGGAGATGGCCGACTGCGACATGTTCAGACGCAGCGCTGCCGCTTCGAAACTGCCGCAGCGGGCGATCCAGTAAAGCGCTTCCATCTGTTTGAAGGTAATCATTGAGCGCCGTCACATGAAATAAAGTGATAATTTATCAGCGAAAAATATCGCTAAAAGTATTATGGCGCCACTCTTAACATCGACTCCAGTTATCCCGAACTGGAGAATACAATGTCCTTGCCCGGCTCTCGCATCTTGCCGACCCCGTCCCCGGCACCTGCGCATATGGTCCACGCCCTTCGTACAGTTGTTACTGCGCACATCAGCGATAATCTCGGCCGACACGTCGGTGCCCGTGGGCTCATCCGCTACAACCGCAGCGGCAAACTGGTCGGCACCGCCCTAACGGTAAAAAGCCGCCCCGGCGACAACCTCTACATTTACAAGGCCTTGACCATGCTGCAACCGGGCCATGTGCTGGTGGTTGACGCGCAAGGCGACACCAGCAACGCTGCCATCGGCGAACTGATCAAGCTGTATGCACTGCAGCGCGGCTGCGTCGGCTTCGTGATTGATGGGGCGATTCGCGATGTTGCCGCATTCGTCGATACCCCATGCTACGCCAGGGGTGTAGTACATCGCGGGCCCTACAAGACGGGCCCCGGAGAGATCAATGTGCCGGTCTCGATCGGCGGCATGATCGTCAACCCGGGTGATCTGCTGGTGGGTGATGAAGATGGTGTGGTCGCGTTCGCACAGTCTGACGCCGAGGCGGTTATGGCGGCTGCGGCCCGGCATGCCGACTTCGAAGCTGCGGTGATGGCCGAAATTGCCACGGGTAACCCTCGTCAGTCGTGGATCGAAGCGCCGTTGAAGAAGTTCGGCTTGCTGGAGGACGCCTTGTGAGCGACACCTTCCTGGCCCAGCGCCTGCTCAGCATCCAGCCCTCTCCCAGCATCGCCGCCAATGCCTTGGTAGCCAGGTTGCGTGCCGAGGGTCGCGATATCGTCAACTTCACTGTTGGTGAGCCTGACCTGGACACCCCCGAGCACATTGTCGAGGCCGCCATTGCCGCGTTGCGTGCCGGAGACACTCACTACACCGGCACCAGCGGTACCCTGGCGTTGCGCCGAGCAATTTCCAGCAAACTGGCTCGCGACAACGATCTTGAATACGGCATCGATGAAATTGTCGCCGGCAGTGGCGGCAAGCACATCATCTACCATGCCTTGGCAGCCACCCTGAACGCGGGCGATGAAGTGGTGGTGCATACGCCATACTGGGTGTCGTACCCCGATATCGCCGTGCTTAACCAGGCGACGCCGATAATCATCCCAGGCGACGAAACGCTGGGCTTCAAGCTCACCCCTCAAGCGCTGGAACAAGCCATCACTGCGCGTACCAAATGGGTGATACTCAACAGCCCAAACAACCCCAGTGGCGCGGTATACAACGAGGCAGAACTGCTGAAGCTGGCAGATGTACTGCGCCGCCACCCTCAAGTTCTGGTGATGTCTGACGAGATCTACGAGCACTTCGTGTTCGATAGCGCGCGCCACCTGTCGATCGTCAATGTCGCCCCCGACCTCAAAACCCGTACCCTGATCGTAAACGGTGCCTCCAAAGGCTACGCCATGACCGGCTGGCGCCTGGGGTTCGGTGCAGGTCCCGCATTCCTGGTGACCGCCATCGCCAAGCTGATTTCGCAGACGACCACATGTCCTGCCTCGATCAGTCAGGCTGCAGCCGTCGCGGCCTTCAGCGGTGAACAACGTCCCATTGCGGACATGCGTGCTCTCTACAGCACCCGCCGGGCCCGCATGCTTGAGCACCTCGCCGATGTCCCGGGGCTGCGCTGTACGCCGCCGCAAGGTGCCTTTTATGTGTTTGCCAATGTTGCCGCGCTGTTGGGCAAGCACACACCAGCGGGTGAAACGCTCGCCAGCGACAGCGACTTGGTTGCTTATTTACTCAGCGAAACCGGCGTGGCCGTGGTCGCAGGGTCGGCCTATGGCATGTCCCCCTATATTCGCCTCTCGTTCGCCAGTGGCCTGGAGACCATCGACGAAGGTTGCGCGCGCTTGAAAAGAGCGGTTGACCGCCTGCGCTGAAATGCCTGTGGCAAGGGCAACGGAAGGCCCTGTACCGAACTGCCTACAACAATAACCCTGACATCGAGGCATCCATGTACAAACCCCGTATCCCTCTGGTCTGGCAAATCCTAATCGGTCTGCTCCTAGGTATTACCCTTGGCGCTTTGCTGAACGAATACCCATCGATGCGCCCCTGGATGGTGGACAACATCCTGCAACCGGCTGGTGACATCTTCATCAAACTCATGAAAATGATCGTGGTCCCCATCGTCTTCGCCTGCATGGTGGTCGGTATCGCCGGGCACGGTGACGGTCAGGCGCTGGGGCGCATTGGCGTTCGCAGCCTGTTGTATTTCTTCGCAGTCACCACCACTGCCATCGTCGTCGGACTGGTCATCGGCAATGTGTTGCAGCCGGGTGCCGGTACTGATCTGGCCAGCCTTAAGGCCGGCACGGTCAACCTGCCAGGTAGCGGCTCAGGCAGCCATACACTGGGGCAGATCATTGTCGGCATCATTCCTGACAATATAGTCAACGCCATGGCACAGGGCAACCTCTTGTCGGTGCTGTTCTTCGCAGTGATGTTCGGCTTGGGCGTCGGGCACCTGCCCGAAACGCGCAAGGCGCCGCTGCTTGCGGTAATGCGGGCGATATCGGATGCCATGTTCCGGGTCACTTCGATGATCATGGCGTACTCGCCTATCGGCGTGTTCGGCATGATTGCGGTCACGGTAGCCAACTTCGGGTTCAGCTCGCTGCTGCCCTTGGGCAAGCTGATATTGGTCAGTTATGTGGCCATCGTACTGTTTACCCTGATCGTGCTTGGCAGTATCGCCCGATTTGCCGGTATCAATCTGTTCGGCCTGATGCGGCACATCCGCGACGAATTGCTGCTGGCGTTCTCCAGTGCCAGCTCGGCCGCTGTAATGCCGCAACTGATGAAAAAGCTCGAAAGCTATGGCGCACCGCCTTCGCTGGTCAGCTTCGTGGTACCGGTTGGCTACTCGTTCAACCTCGACGGCGCATCGCTGTTCCTCGGCATCGGCACGTTGTTCGTGGCGCAACTCTACGGTATTGAACTCTCGCTGTCCGACCAGGCATTGCTGGTGGTGACCATGGTTCTGACCTCGAAAGGCGCGGCTGGGGTACCAGGCTTCATGTTCGTCATCCTCTCCGCGACCTTGGCGAGTGCTGGTCTGCCGCTGGAAGGCATCGCGTTCATTGCAGGGGTATATCGCCTGATGGAAATGCCGACTACCGCCTTGAACGTGCTGGGAAATGCACTGGCGCCGCTGGTGATCGCGCACTGGGAAAACCAGCGCAGCGGGCACATGGGCCAATCTGCCAGCTAAGGCTGTTGGCCGAGCCTGCTTGCAGGCTTGCCTTTGAAGGAATATCGGTCGAGCCCAACATCCTGCGCACGGCTGGACCAGCGGTACGGGTGATGCCCAACTCTAGTCCAGCTCCAGACTGTAACCCACCCCGTATACAGACCTCAGCGGGTCGTGACCGGGCATGACCCCTGAAAGTTTGCGCCGCAGGTTCTTCACGTGACTATCCACGGTCCGGTCTGCGACCACACGATGGTCCTGGTAGATATGATTCATCAATTGATCACGTGACAGGACCTGGCCCGGGCGGGCCGCCAGTGCAGCGAGCATGCGAAACTCCACCGGCGTCAGGTCCAGCGCAACACCCTTGTAGCGAGCCACGAATGATCGAGCGTCGAGCTCCAGGCCCTGGTTCGGTGACTGCTGCACACTACGGCGCAACACCGCCTTGACACGGGCGACCAGTTCGCGTGGCGAAAACGGTTTGCAGATGTAGTCATCGGCCCCTAGCTCCAGGCCCAGCAAGCGATCGATCTCATCGACCCTGGCCGTCATCATGATCAGCGGCATCTGGCTGAACCCGCGCAACTCCCGACAGATGTCCAGGCCATCGCGCCCCGGCAACATCAGGTCGAGCAGGATCAGGTCGTACTGCCCCTGGCGAATCGCCGAGATGACCGCAAGGCCCTCAGCCAGGTGGTCGACAAGGTAGCCGCCAGCGCGCAAGTAATCCCCGACCAGCGCGGCAAGCTTGGGCTCATCTTCAACCAACAATATCTGGCTCATGCCTGGTCTCCAGCAACGGGGAGTGTAAGGGTCATTAGCAATCCACCCATGGCCGAAGCCTCGGCCGTCAGCTTGCCGCCGTGAACTTCGGCAATGCCACGGCAGATCGCCAAGCCCAGGCCGGTGCCGCCACTGGCACGGTTACGCGAGCGCTCGGCGCGATAGAAGCGCTCGAACAAGCGTGACAGTGACGCGCTGTCGACGCCAGGTGCGGTGTCTTCACATTGCACCAGCACCTGCCCGCCTTCCTGAAAAGCGCGCAGCACCGTGCAGCCACCAGCATCGGTGTAGCGCCGGCTGTTTTCCAACAGATTGTGCAGCAACTGCCCAAAACGCGCTTCATCGCCATCCACCCATAGCGGCTGCTCTGGCAATTCCAGGACAAGAGCCAGGCTGCGCTCGGCAAAACCGGCCTTGAACGCTTCGGCTACCACTGGCAGCAGCACGCACAGGTCGATACGCTCGCGGCGATAAGTCGGACCACCCACTTCGGCCAACGACAGGTCGAACAGATCATCGACCAGCTTGCTGAGTGCCGCCACCTCACCTTGCAGAGAACGCAAGGCATTACCATCGAGCGGGCGAATCCCGTCTTCCATGGCTTCGAGCTCCGCCCTCATCACCGACAGCGGCGTGCGCAGTTCGTGGGAAATATCCGCCATGAAATCGCGACGCAGGCGCTCATTGCTGGCCAAGGTAGCGGCCATGCGATTGAAGTCGCCGGCCAGTTGACCCGCCTCGTCGGCCGAGCGCACCGGCAGCTGAATGGCATAGTCCCCGGCTGCCAGGCGATGGGTGGCACTGGCCACTTCACGAATCGGTCGCAGCAGCGCACGGCTCAGCCACCAGGCGATCACACCCGTGGCCAACAAGCAGGCCAGTCCGATCAACAGGCTCGAACGCAGTTGGTTGAGCTGGAAGCGCCGGTCACCGACACTGGTGACCGATTGCAGAGGTGCCAGGGCCATCCAGCCGACCACCTGCCCCTGATGGTGGATTGGACGCAGCAGCATGTCGTTGCGGGCCGCCTGGTAGCCGATGATCGGCCGCCGCTCGGCATCGAGCAGCGCAAAGCGTACGAAGGCCCCGGTCAGGTCCGAGACGGTCAGCAGGCTGGGGTCGAAGGTCTTGTCCGGCTGAGCATCGTCCGGGCGCAGCAGCTCGAACCACTGGTCCTTGTCCCGACGGATGAAGTCCCAGTTGCCGTAACGCGCATAGGCCTGCTCAACACGCGGCACGATGCGCTCCATGCGCTCCTCTGCCTGCTGGTTGAGGTAGCCGAGAAAGCCGTATTTAAGGCTGATATAGGCCGCGAATACCATGCCCAGCACGGCGAAGGCGCAGACTGCGAGCATGGCTAGGAAAAACTTGCGCGAAAGGCTGACTTTCATGGCACCGCCGGCACATTGGATAGCCGCTATTGAAACGCGCAAGCCAAGGGGGTGCAAGGCACGCAGGCCTAACCTCCACACTTTCTGCACATTGGCTGCACAATTGCCGAGCATGCTTGGGCCATCGAAATCAATGGCTCGGAGCCCGCGATGCCTACTTTATTCCACTCCTTGATGTTCGCCCGTTCGCCCCTGGCTCGCGCTCTGCTGCTCGGTGCCGGCCTGCTGGTGTTCGGCGGCTGCCGTGAGGCAGAGACAGCCACCGCACAACCACCCGTTCAGGACGTGGCGGTCTATGAGGTGACCACTGCCGCCCAGACACTGACCACCACCCTGCCCGGCCGCGCCACCGCGCACCTGGTCGCCGAGATCCGCCCACAGGTGGGCGGCATCATCCAGAAACGCCTGTTCAACGAAGGCGACACGGTCAAGGCCGGCCAGGCGCTGTACCAGATCGACCCGCAGACCTACCAGGCCGCCCTGGCCCAGGCCCAGGCGAGCGTCAGCTCGGCCCGCGCCACGCTCAAGGCTGCCGAGCTCAAGGCCAAACGCGACGCGCAACTGGTGAACATCGATGCCATCAGCGCCGAAAGCAACGAGAGTGCCCAGGCTGCGCTGCTCGAAGCCCGCGCCAGCCTGCAATCGGCTCTGGCTGCCCAGCACACCGCGCAGATAAACCTCGACTACACGCGCATCACCGCGCCCATCGACGGCCGCACTGCAACCTCCACGGTGACCCCGGGCGCGCTGGTGACTGCCGAGCAGACCACGGCGCTGACCACCGTGCAGCAACTTGACCCGATCTACGTAGACTTCACCCAGCCGAGCAACACGCTGCTGCGCTTCAAGCGCGAACTGGCCGAAGGCAAGCTGGCCAGGAGTGAACAGGCGGATGCCACGCGCATCAGCCTGGAGCTGGAAGACGGCAGCACCTACGCCCATGCCGGCACGCTGACCTTCAACGGTGTCAGCGTCGACGAAAGCACCGGCAGCGTCACCTTCCGCGCCGTGGTGCCCAACCCTGACGGCCTGCTGATGCCCGGCATGTACCTCAAAGCCAGATTGCAGGAAGGCGTGCAGAACGATGCCATCCTGGTGCCGCAACAGGCCGTGAGCCGCGACGAGCGTGGCGACGCCACCGCCCTGGTAGTGGTCGACGGGAAGGTCCAGCAGCGGGAGCTGACCCTGGCCCGTGCGGTGGGCAACCGCTGGTGGGTCAGCCACGGCCTGGCCGCAGGCGACAAGGTGATCGTCCAGGGCCTGCAAAAGGTCCGCGTCGGTCAGCAGGTGCAGATCCTGGCCCAAAGCCAGGACAACGCCCTCACCGCCAACAACGACAGCCACTGAGGCCTATGACATGGCACGTTTCTTCATCGACCGGCCGATTTTCGCCTGGGTCATCGCGATACTGGTGATGCTCGCCGGCGGCCTGGCCATCTTCAAGCTGCCGCTGGCACAGTACCCCAACATCGCCCCGCCGCAGATCAGCCTGAGCGCCACCTACACCGGCGCTTCAGCCAAGACCATGGAGGACTCGGTGACCCAGGTCATCGAGCAGCAGATGACTGGCCTTGACGGGCTAACCTACATGTCCGCCACCAGCAGTTCGGCAGGCAGCGCAAAGATAACCCTTACCTTCGAAGCCGGCACCGACGTCAATACAGCGCAGATGCAGGTGCAAACCAAGCTGGAGCAAGCCAAGGCGCGCCTGCCGCAATCGGTTCAGCAGCAAGGTATTGAAATTCACAACTCGGCGAGCGACTTCCTGATCATCGTTTCCTTGGTCTCGGACAACCCGAAGGTCCACGCAACCGATATCAGCGACTTCATATCCAGCACATTGTATGACCAGATAAGCCGGGTCAGCGGTGTCGGTGAGGTGACCACCCTGGGCTCAAGCTACGCCATGCGCATCTGGCTCGACCCGGACAAGCTCAAGCAGTACGCGTTGATGCCCTCAGATGTCAGCAGCGCGCTGGAAGCGCAGAACGTCGATACTTCGGCCGGCCAATTGGGCGCCCTGCCTGCCCGCGCCGGGCAGCAGCTCAACGCCACGATCAATGCGCGCAGCAAGCTGCAGACCGTCGCGCAGTTTCGTGAGCTGGTGCTCAAGTACAACAGCACAGGCGCCGTGGTGACCCTGGCCGATGTCGCGCGGGTAGAGCTCGGCAGCGAAAGCTACGATGTGATCGCCGAACACAACGGTCAGCCTTCCGGCGGCCTGGCGGTCAGCCTGGCCACCGGAGCCAATGCCCTGGACGTGGCCGAGGCGGTGCAGGCCAAGCTTGCCGAGTTGCAGCAATTCTTCCCCAGCAAGCTGCAACTGCGTACCGAGGTGGCCTACAACACTGCGCCGTTCGTGAAGATCTCCATCGAGGAAGTGGTCAAGACACTGTTCGAAGCCATTGCCCTGGTGGTGCTGATCATGTACCTGTTCATGCAGAACCTGCGCGCCACCTTGATCCCGGCCATCGCCGTACCGGTGGTGTTGCTCGGTACCTTCGGCGTGCTGGCGATGCTTGGCTATTCGATCAACACCCTGACCATGTTCGGCATGGTGTTGGCCATCGGCTTGTTGGTGGACGACGCCATCGTGGTGGTCGAGAACGTCGAGCGCATCATGGCCGAAAAAGGCCTGCCACCGCGCGAGGCGACGCGCCAGTCGATGGGCGAGATCAGCGGCGCGCTGGTCGGCATCGCCGTGGTGCTGTCTGCGGTATTCATCCCCATGGCGTTCTTCGGCGGGTCCACCGGTGTGATTTACCGGCAGTTCTCGGTCACCCTGGTAGCGGCCATGACGCTGTCGGTGCTGGTGGCCATGACCCTGACCCCGGCCCTGTGCGCCACCCTACTCAAACCGATTACAGCGCACGGCGAAACGCAACGTGGCTTCTTCGGCTGGTTCAACCGCAGCTTTGAGCGCACTTCGCAACGCTACCAAGGCGGCGTCGCCAAGGTGCTGGCGCGGCCGCTGCGCGGGCTGCTGGTGTACGCCTTGCTGCTCGGCGGCGTGGCGCTGATGTTCGAGAAACTGCCCACGGCGTTCCTGCCTGAGGAAGACCAAGGCATGCTGATGATGCAAATGACCCTGCCGGTCGGCGGCACCGACGAGCGCCTGCAAGCGGTCAGCCGTCAGGTCCAGGACTACATGCTGCGTCAACCTGAAGTGGCATCGATGCTTGTCGTACGAGGCCTGGGCAACGGCGGTAACGCCCAGAATGCCGGGCGTGGCTTCATCAAACTGAAGGATTGGAGTGAACGCCCGGGTGAGGAGCATAGCGCCGCCGCCGTGGCGCGGCGCGCCAACATGGCGCTGTCGAAGATCCTTGACGCCAACGTATTCGTCATCGCTCCGCCGGCCATCCAGGGCCTGGGGCAGAGTTCCGGCTTCGACGTGGAACTGCAGGACCTTGGCGGCCTTGGCCACGCCGAGCTGCTCAAGGCGCGCAACCAGTTCATCGCACTGGCGGCCAAGGACCCCCGGCTGGCCAACGTGCGTGCCCAAGGCCTGGAGGATACGCCGCAGCTGAACGTCGCCATCGACGATCGCAAGGCCGGCGCCATGGGGGTTGCCGCCAGTGATATCAACGACACGCTGAGCACGGTGATGGGAGGCAGCTACGTCAACGATTTCATCGACGCCGGCCGGGTAAAGAAGGTTTACCTGCAAGGCGAGGCAAACAGCCGCATGCTCGATGAGGACATCGGGGCCTGGTATGTCCGTAACGACAGCGATGCAATGGTGCCGCTATCGGCCTTCACCAGCACTTCGTGGAGTACCGCCTCGCCTTTGCTGGAGCGCTACAACGGTTTCGGCGCCTATGAGCTGGTTGGCGAGCCCGCCAGCGGTGTCAGCTCCGGTGACGCCATGACAGCGGTTGAACAGATCATGGCGCAGTTGCCGGACGGCATAGGCTACGCCTGGACCGGGCAGTCGTACCAGGAGCGTCTGGCCGGCAACCAGGCCCCGCTGCTCTACGCCATCTCGATCCTGTTCGTGTTCCTGTGCCTGGCAGCCCTGTACGAAAGCTGGTCGGTGCCGTTCGCGGTCATGCTGGTGGTGCCGGTGGGCATCCTGGGTGCGCTGCTGCTGACCGGGCTGCGCGGGCTGGCCAACGACGTGTACTTCCAGGTCGGCCTGCTGACCACGGTGGGCCTGGCGGCGAAGAACGCGATCCTCATTGTCGAGTTCGCCAAGGAAGGTTACGAGCGCGGCCAGGATCTGCTCACAGCCACCCTGGAGGCAGTGCGCATCCGCCTGCGTCCAGTGCTGATGACCTCGCTGGCGTTCATCCTCGGCGTGCTGCCGCTGGCCCTGAGCAGCGGCGCAGGCGCCGGTGGGCGTCAGGCCATTGGCACCGGTGTCCTCGGAGGGATGCTCACCGCGACCCTGCTCGGCCTGTTCTTCATCCCGTTGTTTTACGTTCTGGTGCAGCGCTTGGCCGACCGACGCGCCAACACTGTCGATACTGTTGCAGGAGAAGCCTGATGCGTCTGTCCCCTCTGTTGCTGGCACTGGCCCTGTCCGGCTGCGTCAACCTGGCCCCTGATTACCAACGCCCCGGGGCACCGGTGGCCGCGCAATGGCCGACCACCACAATCAACAGCGCCACCCCTGCCGACATCGGCTGGCAATCGTTGTTCATCGACACCCGCCTGCGCGACACCGTCGCCCAGGCCCTGGACAACAACCGTGACCTGCGGGTGGCGGCGCTGAACGTCGAGTACCAACGTGCACAGTACCGCATCCAGCGCGCCGAGCTGTTCCCGGCGGTGTCTGCCACTGCCGATGGCGCCCGTGAGCGGGCCCTGTCCAACGGCACTACGGCGATCAGCAGCCAGTACAGCGCCGGTCTGGGCATCAGCAGCTACGAGCTGGACCTGTTCGGTCGTTTGCGAAATCTAAAGGACGCTGCCCTGGAGCAGTACCTTTCGCTGGATCAGACGCGCCGCAGCACGCAGCTCAGCTTGGTGGCCGAGGTGGCCACGGCCTGGATGACTCTGGCTGCGGATCAGCAATTGCTGAAACTGGCCAACGACACCTTCACCAGCCAGCAGAAGACCTACGCCTTGGTACAGCAGAGCCACAGCCTTGGCGGCGAGTCGGGGGTCAGCCTGGCCCAGGCGCGCAGCACGGTCGAGTCGGCCCGCGCCGACGCAGCCAACTACGCCAGCCAGGTCGAGCAAGACCGCAATGCTTTGGAACTGTTGGTCGGCCAGCGCCTGGACGACAAGCTGCTGCCTGGCGACAACCCGCTGGATAGCACGCTGTTGGTCAGCGTGCCCGCAGGCTTGCCGTCGGCCCTGCTGCAACGCCGGCCAGACGTGCTCGCCGCCGAGCACACGCTCAAGGCCGCCAACGCGGATGTCGGCGCGGCGCGCGCTGCGTTCTTTCCAAGCATCACCCTGACTGCCAGCGGGGGCAGTGCCAGCAGCGAGCTGGGCGGCCTGTTCAAAGGCGGCAGCGGTGCCTGGAGCTTTGCCCCTTCGATCAACCTGCCAATCTTCAATGCAGGCAGCAATCGCGCCAGTCTGGATGCTGCGAAGGTCAGCAGCCAGATCGAAGTGGCAACCTATGAGAAAACGATACAGACCGCGTTCAGCGAGGTGGCAGACGCCCTGTCAGTTCGGGCCCATATCACTGAAAGGCTCGATGCACAACGCAGCCAGACTGAAGCCACCGATACTGCGTACAAACTCGCGCTGGCCCTGTACAAGCAGGGCTCGGAGAGTTTCCTCGACGTTCTCGACGCGCAGCGTTCTCTGTATACGGCGCAGCAATCGCTGATCGGTTTGAAACTGACCGAGCAGACCAACAGAGTGACCTTGTACAAGTCGCTCGGCGGCGAATGGCAGGCGGCTCCTCCGTCCAGCTGACACCAGCCGGCACGACAGAAGCACCCGCAGCTCGCTGTTGAAAATGGTTCGCTTGCGGGCCATTTCTCCTCACAGGCGGTAATCGGCTTCAGGTAGCACTGGCTTGCGGTAGTTGGATGTGCACTCGTAACCCGCCGCTCGCCGCAGCCAGTGCTGTGATGCTGCCGCCATGCAGCGCAACGGCCCGCTGGGCAATCGCCAGGCCCAGGCCAAAGCCGTCACCGTTGCTATCGGTACCACGGTCAAATGGCTCGAAGATACGCTGCAGTCGCTTCGGCTCGACGCCCGGGCCATGGTCGCTGACGCTCACCTGCAAGCATTGCCCGCCTGGTGCCAGCGCGGCCTTCACCAGCACTTCGGTGCCCGCCGCGGTGTAGCGCACCGCGTTACGGATGATGTTCTCGAACGCCCGGTACAGCAGCTCTTCATGCCCCCGGGTGACAAATCTGCCCTCGCCGTGAAAGGCCACCTCGCAGCATTTCATCCCGGCTTCAAAACGGGCGTCTTCGACAATCTGCGCCAACAGCTCGACCACATCGAACGTGACGAAATCGACATCTCCCTGCCTGGACTGGGCGCGGGCCAGGGTCAACAATTGTTCGATCAGGTCATCCATGCGTCGCGACTCGCGCTCCACCCGCTCCAGCATGTCGTGGCGGTCCGGTTGCTGTCGCATCAGGCCGATGGCGACATGCATGCGGGCCAACGGCGAGCGCAGTTCGTGGGATATGTCATGCAGCAGGTTCTGCTGCGCCTGCACCAGCGCCTCGAGCTGCCCGGCCATGCGGTCGCAGTCTTCGGCCAACTCGACGATTTCGTCACGACGCTTGCCCAGCCGTGGCTTGACCCGCACATCGAAACGGCCCTGGGCGACCTGGCCCATGGCTTCGCGCAACCAGGCCAGCGGCCGGGTCAGGTACAGGCTGCACAGGAAGGCGAACAGCGCACTCAGCAGTGTACCGGTCAACAGCGGGCCCATGCCGCGCGGGCGCGACGGCTCGCCGATGGTCGTAGCCACCGAGGCACGCAACACCAGGGGGCGACCGTCGCGGTCGCTCAGCGCCTGTTCGAAGCGGGCTACCGGTACAGCATGGCCACCCAGCAACCGGCCATGGCCATCGTATAGGCCCACCTGCACATCCGGCGGCTGCGGCGATACCGCCAGCACCTGCCGGCCCGCCTGCTCACCGTAGCGCTGTAGCAGCTGCATTTCGTTGGCCAGCAGCGAGCGCAGCGCCGGGGTATCACCGCGCAGGTCGTTGAGCATGAAGGCGCCCGCGCCCACCAGAAAGGTCAGGGTGTTGGCCAGCCAGAAGGCCAGGAACAGCTTGCAGAACAGGCGCCGGCGCATCATTCGACGATCAGCATATAACCCATGCCCCGCACGCTCTGGATCCAGCTGCTGCCATCGAGGCGTGGCCCGAGCTTCTGCCGGATGCTACTGATGTGCACATCGATGCGCCGGTCGTACCGGGTCAGCGGCCGCCCCAGGGCATTGAGCGACAGGTCCTGCTTGCTGACCAACTGGCCGGCCTGCCGTGCCAGCACCTCGAGCAGGCTGAACTCGGAGCCGGTCAGCTCAAGTGCGGCTGCGCCCCAATGTGCTTCGCGACGGCGGGGCCACATCTTCAACGCGCCGCTGCGCACCTGCTCGGGCGCAACGCATTCCCCTATCAGTTGCGGCTGCACACGGCGCAGGATCGCCCGCAGGCGCGCCACCAATTCGCCAGGGGAACTGGGCTTGGGCACGTAGTCATCGGCCCCCAGTTCCAGCCCGGCGATTCGATCGATGTTGTCGCCACGGGCGGTTAGCAACAGCACCGGTACCTGGCTGCGCGCCCGCACCCGGCGCAACACCTCGATGCCGGAAATGCCAGGCAGCATCACATCCAGCACTATCACCTGGTAGTCGCCGGACAAAGCTTGGACCTCGCCCACCTCGCCAGTGTCCACGGCGGTGGCCTGGAAACCTTCGCGGGCCAGGTACAAAGACAGCATCTCGGTGAGTTCGCGGTCGTCGTCGACCAGCAGCACGGGGATCATCAGGGCAGTTATCGCAATTGCAGGGATGCTAATGATCGCCTCGCTGGCAAGCACTGTCACCGCCATCCGCTCGGACTTTACACATCTTTACCCTCGCCTAACCGCGCCAAACACAGCCCGCCCGTATCCTCATCGCCCGCAGCATGCGGGTTGCCCGCGCTTGCCCCCTTGAATCCGCTTGTCTGGAACCCTTGATGAACTACCCGCGCCTGTTGCTCTCCATCTTGTTGCTCAAAGCCACGCTGGCCCAGGCCTCACCATTCCGGATCGCCGACATTCGCATCAACGGCCTGCAGCGGGTTTCCGCCGGCAGCGTGTTCGGCGCCTTGCCGCTCAATGTCGGCGACCAGGCCGATGACCGCCGCTTGGTGGAATCGACCCGTTCCCTGTTCAAGACCGGCTTCTTCCAGGACATCCAGCTGAACCGCGATGGTAATGTCCTGATCATCAACGTGGTCGAGCGCCCGTCGGTATCGAGCATCGAAATCGAAGGCAACAAGGCGATCAGCACCGAAGACCTGATGAAGGGCCTGAAGCAATCGGGCCTGGCCGAGGGCGAGATCTTCCAGCGCGCCACCCTCGAGGGCGTGCGCAACGAGCTGCAGCGCCAGTACGTGGCCCAGGGCCGCTACTCGGCCGAGGTCGACGCCGAAGTCGTGCCGCAGCCGCGTAACCGCGTTGCCTTGAAGATCAAGATCAACGAAGGCACCGTCGCCGCCATCCAGCACATCAACATCGTTGGCAACACCGTGTTCAGCGATGAAGAGCTGCAGCAGCTGTTCGAGCTCAAGACCACCAACTGGCTGTCGTTCTTCAAGAACGACGACAAGTACGCCCGCGAAAAGCTCTCCGGTGACCTGGAGCGCCTGCGTTCCTACTACCTGGACCGCGGCTACATCAACATGGACATCGCTTCCACCCAGGTCTCGATCACCCCGGACAAGAAGCACGTCTACATCACCGTCAACGTCAACGAAGGTGAAAAGTACACTGTTCGCGACGTGAAGCTGTCCGGCGACCTGAAAGTGCCGGAAGACCAGGTCAAGTCGCTGCTGCTGGTGCAGCCGGGCCAGGTGTTCTCGCGCAAGGTGATGACCACTACCTCCGAGCTGATCACCCGTCGCCTGGGCAACGAAGGCTACACCTTCGCCAACGTCAACGGCGTGCCACAGCCGAACGACCAGGACCACACGGTCGATATCATGTTCGTGGTCGACCCGGGCAAGCGTGCCTACGTCAACCGCATCAACTACCGTGGCAACACCAAGACCGAAGACGAAGTGCTGCGCCGTGAAATGCGCCAGATGGAAGGTGGCTGGGCGTCGACCTACCTGATCGACCAGTCCAAGACCCGTCTCGAGCGCCTGGGCTTCTTCAAGGAAATCAACGTCGAGACCCCGGCGGTGCCGGGCACCGACGACCAGGTCGACGTCAACTACAGCGTCGAGGAGCAAGCCTCCGGCTCGATTACCGCCAGCGTCGGTTTCGCCCAGAGCGCCGGCCTGATCCTCGGTGGCTCGATCAGCCAGAGCAACTTCCTCGGTACCGGTAACAAAGTGTCGATCGGCCTGACCCGTTCGGAATACCAGACCAAGTACAATTTTGGCTTCACCAACCCCTACTTCACCGAAGACGGTGTCAGCCTGGGTTACAACCTGTTCTACAGCAGCACCGACTACAGCGACTATTACGATGACGGCGTGTCCTACTACGCCATCAACAGCTATGGCGCGGGCGTCAACTTCGGCTATCCGATCAACGAGACCTCGCGCCTCACCTACGGCCTGACCCTGCAGCACGACGACATCAACCCGGGAACCTACAGTGCCGACGAGATCTATGACTTTATCCAGCGTGAAGGTAAAAGCTTCAACAACCTGAAGGCCTCGATCGGCTGGTCGGAATCGACGTTGAACAAGGGCGTGCTGGCAACCCGCGGTCACGCGCAAAGCCTGACCCTGATGGCCACCACGCCGGGGAGCGACCTGTCGTTCTACAAACTCGACTACAGCGGCCAAGTCTTCCTGCCGGTCAGCAACAGCACCACCCTGCGGCTGCACACCAACCTCGGCTACGGCAACGGCTACGGGTCGACCGACGGCCTGCCTTTCTACGAGAGCTATACCGCCGGTGGCCAGGGATCGGTGCGCGGCTTCAAGGACGGCACCCTCGGCCCGCGCAGCACGCCGGCCACGGGTACCTATGCCAGCGCCGGGCAAGCCTATTATTCCGACCGCGATACCGACGTGCTGGGCGGCAACATCCTAGTCACCGGTGGCGCCGAGTACATATTCCCGCTGCCCTTCGTCAAGAACCAGAGCCAGCTGCGCAGTTCTTTGTTCGTCGATGCGGGCAATGTCTATGCCGACACCTGCTACCTGTCGACCACCCAGGGCTGCGGCAGCGTCGACCTCGCGCAGATGGCCGTCTCGCTGGGGGTTGGTGTGACCTGGTACAGTCCGATGGGGCCGCTGACTTTCAGCCTGGCGGCACCGCTGAAGAAGCCGGATAACGCTGAAACCCAAATCTTCCAGTTCTCGTTGGGGCAGACGTTCTGATTGCGCACCGATGCCTTGGGTGACCGCTGTTGAACGAACCAGGTAACCCGGTATTACCCGCTTTTACCCTCGCTTAACCCAAGTTGACAATCACCTTGCCTAAGCTGGCCGGCACTCGAACCTGAACTGCAGGACAGAACCTACATGCCTCCATTTACACCATGCTTCCCCGGCACGCTGCGCGACGATGACGTGCCAGTTGCGTTGCTCGACCTTGTCCAGCAGCGTCTGTCCGGCCTGCTTGGACCACGTTTCACGGTGACACTCAACGGCAGCAGTACTGGCGAAGCGGCCCGTCACTACCACCTGGCTATCCAGGACCTCCAGAGCGGGCTTTGGCTGGAGGATACCGGCGTCGTCGGCGACGGCTTCGTAGAGCAATTGTTACGTTTGGGGGCGCAGACGCGAACCATGCTCGAATCGGCCACTTTCGGCCTTATGGGCACAAACAACCCGAACAGACCATTAGTCTGGATAAGCGAGCCAGTCTTGCCCATCGAGTTCCGTACCTTGCGGTAGAATGACTGGCTGGGTAAGTGATGTGATCTTTCTGCCGAACTCAGTATATTGGGTCTGATAAGCATAGGTTATCCGAACCTATTGCAGCGTTGAGCGAGATGAAATTGACAGAGCCGGTACAGATGCCCTCCTCCCAGCCGCTGGTGCTAACAGAGTTGGCCGACAGCACCCGCGCCGCGGCTGAGGCATTCATCGCGGCAGGCACTGCGGCCAATACCGTGCGTAGCTACCAGAGCGCCCTCACCTACTGGTCCGCGTGGCTACGGTTGCGTTATCGCCGCTCGCTCGGCGACGGCGCGTTGCCACCCGAGGTCGCAGTGCAATTCATCGTCGACCACTTGGCCAGGCCCGATACTGCTGGTAACTGGACACACCTACTGCCGCCGGCCGTCGATGACGCGTTGGTGGAAGCCAAGATCAAGGGCAAGCCGGGGCCACTTTCGTTCAGCACAGTTAGCCATCGCTTGGCAGTTTTGGCTAAATGGCATCGCCTGCGAAGCTGGGATAACCCAAGTGAGGCTCCTACGGTGAAGACGCTTCTTCGAGAGGCACGCAAGGCCCAGTCGCGCCAAGGCGTATCCGTGCGGAAGAAAACCGCAGTGGTGTTGGAGCCGCTGCAGGCGATGCTTGCCACCTGCACTGACGGCGTGCGTGGTACGCGCGATCGCGCCCTGCTATTGCTGGCCTGGAGCGGCGGTGGCCGGCGCCGCTCGGAAATCGTGGGTTTGCAGATCGAAGACCTTCGCCGTCTGGACGCCGACACCTGGCTATATGCACTTGGGGCAACCAAAACCGATAGTAGCGGCGTGCGGCGGGAAAAGCCGCTGCAGGGACCGGCGGCTCAGGCGCTGAACGCCTGGCTCGCTGTAGCACCGGGCTGCGAGGGCCCGTTGTTTCGCCGCTTGTACAAAGGCGGTAGGGTCGGCACAGCAGGCTTATCCGGCGATCAGGTGGCGCGTATCGTCAAACGTCGTGCACAGCTGGCAGGGCTTGAAGGCGATTGGGCCGCGCACAGCCTGCGCTCGGGATTTGTTACCGAAGCTGGTCGTCAGGGGGTACCGCTGGGTGAGGTGATGGCGATGACCGAGCACCGTAGCGTCGGCACCGTGATGGGCTACTTCCAAGCCGGTTCACTCCTGGGGAGCCGTGCCAGTCAGTTGCTGCCCATGGCCGCGCAGTTCGATGAACGCAGTTCTGATGAGTCCGGTCCACCCGATGACGCGAATGGAAAGGAGACTGCAAAGGCGACGTAGGGGCGCGGGCCGCTCTACCTGGACGAACCGCAAGCGCATTCGGACAGGCTCGCTTTCGTCTAGTCAGCCTGTTTCTGCCGTAATCTAGACTTCTTTCAACCAGCCTCGGAGGCATCAATGGAGCAGTCGGACATTAAACGCGTGCAGTTGGAGAAACTCGAGAAGCTGCGAAGCCAGCTGAAACTCCTTCCCGCGGGCGCCCGTGGCGAGGTAGTGGGTGAGCTCAATGGTCGCACTGAGCAGTTGTACGAATTCGGCATACTTACCCGTCGGGAAAGCGATGACGAGTACGTGCAGAGCGACATTGCCAGAGGTCGTGGCAGCCCAAGCATCCTGGTGGATTGACATGGCAGCCCGCACTGACAAGCCACCGCATCGTCGGCGTGAGAGAGCACCGGAGTGACCAAGAACCCAACCGAACTGGCACTGCTGGCCAGGGGCATGGACACCCGCCTCGCCCAAGCCCTACGGCTGGCAGGCTGGACACTGAGCAAGCTGCAGCAATGCGATGTGGCCGCGCTTGAGGCGCTCAGCATCGATCAGCCGACCATTGCCCGCCTGTACATGGGGAATCGGCCGCCGATCCCATCAGAGGCCTTGCTCCAAGTGCTGTTCGCCAGCCGTTGGCTGTGCTGTGTGTGTCGCGAGGCGACCCGGCCAGTGGTGGTTCACCACATCCAACCCTGGGCCAAGAGTCGCGATCACGCGCCGGCCAATCTCGCCGTGCTGTGTACGCTGCATCATGGCGAAGCTCACAACCAGCGCGGCTTGGAGGTGACACTGTCGGTAGAGCGATTACTCGCCGCGAAGCTGGCGTGGGAGCGTCAAGTTGCTCAGATGGACCGGCTCGCTATCCATCAATCGACGCAGGTGCAGGCATGCCACTGGTGGTACTTCAACCACCTGCGGCTGTTCGAGCTGGCGAGGGCCAGCGGGGTTGATCTGCAGCGCCTACCCGGCTTTGCAGAAGCTCGCCAGCACGGGCTCTGTGCCGCCATCGGCGTCGTTGAACTGGATGAACGTGGGCGCTCCCCCTATAACGCCAGATCCGCTCACCACTTGTACCAGTACATGGTCCAGATGTTGTCCTGCGTGCTGGAGCACACCGTGCCGCGGAACATTTCCGATGACCTCGACCGCGGCACCCTACCCGCCTTGATCACCAGTGGTGACATCATCTATGTCCAGGGGCGGCATTTCTTCAGCAACATAAACACGCCCGATCCGCGCGAGGATCTGGTACGCGCGCACCGCAGCGCGAACAAAGTGGACGTCCATTTCGTCTTCAATCGCCACGAAGGAACCTCGGGCTCGGCGCGAGCGTTGTGGTTGTGCGGCACCCAAACCCTATGCAGCGTGTTGCAGGTCAACCGTATTGAGCGAGCTGACACCCGCTATCAGGTCTATGCCACCGTGCTGGCGATCCGCAGCGCTCACGGCGAGCTCAAATCGCGTCTGTACGAGGGTAACTTACTGAGGTCCGGACTCGGCTTCGGTAATGTCGACGACTCGGAAGAATAGCGCCGGCGCATTTGGCGCCGGAGCCGAATGAGTCCACGCGATGAATTGCAGGACAGGTTCTCGAAAGATCAACCAGGAGCGCGCGCACGTGAAGCGACGAGCGAACACCAGCAGACCTGCACCCAACGCATTTCTGTGTCAACACTAAGCAGACAGTTCGGCTTTGACGCGGGCCAGCAGCTCGTCCAAATTGCCCCCCGATTGCAGCACAAAACTTTCGGCCAAGATGCTCAGTGGGTGCACGCCCATCAGGTCGGCGATCGACGTGAGCTTGTTGACGGTGACCGCTTTCATCCCGCGTTCCAGGGAACTGATATAGGTTCGACTGCTGATGCTGCCAAAATCCTCCTGGGTGAAGCCCTTGCGAAGGCGTGCATTCCGTAATGCCAGGCCGACAGCATCATTCAGTTCCATTTGCGACTCCTGCAAAAGGAACGATGAAGCGACATTGAACACTAAAGGACTACAATCTATAGTGTTCATTTTCAGTGCGAGGTAGCCTGCATGTTCGTGACTCATCCGGGCGCTGAGCTACGCAGCGGTTTGCAATACAGGGACGGCTCCAGGCAATGGGCGATCATCGAGCGAGAATTAGTCACTCCCTGGCTATACGTTTGCCTAAAGCAAACCGAGGAGGGTTTCGATTTCCAGCGAGTATTTTTGGTGTCATGTGTAGATCACTTTCTTCAGCTCATGCATGACTTGCCCAGCGATGCTGCGATCACGAGCGTGATGAGCGTTCTGCCCAGAAACGATGGCGCAGGTCAGTGGTCTATGGTGCCTGTCCAATCAATCGCAACCAATCCTGATGGGGCGCGCCAAACCGTTACAGTGGCGCTGATCGATGGTGCTTCCTACGAGGAATGCGTGAAAGGCCTCGATCACAAGTCGACTACGCCGATTCTCTACGTCGCTGGCCGCTCTGGATGAGCACGCTGATCACACGCCTTTGGTTGCTTAATGACGACTCAGCGGACGGCGGCGGGAAGGTACGATCTAATTGCAGTCCCTTCTGAATCAAGTCCTCGCTCGCCTGTTATGCCACCAGTCCACAAGTAAGTGGCTATATCTATCTTTGATGGCAGCATTCCAATTGCGCGAGCGGTTCTCTAACCATTCCAAGTACCCCAAATTCTGCCCAAGCTCACTGTGCATGCCCCACCAGAGCCGATCGAGATTATCGCTTCGCTCCTGAAAGTCTTCTCCTTGCTGCCAACTTCGAACGCAGTGGGGCACACCGATGAACAGACCCAGGAGTCCAAACATCGCCATACGGACTTCAGGAGGGTGCTCTCTGACATCAAAACACAAGCATTCCTCGGGTCCCGCTGATGGCGATAGTCGCACACTTAACGAGCATTCGCCTCTTATATCCAATAGCCGTGCAATATAAGATTTTTGGTGATAAGGGTAGCTGCGTTTTTTTCCAATAACCGCGATCAGGTCAGACATGAATATTTCAAAATCAATCAGGGCGACTGTAGACGCTGCCCCAGGTATGTGAACCTTGCCCGCCTTTACGGCTGAAATGTACCACTGCTGAAAATAAAGGGCCATGAGGCTAAGGGTTTTGAATGTCCGCGAGGCAATCATTCTGAGTTTACGAATAGACAGCGGACTCTGCATGCTGAGCGATGAAGGTCGGGGGATTGCTCCCATGTAGTGATTCAACACATTGGCAATAGCTTGGGAAGGTACAGTGCTCCCAAGATCACGGATTAGATTGCCGTGCACGTGACAAATATTAAACCAACTGTAAGCCCATATACTCCTAGTCGTCGGGCGTCGATAAGTTGAAAAATCCTCGAACAAGCATAACTCGCACATGTCCACTCGCAAATTTGCCGGATGCTTTAACCATGAGCCGTAATCGGCGAAGAGATAGTCGAACAATGAAGAGTTCACATCAAAAATTTCCGTTAACTCTCTGCGCAATAATCCCGAGGTGGTTTCATCAGCATCCGCCGCCCCAAACTTTTCAATTGCATCTGCGGCCTGATCAAAAAGAAAAGGATTTTTTGAGTGTTGCCCCCTTGCAATCCAGCCTGAGATTGACTCGCCTACAAGCGGCTTGAGTAGCCCCGCGAAGCTCTGATTAGCCCTCATCATCGAAAGACTCGAAATAAGGGGGAATTCCTTCAGCTTTTTCAAGACACTTTAAATCAATACTCTCCTTGCCGTCCAATATCGCCCAGACTGCACCCCGAGTAATGCGCTTGACAATCGCATCCGTATTCCCGGCCGTCTCTTTCAAAAGATACTTAACTTTGCCTGCCCCCCAGAGTTCAGACGGTCTCTTTAGAGGCAAATAGCTCTCGTAAGCTGCTAAAAAAGAGCGAAAATTTTCGTTTTCACTCCACAGTGGTAAGTGGTATCGCTGAAAACGCCGAGCCAACTGGCTGTCACTGCTAATCGCGTGATGAGCGTCCTCCGTCCCAAAAGCAGTAATGCACAGTGACAAAGGCGGACTACTAAGCGCCCGAAAAAAGGAAAGATTCTTTCGTTGATCAACCCTGTTCGCATTGAGGAGATTATGGACTTCATCAATCAACACCATCCTAATTCTTCTCATTTCGACAGCCCTCGTCAGAGAGGTCGGTAAAACCCCGCCTCGAATCCGACCAATCGATACCCCTAGAGCTTTCTCGATCGACTCTTCAAATCCAGACAACGTAGGATCCGGAGGCACAGTAAAAGAGATGTATCCGCGTGGTTCCTCCGAGCGTTTGCGAAGAGTCTCCAAATCCGACTCAATGCGTGAGAACAAACTAGTTTTACCCATTCCTGGGTCGCCGGATATCATCACGCATTGCGCCTGAATTTTAGCTGGCATGCCGTAAACTGCGCGCACCGTACCTCTGATAGCTTTAACCTCAGGATAGTTAATCCAGCAGTCAGCATAAATAAGACTCACCCGCTTATCATCGCTCCAGCTGACTGCTTGGCGACGGGTGGGCATTATGTGATCTAATGAATCACCAGTTTTCATGGCGCTCACTCCTAGGCGTCTCAGTCTTCAATGTCGAACGCTGTGGGTTTACGGGCATAATCCACATTTGCCGGCTTAGGTTGTATATTGGTCTGCCGATTCAGTGGGTGCCCAGGGTCTTCACTGCGGATTTTTTTACGTTCATTCATTTTTCGGGTTTGCTTCGTAAGTGAAACTGCACGCTCGACCAAATCATCATTTTTCTTTATCAATGCAAATGTTTCAGCCGCAGTTACCCGACGATCACTCTCAGCAGCGAGCTGTTTTCGCGCATGCTTAAATTCCGCCAGTGTTACATTTGGAAACCTGACATCAGAATATGTTAATTCTATATAATTACTTTCCCCTTCAGGCAGCACCCAGATTTTGCCGATAGCCTCAGGGTCATACCTCACTTGGCATCGGGTATTTATGTCGAATCTTTTAAGTGCCGCAGAATAGTACTCGACGCAGTTGAGTTTGATGCCGGAGCGACTAATGCGTCTTTTTTTAATGGGCATGAAGTCAATCAGCAACCTACGCCTATCCTCGATGATCTGGGGGTAATGAAGTACGCCATCGTCAGCCTTGTAGTAACGCTCCCACTGAAACAATGGCGAGCAGCCAATGGCTGAGTGTTTTTTCTTGTGATATTTTTCTATTTCCGTGATAAACCATTCGCGAAATTCCGCAAATGAAAGGGCAGCAGTTTTTTCGCTATCATAATCTCCTCGCTCCTTCACAGAAGACATCGTTGCGCCGGGTAACAAGTGAACTCTCTTCATGAAGGTTCCAATCAACCGCTCAATATGCGCCCCATTGTGAGGAACTCTTCTTGGCCTGTAGGTAAGGCCTATGCGGTACCAGCGGCAACTGTTCTGCAGATTACTTGATCTAAACTCTTTGGCGTTATCTACATGAATTCGTTTGGGCACGCCATAAAATGGGTACTCGAATTCATCCAACCCATATGCTTTGAGCCACTGATTTTTTGGTAAAATGGTATGCGAAATACACAAAGCCACGGACATTGAAGATGGAGGGCTCAAAGACAAGTGAACTCCAGCGACTGCGCGGGTGTATACATCGATAGCCAAAGTCGCCCAAGGGCGGCCCAATGGCCTGCGAGTTTCCCCATCCACGATAATGCAGTCTACAAGGGCATGATCAATCTGTATCAATTCATACGGAGCAGTCGGAAGAATCTTTCCTCCCCGCACCGACAACTCCTGATCTGCGGCTTTTTTTCCCACAGTCTTTGTCAACAGCTCCCGCCGAGGCCGTTCTTTGATCCTGCTGGATACAGTTCCTAGACTTGGCACGGGTAAATTCTGAGTTATGCACTGTTTTCTAATTATTTCATATATTGCCTCTGTCGTAATTGCCCTGCCTTCGTAGTAATCATCTATGACAGTCTTGATAAGATCTTCTACAACGCCATCAATCTGCTTCATCCCTGCAGACCGTCCTTTTTTCTTCTGGATCAAACTAACGAAACCCTTATCTGGCTCCATCAGCGAAAGCAGGCGGTAGATTTGGGATACGCTTAGATTTAAGGTTTTGCCCGCGGCTGCTATTTCATTTTTCGGAATGGGCTTGCGGGATAAAAGTGGCAGAAGAGTATTGTAACGAAATTCCGCAACCTTCATTTCATCTTCGCTAAACGAATCGATGGTTGGTTTTTGGGTGGTTTTCTTTGGCAGCAACGCTTCGGAGTCAGAATATTTAATCTCGAACTCGAACTCTATATCGCCTGGCGATATAGTTACAATCTCGCCTGTAGCAAGATCCCGAGCCTTAATTTTTCCTGGCGATACGCACTCCAATATCTCCAACTTTCTAGCGCCTGCAAAAACCAAAGATCCACGTCTGATAGTGAACCGATCCATTTGTGCGGCCTCTGCGGAAATGCAAAACGCAATTAAATGTGCGAAAATATCTCAAGATTAGTTAAACATGCGAAAAATGCAAAATCAGAACGACGAAACGCCCTGAACTTGCAATATAATCAGTAGAATCAATATGTTAGATTTTTCGCGTGCTTCCAAAATCTCGACACAGATACATTTGAACCCTGGAGCCCATGACGGACGTTCGACCTCCACAACCAAGGATGCCCGATCCATGCCACATCATCCATCCGCCGATCAGATCATCAGTCTCTACGATCGCCACGCATCGATCTGGAACGATCTGCGCGCCAACCATTTCGTTGAGCGCAAATGGATCGAACGCTTCCGCTCGTTGCTGCCACCAACAGCAACCGTCCTGGACCTGGGCTGCGGCTCTGGCCAACCTGTAGCACGCCATTTGATCGATGCCGGCATGTCTGTTGTCGGTGTGGATTCGTCCACGCAGATGCTCGCCTTGTGCAGCAAGCGATTTCCAACGCAGGAATGGATTCATGGCGACATGCGCACGCTGGCGCTTGATCGTCAGTTCGCAGGCATTCTCGCTTGGAACAGCTTTTTCCATCTCAAGCCTGACGACCAACGCCGGATGTTTCCGGTCTTCGAGCGCCACGCAGCAACCGGTGCGCTGCTGATGTTTACCAGTGGGCCTGCACATGGCGAAGCGCTGGGTGAATTCCAGGGCGAAACGCTCTATCACGCCAGCCTGGCTCCTGGGGAATACAGCGCTCGATTGAACGACCACGGTTTCGGGGTGCTGGAGCACATCATGGAGGACGCGGAATGTGGCGGGCAAACGGTTTGGCTAGCCCGTCGCCTGCCCCAGTGATATGCATTTCACTTATAACTACACTAAATAATCATTTAGCGTAGTTATAATGTGGCGGTCCTACAGCAGACCACCAAAACGTTTGTAAAACCCTTCATTCGCATCCGGCAGCGGCCCATCAGCCGTCTCCAACGCAGCATTCAGCCACTCTTCAGCCTTGGCGAACACCAGGCGATACAGGTTACGGCACAGCTGTCGCGCGGCCCTTCCCTCCCAATCACCTGGCAACAGCTCGTCCGGCAGTTGCGGATCGCGCAGCAACAGCCGGCGGTATTCGTGGATCAGCAACGTGCGGGCCAGGAAGCAATCCTGCGCATCCAGTTGCGGCTGCTCTTTCAAGCCTTGCCATAGCGGCCGGAACAGCTGGATGAACTCGTTGTACTGCTGCCCCAGCTCGTCGATACGCCAGCTTTCCCGGACCTGGGCGCGCATGGCCTTGGAGGCAAGCACTTCCTGCGTGTGGGTTTCGAACACGATACTGTCGTCAGCGGCTTCCAGCTCGCGCAAGGTGGCCGTCAGGTCGGCGCGGTCTGCCCGCGGGCAGCCCAGCAGGTTCGGCGCCATGGCAGCAAACCCCTGCCACTCCAGTTCTTCACGCAACGCTTTGCGCTTGCCGGCCTCGAGTTGCGACAGCAATACCAAGGTCCAGGCGCCGTCCCAGGCGGGTTGGCTGGGGCTGTAGACCCTCTTGAAAGCTTTCTCGAAGCGCCGCCGGCCAGTACCCGTCAGGCTGTAATAGCTGCGCCGGCCGACCTTCTCGGCGGTCAGCCAGCCTTCCTTGGTCAGGCGGAAGATCGACGTGCGAATCAGCCGCTCGTTGATGCCGACCGGCTCCAGCAGGTTGATCAGGCTGCCCAGCCAGACGGTGCCGCCGTGAGGCTCGATGGCGTCGCCGTACAAAGTGATGATCAGGGAACTGGCGCGGATTGGCGTCTGTTCCTGGAAGCGGGTGATCAGGTTGTTCAGTGGGGCGAGATTGCTCATGGGCGAACTGTGCGCGGATAAAGCACCGACTATACCTGTGCGGCGGACTGTCTGACCATGGCGTGACGCTGCCAGGCTCATGCCGGTGCCGTACCTTTGGGCCGGACACCGGTGTCTTCCATGCGTGGGCGCTCGGGCTCAACTTCGTTCAGTGGCAGGCATTCCACCAGGGTGTTCATGCAGCGCTGCGCCAGGTGTTGGTACTCGGCGGTGCCGCGCTGCTTCCAGGCCAGTTCCTGTTCGCTGAGCGAACGCTTGACCTGGGCTGGTGAGCCCATCACCAGGCTTTGTGCTGCGCATTCGAAACCCGCTTTGACGAATGCGGTAGCCGCGACGATGCAGCGTGGCGCCACCCAGGCACCGTCCATGACCACGGCGTTCATGCCGATCAAGGCGTCTTCACCGATGCGGCAGCCGTGCAACACGGCGCCGTGCCCGACGTGCCCGTTGCGTTCGACCACCGTGTCACCGCCGGGAAATCCATGCATCACACAGGTGTCCTGCAGGTTGGCCCCCTCCTCCAGCACGATGCGGCCGAAATCCCCCCGCAGCGATGCCAGTGGGCCGACATAGCAGCGGGGGCCGATGATGACGTCGCCAATCAGCACGGCGCTGGGGTGCACATAGGCTGTGGGATGAACCACGGGCGTCAGGCCGTCCAGTCGATAGCAAGGCATGGCGAAAGATCCTCAAGTGATAAGAAACACTGTCAGATTCTGTATCGCATTAAATCGTCCGTCAACCGCCCGGTTCACGTATCGCTTTTCTCCTGAAATCCACCTTGTAATTCCGGCGTTACCCCTGGATTTTTTCTTGCTATTCACATCTTCTCGACGCTTTGGTAGCGCCGCCGTCGGGCGCGCGTCACCTTTTGAAAGGATACAATAAACGACTTTAAGTATTGCATAATTGTATCATCTGAGGCATATACTGGTGCCACCTGAACGTGATCCAGCATCACGTCCCTGCAGACAATTCCAATAAATGCCGGCCCCACGATGTGCCGTGCGTGCAGCCAGAGGAACCCGACATGCCGCGATATCTCGACGTGCAGGCGCCCGAACAGGGCATCCAGCTCATTACCCTGCAGCGGCCCGAGGCCCTGAACGCACTGTGTACCGAGTTGCTGGCAGAACTGGCCGCGGCACTCAGGGCGGCTGAGCACGACGACCAGGCCCGCGTGGTAATCATCACCGGTGATCGCAGGGCATTCGCCGCAGGCGCCGATATCCGCGAGATGGCCGAGCGCGATCTGGTAGGCATCCTCAACGACCCGCGTGTTGCGCACTGGCAAGGCATTGCTGCCTTCACCAAGCCACTGGTCGCTGCAGTCAACGGCTATGCCCTGGGCGGTGGTTGTGAGCTGATGATGTGTGCCGATATCGTCATCGCCGGCACCGATGCGCGCTTCGGCCAGCCGGAAATCAACCTCGGCATCATCCCCGGCGCTGGCGGCACCCAACGCCTGCTGCGAGCCGTAGGCAAGCCGCTGGCCATGCAAATGGTCCTGACTGGCGAGACCATCACCGCTCGCCACGCCCTGCAGGCGGGCCTGGTCAGCGAAGTCACCCAGCCCGAATTCACTGTCGAACGCGCCATGCAGGTCGCCCGCAGCATCGCCGCCAAGGCGCCGCTGGCGGTGCGCCCGGCCAAGGAAGCGGTGCTCAAGGCCGCCGACACCGACCTGGCCAGCGGCCTGCGCTTCGAGCGTCATGCCTTCACCTTGCTGGCCGGCACTGCCGACCGCGACGAAGGCATTCGCGCCTTCCAGGAAAAACGCCAGGCCCGCTTCCAGGGCCGCTGATCATCTTCCCTAGCCTGACGAAGCGAGTCTGTCATGACCTTCCAGCACATCCTGTTTTCCATCGAGGACGGCGTCGCCCTCCTCTCCTTGAACCGCCCCGAGCAGCTGAACAGCTTCAATACCGCCATGCATCTGGAAGTACGCGAAGCGCTCAAACAGGTGCGCCAGAGCAGTGATGCCCGGGTGCTGCTGCTGACCGCTGAAGGCCGTGGCTTCTGTGCCGGCCAGGACCTGTCCGAGCGCAATGTCGCACCCGGCGTCGAGATGCCGGACCTGGGCGAATCAATCGAACGCTTCTACAACCCGCTGGTGCGTACCCTGCGTGACTTGCCATTGCCGGTGATCTGCGCGGTCAATGGCGTGGCGGCCGGCGCTGGGGCCAATATCCCGCTGGCCTGCGACCTGGTGCTGGCGGCCCGTTCAGCCAGCTTCATCCAGGCTTTCTGCAAGATCGGCCTGGTGCCGGACTCCGGCGGCACCTGGCTGCTGCCGCGGCTGGTCGGCATGGCACGGGCCAAGGCCCTGGCCATGCTGGGCGAGCGCCTCGGCGCAGAGCAGGCCCAGCAATGGGGGCTGATCCACCAAGTGGTGGAGGATGCTGCCCTGCGCGACGAGGCCCTGACCCTCGCCCGCCAGCTCGCCACCCAGCCAACCTATGGCCTGGCCCTGATCAAGCGCGGCCTCAACGCCAGCTTCGACAATGGTTTCGATGAACAGCTGGAGTTGGAGCGCGACCTGCAACGCCTGGCCGGGCGCAGCGAGGACTACCGTGAAGGGGTGAGCGCTTTCATCGACAAGCGCACCCCGGCATTCAAGGGGCGTTGATCATGACTGCACTTGCAAGCAATGCCCCGGTGGCGGTGGTCGGCGCGGGTGCCATGGGGGCTGGCATCGCCCAGGTCGCAGCGCAGGCCGGCCACCCGGTCAAGCTCTACGACAACCGCCCTGGCGCTGCTGCGCAGGCGCTGGCCGGTATCGATCGGCAACTTGCCCGGCGGGTGGAAAAAGGCACCTTGCAGCCCGCCGAACGGCAAGCGATCAGCGCCCGGTTGTGCCCGGTGGACAGTATTGAAGCCTTGGCCGATGCGCGCCTGGTGATCGAGGCGATTGTCGAGAACCTGCATGTCAAGCAAGCGCTGTTCGACCAGCTGGAAGCCTTGTGCGCTGCCGACTGCATCCTTGCCAGCAACACCTCGTCGCTGTCCATCACCAGCCTGGCCGCCGGACTGAAGCGCCCGCAGCAAGTGGTCGGGATGCATTTCTTCAATCCGGCACCGGTGATGGCGCTGGTTGAAGTGGTCTCGGGCCTGGCCACCGCCCCAGCCGTTGCCGCATGCATTCATGCCACCGCCAAGGCCTGGGGCAAACAGCCGGTGCATGCGCGCTCCACCCCAGGGTTCATCGTCAACCGCGTGGCCCGGCCATTCTACGCGGAAAGCCTGCGCCTGCTGCAGGAAGGCGCAGCCGATTGCGCAACACTGGACGCGCTGCTACGGGATGCCGGCGGCTTCCGCATGGGCGCATTCGAACTGACCGACCTGATCGGCCACGACGTCAACTACGCAGTCACCTGCTCGGTGTTCGAGGCGTTCTATGGCGATTTTCGCTTCCAGCCTTCGTTGCTGCAGAAGGAACTGGTCGACGCCGGCCGTCTCGGTCGCAAGACCGGCCAGGGCTTCTATAGCTATGCCGAAGGGGCCGAGCGTGCGCAGCCGCTCGAGCTGCGTAGCACTGCCCCAGCCGAGGACTGCGTCGTCGAAGGTCATCTCGGGGTGCTGCAGCCGCTGGTCGAGCGCTTGCGTGGCAGTGGTGTCAACGTGACCCAGCGTGCCGGTAGCGGCCTGATTCAGGTAGGCGATGCTACCTTGGCGCTATCGGATGGTCGCCTGGCCAGTCAGCGTGCCCGGCAAGACGGCCTGCGCAACCTGGTGCTGCTGGACTTGGCACTGGACTACGGCAGCGCCACACGCCTTGCCATCAGCTGCTCGGCCGACACCAGCGACCACGCCCGCGACCAGGCGGTGGCCTTGCTGCAACGCGCCGGCCTGCGGGCTACCCCGGTCGCCGATCTGCCTGGCCTGGTTGTGCTGCGGACCGTGGCCATGCTCGCCAACGAGGCCGCCGATGCCGTGTTGCAAGGCGTCGGCAACGCCGCCGACATCGACCTGGCCATGCGCGCGGGGCTCAACTACCCCTGCGGCCCGCTGGCCTGGGCGGCGAACATCGGCATTGCCCAGACCCTGCGTGTGCTCGACAACCTGCAGCGCAGCTACGGCGAGAGCCGCTACCGCCCTTCCCTGCTGTTGCGCCGCTGCGAAGCCGAAGGAGGCAACCTGCATGACTGAAGTCGAACTGGCACAAGCCTGTGCCGAAACCTTGTACGCCCGCGACTTGGCCACCCAGGGCCTGGGCATCCAGCTGCTGGTCGCCGGCCCCGGCCAGGCATCCCTGCGCATGCCGGTACGCGCCGACATGATCCAGGGCCATGGCACCTGCCACGGCGGCTTCCTGTTTGCCCTGGCCGATTCGGCGTTCGCTTTCGCCTGCAACAGTTACGACCAGGCCACCGTCGCCCTGGGTTGCAGTATCGACTACCTGGCCCCGGCACTGCGCGATGACGTGCTCACCGCCCAGGCCAGCGAGGTCAGCCGCAAGGGCCGCACTGGTCTGTACCAGGTCCGCATCGAGAACCAGCGTGGCGAATTGCTGGCGATGTTCCATGGCAAATCCTACAAAGTGCGCGGCACGGTGCTGGCGCAGGAGACGCAAGATGACTGAACACACCCTGGCCGATGCCTTGATCATCGACGCCGTGCGCACCCCCATCGGCCGCTATGCCGGGGCCTTGAGCAGTGTGCGGGCCGACGACCTGGCGGCCATTCCACTCAAGGCGCTGATTCGCCGACACCCGGAGCTGGACTGGAAGGCCATCGACGACGTGATTCTCGGTTGTGCCAACCAGGCCGGCGAGGACAACCGCAACGTGGCGCACATGGCCAGCCTGCTGGCCGGGCTGCCCATCGAGGTACCCGGCACCACCATCAACCGCCTGTGCGGTTCCGGCCTGGATGCCATTGGCACTGCTGCGCGCGCCCTGCGCTGCGGCGAAGCCGGGTTGATGCTGGCCGGCGGCGTGGAGTCGATGTCGCGCGCGCCGTTCGTCATGGGCAAGGCGGAGCAGGCGTTCGGCCGCGCGGCCGAGCTGTTCGACACCACCATCGGCTGGCGTTTCATCAACCCGTTGCTGAAGGCCGCCTTCGGCACCGACTCGATGCCGGAAACCGCCGAGAACGTCGCCCAGCAGTTCGGCATCTCCCGCGCCGACCAGGACGCGTTCGCCCTGCGCAGCCAGCACAAGGCTGCTGCGGCACAGGCACGTGGCCGCCTGGCACGGGAAATCGTGCCGGTCGAAATCGCGCAACGCAAAGGCCCGGCCAAAGTGGTCGAGCACGACGAGCACCCGCGTGGCGACACCACCCTGGAACAGCTGGCCAGGCTTGGCACCCCGTTCCGTGAAGGTGGCAGCGTCACCGCCGGTAATGCCTCCGGGGTCAATGACGGTGCCTGTGCGCTGTTGCTGGCCAGCAGTGCCGCCGCCCGTCGCCATGGCCTCAAGGCCCGCGGGCGCATCGTCGGCATGGCCGCGGCCGGGGTCGAACCGCGGCTGATGGGCATGGGGCCGGTACCGGCTACCCGCAAGGTCCTCGAGCTGACCGGGCTGTCGTTGGCCGACATGGACGTCATCGAACTCAACGAAGCCTTCGCGGCCCAGGGCCTGGCGGTGCTGCGCGAGCTGGGCCTGGCCGACGACGACAAGCGGGTCAACCCCAATGGCGGGGCCATCGCTCTGGGCCACCCGCTGGGCATGAGCGGTGCACGCCTGGTCACCACTGCCTTGCACGAGCTGGAGGAAAGCGCCGGGCGCTACGCCCTGTGCACCATGTGCATTGGCGTTGGCCAAGGCATCGCGATGGTCATCGAACGCCTTTGAGTGGCGCCGACCACCGGCCCGTTACCGAACCGAACGCAGCCGTATATGCTGCGCTCATGACACTCACCGCGCAGCCTGCTACCGCTGTCGCGCGGCGTACAAGAACAATTCGAGTGAAGCCATGAACATGTACCATGATGCCGATCGTGCCCTGCTGGACCCGATGGAAACCGCCAGCGTAGATGCCCTGCGCCAGCACCAGCTGGAGCGCCTGCGCTGGAGCCTGAAGCACGCCTACGACAATGTGCCGCTGTACCGCCAGCGCTTTGCCGAGTGCGGCGCCCACCCTGACGACCTCAAGTGCCTCCAAGACCTGGCGAAGTTCCCGTTCACCGGCAAGAACGACCTGCGCGACAACTACCCCTACGGCATGTTCGCCGTGCCCCAGCAGGAGGTAGTGCGCCTGCACGCCTCCAGCGGCACGACCGGCAAGCCGACGGTGGTCGGCTACACCCAGAACGACATCGACACTTGGGCCAACGTGGTGGCTCGCTCGATCCGCGCTGCCGGTGGGCGCAAGGGTGACAAGGTGCATGTGTCCTACGGCTATGGCCTGTTTACTGGCGGGCTGGGCGCGCACTACGGCGCCGAGCGCCTGGGTTGCACAGTGATTCCCATGTCTGGCGGGCAGACTGAGAAGCAGGTGCAGCTGATCCGCGATTTCCAGCCCGACATCATCATGGTCACCCCGTCGTACATGCTCAACCTGGCCGACGAGATCGAGCGCCAGGGCATCGACCCGCACACGCTCAAGCTGCGGCTGGGCATTTTCGGGGCGGAACCCTGGACCGACGAGCTGCGCCGCTCGATCGAGCAGCGCCTGGGCATCGATGCCCTCGACATCTATGGCCTGTCGGAAATCATGGGTCCCGGGGTGGCGATGGAATGTCTCGAGACCAAGGACGGCCCGACCATCTGGGAAGACCATTTCTACCCCGAGATCATCGACCCGGTCACCGGTCAGGTACTGCCGGACGGCCAGCTGGGTGAGCTGGTGTTCACCTCGCTGAGCAAGGAAGCGTTGCCCATGGTGCGCTACCGCACCCGCGACCTGACCCGGTTGCTGCCCGGCACTGCCCGGCCAATGCGGCGGATCGGCAAGATCACCGGTCGCAGCGACGACATGCTGATCATTCGCGGGGTCAACGTGTTTCCGACCCAGATCGAGGAGCAGGTACTTAAAATAAAACAGCTTTCAGAGCTTTATGAGATCCATTTGTATCGAAATGGAAACCTGGACAGTGTGGACGTGCATGTGGAATTGCGTTCGGACTGCCAGCACTTTGATGAAGGCCAGCGCAAGCTGTTGACCGGGGAGCTGACCAGGCAGATCAAGACCTATATCGGCATCAGCACCCAGGTGCGCCTGCAACCCTGCGGCACGCTCAAGCGTTCCGAAGGCAAGGCCTGCCACGTATTCGACAAACGCTTGGCCAGCTGATTCATTCAGCTGCCTGTTCGGCCCCGGCAATCGTCGGGGCTTTTTTTGCCTGGAGAATTGCGCGGGCTGCTGCGTCCCTTTCGCGATGCAGCAGCCCCGCCGGCCAGAAAAGCGACACATAAATCTTATTTGATACATACAAAACTGTTTGACGTTGTGTTTTGTATCGCTTACAAATGACTCATGCCTTAGCAGGAGTCGCAGCACATGTACGCACAGCTAGTGGAAACCGGAGTCAAGCGCGTCAAGTCGCTGGAAGAGATGTCGCCCGAAGAGCGCAACTTCCAAGAAAAGATCGACGCCGAAATCAAGATCGAAGCCAAGAACTGGATGCCCGAGGCCTACCGCCAGACCCTGATCCGGCAGATCTCCCAGCACGCCCATTCGGAAATCGTCGGCATGCTGCCCGAAGGCAACTGGGTCACTCGCGCCCCCAGCCTGAAGCGCAAGCTGCAGCTGATGGCCAAGATCCAGGACGAAGCCGGTCACGGCCTGTACCTGTACAGCGCGATGGAAACCCTGGGCGCCGACCGCGACGAAGAGATCGCCAAGCTGCACAACGGCAAGGCCAAGTATTCGAGCATCTTCAACTACCCCACCCTCAGCTGGGCCGACATGGGCGCGGTGGGCTGGCTGGTGGATGGCGCCGCCATCGTCAACCAGGTGGTGCTGCAGCGCACCTCCTATGGCCCCTACTCGCGCGCCATGATCCGCATCTGCAAGGAAGAGAGTTTCCACCAGCGCCAGGGCTACGAAATGCTCCTGACCATGATGCGCCACGGTACCCAGGCCCAGCGCGACATGGTCCAGGACGCCATCAACCGCCTGTGGTGGCCGGCGCTGATGATGTTCGGCCCTAGTGACGAACATTCTCCCAACAGCGCCCAGTCCATGGCCTGGAAAATCAAGCGCCAGACCAACGATGAACTGCGCCAGCGCTTCATCGACCAGACCGTGCCGCAGCTCGAGTTGCTCGGCTGTACCGCCCCTGACCCACAACTGAAGTGGAACGCCGAGCGCGGCCACTACGATTTCGGCGAAATCCAGTGGGACGAATTTTACGAAGTGATCAAGGGCAATGGCCCGTGCAACCAGGAGCGTGTCGCCACCCGGCGCAAGGCCATCGAGGACGGCGCCTGGGTACGCGAGGCGGCGGTGGCCTACGCGCGCAAGCAACAGAACAAGAACGCCGCCTGAGCGGCGATTGATGCGGAGATCGAAAATGTCTGTCTGGACCCTCTACGAAGTGTTCGTGCGCAGCAAGCACGGCCTTAACCACAAGCATGTCGGCAGCGTGCACGCTGCCGATGCGGCCATGGCCATCGAAAACGCCCGTGAGCTGTATACCCGTCGCAGCGAAGGGGTGAGCCTGTGGGTGGTACCCTCGGCCCTGATCACCGCCTCCTCCCCTGACGAGAAAGACCCGCTGTTCTCCCCGGCGGACGACAAGGTCTATCGCCACGCCAGCTTCTACGAACTGCCTGACGAAGTCGGGCACATGTGAGGTTGGCCATGCACAAGCACGATCTGATCCCCTACCTGCTGCTGCTCGGCGACAGTGCCCTGGTGCAGGGCCAGCGCCTCTGCGAATGGTGTGGCCGGGCCCCGGCCATCGAAGAAGAACTGGCCCTGATGAACGTGGGTCTCGACCTGGTCGGCCAGGCCCGCAACTGGCTCGAATATGCCGCCGAATTGCTGGATGACGGCCGCGACGCCGATGCCCTGGCCTTCCGCCGTGACGAGCGGGCCTACCGCAACCTGCTGCTGGTCGAGCAACCCAATGGCGACTTCGCCGTGACCATGACCAAGCAGTTCCTTTACGACGCCTGGCATCTTGCCATGCTGCAGGGCCTGGTCGGTTCCGCTGACGAGCGTATTGCCGGCATCGCTGGCAAAGCCCTGAAAGAAGTCACCTACCACCTGCGCCGATCCAGCGAATGGGTACAGCGCCTGGGCGGCGGCACCGAGGAAAGCCGTCAGCGCATGCTCACAGCCATCCCTGCGCTGTGGCGCTTCACCGTTGAACTCACGGCCGGCAGTGACAACGAGTTACAACTGGCCCAGGCAGGTATCGCCGCCGACCCGGCCAGCGTCGGCGCAGGCTGGCTGAAGCAGGTTGGCGACGTCTTCGCTGCGGTCGAACTGCCGCTGCCCAAAGCGGCCAGCCAGTTCTACCTGGATGGCCGCAAAGGTCTTCACACCGAGCACCTTGGCCTGCTGCTGGCCGAGATGCAGTTCCTGCCAAGGGCCTACCCCGATGCCACCTGGTGAGCTGATTGCCGGCGACCGTGGCGCCCGCGCACCACGTGCGGACGACCTGGCACGTGCCTGGGCGGTGCTGGCCCAGGTCATGGACCCGGAGGTGCCCGTGGTCAGTGTGGTCGACCTCGGCATCGTCCGTGGCCTCGACTGGCGTGCCGGTCACCTGCACCTAGTGGTCACGCCGACCTACTCCGGCTGCCCGGCCACCGAGGTGATCGAGGCGGATATCCGCCAGGCGCTGGAGCAGGCGGGATTCCCGGCGCCCGCGCTGGAGCGCCGGCTGACGCCGGCCTGGACGACCGACTGGATCAGCGAGCTGGGCCGCGAACGCCTGCGAGCCTATGGCATTGCCCCGCCGCAAGGCAGTAGCAGCAAGCGCAGCCTGCTCGGCGCGGCGCCCCAGGTGTGCTGCCCGCAGTGCGGCAGCGCCCAGACCGAATTGCTCAGCCAGTTCGGCTCCACCGCTTGCAAGGCGCTGTACCGCTGCCGCGAATGCCTGGAGCCATTCGACTATTTCAAATGCCTTTGAGCCGTGGAGAACGCCATGAGCCCGTTTCACAGCCTGACCATCAAGCAAGTGCGCAACGAGACCCGCGACGCGGTATCGATTGCCTTCGAGGTGCCCGAGCACCTGCGCGAGACATTCCGCTTCACCCAGGGCCAGTACCTGGTCCTGCGTACCCAGCTGGACAACGAAGAAATCCGCCGTTCCTACTCCATCTGCAGCGCCGTGCAGGACGGCGAGCTGCGCGTGGCGGTCAAGCGCGTGCCTGGCGGGCGCTTCTCGGCGTTTGCCAATGACGTGCTCAAGGCCGGCCAGCAGCTGGAGGTGATGGCGCCGTCGGGCAGTTTCTTCGTGCCGCTGGACCCGGCACGCCACGGCAACTATTTGGGGGTGGCCGCCGGCAGCGGCATTACCCCGCTCCTGTCGATCATCGCCACCACCCTGGCCAGCGAGCCGCACAGCCGCTTCACCCTGTTGTACGGCAACCGCTCCAGCTCCGGGGCGCTGTTCCGCGACAAGCTCGAAGACCTGAAGAACCGTTACCTCGAGCGCCTGAACCTGATTTTCGTGTTCAGCCGCGAACAACAGGATGTCGACCTGTACAACGGCCGCATCGATGCCGACAAGTGCGGCCAGCTGTTCTCGCGCTGGCTGGATGTAGCCAGCCTGGATGCGGCGTTCATCTGTGGCCCGCAGGCAATGACCGAGACCGTCCGCGACAGCCTCGAGGCCAACGGCATGGCCAGGCACCGCATCCACTTCGAGCTGTTCGCCGCCGCCGGCAGCGAAGCCCGACGCGAGGCCCGCGAAGCGGCGCGCCAGGTGGACTCGGCACTCAGCCACATCACGGTCATCAGCGATGGCCGCGCCCTCACCTTCGACCTGCCACGCAATACCCGCAACGTGCTGGACGCCGGCAATGCCATCGGCGCCGAGCTGCCGTATTCGTGCAAGGCCGGGGTGTGCTCCACCTGCAAGTGCCGGGTCATCGAGGGCGAGGTGGAAATGGACAGCAACCATGCCCTGGAGGATTACGAAGTGGCGGCCGGGTACGTGCTGTCGTGCCAGACCTACCCGGTAAGCGACAAGGTGGTGCTCGACTTCGACCAGCTGTAGGCCCAAGCCCCTCTCAGGCGGCTGACGCGGTTTGTGTGGGAGCGGCCTTGTGTCGCGAAAGGGCCGCAACGCGGCCCCAGGATCCTGGCCCTGATCATGGATTGCCGGGGCTGCTCGCAGCCCTCTCGCGACACAAGGCCGCTCCTACAAAGGCCGCTCCAACACCAATGCAACACCCGCGTGACCTCAACAAAACAATTACAACACCCAGAGATCGCAACCTATGACCCCCGAACGCATCGAAAGCATCGTCAATCACCCCGACTTCCAGCACCTGGTGCGGCGCAAACGCCGCCTCAACGGCGGCCTGACGCTGGCCATGCTGGTGACCTACTACGGCTTCGTCCTGCTGGTGGCCTTTTCCCCCAGCACCCTCGGCCAGTCCCTCAGCGGTGGCGTGACTACCGTCGGCATGCTGGTGGGCGTGCTGATGGTACTGCTGTCCTTCGCCCTGACCGGCATCTACGTGCATCGTGCCAACAACGTGCTCGACCCGCTCAACGACAAGGTCAAGCAGGAGTGCGCACGATGAACTGGACAGCCATCTCGATGTTCATGGTGTTCGTCTGCTTCACCCTGCTGGTCACCCGCTGGGCTGCGCTGCGCACCCGCTCGGCCAGTGATTTCTACACCGCCGGCGGAGGCCTGAGCGGCATGCAGAACGGCCTGGCCATCGCCGGCGACATGATCAGCGCCGCCTCGTTCCTGGGCATTTCGGCGATGATGTTCATGAACGGCTACGACGGCCTGCTGTACGCGCTGGGCGTGCTCGCCGGCTGGCCGATCATCCTGTTCCTGATCGCCGAGCGCCTGCGCAACCTGGGCAAGTACACCTTTGCCGACGTGGTCAGCTACCGCCTGGCGCAAACCCCGGTGCGCCTCACCTCGGCCTTCGGCACCCTGGTGGTGGCGCTGATGTACCTGGTGGCGCAGATGGTCGGCGCCGGCAAGCTGATCGAGCTGCTGTTCGGCATCAGCTACCTGTATGCGGTGATGCTGGTCGGCGTGCTGATGGTCGCCTACGTCACCTTCGGCGGCATGCTCGCTACCACCTGGGTGCAGATCATCAAGGCAGTGATGCTGCTGTCCGGCACCAGCTTCATGGCGTTCATGGTGCTCAGGCACTTCGGCTTCAGCACCGAGGCGATGTTCGCCAGTGCCGTGGCCGTGCATGCCAAGGGCCAGGCGATCATGGCCCCGGGCGGTTTGCTGTCCAACCCGGTGGATGCCATTTCGCTGGGGCTGGGCATGATGTTCGGCACGGCCGGCCTGCCGCATATCCTGATGCGTTTCTTTACCGTCAGCGACGCCAAGGAAGCGCGCAAGAGCGTGTTCTATGCCACCGGCTTCATCGGCTATTTCTACCTGCTGCTGATCGTCATTGGCTTTGGCGCCATCGTCATGGTCGGCACCGAACCGTCCTACCGCGATGCCACTGGCGCGATCGTCGGCGGTGGCAACATGGTCGCCGTGCACCTGGCCCAGGCAGTGGGTGGCAACCTGTTCCTCGGCTTCATCTCCGCCGTGGCCTTCGCCACCATTCTCGCCGTGGTCGCCGGCCTGGCGTTGTCGGGGGCTTCGGCCGTATCGCACGACCTGTATGCCTGCGTGATGCGCCAGGGCCAGGCCAGCGAACAGGAGGAAATGCGCGTGTCGCGCCTCGCCACCCTGCTGATCGGTCTGCTGGCGGTGATACTTGGCCTGCTGTTCGAGTCGCAGAACATCGCCTTCCTCTCCGGCCTGGTGCTGGCAGTGGCCGCCTCGGTCAACTTCCCGGTACTGCTGCTCTCGATGTTCTGGAAAGGCCTGACCACCCGTGGCGCGGTGTGCGGCAGCATGGCCGGGCTGCTCTCGGCGGTGCTGCTGGTAGTGCTGGGGCCGGCGGTGTGGGTCAACGTGCTGCATCACGAAAAGGCACTGTTCCCCTACAGCAACCCCGCGCTGTTCTCCATGAGCCTGGCGTTCCTCGGCGCCTGGGTGTTCTCGGTCACCGACAGCTCCGAACGCGCCAGCCAGGAACGTGGCCGCTATCTGGCGCAGTTCATCCGCTCCATGACCGGAATCGGCGCTGCCGGCGCCAGCAAGCACTGACTCCAGGGAAGAACAACCATGTCGGGTAAAACAACAATGAACCGTACACACTTCAGGTCGGCCGCCTGGCTGGCCACCCTGGCCCTGCCGCTGCCTGCGATGGCCGATTTCGTCGGTGACAGCCACGCCAGGCTGGAGCTGCGCAACCACTACCTCAACCGCGACTTCCGCCAGAGCAACGCAGCGCAGGCCAAGGCCGAGGAATGGGGCCAAGGCTTCACCGCCAGGCTGGAGTCTGGCTTCACCGAGGGCCCGCTCGGCGTTGGCGTCGATGCCATGGGGCAACTGGGTATCAAGCTCGACTCCAGCCGCGACCGCCGCAACACTGGCCTGCTGCCCTTTGGCCCGAACAGCCATGAGCCGGTCGACAACTACAGCGAACTGGGCCTGACCGGCAAGCTGCGGCTGGCCAAGAGCACCCTGCGCCTGGGCACCCTGCAACCGATCCTGCCCGTTGTGGTGTACAACGATACTCGCCTGCTGGCCTCCACCTTCCAGGGCGGGCTGCTGACCAGCCAGGACCTCGCCGGCCTGACCTTCAATGCCGGCCGCCTGACCAAGGCCAACCTGCGTGATTCCTCGGGCCGCGATGACATCGGTTATGGCGCCGCCAGCAGCGACCACCTGGACTTCGGCGGCGGCAGCTATGCCATCACCCCGCAAACCAGCGTCAGCTACTACTACGCCAAGCTCGAAGACATCTACCGCCAGCAGTTCGTCGGCCTGGTCGATACCCGCCCGCTGGGCGAAGGCCTGAGCCTGCGCACCGACCTGCGCTACTTCGATAGCCGCGAAGACGGCGCCAAACGTGCCGGCACCATCGATAACCGCAACTTCAACGCCATGTTCACCCTCGGCGTGCGGGCCCACAAGTTCACCGCCACGTGGCAACAGATGTCCGGTGACAGTGCGTTCCCGTTCGTCAACGGCGGCGACCCGTTCACCGTCAACCTGGTGACCTACAACACCTTCACCCGCGCCGGGCTGGACTCCTGGCAGCTGCGCTACGACTACGACTTCGTCGCCATGGGCGTACCCGGCCTGAGCTTCATGACCCGCTACACCGACGGACGCCACGCCGAAACCGCCACGCTCAGCAACGGCCGTGAGCGCGAGCGTGACACCGACATCACCTACGTCATCCAGAGCGGCCCATTCAAGGACGTCAGCCTGCGCTGGCGCAACGTCACCTTCCGCTCCGGCAACGGCCTGACCAACGCCGTGGACGAAAACCGCCTGATCATCGGCTACACCCTGGCGCTGTGGTAACAGCGCCCTTACCTCTGAACAGCATGGAGAACAGCATGTCTGCCGCCCCTACCCTGCAAAGCTTCATCGCCGGCCGCTGGCTCGGCCAGCACGGCGCCCAGGCCTTGCGCAGCGCCCTCGACGGCCACGTGCTTGCCTATAGCCATGAGGAACGCCCGGACTTCGCCGAGGCCGTGGATTTCGCCCGCGCCCGCGGCCTCGCCAGCCTGATGGCCATGGACTTCCAGCAACGCGCCGCGCGCCTGAAAGCCCTGGCCCTGTACCTGGCCGAGCGCAAGGAGCAGCTCTACGCCCTGTCCCACCACAGCGGTGCCACCCGTGCCGACAGCTGGATCGACATCGAGGGTGGCAATGCCACGCTGTTCTCCTATGCCGGCTTCGGCAGCCGCGAGTTGCCCTCGGGCAACCTGGTCCATGAAGGCCCGGTCATCCCGCTGGGCAAGCAAGGCCACTTTGCCGGCAGCCACATCCTGGTGCCGCGCGCCGGCGTGGCGGTGCACATCAACGCCTTCAACTTCCCCATCTGGGGCATGCTGGAGAAGTTCGCCCCGACCTTCCTGGCTGGGATGCCCTGCATCATCAAGCCGGCGACTTCGACCAGCTACCTGACCGAGGCCGTGGTGCGCCTGATGCACGCCTCCGGCCTGCTGCCGGAAGGCAGCCTGCAACTGGTGATCGGCAGTACCGGCGACCTGCTCGACCGCCTGCAAGGCCAGGATGTGGTGACCTTCACCGGTTCTGCCGACACCGCCGCCAAGCTGCGTGTCACGCCGAACCTGGTGCGCAATTCGGTGCCATTCACCGCTGAAGCCGACTCGCTGAACTGCGCCATTCTCGGCCCGGACGTGACCCCGGACAGCGAGGAATTCGAGCTGTACATCAAGGAAGTGGTGCGCGAAATGACCACCAAGGCCGGGCAGAAGTGCACCGCCATCCGCCGCGCCATCGTGCCGGCCAAGCACCTCGATGCCGTTGCCACGCGCCTGCGCGAGCGGCTTGCCAAGGTGGTGGTCGGCGACCCTTCGCTGGAAGGCGTGCGCATGGGCGCCCTGGCCTCCCATGACCAGCAGCATGACGTGGCCGAACGCGTGCGCAGCCTGTTGCACAGCTGCGACCAGCTGTTCGGCGCCAGTGACGGCTTTGCGCCGCGTGGCGAAGGCGTGGCCGAAGGTGCGTTCTTCGCCCCGACCCTGCTGCAGGCGCGCGACCCGCATGCCGAAGGCGGTGCCCACGATATCGAAGCGTTCGGCCCGGTCAGCACGCTGATGGCCTATGACGACCTCGATGAAGCCTTGCTGCTGGCCGCCCGTGGCAAAGGCAGCCTGGTGGCCACCCTGGTCACCGCCGACCGTGGCGTCGCCGCCAAGGCCATCCCGGTCGCCGCTGCCTGGCATGGCCGCCTGCTGGTGCTCGACCGCGAAGCGGCCCAAGAGTCCACCGGCCACGGCTCGCCACTACCGCAACTCAAGCACGGTGGTCCGGGCCGTGCCGGTGGCGGCGAAGAACTGGGCGGCCTGCGCGCGGTCAAGCACTACCTGCAGCGCGCGGCGGTGCAGGGTTCGCCGAGCATGCTCACGGCAGTTACCGGCGAATACGTGCGCGGTGGCACAGTAATCGAAAGCGAAGTGCACCCGTTCCGCCGTTACTTCGAGCAGCTGCGCATCGGCGAATCGCTGCTCACCCACCGCCGCACTGTGACCGAAGCCGACCTGGTCAACTTCGGCTGCCTGTCGGGCGACCACTTCTACATGCATTTCGACGAGATCGCCGCCCGGGAATCGCAGTTCGGCAAGCGCATCGCCCACGGTTATTTCGTGTTGTCGGCAGCTGCCGGGCTGTTCGTGTCCCCAGGTGCAGGGCCGGTATTGGCCAACTACGGCCTGGATACCCTGCGCTTCATCAACCCGGTAGGCATCGGCGATACCATCCAGGCGCGCCTGACCTGCAAGCGCAAGATCGACCAGGGCAAGACCAGCCCGCTGGGGCAACCGCAAGGCGTGGTGGCGTGGGACGTGGAGGTGACCAACCAGTTGGGTGAGCTGGTGGCGAGTTACGACATTCTGACCCTGGTGTTGAAACAGCCGGCAGCATGAGCGCTGCCACTGGTCGGCATCTGCCTGGATGCGAACGATCGTCCCCCGCGTCATCGGGTTCTGATGGCATGAGGGGTGGTCAACGGCTTCGCCTCTCACTCCTGTGTTGGCCCGCCGGCCTGGCGGGCCTTTTTTACTGCAATGGAGGCCAAAGGCATGAACGACAAGCAGTGGATGGGCGGCGGGAATGTGCAAGATGACTGGCCGGAACTGGAGCCGGACGGGCGCAATGACCAAGTGGACGATCCCGATACCGACCCCAATCTGACGGATGATGAGCAGAACCGGCCTGGGGTACCTGCCAGCGATCCCGAGTCCGGGGCTTGAAGGGTCAGTGTATCGGCGAGCCGGTTTCAGGCGGTGGTGACAGGGTCTTCCAGCGACTGGCCAGGCTTGCTGCCGGAGGCCCGCCAGCTCACCTCGGTCACCCCATAGCGCTCGGCCATCGGCTTGCTTACCTTGCGGATCTTCTCGCGGCCGAACTTGGGGATGATGCCGATACCGGCGTCGCAGCTGGCCCAATGCCAGGCTTCGGCATTGTCCATGCGTTCCAGGCGGATGATGAAGCTGCGCGGCTTGCCGTGTAACCGGTAGTCGATGATGTACAACTGCGGATTAGGCATCGCGTGGCCCTCCTCTTTTCCATGGATGACTTCGTGTTGAGTCGAGCGCGCCGCGAAGATTCAAAAAGATTGTGAAACGCTTCGCAAGAAAGGTGGCCCGGCGCAATGTGCGCCGGGCCACCGCTGCTGTTGCCAGCCGCTGCGTTACTGGTTGCGGCCGCCGCCGTGGCTGTTCTGGCCACCTTTGCGGCCTGCTTCCGAGGCGCGTTCGCGGTCATTGGCGAAATTGCCGCCGGAGGCCTGGCCACCTTTCTGCCCGGCGCGGGACGCTTTTTCGCGGTCGTTGGCGAAATTGCCCGGGTTGGTTTCCTTGGTGCCGCCACGTTGGCTGGTTTGATCTTGATCGCGAGCCATGTCGTTTCTCCTTGCGGTTGGAATGGTAGTCACGGTCGTACCGTGCCCTTACTCCGAACCCAGGCGGCGCTGCGCGCTCATTCCAATGTCAGGTTTGTGGACGAGTGGCGCAAAATGACTGAAAAGTCGCAAATTGGCGTACTGCCTTTTGGTACTCTGTCCAACCCCTCGCGAATGCCCTGGCAGCCTGCCTATAATGGCGTTTCACAAGCCCTGCGATGCGTCGATGGGCATCTGTCAGGTCTGTACAAGGCACCGCCATGAAGTCGACTGCTAACCAGCCCGCCTCGCCGCAAAATCCCAACCTGAGCCCCAGCCATCTGGACTTCCCCGTGGTCGGCATAGGCGCCTCGGCAGGCGGCCTCGAGGCCTTGTGCACGTTGTTCCGGCAAATGCCGGCCGATTCGGGCATGGCATTCGTCATCGTCCTGCACCTGTCGCCCGACCACCAGAGCGTGGCCGATCGCATCCTCCAGGAAACCACCAGCATGCCGGTGCGCCAGGTGACCGAACCGGTGCCGATCGAACGCAACCATGTGTACGTGATATCGCCGGCCAACCGCTTGTCGACCAACGACGGCTACCTGCGGGTAACGCCGGCCAACCGGCGGCGCGGTGACCATGTGGCCATCGACCTGTTCTTTCGTGACCTGGCTGACGTGCACAAGGACCATGCATTCTGCGTTGTGCTGTCCGGTAGCGGCGCCGATGGCGCGGTCGGGCTGTCGCGCATCAAGGAACAAGGCGGCGTCACGCTGGTACAGGCGCCCGATGACGCGCAGTACGACAGCATGCCGCGGGCGGCCATCGACACCGGTATGGTCGATATCATCCTGCCGGTTGCGGAAATTCCACAGAAACTGCTGGATCTATGGCAGAACGCTTCTCAGGTGAAGCTGCCGCGGATCGATGACGATACCCTGCCTCCGGCGCTGGGCACCCGGGCAGGCGACCCACAGGCGTCCGAGCCGCTGCTCGAGGAGATTCTCCTGCAGCTGCGCAGTGTCACCGGGCATGACTTCCAGCATTACAAGCGCGCCACCGTGCTTCGGCGTATCGAGCGCCGCCTGCACGTGACCGGGCAAGCCGACCTTGGCGCTTACATGCGCCATCTGGAACAGCATCGCGAAGAGGCGACTGCGCTGTTGGCCGACATGCTGATCGGCGTCACCAACTTCTTCCGCGACCGCGAGGCCTTCGAGGCGCTGGAACGCCATGTGCTGCCGCAGCTGGTCAGTCAACCCGAGACCGCCGAGGGCGCGAGCGAGATACGCATCTGGTCCGCGGGGTGTTCCACCGGCGAAGAGGCCTACAGCCTGGCCATGCTCGCCTGCGAGCAACTGGCCGTGGAGCAGCGCGACAGCCAGGTCCAGGTATTTGCCACCGACCTGGATGAGCGGGCGATCAGTGTCGCCCGCGCCGGTTCTTATCCGGAGGCGATCGTCACCGACGTACCGCCTTCGCGACTGCGCCAGTTCTTCGTCCGGGAAGACCAGCACTACCGGGTGCGCAAGGAAATTCGCGAGAAGGTGCTGTTCGCCCGGCACAACCTGCTGTCCGATCCACCGTTCTCGCAAATCGGCCTGATCGTCTGCCGTAACCTGCTGATCTACCTCGACCGCGAGATCCAGGAGGATATCCTGCAGATGTTCCATTACGCCTTGCGACCGGGAGGTTATCTGTTCCTGGGCTCGGCAGAGTCCGCCGACCTGGCCGGTGAACTGTTCGCCGTGGTCGACAAGCGCAACCGTATCTACCGTGCCCGCGACGTGAGCGCGTTGGGTCGCCGCTCGGGCCGCCAGTTTCCGGGGCCGGACATCACCCGCCTGCCCCAGGCTGCAGGCGGGCAAGACCAGCCCGGGCGCAAACCCGCCTACGCCGAGGTACATCACCGGGCGTTGGCCCGTCGGACGCCGCCCAGTCTCATCATCGACGGCGAAGGTACCATCCTGCACCTGAGCGAAGGGGTCGGGCGCTTCATGCAGCTGGCGGGCGGCGAACTCAGCCGCAACCTGTTGAACCTGGTGCTGCCTGGACTGCGCCTGGCCCTGCGCAGCACCTTGTTCCAGGCTCGCCAGGGTACTGAAGCCATCACGTCGCGGCCGGTGGAGCTGGGCGAAGGCGCCGAGCGGGTGCAGGTGGAAATCACCGTGCAGCCGCACAAGGACGAAGTGAGCGCTGGCGAGTACCTGCTGGTGGTTTTCGAAGCGCACCCCGCTGGCCCGTCGCTGCCCATCGCCGAGTCGATCCGCCAGACCGACAGCATGGTGTTGCACAACCTCGAGCGTGAGCTGCAACGCACCCGTCTGCAGTTGCAGGAGACCATCGAACAATGGGAAATCTCGAGCCAGGAACTGACCGCCTCCAATGAAGAAATGCAGGCGATCAACGAAGAACTGCGCTCCGCCAGCGAAGAGCTGGGCACCAGCAAGGAAGAGCTGCAGTCGATCAACGAGGAACTGCTGACGGTCAACTTCGAGCTGAAGAACAAGGTCGAGGAAACCGACAAGGTCAACGACTACCTCAGCAACCTGATCGCCAGCACCGATATCGCCACGGTCTTCGTCGACCGCAACCTGCATATCCGCTGGTTCACCCCGCGCGCCACCGACCTGTTCAACATGCTGCCGGTCGACACCGGGCGCTCGCTGCTCGACATCACCCATCGGCTCGACTACCCCGCACTGGCCGATGATGCCCGCACCGTGGCCCAGGGCGAACACATCATCGAACGCGAGGTCGGCGGCCATGATCAACGCTGGTACCTGGCGCGGTTGCTGCCGTACCGCTCGAGCGAGCAGGACATCGATGGCACGGTGCTGACCTTCATCGACATCAGCAAGAGCCGGGCGGCCGAGGAGCGCGTGCGCCTGGGTGAGGAGCGCATGCGCGTGGTGGCCGAGAGTACCCATGACTTCGCCATCATCTTGCTCGACGAACAGGGCCTGATTACCGACTGGAACACCGGCGCCAGCCTGATGTTCGGCTACAGCAAGGCAGACGTGCTGGGCCAGCATTACCGCCTGATCTTCACCGAAGAAGACCGTGCCCGCGGCGTTCCCGAACAGGAGCTGCATGCCGCCCGGGCCAATGAACGCGACCAGGACGAGCGCTGGCACGTGCGCAAGGATGGCAGCCGGTTCTACTCCAGCGGCGAGATATCCCGGCTCAAGGGCAGTACCCTGCGTGGTTTCGTGAAGATCGCCCGCGACCTCACCGGGCACAAGCGCCTGCATGACGAGCAGAGCAAGCAACTGGCCGAATCGCAGAGCAACAGCCACATGAAGGACGAGTTCTTCGCCATCATGTCGCATGAACTCAAGCATCCTCTCAACCTGATCCAGCTCAACGCGGAAATCCTCCGGCGTTTGCCGACGGTCGCCCAGACTGCAGCGGCGAACAAGGCTGTGAAGACCATCCGCGAGGCGGTCATCAGCCAGGCGCGAATCATCGATGACTTGCTCGATGTCGCGCGTATCCGTACCGGCAAGCTGAAGTTGAAGACCGAGCCGGTGGATATCTGCGCCATCCTGCAAGGCATCCATGCGCTGGTGCAGAGCGAGCAGCCTGCCTGTCATGTGGCGTTGGAGCTGCCGGCTGACGGTATGCCCCTGTTCATCGAAGGCGACAGCACCCGGCTGGAACAGGTGGTGTGGAACCTGCTCAACAATGCGCTCAAGTTCAGCCCGGCGGGCGGGCTGGTCCGCCTGGCGCTGAGCCATGATGAAGCACAGGTGTGGTTGCGCGTCATTGACCAGGGGGTTGGCCTGACAGCGGACAGCCTGGAGCACATTTTCGACCTGTTCAGCCAGGCCACGCCGCAAACCGGCAACCACCCGCGCGAAGGTCTGGGCATCGGCCTGTCCCTGGTCCGCCAGCTGGTCGAAGCACACGGAGGCAGTGTCAAGGCGGATTCGGCAGGCATCGGCCAGGGCTGTACCTTCACCGTCAGCCTGCCGCTATCGGAGGCCGGTCGGCGGCCAGCCGTGGTGGCAGCGGATGCGGCAACCGACGGCCGCCTGAGTGGCATCCACGTGCTGTTGGTGGATGACTCGCCGGACGTGCTGGAAGTGATGCAGCAGCTGCTGGAAATGGAGTGCGCCCAGGTCAGCGCTTTCACTGACCCGCGCCAGGCGCTGGAAGCGGCCGCTGCCAGCACCTACGACATCATCCTTTCGGACATCGGCATGCCGGTCATGGATGGCCACGCCCTGATCAAGGCCCTGCGGGGTCTGCGCCATCTGCAGAGCACCCCGGCGATCGCATTGACGGGCTATGGCGCCAGCGCCGACCAGCAGAAGTCACGCCAGTCGGGGTTCGACCGGCACCTGAACAAACCGGTCGGTTACGACGAGTTGGTCGAGGCGATCGAAACCTTGCACGGGTCCGAGCCCTACTGACCATCCATCTTTTTTTGCCCGGGTAAACACAACGTTCATTGCGCTTCGGGTGACTAATTCCGTATAGGAATAGCGTCACCCAGGAGTTTGCATGAAACCGCTCAAAGCTCGCGCAACCGTTATTTGCCGCCACGCCAAGCACGCCCACAAATGGCTCTGGGTCAGGAAACCCAAGGCCGCGTGGACCCTGCCGGGTGGCAAGGTCGAACCGGGTGAAACGCCGCTACAGGCTGCCGAGCGCGAACTGCTGGAAGAAACCGGCCTGCAGGCGCAGAGCTTGATCCTGTTGATGCGCCATGAAACGCCAGAACGGGTGCATTATGTATTCGAGGCGGAGTTCGCCGATGCGCCCCACCCCACCGCCCAATGCGAAATTGCCGACTGTTGCTTCGCCCACATCGACCAGGTGCCGGTGCTCAAGGATGACATCAAGCTGCTGATTCGCTCGTTACTGGCCTGTGACCAGGCGATCGCCGCTTCCATTCGCTAGCGCCTGGCACCGGCCCGGGCATGCTCAGGCGTGCACGCTCCACTGGCAGGCATCGGCCTCGATCGGCAATTCGTCGATGGCGTGGATCATGCCGCTTTCCAGCGCCTCGCGCGGGCCGAGAATGCGTGGATAGGCCATCAGGTAGCGCGGCACGTCCAGCACCTCGCTGCCGCCCTCGGTACGCTCGGCGACAATCTGCGCATACAGGCGCAGGTCATAATCCAGGCTCATGGCATATTCGGCCATGCGCGAATGGTCCACCGAACCGTGCAGGGTCCAGTGAAACGGGTGGAACAGGAATTTGCTATGGGCGCAGGCAGTACGGCGCTCGCCCGCCAGGAACAGGATGTTGCCCATCGACTCCACGGTTCCCAGGTTGTGCGTGTGCAGCGGGATCGGCAGCCCGCGCAGGAAATTGTACAAGGTGAAGCCATAGCTGCATTCACCGCCCATGGTGGCGATGTTCAGCTGCAACAGCTCGGCGCCCTGTTGCAGGGCCTTCGCACACGTGCTGATGAGGTTGCCGCAGGTGGAGGAGTTGATCGGGCCGGTAAAGTGAATGATGTGTCTGGGCATGCTTGCCTCCGAGGGTTGGCGGTATTCATTCCAGTGAAATGGGCAGGCCGTCAGTCTGCGGGCGGGTCAGGTCGCCGCTCCCGGCTTTCTTCTCGCTCGCCCATGCGTTGGTACTGCTTGCGCAGCGCATGCAGTTCGGCCGGGTCCATGTCTTCCAGGTCGAGCAGCGCCTTGTGCGCGCGTCTGGTCGTGCGCAGCAGTTCGTCAATCTTGATATGCAGTTCGTCGTTGTCGCGGTTTTGCGTGTTCTGGATGAGGAACACCATCAGGAACGTGACGATGGTGGTCGACGTGTTGATGACCAGCTGCCAGGTGTCGTTGTAATCGAACAACGGCCCGGTCAGGGCCCAGCCCATTATCAGCAACAGGGCAATGGCGAAACTCAGCGGGCGGCCGGTCCAGTTCGCCAGCCATTGCGCGAAACGGTCGAATTTCATGGCATCGCTCCTCACCGTGACCACAGCTGGGGCAGCGTTCATGGCCCTCGGGCTGCTAAAAAGATGGAATCGCAAGGGGCGGCAAAGTTCCATCCGGCGCAGGGTGCGCCGTCGATCAATCCTGCTTGAACCCTCGTACAGCTGCGCCGGTCGCAATTGATGAACCGGTGCAACAAGGAATTAGGAGGCAGCGTGAGCGAAGTGCGCATTGGCATTTCAGGATGGCGCTACGGCCCCTGGCGCAAGGATTTCTATCCCAAGGGCTTACCCCAGGACGACGAGCTGGCGTTTGCTTCACGGGCGGTCAATACCATCGAAATCAATGGGTCGTTCTATAGCCTGCAGACGCCAGAGCGCTATCGCAGCTGGGCCCAGGCCACCCCCGATGATTTCGTTTTTGCGGTCAAGGCGCCCCGCTACATCACCCATATACGGCGCCTGAAAAACATCGAACAGCCGATGGCCAATTTCTTCGCTTCCGGGCCCCTTCTGCTCGGGGACAAGCTTGGGCCGTTCCTGTGGCAGTTTCCGCCCAACATGAAATTCGATGAGGCACTGTTCCAGGCGTTTCTGGAACTTCTGCCGCGTGACCGCGCCGCTGCGCGCCGCTGTGCCGAGGGTTGCGCCGAGCGCCTGCAAGGGAACGGCGGCGCGGCCATCGAAGGCAATCAGCGCCTGCGTCATGCAGTGGAAATACGCCATGAAAGTTTCTTGTGCGAAGCCTTCGTCAAGCTGCTGCGCAAACATCAGGTGGCCCTGGTGGTCGCCGACAGCGCCGGTAAATGGCCCTATGTCGAAGACGTGACGGCCGACTTCGTCTACATGCGCCTGCACGGCGACGTCGAGTTGTACAGCAGCGGCTATACCTCGCGGGCGCTGCGGCGCTGGAAGGAGCGCATCCAGTTCTGGAGCGAAGGCGGCCAGGCCAGCGACGCCGAGCTGATCGTGCCAGGCCCGCCACCGGATGCTGCGGCCCGTGACGTCTATTGCTACTTCGACAATGACCAGAAAGTGCATGCCCCCTACGACGCCCGGCGCCTGCTGGAAAAACTGCACCTGGATCACCACCTGATGACCGAACCCGGCGTGGAACCCGAGGTGGACCTGTGAACAAGACCTTGCCCACGCCCCGTTGCATCATCGACAAGATCACTGCCGTGCACCGGCTGAACGTGCTCACCCTCAACGTGCACAAGGGGTTCACGTTCTTCAACCGGCGTTTCATCCTGCCGGAACTGCGCGAGGCCGTCCGCGCCACCGGCGCCGATCTGGTGTTCCTGCAGGAAGTGCATGGCAGCCACCAGCAGCATGCCGTGCGCCACCCGGCCTGGCCGGACACGCCACAGTACGAGTTCCTGGCCGACAGCATGTGGCCGCAGTTCGCCTACGGGCGCAACGCCGTCTATCCCCACGGCGACCATGGCAATGCTTTGCTGTCGAAGTTCCCCATCACCCGCTTCGACAACCTGGACGTTTCTGTCCACGGCAACGAACAGCGCGGCCTGTTGCATTGTCAACTGGAGGTGCCCGGCCATGAACAGGTGCACGCAGTGTGTGTGCACCTTGGCCTGCGCGAGGCCCATCGGCAAAGCCAGGTGAAGCTGCTGCTCGAGTTGCTCGACCGCTTGCCGGCTCACGAGCCGGTGATCATCGCCGGGGATTTCAATGATTGGCGGCTCAAGGCGGACGCGGTGCTGTCCGAGCGCCTGGTCGAAGCCTTTGGCGAGCGCTTCGGTACCCCCGCCCGCAGTTTCCCTGCGCGCATGCCGCTGTTGCGGCTGGACCGCATCTACCTGCGCAACGCCATGCCCGGCAAGGCGCAGGTGCTGTCCAGCTACCCGTGGTCGCACTTGTCCGATCACGCCCCTCTGGCTGCGGAGATCTCGCTGTGAAAAGACCCTGGGTGGATGGCAACAGCGTCGAGCTGTTGATCAATGGCGAGGCATTCTACCCCCGCGTTTTCGAGGCCATCGGCCAGGCGCGCGAAGAAGTCCTGCTGGAAACCTTCATCATCTTCGACGACAAGGTCGGCCAACAGCTGCAACGGGTGCTGATCGATGCGGCACGCCGCGGCGTGCGGGTGGAAGTGGTGGCCGACGGCTATGGTACCGCAGACCTGCCGGCCAGCTTCATTGCGGCGATGACCGATGCCGGGGTGAGCTTTCATCTGTTCGACCCCCAGCCGCGCCTGGCGGGGATGCGCACCAACCTGTTCCGGCGGCTGCACCGCAAGATCGTGGTCATCGACGGCGAGCGGGCGTTTATCGGCGGTATCAACTACAGCGCAGACCATCTGGGCGATTTCGGGCCCATGGCCAAACAGGACTATGCCGTGGAAGTCACCGGCCCGGTGGTGGCGCAGGTGCATGCCGTCAGCCGTCGCCTGCTGTCACCTGTGCTCGAACCGCCCAGCGAGGTACGCCCGGTCACCGCGCCGACTGGCGATATCACTGCCGTGCTGGTCGAGCGTGACAATGGGCAGCGCAGCACCGCCATCGAAGCGTATTACCTGGAAGCCTTGCGCAGTGCCCGCAAACGCGTGGTGGTGGCCAATGCCTACTTCTTCCCCGGTTATCGGCTGCTGCGCGAGCTGCGCAACGCCGCCCGGCGCGGTGTCGAGGTGACCCTGATCCTGCAGGGCCAGCCGGACATGCGCTGGGTCCGGGCGCTTTCCCGGCTGCTGTACAACTACTTGCTGCGCGACGGTGTGCGCATTCACGAGTACTGCGAAAGGCCCCTGCACGGCAAGGTTGCACTGGTCGACGATGAGTGGGCGACGGTCGGCTCGAGCAACCTCGACCCATTGAGCCTGGCCTTCAACCTCGAAGCCAACCTGTTCATTCGCGACCGCCGCTTTACCGAGCGACTGCACCAGCACCTGACCTCGCTGGCCAGCCAGCAATGCAAGCCCGTGACGCTCGAGCGCATGGTGCGCGGCTACTGGTGGCGGGCACCGCTGATATTCCTGTGCTTCCACGTGATCCGCCAGTTCCCGCGCATTGCCGGCTGGTTGCCTGCCCACCGCAAGCGCCTGAAGTCGTTGCAGCCGGAAGTCGAGACGCAAGGCAACCTGCACGAGGGCAATACCTGATGGAGCGAAAGCGTTGGCATACCTGGGCAAAGCGCCTGTTCACCCTGCTGTTCCTGGTTCTTATCCCGGTGCTGCTGTTCACCCTGGCGCGCAACCTGGACTGGAACGAAGTGCGGCAGTCCTTGCTCGCCTACAAGCCTGGCAGCCTGGCGATCGGGCTGGCAATGGCGCTGTGCAGTTTCCTGATCTTCGCCAGCTACGACCTGCTGGCGCGCACCTATACCGGCCATAGCCTGCCCGCGCGGCAGGTGCTGCCGGTGGCTTTCGTGTGTTATGCGTTCAACCTCAACTTCACCACCTGGGTCGGCGGTGTGGCCTTGCGTTACCGGCTATACAGCCGGCTGGGGCTGGACACGCCAACCATCACGCGCATCCTCACCCTCGGCCTGCTGACCAACTGGATGGGCTACATGCTGCTTGCCGGCGGTGTGTTCGCCTTGCGCCTGGTAGAGCTGCCGTCCAGCTGGCCGGTCGGCACCGGCGGGCTGCAACTGATCGGCTTCGTACTGCTGGCCATCACCGTCGCCTACCTGCTGGCCTGTGGCCTGGCCAAGAAGCGTACCTGGCAATGGCGCGACCATGAATTGACCTTGCCTTCCCTGCGCCTGGCGTCATGCCAGGTGGCGCTGGGTGCCAGCAACTGGGCGGTGATGGCGTTGCTGATCGACTGGCTATTGCCTGACCAGGCGTTCTACCCGGCGGTTCTGGGCGTGCTGCTGATCAGTTGCGTGGCGGGCGTGGTGGCGCACATCCCGGCCGGGCTGGGCGTGCTGGAAACGGTTTTCCTCGGCTTGCTGCACGGCCAGTTCGGCCAAGGCAGCCTGGTGGCGGCCCTGCTGGCATACCGCACGTTGTATTACCTGATCCCGCTGGTGCTGGCGGTGATGACCTACCTGGTACTGGAAAAGCGCGCCAAGGCCATGCGCCGGCGCGAAAAAACGGCTTGATTATCGACAACGGCCCAAGGCCGGGAGGTGACCATGCGAATTGCCTGGGTGACACTGATGCTCATGAGCCTGGTCAGTGGCAAGGTGCTGGCCGAAGCCTGCGACGTGATGACCCGATCCTCCAGCGAAGCGGTGCGGCCAGTGGAGCAGCACACCTGCTACACCTACGGCAACATGCCGCCTGAAGCGATCAATTGGTCCTGCAGCAACCAGAGCAAGGACATGCTCAGTGCCGAGAAGCGCAAAGTCGCGCGCTGCGCCGATGGTAGCGTCGGCAGCTGCATTGCCCCGCTGACCCAGGAAGCCTTGGCCAACCCCAAGGCCGCGGGGAATGAGCAGCCTTCCACCCGCCCGGCCTTGCCCAAGGATGCCCGGGTGGTGACCTACTACTACGACACGCCGAGCCTGGGCCAGGCGCGAATGGACTGCGAGCGCAGCAATGGTATCTGGCAGACCCATTGAAGCTACTCATGGGGCTGCCGTGCGCTCCTTCGCAGGTGCACCCGCGAAGGAGCGCAAAGCGGTCCCTTTCAACTGCGCTCATCACGGCGAAATCGGATCGCTCGCCGGGAAGGTTTCATCCAGTGCATTGTCGACACTGCTTTCTTTCGGCTGCGCTACCTGGGCGCAGTTGCAGCCGGGCATGCGGCAGGGTTCGCCGTTGCGATGCCCGGTAGCGCAGGCTTCACAGCAGTAAGCCTTGCCATCCAGGGGCGCGGCATCGACCGTACAGGTACATTCCTGGCAGGCACAGCGTAATTCGTTCATGGTTTGCCCTCCTCGTCCTGGTCGATCACATCGTCCGTCCACGGTTCGCCATCCAGCGGCGCGGAGCGGGCCAGCTCGGCTTCATCGAGACCGATGCCGCCGCCGATCTCGTCGGCGTCCACGTGGCGCAGGGACTTGTCCGCCGGACCGCCATGGCCAGGTTCGTGCGGGTCACGCGCGCCCGACTCGTCGAACAGGGTGTCCGGGCTGAGGTCGTCGTAGCTGACGTTGTCTTCGTGCAAACTGTCGCCCAGCGTCTCGCCACCGGTCATGCCACTTTCGGCGACGCGGCGGGCCGGGAACTCGTGGGCGACTTCCTGCGGCGGCCGCTCATCACCCGCCCGTCCTTCGCGGTCGTCAAGGCGATCACTGAAGTCCAGTTCATGCACGCTGCCCATGCGGTCTTCGGTATCGTCGATCTCGGTCGGCGTGTAGGGTTTGGGGTCATCAGGTGTGGACATGGTTGTCTCCCTCGGTTGGCTTACTCATGGTCGACTACGCCAAGCGCCGGAAGATTCAGAGTTTCTTGCAAACCTGCAGCGGCTTTTTTGAACTCCCCCGGCCCCAGCTGCCTCCCAACGATAAGACAGCGAATCGCCCCGGAGCCTGCCATGGCCAAGCCTCTCGAGGAATACGCGCGCAAGCGCGATTTCAACGCCACCCCCGAACCCAGTGGCAAGCACAAGCGCGCCCGGCGCGCCCATGCCCTGCAGTTCTGCATCCAGAAGCACGATGCCAGCCACCTGCACTACGATTTCCGCCTGGAACTGGACGGCACGCTGAAAAGCTGGGCCATTCCCAAAGGCCCATCGCTCGACCCCAAGGTGCGCCGCCTGGCCGTGCATGTCGAAGACCACCCGCTGGACTACGCCGACTTCGAAGGGCACATCCCCGAAGGGCATTATGGTGCCGGCGACGTGATCGTCTGGGATCGCGGCATCTGGGAGCCGGAAGGTGACGCCCGCGAAGCCTACGCCAAAGGCAAGCTGCGTTTCCGCCTGCAGGGCGAAAAGCTCAGCGGCGTCTGGAACCTGTTCCGCACCCACCTGGCCGGCAAGAAGGAGCAGTGGATGCTGGTCAAGTCCCATGACAGCCAGGCGCGCAGCGAAAGCGAATACAGCATCGTCGACGCGCAGCCGGACAGCGTGCTCAGCGACCGTACCCTGCTGCCCAAGCGCAGCAGCGGCAAGCCGGCCAAGGCCAAGCCGGCAGCCGGCAAACGCGCGGCCACCGGTAAAGCTGCGCCGTTGCCAGACCTGTTGCAACCGCAGCTGGCCACGCTGGTCGACTCGCCACCGGCAGGCGACTGGCGCTACGAAGTGAAGTTCGACGGCTACCGCATCCTGGCGCGCATTGACGGCGATGACATCCGCCTGTTTACCCGCAACGGCCATGACTGGAGCGCGAAAATGCCGCGCCAGGTGGCTGCCCTGCGTCAGCTTGGGGTTGATTCGGCCTGGCTGGATGGCGAGATGGTGGTGAACAACGAGCAGGGCGTGGCGGACTTCCAGGCGCTGCAGAACGCGTTCGATACCGACCACGACGAACAGATCACCTATTACCTGTTCGACCTGCCGTTTCTCGGCGGCCGTGACCTGCGCCAGGTGCCGCTGCAGGACCGCCGCGAAACGCTGCGCCAACTGCTCGAAGCCAGTGAGTCGGACAACCTGCTGTTCTCAGCCGATTTCGACCAGCCGGTGGAGGCACTGCTGGACAGTGCCTGCCGCCTGGACCTGGAGGGGCTGATTGGCAAACGCGTGGACAGTACCTACGTCGGGCGGCGTAGTGCCGACTGGGTCAAGCTCAAGTGCAAGAAGCGCCAGGAGTTCGTGATCGTCGGCTATACCGAGCCGAAAGGTAGCCGCAATGGCTTCGGTGCCCTGCTGCTGGCACTGCATGACAACGACAGCGGTGAGTTGCGTTACGCCGGCAAGGTCGGCACCGGCTTCAGCGCCACGACGCTGGATAGCATCCATGCGCGGCTCAAACCGCTCGAAACTGCCAAGCCCGCCCTGCCCAGGCCGCCTACCGGGGCCGAGGCCCGGGGCGTGCACTGGCTGAAGCCGCACCTGCTGGCCGAGGTGGCCTACGCGCAGATGACCCGCGAAGGGATCGTGCGCCATTCGGTATTCCACGGCCTGCGTGACGACAAACCGGCCACCGCCATCGACCTGGAGCGCGCCATGCCCGGCAACACCCTGCCCAAATCCAAATCCAAAGCAAATACCAAAACCAAGCCCGACAAGGCCCCGGAGCAGTTCGGTGACTTGCGCCTGACCCACCCTGAGCGTGTTATCGATGCCAGCAGCGGCGTTACCAAGCGCGACGTGGCGGAGTATTACGCCGAGGTCAGCCAGTGGATCCTGCCGCAGCTCAAGGACCGCCCGGTGGCCCTGGTACGCGCCCCTGAAGGGCTGGCGGGCGAGTTGTTCTTCCAGAAAAACGCAGGCCAGCTGCACATCCCCAACGTGCTCAGCTATGACAAAGCCGAAGCCGGCCAGGCCGCGATGATCATCAATCGTCCCGACACCCTGCTGGGCGCCGTGCAGATGAACATGCTCGAACTGCACACCTGGAACGGCACCGACAAGGACTTCGACAAGCCCGACCGCTTCGTCCTCGACCTCGACCCGGACCCCGCCCTGCCCTGGAAAGCCATGCTGGAGGCCACCCAGCTGACCTTGACCCTGCTCGACGAGCTGGGCCTGAAGGTGTTCCTGAAGACCAGCGGCGGCAAGGGCATCCATGTGGTCGTGCCGCTGACGCGCAAAGCCAGTTGGGACGAAGTGAAAGACTTCAGCCACGCGATCGTCAATTACCTGGCCAAGCTGTTTCCCGAGCGCCTGAGTGCTGTGTCCGGGCCGAAGAATCGCGTGGGGCGCATCTTCATCGACTACCTGCGCAACGGCAAGGGCGCCACTACTGCCTGCGCCTACTCGTTACGGGCGCGCGAGGGGTTGCCGGTGTCGGTACCGATCTGGCGGGAAGAGCTGACCCAGCTGAAGGGCGCCAACCAATGGAACATCAACAATCTGCGCGAGCGCCTGGCGGAAGTCGACGACCCCTGGGCGGACATGGGCAAGGTGCGTCAGTCGATCACCGCGCGGATGCGCAAGCTGCTGGGCCAGTAATACGCGGGCCCGGCAGCTTGATGCCAGTCAGGAGGCCTTGCGCGTGCGCTTGGCGGGCTTCTTCTCTGCCGCCGGCTTTTTCTTGCCGGCTGCCCCACCCTTGCCGCCCAGGCTGCGCTTGAGCAGCTCGGTAAGGTCGATGATATCGGCACCTTTTTCCGTGCCGGTTGCCTCGCCTGTCTCCACTGTTTCGATCTTGCCTTTGCTGGCCTTTTCTTCCACAAGGTCAAGGATGGTCTGGCGGAAGGCGTCATGATACTCGTCCGGCGACCAGGCACCGGTCATGTCCTCGACCAGCCGTTTGGCCATGTCCAGCTCGCGCTTGTCCACCTTGGCCTCGGTGACGCTGCTGTCCAGCTCCAGGGTGTCCAGCCCACGCACCTCTTCCGGCCAGCGCAGGGTAATCATCACCAGCGCCTCATCCAGCGGCCGCAGCAAGGCCAGGTGCTGGCGGGTATGCAACACCACCGTGGCCAACGCCACCTTGCCGGTGCTGGCCAGGGTTTCACGCAGCAATGCGTAGACCTTGCCGCCACGCCGGTCGGGGCTGAGGTAGTAAGGCGTGTCGAAATGCTGCAGGGGAATATCGCCGGCGTCGACGAAGGAAAAGATGTCGATGGTCTGCGTCGCCTCGGGGCGGGCCTTGCGGATCTCTTCCTCGCTGATCACCACATAGCGGCCCTTTTCGTACTCCACCCCTTTGACGATGTTTTCCTTGTCGATTTCCTTGCCGGTGACCTTGTTCACCCGCTTGTAGCCCACCGGTTCCATGCTGCGCTTGTCGAGCCAGTCGAAGTCCACGCGCTCGGTGCGCACTGCGGTATTCAGGGCCACAGGGATGTGCACGAGGCCAAAGCTGATGGCGCCTTTCCAGATTGCCCTTGCCATGAATCTGCCCCCCAAGGGTTGCCTTGCCGATACCACAAGTGACTGCACCCAGCCGTGAAGGTTTAGCCGGCCAGCCCTATGGCAGCGGATTGCCGCCAGTCACGCCGAACACCTCGCCAGTGATGTAGCTGGACTCCTGGCTGGCCAGCAGCACGTAGACCGGTGCGCACTCGGCCGGCTGGCCGGGGCGCTTCATTGGCGTCTGGGCGCCGAATTCGGGGATTTTCTCCGGCGGCTGGCCGCCACTGGGCTGTAGTACCGTCCAGATCGGCCCCGGGGCCACGGCGTTGACCCGGATACCGCGTTCGATCACCTGCTTGGCCAAGGCCTTGGTGAAGGCAACGATGGCGGCCTTGGTGGTGGCATAGTCGAGCAAGGTGGCCGATGGCTGGTAGGACTGGATCGAGGCCGTGTTGATGATGGTGGCGCCCGCCGGCATCAGCGGCACCGCGGCCTGGCACAGCCAGAACAGCGCGTAGACGTTGGTTTTCAGGGTGTGGTCGAACTGCTCGTGAGTGATCTGGCTGATGTCCTTGCGCGCCTCCTGCTTGCCGGCGACGTTGACCAGTATGTCCAGGCCGCCGAGCTGCTCGTGGGCCTGCTCGACCAGTTCCTTGCAGAACTGCTCGTCCTTGAGGTCGCCGGCAATCGCAACCACCTTGCGGCCTTCGGCTTCGATCAGCTTGATCACCTCGCGGGCATCGGGCTGTTCGATGGGCATGTAGTTCAGCGCGATGTCGGCGCCTTCGCGGGCAAAGGCGATGGCGACTGCGCGGCCGATACCGGAGTCTGCGCCGGTGATCAGCGCCTTGCGCCCGGCCAGGCGGCCGAAGCCCTTGTAGCTGGCCTCGCCGTGGTCGGGCTTGGGCTGCATGTTGACGTCCAGGCCCGGCGCGGGTTGACCCTGGGCCGGGAACGGTGGGTGCGGATACTGGGTCAGCGGGTTCTGCATGCTGAACTGGTCTTGGGGTTTGTTGGGCATGGGGCTACTCCTCTGCTGAAACCGGGCCGGCCCGCAAAAGGGCCGATACCGGTTTCGAGGACAACCCCTGGTCGATGTTTGCTCAACCTGGCGCCAGCGCCGACCAGCGGTCACATCTGGCTGAACAACACCCGCTTGAATGCCTCTGCCGCCAGGTGCACCTGCACCGCCCAGTCCCCGGCCGCATCGCTGCCGGCATCGTCGGAGATGTATTTCAGGCAGACGAAGGGAATGCCTTCGCTGCGCGCGATCAAGGCCAGCACATAGGCCTCCATGTCGACCACGTCGTACGGTGCGTCGCCGTGGCTGATCTCGAAACTGTCGCCGCTGCCGCAGGTTTCCACGGGCAAGCCGGGGATCACCACGCCATGCTCCAGCAGCACCGGAATATCCGACAGCGGCGTTTCATAACGGGCGAAGCCCAACGGGGTCACATCCATGTCACGCTGCACGAAGCGGTTGCAGCACACCACTTCGCCTTTGCCGTGACGCAGGCTGCCAGCAGACCCCAGGTTGACGATCAGCCTGGGTTTGCTGGCGGCGATGGCCCGTGTCAGGGCGATGGCGGCATTGACCTTGCCGATGCCGGTGAACACGGTGTTCATCCCGGCGAACACACTGCCTGCCTCGGCCTCGAGGGCAAAGACGAACAAGGTGTCAGCCAGTGAAATATCAGGGAATTGCTGGGTCAGCATCATGGTGCGGGGGGTTCCGGGTGGCTGGCAAAGGGTGCCGCCATTGTCGTTCAACCCTGCGCGATTGCAAGTGCCGAGGGGTTGTGAAGAGGGTATTTGCCGCCCTCCGCCATTACCTGATCCATTACCAGGCGTAGTGCTTGCGGCATGGTTTTGCCGCTGGCGCGGGCGTGCGCGAAGCAGGCCAGCTGGCGGTCTGCACTGGTGCCTTCGGCCACGATCCGGCGCGCATGCAGCATCGCGCGCTCGGCGTCTGCCGTGTCCACGGGAAATGCCTCCTGCAACTGGGCGAGCCAGCCGTGGGCGGAAACAGGCTGCTGTTGCCGCTGGCCGATGAAAGTGCCATGGCGGCCATGGCGCATGGCACGCCAGTAGTTTTCTTGCGCGACCCAGCGCAACTCGCGAGTCAGTGGCTCGGGGTCGTGCCCCCAGCGCACGCAGTGCTCGACAATATGCCGGAACAACCCGGCGATACACAGTGCATCTTCCAGGTCCGGGCACGCATCGCAGATGCGCAGCTCGACGGTCGGGTAGCGCCGCGACGGGCGCACGGCCCACCAGAAGTCGCCATCCTTGGCCAGCGACCCGGTTCGCTGCAGCAGGGCCCGGTAACGCTCGTAGGCGGCCCAGTCCGGCAACGGTTCGGGCAAGCCCATGTGCGGCCATTCGCCACAGATCACCCGGCGATAGCTCAGGTAACCCGTATCCTGGCCACACCATAACGGCGACGAAGTGCTCAGTATCAGCAGCAGCGGCAGCCATGGCACCAGGCGATTGATCAACTGCATCCGGTCGCAACCTGCCGGCACGCCGACGTGCACGTGCAGGCCATTGACCAGGCTGCGTCGCGCCACGTGCTGGTAGTCATCGAACAATTGCCGGTAATGCGTGGCGGCGGCCGGTTTCTGCTTCCGCCACTGGGCAAACGGGTGGCTGGCGGCCCCGTACAGGCCCATGCCGTCCTGCGCCAGGGCTTCGCCAAGGCGCTGGCGGCTGTGGGCAAAGAACTCCCGTGCCTGGTGAAGGTTGGCGAATACCGGGGACGCCACTTCGATCTGGCTGCGGAACATCTCCTGGGCAAACGGCGTGCCCAGCACGTCCTGGCAGCGCCTGGCCAGCGCCGGCAGAGGCGCAACCGGAACGCGGCCGGTGGCCAGGTCGACCAGCAGGTATTCTTCTTCGATGCCGAAGGTGCAAGGCGCTGGCATATCGGCTCAGCCGTTGCGGGTGACGGTGAGTGTGACTGCGGCGATGCGCTCGACCTGTTCGTAGCCACGCTCGCCCAGTTGTTCGCCGAACACGTCCGGGTCGACCTCGCGGTAGACCCAGGACCACTCAGGCCCCGCCAGGCGCAGGCGGATGGCTTCGAGTAACGGGTCCCGGCCCTCGATGATCGCCACACCGGTATACAGCAACAGCGAGCCACCGGGGGCAAGCCGCTCGCGGGCCTGTTCGACGATGCGCAGCGACAGCTCGGCGCCCAGCGTGCCACCACCGTGGCGGTAGGTACGCTCCTCCACATCGAGCATGTACGGTGGGTTGGCGATGATCAGGTCGAACAGGCCGGTAATGCCGTCGAGCAGGTCGCTCGGCTCTACCGAGACATTGCTCAGCCCCGCCAGTGCCGCATTGATCGCCGTGTAGCGCAGTGCGAGCGGATTGATGTCGACAGCGGTGACCTGGGCGTGCGGCACGGCCTGGGCCACCAGCAAGGCGCCGACACCGGTGCCGCAGCCAATGTCCACGGCATGCTCGACACGCTTCGGGGTGCGTTGCAGGTGGTCATGGATCAGCTGGGCGAAACGGTAGCTGTCCGGGCCGAAGAACACCGCATCGCTGGCTTCGGTGGGGTATGCCGAGTGCACCAGCAGCAAGTCTTCGAGGGTGGACCAGCGGACCGTGCTCAGCAGCCACTCGCCACTCGTGGCCAGCACCTGCGCCTGGCGCAGCTGATCCAGCTCGTCGGCGGATACCAGCGACGCGGGAAACGGCCGGCTCCAGCCGAACACATCGCGCAGTGTCCTGGCCCGCTCCGCCCCTGGGCGAGCGTTGACCCGGGCATGGGTGGCCGGGGTGACACAGGTGAAGCGGTAGCCGTCGGCACGCAGGCGCTTGCCCAGTTGCAGCAAAGCCTGGTCAGCCTGGATCTGTTGTGGGTCAAGCTGCATCAGCGGGGTTCCTCCTGGGCCAGGCCGGTGGCACGCAGGTAACCCTGGGTCGCCAGCAATCCTTGCGGTGTGGCATGACGGTTACCGGCCATGCAGTCGATCAAGGTCTCGATGTCGGTGTCCTGAGCTGTACGCGCCAGTGGTGCGTCCAGTTGCAATGGCTCGTCCCAGCGGCCAGGTATCACCCGCGGACCGGGGGCTTGCCAGCCCGCTGCGATCCAGTCGTGCCACAGTTGTTTTTCGTAGGCGGTGAACACACCGTACATGGGCGCCGTCGGGCCCTCGATAAGTGCCCACCAACGGCTGTTCGCAGGGGCCTCTCCGCGGCGGATCCAGCCCTGCGCTTGCAACGCGTCGAGGAACGCCGGCATGCCGCCTGGCTCGGCCAACCACTGGTTGACGGTGCGTTTCTGCAGGCGGCAATGGTCGGAATGCATGAACTGGCCGAAGTGACGCTTGTGCTCCAGTACCCGCAACAGCTCGGCCTCCAGCTCGAAGCTGTTGATCAGGCTGGGCGTATCGACCCCCAGGTCATTCAGGCGGTAGCCCAGGCGTACGCGTTGGTAGAAAGCCCCTGCATCATCCGCCGGGCACAGCTGGCGCAGCGCCTGAATGGACAGGTGTGCATGCCCGCTGGCGGCGTTGTCGATGGTCACGTGCAACTGGAAGTAATGGCCATCGATGCCCAGTTCCGCCAGTTCGTAGGTAGTAATCAGCAAATGCAGTGGCGGTTGTTCGTAGCCCAGGTTGTAGCCGATGAGTTCGGCCAGGAAGTCATCGGCATGCCGCCCCAGGGCCAGTTGCAAGGCGCCTTGCAGGTAGCGCTGGTCGTCCAGTTCAGGCAGGTCGAGACAGCCCAGCCGGCTCAGCAGGCGTTGGTAGATCAGCACGTGGTTGCAGCGCGGATCGCCGCCACCCAGTTCTTCGAGGTAGGTGCGGATCAGACCGTGATAGCGCGGGTCGCGCCAATGGCGCAAGGTGCCATGCAGCCATGCCCCGTCCACCGCCTTGGTGGGCGCGACTTGCTGCAGGAACCACAATGCTTGGGCGCGATTGGCAAAATAGCGCCGTGGGCTGCCCTGGCGGCGTTGCGCCAGGTAGGCGGCGTAGGCTTCGGCGACCTGGGCAGCATGCCCGGCGCTCCAGGCTTCCAGTTGCGCAGGGTCGGCAGGCAGGTCGTCCTGCAAAGCTTGCGTCCGCGCCAATTGTTCGTGCAACCACGCGGCGCTGCCCGCGTCGCTGTCGGCCAGCAATGCCTGGTAACGATCGTGCAGGCTGGGCCCTGTTGCCGAAGCCGATACCTTCGCGGCGGTCTTGCGGGTCATGACCGTCATGCCGTATTCCTTTTGCGGATGTTATTGGCTGGGTTTCTGTCCGGGCATCGGTTCAGGGTCCGGCGCAGGTTGCGTAGCCGGCTTGTCGCCGGGCTGCTGCATCTGCAGGGACGGTTTGCTCTGGTCGGCATCCTTGGCCGGGTGATCGCTGTCACGGTCGAAACAGCCGCCGACCAGGGTCAGGGCGCCCATCAGGGCTATCAGGGAAGGCAATCGCATGGGACACTCCTTTTCTGCATGAATCGCAGTGCCAGGCTGCCCCGGCACTGCGTAGCCTCACTTACGAACGGCCGCCCTTGCGGCTCGATTCACTGCTGCGGCCGCCACCGGAATGCTGGCCGCCCTTGCGCCCGGCTTCGGAGGCTTTCTCGCGGTCATTGGCAAAGTTGCCTGGGTTCTTGTTACCACCCTGGCTGCCTTGTTGATTGCCGCTACGGCTGTTCTCTTTGTTGGCCATGGTCTTAAACCTCATATGACTTCGGAATGCACGGCATTACCTGCCGTACATCTGTTCGGAGTTCGGTCATATCGAGGGATTCGGTTTATTGCGAAGCGTTCGGACCAGCGGCATTAAATAAGCGGCAACGCCATATTTGGTGCGCCACAGAGTCGCTCGGTGGAGCCGTCGGGAGTGGGCAGCCCAGAGCGGCAGCCTTGCGCCACCGCAATGCCCCTGACGAATGCGCCAGGGGCCGGATGCTCAGCTGTCAGGCCGACAGCAACAGGCGCAGGTCGACACCCGCTGCGGTCATCGGTGGGCACCAGTAGTAGCCACCGCTCAGCGGCCGACTGAAGCGGTACAGGCCATCGATGATGCCGTCCTCCAGGCCGCTCATGCGCCGCAGCTGCACCTCGAAGGCGTCGAAGCTACGGCCCAGCGCAACGAACGCCAGGCCTGCTCCCCGGGTGTCTGCCCAGGATACCGAGCGACGGACCATGAACGCCTCCGGCGCGAAGCTCTCCTGGGCGGTTCGCTTGACATGTGCAGACGCCGGCGCGTCATCCAGTTCTTCGTTGTCGCTCAGGCGGCGGCCGATGATGTCGTCCTGCGCCTGCTGAGGCAGCGACTTGAAGTATTCCAGGTCGTGCTTCCACAGCTGGAACGCAGCAAAGCACGAGCCGTCGAGGCCTGGCTGGGCGGCCTTGAGGATGGCGGCCTCGACCGCTGCCTCGTCACGTGGGTTCTCGGTGCCGTCTTCATAACCCGTCAGGTCACGTCCGCCCTGGTGGAGGAAGCCATCGACGTGGTCGACCAGGCTGAACGCCGGGCTCAACAGCTGTTCCAGCGCCTGGGCTTGCAAGTACAGGTCGCCACGTTCCTCCCCGCGCAGCCACAGCCACAGGGCATGCTGGGTGCTGGGGTTCTCCACCACCGCGTCCAGTTGCGGAAACGGCTTCAAGCCATCGACAAGGCTGCCCAGGGCTTTTGCCAGTGGCGCACCGACGCCCAGCGACAGGCGCACGCCGTCGACCTGGCTGGCCAGCGCATCCAGTGCTGTCGGTACCGCATCCAGTGTTTCGATGGCGAAGAACAGGTGGCGGGCGTGAACCGGCACCGGTGTGGCAAGCAGACCTTGCTGAAACGGCATACAGGCTAATCCTCGGTAAAACCGGGAATGCTACTGTGCCGGCAGGCGTGCTGCAACGCGACATGCCGCCTCGCCGGGCGGTGTAACGGCAACAAATGGTTACCAAAGCTGGCGCTTTGCGATTAGCGATTGATCACGGCCGACCTACACTTCTGCCGACCTATCGCCGCGGGAACCTGCCATGACTGCTTCACCGTTGCTCACTGCTGTTCTGCCGCTGGCCCTGGGCATCATCATGCTTGGCCTCGGCCTGTCGCTGACCCTGGCCGACTTCGCCCGCGTGGTGAAGTACCCCAAGCCGGTGGTGGTCGGCCTGGCCTGCCAGCTCCTGCTGCTGCCGCTGGTGTGCTTCCTGATCGCCAATGGCTTCGCCCTCGAACCCGCGCTGGCGGTCGGGCTGATGTTGCTGGCGGCCTCGCCTGGCGGCACCACGGCCAACCTGTTCAGCCACCTGGCGCATGGCGACGTGGCCTTGAACATCAGCCTTACGGCAGTCAATTCGCTGATCGCGATCCTGACCATGCCGCTACTGGTGAACCTGTCGCTGAGCTGGTTCATGGCCTCGGACCAGGCCATCCCGCTGCAGTTCGCCAAGGTCATGCAGGTGTTTGCCATCGTTCTGCTGCCCGTGGCGCTGGGCATGCTGGTGCGCCATTTTGCGCCCGCCTTTGCCGCGCGCATGGAGAAGCCGATGAAGCTGGTGGCGGCGCTGTTCCTGGCCTTCACCATCGTCCTGGCCCTGGCCAAGGACTGGCAGACCGTGGTCGAGTACGCACCGCTGGTGGGCCTGGCCGCGCTGCTGTTCAACCTGCTGAGCCTGGCCGTGGGCTACTGGGTGCCGCGCCTGCTGGCGATTCCCAAGCGCCAGGCGATTGCCATCGGCATGGAGATCGGCATTCACAACGGCACCTTGGCGATTGCCCTGGCGTTGAGCCCTTCGCTGCTGAACAACGCGACCATGGCAGTGCCGGCGGCGCTGTACAGCCTGATCATGTTCTTCACTGCGGCGGGGTTTGGCTGGTGGGTCAGCCGCGGGCATGTGGCGCTGCCGGCCAAGGGTGAGGCAGTGAACTGAAGACCGCGCCGGCGACCGGGCCAGCCGCGATTGTCACGGCTGGCTGCGCCTGCTGCGCAACTGCCGTTTCAACACCTGCAACGGCGGTGCGTAGAAGAACCCGAACGATACGCTCCCAGTGCGCCCCTTCACCGCATGGTGCAGCCGGTGCGCGCGGTGCAGGCGCTGGAGGTAGCGGTTGACCGGGCGTGGCTTGCGCGGCCAGTGCCGATGAAACAGCCCGTCATGGGCCACGACATACAGCACCCCATAGCCCGCCACGCCAGCGCCAATCCACTGCAAGGGCGCATGACCGCTCTTGCCCAGGGCAACCAGCGCCGTTGCGATCAACCCCAGGGCCAGCAGGTACAGGTCGTTGGTTTCGAGCATGCCCAGCTGTGGCTCATGGTGCGAGCGGTGCAGCCACCAGCCCCAGCCATGCATGATGTACTTGTGGGCCAGCGTGCCGACACCCTCCATGGCCACCAGGGTGGCGAACAGCACGGCGAGATTGAACAGCATGGAACGGTCCGGGTGATGGCGAAGGAAGGCGCAAGGGTACCGATTGCCTGGCATTTTTTCCATGCAGGCGTGACCGCCTGTCGGCGCTGGTCGATGAAGCCATTGTCACGTTTCAACCCTTGACCGGTTGCCCGCTTAGGATTAAGACGTAGCGCTTTCAAAGGAGTGAGCCCATGCGCATCCGCCCTACCCTCGAGCGCGATATCCAGTGGCTGCCGGCGGTGGAACGCTCGGCTGCCCAGGCTTTCGCTGACTGGCCGGCACTGGCGTGGCTGGCGCAGGCCGATGTGCTGGATATCGATGCGCACCGGGCCTTCGTCGCCGCGGGCACCAGCTGGGTTGCCGACGACTGGCAAGGGCGCGTGCTCGGTTTCGCCTGTGCCCGGTTCGAGCGGCAGGCACTGCACCTGTGCGAGATTTCGGTGTGTCGGCAGGCCCAGGGGCAAGGGGTCGGGCGCGCCTTGCTGCGGCAGGTGGTGGATACGGCGCGCCAGGCGGGTGCCCATGAACTGACCTTGACCACGTTCGCCGATGTGCCGTGGAATGCGCCGTTCTATACGCGTTTCGGCTTCGAAACGGTTGACGAGGCTCGCCTGGACGCGCGGCTGCGAAGCATCCTTGCCGATGAACGCGCCCATGGCCTCGTCGGGCGCTGCGCGATGCGCCTGGGTTTAGGGCGTTGAGCCCTGGCGCGCAACGCGCCGCTCAGGAATCCGCACTTGCCCAGCTGTCTTCCGCCACGCAGTACCTGTCCCGGCCTTGACGTTTGGCCTCATACAAAGCCGCATCCGCTGCGGCCATCAGCCGCTCGGCGGTCACCTCCTCCCGCGCCGGGTGCCCCGTGGCGATGCCGGCACTGCACGATACCCGCCCCAGAGGGCTGCCTGCATGTTCCAGCATTTGCCGGCGCAACAGCTGTTGTACTTCCTGCACCAGCAGTTCCGCCCCTCGGGCATCGGTGTCGGGCAGCAGCAGGGTGAACTCTTCGCCGCCGTAGCGCACCGCCAGGTCGGCCGGCCGTTTCAGCGCCTGTTGCAGTACTTCGCCAATGCGCCGCAGGCATTGGTCACCCGCCGGATGGCCATAGCGGTCGTTGTAGGCCTTGAAATGGTCCAGGTCGAGCATCACCAGGGTCAGCGAATAGCCTTGGCGGCGCGCCCGCCGCAGCTCCGCTTCGAACACCGCATCCAGCCGCCGGCGGTTGCCCAACCCGGTCAGGCTATCGGTCAAGGCCAGGGATTTGAGGGTCTGGTGTGCCTGGTGCAGCGCCCGCTCGATGACGATCCGCTCGCGCAACTGGCGCAGTACCACACCAGCAAATGCCGCCAGCCCCAGCAGCAAAAGCAGCAACACTGCTATCGATTTGATCGCATCGTGCCGCCAGGGCGCGACGATCGACTCCCGCGACAAGCCTGCCTCCGCCACCAATGGGTAACTCGACAGCGCGCGATAGGCATACAGCCGTGGCGTGCCGTCTACCACCGCGACCGCTTCCACCACGCCTTCTGCCGCGTATGGCAGGTGGTTGCGGAAAATCTCGCTGTTGGCCAGGCTGCGGCCCACCACCTGTTCGACGAAGGGCCGCCGAACCAGGATGGTGCCATCGCGCATGGCCAGGACCAGCGCGCCACGTTCGTCGATCTTGAAGTCGCCGTAGTAATGCACGAACCAGTCGACTTTGATCGTTCCCAGCAACACCCCGGCGAAGCTGCCATCGGCATGCTCCAGGCGCCGGGAAATGGGTATGATCAAGGCCCCCGTGGAGCGGCTGCGCACCACCGAGCCGATGTGTACGCCCCGGTCGCGGTGGGTGCGGTGATAGATGAAGTAGTCGCGGTCGGCATTGTTGGCCTTGGGCGGTATCGCTGCCTGGTCGGTGACGACCCAGTTGCCCTGTGCGTCGTACACGAACAATCCATGCAGCTGCGGCATGATATTTTTCTGCTGTACCAGCAAGGCATGCAAGCGCGGCCGGTCGATATGGTCGAACCCACCTCCCTCCAGCCGCTCGGCCAGGGCTGCTGTGATCGCATCCACTTGGCGGATGGCGTCTTCGGCGTGTTGCGCCGTGGCCCTGGCCAGGTTGGTGACCATGTTCCCGGCATTGGTGAAGGCATGCCGGTAATCGCGCCAGATGCGCCAGCCTTCGACCACGACGAAGGCCAGCATCACCATCAGCATGAACGCCAGAACCAGACGGAACAGCGCCACGGCACGGCCCTCACCGGTTATGGCGAAAAGCCCGTCTTCGTCCTTATTCCTGGCTGCGCACATTGAAATCCCTGGCCACCCCGCGTTTGCCGCTGTTCACTATAGTTCACCAGCATCTGGACACCGCCGGCCAGGAAAAAGATTAAACCTTTGCCCCGCCTTTACCCTCAACCGTACGCGACACTGAGGTCGCGTCACGGTTTAAGGAGTGAGGCATGAGCAATCTCTTCATCAAGCGCGTCGGTTTTTCCATGGTGCTGGGCCTGGCATCGGTACATGCACTGGCGGCGAGTTCCGATGACTTCGTCGAGGCGGCCACCGAGGCCGGCATTGCCGAAGTGGTCACCGGTAAGCTGGCCCAGGAGAAAAGCCAGAATACCGAGATCAAGACATTCGCCCAGCAAATGGTCACTGACCACACCCAGGCCAACCAGAAACTCGGCGACATCGCTCGCAAGCTGGACATTTCCGTGCCCGACGAAGCGGCGATAACCGACAAGGTCAAGAAGATGATCCTGGAATGGCGAGAGGAATCGTTCGACAAGGCCTATATCAACAACCAGGTGGACGCCCACGAAAAAACGGTGGAACTGTTCAAGAAAGAAGCCGCCTCGTCGGACAAGGCTGAGCTGAAGGCCTTCGCCAGTGAAACCCTGCCCAAACTCGAACAGCATCTGGAACACGCCAAGGCACTTCAGGCCAAGCACGGCAAGTGAGGCCCGCCATGAGTAACGATGCATTGAGAGCCGAAGTATTGACCCGCCTGTTGCATGCCCACCCTGAGGGGCTTGGCAAGGAAGTGCTGGACAACTACCGCGGTGAGAAGGCGGTGGCCGGCATGCTCAAGACCTTGCAGGAAGCCGGCCTGATCCAGGACGGCAGCGTGGCGGTCGGCAGCGACCACCAGATCAGCGTGAACTACCCGATCAAGCTGTCGGCGGCGGGCGTGGAGGCTGCCAGGCAAGCCGACAGTTGAGTGTCGGCTCGCTCGGCCCTTGCTGATGCCGGCAAGCCAGTGCCCTTTGGGGTGGCTGGCTTGCCGGCAATTCACTTCTAGCGCTTTTTCTCGACGTCCCTGGGCGGCTTGGCCGGCCCCTGAGGGTCGACTTGCGGGTCGTCGACATCGGGTGAATCGGGGTCGAAGCCGAGGTCAGCCTTGTTATCGGCCTGCTCGGACGAATGAGGCCCTTCTTTGCGTTCGGGTCGGTTTTCAGACATGGCACTATCTCCACCGGGAATGTATAGGGAAGAAAGCCCCGGCGCGAAAAAGTTTGATCAATCTGCAGCCTCGGCCTGTTGCGCCTTGCACTGCGCCAACGCTTCATCACGCTCCTTCAGCTGCTGGGCAAGCTGCTGCAACTGCCGCGCCTGTTCCGCGTACAAGTCGCGTTGCTGCTCCAGGCGCTGCGCCTGAGCATCCAGCTGCCGACGCATCTCCTCGCTGGCGCCCTGCGCCTGGGCCAGGATCGTACGCAGGCCCTGAATCTGAGCGTCACGCTGCTCCAGCAATTCATCCTGTGCCCTGCACGCGCTGGAAGCCTGGCGGTGCTCAGCCAGCAAGCGCTCGTTATCACGGTGCAGACGGGTCAGCTCGTCCTGCTTGACGATCATGCCCTGCTGCAACTGGCGCACTTCCACCTGCAGTTGCTGCAGTTGCGCTTCATGGCGGCGTTGTTCCTGCTCGCGCTGTTCGCGGCTGGCGGTGCGGTAGTGTTCCAGCGCGTCGCGGGCATGGCGGTGCTTGTCTTCCAGCGACTTCACCTGCTCGTCCTTGTCCGCCAGGCGCAGCTGCAACTCGCCCAGCGCCTGGTTGAGGCTGGCACTGCGCAGCTGTTCGGCTTGCAAGGTGCTTTGGGTAGAACGCAGCTGTTCCGATTCGGCGGCCAGTGCGGCTGCGTCGATCTGATGCTGTTGTTGCGCCGCAGCCAACGCCTGACGGGTGGTCGCCAACTGCGCTTCGAGCTGCTCGCGTTGTTCGGTGAAGCGGCTCTCGGCCTGCTCGACCTTCAGGTCGGCCTCATCCTGCAGCTGGTTGGCCAACTGCCCGACCATTCGGCTCAACACCTCGCTCAGCGCAAGGCCGCCCGCGGCGGCTACAGGTTGCTGACCGCTCAGTTCCTTCAGGTAGCGGTGAATGGTGGTCTTGGACCCGGTGTTGCCCAGCTCGATACGAATGGCATCGATGCTGGGGTTTTCGCCCCGGGCAATCAGCGCCTGACGTGCCTGTTGCACTACCACCTTGTTGATGCCGCCCCGGGCCATGCGTGCTCCTACGATTTTGTAATGTGATATGTACCATGTAATTACATACCGATTATGCGGGCAAGCGGCCATCCTGGCAAACACGTGCTGACAATGAATAATCACGGCTTATCGAATGTGACAGACAAAACAGGCGTTTTTTGGTGGCCAGCAGACGTACGCTTGCGCCCTTGCAAGATGCCTTGTGTCGGTGGCGCTTTGCAGCCACCATGGGGCTTGGCACTCGACCCGCGACAGAAAATGACCCTGGAAAACTACAAGGCAATCGCCGACAGCATCGCGCTGCTGCTGTATCCGCACGCAGAAGTCATCATTCACGAACTGCGCAGCCAGACCGTCGTTCACATCGCCAACAATTTCTCCCAGCGCGAACTGGGTGATGATTCGGCGATCGACCACGAATTGGAAGATTTGCTCAACGGGGTCAACCTAGGCCCGTACGAAAAGCTCAACTGGAACGGCCAGAAGATCCGCTCCATCAGTAGCGTGCTGCGTAACCAGGCGGGTGAAGCAGAGCACCTGATGTGCATCAATCTGAATGTGTCGGTGCTGGAGCAGGCCCGCGCGGCGCTGGACGCGTTCTTCCAGATGAGCCGGCTGGTGCCACAGCCCGATGCGCTGTTCCGCAACGACTGGCAGGAACGCATCAATACCTTCCTGCATGCCTGGCTGGGGGAACGCAACCTGTCCCTGCAGACATTGCAGGCAAAAGACAAGCGCAGCCTGGTGCAGGCATTGCATGCCGAGGGCGCCTTCGAGGGGCGTAGCGCTGCCGACTACATCGCCAAAGTGCTCAACATGGGCCGGGCCACGGTATACAAGTACCTGAAGGAACTGCGCGCCTAGGCGGCAGCCAATCCTTTCCGTTTTGTTCCATGACATTGGCGAGCCAGCCACTGGCGCGCGGGATCAGGCTCGCCCCTTGCCAGAAATAGACAGAATGTCTATTTTGGACTGACTTTCTACGATTGTTCAGGAGTGCAATCATGTCCAGCGCCACAGGTTTCCCCATGGTCGATGCCACTTACCTCGACACGCTGTACCAGGCGATCAAGGAGGCCCATGTGGCACTGCGCCCAGCCGTCAGCATCACGCCGTTGACCTACAGCGCCCGGCTTTCGGCCATCAGCGGCTGTCACGTACTGCTCAAATGCGAGCATTTGCAGCACACAGGCTCGTTCAAGTTTCGCGGGGCCAGCAACAAGATCCGCCTGTTGCCCGAGGACCAGCGCGGTAAAGGGGTGATTGCCGCTTCTTCCGGCAACCACGGGCAGGCGCTGGCATTGGCAGGCAAAGGCGTTGGGGTGCCGGTCACCGTGTATACCAGCAACGGCGCTTCTGCCTACAAAGTGCAGGCCATGCGCGCGCTGGGCGCTGAAGTGGTCGGCTTGCCCACCGACCCGTTGGGGGCCGAACTGGAGGCTGCCAGGCAGGCCCAGGTCCAGGGCAAGCCATTCGTCTCACCTTACAACGACCCGCAGGTCATTGCCGGGCAAGGCACCATCGGCTTCGAGCTGTTCGAACAGGCACCGGACCTGGACGCCGTGTTCGTGGCCGTTGGCGGTGGCGGAATGATCTCCGGTATTGCTGCAGCCCTGCGGGTACTCAAGCCGGGTACCGATATCATCGGCTGCTGGCCAGAAAACGACCCGGCGCTGGAGCAGTCGCTCAAGGCTGGCAAGATCATCGACGTGGCCGCCCGCGAGACGCTGTCCGATGGTACAGCCGGCGGCGTCGAGCCTGGCAGCATTACCTTCCCCCTGTGCCAGGCGTTGCTGACCGACACCGTGCTGGTCAGCGAGGCCGAAATCAAGGCCGCCATGCGCGAGATCGCCAGCAATGAACGCTGGATCATCGAAGGTGCCGCGGCCGTCGCCGTCGCCGGCATGCAGAAGCTTGCCGAGCGTTACCGCGGCAAGCGCGTCGCAGTCATCCTGTGTGGCCGCAACATCGTGCTGGATGCGTTCCTCGGGGCTATCCAGTGAGGTGCTTCAGCAAGGCGCAAATCGTCGCCAGCCTCGACCCCGAGGTTGCACTGCGTTGCCTGGAACAAGGCTTCATCGCCTTTTCGGCGGGCAAGGTCCAGGTGCCACCGGTCCAGGGCTTCAGTTTCCCAGGCGCGAACGGCGATTGCTGCGTGAAGTCGGCCTATGTGGAGGGCAGCGCCACCTTCACCGTGAAGATCTCGACCGGCTTCTATGACAACCCGGGCAACGGCCTGCCGAGCAACGATGGCCTGATGCTGGTGCTGTCTGCGCACACCGGGCAGCCCTTGGCGCTGCTGCAGGACGAGGGTTGGCTGACCGGCATGCGCACCGCCCTGGCCGGGCGGATTGCCGCACGTTTGCTGGCACCGCCGCAGGTCAGTGCCATCGGCATGTTGGGCACCGGCATGCAGGCGCGGATGCAGCTTGAACAGCTGGGCGCCATTACCGATTGCCGTCAGGTCGTGGTCTGGGGTCGGCAGGACAGCGGGCTGGCTGGCTACCGTGCGTTCGCCCGCGCGCTGGGTTATGAAGTGCGCATCACGCAGGATGCCGCCGAGGTCGCAGGGGCCGCCAACCTGATTGTCTGTACCACCCCTTCCCGCCAGCCGCTGTTGCGCAGCGAGTGGGTCCGGCCCGGCACGCACATCACCGCTGTGGGTGCCGACGGGCCTGGCAAGCAGGAGCTGGACCCGGCGCTGGTGGCCAGGGCCGCGCGCATCGTCGTCGACTCGGTCGCGCAGTGCAGCCAGTACGGCGAGGTTGCCCACGCCTTGCGCAGCGGCCAGATCGACACGACGCGACTGATCGAACTGGGTACCTTGCTGGCCAGCGGCGCCCCTGGGCGGGAGCATGCCGACCAGATTACCCTGGCGGACCTGACCGGTGTGGCGGTACAGGACGCGCAGATCTCAAGCTGTGCCCTGGCGGCAATGACCGCCTGAGGCCACGCCGTCTCAGGCAAAGCGCTGCACGTGTGCCGGTGTCCGCTGCATCAGCACCTTGCCATGGCGCAGCGACACCAGCGCGTGCCCCTGGCTGCGTACCATCTCGTAGTCGTCCGGCGCCGACAGCAACAGCAGGTTCGCCGGGCGCCCCTCCGCGATGCCGTAGCCCTCCCCCAGGTTCAGGGTGCGGGCGCTGTTGTCGGTGATCAGGTCCAGGCAACGCTGCAGGTCTTCGTAACCGAGCATGTGGCAGATGTGCAGGCCGGCTTCGAGAATACGCAGGATGTTGCCGTTGCCCAACGGGTACCACGGATCGACGATGGAATCCTGGCCAAAGCACACGTTCATCCCGGCACGGTCGATCTCGGCCACGCGGGTGACGCCTCGGCGTTTCGGGTAGTTGTCGAAACGCCCTTGCAGGTGGATGCTCTCGGTCGGGCAGGAGACGAAATTGATACCCGACAGCTTCAGCAGGCGAAACAGCTTGTAGCAGTAGGCATTGTCATAGGAACCCATGGCCACCGTATGGCTGGCTGTAACCCGGGGTCCCATGCCGCGCACCCGGGCCTCTTCGGCCAGCACTTCCAGGAAGCGCGACTGGGGGTCGTCGGTTTCGTCGCAATGCACGTCCACCAGGCAGCCGCTACGCTCGGCCAGGTCCATGAGGAACTTCACCGACGCCACGCCCTGGTCGCGGGTGTTCTCGAAATGCGGAATGCCGCCCACCACGTCGGCGCCGATGGCTACCGCCTCGGTCATCAGCGCGCGGCCGTTGGCGTACGACTCGATGCCTTCCTGGGGAAAGGCCACGATCTGCAGGTCGACCAGGTGACGCACTTCGTCACGCACCTCGACCATGGCCTTCAGCGCGGTGAGCTTCGGGTCGGTAACATCGACATGGGTGCGCACGTGCTGGATGCCATGGTCCACCAGCATGCCGATGGTCTTTTTCGCACGGCTCTTGATGTCGTCATGGGTGGTGATTTCCTTGCGCTCGGCCCAGCGTTCGATGCCTTCGAACAGGGTACCGCTCATGTTCCACTTCGGCTCGCCCGCCGTCAGGGTGGCATCGAGGTGGATGTGCGGCTCGACAAAAGGCGCCACCACCAGGTTCTGCCCGGCATCCAGGTCACCCGCAGGCGTAGGTGCCACCCCGTTGGCCTGGGGCACGATGGCGGCAATGCGCTCGCCGTTCAGTTCGATGCGGAACAACCCAGGCTTGCCGCGCAGGCGTGCGTTGATAATGTTCATGCTGTTACTCCTTGCGGTGGTCTTCGCTCATACGCCATATCAACAGGGCGACCGAAGCATTCATGCGGAAAAGCGGGTCGTCGAGCGACTGCCCGCTGAGTTGTTCGATGCGCAGGATGCGCTGATTGATGGTATTGCGGTGCAGCCCGAGGCGCTGCGCAGCCTTGAGTGCGTTGCCGTTTTCCATGAGCAGGGCATCCAGGGTGTGCACCAGCGCATGGGCGTGTTTGCGCCCCGGGGCAATCAACGGCCCAAGGGTGCGGCTGACGAAGTCGTCGATCAGCGAGCGGTCGAGAATACCTTGCAGCAGGCGCAGCACGCCCAGTTCGCTGAAATTGCAGAAGCCATTGGCCGGGCGCAAGTGCTGCGCCACATCCAGTGCCTGGCGCGCTTCGTTGAGGGCCTGGCGGTAGTGGGCGCAATCGTCGGCGAGGCTCGACAGGCCCATGTGCAGGCCCAGTTCACCGGTCGCGGCGGGCAACTGCTGGTACAACGCCGCCACTGCAACGGGCAGGTCTTGCGTGTCGGCCAGCAGCACCACGAACAGGTCGCCAGGTAATTGCGCGCTGACGCTGCCCGGGCGTTGCCGGCACCAGGCGTCGAGCTGGTCTTCCAAAGCCTGGCGGGTCGCTTGCCAGGTGCGCTCGCCGCGGGCCAGGCCGTGCCGCTCGAACACGCCGTCCACGCCTGTCAGGCGTACTGCCAGCAGGCGCCGCGGTTCATCCAGCGCCAATTGCAGGTGCGCTGCCCGCTGCCGGGCAATCGCCAGGCTCGGGTAGTCCCCGGTGAGCAGCTGGCCGAGGATGTCATTGCGCGAGCGGCGCGCCTGGCTCATCTGCACCAGCGCCGTGCCGATCAGGTGGGTAACCACCACCATCTTCAGCGCGTACGGCTGCTCGATCAGCGGCAGGCCCAGTTGCTCGGCACGGGCAACCACGGCGGGCGGGATGCTGTGTATGAAGCTGCCACCAGTGAGAATCACCATTCCGGCAATGCCCACAGCCTCGCCATCCTCCATCAGGCTCAGCAGGTTGGCCTCGCCGCGTGGATGGTTTATGCCGGTGACAAACACCAGTTCACCCCCCATTACCCATTCGGCGATGCCTTCGTTCTCTGCCACATAAGGCCAGCGCACCCGCCGGTACAGGTTGCGCGCCCCGGCCCGCACGCGCAGTTCGTGCAGGCCGGGCAACTGCAGGATCTGCTCCAGCGCCAGGCTCACGGCTCGGTGCCTGCCTGGCCTGGTGCCCGGCGCCGCGCGCCCAGCTCGACGAGAACGACGTAGCACAGGGCCGAAGCGCCAATACCGACCAGCGGGGCGATCCACGGCGAGGCGCAGGCCAGTACCGCGCCCACGGCATAGGCCACCAGACCGGTCAAGTTGTAGCGCGGCAGGCTTATCGTGCCCAGTGTCGGGAACCTGCCGCGATGGCGGTACCAGAAATCGGCCATGATCACGCCGCCCAGCGGCGGAATGATCGAGCCCAGCAGCACCAGGAACGGGATCAGCATTTCGTACATGCCGCCGATCGCCAGCACGATCCCGACCCCGGCTGCCGCCAGCGTTGCACTGCGCCGGCGCTCGCTGCGCAGCAGGTGGCAGGCGGCGGCCGACACGTTGTAGAGGGTCGGCCCCTGGATCGTCCACAAATTCAGGCACAGCATGACCACCGCCGCGAACGACAGGCCTTGCAGCATCATCACCTCGACGATATCGGCCTGCTGGTAGACCATCGCGCACCAGCCCCCCGCCACCACCATCAAGCCGTTGCCCAGCAGGAACGCCACCACGCTGGCAGTGACCGCCACCCGGCCGCTACGCGCCAGCCGTGTCCAGTTGGTCGCCTGGGTAGCGCCACTGGCGAAGGTACCGAAGACCATGGTCACGGCAGCCGAAAAGGTCATGGTCTCGTGCGGTAATACTGCGGCCAGGCCGGCAAGGCCACCGGCGTCGCGGGTAGCGATGTACATCGAGACCAATAGCAGCACGAACATCAACGGCACCGACACCCGCGACAGCACGTCCAGCCCCTTGAAGCCGATGATGGCCGTCATGCTGAAGCCCAGGCCGAACAGCACCATCAACGGCATGCTGAAGCCTTCCGCCAGCCCCAGCAGCCGCACCAGCACGATGGCCACCGTGGCCGTGCCCCAGGCATACCAGCCCAGTTCGGCGAAACCCAGCAAAAAGTCGGACAGTCGGCTACCCGCCTCGCCGAAGCAGAATCGCCCCATCAGCACGGTGTTCAGCCCGCTGCGCGAGGCAATGAACGCCAGGGCTGCGGCATACAGGGCCAGCAGACTGTTGCCGACGGCGGCTACCCATAACATGTCGACAAAACTGAAGGCCATGCCCAGCTTGCCGCCGGCGAACATGGTGCCGGTAAAGAAGGTGAAGCTGAACAGGACCATCGCGATCGGCAGCAGGCCCTTGCGGGCGGACTGCGGGGCTTCGCTGAGCGGGAATTCGCTGGATGAGCTCATTGCACGGGGCTCCGGGTTGTAGTCGGGAGCAGGGAGAGCAAGATGCAGGCCGTTTTCACCGCACCGGTCAGGGCGCCCCGGAGCAGGCGTGTCGCACTGCAGCCAGTGTGCATGGTGCACATTAAAGCGCAGAAAACGGCAATTGAAAGTGTGCCCGGCGACCTCATTTGAGGCGTATGCGCACCAAAGCAGGACGGCTTCGTGTCGTTGGCGCCCAGCGAGGCATGGCGTGAAGGAGCAGGGGGCACCATGCCCCAGACGTTGGGTAATGGGTAACCCGCTAGTGGGGGAATAGCCGCGTTTTTCACGCCGTGGTTTTCAACGCACTCCAGGCGCCACAAGGGCCTGATTGGCAGGGCTTCATATCCCGGACATTTGGCACAAGCGTTGCTCGGGGCGTGGTAACTAGCAAAACGCCACGAAGTCGTGAGCGAGGCACAAGCCAATGAAAACACCTGTCGCGATTCGCCCCTGCAGGCATGTATTCCCGCTCTCCTCCGTCACTGCGCTGATGCTCGGCCTCGGGCTGGCCACGGCGGTGGCCGCACCCCTGGATGACAACAGCATGCCGCCGCCGACCGACCCGTCGGCCTATACCGACCAGCCGGCCGACCCGACCCAGGCCTTGCTCGACCTTTACAACATGCCGGAGGCCAACCGGGGCTCGCTCGAGCTGACCAATGGTGCGTACGGCGATCGCAACACGGTGCTGGCCAACAATGTCTTGCCGCCGGCCCTGCAAACCGCCAACAAGTACCCCACCAACGGCAAACCCAGCCCCTTGTTCGGCGCGTTGCCGTTTACCCAGCAGTTGCTTCTGTTCGAAGAGTTCGGCACGGAAAAACTCGACCCCACGCTGCCGCCAGCGACCCTGACCTTCCCGGTGCCCACCCTGGGTGCCGCACCGGCGCAGGACCCGGACGTGGTCGCCCGCAGTGGTCCCAGCGGCAGCGCGCTGGAAGCCTTCCTCAAGCAACCGGGCCTGTACCCGTTCCCGACCCAGTATGCCAACGTGCTCGACCGCAACCCGTGGAAGGCGCAGATCGAGATGTTCCTCAACCGGCACCCTGTCGGCTCGCCAGCGGAAGGCCGGCCACCAGGAAAAGGCTGGTCGCACCAGCGCTGGAACGAGTTCTATCCGCAGGTGGGGTTCAAGACCGCCCAGGCCGGCGCGCGCATCAACCTTGGTTTGCGCGACCGCAAGCAGCTGCACAACTATGCCGTTGGCGAGTTCGCCCCGGGCGGCCTGTATTACCAGACCTCCGACATCCCCAACACGCAGGGCACCACCCGCGGCATCGACACCCGCTTCCACCCGAAAATGCCGCTGCAGAATCACAAGTCGGTGTGGACCTTCGACGGCACCTTCCCACCCAAGTTGCTGATGGTGCGCTATGGCCAGCCAATCCTGATGCGCCACTACAACGCCTTGCCCATCGACCCTGCCGCGAACAACGGGTTCGGCCTGCACACCATTTCCACCCACGAGCACAACGGCCATTCGCCCGCTGAAAGCGACGGTTTTGCCAACGCCTACTTTTTCCCGGGCCAGTACTACGACTACCGTTGGCCGCTGCAGCTGGCCGGCTACGACACCATCAACACCCGCGCCCAGGACCCACGGGCGGCATTCCCCTGCTCGCCGGGTGAGACCCTGTTTGTCAACGATGCCAGCCCAGGCCTGAAAACCTGCCAGAACGGCAGCATCAAGATTCGCGGCGACTGGCGCGAAACCATGAGCACCCACTGGTTTCACGACCACATGATGGATTTCACGGCGCAGAACGTCTACAAGGGCAACGCCGTGATGATGAACTACTACAGCGCCCTGGACCGTGGCAACGAGGCCTTGCAGGATGGCGTGAACCTGCGCTTCCCCAGCGGCTCCGGCATGCCGTGGGGCAACCGCGACTACGACGTCAACCTGGTGATCGCCGACAAGGCCTGGGATGCCAAAGGCCAGTTGTGGTTCAACCCGTTCAATACCGACGGTTTCCTTGGCGACCAGGTCATGGTCAACTGGCAGTTCCGGCCCACCCTAAAGGTTCGCGCGCGCAGTTATCGCTTCCGTATCCTCAACGGCTCGGTGTCGCGCTACTTCAAGTTGGCCGTGGTCCGTGAGATCGCCGGCGCCAGTGGCGAATTCAAAGGCCCGGTCGGCTCCAACGTGTCGTATGCCCGGGTGCCGTTCCACATGATCGCCAACGACGGCAACATCATGGAGCATGCCGTGCCGTTCGACGGCAGCATGGACCTCAACGGCGACGGCAACCTGCAGGACAACAATGGCATCCTGCCGCTGCAAGGCATCGCAGAACGCTACGACATCATCATCAATTTCGCCAGGAACGGTATCAAGGTCGGCGACAAGCTGTACTTCGTCAACCTCGAGGAGCACCAGAGCGGCAAAGGGCCGGAAGGTGCCATTGCGCTGGCCGACGTGCTTTCGGAAAAGTACAAGGCCGTGATCAAGCAGACCAGCAAAGGCCCACAGTGGGACAACGGCGACCCGGCGATCGGCAAGTTCCTGCAGCTGGTGGTGCAGCCCTACAGCGGCCAGGACCTGAGCATGGATCCGGCGGCCTACGAGCCGGCCAAGCCAGGCAAGGCTGCGGGCATGAAGATGCTGCCGCTGACGATTGACCGCAACTCTGCCACCGACCTGGCCAAGCTCAAGGACGCCCGCCACCGCGAATTCATCTTCGGGCGCTCCGACGGTACCGACAGCAAGCCCTGGACCATCAAGAGCGAAGGCAGCTTCGGCTACAGCATGGACCCGCGCCGCATAGCCGCTGCGCCACAACTGGCCAACCAGTCCACCGATGCCGGTTTCAGCGGCGACGGCACCCTGGAAGTGTGGAAAATCATCAACGGCGGCAATGGCTGGAGCCACCCTGTGCATGTGCACTTCGAGGAAGGCGTTGTCCTCAGCCGCGACGGCAAGGCCCCGCCAGAGTGGGAAAAATGGGCACGCAAGGACGTGTACCGTATCGGCCCGGATGCCGACTCGTCGGAGGAAGTGGAAGTGGCCATCCGCTTCCGCGAGTTTGCCGGTACCTACATGGAGCATTGCCACAATACCCAGCATGAGGACACGTCGATGCTGCTGCGCTGGGACCTTGAACACCCGGGCCAGTTCCAGGTCATGCCGACCCCGCTACCGGGCTGGGATGGCGTCCAGTACGTGGCTTCGGTTGGCCTGCCCACTTTCCGCACCAACAACGAGGGCAACAACGAGCCGGACAACAAACCGCCGGTTGCAGCCAACGACAGCGCCGCCACCACCGCCGGCAAGCCTCTGACCCTGAACGTGCTGGCCAACGACACCGACCCGGAAAACAACCTGCCCCTGACCGTTGTCGGCCTCAGCCAGCCGGACTCCGGCAAGGGCAATACCAGTACCGATGGCACCACGGTGGTCTACACCCCACCGGCCAGCGTGGCGACGCCGTTCACCGCCAGCTTCAACTACTCGGCACGGGACGCCAAGGGTGCCGAATCCGTGGCCCCGGCTACGGTCAGCATTGCGGTCAGCCCGGCTACGGTGATGGACCAGATCCAGGTGAGCAGTGCCACGGTGCAGGTGCTCAGCGCGAACCAGTTTACCTGGGAGGTCACCGGGACCACCACGGTGGCTGCGGGCAACAGCATCAGTGTGACCGCAGCCACCACCGGCGGCCCGGTGAACCTCGGCGCCGCGACCATGACGGCCAGCGGCAGCGGGGCCACCTGGCGCGTGCTGGTGACCACCAGTGGCTATGGCCCGGCCACGCCGGCGACGGTGACCGTGAAATCGGCGCTCGGGCAGAGCGTGACGGCGCCGGTCAGGTACAAGTGATTTGCAGCCGGGGCCGCCGGGCGGCCCCGTGCAGGCGCGCCCGCCGCCACTGCACACGGCCTGTGGTCGATGTGCCGGGAGGCGGCCTACCGGTATCCAGAGGACCGTATCATGTCCGGCTCATGGCGCATTCTGCTCGTGCTCGCGCTGTTCGCGGCCAGCATCCCGTTGTGGCCGCTACAGCCGCAACAGCCCGACGCAGCACCCGCTGCATCGCCCTGGGGGGCCGACTATTTCCCCAACATTCCGCTGCTGACCCAGGACGGCGAGAAAGTGTATTTCTTCGACGACCTGATCAAGGACAAAGTGGTCGCCATCAATTTCATCTTTACCGGCTGCACCGACTCCTGCCCGGTCGAAACCGCACGCCTGCGCCAGGTGCAGAAGATCCTCGGTGACCGGGTGGGCCAGGACATCTTCTTCTATTCCATCAGCATCGACCCGTTCAACGACACCCCCGCTACGCTGAAGCGCTACGCCGAAAAGTTCGGCATCGGCCCCGGCTGGACGCTGCTCACCGGCGAACCGGCTGACATCGAACAATTGCGCCGCAGCCTGGGCCTGTATATCGAAGGCCTGGAAAACGGCCGCTCCAAAGACCACAACCTGAGCCTGATCATTGGCAACCAGGCCAGTGGCCGCTGGATGAAGGCTTCGCCTTTTGAAAGCCCGTACATCCTCGCTGACCGCCTGGGGAACAGCCTGCACAACTGGAAACAGGCCAGCACCAAGCCGCTGGACTATGCCCAGGCGCCGGAGGTTCGCCCGCTCAGCAGTGGTGAGCAGCTGTTCCGCACGCGTTGCTCGTCCTGCCACACCGTGGGCAACAGCGAGCCGGGGCAGCGCGCTATCGGCCCCGACCTGCTGGGTGTGACTCGCCAGCGTGACGCCGCATGGCTGGCCCGCTGGCTCAAGGAGCCCGACCAGATGCTGGCGCAGAAAGACCCTCTGGCGATGCTGCTGTATGAACAGTACAACCGCCTGGCCATGCCCAACCTGCGCCTCGGCGACGGCGAAGTCAGTGCGTTGATGAATTACCTGGAGGAAGAAACCGCGCGCCTGCAGGCGCCGCTGGCGGACAAGGGCAACCCTTAACGGCGATTGGCCATCAGTCATGAAGCTGTCATCTTACTGTCGTATTTTCTGGCCATTACCCAGGGTCGGGAACTGTCAGCAGTGATTCGCCGTTCGCTTTCCTCCGCCAGCCTTCTGCGGCTGCTGATCCTGATGCTGTGTGCCGCGACCCTGGCCTTCCTCTGGGGGCTGCACCTTGCGCAGCAGGCTGGTGCAAAGCAGGACGCGCTGGCGGCCAAGGCTGCCGAGCAGCTGAATCTGGCCAGCCTGGTTGGCGCAAGCCTGCGCCAGCTGGTCGACCGCGCCCAGGCTGTCGGCCGGGCCACGCGGGAGGACATGAAAACGCTGCGCCCGGGCAATCCAGGCCTGGCGAAGCTGCTTGGCGAAGACCCGCTGTTCAAGCGCATGGGCCTCTACGACCGCCAAGGCCGGCTGCTGTCGGCCAGCCATGCCGACGTGGCCGCCGAGTTGCCCGAAGGCTGGTTGCAACAGCTGCAACAACACGTCGCCGATTACGGCTTCACGCCATTCCTGCCCAGCGTGCAGGCCCCCAGCCAGCCGGCCAGCGGGCCGGACTGGCAGCTTCCCTTCCTACTGCCGTTGACCGACCTGCAAGGTGATGCCATCGACACCCTCCTGGTAGTGCAGCTGGACATCGGCTACCTGGCAGCGCTGCTGCAGCACGTCGAGCTGGGCGGCAGCGGGCTGGTGCGCCTGCTGCAGGGCGATGGCCGGGAGCGGCTGCGCATCGACAGCCGTGGCATGAGCGTGCCCGGTGACGCGCTGCAGCCAGGGTTGCCCGGCAGCGCCAGCGAGGCAGGCATGCTCACCCAGTACGCGACCGGCGTCACGTACCAGAGCCTGTTCCGTCGCGTACCCGAGCGGGGCTTCAGCATAGTGGTCAGCCGGAGCCAGGAGGAGACCCTGGCGCCTGTCACGCAGGCCTATGCCCGGCAGTTCTGGCTCACCCTGGGCATGACCCTGATGATCCTCGCCAGCCTGCTGTGGACCTTGCGCCTGTTGCGCAAGCGCCAGGAGGCCTTCAGCGCGCTGGAGCAAGCCCAGCAGGTCAACCGGCAATTGATCGAGCGCCTCGAGGACGAGCACCGGCGCAGCAGCCATGCCGCTGCCACCGACCACCTCAGCGGCCTGCACAACCGCCGCCAGTTCGTCGAGGTCGCCGGCCAGGTGTTGACCCGTCAGCGCGGCAGGCGCCGGCTGATGGCGATTCTGTTCATCGACATGGACCGTTTCAAGTCGATCAACGACTCGCTGGGGCACAAGGTCGGTGACCTGCTGCTGCAAGCCGTGGCCGGGCGTATCCAGCGCCTGCTGGAGCCCGGCGACGAAGCCTCGCGCTTTGGTGGGGACGAGTTCGTGGTGCTACTGGCGGGCGAACGCAGTGAAGAGCAGATCAATGCCTGGGTGCGTGAACTGGTGCAGAAACTCTCGGCCACTTACGCCCTGGATGGCCAGGAGGTCAATACCAGCCCCAGCGTTGGCGTCAGCATCTGCCCGCGCGATGGCCAGGACATCGACAGCCTGATCCGCAGCGCCGACGCGGCGATGTACTCGGCGAAGCAGGCCGGGCGCGCCCAGTACCGCTTTTTCGACCCGTCACTGAACCTGGCTGATATCCAGGCCTTCACCCTGGAACAGGCCTTTGGCGGCGCGTTGGCCGAGCGCCAGTTCGTGCTGCACTACCAACCGCAGATTCGCCTCGACACCCAGCAGGTGCTGGGCTACGAAGCGCTGGTGCGCTGGGACCATCCCGAGTTCGGCCTGCTCTATCCGGACCGTTTCATCGGCCTGGCCGAGCGCAGCGGTTTCATTGTCGAGCTGGGCTGGGAGGTGCTGCGCCTGGCCTGCGAAGCCTTGGCGGGTTGGGCCGCGCAGGGCGCCGAGACGCGGCTGGCGGTGAACGTATCCGCCCTGCAACTGCGTCAGGCGGGCTTCGCGGCGCAGCTGCTGGAGCAACTGCAGCAGTACGGCATCGCCCCACAGCGGCTGGAGCTGGAAATTACCGAAACCACCATTCTCGACCCCGAAGGCACGGCAGTAGCGCACCTGCACTGCCTGCGCAGTGCCGGCCTGGGCATCAGCCTGGACGACTTCGGTCGTGGTTATGCCGGCTTTGCCCACCTGCACACCCTACCGCTGAGCAAGCTGAAGATCGACCGTTCGCTGATCGCGCCACTGTCCAACAGCCATGACGACAGCCCGATCGTGTCCTCCACCATCATCCTGGCCAAGCGCCTGGGCCTGGAGGTGGTCGCCGAGGGCGTGGAAACCCGTGAACAGGTGGTCTGCCTGAAGCTCGCCGGCTGTGATATCGCCCAGGGTTACCACTTCAGTCGGCCGTTGTCGCCGACCCAGCTGCGTGACTACCCACCGTTCAAGCGCAGCGGGGCCAGCGCTTGCGTGTGATGCCGGCACCTGCAGCGCAGGACAGGCGTAGCATTTCGGTTTATTGTGCTGTCCATCACCAACCGGCCCTCGCACCATGACCGACATCGAGCGCTACCTGCGCGCCGCCACCCGTGACAACACCCGGCGCAGCTACCAGGCCGCCATCGAGCACTTCGAAACCCACTGGGGCGGCTTCCTCCCGGCGACGGCCGAGAGCATCGCCCGCTATCTGGCCGACCACGCCGACCAGCACGCCATCAGCACCCTGCGCCAACGGCTCGCCGCACTCAGCCAGTGGCACCTTGCCCAAGGCTTCCCGGACCCGACCAAGGCCCCGTTGGTACGCCAGGTGCTGCGCGGCATCCGCACCTTGCACCCGAACCCGCCCAGGCAGGCCGCGCCGTTGTTGCTGCAGCACCTGCAAACCGCCGTGCAGTACTTCGAAGCGGAGGCCCGCCAGGCCCGGGAACGGCATGACCTGGCCGCCCTGCGTCGGGCCCGCCGCGACGCGGCCTTGCTGTTGCTGGGCTTCTGGCGCGGTTTTCGTGGCGATGAACTGGCGCGGCTGCGCGTCGAGCACATCCAGGCCCAGGCAGGTGTCGGCATCACCCTGTTCCTGCCGCGCAGCAAGGGCGACCGGGAAGCGCTGGGCGTGCAACACCGTACCCCGGCGCTGAAGGCGCTGTGCCCGGTCACGGCCTACCTGCAATGGCTGGAGGTGGCCGGCATCGCCCACGGGCCGGTGTTCCGCAGGCTCGACCGCTGGGGCAACCTGAGCGAAACCGCACTCAACAGCAACAGCCTGGTCGGCCTGCTGCGGCGCATGCTGGAACGCGCCGGGGTGCCGGCGGCACTGTACACCGGTCATTCGCTGCGCCGTGGTTTCGCCACCTGGGCAACGGCCAACGGCTGGGAACTGAAGGCCTTGATGAGCTACGTGGGCTGGAAGGACGCCAAGTCAGCCTTGCGCTACATCGACGCGGCGCAGCGCTTTGGCGAGCTGGCCGTGCTCCCGGCCAACCAGGCCCAGGCGCTGCTACCTTGAGGTTGCCTGGCGAGCGCCTGCGCCAACGCCATCCCCGCGGTCAGCTTTGCCTTGCACGGTGCCACAAGCGGCCGATGTCACAGGCACGCGCGCGCAGCAGTTCGGCAGCATCGGCACAGGCCTGCTCCAGGCTCATCGGCCCGCCGGCCAGGGCAAAGGCAGCGTCGATGCCATGGGCATACAGCTGCTGGTAGCCTTCACCCAAGGTGCCGGCCAGCACCACCACCGGCACCCCATGGCGCCTGGCCACCCGCGCCACACCCAGCGGCGTCTTGCCGCGCAGGGTCTGCGCATCGAAACGCCCCTCGCCGGTGATCACCAGGTCAGCGTCTCGCACCAGCGCGTCCAGGCCAGCCAGTTCGGCCACCACTTCCACCCCGGGGCGGAACTGCGCGCCCATGAATGCCCGGGCCGCGAAGCCCATGCCACCGGCCGCGCCGCAGCCAGGGTAGTCACGCACGTCACTGCCCAGCAGCTGCGCACAGTGGTCGGCAAAGTGCCCCAGGGCCTGGTCCAGCGCCTGTACCTGTTGCGGGCTGGCACCCTTCTGCGGGCCGAAGATCGCCGAGGCGCCATTGGCACCACACAGCGGGTTGTCGACATCGGCCGCCACCTCGACCTGCACCTCGGCCAGGCGCGGATCCAGGTCACTGGCGTCGATTCGGGCCAACCGGGCCAGGGCCAGGCCACCCTCCTCCAGCGCTTGCCCGTCAGCGTCCAGCAAGCGCAGGCCCAAGGCGCGCAGCATGCCACTGCCGCCATCGTTGGTGGCGCTGCCGCCGATGGCCAGGACGATACGCTGCGCCCCGGCCGCCAGCGCGGCGGCAATCAGCTCACCGGTGCCCCAGGTGCTGCTGCGGCAGGCATCGCGCTGGCCGGTCGGCACCAGTTGCAGGCCACTGGCCTGGGCCATTTCGATGATTGCCGTACGGCTTTGTGGCAACCAGCCCCAGCCGGCTTCGACGCGTTGCCCCAATGGCCCGCGTACGGTCTGCCGGCGCAGTTCGCCATGGCTGGCGGCAAGAATGGCCTGCATGGTCCCTTCGCCACCGTCGGCCATCGGGCACTCGAGCAGCTCGGCTTGCGGCCAGGCTTCGCCCAGGCCCGCTGCGATGGCGCGGGCGACACTGGCAGCGTCGAGGCTGTCCTTGAACGAGTCGGGGGCGATAACGATCTTCATGGGGATTCTCCTGTCCTGACCAGCGGCATGCTGACAGGTGGCCGCCACGCTGGCCTCGGTCGCTTGCACAAAACCAGGGACGCGTTGTTTGGGCAAACGCCTGCGGGCCCGCCGCAGGCTTTTCGCCAAGAGCGGCCAGCGCTCAGTCGGCCGGCAGCAACTGCAAGCCCAGATACAAGCTGAGCATACCCTCCATGCGCAGCGGGTCCACTTCAGCCAACTCGGCGATGCGCTCCAGGCGGTAGCGCAGGCTGTTGCGGTGGATACCCAGCGCATCGGCACAGGCCTGGCTCTGGCCGTCATGGGCGCACCAGGCGCGCAGGGTGGCGAGCAGCTGGCCGTTACCGTCCTTGGCACGGATACGCTGCAATGGCTGCAGCAATTCGTCCAGCGCATCATCGTTGCGGTGCCGCCACAACAGCGCCGGCAACCGGTAGCGCTGCAGGCTGAGCAGGCGCTCGCCAGGCACGACCTCGCGGCCATAGGCCAGCAGGTCACGGACCCGGCGGTAGCCCCGGCGCAGTTGCTCCAGGCTTTGTGCCGCGCTGCCCAAGGCCAGACGCTCCACCACCCAGCCATGACGTTCCAGGCGTTCCAGCAGGCGCGGCTCGTCGAGCGGCGCCCCGGCGGGGCGGCACCACAGCAACGACTGGCGGGCCGGGCTGACGCACCAGCTGTCCGGGTAGCGGCTGGTCAGCCATGCGGCCAGCGCTTCGCCAGGTGCCCCCGAGGCCAGCTCGAACAGGCAGGGCACACGTGGCAGCTGGGGTTTCAGCCCCAGCTGGCGGGCTTCGTCAAGCAGCCGGGGCGAATCGCCGCTGCCGCCAAGCAGCAGCGCCAGCAAGTCGTCGCAGCGCTGCCGCCGCCATTGCTGGTCGGCCTGCAAATGGCGTTGGGCCAGCAGCATTTCAGCGGTCATGCGTACCAGCTCGCCGTAAGTGCGCAAGTGTTGCGGGTCGCCGGTCAGGCCAAGCACGCCCATCAGCCGGCCATCGAGCATCAGCGGCAGGTTCACCCCCGGCTGCACGCCCTTCAGGCATCTGGCCGCGTCAGTATCCAGCTCGACGATGCGACCGTTGGCCAGCACCAGTTGCGCGCCCTCGTGACGCGTGTTGATGCGCTCCGGTTCGCCGCTGCCAAGGATCAGACCCTGGCTGTCCATCACATTGACGTTGCACGGCAGGATGGCCATCGCCCGGTCAACGATATCCTGTGCCAGGTCATGGTCGAGTTCGAACATTCAAGGGTCCTTGCGGTGTTAGGCTTTTGGGCTGGGGCACAGCAGTGCGGCGCAACCATTGTGCAAAAGCACAAAGACAGGCACGCCGCCGTCCCCGAGACTCGTCAGGGCGAGCGCCGGAACAGGCGACGCGGCGACAACCATAACAACAGAGAACCCGATCATGGCATACAGCCCCGCCCCTGACCAAGGCTCGGACATTCACCGCAATGCGCTGTACCGGCGCATCACCCTGCGGCTGATTCCGTTCATTTTCATCTGCTACTTGTTCAACTACCTGGACCGCGTCAACGTCGGCTTTGCCAAGCTGCAGATGCTCGACGCGCTGCAGTTCAGCGAAACGGTGTACGGCCTTGGCGCCGGCATCTTCTTCATCGGCTACGTGCTCTGCGGCCTGCCGAGCAACCTGGCGCTCAACCGCTTCGGCCCGCGGCGCTGGATCGCGCTGATGATGATTGCCTGGGGCAGCCTGTCCACCTGCCTGCTGTTCGTTACCACGCCTACCGAGTTCTACGCATTGCGCCTACTGACTGGTGCCGCCGAAGCCGGCTTTTTCCCCGGCGTGGTGCTGTACCTCTCGCGCTGGTTCCCGGGCGCCCGCCGCGGCCGCATCATGGCCCTGTTCATGTCGGCGATCCCGGTATCGGGCCTGCTTGGCGGGCCGTTCTCCGGCTGGATCCTCGAACACTTCGCGGCCGGCCAGCATGGCCTGGCCGGCTGGCAATGGATGTTCCTGATCCAGGGGCTGCCAACCGTTGCGCTGGGTGTGCTGGCGGTGTTCCTGCTCAGTGATGGCTACCACAAAGCCAGCTGGCTGAGCCCGGCAGAGCGCCAACTGATCGCCGCCGACCTGCAGGCCGACGCCGACAACAAGCCGGGCACCACCGGCGATGGTCTGCTCGCCGTATTGAGCAACCGGCTGATCTGGACCTTCGGCTTCGTCTACTTCTGCATCCAGAGCGGTGTATACGCGATCAACTTCTGGCTGCCTTCGATCATCAGGAACATGGGCTTCGACAACCCGTTGCTGATCGGCTGGCTCAGCGCCATCCCGTACTTGCTGGCCGGGGTGTTCATGATCCTCTGCGGGCGCTCGGCCGACCTGCGCAACGAACGGCGCTGGCACCTGGTGGTGCCGATGCTGATGGGCGCCACCGGCCTGCTGATCGCGGTGAACTTCGCCAGCAGCCCGGCCATCGCCATCCTCGGCCTGTCGATCGCCACCATGGGCGCCCTCACCGGTCTGCCGATGTTCTGGCCGATGCCGACCGCGCTGCTCAGCGCCAGTGCGGCCGTTGCCGGCCTGGCGATCATCAACTCGGTGGGCCAGATGGCCGGCTTCCTCAGCCCATACCTGGTCGGCTTCATCAAGGACCAGACCGGCTCCACCGATGCCGCGCTGTATTCGCTGGCGGCGCTGATCGTGCTCGGTAGCCTGGTGGCCTTGCGCGTGACGCGCGCCGGTGCGCTGAACACAGCACGGGCCAGTTGAGCTGCCTCGCGGATAAATCCGCTCCTACAGTTTGAACTGCGCCCCTGATGTTGGACAAAAATCCAACCTCAGGGGCGTTTCACATGAGCAAGCACACCAGACAGTTCAAGCTTTCCGCCATCCAGGCTTTTCTGCAACGAGGCCTTGGCTACCGTTTCATTGCTGCGAAGTTCCAGATGGACCCCTCCTTGCTGCGCCGCTGGGTACAGGCCTACCGCATCCATGGCGAGACCAGCCTGTCCAGACAAGCGCGGACCTTCAGCCCTGAGTTCAAGCTCTCGGTGCTCGAGCGAAAGTGGCGCGACAAATTGTCGTTGCGCCAAACAGCGGCCGTTTTCAACCTGACGCATTCCAGCCAGATAGGCATATGGGAAGCGCAGTACTACAGTGGCGGCATCAAAGCCCTGGTAGCAGGAACCAAAGGACCGCGTAACGTCATGATCAAACCACCCGTCCCACCCGCCAGCACGTCGCCGAAGGCCGATGAAGAACTCTCGCACGCCGAACTGCTAGCCAGGCTGCGCCACGCCGAGATGGAGATCGCCTACCTAAAAAAGTTAAAAGAACTGCGCGAGGAGAAGGCGAGACAGAAGAAGGCCGGGAAGAAAAAGTCCTGATCATCTCGGCCCTGCGCACCCGCTTCCCGCTCGACGGTCTGCTTAAGCTGGCCGGACTGGCGCGCAGTACGTATTACTACCAGCGCAAGTTGATGGCCGCCGGTGACAAGCTGGCTCCGCTCAAGGACCGTATCCGTGAGATCCAGGAGCGGCATAAAGGTCGCTACGGCTATCGGCGCATGACAGCGACACTGCGCAGCGTCGGCCATGTAGTGAACAGCAAGGTCGTGCGGCGACTGATGGCCGAGCTCGACCTCAAATGCACGGTTCGCGTGAAGAAGTACAAGTCCTATCGTGGCCAGCCCGGACGCATTGCCCCCAACACGATGGAGCGCAAGTTCACGGCAGAAGAGCCAAACACGAGGTGGGTAACGGACGTGACCGAGTTCAAGGTGGCGAGTGAAAAGCTGTATCTCTCTCCGGTGCTGGACCTATTCAATGGCGAGATCGTGGCACATCAGATCGACACTTCGCCGCACTATCCATTGGTTGGTCAGATGCTCGAAAAGGCGCTGTCACGGCTGCCGGAAGGTGCCAGGCCTATGCTGCACTCCGACCAGGGCTGGCAATATCAGTACTACCGCTACCGAAATCGACTTGAGGAGAAGGGGCTGGAGCAGAGCATGTCACGCAAGGGCAACTGCCTGGACAATGCGCGAATGGAGAGTTTCTTCGGCACACTGAAGACCGAGATGTATCATGGTCAGCGCTTCGCCAGCATCGAAGATCTGAGCGCTGCAATTGATGAATACATCGATTACTACAACCATGATCGAATCAAGATGGGGCTGGCCGGCCTGAGTCCCGTGGCATACAGGAATCAGGCGGCAGCAGCCTAATCAAAGATTGTCCAACAAATGGGGCGCACCTCAGTTGACGCCTTACCTGTAGGAGCGGTTTATCCGCGATCACCGGCAAGACCGGTGCCAGCCACCGCGTCACCAGCAGTGGCGTGCCCTCTCCGATCGTCAGCTCGACGCATCCCCGCCCCAGCCCAGGCGTCAAATGGTTGCAAAGGCCCCCAGGAGAAAGCCGATGACCCAGCACGCCGTGGCCCGCCTGGCCCAGCTTGACGAACACCGCCCCCTGCGCGTCCAGGCCGGCAGCGAAGAACTCATCCTGGTTCGCCAAGGCGACCAGGTGCACGCCTACCAGGCCACCTGCCCTCATGAAGGCGCCCCGCTCGATGAAGGCGTGGTGTGTGGCGGCCTGCTGGTCTGCCCCTGGCACAAGGCCGCGTTCGCGGTTGACGAAGGCGCGCTGTGCGAGCCGCCGGCCTTGGCCGACCTGCGCCGCTACAAAGCCTGGGTCGAAGGCGACCAAGTGTGGGTCGATGACCAGGCCTTGCCCGCCATCGAACCACCCCGGCACAGCGACGCCCGCTGCTTCGTGGTGGTCGGCGCCGGTGCCGCCGGCAGCGCCGCGGTCGCCACCCTGCTGGCGCATGGCTTCGCCGGCCGCCTGGTCTGGATCGACCAGGAACGCCAGCCCGCCTACGACCGCACCTCACTCAGCAAATTCGTGATCGCCGGGCAGATGTCGCCCGACGAAGTGCCTGCCCTGCTCGGTGCCGATACCCTGCGCAAGGGCCAGCTGGAACGCAAGCATGGCAAGGTGCGCATACTGGACAGCGTGAAGCGCCAGGTCACCCTGGCCGACGGCCAGCAGATCGACTATGACGCTTGCCTGCTGGCCACTGGTGGCAAGGCGCAGCGGCCGGATATCCCGGGTGTCGAGCTGCCTGGGGTGTTCACCCTGCGCTCGCGGGAGGATGCCGCGCAGTTGCTTGACGCTGCCGAACCCGGCCAGCCGGCGGTGATCGTCGGCGACGGCTTCATCGGCCTGGAAGCGGCCTCGGCGTTGCGCAAGTATGGCGCGCAGGTGCACGTGGTTACCCGCCATCAGGTGCCCCTGGCCCGCCAGCTGGGCGAGCGTATCGGCCGCAGTATCCGCGAGCTGCATGAGCGCAAAGGGGTCGTCTTCCATGGCCCGACCGAAGTCCAGCGCATCGAAGGCCAAGGCAAGGTCGAAGCCGTGTTGCTGGCAAACGGCGAGCGCTTGCAGACGCCACTGGTGCTGCTGGGTACCGGGGTGAGGCCGGCCACTGCGTTCCTTCAGGGTGTGCTGCCGGGCACCGACAAATCGCTGCAAGTGGATGCCGAAATGCGCGCTGCAGAGGGCCTGTGGGCCGCGGGCGATATCGCCACCTTCCCGCTCAGCGGTCGCCCGGTGCGTATCGAACACTGGCGCCTGGCCCAGCAGCACGGGGTGATTGCCGCTGCCAACATGCTCGGCGAACAGCGCCGCTACGCCGACGTGCCGTTCTTCTGGACCTACCAGCACGGCCGCACCTATGAGGTATTGGGGCATGCGCGGGACTGGAACCGTATCGAATTCGTCGGCGCGCCGGAGCAAGGCGACTTCATCGCCTTGCAATGTGTCGATGAACAGGTCGAGGCGGTCATTGCCAAAGGTTATTCCGATGCCATGGCGACGCTGTCCCAGCGTATGAAGCGGCCATTGAGCCTGGCGCAGGCCTTGGCCCTGATCGGCTGAGCGGCGCCTTTCAATGCGCCCTGCTTGCGTGTAAAACAGGCAGCTCAGCCGAATGCAAAAGGACCACGCGCATGATCTACCGCCGCCTCGGCCATAGTGGCCTGCAGGTTTCCGCCCTGACCTTGGGCAGCATGATGTTCGGCGAACAGACCCGCACCGAGGACGCCTTGCGCATCATCGACAAGGCCTGGGACCAGGGCATCAACTTCATCGACACCGCCGACGTCTACAACGCCGGACGCTCGGAAGAAATCGTCGGCGAAGCGGTCGCCCGCCAACGCCAGGACTGGATCGTCGCCAGCAAGGTCGGCTTCGGCCCGGCCGATGGCCTGCCCAACCGCAGCGGGCTGTCGCGCAAGCACATCTTCAATGCCCTGCACGCCACCTTGACGCGCATGGACACGGATTACCTGGACGTCTACTACCTGCACCGCGAAGACTACCAGGTACCGCTGGAAGAAAGCGTGCAGGCCATTGGCGACCTGCTGCGCCAGGGCAAGATTCGCTATTGGGGCGTATCCAACTTCCGCGGCTGGCGTATCGCCGAGGTGAGCCACATTGCCGAGCGCCTGGGCGTCCCCAGGCCAGTGATCAGTCAGCCGCTGTACAATATCGTCAACCGCCAGGCAGAAGCCGAGCAACTGACTGCCGCCGCCGCCCATGGCCTGGGCGTGGTGCCGTACAGCCCGCTGGCGCGTGGCGTGCTCAGCGGCAAGTACGCCCCGGGCGCCGCACCGGACGCGGGCAGCCGTGCCGGGCGCCAGGACAAGCGCATCATGGAAGTGGAGTGGCGCCAGGAGTCGCTGGCCATCGCCCGACAGATCCAGGCCTATGTGCAGGCCAAGGGCGTAGGCATGGTCGAGTTCGCGATTGCCTGGGTACTGAACAACCGGCTGGTCAGTTCGGCGATCGTCGGGCCGCGAACAGAAGAACAGTGGGATACCTATGGCGGCGCCCTGACGGTGCAGATCACTGCCGAGGATGAAGCCTTCATCGACTCGCTGGTAACGCCCGGGCATGCCTCGACGCCCGGGTTCAATGATGTGGCGCATTACGTGAGTGGGCGGTTGCCCCGCAGCTGACCCGCCGGCGTGATCCGGCATGGCACTGCACGCAGCACAGGCCGTCAGCGTTCGGCCGTCCCCCCCCCCAGGTAACGGCCGGTCCAGGTAGCCAGCGGCAACGGCGGTTGCTGTTCGACGATACGTCGCCAGATCAGCACCAGGTCATCGCCATTGAACATCGACCCCGGCCCGGCGCCCTGCCACAGCGACGGGACATCGGCAATCCAGCGCCCCAGGCTGTCGCGGTGAGCCATGCTGAAGCGGAACGTATAGTTACCGGGTATCCCCATGCGCAGGTCGGTCACCACCAGTGCGTCGCCGACCTGGTCGTAACGCAGCCAGTCATCGGTGAACCAGCGCAAGCGTTGGTGCAAAGGGTGGTCGGCGAGTGCCCCGGCCAGTTCGAGGTTGCGCGGCAAATACTGCATTTCCGGAGCTTGCCGGTCGAACAGGCTGCTGATGCCTTCGTAGTAACCGCCATCCGGCGTCTTGGCCAGCACGCGCCAGACCAGGCTGTTGAACGCGATGGGCACCGCACGTACCTCGCTTGTGACAATCCCTTGCTGGTCGAGCACTGCCTCGAAGCGCTGTTCGGCGGCCATGCGCCCGGCCAGGCCAAAACCCAGGTAGGCGGTGCTGAACAGCAGGGCCAGGCTCAGCCACCGCGTTGCCTTGGCCGTCAACCCCTGGATGCTCGCATAGATGACCGCTGCCAGCAGCGGCAGGGTGTAGACAGGGTCGATGATGAATACCGCCGCCCAGCTCAGCGGAGTGGTCTGCAACGGCCAGAACAATTGCGTGCCGTAGACCGTGAACGCATCCAGCAATGGATGGGTGACCAGGACCAGCCAGAATGCCAGGAACAGCCTGGGCAAGGTGTAGCCTTTGCCGGGCCAGCACTTGCCGACCAGCCAGGCCAGCAGCAAGGCCAGCCCGCTGAGTACGAACAACGAGTGGGAAAAGCCGCGATGGTAGGTCATCTGCGACACCGGATCGGCGTAGCGGATGATCACGTCGAGGTCGGGCAGCGTGGCCAGCGCCGCACCATACACCAGCGAACGGCGGCCCTGGATGCGGCCGAGTACGGTACCTTGCACGGCCGCGCCGAGAACGGCTTGGGTGATGGAGTCCAAGGGTGGCATTCCTGAAAAGTTGGTTTTCTGGAAACTACCCTCATCTCAGAACAACTGCCAGGTGTAGACCAGCGTCAAACGGTTCTCGTCGATGTCGCTGCGGTAGTTGGACCGGGCCATTGCATTGCGCACCCGGATCCCCAGCCCCTTCAGCACCCCGCCCTGCACCGCGTAACCGATGTCCAAGTCGCGCTCGCGGTCGCGCCCCTCATAACCCAGCCCGGTGTCGACATTATTACCGGTTATGTAGCGCACGCTCGCCGTAAGCCCCGGCACGCCCATGGCCGCGAAGTTGTAGTCGTAGCGGACCTGGTAGGAGCGTTCGTCGGTGTAGGCGAACTCATAGGTCGGCACCTCGTTAGCCAACGGCGAGATGTTGGCGAACACCCGTGGGAACGGGCTGTCGCCATGGATGCCCTGGTAGCCGGCATGGAAGCTGTGCCCGCCATGCCGGGCAGTGAACATAGAGAAGAATGCCTGGTTGTCGAGGTTGCCGAGCAACGCATCGCCATCCTCGCGCGCAGTGAAATACCCCAGATTGGCGCTGAGTACCCAGCTGCCTACGGGCTTGCTGTGCTTGAGGCCGACAAAGCCCTGTTCATAGATGTCCTCCAACTGTCCGTACCACAAGCTGACGCTGCTCTGGTTGGCATTGAACGCATAGTCACCGCCCAGGTAATTGAAGGCATCGCTTTCTGCCTGGCGCATCGGCACATGGCCGAGCATGGCGTTCATCTTGCCGTCGCCGCCTTCGTTGCGCAGGTGGGTGCTTCTCAGGTGCCCGGCCTGCACGGTCAGGCCGTCGATTTCCGCCGAGCTCAGGCTTGCGCCCTGGTAGGTCGGTGGCAACAGTCGGATGTCGCTGAATATCAGCACCGGCAGGTTGGGTTGCAGTTCGCCGATGCGCAATTCGCTCCTGGACAGCCGGGCCTTGAAGGTGGGCGCCAGGCGGCTGTATTCGTCAGCGGCACGGCCGTCGCCGTGCACCGGCAACAACCCAGTGTTGGTGCGCTCGGGGCTGCTGTCCAGCTTGATGCCCAGCAGGCCCAGGGCGTCAACGCCAAAGCCGACCGTACCCGCGGTGTAGCCCGACTTGAAGTCGAGGATGAAGCCCTGAGCCCACTCCTCGGCCTTGGATTGCCGGTTGGCCCCGACGATGTCGGAGAAGTCGCGGCTGAAGTAGTAGTTCCGGGCACTCAGGGTAGCCTTCGAATCTACGAGGAAGCCGCCTTCGGCGGCCAACAACGGTTGGCTGAGCAAAGTCAGGCCCAGGGCGACGCAAGGGGTGTGGTTCATTCCGAAGCTCTCTTGATCTTGTTTTTATGGGTAAAGCGTTGGAAGCACGGTGATTCATGGGGTACGGCGCAGCACCTCCCGGGCGTGTGGCTGGCGCAGCCTCAGCAACCCATGGCTCAGCAGGCCGAACAGCAGGCCCCAGAACGCTGCCGACAGACCCAGGAAGGCCACCCCCGACGCGGTGACCAGGAAGGTGAACAACCCGGCATCGCGCTCTGTTGGTTCTGCCAGGCTGCGGGCCAGGGCTTCGTTGATGGCGCCATACAGCGCCAGCCCGGCCAGGGCGGCGATCAGGGCGGCGGGGAATACTGCGAACAGCGACATCAGCGTGGCCCCGGCGGTCCCCAGCAGCAGGTACAGCGCACTGCCAGCCAACGCCGCGACATAGCGCCGCCGTGGGTTTTCATGGGCTTCATGGCCAGTGCACAGGCTGGCGGTGACCGCCGCAAGGTTCAGCCCGTGGCAACCGAACGGCGCCAGCGCGGCACCGACCAGGGCGCTGGCACTGATGATCGGGCCGGCCGGCGTGGGATAGCCGGCGTTGCGCAGTACTGCCATGCCCGGCATGAACTGCCCGGTCAGGGCCACCAGTACCATTGGCAGTGCCAGGCTGAAGACCGCTGCCAGGCTGAACTGCGGGGCGACCCACTGCGGCGACGCCAGCTCCAGCACCAACGCCTCGCTGCGCAACGCCCCGCTGGCCACGGCCACCACCGTGCCCACGCACAGCACCGCCGCCACGGCGTAGCGCGGCTGCACCCGGCGCATCAGCACGTAGGTGACGAACATTGCCACTACCAGCAGCGGTTGCACTGGCAAGGCGCGGAACACCTCGATGCCGAAGCTGAACAGGATGCCGGCCTGCATGCCGGCGGCGATGGAGCCTGGCAGGCGCGCGATGATGCGGTCGAAGGCCCCGCTGATGCCTACCAGCAGCAAAACCAGGTTGGCCACCAGGTAGGCGCCAACGGCCCGTTCCAGGCCCAGTTGCGGCAAGGCGGTGACCAGCAGCGCCGAACCTGGGATCGACCAGGCGATCACCACCGGCACCCGATAGCGCAGGCTGAGCAGCGTGCCGAGCACGGCACTGCCCATGGACACTGCCCAAACCCAGGAGGACAGTTGCCGATGGGACAGGCCGGCGGCTTCGGCGGCATGGAAGATGATCACCAGGGGGCCTGCGTAGGAGATCATCGTGGCGATGCAGCCGGCGACGATGGCCGACAGGGAGCAGTCCTTGATCAGGGTTTTCATGACGCTTCTCGCAAGGCATCGGCCGGCCTTTGCGGCTGGCTCTTGTTCTATGGGTGGCCTCTTCGCGGGCTTGCCCGCTCCCACACGCTGAAACCTGTGCAGTCCCTTTGGGAGCGGGCGAGCCCGCGAAGAAACCGACTCGGTGGCTCAGGCCTCTTGCAAAGCTCGCGGCCGCCCACTGCGCTGCTCATCCGCACCGTCCTGGGCTCGCTGTAACTGGAAGCCGAACTTCAACTCGGCATGTCGCCCCGCCTCGCCCTCGACGAACACCACCTCGCCCACCAGCCCATCGCGCGTGGCATAGGCGGCAGTGTGGGAAGTTTTCACGGTCATGGTGGTTACCTCATATCGTTGTTCTGGGGTTACGCCTGCGCCGCAATGGCCTGGGCATGCCGACGGCCGCTGGCCAGGTGCACGGCCATGGCCAGCGCGGCAATTGCGCCGGGGATGGCGAAGGCGATGAAGTTGAGTTGCAGGGGCAGGTTGATGCCCATCAGCGCACCACCCAGCAGCGGGCCGACGATGGCGCCGTTGCGGCCGATGCCTGAGGCCCAGCCCAGCCCGGTGGAGCGCACCGACAGCCCGTACAGCTGGGCGGCGCCGGCGTACAACAGGATCTGCGTGCCGATGGTGGTGGCGCCGGCAATGAAGATCAGCAGGTACAGCACCGGCATCGGGCTGTTGACGCCCAGCAGGCTGATCGACAGCGCGGCGGCAATGAAGAACGCCACCTTGACCTTGACCAGGTTGTAGCGGTCGCCCAGCCAGCCGCCCAGGATCGCCCCGGCCATGCCACCGAAGTTCAGCGCCAGCAGGAACGACAGGCTCGAGCCCAGGCTGTAGCCGGCGTTGGCCATCAGCTTCGGCAGCCAGGAGCTGAGCGCGTAGACCATCAGCAGGCAGCAGAAGAACGCCAACCACAGCGCCAGGGTGCGAATGGCCAGGCCGTTACGGAACAGCGCCAGCACCGACGCCCCGCCGCCTTTGCGGTCGGCCGCCTGCAACAGATCATCCGCCTGCACGTCGCAATTCGGGTCCAGCCGCTTGAGTAGCTTGCGGGCCTCGTCTTTACGGCCCTGGCGTACCAGGAAACCGATCGATTCAGGGAGGTAGTACAGGATCACCGGCAACAGCAGCAGTGGCACCGCTGCGGCGTAGAACATCGATTCCCAGCCGAAACGCGGCAGCATGAAGATGCCGACGCCCGCCGAGAGCATGCCGCCGAGCGAGTAGCCACTGAACATGATCGCTACCAGCGTGCTGCGCAGGCGCTTGGGCGCGTACTCGTTCATCAGGGCCACGGCGTTGGGCATCAGGCCGCCACAGCCAAGGCCAGCAACGAAACGGTAGAGGCCGAACTCGCTCGGATTGCTGGCAAACCCGTTGAGGATGGTTGCCCCGGAGAACAAGGCGAAACAGATGGCGATACCCTTCTTGCGCCCGATGCGATCGGCAAGGCTGCCGAACGCCAGGGCGCCGAACATCATGCCGAACAGCGCATAGCTGCCCAATGCACCGGCCTGCAGCGGGGTCAGGCCCCATTCTTTCATGATGACCGGCAGTACCACGCCGTAGATGAACAGGTCATAGCCGTCGAAGATCAGCAGCAGGCCGCACCAGGCCATGACCATCCAGTGGAACGGGGTAAAGCGCGCGTTATCGATGATCGGGTGTACGTCAAGGGTTCGCATGGCATCTGTCGCTCTTGTTTTTGTTGTGAAAGAAAGCTTTTGCCTGGGGTGTCGCTCAGCCGAGGTCGCCGCCCCCTACCGGCAAGGTCACGCCGGTGATGTACGAAGCTTCGTCGGAAGCGAGGAACAGGATCGCGCCGACCTGCTCGTCGATGCTGCCGTAGCGGTGCATCAGGCTGCTGTCGAGGGTCTGGTCGACGATCTGCTGGTACCAGTGCCTTTCCTGTTCGGTCTGCTCGGCACTGTTGCGCGGTACGCGCCGGGGTGGCGCTTCGGTGCCACCGGGAGCGGTGGCATTGACACGAATGCCCCGGCCGGCGGTTTCGAAGGCCAGGCAGGCAGTCAGCGCGTTGACGCCGCCCTTGGCCGCGCCATAGGGCACGCGGTTGACACCACGGGTGGCGATGGACGAGACGTTGACGATGGCGCCGCTGCCGCGTTCGAGCATGTACGGCAGAGCGGCATGGCAGCACCACAAGGTAGGGAACAACGAACGGCGTACTTCAGCTTCGATCTGGTCCACTTCGTAATGTTCGAAGGGCTTGGCCCAGATGGTGCCGCCGACGTTGTTGACCAGAATGTCGAGGCGCCCGAATGCTTCGACCGCGCTGGCCATGACCCGGGCGCAGTCGCCGTGTTGTTCCAGGTCGGCGGTGAGGGCGAGCATGCCCTCGCCGGCCAGTTCGTGAACCAGTTCGGAGCGGTCTACCGCGACCACCTGCGCGCCTTCGGCCTTGAGCCGCCAGCACACGCCACGGCCGATGCCTTGGGCGGCACCGGTGACCAGGGCGACCTTGCCTTGGAATCGGTTGTTCATATCCATCTCTCCGGTTCGCCACAGTTCCTGTGGGAGCGGGCATGCCCGCGAATGCGTCCGACCAGACAACGTTGTTGCACCTGCTGGCCTCTTCGCGGGCACGCCCGCTCCCACAGGGGCGGCGTATGACTTGGAATAAAAGGGATCAGGCCGCCGCGAACTTCTCGTAGTAGAAGTTCGCCGGGGTAATGCCCTGCTCGCGCACGTACTGGCTGACCGCCTCGACCATAGGTGGCGGGCCGCACAGGTACACATCCACATCGCCGTGGTTGAGGTGGCGCGGTTCGATGTGCTGGGTCACGTAGCCCTTCTGTGGGTACTGGCTGTCCGGGTTGGCCACGCAGGCGCTGAAGGTGAAGTTGGGGATGCGCGCCGCCAGGGCCTGCAGGCGGTCGAGCTCGACCAGGTCGAAGTCGTTGGTCACGCCGTAAATCAGGTGCAGCGGGTGCTCGCTGCCCTGCTCGGCGATCATCTCCAGCATCGCCGTGAACGGCGCCAGGCCGGTGCCACCAGCCAGCAACAGCAGCGGGCGCTGGATCGGCCGCAGGTAGAAGCTGCCCAGCGGCCCAGCCAGGGTCATGCTGTCGCCGGCCCTGGCCAGGTTGGTCAGGAAGTTGCTCATCAGCCCGCCCGGCACGTTGCGGATCAGGAAGCTGACCTCGCCGCCCTTCTGCAGCGAACTGAACGAATAGGCGCGGCTCTGCTCGCTGCCCGGCACCTTGAGGTTGACGTACTGCCCGGGCAGGAACGCCAGGCGGTTGAGGGCCTCACCCCTGAGCGACAGGGCAATGGTGCTGGCCGACAGCTGGCGGACATCGCTGATGGCGGCGTCGAAACTGGCCTGTTCGGTCTTGCACAGCTGCGACGAGGCCGGAATGCGGATGACACAGTCGCTTTCGGCGCGCATCTGGCAGGTCAGTACGTAGCCTTCGGCGATTTCGTCCGCGCTCAGGGCATCTTCGATGAAGTTGTCGCCCAGGTCGTAACGCCCGGATTCGGCCTTGCACTTGCAGGTACCGCAGGCGCCATCGCGGCAGTCCAGCGGGATGTTGATGCCCTGGCGGTAGGCAGCGTCGGCCACGGTTTCATGGCCGGTGGCTTCGATGAAGCGGGTCACCCCGTCTTCGAAGTTCAGTGCGATCTGGTAGCTCATGTTGCACCTCGCGGGCGAGCCGGGCCACGGCGCATCGCAGGACGCACCGGGCAGCGCTCGCAAAACCCTGGATCAGATGTGGTAGATGTCGATGACCTGGCGCACGTAGTCGTTCTTCAGTACCACTTTCTTGGCCTTGATCAGCGGCTGCTCGCCGCGCAGGTCGAGGGTGTAGAAGCTGGTGCCGAAGTAACTGTCGGTGGTCTTGTAGCGGAAGCTCAGGGTGTGCCAGTTGAAGCGCACCTGGCAGCTGCCCTCGCCGTGCCCGAGGATCTCGATGTTGCTGATGTTGTGCGAGGTACGGGTGTCGGGCACGGTCGCACTGGAGCGCTCGGTCTTGATGCGGAACACCCGATCTTCCAGGCCGCCACGGTTGCCGTACCAGATCAGCGAGACTTCGCTTTGTGGGTCTTCGGTAAGGGTGTCGTCATCGTCCCAGCTCGGCATCCAGAAGCTGGCGTCGCTGGCGTACAGTTCCAGCCACTGGTCCCACTGGGCATCGTCCAGGTAGCGCGCTTCGCGGTAGAGGAAGTCGCGCACGGTTTCATACAGGCTCATTGCACGGCCTCCACGGGGATCAGTTGCTGTTCGTCCTTCAGCGCCTGGATCATGGTTTCCTGCCAATACTTGTGCTGCAGCACGAACAGGCCTTCGTCCTCGGTGCGTACGCCGGACAGCAGCGGCTTGAGCGCGATCTCCCTGGCTGCCTCGTCGGCGCCTTCCACCCAGTGCGCCGCGCCGCGGGACATGTCGTTCCAGCCGGTACCGCCGCCGTAGCCGGTCTGGCACGAGCGGAACTCTTCCAGGTCATCCGGGGTGGCCATGCCGCTGACGTTGAAGAAGTCTTCGTACTGGCGAATGCGCTTGGCACGCGCATCGGAGCTTTCGCCTTTCGGCGCGATGCAGTAGATGGTGATTTCGGTCTTGTTCACCGCAATCGGCCGGGCAATGCGGATCTGCGAGCTGAACTGGTCCATCAGGTACACGTTCGGGTACAGGCACAGGTTGCGCGAGTTCTCGATCATCCAGTCGGCACGGGCCTGGCCGAAGTCGGCGGCCAGCTGGTCACGGCGCTCGTAGGCCGGGCGGTCTTCGGGGTTGGCCCAGCGGGTCCACAGCAGCAGGTGGCCGTGGTCGAAGGAGTAGAAGCCACCGCCCTGCTTGGCCCAGGCGCCGGCACTCATGGTCTTGATCTCGTCCCCCGCCTCGCGCTGCTTGCGCTGGTTCTGGGTGGCGGCGTAGTTCCAGTGCACGGAACTGACGTGGTAGCCGTCGGCGCCGTTCTCGGCGGTGAGCTTCCAGTTGCCTTCGTAGATGTACGAGCTGGCACCGCGCAGCACTTCCAGGCCTTCCGGCGACTGATCGACGATCATGTCGATGATCTTGGCCGACTCCCCGAGGTGCTCGACCAGCGGCTTGACGTCGGCATTCAGGCTGCCGAACAGGAAGCCACGGTACGACTCGAAGCGCGCCACCCTGGTCAGGTCGTGGGAGCCGTCGCAGTTGAAGCTGTCGGGGTAGCCGGCGTTGCCTGGGTCTTTGACCTTGAGCAGCTTGCCGCTGTTGTTGAAGGTCCAACCATGGAACGGGCAGGTGTAGCTGGAGCGGTTGCCGCGCTTGTGCCGGCAGAGCATGGCGCCACGGTGGCTGCAGGCGTTGAGGAAGGCGTTGAGCTCACCGTCCTTGTTGCGCGCGATGAAGATCGGCTGGCGCCCCATGGTCAGGGTGAGGAAGTCGTTCTTCTCGGGGATCTGGCTTTCATGGGCCAGGTAGATCCAGTTGCCCTCGAAGATGTGTTTCATCTCCAGCTCGAACAAGCGAGGGTCGGTGAACATCTCGCGCTTGCAGCGGTAGATGCCCTTTTCACGGTCGTCCTCGAGCAAGGCATCGAGGTAGTCGAATCCCAGGGACATGGCCAGGGTCTCCCTTGTTATTGTTTAGACCTGGTCAGGTTAGGGATGGGTATGGGGTGGGAATATCCGGTTTGTGCGCGGTGCTATCCGTTTTGTGCAGGTTGGTGTTTCTGCGGGGTCCTCTGGGAGCGGGTTCACCCGCAAACAGGCCGGTGCGGTTCAGCGCCGATTACGCAAGGTTTCCGAGGGCAACTCGCCAAACTGCTGCCGATACACCTCGGAAAACCGCCCCAGGTGCATGAAGCCATAATCCATGGCCAGTTCGGTCACGCTGCGTACCGCGCAACTGGCATCCCCCAGGCAGGCGTGTACCTGCTCCAGCTTGCGCTGGCGCACATACTGCTTGGGTGTGGTCTGCAGATGCCGGTCAAACAATGCATACAAGGAGCGCAGGCTCATGCACGCCTGCTCCGCCAGCGCTTCAGCTGTCAGTTCAAGCTTCAGGTTGCGCTCGATGTGGTCGATGATCCGTTCAAGGCTTGCGCCCGGCGAACCCAGGCTTTCGCGGCGGATATTGGTGCTCATCAGGGTCAGCAGTTTGCTGGCGACGATCTGGCTGTAATGGCCCTGCACCCTGGGCAGCGAATCGCTCACCTCAGCCTCCTGGCAGACCATCGCCAGCAGGTTGACGAACCCATCCAGCTCGTCCAGCCGGTAATGGTTGCGCAAGAACCGCACCCCGCCATCGGGGCGGTGCCAGCGTTGTTCGTCGCAGATCGAATCCAGTAGCCGGGTCGGCACCTTGAGGATGAATTTTTCGCAGTCCTCCGAATAAGTCAGGTCAACCGGGTCGTCGGGGTTGATCAGCAACAGTTCGCCCGGCACCAGATGGTGCTCGCGCTTGTGTCCACGCCACAGGCAATTGCCGTTGAGCAACACTTGCAGATGATAAATGGATTCCAGCGCCGGCGAAGTAACCCGCACGCTGCCGCCATAGCTGATCCGGCAGAGGTCGAGCTCGGCGAACTTGCGGTGGCTGAGGCTGGCTTGTGGGTGAGTGGTGCGGGACAAACCGATGCAATGCTGGCCTACATGCTGGTTGACATAATCAGACACAGCATAAGGGTCGGCGTGATGAAACACGCTACTGCGCTCGCTCAGCAGGCGGTTTTCCATAGGCAAGGCACTCGGATCGTTATTGTTCTGGTTGCCGCTTCCTACCGCCCGGTGGGCTGTGGTTGCGGTCGTCACGGTCATTCTACCGAGCCGGTTGCGGGTCACGGGGGCAGGCGACAACCGGTGGATGGGCACACTTAAGCAAAAAGCCAGGGGTTGGGCAATGCGGCCTTGGGAATGGATGGGCGAATGGCGGACAGGACAGTCGGGGCAGTGTTCGTTTATCGAACGGTATTTTGCCGAACTGGCCTCTTCGCGGGCATGCCCGCGAAGAGGTACAAGCAACCGAGAACCGTCCACTTCACTGCACCGGCAGGAAGTTCATCAACAGCAGGCTTTGGGCATAATTCAAGCCAATTCGCCTGTATCGCTCATCCAGCAACTCCGCCAGCAAGTCCAGCCGAGCCACGATCTTGCCGAACTCCACGGCAAAACTCAGGTTGTTGCCCTCTTCCGAGATTTCGTTGGAGAACAACAGCAGCACGCCATTGGCATCCTGCCGCTGGCTCAACATCCAGGTGGCCTTCTCAATATTGCGCGCCGCGTTGTTGACGAACAGCGGGTCGATGGTATCGGTCATGTAGAACTCGGTACGGCCGCCGTGCGCGGTGATCAGCATGCTGCCGATGGCGTAGATGAAGGCACCGACCCGATCACCGCGAAACTCGGGGCTCAGGGCATAGCTCAAGGCTGCAAGGTCGCGACGGTTGCCCAGTTGCGGCAAGGGCTGGCGTTGTTCGATAGCAATACGGATCTGCCGCTCGGCAGTGGCAGCGTCCACGTAGCCGGACAGCTTCCACTGGTTGGGGTTGCGCAGGTACAGCTTGTTCATCAGCAGGTACAAGCTCTGCAGGTTGTCGCGCATGGACAGCGTGGCCATGCGGTCGACGCTGGTCTGGAACAGCTCGCTGGGCTTGCCGTTGCCAAGCTGGTTGAGCATGTCGCGTCCCTGCTGCTGGGTGCAGGCGCACAGGCATGCGAAGGTGCCTGCCAATAGCAGACGAGGGAGGAATATGGGCTTGCTTGCAACCATCGGCACCGGGTCGATATTCGGCGGCTGCACCGGGGATCAGTGTGGCCTGGCCAAGCATAGAGCCCGGAAATTGAAAAAAGTGCGGTGATTGGCGAGACAGTAAGCCGGTACCGGCCTCTTCGCGGGTAAACCCGCTCCTACAGGGTGGGAGCGGGTTCACCCGCAAAAGGCCCTCGAGGTCGATCACGGCTTCCGCTTGATTTCAACAAAGCCCAGGTAACCGCCCCATCCGCGGGCGCGCCCGCTCCTGCAGAAACAGCGGATAACTTGTTCTCAACTACATGGCCAACCCAACAACTAAGAAAAAACACTAAGTTACAAGTTTCAGAAAGTTCCTACTTATTACCAAAACAACAACACCCTGTTTATTTAAATCCCGCCGCAGCCCGCCTACCCTGCAAGTCCGCCTTCGCCATCAACCTTACCCCAAGCCCAATCTGCACCAAGACTACGGCTGATACCGGAGCAATTTTTAACAAGGTAAAACACGCCATGTACCGACAACCTGAACTGCGTTTCAGCTTCCAACCCTTGGCTGGCGATCTTCAATTTGAGGTGATTTCATTTGAACTCGATGAAGCCATCAGCACGCCATTCCAGCTGAAGCTGGAGCTGATCAGTCACGAAGATGAAGTCGACTTCGGTCAGTTGCTCGACAAGCCGGTGCTGTTCACGATCTGGCGCGGTGAGCGCCCCCTGCGCTATGTGCACGGCCTGGTCAGCAGCTTCAGCCAGGGTGAGACAGGGTTCTTTCGCACCCGTTACCGCGCCTTGGTCGAGCCCGTGCTGGCCCGCGCCGGCTTGCGTTCGAACTGGCGCATCTTCCAGCACAAGACCGTGCCGCAGATTCTTGAATTGATGCTCAAGCGCCAGGACATTGCCCGTTTCGAAATCAAGAGCATGGGCGAGCATCAGGTGCGCGAGTTCTGCGTACAGGCCGGTGAAACGGACCTCGACTTCATCGCCCGCCTGGCGGGTGAAGAGGGTTTTGTCTATCGCTTCGAGCACACGCCGAAACACCACCAGTTGGTCATCACCGACCGACTTCTGGCTCTGGGGCAGATCAGCCGAAGCGCGCTCAAGGCCGACGACGAAGATGAAGACTTCTTCGACGAAGACGACATCGGCCCCGACCAGGTACTGTACCGCGCCAACAGCGGTGGTGATCAGGCCAGGCCTTGCCTGCGCCGCCTGCGCTACAGCGAGCAGGTACGCACCGCACGACAGGTACAGCGGGACTACACCTTCACCAACCCGCAGTACCGGCAGGAACACCGCGCAGATGACAGTGGCATCGCCCATCAGTCCCGGGATTATGAGCGCTTCGACTACCCCGGCCGCTACAAGCGCGATGCGGTCGGAGTGCCCTTCACCGCCACCCGCTTGACAGCCCTGCGCCATGACGCCCGTATTGCCGAAGTCGAGGGTGACGATGTACGCCTGCAACCGGGGCTGAGCTTTACCCTCATTGACCACCCACGCAAAGACCTCAACGCACACTGGCGCGTGATGCGCGTGCATCACGAGGGGAGCCAATTCACCAGCCTGCAAGAAGAAGCTGCCGGAGCCGAACTGGGAACGCGCTACTCGCAGGAAGCCGTGCTGGTGCCCGGCCGGATCGAATGGCGACCTGCGCCGCTGGACAAACCGCGCATCGATGGCCCGCACATGGCCACCGTCGTCGGTCCACCCGGCGAGGAGATCTACTGTGACGAATGGGGACGGGTCAAGGTCAGCTTCCCCTGGGATCGCGAGAGCAGAAACAACGAGTTCAGCTCCTGCTGGGTGCGCGTATCACAAGGTTGGGCAGGCGGCAGCTGGGGCTCGATGGCTATCCCACGCATCGGCCAGGAGGTGATCATCCAGTACGTCAACGCCGACCCCGACCAGCCGATGATCACCGGGCGCACCTACTGCGGCGATCAACTGCCGCCCTACGAGCTGCCGGAACACAAGACGCGCATGACCATCAAGAGTCAGACCCACAAGGGTAATGGCTTCAACGAACTGCGTTTCGAAGATGAACTGGGTCGGCAGGAAGTGTACATGCATGCCGAAAGGAACATGAATACCAAGGTCAAACATGACCAGACCCTGAACGTCGGCAATGATCGCGCCACTGCGACAGGCCGCGACCAAACCACCAGCATTGCGCGTGACGAGACTATCGATACGGGACGTGATCGCCGCGATCATGTTCACCAGGACCGATTCACCAGCATCGACCGCAACGATATCCACTCCATTGGCAACACAAGCCGCATCACCATTGCCGCCGACCACAGCCTGAGTATCGGCGGCAATCAGTCGCTCGTCATCGAAGGTACGCGTGCCATTGAAGCCCGCACTGCACAACGCCTGTTGACCCGGTATTACATGCTTCAGGGCACGGAACGCATCCACATCCGTGGCCCGAGCGGCAAGATCATCCTCGATACCAACGGCATCACTATCGAGGCTCCGAACATCCACTTCAAAGGCAATGTCACCTACCAGACACCTGTGCAGGCCCAGGTCGAAGCCATCGAGGCCGCCATTCGAGAAGGCTCACCGCTGATTGAAGAATGCCCCTTTGCCGGGAAGGACGACGCATGAGCCTGCACCAGCAATTAAGCGAAGGCAGCCTGTACACGGGTGTCGTCAGTGCAAGCCTGTTCGTGCTTGCCGAAGCGTCGGCCAATCCGGGCCTGCTGGGCAGGCTCGAGTTTCATTCCAGCCGACACCAATGCCTATGGCACCTGGACCATCACACAGGGCTGGAGAAGCATGCGCCATTACTGTTCCAGCTGACAGCAGGCAGCGAACTGGATGCCTGGCTTGGCAGCCTGGACGGGGCCTTCGCCTGTACTGTCGCCGAGACCACACTGCCCCTCGAAGCCCTCGCGCGGCACCTGCGCCGCTTTGGCAAAGTCCAGGAAGGCCGACGTCGTTACTTCATGAGGCTTGGTGATCCTCGGTCGTTAAGCATCTACATCGGCTCATTGACGCAGCAGCCAGACACCCTGGCCCGGCTGTTCGATCACGGACGCATACGCAGACTCTACTTCCACGATTCACGAAGCGGGCTTGCACTTGGCGCACAGCCGCTGTTCGAGCAAACAGAAAGCAGCATCGAACGGGAAGGCTGCCTGGCCTGGCTGCCATTGCGCCACGAGGTCCCTGCATGAGCCTGCCAAGCCTTAATCTGGGTGCGCTGCAAGCTGCCTCGCTACGGTCCACCAACCGTCGACTGTCCCGCTTCTTGCTGGGGACGTTGGACGGTTCGATTGCGCGCTTTCATACCCGTCCCGAGGATGTTCCGCTGCTGGTAGCCAATGCGGGGGCTCTGGTCAGCAACAGGGGCTACACCTGCGGCAAGGAATACAGCTTGCTGGTGCTGAGCCATTTCTTGCTGGGTCTGGGCTGGTGGAACGACCCCGCAAGCGTATCGGTGTGGTCAATCCACCAGGTTCCCGGCCTTACCCAGGATGAGCGACTCGACATGCTGACCGTGCGGGCAGTAGCCCACCGTATGCACTGGGAGGGTCAACTTACCCTTATGCATGACGTCACACGGCAGATTTTGCGCCTGCCCGATGACGATTGCGACCACGACCGGCAGTGGCGAGCACTGGAGCAACTGATGACCCTGCGCGGCATACCAGCTGACGCGCAGCAGTCTTGCTACTGCTGCTATGAGTCGGATGCCAGCCGCCGCTATGCGCTGCCCGCCATCAACCACAAGGAGCTGAACGGGAACGAGATCCGCGCCTACCGCTATTACGGAAAACGGCTACCTCAGCCATCCGATGACCTGTACAAGCTGCCCCCGTTGCCCCGCAGCCAAGTGCTGGTGCATGTGCTCCTGGCGATCGCGTTCGGTCGACACTTTTACCTCAACCCATTGTTCACCCGTTGGGTGGAATTGCTTGAAGCCACCGACTCTCCCCGAGAGCGCTGCAGGGTATTGGCAGATCAACTGGCAGCCCACCAACAAGCACTCAAGGAGCCGAGTCCGCATGGTTGAAGCATCTGCTTTACAAACGCTGGGGCAAGCCGCACTCAGCGGGGCGCTGCCTGTTCCACCCGACATTTGCGTACCCTGCTCCCTGCCTGGCGCGCTGTTCTCCCTCGGCGGCGGCGACGGTTGCGACCAGTTGCTAGGCATCCCCTCCCAGAACGGGGTCGGCCCTGCCTGGTTTCGCAACAACCCCTGGATCCGCGACCAGGCGCGCAACCACCGCGACACCTTCCTCCAGCAAGTGCTGGAACATGCCGGCGACACGCTGGGCAATGCCTGGCTGGCTGAGTTTCATGCCTTTGCTGCCAGCGAAAAACTGCAGCTGGTGTGCATCGACGACGAGATCCGCCTCGACGAACTGCCCCCGCCCGTACTCGACCACATGGGCGAGCGCAGCCAGCACGGTTATGCCTTTGCCCTGCACAGCAATTTCCTGTTCACCGAGCACAAGATCTATTTCGCCACCTTCACCCATGTGCAGTGGGCCGAGGCGCAACGGGAAGAGTACGTCGACGAGCACGGCACCCAGCGTATCAGCCCGCCCTATACCTGGCACACGCCCAGTGGCCTGTACCCGATCGAACAGGCCTGTGAACAGCTGGCCCGGCACTACGCCGAAGCCAAGGCCAGGGCTCGCTTCTGGCAAGGCGTCATTGGCGCGGGCGAATTCGCCCTCGGCGTGCTGGCATTCATACCGGTGGTGCGCGGCATCATGGGCACCGTAACGCTCGGCCGCTATGCCTTCGTCGCCCTGGAAGCCGCGCTGGCCGCCGATGCCATGGTCGACGGCAGCAGCCGCATGATCACTGGCGAAGGCCTGAGCATCGGCGAACAGTTCTTCACCGACCTGGCGCGCCTGGCCAACCCCGACACCGCCGAAGCGCGCGGCAAGCAGGTATTCATGGCCATCAACCTGGCCCTGCTGCTACCCGCCGCCATGGGCGGTGCACGCTGGCTGATGCACAAGCTGCGCCCCGGCAGCATGACCACCGTACGCCTCGACAACGCCGCACTGTCGCAAGAGGAAGTCCGGCGCCTTGGCAACCGCAGCGCCGGCGAAGTCACCGTACTGGAAACCCGCATCCAGCGACGCACCCGCGAGGGTGAGCTGCCAGTCACCGCCCGTGAACTGCACTCGGTGGAGCGCAATGCCAGCCTGGTCGCGCTCGATGTGGTCGGCGGCAAGGCCGACTACGCCTACATGGCCACCACCCTGCGCGACCGGCTGGTGGCCATGATTCAGCACAGCATCGGGCCGGTGCGCATGGGCGGCAGCCTGACCCGGGTCGTCGCCGATGCCGGCGAAGAAGCCCTGGCGGCTGCCCTGGTCAGCCACTGGAAGGTCAAGCCGGAGAACATCCTCGGCCTGAGCACCCACCCTTCCCGGCCCAGCCAGTTCGGTTTGAAGAACAAGAGCGACCAGGGGATCGACATGCTGGTGTACGTACCACCACCGCCCTCGATGACGGTGCGTAATCCGACGACGCTGGAAATGCGGCACCACATTGATGGGCTGAAGGGGACGGCGCCCGTGGAAGAGTTAAAGTTCGAGGCTGGGACGTTGTTGGTGATTGAGGTGAAGACGACGCTTGGCAAAACCAGGACGCCATCTTTTCTAGAAACGCAACGCGTTGGAGGGTCAAGAAATTTACGACGAATCCAGGAGCTTATAGCTAAGGACAAAGGCGCTTGGCAACTCGATAAGCTTCAAAAGCATGACCCCGGCTTCACATCAAAAGCCGGGGCGACCATGACGGCGACAGCCTCGGGAAAAGTTAAATTCCTGCACGCTCAAGTTTTCTTCGACTCCAGTGGCAAACTCAACCCACTAACCAACGCCCTCAGCGGTATACAAATTAATACCTGGAAATAACATGAAGAAAAATCGACTTCAACAAAGCCTCCGAGACCTGGATGATTGGGCATCTGCTAACGGCAATTATCCAGCGAATTGGTTTGACGATTATTTGAACAACGGTTCGCAATCTACCCTGGCTTTTAACGCCCTATTCAGAATTGGGCTTCTCGAAATCAAAAAAGAGCTTCTACAAGCACGACTCAAAATGGCACCACCAGCACCCAAGAATTTAACGACCGGCATAGTTAGAATGATGGCCAGCGATGCAATCCTTATCGAATCACTTAAAGGCACCGGGCGAGTTGCTAATGATACGCTGGACGGCATAACACACCTCATGTTCTGCGCCATGGCTACAGGACAATTTCGACTGATAGCGCCTTTCCACCAAACCATTCTTCTAGCGTTGGAAGGCGGCTACGGCGTAGAGGATGGAAACAACCTGCCGATAGGCACCACCCTTCGCTACGCCGGCTTCGGCCTGACCATCATCGGCGACTGGCTCGGCAAACCGCTTGACCTCGACAAGCACGCCCTGCCTCGCGACCCTGCCTGGGGTCAATTGGTCGCTCATTGGCGCGAACCTGATCCCGATAAACTGGCGCCGATTCTGGTGGCCGCCTGCGACAGCCATGTCGAACGCATCGCGCTGACGTCCCGCGAACTCGACTCCGGCAATTTCGAATTCGGCTCCCCCTTCGAAGCCGTCTACCCTGCCGAAATCCTGGCCATCCTCAACCTGCGTCGGTCGTTGGGGCTAACCAACCCCCCGCCCATCGAACACCCGTTGATGCAAACGCCCTATGCAAGACTGACCTGCCCGCCTGGCATGCGCTTCGAGCCGGATGAACTGCTGATGCGCTTCCTGGCTGCCGCCTGCAAACACGATCCTGATGCTGTACCGGCCGGCCTTTACGAAGCAATCCTGCAAAACAGCGCGAAGGATTGAGCGATGTCCCGACAAGGTGCGATTCGAAAAGGCGATCCCCACAGCGGGGGTGGTCGGATGGGGGAAGGAAGCGGAGTTCTTGTCAACGGGCGGCAACAATGCCTTCTCGGAGATCGTGCGCTATGCGCGCTTCATGGAGGGACATTTGCGTTGGTCTCTGGCGGTGACGGTAGTGTCTTGTTCAACGGTACTTCGTTAGTGTTCGAGCCTGCAGAGCTTGCTTGTGGGTGCCAGGTTTCATCTACCTGTTCGGGACCTTATGCCAAAGAGGGCTGAACGACTGAAGATCGTTGATTTCATGCATCGACCTCTTCGCGGGCTTGCACGATTTGAACAGCGCTCGCGTTATCTGTTTCGCGGGCGCGCCCGCTCCCACAGGTACTGCGCTGGCTTCGAGTTGGCGCTTTACATGTGGGAAATTGCCCAACCCTTTTGGGCTGCGCTGTCGCGCAGAGAACAAATATCGCTCGTCTGACGCGCCCTTTGTAGGAGCAGCCTTGTGCTGCGAAGAGGCCGGTACAAGCAACAGACAGGCTTTGTCAGTACTGGCCTCTTCGCAGCACAAGGCTGCTCCTACAGAACCTCGCCGAACCAATGAGCCACGTGTTGTATGGGAGCGGGTTTACCCGCGAAGAGGCCGGCGCAGGCAACACATGAATCACATGGCGTGCCGCAACATCTCCACCACTTGCGCATGCAGCGCCGGGTCACCGCACGCCACCACACAGCCACCATGCTGCGCGCTGCTGCCATCCCACGCGGTGATCACCCCGCCCGCCCCTTCGATGATCGGCATCAGCGCCTGGACGTCATACGGCTGCAGGCTGGCCTCGACGATCACGTCGACAAACCCGCTGGCCAGCATGCAATAGGCATAGCAATCGCCGCCGTAGCGCATCAGCCGCGCCTTGCCGGCAACCGCCTCGAATGCAGCCTTGCGTTCAGCGCTATCGAACATGTCCGGGGTGGTGCACATCAGCGTGGCCAAGGCCAGGTCGCTGCAGGCACGGGTTTTCAATGGCGTTCCGTTGCGCCAGGCGCCTTCCGGCGTGCCGACGAAGCGCTCCCCGGTGAATGGCTGATTCATCACCCCTACCACTGGCTGCGTGCCGTCGTTGAGGGCGATCAATGTGCCCCACAGCGGCAGGCCGGTGATGAAGGCGCGGGTGCCATCGATAGGGTCGAGCACCCAGGTCAGCGGGCTGCTGCCGACCGCCACACCGGCTTCCTCGCCGAGAATGCCATGCTCGGGGTAACGGGCCTGGATCAGCGCGCGCATGGCATCTTCGGCCGCCTTGTCGGCCACGGTCACCGGGTCGTACAAGCGCCCGCCCTTGTCCTCGACATCCAGGCTGGCGCGAAAGTAGGGCTTGATCGCTTCAGCAGCAGCATCGGCCAACTGCTCGGCAAAGGCGCGGTACTCGCCGATCTGTGCAGCACTCAGGGACATGGGACGGGCCTCGTGACAAAGATGGGGCACGCATCATACCCGACACTTCGCCCCGCTGTACGCTGCTCCGGTCTAGACTGAACATGACCAGATCACCCGGGGGGCTGCCACACGTGGAGGTGTGCGATGAGCCAGTTCAAGCGTCTGTTCGTCATGCTCGGCCCGCAGATGCGTCACACGCCGGCGCTGCAGCGCGCAGCGGCGTTGGCGGAGTCCAACGGGGCCTTGCTGGACATCAATGTGTTCGTCGACGATGTCGACACCTTCGGCCTGATGAGCGATGGCCGCGAACGCGAGCGACTGCTCAGTGACAACCGCCAGTGGCTGGCGGACGAAGCTGAACAACTGGGCAACGCCGGCCTGGATGTGTCTACCGAGTTGCTGCTCACCCGTGACCCGTTGGGCAGTGTGCTGGAACGGGTCGAGCGGCTGGGGTGCGACCTGCTGATCAAGGACGTGCAGCACGAACCCGTGCTCAAGCGCCTGCTGGTGACGCCACTGGACTGGCAGTTGCTCAAGGACAGCCCGGTGGCCGTGCACCTGGTCAGCGATATCCGCCTGCCCCTGCCCCGGCAGATCGCTGCCGCAGTGGACCTGAACAGCCATGGCCCCGGCGAGCACCTGGACGAGCAGGTGATCCACTGTGCTCATGCGCTCGCCCTGCAGTGCAACGCCGAACTGCACCTGCTGCATGTGTGCGATGCGGCCAGGACCCACATTGCCGACTTCGGCGCCGGCACGGTCACCATGCCTGGCTTCGATGGCAACCTGCGGGCCGCCCAGCGAACGGCGTTCAACCGCCTGGGCGATCACCATCAGATCCCGCTGGAGCGTCGGCATTTCCTCGAAGGCGCTGCGATCAAGGCCATTGCTCAGTTCGTCGGCCATAGCCGGGCAGATGTAATCGTGATGGGTAGCCACCGGCATGACGCCTTGCAGACCTTCCTGGGCGGGACCACCGCGCATGTTCTGGAACATCCTCTGTGCAATGTGCTGGCGATCAAGGCGGTTCGCTGAGTAGTGGTCTACCTGGCTTGTTCGCGAGCGTGCCGCGAACAAGCCAGCTCCGAATCGCCTGCCTGGCATCTGGTACAGCAGTGCCATATAAAAAGAATGCATTTGATAATGATTCGTAGTAGTTTTGCGCCGCTTCAGCCCTTTACCTTCAGCGCCCTACTCCAGGATCGTCCCGTCGATGCGTCGCACGTTCGTTTCGCTTTGTGTGCTTCATGCTGTGTCCCCGTTGGCCTTTGCCGAGCCAGAACCGCTCGGCACGCCCTCCCAGATCGAACTGCAGGCCCTGAGCATCACCAGCAGTGCCGACAGCGAACGCGCCGATGGCCCGGTGGACGGCTACAAGGCCACCCGCTCGGCCAGCGCCACCCGCACCGACACCGCGCTGCATGAAACTCCGCAATCGGTCAGCGTCGTTCCCAGGGATGTCCTGCAAGATACCGGCGCCACGCGCCTGCAGGACGGTCTGGACTATGCCGGCGGTGTCGGGCGAGCCAACAATTTCGGCGGCCAGGGCTTGACCACCTTTACCGTGCGCGGCTTTACCACCGGCGAGTTCTACCGCAACGGCTTCCCGATCAACCGCGGTTACCCCAACGCCCCGGACGCCAACACCGTCGAGCGCCTGGAAGTGCTCCGTGGCCCGGCCAGCAGCCTGTACGGCCGCGGCGACCCCGGCGGCACCTTCAACGTGGTCAGCAAGCAGCCGCTGCCGGAGTCGAAGGTTACCCTGGGCAGCCAGTTCGACGACCAGGGCATGCACCGCGCGACGCTGGACGCCACCGGGCCGCTGAACCAGGATGGCTCGCTGGCCTACCGCCTGAACCTGCTGGGCGAAGGCGGCGACAGCTTCCGCGACGACGTGGAAAGCGAACGCTATGACGTGGCGCCGGTACTCAGCTGGCAGGTCAACGACAGCACCAAGGTCGTCTTCGAAGGCGACTTCATGCGCAACAATCACCCACTGGACCGTGGTCTGACCCGCCTGCCTGGCCAACTCGGCACAGCCTCGCGCGACACCAACATCTGGGAGAAAGGCAGCGACAACCTGCTGCACAACGATAACAACATGGCCCAGCTGCGCTTCGAGCACCTGCTCAATGACAACTGGACGCTGGGCGGCGGCATGCAGTGGCTGGACGGCTCGCTCAAGGGCAACGCCGTGGAGGCCAACACTTTGCAGGCCGACGGTCGTACACTGGGGCGCAACTTCAACTATCGCAAGCTGGAGTGGACCGACCGCGACTACCAACTCAACCTCACGGGCCACTTCGATACTGGCGGCTTCAGCCATACCCTGCTGACGGGTATCGAGTACGAAGACTACGACTACAACTCAATCATTCAGCGCTCCGCCAGCGGTGCCGGCGCCTACCCGATCGACCTCTTCGACCCGGTACTGGGCCAGCCCCGACCAGCGCTGACCCGCATCACCACCCACGACAAGGAAAACCTCGAAACCTGGGCTGCATTCATCCAGGACCAGGTGGCCCTCACCGAGCGGCTGAAAGTGCTGGCCGGGGTTCGCTTCGAACGTTTCGAGCATGATTACGACGACAAGCTGCCGGCGAACCGCGACTTCAGCAAGGGCGAGAACGGCGTCACACCACGCTTTGGCGTGATCTACGACCTCACTGATACGGTGGCGGTCTATGCCAACACGGCGCGCTCGTTCAAACCCAACACTGGCACACCTGCGGGCAGCGGCAGCGGTGGTTTCAACCCGGAAAAAGGCAAGTCCTACGAGCTGGGTATGAAATGGGAGGCACTCGATCGTCAACTGAGCGTCGACGCGGCGATCTACCACATCGTCAAGGAAAACGTACTGGCCAACGACCCGAACGATCTTTCCAACACCTACAAGATCGCCGCCGGTGAAGTACGCAGCCGTGGCCTGGATATCAACATCGCTGGCAACCTCACGCCCGAATGGCGCGTGATCGGAGGCTATGCCTACGTGGACGCCGAAGTGACCAAGGACACGACGTTGCCCAAGGGCACCCACCTGGCCAATATCCCGCGCAACAGCTTCAGCCTGCTGAACACCTACGAGTTCCAGGATGGCCTGGCCAAGGGACTGGGATTGGGCGTCGGCGTGAAGTACGTGGATGACCGGGCCGGGCAGACGGCAGCCAGTACCTACACCATGGAAAGTTACAGCGTGGTCGACCTGTCGAGCTTCTACAAGGTCAACGAGCACGTGCGCTTGAACCTGGACGTGAAGAACCTGTTCAACAAAGGTTATGACGAGGGGGCGTTCAACAACTACGTCTACCCGGGGGCGCCGCGCACGGTGCAGGCCGGGGTTTCGTATACCTTCTGACAGTCCCGCGGCTGCCTTGCAGCCCATCGCGACACGAGCCCGTTGCTACACGAGATCGCGGCGGCCTTGTGTCGCGATGGGCCGCGAAGCGGCCCGCGGGGTCTCAGAAGCCTTTGCTGTAGAACAGCGAGTACGACTCGATCCCGTCGTTAGGCTGCTTAAGCCCGGCATTGGAGTAGTGCATCGCGCGGATCCCGACCTTCTGCTCCCCCGGCAACTTCAGGCCAAAGCCGATGCGGTCTTCGAAGTTGAGCGACGAGCCCAGGCGCTGGTCGCCCACGTCAGTCTTGGAAAACGCCGCCAGGCCGATACCGGCCTCGATGTACGGGGTATAGCTGAAACCGCTGAATTCATAGGTGAATACCGGGCTGAGCGACAGCGAATGGGCGCCACTGGCCTCACCGCCTTCCCAGTAGGTGTAGGCGGCATCCCAATAGCCGCTCACGTAGCCGGTACTGCTTTCCAGCCATTTCTTGTCCCAGTCGAACGACAGCCCGATACGGTAGGTCATGTCGCCTTGGCTGGTGGCGCCAATGGCGCCGGACACCTGCGCTGCCTGGGCCAGATTGGCCCCGGCAAACGCCAGTACTGCAGCGGCCAGCGAAGCTGCTAGACGGGTTTTCATCAATGACTTCTCCTGATGGTCATACAACAAGCGGGGGCTTGTGCCCCTCGATTTTCTGGGTGACCGCTACCTGAGCGCCGGTCACATCAAGTAATACTTTTCTGATTATTGTCCAGATAATCAGAAAGTTGAAAGTGTATTGCCACTATTGGCTAATTCCTTCGATCCGTATCGGGCATGCCGGGCATGGTGCTTCAGTCGTATTCCGCTTCCGCATGTTCACCCAGCAGGCGGCGCTGCCGGGGCGTAGCCGCCTCCAGCACCTGCGGGTTGAAGCGCCAGCTCAGGTACGGTGAAAACTTCTGCGCCACCATGCGTCGGCCGTAGTGCACCTGCAGCATGTCGCGCTCACGTGCACGGCTGCAGTTGGCCCCGCCGCTGTGCCAGACATCACTGCGAAACCCCAGCGCATCCCCTGCCCTGCATAGCATCGGCTCGGCCTTGCGGCCCTGCCACTGGTCCTCGCCAGCCTGTGGCGGCCGCGCCGCGCGGTGACTGCCGGGCACGATCCAGGTCGGCCCGATCGCCTGGTCGATGTCGCTGAGGTACAGCTGCGCCGTCAGGATCTGCACGGGTTGCACGAAGTCGCCGCGTTCGCTGAGCCAGCCGGGTAACTGCATGGGCAGGTGGTCCAGGTGCAGGGCCATGCCGGGGTAGCCCGGGTGGCTGCGCCATGCGGTCTGCCCGATCACATGGCAGTCAGCGCCCAGCGCCGCCTCGGCCAGGGCGATCAGCGCTGGCAGGTCGAGAAACGGCAACCACAACGGGTTGCGGTTGAACACGCACTTGTAGTGCTCCAGCAGCCCCTGGTAGTCCCAGTGGATCGGCTGCAAGTCATCGATGGCACAGCGCAACAAGGCGATGCGCAAGGGGTCGAGCACCGCGGGCAGCAGCACATAGCCCTGCTCGTCCAACGTTTGCAGTTGCTGGTCCAGGCTCATGACAATGTGCCTCCTGCAGGCAGGAGTACAGCTGTACTCCCGCCGCGTTTGCCATCAACGCCAGTTCAGGTTGACGGTCGCCGGTGACTTGCCGTTGACTGTCACTACCTGTTGCACCGTCTCGCCCTGGGCGTTGCCAGTGATTTTGTATTTGCCCGGCGGCAACTGTACGTACAGCAGCGGCCCGGCATCCGGGATGCTGAGCACAGGCTGCCCTTGTGCATTCTGGATATCAACGTTGGCACCGCTCTGGAACTTGCCTTCCGGGCCGGTCGAGAGTTCGACGTGGAGGTCATAGCCCGGGGTCTTGCGCAGGGCATTGGCCTCGTCCTGGCCAATGCCGCCTTGCAGGTAGCGTACGCCGTTCTGCTCCTGCGGCTGCAACTGCACGGCCTGCATGTCGATCGGGGCATTCAGGTCGGCGGCGGCCGCCAGGGTCCAGGGCAGCGCCAGGGCGACCAGTAGTGCTGTGCCCAGGGCATAGTGATGATTACGCATGGTACGACCCTCCGTTCGAGGATGGCTTACCTATTATCTGATCCTCCTGAACAGACAGTGTTCGTGCAGACGCGTGGTCGCCTGGATGAAATCCGCTTCAATGCGCAGTTTTTATCGCCTTGACATCAGTTTGCGCGGCGTTCTTCAAGTAATTTCACGAACATGCTCAAACTGCGCGACACCGTGCCCCGTCGCCACACCAGCCAGGTTTTCAGGTAGCGGAAGTCCTCTGACATCGGCCAGGCGCTGACCGTGCTGCACCCGGGCATGTTGTCGAGCATGCTGCGCGGCATCATGGCCAGGCCGGCGCCGGCGCTGACGCAGGCCAGCATGCCGTGGTACGACTCCATTTCGTGGATCTTGCCCGGCACCGCCTGGTCCTGGACGAACCAGCTCTCGAAGTGGTGGCGGTACGAACAGTTGGCGCGGAAGGCGTAGATATTCTCGCCATTGACGTCCCGAGCGCGGGTTACTGGGGCATGGTTGAGCGGTGCAATGACCATCATCTCTTCCTCGAATACCGGCATCCCCTCCAGTGTCGGGTGCAGCACCGGCCCGTCGACGAATGCCGCCACCAGGCGCCCGGACAGCACACCCTCGAGCATGGTCCCGGATGGGCCAGTAGACAGGTCCAGGTCGACCTTGGGGTAGCGCTGGTTGTAGTCCGCCAGCAAGGCCGGGATGCGCACTGCCGCCGTGCTTTCCAGCGACCCCAGGGCGAAGGTGCCTTGCGGATCCTCGCCGGCCACCGTCAGGCGCGCCTCGTGAACCAGGTCGAGGATACGCCGGGTGTATTCGAGGAAGTTCCAGCCTGCCGGTGACAGGCGCAGGCGGCTCTTTTCACGAATGAACAGTTCCACGCCAAGGTCCTCCTCCAGCTGCTTGATGCGTGTAGTCAGGTTCGACGGCACCCGATGGATGTGCTGCGCGGCGGCGCTGATGCTGCCCTGCTCGGCGACCGCCTTGAAGATTTCCAGTTGCACCAGGTCCACAGCCATTCTCCAAACGTGAATGTTTCGCTCATTATTATTCAGTTTTCATTAAAGCCCTAGCCCATTAGGCTGGCGTCTCGGATCAACGACAACGAGAGTGTCCCGCCATGAGCGCGATCAGCAGCCTGACCCACGCCATCTCCCTCGACCCGTACAGCGGTGAGCAGATCGGCGCCTACCCGTTCGACACCGACGCCGCACTGGAAGCGGCGCTGCAACGTGCCAAGGTTGGCTTCCGCCAGTGGCGCCAGGTGTCGCTGGGTCAGCGCAGCGAGTACTTGCTGGCGCTGGCCAGCACGCTCGAAACCAAGGCCGAAGCCTTCGCCCAGATGATCAGCCGCGAAATTGGCAAGCCGGTCGCCCAGGCCCGTGGCGAGGTCGGCAAATGCGTCGGCCTGTGCCGCTGGTACGCCGAGCACGGCCCGGCGATGCTCGCTGCCGAGCCGACCCAGGTGGAAAAGGCCCGCATCGAATACCGCCCGCTGGGCCCGATCCTGGCGGTGATGCCGTGGAACTTCCCGGTATGGCAGGTGCTGCGCGGCGCCGTGCCGGCGATCCTGGCTGGCAATACCTACGTGCTCAAGCACGCCCCGAACGTGATGGGCAGTGCTTACCTGTTGGCCGAGCTGTTCAAGGATGCCGGCCTGCCAGAAGGCGTGTTCGAGGTGCTGAACGTGACCCCGGACGGTGTCACCCGGGCCATCAATGACCCGCGCATCGCCGCCGTGACCCTGACTGGCAGCGTGCGGGCCGGCATGGCCATTGGTGCGCAGGCTGGCGCGGCGCTGAAGAAGTGTGTGCTGGAACTGGGCGGCTCCGACCCGTTCATCGTGTTGGCCGACGCCGACCTGGATGCCGCCGTGAAGGCGGCGGTGATCGGCCGCTACCAGAACACCGGCCAGGTCTGCGCAGCGGCCAAGCGCCTGATCGTCGAAGCCAGCGTCGTGGAGGAATTCACCCGCAGGTTCGTCGACGCCACGCGTGAGCTGAAGGTGGGCAACCCAATGGAAGACGACACCTACATCGGCCCGATGGCCCGTTTCGACCTGCGTGACGAGCTGGATGGCCAGGTGCAGGCGAGCCTCGCCGAAGGCGCTACCCTGCTGCTGGGCGGGCACAAGATCGACGGTGTGGCCAACTTTTACGCGCCGACCGTGCTGGCCAACGTCACCCCGGACATGACGGCGTTCCGCCAGGAGCTGTTCGGGCCGGTGGCGGCGATCATCAGCGCCCGTGATGCGGACCATGCGGTGGAACTGGCCAACGACAGCGACTTCGGCCTGGCCTCGACCATCTATACCGCCGATTACGCATTGGCCGAGCGCATGACCGCAGCCCTGGATACCGGTGGCGTGTTCATCAACGGCTACTGCGCCTCCGACCCCCGCGTGGCGTTCGGCGGGGTGAAGAAGAGCGGCTTCGGGCGCGAGCTGTCGCACTTTGGTGTGCGTGAGTTCACCAATGCGCAGACGGTTTGGCTGGATCGTAATTGATTTGATGCCCAGGGGCTGCAAAGCAGCCCCATCTAGCTCAATCCCGAACCTGGTCCTTGACCCAGTCCAGCATTCCTCCCGGCACGATCAGTTCATGCCGCGCCCGCGAACAGGCGGTGTACAACCCGGCCAGCATCCGCGCACGCTCGTTGCGGTTCCCAGCCACCTGCGGCGCCACCATCAGTTCCGGCGACACCATGACCCGGGCAAACTCCATGTTCTTCACATCCCGCACCCGCCCCAGGAACAGCTTGGGCGCCTTGTCCCAGCGGTAACGGCTCTTGGCCCTGGCAAAGTGCTCGGGGGTGTAGCCCTTGCGCAGCATGTTGGCCACGGCAACGAATGCCTTGTCATCGCCCTTGTCCTGCTCCAGCGCCTGCCAACTGGCGTAACGGAACAGCATCGGGTGACGCGGCCGGGTGCCATGGCGATACAGTTCGATGCAGTCCTCGACGAACAGCTCGAAGTCCTTGCGCGCGCTTTTCAGCAGCACGAACGGCACGTTCAGGTGCGTCAGGCGCTGGAACCAGCCGAACAGGCCCCACTCGTCGTCGACGATCAGTGCAGTGGGCTGTTCGGGAACGCTGACCGTGTCGAAGAAGCTGACCCGGGTGTAATGCTCGGCGCTGCCGCTGAAGGCACCCTGGATCGCCGCCGGATGTGCCTGGATCAGTGGGTTGAGCACTTTGTCCATGGCCGGCCCGGCGCGCAGTGAGCGGTCAATGCAGCGTTGGCGAATGAAGCTGCCATGGTGCGGGCTGAGGCCGTTGAGGTTCTGCAACTCGTCACCCAGGGCAATGATCGACTGCGGGCTGCGGTCGAGCACGGCGAGCATCGGCGACGACAGTTCGTGGACCTCGTCGACGATGACATGGGTGTAGCGGCTGTCGATCACGTCAGCGGTCAATGACAACAGTTTGACCCGGTGATAGTCGCGTACCGGCAACTGGATTTCCCGGGCTGACGGGCGAATCAGTTCCTGCCAGTACAACCGTGCCTTTTCCAGCAGCACTTCCTGATCCAGCGGCGTGGTGCCCGGCCCGGCCCACGGCAGATGGTGCAGCTGCAGTTGGCTATCGGCGCTGTGGCAGAAGGTCCGCACCGCGCGAATGCACAACGCCACTACCTGGCGGGCAGCAAGCGGGCCGATGTCGGGAATGCCCAGCCAGCGGACCACCTGCGCCTCCTGCGGGCGCCACGACAGCTTGGTGCGGTAGGGGTCGCGCAGGCGCCAACCGTTGCTGGTTAGGTCACGGTTGAGCAGCTCGTCGGCCAGTTGGCCGAAGGTCAGCGCCGTATAGGCCGCCGCGTCCTTGACCCGTGCCTGCAAGGCGCGCAACTGGCCTTCGGTCAACGCCAGCAGCAGCGTACGCTGGGGGTCGAGCAGGCGGGCGAACTGATGAATCAGGAAGGTCTTGCCGGTACCGGCGAAACCCTGCACGGCCACCGATTCGTCGATGCCACTGAGAAATTCGCGCAGCAGCCGGTGCTGCTGGTCGCTGAGCATCAGGTCGCTGGCCAGCGCGGGCAGGTACACCGGGTGCAGCGGTGTGGCGCGCTGGCGGTAGCTGTCGGCGAACTGGAAGTTCCACTGGCCTTCGCCGTCCAGCAGCTCGTCGGCCTGGTACGCCACCTCGCTGGACAACAGGGCGATGCCGTTTTCGCCAAGCATGCCCAGGCCCATCGCGAAGGCCTCACGGTCGAAGTGTCGCGCCACCTGGCCCTGGAAACGCCCGGGTGCGGCGCACTCGACCTCGTTGGCGATGCGCACGATTTCAGCGAAACGGCGCTCCTGCACGTCCGCCGAGGCCGCGGCGGGCTGGCGCGGCAGGTTTTGCACGAACAGCACGGTAGCGGCTTCCAGCAGGCTGGCGGTACTGAAGAACCCGCTAGCGGGCTCGCTGGCGAGGCGGTCGGCCTGGTCGCTGGGCAAAGGCAGGTAGAACATCGGCACCTCGGGTGGAAACAGGCCGGCACGATAGCAATTTTTGCGCGGCGATGCAGGGTTCAGTGCTGCTGGGAGGGCAGCCATATGCCAATGCTCAGCCCCTGCCCCGCTTCAAGGTCTCACTGGGAAACTCCTTGAATAACTGCCGGTAACTCTCTGAAAACCTTCCCAAATGCCAGAACGACCAGCGCATCGCCACTTCGGCCACGGTCGCTCCGCCGTTGCGCAGGTCGCGCCGCGCACCGTTGAGCCGACGCAGGCGTAACCAGTGCGCCGGAGACATTCCGGTAAACGCCTTGAACGCCTGCTGCAACTGACGCAGGGAAACCCCGGCAACCGCCGCCAGTTCCACCAGGTTCAGGGTCTCTTCCGGGCAGTCGGCTGCCCACTCGCTGACCCGCCGCATGATCGCCCGCTCTTCGTCACGCCGCCCCAGGGCCACGCCCTGCAGGCGTTGGCAAGCGTTGTCGAGGATGAACAGGCAGTCATCCAGCAGCTGTTCTGCCAGGGTCTGCCCCTGCAGCGGGCAATCGGCTTCACCCAGGCGGGTCAGCGTGGCGCTCAGCCAGCTGCCGAACAGCGCGTTCTGGCCGCTGCCCAGCGGCACCATGTACAACCCTTCGAGACGCTGTGGGTCCAGGCCATGGCCGGCCAGGAAGGCCTGGTCGAACACCACCGCCACTTCTTGGTAGTTCTCTGGTGTGATCCAGATGTTGCGGCTGTGTTCGTTCAACAGGTACAGGCTGTTCTCGCTGCGGTCGAAGCAGAACGCCAGCGAACCGCTCGGAGCGCGGAAAAACTGCTCGACCCGGGTGTTCAGGCGCTCCTCGTACACCTCCACCCCCTCCAGCCCCAGGCAACGCAATTCACCGCTGAAATGCCCGGGCGACATCTGCCGGTATTGCTGCTGCCACGCCGGAGTGGCACGCACCTGTTCGGTGACATCGGTGGTATGGAAGGCCTGGACTTGCAGGGCATTGGCGGTTGTCACGCGCGGTCCTAGTTGCACTCTTTTGGTGCATTGATTGCCGGAGAAAGTGGATAGATCGGCCACAGGGGCTGCGACCAAGATAGTCTCCAGCGCGTCAACTGGGAAGCGCAACGACTTCGGAGTCCCTTCTGGAAGTTGTAACGAAGTTCGCCGTGCGTGCGCTCCGCCACTCAAACCCAACCAAGAGGTCTGTATGAACGCCCCCTTCGATCAGCTGTCCACCTGGCTGAAAGAACACCGGATCACCGAAGTCGAATGTGTGATCAGCGACCTGACCGGCATCGCCCGCGGCAAGATCGCGCCCACCGCCAAGTTTCTCCACGAGCGCGGCATGCGCCTGCCCGAGAGCGTGCTGCTGCAGACGGTTACCGGCGACTACGTCGACGATGACATCTACTACAACCTGCTCGATGCTGCCGACATCGACATGGTCTGCCGCCCCGACCCGACAGCGGTGTACCAGATCCCGTGGGCGATCGAACCGACCGCGATCGTGATCCACGACACCTTCGACAAGCAGGGCAACCCCATCGAACTGTCACCACGCAACGTACTGAAGAAGGTCCTCAAGCTGTATGCCGACAAAGGCTGGCAGCCGATCGTGGCACCGGAGATGGAGTTCTACCTGACCCAGCGCTGCGAAGACCCGGACCTGCCGCTGCAGGTACCCCTGGGGCGTTCCGGCCGTGCCGAAAGCGGTCGCCAGTCGTTCTCGATCGATGCCGCCAACGAATTCGACCCGCTGTTCGAAGATGTCTATGACTGGTGCGAGATCCAGGGCCTGGACCTGGATACGCTGATCCATGAGGACGGCCCCGCGCAGATGGAGATCAACTTCCGGCACGGCGACGCGCTGGACCTGGCCGACCAGATCACGGTGTTCAAGCGCACCATGCGCGAGGCGGCGCTCAAGCACAATGTCGCGGCCACCTTCATGGCCAAGCCGATCACCGACGAGCCGGGCAGCGCCATGCACCTGCACCAGAGCGTGGTCGACATCGCCAGCGGCAAGCCGATCTTCGCTAATGAAGACGGCAGCATGAGCCAGCTGTTCCTGTACCACATCGGTGGCCTGCAGAAGTACATCCCCAAGCTGCTGCCGATGTTCGCCCCCAACGTCAACTCGTTCCGCCGCTTCCTGCCGGACACCTCGGCACCGGTGAACGTCGAATGGGGTGAGGAAAACCGCACCGCCGGCCTGCGCGTGCCCACCTCCAGCCCCGAGTCGATGCGCGTGGAAAACCGCCTGCCCGGTGCCGATGCCAACCCTTACCTGGCCATTGCCGCCAGCCTGCTGTGCGGCTACCTGGGCATGGTCGAGTGCATCGAACCCAGCGCACCGGTGCAGGGCCGTGCCTACGAACGACGCAACCTGCGCCTGCCGATCACCATCGAAGACGCCCTGCAGCACATGGAAGACTGCGAGACCGTGCAGCAGTACCTGGGCAAGCAGTTCGTTCAGGGCTACGTGGCGGTCAAGCGTGCCGAGCACGAGAACTACAAGCGGGTGATCAGCTCGTGGGAGCGTGAGTTCCTGATGCTGAGCGTCTGACCTTTTCGCGGTACCTGTGGGAGCGGGTTTACCCGCGAATGCCGTGGTGCGTTCAACGACCTGTTTGCGGATAAACCCGCTCCCACAGGGCACGAGCCCCTGCACCGAACTCGAAGAACAAGACCAACGAGGTGTCCCCATGCGTCATCTGCAAGCCCTGATCCCCGCCGCATTCACCCTGCTGTTCGCCAGCACCAGCCAAGCCACCCCCTCGGTCAGCGTGTACAACTGGACCGACTACATCGGTGACACCACCTTGGCCGACTTCCAGGCCAGCAGCGGTATCAAGGTGGTCTATGACGTGTTCGACTCCAACGAAACCCTGGAAGGCAAGCTGCTGGCCGGGCGCACGGGTTATGACGTGGTAGTACCGTCCAACCACTTCCTCGCGCGCCAGGCCCAGGCCGGTGCCTTCCTGCCGCTGGACCGCAGCAAGCTGCCCAACTGGCAGCACCTGGACCCCAAGCTGCTCAAGCAGCTTGAACAGAACGACCCCGGCAACCGCTATGCCGTGCCCTACCTGTGGGGCACCAACGGCATCGGCTATAACGTCGACAAGGTCAAGGCGGCCCTCGGCGTCGATCATGTCGACTCATGGGCCGTGCTGTTCGAGCCCGAGAACCTGAAGAAGCTCAAGCAGTGCGGCGTGGCATTCATGGACTCGCCCGACGAACTGTTCCCGGCCGTGCTCAACTACCTGGGCATGAACCCGCGCAGCGAGCAGCCGGCCGACTACGCCAAGGCCGAAGCCCGACTGCTCGAGCTGCGCCCCTACATCACCTACTTCCACTCCTCCAAGTACGTTGCCGACCTGGCCAATGGCGATGTCTGCGTGGCCTTCGGTTATTCCGGCGATGTGTTCCAGGCCGCCAACCGCGCCGCGGAGGCGAACAACGGCGTGAAGGTCGCGTACAGCATTCCCAAGGAAGGCAGCAACCTGTGGTTCGACCTGCTGGCCATCCCCAAAGACGCCAACAACCCTGAACAGGCCCTGGCGTTCATCAACTACCTGCTCGACCCGAAGGTGATCGCCAAGGTCAGTACCACGGTCGGCTACGCCAATGCCAACCCCGATGCCCAGGCCTACATGGATGCATCGCTGGTCGACAACCCCGAGGTCTACCCGCCCCAGGACGTGCTCGACAAGCTGTATATCTCCAGCACCCCGAGCCCGAAGATCATGCGCGTCATGACCCGCTCCTGGAGCAAGATCAAGTCCAACCGCTGAGCCGAGAACCCCATGTCCTTCACGACCCAACACGCCGCCTCGTACTACGCCGCCACGGCACGCGATGCGGCGCCCTACCCCAGCCTGGACGGCGAACTGACCGCCGATGTATGCGTGGTTGGTGGCGGGCTGACCGGCGTCAACACCGCGCTGGAACTGGCCGAGCGCGGCCTGTCGGTGGTGCTGCTGGAAGCCCGGCGCATCGGCTGGGGCGCCAGCGGGCGCAACGGCGGCCAGCTGATCCGTGGTATCGGTCATGACGTCAGCGGTTTTGCCCGGCATGTCGGCCAGGACGGCGTGCGTTATCTCAAGCAGGCCGGCATCGATTCGGTGGCACTGGTGGCCCGCCGCATCGCCCAGTACGGCATTGCCTGCGACCTGCGCTGGGGCTTTTGCGAACTGGCCAATACCGCCGCCCAGTTCGCCGCGTTCCAGGGTGAGCTGGACGACCTGGCCGCCCTCGGCTATCGCCCTGAAACCCGCCTGGTCGGCGCCGACCAGCTGCACGAGATTGTCGCCAGCGACCAGTACGCCGGCGGCCTGGTCGACATGGGCTCGGGCCACCTGCACCCGCTTGACCTGGTCCAGGGTGAAGCGCGTGCCGCCCACGGCCTGGGTGTGCGCATTTTCGAGCAGAGCCCGGTACTGCGCATCGAGCATGGCCACCAGGTGGTGCTACACACCGCCCATGGCAAGGTACGCGCAGGCAACCTGGTGCTTGGTTGCAACGCCCACCTCGATGATCTGGAGCCACGCCTGAGCGGCAAGGTACTTCCGGCCGGCAGTTACGTGGTGGCCACCGAGCCATTGCCTGAAGCGCTGGCCAGCCAGCTGATCCCGCAGAACATGGCGCTGTGCGACCAGAAGGTCGGCCTGGACTATTACCGCCTCACGGCAGACCGCCGGCTGCTGTTCGGTGGCGCCTGTCATTACTCCGGCCGCGACCCCAAAGACATTGCTGGCTACATGCGGCCCAAGGTTCTCAAGGTATTCCCGCAACTGGCCGAGGTGCGGATTGATTACCAATGGGGCGGCATGATCGGCATCACCGCCAACCGCTTCCCCCAGGTCGGTCGCCTCAGCCAGCAACGCAACGTGTATTACGCCCAGGGCTATTCCGGGCATGGGCTGAACGTCACGCACTGGACCGCCAGGCTGCTCGCCGAAAGCATTGCACTTGGCCACAGCCGTGGGCTGGACGTGTTCAGTGCGGTGCCGCACCTGACCTTCCCCGGCGGCAAGGCACTGCGCTCGCCGCTGCTGGCGCTGGGCATGTTGTGGTACCGCTTGCGTGAGGCACTGGGCTGAACAGCCGCGACAGATGGACCGCTTTCATGTCGATTGAACTCTGGCACTGGCCATCTGTCGCGCACCTGCTAGCGTTGTTCTGGCCGACCCATCATGGATGCGTTTTCATCATGAAATCATTGCCTCGCATTACCCTGTTGTGCGCCGCATTGCTTGCCGTTGCTGCCTGTTCCAGCAACCGCGTGGACCCCAAGGACTACTCCGGCTTCCTCAAGGACTACAGCCGGCTGGCAGAAACCAAGAGCCCTTCAGGCGACCCGGTGATGCGCTGGATCGACCCCAAGGTCAACGTCAACCAGTACAGCCAGGTATTCATCGAGCCGAGCCAGTTCTACCCGCGGCCACAGCCGACGGAGGTCATCTCGGCGCAGACGCTGCAGGAAATCACCCGCTACTTCAATGAGGCCCTGCGCCGTGAAATGGGCAGCGTCGTGCCCCTGGCCAAGGGCCCCGGACCCGGGGTGCTGGTGGTGCGTCCTGCGATCACCGCGGTGTCCACCAGCAACGAAGGCCTCAAGCCTTACGAAGTCATTCCCATCGCGTTGATCTCGGCCGGCGTCAACACGGCCATGGGTGGTCGCGACCAGGAAGTGGATGTCGGTGTAGAGGCAGCGTTCCTGGATGGAGCCAGCCAGAAGGTGCTGGCCCAGGTAGTGCGCAAGGGCACAGGGCAGGAACTGGAGAACAAGACCACCAAGCTGACCCTGAACGACGTCAAGCCGGTGCTGGATGGCTGGGCCAAGGACATGCGCGCGAGCTTCCTCGAAGCGAAACAGAAAGCCCGCCAATAACCGCCCGTACGGCATTGTGGGGGCGGCCTTGTGTCGCGAAAAGGCCGCTCCTGCAAGCGCATGGCAAGCGATGTGGCTACTCAACACTCCACGAACGCAACAGCCAGACCACCGCGCGAGGTTTCCTTGTAGTTGGCATGCATGTCCGCCCCGGTATCACGCATGGTGCGGATCACCCGGTCCAGCGAGATGAAATGCTCGCCATCCCCGCGCAAGGCCATCTGCACGGCGTTGATCGCTTTCACCGCCGCGATCGCGTTGCGCTCGATGCAGGGCACCTGGACCAGGCCGCCGACCGGGTCGCAGGTCAGTCCGAGGTTATGTTCCAGGGCAATCTCGGCGGCGTTTTCCAGTTGCGGCGGGGTCGCGCCAAGCACCTGCGCCAGGCCGGCAGCGGCCATCGAGCAGGCCGAGCCCACCTCGCCCTGGCAGCCGACTTCCGCCCCGGAGATCGATGCGTTCTTCTTGCACAGAATACCCACCGCCGCTGCGCCCAGCAGGAAATCCACCACATCCGCATCGCAGGCACCGGGGTTGAACTTCATGTAGTAGTGCAACACCGCAGGAATGATCCCCGCGGCGCCATTGGTGGGCGCGGTGACCATGCGCCCGCCGGCGGCGTTCTCTTCATTCACCGCCAGGGCGAACAGGTTGACCCACTCCATGGCACTGAGGGTGGAACCGATCACGTTGGGCTTGCCCAGTTCCTGCAGGCTGCGATGCAGGCGCGCTGCACGCCGCTTGACGTGCAGGCCGCCAGGCAGGACCCCTTCGTTGCGCAGGCCGTTATCGACGCATTCACGCATGGCCGCCCAGACCCGCAGCAGGCCCTCGCGGACTTCGGCCTCCGGGCGCCAGGCACGCTCGTTGGCCATCATCAATTGCGCCACGCTCAAACCGTGGGCCTTGCACAAGGCCAGCAACTGCGCAGCGCTGTCGAATTCGTACGGCAGCTGCACCGCGTTCGCTTCGCTGCGCGGCGCATCGATCTCGGCCTGCTCGACGATGAAACCACCGCCTACCGAATAGTAGGTCTGGCGCAACAGGCTGGCCTGCCCGTCGAGGGCTTCCAGGCTCATGGCGTTGGGGTGGTACGGCAGGTTTTCGTCGAGCAGCAGCAGATCGCGGCTGTACTCGAACGCCAGCGGGTGGCTGCCATCGAGCAGCAGGCAGTGCTCCTGCATGACCTGGCCAATGCGCGACTCGATGGGGGCCGGGTCGATACGGTCCGGCCACTGCCCCATCAGGCCGAGCAGGCAGGCGCGGTCGGTGGCGTGGCCAACGCCGGTGGCTGACAGCGAGCCATACAGCCGCACCTCGACACGGCTGACCCGGCCCAGCAGCCCTTGCTCACGCAGGGCCTGGGCAAAGGTCGCCGCTGCCCGCATCGGGCCGACGGTGTGGGAGCTGGACGGGCCGATGCCGATTTTGAAAAGGTCGAAAACACTGATAGCCATGCTAATGCCTGACCGTACAGCGGTGTGAACACGCAGCACGGTTCTCTGAAAAAATTGAGCGGTATTGCGATTTTGCGCGATACTGCCGCGCTGGCTCACGGATGACCAACGAAACTTTCTAAGCAAGGCTTTAGCGGTACTAAACGATGCGTCGACAACTCAATGGCCAGATGTTCGTCTGGTTGCATGTGTTCGCCTGTGCAGCCCGGCACTTGTCCTTCACCCGCTGTGCCGAAGAACTGCATATCACCCCGGGGGCAGTCAGCCAGCAGATGCGCCAGCTGGAAGAACGCCTGGGCTATCGGTTGTTCCTGCGCCGGGCGCGCGGCGTGGAACTGAGCGCCGAGGGGCAGCGCCTGGCGCAGACGGTGGCCGAAGCCTACGGCAGCATCGAAGCTGAACTGCTGCGCCTGGACGCGGGTGAAATCCGTGGCACCGTGCGCCTGCGTTCGATCCCGTCGTTCCTGGCCAAATGGCTCACGCCGCGCCTGCCGCGCTTCCAGCAACGCTACCCGGACATCGAACTGCGGCTGGTGGCCGAAGACAGTGCCCAGGCATTGAACCCGGGAGATTTCGACTTGGCCATCGACCTGAACGACGGCAGCTACCCCGGCATGCTGTCGACGCCGCTGCTGGACGAGCAGATCTTCCCGGTGTGCTCGCCCGCCCTGCTGCGCGGGCGCCCGCCGCTGCACGGGCCGGCGGACCTGGCGCACTACCCGCTGCTGCATGACATCACCGCCTGGCGTGGCAGTTCGGAATACGCTGAATGGGAGTTCTACCTGGAAGGCATCGGTGCCGCCGGTCTCGATGTACGGCGCGGGCATACCTTCAACCGCAACCACCTGACCATCGAGGCGGCGATCGCCGGCAGCGGCGTGGCCATCGCGCGGCGCACCCTGCTCAACGACGAACTGGAGCGCGGTGCGCTGATCGTGCCCTTCGGGGTGCCGATTGCCAACCACAAACGCTACGTGGTGCATTACCCGCCGGGCGGGTTGAACCAGCCCGGCGCACGGGCGGTGCATGACTGGCTGGTGGAAGAAGCACGGGGGTTCAGGGAGTTGCACCCGCTGGGCAAGGAGCCACCCACCTGAACGCAGGCTTTTGGGGCGTGAACCGGCTCAATAGGCCTGCTTACCGGTAAACGCGTTCAACGTACGCACCAGGATCACGAAGTCCAGCCACAGCGACCAGTTGTTGATGTACTCGATGTCCGAGTCGACGCGCTGGATCATCTGCTCGATATCCTTGGTCTCGCCGCGGAACCCGCGCACCTGTGCCAGGCCGGTCATGCCAGGCTTGATATTGTGGCGGGCAAAGTAATCGACGATGTCCTGGGAATACAGCGTGTCATGCTGCAGGGCATGCGGTCGCGGCCCGACCAGCGACATTTCCCCGGTCAGCACATTGAACAGCTGCGGCAGCTCGTCCAGGCTGGTACGGCGGATGAACGCACCGACCCGGGTCAGCCGCGGGTCATTCTTCTGCGCCTGCCTGATCACGCCCTCCTCCGGCTGGTGTACATGCATGCTCCTGAACTTCCAGATACGGAACGCTTCCCCGGTCCAGCCGGTGCGTTCCTGGCGGAAGAACACCGGGCCCCGGCTATCCAGCTTGATCGCCACTGCCACGGCCAGCAGTACCGGCGAGGCAAACAGCAGAATCAGCGCGGCCAATACCCTGTCCTCGAGGTTTTTCAGGAACAGGCTCATGCCCGTCAGCGGCGTCTCGGACAAAGTCAGCACTGGAATGCCGGCGATTTCCCGCACGCTGTGGTTGATCAGGCGCAAGGAGAAGATGTCAGGCACCCAGTTCACCGCAATGCACTTGTCGAGCAGCTTCAGGTACACCTCGTTGATGACCTCGGAACCGCCCAGTGGCGTGACCAGGTACACCGTACGAATGGCGTGCCGGGCGACGATCTCGTCCAGCTCGGCAATGTGCCCGAGCACCGGCAGGCGTTGCTTGCCCTCGGCAGTTTCGCGGCCCGGCTCGTCGGGCGCGTCGATCAGCACGCAGCCCAGCACCCGCTCGCCGAACCAGGGGTTGTTGCTGATTTTCTGATAAAGGAAATTGGCCAGGTCACCGGCGCCGATGATCAGCGCGTTGTCCAGGCGCGCATGTGCGGTGAAGCGCTTCTGCAGTTCGCGCACGGCAAAATGCAGGAACAACTGGGCGATGTAGCCGATGATGAACAGTTGCACCACCAGCAGCCGCGAGTAGGTTTCGCTCTGTTTGGTCAGGAAGGCCATCACCACCAGGAAGCAGAAGGTTGCCGACCACGCCTTGAACAGCCGGAACGCCTTGATCGATAGGCCGACGTTGGTGCGGTAGATCGCATAGTGATCGTAGATCACCGCCAGTGCGCCGATCAGCAACAACAGCATGATCACGTAATCGGAAGTGATATAGCCGAACTGGTCGTAGATCAGGTACCAGGCGATACCGGTGACGGCTATTCCGTCGAGACCGGCCTGGATGGCGTTACTGACGCTGCTTCTTCGCTGAAGCAATGAACGACTGCTTCTGGGTTCGAAAACCATCTCAGACCTCATCAATTCACGCGCAGCAAGTCCTTTTGGTCAAACCGCCAGCCTGGCAAACGGCCCATGCAAGGCCAGCGAAACAGCACCGTGCAGCCCGCCACCCTTGCTCTCACTGTAGCAGCCAGCCGCCATCAACGTGCCAGCCCCCAGCGACCGCGCGGGGTCTACACGCTGCGTCCGGCATGCCCTGCACCGCGGCGGTACAGCCGGGCGCGCAGCAGAAACAAGGGGTTGCCCACCACATAGCGCATGAACAGGCGCTTCGGTTCGCGCGACAACCGGTACAACCACTCCCCGCCCACACGCCGCAGCCACGGCGGCGCCCGGCTGACCTTGCCGCCAAGAAAATCCAGGATCGCCCCACCACAGACGATCAGGCACGGTTCGCCAGTGCCCGCCAACTGCGCCGCTACCGCCTCCTGCCTGGGCATGCCCATGCCCAGCACGATCAGCTCGGGTTGCTGCTCCCTGGCCAGTTGCAGGTAGGTTTCCAGGCTGGCAAAGCCATCATGGACCGATACCGGCACCACCCCGAACAGGCTGGCGCTACGCTGCGCGGCCTGGTCCAGGTAGGGCTGCCGTGTGCCCCAGAACGCCACCCGCCGCCCGCGGTAGGCAGCCATCAGCCGGGGAATGAAGTCGGTACCATTCATGTTGAGCCCGGGCTCCAGGCCAAGCTGGCGATAGAGGATCGCCATGCCGGCGCCGTCACGCAGCAGCACGTCGGCCGCCGACAATGCCTGAGCGTACGCGCCGTCGCGTACCACCAGGTTCATCGCATGGGCGTTGACGAAACCGAGCACGGTCGGGGTCTGCGCGGCGGCCAGCCGGTCGAGCAGGCGCTGCGCGGCAGCTTCGTCAGCCACGGCTTCGAGCTTGTCGATGATGCCGGCCCAGCGCTGCTGCCACTCAGCCATCAGTCTGCATCCCGCTTCGAACGCACCCAGTCAACCTGGCGCTTGATCAGAAACCCCAGATACATCGGAACCTTCCTCGCCGCATAGAATGGCGCATACAGCAACACGGAAAACGGGATCAGCTCACGACAGAAGCGCGCCCAGGCCAACATGACCGCAAGGCCCAGCAACGCCAGCGCACCCAGGGCGATCCAGGCAGGTGCCGCGACGCCGAACAGCAGGTAGACCAGCCAGGCCAACAGGTTGACCCCGAGCAGGGCCAGCACCAGCAATGCCAGGGGCGGCACCAGCAGGTCGAGGGTCATCGCCAGCAAGCTGCCGTTGCCTTGCCTGACGGCGGCCAGCGCACGCCTGGGGGCATCGGTCAGCATCAACCCCAGGTGGCCATGCTCCCAGCGGGTGCGCTGGCTGTTCAGGCCTTGCTGGCTGGCCGGAAACTGGCTGGTGACCAAGGCCTCGGGGCAGAACACCGGGGGTTTGCCTTGCTGGCACAGGTCCAGGCCCAGCTTCACATCCTCCACCAGGTGCCCATTGGCCAGGTCGACCAGGGCCAGGTCACGCCAACCGAACGCCATGCCAGCGCCCATCAACTGGCAAGGCAGGCCCAGGCGCGCCCAACCGCGCGGGCGTACCAGGTTCTTGACCCGCCAGGCGAATTCGGCGATCTGTACTTTCGTCCCGGCCCCTGCCGGGGCGTGCGTCAGGTACAGGGCCTGTACCGGCCGGGCGGCTTCGTGGCAACGACGCGCCAGGCGCTCGATCGCGCCCTCGCCGACCCGGCAATCGGCATCGACCACGATCACTACCTCGGGCGGCTGGCGGGCCAGGTGGCGCACGCCAAAGTCCAAGGCATAGCCCTTGCCACGCAAGCGCAGGTCGTGGCGTTCCACTACCTCCGCGCCACCCTCGCGGGCCAGTTGCGCGGTGTCGTCAGTGCAGTTGTCCGCCACCACCAGCAACTGGTCGCCAGGCTGCAATTGCGGGGTGATGCTCGCCAATGCGGCGCGGATGATCATTGCTTCGTCATGCGCTGGCACCAGCACGGCCACCTGCGGACGCCTGTTGCCGCCCAAGGGTTGCGCCTGCCTCGGCAAGCAGGCGAGCAGCACCTGCCCCAACAGCAGCAGTACCGGTAGCAGGACAATGAGCGCCAGGGTGCCGAGTAGCCAAGCCAATACACTAATCATGCGGATGCCTTGAAATAAGCGGCCAACCGGGCCGCCTCGGTGTCGACATCATGCCGTTGCAGCACACGCTGGCGGGCCGCCTCGCCCATACGCTGCAACACCTCGACAGGTTGCGCCAGGCACTCGACAATGGCCGTCACCAGCTCGTCAACGGCGCCGGCGGGAAACAACCAACCGTTCTCGCCCGGCTGCACCAGCTCGGGAATGCCCGCCACATAAGTCGTCAGCACGGGCCGGCGCAGGGCCATGGCCTCCATGATTACCACCGGCAGTCCCTCGGCGAAGCTGGGCAGCACCAGTGCGCGCGCGGCAAGGATCTCTTCACGCACCTGGGCACTGCTGATCCAGCCGGTGATACGGACCTGGCGCTGCAAGCCATAGCGGGCAATCAATGCCTCGACCTGCCCACGCATCTCGCCGTCACCGGCCAGCACCAGCTCGAAACCGACCGCTCGGGCAGCCAGTATCCGCGCGGCTTCAAGCAACAGCAGCTGGCCTTTCTGTTCGCACAAGCGCCCGACACACACCAGCCGCGGCGCCGCCGGCAGGCTGACCGGCGCCACCTCATGAAAACTGCGCTCCAGGCCGCAATGTACCACCTTGACCTTGGCCCAGTGGTCGTGTGCCACCCAGCGCAACACCTGGCTGCGCCCATACGAACTGACGGCCGCGACAAATGCGGCACGCCGCACCTTCTCGCCGATGTGCAGAAATTGCGGCTTGTCGAATTCCTCCGGCCCGTGCACGGTAAAGCTGTAGGCCGGCCCTCCCAGCACGTGGGCCAGCATCACCACCTCGGTGGAATTGGTGCCGAAATGGGCGTGCACGTGTTGTGCCTTGCCTGCCTGCAGCCACTGCAGCACCTGGCAGGCCTCGGCCAGGTAGACCAAGTGATAGGGCCAGGCGCGGTCGGCGCGCAGGCCGAGGCGCAGGGCCAGCCACAGGGCGCGGAAGAACGGCCGTGGCTGCCCGCAGAGGACCTGCCAGGTGGGTCCGAGCAGGCCCGCAATGCCGCCTTGCAGCACATAGCGGGTGTTGTCACGTTCGTTTGCGTCTTCGCCGTCCTGCAGCTGCGCGTCCCAGCCGCGCAGGGCAATACGCTGCACCGCTACCCCCTGGCGCTCCAGCGCGAGGATTTCGCGGCGGATGAAACTGTGGCTGACCTTTGGGTACTGGTTGACGAAATAGGCAATGCGCATAGGAATCCAGATCAAGACCCGCATGATGAACCCTTGGACCTCCCACAGTAACGCCAGCGCTCACTTCAAGCTGTCGATTACCGGTGGCCGGCGTCCCGCCGATGCCCCTGCGTCAGGTGCATCCCCCTGCTTCTCTTGTAGTTCAAGGTTGTGGCCGCTGCCTGCCAAAGCTGCCTGCAAACGTGCGAAAACATCTTCGAGCAGCGCCTGGCGGCGGCGGTACATCGCCCGTTTCTTGCTCGGAATGTCCTGTTCCGCGCGTTGCGCAGGGTCCAGCGGCAGCTCGTAGAAGTCCGCACGATTGCAGTTCATGCCGCCATGCTCCTGCCAGATCGCGTCATAATTGGCGGCCAGCTCCCGGTCCTTGTCGTTGCCGAAGTAGGCATGCCGGTGGTGACGACAGGCATCATTGACGGCGTACAGGTACTCCACGCGCAGAATCCTGGCCAGGCACTTCAACGCTTCGAGCAGCAGGCTACGCGGGCGCAGCCCCTCGAAGTCCTTGGTCAGGTCGCGGTAGATGGCCAGCGACGTCTCGCTGTCGACGCCCTTGTGGATGCCTTGCACGGCACCGATGAACAGGCAAAGTTCGCCCTGGCTGCGGCACAGGGTAAATGCCAGGGAGGCCACGCGCAGGTCGTTCTGGAACAGGTTCAGCACCAGCTCGCCTTCACGCTTGAACCAGATCGGCCGGTCGAGCACCAGGCGGCAACCCGGCGAATGGCTGGTCAGCTCACCCAATACCCGGCTGTCTGCCCGGTCCAGCAGCAACAGCGACGGAAACTGACCGGCCACCACCTCGAAGTGCGAAGCCACCACCTCCAGGCGCTGCGGCGCTTCCCAGCATTTGCTGATATAGGGCCATTGCACGACACCGACGCCATCCACGCCCAGCCGGCGCCAGCGCCCCTCGCCCAGTGCCAGGGTCATGCGTTGCAGGAAGGCATTCAGCTCGGGCCAATGCCGGGCAATCTGGCGCAACAGCCGGTACTTGTTGTTCAGCGCCCGCAACGAGTAACCCGGTTGCAGGGTGAACACGCTTTTGATGATCGTGCCAAGCATCCGTGGCCCCTCACTTATATTCGATCAAGGCCGGTTTGCCGGCCACGAATTGCTGGTGCAGGAACCTCAGCTGCCCGAGCATTTCCGGGAACTTGCCCAGTACCAGGAAGACTGCCCAAAGCCAGTTTTCACGTGCCGATCGGCCTCCGCGACGAGCCAGGCGCCAGGCCTGCAGCGGGTAGACCAGCAACAACGCCAGGCCCCAGCCGCCGAGCGCCAGGCAGGCCAGCAGGGTAGTCAGTGGTATGCCCAGGCCCCAGACCCAGGCCCGACGCGACTCGCGCAACCAGTGCCGCTCCGGCGCCTGGCCATGCAGGTAAGCGCCTTCTGCGTAAGCATGGCCGGCGCGCAGGCTGCGGCGCCACCATTGGCTGAAACGGGTCATGGCGGCGTCGTGCAAGGTCATCTCGGCATCCAGCCGCCAGACCTTCCAGCCCCTGGCTCGCAGGCGCACGCACAGCTCAGGCTCTTCGCCGGCGATCAACCCGCTGCGGAAGCCGCCGACAGCGGCGAACGCGTCTGCCCGCATCAGCGCGTCGCCACCGCACGCCTTGGCCTCGCCGATTGGGGTGTCCCACTCCAGGTCGCATAGCAGGTTGTATACCGAGCGTTGCGGGAAACGCTCGCGGCGCCGGCCACAGACCACCGCCACTTCAGGGTGGCGGTCGAGGAACGCCTGTGCCGTCGCCAGCCAGTCAGCGTCGACCTCGCAATCGCCGTCGACGAACTGCACCAGGCGCATAGACGGCAGCAGCCGTTGCAAAGCGGCAAAGCCCTCATTGCGCGCGCGGGCAGCGGTGAACGGCTGGCCCATGTCCAGCGTGAGCACTTCCACCCCGAGGCTACGGGCCAGTTGCGGTGAACCGTCGGAAGAACCCGAGTCGACGTACAGCACCTGCTCCGCGCCATGCGCCAGCGATCGCAGGCAACGCTCGAGGCGCTGGCCTTCGTTGCGGCCTATCACCACCACCCCGAGCCCGCTCGCCATGGGCTTCACCCGGCCGGCGCCGTGGTGGCCGCGTGCCTGGCCTTGACGGTGGCCGGTACCCCCACCGCCAGCGAGTCGTCCGGCACATCCACCAGCACCACGGCGTTGGCACCGATCACCACATTGTTGCCAATGCGGATGCTGCCCAGCACCTTGGCCCCGGTACCGATATCGACATTGTTGCCGAACACCGGTGCAACCGGCTCGTCGACGTTCTTCAGGCCCACCACCACGCCGTTGCGGATACGACAGTCATCGCCAAACCGGGCATAACCGCTGATCACGATGCCGCCAAAATGATCGATTACGAAGTTGCGACCAATCACCACTTCGCACGGCAACTCCACGCCGGTAATGATCTGCACGCCTTTGAACAACACCTTGTACAGCAGCGAAAACAGCTTGCGCAGCGGTGCCGGGCGCACGCCATAGCGCCAGCGGCCGAAGCGGTACACCAGCAATACCCAGAAGCCCTGGGCGCCCCAATCGCCACCATGGGCGCGCAAGTCGGCACGGATATTATCGAACATGGCTCCACCTACCTGGTCGGTTGGCTGGCGTACCGGGTCTTGAACAACAGGGACCAGGTCGCCCGACAGTGACGCCAGCAGGCACTTATCGCGCCCCAACCGCGTCGTTTCAACAGTGCCTTGAGTGCCAGCAGCAGGTCGCCCAAGGTCACCAGCAACATGTGCAATGCAAGCCCTGCCCGCCCGTGATGCTTGCGGAAGTACAGCAGTTCGCTTTCGATCTGGTAGGCCGAAATCTGCCGGCTGGCCGCCTCCAGTTCGGCTACCGAGCGGGAGCTCTCGCCGCCGATGTGCACCACTGTGGTGTGCGGGTAGAACACCACTTTCCAGCCCGCCGCCTTGACCCGCTTGCAGTGGTCGACTTCTTCGTAATAAAGAAAGTAGCGCGGGTCGAACAGGCCAATCTGGTCGAGCACTTCACGGCGTACCAGGTAGAAGCAGCCAGGCAGCCAGTCGCATTCGCGGACCGACGCGTGGTCCCAGTCCATCTCGTCGACCATCTTCAAGCCTGGAAAGAAGCGCCCTAGCCCGGTACGCCCGACGAAAACATTGAACGGTGTCGGGAAGTAACGGCAACTGGGCTGCAGGTCGCCATCGCGGCCCTCCAGGCGCACGCCCAGCACGCCGCACTCGGGGTGCGCCTCCATGTAATCGAGGGTCTTCTGCAGGGAATCGGCAGCCACGAAGGCATCGGTGTTCAGCAGCAAGGCATACTTGCCCTGCAGGTGCGCCAGCAGCTGGTTGTTGGCCCGGCCGAAGCCGACGTTGTGCGTGTTGCTCAGCAGCAGCGCTTGCGGGCACACCTGGGCCATGCGCTGCACCGAGTCATCCACCGAGGCGTTGTCCACCACCAGGTAGTTGGCCAGGCGTTCGCCATCAGCCCGGCGCAGTGCATCGAACATCGGCTGCAGCAGCCCGGCCGTGTTGAAGTTGACCACCATGACATCGACCGGTTTGCTAGCCATTGCCGCCCTCGCCGAAGAAGTACTGGCGCCTTTGCGCCATCAGCAGCGGTTCCAGTTCGGGGTCGTAGGCACCGTTGCGCTGCTTGACCAGGCCGATCCACGGGTAGGCTTCGCAACGCGCCTCGACCCGTTTGATCAAGTCCTCGGTGGTGCAGATGAACTCTGCCGGGTTGCCGCCGAACACCGTGCCCGGCGGCACGTCCTTGGTCACGACCGCGCCTGCGGCGACGATCGACTCGGGCCCGATGGTCACGCGCGGCATGATGATCGCGCCATGGCCGATGAAGCAGTTGTCCTTGATGTCGATGAAACCGACCGAATCCAGGTGCTTGCCGAAGCGGTGCTCGATCAGCAATACCACCCCGTCATGGCCGATCAGCGTGCAGTCGGCCAGGCCCACGCTGTTGCCAATGCGCACCAGCGACGGGTCGAGGAACTTGCTGCCCGGGTTGGCATGGAAGTGCCTGCCCACCGAATGAAAGTTGCCCCAACGGGTGAGGTACGCGCCCCACTCAAGTGGCGTGGGCCGGCAGAACCTGCGGTAGAACGAGGCGCCTCGCCCGGTTGCATGAACATAGTGCGCCACTGCCTTGCGTATCCATCCGTTCATCCTGCCAGCCTCGCAATCAAAGCAATCTGGACTGTTCCTGAGGCGCATCCGGTCTGGTTGCCATGGGTGCTGACCGCAGCGCACTCAACCCGTTCCCACCTGTATCACCCCACTGCTTGCCTGGCTCCGCTCATCCTGGCATCGAGGTGGTCGGCCAGACGAAGGGCAAACTGCAGCAGCGGCAGGGTCGGATTGGAAGCACCGCCTGTGGCGAAGATGCTGCTGCCGGCGATATAGAGGTTTGCAACACCGAACACCTTGCAGTTGCTGTCGACGACACCGGCCTGCGCGGAGGATGCCATGCGCGTGGTGCCCATGTGGTGGGCATGCGGCGACAGTTTCAGCGGTATCGAGGTGTCATAGACAAAGTCGTTGAGCTTGATGAAGCCCAGGTTCATGTCGGCCCAGCGCTTGGCCAGCTCGCTGCCGATGCACTTGATGGTATGCCGGTCATCGGCACTCAGGGCCCAGTTGACGTTGACCTTGGCCACGCCCAGTGCGTCCCTGTCGTCCAGCAACGAGATGCGGCTGTGCAGGTTGGGGAACTGCTCTATCAGCGTGCTGATGAGACCGTCGCCGGGGCAACTGAACTGGGCCACGAAGGCGATCTTGCTGGCGATCCCCATGTCACAGGCCAGGTTTTCCAGAAAATGCTTGACCTCGGCAGTGCGACCGTAGGTCTGCACGTCGGCCAGCAAGGCGGCCCTGACATTGCCCTTGCCAGCCTTGTATTCGTCAGTGAAGGCATCGGTGGTGAAATACTCGCGCGGCTCAGGGGCCAGGCCCGAGCGCAGGATGAAGGTCCCAAGGTCGATATTCAGGTGTTCCATGAAACAGCTGCCGACCAGCCCTTCCTTGCTGACGATGCCCGCGTTCAGCAACGATTCGCTGTTGAGCAACTGCCTGGCATTCTCGATACCACCGGTGGCCAACACGAAGTTTCTCGCCACCAGGCGCTGGCGATTGCGCTGGTAATCGGACAGCACCACGGCGGCCAGGGTACCGCTGGCCTGGTCGAATTCCAGGTCCACGCAATTGCAGTTGATGAACACGTCCAGGCCTTCGGTCTGTTCGAGAGCCGCAGCGTACTTCTGCGCGAACCGGGTTGGCGGGCTGAGCAGAAAGCGGTCTGGTTCGAATTCGTCACCGTCCAGCCCGCTGTTGATTGCCTTGAAATCCGAGCCAGGCGGCAAATCGACGATCGCCATGGCGGCCGGCAGGTAGTCGGCAATTTCCGAATAAGGGATGGGCCAGCCTGGCAAGCCGCCAAGGGGCGGCATGGCAAAATCCGAGGCAGTGAACGGCCGGCAACGGCCGGCCCAATGGTTGGATGTGCCACCCAGGTAACGCAAGCGGGATACCTGCGCATACAGCTCCAGGCCGGTGGATTTGCAGGCATACAAGTCTTGCGACAGCGACGAGTATTCACGCCCGCCACCCTCGGCAAGCAGCACCCGCCAGCCGGCGGCAGCCAGGCGCAGGCCCAGGGTGATGCCTGCCGGGCCGGCGCCGATGATGCATACGTCATAGACATCGCGCAGGGTCTTCTGCGACTGGAAATCCTTGATCATGCTTGCTCGTTCCGGAAGTAGCGGGACGGCAACACCCAGCCATTGATCAGCACGTACCCGTGCCTGTCGACCCGGTCACCGACGATGGCCGCTGCAGCACCGAACACTGCCCCCCCGACACCCAGCAAGACACAACTCTGGATAAAGCGCCTGCGCCCCGGCTGCGCAGCACAAAAAGTCAATTTCCCCATGGTCCAGTGGCCCGTGCCCGTTAAAGTCTCACCCGGCAAGCCGCATCACAGCCATTTGAAAAAGGCTGTCAGCAGTGCCCCGCAAAGCGCCCCGACCAGTAGCATCGGCAGCACCATCAATTCACGTTTGAGGCTGAAGATATCCAGTTTGCAATTCACATAGACGATCAGTACCAGCGTCGGCAGGGTGTGCAATGCCACACCCCAGATCGCCCAGTCCACACCGCCGAGCGCCAGCAACAACGGCAGCAACCCCCACAGCGAGACCAGGCGGATGATGTTGTCGATGGCCTGGTACTTGGTCAGGCCCAGGGCAATCCACACCTGGTGTGCCAAGGTATAGCGCAAGGTGAGGAACGACAGCGAAAGAATCGCCAGCATCGGCCCGGCTTCACGGTAGCGGTCGTCGTACAGCCAGCCGATCAGCAGCGGGCTGGCGGTGAGGAAGCCACCACAGATGAACAGCACCAGCAGGTCGACCAGCAGGCGGAAGCGGTGGTACAGGGCCTTCAGGCGCTCCTTGTCATCGGCCCTGGCCGCTTCGCTGAAGGCAGGCAGCGCCACCGCCCCGAAAACCTTCATCAGCGCGGTCTGCACCGCCCCCAGGATCAGCACCGCAATCGAATAGACGCCCAGTTGCGCTGTGGTCATGCTGGCACCGAACCAGATGCGGTCACCGTACATGGCCAGCACGCCGACCATCGACGACAACAGGATCCAGCGGCCAAACACGATCAGTTCGTTCAGCGCACTGCGCTCCCAGTGCAGGCGGTTGTGGGGCCCCTCGAGGACGGTGTGGCCAAGCAGGGTCCAGGCCAGGGCCGACACCAGGCCGGCGATGACCAGCGCCCAGACCGAGCGGGTCAGGTAGCCCAGCACCAGCATCACCACCAGGCCCACCACCTGCGATGCGAGGTCGACCAGCACCACGCGCTTCTGTTGGAAAGTGCGTACCGCCACATCTATCTTGGTGGACTGGAACCCCCAGATCACCGCCGACAGCCCGGTGGCCGCCAACACCCAGGGCAACACGGGTTCGGCATAGGTTGCGTCAGCCGGCCACAAGTCAGCCAGCTGGGCAAACCAGGCGGCCACGGCCAGCAGCAAGGTCAGGACAAACAGCACGAAGCCACGAATGATCTGCACTGTCCATGCGGTATCGAGAAAATCCGGGTCGTCGCCGCGCGGGCTCTGGACGATGTTCTGCCGCAGGCCGACATCGGACAACAGATGCAGCAGTACCGAAACGGTGTTGGCAATCACCATCACTCCGAACATTTCCGGCACCAGCAAGCGGGCCATGAGCAGATTGCCGCCGAGGCGCATCAGCTGTGACGCCACCTGCGAGACCAGGTTCCACGACCCGGCCCTGAGGGCCCGCTGGCGCAGGCTCGTGGTGGCTGACACATCAATCGACGGCATGACTGCGATCTCTGACCGACTAAAAAGTCACTATAGTTTCAATTAGCCACGATGCTAGCCGTTGCCCACCGAGGGAAGGTGCACATAGCCGATGCCTGAACATTTTCGCGCTTTGACCGTCATCCTGTTCCTGGCTAGCGTGGTCTTCCTGCTGGCCCGGCGGCCTGCTACCGACCTGATCCCGCCGGGCGACTTCAAGCGCCGGCGCAACCTGTGGTTCCTGCTCACCGTGCTGGCCTTCGTCTCGCACAGTTTCTGGCTGTACCTGGGCGCTGGCGCGGTGATCCTGTACCTCGCCGGGCGCCGCGAGCACAACCCCATGGCGCTGTTCTACATGCTGCTGTTCCTGATCCCGCCGGCTTCGCTGCAGGTTCCCGGGTTTGGCCTGGTCAACTACCTGGTCGACCTCAACCATATCCGCTTGCTGACCGTGTGCGTGCTGTTGCCGGCTGCCCTGGCCCTGCGCCGGCAAGCTGACACCCTGCGCTTCGGCCGCACCTGGCCGGACCGGCTGCTGGCGGCCGGGCTGCTGCTGATGAGCGCGCTGTACCTGCGTGAAACCACCCTGACCGACACCCTGCGCCAGACGCTGTACCTGTTAATCGACGTGCTCCTGCCGTATTACGTGGCCAGCCGTGGCCTGCGTCAGATCAGCGACTTCAAGGACACCCTGCTGGCGTTCGTGCTCGCGTCGTTCCTGCTGGCCCTGATCGGTGTGGCCGAATACGTACGCCATTGGCTGCTGTACAGCGCCCTGATCGATGCCATGGGCGTGCCGTGGAGCATGTCCGGCTACCTGAGCAGGGGCGGTTCGTTGCGCGCCAGCGTCACCACCGGGCAGGCCATCGTCCTGGGATACGTGATGAGCGTGGCCATCGGCCTGTTCCTGTTCCTTCAGGGCTACCTGCGCCGCCCCTGGCAGCGGCTGATGGGCGCCCTGCTGCTGGCCGCCGGGCTGTTCGCGCCGCTGTCGCGCGGCCCGTGGATCGGCGCCATGGTGATCGTGGTAGTGTTCATCGCGCTGGGCAGAGGTGCGCTCAGGCGCCTGGTGCTGCTGGCTGCGGCCGGCCTGCTGGCCCTGCCCCTGCTGACTGCCGTGCCGGGTGGTGACAAGGTACTGGACCTGTTGCCGTTCATCGGCACTGTGGACAAGGAGAACATCACCTACCGCGAACGGTTGATGGACAACTCCTGGATCGTCATCCAGCGCAACCCGCTGTTCGGCTCGTTCGATTTCCGCAACACCCCGGAAATGCAGTCGATGATCCAGGGCGAAGGCATCATCGACATCGTCAATACCTACATCAACCTGGCGTTGCGGGTCGGGCTGGTCGGGCTCGGCCTGTTCGTGGCGTTCTTCGCTGCCGTGCTGCACGGTATCCGCAAGGCCATGCGCAGTTTCCCCGACAAGGACGACGAGCGCCGCCAGCTGGGCCGGGCATTGCTGGCGACGCTGGTTGGCATCCTGGTGATCATTTTCACCGTCAGCAGCATCACCTTCATCCCGGTGGTGTACTGGACAATCGCCGGGCTGGGCGTGGCCTATGTCCAGATGGTGCGCCGGCTCGACCAAAGCCAGGTCACCGCGCTGGCCGACGCGGATCTTCAAACCGAGTAATGCCTATGAACCTGCCCCACCTGCGCCGTACAGTCGTTCTAGCCCTGCGGGCCTCGGCCATGGCTGGCCTGGCCTTGCTGCCATGGGCGGGCTGGGCATCGGAATGGCAAGCCAGTGTCGATGAACAGAATGGCCTGCCCACGGTCACCCAAGGCGGTGGGCCGGTGATGAAAGCCAGGTTCGACTTCTGGGCGGCCAACTGGAGCTGGACCGGCTTCGATACCACGGTCAAGGTCAACGGGCCCTACCACTACACGCTACAGGGTAAGAACAAGGCACTGGATTTCGACCTGACAGCGGATATCCGCAAGCAGCAGGCGCAAACCCTGAGCTGGGTCTTCGACCTCGACGCCCACAGCCGCCAGGCCGGGGTGATGGGCGGTGGCCTGGTGTTCCAGTTCGACCCGGCGCGCATTGCCGGGGACATGGGCGCCCCGCAGCTGCTGCCCGGCAACCGTGGCTGGTCATGGGGCAAGCCAGACCAGGGCCGACGCATCGAGATGCGCTTCGATCCGCCGCTGGCCAAGTTGTATTTCGAACGCGGCAACCCGTCCGAGGTGCGTGCGTTCATCTACAGCGACCCGATCAATCCCGGCCGGCAGCAGATCAAGGCGGTGCTGAACGTTACCGGCGACATCGACCTGGGGCCAACCCCCAGCGAGCGCTTCGGCCTGGCCGACCCGGCCAGCTGGCCCGATGACCAGCTGGACTGGCGCACCTCGCCTGTAGACCTGTCCTTTCTCAATGCAGCGGAAAAGCCCGCAGGCAAGCGCGGCTTCGTCAAGGCTGTCGGCGAGCAGCTGATGTTCGCCGACAACACCCCGGCGCGCTTCTGGGGCACCAACCTGTCCGCCTATGCATTGTTCAAGAGCCCGGACGAAGAAATCCGCGTACAGGCCAAGCGCCTGTCGGCCCTGGGCTTCAACCTGGTGCGCCTGCACCACCACGACTCGCCGTGGGTCAGCCCGAACGTGTTCGGTGACGGCACCCTGGTGCGCGATACCCGCCAGCTCGATGCCGAGTCGCTGCGCAAGCTGGATGTGTGGATCAAGGCGCTCAAGGACGAAGGTATCTATGTCTGGCTGGACATGCATGTACAGCGGGCGCTTACCGCCAACGACAACATTGACGACTTCGAAGAGATCGCCAAGGGCCAGGACCATGTCGACCTGAAGGGTTACGCCTATGTCAACCGCAGCATCCAGCAGGCCATGCAGCGCTTTGCCGAGCAGTACCTGAGCCACGTCAACCCGTACACCGGGCTGGCCTACAAGGACGACCCGGCCATTGCCGCGGTGCTGATCACCAACGAGAACGACCTCACCCAGCATTACGGCAACGCCTTGCTGCCGGACAAGGACGTACCCCGCCACAGCGCACGCTACATGGATGCGGCCAAGGCGTTCGCCCGCCAGCATGATTTACCGGGCGACCGGGTCTGGCGCGCCTGGGAGCACGGCCCGTCGAAACTGTTTCTCAATGACCTGGAGCAGCGTTTCGATGCCGAGATGATTGCGCACCTGCGCAACCTCGGCGTGAAGGTGCCGATCGCCACCACCAGCACCTGGGGCGGCAACGGCCTCAGTGCACTGCCGGCACTGAGCGCAGGCGATGTGATCGATGCCCACAGCTATGGCGCCAATGGCCAGCTGGAAAAGAACCCGTTGAGCAGCGACGGCATGATCGACTGGCTGGCCGCCGCCCAGGTGATCGGCAAACCGATGACCGTTAGCGAATGGAACGCCGAACCCTTCCCGCTGCCCGACCGCCACTCACTGCCGCTGTACGTGGCCGCTACTGGCAGCCACCAGGGCTGGGACGCCATGCTGCAGTATGCCTACAGCCAGCAGGCCTTCAATCCCGGCTGGCGCACGGCGGATAACTGGCATGCCTACAACGACCCGGCCATGCTCGCCACCCTGCCTGCCGCCGCCCTGCTCTACCGCCGCGCAGACGTGCGCCAGGCCACTACCCGCTACGTATTCGCGCCGACGCCCGCCATGCTGTACAACCAGGAGATCACCCCGCGCAACTCGCCACTGCTGCGCACGGCCATGGAGAAGGGCCAACTGCAGATCGCCCTGCCGCAGACGCCGGAACTGCCCTGGTTGCAGCCCGCCGCCATTCCGGCCGATGCGCAGCTGCTGCAGGACCCGGGGCAGGCCTTGCTGGCGGACAACGCCAGCGAAGCGGTTACCGACACCGGTGAACTCAGACGCAACTGGCAACAAGGCATCTACACCATCGACAGCGCGCTGACACAAGCCGCCACCGGCTGGCTGGGTGGCCGCTCGATCAGCCTCGGCGCCATCCAGGTGCAGGCACAGACCCCCTATGCCAGCGTCGTGGTGCAAAGCCTGGATGGCCAGCCCCTGGGCCAGTCGCGCGAGTTGCTGGTGTCGCTGGGCACCCGTGCCGTGCCCAGGGCCGAGGCCAATACACCGTTCAACGTCGAGCCGCTTGCCGGCACCTTGACCATCAAGGCGCCTGCTGGCCTGAAGCTGTTCGCCCGCGAGGCACCGGCCCAGCTGAAACCTTTGCCGGTGGCTTACCAGGATGGGCATTACCGCATCACGTTCGACGGCCAGTACATGTCCAATTGGCTGTTCTTGAAATAGGGCATATGGCCATCTACCCTCAAGCAGACCTGTAGCTGAAGCGCCCGCCCGGTCTCGGCCAGGGATGATTCACTGCGGCTGTACAACAGCAGAGTCCGGGAGGCATGGATGAAGTTTCTGGTTGTCGGTGGCGCAGGCTACATCGGCTCGCACATGGTCAAGCACCTGCTTGGCAGTGGCCATGAGGTGGTGGTCGCCGACCTGGTCTCGCCCGGCCCCGGCGTGCAGTGGGCCAGGCTGGACATCGCCGACGAGCCTGCGCTGGACGTGCTGTTCGCCGTTTGCCAGTTCGATGCGGTGTTCCACTTTGCCTCGTTCATCCAGGTCGGCGAATCTGTCAGCGCGCCCGGCAAGTACTACCAGAACAATGTCGCGGCAACCCTTGCGCTGCTGCAGGCCATGGTCAATGCCGGTATTCGCTACCTGGTGTTTTCTTCCAGCGCTGCCGTTTATGGCAACCCGCAATATGTACCGATCGACGAAGCGCACGCCAAGGGGCCGATCAACCCGTATGGGCTGAGCAAGTGGATGGTCGAGCAGATTCTCGAGGACTTCGACCGCGCCTATGGCCTGAAGTCGGTGTGCCTGCGCTATTTCAATGCGGCGGGCGCCGACCCGCAAGGTGAGTTGGGCGAGCGGCATGACCCGGAAACCCACCTGATCCCGCTGATCCTGCAGGCCGCTTCGGGCCGGCGTGATGCAATCACCGTGTTTGGCCGCGACTACGACACCGCGGATGGCACCTGCATACGCGACTACGTGCATGTCAGCGACCTGGCAGCGGCCCATGCGCTGGCGGTGGACTACCTGCTGGCCGGCGGCGAGCGCAGCGCATTCAACCTGGGCAATGGCCTGGGCTTTTCCGTGCAGCAGGTAATCGATACGGCCCGGGCAGTGACCGGCCGGCCGATACGCAGCCTCGATGCCCCGCGCCGTGCCGGCGACCCGCCGCGGCTGGTGGCGGATGCTGGCAAGGCCATGCGTGTGCTGGGCTGGCGCCCGGAGTATGCCGAGCTGGAGCAGATCGTGCGGCATGCGTGGCAATGGGAATTGCAGTATCCGTGGCCGATGCGCCAGCGCTAGTGCATGCGCCATGCCTGCTTGCAGGCAAAAGGCTCAATAATAGGTTCGTGGCTGCTCGTCTGCCTTGTTAAGCACCGTGCCGACCAGGTTCACCCTGCCCAGGTGGTGCAGGCAATCCTCGATTTCCTTCTTGGTGTTCATTCCGTTGGCCACCACCAGCAGCACACAGTCGAACTTGGGTATCACGGTGATTGCATCGTCAGAGCTGAGCAACGGTGGCAAATCGAAAATGCAGATGCGCGACTCATAGCGGTTGCGCAGGTCGCTGATCAGGTTGCCCACCTTGGGCGAGGACAGCATTTCGGTGGACATCGGCACTGGCACCCGGGTTGGCAGCACCACGAACCGGGGCAAAGTCGGGTTGACCAGGCAGTCCTGCAACTCGGCCTGGTCATTCAGGAACTCGTTCAATGCCTGCTCCATGGGCAGGCCCAGGGTGCTGCCGACCTTGGGCCGACGCAGGTCGAAATCCACCAGCAACGCGGTCCTGGTGGTGTGGTGGGCGATGCTCATGGCCAGGTTGATGGCCAGCACGGTCTTGCCCGCTTCAGGCGTTGGCGAGGTGATGGCCAGGGTCCGCCAGCCGTTTTCTTCCATGGTCCTGAGCACTTGGGTGCGCAGCAGGTCGATCGGCCCGTTCATGTTGGAGTTCTTGTTGTACGCCACGATGCGGTGGCGTTCCAGATGCTCCGCGCGCAGCGGCACCACCTTGGTGTTCACGTAATCGAACTGGCCCGGCACTTCCGCCAGTGCCGTACCGGGGGCGGGTGACAAGGCCTGGGGGGTGCCCGGGGTTACCGGGTGAAGATTGTTGCCCACAGCCGGCTTGGTCCTGTCCATCACTGCTTCCTTATGCAAACCGAGACATGACTTTCAACAGCAGCACATCCAGTGGCATGTAGAACACGTGCACCAGCACTATCAGGATAGCTACCAGCAGCAACGCCGCCAGCAACAGCCAGTTGCGCCAACGCCTGCGTCGGGCCACGTCGGCCTTGGTGTCGATATACGGTAACGCCACCAGCACCCGTCGGCCCAGCAGATTCTCCAGGGCACCGACGCCGCGAATACGCTGGTTGAACATTTCCAGCACCATCACCAGCACCCCAGCGCCTGCCGGTGCCAGTACCAGGCCCAGCGCGGCGATCTTCTTGCGGTTGGGCTTGACCGGCTTCTCCGGCATCAACGGTGGCTCCAGCAGGACAAAGCGCTCGGCCTTGTTTTCCTGCTCGAGGCTTTCGGTAATCTTCGCGCCCATTTCCTTGGCCCGGATTTCTTCGTACTTCTTGCGCGCGTTGTCATGGTCACGCATCAGCGTCACCAGGCCACGCTCGACCTGCGGCGCCTCGAGAATCTCGGCCTCGTAGCCTTCCATCTTCCTGGTCAGTTCGCGTTTCTGCTCGGCCAGTGAAGCGATGCGCACCTGTGCCGCGCTGATCTTGGCCCGCACCCGGGCAGCGTCGAGGCTGCTGGTGGAAACCGCCGCCGTGGCATTGCCGCTGGCTTCGAGCGCCTGGATCTTGCGCTTGACCGCCACCACATCAGGGTGAGCTTCCTTGTAGCGGCTCAGCAGCCGCGCATACTCGGCCTTCAGGCTTGGCAGGTCCTGAGCTTCATCGGCCGCCGCCACGCGCGGGCCATCGAGCGCCTTGGTCGCCAGCCCGGCATTGGCCGCAGACAGTTCCAGTTCCAGGTAACGCAGCTCTTCCTGGGCGGCCTTGTAATCACGGTCGACCTCGCGGAATTCCAGTTCCGAGCGCGACAGCATGTTCATGCGCAGGGTCTGGTGCTCGGGCAAGGCATTGGCATGGGCCTGCTTGAAGTCCGCCAGCTGGTTCTCCAGGCTGGCCAGCTCGGCCCCCAGCTTGTTCGCTTCCTGGGTCAGGAACTCGGTGGTTTCGTTGGCGCGCTCGGTGCGCTGCTTGAGGTTCTCGTTGAGGAACAGCGTGACCAGTTCGTCCGCGACTTCCTTGGCCACTTCCGGCTGACGGTGCTCGAACGACACATTGAACGCCACCGTCGCTTCACCGCGCCCGCGTACATAGGTGGTGAGGCTCTGGACCACGATGGCACTGCGCATCTGCTCGATCCGGTCGCTTTCGCTCAAGCGCGGGTCGGCAAACAAATGGTACTTGCCGATGATGCGCAACAGGTTCTCGCGGGTCATCACCCGCTGGCGAATCACCTCGATGCGTTCATCGGCAAAGCTGGTGTTGTTGGTCGAGACCAGTTCGGGTGAAATCTGCTGCGATTCCACCAGGATGGTGCCGGTCGCCTGGTAAATGGGTGGCACCATCACGGCAACTGCGACGGTCGCGGCCAGAATGACTACGATGCTGACCCCCAATAACAGGGCCCGGTCCTTGATTATGGCGATGTAATCTCTGAGGGACAGCTCGTAATCGGACTTCATGGGGGCCACCTGCCTGAAGTTCAGATGTCGGGGTACCTGTACGTCAATGTCAAACCCACGATCGTAGCGCTCGCATCAGCTTCGTGATCCTGCTGGCGTTCCTTGTACATCAGCGACAGGCGCAGGTCCCAGTACGGCGAGAACTCGCGGCTGGCCCACACACTGTAGGTCTGCAAGGTGTTGGGCGTCTGCCCTTTGCTGTCCTGCCAGGCGGCGTCGGCACCCACCCGGGTCCGCTCACCGAGCGCATAGCTCCATACACCGCGCACCTGGTCCAGTTCCGCGAAGCCGCCTTCGGCGCTGGCGACCGTGCTGCGCTCGGCGGTGAAGCTGGCAAGCGCGCGCACACCGGTGTACAGCAGCGCAACACCACCCTCCCCGCGTCCGCCACCTTCGCTACCGGAGACTTGAGTGGCCCCCACGTGCGCATCGGCGCTGAGGCTTTCGGACAACTGATACTTCACCCCGACCGCCGGGCTGTAACTGTTCGAGGCCGTCGCCGTCTGGTCCTGCTCGGGCTCGTAACGGCGGACACCCAAGCGGCTGTACACATCAGCCCGCTCGCTCCAGGCGTAGGTCCAGGTGAACACGTTGCCCAGTTCCTCGTAGCCCGTCAGCGTACTGATGTCATAACGGGCTCGGTTGTAGGTAGTCTCGTTGCTCAACGTGCTGCGTTCGGTAACGGCCTGGCTCCAGTTGCCGGTCAGGGTATAGAGCTTCTGCGTGCCATCGGTGGTGACCACACCGGTATCCAGCACCGTTCCCGACAACGTCGAGCTTTCGTTGTAACGTGCCAGCAGGCCAAAACGCCCGCGTTCGGTCTGGCGTTGCCAGCCCAGGCTCACATCAGGGTCCTCACGGTTGTCCACCACCGCCGTGTCGGACGAGCGCATCACATGCATGCCCAGCCCCAAGCGCAGTTCGTCACGATCGAAGGTGCCGATCAGGGTGTAATCGGGCGCGATGATCGTGCGCGTTATGCCCTTTTCTCCCGACGACAGCAACAACGGGTTGCTGTCATATTCGACGGATGTCGGTACGACTACCGTCGACTGCCAATTTGCCGCCAGAACCGCGTCCGTAAATGGCAACACCAATATTGCCGTTGCAATGCGAGTTGTTCTAAGAAGTGGCATCAAGTGTTCTTATTGAGGGCAAGATCAAGGAACGACCAGCGTATCGCCAGCCTGAAGTTGGATGTTGGTAGACATATCCCTGCCAGACACCAGGTCTTTATATCGCACAGGCAGGATTTTTTGGGAAGTACCGGTACCGCGCACCACCTTGATTTCGCTTTCATCAGCAAACTTGTCGAGGCCACCCGACATGCTCAGGGCCTGCAGCACTGCGGTAGGGCCCGCCATTTGTACCGGCCCGGGCTTGATGACTTTCCCTTGTACATAGACCAAGTTGCCGGCGATGCTCTTGACGACAACGCTGACGTTCGGGTCGGGGAGGAATTTTTCGAGTTTGGCGGCCACTTGTTTTTCAACCGCCGTTACATCCAGCCCGGCAACTTCGATGCGCCCGGCCAGAGGGAAAGTGATACTGCCATCGGGCAAGACGGTGGCTTCCTGACGCAGGCTGTCTTCCTGCCACACCGAAACCATCACCACATCGCCGGGGCTGAGCAGGTAGGTACCGTTCGGCTCGGCATTGCCGGCACCAGACCACACTGTCAACAGGCACAACACGGCAAACATTGAACGCACCATGAGGGTCCCTCCGGCCAAAAGGCCCGACGAAGAGCACTGAATGAGAACAGCTCGCCAACTCTCGCTCCGCTTTGCGGCCTAGACCCGCCGCGACGGCCTCACCATCCTGGACGCCCTTGCCTTGACGCTGTGCAGCCTGAGTTGCATTGCCTGCAACCGTGGACCTTCAGGGGCTACTGGCAATATAGCAACGCTTGGCAAATTCACAAGGAAGCCCGCGGCCGGCTCAGATTTTCCTTCTGTTGGCGACCGCCACAAAACCCACGACAGCAAAGGCAAACAACCAACCGGCGGTTGAAACAGGCATGATACTGTTCTGGTTGATGTACGAATCCGCAGCGCGTGCCGCGCCACTTAACAACGCCAGCAAAAACATCGCCTTTATTATCAGCGCCGTGCGCATACGCCCCTCCTTTAAAAAGGAAAATCAATTAGTTATTGGCGTGGTGTTGCGGGAGTTGTGTCGCTGCTGAATTGAGCTTATGAGCACAAACCCACTGCGTCAATGATCCGACACAATAATAAAAATCAATGAGCAGCCGGCCGACTCGTCAAAATACCGACAGGCAAACTGTGCATGAGCGCATGCGCTGGCTGGCGCCAACGTTTCATCGGTGAGAAAAGCCGAAGACGGGACGCAAGGCCCCGCCGTTTCATTCGTCTGCGTGGTGTACAACCACCAGCAATTGGGCCGGCAGCGGCCCCACCGAGCGTAACCGGTGCGGGGTCTGGGCGTTGAAATGCAGGGCATCGCCTTGCTCCAGCAGGACCCGCTCGTTCATGAAATCCACTTCTACCTGGCCGCTGTGGACAAACAGGAACTCCTCGCCCAGGTGTTCCTTGAATGTGGGGTCGCTGAACTCGAGCGGAGGCTGGATCAGGAACGGCAACAGGCTGCGTTGCCCCACCTGGCTGGTCAGGGCCGCGTATCCCGGCCCGGCCCCGTCGCCCACCAGGGCCTGACGCTCGGCGTGGCGCACCAGGCTGTAGCGGCCCGGGCCGGCCTGTTCTTCGGCGAACAGCTCTTCGACATTGACGTTCAGCGCCCGCGCCAGTTTCAGCGCGGCGGCGATGGAAGGTGTGTTCAGGCCGCGCTCGACCTTGGACAGGTAACTCTTGGTCATGGCGGTCTTTTCGGCCAGCATTTCCAGGGTCATCCCCAGTTTCTTGCGCAGCAGTTTCAATCGGATAGACATGTGACGCGGGTTTCCCAGGCGAAGGCGGCCTGGCAATGATACGTGGACTGCCGGGGAAATGCTGGGGCTGCTACGCAGCCCCACATTTCGTGGCGGATGTCATGGCATGACCGGCGGCACATATTGCAGCGTGGTACCCAGCGCCCACAGCAGCACCAGCACCAGCGGCACATGCACCAGCAACTGCACGAACGAGAAGCCGATCAGGTCACGTGCCTTGAGCCCCAGCACACCCAGCAGGGGTAGCATGTAGAACGGGTTGATCAGGTTCGGCAGGGCCTCGGCGGCGTTGTAGATCTGCACCGCCCAGCCGAGGTGGTACTGCAGGTCGTTGGCCACCAGCATCACGTAAGGTGCCTCGATGATCCACTTGCCACCCCCCGAGGGGATGAAGAAGCCCAGCACTGCCGAATACACCCCCATCAGCACGGCGTAGGTATCATGCGTGGCAACCTGGGTGAAGAACACGGAGATGTGGTGGGCCAGGGTCTGTTCATCGACGCCCTTGACCTGGGTGAGGATGGCCGCAATCGAGCCATACAGCGGGAACTGGATCAATACCCCGGTGGTGGTCGGGACTGCACGCGCCACCGCATCGAGGAAGCTGCGCGGGCGCCAGTGCAACAAGGCGCCGAGCATGATGAACAGCAGGTTGTAGGTGTTCAGCCCGGAAATGGCGGTAATCGCCGGTTTGCTGGCGAACTCCTGGTACAGCCAGCCAGCAGCCAATGCCACCAGCAGCAGGATCAGGATCGGGCTGTGCTCCAGCCACTCGCCCGGACGGGTACGCTGGGGTGCCGGTGGCGCGCTGAAGCTGGGGTCGACGCCGCAGTCCTGGGCGCTGCGCGCGCTGTTCGGCCCTGGCGCGGTGGCGTAGGCGATGACCAGCGAGACCACCACCAGCGCGGCCAGCATCACCCCGGACTGCCAGAGAAAGATGGTTTCGGTGAACGGGATTACCCCGGTAATCGACAGGATCGAGGGTGGCAGGCTGGCCGGGTTGGCCTGCAGCTGCGCCGCCGAAGACGACAGGCCCAGTGCCCAGACGGCGCCCAGCCCCAGGTAGGCGGCAGCACCGGCGGCGCGGTAGTCCATCTTCAGTTCGGTACGCCGCGCCAGGGCGCGCACCAGCAGGCCGCCGAACACCAGCGACAGCCCCCAGTTGAGCAGCGAGGCCAGCATCGAGATCAGCGCCACCCAGCACACCGCCGAGCGGCCATTGCCGGGAATGCGCGCCAGGCGGTCGATCAGCCGCGCGGCGGGCGGCGAGCTGGCCACCACGTAGCCGCCGATGACCACGAAGGCCATTTGCATGGTGAACGGGATCAGGCTCCAGAAGCCATCGCCGAAGGCTTTGGCGGTATCGGTCGGTCTGGCGCCCATGGCCAGCGCGCCGATGCACACCAGCAGCACCGCCAGGGCAGCAAACACCCAGGAGTCAGGGAACCAGCGTTCGGCCCAGTTGGAGCAGCGCAAGGCAAAGCGGGCGGAGCGGCTGTCTTGGATTTCAGCGGCCACGGTTGAATTCCTCTTGTTGGTTTTATCGGATATCAGCAAACGCAAAACCCCCGCAGGAGCAGCCTTGTGCCGCGAAAGGGTCGCGAAGCTGCCCCTAGATCTCGGCGTCGATGCCAAAATCGGGGTGCTGCTTCGCAGCCCTTTCGCGGCACAAGGCCGCTCCTACAGGGGCGCTGTACGGCAAATGCCTAGAAGGTCATTTCCTTCACGTCATCCGGCACGATCAGCTTGCCGGCGGTCTTCTCGATGATTTCTTCAACACTCACCCCCGGCGCGGTTTCGCGCAGGATGAAGGCGCCGTCTTCGATTTCCAGGTAGGCCAGGTCGGTCAGCACCTTGCGGATGCAGCCGGCACCGGTCAGCGGCAAGCTGCATTGCGGCAGCAGCTTGGACTCGCCGTCCTTGGAAGCGTGGGTCATGGTGACGATGATGTTCTCGGCACCGGCTACCAGGTCCATGGCGCCGCCCATGCCCTTCACCAGCTTGCCCGGAATCATCCACGAGGCGATGTTGCCGTGCACGTCCACCTCGAAGGCACCAAGCACGGTCAGGTCAACGTGGCCGCCACGGATCATGGCGAAGGATTGCGCCGAGTCGAAGATCGAGGCGCCACGACGGGCGGTGACGGTCTGCTTGCCGGCGTTGATCATGTCGGCATCCAGGGTGCTTTCAGTAGGAAATTCGCCCATGCCGAGCAGGCCGTTTTCCGATTGCAGCATTACATCCATGTCGGCGGGCACATAGTTGGCCACCAGGGTCGGAATGCCGATACCGAGGTTGACGTAGTAGCCGTCTTTCAATTCACGGGCGACGCGTTGCGCCATCTGTTCGCGGGTCAGTGCCATGGTCAGGGTCTCTTTGTTGTTCTGCTGGATGGCGCTCAGGCCTTGACGGTGCGCTTTTCGATACGCTTCTCGAAGGTGCCGACGATGACGCGGTCGACATAGATGCCCGGGGTATGGATTTCGCTGGGCAGCAGCACGCCGGGTTCGACGATCTCTTCCACTTCGACCACGGTGATCTTGCCGGCGGTGGCTGCCAGCGGGTTGAAGTTCTGCGCGGTGTTGCGGTACACCACGTTGCCGTAGTGGTCGGCCTTCCAGCCCTTGACGATGGCGAAGTCACCGGTAATGGATTGTTCGAGAATGTACTTGCGGCCGTTGAACTCGCGCACTTCCTTGCCTTCGGCTACCGGGGTGCCGTAGCCGGTGGCGGTGTAGAAGGCCGGGATACCGGCGCCGCCAGCACGCATCTTCTCGGCGAGGGTGCCTTGCGGGGTCAGTTCCACTTCCAGCTCGCCGCTGAGCAGCTGGCGTTCGAATTCGGCGTTCTCGCCCACGTACGAGGCAATCATCTTGCGGATCTGCCGGTCTTCCAGCAGCACGCCAAGGCCGAAACCATCGACGCCGCAGTTGTTGGAGACCACGGTCAGGCCCTTGACGCCACGCCGCTTGATTTCGCTGATGAGGTTTTCCGGGATGCCGCACAGGCCAAAACCGCCTGCCAGTACCGTCATGTTGTCGGTCAGGCCTTCGAGGGCCTGCTCATAGGTTGCAACGCGCTTGTCCAGTCCGGCCATGCTGATCCGCCTTTTGTAGTTGTTGAACCGACGAGGCTGTCGGTGAGCGTGTGGGGACATCTTCACCGCAAGCGACTGATTTGTTAATTTTGTTTTCATCATCGATTGATAATTTTTGCAAAACAACCAGCAGGCCAGTCATGAACGTCAAGCAACTGCGTGCCTTCGTCACCGTGGCCAAGTACCAGAGCTTCGCCCAGGCCGGTGAGCACCTGCATGTCTCGCAACCGGCCCTGAGCCTGACCATCAAGGCCCTGGAAGAAAACCTCGGCGGTGCCCTGCTCAGCCGTACCACCCGCAGCGTCAGCCTGACCGCCGAAGGTGAGGTGCTGCTGCCGCTGGCCCGGCGCCTGCTGGCCGACTGGGACGACACCGAAGAGATGCTGCGCCAGCGCTTCACCCTGCAACTGGGCCGGGTGTCGGTGGCGGCCATGCCGGCCTTCGCTGGCAACCTGCTGCCGCATTCGCTCAAGGTGTTTCGCCAGCGCTACCCGAAGGTCAACGTCACCGTGCACGATGTGATCAACGAACAGGTACTGGAACTGGTGCGTCATCGCCGCGTCGAACTGGGCATCGGCTTCGAACCGGACAACATCGATGGCCTCGACTTCCACCCGCTGTACATGGACCGCTTCGTCGCCGTGGTGCCTGCCGACTCGCCCCTGGCGCGATTGCCCCAGGTCAGCTGGGCGCAACTGCTGGCCGAAGACTTCGTGGCCCTGCAGCGCCCATCGGCGGTACGCCTGCTGATGGAGCAGAATGTGGCCGCACGGCACGGCAAACTGGCGGTGGCGTTCGAGAGCCACCAGCTTTCGACGATCGGCCGCATGGTCGCCAGTGGCCTGGGGGTGAGTGCCGTGCCGGCGCTGTGCATCAACCAGATGCAGGAGCTTGGCGCCCGCTGCGTGCCCCTGGTCGAGCCGACGGTCGAACGCCGCATTGGCGTGATTGCCCTCAGCGAGCACAGGCTTTCCACGGCGGCGCAGGCGCTGCTCGAGGTGCTGCTTTCCAACACCCGCATTCCGGAGGTGACATGCGTTACGTGACACTGGCAGGTTCGAGCGTTCCGGCCATCGGCCAGGGCACCTGGTACATGGGTGAAGATCCAGGCTGCCGGGCAGCCGAGGTGGCGGCCCTGCAACAAGGCATCGAGCTTGGCCTGAGCCTGATCGATACCGCTGAGATGTATGCCGAAGGCGGCGCGGAAACGGTCGTTGGCCAGGCCATTGCCGGGCGCCGGGACCAGGTGTTCCTGGTCAGCAAGGTCTACCCGCACAATGCCAGCCGGCGCGGCATGGCAGCCGCCTGCGAACGCAGCCTCGCGCGCCTGGGCACCGACTGCATCGATCTGTACCTGCTGCACTGGCGCGGCCAGCACCCTCTGGCAGAAACCGTCGAAGCCTTCGAGCGCTTGCGCGAGCAAGGCAAGATCAGGCGCTGGGGCGTGTCCAACTTCGATGTCGACGACCTGCGCGAATTGCACAACCCCGATTGCGCGACCAACCAGGTGTTGTACAACCCGGCCCAGCGCGGCATCGAGTTCGACCTGTTGCCGTGGTGCGAACAGCGCGCCCTGCCGATCATGGCTTACTGCCCGCTAGCCCAGGCCGGGCGCCTGTTGCAGCACCCGGTGCTGGCGCAGGTCGGCGAACGGCACGGTGCCACAGCAGCCCAGGTCAGCCTGGCCTGGGTGACCCGCAATGACGGGGTGATCGCCATCCCCAAGGCGGTAGCACCCGAGCATGTGCGGCTGAATGCAGCGGCGGCTTCACTGACCTTGACCAGCGAAGACCTGCGGGCGTTAGACCGCGCGTTCCCACCGCCGACGCGCAAGCAACGGCTGGCGATGGTGTAGCGACTGTCGCGAAGAGAACTGAATTCGCAAACAATCCTCGTACCCTGTGGGAGCGGCTTTAGCCGCGAACAATCCAGCGCGGTGCATGGCACCGGCTGCGCCGGTGTTCGCGGCTAAAGCCGCTCCCACAGTGACCGCGCAAAAATCAGGATTGTGCGTGAGGTGCCGGGGATCAATGGAAATCCCGGCTGCGTACATCCAGCCCTTGCAACAGCGGGCTCACATCCTCCAGTCGCCGTGCTATCAGATGGCGCACGCCATTCTCCTGCTCCAGCCGCCCGCTGACCTTGAGCAACTGCGACCCCACCAGCGCCCGCCGCTGCCGCTCGGCCAGGTCGCGCCATACCACGACATTGAGCATGCCGTGCTCGTCCTCCAGGGTGACGAAGGTCACGCCACTGGCCGTCTGGGGCCGCTGGCGGCCGACCACCAGCCCGGCCACGGCAATGTTGTCGCCATGTTCGACACCTTGCAGTTCATGCGAACTGCGACAGCCCAGCGCCCTCAGGCGTGAGCGCAACAAGGCCAACGGATGCGGCCCAAGCGTGGTACCCAGGGTCTGGTAATCGGCCATCAGGTTCTCTGCCACGCTGGGGACAGGCAGTTCGACGTCACCTTCCGGCACAGCGTCAACGTCGGCGAACAAGGGCAGTTGCGGCTGCACCGCCGCCACCTGCCAGCGCGCCTGATGGCGATCGCGGGCCAAGGCGCGCAGCGCGCCGGCATCGGCCAGGTGGGCGCGGGCACGCGCGTCGAGCCCGGCGCGCAAGCACACGTCCTCGACATCGCGCCATGCCCGTTGCGCCCTCGCCTGCATCAGGCGCCTGGCATCGGCCTCGGCCAGACCACGCACCAGGCGCAACCCCATGCGAATGGCCAGGGCCTCGCCCGCGTCAGGCTCTAGCGTGCAGTCCCAATCACTGTGGCAGACATCCACCGGCCTGACCTCGATGCCCTGGCGCCGGGCCTCTTGCAGCAACTGGTCGGGGCTGTAGAAACCCATGGGCCAGCTGTTGACCAGTGCACAGGTGAAGATTGCCGGTTCATGGCACTTGAGCCAGCTGCTGGCATAACACAGCAAGGCAAAGCTGGCCGCGTGCGATTCCGGGAAGCCGTAGCTGCCAAAGCCCTTGATCTGCTCGAAGATGCGCTCGGCAAACGCCAGCGCGTAACCATTGCGCAACATGCCCTGCACCAGCCGCTCGCGGTGCGGCTCCAGGCCGCCATGACGCTTCCACGCGGCCATGCTGCGGCGCAACTGGTCGGCCTCGCCGGGGCTGTAGTCAGCGGCGACCATGGCCAGCTCCATCACCTGCTCCTGGAACAACGGCACCCCCAGGGTGCGTTCGAACACGGCCTTGAGCTGCGGCGAGGGGTAGGTCACCGGCTCCTGCTTCAGGCGCCGACGCAGGTAAGGGTGGACCATGTCCCCCTGGATCGGCCCGGGGCGGACAATCGCCACCTCGATGACCAGGTCATAGAAGGTTACCGGGCGCAGCCGAGGCAGCATGGCCATCTGCGCGCGCGACTCGATCTGGAACACGCCCATGGTCTCGGCGCGGCTGATCATCGCGTAGGTGGCCGGGTCTTCGCCGGGAATGGTCGCCAGGGTCAAGTGCCGGCCACGGTGGCGTTGCAACAGGTCGAAGCAACGGCGCAGGGCGCTGAGCATGCCCAATGCCAGTACGTCGACCTTGAGCAGGCCGACCATGTCCAGGTCGTCCTTGTCCCACTGGATCACCGTACGCTCCGGCATCGCGGCATTTTCCACCGGCACCAGTTCGTCCAGGGGTTGCTGCGAAATGACGAAACCGCCCGGGTGCTGCGACAGGTGCCGGGGGAAGCCGATCAACTCACCGGCCAGCACCAGCACCCGCCGCAACGAAGGGCTGCCCGCCTCGAAACCGGCCTCGGCCAGGCGCTGGTCATCAGGTATGCGATCGCTCCAGCGGCCACAGCACTTGGCCAGGGCATCCACCTGGTCGGCGGGCAACCCCAGCACCCGCGCCACATCCCGCACCGCACCCGCGGCATGGTAGGTGTTGACCACCGCGGTGAGTGCCGCCCGGTGCCGGCCATAGCGGCGGAACACATACTGGATCACTTCCTCGCGGCGGTCATGCTCGAAGTCCACGTCGATATCCGGCGGCTCGTTGCGCTCGCGCGAGAGGAAACGCTCGAACAGCAGGCGGGGTTGCATGGGGGCGAGTTCGGTGATGCCGAGGACGAAACACACCACCGAGTTGGCCGCCGACCCCCGGCCCTGGCAAAGAATCCCCTGCCTGCGGGCGAAGGCGACGATGTCGTGCACGGTCAGGAAATAGCTCTCGTAGCCCAGCTCCTCGATCAGCGCCAGCTCCTTGGCCAGCACTTCCCGTACCTGGCCACTCGCCCCGCCCGGCCAGCGCAACGGCAACCCCTGCTCGCACAGTGCCCGCAGCCAGCTCGCCGGGGTATGGCCCTCAGGCACCAGTTCGCGTGGGTACTGGTATTTCAACTCGCTCAGCTCGAACCGGCAGCGCGCAGCGATGGCCAAGGTCTCGGCCAGCAGGTCGGCGGGATAGAGTTCGCCCAGTTGCGCCTGGCTGCGCAGGTGCCGCTCGCCATTGGCAAACAGAAAGCGCCCGGCCTCGGCCACCTGGCAGTGCTGGCGGATGGCGGTCATGCAATCCTGCAAGGCGCGGCGGCCGCGCACGTGCATGTGCACGTCGCCGCAGGCCACGGCACGGATGCCGACCCTGGCCGCCAGGCTGCGCATGCGTTCGAGGTGCAGGGCATCGTCACTGCCACGGTGCAGGTGCACGGCCAGCCACAGGCGCTCAGCGAACACGCTGTACAGCCACTGTCCCGGGGCGGTATCGCCGCTGTCATCGGCCACCCACAGGGCCAGCAGGCCCTGGTGGTGCTGCTGCAGGTCATCGCGAAACAGCTGGTATTCGCCCTTCTGCGCGCGCCGCCGGGCGCGGGTGATCAGTGCGCAGAGGTTCTGGTAGCCCGCCAGGTCCTGCACCAGCAGCACCAGCCTGGGGCCGTCCTGCAGCTGGACTTCACTGCCCACGATCAGCTGCAGCTGGTGCTCCTTGGCCGCCTGCCACGCCCGGACGATGCCGGCCAGGGTGCATTCGTCGGTGATCGCCAGGGCCTGGTAGCCCTGCTCGCGCGCACGGCGGAACAGCTCGTCGGCACTCGACGCGCCGCGCTGGAAGCTGAAGTTGGACAGGCAATGCAGCTCGGCATAACCCGGGGCGTTCATGCGAACCAGCCTTGCAGCCACAACGGGCCAGCCTGGCTCAGGTCACGGTAGGCCCAGCCACGCAGGCCATCACGGGTTTCGATACGGTAGTAGTCACGGCGCACGTCGCCGCCATCCCACCAGCCCGACTCGATACGCTCGGCATGGCCCTGCACGCGGTAGCCGGTTTCGTCCAGCCTCATCGGTGCCGCCAGCAACCAGCCCGGGCGGCTGCCAGGGGCCACCGGCAAACTGCCCGGGCCGCCCTGCTCTACCCGCTGCCAGGCGCATTCGGGGCGGTGGTCGGCGGCCACGCTCAGGCTCTTGACCGCGTCATCGCCGAGGCGCGCGCGCAGCCGTTCACGCAGTTGCTCCCAGGGTTGCGCCTGTTGCGCCCGTGGGTCGAACAACGCCTGGTGCTGCGGCACGAACGGTGGCAGGTCCTCCGCCACCAGCCGCAGGTTGCGCACCGGCGCGGCGATGCGCAGCGGTTCCAGGCGCCCGCGTGCCAGCTCGAACAGCATCGTGGCATCGCGTTCGGCGGCCAGCAGGCCCACCTTGAGCAAGGTGTCCGGCCCGTCGGCGTGCTCCAGGTGCAGGCAGAACCGCTGCACCCCGCAGTCACGCCCGGCGAGGAATGCGGCCAGGTCGTTGAGCATGCGCCGCAACGGGAACAGCAGGGCCTGGTGTGATTCGACGTCGAAGTTCAGCTCCAGCCGGGTTTCGAAACGGTCGGGTGGCTGGTAGAAGGCCAGGCCCAGGTTGCGCAGGCCAAGCAACTGGTCAAGGTGCAACTGCACCTGGGCCGCAAAACGCCTGGCCAAGGTATCGCGGGGCAAGGCCAGGACCTGGCCCAACTGGCGCAGGCCCATGCGCGCAAAGGCCTCGGCAGCCGGCGCCGGCAGGCCGATACGCTCGATCGGCATGCCCAGCAGCGCCGCCCGGGTGGCATCGGCATCGCCGACGGCCAGGCCGTCGTGGCCGTTGGCGAGCATGCGCGCCGCCACTGGGTTGCTGGCCAGGACGATGCGTTGGCGCAGCCCCAGCTCCGCCAGTTCCTGACGCAGGCGCGCCTCGAACGCCGGCCAGGGGCCGAACAGCTGCAAGCTGGAGCCCACCTCCAGCAACAGCGCGCGTGGGTAGTGCAGGCTGACCTGGGCACTGAAGCGGTAGGCCCAGGCCGCCAGCAACTGCTGCACCTGGTCGATGCGCCTGGGGTCGGCTTCGACACAACTGAAACCCTCGGCCAGGGCGCGTGCGGCGGTCAGGGTTTGCCCGGCACGCAAGCCGAGTGCGGCCGCAGCCGGGTTGACCGCCTGCAGCACCCGGCGTTGGGCCGGTCCGTCAAGCAGGACCAAGGGGGTGTCGGGGTCGTCACGCTCACGCAGGACCGTATCCAGCGCCAGTTGCGGAAACAGGATGCAGGCCCAGAGCATGGTGCATCAGCCCCGCCCCGGGCAGGCGATGGGCAGCGCCGGTGGCATGCCGCCCCGGCTTTTCAGCACACGCCACTGCGCCGGGCGGGTGTCGACGGCAATGCGCAGCGCGGCGGGTGAAGGGTTGTGCGCTGCCTGTTGCGGCCGGCAGGCAAAGGCCAGTGCCTGGCCGGTTTCGGCGGCCACCTGCAAGCGCCGCAGGGCGCGGTCATCGGCACGTTCCGGCCAGCACAGCACCGCCGCACAACTGCCGGAGCGCAGGCACTGTTCGGCCGCCCACAAGGCATCGGCAGGTTCGGCGTCCACCTGCACCAGCCAGCGCAGGTCCACCCCGGCAGCCTGCCAGGCCGGGGCGTAAGGAATGAAGGGCGGAGCCACCAGCACCACCCGGCCAGCATCAGCACTCAGGCGCGCCAGCGTTGGCCACAGCAATTGCAATTCGCCACAGCCGGGGCTGGCCAGCAACAGTTCGCTGAGGGCCGCTGCCGGCCAACCACCTTCCGGCAGGCGTCCGTCGAGGGCGGCATGGCCGGTGGGCTGCAGCCCCTGTGGCCGCGCCTGGGCCTGCCGGCCGCGCCATACCCGGCGCTGGTCGAGCAGCCGGTCGAGATCGACCACCGCGCCCATCAGTCACGCCTCAGCAAGCCGCAGAATACGCCTTCGATGAAGAACTCCTGTTCAGGCCGCACATCGATGGGCGCATAAGCCGGGTTGCGCGGCAACAGCCGGTAACCGCGGCCATGGCGCTGCAGGCGCTTGATGGTCACTTCACCGTCCAGGCGCGCGACCACGATCTGCCCGTCGCGAGCATCGGCCTGCTGCAGGATGCCGACCAGGTCGCCGTCGAAGATGCCGTCGTCGATCATCGAGTCGCCACGCACCTTCAGCAGGTAGTCGGGGGTACGGCGGAACAGGCTGGGGTCGAGCAGCAACTGCTCGTGGATGTCGAGGTCCGGGCCGATGGGGGCGCCTGCCGCCACCTGGCCCAGCACCGGTACTTCGAGGATTTCCGGCCGGCGCAGCGGTTCGGCCAGGCGGATGCCGCGCGCCTGGTTCGGCGTGACATCGATGTAGCCGGCCTGGCACAGGGCGGTGATGTGCTTGCGGGCGACGCTGCGCGAGGCAAAGCCGAAGCGCGTGGCGATATCGGCCAGGCTCGGTGGCTGGCCGTGGTCGGCGATGCGCTCGCGGATGAAGTCGAAGATCGCGCGGCGTTTGGGGGTCAGAGTATCCATGGAGCACATTTGTACTCTTTTCGGAGCACGCTGAACAGCCCCCTTCGTCGTCAGCTTTCGCTATCATGCCCAGGCGCGTGGTTTTTTATCTGGATATCCAATGCTGACTGCCCTGCTGTTCGACCTCGACGGAACCCTCACCGACACCGACACCCTGCACCTGCAGGCGTTTCGCCAGCTGCTGCACGAGCACGACGGCCGCGAACTGAGCCAGGCACAGTTCGCGGCCCAGGTCAGCGGCCGCGCCAATGGCGAGCTGTTCGCCGAGCTGTTTGTCGGCGCCAGTGCCGAGCAATGCCGGGCACTGGCCGAGCGCAAGGAGGCGCTGTTCCGCGACCTGTCGCCCAGCCTGGAGCCGATGCCCGGCCTGCTGCGCCTGCTGGAACATGCCCGCGCGCATGCGCTGGGACTGTGCGTGGTGACCAACGCACCGCGGCTCAATGCCGAACACATGCTGGGCGCCATGGGCCTGGGCCGGCATTTCGAGCACGTGCTGGTGGCCGAGGAACTGGCGCGGCCCAAGCCCGACCCGCTGCCCTACCTGACCGGGCTGCAGCGCTTGGGGGCCGAGGCCGGGCAGGCCCTGGCCTTCGAGGACTCGCTGCCAGGGGTGGCGGCGGCGAGTGGTGCAGGGATCTTCACCGTAGGCGTGGCCACGACCCAGACGCCAGAGCGGTTGCTGGCAGCGGGGGCCGGGTTGGTCATTGACGACTTCAACGACCCGGCGTTGTGGGCGTTGATCAAGGCCAGGCAATGACCTGACGCGGTCACTCATGCTCATCGACGAAGAACTGACCCTCAAGAAGCTGGAAACCTTCCTCGCCTTCATGCGCACCGGCAACCTTGGCCGCGCCGCGGCCGAGCTGGCGACCAGCGCCGTCAGCGTGCACCGCGCCATCCATTCGCTGGAAAGCGCGCTGCGCTGCCCGCTGTTCAAGCACGAAGGTCGCCAGTTGATCCCGCTGGAAAGCGCCTATGTACTGGAAAAGAAAGCCCGCCAGTTGATCCAGGACGCCGAGCAGATGGTGCGCCAGACGCGTGAGGCTGCCGGTTTCTATGCCGAGCGCTTCCGCCTGGGGGCACTCTACTCGCTGACGGTGAAAACCGTGCCCAAGCTGGTCATGGGCCTGAAGCTGCGCCGCAGCGAACTCAATATCGACCTGACCCTGGGCTCCAACGTCGACCTGCTGCAACGCCTGAAGAACCATGAGTTGGAGGCCATTCTCGTTTCGCTCGACGAAAGCGTCACCGACCCGGCCTGCGCACAGTTGCCGCTGTTTTCAGACGACATCTTCCTCGCCGTCCCCACCGACTCGCCTTTCGCCGGGCAGGCCGAGGTGGACCTGGCCGACCTGGCCGACTCCACCTTCATCACCCTGACCCAAGGCTTCGCCACCCACCGCGATGGCGCACGGGTGTTCCAGCAGGCCGGCTTCGAGCCCAAGGTGGCCATGCAGGTGAACGACATCTTCACCCTGCTGAGCATGGTCAGCTCGGGCGTGGGCTTTGCCCTGCTGCCCGGACGCATTGCGGCGGTGTACGAAAACCGGGTCAGGTTGATCGCCCTGAAGCCGCAGTATCGCGTGCAGCAGCATATCGGTGTGGTGTTTCTGAAGGCGCGCGAGCGCGAGCCGAACCTGCTGGCGCTGTTGGCGGAATGCCGGATGTACAGCCTGGAGCGTTGACCCGGCTTCAAACCGCCAAGGCCCGCTGCACTTCGCCCACCGTTGTCGCCAGGCTGCCCAGATGCAGGCTCGACACCCGCTCCACCGGTGCCTGGTCCAATGGCCAGTGCAAGGCGATGCTGCCGGCCAGGCGCCCTTCGGCATGCACCGGCAAGGCAATCGCACGGATCAGGAACGGCAAGCGCACCGGGTATTCCCAGTGCCCTTCGGTTCGTTGGCCAAACCCTTTGTTCGCCTCTTCCTCAATATCCCGCAGCAGCGCCTCGTCGCCTAGCCGCTCGTGGGCCGCCAGGCGCTGTACTTCAGCCTCTGCCAACTCGCCCAGGCATGCCCGGCCCATCGCCGAGTGAAACAGGCTGGCATGGTGGCCGACGATCTGGCAGGTGTGCGGGTAGCGCTTGCGCAATACCTGGGGAACAGCACTCTCCATCACTTCCAGGCGCTCACCGTCGAAGCACGACAGGTCGGCGACCAGCCCGGTGCGCTCGCTCAGCTCCAGCAGCATGGGCGCGGCGCTTTCCACCAGGCGCCGCTTGAAGCGCAACTGGCGGTCGCCGAACAGGCGCCGGGCGCTCAGGCGGTAACGCCGGTCGCTGAGGCCACGGTAGACCCAGCCCTGCTCCTGCAGGGTGGCCAGCATGCGCGATACCGTGGCCTTGGGCAGCGCCGTCAGGTAGTGCAGTTCTTCCAGGCCCAGTGCCTGGTGTTCGCCCAGCAGGTCGACGATGGCCAGCGCCCTTTCCACCGAACGCACACCGCCCGTATCTGCCGTGATTCCCATTGGAATGACCTCCCTGTAGCTGGATGCTCAGGATAGCCAGCAAGATCCGCGCCTGCGCAGCGGTTTCATGGCATTTGCAGGCGCTGAGGTGGGCGTCGCTCGACCCAGCGGGTGAGCTGTTCGTGGGCGTAGGCCAGCTGCAGCAGCGCATGGTCGGCCTGGGCCGGGCCGATGATCTGCAGGCCCATGGGCAGCCCGGCGGCATTGAAACCGACCGGCACGCTGATGCTCGGCAAACCGGCCAGGGTTGGCCCGATCACCACTTCCATCCAGCGGTGATAGGTGTCCATCGCCCGCCCGCCGACCAGCGTCGGCCACCGCTGCCGTGCATCGAAAGGGAACACCTGGGCCGTTGGCAACAGCAGGAAATCGTAACGCTCGAACAGCTTGGCCAGCGCGCGGTACCAGGCGCTGCGGTCCAGCGAAGCCTGGTACAGCGCCGCTGCGCTCAGCTGCAGGCCGCCCTCCACTTCCCACTGCGCCTCGGGCTTGAGCAGGGCGCGCGTGGCCGGGTCGGCATAGGCCGCCGCCAGGTTGCCGTGCACCAGGAAGTGGCGATGGGTCAGCCAGCATTGCCACAATTGCGCCAGGTCGAACGCCGGCTGGCAGGCTTCGACCCGGCACCCCAGTTCAGTGAAGTCCGCCAGTGCCGCTTCACACAGGTTCAGCACCCCGGCGTCCATCGCCAGGTAGCCCTCGTAGTCGCCCAGCCAGCCGAGCCGCACACCACGAAAATCACGCTGCAAGCCCGCAGCAAAATCATACCGACCCTGGCTCAGCGACAATGGCGCGCGCGCGTCAAAGCCTGCCTGCACCGACAACAGCCGGGCCACATCCACCACGCTACGCCCCATCGGCCCCTCGGTGGCCAGCTGCTGCAGGAACAGTTCCGGCGCCGGTCCATGGGGCACCCGGCCTTGCGACGGGCGCAGGCCATACACGTTGTTGAACGCCGCCGGGTTGCGCAGCGAGCCCATCATGTCACTGCCGTCGGCGACCGGCAGCAGGCGCATGGCCAGCGCCGCTGCCGCACCGCCGCTGCTGCCACCGGCCACCAGGGCCGGGTCGTAGGCGTTGGTGGTGGTGCCGAACAGGCGGTTGTAGGTCTGCGAGCCGAGGCCGAACTCGGGCACGTTGCTCTTGCCGACAATCAGCGCGCCGCTGGCCCGTACCCGCGCCACGCTGATCGCGTCCTGCCCGGGCACCTGCTCGGCAAACAGCGGCGAGCCCAGCGTGGTGCGCAGCCCCGCAGTGGCGGCCAGGTCCTTGATCGCCTGGGGCATGCCATGCATCCAGCCGCGCGAATGGCCAGCGGCCAGCTCGCGATCACGCTCGTCGGCCTCGGCCAGCAGCACCTCGGCCGGGCGCAGCGACACCAGCGCATTGACCTGCGGGTTGAAACGTTCGATATGCACCAGGTAGGCCTGCATCACCTCCCGGCACGACACCTGGCGAGCATGGATGGCCTGGGACAGTGCCTCGGCGTCAAGGGCAACGATTGGGTCGATGGCAAGCGGCATCACGGTTTCACTCCCAGGTTCAAGGCAGCAGGTTTGAGCGTGCGTGGCGCTTCCTTCAGGCAATAGGTGCCCAGCAGTGTCAGCAGGCAGGCAAACAAAACGTAGAAGGCGGGCGCCACTGGCGTGCCGAGCGCCTTGCTCAACCAGGTGACGATCAATGGGGCAAAGCCGCCAAACACCATCACCGCCACGTTATAGGCCACCGACACACCGGTGGAACGCACCTCGACCGGGAACTGCTCGGCCAGCGCCGTGGGCGCCGGGCCGAAGAAACCACCGATGGCGGTACACAGCAGCAATTGCATCACCAGCAAACGTTCCAGCGACGGTGCCGCGGCCACCCACACATACAATGGGTAGACCATGACGAAGAATGCCAGGGTAAAGGCCATCAGCACCGGCCGCCGCCCCAGCCGGTCCGACAACGCCCCGGACAGCGGAATCACCACGGTCATCAGCCCCACGGCGAGCATCTGCACCAGCAGCACCTGGTCCAGCGGCAGCCCGAGGCTCTTGTAGGCGAAGGTCGGCATGTTCACCAGCACCACGTAGAACGACACCGTCGCGCCACAGGCCAGGCCCATCGACACCAGCAGGCTGCGTCGGTGTTCGCGCAGCACCTGCCACAGGCTGGGCGACTGGCCCTTGGCCTGGCGGCGCGCCACGACGAACTCCTCGGGCTCCGCCATGTGCTTGCGGATCCACAGCCCCACCGGGCCGATCAGCAGGCCGAGCACGAACGGGATACGCCAGCCCCAGCTGTCCAGTGCCTGCGGCGTGCACAGGTGGGTGACCAGGGCCACCATCGCCGCGCCGGAAAACACCGCCAGGCACTGCCCCACCAACTGCCACGAGCCATACAGGCCCTTGCGGTGGGCCGGCGCGCTCTCCACCAGGAATGCCGTGGCACTGGCGTACTCGCCGCCGGTGGCGAAGCCCTGCAGCATGCGCGCCACCACGATCAGCATTGGCGCAGCCATGCCGATGGCCAGGTAGTCCGGGGCAAAGGCAATCATCGCGATCGACACCGTCATCAACCGGATGATCATCTGCATGGCCGCCTTGCGGCCCTTGCGGTCGGCGTACATGCCCAGCAGCACGCCACCCACCGGGCGCATGAAGAAGCCGACGCCGAAGGTGGCCAGGGCCATCAGCAGCGATGCGTATTCGTCGTCGGAGGGGAAGAACTGGCGGGCGATGATGCTGGCGAGAAAGCCGTACACGATAAAGTCATACCACTCCAGGGCATTGCCGATGACGGCGGCGACCACTTGCCGGGTACGCGATACGCCGATGTTCGAAGTCTGCATAGGAAACACTCCACACAAGGATTGGGTGATCGCCCGGCGCAGGCGCGGCCGGGTTCCAGCGGCAGTCTCAAAAGCAACGCTCAGGCGGGCGCGAGCCAGCGCTCTGCCAGCGCGCCCCAGTAGGCGGCACCGGTCAGCAGGATGTCGTCGTTGAAGTCATAGGCCGGGTTGTGCACCATCGGCCGCGCTACGCCATTGCCGATGAACAGGTAGGCGCCCGGGCAGCGTTGCAGCATCCAGGCGAAGTCTTCACTGCCCATCAGCTTGCGGGTGTTGCCATCCACGGCCTCGGCACCCAGCAACTCCACCCCGACCTGGGTGGCAAAGGCATTTTCCGCAGCATGGTTGACCAGCACCGGGTAGGCCGGGCGGTGTTCGATGGTGGCGCGGCAGCCAAAGCTCTCGGCCTGGCGGACGATAATGGCCTGCACCCGCTCCAGGGTCTGCGCCCGTACCTCGGCGTTCAGCGCGCGCAGGCTCAGGCGCAGCAGCGCCTGTTGCGGGATCACGTTGGCCGCTTCGCCGGCCTGCAAGGCGCCGACGGTAACCACGGCCGCCTCCTGCGCATCGATATTGCGCGCCACCACGGTTTGCAGTGCCATTACCACACTGGCCGCCGCCACCAGCGGGTCGACGGTCAGGTGCGGCATCGAGCCATGGCCACCAACCCCGTCCAAGGTCACCGTGAGCAGGTCTTGCGAGGCCATCATCGGCCCTTCGCGAAAACCCAGGTGCCCGGCTGGCAGCCCGGGCATGTTGTGCATGCCGAACAGTGCATCGCAAGGGAAGCGCTCCAGCAAACCATCGGCCAGCATCGCCTCGGCGCCGCCCTGGCCCTCCTCGGCCGGCTGGAAGATCAGCGTCAGCGTGCCGTCGAACTGCCGGGTCGCCGCCAGGTAGCGCGCGGCGCCCAGCAGCATGGTGGTATGCCCGTCATGGCCGCAGGCATGCATGCAGCCCTGGTGCTGGCTGCTGTAGACGGCGCCGCTGGCCTCGTCGATGGGCAGCGCGTCCATGTCGGCGCGCAGGCCCAGGCGGCGGGGGCTGCTGCCATGGCGCAGCACGCCGACCACGCCGGTCTTGCCGATGCCGGTGTGCACCTCATAACCCCAGGCCTCGAGCAACCGGGCGACCAGCGCCGCGGTGCGGTTTTCTTCGAAGCCCAGTTCCGGGTGGGCGTGGATATCGTGACGGATTGCCTGAAGGTCGCTGGCCACATCGTTCAGCCAGGCCAGGATGTGCTGATGTCGGGACATGTAGAGTCTCCTTGCGCGGGTGGTTTCCCGTTCTTGTTGTTCGCCTTGGGGTCACGACGGTCGAGGCAGGTCGTGCTGGACGACAGGTTTGCGCGAGTGAGGCGGGAGCACAATTGAATGTGGTTCCACGCTGCGGAACCGATTGGGAAACTGTTACCGTGAGCGCTCCCAACCGCCGAGGACTGCCCCGATGCCGCCACAGCCAACCACCCCCACCGGTTTCATCCGTGTCCGTGGCGCCCGCGAGCACAACCTCAAGAATATCGATGTCGATATCCCCCGCGACGCGCTGGTGGTGTTTACCGGCGTATCCGGTTCGGGCAAGTCCTCGCTGGCCTTCTCGACCCTGTACGCCGAGGCGCAGCGCCGCTATTTCGAATCGGTGGCGCCCTACGCACGCCGCCTGATCGACCAGGTGGGGGTGCCGGACGTGGATGCCATCGAAGGGCTGCCGCCAGCAGTGGCCTTGCAGCAGCAACGCGGCACGCCAAGTGCGCGTTCCTCGGTGGGCAGCGTGACCACCCTGTCCAGTTCGATCCGCATGCTCTATTCCCGCGCCGGCCACTACCCGGCTGGCCAGGCCATGCTGTATGCCGAAGATTTTTCGCCGAACACGCCCCAGGGCGCCTGCGCGCAATGCCACGGCATGGGCCGGGTCTACGAGGTGAGCGAAGCGAGCATGGTCCCCGACCCGTCGCTGACCATCCGCGAGCGTGCGGTGGCGGCGTGGCCTATGGCCTGGCAAGGGCAGAACCTGCGCGACATCCTGGTGACCCTGGGCTATGACGTCGACGTCCCCTGGCGCGACCTGCCGCAGGCGCAGCGTGACTGGATCCTGTTCACCGAGGAAACCCCCACCGCGCCCGTGTATGCCGGCCTGACCCCGGCCCAGACCCGCGCGGCGCTCAAGCGCAAGCAGGAACCCAGCTACCAGGGCACGTTCATGGGCGCACGGCGCTATGTGCTGCACACCTTCATGCACTCGCAGAGCGCACAGATGCGCAAGCGCGTGGCCCGCTTCATGCGCCCCAGCCCCTGCCCGCTGTGCCAGGGCAAGCGCCTGAAGCGCGAGGCGCTGCAGGTGACCTTCGCCGGCCTGGACATCGCCGAGCTATCGCAGCTTCCGCTGCAGGCGCTGGCCGAGCTGTTGCGCAAGGTGGCAGCGGCAGACTACCTGGCGCAACAGCACGACGCGCCGAGCCTGGAAAAACGTCTGGCCGCCCAACGTATCGCCCACGAACTGCTCGAACGCATCGACACCCTGCTGGAGCTGGGCCTGGGCTACCTGGCCCTCGAACGCAGTACCCCAAGCCTGTCTTCCGGCGAGCTGCAGCGCCTGCGCCTGGCGACCCAGTTGAATTCGCAGCTGTTCGGCGTCGTCTACGTGCTCGATGAGCCATCCGCCGGCCTGCACCCGGCCGACAGCGAAGCCCTGTTCGCCGCGTTGCAGCGCCTGAAGCAGGCCGGCAACTCGGTGTATGTGGTGGAGCACGACCTGGACACCATGCGCCGTGCCGACTGGCTGGTGGATGTGGGGCCGGCCGCCGGCGAGCATGGCGGTACCATTCTCTACAGCGGGCCGCCCGCAGGCCTGGCCCGGGTCGAACAATCCTGTACCCGCCGCTACCTGTTCAACCCATCGGCGCAAACCACGCGCGCGTCACGCCAGGCCCGCGACTGGCTGAAGCTCGAAGGCATCACCCGCAATAACCTGCACAACCTCAGCGCCGCATTCCCGTTGGGCTGTTTCACTGCCGTCACCGGCATTTCCGGCTCGGGCAAGTCCAGCCTGGTCAGCCACGCCCTGCTGGAACTGGTGGGTGCCCACCTGGGCCATGCCGAGACGCGCAACGAGCCCGAGGAGCAGAGCCTGGAAGACGCCCCCGAACAGGCCAGTAGCGGCCAGGTGAGCGCCGGGCTTGGCAGCATCAAGCGCCTGGTTCAGGTCGACCAGAAGCCGATCGGCCGCACGCCTCGCTCCAACCTGGCCACCTATACCGGCCTGTTCGACGCGGTGCGCAAGCTGTTCGCTGCCACCGAGCAGGCCAGGGCCCAAGGTTTCGATGCCGGGCGCTTTTCCTTCAACGTGGCCAAGGGCCGTTGCGCCAACTGCGAGGGCGAAGGCTTCGTCAGTGTCGAATTGCTGTTCATGCCCAGTGTCTACGCGCCCTGCCCGACCTGCCAGGGTGCCCGCTACAACCCCGAGACCCTGGGCGTGACCTGGCAAGGCATGAACATCGCCCAGGTACTGCAGCTGACCGTCGACCAGGCCTTGCAGGTGTTCGCCGAACAACCACCGGCACGGCGTTGCCTGCAGGTGCTGCAGGACATCGGCCTGGGCTACCTGCGCCTGGGCCAGCCAGCCACCGAACTGTCCGGCGGCGAGGCGCAGCGCATCAAGCTGGCCACCGAGCTGCAACGCATGGCCCGTGGCGCGACACTGTATGTGCTGGACGAGCCCACCAACGGTTTGCACCCACAGGACATCGACCGGCTGCTGGTACAACTGAACCGTCTGGTTGATGGCGGGCACAGCGTGGTAGTGGTGGAACATGACATGCGCGTGGTGGCGCAAAGTGACTGGGTGATCGACATCGGGCCGGGAGCCGGGGACGCCGGGGGCCAGGTGGTGGTCAGCGGGACACCGCAAAGGGTGGCGCAGTGCAGGCAAAGCCGGACCGCGCCGTTTCTTGCCAAAGCCCTGTAAACCTTGCACCGGGCGCTGCGCAAGCAGGCCCGCGCAGCGGCCGGTGCCGGCCTACATCCACCAGGCCAGCACCACCGGCAACCAGGCAAACGACAGCACGGTCGAGCACATCACCAGGTTTGCCACCTGCTCTGGCTCACGCTTGGCACGCACCGCCATCAGGTAATTGAACACCGCCACAGGCATCGCCGATTGCACCATCAGTACCGCGCGTTCCAGGCTGTCCATGGCCAACGCCACGCCCACCGCCCAGCCCACCGCGGCGCCCAGGCCGATGCGCAGGCCGCCCAGCAGCATGCCGCTGCCAACCTGGCGCAGGCGGATGCTGGCCAGCGACACACCCAGGGTCAGCAACATCAGCGGGATGGTCATGCCGCCCAGCAGGTTGACGGTATTGGCCAGCCAGCGCGGCAGTTCGAAGTCGAGAAAGATGACCGGCATGGCGCCGGCCAGGCTGATCACGATGGGGTTGCGCAGCAACGCCTTGAACGACGCGGCAGTCCCGGAAATGGCCATGCCCAGGGTGAACTGCACGATCGACAGGGTCAGAAAAAACGCCACGGCCAGGGCCAGGCCATGCTCGCCGAAGGCATACAGGCTGATGGGCAGGCCCATGTTGCCGGTGTTGGGGAACATGAACGCCGGCAACAGCACCCGCCAGTGTCGGCCGGTGGCGCGGCATACCAGCCAGCCGGCCAGGGCCATGCCCAGGGTGCACAGCAGGCAGGCCGTGGCCATGCTGGCGAAGGCTTGCGGCTGCAGTTCGCTACGGCTGAGGGTGGACAACACCAACGACGGGGTGCCGATGGTCATCACCACCCGGGCGATGAATTCAGTGGGGTAGTCCAGGCCCTTGCGGGCCCAGGCATAGCCGATACCGGCAACAATGAACACCGGGGCCAGGACTGCGAACAGTGAGGCGAACATGGGGCCTGCCTTCCTTGGGGATGGGGCCGCATTATGCCGCAGACTGCGGCGTCTCGTCGCATGCCTGGCCCCCTTGGGCAAAACCGCCCAAGCCCTTAGAATCGCGCGTCCTTTTCGCCCGTCGCCGTGGCGGGCCGCCCCCACTCGAGGTACCTATGTCTCCGCGTTTGCTGGCCATGGCGCTGGCGCCCCTGCTCGGGCTGTTCATCATTGCCCTGGGCAACGGCTTCATGTCTTCCCTTACCACCCTGCGCCTGGGCGCTGCCGGCGAATCGGCCACCACCATCGGGGTGGTCTCGTCGACCTACTTCATCGGCCTGACCCTGGGTGCCATCTTCAACGACCGGCTGATCCTGCGTATCGGCCATATCCGCGCCTACACCAGCTTCGCCGCGCTGATCGCGGCGACCATCCTGCTGCAAGGCTTGTTCTACGAAGTCACCTGGTGGTCGCTGCTGCGCCTGGTCAACGGCTGGGCGGCGGTGGGCGTGTTCCTGGTGATCGAGAGCTGGTTGTTGCTGGCCGGTGACGCCAAGATCCGTGGCCGTCTGCTGGCGCTGTACATGATCGCATTCTACGGTGCCGGGGTGATCGCCCAGGCCGGCCTGGGCGAAATCACCCACCTGGGTGACACCGCGCCGTTCATGCTCGCCGGCGTGCTGGCTGCGCTGTCGGTGTTGCCGATCGTGATCCTGCCACGGGTGTCGCCCCTGCTGGACCAGGTCGAACCGCTCAAGCCGCGGCAGTTGCTGGGCGTGGCACCGTCGGGCCTGGTCGGCTGCTTTGGTTCGGGTGTGGCCATTGCCGCCATCTACACCCTGCTGCCGCTGTACCTGCAACGCATCGGCCTGGATGTAGGCGAAGTCGGCAACATGATGGCCTGGGTAATCCTCGGGGCCATGCTGCTGCAATATCCGGTCGGGCGCTGGTCCGACCGCAAGGACCGCCAGGATGTCCTGATCGCCCTGGCAGCGCTGTGCATGCTGCTGTCGCTGCTGACGGTGTTCCTGCCATCGGACTCGGTCCTGCTGCCGGCCATGATGTTCCTGCTGGGTGGCGGCGTGTTCACCCTGTACCCGGTGGCGGTCAGCCACGCGGCCGACCGGGCGCCGTCCGATGCGCTGGTGCCGATGATCCAGGGCCTGTTGCTGATCAACTCGCTGGGGTCGGCCATGGCGCCGGTGGCGATCTCGCCAATGATGACCGAATTCGGCGAGCCCGGCCTGTTCTGGGCGTTCGCCGTGGTCAACCTGGCCATGGTGTGCTTCTTCATGTGGCGCCGTGGCAAGCGCCCGGCGGCAGAGCACCCGGCGCCGTTCACCGCTTCGACCACCTTCTCGCCGACCGGTGCCGAGTTGCGGGTGACTGAAGACCTGATGCATGCAGCGCAGGAGCACCCACCGCTGGCACCCACCGAGCCTGTGCCCAGCGGCAGCAGCGCAAGCCACTGAACGTAGGGGCTGCTACGCAGCCCCGGAGACCGTCGCTGGAAACGTTTAGAGGACTGTCCTGCTTTGGGAGATCTTCGCTGCCTGTGAGATCGAGCGCCGCCCGCGCGGCGCTCGATCTCACAGGCGCTACATAGCTACCACTCGTCGCGCCAAAGGCACCGCGCCTCGCGACCCCGGCCAAACGAATGACAGATCATCTGCCCAGGAGTGTTGCCATGATCCGCATTCGTCCCCTTTCGCTGTCCCTCGCCCTGGCCCTGGCCACGCTGACCGGTACCAGCCTCGCGGCTGGCGAGAGCACCACTACCGACACCCGCCCGCAAGCTGACCAGAACGGTGGCAAGACCGCCGGTGAAGGCAGCAGCGTCAACAGCCCAGGCAGCAGCACGGACAACGACAGCAGCGACACCGGCAGCAACAGCGATGCCGCCGACGGTGCCGCTGGCGGCTCCAACAGCACCGGTGAAGCCACGGGCTCCGGCGCGGGCCATACCGGCGGCAATGCCGAGGACCAGGACAGCCGTTGAGGCAGCGCTGGGCTACACTGCGCCGAAATGCCCCAGCGAGGATTCGCCATGCACCTCACACCCTGGCTGCTGGCTGCCCTGCTAGCGTGTAGTCCCCTGGCTGTCGCGGCTAGCCAAGGCGCGCTGTCGATCAGTTCCTCATCGTTTACCGACGGCGGCATAATCGCCTTGCCGCAGGTTGGCCTGGACCCGGCCTGCGGCGCGGGTGAAGAGCGCAGCCCGCAACTGAGCTGGGACAACCTGCCCGCAGGCACGCAGTCGCTGGCCTTGGTCCTGTTCGACCCGGACGGCGGCAAGGGCCTCGGTGTGGTCCATTGGCTGGTCTACAACATCGACCCGGCCCAGGATGGATTGAAGGAAGGCGCCGCCGGCCTCACCGGGCAACGCGTGACGGTGGGGCGCAATTCGCGGGGCACGCTCAGCTACCGTGGCCCCTGCCCACCTGCCGGCGACAACCCGCACCACTATGTGTTGACCCTGATCGCCACCGACCTGCCGCCAGGCACCTTGCCCGAAGGCCTGGACCGCACCGGCCTGCTGCAATTGCTGCAAGGCCATGCCCTGGGCGCGCAGAGCCTGGTCGGGCGCTACGGGCATTGAACCAGGCAGTACAAGAACACATGATCGCCGCGATAGCATTTACTCATTGAATGGCCTGGCCGAACTGAAGTAAGCTCGGGCTCATTCACTGGAGAGCAACATGCCGAAACACATCCGCAACCACGCCAACCACACCGGTCGCCAGCTGCGCCCAGTGCTGGCCGTTGCCGGCTGCGTGGCACCTGCCAGCTATTACTTCGGGTATTGGTTTAGCCACTAGGCGCCGATACCCACACGGCGCCCACCTTCGAGGGGCCGCCGAACACGAGAATACTCAACCCCCGGTCGGCCTCCCGACCGGGGGTTTTGTTTTTCAGGCCTTTGCCCAACACCGATGCACATTGAGGACCGATTCATGAACTACGTCACTTATTACTCCGCCAACAGCTACGCCTGGCGATTTAGCCAATCCCGTTCGGGCCAGCCTGCCGCCTCCGTTCGGTCTTCCACAGGTGGCAATGCAGCAGCCAATAGCAATTCAACGATCTGTCGAACACCTCGATAGGGCGACAGCGCGGGCCACGACCCGCCGTCCGCCCAGGGAAAAAACGCCATGCAAGCTTCCAGCCTCGCCCTGCCCCTGACCCAGCCGCAAGCGGCCAACACCACCGTCAGCCAGCGTCTGCCCAGCCCGCACCTGCTCAAGCAGCAAATGCCGCTGCCGAGCGAACTGGCCCAGCAAGTCCATGCCCAGCGCCAGGCCATCCGCGACATCCTCGACGGTCACGACCAGCGCCTGCTGGTAATCGTCGGCCCATGCTCGATCCATGACCCGCGCTCGGCCCTGGAATACGCCGACCGCCTGGCCGCCCTCAATCGCGAAGTGGGCGACCAGCTGCTGCTGGTCATGCGCGCCTATGTCGAAAAACCGCGTACCACGGTCGGCTGGAAAGGCCTGGCCTATGACCCGCACCTCGACGGCAGCGACGACATGCATGCAGGCATCGCCCTGTCCCGCGGGCTGATGCTGAACATGCTCGAACGCGGCCTGCCGATTGCCACCGAGCTGTTGCAACCGATGGCCGCCGGCTATTTCGATGACTTGCTGGCCTGGGCCGCGATTGGCGCGCGGACCACCGAATCGCAGATCCACCGCGAAATGGTCAGTGGCTTGGAGCTGCCGGTAGGCTTCAAGAACGGCACCGACGGCGGCATCGCCATCGCCAGCGACGCCATGCGCAGCGCCGCCCACCCGCACCGCCACTTCGGCATGGATGCGCAGGGCTACCCGGCCATCATCGAGACCTTGGGCAACCCGGATACCCACCTGGTGCTGCGAGGCGGCCACAAGGGCCCCAACCACGATGCCGAGAGCATCGCCATGGCTCGCCAGGCGCTGGCCAAGGCCGGGCTGCAGGCGCGCATCGTGGTCGATTGCAGCCACGCCAACAGCGGCAAGGACCCGGCGCGCCAACCTGCCGTGTTCGGCGACGTGCTGGCGCAGCGCCTGGCCGGCGACCGCTCGATCGTCGGGGTAATGATCGAGGGCCACCTGTTCGATGGCTGCCAGGCGCTGGGCAAGGGCCCACTCAAATACGGTGTGTCGATCACCGACGGCTGCCTGGGCTGGGCATCGACCGAAACCCTGTTGTGCCAGGCGGCGGAAAAACTCCGCCAGGCCGCGTGCAAGGCTGGCGAGACATACCCCGGGCAAGTGCGCTAGGCTTGCCTCTTTTACCCCAAGGAGCAGTACCCATGGCCCGTGCAACCGCCCGCCACATCCTGGTCAGCAGCGAAGAGAAATGCAACGAACTGAAAGCCCAGATCGAAGCGGGTGCCGACTTCGCTGAAATCGCCAAGGCCAACTCCACCTGCCCGTCCAGCCGCCAGGGCGGCGACCTGGGCTCGTTCGGCCCGGGCCAGATGGTCAAGGAGTTCGACACCGTGGTGTTCAGCGCCCCGGTCAATACCGTGCAAGGTCCGGTGAAGACCCAGTTCGGCTACCACCTGCTGGAAGTGACCAGCCGCCAGGACTGAGTCCTTAGCGCCGGTGAAGGTCCCTGTGGGAGCGGGTTCATCCGCGAACGCGTCAGCGCAGGCAACCTGGTTGCCTGCATGGCCGCATTCGTGGGCAAACCCGCTCTTGCAGGGGTTATATTGTGTGTTTCTGCTTTGCCTTGCCTTCGAAGCCCACGCCGCCCCCACCCACGCCCTCACCGTCTACGGCGAAGCGCCCCGTTACAACGCCAGCTTCCAGCACTTCGACTACGTCAACCCCGACGCTCCCAAGGGTGGCATCCTGCGCCGTTCGGCCATCGAGATCGGCCAGTTCGACCATATCCTGCCGTACATCGACAAAGGCATCGGCGTCAGCGAGGTCGATGGCCTGCTGTACGCGCCACTGGCCATGCGTTCGTTCGATGAGCCCTATACCGTCTATGGCCTGATTGCCCGGCACATGGAGCGCGGCCCGGATGACGCCTGGCTGCGTTTCGACATCGACCCACGCGCCACCTTCGCCGATGGCAAGCCGGTGCGCGCCGAAGACGTACGCTTCACCTTCGAGCTGCTGATGAGCAAGGGCAGCCTCAGGTACCGCACCCAGTTCGCCGACGTTGCCGGGGTGGCAGTGGAGAGCCCGCGGCGGGTGCGTTTCGACTTCAAACCCGGGCATGGCCGTACCCTGGCGCTGGACCTCGCCAGCCTGCCAGTGCTGCCCGAGCACGACTGGCAGCAGCGCGATTTCGCCAATGGCGCCGGCTTCGACAAGCCGGTCGGCAGCGGGCCGTACCGTATCGGCCGCATCGACAACGGCCGCAGCATCACCTTCGAGCGTGACCCGAACTGGTGGGCACGGGACCTGCCGGCCAGCCGTGGCCGCTACAATTTCGACAAGCTGCGCATCGAGTACTTCGGCGACACCGAAGTGGCGCGGCAGGTGCTCAAGGGCGGCGGCTACGACTATAACCGCGAGTTCTCCGCCACCGCCTACACCTTGGGCTATGCCGGCGCGCAACTGGATGACGGGCGCCTGCAGCGTGCCCATCTGGGCCCGGCCAAGCCGCAGGTTGCCCAGGGCTTCGTGTTCAACCTTGACCAAGCGCAGTTCAAGGACCGCCGGGTGCGCCAGGCACTGGGCATGCTGTGGGATTTCGAATGGAGCAACCGGCAGATGATGCGCAACCTGTACATCCGCCAGCAGAGTGTGTTTTCCAACACCCCGCTGGCTGCGCGCGAGTTGCCTGATGCCGGTGAGTTGAAACTGCTCGAACCCTTGCGTGGCCAGGTGCCGGACGAAGTCTTCAGCCGTGTGTTCAGCGCGCCGGTCAGCGATGGCTCGGGGATCATCCGCCAGCAACAGTTGCAGGCCCTGGCCCTGCTCGAACAGGCCGGCTGGCGCCCGCAGGGCGATCGCCTGGTCGACAGCCAGGGCACGCCGTTGGCATTCACCTTCCTCAACGGCCAGGCGGGCATGGAGCGCCTGCTCCTGCCGTGGAAGCGCAACCTGGCGCAGATCGGCGTGACACTGAACATCCGCAACGTCGACTCGGCCCAGTACGTCAACCGCCTGATGGCCCGCGACTACGACATGATCGTGACCGGCTACCCGGTCACCCTGTCGCCCGGTGCCGAGCTGTACAACTACTTTGGCTCGGCAGCGGCCCACGACCCCGGCTCGAACAACCTGATGGTGTTGCAGGACCCTGCCGTGGACCACCTGGTCGACGGCCTGGTGCGCGCTGCCACCCAGGCCGACATGCTGCAGCATGCCCGCGCCCTGGACCGGGTGCTGCAATGGAACTACTACTGGATCCCCAACTACTACCCGCCTGGCAGCTCCACCGTGTGGTGGAACCGCTTCGGCCGGCCCAAGGTCCAGGCGGCCTATGACGAAGGCCTGGACACCTGGTGGGAGGTCAGCCCCAGCGCGCTGACCAATGCGCAGATGGCCGAGCGCCTGAAGGCTTCGCCATGACCGGTTACATCCTGCGCCGCCTGTTGCTGATCATTCCGACCCTGCTGGCGATCCTGCTGGTCAATTTCGCCATCGTCCAGGCGGCGCCGGGCGGCCCGGTGGAACAGGCCGTGGCCCGCCTGCAAGGGCTTGGCGCCGGTGCGCCTGGTGCCCGGGCCGAGGTGGTGCATGGCGAGTCCCGCGCCAGCCGTGGCCTGGACCCGAAGCTGATCGACGAGATCAAGCGCCAGTACGGCTTCGACAAGAGCGCCCCCGAGCGCTTGTGGCTGATGCTCGGCCAATACGCCCGGCTGGACTTCGGCAACAGCTTCTTCCGTGGCGCCAAGGTCACCGAGCTGATCCTCGACAAACTGCCGGTTACCCTGTCGCTGGGCTTTTGGGCCACGCTGATCACCTACCTGGTCTCGATCCCGTTGGGCATCCGCAAGGCGGTACGCCATGGCAGCCGCTTCGATGCCTGGAGCAGCGCGCTGATCGTGGTCGGCTACGCCCTGCCCTCGTTCCTGTTCGCCCTGCTACTGATCGTGCTGTTCGCTGGCGGCACCTCGCTCAACTGGTTCCCGGTGCGTGGCCTGGTCTCGGACAATTTCGACGAACTCAGCCTGCTGGGCCAGGTCGCCGATTACTTCTGGCACCTGGTGCTGCCGGTCGGCGCGCTGGTCATCGGCGGCTTCGCCACCCTCACCCTGCTGACCAAGAATGCCTTCCTCGACGAGATTTCCCGGCAATACGTGGTCACCGCCCGAGCCAAGGGCCTGAGCGAGCGCCGGGTGCTGTATGGCCACGTATTGCGCAACGCCATGCTGCTGGTGGTGGCCGGGTTGCCGCAGGCGCTGATCACGGTGTTCTTCGCCGGCTCGCTGCTGATCGAGGTGATCTTCTCGCTCGATGGCCTGGGCCGCATGAGCTATGAAGCGGCAGTGGCGCGAGACTACCCGGTGGTGTTCGGCACGCTGTTCATCTTTACCCTGGCGGGCCTGTTGATCCGCCTGGTCGGCGACCTGTCGTATACCCTGCTCGACCCGCGCATCGACTTCGACACGAGGGCGCACTGATGCTGTCACCGGTCGCGCGCCGTCGCCTGCAGCGCTTTCGCCGCAACCGCCTTGGCTGGGTGTCGCTGTGGCTGTTCGCCTGCCTGCTGCTGTTGAGCCTGTGTGCCGAGCTGGTGGCCAACGACAAGCCGTTGCTGCTCGGCTACAAGGGCGAGCTTTACGTGCCCGCGCTCAAACGTTACAGCGAGCAGCAGTTCGGCGGCCAGCTGCCGTTCCAGCCGGACTACCGCAGCGCGTACGTGCGCCAGCTGATCGCCGACCAGGGCGGCTGGATGCTGTTCGCGCCGATCCCGTTCAGTGCCGATACCCCCAACTACGACCTGCAGGTGCCCACGCCCAGCCCGCCCAGCGCCAGCAACTGGCTGGGCACCGACGACCAGGGCCGCGACGTGCTGGCCCGGGTGCTGTATGGCACCCGGGTATCGTTGCTGTTCGCCTTTGCCCTGACCGTGGTCAGCGTACTCATTGGCGTGGCGGCCGGCGCCCTGCAGGGCTACCACGGCGGCTGGGTCGACTTGCTTGGCCAGCGCCTGCTGGAGGTTTGGTCGGGGCTGCCGGTGCTGTACCTGCTGATCATCCTCAGCGGCTTTGTCGAACCGGACTTCTGGTGGCTGCTGGGGATCATGGCGCTGTTTTCCTGGCTGACCCTGGTCGATGTGGTGCGCGCCGAATTCCTGCGTGGGCGCAACCTGGAGTACGTGAAGGCGGCCCGGGCGCTGGGCTTGCCGGACAGCCAGGTGATGCTGCGGCACATCCTGCCCAACGCGATGAACGCCACGCTCACTTACATACCGTTCATGTTGACCGGCGCGATTACCACCCTGACTGCACTGGACTTCCTTGGTTTCGGCATGCCGGCCGGGAGCGCTTCGCTGGGTGAGCTGGTGACCCAGGGCAAACAGCATCTGGAGGCGCCGTGGCTGGGCTTTACCGCATTCTTTGCACTGGCGCTGATCCTGTCGCTGCTGGTGTTTATCGGCGATGCCTTGCGCGAGGCGTTCGACCCCAGGGGATAGGCCAGGCCTGCTCACAGATGATTTGGAATTAGACCCATGCACGACAGCGACAGCCTCAAGGACTACCCCCAGGTTCGGCAACTGGCAATCCGCTCGCTGTTCGAGATTATCGAGCAGTCCAGCGAAGGCACGGTGATCGTCGACCGTCAGGCGCGCATTGTCTGGATGAACGAACGCTATGCCCGGCGCTTCGGCCTGGCCGATGCCGCCAGCGCCATCGGCCAGCCGTGCGAGGCGGTGATCCCAGGTAGCCTGATGCGTGAAGTGGTGTCCAATGGCCGGCCGATCCTGCTGGACATGCTCGACACCCCGAACGAGCCGCTGGTGGTCATGCGCCTGCCGATCCACGACGACCAAGGTACCCTTATCGGCGCCATCGGTTTTGCCCTGTTCGACCAGCTGCGCAGCTTGTCACCTCTGCTCAAGCGCTATTCCAGCATGCAGCAGGAGCTGGCCTCGACCCGCTCGCAGCTGCGTGCCCGCCAGGCCAAATACAGCTTCGCCCAGTTCGTCGGCAGCAGCGCCGCCAGCCTGGAAGCCAAGCGCCGCGCCCGGCGTGGCGCAAGCAGTGATTCGCCGGTATTGCTGCTGGGCGAAACCGGTACCGGCAAGGAACTGCTCGCCCACGCCATCCACGCAGGGTCGGCGCGCGCGCACAAGGCCTTCGTCAGCATCAACAGCGCCGCGATCCCTGAGACGCTGCTGGAGGCCGAATTCTTCGGTACTGCCCCTGGCGCCTTCACCGGGGCCGACCGCAAGGGCCGCAGCGGCAAGTTGCAACTGGCCGAAGGCGGCACGCTGTTTCTCGACGAGATCGGCGACATGCCGCTGGCCCTGCAGAGCAAGCTGCTACGCGTGCTGCAAGAGAAGGAGTACGAACCGGTAGGTTCGAACCAGATGCTGCGCAGCGACGTGCGCATCATTGCCGCTACCTCGATCGACCTGCAGGCGGCCATCGCCCGCGGTGCGTTCCGCGCCGACCTGTATTACCGGCTCAACGTACTACCGATCGAGGTGCCACCGCTGCGCCAACGGCTGGAAGACCTGCCGGCGCTGTGCGAAGCCATCCTCAGCGAGCTGGGCAGCCAGTATGAGCTGGAACCAGAAGCGCAGCAGCTACTGGCGCGGCATGCGTGGCCGGGGAACATCCGCGAATTGCGCAATGTGCTGGAGCGCGCCACCTTGCTGGCGGACCAACCGCGGCTCGGGGCTGGCGACCTGCGTACGGCGCTGGGACCGTTGAGCCCGGTGGCACAGGCGCCCATGCGCCAGACCTACCGCGAGGCCTGTGCGCAGTTCGAGCGCGAGTTGATTGCCACGGCATTGGCCGAGCATGAAGGGAATGTGCCGGACGCTGCAGCGGCGTTGGGGCTGGGCCGGTCGACCTTGTACAAGAAGATGGTGGCGCTTGGTCTCTGATTCGAGACTTGGTTTTCTATTTTGAGATTGTAGCAAGGGCCGCGCCCTCGACCGCGACACGAGCCCGTGCCTGACGGTTATATCGGTGCCTGTGTGGAGCGGCCTTGCGTCGCGACAGCCACAAAGCGGCGCAAAGAAATCTCAAAGCAGAGACAGAAACCAATAAAAAAAGAAAATATCCTTGTAATTCAATAACTTGGAAACTGGCACAATTCCCGCTAATACCTGGACACCGATAAAAACAAGACTCACCCAGGAGACCTACCCCGATGACCGTGCTCATCGCCCTCGCCGCCTTGGCCCTGCTGATGCTCGCCGCCTACCGTGGCTACAGCGTAATCCTCTTCGCCCCGATCGCCGCCCTCGGCGCCGTGCTGCTCACCGACCCGTCCGCCGTGGCGCCCGCATTCACCGGGGTGTTCATGGAGAAGATGGTCGGCTTCATCAAACTCTATTTCCCGGTGTTCCTGCTGGGGGCGGTGTTCGGCAAGCTGATCGAGCTGTCAGGCTTCTCCCGCTCGATCGTCGCCGCGGCGATCCGCGTGCTTGGCACCCGCCAGGCCCTGCTGGTGATCGTGCTGGTCTGCGCCCTGCTCACCTATGGCGGTGTGTCGCTGTTCGTGGTGGTATTCGCGGTGTACCCGTTCGCTGCCGAAATGTTCCGCCAGAGCAACATTCCCAAACGGCTGATTCCGGCCACCATCGCCCTGGGCGCCTTTTCGTTCACCATGGACGCCCTGCCCGGCACCCCGCAGATCCAGAACATCATCCCCAGCACCTTCTTCAACACCACCGCCTGGGCCGCGCCCTGGCTGGGCCTGATCGGCACGCTGTTCGTGTTCTGCGCAGGCATGGCCTACCTGCAACGCCAGCGCAACAAGGCGCAACGTGCCGGTGAAGGCTACGGCAGCAACTTGCGCAACGAACCGGAAACCGCCGCCGACCTGGCCTTGCCCAACCCCTGGCTGGCCTTGTCGCCGCTGCTGCTGGTGGGGGTGATGAACCTGCTCTTCACCCACTGGATCCCGCAATGGTACGGCCCCAGCCACAGCCTGCAGCTGCCCGGCATGAGCGCGCCGGTGCAAAGCGACGTGGCCAAGCTCACGGCGATCTGGGCAGTGCAGGCGGCCTTGCTGGTGGGCATCCTGATGGTGCTGGTGTGTGCCTTCGGTGCCATTCGCACACGCCTGGCCGAAGGCAGCAAGAGTGCCGTGGCCGGCGCCTTGCTGGCGGCCATGAACACCGCCTCGGAATACGGTTTTGGCGCGGTGATCGCCTCGCTGCCGGGCTTCCTGGTACTGGCCGACGCCCTGCGCGGCATCCCCAACCCGCTGGTCAACGAGGCCATCACCGTGACCTTGCTGGCCGGTATCACCGGGTCTGCCTCGGGCGGCATGAGCATCGCCCTGGCGGCCATGGGCGACAGTTTCATCGCCGCCGCCAATGCCGCCAACATACCGCTGGAAGTGCTGCACCGGGTAGCGGCCATGGCCAGCGGCGGCATGGACACGCTGCCGCACAATGGCGCGGTCATCACCTTGCTGGCGGTGACCGGGCTGACCCACCGCGAGGCCTACAAGGACATTTTTGGTATTACCCTGATCAAGACCCTGGCGGTATTCGTGGTCATCACCACGTTCTGCGCCACCGACATCGTCTAAGGAGCATTGCATGACCCTCAACGGCAAGACTGCACTCGTCACCGGTTCGACCAGCGGCATCGGCCTGGGCATTGCCCAGGTGCTGGCCCGCGCGGGCGCCAACATCGTGCTCAATGGCTTCGGCGACCCGGCAGCGGCAATAGCCGAGATCGCCCGGCACGGGGTGAAAGTGGTGCATCACCCAGCCGACCTGTCGGACGTGGCCCAGATCGAGGCGCTGTTCACCCTGGCCGAACAGACCTTCGGCGGCGTCGACATTCTGGTCAACAACGCCGGCATCCAGCATGTAGCGCCGGTGGAGCAATTTCCGCCGGAAAGCTGGGACAAGATCATCGCGCTCAACCTGTCGGCCGTGTTTCACGGCACCCGCCTGGCCTTGCCTGGCATGCGCACGCGCAACTGGGGGCGCATCATCAATGTTGCCTCGGTGCATGGCCTGGTCGGTTCGACCGGCAAGGCGGCGTATGTGGCGGCCAAGCACGGGGTGCTCGGCCTGACCAAGGTGGTGGGCCTGGAAACTGCCACCAGCAACGTGACCTGCAATGCCATCTGCCCGGGTTGGGTGCTGACCCCGCTGGTGCAGAAGCAGATCGACGATCGTGCGGCCAACGGTGGCGATCCGCTGCAAGCGCAACACGATCTGCTGGCTGAAAAACAACCCTCACTGGCCTTCGTCACCCCCGAGCAGCTGGGCGAGCTGGTACTATTCCTGTGCAGCGAGGCCGCAAGCCAGGTTCGCGGTGCCGCCTGGAACGTCGACGGTGGCTGGTTGGCCCAGTGAGGGACGGCCTGGATCTGGCGCTGGCCTTGCATTCGTTTATCTGCAAGGAGGCCCTATGCGCCCAACCCCGAAGACCGCGATCCTGGCCCTGACCCTGGCGGCTGCCGCGCACGCGTCAGCTGCCAGCCTGAAGGATGTCGCGCCCTACCCCGAGGCGGAAAAAGGCTTCACCCGGCAGGTCATTCACCTGCCGGCGCAGGCCGATGAGTCGGCCTACAAACTGGAAATCCTCGCTGGCAAGACCTTGCAGGTGGACTGCAACCGCCAGCGCCTGGGCGGCAGCCTGGAGGAACGCACCCTGGATGGCTGGGGCTACAGCTACTACCGCCTGGACAAGGTCAGTGGCCCGGCCAGCACGCTGATGGCCTGCCCGGATGGCAAGCACACCGAGGCCTTCGTGCCGGTGGTCGGCGAAGGCTTCATGCTGCGCTACAACAGCAAGCTGCCAGTGGTGGTGTATGTGCCCAAGGATGTCGAAGTGCGCTACCGCATCTGGAGCGCATCGCAGGACGTGCAAAAGGCTAAAGTAGAGTAAACACTGCTTCTTGCAGGAGCGGCCTTGCGTCGCGATGGGCTGCGAAGCAGGCCCGGGTTTTCAGCTTCGCAGCACAAATTGCCGGGGCTGCTGCGCAGCCCATCGCGACGCAAGGCCGCTCCTGCAGGTTCAGGCTCGGCTGGCAGTAGCAGGAGGTTCGGCATGAACGATGTGCTCTGGCGCCCCTCCACGGCGCAGATCGAGGCCAGCCGGATGGAGGCATTCCGCCGCTGGGTCAACCTGCGCTACAACCTGCAACTCGACGACTACCAAGCGTTGCACCGCTGGAGCATCGAGCAGCGCGCGGCCTTCTGGCAAACCCTCGCCGACTATTTCCAGGTTCACTGGCATACCCCGCCGAGCCAGGTGCTGCGCGAAGGTGCGCAGATGCCCGATGCCCAGTGGTTTGCCAACGCCACCCTGAATTTTGCCGAGCACCTGCTGCGCCGTCGCGACGACCGTCCTGCCGTGGTCGCCGTACGCGAAGACGGTCAACGCCAAGTGTTCACTCATGCTCAGCTGGCCGCCCAGGTGGCCGGGTTGCAGAACGCCCTCAAGGCTGCCGGCATCGTCCCTGGCGACCGGGTCGCCGCCATCATGCCCAATACCTGGCAGACACTGGTCGCCATGCTGGCTTGCACCAGCCTCGGCGCTGTCTGGTCCAGCTCGTCACCCGAGTTCGGTGTGCACGGCATCATCGACCGCTTCGGCCAGATCGAGCCCAAGCTGCTGATCGCCTGCGCCGGCTACCAGTACGCCGGCAAAGACATCGACCAGGTGGACAAGGTCAACCAGGTGTGCACGCAGTTGCCCGGCCTGCAGCAGCTGGTCGTGGTGCCCCATACCCGCCGTGGTACGCACGCCGCCGAGTTCCAGGCTGCCAGCGTCAGGCTGTGGGACGACTTCTACCAGTCCGGCGGCGAGCCGCGCTTCACCCCGCTGCCGTTCGACCATCCGCTGTATATCCTGTATTCCAGTGGCACCACCGGCGTACCCAAGTGCATCGTCCACCGCGCCGGAGGCGTATTGTTGCAGCACCTCAAGGAGCACGGCCTGCACAACGACCTGAAGGCCGATGAGGTGCTGTTCTACTACACCACGTGCGGCTGGATGATGTGGAACTGGCTGGCCAGCGGCCTGGCGCTGGGCGCTACGCTGGTGCTGTACGACGGCTCGCCCTTCCACCCGGGCCCCGAGCGCCTGCTCGACCTGATCGACGCCGAGGGCATCCACGTCTTCGGTACCAGCGCCAAGTACCTGGCGGCGCTGGAGCAGGCGGGCCTGGAGCCGGCAGCGAGCCATCAGCTCGGCCGCTTGCGGCTATTGCTGTCGACCGGCTCGCCGTTGTCGCCGCACAGCTACGATTACGTGTACCGCAAGGTCAAGGCCGACCTGTGCCTGGCCTCCATGTCCGGCGGTACCGACATAGTCTCCTGCTTCGTGTTGGGCAACCCGACCCTGCCGGTGCGCCGTGGCGAAATCCAGTGCAAGGGGCTGGGCATGGCAGTGGAGGTGTGGAACGAGCACGGTCAGCCGGTGCAGGGCGAAAAAGGCGAGCTGGTGTGCACGCGCCATTTCCCATGCATGCCGTTGGGCTTCTGGCATGACCCGGACGGCAGCCGTTATCACGACGCTTATTTCAGCCAGCTCCCCGGGGTGTGGGCCCAGGGCGACTACGCCGAGCAGCGCGCCGGGGGCGGGCTGGTGATCCATGGCCGTTCCGATGCCGTGCTCAACCCGGGTGGCGTGCGCATTGGCACGGCGGAGATCTACCGCCAGGTGGAAAAGGTCGAGCAGGTAGTGGAAAGCGTGGCCATCGGCCAGGACTGGAACGGCGATGTACGAGTGGTGCTGTTCGTGCGCCTGCGCGATGGTCTGCACCTGGACGATGCCCTGCGCCAGCGGATCCGCCAGGTCATCCGCCAGTACACCACGCCGCGCCATGTGCCGGCGGTGATCGCCCAGGTCGACGACATTCCGCGGACCATCAGCGGCAAGGTCGTGGAGCTGGCGGTACGCAATGTGGTGCATGGCCTGCCGGTGAAGAACACCGACGCCCTGGCCAACCCCGAGGCGCTGGAGCAGTTTCGCGAGCGCAAGGAACTGCAAAGTTGACGTTATCGCCCCCCCTACAGGGCATGCGCAATGGTTTCAACCAGGGTGACTCAGGCATAATGCGCCCCTTTTTGCACCGCGAAGCACAGGTACCGCCATGAAAGCCCAAGCCCGCCACATCCTGGTCAAGACCGCTGACGAAGCCGAAAAGCTCAAGCAGCGCATCGCCAATGGCGAGGCTTTCGATGTGCTCGCGAAAAAGTTCTCCATCTGCCCCTCGGGCAAGCGCGGCGGTGACTTGGGCGAGATTCGCCCCGGGCAGATGGTCGGCGCCATCGACCAGGTGATTTTCAAGAAGCCCCTGCGCGTGGTGCACGGGCCGATCAAGAGCAAGTTCGGCTACCACCTGGTGCAGACCTTCTATCGCGACTGATGGGCGCTAGCGACGCGCAGCCAGCAGGCCGAGGCCGGCGCAGCCCAGCAGGGAAGCGCTGACCCGGTTGAACAGGCGGCGCGGGCCGGGCTGGCTGAACCAGCGCTGCAGGTACGCGCCCAGCCCTGCGTAGATGGCGATGGCGGCCCACTCCAGCAGCAGGAACAGCCCGCCCAGCCAAAGGAACTGCTCACCTACCGGGGTAGCGCTGCCGACCGAGACGAATTGCGGCAGGAAGGCGGTGAAGATCAGGATCGCTTTCGGGTTGCCGGCTGCCACCCAGAACTCCTGGCGGGCCAGGCGCCAGGTACCGTGCGGGTGGTCAGCGGCCACCAGCGCCTCGCCCACCGGCGCCCGCCACAGCTGCCAGGCGATGTAGAACAGGTACGCCGCCCCGAGTACCTTGATCGCCAGGAACAGGTATTCGCTGGTATGCAGCACCACCGCCAGGCCCATGGCGGCCAGGGCGATCATGCCGCTGAAGGCGACGATGCGCCCGCCACCGGCCACGCATGCCGTGCGCAGGCCATAGCGGCTGGCGTTGTGCAGCGACAGCAGGTTGTTCGGCCCCGGGGCCATGTTCAAGGCAAAGCAGGCCGGGATGAAGAGCAGCAGGCTCGAAAAATCCATGATTTGTCCTCTTGCAATCAGCCCCTATTCCGGCGTCTGCGGGCCTGGCGGTCAAGTTACAGCCAGCGGAAAAAACTGTATGGGTGCGCAGCGCCTGATAAGCTGCAGGCCCTACCGAGGACTCCATGATGCCGCGTTCCCATGCCGCGTTGTGGCGCGACCCGGCCCTTCCACATGTGGAAAGCCGCCGCGCCTGCCATAGCCGGGCCTGCTACAAAGCCCACAGCCACCCGACGTTTTCCATCGGTGCGGTGGATGCGGGTGTCAGCCATTTTACTGGCGCCGGCAACGGCCAGGAACGCCTGACGCCCGGTACGCTGGTCATGGTCCCGGCCGAGCGCGTGCATGCCTGCAACCCCGAACCCGGGCAGGCCTGGAGCTACCAGATGCTGCATGTGGCTGGCGACTGGCTGGCAACATTGCGCCTGGAGTCGGCGCTGGGTGGCGCCGGCCCCGGTGAACCTGCACGTATCTGCCGGGATCCGGAGGTGTATCGGCAGTTTTGCCAGCTGAACGGGTTGCTGTTTTCCAGCGCCAGCAGTGCCGAGAAGGACGCCGCGCTGATTGCCTTCCTGGGTGACCTGGATGTTGCCGCGTATCCACCGCTGGTTCCGGCGCCCGCTCTGGGAGCGAGCGCCTTGAGTGGACTACTTGCGCGCATCGAAGGCCTCGACCCCGCGCAGTTGAGCCTCGATGCCCTGGCCCGCGAGTCGGGGTTCGGGCGCTACGCGTTGATCCGCGCCTTTCGGGCGGCCACCGGGTTTACCCCGCATGCCTACCTGCTCAATGCGCGGGTCAACCGTGGCCGCCAGCTGCTGGGTGAAGGGCAGGCGCTGGCAGAAGTGGCCTACCTGCTGGGCTTTGCCGACCAGAGCCATTTCCAGCGGGTGTTCAAGGCCTATGTGGGCGTGACACCCGGGCAATACCGAGGGGGCTGAAATCGCGCACGGGCGGCGTAGGCCGGCGGGCTGTGCAATATTGTTCAATACGCGGTGGGCGCTGAAGGGCAGTGTCTGGCTTTTCCGCCACAGCAGCCACACCGCCATGCAGCAGTTCCTGATCATCGCCCTCGCCCATTTTCTCGCCCTGCTCTCCCCCGGGCCGGACTTCTTCCTGGTCGCACGCACCTCCATCAGCAGCGGCTGGCGGGTCGCCAGCGGCGCCTGCCTGGGTATCGCCCTGGCCAATGGCGCGTTCATCGCCATGGCCTTCACTGGCCTGTCGGTGCTGCAGGAAGGCAGCCCACTGTTCAGTACCCTGCAACTGGCCGGTGCCGGTTACCTGTTGTACATCGGCGTGCTGTTCCTGCGCTACGCCGGGCGCTCAGGCCTGGGCAGCGTCGCGGCCAGCCAGGCCGTGGCAGGCTGGTGGCGGAGCCTGGGCATGGGCTTCCTGTCGGGCATTCTCAACCCGAAGAACGCGCTGTTCTATGCCAGCCTGGCCAGCATGGTCGCCAGCACCGGCGCCGGCTGGAAAACGGCCTGCGCCCTGTGGATGTTCAGCATCGTGCTGCTGTGGGACCTGCTGGTGGCCGTGGCCATCGGCAACCCTGTGGTGTTGCGGCGTTTCGCTCGCATCCTGCCGTGGCTGGAACGGGCCTCGGGGGTCATGCTGGTGGTGTTGGCGCTGGCGCTGTTGCTGCACCTGGCGCAACGCTGAGCAGTTGCAACGTGGCCAGGTCCATGAGGCTGAAATGGCCGCTGGCCCAGCCGCCGGTATCCAGGTGCCAGACATTACCCAGTTGCTTGGCCTGCAACACCGGCGTGTGGCCGACCAGCAAGGCCCGCAGGCCTTTCACCGGCCGGGAATCGCCTTCCTTGAGGCGCCGCCGCGACCACTGGCACACCTCCAGCACCTCGGGGTCGTCATCCAGCTCCAGCCAGGCACGCAACACCTCCCAGTCGGCAAACGGGCTGTCGGCATGCAGCAGGCCAACCAGGCCGTCGGCGGTTTCCACTTCGAGGGCAATGGGCAGTTGCTCGAAGCGTTCGACAAAACGCAGCTGCTCGCCGGGCGGCAGGTCGAGAAACCAGCCACCGCCCGCCGCACGGTACATGTCCAGGTCGAGCCGCCCACCGCGCAGGCGGGTGATCGCCAGCGCTTCGTGGTTACCCTGCACGGCATGTAGCCAGGGCTGGGCCAGCCATTCCAGCGCAGCTTCACTGTGCGGCCCGCGGTCGACCAGGTCGCCGACGCTGAACAGGCGGTCCACCGCCGGGTCGAACCCGACCGCCTCCAGGCAGGCCTGCAGGCGCTGGAAATGGCCATGGATGTCACCCACCGCCAGGTCCCGTCCCTGCGTGTTGGCGGCTACCCGCCGAAACCGTTTCATGGCAATTTTCCTCTGCTGGTGCCGCCTTGCCGGGGATAAAATGGAGGCACACCCGCGCCACTCCGGAGGTGCATCATGCATACCGTCCTCAGGTGTGCCGTGTTCATGGCCCTGTCACTCCACAGCATGGCACACGCCGCCCCAGCCGCGCAGGTCGAAGTGCGCTTCGACCACCCGGAACAGTTCCGCGATGCCAGCCTCGACAGCCACGGTTACGAACGTGGCGCCGATGCCTTTGTAATGAAAACCCTGACCCAGTATCTGCAGAAGCTGGGCCAGCGCTACCTGCAACCGGGCCAGCGGCTGGCCATCGACATCCGCGATATCGACCTTGCCGGGCGCTTCGAGCCCTGGCACGGCCAGGCTTACGATGTGCGCTTCATGCGCGATATCACTTGGCCGACCATCGACCTCAGCTACACCCTCAGCCAGGCGGGCAAACCCGACCAGCAGGCCCGGGAGCGGGTCAGCGACAAGATGTACCTCAGCCGCCCGGGCCGGGTCACTGGCAGCAGCGACCGCCTGTATGCCGAGAAGGCCATGCTTGACGACTGGTTCCGCCAGCGTTTCGCCGCTCGTCCGTCGTCCTGAAAACGCCTTCACTGGAACAGGCGTCGGTACCGGGAGTATGCTCGGCCCTTCAGCCTGTACCAGGGATGGTTTTTTCATGAAACTGTGCGCCGTGCAATTGAAGTCGTTCAAGGGCGATGTGCCTGCAAACCTCGAACGCCACCTGGCCTGCATCGAGCAGGCCGCGGCCCTCGGTGCCGAACTGGTGGTGTTCCCGGAACTGTCACTGACCGGTTACGAGCCAACCGTCGCCCGCCAGGCTGCCCTGCCAGTCAACGCCGCGCGGCTGGACCCGCTGCAGGCAGCCTGCGACCGGCTTGGCATCACCATTGCCGTGGGCCTGCCGCTGCCGACCCCCGAAGGCATTCGCATCGGCATGCCGATCTTCAGCCCCGGTGCGCCGCGCCAGGCCTATGCCAAACGGCGCCTGCACGATGACGAACTGCCGTACTTCACGCCGGGCGACCAGGCATTGCAGCTGCAACTGGGCGAACACTGCGTGGCACCGGCGATCTGCTATGAATCAATGTTCATGGCGCACGCGGTGGCGGCGCGCGAACAGGGCGCCGACCTGTACCTGGCCAGCGTGGCAAAAACCGCAAAGGGCATCGACGAAGGCCATGCGCATTACGCCGAGGTCGCCCGCGAGCTGGGCATGCCGGTGTTGCTGGCCAATTGCGTGGGGCCGGCCGACACCTTCATCGGCGCCGGCGGCTCGGCGGCCTGGGACAGCCGGGGGCACTTGCTGGCCAGGCTGGATGATCACAGCGAAGGCATGATCCTGCTCGACACCCGTAGCGCTACAGCTATCGCTGTGCCCCTGTAAGACCTGATCCCGGCATGATCTATCTGATTCTGGCAGTGCTGAGCTATGCCTGCACCTACTACCTGACCGGTCTGCTCATCCAGGGCCAACTGGCCGATGTCGCCGAGGGCTTGCGCCACCGCCCTGATGCGCCGACACCCGGCGAGTACCTGCGCAGGGTCAGGCCATACGCACGCCGAGCCCGGCGGCAGTACACCCTGCTGGCCGGCTCGATACTGGCCATGCTGGCCTGCCTGGTCGCCAGCTGGTTCTGACCGGCTAGAGGTCCAGCGCCAGGCTTTGCCGGCCCTCCAGCGCCAACAGGTACTGCTTGGCCGCGAGGCCGCCGGCGAAGCCGGTCAGGCTGCCCGAGGCACCGATCACGCGGTGGCACGGGGCGATGATCGAGATCGGGTTGCGGCCATTGGCAGCCCCTACCGCGCGCACCGCGGCAGGGTTGCCGATATGCCGGGCGATATCGCTGTAGCTGCGGGTTTCGCCAAACGGTATCGCCAGCAGTGCGGCCCAGACCTGGCGCTGGAACGCGGTGCCGGCAAAATCCAGCGCCAGCTCGAAACGCTGGCGCTTGCCGGCGAAATACTCGGCGAGCTGGCGGGCAGTTTCCAGCAGCACCGGACACTCGTCGTCGCGGTGCAGGGCACCGAGGCGCACGCGGTTTGCCCGTTCCGTTTCCCACAATACGGCGGCCAGGCACTCGCCACGGGCCACCAGGGTCAAGGTGCCGACGGGTGACTGCATGAAAGTGAATGCGCTGGACATGGCGGGCTCCTGCGAGATTGCGTTGCGCCCACTGTACGCATCCACAGCCTTGCCTGCATCCGCTTTCTTGCCCGCGCAATCACGCGTATGCCCTTGGCGTGCGGGGTGCTTCGCATCGACGACAGCGGGTTTCCATTTCATGACAGCCCGCTGCCGCGCTGCGCTTCGCGCCCGCTGATTTATCCATGAGTCACCTTGATGGTTGCCCATGGCCGGACTAATACTTAAGTCTCTGCCTGGGGAGGCACGAAACATGCAACCAAGATTCGTTATCGTTCCGGCTGTACCAATCGAAAAGGAGTCGTTCCACCTGGGTGGCCGCTATTATGCCGCTACCGTTTGCGGGGGCTTCGACATCTACGACAATCAGGCCAAGGAACGCCTCAAACCCAGTTATCCAAGCAGGACGGATGCGCAACTGCACTGCGAGCAGATGAACAAGCGCTTTGATGTAGGATGATCGCGGCCATCCGGCGCAGGTGACTGCCTCGATCCGGTGGCTTTCCAGCGGAGCACTGCCATGAGCAAGCCCTTTCAGGCGATGATCCTGGCGCTGACAGCGCTTTCTGCCTGCGCCTCGAACTCGGCCCTGTACCGCGACCAGCCACTGGTGGCGAAAGTCGACAACGGCATGAGCAAAGATCAGGTCCTACAGATCGGTGGCAACCCTGATGCCGAGTCCGAGCGCACGGCGGTACCTGGCACGTGTTACGACTACATGCTCAACAAGGCCGGCAACCACCAGCCCTACAGCGTCAGCTTCGATGGCAGCGGCAAGGTGGACCACACCGCCTTCATGACCTGCGCCGAGTGGAGCAACGCCCAACGCAAGGCCCGGCTACCCAGCATGGGCGGCTCAAGCGGCTCGGGCTACTGAACTCACTCGAGGCATTCCCTGGCGGCCTGGCGCAACTTGTCGCCTGACAGGAAGCTGCCCTTGTAGAAGGTCGCGCGGCTGCCCTGGCGATAATCGACCACGTCGAGCACATCATCGGATGCCACCGCGCTGGGTGCCGTCAGCCGATAGCCGTGAGCGATGGACTTCTGCGTGGCCTGTGGCGCCAGCGCTTGCCACTTTGGCAGAACGCAGGCGCCATACTGCTGGGGCGATTTGTCGGTCAGTTTGCTGGCAGTCGGTTTACCGGGGCTGGCGCAGCCAGCGAGGCTGGCCCCCAGCACAGCGGCGAGCAAGATACGAAAGGTAGCCATTTGCAATTGCCTGTGAGGAATAGGCGGCATTCTAACGAGGGGCGCAAGCCGATACCAACCAACCAAAGTAGAGAAGCGATTTCCGGCAGGCAGCAACCGCTCCCGCTGGCTGTGATTGCACGTGTGGGAGCGGTTTTTTCGGTTCAATCAAGCGCGCCGTTCAGCACCTCGTAGATGATCCCTGTGGCGACTGCCACCAGGATCAGGTCGACACCCGCCTGCATCCACTCATAGCCGTCGTAGTGAGGGAGCTGCCCCAGCAGCCGGCCATCGAGCTTCTTGGCGATACCCGGCGGCAGCGGTTTACCCCGGGCCAGGTTCTTCTGGATACCCGGCGGCAGAGCCGGCCCAGCATTCCAGTAGCTGCGGTGCCCGGCGAGGATATCGAGCACATAGCCACGGTCGATCGAAGGGTTGCCATGGCTACCGCCACCACCGCCACCACCGTGCCCCTGGCCCTGGCCGTGCTGCCCCTGGCTGTGCTGGTTCTTGCCATGCCCCTGCCCTTTACCGTTATTCGGGTCGGCAAGGGAAAGCGATGGCCCCACAGCCAAGGCGATCGAGGTAACCACAGCAACGAGCGACCATCGACGCTTTACCATATCTGTTTCCTTACGCAAGGGAGTCGTTCCTGTACTGTAGATCAATACCCGAGCCAGGGAGAATGGCCGCGGACGCCTCGCCGTGCTGTCGCGCTCAGTACAGACGGGCCTTGATCAGCGGGCGCAACAGGTAATTGAGCACGCTGCGCTTGCCGCTGAGGATATCCACCTCTGCCACCATGCCGGGAATGATGGGCAGTACCTCCTCGCCTCGCTTGAGCTGACTTCCGTCTGTGCGGATCAGTACCTGGTAATACGACTCCTTGCCGTGCGGCGTGTCTTCCTCGATGGTGTCGGCGCTGATCTGCTCCAGGGTGCCCTTGAGGTCGCCATAAATGCTGAAGTCGTAGGCAGTGATCTTCACCTTCGCCGGCATGCCCGGCACCAGGAATGCCACGTCGCGCGGCTTGATCTTCGCCTCTACCAGCAGGCGGTCCTCCACCGGGATCACTTCCATGATTGCCTCGCCGGGCTGGATCACCCCGCCGCGGGTGTTGATCATTATGGTGTTGACCCGCCCACGCACCGGCGAAACGATCCCGGTACGGCGCAGCTGGTCCTGGCGCTGCTGGACGATCGGTTCCAGGGCACTGAGGTCAGCCTTGCGCTGTGAACGCTCGGTGTAGGCATCCTGGAAATAGCTGCTCTTCAGTTCGCTCAGCTTGCCATTGAGGGTAGCGATATCCTGGCTCAACCGCAGCGCCTCCATCTGGCTGACGGCGCGCTTGGCGACCAGGGGGCGGACCAGGTCGAGCTGGCTCTGCGCCAGGCTGATCTGTCTCTGGATCGCCTGGCTGCCTTCGAGCAGCTTGTCCCGCCGCGACTTGAACAACTCACGCTCGGAGCGCGCAAGCGGCCCCTGCGGATCGACGTCCGGCGGGAACTCGATGGCGGCCTTGCCCAGCACCTCGGCATCCAGCCGGGCGATGGCTGCCCGCAGCACGCTGGCCTGGTTGGCCGATTCCTGGAAGTTGGTAAGAAAGCGCGTCTCGTCGAGGCGCAGCAATGGCTGGCCGACCTCCACCAGGTCGCCTTCCTGCACCAGCAGGCGATCGAGAATCCCCCCTTCCAGGCTCTGGATTTTCTGGATGCGACTGAACGGCACCACCCGCCCGTCACCACGGGTCACCTCGTCGAGCTCCGCCCAGAAGGCCCAGGCGACGAACAGCACGACGCTGCCGAGCAGGGTATAGAGCAGCGGGCGATAGACCGGGTGGGTAGTCGCCAGCAGTGGGTCGGCCAATTGCCCGCGCAGCTTTGCCGCGCTGTTTTCAATTGCCATGGCCAGCTCCTTCGGCAACAGGCGGCGCCTGCACCTGGTTCCCCTGCACCACCTGGCTCAGCGGGCCGTCCATGATCACCTGGCCGTTGCGCAGTACCACGGCGCGGTCGACCAGCGACAGTACGCTTTTCTTGTGGGTGGTGATGATCAGCGTACGCCGGCCCAACCAGTTCTGCAGATAGTCGATTACCTGTTTCTCGCTGTTCTGGTCGAACGCTGCGGTCGGCTCGTCGAGCAGCAGAATCGGTGGGTCCTGCAACAGCACCCGCGCCAGCCCCACCGCCTGGCGCTGGCCTCCGGACAGACTGGCATTGCCCTGGATAGGCATGTCCAGGCCCAGCGGGTGGCTGCGTACGAAAGTACCGAGCCCTACGCCATCAAGGGCTTCAAGCAACTCCTCGTCGCCCAGTGCGGCGTTCGCCAGGTTGAGGTTCTCGCGCAGGCTACCGTGGAACAGCGCCACGTCCTGCGGCAAGTAGCCGATGCCGCGTTGACGGTCGGCCGGGTCGAGTTGGCTGAGGGCGATGTCGTCCAGCAGCAACCGGCCAGATTGCGCATCGAGCAAGCCACTGAGCAGCCGCAGCAGGGTCGACTTGCCGGCGCCGTTACCGCCTAGCAGCGCCACTCGCTCACCAGCCTGAATGTGCAACGCCTGTACATCGACCACGGGTGGGCTGTCGCCATGGGCCAGGCGCAGCGCCTCCAGACGGTAATGGCCGTAGAGCCGCTCGCGGTGCACGAAACGTTTGCCGGCGGGACGTTCCTGCTCCGCCGACATGAGTTGATCGAGGCCCTCCAGCGCCACCCTGGTGTGCTGCCAGCGGCCAAGGATGGCGGCAGCCTGGGACAGCGGTGCGATGGCCCGTGAGGCAAGGATCGAACAAGCCACCAGGGCACCGACGGTCATCGCCCCATCGGCGATCCGGTAAACGCCGAACACCACCACCCCGACATAGCACAGTTGCTGGACGATGCTCGCCGAGTAGCTGAGCGTCGAGGCCAGGACGTGGGTCTTCATCGCGTTACCCGCCAGTTCCCCGGTAAGCGTCTCCCACTGTTGCCGGCAGCGGCCTTCGGCACGCGTGGCCTTGACTGTCTCCAGGTGCTCGAAGGCTTCGAGCAGTACACTGTTCTTCATCGCCCCTTCGCGCAGGTTCTGCCGCGACAGGTGCCCCAGCAGGCGCTGGGTCAGCAGCCCCGGCAGGACCATCAGCACGCAAGCCACCAGCGGCACCCAGACCACATGGCCGCCGATCACCGCGATGAGCACCAGGAAAATGGCCACGAACGGCAGGTCGCTGATCAGTGCGGCACTGGATGAGGTGAAGAATTCGCGGACCGACTCGAACTCCCGTACCTGCGTGCTGAACGCCCCGAGTGACGCCGGCTTGGCGGCGATCCGGGTACTCAGCACGCGAGCGAACAGCAGGCTCGACAGTTGCAGGTCGAGGCGCTTGCCAAGCACATTCAGCAGGTGCCCGCGAAGGATCCGCAGTATGCCGTCGACGACGATCGCCAGGGCTACGCCGCTGGCAAGTATCCACAAGGTATCGAACGCCGCGTTGGGCACTACGCGGTCGTACACTTGCATGGCGAACAGTGCCGAGGCGACGGCCAGGATATTGGCTACCAGGGCCGTCAGCGTGACTTCCGCATAGGAGCGCCAAAGCCGCTTGAGCGGCCCGAAGAACCAATGCTCGGGCAGGCCGCTGGCGTAGTCGCCGACGCGCCCGTCCGGGCGATAGCGGCACTTGGCGAACACCGCCGTACCACTGTAAAGCGTCTCCAGCGCGGGCAACGCCATGCATTCACGGCCACCGCCGCTCTGCGGCACCAGCACCTCGTACTGGTCACCTTCGACACCCACCAGCAGCAGGCAGCGACCATCGCCGAGCAACAGCAGCGCCGGCAGCAGGTAGGCATCCATCTGCCGCAACGGCAACTCGGCAACCTGGGCCGTGATGTCGGCGCGGCGCAACGCGCGGGCGACCAGGCGCAGTGGCAGACGCCCGTGCTCCAGTGCCAGGCCGTCCACCAGTTCGGCATCACTCAGTGGCCGCTCCAGTTGCCGGCACAGCAGCAGCAGGCCCTGGCGCAGCGGGTCATCATGGTTCAGGGTGACGACATTATCCGGAGCTTGTTCAACTTCCATGATTCAACCGATTCTCCAGTAGTGCCCCCAGCAGTCCGACCTGGGCGGCTGCGCGGTACTCGATGCGCTTGCGCTCGATGTGCAGACTAATCAATTGCCGCTCGGCTTCGAAACGCTCGCGCTGGACGTTGAGCAAGTCGATCACGTCGCGCCGGCCGACTTCGAACTGCTCGCGGTACAACTCGCCGACCTGTTCCGCTTCCGTCACCTGCTGGCTCAGCGACTGTTCTCGCCAACGCAGCGTGTCACCGTTGTCGAACAGCGTCTGCAATTGCCGGCGGATGTCGCGCTGCATCGCATCGGCGGTCCAGCGTGCCGACTCCAGCCGCTGCTGTGCGGCGGTCGGCCGACGGAAGTTGGAGAGCCCCTGGAAGGTGTCCATGCGAAAGCGCAGTGACATTACCGAGTCGCTTTCCGGGCGACCGCCGATCTCGCGGCGCAACGCGGAGGCCTCCAGGTTCAATTGCGGTAGCAACGAGGCCTTGGCCTCGCGCACTTGCGCCTCGGCAACGTTGGCGTCCTCCACCGCCTTGCGCTGCAATGGCGACTCGCGGATCACCCGCGCCACATCGCTGCTGGCCAGGTAGCGCTGCAGCGACATCGGCTCGGGCTCGACCAGTTCCGAAGGGTCCTGGCCGACCAGGATCGCGTATTGGTTGCGCGCGTCCTGCAGGTTGCCTTTCTCCAGCGACAGCTGCTCCTGGGCACGCGCCAGTTCGAGGTTGGCGCGGTCCAGCTCACTGCGATCGGCGTAACCGTCGCTGCCCCGCGCCTGGGTCATCTGGCGGATGCCGTCAAGGCGCTGGAGATGTTGGCGCACCGCCTCCACCCGACGCTCCGAGGCCAGCACGTCGAGGTAGGTCTCGACGATATCCAGCGCCGCATCATCGCGCGCCACCAGCACCGCCTCGGACAACTTGCGCTGGGTTGCGCTGGCGCTGTCGACCTTGCTCGTCACCCGTCCCCAGTCATACAGCATCTGCGATACGGTGAGGTCATAGACGACCTCACCGACGTCGAACTCCTGCGGCCCTCCAGACATCGCGACGGTGGGGTAGTACCCGCCCTTGGCAATCTCCACCTCGGTGCCGGCACGATCTGCTTCGGCCATTGCCGAACGCACCTCGGGGTGAATCGCCAACCCCGCCCTCACCGCCTGGTCAATCGGCATGGCTGGGGCTGACAACGGCACGCCGAGGCACAGGAGCCACAGGGCTGCCTGGCCACGGTGCCTTCCCTTGAGCACAGAAACCCCAGGCATCAGACCACGACCTGTACCGTATTGTCCTCGATCAGCAGGGTACTGCTGCCAAAGCTGTAGACATCGTAGGTGATGCCGTTGACCTCCTGGGTGGTTCCGGTATTCACCGCCCCCACCACGTTGAGGGTGTCGTTGCTCTCCCCAGTGACCTGCAGGACATTGTTGCTGTCGGTGATGGCGTCGACCTCTGCCGCGGTCAGGGTCAGCACGCTTCCCGAATCGCCCCTGCCGAGATCGATGCGCTCGATGTTGGTGAGCGTGCCGACGCCTACGGCGTTGTAGTCGAGGTCGATGCCATCGGCCAGGATCAGGGTATCGAAGCCCGCGCCACCATCTATGGCAGTGAAGTTGGTCGCGGTGATCTGGATGGCGTCGTTGCCGTCACCGGCCACGACCTGGTCGCCGCTGCCTACGTTGAAGATCAGGTCGCTGCCATCACCTGCGTTGATGTGCTCCGAACTGCCATTGGCACCGGACATGACATCATCCCCGGTGGTACCGTTGACGTCGATCTGGCCGATGTTCAGCGACAGCCCGTTGGGCGTCAGCGTGATGCCGTAGGCCGAACTGTCGTTGCCGTTGGTGTCGGTGGCGACGACGTTGAACGAGATCTGCGAACCGAGGTTGAGGATATCGGTGATGTTCAGCCCCAACTGGGTGAGAACGGTCGGGCTCAGCAGGTTCAGCGAGAAGTTGCCGCTGCTGTCCGCCTGGATCGGCAGCAGTTCGACATTCAGCGCTGGCGTGATGACACGGATCACCACGCTGGAGTCCGGCTCGGTAGTGCCGCTGAAGCCGAACCGCGGGCTGAGCGGGTTGAGGCTGACATCGACGCCAAAATTGCCAACGGTCACCGGCTGTTCGATGCTGCTGCCGACGCCGATGGTTGCCACGTTGCTCGGGTTGCCGGCCGGGTCCTCGCCGCTCACCGAAACCTGGGCGTTCAGCAACTGGTCCAGGGTCAGGTCGATATCCAGGTCGGTGAGCAGGTTCAGCGAAGCCAGCCCACTGTTGTCGGCGGTCAGCGTGGCAGTGGCAGTGACCCCACCAACGTCAACGAGGACTGTCAGCTCGGTACCTGGGTCGGTGGAGATGGTCAGGATGCTGCCCACCAGCGACAGCACCGGAGTCGCTGGTGGAATGGTATCGACAGTGAACGGCACCGGGGTCGACGTGGTACCGCCATCGATATCGGCGGTGACGGTCGATGCCCCTTCCGGGAACGGCCCCATGCCACCGCCAGGCAGCAGGGTCACGGTGACACTGCCGGCCAGGATGTCGCCGGCGGTAAGCGTATGCGTTACCTGCGTTTCATAGCCGTTCTGCCCGGCGAACGCGACGGTGATCACCTGGCCAGCCTGCATGGTCGGGCGAATCGCCACATCGACCTGGATACCGTCGCTGATCTCGGCCGCGTTGAGCCAGGTATCGGCAGCTTCCGGCAAGCTGATGGTCGGCGGCGCCAAATCCGGCGCGTTGATCGCCGCCGGGCTGCTGAGGTTGCCCGCAGCGTCCACGGCGACCACCGCGATCAGCTCGCCGGCTATCAATGGTGGCGCGAACGGCAAGCTGAAATTGCCACTGCCGTCGGCATTGAGCGTGATCGGGTTGGCGGTGTCGCCGTCGATCACGATGCGTACCTGGCTGTTCGGTTCGGCGGTACCGGTCAGCAGTGCACCATCGACACTGATGCTCAGCAGCGGCGCCGACGGTGCCACCGAGTCGACCGTGGTACTGGCCGGGCCGCTGGTGTTACCGGCTGGGTCCTGGGCCACGGCACTGACTACCGTGCCGTTGGCCAGTGGCGTGCCAGGTGTGAACGACCAGTTGCCACTGCCGTCGGCGGTCGTTTCGCCGACCGGGTTGCCGCCACCGTCGGTGAGGATCACCTTGGCGCCGGCTTCAGCGGTACCGCTGATCACGGCGCCGTTGCTCGGGTTGATGACCGGCGCAGCCGGGGCGATAGCATCAACGGTGGCACTGGTCGGCCCGCTGCTATTGCCAGACGGGTCCTGGGCAACGGCGTTGACTACCGTAGCGTTGGCCAGTGGCGTGCCGGGCGTGAACGACCAGTTGCCACTGCCGTCGGCGGTCGTCTCGCCGATCGGGCTGCCGCCACCGTCGGTGAGAATCACCTTGGCGCCGGCTTCAGCGGTACCGCTGATCACGGCGCCATTGCTCGGGTTGATGACCGGCGCAGCCGGAGCAACCGCATCAACGGTGACGCTGGTTGGTCCGCTGGTATTGCCAGCCGGGTCTTGGGCCACGGCATTGACCACCGTGCCGTTGGCCAGCGGCGTGCCAGGCGTGAACGACCAGTTGCCGCTGCCATCGGCGGTCGTCTCGCCGACCGGGTTGCCGCCACCGTCGGTGAGGATCACCTTGGCGCCGGCTTCAGCGGTCCCGCTGATCACAGCACCGTTGCTCGGATTGATGACCGGCGCAGCCGGGGCGATAGCATCAACGGTGACACTGGTCGGCCCGCTGGTATTGCCAGCCGGATCCTTGGCCACTGCATTGACTACCGTGCCGTTGGCCAGCGGCGTGCCAGGCGTGAACGACCAGTTGCCACTGCCGTCGGCGGTCGTCTCGCCGACCGGGTTGCCGCTGCCATCAGTGAGAATCACCTTGACTCCGGCTTCAGCGGTCCCGCTGATCACAATGCCATTGCTCGGCTCGACCGTCGGTTGGCCAGGCGCGACGGCGTCTACCGTGGTGCTGACCACGGGGGAACTGGTATTGCCAGCCGAGTCCTGAGCCACGGCGTTGACCACCGTGCCGTTGGCCAGCGGTGTGCCAGGCGTGAATGACCAGCTGCCACCGCCATCGGCGGTCGTCTCGCCGATCGGGTTGCCGCTGCCGTCGGTGAGAATCACCTTGGCTCCGGCTTCAGCGGTACCGCTGATCACAATGCCATTGCTCGGGTCGAGCGTCGGCTGGCCGGGCGCGACGTTATCTACCGTGGTGCTGACCACGGGGGAGCTGGTGTTGCCAGCCGAGTCCTGAGCCACGGCATTGACTACCGTGCCGTTGGCCAGTGGCGTGCCGGGCGTGAACGACCAGTTGCCGCTGCCGTCGGCGGTCGTCTCACCGATCGGGTTGCCGCTGCCATCGGTAAGGATCACCTTGGCCCCGGCTTCAGCAGTACCGCTGATCACGGCGCCGTTGCTCGGGTTGATGACCGGCGCAGCCGGGGCGATAGCATCAACGGTGGCACTGGTCGGCCCGCTGCTATTGCCAGACGGGTCCTGGGCAACGGCATTGACTACCGTGCCGTTGGCCAGCGGCGTGCCAGGCGTGAACGACCAGTTGCCACTGCCATCGGCGGTCGTCTCGCCGATCGGGTTGCCGCTGCCGTCGGTGAGAATCACCTTGGCTCCGGCTTCAGCGGTACCGCTGATCACGGCGCCGTTGCTCGGGTTGATGACCGGCGCAGCCGGGGCGATAGCATCAACGGTGGCACTGGTCGGCCCGCTGCTATTGCCAGACGGGTCCTGGGCAACGGCATTGACTACCGTGCCGTTGGCCAGCGGCGTGCCAGGCGTGAACGACCAGTTGCCACTGCCATCGGCGGTCGTCTCGCCGATCGGGGTGCCGCTGCCGTCGGGGAGAATCACCTTTGCTCCGGCTTCAGCGGTACCGCTGATCACGGCGCCGTTGCTCGGGTTGATGACCGGCGCCGCCGGGGCGAGAGCATCAACGGTGGCACTGGTCGGCCCGCTGCTATTGCCAGACGGGTCCTGGGCAACGGCATTGACTACCGTGCCGTTGGCCAGCGGCGTGCCAGGCGTGAACGACCAGTTGCCACTGCCGTCGGCGGTCGTCTCGCCGATCGGGCTGCCGCCACCGTCGGTGAGAATCACCTTGGCGCCGGCTTCAGCGGTACCGCTGATCACGGCGCCATTGCTCGGGTTGATGACCGGCGCAGCCGGAGCAACCGCATCAACGGTGACGCTGGTTGGTCCGCTGGTATTGCCAGCCGGGTCTTGGGCCACGGCATTGACCACCGTGCCGTTGGCCAGCGGCGTCCCAGGCGTGAACGACCAGTTGCCGCTGCCATCGGCGGTCGTCTCGCCGACCGGGTTGCCGCCACCGTCGGTGAGGATCACCTTGGCGCCGGCTTCAGCGGTCCCGCTGATCACAGCACCGTTGCTCGGATTGATGACCGGCGCAGCCGGGGCGATAGCATCAACGGTGACACTGGTCGGCCCGCTGGTATTGCCAGCCGGATCCTGGGCCACTGCATTGACTACCGTGCCGTTGGCCAGCGGCGTGCCAGGCGTGAACGACCAGTTGCCACTGCCGTCGGCGGTCGTCTCGCCGACCGGGTTGCCGCTGCCGTCGGTGAGAATCACCTTGGCCCCGGCCTCGGCGGTACCACTGATTTCCGTACCATTGCTCGGCTCGATCGTCGGTGCGGCCGGTGCCAAGCCGTCAACGGTAACGACCGCGGGGGCGCTTTCGACACCGCCCGGGTTGCGCGCCACGACGTTGACCACGGTGCCATCGGGCAATGGTATGCCGGGCGTGAATGACCAGTTGCCGCTGCCGTCGGCGGTGACTTGGCCGATCGGGTTGCCGTTGCCATCGGTGAGGATAACGGTGTGGCCTGCATCGGCGGTACCGCTGATCACCGAGCCATTACTCGGCTCGACCTGCGGAATCGACGGCAGCGACGAATCCACCGTAGTGCTACCAGGATTGCTTGTGTTGCCGGCAGCATCGGTCGCCGTGGCGTTGACCACAGTTGCATTTGCCAATTGCGTGGCTGGCGTGAAGCTCCAGTTGCCGTTGCCATCGGCCGTTACCTGGCCGATCGGATTGCCGCTGCCGTCGGTAAGGGTCACGGTGCTGTTCGGCTCGGCAGTACCATTGATCACGGCGCCATTAGTCGGGTTTACCACCGGCGCGCCCGGAGCTACAGCGTCCACCGTGGTGCTGCCTTGCGGGCCGGTATTGCCGGCCGGGTCCCGGGCCACGGCATTGACGACGGTGCCGTCCGGCAAGGGCGTTGCCGGGGTGAAGCTCCAGTTGCCGTTGCCGTCGGCGGTGGTCTGGCCGATCGGGTTGCCGCTGCCATCGGTGAGGATGACGGTGCTGCCCGCCTCGGCGGTACCGCTGATTTCACTGCCATTGCTGGCATCGACCACTGGTGCGGCAGGTGCCACCGAGTCCACCGTGATGGCAGCCGGTGAACTGGTGTTGCCGGTCGGGTCGGTCGCCCTGGCGTTTACCACGCTGCCGTTGGGCAATGGGCTGCCGGGGGTGAAGCTCCAGACGCCGTTGCCATCGGCGACGACCTGGCCGATCGGGTTGCCGCCAGCGTCGGTCAGGGTCACGGTGCTGCCCGCTTCGGCGGTGCCGCTGATCGTGGTGCCATTGCTCGGGTTGATGACTGGCGCCGCTGGCGCGCTGGAATCGACGGTGACCGTCGCGGCCGGGCCGGTGTTGCCGGCCGCGTCGCTCGCCGTGGCATTGACCACGGTACCAGTGGGCAGTGGAGTCCCTGGCGTGAAGCTCCAGTTGCCGCTGCCATCGGCCGTTACCTGGCCGATCGGATTGCCACTGCCGTCGGTAAGGGTCACGGTGCTGTTCGGTTCGGCGGTACCGCTGAGGCTGCTGCCGTTGCTCAGGTTGAGGGTCGGCACACCCGGGGCTACAGCGTCCACGGTGGTGCTGCCTTGCGGGCCGGCATTGCCGGCCGGGTCCCGCGCCACGGCATTGACGACGGTGCCGTCCGGCAAGGGCGTTGCCGGGGTGAAGCTCCAGTTGCCGTTGCCGTCGGCGGTGGTCTGGCCGATCGGGTTGCCGCTGCCATCAGTGAGGATGACCGTGCTCCCCGCCTCGGCGGTACCGCTGATTTCACTGCCATTGCTGGGATTGACCACTGGTGCGGCAGGCGCCACCGAGTCCACCGTGATGGCAGCCGGCGAACTGGTGTTGCCGGTCGGGTCGGTCGCCGTGGCGTTTACCACGCTGCCGTTGGGCAATGGGCTGCCGGGGGTGAAGCTCCAGACGCCGTTGCCATCGGCGACGACCTGGCCGATCGGGTTGCCGCCAGCGTCGGTCAGGGTCACGGTGCTGCCCGCTTCGGCGGTGCCGCTGATCGTGGTGCCATTGCTCGGGTTGATGACTGGCGCCGCTGGCGCGCTGGAATCGACGGTGACCGTCGCGGCCGGGCCGGTGTTGCCGGCCGCGTCGCTCGCCGTGGCATTGACCACGGTACCAGTGGGCAGTGGAGTCCCTGGCGTGAAGCTCCAGTTGCCGCTGCCATCGGCCGTTACCTGGCCGATCGGATTGCCACTGCCGTCGGTAAGGGTCACGGTGCTGTTCGGTTCGGCGGTACCGCTGAGGCTGCTGCCGTTGCTCAGGTTGAGGGTCGGCACACCCGGGGCTACAGCGTCCACGGTGGTGCTGCCTTGCGGGCCGGCATTGCCGGCCGGGTCCCGCGCCACGGCATTGACGACGGTGCCGTCCGGCAAGGGCGTTGCCGGGGTGAAGCTCCAGTTGCCGTTGCCGTCGGCGGTGGTCTGGCCGATCGGGTTGCCGCTGCCATCAGTGAGGATGACCGTGCTCCCCGCCTCGGCGGTACCGCTGATTTCACTGCCATTGCTGGGATTGACCACTGGTGCGGCAGGCGCCACCGAGTCCACCGTGATGGCAGCCGGCGAACTGGTGTTGCCGGTCGGGTCGGTCGCCGTGGCGTTTACCACGCTGCCGTTGGGCAATGGGCTGCCGGGGGTGAAGCTCCAGACGCCGTTGCCATCGGCGACGACCTGGCCGATCGGGTTGCCGCCAGCGTCGGTCAGGGTCACGGTGCTGCCCGCTTCGGCGGTGCCGCTGATCGTTGTGCCATTGCTCGGGTTGATGACTGGCGCCGCTGGCGCGCTGGAATCGACGGTGACCGTCGCGGCCGGGCCGGTGTTGCCGGCCGCGTCGCTCGCCGTGGCATTGACCACGGTACCAGTGGGCAGTGGAGTCCCTGGCGTGAAGCTCCAGTTGCCGCTGCCATCGGCCGTTACCTGGCCGATCGGATTGCCACTGCCGTCGGTAAGGGTCACGGTGCTGTTCGGTTCGGCGGTACCGCTGAGGCTGCTGCCGTTGCTCAGGTTGAGGGTCGGCACACCCGGGGCTACAGCGTCCACGGTGGTGCTGCCTTGCGGGCCGGCATTGCCGGCCGGGTCCCGGGCCACGGCATTGACGACGGTGCCGTCCGGCAAGGGCGTTGCGGGGGTGAAGCTCCAGTTGCCGTTGCCGTCGGCGGTGGTCTGGCCGATCGGGTTGCCGCTGCCATCGGTGAGGATGACGGTGCTCCCCGCCTCGGCGGTACCGCTGAGCTCGGTGCCATTGCTCGGGTTGATCACCGGGGCCGACGGCGCCACGCCGTCGATGGTTATGGTAGCGGGTGGGCTGCTGTTGCCGGCGGCGTCCTTGACCACTGCCTCGACCACCGTGCCATCGGGTAGGCGCGTGTCCGGGGTGTACGACCAATTGCCGTTGCCATCAGCGGTGGTCTGGCCGATAGGGTTGCCGTCGCCGTCGGTGAGGATCACCGTACTGCCCGGCGCGGCGATACCGCTGAGGCTCGATCCGTTGCTCGGGTTGATCTGCGGCGCGTCAGGGAAGTCAGGGGCTTGCACGGTCACCGCCGGGCTGCTGTTGCCGGCCGGGTCGGTCACTACCACAGTCACCGTCTCGCCGTTGGTCAGTGGCGGGGTCAGCGGAATCTGGAACTTGCCGTCGGGGCCGACCACCACGCTGACATCCGTTTGCCCATCGCCGTCGCTGTCGACCCCCACGGTGGCGCCAGGCTCGGCCGTGCCACTGATGCTGCTGCCATCTGCGGCGATCTGCAAGCCGCTGGCCGCTGCTGGAGGCGTGGTGTCAGGCGGTACGCTACCACCGACACTTCCACCGCCACCGCCACCGCCACCGCTGCTGTTGGCGATCGCGACACCGCCACCGACGATCGCTGCACCGGCCAGCAGTGCCGCGCCGGGGCTCAGCCCGGCAATGGTACCGTCAGTGGCAGTCAGTGACTCGAACCCGCCCAGGCTTTCCTGGGCCACATAGCCAGCCATCAAGGGGCCATCGCCGGCGACCGGCGGCAGGTCGACCGCCAACAATTTGTCCCGATCTACCAGATACAGTTGGCTGACAGGTTGCCCCTCGACATAGAAATTGGCGATGCGCAGGTTTTCGCCGGACTTCAGCTGCACGATCAGGTCGGCACCGCTTTTTGAATATCCCTCCACACTTTCAGGCGCCAAATCCAGAACAACATTACTACTTTGGGAGAGGGTCACTATTCCGTTACTGGGAATCGAAATGGGGGCGGCAGAGGAAACATTTTGAGCGAGAGGAGATATCTTGGCCTGTATCGACATGACTGACAGTCCCTTTGTCAACTTTACGACCGAGTGGTCGCACGTGTTTCTTCAGAGATAGCATGCCGCCGATAAAACGCCAGTATCACTTTATCAATAGTTCTTGCGGATATTCCGGCACCGTTGCCCAACCTTTCAGTTGCACTTCATAACCGGCCGTGCGCGGCGCTTTACAAGGGCATGAGCCTTTTGGGCCGAACAATCCACTCGAGTAAAAAGTTGCCGATCGGACATACTCATACGCTTGTACTCAGGTGAGTGAGTGCAAGAAAAGGGGCAATCCATTTGCATCTATCAGGATGTAAAAGGAGTTCATCGCATCCCTGTGGCTATAGAATTAAGTTTCATTTACACATCTGAAGTTGGGCAGGTCCATACGGACAAAGTCATTGAATAGCCCAGGCACACGTACCTTCATAGTTGGGCAGCAATTCGCCGACCACTGACAATTCGAGCGCGGCGAGTCGGCAACGCGCAACATCGCGCTACGGCCGGTGGAATTGCCAGCAACTACACAACGAAAGCCCCCGTTTCCGGGTGTCGCTACCCAAAGGTGGGAAGGTCAGGCGATGGCCTGCAGAAACACCCAGGTCGCGGCGAAATCCAGCAGCAACACGGCAGTCACCACAAAAACCATGTAGAAGCGGTCGTCCCGGTTCATTTTTGCGCCCTCCGGAGGCTTGATCCCCTTGGGTCTCAGCAATTTGCATTCCACCCTTGCGCCTCCCCAGGCTGGAGGCGAGCTCAGGCCGACCGGGCCTGGTGGATGGGCAGTTCCACCCTGAACGTCGTACCGACACCTACTTCACTGGTTACATGGATCTCGCCGCCATGGCGTTTGATGATGCCGTACGAAAGCGACAATCCCAGCCCGGTGCCCTGGCCAATCGGCTTGGTCGTATAGAATGGATCGAAAATCTTCTGCAGGCTCTCGGCCGGGATGCCACACCCGCTGTCCGCGACCTCGATCCATACCCACGCATCATTGGCACCGGTTCGCAGGGTAATCCTGCCGCGCTCGGCGCCCATCGCCTGGGTGGCATTGACCAGCAGGTTCATGACCACCTGATTGATTTGCGAAGGCAGGCATTCGACCTGCGGCAAGGGCTGGTAATCCTTGACCAGATCGGCCTTGTGCCGGAGCTCGCTGGCAACAATGTTCAACGTTGATTCTATGCCCTGCTGTAGGTCTGCCAGTTGCCAGTCCTGGCTGCTGTCCACCCGCGAGAAGTCCTTGAGGTCCTTGACGATCCGTGCGACACGGCTGATACCGTCCTTGGATTCGCGGATCAGTGCCGGGATATCCTCCAGCAGGTAGTCCAGCTCGATTTCCGTGCGCAGCTTCGCCAGCTCCGCGCTCAGCCCGTGCGGAATGAGGGTGTTTTCCGCGTCAGCATAGGCCTTGAGCATGTTCTGCAAACGGCCGAAATAATCGTCCAGGGCGCCGAGGTTGGACGAGACAAAACCGATCGGGTTGTTGACTTCATGGGCTACACCCGCGGCCAGCTGGCCGAGCGAGGCGAGCTTTTCCGACTGGACCAGCTGGTTCTCGAGCAGTCGGCGTTCGTCCACTTCGCGTTGCAGGGCTGCGCTGGCCTGGCCAAGTGCCTGGGTGCGCCGTTCCACCCGCTGCTCCAGCTCGTCGTTGGCACTCACCAGCGCTCGGTTGACCCGGTTAATTTCGGCGTAGCTGCGCATCAGCCACACACCCATGTACAGCAACAGCAATACAAGCAGGGTGGAAAACACCAGCAGGTAGAAATGGTACCGCTGGGCCGTGAGCGTGGCTGCCTGCTCGTCGCGGTCCAGCATCAGCGCAATGGCGTCCAGACGCTCGGCGATCGGCACGGCCTCGATCGCTTCAAGTAGCTGATCGACCTTGGGTTGCTCGTGGAGGATCAATTCAATGTGTTTGCTGATGGTATCGATGGGTGACTGAAAATCGACCGGCAGGCGTTCTTTGTTGACCGAAAGATTGTTCAGGCCAACCAGGATATCGGCAGCCTTGTCCTCGGTGGTGGTCTGGGGAAATTCCAGGCTGCTGAGCATCAGGTCGTAGGTATCGCTGGTGATTCTGCGCAGGCGCAGCGCGTCGGCGTCGACCAGTTGGCCAAGGTGCACCTGGATGACATCGGCCGCCGCCGGGAGAAAAGCCAGGGAGTTACGCAGGATTGCGTTGTGCGTCTTGAAGCGCGAAACCAGCAGGATCTTGTCATCGAACGCTTGCTGATAATCGCCAAAGGCGGCTTGCCAGGCGGGTATCGCGGTTTTCTCGATGCGCCCCTCAAGCGTGCTGAATTCACGCCACAGGCGTTTCATTTCCATCAGCGGCAGCACCAGCGGGTCGTAATTGTAGTTGGTGGTGGTGCGCGCCTTGAGTACTGCACTTTCCCACTGGGCGTCGTACTGCTTGATCTGGCGAATCAGGTCACGCGCCTGGGCGTAGGTACCGCTTTCATCAGACCTGGACATCCAGTACAGATAGACCAGCACGGACGCCAACAGCATGGCGCAGGCAGCCAACAGCAGCAGGCTGCGCCGAGCATTCAGTTTCATAGCGGTTTGCCCTCCCACTGGCCGGTGAGGGTCTGGAGAAACTTGATAATCAGCGCTTTATCACCGTCTCTTGGCGTACGCCCCAACTGATAATGGAACATGGCGTCGACGGCGGCCTCCAGGGTGGGTACCGAACCGTCATGGAAGTAAGGGGCAGTGACCGCTACGTTGCGCAGGCTGGGGACTTTGAACAGGTTCATGTCCTCCGGGTCGCCGGTCACGTTGTAGCGCCCTTGGTCGGCCACCGCTGGATTGCCACGGTTGGCGAAATAATCATCGAACACACCCAGCTTCTGCAGCATATTGCCGCCGATGTTCACGCCCTGATGGCAGGCAATGCAGCCGTATTCCTGGAAGCGCTGGTAGCCATACTTCTCTTCCAGGCTGAGGCTGCTGGTGTCCCCCTGCAGGTAGCGGTCGAAGCGTGAAGCAGGTGTCAACAGGGTACGCTGGTAGGTGACCAGGGCATCTTCGATTTCGTCAGCAGCCACTGGTTTGCCATAGGCTGCGGCAAACCCCAGGCGATAGGCCGGGTCGCCGGCAATTCGCTGGACCACCGTAGCCCAGCCATTCTGTTTTTCGCTTGCACTGTCGGTTGCCAGGTGAACCAGGCCGTCAAACGATTGTGCACGCCCATCCCAGAACTGCAGGAAGTTCAGGCTCGCATTAAAGACGCTGGGGGTATTGACGGCCAAGGGTTTGCCATCGGCACCCGGCGAGCGCGCCTGCCCGTCTGCGCCCCCCCGATCCAGACGATGGCAATCTGCGCAGGACTGGGTGCCACTGGCCGACAGCCGTGGGTCGTTGAACAATTTGCGGCCCAGCTCCACCCGCGCCGGATCAAGCTCAGGCACCGCCGGCAAGGGCGTCAGCGGCCCACCGATGCTCTGGGCCAATGCCACCCCCGGCAATATCGCCAGCATCGTGACAACCACGGGAACCTGCAGACTGATCGGCACGGCACAAACCTCCCTGGCAAGATCCACGCTGTCTCCGAGCATAGTGAGGCCAATCGGGAAAAGCGAACGCCAGGGTAAATGTCATCTAGGCTGTAGCTTGGAGCGGTCCAAGTGAAAACGGCAAGGAGGGACCCATGCAGCTACCCGTTACCGATGGCGCAACAGACAAAGCCGTGATACTTCTGGTGGACGACGAACCCTCGATTCTCAACAGCCTCCGCCGTTTGCTACGCAGCCAGCCCTACGAAGTCCTTGTCGCCGAAAGCGGCGCCGATGCCCTGCAACTGCTCCAGCAGCGGCCGATCAATCTGGTAATGAGTGATGCACGCATGCCCAACATGGACGGTGCCACGCTATTGGCGCATGTGCATGAGCGTTTCCCCGACACGCTGCGCATCCTGCTTACCGGGTACGCTGACACGGACACCATCGCCAAAGCCATCAATGACGGGCACATCTACCGCTACATCAGCAAACCCTGGAATGATGAAGATCTGTTGGTCACCCTACGCCAGGCGTTGGCCCACCAGCATTCGGAAAGCGAGCGAAAGCGCCTGGAACAACTGACCCAGGCGCAGATCAAGCAACTGAAGGCGCTCAACGAGAGCCTTGAGCAGCGTGTAGCGGCGCGCACCGCCGAGTTGCAGCAGACGGCCGACATGCTCGACCTTGCCTATGAAGAACTCAAACGCAGTTACGTGACCAGCACCGAGTTCTTTTCGCAGCTGGGCAACATGCGCCTGCCCAAGGCCAAGCAGACCAACCGGCAAGTCATCGATCTGATACGGGTGTACTGCACCAGCCATGGGCTGGACGAAGCGACCTGCCGCAACCTGACCATGGCGGCTGCGCTGTACAACATCGGCAAGATGAGCTGGACCGACAGCATGCTCAGCTGCCCTGCCGATCTCATTCCGCCCCAGGAACGCGAACTGTACCGCTCATACCCGAAACAGAGCGAAGCGCTGGTCATGACCCTGGACCCCATGAAAGAGGCCGCGCAACTCATCCTTCACCATCAGGAGCGCTGGGACGGCAGCGGATTTCCGGGCCATCTCAAGGGCGCGGCAATCCCGTTGGGTGCCCGCTGGCTGAAAATGGCCGTGGATTTCATCGAATTGCAGCGCGGGCTGGTCCTGGAGCGCCAGCTCAATAGCGATGAGGCCCTGCTGTATATCCGCAAATATGCCGGAAAGGTGTACGACCCGGACCTGGTGGAAGACTTCGTCAGCGTCTGCGCCGAATACATGCGCGACATCACATTGACCGACCCGGCCATCAAGGTGTTGGGCACGCACGAGTTGGCAGAGGGCATGATCCTGGCGCGTAACCTCCATGCCGACAACGGCATGTTGCTGTTGAATGCCGGCAAAGTGCTGAGCGGCCTGCTGGTAAAGAAACTGATTGCCTTCGAAGAAATGGAAGGCGGCAAATACAGCGTGTTCGTCAGAATTCCCGAGGAGGCCGGCAGCGTGCAGCCCGCGCCGGCAACGGCGGGCTGACCCAGGGCACCCCACACCCGCGCGCAGACAACTGCGCTGTCAGCTGAGCGCCCTGCGCACCCCCTCGTCGATTACCTCCGCCTTGTAAGGGTTGCCACCGTTTTCATGGGTGATGATGCCAAGTACCATCGCCCGCAGCGTGGCCGGGTGCCGCAGATTGATCGGCTCGGTGCTGCGCACGCCAAGGCTGCGGGCCACCGCTTCGGCATAGGCGCGGGTATCGTTCTCGTTACTCGGCGCCCAGCGGTTGATGGCCTCGAGCACGGTATCGATGCCTTTTTCGCCCACGCCGGGCATACCGTCCTTGCTGCGGTAGTTGATGAGCAGCTTGCCGAGGGCGCGGATGCCGTTTTCCGGCTGGTCGAAGCGAGCGAAGCGTGGCCTGGCTACGCCCTCTTCGAGGCCCAATTGCCCTTGCCAAGGGTTGCGCGGGTTGAAGTCGATATTGCCTGGGTTGTTGTTGCGTATGCCACGTGGCGTATTCATCAGCTGACCTCCTGGACCGTTTGCTCCGTACTGCCGTCACTGCTGTTGATGACGCCGAAACACGTGGGTTTTCTCCAGGCGGACAAATCCCCGCCAAATGGCAGTTGGCCGTAGACCGTAATCATTCCGCCCGACACCACCACGACTGGGCGAACAACACGCCGTTGATTTCCTCGACCCCGTTGATGTTCATCCCGAGCTGGGCCATCCCGTTGACCTTGGCGTCGTGCAGCCGCGGAATGATGTCCGGCCCGGGCGTCGGGTTGAACAGCCAGGCCTGGGTCGACACGCGGCCCAGCGGTTCGCTGTGGTGGTCGCCGATGTGGACGTCGGCGCGCAATGCCGGAACCTTCCTCAACTGCTCGGACGGTATGGCAATGCCGCGCTCCCGGCGGCGGACGATGAGGAAATACATGCTGCACCGATACTGTATATGGATACAGTATTTGAGCACCCTCGGGCCGCGCGGCACCAGTACCACTCGGCGGACTATGCTTGGCTTGCATCGCAAGGCAGGAGGGTGACGTATGTGTGGCAGGCTGAGCCAGTACCGGGGCGTCGATGACTTCGTTGCAACCCTGAGCTTGCCGGAGGCCTGGCGAAACAACGTCGGCGACCAGCCGCTGGGCCAATACAACATCGCACCGACTACAGCGGTCGCCGTGCTGCGGATGGACGCCGCAGGCCTGCGGGCAGACCTGGTGAAATGGGGCTGGCGGCCGCATTGGGCGACTGACCGCGCTGCGCCGGTCAACGCCCGCGTGGAAAAAGTGGCGCACAGCCCGTTCTTCCGGGCGATCTGGCCATACCGGGCGATAACGCCCGTCGACGGCTGGTACGAATGGGTTGATGAAGGCGGGCCGAGGAAACAGCCTTATTTCATCCGCCGTCGGGATGGCCGCCCTGCCCTGTGCGCATCGATCGGCCAGTTTACCGGCAGCACGGGCGACGGCTGCGTAATCATCACCGCAGATGCCCAAGGCGGCTTGGTCGATGTGCACGACCGCAGGCCTGTCGTGCTCTCGCCGGAATTGGCACGCGCGTGGCTCACCGCCGGCATGCCGAGCGTGCAGGCGGAGCAACTTGTGCTCAACCTCGGCGAACCCGCTGATTGCTTCGAATGGTACCGGGTGAGCGCGGCGGTGGGAAATGTGCGCAACCAGGGCGCCGAGCTGATTGATCCGCTGCCATGACCTATGCTGTGCTTGTTCAACACCGTACGGTAGATGCCACCCAGTTGCACAAGCAGCGAACCGAGGAATGGAGACCCTGATATGCCAGCTTGCCCCTTGCCCGTAGACGAAGCGCTGCGCCAGCGCACACTCGACGACATGAACCTGGTCGACACACCTGCCGAACATTACCTCGATACGCTGGTGCGGCTCACCCAGGACCTGGCCCACGTCGACACCGTGCTGATCAGCCTCATCGACCAGGACCGCCAGTGGTTCAAGGCGCGCATTGGGCTCGAGGCCAGCGAGACGACGCGCAGTATCTCCTTCTGCGGCTATGCGATTCTCGGCGAAGATACCTTGATGGTTCCCGATGCCAGGCACGATACACGCTTCGTCGACAATCCACTGGTGCTCAACCCGCCCTATATCCGCTTCTATGCCGGCCACCCGCTGCGCGCCGGTAATGGCAAGGCGATCGGTACGCTGTGCATGTTCGACCCTCGGCCACGCGAGCTCAGCAAGGCGCAGCAGGCGCATTTCAGGGACCTGGCCACGCTGGCGGAAGGTTATCTGCAATTGCGTGCGCTGGCGCAGATCAACCGCGACCTGCGCCTTGAAATGGACCGCGAACAGCGCAAGGCCTTGCTCGACCCGTTGACCCAGCTGTGGAACCGCGGCGCGTTGGCGGCATTTGAAGAGCATCAACGGCGATTGGCAGAACAGCATGGCTTGCAGCTGGGTGCGATTTATGCCGACCTTGATCATTTCAAATCGATCAATGACAAGTACGGCCATGCCGGGGGAGACAAAGTGCTGTGCGAATGTGCCCGGCGTCTGCGCGCGGCACTTCGCCCCGATGACCTGCTGGTGCGGCATGGCGGCGAAGAGTTTGTTGCCATACTGCAGGTCAAGGACGGCGACGAACTGCGGCGCATTGCCGAACGCATCCGGGAACTGGTCGGTAGCACGCCGATGCAGTTGCCCAACGGGCAACAAAAGGTCAGCCTGAGCATAGGCTGCACCCTGTTCGCCAGTGCGGAAACGATGGAGGACGCGCTGGACCGCGCCGATACGGGGCTCTACGCCGCCAAACAGCAAGGGCGCGACCAGGTCGTCTACCGGGCAACGCCCGCGTGAGCGGAGCGTGGTCCGGGGCTGGCAACAGGCGGCTGTGCTCCCGCCGGTAAGTGCTGGCAGTGGCCCGACGCTGAACGGAAATCGGCAGAGAAGCGATTTTCCCTTCACTATCGCATCAAGCATATGGAACCCATCGGTACTGATGGTCTGGCCAATCAAAGTGGCCAAGCGGCCCTGCCGGGCTTTCGCATCCCAATGGACTATCGAATGGCTATTCCCGAAAAATCGGCTGCATGGCCCATGCTCGCCGCAATCTCTTCGACTTGCATGTGGCGAACAAGTGTTCGTCGGACGCTTACCAACTACCCGCCAAGGGGTAGTGTTCAATACGGCACTCATGGGGATGGCCATCGCCTTTACACGTCCCATCCAGATATCGGTAGTTGATGTGCATCAATTGGCCTTTTTTGGGCCACTGCCTGCGTGGGAGCGTGCTTTGGTAATCAGCAGTTTCCGGTACGAATGTGATAGTCGCCCCCTTTTCCGGGCATTCTGCCGTGGTCGATGCCTGGCTTACCTTCACGACCTGGGCCTGTAGCTTTGGATAGGGAAGCTTCAACACATCAGTGATATGTAGCTCCATACGGCAAATTTGCCACGTCGATGCTTGTACTGGCTGGCACATTACGAAGAAGGGAAAGGCAAATAGGGCGTAGCGAGTTGCACGGTAGTCCATTATTGGCCCTGCCTTGAATATTGATATCCGAGGCATTATCAGACGTGGACTCACCGAATCATAGGGCGATCCTGTCTCGCGCGCATTCAGCCAAGTCGATGCGCGCCCAAGCCATGCAAGGTGACTTCAACGAACGCTTACGGTTGATACGCACGCCCGGCGCGACCTTGAAGCTTTTCCGGAACCGCAACGCCATGACTCGACTCCTTGAGGTAGGCAATGGGCTTTCATCCCCAAAGCTGCGGGGACCGCGATCTTGTCCACCCATCCACCTTGGACGGAAAGCCAGTGCAGCACTGCCTAGGCTCTAGGCCCGGGACTCGAGGCTTCCTGCATTCGGCGCAGAATCTCCTCGTATCTTTTTGTCGAAACGCCTTGGTTGGGCGCCAGCTTTTCGAGACTCGGCTCAATAGTTGCGGATGTGCTGCATCGGCTCGGAGTTGGCCAGTTCGGCTGCCAGGTCGGAGACACCGTAACCTTGTTGAGGTACAGGGTTCGGGCACGCATGCTGCCCTGCTCGGCTTGCCGACAGCGCCTGGGTCGTCAGGATCATCGTTGGAGATGTTCGGCGCCTCGTCGGCGTCGAGATCCTGCCAGTAGCTGGTCTCGGAGGTGCCTTGGCCAATCTTGGCGATATCGTCCAGGGTAGCCGAGCAGGTAATGATGCCCGACTCGACGGCGGCGGTCTTCTTCGGAGAGTTCACCGGCTCGATGTCCAGCCGGGTGCGAGGACCAGTCATGAAGCGGCCTGTCCTTCCAGCACCCGCGCTTGTCGTCCCACTCCTTGCGATAGCTTTCTAGAGCGGTGATGCCTTCGCTGCACTCGATCGTCTGCTGGTATGCCTCTGCGGTCGATACGACCAGGAAGATGCCCACGTGCGGCGAACGATCGCGCTCGGAGTAGTTGAGGAAAGGACGAAGACAGGGAAGTAGGTTGTGTTGCTCAATGACAGGGCCTTGCACGCCTTGGAGTTCGCCAAGCAGTACGCAGAGCGCCGCAGGCTGGGCAACAGGCAATTCACCGAATCGCCGTTCGCCTTTCCGCCCGGGAAGAATGGGGAGCACGTCAAGCAGACGTCGGACCTGCACCACCAGTGGCGCCCTGTCCTTACATGCAGTTTCCTAGGGGTGTCTGGCGGTGCTAAAGGGTTGAGTTTATTCGGCAAAACACCCCTTCTGCCCCCCCTCATTTCCCCGTCAGTGGTATCACCTGGTAGCCGCCGTTGGCTGTCCGCTTTTGACCCATTGCAGACGCTCGCAGAGCGAAGACTGCGGCAAGATCTTCGTGTTTTGCCAAGCCCCAGTTTCGATGTCTGCGCTCGCAGTCAGCTTGCTGCATGAGGTAGCGGCGTCAAGCCACTATCTTTGATCGCTGCGTCGGCTTGTGGCGATGCCAGATAGTCGAGGAGCGCCTGGGCTGCGGCGTGATGCTGGCTCTTGGTGACGACAGCGCCAGAATACATCGTCATTTTCTGCGCTTCAGCCGGGATCAGGCCAACGATGTCGATCCCCTTTACTGGCTTAAGTTCACTGAGCTGTTGGAAGCCGATCTGTGCTTCGCCGCGAGCGATCACCGCGCCGACAGGCTCGGCAGGTATCATGTGAGCCTTGGCTACGAACTGGTCACCGAGCTGCAGGCGAGGGAACAGGGTCTTGGAAAGATAGACGCCGCTTGCGCTGTCGGAGTACGCGACAGAGCTGCTATTTTGCAGCACTTTGCGCAAGGCCTGCATGGTGCCTATGTCCGGCTTCGATTCGCCTTTGCGAACGGCCATGGCAATGAAAGACTTTCCGAGATCAATTCGGCTGGTCCTATCGGCTAGACCGCTGGCGACCAGGTTGTCGAGCGCCGAACCTACCATCAGAACTACATCCGCCTGCTCACCGCGGGCGAGCCTATTTGGGACGGCCTGTGGGGTTTCCCCCATCGAAGGCGCGGCTAGAACTTTCAGCTTAACGCCGTATGTCTTCTCATAAGCTGGCGCCACTTCCCGGATAGCGCCCATGATACCGCCGGAACTAAGAACGGTCAGCGTTTCTTCACCACCTTGTACAACGTCAGCAGCCGAGCAGACGAATGAGGTGGTTAAGAGGGTGGCACAGAACAGCATTCGAAGCATCGGAGCTTTCTCCACTAGTAAAGGCGCGGAATCTTACCGGGGCGAAGCTCAGGCTTTTGATTAATCAACGATTAAGAATGTTTTACTTTTTTACCCGCAATTGGCATGTATGGGGCGAAAGCAGGCCGCGCCTGACCGTTTTCGACCCATAGCAGTCACTGGTGAAGCGTCCAGCCGTCTCACTTGGCATCATTGCACTGAACTCACTTCCGACGGCTCAACGGAGTGTGTAGCATTGGGTGCGGGCCAATGCTGCCTGCCGCTCGCTCCGTTACGGAAAGGTGAAAGCATTCTCATACCGGTTTACGTCACTCTCTCTTGATAGTCGGGGATTTGCAACGCGAGCACCAGGATGCTTCGACTCCAGGAGGAATAATGTCGACGATTGAAAATGCTAAGCATATGGCTAAGCGCTTGCGCACCTCACTGATGGACCGTGACTACGAGATTTCTCACTCCACTTCGCTGGAGATTGTGGCGCAGCAGTTGGGTTACAAGGACTGGAACACGGCCTCAGCAATGCTTCCCCGTGAACCGGCCAGCACGGCCATCAAGCTCGAAAAGACTATCCCTATCCTGCGGATGTTCGATGAAGCCAAGGCGCGAGAATTCTATCTCGACTTCCTCGGATTCAGGGTCGAGTTCGAACACCGCTTCGACGCAGACCTTCCTTTGTACTTGGGCCTTAACAGGGACGGTTTGCAAATTCACCTTTCCGAACACCACGGCGATGCGAGCCCTGGAACCACCCTGTTTGTGCCCATGCTGAACATCGAGAGTTTTAGAGATGAGTTGCTCACCAAACGCTATGGCTATGGCCGACCAGGCATCGTTGAGCAGGGCTGGGGGAAGGTCATGGAGGTCTACGACCCATTTGGGAATCGTATCCGTTTCTGCCAAAGTTGATTTAAACGGTAAGGTTTAGCTCTGGCACAACGAGCGCAAATAATGGCATGGCGAACGTCTGCTTCGGGTCATTAACGGTCAGTCGCGAATGGCTGCTAACGACCCATAGCGGACTGTGCCTTGGTATTCACGTGGATTCGGATGTGTTCGCCTTGGGGTATGTATCCTCTACCCTCTCCTCCTTCCAATCCCGGTAAATGGCTAGATCGTCTCGATCTCCGGCGTCCTGCGCTGCCTACCGAACCGTCACGCTCTCGTCCTCGTTGAACGTCAGGTGCAGCTCCGGCGCTTCGGCCATCGGTGGGCCTCTCCGGGGCGCTACCCACCAAAACCGTAGGCAATATCGGGAAGCGGGTTAAGGCGTAGCCCCGCACGTAATATCAGATTTCACTGGCCGGCCTTGGCGACAGGGCCGGACGGGAAATCGATTGCTCACCCGGCGTCGCGAAGGCGAGTGAGCCAAAAATATTGAATCAGACAGTTGCCTATTGGGTCAGGATTTATGAACGCAGTAAATCTGACGAGGTAACAGCAATGACTATCGAAGCAGAGACACTCGCTCAACTTACCGAAGCGCTCCAGGAGCGCGGTATGTACCTAGTTTCAGACATCGCATTTACCAGAGCGCCTTACCGGCATAACCACCGCTGGGTCTGCATCGTAGAGTGACCATTCTTACTGCCGGCGGTTCAGAGTAGGCCTCTACCGCCGGCTTCTCTGCTATTTCATCCCAGATTCAGCAAGCCCCTTCGAATCAAAAGAGGCAGCCATCGAGCTGGCAGGAAGAAGCCGTCCGAGCTTGAGGCAAAGTTCGCCAAGCAGCAGGCCTCCATCGCAAAGAAACGCGCCAACCTCGACAAGCACGATGACTCCGCCGCCCGGGTGAAGCCATGAGCGGCTGGATCAAGTGCTCTGTACGCATGCCTGAGCTACCCAAAGGCGGCGGTACCCGATCATCGAGCCTTGCACGCCTTGGAGTTCGCCAGGCAGTACGCAGAGCGCCGCAGGCTGGGCAAAGGCAATTCACCGAATCGCCGTTCGTCTTTCCGCCTGGGACGAATGGGGGCACGTCAAGCAGACGTCGGACCTGCACCATCAGTGGCGCCCGGTCCTTAAAGGTTTGAGGATCAGATACTGCCCCCCGTATAACTGCCGCCACACCTATGCGACAATAGGCTTAATGTCTGGTCTCAACCCCGCATTTATCGCCCAACAGCTCGGGCATAGCGTGCAGATGCTCTTATCGACTTATGCGCGCTGGATTAACTCGTCCAACGACTGGCAGGAGCTGGAAAAGCTCCAGATTGGTCCGAAATTGGTCCGCAGCTGCGAAGAAGCCACGTAAGTTATTGATAGGTAAGCTCCTTGATCTCCACCGCCAACATCACCATGCAGTTCGGCTCCAAGCCGCTGTTCGAAAACGTTTCCGTCAAGTTCAACAACGGCAACCGCTACGGCCTGATCGGCGCCAACGGTTGCGGCAAGTCGACCTTCATGAAGATCCTCGGCGGTGACCTGGAGCCGTCCGCCGGCCAGGTCATGCTCGAGCCGAACACGCGCCTGGGCAAGCTGCGCCAGGACCAGTTCGCCTACGAGGAATTCACCGTGATCGACACGGTGATCATGGGCCACGCCCAGCTGTGGAAGGTCAAGGCCGAACGCGACCGCATCTATTCGCTGCCGGAAATGACCGAGGAAGACGGCATGGCCGTCGCCGAGCTGGAAACCGAGTTCGCCGAAATGGACGGCTACACCGCTGAATCACGCGCCGGTGAGCTGCTGCTGGGCCTGGGTATTCCGCTGGAGCAGCACTTCGGCCCGATGAGCGAAGTGGCCCCAGGCTGGAAGCTGCGAGTGCTGCTGGCCCAGGCACTGTTCTCGGACCCGGACGTGCTGCTGCTCGACGAACCGACCAACCACCTGGACATCAACACCATCCGCTGGCTGGAAAACATCCTCACCGCACGTAACAGCACCATGGTGATCATTTCCCACGACCGGCACTTCCTCAACAGTGTCTGCACCCACATGGCCGACCTGGACTACGGCGAGCTGCGCCTGTTCCCGGGCAACTACGACGAGTACATGACCGCCGCTACCCAGGCGCGCGAGCAACTGCTGGCCGACAACGCCAAGAAGAAGGCGCAGATCGCCGAGCTGCAGACCTTCGTCAGCCGCTTCTCGGCCAACGCCTCCAAGGCCAAGCAGGCCACCTCGCGGGCCAAGCAGATCGACAAGATCCAGCTGGCCGAGGTCAAGCCATCGAGCCGGGTGAGCCCGTTCATTCGCTTCGAGCAGACCAAGAAGCTGCACCGCCAGGCCGTGACCGTCGAGAAAATGTCCAAGGCGTTCGACGACAAGGTGCTGTTCAAGGACCTGGGCTTCACCATCGAAGCCGGCGAGCGCGTGGCGATCATCGGCCCCAACGGTATCGGCAAGACCACCCTGCTGCGCACCCTGGTCGGTGAAATGACCCCGGACAAGGGCGAAGTGAAGTGGACCGATAGCGCCGAAGTGGGCTACTACGCCCAGGACCACGCTCATGACTTCGAAGAAGACATGACCCTGTTCGACTGGATGGGCCAGTGGACGTCCGGCGAGCAGGTGATCCGCGGCACCCTCGGGCGCATGCTGTTCTCCAACGACGAGATCCTCAAATCGGTAAAGGTGATCTCCGGTGGTGAGCAAGGCCGCATGCTGTTCGGCAAGCTGATCCTGCAGAAGCCGAACGTGCTGGTCATGGACGAGCCGACCAACCACCTGGACATGGAATCGATCGAGGCGCTGAACCTGGCGCTGGAAAACTACCCGGGCACGCTGCTGTTCGTCAGCCACGACCGCGAGTTCGTATCGTCGTTGGCCACTCGCATCATCGAGCTGTCGGCCGATGGCGTGGTGGACTTCAGCGGCACCTACGATGACTACCTGCGTAGCCAGGGTGTGCTGGTCTGATTGAAGGGCAAGGCCTGGCCATTTGCGTGGCCGGGCCGGCCTCTCGCGGGTAAACCGCGAAGAATCCACCACCTGTCCCACAAGCAGCTCCCCTCCCCGACGAATAATTCGTTAGCCTGCTTTCTTTTCTTCCGCGCAACGGCCATGATGGGACACGCCCAACCGCCCGCCCGCGAACGAGCCCATGACCGCGCAACAACCTGCCGCCGGCATCACCCGGCAGATCCTGTCGATCGTCTTCTATACCTTCATTGCCTTTCTCTGCATCGGCCTGCCGATCGCCGTGCTGCCCGGCCATGTGCACGACCAGCTGGGCTACGGCGCAATCGTCGCCGGTGCGACCATCGGCCTGCAGTACCTGGCCACCCTGCTCAGCCGCCCGTTTGCCGGGCGGGTGGCAGACACCCTGGGCGGGAAACGCGCCATTCGCTTCGGTCTGCTGGGGATCGCCGGCTGCGGGCTACTGACGTTGCTGTCGGCCCTAACCGTGACGCTACCGCTGCTGAGCCTGGCACTGCTGCTCGGCGGCCGCTTGCTGCTGGGTATCGCTCAAGGGCTGATCGGCGTGGCCACGTTGAGTTGGGGCATCAGCCAGGTCGGCCCCGAGCACACCGCGCGGGTGATCTCATGGAACGGTATCGCTTCCTACGGTGCCATCGCGATTGGCGCGCCCCTGGGCGTGCTGGCGGTAGATGGACTGGGCTTCAGCGTGCTGGGGCCAGCGCTGCTGCTACTGGCGCTGCTGGCCCTGCTGGTGCTGCGCAAGCGCCCGGCGGTGGTCGTGGTCCGCGGCGAGCGCCTGCCGTTCTGGTCGGCCTTCGGGCGAGTCGCGCCGTGTGGCCTGGGCCTGACCCTCGCGTCGATCGGCTACGGTACCCTGACCACCTTCGTTACCCTTTACTACCTGGAACGAGGCTGGGTCGGCGCAGCCTGGTGCCTGAGTGCCTTTGGCCTGTGTTTCATTCTTTCGCGGCTGCTGTTCGTCAACGCCGTCAACCGGTTTGGCGGCTACAACGTCGCCGTGGCCTGCATGGCTACCGAAGTGCTCGGGCTGAGCCTGCTGTGGCTGGCACCTTCGCCGCCGTGGGCACTGGTTGGCGCCGGCCTTACCGGCTTCGGGCTGTCGCTGGTGTACCCCGCGCTGGGCGTGGAGGCGATCAGGCAGGTACCTGCCAGCAGCCGCGGCGCCGGGCTGGGCGCGTATGCGGTGTTCTTCGACATGGCCCTGGCCATCGCCGGGCCGCTGATGGGGGCACTTGCCGTACACCTGGGTTATGCATTGATCTTCGCCGTGGCGGCCCTGCTGGCCCTGGCCGGCGTCGGCCTAACGCTGTGGCTGGCGCGGCAGGCTCGCCGCGGCTGAGCGCTCGGCCGGTTGTGGCGCGCCCAGCGCCTGGCTGAAGAACGCTGCAGTGTCGCGCTGCAGCGAATGGTGGATATCGCGGCGGTCGACACCTTCGGCGTCCTTGCACAACGCCGGCATGCGCGCGTATTGCTCGCTGTCGCAATGGGCCATGAACACGAAATGCCCGGCGCCGGCCAGCAGGCGGTAGTCCGGAGTGAGCGGCAGCTTGCGGGCCAAAGCTTCAGCATTACGATCCACCGCCACCAGCTGGTCGCGGTCACCGCTGTAGATCAACACCGGCAAGCGCACCCCGGCCAGGGTACGGCGGTCGAACAACAAGCTCAGCGGTGCCATCAGCATCACCGCGCCCACGCGCTGGTCAGCCATGGGCGCCAGCTCGCTGCGGTCGGCAATCAGAATCCCGTGCGTCCTGCAGGCATCGGCGTCGTCCGGGCGCTCCAGGCAATACTGGCGCAGGCGGTCCAGGTCAGGGCGCGCACCGGAAACAATCAAGGCGGTTTCACCGCCGGCCGAATAGCCGATCACCCCCACCTTGCCGTCGTTCAGGCAAGGCCCCAGCAAGGCATCCTCGCGAGCAGCGGTGATCGCGGCACTGACTTGCAGCGGCCGGCCATAGAGATTGCTCAGGGTCCCCAGGCGGCTGTGATCGCGGGCATTGTCCCCTGGGTGCACCACCGCCACCACCACAAACCCCCGACGCGCCAGCGAGGTGGCCAGGTAATGCAAGGCCAGTGGGCTGCCGGTGTTGCCATGAGACAGCACCAGCAAGGGGAACTGGCCCAACGCTACCGGCGCTTCTTCAGCCACGTCGATCGGGTAGCCGTCCAGGCGGCGGCTGCGGGTTTTGCCAACGGCCGGGTAGAACGCCAGTGCCTGCATGGGCCGAGCGTCAACCGGGTCGGACAAGCGCATGTGGTGCAGGCCGGCAACCCAGGGCGTGGCCTCGGCCTGGGTCAGCAGGCCGCCGAACAACGCCAGGGCCAGCAGGCAGCGTGGGAGAGTCATCGGCCGGCGGTTCCTTGCAGGGCGAAGCGATGATCCAGCATAGAACCGGGCTGGCCAGTGGCGGATGAAACCTGGATTAAACCGATGTCATGCGCATCGCGCTCGCGCAAGGTGCATTTGCGCTTTTCCTCGAACCCGTGGCATAGATACAGGCCGACGTCTTCAAGTGTTCCTATCGCGCCACTCAAGGAGATTCATGCATGAGCAAGCCCGCCTACGTGCCACCCAAGGTCTGGCGCAACGACGCAGCGTCCGGCGGCCAGTTCGCCAGCATCAACCGCCCGGTTGCCGGCCCGACACACGTCAAGGACCTGCCGCTGGGCAAGCACCCGCTGCAGTTGTACTCACTGGCCACGCCCAATGGCGTCAAGGTCACCATTGCCCTGGAAGAACTGCTCGCCCTCGGCCACCAAGGTGCCGAATATGATGCCTGGCTGATCCGCATCGGCGAAGGTGAGCAATTTTCCAGCGGTTTCGTCCAGGTCAACCCCAACTCGAAGATCCCCGCATTGCTCGACCGCAGCGTCGAGCCGCCGGTGCGGGTGTTCGAGTCGGGCTCGATCCTGCTGTACCTGGCAGAAAAATTCGGCGCCCTGCTGCCCGAGGCGCCAGCGGCCCGCACCAAGAGCCTGAACTGGCTGTTCTGGCAGATGGGGGCGGCGCCTTACCTGGGCGGTGGCTTTGGCCACTTCTATGTCTACGCGCCGGAAAAGTTCGAATACGCGATCAACCGCTTCACCATGGAAGCCAAGCGCCAACTGGACGTGCTCAATCGGCGCCTTGCGGAAAGCCGCTACCTGGGTGGCGAGCAATACAGCATCGCCGACATCGCCGTGTGGCCATGGTATGGCCAGTTGGTGCGCGGCAACCTGTATGGCGCGGCGGAGTTCCTGGCGGTGGACGAATACCCGCATGTGCAGCGCTGGGCCGAGGAAATTGCCCTGCGACCGGCCGTACAGCGCGGCACCCGGGTGAACCGCACCTGGGGGGATGAGAGCAGCCAGGTGCCAGAGCGGCACGCGGCGTCCGACCTGGACTGAGAGGCGGTCGGGGGCCGTTGCCCGGCCCCGACAATGCCCGCCTGCATGAAACCATTTGCCCCCGCGCAAACCTGCGCCGGCCAGGCCCTTCTTGTACACTCCTCGCATTAGCCCCCACCTGCACATTTTTTGGTGAAAGCATGATCGAGGTAACCGAGGTTTCCATTGCCGAGTTGCGCGACGCACTCGAGTCGGGCCGCACGACGGCGGTCGAACTGGTCAAGGCCTACCTGGCGCGCATCGACGCCTATGACGGGGCCGACACCGCCACCGCCTTGAACGCCGTGGTAGTGCGCAACCCGCAGGCACTGGCCGAGGCCGAGGCCTCCGACGCCCGCCGCGCCAAAGGCCAGCTGCTGAGCCCGCTGGACGGCATCCCCTACACGGCCAAGGACAGCTACCTGGTCAAAGGCCTGACCGCTGCTTCCGGCAGCCCGGCGTTCGAGGACCTGGTCGCCCAGCGCGACGCCTTCACCATCGAGCGCCTGCGTGCCGCCGGCGCCATCTGCCTGGGCAAGACCAACATGCCACCGATGGCCAACGGCGGCATGCAGCGCGGGGTGTACGGCCGTGCCGAAAGCCCTTACAACGCCAATTACCTGACCGCACCGTTCGCCTCAGGCTCGTCCAACGGTGCCGGCACCGCCACTGCAGCCAGCTTCAGCGCCTTCGGCCTGGCCGAGGAGACCTGGTCCAGCGGCCGTGGCCCGGCGTCCAACAACGGCTTGTGCGCCTACACCCCGTCGCGCGGGGTGATCTCGGTGCGCGGTAACTGGCCGCTGACGCCGACCATGGACGTGGTGGTGCCGTACGCCCGTACCATGGCCGACCTGCTGGAAATCCTCGACGTGGTAGTCGCCGACGACGCCGACAAGCGCGGCGACCTGTGGCGCCTGCAACCCTGGGTGCCGATCCCGGCAGCGTCCCAGGTGCGCCCCGCCAGCTACCTCGACCTGGCCGTGGATGCCAGCGCGCTCAAGGGCAAACGCTTTGGCGTGCCGCGCATGTACATCAATGCCGACCCCGAGGCTGGCACGTCCGAAAAGCCTGGCATCGGCGGCCCGACCGGCCAGCGCATCAACACCCGCGCCAGCGTGATCGACCTGTGGCAACAGGCACGCCAGGCGCTCGAGGCAGCCGGCGCCGAAGTACTGGAAGTGGACTTCCCATTGGTGTCCAACTGCGAAGGCGACCGCCCGGGCGCACCGACCGTGTACAACCGCGGCATCGTCAGCAAGGCGTTCCTGCATGACGAACTGTGGGAACTGTCCGGCTGGGCATTCGACGACTTCCTGCGCGCCAATGACGACCCCAGGCTCAACCGCCTGGCCGATGTCGATGGCGCGCTGATCTTCCCCCACGACCCGGGCACCCTGCCCAACCGTGAGGATGACCTGGCGGCTGGCATGGACGAATACGTCAACATGGCCAAGCGCGGCCTGAAGACCTGGGACCAGATCGAGACCCTGCCCGACGGCCTGCGCGGCCTGGAAAAGACCCGCAAGATCGACCTGGAAGACTGGATGGACAACCTCGGCCTGGACGCGGTGCTGTTCCCCACCGTGGCCGACGTGGGCCCGGCCGATGCCGATGTCAACCCGGTTTCGGCCGACATCGCCTGGAGCAATGGCATCTGGGTGGCCAACGGCAACCTGGCGATCCGCCACCTGGGCGTACCGACCGTGACCGTACCGATGGGCGTCATGGCCGACATCGGCATGCCGGTCGGGCTGACCTTCGCTGGCCGGGCTTACAGCGACAATGCCCTGCTCAGCTTCGGTGCGGCCTTCGAGGCGACCGGCTCGCGCCGGATGATCCCGCCGCGCACGCCGCCGTTGGGTTAAAGCGACAGCGGGCCGCTCGGCGGCCCATTCGCGGGTTCGCCTGCGAGTTGGAGCCTGAAAAAGCAAATCGCAAAATTCAACGCCACGTGTAAAAATACACAAAACGTTGATTTTGCGATTTGCCATGTCCCTGACACCCGAAGCGGAACGCCAGCTCACCCTCACCGTGCTCAAGGCCGCCATCCAGGCCATGGGCAGCGTTGCCCCACGCAACCTGGAAATCCTCCTGCACGACCTTGACCACCCGGAACACTCCGTGGTGGCGATCGTCAACGGCCACCTTTCCGGCCGCAGCGTCGGCAGCCCGATCCTCGCCGCCCCGGAACAGGACCAGGGCTTCAAGGCGCTCATGCAAGCCTCGGCCGAGCAGCAAGGCTGCGCGCCGGTGGTCGTCCCCGACTACCCCACCACCCTCAAAGGCCGCAGCTTGCGCAGCGCCACAGCGATCTTCCGTGACAGCACCGGCCACCCCTTCGCCAGCCTTTGCGTCAACACCGATGTCACCGGCCTGGACGCCGCCATGAGCTTTCTCCAGCAGTTCCAGCCATTGGCTACGGCCCCCACCGTCAGCGAGCCTGCCGACATGGAGCTGCTGATGAGCGAAATCATCCAGACCTCGCTGCAGCGCAGCGGCCATGGGCGGATGAACAAGCAGGCCAAGGTCGAAGCCGTGCGGGTGATGCAGGAGCGTGGCCTGTTCATCGTCAAAGGCGGGGTGGAAAAAGCTGCCAGCGCCCTGGGTGTGACCCGCTACACCATTTACAACTACCTCGACCAACTGCGCGGAGCCAGCCGATGACCTTGCATATCCCTACCCCTTTGATCGAATCCCGCCCGCTGTCGCTGGCAGCCGGGTGCAACATCTGGCTCAAGCTCGACGCCCTGCAGCCCTGCGGTTCGTTCAAGTTGCGCGGTGTCGGCCATGCCTGCGAAGTGCAGCATGCCCGTGGCGCGCGGCATTTCGTATCATCCTCGGGCGGCAATGCCGGCCTTGCGGTCGCCTATGCCGGGCGCAAGCTGGGCGTGCCGGTGACCGTGGTGGTGCCCGAAACCACCACCGAGCGGGCCCGGGAACTGCTACGCCTGGAAGGCGCCAAGGTGGTGGTCCACGGGAGTTCCTGGCAGGAAGCCAACACCCTGGCGCAAACGCTGGTCGGCCAGGGCGACGCTTTCATCCACCCGTTCGACGATCCACTGCTGTGGGCCGGGCACGCCAGCCTGGTGGATGAAGTTGCCGAGGCCGGCCTGAAGCCGGATGCGGTGGTACTGTCGGTAGGCGGTGGTGGCCTGCTCTGCGGGGTGGTCGAGGGGTTGCAACGCAATGGCTGGGGTAATGTGCCGGTGCTGGCAGTGGAAACCACAGGCGCGGCGTCGTTGCATGCGGCCTTGCACGCAGGGCACTCGGTGGAGCTGGACCGTATCGACTCGGTGGCCACGTCGCTGGGGGCAAAGCGTGTCGCCGATCAGGCACTCGCCTGCGCAGCCCGGCACCCACTGCATAGCCATGTGGTCAGCGACCGTGCCGCACTCGAAGCCTGCGAGCGCTTCCTGCTCGACCATCGTGTGCTGGTAGAACCAGCCTGCGGTGCCGCGCTGGCGTTGGCTCATGACGCGGTCGCGCTGGCCGGCTACCGTAACGTGCTGGTGGTCGTGTGTGGCGGGGCCACCGCTACCCTGGCGCAGATCCACGCCTGGTTGGCCGTGGCCGACTGAAGCGCTGGCGCGGCGAAGTCAGCCTTCGCCGCGCCGACGCGAACCGCCGTGGCTGTGTTGCCCGCCCACACGCGCTTTCTCCGCACGGTCCTGTTTCAGGTCCTTGCCAGACCCGCCCTTGCGTCCCGCGTCATGAACCCTCTGCGGATCATCGGCAAAACCGTGGCCGTTGTCGTGATGCTTGGTCATGCTCCGTCTCCTGAACCAAAGAATGCCCAATGTTGGAAACCTGACCTGGCAGATGATTGCCTCGCCCTGACCAATGGCTCAGGTCAACCCCCGAGGTCATGGATAATGACCAGAATGGTCACATGAGCATGTTCTACTGAGCCCGCCACGACCGGAAACGCCACTGCAAGGTCAGCAACCCTGACGAAATGCATATCCCGCCCTTTCGGTCTGCGGCAAGTGAAGGCACAATGCGTGTCCTTTTTTTGGCCGGCCTGGCCGGGGGCCTTTAAATGATCAAGACGCCGTACTACCTCATCGATAAAACCAAGCTGCTGGGCAACATGGAGAAGATCGCCTATGTGCGCGAACACTCCGGTGCCAAGGCCCTGCTCGCCCTCAAGTGCTTTGCCACCTGGTCGGTCTTCGACCTGATGCAACAGTACATGGACGGCACCACCTCTTCCTCGCTGTACGAGCTCAAGCTCGGCCGCCAGAAGTTCGCCGGCGAGACCCACGCCTACAGCGTGGCCTGGGCCGACGACGAGGTCGAGGAAATGCTCGAGAACTGCGACAAGATCATCTTCAACTCGATCGGCCAGCTGCAGCGCTTTGCCGAACAGTCCGAAGGCAAGGTCCGCGGCCTGCGCGTCAACCCGCAGGTCAGCAGTTCCGACTACCTGCTGGCCGACCCGGCCCGCCCGTTCAGCCGCCTGGGCGAATGGGACCCGGCCAAGGTCGAGCAGGTGATTTCGCAAATCTCCGGGTTCATGTTCCACAACAACTGCGAAAACGGCGATTTCGGTCTGTTCGACAAGATGCTCGGCCACATCGAAGAGCGCTTCGGCCACCTGCTGCACCAGGTCGAATGGGTAAGCCTCGGTGGCGGCATTCACTTCACCGGTGAAGACTATGCCCTGGACGCGTTCTGCGCACGGCTGAAAGCCTTCTCGGAAAAATACGCCGTGCAGGTGTACCTGGAGCCGGGCGAAGCAGCCATCACCAACAGCGCCTCGCTGGAAGTGACCGTGCTCGACACGCTGTACAACGGCAAGCACCTGGCCGTGGTCGACAGCTCGATCGAGGCGCACATGCTCGACCTGCTGATCTATCGCCTTAACGCCAAGATGGCCCCGAACGACGGTGCCCATACCTACATGGTCTGTGGCAAGTCGTGCCTGGCCGGCGACATCTTCGGCGAATACCAATTCGACCGCCCGCTGGCCATCGGCGATCGCCTGTCGTTCGTCGACGCAGCGGGTTACACCATGGTCAAGAAAAACTGGTTCAACGGTCTGAAAATGCCATCCATCGTGGTCAAGCAACTCGACGGCAGCGTCGAAGTGGTGCGCGAGTTCGGTTTCGAAGACTACGTTTCCAGCCTGTCGTAAGACCGGCTTTCAGTAAGGAGCAAGGGATAAATTGAAGAAGAACGTTCTTATCATTGGTGCAGGAGGTGTCGCCAAGGTGGTGGCCCACAAGTGCGCGCAGCATAACGACGAACTGGGTCGTATCGCTATCGCGTCACGGAACATCTCCAAATGCCAGGCCATCATCGACAGCGTCAAGGCCAAGGGTAGCCTCAAGGTACCCGCCGACATCCAGGCCTTCTCGCTCAATGCCCTTGATGTCGAGGCGACCAAGACACTGATCCGCGAGACCGAATCGCAGATCGTGATCAACGTCGGTTCCGCCTTCCTCAACATGTCGGTGCTGCGTGCCTGCATCGATACCGGTGTCGCCTACCTGGACACCGCCATCCACGAAGAGCCGGGCAAGATCTGCGAAACCCCGCCGTGGTACGGCAACTACGAGTGGAAACACCTCGAAGAGTGCCAGGCCAAGAACATTACCGCCATTCTCGGCGTCGGTTTCGACCCGGGTGTGGTGAACAGCTACGCCAAACTGGCGCAGCAACAGTATTTCGACAGCATTGACTCGATCGACATTCTCGATGTCAATGCCGGTTCGCATGGCAAGTACTTTGCCACCAACTTCGACCCGGAAATCAACTTCCGCGAATTCACCGGGCAAGTCTGGAGCTGGCAGAACAGCCAGTGGACCAGCAACAGCATGTTCGAAGTCAAGCGTACCGACGACCTGCCAATAGTCGGTTCGCAGAACCTGTACCTGACCGGCCATGATGAAGTTCACTCGCTTTCGAAGAACCTCAACGTGCCGAACGTGCGTTTCTGGATGAGCTTCGGCGAACACTACATCAACGTGTTCACCGTGCTGAAGAACCTGGGCCTGCTCTCCGAGCAACCGGTGAAGACCGCCGAAGGCCTGGAAGTGGTACCGCTGAAGGTGGTCAAGGCCGTATTGCCGGACCCCGCCTCGCTGGCTCCGGGCTACACCGGCAAGACCTGCATCGGCGACCTGGTCAAGGGCACCAAGGATGGCCAGCCGCGCGAAGTGTTCATCTACAACGTGGCCGACCACGAAGAAGCCTACGCCGAGACCGACAGCCAGGGCATCTCCTACACCGCCGGGGTTCCACCGGTGGCTGCCGCCCTGCTGGTTGCCCGTGGCGAGTGGGATGCCAAACGCATGGTCAACGTCGAGGAGCTGCCAGCCGAGCCGTTCCTCAAGGCGCTGGACGTGATGGGCCTGCCAACCCGCATCAAGGATGAAAAAGGCGATCGTCCGTGGGACGCTGAAGCCTAAGCGGCAAAGAAAGGGGGGCGCCATTCAGGCGCCCCTTCTTTTTGCCTGTCCCGGCCTCATCGCTGGCAAGCCAGGTTCGTGCAGGTATGTCGCCGCCTGTAGGTGCGCCTTCAGCCGCGATCACCGGCACAGCCGGTGCCATCCACCACGCCGCCTGCTTCGCGGATAAATCCGCTCCTAACACGAGGAGCCTCCCTATTTCCGGGCCTCGAGGATCAGGTTGAACGGTGTCTGCGTCGCCCGCCGGAACCGGCTGAACCCCGCCTCCTCGAACACCGCACGCAAGCGCGCCTCCCCGGCCTGCGCCCCCAGCCCCAAGCCCACCTCCTGGGATAACGAGTTCGGCGTGCAGATGAAGGTCGACGCGGCATAGAACAAGCGCCCGACCGGCGTCAGGTTGCCCTCCAGCGAGTCCTCGGCATAGGGTTCCACCAGCATCACCGTGCCGTCGGCTTTCAACGCGCGATAAGCATGTTTCGCCGCCCCCACCGGGTCGCCCATGTCGTGCAGGCAGTCGAAGAAGCACACCAGGTCATGGTCATGCCCCGGATAGTCCTTGGCGGTGGCCTGCTGAAACGTGACCCGCCCCGCCACCCCCGCTTCGCGTGCGCGTTCGTTCGCCGTGGTGATGGAAGGCTCGTGGTAGTCGTAGCCAATGAAGGTGGAGGCCGGAAATGCATCGGCCATGACCAGCGTCGAAGCACCATGCCCGCATCCGACGTCAGCGACCTTGGCGCCCGCCTGCAACCTGGCGACCACGCCCTCGAGCGCCGGTAGCCACTCGGACACCAGAAAAGTGCGGTAACCCGGCCGGAAGAACCGCTCGGTCCCGCTGAACATGCACGGGTGATGACCCCCCCAGGCCAGCCCGCCGTCACCGCGCATTGCTGCAACCAGCTTGTCCTTGTCATGGAAAAGCGCCGCCACTACCGCCGCGCCACCGGCCATGTAGGCCGGGGAATCTTCCAGCGCCAAAGCCATGGCCTGTTCTTCGGGCAATACGAAGCGGCCCTGGTCGTACACCATGTAGCCCGACGCGGCCTGGGCGTTGAGCCACTCGCGCACCAGCCGCGGGTGGCAACCGGTCTTCGCCGCCAGTGCCTCGGGGGTGGTCGGCTGGCTGTCGGCCATGGCCCGGTACAACCCCAGTTCGTCGCCGAGTATCACATTGGCCAGGGTCGCCGCCGCGCCCAGGTCGCCCACCAGCTTGCCCATGAAATCGTGAAGCCTTGCCTCGTCCATGACCTGCCCTCCTCTGCAAGAAGGCCATCGCCAGCGAGGGACGTCCGCTCCGGGGAGGCGGTGGTCGGTTGGATGGTGTTGGCCTGCCGAGCGCTACCCGGTGCAGGCCACTGCTAAGTCTAGTTGCCCTGCCTGGGGCGCTGGGCCTGTTCGGCAAGTTTTTCCAGCAGTACCTTGGCCAGCGCTTTGTCCGAGAACGGGTTCTGCCCGGTGATCAGTTCGCGGTCCACCATCACATTGGGTTGCCAGGCCTTGGCGTAACCCATGTCCCCTCCCGCCATCGCCATGGCGCCAGCCGGGTAGAACAACAGCCGCTGGCCGTTGAGCGAGCCCTCGAACACCTGCTCTTCCGGATCGGAGAAGATGGTCATCCGGTAGCCCTGGTATACCCAGTCCCTGGCTGCCGGCTTGTCGCCCCGCGCCAGCGCGGCCTGGTAGCCTGCCGGGTCCTGCTGGGCCGAGAGCAGGGCGATGGGGCCGTGGCAGATGGCTGCGGTAGGTTTGCCGGCCTGATGGAAATGCCGCAGCAAGGCGCCCACCTCCGGGTTGTTGGCGAGGTCAATCAGGGGCGCATGGCCACCGGGGATGAACAGCCCGGCATAACGGCCTGGATCGCCTGCCAGAACCTCGCTCAGCGACAGCGTATCGCCGATGTCAGGCAGGCTTTGGACAACCTTTTCGATGCGCTTCATCTCGGCTGCATCGCCGCCAAAATAGCTCGGGTCGATCGAACGCGGATCGACGCTCGGGGCGTTGCCCTTCGGCGTTACCAGCACCAGCTTGTAACCAGCCTTGAGCAACTGGTCGGCTGGCACGCCGAACTCGTTGAGGTAATAACCGGTGGGGTAGCGTTGGCCGTCCTGCAACGGCAGCTGGCGCTCGCTGGACAACAGCACCAGCACCTCGCCCTTGGGCGCGGCCTGGGTACCGGTGGCAAGCAGGGAGGCAGCCACGGCAAGGGCAAGCCTGGACATCTGGATCATGCAGCAATCTCCTCGATCAACTCATGGGCCATCCGTACAGGGCGACCCGATGCGCTCATGCTAGTGGCCAGGCTATGATTCGATAATTCGAAAGCTCGCATGGCTGTGATCCAGAAAATGAATATCGCCAGCAAGGACTTCAACCTGCTGTACCTGTTTCATGTGCTGTACCAGGAACGCAACGCCACCCTCGCCGCCCAACGCATGGCGCTGAGCCAGCCCGCGCTCAGCCACAAGCTCAACAAGCTGCGCCACCAGTTTGGCGACCCCTTGTTCGTGCGCGCGCCGCGCGGCCTGACCCCAACACCGCGCGCCCACGAACTGGCGCCGCAGGTGGAGCGCTTGGTGGTGAGCCTGGAAGGTTTCTATGAGCGCTGCGAAGGCCGGGACTTTCTCGCCCGCCCGGCCCGCCTGCACCTGTACAGCACCGACTATGTCGAACAGACGCTGCTACCCGGACTGCTGCCGATCCTGCGCAGCGAGGCGCCGAACCTGACCTTGGTCACCCACAACACCCGCGGCCAGCTACCCCGCGAAGCGCTTGAGAAAGGCACCTGTGACCTCGCCGTTGCCGGGTTCTATACCGACCTGCCAGACACCTTTCACCAACAGCGCCTGCTCAGCGAACCGCTGGTGGTGCTGGCGTCACGCAGCCATCCAGGCCTGGAGAAAGGCCTGGACCTCGACGCATTCCTCGCCAGCGACCACCTGCTCACCACCCTCACCGGCGACCTCGATGGCCTGGTCGACCGCGCATTGTACAGCCAGGGCAAGCAGCGCCGGGTGGTGGCAGGCCTGTCGAGTTTCATCGCCCCGGCGCGCCTGCTGCGCGGCACCGACCTGCTGCTGACCTGCCTGCGCTCGCTGGCCGTCGAAGCCATCGCACGCGATGACCAGCTGGTCATGTACCCGCTGCCGCTGGCGCTGCCGGTGATCGACGTGATGCAGATCTGGCACGAGCGCACCCATGCCGATCCCCTGCGGCGGTGGTTCCGCCAACAGCTCTGGGCGGTGGCCCAGCACGCGGCGATCAGCACGGGTAACAATTCCTAAACAACAACGTGACATTTTTTTCCAGCTTTCTCGCCAAGGAGCTGTCAAATGAAGGTCACGGTTTTCGGTACCGGTTATGTTGGCCTCACTCAGGCAGTGTGCCTGGCCCAGGTGGGGCATTCGGTGCTGTGCATGGATGTCGACGCCGCGCGGGTCGCCGCCCTGAATGAAGGCCACTGTCCGATTTTCGAGCCGGGCCTCGCGCCAATGCTGGTGAACAACCTGGCTTGTGGTCGGCTGCGCTTCACCACCGACGCCAGCGAAGCGGCCAACTATGCCAGGTTACAGTTCATCGCGGTCGGCACCCCGCCGCAGGCTGATGGCAGCGCCGACCTCAGGCACGTGTTCGCAGTGGTCGACAGCATCCTCGAACATGCCGACGCTCCTAAGGTGATCGTCAACAAATCAACCGTCCCCGTCGGCACGGTGCACCGCATCAAGGCGCGCATCGCCCAGACCGTGGGTGACACTCGCCGCTTCCAGGTCATCAGCAACCCAGAGTTCCTCAAGGAGGGCTCCGCCGTGGACGATTGCATGCGCCCGGAGCGCATCATCATCGGTGGCGCGGAACCTGCCGAGGTGGAACTGCTGCGCGAGCTGTACCTGCCGTTCAGCCGCAACCGCGAAAAGCTCATGGTCATGGACGCACGCAGCGCCGAGCTGACCAAGTACGCGGCCAACTGCATGCTGGCGACCAAGATCTCGTTCATCAACGAAATCGCCAACCTGGCCGAGCACCTGGGCGCCGACATCGAGATGGTGCGCCGTGGCATCGGTTCTGATCCGCGCATCGGCTACGACTTCATCTATGCCGGCTGCGGCTTCGGTGGCTCGTGCTTCCCCAAGGATCTGCAGGCCCTGCGCCGCAGCGCCGAGGCCGAAGGCTTCGAGCCGCAGCTGTTGCGTGCGGTGGAGTCGGTCAACGAGCGGCAAAAGGGCCGGCTGTTCAGCAAGATCCAGCGCCATTACCCAGGTGGCGTGCGGGGCAAGGTCTTTGCCTTGTGGGGACTGTCGTTCAAGCCCAACACCAACGACATTCGCGAAGCCTCCAGCCGGGTGCTGCTGGAAGCATTGTGGGCCGCCGGTGCGCGGGTACAGGCGCATGACCCACAGGCCATGGACGAGATCCAGCGGCACTATGGCACGCGCCGCGACCTGCGCCTGGTGCCCTGCAAGGACGATGCGCTACGCGGCGCCGATGCCTTGGTGATCGTCACCGAATGGCAGGAATACCGCGTACTCGACCTGGACAAGGTGCTCCAGCAATTGGCCGACCGCGTGGTATTCGACGGGCGCAACCTGTTCGAGCCGGAGCACATGGCCGCCGCTGGCCTGACTTACTACGGCATCGGCCGTGGCCAGGGGCAACCCGCATGCCGGTACTGATTACCGGCATGGCCGGTATCATCGGCTACGTCCACCTGTACCAGCTGCCGACCTCCGGGCTGCGTTTCTTCACCGTCCAGGCACGCCGCCGAAGCAGCGCGCGGCCAGTGGCTGGCCACCCTTGACGAGCGGCGCGGCGCTTGCGGGAGTATTGAGCTCCACACCTTCTGCGCGGTTCAGGTGGCCGTTCGGGCGAGTAGCAGAGGACGCGATGATCGCCTGAACTTCAAATGCACTTGCAATCGGCGGCTTCTCAAAATACTGTATGAATAATCAGTATACGGTATGACGCCATGCAACTCATTGCCAAACTCGGCATCCTCGCCGACGCCGCCAAGTACGACGCCTCCTGCGCCAGCAGCGGCGCGCCCAAGCGCAATTCGCGGGGTGGGGATGGCCTGGGTGCCACCAACGGCATGGGCATCTGCCACAGCTACCCCCCCGATGGCCGCTGCGTGTCGCTGCTCAAGGTGCTGTTGACCAACTTCTGCCTGTACGCCTGCCAGTACTGCGTGAACCGCCGCTCCAGCAACGTGCCCCGCGCCCGTTTCACCCCCGAGGAAGTGGTGCGCCTGACCCTGGATTTCTACCGGCGCAACTGCATCAGCGGTCTGTTCCTCAGTTCCGGCATCATCCGCTCGGCCGACTACACCATGGAGCAGTTGATCCGCGTGGCCCGGCTGCTGCGTGAAGAACACCACTTTCGCGGCTACATCCACCTCAAGACCATTCCCGATGCCGACCCGCTGTTGATCGAAGAGGCCGGTCGCCTGGCCGACCGCCTCAGTGTCAACATCGAACTGCCCACCGACGCCAGCCTGAAGCGCCTGGCGCCGGAAAAGCAGGCCCACACCATTCGCCAGGCAATGGGCGTCATCCACCAGGGCCAGCAAGCCGTGGCCAACGAACCCAAGGCTCCGCGCTTCACTCCCGCCGGGCAGAGCACCCAGGTGATCGTCGGTGCCGACAATACCGACGACAGCACCCTGCTGCGCAACGCCGAGTCGCTGTACCAGGGCTACGGTCTCAAGCGCGTTTACTACTCCGCCTTCAGCCCGATCCCCGACAGCCCGGGCAGCGTGCCCCTGGCGGCACCGCCGCTGCTGCGCGAGCACCGCCTGTACCAGGCCGACTTCCTGTTGCGTGGTTATGGCTACCAGGCCGGGGAGCTGCTCGGCCAAGGCGACAACCTGGCATTGGACATCGACCCCAAGCTGGCCTGGGCACTGGCCAACCGCGAGGTCTTTCCGCTGGATGTGAACCGCGCTGAACCCGCGCTGCTGGCGCGCATTCCGGGTATCGGCCTGCGCAGCGTCCAGCGCCTGGTCGCGCTGCGACGCGAGCGGCGCATCCGCTATGACGACCTGATCCAGCTGCGTTGCGTGCTGGACAAGGCGCGGCCGTTCATTGTCACCAGCGACTACCGCCCGGCCCAGGCCGAGCTGCGCAGCGGCCTGTTGCGGGCCCGCCTGCGCGAGCCACAGGCACCCGTGCAGATGGGGTTGTGGGGATGATCGCGCTGGACTGCGATGACCTGTTCGCAACCTGGCGTGAGCAGGCGCGCGTGCTGCTAGGGCATGGTGTCGATCCCGCGGAAGTCACCTGGTCGCAAGGGCCGATGGCTGACTTGCTGGCCATACCGACACCGCTTCCGCAAGGCCCCGGTCCGTTCCGGGCCAAGGTACCGGCGGCCCTGCTGGCCCTGCTGGAACAGGCCGCACGCTACCGTGGCGAGCAACGCTGGAACCTGCTGTACGAGGTGCTCTGGCGTGTGGCCCACGGCGACCGCACCGCGATGCTGGCGGGGGATCGGCTGGGCAGCGAACTGCATCGGCGGATCAAGCAGGTCAGCCGCGAGGCGCATCACTTGCACGCCTTTGTACGTTTCGTGCCGTTGCCGGACGCCGTGGCGGCCCACCTGCAGCTGGACCTTGTGGCTTACCACGAGCCGGCCCACGACATCCTCGAAAGCGCCAGCCCGCACTTCGCCGACCGCCTGGGGCGCCTGCGCTGGCTGATCGCCACCCCGCGCGACGGCATACGCTTCGACGGCCAGGCGTTCGAATACCATCGGCAGTGTCCCGAAGCCTGGCGCCACTGTGCGCGCAACGCCGATGACCCGGGTGCCGAGCTATGGCGCACCTATTACCGCCATACCTTCAACCCTGCCCGCCTCAACCCCGATGCCTTGCGTCTGCACATGCCGGGACGATTCTGGCGGCACTTGCCGGAGGGCATGCTGATACCCCAGCTCGAAGGTCTGGCGCGCCAGGGTAAGCAACGCGACGGCCAGGCGCTGGAAGTTGCGGCCCGGGCCGGCAAACAGATCAGCAAGCCAGCGCGGTCGGGATAGGCACGGGCTGGCCCGCGAAGCAGGGCCAGGATGGTTGGGTTGACACAGAGACCTGGGCCAGCGTTAGCGTCAATCCAGCATCCAGCCAGCATCGCCCTCTTCCAGCACACCACCATGGTCGGTTCGATCGCCTTTGCGCGCCACCGCTGCACCTTCAATCATGAAGTGCGCAGCACCACTGATTATTACGGCACCACACGTGGTGCGGTCCCCCACTCTGGCGACCGGCTTGCCATTGAAGGTGTATGCGGAACTGCCGCTTTCCACCTGGTTGGAACCATGCAGCGGGCAGACATGCCGATGGCCTATGAGGATCACGGGTTTCATCGGGTCTCTCCTACAGACGGGGCAGTACGGGATTCACGGTCAATGTCTTCCGGCCAAAGAACCTTTGGCGCCAGGCAGTGCATGTGGCTCAGGCCATCGTCATCGTTCCAGTCGCGGGGTGGGTGGTCGAACTTTGGCAGGGCCTGAGGGCCTTGCTGCATGAACAGCCGGGCGATGGCCCAATAGGCTTCGCCGCGGCGGAGGTCATGGGTGAAGAACACGCGGTCAATGACTTCATTGGTGTCCGGGTTGCGGACCGACAGCATGACGTTTTCGATCAGGCCACCGTGGCCAGGGGCGTAGACTCGGTAGACTTCGGCGGTTACGTCGTCCCAGTTGTAGGCGACCGGTTTTACGCCCCAGTGTTTGCGGCTGAATAGATAGATGTAGTGGAATCTGAATTGATAGAGATAGATTTTGCGTCGCAAGCGGTTGAAGCGTATGGGTTCGTCCCGCGGGAGCAGCAGGTCCATCTTTACATATGTCGCAGTAGCCCACATGCCAACCAGAAGCGCTAGCGATGTGAGGATGTTAACGACCCAATTATCCGACCAGTAGACATCTACAAACCTCCAGTGCATGTAGATAAATGCAACTACAGAAAAAGCAAGGCTCGGCCCTCCTATCAGTACTGCGATGCCACGCAAACTGACAGTGGATCGGGGAAGTTCTAGGCATACGTCGTCACAATAGTTTGGCGACGGATCTATATCTTCAAAGCTTAAGCGTGGAACTGCATCCGAACCAACGTCAGGCAAATCATAACTCCAACACAAAGCTCGCTCCGAGAGAATCCTGGGCTTATTTTTCATTCATTGACTTCCTTGATGCAGGTCTCAACATATGCATCTGGCATCCTTCTATCTGGCCAGTAACTTACCAGCAATGTCGCGGCTCTAATTGTATGCGACCCAATAGACGTCGTCAGTTCTACGGTCCCAGTGGTTTCCAGCCAAGTCGTTGCGAGGGCGCCTGAGCCTGACGTCCGTAGATTTCTATTCAACGAAAATTCACTTTTATAGTCAGGCTGACGTGGCTTGGAAAAGTCAGAAAATTCCGACGATGGCGTGAGCGCTTCAATCGTGATAGCTTGGTGTTCTTCTACCAACAGTGTCTCACCACCAATGAAATCGGGGAAGGTCCCGTCACCTTGACGATGCACTATTACAACCCAGCGAAAAGCAGAGTGCTCGTCATTATATTGAGGCAATACAATTTGGAATTTAAGTTTGTGTTCTAACTCGATATTGACTAGGCCGCCTATCTTAGGACCCGCTGGATCGTTCGAGCGTTTGGATTCAAAATGGATCCCCGCACGTATGCCGAGCGTAGCCGCATTAAGCTCTGCAAATGCAATGTCTGCATACTCAGGAGAAGCCCAATGTACAGCAGGCTTTTCGTCAGCCTTCCCAAAGCAGCAACGTCGCGCCCACCGTTCAAACGCAGTAGATTCGCTTTCGTCAGCTGGCTTGGCCAGGGCGTAAGCAATAAGTGCCAGTGTAATAGCCAGACCTAAAGGGCCTAACAGTGCGGGTTTAAATACTGCATAGACAAACATGCCGGTTGAGGAAATGTACGCAAGGCCTGCAAATAAGTAATATGCCTCTGATAATTTGTCCCCAGTTGCTCGTGCACGTTTAGCTGCGGAAAATGCGTGTGCCGTGTCAAAGACCCCAGCTATCGCACTTATGATGGCACCGAATTTTATCAGCGATACTCCAGAACCAGACGCGCTTTTAGCCCACGGTTTGGCAATATGCTGTGTACTCGCCCTCAAAATGAGCCCCACCAGCTCAATTTGCCCTCCCAACACGCCCAGCTGGGATCCTTGCAACGCCAACTTGGCCTCGTACGCCTTGGGCCCAATTTCCTCTTCCGCCTTTTCCTGATTCCTGCCCAGGCTGTCCTGCTGCAGATACAACCCGCCTATCGCCAGCAGCACTTCCCAACTCCCAGCCACCCCGCGCAACCCGGAAAAACCGGTCCTTACCAATCGGGCCGCCTGCTGTGAGGTGATCTTCATCCCTTGCAACAACCTGCGCGCATCGCTTTCCAACGTCCCCGCCGCCACCGAGATATCCACCAGGGCAAGCTGCGCCGCGCTGCTCGCCTGGTTCACGCCCATGCTGGCTTCCTTGAACAACCGCCCATGCACCTCTTCGGCCTTGCCCTCGACCCACACCGTCACGCTGATCATCGTGTGGGTGAAGCGCGGGTCGAGCACGGCCAGGCTCATCAGCCCGTGCTGGATGATCGGCCGCACCTTGCGCATCGACTTCATCGAGCCGAACTCGAAATCGTCAAGGTTGCGCTGCATCCGGTCCCGCGCCGCGGCGATGGAGACATTGGCCTTGTGCTGCAATTCGCGCAGGTGCTGGCTTTGCAGGGCGTAGTACTCGCCCAGCTTCATCTTCACTTCCAGCTCGATCAGGTGCACGCCGTTGTAGAGATACTGCGTGGCGCTGTTCAAATGGCGCACGGCTTTCTGGATGCCTGGCGACAGGCAAGACGCCAGCCGCTGGCTGGCTGCGTTGAGCGCGCTTTGCGTTTCGGCGATGGCCTGCTTGAGGGTAGTGCGCATGCGCAGGCCGGCGTCATCGCTGGCGATGATCTTGCTCAGCATGCCGTAGAGCTTGTCGCTGTCGTTCCAGTTAATCGCTTCTGTGGCGGAGAAACTCGGCAGCAGCCCGGCCAGCAGTGCCTGGTCGCGCATCAGCAAGGCGCGATAGGGCGGGCTGTTCGGGTCCTGCAGCCATTTCAGCCAGAGTGCCTCGCTGGTTCCGGCGGCGGGAATACGCGGCTCGGTGGCCGGTAGCATGGCTTCGGTAACGCCTCCGCCCAGGCACAGCGCCAGGGTCTTGGCATACGCCACGCCGGACTCATGGTCGTTACCGTCGTAGTCGTACGCCTCGACCACCTTGAACATCGGCGTATCGAACAAGGCCACGTACGCCTGCGCGTCCCGGTCGATGTAACGCTGAAACTCACGTTCCTGTTGGTCGTATTCAGCCTGGAACGCGGCGCGCTGCGGTTCGTGGTAGCGTTGTTCAAGCCGCTCGTCACTCTCCTGCTGCTTTCGCTCGACCAACTGTTGTCGCGCGACTGCCGGGTCGGTGAACACCGGCGGGGCATCACCGGTCATCGGTTCCAGCGACGGCACATCCTGCGCGGCCCGTTCCCTGTTGGTGGCACGAATGATCTGCAGGATCTGCGAGGTCTGCAGCTGATAGGCCCGCATCGGCTCTTCACGCCAGGCCTGGCGCTTCACGACCCAGTTCAGGCGTTGGTGGTTGTATTCCTGGATCAGCCCGACGGTGTCGTCGAGCACCACGGCCAGCACGCCGTTTTCCAGCTGGTGGCGGTTCATCGCATTGATCAGGTAGCCACGCAGGGCGAACCGGCGCAGCCAGCGGCTATGGAAACCGTGCGCACTGTCGAACGGGGAACACGCCTGCTGTGCGTACTCGAACACCTGCTTGTCGACCTGCAAGTTGTCGGGCGTCATGGCGATGCCCAGCAGTTCGGGATGGTTGCGCGCCTGGGTCAGGTCCAGCCCTTCGAAGCGCTGCGCCGGTGCCTGGCCCCGCTTGTAGGCATTCAGCACACTGACCGGCCAGGCGTCGCTGGAAAAGGCCAGCCAGGCGCTGCTGTATCGCTCGGTGTCGAGGTTGAGGAAGGCCGAGGGGATGTCGTGGTCTTCATGCACGCACCTTTCCGGCAAGGGCGCTGGCGGGCCATCCGGTGGCTCGTACGGGTTGAAGCGGCGCAGGTGGCCCTGGGCGCTGACGGCATAAGCATGCCAGACCTGCTGGTCGAGCAGTACGTACAGGTAGCCCATGCGCAAGGTGCGCAAGCCGATCCTGGTCGAGATATGCAGGTTATCCGCGACGGTGACGACACACTCGGGGCGGGTGTCTGGCACCAGCGCGCGGCGCAGCGGCAGGATCGGCAGGCCCTGCCGTTCACAGGACATGCACTGGTCGTGCGGCAGGCCGGCTTCGGCCGCGGCGATGGCGATGCGTTGACTGATGCTCATAGGCGACTCTCGGATTTCGGCAGAAATTCAGTCAGCCGGCGCCATTGCTCCTCGGAGTAACACGCCAGTGCAGGTGCAAGGGGACGTTGTTGCCGAACGACTGAGCTGATCAGTTCACGAACCGCAGCAATGTTGCGCAACTCGGGATGAACACACAGCTGATGGAGGGCAAAAACCACGATATCCTCCGCTTCGCTCAACCCCAGCGCCCGCGCATCATCGATGTGGTTCGATGCACGCACGGCGGCAAACGGCGGAATCGCACAGGGGTAGGCGTCGCTCGCCCCCGCTCGCAACACTCTCCAGATGCCCAGCACACGCTCCACCAGCGCCGCATCCTCCTGGATCCGCTGGGCAGGCGCTGGCAGGGGATGACGCTGCTTACCCTGCCCTTTCAGGTTTACCAGCCGTCCTCCACTGCTCAGGAACAACCATCTGCCGATCGGCCACCAAGGACCGTGCTCAACCTGCTGGTAGGTCGCTGCAAGCAGCTCCAGGCGAACCGGTTCATAGATTGGCTGGAAACTGAATGCCCCTTTGCCATTGGGTAACCGGCACAAGGCCGCCAGGTGCGCAGCAATGGTGGCCGACGGCGCCTCACTGAACAGCCAGCCGCACAGGTAGCGCCGGCGCTGATACAAACCTTTCTGCGCTGCTCGCGTTGTCTGTTCCAGCAATGAGCGACTGGGCGCGGTTCCAGGCATCGCCAGACAAACCAGGACGGGATGCAAATGGGGCGCATGGGCTAGATCGGCCCTTGGCACCTGGGTCAGTGCACCTTCGCCCAAAGCGCTGCGCAGCTGCGCAAGCAAGGCGTGGTCGCCATTGTCAGGAATCGCGAGCGGGTCGATCAGCACATGGCAATGCAAATGGGGCTCGTACTGTTTTTCAATGAGGCTGGCCAAACCTTCGCAGTGCATCAGAGCTGGCCCTCACACTTGTCGCTGGCGTTCGGTGTCAGCAACAGTGACTGGGCGTCGCCTGTGCCTTTGGCGACCGCCGTGGTGTGCCCCTGCAGGTCGAGTGCCAGCCCATTGATGGTGATGCCTCGCTCATCCAGCAGGATGCTGCCACCTGCAGTTCTGAATTCGATGCATTCGCTGGCCCGCACCCGGTAGATCGTCGTGTGGTGCTCCATACCCTGCCCGACAGTAACCTTTTGCATACCTTTGACGACAAGCTCGCTGTCATTGCCGACAGACACCTGCTGATTGCCACCCGTTGATTCGCTCCGGTTGTTGCCGACCTTCTCGACCAGGTCCTGCCTGATGTCCATGCGGCAGGTCTGCCCGACCAAGCGGGTATGGTCGCGTCCGATTTCTTCGCGCAAATCATTGCCGATGCTGGATTGCTCGTCATGCCCCACCTGCTCGACACGGTTGCGCCCGACACGCGTGGTCTCATCATTGCCAACCACATTGTTCTGGTCCCGCTGGGCGTGGATGAACACCTCCTCCTTGCCCAGTTCATCCTCGAAACGCAGTTCGTTGAAGCCGTTGCCCTTGTGGGTCTGGCTCTTGATGGTCATGCGTGTCTTGTGCTGCGGCAAGTCATACGGCGGCAGCTGGTCGCCACAGTAGGTCCGCCCGATGATCAGCGGCTGGTCGGGGTCGCTGTTGACATACTGGATGATCACGTCCTGACCGATGCGCGGGATGGCCATCGAGCCCCAGCTGCCACCGGCCCAGCCTTGCGACACGCGTACCCAGCAGGAACTGAACTCGTTGTCCCGGCTCTCGCGGTCCCAGGGGAAGCTGACCTTGACCCGCCCCCACTCGTCGCAATAGATCTCCTCACCAGCTGGGCCGACAACCGTGGCCATATGCGGGCCGTCGATACGCGGTTTGGGCAACGGTGCCGGGCGCCATTCACTTCTTCCCGGCACCAGCACCGCCGCCTGCTGGTAACGCGTGCCTTGCTCACTGCCAGTAGCCTCCTCCTGCAGGCTGGTGAACTGGATGCCCTGGTGGTGCACGCGGATGGTGCGCCAATGCACATTGAGGTCCTCGCGAGGGTGTTCGACCAGGGTGAAGCTCAACCCCGGTTGCAGGCGCACATCGTCACCCTCCACCTCGGCAAGGCGGGCGTCATGGCGCAGGGCCGTGAGCCGGGTGGCGGTGAAGGGGACACCGACCGCATCGCGCTTGTAGCGGCCTGGGTAGTCGAAACGCTCGTAGTCCAGCGACTGATGGGTGATGCCGCTGTCACTCGCGCGATGTTCCTGGCGGTACTGTGGGTTGGTGAAGGTGTAGTCCCGCTGCACCTGCTTCGCGGTACGCACCTGTTCGCTGTAGCGCAGGCTCCACAGGCACGGGCGTGCCTGATCGCCGCCGCTGTTGGCGCGATACAGCACCTGGTCGGGACCGATGTCATCCGCTTCGTGGAGACCGTCGTCATCTTCATCCGGCTTTATGGCACCGAGGCTGATCGTACCCAGCGCCAACAGCCGGTCGCTGATGACCAGCTGGTGATATTTCGGCGTGTGTTCGAAGCGGTAGACAAACCCCTCCTCGGCGGCCAGGCGGGCCATGAAGTCGAGGTCGGTTTCACCGGCCTGCACACAGAACTCGCGCACCTGATGTGCGCCGATACTCTTGATTTCAAAACGGCTGATGCCCTGGCGCTGGAGCATCAGTTCGAGAATCTGCGGCACGCTCTTGTGCTGGAAAATGCGCCAGTTCGAACGCAGCCCGGCCCGCGCCAGCACGGGTTCGACCAGCGCGCGGTAACGGGTGCGGAAGTGGCCTGTCGCGCCCTGGCTGAAGCGGCTGACCAGGCCGTGCACATAGCGTAGCGGGCGTTCGCCGCGCCACAGGGTGAACAGTGCCGGTTTGTCGAGCAACGCGCCGAAGTCGACGTCGCTGTCGAAACTGATCAGCTCCAGGCTCAGCTGGAACGGTGAGCTGAGCGCTTCGTCGAGTTCGAACGAAACCACTTCGAACTCAAGCTGGCTCGCCAGCGGCTGAAAGGTAAAGCGCAACTCGGATTGGCTAGGCATGCAGGTTACCCCTGGCTACGGCTGCAGGATGATGCTGTCGAGCGACTCCAGGACCTCGCCGGTGATCAGGCTCAGGCGATAGCTGTAGTAGCAGTAGGCGCACGCCATGACGACGGCAGACGCCACCAGCGGGCTCCACCAGGGCCAGGTCCAGCGCCGCCGGCGATAGGGGCGATCGACAATGTTGGTGTAGGGGTCGCACACGCTTTCGGGGGTGGGGCCACGCAGTTCGCGAAGTACCTTGTGCATGCGTGAAATCAGCGCATTGATCAGGTCATCGCCCTTGGGGTCGAGCGCGTACTTGCCCTTCAGGCCCAGGCAGAAACAGAAGTACAGGAACTCCAGCACATCCTGGAATTCCGCAGGCGACTGCATCATCCGCTCCAGCAGCACGAAGATTTTCTCGCCGCCGTGGGTTTCGTGGTGGAACACACTCAATAACGGTTCATGGCTCCAGCACGAATTGCAGCCCCAGGGGCGGCTCATTACCGCCTCGTCCAGGTACAGGCACAGCGCGTAGGAGTACGCTTCGAGATGCGCGGCGGGATAGCCGTGCTGCTGGATTTCCTCGCGGATGGCGCTGATCTGCGTTTGCAGGGCCTTGTGCACGTAGTCGATGTTCGGCAGTTCATCCAGGGTGCGCAGGCGGATGACCAGGCCGAACAACGGGTTTGCCGCGTCGAGCATCAGGTTGTCGAAGCCGCCACGTAGCCGGAACTCGGGGTCGGCCGGGTAGCCTGCCAGCTCTGCTGCCGCAGCCAGGTACGGCGACTGAGCTTCCTGCGGGGCCTCGAGCATCGCGTGCAGGCTGTTTTCCATGACGTCGTGAGCGGCCTTGGCGCCCCCGATTTCTTCAGGCGGGATGGAGCGTGGCCGGGGCATGAGAAGGTCCTTGTCTTCCAGCAGACTGAAGACATGAACGCTATCGGGGAAGCCATTCTATGAGAAGTCGAGGCCTTCCCAAGCCGCTGTAGGACATTTCGACTGGACCGCTCCCGGGCCTGGGTACAGGCCCCAAACGCCTTGCCTGCAACGAACGCATCCCAGTGAAACGTTCCGCCTGCAAAGCCGTCATAACCTGAGCCGGTGAACGCAATGAGGAAGCGCAATGACCCAGCCCGACCCGTCCTATGTCAAATGGCTCGAAGAGCGCGCCATGCTTCAGGCAGCCCAGCAGCGTACCCACCTGTACTCAGGCCAGTCGCGCCTGTGGCAGCAGCCTTACGCCGAAGCCCAGCCGCGCCGGGCCATCGAGATCGCCTCGGTCTGGCTGACGGTCTACCCTGACGCCATCATCGCCCCCGAGGGTTGTTCGGTACTTGGCGCGCTGGCCCACGAAGCGCTGTGGAAACGCCTGTCGGAGATCGGCATCCAGGGCCTGCACACCGGCCCGATCAAGCGCTCCGGCGGCATTCAAGGCCGCGAACTCACGCCCAGTGTGGACGGTAACTTCGACCGCATCAGCTTCGACATCGACCCGCTGTATGGCAGCGAGCAGGAGCTGATCCGGATGAGCCGCATGGCCGCCGCCCACAACGCCGTGACCATCGACGACCTGATCCCCTCGCACACCGGCAAAGGCGCCGACTTCCGCCTCGCCGAGCTGGCCCACGGGCCCTACCCGGGGCTGTACCACATGGTCGAGATCCGCGAGGAGGACTGGCCGTTGTTGCCGGACGTCCCCCCCGGACGCGACGCGGTCAACCTGTTGCCGGCACAGTGCGACGAACTCAAGGCCCGGCATTACATCGTCGGCCAGCTGCAACGGGTGATCTTCTTCGAGCCCGGCGTGAAGGAAACCGACTGGAGCGCCACGCCGCCGGTGACCGGGGTGGACGGCAAGACCCGGCGCTGGGTATACCTGCACTACTTCAAGGAAGGCCAGCCGTCACTGAACTGGCTGGACCCGACCTTCGCCGCGCAGCAGATGATCATTGGCGATGCCCTGCATGCCCTGGACTGCCTGGGCGCGCGCGGCCTGCGCCTGGATGCCAACGGTTTCCTCGGCGTGGAAACACGCGCCAACGGCACAGCCTGGTCGGAAAGCCACCCGCTGTCGCTGGTCGGCAACCAGCTGATCGGCGGCATGATCCGCAAGGCGGGCGGCTTCAGCTTCCAGGAACTGAACCTGACGCTCGACGATATCGCGCAGATGTCCAAGGGCGGTGCCGACCTGTCCTATGACTTCATCACCCGGCCCGCCTACCAGCATGCACTGCTGACCGGCGACACCGAGTTCCTGCGCTTGATGCTGAAAGAGATGCATGCCTTCGGCATCGACCCTGCCTCGCTGATCCATGCCTTGCAGAACCACGACGAGCTGACCGTGGAACTGGTGCATTTCTGGACCCTGCACGCCCACGACATGTACCTGTACAAGGGTCAGACCCTGCCCGGAGGCATCCTCCGCGAGCACATCCGCGAAGAAATCTACGAGCGGCTGTCTGGCGAACATGCACCCTACAACCTGCGCTTCGTCACCAATGGCATCGCCTGCACCACAGTCAGCCTGATCACCGCGGCGCTGGGCATCCGCGACCTTGGGCAGATCGGCCCGGCAGAGGTCGAGCTGATCCAGAAGGTGCACCTGTTGCTGGTCATGTACAACGCCATGCAGCCGGGGGTGGTGGCACTGTCCGGCTGGGACCTGGTGGGCGCCCTGCCCTTGCCCGCCGAAGCGGTGGCGGAGCGGATGCTGGATGGCGATACGCGCTGGATTCACCGGGGCGCTTATGACCTGGCGGGGCTCGACCCGCAGGCCGAGGCATCGGTACGTGGCATGCCGCGTGCCCGGGCGCTCTATGGCAGCCTGGACAGCCAGCTGGAGAACGGCCATTCGTTCGCCTGCAAGGTCAGGAAGCTGCTGGCGGTGCGCCAGGCCTATGGCATCGCCAGCAGCCGCCAACTGCTGGTACCCGACGTCAGCAGCCCCGGGTTGCTGGTGATGGTGCATGAGTTGCCGGCCGGGCGCGGCATCCAGATCAGTGCACTGAACTTTGGCCGGGAAGCGATCGCCGAGGAATTGCAGTTGACCGGGTTCACCCCGGGGCCGGTGGTGGACATGGTCAACGAGACGGTCGAGGGGGACCTGACCGAGGACGGCCGGCTGATGATCAACCTGGACCCGTACGAGGCGCTGTGCCTGCGTATCGTCAATAGCAGCGGGCATGTCTGAAACGGGCGGGCCGGTCTTGCATTTGCTGCGCCACGGGCATAGCGTTCGGAAGTTTTCTTTCTCTGTGCCCAGGAGCAACCCATGTATACCGGCATCGTCCAGGCCGTCCGCCCCCTGCTTGAAGTGACCAGCTACCCGGGCCACAACCAGTTCACCATCGACCTGACCCCGGAGCTGCTCGACGAGCTGAAGATCGGCGCCAGCGTCAGTGTCGAAGGGACGTGCCTCTCGGTCACCGAGATTGACGGCACCCGGGTCCGGTTCGACGTCATGACCGCCACCCTCGAACGCACCAACCTGCGCTTCTTCAAGGCTGGCCAGGGCGTCAACATCGAACGTTCGGCGAAAATGAACGCCGAAGTCGGCGGCCACCTGATGGCCGGCCACATCGCCACCACCGCCGAGATCGTCGAGCTGTCGATCCAGTCGACCGGTGCCTTCATCAGGTTCCGCATGCCGGCGCAATGGGGCAAGTACGTATTTCCACGCGGCTTCATCGGCGTCAACGGCTGCAGCCTGACGGTCGCCGATGTGGAAGACAACGTGGTCACCATCAACCTGATCCCCGAGACCCTGCGCCAGACCACCTTCGCCCGTTATCAGGCCGGCGAGCTGCTGAATATCGAAGTCGATCACCAGACCATGGTGCTGGTGGATGTGGTGGAGCGCACCATCAAGAGCACCCTCGCCCGCGAACTGCCGCGCTGAGGACCAGGCATGCTGCCCAACGCCCTCCCCGCACGCACGGCCCGGCGGCTGCGCCTGCAGATTCTGCGTGGCCGGGTCGGCCTTGGCCTGGTTGCCGGCCTGTCGGTCCTTGCCGGCATGACCGATGCGATCGGCCTGCTGGCCCTGGGTGACTTCGTGTCGTTCATGAGCGGCAATACCACGCGCCTGGCGGTGGCCATCAGTGAAGCGGACCTGGCCATGGCGCTGCGCCTGAGTGGCGCCGTGCTCGGTTTTGTCGCTGGTAATGCATTGGGCGTGCTGTTGGCCCGCGCTTTCCGCCGCCGGGCCTGGCCAGTGCTGCTGATGGTCGCCGTACTGCTGGCCTTCGCTGCAGGCTGGCGCCTGGGCAATACCTTCCCGGCGCTGCTCGCCGCCACCTTGGCCATGGGCATGATCAATGCCGTGGTCGAACAGGTGAACGGCCTGCCAATCGGCCTGACCTACGTCACTGGCGCCCTGTCACGCTTCGGCCGCGGCCTGGGGCGCTGGTTGCTGGGCGAGCGGCGCAACGGCTGGCGCGTGCAGCTGGTACCGTGGGCCGGCATGCTGCTGGGCGCTGCACTGGGCGCCTGGCTGGAGCAACGCCTGGGCCTGCAGGCGCTGGCCGGCAGCTGCTCGCTGGCCTGCGTGCTGGCCCTGGTGTCGCGCTTCATTCCCCGTTCCTGGCAGCGTGGCTACATGCCACGCTGATCAGTCGATGCGCGGGTGCTGCTGCACCAGCAACTTGCGCTTGGCCTCCAGTTCAGCAATCTGCGCATCGATGTCCTCGATCTTCTGCTCGATATTGTCATGGTGCTCCTGCAGCAGCTCGCGCGCTTCTTCGATATCCGAAGCCGCCGGTGCCGCGCCACGCAGCGGCTTGTTGGCGGTTTCCTTCATGGTCAGGCCGGTGACCAGCCCCACGGCAGCGATCACCATCAGGTAGTAGGCCGGCATGTACAGGTTGCCGCTGCTCTCCACCAGCCAGGCAGCCAAGGTTGGGGTAAGCCCGGCAATCAGTACCGAGATATTGAAGGCGCTGGCCAGGGCGCTGTAGCGGATGTGCGTGGGGAACATGGCCGGTAGCGTCGAGGCCATTACCCCGATGAAGAAGTTCAGCAGCACGGCGATGATCAGCAGCCCGGCAAAAATCACCCCCAGCACGCCGCTGTTGATCAGCATGAAGGCAGGGATGGCCAGCACGAAAAGGCCGACGCTGCCGACGATGATGAACGGGCGCCGGCCGAACTTGTCGCTGAGCAGGCCGATCATCGGCTGCACGAACAGCATGCCGACCATGATCGCGATGATGATCAGCACGCCGTGGTCTTCGTTGTAATGCAGGTTGTGCGACAGGTAGCTGGGCATGTAGGTGAGCAGCATGTAGTAGGTGACGTTGGTGGCGATCACCACGCCGATGCAGGTCACCAGGCTGCGCCAGTGCTGGGTGGCGACTTCCTTGAACGAGACCTTGGGCCCGGCGGCCAGCCCTTCGCGGTCGCCTTGCTCGAGCTTGTCGACGTGCTGCTGGAAGGCCGGCGTCTCCTCCAGCGCGTGGCGCAGGTAGAGGCCGATGATGCCCAGCGGCAGGGCGAGGAAGAACGGCAGGCGCCAGCCCCAGTCAAGGAACTTGTCCTCACCCAGCACGGTGGAGATCAGCACCACCACCCCGGCCCCCAGCACGAACCCGGCAATCGAGCCGAAGTCCAGCCAGCTGCCGAGAAACCCGCGCTTGCGGTCGGGCGCGTATTCGGCGACGAAGATCGACGCGCCGGTGTACTCGCCCCCTACCGAGAAGCCCTGGGCCATCTTCGCCAGCAGCAACAGGATCGGCGCCCAGATGCCAATGCTGGCATAGGACGGTATCAGGCCGATGGCGAAAGTGCTGAGCGACATGATCACGATGGTCGCCGCGAGGATTTTCTGCCGCCCGAAACGGTCCCCCAGGGCACCGAAGAACAGCCCGCCCAATGGCCGGATCAGAAACGGTACGGAGAACGTGGCCAATGCCGCGATCATCTGCACACCGGGGTCGGCATTGGGGAAGAACACCTTGCCCAAGGCGTAGGCGACGAAGCCGTAGACGCCGAAATCGAACCACTCCATGGCATTGCCCAGGGCGGCTGCGGTAATCGCCTTGCGCATCTTGGCGTCGTCGACGATGGTGATGTCCTTGAGGCCGATTGGCTGGACGCTTTTCTTGCGAGGTTTCATGTCCGTATCCCTGTCGATGAATGCTCTAAGGGATGAGATACAGCGGGACACTAAATAATTCAGCGCTTAATGATTTTTCGTGCTTTGCCAATAGCTGTTGCGCATTGGTGTAAGCCGCTGCGATGACAGCGGCTTACACGCGCCAAGGCCCCGGTCAGATACCGTCGCGGGCCAGGTCCATGGCGAAGTAGGTGAGGATCAGGTCGGCACCTGCACGTTTGATCGCGCCGATGCTCTCACGCACCACCCGGCCTTCATCGATGGCGCCAGCCAGGCCGCCAAACTTGATCATCGCGTATTCGCCACTGACCTGGTATGCAGCCAGCGGCAGGCGCGAGGCGGCACGGATATCGGCAATCACGTCGAGGTAGGCGCCGGCCGGCTTGACCATCAGCACGTCGGCCCCTTCCTGCTCGTCGAGCAGCGATTCGCGCACCGCTTCGCGGCGGTTCATGGGGTTCATCTGATAGCTCTTGCGGTCGCCCTTCAGCGCGGTACCACCGGCTTCGCGGAACGGGCCATACAGTGACGAAGCAAACTTGGTGGAATAGGCCATGATCGCGGTGTCGTGGAAACCGGCACCGTCCAGCGCGCTGCGGATGGCCTGCACCTGGCCGTCCATTGCCGCCGAAGGGGCGATGAAATCGGCACCGGCAGCGGCGGCGATGACCGCCTGCTTGCCCAGGTTGGCCAATGTGGCATCGTTGTCCACGCCGTGGTCATGCAACACGCCGCAGTGGCCGTGGCTGGTGTATTCGCAGAAGCAGGTGTCGGACATCACTACCATTTCCGGCACGGTGTCCTTGCAGATCCGCGACATGCGCGCGACCAGGCCGTTTTCGTCCCAGGTGTCGCTGCCAACGGCGTCCAGGTTGTGCGAAACGCCAAAGGTCATCACCGACTTGATGCCGGCACGGGCGTAGCGCTCGATTTCCTGGGCCAGCAGCTTCTCGGGAATGCGGTTGACGCCCGGCATGCTGGTGATCGGTACGAAGTCGTCAATGCCCTCTTCGACGAAGATTGGCAGGATCAGGTCTTCAAGGCGGAACTCGGTTTCCTGGAAGATCGTGCGCAGGGACTCGTTCTGGCGCAGGCGGCGAGGACGAACAGACGGGAATTGGTGGGACATGACTGCTCCAGGGAATTTGAACGGCCTATACCTTATGCCTGTCGCGCGCCAGTGAAAAGGCCAAATGACGAGATATTGTCGTGCGTCAAAGGCAACGGTTGCGGCGCCACAGGCAACCGGTCATTGCAACCAGGGCGGCGTCGGCTCCTCGGCCCCGGGCGGCCCCTGCTCGGCCTCGGCCCGCGCCGCACGGCGGCGCGCATCATCCCGCCGGGCCGCTTCGATCTCGCGCATGATGCCAGCCACGTCGGCATCATGCGCGTCCTCCTCGTACAGCCCTGTCAGCGGGCTGTCCGGGCGCAGGTCACCCGCCTCGTACAAGGCCCACATTTCCTGCGCGTACCGGGTATTCTTCAGCTCCGGCGCAAAACGCCCGAAATAGTGCGCCATGTTGTCCACATCGCGTTGCAACATGCTGAAGGCATGGTTGTTGGCCGCCGCATCCACAGCCTGCGGCAGGTCGATGATCACCGGGCCGTCGGGGCCGAGCAGCACGTTGAACTCCGACAGGTCGCCATGCACCAGCCCGGCACACAGCATCAGCACGATCTGGCGGATGACGAAGGCATGGAAGGTGCGGGCTTCCTCGGCCTCCAGGTGCACGTCGTTCAGGCGCGGTGCGGCGTCGCCATCGGCATCGGTCACCAGCTCCATCAACAGCACGCCGTCCTGGAAGTCGTAGGGCCGTGGCACGCGTACGCCGGCAGCGGCCAGCCGGAACAGCGCCGCCACTTCGGCGTTCTGCCAGGCATCCTCGGCTTCCTTGCGGCCATACTTGCTGCCCTTGGCCATGGCCCGTGCCTGGCGGCTGCTGCGGACCTTGCGGCCTTCCTGGTACTCGGCGGCCTGGCGGAAACTGCGCTTGCTGGCTTCTTTATATACCTTCGCGCAGCGTACCTGGCTGCCGCAGCGCACGACATACACGGCAGCTTCCTTGCCACTCATCAACGGCCGCAGTACTTCATCGACCAGGCCGTCTTCGATCAGGGGTTCTATTCTTTTCGGAGTCTTCATCAGGCTGCGTTCGGGGTCCTGGCTGTGATGGCGGACATCCTCTCACAGCCGGCAGCGAGTTGCTCGTCTGTCTTCAGCACGCCAGGGTCAGGCGCCCTGCCCCACACCACCTGGCAGCCGCCGGCTTGCACGTCACCGGCGCAGGCGCGGAAAAGCCCGCCCTGCCCTGGAGGGGTGAGCAGGGCAGTACGGGTTGAATAGACGAAACCGCAGGGTGTGTACGGGTACCTCAGCTGGCTGCCCGCTGGCGCGGCACCAGGTCAGCCTTGGGCGCATTGCTGCCCTGGCGGCTGACTTGTTCACAGACCTTCTCGACAATATAGGCACCGATCGGGATGGCAGACGTGGCGGCCGGCGACGGCGCATTGCAGACGTTGACGCTGCGCGCGGTGTTGACGAACAGGAAGTCGTCGATCAGCTTGCCGTCTCGCGACACGGCCTGGGCACGCACACCGGCCGGGTAAGGCTCAAGGTCGGCCTTGGTGATGCTCGGGCAGTACTTTTGTACCTGCTTGAGGTAGCCCCCCTTGAACAGCGAGTTCTTCATCTCGATCAGGCCCGGGCGGAAGTTCTTCGCCAGAACCTTGAGAATGCCGGGGGTGGTCAGGGTCTGGAACAGGTCGCCGGGGCTGATGTCGCTCTTGCGGTAGCCCTCGCGCTTCATCGCCAGCACGGCGTTGGGGCCGACGGTGACGGTGCCATCGATCATGCGCGTCAGGTGCACCCCGAGGAATGGCATGGACGGGTCGGGAATCGGGTAGATCAGATGGTTGACGATCTGGTTGTGCTGCTTGGGCAGCAGGTAGTACTCCCCGCGGAACGGACAGATGACGAACTCGGTACGCAGGCCCAGCATGCTCACCACGCGGTCGGCCATCAGCCCCGAGCAGGTCACCAGGAACCGGCTGCGCAGCTCGTCGTCCGGCGTGCGCACGATCACTTCGCTGGCCAGCTCCTGCAAGCCGACCACCTCGGCGCCATAACGGATTTCACCGCCGGCACGCTGGAATTCCACGCCCATCGCCGCCGTCACCTGGGCGTAATTGACGATGCCGCTGGAGGGCACGAATATGCCGCCCAGGCCCACGATGTTCGGCTCGCGCTCGCGCAGCTCGGCCGCCGACAGCCAATAGCGCTCCAGGCCATTGGCCGCGGTGCGCTCCCACAGCGCCTTCATGCGCTGCATTTCCAGTTCGTTGGTGGCCACCAGCAACTTGCCGCACTCGTCGAAGCGGATGTCATGCTGGGTGCAGAAGGCCTTGGTGGCCTTGTTGCCTTCCAGGCAGAAGCGCGCCTTGAGGCTGCCCGGGGTGTAATACACGCCGGCGTGGATCACGCCGCTGTTGTGGCCGGTCTGGTGGCGGGCCGGGCCGGACTCTTTCTCCAGCAGGAGAATCTTCGCATCCGGGTAGACCTTGACCAGGTGCATGGCCGTGGACATACCCACAATGCCACCGCCGATGATGATGAAATCGTACACAGCCTTACCTCACACGCAGGCATTGCCTGACTGGCTCAACAAGGCCCGCAGGGCCCTGGTGGCATCGGTTGCTACATGGACGCATGGGCGGACGCCCGCCCCGCGCCTGTCATTATTGCCCGCGCTGGTACAGCGGTTTGGGGAAGGCGAGGTAACCGCGCTGGCGCATCAGCTCGCGGCGCAGGCCTTCATGTGGGGTGAAACGGTCGCGGCCATGCAGCCAGAACAGGTTGTTGATGAGCAGGAAGCTGCCCACGCAGACCGGTACCGAAAGCTTCTTCGAACTGCCTTCCAGCGATTCGGACAAGGCGTTCAGCCAGATACCTTCTTCATAGTTTGCCGGCTGCACGAACTGGTCAATGTAGCGCATGGTCGGGCGGCCTTCAGCATCGGTGTCGAACACCGGGTGGAACACATCTTCGGCGACCTTCTTGCTCGGCGGCGCGGTCCAGCGCATTTCGCGGCGTGCCAACGGGTGGCGGAAGAACTCGTCGCACTGCTCCCAGTCATCCAGGTGCAGCAACAGCGAGTTGCCGCCCTCCATGTTCTTCTCGTCGATTTTCAGCATCAGCACGTAGTCGGTGATCTGGTTGACGAAAGTGCCGTCGTTGTGCAGCTCCATGACCCGGTGCGGCTGGCGCAGGTAGCTGTCGGAATTGTCGGTGTTGACCACCACGAAGCGGGCATAGAACTGGCCACTCATGGCGTCGTAGTTGCTGCGCCCGATCAGGTGCGCGCAAGCGGTGGTGAACTTGACCATGTCTTCGGCCTGGCTCACGTCATCCAGGCCGACCGGGGTGATCAGCATGCCGCCGCTGGCGCGGTCGAGGATGGTGTTGAGCAGTACCGGACGCAGGGTGCCCTGGCACAGCTCATCGAGGATCTCGCCGACGCGGAAACGCAGGAACGACTTGTATTCCAGCGCCTGTACCGGCCACTGGGCAACGGCCTGGACGAACGCTTCGACCGTTTCGCGGGCAAAGGTGATCTCCAGCAAGCGCGGCGACTGTGGTGAAGGGGCGATGGTGAAACCATGCGGTTCGAGCGGCAGTGGCATCACAAGTTCGTCGATCTGCTTAAAGGCGTTCATGGCAAAGTCCTGGCAAGAAAAGGTAAGTGTCGCCGTCCGGTCATGACGTGGATCTGTGCGGGCGACATAAAAATATCGCCACAAATTCAAAATGTCTACATTTCTGTGTTTAGGCGACACTTCAGAAATTTGTCCATTGTTTTTCGCCAGCAGGCGCTTTCGGTATGATCGCCAAAACGGTTTGAGGAATCAGCACCTTGGAAGCGCTCGCCCCCCGACAAAACTCAGCATTCAGCGGGTATGAGAGGCTCAAGAAGGACATCATCCGCGGCGTGTTCAAGCCCGGGGAAAAGCTGTTGATGAGCACGCTGAAGGAACGTTACGACCTGGGCGTCGGCCCTTTGCGTGAGGCGCTGTCGCAGCTGGTAGCCGAGCATCTGGTCAACGCGATCAGCCAGAAGGGCTACCGCGTGGCACCCATGTCGCTGGAGGAAATGAACGACATCTACGATGCCCGCGCCAACCTGGAGGCGATGATCATCACCCTGGCCATCGAGCGCGGGGATGATGCCTGGGAAGCGTCGGTACTGGCCCACTCGCATACTCTGGCAAAGGTGGTGGAGGTGAAAACCCGCGAGCAGCGCCTGGATGTCTGGGATGAACGGCACAAGGCGTTCCACACCGCGATCGCGTCGGGTTGCGGCTCCCGGCATCTGCTGCAGGCGCGCACCTACCTGTTCGACCAGGCCGAACGCTACCGCCACCTGTGGCTGGCGCAGACGGTGTTTTCCGAGCAGGCCCTGGAACTCAAGCGCCAGGAACATGCGGCACTGGTCGAAGCGATTCTCGCCCGGGATGCCAGGCGCGCCAGTGCCATGATGCGCTCACACCTGATGACCCCGGTGCCGATCATTGCCCAGATCATGCATGCCGAGGGCATCGGCGCGCGCTTGTAGGAGCAGCCCTGCCCGGCCAGGCGCGTAGATGAATTTTTCTTAAATCGCCGGTTGGCTATTCTTTGGCACAATCCACTTTCCATCAGATGCCCGGAAACCAGCATGCCTCGCGTACTGACCATCGAAGACGACGCCGTCACCGGCCAGGAAATCGTCGCCGAACTTACCAGCCACGGCCTGGAAGTGGATTGGGCCGACAACGGCCGTGAAGGCCTGGCCAAGGCCATTGCCGGCGGCTACGACCTGATCACCCTGGACCGCATGCTGCCCGAGGTCGACGGCCTGACCATCGTCACCACCCTGCGCAACCTCAAGATCGCCACGCCAATCCTGATGATCAGCGCCCTCTCGGATGTCGACGAACGCGTGCGCGGCCTGCGTGCCGGCGGTGACGACTACCTGACCAAACCGTTCGCCTCCGACGAGATGGCCGCACGGGTCGAGGTCCTGCTGCGCCGCAACAGCGTGCCCGTCACCCAGACCCGCCTGCAGGTTGCCGACCTGCAACTGGACCTGATCAGCCACGAGGCCCGACGCGGCGACCAGACGCTCAACCTGCTGCCCACCGAATACAAGCTGCTGGAATACCTGATGCGCCACAGCGGCCAGGTGATCACCCGCATGATGATCTTCGAAGAAGTCTGGGGCTACCACTTCGACCCGGGTACCAACCTGATCGACGTGCACATTGGTCGCCTGCGCAAGAAAATCGACTCTCCCGGCCAGTCGCCGCTGATCCGTACGGTGCGGGGCTCCGGCTATGCCATTGCTGAACCCGTCTAAAGGCTGGAGCTCCTCGACCAGCCGCCTGCTGGCGCTGTACAGCTTTCTGTTCGTGGCCTGGAGCAGCATCCTCATGGGGGTGCTGTACTTCGAAGTGTCCAGCTACCTGAACAAACTCACCCGCCATTCCATGCTGCAGCGCCAACACCTGTTCGCCCACATGAGCGGCAAGCAGCTCGATGACGCCCTGGTCGCCAGCCAGGCCCTGGAAGAGCGCAGCTTCGATGCCTACGGTCTGTTCGACGGCCAGCTCAAGCCGCTTGGCGGGCGCATTCGCGCCGTCCCGGCAGAACTGAAGTTCGATGGCAAGGTTCACGAACTCAAGCGCTGCCTGGACGCCGACGACCCACACATGCCGCGCGACAGCTGCGATGCCGTGGCGATCAAGGTGCAGGATGGCCGCTGGCTGGTGCTGGTGCGTGACAACGGCTCGCTGTTCGTGGTCACCCGGATCATCCTGCATGCACTGCTGTGGGGCATCTCGTTGACCCTGATCCCGGGCTTTGCCGGCTGGTACCTGCTGCGTCGCAGGCCGCTCAAACGCATCCGTGCGATCCAGGCCCAGGCCGAGCTGATCGTCGCCGGCGACCTCACCCACCGTCTGCCGTTGTCGGCCCGGCGTGACGAACTGGACATGCTGGCAGCCATCGTCAATGCCATGCTCGACCGCATCGAGCGATTGATGCACGAGGTCAAGGGTGTGTGCGACAACATCGCCCACGACCTGCGCACCCCACTCACGCGCCTGCGCGCCCAGCTGTACCGCATTCGCCAGCAGAGCGACAGCGACTCCACCCAGGCCGAGGCGCTGGACCAGGCGATCGGCGAGACCGACACCTTGATGGCGCGTTTCCGCGGGCTGCTACGTATCAGCGAACTGGAAGACCGGCAACGCCGCGCCGGCTTCGTACAGCTGGACCCACACGCCTTGCTGGTGGAGCTGCATGACTTCTACCTGCCGCTGGCCGAGGATGGCGGCATTCGCCTGGAACTGCAGCAGCCCACGGAAACGCCGGCATTGCATGGTGACCGCGAGCTGTTGTTCGAAGCCTTGGCCAACCTGGTGGGCAACGCTATCAAGTTCACCCCGGAGGGTGGCCAGGTGCGGATCAGCGCCACGCAGGACGACAACGGCCTACAGCTGGCCATCGAGGACAGCGGGCCGGGTATTCCCGAAGAAGAACGGGCTGCAGTACTGAAGCGCTTCTATCGCAGCGAAGAAGGCCATCGCCATGCGGGGTTCGGGCTGGGGCTGTCGATCGTTGCGGCGATCGTCGACCTGCACGGGTTCGGGCTGGAGGTAGGAGCAAGCGAGTTGGGTGGGGCCAGGCTGGTTCTGCATTGCCCGTTGGCCGCGTCAGGCAAGTAGGCCATGGGGCTGCTTTGCGGCCCATCGCGACACAAGACCGCTCCTACAGGGGCGACGCAAGCATCCGATGCTGCGCTATTCCTGCAGGAGCGGCCTTGTGCCGCGATGGGCCGCAAAGCGGCCCCGTCTGTACGTCAGTCAGCCAGACGCCAGGTGGTACTACCTTTGCTGTCCTCCAGCACGACCCCCATGGCGGTCAGCTGGTCGCGAATACGATCGGATTCGGCCCAGTTCTTGTCCGCACGCGCCTGCAGGCGTGCCTGGATCAGACCCTCGACCGCAGCAGCATCGACCTTGCCTTCGGCACCGGCACGCAGGAAGTCATCGGCGTCCAGCTGCAGCACCCCCAGCACATCACCCAGCTCGCGCAGGCGACCCGCCAGGCCGGCAGCCGCATCCGGGTCGCTGTCGCGCAGGCGGTTGATCTCGCGCACCAGGTCAAACAATACGGCGCAGGCTTCAGGCGTGCCGAAGTCGTCGTTCATCGCCACGCTGAAGCGCTCGACAAACGCCTCACCACCCTTGGCCGGCACGCGCGGCAGGCCGCGCAAGGCATGATAGAAGCGCTCCAGAGCACCCTTGGCATCGCGCAGGCTGTCTTCCGAGTAGTTGATCGCACTGCGGTAGTGACTGGCTACCAGCAGGTAACGCACCACTTCCGGGTGATACTTCTCGAGCACGTCACGGATGGTGAAGAAGTTGTTCAACGACTTGGACATTTTCTCGCCGTTGATGCGGATCATGCCGCAGTGCATCCAGGCGTTGGCGTACGGTTTGCCAGTGGCCGCCTCGCTCTGGGCAATCTCGTTCTCGTGGTGCGGGAACTCCAGATCGCTGCCACCGCCGTGGATGTCGAAGCTTTCGCCCAGGCAGCAGGTGGACATCACCGAGCACTCGATATGCCAGCCCGGACGCCCAGGGCCCCATGGCGATTCCCAACTCGGCTCGCCCGGCTTGGCGCCTTTCCACAGGACGAAATCCAGCGGGTCCTGCTTGGCTTCATCAACCTCGATGCGCGCACCGATACGCAGGTCTTCGATCTTCTTGCGCGACAGTTTGCCGTAGCCGACGAACTTGCCGACCCGGTAGTACACGTCGCCGTTACCTGGGGCGTAGGCGTAGCCCTTGTCGATCAGGGTCTGGATCATCGCGTGCATGCCGGCGATATGGTCGGTGGCACGCGGTTCCTGGTCCGGCGGCAGAATGTTCAGGCGCCGCTCGTCTTCGTGCATGGCGTCGATCATGCGCGCAGTCAGGGCGTCGAAGGTTTCGCCGTTCTCGTTGGCCCGGTTGATGATCTTGTCATCGATGTCGGTGATGTTGCGTACATAGGTCAGCTCGTAGCCGCTTTTGCGCAGCCAGCGGGTAACCAGGTCGAAGGCGACCATGCTGCGGCCATGGCCGAGGTGGCAGTAGTCATATACGGTCATGCCGCACACGTACATGCGCACCTTGTTGCCATCCAGCGGCGTGAAGACTTCCTTGGCTTTGCTCAGGGTGTTGTAGATGGTAAGCACGGCGGTTCCTCAGCTGCCCCAGGAGTCACGCAGGGTGACAGTGCGGTTGAACACCGGGCGGCCCGGCTGGCTGTCTTTCAGGTCGGCGCAGAAGTAGCCTTCGCGCTCGAACTGGAAGCGGTCCTCGGGCTGGGCCTGGGCCAGCGACGGCTCGGCACGGCAGCCGCGCAGCACCTGCAGCGAATCCGGGTTGATGTTGTCCAGGAAGCTGCCGCCCTCCTCGGTCTTTTCCGGGTTCGGCGAGCGGAACAGGCGGTCGTACAGGCGCACTTCGCACTCGACGCTGCCCTCGACCGGCACCCAGTGGATAACCCCCTTGACCTTGCGCCCTTCAGGGTTCTTGCCCAAGGTGTCCGGGTCGTACGAGCAGCGCAGCTCGACGATGTTGCCGTCGGCATCCTTGATCGCTTCGTCGGCGCGGATCACGTAGCTGCCGCGCAGGCGCACCTCACCGGCCGGCTCCAGGCGCTTGTAGCCCTTCGGCGGCGCTTCCATGAAGTCGTCGCGGTCGATATACAGCTCACGGGAGAACGGCAGCACGCGTACGCCCATGTCTTCCTTCGGGTGGCGCGGCAGCTCGAGCTGCTCGACCTGGCCTTCCGGGTAGTTGGTGACGACCACCTTAAGCGGGCGCAGCACGCACATCGCGCGTGGTGCGGTACGGTCCAGGTCGTCACGGATGCTGAACTCCAGCATCGACATGTCGACCACGCCGTCGGAACGGTTGGTGCCGATCATTTCGCAGAAGTTGCGGATCGAGGCCGGGGTGTAGCCACGGCGACGGAAGCCCGACAGGGTCGACATGCGTGGGTCGTCCCAGGCTTCGACGTGCTTTTCGTCGACCAGCTGCTTGAGCTTGCGCTTGGAAGTGATGGTGTAGTTCAGGTTCAGGCGGCTGAACTCATACTGGCGTGGGTGTGCCGGCACCGGCAGGTTGTCGAGGAACCAGTCGTACAGCGGACGATGCCCTTCGAATTCCAAGGTGCAGATCGAGTGGGTGATGCCCTCGATGGCGTCCGACTGGCCGTGGGTAAAGTCGTAGTTGGGGTAAATGCACCACTTGTCACCGGTCTGGTGATGGTGGGCATGGCGGATGCGGTACAGGATCGGGTCGCGCAGGTTCATGTTCGGCGACGCCATGTCGATCTTGGCCCGCAGCACGCGCTCGCCGTCCTTGAACTCACCGGCCTTCATGCGGGCGAACAGGTCCAGGTTCTCTTCCACGCTGCGCTCGCGGAACGGGCTGTTCTTGCCCGGCTCCTTGAGGCTGCCACGGTACTCCTTGGCCTGCTCGGGGGTAAGGTCGCAAACGTAGGCCTTGCCGCGCTTGATCAGCTCGACCGCCCAGTCGTGCAGCTGGTCGAAGTAATCGGAGGCGTAGCGCACATCACCGGCCCAGTCGAAGCCCAGCCACTTGACATCGCTCTGGATGGCGTCGATGTATTCCTGGTCTTCCTTGGCCGGGTTGGTATCGTCGAAACGCAGGTGGCAGACGCCACCGAATTCCTTGGCCAGGCCGAAGTTCACGCAGATCGACTTGGCGTGGCCGATGTGCAGGTAACCGTTGGGCTCCGGCGGGAAACGGGTGACGATGCGGCTGTGCTTGCCCGAGTCCAGGTCGGCCTGGATGATCGGCCGCAGGAAGTTCGCAGGGACAGCGGGGGCGCCTTTGGCAGCGGCGTTGGGCGCGTTGTCGGCAGTGGGCTTGCTCATAGGATCCTTGAATGCACGTAGCCGGCCTGGGTAGGCCGATTGAATCAAAGGGCCTATCATAGCCGAAGCAGTCAAGCTGCTGACAGTCGGGCCCGGACAAACAGGCGTGATTTATCACGGCTTTTTGCCGCAGCCTGGCAAAATGGCCAGTGCGCGCCATGTGTCGCGACCGCCTGATCCTGCGTCAGGTGGTAACCCGCGCCCTGCGCACCCTAATTCCCGATTGCCTTGAAAGAGCGAGTTTCAGCATGTCCAAAGTCAAACTGAGCACCAACCACGGCGACATCGTCCTGCAACTGGACGCCGAAAAAGCGCCGCTGACTACCGAAAACTTCGTTCAGTACGTCAAGGATGGCCACTACAACGGCACCGTGTTCCACCGCGTGATCAAGGGCTTCATGATCCAGGGCGGCGGCTTCGAGCCTGGCATGAGCCAGAAGAAAACCCGCGCCAGCATCCAGAACGAAGCCGACAACGGCCTGAAGAACAAGAAGTACAGCATCGCCATGGCCCGTACCATGGAGCCGCACTCCGCCTCGGCGCAGTTCTTCATCAACGCCTCTGACAACGACTTCCTCAACCACAGCGGCAAGAACGTGCAGGGCTGGGGCTACGCGGTGTTCGGCGAAGTGATCGAAGGCCGTGAAATCGTCGATGCCATCGAAAAGGTCGCGACCGGCTCCAAGGCTGGCCACCAGGACGTGCCGAAAGACGACGTGATCATCGAGAAAGCCGAGATCATTGAGTGATCCTGCTGATCTCCGATCTGCACCTGCAAGAAGAACGCCCGGATATTACCCGGGCGTTTCTTGATCTGCTCGATGGTCGTGCCCGCCACGCCAAGGCCTTGTACATCCTCGGCGACTTCTTCGAAGCGTGGATCGGCGACGACGCCATGACACCCTTCCAGCAGTCGATCTGCCAGGCCATGCGACGGCTGAGCGACAGCGGCACGGCCATCTACCTGATGCATGGCAACCGCGACTTCCTGATTGGCCAGGCCTTCTGTGACGCCGCAGGCTGCACCTTGCTGGCCGACCCCAGCGTGATCGAACTTGCTGGCGAACCGGTGTTGCTGATGCATGGCGACACCTTGTGCACGCGTGACCTGGGCTACATGAAGATGCGCCGCTTGCTGCGCAACCCGCTGAGCCTGTGGATCTTGCGCCACCTGCCGCTGGCGGCGCGTTACCAGTTGGCACACAAGCTGCGCAGCGAAAGCCGCACGCAAGTACGGATGAAGGCTACCGAAATCGTCGATGTGACGCCGGAAGAAGTGCCCAAGGTGATGGCGGTGCATGGCGTACGCACGTTGGTGCATGGCCATACTCACCGGCCCGCGATCCACAAGCTGGTGGTCGATGGGCAACCGGCACGACGCATCGTGCTGGGTGACTGGGACCGCCGGGGTTGGGTCTTGCAGGTTGATGAACAAGGCTTTCAGCTGGCACCGTTCGAGTTTTCCTGACGCTGTAGCACTGGCACACACTGGCCGCTTCGCGGGTAAATCCGCTCGCACGGGAACTGCACCGCTTGCTGCCAGGGTGCAGTGCCTGTGTGAGCGCCTCAAGGCTGGCTGGCCAGCGCGCCCTTGTCCCCTTCGCTGATCACATACTGCCGGTACTCAGGGTCGGCCTGGATTTGTGCCTCGGTAAACGGTAATGGCAGCAGTTGCTTGGCCGAGAAGGCCTTGGTCTGGTCGCCGAAGTGCGCCGAACCGGCTTCGCTGGACTGAGAGAACGCCAGCAACCCGCGTGCCTCCGGCCCTTTGTCGGTAAAGCTGACCAGTTGCAGGTAGCTGGTACCACTGACCACCAGCCGCTTGCCCTGCCCGTGCGGCACGCTGTGTATCGCGTTGTACACGCCCAACGCTTGCGGGCCGCCCGGCACCGGGGTGCCATCGACCGCCTGTTGCACCTGGCCCCAGCGCACCTGCCCTGCCACACCACTTTCATTCACCTGCCTGAGCGACGCCAGCGCCGCCTGCTGCAGCCGTTTGCGCACCGCCGCCTGCTCGACCGCCAGGCCACGCGGGGTATGCTGTGGATCGGCCGGGTCGAAAGCCACCCGCCAGCTTTCCGGGTGTTTGGCCAGCGCCTCGAACAGGTTGTTGAAGTGCACCAGGCCAATGCCACTGTCGAGGTCGGCCTTGCCGTTCCAGGCCGCCAGGCTGCTGCACACGGCCTGCACATCGGCAGCGGCGCCCTGGCACCATTGCAGCAGGTCTGGCAACACCAGGCTGGCCAGGTACACCTCATCGTCGGTCACCATGCGTTGCAGATCATCGATACTCAACCGGGCCTTGCCCTGCAGGCGTTGCAGGGCAAAACGGCCACGCATGCCCAGCGGCTGGTCGCTACGGCTTACCAGCGGCGAATAGCCGGTCAGTGGCTGCGCCGGGTTGGTCATCCAGGCCGGGTCGTTGGAGTTCTGTACGAAATCGCTGCGCTGAAGGCTTGGCAGCAGGCGTGCCGGGAAGATACCCGGCTGTGCCGCTTGCGCATCCACTTTCCACGCACACGCGCTGCGCGAGCCATCCAGCACTACCAGGCGCCCCTGGGCCTGCGGATTGCTGCAGGCGTCAAGCAACTGCTGGTCGACATAGGGCACCACCGACTGGTTCAGGTACAAGGCCTGGCCTCCCTGGTCCACCGCCAGCGTATTGACCCAGGGAATACCCTGCAACTGGCCGATCGAACCCTGCAGCGTTGCCAGGCTGTCGGCGCGGTTGATCTGGTACCACTGCTGCAATACCCGGGTGTTTTCCAGGTTGGCATCCCGCAAGCTATAGGCCGTGCGGCTGTCCCAGTCCAGGCGCCCGGGCCATTGCACCACCGGGCCGAAACGCGAACTGTAGACCTGGCGTTGTACCTGGCTCAGGCTGCCATCCTCAGCCTTGACTGCAACGCTGATGGTCTGCCGGACCAGCGGCAGCGATCTACCATCGAGCAGGTAGCGGGTCGGGTCCTTGGGATCGAGCTGCAGACGGTACAGGGTAAAGTGCTGCGACGTATCGACCGTGTGTGTCCAGGCCAGGTGCTGGTTGAAACCGATATTGACCACGGGCAGCCCCGGCAATGCCGCCCCCATCACATCGAGCTTGCCGGGAATGGTCAGCTGCATCTGATAGAAGCGCATGCCCCCCATCCACGGGAAGTGCGGATTGGCCAGCAACAGGCCGCGACCATTGGCCGAACGCCGGGCGCCCAAGGCCACCGCATTGCTACCGCGCTCCAGGGCAAAACGTTCCTGCCGGGCCAGTGCCGTGGCATAGCCGCTCGGGGCCTGCCGGTTGGCCAGACTGGGCGGTTGCGCACCCGCCAGCGCTTCGACGAACTGCCCGACACCCCCTTCGGCCAACAGCCGGCGGGTCAGCTTGACCAGGTCTTCGCTACTGATCGGTCGCAGCCACTCGCCATTGCCGCACTCGGCGGGCAACCCTTGGCCACGGCGCTCGGCCAGGGCCCGGTTGTAGCCGCTGGCATAGCCCGCCAGCAGCGCCTGGACCGAGGCCGGTTGTGCCTGCAAGAACGCATTGACCGCCGAGGGGCTGTTGAGCCAGGTGAAGAACAGGTCACTCGCCAGGTTGTCGCGCTGCTCCAGAGTCTTGCCGTTGGCACCGAAATATCGCGACCGTTCGCCACTGACGGTCAGCACCTCGTTACCCAGCAGGCACAGGTTGTCCTGGGCATAGGCGTAGCCGATGCCATAGCCCAGACCCCGCTCATCCTTGGCCACGATATGCGGCACGCCATAGCTGGTGCGACGAATCTGCGCGCTGGCATCGCCTGCGGCGGGCTGTGCCGGAACACTTGCGCTGAACGCCACCAGGGCGACAGCCAGGCCAGCGCAAGTCATGGGACGGGAAAGTGGAAACACAGGCATTCCTCGTTTTCGGGGGTCATCCCGATCAGACGAATACCTGAATGGAAATTTTACCAAGCACCGGCTGATGAAACGTCTTGCACAGTAACCGGCATTTTTTTTCACCGAAGGGCTGCAGTTTTTCCCTTCTCATTCGTCTTAGTCAGTGAGGCACCGATTGTTTCGGGTTCGTCGACGAAAAGGAGCATTCACATGTACAACCCGCCATCCTCGATCCAGGCCGGGCGCGTCCCGGGCAAAGCGCCCCAGGGACAGGACGCACTGGCCGACGGACGCACCGGCAACGAACAGATCCGCGAGTTGTTGCGCACCTTCGGCCTGCGCACCAGCCTGATCCGCCTCAAGGTGATCGACACCCTGCACGTCGCCCAGCGCAGTGGCCGCAGCATCGGTGTGCGCGGTGTGCACGCCCAACTGGAACAGCTGGATATTCCGCTGTCGTTCCTCAGCGTGCGCGAAGTGCTCAAGCGGCTGTGCGCGGAAGGCGTCATCCAGCTGGGCAGCGACAAGTGCTACAGCCTCCACCCCCAGGCACGCGCCGTGCTGGAGCAGGCGTCTTCACGCTGACTGGACGGCCGGCCACACCAGGCCGGCTCAGCTCGTCAGGGCTTGACCTTGCGCCGCAAGATGCCGTTGATCACCACGACCACCACGGCGATGGCAATCGCCAGGATCTGAAAGGTCTGTTCACTGATCGTGCCCTGCTTCTGCAGATGGGACAGGCCCAGCATCAGGCCCAGCACGACCAGAATGATCAGAATGGAATATTTGAGGCGCTGCACGTGTGTCATCGAAGGTTCCTTGCAACATCGGGGCAAATGGCTCGCAACGAGCCGCGGCAATGATACAACGTCGGTCGGCCCCGGCGCGGGATTTCCTGCTGGGTGAGCCGGCGGCGGCCTGAAAGCATGGGGCTCCCAAGTTACCCGCCGGAGTCCCCATGTACAAACCCCTGCTGTTCGCATCCCTGTTTCTGACGCCCTTTTCCTTGCATGCACTTGATACCCGCCAGGCTTCGGCCGAGCAACTGCTTGAGCTGGGACGCAACCTGGCAGACCAGGCCGGTGCCAGCCAATGGCAACAACTCTGGCAACGTGTGCGCCAGGCCGGCTACCTGCAGGCAAACGGTGCATCCGTGCATTTCAGCGTAGCGCCGGCGCTGCTGCCTGAAATGGCCCGGCAAACCCTGGCCCAAGCTGACCGGGTCCAAGCACTGCAGCAAACCCAGGCTGTGTACCGACGCACCTTTACCGGCCAGGTAGTCGGCCAGCGCAACGGCCAGCCGCTGCATGCGCTGTGCCTGCTGGTCGATTGGCGCACGCTGCCACAAGGCATGCTCGACACCCCCCAGGCTTACTTGCGCAGCGCCAGCCTCCTGAGCAGCTATCCGTGCGACTGAGGGGTACCGGACCCAACAGGCATACCTGGAGGAGACCCGATGGGAAACCGCCCGCTACAGCCGAGTGTTGAATCCATGTCCTACAGCGCCGGATATCGCTGCCTGCGAAAGCTGTTCTCCGAAGCTACAAGCCCAAACCCCTATGTCGCCTAGCGACCTGCCAGGGCTGTCGCAGAAAATTCAGTCACACCGTCGACATAACGCCGCTGGTGATCGGGTAGTAATCCCATCCATCCCCGAGGAGCGCCACATGGAATTACCAGACTTGAGCCAAATCGATACCAGCCAACTGCCCCATTCGTTGCAGGCCCTGATCGACTGCATCGGCATCGAAAACGCCTATCAGCTCACCTGCGCATATGGCGGCAGACCCAAGTACATCCCCAAGTACCGTGAGCGCACCAAGCTCGCCGACGTTCTGCCGGCCGAAGCACTTGACGCGCTGATCAAGCGTTTTGCCGGGGTCGCCCTGGAAATTCCAAAGGCCGACCACTTCCTGCGTCAACTGCGCAATCTGCAAATCCAGAAAGAAAGCGCCAACGGCTTGTCACGCAGCCTGTTGGCCAACAAGTACGGCCTCAGCCTGCGCCAGATCGGCAACATCCGTCGCCAGGAAGCGTGCGCTCGCTGAGCCTCAACCCCGTGGCCGGTCGCTAACGATCGCTTGTCACACCCAACCAGAAAGAGAGACCAGTCATGATAGATAACAGCCTCATTGGATCCGTCATCAACTCGTTGCCGATGGATCGCATGATTGCCGGCCCGCTGCAAGCGATGGTTCAGGCCCAGGTCACCGCGAGCAAGTCATACGCCGACTTCCTGATGCAAGTGTGTATCCAGGACGGCAAAGCGGTCGCCATCCAGTTCGACTACGACGAAACCATTGTCGACGAACAGGGCGAATACAAGGGCGTGGTCAGCAAGACCATGAAAGTGCCGCTGCTGGCGGCCATTACCCACCCCAACATCGCCATCGAAGAAGGTAAAGTCGAGTTCGAACTGACCATCGAACAGTCGGCGGAAGACACATCCAGCAGCGAAAAGAGCGGCGAAATGGCCGCCTCGCTGGGCTGGGGGCCATTCAAGCTGAACATGAAAGGCAGCATCAGCCACAAGTCCACGCAAACCCGCAAGACCGATACCCGCGCGCGCTATGCCTTCAACACCACCCTCAAGCGCCAGGAACCCCCAGAAGCGCTGATGCGGGTGATCGACTTCCTTACCGACGCCGCCACCAAACCGACCGTGGTCAAGACGGCAGCACTGGAAAGCCCCGATGCGATCTCTACGGCCGACACGCTGAATAACAAGGGTGCCGACGCTGGTGCCGGTGCTCGCGCCGGCGCCACAGCGCCTTGAACCACGCAAAAACTTAAAAAAAGCCCCCACTCGGTAGAGTGGGGGCCCTACCGTCCAGAGGAGCCAAGTGAGTGGACAAAGTTCCCGCCCCGATGACTTCCATCGACCTGCGTGAAATCACCCGTGGCCTGCAAGAAGCCGCCAGCGCTACCAACAGTCTTATCGCGCAGCAGTATATCAACCTGTTCGACCAGTTCTTCGACTGTGACACCGAAGCCTTGGGCGCGCCCATGAAAGCCAAGATGGTCGAGGTAGCGATGGACGGCCAGCACATCATGCGCGTGCCTCTGTTCGCGTTGGTCTCGCCCAAGGGCCTGGCCCTGGAGCGCATGCAGGTGGACCTGTCGGTCCGGGTCAAAGGCACCGAAGCACAACGTGCACTGCTGACCGCCAGCGAAAACCAGGCCGCGAGCTTCAAGGTCACGATCGGCGGCCAAGGCCGCCAAGGGGAGAGCCGTGACCCCGACGAAGTGCAGATCCGTATGCAGTTCCAGGCCAGCGAACCACCCGAAGCCCTCAACCGGCTGATCGAGGAGTACACCAAGCTGATCATCCCGGTACGAGCCCCCAGCCCCCCGCCTTCGCCCGATACCAATGAATTCATCGAGGCGGCTACGGTCCGTTGACGGCCGCCCCCCGCGCGACTCAGAAGTCGCGCTTGTAGAAGATATCCAGTGAACTGGCCAATCCACTGGCAGCCTCGAGGTAGACCTTCTTGCTCAGCTTGTAGCGCAACGCAATGGTGTTGGCGGGCTCGAACACCCCCACGCCGTAGCGCAGGCTCAGCTTCTCGGTCAGGTTACCGCTGGCGACCACACTCGTGGTGTTGCCCGAACCCTCGGTGTCCAACTGGAAGTCGTCGATTCCCAGGCTCGAAGCGAGGCTGCCGGTGATGCCGGCGCTACCGGCCAACCCCAGGCCCAGAGCCGCCTCGGCAAGCATGTTGCTGTCTTCGCCGGAAGCGCCCAGTGGCCGTCCCAGCACCAAGTATGACAATGCCTGTTCCTGGCTCATGGCCGGCTCCGAAAACACCTTGGTAGTGGGTTGCTCTGCACTGCCGGTCAGGCGGATGCCGACAATCACGTCGTCAACCTTGCGGATCGCTTCGATGTCCAGGTACGGCTGGTCGATAGGCCCGGCAAACAGTAGCCGCGCGCGGCGAATGGTCAGGCGCTGGCCGTAGGCACGGTAGCGCCCGTCGGCCAGGCTCAGTTCACCCCGGGTATCAAGGTTGTCGCCGATGTGCACATGGCCGAGCAGGTTGGCCTTAAGACCAAAGCCACTGAATGCCAGCTTGTCGTGGCCCACCTCGACGTCGATGTCCATGGCCATCGCCATGGGGGGGGTGCCCTCTTCGGTCTGTTGGCCGACGATCACCGTGTCGTCCGACACTTTTACGGTGGACGGCGGCAGCTCACGTACGGTGATAGTGCCTTTGGGCACTTGCACCTTGCCGGTGACTGCCAGCTTGTCGTCGACCAGGCGCAAGGTCAGGTCAGGAGCGACCTCCAGCGTCGCATAGGGCTCGACGGTAACAGGCAGTTGCTGGCCTTGCAGGCGCAAGTCCATGCCCAATGCCTGGCCCCAGGTGAGGTTGCCACGCAACTGGCCCCGCCCCGCCTCGCCACTGCGCCAGTCACCCACAAGCTGTACCTGCTCGCCGGCAATCAATGCCTGCAACGACAGGTCTTCGAGGCTGACCGGCAGCTCGGCGCCAGTGACCTCGCCGCCGCTGAGCATCAGGTTGCCGTTGACCTGCGGCGCCAGCAGGGTACCCGACAGCCGTCCAGTGCCATTGAGCTGCCCGGCCAGGCGCTCGACCATCGGCACGAACGGTCGCGCCACTGACAGGTCGAGGCCGGCCAGGCGGAAATCACCGGACAACGGTTTGTTCCTGCCCAGCGGGTCGAGGCGGGTATTGACGTTCAGCTCACCCAGGCGCTGGCCACGGAACACCAGGCGGGTATCGATGCGCCGTGGTGCCAGTGTGCTGTCCAGGCGCAGGGCCTGGTAGGGGAAGTCGACCCAGCGCTCCTGGTCACGCACACGCAGGGTACCGCCACTGGCGTCGACGACGATGCTGCCCTTGGGGCCGCTGGCGGGAATGTCCAGATTGATGTCGGCATTGAGCAGGCCCTGCCAGGCGAAGTCTTTCGGCAGCCACTGGGCCAGGCTGTCCAGCGGGAACTGCTTGAGGTGGTAGCGCAAGCGTGGGTCCGGGGCCAGGCGCTGATCCTCGCCACACAGGCTGGCCTGGCCGGAGCGCCAGCAATGGACACCGAAGTCCAGCTGGCCGCTGGCCAGCCGCTGCAGGCGCGCCGGTGCCTGCAACTGCCAGTCCTGGCCACCGGCCTGGATTCGCCCGCTGGCCAGGCGCCCACGCCAGTCCCCCTTGTTCAACTGGCCATCCAGGCCCAGGTCGAGTTTGAGTTGCGGGCCGTCCAGCGCCAAGGTCAGCGCTTGCTGGCGAACGTCGCCCCTGCCGTTGGCCTGCAGCTCACCCAATGCAGTGTCACCCAGGTGGATGCCGCTGGCCTTGAGCACGAGCACGCCGCGCTGGACGTTATCCAGGCGGGCATCCAGGCCTAGCTGCTGCAGGCGGTTTTCAGCCAGGGCCAGCCGCTGGCCTTGCACGGCCAAGGTACCTTGCGGGGCCTGCAAGGTACCGGCGACGTCCAGCCGGCCCTTGACCTGGCCTTGCAGCCTTGGCCACAACTGGCCCAGGCGCGGCAGGTCGAGGTCGATCCGCCCGGCCAGGCGTTGTTGCAGGCTGCCACTGCCAATGATGCGGTTGTCACCCAGCTGGATGGCCAAGGCGCCCAGCGTCCAACGCTCCCCTGCCCCTTGGGCATCGACCTTGAGCATTGCCGGCTGGCCGCGCAGGCGGCCTTTCAGGTCAAGCTGGGCCTCCAGGCTCAGCGCATCACCTTTGAGTTCGCCCTTGCTGCGCAGCGGCCCGGCCAGGGTGCCAGGCAGCTCGGCCAGCCAGTAGGCCGGGTCGAGCGCCGAAAGCTGCAGGGCAACGTCCCATGCCAGGTGCTCGGCAAAACCCACGGCAACACTGCCTTCAGCCTTGCCTTGCCCGGCAGTCAGCGCCAACTGCGGCAGCTTGACCTGGCTCAGGTCCCCTTGGAACGGGCTGGCCAGGCTGAACGGCCCGGCCGGGCCATCCAGGTCGCCGTTGAAGCTGCCCTGGTAATTGCCATCGCGGTAATGCACCTGTGCGATGAAGCGCTTGAGCGTGACCTGGGGCGGCGTCTCCAGTGGGTACAGGCGCAGCCACGGGAAGTCCTGCCAGTCCACCTGGGCATCGGCGACCAGGCCTTGCTGCCAGTCGGCCGTGGCTTGCAGCTTGACGCGCTGGGTGTCGCTGGCGCTCAGGTCCAGGGCATCCAGCCTGGCCCCTTTGCTGTCGACCAATCCAGACAACAGCAAGGCCACTGGCGACTGTTCGGCGGGCAGGCTGGCAGAGCCCGACAGCTGATAACCGCTGAGCAGGTTGCCCTTGGCATCGAGCTTGAGCTGGTTGAACTGCAGGGTGTCGGGTAGCGAACCGGCCGGTTTGAATGCCTCGGCGCGAACCTGCAAGGTTGCCGGCAGATGCTCGGCCAGCGCCTGCAGCTGCCCGCTCAGGGTAGCGTCGAGGTAGCCACTGCTGGTCCCGGCCAGCTTCAGGGTATTCTGCAGTTCGCCGCTGGCGGTCAGCGCCACCTGCCAAGGTTTGCCGTCTACTGCGGGCAGTTGCAGCTGCGCCTGCAGTTGCACCGGCCAGTCGCCTTCGGGCTGCAGCTCGCCCTGCAGGTTCAACTGCAGGTCACCACGCTGCAGCTGCAGGCTGTCGATACGCATTCCGCTGCGTGTCCAGTGCGCAGCCAGGCGCAGGTCACCCAGCAGATCACTGCCATCCAGGCGCAACTGGCCGACCTTGACTTCACCCAACTCGAGCGTCAACGGCAACCGCAGGGCCGGCAGTTGCAACGGGCCGCTTTCGCTCGGCTCGGCAGCTGGGGCAAAGGCCATGTCGATGCGCTGCGCCTGCAACTGGCCGATGCACAAGGTGCCGCGCAGCAAACATGCAGGCGACCAAGCCAGCAGCGGTGCCTGCAGCTCTACCCTGCTGGCGCCGTCGGCCCAGACCAGCCGGCTGGCTTGCCAGCTACCGCCCAGGCGGCCCTGGAAATCCGCCACCTCAAGCCCGGGCACCTGGCCCAGCGTCCAGCGGCTGCCCGCCTCGGTCCCCAGCAGCAGGCCCACGGCAATAGCCAGGCTGGCAATGCTCCCGAGCAGGCCCGCCAGCAAATACTTGATCACACGTTTCACAGCTCAGGCCCCATGGAAAAGTGCAGGCGGATGCCCCCTTCGTCATCCAGTGCCCTGGCCAGGTCCAGGCGCAATGGCCCGACCGGCGATACCCAGCGCACACCAAAACCGACGCCGGTCTTCAGGCTCGGCAGCTCAAGGTCGTTGAACGAGTTGCCCTGGTCGACGAAGGTAGCCAGCCGCCACTTCTCGGTCAGCGAGTATTGGTACTCGACACTGCCCGCTACCAGGTAGCGCCCGCCAATGCGGTCGCCATCGCTGTTTTTCGGCGACAGGGTCTGGTAGTCGTAGCCGCGCACGCTCTGGTCGCCACCGGCGAAGAAGCGCAATGAAGGTGGAATGTTGTTCTTGAAGCCATTGGTCGCACTGCCCCCGAACTGCACCCGGCCTAGCAGCCTGTGGTTGTGGCCCAGGGTAGTCAGGCCCTTGAGCAGTACGTTGCCATGCAACAGGTTGGTGTCCGAAACCAACCCTTCCTTGGCGGCCTGCACATCGAACTGCAGGCGGTAACCGTTATGCGGGTCGATGCGGTTGTCGCTGCGCAGGAACGAGAAGCTCACCCCCGGCATCAGCAGGTTGCTCAAGCCGGAATCGTCGCCCAGGCGATACTCTTCCCGCTGGTATTTGAGCGAGACCACCCGCTGCCAGCCACTGGGCAGCTTGCTGTGCCACTCGGGGCCGACCGTCAGCAGCTTGCTGAGCGTGTCGGTGCCAGCGATTTCCTCGTTCTGGTAGCCGCCGGCAAAGCGCAGCTTGTCGGTGAGCGGCGGGTCGAGCGGTATGTCGTACCACAGGCCGACGTTCTGCCGCGGTGCCGACAGTTCGGTTTCCCAGCCATAGCTATGGCCCTGCGGGTTGACCCAGTGGCGGGTCCAGTTGGCCTTGCCGCGGGGGCCGACGTCGGTCGAAAAGCCCAGCCCCAGGCCCAGAGTGCGCGGCTTGCGCGTTTGCAGGTGGACGTCCACGGGAACCTCTTCGCCGACGGCGGCGGTAGGCGCCGCATCCACGCGCACGCCTTCGAAGTAGCCGCTCGATTGCAAGTCATTGTTCAGTTCGGCAACCAGTTCGGAGTCGTAGGGTGTACCTGGCTTGAACGACACCATGCGCTGCAGCAGGTCGTCGTCCAGCGGGGTGTCGCCGCCGAAGGTCACGGCGCCCAGGCGATAGCGCGAGCCGCTCTGGTACACCAGTTCGATATCAGCCACACCAGCCTGGGGGTCAACCGCCAGGCGCTGGCGACTGAAGCGCCCACTGAAGAAGCCATAGCGTGACGCCTGGTTCTGGATCAGCCGCTTGGCATCTTCGTAGTGGCCATGGTTGAGCTGTTCACCGGCACGCAGGGCCTTGCTGTCGGGCAGGCGAAAAGCCTTCAGCTCGCTGGCGGGCCCTTCGATGCGCACGGTCACGTTGCGCAGGCGAATCGGCTCGCCCGGGACGATAGTGATGATCAGTTGCGGGGAACGCTCGGCCGCGCTGGCAGGCTTGACCTCGGTGTCGATCTGCGCCTGATAGTAGCCAAGTGCCTGCGCGGCTTTGCGCGCCTGCTCCTGGGCGCCGCGACTGAAGCGCAGCAGCGCTTCTTCATCACGGTCGCCAAGGGTACCGATGTAGCCTTCGACATTGGCCTTGAGCGCCTTGTTGGCGGGTTCAACCTTCACCAGCAACTCGCTCTGGCCCCATGCTGCGAAACTGGCGGCCCAGATAACCAGGCCCCAGGTCAATCTTCCTGAATACGTCATGCGGCGCATGCTACCAGAGCCGCGCGCTCAAGTGAGCCGCTGCGCTGCCCGCTCAGGCAAAAGCGGAATCGGAAGAGACAGGGTTGGGATGAAAGAACACTCTCTCTCGGATTGGTCCTACAGCTACCTCGCCAATTTCTTCATAACCCTGACGCTGGTAAAACGCCAGGTAGTGTTCGTTGCCGGTGTCCAGGACCACACCTTGGGTATTCGCGTCCGCTGCGCACCAGTCGTGCACAGCTTGCAGCAGTTGCTCGCCGTGCTGCTTGCCCTGGAACTGCGGATGCACGCCGAGCAGCGGCAACACATGGACCTTGTCGCTGGGCAGGCAACTGGCCAGGGCGGCCTGGTAGTCCATGTAGCGGCGCGTACAGCGCAGGCCGGTGCCCAGCATCATGCGCAGGCGCCAGGCCCAGCTGTCGGCCACGCCCAGCCGACGCAGCGGTGGCACGATCAGGGCCAGGGCGATCAGGCGGTCGTCCAGCAGCAGGCCGATGGCGGGCAGTTGCAGGTAGAAATGCTGACGAACCCATTCGCGCACCATCACCCGCAAACGCCGCTCATATCCCGGGCGCTGGGCCTCGAAGATATAGGCAAAGGTCGGTTCGTGGCGGTAGGCGTTGTACAGCAGCGAACGCGCTTCGCGGCTGTAGCCGTCATCGAGCAGGCAGACACGAGCCGGAGCGGCAGTGGTTTCGGGCATTGCGGGCAGACCTCCTGGAATGGGCATACAGTGCCTTGGAGGTGCCTCAGCGTGCATCGTTCACCCCCAGCAAAGCACGTTAGCAGCCGCCTCGCGAAGCCGCCATGCTGGTGGTGAAAGGCGATGTCGGCTAGCATCGCGCCTTTTACCAGGATTGTCTTTCCATGAAGATCGTCTGTTTCAACATCAATGGCCTGCGGGCCCGCCCGCACCAGCTGGCGGCGCTGATCGAAAAGCACCAGCCGGACGTGATAGGCCTGCAGGAAACCAAGGTCAGCGACGATCAGTTCCCAGCGGCCGAGGTGCAGGCACTGGGGTACCACGTGCATTACCACGGCCAGAAAGGCCACTATGGCGTGGCCCTGCTCTCGCGGCAGGCACCGCTGAGCCTGCACAAGGGCTTTGCCAGCGATGAAGAAGATGCCCAGCGCCGCTTCATCTGGGGCACTTTCGCCGATGCCAACGGCACCCCGGTCACCATCATGAACGGCTACTTTCCGCAAGGCGAGAGCCGCGACCACCCCACCAAGTTCCCGGCCAAGCAGCGCTTCTACAGCGACTTGCAGGCGCTGCTCGAAGGCCAGTTCCGCAACGACCAGCCACTGCTGGTTATGGGCGACATGAATATCTCGCCGCAGGACTGCGACATCGGCATCGGCCCGGACAATGCAAAGCGCTGGCTGAAGACTGGCAAATGCAGTTTCCTGCCGGAAGAGCGCGAATGGCTGGAGCGTTTGAAAGGCTGGGGCCTGGTTGACAGTTTCCGTCACCTGCACCCGGACGTTACCGACCGTTTAAGCTGGTTCGACTACCGCAGCCGTGGCTTCGAAGACGAGCCCAAGCGTGGCCTGCGCATCGATCTGATCATGGCGTCACAGCACCTGGTGCCGCGGATCAAGGCAGCGGGAGTGGACTACGAGCTGCGCGGGATGGAAAAACCGTCGGACCACGCGCCGATCTGGCTGGAACTGAGCTGATCGCATCGCCCGTGCGGCCCCGCATGGCCGGCCTTTGCATTGCAAAGGGCCACGCCTGCGGGCCGTACCACTGTTTTTCACAAGCCCAAGCGCAACGCCTCGCCAACCCCTGCCCCGCGCACGTCGTCAGCCGCGCTGACCAAGGCAAAGTTGTAAGCCCCGTGCGACCAATAGCGCGCCTCCAGCTGCCCCTCCACGCGCTGCCCGTCGGGCATGCGCCGGTATTGCTCACCCGGTGAGCGCAGGAACAGGCTGATGCGCTGCCCCTTGCCGTCCTCGAACACCAGCAACGCCGCCGGGCCTTGCTCGTTGCTCAGCAGGCGTGCGCCGACCGGCGTGAAGCCATACCCTGCCAGGTCTGGCAACTGGCCCACGCGGCTGAAGTGCCGGCCCAGCCAGTCGCGCAACTGCGCCGGGTCGCTGGCCTGGATATCCAGCGCCTCGCTGCCGGCGAACAGACGGTGCGCCTGGACGGCATCGGCCATCGGCAGGCTGGCGTGCGTCAGGCTCAGGTCGCGGACCTGCCAACCGCCCAGGCCGCCCACCCCCAGTGCCAGCAGCAGTACCGCTGCCATGGCCCAGCGCCGCTGGCGGCGCTGGCGTACTTGCCGCTGCAAGCGGGCAAGGTCCAGTTGAACCGCCCCGGGCAGTTCGGCAAGGCCGGCCAGCGCTGCGCGCAAGCGGCGGGCATCGGCACGCCAGCCCTCGACCTTGGCCGCTGCCTGCGGGTTGGCCGCCAGCCAGGCCTGCACTTCGGCGCGGCGTGCGGGCTCGAGGCGCTCATCGACATAAGCGTGCAATTCGTCTTCGCTGGGGATCAGGCGCGTCATTTGAGTCTCCGCAAGGCTGGTGGCTGGGGGGCACCTTCGGTCAGTTGGCGCAAGGCATTGCGCGCGCGCGACAGGCGCGACATCACGGTGCCGATGGGGACACCAAGCGCCTGCGCGGCCTCCTTGTAGCTCAAGCCTTCGATACTGACCAGCAGCAACAAGGCACGTTGTTCTGCCGTCAGCCGGGCAAACGCCTGCAAGTCGGCCTGGGCCAGGATGGTGGCTTCAAGGTTGTCGCCAACCGGTTCCTCGTCACGCTCGCCACGACCAAACCAGGACAGCCAGCGCGCATGCAGGCGCTCACGGCGTTTAGCGTCAAGGAACAGCCGGTAGAGAATGGTGAACAGCCAGGCGCGCAATGCATCGGCATCCCGTTGTTGATCGCGCCGGCTCAGGGCCCGCTCTACCGTGGCTTGCACCAGGTCATCGGCGCTGCCCGGCTCGCGCGTCAGCCACACGGCAAAGCGGCGCAGGCGGGCAAGCAGCTCGCGCCACTGGTGGTCGTCCAGGTCGTGCATGGCAAAATTCCGGCCTATGAGGGTATCAGTGTAAGGGGCAGACGCCTGTCATGAAATTTTATTCCGGCCGAGGGAATAAGACTTTGCCGGCGGCGTCGTACTGGCACCTTCACTGAACCGGACAATGACCATGAACTCACCCCTGCACGGCCAGGCCCGGGCCTGGCGCCTGGCGGCCATCGGTGCCATGATACTGGCCGCTGGCGCCAGCTTTGCCTATGCCGCCGGCTGGCTCGGCGAGCCCCGGCTGACGCCACAACGGATCATCGACACGTTCGAGGCCCAGGCTGGGCACTACCCAGGCTATCGCAAGAACCACGCCAAAGGCCTGTGCGTCAGCGGCTACTTCCAGGCCAGCGGGCAGGCTGCCAGCTTGTCCACGGCGCGCGTGTTCAGCCAGCAACGGGTGCCGGTCATCGGCCGCTTCGCCATCGGCGGCGCCAACCCGTTCGCACCCGATACCGGCATACCGGTACGCAGCCTGGCCATCGAGCTGCGCACCGATGACGGGCAGGTCTGGCGCACCGGCATGAACAATCCGCCGGTGCTGGCTGTGAGCACCCCGCAAGGGTTCTATGAGCAAGTGCTGGCGAGCGCGCCGGACCCGGCTACCGGCAAACCCGACCCAGGCAAACTGCAGGCGTTCTTCGCCGCCCATCCGGAAAGCGCGGCGTTTCGCCAGTGGGTCGCCGCCTACAAACCCAGCAACAGCTTCGCCAGCACGCAATACCACAGCATCAATGCCTTCCGCCTGGTCGATGCAGCTGGCACCGACCACCCGGTACGCTGGCAACTTGAGCCACACAGCGCGTTTGCCGCGTTGCCTGCACAGGTCGATGACAAGCAGTTCCTGCAACATGACCTGCAGCAACGCCTGGCCCAGGGCCCTTTGCGCTGGACCCTGCGCCTGGTCCTGGCCGAGCCGGGCGATGCGGTGGATGACCCTGCCCGCCCCTGGCCTGCCGAGCGGCGCAGCGTGGATGCCGGCACCCTGGTGCTGGAACAGGTCGATGCTCCCGAACAAGGCGCCTGCCGCGACCTCAACTTCGACCCGCTGATCCTGCCCCACGGTATGGAGGCGTCGGCCGACCCGATCCTCGCCGCCCGCTCCGCCGCCTATTCGGAATCCTTCAACCGCCGCAGCCGTGAATCGCTCAGCACTGGAGCCCGCCCATGAGACCCGAAGCCTTCCACCCGATCGCCCGCTTGCTGCACTGGCTGATGGCCATCTTGATTCTGGCCATGTTGTTCATCGGCGTGAGCATGGTCGTAAACCTGACGCCGCGTCATACCGTGCTGATCGAGCTGCACAAGGCCACTGGCCTGGCCCTGCTGGTGCTGGTAGTGCTACGCATCGGCGTACGCCTGGCTCTGCCCCACCCGCCCTTGCCAGGCGACCTGCCAGCACTGCAGCGCTGGGCCGCCGGCGCCTCGCACCTGCTGCTGTACGGCTTGATGCTGGCCATGCCGCTGCTGGGCTGGGCCATGCTGTCGGCCGGGGGCTACCCGCGGCCGCTGGGCCTGCCGGCGATCGCCCCACATGACCTGCGGCTCTACGCCGTGTTGCGCCAGGCGCATGGCTGGGCTGGCTACCTGCTGTTTGCCACCGTGCTGGTGCACGTGGGGGCAGCATTGATGCATGCGTGGGTGCGTCGTGACGGGGTGTTGCGCAGCATGTGGCCTGGCCCTTTGCGCCGCAACCCGTGACCGCCAGCGGACAGGGCGCTCGACAACCGATGGCGATTCCTGATCAACTCGGCTTTCTGTCTGCCGCACTGCCCTGGACTGCCTGATGAATGCTGCAAAGGATCCTGCCGCTCTCCTCCCTGCCAGCACGCTGGACCTGCGCCCGCTGCTGCTGGCCAACATGGCCTGTACCCTGTCGATGATGGCCTTTGTCGCCCTGATCGGCCCGATTGCCCGGCAGCTCGGCATGGCCACCTGGCAAGCCGGTGCCGCCGTCACCGTGGCGGGGGTGGTCTGGGTACTGCTGGCACGCCCCTGGGGGCGCGCGGCGGATCGCTTCGGCCGCCGACGCATCCTGCTGCTGGGCAGCGCCGGCTTCACCCTGGGCTATTGGCTGATGTGCCTGTTCATCGAAGGTGCATTGCGTTGGTTGCCCGGGGCGACGCTGGCGTTCATCGGCCTGACCCTGGCGCGCGGCTGCATCGGTGCCTTCTATGCAGCCATCCCGGTGGGCTGCAACGCGCTGATCGCCGACCATGTCGAACCCCAACGCCGGGCCCGGGCCATGGCCGCGCTGGGCGCCGCCAACGCCGTCGGCCTGGTGGTCGGGCCAGCATTGGCCGCGCTACTGGCGCGGCACAGCTTGAGCCTGCCGTTCCACATTCTGTCGCTGCTGCCAGCCAGCGCCTTTCTTGTCCTGCTGTTCAGCCTCAAGCCACAGGTGTTGTCGCACCGCCATGTTCCGCGCCCGGTGCAGTTGAACGACCCGCGCCTGCGCCGCCCGCTGCTGGTTGCATTCTGCGCCATGCTCAGCGTCACGGTCTCGCAGATCGTTGTCGGGTTCTTCGCCCTCGACCGCCTGCACCTGGGCCCAGCCGAGGCCGCCCAGGCCGCCGGCATCGCCCTGACCACGGTGGGCGTGGCACTGATCCTGGCGCAAGTACTGCTGCGCCAGCTGGAGTGGCCGCCGCTGAAAATGATTCGGGTGGGCGCCACAGTGTCGGCCCTGGGCTTTGCCTGCGGGGCCCTGGCAACCACGGCGCCGTGGCTGTGGGCCTGCTACTTCGTCGCGGCGGCGGGCATGGGCTTCGTGTTCCCGGCATTTTCCGCGTTGGCGGCAAATGCCATGCACGCGTCGGAGCAAGGCGCTACAGCCGGCGCCATCGGCGCAGCGCAGGGCATGGGTGCAGTGATCGGGCCGCTGGCGGGCACCCTGGTGTATGCGCTGGACCCACGCTTGCCATTCCTGGCCGTTGCGGCCCTGCTGCTGCTCGTCGGGCTGTGGCCGATGCCCGCCGCACAAAGGGCCTGACAAGCACAGCGCGCAAGCGTGCAGAGTGTGTTTTAATGCGCATCGCTCATTATTTTTGACACCTCTTGAATACAAGGCGGCTATGGACACGGGGACGCGACTCAAACTGGTGCGTGAACGCAACAACCTCTCCCAACGGGAACTGGCCCGCCGCAGCGGGCTGACCAATTCGACCATTTCGCAGATCGAGCAGAATCGCGTCAGCCCTTCGGTCAGTTCCCTGAAAAAACTGCTCGAGGGCATCCCCATGAGCCTGGCCGAGTTCTTCAGCTTCGACGAGCCGGTGCGCGAAGAGCGCTATGTGTTCCGTGCCGGCGAACAGCCAGACCTGGGCCGCAATGGCTTGCGCATGCTGCTGGTCGGCGCCAGTGTCGAAGGCCGCCAGATGCGCATGCTGCGTGAACTGTATGCACCGGGGGCCGACTCGGGCGAACCGATCGTGCATGCCGAGGGTGAAGAGTGTGGCCTGGTCACCCGTGGTACCGTCGAGTTGTGGGTCGATGGCCAGGTGAGCGTGCTCAACTCGGGCGACGGCTACTACATCCCCACGACCCTGCCGCACAGCTTCAAGAACATCGGCCCGGACGAGGCCGAGATCATCAGCGCCAACACCCCGGCGAATTTCTGACCTGGCCGACTGCCGCGAAGGGCCGCACAGCGGCCCCCGACAGGAGCAGCATGAACACCCGGACCGTCTACCAATGCCTGCGTGATGCAGCGCTCGGCATCCATGCCTTGTCCGTTGAGGCCCGCCACGATCACGGCCTGGTCGATATCGCGATCCAGGGCTGGCAGCTGACCCTCGCCATGGATGCCGAGGGCCTGGCCCGGTGCGTTCACTGCCAGGCACCCAACGGTGAACAGGCCGGGCTCGAAGAGTGGCAGCGCTATGGCACCAACCCGACCGACCTGCTCAGCCTATGGGAACGCGCTCAGCTGGAACGGCTGCTGTCGCCCTGACACAGCGCCTGTTCGACAAAGTCCAGGCGGTCCTGGCCGAAGAACATCTCGTCATCGACAAAGCAGGTCGGCGCGCCAAACACCCCGCGCCCCACGGCATCTTCGGTCACCTGCCTGAGCGCAGCCTTTACCTGCTCGTCCCCCGCCAGCGCGCGAAATGCCTGCGGGTCGAAGCCGCCCTGGCTGAGCGTAGCGTCGAGGACGGCGCTATCGCCCAGGTTGCGGCGCTGCACGAACAGCCCATTGAACAGCACCGCCAGTAACGTCTCGAACCGCTCCGGCGAGCGCAGCTGGGTGCCCAACGCCCCCCGCATCAGGGTCAAAGTGTTGACCGGGAACCCCGGCGGCAGCTCGAACGCAACCCCATAGCGCGCGGCGAAGCGCGCCAGGTCGATGAACATGTGACGTCCCTTGGCCGGAATCATGACTGGCGAGGCGTTGCCGGTGGCCTTGAAAACCCCGCCCAGCAGCATCGGCCGGTAGTGCAGCGTGGCACCTTGGCGGGCACACAGGCCAGGCAGCTGGGTCCAGGCCAGATAACTGGCCGGACTGCCCAGGTCAAAAAAGAAATCGACAGTCTTGTGCATGGTGACGGTCCTTGCTCGGTGAAAGAGACTTACCAACGTTCCAGCCAGGGGCGAAGGTCCAGCTCGAAGGTCCAGGCGTCGCGGGGCTGGGCGTGCAGGAACCAGTAGCTGTCGGCGATGTGGGCCGGGTCGAGAATGCCGTCCTGGTCCTTGAGGGCGTAGCGCTCGGGGAAACTGTCACGGATGAAGGCCGTGTCGATGGCGCCGTCGACCACCACGTGGGCGACATGAATGTTCCGCGGCCCCAGTTCGCGCGCCATGCTCTGCGCCAGGGCGCGCAAGGCGTGCTTGGCCCCGGCGAACGCTGCAAAACCGGCCGCGCCACGGATGCCCGCAGTGGCGCCGGTGAACAGCAGGGTGCCGCGCTCGCGCTGGACCATGCGCCGGGCCACCGCCTGGGCGGTGAGAAAACCGGCAAAACAGGCCATTTCCCAGATCTTGAAGTACTTGCGCGGGGTTTCTTCAAGAATGCTGCAGGGTACATTGGCGCCGATGTTGAATACGAACGCTTCGATCGGGCCGATATCGCGCTCGATGGTATCGACCAGCGTCGCCACCTCCTGCTCCTTGCGTGCATCGGAGCCAAAACCGTAAGCCTGGCCGCCGGCAGCGCGGATTTCGTCCACCAGCGGCTGCAACCTGTCAGCCTGACGCCGGGCCACACAGGCGATGTAGCCCTCGCGGGCAAAGCGCTTGGCAATCTCGCCACCGGTGGCATCGCCCGCGCCTACTACCAGCACTACTTTTTGTTGTTCTGCCATGCCTGCACCTATTGGTGAATGATCGTTTAGTAAACGAACGCTATGTTATGATCGCCGCCACCGTCAAGCCCGCCTGCAGAGGCAAGTGAATGCGCTACACCAACGAACACAAGCAGCAAACCCGTGAGCGGCTGTTGGCCAGCAGCGGCGCCCTGGCCAAGCGCGGGGGCTTTGCCAGTACCGGCGTGGCCGGGCTGATGAAGGCGATCGGCCTGACCGGCGGTGCCTTCTACAACCACTTCCCGTCCAAGGACGACCTGTTCACCGAAGTGGTGCGGCAGGAACTGTGCAACAGCCCGCTGGCGCGCCTGGCCAACCAGGAGGCCAGCCGCGAACGCCTGGCCCGTTGCCTGCAGCAGTACCTGAGCCTGGCCCACCTGCACAATGCCGAAGGTGGCTGCCCGCTGCCGCCATTGGGGGTGGAGATTGCCCGGGCCCAGGCACCCGTGCGCGCGGTGGCCGAGCATTGGCTGGTAGAACTGCACCGGGCCTGGAGCGCGACCCTGGAGGACGACGAGTTGGCCTGGGTGCTGATCAGCCAGTGCGTCGGCGCTTTGCTGGTCGGGCGCATGCTGGCCACCGAGAGCGTGCAGTCGCAAGTGCTGGATGCTAGCCGCCACTTCGTCGAGAAGGCCCTGCATGAAGCGGATTAGTCTCCTGCTGTGGCTACTGGCCCTGCCTGCGCTCGCCGAACAGGCTTGCCCGCCAGGGCAGTACCAGGTATGCCTGATGGGGTGTTTCTGTGCGCCCATCGACCCCGGGCAGGCCGGGCAGATTTTCAAGGATGTTGAAGTGCTGGCTTCTTCCAGCCTGACCTACGCCTTGCAGCAGGCCCGCGACGAGGCCACCGCCGACGGCGTGCAACCGATCCCGCTGCATATTCGTGCACAACTCGAACCCTGGTATGACTTTGCCGTGCTCGACGCGGCACGTTTCCGGGTGGGTGACGAACAGCAAATGAGCGCCGCCAATGCGCTGCTGCAGAACCCTGATGTGAATGCCGTGACGCTGATCGACACGATTATCTTCCGCCGCGCTTCCGACGCCGAGGACAACGTGGCCTTGTGGGCACACGAACTGAAGCATGTGCAGCAGTATCAGCAACTGGGTGTGGAAGAGTTCGCCCGACGCTACACGCGCAACTACGACGAGCTGGAAGCGCCGGCCTACAAGATCGAGGCTGAAGTGGGCAAGGCGCTGCGCCAGCGTGGCTCAGGGCAGGCCAGATAAATACTGGCGGTCGCCGCGCAAGGGGCGACCGCATCGCTGGCCAGGCCGCGTGTCAGGGCGCCGCCGATGCCTCTTCGGACAGCTCCTCACGGCTGGCATAACGTTGCGCCAGTACCGCACAGACCATCAGCTGGATCTGGTGGAACAGCATCAGCGGCAGGATCATCGCGCCGATGCCACTGCCGACGAACAGCACCTGGGCCATCGGCACCCCAGTGGCCAGGCTTTTCTTCGAGCCGGCGAACAGGATGGTGATGCGGTCTTCCAGGTCAAAGCCGAGCAGCTTGCCGAGCAGCCGGGTACCGTACAGCACCACCGCCAGCAAGATTCCGCATACGGCAAACAATCCGGCCAGGTGTTGCGGCGATACTGTGTGCCACAGCCCGGTGACCACCGCCTCGCTGAAGGCGGTATAGACCACCAGCAGGATCGAGCCTTGATCCACCACCTTGAGCCAACGCGCATTGCGCTTGACCCAGGCACCGATCCAGCGCCGTGCGATCTGCCCGGCCACGAACGGCACCAGCAATTGCAGGGTGATCTTCAGCACCGCCTCCAGGCCCGAGCCGGTATCGCCACTGGCGCCGAGCAACAGCATGACCAGCAAGGGGGTGAGGAAGATGCCCAGCAGGCTGGATGCCGCCGCGCTGCAGATGGCCGCCGGCACGTTACCACGTGCCAGCGAAGTGAAGGCGATGGCCGACTGCACGGTGGCCGGCAAGGCACACAGGTAGAGCACGCCCAGGTACAACTCGTTGCCCACCAGCGGTACGAACAGTGGCTTGAACGCCAGCCCCAGCAGCGGGAACAGCACGAAGGTGCAGGCGAATACCACCCCGTGCAGGCGCCAGTGCCCGGCACCGGCAATGATCGCCTCGCGCGACAGCTTTGCGCCGTGCAGGAAGAACAGCAGGCCGATGGCGAGGTTGGTCAGCCAGCCGAAATACACCGCACCGTCGCCCGAGCAGGGCAGCACGGTGGCGAGTAATACCACCCCGAGCAAGGCCAGGGTGAAGTTGTCGAACAACATGCGCAAATACTTCATTACCGTTTCCGTCTTGTCATTGTGCAAGGGCAGACGATAAGGTCTTCGACTTTTCGCCGCTAACGCCGGAACCCCCACCGGTATCGCGTAACGGACACCCTCCCGCAAAAGGACCCGCCCATGCCTTTCCCCCGCCTGGCCGCACTTGCCGCTGCCCTCTCCCTCAGTCTTGGCTACAGCACCGCCGAGGCCGACGACCAATTGCAGGCCAAGGTCGACCGGATCATTCGGCCACTGATGCAGGAACAAGGCATTGCCGGCATGGCCGTGGCAATCTATGCCCACGACCACGCCCACTACTTCAGCTATGGCGTGGCCAGCAAGGCCGACAATGTGCCGGTCAGCCGCGACACGCTGTTCGAGATCGGTTCGCTGAGCAAGACCTACACCGCCAACCTGGTCGCGCTGGCCAGCGCCGAGGGCGCGCTGAACCTCGCCGCACCGGCCAAGCGCTATCACCCGGCCCTGGCCGGGGCCCCCATCGGCGAGGCGAGCGTCCTGGACTTGGGCGCCTACAGCGCTGACTGCCTGCCGTTGCAGTTTCCGGATGCGGTGCAGACACCCCAGCAGGTGGTCGATTTCTTCCGCCACTGGCAACCCCGCGCCGAACCTGGCACCCAGCGTTGCTACTCCAACCCCAGCCTGGGTCTGTTCGGGGACCTGGCCGCGCGGGCCCGGCACCAGCCATTTGCCACGCTGATGAGCGAGGGCCTGCTGGCGAAAATGGGCCTGCAGAACACTTACCTGCAGGTTCCGGCCGACGTCCAGGGGCTGTATGCCCAGGGCTACGACGCCAACGACCAGCCCGTGCGGGTCGGCCCCGGCCCGTACGCAGACGAGGCTTACGGCATCAAGACCAGCGCCAGCGACCTGCTGCGCTATGTGCGCCTGCACATGCAGCCGGACGGCCTGCCTGCCGCCCTGGTGCAAGCGACAACCATCACCCGGCAGGGTTACTTCCAGGTTGGCGCCATGACTCAAGGCCTGGGCTGGGAGCGTTACCCGTATCCGGTCACGCTGGATACCCTGGTCGACGGCAACAGCCCGCGGCTCATCCGTGAACCGCAGGCGACCACGCGCTTGCAACCTGCCCTGCCCGCGCTCGCGGCCGCCTGGTACAACAAGACCGGCTCGACCAATGGCTTCGGTGCCTACGCCGCTTTCGTGCCCGCCGAACAACTGGCCGTGGTGCTGCTGGCCAACCGCAACTACCCGAACGAAGCCCGCGTACGCGCCGCCTTTGAAATACTTTCCGGGCTTTAGTAGCGGCTGCGATTGTCAGACAAAACGACACGATGTAGTGAGGAAAAATATTCACTACAAAATGGTTGACGCCGTTCATCGCCCTTGGGCATGATGAAGCCGTCTCCCTGATCGGGAGCGGTGGCAAGGGTGTTCCAGACGGCCTGCGCGGTAACGCAGGCCGTCCGTGGAGAGGGAAACTGTCCAAAAGGCAGCGTGAGAAAGCCCCTGTTGCGATGCTGCTGTAGCAGCCTTGGTAGTGCGCTACACCGTGGTAGCGCCAACTGTGAAAAATCACTACGACTGGGTAATGGGGGCTTTATGATGAACCTGAACAACAATCCGACTATCGACCAATTGGCTCAGCTGTTCGCCGTACGCAAGGACAGCCTTGACGACCACCTGCTGTGGGTCAGCCAGACCGGTGAAGTGCGCCTGGACCGCCTGCCACCGAACACGGTCGAAGATGAATTCGAAGAGCACCTGCCCAGCATGCGTGCGCGCTTCAAGGTCTACCGCCGTGGCCAAGGCTACGTCGGCAAGAAGGCCGCCGCCGACACCGAGTTCGTCGGCCGTGTCCTGCAGACCCTGCAACAGGAATGGCCCGCTGCCCGTGAGCAGCAGGCCGTGAAGGTGATCGAACCAATCAATTGAGGGTTCGCACCCTGCTTTGAGCCCGGCCTGCACAGGCCGGGCTTTTTCATGCCTGGCGCCGACGCTTGCGGGTTTCCGGCAGCGGCAAGGCGCCGGTGGCCATGGCCCGGGCGCGGTTCACGCCCCAGACCAACGCACGGGTCATGGTCTCGCCCGGCCGTGCAGGGTAATACTCCTCCAGCAATGCCCGCCCGTCCCGGCCATACAAACCCAGGAACAGCTGGGTCGCCCCCAGGCGCGACAGGCGCACCTGCACATCCAGCGTGGTGCCATCACTGAGCGCTTCATCATGGCAGCGGCTATGCAGCTGGGCATCGGCCCACTGCCAATAGGTCTCTTCCCTGACTCGCATGAGCATTCAATCCTCCGTTACAGGAATGCCACGTCAGGAAACCACAGCCTTGGCAATCCGGCGAGCGCTACCCGGCAATGCCATGAGGCGGATCAACGAATTGCAACAAAAACCCCGCCGTTCGGCGGGGTTGAGCTTAAGCGGGATCATTTTTTCAGCGGCACCCGCGGCATGAAGCGACCTTTCTTGCTGCGCTGCAGGTGTGCTGGCTGGAGCTGTTCGGAATCATCCAGCGTCATGTGGGCGAACCCCAGGCGGAATGCCGCCTGGCCGCAACGCACCTGGCTGTTGATCGGGAACGCGTCGTTCAGGTCTTCGAAAAAGGATTCGCTCATGCCCTGTCTCCCTCCAGTGGCGGACGCGCCGACAACCAGAAGGGTTGCCCAGGTAAACGCGCCCAGTGAAAGTGAGACTAGCTGGTCATTTGCAGACCGCCCGGACTGCAACTCCGCACCCGACCAGCGGCCGGGCGCCCTACTTCAGGCGCACCGCCGTGCCGGTGGCAAATACCACGACCATGCCGCCCTGTACCGACGGCATGCTGATCTCGAAATCCACCCCCACTACCGCATCGGCTTGCAACTGGCGTGCCCGCGCTTTCAGTTCTTCGGTGGCCTGTTCCCGGGCCTCGCGCAATGCGCTTTCCAGGGTTTGCGAACGGCCGCCGAAAAAATCGCGGAAACGTGCGAAGAAATCGCGCACGAAATTGATGCCCTGCACCGATTCGGAGCTGACTACGCCGAGGTATTCGGCAATCGGGCGGCCTTCGAGCTGGCTGGTGGTGGAAATGATCATGGGTGCACTCCATTGGCCTGGCAAAAGAGACCGATTCTAACAGCCCCCAGCGCCGCACTTCATGCATTGACCGCGCGCAAGCGCTGGCCGATGCGCGCGCCGAACACGTTCACCAGCAGCCCCGCCATCACCAGCAAGGCGCCCCAGCCTTGGGTTGCGCTCAGGCGCTCGCCCAGCAACAAGGCCGACGAGCTCAGGCCAATGACCGGCACCAACAGCGAAAATGGCGCTACCTTGCCGGCCGGGTGGCGCGACAGCAGCTTGCTCCACAGGCTGTAGCCCAGCATGGTGGCGACAAACGCCAGGTAGGCCAGGGCCAATACCGAACTCCAGCTGATATTCGCCAGTGCATGACCGATGCGCTCCGGCCCCTCCAGCCACCAGGACAAGGCCAGGAACGGCAGCGGCGGGATCAACCCTCCCCAGATCACCAGGGCCACCAGGTCAACCGAACCAAAGCGCCGGGTGATGATGTTGCCCAGCCCCCACATGGCGCCGCCGCACAGGGTCAGCACCAGCGCCAGCATCGGCACATGGCCGCCGTCTTCGCTGCCGATCAGCGCCAGGCCACTGGCCGCCACCAGCAGCCCCAGCACGCTGGCCAGGCGCAGCCGCTCGCCGAGGAACAGCGCGGCAAAACCTAGGGTGAAGAAAGCCTGCGACTGCAGGATCAGCGAGGCCAGCCCTGGTGGCATGCCGCTGTACATGGCCTGGAACAGGAAGGCGAACTGGCCGAGGGAAATGGTCGCACCGTAGGCGACCAGCCAGCGCCACGGCAACTGCGGCCGTTTGACCAGCAGAATCGCCGGGAACGCCACCAGCAGGAAGCGCAGTGCCCCCAGCAGCATCGGTGGCAAGCCATCGAGGCCAACCTTGATGACCACGAAGTTGACTCCCCACGCGACGATCACCACCAGGGCGATCAGCAGGTCCTTGAGCGGCATTGCGGTATCCTTTTTTCAAGCGTTCTAGACATATTTCGTTACAGCATAAGGCTATTCCTCGTTCGGTAACCAGCACAGTTGCCGCCCATCCTTACGCAACAGTGCACTGTTTCGCCTGTGGTAACTTCACTTGACCCTACTTGTATATACATGCTCACATGCTGGCGAAGTCATCCGCCTCGCGTGCCGCGATGACTGACTCGCCAAGACAAATACAATGAAGCGGAGCAGCGTATGTCCAGCAAACCCGTGATCGAGCGGCGCTCGATCGACTACATACCCGAAACCGAGCGCCATGGACGCGTGTACAGCCAGTTCACCCTGTGGCTGGGTGCCAACCTGCAGATCACTGCCATCGTCACCGGCGCACTGGCCGTGGTGCTCGGAGGCGACGTGTTCTGGTCGCTGATCGGCCTGCTGCTCGGCCAGTTGATCGGCGGCGCGGTCATGGCCCTGCATGCCGCACAGGGCCCGCGCCTGGGGCTGCCGCAGATGATTTCCAGCCGCGTTCAGTTCGGGGTCTATGGTGCGGCCATACCGATGGTGCTGGTATGCCTGATGTACCTGGGCTTCACTGCCACCGGCACGGTGCTCTCCGGGCAGGCGATCGGCCAGTTGCTGAGCGTCAGCGACAGTACCGGTATCCTGATCTTCGCCAGCGTCATCGTGCTCGCCACTTTGGCCGGATACCGGGTCATCCACTGGATCGGCAGAGTCGCCAGTGTGCTGGGCATCATTGCCTTCGTCTACCTGTTCAGCCGTATCCTGATGCTGGCTGACATCGGCCAGTTGCTCGACAACCGCCACTTCAGCTGGGCATCGTTCCTGCTCGCCGTCTCACTGGCGGCGTCCTGGCAGATCGCCTTCGGCCCCTATGTCGCCGACTACTCGCGCTACCTGCCAAGCAGCACCTCACCACTCAAGACCTTCCTCGCCGCAGGCCTGGGCTCGGTGATCGGCGCCCAGGCGTCAATGGTTCTCGGCGTGTTCGCCGTCGCCATTGCCGGTGGCCAGTTCTCCGGTCGCGAAGTGGCCTACATCGTAGGCCTGGGCGGGGCCGGCGGCACCGCAGCGCTGCTGTATTTCTGCATCGCCTTTGGCAAGGTGACCATCTCGACGCTCAATTCCTACGGCAGTTTCATGTGCATTGCCACCATCATCAGCGGCTTCCGTGGCCACCTGGTGGTCAGCCGCGCACAACGCCTGTTGTTCGTACTGGCTATCGTCGGTGCGGCCACCTTGCTGGCCCTGCTTGGCCAGCATTCGTTTCTCGGCGCGTTCAAGTCGTTCATCCTGTTCCTGTTGACGTTCTTCGTGCCATGGAGTGCAGTCAACCTGGTCGACTACTACTTCATCACCAAGGAGCGCTACGACATCCCTGCCCTCGCCGACCCGCAGGGCCGCTATGGCCGCTGGAACTGGCCCGGGATCTTCGTCTACACCGTGGGCGTGCTGATCCAGATGCCGTTCATCGACACCAAGCTGTACACCGGGCCGCTGGTCGAGCACCTGGGCGGTGTGGATGTATCGTGGATGATCGGCCTGGTAGTGCCGAGCGTGCTCTATTACCTGGTGGCGCGTAAGCGGGCCCACGATGTGCCGGTGTCGATGATCGCGCCTGACGCCCGCTGAGCCCCGCGCCAACCGCGCGGCAACGTCCTGCCTCACACTGCGAACACGGTGCGAGGGCAGGACTGTGGCTGCTGCATCGTGGTTTTCCCGCCAGTGCCCGCTATGGCAACCCTGGCGAGGTGGATGCCGTGGTGATCTGGGTGATCACCCCGCCCATATTCTGAAGCACGCGCGGCCACAGCCCGCGACAGGGTCAGCGATGCGACCCTGGCAGGCTGCCTACCGGCGCTCAGGCCGCGGCAAACAGTTCGTTGGCTATCTGCGCCTGGGCAGCGTCGATCGCCTGGCTGCGTTGCTCTGGGCCGTAGGCCAAGCCATGGGCGCGAACGATTTCCAGGTCGGTGATACCGATGAAGCCGAGGAACACCTTGAGGAAGTCTTCATGCCCGGCAGCGGTCGCCTGGCCAGCGTGCAGGCCACCTGCAGTCGACACCAGCACGACCTTCTTGTTGCCGCACAGGCCTTCCGGGCCGGCTTCGGTGTAGCGGAAGGTCTTGCCAGCGACGGCAACGCGGTCGATCCAGGCCTTGAGCTGGGTCGGCACGGTGAAGTTGTACATCGGCGCGCCGATCACCACGGCATCCGCCGCCAGGAACTCTTCCAGGGTTTCTGTGCTGAGCTTGGCCTCGAAGGCCTGGGCTGCATCGCGCACGTCTTCCGGGGTGCCCGCCGCTACCAAGGTGGCCGCAGAGAAGTGGGCGATGGCGTCGGCGGCCAGGTCGCGGTACACCACTTCCACGCTAGGGTCGGCAGCTTTCCAGGCTTCGACCACTTCGCGGCTAAGTTGGCGGGAGGCGGAATTGTCGCCCAGGATGCTCGAATCGATATGCAACAGTTTCATGGGACTCTCCTGTGAATGACGACCGCGACAGTGGGCGATCACGATGGGGAGAATCCTACCGAGGGAGCCAATGGCTGATAAGTCAGCAAAAATGCGTTAGTTTGTCCCACAGGTGGAACAGTGAGACATACCATGCAAGACCTCAACGACCTTTTTTATTTTGCCCGCGTAGTCGAGGCCGGCGGTTTCGCGGCCGCCGGGCGCCAGCTGGGCGTCCCCAAGTCGCGCCTGTCGCGGCGCATCGCCGAGCTCGAGGAGCGCCTGGGCACCCGCCTGCTGCAACGCACCACCCGGCAGCTGAAGCTCACCGCCGTGGGCGAGCGCTACCTGCACCACTGCCAGGCGATGCTGCTGGAGGCCGAAGCCGCCGACGAAGCGGTGGCCAGCATGAGCAGCGAGCCACGTGGGCGCTTGCGGGTGTCCTGCCCGGTGGCGTTGGCCCACGCGTTCCTGCCGGATGTGATCAGCCGCTTTCTCGAGCAATATCCGCTGGTGCAACTGGACATGGTGCTGCTCAACCGCCGCGTCGACCTGATTTCCGAAGGCATCGACGTGGCCTTGCGGGTACGCGACCTGGGCGATGAAGACCCAGCCCTGGTCACCCGCCGCCTGCGCCAGGCACAGATGCAACTGGTTGCCGCGCCGGGTTTCGCCGACCACATCCGCGAACCCGCCGAACTGGCCTCGTTACCGGTGCTGGGCGCCGCCGAAGCGGACCGCCTGGTACACTTCCGCCTGTTCGGCCCCCACGGCAAACAGCAGGAAATTGCCCTGGAACCGAGGCTGGCCATCGATGATTTCGTGGTACGTAATGCAGCCGTACGGGCAGGCCTCGGGTTTACCGCACTGCCCAGCATGTTCTGCGAAGAAGAACTGGAACGTGGCGAACTGGTGCGCCTGCTGCCGGACTGGTCGCTACCAGGCGGCTACCTGCAGGCGGTGTACCCGCACCGGCGGGGTCTGCTGCCGGCGGTACGGGTATGGATCGACCACCTGGCGGCGTCATTCGAGGCCTGTGGAGAACGGTATGTCTGAGCGAAGTCTGAGCGAAGCCCAGGTGGCGGCGTTCTGCCTGAGCCTGCCAGGGGCACGGGAAGACTACAAATGGGGCGGCATCCGGGTGTTCTCGGTGGCGGGCAACAAGATGTTCGCGGTGCTTGACCTGGCGGGCGCTGGGTTGTCGTTCAAAGTGGCCGACGAGCTGTTTCTCGGCTATTGCGACCGCCCGGGGGTGCGGCCTGCGCCGTATCTGGCACGGGCGCGGTGGATCAGCATGACGCCGCCCTACCCGATGGCACGCGAGGAGCTGTGTGATTTGCTGCAGCGCTCGCACCAGCTGGTGGTGCGGCGCCTGCCCAAGCGGCTGCAGGTGGGGTTGGTGTTGTGATCCCTCTTCGTCGGCTTTGCGGCTTCACCTGAAACAGCAGCAGGTCACCCGCGAAGAGGTCGGCACAGTCATGGATCAACCAACCGCCAGATAACGCCCGCCGAGAAACAGCCAGTCCGCCCAGAACACCTGATGCAGCAGTACGATTCCCCAGCACACCAGCTGATACGAGACCTTGCGCGTCTTGTGCCGAAACAGCTGCTGCGCCAGCAGTGCCCCCGGCCAGCCACCCAGCAGCTCACTGGCATGCAGCACCTTTTCCGGCGTACGCCAGGCCAGGCTGCGCGCCTGCTGTTTATCCTGCCAGTACAGCAGCAGGCTGATCAGGCTCGCCGCCGGGTACAGCGCCAGCAGCCACCAGGCCTGGTCGAGCCAGGCCATGCGCGCCACCCCCAGGCCTGGCAACAGGCACAGCAGGCCCAACAGCAGCAGCTTCAGGCGTACGTTACGTACGCCCGACGGCGCTACGGCCCTGGTTGCCTCAGCCATGTGCCGTCGCCCAGTCGACCCAGCCGAACTGCCAAGTCGCCAGGATCAACAGGCCAAAGGCGATGCGATACCAGGCGAACGCCGCGTAGCTGTGGTTGGCAATGAACTTGAGCAGAGCGCGCACTGCGATCATGGCGAAGATGAACGAAGTCACGAAACCAAGGGCAAAGACCGGCAGGTCGCCGGGCTGGAACAGGTCGCGGTACTTGTAGCCCGAGTACACGGCGGCCCCCACCATGGTCGGCATGGCCAGGAAGAATGAGAACTCGGTGGCAGCCTTGCGCGACAGGCCGAACAGCAGGCCGCCGATAATGGTCGAACCGGAGCGCGAAGTGCCCGGAATCATCGCCAGGCACTGGATGAAGCCGATCTTCAGGGCATGGCTCCAGCGCATGTCATCCACATGGTCGACCTCAATACGGTGCTGGCGACGCTCGGCCCAGAGCATGATCACCCCACCCACCACCAATGCCGCCGCTACAGTGATCGGGTTGAACAGGTACTCATGGATCAAGTCGGCGAACAGCACGCCCAGTACCACTGCCGGCAGGAATGCCAGCAACAGGTTGCCGGTGAAACGCCGCGCCGTGGGTTGGCTGGCCAGGCCGAAGACCACGTCGAGGATCTTGCCGCGGAACTCCCACACCACGGCCAGGATCGCCGCCAGCTGAATGATGATGTTGAAAGCCATGGCCCGTTCGCCACCAAACCCGATCAGGTCGGCGACGATGATCTGGTGGCCGGTGCTGGATATCGGCAGAAATTCCGTCAGCCCTTCGACCACGCCCAAGATGATTGCCTGAATGGCAGTCCAAAAATCCATCGTTCCCCCGCTGGAGCGCTGCTCGTGGCAGGCCCCTTGTTCTTGATTTGCTTGAGTTTGCCGCGCGCGGCCCGGCTGTTTTACAGCGACTGTTGGGCGCAACGCCAGTAGAAAAGTTCACGCTGCCTAAAGGTTTCATCTTGCGCGGCCGAAATCCTAGCAGAGCGCCTTTGCGATCGCCTGGTACGAACGCGGCAGACTATCAGTCGCATAGCACTTAGCCATTAGTCGAGTAGGGCCCTCGCCCAAACCATGCTTGGATGCACTTGAATAACAAGAACAATGCGGGAGCTGTGGGATGAAAACCCTGAGATCAATGTCTATCAGCCGCCGCCTGTGGCTGATTCTGCTGGTGGCGGTAGCGATGCTGCTGGTGCTGGGCCTGCTGATGCTGCGCCAGATCCATGGCGACCTGTACCAGGCCAAGGCGGAAAAGACCCGCCATGTGGTGCAGACCGCAGCGGGTGTACTGGCGTATTACCAGGGCCTGGAAACGGCCGGCACGCTCAGCCGCGAAGCGGCCCAGCAACAAGCGCTGCAGGTGGTACGGGCGCTGCGCTACGACCACGACGATTATTTCTGGATCAACGACCTGGGGCCGAAGATGATCATGCATCCGGCCAACCCAAAGCTCGACGGCCAGGACCTGTCGGCCATCCGCGACCCTGACGGCTTCGCCGTGTTCAACGAAATGGTCGCCCTGGCCCGGCAACAGGACGCAGGGCCGGTCAATTACCGTTGGCCCAAGCCTGGTGCCAGCGAGCCGGTGGCCAAGACCTCGTATATCCAGCTGTTCAAGCCGTGGGGCTGGATCATCGGCTCGGGTGTCTACGTCGATGACGTGCAGGCCGAATTCAATCGCCAGTTGCGCGACGCCTCGCTGGTCGGGCTGGCCATTGCCCTGCTCATGGCCCTGGTGGTGATGCTCATTGCCCGCAGCATCGCCCGCCCGCTGCAGGAGGCCGTGCAAGCCATGGGCAACATCGCCAGTGGCGAAAGCGACCTGACCCGGCGCCTCGACACCCATGGCCGCGACGAAATCACTTCCCTGGGCGAGCACTTCAACCGCTTCAACGGCAAGCTGCAAGGCGTGATCGGCCAGCTGCAAGGGGCGGCCCATGCCTTGGCGCAGTCCGCCGGGCATGTGGGCGACAACGCCGGCGCCGCGCAACAGCACAGCGCCCAGCAATCGGCACAGATGGACCAGGTGGCCACTGCAGTCAACGAGGTGACCTATGCCGTGCAAGACGTGGCCAAGACCGCCGAGCAGGCAGCCGGGGAAATGCGCACCGCGCAACAGCAGGTAGCGCATGGCCAGGAGGCTATCCACGGCAGCCTGGCGCAGATCGACCAGCTATCGCTGACCATCGACCAGGCGGTGCAGGTGATCCGCGACCTGGCCGGGCACAGCACGCGCATCGGCGGCGTGCTGGACGTTATCCGCTCGATCGCCGAGCAGACCAACCTGCTGGCGCTGAACGCGGCCATCGAGGCGGCACGGGCTGGCGAGCAAGGCCGTGGCTTTGCCGTGGTCGCCGACGAGGTGCGCCTGTTGGCGCAACGCACGGCGCAGTCGACGGCCGAGATCCACACCATGATCGAGCACCTGCAAAGCCAGTCGGACGCTGCGGTCAGGGCCATCGACACCAGCAGCGAAGCGTCGCGCCAGACCGTCGAGCAAGCCCGCGAAGCCGGTGCCAGCCTGGATGCCATCAACCAGGTGCTGAACAACCTCACCGCCTTGAACGCCTCGATTGCCAGCGCCACCTTGCAGCAGTCGCATGTGGTCGAGGAGATCAACCGCAACGTGCTGGATACTGCCGGTTTGTCGCAACAGACCGCCGATGCGGCGCGGCAGTCCAGCGAGGCCGGCGTGGCGCTGGGGCGGTTGAGCGAAGAGCTGGAACAGTTGTTGCGGCAGTTCAAGGTGTAGTCCAAAGTGCCGGGGGCTGCAAAGCAGCCCCGAATGCCCCGGCGCCCTACACCTGGCCCAACCGACCCGCTACAATCGCCGCTCTCTCCGATAGTCTCTCCAAGGATCGCCGATGTCCGGCCTTGAACTCATCGCCGCCGTCCTCGGCGTCATCGCTGTCTGGCTCACGGTCAAGCAGAACGCCTGGTGCTGGCCGATCGGCCTGGTCATGGTGCTGATCTATGGCTGGCTGTTCTACGAGGTGAAGCTGTATTCAGGCATGCTGCTGCAACTGGCCTACGCCCTCCTGCAACTGTATGGCTGGTGGCAATGGAAACGCCCGGGCCATGTTGAAGTCGCCCGCCAGGTCTCGCGCCTGCAGCGCCCGGCGCTGCTCACCGGCCTGGCCACCGGGTTGCTGCTGAGCGCCGCACTGGGCGCTGCCATGGCCAACTGGACCGACGCCGCCCTGCCCTGGCTGGACGCCAGCCTGACCGGGTTCAGCCTGGTGGCGCAATTGTGGATGGCACAAAAACGCCTGCAGTGCTGGCCGCTGTGGGTGGTGGTCGACATCATCTACGTTGGCCAGTACCTGCACCAGCAGCTGTACTTCACGGCGGGCTTCTTCGCGGTGCTCACCGTCATTGCCTTGCGCGGCTGGCTGGAATGGCATCGCGACCCGGCGCTGGTACAGCCATGAGCACGGCCCAGGCAATGAAGGTGCTGGTACTGTGCGGCCCGGAATCCAGCGGTAAAAGCTGGCTCAGCGGCGTGATCCAGGCGCATTTCGGCGGCGTGGTGGTGGCCGAATACGTGCGCCACTTCATTGACCAGGAATGCCGCGACACCTGTTACGCCGACATTCCCACCATCGCCCGCGGCCAGCTGGCGTGGGAAGACAGTGCCCGTGCCAAAGCGCCGCCCCTGCTGATTCTGGATACCCACCTGCTCAGCAACATGCTCTGGAGCCAGGCCCTGTTCGGCGATTGCCCGGCCTGGCTGGAGCCAGCGTTGCTGGCGCGGCAGTATCACCTGCACCTGTTGCTCAGCCCACAAGGGGTGGAATGGGTGGCCGATGGCCAGCGCAGCCAGCCAGCACTGAGCGATCGCCAGCGCTTTTTCGATGACAGCCTGCATTGGCTGCAGCGGCATCACCAGCCATACAAAATAATCGAGGGCAATTGGCCGCAGCGCCAGTTGCTGGCGCTGCAAACAGTAGCTAGGCTGATTGATAGCGATGCGCCAGCCACCCCCACCGAGTGTTAAACCGCCGACACAGCTCGGTGGGCCAAGGCTCCCGAAACTGCGGGGGTTGTGCCCGGCTCCGCCGGCACTGTCAACATGCTGAAACACCGGCGATAATGCCTTCCCGCTCAAGGCCGCCCATGGCCTGGCCGATGAACCTTGCGGTTGCCTGTTTCACGGCTGAGACAGAACACGCCGCAGTTTGCCACCCCCTCACGCCAACCTGCTGATTCATAACGGTTTCTCAAAAGCGGCACACCTTCTGCTATCCCGTTCGCATCGCTGACAAGGCCAGCGTGCACAGAAGGAGTTGCCGTCGTGAGGAAAACTGACAAAGGCCTTCATCACTTGCTGTTGCTGGGCTGCGTGCTCGGTTCGTTGAGCCTGACCGCTCAGGCAGACAAGGGCATCATCATCATTACCCGTGACGTGCAGACGCGTAACGCGACGGTCCCGCCGCTGATCCCCGATCCGTCCCCTACCACCGTCAATGCCAACCCGTCCGCCCACGTCCTCAGGCAAACCAACGAACTGAGCGATGGCGACTTCGCCAGCATCAGCAGTGGCGCCGGCATCAGCAACCTGGTCACCCAGCAGACCAACCACCTGGGCGGCAACCTCGGCAACCAGACACAACTGCCCAACCTTTCCGGCGGGCGCGGCACAGGCTCCGGCAATGGTATCGCCAACATGGTCAACTCCAGCGTGCAGCGCGGCCTCGCCCCGCTGCAGATCCTGACCGGGGGAGGCAAGTGACATGAAGCCCTCGCTGCTGATCCTGGCCGCGCTGTGCAGTGCCTCGGCGCTCGCCCAATCGCCAGTCCCCGTGCTCAACCACGCTGACATCGACAGCTCCGGCAGCCGCTACCAAGGCAACCTCTCGGTCAACCAGGCCGCAGGTGACCGGCAACAGCAGGCGAATGCGCGCGCCATTGCGGTCGGGCCTGAAGCACATGCCAGCACTCAGATACGGCAACGGCTGGGTACCCCCGCCAACCCGGCAATGGATGCCGGCGCGACTATCCAGGGCAACGCCTTCAGCAACGGCAGCGGTGCCCTCGGGGTCAACCAGAGCGCCGGCGCCAATACCCAGCAAGCGAATGCACTGAGCATCAGCATCGGTGCCCAGCCGCAAAGCATCGATGACAGCGTCCTCCTGCAGCAGAACGTGGCGCTGCTCAACAACTCCGGTGCAACTGACACACCAACTGGCCATCGCCAGGTCACCACCAGTGACCAGGCCTTCACCGGTAGCCGTGGCGTGATCCAGTTGAACCAGAGTGCCGGGGTGGGAAACCGCATGGCCAACACCCTGAGCATCCGGGTCGCGGATTGACCCATTCAGTCAAGAACGACACTTAACCTGATAACGTACGGAGAATCACCATGAAACCCTCGATGGCAATCAAGCCTCTGGTTTTCGCAATTGCTGCGGTCATGGCTGTTGCTGTACAAGCTGAACAGAACGACCGGAGTGGCGGGCACCACAACGGTCACCACAATAACGGGCAGCACACGCCTCCTCCCACGAGGATTCCTGTGTTTGCCACTGCCAACGCCATTGACAGCCAGCGCAGCACCGGCAACACCATCACCAACCAGGGCACCGTCAACGAAGCCGAGATGAGCAGCTCGGCCACCGGTGCCAGCGGCAACGTGGGTGTCAACGTCGCAGCCGGTAACGGTAACCAGCAGGACAACGCCGCGGCCATTGCCAACGCATCGTCCGAGTCCAGCCTGGATAACAGCTTCGTGTTCGGTACCGCCGAAGCCACTGCCGACGTTCGCCAGTTCAGCAACAACAACCGCGTCGACAACTGGTCCACCCAGAACTCGGCGGTGATGACCGGCTCGGCCGATGGCGCAGAGGGCAACGTCGGCGTCAACATCGCCGGTGGCGACCTGAACCAGCAGAAGAACACCATGGCCATCGCCAACACCGGTGCTCCGCTGGGCAATGCCACCGCTACCGCCTCGGCCGAGCAGAACGGCCCGGGGCTGGTGGTCAACAACGGCGCCGACCGCACCTACCGGGTGGACACGCTGACCTTCACCACCAGCAGGAGTGGTTCGAGCTCGCGTGAGGGCACGTTCAACTCGACCGACGACCGCAGTGCCTCCTCGAGCTTCAGCGTGGCCGGCTCGCAAAGCGCCAGCTCCAGCGGCTCCAATGGCTGGAGCTCCAGCGGCTCGAGCAGCACCAACGCCAGCGGTTCGCACAGCGCCACTGCCAGCGGCTCCAACAGCTGGAACGCCAGTGGCTCGGTGGCCGGCAACGCCAGTTCGTCGAGCAGTTCCAGCCTGAGCGCCACCCTGGCCGCTGCAGCTGATGCTACCCGTACTCTGAGCACCGATGACGGCCGCCGCGAGCGCACCCGCACCGACAGCTTCGATGCCTCGCTCAATGCCTCGCTCAACGTGGACGTCGACCGCTCGCAGGAAAGCGCCTATGACGCATCGTTCGAGAAGGCATTCGACTCGTCGTACGACAAGACTCGCCAATCGAGCTACGAGAAGTCTCGCGATTCTTCGTATGAAAAGGCTCACGAATCGTCGTATGCCAATGCCTCGGAATCGGCGTTTGAAAAGTCTGGCGAGAAGTCGTCGCAATCTTCGAACGACGTGTCGAAGAGCTACAGCGAAAGCAGTGCCTACGACTTGAGCAATACCGTGTCCTTCCAAGTGCTGACCCCGACCGGCTGGGCCAACCCTGTCACCAACACTGCAACCCTTAGCGGTTCGGTGAATGGCGGTAGCGGCAACCTGGGCGTGAACGTGGCGGCCGGTGTGGGCAACCAGCAGAGCAACTCGCTGGCCATTTCCAACACCTCGTTCTGATCGCTGTGCTTAAGGCCCCCTTCGGGGGGCCTTTCCAGAAGACGAAGGGAAGGCATCCGATCATGCGTATTGTCGCCTTGGCGTGTCTGCTGTGCCTGGCCAGCGTGAGCGAGGCTGCACAAATGCCGCTGTCCGTCCTGCCGGGCGGCGCGGTGGTATTCAAACCCATCCAGAGTGTGCGCGAGCGCAAGTTCGCCGACCTGGTGCAACAGAAAACCGACTTCAGCTGCGGCGCCGCCGCATTGGCCACCATCCTGCGCCAGGCCTACTGGCTGGATGTGAACGAGCAACAGATCATCGAAGGCATGCTGGCCCATGCCGACCAGGACCTGGTCCGCACCCAGGGCTTCTCGATGCTCGACATGAAACGCTACGTGGAAAGCCTCGGCATGCGTGCCCGCGGTTACCGGGTGGCGCCCGAGACCCTGCACAGCGTACGCATCCCGGTCGTGGTGCTGATGGACGTGCGCGGCTACAAGCACTTCGTGGTCATGCAGAAGGTCGACAAGGGCTGGGTGTATATCGGTGACCCGGTACTGGGCCACAAACGCTACAAGGTCGACGATTTTCTCAAAGGCTGGAACGGCATCATCTTCGCCGTGATCGGCCAAGGCTACGACAAGCACAACGTCTTGCTCGACCCGCCTCTGCCACTGACCGCCAAGGGCCGGGTCAACGACTTCGCCCCGGTGCAGGACGCAGAGCTGCTGGACTTCGGCTTCATCAAAAGCGACTTCTTCTAATGACGCGTCGAACGACAAGGAGCATGACGCTCCGGGGAGCACCCATGAAGAATTCACTGTGGCTCGCAGTGGTGTGCCTGGCAGCCAGCCTGCCAACCCATGGCGAAACGTTCAAGCCCATCGAACTGAAGGACCAGGAGCTGGCGGCGTTGCGCGGACGCTATGTATTGCCGGGCCGCATCATCAGTTTCGGCATTGTCATGACCAGCACCTGGCAGAACGCCAATGGCGAAGTAATCGGCGCGACGTCTACCTTGCAGGTCCAGCAGTCGACCATCAAGCCGCAGTTCTACGTCTCGATGGTGAACGAAAAAGCTACCGGCGCAGGCACCAGCAGTGCTTCGTCGGCTGGCACCGGCACAGTCACTGGTGGCGGCGGGCTCAGCAGCACCGAGGGCGTTACCCAGGTGGTGCGTGCGGCGGGCGACAACAACACGGCCTATAACAACGTCGACATCAACGTGACCAAGGCTGACCAGGCGCCAGCCACGCAACCGCAGGGCCAGGTGCTGGCCGCCGGCCAGACCCTGGTCAGCGAGAACGGCGCGGGCGCGCTGAGCATCTCGTCGACCGGTGTGGGCGTGCAGCTCGACATCCAGGCCAGCAACAACCAGGGCAGCAGCGCGCAACGGCTGGCGCAAGGCGGCCTGATGCAGAACGCGACGCTGCTTGGCAATGGCAACCAGGTCAACAACGTCACCTCCCTCAATGTGGTCATGCGCGAGAACGTACCGACCGCCGCGTCGTTGAACGGTAGCCTCGACCAACTCAAGGGCTTGCGCACATTCGGATACTGATGATCTTCACGTTCAAAGGCAGTCGAAAGGGACGGCACCTCCATGCACCGATCAATGACGCTCCGAGCAATTGTCTGCTTGACCACCCTGGCCCCGGCCACCCTCCTTTTCGCCGCCAGCGATCCGCAGGTCGAGGCACTCAAACAGGAACTGATCGAACTCAAACGCCGCTACGAAGCCCAGCAGCAGGCGCTGATGGTGCTGGAGCAACGTGTGCGCCAGGTCGAGGAAACCCCGGCGGCGCCCCCGCCCAAACGCCTGGTCAGATCCCCTGCCGAAGGGGTCAGGGGCGCACAGACCGTCGCCTCCGGCGCGCCGGGTAGCAGCGGCAGCTCGTACGGCCAGGCGCTGGCCGCCGACTCCGAGCCGGCGCAGAGTGTGTCCAACCTGTATGACGAGGCCAGCGGCTTTTTCGGCGGTGGCAAGTTCAGCTTCGAAACCGGCATTACCTATACCCACTACGATACCCGCGCGCTGGTGCTGAACGGCTTCCTGGCACTGGATTCGATCTTCCTGGGCAGTATCAACCTCGACCGGGTCAAGGCCGACAACTGGACCCTGGACATGACTGCGCGCTACAACCTCGCCCAGCGTTGGCAGTTCGATATCAACGTCCCGGTGGTGTACCGCGAGTCCACTTATTCGTCCGGCGGTGCAGGTGGCGCCGGGGCGAACACTTCGGATGCAACCGTGACCCGCGACCCGGAAATAGGCGACATCAACGTCGGCGTCGCCTACAAGTTCCTCGACGAAGACGAGACCTGGCCCGATGCCGTGGCAACCCTGCGCATCAAGGCCCCGACTGGCAAGGACCCGTATGGCATCAAGTTGCGCGAAGTGCCCGGCAACGACAACCTGTCGGTACCCGAGAGCCTGCCGACCGGCAACGGCGTCTGGGCAATTACCCCGGGCATCTCGCTGGTCAAGACCTTCGACCCCGCCGTGCTGTTCGGCAGCCTGTCCTACACCTACAACATGCAAGACTCATTCAGCGACATCAGCCCGCAGGTCAACAGCAAAGTCCCGGGTGACGTGAAGCTGGGCGACTCGTGGCAGATCGGTGGCGGTATCGCCTTTGCCCTCAACGAGAAGATGAGCATGTCGTTCTCGGTGTCCGACCAGTTCGCCAGCAAGAGCAAGATCAAACCGGATGGCGGCGACTGGCAGTCGATCTCCAACAGCGACTACAACGCCGCCAACTTCAACATCGGCATGACCTTCGCCGCCACCGACAACCTGACCATCGTGCCCAACCTGTCCATTGGTCTGACCGATGATGCGCCGGACTTTTCCTTCAGCCTGAAATTCCCGTACTACTTCTGATACTTGCCATCGTCCGGGCCCGTGCGCGCGGCCCGGACTTTGGTTACCAGGCGTGTAGCGAAACGTGTTCCCTGGCCCAGGCTGTTATCATCCAGCACAGATGTATGACGTTTTGATGGCAAAAGGGAATTTTTTGTGAAGAACCTGTCAGACCACCTGCCTACCCGGCTTGCCGCACTGGCGACCCTGGTCCTGGTGATCCCACTGGGTACGCGCGCCATGCTGGGTTGGTCCAACCCGCTCGGTTACCTGTCCGACATGGCCCTCGGCAGCGTCCTGGTAGTGCTGCTGTACCGCCGGCCCTGGTGGCTGGCCTTGCCCGTGCTGCTGGCATGGGCCGCCCTGTGGGTGGCCTCGGCTGAACTGGTGAGTGCGGTGGGCAGGTTGCCTACCAGCGCCGACCTGGCCTACCTGGCCGACCCGCAGTTCATGGAGAATTCGACTGGCGGTAGCCTGGCCCATGCCTGGCTACCCTGGGCGCTGGGCATCGGCCTGCTGGTCTGGCTGGCCAGCGCCTGGCGTTACCGCACTCGGCCCGGCCAGCCGCTGCCACGCAAGGCCTGGGCCATTCCGCTGTTGCTGTTCGCTGGCCATTGGGGCAGCCAGCAACTGGCACCTGCCGACGCCGAGCAATGGCGGCTGTACAACCTCCCCCATCAACTGATGTCGGCCGCCGCCGGTGGCCTGCAGCGCCACGTCGAGGGCTGGACGGGGCAGACTCAGAGCTTCACGCCGCTGGCCAGCAGTGGCCTGACCCAATCCGACCTGCATGGCCAGCGCCTGCTTGCCGGGCCGGGCACGGCCCGCAACCTGCTGCTCATCACCGTGGAGGGTATCCCCGGTGCCTACCTGCGGCCTAACCGCCAGGCGCTGCACAGCCGCTTCGACACAGAGCTGATGCCCAGGCTCAGCCAGTGGGCCGAACGCGGCATGAACACCCCGGACTATGTGCTGCACACCCACCAGACCATCCGTGGCCTGTATGCCATGCTTTGTGGTGACTACGACAAGCTGGCCAACGGCACACCCAAGGGGGTCGAGCTGCTGACCCAGAACGAACGCAACCAGGCCTGCCTGCCGGCGCAGCTGCGCCAGGCCGGCTTCACCACTCATTATCTGCAGGGCGCCGGCCTGCGCTTCATGGCCAAGGACCGCATCATGCCGCACATCGGTTTCGACGCGGTGCATGGCCTGGAGTGGTTCCGCAACGCGAACTACCTGGAGTTTCCCTGGGGCAAGGACGACCGGGCCTTCTTCGAAGGCGCGCTGGGCTATGTCGGCCAGTTGCAGAAGCAGGACACACCGTGGATGCTGACCCTGCTCAGCGTAGGCACCCACCAGCCCTACTCGGCGCCTGCCAAGTACCTCGAGCGCCACGACACGCCGAAACAGGCCGCCGTGGCCTACCTCGACGACGCGCTGGGTGCCTTCCTCGACAGCCTCGAACGCCAGGGCGTGTTGAAGGACACCCTGGTGGTGGTCACCTCTGACGAATCCCACGGCATCGATGGCGTGCGCCTGGCCTCGTCGTGGGGCTTCAACCTCACCCTGGCGCCAGAGCAGGCGCAATTGCCAAGGATCAAGCGCGGCACCTACGGCCATGTCGACCTGGCGACCTCGCTGCTGGACTACTTTGCCCTGCCCATCCCCATGGCGCTGGGTGGCCGCTCGCTGTACCGCGACTACGACAGCGGTCGCGAGATGATCGCCTACACCAACGGCATGCTGCGCTATCACGACGGCCATGGGCTGTTCACCGAATGCGACTTCCAGCAGCGCTGCCGACGTTATGCCAGCGAGGGGTTCATCGCCGACCAGGCGCGCTACCTTGGCCCCGGCGGCAACCTGCTCGGGCAACAGATCGGCGCGCTGGCCGGGGTGCTCGACCAGTCCCTGCAACACACGCCGCTGAACCTGCGCTACCAGTTCGGCGGTCCCTCACCCATCCGGCTGCGCAAGCGCATCCACGATGACTGGGCCGACAACCTGATCGGTGCGCAGTACCTGGAAATGCCCGAGGGCTCGCACACCCGCGTGCGGGTCAAGGTACGCTCGCTGGACCCGAAGCGCGCCGCCTATATCCAGCTCAAGGCCAAGCAGTTGGAACAGGACGTCCCGCTGGGCTTGCCTGAGGAGATGAAAGTCACCGCCGATGCGCCACTGGAAATGGAGTTCGGCTTTGACAACCCGACCCCGCGCAAGGCGTTTTCCTTCCATTTGCTGGGCTATGGCGGCGGCCAGGTGGAAGTGAGCGACTTCAGCGTGATCACTGCGCTGCCCGGCGAAGATGACGTCACCGAGGAAATGGCCGACGGGCATATTGCCCATTCGGGCTGACTACCGATGCCACTCATCGGGCTGCCGCTATTGCCTGTCGATTCCGCCCGCCGGTGCTCGACCAGTGTGTGAACCCCTGATGTGGAGACAGCACCATGAGCACCAGCAAAAGCAGGCACCCGGTGGTTTCCCGCAGCCAGTGGCTGGCGGCCCGCCAGCAGCTGTGGCTGCACGAAAAGGCCTTCACCCACCACCGCGACGCGTTGGCCGCAGCACGTCGCGCCCTGCCCTGGGTGAAGGTCGAGCAGGACTATCGCTTTCACGGGGCCGATGGCGAGCTGGACCTGGCCGGCCTGTTTGCCGGTCGCAGTCAGCTGTTGGTCTACCACTTCATGTTCGCCGAGGGCTGGACCGAAGGCTGCCATGGCTGCTCGTTCCTCGCCGACCATTTTGACGGCGCCAACCTGCACCTGGCGCACCACGACGTGTCGCTGGTAGCCGTGTCGCGGGCACCGTATGCGCAATTCCAGGCGTTCCGCCAGCGCATGGGCTGGCGGTTTGCCTGGTATTCCTCACACGACAGCAGCTTCAACGAGGACTTCGGGGTGAGTGTGGGCCATCAGGGCCAGCGCCAGTACAACTATGCGCCGTATGACGGTAAAGAAAGCGAGTTGCCCGGGCTGAGCGCGTTCTACCGTGAACCGGATGGCAGTGTGTACCACACCTACTCCACCTATGCGCGCGGGCTGGATATCCTGGTCAATACCTACAACTTCCTCGACATTGCACCACTGGGGCGCAACGAAGGCGGAACCATGGACTGGGTCCGGCATCATGACCGCTATGAAGGGCAAGCAGCGCCAGGCCATTGCTGCCATGAATGACCCACTGCAGGAGCGGCCTGGTGTCGCGAAAGGGCCGCTCCCGCAAGCAGTCACATCATGCGCGTACACCCAGCATGCCGCGCTCGACGATGAAATCGATCACCGCCTGCAATCCTTCGCCCTTCTTCAGGTTGCTGAAGGTCCACGGCCGCTGTGGGCGCATGCGCTGGGTATCGCGTGCCATCACCTCCAGCGAGGCCCCCACATAAGGCGCCAGGTCGGTCTTGTTGATGACCAGGAAATCCGACTTGGTGATCCCCGGGCCACCCTTGCGCGGGATCTTCTCGCCTTCAGCCACGTCGATCACGTAGATGGTCAGGTCAGCCAGCTCCGGGCTGAACGTGGCGCTGAGGTTGTCACCGCCACTTTCGACGAATATCACCTCCAGGTTGCCAAACTTGCGCGCCAGTGCTTCGACCGCCGCCAGGTTCATCGAGGCGTCCTCGCGTATCGCCGTATGCGGGCAGCCGCCGGTTTCCACGCCGACAATGCGCTCCGGCTCGAGGGCGCCGGCTTCGGTCAGGATGCGCTGGTCTTCCTTGGTGTAGATGTCGTTGGTCACCACTGCGATCTGGTAGTGGTCACGCATGGCCTTGCACAAGGCCTCGAGCAATGCGGTCTTGCCGGAGCCGACCGGGCCGCCGACACCGACGCGCAGGGGTTGTTGATAGCTTTGCATGCAGGCAGTCCTCAAGAACGGAACAAACGGGTGTATTGGGTTTCGTGACGCGACGAGGCAATGGCCAACAACGGCAGGCCACTGCCGAGCTGGTCATCGCCCAGGGCCAAGGCTTGATCAAGGGCGGCCGGCAAACCTGTGCCCAGATCGCGCAGCAAGGTCTGGGCAGCCTGCTGGCCGAACGGCACCAGCTTGACCCCGGCCATGACCGCGCCCTCCAGCCAGGCAAAACCATGGCCCAAGGCCAACTGCCGCAGCGGGATTGCCCAGTGCGCGGCCAGCCAGGCCATGCCGCCCAGCTGGGTAAGCTCAAGGCTGGCACGCCAGGCTGGGTCCTGGCCCAGCTGCCAGCCGTCGAGCAGCCGTGCCAACGCCGCACCGCGCTGCTGTTCTTCCAGGCGCAACTCGGCGGTTTCGCGGTTGGCCAGCAGGAACCGGCTCCAGTGGCCAAAGGCCACGGCGTCCTCGGCCTGGCAGGCGCGATACAGGCGGGCCAGTACCGGCCAGTCGAGGCCGGCCAGGGTGTCGTCGATCTGTTCACGCTGCCAGGCAGTGAAACCGTCCACGCCCCGTACCCAACCCGCCTCGACCGCCCACTCCAGGCCTTGCGAGTAGGTGAAGCCGCCCACCGGCAAACCTGGGCTGGCCAGCTGCAGCAGGCGCAGCAACGCCAGGTCGCTGTCCATCAACCGGCCAGTACCAGTGCGGCGCCGGCCAGCAGGCCACCGCCAAAGGCTTTCTGCAGGCCGCTGTGGCGGCGCAGCAGGCAACCGACGGCAAAGCCGGCCGCCAGCAGCAAGCCACTGACCGCGACAAAGCCGACGCTGAACTGCCAGAACGCGCTCGGCGTCGCTTCCACACCGTGGGCCCAGCCATGGAACAGGGCGAACACCGGCATGGCCATGGCCAGCAGCAGTTGCCGAGCGGGTAGCAACACGGCTGCGGCAGCCACCAGCAGCGACACGGCGATCAGGGTTTCCATGCCCAACACGTCGCCGAACAGATGACCACACAGCGCACCGCCGAACATGGCCACCAGGGTAGCCGCAGGCAACGCCAGGCTGCGCCGGGTCAACGCGGCAAGCACGCCGGTGCCGAGCAACATCAGCAGGTGGTCAAGGCCGGTCAGCGGGTGCAGCAAGCCATCCTGCAGCGGCTGGCTGTCGTGGCCCGGGTGGGCGAAGGCTGGCAGCGCCAGCATCAGCAGAAACAGGGCGAAAGTCTTTTTCATCGGTTGCTCCAGGCAGTTCAGGAATGGGCGGGCAAGCGCACGAACGGGTGATCGTGCTCATGGCTATGGCTATGGCTATGGCTATGCGGTGCACTCTGATAGGCGCCCGCCTCCGGCTCGAACGGCGCCTGCTCGGCCTCCACCGTCAGGCCCAGGCCACGCAGCATGTCGTCGAGCACATGGTCGTGCTGAAAGCGCAACAGGCCGGGTTCGATCTGCAGCGGCACATGGCGGTTGCCCAGGTGATAGGCAGCGCGTGCCAGCAGGTGCGGGTCGACGCAGCGCACCGTGGACACCGCCTCCGGCGCCGCCAGCACGCGGATCAACTGGGTGCCCTCGGCATCGGCCAGCAGTTCGCCGCCGCGCAGCAGGTGGCCGCGCTCGAGCATCAGCCCGGCTTCGCGGCCATCGTCCAGGGTTACCCGCAGGCGGCTCTTGATCCGGCTGTCCACATCAAGGGTGACGCTGCCGGTTTCGCCCAGCGGGCCGGGTTCGGTGATTCGGCGGGTCAAGACAATCATCGGTCCTCCTTCAGAACAGGAAATAGCGCTGGGCCAGCGGCAGCTCGCGGGCCGGCTCGCACACCAGCAGTTCGCCATCGGCACGCACCTGGTAGGTCTGCGCGTCGACTTCGATCAGCGGTTGCAGGGTGTTGTGGAGCATGTCGGGCTTGCGCACGCGGCGGCAGCCATGCGCCACGCCGATCAGGCTGCGCAGGTTGAGTTCTTCGGCCAGGCCGCGGTCCATGGCCGCCTGCGGCAGGAAGGTCATGCGCGTGGCATGGCGCGCCGCGCCCAGGGCGCCGAACATGGGCCGGTAGTGCACCGGTTGTGGCGTGGGGATGGAGCCGTTGATATCGCCCATGGGCGCGGTGACGATCATCCCGCCCTTGATTACCAGCGCCGGCTTGACCGCAAAGAATGCCGGTGACCACAGCACCAGGTCGGCCAGCTTGCCCGCTTCCACCGAGCCCACCTCGTGGCCGATGCCATGGGTCAGCGCCGGGTTGATGGTGTACTTGGCGATGTAGCGCTTGACCCGGAAGTTGTCGCTGTAGCTGCTGTCCGGCGCCAGTGGCCCACGGCGCAGCTTCATCTGGTGGGCGACCTGCCAGGTGCGCAGCACCACTTCGCCCACCCGGCCCATGGCCTGTGAGTCGGACGACGTCATGGCAAAGGCGCCCATGTCGTGAAGGATGTCCTCCGCGGCAATGGTCTCGCGGCGGATGCGTGACTCGGCAAAGGCCACGTCCTCGGCGATGCTCGGGTCCAGGTGGTGGCAGACCATGAGCATGTCCAGGTGTTCGTCCACGGTGTTGACCGTGTACGGCAAGGTCGGGTTGGTCGAGGACGGCAACACGTTGGCCTGCCCCGCCGCGCGGATGATGTCCGGTGCATGCCCGCCACCAGCGCCTTCGGTGTGGAAGGTATGGATGGTGCGCTCGCCAATCGCCGCCAGGGTATCTTCGATGCAGCCGGATTCGTTCAGGGTGTCGGTGTGGATCGCCACCTGGATGTCCATGTCCTCGGCAACCCCCAGGCAGCAGTCGATGGCCGCCGGTGTCGAGCCCCAGTCCTCATGCAGTTTCAGGCCCACGGCGCCGGCAGCAATCTGCTCGCGCAGCGCTTCAGGCCGCGAAGCGTTGCCCTTGCCGAGCAAGCCGATGTTGATCGGCAAGCTGTCGGCGGCCTGAAGCATGCGCGCCAGGTACCAGGGGCCGGGCGTGCAGGTGGTGGCGTTGGTGCCGGTGGCTGGGCCGGTGCCACCGCCGATGAAGGTGGTCACACCGCTGTTCAGCGCCTCGTCCACTTGCTGCGGGCAGATGAAGTGGATATGTGAATCGACGCCACCTGCGGTGACGATCTTGCCCTCGGCCGCGATCACCTCGGTACCCGGCCCCACCGGCACAGTGACACCTGGCTGCACATCGGGGTTGCCAGCCTTGCCGATCACCGCGATGCGCCCGTGCTTGATGCCGATATCGGCTTTGACGATACCCCAGTGGTCAATGATCAGGGCGTTGGTCAGCACCAGGTCCATGGCCTCGGCAGCCAGCATCTGGCCCTGGCCCATGCCGTCGCGGATGACCTTGCCGCCACCGAACTTGACCTCTTCGCCATAGACCGTGAAATCCTGCTCGACCTCGACCCACAACGCGGTGTCGGCCAGGCGCACGCGGTCGCCCACGGTGGGGCCGAACATGTCGGCATAGGCCCGGCGGGAAATACGGCTCATGCCTTGCCCTCCAGCGCACCCATCACCTTGCCCTGAAAGCCATATACCTCGCGCTTGCCGGCGTAGGCCACCAGCTGCACGGTGCGCGCCTGGCCCGGTTCGAAGCGCACGGCGGTGCCGGCGGCAATGTCCAGGCGAAAGCCCAGGGTCGGCGCGCGGTCGAACACCAGCGTCTGGTTGACTTCATAGAAGTGATAGTGCGAGCCGACCTGCACCGGCCGGTCACCATGGTTGGCCACGCTGACGCTGACCGTCGCGCGGCCGCCGTTCAGCTCGATGTCGCCGTCGGCGACCTGGATTTCACCTGGGATCATGCGGGGCTCCTGGGCTATTTCAGACGATGGGGTCATGCACGGTTACCAGCTTGGTGCCATCCGGGAAGGTCGCTTCGACCTGCACGTCGTGGAGCATTTCGGCAATCCCCGGCATCACCTGCTCGCGGGTCAGCACTTCGCGCCCCAGGCTCATCAGTTCGGCCACGCTGCGGCCATCGCGAGCGCCTTCGAGCACCGCGGCACTGATCAGCGCTACCGCTTCCGGGTAGTTGAGCTTCAAGCCACGGGCCAGGCGCCGCTCCGCCAGCAACGCGGCGGTGAACAGCAGCAGTTTGTCTTTCTCTCTCGGGGTCAGCTCCATGGCGCTCTCTCAGGTGGCCCAGATACGCGGGGGGCAGGCCGGCAGGCCAAGGACGGCCGGGCGCAGCACATGCCACAGGCGTTGCAGGGTGCGTTGCAGGTGTTGGTTGTCATGGTCGAGCAGGCGGATCACCAGCAACGACCCGAGCAGGGTCGCGCCGGCCGGGTTGCCCAGTTGTTCAAGTAGCGGGCGCACCTGTTCCAGCAAGGCCTGGTCGGCAGGTGCGGCGCAGAAGGTGGCCACCAACGGATGCCCGCCAACCTTGGCCAGCTGCCCGCCTTCCAGGCGCAGGCGCTCATGCAGGCCGACCTCGCCGGGCAACTCGATGCACAAGCGGCTGTCCAGGGCGCCATGCTCGAAACGCTCGTTCATCACCGGCCGCCCCAGGCACAAGGTTTCCCACGCCAGCAGGCGCGCCCCGGGTTCGAGGCTGAAACGGCTGTCGAGGCTGGCGCGGGCACCGCAGAAGAAGATGCTGTCCTGGGGCAACCACTCCAGCGTGCTGTCGGCAGCCAGGTGGAAACGCTGGGTCAGCCGTGCGGTCGGGCCGATACTGCGGTAGAACTTGCTGGCTCCGGGCATGGTCAGCAAAGCATGACTGCCGGGCTCCAGCTGGATGTCCAGCTCCAGGCGGTCGCCGGCGACCACCCCGCCGGGCGGATGCAGCACGTAGACATGGCACGGCGCGCCTTCAGGATGAAACGGCCGCTGCACCAAAAGAGGTCCGAAATGCCGCCACGCACCAAGGCGGGTCACCGCGACGCGCCTGACGAAGCGCAACTGCAGGTAGGCGCTCCAGCCTGCATCGTCTTGTAGTTGTTCGATCTGCTCCGCGAGCGACATCCTGCGGCCCCTGAAATCCGTGGCCTGCTGGCCGTTTAGAGGGCCCGGCATGCGCGGTGAAAACGGGCGCGGCCTGACCACTCGATCAAAATTCTCAGGCTGGATATAGCAGGTTGCGGGCCAACTCCGCAGGTGAATGAAGATGAAACCTCTGCGCCAGCCGCTCTGGTATCGGGCATACGGGAGGCTGGCGCACAAAGCGGGGGCGCGCTCGGGCCCTGTTCAGGTGCTCAGGCAGAGTGCTGCTACGCGGGACGCGTCAAGCGGCAGGACAATCAGTAGTCGAAGCGGTCCACTGCGCGCCGGCGCTCGTTGTCATCGCGCCGGTCATAGATGGCCGTGGTCTGGATATTGGCGTGGTGCGCCAGCTTCTGCGCGATCGACAGGTCGTGCTCTTCGATCACCCGGGTAATGAATGCCCGGCGGAAGTCATGTGGCATGATCTTCACCCCAACCTGGGCACCGCGCTGGCGGGCGATGTAATAGATGGCGTGCTTGGTGATACGCGCCCGGGTGATGTGGCTGCCACGGCGGATGCGGTTGAACAGGAACGGGTCGTCCTCGGCGCCTGCCGGCAGGTCCTGGCGGCGCAGGTCGAGCCACGCCTGCAACTTCTCGAACGCCCAGGGCGGCGCGTACTTGATTAGCTGGCGATTGCCCTTGCCCAACACCTGCAGGCTACGCGCCTCGAAGTCGACCTGGCCGAGGTCGATGTCCACCGATTCGGACTTGCGCATGCCGGTACCATAAAGCAAGGCGATGATCGCCGCATCGCGCACGCCCTGTGGCCGAGGGTCGGCCGCACACACATCCATAAGCTCGCGAATCAGGCTACGCCGCAGGTTGCGCCCCGGTGGCAGGCGGCTGCCACCGTCCGGCTTGACCTCGCGAATGCGCAGCAACTGTTCATGTTCGATCAGCCCCTGGCGCCAGGCTTCGTTCACCACCCCGCGAATGGCATTGACGTACAGCGACGAGCTGTTGGGCGCGTAACCATCGGCGCGCAAGGCCGCGACCAGGGCGATCACATGGCCGGGCTCGAGCCGGTGCCAGGGCACATCGACGATATTGCAATCGACAAAACCCAGCCGATCGGCGGCGTCCTGGAGAATGTAGCGCATGGTTTGCTGGCTGGATGGGGCCAGGCGGGCCATGTACTGCAGCAGCGGATTTTTCGAGAGATCGGACAAAACGTGAATCCTGTAGCGAAGCGTCGGCAACGGCGGACCGCGCCCGCCCCTGAAGCAAGCCAAAACGACAGATATACGAGGCGACATGATAGCGCCGTAGACATCTCATGGTCAGCCAGAGAAAGTGCCATCACCTTGATATACAAGGAGTTTGCAGCCGGCACGGATCGTGATCTTACCGCAAATGCAGCCTCCTGGCCGAACCAACCGGGCTGCCAAGGCAGTGGCATGCGGGTCAACCAGCACCCAGTTGCTCGGCCACTGGCCACCACCCAGGGAACATCTGCTGTACCCGGGGCTCGGCGAAACGTTCGTCGATCAGCACCAGCACGCCCCGGTCCTGGTCACCGCGGATAACCCGGCCCGCCGCCTGAATCACCTTGCGTACGCCCGGGTAGAGATAGGCGTAATCAAAGCCCGCACCGAACTGCCGCCCCAGGCGCTGCTTGAACTGTTCATTGACCGGGTTTACCTGCGGCAGCCCGAGCGTGGCGACGAACGCGCCGATCAGCCGCGTGCCGGGCAGATCCACGCCCTCGCCGAAGGCACCACCGAGGACGGCAAAACCGACGCCACGGCCATCCGCTACGAAACGGTCGAGAAAGCCCTGGCGGGCGGCTTCGTCCATACCGGGTTGCTGGCACCACAGGGGAATGCTCGCATGCTGCTCGGCCAGCAGTGCGGCCACCTGCTGCAAGTACTCGAAACTGCTGAAGAACGCCAGGTAGTTACCGGGCATTCGCGCATACTGCTCGGCAATCAGCTCGACGATCGGCGCCAGCGACGCCTGGCGTTGCTGGTAGCGGGTGGACACCTGGCTGGCGATGCGGACTTGCAGCTGTTCGGCGCGGAACGGCGCCGCCACTTCCAGCCAGGCAGTATCCGTCGGCATGCCCAGCAGGTCGCTGTAGAAACGCCGCGGGCTCAGCGTGGCGGAAAACAGCGTCACGCTGCGCGCCGCCTGCATGCGCGGGGCCAAAAGGCGCGCCGGGTTGACGTTGCGCAGGCTCAGGCTGGCCAGCCGCCGCTTGCGCGGGCCCTGGCGTTGGCTGATGTCGAAGAGGAAGTGCTCATCGAACAGTTCGGCGACCCGGCTGAACTGCAAGGCCTGGTAAAAGAACTGCAGTACCTGCGGATCGACTTGCGCAGGCGCCTGATTCATCTGCTCCTGGATCAGCCCGATGCACTGCTGCAGCGCGCGCAACAGGCCTTCCGGAAGCGCCTCGCTGGCCTGGTACGGCGCGCGCTGCGCCTTGTACAGCGCATTCCACTGCCGGTTCAAGCGGTCCAGCGCACTGACCAGCCCAGGCGGCTTGCTCTGACGCAGTGCCAGCAACTGGCCTTGGTCGAGGCTGGCGCTGTACATGCCGCGCCCGCGTTCGACCAGGTTGTGCGCCTCGTCCACCAGCACTGCTACGCGCCACTGGTTGGCCTGGGTCAGGCCGAACAGCAAGGCGTGGGCATCGAAGTAATAGTTGTAGTCCGCCACCAGCACGTCGACCCAGCGCGCCATTTCCTGGCCCAGGTAGTACGGGCACACCTGGTGCGCCAGGGCCACGCCACGCAGCCGTGCGCGGTCGAGCAACGGCAACGCGGCCGCTGCTTCGCGGGCGGCGGGCAGGCGGTCGTAGAAGCCCGCCGCCAACGGGCAGGACTCGCCGTGGCAGGCCTTTTCCGGGTATTCGCAGGCCTTGTCGCGGGCGATCAGCTCCAGCGTGCGCAGGGCCGGTTGCGGCGTGGCATCGGTGATCTGCTGCAGAGCATCGAGGGCCAGGGCCCGGCCCGGCGTCTTGGCGGTGAGGAAAAACAGCTTGTCCAGTTGCTGCGGCGCCATGGCCTTGAGCAGTGGGAACAAGGTGCCGAGGGTCTTGCCGATGCCGGTGCTGGCCTGGGCCATCAGGCAACGGCCAGTGCTCACCGCCTTGTACAAAGTTTCTGCCAGTTGGCGCTGGCCCTGACGAAACGCCGGATACGGGAAGCCGAGCGCCTGCAGGCCCTGGTTACGCTCGGCCAGGCGCTGCTCCTGCCGTTGCGCCCAGACCAGGAAGCGTTGGCACTGGGTTTCGAAGAACGCTTGCAGTTCGGCGGCGCTGCAGTGCTCGCTGATCAGCGTCTGGCCGTCGGTGTCCACGTTCAGGTATACCAGTGCCACCTCGATGGCCGGCAGCTGCCGTGCCTGGCACATCAACCAGCCATAGACCTTGGCCTGCGCCCAGTGCAACTGGCGATGGTTGGCCGGCTGGCGCGCCAGGTCGCCACGGTGGGTCTTGATCTCTTCGAGGCGATTGCTGGCAGGGTCATACCCATCGGCGCGGCCACGTACCTTCAGGGTTTCGAACTGCCCTTCCAGGGCGATTTCCGACTCGTAGCCTGCAGCGCGCCGTGCCACAACCCGCCGATGCCCCTCGATCCCCTCCTGGGCGCTGGGCGATGGTGTGAAGCGCAGGTCCAGGTCGCCGACCTTGGCGCTGAATTCGCACAAGGCGCGCACTGCCACGCTGTAGCTCACGGCGTATCGCTCCAGCGCACATGGCACACCGCGACAGGCAGACCGTGGGCCCGGCAGAACGCCAGCCAGCGCAGCTGGTTGTCCTGCAAGCGGTCGCCGGGCCCCTTGACCTCGACCATGCGGTAGCGGCCCTGCCCGGGCCAGAACTGGATCAGGTCGGGCATGCCGGCGCGGTTGTTACGGATGTCCTGCAACAGGCGCAGGAAACACTGCTTCAGATGCGCCGCGGGCAGGCAGGCCAGCGCCTGTTCAAGCAGCGTCTCGCTGAGCATGGACCAGAACACGAAGGGCGACTGCAGGCCTTGCTTGGCGGCGTAGCAGTCGAGAATGGCCTGGTGATGGCTACCGTCGTCAAGACGCCCCAGGCAACGTTCGAACAGTGCGCTGCGCCGTTGCTGGAAGCCGCTGTCATGCAGGTCCTGGGGCGCAGCCTGGAACGGGTGGAAGAACGCGCCAGGCACCGGGGCGAAGATTGCCTCCCAGCACAGCAGGCCGAACAGGCTGTTGAACAGTGTGTTCTCCACGTAATGCACCGGCCCGTCGTCCTCGGCCAGGTGCTGGCGCACGGCCTCCTCCACCCCCAGTGCGGCGTGTTCGCGCGGCAGTTCCAGCTCGATCAGTTCCAGGGCGGCCTTACGCTGGCGCGGTTGTGGCGGGCCGCCGAGCTTGCGGGCCAGGCGGGGCAACATGCGCTCCAGCGCCTGCACCTCCAGTGCGTTGGCCGGTGTCGCCGCCATGTGCAGCGCCAGGGCATGCGCCTCGGGCCACTGCTCGCTGCGCTCCAGCACCCGCACCTGGCGGATGCGCGCCTGGGCATGCTGGCATTGCGCGTAGACAGCCATGGCCTGCGCCCAGTCGCCCTGACGCTCGCACTGCTGGCCCAGGGCGAATTGCAGGCGCGCATGCCGCCGGGCCAGCCACGGGTTGTCGCTGTGCAGGCCCTGCAGGGCCGTGAGGATCGCCCCCGGGTGGTCGCCTTGCTCCAGACGCTCTGCGCACTGGTGCAAGGCCATGGCCAGGTCGACCTCGGCGCGTTTCTGCAAGGCTCGCGAATCGTTGCTGAATGGCACCTGCTCATAGCGCAGCAGGCCCAGGTCGGCGAGGACGAAGTCAGACCAGTCCTGGTAAAGGTTGCCGAAAAACAGCAGACGCACGCGATCACACAAGGGCTGCTGACACCACTGGAGGATGCGCATGCCACTGTCGGGGAACCACTCGGCCAATGCTCGGGCTTGCAGGCCCAGCGGTTGCAGCTGTGCCAGCAGGTCATGCTTGGCGGCACGCGGACGGCTCAGGTAGCGGGCAAAACAGCGGGCAAGCTCGTCCTTGCGCAACAGGATGAACAGCTGTTCCAGCGCCAGTTGCCCGGGCTCCTGCACCCAGCCGAGGGCCAGCAACGGTTGCAGTGCCTGCCACGTGTCGCCGATTTCGGCGTAGTCGAGGCGGTCGCTGCGAAACAGCTCGCCCTTGCGCATGACCATGCGCACCATCAGGGCCTGCGCCGGCACGGCCAGCTGGCTGAAGGCGTGGATGAAACCCAGTTCCTGGTCGTCGAGCAGGTCTGTATAGCGTTGTTCTACCCACTGCATTACCTGGCGGAAGTTGTGCAGGTAGTAGAACGGGTCATCGACGGAATGGGCGATCACTGGGCTGGGTCAGGCGGCTGGAATGGATACTGGTTATACATACAGATCAGCTGACTGACAAGTGCCATAGGTCGTGCCACGCCCAACCCTCGGCGCGGCGGCTGCGCAACGCCCCGCTTTGCTCCATCGTGTTCCCGCAGCCCTCAACCGGCCATCCCGGCGGGCCTCCCGCAGCGTAGTTCCAGCGCCTGGGCCAGGCGTTCCACGGCCTGTTGCAGGGCATCCGCCTGCTCGCCGACCCACGCCAGTGCCAGGTACTGCTGATAGCGCCCCTGCAGGCTGAACTGCTTGCCTGGAAGCGCATGCAGTGCCGTGCCAGCCAACGCCGCGACAATGCCCTCCCAGATCAGCGGCTGGCGAAAGCGCACCCAGAGCGCCTGCCCGCCTTCGGGCATTTCCAGCACCACGCGCTGACCGAACTGCAGTTCCAGCGCACGCGCCAGGCATTGCGCGCGCCTTTGCAGGTCCGTTCGCAAGCAGACCAGTTGGGTCTCGACCTCACCCCTGCCCAGCATCTGGGCAAGCGCCTGCAGGCGCAGTGGCGCAAGCCGGAACCCGCGCTCGGCGAACGCCCCGGCCAGCACGGCCCCCTGCCCCAGTACATAGGCATAGGGTGCCTCAGGCCCTATTACAGCCTCGAACCCCCCCATTACCAGCAACCAGCGCGGATCGGCCCAATCGCGCAGGCGCCTGGTCGGCGGCCCGCAGTAACAGTGGTCACTGTCCAGATCGTTTTCCAGCAGCCACACCGGGTGCCGGGCCAACAGTTCGCCCAATTGCTGCTGGCAGTGTGGCGTGACCAGACGCCCCTGTGGCATGCCAAGGCACGACGGCATGACCACCATGCACACTGGCTCGCTTTCCAGCAGCCGGGCCAAGGCACGCAGGTCCGGGTTACCGCGCGGGTCTGCCGGCACCTCCAGTACCCGCATGCCGGTGCGCTCCAGGGCGCGCAGTACTTGCGGACAGCAGGGCGAGTGGACCAGTACGGTCTTCCCCTGCAAGGCCAGCGCTGTCAGCAACGTTTCCAGCAGCGCGGGAATATCCGGGGCCAGCTGTACATCCTCGGCACGCCAGTACTGGCCGGAGGAACGGGTATAACGCGCTGCCAGCGCATTGCGCAGGCGGACGCTGCCGAGTTCTGCCCAGGCCGCGGCACTGTGCGCGCGCTGGCGCGCCAGGCGCCGTTCATGGCTGAACAGGGCACGTTCGAGCGTTGGCTGCGCCGGCAATGGCACCTGGCGCGGCATGGCCGCTGTTGCACGCGTGGCAGCATCTTGTATGTAGTAGCCGGATCTCGGCAGGCATTGTACCCGGCCCTCCTCTTCCAGCAGGTTGTAGGCGCTCTGCACGGTGGCCAGCGATACCCTCAGCCGGCGCGACAGCGCGCGCAGCGACGGTAAACGGCATGTGCCCGCAGCCGGCGCCTCGTCGATCAGCGCTATCAGGTAACGGTAAACCTTGCGATAGGCAAACTCGCCGCGAACAGCCCGCGCCATCAGGGTTGCCCCGCCACATGACGCCGCTGCCCTGGCGCGCAGCGCGGCATCCAGCGCAGGTGGATATCGCGTTGCGCCGGGTTGTTCATCAGGCGCCAGGTCGTCAGGCGCAAGCGCCCGCCATAGATCGCCCGCAGCTGCCCCAGCGGCAGGCCGCTGGTGTTGACCAGCCAGTCCTTGACCGCCTCCGGACAGCTTTTACCCTGCAGGGCCCGGTGCAGATAGGGCAAGGCCACCAGCATGTCGGCATGCCGGCACTGCAGGAACCGCTCGAGGTTCCTCCCTTGCCTGGCAAACGGCCTGAACAGTACGCACACCAGTTGGGTCTGGTTGATACCGTAGGCTTTGCCAAACTGCATCGGCTGCACATCGCCAGGCTTGCCGGCCAGGCGCAGGGCAGGTCGACCGGCCTGGGGTTCCAGGCTGTGGTCGTACAGTTCGTGCAATTGCAGCAACGCCGACGGCTCGCTGAACGCCGCCAATGGCCAAGCGTCGCGGGCGCCCTCGAAGCGACAGCCGAGCATCGCGTCGAGCTGTTGCACACCCAGCAGATGTGGCAGCAGGTCATCGATGGCAAACACCCGCACCGGCGCCTCTTCCGTGACAACGCTTGCGGCCGCTTCGCCCTGCGCGTCCAGCGCCCCGTCGAGGGTGCCTTGCAGCCAGCCCAACCCCTGGGCCAGCGTCGCCAGGCACTGATGCACCTGCTGCGAACCGTGCGCGCCTGCCAGGCGCAGGCTGCGCCGGGCCCAGGCCAGGTACTTGCGCCGCAGGCGCGCGGGTACAGCGGTGACCAGCACGTCGGCAGGCGCCTGGTCGCGCAGTGCAAGGCCCACGGCTTCGGCCAGCTCGAGATGCAGGCGGCTACCCAACAGGGCTTCGGGCCTGGCATCGACCAGGTGGCCAAAAACCAGCATGGCATCCCGCGCTTGCCGCCAACGTTCGCGTACAACCGCAGGCTGGCAGCTGAACGGCACTACCTCGCGCCCCTCGATCATCTCCAGCTGCACCCGCTGATCATCCTGCATGAACAGGGCGCTGAAGCAGCGTTCATGGCCTTCGAGCGTAGCGCGGTCCGCACTCGGCAAGCTGACCACCAGCACCCGCAACTGGAAGGTGACCGGCGCACGCAGGGCAATGCTCAACTGCGCGGCACGCAGCAAGGCCAACAGCCGCGTACTGCGACGGTCGCTGCCCTGCAGCACCAGCAGGCGGAATGTACCGATGTATTCGGGCCCGCCTGCGGCAACCAGCAACCGTTGTATCAGCAACTGCAAGGAGGCACGCTGGGCCTGGGACATGTGATTCAGCAAGCGCTCAAGCACTTGCTGGTAGATATAGTGCATTGCCTGGTCGTGAATAGCAGTCACGGAATCACCTCATCAACTTCAAGCACCTCAAGCAAGCCGAACAGTAAATTGCTCGAGCAAATGCCTCGGCGTTTCCAGAAGAAATTTCCTACAACTAAAAGGAAGTAATGACGTAACCATTCACTGTCGCCAAGCCATCGAGAAGAAGGCACCAGCGCGCCAGTCCACTGCTGCCAAATACCGCCCTGGCTCGGGCATAGCACTGCTCATCCCACGCTCCTTGCGCAAACTATCATCGGGCCATTATCGAGGGATGCAAAGCGAATAGAAGATACAGATCAGGGTATAAAAACCATTCAGAGAAAACGGAAAAACACATTGACTGCAAGGCAGCGCCAGTTCAACCCAGAAAACCTGGCAAGATATTTCGACATGCCCGGAGTATTCAGTTTGCAAGTAATCCGATTCGCTGGTTGCTGTAAGTAATTTCTGTTTTTAATAGTTGAATTATTCTCCAGGCGCAAAAAAACCCGGGACAACGCCCGGGTTTCCTGACCGTTCGAACAACCCTCAGCGGTGTGCCATATCCAGCACCACACGCCCACCGCACGGGCATTGGTCCATGTAGCGGTGCGCCTCCACCACCTGCTCGAAGGGGTACACCTTGATGATCTGCGGTGTCAGCAGCTGGTCGGCAGTGAACTGGTTGATATCGCGCAGGGCGCGCTGCAGTGCCACCTGGTCCTGGCTGATACCCAGCTCCGGCTTGCCGGTGAAGTTCCCGATGCAATGCACGTAGAACTGGATGTTCTTCTGGAATGCCGCACACGCCGGGAACGGTGTCTGGTTGCCACCTTGCAGGCCATACAGCACCAGGCTGCCACGCGGCGCCAGGACATCGCCCAGCAGCGACATCTGCGGCCCGCCCATACCGTCGAGGACCATGTCCACGCCACGGCCGTCGGTGTACTTGCCAACCTGCAGCAGCAAATCCTGCTCTTCGGTGACGATCACCTTGTCAGCGCCCAGGCCCAGCAGGTATTCACGCTGTTCCGCTTCCTTGGTGGCGGCAAATACTTTCAGCCCGAGAGCCTTGCCCAGTTGCACGAACGCCGGGCCGGCGCAATGGCTGGCATCGGTGACCAGCGCAGTCTGCCCGGCCTTGGCCCGGGCCAGGTCGACGTAGGCGAAATAGGCGATCAGCAGCGGCGTGTAGTGCACGCTGGCCTCGATTGGTGTGAGTACATCCGGGTAGCGGGTAATGGCGGTACGTGGCAGTACGATCACGTCGCCGTAAACCGGGTGCTGGTTGGCACTGGTGGCCGGGAAACTCGCCACCCGGTCGCCTACCGCGATGTCCTCGACACCTTCGCCAACCGCAGTCACCACCCCGGCCATTTCGTGGCCGATGCCTGCCGGCAGGCGTGCCTGGGAGGGGGCCAGGTTCTGCCGCCAGAGCACGTCATACCAGCTGACGCCAACCGCTTCGACGCGGATCTGCACCTCGTCGGCAGCGGGTGACGGTTCGGCCTGCTCCTCGCAACGGAGCACATCGGCAGCACCGAACTTGTGGAACCGGATCATGCGGGACATCGCATACCTCGCCTTTGTGAACCTCTAATTACCCTGAACTCTATCCGGGCTTTACCGGTTAGACCATCAGTGGTCATTAATAGTCGACATGCTTGTCATCGATTGGGCACCTGACTTTCCTTGCGATTGGTCCCCGTAAACCCGTGCAGGGTACCAGCCTTTGGCCTTAAGATTCACCCCTGCCCCCTTTCAGGCGAAGCGCCCCGATGAATCGAAACGACCTGCGTCGCGTAGACCTCAACCTGCTGATCGTGTTCGAAACGCTGATGCACGAGCGTAGCGTGACCCGTGCCGCGGAGAAACTGTTCCTCGGCCAGCCGGCCATCAGCGCGGCCCTGTCGCGTCTGCGCAACCTGTTCGACGACCCGCTGTTCGTGCGCACCGGCCGCAGCATGGAGCCCTCGGCCAGGGCACATGAGATCTTCGCCCTGCTGTCCCCCGCGCTGGACTCGATTTCCACCGCCGTCAGCCGCGCCGCCGAATTCGACCCGGCCACCAGCAATGCGGTGTTCCGCATCGGCCTGTCGGACGATGCCGAATTCGCCCTGTTGCCGCAGTTGCTCAAGCGTATCCGTGCCGAAGCGCCGGGCATCGTGCTGGTGGTGCGCCGGGTCAACTACCTGCTGATGCCGACACTGCTGGCCTCGGGCGAGATCTCGGTGGGGGTCAGCTACACCAGCGAACTGCCAGCCAACGCCAAGCGCAAGGTGCTGCGCCGCAGCATGCCGAAGCTGCTGCGCGCCGACAGCGTGCCTGGCACCATCACCCTGGATGACTTCTGTGCACGGCCGCATGCACTCGTGTCGTTCGCCGGTGACCTGTCGGGGTTCATAGACGAAGCCCTGGAGGAAATCGGCCGCAAGCGCCATGTGGTGCTGGCGGTGCCGCAGTTCAACGGGCTGGGGAGTTTGCTGGCGGGCACCGATATCGTGGCCACGGTGCCGGACTACACGGCCGATGCGCTGACCGCAGCGGGTGGGTTGCGGGCGGAGGATCTCCCACTGGAGGTGCGCAGTTTCGAACTGCACATGGCCTGGCGCGGGGCGCAGGACAATGACCCGGCAGAGCGCTGGTTGCGGTCGCGGATACAGATGTTCTTTGGAGATCCCGATAGCCTTTGACCGAATTCCATCAAGATCCATAAAACCCTTCAAATACAGACGAAGCCATGGGAGGAAAAGCCCTTACTCGACATTAAAAAAAGGGAAAGCTAGTCGGCAGAAAGCCCCGCTCCGACTCAGAGATATCTGGGCCATCCGGGCAAGGCTCCAGATCGCGCAGAAATCCAGGGATCTGGCGTTGTTCAACTAGGCAATCGACAGCAAGCTGCGAGCCTGCGACTTGACCAAGCTTCGTGTACGGGACGTAGCCCGTGGAGAGCATGTGTCGCCACGAGCGATCGTGATGCAGCAGAAAACTCACCATCCAGTGCAATTTGAGATCACCGAGCAAACCCGTATGGCTTTGGAAGCCTGGATGCACCAGGCTCATCTCCGTAGTGAGGACTGTCTGTTTCCGAGTCGGCTGCACGGTTCAGCTCATCTCTCCACCAGGCAATACGCTCGAATAGTGAAAGCCTGGGTGACAGCCATTGGCCTTGATCCAGCGCCGTACGGCACCCACACGCTGCGGCGAACAAAGGCCTCGTTGATCTATCGTAGAACCAAGAATCTGAGGGCAGTCCAACTCTTGCTTGGCCATACGAAGCTTGAAAGCACCGTCAGATATCTGGGGATTGAGGTCGACGATGCCTTGGAGATGGCAGAGCAGACGGAGGTCTGCCCATCCAAAGCGACGGTCCAGGGCAGACCGTCGCTAACCGACCCATTGCGGACATTCACCAGAGGCTACAATGCAGCCCCAAACCACCAGCAACTGCCAGCCCTAATCAAGCGCTGGCTCATGAAAAGGAAGTCAAGCAAATGGATGTACGTTGCACCTCTCTGGACGAAGTCCGCCAAGGGATCGATGAAATCGACCTCAACCTCGTTTCGCTTCTCGCCAAACGGGGCCGGCTTGTGGCGCAAGCAGCTGCCTTCAAGAAAACCACCGATGATGTGCGTGCGCCTGCTCGGGTTGAGCAAGTGATAAGGAAGGTTCGTGAAATGGCTGACGAAACTGGTGCCTCGGCTGAGGTCGTGGAGCAGGTCTACCGGGCAATGATTTCGGCCTTCATCACTGAAGAACTGGCCACTCATGCGAAGCTGGCCAAAGAACCCTCAGCATCTTGATGACAACGCGGGGCTCATCGGAAGCCCCGCCGCTTTTCCTCACCCACTACCTTTGACTCAAAGCCGCAATCGAAACACCAGATGCGACAAAGGTGAGGCCAGCGCCCACGTTTAGCCCATTTACCAGCCGCGGCCGCTGGTACAGGTGGCGAGATAACACCGTGGCAAAAATGCCCATCAAGGCAAAACCCAAGGCTGTGAGTACAGCGAACCACACCCCGTAAACCATCATCTGCACGCTGACCGATCCGCGAGCTGGATCGACGAATTGGGGAATGAATGCCAACACGAACAAGCCTGGTTTCGGGTTGAGCGCAGCCGAGAGGAGACCCGTTAGGAAAATGCTGGGCAACGATTGCCGGGACGCCGGCTGAAAGCTGATCAAACTGCGCGCGCGCAAGACCTTGATGCCGAGCCAGAGCAGATAGCGAGCACCGATGAGTTTGATCACCCAGAAAGCTACCGCCGAGGTTTGCATCAGAAGGGTCAACCCTAACGAAGCAGCAGCGACGTGAAACAGAATGCCCGCGCCTGACGCCATGCCGGATACGGCCGCTGCGACTTTGCCCTGGCTGAGCCCACGACCAATGGCCAACAGGTTGTCAGGGCCTGGCGCCAATACCAACAGCACGCAGGCAGCAGTGTAGGCAAACCACACATTCATTGGAAACACGGCTCTCTCCTTAAGCCTGATAAAGCATCCACCCTGACGGTGGGGTATGCCAATGGCAAGGAGGAATCTCAAGGATTGTTGGCTCTGATGGGTTTAGACCTGCAGAGTTTTCCCAGTAAGCGAAAACCGCTATGTCCGCAATGGGTCGAAAGCTGCCGTACGTGACAGGCCGCTATCGACCCAAAGCTGCCCCTCACCGCGGACATCTAACGGCCAAGAAGTAGAAAATCAAAGTGGTCCTAAAATCGGTTTATACCCGTTTCACCCAACCACCGGCGCATGCTCGGCCATCAATTCGGTAATCCAGTCGATAAACACCCTCACCTTGGCGCTGACATGGCGGTTCGGCGGGAATGCCAAGTACATCGGCATTGGCGACATTTGCCAATCGTCAAACAGCGCCAGCAGCTCACCGCTGGCAAGGTGCGGTTTGGCCATGTACTGCGGTAGCCAGAGCATGCCAAGGCCAGCCAAACCGGCAGCAAGGTAGGCATTGCCGTCGTCTACGGTCAGTTGCGGGCGGCCGTGAGCCTCCATGCGCTCCCCGCCCCGATGCATCGCGTAGGGCAGAGTCTTGCCGGTACGCGACCAAAGAAAACCTACGGTCTTGTGCTGGCCCTCCTCCAACTCACGGGGGTGCTTCGGCGTCCCGAAGCGCTGCAAATAGCCGGGCGCGGCATAGATGCCGAGCTGCAAATCGCCCACATGCCTGGCCACCAGGGACTGATCGGTGATCTCGCCACCGCGCACCACGCAATCGACGTTCTCGCTAATGATGTCGACGACGCGATCGCTCACGCCCAAGGTCAGTTGAATGTCCGGATAACGCGCAAAGAACCCCGGCAAGGCGGGTATCAACAGGACGCGCGCCAGTGGGCTAGGCACATCCACCCGAAGTCGTCCGCGCGGCGCCATCGAAGCACTGGACACGCTGGTCTCGGCGTCGTCCATGTCGACCAGCAGCCGGACCACGCGTTCATAGTAGGCCGCCCCCTCGGCGGTGACATTCACTTTGCGCGTGGTGCGGTTGAGCAGGCGCACCCGCAGCCGCGCTTCCAGTTGCTGAACCAGTTGCGTCACAGTGGTCTTGCTCATGTGTAGGGTCGCAGCGGCCTTGGTAAAGCTGCCAGTTTCCACCACCCGGGCAAACGCCTGCATTGCATCGAAACGATCCATTTCACGCCTCCCTCGCGCCTGGATTGTTTGGATTATACAAACAGTCCTGATCAGAGCTGCCCGTTTATCCAGGTCAAAGGCGGTCCTTATAGTGGCGTCCACATAGACACCGAGCCGCAACGGCCCAGAACGAGGTATGCAATGTCCAGCAAACGTGATGCCGTTTTCCCGCCTGACCGCCATGCACTGTATGAGCTTCACCGCTACTCGCCAGCGATTCGGTCCAACGGTTTTCTGTTCGTGTCCGGCCAGGTCGGCAGCCGCAAGGATGGCTCGGCCGAACCGGATCTCGCGGCGCAAGTGCGAGTGGCCTTCGCCAACCTCAACGCGATCCTGGCCGAGGCCGGCAGCAGTTTCGACGATGTGGTCGATACGACCATCTTCATGATCGACCCCGATTCGAAGTTCGAAACCATCTGGGAGGTGGCGTCCGAGTATTGGGGCGAAGCGCCGTACCCAACGGTGACTGCAATCGGCGTGACCTGGCTATCGGGATTCGACTTCGAGATCAAGGTGATCGCGAAACTACCGTAACGAAGCTAGCCAGAACTTACTGCCGAGGGCTATGGGCGACCATCTTCTTGCTCCTGAAGCGTACCTCGACGGACGGTCGATTTATGCTAGATTTCGCCGTTCGCTCTTGACATTTAGCTGCCCGTGGAGAGTGGCAGCTTTGGGTCGATAGCGGCCTGTCACGTACGGCAGCTATTGACCCATAGCGGTCAGAGAAAGCAGTTTTCCGCAGGCGCGGAGGACCTGTTACGACTGGCGCGATGTGCAGAAGCGCCGCCTGGAGGAGGAAGGCGATTTCCCGGTGCCACACTACTGGGCGCACGTGTGTTGGGTCTGGGGGGCAAAGGACATGGACGAATTTATGCGTATGGCTGAAAACGTGCATTTGGACGGCGTACTGGAGCGCATTCGCGTGCCGTTCCTGGTCACCCACGGCGAGAAAGACTCGCAGATCCCGCTTAAATGGGCGCATCGCACCTATGAGCAACTGCTTAACAGCCCAAAACGTGAGCTGAAGATTTTCACCGACCGCGAAGGCGGCGTGCAGCACTCCAGCTTCGACAACAGCATAAACGCAGGCCACTACATCGCCGACTGGGTCGCCGAGACCCTCGGTGGCCATACCGCCTGACCTCCCTCGCCGACAGTTCCCGGCCAGCCTATTCAGGGGCTGACCGGGTACCTGCTAGCGGGTCACCGCGTCATCAGGACGGTGCCAGCGTGCAGTGGAACGCCGCAATCCACCACCCCTCCTCGCGTTTCACCCACAGCTGTGTGGCAAAGCCTTCGGCGCGCACCGGCTCGCCGCCGCCTCGCTTTTGCAGCAGGTTGCACTGCGCCCCGCTCATCAGCGCCAGGCCATCGCTAAACACCCTCACCGTCAACTTGCCACGCTTCACCGCCAGGTAGCGCACTGCCTCACGGGCATAGTCCAGGTACTGCGCCTTATCCTGCGCCAGCCCGGTGGTGTGCACGTACAGCAGGTCATCTTTGGCGACCCGGATAGTCTCTGATCAAGTTGTCGACCAAGTACAGGTCCGCCGGCGTCACCGCCTGATATCGGCATACCAGCAACGCATGGTGAATGGTTTTTTCCAGCTCGCGGATGTTGCCCGGCCAGCTATGCGCCAGCAAACTGGACGGCGCATGGGCTCAACGTTACGCATCATGCCGAATAGTATGCTGCCTCCCTACAACTGACGATCCATTCCCTAGGCCTGAACCACTAGCCGGCCACGTATCGTTGAGCATGGAGCAGCGTCGCACACCGTGTTGACGGTGTTCGCCCACAGCATGATGGCGACCGTTCAACCCGCCTACCCTGCCACCCTGTCAACGGCGTAATCCTTGAACACCCATCACCCGAGCCCATGGAAACACTGTACATGCCTATCGACTTCAGGCCCGCCCAAGCCACGGACGCGCGCGATATCGCGCGCTTCTTTCAACTGACATCGGAGGGCATGGCCGATTACATATGGAGCAAGCTTGCCGCACCTGGAGAAGCTTTGCTGAGTGTCGGTGCGTCTCGCTATGCCAGGGAACAGGGCGACTTTTCGTACAAGAACTGCCTGATGGCGACTTTCGAAGGGCGCGTCATCGGCATGATGCATAGCTATGCCTTGCGCGAGACACCTGACCGGCCTGTCGAGACAGACCCGGTCCTCGCACCTTATTCCGACATGGAAATACCTGACACCCTGTACATATCCAGCCTGGCCCTGGATGAGGACTGGCGCAGCCAGGGGCTGGGCGCCGAGTTTCTGCGCCTAGCCCAGCAGCGCGCCGAGGATTCTGGCCTGGATGGGCTATGCCTGATCGACTATGCAGAAAACCACGGTGCCCGCCGCTTCTACGAACGTCACGGCTTTCAGATTGTGAAAACCTGCCAGATCGTTCCGCACCCGATGCTGGGTGTAACCGGTGAAGCCTATTTGATGTATCGCCCTACCCACAACGTGCTCGAGAAATAACCATGACCCAGAAACTGACCGTGTTCCGCGAACTGGATATCCAACCGGTGCGCGACCTTCCCTTCTTTGAAGAGGTCGTGGAAGGCACCCCGCATACGCTGACGTCGAAGTACTATCACGATGAACAGCAAGGCCGCATTTCCGGCGAATGGGAAGCCAGCAGCGGAGCGTGGCGCATCGACTACAAGGTCTGGGAATTCTGCCATGTCCTGAGTGGACGCTGCGTCATCGAGCTCGAGGGTAGCGCCCCCATCACCCTGGCCGCTGGCGACACGTTCATTATCGAACCGGGCGCCAAGGGCAAATGGACCGTGCTGGAGGACATGAAAAAGAACTTCGTGATCCTCGTGCCCGCGCACTAGGCACGGAGTCGCGTTGCATCGGGCGACGGCCCTACGATCTCGAGGCTGCCTGATCAGCCTGTGTGCCCACACTCGCAAGGAAAATATCGGTATCCCGATTGCTTCGCAGGCAGACCACGCGACAACCCGACGGGGCCATCGCCACCAATCGCTTCATGGCCTCTCGAGACGAGATTCTCGTCCGCCACATGAACTTGAAAAACTCTGGCAGGTTGGCCAGCAGTTCCGGGCAGTTGTCCGGCAAGTCCGGTCGGGTTCGACCGTGGTTCAGCACCGTCCTGAGGAGCACGCGCCAGAATCGAAGCGGCGCCGGGCGATCAATCCAGACCAACATGTCGGCACGCGCCAGGCGGTTGTGCCACGTGGTCGAATGCCCGCCTTCGAAGATCCAGCGCTCACCGGCCTCGACCTCATGGCAAAGACGCGTCTTCTCCTCCCGGCTGCGTTCGACCCAGCCGGGCTGCCAATGAATCGTGTCGATATGCACGACCGGCAAGCCTGTGCGCTCGCCAAGCTTGCGTGCCAGGGTACTTTTCCCGGACCCTGGCTGACCAATGACCATCACCCGCTGCATTGAAACTCCCTCTCGCCATGCCTGCTGAATGTCGGGCCAGCGATTGTACGCAACAGGTTACCGAGCCGCTTGCCGATCTGCCGATGAAGCCTTGAAACCCAGGCTTCGCATCAGGTCGCGCGCCGCTTCGAAGAACATGTCCCTGAGGCTTTCCGCATACTCTTCGGTCAGACGGCTCACGGGCCCTGAAATGACCAGGGCGCCCATGAGTTCCTGCTGTGCCCCGTAGATAGGCAATGCCAGCGAAGCGGCGTGCGGGTCAGTGGCGCCTTTGGAATAGTAAGGTTTCTGCAACGCGATGCCGACCTGGTAAGGCGCCCGCAGCGCCTGAGCACTCGCCGCTTCGTCCATTGGCCGCATGTCGCCGGGTTGCAGGTTCATGCGCAGCCGATGGGACGAGTTGACCCGGTACTGACACATCCGGTACGCGCCATGGCGCACGTAGAACGAAGCGGTCTCACCGGACTGTTCGGCCAAATGATGCAGCCGTGGCATCACATGCTTTTCCAGGTCGAGCGCCTCTTGGTACACGGCATTCAAGCGCATGACTTCGCTGGCCAGCTGATAGCGCCCATCGGCCATGCGGGTGATGAAGCCGTAGTTTTCCAGGGATACCATCAGGCGCATGATCGTGCTCTTGATCAGCCCGGTACGTTCAACCAGTTCGACAAGGCTCAGCGCAGTATCGCCTATCCGGAACGCGGTCAGCACGGTCAGGACACGATCCGCCGATGCCACACCATTCACCGCTGGACGCGGCCGCGCTTTCACCATTTGCAAAACCTCATAGGATTGATGCCCTCCAGCGTGCGCAGGGACGGAAAACCCGCATTATCCGCCAACCTTCGGCCCTCGCCAACGGCGCATGTGCATCGCCTGGCAAAAAAAGCGGCCCAGGCTCCATTTAATGATTTATAGAATGTCATTTCCTTTTAGACGATCAACAGAACGAAGATCGCCCAAGCAAAGGCGATTCAACTGAAAAAATCGGTCGCCTTTCCTTGCGGTATGATTTATTTTGAAACGGTATTGCAATAACAAACATAACGGACGCCCTACGCGTCCCATTGCCGCTTGGAGCGTCCATGAGTTATTTCGCTGCCCCGCCGACCGTTGAAACCACGGTCTTTACGCGCCTTCCCGACCACTTCCGCAACCCGCGCCCCACCGCCTGGGCCAACGCCAATCGCCAAGGCCGGGCAATCGATTCGTTCCTCGAAGGCCCGTCGTTCGACCGCCAGGGGCGCCTGTATGTGACCGACATCCCCAACGGGCGGATCTTCCGCATCTCGCCTCAAGGCGAATGGGAGCTGGTGTGTCAGTACGATGGCTGGCCCAACGGCCTGAAGATTCACCAGGACGGGCGTATCTTCATCACTGACTATAAGCGCGGGCTTATGCTGCTCGACCCGCAAACCGGCGCCATCGAAGCGCTGCTCGATTCGGCCGGCTCGGAAGGTTTCAAAGGCGTCAATGACCTAGTCTTCGCGCCCAATGGTGACCTGTACTTCACCGACCAGGGCCAGACCGGACTGCAAGATCCCAGCGGCCGCGTATACAAGCTCGACACCGGCGGCAACCTCACCTGCCTGCTGGCCACCATTCCCAGCCCCAACGGCATCGTCTACGACCCGCATCTCAACCACCTGCTGGTGGCAGTGACCCGCGCGCAACAGGTCTGGCGCATCCCGTTGGGCAACGGCGCAATCGTCGGCAAGGTGGGCGTGTTCGCTCAATTGCATGGCGGCCTCGGCGGGCCGGACGGCCTCGCGCTCGACGCGCAGAGCAACCTGTACATCGCCCATACCGGTTTCGGCTCGGTCTGGAAACTGTCGAAAGTCGCAGAACCGCTGCAGCGTATCGTCTCCTGCGCGGGCATCAGCAACACCAACCTGGCGTTCGGTGGCGAAGACGGCCAGACCCTGTTCATTACCGAATCCGAAACCGCCAGCATCCTGCAGGTACGCACCACCACGCCTGGGCTGCAACTGTTTTCCCACAGCTGAAACGGCCCTGTCAGGGCACACAACAATTACAACAGAGTGACGACATGACCCACGACCCCCTCACCGCCCAGGCGCCGCTCAGCGATGCCGAGGGCGAACGGCTGATGCGCCGCGTTCTCTGGCGCCTGGTACCGTTCATCTTCATCTGCTATGTGATCAGCTACCTGGACCGCACCAATGTCGGCTTTGCAGCCATCAGCATGAACCAGGACCTGGGGCTGACCGCCACCATGTTCGGCTGGGCGGCCGGCCTGTTCTTCTTTGGCTATTTCCTTTTCGAGATACCCAGCAACCTGCTGATGCAGCGCTTCGGCGCCCGCGTCTGGATTGCGCGGATCATGATCACCTGGGGGCTGATTTCCATGGCCACGGCATTCGCCACCGGGCCGATCAGCTTCAGCATCGCGCGCTTTCTGCTGGGGCTTGCCGAAGCAGGTTTCACCCCAGGGGTGTACCTGTACTTCACCTACTGGTTCCCCGGTAAATGGCGGGCGAAAGCCACCGCCGCCTTCCTGCTGGGCATTCCGGTGGCCAACATCGTCGGCTCGCCCCTGTCCGGCTGGCTCATGGAGCAGCATGGTGTGTGGGGCCTGAAGAACTGGCAGCTGTTACTGGTCACCGAATCGATGCCAGCCGTGCTGCTGGGCATCGCCTGCCTGTTCGTACTGGTCGACACCCCGGCGAAGGCAAAATGGCTCGATCCGCGAGAGAAAGCCTGGCTGACCCAGCGCCTGGCCGCGGAGCAACACGCCATCGGTGCCTCCCACGGCAATACCCTGCGCGCCGCATTGACCAACCCCAAGGTGTTCACCCTGGCCGCCATCAACTTTTGCTGCATCGTCGGCTCGATCGGCATTGGCATGTGGCTGCCGCAGATCATCAAGGGCCTGGGCATCGACAGTGGCGTGGTCGGGTTCGTGGTGGCCATGCCCTACCTGCTTGGTGCGCTGGCCATGACGCTGTGGGCACGCCTGGCCAACCGCAGCCGCCAGCGCCTGCCCTATGTGGTCAGCGCGCTGGCATTGGCGGCGATGGCGCTGGTGGCGGCGGCCCTGACAGACCAGCCGGTGCTGAAGATCGCCAGCCTGTGCGTGGCGGTGGCGAGCATCCTGTCATTCCAGGCCACATTCTGGGCGATACCGTCGACCTTCCTGACAGGGCGCGCCGCCGCAGGTGGCCTGGCGATGATCGTCTCGATCGGCAACCTGGGCGGGTTCACCGGCCCGTTCCTGATCGGCCTGATCAAGGATGCTACCCAGAGCTTCAGCATGCCGTTCTTTGCCGTTGCATCGATCCTGCTGATCGGCACCTGCCTGATGCTGTGGCTTGGCGATCCAGCCAAACAGCAGACACCCGGCCAACAAGGCCAAACTGCATGACAGGTCAGCGGCAGCGGCGCATGCCGTATTGACCCAGCAGCCCGGTCACCAGGAGCACGCCGGCGATTCCCAAGGTCGCCGGCGCACCCCAGCGGGCCGCGATCAGGCCCGCCGCCATACCGCCCAGTGCCTCGAAGCCGAAGCGCATGGCAATATAGAAGGCAATCACCCGGCCACGCAAATGGCTTGGCGCAGCGCTTTGCAGCTGCATGTTGGTACTCACATTGCTGAGCGTGATGCCGAAACCGAGAACCCCCAGCGCCACCAGCGCCAGTGGCAGTGCCCCCGCCCCCCACAGGCCGACCAGGGCAGCCGCACACAGCAGTGCGCCGGCATCGGTGAACTGGCGCAGCCGTGGTAATGCACCGCCCACCGCCAGCACCAGGGTTGCCACGAACGCGCCCGCGCCCGCCGCCCCCCACAACCAGCCAAGTATGCGCGCGTCGCCGGCGAACACCGACTTGGCGAGGATCGGCAGCAGTGCTGCATAACAGGATGCCAGCAGGTTGACCATGATCACGTTGACCAGCAACTGACGCACATGGCGCGTCTGCCACATGTACGCCAGCCCCTCGCGGAACACTTGGGCAGTCGAGCCACTGGCCCTTGGCCCAGCGCTGCCACGCACCTTCAGCAGGCCACCGAGCAAGGCCAGGAAGGCCACTGCAGTCAGGGCGAAACAGGCTGCCTCGCCGGCCAGGGCAATCAGCCCACCGGCCAACGGCGGGCCGACGAACCTGGCGGCATTGATCAACATGGCATTGAGCACCAGCGCATTCGGCAGGTCTGCCGGTTCGTCGACGAAACTGCCGATCAGCGCCTGGCGCAAAGGCGTCTCCAAGGCATTGAGCAAGCCAAGCAGCAAGGCCATGACGGCGATGAAGGGGCCATCGACCCAGTCCTGCCAGGTCGCCACCGCCAGCACCAGCGACTGCACGATCAGCAGCAGCTGCACGTTGATCAGCAAGCGGCGCTTGTCGTGCCGGTCGATCCAGGCACCTGCCAATGGGCCGATGAACAGCTGCGGCGCCAGCGAAAGAAAGGTGATCAGCCCCAGCAGCACGGCGGAGCCGGTCAAGTGGTAGGCCAGCCAGGCCAGTGCAACCTGCTGCACCCATTTGCCTAGCGTGGAGACGCCCTGGCCAGCGAAATAGATCTGGAAATTGCGGTGGGCAAGTGCGCGCACTGCGCTTGGCCAGCGCCTGGGATGCGGTGACGATGAATCGGACAAGTCTGTGAGCTCTCTATGGGCCTACGGCCGACACCGATCCATCAGCCGCTGCGCACCCCATCGCAAGGTGCGCAGCTCATGCTGGATCAGGCTGGCAGCAGGCAGCCTTTGTTCTTCAAGGACTCCAGGACCCAGGAGCGGTCATTGGTGCCTTGGGCAATTTTTTCCATCTGCGCGGTTTCGGCAGCGTGCTTGGCCGTTGCGCCCGCATACACCTCGGCGACGTGCTCGTAAGGCACGCACAGCAGGCCATCGGCATCACCAATCACCAGGTCACCTGGCTCGATCACCATACCATCGATGGCGATCGGCACGTTGATCTCGCCCGGGCCGTCCTTGTATGGGCCGCGGTGCGAAACACCGGCAGCGAACAGCGGGAAGTCGCCCGAGCCGATGTAGGCCGCATCGCGAATCGCGCCGTTGATGACGATACCGGCCACGCCACGCTTGACCGCGTAGGCCACCATCATTTCGCCAATCAGGGCGTTGGTCAGGTCGCCGCCGGCGTCGACCACGATCACATCACCCGGCTGAGCGATGTCGATCGCGTAGTGCAGCATGAGGTTGTCACCTGGGCGGGCCTTGACCGTAAGGGCCGGGCCGCACAGCCCGCCTTCGCGGTGCATGGGGCGCAGGCGGGCACCACCCGCAGTCATGCGGTTCATCGAGTCACTGACATTGGCCACCGGAACCTCACGGTAACGTGCAACCCACTCATCCCCGACTTTACGTGCGCGCTCAAGCACTTGGAAGCCAATGCTCATGTGACATACCTCTCTTGGTGTTATTCGAATGTCATCGGCCGTAGCCGAGCCTGTTTTTAGAATGTCATTTCATTTGAATCGATGCAATTGGTATTTGAACGCTCACGACGCACCAAAACAAGGCGAGTACATATTTTCTTGCAACGACATTTCATTATGATAGGGTTTAGCCCATTGCCGCAGATGAGCGGCAGACTGCCCTGAAACGCATCCGACAAGAACAAGGTATCCATGATGTCCCGAACCATTCTGCTGACCGGCCCCGAGCTTGCCGCCGAGGCCATGAACCTTGCCGCCGAACAGGGCGTGAGGGTCGTCCCGACCACGCCCTACCTGCCGGCCGAAGAGCTGGAAGCCATCATTCGCAAGGAACAGCCCGACGCCATCGTTGTCCGCCAGGGCAGCCTGACCCGCGCCATGATCGAGGCATCGCCCAAGCTGAAAGTGATCGCCAAGCACGGTGTGGGCTACAACACCATCGATATCCAGGCCGCCGCGGACCGCGGCATCCCGGTATCGATCGCCGTGGGCGCAAATGCCCAGTCGGTCGCCGAGCTGGCCTTCGCCCTGATGTTCAGCGTGGCTCGGCAAACGGCCTTGCTGGATGCGCGCATGCGTGACGGGCATTGGGACAAGGCCTCGGCCAACGGCATCGAGCTGTCGGGCAAGACCCTGGGCCTGGTCGGCCTGGGCTCGATCGGCGGTATCCTGATGGACCTGGTGGCGCCGTTGCGCATGCAGGTCAAGGTGTACGACCCCTATCTCAAGCAGTTGCCGGCGCGCCCGCATGTCGAACGTGAAGAAGACTTCGATCGCCTGCTGGCGGAAAGCGATATCATCAGCCTGCATTGCCCGCTGACCGAGACCAACCGCAACCTGATCGGCGCTGCGCAGTTCGCGCGCATGCGCCCAGGCGCGATCCTGATCAACACCGCCCGGGGCGAGCTGATCGACACCCACGCCCTGGTCGCGGCGCTCAGCGAAAGGCGAATCGCCGGCGCCGGCCTGGACACCTTCAGCCCCGAGCCACCGCCCGCCGACAGCCCGCTGTGGGGTCTGCCGACCCTTGTCGCCACGCCGCATGTCGGCGCCAACACCAGCGAAGCCCGTGAGCGTGTAGGCCTGGTAGCGCTGCAACAGGTTCTCGATGTCTGGGCGGGCAAGGCGCTGGATCCGCGTTGCGTGGTCAACCGCCACCTGTTCGCCAGCTGATTGCGAGCCCCGCGCGCCGCTTCACGGGAAGGGGCGCGTTCACCGCGCATCACTCCAGAAAAAAAACAATCGGAGAGCACCATGACTTCAGCACCATCCCGCCCGGATGAACTCGAACGCAGCACCATGCGGCGGGTCGCCTGGCGCCTGCTGCCCTTCCTGATCCTCTGCTACCTGATCGCGATCATCGATCGGGGCAACATCGGCATGGCTTCCCTGCAGATGAACGAAGACCTGCAGCTCACGGCCAAGGTGTTCGGCTTCGCCAGCAGCCTGTTCTTCTTCGCCTACTTCCTGGTCGAAGTGCCCAGCAACCTGGCCATGCAACGCTATGGCGCGCGCATCTGGATCGCCCGCATCATGATCACCTGGGGCCTGATCTCGGCTGGCACGGCGTTCGTCCAGGGCGCCAACTCGCTGTACGTGATGCGCTTCCTGCTCGGTGCTGCCGAGGCCGGGTTCTTCCCGGGCGTGTTGCTGTACCTCACCTACTGGCTGCCCTCGGCCTACCGTGCGCGCATGGTAGCGTTGTTCATGGTGGCGATCCCGGCCGCCAATTTCATCGGTTCGCCGCTGTCCGGCCTGCTGCTGAGCCTGGATGGCTGGCTGGGCATGCGTGGCTGGCACTGGCTGTTCATTCTCGAGGGCATCCCCGCCGTACTGCTGGGCATCGCCTGCCTGTTCGTGCTTACCGACCGCCCGGAACAGGCCTCGTGGCTCAACGACGAGCAGCGTGGCTGGCTCACCGGCCGTCTGGCTGCAGAAGCGGCGAAGAAGACCGCCATCGGCCACATCTCGCTGTGGAAGCTGCTGCGCCACAAAGATATCTGGCTGCTGGCACTGATCTACTCGGGCGCTTCCGCCGCGGGCAGCACCATGAGCGTGTGGGCCCCGCAGCTGCTGAAAACCTTCGGCCTCAGCGCCATGGAAATCGGCCTGGTCAATGCCATCCCTTATGGCATTGCCTCGGTGCTGATGATCATCTGGGGGCGCAGCTCCGACCGCACCGGCGAGCGCCGCTGGCATACCGCGATGACCATGCTGCTGATCGCGGTGGGCCTGCTGATGACGCTGTTCACCTCGTCCCTGCCGGCGACGGTGGTGATGCTGACCATGGTCCTGGTGGGGGCCTACTCGATGAAGGGGCCGTTCTGGGCACTGGTCTCGGGCTGGTTGTCCTCGTCGACGGCTGCGGCGGGGCTGGCAGCCGTGGGCGCCATGGCCAACCTGATTGGCGGTGGCTTGATGGTCAATGCCTACGGTGCCATCCACGATGCCACCGGCAGCTACTCGCTGGCTCTGATGCCGTTGGCCGCGCTGTGCACCGTGGCCGGTATCGCGGTGCTGGTCATCGGCCGCAAGCGCCAGCGCGAGCAAGCCGAGGCAGCCAGCGCCATCAGCGTCAAGTAAGCCACCCAAGCCGCACGCCCGCTGCCCACCTTCCAGCCAGGTGGGCAGCGGGCGATCAGCCATACAGGCGACTGCTCGGTCGAAGGTACAAGGCCAGGGAGATCAGCCTCGCCAGCGTCGCATGGGCGGCCGCCTTCAACAGAAAGTGCAGGCTGCGCGCCAGGGCGTGGCTACTGCATTTCAAGCCCCCCCCACGGTATGATTGGCCCACGCCAGGATTGGCGATGTGCCATGGCCTTCAGCAGGATCGCCAGCGCGGAAAATCGGATTTTCATCAAGTTCCATCGTGAAACGTGACATTCTCCTCGTTGTTCCACTGCCCTCGGCCATCCGTCGCTCACCCGCTTCGTCACCCCATCGCGAAGCGCCCCTGCCTATCGGCTGAATCCGGCACACGCGGCTACCGCTCGCGCTCCCCCATGGCTTTCACGAGACGACCTCCTTGGCAAATTCAAGGCCCCTCGCTTCCCATCACCGTGCCCTCGACTGGCTGAACTTCTTCCTTGCCGACGTACGCGACGGCCTCGGCCCTTACCTGGCCATCTACCTGCTCGCCGTGCACCAGTGGCAGCCGGCCAATATCGGCCTGCTGATGAGCCTGGCCGGCATCGTCGCGCTGCTGGCGCAGACGCCGGCCGGGGCCTTGATCGACCGCACCCCGGCCAAGCGCGCGGTGCTGGTGATTGCTGCCGTGCTGGTGACCGGCAGTTGCCTGTTGCTGCCGCTGATTTCGTCGTTCGGCTGGGTGGCCTTGACCCAGACGATCAGTGCCCTGGCAGGCTCGGCGTTCGCCCCGGCGATAGCCGCGATCTCGCTGGGTATCACCGGCCCCAAGGCGTTCACCCGGCGGGTCGGGCGCAACGAAACCTTCAACCACGCCGGCAATGCCTGCTCGGCGCTGCTGGCCGGCGGCCTGGCCTACCTGTTCGGCCCGGTGGTGGTGTTCTACCTGATGGCGGTCATGACCGTGGCCAGCATCGTCGCCGTCGCGCGCGTGCCCGCCGCAGCGATCGACCACCAGTTGGCGCGCGGCCTGGCCCATGGCCCAGGCGCTGATGACCACCCTGCCGGGTACAAGCTGCTGCTGCACAACCGCACCCTGCTGGTTTTCGCGGTGTGCTGCGCGTTGTTCCACCTGGCCAATGCGGCGATGCTGCCGCTGGTGAGCCAGAAGCTGTCGCAGGTCGACCTGCGCCTGGCCACCCCGCTGACCTCCGCCTGCATCGTCGCGGCGCAGCTGGTGATGGTCCCCATGGCGCTGCTGGTGGGGGCCAAGGCCGAGCACTGGGGGCGCAAGCCGTTCCTGCTGGCCGGCTTTCTCATCCTGCCGCTGCGCGGGGCGTTGTACGTGGTGTCCGACAACCCGTTCTGGCTGGTCGGCGTGCAGCTGCTGGACGGGGTCGGCGCGGGTATCTTCGGCGCGCTGTTCCCGATCGTGGTCAAGGACTTGACCGACGGCACCGGGCGCTTCAACGTCAGCCTTGGCGCGCTGGCGGCAGTATTCGGCCTGGGTGCCGCACTCAGCCCGGGCATCGCCGGGCTGGTGGTACAGGCCGCTGGCTATGATGCGGCATTCCTGACCTTGGCCGCGATTGCCGGCGCCGCCTTCGTTCTGGTAATGGTCGCGCTGCCCGAGACCCGGCCCGACGCTTCGCCATCACCCTCCTTGACTACCCTTGCCGGAAACTGAACAGCCCATGCCATTCAGCGAACACGCATCGATCATCTGGGCGGTAGCCGCCCTGGCCACCCTTGGTGTCATTTTGCGCCCCTGGCGCATCCCCGAATACGTCTGGGCCATGGGCGGCGCCTTGCTGCTGGTCGGCCTGGGCCAGATCACAGCGCACAGCGCCCTGGCGGCGGTGGCCGAAGGCAGCGATGTCTACCTGTTCCTGATCGGCATGATGGTGCTGGCCGAGCTGGCCCGCCAGGAGGGGCTGTTCGACTGGCTGGCGCGCTACGCCGTGCAGCACGCGCAGGGTTCCGGGCAACGGCTGTTCGACCTGGTGTTCCTGGTCGGTACGCTGGTCACCGTATTCCTCTCCAACGATGCCACGGCGGTGGTGCTCACGCCGGCGGTGTACGCGGCATGCAAGGCAGCCAAAGCCGAGCCTTTGCCGTACCTGTTCATCTGCGCGTTCATCGCCAACGCGGCCAGCTTCGTGCTGCCGATTTCCAACCCGGCCAACCTGGTGGTGTTCGGCAGCCACATGCCACCGCTGCCAGACTGGCTCAGGCAGTTCACCCTGCCGTCGCTGGCGGCCATCGCCCTGACCTACCTGGCGCTGCGCCTGGCCCAGCGCCGGCAGATCAGTCAGCCGCTGGCCCTGAGCGTGCATACCCAGCCGCTGTCGGCTGGCGCCCGCCTGTGCGCGCTGGGCATCGCGCTGACTGCCGCCTTGCTGCTGGGCGCCTCGGCACTGGACATGGCGCTGGGCCTGCCGACATTCGCTGCCGGCGTGGCGATCACGGCGTTGATCCACCTGCGCCAGCGGCGCAGCCCGATGCCGGTGCTGCGCCATGTCGCGTGGGGTGTACTGCCGCTGGTGGGGGGCTTGTTCGTGCTGGTCGAGGCGGTCGCCCAGACCGGACTGGTCGCGCGCCTGGCCCAGGCGCTGGCCACGCTGGCAGAGGCTGCGCCGGGCCAGGCCAGCTGGCTGGCGGGCGTGGCTGTCGCCATTGCCAGCAACCTGATGAACAACCTGCCCACCGGGTTGATGGCAGGGTCCATGGGTTCGCTGGTGCAACTGCCGCAACAGACCACGGCTGCGCTGCTGATCGGTGTCGACCTGGGGCCGAACCTGTCGATTACCGGCTCGCTGGCGACGCTGCTGTGGCTGGTCGCGATCCGTCGCGAAGGCGAGCATGTCAGTGCCTGGCAGTTCCTGCGCCTGGGGCTGCTGGTGATGCCACCGGCCCTGGTGGCGGCGTTGCTGGCATTGCAGGTGTGATCGGGGGCTTCACGGCAGCCAGGCTGCAGCCACGCTTATACGTCCAGAGCGCCTCTGAGCAAGGCGCTGAGCACCGATGCTGCATCAGCGCCCTGGGTATCGAGCAGGCATACGGGCACGCCGTCGGGTAGCGCCTGCGACAGCACCGGCCCCTCGCCGGCCAGGGCCAGCGGGCAGGCGATCTCCATCTGCAGCCAGCGCAGGCGCTTGGCCAGTGCGGCATTCACCGGCCCTTGCATCGCCACCACGAGCGCCGCAGGTTGCACCGCCGCACACACCAGCGCCACCTCCTCCAATGGCAGCGGCCCACCCAGGACTTCGATGCGCTGGTGCTCGCCACTGAGCAGCAGCGCAGTGCCCAGCAATGCCAGCTCAGGCTGTTCATCGCCAGCCACCAGCAGCACGCGCGGGGCAGCGACCTGGTTCAGTTGCAGGCGCAGCAGTAGCCGCGCCCGCAGGAAAAAATCGAGAAACAGCCATTGGCTGCGTGCCCCCGGTGCGTCGCTGCCGCGCAGTTCCTGCCACACCGGCAGCAACACCTGCCCGAACACCACCGCTTTCGGCAACAGGGTGAACAGCTGCCCGTGCAACGCCTCCAGCGCCTGCACATCGTAGCTTGCAGTCGCCCGTGCCAGCGATGCCCGCCAATCGGCAAAGTGTGCGTCGCCCTGCCGTTGCTCGACAGCCTGCCGGTTCAGCAACGGGCCGACCTTGCTGATCGGCAGGCCATTGGCGGTCCAGCGCAGGATGTCGCGGATACGCTGTACGTCGCTGGCCGTGTACAGGCGATGCCCGCCTTCGGTGCGATGCGGCTGGATCAGGCCATGGCGGCGCTCCCAGGCACGCAGGGTAACCGGGTTGATGCCGGTGAGGCTGACCACGTCACGCATGGGCAGCAAATCGGTGGGGGTCGTTTCAGTCATACCGGGATTCGTCCGCAAGGTGCGCTCATTCTAGCCCTATCCACCCCTTCTGCGGCGAGCCGGTATAGGCCATCATGGGTAAAACGCGTCGCCTGGCCAGGTCGGCCAGGCTGCGCATACCACAGACAGACTCCCGGGTGGGCTTGAATGATCAACGCAAAGCTCCTGCAACTGATGGTCGACAACTCCAACGACGGCATCGTCGTCGCCGAACAGGAAGGCACCGACAGCATTCTCATCTATGCCAACCCCGCGTTCGAACGCCTGACCGGTTATCGCAGCGATGACATCCTGTACCAGGATTGCCGCTTTCTCCAAGGCGATGACCACGACCAGGTGGCGCTGGAACGCATTCGCGAAGCGATCCGTGAGGGCCGCCCTTGCTGCCAGGTGCTACGCAATTATCGCAAGGACGGCAGCCTGTTCTGGAACGAGCTGTCCATCACCCCGGTGCACAACGACGCCGATGAACTCACGTATTACATCGGCATCCAGCGTGATGTCACGGCGCAAGTGCAGGCCGAGCAGCGGGTACGTGAGCTGGAGGCGGAAGTCGCGGAATTGCGTCGGCAGCTCGCCGTACAGAAATCCTGAAGAAATAATTGTACAAGACCGTTGCGCTTGTACAATTTTCGCCATAGGCTTCAGTCATACCTGTACAAGTTATGTGACTTGTACAGATTTAACTGGAGCTGCACATGTCCGTCTACCTTCAGCGGTTCGCCGAGCGGTTCGCCTGCCTTCAGCGCGACAATCTGCACCTTCTCGGCGAGTTATATGACGACTCGGTCACCTTCCGCGATCCCCTGCACCATATCGAGGGGCTCGAAGCGTTGCACGCCTATTTCGGCCAGCTGTACGCCAACGCGCGCGATATCAGCTACAGCTTCGCCGGCTACGACGAGGTACGGCCAGGCCAGGGCTACCTGCGCTGGCACTTGCGCTTCTGTCACCCGCGGCTGAAAGGCGGCGAGCCGGTCAGCCTGCAAGGTTGCAGCTTCCTGCAATGGCGCGAGCGGGTGTTCAGCCACCAGGACTACTTCGACGCCGGCGCGCTGTTGTATGAACACGTCCCGGTCCTCGGCGGCGCAGTTCGCTGGCTCAAAGGGCGGCTGGCATGACCCGCTGCTGGTTGACCGGCGCAAGCAGCGGTATCGGCGCCGCGCTTGCCGAGCAACTGCTCGAACAGGGCCACCAGGTGGCCGTGGGCGGGCGACACGCCGAGCGCCTGGCGCCGTTGGCGCAACGCTTCCCCGACCAGGTACTGCTGGCCGTCGGCGATCTCGACGACCCGCACCAGGTCGAGCAGATCGCCGCCCGCATCAGGCAGGCCTGGGGCGGCCTCGACATGGCCATCCTCAATGCCGGCACCTGCGAATACCTGGAGCCGGGGCACTTCGACCCGGCGCTGGTCGAGCGGGTGCTGCGCACCAACCTGCTGGGTACCAGCCAGTGCCTGGCGGCCGCCCTGCCCCTGCTGCGCGCCGGCCGTCGCCCCCACCTGGTGGTGGTGGGCAGCTCGGTCACCTGGCTGGCCCTGCCCCGGGCCGGCGCCTACGGTGCGTCCAAGGCAGCCTTGCGCTACCTGGTGGAGTCCCTGCGTATCGACCTGCGCAGTGAAGGCGTCGACGTCACCCTGGTCAGCCCGGGGTTCGTCGATACGCCGCTGACCCGACGCAACGATTTCCCGATGCCGCAATTGTGGACGGCCGCCCGTGCCGCAGGCTACATCGTCAGCCGCCTGCCGCAGCGGCCACTGGAAATCAGCTTCCCGCGCGGTTTCATCCTGGTGCTGCGGCTGCTCGGCGGGTTGCCGGCGCGCCTGCGCCTGGCCATCGGGCTGCGCCTGGCACGCAGGCAGGAAGGGTGAAGCCCATGCGTATCGCGATCATTGGCAGCGGCATTTCCGGCCTGACCTGCGCCTACCTGCTGTCGCGTCGGCATCAGGTCACGGTGTTCGAGGCCGACAGCTGGATCGGCGGGCATACCCACACGGTGGATGTCAGCTGTGGCGGTAGAACCTATGCCATCGACACCGGTTTCATCGTCTTCAATGACTGGACCTACCCGCAGTTCATCCGCCTGCTCGACCGGCTCGGGGTCGCCTCGCAGCCAACCGAAATGAGCTTCTCGGTGCATGACCCGGCGAGCGGCCTGGCTTACAACGGGCACAGCCTGAAAACCTTGTTCGCGCAACGGCGCAACCTGCTGTCGGTGGGCTTCTGGGGCATGCTGAGGGATATCCTGCGCTTCAACCGCGAAGCACTGGCCGACCTCGACAGCCAGCGCCAGCAGGCCTGCACCACCCTCGGCGAGTACCTGCGCGCCGGGGGCTATGGCCAGCGCTTCATCGACCACTACATCATCCCCATGGGCTCAGCGATCTGGTCGATGTCGCGCGCCGACATGCTCGCTTTTCCGCTGGCGTTTTTCGTACGGTTCTGCCGCAACCATGGTTTGCTGTCGGTCAACCAGCGCCCGCAGTGGCGGGTGATCCAGGGGGGCTCGCGCAGTTACCTGGAACCGCTGTGCAAACCCTTCGCCGACCAGCTACGCCTGGCGTGCAAGGTCCACCGGGTGGTACGCGACGACGGTGGGGTCACCCTGCACAGTGCCGCCGGCACCGAGCGCTTCGACAGTGTCGTGTTCGCCTGCCACAGCGACCAGGCGCTGGCGTTGCTGGAAGCACCCAGCATCCTCGAGCGCAAGGTGCTCTCGGCCATCCGCTATGCCAGCAACGACGTGGTGCTGCACACCGACACTCGCCTGTTGCCGCCCGTCAAGGCAGCCTGGGCCAGCTGGAACTATCGCCTGGGCGGGCCCGCCCAGGCGCCGGCGGCGCTGACCTACAACATGAACATCCTGCAAGGCCTGCAGGCGCCTGAAACCTTCTGCGTCAGCCTTAACCAGACCGCGCTGATAGACCCCATGCAGATCCTTGCCCGCTTCCAGTATGCCCACCCGCAATACAGCCTGGCGGCGACCGCGGCACAAGCACGCCACGCCGAGCTGCAGGGCCATCTGCACAGCTACTACTGTGGCGCCTACTGGGGCAACGGCTTCCACGAAGACGGCGTGGCAAGCGCCTTGAACGTCGCCGAACGGTTCGGAGAAACACTGTGAACAGCAGGCTTTGCCAAGGCTGGGTCAGCCATCGCCGGCTGCTGCCACGCGCGCATGCGTTTCGCTACCGCATCGGCATGTTCGACCTCGACCTCGACGACAGCGCCAGGCTGCCGGCCCTCTCGCCCTGGCTCGGGCGCTGGCGCCTGGCCCCGCTGTGCTGGCGCGAGACCGATTACCTGCCAGGCTTGACCCACCAGGGGCTGAGCCTGGCCGATGCCGCCCGCTACCTGGTCGGCCAGGCCACCGGGCAGGCACCGACCGGCCCGGTTCGCCTGCTGACACAGCTGCGCTGCTGGGGGCTGTCGTTCAACCCGGTGAGTTTCTACTTCTGCCACGATGCCGAGGCACACCTGGTGGCCATCCTGCTGGAAGTGCGCAACACACCCTGGCGCGAACGCTTCCATTACGTACTGCCGGTGCAGGCTGGCCTCGACCGGCCCTACCGCATGGCCAAGGCCTTCCATGTATCACCGTTCATGCCGCTGGCCATGGACTACCGCCTGCGCTTCCACCTGGATGCCGAACAGGTGCGCCTGCACATGGAGAACTGGCACGCCGGGCGCAAGGTGTTCGAGGCCGACCTGGCGCTGCAACGGCAGCCACTCGATAGCCGGGCGTTGCACCGGCACATCCTGGCATTCCCGTGGATGAGCCTGCGTACCTTGTCGGCCATCTACTGGCAGGCATTGCGCCTGCTGTTCCAGCGGACCCCTGTCCATGACCACGCTGCCAGCCAGGGCAACCTGGCGGTCGGCCAACCTTGTGAGGATACTGAGCATGCACAATCCCAGCGTGAGCGTTAGCAAGTCCGCCGGACAGGTCCCGTGGCTGGGCGGCCTGGTGCTCGCTCAGCTCGGCAAGCTGCGCCACGGCTACCTGCGGGTGAGCCACGGTGGCCAGCAGTGGTGTTTCGGCAACGCCGACAGCCCCCTGCAGGCCGAACTGGAAATTGTCGACGACAAAGCCTGGCGCCTGATCGCCTGCAACGGCTCGATCGGTGCCGGCGAGGCATACATCCACGGCTACTGGCGCAGCCCTGACCTGGCCGCCGTGACGCGCCTGTTCGTGGCCAACCTCGAGGTCCTCGACGCCATGGAAAGCGGGCTGGCCCGCCTGGGGCGGCCGGCGCTGCGGCTGCTGCATTGGTTGAACCGCAACAGCCGACGCGGGGCCAAGCGCAATATCCTGGCGCATTACGACCTGGGCAACGCTCTGTTCGAACAGCTGCTCGACCCGACCATGATGTACTCGGCAGCGATGTTCGAGCACGACGGGCAAAGCCTCGAACAGGCCCAGCTGAACAAGCTGGAGCACATCTGCCAGAAGCTCCGCCTGCACCCCGGCGATCACCTGCTCGAGATCGGTTGTGGCTGGGGCAGCCTGGCCATTCATGCCGCCACCCGGCATGGCTGCCGGGTGACCACCACGACGCTTTCGGAAGCCCAGTATGCATATACCTGCCAGCGCGTGGAGGCGCTGGGCCTGGCGCAGCGCGTGACCGTGCTGCGCGAAGACTACCGCGACCTGCGCGGCACCTTCGACAAGCTGGTGTCGATCGAAATGATCGAGGCCGTCGGCCACCGCTACCTGCCCGACTACTTCAGCCAATGTGCCCGGCTGCTCAAGCCGGACGGCCTGATGCTGCTGCAGGCCATCACCATCCGCGATCAACGCTACCACCAGGCCCGCCGCTCGGTGGACTTCATCCAGCGCTACATTTTCCCCGGCGGTGCCTTGCCCTCGTTGACCGTGCTGCTGCACAACGCCACCCGGCACACGCCGCTGAACCTGGTGCACCTGCAGGATTTCGGCCTGGACTATGCACGCACGCTACGGCATTGGCACGACAACCTGCGCCAGTCCCGCAACGCCCTGAGTGCGCTGGGCTATGACGACGCGTTCCAGCGCCTGTGGGAGTTCTACCTGTGTTATTGCCAGGGCGGTTTCGAGGAGCGTGCGATCGGCGTGGCGCAACTGCTGCTGGCCGCGCCGAAGGCCCTGCGCGCCCCGCTGCCCGAGCGTTGAGCATGACCAGGTGCGGGCTGCTGGCCAACGCCGTGTGGCTGCAGGCAGGCTGGTGGCTATGTGTGTACGGGGCCCATCAGCCCTGGTTGCTTTGGCTGGTCCCCATCGGCCTGGCCTGGCACTTCGGCTGCTGCCCGGACCGCCAGGGCGAGTTGCACGCGGTGTTGCGCTGCACCCTCGCCGGCTGCGTGCTCGACAGCCTGTTGGGCATGCTTGGGGTGTTTCGCTTCGACAGCTGGCCGCTGCCACTGTGGCTGGCATTGCTGTGGAGCGTGCTGTGCTGTGGCCTGCGCCACAGCCTGGCATGGCTGGGCCGGCACACTTGGCGCGCTGCCCTGTTCGGCGCGGCAGGTGGCCCGCTGGCCTATGTGGCCGGGGCCAGGCTGGCCCAGGTCGAGCTACCGCTGGGTACGCTAGCCACCGCTACGCTGCTGGCAGCAGTCTGGGCACTGGCCCTGCCCTTGCTATTGCGCCTTGCCACGTGGCGCTGAACGCCGGCAGCGCTGCGAACAGTAGCGCACCTGCTCCCAGCACCGCGCCCAGCGCTTGCGCCAGCTGAATGGCCGGTTGCATACCACGCAGAGCTTGCTCGGCAGGTGCTGCTTCTTCACAGCGATGCCCCGGCATCGAGCTGCGCCAGCAACTGCTCGCCACGCGCCCACACCGCTTCCCGGCGCGCCGCCGGCATACCGTCAAGGCTGCGGTACACCAGCTGCAGCCGCGGGTTGCCGGCCAACTGCCGGCGATGACGGATCAGGAAATGCCAGTACAGCGCGTTGAACGGGCAGGCCTGCGCTTCCGTCACCTGCTTGACGTTGTAGGCGCAAGCCTTGCAATGATCGGACATGCGCTGGATATAACGGCCACTGGCGCAGTACGGTTTGGAGCCGAGAAAACCCCCGTCGGCGTGCATGACCATACCGAGGGTATTGGGCAGTTCCACCCAGTCGAACGCATCCAGGTACACCGCCAGGTACCATTCGCAGATAGCTGCGGGCAGTACCCCGGCGAGCAAGGCGAAGTTGCCGGTCACCATCAGCCGCTGGATATGGTGGGCGTATCCCAGGCGCAGGGTCTGGCCGATGGCTTGCGCCATGCAGCGCATGCGCGTGCGTCCGGTCCAGTAGAACTCGGGCAGCGCGCGCTGGTTACCCAAGTGGTTGAGCGCTGCATATTCAGGCATGCGCAGCCAGTAGATACCGTGGACGTACTCGCGCCAGCCGATCAGCTGGCGGATGAAGCCTTCGGCGGCATTGAGCGGCACCCGGCCGTCGCGCCAGGCCTGCTCCACGTCCTGGCACAGGCGGCGCACGTCCAGCAGGCCGATGTTCAGGGCGGCGCTGATACGCGCATGGAACAGGTACGGCTCGCCTTCGGCCATGGCGTCCTGGTAATCGCCGAACGCCGCCAGGCCGAAGTCCAGGAAGTGTTGCCACAGCTGTTCGGCCTCGGCATGGGTGACGGGGTAGGAAAACCCTTCGAGTGCACCGTAGTGATCTGTGAAACGCCGGCTTACCAGACTGATCACAGCTGCGGTTATGTCATCCACGGCAAACTGCAGCGCAAAGGGCCCGCGCAGCCCACGAGGCAGGGCCTTGCGGTTGTCGCTGTCGAAGTTCCAGGCACCGCCGGCAGGGCCGCCATCGGCCTCCAGCAACAGCCCGCAGCGTTTGCGCATGCCGCGGTAGAAATGCTCCATGCGCAGCTGCATGCGCCCCTGCGCCCAGCGGGCGAAAGCATCACGCGAGCACAGGAAACGCGTGTCCGGGTGCCATACCAGCGGCAGCCCCGCCTCGCGCAAGGCCTGTTCCAGCCGCCACTCGCCGCATTCGGTCAGGTGGATCTCGGCGCAGCCCAGCGTCTGCTGCCAGCGGCGCAGTTCGCCGGCGATACAGCCGCTATTGCCGGGCGCCTCCAGCTCGACGTACTGCACCCGCCAGCCCTGCTCGCGCAGGGCCTGGGCAAAGTGGCGCATGGCACTGAAAATCAACACGATCTTCTGCGGATGGTGCGGCACGTAGGTAGCCTCGTCGTGCACCTCGGCCATCAGCAGCGTGTCGCGGGCCGGGTCCAGCGCTGCCAGGCTGGCCAGGTCGAACGATAGCTGGTCGCCCAGCACCAGGCCCAGGCGTGGCGGGCGCGCTACCATTGCGTACCCAGCGACACGGGCACCCGCAGCGGTGCAATGGGGCCGTCGCGCTGGCCACACATTTCGTCATGCACCACTTGCTGCACCAGCATGCAGGGCACAGCCGGCCAGCCAGCCAGCAGCTGGCGTACCTCGGTTGTCGAACGCAGGCGCGTGGCCTGCCCGTGCTCATCGCTCAAGGTCACCGGGCCGGCGCCAGTCAGGGCGCGCAGCACGTAGAAACCGCCCTCCAGCGACAGCAGTTCGAGCTCGTTGACGGCGCCGGCGGCGGCCAGCTCGGTAAGGCGGTGCAGGTTCATGGTGTGACCTCCGGCATGCGGCGAAAGAACAAGGTAACCTGGCCAATTTCCACGCCCAGCTTGCGCATGCTGGAGCGGTTGATCAGCGTGTCTTCATCCATCAGGTACATCCAGTCGTCCAGTTCCACTTCCCAGTGCCTGCCGTCAACCGGCAGGTCCAGGCGGTAGCGCCAGCGCAACGCGTTGCCCGCCAGCTGCCCGCGAGCCTCGCCGATCACATCGCCCGCGGTGCCCTTCCACTGGCCGCGGCCGTCCGGCACCAAGGTCCAGGTGCGCTGCTGTCGGGTGCCATCGCTATAGGTGAAGTGCTCGTCCAGGATCAGCCGCTCACCGTCGCGTCGGCTGTCGATGCGCACATGAAAGCGTTTCACCACTTCGCCGGAACGCTTCTGGAACATGCCCCAGGCTTGTACCGGCCGGGAGAAGAAGGCCGCCAGGTCGAAGGTTGGCGTTTCCCGGGCGTAGTGATCCACGTCGACATTGCCGCAGCTGGCCATGAGCAGGCAGGCGGTCATCAGCAGCACCTTGTACATGTTCATCCCCATGGTTGACGGCCCAGCAGGCGGGCGCGCAATTGCTGGTCCCTGGCACCCTCGCCCAGCCAGATGGCAAAAAAAGCCTTGGCGAAGGCGATATCGCTGATTTCGCGGCGCAACTGCTCATCCACATAGAAGCGGCAGCCCACCCCTGGCAGATACACCCCGGTGATCCGTTGCCCTGGGCCCACATCGACGAAGGCCGCTTCCATCAAGCCGCGCCACACCGCCAGTTGTTGCGGCGCGGCGCCGAGCCTGCGCATTTCCTTCAGGCTGGCCTGTACCAGAGTGTCGCGGGACAGTTCGACGTGGTAGCGCAGTTCCAGCGCGAACGGCTGCTGCCAACCTTGTACAGGCCCGCCGGACCAGAGCCGGGCCGTGTACAGGCGCAGCCCGAACCAGGTGAACTCACCGCTGCCGGACAGCTGCGCAGCGGGAATGGCCGAACGCCAGTCGGCTGGGGCCGGCCCGGCGAGCAGGAGCAGCAGGGCCAGCCCTGCCCAACGCGCTACGGTAGATGTCGCCATCGCTTCGACTCAAATACTATACAAAATAAACTTATTGTACAGGTATAGCCGAATAACTATACAGCGCGACTACCATCGGTCCCCAACTGCCAGTGCCCGACGGGCAGCGTCACCAGTTGTGCGTATAGCTGGCGGTCACCACCGCGCCTGGGGCTGGCAAGTGGCTGGTATTGTTGTTGTTGCGCAACAACTGGCTGTAGAGCGGGTAGTAGTCCCGGTTGAACAGGTTCTGGATGCCGACGCTGACCTTGTCGTCAGCAGACACCTGGTACTGGCTGATCAGGTCGACGGTGGTATAGCTGCTCACCTGGTGCCGGCCAAAGCTGTCCAGCCCATCGAGCCTGTAGTCCTTGCCGTCGAAGAACGTGGCTTGCAGGCGGTTGCTCCAGTCCAGGGTCGGCTTGTACTGCACATAGGCGGTCAACTTCAGCGGCGGCACCCGGTAGCCGGTCATGTCCTGCCAGCCTTTGCCGTCCGGCTTCTCGCGCCCGCGCATCCAGCTGGCACTGCCGCCGGCCCCCCACACCGCATCGTCCGACAGCCAGTCGGCGCTGGCTTCGACACCGTAGATACGCTCCTTGGTGCGGGTGAGAATCAGGCCATTGTTGAAGCTCTGCACGTCGCCCAGCTTGGAGGTGGTGTAGAACAGCGCCAGGGTACCGAGCGTATTGGCGCCCAGCTCACCGCGCCAGCCGAGTTCATAGTTGTTGGTCTTGACCGGCTCCAGGTTCGAGGCGCCGAGGTCGAAGCCACGCCGTGCATTGCGCAACTGGATGCCCACGTCAGGCAGCTGGAAGCCCTGGCTGAAAGAAGCGTAGAGCTCCTGGCCGAGCACCGGCGAGTAGACGATGCCGAGGTTCGACAGCAGTGCATCGTAATGGATCTTGCCGCCCTCCACCGCCACCGGCGAAGCCGCCCTGGATTCGGACAACGGCACGAAATCATCGAATTCGGCAGTGGAGTACTCATAGCGCAAGCCGCCGTCCACCGACCAGTGCTCGTCGAAGCGATGCTGCAACTGGGCGAACGCACCGGCGCTGCGGGTCTTGAGCGGTGGCATGTAGGTGAGCCGGCCGGTCTTGTCGAAGACCAGGCCGCCACTGGCATCGTAGGCTGCCGGGTCGAACACATCGATCGGCATGTCGCTGCGCTCCTGGTTGTAGTCGCCGCCCCACACCAGTTCGGTATTGCCGCTGTCGCCGAGCGGCGTGCGCAAGGTCAGGCGGCTGCCGAACACTTCGCTGTTCTGCATGATCTGGTCGACGTTGCCGCCCCGCGTGGCAACGGCGCGGGCATCGAAGGGCGTGAAGCGGGTGAAGTAGTCGCGGTAGTAGAGCTGGGCAGACAGCTTGCTGCCGAGGATGTCGAGGTGCTCGTATTCCAGGTTCAACAGGGTGTTGCGGATATGGTTCTGCTCGTCCAGGTCCAGGCCCTTGAGCGCGTTGGCCGGCAGCGAACCGGCCGGGTACCTGGCGACGCTGGGGTCGGTGGCGTAATCGGTATCCTGGCGTGCCTCGTAGTGGCTGGCCGCCAGCTGGATACGCTGGTTCTCGTCGAGGTGCAGCCCCAGCTTGCCGCCAACGTTGTAGATATTCGAATCGAACAGGTCGCCCTGGCTGGGCTCCGGGGCGATGCGCTCGCCGTGCGCATCGTACGAAGCACCGATATGCCGGGTACCGAAATCGAAGGCATAGTCCACCGCGCCCTGCGAGCCTGCGAAGTACTGCTGGAATTGCCCGCCCAGGCCATCACTGCCCAGGCGGGTCAACGGCGAGGTGGCGCTGAGGCTGGTTTCGGCGCGGTTGTCGCCACCGGCAGGCCGGGTGGTGATGGCGATGATCCCGCCAGTGGCTCCGCTGCCATAGATGGCGCTGCTGCCACGGATGACTTCGACCCGCTCGATCAGTGCCGGGTCGATGTTGGCCAGGTTGCGCGACGAGTCGCGGTTGGTATTGAGCGGCACTCCGTCGACCATGACCAACAGGCTGCGCCCGCGCAAGGTCTGCCCGTACTCGGTGACGGTGCGGCTGGAGTCGGACATGCCCGGCACCGCCTTGGCCAGTACCGTGGCCAGGCTCTCCGAGCCCTGGCGCAGCGCCTGCAGTTGCTCGTGCTCGATAACAGTAGACTGCCGCGTCGCCGAGACCAGGCTGCTGCTGGTACGCGATGCCGTGATCTCCATCTGCGCCATTTCCACCGGCGCGCTCGGGGCTGCCGGCACAGCTGTGGATACCCCCTGCGCAACGACGACGAAGGTGCGTTCATCCTTGGCCTCGGCCTGCAAACCGCTGCCCTCGAGGAGTGTCTGAAGTGCTTCCTCGGCGCTGAAGCGGCCCTTCAGCGCCGGGGACTGGCGACCTGCGCCGAGGTCGCTGGCGAACAGGATCTGTACCGAAGACTGCTGCGCCAGGGCGTTGATGGCCTCACCCAACGGGGCAGCAGGCAGATCGACGTTGACCCTTTCGCGGCCTTCGGCCGAGATGGCGACAAGCAAGCTGCTGGCCAGCAGTGACAGGCGGAGTTGACGACTGCGGAGCGGAAAATGCACTTCTCGAATTCCTTTGTGGCTGGGCTTTTTCAGTAGCCGCCACGGGCATCGAGAAACCCTACCTGCGCCTGAGAATTATTTTTGCAGCGGTTTGCGCCGGATCTGCACGCTGCCATCCGCCTGCTGTTGCACGGCAACGGGCAGGATGCTGGGTAACAGCTCCAGCAGCCGGTCGACATTGTGCGCGTCGAACACCCCGTTCAGCTTGAGCGCGGCCAGGCTTGGGTCGTCCAGGCGAATGGCTGCCTTGCGATAGTGGCGCAACAGGGAAACCGCTTCATCCAGCGGCGTCTGCTCGAACACGATGCGGTCCTCCTTCCAGGCCATCGCCCTGGCGACGTCGGCCTTGGCCACCGGCTGCAGTTGCCCGCCAATCGCATCGACCTGCTGCCCTGGCCTGAGGCTGACAGGCGCATGCCCTGCAGCGGCGACCTGCACGCGCCCGCGCGCCAGGGTCACACGCACCTTGTCGTCATCCAGACGGCGCACATTGAACAGCGTGCCAAGCACCTCGACTTGCGCCGGCCCCGCCGATACCACGAACGGGCGGTACAGCGCCGAGGACACATCGAACAGGACCTGCCCGGCGTGCAGGCCGGCTTCGCGGCTGCGCAGCCGCCAGCGGACATCGACACGGGTGCCGCTGTCGAGCAGCAGCTGGCTGCCGTCACCCAGCAGCACAGTGCGTCGCTCGCCAATGGCGGTGGCGAACTGCTCGGTCTTGTACACGGGGTTCCACCAGGCCAGGGCCGCAAAGGCAAGCGCTACCGCTAGTACGATGTCTGCCGATCTTGCCGGTTTCGAACGTGCGGGCCTGGAAGGCGGCACCGGGAACAGCTGCTTGAGCTGATCACGATGTCGCCCCAGGGCATCGTCCAGTGGCGCCGGTTCGGGCGTGTCGCTCATGCAGGCACCTCGTCCCGCCCAAGCCGTTCCCTGCAGGCCGCCACGCCCAGGCGCAGGTGCTTCTCTACGGTCTTGATGGAAATACCAAGGTGTTCGGCTACTTCGGCCTGGGGCATCTGGTGAACCTTGTGCATGATGAAAACCGCCTGGCAGCGAGGCGGAAGGCTTGCGATGGCAGTGGCCAGCAACTGGAATTCGCGCTCGGCATCATACCGGTTGGCTGGCGTCGGCGCCGGGCAAGCCGCCTCTGGCAGCTCGGCGAACGCCTGTACCCAGGCGCCGCGGCGACGCTCGCTGCGGTAGCGACTGACAGCGGTGTCGCTGGAGATCTTGCGCAGCAACGCCATTGGCGCCCGAACGTGGTCTTTTTCGCCGCGCTCGAGCAGCTGCACGCACACGTCGTGCACCACGTCGCGTGCCATGCCCCGGTCGCCGAAGCGTCGGCGAATGTGGTCCACCAGTTCGTCGTAGTGACGTACCAGGGTAGACAGCAGCGTCGGTTTGGCGGGCTCGAACGACACGATACATCCTGCAGGAGCGCTAGGCTGCGAAGAGAGGCGTCAAGTGTAAATGAGAAATAATCGCGAATAAACACCCGTTTCGCTTTCGCCAACCTAGGCAGGTGGCCCGGGCCGATTGTGCGCTGCCAACTGCTGGATGAGCAGGCATGCGCATGCGCCTGCCAACGCCAGGGCCATGTCCTTCTGCGCGTCCCAAGGGTCTTTCTGGGTGGCCAGGAAGGCTTGCGCGCGGTCGTCGCCCAGGTACTGGCCACCTACCCATTCGAACAGTTCATACAAGGCCGACGTCGCCAGTACCATCGCCACCGCGCACACCGCCAGCCAGGCGCCGTCCAGGCGTGCCTGGCGTTGCAGCAGTTCCCTGAGCGGCCAGACGAACAACAGGCCGTAACTCAGATGTACCAGGCGATCATACTGGTTGCGTTGCCAGCCCATCGCGGTATTCAGCGAATGGCCGGTGAGCGCATCCAGCCAGGCGTCATAAGGCACCTTGGCATACGTGAAATGCGCCCCCAGTTCATGAATCGCCAACAGCATGACGATGGCCAGATAGGCAGGCGGGGAAAACCGCCAGCGGCGACCGGTCAACGCCAGGGTCAGTAACAACGCTACCGGCAGCACGTTTTCCATCAGCCAGTCTGCCCGGTCCAGCGGCGCCAGCCCGGAGGCCAGCACCATCAGCGTGGCCAGGGCCAGAAAAGCTGCGGTCTGCCGGGGTGTGCTCACCTTCTCATGCATGCCGATCACCCGTGCACCACGGCCAACGCAAGATCAGCCCTCGGTGCGCCTCGGGTCGGCTGCGCGCGGATAGGTACGCTCTTCTTCAATGCTGCCGTCGGCCTTGTGGATCTTTACCGAGGCAGTCTTGCCGGCGAAGTAATCCGGCAGCAGACCCAGCATTTCGGCTTTGCTCGCACTGCGCCGGGAAGCGCGGTCGGCCCCCGTCTTCCTGAGCTCCCAGCCTTCACCCGCCGGGCTCACATGGTAAGTGTCCATCGCGCTGCTCCTGTTCAAAGTGCCTCGCCGTCGTCGTCGATGTCCTGCTCGGACTCGGCTGCGTCCGTGGCATCGGCATCGTTCAGCGGTGGTGAGGTGGGCTTGAGTGGGTCGTTGATGAACGGGACCTTGCCCGGCCCCTGCTGTTCAAGTCCTTCGGTTTCTGGCTGCATGACGATTCCTCCAGGTCTCGTGCCATTGGAGGGCGCTCGCGCGGCAATGTTCAGTTTTACCCGCTTCACCGCGGCCGCTGTGCCGCTCGCGCCCGGCACGCTGCGCCGAATGCCTGGAAAATCGCCAGGGACTGCGGGTAGAACAGCACCTGCCATTCCGGGTGCCATTGCACACCCAGTGCAAACGCCCGGCTGCCTTCCACCGATAGCGCCTCGACCAGCCCGTCCTCGGCCACGGCTTCGATACGCAGGCCCTGGCCAACCCGCTCGATACCCTGGCCGTGCACCGAATTCACTTCGATCTCCTCGGGGAACCCCAGCCGTTGCAGCATGCCGCCGGGCCGGACCGCCAGCCGGTGGGCCGGTGCGTACTGGTCTTCGACCGGCTCATTGGCGGGCGGCTCGTGTTCAGCACCGGCTTGATGAAGCTGTTGCACCAGGGTACCGCCAAAGGCAACGTTCATTTCCTGAAAACCCCGGCAAATGCCCAGCACTGGCAAGCCCGCCGCGACTGCTGCCCGCCACAGCGGCAGCGCAAGGTGGTCACGTGCGGCGTCGTGCTGGGTTCCGGGTGGGCTGGGCGGCCCATCGTAGTGGTGCGGTTCGATGTTCGAAGGCGAGCCGGTGAACAACAACCCGTCCAGGCCCGCGATGATCTCGGCGCTGTCGAGCAGTTCCGGGAACATCGGCACGATCACCGGCAACCCTTTGGCCGCACAGGCCACCGCTCGCGCATTCTTGTCGTCATTCAGTTGCACCGCATGCGGGCCTACCGTGTAGGAACAGGCCGTGACCCCAATGATTGGAAGACGTGACATTGCAACCCCCGGCAGACGTTCACGGTACATTCGGCAATGCCGTGGGCGCTGCGGTTCCGGGAAAGTCATGGAACGCTTTGCTGCGCCAACCCTCCCACAGTAATGCAGGGCGAGCCGCGCACTGCCCATTGACGTTCGGAGGACATGCTTGCATGAAAAACATTTTGATGGTCCTGACCTCGCATGACCAGTTGGGCAACACCGGCAGGAAAACCGGTTTCTGGCTCGAGGAGTTCGCCGCGCCCTACTACGTGTTCATCGATGCCGGTGCCGATGTCACCCTCGCCTCGCCCAAGGGCGGCCAGCCGCCGCTGGACCCGAAGAGCGACGAGGCCGACGCCCAGACCGAAGCAACCCGGCGCTTCGCCCATGACACCGAGGGGCAAATGGCCCTGGCCGACAGCGTACCGCTCGCGGAAATCGACCCCTACCATTTCGATGCGGTGTTCTACCCCGGCGGGCACGGACCGTTGTGGGACCTGGCCGAGGACGCCAGTTCGCGGACCTTGCTCGAGGCGTTCTATGCCTCGAACAAACCGATTGCGGCGGTGTGCCATGCACCCGGTGTGCTGAAGGACGTGAAGGCACCCGACGGGCACCCGGTGGTCAAGGGCAAGCGGGTGACCGGCTTCGCCAACAGCGAAGAACAGGCGGTCGGGCTGAGCGAGGTGGTGCCGTTCCTGGTGGAAGACATGCTCAAGGCCAAGGGTGGCGAGTATTCCAAGGCCGCGGACTGGGCCAGCCATGTGGTCGAGGATGGCCACCTGATCACCGGCCAGAACCCTGCGTCATCCGAAGCCGCGGCCAGGGCACTGCTCAAGCGTCTGGCTCAGGAACCCGGCGCCTGAACCGGCGGCCAGGACCGGGCAATGCCAGCGCCTGGCGCTGCCCGGCATGCCCCGCTGCGCAAAACTTTTGGAGGGAAATGAATTTTCGCCAACCCGGCGCTGTCACAGTGATAGCGCACTGCCACCTCCTGCAGGGTTACATGCAAGCCGACCTGGACGTCCCACCTTCCCATGCGTGCGCGATGCTTGAGAAAAGCCATGAATGCCTATGAGTCATCCGTTGTTCGCCCAACCATCCTGCTTGTGGAGGATGAACCCATCTTGCGTGACCTGTTGAGCTGTGCCCTGGAAGATATGGGCGCAACGGTGTTCCCGGTGGGTACCGCCGATGACGGCCGGCGCCTCTCGCTGCAACGGGCATTTTCACTTTTGCTCACCGATGTCAGGACGCCCGGCCTGTTGAATGGGCTGGCGCTTGCGCAGGAGATCCATGAACGCCAACCAGCAACCCGGATCGTTGTCATGAGCGGTTACCACGACGCGACCAGTACTACGCTTCCGACGGGGGCTGTATTTTTGCCCAAGCCCTGGGCGCTTGATCAGTTGCTCGCCGTCATTGGCGAGCAGCTGGGGGAGATCCAGCCGCCGGTCGTCAGGCCTGCAGCCTGACCCTGGCAGCGGCCCCTTCAGCGCATGCCGAAGGGGCTGGTACGGGATACGCAGCAGGCTCAGGGATTGAAGCCCAACCCGGATGACAGGTCAGAGCCCTCGGCGCTGCGGCCCGGCTGGGCCGGCGGTGTGTCGGCGCCCTGGGCAAGGGTCTGCGTGACCGTGGCCTTCACCTCGCTGCCTTTGCTCTTGAGCGTGTCTGCCAGCCGATCACTGCTGGCGCCCATGAGCTGATCCTCCTTGCGGGTACCCGGTAACGCCGCGCCCAAAGCAGCCCCCAGGGCAATGCCCAATGCAGCCAACACCAGGGGCTGCTCTTGCAGCAGATGGTCGAACTGGCCTTTCAGTGCCGTTGCCTGGTCGCCAACCTTGTGCGCGGAGCCGCGCAGGGTATCGGCGGATGCACCCATCGATTCACGCGCACCGCTGCCCAGCTCACTGGCGCGGTCGCGCATGTCATGCGCTTTCATGCGGACTTTCTGGCTGGCGTCGTGCATCGTTTCGCCTGCCGAGGCGAAGGCGCCCTTCACGGTATCCACCGCCTCGCCAAGCTTTTCGCCAAGCCCTGGCCCATGGTGCGCCGGCCCTGGGTTGAATGGCCGGTTCTGGTTGAGCCCGAGCCACGCCAGACCCAGCACGGTCAGGGTGGCCGGCACGGGGTTGTTCTTCAGGGTGGTGCCCAGGTTGGTGAAGAACTCACCGCCATTGCCCTTGGCGTAGGCCAGCACCCGGTCGACCATCTGCCCCGGGCTCAGCCGCTGCTCCAGGGCATCGACCAGATCGCTGATATGCTCGCGCTTGGCATTGATTTCCTGCTCGAGTTGCTCCGGGTCCTTGTGCGCCTCGTGTTCGAAGGAAGTGGTCATGGCAGTTTCCTCGTCAGCGTGTCCTTGTCCTGTTGCATGGCATGCAAGGTACGGTCAGGGGCCAGGTGGCCAAGCTCGAACTGCTTCTTCCCCGACTGCAGCATGATGAAGCCGACCACCAGCGTGACCGCACCCACGATCAGCGCCGCCAGCCATGGCTGGACCACCAGGGCCAGCGCATAGACCGCGGCCAGCAACAGCATGATGAACCCCGCCAGGATCACGATCGCCCCAGCCGCCACGGCTGCAGTGCCAGCCTTCAGGGTGGCCAGGTTGTGCTGCAGCTCGGCCTTGGCCAAGGCCAGTTCCTTGGTAAACAGCTCAGGCACCTCACGCATCAGCTGACGCAGCAAGCCACCGATGCCGACAGGGTCGTCAGCCGCTGCATGCAGCCCAGGGGTAGTGTGTAAAGGATCCTTGTTCATCATTCGCCTCCTTTGAGCGGGTCACGTTCGAACGGGCTGCCACTGACCGGCGTGCCGGCACCGGGCCCGATCGGGTCGACCGGGGTATAAGGTTCACGGGTGGATACGTCACTGCCCCGGTCGGGCATGACTGGCTGCGCCGGCTGCGGCTCGGTGAAGCCATGCTCTGCTACCGAAGAGGTACCCGCATGGGTATCGCTGGCACGCATGAAGCGTGAAATGGCAAAGCCGACAGCCACGCTGCCGGCGAGGAACAAGGCCGGGTTGCTCCGCGCCAGCTGCGCACCGCGTTGCAACAGGCTTTCGGCGCTTTCGTGGCGCACCTGTTCGGCAAAGTCACCCATGCACTCCGCCGCCTGGGTCAGGTACCGCGACAGGCCAAGGCTGTCATTGCCTTCCAGGGCCGCTGCGGCCGACCGTGCGCCTTCCTGCAGGGAGTCGAGCTGGTCGGCGGCACTGTCGCGGTAGTGCTCCAGCTGCTCGCTGCCTTTCTGCCTGGCCTCACCCAGCAAGGCCCCGGCTTCTTCGCCAATTGCATGTACGTGGTCCGTGTTGCGGTCGGGCGGAGAGGTCGAGCTTTGATCGGTCTTTTCCATCATTACGTCCTCGAAGCGGATTGTTGGACAAATGCCGGATTTCTGCAGGCATCCCATTCGAGGGACGTAGCCATGTGTCGATGAGTTCACTCGTGATGATCTGTGACATTTGCCTGCCCGGCCAATGAATCGCGCGCCTGTAATCCAGGCTCCGTGCATTGGCGCACGGGCTTCATTGACGCTGGTAATCAGCGCCAGCAATGGACTTGAGGAACACGCGGTCTGCCAGCCGCCGCAGGTCACGACACTGCTCCCAGGACACCAGGCCGAGGCGGCTCATCTCTTCGGCCTGACGGAGCAGTTCGTCGTAATGGCTGCTGGGGCAGTTACGCCGTCGCTCGACATCGTCGAACAGGCTGAACCAGCGGTTGATCGCCTCGAGCCGGCGCTGCTCCACGCTGATCTGCCCGCTAAGCGCATTCATGTTGGCCGCCCTCCACTGTTTGTCAGTCGAGCCCTGACGACGGAACAGGGTTCACTCGAACGCGTTCACCGAGGCGCCGGGTTCGCCACTGAATGATTCCACCTGAACTTTCCCTCTCCCCCTGGCTTCCCCTGCATAGAGCAGCATCAACACCATCCGCCATTGCAGGAGCTGAACCCATGAGAGCATTGACATACCACGGGGCCCAGGACGTCCGGGTCGACAATGTCCCTGACCCGGCCATCCAGGACGAGGACGACATCATCCTGCGGGTCACCGCCACCGCTATCTGCGGCTCCGACCTGCACCTGTACCACGGCAAGATTCCGCAGACCGAGCCCGGCGATATCTTCGGCCACGAGTTCATGGGCATCGTCGAGGAGACCGGCCGCGGCGTCACCAACCTGCAGGTTGGCGACCGTGTGGTGATCCCCTTCGTGATTGCCTGTGGCAGCTGCTTCTTCTGCCAGCTCGAGCAGTTCGCCGCTTGCGAAACCACCAACACCGGGCGTGGCGCGATCCTCAACAAGAAGAGCATCCCGCCAGGTGCGGCGCTGTTCGGCTACAGCCACCTGTACGGCGGCGTACCCGGTGGCCAGGCCGATTTCGTACGGGTGCCCAAGGCCAACGTCGGCCCGTTCAAGGTGCCCACCGCCCTGCCCGACGACAAGGTGCTGTTCCTCTCGGACATCCTGCCCACGGCCTGGCAGGCCGTGACCAATGCCCAGGTCGGCCAGGGTTCGACCGTGGCCATCTATGGTGCCGGCCCGGTCGGCCTGCTGAGCGCGGCCTGCGCACGCATGCTTGGCGCGCAGACGATCTTCATGGTCGATGACAACGACTACCGCCTGGCATTCGCCCGCGATGCCTACGGCGTGGTACCGATCAACTTCGAGCAGGATGACGACCCGGCCGACAGCATCATCCGCCTGACCCCAGGCATGCGCGGCGTGGATGCAGTGATCGATGCGGTCGGCTTCGAGGCCAAGGGCAGCACCACCGAAACGGTGCTGACCACGCTGAAGCTCGAGGGCAGCAGTGGCAAGGCGTTGCGCCAGAGCATCGCCGCCGTGCGCCGTGGTGGTGTGGTCAGCGTGCCAGGGGTGTACGCCGGTTTCATCCACGCCTTCATGTTTGGCGATGCTTTCGACAAGGGCCTGACCTTCAAGATGGGCCAGACCCACGTGCAGAAGTTTCTACCCGAACTGCTCGAACATATCGAGGCCGGGCGCCTGTCGCCCGAGCTGATCGTCACCCATCGCCTGGCCCTGGAAGAAGCGGCCCTGGGCTATCGGATGTTCGACCAGAAGCAGGACGACTGCCGCAAGGTCATCCTCGTGCCGGGCGCTGCTGCCGGCACTTTGGGGCCTGACCACGCATTCGCCGGGAGCCTGCCATGATCGATCCGGTAACCGGCATGCGGCCGGGCGAGCGGTACAGTGTGGAAAGCCTGGAGCGGGCGCATCAGTTTCCCGGCTTCTTCCTTGACGGCAAATACTACCTGGGGCCCGAACTGCTGACCGCCGTCGGCTGGCTCGAAGGGCAACGGTTCATCTACGACGCGCTCGATGCCACCGGCGAACCGGTGTTTCCGGGCCGTGCGGCCGGCGATATCAAGGACCTCACCTTGACCCTGGTCGACGGCACGCGTCTGCAGTTGACCCCCATCGATGACTGGGCAACCGAGGGCGATCGGCGCAGCCTGCCGGGCGGGCGCCCCAAGCGGCCCGACAAACCTGGCTTGCTGGCTATTACGGCCATGCTGCTGTTGGCTGGCTGCGCACTGGCCGCACTGCGCCGTAGCCGGAACTGAGCCAGTACGGGGCCTTCTCGCCCAAGGCCCCTGCGCCCAGAGCGGACACCACCTCAAGCCAGCTGAATGAACACCGCGTAACCACCCAGCACGATCCAGAACACCAGAAATATCCACGGTGTGCGCAGCGAAAACAGCAATGACTTGCGGTGCCCCGCCTGCGAGGTTTCGGCCTCGCTGAACAGTGGCGACTCATCATAGGCCAGGCCCATCAACGGCTCGCTGCGCAGCAGGTGGCTCTGTTTCAGTTGCCAGTGCTCGATGATCTTGTAGGCGGCCCGGATGCCCGGCCAGGCATTGAGAGAACTGAGCACCCCGAGCAAGGCGAGAAACGGCGGCACGATCAGGGTGAACATCTCGCCCCAACTCTGGTTCAGGTTGCCCATCGACGATACGAAGGCAATGACCAGAAACGACTGGGCCGCGAGGTAGGCGTCGGTGCGATTGGCAAGGATGCTGGTTTCATACTGGATCTCATGGCGGTAGAAATCCAGCCGCTCCTTTGGCGAGCCGAACATGCGGGCGTTGTGTTCGTCGATTTCGTGCTCGGGGGTAGCGGGAGTGATGATGCGTGGCACAGTGACTCCTGGTAGGTGAGAGTGACGTGGACTGCACAGGGTTCATTGATCGGCTAAGGCACGTGTGGGGGCAGGTTGACCTGCGAACACCGGCGCAGCCGGTGCCATGCAGCACCTCCCCACAACGACCGCACTGCCGCCCCGCCGTGCTATCCCTTGCTGTGTTCAGGTGAAGATGGCCCACTGCCGCGCTTGATGCCGCGTGGCCCGAGCACACCCCAGATGGCCAGGCCGACAACCGGCAGGGCCAGCAACAACAGTGCCCACATGGCCTTGGTTACGTCGCGCTTGTCGCTACGGAACACGCTGACGATGGCCCACAGGTCGACCAACAGAATGATCGCCGCCACGGCGATCCAGAAATACGTTACAGGCTCGGTCATGATCGCCTCTCCTCTGGTTAGACCGGCAGCGATGCCATGCTGCGCACCACCACCCTCCTATTAAGAGGAAGCCACCAGGCCGGGCAAAGTTCAGCAGGCTTTACCCCGCGTTGATGGGCGGCTCACCTGCACTGAACCAACCGTGCAGCAAACACGTCCACCACAAAACAACGCACGAGTGACCTGCCATGGCGACCGACCCCGTACTCGAGGCCATCGATTACCTGAAAACCCACAAGCTGGTGCTGACCACTGCAGAATCCTGCACCGCCGGCGCCATGGTTGCGCTGCTGGCGGCAGTGCCCGGCACCGGTGAGGTGCTGGAAAGCGGCTACGTGGTATACGCGCCCAGCGCCAAGAAACGCCTGCTCGGCGTCAACCCACAGACCATCGAACGCTACGGCCTGACCAGCGAAGCAGTGGCCTGGGAGATGGCACTGGGCGCCCTGAAAGACAGCGATGCCACGGTGGCCATCGCCTGCACCGGTGTCGCCGGGCCAGAGCCGCAGGACGCCATCGCCCCTGGCACCCTGTGTTTCGCCTGGGCATTCACCGGTGAACCGCTGGCCGTGTTCACGCGTACCCAGCGCTTTTTTGGCGAGCGGGCAGATGTCATGCGCCAGGGTGCGCTGTATGGCTTGTCGCACCTGGCCCATTACCACCAGCGCTGGTTGCGCGGCGAGCGCGCCTGAGGGCAACGTACATGAGCGACGACGAGCTGGTTTCAAGGCATCACCCGGTCGAGGAAGACATGCGCATGCAGCAGCGCGTGTGGCGCTTCGAACGGGTGGGCTGGTACGTGCTGGTTGTGATCGTGCTGCTGGCCCTGGCCGGGCTGTTTGGCAACGGCCCGCTGAGTGACGCCCAGGTGGTCAGTGACGATGGTCGCGTGCAGGTCGAATATCAGCGGCTCAGCCGCAGCGGCACCACCGACAACCTGCGCATCATGGTACGCGGAAAGCCAGGGGAGCCGGTGGTGGTGGTGCTCGGCGGCAGCCTGCTGCGCGAAGCCAGCATCGAAACCATGCAGCCCGAGCCGCAAGTGTCACGATCCCATGGCCAGTCGCTGCAGCTGCAGCTTGGCACCAGCGAAGACGGCGTCGCGACCCTGTACCTGACCTTGCGCAGCGAACATGTCGGCAGGCTCGAAGGTGTGGTCAGGGCCGGGCCGAGCAGCGCCGTGCATTTCGCCACCTTCCTCTACCCCTAGGAGCTCGACGACATGGATTCGATCCTGCGCGCCGCCGCCATGTACATCGCCCTGATGTTGCTGTTTCGCGTGGCCGGCAGGCGCTCGCTGGCCGACCTCACCACCTTCGACTTCGTCCTCCTGCTGATCATCGGCGAAGCGACCCAGCAGGCATTGCTCGGCGAGGACTTCTCCTTCATCAATGCCGTGCTGGTGATCGCCACGCTGATCGTGCTGGATGTCGGCCTGTCATTGGCCAAGCTCAATTCCCGGCGCCTGGCACGTCTGCTCGATGGCCATGCGACCCTGGTGGTGGAACAGGGGCGCTTCCTCCATCAGCGCATGCGCCGGGCACGGCTGACCGAAGACGACATCCTCGAGTCGGCCCGCGACAGCCAGGGCCTCGAACGCGTCGAGCAGATCAAGTTCGCGATCGTCGAACGCAACGGCAAGATCTCGATCATTGCGCAGGAGTGACCGCGCCATCCGGTTGCAGCACATACTCCAGCAGACTGGCGGCACAGGCGCCGATGCCCTCCCGCAGTACCATCTCGAAACCGTGGGTGTTCTCGGTCGGGATGGCGATGCAGCCGGCGCGGGCATCGGTCCCGGTGCTGAGCACTGCGCTCGCGTCCGAGGCGAAATCCACCAGCAGGGCCGGCTGCGGCGTGTACCCTGCCCTGCGCGTGGCGGCCATCAGCGCCTGCACCACGCTGCGGCTGTAGTAGCCTTTCTGGTCGCCGGTATTGATGATCGGGTCGGCTGACAGGCGGGTGCCGTATTCATCCAGCACCGGCCCGACCTCCACCGCAATGGTCGTGTCGCCCGGCAGCCTGGAGGCGGCATACATGGCGCCGGCGTTGGACTCTTCTTCATGGGTGGTCAGCACGAACCAGACATCCTGGCGCAGCTCGCTGCGCCGCTGTTGCAGCAGGTGCGCGCAATGAATTACCGCCGCCAGGGGTGCGCGGTCATCGAGAAAATGCGCGGCAATGCAGTCCTCGACCTGGTACGGCTGGCGCCAATGCTGGCTCAGCACTACTCGCGTGCCCGGACGCACACCGGCCTGCTCGAGCGCCTGTGGGGTCATACGGGTGACCACGTAGACATCCTTCCATTGCACGGCGCCGGACAACACGTCACGTCCGCTCCCCGACTGCCCACTGTTGTGCATCGAACCATAGGACAGCACACCGGGAAGCAGCTTGTGATCGGCCATGATGTCGACCGGGCACACGCCGAAACTGATGGGCTGCGCGCCACCAAGCGCCAGCACCTCGAGGTTGCCGTCCGGCCTGACCTTCTTGACGATCATGGCGATTTCATCGAGGTGGGCCATGACCCGTATCGCCGCTGCAGGGTCGGCAGGGACCGCCGAGCGGATGACACCGATAACGTTGCCGGCGCTGTCGTCATGCACCTCCTCGCAACAGGCGGCCAGCGCTTGCCGGGCTACGGCCCGGACCTCATCTTCCTGGCCGCCGGGGCCACGGGCCAGCAACAAGGCATTGAGTAACGGCAGAATCTCCACAAACCTTCCTCTCCGATCAAGGGCCGCAGCTGCGGCCCTGATTTACCACGCAATGGCCAGCAAAGCACTTCACGCCCCGCCGGAAGACCCGCTCGAGAACTTCTTCACATCGATGGGCGGTGCGACGAACTCAGGCCCCTGGCCCGACGCTCGCCAACGCACATTGGCCAACCCGTAACGCTCGGCCATCGGCCGGCTGACCTTCTTGATCTTGTGCTGGCCGAACCTGGGGATGATCCCCACGCCGGCATCGCAACTTGCCCAGTGCCAGGCTTCGGCATTGTCCATGCGTTCCTGACGGATGATGAACGTCCGAAATTCCCCATGAAGCTCGTACTCGATCACAAACAACTGCTGTCCTGCCATTGGGCTCTCCTCCGTTGATTCAGGCTAATTGAGCCCGCGAATGACAAAAAGATTCATTTATTCTGACTCGCTGGTCATCGCCCCCCGTGCCGCTGCGCCACGGTGCGTTGATCAACCGCTTTGAACCTTGCGCCCAGCGCTTCACTCCATCGAAGGCAACCGTGATTTTTTTCCGAGCCCGAAGAGGTGATTCATGAACGCAATCGATCTGCTGGTCCAGGACCATGAGCTGGTGAAGAAGCTGCTGGAGGAGCTGTCCTCCACCACCGAGCGTGCGGTGAAAAAACGCAGCGAGCTGCTCGAACGCATCAAGCAGGAGGTGACCATCCATACTGCCCTCGAAGAGGAAATCCTCTACCCGGCGATCAAGCAGGCCGGTGGCAAGGAAGAGGCGAAGATGTACTACGAGGCCAAGGAAGAGCACCGTGCCGTCGACTCCCTGGTGCTGCCGGACCTGCTGCAGACCGACACCGGCACCCTCGAGTTCGCCGGCCGGGTCAAGGTCATGAAAGAGCTGCTGGAGCACCATATCGAAGAAGAGGAAAGCGAGCTGTTCCCGACCGCGCGCAAGCTGCTGGGCAACCAGGCGCTGGAAGAGATGGGCCAGGCCATGCAAGCCCAGAAGAAACTGCTCAAGGGCGAGCAGAAGGCCGCCTGATAACGGCCTGCGCGCCCCGCCGGGCGCGCAGGCGCGCCGTGGAAGCGTGTGATGGAATACTGGATCGACTTGTTGCAATGGCCCGCCATGGCCCTGACTGTGCTGGCCGCCTGGTGCATTGGCTCGCGCCGCCCTGGCCGGCGCAAGCTGGGTTTCTGCTGTTTCATGGCCAGCAACGTGCTGTGGGCGATCTGGGGCTGGCAAGTCCAGGCCTGGGCCCTGATCATGCTGCAGGTTTGCCTGTGCGCGATGAACCTGCGTGGCTGGAAAAAGAACACTGTCATGGAAGCGGGCTGAGCGCCCGCTTCGTCTGGCTCAGCGCAGGTAGCGCTGCATCCTCAAGGCGTCCCCCACTGCAGCACCGGAGGCCGTGTTGTCGAAGATGCACCAGGTCGGCACGCCAGCGGCGCGGCTGCGCTGCAACTGCTCGGCCAGGCGTCGAAGACAGGCATCGGCGTAGGCGCTGTGATAGATGCGCGGTTCGCCATGCAGGCGCCAGTAGACCAGGCCGGGCCAGCCGCCTGGCTGGGCATCGGTGTCGAAGCGCGACGGGCTGGCTGCCACCTGGGCGATCTGCAGGTCGGACAGCATCGTGTGTGCGGCCCGCCAGCTGACGTGCCTGGGTTCCAACGCCACCGGCCCGGTATAGCGGGCACGCAAGTCGGCAAAGAATGGCCAGGCGGTTTCACGGGCGTAATCCAGCGAAGGGGGCAATTGCACCAGCAGGCAGCCCAGGTGCTCGCCCAACTGGCCGCACTGGGCAAGGAACGTTTCCAACGCTGGCATGGCCCCGCGCAGGCGCAGCTCGTGGGTGATGTGCTTCGGCAGCTTCACGGCAAAGCGGAAATCCGCCGTAACCGACGCTGCCCAGCGGGCATAGGTTTCGGGCCGATGCGGCCGGTAGAACGAACTGTTGATCTCGACCGCGTTCAAGCCCGTGGCGTAGCGCTGCAGGTGGCTGCCGGGCGCTGGAAACGCATCGGCGTACTGGCGAGGCAGGCTCCAACCTGCGCAACCCAGATGAATCATTACCTACCACTCCCTGATCGTTCCCCGGTGCGGGCTTCCTCAATGGAACACCCCTGAGGCGCGACGTTCCATTGGCGACATCCAGTTGAACAGCTGACGAACCAGGGCGACCTAAGCCAGGTAACCAACCTGCAAGGAGATACGCCATGATCGACCCCAACCACCCCGACCCGTATGTCGACGATGTGCCGCACAATCCCGGCGAGCCTGTTCCCAAGCCTGAACCTGAACAGGAAGCCCCCGACTGGCCGGAAGGCCAGGTGCCACCCGAGGAACAGTCCGACGGTTGAGTTTCAGCCGCCAAATGACTCGACACTGGACGCCCGGCCCTCGGCCGCCATTCGCCGGGCGCGCCCCACCCCCCATACCAGCGCCCGGCTCATGGTTTCGCCGGGTCGCCGGGCATAGGCCCGTTCGTACAAGGCCGTGCCATCGGCCAGATATACCCCAATGAACAGCTGGGTTGCCCCGGTGCGTGACAGGCGCGTCTGCACCTCCAGGCTGGTGCCGTCGTCGAGGGTTTCCTCGTGGACCTGATGGTGCAGGATCGGATCGCACCAGTTGCGATACGTCTCGCCTCTCTTTTTCATGGGGCAGCCCTCGTTGATGTTGTCCTCCGTAGATCGTCGGGTTGAACCGCCCGCTGCAAAACAATCCGAACCATCGGACAGCCGGCCAGGTTGAACGCGCGACGGCCACTGCACCGCCACTCGTCGCCAATGCGCAGATTCCATACAACCTTCCCCCGCCTGCCCTTCTTCTAACTCAACAAGCCTGAACATTCGGTAACACAATACGGGACTAGAACATGGCAAAGGCATATACGGAAGCCGCCAGGCTGCTCGGCCTGCTGGTGCTGGGGGGCATCGCGCTGCAGTTGTCCGGGTGCGACATGGTGCTGTTCAACCCCAAGGGCCAGGTCGGCCTGGAGCAGCGCAACCTGATCATTCTCGCCACGCTGTTGATGCTGATCGTGGTGCTGCCGGTGATGGTCATGGCGCTGGTGTTCTCGGTGCATTACCGGGCCTCCAACCTCAAAGCGCGGTACACACCGGAGTGGAGCCACTCGCGGGCCATCGAGCTGGTGGTCTGGGGCGTGCCGCTGGTCATCATCATCGTCCTCGGCATCGTCACCTGGCGCTCCACCCATGCGCTGGACCCCTACCGCCCGCTGCAATCCGACGCCCGCCCGATCAAGGTGCAGGTGATTGCCACCGACTGGAAGTGGCTGTTCGTCTACCCTGAGCTGGGCATTGCCTCGGTCAACGAGCTGGCCATGCCGGTGGACACGCCAGTGGACTTCCGGGTGACTTCGGACGGTGCCATCACCTCGTTCTTCATCCCCGCCCTGGGCGGGCAGATCTACGCCATGGCCGGCATGCAGACGCAGCTGCACCTGATCGCCAACCATGCCGGCAGCTATACCGGCATCGCCGCCAACTACAACGGCCCGGGCTTCTCCGACATGCACTTCAAGGCCCTTGCCCTCGACCCGGCCGGGTTCGACGCCTGGGTGGCCAAGGTCCGTGGTTCACAGCGGCGCCTCGACCAGGCCAGCTACACGCAGCTGGCCAAACCCAGTGTCGCGCACCCGGTGGAGCACTACGCCGTAGTCGACGCAGGCCTGTTCCAGTCACTGATCGACAAGTACCAGGGTGTCAAGCGCTCGCGCGAGGTCGAACGGCGCCTGAGCGACCCACAAGCTGATGCAGCGCAACCCGGCAAGGAGTAACGCACATGTTCGGAAAACTGACCTGGGATGCCATCCCCTTCGGCGAGCCCATCATCATGTACACGCTGGCGGTGGTCGGGCTGATCGGCATCGGCGGCATCGGCGCGATCAGCTACAAGCGCAAGTGGACGTACCTGTGGCAGGAATGGTTCACCTCGGTCGACCACAAGCGCATCGGCGTGATGTACATCGTGGTCGCCCTGGTGATGCTGCTGCGCGGCTTCGCCGACGCGCTGATGATGCGCACCCAGCAGGCCATGGCTGCCGACGGCTCGCCAGGCTACCTGCCACCGGAGCACTACGACCAGATCTTCACCGCCCACGGGGTGATCATGATCTTCTTCATGGCCATGCCGTTCGTGGTCGGCCTGATGAACATCGTGGTGCCGTTGCAGATCGGCGCCCGCGACGTGGCCTATCCGTTCCTCAACGCGGTCAGCTTCTGGCTGTTCGTTGCCGGTGCCCTGCTGGTCAACATTTCCCTCGGCATCGGCGAGTTCGCCCGTACCGGCTGGGTCGCCTACCCGCCATTGTCCGGCATCGGCTACAGTCCGGGCGTCGGCGTGGACTACTACATCTGGTCATTGCAGATATCCGGCATCGGCACCTTGCTCACGGGCCTGAACTTCTTCGTCACCATCCTCAAGATGCGCACCACCGGCATGACCCTGTTCCGCATGCCGGTGTTCACCTGGACCGTGCTGTGCACCTCGATCCTGATCCTGGCGGCCTTCCCCATCCTCACCGCGACGTTGTTCATGCTCACCCTGGACCGCTACCTGGGCATGCACTTCTTCACCAACGAACTGGGCGGCAACCCGATGATGTACATCAACCTCATCTGGGCCTGGGGCCACCCGGAGGTGTACATCCTGATCCTGCCGGCCTTCGGCATCTTCTCGGAAGTGGCGTCGACCTTTTCCCGCAAGCGCCTGTTCGGCTACTACTCGCTGGTATGGGCGACCATCGTCATCACCGTGCTGTCGTTCATCGTCTGGGTGCACCACTTCTTCACCATGGGCGCCGGGCCCAATGTCAACGCGTTCTTCGGCATCATGACCATGATCATCGCCGTGCCGACCGGGGTGAAGATCTTCACCTGGCTGTTCACCATGTACCGCGGGCGGGTGCGCTTCGAAACGCCGATGTTGTGGACCGTGGGTTTCATCGTCACCTTCAGCATCGGCGGCATGACCGGCGTACTGCTCGCCGTGCCGGGTGCCGACTTCCTGCTGCACAACAGCCTGTTCCTGATCGCGCACTTCCACAACGTGATCATTGGCGGCGCGGTGTTCGGCTACCTGTGCGGCCTCACCTACTGGTTCCCCAAGGCCTTCGGCTTCAAGCTCTACGACCCGCTGGGCCGCGCTGCGTTCTGGTGCTGGCTGGTCGGCTTCTACTGCGCCTTCATGCCGTCCTACTTCCTTGGCTTCATGGGCATGACCCGGCGCCTGAACCACTTCGACGTACCGGAGTGGCGGCCCTTGCTGCTGCTGGAGATGCTCGGCGTGCTGATCATCCTGTGCGGTGTGGCCTGCCAGGTCATGCAACTGGTGGTAAGTATCCGCAAGCGCCACGAAAACCGCGACCACACCGGCGACCCGTGGGACGGCCGGACCCTGGAATGGGCCACCGCCTCGCCGCCGCCGTTCTACAACTTCGCCGAGCAGCCCGTGGTACATGGTATCGACGCCTACTGGGGGATGAAGGAAAAAGGCGTGAAGACCCTGGTGGAGGCGGATTTCCGCAAGATCCACATGCCTTGCAACACCAGCCTCGGCGTGGTGCTGGGGGCACTCTCCACGGTGCTGGGCTTTGCCCTGGTCTGGCACATCTGGTGGCTGGTCATCGCCAGCCTGCTGGCCACCGTGGCGACGCTGGTGGTGCGCAGCTATGACCAGCACACCGAGTACTACGTGTCGGCCGAAGAAGTCGAGCGCGTGGAAACCGAACGGCGTCAACTGCTGGCGGAGGCCTGAGTCATGTCCCATATCGTGCTGAACGAAACTGCCCACCAGCAGGAGCAAGGCTACGAGGATGCCGGTTCCCTGAGCCTGTTCGGCTTCTGGATCTACCTGATGACCGACTGCATCCTGTTCGCCACGCTGTTCGCCACCTATGCCGTGCTGGGCCAGGCGGTGGCCGGCGGGCCGAGCGCAGCGGACATTTTCGAGCTGCCGTATGTACTGGTCGAAACCTTCCTGCTGCTGTTCAGCAGCATCAGCTACGGCTACGCCATGCTGGCCAACCACCGCAAGGACAAACGCCGGGTGCTGCAGTGGCTGGGGGTGACCTTCCTGCTCGGCCTGGGCTTCATCGCCATGGAACTCAACGAATTCAACCACCTGATCGCCGAGGGCGCCGGCCCGCAGCGCAGTGCCTTCCTGACCGGCTTCTTCACCCTGGTTGGCACCCATGGCCTGCATGTGCTGGTCGGCCTGGTGTGGATGGCCTTGCTGATGATCCAGGTGCAGCAACGCGGCCTGTGCTGCGTCAATTCCACACGCCTGAGCTGCCTGAGCCTGTTCTGGCACTTCCTCGACATCGTGTGGGTGTGCGTGTTTACCGTCGTCTACCTGTTCGGGGTGATCTGATGTCCAGTGAAAGCCAGGTCCACAGCAGTGCCGGTGCCAGCCAGAGCAGCCACCATTCCTACAACGTGGGTTTCCTGCTGGCCGCCATCCTCACCCTCGTGCCCTTCGGGCTGGCCATGTACCCGAGCCTGCCGCGCCACCTCACCTTTCTGCTGGTGCTGGTCTGCGCCGTGGTGCAGATTCTCGTGCACATGCTGTTCTTCCTGCACCTGACCACGGCACGGGAACAACGCTGGAGCCTGGTGGCGCTGGTGTTCACGGTGGTGATCATCGTGCTGCTGGTGGGGCTGTCGTTGTGGATCATGTACTACGTGCACGCCAACATGCTGGGCCTGTAGGCCCGGCCCCTGTCACCCGACCCTGACGGAAGGAGGCAAGCCCTCATGAGTGATCGCATCATCGCACTGTTCGCCGAGACCACGCTGTTCGGCATTTCCATCCTCAACCTGTTGCTGGCATTGGCGGTTTCCATCGTTACCTTCCTGGTCGCGCGGGCGGCCATAAGCTTCGTGCTGCGCCGGGTCAGGCGCTGGTCCGAACACGACGGCATCCTCAGCCAGGTGCTGGCCAAGGTCCTCGCGGGCACCAGCAATTTCCTCCTGTTGCTTGCCTCGCTGCTGGTCGGCCTGAGCATGCTGGACCTGCCCGAGCGTTGGCTGACGCGGGTCGGCAGCCTGTGGTTCGTGGTCGCGGCGTTGCAGATCGGGTTGTGGGCCAACCGCGCCATTGGCCTGGGCCTGAGCCGCTACTTCGCGCGGCACAGCAGCAGTGGGCTGAACCAAGGCAGCGCGCTGGCCACCTTGTCGGCCTGGGGCGCGCGGGTATTGCTGTGGTCCGTGGTGCTGCTGGCGATGCTGTCCAACCTGGGGGTCAACATCACCGCCTTCGTCGCCAGCCTGGGTGTAGGCGGCATCGCCGTCGCGCTGGCGGTACAGAACATCCTGGGTGACCTGTTCGCCTCGTTGTCGATCGCCGTGGACAAGCCCTTCGAAGTGGGCGACTTCATTGTCATCGGCCCGCTGGCCGGCACGGTGGAACACGTCGGGCTGAAGACCACGCGCATTCGCAGCCTGGGTGGCGAGCAGATCGTGATGGCCAACGCCAGCATGATCAGCAGCACCATCCAGAACTACAAGCGCCTGCAGGAGCGACGCATCGTGTTCGAGTTCGGCCTGTCGTACGACACGCCGACCGAGGCGGTGAAGAAAGCGCCGGCGATCGTCGAGGAAGCTATCAAGGCGCAGGGCCAGGTGCGCTTCGATCGCGCCCACCTGCGCGGTTTCGGCAAGGAAGCGCTGGAGTTCGAGTGCGTGTACATCGTCGAGGACCCAGGCTACAACCTGTACATGGACATCCAGCAGGCCATCAATTTCCGCCTGCTCGAGCGCTTCTCGAAGATCGGCGCCCAGTTTGCCGTACCGGTGCGCGCCATCAAGGTAACTGCCCTGCCGGAAGAGGCCCGTGCCCAGGGGCAAGGCCGCGGCAGCCTGGGTATTCGTGGCGCATGAAGGGGCGTCCTGCCCCGTTCATGCAGTTTGAGGCTCAGGGCTGCTGGTAATGGCCCGGCGAAGTGCCGGGCTGGTGCTCGTGTTCCAGGCGCTGGACCTGCACATCGGTGAACGAAGTTGCCTCGTTGCGGTGCAGGCCCTGCAGGTAGTCGCGCGCAGCCTCCCTGCTCAGGTCTTCTTCGTCACTGCGCAACTCGCAGGTGCCCGGTTGGTTGTCGAGAATGTAGCTGATCAGGTACAGGTACTTGGCCATCGAAAAAGCTCCTAATTGACGGGGATGTGAACGGACGACGCACTGGGTGGATCCAGGTGCGGGTGATTCCGTTCAACAGCGATGACGGCTGGCTGCAGAGCATCCATTGCGATGGAGAAAGGCACCGGCTGAATGCCGCTCCTAGCGGTACCGCGCATACCCGAATCCGACGCGGTTCACCGCGTAGGAGCGGATTTATCCGCGAGGCAGGCGACGCGGTGGAGGGCACCGGCTGCGCCGGTGATCGCGGCTGAATGCCGCTCCTACAGGTACAGCGTCAACCATCCGTCGAGTGGTTCGACCGTTCCAGCCCTTGCGGGCCTCACAACAGTACCCATCACTGGAACGGAGAGGTACTTGAAATGGCAACCGTACAAGACAACCTGCTGGACTGGCTGCGCGACGCCCATGCCATGGAGCAACAGGCCGAAAGCATGCTCAAGGGTCAGGCCGAGCGCCTCGAGCACTACCCGCAGCTCAAGGGCCGTATCGTGCAGCACATCGAAGAAACCCAGGGCCAGCAACGCCTGCTGCTGGAATGCATCGAGCGGCTGGGTGGCAGCACATCCACCCTCAAGGACCTGGCCGGCAAGCTCATGGCGTTCGGCCAGGCTGTCGGCGGCATGGTCATGAGTGATGAAGTGGTCAAGGGCGCCATGTCGGGTTACGTGTTCGAGAATATGGAGATCGCCTCGTACACGGTACTGATCGAAGCCGCCGAGGCGGCAGGCGACAGCGCCACGGCCGAGGCGTGCAGGTCAATTCTGAAGGAAGAGGAAGCCATGGCCCAGTGGCTGAAGGAGCACCTGCCGGAAATCACCCGGGCGTTCCTGGCCCGCTCCGCCGACCCGGATGCCGAAGCCAAACGCTAGGAAAGGGCCCGCAGCGGATCGCAAGATCCGTTGCGGGGTTTCATTACACCGGCTCGTCGCCGTTGACTTTGCCCAGCTCTGCCCCGGTCAATGGCTGCAACTCGGGGTTGGACATGGTTCTGACCTTCATCGCTTCGGCCGCAGCCGCCGACTCCTCGTCGAGCTGCACCGTCGCCACGCCGTCGCCACCGTCTACCGCCGGTTCGGGCTGGTCGACATAGATCCAGTCCTGGCCCTCGTTCCATGAGCCACGCATCTCGCCGCCCTGGGACATGTTGAAATAGGTGCGGTTGATTTCCGGGTCGCCCGGCAGCTTGCCTTGCGGGAAGTTCGGCTGAATCGAGTGCAAGGCTTTTTCGAACGACAGCTGGTGAGCGATCTCACGGCTCATCAGGAACCCCAACGCATCCTTGATACCCGGGTCGTCGGTCACGTTGATCAAGCGTTCGTAGACGATCTTCGCCCTCGCCTCTGCGGCAATATTCGAACGCAGGTCCGCCGTCGGCTCGCCGATGGTGTCGATGTACGCTGCGGTCCAGGGTATGCCCCCGGAGTTGACCAGCGCTGCACCACCGCCATACAACAGGCTGGTGATATGCGAATCGTTGCCGGCCCCGGTCAACGACCGGTACAACTCGCCTTCGGCCTCTACCCCTTCGGCCAGGCGCCCCTTGGCGCCCTTGTTCAGCATCACCACGATCGAGCCGATGATCTCCAGGTGGCTCAGCTCTTCGGTGGCAATGTCGAACAGCATGTCCTTGCGCCCCGGGTCATCCTCGGTCACCGCCTGGGTGAAGTAGCGCATCGCTGCGGCCAGTTCGCCCTGCGGGCCGCCGAACTGTTCCAGCAGCAGGTTCGCCAGGCCGGGGTTCGGCTGGGCGACGCGCACCGTATACTGCAGTCGCTTGTTGTGCATGAACATTGGCAAATCCTCATCAGCGTGCCGGGGCGGCATGGCCGCCCCGGTCGGTTCAACGGTGATCAGCGGTCGTCATCGCTGTTGCGGCCACCGCCATGGCTGTGCTGGCCGCCTTTGCGACCGGCTTCAGAGGCTTTCTCGCGGTCGTTGGCAAAATTGCCGCCGGAGGCCTGCCCGCCCTTCTGGCCTGCCTCGGAGGCACGTTCAGGATCGTTCTTGAAATTGCCGCCGGACATCTGGCCGCCTTTGTGGCCGGCCTCCGAAGCGCGCTCAGGATCGTTCTTGAAATTGCCACCGGACATCTGCCCGCCTTTGTGGCCGGCTTCAGCCGCGCGTTCAGGGTCGTTCTTGAAGTTGCCACCCGACGCTTGGCCGCCCTTTTGACCAGCTTCCGATGCCTTCTCGCGGTCATTGGCGAAATTGCCTGGGTTGGTGTTGGCGCTACCGCCCTGGTTGCTGCGTTTGTCGTCGTTGTTAGCCATGATGATTCACCTCACGTGGTTAACACAGGTTGGTCTGTGTTCACTAATGACCGAAGGCAAACGCTGCTGGCTGAAAGTGTTTTCGCTATCGCTGACGAAATGCTTTAAGCACTTGGACACAAGATATTCGGGTTAACAAACCCCTTGCGCGGTATTGCTGCGGGTCTGCATCCGAGGTGCCAATTGCTTGCAAGCGGCCTTGCGCTGCACAAGGCCGCCGTGGGTTCAAGCCAGCCCGATACGGCAAACCGCTTCGATGGCTTCGACCAGCTCGTCGTACTGCACGGGTTTGGTCAGCCGCCGATCGAACAGCGCGGCCTCGTTCGGCCGCCTGGCCTGGTTGGTACCATAGCCGCTCAGGGCGATGGCGGGCGTGAGACGGTGCTGCTTTTTCTCTCGCAATGCGCTGATGAACTCATGCCCGTCCATTTCCGGCATGCCGATATCCGTCAGGATGACATCGAAGCGTTTTTCACCGGCCTCCTGCAGCGCCTGGCGGGGGTCGAGGTAACTGCTGACCAATGCGTCTTCCATTTTCAGCAACATGCGCATCACCTCGACCAGTTCCGGCGAGTCGTCCACCAGCAGCACTCGCAGCCCTTTCAAGCGGCCGGCACCCTGCCCAGGTGCGTCAGCCGGTGGCAGCTCGGGCTTGTCCCGGTTCGCCAGCGGCAACTCGACGCTGAACGTCGAGCCATGCCCCAACCCGGCCGACCGGGCGACCACGGTGCCGCCATGGGCTTCGACCAACTGCCTGACCAGGGCCAGGCCAATACCCAGGCCGTCGCGGCGGTGGCTGGCATGTTGCGCCTGTTTGAACAGGTCGAAGATGCTGGACAGATCGGCAGCGGACAATCCCGGACCGTTGTCACTGACGTCCAGACGCGCGCAGTTTGCCGTGCAGCTCAGCATCACCCGCACCCGGGCTCTGTCGCCACTGAACTTCAGGGCATTGTTGAGCAGGTTCCACACCACCTGTTCGATCCGCGTCGGGTCACCATCGACAGCCAGCGAGGTGTCCGGCTGGGGCAGCTCGAGGGTGATACGCGCCGACGGGTACTCCCCCGCAGCGATGGCATGGATCGACTTGACCAGGCCGACCAGGTCCAGCACCTGCTTTTTCAGTTTCAGCTTGCCAGTGCGCAGCCGGGCCGTGTCCAGCAGGTCGTCGATGATACGCGCCTGGCTGGTCACCGCGTCATGGATGGTAGCGATGGCCTTGCTCGCCTGGACGGTGTTGCGTACCACCGGTAGCCGACGAAGGATTTCGGCGTTGAGCTGAATCAGGTTGAGCGGGTGCTTCAGTTCATGCGACATCACCGCAAAGAACTCGTCCTTGAGCATGCTGTCGCTCTGCGTCTCGGCCAGCTGTTTGCTTTGCTCGTCCTGCAGACGCTTGTGGCCGGTCAGGTCGCGGGCAATCTTGACGAAGCCAGCGGTTTCGCCGCGCAACCGGGCCGTTTCGCCACTGCAATAGAAGCGGCTGCCATCCTTGTGCACATGCCAGCGCTCGTCCTCCGCCCGGCCATGCTCCTGGGCGTGGCGCAATTCTGCTTCGGGCACGTCGGCGGCCTGGTCCTCGGCGGTGAACAGCACACTGAAGTGGCTGCCGACAATCTCCTCGGGGCTGTAACCGAAAATGTACTCGGCACCCCGGTTCCAGTCGCTGATCAGGCCGTTGCCATCGAGGATGATAATGGCGAAATCCTGCGTGCTTTCCGCCACCAGGCGCATGCGTTGCTGGCCCAGGCGCAGGTCTTCTTCCGCTTCACGGCGCTTGGTGATGTCGATGAAGGTCAGCACCGTGCCGTCGATATGGTCCTCGCTGGACCGGTAAGGCAGCAGCCGGGCAATGTACCAGCGCTGGTCGCTGCTGCTGACTTCGCGTTCGATCATGGTCAGCGACGCGCAGACGGCGCTGGCATCATCAGCCAGTTGCGGGTAGTCGAGCCGGTGCGTGATGTCCAGCAGCGAACGGCCGGTGTCCACCGGCAGCATGCTGAAAATATCCCTGGCCCGCGGGGTGTACCAGCGGATGTGCATGTTGCGGTCGACGAACACCGTGGCGATATCGGTGGAGGCGATCAGGTTGGCCAGGTAATCGTTGACCTTGTCGGTTTCCTCGACCTTGCCCTTGAGTGCGTAGTTGACCGTCAGCAGCTCTTCGTTGATCGACTGCAACTCCTCCTTGCTGGTTTCCAGCTCCTCGGTGGCGGAACGCAGCTCTTCGTTGATCGCCTGCATCTCTTCGTTCGACGCCTTCAGCTCTTCGCTGGAAACCTCCGACTGCTCGATGGTTTCGCGCAAGTGCAGCTTGGTCCGCTGCAGCTCGTTCTCGAGGCTGGCCATCACCTTGTTCTCGGTGAGCTGGTCGACCTCCAACATCTGTTCACCGGCACTCACCGGCGCCGCGTTGAACACCAGGGTGCACACTACCTGTGCCGTCACATCATCCTGGTAGGGCCGTGCGGCGATTTCCACCCAGTGGTCGACATCGCCCTCAGTGAAACGGACCTTGCGCGACAGGGTGGCCTTGCCGCTCTGCTGCGCCTGGAGCAGCGTGGTACGCAATTCGAACCGCAACTCGGGCATGACCAGCACCATCACGTTGCGCGCGACTTCGCCGGTCACGTAGCGCAGGAAACGTCCTGCCCCTTCGTTCATGTGCAGGATGTCGCCATTGCTGTCGACTATCATGCTGGGCGGCATCTGCCGGGCCATGGCCCGGTTATGGATATCGGCATAGGAAAACTTGCGCTGCCCCTGCACCAGCGGCGCGGGCATCGCCAGGCTGGACAGGGTGAAACCGCCGCGCGCCATGCTCGGGGCGCGGCGGTTCGCGCCGGCGACGAGCGTGCCGCGGAAGATACGGTTACGCTTGTCTACCGGCGTGAACAGCTCGGGGAAGGCATCGGCGGACTCCGACGAGCCCATGAACAGGTAGCCACCAGGCCTCAGGGCGAAGTGGAACATCTGCAGCATCTCCTTGAGGATGTCACGGTCCAGGTAGATGAGCAGGTTGCGGCAGACGATCAGGTCGATCTGCGAGAACGGCGGGTCGGACAGCAGGCTGTGCTTGGCGAACAATACCTTTTCGCGAACTTCCTTGCGCACCCGGTAATGCTGGTTTTCCTTGACGAAATACTGGCGCAAGCGCATCGGCGGCACGTCGGTGACGATGGCTTCCGAATATAGCCCTGCGCGGCCAACGGCAATCGCGCGTTCATCGATGTCAGTGGCAAACACTTGCAGCTTCAAAGGGTGGGACGCGAATTTCTGCTGTTCCGCGCTCAGGATCGCCAGGCTGTAGGCCTCTTCACCGGTCGAGCAGCCAGCGGACCAGATGCGTACCTCTTCACGGTTGTCTTCCTCGTCCCTGGTACTGAGCAGCGAACCCAGCACATGGCGTTCGAGGGCTTCGAAGGCCTCGCGGTCGCGGAAGAAGTTGGTGACCCCGACCAACATGTCGCCAAGCAGCTTGCCGGCTTCGTGCGGGGTGTCTTCCAGGTAACGCAGGTAGCTGGCCAGATCCGGCTGGGTGGTCACCTGCAGCCTGCGCTCGATGCGGCGCAGCACGGTCGCGCGCTTGTAATGCCCGAAGTCATGTCCGGTGCGGTCACGCAGGGTGCGCAGGATGTCCTGAATGGCCCGCTCGTCCTCCTCGCGCCCATGCGCTTCGGTCTTTGCGGACACGTTCAGGGCATGCGGCGCGGGCAACTTGATGGCCTGCTTGTTACGCCACAACTCGAGCAATTTGTGCGGTATTTCCGCCACTGGCAATACAGCATCGACCATGCCGGTGGCGATCGCCGCCCGCGGCATGCCGTCGAACTCGGCATCGGCCGGGCTCTGCACGAGGGTGATGCCGCCCTGTTCCTTGATCCGCGACAGGCCCACCGCGCCGTCACTGCCGGTCCCGGACAGCACCAGGCAGAAGCTGTATTCCTTGTGTACGTCGGCCAGGTCGCGGAAGAACAGGTCGATGGCAATATGCTTGCCCAGCGGCCGGGCCAACGGCAGCACGCTCAGATAGCCATTGGTCAGCGCCAACTGGCCGGCGGGCGATATCACATAGACGTGGTTCGGCTCGATTCGCGAGGTGCCGTTTACCTGGATGACCGGCATCGCTGTGGCGGCCTGGAGAATCTTGTCCGCCACGCTTTCATGGTCCGGCGACAGGTGCAGAATGATGACAAACGCCATGTTGCTGTTCGCCGGCATGTGTTCCAGGAATACCTTCAGTGCGGCAAGGCCACCCGCGGAGGCGCCGATGCCCACCACCGGGAAGTCGAGATGAGCTGGCGTGATCCCGTCCCGCTCCGGGTGCGAGCTGGGAGAAGATGTGATCGTCCTTTTCATGGTTTGCACTCGTATTCGATGAAACCCTGACCAGACAGCATTTTCTCCACTGCACAGGGGGTGGGTACGGGAGCCGCTACGCTTGCCGGCGCCGCGTGCTCAGTTCGATCCATGTTGGCGCATGGTCGCTGGCCTTGGCTTCGTTACGCACCCAGGCATCGACGCCCGCCTGCTTCAGGTACGGCGCCAGGTCATGATTGAGCAAAAGATGGTCGATCCGAAGGCCGGCGTTGCGCGCCCAGTGGTTGCGGAAATAATCCCAGAACGTGTAGATGCGCTCCTCCGGATACAGATGGCGGATGGCATCGACCCAGCCCTGCTCCAGCAACCGGGCGAAGCACGCCCGCGACTCGGGCTGCAGTAACGCATCCTTCAACCAGGAGCGCGGGTTGTAGATATCCATGTCGGTGGGTACGACATTGAAATCTCCGGCCAGTACCGTTGGATGGCCGCTACCGTACAAACCTTGGGCGTGCTGGATCAGGCATTCGAACCAACGCAGCTTGTAATCGAATTTCGGCCCCGGTTGCGGGTTGCCGTTCGGCAGGTAGAGGCATGCCACCAGCACGCCATGCACTGCCGCTTCCAGATAGCGGCTTTGCGTGTCGTCCTCCATGCCAGGCAGGCCACGACGCACCTCCAGCGGCTCGCTGTCCCGCGCCAGAATGGCCACGCCGTTCCACGACGGCTGCCCCTGGTAGACACAGCCATACCCCGCTGCCTCCAGCGCCTGGCGGGGAAACTGCTGATCCGCCGCCTTGAGTTCCTGCAGGCAGGCGATGTCCGGCTGTTCCCGTTCCAGCCAGGCCAGCAGCGCCGGCAGGCGGCTGCGAATGCCGTTGATGTTGAAGGTGGCGATCTTCAGCGCTTTCATGCGTCGGGGTCACTGACATGAGCCTGCACGGCATCTTCCAGGGCGTGCACATGGGCATCGTCGGCCAGTGCCTTGAGCGCGAGCCAGTCGTCCCAATCGATGGCGCCGTCGTCGCGCAGTGCTTCGGCGGTGCGTACCAGTTCATGATGGTAGGCATCCGGGGACTCGCGCCGGTAGCTGATGTCGTCGTACTGGGCATACCAGGCCGCAAGCTCGGGAATGCTGCGTTCAATGCTCATCGAGGAGCCCTCACTGTACCCTTTGCATGTAAGAGCGCCCACGTCGCACGACGTTCAACTTTCAGCGCAGCACCCCGTGCAACCTCTGGCCAGCTGAAAAAAACAACTTCCCGACTGCTGCCATGGTCCCAAGCTACAGGCGCACCTGGAGACGAGATCATGAAATTCGCCCAATTCTGCCAATGGTTGTCCAACCACGCCGGACGCCCTCAGACTTTCCTCATCGCGCTGCTGCTCATCGTGATATGGGGCCTTACCGGGCCCTGGTTCCACTACAACGATACCTGGCAGCTGATCATCAACACCTCCACCACCATCATCACGTTCCTGATGGTGTTCCTGATCCAGAACACCCAGAACCGCGACAACGACATCATCCACGTCAAGCTCGACGAGCTGATTCGTGCGACCAAGCATACAGAGATGTCGGTGCTCGACCTGGAGGACATGGACAGCAAGAAGCTGCAGGCGCTACGCAAGGAGTACCGGGCCCTGGCTGAACGCAGCCAGCCCGAAGGCCTGCAACCCGACGCCGAGGCGCAGCAGCAACGGGAACAGCAGATTCGAAACCAGCAACGCTAGGGCGCGGGTCATGCGGGTGAAACTTTCCCCCGGCGCGCCAAGTCCAGACCCCTATCGATGACAGCCCGGGAGACGAGCATGACTGGCACGGTAGGTGATTTTCTGGTGGAGCGCCTGTATCAATGGGGCGTCAGGCGCATCTTCGGTTACCCCGGCGATGGTATCAACGGCGTGTTCGGCGCGCTGGCCAGGGCCGATGGCAAGATCCAGTTCATCCAGGCCCGGCATGAGGAGATGGCTGCCTTCATGGCCAGCGCGCACGCCAAGTTCACCGGCGAACTTGGCGTGTGCATGGCCACCTCCGGCCCCGGCGCTTCGCACCTGCTGACCGGCCTGTACGACGCGCGCATGGACCACCAGCCGGTGCTTGCCATCGTCGGCCAGCAGGCACGCGCAGCACTCGGCGGGCACTACCAGCAGGAGCTGGACCTGCTGTCGATGTTCAAGGATGTGGCCGGCGCCTTCGTCCAGCAGGCCTCGACGCCGGCACAGGTGCGCCACCTGCTCGACCGCGCGGTGCGCACCGCCATCGGCGAGCGCCGGGTCACCGCCATCATCCTGCCCAACGACCTGCAGGACCTGCCTTACCAGGAACCGGCCAGGGCACACGGCACCGTGCATTCCGGCGTCGGCTACAGCAGGCCCAGGGTACTGCCTTTCGAGGCGGACCTGCAGCGCGCCGCCGAGGTGCTGAATGCCGGACGCAAGGTGGCGATACTGGTCGGTGCCGGCGCCCTGCAGGCTAGCGAACAGGTGATTGCAGTGGCCGAGAGGCTGGGTGCCGGTGTGGCCAAGGCGCTGCTGGGCAAGGCCGTGCTGCCCGACGACCTGCCGTGGGTCACCGGTGCCATCGGGCTGCTCGGCACCGAACCCAGTTACCGGCTGATGAACGAATGCGACACCTTGCTGATGATCGGTTCCGGCTTCCCCTATGCCGAGTTCCTGCCCAAGGAAGGCCAGGCCCGCGGCGTACAGATCGACCTGCAGCCGGACATGCTCAGCTTGCGCTACCCGATGGAGGTGAACCTGGTCGGCGATGCCGGTGAAACCTTGGCGGCGCTGTTGCCGCTGCTCGAACACAAGCCTGAACGGGGCTGGCGCGACGCAATCGAAAGCTGGCGTGCGCAGTGGGACCAAACCCTGGCCAAGCGCGCCCACGCCAAGGCTGAGCCGCTGAACCCGCAGCGCGTGGTGTACGAACTCTCCCCGCGCCTGCCGGACCACGCCATTGTCACCAGTGATTCCGGCTCCTGCGCCAACTGGTTCGCCCGCGACCTGCAGATCCGCCGGGGCATGCAGTGCTCGCTGTCCGGCGGACTGGCCAGCATGGGCGCCGCCGTGCCCTACGCCATCGCCGCCAAGCTCGCCCACCCGCAGCGCTGTGTGGTGGCGCTGGTCGGTGACGGCGCGATGCAGATGAACAACCTGGCCGAATTGATCACCGTGGCAAAGTACTGGCGGCAATGGGAGAACCCGCAGTGGATCTGCGCAGTGTTCAACAACGAAGACCTCAACCAGGTCACCTGGGAGCAACGCGTGATGGAGGGCGACCCGAAGTTCGAGGCGTCGCAATCGATCCCCGACGTGCCCTATCACCTGTTCGCCATATCCATTGGCCTGGAGGGCATCCATGTGGACCGCGAGGAAGACATCGGCCCTGCCTGGGAGCGCGCGTTGGCGGCTGATAGGCCGGTGTTGATCGAATTCCGGACCGACCCGGACGTGCCTCCGCTGCCGCCGCATATCAAGCTGGAGCAAGCGAAGAAGTTCGCCAGCGCCCTGCTCAAGGGCGACCCTGACCAGGCCGGTATCATCGTGCAGACGGCCAGGCAAGTTCTCAGTTCGGTATTGCCGGGAAAAAAATGAGCAAGCGGGTGGCCGCAACACGCTCGCCGCGAACCGGTTTCCCGGTTCGCGGCGCAATCGACGGGTTGCTCAGGCGATCAGGTTGTAATACCGGCAAACTGCCAGACAGGCATCTGAGCCGGTTCGGCCTCGCTGCGTTTGCGCGCCCACTGGGTCAAGCCAGCCATCAGGGCAAAGCCGACCAGGATCAATACCGGGTAGGCCAGCAGCAACTCGGTCAGCGAGTACTTCCAGGCCAGCGGCCGGCCGACCCCGAGCATGGCCGCATACAGCCAGGACACACCGGACAGCGCACCGGAGAACAACGCAAACATGCGCATGCTGAAGTTCAGTTCGAGCAAAGAACCCGCTTTGAGCAGAGCAGGCAAAACATAGCGATGCAAGAGCATGCCATTGAAAGTCAACAACAGGACGATAATGATCTTTGCCTGAAGTTTGGGGTTGGCAAAATAATTCATGCCTTTATCAAGGTAGTCGATACCCACTACGGCGGCCCCGGTCAGCCATAAAAAAACGAGCGCGTTGGCTACAGAGCGTTGCAAACTGGCCATATGTTTGCCGTCTTGCCCGGTGTTCGTATGCCCCTTCAACAAGTTTCTGACCATCTCCACATCGCTGGCGAAGACCAGACCGATGGCAATGCAACAGGCCAGCAAATGAACGTAAATCACTGACAACCGCACCAGCTCCATGGATTCTTTTTGCCCGAACAGGCTAATAATTGTATTGATCTCCACGACGTATTCTCCACGTAATGCGTTAGCGCTAGATGATCCTGCCATAGGCGTGCGAAAGGAGTACTCGCAGCGGCAAGAACAAATTCATATCGTTTAAGTGCAACAGCAGACAGTTATTTCAGGTGCACAAATATGTACCCGAAGAGCCTCGGTAAGGCATGGCGTTACTCCACTATTCAAAAAAAGAAAAGCCCCCACAAACATCCCTGCGATGCCGATGAGGTTGAACGTCCATAAGTTCCGGGGCGAGCGCGCAAGGGCGAGATCCGGCGAGGAATGCCCTGCTGGCAAATAGGAGTCACGCACATCCAAATCGTTCATTTCTCAAGCGAAACGACCGACAGGCGGCACACTTTGTTACATTAGTTAGTTGGCTAAGTTATTGCAATTTGACCGTTTGGAAAGTTTTTCCAACAACTGGATCCAAACTTGCCGAGGGACGTTGGATTGCTCTATTCCGCTGTTTCTCTGTATGCAGTTTGCACAATGCCCTGCCCTGTAGTGCCATCAGTTTGGCCTGATCACCCTGTTTCTGAATTGAGTTGTGCCTGCGAAAGCGGCTTCAGCCGCAACCACTGGTGCCATCCAAGCAGCTGCGCGTGCCTGGGCCGACGGTGGCCTAGCCCAGCAACTGGCTCAAAACCGCACGCAGTTTCCCCGGCTTGACCGGTTTGTTCAGCAATGGCGCGCCGAGCTTGTGCAAGGACCGCCGGCACTGATCGCTGCGGTCGGCGGTGATGATCACCGCCGGAATGGCATGGCCGAAATGTTCGCGCAAGTGCCTGACCACCTCGCAACCGACAACACCATGATCCAGGTGGAAATCGGCCAGGATCAATTCCGGCGCGCGCCCCTGCAAGGCCAGCAAAGCCCCGGCCTGGTCGGTGGCAGTCACCACTTCGCAGCCCCACTGCCCAAGCAGCGCCCCCATGCTCTCGAGGATGCTCAGCTCATTGTCCACCACCAGCAGCCGGCGGCCTGGCAACGGGTTGCCGGTGCCCGGTTGCGGCGTAGCCGGGTGAACCGGCAGCGGTAGCGCCTGGCCCAGCGGCACTTCGATGCTGAACACCGAGCCACGTCCCGGCCACGAGCGCACCTCGACCTGGTAGCCAAGGATCTTGGCGATCCGTTCGACAATGGCCAGCCCCAGCCCCACGCCCTTGCGATCGGCGGCACGGCCCACGTCCAGCTGGTTGAATTCGAGGAATATCGCCTGCAGCCGGTCCTGCGCGATACCCCGCCCGGTGTCCCACACCTCCAGGCGCAGGTGCCGGCCACGGCGCCTGGCACCCAACAGGATCCGGCCTTCCTCGGTATAGCGGCAGGCGTTGCTGAGCAGGTTGCGCAGGATGCGCGTCATCAACCGCAGGTCGGTGCTGATGGCATAGTCGCCAATCCGCGCGCGCAGCTTCAGGCCCGCTGCGTCGGCCACCGTGCGGAATTCCGAAACCAGCGGCGCGAACAGTTCGTCGAGCCGGTACAGCGCCACATCCGGCTTGACCGCGGCCTGGTCGAGCCGGGAGATGTCGAGCAAGTCGGTGAGCAAGTCTTCGGCACCTTCGAGGGCTTGATGGGTACGCTCCACCAGCACTTTCTCCGCTTCCGGCAAGGGCCGTTCGCGCAAGGTCGAAATCAGCAGCCGCGCCGCATTCAGCGGCTGCAACAGGTCATGGCTGGCTGCCGCGAGGTACTTGTCCTTGCTGCGGTTGGCGGTTTCCGCAGCATCGCGGGCAACCCGCAGGGCACGGGCGATCTGTTTGCGCTCGGCGATCTGCTGTTGCAGGTTGCGGTTGGCCTCCAGCAGTTCATCGGTGCGCGCGGCCACCCGTTGCTCGAGCTCGTCGTTGAGTTGCTGCAGGCGCTGCTGGGCCAGCTTGCGTTCGGTGATATCGGCAACGAACCCTTCCACCAGGCCCTCATGGCCAGGCTTGAGCAGCAGGTTCATCAGCACATCGAGGTGGCTGCCATCCTTGCGCCGCAAGCGGGTTTCATAACCGTGCAGGCTACGCTCACGGGCCAGGGTCGCGGTGATGGCGTGCAGCTCGTCGGGCTCGACGAACAGGTCGCTGGCAAAGTCCGTCAGGCATTGCAGCAATGCTTGCGGGCTGTCGTAACCGAGCATGCGCGCCAACGCCGGGTTGGCCGCACGCATGCCGTCTTGCAGGCTGGCCTGGAAAATCCCGTGCACGGCATTCTCGAACAACCATTTGTAGCGGTTGCGTTCGGCCTCCAGCTCGTCCAGGCGTGCCGCCAGCTCCGGGTAATGGCTCTTGCGTGCCGAGTGGTCGCCCAGCCCCAGCAGCCCGGCCAGCGCCCGCTGCTGGTCGTCAGAGGGCCTCGCCATACACCACCTCGACATCACGCTGGCTCGACGCACGCGGGTTGGTAAGAATGCACGGATCATCCATCGCGTGTTGCGACAGGAACGGAATATCGGATGTGCGCACCCCGTGCAGGCCCAGGGTTTCATGGAAGCCGATGGCATGCTTCAGCGCGATCAGGTGTTCCACCAGGCGCGCGCAGATCTGCCGATGATTGAGGCCGCGGCAGTCGATGCCCAGCACTTCGGCAATTACTTTGAAGCGCTCCGGCGCCGAGCTGTAGTTGAACGCCACTACGTGCTCCACCAGCACCGCATTGCACAGGCCATGTGGCAGGTCGAGGAACCCGCCCAGGCTGTGCGACATGGCGTGCACCGCCCCGAGGATCGCGTTGGAAAACGCCAACCCGGCCTGCATGCTGCCCAGCATGATCTTCTCGCGCAGGGCGATGTCGCCGGGGTTGGCGATCATCTCCACCAGGTTGCCGTTGATCAGGCGCATGGCCTCCAGCGCATGGGGGTCGGTCAACGGGCCGTGGCCAGTGGACACAAAGGCTTCGATGGCATGCACCAGCGCGTCGATGCCGGTGCAGGCCGACAGGAACGGGTCCATGCTCAGGGTGGTCTGCGGGTCGATCAGTGACACGTCCGGTACCACCGCCTTGCTGACGATGGAGAACTTCATGCGCTCCTGCTGGTTGGAGATGATCACGAACTGCGACACATCGGCCGAGGTCCCGGCCGTGGTCGGGATCAGGATCAGCGGCGGGCTGGGCACGCGGATCGTGTCCACGCCCTCGAATTCGAGGATGCTGCGCCCGTGGGCGACCACGATGCCGATGGCCTTGCCGCAATCCATCGGGCTGCCACCGCCGACGGCGACGATCACGTCACAGTGGTTCTGCCGGTAGATCTCGGCACCGAGCATCACCTCCTCGACCCGTGGGTTGGGCGACACGCCGCTGTACAGGCAGTAGTCGATGCCCTGCGCCTGCAGGCTGGCCTCGACGTCGGCGACCCAACCGGCGGCAATCACACCGGGGTCGCTGACCACCAGCACCTTGCGCGCGCCGAAGGTCTTGGCGTAATTGGCCACGTTATGCCGGCAACCGGCACCGAAAATGATTTCAGGCGAAACGAACTTGCGAAGCGGGCTGAAACTCTGGCTCATCGGAAAGCCTGTTCTTATTGTTCTGGAAGGTAACCGCCAGCGTAAAGCATCCCGTGGCGAAAGCAACCAGACCAAAGCCTGGCCATGGCTCATTCGACCCAGCACTTGGCGCGGGCCACCTCCAGGAACGCCAGCACGTCCTCGTCCAGCCCGCTCACCCCGGGGAAACGCTGCGCCAGGCGGGCGATGACCGCCGCCACGCTACGCTGGCCATCGAGCAGTTCGAGGACCCAGCCGGCACTGGCGTTGAGCTCGATGACGCCCCCCGCATGCTGCAACACCGGGCATGCCAGGTGCGGCTCCCAGCGCAGACGGAAGCCGCGGGCCAGTGACAAGGTCTGGTGGGGATCGAGCAATTCCATAGGAGCTTGGTATACAAGGTCCGGCCATCGCGACGATGGCCGGCCAGGCATCAACGATTGGCGAAGTACATCGTTACTTCGAAACCAATGCGCAGGTCGGTGTAGGCGGGTTTAGTCCACATGGGGCGGTCCTCTTGTTATGCCGGGCGATTCCGGTAGAGCATTAATGCATGCCGGGCGCCAGGGCCGAATGCTACTTTGGGACAGGTTTGCGGGGTGCGTTGGTAGGGGACCGAAATACAAGGCTGCGCCTGCCTGCAGGAACGGCCTCGTGTCGCGAAAGGGCTGCACGGCAACCCACGGCTTCAGCGCAGATGCATGGATTGCCGGGGCCGCTTCGCAGCCCTTCGCGACACAAGGCCGTTTCTACAGCATCAACTCATCATGGTTCAGAAGAAGCCCAGCGGGTTGATGTCGTAGCTCACCAGCAGGTTCTTGGTCTGCTGGTAGTGGTCGAGCATCATCTTGTGGGTTTCGCGACCAACCCCCGACTTCTTGTAGCCACCGAACGCGGCATGCGCCGGGTACAGGTGGTAGCAGTTGGTCCATACCCGCCCAGCCTTGATCCCGCGGCCCATGCGATAGGCACGGTTGATGTCGCGGGTCCACAGGCCTGCACCCAGGCCGAACTCGCTGTCGTTGGCGATCGCCAGCGCCTCGGCCTCGTCCTTGAAGGTGGTCACGCCCACCACCGGGCCGAAGATCTCCTCCTGGAACACACGCATCTTGTTGTGGCCCTTGAGCAGGGTCGGCTGGATGTAATAGCCGCTGGCCAGGTCGCCAGTGAGCCGCTCGGCACCACCACCGGTGAGCAGCTGGGCGCCCTCCTCGCGGGCGATTTCCAGGTAGGAAAGGATCTTGTCGTACTGCTGCTCCGAAGCCTGGGCTCCGACCATGGTGGTGGTGTCCAGCGGGTTGCCGCGGGTGATCCTGGCGATCTTCTTCATCACTTCGGCCATGAACGGCTCGTAGATCGACTCCTGGATCAACGCCCGCGACGGGCAGGTGCACACTTCGCCCTGGTTGAAGAACGCCAGTACCAGGCCTTCGGCAGCCTTCTCGATGAACGCCGGCTCGGCCTGCATGATGTCTTCGAAGAAGATGTTCGGCGACTTGCCGCCCAGCTCGACGGTAGACGGGATGATGTTCTCGGCGGCACATTTCATGATGTGCGAGCCCACCGGGGTGGAGCCGGTGAAGGCGATCTTGGCGATGCGCTTGCTGGTGGCCAGGGCCTCGCCGGCTTCCCGGCCAAAGCCCTGGACAATGTTCAGCACGCCGGCAGGCAGCAAGTCGGCGATCAGCTCGGCGAACACGGTGATCGACAGCGGCGTCTGCTCGGCCGGCTTGAGCACCACGCAGTTGCCGGCGGCCAGGGCCGGGGCGAGTTTCCAGGCAGCCATCAGCAGCGGGAAGTTCCACGGGATGATCTGCCCGACCACACCCAGCGGCTCGTGCATGTGGTAGGCCACGGTGCCTTCGTTGATTTCCGCAGCACCGCCTTCCTGGGCGCGGATGCAACCGGCAAAGTAGCGGAAGTGATCGGCTGCCAGCGGCACGTCGGCATTGAGGGTTTCGCGCACGGCCTTGCCGTTGTCCCAGGTTTCGGTCACCGCCAGCACTTCCAGATGCTGTTCGATACGGTCGGCAATCTTCAGCAGCACCAGGGCGCGGTCCTGCACCGAAGTCTTGCCCCAGGCATCGGCAGCCGCATGCGCCGCGTCCAGGGCGCGCTCGATGTCTTCGGCGCCGGAGCGCGGGAACTCGGCAATCGCCTGGCCATTGACCGGCGAGCTGTTGGTGAAGTACTGGCCACCCAGCGGCGCCACGAACTCACCATTGATGAAGTTGCCGTAGCGTGGCTTGAAGGACACGATGGCGCCAGGGGTTCCGGGTTGTGCGTAGATCATGCTGAGCCTCTGTGGTCGATGCCTGTCCGGCGACAGGCGATGAACCGATGGTAAAAAGCCCCGCCTGCCGGGCGAATGCATCGTTGGCAGCGGGGCTCTCGTCATTTGGTAGTAGGGCCGCTTGCCGCCGGTTGGCTGGCGGCAAGCGGCACGTCATGGCGTCAGCGCTTGGCGCTGGCGGTTTGCAGCTGCTTGGGCAACTTGAAGGTCCAGAGCATGCCGCCCTGGTTGAAGTCCTTGACCCGCTTGGCCACTTCGCCGCCCCACAGCGGCACCGCGCCGCCCCAGCCGGAAACCACCGAAACGTATTGCTCGCCGTCCATTTCCCAGGTGATCGGCGAACCGAGCACGCCGGAACCGGTCTGGAACTCCCAGACCTTGTCGCCGGTCTTGGCGTCGAAGGCCTGCAGGAAGCCTTCCGGCGTGCCGGTGAACACCAGGTTGCCCTTGGTGGTCAGCACCCCGCCCCACAGCGGCGCGTAGTTCTTGTGGCGCCATACTTCCTTGCCGCTGACCGGGTCGATGGCCCGCAGCACGCCGATGTAGTCTTCGTTGAGCGGCTTGATGGTGAAGCCGGCACCGAGGAACGCCGCACCCTTCTTGTAGGCGATGCCTTCGTTCCAGATGTCCATGCCCCACTCGTTGGACGGCACATAGAACAGCCCGGTGTCCTGGTTGTAGGCCATCGGCATCCAGTTCTTGGCGCCGAGGAAGGCCGGGGCGACGAACACCGAGCTGCCCTTGGCTTCGCTGCCCGGTGCGCCTGGGCGGCTGGCCTCGTTGTAGATCGGCCGGCCATCCTTGTCCAGGCCGCTGGCCCAGGTGATCTTGTCGACGAACGGGAAGCCGCGGATGAACTTGCCGTTGGTGCGGTCCAGCACGTAGAAGAAGCCGTTGCGGTCGGCAGTGGCGGCCGCCTTGATCTCTTTGCCGCCGGCCTTGTAGTTGAACGAGATCAGCTCGTTGACGCCGTCGAAGTCCCAGCCGTCATGCGGCGTGCTCTGGAAGTGCCACTTGATGGTGCCATCGTCCGGGTTCAGGGCCAGGCGCGACGAGGAGTACAGGTTGTCGCCCGGGCGCAGGTGCGAGTTCCACGGCGCCGGGTTGCCGGTACCGAACAGGATCAGGTTGGTTTCCGGGTCGTAGTAGCCGCCCAGCCAAGGTGCTGCACCGCCGGTCTTCCACAAGTCGCCAGGCCAGGTCTTGCCTGCCTCGCCGCCGGAAATGCCGTTCTCGATCGCCTTGCCGTCCTTGTAGACGTAGCCCATGTGCCCTTCCACGGTCGGGCGCATCCACAGCAGTTCGCCGTTTTCCGGGTTGTAGGCCTGGATCTTGCCCACCACGCCGAACTCGCCACCGGCAACCCCGGTGATCAGCTTGCCGTTGACGATCATTGGCGCGGCGCTGATCGAGTAGCCTTCCTTGTGGTCAGCCACCTTCTTGCTCCACACCACCTTGCCGGTGTCCTTGTTCAAGGCCACCAGCTTGGCATCCAGGGTGCCGAAGAACACCAGGTCGCCATACAGCGCGACGCCACGGTTGATCACGTCGCAGCACGGGCGGATGTCATCGGGCAGGCGCGCATCGTACTGCCACAGCTTCTTGCCGGTGCGGGCGTCCACCGCGAATACCCGCGAGTAGGAGCCGGTCAGGTACATCACCCCGTCCTTGACCAGCGGCTGGGCCTGCTGCCCGCGCTGCTTCTCGCCGCCGAAGGAGAACGCCCAGACCGGCCGCAGGTCCTTGACGTTGTTGCTGTTGAGCAGGTCCAGCGGGCTGTAGCGCTGGCCCTGCACGCCCAGGCCGTTGGTCACGATCTGCTGCGGGTTTTTCGGGTCCTGAAGGATTTCTTCATTGCTGACAGCAGCGTGGGCCGCGCTGGCAAGCAGCATGGCGCTGAGCACCAGGCTCACGGCGAACACGGGGCGACGTGGGGATCGGGTCATGACGGCTACCTTTGGTTTTTTTGTTGTGCCCGGGAAAATTTCCCGGTGTGCCGAGAATTCTTGGTCGCTGCCTGCTTGCCAACAATTGCCCGCAGTGCGGAGTTTTCTAGTTCCTTGGTATGGGGCTGCTCACCAAGGCCTGCGCGCCCTTGTAGGGGGGCGTCAGTCCTTGGCGTCGATGCGCCGCAGCTGTTGGCGCTCGTAGCGGGAATACAGGTGGCTGACACTGCGGATCAACTCGTAACGGGTCAGGCTGATACTGGCGAAACGCTGCGGGATCGGGCTGCGAATCATCTCCGCCATGTCATTGCCACGCGCCGCGCCGTCACGCATCAGGCCGTCCAGCCAGCCCAGGTAATCACGCATCTGGGCAAACGGCCGGGCATCGCTGGCCACCGGGCCATGGCCAGGTACCAACTGTTTCCAGGGCAGCGCCTGCAGGGTATCCAGGTCTTTCAACCAGACCTCCAGGCCCGGGCTGTTGGGCGTGGTCAGCGCCCGTTGGTAGAACACCAGGTCGCCGGCAAACAGCACGCCAGTCGTTTCATCCAGAATCGCCAGGTCGGCACCGGTATGCCCGCCCAGCGCCAGCAACCGCAGGCGGTGGCCACCTACCTCATGCATACCTGGCTCGAGCACCCGGGTTGGCAACACCACCTCGGTGCCGCGCATCCAGTCGCCGACCAGCCGATACATGTTCTCGGCCATCGCCTCGCCCTGCTGGCGCAGCAGCTCGCCGGTGCCGGCCAGCGCGCCGATCGGCACATCGGCAAAGGCCTGGTTGCCCAGCACATGGTCGGGATGATGGTGGGTCAGCAGCACTTCGACCACCGGCTTGTCGGTGGTGGCGGCAATGGCCTGGCGCAGCGCTTCGCCGTAGCGCTTCGACGGCCCGCTGTCGATCACCACCACCCCGCTGTCGGTGACAATGAATGCGCTGTTGACGATGTTGCCGCCGTTGTCCTTGGCAAAATTGGCGGTGCTGCCTTCAAGCAGCCAGGTGCCTTCGGCGATCTGTCGAGGCTTGAGGTGATACTCCAGGTCTGCCTGGGCTGGCAGGCCCAGACACAGCAGCAATAGCATGAGCCAACGCATGTCGGGGGCCTCGGGTCAGTCAGTTGAAATGGGCGACCTGCTCAGGGCAGCACTGCCTCGAACTGGTTGCCGCTGTTGTCCTGCAGCAGCAAGCGGGTCGGCCCGGGGTCCAGGATGTCGAAACCCAGGTTGGGGTTTTCGCTGACCGCCGGGTACAGCTGCAGGCTGGCCAGGCGTTGGCCGTCCGCGCCTTGCAGCTCGGCATGGTCGAGGAAGAATTCCGGAATGCCGTTGACCAGGCCGTTGTCCATCGGGTGGGCCACCTGCAGGCGCAAACGGCTGCTGTCGCCGCGCGGGTAGCGCCCGCCCAGCACTTCGCCGAGGTGCTCCTCCCAGCCGGGCTGGGTGCGGACCACGCTGGGCGCGGTGCAACCGCCGCCGGCGGCATCGATCAGGGTCGAACCGACATGCCACAGGCCGTCGCGCGTCAGCACCGCGGCGCGTAGCGGCGTGGCCTGTTCGATACGGATGCGGATCGACAACCAGGGCAGTACGCGTTCACCGGGTTCGAAGTCGACAATCCGCGGCAACGGGTTGAGCTCGGCCCAGGCCAGGATCCGTACCACCTCGCCGCTGAATGCCCGTGCGTCGATCTCCAGCGGCACCTGGCGTGCGTCCTCGGCAAAGGGAGGTGCCAGCAGCTTGACCCGGTCATCGAAGACGAACGCTGCCTGGCCCAGCAACTGCTTGTGGTAGAAGTCCCACATCACCGACGGCACCGGGTCCTTGTGGTTACTCGGCTCGCTGGCCAGAGCCTGTATGGCCCAGGGGATCCAGCAGGCCAGCAGGAAAGTCGCTCGCCAGTTCATCGCCCACTCCTTGATGGAACAGTTATCCGTTGAGCCAGCATGATCCCTGTGGGAGCGGGCATGCCCGCGAAGCAGGCGGCGCGGTGGATGGCACGGGCTTCGCCGGTGTTCGCTGGCGCGCCCGCTCCCACAGGGATCGCGCCAGCGCTACTGATACATCTCCGGCACCTCGTAGCGCAGGCCGTAGCTGGCATAGATCGCTTGCATACGCCCATCGCGGATCAGCGCCTCGAGCGCCTCCTCCACCGCATAGGCCAGCTGCCGGTTGCTCTCGTGCACCGCCATGCCGATGTCCCAGGCCTGCTTGCCAAGGTTCGGGTAGGCGTTTTCCGCCAATGCCAGCTGCGGGTCGGCGGCCTGGTGCAATTGCCAGTCGACCTCGCCGCGCATGGCCATCACCGCATCCACCTGACCAGCCTGCATGGCGCCGAAGGCCTGCTGCACATTGGGGTAATGGTGGGTCCTGGCGCTGAGCATGCCGTTGAACACCGAGGTCAGGTAGAACGACGGCACGCTGTCCACCTCGACCCCGATGGGGTGCTGCTGGAACACCGCGACACTGGCCACCGAGGCCAGGCGGCGGCGATCGTAGGCCACCTGCCAGCGCTCCTGCTGATAAGGGCCGAACATCACCACCTGGGCGTTTTCCAGTTCGCCGACGTCGTTGCGCCGCTGTGCGTAGGCATGGTCGTAGGGCACCCGCATCATCAGGTCGGCCAGCTGCTGGTTGCGCAGCGGGCTGCCGCGCCAGATGTAGTCGCGCAGGTCGTCGTCGAGCTTTTCCCCGGGCGGCGCCCAGATCAGCTGCAGGCGTACCCCCAGGGCACTGGCCAGGGCCTGCGCCAGCTCCACGTCGACCCCGCGCGGCTGGCCATGGTCCTCGAAGCTGTAGGGAGCAAAATCCTGGTACACCGCCACCTTCAATTCGCCGGCGGCGATGATCGCGTCGTAGTTGCGTACCTGCGCCTGGGCTGCCGTGCACCCCAGCAGCAGGCCAGTCAACAGCACCGCCAACAGGCGCATGGCCGTTACTCCTCGACGTGCACGCTGTCCAGGTAGGTGCGTACCGCCCACAGGGCTTCCTGGCTCAGGTAGTCGGCCATCTTCGGCATGTATACCCGGCCGTCGCGAACCGCGCCGTGGCGTACCCGCTCGACGAACCACTCGTCACCCGCCTCACCGGCATCGAGCATGCGCAGGTCCGGGGCGATACCGCCAGACTTCGCTTCCAGGCCATGGCAGGCGGCGCAGTTCTGGTTGTAGGCCGAGGCGCCGATTTCCACGGCCTTGTCGTGCTCGGGGGACTCGCGATACGGGTTGACCGCTGCCCAGCCGTCGCCGTCCACGGCCACACCGGCATCCTTGATCGGCGTCAGGCCCTTGGTTTCCACAGCCTGGGGCACTACATTGCCATGGGCCCAGACCGTACCGGTCAGTACAGCGCCGGCCAGCAGGCCTGCAGCAAGCAAGACGTTTCGTTGTGTTGTCATTGTTATGCCCTCACCATTGCACGCAGGGCCTCAACCACAGAGGCCGTGCCGCCATCTTAGGAACAGCCCGTACAGCGCCGTATCCTGCTTTGGTGGCCGGGCCTTACTCCCTTGGTAGTAGGGCCTGTGGCGAAGGGCCAAAAGAGGTGCCGTACGGGAACTTTTCCCGGCCAGCGCGGGAAATTTTCCGTATCCCGAGACAACCACCCCAGCTCACCCTGTGCAGGCCAAAACTCCACAGGGAACTGCAACCATGACAACAACAACGCTACCTGCCCTTTCCCCTTTGTGCCTGAGCCTGCGGGCCGTGCTGCTGGCCGGCAGCCTGGCCCTGGGCACGGTGGCCACGGCGGCACCTGCCAGCAAGAACGTGACCTGGGAAGACATCGCCAACGATCACCTGACCACCCAGGACGTGCTGCAATACGGCATGGGCACCAACGCCCAGCGCTGGAGCCCGCTGGCCCAGGTCAATGACCAGAACGTGTTCAAGCTGACCCCGGCGTGGTCGTTCTCCTTCGGCGACGAGAAGCAACGCGGCCAGGAGTCCCAGGCCATCGTCAGCGACGGCGTGGTCTACGTCACCGGGTCCTATTCGCGGGTGTTCGCCCTCGATGCCCGCACCGGCAAGCGCCTGTGGACCTACAACCACCGCCTGCCGGAGAACATCCGCCCGTGCTGCGACGTGGTCAACCGCGGCGCGGCGATCTACGGCGACAAGATCTACTTCGGCACCCTCGACGCGCGGGTAATCGCCCTCGACAAGCGCACCGGCAAAGTGGTGTGGAACAAGAAGTTCGGCGACCACGGCGCCGGCTACACCATGACCGGTGCCCCGGTGCTGATCAAGGACAAGACCAGCGGCAAGGTGTTGCTGATCCACGGCAGCTCGGGTGACGAGTTCGGCGTGGTCGGCCAGCTGTTCGCCCGCGACCCGGACACCGGCGAGGAAGTGTGGATGCGGCCGTTCGTGGAAGGCCATATGGGCCGCCTGAACGGCAAGGACAGCACCCCCACCGGCAACGTCAAGGCGCCGTCCTGGCCGGATGACCCGACCACCGAGACCGGCAAGGTCGAAGCCTGGAGCCACGGCGGCGGCGCCCCTTGGCAAAGCGCCAGCTTCGACCCCGAGAGCAACACCATCATCGTCGGTGCTGGCAACCCGGGCCCATGGAATACCTGGGCACGCACCGCGAAGGACGGCAACCCGCATGACTACGACAGCCTGTACACCTCCGGCCAGGTCGGCGTCGACCCGAGCACTGGCGAGGTGAAATGGTTCTACCAGCACACCCCCAACGATGCCTGGGACTTTTCCGGCAACAACGAGCTGGTGCTGTTCGACTACAAGAACAAGGACGGCAAGCTGGTCAAGGCCACCGGCCATGCCGACCGCAACGGCTTCTTCTATGTGGTCGACCGCAGCAACGGCAAGCTGCAGAACGCCTTCCCCTTCGTCGACAACATCACCTGGGCCAGCCATATCGACCTGAAGACCGGGCGCCCGGTGGAAAACCCCGGCCAGCGCCCGCCCAAGCCGCTGCCGGGGGAAAGCAAAGGCAAGCCGGTGGAAGTCTCGCCGCCGTTCCTCGGCGGCAAGAACTGGAACCCCATGGCCTACAGCCAGGACACCGGGCTGTTCTATATCCCCGGCAACCAGTGGAAGGAGGAGTACTGGACCGAGGAGGTGAACTACAAGAAAGGCTCTGCCTACCTGGGCATGGGCTTCCGCATCAAGCGCATGTATGACGACCACGTCGGCACCTTGCGTGCCATGGACCCGAGCACCGGCAAGCTGGTGTGGGAGCACAAGGAGCCGCTGCCACTGTGGGCCGGGGTGCTGGCGACCAAGGGCAACCTGGTATTCACCGGTACCGGTGACGGCTTCTTCAAGGCGTTCGACGCCAAGACCGGCAAGGAGCTGTGGAAGTTCCAGACCGGCAGCGGCATCGTCTCGCCGCCAATCACCTGGGAACAGGACGGCGAGCAGTACATCGGCGTGACCGTGGGCTACGGCGGCGCGGTGCCGCTGTGGGGCGGCGACATGGCCGAGCTGACCAAGCCGGTGGCCCAGGGCGGCTCGTTCTGGGTGTTCAAGATCCCTAGCTGGGACAAGCAGACCGCTCAACGTTGACCCTCGGCGGGGAGCGGGCCTTCGCCCCTCCCCGTACTGCCACCTTCCTGCCGGGACCTTTGCCATGAACTACCTGCCATTGGCGTTGCTGCTGGTACTTTCCCCTACCTTGGCCATGAACACCGACGACGCTGAAAGCGATATTCCCTTGACCATCAACGGCTGTCGGATCGCCGAAGCCAGCCAGTGCCCGGGGGCCGACCTGCGTGGCGCCAACCTGGCCAACCAGGACCTGCGCAAGATGAACCTGGCCGGCGCCGACCTGCGCGGAGCCGACCTGCGCCACGCCCGGCTGGACCTGGCCAACCTGGAAAAGGCCCGGCTGCAAGGCGCCAACCTGACCCGTGCCAGCCTGCAGCAGAGCAACCTGCGCCTGGCCGACCTGAGCGACAGCAAGCTGGTGGCGATCCAGGGCTGGGGCCTGTTTGCCCAAGGCGCACAGTTCGCCAAGGCCGACCTTGGCGCGGCCTACCTGGAATTCGCCAGGTTGTCCGGGGCGAAGATGCACCAGGCCAACCTGCGGGCGGCGGACCTGGAGATGGCCTGGTTGAGCAAGGCTGATCTGCAGGGGGCGGACCTGGGCGATGCCAACCTGCAGGAGGCCAAGTTCGGCCAGAGCAACCTGGAGGACGCCGACCTGCGCGGGGCGCGGCAGCATTACGGGAATTTCCAGGATGCCAACATGCAGGGGTGCAAGGGTTGCCCAGAGACCTGGGACAAATGAGCGATGGGTCCGGCGTGACAGGTTCAGCGCCTGTGAGACCGAACCTCACCCCGCCACCCGCACCACCCCCAAGTCGATCCCCAAATGCACCAGTTCGGCATGCGAGCTGACCTGCAGCTTGCTCTTGAGCAAGGTCAGGTGGTTGGACACGGTCTTGGCACTGATGCAAAGCTGCTCGGCAATCGCCCGCACCGGCGTGCCCTTGGCCAGCATCACGAAGATCTCCAGCTCACGTTGGGTCATGCACTGCAGGCGTGGATCGCTGGCCCGCTGATGCGCGGTGCAGGCCAGCTGGGTGGCCAGCGGTTGCTCGATATAGGCCTGCCCGGCCAATACCCGCTGCACCGCCTCGATCAGCACCTCGGGCGCCGAGTTCTTGGTCAGGTACCCCGCTGCCCCCGCGTCCAGCGCCTGGCGCACCAGCGGCAGTTCATCGTGCATGCTGAAGAACAGCACGCGCAGTTGCGGCAAGCGCTGGCGCAGGCGTCGGGTGGTTTCCAGGCCGCTGATACCGGGCAGGCCGAAGTCCATGATCACCAGGTTGGGCACTTGCTCCTGCACCCGCGCCAGCGCCTCCTCGCCGCTGGCCGCCTCGCGCACCTGCACCGTCGGCAGCACCGCCCGCAGCAAGCTGGCATAACCCTGGCGGACCACGGCGTGGTCATCGACCAACACGATATTCATTGCACCTCCATGGGAATGTTCAGGGCCAGCGCCCAGCCGGCACCCGGGCGGCTGAGGATGCGCAGTTCAGCGCCCAGGCTGCGGGCGCGCTCGGCCATCGAGTGCAGGCCGACCCCGGGGCGCAGTGGCTGCGGCGCGCCGCAACCATTATCGCGGATGAGCAGGCGCAAGCCCCTTGCGCTGCGCTGCAGGCGCACCCGCACCTGGCTGGCCGCAGCGTGTCGGGCGACGTTGGTCAGCGCCTCCTGCAACAGGCGATACAGGTGCGTGCGGCTCGCCCCGGGCAACGCTGGCAGGCGCGCGCCGACCCGCAGGTGGCAATCGATGCCCTGGCTGGCCTGCCATTGGTTCACCAGCAGGGCAAACGCCTCCGCCAGCGGCATGTGCTGCAGCGCCAGCGGATACAAGTCATGCACCAACGCGCGAAAGCCCTGCTGCAGGCGCTGGCAATCGAGTTCCAGGGTGCGGGTGGTCTGCGCCACCGCGGCCGGCTGGTCGGCCACCATGCGCAGCAGGCACAGCTGGGCACGGATACCAGCCAGGTATTGCCCGAGGTCGTCGTGCAGGGTTTGCGCCAGCTGGGTGCGCTCCCGCTCCTGCACGGCCAGCAGCGCCTGGGTCAGCTGGGCATTGTCGGCCCGGGCCTGTTCCAGCGATGCAGCCATGTGGTTGAAATGCCTGGCCAGCTGGCGCGCCTCCGGCAGGCCGGCTTCGCGCAGGCGCGCGCCCAACTGCCCACCGGAAACCTGGCCCAAGGCCTGCAGCAGTTCATCCAGCAAACCCATGCCGCGGCGCACCGCCCAGCGGATGGTCAGCAAGCTCAGCAACAGCGCCAGGCCGCACAGGCCCGCCAGCTGTTGCAGCGAGTCGCGGACTTCGTCGATTTCATCCCGCGCATCCACGGCAATCGCTACCCGGCGGCCATCAGCCAGCTGCAGCAACCGGGTAACGTGGTGGCGCTCGCCGAGCAGGTGGCGGCCAAGCCAGGCATCCAGGCCGTGCGCCTGCGGCAGCGGCAGCGCTTCATCCGCCGCCAGCCAGTGTACCCGCACGTGGCGCAGGCTCTGGGTCAAACGTGGCTGCAGATGGGCCGGGTCGCGCTCGGCGGTATCGCCGAGGTACGCCACCACCGCTTCGGCCGATTGCAACTCGCGCTCTACATCGGCCACCGCCTGGTGCAACAGCACACCGGCACAGGCCAGCATCACCAGCAGGAAAAACAACGTGACGCAGAGGTTGATCCGCCACAGGGCCGACAGGTCAAGCAGGCGCATGCGCGGTTCTCCTAAAAGTGGCGAGATTGCGCTCCATCGTAAGACCGGGGCCTGCGTGGCGAATTACTACCTTGGTACCGGCCGGGCGCTACTTTCTGCATATTTCCCCGTCGTGGCGGGCTTCCTATGCTGGCGCCATCTGCCGTGGAGTCGCTCTATGCGCCAGCCTGCCCACCTTGCCCTGACCTGCCTGCTGGCCGTCGCCGCCACCCTGTCTGCGGCCCTGGCGTCTGCCGCCGGGGGCCAGGCTGCCGAGCCCTTGCAGGTGCGCATCGGTTACCTGGGCTATCGCCCCGACCCAGGCCCGCTGCTGTCCAACGTCATCCCCGAGCCCAGCGATGCCGGGCTGCAAGGCGCCAGGCTGGCGATTGTCGACAGCAACAGCAGCGGCCGCTTCCTGCAGCAGCAATTTCAGCTCACCGAGGCCAGCGTCGACAGCCCGGAAGCCCTGCTGCAGGCCGCCAAGGCCCAGCATGAGCAGGGGCTGAGGCTGTTCGTGGTCAACGCCCCTGCGGCCAGCTTGCAGGCCTTGTCTGGCGCATTGCCTGACAGCCTGCTGTTCAACGCCGGCAGCCCGGACGACAGCCTGCGCAGCAGCCAGTGCCTGGGCAATGTGCTGCACAGCCTGCCCGGGCGCGCCATGCTGGCCGATGCCCTGGCGCAATTCCTGGTGCTGCGCAAATGGCAGCGGGTGCTGCTGATCGTTGGCCAGACCGATGACGACCGTGCCTACGCCGCCGCCCTGCGGCGTGCCGCGAAGCGCTTCGGCCTGCAACTGGTGGCGGAGAAGCCCTGGACCTTCGACAACGACCAGCGCCGCAGCGCCCAGGCCGACATGCCGCTGTTCACCCAGACCGCGGAGTACGACGTGGTGCTGGTGGCCGACGAGCGCGGCGACTTCGGCGAGTACCTGCCCTACCAGACCTGGTATCCACGCCCGGTCGCCGGGACCCAGGGCCTGACCCCGACCGGCTGGCACAAGACCGTGGAAACCTTCGGCGCGGCGCAGCTGCAAAAGCGTTTCGAGGCCCAGGCCGGGCGCTGGATGAACGACCGCGACTTCGCCGCGTGGATGGCCGTGCGCAGTGTCGCCAGCGCAGTCAGCAAACTGCGTCAGGCCGAACCGCACGCCGTGCAGCAGTTGCTGCTCAGCGAGCAGTTGCCGCTGGACGGTTTCAAGGGCCGCAAGCTCAGCTATCGCCCGTGGAACGGCGAGCTGCGCCAGCCGATCCCGCTGGTGCAGCCACGGGCGCTGGTCAGCACTTCGCCGCAGGAAGGTTTCCTGCACCCAACCAACGAAATGGACAGCCTGGGCTACGACAAGCCCGAGGTCAGCTGTCGCTACCCCTGAGCCGATAACCACAACAAAAAAAGGATTCCGCCATGCCTCGCCGCCTGTTCCACAGGGCCCTGCTTTACCCCAGTTTGCTGTCGGGCGCCGTGGCGCTCGCCAGCAGCCAGGCCATGGCCGCCACCGCCTGGGTGTCCAACGAGAAGGACAACAGCCTCAGCCTGATCGACCTGCAAACCCTGGAAGTCACCGACACCCTGCCGGTAGGCCAGCGCCCGCGCGGCCTGCTGCTGTCCCACGACCACACACTGCTGTACATCTGCGCCAGCGATTCGGACCGGGTCCAGGTGATGGACGTGGCCACCCGCAAGATCATCAAGGAACTGCCCTCCGGCAAGGACCCCGAGCAGTTCGCCCTGCACCCCAACGACCGCTGGCTGTACGTGTCCAACGAGGACGACGCGCTGGTAACCGTGATCGACACCCAGACCGACAAGGTGCTCGGCCAGATCGATGTCGGTATCGAGCCTGAAGGCATGGCGGTGAGCCCGGATGGCAAGTGGGCGGTCAATACCAGCGAAACCACCAACATGCTGCACTGGATCGACACCAGCACCCAGACCCTGGCCGAAAGCACCCCGGTCGACCAGCGGCCACGCTTTGTCGAGTTCAGCCAGGACGGCACGCGGCTGTGGGCCTCGGCGGAAATCGGCGGCACCGTGACCATTCTCGACGTGGCCACGCGCCAGGTGCTGAAAACCCTGAGTTTCCAGATCAAGGGCGTGCACCCGGACAAGGTCCAGCCAGTGGGGATAAAGCTCAGCGCCGACGGCAAGTACGCCTTCGTCGCCCTGGGCCCCGCCAACCATGTGGCGGTGGTCGATGCCAAGACCTTCGAGGTGCTCGACTACCTGCTGGTCGGGCGGCGGGTATGGCAGCTGGCATTCACCCCGGACCAGAGCCAGTTGCTGGCCACCAACGGCGTCAGCGGTGACGTGTCGGTGATCGATGCGAAGAACCTCAAGGTGCTCAAGTCGGTGAAGGTCGGCCGCTACCCCTGGGGCGTGGTGGTGACGCCATGAATACGCTGGAAGTCAGTGACCTGAGCTTTGCCTACGGTCAGCGCCAGGCACTCAGGCACGTCGCGTTCAGCCTGGCGCCGGGGCGCTTCGCTGCGCTGCTGGGCCCCAACGGGGCCGGCAAGTCGACCTTGATCGCCCTGCTCACGCGGCTCTACGACCTGCAGCAGGGCGACATCCGCGTGGGCGGCTGTTCCCTGCGCGATGCCGCACGCCCCGCCTTGCGCCAGTTGGGCGTGGTATTCCAGCAAAGCACCCTGGACCTGGACCTCAGCGTCGAACAGAACCTGCGCTACCACGCCTCGCTGCATGGCCTGTCGCGGCGCCAGGCCAACCTGCGGGTGGACGCCGAACTGGCCCGCCAGGGCCTCGACGAGCGCCGCCGCGAACCAGTCCGGGCATTGAATATCGGCCATCGACGCCGGGTCGAGATTGCCCGCGCGCTGCTGCATGAGCCGCGCCTGCTGTTGCTCGACGAAGCCAGCGTCGGCCTCGACCCGGCCAGCCGCCTGGCGCTCAACCAGCACCTGCGGCTGCTGTGCCGCGAACAACGCCTGAGCGTGCTGTGGACCACCCACCTGCTGGACGAAGTCCAACCCAGCGATGACCTGCTGATCCTGCATCAGGGGCGCCTGGTGGCCAGCGGCACGGCCGCGGCCCTGAGCCAGGCGCACGGCGGTGACCTCGACCACGCCTTCGCCCGCCTGACCAGCGCACCTTCAGGAGCCAACGCCCAATGAACGCCTACTGGCAATGCTTCAACGGCATACTGCTGCGCGAATGCCTGCGTTTCGTCCTGCAGCGCACGCGCTTTCTCAGCGCCCTGGTGCGCCCGCTGCTGTGGCTGCTGGTGTTCGCCGCCGGGTTTCGCGCGGCCCTGGGCATCGCCATCATCGAGCCCTACGACACCTATATCCCCTACGAGGTGTACATCATCCCCGGCCTGGCTTGCATGATCCTGTTGTTCAACGGCATGCAGGGTTCGCTGTCGATGGTCTATGACCGCGAGATGGGCAGCATGCGCGTGCTGCTGACCAGCCCGTTGCCACGGCCGTTCCTGCTGGGCAGCAAGCTGTTGGCGACCTCGTTGATTTCCCTGCTGCAGGTGTATGCCTTCCTGGCCATTGCCTGGCTGTACGGTGTGCAACCACCCGCCGCCGGCTTGCTCCTGGCGCTACCGGCACTATTGCTGGTGGCATTGATGCTCAGCGCCCTGGGGTTGTTGCTGTCGAACGCGATCCGCCAGCTGGAGAACTTTGCCGGGGTGATGAATTTCGTGATTTTCCCCCTGTTCTTCCTGTCTTCGGCGCTGTACCCGTTGTGGAAGATGCGCGAGTCCAGCCAGTGGCTGTATTGGCTTTGCGCCGTGAACCCGTTCACCCATGCCGTGGAACTGGTGCGCTTTGCCTTGTATGAACGCTTCAACCCGCTGGCGCTGGCGGTATGCTTGGGGCTGACCGTGTTGTTCACCCTGCTGGCGATCCTTACCTTCAACCCCCAGCATGCCGCGCTGCGCAAGCCGCGCTGATTGGCAGCTGTCTCCCTCCGGACCCTTCGCCGAACCCGACGAAGGAACACGGTCCGTGTGGGAGCGGGTTTACCCGCGAAGAAGACGACGCGGTGCATGGCACCGGCTTCGCCGGTGTTCGCGGGTAAACCCGCTCCCACAGGGATCGCGCATGCGTTCAGATACTGGGCACAGAGGCGCCCGGCCATCTACTACTTTAGTACTGCCTTTGCTGTCTGATCGTCGCATTCACAATGCCCCGCCACTGGCATGTAATGGGCCTATAACAAAAAGGATAAACCCCATGCCACGTGCCCTGCCCCGGCTGCCACGCCCATTGCTGGCAGCGCTTTCGCTGAGCCTGACGCTGGGCATAGCCCAGGCCGACAGCACACCGCTGTTTTCCGCCGAGGGCTATCGCACTACCCTCTACCGCAGCCCGACCCCACAGCAGGTCGAAGGCGGCCAGGTCATCGACACCGCCACGCTGCAAAACCTGCTGGGGCACACCCCAAAGCCGGTGCTGATCGACGTCTATCGCCGCCAATGGCTGCAAGGCCGCTTCATCGAAGATGAACCCCACACCAACATCCCCGGCAGCCGCTGGCTGGCCAACACCGGCGACGGCGAGCTGAGCCCAGCGTGGCACGACTACTTCGTGCGCAACCTGCAAAAAGCCACCGCCGGGCGCACGGAGCAACCGCTGGTCTTTTACTGCCGCTCCGATTGCTGGTTAAGCTGGAACGCGGTAAAACGCGCAAAAGCCCTGGGCTATAAGAATCTGTATTGGTATCGCGACGGCCTGGACGCCTGGCAGCAAGCCAACCTGCCACTGCAACCGGCACAGCCGGAACCCTTCCCCTGAGTTCATTGCCTGCGAACGCGTGCCCCGCTCCATCCCATAAAAACGAGGTGAAAAGGCCATGTACAAAATTCTGATTGCCGACGATCACCCGCTGTTTCGCGAAGCCATCCACAATGTCATCAGCGACGGGTTCCAGGGCAGCGAAGTCATGGAAACCGCCGACCTGGACAGTGCCCTGGCGCTGACCCGCGAACACGATGACCTCGACCTGATCCTGCTCGACCTGAACATGCCTGGCATGCACGGCCTCAACGGCCTGATCACCCTGCGCAACGAGGCCCCCACCACACCGGTGGTGATCGTCTCGGCCGAGCAGGAAAAGCAGATCGTGCTGCAGGCCATCACCTACGGGGCGGTGGGGTTCATCACCAAGTCCTCGCCACGTTCGCAGATGATCGACGCGATTGAGCAGATCCTCAACGGCAACGTCTACCTGCCGCCCGATATCATCCGCGCCCAGAAAAGCAGCACCAGCCGGCGCCTGAACGATACCCCGAGCTTCCCGCCGGAAATGCTCCAGGCGCTGACCCGCAAGCAATTGCTGGTGCTCGAGCGCATGACCAAGGGCGAGTCGAACAAGCAGATCGCCTACACCCTGGATATCGCCGAAACCACGGTCAAGGCCCACGTTTCGGCGATCCTGCGCAAACTCAACGTGCACAACCGGGTGCAGGCAATCCTCAGCGCCGGCGATATCGACTTCGGTGATTACCTGCGCCGCTGAACCGGCTACGCGCCAAGCGATGGCTGGCTGCTGGCAAGCAGGTGGCTCATCGCCGTTTTCAGCTTCATCGGCCGCACCGGCTTGTGCATCAGGGTGTGGCCGAGCTCGCGGATCTGCTGCTTGAGCTCGTTGCTGTAGTTGGCGGTGATCATCAAGGCCGGTAGCGGCTGGGTGCGGCGGGCGTTGATCCGCGCCACTGCATCGACACCATTGCAGTCGTTGTCGAGGTGGTAGTCGGCAATCAGCAGGTCGGCTTCGGCGTGGTAGTTGTCCACCTGGCGCGCCAGGTCTTCCTCCGACAATGCGGTCACCACCCGGCAGCCCCAGCCCTCCAGCAATGTGCGCATGCCGGCGCAGATGGCGGCATCGTTATCCAGCACCCACACCCGCGCGCCACGCAGGCGTTCCAGCATCGGTTCGCTGATCGCCAGGCTTGGCTGGGCCTTGGGCGCGGCAGTGCTCAGTGGCACCTCCACCGCGAACACAGAGCCTTTGCCCAGCCAGGAACGCACCCGAATACGATGGCCAAGGATACCGGCGATCTTTTCCACGATCGCCAGGCCCAGGCCCAGGCCTCGGTCCTGTTGCGGGCGCTGCACATCGCCGCGGCGGAACTCCTGGAACATTTCCTCCAGGTGCTCTTCGGCAATGCCGATGCCGCTGTCCCACACTTCGATGCGCAGGCCGCCGCGCAGGCGCCGGCAACCCAGCACCACGCGCCCACGCGGGGTATAGCGAATGGCGTTGCTGAGCAGGTTGCGCAGGATCCGCGCCAACAACTGGATATCACTGCGCACCACGGCCGAACAGCTCACGAAATGCAACGCCAGCCCTTCGCTGCGGGCCACCTGGGCATACTCGGCGGCAAGGTTGTCCATCAGTTCGCCAAGGGCGAAGGGGGCGACGTCGGCCTTGATCACCCCGGCGTCCAGCTTGGAAATATCCACCAGGGTGCCCAGCAGGTTCTCCACATCCTCCAGCGAGTTGCTGACATTGCGTACCAGCTGCGTGCTGTCCTGCGGTTCGCGGCTTTCGAGCAGCGCACTGGTGAACAGCCGCGCCGCATTCAACGGTTGCAGCAGGTCATGGCTGACCGCCGCGAGGAACTTGGTCTTCGACAGGTTGGCCTGTTCGGCCTCGCGCTTGGCCTCGCGCAGGCGCGCTTCGGCGCGGCTGCGCTCCTCGATCTCGCGCAGCAGTTGCTCGTTGAGGCTGGTCAGTTCGGCCGTGCGCTCACGTACCCGTTGCTCGAGGTGCTGATAGGCCTGGTGCAGCGCTTGCGCCGTATTGCGCCGCTCGGTGATATCGCGGATCAGCACGAAGATGCCGGCCACTTCGCCATTGGCCAGGCGGTTCGGCACGTAGGAACGCAGCATGTAGCGTTCCTGCCCGCTGCTGTTGGTTTCAGCGAACTCGAACGTCACGCTCTCGCCGGCCAGCGCGCGTACCACATAAGCTTCCAGGCGCTGGTAATGCTGTTCGCTGTGGGCCTCGCGCAGGCTCAGGCCGAGCATCACGCCGGGTGGCCAGCAGTACCATTCTTCGTAGACCTTGTTGGTGAATTCGTAGACCAGGTCGGCGTTGAGGTAGGCGATCAGCGCCGGGACATTGTCGGTGATCAGGCGGATCTGGTGCTGGTGTGCAGTCTCGGCCCGCTGCCGCGCTTCGCTGAGCAGGCGGTTGACGGCCTTGAGCTCGGCCATTGCCTGGTTCAGGGCATCGGTGCGTTCGCGCACCTGCTCGGCCAGCACCACCGAGTGCTGGAACGCCGCGTAAGGGTCGTTGCCTCGCGTCACACCGGACTCGACGCGCTCGATCAGGGCGCCGTTGATACGCTGCAGCTTATGGTTTTCATGTTGCAGCCGGGTGATTTCCAGCTGCAGGTCAGCGATTGACGGGAGGCCGGTTGCGGGCAATGGCGACGCCGGTGAAGGTCTGGTTGATGTGCATGCCATTGAACTGTTCTCCGTAGGTGTTGAAGCCGATCACCCGCTGCTCGCGCAGGAACGCGCCGATCGGCTCCAGGCCGTGCTGGCCTTCCAGTTCCAGCCGCCGCAGGAAGCAATCGCAACCGATGGTCAGCAACAGTGGGCCGAGACGCTGCTGCAGGCCGTCGAACAGCTGGTGCAGATTGGGCAACAGCGGGCCCGGCGTCATGGCGGTGAGGACGATGCCGTTCTCCACCGCGCAGTAGAAGCTCAGGCTCTGGTCCGGGTGAACTTGCTGGATCGCTCGCACGTAGTACTGGTCATGGATGCGTACGGCCAGCGGGTGGGCGGCGAAAACCTGATGGTCGAGCGCTGCCACCGGCACGCCGATGTGCCGGGCGTACTCCTCGGCTGCCGGCTCGGCATTCAGTTCATAGACCCGGCGCAAGGCACTGTCGGCACCGGTGACCACCAGCTTGTCCTGCCGCGGCAGGATGTGGTGGGTGGTGAACACCTCGAAGTCGAGCCAGGTATTGACCAGCACCACCACCGCCGCGCCATTATGGAACGCGCCGCCGAAGTACACGTGGGTGCGGGTCAGGTAGTTGTCGTCACCGGCCGAACCGCCAAAATGCGGAATATCCCCGAGGGCGGCGCTGAGCGCCGCGAGCACCATCTCCTCACGGCTGGACAGGCCGTCGAGCAGGGTCAGGGCAAAGCTGTGGCCCTTGATCGGCGCCAGGGTATTGCTGCGGCAGGTACCGACCAGGCGCTCGACCATTTGCTGGGCATCGATCAGGCTGAAGTGCTCCATCTCGTCGATCAGCCCGGTGGCGATGGAGAAATGCCGATGGTCGAACCCGACCGCCGTGATGCAGTTGCGGCCATAGCCCAGCGGGGTGATTTCGCCGGCGCTGGTGTAACCGACCAGGCGGATGCCGCCAAACCCTTGCTCCAGGGCCTCGGCCAGCACCTGCAGGTCGTATTCGGCGGAACAGAAGAACAGCACGAAGCCCAGGTGCGGATGCAGCAGCTTCACTGCCAGCTCCTGGGCTGCCAGCCGGGCGTCGGTTGCCTGGGACATGGCACTGACCACACCGTCGTTGTGAGCCTGCTGCATCCTGGTCTCCGGCGCGGGTTGGCTGAGCAAAGAGTGTACGAAGGCAATCGTTGGCGACGAATGCTACTTGCGTAGCGGGTGGGCAGTTCCATGGATGTAAAGCGCCCCGCCATTCGGAGCCGCCTTGCGGCCCCCGGCCACGGCGCGATGCGCACACCGCGGCTGGGGACTCGGCCATTACCAGGTCAACACCGCCCCCACCGCGAAGGTATCGGTGTCTTCGTCCTGGGCACTGGTTTCATGCCCATCGATGGAAAACTGGTTGTACTCGGCAACCAGCTTGAGGTTGTCATTGATGTCGTGGAACAGCGCGATGCCACGGGTTTCATAATCCGCACCACTGTCGACCGCGCCGTTGCCATCGTCCTTGGTCTTGCCATAGGACAGCGCCAGGCGGTTCTTGCCGAACTTGTACGAGCCCTGCAGCAGGTAGCCGTCACTGTCGACATTGCGCAAGGTCGGTTCGCCAGCGTTGTTGGTGAAGAACGGGTTGATGCCTTTGGCCTGGAACCCCGAACCGGTCAGCGACAGCCCGCCCATCTTCGCCTGCACCCCGTAGCCAACACCTTTGGAGGTGACCGATTGCACTGCCGGGTCGGTGTTGTCGGAGGTCTGGTAGCTGCCGTTGACCCAGCTGTAGATCTGCGCCCCGCCCAGGTCGAACTGGTAGGTGATCTCGCTTTCGGTGCGCGGGTTTTCCTGGTAGGCCTTGCCGGTCGGGCTGCTGTCGTTGGTGTCCACCGGGTCCATGATGCCGACCGCGACGCGCAGGCCGTCCATCACCGGGGTGCGGTAGGTGATCTGCGAGGTGGGGAACGGGTATGGGTAGCCGCTGCCGATGTTGCCGAACGATACCCCGCCGCCGTCCACCAGGCCCAGGGTGTCACTGACCTGGCCATAACCGGCCAGCAGTTCGTCGAGCAGGATGTTGGAGCGGGCAAACAGGCCGAAATCCTTGCCGATCAGCACCTCGCCCCATTCCGGGTTGGCCACGGTACCGTAGAACTGGCGCACGTCGATGGCGGTGTCGGTGCCGTTGGTTTCGCTGTCGTTGATGGTCACCCAGAACGAAGCGCGCGCGCCGAGCTTGAGGTCGTCGACCTGCTTGCCCATGTTGAAGCCCAGGTAGTTGGGCAGGAAACCCATCTTCACCCGCGACTGGCGGCGGTCGAACTGCTCACCCTCGCGGTCGACATCGCTGTTGACGTAGAAGGCATTGATATAGCCGTCGGTGGAAAACGTCGTCTGGTCCTTGTCGTACAGCATGATCTCGGCCTCGGCGACACTGCTCAGGCAAAGGCTCGACAGGCTGACGGTGACAGCCGCCAGCAAACGGGGGGACAGATTCTTATTGTTGTACATGGCGCGCTCCGAAACGGGGACGGGATGTCGGAGGCGATTATCAGAACCGGGCAAAGGGCCAGAAACGCTGCTTTGGAGCGGGCTGGCGGGTGCTTTGGGCCGGCGTGTGGGGCGTGAGCATTCGGGCCCGCTACCGGGTTGGGCCGGGAGGCGAGACTTAGGGTTTAGACATTAATGGCAGGCAGGTACCGATACAAAAGCCCGGCTTCGACCTGACGCCGTACCCGCAGGAGCGGCTTCAGCCGCGATCACCTGCACAGCCGCTGCCAGCCACAGCGCCGCCCGCTTCACAAGCCGAGCGCAATCGCCTGGTGTCAGGAAACCAGCGCTTGTGAACCTAGCCGCACCGGCATCTCATAGCGGTGCGGTTGCTGCCAGGCCAGCTGGGCCTGCACATCGACCGCAGCATCCTTGACCTTCTGCGCCCACTGTTCATCCTGCGGGCACACCACCAGCACACGGAAACCATGATCGACGCCTTCCAGCCGCACCCCCTCGGAATCATCCACATGCAGATCGATGTCGAACGCCGAGGGCAACTTCGACGGTGCATGGCCCAGCCCGTTCCTGGCCAGGGCATGCTGGTGGCGGTCACTGTTGACCACACCGTCGACGCGGATGCCGTAAAGCATCAGCCAGCGGCGGATGTAGGACGGTGTGCGCCCCGACGAGGTGTAGATCCAGATGCTGCAGCCCTGGCGGCGCAGGTCGCGGATCAACGCGCGCGTGCCACTGCGCAGGGGTTCGCCCAACCAGCGGTGGACAAAGGCCGGCAGCTTGCTGTGTTCGGCGGCGGCGTGCTCTGCCTGGCAGGCGAGCGTGTCGTCGATGTCGAATGAAATGCGCACCTTTGGCCGGTTGAATCGACGCTCGACGGCCTGCCAGCCACGCTGCAGCAGTGAAGACCCATGCATCAGCGACACCTCTCACAGGCAGGCACGGGCATGCCGCCCAGGAAGAACTGGCCCGGTTCAGGCGCCTTCGCTTCGAGGAAGGCGGCGTACTTCTTCTTGATCTTGGGTAATTCGTACAAGGCCTTGACACCGTGTTTGGCGGAATTGCGGATGACCGAGGACGGGTTGAAGTAGCCCTCGGCGTTGTCCAGCGACAGCACGAAGGGCGGCAGCCCGGCGCGCATCAGCAAGTAGCTGACGAGCAGCGACCCGGTGCGGTTGTTGCCTTCGATGAACAGCTGCGGCCTGCTGAGGATGCGCACGTAGACACCGGCGGCCCGCTTCCAGATCGAATCACTGCGGTAGGCGCTGTACCAGTTGTACAGGTCCTTGATACCGCCCTCGACGTTGTTGAAGAAGTGCGCCTCGGTCGCGGCAAGATGCGCGGCGAACTCCCGGCGCCGGGCGGGGCCGCTGCCGCACAGCACGGTGGCATTGATCTCCAGCATCAGGTTCAGCTGCTGCAGGTCGAAAAGGTCGATACCGCGTGCGACGTACTCGTCAATCAAGGCATAGCCTTCAACCACATTCAGCAGCACCTCGTCGGTGAACGGGTCGCGCGGCTCGGTGAAGTGTTCGCTGAGTTCGGCAAAACGGCCCTGCACCTCGCGCAGTGCGCGCTCTACCGCTGGCAGATCAAGACGACGCGTGGCTGGCATTGGAAATCTCGAGTAACCCTTCAACGGAAAATGACGCGGGCCAGGTTCAGCTGAACTTGCCGCTGATGTAGTCGGCGGTCAGTTGCTCGCGCGGGTTCTGGAAGATTTGCGTAGTCGGCCCCATTTCTACCAGGTAGCCGGTGCGGGTGCCCTGGGAGATGTCGACCGAGAAGAACGCGGTCTGGTCAGCCACACGAATCGCCTGCTGCATGTTGTGGGTAACCAGGGCGATGGTGTAGTCCTTCTTCAATTCGACCATCAGCTCTTCCACCCGGCGGGTGGCGATGGGGTCGAGCGCCGAACACGGCTCGTCCAGCAGCAGCACTTCCGGCTCGGTGGCGATGGCGCGGGCGATGCACAGGCGTTGCTGCTGGCCACCGGACAGCGACAGGCCGCTGACCTTGAGCTTGTCCTTGACTTCGTCCCACAGCGCGGCGCCCTGCAGCGCATGCTTGACGCGGTCGCCGATGTCACCCTTGTAGCGGTTCAGGCGCAGGCCGAAGGCGACGTTGTCGAAAATGCTCATCGAGAACGGGTTGGGCTGCTGGAACACCATGCCGATATAGCGGCGCACCACGACCGGATCGACGCCCTTGCCATAGACATCCTGGCCGAGGAAATGCACGTGGCCTTCGAAACGGAAGCCCTTGACCAGGTCGTTCATGCGGTTGAGGCTGCGCAGCACGGTACTCTTGCCACAGCCGGACGGGCCGATGAAACCGGTGATCTGGTTCTTGCGGATCGGTACGTGGCTGTCGCGCACGGCCATGAAGTTGCCGTAGAAAATCTTGTCCAGCTTGCAGTCCATGACGATGGGGGCTTCGCTGACCACGGGAGCGGCTTTTTGCGCAGTGGATACGTTCAAGGTCGAATGCTCCCTTTCTCAGTACTTGGGTTTGCCGAATACTCGGCTCAGAATGTTGATTACCAGCACGATCATCACCAGTACCAGCGAGGCCGCCCAGGCGAGCTCGAGCTGGTTGTCGAATGGCATGCCGGAGAAGTTGTAGATCAGCACGGCCAGCGAGGCCGTCGGGTTCATCACGGCCAGGTCGCCGTCATGCAGGATCCAGTAGTTGCTGAACAACGCGGTGAACAACAGTGGCGCCGTTTCGCCGGCGGCACGCGCCACGGCCAGCATGACGCCAGTGAGGATCGCCGGCAGGCCGGTGGGCAGGACGATTTTCCAGATCACCTGGGCCCGGGTGCAGCCCATGCCATAGGCGGCATCCTTCATGATCTTGGGCACCATCTTCATTGACTCTTCCGCGGTCAGCACGACGATGGGCAGCATCAATACCGCCAGGGCCACGCCGCCTGCCGGCGCCGAGTAGGTGCCGGTAGTCATCACCACCAGGGCGTAGGCGAATACCCCGGCCAGGATCGATGGCAGGCCGGTGAGCATCCGGGCAGCGAAGCGCGCAGCGTTGGCCAGCTTGCTGTCCGGGCCGAGTTCGGCCAGGAACACCGCGGCCAGAATGCCGACCGGCACGGCGATGGCCGCAGCAATACCGACCATGACGAAGGTGCCGACCATGGCGTTGCCAAAGCCTCCGCCCATCTCGAAACCGGTGGGCGGCAGCTCGGTGAACACTTCCAGGTTGAGGCGTGCACCACCGCGGGTGATCAGCATGTACAGCACCGAAACCAGCGGCACGCTGGCCACCAGCGCCGCGCACCAGGCCAGCGTGGTCAGCACCAGGCTGCGCAGGGAACGGCCTTCCAGCTTGCGCTGCAGGCTGGGCAGCGCCTTGGTCGGGGTGGTCAGGTCGGTCATCATTTGTTACCCCGCTGGGCGTAGAGCATGATCATCGAGCCGAGTACGTTCACCAGCAGGGTGATGAACATCAGTACCAGCGCGGCGTACATCAGTACTTCGACCTCGTTCGGGCCGGCCTCCGGGAAGTTCAGGGCCAGCAGCGCGGCCAGGGTGTTGGCCGGGGCGAACAAGGACACGGAAATGTTGTTGGCATTGCCGACCAGCATGGCCAGCGCCATGGTTTCGCCCAGCGCCCGGCCCAGGCCGAGCACCAGCGAACCGAAGATGCCGGTGGCCGCGGACGGCACCATCACCTTGAGGATCGCCTCCCAGTGGGTGGCGCCCAGGCCGTAGGCCGCCTGCTTGGTTTTCATTGGCACGCTGGTCAGCGCATCCTGCGAAACGGCGGCGATGGTCGGCAGAATCATGATGGCCAGCACCAGCGCGGCAGGCAGCAGCCCGGGCCCGCTCAGCGAGGTGCCAAAAAACGGAATCCAGCCCAGCTCGCTGTTCAGCCAGGTGGTCAGTGGGCGGATGGCCGGGATCACCACGTAGATGCCCCACAGGCCGTAGACGACGCTGGGGATGGCGGCGAGCAATTCGACAATGGTGCGGAAGATTGCCGCCAGCTTGGCCGGCAGGAAGTCCTGGGTGAGGAAAATGGCCATGCTGACGCCGAAGAAACCGGCGATCAACAGGGCGATCAAGGCGCTGTACAGGGTGCCCCAGATGGCCGGCAGAATACCGTACTTGCCTTGGTTGACGTCCCAGACGCTGCCGAACAACACGTCAAAACCGTGTTTCTCGATGCCGGGCAAGGCCTTGCGGCCCACTTCGTAGACCAGCGCGAAGACCAGCGCCAGCACCAGCACCACACCGATGCGTGCCAGCGCACGGAAGGTGCGATCAACCAGGAAGTCTTTCGCGGATGGCGGCTGGCACGCGGAGTGGGGGTTTTCCGGGATGGCGAAAGGTGTGTTCATGGGCAGGTTCCGGGACTGGGGGCAAACACCCCCGGCATGGCAGGACCACACCGGGAGCGCCTGGTGGTGTTACTGGATATTGGCGGACGCTTTGCGCACCTGGTCGACCACCGATTGCGGCAGCGGGATGTAGCCCATCGAGTCGGCGATCTTCTGCCCTTCGGTCAGGCTGTACTCGACCATGTCACGCATGGCTTTGGCCTTGGCCGGGTTGCCGTTGTCCTTGCGGAAGATCATCCAGGTGTAGGAGGTGATCGGGTAGGACTTGGCACCTTCCGGGTCAGGCAGCCAGGCCACCAGGTTTTCCGGCATGTTCACCGCAGCCAGCGCCTCGGCACCGCTTTCGGCGTTCGGCACCACGTACTGGCCGGCCTTGTTCTGCAACTGGGCGAAGTCGACCTTGGCCAGCTTGGCGAAGCCGTATTCGATGTAGCCGATGGCACCCGGGGTCTGGCGTACGGTGGCGGTTACCCCATCGTTCTTCGGCGACTTGATGAACTTGTCGCTGGCCGGCCAGTTGACGGTGTTGCCTTCACCCAGCGTTTGCTTGAAATCGGCGTTGATCGCCGACAGGTGCTTGGTGAAGACCGCCGTGGTACCGCTGGAGTCGGCGCGCACGACGACGGTGATCGGGGTGGCTGGCAGTTTCAGCTCAGGGTTGGCCGCGACGATCTGCGGGTCGTTCCACTGGGTGATCTTGCCGAGGAAGATGTTCGAGTAAACGTCCCGCGGCAGCTTCAGCCCTTTCGGGTTGCCTGGCAGGTTGTAGGCCAGGACGATTTCACCGGCGGTCATCGGCAGCAACTGCACGCCTTCGCCGACCTTGGCGATTTCTTCAGGCTTCATGGCCGAGTCGCTGGCGGCAAAATCGACAGTCTTGTTCAGAAAGTCCTGAACACCGGCCCCGCTCCCCTTGGACTGGTAATCCACGGTGACGCCGTCAGTTTCCTTGCTGAAGGCCTTGAACCAGGTCAAGTAGATAGGTGCCGGGAAGCTGGCGCCGGAACCGGTCAGGCGTACGTTCTCTGCAGCGAACGCGGCCGAAGTGGCGCAGACAGAAACGGCAACGGCAAGTGCAGCAGACTTCATCAGGCGTATCATCGAAAAGCGCTCCGTGTGATGGCCGGCACACTTTGCAGCAGCAATGTTACAGCTTTGTGACTGATGAAAGGCATGCCGCGGGATAGAGCCGCCCGCTCCCGCCATCACGGCGCAGCCTGACTTCACAAGGACATGACGCACTCGCAGGTGCCAGCCGCAACGTTAACCTGCCGATATGTCGATTGCATGACCACCTCGGTGGCGCGGTGCCCGTCCGTCGCCAACGCGGCACCCCATGCGCGGGTTGCGGGCCGAACAGTGGGTGACCCATTGTAAAAGGAGATTCACCATGCAACCGATAACGGCTCGATCAATGCTGCTCGCCCTCTGCCTGGGCATCAGCACTCCCCTCGCGCTGGCCGCCACTGATGTGATCGACCAGCCCGCCCCGGGCAGCCAGCCTCACGATAATGGCCATATGAACAGCCAAGGTGGAGCAAGCGGCTCCGGCACCCCGGCCGATGGCATGGGTACAGGCACGGGCGGCACGGATGACAATGGCACCGACAGCACGGGTGGCGATGGCACCACAGGTGGTTCGGGTAGCGGTAGCGGCACGGGGACCGGCGCTGGTAGCGGAACGGGCAGCGGCACCGGTGGCAGCAGTGGCGGTTCGAGCGGTGCGGGCGGTGGCGGCGCAGGCTCCGGCAGTTGAGGCTGGCAGCTGAGGGCCTGGCGTGACGGTAGCTCCCGGCAACGCCACGGTGCGGGTGCGCCTGCACAGCACCGACATCCCGGCCCGCCTCGACCGGCTGCCCTGGACGCGTTTTCATACGCTACTGGTACTGGCGCTGGGCATCACCTGGCTGCTCGACGGCCTGGAGGTGACATTGGCTGGCTCGGTGTCGGGCGCCCTCAAGAACAGCCCGGCGCTGGCCATGAGCAACATCGACATCGGCCTGGCGGGAGCTGCCTATATCGCCGGCGCGGTGCTCGGCGCGTTGTTCTTCGGTTGGCTGACCGACCGCCTGGGGCGGCGCAAGCTGTTTTTCATCACGCTGCTCCTGTACATCGGAGCGACCGCTGCCACGGCGTTTTCCTGGAACCTGTGGAGCTTCCTGCTGTTCCGCTTCTGCGCCGGCGCCGGCATCGGCGGCGAGTACACCGCGATCAACTCGACCATCCAGGAATTCACCCCGGCGCGCTATCGCGGCTGGGTCGACCTGACCATCAATGGCACTTTCTGGATCGGCGCAGCGCTAGGCGCGGTGGCTGCGGTGGTGCTGCTCGACCCGGCCGTGGCCGGTGGCGAACTGGGCTGGCGCCTGTGCTTTGGCATTGGCGCGGTACTGGGCCTGCTGATCATGCTGATGCGCCTGTGGATACCCGAGAGCCCGCGCTGGCTGATGGTTCACGACCAGCCGGAGGAAGCCGAGCGCATCGTTGCCGAAATCGAACGCCACTACCGCCAACGCGGCATTGCCCTACCGCCAGTGCAGGCCCCTCCCTTGCGCCTGCGCGCGCGTGACCATACGCCGCTGCGCGAGGTCTTCCACAGCCTGTTCGTCGAGCATCGTCGGCGGGCGCTGGTGGGCCTGACCCTGCTCACCGCCCAGGCCTTCTTCTACAACGCGATCTTCTTCACCTACGCGCTGGTACTGACCGACTTCTATGGCGTGCCGTCGGCACAGGTGGGCTGGTATGTGCTGCCGTTCGCCCTGGGCAACTTCTGCGGGCCGTTGCTGCTGGGCTGGCTGTTCGACTCGGTAGGCAGGCGCATCATGATCAGCGCGACCTACCTGGTGTCGGGTGTCCTGCTGGCACTCAGCGGCTACCTGTTCCAGCAGCAACTGCTCGACGTGGCCCAGCAGACCCTCGCCTGGATGGTGATCTTCTTCTTTGCCTCGGCTGCGGCCAGCTCGGCCTACCTGACGGTGGCAGAGACCTTCCCGCTCGAAATCCGCGCGCTGGCGATCGCCGTGTTCTACGCCTTCGGCACCGGGCTTGGCGGCCTCATCGGCCCCACCCTGTTCGGCGCGCTGATCGACTCGGGTGAACGCCTGAACGTGCTGTATGGCTACCTGCTCGGCGCGGCGCTGATGATCATCGCCGCGCTCACCCAGGCCGTGTGGGGCGTGGCTGCCGAGCGCCGCTCACTGGAGCACGTGGCCAGGCCACTGTCGCAAGTCAGCGACACCTGAACCAAGCCGGGCAGTGGACCGCTCGTCCATTGCCCGGCACTCTGCCGCTGCAGCGGTTTCAACCGTGGCAGGCAAACTCAGCAGGAGTGAAGACCATGCCACGCGGTGACAAGGACAAATACACAGACAAGCAGAAGCGCAAGGCCGAACATATAGAAGAAAGCTACGAACACAAAGGCGTGTCGAAGGATGAGGCCGAAGCGCGCGCCTGGGCTACGGTCAACAAGCAGTCCGGCGGCGGCGAGAAGAAAGGCGGCTCCGGTAGCAGAACCTCTTCTGCAGAGAAGAAAACCGCGCGCGAGGATTCGGCCAAACGCGCCGCCAAATCACGCCAGGGCCATTCACGCACTTCGGGCGCCTCGCTGGAGACGCAGAGCAAGGAAAGCCTGCTGAAGGAAGCGCGCAGCAAGGACATCAAGGGGCGCTCCAGCATGACCAAGGCCGAGTTGGTGGAGGCGCTGCGCAAGCACGCTTGATACACGCTCAACACGGATCAGCCCATGGCACCCAGGCCGTTGCCAGCCATGGGCGCGTCATCGGCACCCGGGCAACGGTTGCGGCATTCGCATTCGAACTCGGCTTGCGCGCGCGTCGGCAGGTTCAGGCTCAAGCGAATCTTGTCTTGCGTATCGTAGAGGTCGTAACCCTCCCCCAGGGCGACGGGAAAGCCAAGCCGGCGAGGATAGGTTTCTTTCTTGAGAGGCACAGCGGGCACCACAACGAAACGCGTCTGCATGATCATCCCCCTTCGGCACCACCTTAGTATTAGTATGGCTATGTGAAAGCATCAAGTTGATTCATGCAATAAATCTCGGGGCGCAGTGCCTGCGCCTGCACCTGGTGTTCCTGAAGGGCGGCGCTGCTTGCTGCAGAGGATCGCCTTATTTCCTGTTGCCGGGCCTGTAACGCGGCGCCACGCCAGGCATCGCATCGATTCCATCGATGATTACTATCGAACGACGTGCCTGTCGGCCAGGCAAAATCGCCCCTTACAATCGCTTTCAGCCTTTCCCCGCTCGTGCGCCTGTTTCAGGCGACTTCTTTGTCCCGGAATCCAATACCATGCCAAATTCCAGCCCGGCCCCTCGCGGCCTGCCCGAACATGCCCAGCAAAGCGTCAAACAGCAGTGGCTGGCGATCCTCTCGGTGGCTGTCGGCGCCTTCGCGCTGGTGACCAGCGAGTTTCTGCCGGTGGGCGTACTCAATGACGTCGCCAGCGACCTCGGCATCAGTGCCGGCCATGCCGGCTTGATGGTGACCCTGCCCGGCATCATGGCCGCCCTCGCCGCCCCGCTGCTGTCGGTGTGCATCGGCGCCCTGGACCGTCGTTACCTATTGATCGGCCTGACGCTGATCATGATCATTGCCAACGCCGTGGTGGCCTACGCCAGCGACTTCAGCCTGCTGCTGTTCGGGCGCGTGCTGCTGGGCATCAGCATCGGTGGCTTCTGGGCCACCGCCATCGCCCTCAGCGGCCGTCTGGCGCCCAAGGGCATCGGCGTTGCGCAGGCCACCTCGATCATCATGGTCGGGGTGACCCTGGCCACCGTGCTGGGCGTGCCGGTAGGCACCTGGCTGAGTGGCCTGATGGGCTGGCGCACGACCTTCCTGATCACCGCGCTGCTGGGTGTCCCCGTGCTGCTGGCGCAGGTGCTGTTGCTGCCCCGGCTCAACCCGGACAAGGCGATTCGCATCAGCGACCTGCCGGCGCTGTTCATCAACCCACTGGCGCGGGTCGGCCTGATCGCCGTGTTGCTGATCGGCCTGGCGCACTTTGCCGCGTACACTTATGTCGCCCCGTTCTTCAAGCAAAGCTCCGGCTTCGATGGGCCGACCATTGGCTCGTTGCTGCTGCTTTATGGTGTGGCCGGGGTCATCGGCAACCTTTTTGCCGGTTTCGCCGCCAACCGCAGCGTGCGTCACACCCTGTTGCTGGTCGCGTTGATGATCGGCATCAGCACCGCCCTGTTCCCGCACTTCGCCACCGGCCTTACCGGCGCCGCGATGCTGATCGGATTGTGGGGCTTCGCCTTCGGCGCGTTCCCGGCCTGCGCCAGTATCTGGATGTTCGTCGTCGCGCCGAAGGACGTCGAACGCGGCATGCCGCTGTTCGTTGCCATGTTCCAGGTCATCATTGCGCTGGGTTCGTTCTTCGGCGGGCGCATCGTCGACCAGCTGGGCAGCGCGATGCTGTTGAGCCTGGCCACGGCGCTGGTGGGGTGTGGCTTCGCCACGGTGCTGATACTGGGGCGTAATGTCAGCAACAGCCTGGCGGCCCAGCCTGGCTGACCGGAGCCGCGAGCGCCTGCCAGACAGTTTCCGCGGCACGTACCAGGTGCTGACACTGTTCAGCTGACCGCCTGCAGGTACCTGCAGGCGAGACGGCGGCGGCTGTAAGCGTTGTATTTACCATCGCCAGGATCTGGCACACCTTGGCCTACCTGAAGGGTGTCCAACCCTGGAGGACCGTTTTCTACGCGGTCGGCATCCTCTGTCTGCTGGGGCTTTGCGCGGCGGTCATGATGAGCGTGAAACGTTCGTGCCAGGGGAAAGGTTTGTCGCCAGGTCAGCCAAGGCGACGGTCATCCAAAGGTGCAGAGCAAAGCACCAATACGGGTCAAAATCCGCAGCCCGGCGCAGGACGCGCCGTTTTGATGCATGGCTGCCGCCGGCGCTGCTTGCCGGCGTGCCACCAAGGCGCGTCGCGCACTGCCAGCCAGCACACAAAAAACCACTTCATTTCAAAGCGTTGCCGATCGTTCGCAACCTTTCCCGCACGCCGCCGGGCTTTCGGCACCTTCATTGCAATGGACTCCATTGCCTTCTCAACGCAACAACGCTTGATCGAATCAGAGGCTGACGACAGACACAGGACCCGCCTACCCCAGCAAGGCCGCACCCAGAACATGTAGATGAACCGCAATGAAGCTGCCGGCAACGGTGGCAAGGAGTGGGTATGTCCCGGGCATTTTTCAATGAAATGTATGACACGAACGGAAGTTGCCGCCCGCACTACCAGGAGTTCGCCCGCTGGTTGGCCAACACCCCGCAGGAATTGCTGGAGCAACGTCGACGCGAAGCCGACCTGCTGTTCCACCGCGCCGGTATCACCTTCACCTTGTACGGTGACGAACAGGACACCGAGCGCCTGATCCCCTTCGACATCATCCCGCGCAGCATTCGCGCCAGCGAATGGCGCATGGTCGAGCGCGGCTGTATCCAGCGCGTGCAGGCCCTGAACCTGTTCCTGGAGGATATCTACCACGACCAGCGCATCCTCAAGGCCGGCATCATCCCGCCCGAGCAAGTGCTGGCCAACGAGGGGTACCAGATCGCCATGCAGGGCCTCGGGCTGCACCGTGGCCTGTATGCGCATATCGCCGGCGTCGACCTGGTCCGCGATGGCGATGGCAGCTACTTCGTGCTGGAAGACAACCTGCGCACCCCCAGCGGGGTCAGCTACATGCTCGAAGACCGCAAGATGATGATGCGGCTGTTCCCCGAGCTGTTCGCCGCCCAGCGTATCGCCCCGATCGACCACTACCCCAACCTGCTGCTGGACACGCTCAAGAGCGCCAGCCCGCTGGACAACCCCACCGCCGTGCTGCTGACCCCCGGGCGCTTCAACAGCGCCTATTTCGAACATGCCTTCCTGGCGCGGGAGATGGGTATCGAGCTGGTCGAGGGCGCCGACCTGTTCATCCGCGACGAGCATGTCTACATGCGCACCACCGCCGGCCCGCAGCAGGTCGACGTGATCTACCGCCGCCTGGACGACGATTACCTCGACCCGCTGTCGTTCAACCCTGACTCGATGCTGGGCGTGCCGGGGCTGATCTCGGTGTACCGCGCCGGCAACGTGGTGCTGGCCAACGCCGTAGGCACCGGGGTCGCCGACGACAAGTCGATCTACCCCTATGTCGACGACATGATCCGCTTCTACCTGAGCGAAGAGCCGATCCTGAACAATGTACCCACCTGGCAATGCCGCAGGCCGGCCGACCTGTCGCATGTCCTGGCCCACCTGCCCGAACTGGTGGTCAAGGAAACCCAGGGCTCCGGTGGCTACGGCATGCTGGTCGGGCCGGCATCGACCAGCGCCCAGATCGAAGACTTCCGTGCCCGCATCAAGGCCCGCCCGCACGCTTATATCGCCCAGCCCACCCTGTGCCTGTCCACCTGCCCGACCTTCGTCGACAGCGGCATCGCCCCGCGCCACATCGACCTGCGCCCGTTCGTGCTGTCCGGCAGTGAAACCCGCCTGGTGCCAGGCGGCCTGACCCGCGTGGCCTTGCAGGAAGGCTCGCTGGTGGTCAACTCGTCGCAGGGCGGCGGGACCAAGGACACCTGGGTGGTGGAGGACTGAACCATGCTTTCGAGAACCGCTTCCGACCTGTACTGGATGTCCCGCTACCTGGAGCGCGCGGAAAACCTGGCGCGCATGCTCGAGGTCAGTTATTCGCTGTCACTGATGCCCCAGGCCGGGCGCAGTGACGGCCATGCCGAGCTGGCCATGTCGCTGCTGGCATCGGGGACGCTGGACGACTACCGCCGCCGCCACGGCGAACTCGACAGCGAGCGCATGCTGCACTTCTTCGCCCTCGACGCGACCAACCCCAGCAGCATCTATTGCTGCCTGCAGGCGGCCAGGACCAATGCCCACGCGGTGCGTGGCCGCATCACTGCCGACATGTGGGAGAACATCAACGCAACCTGGATCGAGATGCGCAACATTGCCGGCAACGGCCTTGGCCGTTATGGCATCAGCCAGTTCTGCGACTGGGTAAAGGAACGCTCGCACCTGTTCCGTGGGGCAACCTCAGGCACCATCATGCGCAACGATGCCTACAGCTTCATCCGCCTGGGGACGTTCCTGGAGCGGGCGGACAACACCCTGCGCCTGCTCGATGCCCGCTACGAAATGTTTGGCGAGGCCTCCGAAGAGGTCAGTGACGACTCGGCCCGTGGCTATTACCAGTGGAGTGCCCTGTTGCGCGCACTGACCTCCTACGAAGCCTTCAACGAGCTGTACCGGGCCGCGCCCAGTGCACGGCCGGTGTCCGAACTGCTGTTGCTGCGGGTGGACGTGCCCCGCTCGCTGCACGCCTGCATCGAGGAACTGGACCGGATCCTCGCCAGCCTGCCGGGCAGCAACCGCCGCGCCGCCCAGCGCATGGCCGCCGAACTCAATGCGCGCCTGCGCTACACCGCTGTCGACGAGATTCTCGAAGCCGGCCTGCACCCGTGGCTGAGCGACTTCATCGGGCGCATCAACCAATTGGGCCAGGCGGTCCACCACTCCTATCTGGAGGTCGTATGAAACTGTCCATTCGCCACGACACCACCTACAGCTATGCCAGCGATGTGTGCAACAGCATTCAGTTCCTGCGCCTGACGCCGCGCAGCAGCGAGCGTCAGCGCATCGACCAATGGCAGCTGGAACTGCCCTGCGAGGTCAAAGGCCAGATCGATCCATATGGCAACATCCTGCACGTGCTGACCCTGGACAAACCCCACGGCCACCTGGCCCTGACCGCCAGCGGCCAGGTGGAGATCGACCCGGAACGCGAGCAGGAGGCCGGCGAGCAGTCGCCGCTGCCATTCCTGCGCGGCAGCCACCTGACCCAGGCCGATGACACGCTCAAGGCCTTTGCCAGCCGCCACTGCGGTGAGCACCGCGACCGCGCGGCACTGATCGGGCTGATGCACGGGCTGGCCGAGCACATGCCCTACAGCCCGGGCGCAACGTCGGTGGGCACCACCGCCATCGAAGCATTCAGCGGCGCTGCCGGGGTCTGCCAGGACCACACCCACGCCTTCCTCGCCTGCGCGCGCAGCCTGGGGATACCGGCGCGCTACGTCTCCGGTTACCTGTGCACCGAAGACGAGCAGCACCTGGCCAGCCATGCCTGGGCCGAAGCCTGGGTCGACGGCGCCTGGTACAGCTTCGACATCACCAACCGCCTGACCCGGCCGGAGCGCCACCTGAAGCTGGCCGTGGGCCTGGATTACCTCGATGCCTGCCCGGTCAGGGGCGTGCGCCGTGGCGGTGGCGCCGAATCGCTGCAGGCCAGCGTCCATGTGCACCGCCAGTGACAGGCGCTGCCCCATTTCCGGAAAAACAAGGGAAACAGCATGACCTACTGTGTCGCCATGCACCTGGCGGACGGGCTCGTCTTCATCAGCGACTCACGCACCAATGCAGGCATTGACCAGATCGCCAGCTTTGCCAAGCTGTTCGTGTTCGGTGTGCCGGGCGAACGCCTGATCGTCCTGCAGACCGCCGGCAACCTGGCAACCTCGCAGTCGGTGGTGAACCTGCTGCGCCAGCGCACCCGCGGCCCCGGCCCCCACCTGCTGAACGTGGCCACGCTGTACGATGCAACGGTGCTGGTAGCCGACACCCTGCGCGAAGTGGTCAGCCGCGATCGCAGCAAGTTGTCGGCCGGCATCGACCTGAGCAGTTCGTTCATCGTCGGTGGCCAGATTGCCGGCGACCCGATGGCCATCTACAACGTCTACGCGCAGGGCAATTTCTTCCAGGCCACGGCGGACACGCCGTTCCTGCAACTGGGCGAAAGCAAGTATGGCCGACCGATTCTGGACCGCAACCTGGGCTACCATACGCCGCTCGATGAAGCCTTGCGCTGCGGCCTGATCTCGTTCGACTCGACCATTCGCAGCAACCTGTCGGTGGGCATGCCGCTGGACCTGCTGGTGTATCACAAGGACAGCCTGGAAGCGCCGGAACGGCAACGGATTACCAGCGATGATGCCTATTACCAGCAGATCCGCAGGCAGTGGAGCGACGGTTTGAAAAGGCTGCTGGCCGAGCTGCCCGCACCGCCCTATGGCTGAATGAATACGGTGGCACCGGCTACGCCGGTGTTCGCGGATAAATCCGCTCCTACAGGTACGGCGCCAATTGTAGGAGCGGATTTATCCGCGATGCAGGCGACGCGATGCCTGGCACCGGCTGCGCCGGTGATCGCGGCTGAAGCCGCTCGGGACCTATGCCAAGGGAATGGTCAGGCGATCGATCACCGCCCGGGTTTCCGGGCGTACCCCGCGCCACTAGGCAAAAGCCTCCGCCGCCTGTTCCACCAGCATGCCGACACCGTCAGCCAAGCGCGCCACACCTTGCGCCTGGGCCATGCGCAGGAACGGCGTCAGGCCTTTGCCGTACGCCAGTTCGTACGCCAACCGTGTCTGGCCGAGCACATCGTCCGGTAGCGGTGGCAGTTCACCAGTGAGGCTCGCGGAAGTGGCGTTGACCACGATGTCGAACGCCTGCCCCTGCAGCTCCTCATAGCGGCTTATGCGCAGGCGCGGGTGGTCCAGTTCGTTGCGCAAGGTCAGTGCCTTGGCCATGTCGCGGTTGGCCAGCACCAGCTCGCGCGGCCCGGCCTGCAGGAACGGCAGCAACGCCCCGCGCACCGCGCCACCGGCGCCGAGCAGCAGTACCCGGCGATTGGCCAACGGCTCACCCAGGTTTTCTTCGATATCGCGCAGCAAGCCAATGCCATCGAAGTTTTCGGCGAAGATCCGGCCATCCTCGAACTTCAACGCATTGGCCGCCCGCGCCAGCTGTGCGCGTTCGCTGCGCTGGTCGGCCAGCTCGAACGCGCGCAGCTTGAACGGCGCGGTGATGTTCATGCCCAAGCCGCCCTCACTGCGGAACTGCAGCACCTGAGCCTCGAAACCTGCAAGCTCGCCCTCGATGGCGTTGTACACCAGGGACTGGCTGGTGGCCTCGGCGAACAGCCCATGAATCAAAGGCGACTTGGTGTGGTTGATCGGCCGGCCGATCACTGCGTAGCGGTCGTTCATGGTGCATCTCCGTGGGTAAACAGCACACCGTCTGCCTGCATGGCGGTGATTTCTTCAGGGCTGAAGCCAAGCCCGGCGGCCACTTCGGCATTGTGCTGCCCGAGGTCCGGGGCCACCTGGCAGATCGTGGTATCGCAGTCGGAAAAGCGGAACGGCAGGTTCGGCAGGCGCAAGGTGCCGTAGCGCGGGTGCTGCTGCTCGAGCAGCATGCCACGCGCCTGGATCTGCGGGTCGGCCACCACCTCGTCGATGCGCTGCACCTTGGCGCTGGGGATATCGACCGCATCGAGCAGCTGCAGGATATCCGCGACCCGGCGTGCGCCGACCCAGTCGCGGACCACGGCGAGGATCGCCTGGCGGTGGCTGTTGCGACCGTTCAGGCTGTGGTAGCGGCTATCGCTGCCGAACTCGGGCGGGCCGCCGTTGGCTTCGAGCATCGCGGCAAAACGCTTCCAGGCATCGTCGACCTGGGCGGCGATCACCAGGTCGCCATCGGCGGCGCGGAATACACCGTACAAGGTGGAGGTCGGCATGTCATGGCCAGTCTGTTCGGGCAGCACGCTGCCATCGGACAACGTGTAGCACTGCACTGCGTATTCATGCATCGACACCAGCGTGTCGTACAGGGCCATGTCGATGTGCTGGCCACGGCCACTGCTGACCCGGCCCAGCAGCGCCGCATTGATCGCCGCCACGGCATGGATACCGGTGTACATGTCGCCCAGGGAAATGCGCAGCAACGGCGGCGCTTCGCCCGGCACGCCGACCATCTGCATGATCCCGCTCTTGGCTTCGGCGATCAGGCCGAAGCCGGCGCGGTGGGCATCCGGCCCGGTGTGGCCGTAGGCGGAGATCGAGCAGTACACCAGGCGTGGGTTGCGCGCCGCCAGCTCGGCATAGCCCAGGCCCAGTTTGTCCAGGGCGCCGGGGCGGTAGTTTTCGATGAACACGTCGGCCGAGTCGGTCAGGCGCTGCATGAACGCCTTGCCGCGTGGGTCCTTCATGTTCACGCTGACACCCTGCTTGCCCATGTTCAGCTGCAGGAAGTAACCGCTCTGCTGGTCGTCCAGGGTGAATGCGTGCTGGCGCCCGGCATCGCCGCTGCCAGGCCGTTCGACCTTGATCACCTCAGCCCCCAGCGCGGCCAGGCAGCGGCCCACGTAGGGCCCGGCGAGGAAGTGGCTGTAGTCGATGACGCGAATACCCGCCAAGGGCAGTGCCTGGCTCATGGCTGCGCCCTCCGCGGCACCATCAGCCGGTGCTCGCCCCGTTGCACGACTTCGCCGTGCTGGTTGATCAGTTCCGATGGCAAGACCACGATGCCCCAGCCCGGGCGGCTGTTGCTCGGGCGCATGGCCCCCACGCGCATGCGCACATGCAGCACATCGTCGACCTTGATCGGCAATACGAAATCCCAGGTCCAGCCCAGCGACATGCCCGGTACGAAGCGGTACTCGCACTGGGTCTTCAGGCCGTCGGCGATCGACAAGCCGAACAGGCCATGGGCAACCAGGCAGCCGAAGTGGCTGGCGTTGGCATACGCCTCGTCGACATGCACCGGGGTGTGGTCACCGGTGAGGTCGGCGTAGGCCAGGATGCGTTCGCGGGTCACGGTGTAGCTGGGGCTGATGCATTCATCGCCTTCGCGGGCATCGTCCCAGTATCTTTCCACCACGCTCATGCCTGTACCTCCGCACGCGGGTCGATGGCCAGCGCCTGGGCAACGCATTGCGCCGGCCTTGCCTGGATGAATTCGACGGCCAGGCCGTCGGGCAGGCGCAGCCAGTTGCGGCCCTGGGGCATTTCACTGACGGCAAAACCTTGGGCGGCCGCTAACGCAGCCTCCAGGTCCTCGCACATGATACCCAGGTGCGCCAGGCGCCCTTCCGGGCCGGTGAAGTCCGGCTGGTGGATGAACTGCAGGCCACCGAGGGTCCAATATTGCGCAGGCTGCTCGACGTCGCCCTGGACTTCGCGCATGGTCATACCGCACACCTCGCTGAAAAAGCGGATGTGCCAGTGAATGTCGCGCACCCAGAACGCAACGTGTTCGAGGTAGGCTTTAGGCTGGCTCATGAATGACTCCCTTGCTGCTGATCGGCCATGGCGCGCTCGATACCTTTGATACAGGCCACCAGGGTCGCGTTGACCGGCGTAGCCACGCCGTGGCGCTGGCCCCAGCGCACGACGGAGCCGTTGATGAAATCGATCTCGGTGACCGAGCCCTTTTCCAGGCTTTGCAACATCGAGGTGCGGAAGCTCGCCGGCAGGCCTTCGGCGGCCAGCCGCCAGGCGGCGTCCGCATCGGCAAGGCTCAGGCGGATACCGGCGCGTTCGGCGACGGCGATGGCTTCGGTCACCGCAGCCTTGGCGGTGCCTTCCAGCAGCGGCTCGCTGTACAGCTGGCCATAGCTGAGCCGGGTAATGCCGCTGAGCGCGCCAGTGGCGACATTGACCAGCAGCTTGTCCCACATGGTGCCGAGAATGTTGTCGCTGACCGTGGTGGCGAGCCCGGCGCCATTGAATACTTCGGCGATGGCCTGCACGCGTGGGGTGCGCCTGCCATCGAGTTCGCCGATGAACGTCTGCTTGCCGACTACCCCGGCACGGATCGAACCCGGTGCCAGCAGCACGCCGCCGACGTAGGTCTTGCCGGCCAGCACCCGCTCCGCGCCCACGGCCTCGGCCAGCAGGTCTTCGTGGCCGAGACCGTTCTGCAGCGACAGCACCAGCGTCTGCGGCCCGATCAGTGCGGCTGCCCCTGCGATCGCCTCGCGGGTGTGGAAAGACTTGACCAGCACCACCACCAGGTCGGCCACCCCCACATCTTCGGCGGCACAGGCGGCGTTCACCTGCACCTGGCGCACGCCGCGCTCGTCCTGCACCTGCAGCCCGTGCCGCTGCATCGCCTCGACATGGGCGCGGCCACGGTTCAACAGCCAGGTTTCATGCCCTGCCTCGCTCAAGGCTGCACCAATGGCGCAACCCAGGGCGCCGGCGCCCAGAATGCAGATTTTCACGTCGCAGACCTCCTGTGGTTTGCGACTACCTTAGGCAGCAGGGCTTATTTGCGCTATACAATGCCTTCAATACAGGTATTGAGTTTTACAATAATGAGCACACCCGAAGCCTTGCCTGATCCCAAGCTGCTGCAGCTGTTCGATGTGCTGTACCAATGCCGCAGCGTTACCCGTACGGCAGAACAGTTGGGCCAGAGTCAACCGACCGTGAGTATCTGGCTGGGCCGCTTGCGCGAAGAACTGAACGACCCACTGTTCGTGCGCACCCCAGGCGGCATGGCCCCGACCCCACGGGCTGACCAGTTGATCGGGCCCTGCCGCGAAGTGCTGGAATCGCTGCGGCGCCTGACCACCTGGGCACCGCAATTCGACCCAGCCACGGCGCAGCGGCGTTTTCGCCTGTGTGTCAGTGATGCCAGCCACATCACCTTGCTGCCCAGCATCCTCAACCACCTGCGCAGCCATGCGCCAGGCATTCGTCTGGAGGCGGCACGCATCGATGGCAATACCGAAAGTGCCCTGGAATCGGGCGAAGCGGACCTGGCCATCGGCTTCGTACCGTGGCTGGACGCAGGCATGTACCAGCAGGTGTTGTTCGAACAGGACTGGGTCTGCCTGAGCAACTCGCACCACCCGCGCCTGGGCCAGGGTATCAGCGTGGCGCAGTACCAGGCCGAAGGGCATGTGCAGGTCAGTGCCGGAACCGGGCAGAAGTTGCTCGAGGCCGGCCTGGCGCGGGCCGGCATCGAGCGCAGGATCATGCTGGAGCTGCCGGGGTTTCTCGGCCTGGGCATGATTGTCGGCTCGACCGACCTGGTGGCCACGCTGCCGCGGCACATCGGCCAGTCCCTGGCCGCCATGCATGGTTTGCAGGTGCACGATTGCCCGTTTGCGGTGGAAGGCTTCACGGTCAAGCAGCATTGGCACGCCCGGTACCAGCAGGACAGCGGCAATCGCTGGATGAGGGAGGTGATCCGGGCGTTGTTCCAGAGCGCAAGCAGTCAGCATCGCTGACCCTGCTTCCGTCCGTGGAGGCCGGGCAACCTGGATCAGGCTGCAGGCTTGAGCACCACCTTGGTCCAGCCATCATCCCGCGCATCGAAATGCTTGTAGGCATCGGGGCCTTCGGCAAGCGTCAGGCGATGGGAGATGATCTGCGAAGGCTTGGCACGCCCATGATGGATGAGCGCTGCAAGGCGCCGGTTGTAGGCCTTGACGTTCGCCTGGCCGGTGCGGATATGTTGGCCCTTGAACCAGAACGCGCCGAAATCGAAGGCCATCTTGCCCTCCTTCGCCAAGTCGTTCTTCGCCCCCGGGTCTTCTGGCACGAACACCCCCACTACGCCTATGCCGCCGGTAGCCTTGGTCGAGGCAACCAGGTTGTTCATGGTCAGGTAGTTCACTTCATGGCCATGCCTGCTGCAGCACTGATAGCCCACGCATTCGCAGCCTCGGTCGGTGCCTCTGCCGTGGGTCAGGTTCATGATTTCTTCCACGGCCTTGTGCTCGACGGCGTTGATCGGCGTTGCCCCAAGCCGCGCGGCAAGCTGCAGCCGATCTGGCTGGTTGTCTACCACGAACACCTGTGAGGCGCCTTTGATGATTGCCGAGTACGCCGCCATCAGCCCTACTGGGCCGGCGCCATAGATCGCGATACTTTCGCCCGGCTGCAGACCGGCCAGCTCCGTTGCATGCCAGCCGGTGGGGAAGATATCCGCGAGCATGACGTAGTCGTCTTCGCGCTCCTGGGCGTCCTCCGGCAGCACCAGGCAGTTGAAATCAGCGTAAGGCACACGCAACAACTCTGCCTGGCCACCTTGATAGGGCCCCATGTCGGCAAAGCCGTAGGCGGCTCCGGCGGTCCCCGGGTTGGCCGTGAGGCAGAATCCGGTCAGGCCTTTTTCGCAGTTCTCGCAGAACCCGCAGCCGATATTGAAGGGCAGGCAGACACGGTCACCGACCTTGACCCGGTCGACCCCGGCGCCCACCTCGATCACTTCGCCAAGGTTCTCATGGCCGAACACTCGCCCGGCTTCGAACGAGGTGCGGCCCTCATACATGTGCAGATCGGAGCCGCAGATATTGCTGGTGGTGATGCGCACCAGCACGTCAGTGGGCTTTTCGATTCTTGCGTCCGGCACATCCTTGACGGCGACGTCACGCGGGCCGTTATAGACGATAGCTTTCATACTGAACTCCCGAATGTCAGGGGCACGAAAGGCGCCCTACCCTGTTGGGGTAGTGGCTTTGCCCTCGGTGTTCAGCCTGTGTGTGACATGCCGGATCAGTGGCGCTAACCACCAGCGCTCCAGGGATCCCGGGTGACACTCTGCGCAACTGTCCAAGCGGGCCCGATTGATCCACACATTCCGTCGGGGTACCGGAACAAAAAACTGAACTCGATGTCGTATGCGCTACCGAGCACCATTGCGCCTTCTGGAGGCGAACAACATGAGAAAAACCCTGGTAGCCCTCTTTACCTGTGCCTTTGCGTTCGGCGCAACGGCCTTGTTGCCAGCCGATGTTTCACCCATTGCTTCGGCTTATGCCAAGGGCGGCGGCGGGGCGGTGGCGGTCACGGCGGTGGTGGCGGCCATGGCAATGGTGGCGGACATGGTGGTGGCCTGGGCGGCGGTCTGGGCGGTGGCAAGGGTAGCCACACTGGCAACGGCATGGGCCAAAGCGATGACCATGCCGGCAAGGCCCGCAACCATGGCTTGAGCGGTAACCACTACGGCAGCTCGCGCAACAGTGACAACGGCCACGGCACTACCACCTCCGGTATTGCGCAATCCAAGGACACCCGCGGCCTGGCCAAATCGACGGCGATCTCCGGCACTACGCCAGGTGACCACAACGCCAAAGGGCTGAGTGGCGCGGCCCGAAACTCGTCGAAGAACGATCGCTGAGGCGTAACACCGACATCGCCGGACACGGTTGAAAACCTGCACGCTCGGCCAACTGCCGAAGCGTGCAGGTCAATCCCCAGCGTTCTCAATTCCTGAAGCGCCCCGACGATATCCTGTCATTATTCCGGCCAGCATCGTGATGGCCACCCTCGCCCACCGACCAGGGCCCTGCCAAGCCTTGTCGAGACCTTCGCCGATGCCCAGCACACCTGTCCTGTCAGCCTTGCTGTTGTTGTTCAGCGTCACCTTCGTACCCGAAGCACTGGCCGCCGAGCGCTCCGCATCGGCACGCAGCAACAATGCCTCGACCATGCTGATCGAGACCGCTTCGCAGCAGTATGCCGAAGGCCACCTGGACCAGGCGGCGGCCACCCTGGAGCGTGCGCTGCACATCCAGCCGAACAACCCGGCAACCTTGCACTACCTGGGCGTACTGCGCCTTCAGCAAGGGCAATACGAACAGGCCGAAACCCTGGCGCTGCGCTCCAACCTGCGCGTCGGCGCCAACCACGCGTTACGCAATCGCAACCTGCAACTGATAGAGGCCGCGCATAGCGCCCGGCGCTCAGGCATGCTGCCGACCGCTGCGCGCTGACGACTGCCTAGACGCTACGCGTCAGGCCACCATCGACCCTGATGTTCTGCCCGGTGATATAGGCGGCCCCTTCGCTGGCCAGGAAGGCGATGGTCGCGGCAATCTCCTCGCTGGAGCCATAGCGCTTGAGCGGTACGCTGTCGCGACGCTGCTCGGTGGCCGGCAGGCTGTCGATCCAGCCAGGCAGCACATTGTTGATGCGCACGTTGTCGGCGGCGTAGGTGTCGGCGAAGATCTTGCTGAACGCAGCCAGCCCGGAACGGAACACTGCCGAGGTGGGGAACATTTCGTTGGGTTCGAACGCCCAGGCGGTGGAGATGTTGATGATGGTCCCGCCCTTCTGCCGCTGCATGATCGGCGTCACCAGGCGGGCCGGGCGGATGACATTGAGCAGGTAGGTATCCATGCCCCTGTGCCAGTCCTCGTCGCTGATTTCCAGGATCGGCGCGCGTGGCCCGTGGCCGGCGCTGTTGACCAGCACATCGACGCGCCCCCACTGCCCGACCACGGCATCGACCAGGCGTTGCAGGTCGGCAACCGACTGGTTGCTGCCGGTAATACCAATGCCGCCCAGCTCACTGGCCAGCGCTTCGCCCTTGCCCGAGGACGACAGGATGCCGACCTTGAAACCGTCGGCGGCCAGGCGGCGCGCCGCTGCCGCACCCATGCCGCTGCCACCGGCGGTGATGATGGCTACTTTTGCTACAGACATGTTGCCTCCCTTGATAACCAGCATTGTGCTTGCAAGTGCATTCACACTAGCAGCCACGCTGGCAGCGAGGGAGGCAGCCCGGCTTCGCCTAGACGATAGATTTTCTATCGTTCGCCTGCGCCTGTAGCCACGCCCTGACGATCTGCAGGGCCGCAGACGGCTGCCTTTTGCGTGGCCATACCAGGTAGAACGCCTTGTCCAGCTGCAATTGCTGCGGGAACACTTGCACCAGGCGGCCGGCGACGATGTCGTCGCTGACAAAGGCCTGGCTGGCCAAGGTAATCCCCTGCCCGCCAATCGCGGCTTCGATGGCCAGCGAAGTCTGGTTGAAGCGCACGGTCCGGGCGCTGGCAGGCGGATGGCCTGGGAACACTGCGGCGTAGAACTGCGGCCAGAAGTTGTGCGCGTCATGCAGCGCCACATAACGCTGCAGGGCGCCGAAATTCCCCGGTCGCCCCATTTCAGCCAGCAACCCCGGGCAGGCCACGGCGATCACTGCGGGGGCCATCAGCAACTCGGCGTTCAGCCCAGGCGCAAATGGCGGCTGGCCATAACGTACGGCCAGGTCCACGCCGTCGGTATGAAAATGGCAAAGCCGGTCGGTTGCCAGCACCCGCAGGTCAATCTCGGGGTTGCGCTCGGCAAAGTGCCCGAGCCTGGGGATCAGCCATTTCGAGGCAAAGGTTGGCGTCACGCTGACGGTGAGCCGGGACGGCGCCGGGCGCAACAGCCGCGTGGCTTCGTCGATCATCGCCAGGGCGCTGCGCACGCTGGTGCTGTAGGCGTGCCCGGCATCGGTCAGGCTCAGGCCGCGCGGCAGGCGCTCGAACAGGCGCACCTCCAGGCTGGCCTCCAGCCCGCGCACCTGCTGGGCAACCGCCGCCTGGGTCACGCCAAGCTCCTCGGCCGCCAGACGGAAGTTCAAGTGACGCGCCACCACTTCGAACACGCGTAGCGCATTGAGCGAAGGCAACCCCGGGTAACCTGCAGGCATGGCGATGGTTTTTCTATCGGCTGAACATGACCCGAGGCTAACCTTCTCGGCCAAGGAAGTCGACGCCTGGCGCCTGCAATGCACTGCAACGACGTTCACAGCTGGCAGAATCCACGAGCCCTGCGCACATCCCTACAAGGCACATCGCCCTGCAGCGTGCTTCACTACAGCGCCAAGCCCTCTGTTCCGGAACCCGAGCCCCATGAACCGCAACGACCTGCGCCGCGTCGACATGAACCTGCTGGTGGTGTTCGAAGCCCTGATGATCGAACGTAACCTGACCCGCGTCGGCGAAAAGCTGTTCATCACCCAGCCCACCGTGAGTGCCGCGCTGGCGCGCCTGCGCGAGCTGTTCGACGACCCACTGCTGATCCGCAACGGCCGGGCCATGGAACCCACGCCGAGGGCCATGCAGATCTTCGCCGAACTGGGGCCGGCGATGGATGTGATCTCCGCCGCCATCAGCCGCGCTCGCGAGTTCGACCCGACCAGCAGCTGCAACGTGTTCCGCCTGGGGTTGTCGGACGATGCCGAGTTCGGGCTGTTCCCGGCCCTGCTCCAGGCCCTGCGCGAAGAGGCACCGAACATCAGCGTGGTGGTGCGGCGGGCCAACTTCCTGTTGATGCCGGGGCTGCTGTCCAGCGGCGAGATCTCGGTAGGCGTGAGCTACACCACCGACCTGCCGGCCACCGCCAAACGCCGCAAGCTGCGCGACATCGGCGTACGGGTATTGCGCGCCGACGACCGTCCGGGCCCGCTGAGCCTCGACGAATACTGCGCCCGCCCGCATGTGATGGTGTCGTTCTCGGGCGACATGAGTGGCAACATCGACCTCGACCTGGCGCGCATCGGCCGCTGCCGCAAGGTGGTGCTGGCGGTGCCGCAGTTCGGCAGCCTGCGCGCCCTGCTGCGCAACACCGAGCTGATCGCCACGGTACCGGACTATGCCGCCTGCGCCTTGGCCGACGATGGCAGCCTGCGCGCCGACCCGGCGCCGTTCGACATCACCGAGGCCGAGCTGTCGATGGTCTGGAGCGGTGCCCAGGACAACGACCCGGCCGAGCGCTGGTTGCGCGAGCGCATCCTGCAGTTCATGGCGGCGCGGTAAACCATCGACCTCATCGATAGCCACCATGAATGCCATCGAGTTCCGCTGCGCCTGGCTCGGGCGGAAGATAGCGGCATTCACCGATGGATGAGGCCTCCCATGAAAACCGGCATGATCGCTGCCCTGCTCGCCTTGCTGGCCGCTCTTGGCGGCTGTGCCAGCCCGGCCAGCACCGACACACAAGCCTACGGGCACTTTTATGCGGCCACCGCTATTTCCGGCGTCGCCCTGGCCCCCGGCCAGCGGGTGGCAGTGTTGCTGGGGCGAGATGCCGAGGCCACCCTTGAATACCTCGGCAGCCATCAAGCCCAGGCCGCCACCCCGGCCCGGGGCCAGCGCATTCCGGTAGCGACCCTGAACAGCGAGAACCAGGCGTACGACTGGCTGGCACGGTCGCTGGCGCAGCAGTTTGCCGAAGTGACCTTCTATGATGACCTGGACACGCTGCTGGGCGACCACCCGGATGTCATCGTGCTACTCGATACCGAAAGCCGCCTGGCCAGTGCCGAGATCGAAAGCCGGGTGGTGGCGCGCTTCTTCGACGACCAGTTGACCTACATCGGCCGCGCCGAAGGGCGGGCGCACAAGCGCCTGGGCGATGTGGCGCGGGTGGCCGAGGATGAACGCGCAGTGCAGGCCGATGCCTTGCGCGACTTTGACGATTCGTTGCAGGTGCTGTTGAAACGACGGGTGTGACGGCGCAATCGCGGGGTTGCTACTTGCCCCGCTGCATCCACGCCGCACCCAGCCCACTCAGGCAGATCACCGCGATACCGACCAGGCTCAGGGTATCCGGTACCTGGCTGTAGGCCACCAGGCCAAGCAGCCCGGCAAACACGATCTGGCAATAGCTGAACGGCGCCAGCAAGGCCGGCGCGGCATGGCGGAAAGCCTGGGTCAGCAGCAGGTGCGCGGTCATGCCGAAGCCGCCCAACGCCAGCATCAGCAACGCGTGGTCCCAACGTGGCATTTCCCAGAAGAACGGCACCAGCGCGCTCATGGCCAGGGTATTGCACAACCCCGCATAGAAGTTGCTGGTGGTCGGGCTGTCATGCGCCGCCAGAATGCGCGTGAGCAATTGATAGAAGCAGAAGCCCAGCGCCGAACCGAACGGGTACAGGATGGCGGGGGTGAACATCGCCCCTCCCGGGTGCACCACTACCAGCACGCCAATGAAGCCCATCACCACCGCAACCCACTGCCCCACCGTCACCCGCTCCTTGAGCAACGGCGCCGACAGCGCGGTGACCAGCACCGGGGCGAGGAAGTTGACCGCCGTCGCTTCGGCCAGCGGCAGGTACTGCAGGCCACTGGTGAACAGCAAGCTGGTACTCAGCAGGCTCAATGCACGCAAGGTCTGCAACAGCGGGCGACGCGTGCGCAACACATTGAGCCCGGCCTTGGGCAGGAAAATGCCGGCCATCAACAGGGTATGCACCACATACCGCGCCCACACCACCATGATGATCGGGTACAGGCCGCCAAGAAACTTGGACAAGGCATCGTGACTGGCGAACAGGAATGTCGCCACCACCACCAGGGCAATGCCGCGCAGGGGTTGGTTGACTCCGGACAGCGGTGTGCTGGAACTCATGGCACTCTCGATGACGGCGCGGCTGGGTGCGGCGCCCGGGGAAGGCCCGCGCAGGCATGGCCCGGCGGATGCAACAGCTGGAATTCTAGAAGAGATGCCGCAGCATAAGGAAGTTCTATCGCCGCTTGCCCCGGCCGATTGCAGTTTCTGTTCGCTGATCGACCACTTTTCACCACGCGGGCATGGCCCGTGCCATGCTGATCGCTGACCATCGACTGCGATCCCCCGCAGTCGACAAGGAATCTACATGCAAAGGCTCACTACCCGTAACGGCCTGAACCTGCCTGCGATTGGCCTGGGTACCTGGCCAATGACCGGCACCGAGTGCACCCAGGCCGTGCGCCAGGCACTTGAACTGGGTTACCGACACTTCGACACCGCCACCGCCTACGCCAATGAAGCCGCCGTCGGCCAGGCCCTGCTCGACAGCGAGGTGCCACGCGAGCAGATCCACCTGACTACCAAGGTGTGGTGGGATCGCCTGGCGCCCAAGGCCATGCGCCAGTCGCTGGAAGACAGCCTGCGCGCCCTCGGCACCGAACAGGTCGACCTGTTCCACATCCACTGGCCTGGCCAGGACTGGGACCTGGCGCGCAGCATCGAAACCCTGGTGGCACTGCGTGACGAGGGCAAGGCACGCAACATCGGCGTGGCCAACTTCCCGCTGGGGCTGCTGCGCCAGGTGGTGGAAACCCTGGGTGCCCCGCTGTCGGCGATCCAGGTCGAGTACCACGTGCTGCTCGACCAGCAAGCGTTGCTGGAGTATGCCCGCCGCCACGACCTGCTACTCACCGCCTACACCCCGCTGGCCCGCGGGCAGGCGGCGGCGCAGCCGGTGATCCAGGCGATTGCCCGCAAGCATGGCGTGCTGCCCAGCCAGGTGGCGCTGAAATGGTTGCTGGACCAGGATGGCGTGGCAGTGATCCCCAAGGCCGGCAGCCGCACCAACCAGCTGGCCAACCTGGCAGCAATGAACGTGCAACTGGATGACCAGGACCGCGCGGCGATTGCCGGCTTGCCGAAGGACCAGCGGGTGGTCAGCCCGGCGTTTGCACCGGACTGGAACAGCTGAGTGCGGCCCGCCTGGCAGGCACGGCTAATGGCGCACGCCCGTCACCAGGTAATTGAGCAGGTCCGGCCCGCCCTCCCCGGCGATCGCCTGCGCCGGCCGCGGTGACCCCGCCAGCACGGCGTTGCAGAAGGCCACGGCAGGTGCATCCTGGGCGTAACAGCGCAGCAGCCAGTCACCCTCGCCGCTTAGCAACTGCAACGCCACTGCCCGGCCGATGCCCTGCCGGCGGTACTTTTTCAGAATGAACAGGTCGGCCAGCTCGAATGCTTCGATACCGGGCAGCTCGCTGCGCTCGACCAGCACGAAGCCGGCAATGAAGCCGTCTGCCAGCACCAGGTAGGCGCCCCAGCCATCGGCCTGCCAGTAGCGTTGCAGGTGCTCGTCATGGATGTAGAAGCGGCCATCCACCTCGACGTCTTCCTGCTCCCAGTCGGAGGACTCGTAGGCGTAGAACTGGTAGAGGTTGCGGATCAGCGGGGCCTGGTCAGCGGTGGCGGCCAGCAGTTCGATGGGCAGCATGGTGCGGGGCTCAGGTAAAAGGCCGATTCTAGATCACTTGCCCCTGGCAGGAAAAAGCCCAGGCCCTCCCCGCACGGAAAGGCCCGGGCAATAAACAGGTGTCTGCGCGCTTCTGGGCTCAAGGGGCTTGCAATGCCCGTGGGCGATGGCTGCGCGCCTCGGCTGCCGGGGCCTTGGCCGCCTGCAGGTGGAAGTCGAAGTCCAGCTCGGCAAAGCGCCCGCCCTGCACGCCGCGGTCGCGGGCTTTCGCGGCATCCTCGACAAAGCGCAGCTCGCCGACCAACCCGTCGCGGGTGGCATAGGCAAAGTCATCCCACAGGTACTGGTCACCGGCAAAGTTGATCTGCGTGGTCAGATGGCGGTGCCCGGGCGCCGAGATGAAAAAGTGCACATGCGCCGGGCGCTGGCCGTGGCGACCGAGCAGGTCCAGGCATTCCTGGGTCGGCCCCTGCGGGTCGCAACCATACCCCGAAGGCACGATGGAACGTGCACGGTAGCGGCCCTCGGCATCGGTGACGATGCGCCGGCGCAAGTTGTACTCGGACTGGCTGGAGTCGAAGTAGGAATACGTGCCCTGGGTGTTGGCGTGCCACAGGTCAACGGTGGCACCGGCCAGCGGCTTGCCGTCGGCACCGAACACCCGGCCCTGGAGGAACATCACCACCCCCGGGTCTGTGCCATCGTCCATACGCGCTTCACCCTGCGCCAGCGGCGCGCCCGCGACATACAGCGGGCCCTCGATGGTACGCGGGGTGCCGCCGCTCAGGCCGGCCTCGGCGTCCTTGGCGTCCTGCAGCAGGTCGAGAAAGTGCTCGAGGCCCAGGCCCGCCGCCAGCAGGCCGGCTTCATTGCGCCCGCCCAGGCGGTTGAGGTAGTCCACCGCATGCCAGAACTCGTCCTCAGTGATTTCCAGGTCTTCGATCAGGCGGGCGCTGTCCTGCAGCACGCGCAGGATGATCTGCTTGACGCGCGGGTTGCCTTCGGCATGGCCCAGGCCGGCCACTTCGCTGAAGAACGCTTGAACATCGGCAGTGTGGGAAATCTTTGTGGTCATCGTGCTTTCCTCATCTTGTTCTTGTCAGGCACACAGGTGCGAATCAGCGGTCGTCGCTGTGGATCGACGAGGGGTGCCGGCACAGGCCGTCGACCTCGATATCCATGTACGGGAACAGTGGCAGTTGCAGCAAAGTATCGTGTAGCGCTTCGATACTGGGGACATCGAACACGCTGTAGTTGGCATAGTGGCCGGCAATGCGCCACAGGTGGCGCCAGGTACCTTCGCGCTGCAGGCGCTGGGCCAGTTCCTTTTCGTCGGCCTTGAGCTGGGCAGCCTTGGCCGGGTCCATGTCGACTGGCAGTTTCACGGTCATCTTCACGTGGAACAGCATGGGGAGATCTCCTTGCGTATGACTGGATCGTTTAGTAGCGGCGGGCGAAGCGCGCCAGGCGCTGTTCGTCCAGGCTCAGGCCTAGGCCTGGGGTGCGTGGGATGTGCAACTGGAAGTCGCGGTACTGCAGCGGCTCGTTGACGATCTCTTCGGTGAGCAGCAGCGGCCCGAACAGTTCGGTACCCCAGGTCAGCTGGCGCAGGGTCAGGAAGGCATGGGCCGAAGCCAGGGTGCCGATCGAACCTTCGAGCATGGTCCCGCCATACAGGGCAATACCGGCGGCCTCGGCAATTTGCGCGGTGCGCAGCACGGCACGCGGGCCACCGTTCTTGGCGATTTTCAGGGCAAAGATGCTGGCCGCGCCGTCGGCGGCGAGGCTGAAGGCGTCTTCGACACTTTCGATCGATTCGTCCGCCATGATCGGTGCCGGGCTGCGCTGGTTCAGGCGCACCTGGCCGCTGCGGTTGCTACGTGAAATCGGTTGCTCGATCAGGTCGATGCCGTTGTCGCCGAGCACCTGGCAGGCACGGATGGCCTGGGACTCGTCCCAGTACTGGTTGACGTCGACCCGCACGCTGGCGCTGTCGCCCAGCTCGCGCTTGATCGCCAGCACGTGCTTGAGGTCCTGCGCTACCGGGTTGGCGCCGATCTTCAGCTTGAACACCCGGTGTCGGCGGCTTTCCAGCATGTGTCGGGCTTCGGCGATGTCGCGGGCGGTATCGCCGCTGGCCAGGGTCCAGGCCACTTCCAGGCTGTCGCGCACGCGGCCGCCGAGCAGTTCGCTGACCGGCAGGCCGAGGCGCTTGCCTTGCGCATCGAGCAGGGCGCTCTCGATGCCTGACTTGGCAAACGTGTTGCCCTTGGCCAGCTTGTCCAGCTTGAGCATGGCGGCGTTGATATTGTCGGCAGGCAGGCCGACCAGCGCCGGCGCCAGGTGCGCATCGATGTTGGCCTTGATGCCCTCGGGGCTTTCGTAGCCGTAGGCCAGGCCACCGATGGTGGTGGCCTCGCCAATACCTTCTACGCCATCGCTGCAGCGCACCCGCAATACCACCAGGGTCTGCTGTTGCATGGTGTGCATCGCCAGCTTGTGCGGGCGGATGGTCGGCAGGTCGACGATAATGGCTTCTATACGTTCAATCAGCGCGCTTGTCATTGGTGCCAGGTCCCGTTATATCGGGCTGCCAGCCGCAGGCCCGAATGGTGCATTTACTTGATGTTTCAAGGATTGCGCGAGACCCTGATGGCCGTCCAATATCGAATGAATCTCCCACCATACCCTGGAGGTCTGATGGAACTGCGCCACCTGCGTTACTTCAAGGTGCTGGCCGAGACCCTGAACTTCACCCGTGCCGCCGAGCTGCTGCACATTGCCCAGCCACCGTTGAGTCGGCAGATCAGCCAGCTCGAGGACGAACTGGGCACGCTGCTGGTGCTGCGCGAACGACCGCTGCGGCTGACCGAGGCAGGTCGCTTCTTCTACGAACAGACCTGCACCCTGCTGCAACAACTGCACAACATCAGTGACAACACCCGCCGCATCGGCCAGGGCCAGCGCCAATGGCTGGGTATCGGTTTCGCCCCCTCGACCCTGTACACGGTGCTGCCGGAACTGATCCGCGAATTGCGCCAGGACAGCGAACTGGAGCTGGGCCTGAACGAGATGACCACCTTGCAGCAGGTGGAAGCGCTGAAAAGCGGGCGCATCGATATTGCCTTCGGGCGCATCCGCATCGATGACCCGGCAATCCAGCAGCAGGTACTGTGCGAAGACCCGCTGGTGGCCGTGCTGCCCAAGGGCCACCCGCTGGCGGGCGCGCCGCTCACCCTCGCCGAACTGGCGGGCGAGGCGTTCATCCTGTACCCCGCCAACCCCCGGCCCAGCTATGCCGACCATGTACTGGCACTGTTTGCCCACCACGGCATGAGCATCCGGGTCAGCCAGTGGGCCAACGAACTGCAGACTGCCATTGGCCTGGTGGCTGTCGGCGTGGGCGCAACCCTGGTGCCGGCCTCGGTGCAACAACAGCACCGCACCGATATCGCCTACGTCGCCCTGCTCGACAGCGGTGCCGTCAGCCCGATCATCCTCAGCCGGCGCAAGGGTGACGTCAGCCCGATGGTGCAGCGCTGCCTGGCATTGATTGCCCGGCAAGCCAGGTAAGGCCTGTGGGTCGTTGGGGCTGCCCCGCAGCCCAGCGCCGGCAAGCCAGCCCCGATCGGCCAACCGACATCAGGCGCGCAGCTGATACCAGGTGGTCTTGAGCTGCGTATACTTGTCGAACGAATGCAGCGACAGGTCGCGACCAAACCCGGACTGCTTGCCACCGCCAAACGGCACCGCCACGTCCAGCGCATCGACCGTGTTCACCGACACGGTGCCGGCCTTCAGCGCCCGTGCCACGCGGTGGACCTGATTGAAGTCATCGCTCCACAGCGACGCCGCCAGGCCGTAAATGCTGTCATTGGCCAGGCGCACGGCCTGCTCCTCAGTGTCGAACACGCTGACCGCCAGCACCGGCCCGAATACTTCCTCCCGTGCCAGGCTCATGTGGCCCTCGACACCGGCGAAAATGGTCGGCTCGATGTAATTGTCCGAACCGTCGATCGTCAGGCGCCGGCCACCACACACCCGCCGTGCCCCCTCCTGCCCTGCCTGGGCAATGACCGCCTCGATCCGGCCAGCCTGCTGCGCATCGACAATCGCACCGGCCCGGCTCGCCGGGTCCAGCGGATTACCCGGCAGCCACTGGCGGGCCTTGGCCTGCAGGCGTTCGATGAATGCGTCATGGATGGAACGCTGCACATACAGCCGCGAGTTGGCCGAGCACACCTCGCCCTGGTTGAAGAAGATGCCAAACGCGGCCTTTTCCGCAGCCAGGTCAAGGTCCTGGCAGTTTTCGAACACCAGGTTGGGGCTTTTGCCGCCGCACTCCAGCCACACCTGCTTGAGGTTGGACTGCGCCGAATACTGCATGAAGTACTTGCCCACCTGGGTCGAGCCGGTGAACACCAGGCAATCCACGTCCGGGTGCAGGCCCAGCGCCCGCCCGGCCTGCTCGCCCAGGCCCGGCAGCACGTTCAGCACGCCTTCCGGCAGGCCAGCCTGCAACGCCAGCTCGCCCAGGCGCAGGGCCGAGAATGGTGACTGCTCGGCGGGCTTGAGTACCACGCTGTTGCCAGCGGCGAGCGCCGGGGCGAGCTTCCACGCGGCCATGTCGAGCGGGAAGTTCCACGGCACGACCGCGGCAACAACGCCCAGGGCCTCTCGGGTAATGGTCGCCAGCGCGGTGGGCGCGGTGGGTGCCACCTGGTCGTACAGCTTGTCCAGTGCCTCGCCGTACCAGGCGAACACATGGGCCGAGCCCGGTACGTCGATGTTGTAGGCATCCATGACCGGCTTGCCCATGTTCAGCGAGTCCAGCAGGGCCAGCTCTTCACGCTGGGCCATGATCAGCTCGGCCAGGCGCAGCAGGACCTTCTTGCGCTCGAGCGGAGCCATGCGCGGCCATGGGCCGTGTTCGAAGGCGCGGCGGGCGCTGGCGACGGCCAGGTCCACTTCGGCCTGGCCACAGGCGGCAACCTGGGCCAGCACGGCATTGGTGGCGGGGTTGATAGCGGCGAAGGTGGCGCCGTCCTGCGCGTTGACGGGCTTGCCGTCGATCAGCGCCTGGGCCGGGAGGTACAGGTCCGAGGCGCGTTGTTGCCAGAATTCGAGGGTGTACATTTGTACTCCTGGTGACGTTTGTAGCAGCGTTTTCATAAGGCCTACGCAATTTCTGTGGGAGCGGGCGTGCCCGCGAATCAGGCGCTGCGGTAAATGGCACCGGCTTCGCCGGTGTTCGCGGGCTCGCCCGCTCCCACAGGGAAATGTGCTGCCCTCACCAGCGGTTCAGAACTTGCCGACCAGGCGCGCCGTGCGGTCCACGGCGATGCGGGTCTTTTCCACCAGTTCATCCAGCTCGCTGTGGTTGGCGACCAGGGCCGGGGCCATGATCATCCGGCCCAGGGTCGAGCGAATGATCACCCCCTCCTCGAAACCGAAGGTGCGGCATTGCCAGGCCAGGTCATTCTCGTTGGCAAAGCGCTTGCGCGTTGGCTTGTGCTCGGCGAACTGCAATGCCGCCACCAGGCCGGCGCCCTGCACCTGGCCGATCAGCGGGTGGTCGGCGAACACCTCGCGCAGGATGCGCTGCAGGTACGGCCCGGTGTCGTCCCTGACCTGGCGCACGATGCCTTCGTCACGCAACGCTTTCAGGTTGGCGATGGCCACCGCCGCCGCCACCGGGTGGCCGGAATAGGTCAGGCCGTGGGCAAACACCCCGCCTCGCTCCACCAGCGCCTCGGCAATGCGCTTGCTCAGCACCAGGCCACCCATGGGCACGTAGCCACTGGTCAGGCCCTTGGCGATCGACAGGGTGTCGGGCTGGAAGCCGAAATATTCATGGGCAAACCATTCGCCGGTGCGGCCAAAGCCGCCGATCACTTCATCAGCGCACAGCAGCACATCGTACTGGCGGCAGATACGCTGGACCTCGGGCCAGTAGCTTTCCGGCGGGAAGATCATGCCGCCGGCGCCCTGGAACGGTTCGGCAATGAAACCGGCAACGTTCTCGGCACCCAGTTCGAGGATTTTTTCTTCCAGCTGCAGGGCACAGCGGCGGCCGAATTCGGCCGGGCTCAGGTCGCCGCCCTCGGCGTACCAGTACGGTTCGTCGATGTGCGCCACATCCGGGATCAGCCCGCCCATTTCGTGCATGAACTTCATGCCGCCCAACGCCGTGGCGGCCAGCGTCGAGCCGTGGTAGCCGTTCCAGCGGCCGATCATGATCTTCTTGGCCGGCTGGCCGACCACTTGCCAATAGCGGCGCACGGTGCGGATCAACACCTCGTTGGCTTCGGAGCCGGAGTTGGTGTAGATCGCGTGGCTGTAATGCGCGGGCAGCAGGCTGAACAACAGCTCGGACAGTTCGATCACCGCCGGGTGGGTGGTGTGGAAGAACATGTTGTAGTAGGCCAGCTGGTCCATCTGCGTGGCAGCGGCGGCGCTCAGGTCGCGGCGGCCATAGCCGAGCTGGGTGCACCACAGGCCGGACATGCCGTCGAGGTAGCGCTTGCCCTCGCTGTCCCACAGGTGCAGGCGCTCACCGCCGACGATCACCCGCGGCCCTTCGGCGTTCAGCGCCTTCTGGTCGAGGAAGGCATGGATATGGTGGGCGGCATCGGAAGCCTGATAGTCGCGGGTCTGGCGTTGCGGGGCGAAAGGCGCATTCATTGTTGGTTTTCCTTTGCGGTGGGGGTGCAGGGCTGCCGGCGCTCAGCGCAGCTTGCCCATGTAGCTTTCCAGCGGGTCCTTGCCCAGCACGCCCTGGGCATTGGCCAGCGCGTCGATGAACAGGGAGAACAGCTCGGACTGGGTGCCGATGTCGAGCTTGGCGTAGACGTTCTTGCGGTGCGACTTGATGGTGTCTTCCGACACGCCCAGGCGCTCGGCCAGCGATCGGGTGGAGTGGCCACGCAGGATCAGCTGGGCGATACGGCACTCACGCTCGGTGAGCAATGAGCTGCCGAAATTGTTCAGGGCCGCATGGATGCGCTGCTCGAGCACGTTCTCGAAGCGCCCGGCACGGCTGTCGAGCCCGGCGAAGTGCCTGCCGAGCACCGCCAGCACCCAGGGCGTGATGCAACCGAACAGCGCACGGCTGTGCCCATCGAGCTTGTCGGTGAAAGCCAGCGACACCGCCAGGCTGTGCCCGGGCAGCACCTGCAGGATGTAGTTCAGTTCATCCTGCAGGTGAGAATGGCGGTAGAACGACTGGTAGTACTCGCTCATCTCGAAATGGTCCGGCGCCACCTCGAACAGGCCATAGCAGCCGGATTCGACCTGCTCCACGCAAGCACCGTAGAACGGGTCGAGCAGGTAGAAACCCGACAGGTAACGGCTTACATTGCCTTCGGGCAGCCAGGGTGCGTTGTCGTCCTGCTCGAACAATGCGCTGGGCATGCCGTGGTGCGGGTAGAGATACACCGTGGTCGCCTGGATCGGATGGATCACGCCCAGTGCGGCGAACAGGCTGACAGCAAAGCCCGGGCGGCCGATGGCCTCGGTGACCTTGGCCTGGTGCTCGAACCACTGTTGTACAAGCAATCGATGGGTCACGGTGGGCCTGCCATATCGAGTAGGGCACCGCCACAGTGCGGTGCGTTGTTGGCCAGATACTCCCATGGCGCCGCAGACACCGGAATCACCCTTTGGGGTGAGCGCCTGTGCGCCTCGTCCGGCTCACCCCAAAGGGTGATTCCGGGTACCTGCGGGGTGTGGGAGCATCAATCCGCCCCACGCTGCGAGCCCCGCGCTCGACCTCCTTGCACAACGCCCACCGGCAGCGAGCCCCCTCGCCTGCTGCGGTGTCCTGCATCCCTTTCCAGGAGTTAGCAATGCATACAACAACAAGTACAGCCCATTCCCCGCCGCGCATGCTTCGTCCCCGCCCCCACCGGGCGCTTCCGCACCTCCATGGGCATGACCGCCCTGGTCCTGTTCGGCCTGGCCTACATGGTGCCGCTGGCGGTGTTCACCACCTACGGGCTGGTTACCCAAATGACCAAGGGGCACCTGCCCACCGCCTACCTGCTGACCCTCGCCGCTATGCTGCTGACCGCCTACAGCTATGGGCGCATGGTCCAGGCCCACCCCTACTCAGGGTCGGTGTATACCTACACGCGCAAGGCGTTCGGCAGCCACATCGGCTTCATGACCGGCTGGACACTGCTGCTCGACTATATTTTCCTGCCGTTGCTCAGCTACCTGCTGATCGGCATCTACATGGCGGAATACTTTCCGGCCATTCCCGCCTGGGTCTGGGTGCTGGGCTCGATTGCCCTGGTCACCTTCCTCAACCTGATCGGCATTGAATCCATCACCCGGGTCAACTGGCTTCTGGTGCTGCTGCAACTGGTGTTCATCGTCGTGTTCGTCGCCCTGTCGATACGCAACCTCGGCAGCCAGGCCGCACCGCCATCGCTGCTGGCGCCCTTCCATCACGAGGGTTTCAGCGTGCCATTGATCATGACCGGTGCCGCCGTGCTGTGCCTGTCGTTCCTCGGCTTCGATGCGGTGTCGACCATGGCCGAGGAAACCAGCAACCCGACCTACCGCATTCCCATGGCCATTCTGGTGGTGTCGCTGGTCGGTGGCCTGCTGTTCCTGGTGGTGTCGTACTGCGCGCAGATGGTGTTCCCCGACTGGGGCAGCTTCGCCGACCCCGATTCGGCCTCGGTGGACGTGATGCGGCGGGTGGGCGGTGAGCTGCTGGTGACCGCCTTTACCGCCACCTACGTGGCCGGTTGCTTCGCCTCGGCCATGGTGTCCCAGGCCAGCGTGTCGCGGGTGCTGTTCGCCATGGGCCGCGACGGTGCACTGCCCCGGGCATTCGGCCAGCTGGTGACGAAAAAGCGCGTACCGGCCGTGGCCATCGTGGTGGTCAGCCTGCTGTCGCTGGTCGCCCTGGTGATCACCCTCGACACCGTGGCCAACATGATCAGCTTTGGCGCGTTGTTCGCCTTCTCGGCGGTGAACCTGGCAGTGGTCAAGCACTACCTGGTCGACCAGCGCTTGCGTGGGGCCCGCAACTACCTGCTGTATGGCGTCGTACCTGGCCTGGGCTTTCTCAGTACGCTGTGGCTGTGGAGCAGCCTGACCCGCCTGTCGTTCAGCATCGGCTTGTGCTGGATGGGCCTGGGCCTGGTGGTGCTGCTCGGGCTTACGCGGGCGTTCCGGGTGAAGCTGCCGGAGCTGCAGATGGCCGAGTGACGGGCGCGCTTGCGCGATCCGGGTGGGAACGGTTCAGTTGGGCCCACCCGGACCGGGCCGGGTTCGAACACTCGGGGTGTATACAATCCTGCCTGACTCTGGTTACATGTTGCAGCGCCTACGACAGCGACAATCGTCGCTGGGTATTGCGCAGGCACATGCTATGCCCAAGACGCTATTGGTAAAAAACGCCGCCCTGCTGGTCACCATGGACGGCGAACGCCGCGAAATCAGCAACGGCGGCCTGTTCATCGAAGACAACCTGATCCGCCAGGTCGGCCCCAGCGACACCCTCCCCGAGCACGCCGACGTGGTGCTGGACATGACCGGCAAAGTGGTCATCCCTGGCCTGGTCAACACCCACCACCACATGTACCAGAGCCTCACCCGCGTGGTGCCGGCAGCCCAGGACGGCGAACTGTTCAACTGGCTGACCAACCTGTACCCGATCTGGGCGCGGCTGACCCCCGAGATGATCGCGGTGTCGACCCAGACCGCCATGGCGGAACTGATCCTGTCCGGCTGCACCACCTCCAGCGACCATCTGTACATCTACCCCAACGGCTGCAAGCTCGACGACAGCATCCACGCCGCCGACGAGATCGGCATGCGCTTCCACGCCGCGCGCGGCAGCATGAGCGTGGGCCGCAGCCAGGGCGGCCTGCCTCCGGACACGGTAGTAGAAAAGGAAGCTGACATCCTCAAGGAGTCCCAGCGCCTGATCGAGGACTACCACGATGCCGGTCACGGCGCGATGCGCCGCATCGTGGTGGCGCCATGCTCGCCGTTCTCGGTCAGCCGCGACCTGATGCGCGAAGCGGCAGTGCTGGCGCGCCAGTACGGCGTGTCGTTGCACACCCACCTGGCCGAGAACGTCAATGACATTGTCTACAGCCGCGAGAAGTTCGGCATGACCCCGGCCGAATACGCCGAGGACCTCGGCTGGGTCGGCCACGATGTGTGGCATGCCCATTGCGTGCAACTCGACCAGCACGGCATCGAGCTGTTCGCCCGCACCGGCACCGGTGTGGCCCACTGCCCGTGCTCGAACATGCGCCTGGCCTCGGGCATCGCCCCGGTGCGCAAGATGCGCGACCATGGCGTGCCGGTAGGCCTGGGGGTCGACGGTTCGGCCTCCAACGATGGCGCCAGCATGATCGGTGAAGTGCGCCAGGCCTTGCTGCTGCAACGGGTCGGCTTCGGCCCCGACGCGATGACCGCCCGCGAGGCCCTGGAAATTGCCACCCTCGGCGGCGCCAAGGTGCTGAACCGCAATGACATCGGCGCCCTCGCCCCCGGCATGGTCGCCGACTTCGTCGCCTTCGACCTGAGCCACGTGGCCTATGCCGGCGGCCATCATGACCCGCTGGCGGCGCTGGTGTTCTGCACCCCGACCCAGGTGCATACCAGCGTGATCAACGGCCGGGTGGTGGTGCAGGACGGCCAGCTGCTCACCGTCGACCTGCCACGGGTGCTCGAGCGCCACAATCGACTGGCGCACCAGCTGGTCAGCGGCGGATAAAGCAGCTGGCCTCGTGTCGCGACAGGCTGCAAGGCAGCCTTGTCGTGACCCGGACCGAGCCCACTGGATCTTTCAGAGGGCCATAACCATCTCATGCCAGGCCATGCCACCGTGCTCCGACGGCGATGGCCGCACGTACTGGTAACCCATCTTCTGGTACAGCGGCACATGCTGCTGTTTGCACATCAGGTAAATGGCCTGCTTGCCCGCGGCCTTCATGCGCCGGACGAACTCGTCCATCAGCCGCAAGGCGTAGCCTTGGCCCTGGTGCGCCGGGTCGACCACCACCGACATGATCACCACATTCGGCGCTTGCGGGTCATGCCCGACCAGTTCCTTGAAGGCTTCATCGGCCATCTCCACCTGGTGGGCGCAGCCGCTGTTGATGAAACCGACGATCTCTCCCGCCTGCTCCAGCACCAGAAAGCCTTGCGGATACTGCGCGATACGGGTGCGAATCTTGTCCAGCGTGGCCGCCTCGTCCCCTTCGTAGGCGCCGATCTCGATGGCGTAGCAACGCTCGGCGTCTGCGGCGGTGGGGGTGCGGAACTGCGGAGTGCTCATGACGGGTTTCCTTGACGATGATTGGCAAAGCGGCCGTCATGGTAAATGACTGGTCACCTGGACAGACAGCTTTCCCGAACCCGTTGCGTGGCACTTGCTGAGGGCCACGGCTGACAAGCATCATGGCCCATTGCCCAGCCACTATGGATACGCCGATGGCCTCAGTGCCGCTATTGCTCGCCGAACCCGGCCGCTGCAAACGCTTGAAGGCTGCCAGCAGCCAGGCCCACGACGATGTCGACCAACGGGTGATGGCCGCCAGGCCTTTCGACAACCGCGAACGCTACGGTCGCTTCCTGCAGGTACAGCATCGCTTTCATGGCAGTCTGCTGGCGTTATACCGCGATGAACAACTCAACCTGCTGCTGCCTGGGCTGGCGCACCTGTCGCGCGCTGCCGCGGTTGAGCATGACCTGAGCGATCTGGGCCTGCCAGTGCCGGAGCTCCCTCGACAGGTCTGTGCCAGCCCGGCCCAGGCCCTGGGCTGGCTGTACTGCAGCGAGGGGTCGAACCTTGGGGCTGCGTTTCTGCTCAGGCAGGCCCAGCGCCTGGGCCTGGACGCCGGCCTCGGCGCGCGCCACCTGGCGCCGTATCCGCAGGGCCGGGCGCTGCCCTGGCGGCAGTTCGTCGCCAGGCTGGACGGCTTATCGCTGAATGCGCATGAAGAAGCCGAGGTGGTCGCTGGTGCGATCGCCGCGTTCGGCAGCTACCAAATGCACTTGCGAGCGCTGTTTGCCTGAATCAGCGACCGCTGATCGGGTTGTTTCAAAAGTTGTACAACTTGTTGCCATAGCGAACTTTTTTCTGTTTGCCGGTCTATCTGAGAGGCACAGAAAGGTAGCGGGACGCGAGACAGAATCGCCAACCACCTGCTGGCCAGATGGCTCAATTGTTCTCAGAGGTTGGCTTCGCTCATGAAAATACATGTCGCAAGGTTGATGCTGCTCGGCCTGTTCTCGTTGGCGGCGGTAGGCACGGCATCGGCAACCCCCATGAAACCGTCCGTGGCGGCTGCCCCGGCGGTGCAATCACCCCTGCAGCCTGCCGGCAACCCCTGGGCGAAGTTGGCCAGTGTGGCCGATGCGCAGCCGGCCACGCTGCTGGCCCATGGTGACGACCGCTGGCATGACCACAGAAGCGACTGGCGCCGCGAACAGTGGCGCCGCGAGCAGGCCCGACGTGACTGGGAGCGCCGGCGCGACTGGGAACACCGCCGCGACTGGGAACGCCGGCGAGACTGGGAGCGCCGCCATGAGCGGGCCATGCACCAGCGCTACCATGACGATTATCGTTACTACCGCCGTTGATGCGCATCAACTGGCGCGGCCTTGACGGCCGCGCTGGTTGGTCAGGTGGCGGTGTCCGCCACCGCCTCGGCTTCCATCTTCAGGCGGTCCGCCTTGCAAATGTACCTTGGCTTGCGTGGCGCCAGTTTCGCACTGGCCTTCCTGGCATGCGCCTGCAACAACTGCTTGATCTTCTTGCGACGGTTCATTCTCACTCGACCTGTCAGTGCGGATTGCCTGGGCACATCATACCTTGCCTGGGCCAGCGCCTGATTGACGTTATTTTCACACGCGGCAGATTAGCGTCACGGCTTTTCCGGCGCCGGGCAGATCGGCTGGCCGCCATGGTACGACGAGGCATTCGTGTCACACACTCCTTCCCCTTCTGCGCCGCAGCGCGTGGACTGGGCCGGCCTGGGCTGGCTCCTGCTGTTCTTCTGGTACTTCTCGGGCGTGACCCAGGCGCTGCTGCTGTTCAGCGGCACCACCGGCTTCGCCGGCTTCCGCGATGCGCTGTTCCTCAGCAGCCTGTGGCTGGCCCCGGTATTGCTGCTGCCGCGCTTCACTCGCACCACGGCCGCGGTCATCGGTGTGATGCTGTGGGCTGCGTCGCTGGTGGGCCTGAGCTACTTCGGCATTTATCGTCAGGAGTTCTCGCAAAGCGTGATCTTCGTGATGTTCGAGTCCAATACCGCCGAGGCCGGAGAGTACTTCAGCCAGTACTTCAGCGCCGGGCTTGGCCTGGCACTGCTCCTGTACACGCTGGGCGCCGTATTGCTGTGGAAACGCGTGCGCCCGGTACGCCTGCCGCTGCGCGCCCGCCTGCCAGTGGTCGCCCTGTTGCTGCTGGCCAACCTGGTATATCCGTTCTACAAACAATTGGTCACCCAGCAGCGCAGCTTTGCCGACGCGGCAGAAAAGGTTCAGCAGCGCATGGAACCGGCCGTGCCCTGGCAATTGCTGGTCGGCTACCGCCAGTACCGCCAGCAGCTGGACAACATGCAGAAACTGCTGGCCCAGAATGCCGCGCTGCCGCCCTTGCAGAACCTGCGCGACAGCAGCGGTACCGCGCCACGCACACTGGTGCTGGTACTGGGCGAATCGACCACCCGCGAACACATGCACCTGTACGGCTACAACCGTGACACCACGCCCAACCTCGATGCCCTGGCGGCCAGCGACGACGGCCTGACGGTGTTCCGCAACGTGGTGTCGCCACGCCCCTACACCATCGAAGTGATGCAGCAGATCCTCACCTTCGGCGACGAGCAGAACCCGGACCGCTTCCTCACCGATCCGTCACTGATCAACCTGATGAAGCAGGCAGGCTACAAGACCTTCTGGATCACCAACCAGCAGACCATGACCAAGCGCAATACCATGCTGACCACGTTCTCGCAGCAGACGGACGTGCCGGTCTACCTGAACAATCAGCGTAACCAGAACGCCAGCCAGTACGACGAGGTGGTGCTGGCACCGTTCGACAAGGCCCTGCAGGACCCGGCACCCAACAAGTTCATCATCGTGCACCTGCTGGGCACGCATATGGACTACCGCTACCGCTACCCGGGCGACTACGCGCATTTCACCGACCGCCAGGGCGCGCCCGGCGTGCTGACAGCCGAGCAGGTGGAAACCTACAACTTCTACGACAACGCGGTGCGCTACAACGACTATGTGGTCTCGAGCCTGATCAAGCGTTATTCGGCCACCACCCCCAATGGTTTCCTGTTGTACCTTTCCGACCATGGCGAGGACGTGTACAGCTCCGGCAACCACGACCGCCTGGGGCGTAATGAAGGCGCGCCGACCCGGCCGATGTACACCATCCCGTTCCTGCTGTGGACCTCGCCAAGCTGGCGGGCCGAGCACCCGCGCGACTTGCAGGCGATGGCCGACCGGCCCTACAGCAGCTCACACCTGATCCACACCCTGTCCGACCTCGCCGGGCTGAGCTACGACCGCTACGAACCGGGCAAAAGCCTGGTAAGCCCGCAGTTCGTGGTGGCGCCGCGCTGGATTGGCGACCCGTACCGCAAGGATGGCCTGCGCGAGTTCGACCACCTGCCGCTGGACAAGGCCGAGCGGGTGCAGGAGACGGTCAGCAACAGCCAAGCGCAGAACGGTGCAGGCCCGGACTGACGGTGGGTAATTGCGCCCCTTTCGCGGCACAAGGCCACGCCGGCTAACGCAGTTCCTGTAGGAGCGGATTTGTCCGCGAAGCAGGCGACGCGGCATTTCGTCCAGCGCCACCTGCACATCCGGCAACGTCTGGCTATTGAACTGTCTGAGGCTGGCACGCAGCTCACGCAGGCTGCCATCGAGGTTGCTGGCGATGCTCTCCAACGGCAGTTTGCTGATGCGTTCCACCACCCGTTGCAGCTGCTCCTGCAACTGTTCCAGGCTGCCTGGCAGCGTCGGTATGGTGATCGGGTCGGAGGTCTTGTCGAAAGCGACCTTGGGGCATCTGGGCATCGGCTGGACCAAGGCGAACTATTCTGCAAGTCGGTATCCCGCCCACTGGAGGTGTAGCATGCGTAGGTTGACGTGGAGTTGCCTGTTGGTGCTGCTGTGCGCGGCACCGCCCGCCCTGGCGCAGTCGGTGGTACCGCTCAAGGGCCAGAGCAGCCAGCAGATGCAGTTGGATATCAATGACTGCAATACCGTGGCGACTAATGCCGCGAACAGCGCCGCGACGTCCAACGATCCGCATGTCGGTGGCCGCGTACGGGGTGCCGCCGCTGGTGCGGTTGCCGGTGCGGCGGGCGCACAAGTGCGCGGTAACCAGCACGACGCGCTGTATGACCGGGCCAGTGACGATGCCAAGCAGGCGTACCGGCAGAACCGTGCCGGCGAGGTAGCCGCCGCTGGTGCCGCCGTCGGCGGCATGCGCCAGCGCCAAGAGCGCCGCCAGGACCGTCGCGGCCAAGGCGAAGCGCAGGCACAAGCCCACGCCAGTACCTACACCGGCTGTCTGCAGGGGCGCGGCTATCAGGTCAATCCCTGAGCAGCCAGCACGCCCTGCCCCGGCAATAGGCGGCATGGTGTGCCCGGGTCAGAATGTCGCCAGCTGTTCCCGGCAGAATTCGACGAACAGCTGAGCCGGCTTGGTCAGTTGCACCCGTTTCAACCATGCCGCCGCCAGCCCGGACAATGCGACCGGCTCGGCGATATCCACCATCGCCAAGCGCTGGCCGTCGTAGGTGTACGGCGAATGCGGGCGAGTCACCAGCAACGAAAAGCCGAAACCCTGCCCGACCATGCCGCGCACCATCTCGATTGATGGCGAACTGAAGACGATGTTCGGCGTCAGGCCCATTTCGTTGAACAGGCTGACGAAGTAGGTGCGACTCGGTGCCACGTCCAGCAGGATCATCGGCTCGGGGCACAGGTCGCGCAGCGACACCTGGGCCTGGCCGGCGAAGCGGTGTTGCTCGGGCAGCAGCACGTAGGGCTTCTGCGGCGGCATCAGTGGCTCGGCCTCGATGGTGCCGTCCAGGTCATGGTCGTAGAGAAACGCCAGGTCGAAGGTGCCAGCGGTCAGGCCCTGGACCAGGTCTTGCTGTTCGCCGTCACGCAGCCGGATATCCACGCCGGGGTAGCGTTGGCGAAAGCCGGCGATCAGACGCGGCAGGTATAGCGGGGCCACGGTTTCGAAACAGCCGATGTCGATTTGCCCGGCCACGGTGTCGTTATCGGCCAGGGCGTTCTGTTCGAACTCGTGGGCCATCTGCAGCAGCGACTTGGTCTTGGCATAGAAGCGCTTGCCGCTGGGTGTCAGCGACACGCCCTGGGCATGGTGGCGGATGAACAGCTGCACACCGAAGCTTTCCTCCAGGCTCTTGATCGCCGTGGAAATGGACGGCTGGGCGATGTACAGCTGGCGCGAAGCCTCGGCAACGCTGCCAGCCTCCACGGTGGTGACGAAGTACTTGAGTTGTCGCAGGGTATAGGCAGCCACGGGCACCTCTTGAGCGCCGGTCTGGGCGCGCTGGGATCATGCCTGCCACTTTACCCTCGGCAGCGCTCGGATGGAGAACAGCTGGTAAAGGATTTACCTATGACTTGGGCAGGTTTTCTGAAGGGCCGCTCCAGGTGCCCAGGTTGGGTCACTCGAAATCGACGTTGGCCAAGACGCAGTCGTCTCCGACCTGTTTGTAACCCGGCTCACAGGACAGTCTAAGAGTCGGCCCCACACCGCGGTTGCGCCTGGACAGCGTCTCCTGAGGCTGCGCCTTCTCCGGTTGATCGGCTGTGGGGGTGTCTTGCAGTTGGTTACTCAGTGCTTCTTGCATGGGCATTTGCTCCTTGGAGACGTGACTTGGCCTACAGTAGCGCCGGCTGGTACACCAACCCATCAGGAAACCCGGCCCGGCCATGCGCCCACCGGCAGCGAACAGCTGCCTGCCAGGCATTGCCACTGGTCAATTACCGCCGAGCGTCTTTACTTGTACTTATCAGCCCCAAGCATACAGTGTGCGCCTATGAAGATTGTGGTCACCAGTCTCCTTGTCGACGACCAGGCCAAGGCCTTGGCTTTCTACCACTACGTACTCGGTTTCGAGCCCAAGCATGACATCCCCATGGGCCGCCACCGCTGGCTGACCCTCACCTCCCCCAACGACCCCAATGGCGTCGAGCTGCTGCTGGAACCCGACGCGCACCCGGCTGCCAAGGCCTACAAGGCCGCGCTGAAGCAGGACGGTATCCCTGCCACCTCGTTCGGCGTGCGCGATATCCAGGCCGAATACACCCGGCTGTGCGCCGCCGGCGTGCAGTTCACCCAGCCACCTACCGACCAGGGGCCGGTCACCGTGGCGGTATTCGATGACACCTGCGGCAACCTGATCCAGATCGCCCAGAAGCACTAGCGGCTAGCCAGGCGTCAGCGGCAGCCGCAGGGTCGCTCGCAGCCCGCGCGGCAGCTGGTTGCGCAACTGCACGCTGCCGCCCAGACGCGTCATGATGGTACTGACGATCGCCAGCCCCAGGCCGGCGCCATTGGCCGAGCCCTTGCTGTAGAAACGCTCGAACACGCGCTGTTGGTCGGCCACGGCGATGCCCGGCCCTTCGTCGTCGACACTGACCAATAGCGCCTGCCCTTCGCGCTGCAGGGTCACGGTGATGCGTCCGCCCGGCGGTGAATGATCCACGGCGTTGGTCACCAGGTTCTGCAAGGCAATGCCCAGCGCGCCGGCATCGGTATGCAGGCGGTAGTCACCGGCGACAATGTCCAGCGAAGGCTCGAGCCCACGCTCCAGGATCCACGGGGTCAGGTCGGCCAGGGTCTCGGCCACCAGCCCCTGCAGATCGACCGGTGACCAGTCACGCCGGCCGGGCCGGGGCTCCAGGCGGGCCAGGGTCAACAACTGGTTGACCACCCGGGCAAGGCGGTCGACACCGCCCATGAGAAAGCCCAGCGCCTTGTCCCGCTCGGCGGTGCTGGCTGCATTGAGGGCGTTCTGCGCATGCAGGCGCAGGACCGCCAACGGGGTGCGCATCTCGTGGGCGGCATCGGCGATGAAGCGATGCTCGCGGCTCAGCAGGTCGCCAATCTGCCCGAGCAGGCGGTTGATCGCCGCCTGCATCGGTTCCAGTTCCTTCGGTAACGGGACCAGTTGCAGTGGCTCGGGTGAGTCGGCATGGCGGGCGCGGATGACCTTGGCCATGTTCTGCAACGGCCGCAGGCCCCAGCCGATAGCCGCCCACACCAGTAACGCCAGCGCCAGGCTGCCGAACAGGAAGGGCAACAGCGTATGCCGCACGATGCGCTCGACCAGGTCGATACGCACGTCGCTGCGTTCGCCGACCCAGATCACCCAGCGTTTTTCCGGCACTGGCAAGACGAAACTGCGCCAGCGCCGCGCATCCACCACCACATCGGCAAACCCGGGCACCCGGGGCGGCTGGTCCAGCTGCGGGGCGCTGGGGGTATGCACCAGCAAGGTGCCGTCGTCGGCCCATACCTGAAAGGCCAGCTTGCTCTCGTAGGGGTGCCCGACCCGGTGCCGGCCGGCCTTGCTCAGCGCCTCGTCGAAGGCCCGGTACAACTCGCCACGGCTCTGTTCCTGCACCGGCAGGCTCATGATGCCCTGCAGCAGCCGGGCATTCTGCGCCAGGTGCGCGTCGTAGACCTCGGTGATTTCGTGCCGGCTGTCATGATAGTTGTACAATGCCAGCAGACCGCTGCCGAGCAGCAGCAACAGCATCACCCGCCACAAGGTGCGTTGGCGCAACGAACTCATGCCTTGCCTTCCGCCAGGTAGCCGATACCGCGCACGGTGCGGATCAGGCCATTGAACAGTTTCTTGCGCAGGTGGTAGATATTCACTTCCAGGGTGTTGCTCTCGGGTTCTTCATCCCAGCCATACAGCAACTGGGTCAGGCGCTCGCGGGTGAATACCTTGCCCGGCTGGGCCAGCAGTTCGTGCAGCAGCAGGTATTCCTTGGGTGTGAGCACTACCAACTGGCCCTGGTAGTGCACCTGTTGGGTGGCCGGGTCCAGGCACACCCCGGCGTGCTCGATGAGCAATTGCGCGCGGCCGCTGCTGCGGCGCAGCAAGGCCCGCAGGCGGGCTTTGAGTTCGTTGAGGTCGAAGGGCTTCACCAGGTAATCATCCGCCCCGGCGTCCAGCCCGGTGATGCGATCGTCGGTGGCGTCGCGGGCGGTCAAGACCAGCACCGGCAGGCTCTTGCCGGCAGCGCGCAGGCGCCGCAGCAGTTCGATGCCGTCCAGGCGTGGCAAGCCCAGGTCGAGAATGGCCAGGTCGAACGCCTCGTGAGTCAAGGCATGCAAGGCGCTGGCGCCATCCTGCAGCCAGTCGAGGGTATAACCCTCGCGGCGCAGGCCGTCACAGATCCCCTCCCCCAGCGCGACGTCGTCTTCCACCAGCAGCAGGCGCATGCTCAGTCCTGTTTGTCCTTGATCGCTTTGAGTAAAGCATCGATTTCACCGCGCCGGCCCTGGTCAGCCAGCTCGCGCCCCGGCCGGGGCGGTGCCTGCAAGGCCTTTTGCAGGGCCGCGCGGGCTTCACCATAGCGCTTCAGCCGGTACAAGTGGTCAGCCCAGAAATAGTTGCTGTCGATGCCCTCGGGGTTGATCGCCAGCGCCTGGCGCAGCATGGCTTCGGCCTTGGCCTGGTCGCCGAAGCTCAGCGGCCAGCCCGGCACCTGGTCGTACAGCGCGCCGAGGCTGGTATAGGCCGAGCCCTGCAGCGCCTTGGGGTCGACGGCCAGGGCCTGCTCCAGGCTGGCGCGCGCGGCCTTGACCTTGCCCAGCGCCCCCAGCCCGCCCGTGGCACCGGCCCAGCTGCTGTTGACGATGCCATCCCAGATCAGCGGTTCGGCCGCGCCCGGGTGCTGGCGCACCAGCGCGGCCGACTGCACCGCCAGGGCCTCGAACGCACTGGCACGCTGGGCTTCTGGCAACTCATAGCGAATCACCGCCCAGCGCTGCTGGATGGCATTCAGCTGCTGGGTAGCGTTCTGGTCCAGGGCCCAGGTGAACGGGGCGACGGCCAGCAGGCTGGCCAGTAACAGACGTTTCATTTGCTCGACTCCTTGTTGTGCCAGGTGCTGTAGCGGCGGATCAGCGGCAATTGCCTGCGCAGGGCGCGGTCGACCACCCCCGGCAGCATGCCGTTGAGGCGCACGAAGAGCTTTTCCGGCCAGCCCAGGTACAGTTCGCTACGCTCGGCCTGTACCGCGGCGAGCACTGCCCGGGCCACGTCCTGCGGGTCGTCGACGCCCACTTTCATGGCCTGGTTGAGGGCCTGCGCGGCACTGCTGTTCATCGCCGTGCGGGTAGTGCGCGGTGCCGCGTACAGCACGCTCACCGAGGTGTCGGCCAGCTCCCGGCGCAGTGCTTCGGAAAAACCGCGCAGGGCAAACTTGCTGGCACAGTAGGTGGCATAGCCGGGGTAACCGATCGAGCCGTAGATCGAACCCACGTTCACCACCAGGGCACTGGGTTGCTCGCGCAGCAGCGGCAGGCACAGGCGGGTCAGCTGGATGGCGGCCTTGACATTGAGGTCGAACAGCTCGTCCAGGGCAGCTTCGTCCAACTGTTCGAGCAAGGCGAAGCGGTTGACCCCGGCGGCATTGATCAACAGGTTGCAGTAGCCCATGGCCCGGGCCGCTTCCAGCACCTCGCGGCGGCCTTCGCTACTGCGCAGATCGGCTTGCTGCCAATACAGCTGCTGCGGGTAACGTGCCATCAGCTCGACCAGCCGGCCCTTCTGCCGGCTGACCGCCAGCACCCGCGCACCGGCGCTGCACAACTGGTCTGCCAGCGCCAGGCCGATGCCACCGCTGGCACCGGTGAGCACCGCCACGCAATCAGGCAGACGCATGCTGGGCCTCCTGTTGCGCGGCACGCGGCAGCCCTTCGAACATGGCGGTGTACAGCCGATACACCACTTTGGCGGCATGGACCACCGCCTGATGGTCCTCGGTTGCCTCCAGGCGGTTCATCAGGCCACGGTAAGTGGCCATATGGTCCTGGTCCAGGGCACCGTGGGAACTGAGGTAGCTGAACGCCTGGTCCGACAGGCCGAGGCTGCTCTGCAAGGTCCCGGCGGCCTGGGTCGCGAGGGCGATGCTGGTGCCTTCGAGGACGTTGACCATGCCGAACAGCCCGACCGGGTTGCCCCGGGCAATCTGATCGTAGAGAAACGCCACCATCAGCTCGATCGGCAATGCCGGACGGCCATTCGCCACCTGCAGCGGGTCAGCGCCACAGGCAGCGATGTCATCGAGAATCCAGCGCTCATGGCCGTATTCCTCCTCGATGTACTCGCACACGGCCCCACGCAGCCACTCCAGTCGCGTCGGCAAACGTGCGCCACAAGCCATCATCAGCGGCACGGTATGCCGCACATGGTGGTAGGCCTGGGTCAGAAACGCCACATAGGCCTCGAGGCTGGCCTTGCCGGCCAGCGCGTCGCGGATGACCGGGACGCTGAACAAAGCCGTACGTTCGTCGGCGGTTTCCTGTTGCAGCCTATCGAAGAAAAGCATGGCAAACCTCGCAGGTCATTGAAGGTCGGTTAACAAGGCGTGGTAACGCCGCAGGATCTGTTCGCGGCGTGGCCGGCCGTTGGCGGTCAGGGTTTGCCCAGCGGCGCTCAAGGGCTCGGGCAGGCGCCGCCAGGCGTGTACCCGGGCGTAGTCCGGCAGCCCGGCATTGGCCTGGCGCACAGCCTGTTCGAGCGTGTGATCGTCAGCGTGCGGGTCCAGTGGCCAGAGCAGCGCCAGGTTGTGTGCCAGGCCCTCGCCGTAGACGAAGGCCTGGGCGATCACCCCACCCTGGGTCAGCTCGGCCTCGACCCACTCGGGGTTGACGTTGCGCCCGAAGCTGGTGCTGTACTGGTGCTTCTTGCGCCCGGCCAGGTAGAGGAAACCGTCGCTGTCGAAGTGCCCGAGGTCACCGGTCGACAGCCAGGGCTCGTTGAATGCTGGCTCACCCAGGTAGCCGAGCAACGCCGAGCCGGCCACCTGCACCTCGCCATTGTCGGCAATGCGTAGCTGCACATGCGGCAGTGGCCGCCCGACACTGCCCGGGCGCCGCTCACCGGGGCGGTTGAGACATACCACCGAGGCGCATTCGGACAAGCCGTAGCCTTCGACCCCCGGGAGCCCGCCCGCCTCGGCGCGGGCCAGCAGGCTGGGCGCCCCCCGCGCCCCGCCTACCGCCACGAAGCGCAACGGGCCTACCCGCATCAGGCCACGCTCGATGGCCGTGACCAGGGCGAGCAGCAACTGTGGCACCAGAATCAGGCTTTCGGCGCCACTCACGGCGATGGCACCCAGCAGCTGCTTGAAATCAACCTGGCTGGCGCCGCGAAATCCCAGCTGCGCCTGCGGGTACAGGGCGATGCTCGCCCCCGCCAGCAGGGCCGCATACAGGCCGAGGTTTTCCAGCAGCACCGCCAGCGGCAACACCGCCAGGTACCTGGTCGGTGCAGTCGGGCGGCTGGCGGCCTCGAGTTCGCGGGCGACCCGCAACATGGCCTCGGCACTCAGGCACACCCCCTTGGGTGCCCCGGTGCTGCCGGAGGTGTAGGTAACCTTCGCGGTGCCCACAGGCAAAGCCACGCCAGCGCTCGCTGGGCGGCTCCAGAAGCGCTCGCCGGCACTGAAGCCGCAGGCCTGCAGATCGTCCGCGAAAGCCTGGTCGGCCAACGCCAGCAGCGCACCGCTCTGGGCCAGGCAATGGCGGCGCTGGGCACTGCTGAAGAACGCCGGCAGGATGACGATGGGGCGTGCCACGAACAGCGCGGCCAGGTCCCAGAGCAGCGCTTCCGGGCCGTTTTCCAGCGCCAGGACGAAAGTGCCCGGCGGTGCTGCGCTCAACCAGGCCTGGCGTTGTTCGACTTCGTCCAGCAACTGGCGATAGCTGAAGCGCCCGGTAGTCCCCAGCAGCGCCGGTTGCGCCCCGCGCTGAACGGCATGCTGTTGCAATACCTCCCGGAACCGCTGGCATTCATGCGGCATGGCCGGCCTCCGCCACGCTGCTCGGCAAGCCCAGCCGCTCGAACACCCCGCCGCGGGCCAGGGCTGCGTGGCCGTAACCGATGTTGCCGACGAACACCTGCGGGTGCTGCGCGTAGTAACTGCCCCATTTACCGGCGTCGCCGTTCAGCCGACCGGGGTCGGCCATGGCCAGCGCGGTGGGCACCAGGCCCAGGCGATGAAAACTGTTGACCAGGGTCGCGGCGCCGGTAAAGGCCACCCATTGCAGGGCACGGGCAGCCAGCAACCAGGTCACCGCGATGATCATGATCCGCGCACTGCCAGCGCTGAGCGCAGCCAAGTTACCCACCTCGACCAGCTGCGCACGGTTCACCGGGCTGCCCGCCACGCGGGTCACGGCCATTTCCAGCGGCTCATCCAGATAACGTTCGATAAAGGTCGCGCCGGTGCTGGCCAGGCGTATGCCCACAGCGGCCATCAGGCGCCCGTGGCTGTCATGCAGGCCGAGCAGTTCGGGCAGGTAGTGCTGCACATCGGCATGGTGGGCGCAGGCAAAACGGGCGTGAATGAACTGCTCCAGCTCCTCGCGGCCTGGCTCACCCAGGTGTTTCACGGTCAAATGAGCGAGCCGATCGCCGTGGCTGCCGATCGCCAGCGGAAACAGGCTGGGGCTGTCTGACTGGGTCATGGCTGTCCCCTTCAAGGTAGGTGTCGAGGGGAAGTATCGGCGGCGAATCTGAAGCCAATCTGAAGTGCTACATTTGCCAAGGTCTGCAAGCGCACTCACAAGGAATAAAGATGCGCCACGAATTCAGCGAAGTGCTCAACGACCTGGTCGACTATTTTCTGCTTGGCGATATCCAGCTGCTCGAGCGCTTCAAGCTGGAACACCAACTGCCCGACGACCTGGCGCATGCGTTCACCCACGGCGACAGCGGCGACCAGGCGGTGCGCGAGGGCATCGTGCTGCCGCTGGCCGGGGTCGACAACCTGCCCTACCGCATTCTGTTCACCCTCGACCAGCACACCCCGGCCCTGCGTGAACCCGGCAGCCGCCTAAAGCACCGCCGCAATGGCTATGTGCTGCGGGTCGAACACGGGGCACTGATGCTGTACACCTGGCGCATCCTGCAGCACTTCACCCCGAAGACACTGGGCGACCTGTTGGCGCGCTACCAGGTGCCGGGACGCCCGATCATCGGGCTGGACAATGGCTGGTATGACGTCGAGGTGCTGGCGGGCGCACTGGTGCGTGACGGGCTCTATGAGCCGGCGTTCGAGTTCGTGCTGAAGAAGCGCTGGAGCCGTGGTGAGGCGGTGGGCGTGGATACCGGGTATGCCTTTGGCTTGCGCGGGTACTTCGATTAATGAACTGCCGGGACTGATCGGCTGCCGGTGCTGGCCCGTTCGCAGGTGAACCGGCGAATGGGCCAGCACAAGCGCCCCATCCTCAGGCGTGATGGATGTCCCGGTCCTTGGTCTCCGGCAGGAAGAAGATACCCAGCACCGCCGTCATCAGCGCAATCACGATCGGGTACCACAAGCCGTAATAGATATCACCGGTGGCCGCCACCATGGCAAACGCCACGGTCGGCAGGAAGCCGCCGAACCAGCCGTTGCCGATGTGATAAGGCAGTGACATCGAGGTATAGCGGATACGCGCCGGGAACAGCTCTACCAGCCAGGCGGCGATCGGCCCGTAGACCATGGTCACGTAGATCACCAGCAGCGTCAGCAGCAACAGCACCATCGGGTAGTGGATCTTCGCCGGGTCGGCCTTTTCCGGGTAGCCCGCCTCTTTCAACGCGCCGCTCAAAGTGGCGGTGAAGGCCTCGCTCTGCGCCTTGAAGTCCGCCGCTGCCAGGCTGCTGCCGTCAAAGCTGGGCAGGACCCGCTCACCAATGCGGATCTGCGCCACGCTGCCCGGCTCGGCCGCTTCGTTGGTATAAGGGATGGCCCGTTTGGCCAGCAGGCTCTTGGCGATATCGCACGAACTGGTGAATTTGGCCTTGCCCACCGGGTCGAACTGGAACGCGCACTGGCCTGGGTCGGCTACTACTACCACCGGGTTCTGCTCCTGGGCGACGAACACGTCCGGGTTGCCGTACTGGGTCAGCGCCTTGAAGATCGGGAAGTAGGTCAGCGCTGCGATAATGCAGCCGGCCATGATGATCTTCTTGCGCCCGATGCGGTCGGACAGGCTGCCGAAGAAGATGAAGAACGGCGTGCCGATCAGCAGCGAGCCGGCAATCAGCAGGTTGGCGGTCTGTGGCTCGATCTTGAGCATCTGCAGCAGGAAGAACAGCGCGTAGAACTGCCCGGTGTACCACACCACCGCCTGCCCGGCAGTGCCGCCGAGCAGCGCCATGATCACCACCTTGAGGTTGTCCCAGCGCGCGAACGACTCGGTGAGCGGCGCCTTGGAGGCCTTGCCCTCGGCCTTCATCTTCATGAACACCGGCGACTCGTTGAGCTGCAGGCGGATGTACACCGAAATCGCCAGCAGCAGAATCGACAGCAGGAACGGCACACGCCAGCCCCAGGCCTCGAACACCTCGGTACCCATGGCCGTACGGCAGGCCATGATCACCAGCAGCGACAGGAACAGCCCGAGAGTGGCAGTAGTCTGGATCCAGGCGGTGAAGAAGCCGCGACGCCCCATTGGCGCATGCTCGGCCACATAGGTGGCCGCGCCGCCGTATTCGCCACCCAGGGCCAACCCCTGCAGCAGGCGCAGGGTGATCAGGATGATCGGTGCCGCCACGCCGATGGTGGCGTAGCTGGGCAGCAGGCCGACCACCGCCGTCGACAGGCCCATGATCACGATGGTGATGAGGAAGGTGTACTTGCGCCCGATCATGTCGCCCAGGCGGCCGAACACGATGGCGCCGAACGGCCGCACGGCAAAGCCGGCGGCAAAGGCCAGCAGGGCGAAGATGAACGAGGTGGTCTCATTGACGCCGGCGAAGAAATGCTTGGCGATGATCGCCGCCAGTGAGCCGTACAAGTAGAAGTCGTACCATTCGAACACCGTGCCCAGGGACGAGGCAAAGATGACCTTGCGCTCCTCCCGAGTGATACCGCGTTGGGGCGCACTACTGCCCGTGGATGTGCCGTCGAGAACCGCCATGGGGTGCCTCCGTCTTGTCGTCATGCAGGCCGGGAGCACCTCAACCGCTGTTTCACCGTCGCACCCAGGCCCTGGGGGCTTGCTTTGGTTATGCGAAGCACGACGAGGCGGGCCGCCTCGGATCGCAGCAAGGTATCTGAAGCATAATAGGCTTTGGCGGGATATCCACTACCGGCCGCTACTACGACACCGGCCCTTTCAACTCGATCTGGTTGCCATCCGGGTCATAGCAGTACAGCGATGGCCCTTCGCCTTCAGCGCCGTAGCGTTTTTCCGCAGGCGCCACTGGCACCCCCGCAGCCTGCAGGTACGCCCTCAGCGCCGGCTCGTCGAACGGCTCGATACGCAGGCAGAAATGGTGCAGGTTGCGCCCCTCGGCCCCCGGTGCCGCGCCACCAGGCTGGCCCAGCGGGCCGTCGAGGGTGACCAGGTCGATCATCGCCGTGCCGGTGGCCAGGTGGACCATGCCCAGGTCTTCGCGTACGCGGCTGACCGTGCAGCCGAGCAGCTCGGTGTAGAACGCAATACTGCGCGGCAGGTCGCTGACGCGCAGAACGAGGTGGTCGATGTGCTTGATGGCGAACGGGCGCATGCCGGGCTCCTTGTGGCAGTCGGCTTCCTGTGGTCAACGTTCAGCACGATAGCCCAGCGGCGCGCCTGCCGCTATTCGTTCACCAGGCGTTGCAGCACGCCGCCTTCATGGCGGGCCAGGATCCGCAGCAGCTGGTCGACCAGCGCCCGGTCCGGGGAATCCAGATGGAAGTGGTGCCCGCCCGGGTGCCACGACACCTTGGCGTGGCCAGGCAAGGCGGCCTGGCGCCGGGTAAAGGCCTCATTGGTGAATGCCCCCTGACGGCCGAACAGCAGGTAAAGCGGGCAGCGGATCTGACTGAGCAGCTCGCAGGCCTCGCGCTCGGTCAGCGGCATGGGTTCGGGCAGTACCAGGCGCGGGTCGTGGCGCCAGCAATAACCATCGCCCAACTGCAGCAGGTCGCGCAGCGCCAGCAGGCGTGCCGCCTCCTCCGACAGTTCGGTGTCCAGGCGTTCGCGACGTTGCTCCAGCGCGGTGTCCAGGTCTTCGAAGCGGCACACGTCCGCCTCGGCAAAGCCCTGCAGCTGGCTGCGCTGGACCATGCGCTTGAGCCGGTAGGCCCGGGCCAGATGTTCGACGCGGTCATCCTCGGCCACCGTGAACGGTGCCCCCATGCCGTCGAGGAAGGTCATGCTGACGATACCGCTGGTCATGGCCGCCAGCAACGATGCCACACCGGTGCCCATGCCATGGGCCAGCACATGAAACTGCCCCAGGCCCAGGCTTTCGGTCACCGCCAGCATGTCCCCGGCATGCTCCCACAGGTAATACCCACTGTCATGGCGGCGATGATCGGAGCGGCCGTGGCCGACCAGGTCGGGGGCCACCACGAAGCAACCATCGAGCATCGGCGCCAGGCGCTCGAACGAGGCGGCATTGTCCAGCCAGCCATGCAGGGCCAGCACCGGTATACCGTCCTCCGGGCCCCAGCAGCGGACTGCTATTTCGATGCCGTTGTGGTCCAGCAAGTGGTCCCTGGGTGTCGATGATGCGCGCATGGTTAGCTTCCTGTCTAAGGCCTGGCAAGACGGCGACGCCCTACCTTGGCCCGATGCCCTGCCCGGCATTGATACCTGCCCGACCCTGGCATAGGCGATACCGACACCCGTCGAGTAGTTATGTACCACTCGTTCGCGACCTGGCTGTCATGCAATGGCGCCTTCCCCCTTGAGGAGCAACCCATCATGACATCCACGACGCCGTTCCACCTGCGTCAGCTTGAGCGCACCTTGCCGCACTGGCCACGGCAGCTTGCCAGCCATCACGTCAGCGCCCTGCTTGCCAGCCAGCGCATGGACTACTTACAGGACAACGGCCAGCCCTTCGACTGGTATGCAACGGCAACCGATGAACAACGCCAGGCACTGCAAGGCGCTATCGAGCAACGCGACCGCAGCCGCGATGCCCTGTTCGAATTGCTCAAGCCGCTAAAGGGTATCAGCGAGTTTTGCAAGCCACTGCTACAGGCGCACCTGGGCATTGCCGAGCCGGTGGATGAGGCGGTCTATTTCTTCCAGCCATTCAAGCGCAGGCCATCGGTGCATGGCGAGCCGGAGGCCGGGTTGGGCACCACCCCAGAGGCGGATCGCTTCGAATACGACCCCAATGGCACGCCGCGCAAGGTCACATTACTGGAGGCTGCCCTGCACAATTTCACCGGCAGCCATGAAGCGGGCCCATATAGCCTGCTGCACGTCAGCCGAAGCAACCCGACGCGGCTCGTCGGCTGGACTCCCGCCAGCTTTATCGAGGCATGCCGCAGCCTGGACCTGGGCAAACAGTACCAGGCCCACCTGGCCTCGATCTATGACAGCCCAGCGCAGGCGACGCTCGCGCAGCGTTCCATCCAGGCCAGCCGCGACGAGCTGCAGGTACAGGCTTGGATCGCCGTGCTGCGTGGAAAACTCAGCCCGGCAGGCTTGAAAGCACTTCAAAATGTGTGTGGGGGCAAGGCTCCGCCACAGCAGAAATGCTGGCGGCTGAGCCTGTACCAGACGCCCTTGCACGAAGTACTGGTGATCGGGCGGGACGATCCCGGCAAGGTGACGCCCCGTATCGTCTACATTCCCGGTGCGCATGATTTCCCGCTGGTCGAGTACCCGTCGGCCAGCGTTGCCGCCAGAACGCTGGCGGTTCGCCTGCAGGACGAGCGGCTGCTGCAACACGTTATCCGTCATGCCCCGCAATCGCTGCAACCAGCACTGGCCAAACGCTTGCGACAGGACCTGTTCGATAGCGTGGTCGCGCCAAACACCCCGGCCCTCCTGCCCAAACCGTCGCCCCGCGTGTCGTATCAGACCAGCGAACTGCCTGCCGACCTGTGGGCCTACTGGTATCGGACCCATGTCGCCAGGCTCAAGGCCGATGCCGCCACCCTGGCCGTACCCACCGCCCAGGTGGACGCAAACGCCAGGCTGGAGCTACTGGAGCACTGGCTGTCGATCGGGCTGGACCTGGCCAACGTGGCAGCCCTGTTCGTGCCTGGCCTCAATACCCTCATGCTGGCCGTAGGTGGCGCACAGCTGATGAACAGCGTGTTCCATGGTATCGAGGCCTGGGAGGCCGATGACAAGGCAGAAGCCGCCGCGCAACTGGAATCGGTGCTGCTCAACCTGGCCGTGATTGGCGCAACCGGCGCCGGCGCCAGCCTGCTCAGGCATTCGCGCTTTGTCGACTCGCTGGTGAGTGTCGAACATGCTGGCGGCGAACGCCTATGGCAACCCGGCTTTGATCGCTATGCCAGTCGCGAAATACTGCCCGATACGGTTTTGGCCAACGAGCAAGGGCAGTACATTCATCAACAACGACATTTCATCCGGCTCGATGGTGGGTTGTATGAGCAGGCCACGGACACTTCCGGACAATGGCGCATCATTCACCCTGACAACCCAGAGGCGTTCCGCCCTTCCGTCCGCCATGTGGGCGAAGGCGCCTGGCGCGCCATGGCAGAACACCCGCTGGACTGGCAGCAACACCAGTTGCTCAGGCGCATCGGCCCGATAACGGACAACCTCAGCGATAGCGACCTGGCCACAGCGCTACGCTGCACCAACACCGATGAGCAGGTGTTGCGCCAGACGCATGTCAGCGAAGCACAAGCACCGACGCTGCTGACCGATGCGCTCGAGCGCCTGGCCATCGATCAACAAGCCACTGAACTGATCACCCGGGTCCGCCATGGCCTATCAGTGGCGTTCCACCCGCAGCATGCTTTACGGGCCTTGCTCGAACTTCCCGGCTGGCCGGCCGACCATGTATTGAAAGTGTTCGACGGGCCAGAGCCGTGGGGCCAGGCTGTTATCCATGGCGACACCACGGTGCCTTCACCGGTGGTGATCGAGGTGACCCGTAACGACCTGGAACTCGGCAAGCTCAGCCAGACCGTACTGGACCAATTGCCGGAGCCGGCAGCAGAGGCATTGGTGCCCAACACCCACACTGCATCACGCGCCCGGGCACTGGACGCTTTGCTGGCAGACCATCTGGCCGCGCGCCGCGATGCACTGTTCGATGCTCTCCAGCGCAGCAGGCTGCAGCCCCTGGATAGCGCTGCGCAAGCGTTGCAACAACAATTCGGCAGCCTTCCCAACCGGGTACTCAATGCAATCGTCGCGCAGGCGAGTACGCTGGAGAGAACGCGCCTGCTCAGCAACCGCGTCCCCCTGCGCATCGCCGAAGAAGCCCGTGTGCACCAGGCCCACTTGCGCCTGGACCGCGCTCTGCTCGGCCTGTACCGCCCGACCCTGGCCAATGCCGACAGCCAACGGCTGGCGGCGGCCTTGCTGGCCGAACAACCCGGTGCCAGCGCTGCCGAGCTCATGGAAATGGCACTTGCCGACCGGCAGCAGGCCGCGCGGCTGCTTGGCCAGCAGCCGATCCGGCCCGGCTACCGCTCGCCTTTGCGTCTTGCCGACGGACGCCTTGGCTACCCCTTGAGTGGCCGAGGCAGCTGGCGCGACTGGGTCAGGTTGGGTGGCACCTCTATTGAAGAGCGCAGGCTGCAAGAGCTTTACCCCGCGCTTTCCACGCCACAACGTCGTGCCCTGCTCGCCCAGTTGCGCCAACGCGGAAACGTCGCGGAGCAATTGAGACATATTCAGCGCGAACGGGCAGCGCTGGACCAGAGCCTGAGCTCCTGGCGCGATGAGGCCGAAGGCGAAACCTGGCACAACCGCCGTGCCTTTGGCCGCGCGCTGCGCCGCGCTGCCAGGCAAGATGACGGTAACGCCTTGATCTTGCGGCATATGACACTGGCCAGCCTGCCCGAGCTACCAGCACGTTTCGACCACATCCAGACGCTGGAAATCCACAGCCTGGGTCTGCACACCATACCTGCAGGATTCTTCGAGTCCTTCCCACAGTTGGAACGGCTTCGTCTTGTTGGTAATCCCGAGCTGCAATCCGACACGCTGTTCAACGCTTTACGCAATACACCCCAGCTACAGACCCTGGAAGTCGCCGACAGCCCATTGCTCAACCTGGACGTGACTGCCAGAAGCGCACTGGCCCGGATGCGCCGCCTGCGTGCGCTGAGGCTCAGGCACAGCCAGTTGTCGCTCACCGACGCAGACTTGCAAATGCTCACAGTGCTGCCCCTGGAAGAACTGGACCTGAGTGGAAACCAGATCATGCTTACCCCGGCGCTGGCAGAACGCTTCGGCGAATTGCGCCATCTACGTGACCTGGACCTGTCCCTCAACCCGCTGGGTATTCCGCCACGGCTGAGCACCTTGCTGCGCTTGCGAAACCTGACACTCAACAACTGTGACCTCAGCGCCTGGCCGGACGACCTGACGGCACTGATGAGCAGGCCCGACTACGCGCTGCGCAGCCTGGAACTCAGCAATAACGACATCCAGCAGCTGCCCGAGGTCGAGCTGATATTGCAGACCCCTTATGCAAGCAATCTGCTGACCCGGCATAACCTGCGCTGGGAGTTCCATTTCAACAACCTGGTACCCGAGGCGGCTGGCCCGTTACGTACTGCCGGTGTGGGTATTGTGGAAGCCGACCACTTCCTGCCCGAAACCGAGGCAGTGGACTGGCGGGCCAGCGGCAACCAGGCACAGCAGCAGATTTGGGACAGCCTGTTCGAAGACGGCGCCAACCGCGACCTGCTCGAAGTGGTGGAGCGCGTCGGGCGCTCGGCGCAAGCGCGGAACAACCAGTACTCGCTGGCGCGGGAAGTGTGGCAACTGCTGGAAGCGGCCAGCCAGGACGAGGCACTGCGCGAACACCTGAACGAAGTAGCCGGTGACTTCCCGGCCACCTGCGGCGATGCCGGAGCCGATGGCTTCAGCACCTTGCTGGTCGAGCAGTTGGCCTATCGCGAAAGTAGCCAGGCAAAGGTCAAAGGCGCCTATCTGTTCCAGTACTACCGACGCCTGTTCCGTCGCGAGCAGGTCAACCAACTGGCCGCACGCATCCACGCTGCACGTCTGGCACGGCAAAGCGCGTTGCTAGCCCGGGAGCAGGCGTTTGCGCAGGGCGGAGCGGACCTGCCCAGGCTACCCGACGCCGACCCGTTGGATGACATAACCCTCGATGAGCTGCGCGATGGCGGGCTCGACGATATCGAAATCCGACTGGCATTGCGCCAGTCGCTCGCGGAGCCACTCGACTTTCCCGAACCCAGCCAGGACATGCTCTATCGCGAAAGTGCTCACGTCTCCGACCGCGTCGTCGACAACGTCGAACAGGCAGTCGAGGCACTTGACCACCAACCCGCCACGCGTCAGGCCTGGATCGCCGCCCAACCAAGCTGGCGGCGCTTCCTCAGGCAGCGTTACGGCCAGCGCTTCGCAGCACTGGATGAACGCTGGTACCGCGGTATCGAGTACCTGGAATATTGCCTTGACCCGGAGAACGAGGCGGTCACAACCCTGGACGCACCGGTACGCGAAGTGTTGAACGAAGTGCTGCCCGACGCGGTGCCAGGTGCCACAGGCGTACTCCCCCGTCTCGAGCTCGACAGCCAGCGGTACAACGACGCGCTTTCACGCCTGGGCAGCAGCCGCCAGGCAGAGGAAGACGCCCTGTACCTGCGGCTGACTGCCCAGCAAGACCCCAACCCGAGGAACTGACCCTCACTGCCCGCGCAGGTCTTCGAAGAAGGCCTGCCGACCATCCACCTGGCTCGAGGCGCGCGGGGCGGTCGCGGCTTCACCGTTGGCAGCTTCGACATGCCAGTAACAGTGCTGTACCGCACGGGTCACCGCCACGTAGGCCAGGCGCTGTACCTCTTCCTTCTGCGCCGTGTCGAACGGTTGCGCATCACCGGGCTTGCCCAGCCCAGCCTGGCGATACACCTGGTTCTTGTACGGCGAACTGGTCAGGTACTGGCAGTCGCCCAGCATGAACACGGCGTCGGCCTGCAAGCCCTTGGCACTGTGGTAGGTCAGCTGGCGCAGCCGGCGCTGCTCGGCCGGCAGCGCTGCATCGGCTTGCAGCACGCTGTGCAGGTGCTCGTTCATCAGCGCCCTGTCGCTGCCCTTGCGGTACAGCATCATGACCGTCTCGCCACGCTGGTAGTGCTCGATCAACGTTTCCCCCAAAGCGGCCTCGTCACGGTCGAACACCTTGACCGGCGAGCCGGGCAGTTCCGCCGCCGGGCCACTGGCCCTGGCTTTCTTCCCGGCAATCGCCGGGGTGCCCTTGACCAGGTGCTCGGCCGCATCGATCACCTGCTGCTGGCAACGGTAGTTGTCGACCAGCATCACCCGCGTGTTGGCCGGTGACGGGAAGGCCTTGGTGAACTCCATGAAGTACTTGGGCGAACTGCCGCGCCAACCGTAGATCGACTGCCAGTCGTCACCCACGCACAACAGCGATGAATGCCGGGCATTACGCCCGTTGTACATGGCCGGGCCGCGCCGGCGAATCTCGGCGAGGCTGGCGCGCAGCCAGCTGACGATCTGCGGTGATACGTCCTGGAACTCGTCGATCATCAGGTGCGCCAGCGGCCGCAGCAAGGCGTCGGGCAGCAGCCGCAGGTTTTCCGGGTTGTTCTCGCCGAACAGGGCGAACATCCGGTTGTAGCTCATGACCGGTGGCGACTGGTCCAGCAGGTGCGCCTCCAGGGCCTTCCAGTACAGGGCCAGGGCCTCGAAGAACAACGCGTCGCTGTCGCCGGGCGGGAAGCTCATCGCCGCCACGGCAGGGTTGACCTCCAGACCGAGGTTCTCGATGAAGTTGGCGGCGCCGACGAAGGCATCCAGCAGCGGCGCGGGGGCCAGCTCGCCCTTGACCTTGTATTCGAAGCCGGGGCCGGCCACCGCATCGCCGGCCAGCGAAGCGGCCAGGCGCCGAGCCATGGCATAGTTGTCGAGCCAGATCAGTGGCCGGTCGCAGAAAGCCTGCAACAGGGTACGTTTGACCGCCCACTCGGCGCGCACCGCCAGCTTGGCGCCGGGGCGCTGGTACTGGGCGCTTTCTGCCGGGTCGAAGCCCAGCACCACCAGCGGCCCGTGGCCAGCCAGACGGCCATGCACATGGAACTGGCTGCCACGGATCGCAACCGTCTCGCGACAGGGCTCGACTCCCTTGATTGGCCAGGCGCCGGCGGCGAACCACAGGTCCTCGATCACGTCACACAGTTCTTCGTCACGCTGGGCGGCCAGCTGAGTCACCTGCGCGCGCTTCTGCACTTCGGGGTTGCTGGGGTCCAGCGGCTTCAGTTGCAGGGCTTCGCTGCGCAGCAGGCCGACCAGTTCGGCGAAACGCGGGCTGCTACCCAGCAAGTTGCTGTAGCACTGGTTCAGTTGCTGGCGCTGGGCGTCGTTCAGGCGCAGGTCGAACGGGTTGCTCTCGGCATCGGCTTCGCGCCCGGCGGGCATCTCGTTGCCCAGCGTTTCGAACGCACGCACCTGGGCAAAGCCCGGCAGGCTGCGTACCAGCGGCAGGATGCGTGAATGGAAGGTGCGCACCAGCTCGCGCGCTTGCGCCGCCTGCAGGTCGACCTGCCACAGGGCGAAAACCTGCAGCAGGCGCTTGATGAAGTCCTTGCGCGACTCGCGGGTGAAGGTGACCACGGTCATCGCATCCAGCTCGTAGCCCAGGTAATGGCGCAACAACAGGATGCGCAGGACCAGCGAGGTCGACTTGCCCGCCCCGGCCCCGGCGACCACACAGGTGGAGGGCGTGTCGCTGAAAATCAGCTTCCACTGCGCGGCACTGGGCTGGGCCGACGCGGGCAGGCGCTGGGCGACATCCACCTTGAAGCGTTTTTTCAGCTCGGCAGTCAACGGCAGGCGCCAGTCATCGAACAGGTTGTCGTCCTGACCCGGCACGGCGGCAACGTCGGGGCGGGTATCGCGGATGACCAGCACCTGGCGCCCGGCCTCATAGCCCTCCACCCGGCCGCGCTCGAAGCCCTCACGCATGCCCTCACGCATGCCCTCGGCGTGGCCGCTACGCTGGCCGCTGACATGGCCGAGGAACCATGAGTCGCGGTGCTGGGCACCCAGGCCGGTCAGGCCGTGGCCCAGCAGGCGCGCCGCCAGGCGGCGAAACCAGGGTAACTGGGCAGGTGGGGTAAGGTCGGCTGGGGCCTGGGTCTGCTCGTGGGCCACGGTCACTCCGGTGAAAAAGCAAAATCAGCGGGCATGTTCGCCGCATCGACGAAAAATCGCCAGCGAATGCTTGCAGATCAGTGTATTAGGCGATGAAGCGGGCAAAATACGCTATCTTTAACATCCATTTAACTGATCAATTTAAGCCGATATTTACGCTTATTTTCGATCTTTATCTGGCGCATCATGGCCCCATTCCACTGATTCAAGGAGCACGACCATGCTGCAACTTCGACCCTTCGAAAGCCTCGGCCACGCCAACCACGGCTGGCTCGATGCCCACCACCACTTCTCGTTTGCCGAGTACTACGACCCGGCGCGCATGCACTGGGGCAACCTGCGGGTCTGGAACGACGACCTGATCGCTGCCGGCAGCGGCTTCCCACCGCACCCACACCGCGACATGGAAATCATCACCTATGTGCGTGAAGGCGCGATCAGCCACCAGGACAGCCTGGGTAACAAGGGCCGTACCGAGGCCGGTGACGTCCAGGTGATGAGCGCCGGTACCGGCATCGTGCACAGCGAATACAACCTGGAAGAGGTTGATACGCGCATCTTCCAGATCTGGATCGTACCGGAGCGCACCGGTGAAGCACCGCAGTGGGGCACCCGGCCGTTCCCCAAAGGTGAACGCGGCGAAGGCTTCGTGACCCTGGCCAGTGGCCGCGCGGGTGACGAGGACAGCCTGCAAATCCGTACCGATGCCCGCCTGGTGGCCGCCACCCTGCGTGCGGGTGAAACCGCCGAGTACCGCTTCGATGCCGCACGCCGGGGCTACCTGGTGCCGGCCAAGGGGCTGGTGGAGGTCAACGGACTGCGGGCCAAGGCGCGCGATGGCGTGGCGATCGAGCAGGAGGAAGTGCTGCGGGTGACCGCCATCGAGGACAGCGAGATCGTGCTGGTGGATGTGGCCTGAAGCCCTTCACGACGCAAGGCCGCTGCTGCAACTGCCCCGCGCAGGCCAGTGACGATTTTTTACTGGCCGTGCGCAGCCAGCTCCGCAAGTACCTCGGCGGAAGTCGTGACCTGGCGGAAGTGATGCTGCCACAGCTCGATGCCCAGCTTGCCCGACCGATCCAGCGATGAGCCGACGGTCATGTCAGTGACCAGGGTGGGCATCAACCCCGCATCGAACAGGGCGAAACCGGCGGCCAGCACACAGGTCTCGGTCTGCAGCCCACACACCAGCACGCGCTCCACGCCCAGCTCGCGGATGTACGCGATAGCCTCGGCGCTCTGCCCGTAACCATGTTTGACGAATACCTGGTCGGCCTCGACCAGGCTTTCGTCGTCGGCCGCCGGATGCCAGCCGAGTTGGCGCTCGAACGGGGTGACCTGTTCGTCGTGCGGTTCGACCGAGGCAATGGTGGGTATGTTCGCCGATAACCGGCGCAGGCCATCGACCAGCCACTCGGGCGGACTGAAGGTGGACTGGACATCGACGATGAGCAAAACCTGGCGCATGGGCGGATTCCGGCAGGGGCAAAAGGCGCGGAGTATAGCCTGATCACCGTCTCGCTAGCGCGCTACACCGCTCCTGCATGGTGCCCCACCAGCCTGTGGCATGACTCACCGCCATGTCGCCAGGTTGTCACCCTGACGAAAGAACGACCTCAGGTGCTCGACAAAGCAAGACACCTTTGCCGACAGGTTCAAGCGCTCCAGATACACCGCATAGATATCCGCAGGCGGCGTCTGGTAATCGCCAAGTACCTCAACCAGACGCCCGCTGCGCAGATGGTCAGCCAGGTTCCATTCGGCACGCATCAGGATGCCGTGCCCGTCCAGCGCCCAGTTCAATGCAACCTCGCCATCGTTGGTGCTCAGGCTTCCATGCACCTTTACCGACTCGCTCTGCTTGCCGCGGCTCAGCCGCCAGATACCGAACGCGGCATCGTTCTGGCGCAACACGATGCAGTTGTGGCGCGTCAGGTCTTTTGGCGTTTCGGGGGCACCATGCTCCTCAAGGTAACCCGGCGTGGCGCACAAGCGGCGGCGGTTGGCCGCAATCTTGCGAGCGATCAGCCGCGAGTCGGGTAGGTCGCCGAAGCGGATGGCCACATCGATGGCGTCGTTCGGCAAGGCAATCGGCCGGTCGCTCAGATGCAGTTGCCCCTCCCCCTCCGGGTAGCGCTTGGCGAACGACGATACCGCCGGCCCTACGTGGGTGCGGCCGAAACCCAGCGGCGCATTGACCCGCAGCAAGCCCTTGGGCTCGGCACGGCTGCTGGACACCTGCCGCTCCATTTCCTCGATCTCACCCAAGATGCGCCTGGCGTTGAGCAGGTAGGTTTCGCCTTCGGCGGTCAGGCTGATGCTGCGCGTGGTGCGGTTGAGCAGGCGCACGCCCAGGCGCTGCTCTAGCTGGGCCAGGCGCTTGGAGACTGCAGGCGGGGTCAGGTTCAGCTCACGTGCGGTGCCGGCCAGGCTCCCCACCCTGACCAGTTGGCTGAAGAACGCCAGCTCCGATACCGGATTCATAATTAACCTGAAGGAAACAATGAGTTGAATCTCATTGTATTACCGCATTTCAGAAAAACCATTACCTTTTGCCCTGCGTGATTAACCCGCTGGGCTGTGTGGCCATCAAGGCCAGGTGCGACCTGCACGCAACGATCAGCCCGGCCGCCAGATACATCCGACTCACAACAATAATTCGGAGACGGCAATGGCCAAGCGATTGTTCGGCAAGCTGTACGTGCAAGTACTGATCGGCGTGACCCTGGGGGTGCTGATCGGGGTGTTCTGGCCACAGGTGGGCGCTGACCTCAAGCCCGTCGGCGACGCCTTCATCAAACTGATCAAGATGGTCTTTGCCCCGATCATCTTCGCCACGGTGGTGCTCGGCATCGCCAAGATGGAAAACATGAAGGAGCTTGGCCGCGTCGGCGTGCGTGCACTGATCTACTTTGAGGTGCTGTCCACCTTCGCCCTGGTGCTGGGGCTGATGGTGGTCAATATCGTTCAACCCGGCCAGGGCATGAACGTCGACCCTGCCAGCCTTGATGCCAGGAGCATTTCCACCTACACCGCCGCGGCGGCCGGCAACAGCGGCGGTTTCATCGACTTCCTGCTGCATGTGATCCCCGGCAGTGTGACCGACGCCTTCGCCAAGAACGAGATCCTGCCGATCCTGCTGTTCAGTACCCTGTTCGGCATCGCCCTCTCGCACCTCGGCCCACGCAGCAAGCCGATGGTCGATGTGCTGGAAGCGTTCTCCCACGGCATGTTCTTCATCGTCGGCATGATCATGCGCGTGGCACCGCTGGCCGCCTGTGGCGCCATGGCTTTCACTGTCGGCAAGTACGGCCTGGGCTCGATCGTCTCGCTGGGCAAGCTAATGGCGACCATGTACCTGACCTGCTTTCTGTTCGTGGTGGTGGTGCTGGGCGCCATTGCCCGGCTGTCCGGCTTCAACCTGTGGAAATTCCTCAAGTACCTCAGGGAAGAACTGTTCACGGTCCTGGGGACCAGCTCGTCCGAGTCGGTGGTGCCGCAACTGATGAACAAGCTGGAAAAGGTTGGGGTATCCAGGCCGGTGGTCGGCCTGGTGATCCCCTCGGGCCTGACCTTCAACCCGGATGGCCAGTGCATCTACTACACCATGGCCGCCATCTTCATCGCCCAGGCCACCAACACCCCGCTGACCCTGATGGACCAGCTGATCGTGCTCGGCGTGCTGCTGCTTACCTCGAAAGGCTCCGCAGGCGTGACCGGCTCGGGTTTCATCACCCTGGCCGCGACCCTGGCGACCATGGACAACATCCCGGTGGCCGGCATGGTCCTACTGCTGGGCGTGGACCGTTTCATGTCCGAAGCCCGCGCCATTACCAACACCATCGGCAATGCGGTCGGCACCGTAGCGATCGCCAACTGGGTAGGTGCGCTGGACAAGCAGCACATGGCCAAGGTGCTCAATGGCCAGGCACCACTGGAAGAGCCTGAGCCTGCGCCGTCGCGCCCTGCCCTTGCACGCATGGAGGCCGGCACACCCACACCCTGACCTTTCGATACAGCAAACGACAACCCGCCTTGTGCTGCAGTGAGGAAATAACCATGGACAAAGAAACCGCCGTGTCATCGCTGACCGATGTGATGGCCAAGTTCACCGCCTACATCGGCAAACGCCTGCCCACGGACGTCAAGGCAAAGACCGCCAAGTTGCGCGCGGCCGAAACCAACCCGCTGGCCATCGCGGTCTACGACTCGATGGCCGACAACCAGGAATATGCCGACAAGCTCAACCGCCCCAGCTGCCAGGATACCGGGGTCATCCAGTATTTCGTCTCGGCTGGCGCTCGCTTCCCGCTGCTGGGCGAGATGGAGAGCATCCTGGAAAACGCCACCCGGGAAGCCACCATCCAGGGGCCGCTGCGCCACAATGCGGTGGAAACCTTCATCGAGAAGAACACCGGTACCAACACCGGCTCGAAGATCCCGTGGCTGGACTGGGAAATCATTCCCGATGCTGACTACGCCATCGTCGACGTGTACATGGCCGGCGGCGGCTGCACCTTGCCAGGGTCGGCCAAGGTGCTGATGCCGGGCCAAGGCTATGAAGGGGTGACCGAGTTCGTCTTCGATGTCATCACCTCGCGCGGTGTCAACGCCTGCCCGCCATTGCTGGTGGGTGTAGGGGTGTCGACCTCGGTGGAGACAGCGGCACGCCTGTCGAAGAAGGCCATCCTGCGCGAAGTGGACTCCAGCCACCCCAACGCAAGCGCGGCGATGATGGAAAAGCTGCTGGAAGATGGCCTCAACGAAATCGGCATCGGCCCGCAGGGCCTGACCGGCAACAGCAGCGTGATGGGGGTGAATATCGAGTCTTCGGCCCGCCACCCGTCGACCATCGGTGTTGCCGTTTCGACCGGCTGCTGGGCGCACCGCCGAGGCAAGATCCGCATCAACGCCGACCTGTCCTATGACATCCTCTCCCACGAAGGGGTAGTACTGTGAAAAAGATCATCAACACCCCGATCAGCGACGAAGACCTGGCCAGCCTCAACGTGGGCGACGTGGTCTACCTCACCGGCCAACTGGTGACCTGCCGCGATGTCGCCCACCGCCGGCTAATCGAGCTCGGCCGGGAGTTACCGGTGGACCTGCGCGGCGGCGCGATCTTTCACGCCGGCCCCATCGTCAAGCAGAAAGAGGATGGCAGCTTCGAGATGGTTTCCATCGGCCCGACCACCAGCATGCGCATGGAAAAGTTCGAGAAGCAGTTCATCGAGCAGACCGGTGTGAAGCTGATCGTCGGCAAGGGTGGCATGGGCCCGGAGACCACCACCGGCTGCCTGGAGAACAAGGCCATACACGCGGTGTTCCCCGGCGGCTGCGCGGTGCTGGCGGCAACCCAGGTGGAAGCGATCGAACGCGCCGAATGGCAGGACCTGGGCATGCCGGAAACGCTGTGGGTGAACCGCGTGCGCGAGTTCGGCCCGCTGATCATCTCCATCGATACCAAGGGCAACAACCTGTTCGAGCAGAACAAGGCCCGGTTCAACGCGCTCAAGGGGGCAGTGATCGAGAAGATCAACAGCCAGGTGCGGTTCATCAAGTAATCGAGAGAAACCGGGGCAGCCTTGCAGCCCATGCGCGGGCACGCCCGCCCCCAAAGCCTGGCTGGACACCAGACCCTGTGGGAGCGGGCGTGCCCGCGAATGGGGCCTCGCAGCGGCCCCCGGCAGCGTATTCAACCGGCCAGGTTGAAGTCCGATGCCGTCACCGTGGTTGCATCCGCCACCCCTACCAGGCGAATGGAGTCGGTAGCGCCGATGCTGACCAGCGTATCGTCGCCGACATCGGCGATGGTGACGTTGGCAGCAAAGGTGGCTGCGGTGATGTTGAAGGCGGTGATGTCCAGCCGGTCCTGGCCACCGATCGCATTGCTGTCGAAGTTGATGATCAGGTCATTGCCGAAGCCTGCGGCGAACTGGAAGACATCATTGCCATCGGTCGCCATCATCGTGTCATCGCCCGCACCGCCGTTGACCGTGTCATCGCCAACCCCACCGTTGAGGAAGTCACTGCCGCTACCACCGGAGAGGATGTCGTTGCCATCACCGCCAAACAGCGTGTCGCTGCCAGCGCCACTATCGAGGCTATCGTCACCGAGATCGCCATCAAGGCTGTCGTTGTCGTCCCCGCCATTCAAGGTGTCGTTGCCAGCGCCGCCCAGCAATTGGTCGTTACCCGCAGCACCGTTGATGGTGTCATTACCTGAATTACCGGTGATAACGTTGTTCAGCCCGTTCCCAGTACCGGTAAAGTTGCCGGCGCCGAAGTACCTCAGGTTTTCCAGGTTGTTGCCCAGCGTCCAGCTGGTCAGCGTGGTACGCACCAGGTCTGTGCCGCCGCCTGCCAGCTCCACCAGCACGTCCCCGGCATTCTCGACCACGTAGCTGTCGTTGCCGGCACCGCCCACCAGCTGGTCGATACCCGCGCCACCGTTGAGGAAGTCGTTGCCAGTACCACCGACGATGGTGTTGGCCAGGCCATTCCCAACACCGGTGAAGTTGCCGGTGCCGATGAAGCTCAGGTTTTCGAGGTTGGCACCCAGGGTGTAGCTGACCAAGTTGCTCTGCACAAGGTCGGTGCCGCCGCCTGCAGCCTCGCTGACGATGTCACCCACATTATCGACCACGTAGGTGTCATTGCCGGCTCCGCCAATCAGGGTATCTGCCCCCGCCCCACCGTTGAGCACATCATTGCCCGAGCCGCTGGTAATGACGTTGTTCAAGGCGTTACCGGTGCCGACGAAGTTGCCGGCGCCGAAGTAGGTCAGGTTTTCCAGGTTGTTGCCCAGCGTCCAGTTGGTGATCGTCGTGCGCACCAGATCGGTACCACCTCCAGCCTGTTCCACCAACACGTCCCCGGCATTGTCGACTACATAGCTATCGTTGCCGGCACCACCCACCAACAGATCGCTGCCCGCGCCGCCGTTGAGGAAGTCGTTTCCGTTGCCACCGACAATGGTATTGGCCAGGCCATTACCCACACCGATGAAATTGCCGGTACCGGTAAAGCTCAGGTTTTCGAGGGTGGCCGCGAGGGTGTAGCTCGCCAGGCTGGTGCGTACCAGATCGGAGCCCCCACCAAACACCTCGACAACGATGTCTGCGGCGTTGTCGACAACGAAGGTGTCATCACCCGTTCCGCCGATCAGGGTATCCGCACCAAGCCCACCGTTGAGTGTGTCGTTGCCAGCGTTGCCGGTGAGGATGTCATTACCCGAGCCGCCGGTGATGACGTTGTCCAGGCCGTTACCGTTACCAACGAAACTGGCAGCACCGAAGTAGGTCAGGTTCTCCAGGTTGTTGGCCAGCGTCCAGCTGGTCAGTGTAGTACGCACCAGGTCCGTGCCCTGCCCTGCCTGTTCCACGGTCGCATCTGCGGCATTGTCGACCACATAGCTGTCGTTGCCGGCACCACCCACCAGTTGGTCGATACCCGCGCCACCATTGAGGAAGTCGTTGCCGGCACCACCGACGATGGTGTTGGCCAGGCCATTACCCACACCGATGAAATTGCCGGTACCGGTAAAGCTCAGGTTCTCGAGGTTGGCACCCAAGGTGTAGCTGGCCAGACTGGTCTGTACCAGATCGATACCACCGCCTGCCGCCTCGCTGAGCGTGTCACCCAGGTTGTCGACAACAAAGGTATCGTTGCCGGCGCCACCTGTCATCGCATCTGCGCCCAGTCCGCCGTTCAGCACATCGTTGCCGGCGCCACCGTCCAGGGTGTCGTTGCCTTCACCGCCGTCAAGCGCGTCGTCGCCATCACCACCGAACAGCTGGTCGAATCCGGCCAGGCCAATGAGCGTGTCGTTACCTGCGAGACCGAGCAGAACGTCATCACCGGCGGTGCCTGTCAGGGTATCTGCCGCGCTTGTACCGACCAGCACCACCCCTGGTACGGCCGGCACTTCGGCCGTAGCAGCGGAGGTCACGGTTTCCAGCGCGCCGAAGCCATCGGCATAGCGCACCACCACGCGCAGCTGGAAGTGAGCCTGCAATGGTCCTGGGGTGAAAGTGGAAGAAGTTGCACCGGGAATGTCGGTGAATGCCGTACCACTACCCTGCTGCCACTGGAAGCTGAACGCACCAAGCCCGTCCAGGTCGGCGATGCTGGCGGTGAGCGCGGTCAGCATCTGCCCCACGTCTGGCGTGGTATCGCTGATCAGCACGGCACCGGTAGGCGCATCGTTGACATTGGCCACCGGGTCGAGAATGTCAGAAGCAATACTTTCATGGACCCCGAAGTCATCCACGTAGCTGACCACTACCCGCATGTTCTGCCCCACCTGGTCCTGGGTGAGGACGAAGCTGCTACTGATGGCGCCAGCAATATTGACCCAACCAAGACCCCGGTTGGCCTGCCACTGGAAGGTGAACTGCGGGTTGCTCAGGCCGTCGGCATCGACGATGGTTGCCGGGTTGGCGGTGAGGGTCTGGTTCTGCACCAGCAGCCCGGTCACGGTCGGCCCGGCGCTCGGTGCGCTGTTCGGCGCCGAATCGACGATTTCCAGCGTGCCCTTGGCGTCCTGGTACACCGCACGTACACGGATATTCAAGCCCGCCACATCGTCTGTGACCCGGTAAGTGGTGCCGGTAGCCCGCGACACTTCGCCGGCAGCGACAAAGGTAATGTCTTCATAGACGCCCGAACCTGGCAGCGTCTCGACTTGCCAGTAGTACGCTACAGGGCCGTTGATGGCACCGCTCGCATTGCCGGCACCGACATTGTCGGCATCGTGCACCGCCAGGTTGCTCACCCGCAGCAGTTGGCCACTGACCGCGGTGTCATTGCGCAGGCCGGTGGCGGCGTCAAGGATCGCCAGGTGGCCGGTCGGGCCGGCGTTGACGGCAGTCCCCACCCCGGAAGCCTGCGAGCTGTCCGAGAACTGCAGGCGCTCGATGCCGGTCAGGTGGTCGACGCCGTCACGCCCTGCTACCAGGTCGGTAACGATCACCGCGTTGCCGTCGACAACCACGCTGTAGTCGCTGGCCACCCCCGAGAATACCGCCGTGTCATAGCTGTCGGTGCCGTTGAGGATTTCCCGCACGATTACCAGCTGGCCCGGGTTGTAGGTGCCATTGAGCATCAGCGGCACCATCGGCTCCATGCTGTCGTAGCTGGCGATTTCCGGGCCGGTTCCGTCGCTGTTGGCGCGCACGCTGATGCGCACGTTCAGCCACTTGTCACCGTCGAGGATATCGTCGCCGCCACGGCCTTCGATCAAGTCACTGCCGCTGCCGCCGAGGATGATGTTGCCACCATCGTAGAACGTCGCACCGGCGGCCAGCAGGCCGGACAGGCCGTTGATCAGGCCGATGTTGGTCAGCACGCTGCCGTTGGCGCCGTTGGTCGGCAGGCTGGCAGCGTCTTCGTTGTCACCGCGCAGGAAGTCGCCATGCGCCGACCCGGACAGGCCTTCCATGATATCGAAGCGCACCAGCGCAGAAGCGCCCGAGCCGGGTACCGGCGGCACATCGAAGAAGCGGTCGCTGTAGTCGATGGTCACGCCCTGGGCCAGGCCCTTGAAAGTCGCCCAGTCATAGCCGGAGCCACCAATGTAGCGGTCACCGAAGCCCAGGCTGCCGACCATGATGTCGTCGCCGCCTTCACCGTTGAACTTGTCGTTCTCGTTGCCACCGATGAACACGTCGTTGCCGATGATCGGGTCGTTGCCGAGCGGGTCGAAGTTGTCGCCAGGCGCACCGTCCGAGGTGCCCTTCTCGATCCAGTCGTCGCCTTCGTTGCCCATGTCCTGCTCGTTGGCCTTGCTGCCCAGGATAAAGTCGTTGCCCTGGCCGCCAATGGCTTCGGAGGCGTCCTCACCGGTGACGATGAAGTCATTGCCAAAACCGCCGATGATCAGGTTGACGCCGTTACCGCCGTGCAGCACATCGTTGCCGTCGCCGCCCTGGATATTGTCGTCACCACCCATGTCGCTGATGATGTCGTCACCGGCACCGCCACGCAGCTGGTCGTTGCCGTCGCCACCCTCGATGCGGTCGTTGCCGCCATCGCCCCAGACCGTATCGTCACCCTCGCTGGAAACCAGGATGTCGTTACCCTCGGTGCCACCCAGCACGATGTGCTCTGCACCGGCATAGCGGATGTAGTTGGTGTCCGGGCCTGCCGTCAACGGGCTGTCGCGGAATACCACCTGCTCACCGTTTTCGCCCAGTGGGTCGACATTGCCCAGGCCTTCGTTGAACTGCTTGCTCTGGTCCACTTCCAGGTAGAAGCCAGGGTCGGAGAACACCAGGCCCGGCAGGTGGGTGGCCGAGGTGTTGGCCATGATCAGTTTGGCGAACGAGTTGCTTTCCAGCTCGGCGTTCATCGACAGGCCGGCGGTGCGCTCCAGGTAGTAGAAGCGGTCGCCGTCCTGCAGTTTCTCCATCTGGTTTTCGAACACGAAGTTAAAGGTGGTGCCGAGCATGCCGCCGAACGGGGTTTTCGCTTCGGCCAGGCCGCCGATCCACAGGTCGATGGCATCGACCCCGGTGACGGTCACCGCGCGCAGGTCATCGACGGTGCCGAGCACGCCATCCTTGCCAGGAAGCGTGACATTGGCATAGGCACCGGTGCTGTTGAGGAAGTCCAGGCGATCGGCTGGTGCGCCGTCACCGCCAAACACCAGAGCCATGGCCGCCGCGCGTTTTTCCAGCAGCGTGGTAGCAGCGGTAATGGTGCTGTGGGTGCCGTAGGCGGCGATGAAGTTGATCAGCGACTCCGGATGCTTCAGGTGCTGCACCAGGTCGACCCAGCTGGTGTACGGCTTGAGCTGGGTGTCACCGGTCTGCGCATAGATGTCGCGACGCACGGCATTCAGCGAGGGGATGCCAACGTCGCGGCCCCGGGCGATGTTGATCGCCGGCAAGTCCAGCGGCAGGCCGAGCAGGTTGTTGCGCAGCGCCTCGGTAACGAACTCGTCGATCTCGTTACCGGCCTGGCGGGTGACCCCGCGCACGATGGCGCTGGTGGCATCCTCGGGGGTGACGCCACTGGCGGCATACGCCAGCGGATTGAGGAACGCCGCGATCAGGCCCAGTTGCTGGTCCGGGTTGGCACTGGCCGGGTCCTGGATGACGTTGAAGTCGACATCGAAGCGGTCGACGGTCTCGGTCAGCATCGAGTGGCCGAAGCGGTACACGGTGTGGGCGAACTCGGCCACGATCGATGCATCGAGGTCGACGTCGTACACCTGGGTCGGGGCAAAGAACAGGTCGACCCGTGGTTGCACGGTGCGGGCGAACTCCTCGAACACCAGGTGCTGGTACTGCATTTCGGTACCGAACTTGGCCGCCTGGAACAGCCGCTCGCCATTCCACACCAGCGCGTCGATCTCGGCCTGGCTGGCCGGCAGCGCGGTCAGCGGGTTGAGCAGCCACTCATTGAGGAACGCCAGGTCGCCCGAATCGAGCACGGTGTCCTTGGTCTGTGCCACCAGCCGGTTGTGCTCGGCGTGGAAGATCGCATGCACGGCGGTCAGGCCGATGTTTTCATTGACCCGGCCGTCGCCGGCTATGTAGTGCGCGTCCAGCAGTTCATTGTCGTAGGCCAGGTTGGCACCGGTCTGCGGGTTCACCGGCACGGCGTTGCCGGTATCGCTGTCCGCATCCGGTACCAGCACCCCACCGCTGAACACCGGCACGGCATTGTGGGCGATGTCGGCGAGGAACTGGTGACCGGTCCGCACGGCGTTGGTCAGGTCGATCGGCGCCGCCGGGTTGCCTTCGACCTGCTGGTCGTCGGCCGTGCCGGCAATGCCATCGGCGCCTTTCATGATCACCATCGGGAAGCCATTGGGCCCCTTGATGAAGTTGCCGTACGCGTCGGTTGCCAGCAGCGGTACGTTGTCTACATCAGCGTCGGTCAGGTTGATGCCGAGCACGTCGCGGGCTTGGGCCTTGACCACCTTCCAGGTCGCCATGCCGCCGATTTCGGTGTCGTCAGCGGTACCGTAGCGACCGTCGGCGCCCAGGTCCCGGTTGGTGATCAGCTGGCCGGTGGCAACAGGCCCACCATCGGTCAGCACGTAGCCGCGCAGGAACACCTGGTGCGATGGATGCGAGCTGTAGGTCTGGTTCTGGTCGACGAACGGCGTGGTGGTATTGGTGTGCTCATGAATATCGTCGGCCGTGCCAAGCACGCCGTCCGCGCCAGGCAGGTTGGTGGCCCGGGTGACCACCATGAAATTGGTGAAACCGCCCTCCACGTACAGCGGGTCATCCGGTTGCAGCGGGATGTAGATAGTCCCCGAACCGCCCTTGGTCACCAGGTCCAGGCCATGGTCGAAGAATTGCCCGAAGAAGGTCATCCAGGCGTTGAACGGCGCGGACAGGCCAGCATCGGCGGCCGTGTTCTCGAACAGGTACACGTCGTGGTCGTCGGCGGTGCCGAACTGGCCGTCCAGGCCCGGGCTGGCGACGATGCGCACGCCGTCCTTGAGCACGTCGTCATTGCCAGGCGTGCCGAAGTTGAGCACGCCGTCCGCACCGGGGTCGTACGCCGTGGCATAGGCTGCCGGGTTGTTGGAGGTCTGGTCGACGACCAGGTTGCTGATGGTGCGCGGCTGCGAGTCGAATACCGGGCCGCTGGTCTGCTGGTACGACGAGCCCGGAATGGCCGGCGAGCCAGGGCCGAAGAAGCCGGCCGGTGCACCTTCGGCCGGGTTGAACACCGGGTCGGTCACGCGCGGGAAGACGTTGTCGGCGGCACCGAACTGGGTATTGTTGATGCCGTTGAGGTTCATCAGGTTGTTGTTCGAACCGTCGACTGCGCGCAGGCCCAGCGGTGCACGGATGTTGGGCAGCAGCGAGAGGATGTCCGCCCCGGCGGCATCGGCCTCGGCGATCTTGATCTGGTCGAGGATGAAGTTGAGGTCGGAGCGCACCATGTGCAGGCCGGCACCGCCGGCATTGGCATCCGCCACCGGTGTGGCCGGTGTCGGTACCACAGGCGCACCCGGTTGAACCACGGCGGTGGGCTGGGAGAATAGCACTTCGGTGGTGCCGTGAGCGTCCTGGTAGATCGCCTTGACCCGCAGGGCCAGCCCCGCCAGGTCTGGTGACACCTTGAAGGTGGTGCCGTCGGCGCTTTGGAACGCCAGGTCGCCGGCCGGCAGCAGGATGATGTCCTCGAACACGCCACTGCCCGGCTCGGCCTCGAACTGCCAGTAATACGACACCGAACGGCTGGCGAGCGTGCCTAGCGGGTTGCCAGCGCCAATGTTGTCGGCATCCAGTACGCCGGCCACGTTCACCGTTAGAATATCACCCACGGTGATCGCGCCGCCGTTGCCGTCAGTAATGGCAGGGCTGCCGGTAGGCTGCGCATTCACACCCTCCACCAGCACGCGCTGGCCATCGGAGAACTGCAGGCGTTCGATGTGCAGCAGCGTATCGACGCCATCGCGGCCGTCAACGGTATCAGTCACCGTCCACACATCGTCACTGGTATCGGCGGTGCCACGGGTGTTCTGGGTAACTACGTACTCGTTCTGCAGGCCGGAGAACACTGCCGTGTCGAAGGCGGCGCCACCGGTCGAGGTGCCGGGCAGGATTTCCCGCACGGCCTTCAACTGGCCAGGGTTGTAGGTACGGTCGAGCATGAACGGAATCATGTCGGCCATGCTGTCGAAGCTGGCGATCTCAGGGCCGGTGTGGTTGACGTCTTCCGGGGCATACACGGCGATACGCACGTTGAGCCATTTGTCACCGTCGATCAGGTCATCGCCCCCACGGCCTTCGATCAGGTCGCTGCCGTTGCCGCCAAGCATGATGTTGCCGGTGGCAAAGCCGGTGGTCGGCAACCCGGCATCGGCCAGGAACTGCTGCAGGCCACGGATCAACGCCACGTTGGTCAGCGCACTGCCGGTGGCACCACCGTGGTTGAGGATGGTCACGGCATCGACATTATCGCCCTTGAGCACATCGGCGAAGTTCGAGCCGGACACGCCCTCGACCTCGGCGAAGCGGTCGAGGATCGAGGCTGGCGAAGCGCCTACCGGCTCGAACACACCGGTGTTCTGGGGCGGTGCGTTGCCATGGGGTTGGGCCAGCGCGGCCAGGGTCAGGTCGACAGTAACGCCAACCTGGTCATTCTTGTGGGTAATCCAGTCGAAACCGGACATGCCGTCCATCTTGTCCTGGGCGTCACTGCCGACGAAGATGTCGTCACCACCTTCGCCGATCATCTCGTCGAAGCCACCGCCGCCGACGAAGATGTCGTTGCCGATCACTTCGTCACCCAGCAGCGGCGCGAAGTTGTCGCCAGGCGCACCGTCCTGGGTACCCTTCTCGATCCAGTCGTCGCCCTCGTTGCCGGTAGGTGGCAGGTTGGTCTTGGCACCGAGGATGAAGTCGTCGCCCTGGCCGCCGAAGGTGGTGCTGATGTCCTCGGTGGTGATGATGAAGTCCTGGCCGTTGCCGCCCAGGATCAGGTTGCCGCCCGCCAGCATGCTGCCGGCAACGATGACGTCGTTGCCATCGTTGCCTTCCAGGCGGTTGTCACCGAAGGAGTCGGTGATGATGTCATCTCCGGCACCGCCCAGCACCGCATCGTTGCCAGCACCACCTTCCAGGGTGTCGTTGCCGGCGTCGCCGTAGACGGTATCGTCGCCCTCACCGGAGATGATGATGTCGCTGCCGGAGGTACCGCCCAGCACCACGTGGTCTTCGCCGGTGTAATGCAGGAAGTTGGTATCGGTGCCCACGGTATCGGGGTTGTCGCGAATCACCAGCGGCACCACTTCGACGCCGTTGATCATGATGCCGCCCGTCGGGTCGGCCCGGCCATCGGCCCCCAGCCCGGTGAACTGGTTGGTCTGGTTCACCTCAAGGGTGAAGGTCGGCGTGAGGAACACGGTGTTGGACAGGTGGGTAACATCGGAGTTGAGCATGATCAGCTTGGCGAAGGAGTTGTTCTCCAGCTCGGTGCCGAAGTTCATGCCCGCCGTACGCGCCAGGTAGTAGAACCGGTCGCCGTTCTGCAAGGCTTCCAGCTGGGTTTCGAAGACGAAGTTGAAGCTGGAGCCGAGCATGCCGCCAAATGGCATTTTCTGCTCGGCCAGGCCGCCGACCCAGAAGTCGATGTCATCGACACCGGTCACGGTCACACCGCTGATGTCATCGGCGGTGCCGGCGATGCCGTCCGCCCCGGCCAGCATCACGTTGGCGTAGGCGCCAGTGCCATTGAGGAAGTCCAGGCGATCGGCCGGCGCACCGTCCCCACCGAGCACCAGCGCCACCGCAGCGGCGCGCTTGTCGGCTTCGGTGGTGGCCCCGGTGATGCTGCTGTGGGTGCCGTAGGCCGCGATGAAGTTGATCAGCGATGCCGGGTGCTTGAGGTGGTCGGCGAAGTCGACCCAGCTGATGTACGGCTTGAGCTGGCTGTCGCCGGTCATTGCATAGAATTCACGGCGCGCCTCGTTCAGGGTGGGGATACCGGTGTCGCGGCCACGGGCGATGTTCAGTGCCGGCAGGTCCAGCGGCAGGCCGAGCAGGTTGTTGCGCAGGGCTTCGGTGACGAACTCGTCGATCTCGTTGCCCAACTGGCGGGTCACGCCCCGGATGATCGCGCCGGCCGCTTCGTCGGCAGTGGCCCCACTGCCAGCGAAGGCCAGCGGGTTGAGGAAGGCAGCGATCAGGCCAAGCTGCTGGTCGGGGTTGTTCGGGTCGGCGGATACCGGGTTGAACGCCGGGTCGAAGCGGTCGACGGTTTCAGTCAGCATCGAGTGGCCGAAGCGGTACACCACGTGGGCAAACTCGGCGAGGATGGCCGGGTTGATCGAGGTGTCGTAGCCATTGGGGGCGAGGAACTCGTCGATCTGCGGCTGGATGGTACGGGCGAACTCTTCGAACACCAGGTGCTGGTACTGCATCTCGGTGCCGAACTTGGCGGCCTGGAACAGCCGTTCGCCATCCCATACCAGCGCGGCGATCTCGGCGGGTGTGGTGGGCATGGCAGTGACATCGTCGATCAGCCACTGGTTGAGGAACGCCAGGTCGCCAGCGGCCAGCAGGGTATCCTTGGTCTGCTGCACCAGGCGGTTGTGCTCGGAGTGGAACACATGGTGCACGGCGGTCAGGCCGATGTTCTCGTTCACCCGGCCGTCACCGGCAATGTAATGGGCGTCGAGCAGTTCGTTGTCGTAGGTCAGGTTGGCGCCACCCGGCCCTACCGGCTGCGCGTTGCCGACGGCGGTGTCGGCATCGGCCTGCAGCACCCCGCCCACCACCACCGGCGCGGCATTGTGGGCGATGTCGTCGAGGAAACCATGCCCGGTGCTCACCGCATTGGCCAGGCTGATCGGTGCGGCGCGGTTGCCTTCGACCAGCGTGGTGACGTCGTCGGCAGTGCCGGCGATGCCGTCGGCGCCATTGCTCACGCGCATCACCACCTGTGGCATGCCGTTAGGCCCGCGCAGGAAGTTGCCGTAGGGGTCGGTGGCCAGCAACGGCACACTGTGCACGTCGGCGTCGGTCAGGTTGATGCCGAGCAGGTCGCGGGCCTGGGCCTTGACCACCGCCCAGGTGGCCATGCCGCCGCTTTCGCCGCTGCCATCGTCGCTGGTACCGAACAGGCCATCGGCGCCAAGGTCGCGGTTGGTGAGCAGCCGCCCGGTCGCCACCGGGTCGCCGGCCGCGTTCAGCGTGTATTCGCGCAGGAACACCTGGTGCGAGGGGTGCGAACTGTAGGTCTGGCTCTGGTCGACGAACGGTGAGGTGGTGTTGGTCTGGCCGTCGTCGGCGGTGCCGACCACGCCGTCGGCACCGGCGGTGCGGACGGCGCGCGACAGCACCATGAAGTTGGTCGGGCTGTTGGGATCGAACAGGGGGTCGTCCGGCTGCAGCGGAATGAACACGATGTCGGTGCCGCTCTTGGTAACCAGGTCCAGTCCATGGTCGAAGAACTGGCCAAAGAAGGTCATCCAGGCGTTGAAGCCGGCGGTCAGGCCGACATCGGGCGACACGTTGGGGATGAAGAACACCTGGGTGTCGTCAGCGGTGCCGAACACCCCATCGATGCCGGGGCTGATCACCGGGGCGGCGCCACCATTGGCTTCGATTGCGGCCGGGTTGTTGGCTGTCTGGTCGACGATGAGGTTGCTGATGGTGCGCGGCTGTGAATCGACGACCGTACCGGTGCCGGCATAGGCGCCGGTGAAGGAAGGGCTGAGCAGGCGCAGGAACGAGTTATCGGCAGCGCCGAACTCGCTTTGCCCGGTCACCAGGTTGTTGTAACTGCCATCCACGGTACGCAGGCCGAACGGTACCTGGCTGTTGGGCAGCAGGTCGATCAGGCTGGCGCCATCGGCGTGGGCTTCGGCAATGAAGATCTGTTGCAGGATGAATTCCAGGTCCGACTTGCTGAAATTGGCCATTTCGAATTGCCCTCGATCTGTCGGGAGATGACACACAGGGCAACAGGGTCCTTCCCGCGCCCGGTCAGTGTTGACGTGCGCAGTTTCTGGTTCGGGATTCAGGGGGCAGTTGGGCACTACGGTTGTGCTATCGCCACTGGCCTCATCGCCGGCAAGCCGGCTCCCTCAGGAAGGCGGGAACCGTGTAAACGGTGCGATACAGCTGTAACGCACACGCATCGACCCCAGCTCGCATGGGGGTCCGAATACATCAGACTTAAGTCGTAGAACAAAAACTTGTCAATATTTCGTCGAAAAATTCGCAGCTCGATGATAATGCGATGCAACTAGCTGTTTTTATGGCACTTATAAAAAGTTCAATATTTTTATAGAGCGAAACGATATTACTGAATGTTTCGTCGCCACCTACGCTCCAGCATGTGGGAGCAACGCAGCGTCCTGGACCATTTCGCCCCTGGAGCGAACCGCCTGCGAGCCGACCAGAAGCCACGACTACCGCTGTACGGGGCGCCGCAACGGCCTTCCCGTTTTGTGATAAAGGGAGGCCGCTGATGCACAAGTCGCCACGCACCCGCTCCGAGCTCGCAGAGGTGTTGTTTCGCCTGCGGCGCAGCTTTTTCGCCCTCGCCGCGTTCAGCGGCGTGATAAACGTCATGATGTTGACGCCATCTATTTATATGTTGCAGGTGTATGACCGTGCCCTGGTCAGCCGCAACGTCACCACCCTGAGCATGCTCACGCTGCTGGTGATCGGCCTGTTCCTGCTGATGTCGGCGCTGGAGATGATTCGCACCCGCGTATTGATCCGCGTGGGCAACGGCCTGGACATGGACCTCAACCGGCGCATCTTCAGCGCCGCCTTCGAGCGCAACCTCAGCCGTGCTGGCGGCAACCCGGCCCAGGCCCTGCAGGACCTGGCCCAGGTGCGGCAGTTTCTCACCGGCAACGGCCTGTTCGCCTTCTTCGACGCACCCTGGACGCCGATCTACCTGCTGGTCAGTTACCTGATCCATCCGCTGCTGGGGCTGGTCACGCTGGTCGGCTCGCTGATCCTGGTGGGCCTGGCCTACCTCACCGAGAAAGCCACGCAAAAACCTCTGGCCGAAGCCAACCAGGCGGCCCTGTCATCGGCCAGCTACGCCAACAACAACCTGCGCAATGCCGAAGTGATCGAGGCCATGGGCATGCTGCCGGCGATCGGCAAGCGCTGGTACCAAGGCCACCTGCGCATCCTGCAGATGCAGACGCTGGCCTCCGACCGCGCGGCACTGATCAGCAGCACCGGGCGTTTCGTACGCATCACCTTGCAATCGGTCATCCTCGGTACCGGCGCGCTGCTGGCGATCGAAGGCAAGATCACCCCGGGCATGATGATTGCCTGCTCGATCCTCACTGGCCGTGCCCTGGGGCCGGTGGAACAGGTGATCGCCTCGTGGAAACAGTTGCTCGGCTGCCGGTCGGCCTGGGGTCGGCTGAACGAGCTGCTGCACGACTACCCGCAGCGGCCACCGAGCATGTCGCTGCAGCGCCCGCTGGGCATGCTTGCCGTGGAAAGCGTGATCGCCGGTGCCCCCGGGACCAACAACCCCATCATACGTGGGGTGAGCTTCAGCCTGACCCCGGGTGAAAGCCTCGGCATCATCGGCCCGTCGGCTTCCGGCAAGTCCACCCTCGCCCGCCTGCTGGTCGGCGTGTGGCCGGCCCAGGCCGGCAAGGTGCGCCTGGACGGCGCCGACATCTTCACCTGGAACAAGGCCGAGCTGGGCCCCTGGCTTGGCTACCTGCCGCAGGACGTGGAGCTGTTCGAGGGCACCATCGCCGAGAACATCGCCCGCTTTGCCGAAGTGGACAGCGACGCGGTCATCCGCGCGGCCCGCAGCAGTGGCGTGCACGACATGATCCTGCGCTTCCCGCAGGGCTACGACACCCGCCTGGCGGCCGATGGCACGCCGTTGTCCGGTGGCCAGAAGCAACGCATCGCCCTGGCCCGTGCGCTGTACGGCGAACCGAACCTGGTGGTGCTGGACGAGCCCAACGCCAACCTCGACGACGTCGGCGAAAAAGCCCTGGTCGATGCGCTGGCCGAACTCAAGGCACGCGGGGCTACCGTGATCCTGATATCCCACCGGCCCAATGTGCTGTGCGCTGTCGACAAGGTGCTGATGCTACGTGACGGTGCCGTGCACATGCTCGGCAGCCGCGATGAAGTGTTCGCGGCGTTGCGCAAGGCCAGCGTGATCCCGGCGGGGAGCGCTGCGCCGCTGGCCTCGGTAAAAGTACGGGAGTGACCGACCATGCAGATGACCCATCACACCGAGTTGATTCCGGCAGAGGCGCGCAACCTGATCGACCTGGATGCCAGCCGGCCGGCACGCTGGGGCATATGGCTGGTCATCGCCGGCTTTGGCGGTTTCCTGCTGTGGTCGTGCCTGGCGCCGCTGGATGCCGGGGTGGTGGCCACGGGCACGGTCAAGGTCACCAGCAATCGCAAGGCGGTCCAGCACCTGACCGGCGGCACGGTCGAGGCGATCCTGGTACGCGAGGGCGATGTGGTGAAGAAAGGCCAGGAGGTGGTTCGCCTCGATGCGCTGCGCGCAGTGGCCGAACAGGGTGCGGTCAGTGCCCAGTACATCGTCAGCAAGACCGTGGAAAACCGCCTGGAAGCCGAGCGCGACGGCCGCGACACGATCACCTTCGACCCCGCCCTGCTCAAGCACTACCACAACGACCCGCGCCTGCTGGCGGCCATGGACCTGCAGCAACGGCTGCTGGACACCCGCCGCGCCGGGCTGGCCGGTGAACTGAGCATCCTCGAGGAAAACCTGGCCGCCACGGCGGTGCAGCTCAAGGGCCTGCAGCAGGTGTACGGGGCGCGCGCCTCGCAGATCGGTTTCCTCAGCCAGGAACTGCAAGGCACCCGGGTACTGGCCGCCGAAGGTTATGTGCCGCGCAACCGCCTGCTGGAGCTGGAGCGCAACAATGCCGACCTGTCCGCCGGCCAGGCCGAGAACCTCAACAATATCGCCCGGGCACGCAGCCAGGCCACCGAGATCAAGCTGCGCATCCTGCAGCGCCAGCACGACTACCTCAAGGAAGTGGAGTCGCAACTGACCGACACCGCCAAGGAGAACACCACCCTGGCCGACCGCCTGCGTGCGCTGGACTATGAAGTAACCCACACGGTGATCCGCTCGCCGATCGACGGTATGGTCCAGGCCCTGAGCATCGCCACGGTCGGCGGCATCATCCAGCCAGGGGCCAAGATCATGGAAGTCGTGCCACTCGACCAGCCGCTACAGGTCGACGCGATGATCCCGGTGCAGGCCATCGACAAGATGGTGCAGGGCCTGGACGTGGACCTGGCCTTCCCCGCCTTCAACCATGCGAAGACGCCAAACATCCCGGGGCGGGTCAAGACCATCTCCGCCGACCGCCTGATGGACGAAGAAAGCAAGCAGCCGTACTACCTGGCCCAGGTGGAAGTGACGCAGGCCGGCATGGGCCTGCTGGGCAGCAACCACATTCGCCCCGGCATGCCGGCCACCGTCACCATCAAGACCGGCGAGCGCAACCTGCTCAGCTACCTGCTCAAGCCGATGCTCGAACGCGTGGACGCCTCGTTCAAGGAGCAATGACATGAAACGCCCGTGCCTGATGTTGTGCCTGTTGGGGTTGTCGGTACAGGCCAGTGCCATGGACCTGAAACAAGCCTGGGACCTGCTGCAATACCAGGGCCCGATCTACCGTGCCGCAGTGCACGAGAAAGAAGCCGGCAGCGAGAACCGCGCCATCGGCCAGGCCGGCCTGCTGCCGCAGATCAATGCCGTGGGCTACTTCAACAAGGTCAATGGCAGCCAGCGGCAGAATGGCCGGGACAGCGACCTGGACTACGACTCCAAGGGTGCCAACGTACGTCTGCGCCAACCGCTGTTCAACAAGCAGAAGATGGCCGAGTACCACCAGGGCCAGCAGCGTGCCGAGTACAGCGTGGCTGTGTTCGATGCCAAGACCCAGGATGCCGCGGTGCGCCTGGCCGATGCCTACTTCGACGTGCTGCTGGCCAGCGAAACCATCACCTTGGCCAAGGCCAAGCTGAACGCCTTCGAGGAGCAGCTGGCGTCGGCGAAGCGGCGCATGGAGCTGGGTGCCGGCACCATCACCGACATCGACGAGTCGGTCGCCCGCCGTGACCTGGCCGAAGCCGACCTGATCGAAGCCCAGGACAACCTGATCAATGCCCGCCGCAAGCTGGAGGAATACATTGGTGAAACGCCGCAGTCGCTGACCACCTTGCAGCCAGGCTTCAGCACCCCGCCGCTGATGCCAGGCAACCTGCAGGACTGGCTGGTCAAGGCCCAGGCCGACAGCCCGCTGATTCATGCCCGCCGGCACAGCTATGAGCTGGCCGAGGAAGAAGTGAAGCGCGCCCGCGCCGGGCACTGGCCAACCTTGGATTTCGTCGCGGGCTATACCGCCGGCAGCAGCCAGTCGATTTCCGAGCTCAACCAGCGCAACCATTACAGCTCGGTCGGGCTGGAACTGAACATCCCGCTGTACAGCGGCGGCAGTACCAGCGCCCTGACCCGCCAGGCCAGCGCCAACAGCGCCAAGGCCCTGGATGAGCTGGACGCCACCCGCCAGGAGGTGATTTCCGGTACCACCCGTGAGTTCCGCGGCGTGCAGAGTGGTGCCTTACGTATCCAGGCACTGGAAAAGGCCGTAGCCTCCAACGAACGCTCGCTGACCTCGGCCCGCAAGGGCTTCAAGGAAGGTGGCACCAGCACCAACTCGGATGTACTCAACGCCGAGGAGTTGCTGTATGACGCCCGCCACGACCTGTTCGAGGCAAAACTGAACTACCTGATGTCACGGCTGCGCCTGGCGTCGTCGGTGGGTAGCCTGGGCGATGACGACATCCAGCAGATCAACGACTACCTCGGGCCGGTACTGGTGGTGAGCAACTGAGTACCCTCCAGGTATCGCTCGGCGCTTGCCGCAGTCTGCTGGATTTCAGGCTATGATCGGTCACCTTGCCGCGGACGCCCGACCCATGCCCGTAGACCTGCACACGCTGTACCCCAGGCTCATCCATCTGATGCTGGACACGGTATTCGTGGTCGACCGGGACAACCAGATCGTGTTCGTCAGCGATGCCTGCGAGGCGTTGCTCGGTTACCGGGCCTGCGAACTGGTCGGCACACCTATCACCGACTACATGCACCCCGACGACCTGGCGATGACCCGCGCCTCGATCGTGCGGGTGATGAGCGGCCAACCCCACTACGATTTCCGCAACCGCTATATCCGCAAGGATGGCGGTGTGGTGCACATCCTGTGGGCGGCCTGCTGGTCCGATGAAGCCAATGCGCGCATCGGTGTGGCGCGGGATGTGACCGCCCAGCACCAGGCCGAAGCAGAGCTGCGCTTCCTGGCCCACCACGACCCACTGACCCGGCTGGCCAACCGCGCCAGGTTCAATGAACGGCTGGAGGCTGCCCTGGCCGTCGCTCGCCGCCATGGTCGGCCGCTGGCCCTGCTGTTCCTCGACATCAACGATTTCAAGCAGATCAACGACAACCACGGCCACGCCATGGGCGACCGGGTGCTGTGCGCCTTGGCCCGGCGCCTGGAAAGCTGTGTGGGCGTTGACGACACGGTGGCGCGGATGGGCGGTGACGAGTTCACCGTGCTGCTGCCCGATTGCGCAGCGCCGGAGGTCATCGCCGAGCGTGTGGCACAGATCCTGGCGACCCTGGCCGAGCCGCTGGGCGACGGCTTCGCCGGCATCGACACCCCCAGCTGCAGCATCGGCGTGGCCTGCTTCCCGGAGCATGGCAGCCAAGCCGACGTGCTCCTGCGCCACGCCGACGGGCACATGTACCGGATCAAACGCCAGCGTGCAGCGGCCAGTTGAGCGGCGAGGAGACCTACCCAGCAGTCGCCGTTGATGGTAGCTGAACGCCCCTGGGCCAAACATAGGACACTGCAGGAGCGACCTTGTGCCGCGATGGGCCGCAAGGCCGCTCCTGCACGGGCAGCGTTCAGAGCACCGGCTTGCGCGCTGCGCCACTGCGTGCCTTGGCCATGGCCGCCAGGCGCACCGCGACGTTGGCTGCACCGTAACCGGCATAGCCGCCCTTGCGCTGGATGATTTCGAAGAAAAAACGCTCCTCGAACGGTTCGGTGTACACGTGGAACAGCTCGCCACCCTGCGCATCACGGTCGTACAGCACGTTGTAGTACGCCAGTTCGCTGAGGAACTCGTCGTCGAAATCGAAGCGGGCGGCCAGGTCGTCGTAGTAGTTCAGCGGTATCTCCAGCAGTGGCACCCCGGCCAGCTTGGCACGCGCCACTTCACGGAAGATGTCCTCGCAATCGAATGCGATGTGGTGCACACCCGAACCTCGGTAGCTGGACAGCGCATGGGCGATGGCGGTGTTGCGGTTTTCCGAGATGTTCAGCGGCAGGCGCAAGGTACCGCACTGGCTGCGCAGGGCGCGGCTCTTGACCAGGCCATAGGGGTCGGGCAGCACCACTTCATCGTCGGCGGCGAAGTCGAACAAGGTCTTGTAGAACAGCACCCAGCTGTCCAGCGATTCAGCCGGCAGGGCCAGCGCCATGTGGTCGATACGGCGCAGGCCACCGCTGGCGGTAGCGCTCTTGTCCAGGCTGAAGTCGGTGTCATACAGGGTCGGCCCGCCCGTACCCTGCTCCACCAGGTACAGCAGGCTGCCATCCGGCGCGCGCACCGCCGGGACTTCGCATTCGTTGGGCCCGACCAGGCCCCGGAACGGCTGGCCACGGAAGGCGGTGGCACGCTTCAGCGCCGCGTGCTGGTTCTTGACCCGCAGCGCAGTGGCGCACAGCGATGGGCCGTGGGCCTCGAAGAAGTTGTGGCCGAAGGAATAGGGTTCGGCATTCAGGACGATATTGATATCGCCCTGGCGCAGCAGTTGCACCTCTTTGCTGCGGTGCTTGCCGGCTTCGGCAAAGCCCAGGCGCTTCAGCCAGCTGCCCAGGCGCGCGCCAACCGCTTCGTCTACCGCGAATTCGAGGAACTCGACACCGTCATAGCTGCTGGCCGCCGGTGGCGTGAACAGCACACCGGGTTCGATCGGGGTGCCCTCCTGCTCCAGGCGCAGGCGGGTCTGTTCTTCCAGGTACAGCAGCGAGCGCAGGCCGTCGGCGGCATTCTGCCGCGGCGGTGCGGCGCGGAAACCGTCATTGAATATTTCCAGCGACAGCGGGCCGCGGTAGCCGGTGGCAAGGATCGGTGCCAGGAACCCGGCCATGTCCATCTCGCCCTGCCCCGGGAAACAGCGGAAATGGCGGCTCCACTCCAGCACGTCCATGGCCAGGATCGGCGCGTCGGCCATTTGCACGAAGAAGATCTTGTCGCCGGGAATGTCGCGGATCGCCTGCGGGTCGCCTTTCAGTGACAGCGTGTGGAAGCTGTCGAGGATCACCCCGAGCGACGGGTGGTCGGCCTGGCGCACCAGGTTCCAGACTTGCTGGTAGGTATTGACGTGGCGGCCCCAGGCCAGGGCTTCGTAGCCGATGCGCAGGCCGCGTTTGCCAGCATGCTCGGCCAGCAGGCGCAGGTCATCGACCAGCACTTGTTCTTCACCCAGGGCATCGGCCTGGACGTTGCTGCACACCAGCACCAGGTCGGTGCCCAGTTCCTGCATCAGGTCGAACTTGCGCTCGGCACGGTCGAGGTTTTTCTGCAGGCGATCGCGGCGGCAGCCTTCAAAGTCGCGGAAGGGCTGGAACAGGGTGATGGCAAGACCTGCATCGGCGCACATCTGCCGCACCTGACGCGGGCTGCCAGCGTAATAGAGCAGGTCGTTCTCGAAGATCTCGACGCCGTCAAAACCGGCGGCGGCGATGGCTTCGAGCTTTTCCGGCAGGGTGCCGCTCAAGGACACGGTGGCGATCGAACGCTGCATGGCGGGAGTTCCTTGTTGTTAGAGGCTGACGGTGCCAGGCGGAAGAAAACCAGCGGTCACCGTTTCTGGCACGATCGATTATTCGCAGGTAGAGTCGGCGCTTCAATCCCTTTGTACGGAATGGTTAGTTTTGCGTTCGATTACCGCACAAAACCCGTTTTGACGAATTGCTACACCGCTGGCCCGTGGTCAACATGAACCACAACGCAGGCCCACCGACCGCTGCCCCCCCCTGCCCTTGCGAAAGCGATGGCCGACCCTGCGCAAACAACAATAACAACGGAGACAACGATGGCTCACTCCAGCTCGCAAGCGAAAAAAGCGACCGCCAGTGGATGGATAGGCTCGGCACTCGAGTACTACGACTTCTTCATCTACGCCCAGGCCGCCGCGCTGATTTTCCCGCAGATATTCTTCCCCAACACTGACCCGAAGATGGCCATCATCGCCTCGCTGGCCACCTACGGTGTGGGCTACCTGGCGCGCCCGGTCGGCGCCTTCGTACTGGGCCACTGGGGTGATACACGCGGGCGCAAGAACGTATTGCTGCTGTGCATGTTCCTGATGGGCCTGTCGACCATGGCCGTAGGCCTGCTGCCTACCTACCACGACATCGGTTACCTCGCCCCCGCCTTGCTGGTGGTACTGCGCCTGATCCAGGGCTTTGCCGTGGCCGGCGAAATCTCCGGCGCCAGTTCCATGATCATGGAGCATGCCCCGTTCGGGCGTAGAGGCTATTACGCCAGTTTCACCCTGCAAGGCGTACAGGCCGGCCAGGTCCTGGCGGCAGCGGTATTCCTGCCACTGGCCTACTTCATGCCGAGTGAAGCCTTCAGTGAATGGGGCTGGCGCATCCCGTTCCTGATGAGCGCTTTCGTACTGGTGGCCGGCTTCATCATCCGCAAGGAAGTGCACGAAACCCCGGCGTTCGTGAAGGAAGAGAAACAGGACAAGGTCGCCAAGTCGCCGATCCGCGAAGCCTTCCGCCACAGCTGGAAACACATGGTACTGGTGATGTTCATGGCCCTGATGAACGTCATCCCGGTGGTGGCCACCATCTTCGGTGCCGCCTACGCGGTGCAGCCGGCCTATGGCATCGGCTTCGACAAGAGCGTGTACCTGTGGATCCCGGTGGTCGGGAACATCGTCGCGGTGCTGGTGATTCCATTCGTTGGCAACCTCTCCGACAAGATCGGCCGCCGCCCGACCATGATCGCGGGCTGCCTGGGCTCGGGCCTGCTGGCCTTCGTCTACCTGTACGCGATCAGCATCCACAACGTACCGCTGGCATTCGCCACCTCGATCGTCATGTGGGGCATGGTCTACCAGGGTTACAACGCAGTGTTCCCCAGCTTCTACCCGGAGCTGTTCCAGACCCGCTACCGCGTGTCTGCCATGGCCATCGCGCAGAACATCGGCACCATGCTGACCGCCATGCTGCCGGCGCTGTTCGCCCTGGTCGCCCCGCCCGGCTCGGACAACATCCCGCTGGTGATCGGTGGCCTGGCGTTCTTCATCACCTGTGTGTGCGCCCTGGCGGCCTACATCGCCCCAGAAACCCATCGTCTGTCGATGGAAGACCTGGGTAACCCGCAGGCCAAGCCGATGGAGAAAGCAGCGTATGAAGCCAGCCGCAAAGGCAGCTTGCAGGCCGTGAGCCACTGAAGGCTTGCTGGGGGGTGCTTTGCGCGCCCCCCGGCAATTTCACCCTTTGACCACCTCCTGCAACCGCTGCCACAACCGCTCGACATCCCCCCGCTCGGTCGGCAGCGCCCCGATCGACACCCGCACCATCCACCGCCCGTCCAGCGTCGCCGGCGTCACGTAGGCATCCCCCGACGCATTCAGCCGCTCCGCCCAACCCTTGGTATGCGCATCCAGTGCCTCCCCTTCCAGCCCCGCCGGTTGATGGCGAATGCACAAGGTCTGCAACGCCACCGGAGCCAGCACGTGCCACCCTGCGGCCGCATCAACCTGCGCGGCCAGCCACCGGGCGTTGTCCAGGTCACGGCGCAAGCGCGCCTGCAACGCTTCAACGCCCTCGCTACGCAACATGAACCACAGTTTCAGCGCGCGGAAGCGCCGCCCCAGCGGGATGCCCCAGTCACGCAGGTTCTTCACCTCGCCATCCACCGCCGACTGCAGGTAGCTGGGGTTGGTGCTCATCACCCGGATCAGGTGCTGCGGGTCGCGCACGTAGTAGATCGAGCAATCGAAGGCGACGCCCAGCCACTTGTGCGCATTGACCACCACCGAGTCGGCCAGCTCGATGCCGTCCCACATCCAGCGGCATTCCGGCAGGATCATCGCCGAGCCGGCCATCGCCGAATCCACATGCAGCCACAGGCCATGGGCCTGGGCGATCTCGCCGATCGGGCGCAGCGGGTCGAGGGCCGTGGTGGCGGTGGTGCCGGTAGTGGCGACCACGGCACAGGGCTGTTTACCGGCGGCCAGGTCCTGTTCGATGGCCGCCTGCAGGGCTTGCGGGCGCAAGGCGTAGTGTTCGTCGGTCGGGATCAGGCGGATATTGTCGCGGCCAAAACCGGCCAGCAGCGCCGCCTTGTCCACCGAGCTGTGGGCCTGGGCACTGACGTAGACGATCAGCGGCCTGGCCTGGGCTTGCAGGCCACCACGCACCAGGGCGTAGTCGCTGGCGCGTTCACGGGCGCAGATCAGCGCCACCAGGGTGCTGGTCGACGCGGTGTCCTGGATGACTCCGCTCCACTGGTCGGACAGGCCGAGCAGCTGGCGCAGCCAATCGAGGGTGGTTTCCTCCAGCTCGCTCAGCGCCGGGCTGGATTGCCAGGACAGGCCGAGAACGCCCAGGCCGGTGCTGAGAAAGTCGCCGAGCACCGATGACAGGGTACCGTTGGAGGGGAAGTAGCCGTAGAAATCCGGGTGTTGCCAGTGGGACAGGCCGGGCATCACCAGCTGGTTGAGGTCGGCGATGATCGCTTCGAAGGGCTCGCCCTGCTGCGGGGCGCTGCCGGGCAAGGCGGCCTTTAGGTAACCGGGCTCGACCTGGGCCATGACCGGGCGTTCGCCGACGGTCTGGCGGTAGTCGGCGATCAGGTCGATCAGTTGATGGCCGTACTGGCGGAATTGTTCGGGGGTCACGTGGGGCTCCTGCAGTTTTTCCATTGCCCACAGTCTAGGCAGCTATACCGCAGTGAATAACCCCGCTTGGCGCATACCTGCTATGGCAAACCCGCATGCCCGCCCTGCACACCGAACTGCGACTGGCGCCACAACTCGAACACCCGGTTGCGCAACCAGCGATGCTCGGCCGAAGCCTGCAGGCGCTGGTGCCACACCACCCAGTAGCGCTGGCTGTGGTCGATGAAGCCCAGCGGCCGCCAGGCCAGCGGATGCAGGCGGCACAGTTGCCGGGCGATGTGCTCGGGCACGGTGGCCAGCGCCTGGCTGTTGGCGATCACCTGCACGGTGGCGGAGAAGAACGGCACTTCCAGGCTGACCCGCCGCTGCAGCCCCTGGACGCGCAGGTGGCGGTCGATGAAACTGTCCTTGTCGCCGCCGCCGGAAATCCGCACATGCTTGTGCGCCAGGTAGTCGGCCTGGCTGAGCGCGCCGTGGGCGGCCAGCGGGTGGTCGTGGCGCATCAGGCACACCGCGCGGTCCTCGCCAAGCAGGCGGCCGTGCAGGTTGGGCGGCGACTCGTCGAACAAGGTAGTGGCCAGGTCGATCTCGCCACTGGCCAGCAAGGCGTACTGGCCGGCCTGCCAGGTGCGGTATTCCAGCGATACGCCCGGTGCTTCGCGCTCCAGCGCCGCCACCAGCAGCGGCAGCATGTGCTCGGCCACATAGTCCGACGCGGCCAGGCAGAAGCGCCGCTCGCAACGTGCCGGGTCGAACACTGCAGGTTGGCGCAGGGCGTGCAGTTCTTCGAGGACCTGACGCAGAGGTTCGACCAGCGCTTCGGCGTGTTCGCTGAGCACGTAGCCACGGCCCTGGCGGACCAGCAAAGGGTCGTCGAAGGCTTCGCGCAGGTGGGCGAGCTGGCGGCTCAGGGCGGACTGGCTGACGCCCAGGCGTTCGGCGGCATGGCTGAGGTTCTTCAGCTGCAGCAGGTGGTCGAGGGTGCGCAGGTGGGCGAAGCTGAGGGAGGCGAAAGCGGGGTTCATCGGGGTTCGGCTCCAGACCGCTGGCGAGGGCTTTGCCCTCGTTTCACGACACAAGGCCGCGCCTACATGGGTCATGCGTTCCCCTGTAGGCGCGGCATTGCGACGCGATGGGCGGCAAAGCGGCCCCGATTACACAGATCAGTCAGTCAGGCCGACGTACACGTTCTGCACATCATCGTTCTCGTCGATGGCCTCGAGGAACGCTTCCACCTCGGCCAGCGCCTCGGCACTCAGGCTGGCTGCGCTGACCGGGTTCTTCGGGGTGTAGCCGATCTTCGCCGAGGTCACGGTGAAGCCATGTTCCGGCAGGGCCTTCTGCACGGCATCCAGGTCGGTGGTGTCGGTGATGAACAGGGTCGAACCTTCTTCGTCGCCTTCCTCGAAGTCCTGGGCACCGGCCTCGATGGCCGCCATTTCCGGGTCGGCGTCACCGTTGGCGGTGGCTTCGATCAGGCCGACGTGGTTGAAGTCCCAGGCCACCGAACCGCTGGCACCCAGCTGGCCCTTGCGGAACAGCACGCGGATCTGTGCGACGGTGCGGTTGACGTTGTCGGTCAGGCACTCGACGATCAGCGGCACCTGGTGCGGGGCGAAGCCTTCGTAGCTGACCGCCGAGTACTGCACGGCATCACCGTCCAGGCCCGCGCCCTTGCGGATGGCGCGTTCCAGGGTTTCGCGGGTCATCGAGGCCTTCTTGGCCTGCTCGATGGCCAGGCGCAGGCGCGGGTTCATGTCGGGGTCGGCGCCAGACTTGGCGGCGATCTGGATCTCTTTGGACAGCTTGCCCATGATCTTGCCTTTGGCGTTGGCCGCGGCTTCTTTATGTTTGGCTTTCCACTGTGCGCCCATGTCGACTCTCTTGTTTCAGCGGCCGGTTCAGGAAGCGACCGGCCAAAAGTGGGTGCAGTTTATACGCCCTCAGGCCGCTGTTCGACAAGAAATCTCATCAGCCTTTATCCGCCTTGCCTGCCGCCGCCGCAAACCGCGCCAAGCGCACATCCAGCCGGCGCGGACGCAAACCGTGGTCCTCGGCCCGCTCCTTGCGGCGGATGGCATTGCGCACCATCAGCGAGCCCAGGTAGCGGATCGGCTCGGGTGGGAACAGCCCCAACGGCCCCTTGACCAGCGGCGAACGGGTCCACGGGTTGTCCAGCCCCAGTGCCAGCGACGACAGGATCTGCCCGCCCATGTGGCACGGCCCCACGCCGCTGCCGGAATAGCCAAAGCCGTAGAACACATTGCCCTGCCCGTCCAGCTTGCCGAAAAACGGCAGGCCGGTTACCGAGCGGTCCGACGGTCCGTTCCAGCTGGCCGCCAGCGGCACCTCGGCCAGCGCCGGGAAAAACCGACCCAGGCTCTCGCGCAGCAGTGGCCGGTATGGCGACGGCTGGTCGAACACCGGCAACATGCGCCCGCCGTAGGCAAAGGTATTGCCGCCCTTGCCCAGCATCAGTCGGCCATCGGAAGTGTTGTGGTAATAGTGCACGAAGATCCGCGAGTCGAGCACACTGATACCAGAGTCCAGGCCGATCTGGCCCAGCAATTCGGGGCAAGGCTCGGTAATCACCATATCGCTGGACACAATCGCCACGCTGCGCTCGAACTGCGCAAAGGCCCGCGCCATCCAGGCGTTAAGGCCCAGCACCACGCGGTCGGCGCGCACGGTACCGCTGGCCGTGCGCACCTGCACCGGGGCGCCATGTTCCAGGCCGGTCATGGCGGTGCCCTCGAAAATACGTACCCCGCGCTGCAAGGCCACCCGGCGCAGACCACGCACCAGCTTGCCCGGCTGCACGGTAGCCGCGGCCGGCGAGAACCAGCCTTCCAGGTGCCGCGCCGAGCCAGCCAGGCGCTGTACCTGGTCCAGCGGCAGGCGCCTGAACGAATTGATCCCCTTGCGCTCCAGCGCGGCCACCACCGCATCGGTGGCACCGACCTGGGCGGCATTGGTGGCGGTGTACAGTGTGCCGTCCAGGCGGTAGTCGCAGTCGATGCCATTGGCCGTGCAGAACGCGCCGATTTCACCGATGCTGCGCTCCGACTCGCGCACCAGGCGCACCGCCTCGGCGACCCCGAACAGCCGCTCGAGGGTGAAGTACTTGGCCGACCAGGACAACGCGCAGCCACCGTTGCGCCCACTGGCGCCGGCACCGCAGATATCGGCCTCGATCAGCACGATGTCCAAGGCCGGCTGCGCCTCCTTGAGCATCAGCGCAGTCCAAAGGCCGGTGTAGCCGCCACCGACGATGCACACATCGCAACGGGCATCGCCAGGCAATGGCGGGCATACCGCCTCTTGGGCCGAATCCAGGGCCTGTTGCAGCCAGAAGGGTCTCATTCGCTCGCTTTCCTTTCAGGTACGCAATGGCTTGATTGCCATGCTGGTGTTCGGTGCCAGGTCGGCGCTCTGCGTGGCGCTGGCCGGGCGGCTGTTCCAGTGCGGCAGCAGTACCAGTGCCGAGAACAGCGCACAGCCGGCGAACACGATGAACACCGTGACGCCGTCGAAGTAGCCCGGTAGCAGCCCGCCCAGCACGGCCCCCACCGAACCACAACCGTTGACGAAGCCCGCCGCGGTGGCGCCGGCCTTGGCGGTGCCGAAGTCGATCGCCGCCGCGCCGCTGATCATCGAGTCCGGCCCGTACAGGGTCAGGCCCATGACGAACAGCAGCGCCACCACCAGCACCACGCTGCCGGTGTGCATGGCCGCCATGAACGCCGCCAGGGTCACGGTCAGCAGGACCAGGCTGATCACGCAGGCCGGCATGCGCCGGGCGCCGAACAGTTTGTCGGAAGCCAGGCCGATCATGATCGGCCCGAGCAGCCCGGCCAGTTCGAACGCCGTGGGGATGATCGCTGCGCCGACCTTGCCCACCGACGGCATCTGCTCGAAGACGATCACCGGCCCCCACAGCAGGATGGCGTAGCGCGCCGGTTTCAGCAGGAAGTAGGCAAGCCCCAAGGTCAGCACCGTGCGGTTGCGCAAGATTTCCTTCAATGGCGCCCACAGGCTGCACAGGTTGCCACCCGGGGCCATGCTCTGTGGTTCAGGCTCGACCGCCGGCAGGCCGACGTCTTCAGGCTTGTTGCGCTGCAGGAAGAAGAACAGTACGGCCACCAGCGCCACCACTGCGGCGCTGGAGAAGAACGCCGCGTGCCAGCTGCCGACCAGGGTGTAGGCCCACCAACCGGCAAACGGCGAGGCCACCAGGCCGCCGAAGGCATAGCAGGAACTCCACAAGCCCAGCACCCGTCCGCGCTGCACGGCGGGAAAGAAACTGCCGATGTTCTTGCACAACCCCGCCCACCCGGTGGATTGCGCAAGGCCCTGCACCAGCATGCAAGTGGCGAAGATCGGGAAGGTGGCGTAGCTGCCCATCACCACGGCGGCGCCTGCGGAAATCAGCAGGCCACCCAGCACCACCACGCGCGGGCCGAAGCGGTCGGCAAGCATGCCCCAGGTGAACTGGCCCACGGCATAGGCCGCCAGGTAGATCGCATCAAGGTTGGCCATGGCGGCCTTGTCGAGCAGGAAACCCGGGTCTTCGGCGATGCCCAGCTTGGCCACCGAGAAGGCCTTGCGGGTGAAGTAGAAGGCGGCGTAGGCCAGCCAGGTGATGGCGAAGATCTGGATGCGCCAGCGTTTCAACGTGGCTAGTGACTGGTTCATTTAAGTCTGACCTCTTGCTCAAGTGTGCCGGCAGAATGTGAAGAAACGCCTGTCTTGTTGTTGTGTTGCGCACAGCGATGACGAGGCTGTCATCGGGTCAGTTGGCGCCGTGTGGGCGCCATGGCCCTGGCGGCACTTGTGGTGCCTGCGTCGGGCTGAAAGGTATGGAAACAGCTGCTGACTGATAAATAAAATCGATTTATCGTATTACACACATAAGCCTGACTTGTTACTGAGGTGGTCATGTCGGTTTCCCACGCACAACTGAAGGCTTTCCACGCCGTAGCCACGCACGGCAGCTTCACCCGCGCGGCAGAAAAGCTGTTTCTCACCCAGCCGGCGGTGTCCGACCAGGTGCGCAAGCTGGAGGAACGCTTTGGCGTGCTGCTGTTTCACCGCAACAAGCGCTCGGTGCAGCTCACCGACCTGGGTGAGCGCCTGCTGGGCATCAGCCAGCGCCTGTTCGCCTGCGAGGCCGAGGCGCATGAACTGCTGCAGGACTCGCGCGCCTTGCACACCGGCAGCCTGGTGCTGGCGGTGGATGCGCCAGTGCACGTGCTGCCGCAGATCGCCCGCTTCTGCCAGCGCTACCCAGGCATCCAGGTAAAGGTCGAAACCGGCAACACCGATGAATCGCTGGCCCGGCTGTTCAGTTACCAGGCCGACCTGGCCCTGCTGGGCCGGGATGTCGACGACGAGCGCCTGCATTGCCTGCCGCTGCGCCGCGACCCGATGGTGGCGTTCGTCTCGCACAACCACCCGTGGGCCAGCCGTGGTTCGATCAGCCTGGCGGACCTGGACGACATGCCGCTGGTACTGCGCGAACCCGGCTCGGTGACGCGGCAGACGCTGGAGCAGGAAATGCAACGGGCCGGGTTGCGGATTCGCCCGGCGATCCAGGTTGAAGGCCGGGAAGCTGCACGTGAAGCCGTAGTGGTGGGGATTGGCGTGGGGGTGGTGTCGGCGGCCGAGTTTGGCGCGGATGCCCGTGTGTGTGCGTTGCCGATTGTCGATTGCCAGCGGTACCTGACCGAGACCTTGGTGTGCCTGCGTGAACAGCGCACGCGGCGGGTGGTGGCGACCTTCCTGCAAATGGTCGAGGAAGCGCTGTGAGGCCAGCGCAGGCAACCCGACTATGCTGGGATAACCCCCGCCTCCGGCACTCAGCCCATGCTCTTCCGTCTCGCCGCCGACACCTTGGTGCTGCTGCACCTGGCCTTCATCCTGCTGGTACTGTTCGGCGGCCTGCTGGTGCTGCGCTGGCGAGCTGCCCTGCTGCTGCATCTGCCAGCCCTGGGCTGGGGACTGGCGGTGGAATACCTGCACCTGGGTTGCCCGCTGACTGCCTGGGAAAACCACATGCGCAACGCGGCTGGTGAGGCGGGCTACCAGGGCGGCTTCATCGACCATTACATCTGGCCGCTGATCTACCCCGCCGGGCTGACACCCTCTGTGCAGCTGGTACTGGACAGTGTCGTGCTGATGCTCAACTTCGGTATCTACAGCTACGTGGCCTGGCGCTGGCGCCGCCCTAGCGGGTAGCAACCACGAACAAGCGCGGGAACGGCAGCAGCACCTTGCCATCGGTGGCGGGCGGGTAGTCGCGCTGCATGGCCTGCAGGTACATCTGCAGGAAGTCAGCCTGCTCCTGCGCGTCGAGCCTGGCCAGATACGGCCGCAGCGCCGAACCCTTGAACCACTCCACCACCGCTTCGGCGCCGCCCATCAGTGGGTGGTGATAGGTGGTGCGCCATACATCCACCCGCGCGCACAACGGGCTGAGCAGGTCGTAGTAGAACGCCGCGTTGTGCCGCGGCGGCAGCTGGAAATCGGCAAATTTGGCTGCCCAGGGGCCTTGGCTGGCGATCTCGCGCAATTGCCGGTGGGCCGGTTCGTCCAGGTTGTCCGGAGTCTGCACCGCCAGGCTGGCGCCTTCGCTCAGCTGGCGTACCAGGTGGGGGTACAGTGAGGCATGATCAGGGAGCCATTGCAGCGAAGCATTGGCCAGGATCAGGTCCTGCGGCTCGGCGGCGGACCAGCCGGCGATATCGGCAACCAGCGTGCGCACCCGGGGGATGCACAGCCGCTTGCGTTCGCGGGCCTTGTCGATCATGTCCGGGTCGCTGTCCAGCGCGGTCACCTGGGCGTCCGGGTAACGTTGCAGCAGCACCTCGGTGGAATTGCCAGGGCCGCAGCCCAGGTCGGTAGCGTGACGCACCGGGCGTGGCGGCACGGCACCAAGCAGGTCGCGCACGGCGCGGGTACGCTCGTCTTCGAACAGGGAATACTGGTTGGCAGACCAGGCCATGGGCAACTCCTTCTGGCGGGTGATGGGGGCAGCATATTGCGATCTGCGGGCGAGCGGAACTGGCTGGCCCGCTTCCAGGTCATTCCTTGCATGCGCATGAAGACTTATCTGGCCCTTGCCATCCTGGCCCTGATTGCCACCGCCGCCCTGCTCGGCTCGCCCTGGATGAACCAGCGCTTTCACATGCCAGCGGAAAAATACCCTGCCCAACAACGCGAAACGGCCGGGTCCCCAAGGGAGCCAGCCGTTTCGCGAAGCGAATGACGCTTAGTGCTGCTTGCCAGAACGGATCTGGTGCACCACGCCCATCACCACCACGATCGCCGCAGCGATGCCGGTGGAAATGACCAGAATCTGGTAGTCAGGCATGAAGGCCATGGTCACCAGGGCGGCAACGATGAAGGCGATCACCAGGTAGGTCAGCCACGGGAACAGCCACATCTTCAGGCGTACTTCCTTGCCGTCGGCGATCAGCTTGCGGCGCATGCGCAGCTGCGAGAAGGCGATCACCAGGTACACCAGCAGGGCGATCATGCCGGTGGTGTTCATCAGGGTTTCGAGCACGTCCTTCGGGCGCAGGGTCTCGCTGAAGTTGATCAGGGCGCAGACGATGGCCACAACGCACGAACCCATGATCGCGTACACCGGTACACCGGTACCGGCGCGGGTGATCTTGAAGAACGACGGTGCGTCGCCACGCTGGGCCAGAGAGAACAGCATGCGCGAAGCGGTGTAGTGGCCGGAGATCAGGCAGCTGCTCACCGAAGTCAGCACGACGAAGTTCATCAGCAACTCGGCATACGGCACGCCCAGCAGTTCCAGGGTACGGCGATAGGCGCCATAACCGGAAACGCCCAGCTGCGGGTCGTTCCACGGTACCAGGCAGACGATCAGGAAGATCGAGCCGACATAGAACAGGCACACCCGCCAGACCACCGAGTTGGTCGCCTTGACGATCTGCGTGGCCGGGTCCTTGGCTTCGGCTGCGGCGATGGTGACGATTTCCGCGCCGAGGAAGGCGAACATCACCCCGAGCAAGGCACCGATCACGGTGGTGATGCCATTGGGCATGAAGCCTTCGGCAGTGAGGTGGCTGATGCCGCGTACTTCACCAAACTGCCAGATGTTCAGCACTGCCGCGGTACACACGATCAGGAAGCAGACGATCGCGATCACCTTGATCAGGGCGAACCAGAACTCGAACTCACCGTAGTGCTTGACGTTGAAGAAGTTGACGGTGATCAGCAACAGGGTCGTGGCCAGCACGAACACGTTGACGCTGACATCGGGGAAGAAACCATGCAGGATCTTGCCCGCCACATAGGCTTCCCAGGCCATGAGGATGACCCAGTACCACCAGTACAGCCAGCCGATGGTGAAACCGGCCCAACGGCCGATGGCGCGGTCGGCGTAGGTGGAGAACGAACCGGTGTCCGGCGAGGACGTCGCCATTTCACCCAGCATGCGCATGATCAGTACCACCAGGATGCCGCCTGCCAGGTAGGCCAGGACAGCGGCTGGGCCGGCGCTGTGGATCACGCTGCCGGAGCCGACGAACAAGGCGCCGCCGATAACCCCGGCGATCGACATCATCGTCAGGTGGCGCGACTTGAGCGAGGCACTGAGTTTGCTCTCGTGCCCGCTTTTCGCGGTGGTGGTTGTAGATGTTGCGTCCATCAGTTGTGTACCCCGTGCTTCTTTTTATCCAAGGAAAACTGTGAAACCCCGATGGCTGGCGGTCTCACCTGTACATCAGTGCTAATGCGGGCAGGATGGTGTGTAACGAACACACGCAGGCCTTCCATGGCGGCCTGCTGACGCGCCCCAGGGCTGACGCCTGGGGCGAACTGAACATGCTTTATGTGGCGATATCTGACACCTAATGTAAAAATGTCCGACGCAGAGAACCATGCACAGTGGCATGAAACTCGCACTGCACTGTATAGGGCGCCGATGCAATACACCGCTTCAGCGCCTGGCGTTACACACCCTGAAGGCCCCGAATGCTGCAATTACATCCAGACTCCTCGACGCCGCTGGTCAACCAGATCATCGACGGGCTGCGCGAGTTGATCGACAACCAGACCCTCAAGCCAGGCGCCAAGGTCCCGTCCATTCGCGCCTTTGCCGCGACCTACTCGGTCAGTACCTTCACCGTGGTCGAGGCCTACGACCGCCTGGTCGCCCAGGGCCTGCTGGTGAGCCGGGGCAATGCCGGTTTTTTCGTCAACCGCGCAGCAGGCGAGCTGCTGGACCCGCACAACGCCGAGGCCGACACCAGTCGACCAACGTTCAACTCCGAGTGGTACCTGCAGCAGATCTTCGAAATCCGCCAGTTGCCGTACAAGCCGGGGTGCGGCTGGCTGCCCAATGACTGGATGTACGAAGATGGCCTGCGCCGCGGCCTGCGCCAGGTGGCCGGCAGCCCGCTGGAGCTGTCGGGCTACGGCGATCCCATGGGCCTGCCGGAATTGCGTGCGCTGACGGCGCAGAACCTGCAGCAGGAACTGTCGATCGTCGCCAACCCCGCACAACTGATGCTCACCCACGGCGCCAGCCAGGCCCTGGACCTGGCAGCGCGCACGCTGGTACGCCCGGGCGATGTGGTGCTGGTGGACGACCCTGGCTACCCCAACCTGATGAGCATCCTGCGTACACAGGGCGCGACCCTGGTCGGCGTGCCACGCACACCGGCCGGCTACGACCTGAACCAGCTGGAGCAGTTGCTCACCCACCATCGCCCGACCGCATTCTTCACCCAGCCGCACCTGCACAGCCCGACCTGCTCGCGCACCCCGCTGCCGCAACTGCACCGCCTGCTGCAACTGGCTAGCCAACACGGCTTCCGCCTGGTGGAAAACAACCTGTACGCCGACATGATCGCCGAACCGCAGCCGTGCCTGGCCAGCCTCGATCACCTGCAGCAGGTGGTGTACGTGGGCAGTTACTCGAAGAGCATTTCGCCGAATGTGCGGGTCGGCTACCTGCTGGCCAACCCCGAACTGATGCAGAAACTGCTGCACCTGAAGATGCGCTCTGGCCTGACCACCTCGCAGGTGATGGAACGCGTGGTGTATGCCGCGATCATCGACGGGCGCTGGCGCAAGCACCTCAAGCGCCTGCGCCAGCGCCTGGCCGAGGCGCACCAGGAAGTCGGCCGGCACCTGCACCGGCTGGGCTTCGAGTTGTTCATCGAGTCGGACGAGGGCATGTACATCTGGACCCGTCACCCGGCGATTCCGGACAGTGCGGCGTTGCTGGATGACGCGCTGGAGAAAGGCATCATGCTCGGGCCCGGGCAGCTGTTCATGGTCGATGCCAAGGCGACCGGGTGGATGCGCTTCAACGTGGCGTTCAGTACGGAGCCAGCGATGTGGGAGTTGCTGGAGAAGGTGTTGGTGAAGCATGTGCGCCGGGGTGGGATTTAGGGATTGTGGTGCGGCCGGGGAGTTCGCCCGCGCGGCGCATCGCGGATAAATCCGCTCCTACGTCCTGCGCCAGGGCTGGCAACTATGGCGATGGAGTGCTCCGGCAAGCGCCGATGAATCATAGGCGAAGCGCACTGGCAGCGTGCCGCGTTTGGGTGATGGCTCTGCCCTGTAAACAGGTTGCCGTTGATCAAGGCGAGCAATGATGTAGCGGTGACGAACGGTGCAGGCGCGCGAAAACTTGGATCCGATCCGGTGAAAAGGTATGCTGGCGATAGCTAAACGCCACCATTCAGGCCACGTTGCAAGCCTGCTTTCAAGGACGAACCTCTTGCCCAGCCACCCTACCCGCCACACCATCGCCCGGCAGTGGCAACTGCTCAAGCTGCTACCCGGCCGCCACCCGGGGATGAGCTCCACCCAGCTGCAGGCCGCCTTGAAAAGCGTGGGCTACAGCACCAGCAAACGCACCGTCGAGCGCGATCTGGTCGAGCTCGCGGCGCTGTTCCCGCTGCGCTGCAACAGCAAAGGCATGCCGTACGGCTGGTACTGGCAACCCGGCCTGAACCTGGACGATGCACAGCAACTGCAACCTGACGTGCTGGCCCCCCCGGAACAGATCGAACTGCATGCCTGGGTCGATGACGGGCTGGCCCGGCGCCTGCAAGCGCAGCCACTGGCGACAGACATGCAACTGACAGCGCATGCGGACGGCGGCGCTACGCTGGTGGCCACGGTCGACGACAACCGTGCCCTGATGGGCTGGCTGTTGTCCCACGCTGGCTCGATCCGCGTCCAGGCACCGCAGCCCCTGCGCCTGGCACTGCTCGAGCAGTTGCGGCAAAGCCTGGCGCTGCACGATGGCGGTTGTTGAGCGGCGGGCAAATCAGCCCACCGCCAGCGCCTAGAGAGGCTGCGCCTGGCGCAGGTTTCGACGCGCCAGGCAGGCATACCCCAAGCCCAGCACACTGAAGGCCAGCACACCCAGCAGCACCATCAGCTCGCGGCTGTAACGCGCCACCCAGGCCGGGAAGCCGATGACTTCGCGGTAGACCTGCACGTCAGCCTCGCCGTCGGCGTGGCTGATGCTGATCCCGCCCTGGCGGATCTGCGTGTAGTCCGCATCGAAATACACCCATACCTTGCACGCGCCACCGGGCTCTATGCCCGGGATTTCCACCTGGGCAGTAGCGGCCTCGACGATGGTGTCGTTGCCAGCTGCGTCGCGCACCTGCACCAGGCCCTTCGCCGGCAGGCGGATTTTCACCTGGCGCACCAGCGCGTCCCCACGATTGCGCAGTTCGATGAGCAGGCCGGTACGGTGGTCGACCAACCCGGCCTCGAATGGCTTGGCGAACAACTGGGTATAGGGTGCCTGGGCCATTTCGACCAACCGCTCGACCTGGTCGTGGCTCAGCGCACCTTGGCTGATGGCGTTGATACGCCCCTGCAACTGCTCGTACTTGAGCTGCTCGCTGGCCTTGCTGATACGCTCGCTGAACTGGCTGGGATAGGTGAGGTAGGCGTAGGTCAGCGCTGCCTCAAGGCGCGGGCTGCCTCTGAGCAACCCATAAGCGGCCAACAGGACCATCAGGCCGACCAGCACGGCTACGAGGAGTTTCCCCACCTTGTCCCAGCTCAATGCGTACTTCCTTCTGTGTGATAGCGACGCTGCAAACCGGCCAAGGGTGCCAAGTTCGCGCCCCCCAGGCAAGCCTGAGCCGGTCGCTTGCGCCTGCCGCTTGACCAGGCCACGGCAGTGGCGGACCATCAACCTCCCCCACACAAGGACGAACAGCATGTTGCGGATACTGGGCAGAGCCTCTTCGATCAATGTACGAAAAGTGCTGTGGGCTTGCGCCGAGTTCGAGGTCGCTTACGAGCGCGAAGACTGGGGCGCCGGCTTCCAGCCCACGGACAGCGCCGAATTCCTCGCGCTGAACCCCAACGCCATGGTCCCGGTGATCCAGGATGGCGACTTCACCCTATGGGAATCCAACAGCATCATCCGCTACCTGGCCACACGTTACGGTGCCACTGCGTTCTACCCCAGCGAGGCGCAGGCCCGAGCCAGGATCGACCAGTGGATCGACTGGCAGGCCTCGGACCTCAACCGGTCCTGGAGCTACGCGTTCATGTCGCTGGTCAGGCACTCGCCGGCCCACCAGGACCCGCAGGCCCTCGCTGCCGGTTGCGCGGACTGGGCGCGCTACATGCGCATCCTCGAGGGCCAGCTGGCAAGCACCGGTGCCTATGTGGCCGGCAGCCAGTTCACCCTGGCCGACATCCCCATCGGCCTGTCGGTGAACCGCTGGTTCGAAACGCCACTGGAGCACCCGCAGCTGCCGGCGGTGCGCGATTACTACGAGCGCCTGAGCGAACGCCCGGCCTATCACCTGCATGGCCGCAACGGTACGCCGTGACAAACACCGATTGATACCCGCGAAGGGCCGCAAAGCGGCCCCGACGCCTTACGCAGCTGCCCGCCCCGACAACGCCTGCCCACGCCCACGCCAGGCAAACATCAGCACCATCAACAACCCGAGCGCTGCCGTCGCGGCCCCCGCCAGGGCAATCGCCGGATAACCCAGCCCGGCATTGATGACCGCCCCGCCCAGCGCCGCGCCGATCGCATTGCCCAGGTTGAACGCCCCGATATTCACCGCCGAAGCCAGGTTGGGCGCATCCTTGGCCGCTTCCATCACCCGCATCTGCAGCGGTGGCACCAAGGCAAAGCTGGCAGCGCCCCAGACCAGGATCGCCAACGCCGTCGGCAGCGGCCAGCCCAGTACCAGCGGAAACACCAGCAATACGGCGATCAGGGTGGCCAGTGAGACGATCAAGGTACGGTCGACCGAACGGTCCGCCGCCTTGCCGCCCCACACGTTGCCCAAGGTCAGGCCGACGCCGAACAGCACCAGCATGGCGGTCACGAACGTGGTGGATGCGGCCGCCTCGCGCTGCAGGATCGGCGCGATGTAGGTGAACACCGTGAACATCGCACTGGACCCCACCACGGTCAGCAGCAACGCCGCCAGCACCGGCCCGCGCCCGAGTACGCGAAGCTCGGCCATGGCCCCGTCCCCCTTGGGCGACGGCACGTTGGGCAGCGCGTACCAGAGGCTGCTCATGGCAACCAGGCCGAGCCCGGCGATGCCCCAGAATGCCGTACGCCAGCCGAGCAGTTCACCGAACCAGGTCGCCAGCGGCACGCCACCGATGGTGGCCAGGGTCAGGCCCATGAACATTGCCGCTACCGCCCCGGCGCGCTTGTCGGGCGGCACCACGCTGGCTGCGACGATCGAGCCGATGCCAAAGAAGGCGCCGTGGTTGAGCGAGGTAACCACGCGCGCGACCAGCAGGCTGGCGTAGTCGTCGGCCAGGGCTGACAGCAGGTTGCCGAGGGTGAAGATCGCCATCAGCCCGATCAGCAGGTAACGCCGCGGGACTTTCACCGTGGCCAGGGTCATCAGCGGTGCGCCGATCAGCACACCGATGGCGTAGGCACTGACCAGCAACCCCGCCGCCGGGATCGAGACGCCAAGGTCGGTGGCGATACTGGGCAACATGCCCATGGGGGCGAACTCGGTGACGCCAATGCCGAAAGCACCGATGGCGAGCGCGACAAGAGGTGGATTGATACGCATGGCAAACTCCTTATCTGTGCTGCAAATGCTACGATCCAGCACCAGGCTGCACTAGACTGCATTTTTGCGAACCACCTTTGCTGACGAGGCACAAATGGATTTCAGGGGACGATCCGGAGAGATGGAGATATTCGCCAAGGTGGCGCAAGCGGGCAGCTTGTCCGCCGCAGCGCGGGCGCTGGGCCTGACGCCTTCGGCGGTCAGCCGCATGCTGGCCCGTACCGAACAGCGCCTGGGCACCCGCCTGCTGCTGCGCACCACCCGGGCGATCACCCTTACCCCTGAAGGCGAGGCGTACCTGCGCGGCGCACGGCGGGTGCTGGCCGACCTGGACGAAGTGGAACAAGCCATTACCGACCAGGGCGTGCCACGCGGGCGCTTGCGGGTCAGCGCAGCGCTGGGCCATGGTCGGCTGACCGTGGTGCCGCTGCTGGCGGCGTTCAGCGCGCGCTACCCACAGGTGCTGGTCGACCTTACCCTCAGCGACGAAATAGCCGACATTCCCGGCGGCCAGGCCGACGTGGCGCTACGCTTCGGCCCGCTGCCAGACAGCTCGTTGAGCGCCCGCGCCATTGGCGAAACCGGCCAGGTCATCGTCGCCTCTCCCGGCTACCTGCAGCGCTGTGGCACGCCCCTGGTACCGGAGGACCTGGCCCGGCACAACTGCCTGCGCTTCAACTTCCGCCGTGCCGCGCCGGACTGGCCGTTCCGCCGCGACGGGCAGGTCTTTGCGCTGAAAGTCAGCGGCAACATCGAATGCAGCAGTGGCGAAGCCCTGGCGCAACTGGCCACGCTCGGCGCCGGGGTTGCCCGCATCGGTACCTTCACCGTCGCCGATGACCTCGCCAGCGGTCGCCTGGTACCGTTGCTGGAGGCATACAACCCGGGGGATCGCGAGCCGATCCATGCGGTGTTCGTCGGCGGCCCGGCGATGCCGGCACGGGTGCGGGTGTTCGTCGATTTTCTCATCGAACAGCTCCAGGGGGCTGGGCCTGCCAACAGAGAAAACCACATCACTCGCCCCCGGTAGCCGTTTGTTGGGTTATCTTCGGCCGATCACACTACCGCCAGGGCCAGACCACCATGCGCATTGTCATCCCCGACGACTACCAGGACGTGATTCGCACGCTCGATTGCTTCAGCACGCTGAGCGGGCATGATGTGCGCATCCTGCATGAAGGCGAACCGGCCACACTGGAGCAACGCGCGGCCCGTCTCGCCGACGCCGAGGCGCTGGTGCTCACCCGCGAACGCACGCGCATCGATGCTGCCTTGCTCGAGCGCCTGCCGCAGCTCAGGCTGATCAGCCAGACCGGCAAGGTTTCCAGCCACCTCGACCTGGCCGCCTGCACCGCGCGCGGCATCGCCGTGACCGAGGGGCGCGGCTCGCCGGTGGCGCCAGCCGAACTGGCCTGGGCGCTGATCCTCAATGCCCGCCGGCAGCTGATACCGGCCATCGATGCCTTTCGCCAGGGCCACTGGCAGGTCAACCTTGGCCAGGCACTGGCCGGCCAGTTGCTGGGCATCTGGGGCTACGGCAAGATCGGCCAGCGCCTGGCGCGGTATGCCCAGGCCTTCGACATGCCCGTCGTGGTGTGGGGCAGCGACAGCAGCCGCGCCGCAGCCCAAGCCGATGGCCACCGCGCCGCAGCTTCGCGCGAAGCGTTTTTTGCCGAGGCGGATATCCTCAGCCTGAACCTGCGCCTGTCTGAACAGACGCGTCACCGCGTCACCTTCGACGACCTGGCCCTGATGAAGCCTGACGCGCTGCTGGTGAATGTCAGCCGCGCCGAGTTGATTGCCCCGGGTGCATTGCTGCAGGCACTGGATGCGGGGCGCCCGGGGCAGGCGGCAATCGACGTGTACGAGCACGAGCCGGTGCTGGACCCGGCCCACCCGCTGCTGCGCCACCCACGCGTGCTGTGCACGCCGCATCTGGGCTATGTGGAGAAGAGCGGGTATGAACTGTACTTTGGCGATGCCTTCGACAATGTACTGGCGTTTTTCGCGGGCACGCCGAAGCACGTAGTCAACCCGGAGGTGTTGAGCCAGCGGCGCTGACTTGGCACTGCACGGGGTACACTTGCCTCCAGCACAGGCCCAGGAGTTGCCACATGCCCTACCCCATCGAACAGAAGCTGGTCATCGGCGTAGCTTCGAGTGCGCTGTTCGACCTCACCGTCTCGGACGCCATCTACCAGACCGAAGGTGTCGAAGCCTACCGCCAGCACCAGCAGCAGAACCTGGACGAACCCTTCCCCAAGGGCGTGGCATTCCCGTTCATTCGGCGCTTCCTGAGCATCAACCAGGCTTTCCCCGAGCAGTTGCCGGTGGAAGTGGTGTTGCTGTCGCGCAACTCGCCGGAAACCGGCCTGCGGGTGTTTCGCTCGATCGACCATTACCAGCTGGATATCACCCGCGCGGCGTTCATGTCCGGTCGCTCTCCTTACGAGTACATCCCGGCGTTCAATGCCTCGCTGTTTCTCAGCGCCAACGAGGAAGACGTGCAGAAGGCCATCGATGCCAACTACCCGGCCGGGCGGGTGCTGCCGACACGTATCTACGATGACGAGATCGACACCGAGTTGCGGGTGGCCTTCGACTTCGACGGCGTGATCGCCGACGACGAAGCGGAGAGCGTGTACAAGCGCGACAACAGCCTGGACGAATTCCAGAAGCATGAGCGCATGCACATGGCCACCCCGCACACGCCGGGGCCATTGGCAGACCTGTACCGCAAGCTGTCGCTGATCCGCATGCTGGAAGACCAGAAACTTGTCGAAGACCCGACGTACAGACGGATCCTGCGGATCGCGATCGTCACTGCACGCAACGCACCAGCGCATGAGCGGGTGGTGACGACGCTGAAGAACTGGGGCGTGTCGCCGGATGAATGCTTCTTCCTCGGCGGGATGGAAAAACCCAGGGTGTTGTCGATCCTCAAGCCGCATGTGTTCTTCGATGACCAACGTAGCCATCTGCAGTCGTCGGCCGGCAACTTGCCGATGGTGCATGTGCCGTTCGGTGTGGCGAACAAGGTACTGACGCCGGTCTCACCGCTGGAAGGTGTCGCATGAACCTCATTCCCGGGCTGCCGGGCCAGGCCAATGCATTGGTCTGCGGTGCCAGCGAGGGCATAGGGCTGGCGCTGTGCGCGGCCTTGCTGGCGCGCGACGATGTGCGCCAGGTCTGGGCCGTGTCGCGCCAGGCCAGCAGCAACGATGCATTGCTGGCCCTGGCCAGGCAGCACGCTGGGCGAGTGTCGCTGGTGGATTGCGACGCCCGCGACGAGCAGGCACTCGCGGCCCTGGCACGCCAGGTCGGCCAGGGCTGTGAGCACCTGCACCTGGTGATCAGTACGCTGGGCATTCTCCATCAGGAAGGCAGCAAGGCGGAAAAGTCACTGGCGCAACTGGACCTGGCCGGCCTGCAGGCCAGCTTCGCCACCAATGCGTTCGCGCCGATGCTGTTGCTCAAGCACCTGCTGCCGCTGCTGCGCCGGCAACCGGCCACGTTCGCGGCACTTTCGGCCCGGGTCGGCTCGATCAGCGACAACCGCCTGGGCGGCTGGTACAGCTACCGTGCCAGCAAGGCGGCACTGAACCAGTTGCTGCACACGGCGAGCATCGAGCTGAAACGGCTGAACCCGGCCGCTACCGTACTGGCCCTGCACCCGGGCACCACCGATACGCGCCTGTCGCGGCCGTTTCAAGGCAACGTGCCGGAGGGCAAACTGTTCGCCCCGGTGTTTGCCGCTCAGTGCCTGATCGAGCTGGTGGGGCGGCTTGGGCCGGCCGAGAGTGGCAGCTTCTGGGGCTGGGATGGCCAGCGCATCGAGTGGTGAGCGAGGACAGCCGCTGGCGCCACCGCCAGCGCCAGTGAACCTTTGTGGCAAGCACGGCTCAGTTGTGCAAAGCGCGCTCGCCTCACCGACAAAGGATTGCCATGGAACATGCCCCTTCCACCGCCCTACCCCAGGCACGCGTCGAGCGTGAGCTGAGCCTGCGGGCGGTGCTCACCGGCATCGCGCTGGGCATCCTGCTCACGCCCTCGAATGTCTACGCGGGCCTGCGGATCGGCTGGTCATTCAACATGTCGATCATCGCCTTGCTGGTCGGTTTCGCCGTGTGGCAGAGCCTGCCAGGACGCGGCAAGGGGCGGCCGGCGTGGACGCTGCACGAAAGCAACATCAACCAGACCGTGGCCTCGGCCGCCGCGTCCATCGTTTCCGGCGGGCTGGTGGCGCCGATCCCTGCCTATACCCTGCTCACCGGTCACCAGTTGGACCCACTGCCGATGATGGCCTGGGTGTTCTCGGTAAGTTTCCTGGGCATCTGGATCGCCTGGTACCTGCGCCCTACCTTGCTCGCTGACCATGGCCTGAAATTCCCGGAGGGCATGGCGACGTTGGAGACCCTGCAACAGATCTACCAGCAAGGCCACGAAGCCATGATGCGGATCAAGGTACTGTGCAGTGCCGCGTTGCTGTCGGCGCTGGTGAAGTGGATTGACGGCTTCGTCTGGGCGATACCGCGCTGGGCCCCCACGCCAGTGCTCGAGCGCCTGACCTTCACCCTTGACCCTTCGCTGATGCTGGTCGGTTTCGGTGGCATCATCGGCCTCCGCGTGGGCCTGACGTTGTTGCTCGGTGCCGCCCTGGCCTGGGGCGGGCTGGCACCGTGGCTGATCGAACATGCGCTGGTGGTGCTGGCGCCGAACTCCAGCGGCCCGCAGTTCGCGGCGCTGGTGGAATGGCTGCTGTGGCCGGGGGTCAGCCTGATGGTGTGCGCGACCCTGACATCGCTGGCGGTTCGCCTGTTACAAATGCCCCGAAAAAGGCCCGGTGACGGGCTGACTCGGGCATCTCGCACGCAAACGGGGTTTTCCCTGACGCCGGCTGCGGGGCTGCTGTTGTCGATTGGCCTGGTGGTAGCGCTACAGGTGTTGCTGTTCGACATCGACTGGTGGATGGCGCTGTTGAGCATTCCCTTGGCGATGTGCCTTGCCGTGGTCGCCGCGCGGGTGGTGGGTGCCACCGGCATTGCGCCGATCGGCGCCATCGGCAAGCTGTCGCAGCTCGGCTTCGGCCTGGTCGCCCCGGGCCAGGTGGCGATCAACCTGATGAGCGCCAACACGGCCGGCGGCGCGGCCGGGCAATCCACTGACCTGATGAACGACTTCAAGGTTGGCCAGGCGATCGGCGCAACACCGCATCGGCAACTGATTGCGCAGTGCCTTGGCATCGTCATCGGCAGCGTGGTGGCCGTGCTGGTGTATCGAATGCTGATTCCCGATCCGCAGGCACAACTGCTTACCGCGCAATGGCCTGCACCCGCCGTGGCGACCTGGAAGGCCGTGGCCCAGACCTTGACCCAGGGGCTGGGGGCGCTGTCGCCGACGCTGCATTGGGCAATCGTGGCCGGTAGCGCGGCAGGCGTGCTGCTGGGCGCCCTCGACAGCCTGCTGCCGCAACGGGCGGCGCGCTGGCTGCCGAGTACCGCCGCACTGGGGCTGGCGTTCATTCTGCCGGCGTCGATCAGCATGATGATGGGGCTCGGCGCGGTGCTCACCTGGCTGGTCAGTTGCCGTTGGCCGAGCCTGACAGAGCGGTTTGCGATCACCGCCGCAGCGGGGCTGATTGCGGGGGAAAGCATTACCGGGGTGGGCGCATCGTTCTGGGAGATGGTACGGGCGCTGTAACGGTTGGCAGGGTGCGGCCACGCTGCGCCCTTCCGGCGTTGCGTTTGAACTTTGCCCGCGCGGTTGCGGCCTCCTCTGCAGGAGGTACTGAACATGACCAGCAAGGAACGACACTCGACTCTCATTTGCCTGCAAGCCGGCAAGGTCCTGCTGGTGCGCAAAGCGACCGGCGCATGGTCATTGCCCGGAGGCAAGATCGATCCCGGGGAAACCCAGCTCGATGCGGCCCGGCGTGAATTGCACGAGGAGACAAGCCTGGAAATGCGCGACGCCCAATTCCTCGGCCACCACGTATTCGATGCCGAGGAACACTGGCTCTATCGAATGGCCGTGCCACCCGGGATGGCGCCCTCTCCCGCGCACGAGATCGTGGAGTGCCGCTGGTTCAGCGGCGACGAGCTCAACCAGGCGACAGTGAAGCCGAAGGACCTCGAATTGCTCAGGCGCGAAGGCTGCATCGGTAGCAGAACGTGAAGGCACCCAGGCCGAGGGCTTCGCCGAAAATGCCGTTTGACGCGCTTGCTGAAACGTTTCTGTAGGTCTATAAAATGGGCACAATTCCAAGAAAGGCATGCTGCTCATGTTTCCCCTCAAACGCTTCGTTGCGCTCAGCGCCCTGTGCGCGACCTCCCACGCCATGGCCTGGGATTACGTTCTGCTCGACACCGACAAGGCCGCCCAGAACTGGCAGATCACCAGTCAGCAACTGGGCGTAAACACCGGCAAGCCCTTCAGCGTTACCTTGCGCACCTTGCACGGGGGACGGCAGGAAGGTGTCAGCATCGTCGACATCGATAACGGCACGATGAAACTGTCGGTCGTGCCGACACGCGGCATGAACATCCTGCAGGCCTCGGTCGGCACGGTGCGCCTGGGCTGGGACTCGCCGGTCAAGGAAGTGGTCAACCCGTCCTTCATCGAACTCAACGGGCGCAATGGCCTGGGCTGGCTGGAGGGCTTCAACGAGCTGGTTACCCGCTGTGGTTACGAATGGGTCGGCCACCCCGGCATCGACAATGGCGAATTGCTGACCCTGCACGGCCGCGCCGCCAACATTCCTGCGAACAAAGTCACCCTGCACATCGATGAGAAACCACCGTACGCCATCAGCTTGCGTGGCGAACTGAAAGAACAGGCGTTCAAGAAGGTCGACTTCGCCATCGCCACCGAACTGGTCACCGAACCCGGCAGCGTGGCGTTCACCGTCAACGACACGCTGACCAACAACGGCGACTATGCGAAAGAATACCAGGCGCTGTACCACAGCAACTTCAGCACGCCGTTCCTGGAAGAAGGTGCGCGTTTTGCCGCACCGGTGAAACAGGTGTCACCGTTCAACGACAAGGCCAAGGGCGACCTGCCCGCCTGGCAGTCCTACCGCGCGCCGACCCGGGACTACGACGAGACGGTCTATAACGTGGTGCCGTATGCCGATGCCAAGGGCGATACCTTGACCGTGTTGCACAACAAGGCGGGCAACCTGGGCGTCTCGGTCGGTTTCAATACCGCGACACTGCCGGTGTTCTCGCTGTGGAAGAACACCGATACCCAAGGCCAGGGCTATGTCACGGGGCTGGAGCCGGGGACGAGTTTTTCCTACAACCGCCGTTACCAGCGGCCATTGAACCTGGTGCCAACCATCGGCCCCAGGGAACACCGGCAGTTCCTTATCCGCTACAGCTTGCTGGCGGACAAGGCTGCAGTGGACAAAGCCTTGCAGCAGGTGAACGAGATCCAGGGTGGGCGCGAGACCGAGGTGCGACAGACGCCATTGGTTGATCTGAGCAAGGGTTGATATCGGCCGGGGCCGGCGAAGCGGCCCCGGCCCAGTGCTGCTTAAGCGCCCGAAACAGGCTTGGCCCACTGCCCCAGGAATTCGCGCACTTTACGCTCGATGTCACTCTCAACCGTCCGCAGCCGCAAAATGGCAATGCCACTTCCAGCCAGAATTTCATTCTTCATGGTGTCCCGCGCTGCCTGCACAGGGTGGTCGTGATACCCGCCATCGACCTCGATCACCCCTACCGGTGCCTTGCCGACTTTGAAATAGATCACGAAATCGCAACTGGCGCGCTTCATGAACGCCCGCTGGGTTTCCGTCCAGGCGGGGTTACTCGGCGATGCGAGCTTATCCAGGCGGATCTGCGTGTGGTACTTCAACGCCTGGCACGCCGGGGCCGACAACGCTTCCCGCAGCAACTGCGCGACGATCTGCTCGGACTTGTAACGTGAGTCCTCGGGGCGCAGACGCGCGTTCAGGCGTGCCAGGGACTGGTCGTACTCGCGGTACAACAAGTCGAATGCCGACACCACCGGCGCACGCACGATCTGCTCGTCCTGCGCGTAATAGCTGATATAGCGGATCAAGGCGGCGAGGTGACCATTGTTGCCGGTGAATACTTCGTCACCGGTCACCAGGGTGAAGCGATGCTTGGCCCGCGACACTGCCACGTTGATCATGCAAGGGTCGTCGACGAAATCCAGGCGTCTTTGCGCCTGGTTGTAGCGCTTCTTGTCCAGCACGGTCGAGAAGACGATCTCGTCGCACTCGCGCCCCTGGAACTTGTGCACGGTGTCGTTGACGAAGTCCGCCGGCAAGTGCGTATTGGAGAGGCTGACCTGGGCCCGGAACGGGGCGATATAACCGCGCCCTCCTTCATCCACGCCGACAGCCTGTCCCTCGTCTTCGAGCACCTTCAGCAAGGACTCCAGCTCGCGAAGGTTGGTGTTCTTGCGTGCGTGGTTACCCTTGGCAGTCAGCACCAGGCGCAGGGGCTCTTCGCCGTTATCCACGGTCATTGGCACCAGTGCATTGTCGTAGAACTGCTGGTTGCAGAACTGGATGATCCTGGGGTGGCATCGGTAATGCTCCTTCAGCAGCGTCCTTGGCAGTGCATCCCGAAACACCGCAATGCACGAGTCCAGCAGGCTGTGGTGCTCGCAATCGTAGGCTTCGGCCGGCGCCTCAAGCCCCAGTTTCACTGGGATGTGCGGCAACTGGCGGTTGTCGCCGACGACGATCAGGTTCTTGGCGCAGCCCAGTGGCAGGATGCCCGGCACGATGTCCTGCAAAGACGCTTCGTCGATGATCACGTAGTCGAGGACCGCACCCGCCGCAATCGAATTGACGATGGAATGCGTGCCGCTGCCCAGAATAGGGAAACGCTGCACGAAGGCATCGAAGTCGTTGCGGTAGGTTTTGGCATCGAAGCTGCCACGCGGCGCTACCCGGCCTTGCAGATGCTGCTTCAGATGCTGCATCGATGCTGTTGTCAGCGCTTCCAGCAAGGCTGTGAAATTGGCACGCGCCAAGGACTCACGGCACGCCCGCAGCTCGGCTTCCTTAGCCTGCAGCGACTGGTCGTAGTAATGCATCTGCAGCGCATGGAACGCGACCATGCGCGCCTCGCCCGCGGCGAACGGCTTGGTGCGAAAGACCCTGAATTTGAACAGCAGCTCGATGCGGTCCTTGAGCTGAACGCGCTGCTCGCCAAGGTGCGCCAGGTAGGCCATGAGGTCGGCCGTCTTGCGCGGGGTCAGCCCGTACTTGTCCAACGAGCCTGTGGCCTGCACACCGTTTTCTGCTTGCCACTGCTGCAGGTAGCGCCGCTCGATGAGCAGCTCGTCCAGTTCGATCTGCAGTTGTGCCGCCCGGTTGTGGTCTTGCAGATGCTGCTTCAAGCGGGCCAGCAAGGTCTGTATTTCTTCCAGGGACGGTGCCGGCCCGGGTGTGCTGGAGGGCCAGGAAGGCAGGTTGGCAAAAAACGCCTCGCGGTTATCCTTGTTGCCAAGCTTGGCTACCAGGTAGTCCAGGCCGCATTTCGCCAACTTTTCGTAGACGTTTGCCACCGCCGCGTTGTTGTTGGACAGCACCGCCACCGTCTGCCCGCGCAACAGGATGTTGGCAAGGATGTTGAGGATAGTCTGGGTCTTGCCGGTGCCCGGTGGGCCTTCGATCACGCTGATCTGCGCGCTGAACGCCCGCTCGACAGCCTGGTACTGGCTTTCGTTCAGCCCGAACGGATAAATCAGCCCCAGGCCTGGCGCCAGCGTGCCGTTACGCCCGGTGCAATAGGCTTGCAAGGCCGTGCTGGCGCTGGCAGGCAGTTTCCCCAGTTGCGTCACCACATTGCTGGCTATTTCACGATCGGACTCTGACTGCGCTTGAGCCTGCCGGGCACTCGCAACGGCCCTGAAATAAGCGAAGACCGGCGTATCCCTGATCGAGGTAGGCGCGCTAAAGACGATGCCGTCCATCTTGTGGACATAGGGCATGTCGGTACCCGGATAGTGCACCACGGCATATCGCTCGCCGTAGATCACGGCTTTTTCGATAGGCTTGACGATCGTGCTGCCGGGCCTGGACAGCAGCATATTGCTCAATTCGCGGGAGGGTGAAACCCTGCAGTTACTGAGCGGGCGGATATATTTTTTTCCAGACGGAAAATGACAGGTCAGAGCCAGGGCTGCGTACTTGTCGCTCCAGCGAATAGTCCAGTCGCTGATCGTTGCGGTCTTGTCATCACCATCCACCTGAATCGAAACCATATTCCCTTGGTCCTGTGCGCATGACATCCGGCGACGTACACCGGACTCTCTTCCTGTGAGGCGCCATAGTGCCACTATCGTGCGCAGGGTCGATAGCTGGCTGTGCGTTTCGCTGTATGCCGACGATGACTCCCGAACGCCTGTTGCTGCCACCTTTGCGGCGTCATGCCTTCGGTTTTGAAGAAGGTCCGACAGAAGTGGGATTGATCGTAGAAGCCGCACGTCAGTGCGATGTCCACGAGCAGCATGGTGGACGTTTCCAGCAATGCCTTGCTCTTCATGACCCGCTGCTCGCGCAGCCATTGCTGCGGGGGCATGCGGGTACGTTGCTTGAACATGCGCGAAAAGTGGCTGCGGGACAATGCGCATGCTTCGGCGACTTCGGCTACCGAAATGCCGGTGTCGAGCTTTTCCAGCATGAGTTGCTTGGCGGCTTCTACCTGCCAGGCGCCGAGCGGCGCCGTTGGAACCGGCGCAGTGGCCGGCACGGTGGATTTATCCATGTTCTCACCCATTCACACGGTAACCGGGTGCGCCTGCTGCGGCGCACCCTTGCATCCATCGCCAGCCCCGTTGCAGGGGCTAGCGGTAACGGTTCAGACAGCTGCCGCGACCGGTGCCAGGGTCGGGCCATGCTGAACACGCTCAGGCGCCTTGTGCACCATGGTGTAGGCGTAGTCGACGCCCATGCCGTAGGCGCCGGAATGTTCTTTCACCAGCGCCATCACGGCATCGTAGGTGGCCCGGTTCTTCCAGTCGCGCTGCCATTCCAGCAGCACCTGCTGCCAGGTCACCGGCACCACGCCCGCCTGGATCATCCGCTGCATGGCGTAATCGTGGGCGTCCTTGCTGGTGCCACCGGAGGCATCCGCCACCATGTAGATTTCATAACCGGCATCGTGCATTGCCGACAGGGCGAAGGTGGTGTTGCACACCTCAGTCCACAGGCCGGAAACGATCACCTTGTTGCGGCCGTTGTGCTTGAGCGCGTCACGCACCTTCTGGTCATCCCAGGAGTTCATCGAGGTGCGTTCCAGCAGCGGAGCGTCCGGGAACACGGCGAGCAGTTCCGGGTAGGTGTGCCCCGAGAAACTTTCGGTCTCGACCGTGGTGATGGTGGTGGGCACGTCGAAGATCTTCGCAGCCTTGGCCAGGGCCACGGTGTTGTTCTTCAGCGTCTGGCGGTCAATGCTCTGCACGCCGAAGGCCATCTGCGGCTGCTGGTCGATGAAGATCAGCTGGCTGTTGAAAGGGGTCAGAACTTCGGTTTTAGGGCTGCGCATGGTTGTTTCCTCTCCGCTGGATGATGGTCGGTCGCACCGTTCGTGGTGCATGCCTCGGCGTCGTCGCCGCTTGAGGTCGAGCACAAGATAGCGAAACCCGGCAGGCATCGGTGGCGCACTTTTGCGCTCATGGAAGCTCTTTTTTGCGCCATCAGGCATGAGGATGTGCTGCTAGCATTCGCCTGTCCATGCGGGTCAATCCGGCCCGCTCATCTGTAGGGGAACGTACATGCCAGCCACACAGCCACTGAACAAAGACACCGCTTACTGGGGCGTTCCCTGGGAGGATGCCTATGGCTATCCGCAAGCACGCCGGGTCGGTAACGAGATCCATGTGTCTGGCCAGTTCAACCATGACGAGGACGGCAACCTGGTCGCCCCGGCGCCGCTGGATGCCGACGGCAAGCCCAGTGACTTTTCATCGATGGGCGAGCAGATGCGGGTCGCCTACGCCAACATTGCCAAGCTGCTCGCGCTGTATGGCGCAACCTTGCAGGATGTGGTCGAGGAGACGCTCTACGTGCTGGACATGGACGCGGCCTTCGCCGTCGTCGGCAAGGTGCGCAAGGCGGCATACGGCACCGAGCGGCCCCAGTGCGCAAGCAACATCATTGGTGTTTCCAGGCTGGCCCAGCGCCCGCAACTGATCGAAATCGCCTGCAAGGCTGTGATTGGCGCTGGTGCATCGGCGCATTAGCTTGCCCGGTTTGCTGTCAGCTGGCCGGCAGGTGCCCTTCGACCAAGGGCTTCTGCTCGGCCACGGCGGCGGCACAGAAAGTCATGAAGGCTTTGACTCGCCACGACTTGCGAATGTCCTGGTGAGTCAACAGCCACAGTTCATCCTGCAGCTCGGGCAGCACCGGGCCGGCACGCACCAACCCCGGCGTGATGTCACCCAGCATGCATGGGAGAAAACCGAAGCCAAGCCCTGCCGCGATGGCCGCGCTCGCAGCGGCGACGGAATCGGTGCGGTACACGATGCGCTCGGGGGCGACCCGGTTCTCGACGTAACTTGTCGCCCGCAAACCGCACAGCGCGCCAGCATACGAGACCCATGGCTGCTCACCTTCGAAAAGGGCTGCAGTAACCGCCTGACCAGCACAGCAGTACGGCGCCCAGGCGATATTGGCCAGTTTGCGGCCGACCAGGCTGTCGGCAGGTTTGCGCGTCGCCCGGATGGCGATATCCGACTCGTCCCGGGCCAGGCTCAATGTCTGGTTGCCGACCAGTACCTCCAGGGTGATGCCCTCGTTCAGCGCCTTGAACTCGGCGATGATCGGGGTGAGGAAGTACAGCAGCAGCGAGTCGCTGGTGGTGATCCGCAGCTTGCCGAGGGGGCCCTGGCCGGCACGTGAAACACGCCGCGTGACGCTGACGATGTCCAGCTCCACACGCTCGGCCAGCGCCCGCAACTCGGCACCTTCGGCCGTGAGCAGGTAGCCCGACTTGCGATGATCGAACAGAGCGATACCCAGGGTGCGCTCGACCTGGGCAATGCGCCGCGAAACGGTGGACACATTCACCCCGAGCTTCTTGGCCGTGGCGGCACGATTGCCACACTCACTGAGGGTCTTGATGATGCGTAGGTCGTCCCACGACAGCTGGCTGACGGCCTCGCCTGCGTCCCACTTGGCAGGGGTTGCCGAAGCAGGCTGAAGTTTTCCAGTGAGTGATTGCACAGGTTCCGATCCACAGGCGAATGCGCCGATGATACGAGAAGCGACCGGGTTGCACCAAGTCGTCTGCCCTGCCGCGGTACCTAGTCGCCCGACAAGCGGATCACCGTCTTGCCCGTACCACGACCTTGCGCGACCTGGCGAAACGCTTCGTTGACATCTGCCAGGGCGAACTGCCGCGGGTCGACCCGCACCTGCAATTGCCCGGCATCTGCCAACGCAGCCGCTTCGCGCAGGATAGCCCCGTGGTGTTCGCGCCCCTGGCCGGTAAGCAACGGTGTCAAAGTGAACACGCCTGAATAGGTGGCGCTTCTGAACGATAGCGGCGCGAGGCTGTGCTGGCCCCAACCGAGGCAACTGAGCACGTGGCCGGTATAAGGCTTGACCGCCATGAAGGAAGCATCCAGGGTGCTGCCGCCCACGGTGTCATAGACGATGTCGAACCCCTCCCCGGCCGTATACTGCTCGACATAGGCTTCTACGCTCTGCGCCCGGTAATCGATTGCCGTGGCGCCGAGGGAGCGAATGAAGTCGAGACTGGCCGCCGAACCGGAGGCATAGACGTCGGCGCCGCGGGCCTTGGCCAACTGCACCGCCACCTGGCCGACCCCACCTGCCCCACCGTGAATCAGCACGCGCTGGCCAGGACGGACATTGGCGCGATCGACCAGCCCTTCCCACGCCGTGATGAATACCAGCGGCAACGCTGCCGCCTCACTCATGGCGAGTGCATCCGGCTTGGCTGCGATCAGCCTGGCATCCACCGCAATGTACTCGGCCATGGTGCCCTGGGCCCCACCAATGCCACCGGCCATGCCAAACACTGCCTGACCGACGACAAACCCTTCGACCGCCTCGCCCAGTTCGACGACCGTGCCGGCCAGGTCCAGGCCGAGTACCGCCGGCAGCGGCTGGCGAGCATGCGCGCCTGCGCCGGTGGCGATCTTGGTATCGAGTGGGTTGACGCCTGCGGCGTGGACCCGGACCAGCACCTGCCCCTTCGCGGGATTCGGGCGGTCAATGTCGCGCACAGCCAGCGGGGCTTGGGCGGATTCTGCGATAGCGGCGAGCATGGTTTGTTTCATGACGGGCACCTCGATTGAGTGGACGCCTACAGGTTGCGCCGCTACGTTCATTCCGATAAGACACTAGATTGGCATAGGACTTATTCCGCAAAGGGGCCAGATGGCAATGGATCTGTTCGACAGCATGCGCGTCTTCGTACGTGTGGTGGAGCGTGGGTCGTTTTCAGCGGTCGCTCGTGAACTCGACATCGGGCAGCCTGCGGTGAGCAAGCAGGTCCGCGCCCTGGAGCGCTACCTGGGCGGGCCGGTATTCGCCCGCAGTACCCGGCAGTTGGCCCTCACCGACCAGGGGCAGCGGTTCTACCGCCACTGCCAGGAGATTCTCGGCCAGCTGGAATCCGCCACGCGCAGCTTTGCCAGTGGCCAGGAGCAGATTGCAGGCCCGCTGCGGATCGCCGCGCCGGTGAGCTACGGGCGGTTATGCATAGCACCGCTGATTGGCAGCTTCCTGCAGCGCTACCCTGAAGTGCGGATAGACCTGCGGCTGAACGATCATAACGAAGACCTGCTGACGGAAAACATCGACGTCGCCATCCGCATCGGGGTGCTGAAAAACGACGGGCTGGTGGCCGTGCCCCTGGGCAGCAGCGTGCGCCGGGTCTACGCTGCGCCGGCTTACCTGGAGCGCTACGGGCAGCCACGCCAGCCCGCCGAACTGGCAGGCCACAACTGCATCGGTTTCACCCTGCTGACGCACTATGACAACTGGCAGTTCACCCACGGCGAGCATGCGCTCGAGGTTGCCATCAAAGGGAATGTCACCAGCAACAGCAGCGAGGCCATCCGCGAAATGGTGCTCGGCAGCCTGGGCATTTCCCTGTCGCCCGAATGGCTGTTCGCAGCTGATGTCGCGCACGGCAGCGTGCGTAGTGTGCTTGACGATTACCAGGCCACCGCACTGCCTGTCAGCGCCGTGTTCAGCCCCGAGCGACGGCGCTCCGCCCGCACCAAGGCGTTCATCGATTATCTGCGGGAGCACCTGTAGGCGCCCGTGGCCCTATGCCGAACTCTGCTTCAGCCAGGCCTTCGGGCTAGCGCCAACTTTGCGCCGGAACGTCCGGGCCAAGGCCGACGGGCTTTCGTAGCCCACCTCATCGGCAATCAGCGCAATCGGGCGCCCCTCGCGCAGGCGCTTCTGGGCCAGGCTGATGCGCCAGTTGGCCAGGTAGTCCGCCGGCGTCATGCCCACGGTGTGGCGAAAGTGCGCGGCAAAGCTGGCCCTCGACATGCCCGAACGATCAGCCATCTGCGCCACCGACCAGTTGTGCTGTGGTTCGCTGTGGATGGCGACCAGTGCGCGCGCGAGCTGGGCGTCGGCCAGCCCGGCCATCATTCCCGAGGCAATGCTGCGGTTGGCGACGAGGTGGCGAAGCAGCTGGATCACCATCAGCTCGAACAGGCGATTGAGAATGACATCGCGGCCACATTCGTCGCCGAAGGCTTCGGTAAACAGCCAGTCGAGGGTACCCGTGAGCCCAGGCAATTCGCTTAGCGGCTTGATGATGAAATCCGGCAAGGCCAAGGTCAGCGGGTTGTTGGCACCGCCCTCGAAGTGCAAGGTGGCACAAACCAGCTCCGCCTCATCGGCTTCGGTCGCCACCAGCCGGTGTACCTGCGGGCGCACCGCCAGGATCAGGCTCGGTTCGTTCAGCTCCACCACCTGCCCACGCTTGTCCCTGAAGGCGAGGCGGCCGGAACGCAGCAGGTGGGCGTACCCCACCCGCTGTTGCCCATCAAGGTCGCTCGTGCCGCAGAACCCGCCCTGGTGAAACGTGGCGGCATGCAGGTTGAAGTGTTTGAGTAAAGTCGACAATCGGTCCATGGCGCGCTCGGGTTTAGACGATCTGTTGCATAATTTCGATGATCTGCATCCGAAAGGAAAGCCTGGCTCCCTAACATTGACTCCAAGCTTGATCGACAAGCCCGTTAATCAACCCTTGGAGAATGACCATGACTCGTATCGCTGCCCTCTCGCTGGACCAGGCACCTGCTGGCTCGCGCACCTCTCTGGAAGGTATTCAGAAGGGCCTCGGCTTCATCCCCAACGCCTTCAGGACCTTGGCCCACTCCCCTGCTGCATTGAACGGTTACCTGGGCCTTGCCCAAGCCCTGGGCAAAACTTCGCTGAGCGCCGCTGAACGCGAAGTGGTGGCCCTCGCTGCTTCGGACGTGAACGGTTGTGACTACTGCCTGGCCGCGCACGCTTTCTTCGCTGGCAAAGCCGGCTTGAGCGATGAGGCTATCAGCCAGGCCCGCAGCGGCACGCTCAGCGCCGTTGCCGCACTGGCGCGCCAGGTCACCGAAAGCCGCGGTCAGCTGACCGACCAGCAGATTGCAGCCGCCCGTGCGTCGGGTATCGACGACGGCAAGATCGTCGAGGTGGTGGCGCAGGTGGCGCTGTTAACCCTCACGAACTACCTGAACAACATTGCCCTTACCGATATCGACTTCCCGCCGACAGCACGCTAGCCAGACCACCCCGACGTCGCCGCTCAGCGGCGATGGCGGGGCTGATGCAGCGTTTCAATCAACGTCATTACAGAAATATATTTTGCGCGCTAAATATTATCGCGCAACATACAAACCAACCAGCAAGCACCCGCTGATTCCACTACCCCAGCTAACGGAGCATGACCATGAACTTCAGCAAAGCACTCACCATCGCCAGCTTGACCTTCGGCGCCAGCTTCGGTGCCTTCGCCCAGACCGCCTCGTCGTACCAGTACGGCGACCACCTGGACATCGCCAAGGTGATCGCCGTGGACGCCCCGGCCAACGCCAGCGGGCACGCCAGCACCGCCACCCTGACCTACCGCGACAGCGACGGCAAGCTGCAGAAGGTCAGCTACCTGCGCCCGACCACCTCCACCAACCAGAACTGACCACCCTACCCAGTGCCCCAGGAGCTTGACCATGAAACTCTCCCGCCCCCTCGCCGCCGGCTTGCTCGCGCTTGCCGTCAACAGCGCCTTCGCCGCCGGTAGCCCCGGTGTGGAAAGCACTACCCAGGCTTTCCTTCAGGCCCTTGAAGCCGGTGGCGGCAAACCGCTGGAAACCCTGGCGCCGAAAGACGCGCGTGCCGTGCTCACTGGCGCCCAGGCCAGCGTGAAGGTGGACGTTTCCGGCATCCAGGTCGAGCGCCGCACTATTGCGGTCGACGGCCAGGCCCTGGAGATCCGCGTGGTACGCCCACAGGGGATGAAAGGCGAGTTGCCGGTGTTCATGTTCTTCCATGGCGGTGGCTGGGTGCTGGGTGACTACCCGACCCACGAACGCCTGATTCACGACCTGGTGCTTGGCTCCGGTGCGGCGGCGGTGTACGTCGACTACACCCCGTCGCCGGAAGCGAAGTTCCCCACCGCCATCAACCAGGCCTACGCCGCCACCCGCTGGGTTGCCGAAAACGGCAAGCAGATTGGTGTCGATGGCAGCCGTTTGGCGGTGGTAGGCAACAGCGTTGGTGGCAACATGGCAGCGGTTGTCGCGCTCAAGGCCAAGGAGGCCGGCACGCCGAAGCTGCGCTTCCAGGCCCTGCTGTGGCCGGTAACCGACGCCAACTTCAACAACGGCTCGTACAACCAGTTCGCCGAGGGCCATTTCCTGACCCGCAACATGATGCAGTGGTTCTGGGACAGTTATACCAACGACCCCAGGCAGCGTGACGACATCCATGCCTCGCCGCTGCGCGCCAGCCTGGAGCAGTTGAAAGGCCTGCCACCCGCGCTGGTCCAGACTGCCGAGATGGACGTGCTGCGCGACGAAGGCGAAGCCTACGCGCGCAAGCTGGGCGCTGCCGGTGTCCCGGTGACCGCCGTACGTTACAACGGCATGATCCACGACTTCGGCCTGCTCAACGTGCTCGGCCAGGTGCCCGCTACCCGCAGTGCGATGGACCAGGCGGCCCAGGCGATCAGACAGCACCTGCAGTGATCATGGTTGCTTACGCTCACTCTTCTTAGAGGCCTAAGAATTCTATGATTGACACAGAAGCCTTAGATGAGCAAAATCCGAGACGTCAACAACGAGGATATGCACCTATGGATAATCGCCACGTACCTAGCCCCGCTGATGCCCACTTCCAGGCCTGGTTTTTGGCTGAAGCGGCGCTGCGTATGAATGCTCGCTTGCTGCAAAAGGATCAGGTCAGCCACGTGCGTAAGCTTGTCGGCGAAGAAATCTGGGAGCGCCTGGACGGCAATGGCAATATGTTCGGCAAGCATGTAGCCCTAAACCTGGAGTATTTTTCGTTGGAGTTCGACAAGCATCAAGGTACTCGCTCGATGTACCGCCGGCGCGAAGATACCCCGGTGTAACCATGACTCTACAAATCCAACTGGAACTGACCGGCGCTCTGGAAAAATGGGCGCGAGAGCAAGCTGACCCCGCGCAGGCAGTCGTACAGGCACTGAGCACCTGTGTTTTAACGGAGTTGACACCATTCGAGGCTGCGGCTGCGATGCTCAAGGACAAGGTTAAAGCCTTGCCGATGGGTTTCGAATTCAACATTCAGCAGGTTATAGGACACGACACCTGGCAGGTCCTGAACCGTGAATCACGACTAGGTTTGGGCCGATACGTGCGAGCGAACCAAGAGGCATTTGGGCTTGTGTTCGTTAGGAAAAATTCATCCAATCATGCAATCTACAAGCGCAACGAATCAGATGATATTTAGCGCCAGGTAAATTCTCGCGTCGAGTTTTGAACCGCCGCTTGGTTTTGTGGGCACGTTAAATGGCTGCTGATGGCCATTTTCTGCCCTCCACGAAAGGCCGATATGGGTCGATAGCGAACAGACGCAAAGAAAAGGCCAGCGATTTTACGGCTTCGCTATCCATTGCAGGCAAATTGCTGCAGCCTGCCTCCAGGCGCCGCCCGAATGGCTCTCGTGAACAACCCGCCGTAAGAGCTATGGTAAATGGAAGAAATAGAAACGATCACCGCCCCAGCCGGCAGGTTCGCGGTCAGGGTCGCCGCCTGGGAAGCGCGCAACAGCCAATGGGTGTATGTGCCCTCCCTCTTTGATACGCACACCCAGGCGGTCATTTTTGCATTCACCAACCCGCATTGGTCCATGGATCAGGCCACCTGGCGCAGTGATGCGACGGTTCATTTCGTGCTCCGAAAATTTCCGGGCGATCACCTTCCGGCGACACTGGAGCTTATGGTGAATTGCTCCACCCAGACTGCGGTCGTGGGGGCAGGCGCCGAATTCAGGCTTGCCGAGATCGAGCAGGCACTGGAGGCCGCATTCGAAAAAAAACCCAGTACGTCCTGAGCATCGATCGGTCACCCCGACGGCCTTGCTCGCGCGCCCCCCTGTAAGACGATTGAACACCCGCGGGGAAGCCGGGGGTTGAACACGCGCCTCTCGCCTACAACCGAAACGATTGCCGCATCGCCCGCGCCAGCAAAGTCACGGCGGCATCCCCGCCCGATGCCGGGCTGCGCACGAAGAGGATGTCGTGGTCGGGAATGGCCGGCAGCCCTTCAAGAATCTGCATACGCTCGGTGACCTTGGCCCGGTCGATCACACTGATGGCCAAGCCGGCCTCCACACAGGCTTTGACGGCCTGGTTGGAATGGCTTTCAAGGATGATGCGCGAGCGAAGTCCCGAGGCCTTGAGTGATTCGACCATGGCCTCACGGTAGGGGCATTGCAGGGCATGGGCAGCCAGCGGCAACGGGTCGCGCAGAACCGCCGCCGCGTTCATTGGCCCGACCCAGACCGGCGTGGTCGACAGCAGTCGCTCGGCATCGGGCCCGAGCGTGCCTTCGGCCTGGGCGACCACTGCTGCCTGCAATTTGCCGCGCTGCACCAGCTCCCTCAGGGCATGGCTCGGCCCGGTCCTGAGTTCGAGCACCACATTCGGCCAGGCAGCGCTGAACATCGGCAAGATATCGCGAATCACATGAGCCGCGTATTCGTCAGGGACACCGAGCGTGATACGCCCGGCCAGATCCGGCCCGTGCAGCTCTGCCAGCACCTGATCGTGGGTGCGTAACAGCTCGGCAGTCGAATTTAGCAGCCGCCGGCCCAGGGCCGTCAACGATATGGACTGGTTGTCGCGATTGAGCAACCTGCCGCCGGCGACGGCCTCCAGGCGTTGAATATGAACGCTGACAGCCGCCGGGCTTTTATGCAGCTGCTCGGCCGCAGCGCTGAATTTGCCAATGCGCACCACGGCATGGAAGGTACGCAGGAGGTCGATATCGAGCGTGGTCGCCATGGTTCAATATCCGTAAAGAACTGCTGCATTTAATTTTGATTTAACAGATTACGCCGATTTCGTAGTGTCGGGGTATGAACCAGCACCTGCCGACCCCGTCCGCCACGCCAACCCGTCGCCCCTGGCAGCGAACCTTGCCGCTGCCCTTGCTTGAAGCCGCGCTGTTGCTGACCTGGAGTTCCGGGTTTATCGGTGCACGCTTTTCCATCGATCATGCCCCCGCCCTGCTGGTGGTGTTCTGGCGCTGCCTGGTGGTGAGCCTGCTGTTGTTCCCGTTCGTCTGTCGCGCCCTGCGCCATACGCCTTTTGCCGTGCTGCTGAGCCACGCGGGCATCGGCCTGCTGGCCATGGCTGGCTACCTCACCGGCGTGACGCAGGGCATTGCCCTGGGTGTGCCCGCCGGCCTTGCCGCGTTATGCGCCGACCTGTTGCCGCTGGGCATGGCGCTGCTCGCAGCGCTGGTACTGGGCGAGCGCCTGCCGCTGCAGGTGTGGGCCGGCCTGGTCGTCGGGCTGCTGGGGGTGCTGTGGGTGACCCACGATGCGCTGATACTGGGCACGGCACCGGTGTGGGCCTATGGCCTGCCCGTGGCCGGCATGTGCTCGCTGGCAGTCGCCACGTTGTGGCAGAAACGCAGCAAGGTGCAGGCCATGGGCCTGTTGCCCAACCTCTGGCTGCAGTGTTTCGTCTCCAGTTTCGCCTTCGCCGCCATCGAAGGCAGCCAACGTAGCCTGGCACCGGTTGCCAGCGCAGGCTTTGCCCTGAGCGTGTCGTGGACCGCAGTCCTGTCGACGCTGGGCGGCTATGGGTTGTACTGGGTCTGCCTGCGCAGGTCCTCGGCCACCCGCGTCGCCAGCGTGCTGTACCTCAGCCCACCGATCACCCTGCTCTGGGCCTGGGCGATGTTCGATGAGCCATTGTCCTGGCCGATGGCAGCGGGGATGGCGCTATCGGCGGTCGGCATCTGCCTGGTGGTACGCGCCGAGGCCCGGCAAGCCAGACGCGATGAGCGCAAGCCCAACCACCCTGCGCCTCGCTGATGTACCGGCCTCAAGCCGCACCTCACCCGAGAGACCGGAGCTTCGCGATATCCCGGCTTGGTGGCGCCCCGAACATCCGGCTGTACTCCCTGCTGAACTGTGACGGGCTTTCGTACCCCACCTTGAACCCGGCCGTAGATACATCAAGCCCCTCCGAGATCATCAACCTGCGCGCATGCTGCAGGCGCAGTTGTTTCTGGTACTGCAAGGGGCTCATGGCGGTGACCGCCTTGAACCGATGATGAAGCGTGGGGTTGCTCAAATTGACGTAACTGGCGAGCTCATCGATGCGCAACGGCTGCGCATAGTTACTGTTCAGCCATTCGATCGCCCGGGTGACACGGTGGGTCTGGCTGTCGGCAATGGCTATCTCGTGCAAACGCTGACCCTGCTGGCCTTTGAGCAGCCGGTAGAAAATTTCCCTCAGGGCCAGCGGTGCCAATGCCGGGATGTCCGATGGCGTATCCAGCAGACGCACCAGTCGCAACATGGCCTCCAGCAACGAGGCATCGATCTTGTCCAGGAACAGTCCGCGGTGGGGCGGTTGCCCCGGCACGCCGATCGGGCTGACGTCTGCGATCAGCTGAGCGATTTCCGCCGGGTCGATATCCAGGCGGATACAGAAATAGGGCAGCTCCGCCGATGCCTCAGTCACTTGCCCGGCCAGAGGCAGCGTCACAGAGACGACCAGGTAGTTCAATGGATCGTAGGTATAACTCTCATCCCACAGCTGGACCTGTTTGCGGCCTTGCACAATTACGCATAACCCAGGTTTATGAACCGTGTGGATGACATCGGTTGGCGAGTCGCTGCGGATGAAGTGCAGCGGATCGATCGCTGTCGGGTACACGCCATAGGTCGGAGCGAAACGCTGCATGGTCGATGCCAGCTCGGCCCTGAGGCGGGTCAGCTCTTCATCCCGTTCAATCACCACCATTACCTCTCGTCAGGCTGTGCTGATTGCAGAGGATAGGTGGGTTTGCAGTAATTTGGGTAGAGGCTTCAGTGAGCACATTCAAATGCAAAAAGCCCGGCGTCGCCGGGCTTCGTGGGAGGATAGCTCATGAGCATCAGACATAGCGGGAATGAACCGCATCATTTTCAGCCATTTGGCCAGCATTGAGACGGTCCGAACCATCCTCAGCCACACGACGTTCAATGAGGCGATCAGCACCTCCCTCTGCCACCCGACGATCAATGAGGCGATCGGCACCTCCCTCTGCCACCCGACGATCATTGAGCCGGTCGGCACCATCCTCAGCCACCAGTGGCGCCATGGTGTGTTGGCAAGACTGCTACCAAATGCCGATCTCCTTGGCGGGCAGCGCCATCGAACTTGCGCTCAGTACAGACAAGGCGATTCCAATCATCATGTGGTTGACTTGGTTCATGACAGCGTCTCCGTAATTGGCGATGGATTCGTTGCCGGTTGTCAGTGCAAAGCGTGACGTTGATTCCTGAATAGTGCAGGCGCGGTCGCTCTGATGGCCGGCGGCAGAAGCAGGTTCGCTTGCTGCATGGGCTCAGATTAAGGCCGCGGTCGTACGGTCGTTATTTATTTCCTGCGTGGAGTTTGCTCATTCCTGCGCCGCGTTCCTGCAGACACTTTGACTCGAGCACAGGGCATGGTTGGTGCGGTCAACGATGCACATCCAAAACCAGCTTGCCGCGGGTATGCCCTCTCCGGCTCATCGCCAGAGCTTGCGCCGCGTTGGAGAGCGGAACGACCTCAACCTCGATCTGAAGCTTCTGGTCAGCGAACAATTCCGCGATCTGCGCTAACTGGTGCCCGTCCGAGCGGGTAGCGAAATGCTTGCCAGCGACGCCGTGTTCGGCAGCTATCTGCGGGTCGGGTGCGCTGACGAGTGACACAAGTACCCCGCCTCGTTTGATTACTGTCCAGGACCGGGCTTGGGTTTCTCCGCCAACCAGGTCGAGCACCACGTCGACATCTTTAGCCAGGTCTTCGAACTGTTGCGCGGTGTAGTCGATGAATTGCTGGGCACCGAGTGACTCGAGATATTCCCGGTTTCTGGCCGAACCCGTTGCCAGTACGTATGCGCCGGCCAGGCGTGCTAGCTGGATGGCGAAGCTGCCGACTCCCCCCGCAGCACCATGAATCAGTATTTTCTGGCCGGGTTGAAGGTTGGCCTGTTCATGCAGTGCTTGCCATGCTGTGAGCGCTGCGGCAGGAACACCACCGGCATGGAGGTGCGGAAGACTGGCGGGCTTATGTGCAAGCCTGTCGGTGGTTGTCAGAACCTGGGTCGCATAGCCGCCGACTATCCCTATGAAGCCGAACACCTCATCACCCACCCTGTATTCGCGAACGTTCTTCCCGACTGCTGCAACGGTGCCGGCAACCTCGACTCCGGGTGTATAAGGCAATGGCAGCGGGATGAACTGCTGCATGGCCCCGGAGAGGATCTTCCAGTCGATCGGATTGATTCCGCTGCCGGCTACGTTGATCAGAACCTGATCATCGCTGGGCAGCAGATCTGGTAATTGCCGAAGCGCCAGCCCTTCAATCTGGCCGTACTGTGCAACCTGGATAGCTTTCATAAGTAGTTCCGCCTGTAAGTAATGATATGTCTGGGCGTGTGGCGCCGCGCTTCGGTTACTGGCGACGCGCGTCGAAGCTGAAGCGGCCTGCGCCATAGGCGACGATCTGCAGCAAGCCACCGGCCATCGCGATGTTCTTGAAGAAGTGAATGAACTGATTCTGGTCGGCCAGGGCACTGTGGAAGATCGCTGCAGTAAGGACACTGAAAAGTGCCAACCCTGCAGCGACAGTGCGGGTGCGATAGCCGGCAATCAGCGCTACGCCACCCGCCAGTTCCACCAGCACGGCCAGCGCCAACGCCAGAGTGGGAAACGGCAAACCGGCAGCATTGATGTAGCCGATCGTCATGGCCGGCGCACTTAGTTTGGATACGCCAGAAAGGATGAAAATCGCGCTGAGAAAAATGCGCCCTGCGAGTGCGACAGCGCTGGCCGTTGCAAGCGAGGAGTGCGAGGCAGAACTGCTGGAAGTGGCGCTATTGGGCATGGCTTGTAATCCTTCGATGCAGCATTTCGAAATGAAACGCGGGTTGAAGGAAAGTGTGGGCCAGCGCGCCTTGGCTTAATAGCCGTTTAATTTCTGTGTTTATATTCGAAAAAATAGAAAAGCTGCGTTCAAACTGATGCCATCGATCCCTCATGCAGAATCGTGCATGCCCTCCGCAGAATCGGCATAACCCGGCCCAGCCCAGGCCTCTTACTCTTGCTTCACCACCTGCTTATTGACAGGGGCTTCTTCAGCCACGAACAGGAGTGAAAAAAATGCACGGCATTGAACAGAAGGTCATCGTGATCACCGGCGCCAGCAGTGGTATCGGCGAAGCAACCGCGCGCCTGCTCGCCAGCCAAGGCGCACGTGTAGTCCTCGGTGCCCGCCGCACCGATCGCCTGGAAGCACTGGCCAGGGAAATTCGTTCCGCAGGCGGTATCGCTGATGTCCTGGCGCTGGATGTCACCCGCCTGGATGACATGCAGTCGTTCATCGACTTCGCCGTCGAACTGCATGGCCGCGTCGATGTGCTGATCAACAACGCCAGTGTCATGCCGCTCTCCAGGCTCGAAGCGCTCAAGGTCGATGAGTGGAACCGGATGATCGACGTCAACATTCGCGGCGTACTGCACGGCATTGCCGCAACGCTGCCGCTCATGCAACAGCAGCGTGCCGGGCAGATCATCAATATCGCCTCCATCGGTGCCTATGCCGTGAGCCCTACCGCTGCGGTGTACTGCGCCACCAAATATGCCGTACGGGCCATCTCCGAGGGCCTGCGCCAGGAGGTGGGCGGTGACATCCGGGTCACCGTCATAGCCCCAGGGGTCACCGAGTCCGAACTGGCCGACAGCATTTCCGACGAGGGCGGCCGTGCCGAGATGCGCGAGTTCCGCAAGATCGCGATTCCAGCCTCGGCCATCGCCCGCGCGATCGCCTACGCCGTGGAACAGCCTGCGGATGTCGATGTCAGTGAACTGATCGTGCGCCCGACCGCAAGTCCATTCTGAACGCCCTGACGACAGCGAGGAAAAGCCATGGCTGAACCATTTGGAGATCAGGACAAATACGTTGGCATGTGGGTGACGGCTGATGGCCAGATTCGCCATGAACTCCTGCCTGGCGGCCGCTATGACGAAGCCCGCGGAGGGCAACAAAGCGCGTACCAAGGTCGATACTGGCTGGAGGGTGATCACATCGAGTACGTGGATGACACCGGATTTACTGCCGACGGGGAGTTTCGCGGCAACGTGCTGTATCACGCAGGGATGATTCTCTATCCCGAGCGTTGAGGGGACAGCCGGGATGGAAACATTCCGGCTTTTTTTCCGACCTTTGCCTTTCAGAACACGCATCCACAGCGGGTTCTTCACATCCCCCAACGGGTCCGCGAACGGCCTTCAGTGTGGAAAGCCTAGGTGTGAACCTCACTCCACCTTGTCAGACCAATGCCCGAGGTGGCTCGTTTGAGCAGACGTACTGACTGAGGTGATAATTTCCCTGGAGGTCATAGAGCGGGCTTCAGCCCATGGTTTGGAGGCTTACATCCGGGGTGAGCGGCTTGCCGCCTCGGACGTTCTGGCCGATAGGGATATGTTGGTGCAGAACTGTAACCGGGAGCGTAAGGAAGAGAGCTTTATCGTGCCCGCCGTAGCTGAGCCCTTGCTCGTATGGATCATCTCCGGGAATGCTGCCGTACAGGAGCATGAGCTTGACGGCGACTGGCAATGTAGCCAGGTGTCCAAAGGTGATTTCTTCTTTCACACCCACTCAATACTGTAAGTAGTGAGTGGGCCACGCCGGTCAGAGGTTCTGGGGACGGAATTGCTGGCGCAAGTCCAAGGTTTCCCCCGCCACCATGAATTGACCACCTCCCCTATAGTGCAACGTTCCAGGCTGCTCCACCGAGCGGTCTACATGTGCTTTGACCACTTCCCATATGAACAGACCGTAATCGTCGATCAGCTTCGAGTCATACAGCTGGCATTCGAAGCTGGCATAACACTCGGCTATCAGCGGCGCTTCAACCCGCGTCGCAGCTGTTGGGGTAAGACCGAATTGACGGAACTTGTCCACGTCACTGCCCGTACTGTTGCCCACCGCGACTACTTGGTCCGCCAGCTCCAGGGTGGGTACGTTGATCACACATTGCTGGCTGTTGCGGATCAGTTCGTAGCTATGGTTCCCCGACCAGATGTAGCAGCCAAAAAGGGCTGGATCGAATTGCATCATCATGTGCCAACCCATGGTCATGATGTTACTTTCGCCGTTCCAGGCCGAGGTCACGAGCACAATGGGTCCGGTTTCCAGATGCTGGCGAACGTCAATGAGGGGGAAGTCGGTTTTTCGAAGTGCGGCCATGACGCCTCCGTTGAAAGATCTGGTAGCAAGAAAACGCGTTGTGCTGCCAATACAGCACAACGCGGATACGGCGAAGGATCAACCTACCGGGACGCTCATGCCGCCATCGGCCATGACCACCGAACCGACAATGAAGCTGGCGCGCTCGGAAGCCAGGAAAGAGACAATCTCGGCGATCTCTTCCGGCGCTGCAGCTCGACCGATCGGCGCGGACTTGCCATGCTCTTGCAGGAACCCGCGACCGTCTTCCATGAAGTGGTTCAACAGGTTGGTAACCACATCCCCCACGCCAATGGCATTGACCCGAATGCCGTGTTCGATCGCTTCCAGCGCCTGGGTACGAGTCAACTGTGCCAAGGCGCCTTTGGACGCGGTATAGGCCGCGATGCCTGGAAATGCGAAGTAGGACGCGTACGAGGCGATGTTCACGATCGCGCCGCTCTTGTTCTTCATCATCTCCTTCATCGCCTCCCGGGAGTGAAGAAACGCCCCCGTCACGTTGGTTTGCATCTGCCACTCCCAATCTTCTCGGGTCATTTCGACGAGGGGCTTGTATAGGATGCGACCCGCGTTATTCACCAGGACGTCCAACTTGCCAAACTTCTCTACCGCCAACGCCACCGCTTGCTCGGCAGAGCCGTCAACGGTGATATCGGCGACGAAAGGAACCAGGCCGGGACGCTCAAGCGCGTTGACTTTCGGGTCGATATCCTCGGCAATGACTTTCGCTCCACGGCTGTGAAGCAGCTCGGCGATGGCTTTCCCGATACCGCTAGCCGCGCCGGTCACCAGCACCACTTTGCCTGCCACTTCGTTTGGGGTTGGGATGAAGTCGGTCATTTTGCTGTCTCCAGGTCAGGAATTGGTTGTCGCTTTCGACGGTGCCAATTTCTCTCCTTTTTGACATTCGACTCCCTGGTGACTTTGCTTTGCCTATCGGAGTTTTGCTTTTTTCGTGCGCTCGGCAGCGCGCGGGGCTGGTCTGGGCAACAACCTAACAGGGGCCTAGCCGGCTAAAAACCAGGAAATAACGAAGGGTTTATTCGACTTGTTCGACAAGCCTAGAGGGCTTCGGCTTGCTGGCCGAAGCGTTTGAGGAGCCATAGACCAGCCGGCCCAGGCGGCGAATCAGTCCGGTAGATAACGTCAAACGCGTAAGAGCCGCCTTTGCAATCGGGTAGGTCGAGATGGACAAGATGTCCCGCAGTGAGGTCTGCCTGGACCATAGGCAAGGGCATGTTGCCCCAGCCAATGCCTTCCTTGAGTAGCATGTGTTTTGCGCCTAAGTCCGCGAGCCGCCAGGTACGGGGGCTCACTACGGCAAAATCTCTGTCCCCGGTAAGCGTTGAGCGGTCTGACAACACCAACTGGATGTGATTTCTTGCCGCACCAGGCTCGTTGCGGCTGGCGAGAGCAAGTGGGTGCGCCGGGGCTGCAACGGGTACTAACTCAACACTGCCTGCGCCGACACGCTCCAGGCCATCCCTCCCGGTGTCCAGGGGGCGACTGATCCCAATGCCGGCTTTTTTCTCAAGTACTAGTTGCGTGACCGCACCGAGCGCTTCCATGTGTAGATGCAAGGCCACGGTGGGAAACACCTGTCTAAAAGTCGTGAGTGCATCGACCACCCGCTCCGCTGGCAGCATTACATCCAGAGCAAGATGCACCTCTGCTTCGAGACCGTGCAACAGTCCAGACACCTTCGATCGCAGTCCGTTGACTCCGTTGATGATCGTTCGTGCTTCGGCCAACACTGTACGTCCAGCCTCTGTCAGCTGTGGTTTACGTGTCGTCTTGCGGTCAAAAAGTGATACGCCGAGCTGCAACTCGAGATTGGAAATGGAGTAGCTCACCACTGACGTTGCACGATGCAGTTTCCTTGCAGCACCGGCGAAGCTTCCCACCTCTACGACCGTCAGGAGAACTTTCAGCTGGTCTAGAGTTGGTGTGCCAGGATCTGAAATCATTTTTACCAGCTCGGGAATATTGGATTAAGGCATGCTATTTGGCGCGCATCACTATGTCGACAGGTGAGTCGATCCCTCGGCCGATTATGTTTAGAGCGCCTGTCGTTCTACCGAGGCTACGAGCGGCAGCTACGGGTCGAGAGCAGCCCGTCATCACATCTTCTATCGACCCATTACGGACATTCAAGCAATCGCAAAAAAGCAATGACCAACCAAAGATCTCAGATCGGCCTGAGCTGATTTTGAATCGCCCCGAAGCAGCGCTCAGGAGCGACTCACAACTACAACTCTAGCCGGGCAGGCTGAGGTGCAGCAAGGGGAAGGGTCGGCCCTCGCCATCCAGCGGAGAACGGCCTTTTTGAACAAACCCGTAATGTAGATAGAACCCTGCCGCATCGGGGTTCTGCTCATTCACATCAACGCTCATTCGACTGCGCGAACTGTGGGCATGACCCAGCAGCGCACGGCCAATACCTTGTCCTCGCAGATCGGGTTCGATGAAGAGCATCTCTACGTGGTTTTCATTGAGCCCGATAAACCCCCGCGGGCAGTCCTCGGCATCTACCGCCACCCATAGTTCCACAGCGGGTAGGTAGATATCACGAAGCTGAGGAAACAGTGCCTCGATATCGGATTCTTGCAGGAAGTGATGAGTGGCGCGAACGGAGCGCAGCCAAATGTTAAGCAGTTGCGGATGGTCGGCGTTAGTAGCCTGACGAATGATCATAGAATCATCCTTTACACTTGATATCGAAAATGAGGCGCGCCAGTAGGTAGCGACCGTTTAAGTGTCGGCAACGTGTATGACCGCTTCGCGAGTTAACGCCTGGGCGGTTCACGGCAGAGGTAGCCAAAAAGGAGGGAGGAAGGACGATACTGAGGGTATTTCGGGGTGTCAATAAAAATCTACGGAGGGCAGGAGGAAGCATACATGACAAGGGGTGGTTGGGCCGGTAGAGAATCTGCTGCGCAGTGCCCTCATACTCCGATTTACTTCTCAGCTGTTTTCTGACAATTAAACAAGCTGATCATTGCCGGTGAAAGTAACAAGCCGAATAGCAATTGAAATGCACCTGTTAGCTTAAAGACAATCGCGACCAGCAAAATCAGGATCGCACCCATTACGATGAAGCTGTATTCAATATGTCGGCGCTTGATTGAGGAAAAGCTGCCCCACTCATAAATCAGCCAGACATCGGAAAACTTGGCGTACTCAGGGCCTTTAAGGCTTGAGGGAAGCGAGCCTGCTATATAGCCACTGCCAGGGCATTCAACTCTCATGGCGCCGTCTTGAAACTTTGTGATTGTTCATTGCTGCCCCTCCGAGCCCTGACGCTGAGCTAAAGGTACTCCGGACTAATCTGCTGGGCGTTATTCGGTTCAGCCCGTTCAGGTTACCGATCAAGCATAGCTACTGTTTAGCCATCATCGCCCCCAATGGCAGCCATCGCTGGAAAGCTGTACAGGGCCTGCCGGCGCAGGTCCTCGGCACCGATGAGCGCAAGCCCAACCATCCTGCCACTCGCTGAGGGGTTGGTGAGACTGACAGCACTGAACGTTGCCCGTGCAGTTTCGTAAGGCGCGCGCCGGGATGTGATTCCCTAAAGTGTGGCCCATTGGCCAGGCGCGAGCGGCAATAGCCCGGCTCCAGGAAACCTGGCCTGCCCGCGTATCGACCCGGAGTTGCCACACAGGATGCCCATCATGTCTCAAATCGAAAGTGAAGCCACCGAACCCCGGCGCTGGTTGATGTTCGCCATCCTGCTGGTCGGTGCGTTTCTGCCGCCGCTGGATTTCTTCATCGTCAACGTTGCGCTGCCCTCGATACAGGCCGACCTGGGTACAGATGCTTCTGCCGAGCAGCTGGTGATCGCGTCCTACGCGACCCTCTATGCCGTGACGCTGATCACCGGCGGCCGACTCGGCGACCTGTACGGTCGCGGGCGGATGTTTTTCATCGGCCTGCTGGGCTTCGCCGCTGCTTCGCTGCTGTGCGGCGTGGCGGCCACGCCATGGGTACTGGTGCTCGGGCGCGCCTTGCAGGGCGTGAGCGCCGCCGTGATGGCGCCGCAGGCACTTGCCTCGGTGCAGGCGATTTTCCCGGCAGCGGAAAGGCCGTTGGCCCTGAGCCTGTACGGCGCCGTGTTTGGCCTGGCGTCAGTGATCGGCCAGGCGCTGGGTGGCGTGCTGATCGCGCTCGACCTGTTCGGCATGGGCTGGCGCGCGATATTCCTGGTCAACCTGCCGATCGCATTGCTGGTGATTGTATTCGGTATCCCCGTGCTCAAGGACACCCGTGCGCTGCAGGCGAGCAAGCTGGACCTGGTGGGCACGGCGTTGTCAATGCTGGCCCTCGGCGCGCTGGTCGTGCCGTTGATCGAGGGCCGCGAAGCGGGATGGCCGTGGTGGGCGTGGCTATCGCTCGCCGCTGCACCTGCACTGGGGGCGTTGTTCTGGCGCTATGAGGCGCGCCTGCACCGCGCCGGCGGAACCCCTTTGCTGGCACCGGCCGCGCTGCAAGCCCCCGGGCTGGGCCGGGCGTTATCCATAGCGCTGTGCTTCTACGCCATTGGCGTGTTCTTCCTGCTGTTTTCGATCTACCTGCAAGGCGCACTGCATATGACCGCACTGCATGCCGGCCTGGTCTTCCTGCCGTTCGGCATCGGCTTCCTGATCGGCCCGCTCTCGGCTCCCCTGCTCAGGCGCGTGCTCGGCGGTTACGTGAACCCGGTAGGCATGGCGCTGGAAGTCATCGGCCTGCTCTGGCTGGGTTGGCTGATGTCAGTGACTCCCCCTGGCCTTGCTCCGCCTTTCACGTCCCTGTCGGGCATCCTGTTCTTGATCGGGCTGGGACAGGGCCTGGCCCTGCCGACGTTGATGCGCCTGGTCACGGGCCGGGTCGCACCGGCGTACGCCGGGATGATCGCAGGCATCACCAGCGCGACCTTGCAGATCAGCACCTCGCTGAGCGTGGCCGTCATCGGCGGCGTGTTCTACACCGTGCTGGGGGACCAGGTAACGGCAGCTCGTATCAGCCACGCCTTCATGGTCGCCGTGCTGTGCATGGCCGCCTGCCTGGCCGTAGGGGTTGCGCTGAGCCTGACGTTAGCGCGGCAGCCGGCACCGCTGGCGGAGGCAGCGGCGATGCGCTCGAGCTGAGCGCCGGCAGCCTGCTACCCTGCGCCGATCATGCTGGAGGCAAGGTCGGCCAGGGCGCGCAGCCGGTCCAGCTGACGCATGTCGCGGTGATAGCCCATCCAGATGTCCCGCCCCGGTGGTGGCTGATGCTCGTCCAGCAGCCGCAGGCCGGGTACCGAGTCGCCGAGCACACGTGGCAACACGGCGACCCCCAGCCCTTGCGCGCACATCTGTGCCTGAACCGTCCGGCTGCTGCTGGTGAACACGGTGCGGGCCTGCGGGTAACGCTGCTGTAACCAGTGCACATCCGGGTAATGGGCCTGGGCAATGTTCATCAGGATGAGCCCCAGGCCCTGGCCCTCCGGGTGTGGTGCCGGGGCATGCAATGCGATGTAGAGCCCGTACGGCAAGGTCGTCAGCTTGCGCTGGACGATGTCAGGCTCGGTGAAGGGCACGATCCGGAAAGCGATGTCTGCATCGCGACGGGCAAGGTCGAACAGCCGATGCCCGGCAATGACTTCGGGCACGATCAATGGATACTGTCGTGTCAGTTCGGCCAGCACCGGCGACAGTACGTTGCAGGCGAACCAGTCGGCCGAGGAGATGCGTAACAGCCCCTCCGGCTGATCGCCATGCCCCGCCAGGCGACGTTCGATGGCCAGCGCACTGTGCTCCATGGCCAGCGCCAGGTCGAGAATCCGCTCGCCATTGTCGGTGAGCACCAGCCCCTGGGCAGTACGCAGGAAGAACGCTTGCCCACTGGCCTGTTCGAGCACCTGCAAACGCCGCCCGACGGTCGGGTGACTGACGCCCAACGCTCTCGCGGCTCCTCCCAACGAGCCACTGCGGGCAATTGCCAGGAAGATCCGCATGTCACTCCAGTCCATGCTGCCCTCTCGTGCCAGAATGAGCGATGAGGTTGCAACAATGGCAGCCTGGCTGCAATCCCCTGAGCAACAGGCTTTGAACGTACTGGCCGTCATCGGCCAATGCCTGTCGTTCGTGACTGCCAGATTCACCCGCAGCGGGCAACTGAAGCCGGGGCCCACAGGTACAACGCAGGCCTGATGGCAGATGAGATCCGTGTGGGGCAACCCATGCAGGATCGTACATGCCATCCGCAGAATCGGCATAACCCGGCCCAGCCCAGGCCTCTTACTCTTGCTTCACCACCTGCTTATTGACAGGGGCTTCTTCAGCCACGAACAGGAGTGAAAAAAATGCACGGCATTGAACAGAAGGTCATCGTGATCACCGGCGCCAGCAGTGGTATCGGCGAAGCAACCGCGCGCCTGCTCGCCAGCCAAGGCGCACGTGTAGTCCTCGGTGCCCGCCGCACCGATCGCCTGGAAGCACTGGCCAGGGAAATTCGTTCCGCAGGCGGTATCGCTGATGTCCTGGCGCTGGATGTCACCCGCCTGGATGACATGCAGTCGTTCATCGACTTCGCCGTCGAACTGCATGGCCGCGTCGATGTGCTGATCAACAACGCCGGTGTCATGCCGCTTTCCAAGCTCGAAGCGCTCAAGGTCGATGAGTGGAACCGGATGATCGACGTCAACATTCGCGGCGTACTGCACGGCATTGCCGCAACGCTGCCGCTCATGCAACAGCAGCGTGCCGGGCAGATCATCAATATCGCCTCCATCGGTGCCTATGCCGTGAGCCCTACCGCTGCGGTGTACTGCGCCACCAAATATGCCGTACGGGCCATCTCCGAGGGCCTGCGCCAGGAGGTGGGCGGTGACATCCGGGTCACCGTCATAGCCCCAGGGGTCACCGAGTCCGAACTGGCCGACAGCATTTCCGACGAGGGCGGCCGTGCCGAGATGCGCGAGTTCCGCAAGATCGCGATTCCTGCCTCGGCCATCGCCCGGGCGATCGCCTACGCCGTGGAACAGCCTGCGGATGTCGATGTCAGCGAACTGATCGTGCGCCCGACCGCAAGTCCGTTCTGAGTGTCTGGACAACCGTGAGGAAAGCAGATGGAGCAGGCCGGAATGAAAACATTCCGGCTTTTTTGGGGTCGGTGTCCCTGGAATGGTTTTCCCGGCGGCTATCAGCAAGAGAGGCGACGCTACCCATGAACATCATCGAGCGGACTTCTGCCCATGGTCTGGAGGCTTATATCCGTGGGCAGCGGCTTGCTGCCTCGGATGTTCTGGCAGATCGCGACATGCTGGTGCAGATCTTCAACCGTGAGCGCGAACAAAGTAGCTTCATCGTCCCCGCAGTTGCCGAGCCCCTGCTGGTATGGGTCATCTCTGGAGACGCTACCGTGCAGGAACGCGAGCTTGGCGGCGAGTGGCAAAGCAGCCGGGTGGTCAGGGGCGATTTCTTCCTGACGACCTCGGCGCAACCTTACGAAATGCGCTGGAAAGTGGACGGCACAGCCCCATTCGAAGTGATGCACATCTACCTCGGCATTCCGCTGCTGGAGAAGGCCGTTCACGAGGTGTTGGGCGGCGTTGTAGACGCGCTTCGCCTGCGTGAAGTCTCGGGCGGGCGTGACCATGAGTTGTCCGTTCTGCTGCAACAAGTGCAGCGGGAACTGACCGGGCAACAGCCCAGCCCGCTTTATCTTCAGGGGCTGGCCCAGTGCATTGCCATTCACCTTGCGCGCAACTACCTGGACAGTTCAGCGGGCGATATCATGCGCCGCAACGCCCTCCCCGCTTACAAGCTACGCCGCGTGTTGTCGGCAATGGAAGCCAACCTGGCCGGAGAATTCCACCTAGGGCACCTGGCCGAGATTGCCGGGATGAGCGAGTACCACTTCAGCCGGCTGTTCAAGAAGGCCGCAGGCTATTCGCCGTCACAGTTCTTCATCCGGCTGAGGATGGCAAGGGCGCGGCAACTGCTTGTGGAAACGGATCACAGCGTCATTGATATAGGGCTTGAGGTTGGCTACAGCAGCCCCAGCCATTTCTCCCAGGTGTTCAAACGCGAGGTTGGCGTCACCCCCACTCAGTACCGCAAGTAGCGAGTGGGGCAACGCCATTCACCGATGCCGGGCGCGCATCACCCCACCGCGCAGTTGCGCCAGAGCATCCTTGGACGCGGTGTAGGCCGCGATACCGGGGAAGGCACCGTGATGTCAGCGACAAACGGAACAAGGCCAGGACGCTCGAGTGCGTTGACCGCCGGGTCGATGTCCTCAATGCCCCCCCTGCCAACGCCACGTCGGGTCTGAAAGGTGCTCATGGAAGAAATCAGACAGTGCGGTGATCTTCGCCGGGCGCGTGCGTGCCGAGGGGGTCACGAAATACAGGCCGCCGCGGGTCATGCTCCACGCAGGGAGTATTCTCTCCAGTCGGCCATCGGCCAGGTATTCGCTGGCAATGAACTCAGGCAACTCGGCAAGCGCCAGCCCTTCAAGCAGCACCGGGAGCATGGCATCGGCGTTGGTCACCCGCAGCGGTCCGTTGGGCAACACGTCTTCCTCCGCGCCCGACGCGTCGGTGAAACGCCACACCTGGGTACGCGCCCGGTAGGCATAACTTAGGCAGGCGGCGTTCGCCAGCTCCCTCGGGTGCTGCGGGCGGCCATGTCGTTCCAGGTAAGCGGGCGAAGCCACCAGCAGCTGGGTAACGGCACACAGGCGTCGGGCGACCAGCGACGAGTCAGGCAACGCCGCGATACGCAAGGCCGCGTCGAACCCCTCCGCAATCAGGTCCACCGACGCATCGGACAGGTGCAGGTCGATGGACAGCTCGGGGTACTGGCGAATCAGTATCGGCAGCAATGGCGCGACCCAGCGCAGCCCGAACGACATGGGTACCGCCAGCCGCACCTGGCCGCGTGGCTGCACCGACAACGCCATGGCCTGGCCTTCTGCTTCCTCGGCCTGGCGGTAGATATCCCCCGCCCTGCCGGCCACGCTGTGACCGAATTCGGTGAGCGACAACTGCCGCGACGTCCGGTTGAACAGGCGCCCGCCCAGACGCTGTTCGAGACGCGCGACCGCCCGCGACACCGTCGGCACGGAGACGCCCATGACACGCGCCGCTGCGGCGAAGGAACCTTCCTCGGCAACCTTGGCGAACATGGCCAAGCCTTCAAAATCGGGGAGTTTGCTCATTTCATTTCTGCAACGGTAGATTTCAAACAATTCTATTTTGAATCAACCGTGACGTCGATACGCTTCTCCCATCGCAAACCACCCCCTACGGAGAAGCAAATGAAGCGCAAACTTGAAGGCAAAATCGCAATCGTCACCGGCGGCACCAGCGGCATCGGCCTGGCCACTGCCAAGCTGTTCGCCAGCGAAGGCGCCACCCTGTACATCACCGGCCGCCGTCAGGCAGAACTGGATGCCGCCGTGGCGCACATCGGCAATGCCACCGGCGTGCAGGTCGACTCCGCGAAGCAGGAGCAACTGGCTGCGTTCTATCAGCAGGTACAACGCGAACAGGGCCGCATCGACGTCCTGTTCGCCAACGCCGGTGGCGGCTCGATGTTGCCCCTGGGCGAGATTACCGAGGCGCACTACCACGACACCTTCGACCGCAACGTCAAAGGCACCCTGTTCACCGTGCAACTGGCGCTGCCGCTGCTGGCGCCGCAGGCCTCGGTGATTCTCACCGGTTCCACCGCAGCCAGCTCCGGCACCGCCGCCTTCAGCGTATACGCGGCGTCCAAGGCCGCCGTGCGTGCCTTCGCTCGCAACTGGATCCTCGACCTGAAGGACCGCAATGTGCGCGTCAACACCATCAGCCCGGGCGCCACCCGCACCCCTGGCCTGGTCGAGCTCGCCGGCCCTGATGCCGCGCAACAGCAAGGCCTGCTCGATTACCTGGCCTCGCAGATTCCCCTGGGCCGCGTCGGCGAGCCGGAAGAAATCGCCAAGGCCGCCCTGTTCCTGGCCTCCAGTGATGCCAGCTTCGTCAACGGCGCCGAACTGTTCGTCGATGGCGGCCAAGCCCAAATCTGACAAGGCATCGAAGCAGCCCCACCGGGGCTGCTCCGTCATCGGCCAGCGCCTGGGCCCGACGCCACGGCATCTACCCTGCCACCCTTGACCCACACCCTCCCCGCGCCACATGCTCGCTCGCTCCACCCACGCTCAAGGAACGATTGCATGAAGCTGGAAACCCTCGCCATCCACGCAGGCTTCAGCCACGACCCGGCCACCCGGGCCGTGGCCGTGCCGATCTACCAGACCACCTCGTTCGCCTTCGACGACACCCAGCACGGCGCCGACCTGTTCGACCTGAAGGTGGCCGGCAACATCTACTCGCGCATCATGAACCCTACCAACGACGTGCTCGAACAGCGCATGGCGGCGCTCGAGGGCGGGGTCGGTGCGCTGGCGGTGGCCTCGGGCATGGCGGCCATCACCTACGCCATCCAGACCGTCGCCGAGGCGGGCGACAATATCGTCTCGGTGGCCAAGCTGTACGGCGGCACCTACAACCTGCTGGCGCATACCCTGCCGCGCATGGGCATCCACACCCGCTTCGCCGCACATGACGACATCGCCGCCCTGGAAGCGCTGATCGACGAGCGCACCAAGGCGGTGTTCTGCGAGTCCATCGGCAACCCTGCCGGCAACATAGTCGACATCGCCGCGCTGGCCGAGGCCGCCCACCGCCATGGCGTGCCGCTGATCGTCGACAACACCGTGGCCACCCCGGTACTGTGCCGGCCGTTCGAGCATGGGGCGGACATTGTCGTGCACTCGCTCACCAAGTACATCGGCGGCCACGGCACCAGCATCGGCGGCATCGTGGTCGACTCCGGCAAGTTCCCCTGGGCCGCGCACAAGGCGCGCTTCGCCCTGCTCAACACCCCCGACCCGTCCTACCACGGCGTCACCTACACCGAAGCCTTCGGCCCGGCCGCGTTCATTGGCCGCTGCCGCGTGGTGCCGCTGCGCAACACCGGCGCCGCGCTGTCGCCATTCAACGCCTTCCTGATCCTGCAAGGCCTGGAAACCCTGGCCCTGCGCATGGAGCGCCACACCGAGAACGCGCTCAAGGTCGCCCGCTACCTGCAAGCCCACGAGCAGGTCGCCTGGGTGAAATACGCCGGCCTACCCGACCACCCCGAGCATGCCCTGGCGCAGCGCTATACCGGCGGCAAGCCGGCGGCGATCCTGTCGTTCGGCATCAAGGGCGGCCAGGCGGCCGGGGCGCGCTTCATCGATGCGCTGCAACTGGTGGTGCGCCTGGTGAACATCGGCGATGCCAAGTCACTGGCCTGCCACCCCGCTTCCACCACCCACCGCCAGCTCAACGACGAAGAGCTGGCAAAGGCCGGCGTGCCGCGCGACATGGTGCGCCTGTCGATCGGCATCGAGCATAGCGACGACATCATCGCCGACCTGGCCCAGGCCCTGGAGGCCAGCCGCGGTTGACCCTTTCGCGCCCCACCCAATGCCGACGGCGGGCGCACCTCGTGCAAAAGCGGATTCCCTTGCAATGACCCTGTTCTACCTGAAACTCATGGTTACCCCGCTGTTGATGTGGGCCATTTCCCTCGCCTCGCGGCGCTGGGGTGGCCTGCTGGGCGGGTTGCTGTCCGGCCTGCCGGTGACCTCGGCACTGGTAATGACCTTCCTGTGCCTGGAACAAGGCACGGCCTTCGCCCTGGGCGCAGTACCCGGCGCGCTGGGCGGCCTGGCCGCGGTGCAGGCCACCTATACGTTCTACCTGTTCGCCACGCGCCGGCTCGGCATAGCCCCGGCCGTGTCGCTGGCGATCCTGTTCTACGGCCTGGCTGCCTACGCGTTCACCCACTGGGGCAGCCTGTACTTGTCGATTGGCGTGGCGCTGCTACTGATCGGCGTATTGATACGCGCCAGCGGCCGCGAGCCGAAACCGGACACCTTGGTCCGCCCCCGACATCGCTACTGGGAGATCCCCCTGCGCATGGTGTCGGCAACCGCGCTGCTGATGCTCACCACCCGCCTGGCCAGCTGGCTGGGGCCGGCGACCAGCGGGATGCTGGCGCCGATCCCGGTCATTGCCTGGCCGTTGGTGGTGTTCGCCCATGTGCAGCATGGCCGCGCCGGGATGGCGGCGATGGTGCGCGGCAATGCAATTGGTGCGGTGGGGGTGATTGCGTTCTATCTGGTGATCGCGGGGCTGCTGGAGGCCTGGGGGGTTGCCATTGCCATCAGCCTGGCCATGGTGTGTGCCGTGGGGCTGACCATCGGGTTGGCGGCTGCGTTGCGACGGCGTTGAGCCATCAGCGCGCCTGCCTAGGCGGCATCCATCACTCAGAGAAGTTTCCTACAAGCTTTTAGGAAGCCCAATGCCTCTCCGGAAAGCGATTCCCCGTTAGTGTTCAGAGGCCGACAAGGCCCTGGCCAACACGAGGATCGCAGTATCTCTACAACGGCGTGCACCTGATCGAGCTGGAAGTGAAGATGAAGCTGGGCGAGTACTACGCCCTGCAAAGCCAGCACCTGCGCGAATTGCAGCACAAGGCCAATGCCTCCATCGCCGCGGCGCGGGACCGGATGCAGCGCAACCTTGACGATTTCGAGTTCGGCTCGATGAAGTCGATGCGCAAGGTGCGGCCGATCATCCAGCACGGGCTGATGAGCCTGGCCGTGCTCGACCCGCGCTTCACCCACACGATGATCAGCGTGACGGTGTGGGTCGAGGGCAAGGCCGAAGAGGTGCATGGGCGGTTGTTCAAGGAAGCCAGCCTGGGCGTGAACCAGGCGAGCAGCGCGGCGCAGCTTGCCCTGGTGGATATCTCGGTGGCGGCGGGGACGTTGGAAAGCGATGCGCGCAGGTTGTTGCAAGGGATGAAGATCACCTCACAGCAGGCGGCCCGATTGGTAAGAGCCGGGTTTTCCGGGTTGCGCGGGGTGGCTGGGAGTTGGGAAGTGCTGCTGGCGATAGGCGGGTTGTATCTGCAGCAGGACAGCCTGGGCAGGAATCAGGAAAAGGCGGAAGAGGAAATTGGGCCAAAGGCGTACGAGGCCAAGTTGGCGTTGCAAGGATCCCAGCTGGGCGTGTTGGGTGGGCAGATTGAGCTGGTGGGGCTCATTCTGAGGGCAAGTGCTTACAGCGGTATGCCATGGGCTAACGGTGCGACTGCCACAGGCAAGACCTTGATAAGGATCGGTGCTGTGGTAGGCGCTGTCGTCGGCTTTGTTGAAGCAGCACAGGCAATTTCTGCTGCTAAACGCGCATCGGCTGCGGGAGATAGTCTAGCAGCGACGCAATATTGGTTGGCTGTGGGCTTGCACGGTGCCAGTGCCATTGCCTTCGCTGGAGCAGTAGTGACGTCCACTGTATTGGGACCCATAGGCCTCGCTGTGATGCTGGCGCTGATTGCATACGCGCTAAACAAAAGCGCTGAAGAAAATGAGTCATCCGCTCTGGAGCGGTGGGCTCGACGATGCTGTTTTGGAAAGGCAGATGAGACGCCAGTCATTCACTGGAATAGTCCGGACTATGCAGACATTGCATTTGCAGAGCTCAACGCCGCCACGCTGGGTGTACAGGCAGAATTCCACTTTGAATCGAAGTTAGTAAGCGACCCTGCGGTTCCCCGTATAGGAGGGCTGATCGGTCTTGAACGGGAACAGAAACTGAAATTCAAGATCGTGCTACCTCACTATAGAGACGGAGTATCGGCGTATCGGTGGTGCCTAATAGTTCATCGCCGAGGTGATGGCCAGTTCCCAGACTATATGGGAGGCGAGACGCTGATTGTGGATGAATTTCACGCTCCTCGGTCAACAGGAGTTTCCAGATCGGTCAACTTTTCTAGTTTTTCTCCGCCGAGACTGCCCGACTATAAGAGCGACTTTAACATTAACAAGGAATACGCTTCTCTTTCAGAACTCAATGACCTGCTTCGGCTGACCGTCTCTGGATTTATAGAACTCCTGCCGACGATTGGAGCACATTCCATTGTCGCAGCAACATTGCTGCTAATGTATTGGCCAGACCGAAAAATTGAAGGTGCGTATATTGAGGTATGTCAACGGAGGGAAAATGAGGACGCGTGAGTCAAGGGTAATAATGAAACGAGCGCTAGGCTGGAGCTACGATCTACCGAGCATTAACGAAGCCCCCGTATCCGAGCCTGTTCTGGACAGCATCAATCCGCCTCCCAATCATGTCAATGGCGTGTACATGGAGTTACCTCGTTCCACTGTACTTCTACGCGGCGTATTGGCTTTGCTTGGCGTTCCGATGCTGTTGTTCTTATTTGGTGTAGCGGCACGAGTTTACTGGAGCCTCATTGATTACGGCCATACCTTCGGTTGGATGATGGTGATGATTTCGATATCCGGACCTCTGATTTGCATATGGGTCGTCAGCACATTTGTCAGGCTAGATTTAACACTTCCACGGGACGAGCCAATACGTTTCAATCGCTTACGCCGAAAAATCTATGTATATCAGTTCAGATACCACTACCTGTACCTGCTCAGCCGTAAACACTGGGGCGTTAAACCGGTCGCCTACAACTGGGACGACATAACTGCGGAAGTCTACAGAGTCTACGCCCCCGGTCACGGTGGGTTTGTTGAAAACGTCATGCTTTCGGTCCGTAACCCGGAAACCGACGAAGTCACCGACCGCTTGCTCTTCACCGACGACCTTCACCGAGGTGAAGCCTACTGGGCCATTGCGCGATTGTTCATGCAGCAAGGACCCGAAGCCCTGCCGGCATTCGTCCACCCGCCCCGTGACTGGAACGACGACGATGGCTTGAGCCACATGCATTGCCTGGCACCAAAGGTTCGTTGGCCAGAGGACATTGACCGTGAATCCCGTACTGCCCCGTCTGAGGCAGAGGATCGATGATCTTGCCGCGGTCGGGCAGCCTTACTATTCACGCAAGGCCCCTGCCCAGCCAATCATTCCCTGCGTTGGTCCGTTCCTACGGCGGGCTGCTCGACGCTCTGCCTGCCATCGTCAGCCAGGCCATCATCCGCCTGGCCATCGCCGCCCTCCTCTTCGTTCATCAGCGGGTCGTCATCAGGGTCGGGGATGGTAGGTCGATCGGGGTCAACTGCTGGGTCGGGTGAAGTGGGCAAGTCAGGGTTGTTACCACCTTGTGCACTCGGATCGGGGATCATCGCTGCATACCTCTCAAGAAACTGTGTGAACCATTTTCGAGCCACCCATCAACGCGGTTGCGGATGCTCGGCAGAAACCGAATTGTTGGCTTCCACATCCTGCATCTCTTCCTCGACTGGGCCCTCGTCATCCGCAGGTAACGGGACTTCCCCATCACCGCTGCCGGCTTGCTCGTCTTCGGTCCTTGCGCTGCCATTGTCCCGGTCCAGCTGCCCGTCCTGGTCCGAGCCGGGGTTGCCAGGCGGTGGGTCCCAATCGGCGGGACGCTTTTCGGACCACGCTTCGCCGACGCCTTGCCTTGGCTCGGACTCGGTTTTCTCCAGACCGGAGCCTTTCTGATCGTTTGCCATGGAAGTTCTCCTCGGTTTGCGCGTTGACCGCGCATACAGATCGGACGGGAAACGGCCAGCAGCAGTGCCTTGAGTTCGACAGGTGGCGCAAAAGGCCGGGGTACCGGTCATGGCCACTTATAGAGCTAAACCCTTATTCAGAGACGTTTCCTACAAGCTTTAGGCCCTGTTCAACAAACCGAATTGTTGGCTCGTACGTTGCTCATGCACCACCCCGAAAGCAACTGACACCCCAGGCGGTGATCTTGAAGGGCAAATGGTAGTGGGCCTGTGCATCCCCGATGCCAAAGCGGTACACCAGCTCGTCGAGGAAGGGTGTCTCGAGCAACGCCATACCGAGCTGGCGGTAGAACTGCGCCACCTGCAAACGCACTTCATACACGCCGACGGGGAACCGCCCGCCCAGCGCTGCCAGTTCCGGCCACTGCCCACGCGCGTCGATGCAGCCTTCGGCGATCGGTGCCGCGCCGGGCGCCCCGATGCTCAGGCACAAGCCCTCGGCAGCGCGCCCGCTGGCGATGTCGACCACATGCACGGACACCCCGCCGCTCATGCCCAGAACCCCCGGTGGGCCAGTGCCGCCTCATCCTCCAATACCGGCCCGTGCACCTGCACGGCACGCTGACCGCGGGCGAACACCTCGCGGCACGGCAAGGCGAAGGTGGGGTTTTCCGGGTGGGCACCGGTCAGTCCAAGCAGGGCATGTTCCGACAGCGCGTACACCACCCGGCCAATGCCGGTCCAGTAGACCGCGCCGGCACACATGCAGCAAGGCTCGGCACTGGTGTACAACGTGCAGGTGGCCAGTTGCTCGGGCGTCAGCAGCCTGGCCGCACGGGCTGCGGCGACCAGCTCGGCATGCTGGGTCGGGTCGCCCTGCGGGGGCATGGAGTTGTTGCCGGCACTGGCGACGACCCGGCCCTGGGCATCGGCGACGATGGCGGCGAACGGATGCCGGCCTTCCTCGCGGGCTTGCTCGGACAGACGAATCGACTGGCGCAGCAGGTCCAGGTCGAGTGCGGACAAGCCGGTGTCCTGGTGGTTTGAAAAGGTCATGAATGGTCCTCCCTGAGGGATGATGGAACGCGCGCCAGCCGGCGCGCGTGAACAAGCTTCAGTTGGCCAGGCCGGTATCGGCGGCGTTCCGGGTGTCGGCAGCAGGCGCGCGGTTGAGCAACAGGTTGAGCAGGATGGCGCTGACGGCGGCGAGGAAGATCCCGCTCTCGAGTACCAGTTTCAGCGGGCCGTCGACATGCCCGAACAGCGCCGGCATCGACATCGGCAGCACGCCGATGCTGACCGATACCGCCACCACCAGGCCGTTGCGGGTGCCCTCGAAACGCACCCGGGCAAGCTCCTGGATACCGGCCACGGTGGTCATGCCGAACATGACGATGGCGCAGCCGCCCAGGACCGGCGTCGGCACACTGGCAACCAGCGCACCCAGCTTGGGGAACAGCCCCATCAGCACCATGATCGCGCCTGCGGCGGCGACCACGTAGCGGCTCTTGACCCCGGTCAGCGCAATCAGCCCGGTGTTCTGCGTGAACGCGTTGTAGGGAAAGCTGTTGAACACACCGCCCAGCATGGTCGACAGGCCATCGGCGCGGAACGCATTGGCAAGCGTACGCTGGTCAGTGGGCCGCCCCGTCAGCTTGCCGATGGCCAGGCAATTGCCGGTGGTCTCGGCCATGATCACCAGCATCGCCAACAGCATGATCAGCACCGGGGTGAACGAGAACTGCGGCACGCCGAACGCCATCGGCGCGCTGAGTTCGAACCATGCTGCAGCCGAGACCTGGCTGAAATCCGTCATGCCGCAGGCCGCCGCCACCAGGCTGCCGGCAATCAGCCCCAGCAGCACGCTGAGGTTGCCGATGAACCCACGAAAACGGGCATGGATCACCAGCGTGATCGCCACCGTCGCCACACCGAGCAGCAGGTTGGCCGGCTTGCCGAAGTCCGCAGCGCCAGGCTGCCCTCCGCCGAGCCAGATGGCTGCGGCCGGCATCAGCGAAATGCCGATGACCGTGATCAGGCTGCCGATCACCACTGGCGGAAAGAACCGCAGCAACCGGCTGAACAGCGGTGCAATGGCAATCGTCAGCGCACCGGCAGCAATGACCGCGCCGAACACATGCGCCAGGCCGAACGCCTTGCCGATCATGATCATCGGCGCCAAGGCAATGAACGAACAGCCCTGGATCAGCGGCAGGCGCGCGCCAAAGCGCCACAGGCCTAGGGTCTGGAGCAAAGTGGCAATGCCCGAGGTCAGCAGGTTGGCATTGATCAGCGTGACCACCTGGGCCTGGCTCAGCCCCAGGGCACTGCCCAGAATCAGCGGCACCGCGACGGCGCCGGCATACATCACCAGAACATGCTGCAGACCGAAGGTGAACAGCTCCCGCGGGGGCAGGACCTGGTCGACGGGATGGATCTTGGATTGGCTCATGTCGTGACTCTCCTCAAATGCGGCTCTTTTTATTGTTGAAGGCGCCCGGAGTGACATGCAGCGCAGGAAAGCCTGGGCAGCTGACACCGATGTCGAGATGAAGAATCCTGTGAAATCACCGATGGAGCAAATGATTAACCATCGTTATTATCGATGGATCGAGTGGCAGGAAGGATCGGACAATGCGCTTTTCCATTGAGCAACTGCAGGTTTTCGTCGGTGCCGTTCAAGCCGGCTCGTTCTCTGCCGCAGCGCGGCGGCTGGGGCGCACCCAGTCGACGGTCAGTGCAGCGATCAGCAACCTGGAAACCGACCTGGGCGTGCAGCTGTTCGACCGCTCCAGCCGCATCCCCAGGCTGACTGCCGCAGGCCACAAGCTGTTGCTGCGGGCCGAGGGCATCCTCGAGCGCTGCTACGCGCTGGAGGGGAGCGCCGACAGCCTGGCCGGCCAGGTAGAAGCCACCCTGACCCTGGCGATCGAAGTACCGTATGGGCCGCTTATCCCACCCTTCAAAGGCTTCGACCAGGCGTTTCCCTTTGTCGACCTGCTGATCCGCCACCCGGTGCACGGTGATGTCAGTGAAATGATCCTCGCTGGCGAGGCCGACCTGGGGGTGACCTTCGCCCAGCCCGACTACCCGCCGGAGCTGGCCTTCCAGCAACTGGGCAAGCTGATCATGACCCATGTGTGCAACCCCGGGTTCGCCCTGGCGCGCCAGGGCCCGGTCAGTTTCGCCGACCTCAACGCCCATCGGCGGCTCGCCTTCGCCGCCCATGCCGACAAATTGCCCAGCAGCGAATACCTGCGTGCCGGTCAGCTATGGCAGGCGGAGAGCTACCTGGCGCTGGTAGAGATGGTCCGTGCCGGGCTTGGCTGGGCCACCCTGCCGCGCCAGCTGGTGCAGCGCGAGCTCGAATGCGGCCAACTGGTCGAATTGCAGCTGGAGGCCTACCCCCACACCGACTGGCTGGTGGGTGTAGACCTGCTGTGGCACCGCAAGCGCCAGCCCGGCCCGGCCGCGCGCTACCTGCGGGAGAGCCTGCAGCGCAGCAAGGTGTTCGAGGTTGACCGGTTGGGGCGCTCGACCACCTTGTAAGCCAGATCGATACCGGCGCCTGCTGGACGCTGCCGCTTGCTGGCTGTGCGCAGCCTTATGGAACAGGATGGTTCGGTGCCCTGCCCTCGAGCACCGCTGCCAACTCGGCCGCCGCAGTACGGGCCATCAATGCACGCGCCTCTACGGTGGCCGAGCCGATGTGCGGCAGCGCCACCACCTGGGGCAACGCCAGCAACGGCGAGGCGGCCGGCAGCGGCTCTTGTTCGAACACGTCCAACCCGGCCGCGCCGAGCTGCCCCTCGAGCAGCGCCTGCACCAGCGCGGCCTCATCGACCACAGCACCACGGGCGATATTGACGAACACTGCATCGGCCCGCATGGCTGCGAACTGCTCGCGGCCGAACAAGTGATGCGTGGCCGGACTCAGCGGCACGCAGACGCAGACGAAGTGCGCCTCGCCCAGCAACTGTTGCAGCGGCACCCGCCTGGCGGCGAACTGCGCTTCATACTCGGGCTTGTCACTGTTGCCGCTGTACAGCACCCGCATGCCAAAACCGAAATGCCCGCGCCTGGCCAGCGCCGCACCGATGCGGCCAAGCCCGACGATACCCAAGGTCTTGCCGTGCACATCGCGGCCGAAGCGTGTGGCGTCGATAGCCTGCGTCCACTCGCCATCACGCACCATCCGCGCCAGCTCGCCAGCGCGTCGGGCAGCCATCATCAGCAACATGAACCCGGTATCGGCAGTGGCTTCGGTCACCGCATCCGGGGTGTTGGTCAAGCGGATACCGCGCTTGCGCAGGTACGCCAGGTCATAGTTGTCGAAACCCGCAGACACGCTGGCAATGGCCTTCAATGCCGGGGCCTGGTCAAGCAGCTGCGCACCCAGCGGCAAGGTACTGCCAATCAGCCCGTCGGCAGTGGCCAGCGCCGCAAGAAAGCGTTCGCGGTCGGCCAGCGGCTGGTCGAAACGCTGAAAGTGGTAACGCCGGCCCAGGTCGGCCAGCACCTCGGCGCTGGAAATGGGGCCGAAGGAAACGACACGTTGCATGGAACCTCCTCAGTTGATGTGCGTTTCAGGTTGAGCCGCGTACAGCCGGCGCGGCACGCCCCAGATGATCAATACCACCGCCAGCAGGCTGACTGCCGCCAGCAGCCACAGTGCCGGGGTCGGCGACCCGCTGACGTCGCGTACCCTGCCGACCAGGTACGGGCCGACAATGCCGCCGAGCTGGCCGATGGAGTTGATCAGCGCAATACCCGCCGCCGCGGCCAGGCCGGCCAGGTACTTCGGCGGCAGGGTCCAGAAGATCGGCATCCAGGCGATGATCCCGGTCATGACCAGGCTCATGCCGAGCATCAGCAGCCACAGCTGGCCGCTGAAACCGGCGCACAGCGCATAGCCTGCGGTGGTCATGGCCGCACAGCTCGCCATGTGCCAGCGACGCTCGCCGCGCAGGTCGGAGCTGCGGCCGATCAGCAGGTTGCCCACCACCGCCAGCAGGTACGGGATCATGGTCAGCAAGCCGATGTCCATGGCATCGGCCACGCCAGCATTGCGAATCAACTGCGGCATCCAGAACAGCAGCCCGGTCAGTGCCATCACCAGGCACAGGTAGATCGCCGACAACGCCACCGAGGCCGGCTCGCGCAGGATGGCGCGAACCGAGCTGCCCCCTTCGGGACTGGGCTCGGCATCGAGACGCTCGCGCAGGTAGCGCTTTTCTTCGGCGTCGAGCCAGCGGGCATCCTCGATGCGGTCACTGACCAGCCACAGCACCAGCAGGCCCAGCAGTACCGACGGCAGCCCCTCGAGCAGGAACAGCCACTGCCAGCCGGCCAGCCCGTTGACCCCGTCGAAGTGGCTGAGAATGAACCCCGCCAACGGGCCACCGACGATGCCGCACAGGCAGATCGAACTCTTGAAATAGGCATTGATGCGCGCACGGCGGTCGCTGGGGTACCACTGGGTGAAGAAGTACAGCACCCCGGGCACGAAACCGGCCTCCATCACCCCGATGAGAAAACGCAGCACGTAGAACCAGGTTTCGCTGGTGACGAACATCATCGCCGCCGAGGTCAGGCCCCAGCTGATCATGATGCGGGCGATCCAGATGCGCGCGCCGATGCGGTGCAGCAACACGTTGCTCGGCACCTCGAACAGAAAGTAGCCGACGAAGAACAGGCTCGCGCCCAGCCCGTAGACCGCGTCGCTGAAGCCCAGCGCGCTCTGCATCTGCAGCTTGGCAAAACTGATGTTGACGCGGTCCAGGTAGGCGAACAGGAAACACACGATGAACAGCGGCACGATGCGCCAGTTGATCTTGCGGAACAGGTGGTTATCCAGCGATTCCCGCGCGACCAGGTCGGCGGGCAAGGAGCGACTGGGCATGGCTGCAACCTCTTGTTGTTCTTGGGGAGCGAATGCCCGCCCGGGCCTTGGCCGGGCGGGGGGCAGCGAGACTACGTCGGAGCTCAAGGAATCAGGCCAGCGCCTCGCGGCTGTGCTGGCCGTCGACCAGGCGTTGCAGGCCCAGCGGGTTGGCGTTTTTCAGGGCGTCGGGCAGCAGCGCATCGGGGTAGTCCTGGTAGCACACCGGGCGCAGGAAGCGGTCGATGGCCAAGGTGCCGACCGAGGTGCCACGTGCATCCGACGTGGCCGGGTACGGCCCGCCATGTACCATCGCATCGCACACTTCCACGCCGGTCGGGTAGCCGTTGACCAGCAGTCGCCCGGCCTTGCGCTGCAGCACCGGCACCAGCGCGGCGAAGCGCTGCAAGTCTTGCGGCTCGGCAATCAGGGTGGCGGTCAGCTGCCCATGCAGGGCTTGCACGGCGCGGCGCAGTTCGGCTTCGTCGGCAACGGCGACGGCCACCGTGGCCGGCCCGAAGACCTCTTCCTGGAGCAAGGCGTCACCGTTCAGCAGCAGGCTCACGTCGGCCTGGAACAGCTGCGCCTGGGCCTGGTCACCCGCCTGTTCGGCGCCGGCCAGATGGCGCACGCCCGGGTGCTGGTGCAGGCGTTGCACGCCTTGGGTATAGCTGCGCAGGGTGCCGGCATTGAGCATGGTCTGCCCGGGCTGGTCGGCCAGTTGGGCGCCAAGCGTGGCGAGGAAACGGCTGAACGCTTCGCCAGCGATACCCAGCACCAGCCCGGGGTTGGTGCAGAACTGCCCGCAGCCCAGCACCACCGAGCCGGCCAGTTCCCTGGCCACCTGCTCGCCTCGGGCCTGCAAGGCCGCCGGCAATACCAGCACCGGGTTGATGCTGCTCATTTCGGCGAACACCGGAATCGGCTGCGGGCGCGCCGCCGCCAGCTCGCACAGGGCCCGGCCGCCTTTGAGCGAGCCGGTAAAGCCCACCGCCTGGATCGCCGGATGGCGCACCAGCGCTTCGCCGACACCGGCACCGTAGATCATGTTGAACACGCCGGCGGGCATGCCGGTGGCGAGCACGGCGCGCTCGATCGCTTCGGCCACCTGCTCGGCAGTGGCCATATGGCCGCTGTGCGCCTTGACCACCACCGTGCAGCCGGCGGCCAGCGCTGCGGCGGTGTCACCGCCGGCGGTAGAGAAGGCCAGCGGGAAGTTGCTGGCGCCGAACACCGCCACCGGGCCGACACCGGTGCGGTACTGGCGCAGGTCCGGGCGTGGCAATGGCTGGCGCTGTGGTTGGGCGCGGTCGATGCGCGCGCCGAGAAAGTCGCCGCGACGCAGCACGTTGGCAAACAGGCGCATCTGGTTGCTGGTACGCGCCCGTTCACCCTGGATGCGCCCGGCCGGCAACGCGGTTTCGCGGCACACGGTGGCGATGAAGGTGTCGTCCAGCGCATCCAGCTGGTCGGCAATGGCATCGAGGAACTGCGCACGGCGCTGCGGCGCCATGCCGTTGTATTCGGCAAACGCCGCTTCGGCTGCCTGCGCGGCGGCGTCCACTTCTTCAGGGGTGGCCTGGGTAAAGACCAACGGCAAGGCTTCGCCGGTACGCGCATCGAGGCTTTGCAGGCGTACGCTGCCGGCGGCGCTGCGCTGGCCGCCAATGAAGTTGCTTCCAGACATGGTTGGCTCCTGTAATGAGGAAAGAAGATTCAAAGGTTCATGTCAGCCATGGAGTGCACATGCCCCGCCATGTCAGCAGAACCCCTGTGGGAGCGGCTTCAGCCGCGAACACCGGCGCAGCCGGTGCCATGCACCGCGCCGGGCCCTTCGCGGCTAAAGCCGCTCCCACAGGTATGCGGGCGAACCTGACACACTGCTCGCCTGACTGCTCAAAGGCTTTTCACCACCCCGGGGCGGACCTGCGCGGGTGCTGCTGCAATACCATTGCGCAGCGGCTGGCCAAAGGCGTCGAGGCTGACCTCGAAGGTATCGCCCGGGCGCGCCTGGATACCGTCGGCGAACGACAGCGTGGCGGTGCCGAAGTAATGCACGTGGATATCGCCAGGGCGTAAAAACTGCGGGTACTTGAAGTGGTGGAATTCCAGGTTCTCGAAGCTGTGGCACATGTTCTGCTCGCCCGACAGGAACGGCTTGCGCCACAGTTCGCGGCCGTCGCGCAGGATGCGGCTGGTACCTTCCAGGTGGGCCGGCAGCGCGCCCAGGCGCAGCTCGGGGCCGAAGCTGCAAGCGCGCAGCTTGGAATGGGCCAGGTACAGGTAGTTGCGCCGCTCCATCACATGGTCGGAAAACTCGTTGCCCAGCGCATAACCGAGGCGATACGGCGTGCCGTCTGCACCGATCAGGTACAGCCCGACCAGCTCCGGCTCCTCACCGGCATCCTCGGCAAACGCCGGCAGCGGCAGGTCGGCGCCCGGGCGTACGACGATGCCGCCGTCACCCTTGTAGAACCACTCCGGCTGCGCCCCCTCCTCGCCTGCCGGCGGTCGGCCGCCGTCCAGGCCCCACTGGAACATGCGCATGCTGTCGGTCACGGTGCCTTCGGCCTGCTGCTGGTGCATCTTGTCGCGGGTGGCGGCGCTGCCCAGGTGGGTCAGGCCGGTGCCGGTGACCAGGCAGTGCGCCGGGTCGGGATGGTCCAGCGGCGGCAAGACCCGGCCTTCAGCCAGCAGGGCCAGGTAGTCATGGCGCTCGCCCAGGCCGGCGGCCTGCACTTCGGCGGCCAGGTCACGGCCGGCAGCAATGGCTTGCAAGGCCAGCTCACGGGTGCTGCCGGCGCCACGTACTTCCAGGGCGTACTCGCCTTCCACCACGCCCACCCGGCGTGCGCCGGTGGCGGTTTCGAATTGAATCAATCGCATGCTTGTGCTCGCTTTTCGGTTGCGAAAGTTAGCGGGAGGCCGGGGCTACCCGCGTGGAAGCCAGGCGCTGGCGGCGCTCGAGGCGGTTGTACACCACCCCGGTCAGCAGCAAGCCGAACAGCATCACCACGGCCAGGAAATACAGGCCCGACGACAGTTGCCCGGTGTGCTCCTTGAGCGCGCCGATGCCGAACGGGCCGAGGTAGCCGCCAAGGTTGCCGATGGAGTTGATCAGTGCGATGCCGGCAGCGGCACTGGCACCGGAGAAGAACCGCCCCGGCAAGGTCCAGAAAATGGCCGTGCAGGAGAACAGCGCAAACGCCACCAGGCACAGCGCCGCCAGCTGCAAGCCGGGCACGCTCAGCCAGGCACTGAGGAACAGGCCGAGCGCCCCCAGGGCGTACAACATGCCAAGGTGGCCGTAGCGGTCGTTCAACCGGTCAGAGCTGCGCGGCACGATCAGCAGGCCGATGATGCCGAACAGGTACGGCACCGCCGAAACGAAACCGGTGACCAGGTCGCTGCCACCAAACTGGTGGATCAGCGTCGGCAACCACAAGCCCAGGCCGTAGATGCTCAGGGTGACCGGCAGGTAGAACAGCGCCAGCAACAGCACGCGGCCGTCCTTCAGGGCATGCAGGGGGTTGCCGTGGCGGGTCTGGCCGAACTCGCACAGGTCGTTGGCCAGCTGTTCCTGCAGCCAGCTGCGTTGCTCGTCGCTGAGCCAGCGCACCTTGGCCGGGCCGTCCGGCAACAGGCGCAGGGTTGGCCAGGCCAGCAGCACCGCCGGGGTGCCGATGCAGATGAACAGCCATTGCCAGCCATGCAGGCCGAAGCTGCCATCAAGCCCCAGCAGCGCGCCGGAAAGCGGCCCGGTAATCAGCATCGCCAGCGGCTGGGAAAGGATGAAGAAGCCGAGGATCTTGCCGCGATGGCGTACCGGGTACCACTGGGTGATGTAGTACAGCACCCCCGGGAAGAAGCCCGCCTCGGCCGCCCCCAGCAGAAAGCGCATCAGGTAGAAACCGTTGGGCCCGCTGACGAAGGCCATGCCGACGGTGATCGCGCCCCAGGTGACCAGGATGCGGGCAAACCAGCGGCGCGCGCCAAAGCGGTCGAGCAACAGGTTGCTGGGCACCTCGAACAGGAAATAACCGATGAAGAACAGCCCGGCGCCCAGGCCATAGGCCGCGTCACCCAGGCCGATGTCGGCGCCCATGTGCAGCTTGGCAAAGCCCACCGCAGAACGGTCGACATAGGCCACCAGGTACAGCAGGACCAGAAAAGGGATGAGTTTCAGTGTGATCAGGCGGACGAGCCGCTGCTCCTGAATCATGGCGATGTCTCCGATTGTTCTTGTAATGGGCAGAGCACCTGGTCGGGCGTTTTGGCAGGCCATCGACCGGAAAATCGATCTTATAGTATTACTATTTAAAACAACAAGCCTTCACATAGCGCTTTTTTGTCGATAGAGTCGGCTACACAACGACAAATAGTAATACTAATTAGGTGTCCCCATGTCTGATCACAAACGCCCGCTGCGCTCCGCCCAATGGTTCGGTACTGCTGACAAGAACGGTTTCATGTACCGCAGCTGGATGAAGAACCAGGGCATCCCGGACCACGAGTTCCAGGGCAAGCCGATCATCGGCATCTGCAACACCTGGTCGGAGCTGACCCCGTGCAACGCGCACTTCCGCAAGATTGCCGAGCACGTCAAGAAAGGCGTGTTGGAAGCGGGCGGCTTCCCGGTGGAGTTCCCGGTGTTTTCCAGCGGCGAATCCAACCTGCGCCCCACCGCCATGCTCACCCGCAACCTGGCCAGCATGGATGTGGAAGAAGCGATCCGCGGCAACCCGGTGGATGCCGTGGTGCTGCTGACCGGCTGTGACAAGACCACCCCGGCGCTGCTGATGGGTGCGGCGAGCTGCGACGTGCCGGCGATCGTGGTGACCGGCGGGCCGATGCTCAACGGCAAGCACAAAGGCAAGGACATTGGCGCCGGCACCATCGTCTGGCAGATGCACGAGGCCTACAAGGCCGGGCAGATCGACCTCAACGAGTTCCTCTCGGCCGAAGCCGGCATGTCGCGCTCGGCGGGTACCTGCAACACCATGGGCACCGCCTCGACCATGGCCTGCATGGCCGAGGCGCTGGGCACCTCGCTGCCGCACAACGCCGCCATCCCGGCGGTGGATGCACGCCGCTACGTGCTCGCCCACCTGTCGGGCATGCGCATTGTCGACATGGTGCGCGAAGACCTGCGCCTGTCGAAGCTGCTCACCCGCGAAGCCTTCGAAAACGCCATCCGCGTCAACGCCGCCATCGGTGGCTCGACCAACGCAGTGATCCACCTCAAGGCCATCGCCGGGCGCATCGGCGTGGACCTGCAACTGGAAGACTGGACCCGCATCGGCCGTGGTACACCAACCCTGGTGGACCTGCAGCCTTCGGGGCGCTTCCTGATGGAAGAGTTCTACTATGCCGGCGGCCTGCCTGCGGTCATCCGCCGCCTGGGCGAAAACGGCCTGCTGCCCAACCCTGCCGCGCTGACTGCCAACGGCAAGAGCCTGTGGGACAACTGCCAGGCTGCGCCGCTGTATGACGAAGAGGTCATCCGCCCGATCGACAAGCCGCTGGTGGCCGACGGCGGCATCTGCATCCTGCGCGGCAACCTGGCGCCCAAGGGTGCCGTGCTCAAGCCGTCGGCGGCCACCCCGGCGCTGATGCAACACCGCGGCCGGGCGGTGGTGTTCGAGAACTTCGAGGACTACAAGGCCCGCATCAACGACCCCGAGCTGGAGGTGGACGCCAATTCGGTGCTGGTGATGAAGCACTGCGGGCCGAAGGGCTACCCGGGCATGGCCGAGGTCGGCAACATGGGCCTGCCGGCCAAATTGCTGGCCCAGGGCGTGACCGACATGGTGCGCATTTCCGACGCGCGCATGAGCGGCACGGCGTATGGCACCGTGGTGCTGCACGTGGCGCCGGAGGCTGCGGCGGGTGGGCCACTGGCTGCGGTGCGTGAAGGTGACTGGATCGAACTGGACTGCAAGGCAGGCCGCCTGCACCTGGATATTTCCGACCAGGAACTGGCCGGCCGCCTGGCCGACCTGCAAGCCCCGCCGCAGCTGATCAGCGGTGGCTACGCCAGGTTGTACCTGGACCACGTGATGCAGGCCGACGAAGGTTGCGACTTCGACTTCCTGGTCGGTTGCCGCGGCGCGGCGGTGCCCAAGCACTCGCACTGAGGCCTGAAGCCTGTCGGTTAGCGTCATTGGGGCTGCTGCGCAGCCCATCGCGCCGGATTCTTCGCGGGTAAACCCGCTCCCACAGGTACCGCGCTAGCTTCGAGGTGACGCCGAACCTGTGGGAGCGGCTTCAGCCGCGAACACCGGCAAAGCCGGTGCCATCCCCTGCGTCGCTGCTTCGCGGGCACGCCCGCCCCACAGGCACTGCGCTGGCTTCGAGCTGACACTACACCTGTGGGAGCGGCTTCAGCCGCGAACACCGGCAAAGCCGGTGCCATCCTCCGCGCCGCCTGCTTCGCGGGTAACCCACTACCACCGGTACCGCGCTGGCTTCGAGTTAACGCTACACCTGAGGTGCGCCCCATTTGTTGGACAATCTTTGATTAGGCTGCTGCCGCCTGATTCCTGTATGCCACGGGACTCAGGCCGGCCAGCCCCATCTTGATTCGATCATGGTTGTAGTAATCGATGTATTCATCAATTGCAGCGCTCAGATCTTCGATGCTGGCGAAGCGCTGACCATGATACATCTCGGTCTTCAGTGTGCCGAAGAAACTCTCCATTCGCGCATTGTCCAGGCAGTTGCCCTTGCGTGACATGCTCTGCTCCAGCCCCTTCTCCTCAAGTCGATTTCGGTAGCGGTAGTACTGATATTGCCAGCCCTGGTCGGAGTGCAGCATAGGCCTGGCACCTTCCGGCAGCCGTGACAGCGCCTTTTCGAGCATCTGACCAACCAATGGATAGTGCGGCGAAGTGTCGATCTGATGTGCCACGATCTCGCCATTGAATAGGTCCAGCACCGGAGAGAGATACAGCTTTTCACTCGCCACCTTGAACTCGGTCACGTCCGTTACCCACCTCGTGTTTGGCTCTTCTGCCGTGAACTTGCGCTCCATCGTGTTGGGGGCAATGCGTCCGGGCTGGCCACGATAGGACTTGTACTTCTTCACGCGAACCGTGCATTTGAGGTCGAGCTCGGCCATCAGTCGCCGCACGACCTTGCTGTTCACTACATGGCCGACGCTGCGCAGTGTCGCTGTCATGCGCCGATAGCCGTAGCGACCTTTATGCCGCTCCTGGATCTCACGGATACGGTCCTTGAGCGGAGCCAGCTTGTCACCGGCGGCCATCAACTTGCGCTGGTAGTAATACGTACTGCGCGCCAGTCCGGCCAGCTTAAGCAGACCGTCGAGCGGGAAGCGGGTGCGCAGGGCCGAGATGATCAGGACTTTTTCTTCCCGGCCTTCTTCTGTCTCGCCTTCTCCTCGCGCAGTTCTTTTAACTTTTTTAGGTAGGCGATCTCCATCTCGGCGTGGCGCAGCCTGGCTAGCAGTTCGGCGTGCGAGAGTTCTTCATCGGCCTTCGGCGACGTGCTGGCGGGTGGGACGGATGGTTTGATCATGACGTTACGCGGTCCTTTGGTTCCTGCTACCAGGGCTTTGATGCCGCCACTGTAGTACTGCGCTTCCCATATGCCTATCTGGCTGGAATGCGTCAGGTTGAAAACGGCCGCTGTTTGGCGCAACGACAATTTGTCGCGCCACTTTCGCTCGAGCACCGAGAGCTTGAACTCAGGGCTGAAGGTCCGCGCTTGTCTGGACAGGCTGGTCTCGCCATGGATGCGGTAGGCCTGTACCCAGCGGCGCAGCAAGGAGGGGTCCATCTGGAACTTCGCAGCAATGAAACGGTAGCCAAGGCCTCGTTGCAGAAAAGCCTGGATGGCGGAAAGCTTGAACTGTCTGGTGTGCTTGCTCATGTGAAACGCCCCTGAGGTTGGATTTTTGTCCAACATCAGGGGCGCAGTTCACACCTGTGGGAGCAGCTTCACCCGCGAACACCGGCGCAGCCGGTGCCATGCACCGCGTTGACGCGCTAATGCTATGATGCTGCCCCCGCCCGAAGGATCGCCCCTGCCGCACATGAACTACCGCCAGCCCACCACGCGCAAGAGCATGCACGCCACCCTGGTCCAGGACCTTGGCGTACAGATCGTATCCGGCCAACTCGCACCCGGGCAGAAGCTGCCCTCCGAGGCCAGCCTGTGCGAAACCTACGCGATCAGCCGGCCGGTATTCCGCGAGGCCATGCGCGCCCTCACCGCCAAGGGCCTGATCGAAGCCCGCCCGCGTACCGGCACCCTGGTGCGGCCCCGGCATGACTGGCACATGCTCGACCCGGATGTGCTGCACTGGCTGATGCAGGCCACGCCGCAGCAGGAATTCTTCAACATGCTGTCCAGCGTGCGCTGGGTCATCGAGCCCGCCGCCGCCGCGCTGGCCGCCACCAACGCCAGCGCCGAGGACGTCGCGTCGATCGCCGAGGCTTACCAGCGCATGGAAGCCGCCCGCAACCATGAAGAGCGCCTGCAACCCGACCTGGACTTCCACGCCCGCATCGCCGACGCCACCCACAACGACCTGCTGGCCTACCTGTGCAACATGCTGTCGATGGCGCTGCGCGAGTCGGTGCGCTATTCCAACCAGCGGGCGAATTTCGACGAACTCGCCCTGCCCCGGCACAAGGCAATCCTCACCGCCATCCAGAACGGCGACGCGCTGGGCGCGCGGCATGCTTCACTGGTGCAACTGGAGGATGCCCGCGTGGCCCTGGCCAAGGTGCTGGGCCAGGACCCGGCTAGCTGAGGCGGCGCTGAACGGTGGCCATGCCGCCGCCGTTCGGCCAGAATGACCCGCTCGGCAAAAAAGCTTGGATACACGGCATGCTCACCACCCTCGCCATCGGCAACTACCGCTCGATCAACCATCTGGTGCTGCCCCTGAGCCAGCTCAACCTGGTGACCGGCGCCAACGGCAGCGGCAAATCCAACCTGTACAAGGCCCTGCGCCTGCTCGCCGAAACCGCCCAGGGCGGCGTGGTCGCGGCGCTGGCCCGTGAAGGCGGGCTGGATTCGACCTGGTGGGCCGGGCCCGAACCCAGTGCACGCATGCAACGCGGCGAAGTGCCGATCCAGGGCCAGCACCCGAGCCAGGCCAAACGCCTGCGCCTGGGCTTCGCGACGGCGGACCTCGGCTTTGCCATCTCCCTCGGCCTGCCTATTCCGTTGCCGTACCCGTCTGCCTTCATGCTCGACCCCGAGATCAAGTGCGAAGCCATCTGGGCTGCCGGCGCCTACCGGCCCGCGTCGTTGCTGGTAGAGCGCCGGAACGCCCTGGTGCGGGCCCGCGAAGGCAACGGCTGGGCGGTGCTCGACCAGCATGCCGACAGCGGCGAGAGCTTTTTCAATATTGTCGGCCGCCCGCGCCAGGCGCCAGAGATTGGCGAGATGCGCGCGTTCATCAACAGCTGGCGGTTCTACGACCACTTCCGCATCGACCGCGATGCCCCCTGCCGACAGCCACAGCTGGGTACCCGTTCACCGGTGCTGCACCACGACGGACACAACCTCGCCCCGGCGCTGCAGACCATCATCGAGGTTGGCGATGTCGAAGACCTGATGGCCGCACTGGAAGACGCGTTCCCCGGCAGCCGGCTGGAGATCGATGCACCGCCTGGCGGGTTGTTCAGCGTGCGGCTGCACCAGCACGGGCTGCTACGGCCATTAGCGGGTGCCGAACTGTCGGACGGCACCTTGCGCTACCTGTTGCTGATGGCGGCGCTGCTGACACCCCGGCCGCCCTCGCTGATGGTGCTGAACGAACCGGAAACCAGCTTGCATGCCGACCTGCTACCGGCCCTGGCACGCCTGATCATTCGCGCTTCGCAACGTAGCCAGGTGTGGGTGGTATCGCACAGCCGTCCGCTGATCGAGGCGTTGAGGGCGTGCGACGGGTGCAATGTGCTGGAGCTGGAAAAGAGCCAGGGGCAGACCGGGCTGCGCGGGGCTGGCTTGCTGGATGAGCCGCTGTGGCGATGGCCGGACCGAGCTGGGTAGCCTCGCAGACGTTCAGCGATGTTTCACTGGCGTCAGCCAACGCCGTTAGCCCCGACCTCCTCCATGAAATCCGCAAGATAGCTCTCCAGCCGCGCATGGCGTTCGGCAGCCAGGCGCGCCCCTTCGGCGGTCTTGAAGCCCGATGCCAGCTTGAGCAGCTTGGTATGAAAGTGCTCGATGGCGTAGGCCGTGTCCTCATACCCCCGCCCCTGCGCAGCGGGATTCTCGAAATCGTACAGCGCCGAGCCCATCCGCCCGGAAACGTAGAAACAGCGGGCAATACCCACCGCACCGATGGCGTCCAGGCGGTCACTGTCCTGGAGAATCCGGGCTTCGAGGCTCGCTGGTTCGAAACCTGCGGAATAGCTGTGCGTTTTGATCGCATGGGCTACCTGCTCGATACGCGGCAACGGCCAGCCAAGCGCGCTGAGGATAGAGGTGGCTTTTTCGGCCGACAAGCTCGACGCCTGCTTGCGCAAAGGTGAGTTCTTTTCGACCGGCACACAGTCGTGCAGTACCGTCGCGGCGAGCAGTACTTCCAGGTCGCCGCCCTCTGCCCGCTGGATACGCTGGGCGTTTACCCATACGCGGTGGATGTGGGCCAGGTCGTGGGAGCCATCGTGGTGGTCTGGTGGGAGATGTTTCAGCAGTTGAGCGGCGAGGTGTTGGAAAGGGGCGAATGCTTCGCTGGTCATCTCAGGATCGCTCCATTTTTCTTTAGATGGCATCAAATTGACACTGCCCGACCATTTTGTAACCCTGACGCACAGCAGCATCAGCCCGACGAAGCGGTTTGGAAAACAAGCGATGGAAAGCAAGCATCAGCAACTGGCGAGTGCGTACCGCCAGACATTAACTGACCTTCCCCTGCACTGGCTTGATCGGAGCCGCGAGCACGAAGCTGATTTCAAGCACCTTTCTGGTTTGTTTCTTCCCGGTACCTCGCCGCACTACGAGCAGGCAATGAAACGTATCATGGTCGTCGGCCGAGAAACGCGTCGCTGGGATATCGTTACCGCCAAGGAACCCTTCATTGACTTGGATGATTACATCCAGCGCGCCATGGCAATCCAGCAAGAACACTTGGCCAAATACAGTTCCGGTAAGGCCGACCGGGGTGCCAGTTTCTTCAATTTTGTGCGCGAAATTCGCCAGGGCGATGAAACCCTCGGCCTCGCTTGGGCCAACCTCTTCAGCTTTGCATGGCAGCGAGGGTCACCCATGCGTTGGGAGCACTTCAAAGAACTCGTGAAGGTATCCAAGCGGCTGCTGGAGGTTCAGATCGACATACTCCGACCAGACATCATCGTTTTCGCCAACGGCGCGAGCAGTGCCACATACGACAGCAGTTCTTCCCGCATAAAGGTGAGCTGAGCGTTTGCAGCGAGCTTGGAGATTATCGCGAGCACGGCATTCCGCTCAACCAGCTGTGGCGGTTCCGCCTGCACGATGCGATTCAGTGCTATCGCATACAACACCCTAGTAGTGTGAGTGCGAAATCGCGCGCAGCGCGTCGCTTCCTTCTGGAGCAGATCCTGCTCTGCAAAAGGTCGACGGTTGAGCTGTAGCTATTGGAAGAAGCCTAGGAAAATATCTGAATTAACCCCTTCCTTGTAGGCCGTTTCCCAAAGATACTCCCCTTCCCTGTTTTTCGTTGCGGACGTTTTTACAGCGTTCTAGTCTCGGTCCGTCGTTGCATATCAACGACCGGCTTTGACAGGCCGCGACGATACACAGTGCATACCCGTTCATGGCGGTTGTGCATGGGGCACGCTCGCGTGCGCCGGTTTCTGTGTTCGCCGGTCTGTCAACCCATGTACAACTGCCACCTTTCCGTTTGACAGCGGGCTGGCGGTGGTCCCCACCGAGAACACAGTGAAATGCTAAAAATCGTTCCAGATCCGCCTCATAACCTCCAATCCCTTGAAGACACCTTGATCCAGGCGACGGATTACGCGCTGTGCGCGTCGACTGTCGTACATCAGGCAATGCTACTGCATCCCAAGTCACCGGCATCAATTCTCATGATGGCCTCTATGCATGAGCTGGAGACGCTACGAGCCCTGCTTGAGCAAGCGCTGATACAGGTGCAAATGCCGTCTGAGCCGCGGACCTTGCACTAAGGCTGCAGCGATGTGTCGCCTGGGCTGCCTTATTGCCGGCGATAGGGCCAGCGCAGGCACTAGAGATTTTCGGGGAGATTGAACAATGCCCACTGAAGAAACCAAATGTACCGTTGGCAAGACCACCTTCTACCAAGGCGAAAACCAGACCCATCCCCTCTTCCGCATCGAAGCCGGCATCCCGTGCCAGAGCGCCCGCGAACAGGCCTCGGAATTGTTGGGCTACGCACGGGATCTCACCTTGGACGGTTTGATGGAAGACAAACCACAGCTGATATGGGCTTCGCACTACCTGTGCGCGTTAGCCAAGGCGCTGATGGATGATGCCGAGCTGGGCATGATGCGCTGAACATCACTCACTGAATTGCCTTCAAGATCTGGAGCGAAACACAAACTTGAAGGCAATTCGCAAGCCATGCCACATGGCTAATCAGCAATGCTGCTGATCAGAACACCGACCATCCGATCCGCGAACTCAACAGTTCAAGCGCCGCCATCCCGGCCAGAGAGTTACCCGCAGCGTTCAGCTCTGGTGACCACACGCACACAGTGAATTGCCCTGGCACGATCGCCACGATGCCACCGCCCACACCACTCTTGCCCGGCAACCCCACACGGTAGGCGAAATTGCCTGCCTCGTCATACAGCCCGCTGGTTGCCATGATCGAGTTCACCTGCTGGGTTTGGCGCGGGGTGAGAATCTGCGAGCCGCTGTGCTTGCAGAAACCATCATTAGCCAGGAAGCAGAACGCCCGGGCCAGGTCCAGGCAGTTCATTTGCAGCGCACAGTAGCTGAAATAGCTACGCAGTACCGTTTCGACTTCGTTATGGAAGTTGCCGAACGACTGCATCAGGTACGCCATGGCCGCGTTACGCGCGCGGAACTGGTACTCCGAATCAGCAACGCGCGCATCGATCGAGATATGCGGGTTGCCCGACAGCCGCCGCACGAAATCGCGCATCGACAAGGTAGGTGCTGCAAAGCGCGACTGGTTGATATCACAGATCACCAACGCACCGGCGTTGATGAACGGATTGCGCGGGCGCCCGCGCTCGAACTCCAGCTGTACCAGCGAGTTGAACGGCTGGCCGGAGGGCTCATGGCCAAGCCGCTCCCAGATGGCCTCGCCCGAGTGGCCAATCGCCTGGACCAGGCTGAACACCTTGGAAATACTCTGCACCGAAAACGGCACCAGGGCGTCGCCTGCGCAGTGATAACTGCCATCGTTGCCGTAAACGGCGATGCCCAACTGGTTCGCCGGCACGTCGGCCAGCGCAGGGATGTAGTCAGCCACTTTGCCCTTGCCGATCAAGGGACGTACTTCTTCGAGAATCTCGTTCAACAGCGTTTGCATGGAGGGCCCTGTATCAATCCCCAGACGACGGCTTAGGGGTAGTGTTCTTGACGAAGGTTAAGCGGGAGAAATCACACATTCGACAAGAAATGGCCGAGACTACCATGCCGGGCAGCGGCCACGGGGCCAGCAGGATCAGCTAGGCCTGTGGCTCCACGTGGCACTGGGCAAGTCTTTGGCGGATACAACGCAAACGGCTCGGTGCAGGTCGCACCTAGCGGGCGGTTTTGTGGCGAACGTAAAGCGCACTGGCACCACCTGAAAGGTGCCGTGCCTGCAGCTCGAACGCATGTGGATGCCCTTTGATCAAATCGCTCAGCTTCTTGAAACCATGGGTGCGCGGATCGAACTCCGGTCGGAGCTTTGTTATGTTTGCGCCCAGCATTCCCAAGCTTGCCCAACCCTCCTCGTCAGCAAGGTCGTCCAGAATCTGTTGATGAAGCCAACCGGGACTTTCGGCTTTTTGCGAGCAACTACGTCTTTGTTCGGCTTGCCGGCGCCGGAAGCGGCGTCAGCGTCACCTGCCACTTGCTCGCAAACAGGCGGCAACACCTCCTCGCGCAACAGCTCGGTGTAGACAAACTTGTCGCAGGCGGCCACGAATGGCTTCGGCGTCTTCTCTTCACCAAACCCATAAACGGTCAGGCCTTCCTCACGCAGGCGTGAAGCTAGGCGGGTGAAGTCGCTGTCGCTCGAAACCAGGCAGAAGCCATCGAAACGTCGGGTGTAGAGCAGGTCCATCGCATCGATGATCAATGAGCTGTCGGTTGCGTTCTTGCCTTTTGTGTAGGCGAATTGCTGGATGGGTTGGATGGAGTAGTCGAGGAGAACCTTTTTCCAGCCACCTAGTTGGGGGCCGGTCCAGTCTCCATAGATACGCTTGACGCTGGCCACGCCGTATTTGGCAATTTCTTCGAACAAACCTTCAACGATGGCGGCTGGGGCGTTATCGGCGTCAATCAGTACAGCGAGGTGTTTTTGTGAGTGATTCGCGCTGTGAGTGGCCATGGTCTGTCCTTAAATAAAAATAATATATACTCAACGGCTGCAGTAGTGCCTCCTTTTCAGCATCCAATGCTGATGTATTACGTCTTTCCACGTCCTAATCGGCAATTATGTTAACCACTTTTTAGCATCGCGAGAAATTGGCTATACGGATACACGAGCGTGAGAGATTTTTGGACTGTTGCTCGTGCGCATACCCTTCATGGCAGCTGTTCGTGCGGACACGTTTGTCTGCGCTGATTGCCAACTCGGTCTGTCAACGCTCGTACAGCTTCCAGCCCTCCGGTTGACAGCGAAGTGGATAGCAGCTGAATCATTGTTTTAGAACGTAAATATGCTGAACGTAGTTCCTGAGCCAACGCACAATATCCCTTACCTTAATATGAACTACGCGCCAACCTGGGTCCCGCACTACTACTTATGCTCATTTTACAAAAGCACCGTTAGATGATCGCGAATTGAGCACGACGCACTAAACCGGCGATTCGAGTAAACCATGATCCACCTTCCAAAGCTCGCCGAGGGCATAAACCGAAGGCAATCAATACACGAGAATATTAGACAAAAATTGAAAACCGCATCCAACACAAGAAAGAATATATTTTATACAAATTACGGCACAAATACCACTTCAATCCGATAGAATACATAACCCACTTACTGACTAGTCCAATCATAAATATATGATACCAGGCCGAGACTGATGATTCCTCAACTTGAATAGCAGATCATTAAGAATTTGTTCCCGAAGGCGATACAACGGGGCGATATCCTTTATAAGATCCTTCTCGAAAACCAACACCGCCCCCGCATTAAACAGCAACACCCTATCCTGACCTGAGATGGAAAAAACAGGAGATACCCATAGTGCATCAGGACGGTTTCTCTCTTTCAGCACAGAAGAAGGAATATCTAACCCTAAAAAATAGCTCAACGTTTGCGGTTTACGTTGCGCATAGTCACAAGCAGCTTGTCCTTGAAGTAAAATCCACTTCGCATCCGCTAAGTTAACAGGATCTTTTAAAGCAAAGCAACGGCTAGCGATATCATTCAAGGTCATACCAAAAAACTTTTCAATTGTTGACCCAATATCATTAACCGGAGTATCAGCATAAGCAACAATTGCCCCCCTATCAAGCGAGCTAATGCGCTCAACAGAAGTCGAAAGATTTATAAATTTATTGATCTGACCTATTTTTTCACTTGAAATTGCCTCGGAGTCGGAGGCAGAGAACACCTTCTCCCAAATCGTGGCCTCACGTGCATCAGTCGCAAAAAAACTAAGCCTATCAGACAAAATAGGCAACAACACTTCATTCAAAGCATAAAAACGGTCTTGATCTACATTCTTAGAGCCAACTGCGGCCACCGCCAAGGATGCCATTACTCCTTTGATCTGTTCCGCCTTACCGTCTGATAAGTCCATAAGTTGCGCGACTGTACCAGCTGCCGCTGACAAAACATACTTCTCCCAAGCCAACAATGCCGTGGCCTGTGGGTGAGCGGACAAAAGATTATCAACTTTCGATCTCAGTAGGCCTGCGTTAGACACCACAGATCTACCACCTACTTTCGTCAAATGGTCAATTTTCGGTAAAGGCATTACTCCATAAGGTCTAGGTACGGCCTTATCCAAACGCTCACATATATACTTATGAAGCCCCTCACCTTGATCAGCCCCATCAGCCTCATCCGGATGTTGACTCCAAAGAATGATCGCATAAGGTCCGCGAGGACCCATTTTCTCCAAACATGTCACAATAGTACTAAAATGTTTCTCTGGAGTACCTACAGCATCTCCTAACAGATGAAGGTCAAAAAAAATCACCCGTGCATCAGGGCAAGTAGCTTCGATTCCTTCCTCCACATTAAAGGGCACGCTCAAACATGCCACCCCTGTACGAGACAAGGCATCTGTCAGCGCCGTAAGTTCATCAATTTTATCATCTACCGCAACTATCCGTGGAGAGGGTAACATCACTTAACTTCCTTAAATATCAAAGCAATAACAGCACCATCAAAGCCTTCTGGAAGATCAACCTCTTCCTTCGCAGGAAATGCTAACAACCCTCCGCTTAGTTCCATTGCCAAATTAGCATAATAGAGACCAAGCCCCATCCCAGCGGCCTTGCGAGTAAAAAATGGTCGAACCATATTTTCAGCCTCATCCTGAAAACCAGGGCCATTGTCTGCAATTATTATGGCTGGACCGAGTTCAAAATCATCAGACAAACCTATATACAGTCTTCGATTAGCAGCCTCTGACTCCGGCCACCTCACCTGCAACCAATACAAGGAATTATCAATGAGATTAACAAGAGCATTCAGCACCAACCCAAAAGGAAAAATAGAGCTAAAACCTCTCTCATTCGACTCAATAAACGGCGAGACAAGCTTGACATTATGAAAGCGCATGCGAGATACATTCAAATCCCGGGCGCGCAAGATTAACTTCCTTGCTTCGTGCGCCTTTTGATCATCTCTTCTCAACAACCCCGAAAAACCGTCCAGTAACTTAGTTAAGTCTTTGGCTTGTCGCGCAGCACCTTCAATATCTACCCCGCCTTCAATAGAACGGTGTAGCGTTCTAACACCACGCTCAACTTCATGAAATATAACAGCCAAATTGAGCCCTGACATACCTGCAGCCAGAAGCGTTTCTTGCATTGCGTGATAATCTTCTTCAAGTTTATTCAGGTACGGATCAAAAGTTTCTAGCACACCGTGCCTTTTCATCGCAACTCTAAGCTCTTCTATCGGGCGCTCAATATTTCTCGAAACCGGATCAACACTCTTCCCAATAGCTCTTCGAACCCGTTCTTTATCTATATCCCGCTCGGTTTCAAAGATTGCCAAACCCGACAATATCAAGTCACCCAAGCGATCTAGCGCATCATTATCAACAAAACCCTCACGGTTAGTTTTCTCAATAAGCGCTTTCGATTTCTTCAAAGAAAGGTGTACAACACCTATTATCAGGTTATTACTAATCTTTCTCGTCGGGCGATTAACTCGCCGAAGATCGAGCCCTAGCCAGTCCACCCCAGGCTCGCCATAGTTGTAAACCCGAATGCCGTCTCTATAAACCCTAACGCCACCATTCTCATCGAGATAGTCAGTTAACATCTGAACATCAGACATTAACTTCAAAACTTCTCGCTCACGATCATATACGTAAAACTCGCCTTTTATCGGGCCGATACCTGAAATATATTCTTCATCTGCCAGAACTCGCTTCTTACCACTTTCCTTTGGCAGAAGTAGCCCAGAATTAACCTTTTTTACCTTGCGCCCTTCCAGCTTTATTCCAGGCAGGGGCTTGAACTCGTAACTCCAAGTTATATCACCCGAACTAGATATTTTGAAGTTAAATTTCCAAGGCGCTCTTTCCAAAATCGCATCAGAGTCCAGCAAACCTTTAAGCCATTCTTCGCGCCCAATAACATCCATTGTTGCATAAAACGATTCAGGCCCTTCAAACGGCGAGCATATTGAAGTAATTTGCTTGTATAGACTCCGAACCTCCCCCCTCTTCCATTCTTGATTTCTTAACTCACTAATCTCAATTAACGTCCCTGTTTCTTCCCCTGTGAAAACTTTAGGCTTCCTCTCTTTTATCAAAATTGGGGCATCAGTTAAAAAAGGCTTATCGATAAGCTCTACCCAATCTATCTCTACGACAAATTCAGGCATACCTGCAGCCCGGGTAATTAGCCTTATCTTATCTCCCAGCTTATGAACTGCAAACCTTCCCAACCCTTTCTCACCCAGAGGAAGCCGATGATATTTTTCCGAGCGAACATCATTGTCTCGCTGAATTTTTCGATGATCATTCCCTGGCACAAGCCAAATATTCTCAATTACATCTAGCGACATGCCGTCACCGTCATCTCTGACGATAATACGAGGGTTTTGATCAGACAGATCTAATACGACATTGACGTTTTTCGCATCTGCATCATAAGCGTTCTTCACAAGCTCGAAAACTGCAAGCTTGTGACTTCCTATCAGCTCATCGCCAAGCAGTTGCAGTATTCTTGCTCGAGGCCGAAACGGCAGCTTGTATTCCATATCGTTGATGCTCTCGTTCATCAGCTATCGATTTGGGCAGATTAACTCCACCAGAGGCTCAGCGAATATGCTGAGGTAGCAATCACTACTCCCACTAGCAGTAGCAAGGAGCCATCATGCTGCCCTCTCCTTATGCTTCCCGTCAAGAGAGGCTTTCAAAGATGCAACAATCGCTTCCATAACAGGAGAGCAAACAGCATTACCCATCAACTTGACCTTGTCACGCCGGTTGACGTCTGGAAAGCAATATTCCGAAGGGAAACCCATTGCGCGCCGCAGCTCATCCGGTTGCAACATACGCATCATATGCCCCTCAGGCGTGGGCATAACGTAGGCAAAACGATCTACTGTTGTAATCGTTCGAAGCGGTTCACTCATCCGCTGCCAACCGCCGGCGCCATCCGTTCCATAATAAACTATGAGGAACGCTTTATTCGGCCCCAGCTCGGAGATAGCACGCTGTGCACGCGCAAGAGTATCTTTTGCTCGGCGCGGCGTTACAAGAGGCGTCATTTTATAAGTGCCTTCCGGGGCCAATATGTCCCATACAGTCTTATAGTTTGATCTGAGCGGCTGAACCGTCAGCGGCATTTCCAACAGATCAGCAATCATGAACAGTCTACGACGACGCTGCCCAACACCGAAATGAGAAGAATCGATAACCTGCTCACGCACTTTATACCCAAGACGGGCAAGCTCAGACTTAAGTTCACCATATCGCGCCCAAGGCTTCATATTAATTACATTCTCTAATGTAATCCACCGCGGCTTCATGACTTCGGCATAACGAATCACTTGAAAAGCAGTTTCCTTACTTTCCTCAGATCGCGGCTTCGCGCCCCTTGCACAAGTATGATGAGTACACTCTGGCGATGATATCAACAAATCTATCGGCCCCGTCTTGGCGAGCACCTGCTCTGGAGTTAGAATTCTCAGATCCTGCTCGAAGACATGAGCCTCCTTGAAGTTGAGCTTGAATGATTCGACGGCTGGGCCCCACAAGTCAACACCACCAACAATCCTGGCACCGGCTTCGCGCGCCCCCAGACTGGCACCACCAGCCCCGCAGAACATGTCAAAAGCTCGAATCTCTTCCATCGGAACCTTCCTTTTTCAACCTGGCTTAAAATGAAGCCCCAGGGAATACCAATTTTTCACGACAAGGACAGTCAATGAGCCAAAATCAAGTTTTTACCGTTGACCAGCTTGAAGCTTCTGACCTATTCATCGACGCCCGCTATTCAGGTAGCCGCAACGGCAACGCCGGCGATGACCCACTTACCAAGCTCCTTAACCTGAGCAACCAAGGCGGATTTCGAATTCGCGGAACCCGGAAAAACCCAAAGCTCATCGCACTGATTTCAAGCATGGAAGACCCTGATTGGCCCGACGAGCTAGACCTATCAACCGGTATTTTTACCTACTATGGGGATAACAAGCTACCAGGTCGAAAGCTCGACGAAACACATCGGTACGGTAATAATCTCCTCGAACTGATCTTCGCCCGCCTGCATGCCGGAGAGAGAGAGAAAATCCCGCCGATCCTGATTTTCACGAAGGCTGGAGTCTACCGAGACGTGATCTTCCGCGGCCTAGCGGTCCCGGGTGCGCTTGGCAGCACTCATAATGACGACTTGGTCGCCGTGTGGCATGCCACAAAAGGCCAACGTTTTCAAAACTACCGGGCAACCTTCACGATTCTGGATCTCCCATGCATTCCTCGCGCTTGGCTTCGCGACATTATCCATGAGGAAACGGGCGGAAGCGATAGCCAACATGCCCCATCAGCTTGGCTGAGATGGATAAAGTCAGGCCAGTACACACCACTCATCGCAAAACGCTCGCAACCGATTCGATCAAAAAAGGAACAACTCCCCACAGCCAAGCAAGATTTGGCGCTGCTAAGCTCCTTGTACCAATACTTTCAAAGAGATCCTTATGATTTTGAGAGGTGCGCCGCCCATTTAGTCAGACTCTGCTTACCCGACACAGTTGAGCTCGACCTGACAAGACGCTACCGGGACGGTGGACGTGACGGTATCGGTAAGCTGCGGATTGGCCGGGCTGAATCATCAGTGTTGGTAGATTTTGCAATCGAAGCCAAGTGCTACGGCATTACCAACTCCGTTGGCGTACGAGAAGTATCACGGCTAATATCGAGACTTAGGCATCGACAATTTGGAATTCTAGTGACCACATCCTGGGTACATGACCAAGCTTACTCAGAGATCGTCGAGGATGGACACCCTGTGATGATCTTAGCTGGCAGAGACATCGTAGAGCTACTCAAGGGAGCAGGCCTTCAAAATCTTGAAACTTTAAATACTTGGCTTAATTCTACTTTCAGTCCTTCTAGGACATAAAAATGTGCGCTGACACCATAACGCCAGAGCAACGTTCACTTCTGATGAAGAAAATCAGAGGCCAGCACACCAAGCCGGAGCTAGTTGTACGCTCGACCTGCCACGCCCTAGGGCTACGCTTTCGACTTCATCGGAAAGACTTGCCTGGATCTCCCGACTTGGTCTTTCCAAAGTATAAGCTCTGTATATTCGTACATGGATGCTTTTGGCATCGACATAATGCATGTCGGTATTCTTACACGCCGAAGTCGAACCAACAATTTTGGTTAGCCAAACTAAAAAGAAATGCGGAGCGAGATACGGAGAAAGAAAAAGCACTTAGGGCTTTAGGGTGGCATGTTGCAGTAATTTGGGAGTGCGAAACGAAAGAGAAACAATCGCTAATCAATAAAATACGAGACATTATAGACGCGACAAATGGATAAAAAGGCCTGCACACCGACTCAAGATTTAGAAAATAAAAAACCCAGTCGCTTCCGACTGGGTTTTTTCAATAATGGTCGGGACGGAGTGATTCGAACACTCGACCCCTTGCACCCCATGCAAGTGCGCTACCGGGCTGCGCTACGCCCCGACTGGGCTTTGAAGCATGTTCTCAATGCTACCGAGAACGTTGAAGAATGTACCCTAACCTCCTGATAAATGAAAGCTTTTTCTCAAAAAATTTTCATCCACCACCAACCAGGTCACTTCTTCAACACCACCAACACATCCTCCAACTCGACAATCATCTGCCGAATCAGCTGCTTGTACTGGCTCGACTCATCCTTGGCCTCCTCACTGGAGAGCCTCAACCGCGCCCCACCAATAGTGAAGCCCTGGTCATAAAGCAGCGCACGAATCTGGCGAATCATCAGCACACCCTGGCGCTGATAATCCCGCCGGTTCCCCCGCCGCTTCACGGGGTTGAGCTGGTCGAACTCCTGCTCCCAATACCGCAGCACGTGCGGTTTTACCGCACAAAGCTCACTCACCTCACCGATGGTGAAGTACCTTTTGCCCGGTATGGGGGGCAGTTCGTCGTTATGACTTGGTTCCAGCATAGGCCTCAACCCGGGCCTTCAACTTCTGCCCTGGACGAAAGGTGACGACGCGCCGTGCAGTGATCGGGATTTCTTCCCCAGTCTTGGGGTTGCGGCCCGGCCGCTGGCGTTTGTCGCGAAGGTCGAAGTTGCCGAAACCGGACAGCTTGACCTGCTCGTTCTCTTCAAGTGCGTGCCGAATTTCTTCGAAAAACAGCTCGACCAGCTCCTTGGCCTCACGCTTGTTAAGCCCTAGCTCCTCGTACAGCCTTTCGGCCATCTCAGCTTTCGTCAGAGCACCCATGCCGTTATTTCCTTAACGTGGTGTTCAACCTTTGTTCGAGCGAGGTGAGGATGTTTTGCAGTGCGGCGTTCACCTCATCGTCGTTAAGAGTGCGCGATGGATGCTGCCAGGTCAAGCCGACGGCCAGGCTTTTTCTATCAGGATCAATGCCTTTACCCTGGTAGACATCAAACAGCCTGAGGTCTGTGAGCCATTCGCCTGCATTGTCACGAATTACTTCAAGCACCGCGCTAGAAGCTACATCACGTCCTGCGATCAAAGCCAGGTCACGACGGGTTTCCGGGAACTTGGACAGCTCGCTGAACTTCGGCAGGCGGCCTTCGACCACGTCACCCAGCACCAGCTCGAAGAGGAACACCGGGCGGTCCAGGTCCAGGGCCTTGGCCAGCTCTGGGTGGATGGCGCCGAGGTAGCCGACCAGCTTGCCGTCACGCTCGATGGCGGCGGTCTGGCCTGGGTGCAGGGCGGGGTGCTTGCCGGCGCTGAAGGTGAAGTCGCTCAGCGCGCCGGAGTAGCCCAGCAGGGCTTCCACGTCGGCCTTCACGTCGAAGAAGTCGACGCCGTCGCGGCCGTTGGCCCAGCCTTCCGGCAGGCGGCTGCCGGTGACCACGCCGGCGATCATCGGTTGCTGCTGCAGGTCGCCGAGCTGGCCGACGAAGCGCAGGCCGCTTTCGAACAGGCGCACGCGGTCTTGCTGGCGGTTCAGGTTGTGCTGCAGGGCCTTGACCAGGCCTGGCCACAGCGAGGCGCGCATGGCGGCCATGTCGCTGGAGATCGGGTTGGCCAGCAGCAGCGGCTCTACGCCCGGGCTGAACAGTTCGAACAGTTTCGGGTCGATGAAGCTGTAGGTGATGGCTTCCTGGTAGCCGCGGGCAACCAGCAGGCGGCGCAGGGTCGGCAGGTCACCGCGGGTTTCCGGCTTGCCTTGCGGCGCCAGGCGGGCTTGCGGGTAGCGCACCGGCAGGTTGTTGTAGCCGTACAGGCGGGCCAGCTCTTCGATCAGGTCCACTTCCAGGCTGATGTCGAAGCGGTGGCTTGGGACGTTGACGGTCCACTGCGCTACACCTTCGGAGCCGCCACTCCTGGTAGTGGTCAGCTCCAGGGCGTTGAGCAGTTGCTCGACCTGGGCCGGGTCCATTTCCATGCCGAGCATCTGGGTGATGCGTTCGGCGCGCAGGGTCACCGGGGCGACTTGCGGCAGGTGCTGTTCGCTGACGGCTTCGACCACCGGGCCGGCTTCGCCGCCGACGATGTCGAGCAGCAGCTGGGTAGCGCGCTCCATGGCTTCGCGGGCCAGCTGCGAGTCGACGCCGCGCTCGTAGCGGTGCGAGGCATCGGTGTGCAGGCCGTAGGAACGGGCTTTACCGGCGACGGAAATCGGCTCGAAGAAGGCGCTTTCCAGGAACAGGTCGCGGGTTTTTTCGGTGTTCACACCGCTGTGCTCGCCACCCATGACGCCGGCGATGGCCAGGGCGCGGGTGTGGTCGGCGATGACCAGGGTGTCGGCGCGCAGGGCCACTTCCTGGCCGTCGAGCAGCACCAGCTTCTCGCCTTCTTCGGCCATGCGTACGCGGATACCGCCGTTGATTTCTGCCAGGTCGAAGGCGTGCATCGGCTGGCCGAGTTCGAGCATCACGTAGTTGGTGACGTCGACGGCGGCGTCGATGCTGCGCACGTCGCTGCGGCGCAGGCGCTCGACCATCCACAGCGGGGTCGGCTTGCTCAGGTCGACGTTGCGAATGACGCGGCCCAGGTAGCGTGGGCAGGCGGCCGGGGCGCTGACTTCGACCGGGCGCACTTCGTCGTGCGCAGCCGCTACGGCTGGCACTGCCGGGCGGGTGACCGGGGTGTCGTACAGGGCGCTGACGTCGCGGGCCAGGCCGGCGATGGACAGGCAGTCACCGCGGTTCGGGGTGAGGCCGATCTCGATGCTGGCGTCGTCCAGGCTCAGGTACTGGCGAATGTCTTCACCTACCGGGGCGTCGGCGGCCAGTTCCAGCAGGCCGTCGTTCTCTTCGCTGATCTGCAGTTCGGCAGCCGAGCACAGCATGCCGAACGACTCGACGCCGCGCAGCTTGGCCTTCTTGATCTTGAAGTCGCCGGGCAGTTCGGCGCCGATCATGGCGAACGGGATCTTGATGCCTGGGCGGGCGTTAGGGGCGCCGCATACCACCTGGAAGGTTTCCTGGCCGTTGCTGACCTGGCACACGCGCAGCTTGTCGGCGTCCGGGTGTTGCTCGGTGGCGAGGATCTCGCCCACGACGATGCCGCTGAACTGGCCGGCAGCGGGGGTGACGCTGTCGACTTCGAGGCCGGCCATGGACAGGCGGGCGACCAGTTCGTCACGGGAGACTTGCGGGTTTACCCAACCGCGCAGCCACTGTTCACTGAATTTCATGCTGTTCTCCTGAAAGTTGCGTCGGGCATTGACCTAGCGGAATTGCGCAAGGAAGCGCAGGTCGTTGTCGAAGAACAGACGCAAATCGTTGACGCCATAGCGCAGCATGGCCAGGCGCTCGGCGCCCATGCCGAAGGCGAAGCCCTGGAATTCTTCCGGGTCGATGCCGGACATGCGCAGCACGTTCGGGTGGACCATGCCGCAACCCATTACTTCCAGCCAGCCGGTTTGCTTGCACACGCGGCAGCCTTTGCCGGAACACATCACGCACTGGATGTCGACTTCGGCGGACGGCTCGGTGAACGGGAAGAACGATGGGCGGAAACGCACCGCCAGTTCTTTCTCGAAGAACACCCGCAGGAATTCTTCGATGGTGCCCTTGAGGTCGGCGAAGTTGATGTCGCGATCGATCAGCAGGCCTTCGACCTGGTGGAACATCGGCGAGTGGGTGATATCCGAGTCGCAGCGGTACACGCGGCCCGGGCAGACAATGCGGATCGGCGGCTGGGTCGACTCCATGGTGCGCACCTGCACCGGCGAGGTGTGGGTGCGCAGCAGCATATTGGCGTTGAAGTAGAAGGTGTCGTGCATCGCCCGCGCCGGGTGGTGGCCGGGGATGTTGAGCGCTTCGAAGTTGTGGTAGTCGTCTTCCACCTCGGGGCCTTCGGCGATGCCGTAGCCGATATGGGTGAAGAACTGCTCGATGCGCTCGAGTGTACGGGTGATCGGGTGCAGGCCACCGGTGGCCTGGCCGCGGCCTGGCAGGGTGACGTCAATGCATTCGGCCGCCAGGCGAGCGCTGAGCTCGGCTTCTTCGAAGGCCGCCTTGCGGGCATTGAGCACCACGGTAACGCGCTCTTTGGCGTCGTTGATCAGCGCGCCGACTTTCGGCCGCTCTTCGGCTGGCAGGTTGCCCAGGGTCTTCATCACCTGGGTCAGTTCGCCCTTCTTGCCGAGATAATTAACCCGGATCTGTTCCAGGGCATTGATGTCTTCAGCGCGCTCCACAGCTTCCAGGGCTTGGGAGACCAGCGCATCCAGGTTTTCCATGTACAGACTCCAGATACGAAAATAGGGGAAGAGCTTTGAAGGCTCTTCCCCTATCGATGACGTTCAATGCCCGACGGCGCTAGCGCCGCCGGGTGATTGTCGCGGGTACTTAAGCCAGAACGGCTTTAGCTTTCTCGACAATCGCAGCAAACGCCGCTTTTTCGTTCACTGCCAGATCGGCCAGAACCTTACGGTCGATTTCGATCGAAGCCTTTTTCAGGCCAGCAATCAGACGGCTGTAGGACAGACCGTTGGTGCGGGCACCGGCGTTGATACGAGCGATCCACAGTGCGCGGAACTGACGCTTCTTCTGACGACGGTCACGGTAGGCATATTGACCAGCCTTGATGACCGCCTGCTTGGCAACGCGGAATACGCGCGAGCGTGCACCGTAGTAGCCTTTAGCCAGTTTCAGAATTTTCTTGTGACGCTTACGAGCGATGACGCCACGCTTAACACGAGCCATGAGTAACTTCCTCTATCTAAACCAGAATTAACGTACGCGCAGCATGCGCTCGACTTTTGCCACGTCAGACGGGTGCAGCAGGCTGGCACCGCGCAGTTGACGCTTACGCTTGGTCGACATTTTGGTCAGGATGTGGCTCTTGAAAGCGTGCTTGTGCTTGAAGCCGGAAGCGGTCTTCAGGAAGCGCTTCGCAGCACCGCTCTTGGTTTTCATTTTTGGCATGTTGGAACTCCGCATTCGATAAAATTACACAATAATCATCAGGCCTGCCGTGCCCGGGAGATTACTTCTTCTTTTTGGGGGCGATGACCATCATAAGCTGGCGTCCTTCCATCTTCGGATGCTGCTCAACGGAGCCGTATTCGGCGAGGTCGGCTTCGACCCGCTTCAACAGCTCCATGCCCAGCTCCTGGTGGGCCATCTCACGGCCGCGGAATCTCAGAGAGATCTTGGCCTTGTCCCCATCGGTAAGGAAACGTACCAGGTTGCGTAGTTTTACCTGGTAATCCCCTTCTTCCGTCCCTGGACGAAACTTGATTTCTTTAATCTGGATCTGCTTCTGGTTCTTCTTGGCTTCGTTGGCCTGCTTCTTCTTCTCGAAGAGGTGCTTGCCGTAGTCCATCACCTTGCAGACGGGCGGCTGCGCGTCGGCAGAAATTTCTACCAGATCCAGCTTCGCTTCATCAGCGATACGAAGCGCTTCATCAATCGAGACGATGCCAATCTGCTCGCCGTCAGCGCCAATTAACCGAACCTCGCGTGCCGAGATATTCTCGTTGATCGGGGCTTTCGGTGCAGTTCGTTTATCGTTTCTCATTTCACGCTTAATAGTCATTACTCCGATTCTAGGCGACCGCGCTGGGCAACAGCGCTGTTGAGCAGCTGCGTGAATTCAGCCACCGGCATGGAGCCGAGGTCTTTGCCTTCACGGGTGCGTACGGCGACGGTCTGCGTTTCGACTTCGCGATCCCCTATAACCAAAAGGTACGGGACCTTGAGCAAAGTATGCTCGCGGATTTTAAAGCCGATCTTCTCATTTCTCAAGTCCGACTTGGCACGGAAACCGCTACCGTTCAGGGTATTTTCCACCTCGAGGGCGAAATCGGCCTGTTTGTCGGTGATGTTCATGATCACCGCCTGGGTTGGCGCCAGCCAGGCCGGGAACACACCGGCGTAGTGCTCGATCAGCATGCCGATGAAGCGCTCGAACGAACCGAGGATGGCGCGGTGCAGCATGACCGGGCGTACCCGGCTGTTGTCTTCGGCGATGTAGCTGGCATCCAGGCGCTCAGGCAGGTTCGGGTCGTACTGCAGGGTACCGCACTGCCAGTTACGGCCGAGGCAGTCGCGCAGGGTGAACTCGATCTTCGGCCCGTAGAAGGCGCCCTCGCCCGGCTGGTATTCCCACTCCAGGCCCGATTCGTTCAGGGCATCGGCCAGTGCACCTTCGGCACGGTCCCACAGCTCTTCGGAACCGACGCGCTTGGCGGGGCGGGTCGACAGCTTCATGGCGATGTCGGTGAAGCCGAAGTCCTTGTACACGTCCAGGGTCAGCTTGATGAAGTCGGCGGCTTCTTTCTTTACCTGTTCTTCGGTGCAGAAGATGTGCGCGTCGTCCTGCACGAAGCCACGCACGCGCATGATGCCGTGCAGGGCGCCGGACGGCTCGTTACGGTGGCAGGCACCGAACTCGGCCAGGCGCAGCGGCAGGTCGCGGTAGCTCTTCAGGCCCTGGTTGAACACCTGCACGTGGCACGGGCAGTTCATCGGTTTTACCGCGTAGTCACGGCTTTCCGACGAAGTAGTGAACATGTTCTCGGCGTAGTTGGACCAGTGGCCGGAACGCTCCCAGAGAATGCGGTCGACCACCTGCGGGGTCTTGATTTCCTGGTAGCCGTTGGCGCGCTGCACCTGGCGCATGTACTGCTCGAGCACCTGGTACACGGTCCAGCCGTTGGCATGCCAGAACACCATGCCCGGGGCTTCTTCCTGCAGGTGGAACAGGTCGAGCTGCTTGCCGATCTTGCGGTGGTCGCGTTTTTCGGCTTCTTCGATGCGCTGGATGTACGCGGCCAGCTGCTTCTTGTCGGCCCAGGCGGTGCCGTACACGCGTTGCAGCTGCTCGTTCTTGGCATCGCCACGCCAGTAGGCGCCGGACAGCTTGGTCAGCTTGAACGCCTTGAGGAAGCGGGTGTTCGGCACGTGCGGGCCGCGGCACATGTCGACGTATTCTTCGTGGTAGTACAGGCCCATGGCCTGCTCGTCCGGCATGTCTTCGACCAGGCGCAGCTTGTAGTCTTCGCCACGGGCCTTGAACACGTCGATGACCTCGGCACGCGGGGTCATCTTCTTGACCACGTCGTAGTCCTTGTCGATCAGCTCCATCATGCGCTTTTCGATGGCGGCCATGTCTTCAGGGGTGAAGGGGCGCTCGTAGGCGATGTCGTAGTAGAAGCCTTCGTCGATGACCGGGCCGATGACCATCTTGGCGCTCGGGTACAGCTGCTTCACCGCGTGGCCGACCAGGTGGGCGCACGAGTGGCGAATGATCTCCAGTCCCTCTTCATCTTTAGGGGTGATGATCTGCAGGGTGGCGTCGTTGTGGATCAGGTCGCAGGCATCGACCAGCTTGCCGTCGACCTTGCCGGCCACGGTGGCCTTGGCCAGGCCGGCGCCGATGGAAGCGGCGACTTCAGCTACGGATACGGCATGATCGAACGAACGTTGACTGCCATCGGGAAGAGTAATAACGGGCATGGCGCCTCCTCTCCTAGTGGTGACCCCTACCAAAGGTCACGTGGGTTGGGATGAGCCAGTACAAGATCCGACCTGCCTTCCGGTACAGGAAGCCTGCCTCACAGTGGCAGAAGCCTTTCGGCTTGCGGGGGACGAACCAGAGTGACTGGAAAGAAAAAAGATAGCTGCGGGCGCGCAACGGCGTGACCACAAGCCGAGCATGCTAGCACGCGGCTTGTAGGCCACGCAGAAATATTTGGAAATTACAGTGTTTGGGTGAACTTACACGGAAAAATTCCTATCAGACCTTGGGAAGCAACCTACTCTTGATGAGACCTTAACCCAAGGAGTAACTGGTTATGCGAGTTCCGTCTCTTCTGGCCCTGGCGGCCGCTGGCGCCCTGCTGCTGCCCGTGGCTGCAAACGCCGCCGGCAACTTCCCAGCCGGGAAGGAGGCCGCCTACATGACCCAGTGTATCCAGGTGGCCAGCGGCCAGGGCGTTGACGCCGCAACCGCGAAAAAGCACTGCGATTGCGGTGCCCAAGCCATCAAAAAGAATTTCACCGACGCGGAAATCGCCGACCTGGACAGCAAGGATGGTGTTGATGCCAAGCTGATGCAGAAGGCGCAGACCGTGGTGAAACAAGCCTGCGCACCGAAGAGCTGAAACCTTGCAGCCAGAGCGGATGAGCCAATCTTTGCCTTGGATCAATATCCTGCGAAGGTAAAAGGCGCTAGATGCGCAGAATTAGACTATGATGTGTCCCGTGCTCCGTAGCCTCGGCCGCATTGCACCACTGAAAAAACTAAATGTTCTGGAGATTCACCCATGTCCAATCGCCAACAAGGCACCGTCAAATGGTTCAATGATGAGAAAGGCTACGGCTTCATCACCCCAGCAGGCGGCGGCGACGACCTGTTCGTTCACTTCAAGGCCATCGAATCCGACGGCTTCAAGAGCCTGAAAGAAGGCCAGACTGTTTCCTTCGTCGCCGAGCGCGGCCAGAAGGGCATGCAGGCTGCACAGGTTCGTCCGGAGTAATTCGGATAGCTGTAAAAAAACCCGCCCTCGTGGCGGGTTTTTTTATGGCCGCTTGCCAGGCCAGCCCCGTTGGCTTTTGGTGTAGGAGCGGCCTTGCGTCGCGATGGGGCGCGCAGCGGCCCCAGTTTTTCAGCCTCGCAGCATGGATTGCCGGGGCCGCTGCGCGGCCCATCGCGACACAAGGCCGCGCCTACAACGGACCGCGGCGAGCAGGTCAGCCGCAGTTGACGCGGGTCACCTTGCCCTGCTCGTCCACATTCAGGTTCAGGCGCTCGGAGCGGTACTCCAGGGTGACCACATCGTGCGGCTTGAGAATGCGCGCCATCTGCGAGCCACTGGCCTTGCGCGCCTGCTCCAGCAGTTCGGCGCTGGCCACTTTGCCAATGGTGAAATCGGCGCCGCTGGCTTCGCAGCGGCCATCGTTGCCAGCCGGCGCGGCCGGTGTAGCGCCACCGCCAGCATTGCCACCAGTGCTGCAACCAGCCAGGACAACAGCCACCGCCAGGGTTGCCAGGTAAGCACGGGTACGGAACATGAAGCCTCCTAAATCGGTCCGGGAACTGCCTGTTCCGACAGTTCCGCTGTTCTTTTGTTGCAAAACCGGTCAAGTTTGCCTCAACCAAGCGCCACAGGCGAAAACGCAATCGTGACCGGATTTTGCACAAGCCGCCGCATTTGCCATATGCTTAAGTCGCAAGGTCAATGACGCAAAGTCATGATTTAGTGCAGGAAGTGGAGCGCACCCCGCCTCCATCGAACACCAGGGTCAGTGTTCGTCCTTCGTCCGGGCCCCCAACGAGAGCGTTAATGAGCAGCCACAGCATTGTTGCCGATATCAAGGTCAAATGGGCCGAAGGCCAGAGCGCGTACAGCCCCGGCACACCGGAAGAGTTGTTACTGATTGCCATCGACCTGCTGGTGCGCGACCGCGGCGGCGAGGCGGCGCGCAGCTTCATCGACCAGGTGTTCGAACGCTACGCGCCGCATGCGGCTATTCCAATCGGGCCAAACGCGCGCTGAGCAGGTCGAACAGGCCCTGGGCATCGCCCTGCTCCACCCATAGCACATTGGCAGGCTGCTTGAGCACGCCGTACCAGTCGGCAATGGTCTGGCCGAAGGTGGGGCCTTCGCGGCTGTCGATACTCATGTGGATGCGCCGGCCGCTGAACAGCTCGGGCTTGAGCAGGTAGGCGATGACGCTGGCGTCGTGCACCGGGCCACCGGGCATGCCGTACAGATCCATGTCGTGGGTGATGTAGGCGTTGAGGATGTCCACCACGCGCTTGCTGGCCTGGTTGTTCACCGCTGCCAATTGCTTGAGGCGGGCGTCACTGGTCAGCAGTTTGTGGGTGACATCCAGCGGCAGGTAGGTCAGTTGCACGCCGCTGGCCAGCACCACTTCGGCCGCATGCGGGTCGGCATACAGGTTGAATTCCGCCGCCGGGGTTATGTTGCCGCCGTTGAAGTGGGCGCCACCCATGACTACCACCTGCTTGATGCCCTTGACGATCTCCGGGCGCTGGACCAGCGCCAGGGCCAGGTTGGTCTGCGGGCCGAGCATGGCGATGGTAATGCTGTGCGGCTTGGCGGCGCTGAGGGTGTCGACCAGGTATTGCACGGCATTGCCCTGGGCCAGGGGCGCTTTCGGTTCCTTGACTTCGACGCCGGTGAGGCCTTCCTCGCCATGCACCTCGGCGGCGTAGATCGGCTTGCGCACCAGCGGGCGACCGGCACCGGCGTACACCGGAATATCCTCGCGGCCAGCCCATTCGCGGGCCAGGCGGGCGTTGCGCGAGGTTTTTTCCAGGCGCACGTTGCCTGCCACGGTGGTGATGGCGCGGATGTTCAGTTCATCAGGCGAGGCCATGGCCAGGAACAGCGCGACTACGTCGTCGGCGCCGGGGTCGGTGTCGATGATCAGGTCGATCGGGGCGGCCTGGGCGGTGGCGGCGGTGACCATGAAGGCGATTCCTTGTAGCAGGGGTTTGAGCATGGGTGGCACTCCTGTTGCCTGGGTTGGTATTCCTGAAACACCGCAAATCCCTGTGGGAGCGGGTTTACCCGCGAAGAAAGCAACGCAGTGAATGGCACCGGCTTCGCCGGTGTTCGCGGGTGAACCCGCTCCCACAGGGGCCTGCGGTGGATGGCCCCGGCGCTGCCGGTGTTCGCGGGCATACCCGCTCCCACAGGGGATCTGCGTTGGGCAAAACGACGAGTTAGAACGTCACACCGGAGATCAGCGCAATGTTGCTGTAGGGCTGGCACTCGCCAGTACGCACTACCGCACGGGCATTGCGTGACAATTCCTTGAAATCTTCATGGCTCAGCCATTCACGCTTGCCCAGCTTGCCTTTCAGCCGCTCGATCTCGACCAGCGCCGGCGGCACCACTTTCTGCATCTCTTCGGCCAGCACGTGGCGTTCTACCTGCAGCTCGCTGAGCACCACGCGCAGCACACTGGCGAAATCCGGTAAGCCGGGCGTCACGGCCAGGTCGATCAGTTCGACACCCGGCGGTACCGGCAAGCCGGCATCGCCGATCACCAGGATGTCGCCATGCCCCATGCCGGCAATGGTGCGTGACAGGGCGACGTTCAGCAGCGGAGTTTTCTTCATGGCGCAAGCTCCGCCAGGTAGGGAATCGACGGCTGGGCCCCGGCGCGGGTAACCGACAACGCTGCGGCGCGCTGGCCAAAGGCGATGGCTTCGCCCTCCTCCAGGCCGCGCACCAGGCCGGCGGCGAAGCCACCAATGAAGGTGTCACCGGCAGCGGTGGTATCCAGCGGCTGCACCTGCGGCGCGGGGAAGTGCCGGTGGCCCTGGGCGGTGACCAGCAGCGCGCCTTGCGCACCCAGGGTAATGATCACCTTGCCCGCGCCCAGTTGCAGCAAGCGCTCGCCGGCGCGTCGGGCACTGTCCAGGTCGGTCACTGCCACACCACTCAGGGCTTCGGCCTCGCTTTCGTTGGGGGTGAGGTAATCGATATGCGCGAACCAGTCTGCGGGCAGCGGGCCGGTGGCGGGCGCCGGATTGAGGATTACCTGCTTGCCCAGCTCGTGCCCCCTGGCCAGGGTCCAGGCGACGGTCTCAGGCGGCACTTCCAGCTGGCAGATGATAATCTCGGCCGCCTGCAACAGCGCATCGAAGCGCTGTACCGACTGCGCTGTCAGCAGGCCATTGCCACCCGGAATGATGACGATGCAGTTCTGGCTGGCCGCATCGACGGTGATCAGCGCTACACCGCTGGACACGCCCGGGCAGGTTTCGATGGCCCGGCAGTCGACGCCTTCGACAGACAACGCCTGGCGCAGTTGCTGGCCGTAGGCATCGTCACCGACGTTGCCGATCATCGCCACGCTGCCGCCCAGGCGCGCCACGGCCACGGCCTGGTTGGCGCCCTTGCCGCCGGGCACGGTGAAAAAGCTGTCGCCGGGGAGCGTTTCGCCGGCCCGGGGCAGGCGCTGGGCGCGGGCCACCAGGTCCATGTTGAGGCTCCCGACCACCACGACCTTGGCACTCATGACATTTCCTTAGCGTTAGCGGTAATCATTGAACAGGTCCGGGCGCGGCCCGGTGGACTCGCGCAGCACCAGGCGCGGGGCGACGATACGTTGCTCGGGCGCCCCTTGCCGGGGCTTGCCGATGCGCGCCAGCAACAGCGAGGCGGCACTTTCGCCCAGCTCGCGGATCGACTGGCCGACCGTGGTCAATGGCGGGTACACATAACGGCTGAGCTCGATGTCGTCGAAGCCGATCACCGACAGCTCGGCGGGTACGTTGATCTGGCGTTCGGCCGCGGCGCGCAGCACGCCGAAACCGATCATGTCGTTACCGGCGAAAATCGCCGTCGGCCGCTGGCCCTGCAGCACCTGCGCCGCCGCTGCGTAACCGCCCAGGCTGGTGAAGTCGCAGTGCAGCACGCGGTTGCCATCGGCCGCAGCGCCGGCCTCGGCCATGGCGCGCCGAAAGCCGCCCAGGCGCAGCTGGGTCACCCCGGTTTCGGCGGGGCCACCGATGTAGGCGATGTCGCGGTGGCCAAGCTCCAGCAGGTGGCGGGTGGCCAGGTAGGCGCCGAGTTCGTGGTCGATGCGCACCAGGTCGGCGTCCACGCCTTCCAGTTCGCGGTCGACGATGACCATCGGCGTGCGCACCCCGGCCAGGCTTTGCAGCAGGTCGCTGTCCTGGCCCACCGAGGCCACCACCAGGCCGTCGATGCGTTTTTCCAGCAGCACGCGCAGGTAGCTGCGCTGCTTTTGCGGGTTGTCATCGGAGTTGCACAGAATCACGCAGTAGCCGTTGCGCTCGCAGGCATCCTCGATACCCCGCGCCAGCTCGGCGAAGTACGGGTTGACGCTGTTGGGCACCAGCAGGCCGATGGTGGCGGTGCTGCGCGCCTTCAACGAACGCGCCACGGCGCTGGGCACGTAGTCGAGTTCAACGATGGCGGCTTCGACTTTCAGCCGCACCTGCTCGCTGACCGGGCGGGTCTTGTTCAGCACATGGGACACGGTGGTGTAGGAAATGCCCGCCAGTGCCGCGACGTCTTTGATGGTTGCCATGTTGTCAGTTCCGCCGGCCCGCACGCCGGCTACGGTAAGTGTCGAGCACCACGGCGATGACGATCACCGCCCCGGTGATGATGCGCTTGGTCGGTTCACTGGCGCCAATCTGCGCCAAGCCTGCGGCCAGTACGGAAATGATCAGCACGCCGAAAAAGGTACTGATCACCGAGCCACGCCCGCCCATCAGGCTGGTGCCGCCAATCACCACGGCGGCGATCACCTGCAGCTCCAGGCCGGCGCCGGCGTTGGGGTCGGCTGCCTCCAGGCGCGAGATCTGGAACAGCGCAGCCAGCCCGGCGAGCAGGCCCATCAGGGCGAACACCAGCACCTTGTACGGGCGCGGATCGATGCCGGCCAGGCGCACCGCCTCTTCGTTGGTGCCAATGCCGATCAGGTAGCGGCCGAACACCGTACGCGTCAGCACCAGCTGGGCCAGCACGATCACCAGCAAGGCGATGATGAACGCCGGTGAGATGCCGAATGCGATGGGGTTGGAGAACCAGGCATAGGCATCGCCGATGTAGGCGGTGCGCGAGTCGGTGAACTGGTAGGCCAGGCCACGGGCCATTTCCAGCACGCCGAGCGAAACGATGAACGACGGGATGCGCCAGGCCACGGTAACGCCGCCGGTGATGCTGCCGGCCAACGCCGCCACGGCCATGCCCAGCAGGGCCGCGGGCAGCATGCCCCAGCCCCAGCCGAGGATCGCCACACTGACGGTCGAGGCGGCCAGCGCCAGCACCGAGCCCACCGACAGGTCGATGCCACCGATGATCAGCACGAAGGTCATGCCGACCGCCAGCACCATCAGGTCGGGGATCTGGTTGGCCAGGGTGCTGAAGGTGTTGTATGACCAGAAGTGGCTGCTGAGGAACGAGAACAGCACGATCATGGCCAGCAACGCGCCGGCCAGGCCCAGGTAGGTACCCAGGCCAAAGTAGGTGCCACTGCGGCGCAGCGGTGCGGCGCCCTGGCTGTCGAGCGGGGTGGTTTTCATGCGTCCATCCTGGGGGCTGCATCGTGCAGCAGTGCGTCACGTTTCTGATAACCGGCAAAGGCGGCAGCCAGCAGCTGGTCCTGGCTCCAATGGCCGCGCTCGAAGGTGTCGATCAGGCGCCCGGCCGAGAGCACGGCAATGCGGTCGCAGATCAGCATCAGCTCGCGCAGGTCGCTGGACACCACCACCAGGGCCTTGCCCTGGCGCGCCAGTTCGGCCAGCAGGCCATAGATGTCGAACTTGGCACCGACGTCGATGCCACGGGTAGGCTCATCGAACAGCAGCACCTGGCAGTCACGCTCCAGCCAGCGGCCGATCACCACCTTCTGCTGGTTGCCACCGGACAGTTCGCCGACCACCTGCTGCGGGCCGGCACTGCGGATGCGCATGGCCTGGATCTGCCGGGCGGCCAGGGCCTGCTCGGCCTGGCTATCGAGCACACCGGCGCGCGACACCGCACCCAGGTTGCCCAGGGCGATATTGGCGCTGATCGACTGGGTCAGCAGCAGGCCTTCGCCTTTACGGTCTTCGGTGATCAGGGCGATACCAGCCTGCACTGCAGCCTTGGGCGAGTCGATGGTGACCGCCTGCGGTGGCTGGCCGAGCGCGATGCTGCCGCTGTCGGCCCGGTCGGCACCGTAGATCAGGCGCAACAGCTCGGTCCGGCCGGCGCCGATCAGGCCGGAGATGCCGAAGATTTCCCCTGCCCTGACCTCAAACGACACCTCACGCACCTTGTCAGCGCGGCTGAGCTTGTCGACCCTGAGCAGCGGCGCACCGATCTGCCGACGGCCCAGGTCGATGTGCTCGCCCAGTTCGCGGCCGACCATCAGGTTGACCAGTTCGGCGCTGCTGTAGCGCTGGATCGGCTCGTCACACACCAGCCTGCCGTCGCGCAGCACGACGATGCGCTGGGCCACGCGCTGCAGCTCTTCGAGGCGGTGGGAAATGTAGACGATGGCTACACCACGCCGGCGCAAACGCTCGATCTGGGTGAACAGCAGCTCCACTTCGCGCGCGGTGAGCATGGCGGTGGGTTCATCGAAGATCAGCACATGGCAGTCGCCGATCAGGTTGCGGGCGATCTCGACCATCTGTTGGTGGCCGATGCCCAGTTCGCCAACCGGGGTATCCGGGTCGATGGCGTCGAGGCCGACCTGGGCCATGGCGGCCGTGGCCAGCTGGCGCAGGCGCTTGTGGCTGATCCAGCCAAAGCGGCTGGGCAGGTTGTCGAGGAACAGGTTTTCCGCCACGGTCAGGGTGGGCAGCAGGTTCAGCTCCTGCATGACCATGCGCACGCCGAGGCGCTCGGCCTCGCTGCGGCTGCCGGGCGCATAGGCCTGGCCGCGGTAGTTCATGTGCCCGCTGGTGGGGGTTTCAAGGCCACTGATGAGCTTGGACAGCGTGCTCTTGCCCGCGCCGTTCTCGCCGGTCAGGGCCAGTACTTCGCCGGCGCGCAGGCTCAGGCTGACCTCGGCCAGCACTGGCTGGGCGTAGGTCTTGCCCAGGCCGCTGGCGGCGAGCACCACTTCGTTGGCCGATGCAGGCATGGCCGTTTCTCCTGCCAGCAATCAGGGTTTGGTGATGAGTTGGACCGGGGTCTGGATGACGTTGTCGGCATCCACCTCGGGTTTCTCGCCCTTGACCATCTTCAGCGCCGCCTGGATGCCGTACACCGCCTGCTGGCTGGCCGCCTGGTCGAGGGTGGCGAGCACCCGGCCATCCTTGAGCATGGGCTTGATGGCATTGATGTTGTCGTAGCCCACCACCTGCACCTGGCCGGTCTTGCCAGCGGCGCGCACCGCCGACACGGCGCCCAGGGCCATGCTGTCATTGCCCGCCAGCAGGGCTTTCAGGTCTGGGTATTCATTGAGCATGGAGGCGGCGACGGCGTTGCCCTTGTCGATTTCCCAATTGCCGCTCTGCACCGAGACGATCTTGATCTGCGCGGCGTCCATCGCGTCCTTGAAGCCGGCGGTGCGCTGCTGGGCGTTGGTGGTGGTCGGCACGCCTTCGATGATGCCGACCTGGTCGCCGGCCTTGAGCTGCTCCTTGGCCAGGTAGTCGCCAACCAGGCGCGCGCCCTTGCGGTTGTCGGGGCCAACGAACGGTACGCTGATGCCCTTGTTCTTGAGCAGTTCCGGGTCCAGGCGGTTGTCGATGTTGATCACCACCACGCCCTTGTCCATGGCTTTTTTCACTGCGGAGACCAGCGCCTTGGAATCGGCCGGGGCGATCACCAGCGCCTTGGCACCGGCATTGACCATCTGTTCGACGATGCGGATCTGTTCGCCGGTGTCGGTTTCGTTCTTGATGCCGTTGGCGATCAGCTCGAATTCGTCAGGGTGGGCTTTCTGGTAGTCCTTGGCGCCGTCTTCCATGGTGCGGAAGAACTCGTTCGCCAGGGATTTCATCACCAAGGCAACCTTGGGCTTGTCTTCGGCGTGGGCTGCGGAGAATGGCGTGGCGAAGGACAGCGAGGTAACGACAGCGAGGGCCAACAGACGGCCGGGGAACGGCAGTTTCATGGACGATGACTCCGAATCTTGTGGTTTTTGTCGGATAGCAAACGTTTGCGATACCTCACTATGGAAATACTACCGAGGTTTGTCAAATCCGTTTGGCTGTCGGAGGTCATAGGGCTGCCGGCCAGATTATCCAGAAAACTCTCACAAAATCGAACGCGTTTTCCTCTTTTTTGCGCGAAGTTGCGGACTGGATACTTGCCGCTCACTGCGTCAATACACCTCCATTTATCTCATCAGGCAGAGAGAACAATAACGATGAACGTCGTATTCAAGACCTTCGCCCCCAGTGCACTCGCCTTGCTGCTGGCGCTGCCAGCCATGGCCTCGGCCACCGCAGCCGAGCCCCGGCAGCAACGGGCCAATGTGGTTATCCTGGCCACTGGCGGCACCATCGCCGGCGCGGGTGCCAGTGCTGCCAACAGCGCCACCTACCAGGCCGCCAAGCTGGGTGTGGACAAGCTGATCGCCGGTGTGCCGGAACTGGCCGAGCTGGCCAATGTACGGGGCGAGCAGGTGCTGCAGATAGCCTCGGAAAGCATCACCAACGACGACTTGCTCAAGCTCGGCAAACGCGTTGCCGAGCTTGCCGACAGCAAGGACGTCGACGGTATCGTCATCACTCACGGCACCGACACCCTGGAAGAAACCGCCTACTTCCTCAACCTGGTGGAGAAGACCGACAAGCCGATCGTGGTGGTCGGCTCGATGCGCCCGGGCACCGCCATGTCCGCCGACGGCATGCTCAACCTGTACAACGCCGTGGCCGTGGCCAGCGACAAGCAGTCACGCGGCAAAGGTGTGCTGGTGACCCTGGATGATGAGATCCAGTCTGGCCGCGATGTGAGCAAGGCGATCAATCTCAAGACTGAAGCCTTCAAGAGCGCCTGGGGCCCGATGGGCATGATGGTGGAAGGCAAATCCTACTGGTTCCGCCTGCCCGCCAAGCGCCACACAGTCGATTCCGAGTTCGACATCAAGCAGATCAGCAGCCTGCCGCAGGTGGACATTGCCTATGGCTACGGCAATGTCACCGACACTGCCTACAAAGCGCTGGCACAGAACGGCGCCAAGGCGCTGATCCATGCCGGGACCGGCAACGGCTCGGTGTCATCACGGGTAGTCCCGACCCTGCAGCAGCTGCGCAAGAACGGCGTGCAGATCATCCGCTCGTCGCACGTCAACCAGGGCGGTTTCGTGCTGCGCAACGCCGAGCAGCCGGATGACCAGAACGACTGGGTGGTGGCCCATGACCTGAACCCGCAAAAAGCGCGGATCCTGGCAATGGTAGCGCTCACCAGGACCCAGGACAGCAAGGAGCTGCAGCGGATCTTCTGGGAATATTGATTGCCGCCCAAAGGAGGCTGGAGCGCAAATCCGCACCAGCTTCCTTGGCCGCAGGGGTTTCCGACCAAGCTGTTGCGAAATAACTTACAGTGAAATACTGTATGTTAATACAGCAAAAACAAGGAAACGCTTGTGTCCAACACTGCCTCCGCCACCCCCGACAGCTATCAACAACTGGGTATGCGCATCCAGAAGATCATCAACAGCCCCACCGCCCAGCGCAGCCGGGCGGCGCTGATCTTCCGCCTGGAACAGGAAACCCCCGAAGACTGGGAAACCTTGCTTGAGGAAATCGCCGAAAACGACAACGTCACCCTCGCCCATCGCGACGATGGCGGCGTGCAGATTTTCTGGACCGTGCCCAAGGAAGATTGACCGCGCAGGCGCCCGCCTCCCTCAGGCCAGCCCCTGCAGATAGGCACTGGCCTCGCGGTAACGGGCCAACCGCGCCAGGTCGGCAGGGCCCGGGCAAGGAATGCGCGATAGGTCGCTGTTGTCGGCCAGGTCGGCCAGTTTGACGGTGCGCGCCAGCGGGTCATCGCCCAGGCGCACCACGAAGTCCTGGTAAGCCTCGCCCTTGCGGCGGCTGAGCGCCAGCAAGGCGGCAAGGATTTTCAGCGCGAAACCTTCGCGCGCCAGGTCGGAAAGGGTCAGCGGGGTATCTTCGATCACATCGTGAAGCACCGCGACAATCCGTTGTTCAGGTGTGGAAACCCGCATCATCACGCGTAGCGGGTGGAGAATATACGCTGCCCCACCCTTGTCGTATTGCCCTTCATGCGCCCTGGCGGCCACGGCAATGGCCCGCTCCAGTGTAGACATGAGGCCCTCCCCGTTCGGCTTCTTCCTGCCAAGCATAGCCAAACTTGGGCCACCGCGGTCCGTGTAGGAGCGGCCTTGTGTCGCGATGGGCTGCGTAGCAGCCCCAGGGGTTCAGCGTCACGGCAGACTCTGTGGGGCTGCTACGCAGCCCATCGCGACACAAGGCCGCTCCTACAGAGGCCGTGCAAGGCTGTGCAGTCAGCGGGCTGCGCCGTGCTGGATGACCACCGAATCGGTGCCCAGCTTGGCCATCACCTCGGCCTGGCGGGCTTCGGCTTCCTCACGGGTCGGGAACGGCCCCATCAGCACCACCGGCTTGCCGTTGCGGTACTCCACCGAGGACGGAATGCCCTTTTCGATCAGGCGTGCGGTCATGTCGCTGAGCGCGCCCATGTTGGCGCCCTGGATCACTTCCACATCCCAGCCCTGCGGGGCCGGCTGGCCAGCCAGGGCCTCGGCGCGGCGCTGCAGGTCGGCGCCGCCGCACATCTCGCGGATGCGCAGGTTGTTGCCGCTGTCATCGACAATGATTTCGTACTGGCCATCACGCTTGATCGCCACATAGCTGCGGTAGGGCTCGTACTGCCCGGCATCATCCTTGCCGCGTACCTGGCCGCAGATGGTGCCCTGGGTGTCGATCCGCACGTTGCCGAACTTGGCCGTGCTGGGGTTGTGCAGGTGTTCGGCCACCTGCTTGTGCACGCCTTCGACCTCGTTCTCACAGCCCGTCAGGGCGAGCACTGCCATTACCACAGCCAGTTTGCGCACGCGTGTACCTCCAGATTCGAAGAGGCGGATTCTAGCACGCCGGGCAATGTCCCGAAGCGCGACCAAACGTTACAGCCTGCTTCGCGCGCACAGCAAAAAGGGCGATCATTGCTGATCGCCCTTTTCGGATTTGGTAGGCACAATTGGACTCGAACCAACGACCCCCACCATGTCAAGGTGGTGCTCTAACCAACTGAGCTATGTGCCTGTCGTGTGGTGCGCATATTAGAGATCGAACGCACGGCTGTAAAGAGTTTTTTTGAGAAAAATCAAAAACTTTCGAGAACCGCCCAAGCCGAGGCGGCCTCGCGTCGCAACCGCCAGCACGACAGCCCGGCGCCACATGGAACCCCAATGAAAAAAGGGGTGACCCTTGCGGATCACCCCTCTTCGATTTGGTAGGCACAATTGGACTCGAACCAACGACCCCCACCATGTCAAGGTGGTGCTCTAACCAACTGAGCTATGTGCCTGTCGTGTGGTGCGCATTCTACTCATTCCAAAAACCCTGTCAACAGTTTTTTTCGCGCTAAGCTACTGAATCATAAACTCTTTATAGAAAGGTGCACGAGCAAGGGGCGAGTAAAGGATTTTCAACGGACGACTAGCGGGTGTTTATTATTATTGATAGCATCGGTACATTCGTTAAAAATATAAAACACGAGGTTCCTGCAACATGGCTAACACCCCCTACCCCCAGTCCTACTACGCCGCCTCGGCCAACCCGGTGCCGCCACGTCCGGCGCTGCAGGGTGAGGTGGAAACCGATGTGTGCATCATCGGCGCCGGCTATACCGGCCTGTCCAGCGCCCTGTTCCTGCTGGAGAACGGCTTCAAGGTAAGCATCGTCGAAGCGGCCAAGGTCGGCTTCGGCGCGTCGGGCCGTAACGGCGGCCAGATCGTCAACAGCTACAGCCGTGACATCGATGTGATCGAACGCACGGTCGGCCCCAAGCAGGCGCAACTGCTGGGCCAGATGGCCTTCGAAGGCGGGCGCATCATTCGCGAGCGCGTGGCCAAGTACAACATCCAGTGCGACCTGAAGGACGGCGGCGTGTTCGCGGCCCTCACCAGCAAGCAGATGGGCCACCTGGAGTCGCAAAAACGCCTGTGGGAGCGCTTTGGCCACAACCAGCTGGAGCTGATGGACCAGAAGCGTATCCGCGAAGTGGTTGCCTGCGACAACTACGTGGGCGGCATGCTGGACATGAGCGGTGGCCACATTCACCCGCTGAACCTGGCCCTGGGCGAGGCGGCGGCGGTCGAGTCGCTGGGCGGCATCATCTATGAGCAAACCCCGGCCGTACGCATCGAGCGTGGCGCCAACCCGGTGGTGCACACCCCGCAGGGCAAGGTCCGCGCCAAGTTCATCATCGTCGCCGGCAACGCCTACCTGGGCAATCTGGTACCGGAGCTGGCCAGCAAGTCGATGCCATGCGGTACCCAGGTGATCACCACCGAGCCGCTGGGCGAGGAACTGGCGCGTACCCTGCTGCCGCAGGACTACTGCGTCGAGGACTGCAACTACCTGCTCGACTACTACCGCCTGACCAGCGACAAGCGCCTGATCTTCGGCGGCGGCGTGGTGTACGGCGCGCGTGACCCGGCCAACATCGAGGCGATCATCCGTCCGAAGATGCTCAAGGCCTTCCCGCAACTGAAGAATGTGAAGATCGACTACGCCTGGACCGGCAACTTCCTGCTGACCCTGTCGCGCCTGCCACAGGTCGGCCGCATCGGCGACAACATCTACTACTCGCAGGGTTGCTCGGGCCACGGCGTGACCTATACCCACCTGGCCGGCAAGGTCCTGGCCGAGGCCATGCGTGGCCAGGCCGAGCGCTTCGATGCCTTCGCCGGCCTGCCGCACTACCCGTTCCCGGGTGGCCAGATGCTGCGTGTGCCGTTCAGCGCCCTGGGTGCCTGGTACTACAGCCTGCGCGATCGCCTGGGCTTCTGATGTAGCCAGGCCTGGCCTCTTCGCGGGTAAACCCGCTCCCACAGGGACATCTCTGGACCTGAGGGCAGCGGGTTTCCTGTGGGAGCGGGTTCACCCGCGAAAGGGCCGGTACAGATAAACGCTATTTGTTCAGGCTGCTCACAGCCTGTTTCGCCGCAATCTCCTGCCCCGCCCGGGCCAGTTCATCGGCAGCCTGCAACCAGCGCTGGCGGTCGACCTGGGCCGGCAACTGCCGCGGTGGCTGCACCAGCACCGCCCAGCTCCCCTGGCTGGCCCACGCCGAAGCAAAGTCATCGAACGCCATCAGCTGCCGCCGGTGCATGCCCGAGCGCAACAGCACACGCTGCTTGTAGCGGTCATAACCGATCAGCACGGCGTAACGTGGCTCACCCCACCAGGCCGCGCCGTCCTCATACCGCAACAATACCGGGTTGCCCGCCGCCACTTGGGTCAGCAGCGCGTCCAGTTGTTTGTCCAGCGGATACACCACCATGCCGTAGTCACGCGCCACCCGAGGGATACTGCTGTCCAGTGCGTCGGCGCCCTGGGGCAGGTTCAACGGCTTGTCCAGCAGCCCCGGGGTGATCGGCGCACCCTGTTGCGACAGTACTGCCGCCAGGGCCATGGCCCCGCTGTGGTTGGCGTTGCCACGGTAGAACGGCACGCTGCTGATTTCGACCCGCTGCGGCAGGCCATTGAGGCTGGCGGACGGCGTGCCGGCACAGCCGGCCAGGCTGGCTGCCAGCAGGCAGGCCAGCAGCAACCGGCGCGGGCTGGTGATTGCCGACTTGAAGGAATCTTGCTCCATGGACACTCGCTTGTTCCAACGCCAGGCAGGCAGCGCCCGGCTCTGCCAGCGATCATAGGGCGGACGGCGGCGCGGGTATAGCCCGGCACCGGCTAGGAGCAAAACGGACCAAGCAATAGACCTTCGGTCAATGGAACGTCACAGGCGAAAGGCTAGACTAAAGCAGTGTCTGGAAGGCAAGCGCTGGCTGGCCGAGCGCAGCCCTGGAGATGGAGGCACAGATGAGCCTGACCGTGGCAATTCTCATGCTGGTGGGCATGTGGCTGAGCGTCGCAGCCGCCATGCTGTGGGGTGTAATGCGTATCGTGCGGCGCCATTCCCACCACCACCTGCCGCCGCAGGCCCCTGCCAGAGCGCAGCCCGCACACCGGCCCCGGCGGCATGCCGGGGTGCACTGAGCAGCAATTTCCTCATATCCATTCGCGGGCAAGCCCGCTCCCACAGAGACGGTGCTGTCTGTGTGGGAGCGGGCTTGCCCGCGAATGGGTGGCGCCAAGCCCTCCTGCTACATCACCCTTGCGCCGCTTCGCGCTTCAACCGCGCCCGACGGGCCAGGATGTTGAGGATCTCGATCGCCGTCGAGAACGCCATGGCCGCATACACATAGCCCTTCGGTACATGGGCGCCGAAACCTTCGGCAATCAGCGTCATGCCGATCATGATCAGGAAGCCCAGCGCCAGCATCACCACGGTCGGGTTGTCGTTGATGAAATTGGCCAGCGGGTCGGCGGCCACCATCATGACGATTACTGCGGTGATCACGGCGATGATCATGATCGGCAGGTGCTCGGTCATGCCCACGGCGGTGATGATGCTGTCGACCGAGAAGACGATGTCCAGCAACAGGATCTGGAAGATCGCCGCGGCAAAGCCCAGGGTAACCGTCGAGGACACCTTGGCTTCTTCCTTGGCACCGTGCGGGTCGACGTTTTCGTGGATTTCCTTGGTCGCTTTCCACAGCAGGAACAGGCCACCGGCGATCAGGATCACGTCCTTCCAGGAGAAGGCATTGCCGAACACTTCGAACACCGGGTCGGTCAACTGGACGATCCAGGCCACCGTGCTGAGCAAGGCCAGACGCATGACCAGGGCCATGCTGATACCGATACGGCGCGCCTTGGAGCGGTATTCCACCGGCAGCTTGTTGGTCAGGATGGAGATGAAGATCAGGTTGTCGATGCCCAGTACAACTTCCATGGCCACCAGCGTAGCCAAGGCAACCCAGGCGGTAGGGCTAGCGACGAGTTCCAGCAAGTATTCCATTGTTCACATCCTGCAGCAGCGGTTTAGGGTCAGATTTCCTGGGTGTCTTTGTGCTTGTCGGCGTCCTCGGGCGCACGCCCTTCACTGCCGATGGCCTCGCTCAACGCCTGCTGGGCAGCCTTGTTGGTGTCGTCGATCGCCTGCTTGGCCGACTGCGCGGCCTGGTCGAGCATCTGCTGGGCGGACTTCTCGGCCTGCTCGCAACCCGCCAGGGCGAACAGGGCCAAGGCTAGCACCAGCGGCGTGCCGATGGATTTGAATTGCAGCATGGGTTCCTCGCTTGTGTGTTCCGGTGGCGCACAGGGCGCCTGATGGAGCGCATTCTAAAGCGCGCAATACATCAGTAAAATTCGTATTTTCAGCGGTTATACTTCGGTTTTTACGAATCCGGAAAGCACCGATGCTCAACTACCGGCAATTGCACTACTTCTGGGCCGTGGCCAAGACCGGCAGCATCGCCCGCGCCAGCGAACAGCTGAACCTGACCCCGCAAACCATCAGCGGGCAGATCAGCCTGTTCGAACAGACCTATGGCCTGGAACTGTTCCAGCGCGTCGGGCGCCAGCTGGAGCTGACCGAAACCGGGCGCCAGACGCTCATCTATGCCGAGCAGATGTTCCAGCTGGGTGGCGAACTGGAGGCCATGCTGCGGGCTGGCCCGCAGGAGCAGATCCTGTTCCGCGTCGGCGTGGCGGACGTGGTACCCAAGTCCATCGTCTACCGCTTGCTGGCGCCGACCATGGAGCTGGACGATGTGCTGCGCATCAATTGCCGCGAAGACAAGCTGGAACGCCTGCTGGCCGACTTGGCGATCCAGCGCCTGGACCTGGTCATCTCCGACAGCCCCATGCCCAGCCACCTGGACATCAAGGGCTACAGCCAGAAACGGGGTGAGTGCGGGCTGAGCTTTTTCGCCACCCCGGCCTTGGCCCGCCGGCATGCCGGGCCCTTCCCCGCTTGCCTGCAGGATGCACCTTTGCTGATCCCCGGCCCGGAGACCGTGGTACGCAGCCGTTTGCTGCGCTGGCTGGGCGAGCAGCAGGTGCAGCCGCGCATCGTTGGAGAGTTCGATGACAGCGCGTTGATGCAGGCATTCGGGCAATCGGGCAGCGGCATCTTCGTCGCCCCCAGCGTGATCGCCGAGGAGGTGTGCCGCCAGTACGGAGTGGAACTGGTCGGCCAGACCGAGGCCGTACACGAATCGTTCTATGCCATTTCCGTGGAGCGCAAGGTCAAGCACCCGGGCATCGTGGCCATTACCGAGGGGGCGCGACGGGAGTTGTTTCACTGGTAGCCATGAGGCTCTCTCGCGGCTAAACCCGCGAAAGGGCCGACACTGCTCGACGAAGGTCTATGGTAAAGTCGCGCCCTTTTCGAACATGCCCGGATACCGCTGCACATGACCCCAGTCCTCCGCTTCCTCAACCGCACCAGCCTGGTGACCCAGATCGTCATCGGCCTGATCGCCGGTATCGTCCTGGCCCTGCTTGCGCCCGCCATCGCCCGTGACCTGGCCTTCCTCGGCAAGGTGTTCGTCAGTGCCCTCAAGGCGGTGGCACCGGTGCTGGTGTTCATCCTGGTCATGGCCTCGATCGCCAACCACCGCCACGGCCAGGAAACCCACATTCGGCCGATCCTGTGGCTGTACCTGCTGGGTACCTTCGGTGCCGCGGTAGTGGCCGTGGTGGCCAGCATGCTGTTCCCCTCGACCTTGGCACTGAGCACCGGCGGGGCCACGCTGAGTGCCCCGGGCGGTATCGGCGAAGTGCTGCAGAACCTGCTGCTGAGCGCGGTCGACAACCCGATCAACGCCCTGCTCAACGCCAACTTCATCGGCGTGCTGACCTGGGCCATCGGCCTGGGCGTGGCCCTGCGCCACGCCGGCGAAACCACCCGCAACGTGGTCGAGGACCTGTCCACTGGCGTCACCTTGATCGTCCGCGTGGTGATCCGCTTCGCCCCGCTGGGCATCTTTGGCCTGGTCAGCGCCACCCTCGCCCAGTCCGGCCTGGACGCCCTGCTCGGCTACCTGCACCTGCTGGCCGTGCTGATCGGCTGCATGCTGTTCGTGGCGCTGGTGATGAACCCGTTGATCGTGTTCTGGAAAATTCGCCGCAACCCCTTCCCGCTGACCCTGTTGTGCCTGCGCGAAAGCGGCATCACTGCGTTCTTCACCCGTAGCTCGGCAGCCAACATTCCGGTCAACCTGGCCCTGTCCGAACGCCTTGGCCTGCATGAAGACACTTATTCGGTGTCGATCCCGCTGGGTGCGACCATCAACATGGCCGGTGCAGCCATCACCATTACCGTGCTGACCCTGGCAGCGGTGCATACCCTGGGTATCGCGGTGGACCTGCCGACCGCCGTGCTGCTCAGCGTGGTGGCAGCGATCTGTGCCTGCGGTGCATCGGGGGTGGCCGGCGGCTCGCTGCTGCTGATTCCGCTGGCGGCCAGCCTGTTCGGCATCCCCAGCGAGATTGCCATGCAGGTGGTGGCGGTGGGCTTCATCATCGGCGTGCTGCAGGACTCGGCCGAGACAGCGCTGAATTCCTCGACCGATGTGCTGTTCACCGCGGCGGCGTGCCAGGCCGAAGCGCGGCGCAACGCTTGAGATGGCCGGGGCCGCGTTGCGGCCCCGATTGCCTTGTACGGTGGCATTACCTACCCTAGTGGCCTTTCCCCAGCAACGAGGCAGGGCCATGTCAGAACACCAAACCGCAGGCGAAGGCCGGTTCAACAGCATCGAGATCCGCATTCTCGGCGCGCTGATCGAAAAGCAGGCCACCAGCCCGGAAAGCTACCCGCTGACCCTCAATGCCCTGGTGCTGGCCTGCAACCAGAAGACCAGCCGCGAGCCGGTGATGAACCTTACCCAAGGCCAGGTCGGCCAGGCCCTGCGCGCCCTCGAAGGGCAAGACATGGCGCGGCTGCAGATGGGCAGCCGTGCCGACCGCTGGGAACACCGGGTGGACAAGGCGCTGGAGCTGGTGCCGGCACAACTGGTGCTGATGGGCCTGATGTTCCTGCGCGGGCCGCAAACCCTCAACGAACTGCTGACCCGCAGCAACCGCCTGCATGACTTCGACGACATCGAACAGGTCCAGCACCAGCTGGAGCGCCTGATCGCCCGCGGCCTGGCCTTGCACCTGCCACGCCAGGCCGGGCAGCGCGAAGACCGTTATACCCACGCGCTGGGCGACCCGGCGGAAATCGAGGCGATCCTCGCCGCACGGCAACAGGAAGGCAGCCCGCGCAGCAGTGCCGGGAGCGTGTCGGAAGAACGGATCGAAGCCCTCGAAGCCCGCATTGCCGCGCTGGAGGCGCGCCTGGCCGAGCTGGAAGGCTGAACCGTCATGGCTCCGGGTCGGGGAAGTTACGGCAGCTCTTGCGCTCGGCCAGCTCCCGGTCACTGGGGCGCTGGTCGACGAACACGGTGCGGCCGTCGGTATAGATTTCCAGGTAGCCCCAGTGCAGGTCCTGCTCTTGCTGTCCGGGCTTGGGCGGGACTAGCCACCAGGGTTCGCGGCTGATCAGGCTCATGGGTCGGGTTCCTGAAGGTGTCTGCAGTAAGCATAGACACCCTCGATTGTTGCTTTGCTTGTGCCGGCCCTTTCGCGGCTAAAGCCGCTCCTACAGGTACTGCACAGTTTTCGAAACCTGCGTAGTACCCGTAAGAGCGGCTTTAGCCGCGAAGAGGCCGGCTCAGGCTTACGCCGGTGCCGAAGTGCGGATCAGGTGATCGAAGGCGGCCAGCGAAGCCTTGGCGCCCTCGCCCACTGCAATCACGATCTGCTTGTACGGCACCGTGGTCACGTCACCGGCAGCGAACACACCCGGGATGCTGGTCTGGCCCTTGGCGTCGACGATGATCTCGCCACGCGGCGACAGCTCGACGGTGCCTTTCAGCCAGTCGGTGTTCGGCAGCAGGCCGATCTGCACGAAAATGCCCTCCAGTGCCACCTCGTGCTGCTGTTCCGTGTTACGGTCCTTGTAGCGCAGGCCGGTCACCTTCTCGCCATTGCCCAACACTTCGGTGGTCAGCGCGCTGGTGATCACCTTGACGTTCGGCAGGCTGTGCAGCTTGCGCTGCAGCACTGCATCGGCGCGCAGCTGGCTGTCAAATTCGATCAAAGTCACCTGGGCGACGATGCCGGCCAGGTCGATGGCCGCCTCCACGCCCGAGTTGCCACCACCGATCACCGCCACGCGCTTGCCCTTGAACAGCGGGCCATCGCAATGCGGGCAGTAGGCCACGCCACGGGCGCGGTATTCCTGCTCGCCCGGCACGTTCATTTCGCGCCAGCGCGCACCTGTGGCCAGGATCACGGTCTTGGCCTTGAGCGAAGCGCCGCCGGCCAGGCGGACTTCATGCAGGCCGCCATCGGTGGCCGGGATCAGCGCTTCACCGCGCTGCAGGTTCATGATGTCAACGTCGTACTGCTTGACGTGTTCTTCCAGGGCCGTGGCCAGTTTCGGCCCTTCGGTTTCCTGCACCGAGATGAAGTTCTCGATGGCCAGGGTATCGAGCACCTGGCCGCCGAACCGCTCGGCGGCGATGCCGGTGCGGATGCCCTTGCGTGCGGCATAGATGGCCGCCGAGGCGCCGGCCGGGCCACCGCCGACCACCAGCACGTCGAAGGCGTCCTTGGCGTTGATCTTCTCGGCCTGGCGAGCGCCGGCGTTGGTGTCGATCTTGCCGAGGATTTCTTCCAGGCCCATGCGGCCCTGGCCGAACACTTCGCCGTTCAGGTAGATGCTCGGCACCGCCATGATCTTGCGCGATTCCACTTCTGCCTGGAACAGCGCACCGTCGATCGCCACGTGGCGTACGTTGGGGTTGAGCACGGCCATCAGGTTCAGCGCCTGGACCACGTCCGGGCAGTTCTGGCACGACAGCGAGAAATAGGTTTCGAAGGTGAATTCGCCCTCCAGCGCCTGGATCTGCTCGATCACTTCGGCACTGGCCTTGGACGGGTGGCCGCCGACTTGCAGCAGCGCCAGCACCAACGAGGTGAATTCGTGGCCCATGGGGATGCCGGCAAAACGCAGGCTGATTTCGCCATTCGGGCGGTTGAGCGAGAACGATGGACGACGGGCGTCATCACCATCCACGCGCAGGGTAATCAGGTTCGACAGGCCGGCGATCTCCACCAGCAGGTCGTGCAATTCGCGGGACTTCGCGCCGTCGTCGAGGGAAGCAACGATCTCGATCGGCTGGGTGACCCGCTCCAGGTAGGTTTTCAGTTGCGATTTAAGCGTGGCGTCCAACATACGGGCGATTCCTTTTTCAAAACTCGGATACAAAAACGCCCAGGCGATAGCGCCCGGGCGTTTATACGGGGCGGTAGAGCATTCAGCTTTGGCGGCTGCTCGCCGCCCACGGCTTGCTCACGGACTTAGATCTTGCCGACCAGGTCCAGCGACGGCGCCAGGGTGGCTTCGCCTTCTTTCCACTTGGCCGGGCACACTTCGCCCGGGTGGGCGGCAACGTACTGGGCAGCCTTCACCTTGCGCAGCAGTTCGGCAGCATCGCGGCCTACACCACCGTCGTTCAGTTCGACGATCTTGATCTGGCCTTCCGGGTTGATCACGAAGGTACCGCGATCGGCCAGGCCGGCTTCTTCGATCAGCACATCGAAGTTGCGCGAGATGACGTGGGTCGGGTCACCGATCAGCGGGTACTGGATCTTGCCGATGGTTTCCGAAGTGTCGTGCCAGGCTTTGTGGGTGAAGTGGGTGTCGGTGGACACACCGTAGATTTCCACGCCCAGCTTCTGGAACTCGGCGTAGTTGTCAGCGAGGTCACCCAGTTCGGTCGGGCAGACGAAGGTGAAGTCGGCCGGGTAGAAGAACACGACAGACCACTTGCCTTTCAGGTCGGCTTCGCTGACCTGGACGAACTCGCCCTTGTGGTAGGCGGTGGCGTTGAACGGTTTGACCTGGCTGTTGATGATAGGCATGAGAGACGCTCCTTCATGGGGTTGGAATCAGTTGACGGAGAGAATCCTAACCGCTGGTCGCTGATTAGGCTCATTGGCAAACCTCATGCGCATCATTGGTTTTGGCTATAAAGCCTGTACCTTGATAGCTACTTTGCTTTCTAAGCCCCATCGCGCCTGCAGGTGTGCACCCGCTGCAGCGGGCTGTCGTCCAGCTGATACGCCAGTGAACATTGCTCATCAGGCGCGTCACCCCACTTGACCAGCAGCGTGCCGGCATCCCTGGCGGTACGCACATGCAGCCGGCTTCCCTGCCCGACCATGCCCAACTCACCGGCCTGGTCACTGGCCTGCCCGGCAAACACCAGCGCGCCGAACGGCAGCGCGCTGCCATCTTCGAAACGCGCCCGCAGGGTGAACTGGCGACCGCTGCGCGTCGGGTAACGTAGCAACGAGGCAGCACCGGCGCGTGGTACCACCGCTTGGGCGGTCAGTTGCAACTCGGTATCGCGGGACATGCCCTTGGGGTCGAGTTCGATCGTATTGACCTGGTAAGGCACCAGCGTCGGCATGACCGCGTAACCGCGCCGGTCGAGGCTGACCTGCGGGTGCTGGCGCAGGCGCGCAGCATCGGCGCCGGGCGCATGCAGGATGGCAAAGCTCTCGCCCAGCGGCGGTGCGGTGATCAGGCCACCGGCATGGGCGACCACGGCGCCTTGCGCCCCCAGCGTTGCCTGGCGATAGCCACGCCGGCTCGACACCGCGCCCTGGATATCGCCACTCGCCCCACGGTGCTGCAGGGTGGCGTCGAAGCCACTGTCGGCCCGCTCGCCTTCCTGGCGCACCAGCGCCAGCCCATGGCCCCATTGGCCATGCTCACCGGACACGCCTTGCCAACGAACGCTGGCGCTGCCCTGGCCGCGAGAGTCGCTGTGCAGCGCCGTACTGAGCGAGGAGCGACGGCGCTCGCCAAGCGGCATGCTGGCATTGAACATCATGGCGTCGACAGCATGGCCGGTCACAGCCTGCTCGCGGCTCAGGCTGATGCCATAGCTGAGCGTCCCGATGTGGTTGTTGTAGCCGAGGCTGTAACTCTCGCTACGGCCACCGCCGGCCCAACGCTGTCGCAGGCTGGCGCGCAAAGCGAAGCGACCGCCCCGCTCGCCCACTGGCTGATCCACACCCAGGCCCGCCTGCCAACGCAGCGGGTCGATGCGCGCACCAGCCACGGCGCGGGCATAGTCGTTGAAGCTGAAGTAGCCAGGCCCCTCGCTGCGGGTCAACGTCGCGCTCAGGTCGGTACCAGTCGTGCTCAAGCGCTGGCGCCAGCTCAAGCGCCAGGCCTGGCCACGCACTTGCCGGTTGCGCGCAGGCTCGGCGCTGGCGTGATACCCGGTCAGGCCCAGGGCACCCAGCCCGGTGTTCATTGCCACACCCATGGCACTGGCCAGATAGTCCTCGGCCAACCAGGTACCGCCATGTACGCTCAAGTAATTGTCCAGGCCTTGCTGCCAACTGCCTTGCACAAAGCCCGGGCCCGAGCGCCCGTACGCTTCACGCCAAACGCCACTGGCCAGTTCGAAACGTCTTGCGCCAGGGCGCAGTGCCAGCGGCGCGGCAGCGTAGGGCTGGATGAAGGTGCGTACGCTGCCATCGGCCTCGCGCAGTGTCACCTCGAGGTCGTCCTGCAAGTCGTTGGCATGCAGGTCGTCGATCTCGAACGGGCCCGGCGCGACGGTGGATTCATGGATCAGCACACCGCGCTGGCGAATGCTGACCAGCGCGACGCTGTTGGCGACACCTCTCACCACGGGGGCAAAGCCGCGTTGCTGCTCCGGCAACATGCGCTGGTCGCTGCCCAGCAGTACGCCGCGCAGGGCGCTGCTCTCGAATACGTCCGAGCGGCTATAGCTATCGCCGATGGTTAACTGCGCAGCCCAGGCGGGAATATCCCGCTGCAACGAGGTCGCAGTGGCCTGATAACGCGAAGGAATGCCGGAGGACGCCTGCCAACTGCCTTCGTGCCGCCAGTACCAGCCACCGAAATTGAAGCCGGAGCGCACCCCAAGATAGGCCTGGCGGGTAGCATCGCCCTGCTCCAGGTCCTGCTGCTCATACAGGTTCAGGCGGTAATCGAAGAAGCCGGCAGTGACGCCGCTGTCCCAGTTTTCCGCCGGCAGGTACCCGCCGGGCAAGCGCTGCAAGGCTTGCTGCGGGATGCTCAGGTCGAGCCTCAGGTTGGCCAAATCCAGCGTTTCGCGGCTTTGCGCAACGAGGCTAGCGAGCCCTGCGCAGGCGCCCTCCTGGGCAAGCAGCTGGGCGCTCTCGCGGCCAAGTCGGTGCAGGTCCACACCCAGCGCCTGCAGCAAGGTCTCGCTGTAGCAAGGTGTCGCCTGGTCACTTTGCCCCTGCGCCCGCAGCAGCACCCGATGACGCCCCAGCCACTGCTGATTCAGCATCACGTCGAGAGAGTACCTGCCCTCAGGCACTGTCGTGTCTTGCTGGTAGCGGCGCAGGTCGGTCGAGGTTCCCTGGCGGAGCAGCCCGGCATCGAACTCGACAGCGCTAGCGGGGGCCGTGAGCAAACCCGCCAACACACCCGCGATTGAATGGCAGCGAGGGTTGAATCGCACTGGCTGACGCATCGTCCACCGTGCCTCAGTCTGCCAGCTGCACGGTCACCGCTTGCGGCGCGTCACGCACCGCCCCGTAGTCATCGATGAAGGCATAGTGCAGCCGCACGGTTGACTGGCCAGCCAGGGGCTCGACGCTGAAGCGGGTACTGGCGAACGGCAGCACGTGGTTGGGGCCCAGTTGCAGTGGGGCCTGGCTGGCCTGCTCCACGGTCACCCTGGCCAGGTTGACCACATAAGTGCTGGGATTGCTGGCCGTCAGCACCCAGTGCGGGCCTTCACGCAGCAACTGCCAGGTGATCCGGCGGTGGGCATCCACGGCTTTCCCCGGCAGCCCTGTCGGCCGATAGAGCAACTTGATGCGCGAACGTAGCGCCACCTGCAGGGCGTTCCCCGCACCCTTGGGGGGCACTTCAAGCACATTCAGCCAATACAGGCTTTCGCGGTCGGCGGGCATTGCATCGCCGCCATGAAACAGCCTCAGGCTCTGGCCTTTGCCTGCATCGAGGCGAAACATGGCGGGCATCACATCGAACGGCACCTGCAGCTCCTGGACCTGGGCCTGGGGCCGGCCATCGTCGACCCAGGCCTGAACCAGCGAGGGCGTGCTGCCGACGTTGCTCAGTTTGATCGTGACTTCGGCCTGATCGGCAGGAAACACAACCCGCGTGCTGGCGATGATCACATTGGCGGTAAGCGGCGGCGATGCCAGGCAGACGGCCAGCAACAAGCCGCACCGCACGGCGTTGGATAGGAAACGCATGATGAAGATGCTCAGGAACGTTGAAGAAGGCGGCCCTGGAACGGGCCGCCCTCATAGAGATGTCATGGGTAGTCCAACGAGTACTGCACGCGGGTTGCCACCAGGCCTGGCGTGGTGCCACCGGTTGAGTAGTAGCGTGCGGTGTAACGCAATGTCGCATTGCCGCCGACGATCGGTACCACCTGCGAATTCTGCGAGCCCTTTGGCGCCGCCAGGTTCATCGCTGCCTGCTTGTCGTTGAGCAGCTCCACCTGGACGTTCTCGCTACCGCCGGCATCGACGATGAGGCGCCCTTCCGGGCTGATGGTCGGGCCAGGTTCGAAATAGGTCGACACCTGGGTAACACCTGGGGAGCAATTGCTGAGGTTCAGCTGAAAGGGCGTGTTTCCGGCGGTTTGGCCGGGGCTGGCAAGCAGTGCCGCGTTCACCGCTGGCAACGACACCGGCAGGTTGCCGTTACCACCATTGATCTGACAGGTTGGCGCCTCTACCAGGCCGTCCAGGCTGATCTGGCCATAATCGGCCTGTGCTGCCTGCGCACACAAGAACAGCATGCAGCAGCCTGCAAGCAACGACTTCGAGTTCATAGTCACCTTCTTTACGCTTGGAGATAGCCAGGCATTGGTTGCCGGGCCCCTGCCGCTGTATGCGGCGCGTTGCAGTATCAGTGAGGTGACGCGGGAAAAATGTAGGCTGACTCAGCAGCCGAGCAGTTGAAAATAACCCCCTCGAGGTAGGAAGCATGACCTCGTGTACACGAGATCATGCTTCCCGCCGGGTGCCATCAGCGGGTGATGGTGCGCAGGGTAACGAACTCTTCGGCGGCAGTCGGGTGTACGCCGATGGTCTCGTCGAACTGCTGTTTGGTGGCGCCGGCCTTGAGGGCAATGCCCAGCCCCTGGATGATCTCGCCGGCGTCCGGGCCGACCATGTGGCAGCCCAGCACCTTGTCGGTCTCGGCATCCACCACCAGCTTCATCAAGGTCTTCTCCTGGATATCGGTGAGGGTCAGCTTCATGGCGCGGAAGCGGCTTTCGAAGATCTGCACCTTGTGCCCGGCTTCCAGAGCCTGCTCTTCGCTCAGGCCCACGGTGCCGATCGGCGGCTGGCTGAACACCGCAGTCGGGATGTTACGGTAGTCCACCGGGCGGTACTGCTCGGGCTTGAACAGGCGCCGCGCCACGGCCATGCCTTCGGCCAGCGCGACCGGGGTGAGTTGCACACGACCAATCACGTCACCAATGGCCAGGATCGACGGCGCGGTTGTCTGGTATTGATCGTCGACATGGATGAAGCCGCGCGCGTCCAGTTCCACACCGGTGTTTTCCAGGCCCAGGTTGTCGAGCATCGGGCGGCGGCCGGTGGCGTAGAACACACAATCAGTGAGCAGCTCGCGGCCGTCGTTGAGGGTGGCCTTGAGGCTGCCGTCGTCGAGCTTGTCGATGCGCTGGATGTCGGCGTTGAACTGCAAGTCCAGGCCGCGCTTTTCCAGCTCTTCCTTGAGGTGGGTGCGCACCGAGCCGTCAAAGCCGCGCAGGAACAGGTCACCGCGATACAGCAGGGTGGTGTTGGCGCCCAACCCATGGAAGATACCGGCGAACTCCACCGCGATATAACCACCACCGACCACCAGCACCCGGCGCGGCAGGTCCTTGAGGTAGAAGGCTTCGTTGGAGGTGATGGCCAGTTCCTTGCCTGGAATGTCCGGCACCTGTGGCCAGCCACCGGTAGCAATGAGAATGTGCTCGGCAGTGTAGCGCTGGCCTTCCACTTCCACTTCATTGGCACCGGTCAGCCGCGCATGGCCCTGCAGGAGGGTCACCCCACTGTTGAGCAGCAGGTTGCGGTAGATGCCATTGAGGCGCTCGATTTCGCGGTTCTTGTTGGCAATCAGGGTACCCCAGTCGAAGTGCCCTTCTTCAAGGGTCCAGCCGAAACCTGCCGCCTGCTCCAGCTCGTCGGCAACGTGGGCGCCGTACACCAGCAGCTTTTTCGGCACGCAGCCGACGTTGACGCAGGTACCGCCCAGGTAGCGGCTTTCGGCCACCGCCACCTTCGCGCCGAAGCCAGCGGCAAAGCGCGCCGCACGCACACCGCCGGACCCGGCGCCAATCACGAACAGATCAAAATCGTAGGCCATGCATTCAGTCTCCTAGGCAGGCGCCCAGCATAACGCCGTTGGCTGCCGCAAACAAAAAAGCCACCCCGAAGGGTAATGCCAGTCAGTTAAGACTGATTCATTGACCTTTAGCCCATAGGCCGCAAAATCCGATGCTTGGAAACGAGCATCGGATTTTTTTATGCGCCTGTCACAAGCCTTGTCCCTCACTCATGAAATGGCCTCGCGGCCACATGCCCTTGAAGGGCTTGGCGCTTTGCTTGATCCGGACATCGTGCAGCAGGCTTTCGAGACAGCAGGTGTCTCGACCATCCGCAAGCGGCGTCTCCCGCTTGAAAGCTTGGTGTGGTGCATCATCGGCATGGCGCTTTTTCGCCGGATGTCGGCTTGGGATGTTGTGAACCATATGGATATCATGCTGCCGGGCAAGCGGCCCTTGGTGGCGCCCAGCGCTGTGGTACAAGGACGGCAACGGCTGGGTAGCGAAGCGGTACGCGAAGTCTTCACACTCACCCAGCAACGCTGGCACGAAGAGACCAAGCATCCGCAGTGGTTGGGACTGACGCTGCTTGGCGTGGATGGCGTCGTTTGGAACACGCCTGATACGGCGGAAAACCGTGCGTATTACGGTGGCGCGACCAACCAGCATGGGGACGGTGGTTTTCCTCAGGTTCGGATGGTCTGCCAGATGGAGCTGACCAGCCACCTGCTGATAAGCAGCACTTTCCAGAGCTACCACAGCAGTGAAATGAAGCTGGCAGAACAGCTGATCGCCACGACGCCTAACCAGTCATTGACCCTTTTCGATAAAGGTTTCTACTCGTTGGGATTGCTGCATCACTGGCAATCGCAAGGCGAGCAGCGCCACTGGCTGATCCCCTTGAAAAAGGGCATTCAGTATGAGGTCGAACGCAAGCTTGGGCGTAACGATGCCTTGGTCGTTTTGCGCACGTCACCTCAGGCTCGCAAGCAATGGCCAGGCTTGCCGCTGGAGATTCGAGCGCGGCTGCTGAGCAAAACGATCAAAGGAAAGGTTGTGAGTGTCTTGACCTCGATGACCGATCCGCTGCGCATCCCGGGTGATGAGATCGTCGATTTTTACAGCCAGCGTTGGGAAATCGAACTGGGCTACCGGGAGATCAAGCAGGGACTGCTGGTCGGCGAATAAACACTGTGAAGCAAAACGCCGGAGATGATTGCGCAAGAGTTGTGGGGCGTATTACTGGGTTACAACCTGTTGCGTTATCAGATGGTGCAGATGTCGAGACAGTGCCCAGGTGTGTATCCATGCGAGATGAGCTTTACCGCCTGCAGCTGGGCGATCTTGGGTTTGCTGCATGGTACATCGCTGAATCATCCGGGCAACTTGCCGGGTTTTCTCGCCGATTTGCAGGCATCAGCGCCGCAATACGTCCTACCCCATCGGCGACCTGACCGGTGGTTTCCTAGAGCGGTAAAGCAACGACCAGCGAAATACCCGACCCGAAAATGAAAATGCCAGTCAGCTTAACTGACTGGCATTACCCCGAAGGGTGGCTTTGCGGCCAGCAGGCTTATCAGTAAGCCTTGCCAGTCTTGTAGTAGTTCTCGAAGCAGAAGTTGGTTGCGTCGATGTAGCCTTCGGCACCACCACAGTCGAAACGCTTGCCCTTGAACTTGTAGGCAATCACGCAGCCGTTCTGCGCCTGATGCATCAGCGCGTCGGTGATCTGGATCTCACCACCTTTGCCCGGCTCGGTGTTGGCAATGATATCGAAGATATCCGGGGTCAGGATGTAACGGCCGATGATTGCCAGGTTGGACGGGGCGTCTTCCGGCTTTGGCTTCTCGACCATGTTGGTGACACGGAAGATGTCGTCGCGGATCATGTCGCCGGCGATCACGCCGTACTTGTTGGTTTCCTGCGGGTCGACTTCCTGGATGGCTACGATCGAGCAGCGGAACTGGTTGTACAGCTTGACCATCTGGGTCAGCACGCCGTCACCTTCCGGGTTGACGCACAGGTCGTCCGCCAGCACCACGGCGAACGGCTCGTCGCCGATCAGCGGGCGGCCGGTGAGGATGGCGTGGCCCAGGCCTTTCATTTCGGTCTGGCGGGTGTAGGAGAACGAGCACTCGTCGAGCAGGCGACGGATACCGACCAGGTATTTTTCCTTGTCGGTGCCCTTGATCTGGTTTTCCAGCTCGTAGCTGATGTCGAAGTGGTCTTCCAGGGCACGCTTGCCGCGCCCGGTGACGATGGAAATCTCGTTCAGACCGGCATCCAGTGCCTCTTCAACGCCATACTGGATCAGTGGCTTGTTGACCACCGGCAGCATTTCCTTGGGCATGGCTTTGGTAGCGGGCAGGAAGCGAGTGCCGTAACCGGCTGCCGGGAACAAGCATTTTTTGATCATATACGTCCTTACAAAAGGCTAGGCCTGTGGAATTCGGCGCAGTCTAATCAGGCGGCAGTCACCTTACAATGCCCTGCCGCTGGCCGACCGTTGGGAACATAGAGATAACCCCAGTGTAGATAGTTCCAATGGAAGGTAAATATTGCTTTCAGGGATGGCCGTGGTGGCCTTTGCCTGTACCGGCCTCTTCGCGGGAAACCGCTCCCACAGGGGGCTGCAACAGCATCTCCCGGCGAAGAACCCGGTACCGGCCATCAGCTCCCCGTACCCTGCCCGATCAGCACACCATCGACCTTCTGCCCATACAGGTTCACCCCGTCATTGGCGTGGAACTTCAGCCGTGTCTTCTCGATGGAGCCTTCGACCAGCCGCGGGTCCTGCGGCCGTTCATGGCGGTTGATCCAGGCTGCCACGTCCCACGCCTGCTGGTCGCTGGGACTGCCCCGCTTTCCCCGCGGCATGTTGTACTTGATGAACGACGCCGCCGTGTTGATGCGGTGCATCCCGGCCCCCCAGTTGTACGAGTCCCTGCCCCACAGCGGCGGCATCACGTACTCACCGGCCACCTGCTGCCCTTCGCCGTTGTCGCCGTGGCAGATCGCGCATTGCTCGCGGTACACCTGCTGGCCACGCTTGAAGTCGTAGCCGCCCTTGGGCTGCACCACCTCCGGGTAACCGCGTCCCGCAATCTCCACGCCCGTCGGCGCCTGGGTCGCCAACCAGTACGAGTACACCGCCAACGCCGTCATCTGCGGGCTGTCGGCAGCCGGCGGCTTGCCGTTCATGCTGAACTGGAAACACCCCTGGATACGCTCGGCGTAGGTGTTGACCTTGTCGTTTTTCTTGCGGTACGCAGGGTACATCGGGTAAGCCCCCCACAACGGCGCGGAATGCGCCAGCCGGCCCTGGTCAAGGTGGCAGTTGCTGCAGTTCATGCCGTTGCCCACCGCCTCAGGCATCAACCGACGGGTGTCGACGAACAATGCATGCCCCTCCCGTACCATCTTGCCGAAGGCATTGTCGGGCAAGTCGCTTTCGGCTGGCGGCACGAACTGCGGCGCCGCCTGCACGCCAGGCACTTTCAGCTGGGACTGGTCTTCCATGGCGATCTGCGCGGCCTCGGCGCTGCCCATGGCCAGCAGCAACAGGGTTGCAAACAGCGGTTTCATGGCGTGACCTCCTGGCTGGCGGGGCGGGCGAAGAACTCGGCGATGGCCTTGACCTCGGCAGCGGTCATGGCCTTGGCCACACCGACCATCAACTGGTTGGGGTCATTGCTGCGGCTGCCGTCACGCCAGGCATTGAGCTGCGCCACCAGGTAACTGGCGGGCTGCCCGGCCAAAGGCGGGAAGTGTTCGCCAACGCCGCTGCCGCCCGGGCCATGGCACTGCACGCAGCCGGGTATCTGCCGGCTCCAGTCGCCGTACAGGGCCATGCGGGTGGTGGGGTCGTTGGCAATCTGCTGGCGGCGCAGCTCGCCGCCGGGGCTGGCCGGCAGGCTGGCCAGGTAGTTGCTGACCGCGTCGATCTCGTCGTCGCTCAAGGCCTTGGCCAACGGCTCCATCACCGGCTGCTTGCGGCTGCCGCTGCGCCAGTCATGCAACTGCTTGCGCAGGTAGCCGGCCGGCAGCCCGGCCAGGCGCGGAAAGCCGGCAGCGGCAATGCCCTTGCCGTCCGCGCCATGGCAACCCAGGCAAGCCATGGCAGCGGGGTTGGCCCCACCCTGGGTGAAGATCTTCTGGCCATCGGCGGCATGCGCCGCAGGCCAGGCCAGGATCAGCAGGCTGCCGACCACGACACGTCTCAAGGGTGTCATCACGAATCTCCTTTTCTATTGTTATATGCTTAGGCCTAAAACATATAAGCAAAAGGAGCGCGATCAGTTGCCCTGGATCAACTTCCGGAGATGCATTGGGTGGCTGCGGTGCGCACGTCGCCCAGGCGCAGCGGGAAGTTGTTCAACCGCTCGTGCAGCTTGATGCTGCTGCCGCTACCACGCTTGTCGATGTCAACCAGCGCCGCCGGGCCCACGCCGGAGCTGATCTTCTGCGGCACGATCAGGCGCAGGCCATCGCCGCGCTGCTCCTCCACCAGCGGGTCGCGCGTTTCGGCCAGCTTGTGCTTGACGCAATCGGCATAGGCGCGAGGCGACTTGCCGGAAATAACGTCCAGCGTTTCATGCGATTGTTCCAGCTCCGCGACACTCACGCAGCCACCCAGCGTCAGCGCCAACGCCGCCACCATCCACTTCATTTGCAGCACCTCTGCCATCAAGAATCCGCTTCGACCACGACCAGGCGGTTTTGCTCCCTGCTTTGGCAGATTTATCTGCGCCTGGCCGAACAGCGCGGCAGTGTAACCCGACATCGTGGTATCGTTTGCCTTTGCAGAACCAATCCTTGCGGAGCATCACATGAAATTCGTACACCAGCGCGAGCACCTGAACGAGGACGACATCGTCGTCATCGAGTGCTCCCAGCGCTGCAACATCCGCCTGATGAACGACGCCAACTTCCGCAGCTTCAAGAACGGCGGCCGTCACACCTACCACGGCGGCCATTTCGACAAGTTCCCGGCGAAGATCACCGTGCCCAGCACCGGCTTCTGGAACATCACCATCGATACCGTGACCACCCGTCCGATCTCGGTCACCCGCAAGCCGACCTTGACCCACAAGATCAAGATTGTCCGTCGTTCGTCGTCGAAACTCAGGTAAGGCCCCCATGACCCAGACCATCAAGTACGTCATCAAATACAAACTCGACGGCCAGCGCCGCTGGGACTTCGCGCAGATGCCCGACGCCTCCCTCGAACAAGCCCTGGAAGCCCTGCGCAAGATCCACGGGGAAGACGCCGAGAAGATCAGCGACATCCAGGTCAGCAAAGCCTTGTAAGCCCCGCCCCCCATTGCATCGCCCGCCCACGCAAGGAGAACCGCAGGAGCCACGGGCCCGACCGCCGCATCCTCGACCTGCTGGGCGTTGAACTGCCCATCCTCCAGGCGCCGATGGCGGGGGCAAGCGGTGCGCCCATGGCCATTGCGGTGGGCCTGGCGGGCGGGCTGGGGGCTCTGCCCTGCGCCATGCTCACGGCCGACCAGGTGCGCGACGAAATCGCCGCCTTCCGGGCCGCCTGCCCGGGCCGCCCGCTGAACCTGAACTTCTTCTGCCACCAGCCGCCGGCGCCCGATGCCGAACGCGATGCCCGCTGGAAGCAGGCACTCGAGCCGTATTACCGGGAAGTCGGGGCGGATTTCGCAGCCCCCACGCCGGTGTCCAACCGCGCACCTTTCGACGAACAGAGTTGCCAGCTGGTCGAACAGCTGCGCCCGGAAGTGGTGAGTTTCCACTTCGGCCTGCCCCGGCTCGACCTGCTGCAACGGGTCAAGGCCAGCGGTGCCAAGGTGCTGTCCAGTGCCACCACCGTGGAAGAAGCCGTGTGGCTGGAGCAGCATGGCTGTGACGCGATCATCGCCATGGGCTATGAAGCGGGCGGCCATCGCGGCATGTTCCTCAGCGACGACATCACCAGCCAGATCGGCACCTTCGCCCTGGTGCCGCAGGTGGCCGACGCGGTCCGCGTGCCGGTGATCGCCGCCGGCGGCATTGGTGACCACCGCGGCCTGGCCGCCGCACTGGCCCTGGGCGCCGCGGCGGTGCAGATCGGAACGGCGTACCTGTTCTGCCCCGAGGCCAAGGTTTCGCCGGCGCATCGACAGGCCCTGGACAGTGCCTCTGCCAGCGATACAGCGTTGACCAACCTGTTCACCGGCCGCCCGGCGCGCGGTATCAACAACCGCATCATGCGCGAGCTGGGGCCGATGAGCGAGCTGGCACCATGCTTCCCGCTGGCCGGTGGCGCGCTGATGCCGTTGCGCGCGATCACCGACCCGCAGGGCAACAGCGATTTCAGTAACCTGTGGTCGGGGCAGGCGTTGCGCCTGGGCCGGCACCGGCCGGCGGGCGAGTTGACCCGCGAAATTGCCGAGAAGGCGCTGACCATGGTCGGGCGAGCGGCATCTTCATAAGCAGGCCTGGCCTGCGCCATTTGCCCTTTCAGATCCGCGGCCTATCGCTATATAGTTAAGGCTATAACGATAACCCGAGGAGCTGCGTTCATGCGTAACCGCCTTCCCCGTCTGGCCGCCGCCACCCTGGCCAGCCTGCTTGCCTTCAATACTGCCTGGGCCGATGAGGTCCAGGTTGCGGTCGCAGCGAACTTCACAGCTCCCATCCAGGCCATCGCCCGGGACTTCGAGAAGGACACCGGCCATACGCTGATCGCTGCCTATGGCGCTACCGGGCAGTTCTACGCGCAGATCAGCAATGGCGCACCATTCGACGTATTCCTCGCCGCCGACGACAGCACGCCGGCCAGGCTCGAGGCGGAACAGGCCATCGTTCCCGGCTCACGCTTCACCTACGCCATCGGCACCCTGGCCCTGTGGTCGGCCAAGCCAGGCTATGTCGACAGCCAAGGCCAGGTGTTGCAGCAGAACCAATACCAGCACCTGTCGATCGCCAACCCGAAAACCGCACCGTACGGCCTGGCTGCCCTGCAGGTGCTGGACAAACTGAAGCTGACCGAGGCCACCCGGCCGAAGCTGGTAGAGGGGCAGAACATCACCCAGGCGTACCAGTTCGTCTCTACCGGCAACGCCGAGCTGGGCTTCGTTGCCCTGTCGCAAATCTACAAGGACGGCAAGGTCGCCAGCGGTTCGGCGTGGATCGTGCCAGCGTCCCTGCATGCACCCATTCGCCAGGATGCGGTGATCCTTGCAAAAGGCAAGGACAACCCCGCCGCCAAGGCGTTGGTCGAGTACCTGAAGGGCCCGAAAGCCGCGGCCGTGATCAAAGCCTACGGTTATGAAATCTGATGCCGCTGGACGCCAGTGACCTGGGGGCTATCTGGCTGACCGTGAAACTGGCCAGCCTGACCACCTTGATCCTGCTGATCGTCGGCACGCCAGTCGCCTGGTGGCTGGCGCGCACGCATTCATGGCTGCGTGGCCCGGTGGGTGCCGTGGTGGCCTTGCCGCTGGTGTTGCCACCCACGGTAATCGGCTTCTACCTGCTGATCGCCCTTGGCCCGCAGGGTTGGCTGGGCCAGGCCACCCAGGCACTGGGCCTGGGCAGCGTGGTGTTCAGCTTCAGCGGCCTGGTGATCGGCTCGGTCATCTACTCCATGCCGTTCGTGGTCCAGCCGCTGCAGAACGCCTTTGCCGCAATCGGCCAGCGCCCGCTGGAAGTGGCCGCCACGCTGCGCGCCAGCCCCTGGGACAGCTTTGTCCACGTGGTGCTGCCGCTGGCCCGCCCGGGCTTCATCACCGCCAGCATCCTCGGCTTCGCCCATACCGTGGGCGAGTTCGGCGTGGTGTTGATGATTGGTGGCAATATCCCGGACAAGACCCGCGTGGTCTCGGTGCAGATCTTCGACCATGTCGAGGCCATGGCCTATTCGCAAGCGCACTGGCTGGCTGGCGCCATGCTGCTGTTCTCTTTCCTGGTGCTGCTCCTGCTGTACGCTGGACGCCGCGGCAAAGCTGGCTGGAGCTGAAATGAGCGGTTCGATTGTGGCACGCCTGAAACTGGCCCGCGACGACTTCACCCTGGATGTCGGCCTGCACCTGCCAGGGCGCGGCATCAGCGCACTGTTCGGCCACTCGGGCTCCGGCAAGACCAGCTGCCTGCGTTGCCTGGCCGGGCTGGAACGGACCGCCAGTGCGTATATCGAGGTCAATGGCGAAGTCTGGGAAGACAGCGCGCGCGGCTACTTCCGGCCGCCACACCTGCGCCCGGTAGGCTATGTGTTCCAGGAGGCCAGCCTGTTCCCGCACCTGTCGGTGCGCGGCAACCTGGAATTCGGCTGGCGCCGGGTGGCCCGCGCCGAACGCAAGGTCAACCTCGAGCAGGCGTGCCAATTGCTGGGCATAGGCCATTTGCTGGCACGCCGGCCTGCGACTTTGTCCGGTGGCGAGGCGCAGCGGGTGGGCATCGCCCGCGCCCTGCTGAGCAGCCCGCGCCTGCTGTTGATGGACGAGCCGCTGGCGGCGCTGGACGGGCCACGCAAGCGCGAGATCCTGCCCTACCTGGAACGCCTGCACGGCGAACTGGACATCCCCGTGGTGTATGTCAGCCATGCCCAGGACGAAGTGGCGCGGTTGGCCGACCACCTGGTGTTGCTGGAACAGGGCCAGGCGGTGGCCTGCGGCCCGGTCGGCGAGACCCTGGCCCGCCTCGACCTGTCGCTGGCCCAGGGCGAGGACGCCGGCGTGGTGTTCGACGGCCTGGTGGTGGGCCACGACCCACACTACGACCTGCTCACCCTGCGCCTGCCTGGCAACCATGGGCCGCTGCTGCGCATCGCCCACCCGGCCCAGGTGATCGGCAGCACCTTGCGGGTCAAGGTGCAGGCGCGTGACATCAGCCTTGCGCTGACGGCTGATGGCACATCGAGCATCCTCAACCGCCTGCCGGTGCGCGTGTGCGCAAGCCGGGCGGCGGCCAACCCGGCCCATGTGCTGGTCAGCCTGGATGCCGAAGGCAATGCCCTGCTGGCGCGGATCACCCGCTTCTCGGCAGACCAGCTCGGCCTGCACCCGGGCCAGGTGCTGTTTGCCCAGATCAAGTCGGTGGCCTTGCTGGGCTGAGCATCCGCCGCATGGCCGCTGTCCATTGATCAATCACCTGATCGAGGCCTGCTGCCGATGCTCGACTGCCCGCTTCCCGCTACACTGCATTACGTCGATGACAGCCAGCCCGGCCTGACCCGCCGACGCTGGCGCGACCGCTTCATCTACCTGGACGCCGAAGGCCGCCGGGTACGCGACCCGGACACCTTGGCACGCATCGCCGCCCTGGTGATCCCCCCGGCCTACACCGACGTGTGGATCTGTGCCGACCCGCAGGGCCACCTGCAAGCGACGGGGCGCGATGCCCGTGGCCGCAAGCAGTACCGCTACCATGCCCAGTGGCGGGAAACCCGCGACCAGCACAAGTACGGGCGCATGCTGGCCTTCGCCCAGGCCTTGCCCAAGCTGCGCAAACAGCTGGAGGCGCACCTTGCCCGCCCAGGCCTGGATCGGGAAAAGGTCATGGCCCTGGTGGTCAGCCTGCTGGACCACACCCTGATCCGCATCGGCAATCAACGCTACCTGCGTGACAACAAGTCTTACGGGCTGACCACCCTGCGCAACCGCCACGTGCAGGTCAAGGGCAGTACCATTCGTTTCCAGTTCCGTGGCAAGCGTGGCGTCGAACACAACGTCACCCTCAACGACCGGCGCCTGGCCAACCTGCTCAAGCGTTGCATGGAGCTGCCTGGCCAGGCGCTGTTCCAGTACCTGGATGAAAATGGCCAGCGGCATAGCGTCGGCTCCAGCGAGGTCAACCAGTTCCTGCAACAGTTGACCGGCGCCGATTTCACCGCCAAGGACTACCGCACCTGGGCCGGCAGCCGCCTGGCCCTGGAGCTGCTGCGCCCCCTGGCCTGGGAACCCGAAAGCGAAGCCAGGCGCCAGGTCAGCGCTATCGTCCGCCAGGTCGCCACGCGCCTGGGCAACACACCGGCCGTGTGCAGGCGCTGCTACATCCACCCGGCGGTACTTGAACACTTTGCTGCGGGACGCCTGGCCAACTTGCCAAAAAGCCGCCTGCGCAAAGGCCTGGACCGCGAAGAAGTGGCATTATTGCTATTTCTTCAGGCACTTGCGGAACAGCAGGACCATTGACCCGGTCTATTCAGTCCATGAGGGGAAGAAATTTCCCATTGGCTACCCAGCCCCCTATTCTTGCCAGCGAGCACCTTGGCCGACAAACCCCTGGTGGTTTGCTTCGGCACCTGCGACTGAAAGCACGCAACAGAATTTGTCTGTCGGGGAATTACTATCCGCCGAAAGCGTCTTTAATGAGAAGGAAGAGGGACCAGCTCCCACCGCCGTGGCAACTAGCCCGACGGACTTTTAATCACCAAGGAGAACTACATGCTGATACTCACCCGTAAGGTTGGCGAAAGCATCGTCATCAATGATGACATCAAAGTCACCATTCTGGGCGTCAAGGGGATGCAAGTGAGGATCGGTATCGATGCACCGAAAGATGTCCAGGTCCATCGCGAAGAGATCTTCAAGCGTATCCAGGCCGGCAGCCCGGCCCCGGAGAAGCACGACGACTCGCACTGAACGACCTGCCTCAAGCCGCACGGATGCGCTTGATCGCCGCGCGCTTCAGCTGCCCAGCAGCTCGCGCACCTTGGCGATCATACAGTCCATGTCGAACGGTTTATCGAACACTGCGGCGAACAGGTCCGGGCAGCCCTGGTTGGCTTGTGCGCCACTCATGAGAATGACCGGCAGGTCGCTCAGGGCCGGGTCTTCGCGCATCGAACGCACCAGCTCCTCGCCATTGAGCAGCGGCATCATGTAGTCGGTGATCACCAGCTGAACGCGCTTTTCCTTAAGCGCTTCCAGCGCCTTGCAGCCGTTGCTCGCCTTCTCCACCAGAAAACCTTCATCCTCCAGGGCGAAACCAAGGATGTCGGCAATCAGGTACTCGTCATCGACGATCAGGATGGTGTTCATGGGTTTGCCCCGTCAGCCACTCCCCTGTGGCACCGGCGTTCCCGAAAGCACACCACAGGCGCCTTCGAACGCCTTGCGCAGGGTAATGCCCTGTGAGCCGATCTGCAGCTCGTGCAAGGCAGGGTCGTGATGGCTGTCACGCACCTTGAGGATCGACAGCATCCGCCGCAGCTGCGACTCCAGCTCGACGAAACGCATCAGCATCAGGTTGTCGACGATGCTCGACAGGTCCGGCGCCGGGGCACTGATTTCCGCGCCGAAGATATCGCGCATTTCCCAGGTCAGCATCACGCTGACGTCGCGCGCGCGCAGCTCGCCCGTCAGCGCGCGGAAAAATGCATTGAGCCGCGCAGGGTCGGTGGCCAGGCGGCTGAACGCCCCCAGGCTGTCGATCAGCACGCGCTTGCTGCCTTGTGCCTCGACACGCTCCAGCAGGCGTGCCCCGACCTGGTCGAGCAAGCCCTCGGTAGTAGGCTGCCAGCACAGCTGCAGGCTGCCGGCCTGCTCCATCGCGACAAAGTCGTGCCCCAGCGACGCAGCCTTGATACGCAGCCGCTCGGGGGTTTCGTAGAAGCCGAAATGCAGCCCCGGTGCCTGTGGGCTGCTGGCGCCGAGGAAGGTCAGGCCCAATGAGGTCTTGCCAATGCCGGAGGGCCCGATCAGCAAGCTCACCGAGCCTGTGGCCAGACCACCACCGAGCATTTCATCGAGGGTCTCCACCCCGCTGCTGACACGCTCCCGGGTAGCGCTGCCAGCCTTGCTGGGGTGACTGAAGAGCGACTCCAGGCGCGGGTAGACATGCATGCCGGCTTCATCGATAAGGCATTCGTGGCGCCCCGACAATGCCGCACTGCCGCGCGTCTTGCGCAGCTGGATGTGGCGCACGGCACGGCTGCCGAACAGTTGCTCGCCCAGCTCGATCACGCCGTCGACCATGGTGTGCTCCGGGCTGCCCTCTTCCAGCCGGGCGCTGGTCAGCAACAGCACGGTACAACCGGCAAAGGCCGCATGGCCCTGCAGTTCGGAGACAAACTTCTTGGTGTCCAGGGCGGTTTCCGCGCGGACCCGGGCATTGAGCACGCCATCGACGATCAGCAGGCTGGCCTGCTGGCGGGCGATTTCCTGACGCAGCAGCCGTACCACTGCGTCGAGGCCTTCCTGTTCCAAGGCATCAAAGGCACTGACGAACTGGATCGGGTCGCCGACCAGCGCCGGGTCGAAGAACTCCAGGGTCGCCAGGTACTGGAACAGCCGCTCGTGCGACTCGCTCAGCAGGGTCGCCACCAGCACCCGGCCGCCGCCGCGCACATGCCCGCAGGCCAGCTGGTTGGCGAGAATGGTCTTGCCGGCCCCCGGCGGGCCCTGAATGATGTAGGACGCACCGGCCACCAGGCCACCCTTGAGCAATGCATCGAGCCCTTCGATGCTGGTCATCAGCCGCCTGAGTGCCTGAGCCATGGGATCTACCTGTCGAGTTGGCTGTCTGTCGGGTGCTGATAGATTGGCAAGTAAAGCTGCATGCAAGTTCCCTGGCCGGGTTCACTTTTCACGCAGATCGCACCGCCGCTCTGCCTGGCAAAACCGTACACCTGGCAAAGGCCCAGGCCGGTGCCCTTGCCAAAGGGCTTGGTGGTGAAAAACGGCTCGAAGATGCGCGGCAATACCGCTGGCGCAATACCCTCGCCGCTGTCTTCCACCTCGAAACGCACGAAACCACCGCGCAGCCCTTCGACCTCGCCGGCCAGTTCGACCACATCGACCCTCAAGCCGATCCGGCCCGCCCCGGCAATGGCATCGCGGGCATTGAACAGCAGGTTGAGCAGCACCATCTGCAACTGCCCGGCGTCGACCTCGATCAGCGGCAGGTCTGGTTGCATCAGCACCGCCAGTTCGATCGAACCTGGCAGCGCATGCTCCAGCAGACCGCGGGTGGCGTCGATCAGGTTGGCCGGGGCGACACGGGTCACATCGAGCTTGCGATGGCGGGCAAAGCTGAGCAACTGCTGGGTGAGCTCAGTGCCCCGCTGCCCGGCATCGACAATGTGCTGCAGCATGCGTTGGGCGCGCGCCGGGTCCTTGGTGGACAAGGCCAGGTGCGCCGAGCTGAGGATGATGGTCAGCAGGTTGTTGAAGTCATGGGCCAGGCCACCCGTCAATTGGCCAAGCGCTTCCAGCTTCTGTGCCTGGAACAGCTGGGCACGCACCGCATCCAGTTGCAGCGCCGCCTCGCGGCGGTCGGTGATATCCCGGATCACCTTGGCCACGCCGACCACCTGGCCATGGTCATCGTGGATCACATGCAGCACGGCCAAGGCCCAGAACTGCGTGCCATCCTTGCGTACGCGCCAGCCTTCGTCCTGCGCCCCGCCCTGCTCCAGCGCCTGGCGCAGCAAGCGTTCCGGGCGGCCCTCAGCACAATCCTGGGGCGTAAAGAACACCGAAAAATGCTGGCCGATCACCTCATCGGCACGGTAGCCCTTGATGCGTTGCGCACCGGCATTCCATGACACCACATGGCCGGACGGGTCGATCATATAGATGGCGTAATCCACCACCGACTGGACCAACTGCTCATAGCGGTGGTCAGGCATCACGGGGTCGAAGCGGTCGGCTGAAACCATGCAAACTCCACCGGTACGGCAGGAAAGGGAAAACCGGCTTGGCCGAGCGAGGCCACCAGCCAGCATCCAGGTGGCTGGCCCAGGTCAAGGTGAAGCTCAGCGCTCGGAATCAATCGATGCCGGGCCAATGCACCACGGCATCGTCACTCTGATTAGCCACAGGCTGACCAGCAATATGAAGCCACCACCGGCCAAGGCCAGCCATTGCTGCGGCTGGGCCTGTTCGGCATCGAACCCCAGCATCAGCAGGTAAACACCGAGGCTGATCAGCGAAATATACAGGAATGCGCCCAGGACAAGCATCTGCGCGAACACCAGGCGCCAAAAAAGCCGTGGGCACACGTTAGGCTGCGAAACATTGGATTGAGTCATTGCTGCACACTCATTGGTTGCAACCAGAGGGGAAAGCGGCGCAATGACATCAAGGTGCCAATTACCCCTTCGATCGACCCCTTCTCTGTTGATCATAGGCGCTGCGGTTGACGCAACTATAACGATGGGTTATAAAGCGCGCTTGATTGCGAAGCCCTTCTGCTTAGAAGCGAGCCGGTCGTCGCGACCCCTTCAAGCGTGCGAGTGTGGTGGAATTGGTATACACAGCAGACTTAAAATCTGTCGGCGTGAGCCTTGCGGGTTCGAGTCCCGCCACTCGCACCAAACTTCTTTGAAAAGGCGCCTTCAGGGCGCCTTTTTACTGCCCGCCAGCAATCCGCGCCGCAACTGCTAGAGTGAGCTTAAACAGGCCCACTGGAACGCTGCCATGCGCTACTCACTGTTCGATGGTCAACGCGACGCCCTGCTATTGATCGCCCGCGTACTGCTGATGGTACTGTTCATCGTGTCTGGCTGGGCCAAGCTGACCGGTTTCGAAGGCACGGTCGGCTACATGACGTCACTGGGCGCCCCTGCCCCGATGCTGGCCGCAGCAGTCGCCGTGCTCATGGAGTTCGTGGTCGGCATCCTGCTGATCCTCGGTTTCTACACCCGGCCGCTGGCCTTCCTGTTCGCCCTGTTCGTGCTCGGCACCGCGCTGCTGGGCCACCCGTTCTGGAACATGGTCGACCCGGAGCGCAGTGCCAACATGACCCAGTTCCTGAAAAACCTCAGCATCATGGGCGGCCTGTTGTTGCTGGCCGTGAGCGGCCCCGGGCGTTTCTCGCTGGACCGCCGTTGAATCACTCCTCTTCGCAGTCATCGAACCAGGCTGGGTGATCGCGTTCCTCGTCGTCGAGGTCAGCCAGCGTTTCTTCGTCCTCCTCGACATCATCCTCGACGCCCAGGGCGTCGGCTTCAGGCTCACTGCCGTCATAGAGAAATTCGTGATCAAGCAGGTGATCATGCTCGGGTTCGTGCAGGTCGTCTTGGTCGTGCATGCTGGCTCCTGGGCGGGTGGCAGGCCTATATAGGCTGAACAGTTGCGCAGGTCAATGCATGGCGGTTAATGCTGGGTTAACCGGCGACACCCACGCTGCAGGCTCTCCCTTCAAACGTTGCTTGCCCGCCTTTCCCGGCGGGCTTTTTTATGGCCGCTGTTCTCCCTCCGTCCAGTGCAGAGAAATCGCAGGGAACCCTGCCAATGCTGGCCACGCTCGCAAATGATGCAGGACCTTTGTTTTCAAGGAGAACATCCATGACTGTAAACATCGACACCCTGATCATTACCACCCCTGTTCCGAAATCCGCAACCGACCCGATAGCGCTGGAACTGACCGGAGCCAAGGCGCTGGCGACGCTGCCCGAGGTGGTTACCCGCCTCAGTGATGGCTCGGTGCGCCTGACGGCCCCGACCAAGGGCGCCTCCAGTAAAAGCACCCACCGCACCCGCTGTGAGTGGAAGGAGCCCGTTTACTGGCCGCTGAACAGCGCCGCCCGGCACCGCAACCACCAGACCATGGTGCTTCAGAAGGTCAACCTGGCGCAGAAAGTGGTGATCGCCCAGCTGCATGTCAAAGACGATGACAGCCCGCCTGTCAAAGTGTTCTGGAACAAGGCCAGGATAACCGTCGGTTTCCGCACCGAATTCAACCAGCTCACGACAACCAGCAGCACGGTACTGACCGACGTCCCGCTGGGTGCGCGGTTCGACGTCACCATCGAGGTAACCGGGGCCGGTGCCTGCACGGTCAGCGCCAGCTGCAATGGCCGTACCGGTACGACTTCGGGGCTTCAGCTCAGCGGTAGCTGGGCAACGCGCACGCTGAACTTCCATGGCGGGGTGTACAACCAGGTGGACTATACCGACACCACGCCAGCCGAGGACGGGTCGGTGTGCGTCATCAGCCAGCTCGAGCTGAGCCATGCGTGACACACTCATCACCTGAGCTTCACAAAATACTGACATGCGGCGGGGCACACTGACCCTGCTCCTTATGTTCTTACAGCCCGCCGCATTGTTGCCGCGGGCTTTTCTTTTTGTGCATGCATCGGGCAGCAGACCATGACCTGAAGCAGTTTTACCGTACCAGCCCAGGGCTATGCTTACCCGGCGATAAGTACGCTCATTCGGAGAGGACATGGAGGCTCGTATGAAAGCTGCTGTTGTTGCACCAGGCCGTCGCGTGGAAGTGGTGGAAAAATCCCTGCGTCCGCTCGAGCACGGCGAGGCGCTGTTGAAGATGCAATGCTGTGGCGTATGCCACACCGACCTGCATGTGAAAAATGGCGATTTCGGTGACAAGACCGGGGTGGTACTAGGCCACGAAGGGATTGGCGTGGTTCAGGAGGTCGGGCCGGGCGTCACCTCGCTCAAGCCAGGCGACCGCGCCAGCGTGGCCTGGTTCTACCAGGGCTGCGGCCATTGCGAGTACTGCAACAGCGGCAATGAAACCCTGTGCCGCGAAGTGAAGAACGCCGGCTACACCGTGGACGGCGGCATGGCCGAAGCCTGCATCGTCAAGGCCGATTACTCGGTCAAGGTGCCCGACGGGCTCGACTCCGCGGCTGCCAGCAGCATCACCTGCGCCGGTGTGACCACCTACAAGGCGGTCAAGGTGTCCAATATCCGCCCCGGCCAGTGGATCGCCATCTACGGCCTCGGGGGCCTTGGCAACCTGGCGCTGCAATATGCCAGGAACGTGTTCAACGCCAGGGTGATCGCCATCGATGTCAATGACGAGCAGTTGCGCTTCGCCAGCGAAATGGGCGCCGAGCTGGTGATCAACCCGCGTACTGAAGATACCGCCAAAGTCATCCAGGCCAAGACCGGGGGCGCCCATGCTGCCGTAGTGACTGCAGTGGCCAAGGCTGCCTTCAACTCGGCGGTCGACGCCCTGCGCGCCGGCGGACGCCTGGTGGCAGTCGGGCTGCCATCGGAAGCCATGGACCTGAATATTCCCCGTCTGGTGCTGGACGGTATCGAAGTGGTCGGTTCGCTGGTCGGTACCCGGCAGGACCTGCAGGAAGCCTTCCAGTTTGCTGCAGAAGGGAAAGTGGTGCCGAAGGTCACACTGCGCCCTATCGAAGATATCAACCACATCTTCGAGGAGATGCTGGAGGGCAAGATCAAAGGGCGGATGGTGATTCAGTTCGACGGTTGAGGTTCACGTGCGCTGGCTGTGATTGCAGCGCACACTACCCCTTGATGAAAGCGAACCAACGGGCGCTCTCCGGGCTCTAGTTTGTATAAGTGCAGGAATTCCTGCCCGGCAACCAGCCTGGCATGGGCAACACGTGGTTCGATGGGGGTAGACAGCATGACGGAAGAAGAAGCAAACGATGTCCTTGAACGAATCGAGTACGAGCTCAGCCTTCATCAGCCGCACACCGCGACGCGCATAATCATTCACGACCTGGGGTTATGGGCGCGTCTGGAGAAAGCCGGCGGCATCATCAATGGCGCCATGCTGTTCGACAGGCCCGTGTTGCTGGAGCCGAAGTGTGATGCTTCCTACACAGTCTTGTGCAAACCGTGAGCGGTGCGGTTGTGCAAACAGAAACCTGAAGGCCACACCGGGGGTGAAGCTATGGGCATCCGCAGCTTGGCGAAGAACCTGCCACCCGATCCAGGCAATGAGGGCTGGGTGCTTGGCTGGGGTGTACTGAGAGACCGCTTTCCCTGGCATTTCGTCGATGTGTATGCCGACCGGGAGACTGCCAGGGCCGAGGCGCAGCGCCGTGGTCAGGGCTACGTTGTGGAGTTCGGCTCGCACCGCTTGGGGTCGGATGAATTCGTCTGTGGGATAACTCCGCCTGAAGGCTAGCACTTGCACACCAGGCGAGGTGGCGGGGACGCCTGGGCGCCCCGCCTTTGCTCATACCAACATTCGTCGCATGATCAGCTCGCCATCGATCACTTCGCCAGTCTCGACGAAGCCTTCGCCAGCGTAGAGGCGTCGTGCCCCGATGTTTTCCGGGGCTACGCCAAGGGCCACGCCGGGGCCACCCGGCAGCTGTTGCAAGTACGCCAGCAGCGCCCGCAAGGCCGCGCGCCCATAACCACGCCCCTGGTGCTGGTGGTCGATCATCAGGCGATAGATCCAGCGGCTGTTCTCGTCCGGATCAAGGGCATGCATCAGGAAACCGACCATTTCACCGCTGTGCTGGGCACGCACAGCCAAGGGCTCACACCAAGGGCTATCGGCGGCCTGTTCCAGCGATTCGGTGTTGCTGGCGATGAACTCGGATTGCTCGTCACGTACCCGCAGGGCACGGCATCGGGCTTGCGCCTCAGCCGAGCTGAGGGCCACCAGAAGCACTGATGGACAAGGAGTGGACATGTTTGGTTCTCCGCGGGGCAACAACGGCCCCTCCAGGATTTCGTTGACGGTTCATTGATGGACACATCATTGGAAACTGGGTCATGGGGCACCTCCTTGTTCGCGGATCGGAAAGACAGTCGGCAGCTCCGGCCGACCGCGCGTGATTCTAAGTGCGTGAGCGGGCGTTATTCAAGCGAACCAACCAGGCGCTGGAGTGCGTACTGGCGGATGCCTTGCATCCCATCGCTGGGTTTATTGAATTCGAAGAACGGATCGCTCGAACAGCGCCGCCTGGAGCTTGAGCGTCTCGTTTTCTCGGCAAATCTCGAACATGATCTGGATGCCGCGCAAGCTTACCGCGTGGCGACCTTTCGGCCGGGCGCTCGCGCTTCACCAGCCAGACAGCGAGCCCGCCCCACCCCCCAAGCCATTGCCCGCGTCATGGTCTCGCCTGGACGAGAATCAAAGCTTTCTTCGTGAATCATCGCTCCACCGAGGTCATAGACGCCGATGAACATCTGGGTTGCGCCGGTTCTGGAGAGCCGAACCTGCACATCAATTTGTGTTCCGTCACTCAACGTTTCGTTGTGAGTTCTGGTGTGTAAAACCGGGTCACCCCACAGCCAGAAGCACTCGCCACGCTCCCTCGCCATCGTGCTCATGTCCTGAATCATCGAGAAAGATGCCTTCTTACAGCAATGAGCAAGCCGACTCAATATTTTTGACGCCAAATAAATGGCCTCCTGACGACCGGGACAGGCTATGCCTCAAGCTACGACAATCAGCCGGATCGCAATTCGGCCGAATCTCCATCTCTCTCATTGCCGAAGCCACCCAGCTCGGGAGAATCGAGCGTCGCGGCAAAACTCATCCACTTTTCGAAGATTTCTCGATGGTGGGCTTGCGCATCTTTCCATGAAGGGTCGCCAATACGGCCGTAGGCTACCTGGTTCATGATCGACGAGGTTATGGCATCCAGCTCTCTAAGGAGCTGGTATGCAGCAAACCTTTTATCTAGTGGCATGTGTCATCTCGCAAGGCGGTAGAACTCAAACTCGCAAAATCGCTGAGTTTGGGACAGCGCTGTTCTGTTTTTTCTCCTTGTCAGCCGTCGGCTGAAAGGTCAGCCAGGCGCCTGAAACCGACGAGCTCCTGCTCGACATGGATCTTACAACAGGCATTGATTTCAAAACGACATGCTGATCAGGCTCTGTTCGAAATCGTGAGAAACCCAATCGGCCCCTTCGGCGCCGAAATTCCGTGGGTTCCCTGCCGTCTAGGAAAAGAATTCCGTGATGGCAAGGGGTTCGACGCGGCACTCAAGACATCTACCGTGCTTGCGCCCTGCTGAATTACCCACTCGGCAACAGCTTTGCGGAAATAGAGACGGTGACGGCTCTGACGCAGCCGTAGCGTGACGAGAAGCGCAGGCCCAAGCCGAGCGCCTGCAGGAAGAAGACCTGCGATGGCAGCTTTGCCCAGGGGCTGAACAAGCCCTGCTGGCGTTGATGGAGTGAGCCGGGATCGAGGAACAGCCCAGTCCCTTGACGCAGCTCACTGGGTTAGCTGCCACCCTGTAGCAGGTACTTCACCACGGACCAGCTGCCTACATCCCCTGGATTCTGAAGGCAGTGGCCAGACCTCCATTCAACATCGGTAGCCTTGGCAGTATTCCTGGCGGCAATTGACTTTGGGCCTTTATCAAACGGCCCCTGTTCTCAACAAGGTCGCGCATAGCGTTTACGGTATTCCGCAGGGGTAACCCCCATATGACGGACAAACGCTCGGCGCAATGCGCGACATAGAGCGCGTGTGGACTGCCATTGCCCTTCATACCACGCCAGGTATTCCGGAACATATGCACCCGCTCATTACATTGGTCACCGCTGGTGTAGAGACGGATGTTCTCGGGTTGCACCATCAAGAACTCAGCGCTGACGACCGGGACGCCGTCGTTCTTGCACATCCTCGTGGCGATGACTTCAAAGAAGCGATTATCCAGACGTTCTACAACGGCATCCGCCACAAGCCGCAAACGACATTCGGCAACGTCAAGGCAGATGTAATAGCCTACAAGGAGCCTGGTTTCCAGCCTGGTAACTTCTGCAGCATCATTCGCCAATCCTGCTGGCCAAGCTAAATGAAAGGGGCCGCATTGCGGCCCCTTCGTTTTTTGACTGGCTAAGGCAAAGTCTTGACTACAACGATCAGGCGAGTTGCTTGGCTCCCAGCCCAACGGACAAGGAGCGAAGCACGCGACAAGGCCAATCGGAAGCTGCCGGCCGATGGCAATGCCGACCTGGCCGCGAACGTTCGGCAGTTCCAGTTTCGCGATATCAGACCGAAGGCGGCCTCGGAAATCAACGACCTGAGCGATGCGAGCGTGCTGCTGGGGCACTCGAAAGAGGAATCGCCAAACGCGTTTACCGGCGCGTCGGCCATTGCCAAGCCCTCAGAAATGAGGCGGTTTCGGACTGGCAATCAATAGTTCTGGGATTTCGGTATTCTCTAGTGCACAAAGAAAAACCCCGCAGACGTTAATCTGCGGGGCTTTCGAATGGTGGAGGCCGAGGTCGGAATCGAACCGGCGTAGACGGATTTGCAATCCGGAGCATAACCACTTTGCTACTCGGCCTCAAAGTTCGGATCTAGCGGCTTGCGCTTAGCTATCTCCTTGAAACGCTGAACCTTTTTCAAGGCTTGCTGCGTTTCGATGGGCGCCATTATGTCTGCATTCGTTTCACCTTGCAACCCCCTGAACGAAAAAAAATTTCAACGGGTTCAAGGTGTTAGCGCAGGCGGCCGAGTTTACTCCACAACCCCACCACGGTGTTCTCCACCGTGCCGCTGGCAGCCATGCCGATGCGCTCCTGCAGGCTCTTGCGTTCGGCATAGTGCAAGTGGAACAGGTTGGCCGTGCGGGCGCGCTCGCTGAGGTACTCGTCACTGGTCTGCAACTCGTCCACCAGCTTGCGGTTGAGTGCCGCGACGCCTAGCCAGACTTCGCCGGTGGCCACCTCGTCGATATGCAACTGCGGGCGATAACGGGCGACGAAATCCTTGAACAGCTGATGGGTGATGTCCAGGTCTTCCTGGAACTTCTCCCGCCCCTTCTCGGTGTTCTCGCCGAACACGGTCAGGGTGCGCTTGTACTCCCCGGCAGTGAGCACTTCAAAATCGATGTCGTGCTTTTTCAGCAAACGGTTGACGTTGGGCAATTGCGCCACCACGCCGATGGAGCCCAGCACGGCGAACGGTGCGCTGACAATTTTTTCGCCGATGCAGGCCATCATGTAGCCGCCGCTGGCGGCCACCTTGTCGATGCACACGGTCAACGGGATGCCGGCCTGGCGAATGCGCGCCAGTTGCGATGCGGCCAGGCCGTAGCTGTGTACCAGGCCTCCCCCGCTTTCCAGGCGCAATACCACTTCGTCATGCGGGGTGGCCAGGGTCAGCAGCGCAGTGATTTCGTTGCGCAGGCTTTCGGTGGCAGAGGCTTTGATGTCGCCGTCGAAGTCGAGGACGAAAACCCGGCCCTTTTCCTCGGCTTTGCCTTTCTTCTTCTGCTGCTGTTTTTCCGCCTTGGCCTGTTGCTTGCGCAACGCCTTGAGCTCGGCCTTGTCGAGCAGGCCGGACTCCAGGCGCTCACGCAGGTCCTTGTAGAATTCGTTCAGGCGGGTGACCTGCAATTGCCCACCCGGTTTACGCCGCCCTTTGCCCCGCAACCCGGCAATGGCCGACAGCACCACCAGGATGGCGATGACCAGGGTGGCGGTTTTGGCGAGAAAACTTGCGTATTCGGCAAGAAACTCCACATTGACTCCTTAAATACCTGCGCCACAACGGCGCGTAACTGTAGCAAGCATACCGTTGCGCCTGAGGTGCTGCCAGCCGGTGCAAACGCTGGCAACATCTTTCAAACAACCTTTTCAAACGCTTGTATGTTTTTTCGTTGACAGCCTGTGTGCCGCATCCTAACCTCGCAGCAACCTCCAACAGGCCGGAACCTTCCGTGGGCAACCTCTACCTGATCCGACATGGCCAAGCCTCCTTCGGCGCCGAGGACTACGACGTCCTCTCACCCGTGGGTGTGCGGCAAAGCCAGGCCCTGGGCGAACACCTGGCCCAGCTCGGCGTACGCCTGGACCGCTGCGTGGCAGGCGACCTGCGCCGCCAGCAGGATACCGCGCGCCTGGCATTGGCAGCCTTGCATGCCAGCGGTTGCCCGGTGCCGGCTGTTGAGACCGATGCAGCGTTCAACGAGTTCGACGCCGATGGCATGATCCGCGCCCTGTTGCCCGGGCTGCTACCGGACGAACCCGACGCTGTGCACATCCTGCGTAACGGCAAACAACATCGCAGCGAATTCCAGCGCCTGTTCGCACTGATGGTACAGCGCTGGTACGAGGGCGAGCACGCCGACGATGGCCTGGAGACCTGGCAGGCCTTCACCGCCCGGGTGCAAGGTGGACTGCAGCGTGTGCTGGATGCCGCCAGCGGCGGCGACAATATCGCCATCTTCACCTCGGGCGGCACCATTGCCGCCCTGCTCCACCTGGTTACCCGTATTACCCCCGGCCAGGCGTTCGCGCTGAACTGGCAGATCATCAACACGTCGCTCAGCCAGCTGAAGTTCCGCGGCCGCGACGTGGCACTGGCTTCCTTCAACAGCCAGGCCCATGTGCAGCTGTTGAAGGCGCCGGAGCTTGTCACCTATCGATGAGCCCGGCTTGTTGTGTCCCTGCGGGGACGTGTAAATCACTCTATAAGGAATGCGCCATGACCTCCGTAGCTGATGCCGTCAAAAAGATGCAAGAGAAGTTCAACCCATCCGCTGCCGCCGGCCTGGACCTGGTGTTCGGCTTCAACATCACCGACGAAGGCAAGCACTACGCGCTGATCGTCAAGGATGGCACCTGCGACCTGCAGGAAGGTGAAAACCCGGATGCCAACTGCACGCTGGTAATGGACAGCGAAACCCTGAAGGGTATCGTCAGCGGCGAAACCGACGGCATGCAGGCGTTCATGAGCGGCAAGCTGCGCGTTGAAGGCGACATGATGCTGTCGATGAAGCTCAGCGAGCTGTTCCCGTCCTGAGGGCTGGGAATACCGCCTGATCGAAAACCGAAGCCTGAATGGCTTCGGTTTTTTTTTGCCCTCGGCAGGGCGAGTTGACGGTTGCGCGCCAGGCGAACAGTGCAGCGTGCATCAAGGCAGTTGATCAAGCAGCAACACCCGCACCTATTTGGCATATGGCACGCTTGTTCCAACCTCACCAGCGCATTAGATTAGCCAATAGTCCTTGCGATCGAGAATAAGGAAAACGCATGACGCTCACCGACCAGTCCACCCAGGTACGCCCCGGCGAAGAACTCGACGCGGCCGTCATCGACCCTTACCTCAAGGCCAACATTCCCGGCCTGGACGGCCTGCCACGCATCACCCAGTTCCCCGGCGGCGCCTCCAACCTCACCTACCTGGTCAGCTACCCGGGCCGCGACTTCGTGCTGCGCCGCCCGCCGTTCGGTCAGAAGGCCAAGTCGGCCCACGACATGGGCCGCGAATTCCGTATCCTCAACCAGCTGAACAGCGGCTTCCCGTATTGCCCCAAGGCCTACGTGCACTGCACCGACACCAGCCTGATTGGCGGCGAGTTCTACGTCATGGAGCGGGTCAACGGCATCATCCTGCGCTCGGACATCCCGGCCGAACTGGACCTCGATGCCCCACGCACCGAGGCCCTGTGCAAAAGCTTCATCGATCGCCTGGTGGAGCTGCACCAGGTTGACTACAACGCCTGCGGCCTTGCCGACCTCGGCAAGCCACAAGGCTACGTGCAGCGCCAGATAGAGGGCTGGACCAGCCGCTATGAAAAGGCCCTGACCCCGGACGCCCCGCGCTGGGAACAGGTGACCGCCTGGCTGCATGAAAAGATGCCCGCCGACCACCCACGCCCGGCCATCGTGCACAACGACTACCGTTTCGACAACGTGATCCTCGATGCCGCCAACCCCATGCGCATCATCGGTGTACTGGACTGGGAAATGGCCACCCTCGGCGACCCGCTGATGGACCTGGGCAACAGCCTGGCCTACTGGATCGAGGCCGATGACCCGGCGCCGGTGCAACTGATGCGCCGCCAGCCCAGTAACGCGCCGGGCATGCTCACCCGCCGCCAGTTCGTCGACTACTACGCCGAGCGCGCCGGCATCCGCCTGGACAACTTCGACTTCTACTATTGCTATGGCCTGTTCCGCCTGGCCGGCATCGTCCAGCAGATCTACTACCGCTATTACCACGGCCAGACCCAGGACAAGCGTTTCGCCCAGTTCATCCACATGAACCGCCTGCTGGAGCACATGGCCCTGCAGGTCATTGCCAAGTCCAGCCTCTGAGCCCGACCTCGACGACGGATAACAAGGAAAACAGCATGTCCAAGACCCACCTGTTCGACCTCGACGGCAAGATCGCCTTCGTTTCCGGCGCCAGCCGTGGCATCGGCGAAGCGATTGCCCACCTGCTGGCGCAGCAGGGCGCCCATGTGATCGTGTCCAGCCGCAAGCTCGACGGCTGCCAGCAGGTCGCCGACGCCATCATCGCCGCCGGGGGCAAGGCCACGGCGGTGGCGTGCCACATTGGCGAACTGGAGCAGATCCAGCAGGTGTTCGCCGACATCCGCGAACAGTTCGGTCGGTTGGATATCCTGGTCAACAATGCGGCGACCAACCCGCAGTTCTGCAACGTACTGGACACCGACCCGGGCGCCTTCCAGAAGACCGTGGACGTCAACATCCGTGGCTACTTCTTCATGTCGGTGGAGGCCGGCAAGCTGATGCGCGAGCAGGGCGGCGGCAGCATCATCAACGTCGCCTCGATCAACGGGGTTTCGCCGGGGCTGTTCCAGGGCATCTATTCCGTGACCAAGGCGGCGGTCATCAACATGACCAAGGTCTTCGCCAAGGAATGCGCGCCGTTCGGCATCCGCTGCAACGCCCTGTTGCCGGGCCTCACCGACACCAAATTCGCTTCGGCACTGGTGAAGAACGACGCCATCCGCAACGCCGCGTTGCAGCAGATCCCGCTCAAGCGCGTGGCCGACCCTAAAGAGATGGCCGGTGCCGTGTTGTACCTGGCCAGCGATGCATCCAGCTACACCACCGGCACGGCGCTCAATGTCGACGGCGGGTATCTGTCCTGATCAGGCTTTGCTTGCCATCAGCGTATAACTCAGCGGCAGGCGTGCAGGCTGGTCACGCAAGCGCCACTCGCCATCCTTACCCTTGACCATCTGCCCCGGCAATGCCTCCCATGGAATGCTCTGGTGCTCGACCAGGGCAGTCAATTGCAAGCCCTGGCCCAGCAAGGCGCTGATGACTTCGCCCAGGCCGTGGTTCCATTCGTGGGTTTCGCAGTGGGTGAGGCGCTGCTCGGTCTCGACGTAGGTCTGGTCGCTATGCCATACCGTCGGTGCTTGCTGCTCGAAGTAGGGGTATTCCAGCTGCAGGCAATCCTGACGGTCTTCATTGACTGCCATCAGCATCGGGTGGCCGTCACGCAGGAACAGGCGCCCGCCTGGTTTCAGCAATGCTGAGACGGTACGCGCCCACGGCTCGATACGCGGCAACCAGCAGAGCGCACCAATGCCGGTGTAGACCAGATCGAAGGTGCCGGCCGGCAACACCTCGTCGGCGCTGTAGACGTCGGCCTCGACATACGCAATCGAGGCAGCACAGCGCTGGGCCAAAGCCCGCGCCTCGGCCAGCGATGCTGCGGAATAGTCCAGGCCACAGACCTTGGCGCCGAGGCGCGCCAGCGAGAGGGTGTCGGTGCCGATGTGACACTGCAGGTGGACGGTATTGAGCCCCTTGATGTTGCCGAGCAGTGGCAGATCAAAGCGTACGGTTTCGGACAAGTGCCCAGAATGCAGGACAAACCGCTCGATCTCGTAGTCCTTCGAGGCGGCGTGCAGCGGGGCGCGTTCGTCCCAGCTAGCGCGGTTAAGTAGCAGTGAGGGGTGCATGGTGTCTTCCTTGAGCCGTGTAGGCTCATGCTAGCTTCCACCAAGCCCGCTGCGACACAACTGCCTTGCGAAAAATTGTAAAGCTGACGCGGTCCCTGTCGGCACGACCCGCACAGGGACTGGCGCTATCCGTTCGGTCTGCTATCGGCTCGTTACAGGCAGGTCGCCGCCGCCGCGCGGCGCTGCAGGGCCACGCCGTCGTTGTTCTGCGCGTAGAAATCCACCCGTGCCCCACCCGCTTGCGGGTACACATCCACGAACGCTTCGGCTTCACGGGTATAAACCGTGAACCCGCCCTGCTTGCGCGGTTCCAGGTAGCCGCTGGCGTCGTCGCCGAACACCTTCTCCTCCTGCCAGCTGAACTGGATGCACTGGGCCACCAGTTCCGGCGCCTTGTGCGAGTCGAGCTGCGCGGTCGGCTTGCCGCCGCGGGCCGTTTCCATGGTTGCAGAAGCACAACCCACCAGCATCAGCGCCGCGGCCATCGGCAGAATCGCACGCATGTTCCTTCCTCAGGGTTAAAAAAGAAGGCGACTCTAGCATTGGCAGGCATCGCGAGTGAATTGCCAGGCGCAAACCGCTGTCGCAGCTAAGACCTACCGTTACGAGGAATCGTCATGAAACTGCACTACCTGCTTCTTGCCGCCCTGCCTTGCCTGCCTTTGGCCGCTACCGCCGCCCCGTCCAGCGAAGAAAGCATCACCGCCCCGGAAACCCACAACCGCGAGCTCAAGGTCGGCGACAAGGCGCCTGACCAATACAAGCGCGACGACCAGGCGCTCAAGAACTGGAAAGCCAAAGGCCTGCCGGCACCGGAAAAGGAAAGCCACTGGGTACGCATGGGCGACCACTACGTGCTGGTGCAGATCACCAACGGTGTCGTGCTGGCGATCCAGCCAGCACGCTGAACCTACCCGTATCAGGCCAGGCAGCTCATCGCTGGCACGGCAATTATTTTTGCCTGCCAGCGAAACCAAATGGAGCGTTTCCAGTCTCAGGGGTGTGCCGCAAACCGTTGCGGATCAAGGACCTATATCGTGATGCCACGTCTTGCAAGCCTTTCGCTGATCGCCGTTGTCCTGCTTACCGCAGGCTGCCATAGCCATCGCTACCATGACGACGACGATGGCTGGCGGGACCGCGACCATGAGCACCGTCACCACCATCGGCATGATCGCCATGACGACGATGATGACGACCGTGATTACCGCGGTGACCGCTACTACCGCTGAAGCGTCTTTTCCCCCTGACCCGCCGCCCATTACGCGGCACCTTTACCTGATGATTCCTTCGAGGTTCGTATCATGCGTCTGACTCTGCCTTCCCTTGCCCTTGGCCTGCTGCTGTGCCAGGGCGCTTTCGCCGGTGACGGTACTGCCGCCATTGGCGGTGGCCTGGGTGGTGTCCTGGGTAACGTTGTCGGCCAGCAGATCGGCGGCCGCACCGGGGCGGCAATCGGCGCCGGTCTCGGCGGCGCAGCCGGCAGTGCGGTAGGCGCAAGCAAAGGCAACCGTACCGAAGCAGCCATCGGCGGTGGCCTGGGCTCGGCTGGCGGTTCGCTGCTGGGCGGCGCGGTGGGCGGCAAGACCGGCTCCACCGTGGGTGCCGGCCTGGGCGGCGCGGCCGGTGGTGCCATCGGCAACCACCTGGGCGACAATGGCGGCCGCCGTCACCGTCACCGTCACTGATCGCAGTGACCAAGGGGCCGCAAAGCGGCCCCTTCTGTTTAGCCAACCCTGCAATACATCAATACCCCCTTCAGCACAATCCGGCACACTGCCTGCTACTGTCTAACGTGCCCCCGTGTGAAGGAACACCCCCTCCCCATGAACCACGAGCTGCTCTGGGTCCTCGGCCTGCTGGCCATCGTCATCGTCCTGTTCGTCATCAACCGCCCGCGCATGGACGTGGTCGCGCTACTGGTGATACTTGCCCTGCCACTGTCGGGGATCCTTACCGTGGAGCAGGCCCTGGCCGGTTTCAGTGACCCCAACGTCGTGCTGATCGCCGCCCTGTTCGTCATCGGTGAAGGCCTGGTGCGTACCGGTATTGCCTACCGCATCGGCGAGTGGATGAGCGAGCGGGCCGGCAACAGCGAAGCCCGTTTGCTGGTGCTGCTGATGTTCGCCGTGGCGGGGCTGGGGTCGATAATGAGCTCCACCGGTGTGGTCGCCATCTTCATTCCGGTGGTGCTGAGCATCGCCGCGCGCCTGCAGCTTTCGCCCAGCCGGCTGATGATGCCACTGGCCTTCGCCGGCCTGATCAGCGGCATGCTCAGCCTGGTGGCCACGCCGCCCAACGTGGTGGTGCACAGCGAGCTGGTACGCCATGGCGAAGCGGGCTTCAGCTTCTTCAGCTTCACCCCGTTCGGCCTGGTGGTGCTGGTGCTGGGCATCGGCTACATGCTGCTGACCCGGCGCTGGCTGAATGGCGAGGTGCGCAAGGACGGCCGGGTGGAAAGCCGTCGCACCTTGCTCGACCTGGTGCTGGACTACAAGCTCAGCGGCCGTGAACGGCGCCTGCGCATCCGCCCGCACTCGCCATTGATCGGCCATACCCTGGGCGAGCTGGAACTGCGTACCCGGCATGGCGCCAACGTGATCGGTATCGAGCGCCAGCACAAGTTCACCACCCGGGTGATCGCCGCCGACTCCGGCACCGTGCTGCAACAGGGCGACGTGCTGCTACTTGACCTGTTTGCCAACCAGGACGACCTGCGCAGCCTGTGTCAGGCCATGCAACTGGAGCCATTGCGCTTCAAGGCCGCCTACTTCATCGACCAGTCCCAGGAGCTGGGCATGGCCGAGGTTTCGCTACCGCCAGGCTCGCAACTGATCGGCAAGAGCATTCTCGAGCTGGCCTTCCGCACCCGCTTCGACCTCAACGTAGTCGGCCTGCGCCGCGAGCAGGCAGCGATCGAGGCGCAACTGGTGGAAGAAAAGCTGCGCCTGGGCGACACCCTGCTGGTGGTCGGCCCGTGGAAAGCGGTGCGCCAGCTGCAAAGCCGGCCAAAGGACTTCCTGGTCCTGAGCCTGCCTGCGGAAATCGACCTGGTCGCGCCCGCCCGCAGGCGCGCACCGCAGGCGCTGCTGAGCCTGGCAGTGATGGTCGGTCTGATGGTCAGCGGCGCGGTACCCAACGTCATCGCCGCGCTGATTGGCTGCCTGCTGATGGGCGCAGGCCGCTGCATCGACATGAACAGCGCCTACCGGGCCATCCACTGGCAGAGCCTGGTACTGATTGTCGGCATGCTGCCCTTTGCCCAGGCGCTGCAGAAAACCGGCGGCATCGACCTGGCCGTCGGCGGCCTGGTCAGCGTACTCGGCGGTGCCGGCCCTGGCGCCATCCTGGCCTGCCTGTTTGCAGTCACTGCACTGATTGGCCTGTTCATCTCCAACACCGCCACTGCGGTACTGATGGCCCCGGTAGCCGTCAGCACCGCCGCGCAATTGGGCATGTCACCCTACCCGTTCGCCATGACCGTGGCGCTGGCCGCCTCGGCCGCGTTCATGACGCCGGTGTCCTCGCCAGTCAACACGCTGGTGCTGGGCCCTGGGCAATACCGCTTTGCCGATTTCGTCAAGGTCGGTGTGCCGTTCACGCTGCTGGTGATGCTGGTGACGGTGTTGATGGTGCCATGGTTCTTCAAGCTGTGAGGCGTTTGGCAATCAATGGAGGCAATTTGGCATTATCCCGGCCGATCGCGGCAGATTGACATCAAGTCCCCTGACGAAACACACTGATGCGTCATTGCCCCAGGTGCTTCCAGCCGTTGTCCTGGATTTCGTTTCCGCTTTGCCGGCCGAGCCCATGGTTTTTCCAACCCGATCGCGCTTGTTGCACCTCGTCATTCTGCTGGCCCTGACCTTCGTCCTGACGGTGGGCGGTATCCTGGCCCGGCCGATCGAATCCCTGTCGCTGTTCTGGCCGGTCAATGCGGTGCTGGCCGGGGTACTGCTGCGTTTCCCCCGGCAGGCGACCCTGGCCGGCTTCGCCCTGGTCTGGCTGGCCATGGTGGGCGCCGACCTGCTGTGCGGCAGCGCCTGGGTACCGGCCCTGTGGTTCAACCTGTGCAACCTGGGCATGGTGGCCACGCTATGGCTATTGCTCGCACGCCTACCGCGCCTGCACCGGCGCATGCGCACCCCGCACGGCGTCATCAGCGTGTTTGCCGCCAGCGCCACCGGCGCCGTGGTAGCGGCCAGCATGGCCACGCTGATGGCCGCCCCCTGGTTCGACCAATCCTTGCGCGCGACCTGGCTGGCCTGGTTCAGCGAACAATTCTCGACCAGCGTACTGGTGCTGCCCGTGCTGCTTACGGCACCCTCGGCGCGCGCCTTGCTTGGCGGTGGCGCCCAGGCCATCCGCGTGGCGCCGTTGCTGGTGCTGCTGGCCTCGCTGGCGTTCAGCATTGCCTTCGGCGGCCCCGGGGCCATTGCGTTCCCGATTGCCGCGTTGTTGTGGTGTGCCTGGACATACTCGCCCTTTCTGGTTGCGCTGTTGACATTGACTGCCGGCAGCACGCTGATCGTGGCCGTGGCGCAAAACCTCATGCATTTCATCGTGCCGCAGAGCGAGCCGGGCGTGACCACCCTGGTGTCGGCACGCCTGGGCATCGCCATGCTGGTGCTCGGGCCGCTGGTGGTAGCCTGCGTCAGCCAGGCCAACCGCAGCCTCATGGCCCGCCTGGCGCACCAGGCCAGCATCGACCCCCTGCCCGGCGTGCTCCCCCGCAGCGCCTTCCCCCGCCGCGCCAATGCCCTGCTGGACAGCCGCCAGCAACACGCCCAGGCGCTGCCGCTGACCCTGATGATGCTGGACATCGACCATTTCAAGGCGATCAACGATGCCCACGGCCACGCCATAGGCGACCTGGTGCTGCGCCAGTTCGCCGGCACCCTGCAAGATCAGTTGCACGAAGGTGACTTGTTCGCCCGCCTGGGTGGCGAAGAGTTCGTCGTGATCCTGCCAGGGCTGGCGCCCGAGCGGGCCAAGTTCACCGCCGAACGCCTGCGCCGCGCCGTGCAGGAGCTGAAGGTGGCGCAAGCCGAGCAGCACCTGCAGATTACCGTGAGCATCGGCGTGGCCGGTTGCGCCGCCGACACGCCAGCTCCCAGCCTGGACCAGCTGCTGGCGCACGCCGATCAGGCGCTGTACCGGGCCAAGGCGCATGGCCGCAACCGCGTGGAACAGGCCGAGGCACAGCGCCAGATGAGCTGAACTAGCCGGCCAGCAAGTCCCACGACAACTTGGCGATCAGCACGCACAGCAGCACTAGGAACAGCCCACGGACAAAACCTGCGCCCTTGCGCACCGCCAGCCAGGTCCCGGTAAGTGCGCCAAGGATGTTGCACGCCGCCATGGGCAAGGCAATGGCATACAGCACGTTCCCCGAGGGTACGAAAAACACCAGCGCCGCCAGGTTGGTCGCGATGTTCACAACCTTTGCCGACGCCGAGGCATGCAGGAAGTCCAAGGCGAAGAAGCGGATGAACAGGAAGATCAGGAAGCTGCCGGTTCCCGGCCCGAACAGGCCGTCGTAAAAGCCGATAGCACCGCCGATCAGCACTGCCAGGCACTGTTCCTTGCGGCCGATCTTCGCGGGTTTGTGCAAGGTGCCAAAGTCCTTCTTGCAGAAGGTATAGATGGCCATCAGCACGATCAGTACCAGTACCGCCGGACGCATCACGCTGGGCGGTACCAGCGACACCGTGGCAGCCCCGGCGAACGACATGACAAAGGCGCTGAGCGCAGCCGGCACGATCAGCCCCCAGTCCAGGGTCACCTTGCGGATGAACGAACGCGCCGCGAAGGCCGTGCCGCATACCGACGCCAGCTTGTTGCTGCCGAGCAGGGCCGCTGGTTGCGCCGTGGGCAACACGTTGAACAAGGCTGGAATCTGGATCAGCCCGCCACCACCGACGGCGGCGTCGATCAGCCCGGCGGCGAAGGCGAACACGGAAAGCACAGCGATATCCATCATGATGCGGTTCCAGGCAGTGAAGACTGCCCGCAAGGCTAATCAAAGTGCTGCGCTTGTGGTGAAATGCCGTATTGCGAAAACAGCAACAAGGAAAAGCCAATGGCACTGGACATGCTGCGGGAGATACAAGCGTTCGTCAGTGTGGCGCACAAGCGCAGCTTCGTCGCCGCCGCCCGCGCCCTGGGGCGCTCACCCAGCGCAGTAACCCGCGCGGTACAGGCCCTCGAAGACAACGCCGGCAGCAAGCTGCTCAACCGCAACGCCAGCGCCGTGACCCTGACCGAAGCCGGTGAGCGCCTGCTACCACACGCCGAGCGCTTGCTGGATGTGCAACGTGATGCCGCTGATGAACTGGCCGCGCTCAGCGGCAGTGCGCAAGGCTGGATTCGCTTCGCCGTACCGCAACTGCTGGGTGAACATATGCTGCCCCAGGTGCTGGCCGAGTTTTCCCGCTGCCACCCGCAGGTCACCCTGGATGTGCAGTATAGCGACGGCGCCCTCGATCCATTGCAAGGCAAGTTCGACTTCGTGGTGCGCGGCGCCTTTCCGCAATCGAGCGAGTTGATTGGCTACCCGCTGTGGGATTACCAGCGCCACCTGTATGCAAGCCCGGCCTACCTGGCATTGGCTGGCACGCCACAGCACCCCGATGACCTTGAAAGGCACGCCTTGATCCTGCACACCGCGCCGCGCATCCTCAAAGCCTGGCACTTCTGTCGCGACGGCCAGATCACCAGCTTGCGCCCCCGGCCGAGGCTGCGCCTGGACTCGGGCCACGCGGTGTACCACAGCACCCTGGCCGGTGCGGGCATCGCTCGCCTGGCTGCCTGGGTTGGCGAAGCACAGGTAAAGGCGGGCCGGCTGGTGCGGGTGTGCCCACATTATCGCCTGACCTCCAGCAGCGGCCAGGACCCGCAGATGCATGCCGTTTACCCCGCCGGCGAGTTGCCGGCGCGGGTACGTGACTTGCTCGGCGCCCTGCGCCGCGCCGGCATGGCCTGCTGAAACCGTCCCCGGACGGCTGTTCAAATTCTGCTCAATTTAACAGAGCCCGCCACAGGCTTGGCTTGCAGCACTTTATCCACAGACCTACCCACGTTTTTTGTGGACAGATTTCTCAACGTAAAGAACGACTTATCATACAAATCGACAGGGTGAATCGGCCAAAAGGAACGGCAGCCGGCCCGCCGGGAAACCGGGCAGGCCGCGCAGAGGTGGGATGTGCAGTAATCGAGTTCAGCTTGGCGGGATGGTGCCAAGAATACCTATCAGCAGGGTTAACAGCAGGAAACCACCCAGGAACAGCGCGAGCTTGCCCATCGGAACCTCAACAGTGTGGATGCGGGAATGGGCTTATTGTCCAACCTCGACTGATACGGTTACAGATTCAGGTTTACGGAAAAAAAGCGGATCAGATGACAAACCCAGCGGGCCTCGCTGGGCTGCGCAACGGCCTGCAGGGCACTGAAGTTCACGCAGGCTGCCCAGTCATCGACGCTGTGCTAGGGTCAACCGCTCGAACCTGCCAAGGAGTGCCACCCTGCCATGACCGCTTTCGCCGACAACACAGTCCTGCTGCTGATCGACCTTCAGGTTGGCATTCACCACCCACGTCTGGGCCGGCGTAACAACCCGGAAGCCGAACTGCGCATCGGCGAGTTGCTGGCTGCGTGGCGTCGTTCGGCGCGCCCGGTGGTGCATGTACGCCACCTGTCCCGCTTGGCGGATTCGGTGTTCTGGCCTGGGCAGCCCGGCTGCGAATTCCAGCCTGCGTTCACGCCACTGGCGAGCGAAACGGTGTTCGACAAACATGTGCCCGATGCCTTCGCCAACTCCGGACTTGAGCGCTGGTTACACACTCGCGGAATCAGCCAACTGGTCATCGCCGGGGTCATTACCAACAATTCCGTGGAATCCACCGCCCGCTCCGCAGGCAATCTCGGTTTCGACGTGGTGGTGGTCGAAGACGCCTGCTTCACCTTCGACCAGCACGACCTGCATGGCCGGCTATGGCCTGCAGAGGACGTGCACGCCCTTTCGCTGGCTAATCTGGCTTTGGATTATGCGCGCATCTTGCGCGCGGAACAGGTACTGGCTGGCAGCGCGCTTGCAGGCGGCGGCTAATGCTGCGGTTTGTATCTTCATGTGTACTGACCAAGCCCTGACACACAACCACGCGGCTGCACGCCGAGCGGACACATCACCGATACAGCCATCCTCTTTACTGGGCCCATCAACCCGCACCGATGGTTTCATCAAGGAGATGCCCAATGTCCGCCCGCCACCCGAGCACCGCCCTGCAACGCCGTTTCGGCCATACGCTGCTTGCCTGTGCCCTGTTGCCGCTTGGCCTGATGGCGGCGAATGTCACCACGGCTGCGCCGCAGACGCCTCAGCCAGCCACCACCGTGGCCGATGACTTCGGCCCGCTGAAACACATCAACGCAGGTGTGCTCGACGTGGCCTATGTCGAGCAAGGCCCGGCCGACGGTCCGGTAGTAATTTTGTTGCATGGCTGGCCCTACGACATCCACAGCTTCGAACATGTCGCACCTGCCCTCGCCGCAAAAGGCTACCGGGTGTTGGTGCCCTACGTTCGCGGCTATGGGCAAACCCGCTTCCTGTCTGCCGCAACCCCACGCAACGCCCAGCCTGCGGCGCTGGCCAGCGACGTCATCGCGTTCATGGATGCGCTGCATGTCCAGCGCGCAGTGCTTGCCGGCTTCGACTGGGGCGCACGCACTGCCGATATTGTCTCGGCACTGTGGCCAGAGCGGGTCAAGGCGCTGGTGTCGGTCAGCGGTTACCTGATCAGCAGCCAGGAAGCCGCCAAGGCCCCCCTGCCCCCCAGCGCCGAATTGCAATGGTGGTACCAGTACTACTTCGCCACCGCACGCGGCCAGGCCGGCTATGAGCAGAACCGCCATGCCTTCGCCAAACTGATCTGGCAAACCGCTTCCCCCAGGTGGGCCTTCGATGACGCCACCTTCGAGCGCAGCGCCAAGGCTCTGGACAACCCCGACCAAGTGGCGATCACCGTGCACAACTACCGTTGGCGGCTGGGCCTGGCACAGGGCGAAACACGCTACGACCCGCTTGAAGCCAGGCTGGCCCGCTTCCCCAGCATCGGCGTGCCGACCATTACCCTGGAGGGCGACGCCAACGGCGCCCCGCATCCACCAGCCGAAGCGTATGCACAGCGCTTTACCGGCAAGTACCAGTACCGACTGATCAGTGGTGGCATTGGCCACAACCTGCCCCAGGAAGCACCCCAGGCGTTCATTCAGGCGGTCGTGGATGCGGATCACCTTTAAGTCGCGGCCAGTAATTGCTACAGAACGTTTCAGATGGCACGGCAAGCCGGCGATTGAGCCGAGTGGATGGCCAGCCTTGCCCGCACCTATGGCGGCCAGCCAGTACGGGGGGTGGAGACGGGTTGCGTAGACACGAGTTGTAACGAGGTTTGTAGGATCCTATTCCAGCCAATGTAGGAAGTTTCCCATCAGTCAGCCTTGCCTGTATGAAACATCAGTTTCTCCAGCAAATTCGAGCTGCTACGGTCCAGTTTTCCTACAACGGCAAGGAGGCCTTCAGCATGAGAAAAGCATGGACCCATTCAATGCCTCGGCCCTGAAACTGCAGAAAAATCTACTCAACCTGCGCCTGGAGCGTGATCGCCTGAGGAGGGAGGGCAAGGACAAGGAAGCCGACGAGCTCGCGGAAACGATTGCCCGTATAGAAGAGACGATGCGCAAACTACCCGACTGCATGAAACCGACGACCTTGCAATAGGGCGGCGGAAGGCATCCGCGCGGGGGCCGGTTTCCCAGCTGCAGAAAAACAAAAGCCCCGAATGATCGGGGCTTTTGTTGCAGGGATATGGCGGAAGCGTAGAGATTCGAACTCTAGGATAGTTGCCCATCGACGGTTTTCAAGACCGTTGCCTTAAACCACTCGGCCACGCTTCCAGCTCGTTTTGCGGCCGCCATCATACCGTAATGAAACAAGCTGTCAAACTCTCTGTGTCGCGGGTTGCGGCGGCTCTGATAGACTCCAGACATCTGAACGTTCGAAACCACAGGTTCATCAAGGAGTGTCGCCATGCGCGAACAGGATTACGCCGTACACCACGGCCAGCAGGTCGAGCAGCAGGAGATCAGCAAGGTCCTGCGCAACACGTACAGCCTGCTGGCGCTTACCCTCGCCTTCAGCGGTGTCATGGCCTTCGTGGCCCAGCAGATGCGCGTCGGCTACCCGAACGTGTTCGTGGTGCTGATCGGCTTCTACGGGCTGTTCTTCCTCACCAACAAATTGCGTGATTCCGCCTGGGGCCTGGTATCCACCTTCGCCCTCACCGGCTTCATGGGCTTCATCCTCGGCCCTATCCTCAACCGTTACCTGGGCATGGCCGGTGGCGCCGAAGTGGTCAGCTCGGCATTCGCCATGACCGCGCTGGTGTTCGGTGGCCTGTCGGCCTATGTGCTGATCACCCGCAAGGACATGAGCTTCCTCAGCGGCTTCATCACTGCAGGCTTCTTCGTTCTGCTGGGTGCTGTCGTGGCCAGCTTCTTCTTCCAGATCAGTGGCTTGCAACTGGCGATCAGCGCCGGCTTCGTACTGTTCTCGTCGGTCTGCATCCTGTTCCAGACCAGCGCGATCATCCACGGTGGCGAGCGCAACTACATCATGGCAACCATCAGCCTGTATGTATCGATCTACAATCTGTTCGTCAGCCTGCTGCAACTGTTTGGCATCATGGGTCGTGACGACTGATTGAGTGCGCAGGAAAAAGCCCGCTTCGGCGGGCTTTTTTTGTGCGTACCGATTGATCGCGGCGATGAGCCGCGAACACCGGCAAAGACGCTCTCATCGTGCTTTTCTCTACCCCAATCCACCGGCACCCCGTAGAATGCGCTCCTTTTTTCACCGGGGCAGCTTTCAGCCATGAGCTCACACGAACACAGCCCAGGCGCAGCAGCGCCTGCCAATGAACTGGTGCTTGGCCTGGAAGACAGGCCACGGCCGTTGATCGGCCTGCTGGCAGCGCTGCAGCACCTGCTGGCGATCATCGTGCCGATCGTCACCCCTGGCCTGCTGATCTGCCAGGCGCTGGGCGTTTCTGCGCGGGACACCAACCTGATCGTATCGATGTCGTTGGTAATCTCCGGCATCGCCACCTTCGTCCAGTGCAAGCGCTTCGGGCCGTTCGGTGCCGGGCTGCTGATCGTCCAGGGCACCAGCTTCAACTTCGTCGGGCCGCTGATTGCCGGTGGCGCGCTGATGGTCAAGCAAGGCACGCCGGTGGAAAGTGTGATGGCGGCAATCTTTGGTGTGGTCATCGCCGGTTCGTTCGTCGAGATGGGCGTGTCGCGCATCCTGCCCTTCGTCAAACGCCTGATTACGCCGCTGGTGACCGGCATCGTCGTGCTGATGATCGGCCTGACCTTGATCAAGGTCGGCCTGATCAGCATGGGTGGTGGTTTCGGCGCCATGGCCAACGGTACCTTCGCCAATGGCGAGAACCTGCTGCTGTCGGGCGTGGTACTGGCAATCATCGTCGTTCTCAACCGCATCCCGGTGGTATGGATGCGCAGTTGCGCGATCGTTATCGCCCTTGCGGTCGGCTATGCGCTGGCCGGCTACCTGGGCCGCCTCGACTTCACCGGCATGCACCAGGCCGCGCTGTTCCAGGTACCGACGCCGCTGCACTTTGGCCTGGGCTTCTCCTGGGCGCTGTTCATTCCGATGCTGGTGATCTACCTGGTGACTTCGCTGGAAGCCATCGGCGACGTCACTGCCACCAGCAAGGTGTCGCGCCAGCCGGTCGAAGGGCCACTATGGATGCAGCGGATCAAGGGCGGCGTGCTGGTCAATGGGGCAAACTCGCTGCTGGCCGGTTTCTTCAACACCTTCCCGAGCTCGATCTTTGCGCAGAACAATGGCGTGATCCAGTTGACCGGTATCGCCAGCCGCCATATCGGCATCTGGATCGCTGCAATGCTGGTGCTGCTGGGCCTGTTCCCGAGCGTTGCCGGGGTGATCCAGGCGGTACCGGAACCGGTGCTGGGTGGCGCGGCCATGGTCATGTTCGGCGCAGTTGCCGCTTCGGGCATCAATATCCTGGCCAGTACCCGGCTGGATCGTCGCGCCTTGCTGATCATCGCGGTGTCGCTGGCACTGGGCCTGGGTGTGGCGCAGGTACCGGAGTTCCTGGCACACATGCCGGCAGCGATTCGCAATGTGCTGGAGTCGGGTGTGGCGACTGGGGGGATTTGCGCGCTGGTGCTGAACTGGTTCCTGCCAGAGGGCAAGGAGCAGGCTTGAGTTCACCCAGGCCGTGCACGGTTTGTGTAGGCCCGCATGGGCCTGGAGATTGATGCGCAACAGCAAGCCCGGCCCGCATGCACAAGCGGGCGCGGGCTTTTTTGCTTTATCATGGCAGCATTCCTTTGGCATGAGTGACCCATGAAATTCGCTATCGCGGTGTTCTCCCCGGCCCATGCGCCCTCCTCGCGACGCGCCCTGCGCTTCGCCGAGGCGGTGCTGGCTGGCGGACATGAGATTGCCCGGCTGTTCTTCTACCAGGACGGGGTGCACAGCGCCTCGGCCAACGTTGTCGCCCCTCAGGACGAGGTGGATGTGGCCGGCCAGTGGCGGGCCTTTATCGAGACCAAGCAGCTGGACGCCGTGGTGTGCATCGCCGCCGCCCTGCGCCGTGGTGTGCTCGACGAAGCCGAGGCCAACCGCTACCAGCGCCCGGCCGTGAACCTGCCCAAGCCGTGGGAGCTGTCAGGGCTCGGCCAACTGCACGAGGCCGCCCAGGTTGCCGACCGCCTTGTCTGCTTCGGAGGCGACTGAAATGGCCAAATCCTTGTTGATCATCAGCCGCCAGGCACCCTGGAACGGCCCCTCGGCCCGTGAGGCGCTGGACATCGCCCTGGCCGGCGGTGCGTTCGACCTGCCGCTGGGCATGCTGTTTCTCGATGATGGCGTCTTCCAGCTTGCGCCGGACCAACAGCCCGCTGCCGTACAGCAGAAGAACCTGGCTGCCAACCTGCAAGCGCTGCCCATGTTCGGCGTGGAGGAGCTGTTCGCCTGCAGCCACAGCCTCGCCCGCCGTGGCCTGGCCGCCGAAAGCCTCGCATTGCCGGCGCAGGTGCTCGACGATGCGGCACTGGCCGCGCTGATCGCCCGTTTTGACCAGGTGGTAACGCTGTGATGACAACCCTGCATGTAATTGCCCACTCACCGTTTGGCGACGAGCGCCTGGCCAGTTGCCTGCGCCTGCTCGGCGCCGAAGATGCCCTGCTGCTTTGCGGTGACGCGGTATACGCCCTGCGCAGCGGCAGCGAGCCGTACCGCCAATTGCAAGCCGCCGGCCTGGCCGAGCGCCTGTTCGCGCTTGAGGAAGATGTGCAGGCCCGCGCAGTCGGCAACCAACTGGCCAAGGCCGTGGATTACGCCGGCTTCGTCGAACTGTCGCTGCATTACCACAAGGTCAACAGCTGGCTATGAATACGCTCACCGTTGGCGATCAGGCGATCGCCCTGGACAAGGACGGCTTCCTGGTCGACCTGCAGGACTGGTCACCTGCCGCTGCCGAGGCGTTGGCCGCGCGCGAGGGCATCCCGTTGACTGCGGACCACTGGGAGATCCTCGAACTGCTGCGCCAGTTCTACCAGGAGTACCAGCTGTCTCCGGCTACCCGCCCGCTGATCAAGTACACGGCGCTCAAGCTGGGCCCGGACAAAGGCAACAGCCCACACCTGAACCGCCTGTTCAATGGCACTCCCGCCAAACTCGCCGCCAAGCTGGCGGGCCTGCCCAAACCGACCAACTGCATATGACCCAGCCACGCCCACTCACCCTGGAAACCCCGGCCGAACACCCGTTCGCTGAATTCGTGCGTATTCTTGGCAAAGGCAAGCGCGGCGCGCGTGGCCTGACCCGCGAAGAGGCTCGCGCGGCCATGACCCTGTTGCTGGAAGACAAGGTCGAAGACGCCCAGCTCGGTGCCTTCCTCATGCTGCTGCGGCACAAGGAAGAAAGCGCAGAGGAACTGGCCGGCTTCACCGAGGCACTGCGCGCGCACCTGCAGGCCCCGCGCATCGCCGTGGACCTGGACTGGCCCACGTATGCCGGCAAGAAGCGCCATCTGCCGTGGTACCTGCTGGCCGCCAAGTGCCTGGCCAGCAATGGTGTGCGCATCCTGATGCATGGCGGTGGCGCACATACCGCCGGGCGCATGTATACCGAGCAACTGCTCGACCTGTTGCAGATCCCCCTGTGCCGCAATTGGGCAGCCGTTGCCGAGGCACTCGACCAGCATCAGCTGGCGTTCTTTCCGCTGCAGGATTGGGCGCCGCAGTTGCAGCGTATGATCGACCTGCGCAACACCCTGGGCCTGCGCTCACCGATCCACTCGCTGGCCAGGGTCCTCAACCCGCTGGGCGCGCGCTGTGGCCTGCAGAGCATCTTCCACCCCGGTTACCAGGCGGTCCACCGCGAGGCAAGCCGCCTGCTGGGTGACCATGCGCTGGTGATCAAGGGCGATGGTGGCGAGATCGAGGTCAACCCCGATGTCATCAGCCACCTTTACGGCACCACGGCAGGTGAGGCCTGGGATGAAGAATGGCCAGCGCTGAGCGAGCGCCGTCACGTCAAGCCGCCCAGCCTGCAAGCCGAGCATCTGCTGGCCTGCTGGCGTGGCGAGGTTGACGACAGTTATGGCGAGAAAGCCGTCATCGCCACCATGGCCCTGGCCCTTCGCAGCTTGGGCCGAGGCCGCGAAGAGGCGTTCGCAACAGCCCAAGGCTATTGGCAAGCGCGAAATAAATCGATCTAATCGATTATAAACCCCGGATCTTTCCGCTATTTGTTCGAACGATTTGGCCTAGACTGGGCTCCAACGACAAACCACTTTGTTCCAGGAGCTCATCATGGGCCTTTTGATCGATGGCCGCTGGCATGACCAGTGGTATGAAAACGGCAAGGACGGTACGTTCAAGCGCGAGAATGCCCAACGCCGCAACCCGCTGCCCGCCCCCGAAGCCGGCCGTTACCACCTGTACGTCTCGCTGGCCTGCCCATGGGCACACCGCACCCTGATCGTCCGTGCCCTCAAGGGCCTGGAACCGTTGATCGATGTGTCGGTGGTCAGCTGGCTGATGCAGGACCATGGCTGGACCTTCGACCAGCAGCAAGGCTCTTCTGGTGACCACCTCGACTCCCTGCAGTACCTGCACCAGCGCTATACCCAGGATGACCCACACTACACCGGCCGCGTGACAGTACCAGTGCTGTGGGACAAGCAAGCCAAGCGCATCGTCAACAACGAGTCGTCAGAGATCATCCGCATCTTCAACAGCGCGTTCAACGCGTTGACCGGCAATACGCTGGACCTCTACCCCGCGCCGCTGCGTTCGACCATCGATGCACTGAACGAGCGCATCTACCCGGCGGTGAACAACGGCGTATACCGCGCAGGCTTCGCCACCACGCAGGAGGCCTATGAAGCGGCGTTCGACGATGTGTTCAACGAACTGGACTATCTGGAAGACTTGCTCAGCCGCAACCGCTACCTGGCGGGCGAATACCTGACCGAGGCCGATGTGCGCCTGTTCACCACCCTGGTGCGCTTCGATGCGGTGTACCACGGCCACTTCAAGTGCAACCTGCGGCGCCTGAGCGATTACCACAACCTGTCAAACTGGTTGCGTGAGCTGTACCAGTGGCCAGGGGTGGCGGGTACGGTGAACATGGAGCATATCCAGAAGCACTATTACCTGAGCCACAAGACCATCAACCCGAACGGGATCGTGCCCAAGGGGCCGCTGCAGAACTTCAGCCTGCCACATGATCGCGAGCGGTTGCCAGGCGAAGGGATCTGGCAGGCTTAAGGCATCCGGGGCTGCTTTGCAGCCCCGGCGATTTCAGCTGTTCTGCGAACCTTCGAACCAGGCGAGCTTGTCACGCAACTGCACCACTTCGCCGACAATCACCAAGGTCGGCGCATGCACTTCATGCCGGGCCACCAGCTCAGGCAAATCCGCCAGGGTACCGGTGAACACCCGCTGATTACGCGTGGTCCCCTGCTGTACCAGCGCTGCCGGGGTAGTGGCCGCGCGGCCATGACGAATCAGCTCGGCACAGATGGTCGGCAAACCGACCAGGCCCATGTAGAACACCAGGGTCTGCGCCGGTGCCACCAGGTCATCCCAAGGCAGGTTGCTGGTGCCATCCTTCAGGTGCCCGGTCACGAAACGCACCGACTGGGCATAGTCGCGGTGGGTCAGCGGAATCCCGCCATAGGCGGAACAGCCACTGGCCGCGGTAATGCCCGGCACCACCTGGAACGGGATACCCTGCCCGGCCAGCTCTTCGATCTCTTCGCCGCCGCGCCCGAAAATGAACGGGTCGCCGCCCTTCAGGCGCAATACCCGCTTGCCCTGTTGGGCCAGGTCGACCAGCAGGCGGTTGATCTGGTCCTGCGGCACGGCATGGTCGGCACGGCGCTTGCCCACATAGATACGCTCGGCGTCGCGCCGGCACATCTCGATGATCGCCGGTGCCACCAGGCGGTCGTACAGCACCACATCGGCCTGTTGCATCAGGCGCAAGGCACGGAAGGTCAGCAGGTCCGGATCGCCCGGGCCCGCACCCACCAGATACACCTCACCGCCCTGCTGCACCGGCGCACCGTCCACCATCGCCTGTAACAGGCGCTCGGCCTCGGCGCCCTGCCCGGCCAGCTGGCGTTCGGCAATCGGGCCCTGGAACACGGTTTCCCAGAAGCCGCGGCGCTGGTTGACATCCGGGTACAAGGATTTGACCTTGTGCCGGAAACGCGCTGCCAACCCGGCCAGCTCGCCATAGGCCGATGGAATCCAGGCCTCGAGCTTGGCGCGAATCAAGCGCGCCAGCACCGGCGCATCACCGCCGCTGGAAACTGCAATCACCAAGGGCGAGCGGTCGACGATCGCCGGGAAGATCACCGTGCACAGGGCCGGCGCATCAACCACATTGACCGGCAGGCTGAGGGCCTGCGCATCAGCCGACACCTGGGCGTTGAGCCCGGTGTCGTCGGTGGCCGCGATCACCAGCCGGCAACCGACCAGGTCGGCTGCCTGATAGCCACGCACCAGCACCTCACCGCCACCTTCCCGGGCCAGCGCGGCCAGTTGGCCGTCGACCTCCGGTGCCACCACGCGCAGCGCGGCCCCGGCATCGGCCAGCAGGCGCGCCTTGCGCAAGGCGATTTCACCGCCGCCGACGACCAGCACGCGGCCACCCTGCAGCTTGTGGAACAGCGGCAGGTAATCCATTTAGCGGATAACCTCGACGCCGCCCATGTACGGCTTGAGCACTTCCGGTACACGGATCGAACCATCCGCCTGCTGGTAGTTTTCCAGCACCGCGACCAGGGTACGCCCCACCGCCAGGCCGGAGCCGTTGAGGGTGTGCACCAGCTCTGGTTTGCCGGTTTCCGGGTTGCGCCAGCGGGCCTGCATGCGGCGCGCCTGGAAATCGCCGCAGTTGGAGCACGAGCTGATTTCACGGTACTTGTCCTGGCTCGGCACCCACACTTCCAGGTCGTAAGTCTTCACCGCGCCAAAGCCCATGTCGCCGGTGCACAGGGCCAGCACACGGTACGGCAGCTCCAGCAGCTGCAGCACTCGCTCGGCGTTGGCGGTCAGGCCTTCCAGGGCTTCCATCGACTTGGACGGTTCGACCACCTGCACCATTTCGACCTTGTCGAACTGGTGCTGGCGGATCATGCCGCGGGTGTCACGCCCGGAAGCACCGGCTTCGCTGCGGAAGCACGGGGTGTGGGCCACCAGCTTCAGCGGCAGTTGCCTGGCATCGAGGATCTCACCCGCCACCAGGTTGGTCAGCGACACTTCGGCGGTCGGGATCAGGTAGAAGTCAGCCTCGCCCTCGCGGCTGATCTTGAACAGGTCTTCCTCGAACTTCGGCAGCTGGCCGGTGCCCTGCAGGGCCGGGGCCTGCACCAGGTACGGGGTGTAGTGCTCCTCGTAGCCGTGCTCAGCGGTGTGCAGGTTGATCATGAACTGCGCCAGCGCGCGGTGCAGGCGGGCGATCGGGCCACGCAGCACGGCAAAACGGGCGCCGGACAGTTTGGCGGCGGCTTCGAAGTCCAGGCCACCGCTGATTTCGCCGAGGGCGACGTGGTCCTTGATGTCGAAATCGAAAGTCCTCGGCGTGCCCCAGCGGCGCACCTCGACGTTGTCGTCTTCGCTGGCACCGACCGGTACGCTGGCGTCCGGCAGGTTGGGGATGGTCAGCAGGATGCCGTCCAGTTCGGCCTGGATGCCATCCAGCTCGGCCTTGCCGGCCGCCAGTTCGTTGGCCATGCGCTCGACGTCGGCCATCAGCGGCGCGATGTCTTCACCCTTGGCCTTGGCCTGGCCGATGGACTTGGAACGGGCGTTACGCTCGGCCTGCAGCTGCTCGGTGCGGGTCTGCACCGCCTTGCGGCGCTCTTCCAGTGATTCGATGCGCGCGACATCCAGGCTGAAGCCACGGGAGGCCAGGCGATCCGCCACTTCCTGAAGTTGGCCGCGTAACAGTTTGGAATCGAGCATATCGTTCTCTCGTTATGTGTAGGTGTTGGTTCAGAATCGGGTCAGGGACAGGCCGGCCCAGGTCGCGAGCAGCCCGCCCACCACGCTGATACCGGTATAGCCCAGCGCCAGCGGCACTTGCCCGCTCTCCAGCAGGCGTACGGTATCCAGCGAAAAGGAGGAAAACGTCGTCAGGCCGCCCAGGAAGCCGACGATCAGCCCGGCGCGCAGTTCGATCGGCACCATCGGCTTGTGCAGGAACAGGCCGTAGAGCAGGCCGATCAGCAGGCAGCCAACCAGGTTGACCGCCAGCGTACCGAGATAGAAGTGCCGTGGCCAGTGGGCAACCACCCAGTTGGAGGTGGCGAAGCGCAACAAGGTACCGGCAATACCGCCCGCGCTGACAGCGGCGATCAATGCAATCACGGTTTTCTCCGCTGTCTGGGGCTGCTGCGGTCGAGGTCGGCCAGGTGCCGCAGCTTCTCGCCAATCTTCAATTCCAGGCCACGCGGCACTGGCTGGTAGTACTGGCGCGGTTCGAGCGCTTCGGGGAAGTAATCCTCACCGGCGGCGTAGGCGTCGGGCTCGTCGTGGGCGTAGCGGTACTCGTCGCCGTAGCCCAGTTGCTTCATCAGTTTGGTCGGGGCATTGCGCAGGTGCAGCGGCACTTCCAGCGAACCGTGTTCGGCGGCCTCGCGCAGGGCGGCCTTGAAGCCCATGTACACCGCATTGCTCTTTGGCGCGCAGGCCAGGTAGGTGATGGCCTGGGCCACCGCCAGCTCGCCTTCGGGGCTGCCCAGGCGCTCCTGCACGTCCCAGGCTGCCAGGCACAGGCTGAGCGCGCGCGGGTCGGCGTTGCCGATGTCTTCGCTGGCCATGCGCACCACGCGGCGGGCGATGTACAGCGGGTCGCAGCCGCCGTCGAGCATGCGCGCGAACCAGTACAGGGCACCATCCGGATTGGAGCCGCGCACCGACTTGTGCAGCGCGGAAATCTGGTCATAGAACGCCTCGCCGCCCTTGTCGAAACGGCGGCGGCTGTCACCGAGCAGGCTTTGCAGCATCTCGACGCCGATCTCGCTGCCGTCCTCGGCAAGGTCGGAGGCATTCTCGAGGAAGTTGAGCATCCGCCGGCCATCGCCATCGGCAGCCGCCATCAGCATTTTGAAGGCGTCATCGCTGACGCGCAGGTTGCGCTTGCCCAGGCCGCGCTCCTCGCTCAGGGCGCGGTTGACCAGTTTGCGCAGCGCCGCCTCGTCCAGGCTCTTGAGCACGTACACCCGGGCCCGCGACAGCAGCGCATTGTTCAGCTCGAACGACGGGTTTTCGGTGGTAGCGCCAATGAACAGCAGGGTGCCGTCTTCCACGTACGGCAGGAAGGCGTCCTGCTGCGACTTGTTGAAGCGGTGCACTTCGTCGACGAACAGGATGGTGCGCCGGCCATACTGGCCTGCCTGCTGCTTGGCCACCTCGACCGCCTGGCGTATTTCCTTCACCCCGGCGAGTACCGCCGACACCGTTTCGAAGTGCGCATCGCAGAACTGCGCCAGCAACCGCGCCAGGGTGGTCTTGCCTACCCCTGGCGGCCCCCAGAAGATCATCGAATGCAGCGCACCCTGCTCCAGCGCCTCGCGCAGCGGTTTGCCGCGCGCCAGCAGATGCTCCTGGCCGACGTACTCGTCCAGGTTGGACGGGCGCAGGCGGGCGGCCAGGGGCTGGGCGACGGGTTCGCTTCGAAACAGGTCCATGGCGGGCTCTGGTTACTCCTTGATGACGTCCGCGCCTTGCGGGATGTCGAACTTGAACTTGCTGTCCGGCACCGCCTGGTTGGCCTTGACACCATTGAACAGGATATTGGTGCGCTGGCCGACGCTGTCGATCAGCTGCATGTCATTGATCAGGCCTTTGCGGAACGACACGCGCAGCGAGTCGAACAGAGTGTCCTTGGTCTTCGGCTTGAGGGTGAAGTCCATCACTTCGCCCTGCTCCTTCGAAGTGATATCGAAGCTCTGGCTGATCTTCGACACGTCGCCGGACAGCAGCAGCGCCGGGGTCTGGTTCAAGCGTACATCGAGCTTCTTGATGGTCGCCTGCTCCAGGTCCGGGTCCCACAAGGTGACGTTCTTGCCGTCGGAGACCACCACCTGCTCCTGCGGGGCGTCGGTATGCCAGTAGAACAGGCCCGGGCGCTTCACCGTCATCTTGCCGGAGGTTTCCTGCAGGCTGGTGCCACCGGCATCCAGGGTCAGCTGGGAAAAGTTGGCCTCGATGGTCTGCGACTTTTCCAGCAGTTGGGTCAGGCGTTGTACATCTTGCTCACCGGCATAGGCCGTAACCGTGCCCAGGGTCAGGGCAGAAACCAGCAGCATGCGAATCGCGCGCATGGGAATCCTCATCGAGCATTGAAATAGGCCGGGCACCACCGTTGGTGCCCGGCAAGGTGTTCATCAGTCGCGCGGGCCGCCCGGGGCTATCACTTCCCGCGAGCCGTTGCTGTTCATGGGGGTGACCACGCCAGCCATTTCCATGGCTTCGATCATGCGCGCCGCGCGGTTGTAGCCGATCTTCAGTTTGCGCTGCACCGCCGAGATAGATGCACGGCGGCTTTCCAGCACGAACTGCACGGCCTCATCATACAGGGCGTCACTTTCCGAATCATCGCCATCGCCGCCACCGCCGCTGCCGCCATCGAAGCCACTGCCGGCCTCCTCGACACCGTTGAGGATGTCGTCGTTGTAGTCCGGGGCGCCGCGCAGCTTCCACGCCTCCACCACACGGTGCACCTCGTCGTCGGAGACGAACGCGCCGTGCACACGGATCGGCAGGCTGGTGCCCGGCGGCATGTACAGCATGTCACCATGGCCCAGCAGCTGTTCGGCGCCGCCCTGGTCGATGATGGTCCGCGAGTCGATCTTGCTCGACACCTGGAATGCCATGCGGGTCGGGATGTTGGCCTTGATCAGGCCGGTGATCACGTCCACCGAGGGGCGCTGGGTGGCGAGGATCAGGTGGATACCGGCCGCGCGCGCCTTCTGCGCGATACGGGCGATCAGCTCTTCGACCTTCTTGCCGACGATCATCATCATGTCGGCGAACTCGTCGACGATCACCACGATGGTCGGCAGGGTCTTCAGCGCCGGCGGCTCGTCGTCCATGCTCTCGCGACGGTACAGCGGGTCATGGATGATTTCGCCGGCTTCCTGGGCGTCCTTGATCTTGCGGTTGAAGCCGGCCAGGTTACGCACGCCCATGGCCGCCATCAGCTTGTAGCGCCGCTCCATCTCGGCCACGCTCCAGCGCAGGGCGTTGGCGGCGTCCTTCATGTCGGTGACCACCGGGCACAGCAGGTGCGGAATGCCTTCGTAGATCGACAGTTCGAGCATTTTCGGGTCGATCATGATCAGCCGCGCGTCTTCCGGGCTGGACTTGAACAGAATCGACAGGATCATCGCGTTCACACCCACCGACTTACCGGAACCGGTAGTACCAGCCACCAGCAGGTGTGGCATCTTGGCCAGGTCGGTGATCACCGGCTTGCCACCGATGTCGTGGCCCAGGGCCAGGGTGACCGGCGATTTCTGCTCGTCGTACTGCGGCGTGGCCAGTACTTCGGAGAAACGCACCATCTGCCGGTTTTCGTTGGGGATCTCGATACCTACGGTGGTCTTGCCGGGAATGACCTCGACCACCCGCACGCTGGTCACCGCCAGCGAACGCGCCAGGTCCTTGGCCAGGTTGGCGATGCGGCTGACCTTCACGCCAGCGGCCGGCTGGATCTCGTAACGGGTGATCACCGGGCCCGGGTGGATCGAGTCCACCGTCACTTCCACGCCGAATTCCTTGAGCTTGATTTCCAGCAGCTGGCCGACACCGGCGAGCGATTCTGGGGAATACTCGATCTTCTTCTGTTCGGCCGGGTCGAGGATGGAGATGGACGGCAAGGTGCCTTCCACGGCACTGTCGATGAACAGCGGCGCCTGTTTCTCCTTCATTACCCGCTTGCTCGGTTCCGCTGCCCTGGCGGCAGATGGCGGGACGATTGTCGGGGCCGCGGGTTGTTCACGCTGCACCGTTGGCTCGCGTGACACTACCGGCTCGCGCGCTGCAATGGCCTCGCGCGCCACCACAGGCTCGCGCGACAGGGTAGGCTCGCGTGGCTCGACCGGTTGCGCGGGGGCTTCCTCACGCTTGAACAGGCGCTCGCGCAGCGCCGGCCGTGCCGGCTGCTCGTGCTTGTCGGCAGCCGGTACCGGTGCAGCCTTGAATACGGGTTCGTCCTCGCGCAGTTGCGCCTCCAGGCGCTTGCGCTCGTTGCGGGCTTCCCACCAGCGGGTGGCGGCGCCTTGCATCAGCTCGAACAGGTCGAGGGTGATCTTGCCGGTCAGGTCCATCACCTTGAACCACGACAGGTCGGTGAACACCGTCAGGCCGAACAGGAACAGGGCAATGAACATCAACGTGCTGCCCTGCACGTTCAGCAGGTTGCGCGCCAGGTCACCCAGGCTCTCGCCCAGTGCGCCACCGGCGGAGAACGGCATGCTCGCCGGCGGGTGGAAATGGATATGCGCCAGCGCCGCACCGGACAGCACCAGGAACACCAGGCCGATCAGCCGCCAGGAGAACAGCCAGCCGCTCCAGTCCCAGGGCTGGTGGCGTTCGCGGAAGATCTGCCAGGTCTTGATCGCCAGCAGCAGCGGGAAGATATAGGCGAAGTAGCCCAGCACCATGAACAGGATGTCGGCGAAGTAGGCACCGGCGCGCCCGGCGGCGTTCTGCACCTGCTCGACGTTGCTGGTGTGGCTGAAGCCCGGGTCCGACGTGTCGTAGGTGAGCAGCGCCATCCACAGGTACAGGCACAGGGCGCCGACAGCGATCAGCGCACCTTCCTTGAGGCGATAATGCAGCTGCTGCCGCCACAGAGGCACGGGCAAGGGAGCTGGGGTTGCGGTGGATTTCTTCAAAACGCGTCTATTCCTGCGCGTGCTGCGCGTCCAATAGTGATCGGCCGGCGGTGCGGCCAATGAACCACTACTTTTAACATTACTGCCCGCCGGCCGCCATGGCGGGGCGCCGTATGGGGGCTTGGCCGGGGACGACTTTCACATAGCTGCAATTTGACCACGCATTGTCTTCTGTGACAAAGGCTTATGCTGTGTTTTTGCACAGGTGTGACAGCAAATGTGGCGGATGGTGCCTGTGCTTCGCTGAATGTGTAGGAAATTGCCTTTTTTCATCGCCTGTGCCGGCCATTTCGTGACCATGCCCCTTTCCACGAGCCGGGTGCAAACCGTGATGGCTGCTGGGTTCCCGTGGGAGCGGGCGTGCCCGCGAAGAAGCCAAAGAGATTGACCCTGCTTGCCACCCAAGCCATGCTGCCCGCTCCCCTCCCCCACCACACGATAGACCATGCTCACCTGGCTGACCCGCGACTCGCTGACCTTCCCACCCTTGGAAAAAGCCTTGCACGAGCCCAACGGCCTGCTGGCCGCCGGCGGCGACCTGAGCCCCGAGCGCCTGGTGCAGGCTTATCGCCATGGCTGCTTCCCGTGGTACCAGGACGGCCAGCCGATCCTCTGGTGGTCGCCAGACCCTCGCACGGTGCTGTTCCCGGACCAGCTGCACGTATCGCGTTCGCTGGCCAAACTGATGCGCCAGGGCCGCTACCAGGTCAGCTTCGACACCGACTTCGCCGCCGTGATCACCGCCTGCGCCGCCCCTCGCGACTACGCCGATGGCACCTGGATCACCGACACCATGCGCGCCGCCTATTGCGAACTGCACCGGCGCGGCATCGCCCATTCGGTGGAGGTACGCCAGGACGGTGAGCTGGTCGGCGGCCTGTACGGCCTGGCCATGGGCCAGTTGTTCTTCGGCGAATCGATGTTCAGCCGCGCCGACAATGCCTCCAAGGTCGGCTTCGTGACCCTGGTCAACCACCTGCGCCAGGCCGGCTTCGTCCTCATCGACTGCCAGATGCCGACCAACCACCTGCACAGCCTCGGCGCCGAGGCCATCAGCCGCGCCGAGTTCGCCGGCTACCTGGCCCGCCACCTCGACCAGCCCAACAGCGCCACCTGGGTTGCCTAGGCGAGTTCCCATAGCTGGCATACACTTAAAGCAACGTCTCACCGAGGGGGTTGATCATGACAGAGTTGGCGCGGTTGAAGTTCTATGCCACTCAGCCCCACTCCTGCAGCTACCTGCCCGATGAACAGGCCACCACGCTGTTCCTCGACCCCAGCCAGCCGATGGACGTGCACGTATACGCCGATCTGTCGGAGATGGGCTTCCGCCGCAGTGGCGACCACCTGTACCGCCCGCATTGCCAGAACTGCAATGCCTGCGTACCGGCGCGCATTCCGGCGGCGCGCTTCATTCCCAACCGCCAGCAACGGCGCATCCTCAAGCGCAACGCCGACCTGACCGTGACCGCGGCACGCCCAGCGTTCAAGGAAGAGTACTTCGACCTGTACCGGCGCTATATCGAAACGCGCCATGCCGACGGTGACATGTACCCGCCCAGCCGCGACCAGTTTGCCACCTTCCTGGTGCGCGACCTGCCGTTCTGCTGGTTCTACGAGTTCCGCCTGGAGGGCCGCCTGATGGCGGTGGCCGTGTGCGACCTGCTGCCCAACGGCCTGTCGGCGGTGTACACCTTCTACGAGCCGGAAGAAGAACGCCGCAGCCTGGGCCGCTTCGCCATCCTCTGGCAGATCACCGAAGCCCTGCGCCAGGACCTGGAGGCGGTCTACCTGGGCTACTGGATCAAGAACTGCAAGAAAATGAACTACAAGACGCAATACCGGCCTATCGAACTGTTGATCAATCAGCGCTGGGTTACCCTCAACTGAAAGGCATTGGCTTGACACACAATTTTCGGGCATAATCCACGCCACTTTTTTGCCCGGTGCGGTTATGCGTCGGGCCAACACTGGATCCGAGGGCTCTACTGCATGTCGAAAGAAGACAGCTTCGAAATGGAAGGTACTGTCGTCGACACCCTGCCCAACACCATGTTCCGCGTGGAGTTGGAAAACGGGCACGTCGTAACCGCGCACATCTCCGGAAAGATGCGCAAGAACTACATCCGCATTCTGACTGGCGACAAGGTCCGCGTCGAACTGACGCCGTACGACCTGAGCAAGGGCCGCATCACCTACCGTGCGCGCTAAGCTCAAGCCATGAAAAAGCCCGGCCATGTGCCGGGCTTTTTTGTGCCTTCAGGACTTCAGGGGGCCGCTTTGCGGCCCTTCGCGGGCACGCCCGCTCCCACAGGGGGATAGCTATTACCCGTGGGAGCGGGCGTGCCCGCGAAGGGCCGCAAAGCGGCCCCACCTATCAAGCAACCTCAGCCGTGGTCTCGAAGTCGAACACCAGTTCGCCGTCGCGCAGGTCGACGTGAACCACGCCGCCATGCTCGGCCAGCTCGCCAAACAGGATCTCCTCGGCCAGTGGCCGCTTGATCTTGTCCTGGATCAGCCGCGCCATCGGCCGCGCGCCCATCTGCACATCGTAGCCCGAGGCCGCCAGCCAGCCGCGGGCGGCATCGCTGACTTCCAGCAGTACACGCTTGTCTTCCAGCTGCGCCTGCAGTTCGATAAGGAACTTGTCGACGATACTCTTGATCGTCTCGTGGCTCAGGCGGCCAAACTGGATGATGGTGTCCAGGCGGTTGCGGAACTCCGGCGTGAAGCTCTTGCGGATGACTTCCATGGCATCGGACGCATGGTCCTGATGAGTGAAGCCGATCGAGGCCCGCGCGGCGGTTTCGGCACCGGCGTTGGTCGTCATGATCAGAATCACGTTACGGAAGTCGGCCTTGCGCCCGTTGTTGTCGGTCAGGGTGCCGTGGTCCATCACCTGCAGCAGCAGGTTGAAGACTTCAGGGTGAGCCTTCTCGATCTCATCGAGCAGCAATACGCAATGCGGCTGCTTGGTGATTGCCTCGGTCAGCAAGCCACCTTGGTCGAAACCGACGTAACCGGGCGGCGCACCGATCAGGCGCGACACGGTGTGACGCTCCATGTATTCGGACATGTCGAAGCGTACCAGTTCCACACCCAGCGCCTTGGCCAGCTGCCGTGCTGCTTCGGTCTTGCCGACGCCGGTCGGGCCGGCGAACAGGAACGAACCCACCGGCTTGTCTGGCGACTTGAGGCCGGCACGCGACAGCTTGATGGCGGTGGCCAGCGAATCGATGGCCGCATCCTGGCCGAACACGGTCAGCTTCAGGTCGCGCTCAAGGTTGCGCAGCAGCTCCTTGTCGGAACTGGTGACATGTTTTGGCGGAATTCGCGCGATCTTGGCAACGATGTCCTCGACCTGCGGCACGTCGATACGCTTGACCCGGCTGGCTTCCGGCTGCAGGCGCTGGTAGGCACCGGCTTCGTCGATGACATCGATGGCCTTGTCCGGCATGTGCCGGTCATTGATATAGCGCGATGCGAGTTCGGCGGCGGCGCGCAGGGCTTCGTCGCTGTACTCGATGTTGTGGTGGCTTTCGAAGCGCCCTTTCAGGCCGCGCAGGATACCCACGGTGTCTTCCACCGACGGCTCGCTGACATCGACCTTCTGGAAGCGCCGCGCCAGGGCGCGGTCTTTCTCGAAGATGCCACGGAACTCCTGGAACGTGGTCGAGCCGATGCAACGGATTTCACCCGACGACAGCAGCGGCTTGAGCAGGTTGGACGCATCCATCACCCCGCCCGATGCCGCACCGGCACCGATGATGGTGTGGATCTCGTCGATGAACAGGATCGCCTGCGGGCGCTTGCGCAGCTCGCCGAGCAGCGCCTTGAAGCGCTTCTCGAAATCGCCACGGTACTTGGTACCGGCCAGCAGCGCACCCAGGTCGAGGGAGTACACCACGCTCTGCGCCAGCAGGTCGGGCACCTGGCCATCGACGATTCGCTTGGCCAGGCCTTCGGCGATGGCGGTCTTGCCCACCCCGGCTTCACCCACCAGCAGCGGGTTGTTCTTGCGCCGGCGCGCCAGTATCTGCGCCACGCGCTCCACTTCCTGCTCGCGACCGACCAGCGGGTCGATACGGCCGGCACGGGCCAGCTCGTTCAGGTTGCTGGCATAGGCATCCAGCGGGTTGCTCGAAGAGGCGGTATCGCCGCCCTCATCGTCCTGCATTTCCTGGTCGTTTTCGGAATGCGAACCATGGCCCGGCACCTTGGAGATGCCGTGGGCGATGTAGTTGACCACGTCGATGCGGGCCACGCTCTGCTGCTTGAGCAGAAACACGGCCTGGCTTTCCTGTTCGCTGAAGATCGCCACCAGCACATTGGCGCCGGTGACTTCACGCTTGCCCGAGCTCTGCACGTGGAACACGGCACGCTGCAGCACGCGCTGGAAGCCCAGGGTCGGCTGGGTCTCGCGGTCTTCGTCGTTGACCGGAATCAGTGGGGTGGTGGAATCGATGAACTCTTGCAGGTCGTGCTTGAGCTTGTCGAGATTGGCGCCACAGGCGCGCAGAACGGTCGCGGCAGCCTCATTGTCAAGGAGTGCCAGCAGCAGATGCTCGACGGTCATGAACTCATGACGCTTCGAACGGGCCTCCTTGAAGGCAAGATTGAGGGTGACTTCGAGCTCGCGGTTTAACATAGCTTCACCTCATACCCAAGTGGTCGGCTTTTAACCGTCCTTCTCGATTTCACAGAGTAGCGGATGCTGGCTTTCCCTGGCGTATTGGTTGACCTGCATAGCCTTTGTTTCGGCGATGTCACGGGTAAACAATCCGCACACTGCCCGCCCTTCGGTATGGACGGTCAGCATGATCTTGGTCGCCAGCTCGCGGTTCAGATTGAAGAACGTCTCGAGCACTTCGACGACGAAATCCATCGGCGTGTAGTCATCGTTGAACAAAACCACCTTGTACATCGGTGGCGCCTGCAGGATCGGCTTGGCTTCCTGAACCGCAAGACCTGAGCCGTCGTCCTCATTCGATTGCGGGCGATCCTGATTGAATGTTAGTCGAATCTCACTAGGTGCATGCATGGAAAGAATTTCATCATGAGCGACAGGTTAAGGTTGTGGGTTGACTGCCAAAGCCGCCACCGGAGCACGCGCCGCGTGACCTTGACTAACGGCAAAACGGTGTTACAAACAATAAGAACCCACCGTGGTCGATAAAGATCCGCGCAGTCAACCAGATTTTTCGCAAGGTTCGTATGCGGATGAAGTGGATGATACTCCAGTGATGGAGTCCTTTGCAGAGGGACATAGGGATGGCAAGCGGTAAAGTCAAGTGGTTCAACAATGCCAAGGGCTATGGGTTCATCAATGAAGAGGGCAAGACCGAAGACTTGTTCGCTCATTATTCGGCCATCCAGATGGACGGTTACAAAACCTTGAAGGCCGGCCAGGCGGTAAGCTTCGAGATCATCCAGGGACCAAAAGGCCTGCACGCGGTGAACATCAGCAACAAGGCCACGACCACCGCCGCCGCCAGCGCCCACTCGGCCGACAGCCCTGCCGACGCCTGACTGCCACGTCGCCTGCCGGCACATGAAAAACCGGCCGCCTCCATGAAGCGGCCGGTTTTGCGTCGCCTTACATATGCTTGATCATTTCGTCGCCGAAGCCTGAACTGCTGACCAGCGTGGCACCGTCCATCAGTCGCTCGAAGTCGTAGGTCACCGTCTTGGCGGCAATCGCGCCATTGGTGCCCTTGATGATCAGGTCGGCGGCCTCGGTCCAGCCCATGTGCCGTAACATCATTTCGGCCGAGAGAATCACCGAGCCCGGGTTGACCTTGTCCTGCCCGGCATACTTGGGCGCAGTGCCGTGGGTCGCCTCGAACATGGCCACGGTGTCGGACAGGTTGGCCCCCGGCGCGATGCCGATGCCGCCCACCTCCGCCGCCAGGGCGTCGGACAGGTAGTCACCGTTGAGGTTGAGGGTGGCAATCACGTCGTACTCGGCCGGGCGCAACAGGATCTGCTGCAGCATGGCGTCGGCAATGGCGTCCTTGACGATGACCTCGCGGCCGCTCTTGGGGTTCCGGAACTTCATCCATGGGCCGCCATCGAGCAATTCGGCACCGAACTCGTCACGCGCCACTTCGTAGCCCCAGTCCTTGAAGGCGCCTTCGGTGAATTTCATGATGTTGCCCTTGTGTACCAGGGTCAGCGATTCGCGGTCGTTGTCCACCACGTACTGCAAGGCCTTGCGCACCAGGCGCTTGGTCCCCTCGCGGGATACCGGCTTGACGCCGATGCCGCAGTCCTGGTCGAAGCGGATCTTGGTGACGCCCATTTCTTCCTTGAGGAACTTGATCACCTTGTTCGCCTCGGGCGAACCGGCCTTCCACTCGATGCCGGCGTAGATGTCCTCGGAGTTCTCGCGGAAGATCACCATGTCGACGTCGCCAGGCTTCTTCACCGGGCTAGGCACGCCCTGGAACCACAGCACCGGGCGCAGGCAGACGTACAGGTCGAGCTGCTGGCGCAAGGCCACGTTGAGCGAGCGGATACCACCGCCCACCGGCGTGGTCAGCGGCCCCTTGATCGACACCACGTAATCCCGCACGGCGTCGAGGGTTTCCTGCGGCAACCAGGTGTCCTGGTCGTACACCTGGGTGGCCTTCTCACCGGCGTACACCTCCATCCAGGCGATCTTGCGCTTGCCGCCATAGGCCTTCTGCACGGCGGCGTCGACCACCTTGATCATGACCGGCGAGACATCCACGCCAATCCCGTCACCTTCGATGTAGGGGATGATCGGATTGTCAGGCACGTTGAGCGAATGGTCGGCATTGACGGTGATCTTGGCGCCGTCGGTCGGAACCTTGATTTTCTGGTATCCCATGCTTGCACTACTCCGCTGTCGGGTATGTGTGTTTGGTCATCTGCAATCCAATGAGACTAAACCACATCTGCCGAGGTGCAAGGCATGCGACAACCGACCACATTGCCGCTTAGTCTTTGGTCTTATAAGTGGGCCGATATCACTTGGCCTTGCTGATTAGCCCGAATGGTTTGGTATACTGCGCCGCGACCGAAGGGTCATCGGGGCGATCCCTTGGAAAATGCGGACCGCCCTTGGCCATGAATGGCCACTAAGCCTGGGCTGTTACCGCAGTTCAGCACTTGACGCTCGACTGATGCATCCACCATCACCGCTCGCAGCCTCTCGACTTTCCGCTTATGGCGCTGCCAGGGCGATGCGCCTACCCTGCGCACCACGAGACTCGAGCACGCTCAGCACACAGAGAGTTAACCCGCATGCCCACCCGTTCCAAGATCATCTATACCTTCACCGACGAAGCCCCCGCCCTCGCCACCTACTCGCTGCTGCCGATCATCGAAGCCTTCACCGCCTCGGCTGACATCGCCGTCGAAACCCGCGACATCTCCCTGGCTGGCCGTATCCTCGCCGCCTTCCCGGAGCAACTGGGCGCAGAGAAGCAAGTAGGCGATCACCTGGCGGAACTGGGCCAGCTGGCTACCACCCCCGAAGCCAACATCATCAAGCTGCCGAACATCAGCGCCTCGGTACCGCAGCTGAAAGCCGCGATCAAGGAACTGCAAGCCAAGGGCTACAACATCCCTGACTACGCCGACGAGCCAGCCACCGCGGAAGAGAAAGAATCCCGCGCCCGCTACGACCGTATCAAGGGTTCCGCCGTGAACCCGGTCCTGCGCGAAGGCAACTCCGACCGCCGCGCACCGCTGTCGGTGAAGAACTACGCGCGCAAGCACCCGCACAAGATGGGCGCCTGGGCTGCCGACTCCAAGTCGCACGTTGCCCACATGACCCAAGGTGACTTCTACGGCAGCGAGAAAGCCGCACTGATCGAAGCCGACGACACCCTGCGCATCGAACTGGTCGACAAAGACGGCAGCACCACCGTGCTGAAGGAAAAGACCGCCGTCAAGGCAGCCGAAGTGATCGATTGCGCCACCATGAGCCGCAAGGCCCTGAAAGCCTTCATCGCCGAGCAGATCGCCGATGCCAAGGCTTCCGGCGTACTGCTCTCGGTACACCTGAAAGCTACCATGATGAAGGTCTCCGACCCGATCATGTTCGGCGTCATCGTCGAAGAGTTCTACGGCGACGTGCTGGCCAAGCACGCCACTGCCCTGGCCGAGGTAGGCTTCAACGCCAACAACGGCATCGGCGACCTGTACGCCCGCATCAAGGACCTGCCAGTCGAGAAGCAGGCCGAGATCGAAGCCGACATCCAGGCCCTGTACGCCCAGCGCCCGGCCCTGGCCATGGTCAACTCCGACAAGGGCATCACCAACCTGCACGTGCCGAGCGACGTCATCGTCGACGCCTCGATGCCGGCCATGATCCGTGACTCGGGCAAGATGTGGAACGCCGCCGGCGAACTGCAGGACGCCAAGGCCGTGATCCCGGACCGCTGCTACGCCGGCATCTACCAGGCCACCATCGAAGACTGCAAGGCCAACGGTGCCTTCGACCCGACCACCATGGGCAGCGTGCCGAACGTTGGCCTGATGGCACAGAAGGCCGAAGAGTACGGCTCCCACGACAAGACCTTCCAGATCAAGGCCGACGGCGTCGTGCGCGTGGTCGATGGCAAGGGCAACGTGGTGCTGGAGCAGAACGTCGAAGCCGGTGACATCTTCCGCATGTGCCAGACCAAGGACGCGCCGATCCAGGACTGGGTCAAGCTGGCCGTCAACCGCGCCCGGCTGAGCAACACCCCGGCAGTGTTCTGGCTGGACCCGGCCCGCGCCCACGACGGCGTGATGATCGAGAAGGTGCAGAAGTACCTGAAGGATCACGACACTTCCGGCCTGGACATCCGCATCCTGGCCCCGGTCGACGCCATCAAGTTCTCCCTGGCGCGCATCCGCGAAGGCAAGGACACCATCTCGGTGACCGGCAACGTGCTGCGCGACTACCTGACCGACCTGTTCCCGATCATGGAACTGGGCACCAGCGCCAAGATGCTATCGATCGTGCCGCTGATGAACGGCGGTGGCCTGTTCGAAACCGGCGCCGGCGGTTCGGCACCGAAGCACGTGCAGCAACTGGTGGAAGAGAACTTCCTGCGCTGGGACTCGCTGGGTGAATTCCTGGCCCTGGCCGCTTCCCTGGAGCACCTGGGCAACACCTACGACAACCCACGCGCCAAAGTGCTGGCCAACACCCTGGACCAGGCCACCGGCAAGTTCCTCGACACCAACAAGTCGCCTTCGCGCAAGGTCGGCGGTATCGACAACCGTGGCAGCCACTTCTACCTGACCCTGTACTGGGCCCAGGCCCTGGCTGCGCAGAACGACGACGCCGCGCTGCAGGCGCGCTTCGCCCCACTGGCCAAGACCCTGACCGAGAACGAGGAGACCATCGTCGCCGAGCTCAACGCCGTCCAGGGCAAGCCGGCCGACATCGGTGGCTACTACGCCCCGGATGCCGAGCTGACCGCCAAGGTGATGCGCCCAAGCCAGACCCTGAACAGCGCCATTGCCGCCCTGTAAGGTTCGCTTGAAGTAACCGCACAAACCCCGGCCACGCACCGGGGTTTGTGCTTTCCGGATAAACGATTTCTAGCCGCCCGCGCGGACCCTGTGGGAGCGGGTTCACCCGCGAATGTGATGGCGAATCCACTGACGCATTTGCGGGTAAACCCGCTCCCACAAGGGCTGTGCAGGCCTCTAGGGAGCTGTTCATGACCTGGCAACCCCACATCACCGTCGCCACCATCGTCGAACACGAAGGCAAGTTCCTCTTCGTCGAAGAATTCAAGGCCAACCAGCACGTCTTCAACCAACCCGCCGGCCACCTCGAACCCAACGAAACGTTGCCCCAGGCCGCCCTGCGCGAAACCCTGGAAGAAACCGCCTGGGAAGTCGAGCTGACCGGGGTGGTCGGCATCTACCTGTACACCGCCCCCAGCAACGGCGTGACCTACCAGCGCATCTGCTTCGCCGCCCGCCCCGTGCGCCACCGCCCGGACCTGGCCCTGGACAGCGACATCGTCCGCGCCGTGTGGCTGACCCGCGATGAACTGCTGGCCGACCCGGCGCGCTGGCGCAGCGAACTGGTACCACGCTGCCTCGACGACTACCTCAAAGGCCCCCTGCACAGCCTCGACCTGCTGCGCGACTGACGTGGCGCTGCAGGTTTGATAGAATCGGCGCTTTTCCCCCCTGATACACACCGGTAACCATGACCAGCCCAGCACTCAAAGACCCCGCCAAGACCCGCGTCATCGTCGGCATGTCCGGCGGCGTGGACTCTTCCGTCTCCGCCCTTCTGCTCATGGAGCAGGGCTACCAGGTGGAAGGGCTGTTCATGAAGAACTGGGAAGAAGACGACGGCACCGAATACTGCACCGCCCGTGAAGACCTGGCCGACGCCCAGGCCGTGTGCGACCGCATCGGCATCAAGCTGCACACCGCCAACTTCGCCGCCGAATACTGGGACAACGTCTTCGAGCATTTCCTCGAGGAATACAAGGCCGGCCGCACGCCCAACCCGGACATCCTCTGCAACCGTGAAATCAAGTTCAAGGCGTTCCTCGACTACGCCCTGTCGCTGGGTGCCGACCTGATCGCCACCGGCCACTATGTGCGCCGCCGCGATACCGGCGAACTCACCGAACTGCTCAAGGGCCTGGACCCGAACAAGGACCAGAGCTACTTCCTGCACGCCGTCGGCGGCAAGGAAATCGCCCGTACCCTGTTCCCGGTCGGCGAACTGGAAAAGCCCGAAGTGCGCGCCATCGCCGAAAAGCACGGCCTGGCCACTGCCAAGAAGAAGGACTCGACCGGCATCTGCTTCATCGGCGAGCGCCGTTTCAGCGACTTCCTCAAGCAGTACCTGCCGGCCCAGCCGGGCAACATCGAAACCACTGACGGCGAAGTGATCGGCCGTCACCACGGCCTGATGTACCACACCATCGGCCAGCGCCAGGGCCTGGGCATTGGCGGCCTGAAAGACGCTGGCGACGAGCCGTGGTACGTGCTTCACAAGGACCTGGCGCGCAACGTGCTGGTGGTCGGCCAGGGCAACGAACACCCGTGGCTGTTCTCCCGCGCCCTGCTCGCTTCGGAGATCTTCTGGGTCAACCCCGTCGACCTCAGCAGCCCGCGCCGGCTCACCGCCAAGGTGCGTTACCGCCAGAGCGACCAGCAGTGCACCCTGGAACTGACTGAAGGCGGATACCGCGCGGTGTTCGATGAACCGCAACGCGCCGTTACCCCGGGCCAGTCGGTAGTGTTCTACGACGGCGAGGTATGCCTGGGCGGTGGCGTGATCGAAACCGCCGAGCCGTGGAGCCCGCGCGCATGAGCAAGCTGCAGGAGCAGTTGATTGCGCTGGGCGGTGTGTTCCAGGCCGCGGTACTGGTGGACCGCATCGCCCGCACAGGCCAGGCCAGCGAAGCCAACATCGGTTGCATGCTGGGCAGCCTGCTGGTGCGTGACCCCAAGGACACCCTGGAGGTGTTCGGCGGCGACGACCTCAACCTGCGCGACGGCTACCGGGCGCTGGTCGGCGCCCTGGAGCGCGACCCCAGCAGCCTGCAGCGCGAGCCGCTGCGCTATGCCCTGTCGATCCTCGGCCTGGAGCGCCAGCTGAACAAGCGCGCCGACCTGCTCGACACCATCGGCAACCGCCTGCCGCAAATCCAGTCCCAGGCCGAGCATTTCGGCCTGGTTCACGAAAACGTCATCGCTTCCAGCGGCGCCTTGTACCAGGACACCCTGAGCACCTTGCGCCAGCGTATCCAGGTGCATGGCGACATGCGTTTCCTGCAGCAGGCCAGCAATGCCTCGAAGATCCGCGCCCTGCTGCTGGCCGGCATCCGCGCCGCGCGCCTGTGGCGCCAGCTGGGCGGGCACCGCTGGCAGCTGGTATTCAGCCGGCGCAAGCTGTTGAACGAACTGTACGACATGATGCGTTCGCCTTCCTGACCCTGTGGGAGCGGGTTCACCCGCGAATGCGATGTTGGCCTCACGGCCGCATTCGCGGGTAAACCCGCCCCCACAGGGATTGCATCAAGCATTTTTGTATGGCCGACCTTTGGTCAGCCACCCGACCTGAGCGCATTTTTCATGTATGATATGCGCCCTTCCAAAAGCCTGACTGTCCGAGAACACCCCATGCAGCTTTCTTCGCTCACTGCGGTTTCCCCTGTAGACGGCCGTTATGCCGGCAAAACCCAGGCCTTGCGCCCCATTTTCAGCGAATTCGGCCTGATCCGTTTCCGCGCCCTGGTCGAAGTGCGCTGGCTGCAGCGCCTGGCCGCCCATCCGCAGATCGGCGAAGTACCGGCATTCTCCGCCGAAGCCAATGCCCTGCTGGACAGCCTGGCTACTGATTTCAAGCTTGAGCACGCCGAACGCGTCAAGGAAATCGAGCGCACCACCAACCACGACGTCAAGGCGATCGAGTACCTCCTCAAGGAGCAGGCCGCCAAGCTGCCTGAGCTGGCCAAGGTCAGCGAGTTCATCCACTTCGCCTGCACCAGCGAGGACATCAACAACCTGTCCCACGCCCTGATGCTGCGCGCTGGCCGCGACGACGTGCTGCTGCCGCTGATGCGCCAGATCGCCGATGCCATCCGCGCCCTCGCTCACGCCCATGCCGACGTGCCGATGCTGTCGCGTACCCACGGCCAGCCGGCCTCGCCGACTACCCTGGGCAAAGAGCTGGCCAACGTCGTGTACCGCCTGGAGCGCCAGATCGCCCAGGTTGCCGCCGTACCGCTGCTGGGCAAGATCAACGGTGCCGTGGGCAACTACAACGCCCACCTGTCGGCCTATTCGCAGATCGACTGGGAGCAGAACGCCCGCGCCTTCATCGAAGACGAGCTGGGCCTGCAGTTCAACCCGTACACCACCCAGATCGAGCCGCACGACTACATCGCCGAGCTGTTCGACGCCATCGCCCGCTTCAACACCATCCTGATCGACTTCGACCGTGACGTGTGGGGCTACATCTCGCTGGGCTACTTCAAGCAGAAGACCGTCGCCGGCGAAATCGGCTCGTCGACCATGCCGCACAAGGTCAACCCGATCGACTTCGAAAACTCCGAAGGCAACCTGGGCATCGCCAACGCGCTGTTCCAGCACCTGGCCAGCAAGCTGCCGATCTCGCGCTGGCAGCGCGACCTGACCGACTCCACCGTGCTGCGCAACCTGGGCGTGGGCTTTGCCCACAGCGTCATCGCCTACGAAGCCAGCCTGAAAGGCATCGGCAAGCTGGAAGTCAACCAAGCCCGCATCGCCGCCGACCTGGATGCCTGCTGGGAAGTGCTGGCCGAGCCGATCCAGACCGTGATGCGCCGCTTCAACATCGAGAACCCCTACGAGAAGCTCAAGGAGCTGACTCGCGGCAAGGGCATTACCCCGGAAGCGCTGCTGACCTTCATCGACGGCCTGGACATGCCAGCCGAAGCCAAGGCCGAGCTCAAGCAGCTGACCCCGGCCAAGTACATCGGCAACGCGGCAGCACAGGCCAAACGCATCTAAGCTGAGCGTCGCATTCAACGCCCGGCCTGGCCGGGCGTTTTTATTCACGGACGAAAATTACATTTTTTCAATAGGTTGAACATGAATCCTGATACTCCACTGCAGCTGCTCGGCGGCATCTCGGCCCGCGAATTCATGCGCGACTACTGGCAGAAGAAGCCGCTGCTGGTGCGCCAGGCCTTCCCGGACTTCATCAGCCCGATCGACCCCGACGAGCTGGCCGGCCTGGCCCTGGAAGAGGAAGTCGAGTCGCGTATCGTGCTCGAGCACGGCGCGCACCCATGGGAGCTGCGCCGCGGCCCGTTCAACGAAGACACCTTTGCCGAGCTGCCGGAGAAGGACTGGACCCTGCTGGTGCAGGCCGTCGACCAGTTCGTCCCGGAAGTGGCCGAACTGCTGGAAAACTTCCGGTTCCTGCCGAGCTGGCGCATCGATGACGTGATGATCAGCTTCGCCGCGCCTGGTGGCAGTGTCGGCCCGCACTTCGACAACTATGACGTGTTCCTGCTGCAGGGTCACGGCCAGCGCAACTGGAAGATCGGCCAGATGTGCAACAGCGACAGCCCGCTGCTGGAGCACGCCGACCTGCGCATCCTCGCCGCCTTCGAGCAGAGCGAAGAGTGGACCCTGGAGCCGGGCGACATGCTCTACCTGCCACCGCGCCTGGCCCACTACGGTGTGGCGGTGGACGACTGCCTGACCTACTCGGTCGGCTTCCGTGCCCCCAGCGCCGCCGAGGTACTGACTCACTTCACCGACTTCCTCGGCCAGTTCCTGCCCGATGAAGAGCGTTACAGCGACGCCGACGCCCAGCCGGTCAGCGACCCGCACCAGATCCAGCACGACGCGCTCGACCGCCTCAAGGCCCTGCTCGACAAGCACATGAGCGACAAGGACCTGCTGCTGACCTGGTTCGGCCAGTTCATGACCGAGCCGCGCTACCCGGAACAGATCGTCGGTGAAGAGCTCACCGAAGATGAACTGGTCGACGCCCTGGAACAAGGCGCCATCCTGATCCGCAACCCGAGCGCACGCCTGGCCTGGTCCGAGTTCGAAGACGACCTGCTGCTGTTCGCCAGCGGCCGCAGCTGCCCGCTGCCGGGCAAGCTGCGCGAGCTGCTGAAGCTGGTCTGCGCCGCCGACGCCCTGCACATCGACAACCTGGCCGAGTGGCTGCAGGATGAAGACGGCCTGATGCTGATACAGCAGTTGGTGAAACAAGGAAGCCTGGGGTTTGCCAATGAATAGAATCAGTGTTCGCCTGGCCGACTGGCACAAGGACAACGCCGATATTCGTCGTATTCGCGAAGCCGTGTTCGTTGCCGAACAGCACATTCCGCCAGAACTGGAATTCGACTCGGAAGACCAGGATGCGCTGCATTTCCTGGCCCTGGAAGGCGACTACCCGATCGGCACGGCCCGCCTCCTGGCCGACGGCACCATCGGGCGCATCTCGGTGCTCAAGGACTGGCGTGGGATGAAGGTTGGCGATGCGCTGGTCAATGCGGTGATCGCCGAAGCGCAGAACCGCGACCTGAAGCAGCAGATGCTCAGCGCCCAGGTGCATGCCACGCCGTTCTACGAGCGGCTGGGCTTCCGCGTCGTCAGCGAGGAATTCCTCGAAGCCGGCATCCCGCATGTGGACATGGTGCGCGACTCACGCGTCTGATACCTGTACCGGCCTCTTCGCGGGCTCGCCCGCTCCCACAAGGACCCCACAGATATTGAATATCTGCGCAGTACCTGTGGGAGCGGGCAAGCCCGCGAAGAGGCCGGTACAGCAAAACACATCTTCCCTGACAAAAACCTGTACATCCATCCAGATAAAACTTGCCTCCGCGCGCTCGCTTGCGCATCCTATCGCCCATCACCCCCGATGAAGCGTCCTCGGCCATGCGCCTGTTCCTTTGTGAAAAACCCTCCCAGGCAAAAGACATCGCCAAGGTGCTCGGCGCCAACCGCAAGGGCGACGGCTGCTGGCAAGGCACCGACGTCTGCGTGACCTGGTGCATCGGCCACCTGCTGGAAACCGCCCCGCCCGACAGCTACGACGAACGCTACAAGCGCTGGAACCTGGCCGACCTGCCGATCATTCCGGAACAATGGAAGATGCTGGTCAAGCCCAAGACCGCCAGCCAGTTCAAGGCGGTCAAGCGCCTGCTCGGCGAAGCGCGGGAACTGGTGATCGCCACCGACGCCGACCGTGAAGGCGAAATGATTGCCCGCGAACTGGTCGAGCATTGTCGTTATCGCGGCCCGGTGCAGCGCCTATGGTTGTCGGCACTGGACGACGCCTCCATCCGCAAGGCCCTGGCCCGCCTGCTACCGGGCCACGAAACCTTCAACCTGTACCACTCGGCGCTGGGGCGCTCCCGCGCCGACTGGCTGATCGGCATGAACATGAGCCGGTTGTTCACCTTGCTGGGCCGCCAATCCGGCTACCAGGGCGTGCTACCGGTAGGCCGGGTGCAAACACCGACCTTGCGCCTGGTGGTCGACCGCGACCGCAGCATCGCTGGCTTCATACCGGTGCCGTTCTGGGCCATCGACGTACAACTGGAACATGCCGGTCAACCATTCAACGCCCAGTGGCGTGCCCCCGAGGACGCCTGCGACGACCAGGGCCGCTGCCTGAAGCAGGAGCTGGCACAGCAGGCCGCTGCCGACATTCACCAGGCCGGTAGCGCCCGGGCCAGCAAGGTAGCCACCGAGCGTGTGCGCGAAGCCGCACCCCTGCCCTTCGACCTGGGTACCCTGCAGGAGCTGTGCTCGAAAAAGTTCGGCCTCGGTGCCCAGGAAACCCTCGACATAGCCCAGGCCCTGTACGAAACCCACAAGCTGATCACCTACCCGCGCAGCGACTGCGGCTACCTGCCGCAAAGCCAGCACGCCGAGGCGCCGGCCATCCTCGCCGCCCTGCAACGGGCCGATGCCAGCCTGGCAGCGCTGCAGCCTCACCTGCAACCGCAGCGCCGCTCACGGGCCTGGAACGATGCCAAGGTCAGCGCCCACCACGGCATCATCCCGACCGCCGCCGCCAGCGACCCAACGCGCCTGCCGGCCAAGCACAAGGCGGTGTATACGCTGATCCGCGCCCGCTACCTGGCGCAGTTCCTGCCCAACCACGAGTACGACCGTACCCAGGCCGACTTCGACTGCGCCGGCCACGCCCTGCGCGCGGTGGGCAAGCAGATCGTCGAACCCGGCTGGCGCCGCGCCCTGCCCGAGGCACTGGCCCCGGCCAAGGGCCGCGAAGCACCGCCGGCCCAGGTGCTGCCAGCGCTGCGCGAGGGCCAGGACTGTGCAGTGCAAGGCCTGCAACTGAAAGACCTGTGGACCCAGCCGCCCAAGCCGTTTACCGAGGGCGACCTGATCAAGGCGATGAAGAACGTGGCCAAGCTGGTGGAAGACCCGCGGCTGAAACAGAAGCTCAAGGAAACCACCGGCATCGGCACCGAAGCCACCCGTGCCAGCATCATCCAGGGCCTGCTCGACCGTGGTTACCTGGTGAAGAACGGCAAGGCCCTGTCCGCCACACCTGCTGCATTCAGCCTGATCGACGCCGTGCCCCGCGCGATTGCCGACCCTGGCACCACGGCAATCTGGGAGCAGGCGCTGGACATGGTGCAGAGCGGTGAAATGACACTGGAAGAATTCGTCGCCCGGCAGTCGGCGTGGATGGGCAAGCTGGTGGAGCGCTGCAGCGGCATGCGCATGACCATCAGCGGGCCAGCAGCCGGGGCTGCGCCGCCTTGGAAAAAAAAGCGCCGGAGTGGTGGGAAAAGCAAGGCGGCTGGAAGTAAAGCGGCCGCCAGCAAGCCGCGACAACCCAGGAGAAAGGCCTCAACCTGAATCTTTTGAATGGCCCTATCGCTGGCAAGCCAGGCAAACCACAAAACCTGGCCGACGCATTGGCATCATGAAATTTAACTGCTAACTTTTCATGAAAATAATCACAATAGTTTTCATGAGAACGTTGCATGTTCAAGCAATCCGCCCAGCACGTCGCCACGTACTATGCCCAGACCTACCCCGCCAGCATTCCCCTGCGCCCCACCCTGCAAGGCAGCCACGCCACCGAGGTGCTGATCATCGGCGCCGGCTTCAGCGGCCTGCACACCGCCCTGCGCCTGACCCAGGCCGGCAAGCGCGTGACGCTGCTGGAGGCCAGCCGCGTGGCCTGGGCTGCGTCCGGGCGCAACGGTGGCCAGGCCCTGCTCGGTTGGTCATGCGACATGCCGCCGCTGGAAAAGGCCCTGGGTCTCGAGCGCAGCCGACGCCTGTGGGCCAGCATGTGCTGGGCCGCCGGCGAAATGCGCGAACTACCGCAGCGCCATGGCTTCGACATCGACTACCGGCCAGGCAGCCTGTGGACCGCCGTGATGCCACGCCGGGTGAAAATGCTTGAACAGGCCTTGCACGAGGCTGAACACAAATGGGGCTACGACGCCCTGCGCCTGATCGGCCGCGACGAGCTGCCACAATGGATCGACAGCCCGCGCTACCAGGCTGCGCTGTATGACGCCAACGGTGCGCATCTCAACCCGCTGAAACTGGCCCAGGGCCTGGCCAGCGCCATCGAGGCTGCGGGCGGGTGCATCTTCGAGCAAAGCCAGGTGCTGGCCTACGCGCCGAGTGGCAACGGCCATGTCGCACGCACCGCCTGCGGCGAGGTACGTTGCGACGTGCTGGTGCTGGCCTGCAACGCCTATATCGACCGCCTCGACCGCAACCTGTCGCGGCGCTTGTTGCCGGTCGGGTCCTACCAGGTCGCCACCGCGCCACTGGATGCCGAGTTCGCCCAGTCGCTGCTGCCACGCAACAGTTGCGTGATCGACAACCAGTTCGTGCCCGACTACTTCCGCCTCACCCCGGACCACCGCCTGCTGTTCGGTGGCGGCTGCACCTACCTCGGTGGTATTCCCAGGGACGTCGCCAGCGCCACCCGCCCCTACCTGGAACGGGTGTTCCCGCAACTGGCCGGGGTGGCCATCGATTACGCCTGGGGCGGCCATATCGACTGCAGCATGCAGCGTACCCCGGACGTCGGTCGTGAAGGCCAGCGCTACTGGTTGCAAGGTTTTTCCGGGCATGGCGTGCTGCCGACGCTGGCCGCCGCGCGGGCGGTGAGTGACGCCATCCTCGGTGACGATGACCTGCTTTCGCTGTACCAAGGCTTAGACAACGGCCGCTTCCCGGGCGGCGACCTGCTGGCCGCACCGCTGGAAGCCGCCGCCAAGGCCTGGTACCGCATGCGCGACCGCATCTGAGGGCATCTGTGTCGCCTACGCAGGCGACACAAAATCCCGATAGCCGCCCAAATCCCGCCTATGCTCAATAGCTCCCTTCGGTTCCTGCCCCACAGGAGACACGACCATGAGCTATGTAACCACGCAGGACGGCGTACAGATCTTCTACAAGGACTGGGGCCCGCGCGATGCGCCGGTCATTCACTTCCATCACGGCTGGCCGTTGAGCGCCGATGACTGGGACGCGCAGATGCTGTTCTTCCTCGCCCACGGTTACCGTGTGGTCGCCCACGACCGCCGTGGCCATGGCCGCTCCAGCCAGGTCTGGGACGGCCATGACATGGACCACTACGCCGACGACGTGGCAGCGGTGGTCGCCCACCTGGGAATCCAGGGCGCCGTGCATGTCGGCCATTCGACCGGGGGTGGCGAAGTGGTGCGCTACATGGCCCGCCACCCCGGCGACAAGGTCGCCAAGGCCGTGCTGATTGCTGCCGTGCCGCCACTGATGGTACAGACCGCGGCCAACCCGGGCGGCCTGCCCAAGTCGGTGTTCGACGGCTTCCAGGCCCAGGTCGCCAGCAACCGCGCACAATTCTATCGGGATGTGCCGGCTGGGCCGTTCTATGGCTACAACCGCCCCGGTGTCGAAGCCAGCGAGGGCATCATCGGCAACTGGTGGCGCCAGGGCATGATCGGCAGCGCCAAGGCCCATTACGATGGCATCGTGGCGTTTTCGCAGACCGATTTTACCGAGGACCTGAAGGGCATCCAGCAACCTGTGCTGGTGATGCACGGCGATGATGACCAGATCGTGCCGTATGAGAACTCCGGGCTGCTGTCGGCGAAGCTACTGCCCAACGGCACACTGAAGACGTACAAGGGCTACCCGCATGGCATGCCGACCACCCATGCCGATGTGATCAATGCGGACCTGCTGGCGTTTATCCGTAGCTGATGTGATCGCCTGCACCGACCTCTTCGCGGGTAAACCCGCTCCCACAGGTACTGCACAGCTCTTGAAGTGTGCACGTAACCTGTAGGAGCGGGTTTACCCGCGGAAGGGCCGGCACTGGCAACCCATACACCTCAGGATTAACATGTTCCCCTTCTAGCGCGGCCCTTTGCCGCCCCTTGCCTCCCTGCCTGCCAAGAAACCATGCCCTTCGAACTCACCGTAGAACCGCTCACCCTGCTGATCCTGGCGCTGGTCGCCTTCGTCGCCGGTTTCATCGACGCCATCGCCGGCGGCGGCGGCCTGCTCACCACCCCTGCACTGCTCACCGCCGGCATGCCACCCCATCTGGTGCTGGGCACCAACAAGCTCAGTTCCACATTCGGCTCGGCGACGGCGGGTTTCACCTACTACAAGCGCAAGCTGTTCCACCCCGCGCAATGGCGCCCGGCATTGTTCGCCACCCTGACCGGGGCCCTGCTCGGCGCAGTGATCGCCCACTACATGCCGGCCGAATGGCTGAACAAGATGCTGCCGGTGATCGTCTTCGCCTGTGGCGTCTACCTGCTGTTCGGCGGCACGCCCAAGGCACCGCTCGATGCCGACGCCCCGATCAGGAAGAAATGGCAGCTGCCGCAAGGCTTCACCCTGGGCTTCTATGACGGCGTGGCCGGCCCGGGCACCGGGGCGTTCTGGACCGTCAGCACCCTGCTGCTGTACCCCATCGACCTGGTGCGCGCCAGCGGTGTGGCGCGCAGCATGAACTTCGTCAGCAACATCGCGGCGCTGACGGTGTTCATCATCTCGGGGCAGGTGGACTACATCGTCGGCCTGTGCATGGGCCTGTCGGTGATGGTGGGTGCCTTCTTCGGTGCACGCACGGCGATCAGCGGCGGCAGCAAGTTCATTCGCCCGGTATTCATCACCGTGGTGCTGGCCTTGACCGTGCGCCTAGCGTGGCAGCACTGGTTCGGGCAGGCCTGATGGGCTGTGATACCCCTGCTTACCCGCCCTATCTGCACGAGGAATGTCCTCCGCCGTCGTTGCAGGATTTGGCAATGGAATGACCATTGCCTGCGCCTAGTCGGAGAACATTTCTCACTGCAGCTAGGACGGGAAAGCAGGGATATCACAGCCCAGCCGGCGCGCAACGTAGAGGTCGATGAGGTAGCGGGCAATGGAGCGCCCGGCCGGCAGCGGCGGCAGGTCGTGGACGCTGAACCACCTTGCATCCTCGATCTCGTCCGGCTGCATGACGATATCGCCCCCGGCGTATTCGGCATGAAAGCCCAGCATCATCGAATGCGGGAACGGCCAGCACTGGCTACCCACGTACTGGATGTTCTTCACCTCCACCGCCACTTCCTCGCGCACTTCGCGCACCAGGCAATCTTCGGCCGACTCGCCCGGTTCGGCGAAGCCTGCCAGGGTGCTGTACACCCCGCTGACGAAGCGCGGCGAGCGCGCCAGCAACAATTCATCGCCACGGGTCACCAGCACGATCATGCTCGGCGAAATGCGTGGGTAGCTGCGCAGGTCGCAGGGCTGGCAGTACATCGCCCGCTCCCAGCGGATCTGCGTCATCGCCTGGCCGCAGCTGCCGCAGAAGCGGTGCTCACGCGCCCAGGTGCCGATCTGGGCGGCGTAGCCCAGCACCTTGTAGGTGTCGAAGTCGCCTTCGAGCATGAACGCGCGCAGGCCACGCCAGGCACAACCAGGCATCTCGCTGGCGCTGCGTAACTCCAGCAGGAACACCGGCTGGCCATCGAAGTGGCCGATGCCATGCTCGCACAGCACATCCAGGTCCTGGCGCTTGAGCCAGTCGCGGGAGAATAGCGCGCCGTTGGCGTCCACCAGGAACCCTTCCGGGCTGCGGGCCACCGCCAGGCCCCCGGTGATCTGCGGGTCGAGTACTGCAGTAGTCCAGCGTGCTGACATGTCGGGGATCCTTTACTGCGCGTCCCCCGGCCCGGTCAGTCGGCGAACGTCGGTTTCTGTTTGCTCATGTGCGCCGCCACGGCCACGCGCAGGTCTTCGGACTGCAGCATCGCGGCGTTCCAGGTGGCGATGTATTCCAGGCCATCGTCGATGCGATGGTCACGCATGTAGCTGAGCATCTCCTTGGTGCCGGCCACGGCGATCGGTGATTTTGCGGCAATCTCGCCGGCGAGGGCAAAGACCCCGTCCAGCAACGCGGCCTGGTCATCATAGACCCGGTTGACCAGGCCAATGCGCAGCGCCTCGGCAGCCTCGACATTGCGCCCGGTGAAGGCCAGCTCACGCATCATGCCGTCACCGATGATACGAGGCAAACGTTGCAGTGTGCCGACATCGGCAGCCATGCCCATGTCGATCTCCTTGATCGAGAATTGCGCGTCGGCACTGCAGTAACGCATGTCGCAGGCCGAGATGAGGTCGATGGCACCGCCGATGCAATAGCCTTGCACAGCGGCCAGTACCGGCTTGCGGCACTTGTCCACGGCATTGAACGACGCTTGCAGGCGCAGGATGGTACTGCGCAGGAAGCGCGCGTTGCGGCCGACGTCCTTGCCCATCTGCCCGGCCAGCGAGGCCAGCATCATCAGGTCGATGCCGGCGGAAAAATGCTTGCCGGCGCCGCTGAGCACCACTACCCGCACCGCGTCGGTATCGTCGACCCACTGGAAGATATCGATGATCTCTTCCCAAAAGGCGGCGTTCATCGCGTTGACCTTTTCCGGGCGGTTGATCTGGACATGGGCAATGTTGTCGGTCAGTTCGACCTTGAATGCGCTGTACTCGGTCACGGGCGGCACTCCTGAAGGTGAAAGGTTCATGCCACGGATGGTAACCCAGCCCGATGGCCGTACTTGTGCCAAAAACGGGACTGTATGCCTTGCCTAAGACGCGCCGATCCGGCACCGTTCGCCATCGCCGAATCATAAGGATACAAATTCATGTCGCGCTCCCTGACTGGCGCCCTCGCCCACAGCTTCCTGGGCCAGTCGCCGCTTTGGTACAAGGCGGTCATCTGCCTGTTCCTGGTACTCAACCCGCTGCTGCTGGCCACCCTTGGCCCTGTAGCCGCCGGCTGGGCGCTGGTGCTCGAGTTCATCTTCACCCTGGGCATGGCCCTGAAATGCTACCCGCTGATGCCCGGCGGGCTGCTGCTGGTCGAAGCACTGCTGTTGCAGATGACCACCCCGCAGTCCCTGTACGAAGAGCTGCAGCACAACTTCCCGGTCATCCTGCTGCTGATGTTCATGGTCGCAGGCATCCACTTCATGAAGGAACTGCTGCTGTTCCTGTTCTCGCGCATTTTGCTCGGGGTGCGTTCGAAGGCCATCCTGGCGTTGCTGTTCTGCGTGCTGTCGGCCTTTCTTTCGGCGTTTCTCGACGCACTTACCGTGACCGCCGTGATCATCAGCGCCGCGGTCGGCTTCTATGCGGTGTACCACCGTGTTGCCTCCGGGGCCAACCCACGCGAGGACGTTGCGCTGGACAGTGACCAGCAGGTCGCGGCACTGCACCGTGAAGACCTCGACCAGTTCCGTGCCTTCCTGCGCAGCCTGTTGATGCATGGCGCGGTCGGAACTGCCCTGGGCGGTGTCTGCACCCTGGTGGGCGAGCCGCAGAACCTGCTGATCGGCCACGAAATGGGCTGGCATTTTGCCGATTTCTTCCTCAAGGTAGCGCCGGTATCGCTACCGGTACTGGCTGCCGGCCTGCTGACCTGCGTGCTGCTGGAGAAGCTGCGCCTGTTCGGTTACGGCACATTGCTGCCCGAGCCGGTGCGCCAGGTGCTGGCCGCCTACGCCGCCGAGGACGATGCCGCACGCACCCCCGCCCAGCGCATCGCGCTGTGGGTGCAAGGCTTCGCCGCGCTGATCCTGATCGTCTGCCTGGGGTTGCACGTTGCCGAGGTCGGCCTGATCGGCCTGATGGTGATCGTGCTGATCACCGCGTTCACCGGTATCACCGATGAACACCGCCTGGGCCGCGCCTTCCAGGACGCCATGCCGTTCACCGCGTTGCTGGTGGTGTTCTTCGCCGTTGTGGCGGTGATCCACCAGCAGCAGCTGTTCAGCCCGCTGATTGCCTGGGTACTGGCCCTGCCGGCCGAACAGCAGCCAGGCATGCTGTACCTGGCAAACGGCTTGCTTTCAGCGATCAGCGACAACGTGTTCGTCGCCACCATCTACATCACCGAAGTGAAGCAGGCATTTGTCAATGGCGGCATGAGCCGCGAGCATTTCGAGACCCTGGCGGTGGCGATCAACACCGGTACCAACCTGCCCAGCGTGGCGACCCCGAACGGGCAGGCTGCGTTCCTGTTCCTGCTGACCTCGGCGATCGCGCCGCTGATCCGGCTGTCGTATGGGCGCATGGTATGGATGGCCCTGCCCTACACCGTAGTCATGGGTGGGCTGGGCTGGTGGGCGGTGACCTACTGGCTGTAACGTAGCTGCACCGGCCCTGTCGATTCTGCTGCCTGGCATTCGACTGGCCGGTTCATGCTGAAAAGCGCAATGCCGTACAACTTTTGCCGCGCGTCCGCATCGAAACACAGGTAAGCCCTATCCATCGCAAGGAGGTCGACATGGCGTTACGCACCCCACTGCTGCTTTCCTGCCTGAGCCTGGCCCTGCTCGGCTGCGCCGGCAACGACCACCCGGCGCCGCCGCATACCCAGCAGGTTGACCTGCAACGCTACCAGGGCACCTGGTACGAACTGGCGCGGTTGCCGATGTTCTTCCAGCGCAACTGCGTGCAGTCCGAGGCGCACTATGGCCTGCGGGCCGACGGCCGCGTCGACGTGACCAACCGCTGCCGGGAAAAGGACGGCCAGTGGAATGAAGCCAGGGGCATCGCCGAAGCCCAGCAACCGGGCAGTACCGACAAACTCTGGGTGCGCTTCGACAACTGGTTCAGCCGCCTGGCACCCGGCCTGACCAAAGGCGAATACTGGGTGCTGTACCACGACAAGGATTACCGCGTGGCCCTGGTCGGCCACCCCAACCGCGAGTACCTGTGGCTGCTCTCGCGCACGCCGGCCATCCCCGACCAGACACGCGAGCAGCTGCTGGATATCGCTCGGGAGCAGGGCTACGACACCAGCGAGCTGATCTGGCGCCAGGCAGATGCCGAAGCGCGCCCCTGAAACCACAGGACGGCTCGGCCAGCCGGGCCCGGGCGTCACCAAGGAGTTGTAATGGACCTGCTGTTCCTCGGCACCTCCGCCGGGGTGCCCACCAAGGCACGCAACGTCAGCGCCACGGCCGTGATCGAAGCCACGGGCAGCCACTGGTATTTGGTCGACTGCGGCGAAGGCACCCAGCACCGGCTGCTGCATACACCGCTTTCGATCCGCGACCTGCGGGCGATCTTCATCACCCATGTACATGGCGACCACTGCTTCGGCCTGCCGGGCCTGCTGGCCAGCGCCGGCATGAGCGGACGCACCCAGCCGCTCGATCTGGTGCTGCCCGTTGCCCTGCACGAATGGGTCCGTCAGGGGCTGGCGGCCAGCGACACCTTCCTGCCGTTCGAACTGCGCCTGCTGGCCGTGGAGGACCTGCTGGAATGGCACAGTGAGGCGATGCACGTCACTACCGTGCAGCTGTCGCACCGGGTCCCGAGCGTCGCTTTCGTGTTCACCGAACTCAACCCCGAACCGCGCCTGGATATCGCGCGCCTGGAAGCCGAAGGCGTCCCGCGCGGGCCGCTGTGGGGCGAGCTGGTCAAGGGCCTGGTGGTGGAGCACGGCGGACGAATGCTGCACGGCCGGGATTACTTGCGCCCATCCCGACCGCCACGGCGCGTGATCGTATGCGGCGACAACGACAACCCGGAACTGCTGGCCGACGCTGCCAGGGGCGCGGACGTGCTGGTGCACGAAGCCACGTTCACCCAGCCAGTGGTCGCACGTACCGGGGTCACCTTCGGCCACAGCACCGCCGCAGCGGTGGCGCGCTTTGCCGAAGCGGCTGGCGTGCGCAACCTGGTGCTCACCCACTTCAGCGCCCGCTACCAGCCGGACCCACGGCGCAGCCCGAGCATTGTCGATATACGTGACGAAGCCGCTGCCCATTACAGCGGGCACCTGACCCTGGCGCAGGACCTGCAGCGCTATCACATCGGGCGGGAGGGCTGCCTCGAACCCACCGGATAGGCGTTTCAGGCAGATCTTACCCAAGGCCGCTGCTGCAACTGACGGCTCTAGGCCGCCAGCCGCCCATTGGCAATCGCCGCCGAGGCCGCCAGCATCGCGCGCAGCAACACCGCGCAGCCTGCGGCCAGGTCCTCGGGTGTGGCGTTCTCGATTTCGTTATGGCTGATGCCGTTCTCGCAGGGCACGAAAATCATCCCCGCCGGGCCCATTTCGGCAAGGAAGATCGCGTCGTGCCCTGCCCCGCTGACAATATCCATGTGCGGCAAGCCCAGCGCCTCGGCCGACGCACGCACGGCATCGACACAGCCTTTGTCGAAGTACAACGCCGGGAAGTCCGCCGTCGGCACCAGCGTGTGGCTCAAGCCGTGCCTGGCACAGGTCGCCTCGATCACCGCACGCACTTCGCTGATCATCGCATCCAGTTGCTCACCTTCCAGGTGGCGGAAGTCCAGGGTCATGCGTACTTCGCCGGGGATCACGTTGCGCGAGCCGGGGTAGGCCTGCAGGCAACCCACCGTGCCACAGGCATGCGGCTGGTGGCCGAGGGCGGTGCGATTGACCGCTTCGACCACGGCGGCGGCGCCGACCAGAGCGTCCTTGCGCAGGTGCATGGGGGTCGGGCCGGCATGGGCTTCGACACCGCGCAGGGTCAGGTCGAACCATTTCTGGCCAAGGGCACCCAGCACCACGCCGATGGTCCTGGCCTGGTCTTCGAGGATTGGCCCTTGCTCGATGTGCGCTTCGAAATAGGCCCCCACCGGGTGGCCCTGCACCGCACGCGGGCCGGCGTAGCCGATGGCGTCCAGCGCCTCGCCGACACTGACGCCCTGGGCATCACGCTTGGCCAGGGTTTCCTCCAGGGTGAACTTGCCGGCGAACACGCCTGAGCCCATCATGCACGGGGCAAAGCGCGAGCCTTCCTCGTTGGTCCAGACCACCACTTCCAGTGGTGCTTCGGTGTCCACGCCCAGGTCGTTGAGGGTGCGAATCACCTCCAGCCCTGCCATGACCCCGAAGCAGCCATCGAACTTGCCGCCGGTGGGCTGGGTATCGATATGGCTGCCGGTCATCACCGGCGGCAGCTTGGGGTTACGCCCCGGGCGCCGGGCGAAGATATTACCGACCGCGTCGATGCTCACCGTACAGCCGGCGGCTTCGCACCATTGCACGAACAGGTCGCGGGCCTGGCGGTCGAGGTCGGTCAGGGCCAGGCGGCAGACACCGCCCTTGGCAGTGGCACCGAGGCGCGCCAGGTCCATCAGCGATTGCCACAGGCGGGCGCTGTCGATATGCCGGGCGCTGGTGTCGAGGATCTCTTGGACGGGGGTCACGGGTTTCTCCTTCAGGCTTTGTTGTTGTCAGTGCCGGCCTCTTCCGCGAAGCAGCGGGCTCAAGGCAAAGGCTTGGCCACCTGCGCCGGGCTGCGCGCCAGCACCCCGGCGAACAGGTAGTACAGCCCCCCTCCCAGCAGCGAGCCGGTGAACCAGCCATAGTCGTAGAACCAGCTGAAGCCGCTGTTGCCGATGGCCATCAGCGTCAACGCAACCGGCAACGCAAAGGCGGCAAAACCGGCCCAGTTCCACGCCGGATACACGTCGTCGCGGTACAACCCGGCCAGGTCCAGCTGTTGTCGGCGGATCAGGAAGTAGTCCACCACCATGATCCCGGCGATCGGCCCAAGCAGGCTGGAATAGCCCAGCAACCAGTTGGAGTACACGCTCTCCAGGCTCAGGTCGGAGACGATCCAGCCCAGCTTCTTGAGCAACTCATGGCCCATCAGCGCCAGGCCGATGAAGCCCGTCAGCCACACCGCGCGGCTGCGCCCGATCAGGCGCGGGGCGATGTTCTGGAAGTCGTTGGTCGGCGACACGATGTTCGCCGCGGTGTTGGTCGACAATGTGGCGATGACGATCAAGGCCATGGCCAGGGCCACCCAGAACGGGCTGTGGATCTTGCCGATCAGGCTGACCGGGTCGGCCACGGTCTCGCCTACCAGGGATGCCGAGGCGGCGGTCAGCACCACGCCCAGGGCGGCGAACAGGAACATGGTCAGCGGCAGGCCGAAGATCTGCCCGAGAATCTGGTCCTTCTGGCTGCGGGCGTAACGGCTGAAGTCGGGGATGTTCAGCGACAGCGTGGCCCAGAAGCCGACCATGGCGGTGAGCCCGGCGCAGAAGTAGCCGAGCACGCTCGCGTCGGCCGGGCGCTTGGCCGGCTGGGCCAGCAACTCGGTCATCGACATGTGTGGCAGGGCCCACAACAGCAGGCCGACGCCCACCGCCACCAGCAGCGGTGCCGACAGCGTTTCCAGCCACTTGATCGACTCGGCACCGCGCAGCACCACCCACAGGTTCAGGCACCAGAACATCATGAAGCCGATCACCTCGCCGGTACCGCCCAAGGCCTTCCAGCCGTCGAACACCGAGCCGAGGAACAGGTGAATCGCCAAGCCACCGAACAGGGTCTGGATGCCGAACCAGCCACAGGCGACCACCGCGCGGATCAGGCACGGTACGTTGGAGCCGAGGATGCCGAACGACGAGCGCAGCAGCACCGGGAACGGGATGCCGTACTTGGTGCCGGGAAAGGCGTTGAGGGTGAGCGGGACCAGCACGATCAGGTTGGCCAGCAGGATCGCCAGCAAGGCCTCGCCCACGCTGAGGCCGAAGTAGGCGGTGAGCACGCCGCCGAGGGTGTAGGTGGGGACGCAGATGGACATGCCCACCCACAGGGCGGTGATGTGCCATTTGTTCCAGGTGCGCTGGTGCACCTTGGTCGGGGCGATGTCGTGGTTGTAGCGTGGGCTGTCGAGGACGTCGCTGCCCTCGGACAGCTCGAACAGGCCACCCTGCTCGACCACTTCCGATCTGCTCTGCTGCATGGGGCTTTCTCCAGATGTTCTTTTAGTTCTTTGCTCATCGGCTTGAAGCGACGGCCGGAGTACACGCGTTATGTGCTTGCAAATCTCGACCAGATTTTCATCTTGTCAAGTTAGTCAACGTTGCCGAAAACCCCGATTTCAGCACCTCGAAATAAATTAATCTTTGATTTTCAACAATTTAAAAACCATAAATTTAATAGGAAAATTTTCTTGCTGAATACCGGATCAGCATCTAGCCTCGATTCTTGTCAGGTATGACAGGATTGACCGTCCTGCACACCTGCCCCTGACAATTCCAAGAACCGGCCCAGACCGGTCAGCCTGCGAGGAAGACGGCATGTCCCTGTTGATCCGTGGCGCCACCGTGGTCACCCACGAAGAAAGCTACCCCGCCGATGTCCTGTGTGCCGATGGCCTGATCCGCGCCATCGGTCAGAACCTCGAACCGCCCACCGGCTGCGAGATCCTCGACGGCGGCGGCCGTTACCTGATGCCCGGCGGTATCGACCCGCACACGCACATGCAATTGCCGTTCATGGGCACCGTGGCCAGCGAGGACTTCTTCAGCGGCACCGCCGCCGGCCTGGCCGGGGGCACCACCTCGATCATCGACTTCGTCATCCCCAACCCGCAGCAATCATTGCTGGAGGCCTACCACACCTGGCGTGGCTGGGCGCAGAAAAGCGCCAGCGACTATGGCTTCCACGTCGCCATCACCTGGTGGAGCGAGCAGGTGGCGGAAGAAATGGGCGAGCTGGTCGCCAGGCATGGAGTGAACAGCTTCAAGCACTTCATGGCCTACAAGAACGCCATCATGGCTGCCGACGATACCCTGGTGGCCAGCTTCGAACGCTGCCTGCAACTCGGTGCGGTGCCCACCGTGCATGCCGAGAACGGCGAACTGGTGTACCACCTGCAGAAAAAGCTGCTGGCCCAGGGCCTGACCGGGCCGGAAGCGCACCCGTTGTCGCGCCCCTCGCAAGTCGAGGGCGAGGCCGCCAGCCGCGCCATCCGCATTGCCGAGACCCTCGGTACGCCGCTGTACCTGGTGCACGTTTCCAGCCGCGAAGCGCTGGATGAAATCGCCTATGCCCGCGGCAAGGGCCAGCCGGTGTACGGCGAGGTGCTGCCCGGCCACCTGCTGCTGGATGACAGCGTCTACCGTGACCCGGACTGGGCCACCGCAGCAGGCTACGTGATGAGCCCGCCGTTCCGCCCGCGTGAACATCAGGAAGCGCTGTGGCGCGGCCTGCAGGCGGGCAACCTGCACACCACCGCTACCGACCACTGCTGCTTCTGCGCCGAGCAGAAAGCCATGGGCCGCGATGACTTCAGCCGGATTCCCAATGGCACGGCCGGCATCGAGGACCGCATGGCAGTGCTGTGGGATGCCGGTGTCAACAGTGGGCGCCTGTCGATGCATGAATTCGTCGCACTGACCTCCACCAACACGGCAAAGATCTTCAACCTGTTCCCGCGCAAGGGCGCCATCCGCGTGGGTGCCGATGCCGACCTGGTGCTGTGGGACCCGCAAGGTACCCGCACCATCTCGGCCAAGACCCACCACCAGCAGGTGGACTTCAACATCTTCGAAGGCCGCACGGTGCGCGGCATTCCCAGCCACACCATCAGCCAGGGCAAGCTGCGCTGGGCCGATGGCGACCTGCGCGCAGAAGCGGGCGCGGGGCGCTATGTGGAACGGCCGGCGTATCCGTCGGTGTACGAGGTGCTCGGGCGCAGGGCCGAAGTGCAGCGGCCGACGCCGGTTCAACGCTGAGGCCATTGGGCTGCGCAGCGGCCCCGACAACCACCGCAATCCTTGTTGCCTGCATCCAAAAAAATAGAGAGGCTACAACCGTGATCGACGCCCTGAACCACTTGCCGCGCCCCCGGGCCGGCGCCGACCAGTTGGCCGAGCGCTTCAGCGACCTGGCCCCACCCCTCACTGCTCGCCAGGCCGCGGTCGAAAGTGCGCGTTGCCTGTACTGTTACGACGCCCCCTGCGTCAACGCCTGCCCCAGCGAAATCGACATCCCGTCGTTCATCCACCGCATCAGCGACGACAACCTGCAAGGCGCCGCCGAACGCATCCTTTCGGCCAACATCCTCGGCGGCAGCTGCGCCCGCGTCTGCCCCACCGAAATCCTCTGCCAGCAAGCCTGCGTGCGCAACAATGCCGAGGAATGCGCACCGGTGCTGATCGGCCAGCTGCAGCGCTATGCCCTGGACAATGCGCATTTCACTGCGCACCCGTTCCAGCGCTCGCCGGCCACCGGCAAGCGCATCGCCGTGGTCGGTGCCGGCCCGGCCGGGCTGGCCTGCGCCCATCGCCTGGCCATGCACGGGCATGACGTGGTGGTGTTCGAAGCCTGCGCCAAGGCCGGTGGCCTGAACGAGTACGGTATCGCCCGCTACAAGCTGGTGGATGACTTCGCCCAGCGTGAAGTGGAGTTTTTGCTGGGCATCGGCGGCATCGAGATACGGCATGGCCAGCGCCTGGGTGGCAACCTCAGCCTGGGCGAGCTGCGCGACCAGTATGACGCGGTGTTCCTCGGCCTCGGCCTGAATGCCGTGCGCGAGCTGGGCCTGGCCGCGGAACAAGCCCCCGGCCTGCTCGCCGCCACCGAATACATCCGCGAACTGCGCCAGGCCGATGACCTGAGCCAACTGCCACTAGCCGACCGCTGCCTGGTGATCGGTGCCGGCAACACCGCGATCGACATGGCGGTACAGATGAGCCGCCTGGGCGCCCGCGACGTCAACCTGGTGTACCGTCGCGGCCACGCCGACATGGGCGCCACCGGCCATGAACAGGACATTGCCAAGGCCAACCAGGTACGCCTGCACACCTGGGCCCGCCCCGATGCCGTGCTGCTCGACGACAGCGGCAAGCTGCGCGGCATGCGCTTTGCCCGCACCGAGCTGGCTGACGGTCGCCTGCGCGACACCGGCGAAACCTTCGAGCTGGCCGCCGACGCCATCTTCAAGGCCATCGGCCAGCGCTTCGACGACAGCAGCCTCGGCGACCCGCTGGCAGCACAACTGGCCCGCGACGGCGAGCGCATTCGGGTCGATGCAAACATGCAGACCAGCCTGCCGGGCATCTACGCCGGTGGCGACTGCACCGCCCTGGGCCAGGACCTGACCGTCCAGGCCGTGCAACATGGCAAGCTGGCCGCCGAAGCCATCCATGCCCGACTCATGCTCAATGTGGAGGCAGCGTAAATGGCCGACCTGTCGATCGAATTTGCCGGTATCAAGGCACCCAACCCTTTCTGGCTGGCCTCCGCGCCGCCAACCGACAAGGCCTACAACGTGGTGCGTGCCTTCGAGGCCGGTTGGGGCGGCGTGGTGTGGAAGACCCTCGGCGAGGACCCGGCGGCGGTCAACGTATCGTCGCGCTATTCGGCGCACTATGGCCCGAATCGCCAAGTGCAGGGCATCAACAACATCGAACTGATCACCGACCGTTCGCTCGAGATCAACCTGCGCGAAATCACCCAGGTGAAGAAGGACTGGCCCGACCGCGCGCTGATCGTGTCGCTGATGGTGCCGTGCGTGGAAGAGTCATGGAAGTTCATCCTGCCGCTGGTGGAAGCCACCGGCGCTGATGGCATCGAGCTGAACTTCGGCTGCCCGCACGGCATGCCGGAACGTGGCATGGGCGCGGCGGTGGGCCAGGTGCCGGAGTACGTGGAGATGGTCACCCGCTGGTGCAAGACGTATAGCGCGCTGCCAGTGATCGTCAAGCTCACGCCGAATATCACCGACATCCGCCAGTCAGCCCGCGCCGCGCACCGTGGCGGCGCCGATGCGGTGTCGTTGATCAACACCATCAACTCCATCACCAGTGTCGACCTGGAGCGCATGGTCGCCCACCCCATCGTCGGCGACCAGAGCACCCATGGTGGCTACTGCGGTTCGGCAGTCAAGCCGATCGCCCTGAACATGGTGGCGGAAATCGCCCGCGACGCGCAAACCCGTGGTTTGCCGATCTGCGGCATCGGCGGCATCGGCAACTGGCGCGATGCCGCCGAATTCATCGCCCTGGGCAGTGGTGCCGTGCAGGTGTGCACGGCGGCGATGCTGCATGGCTTCCGTATCGTCGAAGACATGAAGGATGGCCTGGCACGCTGGATGGACCAGCATGGGCATCGCAACCTCGAAGCGTTCCGTGGCCAAGCGGTGGCGCATACCACCGACTGGAAGTACCTGGACATGAACTACAAGTCGGTGGCGCACATCGACCAGCAGGCGTGCATTGGTTGCGGGCGCTGCCACATCGCCTGCGAGGACACCTCGCACCAGGCCATTGCCAGCACGCTGAAGGCGGATGGCACGCATGCTTACAGCGTGGTGGAAGAGGAATGCGTCGGCTGTAACCTGTGCCAGATCACCTGCCCGGTGGAAGGCTGCATCGAAATGGTCGCGCAGGAGACCGGCAAGCCGTACCTGAACTGGACGCAGGACCCGCGCAACCCCTACCGCGAGGCCAGTTGAAGCGGCACTACTGACTGACGCAATCAGTGTGGGAGCGGCTTCAGCCGCGATCACCGGCATAGCCGGTGCCAGCCAACGCGTCGCCTGCATCGCGGATAAATCCGCTCCTACAGTTGGCGCCGTACCTGTAGGAGCGGCCTTGCGTCGCGAAAGGGCCGCGCAGCGGCCCCGCATTCATCTATCGATGGGTGAATCGACGGGCCGCTCTGCGGCCCTTTCGCGACACGAGGCCGCTCCTACACCGTCTCGCGCAAACCAGGCTTTGCCAATCAAGGCTCCAGCCCGATCCCCCGCAGAATCACGCAGGTCACCGTCTGCACCGCATTCTCGAACGCCATGTCCGACAACGCCTCGCCACCATTGAGCAGCTCGACCTGGTAACCAAAGTCGGCATAGTGCTGGGTCGACGCCCAGATCATGTACAACAGCGCCGAAGGTTCCACCGCCAGGATGCGCCCCTCCTCCACCCAGCGACGGATCTTGGCCTCCTTGAGCCTGGCCCAAGGCACCAGGCTTTCCGCCAGGTCGGCTCCCAGCACCGGCGCACCGTGCAGCATCTCCTCGGCCCAGATTTTCGAACCCAGCGGCCGTGAGCGCGAATGGCCCATTTTGGCGCGGATATAGCTGGTCAGTACCACACGCGGGTCGTCGAAATTCTCGAAGCACAGCGCGTCCTGTTTCCACACCTCCAGCAGATCCTGCAACACCGCGCGGAACAGGTCGTCCTTGGTGCTGAAGTAATAATGCAGGTTGGAACGCGGCAACTCGGCCTGCTCGGCGATATCGCCCATGGAGGTGGCGCCATAGCCCTTTTCGGCGAATACCTTTTCCGCCGCCTGCAGGATCTTGCCGATATTGCGCCGGCGGATTTCGATCTTGTGGTTGGCCATCAGGCTTGCGCCGTCCACACCGCCAGTTCGTAGCCGTCCGGGTCGATGAAGTGGAAACGCCGCCCGCCGGGGAAGGCGAAGGTCGCCCGGCTGATGCGTGCCCCGGCCGCCTCTACCCGTTGCTGCGTGGCTTCGAGGTCGTCGGCATGGAGGATCACCAATGGCCCACCGGGGCGCACCGGCTCGCCGGTGGTAAAACCACCCGTCAAGCGCCCATCGCTGAACTCGGTGTAGCTTGGCCCGTAGTCGGTGAAGGCCCAGCCGAACACGCTGCCATAGAATGCCTTGCTCCGTGCAATGTCGCTTACATTGAACTCGATGTTGTCGATCTGCCGATCTGTACCGCGAATACCCATGTGTGCTCCGTGCCGAATGGTGTTTGCGTCAGGCTCTGTGTGAAAAGCCTTGATACTCGGTTCGGGTAGTTTCTCGCAACTGCTAAAATGTGCGCCACCTTGTTGCTGACAGGCATGACCTTGATCATTGCCCAAGCCCCCTCGGCAATAGCCAGTCGCCTATGAAGATGACTGATACGCTTACGGAACTGGAAGGACCTCACGATGTATCTGGTGCGAATCGCGTTGCGCGATGTCCGTTCGATCAAGTCCCTGGACCTGGACTTCCATGCCAGTGCCGGCGGAACGCGTCGCTGGACCTTGCTCCTCGGAGAAAACGGCTGCGGCAAAAGCTCGGTGCTGCGAGCGATTGCATTGCTTCTCGCAGGCAGCGATGCCCTTCCTGAACTGCTCGGCGACCCTGATGCGTGGATCAGGAATGGCGCGAAGAAATGCCGTATTGAAGGAACGCTGGTTACCGCCAAGGGCGAAACCCGAGAGATTGCGCTGGAAATCAACCGTGGTGACGGAATCCGCAAGATCTTCGCCAACAACCATGCCTTACTGGAAGCGCTGGATGCCGCGATTGCCAAAGCCGATCGTAACTACTTTGTGCTGGCATACGGTGTTTCCCGTCGGCCACCGGTGGTCAGCATGCGCTCCACGTTCCCCGATGAGCGCTCACGCGTACCAAGGGCGCAAGGTATGGCGACGATGTTTTCGCCAGACGCGAGCCTGGTGTCACTTGAACAGTGGGTGATGGACCTCGATTACCGGAAAGGCCTGCCGTCGATGATGGGCGCGGTCAACGAAGCGCTGGACAAGCTCCTGCCCGGCATGCAGTTCTCGCGAATCGACCGGGCCACGCGGCAGATCATTTTCAACACGGTAGATGGCGAAATACCACTCAACCAGCTTTCCGATGGTTACCAGAACATGGCCGCCTGGTGTGGCGACCTGCTGTACCGGATCACCGAAACCTTTCCCGACCGCAAGAACCCCCTCAGCACACGCGGGGTGCTGCTGATCGACGAAATCGATCTGCACCTGCATCCGGTGTGGCGGCGTCATCTGGTCGAGTTTCTCTCCAGCACCCTGCCGAACTTCCAGTTCATCGCTACCACGCACTCGGCGCTCACGGCACAGCAGAGCGGCGAAGGTGAACTCTATGTCATCAGACGGGAGGGTGCAGAGGCGACACCTACCCTGGTGCCGTTCATCGGCGAACCGCGCAAGATGATGCTCCATCAACTGCTGATGAGCCCTATGTTCGGCTTGGACTCGCTGGAATCAGTCGAAATCGAAAAGGCTCGCAACGCAGTCAGAGCACTTTGCCTCAAAGACTCGCTCAACAAGCAAGAAGCCGCGCAGTTGAAAGCGCTGCAGACAGTCCTGAACGAAGCCCCAGAGTGGGACGTCATGCCGCACTATGCAAAAGAGCAAGCCGAGTTGATCCGCAGCCTCAAATCTTCATTGCTCAAGAACAAGCGCAAAACCAGGGTATCGCCAGACAAACTCACCGCCATCACCAAAAACCTAGAGAGCGAGCCATGATCAAGGTCTCGCGCACTCGCTCCGCCGTAAAACTAAAGGGCTTCACCGGGACTCAACTGGAAACCAAACTCAACAACCTGGTGCAGTACTACCAGGACGACGGCCATACCGGAACGGTCAACTTCAGGCCCAAGAAACGTCAGGTCTGGGGCCGCGCCAAGCCGCAACTCAAGGTCGAGTCCTACAACAAGTGCATCTACTGTGAAGCGCACACTGCCGTGGTAGCGCATGGCGACGTCGAACACTTCCGCCCCAAAAGCCAGTACTGGTGGCTGGCGTATTGCTACGACAACTACACGTTCAGCTGCCAGATCTGCAACCAGACCTATAAAGGCGATACGTTTCCGGTGCAGGGCCCAAGGCTCGCGCCGCCGGCAGTGCCGTTGACCCTTCCCAGCGACGGCGCAGAGCTGAAATCCTTGTTGCAGACTATTTGCCCCGATCCAGTCACCACCACGGATGCGGCAGTGGCCCAACTCTACGCGCAGGAGGACGCTGAGCTCATCAACCCCTACGTCGCCGACCCGGAACAGTTCTTTGCCTGGAAAGCCATCGCGGAAACACGCGAAGTCTGGTTGGTCGCCGTAACCGGATCCAGTCAATCCAGCAGGGCGGTGAAGGCTGCGGAGGACGTGCTCGGGTTGAACCGCCAGGAATTGCTGCGCCTGCGCTGGAATACCTACGAAACCCTGGAGACGCTGGTATTACTTTTTCAGGAAGGTGACTTTGCTGCCGAGCGCCAGCGTGAGTTCTTGCTGCGCATACGAACCCAGGCCGATGCAGACCGCCCTTTTGCCGGTATGACGCGGTTCTTTCTGAAAAGTTGGGGTTTGCTCTAGACGCCCGGCAGCTGCATGCCAGCCGCCCCATGCAGGTTCAACGCCGGGTCGCCCGGTCCCGTACCGGGCACTGTGCCCGGTGCAGGTTGAGCGCGGTGTTGATGATGCCGATATGGCTGAATGCCTGGGGGAAGTTGCCGAGCATGCGCTGGCCGACCGGGTCGTACTGCTCGGCCAGCAGGCCGAGGTCGTTGCACAGGCCGGTCAGGCGTTGGTACAGGGCCTGGGCCTCGGCCTGGCGGCCCAGCAGCACATACACGTCGGCCAGCCAGAACGAACACACCAGGAAGGTGCCCTCGCCGGGCGTGAGGCCATCGCTGCAACTGTCGCTGTCGTAGCGCAGCAGCAGGCCATGCTTCAGCAGGCGCTGTTCGATCTGCTCCAGGGTGCGCAAGAAGCGCGGGTCATCCACCGGCAGGAAGCCGGTCAGGGCGATCTGCAACAAGCTGGCATCCATTTCGCTCGAACCATAGGCCTGGACGAAAAACTGGCCGCTGGCGTCCAGGCCCTGCTCGCAGACTTCGCGGCGAATCTGGTCAGCCACCTGGCGATAATGCTGGCCACGCTCGCGGCCCTCCTCGGTGGTGTCGGCTAGCCCCGCGGCACGGTCGAAGGCCACCCAGGCCATGACCTTGGAATGCACGAACTGCTGGCGGCCACCGCGCACTTCCCAGATGCCTTCGTCCGGCTCGCGCCAGATGCGCTCGAGGTAAGGCAGGATCAGCCGGGCGATGGCGGCGCTGCGCGGGTGGCGTGGCAAGCCGCCGTTGATTGCCTGGGCCATGGCATCGGCGAGCTCACCATAGATGTCGAGCTGGGTCTGCGTCGAGGCCGCATTGCCCACGCGCACCGGCTGCGAATGCTCATAGCCGGCCAGCCACGGCAGGGTGTATTCCTGCAGGTCGCGCTCACCGGCCAGGCCATACATGATCTGCATCTGTTCGGGGTTGCCGGCCACCGAGCGCAGCAGCCATTCACGCCAGGCCTGGGCTTCGTCAAAGTAGCCCAGGTTCATGAACGCCAGCAGGGTCATGGTGGCGTCGCGCAGCCAGCAGAACCGGTAGTCCCAGTTGCGTTCGTGGCCGACGCGCTCAGGCAGCGAGGTGGTGACCGCGGCGACGATGCCGCCGGTGGGGGCGTAGGTCATGGCCTTGAGAGTCAGCAGCGAGCGGCGCACCAGGGCACTGTAGGCGCCGACCTCGGGGCAGCGGGCCGCGAAGGTCTGCCACTGGTCGATGGTGTCTTTCAGGGCATCGTCGATGTCGCAGTCCGCTTGCACCGGCAGGTGCGATGGCTGGTGACGCAGGCTGAACACCTGCCGCTGGCCCGCCGCGACGCGGAAGCGGGCCACGGTGTGGTGGTCACGCGCTTGCGGCGCCACCGTCGCCGCCAGCACCAGGCGATCAGGCCCGGCCACGGCGCTGAGCGTGAGCGGTGCCACCCGCTCCACCCAGGGTACGCTGCGGCCATAGTCGAAGCGCATCACCAGGTCCATCTCGAAGTTGGTTTCACCCGTCAGGCCTTCGACGATGCGCACCACCGAGTTGACCTCGCCCAGAGGCATGAAGTCGAGCACGCGGGCGCGGCCGGTGGCAGTGGCCCAGGTGGTCTCCAGCACCAGGGTATCGTCCAGGTAGCGACGCTTGCTGTGCTCTACCGGGTCGCTGGGGGCCAGGCGCCAATGGCCATTTTCTTCGTTGCCCAGCAAGGCGGCGAAGACTGCCGGGGCGTCGAAGCGTGGCAGGCACAGCCAGTCGAGCGAGCCATCACGGCTGACCAGCGCAGCGCTGCGGCAGTTGCCCAGCAGGGCGTAGTCTTCGATGTTGGCAGGCATTGCGACTCCTTCGTGTGGTTGCCTGTGTCAGCCTCTGTGCGGGCTTGCCTGCGAAGAGGCCAACACAGGCCATACAGAAAACTCACCCCAACCGGTGCCACTCGCGCTTGTCCCGCGCCAGCAGTTCATTGCCAGCTTCGGGCCCGTCTTCACCGGCCGGGTATTCATGCACCTCGCCGCCTTGGGCCCAGGCGTCTAGGAACGGCTGCACCGCCCGCCAGCCGTTCTCGATATTGTCGGCGCGCTGGAACAGCGTCTGGTCACCGGTCAGACAGTCATAGATCAGCGTCTCGTAGCCGGTTGCCGGGGTCATCTTGAAGAAGTCCTTGTAGGCAAAGCCCAGTTCCACGTTCTCCATCACCAGCTCCGGCCCGGGGCGCTTGGCCTGCAGGTCGAACCACATGCCTTCGTTGGGCTGGATCTGGATTTTCAGGTAATTGGGCTTGGGCCGCTCCAGTTCCGACTCGCGGAACTGCGCATACGGCGCGGGCTTGAAGCAGATGGCGATTTCGGTGTCGCGCACGCTCATGCGCTTGCCGGTGCGCAGGTAGAACGGCACCCCGGCCCAGCGCCAGTTGTCGATCATCACCTTCAGCGCCACGTAGGTCTCGGTCTGGCTGTCGGGGGCGACGTTGGCCTCCTGGCGGTAACCCGGCAACTGCTTGCGCCCGTGCTTGCCGGCGCGGTACTGGCCGCGCACGGAATGCTTCAGGGCCATCTTCGTCGACCACGGGCGAATGGCGCCGATCACCTTGGCCTTCTCGCTGCGCACGGCATCGGCGGCGAACGCCGCCGGGGGCTCCATGGCCACCATCGCCAGCAACTGGAACAGGTGGTTGGGCACCATGTCGCGCAGCGCCCCGGTGCTGTCGTAGAAAGCACCGCGGGTCTCGACACCGACGGTTTCTGCGGCGGTGATCTGCACGTGGTCGATGTAGTGGTTGTTCCAGAACGACTCGAACAGGCCGTTGGAGAAACGGCTGACCAGAATGTTCTGCACCGTCTCCTTGCCCAGGTAATGGTCGATGCGGTAGATCTGCCGCTCGCCCATCACTTTCAACAGGCAGGCGTTGAGCGCCTCGGCGCTAGCCAGGTCGGTGCCGAAGGGTTTTTCCACCACCACGCGGCGAAAGCCACCGGCGGATTCGTCGAGCAAGCCGGCCTGCCCCAGGCGCAGGGCGACCTCCGGGAAGAACCGCGGCGAAGTCGCCAGGTAGAAGATGGCGTTGCCATGGCTGGTCTTGTCGATGCGCCTGGCGAGGGCCTGGTAGGTGGCCGGGTCGAGGAAGTCACCGGTCTGGTAGTCCAGGCGCTTGGCCAGACGTGCCCACAGTTTCTCGTCCAGGCCTTTGCTGCTGCCCTCGCCGCCTTTGTCACGCTCGACCATGAACGCATGCAGGCGCTCGGCAAATTGCTCGGCAGTGGCCGGGTTGTGGTCGACGCCGACAATGCGCAAGTTGCGGTCCAGCAGGCCGTCGCGGCTGAGGTTGTACAGCGCCGGCATCAGCAGGCGCTTGACCAGGTCGCCATTGGCGCCGAACAGGAACAGGGTGCAGGGTGGAGCGGCAGGAATGTGCTGTCTGGTCATTCGCCTTTCTTCTCGATGTGGCCACCGAAGCCCAGGCGCATGGCCGAGAGGATCTTGTCACCATAGGTGCCCTGCTGCTGGCGCGAGCGGAAGCGGGCGAACAGGGCACTGGACAACACCGGCACCGGTACGGCCTGCTCGACGGCAGCATCGATGGTCCAGCGGCCTTCACCGCTGTCGGACACCGAGCCGCTGAACTGCGCCAGCTGAGGGTCGGCCACCAGGGCATCGGCGGTCAGGTCGAGCAACCACGAGGTGACCACGCTGCCGCGCCGCCACACTTCGGCGATCTCGGCCACGTCCAGGTCAAAGCGCTGGTCCTCGGGCAGTTCGTTGCCGCCCTTGCTGCGCAGCAGGTCGAAGCCTTCGGCATAGGCCTGCATCAAGCCGTACTCGATACCGTTGTGCACCATTTTCACGTAGTGCCCGGCACCGGCTGGGCCGGCATGGATGTAGCCGTGCTCGGCGCGCTGGTAGTCGCCGCTGCGGCCATGGGTGCGCGGGATGTCACCCACGCCCGGGGCCAGCGCCTTGAACAGCGGCTCCAGGCGCTCGAAAACGTCCTTTTCGCCACCGATCATCATGCAGTAGCCACGCTCCAGGCCCCACACACCGCCGGAGGTGCCCACGTCCAGGTAATGCAGCCCGCGCCTGGCCAGCTCGCCCGCCCGGCGCATATCGTCCTTGTAGAAGGTATTGCCGCCGTCGATGATCGCATCGCCCGGCTCCAGCAGCTCGGCCAGCTGCGCGATGGTCTGCTCGGTAGGCTCGCCGGCCGGCAGCATCACCCACACCGCACGCGGTGCCTTGAGCTTCTGCACCAGCGCCCCGAGGTCGTGCGCCCCTTGGGCACCCTCGCCCTCCAGAGTGCTGATGGCTTCACGGCTGCGGTCGTGCACCACGGTACGGTGGCCGGCGCGCATCAGGCGCCTTGCGATATTGCCGCCCATGCGGCCCAGCCCGATGATTCCCAGTTGCATGAGCCGATGCTCCCCTTGCGAATTGAATGACAACACAGTGCAGCCTTCAGGTTAGTCCAGCGAACCGCTCGTGGGTTCAGCGACGAACGGCGCGACCACGATAAACAAAAAAGTTCCCAAGACCTGCAAAAGAATTCAGAATGCGCCCCGCGTGAAGCGTCTACGCTTTAACTTGTCACCAGCCAAAACCGCGAGGTGTGCTCATGGGTACCTTGATGCCTGCTACTCCAACCCAGACCCTCTATGTCTCCGTGCGCCGTGATGAGCTGCGTAAACTGAAGGAAGAACGTGACCAGCTGCGTCAGCAGGTCGCCCAACTGAACCTGCTGCTGGCACAGGCACGCACCGACGGCGACGCCGTCAGCCTCTGATAATGTCCCTTCCCGGTGGGAGCTGAACCGCTCCCACATCGCTCAATCGAGCAACCAGCCGTTATCGCCATTTTCCAGTACGCCGCCATGACTGGTGGCATCGCCGACCCTGGCCAGCGGCCGGCCGTCGTCATTCATCAGTGCCGAGCCGCTGATGATCACCGCCCCACACCCGAGCCTGTCACCGACCCTGGCAGCCGCCCTGCCATTGACGAAGAACAGGCTGGAACCGCTGCTGACGCTGGTCGGGCCGCACAGCGGACAGTGGTGGGCGTGACCCAGCAGAACGATGGCAGGCATTGCTGCGACTCCTTGGGCATGTGAAGCGCCAGGCAACTGTGCCGGCGGCCTCAATCAGAACGTTCTCGACAGCCGCCAGTGCACGACCTGGCCATCGATCTCGGGGAAAGGTACCTGGTGCATGAACACCTGCTCACCCAGCGCACGTTCGACGCAGGTGTAGTGACCGGGCCATGGGCAGGGGGTGCCGGACGGCCAGCCAGGGGCATCCTCGCGCCTGGCGGTTTCCGGGTCGCGGAACTGCTTGCCCAGCCGCCGGTAATGGGCCCGGTCGACAAGTGCCTTCGGGTAGAACTGCGGCGCGCCCTGCAGGGCATCGCCTTGCACCGACCATAGAAATGCCATCAACGCTCCTTCGAATGCCCAGTAGCCCAGGTGGTCACCACGTGGCCGTGCATGGCGCTCGCGCCAGTAACAGCCATGCGCCTTGGCGTACCACTGGCCGAGGTAGCGCATGAGTGCGTCCTGCTGCGCGGGGCCGCGTAGATTGAGGCTCTCCAGCAACGTGGCGTAGGGCTCGGGGTGAAGCAACGAAGTGCCTGGGTATGCCTTGCCCAGGCGCTGGAACAGCCGATGCAGCAGCAGGTCGGGGCTGCGCTCGTCGTCCTGGTTCAGCCAGCCCAGCAGTTGGCCGACGCGCTCGGGGTAACCGCACAGCACCGCCAGCGACAGCAGCCACAAGGCAAGCCGGTAGTCATCCGCCACCCACGGGCGCAATTGCTCGCTGGCTGCCGGGTACGCCGAAAAATGCCGGGCGAACTGGGCGAACGCGTAATCGACATAGGCCTCCACCAGTTCCATCGGCTCGCCACCGGAGTAGCGCTGGATGGCCAGCTCCAAAGCCATGTGCGCCCAGTCGCGGCTAAGCCCACGGTAGTGGTGCCTGTGCTCGGCGGGGCCGGCCAGCAAGGCCTGGGTGTCCGGGTCGGCGAATTCCTGTTCCTTTTCATGGGTCGAGGCCCGATAGTGCTGCTCGACCATCCACGGGTCGCGCTTGATGCTGTCAAAGTGGCCCATTGGCCCTCCTCCACGCTAACCCAGGCGAGCCGGGCGCTGCCGGGCGTGATCGACCAGGTCTTTGGGGTAATAGGGCAAGTCGCGGTAAGGCGTATCGTCGATATCCCATAACAACGTGACCAAACCGGCCTCGAAGGCCCAGTAGCCGAAAAAGCCGGCATCGCTTCGGGCTTTGTGGCGATCATGCCAATAGCAATTGCGCATGCCTCGGTACCATTTCTTCAGGTAGCTGCGCATGGCCTGCTGCTGTTCGGCCTGTTCGCCGTTCAAGGCTTGCAGCAAGTCTGCGTAGGGGCGCGGGTGGATCAATGCCTGACCGGGCAGGTTGATGCCGACTCGGGTGAACAGCTGGCGGATCAGCAGGTCTTGGCCGTGATCCGGGTCGTCACTGATGTAACCGGCGATCTGCTCGATGCGCTCAGGCATATCCAACAGCACTGCGAGGGACAGCAGCCAAAGTACGAACTGGTAAGCGTCGGGCTCCCATAGCTTCAACGAAAAATCGGGATAAGAGCGTTTGTGACGCTGGAACTGGTTGAACATGTGCTCAGCATAAACTTGGAGGGACTCCAACGGCTCGCCCCCTGAATACAATTCAATCAATAATTCAAGTGACTGATAGCACCACCCCCAACTTATTCCTTCCACATTGACGTAATCCGGCCACGACCTAGCCAGATACTCCTCAGCGCTCCGCTCAAAGTAAATTTCCTTCAAATAAGACACATCATCCAGATAAAATCTCTCTTGAAGAAGCGGCTCTCTTTTAACCCGATCAAAATGCACCTGATACCCTCCTACTAATCAGCCCGAGCTTAGCCATGCTCGAACAGCTTTTGGTGCCCCTTGCCATTGGCCCTTCTCCACGCTAACCCAGGCGAGCCGGGCGCTGCCGGGCGTGATCGACCAGGTCTTTTGGGTAATAGGGCAAGTCGCGGTAAGGCGTATCGTCGATATCCCATAACAACGTGACCAAACCGGCCTCGAAGGCCCAGTAGCCGAAAAACCCCGCATCGCTTCGGGCTTTGTGAAGGTCATGCCAATAGCAATTGCGCATGCCTCGGTACCATTTCTTCAAGTAGCTGCGCATGGCCTGCTGCTGTTCAGCCTGTTCGCCGTCCAAGGCTTGCAGCAACTCTGCGTAGGGACGCGAGTGAATCAATGCCTGGCCAGGCAGGTTGATACCAACCCGGGTGAAAAGCTGGCGGATCAGCAGGTCTTGACCGTGATCCGGGTCTTCACTGATGTAACCGGCGATCTGCTCGATGCGTTCAGGCATATCCAGCAGCACTGCAATGGACAGCAGCCAAAGTGCGAACTGGTAAACGTCGGGCTCCCATAGCTTCAAAGAGAAATCGGGATAAGAGCGTTTGTGACGCTGGAACTGGTTGAACATGTGCTCCGCGTAAAATTCAAGAGATGTGATGGGCTTCCCCCCAGAATAAAGTGCAACGAGCAGGTTCAAGGACTCGTAGCACCAATCCCAGCTCAACATTTCAGCGTCTACATATTCGGGCCGCTCAATTCTCAGGAAAGGCTCAGCTTCACGCTCGACATAAAACTCTTTCCAAAAGGAAATACTATCGAGATAAGCTGCTTCCTGCAGCAATGGTTCACGCTTACATTTATCGAATCGACACATCATTCACACCTATGGATTTGGGCCGCCACGCTAATCTGCAAAAACAGGCGACCTGCTTAGATAAAACTCTACAGGGCTTTTACCAAGCGCCACGTCAAGATACGGCCTTCGTCAGCTGGCATTTCAACGCCTTGCATAAATGTTTGAGGCCCCACGACCCAATCGTCGCAGACCCACACCCCAGTCCGAGGACAAAGCTCTCCTGATTTGGCAATCGCATCCGAATAAGTCGCAGTTTGAAGACTCCGAGGAAAGGTTTGAATGACCTGACGCTCACGCGCATAGTCAACCAAATCTTTAGGGTAATAAGGTAAGTTTCTATAGGGCGCATCGTCGACATCCCACAACACCGTAACCATCCCAGCCTCGAATGCCCAGTAGCCAAAGAAGCCGGCATCGCTCCGTCGTCTATGACGGTCATGCCAATAGCAGTTACGCATGCCGCGATACCATTGTTTTAGATAGCTGCGTAAAGCTTGTTGCTGCTCATCACCTTGAGCATTTATGGCATTAAGCAACTCTGCATAGGGCCGCTTGCTTATCAGCTCATTACCAGGCAAAGCAATGCCAGCCCTGGAAAAAAGTTGCCTTAAAAGTAAATCCTGGCCGCCCTCGGCATTACCACTCAGATAACCTGCGACTTGCTCTACCCGCCCCGGCATATTCAACAGCACCGCCAAAGACAAAAGCCAAAGAGCAAACTGGTAGGCATCTGGCTCCCACAGCTTCAGCGAGAAGCTCGGATAGGCCTGCTTATGACGCTGAAACTGGGAAAACATATGCTCAGCATAGGGGCGTAGCGAATCAATGGCTTCGCCTCCCGAATAGAGGCCCACCAACAACTGCAAGGAACCGAAGCACCAACTCCAACTCAGCCCCTCAACATTCACATAGTCCGGCCTTTCAATAGAAAGAAAAGCTTCTGCCTGCCGTTCAAAATAAAATTCCCTCCAAAAGGATAGACTATCCTTAAATGCTGCCTCTTGAAGTAAAGGCTCACGCTTAATTTCATCAAATTTTTTCATTTTCGCCCCCTAAAGTGTCACTTCGCCGACCACTCGCGCATTTTTGTCAAGTTTAGATATTTGAGTTACCGCACCACGCTCATCGACTATCATCAACCAACGCTCATAGCCTTCCTGATACATTCCTGCTGCTCTTCTTTCCCCAACTTCATCCGCAAGCCTTGGAAGTATCCACGCATCACTCATCTGCCTGGCACTCGGATATCCCTCACTCCCCTTCGTAACCGACAAACTCCCCGGCGAAAACGCGCCCCCCGTTCGATACTTGGTCTCGGTAATAATGAACGGCGGTGGCGGATGGGCATTACGATAGACACCATCCAGCCCGCGCCCAGTGGGTTTCATTTCCAGGCTGCGCGGCCCCCGCGCCGCCGACAACAGGTTTTCGTGGCCCTTGCCGAGCATGTACTGATCACTGACCACTTCCCCGTAAATACCCTTCTGCGTCCGGGTCGCCGTCGCGTGATCGAACGCGTGCACATTGGCGCCATGCGCAGCGACTGGCGGAGACGTGGGCACCGGCGGGCCGAGCACACCTTCGGGGCGCTCCAGGTAACGCGGGCGCATGCCAATGCCAGACGTCACCCGCCCACCACTCATGGCCATGGGCACTGGCTTTGCTGCATGCACCCCGGCATGCGCCACCTGCGCAGGCAGGTCGCTGGCCTGTTCCAGTACCTTGGCCAGCTTGGCATCGAGCTGCATCAGCGCATGCGGGATTTCCCGCACGGCGTGCACCTGCACCGCGTAGAACTGCGCTTCCATGGCCTGCAGCCGCACCAACAGGTGCGAGGCCGCCTGGTTGAACGGCCAGTTGCCGAGGTAGCTGCGCAGCTTTGCCGTCGCCGCAATCACCTTGGTTAGGAACTGATCCAGGTAGACCAGCAGGTCCTTTTCATAGCTGGCGAACCTCACCTGGCGCAGCCAGAACTCCACGCTGCCGCGGGTGAACTTGCCTAGAAAGGCAACCACGACCTGCAAGAGGACCTGGCTTTCACGAATCAACAGCAGGCACAACCCACGCAGAAACGCCGCCGCTTCCTGCCCGACCAGTGCACCTGCCACCGAGCCCACTGCGGTGCCCGCCGCCCCGACCACGGCGCCGATGATCGGGGCGATCAAGGTGATCAGGCAGGCCACCAGCAACACCCACTCCTGCCATTCAGCCGGCTGCGCCGCTGATTGGCTGCCATCCGCCGTGTAGCGCCTGCCCAGGCGCAGGCACACTGCGGCGAGATCACGGGCGCTGAGCACGATCACCACCCCCGGCACCAGGGACAGCAGCATGTCGGCGATGACCACGCTCAGTGGCCGCTCCTCGGCAAATTCGCCGAGCACCAGGTCGCGCAGCCAGGCAAAGCCGCCGGCCACTTTGTCTACCGCTTCATCCAGCCAGTCCGCTGTCGAACTCATGGCTGGCCACCTGCCGAGGTGCAGCCGGCAAGCAAAGCCTGCAAGGCAGCATCCAGCTCGGTCGCGGTGGTCAGTTGCAGCGGGCCTGGGCCCACCTCATAACGCACCTGGGCGCTGCAGCCGGGGGTGACCCCGGCCAGGCGGGCATAGCCGTTCTGGTCGACCACGCCCTGGCGCTGGGTGCCATCGGACAAGCTCGCCACGTAGGCCGTGCCGGCGATCGGCGTGCCGTCGGCGTGCACCAGGCGAAACTCGATGTCGTCCTGTGCCGGGGCAGGCGGCTCACCGTAGCGTGCCGGCGCCTTGACCTGGGCGATGGCATGGAGCAGCAGTGGCTCGGGGCAGCCGATTTCGATGCGGCCGTCAGCCAGCTTGATGAAGGCCCCGCCACAGCTCAGGGTGAGCGACGTGCGGCTGTCGATATGCACGTGGCCGCGATGGCTGGTGATCGACACGTCGTCCTGGCTGTCGACCCGCAATTGCCCGCCAACCTGCACGCGCTTGTCCAGCGCCACCTGTTCGCTGGCCTCGAGGCCGACGCTCACGCTCAGCGCGCCACCAACCGCCAGCACCTTGCCCAGGCCAACGCTTTCGATCTTGCCAAGGGCGACCGTCTCGCTTTTGCTGGCGCCCACCTTGACGCTGCGGTTGCCGCCTATGTGCACCACTTCGTCATGCTCGACGCGCTCGCTACGGTCATTGCCGATCAGCGTGGTTTCGTTGTGCTTGACGACGTTGTTCTGGTCACGCTCGGCATGAATGAATACTTCCTGCCGCCCCAGTTCATCCTCGAAGCGCAGTTCGTTGAAGCCAGTGCCTTTATGGGTCTGGCTCTTGATGGTCATGCGGGTCTTGTGTTGCGGCAGGTCGTACGGCGGCAGCTGGTCACCGCAGTAGGTGCGCCCGGTGACGATCGGCTGATCGGGGTCGCCATTGACGTACTGGACAATCACATCCTGGCCAATACGCGGGATGGCCATCGAACCCCAGCTGCCACCGGCCCAGCCTTGCGACACCCGCACCCAGCAGGAGCTGAACTCGTTGCCTTCGCTCTCCCGGTCCCAGGGGAAGCTGACCTTGACCCGGCCCCATTCGTCGCAGTAGATCTCCTCGCCCGGCGGGCCGACCACGGTGGCCATTTGCGGGCCATCGATGCGCGGCTTGGCCACGGGCGCCGGGCGCCACTCGGCCATGCCTTGCACCAGCAGCGCATCGTTCACATAGTGGGTGCCTTGTTCGGCGCCGGCGGCTTGTTCCTCCAGGCTGGTGAGCTGGGTCCCCTGATGACACAGGCTGACCACGCGCCAGTGCACATTGAGGTCTTCCCGTGGGTGCCCGACCAAGGTGAAGCTCAGGCCTGGTTGCAGGCGCACGTCGTCGCCCTGCACCTCGGCCAGGCAGGCATCGTGGCGCAACCCCCTCAGCCGTGTTTCGGTGAACGGCTTGCCCACTGCATCGCGCTTGTAGCGCCCCGGGTAATCAAAGCGCTCGTAGTCCAGGGACTGGTGTTTGACGTTACTGGCCTGGGCCCTGTGCTCCTGGCGGTAGGCCGGGTTGGTGAAGGTGTAGTCGCGCTGCACTTGCCGCGCCGTCCGCACCTGCTCGCAGTAGCGCAAGCGCCGCAGGCAGGCCTGGGCCTGGTCGCCGCCACTGTTGGCGTGGTACAGCACTCGATCGGGGCCGATATCATCCTCATCCAGCCAAAGCGCCTCGTCGTCTTCGATCTTGAGCGCGCCCCGGCTGAGCAGCCCAAACGAAAGCAGGCGGTCGGTAACGATCAGCGTGTGCTGCTTGGCACAGTGGGCGAAGCGGTAGACAAACCCCTCTTCAGCGGCAAGCCGATGGATGAAGTCAAGGTCAGTCTCACCCGCCTGGACACAGAACTCCCGGACCTGGTGCTCGGCGCAGCTGTTCAGCTCGAAGTGGTTGATGCCTTGGCGCTTGAACATCAGTTCAAGAATCTGCGGCACGGTTTTCTGCTGGAAGATGCGCCAGTTCGAACGCAACCGGGCGCGGGCCAGCTGCGGTTCGACCACGGCGTGGTAGCGCGTGCGAGAAAAGCCGGTTTCGCCCTGGCTGAAGGCGCTGACCAGGCCATGCACGTGACGCAAGGGCCGGTCTGCGCGATACAGGGTGAACAGCGCAGGCTTGTCGAGCAGGTGGCCGAAGTCGATATCACTTTCGTAGCTGACAAGTTCCAGGTTCAACACGAATGGCTGGTTGAGGGTCTCCTCCAGCGTGAATGAAACCACTTCGAATTCCGTGCGTGCGGCGAGCGCCTGAAAACCGAAGCGTAAGTCAGACTGTTTCATGAGTTGCTCTACCCGCCATGCTTTTTATCGGCGAAAAACAACCACACCCTGGCCTTCTGCAAGATGAGAACGTCGAACAAAATTGGCCAGCCGTCGGGCTGCAAGCCAGCTAAACCTTGGCATTGCGGGTTTCAACCCATGACGACCTAGAGGATGAGGCAGTGACTGAAGAACAACTTAAACGGTTCTGGCCCGATATAACAGGAACGATGGGTTTAATACACGGTGCCGTTCCGTAGGCAATTTCCTAAAGTAATTACCGACAAACTTATTATCGAGTGGATACTTGCCGAAATATATAACTTGTCAACTTGTCGAAGTTCTGGCGACTCGTCATGGTGCAAGGCATCGCCCCGATACAGGACTGTGCACAACCGCTCGGCAGCAGCGAGCCCAATGGTAAGCGATAAAACGCACCATATCGGTGCAAGGCATTTCATGATTGGGGCATGCCTTGCACCCCTCGCCCTGCTCGCCAAACCCTGCATACACATCCGCTCACATACGCCAACGTTTGCGTCTAGCGTGCGGCGACACAATGGTGACCAGTGGGTCACCTTTTACCCTTTTTCTCTCCTACACTCGGGTTTCGGCCCGCCATTTGCTCATCGGAAGAGTGACGAAAAAAAGTCGAACTTTCAGGAAAGCCGGCAGGTCAGGAACTAAGTAGGCCAAACGCAAGGGGCATTCCCTGGCTCGGCCCACCCATCCCAACCAGTCCAATCGCTTTTGGCGGGAATGCCGATCGCGCTGTGCCTGCGCGCACGACTCAGGGGCATGGAAGCACTACGCAGTATTCAGCATCAGAGAGAACCAACACGAGATATCGCCACGGGTGCCAGCACCCGACCAAAGCATAGGGACGGAGAGAAGTATGATCAGTGCCGCTGTCGAGCCTCACGTAGACACCTTTACCTCGGACAATCGCGAATCGGTCACCCCGGATTTCGCCACGACAGGCAAGGCACCCGGCGCCCAGCGCCGCCAGCACAACCCCAACAAGCGCAAGGTCCTGTTCGTCACCTCGGAGATCGCCGACCTGGTGAAGACCGGCGGCTTGGGCGACGTTTCTGCCGCCCTGCCGCGGGCGCTGGGGCATCTGCATGACGTACGGGTGCTGATTCCGGGCTACCCGCAAGTGGTGGAGAGCGACAACCCCATCCACATCGTCGGCGAACTGAGCGGCCATGCTGCCCTGCCGCCGTGCAAGATCGGCCGCATGGACCTGCCCGACGGGCTGGTCATCTATGTGCTGATCTGCCCAGAGCTGTACCAGCGCGCTGGCACTCCCTATGCCGCCGACAACGGTCGCGACTGGCCCGACAACCACATCCGCTTCGCCCGCCTGGGCCTGGCTGCCGCCGAGATCGCCGCAGGCGAAGGCATGATCCACTGGAAACCCGAACTGGTGCACGCCCACGACTGGCCTGCCGGGCTGGCGCCTGCCTACATGCACTGGCGCGGCCTGAACACCCCGACCTTGTTCACCATCCACAACCTGGCCTACCAGGGTGTCTACAGCCGCGGTTGCAGCCCGGAACTGGCGATCCCCGACCATGCCATGCAGCAGGAAGGCATGGAGTTCTACGGCAAGCTGTCGTTCCTCAAGGCCGGCCTGGCCTACTCCAGCCACATTACCACGGTCAGCGCCACCTACGCCCAGGAAATCACCACCCCGGAATTCGGCTGCGGCCTGGATGGCTTCCTCGCCAGCAAGGCCCAGCAAGGCCTGCTGGGCGGCATCCCCAACGGCATCGACGAAAGCTGGGACTCGGCCACCGACAAGCACCTGCAGCACAACTTCAGCATCAATGACTGGGAAGGCAAGGCGCGCAATACCCGCGAGGTACGCCAGCTGTTTCAGCTGGAGCCGTCCGAAGGGCCGTTGTTCGCCGTGGTGTCGCGCCTGGTCTACCAGAAAGGCCTGGACCTGACCCTGGGCGTGGCCGACTACATCGTCGAACAAGGTGGCCAGATTGCGATCATCGGCCGTGGCGAGCCGGAAGAAGAACAGGCCATGCGCGAACTGGCGCTGCGCCACCCCGGGCGCATCGGTGTGCGCATCGGCTTCAACGAAACCGATGCCCGACGCATGTTCGCCGGCAGCGACTTCCTGCTGATGCCATCGCGCTACGAGCCCTGCGGCCTCAGCCAGATGTATGCGCAGCGCTTCGGCTCGCTGCCGGTGGCGCGCAACACCGGCGGGCTGGCCGACACCATCGAGAACGGTGTCACTGGCTTCCTGTTCGATGAATCCACCGTGGAAAGCTACCGCGAAGCGCTTGCCCGCGCCTTCTATGTGTACCAGAAGAAAGACCTGCTCAACGCCATGCGCTGCCTGTCGATGACCCAGCCGTTCAACTGGTGCCAGGCCGTGGAACCCTATGCCCGCCTGTATGAGGATCTGGTCCGCCAGGCCCACCTGGCCTACTACTGAGAGAGGGATCGAAGATGCACAGGCATGGCGCACACTTGCTGGACGCCACGTCGGCGCGCTTCGCCCTCTGGGCACCCGATGCGCGCAGCGTGAGCGTGGAACTGGAGCAACAGCCGCCGATAGCGCTGCTGCCTGAGGGCGGTGGCTGGTACACCGGGGTCGCCCCGGCCCGGGCAGGCGACAACTACCACTACCGGATCGACGGGCAGCTGCAAGTGGCCGACCCAGCGTCCCGTTACCAGCCCGACGGTGTCCATGGCCCCAGCCAGGTGGTGGATATCGCCGCCTACCCATGGCAGCACCGCTGGCAAGGCCGGCCCTGGCACGAAGCCGTGATCCAGGAACTGCACGTCGGTGCGCTGGGTGGCTACGCAGGCGTGGCCAACCTGCTGCCGCGCGTGGCCGCCACCGGCATCACCGCCATCGAACTGATGCCGATAGGCCAGTTCCCCGGCGCACGCAACTGGGGCTATGACGGTGTGTTGCCTTTCGCCGCCCAACATTCCTACGGCACCCCGCTGCAACTGTGCCAGCTGATCGACCAGGCACACGGCCATGGCCTGATGGTGATGCTCGACGTGGTGTACAACCACTTCGGCCCGGACGGCAATTACCTGCACCAGTACGCCAGCCCGTTCTTTCGCGAAGACCGCCAGACGCCCTGGGGCGCGGCCATCGACTTCCGGCGCCCGCAGGTACGCGAGTACTTCATCCAGAACGCCCTGATGTGGCTGTGCGAGTACCGCTTCGACGGCCTGCGCCTGGATGCGGTGCATGCCATCGACCAGCCGGATTTCCTCGTCGAGCTGGCGCAACGGGTGCGGGCTGCGGTGGAACCGGGCCGCCACGTGTGGCTGGTACTGGAAAACGAACACAACCAGGCCTTCCTGCTGGAGCAAGGTTTCGATGCGCAGTGGAACGACGACGGCCACAACGCATTGCACGTACTGCTGACCGGCGAAACCGAAGGCTACTACGAAGACTACAAGCACCGGCCGATCGACAAGCTGGCCCGCTGCCTGGGCGAAGGCTTCGTGTTCCAGGGCGAAGCCAATCGCCACGGCCAGCCCAGGGGCGAACCGAGTGGCCACCTCGCACCCAGCGCTTTCGTGTTGTTCTTGCAGAACCATGACCAGATCGGCAACCGGGCGCTGGGCGAGCGCCTCAGCGTGCTGTGCCCGCCTGCGGCGTTGCAGGCAGCCACCGCCTTGCTGTTGCTGAGCCCGATGATCCCGCTGCTGTTCATGGGCGACGATGACGGCAGCCGCGCGCCGTTCCTGTTCTTCACCGATTTCCACGACGAACTGGCCGACGCCGTACGTGAAGGCCGGCGCGGTGAATTTGCCCATTTCCCGGCCTTTGCCGACCCGGAACAGCGCGCCCGCATCCCCGACCCGAACGCCTTGCAGACCTTCGAGCGCTCGCGGCCAGACAGTCACGACGTGCTCGCCGGCTGGCATGGGCTCTATCAGCAGTTGCTGACGCTACGCCGCCAGCAATTGCTGCCGCGCCTGCCCGGCACGCGCGCGCTGGGCGCCAAGGTGCTTGGCGACAAGGCGCTGAGCGCCAGCTGGCGCCTGGGCGACGGCAGTACCTTGCGCATCGACCTGAACCTGGCGGACCAGCCGCAGCCCGTCGCGCTGCCCCCGGCCGGGCTACGGCTGTTCGATAGCAGCGCCGATGCCCACCCGGACGACACCCTTTCCCCCTACAGTTGTGTGGCCAGCCTGCTGCCGCACAGCCCGGAGACGCCATGAGCGAACCTTTGCTACACCAGCTGGCACGGCAGGCCGGGCTCGCCCGCGACTGGGTCGATGCCAACAACCGCCCCCAGCAAGTCAGTGACGATGTACTGCGCCGGGTGCTGGAAGCCCTTGGCCATGGTTGCGCAGACGATGCCCAGGTACGTGACAGCCTGGCCAGCCTCGCGCACAGCGATGATGCCGAGCATGTGCCACCCCTGCTGACTGCGGATGCTGGCCAGGCGTTGGCGCTCGACCGCTACTTCGCCGGCGGTAGCCCGGTGCGCTGCACCCTGGAGGACGGCGCGCAGCTGCAACTGCAGCTGGATGCCCAGGGCCGGCTGCCTGGCCAGTTGCCACCGGGTTACCACCAGCTACAGATCGAAGGCCACGCATTCACCCTGGCCGTGGCACCGGCCGGCTGCGTGGCGCTGCATGAGCGGGTCAGCCAACCGCCAGCGCGCTGCTGGGGCATTTCCGTGCAGCTATATAGCTTGCGTCGTCCTGGCGATGGTGGCTATGGCGACTGCATGGCCCTTGAACAACTGGCCCGCAGCGCTGCCGAACGCGGTGCCGATGCCCTGGCCATCAGCCCGATCCATGCGCTTTCGGCATTCGACCAGCACCATTACAGCCCCTATTCCCCTTCCAGCCGGCTGCTGCTCAACAGCCTGTACGCCAGCCCGGCAGCCATCCTCGGCGAACGCGCCGTGCGCCAGGCCGTGGAGGCATGTGGCCTGGAACAGGCCCTGGAAGCGCTGGAGCAGGAGCCGCTGGTGGACTGGCCGCGCGCAGCCGAAGCCCGTCGCCGGCTGTTGCAGGCGCTGTACAAGGACTTCAGCCAAGGCGACCACCCGCAGCGAAGCGACTTCGACAGTTTCCGCGAGGCCGCCGGCGAAGCGCTGGAACACCATTGCCGCTTCGAAGTGCTGCAGGCCGAGGCGGTCGACCAGGGCCTCGGCGCCGACTGGCGCAACTGGCCAGAGGCCTGGCGCGACCCCTACCATGCCGAAGTGCAGAGCTTTGCTGCCAGCTACCCGGCGCGCATCGAGTTCCAGGCGTTCTGCCAGTGGCTGACCGAACGCAGCCTGCAACGCGCCCAGGAAGCCGCGCGCGGCAATGGCATGGCGGTCGGCCTGATCGCCGACCTGGCGGTGGGTGCCGACGGCGCCGGCAGCCAGGCCTGGAGCCGCCAGGACGAGCTGCTGGCCAACCTCACCGTGGGTGCACCACCCGACATCCTCAACCGGTCGGGCCAGGACTGGGGTATCTGCGGCTTCTCCCCGGAAGGCCTGAAACGCAACGGCTACCGCGCCTTCATCGAAATGCTGCGGGCCAACCTGGCCCACGCCGGCGGGCTGCGGATCGACCATGTGATGGGCCTGCGCCGGTTGTGGGTGATTCCGCGTGGATCCAAGCCCAGCGAAGGTGCCTATCTCGAATACCCGCTGGACGACCTGCTGCGCCTGCTGGCGCTGGAGTCGATGCGCCACGGCGCGGTCATCCTCGGCGAAGACCTCGGCACCGTACCCGCAGGGCTACGCGAAGCCTTGGCCAGGCGTAACGTGCTGGGCATGCGGGTGTTGCCGTTCGAGCAAGCCTCGCCCGGCAACTTCACGCCGATCCTGGACTGGCCGGACAACGCCCTGGCCACCACCGGCACCCACGACCTGGCGCCCCTGGCCGGCTGGCTGGAAAACCGCGATATCGACTGGAGCCACCGCCTGCAACTGATCGATGCCGCTACCGAACTGCATTGGCGCCATGACCGGCAGAAGGAACACGCCGGCCTGCGGCGCACTCTGGAATCCAACTATGGTCTGCTTGAGGACAACGACGCCGTGATCGACGCCGCCATTCGCTATGTTGGCCACACCCGCGCCCCGCTGGTGCTGGTCCCCCTCGAAGACCTGCTGGGCTGCGACGAGCAACCCAACCTGCCCGGTACCACCGAAGGCCACCCCAACTGGCGTCGGCGCTTTGCCCGGCCAGTGCGTGAGCTGCTCGACGATGACGATGCCGCCCGGCGTGTCGAGCTGCTGGCCCAGGCCCGCGAGCAAGCCTGGGAGCGTGACCGATGAAAGCCCTGAGCGCGACCCTGCGCCTGCAGTTTCACAGTGACTTCACCCTCGACCACGCCGTGCCGCTGGTGCCGTACTTCGCCCAGCTGGGCATCAGCCACCTGTATGCCTCGCCCATCCTCAAGGCCCGCGCCGGTTCGCGCCATGGCTACGACGTGGTCGACCCGACCCAGGTCAACCCGGAACTGGGTGGCGAGGCAGCCCTGGTGCGGCTGGTCGCAGCCCTGCGCCAGCACGGCATGGGGCTGATCCTCGACACGGTGTCCAACCACATGGCCGTCGGCGGTGCCGACAACCCGTGGTGGCAAAGCCTGCTGGCCTGGGGCCGGCGCAGCCCGTATGCACAGTTCTTCGATATCCAGTGGCATTCCAGCGATCCGTTGCTGGCCGGGCAGTTGCTGCTGCCGTTCCTCGGCAGCGACTACGGCGTGGCGTTGAAGCAGGGCGAGATACCGCTGCAATTCGACGCCCAGCAAGGCGTGCTGCAGATCGCCCATTACCAGCACCGGTTCCCGATCTGCCCGGCCGATTACGGCTGGATTCTGGCCCTGAGCCCGGAACCGGCGCTGAAGGCCCTGGCCGAACATTTCACCGCCCTCAACGCTTCGCCCGACCCGCTGGCCGACGCCCTGCCCCTGCACGCCGAACTGGCCCGCCTGGTGGGCGAAGGCGCCGACCTGCAATCGGCCCTGGAGGCCTTCGACAGCCGCAGCGAGGCCGGCTTCAGGCGCCTACACCTGCTGCTGGAACGCCAGACCTACCGCCTGGCCAGCTGGCGCACCGCTGCCGACGACATCAACTGGCGGCGCTTTTTCGACATCAACGAACTGGGCGGCCTGCGGGTCGAACGCGCAGTGGTGTTCGAGGCTACCCATGCCAAGCTCTTCGAGCTGATCGAGCGCGGCCTGGTGGATGGCCTGCGCATCGACCATATCGACGGCCTGGCCGACCCGCGTGGCTACTGCCGCAAACTGCGCCGGCGGGTCGATGGCTTGCTGGCGCGGCGCCCGCTGCAGGCGGCGCTGCAGCACTTCCCGATCTACGTGGAAAAGATCCTCGGCGCCGACGAGCACCTGCACCGCGACTGGCTGACCGACGGCACCACCGGCTACGAGTTCATGAACCAGGTATCGCTGCTGCAGCATGACCCCGCAGGCGAGGCCACGCTGACCGAGCTGTGGGCCAACGTGACCGAGCGCCCCGCCTTCAGCGAAGAAGTGCGCCAGGCGCGTCACCTGGTACTCAATGCCAGCCTGGCCGGGGACTGCGAGTCGGTGGCCCAGGCGCTGTTGCAGGTGGCGCGCAACGACCTGATGACCCGCGACCTGACCTTGGGCGCGATCCGCCGTGCCTTGCAGGCGCTGGTGGCGCATTACCCGGTGTACCGCACCTACTTCAATGCCTGTGGTCGCCCGGCGCAGGACGAAGCGTTCTTCCAGCAGGCGCTGGCCAACGCCCGCCAGGACCTCAGCGAGGCCGACTGGCCACTGCTCGAGCAGCTCGAGCAATGGCTGGGCGGGCAGGCCTGGCGCAAGCTGCCGGCAGGCCATGCACGCAAGCAGTTGCGCCACGCCTGCGTGCGCTTCCAGCAACTGACCGCACCCAGCGCTGCCAAGGCGGTGGAAGATACCGCCTTCTACCGCAGCGCCCGGCTGCTGTCGCGCAATGACGTCGGCTTCGAGGCCGAGCGTTTCAGCGCCCCGCCCGAGCACTTCCACAACGAAGCACAGCGGCGCCTGCGCGACTTCCCCGACAACCTGCTGGCCACCGCCACGCATGACCACAAACGCGGCGAAGACACCCGTGCGCGCCTGGCCGTGCTGAGCGAGCGCGGCCCGTGGCTGGCCAGCCGGGTGGAGCACTGGCGCGAGCTGGCCAGCCCGTTGCGCGTGCCCCTGGACGACGGCCCGGCGCCCAGCCCCGGCGACGAGCTGATGTTGTTGCAGACCGTGCTCGGCAGCTGGCCGCTGGCGCTCGACCCGCATGATGACAATGGCCTGCGCCAGTATGCCGAGCGCATTCGCCAATGGCAGCAGAAGGCCGTGCGTGAGGCCAAGCTGCGCAGCAGCTGGAACGCGCCCAACGAGGCTTATGAAACTGCCTGTGCGCGTTATGTCGACGGCCTGCTGCTGGACGGCGAGAACCAGCAGTTGCGCAAGTCGCTGGCCGAAGCCGCGCAGTTGCTGGCCTGCCCCGGCGCACTCAACGGCTTGGTGCAGGCCCTGCTGCGCATGACCACGCCCGGTGTGCCGGACCTGTACCAGGGCAACGAATACTGGGATTTCAGCCTGGTCGACCCGGACAACCGCCGGGCCGTGGATTACGCCGCCCGGCGCAACAGCCTGGACGACGCCACGCCATTGGCCGAGTTGCTGGCGCACTGGCACGACGGCCGTATCAAGCAGGCCTTGATTGCCCGCGTGCTCGACTGCCGCCAGGCCAACGTCGAGCTGTTCCGCCGGGGCGCCTACCTGCCGCTGACCGTGCAGGGTCGCCACGCCGACAAGGTACTGGCGTTCGCCCGCCTGGGCGAAGGCCAGCGCGCCGTCATCATCGCGCCACGCCTGGCCAGTACCCTGCTGGGCGCAGCCCCCATACCCCTGATCCCGGCGCAGAACTGGGACGACACCCGGGTAAGTCTGCCGTTTGCCTTGTCGCCTGCCAATTCGACTGGACTTTTTGGCGGTGCCGTTGTCAGCCCTGTTAGAGAGTTGATGTTGAGCACCGTGCTGTCGGAGTTCCCAGTCAACCTGTTGATCGAACATGCCTAGCATTCAGGAGCGTCGTGATGAGTGTCGATGAAAAACGAGTACGCGAATTCGCCTACCAGATCTGGGAATCGGAGGGCAAACCGGAGGGCCAGGAAAGCCGCCATTGGGACATGGCGCGCAAGCTTGCCGAAGCCGAGGCCTTGGCCCCCGAGGCCAAGCCCAAGGCGGCCGGCAAAGCCAAGGTAGCGGCCAAGCCGAAAGCAGCGGCAGCGCCCAAGGCGCCCGCCGAGCCCAAGGTAGCGGCGTTGCCGGGCGTCAAGCCGGCGGCGGCGAAGAAACCACGTGCGGTGAAGAAACCCACAGCCGGCTGAGCCGCTACCGGCCCTTTCGCGCCAGGCCCGCGGCCACCAGCCTGTACTGGCTAGTAGCTGGGGAAATCCCTGTGGGAGCGGGCGTACCCGCGAAAGGCCGGCCCAGCCATCCATCGTTCTGTTCCTAGCACCCGGCCATTCGAGGACCGTCATGAGCCCGCGCACGCCCAAGAAAACCCGCTCCGTTGCCCCCTCACGCATCCGCGAAGGCCTGCCCTTCCCCCTCGGCGCCACCTGGGACGGGCTGGGCGTCAACTTCGCCCTGTTCTCGGCCAACGCCACCAAGGTCGAGCTGTGCCTGTTCGACCCGACGGGGGAAAAGGAAGTCGAACGCATCGAACTACCGGAATACACCGATGAGATCTACCACGGCTACCTGCCCGACGCGCACCCTGGCCTGATCTACGGCTACCGCGTGCATGGGCCGTACGAGCCGGAGAACGGCCACCGCTTCAACCCCAACAAACTGCTGATCGACCCTTACGCCAAACAACTGGTCGGCGCGCTGAAATGGTCCGAAGCGCTGTTCGGCTATACCATCGGCCACCCCGACGGCGACCTGTCGTTCGACGAGCGCGACAGTGCGCCGTTCGTGCCCAAGTGCAAGGTCATCGACCCGGCGTTCACCTGGGGCCGCGATGAACGGGTGCAGATCCCCTGGGAGCGCACCATCATCTACGAGGCCCACACCAAGGGCATCAGCATGCGTCACCCCGCCGTGCCGGAACACCTGCGCGGCACCTTCGGCGGCCTGGCCAATGACGAGCTGCTCGGGCACATCAAGGAGTTGGGCGTATCCAGCATCGAGCTGCTGCCGATCCATGCCTTCGTCAACGACCAGCACCTGCTGCAAAAAGGCCTGAACAACTACTGGGGCTATAACACCATCGCCTTCTTCGCCCCCCACCCGGCCTACCTGGCCAGTGGCAAGATCGCCGAGTTCAAGGAAATGGTCGCGCACCTGCACGACGCCGGGCTGGAGCTGATTCTCGACGTGGTCTACAACCACACCGCCGAGGGCAACGAGCTGGGGCCGACGCTGTCGATGCGCGGTATCGACAACGCCTCGTACTACCGGCTGATGCCTGACCAGAAACGCTACTACATCAACGACTCCGGCACCGGCAACACGCTGGACCTCAGCCACCCGTGCGTGTTGCAGCTGGTCACCGATTCGCTGCGCTACTGGGCCGGCGAGATGCATGTGGACGGCTTCCGCTTCGACCTGGCGACCATCCTCGGCCGCTACCATGAAGGCTACAGCGAGCGGCACAGCTTCCTGGTTGCCTGCCGCCAGGACCCACTGCTGCGCCAGGTCAAGCTGATCGCCGAGCCCTGGGACTGCGGCCCTGGCGGCTACCAGGTGGGCAATTTCGCCCCGGGCTGGGCAGAGTGGAACGACCGCTTCCGCGACACCATGCGGGCGTTCTGGAAAGGTGACGAGGGCCAGCTGGCCGACTTCGCTGCGCGCATGACCGCCTCGGGCGACATGTTCAACAACCGCGGCCGACGGCCGTACTCATCGGTGAACTTCATCACCGCCCATGACGGCTTCACCTTGCGTGACCTGGTGTCGTACAACGAGAAACACAACGAGGACAACGACGAGAACAACCAGGACGGCACCGACAACAACCTGTCGTGGAACTGCGGCGTCGAGGGCCCTACCCAGGACCCGGCGATCAACGCCCTGCGCATGCGGCAGATGCGCAACTACTTCGCCACCTTGCTGTTCGCCCAGGGCACGCCGATGATCGTCGCCGGCGACGAGTTCAGCCGTACCCAGCACGGCAACAACAATGCCTACTGCCAGGACAGCGAGATCGGCTGGGTGAACTGGGAACTGGACGAAGAAGGCCAGCAGTTGCTGAAGTTCGTCAAGCGCCTGACCCGGCTGCGCCTGACCTACCCGGTCCTGCGCCGTTCGCGCTTCCTGGTGGGTGACTACAATGAAGCCATCGGGGTCAAGGACGTGACCTGGCTGGCACCGGACGGCAACGAGATGAGCGTGGAGCAGTGGGAAGACCCGCACGGGCGCTGCCTGGGCATGCTGATCGATGGCCGTGCCCAGGTCAGCGGCATCGCCCGGCCAGGCGCCGAGGCCACCATGCTGCTGATCGTCAACGCTCACCATGACATCGTGCCGTTCAAGCTGCCGAGCGTGCCTGAAGGGGATTACTGGAGCTGCCTGGTCGACACCGACCGGCCAGAGTTGCGCAAGAGCCAGCACCTGCAGTTCGACAGCACCTTCGAGGTCAAGGGGCGGTCGTTGTTGCTGATGGTGTTGCAGCGCGACGAGGAGTGAACCTGGACCGCCGGCATGGGTCCTTTGTGTAGGAGCGGCCTTGCGTCGCGAAAGGGCCGCATAGCGCCCCGACCATGCTTGCCATGCGGCTGGAAACGGGGGCCGCCGAGCGGCCCTTTCGCGACGCAAGGCCGCTCCTACGATGAAGCCTGTAAACCGTTACCTGAGGAGCCACCGTGAACCCCGAAGCCGGTAGTAAAGGTTTCGCCAGCGTCAACCAGGCCGCGGCCGTGAAACGCCTGCGGGTACTGACGGTGAATACCCACAAGGGCTTCACCGCCTTCAACCGGCGCTTCATCCTGCCGGAGCTGCGCGAGGCGGTGCGCAGCACCCAGGCCGATATCGTGTTCCTCCAGGAAGTGCTCGGCAGCCACGATCGCCACGCTGCACGCTACCCCGGCTGGCCGCAGACGTCGCAGTACGAGTTCCTTGCCGACAGCATGTGGAGCGACTTTGCCTACGGTCGCAACGCGGTCTACCCCGACGGCCACCATGGCAATGCCCTGCTCTCCAAATACCCGATCATCGAACACCGCAACCTCGACGTGTCGATCACCGGCCCCGAACGCCGCGGCCTGCTGCATTGCATTCTCGACGTCCCCGGGCAGCACAACGTACACGCCATCTGCGTGCACCTGTCGCTGCTGGAAAGCCACCGCCAGAAACAGCTGCAGTTGCTGCGCAGACTGCTTGAATCATTACCCGGCGATGCCCCGGTGATCATTGCCGGTGACTTCAACGACTGGAAAGCCCACGGCAACCGCACCCTGGGCCTGCAGCGCGATCTGCACGAAGCCTTCGAGCGCCATCATGGCCACCTCGCCCGCACCTACCCTGCCCGCTTGCCGCTGCTGCGCCTGGACCGCATCTACCTGCGCAATGCGGAAAGCCATGGGCCGCGTATTCTGGGGCACAAACCTTGGTCGCACCTGTCAGATCACCTGCCCTTGGCAGTGGAAGTCAGGCTTTAGCAATCATTTTTCATAGTGCAGGGACGGCAAATAGCGAACCCCACTATGGACGATATTTTCGCGCTTAAAATCAAGCTCTTGAACCGGATCACGCCAAGCCCATACTTTTTTCACGCTTTCTTGACGCAAGCGGCGGCCTCTCCTTAGCTGATCTTGTCTAGCAGTAAATATTTTGCGCCGGGCCTCTAGCTCGCGCCTTCGTGCGCGTCCGCAAAAGCTGGCGTGCTGGTTTGGGTCGCCCACTGTTTTTGCCGTACAGCCCGTGATCTCAGGCCAGGTCCCAGGGCTGTACCCCACAAAACCAAGGAGATCCGCCATGAAAAGCACCTCGAACCCGTTGCGCTTCGACAGCATTTTCTTTGCGGTTTCCACGTCGCTGCTTCTGGCAACCCCGGTGGAAACGATTGCGTACGAACTGCAGGATGACCCGACTTCGCCCGGCTTCCTGCAGCACACCGCGCCGCCACAACTGTCGCTCGACCCGCTTAGCGCCGGTGGCTTGAGTATCGGTACCTTGACTGCCTTTTCGCAGAAGATGGGCGAACGCCACGGGCTGCCCGCAGCAGCCCGGGGTGCCAGCCAGTGGGCACAGTTCTTCCCCACCCCTGCCCGCAGCGACGCGCAACCTCCGGAACAACTGGCGACCGGCCCGCAACTGCTGATCGGCCCGGACCTGTTCGTGCGGGAAACGGCAGCGGGCAATGTGCACCGTGCAGGTATTTTCGTGGGGCAGAACAACCTGCAGGCCCCCTTCAACGGCCTGCGCCAGCGGCTGGGGGACAAACAGCGCAACGCGGTGAACCTGAGCGGCGAAAGCCTGGGCGTCTACTGGAGCATGACCCATGAACAGGGCTGGCACCTGGATGCCGTGGCAATGGGTTCGCGCATCGACGTCAATGGCCGTGACCAGAACGGCCAGCGCCTGGACGACAGCGGCCACGCCATGACCTTCTCGCTGGAAGGTGGCATCCCCATCGGCCTGGCCGGCGGCTGGGTGATCGAGCCGCAGGCGCAGTTGATCAACCAGCAGTTCTTCCCCGGCAGCCAGGCTCAGGAACAGACCCTGCAAACCTTGGACAGCCAGCCGAGCTGGAGCGGGCGGGTCGGTGCCAGGTTGTCCGGGCGCTACGATGTGCGCGGCATGCCGATCGAGCCCTATGTGCGGACCAACGTGTGGTATGACTTCAGCAATGCCGAAGAGGTGAAGCTGGACCAGGTCGACAAGATATCCAGCTCGCGTTACTCCACCACGGTGGAACTGGGCCTGGGGCTGGTGGCCCGGGTGACGCCGGCGGTGGCGTTGTTTGTCAGTGCCGACTACAGCAGTGACGTGGATGACAATGACCTGAACGGGTTGATTGGCAGCCTTGGGGTGCGGATGCGGTGGTAGGCAGGTTCGGCCCATTCGCGGGTGAACCCGCTCCCACAACGACAGCACAGGGTCTGAAGCTTGTGCAATACCTGTGGGAGCGGGTTTACCCGCGAAGAGGCCAGTACAAGCAACACATCAGGCGGGTTTCATGATCAATACCCCAAGCGGCGGCAGGTTCAGTGCCAGCGACTGCGGCTGGCCATGGCTGGCTATCTCGTCACTCTCCACCACACCCAGGTTGCCGACATTCGACCCGGCATACAGCTCGGCATCGCTGTTCAGCAGCTCCTGCCAGCGTTCGCCAAACGGCACGCCGATGCGATAGCCCTCGCGCGGCACCGGGGTGAAATTGGCCACCACCAGCACCGGCTCGCCACTGCTGCTCCAACGCAGCCAGGCGTACACGCTGTTCTGCGCATCGTCACCGATCAGCCACTGGAAGCCCTGCGGCTGGCAATCCTGCTCATGCAGCGCAGGTATATCCCGGTACAGCCGGTTGAGGTCACTGACCAGGCGCTGCACACCCTGGTGTTCGGGGTATTGCAGCAGGTACCAGTCCAGCTCGCTGTCGTGGTCCCACTCGCGCCATTGGCCGAACTCGCAGCCCATGAACAGCAGCTTCTTGCCCGGGTGCGCCCACATGAAGGTGAGGTAGGCACGCAGGTTGGCGAACTTCTGCCAGCGGTCGCCGGGCATCTTGTCGATCAGCGAGTGCTTGCCGTGGACCACTTCGTCGTGGGAGATGGGCAGGATGAAGTGCTCGGAATAGGCATAGATCAGCCCGAAGCTCATCTCGTTGTGGTGGTAGGTGCGGTGCACCGGGTCGTTCTGGATGTAATGCAGGGTGTCGTGCATCCAGCCCATGTTCCACTTGTAGGCAAAGCCCAGGCCACCCTGCTGGGTTGGCTGGCTGACACCGGGCCAGGCAGTGGACTCCTCGGCGATGATCAGCGCACCCGGCGCCTCATGGGCTGCCACGCCGTTGAGATGGCGGATGAAGTCGATGGCCTCCAGGTTCTCGCGCCCGCCATGGCGGTTGGGGACCCACTCGCCGGCCTTGCGCGAATAGTCGCGGTACAGCATCGAGGCCACTGCATCGACCCGCAGGCCGTCGATGTGGAAGTGCTTCAGCCAGTGCAGTGCCGAGGCCATCATGAACCCGCGCACTTCGTTGCGGCCGAGGTTGTAGATCAGCGTGTTCCAGTCCTGGTGGTAGCCTTCCAGCGGGTTGTCGTACTCGTACAGCGCGGTGCCGTCGAAACGTGCCAGGCCGTGTTCGTCGGTGGGGAAATGCGCCGGCACCCAGTCGAGCAAGACGCCGATGCCGCCCTGGTGGCAGGCGTCGACGAAGGCGGCGAAGTCCTCGGCGCTGCCGTAGCGCGAGGTGGGCGCGAACAGCGACAGCGGCTGGTAGCCCCAGGACCCACCGAACGGATGCTCCATGATTGGCAGCAACTCGATGTGGGTGAACCCCAGTTCCTGCACGTAGGGCACCAGGCGCTCGGCCAGTTCACGCCAGTTGTAGAAGCGCCCGACGTCGCCCGCCTCGTCCAGTTCGCAGCGCCACGATCCCGGGTGCAGTTCGTAGATCGACAGCGGCGCACTGTAGGCATGGCGTTGCGCACGTTGCGCCATCCAGTCATGGTCCTGCCAGGCGTGACCGAGCGGCCCCGCCACCTTGGACGCGGTACTCGGCGGCAGCTCGGTGGCACGCGCCAGCGGGTCGGCCTTCAGCGGCAGGATGCCGTCCTTGCCCAGTACCTCGTACTTGTAGGTTTCGCCCACGCCCAGGCGCGGCACGAACAGCTCCCACACCCCGGCGCTGTGGCGCAGGCGCATCGGGTGGCGACGGCCGTCCCAGTTGTTGAAGTCGCCCACCACCGAGACCCGCCGCGCATTCGGCGCCCACACCGAGAAGCACACACCGTCGACGCCATCGACCTGCGTCGGCTGGGCGCCGAAACGCCCGGACAGGTCGCGGTGGTTACCCTCGGCGAACAGGTACAGGTCCATGTCGCCCAGTTGCGGGCCAAAGCTGTAGGGGTCTTCGGTGATCTGCTCGCCGCCGGCCCAGGCGACCTGCAGCAGGTACGGGTGCGCCTGGTCGAGGTGCGCGGTGAACAAGCCTGGCAGGCTGCCCTGCTCCATTTCGGCCAGGATGCGCCCGTCATGGCGGGCCAGGACGCTCACTTTCAGGGCATTCGGCAGGAAGGCGCGGATCACCTGCCCACCCGCGCCGTCGTCATGGGGGCCGAGTACTGCAAATGGATCGGCGTGCTCGGCGCGGGCCAGGGCATCGAGGTCCCGTTGCCGAAGGCCGCCGTTTTCACGCGTTGTTACGTTCATGCTGACTCTCCCCAGGTACTGATCAGTCCATGCAGACCATGCAAAGGCACGGCCAGCCAACTTGGACGGTTTTCGGCTTCGTATGTGATTTCGTAGGCGGCCTTTTCCAGGCAGAACAGTTCCAGGGCGGCACGTTCACCCTCGGCCTGCTGCCAGGCATGCGGCATGGCCGCCGTGGCCAGGCCATAGGCCTCGACAAAGGCATGCCGCGACTGGTGCAGGTACTGCCTGGCAACCCGCTGCCGGGCCTGCCGCGCCAGCTCGGAAAGGTCCACGGCAGAGGCGCTGCGCAGGATCATGGCAGCAGCATAGTCGAACGATCGCAGCACGCCGCTGACGTCCTTGTAGGGGCTGTGTTCCGCCCGCCGTTCCTGTAGCGGCCGGGCCGGCTCACCCTCGAAATCGATCAGGTAGGCATCGCCCTGCACCACCAGCACCTGGCCCAGGTGCAGGTCGCCGTGCACGCGCATCAGCAGGCCGCCCTGGGCCTGGCGGGTCAGCTCGGCAATGTGCTGGGCCAGGCCGTCGCGCTGTTGCTGCAGGTCGTCGACCAGCGCCTGGCTGTCGCTGTCGAGGTGCTCACGGTGCTGCATCAGCAGGTCGAGGGCGTGGGTCAGTTCGGCACTGATCTGCGCACTCCAGCGCTCGCTGTCGGCAGCATCGCTCGGCCGCGGCTGGAACGCCTCGTCGTCGCTCGGCGCGGCCAGCAGCAGGTGCATCTCGCCCAGGCGCTGGCCGAGCAAGGCGGCAAAGCCGGTCAGTTCGGCCAGCGCGTCGGTGTGCACCTCGGTGTCGAGGCTGGCTGGTTCCATCTGGTCGCGGATGGCCCGTTCCAGGGTGTTCTGGGTCCAGGCCCAGGCATCGCCCTGGTTGCTCAGGTAACCCTGGGCGATCATCAGCAGGTGGGGCGCGCCCTGCTCGTCCACCCGGCTGACCCAGGCCAGCAACGGCGAGATATTGGCAAAGCCGGCGGCGGTCAGGTAGGCACTCATTTCCAGCTCCGGGTGCACGCCCGGGTTGACCCGGCGGATCAGCTTGAGCACCACCTTGTCGCCGATTACCACCGAACTGTTGGATTGCTCGGCGCTAAGGTAGCGCACGCTGCTGTCATCGTTGAGTTCAAGGCCGGCCAGTTGGTCGGTGCTGGCGAACTGCAGTTCGCCCTCGCCGCGGCCGCAAGGCAGGCGCAGGCCGTCGTGACAGGCACGCAGCACGGCGCGGATGAATGGTTCGAGGACAAAGGCGTCAGTGATCAGGCCAACCTGATGGGCCCGGCGCACCCGCGACAAGGCCAGCTGCTGCGGCAAGGCGGTGCTGATCTGCTCTTCCGGCAGCAGGCCGAACGGCAGCTGGTAGCGCGTGGCCACAGCGCCACTGAGCACTTCGATCTCGCTGAGCAGCACCGGCGTGGTGGCGGTGCCGAAACGCACGCCGTAGCACAGGCGCACCTGGTCGATCGGGCCTTCCTTGCCGGCGAACCAGCGGCGCTTGGGTAGATAGTGCGGCAGGATGGCGCCTTGCAAGGTGTCGCTGGAAGGTGCTTCGAGCAGTTCTTCCATGCGCTTGCGCAATACCAACGTAGTCAATTCGGGTAACCCCTCGGTGGGCTGGATGTGCCAGCTGGGCATGCGATCGTGTTCGGCCAGCAGGAACCAGTAGAAGGCATAGGGTGGCAAGGTCAGCAGGAACGGCAGTTGGCCGATGGGCGGGAAGGCGCTGCCACCGAGCATCTCCACCGGTACCTTGCCGGCGTACTGTGACAATTCCAGTTCGGCCGCCTGTGCGGCACGCGAGACGTTGGCCACGCACAGGATGACCTCGGTATTGCCGTCGGCATCGGTGTATTCGCGGATATAGGCAAGGATGCGCCGGTTGTTCGGCGCCAGCGTGCGCAGGCTGCCACGGCCAAAGGCCTTCTGCTGCTTGCGCACCGCCAGCATGCGCCGGGTCCAGTTGAGCAGCGAGTGCGGGTCGTTGGCCTGGGCTTCGACGTTGACGGTCTGATAGCCGTACAGCGGGTCCATGATCGGCGGCAGCACCAGGCGCTGCGGGTCGGCGCGGGAGAAGCCGCCATTGCGGTCTGGCGACCATTGCATGGGGGTGCGCACGCCATCCCGGTCGCCGAGGTAGATGTTGTCGCCCATGCCCAGCTCGTCGCCGTAGTACAACGTTGGCGTGCCGGGCATCGACAGCAACAGGCTGGTGAGCAGCTCGATACGCCGGCGGTCACGCTGCAACAGCGGCGCCAGGCGTCGGCGGATGCCCAGGTTGATGCGCGCGCGGCGGTCTTCGGCGTAATAGTTCCACAGGTAGTCGCGCTCGCGGTCGGTGACCATTTCCAAGGTCAGCTCATCGTGATTGCGCAGGAAGATCGCCCATTGGCAATTGGCCGGGATCTCCGGGGTCTGGCGCAGGATGTCGGTGATCGGGAAGCGGTCTTCCATGGCCAGTGCCATGTACATGCGCGGCATCAGCGGGAAGTGGAAGGCCATGTGGCATTCGTCGCCCTCGCCTTCACCGAAGTATGGGCGGGTGTCTTCCGGCCACTGGTTGGCTTCGGCCAGCAGCATGCGGTCCGGGTAGTTGGCGTCGATCTCGGCGCGGATTGCCTTGAGCACCGTATGGGTTTCCGCAAGGTTCTCGTTGTTGGTGCCGTCGCGCTCGATCAGGTAGGGGATGGCGTCCAGGCGCAGGCCATCGACACCCAGGTCGAGCCAGAAGCGCATGACGCCGATCACCGCCTTGAGCACCTGCGGGTTGTCGAAGTTGAGGTCTGGCTGGTGCGAATAGAAGCGGTGCCAGAAGTACTGGCCGGCGACCGGGTCCCAGGTCCAGTTGGATTTCTCGGTGTCGAGGAAGATGATACGCGTGCCGTCGTATTTCTGGTCGTCGTCCGACCACACGTAGAAGTCCCGCGCCTTGCTGCCGCGCTTGGCGTGGCGGGCGCGCTGGAACCAGGGGTGCTGGTCGCTGGTGTGGTTGATGACCAGCTCGGTGATCACCCGCAGGCCGCGCTTGTGCGCCTCGGTGATGAAGCGGCGGGCGTCGGCAAGGTTGCCGTAGTCAGCATGCACGGCCTTGTATTCGGCGATGTCGTAACCGTCGTCACGCCGTGGCGAGGGGTAGAACGGCAGCAGCCACAAGGTGTTGACGCCCAGCTCGGCGATGTAGTCGAGCTTGCTGATCAGGCCGGCGAAGTCGCCGATGCCGTCGTTGTTCGAATCGAAGAACGACTTGACGTGCAACTGATAGATGACGGCGTCCTTGTACCACAGCGGGTCGTCGATGAAGGCTGCCGGGCGGGAACGCTTGGCCATGTGCGACTCCTTTCAGTTCTGCGGGCCGTGTTGCCTGGTTTTCGGGCTGCCGTGCAGCCCCGAAGCATTCGGCCCTCAGCGGGCCTTTTCGATACGCCAGATCCCGAATGGCAGGTGCCAGGGTTCGATGCGCATGAACTGGGTCTTGCCATACCAGGACCAGCGGTGGCCGTTCATCAGGTCCTCGCCATGGGTCTCGGCGTTGTCATCCAGCCCCAGCTCCCACAAGGGCAGCTCGAAGTGCGCCTCCTGGGCATTGTGCGGATCGAGGCTGATGGCGATCAGGATGTAGTTGTCGCGCTCGCGCGTGCGCTTGGCGAAGTACAGGATGTTGTCGTTCCAGCAGTTGAAGAACGCCACGCCCAGGTGGGTCTGCAGTGCCGGGTTCTGCCGACGAATGCGGTTGAGCTGGGCGATCTCGGCGATGATGTTGCCCGGCTGGGTGTAGTCGCGCGGGCGGATCTCGTACTTCTCCGAGTCGAGGTACTCCTCCTTGCCCGGCAAAGCCGCCGCCTCGCACAGTTCGAAGCCCGAATACATGCCCCACAAACCCGAGCCCATGGTCGCCAGGGCGGCGCGGATGAGAAAGCCGGCGCGCCCGGAATGCTGCAGGAAGAACGGGTTGATGTCCGGCGTGTTGACGAAGAAGTTGGGCCGGTAGCATTGGTTCCAGGGCGGCTGGTTGAGCTGTTCGAAGTATTCGCGCAGCTCTTGCTTGGTATTGCGCCAGGTGAAATAGGTGTAGCTCTGCGCGTACCCGACCTTGCCCAGGCGCGCCATCATCGCCGGCTTGGTGAACGCCTCGGCGAGGAAGATCACGTCCGGGTAGTGGCTGCGCACATTGGCGATCAACCATTGCCAGAACGGCAGTGGCTTGGTGTGCGGGTTATCGACGCGGAAGGTCTTCACGCCCTCCTCGACCCAGCCGATGATCACGTCGCGCAGGGCCAGCCACAGGCCTGGCACCGCATCGGGGGCATAGAAGTCGACGTTGACGATGTCCTGGTATTTCTTCGGCGGGTTTTCGGCGTAGCGGATGGTGCCATCCGGGCGCCAGCTGAACCAGCCAGGGTGTCCCTGCAGCCACGGGTGGTCCTGGGAGCACTGGATGGCGAAGTCCAGGGCGATTTCCAGGCCGTGCTGGGCGGCTGCCGAGACCAGCCGGCGAAAATCCTCCCGGCTGCCCAGCTGCGGATGAATGGCGTCGTGGCCGCCCTCAGGACTGCCGATGGCATACGGGCTGCCGGGGTCGCCGGGCTGGGCCTGCAGGGAATTGTTGCGGCCCTTGCGGTGCTTGCTGCCGATCGGGTGGATGGGCGGGAAATACAGCACATCGAAGCCCATGTCGCGGATCATCGGCAAGCGCTGATGCACATCGTTGAAGGTGCCGTGGCGCTCGGGGCTGTCGGTGCAGGAGCGCGGGAACAGCTCGTACCAGCTGGCGAACTGCGCGGCCGGGCGGTCCACATCCAACGGGTACTCGATGCTGCGGGTCAGGTAGCTGCGGTGCTCGGCCTCGGCCATCAGCCGCGTGGCCTCGGCCCCCAGGAACAAGGCGACCTGGTCGTCTTCGGCGAGGCTCGGCAGCCGCTCGGCGAGTGCCTGCAACTGGTCGCGCAAGGCTCCGCCACTCAGCTCGATGCCCTTGCCGAGCAGCAGGCGCCCCTCTTCCAGTTCGAGGCTGATGTCGACGCCGGCCTGGTACTTTTTTTCCAGGTCGTGGCAATAGGTGGCGAAGGGGTCGATCCAGGCCTCGATGCTGAACAGGTGCGGGCCGATTTCGGTGGGGATGAACTCGGCCAGCCACAGGTCGTTGCCCGCCGAGGTCATCGGCACGCAATGAATGCGCCGGCTGCCGGCCTGGCGCCAGTTCAGCATCACCGCCATGCGGTCGTGGCCGTCGCTGAATACCTTGCTGCTGACCGCAACCGGCTGGTTGCTGATGGCCTTGGCCGCGAATGCGCCACCTTCGAGCACCGGCTGGGTGTCCTCGATGGCAATGCGCGGCGCCAGCAGAGCCTGGGACAGGCTGATGACCTGGTCCGGATGGTCATTGGCCATGGGCACGCTTTCGAAGGGCTCTTTCAGAGACATCAGGCCTTGCTCCCTTGGGCTGGTGGCAGTAAGGGTTCAGAGCCATGCGCAGGCGCGGGGGTTCAAAAAAATTGAGCGAACGGCAGCTGCCAGGGATCGAAGCCTGCAGCACCTCTTCATTTACCCACGCGAGGTCAGGCCATGAACATTCCCATTCCACCGGAAACACCCGACCCCAACATCGACGACCCGAGCCTGCCGCCGCCCGTGCCGGAAGAGGACCCGGACGAGCTGCCGATCAAGCCGACCGTGCCGCCGACGGTGGGAGACCCGCCGAGCCAGGAGCCACCGGTGAAGGCTTAAGGGTAGACCAGAATCTTGTGCTGGCAGGGCCGGCCTCTTCGCGGGTAAACCCGCTCCCACAGGGACTGCGCCAACCTCGAAAGCGGCGCTATACCTGTGGGAGCGGGTTCACCCGCGAAAGGGCCGGCAGCATCAATACATCAACCAGCAGTTAAAGCCGAGATCTCCGCCACGCTGATCTCGCGCATGCGAAACTTCTGCACCTTGCCGGTCACCGTCATCGGGAACTCGTCGACGAAACGGATATGCCGCGGCACCTTGAAATGCGCGATGCGCGCCTTGCACCACGCCTGCAACTCCTCGACCGTGGCGCTGTGCCCCGGATGCAGCTTGATCCAGGCGACGATCTCCTCGCCATAGCGGCTGCACGGAATGCCGATCACCTGCGCATCGGCCACCGCTGGGTGGGTGTAGAAGAACTCCTCCAGTTCGCGCGGGTAGATGTTCTCGCCACCACGAATGATCATGTCCTTGTTGCGCCCGACGATGCGCACATAGCCCTGCTCGTCCATTACCGCCAGGTCGCCCGAATGCATCCAGCCAGCCGGGTCGATGGCCTCCGCCGTGGCCTGCGGGTTGTCCCAGTAGCCGAGCATCACGCTGTAGCCACGGGTGCACAGCTCGCCGATCTGCCCGCGCGGGACGATGCAGCCGTCCGCGTCCACGACCTTGTTCTCCAGTTGCGGCTGGGTACGGCCAACGCTGGTCACGCGCAGTTCCAGATCGTCGTCCGGGCCGGTTTGCAGCGATACCGGGCTGGTCTCGGTCATGCCATAGGCAATCTGCACTTCGGCCATGTGCAGCTGGTCGATGACCCGGCGCATCACCTCGATCGGGCAGGTGGCGCCGGCCATGATGCCGCTGCGCAAGGTGGCCAGGTCGACCTGGGGCCGCAACGGGTGGTCGAGCATGGCGATGAACATGGTCGGCACGCCATAGAGGATGCTGGCACGCTCCTCGGCCACGGCGCGCAGGGTGAGCTCGGCGTCGAAGGCGTCGTTGGGGTAGACCATGGTGCTGCCGTGGGTGATGCAGCCGAGGTTGGCCATGACCATGCCGAAGCAGTGGTACAGCGGCACCGGGATCACCATGCGGTCGCGTTCGCTCAGGCCCAGGCTTGCGCCGACCATGAAACCGTTGTTGAGGATGTTGTAGTGGCTGAGCGTGGCGCCCTTGGGTGCGCCGGTGGTGCCGGAGGTGTACTGGATGTTCACCGGCTGGTCGAACTGCAGGCTCTGCTGGCGGGCGTTGCACGCCTCGCGGGAGGTCTGCGCTGCCCGCCCGGCGAGTGCTTGCCAAGGCAGGAAGCCTGGAGGGGGGTTGGCCGCCAGGCTGATAACGCCACGCAGGTCGGACAGCCGTTCACTGGCCAGTTCACCCGGTATGGCACCAGCCAGCTCGGGTACCAGTTGCTGGACCATGGCGTGGTAATCGGAAGTCTTGAAGGCATCGGCACACACCAGCCAGCGGCAGCCGGACTGGCGCAGTACATATTCAAGCTCGCCCACGCGGTAGGCCGGGTTGATGTTGACCAGGATGGCGCCGACCTTGGCACTGGCCAGTTGCAGGATGCACCACTGGGCACAATTGGGGGACCAGATGCCGACGCGGTCGCCGGTGTTCACCCCCAGCGCCATCAGCGCGCGGGCATGCACTTCGACCTGTTCGGCCAACTGCCGCCAGGTGTAGCGCAGGCCTTGGTGGCGGGAGACCAGGGCTTCGCCATCGGCACAGCGGGCCACGGTGGCATCGAACGCCTGGCCGATGGTCAGGGTCAGCAGCGGTTGGTCCTGGCGACCTCGGGTATAGCTTGGTTGACTCATGGGTGTCCCTTCTTGTGGTTGTTCTGGGCACGGCTGAAACAAGCGGGGAATACTCTGGCGCAGATTTACGTTTACGTAAAGGTTATGAGTCGATTGACAGTAAGCGCATGCAGGTTTACGTTAACGTAAAGGTGAAAACGACATCGGGTTTGTCGGCGTATCACCGACCCTGTGGGAGCGGGTTCACCCGCGAATGCGATCATCCAGGCGATGACGGTGGCCCTGCTGATGCATTCGCGGGTAAACCCGCTCCCACAGGGCCGGTGGATAGCCCTTGAGCTACGGTGTTACCTAATTTCAAGAACAACAAGGTGCCCCAGCATGCATTACCCCACCCTGAACTTCGCCCTGGGCGAAACCATCGACATGCTCCGCGACCAGGTCCGCACCTTCGTCGCCGCCGAACTGGCGCCACGCGCCGCGCAAATCGACCACGACAACCTGTTCCCCGCCGACATGTGGCGCAAGTTCGGTGACATGGGCCTGCTGGGCATCACCGTGCCGGAAGAATACGGCGGTGCCGGCCTGGGCTACCTGGCCCACGTGGTGTCGATGGAAGAAATCAGCCGTGGCTCGGCCTCGGTGGCGCTGTCCTACGGCGCTCACTCCAACCTCTGCGTCAACCAGATCAACCGCAATGGCAGCCACGAACAGAAACTCAAGTACCTGCCCAAGCTGATCAGCGGCGAGCACATCGGCGCCCTGGCCATGAGCGAGCCCAACGCGGGTTCCGACGTGGTGTCGATGAAGCTGCGTGCGGAAAAGCGCGGCGACCACTACGTGCTCAACGGCAGCAAGACCTGGATCACCAACGGCCCCGACGCCAACACCTATGTGATCTACGCCAAGACCGACCTGGACAAGGGCGCGCACGGCATCACCGCATTCATCGTCGAGCGTGACTGGAAGGGCTTCAGCCGCAGCAACAAGTTCGACAAGCTGGGCATGCGCGGTTCCAACACCTGCGAGCTGTTCTTCGACGGCGTCGAAGTGCCGCAAGAAAACATCCTCGGCCAGCTCAACGGCGGCGTGCGCGTGCTGATGAGCGGCCTGGACTACGAGCGCGTGGTGCTGTCGGGCGGGCCGACCGGCATCATGCAAAGCTGCATGGACCTGGTGGTGCCGTACATCCACGATCGCAAGCAGTTCGGCCAGAGCATCGGCGAGTTCCAGCTGATCCAGGGCAAGATTGCCGACATGTATACCCAGCTCAACGCCAGCCGCGCCTACCTGTACGCCGTGGCCCAGGCCTGCGACCGTGGCGAGACCACCCGCAAGGACGCTGCCGGGGTGATCCTGTACACCGCCGAGCGCGCCACGCAGATGGCCCTGGAGGCAATCCAGATTCTTGGCGGCAACGGCTACATCAATGAATTCCCGGCAGGCCGCCTGCTGCGCGACGCCAAGCTGTACGAGATCGGTGCCGGCACCAGCGAAATCCGCCGGATGCTGATCGGCCGCGAACTGTTCAACGAAACCCGCTGAGCACAAGGGACGGGCGCACATGGCTACCTTGCACACCCAGATCAACCCGCGTTCGGCGGAGTTCGCCGGCAACAGCGCGGCCATGCTCGAACAGGTCCAGGCCCTGCGTGGCCTGCTCGCCCAGGTGGCCCAGGGCGGCGGGCCCGAGGCCCAGGCACGCCACACCTCACGCGGCAAGCTGCTGCCGCGCGAACGCATCGACCGCCTGCTGGACCCCGGCTCGCCGTTCCTCGAGATCGGCCAGCTGGCCGCCCATGAGGTGTATGGCGAAGACGTGCCGGCTGCCGGCGTGATCGCCGGCATCGGCCGCGTCGAGGGCGTGGAATGCATGATCGTGGCCAACGACGCCACGGTCAAAGGCGGTTCCTACTACCCACTGACGGTGAAGAAACACCTGCGCGCGCAGACCATCGCCCTGCAGAACCGCCTGCCGTGCATCTACCTGGTGGACTCCGGCGGCGCCAACCTGCCACGCCAGGACGAAGTGTTCCCCGACCGTGAGCATTTCGGGCGGATCTTCTTCAACCAGGCCAACATGAGTGCCCTGGGCATCCCGCAGATCGCCGTGGTCATGGGCTCGTGCACGGCCGGCGGTGCCTACGTGCCAGCCATGGCCGACGAAGCGATCATGGTGCGTCAGCAGGCCACCATCTTCCTTGCCGGCCCGCCCCTGGTGAAGGCCGCCACTGGCGAAGTAGTGAGCGCCGAAGACCTCGGCGGCGCCGATGTGCACTGCCGCACCAGCGGCGTGGCCGACCACTATGCCGACAACGACGAGCACGCCCTGGCCCTGGCCCGGCGCAGCGTGGCCAACCTCAACTGGCGCAAGCTGGGCCAGTTGCAGCGCCAGGCGCCGGTGGCACCGCTGTATGCTGCCGAGGAGCTGTATGGCGTGGTGCCGGCCGATGCGAAGCAGCCGTTCGACGTGCGTGAGGTGATCGCCCGGCTGGTCGACGGCTCGCTGTTCGATGAATTCAAGGCACTGTTCGGCACCACCCTGGTGTGCGGCTTCGCCCACCTGCATGGCTACCCGGTGGCGATCCTGGCCAACAACGGCATCCTCTTCGCCGAGGCCGCGCAGAAAGGCGCGCACTTCATCGAACTGGCCTGCCAGCGCGGCATCCCGCTGTTGTTCCTGCAGAACATCACCGGTTTCATGGTCGGCAAGAAGTACGAGGAAGGTGGCATCGCCAAGCACGGCGCCAAGCTGGTCACCGCCGTAGCCTGCGCCCAGGTGCCGAAGTTCACGGTGATCATTGGCGGCAGCTTCGGTGCCGGCAACTACGGCATGTGCGGCCGCGCCTACGACCCGCGCTTCCTGTGGATGTGGCCCAACGCGCGGATTGGCGTGATGGGCGCCGAGCAGGCCGCTGGCGTGCTGGCCCAGGTCAAGCGCGAGCAGAGCGAGCGTAGTGGCCAGCCGTTCAGCGCCGAAGACGAAGCCCGGCTCAAGCAACCGATCCTCGACCAGTACGAGCACCAGGGCCACCCCTACTACTCCAGCGCCCGCCTGTGGGATGACGGCGTCATCGACCCGGCCCAGACCCGCGACGTGCTCGGCCTGGCCTTGTCGGCCGCGCTGAACGCACCGATCGAACCGAGCCGCTTCGGCATTTTCCGGATGTGACCCATGAGCGATTTCAGCACCCTCGAAGTGATCCGTGACCCGCGCGGTTTCGCCACCCTGTGGCTGAGCCGCGAGGACAAGAACAACGCCTTCAACGCCTTGATGATCCGCGAGCTGATCGTCGCCCTCGACCAGCTGGCCGAGGACGCCAGCCTGCGCTTTGTGCTGCTGCGCGGCCGTGGCCGGCACTTCAGCGCCGGCGCCGACCTGGCCTGGATGCAGCAGTCGGCGCAACTGGACTTCAACACCAACCTGGACGACGCCCGCGAGCTGGGCGAGCTGATGTACGCCCTGCACCGCCTGAAGGCGCCGACCCTGGCGGTGGTCCAGGGCGCGGCCTTTGGCGGCGCACTGGGCCTGATCAGCTGCTGCGACATGGCCATCGGTGCCGAGGACGCCCAGCTGTGCCTGTCGGAAGTGCGCATCGGCCTGGCCCCCGCGGTGATCAGCCCGTTCGTGGTCAAGGCCATCGGTGAGCGCGCCGCACGCCGCTACGCCCTCACCGCCGAACGCTTCAGTGGCGTGCGAGCCCGCGAACTCGGCCTGCTGGCCGAGGTATACCCGGCCAGCGAACTGGATGCCCAGGTCGAAGCCTGGGTCGCCAACCTGCTGCAGAACAGCCCGCAGGCGCTGCGCGCCACCAAGGACCTGCTGCGCGAGGTGGATGCCGGCGAACTCAGCCCGGCCCTGCGCCGCTACTGCGAAAACACCATCGCCCGCATCCGCGTCAGCGCCGAAGGCCAGGAGGGCCTGCGCGCCTTCCTGGAAAAACGCCGCCCCGCCTGGCAAACCGACGACAAGAAGGAACCGCGCCCATGAGCCGCCCCGCTTTGACCACCCTGCTAGTCGCCAACCGTGGCGAAATCGCCTGCCGGGTGATGCGCACCGCCAAGGCCATGGGCCTGACCACCGTCGCCGTGCACAGCGCCACCGACCGTGACGCCCGGCACAGCCGCGAAGCCGATATCCGCGTCGACCTCGGCGGCAGCAAGGCAGCCGACAGCTACCTGGTGGTCGACAAGATTCTCGCCGCCGCCAAGGCCAGCGGTGCCCAGGCCATTCACCCCGGCTATGGCTTCCTGTCGGAGAACGCGGGCTTTGCCCGTGCCATTGAAGACGCCGGGCTGATCTTCCTCGGCCCACCGGCCAGCGCCATCGATGCGATGGGCAGCAAGTCGGCGGCCAAGGCGCTGATGGAAGCCGCTGGCGTGCCGTTGGTGCCGGGTTACCACGGCGAAGCCCAGGACCTCGACACCTTCCGCGCCGCCGCCGAACGCATCGGTTACCCGGTGCTGCTCAAGGCCAGTGCCGGCGGTGGTGGCAAGGGCATGAAAGTGGTCGAGGAGGAAAGCCAGCTGGCCGACGCCCTGGCCTCGGCCCAGCGCGAGGCGCAATCGTCGTTCGGCGATGCACGCATGCTGGTGGAAAAGTACGTGCTCAAGCCGCGCCACGTGGAAATCCAGGTGTTCGCCGACCAGCACGGCAACTGCCTGTACCTCAATGAGCGGGACTGCTCGATCCAGCGCCGTCACCAGAAAGTGGTTGAAGAAGCGCCTGCGCCTGGCCTGTCGCCGGAATTGCGCCGGGCCATGGGCGAGGCGGCGGTCCGCGCGGCCCAGGCGATCGGCTATGTCGGCGCAGGCACCGTCGAGTTCCTGCTCGACGCCCGTGGCGAGTTCTTCTTCATGGAGATGAACACCCGCCTGCAAGTGGAGCACCCAGTTACCGAGGCCATCACCGGGCTCGACCTGGTGGCCTGGCAGATCCGCGTGGCTTGCGGCGAGCCCCTGCCGATCACCCAGGAACAGGTGCCGCTGATCGGCCATGCCATCGAAGTGCGCCTGTACGCCGAGGACCCGGCCAACGAATTCCTGCCCGCCACCGGCACGCTGGCGCTGTACCGTGAGTCGGCGCCTGGCGAAGGCCGGCGGGTGGACAGTGGCGTCAGCGAGGGCGATGCGGTATCGCCATTCTACGACCCGATGCTCGGCAAGCTGATCGCCTGGGGCGAAGACCGCGAGCAGGCACGCCTGCGCTTGCTGGCCATGCTCGATGAATTTGCCATTGGCGGGTTGAAGACCAACATTGCCTTCCTGCGGCGCATTCTTGCGCACCCGGCGTTTGCCGCGGCCGAGCTGGACACTGGCTTCATTCCGCGCCACCAGGACGTTCTGCTGCCCGCGCCCCGGGCGTTGCCAGCCGCTTTCTGGGAAGCCGCGGCCGAGGCCTGGCTGCAAGGCCAGGCCGGGCAGCAGCGGGACGACGACCGCGGTTCGCCGTGGGCCGACCGCACTGGCCTACGCCTGGGCCTGCCGGCACGTACTAGTCTGCATCTGGCCAGCAATGGGCAGGAACAGACGGTGGCCCTGGAACGCAGCGCCGCGTCCACCTGGCAACTGGTGGGTGAGCACCTGGTGCATGACCACGCAGGTGTGCGTCGCCAGCATCTGGCGATCCGCCGTGGCGGCACGTTGTACCTGCACTGGGACGGCGAGATGCACGCAGTGGAAGCCTTCGACCCGATCGCCGAGACCGAGGCCAGCCACAGCCATCAGGGCGGTTTGGGCGCGCCAATGAATGGCAGCATCGTGCGGGTGCTGGTCGAGCCAGGGCAGCTGGTGGAAGCGGGGACGGCGCTGGTGGTGCTGGAGGCGATGAAGATGGAGCACAGCATTCGTGCGCCGCATGGCGGCACGGTGCAGGCGTTGTTCTGCCAGGAAGGTGACATGGTCAGCGAAGGCACGGTGCTGGTCGAATTGACGGAGTGACCGAGTTTTGTGGGGCTTATGAGATCGAGCGCCGCGCAAGCGGCGCTCGATCTCCAATGCGCCACAACAACCACGCCTGGCACCCGCCAGCCCCACCAGAATCTCAAACCCTAAAAAACCCCATGCACCCGCACAACCACACCCAGAAATTCGCAACCTTCTTCACATAGCAACGCCGGGTAGTTGCTGTTCAAGGCCTTCAGGTACCGCTGCCCACCCTCCGCCGCCAGCTCACGGAAGATCGCCGGCTTGCCCGGCTGCCGGGCGATAACCAGGCGCCCTGGCTCGGCCGTCAACCCTGGGTCCACCAGCATGCGCATCCCCTGCGGCACACTGCGGCCACTGCTGGCACTCATCGCGTCATTTTCAACGGTCAGCCAGAACGCCTTGCCCTGGGCGATGTAGTCCGTCTGCTCGAACACCCCGGGCTTCGCCTCTTCCGCAGTCCCCAGTTCATCCCAGGCCAGCACCGGGTAGCGGAAACACACGATGTACTGCATGAGGTCCAGCTCGTCCTCGCTGTCATCCACCTCGTAGCTGCCACGTTCCTCACCCACCTGCCCCTGAACCCGCAGCTGCAGGCTGACGTGATAATGCGGCATGCCGATCTCGACGAAGGTGCGGTTCATCGACTCGATCTTCGGTTGACGCCGCTTGTTCAGCCAATGCGCAACGCTGCCCTGAGACACACCCACGCGCTCGGCAAGCTGCTCTTGAGTGAGCCCTAGCTCCTCCATCCGGTCGCGGACGAGGGCAATCCATTTATCCATGTTCATCGCTGGCACGATACGGACTGCCCTGTGGCGCTCAATAAACATTTAGTATTATTTCATCGGCAGCAAGAAAATACTCGAAGTATTAGTATCGACCTATCCCCAATCCTACTGGCTTGAGCAGGTATCAGGATGAAAACACCGAAAAACGACGAAACAGATCTCGACAGCGAAGCCGCCCGCCGCGCGCTCGACTATTACCTCAACCCCAACCCGCCGCGCCCCACCCTGGATAGCCGGATCTGGACCTTGCACGAAAGCGTGACCGGCGACCAGGCCCGGGAGCACGCCATCGCCCTGCTACGTTGTGCCGCCGCCACTGCCCAGGAAACCGCCACCCACCAGCACGGCAGCCAGCGCGAGCTGACTTTCGCCCTGATGCACATGATGGACATGGCCCGCGCGCTGCTGGAGCACAAACGCACTGTGGAAACAGGTATTTAGGCAATTAAAGAAGGGAGAGAACGTGATTGGCCGGTAACGGCAAAGGCCCCGATTGCCGGGACAGGGAAGCGCACCGGTAAAACTTTTTTACCGGATAAGCAAAAAATTCATTTGACTGGCAAATGATAACGATTATTATTGCACTCAACTGATCGCGAGATCAGCTGGATAACCTGGAGCTTAGGTCGCTCTCAGATTATCTCCTCATCAGGCTAATCACGGTTTTGGACCCGGCTTTTTTGCCGGGTCTTTTTTTTGGCTCTTCAGGCTAATGAAGATCGTGATGGCGCGCATGGTAGCAAAAGTGTTTCAGGGCGTGAACGTTCATTGCAGAACATTGCAAAAACAGCACTTGAGAATCAATATCGTTTATCTTACGCTGACGTTGCGTCACGGAAGATGCCCCCTCTCCCATCCAGCAAGGAGCTGACCATGAGCCGCCTGCTAGTACCGCTCGAGCACCCAACCCCGGCTGCGGGGCACGATACCGAAGCGTCTCTACTGCACGCCTTGAGGCATCTGCCACGGCGCGTACAGCAAGTCTTCCTGCTCAGCCGCCTGGACCAGCTGGGCTTCGCCGCCATCGCCGCCCGCCTCGACCTTCCCCTGGCGAGCATCGAACGGCATATGGGCCAGGCCCTGCAGGCTGGCCACTCACGCCGCGATGCGCTGGCGAGCATCGCCCGGCAATGGTACGTACGCTTGCAGAACCCCGAGGTGACTGCCTGCGAGCGCATCGACTTCCGTCGTTGGCTGGACGCCGACCCGGCGCACCTGCACGCGTTTCATGACACCGAACTGCACTGGCGCAGCCTGCTGGTACCGGCACGGCAACTGGGGCATGACGGCTGGTACCGGCAAGGACGAGCCGCGCTGTCGCTGGGCGGCTGCTCGGTCGCGTTAGGTCTGGGCGTAGCGGCGCTGGTAGTGCTCGGTTTTTGCGCCTGATCAACGCCTCAACCACGCCGTCAGCGGTTACGCAGGCTTGGCCTGCTGGCTACCAGGTTCGCGTGCTGGTCAGCGTTTCCGGCAAGCAGGCAAGCAACAGCCACCCGCACAAGCTGACGCCCACGAACAGAAGCCCCAGGCTCATCGGCAGCGCGCTTTCGACACTGGCAACAAGACTGCCAGCCAAACCACCGCCGGCGAACAGTAGCGTGGTATTGAGCGACGCTGCCGCACCAGCCTGCTGCGGGTAACGCGCCAAGGCTTGAGTCGTTGCCGCAGGCCGCACCAGCGTTGTCCCGGTGGTGCACACGATCATCGATAGTAGAAGCCCTGTCACCGTCAACCCTGCAACCAGCGCCCAGACCAGCAGCGTGACGCCCCCGAAGGCGATCAGCAGGAACCCGGTCTGGATCTGCGCCAGCGGGCTTACGCGTTTGTTCGCATAGGTCGCGGCTGCACCGCCAGCGATATACGCCAGCCCATAGGCAATAAACACCATCGAGAATTGATACGGGGTCAGCCCGAGGTCATCCATGAACGCCAGTGGCGCGACCACGATGAAGGAAAAATGGCAGGCAAAAGCGAGACTGGACAGCAGAGAGTGCACCAGATAGGTCGTGTCACGCAGCATCATCCGATAGCTGCCCATGCCTGAAACTCGCCCGCGCAATGCAGGCGTGTCCTGCAGCAACGCAGACGACAAGCACGCAACGACCAGGGCAATGAAGGCAAATACGCTAAAGCTGCCCTTCCAGCCAAAGGCCTGTTGCAGAAACGCCCCCGCGACCGGTGACAACGAGATGAACAGCCCGCTCGCGCTGGTCAGCAGGATACGCATGGCGTTGCGCTGCTTGCCGCTATACAGGTCCTGGACCAGCGCCTGGCCCAGGACGAAACTCCCGCAACCCAAGGCCTGCAGCAGACGGAACGCCATGAGCGTCTCGTAGCGGGCCGAGAATGCACAACCCACTGCCCCGATGATGGATAGGCCCAGCCCAGCGAGCAACAGCCGCTTGCGTCCCATGGCATCGGACAGTGGCCCGATCACCAGTTGCGCCAGGGCCACACCAAAAGCAAAGAAACTCACCGAGTAGGCTATTTGCTGCGGCCCGACATGAAATTCATCTGCAAGCGCGGGGAATGACGGGAGGATCACATCGAGGGGGAACACGCCTAGCAGACACAGCAAGATCAACAGGGCCGAGTACAGAGGATTGCTGACCGGTTCGAAGGGCCGAGGCACGCTGTTAACCTCGCCGCTTCACGTTGCAAAAGAGCATCACCTGAGTCTCCGGAAGTCCGCCACGTTGTAGCCCGATGATAGCGACGGCTCGAAGATGTACAAGGCGAACCGGCCAGCGATACTTCCGATAAAAATGTAGGATTTTGCTCCCATCTGAAGCAATACGACACGCCTCAGACGCTGCCCCTAGCCAGGCCTTTCGTGAATAAAGCTGAGCCTTCGACAACAGCAGAAGAACCCGCCCCGCTCAATAATTGAAATCATGGCCCAGCTGGCCCTGCATCCATTCGAGAAACTGCCGCACCCTGTGGGCTTCGGCATGGCCCCGCGGAAACACCAGATGGTGGGCGCTGACCGGGGTCGCCAAGTCCTGAGCAAATACCGCTACCAGCTCGCCACGGGCTATATAGTCCTGCGCCAGCAAGGAACTCTCCAACGCCAGCCCATACCCGTGGCTGGCGGCTTCCAGGCTCATGTACGAGCGATCGAAACTCAGCGCATACGGGGATTGCGGCAACGCCAAGCCTTGCTGGGCGAACCATTGCGGCCATTGCACCAAGGCGGCTTCCGAAAGGATCAGGTTCTGCCCCAGCAGGTCGCTGGGCTGCTTGACCGGTATGCGTTCGAGCAGCCGCGGCGAAGCCAGCACGGTGGCGCGTTCATGGCGGATGGTGCGCACTTCCAGGCTGGGCCAGTTGGGATAGCCATGGCGGATATCCAGGTCGATCTGATGACGGCCAAAGTGCAATGACTCGTAAGAGCAGGACAGATTGATCTGGATTTGCGGGTGACTGTTGCGGAAGTGGTCAAGGCGCGGCAGCAACCAGAGCAGCCCGAAGCTTGGTGCGGAATGCAGCCGCAGGCAATCGAAGCCCACGGCGTTACCGGCGCGCTCGGTGGCCATGGCCAGGCTCTGCAGGATGCCCGACACCTCGCGCAGGTACTGCTCACCCGCCGGGGTCAGCGCCACACCGCGCGCCTCGCGAATGAACAATGGTCGACCAATCAAGGCCTCCAGGTTGGCGATCTGATGGCTGACCGCAGAGGGCGTGAGGTTCAACTGCTCGGCGGCACGCGCAACGTTAGCGAAGCGGGCGACTTGCTCGAAGGCCTGAATTGCTTTCAGCGAAGGGATCTGCGGAGACTTTCTGAGAAGGTCCAGGCTCATGGGCATTCCTGCATGGTTCGCGGCGGTACCTAGGGTTTTACCCGTCCATAGAACCCAGGTACAAGCCAAGGGCTGAATTTTTTTCAGCATCGGGTGAAAGCGGCAGCGTTGCTCGGCCCGCGCAGCGAGACGAAGCTGTGCCTATCGGTTCTGCCTGAACCGCTGCTCACAACAATAATCACCCGGAGCACTCCCGATGCTGTTAACAGGAAAATTTGCCGTCATCACTGGCGCCGCCTCGCCCCGCGGAATCGGCCGCGCGACTGCCCAGGTGTTCGCCGAACAGGGCGCCAAGGTCGCGATTCTCGACCTTGATCCAACCGCCGCCGCCGAAGCCGCAGCTTCCCTCGGCGAAGGCCACATCGGCCTGGCCGCCAATGTTGCCGATGAAGCGCAAGTGCGCGATGCCATCGCACAGGTCCTGGCGCAGTTCGGACGGATCGACGTGCTGGTCAACAACGCCGGTATCACCCAGCCTGTGAAGACCCTCGACATCACTGGCGCGGACTATGACCGCATTCTGAACGTGAACCTGCGTGGCACGCTGCTGATGTCCCAGGCGGTCATCCCGACCATGCGTGCGCAGCAGGCCGGCAGCATCATCTGCCTGTCGTCGGTGTCTGCACAACGCGGTGGCGGCATCTTCGGCGGCCCTCATTACAGCGCCGCGAAGGCGGGCGTACTCGGCCTCGGCAAGGCCATGGCCCGGGAGCTGGGGCCGGATAACATCCGCGTCAATTCGATCACCCCTGGCCTGATTCACACCGACATCACGGGCGGCCTGATGCACGATGAGCGCCGTCACGCCATCATCGAAGGCATCCCGCTGGGGCGCCTGGGCGAGGCCCGCGATGTCGCCAATGCGGCATTGTTCCTTGCCAGTGACCTGTCCAGCTACCTCACGGGCATTACCCTGGATGTCAACGGCGGCATGCTGATCCACTGAGCATCCACCGCATCGTGACCGGCGCCCGAGCCCGGCGCAGGTCACGCGTTCGATAACAACAAGAGATCAGAACGAAATGACCACACTAGCGCTCGATGCGGTGTCCGCCGCACGCAGCAGTGCCTACCGCAAGACGGCCTGGCGACTGATGCCCTTTCTCATGCTCTGCTACCTGTGTGCCTACCTCGACCGGGTCAATGTCGGCTTCGCCAAGCTGCAGATGATGGACGACCTGGCCCTGTCCGAAGCGGTCTATGGCCTGGGTGCGGGCATGTTTTTCATCGGCTACTTCCTCTGCGAGGTGCCCAGCAACATCATCCTGCACAAGGTCGGCGCCCGGCGCTGGATTGCCCGCATCATGATCACCTGGGGCATCATCTCGGCAATGTTCGCCCTGGTGGAGACGGCCTGGCAGTTCTATGCCCTGCGCTTCCTGCTGGGTATCGCCGAGGCGGGCCTGGCACCTGGGCTGCTGCTGTACCTGACCTACTGGTTCCCCTCCTATCGCCGGGCGAAGATGACTGCGCTGTGGTTCATCGCCATTCCGCTCTCGGGGATGATCGGCGGCCCGCTGTCAGGCTGGATCATGGAACGTTTCGCCGGCGTGCACGGCTGGGCGGGCTGGCAGTGGATGTTCCTGCTCGAAGCCATCCCCACGGTGCTGGTGGGAATCCTGGTGCTGAGCTACCTGAAGGATGGCGTCGACCAGGCACACTGGCTGAGCGACGAAGAAAAGGCCCTGGTGCGCAAGGAACTGGCCGAAGACGAGCAACACAAGGTCACGCATGGTTCGGTGTCCGATTTCATTCGCGACCGTCGCCTGTGGCTGCTGGCCGGCATCTACTTCTGCGTGGTGATGGGCCAGTACGCGATCACCTTCTGGCTGCCTACGCTGGTGCGCAATGCCGGTGTCAGCGAGCCCTTGCACATCGGCCTGCTGACTAGCCTGCCGTACCTGTGCGCCATCGTCGCGATGCTGCTGGCCGGACGCAGTGGCGACCGCCACCGTGAGCGCCGCTGGCACCTGGCGATACCCATGCTGTTCGGCGCCCTCGGCTTGAGCCTCGCCGCCGCGCTGGGCAGCAGCCTGACCCTGTCGATCCTCAGCCTGTGCCTGGCCGCGGCCGGGGTGCTGTCCGCTTCCTCGCTGTTCTGGATGTTGCCTACCACGCTGCTCGGCGGGGTTTCGGCAGCAGCCGGCATCGCCGCGGTGAACAGTTTCGCCAACCTTGCCGGGTTCTGCTCGCCGTACCTGATCGGCTGGGTTACCACCACCTTGGGCAGCAATGCCATCGGTATGTATCTCATCACCGCCGTGCTCATCCTTGGCGCCTTCCTGGTGTCGCGGGTACCGGCTCATCTGGTCAATCGCTGATTCGAAAAAGGAGTCACCCCCATGACTGCTGTGCCTTCCACCAACGAGGCGCTGCCACTGGCTGTGCGCGCCCGCAATATCCGCCGCCATGCATTGCGCATGGGCCAGGTCCAGGGCCAGGGCTATGTCGGCCAGGCCCTGGGCGCTGCCGACCTGCTGGCCGTCGCGTACTTCCACGCGCTGCGTATCGACCCCGCCAACCCTGAGTGGGAGCGGCGCGACCGCTTCTACCTGTCCATCGGGCATTACGCGATCGCCCTCTACGCCGCACTGATCGAGGCCGGGGTGATTCCCGAGGAGGAGCTGGAAACCTACGGCAGCGACGATAGCCGCCTGCCCATGTCGGGCATGGCTGCCTATACCCCCGGCATGGAAATCACTGGCGGTTCGCTGGGGCACGGGCTGGGCATCGCGGGCGGCGCCTGCCTCGGGCTCAAGCGCAAGGGGTCGGACAGCTGGGTGTACAACCTGCTGTCCGATGGCGAGCTGAACGAGGGTTCGACCTGGGAGGCGGCGATGTCGGCCAGCCATTGGCGCCTGGACAACCTGATCGCGATCATCGATGTGAACAACCAACAGGCCGATGGCCACGCCAGCGAAGTGCTGGCCTTCGAGCCGATCGTCGAGCGTTGGCAAGCGTTTGGCTGGTTCGTGCAGCGAGTGGATGGCAACGACCTGGATGCACTGGTCAGCGCCTTCGACCAGGCCCACGCCCACCCGGCGGCACAACCGCGGGTGATCATCTGTGACACGCGCATGGGCAAAGGCGTGCCGTTCCTGGAAAACCGCGACAAGACGCACTTCATTCGCGTCGATGAAAACGAATGGGATCTCGCCCTTGAGGCGCTGGACGCCGGGAGTCAAGCATGAGCACAGTGAATGCACCGAAGAAACGTCTGACCACCTCGGCCATGATCGCCTCGATTGCTGCCGAGGGCCAGCCAACCCGCCCTGCCCCGTTCGGCCATGCCCTGGCCAGCCTGGCCGAGCAACGCCAGGATATCGTCGGGCTCAGTGCCGACCTGTCCAAGTACACCGACTTGCACATCTTCGCCAAAGCCCACCCCGAGCGGTTCTACCAGATGGGCATGGCCGAGCAGTTATTGATGAGCGCTGCCGCTGGCATGGCCCGCGAAGGCATGACCCCGTTCGCCACCACCTATGCGGTATTCGCTTCGCGTCGGGCTTATGACTTCATCTGCATGGCGATCGCCGAAGAAAACCTCAACGTCAAGATCGTCTGCGGTTTGCCTGGCCTGACTACCGGTTACGGCCCGAGCCACCAGGCCACGGATGACCTGGCGATATTCCGGGCGATGCCCAACCTGATGATCGTCGACCCCTGTGATGCGCTGGAAATCGAACAGGCCGTGCCGGCGATCGCCGCCCACCAGGGGCCGGTGTACATGCGCCTGCTGCGCGGCAACGTACCGTTGGTACTGGATCGCTACGACTACCGCTTCCAGCTGGGCAAGGCCCAGGTGCTGCGCGGTGGCCGCGACGTGTTGCTGATCGCCAGCGGCCTGATGACCATGCGCGCCCTGGAAGCCGCAGAGCAGTTGCACAAGGATGGCGTGGATGTGTCGGTACTGCATGTGCCGACCATCAAGCCGCTGGATGAACAGACCCTCCTCGCCGAGGCCCGCAAGCCTGGGCGCCTGGTGGTCACGGCGGAAAACCACTCGATCATCGGTGGCCTTGGCGAGGCGGTGGCGGGCGTGCTGTTGCGCAACGGGGTCACGCCCACCTTCCGCCAGATCGCACTGCCGGATGCGTTTCTCGATGCGGGTGCGCTACCGACACTGCATGACCGCTACGGGATTTCCACCGACGCGGTGTCGAGGCAGATCAAGGCGTGGCTGTAGCGCAGCCAGTCGTTGCGGGTCAGGCTGGGATGGCACCGGCTTCGCCGGTGCTCGCGGGTGCCCCCGCTGCCACAGGTTGTGCGCAGCGTTTGCGAACAGCCTGTGCAGCCAAGGCGATCTCCAGCTTCTCGACCAGTGTATCGATCTCATTACTACCGATGGTCAACGGCGGCAGGAAGCGCAGCACCGCGCCATGCCGACCGCCCAGTTCGAGGATCACCCCTTCACGCAGGCAGCCCTGCTGCACGGCCCTGGCCAGCACGCCATCCCCGGCCGGCACCCGGCCCTGACCTGCGTCGGTGGACACGATCTCCATCCCGACCATCAGCCCACGCCCACGCACATCGCCGATACACGGGTAATCGCGCTGCAACTGGCGCAGCCGGGTCATCAGGTAGTCGCCCATGCGCTCGGCGTTGGCCACTACACCCTCGTCGCGGATATACCGCAGGGTCGCGGTGCCGGCCGCCATGGCCAGCTGATTGCCGCGGAACGTGCCCGCATGCGCACCCGGCGTCCATACATCGAGCGCCTGCCGGTAGACCACCACTGCCAGCGGCAGGCCGCCGCCGATGGCCTTGGACAGCACCAGTACGTCCGGCTCGATAGCGGCGTGCTCGAAGGCGAACATGCGCCCGGTACGGCCGATGCCGCTCTGTACCTCGTCGATGATCAGCACCACGCCATGGTCGCGGGTCAGCTTGCGCAGGCCCTGCAGCCAGCGCACCGGCGCCGGAATGACACCGCCCTCGCCCTGCACCACCTCCACCACCACCGCCGCCGGCAGCGGCACCCCGGACTCCGGGTCACTCAGCAGCTGGCCGATATAGCTCAGCCCTGCGTCGATACCGGCCTCGCCACCCAGGGCAAACGGGCAACGGTAGTCATAGGGGTACGGCAGCACCTGCACATCGGGCATGAGTGAGCCCGGCAGCTGCTTGGGCCCCAGGTTGCCCATGAGGCTGAGCGCGCCGTGGGTCATGCCGTGGTAGCCGCCGGAGAAGCAGAACACGCCTTTGCGCCCCGTGGCGATCTTCGCCAGCTTGATCGCCGCCTCGATCCCGTCGGCCCCGGTCGGCCCGCAGAACTGGATACGCGCCTCGGCAGCAAAGGCGGGTGGCAAGGCTTCGAACAAGGTCTCGACGAACAGGTCCTTGACCGGCGTGGTCAGGTCGAGGGTATGCAAGGGCACGCCGCTGTCCAGGGTCGCGCGCATCGCCGCCAGGGTGCACGGATGGTTGTGGCCAAGCGCCAATGTCCCTGCGCCCGCCAGGCAGTCCATGAACAGTTGCTCACGGGTGTCCTGGACGTAGAGACCCTGCGCTGCCTTCAGCGCAAGTGGGATACGCCGCGGGTAGGAGCGCGCGTTCGACTCGCGCGCCGCCTGGCGCTGCAGCAGCGGGTCAGCCTCGAAGTGGCGTGGCGGTTGGCGGCGAAAATGCGCCAGGTTGTACGGTGCAAGCTGAATGTCTTCCATGGATCGCTCCCTCTGCGGCTGGCGCTCAGCGTTGCTCGGCGGTTTCAAGGGCCTGGCGCAGGCTCAGCGGGCGCATGTCCGTCCAGTGCTGTTCGATCCAGGCCAGGCACTGCGCCTTGTCACCCTGCTGGCCGACCGCGCGCCAGCCCTCGGGCAGGGCTTTGTAATCCGGCCAGATGGAATACTGCTCCTCATGATTGACCACCACCACGAACCCGCACTTGGCCTTTTCCCAACTCATTGTCGACTCCTTGGACAAACGTTTTCACAGAATCCCGGCTGCCCAAAACAAGGCTGCAGTCGAGGCGCTCACAAACAGTGCGAATGCTAATAAATTGCATTAACACTTACCATCTCTTTCGTATATATTCCGCCGGGGCCCCGTGGGAGACCAGGGATGGCCTTTTGCTGTGACTACCACGATAAAAAGGAGCAACTCATGGGACGAGGTGTCGGGCCGGGCAATGGCCTGTCGGTGCAAGCACTTTTGCCAGACAGCGCCCTGCCGCTGCTGGTCGAGCCGGCACAACCCGGTGCGGGGAACTTCGCGGCGCTGCATGCGCTGGCCAACGACTGCCTGCACGAAAGCGGCGCCCTGCTGCTGCGAGGCTTCGGAGTGCTGGGCGAACAGGCGTTCCAGGGGTTGGTGCGCAGCTTCGGCCACCCGCTGCTCAATTACGAATTCGGCTCCACCCCGCGCAAGGCGATCGAACAAGGGGTATACACCTCCACCGAATACCCCGCGCACCAGGTCATCCCGCTGCACAACGAGCAGTCCTACACCCTGCAGTGGCCGATGAAGATCTGGTTCCACTGCATACAGCCCAGCGCTGAAGGTGGCGAAACCCCGATCGCCGACAGCCGGCGCATCTTCCAGCAGCTCGACCCGGCCCTGCGCCAGCGCTTCGAAAGCAAACGCCTGATGTACGTACGCAACTACGGCAACGGTCTCGACCTGCCCTGGGAACAGGCCTTCAACAGCGCAGACCGCGCCGTGGCCGAGGCCTACTGCCGGGCCAACCAGATCGCCTTCGAGTGGAAGGACGACGGTGAATTGCGTACCCGCCAGGTCTGCCAGGCCAGCGCTCGCCACCCGGTCACGCAGGACTGGGTCTGGTTCAACCAGGCGCACCTGTTCCACGTGTCCAACCTGCCAGCTGCCGTGCGGGAAAGCCTGCTGGCGGTGGTCGACGACCCGCTCGACCTGCCGCGCAACGTCTATTACGGCGACGGCAGCGAACTGGAAGAAAGCGCGCTGGCGGAGATCCGCGGCGTGCTCGAGCAGTGCACCGTGCGTTTCCCCTGGCAGCAGGGCGACGTGCTGATGCTCGACAACATGCTGGTGGCCCATGGCCGCGCCAGTTTCAAAGGGCCACGGCAAGTGATCGTGGCCATGGCCGAACCCGCCCAGGAGTGCCGCCCATGACCACTTCCCAGCCGTTGCGTGAGGCCAGCGCCGGCCAGCAGGCGCTGTGGCAGTACCATCAGCTCAACCCGGCCAGCCCGGCCTACAACATGGTCGCCGCACGCGAGCTGCGCGCCGACCTCGACCCGGCCGCGCTGTGCCAGGCTTTTGCCCAGGTGGTCAGGCACTGCGAGACCCTGCACTGCGGCTACCGCGAGCAGGATGGCAAGTTGTGGATGTACCGCCCGGAGCACATCCAGGTAAACACCCGCATCGAGCGGATCGACGACCTGGACAGCGCCGGCGTCGCCGCCTGGATCGCGCAACACGCCGACCAACCGTTCGACCTGGCTGCGGCAGACATCTGCCGGCTTGACCTGTTGCAAAGCCAGGGCCGCCTGTTCCTGTGCATGGCGGCCCACCATATCAGCGGGGATTTCCTCAGCGTCGAATGGATGCTCAAGCTGACCTTCGCCGCCTACCATGCAGCGCTCAGCGGCGAGGCTCTGGACCTGCCCCCGGCCGGCCTGTATTTCGACTGGCTGGACGAACAGCGCACGCTGCTGGCCGAGGACAAGCTCGAGGCGGCAGCCAACTACTGGCGCAACCAGCTCAGCGGCAGCCCGACGGCACTGGCGCTTCCCGCCGACCGACCACGCCCGCGCACGCCCGGCTACGCTGGTGACGAGGTCGAGTACCTGCTCGCACCGGCCCTCGGCAACCAGCTGCGCCAATTCGCCGAAGCCCAGGGCGTCAGCCTGTACGTCGTGCTGGCCACGCTGTTCCAGATGTTCATGCACCGTTACACCGGCCAGGACGACTTCCTCATCGGCACGCCGACCATGGACCGGCACAGGGCGCGCTACAAGCAGCTGATCGGTTTCACCCTCAACAGCCTGCCGCTGCGCGCCCGCTTCGCGCATGCCCCGAGCCTGGTCGAATGCCTGCGCGACACCGCGCAGCAAATGCGCGAGGGGCTGCGCCATCGCCGCTACCCGGCAGCGCGCCTGCAGCAGGAGGTCGCCGGCCCGCTGTTCCAGTGCATGATGACCTACATGCCCAGCCAGCGTGACGCCGCCTTCGCCGAGTACACGGTGCGCGAGCACCTGTTCACCCAGCGCGGCGCCGCCAATGAACTCAACCTGCGCTGGCAGGACGACGGCGTGCAACTGCTGGCGCAGTGGCGCTATCGCAGCGACTTGTTCGACGCCGCACGTATCGCCCGCCTGGCTGAGGATTTCGCCTGGTTCGCCGGCATCGCCCTGGCGCAGGTCGACACGCCTGTCCACCAGTTGCCGGCCACGCCGCCGGCCAACGACGCGCGCCGCGCCGGGGCCGACCAGCCGCCCACCTTCGCCACGGCCCTGGCCGCCTTCGAGCACCAGGTGCAGACGCATGGCCAGCGCATTGCCCTGCGCGATGCCGACGGCAGCCTGAGCTACAGCGAACTGGACCAGGCCGCCAGCGCCCTGGCCACACGCCTGGGCGAGGCCGGTGCCGCTGCCGGGCACATCGTCGCCATCGCCCTGCCGCGCAGCCGCGCGCTGATCACGGCGATGCTGGCCAGCTGGAAGCTCGGCGCCGCCTACCTGTGCCTGGACCCGAGCCTGCCCGCGCAGCGCCAGCGCCAGTTGCTCGACAACAGCGGCGCCAGCGTACTGATCGACCCCACGCATACCCTGCATGGCCTGGCCCCGGCGGTAAGCCAGGCGCATATCGCCAGCCACCCACAGCAGCTGGCCTACCTCATCTACACCTCCGGCTCTACCGGTACGCCCAAGGCCGTGCGGGTAACCCAAGGTAACCTGGCACACTATGCCCAAGCCGTACTCAAGCCGCTGGCCCTGAGCCCGCAAGCCAGCCTGACGGCACTGGCCAGCGTCGCCGCGGACCTCGGCTACACCGCCTGGTTCGGCGCGCTGCTCAGCGGCCGAACCCTGCAACTGATCAGCGACGAACTGGCCAGCGCCCCGGAAGAGCTCGCCCAGTACCTGGCAGCCAACCCGGTCGACTGCCTGAAGATCGTGCCCTCGCACCTGGCCGCCCTGCTCGCCGTGGCCGAGCCACACCGCCTGCTGCCGCGCCAGTGCCTGGTGCTCGGTGGCGAAGGCCTCGACCTGGCGCTGGTCCAGCGCCTGCAGCAGCTTGCCCCAAGCTGCCGCATCGTCAACCACTACGGCCCCACCGAAACCACCGTTGGCTGCCTGACCCACGCCGTGCAGGACGAAGCCCCGAGCCTTTCCGGTTTTGCCCCGGTCGGTCTGCCGCTGGACAACGTGCAGGTGCAGGTGCTCGATGCGCACCTCACGCCGCTGCCGCTGGGCAGCATCGGTGAGCTGTACATCGGTGGCGCCGGGGTCGCCGACGGCTACCTCGGCCAACCCGGCCTGACGGCCCGGCAGTTCGTGCCCGACCCGTTCGCCGGCAATGGCCAGCGCCTGTACCGCAGCGGCGACCGCGTGCGCATGTTGGCCAGCGGCGCCATCGAGTTCCTGGGGCGGATCGACGAGCAGGTCAAGATCCGCGGCTTCCGGGTCGAGCCGGGCGAGGTCGAAGCCTGCCTGCGCGCCTGCAGCGGTGTGCGCGAAGCAGCCGTGCTGGCGCGCGCGCTGGCTGAAGGCGAAGCGCCACGGCTGGTTGCCTACCTGGTGGCCGAACCCGCGCTGGACCGGGCGCAGTTGCGCCAGCAACTGGCCGAGCGCCTGCCCGAGCCACTGCTACCAAGCGTTTATGTCGAACTCGAGCAACTGCCGCGCCTGGGCAACGGCAAGGTCGACCGGCACAACCTGCCCCTGCCGGCGCCCGAGCCAACCCCTGCGCAGGCGCACAGTGCCCCGCGCGACCCGGTCGAGGCGCTGCTGCTGACACTCTGGTGCGAGGTGCTGGGCAAAACAGCGCTGTCGATCCATGACGACTTCTTCGCCCTGGGCGGCGACTCGATCATGGCCCTGCAAGTGATCGCCAAGGCGCGCAAACAACAGCTCAAGTTCAGCCCCCGGCATTTCTTTGCCCACCCCACCGTTGTCCGCCTCGCAGCCACCCTGGATTCGCCGCTCAAAGCCCTGGAAGCCCAGTTGCTGGGTATATGGCGCGAAGTGCTGGAGCGCCCCGAACTCACTCGCCAGGATGACTTCTTCAGCGCCGGCGGCGACTCGATCATCGCCCTGCAGGTGATCGCCAAGGCGCGCAAGCTGGGCTTGAAGTTCAGCCCCAAAGAGCTGTTCGCCCAGCCGCGGGTCGACGCCCTGGCCCTGCTCCTCGCCCAGCGCCAAGCGGCCCAACCCACACCTGTGGCAACGTCCGCGGTACCACCATCCACCCCCTCGGTATCGCTGAGCGCCGAACAGCGGCAACCGTTGCAAGCGCTGCTCGGTACCCCGCTGGAGGACGCCTACCCGCTATCGCCGCTGCAAAAAGGCCTGCTGTTCCACACCCTGCTGGAAGCTGCCAACGGGGTCTACGTCAACCAGCTGCAGGCCGAGCTGCAAGGCCCGCTGGACGCCGAGCGCTACCTTGCCGCCTGGCATGCCACCTTCGCCGCCCATCCGCTGATGCGCACGGCAATCCTCTGGCAAGGCTTGGACGAGCCGGTGCAAGGCGTGTGCAGTGACCTCACCCTGCCGGTGCAGCGCCTGGACTGGAGCGCGCTGGACCCGAGCCAACGCCAGCAGGCCCTGGACGCCTACTGCCAGGCCGACCGAGCCCAAGGCTTCGATCCTCAGCGCCCGCCGCTGCAACGGTTGGCGCTGATCCACCTCGACACGCAGCACAGCTGGCTGATCTGGAGCCGTCATCACCTGATTGCCGACGGCTGGAGCTCGGTGCTGCTGATGGAGGAGATTCTTGCCCGCTACAACGGCCTTGCCGTACCGTCGCGCCCACCTTACCGCGACTACATCGCCTGGCTCGCCGCGCAACCGCACCAGCACAGCCAGCAGTACTGGCAGCAACACCTGGCGCAGTTCGAAGGCGTCGGCACGCTGCCGGCGCTGAACCCGGCCGACCCCGAGCACAAACCGCGCTACCACAGCCGCAGCCTGCGCCTGAGCGAAGCCCACAGCAGCCGCCTGAACGCCCTCGGCAAAGCCTGCCGAGTCACCCTCAACACCCTCATGCAGGCTGCCTGGGGCCTGTTGCTGGCCCGCGCCAACAACCACACCGAGGTGATGTTCGGGGTCACCAGCAGTGGCCGCCCGGACGCCTTGGCCGATGCCGGGCAGATGCTCGGTGTGTTCATCAATACCCTACCGCTGCGCCTGCGCATCGACCCCGGCATGGCCCTCGGCGATTACCTGCAGCAGGTGCAGGCCACCAGCGTGGCCATGCGCGAGCACGAGCAGACACCGCTGGCGCAGATCCTCCAGCAGCACCCGCGCGGTGCCGGGCTGTTCGACACCCTGCTGGTGTTCCAGAACCTGCCCGCGCTCAGCGAGCGTCAGTTGCAGGCTGGCGAGCTGACCTTCAAGGTCCTCGACAACCTTGAACAGACCAGTTACGGCCTGACCGTCGAAGTGCTGCCCGGGCGCTGCCTGGAAGTGCTGTTCAGCGCCGATGCCCAGCGCCTTCCCGCTGCCGCGCTGGCGCGCCTGAGCGACGACTTGCTGAACCTGCTGCAGATGCTGGACAGCCCGCCGGACACCCGCCTGGAACAACTCACCACACTCAGCCCGGCCCAGTATCAGCGCCTGCTCGACTGGGGCCGCCACCCGGCGGACTACGACCTTGAGCAAAGCTGGGAAGCACGGGTAGCAGCCCAGGTCGCCGCGCACCCCGAACGCATCGTCGCGCGCTGCGCCGAGCAGACGCTCACCTATGCCGAACTATGGCAGCAGTCCGAACGCCTGGCGCGTGGCCTGCAAGCCCTGGGCGCCCAGCCCGACCAGCCGGTGGCCTTGTTGGCCGAGCGCGGCATCGAATGGTTCTGCCTGATGGTTGCGACCCTGCGTGCCGGTTGTGGCTGGTTGCCGCTGGAGCCCTCGCAGCCGCCGGCGCGCTGGCAGCAGGTGCTGGCGCGCCTGGAGCAGCCGCTGGTAGTTTGCAGCCAGGCCTGTGCCGAACCTTTGGCCAGCGTCTACCAGGGCCGTCGTGCGTTGCCGTCGGAGCTGCTGCAGATGAGCACCAGCGGCAGGCTGCCGCATCAGCCGCCACGCGCGCAACAGTTGGCCTACGTGCTGTTCACCTCCGGCTCCACCGGCCAGCCCAAAGGGGTGATGGTGCCGCGCGCCGGCATGCTCAACAACATGCTGGCCAAGGTGCAGCCGTTGGGCCTGAACGCCGACGACGTGATCGCCCAGACCGCCCCGGCGTGCTTCGACATCTCGGTTTGGCAAACCCTTACCGCGCCGCTGTTCGGCGCCTGTGTCGAGATCATCGGCGATGCGCTGGTGCGCGATCCGCAGGCCCTGCTGGCGCTGCTGCGCGAGCGCCGCGTGAGCCTGTTCGAACCAGTACCGGCACTGCTCCAGGCGATGCTCGAAAACCTCGACGGCCAGCCAGCGGCGCTGCCGCATCTGCGCTGGGTCATACCGACCGGCGAAGCACTGCCGGTCGCCACCGCGCAATTGTGGTTCCGCCAATACCCGCACATCCCGCTGATGAATGCCTACGGCCCGGCCGAATGCTCCGATGACGTGGCCTTCCAGCCGCTGTACCAGGCCCCGGGGCCGGACGCCAGCGTGGCCATCGGCCGGCCCACCGCCAATGCCGAGCTGTATGTGCTGGGCCACGACCTGCAACCGGTCGCCGCCGGGGTGGTCGGTGAGCTGGCGATTGGCGGCATCGGGGTCAGCCGCGGTTACCTGGCCGACCCGGCGCGCACCGCCGCCAGCTTCATCCCCAACCCGTTCGGCAGCCCGGGCAGCCGCCTGTACCTCAGTGGCGACCTGGCCCGTTGGGACGCTGACGGCGTGCTGCAGTACCTCGGGCGCAAGGACTTCCAGCTCAAGTTGCGCGGGTTCCGCATCGAGCCCGGCGAGATCGAGGCGCACCTGGAGCGCCACCCCGACGTACTGCGGGCCGTGGTCAGCCTGCAGACGCTCGGCGGCAGCGACCTGCTGGTGGGCTACTGGCAGGGCCGCAGCGGCCATCGGCTGAACGACACCCAGCTGGCCCAGCATGTGCGCGACAGCCTGCCGGCGTACATGGTGCCGTCGCTATGGGTGGCGATGGACAGCTGGCCGACCAACGCCAACGGCAAGGTCGACCGCAAGGCTCTGCCGCTGCCAACCTTGCAGCACGCCGAGGTCAAGCCCCTGGTCAGCGCCAACGAGCAGTTGCTCGGCGAGCTGTGGGCCGCGCTGCTGCCCGCGCAACCGCTGGGGCGCAACAGCCACTTCTTCGAAGCCGGCGGGCATTCGCTGCTGGCCACCCGCCTGATCGCCCGCCTGCGCCAGCGTTGCGCCGTGGAACTGCCGCTGCGCAGCGTGTTCGAGGCGCCGCTGCTGTGGCAACTGGCCGAGCGCCTCGACGCCCTGGCCGTCGCGCCTGCTGCGGGCACGGCGCGCCCGGCGCTGCTGCCGGTGCCACGCCAGGCGCACATGCCGGTGTCGCTGAGCCAGCAGCGGCTGTGGCTGGTCGACCGCCTGCATGGCCCCTCGGCGTCCTACAACATGGCCGCCAGCCTGAGCTTGAACGGGCAGCTGGACCTGGCGGCGCTGCGTGCCACCTTCAATGCCCTGCTCGCCCGCCATGAGGTACTGCGCAGCGCCTACCACGACATCGACGGCGAACCGGTCATGCGCATCGCCGAGCAGCTCGAGCTGGAGGTCAACCTGCGCGACCTCAGCTCGATGGATGACGCCCAGCGCCAGCAAGTGGCCGAACAGGAAAGCCTGGACAACCTGCGCCTGCCGTTCGACCTGCGCCAGGCGCCGCTGATCCGGGCGCGGCTGCTCAAACTTGGCGAGCACCAGCACCTGCTGCTGCTGGCACTGCACCATATGGTCGCCGACGGCTGGTCGGTGGGCGTGCTGGTCAACGAATTCAGCCAGCTCTATGCGAGCCTGCGCGCAGGGCAACCGGCGGCGCTGCCCGCACTGCCCGTGCAATACGTCGACTACGCGGCCTGGCAACACCAATACCTGCAGGGCGCAGTGCTGCAGCGCGAGGTCAGCTTCTGGCAGCACCAGCTGCAAGGTGCGCCCCAGGTGCTGGCCCTGCCCAGCGACTGGCCACGCCCGGCCCAGGCCGACGCGCGCGGCGCCGCCAGGGCGCTGGAGATCCCCGCGCCGCTGCTGGCGCGCCTCGAAGCCCTGGCCCTGGCCGAGGGCGTGAGCCTGTACATGCTGCTGCTGGCCAGCTTCGAGCTGCTGCTGCACAGCATCACCGGCGCCGACGACCTGTTGCTGGGTACCGACGTGGCCGGCCGCGAACACGCCCACCTCGATGGCCTGATCGGCTTCTTCGTCAACGTCCTGCCGCTGCGCTCGCGGCGCCTGGCCGGCGAGACGTTGCGCGAATTCCTCGGCCGCACCCGCGACACCTGCCTGCAGGCCCTGGAACACCAGGCGCTGCCGTTCGACCGCATCGTCGAAGCGTTGCACGTGCCGCGCGAACGCAGTCGCAACCCGCTGGTGCAGGCACTGTTCGTGCTGCAGAACACGCCGTCGGGCGATTTCTCCATCCCAGGCCTGGAGGTGCGCATGCAGCCTGCGGCCGAACGCACCAGCAAGTTCGACATGGCGCTGTTCCTCGAACGCCACGGCGACGTCATGCGCGGCGACTGGGTATACGCCCGCGCCCTGTTCAAGGGCGAGCGCATCGACGCGCTGATCGGCGCCTGGCTGAACCTGCTGCAGCAAGTGGTGGAGCAGCCGCACGCACCACTTGCCCATTTCACCGTCACGCTGCCCCTCGTGGAGACCCCGGCCTTGGCAAAACCCGCCCCCTCGTCCAGCAAGCTCGACAAGCTGAAAAAACTCCCTGCCCGGGCCTCTGCACCGCGGCCATTGATTCGTACCTCAGCGTTGCAAGCGGGCCGCACCTTCCCGCTGGTGATCGAACCGCTGGCCGCCGACCTCGACCCGGTGGGCTGGGCGCAAAGCTCGCGCGACCTGATCGACACCCTGCTGTGCCAGCACGGTGGCCTGTTGTTCCGCGGCTTCGCCCTGGACGACGCAAAAGCCTTCGAAGCCTTTGCCGAAGCCATTCACCCCGGCCTGTTCGGCGGTTACGGTGACCTGCCGAAAAAAGAAGGTGGGCGCAACATCTACCGCTCCACGCCCTACCCGGAGCGGGAAATGATCCTGTTCCACAACGAGAGTTCGCACCTGCCCCGCGCGCCGCGCAAGCAGTGGTTCTACTGCGAACAACCGTCGCCGGTCGGCGGTGCCACGCCGATCGTCGACTGCCGCGAGCTGTACCGGCAACTGCCGGCCGAGGTGGCCGCGGCGTTCGAACGCAAGGGGCTGCTGTATGTGCGCACCTTCACCGAACGGCTGGACGTCAACTGGCGGGCGTTCTTCAAGACCGACAGCCGCGACGAGGTCGAGGCCCTGTGCCGGGCCAGCCATACCGAATTCCGCTGGCTGGCCAATGATGAGCTGCAAACCCGCACCCGCTGCCCGGCGGTGATCCGTCACCCGCTGAGCGGCGAACGCAGCTTCTTCAACCAGCTGCAGCTGCACCACAGCTTCTGCCTGGACGCCCAGGTGCGCGAAGACCTGCTGAAAATGGTCGGCGCCGAACGCATGCCGCGCCAGGTGTACTTCGGCGACGGCAGCCCGATCGACGATGCCAGCATGGCCCTGATCGGCCGCCTCTACGAAGCCTGCGCGGTGCGCTTCGACTGGCAGCGCGGCGATGTGGTGATGCTCGACAACCTGATCGCCGCCCACGCCCGTGACCCGTACGAAGGCCCACGCAAGATCGCCGTCGCCATGGGCGACATGCATGAACCGGCCCGGCTGGCCGCCCGCCACAACGCAACGGAACTGCAGGACTAAAGCACACGATGAACGACGCCATGGAATTGAACCACGACCTGCCACTGAGCGCCGAACAGGCCCTGGCCGTACAGCTCGGCCGCGCGCCCCTGCACCTGGGGCTGAACCTTGCCGGGCCGCTGCAGGCAAGCCGCCTGCACGAAGCCCTGCTGCAGGTTATCCAGCGCCACACCAGCCTGCGCGTGGCCTTGCGCCCTTCGACGCTGTACCGCAGCCTGCGCCAGAGCACGGTCCCGGCCAGCCTCGACTGGCACCTGCTGGGTACGGACCAGCACGCCGAGGCCCAGGCCCTGGCCACCCAGCCACAGGCCGTCGAGCAAGGCTGCCTGGTGCGCGCCATCCTGCGTCCGCAGGGTGCCGACCAGTGGCGCCTCGACCTGTATGTCGCCGCCTGTGCCGCCGACCGGCTGAGCCTGCAGAACCTGTTGTGCGAACTGGCAGCGCTGTACGCCCAGCCCGACGCGGCCTTGGAGGAGCCGTTCCAGTACAGCCAGTACGTGGAATGGCGCAACGACCTCGACGCCGACGAAGAAGCCCCTGCCGGGCGCGCCTACTGGGCCGGCCTGGGCCTGGAGGCGCTGGCGCCGGTGCGCCTGGGCGGCCTGCACGAGCCCGCTCCGCAGGTGCCAGGCAACGCCGTTCAGCAGGCCCTGTCCGAAGCCCTGCAAGCGCAGCTGGAACATCTGGCGCAACGCAGCGAGCAAAGCGTGGGCAACGTGCTGCAGGCGGCCTGGTGGGCGTTGCTGGCGCGCATTGGCGGTGAGGCCAGGTTCATCGGCGGCTGGCAACAGGACTGCCGCTTCGAGTACGAAGCCCTGGCCAACGGCATCGGCGCCTACGAAAAAATCCTGCCGCTGGCCTTGGCACCGCAGCTCGATCAGCCCTTCGGCACCTGGCTGCAGCAACTGGCCGAACAGCTCGACGGCCACGCCCAGCAGCAGGAGTACTGGCACGTCAACGACCCGGCGCACACCCTGCAGCGCACGGTCGGCTTCACCCTGGTGCGCGACACCGCGCCCTTCGCCAGCGGCGGCCTGCACTGGTCGGTCGATGCCCTGCCCGGCGCCGATGTGGGCTTCGCCCTGGCACTGCAAGCCACCCTCGACGCGCAGGAGCGGGTACTGGCCCTGAGCGTGCAGTCGCCTACCGCGCATTACGCCGAGGCCGATTTGCGCTGCCTGCTGGAGCAATACCTGCACCTGCTGCAGGCACTGGTCGAACAACCATCCCAGCGTGCTCTTATCGAGTTGCCGCTGAGTCCGCCGGCGCACCAGGCCTTGCAGCAACGCCTGCGCGGCCCGCTGCGCGACTTCGGTAGCCGCCCGCTGATCGCGCGCCTGGCCCATTGGGCACAGCACACCCCGGACGCAGCGGCATTGCAGGACGGCGCGCTCAGCCTGACCTACAGCCAGTTGCATGGCCAGGTCGAACACCTGGCGGCCGTGCTGCAGGCGCGCGGCATCGGTCGCGGTGCGGCCGTCGCCCTGCTGTTGCCGCGCTCGGCGCAACTGCTGCTGGCGCTGCTCGCGGTAATGCGCGCGGGCGCCGCCTATGTGCCGCTGGACCCGACCTGGCCAGCGGCACGCCAGCAGCGGATCCTGGCCGACGCGCAGCCACAGCTGGTGATCGGCGGCGCGCAGGGCATCGCCCTCGGCGAATTGCTCGAAGCCCCTGCTGGTGCGGTCGCCAGCGGCGACACCGCCCTGGATGATGCCGCCTACCTGCTGTACACCTCGGGCACCAGCGGCGAGCCCAAGGGCGTAGTGATCGAACATGGCCAACTGCTCAACTACACCGCCGCGGTCAGCGAGGCGCTGAGCCTGGGGCAATGCAAGCGCTTCGCCTTGATCTCCTCGGTGGCCGCCGACCTGGGCAATACCACCCTGTATGCCGCGCTGTGGACCGGCGCTTGCCTGGTGCTGGCGGACGACCACGCCAGCCGGGATGCCAGTGCGTTCGCCCGCTTCCTCGAAGATGGGCAGATCGACTGCCTGAAGATCGTGCCGTCACACCTGGCAGCGCTGCTCGACGGCCAGCCAGCCATCGCCCTGCCCCAGGTGCTGGTGCTCGGCGGCGAGGCCTGCCCTGCGGTCTTGCGCCAGCGCATCGGCCAACTGGCCCCGGCCAGCCGCGTGCACAACCATTACGGTCCCACCGAAACCACGGTCGGCGTCCTCTACAGCCTCGACCAGACGCCTGACCCGCGCAGCCCGCTGCCCCTGGAACAGGCCTTGGCCAACACCTGGGTGCGCCTGCTGCAAGCTTCCCCGACCGGCCTGCAACCTGCACCGATCAGCGCCCTGGGCGAGCTGTACATTGGCGGGGCGCAGGTCTGCCGCGGCTACCTGAACCGGGCCTCCGACGCCTTCATCGACGACCCGCTGCAACCCGGCCAGCGCCTGTACCGCAGCGGCGACCTGGCGCGCCTTACCGCCAACGGCCAGTTGCACCTGGCTGGGCGCGTCGACCAGCAGATCAAGATTCGCGGTTTCCGCGTCGAGCCCGGCGAGCTGGAAGCCGCGCTGCTGGCCCTGGAGGGGGTCAGCCAGGCCGTAGTGCAGTACCGCGACGGCAAGTTGCTGGCGTATGCCATCAGCCAGCGTGACAGCGCCGCGCTGCTGGCCGAAGTGCGTGGCTGCCTGCCGGATTACCTGGTTCCGGCGCAACTACTATGCCTGGCCGAATTACCGCGTCTGGCCAACGGCAAGGTCGATTTCGCCGCACTGCCAAGTAGCGACAGCCCGGCCAGCGAACAGCTCGAGGTGCCGTCGCGCGATGCCCTCGAGGCGCTGCTGGTCGACCTGTACCAGGAACTGCTCGAACGCCCGCAGGTGAGCATCAACGACAGCCTGTTCGACCTGGGTGGCCATTCGCTGATCGTCATCAAGCTGTGCACCCGCCTGCGCAACCTGCTGCAACTGGAGGTGGCGCCGGCGCTGGTGTTCGACCACCCGAGCGTGGCGGCGCTGGGCGAAGCGCTGCGCGCCGGCGAAAGCCGGCCCGGCCAATTGCTGAAGATCGCCGAGCTGCGCCGCCAGCTCGCGGCGCTGTCACCCGAGGAGCGTGCCGCCCTGCAGGCCCGCGCCCAGTCCGCCACTGTGCCACGGAGCTGAAGCCATGCAACTCGACCCCCAGCAACTGGCCGAGCGTATCGCCAGGCTCGCCCCGGAAAAACGTCAGGCCTTCGCCAGCGCCCTGGCCGCGCAAGGCTTTGCCCTCAGCCGCCTGCCCATCGTCGCCGCCGGCGAGCCGGGCCCGTACCCGCTGTCGTGGGCCCAGCAGCGCCTGTGGTTCCTGCACCGCCTGGACCCGGCCAGCAGCGCCTACAACATGCCCGCAGCCCTGCGCCTGCGCGGCAGCCTCGACGGCGCGGCGCTGCAACGCAGTTTCGACCAGCTGATCGCCCGCCATGCGATCCTGCGCACCACCTTCGACGAGGCCAACGGCCAGGCACGCCAGACCGTGCATGAGCAGTTGCCGATGGTGCTGGCCCAGGTGGACTTGGCCTCGCTGCCCGAGGAACAGCGCAGCGCGCGCCTGCAACAGCTGATCGACAGCGAGAGCAACCGCCCCTTCGACCTCGGCCAGGCGCCCTTGCGCGGCCTGCTGGCGCGGCTCGCTGCCGACGAGCATGTGCTGGTGCTCAGCGCCCAGCACATCGTTGCCGACGGTTGGTCGCTGGGTATCCTGGTCAAGGAACTCTCCGCCCTGTACAGCGCCGCCGTGCAAGGCCGCGACAGCGACCTGCCGGCCCTGCCGATCCAGTATCACGACTACGCCGCCTGGCAGCAGACCGGCCTCGGCGACAGCGCCCTGGCCAGCGAGCTGGCGTACTGGCGCGAGCAGTTGGGCGCCGAGCAGCCGACCTTGCAACTGCCCACCGATCGCCCACGCCCGCGCCAGCCGAGCGGGCGTGGCAGCCGCCACACGTTGCGCATCGAGGCGCCGCTGTGCCAGGCCCTGCGTGACCTGGCCCAGGCCCGTGGCACGACGCTGTTCAGCGTGCTGCTGGGGGCGTTCAACGTGCTGCTGTATCGCCTCAGCGGGCAGACCGACCTGCGGGTCGGCGTGCCGGTGGCCAACCGCAGCCGGGTCGAGACCGAAGGGCTGATCGGTTGCTTCATCAACACCCTGGTGCTGCGTTGCCAGCTCGACGGCCAGCTGCGCTTCGACAGCTTGCTCGACACCCTCGAACACACCCGCCGCCAGGCCCTGGCCCACCAGCAGCTGCCGTTCGAGCGCCTGGTCCAGGCCCTGGAGCCCGAGCGCCAGTTGCAGCATTCGCCGCTGTTCCAGGTGATGTTCAACCTGCTTGACGGCACCACCCCGCGTCGCCTGCAACTGCCCGGCTTGGCAGTCGACGAGATCGAGCGCGAACAGATCACTGCGCAGTTCGACCTGGTGCTCACCGTGGTCGAGCGCAGCGACGCACTGGAACTGACCCTGACCGGCAATGCCGACCTGTTCGAGGCCGCCACCCTTGCCGACCACGGTCGCAGCTATGCCACCCTGCTGCACAGCCTGGCGCTGGCGCCCGCCACACGCATCGCGCAACTGCCGCTGTACAGCGACGCGCAACAGCAGCGCCTGCTCGCCGACTGCCAGGCTGCGCTGGACCTCGGCCCGCTGCCGGAGCTGGTGCACCTGCGGCTGGCGGCGCAAGCGGCCGAACAGCCGCAACGCATCGCCCTGATCCACGACGACCGCACCTGGAGCTACGCCACCCTGCAGCAGCGTGCCGCGCTGATCAGCCGCCACTTGCTGGCCCTGGGCCTGCCCGCCGAAGCGCGCATCGGCCTGTGCCTGCCGCGTGGCCTGGACATCATCGCCGCCGTGTTCGGCACGCTCAATGCCGGGCTGGCCTTCGTGCCCCTCGACCCGCAGTTCCCCAGCGAACGCCTGGCGCACATGATCGACGATGCCGACATCTGCCTGGTGCTGGTGGCCCCGGACACCGCTCCCTGCATGGCGGCGTACCAGCGCCCGTGCCTGGACGTCACCACCCTGGACGCCGACGCACCGGCGCTGGCCGGGGTGCCGAGCACGCGCCCGGTACAGCGCGAACAACTGGCCTATGTCATCTATACCTCCGGCTCCACCGGCAAGCCCAAGGGCGTGGCAGTCACCCACCGCTCGCTGGCCGGCTACACGGAAGTGGCGCGCGCCTATTACGGCGTCGACGCCGACGACCGCGTATTGCAGTTCTCGACGTTCAACTTCGATGGCTTTGTCGACCAGCTGTTTCCCCCGCTGGTGTGCGGCGCGGCGCTGGTGGTGCGCGGCCCCGAGCTGTGGGACAGCCACGAGTTCCATGCCCGCCTGTACCGGCACCGCATCACCGTCGCCGCCTGCCTGACCACCGCCTACTGGTTCCAGCTGGTGCAGGATTCCGCCCGCCAGCCGCACGCCGCCTATGGCGCGTTGCGCCTGGTCAGCGTGGGTGGCGAAGCGATGCCCAGCGCCGGCCTCGAGGCCTGGCGCCAGGCCGGCCTGGGCGCCGTGCGCCTGCTCAACATCTATGGCCCGACGGAAATCACCGTGGTCTCCAGCATCCAGGACTGCACCGCGCTGCTGGCCCGCGAGCCGCTGCCGCTGCAATTGCCGATTGGTGCGCCACTGCGTGGACGCGCCTATTACCTGCTTGACCGCGACGACAACCTGGCAGCGCCCGGCGCCCCTGGCGAACTATGCATCGGCGGCGAGCTGCTTGCCCGCGGCTATCACGACGTGCCCGGCCTGACCGCCGAGCGCTTCTGCCCCGACCCCTACGGCCCGCCTGGCAGCCGCCTGTACCGCACCGGCGACCTGGCCCGGCGCTTGCCTGACGGCAGCTACGAGTACCTGGGCCGGATCGACCAGCAGGTCAAGCTGCGTGGTTTCCGCATCGAGCTGAGCGAGATCGAGTCGCACCTGCGCAGCCACCCGCAGGTCCGCCAGGCCCTGGCACTGGTGCGCGAGGACCGCCCAGGCGATCGCCGCCTGGTGGCGTATCTGGTGTTCCACGATCACCCCGTGGATGTCAGCGAATTGCGCCAGCACCTGGCCGCGCAATTGCCCGACTACATGGTCCCCGCGGCGTTCGTGAACCTGGCACAGATGCCCATGACCCCGGGCGGCAAGCTCGACCGCGCCGCCCTGCCGGTGCCGGACTACAGCGCCCAGGGCAGCAACCAGCGCACCGCGCAGAGCGCGCGCGAGCAACAGCTGCTGGCCCTGTGGCAGGAAGTGCTGGGCGAGCAGGCGATCGCCATGGACGACAACTTCTTCGCCATCGGCGGCCACTCGCTGCTGGCCGCGCAACTGGTGGCCCGTATCCGCCAGGCGCTGAAACTGGAACTGCCCCTGCGCAGCCTGTTCGAGGCGCCGACCATCGCCCAACTGGCCATACTGCTGGACAACGCCAGTGCCGACCGCCAGGCAGCCATCGGCGTCGCCGCGCTGCCGAGCGATGGCCGTCGCGTGCTGTCCCATGCCCAGCAGGGCATGTGGCTGGTGCAGGCGTTGCAACCGGGCAGCGCGGCCTACCATATCCCCAGCGCCGCACGCCTGCTCGGGCATCTCGACCTGGCCGCCTTGCGCCAGGCATTCCAGGCGCTCGCCCAGCGCCACGAGGCCCTGCGCAGCAGCTTCCACGAAGAAGACGGCACGCTGTATGTAAAGGTGCAGGACAGCCTCGAACTGCCGCTGGAGTGGCACGACCTCGGCCTGCTGCCGGAAACCGAGCGTGAGGCCAGCGCCCGGCGCCTGCTGGTGGAGCTGGCGACCCGCCCGATCGACCTGCGCCAGGCCCCGCTGCTGCGCCTGCACCTGGTGCGCCTGGACGATCAGCAGCACCTGATGTTGCTGGTGATGCACCACATCGTCTCCGATGGCTGGTCGATGGGCGTGCTGGTGCGCGAACTCGGCCAGCTCTACCGCGCAGCGCTGCACGGCGCCAGCGCGGCGCTGCCCGCACTGCCGGTGCAGTACAGCGACTATGCCGCCTGGCAGCGCCAGCAGCTCGACGCCGCGACCTGCCAGCGCCACCTGGACTACTGGCGCCAGGCCCTGGGCGAGCCCCTGGCGCCGCTCGAACTGTTCAGCTACCGGCCGCGCCCCGAGGTGCTCGGTGGCCAAGGCGCACGGCTGTCGTTCCAGATCGACGCGGCCCCGGCCCAGGCCCTCAGGCAGCTGTGCCTGAGCCATGGCGCCACCTTGTTCATGGGTTTGCTGGGCGTGCTGCAACTGAACCTGTACCTGCACAGCGAGCGTACCCAGGCGGTGATCGGTACCGACGTGGCCAACCGCGAACGCAGCGAGACCGAGGGCCTGGTCGGCTTCTTCATCAACCAGCTGGCGCTGCGCGGCGACGTCGGCGGCAACCCCAGCTTCAACGCCCTGCTGCAACGCCTGCGGCCACAGGTGCTGGAAGCCTTCAGCCACCAGGCCCTGCCTTTCAGCAGCCTGGTCGAGGCACTCAACCCCGCCCGCAGCCTGGCCTACAACCCGCTGTTCCAGGCCAAGCTGGTGCTGCAGAACCAACCCGACAGCACCCTGGAATTGCCGGGCCTGAAGGTGCTGCCCGAACGCATCGAGCATGGCCAGTCGCAGCTGGACCTGCACCTGAGCGTGGAAGAGCAACCGGCTGGCCTGGCCTGCACCCTGAAATACAACACCGACCTGCTCGATGAGCACGCGGCCGAGGCCTTCGCCAGCGCCTTCACGCGCCTGCTCGAACAGCTGGTGATGGCCCCCGAGCTGCCGGTGGAAGCGCTGCTCCAGCCGCTGCGCGCGCAGCTGCAGGAGCAACGCATGCAGTACCTGAGCGCGCGTAGCGAACAGAGCCTGGCCCGCCTGGGTGGCAGCCGTCGCCGCAGCCGCATCACCATCGACTCTATGGAGGGATAACACATGAACGGCCCCGCGATTGCCAAGCTGGGCGGCATGCGCCGCAAACCAATCCGTGTGGACGAGGATTCCCTGGTCCGCTTCACGCCGCTCAACCCGGGCAGCGCCTACACCGCCGTGTGCGAACCGGCCAGCCCCGGCGTCAGCCTGGTCGCCTGGGCCGAGGCCAACCGCGAGCTGATCGAGCGCAAGTTGCTCGAGCACGGCGCGCTGCTGTTCCGCGGCTTCCCGGTGGCCAGCGCGCAGGCGTTCGACGACTGCATCAGCGCGTTGTCCGGCGGCGCACTGGAGTACAAGTTCCGCGCCTCGCCGCGCACCCAGGTGGACCCGCGCCTGAACATCTACACCTCCACCGACTACCCCAAGGACCAGCGGATCTTCCCGCACAACGAGCATTCCTACTCGCCGGTGTTCCCGCTGAAGATCTTCCTCTGGTGCGACATCGCCCCGCTGGCGCGCGGCGAAACGCCGATCGGCGACACCCGGGCAATCACCCACGCCATCGACCCCGAGGTGCGCGAGCGCTTCGCCCGCCTGGGCATCATGTACGTGCGCAACTATGGCGATGGTTTTGGCCTGCCCTGGCAGACCGTGTTCCAGACCGACGACCGTGCCCAGGTCGATGCCTACTGCGCCAGCGTTGGCATCCAGACCGAATGGAAGGCCGACGGCCGCCTGCGCACCCGCCAGGTCGGCCCGGCGCTGGTACGCCACCCGCGCAGCGGCGAGACGCTGTGGTTCAACCACGCCACGTTCTTCCACGTCAGCACGCTGCCGCCCAGCGTGCGCGACGCTCTGGAGGCCGACTTCGCCGATGACGACCTGCCGCAGAACACCTTCTACGGCGACGGCAGCCCGATAGAGCCGCAGGTGCTGGAACACCTGCGCGGCATCTACCTGCAGCACATGACCGAGTTCCCCTGGCGCCACGGCGACGTGCTGCTGCTGGACAACATGCTCTCGGTGCATGCCCGCAACGAATACGACAGCCCGCGACGCATCCTGGTGTCGATGGCCGAAGCCCTGAACAGCACGGAGGTGGCGCTCAAGCCCTGACGCGCGCGCCTGGTTCACGGTTTCCCTGCCCACCATTCAAGGTTCTCACACATGTCCAGCATCGCCATCGAGGGCTTCCGCCCTGCCCTGCAACAAAATGCCCATTGGTCCAGTGCCAACGACCGCGACGACGCCCTTTACCTGACCTTCGCCGTCCCTGACGGCACTGACCTGGCGCGCTTGCGCAGCAGCCTGGCGCAGGTGCTGGAGCAGCACGAGATCCTGCGCACGCGGCTGCTGGCCAGCCCCGGCATGCAACAGCCGGTACAGGTGATCGCCGAACAGCTGCACATCGACTGGCGCGAAATCGCCGACCAGCCGTCGCAGGCGGCGCTGCACGATTTGTTGAAAGAGGCACTGGGCCAGGCCAGCCTGGCAGTGGCGGTAATCCGTACCACACCGCTGCGTGCCTGCCTGGCCGTGCCAGCCGCCAACGCCGACTACACCACCTTGCAACTGCTGCTCGACGCTTGGCAGGCAGCGTACCAGGGTCAGCCCGCAGCCGAGGAAGCGGTGCAGTTCGCCGACTTCGCCGAATGGCAGTTCGAGCATCTGGGCAGCAGCGACAGCGATGCCGGGCGCGCCTTCTGGCAGCGCCAGCAAGCCGCCGACCAGTACCTGACCCTGCACCCGTTCCAACGCGCCGAGGCCACCGCGTCGGCACAGCCAGCCAGCCTTGCACACACACCGGACGCCGCCTTCCAGGACCTGATCGGCAGCGCCCTGGCCGGGCTCGCTGCCACGCCTGAGGCGTTGTTCGGCTACTGCTGGGCGCTACTGCTCAAGCGCCACCTGGGCCAGCCGCAGGTGTTGCTGGGCTGGGCCGACGATGGCCGCAACAGCGCCACGGCGGGCGCCTTCGGGCCCTATGCCAAGCGCCTGCCGCTGCGCCTGGAGCCGGACGACCAGGCCACCCTGGACACCGCCCTGCCGGCCTTCGCGCAATTGCTGGAACAGGCTCGCACCTGGCAGGAAGAGTGGCCGGCCCAAGCCCAGGACACGCCCTTCGGCTTCCGCCTGCGCCGGCCACTGGCCTCGGCCTGGCCGGTACTGGCGCTGCACGGCGAAGCCTGTGCCCACAGCCTGCTGCTGGAAGTGCTCGAGCAGCACGAGGGCTTCAGCTTCCAGCTGCACTACGATGCCGCCCGCCTGGACACCGACGCGGCCGGGCTGTTGCTCGATCAGTTCCTCACCCTGTGCCGGCAGGCCAGCGCTGCCAGCCAGCAAGCGCTGGGCGAGGCTTCGGGCATCAGCGACGCTCACCAGGCCTGGCTGGCGGCACTGAACCACACCGAGGTGCAGCAGCCAGCGCCGACCCTGCTGCACCAGCTGTTCGAGCAACAGGTCGCGGCCCGGCCAGACGCCATCGCGGTCAGCCACGGCGAGGCACAACTTACCTACCAGGCGCTGGAGGCCCGGGCCAACCAGCTGGCGCACCAGCTGCGCCAGGCAGGCCTGGTACCCGGCCAGGCCGTCGGCCTGTTCCTCGGCCGCAGCCTGGAGGCGATCGTCGGCATCCTCGGCATCCTCAAGGCCGGTGGCGCCTACCTGCCGCTGGACCCGAGCTACCCGGCCGAGCGCCTCAGCGACATGCTCGAGCAGACCCGCGCCACGCTGCTGCTGAGCCTGAGCAGCCTGCAGAGCCGCCTGCCCCAGGGCGACTACCGCACCCTGTGGCTCGACCGCCTGGCCGAGCACGAGTTGCCCACACAGCGCCCGGCACCACTGACCGACGGCGACAGCCTGGCCTACCTGATCTTCACCTCCGGCTCTACCGGCCGCCCCAAGGGCGTGATGGTGTCGCACCGCAACGCCGTGCATTCCACCTCGGCGCGCCTGCTCGCCTACCCGGAGCCGCTGCAGGCCTTCCTGCTGGTCTCGGGGCTGGCATTCGACAGTTCGGTGGCCGGGCTGTTCTGGACCCTGGCCCAGGGTGGGCAGCTGTGCCTGCCGCAGGATGACCAGGTGCAGGACGCCCTGGCCCTGGGCCGGCTGATCGCCGCCCGGCAGATCAGCCACACGCTGATGCTGCCTTCGCTGTACGCGCAGGTGCTGGAACAGGGCGCCGAGCACCTGGGCAGCCTGCGCTGCGCCATCGTCGCCGGCGAAGCCTGCCCGGCCAGCCTGGCCCGCCGGCATGAACAGCAGTGCGCGCAGGCGCAGCTGTACAACGAGTACGGCCCGACCGAGGGCACCGTGTGGTGCAGTTATTACCGCGCCCGTGGCGACGAGCACGGCGTGCTGCCGATCGGCAAGGCGATCGCCAACATGCAGGTGCAGGTGCTCGACAGCCGCCTGCGCCCGGTGGCTGCCGGGGTGATTGGCGAGATCTACCTCAGCGGCGCCGGCATCACCCAGGGTTACCTGGGCCGTCCGGACCTCACTGCCGAGCGCTTCCTGCACAACCCGCTGAACCCTGGCGCTGGCCTGCTGTACCGCAGCGGTGACCTCGGCCGGCTCAACGCCCAGGGCGACATCGAGTTCCTCGGGCGCCTCGACGACCAGGTCAAGATTCGCGGTTTCCGTATCGAGCTGGGCGAGATCGAAGCACGCCTGCTTAGCCACCCCGGGGTGCGCGAGGCGGCGGTAGTCGCCCGCGCCAACGATGCCGGCGACACGGAACTGGTCGCCTATGTGGTCGCCCGCGATGCCTGCCCCGGGGCCATCGCACTGCAGGCGCACCTGGGCCTGCAGATGCCCGAGCACATGGTGCCGAACACCTACGTGATGCTCGGCGCCTTGCCGCTGACCCCGAACGGCAAGCTCGACCGCAAGGCCCTGCCGGCACCGGTGCGTGAGCGCCGGGCCAACTACCGCGCACCGCGCAACGAGCACGAAGCCTCGCTGGCGGCGCTGTGGGCCGACGTACTGGGGGTCGCGCAGGTGGGCCTGGACGACAACTTCTTCGAACTCGGTGGCCACTCGCTGACCGCCACCCGGCTGGTCTCGCGCCTGCGCAGCAGCCTGGGTATCGAAGTGCCGGTGCGGGCGCTGTTCCAGCATTCCACCCTGGGCGCGTTCGCCGAGCAGGCCTTGCCCAAGGCCGAAGTATCGACGCTGCCACCGATCAGTGCGCAGCAGCGCCAAGTGCCTTTGCGTCTGTCCTTTGCCCAAGAGCGCCTGTGGCTGTTCGACCGTCTGCATCCTGGCAGTACTACCTACAACGTCCCCGAGGCAGTACGCCTGCGCGGCGCACTCGACCTGCCGGCCCTGGAGCGCAGCTTCAGCGTGTTGCTGCAGCGTCACGAAAGCCTGCGCACCACCTTCGTCCTGGACGGTGCCGTGCCGGTGCAGCAGGTGCAACCTGCCGAAGCCTTCACCTTGGGCCTGATCGACCTGAGCCGTTTGCCTGCCCCGCAGCGCGACCTGCGCCTGCAACAGGAACTCAAGGCCAAGGCCGCGCAGCGCTTCGATCTGGAGCAGGGACCGCTGCTGTGCGCCGGCCTGATACGCCTGGCCGCCGACGAGCATGTGCTGTGGCTGACCCTGCACCATATCGTGTTCGATGGCTGGTCGATGCGCGTGTTCACCCGCGAGCTGGTCGCGCTGTACAGCGCCTTCAGCAACGGCCAGCCCTCGCCGCTGGCCGAGCCGCAGTTGCAGTACGCCGACTTCGCCCAATGGCAGCGCCGCGAGCTGACCCCGACGGTACTCAAGCCGCAGCTGGACTTCTGGCTGCGCCACCTGGGCCAGGACCGCAGCCTGCTGCAGTTGCCGTGCATGCTGCCGCGCCCGGCCCTGCCCAGCCATCGCGGCGCCGAGCACAGCCTGGTGCTCGGCCCGCAATTGACCCAGGCCCTGCACGCCTACAGCCGTGAACAGGGCTGCACGCTGTTCATGACCTTGTTGGCGGCGTTCAACGTGTTGCTGGCTGGCCACAGCCGGCAGTCGGCAATTCGCATCGGCATCCCCATCGCCAACCGCCACCACCAGGCGCTGGAGGGGCTGGTGGGCTTCTTCGTCAACACCCTGGCGCTGCGCACCGACCTGTCGGGCAACCCGCATTTCGACAGTGTGCTGCACCAGGTGCGCGACAACCTGCTGCATGCCCATGCCAACCAGGACCTGCCGTTCGAGCAATTGCTGCAGGCCCTGCCAGGCGCCCAGCAACACGCCGTGCCGCTGATCCAGGTGATGTTCGACCTGCACCAGGAGCGTAACCTGCGCTCTTCGGCGTTTGGCAATCTGAGCATCGAACCCTTGCAGCAAGCGCACGGCAAGTGCAGCACCTTGTTCGACCTGATGCTGGATGTCAGCGAACGCGAAGAGGGGCTGATCGCGACCTTCACCTACGCCACCGACCTGTTCCTGCCGGCCAGCATCGAGGCGTTGGGAGAAGACCTGCGGGCCCTGCTCGAAGCCCTGCCCGGCCAGCCGGCGGCTTCGTTCGAGACGCTGGTGCAGCGCCTGCAGCCACAGCCGCCGGCCCAGACCGCGCAGCGGCCGGCAGCCCGCGAACAGCTGGCGGAGCTATTGTGCGAGGTGCTGGAGCTTGCGGCGCTGGATGAACAGGCACAGTTCTTCGAGGTGGGCGGCAGTTCGCTCAAGGCCGTGCTGCTGTGCGCGCGGGTACAGCAGATGTGGGGTACCCAGGTACCCGCCAGCCTGGTGTTTCTCAACCCGCAACTGGGTGATCTGCTGAACGTGCTGAGCCGCTACAGCCACGCCTGACGAGCAGCTGCGGGGCACCGTCCCCGCAGGTACGGCGTCAATTGTAGGAGCGGATTTATCCGCGGTGCAGGCAACGCGGTGGATGGCACCGGCCTTGCCGGTGATCGCGGATAAATCCGCTCCTACATCCCTGACGTTGGGCAAAAAACCCAATTTCAGGCGCGCAGCCCGTACAGCAGCAGGGCTACAGCCAGGCCACACGGCAGCAGCGCAAGCACCCAGAACAGCGCCCCCATGGCCAGCCCCAGGTCACCCATGCTCACCAACAGGGCCAGCGCCGATAGCAGCAGCGCCGTCAGCCGCAAGCCTCGCGTGCCGGGAAACCGCCGTGGCTGCATCACCCGCTGCCAATGCTGCGCCTGGCTCAGGGCCAGGGCCGACAGCCCCAGCAGTTGCAACCCCAGCACTGCTACGCTGAGCAGCCCTTCAAGCATCCTCGACCTCCGCTAACCGATGCGTCATCGCGGCGCGTCGTCGCAAGCGCCAGCCCAGGCTGCCAGCCAGCGCCGCGCAGGCCAGCAATACCAGGTCGACCCCGGCTACCGCCCACAGGCCCTGGCCAAGCGCGCGCAGCGGATGATCGCCGGTGCTCCAGGCATTGGCCAGCACCGCCAGCAACGCCAGGGCGGCGATCGCCAGGCACTGGCTGGCCCACGGGGCACGGGCATGCGCGCAGCGGGCGATCACCCACAAGGCATGCACCCCAGCCAGCAGCCAGACGCCGAAGAATATCCGCACTTCCCAGTCAGCGCGCCCAGCCAGACCGGAGGGCAAGCAACGGTTGGCCAGCAGCATGCCCAGCGTGGCCAGCGGCATGCCGGTGATCAGCACGCTGCACAGCAGGGTCATCGCCAGCGTGCCCCATGCCCGGCCGGGCTGCTGCAGGCGGCGCTTGGCCAACCAGTACAGCAAGCCGCTGGCAAGCATCACGCAACCGCTGAGGCCGGCGAAAAAGTACAACGCGCGCAGCGCCGGTTGATGGAAATGCGCCACATGCAGGCCAGCCAGTACATCCAGGGTCGCCGCCGCTGCGGGCAACCTCGAGGCATGCAGCAAGCGTGCGCTGGCGCCGTCGAAGTACAAGGTCTGCCCGTCCACGCTCAGACGGTCGGCCACGCTGCGGCTGATTTCGACATAGGCGTTGGCGTCGCCGGGGTGCCACACCCTGACGAACGCCGGTGTTCCCCCGCCCCAGTGCTGGCGGGCCTGGGTCAGCATGCCATCGAGCGAGGCCAGCGGCCCCGGGGTGCCGGTCGCCGGGCGGCTGTAGGCAGCGTCGGCTTGTACCGCGAACTGCCCGGCCTGGCCGGGGTAAAGCGCCTCGATGGCTGCAGGCAGGTACAGCGGAAACAGAATCAGCAGGCCGCTCAGCAGGATCAGCGCATGAAACGGCAAGGCCAGCACACCGGTGAGATTGTGCAGGTCGAGCAGGCGCCGGGGGGCCTTGTCGGCGCGCAGGGTGAACAGGTCCTGGAACAACCGCGCATGGATGCACACCCCGGCGATCAGGGCGATCAGCCCGACCATGGCGGCCAGCCCCAGCAGCCGGGTACCGAGGTTCCAGGCCTGGAGGTTCAGGGTGTAGTGCAAACGGTAGAAGAAGTCGCCGCCACGGCTGTCGGCCACCTCCAGCGCGCCCTGCCCGTCTGACAGCAGAAAGCGGCTGAAGCCCTCGCGGTCGACACTCCAGGCCTGGAAGCGCACCAGCGGGCGGCGGGCATCGGGCAATTCGACATACCACTGCAACAGCGCCTTGCCGTCGCTCAGGCTGGCCACCTGGGGCAGCACCTGGCGGTCCAGCGACAACGGCGTGGTGGCCGGCGCCACGCGCAGTGCTGGCAGCATCCAGCTGTCCAGTTCACGGTCATACAACGCCAGGCTGCCCATGAAGAAGGCGACCAGCAGCAGCCCGGAAAAGCCCACGCCGAGCACCCGGTGTGCCCACAGCATGGCCTGGCGAACACTGTCGAACATCAGCCCGCCTCCGCCAGCAGGTGCTGCACGGCCAGCAGCGCCAAGGCGATGGTGGTCAGCCACAGCGCGTTACGCCGGGCACGGCGCGCGCACAGCAGCCACAGCACCAGCGCCGGGTACGACACGAAGGCCGCGAGCGAACTGCTCAGTACCGCCTCGCTGCGCGCTTGCCCCAGACAGGCCAGCACCAACGCGAACTGGGCGCTGAGCGCCCAGGTGAACAAGTAGGCCAGCAGCATGGCCAGCAGCAGCCATAGCGCACGCTGTCGGCCGCGCCTGGCGGCCGTGTTGGATACGGGTCGTTTCAACCGGGCCTCCTTGTTCGGCATCAAATGCAGCGCGACCTCGGCGCAGCATGCCGCCAGGTCACGCCGCTGTCACGCCTCAGAACTTGGCACGCAGGGTAAACGATACCGCGCGCGGGTCGCCGAAGATGTTGCCGTCCTGGAAGGTGTTGATGCGCTGGTAGTACTTCTTGTTGGCCAGGTTGGTGCCGAGCAGGTCGGCCGACAGGTTCTCGTTGATCTGGTAACCGATACCGGCATCGTACAGGGCGTAGCCACTCTGCTGCAGCTTGGTGCCATTCATGTCGATGCTCGGCACGTCGAGCTTGTTGTAGGTTTCGCTGACCACGCTCACCCCACCTTGCACGCTCCACTTCTCGAACTCGCCCGGCAGCTTGTAGAGGGTCCAGACGCGCAGCATGTTCTTCGGCAGGTAGGTCTGCAGCTGCTCGTTGGGGCTGTCGTAGCGCTTGTATGTGTGGGTGAAGTTGGCGGTGAGGAACCAGTCCGGGGTCATCTGGCCGCTGACTTCCAGCTCGTAGCCACGGGTGCGGGCCTTGCCACCGGCCACCACGGCCCGCGACGACGGGTCGTTCATGTCGGGAACGGCACGGTTCTCTTCCTCGATCTGGAACGCCGCCAGCGAGGCGTTCACCGCACCGTCGAGGAACTCACCCTTGATCCCCAGCTCGTGCTGCTTGCCTTCGATCGGCTCGATGATGTTGTTGTTGATGTCCAGGTTGCTGACCGGCTGCGGGTTGAACACCTCGGCGTAGTTGGCATACAGCGAGTAGGTGTCGTTCAGTTCGTAGATCAGCCCGTAGAACGGGGTGAACTTCTGCGACTCGCTCTGGCTGCTTTTTTCCGACGGCGAACCGGCCTCGGGCTGGTGCTGGCTGCGGTGCATGTCGAGCCAGGTGACGCGCCCGCCGAGGACCAGGGTCAAGGGCTCGGCCAGGCTCAGGCGCAGGTTGCCGTAGACCGCCTTGGTGCGGCTGTTGGCGACGTTGGTGGGCAGGCGATCGGAGTCGGGGAACGCTGGGTAGGGGAAGTTCGCCTGCGGGTCGTACAAGTCGACGTCGCCGAGGTAGCTGGAATAGTAGCCGCCGTTGGAGGAGAACTCCGAACGCGAATAGTTGGTACCCACCAGCAGCTTGTGCTCGCGGCCGAACAGGCTGAACGGGCCGTCGGCGTACAGGTCCACTTCGTCCTGTTTTTCGCGGTAGTCGAACATGATCGAGTTCATCGACACCAGGTTGTCGGCCGGGTCGATACCCCCGCCGTTACGCGCGTAGGCTTGGGTCAGGTCGTAGTTGTTGTCGGCATGGCGCACCGACAGCTTGGTCTTCCAGCCGCCACCGAGCTGGTGCTCGAGTTCGGTGAACACCGAGGCGCTCCAGAAATAGTCGCGGTTCCAGTTGGCCCCGTAGAAGTTCTTGCGCGACACATCCGGCAGCGACATGGCCGCTTCGCCGGCGCTGTTGGTGTAGCGGAACGCCGGCAATGAACGCTGGGCGCCACGGATGTCGGTATTCTGGTTGCTGGCACCGAGGGTCCAGACCGTGTCCGGGGTCAGGTCGATATCGACGATGCCGTAGGCCTGGTTGGTCTCGCGCTTGCCGCTGCCGTCGTAGGGGAATGCCGTCTTGTTCTCGCTGAGCACGAGGCGCCCGCGGATGTTGCCGGTTTCGGTCAGCGGGCCGGTGACATCGATCATGCCGCGGTAGGCATCCCAGGAGCCGGCGCTGATTTCGGCCGATACCGCTGGGTCGGCCATCGGCCGCTTGCGTACCAGGTTGATGCTGCCGCCAGGGCCTCCCGCGCCGGTCAGGCTGCCGGCCGGCCCCTTGAGCACCTCGACGCGGTCATACATGGTCAGGTCCGGGGACAGGAAGATCCGGTTGTCCATGGTGGTCGGCGTGCCGTCCAGCTGCAGCGAGGTGATCTCGAAGCCACGGGCGAAGAAGCTCAGGCGGCTGGCGTCGATGCGCTGCACGGTCACACCACCAACTTTGCCCAGGGCGTCCTCGAGGGTATAGAGGTTTTGCTTCTGGATGCGTTCCTGGCCGATGACGTTGATGGTCTGCGGCACTTCCTTCAGGCGCAGCGGTACCTTGGTGCCCACCGACACCGTCGGTGCTTCGGTCTGCATGCCGACGATGGTCTGCTCCGGCAAGGTGATCGAAGACGGTGGCACCTGCTCCTCGGTGCTTTCCTCGGCCCAGGCCATTGGCGCAAGCAGCACACTGCTGCTCACCAGCGGGGCCAGCAGCCAGCTCCCCGTCTTGCTCGGCTGCCGACCCTTTTCAACTTGACACATACCGCGAACTCCTATGCGTGGCCGTTTGCGGCCATTGTTTTTATGTGGCGTGAGGTGTTTTGCGTCGGCTACACCGACGCGGGCAGAACGGAAGAAGCGCTTGGCGCCGTGCTGATCGCGCCATGCTCGTAGGGATAGAGCTGGCCGCCGTCGCACTTGAGCACCCGGTCGGCAACCGAGAAATAGTGGTCGTCGTGGCTGATGGCGATGATGGTCTTGCCCTGGGCCTTGAGCTCGGGCAGCAGCTCGCGATAGAAGAACGCGCGGAAGCCTGGGTCCTGGTCGGCGGCCCACTCGTCGAGCAACAGGATCGGCCGCTCCTCGACCAGTGCAACCAGCAGCGCCAGGCGCTTGCGCTGGCCTTGCGACAAGCGGGTGGTGGACAACCCGCCCTGCGCATCGATGGTGACCTTGCGCTGCATGCGCAGGCGCTCCAGCCAGGCCTGCGCCAACTGCGGGTCGAAGTCACCCTGCGGGCCGACCAGGCGTTCGAACAGGTAGAAGCTGGAGAACACCGTGGAGAAATGCGTCCGGTACCAGTCGCGCAGCGCCGGGGTGATGGCGACACCTTGCAGCTTGAGCGCGCCGGCACTGGGTTCGTAGAGGCCGGTGAGCAGTTTGGCCAGGGTCGACTTGCCGCTGCCGTTGCCGCCGACGATGAACAGGATTTCGCCCTTGGCGACGCTGAGGTTCACCGGCCCCAGGCGGAAGCCGTAATCATCGCCCTGCGGCGGGTAGTCATAGCTCAGCGCCTGCAGTTCGAGCAGCGGTTGGCTGGAGTCGGGCTGGCCGCTGTCGGCCATCAACCCGCTGCGCTCGTCGGCGAAGGCCAGGGTCTGGATCTTGGCCAGCGACACATTGCCCGCCACCAGCGTCGGCAGGCTGCCGATCAGGTCGTTGAGCGGCATGCGCAGGAACATCAGCACCAGCACGAAGGCGGCGATCACGCCATTGCCCACCCCCAGCCAGGCGCCAGCAGCGAACAGCCCACCGGCCAGGGCGAGGATCAGCGCCACGGTCCAGTTCAGGCTCAAGGTCCAGTAGCGGTCGGCGTGCACCTCGTTGCGCCGCGCATATTCGGCAGCCGGCTGCAGGTCGAGAGCGTAGAAGCGCTCCTTGCGCCGGGCATTGAGGGCGAGTTCGAAACGCCCTTCGATGGCGCCCTGGTAGGCGGCATACAGGCGATCGTCGGTTTCCCGCACGCGCAGCATCAACTGGCGCATCCGGGCGAACCAGCCGTGCGCCAGCCAGGTGCCCAGGCCCAGGCCGACCACGCAGATCAACAGCAACTGCCAGGACAGCCAGGCCATGTACAGGCAGCCACCGAGCATCAGCAGCAGGTTGTAGAACACGAACGGCATGCGGTTGAAGGCCTGGCCGATGCTGACGATGTCCTTGCTCAGGGTCGCATAGAGGCTGGCTTCACCGATCTTTTCCAGTTGTTCGATGGAGGTGTCGAGCAGGCGCTTGACCATCTGCAGGCGCAGTTCGTAGACCACCCGGTGACCCAGTGCCGTCAGCAGCGCCTGGGCGCCGAAACCGAAGCCGAACAGCACGACCAGCAGGCCAACGAACATCGCCCCCAGGGCCGGGGTCATGCTGACGCTGCCGGCGATCAACCGGTTGATCTCGTTGATCAGGCCGATGCCGGCGGCCGCGCTGACCAGGCTGGCCAGCAGGCCCAGGCCGAGCAGGCCACGGTGACGCTTGAGCAGGGATAGAAACAAAGGCATGCGAAATCCTCGGGGTGGCCTGTGCAGCGGCCCAAATGGCTTACTCGAAGGCGAGCAACAGTTTTTCGATCTCGGCCAGCTCATCGACGACCGGCGTGCTGCAGGCCTGCTCGATCAACCCTGCCATGTCGGCCAGCACCGGGTTGGCGAACAACTGCGCCAGGGCGATTTCGCAGGCGAACTGCTGGCGGATCCGCGCCTGGATCCGCACCAGTTGCAGGGACTGCGCGCCCAGGCGGAACAGCTCGGCACGCGGGGCGATAGGCCAGACACCCAGCACCTCGCGCCAGATCTGCGCCAGCCCCTCCTGCCATGGCCCGGCCAGGGGCGCATCGTCGCAGGCAGCGGCGGCGTCCCACTGCGGCTCGGGCAGCGCCTTGCGGTCGACCTTGCCGTTGGCGTTCAGCGGCAGGCGCTGCAGCACCACGAACGCGCTCGGCACCATGTAGGCCGGAAGTTGCAGGCGCAGGCGCTGCTGTGCCGCGAGGCTGTCGAAGGTGCCGGCACCCAGGCACAGGTAGGCCACCAGCAAGTCCTGGCCGGCCGCTGCCTGACGCAGCGCGACGACGGCCTGGGTGACCCCAGGCAAGGCTGCCAGCGCGCTTTCGATCTCGCCCAGCTCGATACGGAAACCGCGCAGCTTGACCTGGAAGTCGCTGCGCCCAAGGAACTCCAGGCTGCCATCGGCGCGGTAGCGTGCACGGTCGCCGGTGCGGTACAGCCGGCTGCCGGCCTGCGCCCCTGGCGCCGAGGGCTGGGCAAACGGGTTGGGCACGAAGGCGGCGGCGGTCAGTTCGGGGCGATCAGCATAACCACGGGCCACGCCAGCGCCACCGATGTACAGGTCGCCCGCCACGCCGACCGGCAGCGGTTCGAGGTAGTCATCGAGCACATACAGGCGGTTGTTGGCCAGCGGCCGGCCAATCGGCAACACCGCGCTGGTCACCTGCTCGACCGCGTGCGCCGCCGACCACACGGTGGTTTCGGTCGGGCCGTAGACGTTCAGCAGCTGCACCTTGCGCGCCAGCAGGCGCTCGGCCAGCTCGGCCTTGAGCGCTTCGCCACCGCACAGCAGGCGCAGGCCGGCCCAGGCCGGCGAGTCGTGTTCGACCAGCATCTGCCAGGTGGCGGGCGTGGCCTGCATCACGCTGATGCCATGGCGCGCCATCAACCCCAGCAATGCCGCCGGGTCCTGGCTGTCGGTGCGGCTTGCCAGCACCACGGTGGCGCCGTGGACCAGTGGCAGGAACAGCTCCAGGCCAGCGATATCGAAGCCCAGGGTGGTCACTGCCAGCAGCCGGTCGGCGGCGCTCAGCTGCACATGGGCCTGGATGCCATGGAGGAAATTGACGAACGCCTCGCGCTCGATGTCGACGCCCTTGGGGCGCCCGGTGGAACCCGAGGTATACAAGGTGTAGGCCAGCTGGCGCGGGTGCACGGGCAGGCCGAGGGGGCTGTGCGGCAGTTGGCTCAGGGCGTCGTCCAGGGTCTCCAGCAGCACCACCCGGCCGGCATTGCCGAGCACCTGCTGCAGGTTGGCGCGGGTCAGCACCAACCGTGGCCGGGCCTGGCCGAGGATATCGCTGTTGCGCGCAGCCGGTTGACCGGGGTCGATCGGCAGGTAGGCGCCACCCGCCTTGTGCACGGCCAGCAGCGCTACCAGCAGCTCGGCTTCGCGCTCCAGGCAGATGCCTACGCGCTCGTCGCAGGCCACGCCATTGGCTCGCAGCCAATGGGCCAGGCGGTTGGCACGGGCGTCGAGCTCAGCGTAGCTCAGGGCCTGCCCGCCACAGATCAGGGCACAGCGCTGCGGCGCGGCCAGCACCTGGCGCTCGAACAGTGCGAGCATGTCCTGGCCCGGCTGCAAGGCCAGTTCGCTGGCGTTCCAGCGCTGCAACTGGTGCTGGCGCTGCCCCGGTGCCAGCAGCGGCAGTTGCCACACTGGCGTGTCGGGCTGGCCCATCAAGCCATCGAGCAGCAGGCCATAACTGCTGGCGAAACGCTCGATGGTGGCCGGGGCGAACAGCTCCAGGCTGTATTCCAGCTCGCAGAAGATCCCGTCAGGGCGCACCGCGACATCCAGCGTGAGGTCGAACTTGGCACTGTCCTGGGCGGGCAGGACGCGCTCGATGTGCAAGCCGGGCAGGCTGAAATTGACCGCTGCCCCGCTGCTGAGGTTGAACATGGCCTGGAACACCGGAGTACGGCTGACATCGCGCTGCACGTCGAGGTGTTCGAGCAACAGTTCGAACGGTAGCTCGGCGTGTTGCAAGGCATCGAGCGACTCATGGCGCAGCCGCTCGCACAGCGCGCGCCCGCTCAGGTACGGGTCGAGATCGACGCGGTAGACCAGGGTATTGACGAAAAAGCCCAGCAAGCCGTCGAGTGCTTCGTGGTTGCGCCCACCGTGGGGCACGCCCACGGCGAAGCTGGGCTGGCCGCTGTAGCGCGCCAGCAGCACCTGCCAGGCGGCCAGCAGAATCACCAGGGCGCTGCTGCCGTTGGCACGGCAGAAGGCCTGGACCTGCTCGGCCTGCGTGGCGGGTAGTTGCCAACGCAGGCGTTGCCCGCGCAGCCCTGGCTGCGCCGGACGAGGATAATCGGTGGGCAGCTCCAGCACCGGCACCTGGGTGCCCAGATACTCTTTCCAGTAGTCCAGGTCGGCCTGGTATTGCGCGCCGTCCAGGCGTTCACGCTGCCACAGTGCGTAGTCGACGTATTGCACCGGCAGCGCTGGCAACTGCGGGGTGTCGCCGTGCAGTGCCTGGGCATAGGCGCTGGCCAGGTCGCCCACCAGTATCGGGTTGGACCAGGCATCGCTGATGATATGGTGCATCTTCAGCAACAGCCCGTGACAGGTTGCGTCGTAGCGGATCAGTTCGACCTTGAGCAAGGGGGCCTGCGACAGGTCGAAGGCCGTGCCGTCCTCGAAGCTCAACAAACCCTGCAGATGATCGTGTCGTGCGGCCTCGGCCACGTCCGGGAACGCCCGCTGGTGCAGGACGAATGCGGCCTTGGCCAGCATCTCCTGGCGCGGCTCGCCGTCAATTTCGATGAAGCGCGTACGCAGCACCCCGTGCCGTTCGACCAGTGCGGAGAATGCCTGGCGCAGGGCCGGCACATTCAGCTCGCCGTTGAACAGAAAGGCGCGAGTGAGGTTGTAAGCGGTGGAAAGCGGTGCCAGGCGTTGCAGGAACCACAGGCGCTGCTGGGCGAAAGAGAGCGGTTGCGGCCCCTCATGGGCGCGCCTGCGAAGCGGGTCTGGCTGTGCCTGGGCATCGCTTTGCAACAGGGCAAGCAACTCATCGACATTGTCCATCGGCATTCGAATTCCCTTGTATGAACCGACTGGAATTGGGTGCGCGGGATCTTATTGGTAAATGATAATTGATGTCAATTAAGATGGAATACAATTCTCTTCCGCGTATTCAGACACGCCGAATACCGCAGCGTCATGCTTCAGGCACGAGAGAATTGCGTTGATACACGCTGGGATGAGGTACCGGGGTGCAGCAACAGCGGCAGGCCCGGAGAGGCAAGTGAATACGCTTGATGAGTGTGGCTGGGTGATGTCGGCGGTGATACCGGCGTCTGCCCCACAGAGGTAGTGCAGCTGAGGCTACAGAACCTTTTTTCAGCACAAAAGCAAACGCCCCGAACAAGTCGGGGCGTTTGTTGAATTGCCTTTGCAGGGCGTCTTCACGCAACCTGCTTAGGCTCATATTTCGAGCAGCTACAGAATCCTGAGGGCATCTGTAGTACATAATTTGGAGCGGGAAACGAGACTCGAACTCGCGACCCCGACCTTGGCAAGGTCGTGCTCTACCAACTGAGCTATTCCCGCGTCGTGATGGGTGCCATTCTAGCGATTTCCAAAATGGCGTCAACCCCTTGATTCAAAAAACTTTTTATTTCTGCTCCGAGCCTTCACGCAGGTGCGGCCAGGCGGCCAGCAGGTAGTGCACCATCGACCACAGCGTCAGCCCCGCCGCCACCAGCAGCAGTGCGTAGCCGAGGATGACCCAGAAGGTCACTGCCGGCGGGTTGGCCAGCAGGATCACCAGGGCCAGCATTTGCGCGGCAGTCTTCCACTTGCCCAGGTTGGACACCGCCACCTGCGCCCGCGCCCCCAGTTCGGCCATCCATTCGCGCAACGCCGAGACCACGATCTCGCGGCCGATGATCACCGCCGCCGGCAGGGTCAGCCAGAAGTTGGCGTGGGTCTGCACCAGCAGCACCAGCGCCACTGCCACCATCAGCTTGTCGGCCACCGGGTCGAGGAAGGCGCCGAACGGTGTGCTCTGCTGCAGGCGACGCGCCAGGTAACCATCCAGCCAGTCGGTAGCGGCGGCGACCGCGAACACGCTGCTGGCAGCCATGTAGCTCCAGTGGTACGGCAGGTAGAACAGCAGGATGAAAATCGGGATGAGCAGGACGCGCAGAACGGTGAGCAGGTTTGGAATATTCATCGGTACGACTGGCGGCAAGTTGAGCCCGGCATTCTACTCGCTATGCAGGCTGGCATAAATCGACTCGGCAAGCTTTTTACTGATGCCGGGAGCCTTGGCAATTTCGTCGACACTGGCGCGGTTAAGTTCCTGCAGGCCGCCGAAATGTTTCAGCAGGTCGCGGCGGCGCTTGGGCCCTACCCCGGCCACATCCTCCAGGCTGGACACCCGCCGCGCCTTGCCACGCCGTGCGCGGTGGCCGGTAATGGCGAAACGGTGCGCTTCGTCGCGGATCTGCTGGATCAGGTGCAACGCCGGTGAATCGCCCTTGAGGGTGAATTCGTGATGCACATCATTCAGGTACAGGGTTTCGAAGCCGGCCTTGCGCGTTACGCCTTTGGCGACGCCGAGCAGGGTAAGATCGGTAAAGCCCAGCTCCTGCATGACGTCGCGGGCCATGTTCAACTGGCCTTTGCCACCGTCCACCAGCAGCACGTCGGGCAGCTTGCCCTCGCCGTCGCGGATACGCCCGTAGCGGCGGGTCAGCGCCTGATGCATGGCGGCGTAGTCGTCGCCGGCGGTGACGCCTTCGATGTTGAAACGGCGGTAGTCGGATTTCAACGGGCCTTCCGGGCCGAACACCACGCAACTGGCCACGGTGGCCTCGCCACTGGAATGGCTGATGTCGTAGCACTCCAGGCGCTGCGGCACTTCGTCCAGGCCCAGCACCTCGGCCAGCGCTTCGAAGCGGGCGGCCATGTGCTGGCGGTTGGCCAGGCGCGCATTGAGGGCCTGCTCGGCATTGGTCACCGCCAGCTGCTGCCAGCGGGCGCGGGTGCCGCGCACGCGGTGGCTGATGGCCAGTTCGCGGCCACGCAGGGTCTGCAGGGCCTCGCCGATGGCCGCGAAGTCTTCATGCACCACGTTGACGATCAGCTCGCCGGGCAGTTCGCGCTCGGCATTGCCCAGGTAGTACTGGGCAAGGAACGCGGCCATCACTTCGGCCACCTCCTCCTCGATGCCCACCTGCGGGAAGAAGTTCTTGCTGCCCAGCACCCGCCCGCCACGCACGCTGATCAGGTGCACGCAGGCACCGCCGGGGTTGACGAAGGCGGCGACAACGTCGACGTCACCACTGCCGCCTTCGATGTACTGCTGGTCCTGGACCCGGCGCAACAGGGCGATCTGGTCACGCAACTCGGCAGCCTTCTCGAAGTTGAGGGCCATGGCGGCCTTTTCCATTTCGGCATTCAGCTCGTTGCCCAGCTGCTGGCTACGGCCCTCGAGGAACATCACCGAGTGGCGCACGTCTTCAGCATACTCCTCGGCGCCTACCAGCCCGGTGCACGGCCCTTTGCAGCGCTTGATCTGGTACTGCAGGCACGGCCGGGTGCGGTTGGCGTAGTAGCTGTCTTCGCACTGGCGCACGGAAAAGGCCTTTTGCAGCAGGCTGAGGCTCTCGCGTATGGCGCCGGCGCTGGGGTACGGGCCAAAGTAGCGGCCCTTGGCCTTCTTCGCCCCGCGGTGAATGCCCAGGCGCGGAAATTCACCGTCGGAAAGAAACACGTAGGGGTAGGATTTATCGTCGCGCAACAGGATGTTGTACGGCGGCCGCCATTCCTTGATCAGGTTCTGCTCCAGCAGCAGCGCCTCGGTTTCGTTGGCGGTGATGGTGGTTTCGACCTGGGCGATGCGCGCCACCAGCGCGGCGGTCTTGGGTGCCAGGCCGGTCTTGCGGAAATAGCTGGCCAGGCGCTTCTTGAGGTTCTTGGCCTTGCCTACGTAAAGCAGGCGAGCTTCGCCATCGAACATCCGGTAGACGCCCGGGCGACCGCTGCAGGTCGCCAGGAAAGCGCTGGCATCGAAAACTTGGGACATGAGGTTCTACAGGCTTGCGTCGACCATACCGTGGCGAACGGCCAGCAAGGTCAGTTCGACGTCGCTGGTGACCGAGAGTTTTTCAAAGATCCGATACCGGTAAGTATTGACGGTCTTGGGCGAGAGGCACAACTTGTCGGAGATGATCTGCACTTTCTGGCAGCCGACGATCATCAGGGCAATCTGGATTTCCCGTTCCGACAGGGCATCGAACGGCGAGCCCTGTGGCTGGAAGGGTTTCAGTGCCAGCTGCTGGGCGATCTGCGGGCTGATGTAGCGCTGGCCGGCGAAGGCCAGGCGGATCGCCTGGACCATTTCGTCAAGGCCGGCGCCCTTGGTCAGGTAGCCGGCGGCGCCGGCCTGCAACAGGCGTGTGGGGAACGGGTCCTCCTCGCACACGGTCACGGCAACTACCTTGATGTCCGGGTGGCTGCGCAGCAGTTTGCGGGTGGCCTCGAGGCCGCCGATGCCGGGCATTTTCACGTCCATCAGCACCACGTCCGGCTTCAGCTCACGGGCCAGCTTGAGTGCCGACTCGCCGGAGTCCCCCTCACCCACCACCTGCAGGCCGTCGATGTCGGCCAGCATGCGGGTAATGCCGGTTCGTACCAGATCGTGATCGTCAACCACTAGGACCCTAATCAAGCACACACCTCGTCAGCAGGGCGATTGGATCCCGCCACCTTAACAAAATTTTTCATGGCGGGCCTAACGCATTCCTTCTGTCAGAAACGACTGAGCTTCTGCGCTGAACGGTCTTACTGTCTGCCGTGGCCTGGCATTGTGGGTCAAACGCGCCATCAAGTGCCAAAGTGCTGCCTGATCCTCGCCCGACAACTGCCGGAAAGCTGCCAGCAAGCCGGTCTCGTCCATGCTCAGCCCCTCCAGTGCTGTCGGGGTACGCGTGCCGTTGAGCACATACAAGGCATCCACGCCCTGGGCCGCCAATGCCGCCAGGTAATCGAGCCGCGGCGTGCGCTCGCCACTCTCGTACTTGCCCTGGGCGTTGGGTTCGACCCCACCGATCTCGCCAAACGCACGCTGCGTCATGCCCAGGCGCTCACGTTCCTTCCGCAACCGCGGCCCGATTCCATCCATAGCGGTTCTCCTGTTACCAGGGCTCACTATGCCGATGCTCTTTGGCCACTACAAGCCATCATTAAGCTATCAATCGATCACGCGCTGCATGCGCACGAAACATTCGTCCTCGCCCATTTCGACAAAGCCGTGCCGCTGGTACAACAGGCGCGCCGGGTTGCTGCGAAACACCATCAACCGCAGCAGCGGCAGGCGGCGCTGTTTGGCCCATTGCGCCAGCTGCTCCAGCACCCAGCTGCCGACGCCCCGCCCACGCTGCTCGGGAAGCAGGTGCAGTTCGCGGATGAACAACGCCTGACGGTCCTGGCTGAGGCTGCAAAAGCCCAGCAGGGTATCACCTTCGGTGACCAGCCACTGCTCACGCCAGCCCCAGGCTTCGTCGAACGCGTCCTCGAGCCACAACAGGCCGTATTCGCGGTAGTACGGCAGCATGGCACGCCGCGTCAGATCGCGGGCGAAGGCGCAGTGGCTGGTGTAGGCGGGGGTAAGGCTCAGCGGCATCGACAGTCGGGCTCTTGGGTTCGTCAATCCTGGGCGTAGCATACCGGCGAGCTGCCGGGCCCTCGTCTATCCAGCTCGTCTTCAAGCCATTCGGCCAGAACCCGGGCATTGTTGCACGCGGTGTCCTTGCCCGCGTAGAGCAAGGTCAGCGTGCCCTTCCCTGCCATGTCCAGCAGCGGATACCAATGCGCGGGATGCGCTGCCAGCTCTTGCCGGTAGCGCTGGGCGAAACCGGTAAAGTCCACGCTGCCCTGATGAAATGCCTTGCGCAACTCATCCGACGGCGCAACTTCGCGCAACCACTGCCCGTGCAGGTCCTCCTTGCGCTTGTTGCGCGGCCACAGGCGGTCGACCAGCACCCGTTGGCCATCGCCTGGCTCAACCGCATCATAGACACGCTTGCAGCGAATCATCGGTTTCTCCTGCCTTTACCGTCTGTCACAAGCCTAGGTAATTCATTGATCGAGGTCACGGCCAGGCAGCGAATTGTTTCTATGCTCTAGGCCTTCGGCACCTTCGCCAACGCCAACCGGAGCCCTCATGGCTACCCCGCTACTGGCCAGCCAGCCGCAGCTGGCCGAACAGCATGCCCGCCCGCAGCTGGCGCACAAACCTGGCCGCGCCAGCCTGGCGCTGTTCTTCGGCCTGCTGCTGGCCGGCCTCGCCTACAGCGCCTGGAGCCTGAAACAGGACGTCAGTGCCAGCGGTACGGTGATCACCACGTTCACACCGTTCCTGCTGCTGGGGCTGGCGTTGCTGATTGCCCTGGGCTTCGAGTTCGTCAATGGCTTCCATGACACCGCCAACGCAGTCGCCACGGTGATCTACACCCACGCCCTGCCAGCACCTGTGGCGGTGGTCTGGTCCGGCCTGTGCAACTTCCTTGGCGTGCTGCTTTCCAGCGGTGCGGTGGCGTTCGGCATCATCGCCCTGCTACCGGTGGAGCTGATCCTGCAGGTCGGCTCTTCAGCCGGCTTCGCCATGGTCTTCGCCCTGCTGCTGGCGGCAATCATCTGGAACCTCGGCACCTGGTGGCTGGGCTTGCCGGCCTCTTCTTCGCATACCCTGATCGGTTCGATCATCGGCGTCGGCGTGGCCAATGCGCTGATGCATGGGCGTGACGGCACCAGCGGCGTGGACTGGGCCCAGGCCAGCAAGGTCGGCTATTCCTTGCTGTTCTCACCCCTGATCGGTTTTGTCTGCGCCGCCCTCCTGCTGGTGGCATTGCGAGCGCTGGTCAAGCGCAAGGCACTGTACCAGGCACCGCAGGGGCAGACGCCTCCGCCGTGGTGGATCCGCGGCGTGCTGATCCTGACCTGTACCGGGGTGTCCTTCGCACACGGCTCCAACGACGGCCAGAAAGGCATGGGCCTGATCATGCTGATTCTGGTCGGCACCCTGCCGATGGCTTACGCGCTGAACAAGACCATGCCCAATGAGCAGGCGCTGCAGTTTTCCGCGATTGCCGAGGTAACCCGCCAGGCGCTGGTACGCAGTGACCCGCAAACGGCCCCGGCCGACCCGCGCCAGCTGCTTGCCCGCTTCGTTGCCGAACCCAAGGCCAGCCCGCAACTGGTACCGGCACTGGCTGCGCTGACCGGGACGATCGGCGAAGAGGTCAGCGGCTACGGCTCGCTCAAGCGTGTACCGGCCGAGGCCATGGCCAATGTGCGCAATGACATGTACCTGGCCAGCGAAGCGATTCGGCTGATCGAGAAACACCAGCTGGTGACCTTCGATACCGGCACCCGCAGCCATCTGCAACTGTTCAAGACCCAACTGGACGACGCCACCCACTACATCCCGCTGTGGGTGAAGGTGGCCGTGGCCATTGCGCTGGGGCTGGGGACCATGGTCGGCTGGCGGCGCATCGTGGTGACGGTGGGCGAAAAGATCGGCAAGACCCATCTCAGCTATGCCCAGGGTGCTTCTGCGGAAGTGGTGGCGATGTGCACCATTGGCGCAGCGGACCTGTTCGGGCTACCCGTGTCGACCACCCATGTGCTCAGTTCAGGGGTGGCCGGAACCATGGTGGCCAACGGGTCGGGCATCCAGAAGCGCACGCTGGTCAATTTGCTGATGGCCTGGGTGCTGACATTGCCGGCGGCGATGTTGTTGGCGGGCAGCCTGTACTGGCTGCTGCGCCCGCTTTTCTGAAAATCGCAACAAGCCTGGAAGTGTGAATGAGCCCGGCATGCGCTGACCACTGGCAAATTTGCCAGTAGCGGAAAAGCTCGTGGCTGCTGATGCTGATGCTCCAATCCACCACGGCAGCAGGCTACGCATCATGGCATACCAACATCAAGCGTTAGATTTCAGCAGCGCCAAAGAAAAAACCACAGCCCAAGGCGAGTTCAAGGTAAAACTGTCGCACGAGGGGGGCTCAAAAGAGCTCGTGTTGACACGCGTCCATTTCTCCCCAGTGTTTATTTTCGGAAGGACTGACGATTACCTCCTGTCAATCGGTTGCAGCACTGGACTGGAGGTCGGACTCCATAAGGTCGGGCCAAACGAGGGCGATTATTACTCACAGCTGGTAGTGCCGAACGGAGACTATTTCGCCACACGGGGTGAAATTTACATCACCGAAGCCACGACCAACGTCCTGAGTGGGAGTTTCACGCTCACCTATGACGACGGCTACGCGGCTGAAGGTAACTTCACCGTGCAGCGTTGAAACCTGTAGTCTTCCGTCAACGAACAGGCGCCGGAACAGGCCTGTCCGTTGACGATTGGTATTCTTCACCATATGGACGAAACGTTGCCGCAGTCATGGGGCACTCAAGGAATTGTCAGGCCGCGTTGCACCGCTGGCCGCTGCAGGAACACCGCCAGCACCCGCTGCACTTCCTTGAACTGATCGAAACCAACCAGCTCGCGGGCGTTGTACCGCTCTACCAGGTTGCGCACCCAAGGGAAGATGGCGATGTCGGCGATGCTGTAGTCATCGACCATCCAGTCCCGCCCCTGCAGATGCCGGTCGAGCACGCCGAGCAGGCGCCTGGATTCGTTGACATAACGATCACGCGGGCGCTTGTCTTCGTATTCCTTGCCGGCAAAGAAGTGGAAAAAGCCGACCTGGCCGAACATCGGCCCGATGCCGCCCATCTGGAACATCAGCCACTGGATCGTCTGGTAGCGCTGGGCCGGGTCGCGGCTCAGCAACTGCCCGCTCTTTTCCGCCAGGTACTGCAGGATCGCGCCCGACTCGAACAGCGCCAGCGGCAGGCCGCCCGGCCCGTCGGGGTCGAGGATGGCGGGGATCTTGTTGTTGGCACTGAGCGAGATGAACTCGGGGCTCAGCTGGTCATCGTTGTCGAAGCTGACCTTGTGTGGCTCGTAGGGCAGGCCGATCTCTTCCAGCATGATCGACACCTTCACGCCATTGGGCGTAGGCAGCGAATACAGCTGCAAGCGCTCGGGGTGCCGCGCCGGCCATTTACGGGTGATGGGGAATGCGCTCAGATCGGTCATGCTTGGCCCCTGCAGAAATGAAAGCTGCTACTTTAGGGACAACGCCGCGGTTTGACCATCGCCAGGCAGATGAACGAAGGCGCGGCTCCCTGCCGCGCCCGAGCGGCGATCAGTAACGCGGCGCCACAGCCTCGGCACCCTGCGAGATGATCACCTCGACACGACGGTTGAGCTGGCGCGATTGCGCATCGGCATTGCTCGCCACCGGGTACTCCTTGCCATAGCCCGCACTGGTGATACGCGCCGCCGCCACACCCTGGCGACGCAAGGCATTGGCCACGGATACGGCACGCCGCTCGGACAGCTGCTGATTGAAGGCATCGCTACCGGTGGAGTCGGTGAACCCTTCCACCAGCACCTTGCGCTCCGGGTTGGCCAGCAGGTACTCGGCCAGTTGCCGGATGTTTCGTTGGCTGCTGCCACGCAGTTCCGCACGGCCGGTATCGAACAACACATCGCCGAAGGTCACCACGGTACCGCGCTCGGTCTGTTTGGCCTTGAGCGCCTGCAGCGCCTTCAGTTGGGCGGTACGCACATCCAGGCGCGCCTGGGTACGTTGCGCCTCGATACCCTGCAGCCCGGCTTCTGCCTGGCGCAGCAGGATGGTCTGCTCGGCGCTTTCGATCTTGCGCTGGGCCAGATAGGCCAGCTGTTCGACGTCGGGCGATTTCCGGTTATGCAGCGAAGCCCCTTCGGCCTTGCCCAGGGCGATGTAGGCTTCCTGGGTTTCCAATGCGGCAATCCGGCTGGACTCAGGCTTGCCCTGCAGCACCGAGTAGGCCTCTCGGGCTTCCAGCAGGCGGGCGTTTTCCGGCGTGGCAGCGCAGCCGCCCAGCAGCAGGCCAAGCAGCGAAACCATTGTAAACAGTGGGCGTTTCGACATGTTCGTGTCCTTCAGTGGCTGACGTTCTGCGGCGCTTCGAGCATTTCCTGGCGAAGCACCTCGATGCCTTTGCGGGCGATATCCAGTTGTTCCTGGCGTTTACTGGCCATGGCCTTGCGCTCGGCCAGACGGGCATCGGCCTCGGCCTGCTCGGCCAGTCGGCGGACCAGCTCGAGGTCGTCCTGGCCGAGGGCGCGATCCATCGCGCTGAGTTTCTCCTGGGCCGCGCGCATCTCGACCGGGGCATATTGCGTGGCATCGGCAGACACCGCGCGGTTGATGGCGCTTCGCGTCAGTTCGATCTGCTCGCTGGGCACCAGGGCGCTGGCGCAGCCGCCGAGCAATACCAGCGAGCCGATGAGCAGGCTTTTGACGGTGGATCTGGCACGCATGAAGGGTCTCTCCTTGAATGCGTCTGCAAAGGTTTCGGGCACGGCATTGCCGCCGTTGCCGGAGTGTCGATGCAGAAGGTTGGGAATGAACCAGGATGGAGTGAGAAACCCGCCCGCGTCAGCGGGCCGGGCGAAGGGACAGCGTGAAACGTGTGGTCATCCTGGGCTTCTTGTGGTGAAGACGCGGCCAGAGTAGTGCGAAATGCGGGAAGACCAAATCGGACCTATCCGTGAAACAGGTGCGATTTTTCAACGGGAAGGCAGCATAACGCCGGGCTCAACCTTGGCCATGCGCCTTGAGCTTGAGCTTTTCCGTGTCCACGCGCACGAACACCGAGTCGGCGCTGACCGTCAGCACATCACCGGCCCAGACCTCGCAGAGTACCCGCGTCTTGCGCCCGACCTCACCTTCCACGCGGGCCTTGAGCAGCAGCTCGACGCCCATCGGCGTAGGCTTCAGGTAGCTCAGGTTGAGCGTGCCAGTGACACAATCGATACGCGGCAGGCTCCCCGCTTCACGGCCTTCGGCGCGGTAGTGGTAGGCCATCGCGGTCCAGTTGGAGTGGCAGTCCACCAGCATTGCCAGCAAACCACCGTAGACCAGGCCGGGCCAGCCGATGAAGGTGCTGTCTGGTGCATGCCGGCATAACAGGTGGACGCCGTCGGCGTCCCAGTGGCTTTGCAGGTGCAGGCCGTTGGGATGCGAGCAACCGCAGCCGTAGCAGGTGCCGTCGGGTGCAGCCAGGGCCTGGAGGGAAAGGGGCTGGTGGTTCATACGCTTCCTGTGCTTGTTGGAATGGGGGCGGATAACGCCCCCATTTAAGCAGAAACATCAGGCCGTCTGGGTGACTGCCTTGCCGCGCTTCTGGGTCAGCGACACCAGCAGGATGAACAAGGTCACACCTGCGGTCATCAGGGTCTCGTAGCGGTAGGCATCGCTGAACAGCATGTAGCCCAGGACCATGACGATGGTGCCGATCACCAGCCAGGTCAGCCACGGGAACAGCCACATCTTCAGCTCCAGCTGGCGCCCTTCACGCTCGGCACGGGCACGCATGCGCAATTGCGACACGGCAATCACCAGGTACACCAGCAAGGCGATGGCGCCAGTGGTGGACAGCAGGAAGCCAAACACTTTGCCGGGGAACACATAGTTGACGAAGCAACCGGCGAAACCGGCCAGGGTCGAGAACAGCACCGCCACGGTCGGTACGCCAGCGCCGGAGATACGTTTGGTCACGCTCAGTGCCTGGTCACGGGCACCCAGCGAATAGAGCATGCGCGACGCGGTGTACAGGCCAGAGTTCATGCAACTGGTCACGGCCACCAGCACCACCAGGTCGACCAGCAGCTTGGCACCCGGCACATTCAGCACTTCCAGCACGCGCTGGAACGAACCCACCGCTTTCAGCCCGGGGTCGTTCCAGGCCACCAGCGACACCACCAGGAAGATCGACGCCAGATAGAAGATGGCGATGCGGTACACCACCAGGTTGGTGGCGCGGCGGATCTTGTCTTTCGGGTTGGCTGTTTCATCCGCGGCAATGGTCACGATCTCGGCGCCGAAGAACGAGAAGATGGTGATCAGCACGCCACCCAGCACGGTGCCGAAACCGTTGGGCATGAAACCGCCGTGGTCCCACAGCCGGCTGACCCCGGACACCTCGGCCAGCGGCCAGGCGCCGAATACTGCCAGGCTGCAGACCGCGATGAAGGCGATGATCGCCACCACCTTGACCAGGGCGAACCAGTACTCGAAGGCCCCGAAGTTCTTCACGCTGATCAGGTTGGTTCCCGACAGCACCAGCATGATCAGGAAGGCGAACAGCCAGGACGGCACTGCGGGGAAGTAGGCATGCAGGATATCGGCACCGGCGATCGCCTCGACCGGGATGATCAGCACCCAGAACCACCAGTACAGCCAGCCGATGGTAAAGCCTGCCCAGGGGCCGATGGCTTCGGAGGCATAGGTGGAGAACGAGCCGCTATTGGGGTTGGCGATAGCCATTTCGCCCAGCATGCGCATGACCAGCAGCACCAGCAGGCCGGTCATTGCATAGGAAATGAGGATCGCCGGGCCAGCGGTGGCGATAGCGTTGGAAGAGCCGATGAACAGGCCGGCGCCGATGATGCCGGCGATAGAGATCATGGAAACCTGACGGGAGGTCAGGCCGTGCTGCAGGGTGCGCTGTTTGTTGTTGTGTAGCGAAGCCATGAACAACCCTCGAATGGCTCGGCCGCGGCGAAGCGGCGGAAGACTGGAGCAGAATTCTGTCAATTTCTGGTGTTGGTTATTGTTGTTTTGCAGATGCTGGAAAAAAGTACTGGCCTCCTCTTCGCACAACCGGTTGTCTTCATTGATCCAGGTCAGTATTAATCTATAGGCCGGGGTCAACAAACGACCTTTTCGAAACACATGATTCCGCCACGGAATGAACTTCTTCCTTTTTTGCTCGGTAGTTGCCCCTCATGTCCAAACGCCTGATGCCTTCGACCACCGCCCTTCAGTGCTTCGAAGCGGCCGCGCGCCACCTCAGCTTCACCCGCGCGGCGCAGGAACTGCACCTGACCCAGAGCGCAGTCAGCAAGCAGGTGGCACAGCTCGAGGACATGCTGGCGCACTCGCTGTTCCAGCGCATTCGCCGGCGCCTGCACCTGACCCCGGCCGGGGCGCTGTACCTCACCGAAGTGAACAAGATCCTCACCCAGATCGACATTTCCAGCCGTTACATTCTCAGCTATGGCGACGAGACCGAAGTGCTGCGCATCGCCACCCAGCCCACCTTCGGGGCGCGCTGGCTGGTGCCGCGGCTGAAGGGTTTTGGCGACCGCTACCCGCGCATCCACCTGGACATCCGCAACGAGCTCGAGCCATTCGACCTGGTCCAGGCCAAGGCCGATATCGCCTTCTTCTTCGGCCAGGGCACCTGGCCCGGGGCAACCTGCATCGAGCTGTTCAGCGAAGAGGTGGTACCGGTGTGCAGCCCGCAGCTGCTGGCCAGCCACCGTTTCGACAGCGCCCAGGCACTGGCCGAACACCGCCTGCTGCAATGCGTGTCGCGTCCCGAGGCCTGGCACGAATGGTTCCTGGGGCTGGGCTTGCACAGCCAGAACAGCTACCACGGGCCGCGTTTCGACACGTTCTACCTGTGCATCCGCGCGGCCATTGCCGGCTGCGGCATCGCCTTGATCCCGCGCTACCTGGTGGCCGAAGAGCTGAGCGAGGGCAAGCTGGTGGTGGCCTGGGACCACCCGGTGGCGAGCAATGGCCGGCACTTCATCGCGCATGCCGAGCATGCCGCCGAAGTACCCAAGGTGAGGGCCTTCGTGCAGTGGATTCGCGAACGGGTGGCTGAGGGGGATTGAGTTAACCAGTACCGGCCTCTTCGCGGGCGCGCCCGCTCCCACAGGATCATCACAGGTCTGGACCTTGTGCAGTATTGTGGGAGCGGGCAAGCCCGCGGAAAGGCCGGTACAGACATCACAAAAAAATTGCGTAGATCACGAATCGATGGAATGACCCCAATCGAATAATTCGTTTGCGGAATAACTAGCCGACGCGCTTGGATAATAAAAAACCCGAACAAAGGTCCGCGTGCCCATGAACCAGGAAAGTATCAGCCAGTCCATTGCCATCGTTCATCCGATCACACTTTCTCATGGCCGTAATGCCGAAGTCTGGGACACCGACGGCAAACGCTACATCGACTTCGTCGGCGGTATCGGCGTACTGAACCTGGGCCACTGCAACCCGGCGGTGGTCGAGGCGATCCAGGCCCAGGCCAGCCGCCTGACCCACTCTGCCTTCAATGCCGCCCCGCACGGCCCATACCTGGCGTTGATGGAGCAACTGAGCCAGTTCGTACCGGTCAGCTACCCGCTGGCCGGCATGCTCACCAACAGCGGCGCGGAAGCGGCGGAGAACGCCCTGAAAGTGGCCCGCGGCGCCACCGGCAAGCGCGCCATCATCGCCTTCGATGGCGCCTTCCACGGTCGCACCCTGGCCACCCTGAACCTCAACGGCAAGGTTGCCCCGTACAAGCAACGGGTCGGAGAACTGCCCGGGCCGGTCTATCACCTGCCCTACCCGAGCACCGACACCGGGGTGACCTGTGAACAGGCACTCAAGGCCATGGACCGCCTGTTCAGCGTCGAACTGGCGGTGGAGGACGTGGCCGCGTTCATCCTCGAACCGGTACAGGGCGAAGGCGGCTTCCTCGCCCTTGACCCGGCCTTTGCCCAGGCCCTGCGCCGTTTCTGCGACGAACGCGGCATCCTGATCATCATCGACGAGATCCAGTCGGGCTTTGGCCGTACCGGCCAGCGCTTCGCCTTCCCCCGGCTGGGCATCGAGCCGGACCTGCTGTTGCTGGCCAAGAGCATTGCCGGTGGCATGCCGCTGGGCGCGGTGGTCGGGCGCAAGGAGTTGCTGGCGGCACTGCCCAAGGGCGGCCTGGGTGGCACCTATTCGGGCAACCCGATCGCCTGCGCGGCAGCCCTGGCCAGCCTGGCGCAGATGAGCGACGAGAACATCGCCACCTGGGGTGAGCGCCAGGAGCAGGCGATCGTTTGCCGTTTCGAGCGCTGGAAGGCTTCGGGCCTGACGTCGTTCATCGGCCGCCTGACCGGCGTCGGCGCCATGCGCGGCATCGAGTTCGTCAATGCCGATGGCAGCCCGGCGCCGGCGCAACTGGCCAAGGTGATGGAGACGGCACGGGCCAGGGGCCTGTTGCTGATGCCCAGCGGCAAGGCCCGGCACATCATCCGCCTGCTGGCGCCGCTGACCATCGAAGCCGAGCTGCTCGAAGAAGGCCTGGACATTCTCGAGCAGTGCCTGGCGCAGCTGGGCTGAAGGTTACAGGCCGAGTTCCTGCGGCGTGAGCATGTCGGACTCGAAGGCAATCCAGCCGCCTTCTAGTTCGGCGTGGCCGTTGACGATCGGGCCGTAGTAGGTCAGGCCGTTTTCCAGGGTCACGCAGATGTGCGTGGCGTTCTTTTCAGGGGCCGCGAGCGTACCGACGAAATGCACCTTTTTCAGGGTTTCGGTCACCGCTTCCAGGCCAACGCGCATGTTGGGGTTTTCCGAGGCCTCGGTGTCGCCGCCACGGTCTTCGGCGCTGATGGTGATGGTGGCGATGTACGGGTACTTGGTGCTCAAGCGGGGTTACCTCAGTGGGTGTGTAGGCGTCTGGGCGCGTAGAGTACGGCAGGTGGTCTCTATTGTCTCTACTGGCCTCTTCGCGGGTAAACCCGCTCCCACAGGGACCGCACATTGCCCAAGGCGTGCGCAGTACCTGTGGGAGCGGGTTTACCCGCGAAGAGGCGGGGCCTGCAAAAGGTGATCTGAAAGGCCCGATCTGTTAGGGTGCCCGCCGATGCACGCCACATACACGAGGATCCCCGAGTGAGCGCCGAAGAACCCTTGATCGCCGACCTGTTCGAAGTCGACAAACGCCTGTCCCTCAAACCTGTGGTGGACTTCAACAGCTACCTGCGCAATGCCTTCGGCGAAGGCCCGTGCCGCTGCCACCGCTGCGCCGAAGGCGGCGAGCAGAGCAGCTACAGCCACACCCACACCTTCACTTTCGACGGCCGCCCGTGGCACCGCCGCTTCGCCAGCACGGCGGCCAGCGACGTTGCCCAGGTACTGAAAAAGGCCTGGCTATCGTACACCAAGGCTGACCTGAATCTGGTCGGCAACCTGGACCTGACCACGCTCAAGACCTTTACCGAAGCCGCCCTGCACAGCCGCCTGCTGGCCCTGCTGCCGGCCAGCGGCCTGGCGCGCGAAGAAGATGGCCAATGGCTGCTGCTGGCCCAGGCTGACTGACAGCCCGGCGGCACGGCAGGATTCTGCCGGTCTGCTAACGTGGTGGAATCCGACCATTCGCAGGTAGTCCGCCATGGCCCGCACAACGCCCATCGAGCTGTACCGCAATATCGGCATCGTCGCCCACGTGGATGCTGGCAAGACCACGACCACCGAACGGATCCTGTTCTACACCGGGGTCAACCACAAGATGGGCGAGGTGCACGATGGCGCCGCGACCATGGACTGGATGGCCCAGGAACAGGAGCGCGGCATCACCATCACTTCAGCGGCGACCACCGCGTTCTGGCAGGGCTCGACCAAGCAGTTCGCCCACAAGTACCGCTTCAACATCATCGATACCCCGGGCCACGTCGACTTCACCATCGAGGTGGAGCGCTCGCTGCGCGTACTGGATGGCGCGGTGGTGGTATTCAGCGGCGCCGACGGGGTCGAACCACAGTCCGAGACGGTGTGGCGCCAGGCCAACAAGTACCACGTGCCGCGCCTGGCCTACATCAACAAGATGGACCGCCAGGGCGCCGACTTCCTGCGCGTGGTCAAACAGATCGACCAGCGCCTGGGCCACCACCCGGTGCCGATCCAGCTGGCCATCGGCAGCGAGGAAAACTTCCAAGGCCAGATCGACCTGGTGAAGATGAAGGCCATCTACTGGAACGACGCCGACCAGGGCACCAGTTATCGCGAAGAAGCCATCCCCGCCGAATTGCAGGCGCTGGCCGATGAATGGCGGGCACACATGGTCGAGGCGGCAGCCGAGGCCGATGACGAGCTGCTCGGCAAGTTTCTCGAAGGCGAAGAACTGAGCACCGAAGAGATCAAGGCCGGCCTGCGCAAGCGCACCCTGAACAACGAAATCGTGCCGACCATCCTCGGCTCGTCGTTCAAGAACAAGGGCGTGCCGCTGATGCTCGACGCAGTCATCGACTACCTGCCCGCGCCGTCGGAAATCCCCGCCATCAAGGGCACCGACCCGGACGACGAAGAGAAACATCTGGAGCGCCACGCCGACGACAGCGAGCCGTTCTCTGCCCTGGCGTTCAAGATCGCCACCGACCCGTTCGTCGGCACCCTGACCTTCGCCCGGGTCTATTCCGGCGTGCTCAGCTCCGGCAACGCGGTGCTCAATTCGGTCAAGGGCAAGAAGGAACGCATTGGCCGCATGGTGCAGATGCACGCCAACCAGCGGGCGGAAATCAAGGACGTGTGCGCCGGCGACATCGCCGCCCTGATCGGCATGAAGGACGTGACCACCGGCGATACCCTGTGCGACATGGACAAGCCGATCATCCTCGAACGCATGGACTTCCCCGACCCGGTGATTTCCGTGGCGGTGGAACCAAAGACCAAGGCCGACCAGGAAAAAATGGGCATCGCCCTGGGCAAGCTGGCCCAGGAAGACCCGTCATTCCGCGTGCGCACCGACGAAGAGACCGGCCAGACCATCATCTCGGGCATGGGCGAGCTGCACTTGGACATCATCGTCGACCGCATGCGCCGCGAGTTCAACGTCGAGGCCAATATCGGCAAACCACAGGTGGCCTACCGCGAGAAGATCCGCAACACCTGCGAGATCGAGGGCCGCTTCGTCCGCCAGTCCGGCGGCCGTGGCCAGTACGGCCACTGCTGGATCCGCTTCGCCCCCGGCGACGAGGGCAAGGAAGGCCTGGAGTTCATCAACGAGATCGTCGGTGGCGTGGTACCGCGCGAGTACATCCCGGCGATCCAGAAGGGTATCGAAGAGCAGATGAAGAACGGCGTGCTCGCCGGCTACCCGCTGATCAACCTGAAGGCTGCGGTGTACGACGGCTCGTACCACGATGTCGACTCCAACGAGATGGCCTACAAGATCGCTGCCTCGATGGCCACCAAGCAGCTGTCGCAGAAAGGCGGCGCGGTATTGCTGGAGCCGGTGATGAAAGTCGAGGTGGTCACGCCGGAGGAGTACCAGGGTGACATCCTCGGCGACCTGAGCCGGCGCCGCGGAATGATCCAGGACGGTGACGAAACGCCAGCCGGCAAGGTGATCCGTGCCGAGGTGCCGCTGGGCGAGATGTTCGGCTACGCCACCTCGATGCGCTCGATGACCCAGGGCCGGGCGAGCTTCTCGATGGAGTTCACCCGCTATGCCGAGGCGCCGGCAAGCATTGCCGATGCCATTGTGAAGAAAAACCGCGGGGAGTAAATCCTTCTCTCGCACCGGCCTCTTCGCGGGCATGCCCGCTCCCACAAGGGTCACGCAATCCCTGTGGGAGCGGGCGCGCCCGCGAAGAGGCCAGCGCAGGCAACAACCCTTCTCAGTGCTGCTCCCCCGCCCGCTTCAACAGCTTCTTGCAGCGCTCCGACAAATGCACCACACGCATATGCTTGCCCGCCTTGGCATAGCGCTCGCGCAAGGTCTGCAGCGCCGCAATTGCCGAATAGTCGACAAAGCTCAAATGCTGGCAGTCCAGCGTCACCCGGGCCGGGTCGTTGGCGGTGTCGAACTGTTCGAGGAACGCCGTGGTCGAGGCAAAGAACAACGTGCCATGCAACCGGTAATGCTTGCCCCCCTCGCCGTCTTCATGGCTGTCGGCATACAGCTCTCGCGCATGCTGCCAGGCAAAGTTCAGCGCGGCGATGATGATGCCGAACAGCACCGCCACGGCCAGGTCGGTGAATACCGTGACCACGGTTACCGCAAGGATCGCCAGCACATCGTTCAGCGGCACCTTGTGCAGCACCCGCAGCGACGCCCAGGCGAAGGTCTGCTGCGCCACCACGAACATCACCCCGACCAGCGCTGCCAGCGGAATGCGTTCGATCAGCGGGGCCAGGAACAGCACGAACAGCAGCACCATGCCCCCGGCCACCACCCCCGATAGCCGCCCACGGCCATTGGAGCTGAGGTTGATCACGGTCTGGCCGATCATCGCGCAACCGCCCATGCCGCCGCACAGGCCGGACACCATGTTGGCCGCGCCAAGGGCCACGCATTCGCGGTCCGGGAAACCGCGGCTTTCGGTGATTTCATCGGTCAGGTTGAGGGTAAGCAGGGTTTCCAGCAGGCCGACCATGGCCATCAGCAGCGCATAGGGCGCGACGATCTTCAGGGTTGCCAGGTTCCACGGCACGTCCGGCAGGGCCAGCTGCGGCAGGCCGCCGGCAATCTGCGCCATGTCACCCAGGGTGCGGGTAGGCAGGCCGAGCAGGTACACCAGCAAGCCGACGCCAAGGATCGCCACCAGCGCCGGCGGCACCGCGCGGGTCAGCTTCGGCAACACGTAGACCACCAGCATGGTCAGCGCCACCAGCCCGACCATCAGGTACAGCGAGGTACCACTGAGCCATTGCCCAGCTTGCTTGAAGTGTTCCAGCTGGGCCAGGGCGATGACGATCGCCAGGCCGTTGACGAAGCCGAGCATCACCGGATAAGGCACCAGGCGCACCAGCTTGCCCAGGCGCAACAAGCCGAACAGGATCATCACCGCGCCACCCAGCAGTACCGTCGCCAGCAGGTACTGCACACCGTGTTGTACCACCAGGGCGACGATCACCACCGCCATCGAGCCGGCCGCGCCGGAAATCATCCCCGGCCGACCGCCGAACAGCGCCGTCAGGGTGCAGATGATGAATGCCCCGTACAGGCCCATCAGCGGGTTGAGGTGGGCCACCAGGGCGAACGCGATGCATTCGGGCACCAAGGCGAACGAAGTGGTCAGGCCGGCGAGCAGGTCGGCGCGGAGTCGGGCGGGTTTCATGAGGGTCCTGTGGTGCAGTCCGGGCGGACGGGAAAAACGAGGGGCGCGATGTTACGGAATTTGTCTGCCAGCAGCCACCGTTCAGCGCACCCGGTCCCGGCTTTGTATGGCCAGGTCCAGTGCCCGCTGCATGTCCAGGCGTGCCGAGCGCCCCAGGTCAGGGTGGTCCAGCCGCCCGCCGCGCTCCGACGGCAGTATCGGCGCGGTCAGGTCTTCGGCATCCATGGCTTCGAAATCCTGTTCGCTGCCCAGGGTCAGGGCGCTGCGCCGCAACAACATGCGCACCTGTTGCGGGGTCAGGGCCGGGTTGATCGCCAGCATGGTCGCCACGGTGGCCGTGACCAGCGGGGTGGCGTATGACGTGCCGCAGTGCGGCCGATCGGCGGCGACCGGGCGAATGCACGCGGCAGCACTGATATCCACGCGCATGTCGATGTTCGAGCTGTGGCGCTTGCGGACATGCCGAGGGTCTTCGACCGGCACTGCCTGGTCACTGCGCTGATGCCCGCCCACTACCAGCAGTTGCTCGGTGACGAACGAGGAAGGCAGCCGATATTCATCGGTGCCCGACCAAGACGCACCATTGCCGGCCGAATTCACCACCAGCACATCAGGATGCCTGGCCCGCAGCCAAAGGAAGAATTCTTCGAGCAACTCTTCATAGCCACTCATCGCCAGCCCCGAGCGCACCAGTGACTCGACCTCATCCCCCTGCACGTTCTTCGCCCCGACCCGGTGGATGCCCCAGCTCCAGTTCAACACCCGCACGCCGTCTTCGACCAGGTTCACCGAGGCAGCGATATTGGCAGTGATGCCGGCATCCGAGTTGCGCCCGACAATCACCTCGAAACCCGGACTGTGCTGGCCCAGCCCGGGCAGGAAGCCCTGCCCCCGGGCCGCCAGGATGCCGGCCACATGGCTACCATGGCTGCCCGGGCGATCGCCGTCGGGGCCATACAGGCAGGTCTGCCCCTTGCCACAAGCGCCCCGGTAGGCGCTGAAGGGCGGCGCATCGAAGTCCACCTCGCGCTCGATCACGCCCACGCGTACCGGCTGCACCGGCACCCCGGAAGCGGGGATGCGCCGCTGGTAGAAGTACAACGCATCCATGAAACGGTTGGCGGCCCATTCGTCTGCCTGGTCGATGGCCGGCTGGCCGCTGCCTTCACCCTCCTCGCCGCGTTCGGGGGCGGACTCCTCGACGATCACGGCATCCACGCTGACCTCGGTACCGATGCGCAGGACCAGCGCGTCGCGCTGCACCAGGTCACGCACCGGCAAGCGCAACTGGTAAACATTGAGCGGCGGGATGGCACCGACCACCTGGGCACCGTATTTGTCGGCAATACGCCGGGCTTCGGCGGCGCCATCGTGTTTTTCTTCGATCAACAGGCTGACCAGGTCGAGGTAGGTGGTCAGGCCATCCATGTTCTTCGCCACTTCGCCAGGCCCTGCGGCAACTACGTGGCTGCGCTGACGGGTCAGCCAGACGGCGTTGCTGGTGCGCTCACCGTCCTGCAGCCACAGCGGCGCGCTGCGTTGCTCATCCTTGGCCAGGGTCAGCCTCAGCGTGTCGCCATGCCGCTCGATGCCAGCCTGCTCGAGTTGCGCCCCGCCGAGCCGGACAGTCGGCACGCCGGCCCCCAGGCCCTCGGCTCGCACACACCACTGCTGTTCAGCTTCGCCCAACAGGTCGCCGCAACGCTGCAGTTGCTTGATGCGCAGCGGGTCCGCTTGCGCCGACACGGCACAACTGAAGATCATCATCAGCATGATGACATGGCGCTTCATGCGATCAGCCCCTCATCTTTCCTGACATTGCGACTGCCTGACCAGCGCCAAGGTTCAGCTGCATGAACGCCAACTTGTGACCTGGACCCGGCACAAGCGCTACAAATTTGCCATCATGTTGATTCCACCCGCGGAGACCATCCCATGCCGCTACGCCCGCTTTTCGCCTCGCTGCTGCTGGCCACCAGCCTTACCGTCCACGCCGCCACCGAGGTCGTGCCGCTGCAACATCGCAGCAGCGCCGAACTGCTGCCTGCGGCGCAGGCGTTCATCGGCAAGGACGGCAGCGTCACTGCCTTCGAGAACAAGCTGATCGTCAACGCCAGCGCCGAGCGCATCGACGACCTGCGCGCCCTGCTGCAACAGCTGGACACTGCCCCCAAGCGCCTGCTGATCAGCGTCGACAACAATGACAGCAACTTCCAGGACAACCGTGGCAACGCGCACGTCATTCACTACGGCACCAGCAACCGCGACGGCGGCCTGCAGCAGGTTCAGGCCAGCGAAGGCCAGCCGGCGCTGATCCAGGTTGGCCAGAGCATCCCGGTTACCAGCACCAGCACCGACAGCTACGGGCGCCTGCAGAGCAACACCGAATACCGCAACGTGACCCAGGGTTTCTACGTGACCCCGAGCCTGAGCGGCGATACGGTTCGTCTGCAAATAAGCACCAATAATGACCGTATCAGCCAGGAACGTGCCGATGTAGTGAAAGTGCAAAGCACCGACACGACGGTCACCGGCAGGCTCGGCGAGTGGATCACCCTGGCCGGCTTCAACCAGCAGAGCCAAGCCGAGCGCAGTGCATCCAGCCACAGTTACAGCACCCAGCGCGGTGAAAACATGACTTTGCGGGTCAAAGTCGACCTTGTCGACTGATCCCAGGCAACTCAAGGCCTCGACCAAAGGCCTTGAAACTGACTGCCGAGTCGCATTAGACCAAAGATGTAGTAAGCGTAAAAAACCACTACAAAACATTTGACAGGGTCTTTTTGCCAAGGGCATGATGGCCTCGCTCCCGCTAATCAGGGGCCCTGGCAAGGGCCTTCGAGGCGCGCTCCTCCCACCCCTGGAGGCGTCTCGTGTCTATACGGCCCACAAGGCGGTTCGACGGGATTGCGACTGCAACGAAGAAGTTGTCCCGAGGGACGGAAGCGCATCACCGCAGTACTGGCAATCGCGTAGCACCGCAGCAAGGCAACCACGAGCCGACCTGCCGGAGTTCCTTGCGCCTGGCCTGCATCCCCTTCCCCTTCGAGCCTTCGCGTTCGCCGCCGCACGCCCACGAACAGGACAGCCGCCAGCTTCCCTGATCGGCCCCGAGCATCAGCACAATTACCCCAAGATCGATGCGACGAGGTTTATTTCCATGGCACTGACACGCGAACAGCAAATTGCAGCCCTCGAGAAAGACTGGGCCGAGAACCCGCGCTGGAAAGGCGTGACCCGTACCTACACCGCCGCTGATGTCGTTCGCCTGCGTGGCTCCCTGCAGCCGGAGCACACCCTGGCCCGCCTGGGTGCAGAAAAACTGTGGAAGCTGGTCACCGAAGGTGCCCATCCGTCCTTCCGCCCAGAAAAAGATTTCGTCAACTGCATGGGCGCCCTGACCGGCGGCCAGGCAGTGCAGCAGGTCAAGGCTGGCATCCAGGCCATCTATCTGTCGGGCTGGCAGGTTGCCGCCGACAACAACTCGGCCGAGTCGATGTACCCTGACCAGTCGCTGTACCCGGTCGACTCGGTGCCGACCGTGGTCAAGCGCATCAACAACGCCTTCCGTCGTGCCGACCAGATCCAGTGGAAAGCCGGCAAGAACCCGGGCGACGACGGCTACATCGACTACTTCGCGCCGATCGTGGCGGACGCCGAAGCCGGTTTCGGCGGTGTGCTGAACGCCTACGAGCTGATGAAGAACATGATCGAAGCGGGCGCCGCCGGCGTGCACTTCGAAGACCAGCTGGCCTCGGTGAAGAAGTGCGGCCACATGGGTGGCAAGGTGCTGGTACCGACCCAGGAAGCCGTGCAGAAGCTGGTGGCCGCGCGCCTGGCCGCAGACGTATCGGGCGTACCGACGATCATCCTGGCCCGTACCGACGCCAACGCCGCCGACCTGCTGACCAGCGACTGCGACCCGTACGACCAGCCATTCGTGGTGGGCGAGCGCACCCGCGAAGGCTTCTACAAGGTACGCGCCGGTCTCGACCAGGCCATCGCCCGCGGCCTGGCCTACGCCCCGTATGCCGACCTGATCTGGTGTGAAACCGCCAAGCCGGACCTGGACGAAGCCCGCCGCTTCGCCGAAGCGATCAAGAAGGAATACCCGGACCAGATCCTGTCGTACAACTGCTCGCCTTCCTTCAACTGGAAGAAGAACCTGGACGACGCGACCATCGCCAAGTTCCAGCGCGAGCTGTCGGCGATGGGCTACAAGCACCAGTTCATCACCCTGGCTGGCATCCACAACATGTGGCACGGCATGTTCAACCTGGCACACGACTACGCCCGCAACGACATGACCGCCTACGTGAAGCTGCAGGAGCAGGAATTCGCCGATGCCAGCAAAGGCTACACCTTCGTGGCGCACCAGCAGGAAGTGGGTACTGGCTACTTCGACGACATGACCACCGTGATTCAGGGTGGGGCTTCGTCGGTGACTGCGCTGACCGGCTCGACTGAGGAAGAGCAGTTCCACTGATTGTGGGTTGCGGTTGAATAAAGGCCCGGGGTTTGAGAAAGCCCTGGGCCTTTGTTTTTGCCTGCACCGAAGCGTTCAGAGTTGTGCGGGACCTGCATCATACCTGCGCGGCGTCATCCATCAGACTGCTGACCTAGGGGGCCGCACAGACATGCTCGCTCGAGAAAACGCGAGAAGCGGCCAAGGCCGCCCTTGCATTCGAAGCCTGGTATTTTTGCCAGTTTCGCCAATCCAGCGCGTCGCTGAACATAGTGGCTCCCCCTACAAGGAGTTACATCATGTCGACCACCAGCAAAGCAGGACAGCTAGACCCTCAATTCGCTTCGCAGGGGCGCTTTTCGCATAGCGCTTACGACCACCTCGGCCCGATCACTCTCGATTCAAACCAAAAAATCCTTATCTCTTCTGCACCAAGGGCCGCGTCCGCCCTCAAGATGCTGCGCCTGGAGCCCAACGGTGCGCTTGATACCGGATTTGGTGTGCAAGGTGTCACAACGGTGGAGTATGACGGGGCTCTGCGTGTGTTCCTGACTGGGATCGTTACGGACGACACCGGGCGAATTTTCATGGTCGCCGATTATAACTATGCCCCGGATTCGTATTACCCGATGATCATTCGCTTGCTGCCCAATGGAGCGCCGGACACCAGCTTCGGCGAAGACAATAAAGCTTATCGCCTCTACCGAGCGATCAGTTCCACGTCGAAAGATGGGGCGGTCAACCTTCCCGCGGACGGCAAAAGCGAAAGCCGATCCGCGAACACAACGAATTCCGTAGGCATATGGGACGGCATCCTCTACTTCCATTCACGCGACCATATCGTGGCAACCACGCTGGCAGGCGACCTGGCAACCGAGTTCAATGGAACCGGCTTTTGGCGAGCCACTCACGACAACAGCCCTGTATTACTGAAGGCAATGACCGAAAGTGAGGGCAGCATTTATGCAGCCTTCGCCCCCCTGCCTGCAGACGACTTCCAGGACCATGTCTTCGTAACCCGCCTTGACAAGCAAGGCAAGGTCGACGAGCGTTTTGCCGACGATGGTTACCTGAGACTCACCACCCCTGGCCACACGGTGCTTCCGGCAGTGCTCAAGCAATCCGTCTCCAACCAGCACTTTGTCCTGGCCTGCAGCATCGACATCAATACCTATGATGAGGGAACTGCATTGATGGCCTTCAACAGCGACGGCACCTTGACCGACAGCTTCAACAACGGGAACCCCGTCATCATCGAAAAGAACCCAGAGATTACTGCCTCCCCCACTGACCTGGCCTTCGATGCGGGCACCAGCGAAGCGGAAAAGCTGTACCTTGCCGTGCTTTATGAAGATAAAGACCGTCACTCCCCTTTTACGACCCTGCGCCTGAACAGCGACGGCAAACTGGACCCCACATATGGTGCCTATGGCTGGGCCTTTATAGAGGAAAGTGGACTTGCCATTAGCATCACTTGCCAACCCAATGGTCAACCGCTGGTCGCCAGCAACCTCAAGCTTCCAACCGACCCCAGAGCCGGAGCCTACCTGACACGCCTGCTCGCCTAGAACAGACAGGACACCGCTGCTCAGTCCGTTCGCGGACTGCCCGCGAGCGGGCCGGGGCAGGCCACAGCAAAACCCAGGATCAGGGCTATGCTTGTGGCAACCCGGAAGCAAGGACCGCCCATGCCTCGTCCAAGCCACCTGATGATTCTCGCCCTGGCCGCCGCTGCCCTCTATATATATGCACTGGCCAGCGACAACACCCTGCTCGCCCTGTTGGCCAAACCCGTTCCGGTATTGGTGCTGATCGCCTGGCTGTGCAGCGTACCTGCCACACCTTATCGCCACTGGATCACCCTCGGCCTGGCGCTGTCGGTGCTCGGCGACATGCTCCTGGCGATACCCACCGACCTGTTCGTCTTCGGCCTGGCCGCCTTCCTCTTCGCCCACCTGGCCTATCTGTGCGCCTACTGCAGCAGAACCTTGCGCCCAGCCTGGCGCGCACTGCTGCTGAGCGCAATCACCGGCCTCACCTTGTTCGGCGTGCTTGCCAGGCACAGCCTTGGGCCGCTACTGCTTCCGGTGTCGGCCTACACCCTGGCCATCAGCGCCATGCTCTGGCGCGCCCTGGCCAGCGGCGGCCTGGCGGCGCTAGGGGCTGGCCTGTTCGTGTTCTCCGACAGCCTGATCGGCATCGACCGCTTCGTCAGCCCGTTCGCCGCCGCACCGTACCTGATCATCCTGACCTACTGGCTCGGCCAGTGGGCAATCGCCTCGTCAGCCAGTCATCGGCCAATCGGTAAAGTATTGACCCAGGGCGGTGCGAGCGGTGTCGGAAATTGCTAGAACAGGCGTTTTTCGCGTTTGCAAGTAGGGGCAACCGCCAGATGAACTTTTTAAGGTCCAGAACAGCCGAATTATCAGGGATCAGTTCAAATGATATCAATTATCATTACGAAGTTCGCCCTTCGTTACCCGCAGCAAGAAACATAATTAACAAAACCGCACGCAATGCCCTAACCTCAAGGCTTTCAGCCGGTTACGCGCGGGTTTTGTACTTAATCCTACGAATAAATTTGCGACAGAAATTTTACTTGCACCGGGTTTACCCATAAAATCAGCCCGATTGATTCAGCTGCGACATTTGGTCACTGCATGTGCGACACCAGGTCGCCGCTCTACACTTATTTCAGACTGCAGAGCTGGGTCTCTGTATAAGGATTTCTAGCATGTCCGATTCGGCAGGACTCATCGCCCACAACTGGGGCTTTGCCATCTTCCTCCTGGGTGTCGTCGGCCTGTGCGCCTTCATGCTCGGCCTGTCCAGCCTGCTCGGCAGCAAGGCCTGGGGCCGCGCCAAGAACGAACCCTTCGAATCCGGCATGCTGCCCGTCGGCAGCGCCCGCCTGCGCCTGTCCGCCAAATTCTATCTGGTCGCGATGCTGTTCGTGATCTTCGATATCGAAGCCCTCTTTCTCTTTGCATGGTCTGTGTCCGTCCGCGAAAGCGGCTGGACCGGATTCGTCGAAGCACTCGTTTTCATAGCAATTCTGTTGGCAGGTCTTGTCTACCTTTGGCGCGTCGGGGCACTTGATTGGGCTCCCGAAGGTCGCCGCAAGCGGCAAGCGAAGCTGAAACAATGAGGCTTTGGCATGCAATACAATCTCACCAGAATCGATCCGGATGCGCCCAACGAGCAGTACCCGGTCGGTGAACGGGAAACCGTCACCGATCAACTGCTGGAGGACCAGGTCCACAAGAACATCTTCATGGGCAAGCTCGAAGATGTGCTGCGTGGCGCGGTCAACTGGGGTCGCAAGAACTCCCTCTGGCCGTACAACTTCGGCCTGTCCTGCTGCTACGTGGAAATGACCACGGCCTTCACGGCACCCCACGACATCGCCCGCTTCGGCGCCGAAGTCATCCGGGCCTCGCCGCGTCAGGCCGACTTCATGGTCATCGCCGGTACCTGTTTCGTCAAAATGGCGCCGATCATCCAGCGCCTGTACGAGCAGATGCTCGAGCCGAAATGGGTCATTTCTATGGGTTCGTGTGCCAACTCCGGTGGCATGTACGACATCTACTCGGTCGTTCAGGGGGTCGACAAGTTCCTCCCCGTGGACGTCTATGTGCCCGGCTGCCCGCCGCGCCCTGAGGCTTTCCTGCAAGGCTTGATGCTGCTGCAGGAGTCGATTGGCCAAGAACGACGCCCGCTTTCCTGGGTTGTTGGTGATCAAGGCATCTACCGTGCCGAGATGCCAGCCCAGAAGGACCTGCGTCGTGAGCAGCGCATTGCCGTAACCAACCTGCGCAGCCCCGACGAAGTCTGATCCAGCGACCTGCCGCCCGCTCCCCTGGAGCCGGCGGCCTGGCTTCATTCTTAACGTTGACCCAAAGCGACCGAGACCATGACAGCGGACAACGCTATTTTCATTCCGCCCTACAAGGCAGACGACCAGGATGTGGTCGTCGAACTGCACAACCGTTTTGGCGCCGAAGCATTCGTCGCCCAGGAAACCCGCACCGGCATGCCCGTGCTGTGGGTCAAGCGCGAGCAGCTCAAGGAAGTGCTCAGCTTCCTGCGCGGCGTGGCCAAGCCGTACAGCATGCTGTACGACCTGCACGGCGTCGACGAACGCCTGCGTACCCAGCGCCGCGGCCTGCCAGCCGCCGACTTCAGCGTGTTCTACCACCTGCTGTCGATCGAGCGTAACAGCGATGTGATGATCAAGGTGTCGCTCAGCGAAGGCGACCTGAACCTGCCGACCGTGACCGGTATCTGGCCGAACGCCAACTGGTACGAGCGCGAAGTCTGGGACATGTTCGGCATCGACTTTGCCGGCCATCCGCACCTCAGCCGCATCATGATGCCGCCCACCTGGGAAGGCCACCCGCTGCGCAAGGACTACCCGGCCCGCGCCACCGAGTTCGATCCCTACAGCCTGACCCTGGCCAAGCAGCAGCTTGAAGAGGAGTCGGCACGCTTCAACCCGGAAGCCTGGGGCATGAAGCGCCAGGGCGCCAACGAGGACTACATGTTCCTCAACCTCGGCCCCAACCACCCTTCGGCGCACGGTGCCTTCCGTATCGTCCTGCAGCTGGACGGTGAAGAAATCGTCGACTGCGTACCGGACATCGGCTACCACCATCGTGGTGCCGAGAAGATGGCCGAGCGCCAGTCGTGGCACAGCTTCATCCCTTACACCGACCGTATCGACTACCTCGGCGGGGTGATGAACAACCTGCCGTACGTGCTCGCGGTCGAGAAGCTGGCCGGCATCAAGGTGCCACAGAAGGTCGACACCATTCGCGTGATGCTGGCCGAGTTCTTCCGTATCACCAGCCACCTGCTGTTCCTGGGTACCTACATCCAGGACGTCGGCGCCATGACCCCGGTGTTCTTCACCTTCACCGACCGCCAGCGCGCCTACACAGTGATCGAAGCGATCACCGGTTTCCGCCTGCACCCGGCCTGGTACCGCATCGGTGGCGTCGCCCACGACCTGCCGCGCGGCTGGGACAAGCTGGTCAAGGACTTCGTCGAATGGCTGCCGAAACGCCTCGACGAGTACGAGAAGGCCGCCCTGCAGAACAGCATCCTCAAGGGCCGTACCATCGGCGTTGCCGCGTACAACACCAAGGAAGCCCTGGCCTGGGGTACCACCGGCGCCGGCCTGCGTGCCACCGGTTGCGACTTCGACCTGCGCAAGGCCCGCCCCTACTCCGGCTACGAGAACTTCGAGTTCGAAGTACCGCTGGCCCACAACGGCGATGCCTACGATCGCTGCATGGTCCGTGTCGAGGAGATGCGCCAGAGCATCCGCATCATCGACCAGTGCCTGCGCAACATGCCGGAAGGCCCGTACAAGGCGGACCACCCGCTGACCACGCCGCCGCCGAAAGAGCGCACCCTGCAGCACATCGAGACCCTGATCACGCACTTCCTGCAAGTCTCGTGGGGCCCGGTCATGCCGGCCAACGAGTCGTTCCAGATGATCGAGGCGACCAAGGGCATCAACAGTTACTACCTGACGAGCGATGGCGGCACCATGAGCTACCGCACCCGGATCCGTACCCCGAGCTACCCGCACCTGCAGCAGATCCCTTCGGTGATCAGGGGCAGCATGGTCGCCGACCTCATTGCGTACCTGGGCAGTATCGACTTCGTTATGGCTGACGTGGACCGCTAAGCATGAACAGCACGCTTATCCAGACAGACCGTTTCGCCCTGAGCGAAACCGAGCGCTCGGCCATCGAGCACGAAATGCATCACTACGAGGACCCGCGCGCGGCGTCCATCGAAGCCCTGAAGATCGTCCAGAAGGAACGTGGCTGGGTACCGGACGGTGCCATCCACGCCATCGGCGAAGTACTGGGTATCCCGGCCAGCGACGTCGAGGGTGTGGCCACCTTCTACAGCCAGATCTTCCGTCAGCCGGTCGGCCGCCACATCATCCGCGTGTGCGACAGCATGGTCTGCTACATCGGTGGCCACGAGTCGGTGGTCAGCCAGATCCAGAGCGAGCTGGGCATCGGCCTCGGCCAGACCACCGCCGACGGTCGCTTCACCCTGCTGCCGGTATGCTGCCTGGGCAACTGCGACAAGGCCCCGGCGCTGATGATCGACGACGACACCTTCGGTGACGTGCAGCCGGCTGGCGTTTCCAAACTGCTGGAGGGTTACGTATGACCATTACTTCCTTCGGCCCGGCCAACCGCATCGCGCGCACGGCCGAAACCCACCCGCTGACCTGGCGCCTGCGTGACGACGGCGAGCCGGTCTGGCTGGCCGAGTACGAGTCGAAGAACGGCTATGCCGCGGCGCGCAAGGCGCTGGCGCAGATGTCGGCCGACGACATCGTGCAAAGCGTCAAGGACTCCGGCCTCAAGGGCCGTGGTGGCGCTGGCTTCCCCACTGGCGTGAAGTGGGGCCTGATGCCCAAAGACGAATCCATGAACATCCGCTACCTGCTGTGCAACGCGGACGAAATGGAGCCGAACACCTGGAAGGACCGCATGCTGATGGAGCAACAGCCCCATCTGCTGGTCGAGGGCATGCTGATCAGCGCCCGCGCCCTGAAGGCCTACCGTGGCTACATCTTCCTGCGCGGCGAATACACCACCGCCGCCAAGCACCTCAACCGCGCCATCGAGGAAGCCAAGGCCGCCGGCCTGCTGGGCAAGAACATCCTCGGCAGCGGCTTCGATTTCGAGCTGTTCGTGCACACCGGTGCCGGCCGCTACATCTGCGGTGAAGAAACCGCGCTGATCAACTCGCTGGAAGGCCGCCGCGCCAACCCGCGCTCGAAGCCGCCCTTCCCTGCCGCCGTGGGCGTATGGGGCAAGCCGACCTGTGTCAACAACGTCGAAACCCTGTGCAACGTGCCGGCCATCGTCGCCAATGGCAACGACTGGTACAAGTCGCTGGCCCGCGAAGGCAGCGAAGACCACGGTACCAAGCTGATGGGCTTCTCCGGCAAGGTGAAGAACCCGGGCTTGTGGGAACTGCCGTTCGGCGTCACCGCCCGCGAGCTGTTCGAAGACTACGCCGGCGGCATGCGCGACGGCTTCAAGCTCAAGTGCTGGCAGCCAGGCGGCGCCGGTACCGGCTTCCTGCTGCCCGAGCACCTCGATGCGCAGATGTACGCCGGCGGCATCGCCAAGGTCGGCACCCGCATGGGTACCGGCCTGGCAATGGCGGTGGACGACAGCATCAACATGGTTTCGCTGCTGCGCAACATGGAAGAGTTCTTCGCCCGCGAGTCGTGCGGCTGGTGCACGCCCTGCCGTGACGGCCTGCCATGGAGCGTGAAGATGCTGCGCGCACTGGAAAAAGGCCAGGGCCGCGCCGAAGACATCGAGACGCTGCTGGGCCTGGTCAACTTCCTCGGCCCAGGCCGCACTTTCTGTGCTCACGCACCGGGTGCCGTCGAGCCGCTGGGCAGTGCCATCAAATACTTCCGCTCGGAATTCGAGGCCGGTATCGCCCCAGCCAGTGCTGGCGATGCGCTGCGTCCGGACCTGGCGAAGCCGATTCCGGCCGGGCCGACCGTGGTCGGCGCATAAAAAGATGATTAGGCGAGTGGTCCGTGCCACTCGCCAGCTTGCCGGCCGGCCCGAGTCGCTCGTGGCGTGTCGCAAGCTCACCGATTTCCATTAGCCACGCCTGCTCACGCGGGCCAACGAAGAACTTTGAACAATGGCCACTATCCACGTAGACGGCAAAGCGCTCGAAGTCAATGGTGCAGACAACCTGTTACAGGCCTGTCTGTCGCTCGGCCTCGACATCCCTTATTTCTGCTGGCACCCGGCGCTTGGTAGCGTTGGCGCCTGCCGGCAATGCGCGGTCAAGCAGTACACCGACGAGAACGACACCCGTGGTCGTATCGTCATGTCCTGCATGACCCCTGCCTCCGACGGCACCTGGATCTCCATCGACGATGAAGAGTCCAAGGCGTTTCGCGCCAGCGTCGTCGAATGGCTGATGACCAACCACCCGCACGACTGCCCGGTGTGCGAGGAAGGCGGTCACTGCCACCTGCAGGACATGACGGTAATGACCGGCCACAACGAGCGCCGCTACCGTTTCACCAAGCGTACCCACCAGAACCAGGACCTCGGCCCGTTCATCGCCCACGAGATGAACCGCTGCATCGCCTGCTACCGCTGCGTGCGCTACTACAAGGACTATGCCGGCGGTACCGACCTGGGCGTATACGGCGCCCACGACAACGTGTACTTCGGCCGCGTCGAAGACGGCGTGCTGGAAAGCGAATTTTCCGGCAACCTGACCGAGGTCTGCCCGACCGGCGTGTTCACCGACAAGACCCACTCCGAACGCTACAACCGCAAGTGGGACATGCAGTTCGCCCCGAGCATCTGCCACGGCTGCTCCAGCGGCTGCAACATCAGCCCGGGCGAGCGCTACGGCGAACTGCGCCGGGTGGAAAACCGCTTCAACGGTTCGGTCAACCAGTACTTCCTGTGCGACCGTGGCCGCTTCGGCTACGGCTACGTCAACCGCAAGGATCGCCCACGCCAGCCACAACTGGCCGACGGCACCAAGCTGAGCCTGGACGCTGCCCTGGACAAAGCCGCCGACCTGCTGCGCGGGCGTACCATCGTCGGTATCGGCTCGCCGCGCGCCAGCCTGGAAAGCAACTACGGCCTGCGTGAGCTGGTCGGCGCCGAGTACTTCTACTCGGGTATGGAAGCCGGCGAGCTGGCCCGCGTCCGCCTGGCCCTCGACGTGCTGAACAACAGCCCGCTGCCGGTGCCGACCCTGCGCGATATCGAAGACCACGACGCCGTGTTCGTGCTCGGCGAAGACCTGACCCAGACCGCTGCCCGCGTCGCCCTGGCCGTGCGCCAGGCCACCAAGGGCAAGGCCGAGGCCATGGCCGAAGCGATGAAGGTGCAGCCGTGGCTCGACGCGGCGGTGAAGAACATCGGCCAGCACGCGCTGTACCCGCTGTTCATCGCTTCGCTGGCGGAAACCAAGCTGGACGATGTTGCCGAAGAGTGCGTGCACGCTGCCCCGGCCGACCTGGCCCGCATCGGTTTCGCCGTGGCCCACGCCATCGACCCGAGCGCGCCTGCCGTTGCCGGCCTGGATGCCGAAGCGCAAGCACTGGCCCAGCGCATCGCCGACGCCCTGGTCGCGGCCCAACGCCCACTGGTGGTCGCCGGTACCTCGCTGGCCGACCCGGCGCTGATCGAAGCCGCGGCCAACATCGCCAAGGCCCTGAAGCTGCGCGAGAAGAACGGTTCGCTGAGCCTGGTGGTGCCTGAAGCCAACAGCCTGGGCATGGCCATGCTCGGCGGCGAGTCCGTCGACGCTGCGCTGGACGCTGTCATCAGCGGCAAGGCCGACGCCATCGTGGTGCTGGAAAACGACCTGTACACCCGCGTGCCGGCGGCCAAGGTCGACGCAGCCCTGGCCGCGGCCAAGGTGGTGATCGTTGCCGACCACTCGAAAACCGCGACCGTCGACCGCGCCCATCTGGTGCTGCCGGCCGCCTCGTTCGCCGAAGGCGACGGTACCCTGGTCAGCCAGGAAGGCCGTGCCCAGCGCTTCTTCCAGGTGTTCGACCCGCAGTACCTGGACAGCAGCATCCTGGTTCACGAAGGCTGGCGCTGGATGCACGCCCTGCGTGCCACCCTGTTGAACAAGCCGGTCGACTGGACCCAGCTGGACCACGTCACCAGCGCCTGCGCCGAAGCCGCCCCGCAACTGGCTGGCATCGTCAACGCCGCGCCATCTGCCGCGTTCCGCATCAAGGGCCTGAAGCTGGCCCGCGAACCGCTGCGTTATTCCGGCCGTACCGCCATGCGCGCCAACATTAGCGTGCACGAGCCACGTACCCCGCAGGACAAGGACACCGCGTTCGCCTTCTCCATGGAAGGCTACTCGGGCTCCGCCGAACCGCGCCAGCAGGTGCCGTTCGCCTGGTCGCCGGGCTGGAACTCGCCGCAGGCCTGGAACAAGTTCCAGGACGAGGTCGGTGGCCACCTGCGCGCCGGTGACCCGGGCGTGCGCCTGATCGAATCGCAAGGCGACCGCCTGAACTGGTTCACCCGCATTCCGGGGGCCTTCAACCCGGCCCGTGGCACCTGGACCGCCGTGCCGTTCTTCCACCTGTTCGGCAGCGAAGAAAGCTCCTCGCGCGCCGCCCCGGTGCAAGAGCGCATCCCGGCTGCCTACGTGGCCCTGGCCAAGTCCGAAGCCGACCGCCTGGGCGTCAACGACGGCGCCCTGCTGAGCCTGACGGTCGGCGGTGTGGCGCTGCGTCTGCCGCTGCGCATCAATGAACAGCTGGGCGCTGGCCTGGTCGCATTGCCGAAAGGCCTGGCCGGCATTCCGCCGGCCATCTTCGGTGCATCCGTCGAAGGTCTGCAGGAGGCGGCACAATGAGCTGGTTCACCCCCGAAGTGATCGATGTGATCCTCTCCGTGCTGCGGGCCATCGTGGTCCTGCTGGCGGTGGTGGTCTGCGGTGCGCTGCTCAGCTTCGTCGAGCGTCGCCTGCTGGGCTGGTGGCAGGACCGTTACGGTCCGAACCGCGTCGGCCCGTTCGGCATGTTCCAGATCGCTGCCGACATGCTGAAGATGTTCTTCAAGGAAGACTGGAACCCACCCTTCGTCGACCGCGTGATCTTCACCCTGGCACCGGTGGTGGCCATGAGCGCCCTGCTGATCGCCTTCGTGGTCATCCCGATCACCCCGACCTGGGGGGTCGCCGACCTGAACATCGGCCTGCTGTTCTTCTTCGCCATGGCCGGCTTGTCGGTGTACGCGGTGCTGTTCGCCGGCTGGTCGTCGAACAACAAGTACGCCCTGCTGGGCAGCTTGCGCGCCTCGGCCCAGACCGTGTCGTACGAAGTGTTCCTGGGCCTGGCGCTGATGGGCGTGGTGGTGCAGGTGGGCTCGTTCAACATGCGCGACATCGTCGACTACCAGGCACAGAACCTGTGGTTCATCATTCCGCAGTTCTTCGGCTTCTGCACCTTCTTCATCGCTGGCGTCGCCGTGACTCACCGTCACCCGTTCGACCAGCCGGAAGCGGAACAGGAACTGGCCGACGGCTACCACATCGAGTATGCCGGCATGAAATGGGGCATGTTCTTCGTCGGTGAGTACATCGGCATCATCCTCATCTCGGCGCTGCTGGTGACCCTGTTCTTCGGCGGCTGGCACGGCCCGTTCGGCATCCTGCCGCAACTGTCGTTCCTGTGGTTCGCGCTGAAGACCGCGTTCTTCATCATGCTGTTCATCCTGCTGCGCGCCTCGATCCCGCGCCCACGCTATGACCAGGTGATGGACTTCAGCTGGAAGTTCTGCCTGCCGCTGACCCTGATCAATTTGCTGGTGACCGCTGCGCTCGTGCTCTACAACGCGCCAGCCGTCGCGGCCCAGTGAGGATTTGACCCATGTTCAAGTATATCGGCGACATCGTTAAGGGCACCGGCACCCAGCTGCGCAGCCTGGCCATGGTGTTCTCCCACGGGTTCCGCAAGCGCGATACCCTGCAGTATCCCGAAGAACCCGTGTACCTGCCGCCGCGCTACCGCGGCCGCATCGTCCTCACCCGCGACCCCGATGGCGAGGAGCGCTGCGTGGCGTGCAACCTCTGCGCGGTGGCCTGCCCGGTCGGCTGCATCTCGCTGCAGAAGGCCGAGACCGAGGACGGCCGCTGGTACCCGGAGTTCTTCCGCATCAACTTCTCGCGCTGCATCTTCTGCGGCCTGTGTGAAGAAGCGTGCCCGACCACCGCGATCCAGCTGACTCCGGATTTCGAAATGGCCGAGTTCAAGCGTCAGGACCTGGTGTACGAGAAAGAAGATCTGCTGATCTCCGGCCCCGGCAAGAATCCTGACTACAACTTCTACCGTGTTGCGGGTATGGCGATCGCTGGCAAGCCGAAAGGCGCTGCGCAGAACGAAGCCGAGCCGATCAACGTGAAGAGCTTGCTCCCATAAGGACAGAAAGATGGAATTCGCTTTCTACTTCGCATCCGGGATCGCCGTGCTCTCCACCCTTCGGGTGGTGACCGGTACCAACCCCGTGCACGCCTTGCTTTACCTGATCATTTCGCTGATTTCCGTGGCCATGATCTTCTTCGCCCTGGGTGCGCCGTTCGCCGGCGCCCTGGAAGTGATCGCCTACGCCGGCGCCATCATGGTGCTGTTCGTGTTCGTGGTGATGATGCTCAACCTCGGGCCGGCTTCGGTCGCCCAGGAACGCGGCTGGCTCAAGCCCGGCATCTGGGCCGGGCCGGTGATCCTCGCCGCCCTGCTGCTGCTGGAGCTGCTGTACGTGCTGTTCGTCGCCCCGAGCGGCGCCGCCATCAGCGGTACCACCGTGGGCCCGAAAGCCGTGGGCATCAGCCTGTTCGGCCCGTACCTGCTGGTGGTCGAACTGGCTTCGATGCTGCTGCTGGCTGCAGCCGTCACCGCCTTCCACCTGGGCCGCAACGAGGCGAAGGAGTAAATCATGGGTGCTATCCCTCTCGAGCATGGTCTGGCGGTCGCCGGCATCCTGTTCTGCTTAGGTCTGGTTGGCCTGATGGTCCGCCGCAACATCCTCTTCGTGCTCATGAGCCTGGAAGTCATGATGAACGCCTCTGCCCTGGCGTTCATCGTCGCCGGTGCCCGTTGGGTCCAGCCCGACGGCCAGGTGATGTTCATTCTGGTGATCAGCCTGGCAGCTGCCGAGGCCAGTATCGGCCTGGCCATCCTGCTGCAGCTGTATCGCCGCTTCCACACTCTCGACATCGATGCTGCCAGTGAGATGCGCGGATGAACCTTCTCTTCCTGACTTTCGTCTTCCCCCTCCTCGGCTTCCTGCTGCTGTCGTTCTCGCGCGGGCGCTTCTCGGAGAACCTGTCGGCCCTGATCGGCGTCGGCTCGGTGGGCCTGTCGGCCGCCGTGGCTGCCTACGTCATCTGGCAATTCAACGTCGCCCCGCCGGAAGGCGGCGCGTACAGCCAGCTGCTGTGGCAGTGGATGTCGGTGGACGGCTTCGCGCCGAACTTCACCCTGTACCTGGATGGCCTCTCGGTGACCATGCTCGGCGTGGTCACCGGTGTCGGCTTCCTGATCCACCTGTTCGCGTCCTGGTACATGCGTGGCGAAGCCGGCTACTCGCGCTTCTTCTCGTACACCAACCTGTTCATCGCCAGCATGCTGTTCCTGATCCTCGGCGATAACCTGCTGTTCATCTACTTCGGCTGGGAAGGCGTGGGCCTGTGCTCGTACCTGTTGATCGGTTTCTACTACAGCAACCGCAACAACGGTAACGCGGCACTCAAGGCATTCATCGTCACCCGCATCGGCGACGTGTTCATGGCCATCGGCCTGTTCATCCTGTTCGCCCAGCTGGGTACCCTGAACGTGCAGCAGCTGCTGGTGCTGGCACCGCAGAAGTTCCAGGCTGGCGACACCTGGATGGTCCTGGCCACGCTGATGCTGCTGGGTGGTGCGGTCGGTAAATCGGCACAGCTGCCACTGCAGACCTGGCTGGCCGACGCGATGGCCGGCCCGACTCCGGTCTCCGCACTGATCCACGCGGCAACCATGGTGACCGCGGGCGTGTACCTGATCGCCCGTACCAACGGCCTGTTCCTGCTGGCCCCGGACATCCTGCACCTGGTCGGCGTGGTCGGTGGCGTGACCCTGGTACTGGCCGGCTTCGCCGCGCTGGTGCAGACCGACATCAAGCGTATCCTCGCCTACTCGACCATGAGCCAGATCGGCTACATGTTCCTCGCCCTGGGCGTGGGTGCCTGGGACGCGGCGATCTTCCACCTGATGACCCACGCCTTCTTCAAGGCCCTGCTGTTCCTGGCTTCCGGTGCGGTGATCGTTGCCTGCCACCACGAGCAGGACATCTTCAAGATGGGCGGCCTGTGGAAGAAACTGCCGCTGGCCTACGCCAGCTTCGTGGTCGGTGGTGCTGCCCTGGCCGCCCTGCCGATCGTCACCGTGGGCTTCTATTCCAAGGACGAGATCCTCTGGGAAGCCTTCGCCAGCGGCAACACCGGCCTGCTGTATGCCGGCCTGGTCGGCGCGTTCATGACCTCGCTGTACACCTTCCGCCTGATCTTCATCGCCTTCCACGGCGAAGCCAAGACCGAAGCCCACGCGGGCCACGGCATCAGCCACTGGCTGCCGCTGGGCGTGCTGATCGTGCTGTCGACCTTCGTCGGCGCCTGGATCACCCCGCCGCTGGCAGGCGTGCTGCCGGAAAGCGCCGGCCACGCCGGTGGCGAAGCCAAGCACGCGCTGGAGATCACCTCGGGTGCCATCGCCATCGCCGGTATCCTGCTGTCGGCCCTGCTGTTCCTGGGCAAGCGCCGCTTCGTCAGCGCCGTGGCCAACAGTGGCATCGGCCGTGTCCTGTCGGCCTGGTGGTTCGCTGCCTGGGGCTTCGACTGGATCTACGACAAGCTCTTCGTCAAACCGTACCTGCTGATCAGCCACATCCTGCGCAAGGACCCGGTTGACCGCACCATCGGCCTGATTCCTCGGATGGCGCGTGGCGGCCACGTCGCCATGAGCAAGACCGAGACTGGCCAGCTGCGCTGGTACACCGCCTCTATCGCCGTGGGTGCCGTGCTGGTGCTCGGTGCCGTGGTAGTGGCTGCGGTATGACTATGAATCTTGCGACTTTGCCAAAGGAAACCAACCCGTCATGATTTTGCCTTGGCTGATCCTGATCCCCTTCATCGGCGGCTTCCTGTGCTGGCTGGGTGAGCGCTTCGGCGCCACCCTGCCGCGCTGGATCGCGCTGCTGACCATGTCCCTGCTGCTCGGCATCGGCCTGTGGCTGTGGGCCAACGGCGACTACACCCTCGCCCCCGCTCCGGGCGCCGAGCCGGCCTGGGCCCTGGAATACAAAGTCCAGTGGATCCAGCGCTTCGGCATCAGCATCCACCTGGCCCTCGACGGCCTGTCGCTGCTGATGATCCTGCTCACCGGCCTGCTCGGTGTGCTGTCGGTACTGTGCTCCTGGAAGGAAATCCAGCGCCACGTCGGCTTCTTCCACCTCAACCTGATGTGGATCCTCGGCGGCGTGGTCGGCGTGTTCCTGGCCCTGGACCTGTTCCTGTTCTTCTTCTTCTGGGAAATGATGCTGGTGCCGATGTACTTCCTCATCGCGCTCTGGGGTCACAGCTCGGCAGACGGCAAGAAGACCCGGATCTACGCGGCGACCAAGTTCTTCATCTTCACCCAGGCCAGCGGCCTGATCATGCTGGTGGCGATCCTCGGCCTGGTGCTGGTCAACTACACCAACACCGGGGTGATCACCTTCAACTACAGCGACCTGCTGAAGGCCGAACTGCCAGCCGGTACCGAGTACCTGCTGATGCTGGGCTTCTTCATCGCCTTCGCGGTGAAACTGCCGGTGGTGCCGTTCCACTCCTGGCTGCCTGACGCCCACGCCCAGGCGCCGACCGCAGGCTCCGTTGACCTCGCCGGTATCTTGCTGAAGACCGCGGCCTACGGCCTGCTGCGCTTCGCCCTGCCGCTGTTCCCGAATGCCTCGGCCGAGTTCGCGCCAATCGCCATGACCCTGGGCCTGATCGGTATCTTCTACGGTGCCTTCCTGGCCTTCGCGCAAACCGACATCAAGCGCCTGGTGGCCTTCTCCAGCGTCTCGCACATGGGCTTCGTGCTGATCGGTATCTACTCCGGCAGCCAGCAGGCCCTGCAAGGCGCGGTGATCCAGATGCTGGCCCACGGCCTGTCGGCTGCCGCGCTGTTCATCCTGGCTGGCCAGCTGTACGAGCGCCTGCACACCCGTGACATGCGCGAAATGGGCGGCTTGTGGCACCGCATCGCCTACCTGCCGGCCATCAGCCTGTTCTTCGCCGCCGCCTCCCTGGGCCTGCCCGGCACCGGCAACTTCGTCGGCGAATTCCTGATCCTGATCGGCAGCTTCGCCAGCGTGCCGTGGATCACCGTGATCGCCACCACTGGCCTGGTGTTCGGTTCGGTGTACTCGTTGATCATGATCCACCGCGCCTACTTCGGCCCGGCCAAGGCCGACAGCGTGCTGGCCGGCATGGACGGCCGCGAGCTGATCATGGTCCTGGGTCTGGCTGTACTGCTGATCCTGCTGGGCGTGTATCCGCAGCCGTTCCTCGACACCTCTGCCGCCACCATGAGTGGTGTGCAGCAGTGGCTCGGTTCCGCTTTCACTCAACTCGCTTCGGCCCGGTAAGAGCGCTATGGAATTCACCACTCAACACTTCATCGCATTGGCGCCGATGCTGATCACCACCATCACCACGGTGGTGGTGATGCTGGCGATCGCCTGGAAGCGCAACCACTCGCAGACCTTCCTGCTGTCCACTGTGGGCCTCAACCTGGCCCTGCTGTCGATCCTGCCGGCACTTAAGGTTGCGCCGCTGGCGGTCACTTCGCTGGTGACCATCGACAAGTTCGCCTGCCTGTACATGGCGATCATGCTGGTGGCCACGCTGGCTTGCGTCACCCTCGCCCACGCCTACCTCGGCGAAGGCGCCAAGGGCTTCCCGGGCAACCGCGAAGAACTCTACCTGCTGTTGCTGATGTCGGCCCTCGGCGGCCTGGTGCTGGTCAGCGCCAACCACCTGGCCGGCCTGTTCATTGGCCTGGAGCTGCTGTCGGTACCGGTCTACGGCCTGGTGGCGTATGCCTTCTTCAACAAGCGCTCGCTCGAGGCCGGCATCAAGTACATGGTGCTGTCGGCTGCCGGCTCGGCGTTCCTGCTGTTCGGCATGGCCCTGCTGTACGCCGACGCCGGCAGCCTGAGCTTCGACCAGATCGGCAAGGCCCTGGCTGCCACCAGCATGCCAAGCCTGCTGGCCCAGCTGGGCCTGGCCATGATGCTGGTCGGCCTGGCGTTCAAGCTGTCGCTGGTACCGTTCCACCTGTGGACCCCGGACGTGTACGAAGGCGCCCCGGCGCCGGTCGCCGCGTTCCTGGCCACCGCCAGCAAGGTGGCGGTATTCGCCGTGGTGGTACGCCTGTTCATGCTCTCCCCTGCTGCCAGCAGCGGCGTGCTGAGCACCGTGCTGGCGGTGATTGCCGTGGCCTCGATCCTGATCGGCAACCTGCTGGCATTGACCCAGAGCAACCTCAAGCGTCTGCTCGGTTACTCGTCCATCGCCCACTTCGGCTACCTGGTCATCGCCCTGGTCGCCAGCAAGGGCCTGGCCCTGGAAGCCATGGGCGTGTACCTGGTCACCTACGTGATCACCAGCCTCGGCGCGTTCGGTGTCATCACCCTGATGTCCTCGCCTTATGGCGGCCGTGACGCCGATGCGCTGTACGAGTACCGCGGCCTGTTCTGGCGCCGTCCGTACCTGACCGCAGTGCTGACCGTGATGATGCTGTCGCTGGCCGGTATCCCGCTGACTGCCGGCTTCATCGGCAAGTTCTACATCATCGCCACCGGCGTCGAGTCGCACCTGTGGTGGCTGGTCGGTGCGCTGGTGATCGGTAGCGCCATCGGTGTCTACTACTACCTGCGCGTCATGGTCACCCTGTACCTGGTCGAGCCGAACCTGCGTCGCCACGACGCCCCGCTGAAGTGGGAACAGCGCACCGGCGGCGTCATGCTGCTGGCCATCGCCATTCTCGCCTTCGTGCTTGGCGTGTATCCGCAGCCGCTGCTGGAAATGGTCCAGCAAGCGGGCCTGCAACTGATCGGCTGATTACCCCGGCAAAACAAGACACCCCGCTCATGCGGGGTGTTTTTTTATCTGCCTTGTCTGCTCTGCAGGTAATGTCATCGCAGCCAGTGGCACCTCATTCATCGGCTGCTCTCTGGGCTATCGTCGGCAACGCCGCCCTGCGCAACTCACCATTTGCCGAGGGCAGGTAAACTTCCGGGTTGGGCATGCCGCTGGGTGAAAGTTCATGGGTCATTTCGAATTCGGCACGCACTGACCAGCCACACGCCTCGGTTGTGCATTGCAAATAGGCAATGCGCAGGAAAATATGGCGGCCTTCACTGGTGCGTATACGCATCCGGCTGTGGCAATGCGGGCAAACCAGCTTGTAAGTACTCACGACACGTACCTGCAAGCATGATTCAACGCTATGCTCCCTAAGAATAATCGCTCAGCTGTGTCAGTATTGGCTGCAAACTTGGAATTATTCTTCAGTTCGGTGTTTCTCATTGCAGAAATGCTCCTTAAAACGCAGGGCTGTATTCATAACGAGTAGTTTAAGCCCATGGAATATCTTTAAACCAGTCATGGATATCTGTTATGAGTACTCACGTACTTGCTGCAGTGCTCACCCGCCTCAAGCTTTTGACCGGTGCCAAGACCGATGCCGAGCTCTCGCGCAAGTTGTCGATCAGCCCACAAACCTTGAGCAGCTGGAAGGTGCGCGACAGCATCCCCTATTCGTTGTGCATAGACCTGGCCCGACAGCACCGCTGCTCGCTGGACTGGCTGCTGCTGGGCGAAGTCGCCACCGCCCCCTCGCCCGTGGATGAGCCCGACTGGGAGTACGACATGCTCACCCGCCTGCGCACGCTATCGCCCGCTGATCGCCAGGCGGTGCTGCTGCTCATCAAGGACAAGCAACGCATCCAGCAACTGGAACAGAAACTGAATGCACTTGGTGCGTCAGCCACCGGCTAACCCCGGTTTCGCCAGCGCTGGATAAGCTCGCGTGGGTCCAGTGTATCCAGCCAGACCATGACCTTGAGGCTGATCGGGATCACGACCACCGCAGCCACGAAAGCCGCCATGCCACGGGTCAGCAAGGGCACCAGTGACGATACCAACGGCTCGAACAAGTGGCCCACCCCCACGGTCACGAACACCAGCAGCAGTTTCTTGCCCAGCTTCAGGCGCCTGGCCGTATTGGTGATCAGCCGGTCACGCGCCGCGCTCACCAGCAGCGCGCCCAACAGCGCGGCGAACAGCACACTGCCATCCACCTCAAGCAACGCCACGAGCGCGCTGCACGGCGCGTCGAGAATGCCGACATCAGGCATGGTTGCGCCCTCGACGTGCAGCGGGCAAGCAAGCAGCCGCCCCCAGGTGGTAGCGCACCGCAGCCTCGATAAAGCGCAGGTAGCACACCCGCAATGCGCGCCCGTGGCCATGCCTGGCGACGTCCTCGAGGCGCTTGTAACCTCGCTCGCGCAGTACCGCACGCCAGCGGGCGAACTCGCGTGCCGCGTCGATGGCCGCGCAGCGGGCGGCCACTTGCAGTGCGGTTTCGCTGACAGACGACTGCAGGTGCAGGCGCTCGCGCAGCCTGCCCAGGTCTATTCGTGGCCAGAACGGGTCATGGCTATCGGCAAAACGTGGAAACAGAGGATCGTTGCCCATGTTCGCCCCTCACTGCTCGGCCAGCATGCCATAGCGAATGGCCTTGATCACCGCCGCCACCCGGGTGGGCACATCGAACTTGCGCAGGATGTTCGACACATGGAAGTTCACCGTCGATTCCTTGCACGCCAGAATCTGGCCGATCTCCCAGGAACTTTTGCCGTAGGCACACCACAACAGGACTTGCTGTTCACGTGGTGTCAGGCGAACCGGGGCGTCCGCCAAAGGTTGCTGCGCGCATCGAGGGTTGTCATTCATGTTTGAACTCCGCAGGTGATTGAGTCAGGCATCGCTGCCGGTCTGCGGCCACCTTACGAAGCGCGTGCCGTGCGACTCTACTACCGCGGCTTGTAGAGAACTTTCGTACAACCCCTCCTGATCAAAACCAGCAGCAAATCTGCCGGATTCCTTCGTGCTTTATTCGCGATTTCGCTCGTCTCAACGCCGTTGTCCTTTGCCCTGTCGCCTGGAGTCGTACAATGCGTTGCGTTTTGCCCCTATCGTCCTGCCTTGGCCTGCTGGCCGCCTTGGCTGCCAACCAGCCTGCGGCGGCCTCCTCGGTCGAACTGGGCCAGGTGCTGATCACAGACGAAGAGCAGAATGACCTGAGCGCAGCCCACGAACGCCTGCGCGAGGTACCTGGGGCGACCAACCTGGTGGACATGCAGCATGCAGAACAAGGCCGGGTCGCAAGCAACCAGGACGTGCTCGCCTACCAGCCCGGGGTATTCGCCCAATCGGCTGGCAACGATGGCATCAAGCTGTCGATCCGCGGCTCAGGCATCAACCGCGCCCCAGGGGCCCATGGCTCCGGGGTGTACACGCTGTTCGACGGCCTGCCCCTGACCGGCCCGGGCGGTACGCCGTACGAACTGTTCGAGCCGCTGTGGCTGAGCCGTGCCGAAGTGCTGCGCGGTGCCAATGGCTTTGACCAGGGCGCGCTGGCCCTGGGCGGAGCACTCAACTACATCACCCACACCGGCTACGACGCCGCGCCGCTGCAGGTGCGCTACGAAGTCGGCAGCCGTGGCTATCAGCACCGCCAGGTGAGTTCGGGCCAGGTATTGGGCAACTTCGACTATTACCTGGCGCTGACCGATTCGGAGTATGACGGCTACCAGGCGCACAGCAGCGGCAGTGCGAAAGGCGTTGCCGCCAATTTCGGCTACCGCTTCAACCCTGACCTGGAAACCCGCTTCTACCTGCGTTATCGGGAAACCGAGAACGAACTGGCCGGGCGCCTGACCAAGGAGCAGGTCAAGCACCACCCCCGCGCTGCCAACCCGAACTACCTGGCCCGCGACGACAGCCGCCCTCAGCCGGGCAGCACCTGGCTGGGCAACAAGACCACCTTCTACCTCGACGACGATGCACGCCTGGAAGCCGGCCTGGTCTACCACGACTACCCGATGGACCTGCGCGAAGGCCCGATGCGCCTGAAGGTGGCCTACACCGATATCAGCGGCACCTTGAATTACTTCCGCCGCGACACCCTGATGGGCCACGACAGCAAGACCACCGTTGGCTGGCGCACCACCAAGCACCTGCCCAACAGCGGCGCCTCGCAATTCGAACGGACGGGTGACGTGTTCGGCAAGCGTACCCGCGACTTCACCTACCAGGGTTCGGACACCGTGCTGCATGCCGGCAACGACCTGGAACTGGTGCCGGACCTGTGGCTGACCACCGGCCTGGCGCTGATCTACACCCGCCGCGAAAGTGCGGTCACCTACCCTGCCGAAGGCGGCAAGGTGAGCCTGCATGACTGGGACTATGCACCTCGCCTGGGGCTGCGCTATGACATCCGCCCGGACCTGCAGGTGTACGGCAACCTGAGCCGCTCGGTCGAACCTCCGCATCCGTGGGCGTTGATCTGGAGCGCGCCGACCGCCTACCAGCCGATCGAAATGCAGAACCAGACAGCCACCACGCTGGAGCTGGGCGCGCGCGGCGATTCGGCAATAGGCCATTGGGACCTGGCCTGGTACTACGCGCAGGTGCGACATGAACTGCTGGCCGTGGAAATCCTCCAGGGCGCTCCGGCCAAGGAATTCAATGCCAGCGCCACCGTGCACCAGGGGGTGGAGGCAGGCCTCGACAGCACGCTGTGGGAACGCGCCGGGGCTGGCAGGCTCAGCTTGCGCCAGGCCTACACCTTCAGTGACTTCCACTACCGCGACGACGACCAGTTCGGCGACAACCGCCTGCCCGGCATCCCGATGCACTACTACCAGGCCGAGCTGCGCCACGACTGGCCCAGCGGGTTCTACGCGGGGATCAACACGCAGATGGCGTCGAAAGTGCAAGTCGACTATGCCAACAGCTATCACGCCGACGCCTATGCCTTGCTCGGCGCGCGCCTCGGCTGGAATTCACCGAAACAGGACTGGCAGACCTGGCTTGACCTGCGCAACCTGACCAACAAACGCTATGCGGCAACGGTGACACCCGGCTACAACGACGCGGGCAAGGACGTGGCCCGCTCGACACCGGGCGAAGGGTTCGCTGTGTATGCCGGGGTTTCCTACAGCTTCCGCTGAAATGCTTCACACAGCTGGCTGGTGTCGCGAAAGGGCGGCTGCGCAGCCCTTCGCGATACCAGGCCGCTCAAGGCGGTCAAACCGCCCTGTTCAATTTCACCCACGAAGCGAACTTGTCGATGAAACCCTGCAGGAACGGCCGGGTCTTGTCGTTGAGCTTGCCGGCCTCGTCGAACAGGCTCGCCGCACCGCCAATGTAGGCTTCGGGCATCTGCATGCATGGCATGTCCAGGAATACCAGCGACTGCCGCACGGCATGGTTGGCACCAAAGCCGCCAATGGCTCCCGGCGATACACTGACCACCGCCGTCGGCTTGCCACTCCAGGCACTTTGCCCGTAGGGCCGCGAGCCGACATCGATGGCATTCTTCAGGCAGCCCGGCACCGAACGGTTGTACTCCGGGGTGACGAACAGCACTGCATCGCTGCGGCGGATCTCATCGCGAAAACGCTTCCACGATTGCGGCGGCGCATCGGCCTCGACATCCTCGTTGTACAGCGGCAAGTCGCCGATCTCGACAATCTTCAGGGCCAGGCTGGACGGCGCCAGCTCCGAGAGTGCGCGGGCAACCTTGCGGTTGTAGGAGTCCTTGCGCAAGCTACCGACGACGACTGCTACCGAATACACCTGGGTCATGGCAATTTCCAACCTTTGCTGGGTAAAGGGACGTTGTAGTTATAGATGACCGTTGTTCGCCACTTTGGTTTTTTTTCCGGCGGGCGAAAACTTCCGAGGCGGTTCCACGGTCTATCCGTTCAGACATTCCCTACGAAATTCAGAGGTTTTCACCCAAATGGCAGCAGTAATGGTCGGCCAATTCCACGCCCGTGACGCCGAAGGCCGCATCTACCCCGTGCACGAGTTTCAGGAGTCGACCCTGCAAGTGGATGGCAGCACGCTGGGCGCGCCCATCACCACTTACCGCCTGGCCATCGGCGACAAGGTCAACCACCTGGGTGAAAACCGCTTCGAACTGGCCCGCAGCGGCGTCGAGCTCATTCGCATTCCTTGATGCAATCCACCGTGTAGCGGCCACTTTCGCTCTGCAGGCCATGCACGTCGGCGAGAAAGCCTGGGAAGCCCTGGTTGAACGCCCTGGCAAAGGCCAGGTAGTCGAGTATCGAGCGGGTTGCTTCGGTGAACCGTTCCCCCGGCATGATCAAGGGAATGCCTGGCGGGTACGGCACCAGCATCACCGCCGCCACCCGCCCCGACAGTGCCTCGATTGGCACCGCCTCCACTTCGCCACGCACCATCTGGTCATAGGCACTGGCCGGGCTCATGGCGACCTCCGGCAAGCGGGTGAACAGCCGCTTCAGTTGCTTGGCGGTGGCATTGGTGCGGTAGCAGCCATGCAACTGATCGCACAGCTCGCGCAAGCCGATGCCCTGGTAGCGGGACGCATCGGCAGCCATTACGCTGGGCAGGCAGTCGTTCAGCGGTGTGTTGCCGTCATAGTGGCGCTTGAACTCCAGCAACTCGGTGAGCAACGTGCTCCACTTGCCCTTGGTAATGCCCATCGAGAACAGCACCAGGAAGCTGTACAAGCCGGTCTTTTCCACCACCAGCCCGCGCTCCCAGAGAAACTTGCTGACCACCGCCGCCGGGATGCCATGTTCGCCCAGCGCACCGCCCGCACTCAGGCCAGGCATTACCAGCGTCACTTTCAGCGGGTCGAGCAGCACATAATCATCCGCCACCTCGGTGAAACCATGCCACTCGGCGCCCGGCTGCAGTAGCCAGTCCTGCGCGGCCAGGCGATGGATGCCTTCGGTGCCTGGCGGCTGCCAGATACTGAACCACCAGTCGTCTGCGGCAATGTGCTCGCGCAGGTTGGCCAGGGCCCGGCGGAAACTCAGGGCTTCGTCGAACATTTCTTGCAGCAGTGAATGCCCGGCCGGGCCCTCCATCATGGTCGAGGCCACGTCCAGCGAGGCGAGGATGCTGTACTGCGGCGAGGTCGAAATGTGCATCATGAACGCTTCGTTGAAGCGGTCCCGGTCCAGTTGGCGCCTGGCCCCGTCCTGCACGTGAATCATCGAGGCCTGGCTGAACGCGGCCAATAGCTTGTGGGTGGAATGGGTGCTGAACACCAGCGGGCTGTCTGCCGCGCAGGCCGTGCCCATGGCGTAGCGCCCGGTGAAGAAACCGTGGAACGCCGCGTAGGCAAACCAGGCCTCGTCGAAGTGCAGCACCTCGACACTGGGGCCCAGGGTCTGCTTGATCAGCCCGGCGTGGTAGCACAGGCCGTCGTAGGTGGAGTTGGTCACCACTGCCAACTTGATGCGCTGCCCACGGTCGTGCGCAAGCGGGTTGGCCTGGATCTTGGCCTGGATCGACTCGGGGCTGAACTCACTGAGCGGGATCGGCCCGATGATCCCCAGTTCGTTGCGTTCGGGGCACAGGTACAGGGGGATGGCGCCGGTCATGATGATCGCATGCACCACCGACTTGTGGCAGTTGCGGTCCACCAGTACCAGGTCGTCACGGCCAACCATGGCGTGCCAGACGATCTTGTTGGCGGTGGAGGTGCCATTGATGACGAAGAAGGTGTGGTCGGCGCCGAAGTTGCGCGCCGCCCTGGCCTCGGCTGCGGCCAGGGGGCCGGTGTGATCGAGCAGCGAACCCAGTTCCGGCACCGAAACCGACAGGTCCGAGCGCAGGGTATTCTCCCCGAAGAATTGATGAAAAGCCTGGCCCACCGGGCTTTTACGGTAGGCCACACCGCCACCGTGGCCCGGCGTGTGCCAGGAATAGTTGGATTGCGCGGTGTGCTGCACCAGGGCCTTGAAGAACGGTGGCAGCAGGCCATCGAGGTAAGTGTGCGCCGCACGGGCGACCTGGCGCGCGAGAAACGGCACGGTGTCTTCGAACAGGTAAAGGATGCCACGCAGCTGGTTCAGCTCGCTCATGGCTTCGGCAGGGGCATTTTCCAGGGTGGCCTGCTCGCCCAGGGCGAAAATCGGCAGGTTGGGTGCACGCAACCGAGCCAGGCGGATCAGCTCGGCCATGTTCTGCAGCAGGTGGGTATTCTCGGCGACACCTTCGGCCGCAATTAGCATGCAGGCCAGGCCGTGGTGGGTGGTGGCGACCAGGCGCGCTTCGGCGTGGTCGGCGGCCTTGATGACGGTAAAGCCGTCCTGGCTCAGCTCCTCGGCGATACCGCGCACACGCTCGCCGGCAACGCTGTCGGCCTTGATGGCCCGATGGACGATGAGGATGGGGAACTTGAGGTCCTTGTACATCAGGTGGCTACCTCCGAAGGACATGGAGTCCCAATGAGGTTAGCTGCAGGAACGGCCTCGTGTCGCAAAAGGGCCGCAACGCGGCAGCAACACCTCCCGGCAGGCTATCAACCGGCTGGCGTCTCGGTCAGCACCTGCCACATCGAGGGCCCACCAGCCGACTTGGCAATCGCCGCCAGGCGCTCGGCATGCGCCTCCAGCTCCTCGGCATTGGCCATGATCACCCGCCCCGGTGCACGCCCGACAATCCGGCGGATCTCGCTGCCACCCGCTGCCTGGCCGTCATCCTCGGCGTCGGCGCCGTGGCCCGCCAGCGACAGGCTGGTCTGGCCACCGGTCATCGCCAGGTAGACGTCAGCCAGCAGTTCCGAGTCGAGCAGTGCGCCGTGCAGTTCACGGCCCGAGTTGTCGATGTCGTAGCGTTTGCACAGCGCATCGAGGCTGTTGCGCTGCCCCGGATGGCGTGCGCGCGCCAGCAGCAGGGTGTCGAGGACGGTGCAGTGCTGCGAGATATCGGCGCGGTCGTGCTGGCCCAGCAGGGCGAACTCGTTGTTGATGAAGCCAACGTCGAACGCCGCGTTGTGAATGACCAGCGTGGCGCCCTGGATGAATTCGAAGAATTCCTCGGCGACATCGGCAAAGCGTGGCTTGCCGACCAGGAAGGCATCGGTGATACCGTGGACGTTGATGGCGCCCTCGTCGCTCTCGCGGTCCGGCTGCAGGTAGACGTGGAAATGCCGCCCGGTCAGGCGCCGACCGATCACCTCGACACAGCCGATCTCGATGATCCGGTGGCCTTCGCTGACCGGCATGCCCGTGGTTTCGGTATCGAGAATGACAAACCGCTTATCTTGCTGCTGCTCCACGCGGGGCGCTCCAACTTGCATCAGTCACAAAGGTGGCGATTGTACCCCAGCTCAACGCTGTGCGCGCACCTCATCGACCCCACGGTTGGCGAGCTGGTCAGCGCGTTCGTTGCCGGGGTGGCCGATATGCCCGCGTACCCATTTCCAGGTCACCTTGTGGCGGTTGACCTGCTGATCCAGCAGTTGCCACAAGTCGGCGTTCTTTACCGGTTCCTTGCTTGCGGTCTTCCAGCCGCGCTTCTTCCAGTTGACCATCCATTCGTTGATGCCCTTCATCACGTACTGCGAGTCGGTGGTCAGCACCACCTCGCATTCACGCTTGAGCGCCATCAGCCCCTGGATCGCCGCCATCAGTTCCATGCGGTTGTTGGTGGTTTCGCGTTCGCCGCCCCACAGTTCCTTCTCGACGCCCTTGTAGATCATAAGGACGCCCCAGCCGCCCGGGCCAGGGTTGCCCTTGCAGGCACCATCGGTAAACATCTCGACGCTTTCGCTCATGTACCACTCATGTTCAGTGCTTTTCAGTGTCCGGATTGACCGCCGTACGGTTGACCTTGGCCAGCGGCAGCGGCAGCAGCTTGCCCATCGGTTCGCGACGTTCCGGGCGCAGCGGCCGAAGGCCTACCACCATCTTGCGCGCCACCAGCAGGTAGACGCCGCCACCGGAACCCTGCCAGCCCCCGGCCAGGCGTTCCCAGCCCGCCAGGCGCTGCTGCCAGGCGGCAGAGGCGAGCGGCGGACGATAGCACCCGAAGCGGCGTTTCTCCAGCGCGAAGCCCAGCAGGTTGAGCCAGTCCCCCACCCGCGAAGGCGAGATGCAGCGGGCCTTGCGCAAGGCGCCATGGCTGAACAGATGGCGTACGCCCCAGCCGCTCCATGGGTTGATGCCGATAATCAGCAGGTGCCCGCCAGGGCGCACCGCGCTGGCGGCCTCGCGCAGCAAGCCGTGGGGCGACAGGCTGAAATCCAGGCCATGCTGCAGCACCACCACGTCGGCGGCGTGCTCGCTCAGCGGCCAGGCCTGTTCTTCACAAACGATTTCCACCCCCGGCAGCGGCGCCCCCAGGCGCACGTTGCGCTGCACCTGCGGGGCGCTGGGTGGCGGCTCGGCGCACGGCCCGTAATGCACAAGATAGCCACCGAAGAAGCGCCCGAGCTCTTCTTCCAGCAGTTTTTCCTCTTCCTTGAGCATCAGTTGGCCGAGTGGGCCGTCGAACCACTCACGGGCCAGGCTGATCAGCTTGACCCAGTCCGGGTCGGCCTGGGCAAAGGCTTGGTCGGTCATTGCGCTCTCCCTCGAAGGTTCTCGCACCGCGCCATCGCGGCTAAGATGCCCTCATGTCCCACGCTAGGCGAATCGGATCCGCACCATGATACAGATCGATGCTCTCCCCGCTTTCTCCGACAACTACATCTGGTTGTTACAGGATACTGCCAAACGCCGCTGCGCGGTGGTCGATCCGGGAGATGCCGGCCCAGTGGAAGGTTGGCTGGCAGCGCACCCGGGCTGGGTGCTGAGCGACATCCTCGTCACCCACCATCACCATGACCATGTCGGCGGCGTGGAGCGGCTCAAGCAGCTGACCGGGGCGCGGGTGTGCGGCCCGGCCCGGGAACGCATTCCGTGCCGTGACCTGGCGCTGGACGACGGCGACCAGGTGACCGTGCTGGATGTGACCTTCCAGGTACTGGCAGTGCCCGGCCACACCCTCGGCCATATCGCCTTCTTCAGCGACCAGCCGGCAACCCCCGTGCTGTTCAGTGGCGACACCCTGTTCGCCGCTGGTTGCGGACGCATGTTCGAGGGCACCCCCGAGCAGATGCAGCCGGCGCTGGCCCGCCTGGCGGCGCTGCCCGCACACACCGAGGTGTACTGCGCCCATGAATACACCTTGAGCAACCTGCGTTTCGCCAAGGCGGTGGAGCCCACCAACCCGCATGTTCTGCAACGGTTCGCTGACGTTACCCGCTTGCGGGCCGACAATTGCATCACCTTGCCATCAACGATCGGCCTGGAACGCCTGACCAACCCCTTTCTACGCACCTCTGAAACATTAGTTAAACAAAAAGCAGACGAATGGAAGGGACATTCAAACCCCTCCCATGTCGCTGTTTTTGCTGCCTTGAGGTCTTGGAAGGACAGCTTCTGATAACCCCAAGATATATCGCAAGCGAGGCTCAACGGTTGACCCGGCCCGGAGCGGTTTCTAGAATCGCCGAAATTTTTCGCCCGGAAACCTGTGTCAGCCGATGTCTTCACGTAGCCGCAGAACCTCTCATTCCGTCGCCCTGACGCGCCTGGCCCAAATCAGTGCGCTGGCCCTGGCCGCCACTTTGGTGGGCTGCCAGAGCACCCGTCAGCTCGACGAATCCGAAAGCGTTCGCGCGCACAACTACCAGGCACGGATCAAGCACAAGCCTTCACCGTTGCAGGTCAAGCCGGCCGAGCAGCCGCCGCAGGACGTGTGGGAACGCATGCGCCAGGGTTTTGCCCTGCAGGACAACATCGACGTCAACCCACGCATCGAACAGCAGCGCCTGTGGTTCGCCAGCAACCCGAGCTTCATCGAAACCGCTGGCGAGCGCGGCAGCCTCTACCTGCACTACATCGTCGAGCGCCTTGAAGAGCGCGACATGCCGCTGGAACTGGCCCTGCTGCCAGCCATCGAAAGCGCCTACAACCCGATGGCCTACTCGCGCGCCCACGCCGCGGGCATGTGGCAGTTCATCCCGTCCACCGGTCGCCACTTCAACCTGCGCCAGACCAACTTCTACGATGGCCGTCGCGACGTAACCGCCTCGACCAACGCTGCGCTGGACTACCTCAGCCGCCTGCACGACATGTTCAACGGTGACTGGCTGCTGGCCCTGGCCGCCTACAACGCCGGCGAAGGCACGGTCAGCCGCGCCATCGAACGCAATGAACGCCTCGGCCTGCCGACCGACTACTGGAACCTGCCGCTGCCCCAGGAAACCCGTGACTACGTGCCCAAGCTGCTGGCCCTGTCGCAAGTGGTGCTGACGCCGGAAGCCTATGGCGTGAACCTGAGCCCGATCGCCAACGAACCCTACTTCGAGGCAGTGGTCATCAACGACCGTCTCGACCTGTCGCGTGTGGCGGCCTTCGCCAACATCGACGAAGACGAGCTGATCCAGCTCAACCCGGCATACAAGAAACGCATGACCGTGGACGGCCCGCAGCAACTGCTGGTGCCGACGGCAAAGGCGCAACTGCTGAGCGACAGCCTGTCCAACCTCAAGCCCGAGCAACTGGTCAGCCTGCAGCCGAACAAGGCCGTGTTCGCCCGTGCCGTCGCGGAAGCCCAGGCACCGGTGGCGGCGCGCAGCTACCGGGTCAAACGTGGCGACAACCTGGGCAGCATTGCCAAGGCCAACCGCGTTTCGGTCAAGGACATCAAGCGCTGGAACCGGCTCTCTGGCAACCGCGTACGCGCTGGCCAGGTCCTGGCCTTGCGCGGGGGCGATGCACCCAGCGCGGCTGCCAACCGGGTAGCGGCATCCGGCAAGCGTTCCACCCAGTACAAGGTGCGCAAGGGCGACTCGCTGTACCTGGTGGCCAAGCGCTTCAACGTTGAAATGCAACATCTCAAGCGCTGGAACCCGCGCAGCGGTCACGCCCTGAAGCCAGGCCAGACCCTCACCGTCTACCTGTCGCATTGATGTAGTGATTGTGGCCTTTACGCGGCTCTGTGGAAGCGGCCTTGTGTCGCGATAGGGCTGCGCAGCAGCCGCAGCAACCGTTGCTGCGAAACTGAAGCCCTGGGGCCGCTACGCGCCCCTTTCGCGACGCAAGGCCGCTCCCACAGGTACCGTGCCACCCGCGAAAACCGGCAACGGGCTGTACCGCCACCGTCTCCTGCAAAACCTCTCTTTTTCCAACCCCACCAAGCTGTTACTGTACCCCGATCAAAGCCCAACGCCTCTGGATCGGATGCCGACTTGATACGTCCCCTCCTGCTGTCACTCAGCCTGGCCTTGAGCTTTCCCGCAGCCGCGATGGTGAGCGAAAGCCACGGATACGCGCAGTTCGGCACGCTCAAGTACCCAGCCACATTCACCCATTTCGACTGGGTCAACCCGCATGCGCCCAAGGGTGGCACCTTGCGGGCCATGGCTTTCGGTACCTTCGACACGCTCAACCCGTACACCTTCAAGGGGTCGAGCCCGGTTACCACGCCGAATTTCCAGCAATATGGCATCAGCGAGCTGAACGAGCCGCTGATGGTCGGCACCGGCCAGTACGACCCGTCCGGCGACGAGCCGACCTCCAGCTATGGCCTGATCGCGCGCTCGGTGGAGTACAGCGAGGACCGCAGCTGGGTGGTATTCAACCTGCGCCCGGAAGCCCGCTGGCATGATGGCAAGCCGATCACCTCGGCAGATGTGGCGTTCTCCTATCGCACGTTGCTCAAGGACGGCCACCCGATCTACCGCACCAACCTGCAGGAGGTGCAGCGGGTGGATATCCTCGGCCCGCTGCGCATCCGCTTCGTGTTCAAGCGCGCCGGCAACCCGCTGCTGATCCTGCGCCTGGGCGAAATGCCGGTGCTGCCCAGGCACTACTGGCAGAACCGCGACTTCAAGGCCACCACCTTCGAGCCGCCGCTGGGCAGCGGCCCCTACCGCATCACCGAGGTCCAGCCCGGGCGCCGGCTGGTGTTCGAGCGGGTGAAGAACTACTGGGGCAAGGACCTGGCGGTGAACCGTGGCAAGTACAACTTCAACCGCGTCGAATATGAGTTCTATCGCGATGCCACGGTGGCCTTCGAAGCGTTCAAGGCCGGCGAGTTCGACATCTATATCGAGCACCAGGCGAAGAACTGGGCCAACGGTTACAACTTCCCGGCCGTGCGCCGTGGCGAGGTGATCAAGGCGCAGATCCCGCACCGCATCCCCACCCAGACCCAGGGCCTGTTCATGAACAGCCGGCGGGCGACCTTCAGCGATCCACGGGTACGCCAGGCACTGGGGTTGATGCTCGACTTCGAGTGGACCAACCGTGCGCTGTTCAGCGGCGCCTACCGCCGCTCGACCAGTTACTACCCCAACAGCGATTTCACCGCCAGCGGCCTGCCGACCGGCAAGGAGTGGCTGCTGCTGGCACCGTTCCGCGACCAGTTGCCGGCCAGGCTGTTCAGCGAACCGTACAAGGTCAGCCAGACCGATGGCCGCGGCATCGGCCGCCAGACCCTGCGCCAGGCGCTCGGCTTGCTCGCCGAAGCCGGCTGGAAGCTCGATGGCCAGCGCCTGGTCAACAGCAAGGGCCAGCAACTGCGCATGGAGGTGCTGTTGGTCAACCCCAACCTTGAACGCATCCTGCAGCCTTATGTCGAAAACCTGGCCAGCATCGGCATCGATGCACACTTGCGCACGGTCGACCGCGCCCAGTACAAACAGCGCCTGGACCAGTTCGATTTCGACATGATCCTGATGACCCTGAACCAGACCCTGAGCCCTGGCCTGGAACAGTGGCTGTACTTCCATTCCAGCCAGGCCACGACCAAGGGCAGCAAGAACTATGCTGGGGTCAGGGACCCGGTGGTCGACCACCTGCTCGACACCCTGCTCGCCGCCCGCACCCGCGATGACCAGGTCGCTGCCGCCCGCGCCCTGGACCGCGTGCTCTCATGGCAGTACTACATGATCCCCAACTGGTACCTCGACAATCATCGCCTGGCCTACCGCAACCGGTTCGCCTTCGTCACCACGCCGCCCTACACCCTCGGGCTGAACAGCTGGTGGATCAAGACTTCGGAGAAAGCCCAATGATGCCAACGCACCGACTGCGCCAGCTGGCCGGCAGCCTGTTGCTTGCCTGCCTGAGCCTTCCCGCCCTGGCCGCGCCGCAACACGCACTTACCCTGTACGACGAGCCTCCCAAATACCCGGCCGACTTCAAGCACTTCGACTACGTCAACCCCGACGCGCCCAAGGGCGGCACCTTCCGCCAGTCCAGCTTCGGCGGCTTCGACAGCCTCAACCCGTTCATCAACAAGGGCGTGTCGGCCGAGAACATCAGCATCATTTACGACACCCTGATGCGCCAGAGCCAGGACGAGCCGTTCACCGAATACGGCCTGGTGGCCGGCAAGATCGAGAAGGCCCCGGACAACAGCTGGGTGCGTTTCTACCTGCGCCCGGAAGCACGCTTCCACGACGGCCACCCGATGCGCGCTGACGACGTGGTATTCACCTTCAATGCCCTGATCAAGGACGGTGCGCCGCTGTACCGCCAGTATTATTCCGACGTTGCCGAAGTGGTCGCCGAAGACCCGCTGAAGGTGCTGTTCCGCTTCAAACACAAGAACAACCGTGAGCTGCCGCTGATTCTTGGCCAGTTGCCGGTACTGCCCAAACACTGGTACGAAAACCGCGAGTTCAACCGCGGCAATCTGGAAATCCCGCTGGGCAGCGGCCCGTACAAGGTCGCCGAAGTGAAGGCCGGGCGCTCGGTACGCTACGAGCGGGTCAAGGATTACTGGGCCAAGGACCTGCCGATCAACCGCGGCTTCTACAACTTCGATGTGATGACCTTCGATTCCTACCGCGACACCACGGTCGCCCTCGAAGCCTTGAAGGCGGGGGCGTTCGACTATGCGCTGGAAGTCAGCGCCAAAAACTGGGCCACCGCCTACAACGTACCGGCCGTGCGCGAGGGTCGCCTGATCAAGGAAGAGCTGCCCAACGGCAATCCGACCGGCATGCAGGGCTTCATCTTCAACATCCGCCGCCCGGTGTTCCAGGATATCCGCGTGCGTCAGGCACTGAGCCTGCTACTGGACTACGAATGGACCAACAAGCAGCTGTTCAACGGTGCCTACACCCGGACCGGCAGCTACTTTGAAAACTCGGAAATGGCCGCCCGCGGCCTGCCCAGCCCCAGCGAGCTGAAAATCCTCGAACCGCTGCGCGGCAAAGTGCCCGAGCAGGTGTTCAGCGAAGCCTTCCACAACCCGGTCAGCGACGGCAGCGGGATGATCCGCCAACAGCAGCGCCAGGCCTACAAGCTGCTGCAGGAAGCCGGCTGGAAAATCGTCGACGACAAGATGGTCGACGCCCAGGGCAAGCCGGTGAGCATCGAGTTCCTGCTGGCGCAGACCGAGTTCGAGCGCATCCTGCTGCCGTTCAAGCGCAACCTCGCCGACCTCGGTATCGAGCTGAATATCCGCCGGGTCGACGTGTCGCAGTACATCACCCGCCTGCGTTCACGCGACTACGACATGATCGTCGGCGGCTACCCGCAGTCCAACTCGCCGGGCAACGAGCAGCGCGAGTTCTGGTCCAGCGCCGCCGCCGACAACCCCGGCAGCCGCAACTTCATCGGCCTGCGCGACCCGGCCATCGACCAGCTGGTGGAACAATTGATCAACGCCGATTCGCGCCAGAGCCTGATCGACCATTGCCGCGCCCTCGACCGCGTGTTGCTGTGGGGCTACTACGTGATCCCCAACTGGCACATCAAGACCTGGCGCGTGGCCTACTGGAACCACATCGGCCACCCCAAGGTATCGCCCAAGTACGACATCGGCATCGACACTTGGTGGATCAAGCCCGGCGTGACGCCGGCGGTCAGCGAAGCCCCTGCGGACGAGGCCAACTGAGATGCTGGCCTATATCCTGCGCCGCCTGCTGCTGATCATCCCGACCTTGTTCGGCATCCTGATCATCAACTTCATCATCGTCCAGGCCGCCCCCGGCGGCCCGGTCGAACAGATGATCGCCAAGCTCGAAGGCTTCGAAGGCGCCACCAGCCGGATTGCCGGTGGCGGCGCCGAAGTGTCGGTGGCCGGTTCCAACTACCGTGGTGCCCAGGGCCTGGACCCGGCGTTGATCGCCGAGATCGAGCGCATGTACGGCTTCGACAAGTCGGCGCCCGAGCGCCTGTGGATCATGATCAAGAACTACGCCCGGCTGGACTTCGGCGACAGCTTCTTCCGCGATGCCAAGGTCATCGACCTGATCATCGAGAAGATGCCGGTGTCGATTTCGCTGGGGCTGTGGAGCACGCTGATCATGTACCTGGTGTCGATCCCGCTGGGTATCGCCAAGGCGGTGCGTCACGGCAGCCACTTCGACGTGTGGACCAGTTCGGCGATCATCGTCGGCTATGCCATCCCGGCGTTCCTCTTTGCCATTCTGCTGATCGTGCTGTTCGCCGGCGGCAGCTACTTCGACTGGTTCCCGCTGCGCGGCCTCACCTCCAACAACTTCGACGAGCTGAGCACCACCGGCAAGGTGCTGGACTACTTCTGGCATTTGGTCCTGCCGATCACCGCGCTGGTCATCGGCAACTTCGCCACCATGACCTTGCTAACCAAGAACAGCTTCCTCGACGAGATCAACAAGCAGTACGTGGTCACGGCCAAGGCCAAGGGCTTGAGCCGGCCGCGCGTGCTGTACGGCCACGTGTTCCGCAATGCCATGCTGCTGGTGATCGCCGGGTTCCCTTCGGCATTCATCGGCATCTTCTTCACCGGCTCGTTGCTGATCGAGGTGATCTTCAGCCTCGACGGCCTGGGCCTGATGAGCTTCGAGGCGGCCATCAACCGTGACTACCCGGTGGTCTTCGGCACCCTGTTCATCTTCACCCTGCTGGGGCTGGTAGTGAAACTGATCGGCGACCTGACCTATACCCTGGTCGATCCACGCATCGACTTCGCCAGCCGGGAGCACTGACATGGCCTTGTCCCCCCTCAACCGTCGGCGCTTCGAGCGCTTCAAGGCCAACCGCCGTGGCTGGTGGTCGCTGTGGCTGTTCCTGATCCTGTTCGGCCTGAGCCTGGGCGCCGAGCTGATCGCCAACGACAAGCCGATTGCCGTGCGCTACGACGGCGCGTGGTACTTCCCGGCGTTCAAGCGCTACCCGGAAACCACCTTCGGCGGCGAATTCCCGCTGGAGGCCAACTACAAGAGCCCGTACATCCGCGAACTATTGGCGAAGAAGGACAGCTTCGTGCTGTGGGCACCGATCCCGTTCAGCTACCAGAGCATCAACTACGACCTGCGCGTGCCGGCCCCGGCGCCGCCGTCGGCCGACAACTGGCTGGGCACCGATGACCAGGGCCGCGACGTGCTGGCACGGGTCATCTATGGCTTCCGTATTTCGGTACTGTTCGCCCTGACCCTGACCCTGCTCAGTTCCATCGTCGGCGTGATCGCCGGAGCCCTGCAGGGCTTCTATGGCGGCTGGGTCGACCTGGCCGGGCAGCGCTTCCTGGAAGTCTGGTCCGGCCTGCCAGTGCTTTACCTGCTGATCATCCTGGCCAGTTTCGTGCAGCCGAACTTCTGGTGGCTACTGGGCATCATGCTGCTGTTCTCGTGGATGAGCCTGGTGGACGTGGTACGCGCCGAGTTCCTGCGCGGACGCAACCTGGAATACGTGCGTGCCGCCCGTGCCCTGGGCATGCGCAATGGCGCGATCATGTACCGGCACATCCTGCCCAACGCGATGATCTCGACCATGACCTTCATGCCGTTCATCCTCACCGGCGCCATCGGCACCCTCACCGCGCTGGACTTCCTCGGTTTCGGCCTGCCGCCAGGCGCGCCGTCGCTGGGCGAGCTGGTCGCCCAGGGCAAGTCCAACCTGCAGGCGCCATGGCTGGGCATCAGCGCCTTCGCCGTGCTGGCGCTGATGCTGAGCCTGCTGGTGTTCATCGGCGAATCCGCCCGCGATGCCTTCGACCCGAGGAAGTGACATGAGTGAACAGAACCTGATCGAAGTTCGCGACCTGGCGGTGGAGTTCGTCACCGGTGAGCAGGTCAACCGCGTGGTGGATGGCATCAGCTTCGATATCCGCAAGGGTGAGACGCTGGCCCTGGTCGGCGAAAGCGGCTCGGGCAAGTCGGTGACCGCGCACTCGATCCTGCGCCTGCTGCCCTACCCCCTGGCCCGCCACCCCAGCGGCAGCATCCGCTTCGAGGGCAAGGACCTCCTGCAGCAGAACGAGAAGAGCCTGCAACGCATCCGCGGCAACCGCATTGCGATGATCTTCCAGGAGCCGATGACCTCGCTGAACCCGTTGCACTGCATCGAGAAGCAGATCAACGAGATTCTCCTGCTGCACAAGGGCCTGAGCGGCAAGGAAGCGACGGCACGTACGCTGGAGCTGCTGGACATGGTCGGCATCCCCGAGCCGCGCAAGCGCTTGAAGGCGCTGCCCCACGAGCTGTCGGGCGGGCAGCGCCAGCGGGTGATGATCGCCATGGCGCTGGCCAACGAACCCGACCTGCTGATTGCCGACGAACCGACCACGGCGCTGGATGTGACCGTGCAGTTGAAGATCCTCGACCTGCTCAAGGAACTGCAGGCGCGGCTGGGCATGGCCTTGCTGCTGATCAGCCACGACCTCAACCTGGTGCGGCGCATCGCCCACCGGGTGTGCGTGATGCAACGCGGGCAGATCGTCGAGCAGGCTGAATGCAGCCGATTGTTCAGCGCCCCGCAGCACCACTACACGCAGATGCTGATCAATGCCGAGCCCAGCGGGCAGCCGGCCCACAACCCGGTGGGCGCGCCCTTGCTGGAGGTGGATGACCTCAAGGTGTGGTTCCCGATCAGGAAAGGCTTGCTGCGGCGTACGGTCGACCATGTGAAGGCCGTGGACGGGGTCAACTTCAGCCTGCCGCAGGGGCAGACGCTGGGGATTGTCGGCGAGTCCGGCTCGGGCAAGTCGACGCTGGGCCTGGCGATCCTGCGGCTGATTGCCAGCCAGGGCGGGATTCGCTTCCACGGGCAGCCGCTCGAATGCCTCAACCAGAAGGCAGTACGGCCACTACGGCGGGAAATGCAGGTGGTTTTCCAGGACCCGTTCGGCAGCCTGAGCCCGCGCATGTGCGTGGCGGACATCGTCGGTGAAGGGCTGCGCATTCACAAGATCGGCACCCCGCAGGAACAGGAAGCAGCGATCATCGCGGCGCTGGAGGAGGTCGGACTTGACCCACGCACGCGGCATCGCTACCCGCATGAGTTTTCCGGTGGCCAGCGCCAGCGCATTGCCATTGCCCGGGCCCTGGTGTTGAAGCCGGCGCTGATCCTGCTGGATGAACCGACATCGGCGCTGGACCGCACCGTGCAGCGCCAGGTGGTGGAACTGCTGCGCAATCTGCAGCAGAAGTACAACCTGACCTACCTGTTCATCAGCCATGACCTGGCGGTGGTCAAGGCACTGAGCCACCAGTTGATGGTGATCAAGCATGGCCAGGTGGTGGAGCAAGGGGACGCGCAGGCGATCTTCCACGCGCCGCAGCACCCGTATACCCGGCAGTTGCTGGAGGCGGCGTTTCTGGAGGTGGAGGCGTCGTAGCCAGCCACCGCCAGTGCAGGCCCCTTTGCCACTAGACCGGCGAAGGGGCCTGCACTGGCACGCCACGAACTTCTGTGGAGCGAGCGCCCCGGTCGGCTACTCAGAAATCGATAGTGCCCGAGAACTTCACCAGCCGCGGATCGCCCTGGGTCAGGTAACCGCCATTGGCCGAAGCCCAGTAGTTCTTGTCAGTCAGGTTCTCCACGTTGACCCGCAAGGTCAGGTCTTTTTCCGCCACTTTCAGCGTATAGCGGCCACCGATGTCGAAACGGTTCCAGGTCGGCAGGCTGACATTGTTCGCGGCATCCACATACTGGCCGCCAGTGCGCAACATGCGTGCATTCAGCGCCAGCCCAGGCACACCCGGCACGTCCCAGTCGACACTGGCATTGAGCTGGAAGGTCGGCACCCCGATGGCGTGGTTGCCGTCATTGCTGCCGTTGGCGGTATTCTTCTGCTCCGAGCTCATGCGGGTACCACCGGCCATCAGCCGCAGGCCTTCGACGGGCTCGCCGAACAGGCTCAATTCCAGGCCTTTGTTGACCTGTTCGCCGTCGCGGATGAAGACATTGTTCAAGGTGTAGCCGTCCGACGGCTTCTCGATGCGGAACACGGCCAGGTTCGCGCCAAAGGTCTGCCGGTCGAGCTTGATACCGGCTTCAAGCTGCTTGGTGCGACCCGGGGGGAACATTTCACCGGCATTCGACACATTGGCTGGCGGCGTCGGCCCCTGAGCCAGGCCCTCGATGCGGTTGGCATAAAACGAGATATTGTCGGTCGCCTTGAATACGATGCCGTATACCGGCGTGGTAATCGACTTGTCGTAAGGGTCGCCTCGGCGGCTACCGTCATTGGCTGGGTTGGCCTTGCCCTGCGAAGTGGTGCCATCGTAGCTGTAGCTTTCCACCCGCAATTGCTGGCGGCGCACCCCGTAGGTCAGCAACAGGCGGTCATCGAATACGCCGACGGTGTCGGAAATCGCGATGCTGCGGGCGCGAGTCTTGCCGGTGACACCTGGGTCGCCCATTTCGCCACCCGTGCTGGTGACGTTACTCGGCTTGGCCTGCTGCACAGTGTCGTAGATGTTGGTGCTGATCGGCGAATAGAAGGTGTAGGCGTTTTCCGCCTGGGTCCACAGGGTGTTCGCCCCCACGGCGATCTGGTGGCTGATCGCTCCGGTCTGCAACCGGCCATTGAGGCCGGCACTGAAGCTGCTGTTGTCTTCACCATGGACAATATCGGAAGGAGTAATCGTCGCCGCGCCGCTGTTGCCAACCAGCACCGGTGTGCCATAGGTGCCGTGTTCGCGGGTATGCCGTGCCCCGCCGGCCAGGTAGGCCGTCCAGTTGTCGTTCAGGTCCCATTCGCCGCGCGCCATGCCAAAGGTGTCTTCCGACTCGCTGTAGCTCCAGGCCTGGCCATAGTTATGGCTGGCATCCGGCGCGGTCGGCAGGCGGGTGGTGGTGCCACCCAGGCGCACCGAATTGCGCAGGTGGTTGATCCGCTGCTTCTGGTAGCCGATGTCGGTCGACAGGCGGAAGTTGTCGCCGCGGTAGTCCAGGCCTGCGGTAAACAACTTGGTGCGCTGGTCCTGATCGTCGACCGCCGTTTCGCCTTCACGCTGGCTGAGGTTCAGCCGCGCACCGAAACGGTTGTCTTCACCAAAGCGCTGGCCGATATCGAGGTGTTCGCCAATGCGGCCATCAGCGCTGATGTCCTGGGTGTAACGGCGTGTCGGCAGGTCTTCGGCGCGCTTGGGCCGCAGGTTGACGTTGCCGCCCAGGCCGGTGCCGGTCGGGCTGACCCCATTGAGAAAGGCGTTCGGCCCCTTGAACACTTCGACCCGTTCCACGCCGTCGGTGGCCATGACCTGGCGCGGCAGGATGCCGTACAGGCCATTGAAGGAAATGTCATCGCCGGCCAGCGGCAATCCCCTGATCACGAACACCTTGGACTGGTTGCCAAAGCCGTACGACTCGCGCACCGAGGGGTCGTTGGCCAGCACATCACCGATGTCTTCGGCCTGCTGGTCTTCGATGACCTTGGCGGTGTAGCTGGTCATGGTGAAGGGCACATCCATGTAGTCCTGGTCACCCAGCACGCCCATCTGCCCGCCTCGGGCAACCTGCCCGCCGGCGAACGCCTCAGGCATTGCGCCTGGCCGCGCCTTCAGGGCATCGGCACTGATGTCGGTGGCCTCCAGCTGGATCGGTTCGCCAGCGTGGGCCAGCAACGGGGCGAAACAGCAGAACGCCAGCAGAGCTGGCCGTGACGGTGGCGGCAAAGGCATGTCAGGTTCCGGGACTAGATCAATGATTTTGCTAATGCTAATGCTTCGCAAATACATATGGCAAATCTGGCTATCCCCGCCGCCATGCCTAGCCCAGGTCTTCGCTCACCCGTTCCACCGCATCCACCACCTTGCGTGCCCCGGCCTGGATGGCGCTGATGGCCGTACCGGCCTGGAGCGCCAACTGCAATGCGCTGGCCGCCTCCATCCGGCTACGCTCGACCTCGCTGACTGCCTGGCTGGCCAGGACCTGGTTACGTGCGACCACGGCATCGATCTCGGCGGTGGCCGTGCTGGTGCGTGCCGCCAGCTTGCGTACCTCATCGGCCACCACTGCAAAGCCTCGACCCTGCTCGCCGGCACGTGCCGCCTCGATGGCTGCGTTGAGTGCCAGCAGGTTGGTCTGCGCGGCAATCCCGCCAATGGTCTGCACGATGGCGCTGATGCTGGTCGATTGCTCGCCCAGCGCACTGATGGTGACCCCTGCAGCCTGCATCTGGCGCGCCACATCGTGCATGGTCTGCTCCATGGCGTGCATCACCGCCACGCCTTCGCTGGCGCCAGCGTCGGTGCTGCGGGAAACGTCCAGCGCCACCTGCGCGGCACGCTTGACCTCCTCCTCCCTTCGCACCTGGTCAGTCACCACCGAAGCGAACTTGACCACCTTCACCAGGCGCCCCCGGGTGTCGCTAACCGGGTTGTAGCTGGCTTCCAGCCAGACCTCACGGCCTTGCCGGTCCAGGCGGCAGAAGCGACCCGCCACATAACGGCCGGTATTGAGCATCTGCCAGAACTCAGCGTAGTCAGGGCTGCTGGCCTGCGCGGCGCTGCAGAACATCCGGTGATGCCTGCCCACCACCTGCTCGAGCCGATAGCCCATGGCCTCGAGAAACATCGGGTTTGCATCCAGCACGGTGCCATCGAGCCCGAACTGGATCACCGCCGTCGAACGCAGCAACGCGTCAAGCAGTGCCTGGCCTTGCTGGGCCGGGGTCGGCAGCCACTGCGCCAGTGGCTGGCCCACGGCACTGTCGGGCTCTGCGCCCAGGGCGGCAGCGCACGCCGGGTTGAGTTCCAGCACGCGGCCCTGGGCATCCAGCCTCATGAAAGGTCCCTGTTCGATCTGGGCCAGACGCTGGCGAAGGCTCAGTATTTCCGCATCGCGCTCGGCGAGCGCGGCTTTGAGGTGCCGATTGAACATGGGAGTACCTGCGTAATGACAAGATGTGATCAGACCAACGGGCCTGCCAACCGGGTGCGGCAGTACCACTGCCGGAACACCTCGACCGGCATTGGCCTGGCGATGTGGTAGCCCTGCGCCTCGGCACAGCCCCAATCTGTGGCCTGGGCAAGCTGCTCGGCCGTCTCGATACCCTCGGCAGCCACTTGATAACCCAGGCTGCTGGCCAGGCTGACGACAGACTGCACCAGCATGGCCTCCTTGCCACCATGCGCGGACCGCTGCACAAGGCTTCTGTCCAGTTTGACCAGCGAGGCCGGAAGGCGAGTGAGATAGGCCCAGTTGCTGTAACCGGTGCCGAAGTCGTCGATGGCGACAGCAATGCCGGCCTGGCCGGCGCGTTGCAATTGCTGGTGCACCTCTTCGGGCTGTTCCATCAGCACACTTTCGGTGAACTCCAGCTGTACGCGGCCTGGCTCGACCGCCAGGCGTTGCAGTTCGGCCAGCAAGGTGTCCATGAACGTCGCGCTTTCCAGGTCCCGCGCGGTGACGTTGAAGCTGACGCTGAATTGCAGGTCGCGGGTGCACTGCAGAATGCGCAGCACAGCACGCATTACCCAGAGGCTGAGGTTGGCCATCAGCGCGGTTTGTTCTGCCAGCGGGATGAACTCGCCGGGCGCAACGTCCCCCAGCAGCGGGTGGCGCCAGCGCAACAAGGCCTCGGCAGAACGGCACTCACCGCTGGGCAGCTCGACCCGCGGCTGCAGGTGCAGGCTCAGTTCATCTTCGCTGTGCAACGCCTGCGCCAGCGATGTGAGCAACATGAACGCACGACGTTGGGCCGCATCCACCTCGGTCTGGTACCAGGCATGCCGCCCCGCACTGCGCCGTGCCGTGTCGGCAGCGGCTACGGCGCGGCGCAGCCACTCCAGGCTGTTGCGCTCATCCTCCAGCGGGGTGATGGGCGCGATGCCGATGCCTACGTCCAGCAGCACGGGTATCTGGTGGCACTGGGCAGGCGCCTGGAGCGCCTGGAGGATGCGCTGGCAAAGCGGCAGGACAGCAGCAGCATCTTCGAGCAGCACGGCGAACCGGGTGGGGCTGATCTTGTACAACGACAAGCCGCTTTCAAGCTGGCTGGCGATGCGCGACTTGGCCTGCAAGGTCAAGTCATGGGCAAAGTTGTACCCCAACCCGCGAATCAGCTCGCTCAGCGCCTCTGCCGACATGATGTCGACGGCCAGCAGTGTCATCGATTGGCCGCGATCCAGCCCCGCGCCAACGTCACATTCGAGCTTCAGGCGGTTGAACAGCCCCGTGGCCTGATCGTGAAAGTTGTTGCGGCGCATGCCGGCGATGATCTGCATGGCCATGTCGGCGAAGGCCAACAGCATCCCGCGCTGAGCGTCGTTCAGCGCTGCGCGCGGTGCGGTGTCGATGATGCAGAAACTGCCGATCGCCACCCGCTGCTCGACCCGTAGCGGCGCACCACAGTAGTAGCGAATACCCGGTTCACCGGTCACCAGCGGGTTGTCCGCGAAGCGCGGGTCGGCAGCAGCGTCGAGTATCTCCAGCGGCTGCGCCTGCAAGATGGTGTGGGCACAGAACGATACGTCCCTGGCCGTGCCCGGTGCCTCCAGGCCAGCGCGGGCAGTGAACCATTGCTGGCATTCACCGACTATCGAAACCAGGCAGATGGGTGCCGCAAAGTAATGCCGGGCCAGCTCTACCAGCGCACGCAACTCACTGCTCTGCTCCTGATGCTGCACGCACCATTCGGCAACTGTGGCCAGACGCTCCTGCTCGCAGGTCGGAACGGGCGCAACCTTCATGTCGTTTCACCTGTCCCACAGGGGGAGCCAACGAAGTAATAGCACTACGCTACACCAATATGTGTACAAGGCAACATATTTGTACAAGTATTGTATAATTTTTGCGATCGTCGGCCACCGGGGGCATGGTGTAGTCATCAGAAAAATTGACGATTATCGTCTTTCATCATCAATCAAAACCCGCATAAATTTTCTACCGCCCTCTTCAGCGAACACGGTAGAGCCATGCCCACCCAGCCAGTAACGCCCACTTCCTCCGTCATTGACATCCTGGCCCAGCGTTCCAGCCTGCCAAACCCGGCGCTCGCCCCGTGCCAGGCCAGCGATCTGTTGCTGGCCCATTACGGGATTGCCGGCGAACTGTCGGCCATGGGCAGCCAACAGGACCTCAACCTGCGGGTCGACACAGCCGAGGGCAGCTTCGTGCTCAAGGCATGCCACGGCAGTTATGCGCGGGAGGAACTTGAAGCTCAACATGCAGCGCTGGCGTACCTGCGCGAACAGGGCCTGCCGGTGCCGACCGTGCGTCTGGCCAACGATGGCCAGGCGTTGCTGGAAGTGGCGGTGAACGGCCAGGCCCCGCGCATGCGCCTGCTCGATTACATCGAAGGCCAGCCGCTGACCCCCCTCGGGCACATGCCGACGTACCTGATGGCCGAGCTGGGCGGCCTCTGCGCCAGGCTGGACAAAACCCCCGCCGGGTTCGACCACCCAGGCCTGGCGCGGACCCTGCAATGGGACCCGCAGCACGCACAGGCGCTGATCCAGCACCTGTTGCCGGTAGTGTCCGACCCGGCACGACGCGCGCGTATCGAACAGGCCAGCGCCGTGGCAGCCGCGCATCTGGCCCCGCTGGTCGGGCAACTGCCGACCCAGGCCGTGCACCTGGACATCACTGACGACAATGCGGTCTGGGCCCGCGACGCCGCGCGCCAATGGCAGCTGCAGGGCGTGATCGATTTCGGCGACCTGCTGCGTACCTGGCGGATCGCCGACCTGTCGGTGACCTGCGCGGCGCTGCTGCACCACGCAGAGGGTGACCCGTTGCGCGTCCTGCCGGCCGTGCACGCCTACCAGGCGCTAAATCCACTGAGTGAAGCCGAGCTACGCGCCCTGTGGCCACTGGTGGTCAACCGCGCCGCTGTGCTGGTGCTGAGCAGCGAGCAGCAGCTCAGCGTCGACCCGGGCAACCAGTACATCCGCGACAACATCGTTCATGAATGGGAAATCTTCGACACCGCCACTGCCGTGCCTTTCGCGCTGATGGAAGTGGCCATCCTGCAAGCGGCGGGGCTGCAACCTGCCACGCCGGAGCTGAGCACCTGCGCGCCCCTGCTCCCGGAGCTGAATGAGCAGCCCGTCACTCGCTTGGACCTAGGCGTGCTCAGCGTGCATTACCAGGCAGGCAACTGGGAACAACCGGGCTTCGACCAGCACCTGCTGAGCACGCAGCCGGCCCCGGCCTGCAGCCTGCACGGCCAGTATCGCCTGTCGCAAACCCATATCGACCGCCCCGAAGAGCCCGCCACCTGCGCCCTCGGCGTCGAGTTGCACGTGCCCAATGGCAGCCTGGTGCAAGCGCCGGAAAGCGGTACCTGGCAGCGCCATGGCGACAGTCGTGGCTGCCTGCGCAGCGCGCAATGGGCCTTGTGGCTGCAAGGCCTGGAAGGCGCCCCCGCCGATGGTCAGGTCGTGGAGAGAGGCCAATCGCTGGGCAGCAGTTGTGGCTTCCTCAGTGTGCAGTTGTGCCTGGACAGCAGCATCCAGCCGCCCTTCTTCGCCACTCCGTCGCATGCTTCGGCCTGGCTGGCCCTGTGCCCGTCGCCAGCGGCACTGCTGGGCTTCGACTGCGATGCCGAACCGCTGCCGGACCCACAGGCCCTGCTGGCCCGCCGCGACGCCAGTTTCGCCCGCTCGCAGAAGCACTACTACGCGCAACCGCCACACATCGAGCGCGGCTGGCGCAACTACCTGATCGACATGCAGGGCCGCTCGTACCTGGACATGCTCAACAACGTCGCCGTGCTGGGCCACGGCCACCCGCGCATGGTCGCCGAGTCGGCGCGGCAGTGGTCGCTGCTGAACACCAACTCGCGCTTCCACTATGCGGCCATCACCGAATTCTCCGAACGCCTGCTGGCGCTGGCACCCGCAGGCTTCGACCGGGTGTTCATGGTCAACAGCGGTACCGAAGCCAACGACCTGGCCATTCGCCTGGCCTGGGCCTATAGCGGCGGGCGCGACATCCTCAGCGTGCTGGAGGCCTACCACGGCTGGTCGGTGGCCACCGATGCCATCTCCACCTCGATCGCCGACAACCCGCAGGCTCTGGAAACCCGTCCGGACTGGGTGCACCCGGTAGAAGCGCCGAACACCTTCCGCGGCCGCTTCCGCGGTGCCGACAGCGCCGCGCAGTATTTGCACGATGTCGACGCCAAGCTGGCCGACCTCGACGCCCGTGGCCGCCAGCTGGCAGGCATCATCTGCGAACCGGTGTATGGCAACGCCGGGGGCATTGCGTTGCCGGCCGGCTACCTGCGCGAAGCCTATGCCAAGGTTCGCGCCCGTGGCGGGGTATGCATCGCCGACGAAGTGCAGGTCGGTTATGGCCGCCTGGGCGAGTACTTCTGGGGCTTCGAGGAACAGGGCGTGGTGCCCGATATCATCACCATGGCCAAGGGCATGGGCAACGGCCAGCCACTGGGCGTGGTCATCACCCGCCGGGAAATTGCCGAAGCCCTGGAGGCCGAGGGCTACTTCTTCTCCTCGGCCGGCGGCAGCCCGGTCAGCTGCCGCATCGGCATGGCCGTGCTGGACGTGATGCAGGAAGAAGGCCTGTGGGACAATGCCCGCGACACCGGGCGCTACTTCAAGGCACGCCTGCAAGCGCTGGTGGACAAGCACCCGCTGGCCGGCGCCGCGCATGGCTCGGGCTTCTACCTGGGGCTGGAGCTGGTGCGCGACCGCGAAACGCTCGAGCCGGCCACCGAGGAAACCATGGCGCTGTGCGACCGCCTGCGTGACCTGGGCATTTTCATGCAGCCGACCGGCGATTACCTGAACATCCTCAAGATCAAGCCACCGATGTGCACTACCCGGGCAAGCGTCGACTACTTTGTCGACAGCATCGACCGGGTGCTGGGCGAAGGCCTGTAAGGGGCTGTCAAGCGGGCCGGCGAGTGGTCATAATTTCCGGCCCGTTCATCAGGTTTGCCGACATGGCTTTCAGCAGCGACTCCCTGGCTATCTTCCTCGCCGTGCTGGAGGCGGGTTCGTTCTCCGCCGCCGCGCGCAAGCTGGGGCGCGTGCCTTCCGCCGTGAGCATGGCGATCGCCCAGCTGGAAGCGGAGCTCGACCTGGTGCTGTTCGACCGGGCCACGCGCAAGGCCTTGCCGACCAGTGCCGCCCTGGCACTGGAACCCCAGGCCAGGCAGGTGATATGCCAGCTCAACCTGCTCGACGCGCAGGCCCTGCAGCTGCACAAGGGCCTGGAAAAACGCCTGACCATTGCCATGGCGCCCGAGCTGCAGACCGGCCGCTGGAGCCAGCCACTGGAAATCCTCGCCGAGGAATTCCCCAGCCTGGAGATCGAGGTGCGCTCGGCCACCCAGACCGAGGCCATTCGCCTGCTGCATGACGGCAGCGTGCAACTGGCGCTGGTGTTCGAGCGGCCCGGCATCGACGAGCGCGAGTCATTCCTTGAAGCCGGCAGCCAGTTGCTGGTGGCCGTGGCGTCACCACGTCATCCCGCCGGGCAGAACCGTGGCACACCGTTGCCCGAAGAGGCTTTCGCCGAACAACGGCAGATCATCGTGGCCTCGGGCAAGGCCACCGGCTCGGACCCGCGCATGGTGCTGTCGCGGCGCATCTGGCTGACCGACAGCTACCTGGCCACGCTGGACCTGGTGCAGTCCGGCCTGGGCTGGGCCTACCTGCCGCAGCCGTTGGTGGAACCACTGATTGCGTCGGGTGCGTTGGCGGAAGTGCGCTTCGACAACATGGCCAGCCGCCTACGGTTGTGGGTCGACATCATCTGGGTCAAGCCGCGCCCGCTGGGGCTGGGTGCGCGGCGCTACCTGGAGGTCATGCGCCAGCTGTTCGAGAAGGAGCCGCCGCGGGCCTGATCGTGGCTGGGCACCCTCCAAGACCATCGAAAACGCAAGAAGCGAAACTTCTTACAAGCCTTTGGGAAGCCCCTACCTCCCCTGCAAATTGATTCCTCGCTAGTGTTCCGCTCTCCCAGCGGACGCCATTCCAGGTGCACTAGTCGAAAAGGAATTTCACATGCAGAGCCAGGCAGAACCGGCCACTCGCTTCCCACAGCGCCTCCATGACTTCGCCACCCGGCAGCGCAGTCCAGAAGATGCCCTCTATCTTCTGCTCGACCCGTTTGCCGGGTGTCCGCCCGAGCACCCCTTGAGCATTCCGGCCCTCATCGACGCGCTAGGCAGTGAAGCCGTAACCCGTATCGACTGCTCCGGGCTGGTACAGGACCCGCAATACTGGCCAGCCCTGGTCCAGCTGGCCCAACCTGGCTCAGTGCCGCCCGCCCTGGCCGCTGTCAGCGCGACCTGCGCCGCACGGGAGGCAACGGCCACCTGGCACCATGTGTGTGGCTGGCTGCTCAGCGAGCAACCGGCCGACCTCATCGGCCGCCACATCAGCCAGCAATGCCAGGTGCTGCATCAACCACCACCGCATGGCATCACGGCCTGGTTCCAGCCTGTGCGCCTGGCCTTGCTGCGCGTGACCATGCGAAACGCAGCCGAGGTGCTCGGGCCCATTCGTAGCTGGTTACACCCGGATGGCTGTGGCAGTTGCACGGTGTTTGAACGGCAGCCATTGGCTGGCGAGCTGGTCGTCCCCGAAGCCGTGAGGGCGACCCAGCACGTCGCACCGCAGATCATTCAACTGCTCGTTGCCTGGCGTCGCCTGAATGCCGTGCAGCAAACCTATGCCCCCTGGCACTTCGCAGGCGCAGCGGGTTTGCCGGACCACGCGCCCGCCCATGCCATGAACCTGATCCTCAAAGCCTTCAAACAGGGGCTGCGCGACCGCGCCGATCTCCAGTGCATGTGCCTGCACCTGCTCATGATTCACCCACTGCTCCTGCAGCACCCGACCATCCAGCACGATGTGGCACTGGCGGCTGCCGGCGAGCAACGCCTGGCGGCCCGCTTCGCCAGCTACGACGACCGCACCTGGTCGCACATCGTCGCAGCTTTGCCGCAGGCAAGGAGTTACTCGTGAGCATCAGCAAAGCCATCCACATCGCCATGCAGGAAGAGATTCCCAACACCTACGGCCACTGCAATGCCTGCGGACGGCTCGGCCTGCCGATCCTGCTGCTGCGCCAAGCCTACGCCCCGCGTCCGGATAGCGACCGCCCCTATCGCCTGGCGGAAGACAGCGAGATCACCTTCCATCCGATGCACACCGACCAGTTGCGCCTGCTGCGCCAGGGTTACGTCTACGTGCTGCTCGACCAGGAAATCTGGCAAGCCTACGAGGTCGCGGCAGCCGGGACCCTGCAGCGTTTCCCGGTGTCGCAGATGCCCCTGGCGCCACCCAGGCCATTGCCCAAGTGGTGCGCCACCGAGGGCCATGACGTCATCGCCTCGTTCATCAACATCGATACCCTGCTCTACCGCAAAGCCTGGATCGCCTTCGCCAACGACCCCTGGCCGCGGGCAGTCCTCGACCGCTACCGGCAAGGCATCGCCAGCGGTGACCCGGGCACCCTCGCCCGCTTTGTCGAGGTGGACCTGGACACCGCGCGCAACGACCCTGCCAGCATCGGCCTCGCCATGACCGACAGCTTCCGCTTCGGCCTGGAGGATGTGCTGGAGTTCTCGACGTTTTCCTCCGCCAGGTATGCCAGCGTGCATGGCTTCTACAGCCGCCTGGGGCGCTGGCATGAAACCCGCGTCCAGGTGCGCAACGCCATCCAGCGCGAGCAACTGCCCAACGGCATACTGGCGCTGACAGTGCCCGACCCGGTCGGCCTGGTGATGGAGCTGAATGCGCAGCGCACTGGCTGGGTCCAGGCCATGCAGGAGTGGCGCGCGCAGCCGCAGCGGCACTTCGAGTACTTCACCTCGCAGGCGCTGCTGGGCATCCGCGAGCTGCACGCCGCCACCGCCGCCGCGCAGGGTGCCGAGGATGCACAGCGCGAGGCGCGAGAGGTCGAGCAGTGGAACCACAGCCCGCTGGCCGGCAAGGCGCCCCTGCCGGCGGTGGACATCGAGGCAAGGACCGAACGCAACATCGCGCGCAAACAGCAGGAAGCCCGCGAACGGCTGGAAGAGCGCTACGACGAAAACGCCCGCGCCGCGTTCCAGGCCGATTACGATCGCGAGCTAAAGAACTGGCAGGCGATGATCGACCAGGTCGGCGAGCTGTATGCACGGCACTACGCCATGCGCGCATTTCAGCAGATCGGCTACTTCGACTACGACGCGACCGATCCTGTTTCGGTCGAATATTTCATCCAGATGATGGCGGCCTGCCTGGCCGGTGGCCCTACTGAAGCCCTGCCCGAGCAAGGTCAGCCGCTCGGGATGACCCAGCAGATCTGGCAGCAGTTGCTGGAAGATGATCAGAGCCTGCTGTACCAGGCACTGCTGGCCAAGCACCAGGGATTGATGCAGCAAGTGGTCGCGGCGCTGTCCGGGGACGACTTCGGCAAGGTGCACGACATCATCAAGGGCATCGCCGGGACTGACGACGGCCAGCTGTTGATGATCAAGCCGATCCAGGATGCCGTCGGCCAGTTGCTGGCCGCGACCAACAGTGCGGGGAACGCACTCAGCCAGCACCTCAGTGAACGGACCAGGACGCTGATCGGCCACGTGCACCGCTCGGCATTTGCGCTGTTCGCCGGGCAGCAGGTGACCCCGTTCCGGCTCTCGCTGACCTTGGGCGAATACATGAGCCTGCTCAACGAGGCCGTGCAGGCACGGACCGATGCGTTCTTGCAGCAGATCGACCAGCAGTTCCGCGATCCCCTGGGGCGCAAGGTGCGGGCCATGGTGCTGAGCGGGGCGATCAATATCGCCGCACCGGGCAATCGCAACCAGATGATCGAGGTGGTGCTGTGGACGTTCGAAAGCGCCGAGACGCTACAGGCGCGGCTGGTACAGCTGCGGGAGGGAGCAGCCGGTGGTGTCGGGGCGCTGGTACGGAATATCGCGATCGGTGCGGGTACGCTGCGTACACAGGTCACGGAGGGGTTGAAGATCAGCTCACTGGCCGCGCAAAGCGTGGCCAGCGATGCCATGCGCAGCCTGCGCGATGCCGCCGCCAGTGGCGGCAGCGTCGGCTTGCTGTTTGCCCTGGGCAGCCTGTGGTTTCACCAGGACAGCCTGGGCAGGAACTATCGGGCATTGCAGGAAACGCATCAGAACAATCCGGAAGCGCTGGCGGCGATCTGGTCTTCGTCGCTTGGGTTGTTGGGGGCAAGTGTCGAATCGGCAGGACTCGTTGTTGCCGTGGTACGCCCGAAGATACCGTGGCCCGGAATGGTAACAACCATTTCGCTGGGAACTGGTATTGCAAGGTTTGGTTCCGGCATTGCGGCGCTTGCTGGCGTCATGGACGGAGCTCAGTACACATACGCAAGCTCCAGATCCGAGCAGATAGGAGATACCCCAGCGGCTCAACTCTACCGGTTCGCAAGTGCCACCTCATACGGGGCTGCAGCCTTTGGGGTCTTGGCCGCTTTTGGCTACGGTGCGCTACTGGGCCCAGTAGGCATAAGCATTATGTTAGGTGTTGCTGCCTATGTGCTTGCAACTGCAGCCAAACGTAGGGAGTCTTCAGCAATGGAACTTTGGGCCAGAAACTGTAGGTGGGGACTGCCTCGATCATTTCGGCAGTGGGAAGCCGACACTGATATGGACACGGCTATTGCCGCCCTTAACGCTGCAATCGTCGGCCTGGAAGCGGAGGTCTCGATTCAAATACAATTCGATTTTAGCCACGCCATTCACCGAGAGGCTGAAGCAACAGTATCTATCAGTGACGGTAACGCGGTGCCGGCCAGCTTCAGGCTTAATTATTTAATTCGCATTCCTAATTTCAACCAACACCTTTCACATTACCAATGGAGTCTGCGCCTGCACCGAGGAGGTAGGCACTGTGAAATAGTTGAATTATCAGCCGACAACTCGTCCCCTGTGAAACTGAATGCTGAAAATAAAGAGCCTATAGACCTTTTCTTAAGCATGTCCGATATGCAACCCGTGATAAAGCTGGACGCAAGGACGGAAGACCTCAATATTCAGGGGTCGCTGCCACTCTCCGACCATCACACGATCCAAGCCTTTGAATTCAACTTGAGTTACTGGCCCGACCGCCATGACCCGACGGCATACGCTCAAGTGAGCGTGAAGGAAAATGACATTCGTGCCAGCAAGGATGATAAACAATGAGCGGGCCAGCACTCGTCCCGCCCTGCACCGGTTGGAAAGAAGACCTGCCAGGGCCTTGCGACTCAACGCTTTTACAGCCCAATCTGGGAAATCAGACGCCAAACCACCAAGATGAGATCTATCTCGAAATATCTCGCTCAGCAATGGCATACCGTGGTGTAGTTTCGGCACTGGCGCTTCTCTATTTAATCTGGGTCTTGAGCGATCTCCCTTGGTTGATCAACCATACGGACCCAACAGATATTGAAAGTGTCTTCCTGCTAGTGTTTATGTACGCATTGTACTCATGGAGCATCATTGTCCTGTTCCGTGCTGATCTTTCTCCACCCAGGGATCTACCCATCCGTTTCAACCGAGCCCGCCATAAAATCTATGCCTACAACTTCAAACACCAATGGTGGAACCCATTCGACAAAGGCAAAGTCGTTCCGGTCAGTTACGACTGGTCGCAAGTACGCGCCGAGCGCTGGTCCCAGACCAGTCCCCTGCCAAATGGGGTTATTTTCAAATGGGGTGTCACACTTTCCATTGTCGCGCCTGGCACAAACAATGTGATCGACCGTTTCCCTCTGGTGACGATGGGCGCCGACCAGTACGCCTGGGCCTATATTTGCACTTACATGCAACAAGGCCCTTCAGCCCTGCCGCCCCCCGGCGAACCGAAGGACCATGACGATGTGCTCTGGTGTGAATTCGCCCTGCGCCTGGCGCCCAGGGTCGTGTGGCCAGCAGAAATGGATCTGGAGTCGAGAACAGCGCCCTGAGCCAAGGGGTTCCAGCCCGGCGATGGGGCCGGGACAGGCAGCACAGGACAACCACTATCACCCGCTTTTCCCACGGTCAGACGGTTGGCGCTACCAACCTGTACCCGACCCCCGCCTCGGTGATGATGAAGCGTGGCGCCGTGGGGTCATCGCCCAGCTTCTGGCGCAAATGCCCCACCACGATCCGCAGGTAATGGGTGTCATCCACGTGGGTCGGCCCCCAGATGTCCTTGAGCAACTGCTGCTGGGTGATCACCCGCCCCGGATGCCCGGCCAGTTGCGCCAGCAGTGCATATTCCTTGCGCGTCAATGCCACCTCTACCCCGTCCAGGGTCACCCGGCGAAAGGCAAAGTCCACGGTCAGTGGGCCGAAGCTGGCGGCGATTTCCGAGCCACCGGTCTGCGGCACCTGGCGCAGCAAGGCACGCACCCGTGCGAGGAACTCCTGGATACCAAACGGCTTGGTCACATAGTCATTGGCACCGCCATCCAGCGCATCGACCTTCTGCACTTCACTGGCGCGCACCGACAACACCAGCACCGGCACCGCGCTCCACTCACGCAGTTCACGCAGTACTTGCTGGCCGTCCATGTCCGGCAGCCCGAGGTCGAGCACCACCAGGTCGGGTTTGCCCAGCGCCGCCTGGGCCAGCCCTTCGCTGCCGGTGGCGGCCTCGAGCACCTTGTAGCCTTGCGAAGCCAGGCTGATGCGCAGGAACTTGCGGATCTGCGGTTCATCGTCGATGACCAGAAGAGTAGCGGACTGGCTCATGGGGTTTCGCTTTCGGCTTCAGGTTGAGGGGGCAGCGGCAAGCATAGAGTGATGCAGGTGCCCTGGCCATCGATGCCTTCGCCAACCTCGATCTGGCCACCGTGCGCGCCGATCATGCCCTGGCAGATGGCCAGGCCCAGGCCGGTTCCCTGCCCGCCACGGTCTCCGCGGGCTGCGGTGTAGAACATGTCGAAGATCTTGTCGCGGTCAGCTACCGGAATACCCGGGCCCTGGTCGCTGACGGCGAAGCATAACTGCGCGTCCCGCACCGACACCTGCAGTTCCAGGCGGCCATTGGCGGGCGAGAAGCGCGCGGCATTTTCCAGCACGTTGACCAGGGCCTGCTCGATCAACGCCGCATGCACGAACAGCAACGGCAATTCGGCCGGCACATCGGTGTGCACGCGCAGCGGTGCCAGTACCACACGCAGGCGGTTCAACGCGCTGCCGACAATATCGGCCGGGGCCACCCAGTCGCGGGCCAGCTTGAGGCCGCCATGGCCCAGGCGGGTCATGTCCAGCAGGTTCTGGATGTAGCGGTCCAGGCGTTCCGCTTCATTGCGCGTGCCTTCCAGCAGTTCGCGGCGGTCTGCAGCCGGAATCGCCTCGCCCAGCGCCAGCAGGCTGTCGATGCTGCCGCGCATGGCCGTCAACGGGGTACGCAGGTCGTGCGACACCGAGGCGAGCAAGGCGCTGCGCAGTTGCTCGGTTTCGCCATGCAGGCGTGCCGCCTCCAGCTGTTCGGCCAGGCGCGCGCGGGCCAGGGCCTGGGCCAGCGGCTGGCCCAGGGCTGTCAACAAGCGCCGGCGCGGATCGCTGAGCGGCTGGCCGGAACGTGAGCGCACGCCGAGCAAGGCCAGGGGCTGTTCGTCCACCGCCAGCGGCCACCACCACCAGCGGCCATTGGGCAGGGTATCGCTGCCACGGCCGGCGGCCTGGCCATGCTGCCAGGCCCATTCGGCTGCGGCGCGTTCGTTGTCGCTGAAGGCATGGCCAATGCCACTGGCCACCTGCAACTGGCCTTCGGCATTGCGCTCCAGCAGGCATACCTGCGCATCCTGCCAACCGTCCAGGTACTGCGCGGCAGCGTTGAGTACTGCCTGGCGGTCGGTGGCCACCGTCAGCCGGCGCGACAGGTCGAGCAACTGGCTGGTCTGCGCCTGGGTTTCGCGCAGCGCCTGCACCTGGCGGCGCTGGCGCGCGGCCAGGTTGCCGGTGAGGGCGGCCATCAGCAGGAAGAACAGCAAGGTCAGCACATCTTCTTCGCGCTGGATGGTGAACGAGAAGTTCGGCGGAATGAACAGGAAGTCGTAAGTCAGGAACGACAGCGCGGCACAGGCCAGGGCAGGCCCCAGGCTGCTGCGCACCGCCACCAGCAACACCGCGGCGAGGAATACCAGCGAGATATTGGGCAGCGCCAGCACGCTCGACACCGCCCAGGCCAGGCCCGCTGCCAGGACAGTCGCCAGCAATGCCAGCAGGTAATGGCGCCACACCCACACCTGCCGCACCGCCAGGCGCGGCGCCTGCGGCTGCACGTCACGGTCCAGCACGTTGATTTCCAGGCCCTGGCTTTCGCGCAGCAGGCGGGTGGCCACACCGGCACCGAACAGGCGTCGGCGCAGGCGGTTGCGCGACTGCCCGACGAGTACCAGGCTGGCGCGCCGCTCGGCGGCGTGCTGGATCAATGTGGCCGCCACTTCGCCGGCGCGCAACAGCACCACTTCCCCACCCAGGCGCTCGGCCAGTTGCTGGGCCGCCAGCAGGCGCTGCCGCGCGGTTTCGTCGCGCAAACGGCCATTGTCCACGTGCACCAGGCTCCACGGCAGGTGACGGCGCTGCGCCACCCGACTGGCATGGCGTACCAGGCGTTCGGCCTGGTCGTCACCATCCACCCCCACCAGCAGGCGCCCGCGCAGCGCCGGAGCCTCCTGCCCGCGCTGGCGATAGCCGTGCGCCAGGTCGGCATCCACCTGCGCAGCGGCAGTCTGCATGGCCAGCTCACGCAAGGCGGTGAGGTTGGTTTGCGAGAAGAACGCGTCGATGGCAGCGCGTGCCTGCTCGGGCACGTACACCTTGCCTTCGCGCAGTCGCTCGAGCAGTTCACGCGGTGGCAGGTCAATCAGCACCAGTTCGAAGGCTTCCTGCAGCACCCAGTCCGGCAGGGTTTCGCGCACTTGCACGCCGGTGATGTCGCGCACCTTGTCGTTGAGGCTTTCCAGGTGCTGGACGTTGACCGTGGTGTACACGTCGATGCCGGCGGCCAGCAGCTCCTGAACGTCCTGCCAGCGCTTGACGTGGCGGCTGCCGGGCGCGTTGGTGTGGGCCAGTTCGTCGACCAGCACCAGGGCTGGCGCGGCCTTCAGCAAGCCATCGAGGTCCATTTCCTCGAGGGTGACGCCGCGATACTGGCTGCGCAGCAGCGGCTGCTGCTGCAGGCCACCGAGCAGCGCCTCGGTTTCGGCGCGGCCGTGGGTTTCGACCCCCCCGGCCACTACCTGCACGCCTTGGCGTTGCTGGGCGTGAGCGGCCTGGAGCATGGCGAAGGTCTTGCCGACGCCGGGGGCGGCGCCGAGAAACACCTTCAGCCGGCCGCGGCCGTTTTGCGCGAGGGTAGCCAACAGCGCGTCTGCGCGGGTGGAGTCACTCATCTTTCATCCTTTGCTATTTCCAGCAAGCAGCAAATTCAGGGACAAACACCGTACCTGTGGGAGCGGGTTCACCCGCGAATACGATGGTGGCGCCACTATCGCATTCGCGGGTGAACCCGCTCCCACAGGGTCCCTGCTAGCCCCTTAAGTCATCTATCAATGGCTGAGGTTTTCCAAGGCCTGGTTCAAGGCCAGCACATTGACCACCGGCGGGCCAACCAATGGCTGCAGGGTGGCTTCTTCGAGCAAGCCTTGCAAGCGCTCTACCGGCAGTTGCCGCGCCGCCGCCACCCGTGGAATCTGGTAGGCCACGGCTTCCGGGGGCAGGTGCGGGTCGAGGCCACTGCCCGAGGTGGTCAGCAGCGCCTGGGGCACCGGCCCCTGCTGCGCCTGATACTGCGCCGCCGCAGCACCGTTGACCCGCTCCGCCAGCGCTGGGTTGCTCGGCGACAGGTTGCTGGCGCTGCTGGCCACGGTGGCGAATGCGCCTGCCGAAGGGCGTGAATGGAACCAGCCATCGCCCTGGAACTCCTGGGCGATCAGCGCCGAACCGCGCACCAGGCCCTGGTCATCGCGCACCAGGCTGCCGTTGGCCTGGCTCGGGAATGCCAGCTGGGCAATCCCGGTCACCGCCAGCGGATACAGCGCGCCCGTCAGCAGGGTCATCAACAAGGCCAGGCTCAGCGCCGGGCGGACATAAGCGTTCATGGTGGCCTCCTCAGACCAGGTGCAAAGCAGTGAGCAGCAGATCGATCAGCTTGATCCCGGCAAACGGCACGACGATGCCGCCCAGCCCGTAGATCAGCAGGTTGCGCCGTAGCAGGTGCGCGGCACTGGCGGCCTGCACCCGTACGCCGCGCAACGCCAGCGGGATCAGCACGATGATGATCAGCGCGTTGAACACGATGGCCGACAGGATCGCGCTCTGCGGGCTGGCCAGGTGCATCAGGTTGAGCACGCCCAACTGCGGATAGATGGCGGCGAACAGCGCCGGCAGGATGGCGAAGTACTTGGCCACGTCGTTGGCGATGGAAAAGGTGGTCAGCGCACCGCGGGTGACCAGCAGCTCCTTGCCGACCTGGACCACGTCCAGCAGCTTGGTCGGGTCGCTGTCCAGGTCGACCATGTTGGCCGCCTCGCGCGCGGCCTGGGTGCCATCGTTCATGGCCATGCCCACGTCAGCCTGGGCCAGTGCCGGGGCGTCGTTGGCGCCGTCGCCGCACATGGCCACCAGGCGGCCGTCGTTCTGCTCCTGGCGAATGCGGGCCAGCTTCTTCTCCGGCGTGGCCTCGGCCAGCACGTCATCCACGCCGGCCTCGGCGGCAATGGCGGCAGCGGTCAGCGGGTTGTCGCCGGTCACCATGACTGTGCGGATGCCGAGCTTGCGCAGCTCGGCGAAGCGCTCGCGAATACCGGGCTTGACCACGTCCTTGAGGTGGATCACGCCAAGCAGGCGCTTGTCCAGGCACACCAGCAACGGCGTGCCACCGCTCTGGGCGATGCGCTCCACTTCACGGGCCAGCGCCGGCGGCATCTCCAGGCGTTGCATGCCGACGAAGGCCAGTACGGCATCGACGGCGCCCTTGCGGTAGCGGCGCTGCTGGAAGTCGATGCCCGACAGGCGCGTCTCGGCGCTGAACGCCACGGCCTCGAATTGCCCGGCAGCCGGTTCGATGAAGTCATGCAGTTGGCGCAGGTACTCGACGATCGACTTGCCCTCGGCGGTGTCGTCGGCCAGCGACGCCAGCAAGGCGCCCTCCCCCAGCTCACGGGCGGTGACGCCCGGGGCGGCATGCAGCGCGTTGCAGCGGCGGTTGCCGAAGGTGATGGTGCCGGTCTTGTCGAGCATCAGCGTGTGCACGTCACCGGCGGCTTCCACTGCACGCCCCGAGCGGGCAATCACGTTCAGCCGCACCAGGCGGTCCATGCCGGCGATGCCGATGGCCGACAACAGCCCGCCGATGGTGGTGGGGATCAGCGTCACCAGCAACGCGGCGAGGAAGATCAGCGGCAGGCTGCCACCGGCGAAGTGGGCGAACGGCTGCAAGGTCACCACCACGATCAGGAAGATCAGGGTCAGGCCGATCAGCAGGATGTCGAGGGCGATCTCGTTCGGGGTCTTCTGCCGCTTGGCGCCTTCGACCAGGGCAATCATGCGGTCGAGGGTCGATTCGCCCGGGTTGCTGGTGATTCGGATCAACAGCCAGTCGGAGACCAGCCGGGTATTGCCGGTCACGGCCGAGCGGTCGCCACCGGACTCGCGGATCACCGGCGCCGACTCGCCGGTGATGGCGGCCTCGTTGACCGCAGCGATACCTTCGAGCACCTCGCCGTCACCGGGGATCATTTCGCCGGCCGTCACGCGCACCACATCGTCCTTGCGCAGCGTGCTGGCCGCGACGGTTTCGTAGCTGCCATCACGCTTGCGCCGTTGCGCAGTCAAGCCCTGGCTGCCAGCCTTGAGGCTATCGGCACGGGCCTTGCCGCGGCCCTCGGCCAGGGCTTCGGCGAAGTTGGCGAACAACACCGTGAACCACAGCCACAGGGCGATCTGCACGGCTACCCCGGTGCTGACGCCACTGCCAGGCACGGCGCACAGGACGGTGGTCAGCAACGCCGTCAGGGCGACCACCAGCATCACCGGCGAGCGCTTGAGCTGACGCGGGTCAAGCTTGACGAAGGCCTGCACCAGCGCCGGGCGCCACAGTGCGGCGAAGCGGGTCTGGTCCTTGGCGCTGTGGCGGGTTTGCATTTCAGGAATGGGCATGTTCATGGTCGATCCTCAAAAACCCAGGCTCAGGTGTTCGGCAATCGGCCCAAGGGCCAGGGCCGGCAGGAAGGTCAAGCCGCCGACCAGCAGGATGGTCACCAGCAGCAGGCCGGTGAACAGCGGGCCATGGGTGGGGAAGCTGTTCAGCCCCAGGGGCGCGCTTTTCTTCGCCGCCAGGCTGCCGGCCAGGGCCAGCACCGGCAGGATGTAGCCAAAGCGGCCGATGAGCATGGCCAGGCCGATCATCAGGTTGTGGAACACCGTGCCGGCACCGAAGCCGGCAAAGGCCGAGCCGTTGTTGGCGGCACCCGAGGTGTAGGCGTACAGCAACTGGCTGAAACCATGCGCACCGGGGTTGCTCACCGCAGCCGCCGGGCCAGGCAGGCTGGCAGCGATGGCACCGAGCACCAGCACGCCGACCGGCATCACCAGCAGGGTCGCCACCAGCAGTTGCACCTCGCGGGCCTGCAGCTTCTTGCCCAGGTATTCCGGGGTGCGGCCAATCATCAGCCCCGCCAGGAACACCGCGATCAACACGAACAGCAGCATGCCGTACAGCCCTGCACCAACGCCGCCGAAAATCACCTCGCCGACCATCATGTTGACCATCGCTACCATCCCGGTAAGGGGGTTGAGGCTGTCGTGCATGGCGTTGACCGAACCGTTGGAGGCGGCGGTGGTGGTCACCGTCCACAGCACCGAACCGGTGGTGCCGAAGCGGCTTTCCTTGCCCTCCAGCGGCGCGCTGTGCTGGACCTGCGCACTGTCCAGGGCCGGGTTGGGCTGATACTCGGACCACAACGCCGTGCTGCCGCCAATCAGGAACAGGGCCAGCATGCAGGCGAGGATGGCGCGGCTCTGACGCAGGTCCTTCACGTAGTGGCCAAAGGTGAACACCAGCGCCGCCGGAATGAGGATGATCGACGCCACCTCAAACAGGTTGCTCCAGGCCGTGGGGTTCTCGAACGGGTGCGCCGAGTTGACACCGAAGAAGCCACCGCCGTTGGTACCCAGTTGCTTGATGGCGATCTGGCTGGCGGCCGGGCCCAGCGGGATGGTCTGTTCGCTGCCTTGCAGGGTGACGGCGTGGGCGTAATCGGCCAGGGTCTGCGGCACACCCTGCCACACCAGCAGCAGTGCCAGCAGCAGGCACAGCGGTAGCAGGCCATAGAGGGTGGCACGGGTCATGTCGACCCAGAAGTTGCCGAGCGTCGTCGCGCTGCGCCGGGCGATGCCACGGCACAGGGCAACCAGCACGGCCAGGCCGGTGGCGGCGCTGACGAAGTTCTGCACGGTCAGGCCGAGCATCTGGCTCAGGTAGCTGACCGACGCCTCACCGCTATAGGCCTGCCAGTTGGTGTTGGTGACGAAGCTGACGGCGGTGTTGAACGCCAGCGACCATTCCTGGCCGGGCAAGTGCTGCGGATTCAATGGCAGGTAACCCTGCAGCAGCAACACGGCGAACAGCAGCAGGAACCCGGCCAGGTTGAACGCCAGCAGGGCCAGGCTGTACTGCTGCCAGTTCTGTTCCTGGCTGCTGCGCACACCCGCCAGCCGGTAGCAGGCTTGCTCGACCGGGCCGAGCACAGGTGACAGCCAGGTCCGCTGGCCTTCCATGACCTTGTAGTAGAACCGCCCAAGCCAGGGTGCCGGTAGCAGCACGATGGCGAAAAAAGCCAGGAGCAAGGCGAAATCGTAACTGTGCATGGCCGCTCCCTAGCTGCGATCGGCGCGCAGCAGCGCCACCAGCAGATAAAACGCCAATGCCACTGCCAGCAGCAGTGACAGCCCGTCGAGCACGTTCATGTGTAGTTCTCCCCGTGGTGCGGCTTGGGCCGCTTTGGGGAAATTGTCCGGGGGCGGGGCGTAAAGGGGCGAGATTGAAGGGCGGGAGTGGGTATAAAGAAGGTGTAAAGATCAGCGGCTCGGGTTTCCTGTGCCGGCCCTTTCGCGGGTGAACCCGCTCCCACAGGGACCGCACAGGTCTGTGACCTTGTGGAGTTCCGGTGGGAGCGGGTTCACCCGCGAAAGGGCCGGCACAGGCTTACCGCTCAGGTGGCTGCTGCACCGCGTTGCGGCTCCAGTCCAGCAACAGGCTATACCCCACGGCCAGCAAGGTAGGCCCGATGAACAACCCGATAAAGCCAAAGGCAATCAACCCGCCAAACACCCCCAGCAGCACAATCACCAGCGGCAGGTTGCCGCCACGGCTGATCAGGTACGGCTTCAGCACGTTGTCCACGCCGCTGATGACAAAGGTGCCCCAGACGCCGAGGAACACCGCCATGCCGTAATCGCCCTTCCACACCAGCCAGGCCGTGGCCGGGATCCAGGCCAAGGGCGGCCCCATGGGGATCAGGCTGAGCATGAAGGTCACCAGGCCCAGCACGATGGCGCCGGGGACACCGGCAATCAGGAAGCCGATCAAGGCCAGCACGGCCTGCGCCGCAGCCGTGCCGATCACGCCGTTGACCACCCGCTGCACCGTGCCGGCGACCAGCTCCAGGTAGTACTCGCCGCGCTCGCCCACCAGGCGGTGCAGCAAGCGCAGGACAAACGCCGACAACCGCGGACCGTCGCGATAGAAGAAGAACACGAACACCAGGCTCAGGGTCAGCTCCAGCACGCCGCTGCCGATTTGCGCACTGCGCGCCAGCAACCAGTTACCCACCTGTCCCAGGTGCGGCTTGATCGAAGCCAGCAAGGCCGCGCCCTGCTGGTCCAGCGACTGCCACCAGCTGACCAGGCGTCCGCCCACCAGCGGGATGCCACCCAGCCAGGCCGGTGCATCGGGCAGGCCATCGACCTGCACGTCACGGACAAACGCCGTGGCATCACGAATGTGGTCGGCCAGGTTGAACCCCAGCCAGACCAGCGGCAGGGCCACGATCAGGATCCAGGCGCTGGTGAGCAGGCTGGCGGCCAGGGTTTCGCGCCCACCCAGCACACGCGTCAGCAGGCGCATCAGCGGCCAGCTGGCGAAGGCCAGGATAGCCCCCCACAATAGCGCGGAAATGAATGGCGCCATAACCCACAGGGCGGCGCCGAGCAACGCCAGCAGCAGAATCTGGATCAGCAGGCGGTCATTGTTGGCCATGGTGACGCTCACTCAACGGATCAGTTCCAGGTGCAGGCCATCGGTGGGCGCCGTGCCGACTTCGAGCCGGCCGTCACGCACGCCAGCCTTGACCAGTTGTTCACGCCAGGCCCCGGCCTGGGCGCCACTCAGGCTTGCGCGTAAGGTGCTGTCGAGGTTCAGGCTGCGCGCCAGCAAAGTCACCCAGCTGTCACTTGGCTCAGCAAGGTCCGGGTAGTCGAGTTTGCCGGTGTCACGCATTTCGCGCAGCACCGTGGCGGCGGTGGGCAGAATTTCGCCCAGTGGGCTGCCAGCAACGAATTCTTCCACATGCAGGTAAGCGCGGCGGTTGCCCCGGGTGACGCTGTACAGCGCGACCAGGGTATCGGCCTCCTCGGCCGAGCGGCGCAGGAGGATGAACGCCTGCTGCTCGTCACCGCCGTTCAAGCGGGCATTGGCGAACACATCGTTGGCCCACAGGCTGGCCTCGCCGCAATCGCGGCCCTGGCACCAGAACAGCGGGTAGCCGCCCTCCTGCTGCAGCGTTTCGCGGGCACTGGTGAACGCTTCGCGCGCGCTGCGTTCGACCGGTAGTTCATAGGTGACCGAGCTGACCTGGCCGCGGCTTTCTATCTTGTCTTCGACGCGCAGGCGGCCGCTGATCTTGCGCAGCGGGCCCATGGGGTAGACGCGCTCCTGCTCCACGGCCGGGCGCTGGTCGACCACCTTGGCGTCCACCGGTACCGGCAGGCTGCCGGCCCACAGCAAGGGACTGGCCAGTGCGAGGCAGCCGGCGAAAGCCGTGCGGATGGAAACGGGCGCGCTCATCGGCGACCCATACGGCGCCGCGCGCCGGGTTGAAGCTCCAGGATGTCTGGCAGTTGCATGGTTGTCTCCCTGTTCAACCCGCCAAGCCTCGGCAGTTGTCCGGTGCAAGTCAAGCATAGCCAATCAGACGTTTGAAACAGTCTGCGACAAGAGCACCGCGCTGCATCCCTGACCTGCCGTCGACTACTCATGATCACACTTTCACGATTTTAGCAACCCACCAGGACCTGATAATTCTGTCAGGTTACAGCCCCTGAGGGGCGGCATATAAATGAAAGGCAGATATCAACCGCCACCTGGCACTTATTAGTCAATCAAGGAACACCCCATGAACAGCAAGTCTCCCACGCTGACCGCGCAGCAAGCGCGTGATGTTTATATTCAAAGTAGAATTTCACGCCGCACGCTGGCTAACAAGTCGATCATCCAGGCAAACCTGCCGGCGCTGGAGTTTCCGGACACTTTGCCGAATGATGCAGGCAATGAGGTCAATTTGATTCCCACAGCCATGCTGTCCGACCCACTTAAATCGATCCTTCCAACGGCCTGGCAGGGCGGTGTACCGGCAGAGTTTAAGGTTTTCGTCGATGACGATGAAGAAAACCCTGTTCATTCCGACAGTTACGAGACCATGCCGTCATTCCCGTTAGACTTCAACATCCCCCCTGACCGCTTTTTAACTCAAGGAATTTACAATGTCCGCTATAGGATCCAAACACGCGGCGCCCTCGAAGACTCGGACAACACAGTGTTCACCGTGGACCGAGACGACCCCCAGCGGAATAATGAGCCCGATCAGTTGGAGCTCACAACCGATAGAATCAACCTCAAGTATCTGGATGACAACGGCGGCCTTCCTTTCAGCATTCCTGCATTCAGTTATGCCCGCCCTGGCGACTATTGCATCATCTACATGAAAAAACCCGGTATGGGAGAAGAAACTGAAGTACTGCGCACCCCTGCTCGCCCTGTAGCCGGGTTTGACCCAACTGCGCCAACGACTGGCACCATTCCCAGGAACCAGTTCGTCGACGATAACAATGACCCGCTGTTCTCCGACGGTACCGTAGAACTTTCCTACCTGGCGATGTCCCGCGCTGGCAACCAAACCAAGCGACCTCTAGTCACCAGCGTGCAGATGGCCTTCCTGCCAGAGCCCAGCGGGCTTCAGCTTGCCGTTATCCCTCTGGCGGCCGAGGCCCCGGCCCTGATCGATCGTGCCGACGCCATTCTCGGCGTTACCGTACAAGCCCCGCAATTCCAAAACCATCAACCTACAGACGTGGTGGTTTTCAAATGGGGCAATCGGATCTTTGATCGTGTCACGGTCGGGGCACTGCCCTCTTGGCCAATCGAGTCCAGCGTATTGGGCTATCCAATTCTGATTGCAGAGGGCGATTCCGCCGGCGAAGGCCCGAAAGATGTGGTTGTCACATATTCCGTGGTGCGCGGGTTGCTGACTTACGACCCTGCCAGCTCAGTGTCGACCTCGGTCAACCTGGTGATCCCTGGCCCGGAGAACCCTGACCCAGGCCCGGAAAACCCGGCACTGGGCACCGTGACGGTGCGTGGCGGCGGCACGGACCCGGTCGACAACGAGATCCGGGTGGCCGATAAAAACCTGCCTGTTACAGTGACCTTGCCCCTCTTGTCGCCTGCGCTGCCTGCCGATGATGTGCTCGAAGTGGTATGGAACGGGAAGCCAACCGGCGCCACATACACCGTGACGGGAGGCGAAGAAACCGAATTCAGCATTACAGTTCCGTATTCGGTAGTCGAGGAACACGGCGATAACCCGGCTATGCCTGTGCAGATGAGCCTGACTTCCGGCGACCTGGATGTGCCGCCGGGGAACGTCCCTGTCACGGTAGCGACGAATGTCAAAGTTGATACCTTCGAGTTGGGCGCACTCACCCCGCCAACCTTCCCGGATAAAGTACGCCCCCCCTTCAACTCCATCGGCTGCGGCGAAAAGATCTGGGAAGGGGCACGCTTCAAAGTAGAAGGCGACGCGGTGAACTTCACCGACAAAGATACTGTGACCGTGCATTGGGAGGGCCGTGTATCCGAAGCTGACGATACAGTCATTCCTGATACCAAGGGCAGCCAGGATTTCATCCTCACGGCAGAGCAGGCTGCCCAAGGCTTCGAACATCGCATTCCATTCCAGGACTTTCTCGACAAGGTGGCAGACGCCGAGGGGATCATGGTGGCCTGGTATCACCTGACCAAAGTTTCCGGGGCCAACGCGCCCTCGGAAGAAATATTCGTCTACCCGTCCTACACCACGCCAAGTGGATGCAAATGTACCGATGCTGATATTTGCAGTGTGGTAGCCAAGCGATAAGGCAGCAGCGATGAGACTGCGTTTGGTTAAAAACCGCAGCCTCATCAGAATAATCCTACAGAACAAGAAGGCAAGCTCTAGCAATCTACGTCTTTTGTGACGGGGGTCGGCGAGCGGTCATAACTGTTCGTTACCCCTCTCCTATTACCCAAAGGGGAGCGCACGATGTCGGTACTTCGCCATCCTGAATACAGCAATATCGCCAGATCTACCCTAGTTGCCTGCTTGGCCACAGTAGCGTGGCCAGCACTCGCCAATCAGGTGCTGGACAAGGAAACACGCACACTACCCGATGGCACCCCTGCGGACAGTTATACCCTGCTCAATGGTTCGGAACTGACCGTCAACTCAGGCAGTATCCTCAGCGCCGCAGCCAATAACTCGACCCTCAACATCAATAATGCCCAATCTGGCCGAGTCACCGCCATCGGTTCACAGGTGAATCTCAATAACGCTCAGTTGACGGGCGATGGCCTGTTCACGCAAGCGTTGAACCTTTCCGCCAGCAACGCGCTCGTCAACGGCTCGACATTGACCAATGTAGGCGCCACAGGTGCCGCTTTAGCGGTGACCACCAGCTTTGATGGCACCGTTTCAAATGCGCGCCTGGTCGACAGCACTGTTCTCGGTGCCGACGAAGGCATCTACGTCACTGACCGCAGCACACTGGAACTGATCAACACCTCCGTCGACACACGCGACGACAAGGGTGTCGGCCTGACCCTTGAAGCTGCGTCAGCAACCGCCAGTGGCGGGCGCATCGAGGGAGGCCAGCATGGCGTCTCGTTCGGCAAAGGCCGCGGCGATGCCAACGATAGCAAACTGACCCTGGACGGCACTGCCGTGGTGGGCCGCAACGGCTCGGCGATAAAGGTCGGCAGCGGCACCAACGCCACCATCGAAATACTCAACGGCGCAACCCTCAGTGGCCACGACGGTTTGATGCTGGAGGTCAGCGAGGCCTCTCAGGCCAGCGTGAGTGTCGCCAATGCTGTGCTCAAGGGGGATATTTCGGTCACCGGCAATAGCCTCGCCGACCTGGATTTCAACGGTGCGGCGATGGAAGGTGACATCCGCAACGAAGCCGGCAGCACCACCAACCTCACCCTGCGCAACAACGCCAACCTGATTGGCAGCCTCGACAATGTAACAAAGTTGACGGTTGATACAGGCCACTGGCAGATGACCGCAGACAGCTCCGTCAAGGATCTTGCACTGGCCAACGGGGTGGTCAGCCTCGGCAATGCTGGCGAGTTCTACCAATTGTCGGTGGAGAATCTTTCGGGTAACGGCCGCTTTGTCACCTCTGCCGATTTCTCGGTTCAGAACACCAGCTTTCTCACGATCAGTGGCCAGGCAACCGGCAATCACGAACTGATGGTCCGCAGCACCGGCCTCGATCCCGCAAGCGACGTCAGCCTGCATGTGATTCATGCTGAAACAGGGGATGCCGAATTTGCGTTGGTGGGGGGTACCGCTGACCTGGGTGCATGGTCCTATAAACTGGTTAAAGACGCGAACGGCCAGGACTGGTATCTCGACGGCAGCAGCCGCAGCGTCGGCCCAGGCACTCGCGCCGCCATGGCATTGTTCAACACGGCCCCGACCGTATGGTATGGCGAGCTGGCCTCACTGCGCAGTCGCATGGGTGAATTGCGCTATAGCGAAGGTCGCCAAGCGGGTGTGTGGATGCGCACCTACGGCAGTAAATACAACGTTGCCGATGCTTCCGGAGTCGGCTACAGCCAGAATCAGAACGGTATTACCTTCGGCGCCGATGCCCCCCTGCCGTTTGGCGATGGCCAATGGCTGATTGGCATGCTCGCGGGTCACAGCCGTTCGGACCTGGATCTCACCCGCGGCACCACCGGTTCCATCGACAGCTACTACGCCGGTGCCTATACCACCTGGCTGGACGCGCAGAGCGGCTATTACTTCGACGCCCTGCTCAAGTTCAACCGCTATCAGAACAACGCCAAGGTCGCTTTCAGCGATGGCCAGCGTGCCAAAGGCGACTATGACAACCATGGCCTGGGCACCACGGTCGAGTTCGGTCGCCACATCAAGCTCGATCAAGGGTATTTCCTCGAGCCCTATGCCCAGCTGTCGGCCGTGTTCATCCAGTCCCAGGATTATGCCCTGAGCAATGGCCTGCAAACTGAAGGCGATCAGACCCGCTCCTATCTCGGCAAGCTTGGCGCCACCGCTGGCCGGCGCTTCGAGCTGGACAACGGCCGCAGCCTGCAACCCTATGTAAAGGCAGCCTATGCCCACGAATTCGCCCAAAACAACAAGGCCCGGGTGAACGACAACGTGTTCAACAACGACTTGTCCGGCTCACGGGCAGAGTTGGGCGTGGGGGTGGCGGTGCAGCTGTCGCGTAGCTTCCAGCTGCATGCCGACTTCGACTACAGCAATGGCGAGCATATCGAACAGCCCTACGGCTTTAATCTGGGCGCGCGCTATTTCTGGTGATGCGCCCATCACGATCAAGGATTAAACCATGTCGAACCCAGCGCGCATCGCACCTGTTCTGGTCGCCCCGTCTCTACCCGATGCGCTGCCTCCACTCACAGGCGACACAGCGTTTCTGCTGCCGGTCATAAAACGCACGGAACCACTGAAAGTCACCATCGACTCGCTGTGGGCCGCTCCCGCAGCGGTCAATGAGGTGGTTTTCTACTGGAAGAAGGTAGAGGTACTCAGGGAGACGGTCTTTGACCCCGACCCATCTCAATTTCCCATGCCGTTCCAGATCAGCCAGATAGACCTTTTGTCAGGTGCTCTGGACGAACTGTATTACACCGTGCAGACGACAGGTGGTACTGACGAATCGTTCAGAACCGAGCTCGACCTGGACAACATTGCACCCAACCTGGGATTGCGCCCGGCTGCCATACAGTTTCCTCAAGAGATTCTGGACAATGGGGTCACCGAGGCTTACCTGGACAACAACGGGGGGAAAGTCGTCAGCACGATCGCACGTTGGCCTGATATTCGCGAAGCGGACGAAGTCTGGTACTACCTGCAGCCCTCGGCCAAGTCCGACAGCGAAACAGCTGCAGAAATTGGACACAAAGTCATCAGTGCAGCCGACCTTCTCCTACCGAAAATAGAACTGATATTCACGGGCGATGACTTCCGTGCATTGGGCCAGGTCAATTGCGTTGCCCACTATTTCCTCAAGGACCGCGCTGGCAACGAGGGCAGCGACAGTTTCGACAGCCCCATCATTGCAATCCACCTTGATCCTCCCCTGAGCCTCCTGCGCCCGGAAGTGCCACTGTATGATCTACGTGGCCTGATCGATGAGGAGGCTGCCCGTGCCCCGGTGCAAGTCATCATTCCCGCCATGACGGGCATCATGCCGGGTGATCAGATCATCATCCATTGGGGCAGCCAACATCTGCCTGCGCGAACCATTACCGACCCGGAAGGCAATCCATTGCTGAGGGAAGATGTGCCCTATCGCATCGTTCAGGCGGCCGGCAACGGCACACTGCTGGTTGACTACGATCTGTGGCGCGCAGGGGTTTCGCTGGGTGATTCACCGGATAAGCAAATAGAGGTCGATATCACCCTGCCGGGCGGACCTGATCCGGACCCAGAGACGCCCGAACATGAAAACCTCAAGCTGCCGGTAGCTCTGGGTGACAGCGGCGTGCCCAATGTTATTTCGTTGGCCGACCAGGAGTTGCCGGCCGAAGTGATCATCGAATGGTTCGGCGAGAACGGTGAAGAAGTTTTCCTGCAGGATGACCGACTCGAAGCCTTGTGGGCGAGTATCACCTTGCCCTATGTAATTCTGCCCAACGACGTCATTGCCAAGCAGGCATTGAAACTGCCGATCACCAGCGCGCAGATCAAGATGGCAGGCCAAGGCACCAAGGTGCTGAGCTATAACGTGACTCGCGACTTGCCGGGCCATCCGGGCTCGAGCAATACAGCCTACTCGCGACCGCAGAACTTCCTGGTGGTGGATGGTACCGAGTTGCCAGGCGGCGGCGCCCCATTGCCGCCCGGCGACTTTCCGGAGAAAAACCAGTTCAATACCATCAACAACGCCGCCGCGATCGACGGCACACCCTACGAGATCAAGCTTGACTACCTAAATGCGGCGGTGGGCGACATCATCGAATTCAAATTCCGTGGGCACATGGGGGCAGGCGATGACCCTGCGCTTGACCCCGCCCACCCCATCGAAGGCTCCTATACCGAGGATCGCCACACAGTCGATCAGGACGACCTCGACCGTGGCAGTTATGCGTTCACGGTGGCCAAGGAATACCTCAACCGACGCCCAGGCACATGGTCGGGCAATGGCTATCACTGGATCAGCAATAAAGCAGGAACCGCCCCTGGAGACGCCTACTACCATGTGCTGGTCGACGTCTACTTTCCAACCCCATCGACGACACAGGCATCCACGAAAAAACGATTGAGTGTCGCGGCCACGCTGGCTGCACTGTGGTCATGGTTGAGATGCAAATGATGACCACCCGGCAACACCACCTGCTCGAACGGCACCTGCGCCAGCAGTTCGGCCTGCCGTGCCAGCATGCCGTCGGCCGCCACCACCAGGCAGGCCGGGCAGCTGACCCGGTTCACGAAGGCCATGGCCTGGGCCTGGCTCAGGCGCATCGGCGATGGCAGGGTCAGGCGACTGTCACTGCGCCAGCTGTAGCCGCCCGGCACCGGCATCAGGCCGCGCTGGGCAAGGAGTTCGGCGGCTTCGCGACTAACCGCGACCATGCCTTTCATGCGTGCCTGCACGCCCTCCTCCACGGTCGGGTAAACCGTTTTGCGCTTGCCGTTCAAGCGCAGTTGGGCCTGCAGGGCCATGCCTAAACGCTCTCCGGCATCAGGGTCGTCGCCTGTCGGTGGGATGACGCCATCGATCAAGGCCAGGTGGCTGACCCGATCCGGCAGCGCCCCCGCCAACTGCACTGAAATAATCGCGCCAAGCGAATGCCCAAGCAGGGCGAATTTTCTCCAGCCCAGTTGCTCGGCAACCTGCAGAACGTCATGGGCATAGTCGGGCAACGAGTAACCTGCCCCCATTGGTCGGTGTTCGGAATAGCCATGCCCGGCCAGGTCCAGCGCGACGATGCGCAAGCCGTTCAGCAAGGGTGCCAGGCGGGCAAAACTGTTGGCGTTGTCCAGCCAACCGTGCAGGGCAATCACGGGCAGGCCATCGGCAGGACCGAACAGGTGCGCAGCCAATTCAATATGGCCCAGACTCAGGCGGACTTCATCAACATGGGCGCTCATGCTTGGCTCCTATGCTCAACAGGGTGCAATAGCTGATCCACTAGCCATACGTGAGGGGTGTAAAGCCGAGGGCGTGGGCGATGAATAACCGTTGCGGCATGGCCATAGCCAAGGAAAAACAAAGGCTAATTGTGCGTACTGCAAAGTCAGCGGGCAATGGCTGGAATATCACAAAACGCCCGGTGCATGGCACCGGGCGCTTATCTTTCGGAGTGAGTGGTGCACGCAAACCCGCTACAGGCTGGCCGTTGCATGGACGGGGACCATTTAGACAGATGTTTGCCACTGGAACTGCAGGCGCTCATGCCTGGCTCCAGCGGTCGCACAGCCCTTTGATCAGACTGGCCGTGTCGGTCGGCCGCTCCAGCGGGAACATGTGCCCGCCCGGCACACTGTGGTATTCGCCGCGAGGCATGCCGCGCACCGCGAGTGCATGGTGCCGGCGGATGACGTTGCTGCGCTGGCCACGCACCATCGCCAGCGGCACCTGCAACTGGCGCGCCGGCGCCGGGCTGGCGTGCGGGATGCTGCGGTAGATGCTGATCTCGGTGGCCGGGTCGAAGCGCAGGCGCAACCCCTCCTCGCCTGTTTGCAATCCATGTTCCAGGTAAGCCTCCAGGCAATCCGGGTCGAAGTGGCGGAACAGCGACTTGCTGGCAAAATAGGCGCGCGCGCTGTCACGATCGGCGAAGGCTTCGCGCCGGCCGATGGTGCGGCCTGCCGGGGTTATGCGGTCTATGAAGCCAAAGCGCTTGGCAGTACGCAGCAGCCACTGGTCGGCGCGGGTCAGTACCGGTGAGTCGAGCATGACCACGCCGCGGTAGTACTCAGGGCATCGCAATGCCGCATGCAAGTGCAAAACCCCGCCGAGGGAGTGCCCGACACCCCAGACGGGCTGGCCCTGCCGCGCCAGGTGGTGCAACAGTTCGTCGACCAGGTTCTGCCAGTTTTCGTTCACCGGGAAGCGTGGGTCGTGGGCATGCTGGGGCAGATGATGTACCTGGTAGTCCGGCGCCAGGGCCGCGAACAGCTTGCCATACGTGGCCGACGGAAAGCCGTTGGCATGGGCGAAGAAAATCTGCTGCGACATGGCGACGGGTCCAGGCCAAGGGATGATGGCCTATTGTCGGCACTCGCTCGATAATCGGCAACGTCTGTAAAGGTCATCGCCAAGGGCGATCAGGTCACGCCAAGCTGTCGAAGCTGGCCAGCGAACGGCGCAGGCAGGCCTGCATATAGGCCAGTTGACCTTGCAGCGCCTCACACGCCAAGCGCTTGTCCTGATAGCTCAGCTCCAGGCGGCGCAGTGCCAGGCAACTGCTTTGCAGCAAATGCGCCACGCGCACGCAGGCGTCCTGCAGCTTGCGCAGGTCTTCCGCGCCTTGCTGGCTGAGCCCAGTCACCTGGGCGCCCTCGCCACACACCTTGCTCAGCAGGTGGTAAAGCTTGGCGTCAGCAGCTTCACGCAGAAGGCTGTACTGGGCAAAGTCCAGCATCGTGTCGTCAAGCACCTTGTCGACCGTGCCTTGCAAGTCCAAGGAACTCACAAGCTCCAACCGCCGCCCATCCATGCTTTGCTTCCCTGGTTGACCAAACGCTTGTCATCTTCATGTAACGTAGCAACCCGGGGATCAGCCCGACAACTGACAAAAATGCCAGTTGCCACGCATTCAAGGGCCGTGATGAAGGGCCAGCAAAGTCATCAGGCCCGCCAGCGGCCAGTCCCCCTGCAGTTGCGCCAGGCTGGCAGTGCTCAAGGCCGCGGGCTGTTGGCCGTGGCCGTGCTGCAGCATGCCCACCAGCGCCCCCACCAGTGGTTGGTGACTGACCAGCAGCACATGCTCCAGCCCCAACCGTTCGATCTCACCGATAACCTGCTGCACATTGCTTTCGGGCGTGAGCCAGGGCACGGTGCGCACCGGCTGGGTGAAGCCCAGGGTGTCATGCACCAGCGCGGCGGTTTGCTGAGCCCGTACGTACGGGCTGGCAATGATCGCTTGCAGCGGCTGACCAAGCAGGTGCGCCGCACTGTGCAGCACCTGCTCGCGACCATGGGCAGTCAGGCGCCGCTCAGCGTCGGTATTGGCCCGCGGCTCTGCCTCGCCGTGGCGCAGCACCCACAACTTCACAGCTTGGGCTCTTCGTCGCGCACCGGGTGCGGCGCTGGGCCTACTGCATGCGGTGCCTCGCCTTCTGGCGCACGCGGGGCAGGCCAGTCGGCGAAGGGCCATGGCTTGCTGTCGGTGTGGAAGGTACCGAAGCGGCCGATCTGGGCCAGGTACTGGCTCAGGCTATCGCCGAAGTTCATCAGGCTGGCGCTGGGTGCGCCGTAGATCAGGCGGTAGATGAGCTGCACCAGCACCAGGCCGCCTAGCAGCAGTTCGGCCAGTTGCCACACCACCAGGAATACCAGCATCCATAGCACCCGCAGGATGATCGACTCACGCTGGGCATGCTCAGGGGTATCGTTCATGTATCGCTCCTTGCTCTGTTCGGCTCAGTTGAAACCACTGATGGAAATGAAGTCGACGTCGGTCTTGGGCTCGGCGCGCATCAGGTGCTCGATGACCTGGTTCAGGGTGCGCCCTTCGAACAGGATCGCATGCAGGCCGGCCACCAGCGGCATGTAAACCTGCACTTCCTGGGCCTTGGCCTTGAGGACCTTGAGGGTGTTGACCCCTTCGGCCACTTCGCCCAGGCGGCTGACTGCCTCTTCCAGAGTCAGGCCCTGGCCCAGGGCGTGGCCGACCTGATAGTTGCGGCTCTTGGGCGAGGAGCAGGTGACGATCAGGTCACCGACACCGGCCAGGCCGAGGAAGGTCATGGGGTTGGCCCCCTGGCTGACGGCAAAGCGGGTCATTTCGGCCAGCGCACGGGTGATCAACATGCTCTTGGTGTTCTCGCCCATGCCCAGCGCCACTGCCATGCCGGCGATGATGGCGTAGACGTTCTTCAGCGCGCCGCCCAGTTCGACGCCGAAGCGGTCACTGCTGGCGTAGACCCGGAAGGTACGCCCGTGCAGCACGGCCTGCACCTGCTGGCAGAGTTTTTCGTCTTCGCTGGCGACCACCGTGGCGGTCAGCGCGTGCTCGGCGATCTCGCGAGCCAGGTTGGGCCCGGACAGGACCCCGATGCGGGCTTCGGGGGCAATTTCTTCGAGGATCTGGCTCATCAGCTTGAAGCTTTGCGCTTCGATGCCCTTGGTCAGGCTGACCAGGCCCTTGCCGCGCAGCAGCTCGGCGTGGGGCGCCAGCACGCTGCGCAGGGCACTCGACGGCAGGGCGACGAAGATCAGGTCGCTGGCCTGCAAGGTCGCCAGCAGGTCGTTGACCGGCTCGACGCCATCGTGCAGGCGAATACCCTTGAGGTAGCGCGGGTTCTCGCGATTGACGCGCATGGCTTCGGCCTGCTCGGGGTCACGCATCCATTGGCGCACTGGCACGCCATTTTCGGCCAGCAGGTTCGCCACGGCGGTGCCGAAGCTGCCGCCTCCCAGAACCGCAACAGGTTGCTGTTCAGTCATAATCAATCCGTTAGAGCCATTAAGTTAAGTGGCGACCTGAACATTATACGGGTCGTCTGCTACAGAACCAGTGGTGGGGTTTTTCGGGTTCGCCTTGGGTTATTTGGCGCTCGATCGCATAGGCGCTGAAACCTTCAAGACATGCCCCCCGCCCCAACCACCTTCCCAAGCCCCCCACAGCCCACTGGCAAAACCCGCCGGGTCAGTTACCATGCCTGTTTCAATCCTGAAACAAGGCAGCTTTGTGTTCCCTGGCACGCCCCCGTATCCGCGCCTGCTCCTGCTGACTGCCCTGCTCGGTGGCCCGGCCGTGGCCGACGATCTGTTCATCGACAACACCGACCTGCCACAGGTGCTGACCGCCACACGCCTGAAACAATCCCCCGCGGCAGTGCCGGGCAGCATGACCGTGCTCGACAGCGAGCTGATCCGCGCCAGCGGCGCCCGCGACATCCCCGAGCTGCTGCGCCTGGTGCCGGGCATGATGATCGGCTACGGCGCCGGCAACCAGCCGACGGTCAACTACCACGGCAGCAACGTCAATGACGCCCGGCGCATGCAGGTACTGATCGACGGCCGCTCGGTGTACCGCGCAGGCCTGGCCACGGTGGACTGGAGCGATATCCCGCTGGCCATGGAAGACATCGAGCGCATCGAGGTGTTTCGCGGCCCCAACACGGTCAGCTATGGCGCCAATGCGCTGATGGCGGTGGTCAACATCCTCACCCGCAACCCCGCCGACAGCCATGGCACGCGGCTGAAGACCACTCGCGGCGAGGACGGCATCAACGACTTCTACGCCAGCCACGGCTTCGGCTGGGACGGTGGCGACATGCGCCTGTCGCTGTCCGGCCAGCAGGACGACGGTTTCGATGAAAACCAGTTTGGCCAGGACTACCGTGACAGCCGCCGGCTGACCCGCTTCAACCTCAATGCCAGCCACAGCCTGGCACACGACCAGACTCTGGAATGGCAACTGGCAGCGAAGGAAGGCAGCAACCAGCGGCCATACACCTACCAGCCGGTGTTCAAGAAATACGAGGCGGGCAACGACGCCGACGTCAATGCCAAGGACTACGCTGGCTCGGTACGCTGGACCAAAGACTTCAGCTCCGAGCACAGCCTGTATGTCCAGGGCTCGGCCCAGCACTTCGACCGTCAGCAGGTCTGGCGGGCCTGCGACGCCTTGCAGTCGTTCAGCCCGGAATTGACCCAGCTCTGGCAGATCAACCCTGACTTCGCCGAAAAAGTGGCACGCGGCATTGCTACCGGTGCGCCACTTTCGACCGACGACCCGGTCATGAAAGGGCTGCTGGAGAAGGTTCAGCAGCAATGGGCGAACGGTGGCAACCAGCAGGTCTGCGGCGATGTCGACCAGAGCACGCGGGAAACCCGCTACGACCTGGAAATCCAGGACACCCTGAGCCTGACCGACAGCCTGCGCCTGCTCAGCGGCATGAATTACCGCTACGATCGTGCCGACTCGCAGACCTACTTCAATGGCAGCATCGACGACCAGACCTGGCGCCTGTTCGGCCAGTTGGAGTGGCGCGCCGACGAGCACTGGATCCTGCAGGGCGGCACCATGTTCGAAGACTCGCGCCTGTCGGGCAGCTCGCTGACGCCGCGGGTGGCGGTCAACTACCTGATCAACCCGCGCCATGGCTTGCGCGCGGTGTATTCCGAGGCCGTGCGTTCGCCCGACATGTTCGAGAACAACGTCAACTGGAGCTACACGGTCAAGAACCTCAGCCCCAATGCGTTCGGCCTGCAAAACGGCGAGTACTTCGTCAAGACCCGTGGCCCGGGCGACCTCGAGCAGGAGCGCATGCGCTCGCGCGAGGTAGGCTACAACGGTTACTTCAGCGACATCGGCCTGAGCATGGATGTGAAGCTGTTCTACGACGAGATCACCGGAATGATCAGCGAGCCCCTGAAGAACAACCAGTTCATCGCCAGCAACGCCAACAAGGCCCGCTTCAGCGGTAGCGAGGCACAACTGGACTGGCGCCTGACCCTGCGCGACCGCCTGCGCCTGACCTATGCCTACGTGGATGCGTGGGCCAGCAACCCCGACGACCGCCGCCTCAGCGCCCGCAACAGCGGTTCGGCCGGGTGGATGCGCGAATGGGGCGATGGCTGGTCTAGCGCGCTGTTCTACTATGGCGACGATGCGCTCAACCAGTACCGTTATGAACGCCTCGACCTGCGCCTGGCCAAACGCTTCCGGGTGCGCGGCAGTACCCTTGAACTGGCGGCGCTGTGGCAACAGCGCCTGGACGATGAGCCGACCACGGCGATCCAGAACCGCTACGACAGCCGCCACCGCCTGAGCGTCAGCGCGGAGCTGGAGTTCTGATGGCCCTGTTGCTGCGCCTGTTGCTGCTGTGCCTGTGGCCGTTGGGGCCGCTGTCCGCCAGCGAAATCGTGCTGGTCGGCGCAGAGGACCAGCCCGGCATCCGCAGCTTCGTCGCGGCACTGGAAAGCCGTCGCCCGCACGATCATGTGCACTTCCAGACCACCGCCGACCTGCCACGCCCCGGCCTGCTCAAAAGCGACCTGCGCCTGATCCTGCTGGACAACGCCGCGCTGGAATGGCGCCTGGGTGAAAACACCGGCCCGCCAGCCCTGGCCATGCGGGTCAGCCGAGTACAGGCTGCACAGCGCCTGGGAAAGTCGCTGCCAGCGTTCCTCACGTTGTTATGGAGCGACCCACCGCTGGGCCGGCAACTGCGCCTGGCGCGCTACCTGCTGCCACAGGCCCAGCGCATTGGCGTGCTGTACGGCGAGCACAGCGGTTTCCTGCTCGAAGAGCTGCGCCTTGCCGCCCGCCCGCTGGGTCTGGAGATCATTGCCCAGGACTGGCCCGACCCGCGTGACAGCCGGCCGCTGCAGCACCTGCTGGCCAACAGCGATGTGCTGCTGGGCCTGGATGACCCTGACCTGTACAACTCCAAGACCGCCAAGAACCTGCTGCTGAGCAGCTATGGCCGGCAGATGGCGCTGATCGGCCCGAACGCCGGGTTCGTCCGCGCCGGCGCCCTGGCCAGCACCTTCAGCGACCAGGACGACTGGCTGGCAGTACTCGACCAGTTGCTCGACCAGCCGCCAGCGCGCTGGCCGCGCAGCTTGTATCCGGCACGCTACGGCGTCAGCGGCAACCAGCAGGTGGCACGCGCCCTGGGCCTTGAACCGATCGATCCGAACGCCGCCGCCAAGGCCCTGGCCGAAGGAGAACCCACCCCATGAGCAAGCGCCTGAGCTGGGACATCCACACCCGCACCCAGATCATCAGCCTCGGCCCTGCCCTGTTGCTGACCCTGCTGCTGATCAGCTTCTTTACCTTCGTCCGCATCCAGGACCTGCGCCAGGAGCTGAACCACACCGGGCAACTGATCGCCAACCAGTTGGCGCCGGCCTCGGAGTACGGGGTGATCTCCGGCAACAACGAGGTGCTCGAGGGCCTGATGCGCGCCACCCTGAGCATTCCCCACGTGCGCTTCCTCGAAGTGCAGGACAGCCGCAACCACATTCTGGTGTACGTCGAGCAGTCCGACGAAAGCGCCAACCGCGCGCAGCGTGTCGAAGTGTTCCAGGCGCCCATCCGCCTGCAGCAGATCCGCCTGGACAGTGACTTCCTGCAACAGGGCAAGGCAACCGCCCCGGCCATCGGCGACGACTACCTCGGCCGGGTGATCGTCGGCATGTCCGATGACGCCTTCAGCCAGCGCCAGCAGGAAATCGTGATCAAGGCCGGCATCCTCGCGCTGTTCGCCCTGTTGTTCACCTTCCTCCTGGCGCGCCGCCTGGCCCTCAGCCTGGCCAAGCCGATCAGCGACATGGGCCATGCGGTCAAGGCCATCCAGCAGGGCGAGTACGACAGGTTGTTGCCGGTGGTCGACGACAGCGAGCTGGGCCACCTGGCACGCCATATCAACAACCTGGCGCACGCCCTGGAGCAGGCCAGCGACGAGCAGAAACAGGCGATTGCCGAGCTGATCCAGGCCCGCGAGGAGGCCGAGCAGGCCAACCGCGCCAAGTCGGACTTCCTGGCAATGATGAGCCACGAGCTGCGCACCCCGATGAATGGCGTGCTGGGCATGCTGCAGCTGCTGGAAACCACACCGCTGAACACCGAACAGGCCGAGTACGCCGCGGTGGCCAGCGAGTCCACCGGGCACCTGCTCAAGGTCATCAATGACATCCTCGACTTCTCGCGCATCGAGCGTACCGCGCTGCAGCTGGAACACATCGACTTCAACCTCGGCGAGCTGATCACCAGCAGCGTCCTGTCGTTCCAGCACAGCGCCCAGCAACGCGGCCTCGGCCTGCACCTGCAACTACCGGTCGGGATCGAGCACTTGCAGGTCAACGGCGACCCCACGCGCATCCGCCAGATCCTGCTGAACCTGGTCGGCAACGCACTGAAGTTCACCGAACGCGGGCAGGTGCAGGTCGAGGCGCACTGGCAGGTGCTCGACCGGCAACTGATCTGGCTCACCTGCAGCGTGCGTGACACCGGCATCGGCATCGACAGCGAACGCCTGGAAATGATGTTCGTGGCCTTCCAGCAGGCCGACAGCTCGATTTCCCGCCGCTATGGCGGCACCGGGCTGGGGCTGTCGATCGCCCGCACCCTGGCCGAACGCATGGGTGGCAAGCTGCGCGGCGAAAGCCGTGAAGGCCTTGGCTCGACCTTTACCCTGGAAATGCCCTTGGCCCTGGCCGGCCCTGCCGCGGCCGCGCTGGCGCAGCCTGCCGATACACAACCCGCGGTTGGCGACCACGACCAGGTGCTGCTGGTGGAGGACAACCAGGTCAACCAGAGCGTCATCGCCGCCATGCTGCGCAGCCTGGGGCTGGCGGTATGCACCGCCGAGGACGGCCTGGAGGCGGTCGAGCGGGTCAGCCGGCAGCGCTTTGCCGCCGTACTGATGGACTGTCGCCTGCCGCACCTGGACGGCTATGAGGCCACCCGGCGCATCCGCCAGCTGCCCAACGGCGTCGCGCTACCGATCATCGCCCTGACCGCCAACGCCTTGCAGGGCGACCGCGAGCGCTGCATGGCAGCCGGGATGGACGACTACCTGAGCAAACCCTTGCGCCGCACCGAACTGCAGCAGGTACTGCAGCGCTGGCTGCCCGGTCGGACAACCGCGACTGGCGATAAATGCTAAAGTGCGGCAGTCTTAAACACTGGACAGGACCTTCAACGGACCTGAAAATAGACGTTTCAGTGCACACCTGTACTTCTTTCACCAGGCGCACTGTGACTTTCACCACAACGCAATAGTCTACCTGTAGGCTGCCGCCCCGAAGCAGTTGGTTTTCGGGCCGGCCGGGAAGATTCATCCCCTGCCACAGGGGGTTATTGAGGAGCTCGCATGACCAAACAACACGCCTTTACTCGGGAAGACCTGCTGCGCTGCAGTCGCGGTGAGCTGTTCGGCCCAGGTAATGCGCAACTGCCCGCGCCGAACATGCTGATGGTCGATCGCATCACCCATATCAGCGAAGAAGGCGGCAAGTACGGCAAAGGTGAATTGGTCGCCGAGCTGGATATCACCCCGGACCTGTGGTTCTTCGCCTGCCACTTCGAAGGCGACCCGGTAATGCCGGGCTGCCTGGGCCTCGACGCCATGTGGCAGCTGGTCGGTTTCTTCCTCGGCTGGCAGGGCCTGCCGGGCCGCGGCCGCGCCCTGGGTTCGGGCGAGGTGAAGTTCTTTGGCCAGGTACTGCCGCAGGCCAGGAAGGTCACTTACAACATCCACATCAAGCGCGTCCTGAAGGGCAAGCTGAACATGGCCATCGCCGATGGCTCGGTCAGCGTCGACGGCCGCGAGATCTACACTGCCGAAGGCCTGCGGGTCGGCGTGTTCACCTCCACTGACAATTTCTAAGGGTTATTCGCATGCGCCGCGTCGTTATCACTGGTCTGGGCATCGTATCGTGCCTGGGCAATGACAAAGCTACCGTCACCGAAAACCTGCGCAACAGCCGTCCGGGTATCCGTTACAACCCGGAATACAAGGAAATGGGGCTGCGTAGCCAGGTTTCCGGGTCCATCGACCTCAACCTCGAAGAACTGATCGACCGCAAGGTCTACCGCTTCGTCGGCCATGCCGCTGCCTACGCCTACCTGGCGATGCAGGACGCGATCAAGGACGCCGGCCTGACCGAAGAACAGGTTTCCAACCCGCGTACCGGCCTGGTGGCCGGCTCCGGCGGCGCCTCGACCCTGAACCAGATGGAAGCGCTGGACACCCTGCGCGAGAAAGGCGTCAAGCGTGTCGGCCCGTACCGCGTAACCCGCACCATGGGCAGCACCGTTTCGGCGTGCCTGGCCACCCCGTTCAAGATCAAGGGCATCAACTACTCGATCTCGTCGGCCTGCGCCACTTCGGCACACTGCATCGGCACCGCGCTGGAGCAGATCCAGTGGGGCAAGCAGGACATCGTCTTCGCCGGTGGCGGTGAAGAAGAGCACTGGAGCCAGTCGTTCCTGTTCGACGCCATGGGTGCACTGTCGACCAAGCGCAACGAGACCCCGGAACTGGCCTCGCGCGCCTACGACGCCGACCGTGACGGCTTCGTCATCGCCGGTGGTGGCGGCATGGTAGTGGTCGAGGAGCTGGAACACGCGCTGGCCCGCGGCGCCAAGATCTACGCCGAAATCGTCGGCTACGGCGCCACTTCCGACGGTTACGACATGGTCGCTCCAAGCGGCGAAGGTGCCATCCGCTGCATGCAGCAGGCGCTGTCCACTGTCGACACCCCGATCGACTACCTGAACACCCACGGCACCTCGACCCCGGTCGGCGACGTTGCCGAGATCAAGGGCGTTCGCGAAGTATTCGGTGCCAACGCGCCGAAGATCAGCTCGACCAAGAGCCTGTCGGGCCACTCGCTGGGCGCCGCCGGCGTGCACGAGGCGATCTACTGCCTGCTGATGATGGAAAACAACTTCATCGCCGGCTCCGCCAACATCGACGAGCTGGACCCGGAGGTCGCCGACCTGCCGATCCTGCGCAAGACCGAAGAAAACGCCAAGATCGACACGGTCATGAGCAACAGCTTCGGCTTCGGCGGCACCAACGCTACCCTGGTGCTCAAGCGCTGGACTGGCAAGTAAGACGCTGATGCAGTAGACGAAAACGCCCCGACTGGTTCGGGGCGTTTTCATTTGTGTCGCCTATACCGGCCCTTTCGCGGGTAAACCCGCTCCCACAGGGACTGCGCTGCTCTTGAAACCGGCGCTGTACCTGTGGGAGCGGGTTTACCCGCGAAAAGGCCGGCACAGGCGAAATACTATTGCTTGGGCAACACAGCCAGAAAATTCTCCCTGGCCACCTTGTTGGCAACTTGTTCCGGCAAGGCATCCAGAAACGGCCTGAACCCATGCATCTGCCCACCAAGGCTGCCAAACCGCCCCACTACATCCGAACCCAGCATGAACCGCTCCGGAAATTTCTCGACCAGTGCCAGCCACTCCTTGCGCGGCACACCCCGGTCATCCAGCAGATAAGGCTCCAGCACGCTCCACGACAGGTCGACATACAGGTTCGGGTAATCTTCCAGCAGCCGCGTCAGCACCGGCAGGAGAAAATCCATCTGCGTCTGGTGCCGGTGAATTTCCATGCTGCTGCCGGCGTGCGCCCAGATGAAACGCGTGTGCGGGTGATTGCGCAGCGGCTCTTCGATCTCTGCCAGGTACAGCGGGTTGCGCTCGCGCTTGGAGGTGATATTGGAATGCAGCAGCACCGGCAGGTCGCGCTCGGCCGCCAGGTGGTAGATGCGGGTCATGGCTTCGTTGTTGGCGCGCGGCGTGTCGCCGCTGGTCAGCGCCGTCAGGTCGTCATGCCGGGTGAACACCTCGCCAATGCCCTGCCACAGCCCCGGGTACAGATCGAGCATGCGCTCGATATGGCTGACGGCATTCTTGTCTACCGGGTTGAAGCCGGTCAGGAACGGGTGAAAGCGTTTGCGCTGCGCCGACGGCAACTGCTGCAGTGCCGCCGCCACATAGGTGTCGGTGGCGCTGTACCAGTAGGCATCGGCGTCGTCACCCGCGTAGTAGCGCGGGCGCTTGGGCTCGTCTTCATGCCATTTCTTGGCCACCGGGATGCCGGAAATCATCGATTGCTCGATGCCTGCAGCATCCATCGCCTTGATCAATGCCGGCATGCCTTCGCTTTCCTGGAAGAAATCGACGTAGTGCAGATGCGCATCACTGTAGCGGTAGTCACGCGCCTCTACCGCCTGGCACAACCAGGCGGACAACAGCGCGCAGGCCAGCGCTCGGGCTATCATGGGCAGCGTCCTTTTGCGAATACCGCCCCAGTAGACCGGCCGCCCAGCGAGACGGTTCAGCCGAGGCACACAAACCGCTATGCTTGGGGCATTTCCCCCGTGCCTGGAGCCCGTCCCATGAGCAGCCCCCTGGTCACCCCCCCGCGTGCCGAATCGGTCGAGGGCCAGCCGATCCTCCGCCCGCTGCCGTCGGCCCAGTGCCGCAGTGTCGGCCCGTTCGTGTTTTTCGACCACATGCTCGAAACCGCCTATGCCCCGGGGCATGGCATGGACATCCGCCAGCACCCGCATATCGGCCTGTCTACCCTGACCTACCTGTTCGAAGGGGCAATACTGCACAAGGACAGCCTCGGCTCGGTACAGCGGGTGCTACCGGGTGACGTCAGCTGGATGACCGCAGGCAGCGGCGTGGCCCACGTCGAGCGTACGCCCGAGGATGCCTTGGCGCATGGCTCGCGCCTGCATGGGTTGCAGGTATGGCTGGCATCGCCGCGCGAGCAGGAACAAGGCCCGGCGAGCTACAGCCATTACCCGGCTGCCAGCCTGCCCGTCAGTGACAGCCTGGGTGTACGTATCTGCATGATCGCCGGCAGCGGGTTCTGCCTGGAATCACCGGTGGCAGTGCTTTCCCCTACCCTTTACGCCTGTGTGCAAATGCAGCCGGCGACCACCTTGCGCGTCCCGACCGAGCATGCCCAGCGGGCGTTGTACCTGCTCGATGGCGAGCTGGTGATGAACGATGAGGAGGTGGAGCCGTGCAGCCTGGTGATCCTGCCGGAGGGCGAAGAGGTGACGCTGTATGCGGAGGCTGAGTGCCAGTTGGTGCTGATTGGTGGTGCGCCACTGGATGGGCCACGGCGAATGAACTGGAATTTTGTCGCCAGTGATGGAGAACTGATCGAACAAGCCCGGGCCAGGTGGGCTGCAGGGGATTGGCCGGTGGTACCGGGGGAAACTTCGAGGATCGAGCTGCCGCGCTGATTCTGGGGCCGCAGAGCGGCCCCGTGCAACGTCAGCGCTGGAACACTTCGGCCAGCAGATTATGCATCGCGCGGAAGGCCCGCTCCGACGTACGCCGGTCATACTGCATCTTGCCTGGCACATTGGCGCTCGGGTCGGTAAACGAATGCACTGCGCCGCCATAGCTGAGCAATTGCCAATCGACCTTTGCCGCGTTCATCTCGTCCTCGAACGCCGGCAGCTGCTCTTTCGGCACCAGCGGGTCCGAGGCGCCGTGCAGCACCAGCACCGAGCCCTTGATACGCTTGGCATCCGCCGGGTCCGGCGTGTCCAGGGTGCCATGGAACGACACTGCCGCGCGCAGGTCGACGCCAGAACGTGCCAGCTCCAGGGCACAGCAGCCACCGAAGCAGAAGCCGAACGTGGCCACCTTACCCGGCTCCAGCAGTGCCTTCGACTGCCCCAGCAGTTGGGCCAGGGCTTCCTGCATGCGCTTGCGCAATTCGCCACGGTCGTTCTTCAGCGGCATCATGGCCGCACCCGCCTCGTCGGCATTGGACGGGCGCAACGACTGCCCGTACAGGTCGGCAATCAGCACCACATAGCCCTTCTCGGCGACTTCCTTGGCGATGCGCTCGGCCCCTTCGCCAATGCCCATCCAGTTCGGCGCCATCACCAGGCCCGGGCGGCCGAGCGCACCCGGCTCATACACCAGGCGGCTTTCGTAGGTCTTGCCGGAGAGGTGGTAGACCAGCGATTCGACGATTACTTTGCTCATCAAACACTCCTTTGCCACTCATGATCACAATGCCCGCCATGAAAAAAGCCCGCCGAAGCGGGCTTTTCATCCATCAACTCAAGCAGACAGCTCGACCAGCAGCTTGTTCAGGCGACGAACGTAAGCCGCCGGGTCCTTCAGGCTGTCACCGGCCGCCAGGGCCGCCTGATCGAACAAGATATGCGACAGCTCGGCGAAGCGGTCTTCGCTCTGCTCGTTGTCCAGCTTCTCGATCAGCGGGTGGGTCGGGTTGAACTCGAAGATCGGCTTGGACTCCGGCACCTTCTGCCCGCTGGCTTCGAGGATCTGGCGCATCTGCAGGCCCAGGTCCTGCTCACCGATGGCAAGAATCGCCGGCGAGTCGGTCAGGCGGTGCGACACGCGAACTTCGGCCACGCTGTCACCCAGTGCGCCCTTCAGGCGCTCGACCAGGCCTTCCTTCTCCTTGGCGACTTCTTCCTGAGCTTTCTTGTCCTCTTCCGAATCCAGCTTGCCCAGGTCCAGGTCGCCGCGGGCGACGTCGACGAAGGCCTTGCCGTCGAACTCGTTGAGGTAGCTCATCAGCCACTCGTCGATGCGGTCGGTCAGCAGCAGCACTTCGATGCCTTTCTTGCGGAAGACTTCCAGGTGCGGACTGTTCTTGACCTGGGCGTACGACTCGCCGGTCAGGTAGTAGATCTTGTCCTGGCCTTCCTTGGCACGGGCCAGGTAGTCGGCCAGGGCAACGCTCTGCTCGCCGCTGTCGTCCTGGGTGGAGGCGAAGCGCAGCAGGCCGGCAATTTTCTCCTTGTTGGCGAAGTCCTCGGCCGGGCCTTCCTTCAGCACCTGGCCGAAGTTTTTCCAGAAGCCCTTGTACTGCTCGGGTTCGTTCTTGGCCAGTTTCTCCAGCATGTCCAGCACGCGCTTGGTCAGCGCGGTCTTCATCGAGTCGATGATCGGGTCTTTCTGCAGGATTTCCCGCGACACGTTGAGCGACAGGTCGTTGGAATCGACCACGCCCTTGATGAAGCGCAGGTACAGCGGCAGGAACGACTCGGCCTGGTCCATGATGAACACGCGCTGGACGTACAGCTTCAGGCCGCGTGGCGCTTCTCGCTGGTACAGGTCGAACGGCGCGCGGGCCGGCACGTACAGCAACGAGTTGTATTCGAGCTTGCCTTCGACCTTGTTGTGGCTCCAGGCCAGCGGGTTCTCGAAGTCGTGGCCGATGTGCTTGTAGAACTCCTGGTACTCCTCGTCCTTGATCTCGGTACGCGGGCGGGTCCACAGGGCGCTGGCACGGTTGACGGTTTCCCATTCCTGGGCCGGCTGCTCCTCGCCTTCGGCGGCAGCCTGCTCCTTCGGCAGCTGGATCGGCAGGGCAATGTGGTCGGAATATTTCTTGACCACGTTGCGCAGGCGCCAGCCATCGGCGAACTCCTGCTCGCCCTTCTTCAGGTGCAGGACAATGCGGGTACCGCGCTGCGGCTTGTCGACGGTGGCGACTTCGAACTCGCCCTCGCCCTTCGACGACCAGTGCACACCTTCGGCGGCCGGCAGGCCAGCGCGGCGGCTGTACACGTCGACCTTGTCGGCGACGATGAAAGCGGAGTAGAAGCCCACACCGAACTGACCGATCAGGTGCGAGTCCTTCTTCTGGTCACCGGTGAGGTTCTTCATGAAGTCGGCGGTGCCGGACTTGGCGATGGTGCCCAGGTGGGCGATGACGTCTTCGCGGCTCATGCCGATGCCGTTGTCCTCGAGGGTCACGGTACCGGCGTCCTTGTCGAAGCTCAGGCGAATCTTCAGGTCGGCGTCGTCCTCGAACAGCTCTGGCTTGGCCAGGGCCTCGAAACGCAGCTTGTCGGCGGCGTCGGAGGCGTTGGAGATCAATTCACGCAGGAAGATCTCCTTGTTCGAATACAAGGAATGGATCATGAGGTGCAGCAGCTGCTTCACCTCGGTCTGGAAGCCCAGCGTTTCTTTTTGAGTCTCCACACTCATGGTCTTCAAAACTCCGATCTGATGGCAGTTGGCGCCGGCGGCCGGTTCGGCCTGCGTTGACGGCGGATGTCATGCAGATGGGGGCTGCCCGGATGATTTCAAGGGCATTTCCGGTTCGATCTTGAAATGCGCGCGGGCGGTGGCAATCGGCGCCTGCCGGTCGCCCTGCCAGGCGGTGATCGCCACATTGGTTACCCGCCGCCCCTGGCGCCATAGCTGGCACTGGGCATAGGTATCGCGAAAGTGCCCGGCGCGCAGGTAGTCGATGGAGAAGTCGATGATCTTCGGAATGCTCGCGCTCTCGCTGTAGATCAGCAGATAAAGCGCTGCCGACAATTCCATGAAGCCTGCAATCACCCCGCCGTGGATGGCGGGCAGCAGCGGGTTGCCGATATTGTTCTGGTTGGCCGGCAGGCGGAACAGCAGATCATCACCCTGGCGTTCGCATTCGATGCCGATCAGGCTGGCGTAAGGAATCAGCGCCAGTAAAGGCCGGTAATCGCCAACCGCGTGGGCGGCGTTGAGCTGCTGGCGAACCGCGTGCGGAATCATGCGCCACCCTCCTTCAGTCTATTGCCGAAACGGATGCCACCTTTGACCTGCTGACCCAGACGCATGAACGTACCCACTACCTGGCAGATCGGTTGCGCCGGGTCGTCCTGGTAGGCCGTGCCCCGGGTGAAGATTACGTCGCGGGTTACCCGATAGCACTGGGCGTGACCGTAGATGGCCTTGCCGGCTTCGGCCGGGTGCATGTAGTCGATGCGCAGGTCCAGGGTCGGGCACACTTCGAAACGCGGTAGCACGCATAAGGTGGCCATGCCGCAGGTGGTGTCCATCAGCGTGGTCAGCGCGCCGCCGTGCACGGCACCGGTTTGCGGGTTGCCGACAATGGCCGGCGACCAGGGCAGGACCAGGGTCATGCCATCGGCATCGGCCTGGGCCACGCGCATCTGCAATAGCTGACAATGTTGCAGCGCCGAGAGAAAACGCTCGGCCATGGCCTTCAAGGTTGCATCGCTCATAGGCTGTTACCACCCACATTGCCACTGCGGCATAAATTCGTTAAAAAGTCTATATAGAAGAGGATGTTATATATGTGTAACCTTCGCGGAACTTATTCCGCGTAGTTGGACTCGAAGGAACAAGTCACTTATTCCACCAAGGAGAAACACCCCCATGCGTAAACCTTTTGCTTTTGCTCTGATGCTGGCCGCTGCCATGGGCCTGGCTGCTTGCGATAAAGCGAGCGAAGACAAAGCCCAGGACGCACAGCAACACGCCGAGCAAGCCCAGGAAAAAGCGGGCGAAGCTCAGGATAAAATGAACGAGGCTGCCAAGGAAAACGCCGAAGCCGCCAAAGATCAGGCCGAAGCCGAGCAGAAGGCTGCCGAAGAAGCCGCTCCGGCTACTCCGGCTCCGGAAGCTGCGCCAGCCACCCCGGCCGAACCTGCCAAGCAGTAATCGGTCTACCCAAAAAAACCCGACATGGTCGGGTTTTTTTGTGGCTGAAAAACAGCACGTAAAACGTTTCAGTTGTTTACGCCCACGGCCGGTTCCCTGGGCACTTCGGTTGGCAGACTTTCAGTGGGTGTGAATACCATCACATCCAGCACGTCCGAATGGAACTCGCGGCGGTACAGAATCAGCACCACGCCCACACTCATGGCCATGAATAACCACGGGCTGATGAACCAGCTCAACATGGCCATGCCGAAGTAGTAAGAACGCAGCCCGAAGTTGAACTGGTTGGCTGCCAGTGACAACACCCTCGCCGCCCGCGAGGCGAATGCCTTGCGTTCCAGTTCATTGACCAGGCGCTCACCGATCATCGGCGCCGAACCCACCAGCACCGCAGCGAAGTTGTACTGGCGCATGCACCAGCTGAAGGTGAAGAAGGCGTAGACGAACACCATGGCCAGGCACAACAGCTTGATCTCCGACATACCCTGCGAGGTTTGTTGCACCAGCGGCAGGTCTGCCAGCAATGACAGTGCCCGGTCGGAAGCGCCGAGCACAGTGAGGATACCCGCCAGGATGATCAGCGTGCTGGAGGCGAAGAACGAAGCGTTGCGCTCAAGGTTGCCGATCACGCTGGCATCGGCGATGCGGTTGTCACGCAACAGCATGCGGCGCATCCAGTCTTCTCGGTACAGGTGGAGCACGCTGGCCAGGCACGCGGTGTCGCGGCCCTTCCAGATGGCATAGCGGGTATAGCCGCCCCAGCACAGGGCGAACCAGGCGATGGCCAACAGGTTGTTGAGATTGCTTTGGATGAAGTTCATGCAGGGTTCCCGAGAGGGCCAGATACCTGAAGGATAGGGACCGGATTTCGACGCTGGCAAGCCAGGAAAGGCACACTCACACCACAAAAAAGCCCCGTATCCTCTCGGACACGGGGCTTTTTTGGCTTCCACCCTTGGCGAGCACCCTGTGGCTTGTGGCCAGTGCCGCCTCAGGCTTCGACTGTCAGGCCAGCGCTTCGCGCGGCTTGCCCAGCAGGCGATCGCAGGCCACGGCGCCGACCAGGGTCACCACCGAAGGCACCAGCCAGGCCAGGCCCTGGTCGCTCAGTGGCAGATGTGCCAGGAAGTCCGGCAGCACGTGGGCAATGCTGCTGCCCTTGATGGCATCGACCATGCCGAACAGCAGCGACACCAGCATCACTGGCGCCAGGATGCGGGTCGGCGAGTTCCACAGGTCCTTAACGAAGCTCAGGCCGACCACCACGATGCAGGGTGGGTAGATCGCGGTGAGTACCGGGATCGAGAACATGATCAGCTTGGTCAGGCCGAGGTTGGAAATCAGCAGCGAAAAGCCTGCCAGGATCACCACCAGGGCACGGTACGACAGTGGCAGGATCTGGCTGAAATACTCGGCGCAGGCGCAGGTCAGGCCAACAGCGGTGACCAGGCACGCCAGTGCGATCAGCACGGCGAGGAAGCCGCTGCCCAGCGAGCCGAAGGTGTGCTGCACATAGGCATGCAGCACCGCCGCGCCATTGGTGGCACCCGCCGCAATCTCGTGGCTGCCGGCGCCCAGGCGGAACAGGCTTATATAAACCAGGGCCAGGCCGACACCGGCGATCAGGCCGGCGATGATCGCATAGCGGGTGATCAGCTTCGGCGACTCGATCCCGCGCGAGCGAATGGCATTGACGATGACGATACCGAATACCAGGGCGCCCAGGGTGTCCATGGTCAGGTAGCCATCGGAGAAGCCCTTGGAAAAGGCCGCGGCGGCATAGGCCGGCTGCGCTTCACCCATGGTCCCGGCAGGCAGTGCGAAGGCGGCGATACCCAGCACCGCCAGGGCGATGATCTTCAACGGCGCCAGGAAGCGGCCCACGGTATCGAGCAACTTGCCCGGGTACATGGACACCGCCAGCACCACGAGGAAGTACACCAGGCTGTAGATGAACAGAGCCAGCGGGCTTTCGCCGGTCAGCGGTGCCACACCCACTTCGAACGACACAGTCGCGGTGCGCGGGGTGGCGAACAGCGGACCGACCGACAGGTAGCACACGGCTGCCAGCAGGCCACCGAAGAACTTGCCGATCGGGCTGCTAAGGGCATCCATACCGCCACCGACCTTGGCCAGGGCGACCACGGTGATGACCGGCAGGCCCACGGCGGTAACCAGGAAGCCCAGGGCGGCCATCCACACGTGCGGGCCAGACTGCAGGCCGACGATAGGCGGGAAGATAATGTTGCCCGCGCCCACGAAAAGCGCAAACGTCATAAAGCCAAGCGCCAGGATGTCCTGGCCTTTTAAAACTTTCATTTAAGGTAGTACCACACTGCTGAAATCGGGATTCGAGAAGGGATTTCCCCATGGGTTGGGGGAAATGCTGCCCGGCTTGATAAGCCAGACCCGTTTAGCGTGTCGTTCCCTTTTGGGGGACGGGCACAGAGTGAGCGCGTAGGGTAACTGTTTTGTCACTTAAACGCACTGGCACAGTGCTGCTTGTCCGATGTGCGTACGTGCTTGTCGTCTGTGTGACCGAGAACGCGGCAACAGTATCGCAAACCACAGCAAACCTTCTGCGCAAGAATTCCTATGCTGGCAATAGACTTTTCCGATATTAGCTGAAGAAAAATCTGCCCACCTGCGGCAGTGGCCAGCCACCACAGGCGGACGCTTATACGCTCATGCTACTCAAGCACGGGCAGCCTCGGCTTTGATGGCTTGCCAGTAGCGCTTGATTTCATGGATATCGCCAAAGTTATAGCGCGGGCCGAAGTAACCCGCGTCGGAACTGCTACAGCGGTTGGGAGCTACGGTGCCAGTTTGCAGGGTGACTTCACAGCCCGCGTGATACAGACGGGCTTCGGCCCAGACAGGTTTGTTCATGATGATACTCCTTCAGTTCATGCACCTTTATTGATGCTCGTGCCACAGTGCCTCGATCCGCTGGTACACCTGTTCCTCCTGGGAACCGAGGCCTGAGTAAATGGGCTGTAGATGATCGTCAAAGCACCAGTCCTTGCGCCCGCGACGCTCCTCGGCTGGCGTGGCGATCATCAATGCCAGCGAAATGGAAAATGCCGCTGGCGGGATCTGGTAATGCATTTCTTCAAAGGCGCGCATGTGCAGCAAGGTGCCCTGCGACAGCTGGACTGAAACAGGCTGACCGACGGATGCCTTGCCGTCTGTGCAAAGGCTGGCCGTGTTGAGCAGCGGGAATTTAACCGTGCGATAGCCGCCGCCGTGATAGCCGACGGCATAGAGCTCGAAATCATGGGTATGAGGCAAACCGTATATGAACGACTGCCGTTCCGCGTCGGATTCCACGGGCATCCACAGCGTCATCCGCAGGGAAAAACAGGCGGCGTTGTACAGTGAGAAACTGTAGGCGTTATAAGCCTGATCGCCGCGGCTGAAACCATGCGCGTGAATATGCGCAAGCATGCATTCGCCCAGGAGGCTGCGATTTTGCGCAAGCGACTTGAGGTCGGCAGCGATGTGCTCCCGGTCGCGACTCAGGTCGTAGCCTTCGAGACGTTTGACGAATTCGCCAAGGCTCATCATGCGCCCTCCTCCAGCATCGACGAGCATAGATGTTGCAGGCCAGCGTCTGCGGACAGGAGCAGCAACTCCCGATATTGCGCGGTCTTGTCCGGACACGCTTGCGACAGCACCTTGAAGGCCCGCCAACGCACAGCGCTGTGCGGGTGATAGATCAGCTCTTCAGCGATGGCCTGCAAAGCGGGGTCGCCAACCGCGCCCAACGCCTCCAGCAGCATCAAGTAACGGGGCGTTTCCGCATCGGCCGGAAACCAGGCAATGCTGACCAGGGATTTACGGTCATAAACCTGGATATCGCTCCCGGGCACTGGCTGGTTCAGGCTGAAGGCCAGATGGGCACTACCCGGACCGGCGCAGACCTCAACCACCGTGCGATCACCCTCTACCAGTAAAGGAGACTGTTTCGTTACCCGGACAATGTCCTCCAACCGCAGGTGGTCGCCTGCCCGCTCGAACAACTGCAAGGTGTAGTCGAACCCTTCAGGCGCAAACCAAATGCTGTGTCCCGAAGAGGAATAAAGGTGGCACGGCGCGTCGCACACCCGCGTCACATCGATGCTGACAGCATCTTCCGCCGGGTTCAGCCGCAACCGCTCACTGAAAGGCGCCACAGCGCGTGTCAGCAGTATCTTGCGTCGCTGCTCCGAGCTTGCCAGCACGGACTGCCTGAATGCCCGCCAATGCCCGTCCAGCAACGCTCGCATGTCAATCGAACGTGCACGCTCGAACAATGTTTCCGGCTGCCCACCTTCCTTCAACAAGCTCTCCACAAGACACCTCACCCACCAATCGGACACGGCCAAGTATCCGGATCGAGACACTGCGAGATAACGGCGAAACAGTTCTCCAGAAACGACAAAGGCCACCCGAAGGTGGCCTCTGTGCGCGTGGGGGGTGCAGCAGTATTACTTCTTCACTTCCCAGCCAGTCAGCTCGGCCAGGGCCTTGCCGATGTCAGCCAGGGAACGCACGGTCTTCACACCAGCGTCCTGCAGGGCAGCGAACTTCTCGTCTGCAGTACCCTTGCCGCCGGAGATGATGGCGCCAGCGTGGCCCATGCGCTTGCCCGCCGGAGCGGTAACACCAGCGATGTAGGAAACGACAGGCTTGGTGACGTTGGCCTTGATGTAGGCCGCAGCTTCTTCTTCAGCCGAACCGCCGATCTCGCCGATCATGACGATCGCTTCGGTCTTCGGGTCTTCCTGGAACAGCTTCAGGATGTCGATGAAGTTGGAGCCCGGGATCGGGTCGCCACCGATACCGACGCAGGTCGACTGGCCGAAGCCGGCGTCGGTGGTCTGCTTGACCGCTTCGTAGGTCAGGGTGCCGGAACGCGAAACGATACCGACCTTGCCTGGCAGGTGGATGTGGCCTGGCATGATGCCGATCTTGCACTCGCCCGGGGTGATGACGCCTGGGCAGTTAGGGCCGATCAGGGTCACGCCCAGCTCGTCGCACTTGACCTTGGCATCCAGCATGTCCAGGGTAGGAATGCCTTCGGTGATGCAGACGATCAGCTTGATGCCGCCAAAGGCCGCTTCCAGGATCGAATCCTTGCAGAAAGGAGCCGGAACGTAGATGACCGAAGCGTCAGCGCCGGTGGCCTCTACCGCTTCTTTCACGGTGTTGAACACCGGCAGGCCCAGGTGGGTGGTGCCACCCTTGCCTGGGGTTACGCCGCCGACCATCTTGGTGCCGTAGGCGATGGCCTGTTCGGAGTGGAAAGTACCCTGCGAGCCGGTGAAGCCCTGGCAGATAACCTTGGTGTCTTTATTGATCAGGACGCTCATTACTTGCCCTCCGCAGCTTTGACAACTTGTTGAGCAGCGTCGGTCAGGCTGGTTGCCGCAATGATGTTCAAACCGCTTTCTGCCAGTACTTTAGCGCCCAGTTCGGCGTTGTTGCCTTCGAGGCGAACGACAACCGGAACCTTGACGCCGACTTCTTTCACTGCACCGATGATGCCTTCGGCAATCATGTCGCAGCGAACGATGCCGCCGAAGATGTTGACCAGTACGGCCGCGACATTGCTGTCGGACAGAATGATCTTGAACGCTTCGGTAACGCGTTCCTTGGTAGCACCACCGCCAACGTCGAGGAAGTTGGCCGGCTTGCCGCCGTGCAGGTTGACGATGTCCATGGTACCCATGGCCAGGCCGGCACCGTTGACCATGCAGCCGATGTTGCCTTCGAGGGCAACGTAGTTCAGTTCGAACTTGGCAGCGTGGGCTTCACGGGCGTCGTCCTGCGACGGATCGTGGAAGGTTTTCAGCTTCGGCTGACGGTACATGGCGTTGGCGTCGATGTTGATCTTGGCATCGAGGCAGTGCAGGTCGCCGTCGGCCTTGATCACCAGCGGGTTCACTTCCAGCAGCGCCAGGTCGTGGTCCTTGAACAGCTTGGCCAGGCCTACGAAGATCTTGGCGAACTGTTGAACCTGCTTGCCTTCCAGGCCCAGCTGGAACGCCAGTTCACGGCCCTGGAACGGCTGAGCGCCGACCAGCGGATCGATAGTGGCCTTAAGGATCTTTTCAGGGGTTTCGTGAGCGACTTTCTCGATGTCCACGCCACCTTCGGTGGAGGCCATGAACACGATACGGCGGCTCGAACGATCGACTACAGCGCCCAGGTACAGCTCTTTGGCGATGTCAGTGCAGGATTCGACCAGAATCTTGGAGACGGGTTGACCGTTGGCATCGGTCTGGTAGGTAACCAGATTCTTGCCCAACCACTGTGCAGCGAACGCCTTGGCGTCTTCTTTGCTGCGAACCAGCTTGACGCCGCCCGCCTTGCCGCGACCGCCCGCGTGAACCTGGGCTTTTACCACCCACTCGTTCCCGCCGATCTTGTCGCAGGCTTCTGCCGCTTGCTCAGGGGTATCGACAGCGAAACCCTTGGAAACTGGCAGGCCGTATTCAGCGAACAGCTGCTTACCCTGATACTCGTGAAGATTCATGCTTTTTACCGTCTTCGTTAGGTACTGCGCTTCGGCGCTGCGCCACTGCTGGCGCCGCACCACCTGTGACCGTTGACCCCGGGTTTCCCGTGTGATCCGGTCCGGCGGACTTTCCGCGGTGAGTCATGCACGCAAGACTCACGACGGGCAGCCCGCCGTGGTTTCTTATAATTAACGCTTCTTACGGTTGGCCACGTGAATGGCGCCGCCATTCACAGCCAGCGCTGCTTCATGCAACGCTTCGGACAGGGTCGGATGGCTGAAGACCATCATGCCCAGGTCCTCGGCACTGGTGCCGAATTCCATTGCGATTGCGCCCTGCTGCACCAGTTCGGCAGCCGATGGGCCAATCACGTGTACACCCAGGACGCGGTCGGTCTTGGCATCGGCGATGACCTTGACGAAACCACCGGTGTCGTTGGCAGCCATCGCACGGCCGCTGGCCGCGAACGGGAAGGTGCCCACGTTAACCTCAACGCCCTCGGCCTTCAAGGCCTGTTCGGTCTTGCCGACCCACGCGATTTCCGGGTGGGTGTAGATGACCGACGGGATCAGGTCGTAGTTCATCTGAGCCTTGTGGCCCTTGATGCGCTCGACCACCATGATGCCCTCTTCCGAAGCCTTGTGGGCCAGCATCATGCCGCGTACCACGTCGCCGATGGCGTAGACGCCCGGCACGCTGGTGGCGCAATAGTCGTCGACGAAGATGTAGCCACGCTCGTCGATGGTCACGCCGCTGTCGGCAGCCAGCAGGTCAGTGGTCACCGGGCGACGGCCGACCGCGACGATCAGCTTGTCGAAGGTGATCTTCTGCTCGCCATTGGCGTCGGTGTAGGTCACTTCAACTTCATTGCCGTTGACTTTCGAACCGGTGACGCGTGCGCCCAGCTTGATGTCCAGGCCTTGCTTGGTCAGGGTCTTCTGGGCTTCTTTCGACACGGCGGTGTCGGCAGCCATCAGGAAGGTGTCCAGGGCTTCCAGGACGGTGACTTCGGCACCCAGGCGCGCCCATACCGAGCCCAGCTCGAGGCCGATCACGCCAGCACCGATAACGCCCAGGCGCTTCGGCACGGCCTGGAATTCCAGGGCGCCGGTGGAGTCGACGATGACGTTCTGGTCGACCGGAGCCGGCGGAATGTCGATCGGGCGCGAGCCGGAAGCCAGGATCACGTTCTCGGCTTCGATGACTTCGGTGGTGCCGTCAGCCTTGGTGACTTCGACCTTCTTGCCTGCCAGCAGCTTGCCGTGGCCCTGGATCGAGGTCACGCCGTTGGCCTTGAACAGGGTGGCAACGCCACCGGTCAGGTTCTTGACGATGCCAGCCTTGCGGCCAACCATCGCGGCGACGTCCATCTTCACTTCGCCAGTGGAGATACCGTGGACATTGAAGCTCTCTTTGGCTTCCTTGTATTTCCAGGAGCTGTCCAGCAGCGCCTTGGAAGGAATGCAACCCACGTTCAGGCAGGTGCCGCCCAGGGCCAGCTTGCCCTCGGCGTCGGTGTATTTTTCGATACAGGCAGTCTTCAGACCGAGCTGTGCGGCCTTGATGGCAGCCACATAGCCGCCAGGACCTGCACCAATCACCACTACGTCGAATTTCTGGGTCATAAAAGATTCCTTTTTTAGCTTCAAGCGACAAGCTGCAAGCCGCAAGACCGGCAGGCTTCAAACTGAAGCCTGCCGCTTGCCGCTTGCAGCTGCGCGATTAGATGTCCAGCAGCAGGCGAGACGGGTCTTCCAGCAGGTTCTTGATGGTGACCAGGAAGGTTACCGCTTCCTTGCCGTCGATCAGGCGGTGATCGTACGACAGCGCCAGGTACATCATCGGGCGAATCACGACCTGGCCGTTGATGGCCATCGGGCGCTGGATGATGTTGTGCATGCCGAGGATGGCGGCCTGCGGCGGGTTGACGATCGGGGTCGACATCATCGAACCGAAGGTACCACCATTGGTGATGGTGAAGGTGCCACCGGTCATCTCTTCGATGGCCAGCTTGCCGTCACGCGCCTTCTTGCCGAAGGTGGCGATGCCGTTTTCGATTTCCGCCAGGCTCATCGACTCGGCGTTACGCAGTACCGGTACCACCAGGCCACGGTCGCTGGACACGGCAACGCCGACGTCGGCGTAGCCATGGTAGACGATGTCGTTGCCATCGATCGAGGCGTTTACGGCGGGGAAGCGCTTCAGGGCTTCGGTAGCGGCCTTGACGAAGAACGACATGAAGCCCAGGCGTACGCCGTTGTGGGTCTTCTCGAACAGGTCCTTGTACTTCGAACGCAGGGCCATGACTTCGGTCATGTCGACTTCGTTGAAGGTGGTCAGCATGGCCATGCTCGACTGGGCTTCGACCAGACGCTCGGCGATCTTGGCACGCAGGCGGGTCATCGGCACGCGCTTCTCGGTGCGGTCGCCAGCGGCAACCACAACCGGGGCAGCAGCAGCGGCGGCAGCCGGCTTGGCCGCCGGGGCCGGGGCCGACTTCTTGTTGGCGACGGCAGCGACGACGTCTTCCTTGGTGATGCGACCACCTTTGCCAGTGCCGGCAACGGTGGCCAGGTCGATGCCGTTTTCTTCAGCCAGCTTGCGCGCGGCCGGGGCGGCAACCGGGTCTTCTTCGCCAGCGTCGGCAGCAGCGGCAGCCGGAGCAGCAGCGGCCGGGGCGGTGGCTGGAGCAGCGGCGGCAGCACCACCCTCAACGATCGAACCCAGCACTTCGTCGGACAGGACGGTGTCGCCCGCGCCCTTGAAGATGGCGCCCAATACGCCGTCGGCGGTAGCCAGTACTTCCAGGACGACCTTGTCGGTCTCGATGTCGACGATCAGCTCGTCACGCTTGACGGCATCGCCCGGCTGCTTGTGCCAGGTGGCAACCATGCCATCGGCAACCGATTCCGGGAAGGTTGGGGCTTTGATCTCGATAGCCATTATCAGTGTTTCCTTAAATTCGGTTTCAGGTGCGCGAAGGCGTTAGACAGTGAAGGCGTCTTGCAGCAGTTTTTCCTGCTGTTCGGCGTGCTTCGAAGCGTAACCACAGGCTGGCGCGGCGGAAGCGTCGCGGCCGGCGTATTCCAGGACCAGTGCCTTGTTGTGGCGGCCCAGGATACGGCGCATGTGGTGCTGGCTGCTGTACCAGGCGCCCTGGTTCATCGGCTCTTCCTGACACCAGACCGCATGCTTGAGGTTGGTGTAAGGCGCCAGGATTTCGACCAGGTCGTCTTCCGGGAACGGGTACAGCTGCTCGATACGCACGATGGCGATGTCTTCGCGGCCTTCGGCACGGCGTTTTTCCAGCAGGTCGTAGTAAACCTTGCCGCCGCACAGGATCAGGCGTTCGACCTTGGCCGGATCGAGGCTGTCGATTTCCGGGATCACGGTCTGGAACGAACCTTCTGCCAGGTCCTCGAGGGTCGACACGGCCAGCTTGTGGCGCAGCAGCGACTTCGGCGTCAGGACGATCAGCGGCTTGCGCAGCGGACGAATGACCTGGCGACGCAGCAGGTGGTAGATCTGGGCCGGGGTGGTCGGTACGCAGACCTGGATGTTGTGCTCGGCGCACAGCTGCAGGTAACGCTCCAGGCGCGCGGAGGAGTGCTCCGGGCCCTGCCCTTCATAACCGTGCGGCAGCAGCATGGTCAGACCGCACAGGCGGCCCCACTTGTGCTCGCCGCTGGTGATGAACTGGTCGATCACCACTTGCGCACCGTTGGCGAAGTCGCCGAACTGGGCTTCCCAGATCACCAGCGCGTTTGGCGTGGTGGTGGAGTAACCGTATTCGAAGGCCAGTACCGCCTCTTCCGACAGGAACGAGTCGTACAGTTCGAACTTCGGCTGGCCCGGGAACAGGTTCTTCAGCGGTACGTAGGTGCTGGCGTCCTTCTGGTTGTGCAGCACCGCGTGACGGTGCGAGAAGGTGCCACGGCCGATGTCCTGGCCGGTCATGCGGATCGGGTGACCTTCGAACTGCAGGGTGGCGTAAGCCATGGTCTCTGCATAACCCCAGTTGATCGGCAAGCCACCAGCCTGCATCTTCTGGCGGTCTTCGTAGATCTTGGCGACCTGGCGCTGCACCACGAAGCCTTCCGGGATCTCCAGCAGCTTGGCCGACAGTTCCTGCAGGGTCTTGAGGTCGAAGCGGGTGTCGTGACGCGCGGTCCAGGCATGGCCCAGGTACGGACGCCAGTCGACGAACAGCTCGCGGTTCGGCTCCTTGACCAGGCTCTTGACCACATGCAGGCCGTTGTCCAGCGCGTTGCGGTACTCGTCGATCTTGGCCTGGGCGCGCTCGGCATCGATGCGGCCGGCCTGGATCAGTGCATCGGCGTACAGCTCACGGGTGGTGCGCTGCTTGCTGATCTGCTGGTACATCAGCGGCTGGGTGCCGTTCGGCTCGTCGGCCTCGTTGTGGCCGCGACGGCGGTAGCAGACCAGGTCGATGACCACGTCACGCTTGAACTGCATGCGGTAGTCGATGGCCAGCTGGGTCACGAACAGCACGGCTTCCGGGTCGTCGCCGTTCACGTGCAGGATCGGCGCCTGGATCATCTTGGCCACGTCGGTGGCGTACTCGGTGGAGCGCGCATCCAGCGGGTTGCTGATGGTGAAACCGACCTGGTTGTTGATCACGATGTGCACGGTGCCGCCGGTCTTGAAACCGCGGGTCTGCGACATCTGGAAGGTTTCCATGACCACGCCCTGGCCGGCGAATGCAGCATCGCCGTGGATCGAGATCGGCAGAACCTTGTCGCCAACGGTGTCGTTGCGGCGGTCCTGACGGGCGCGCACCGAACCCTCGACCACGGGCGAGACGATTTCCAGGTGGGACGGGTTGAACGCCATGGCCAAGTGCACTTCGCCACCAGGGGTCATCACGTTCGAGGAGAAGCCCTGGTGATACTTCACGTCACCGGAGCCCAGCTCGTTCATCTTCTTGCCTTCGAACTCGTCGAACAGCTCGCGCGGGTTCTTGCCGAAGGTGTTTACCAGGACGTTCAGGCGGCCACGGTGGGCCATGCCGATCACGACTTCCTTGGTGCCGTAGGAGCCGGAACGCTGGATCATCTCGTCCAGCATCGGGATCAGGCTTTCGCCGCCCTCGAGGCCGAAACGCTTGGTGCCCGGGTACTTGGTGCCCAGGTATTTCTCGAGGCCTTCACCGGCGGTCACGCGCTCGAGCAGGTGGGCCTGCACGTCGGCGGAAAACTCCGGACGGCCGCGCACGCTTTCCAGGCGCTGCTGGAACCAGCTGCGCTGCTCGGAGTCGACGATGTGGGTGAACTCGGCGCCAATGGTGCGACAATATGTCTTCTGGAGCGCCTCGACGATCTCGCGTAGGCTCGCCTCCTCTTTGCCGATGAACAGGTCGCCGGCACGGAAGGTCGTATCAAGATCGGCATTGGTCAAGCCGTAGTGATTGATCGACAGGTCTACAGGCGCTGGACGCTGCCACAACCCCAACGGGTCGAGCTTGGCAGCCTGATGGCCGCGCATGCGATAGGCCTGGATCAATCGCAGAACTTCAACCTGCTTCTTCTCGTGTTCACTGCTCACGCTCCCGGCAGATACCGGTTGGGCGCGGCGCTGGTTCTTCGCCAGCAGTACGAAATGGTCGCGGATTGTCGAGTGCGATACATCGGTAGCGGTGCTGCCGTCGGCGGGCAACTTCTGGAAGTAGGTGCGCCACTCTTCTGGCACAGCGTTAGGGTCGTGCAGGTAGAGCTCATAAAGCTCTTCCACATATGCAGCGTTACCACCTGAAAGGTGGGCGCTTTCCCACATGCGCTGCATCACGCTTTCTTGCATGCTTGGTCACCCTCGGTTAGGGGACTGATCGGCGAGAGCCACAGCAAACCTGGAAAAGTCCGAACACAGCGACTGAACCACGCCACTTGGATCCTGCTGATTTTCCGGGTACCAGCCCGGAAAGCCCCTGCTGGTCTCATATCTTCATAGGTAATGAACGCAGGCTTTGTGGGCCTTTGTTCGGGTTTTACCTCGGTGCGGGCTCACCACCCGCACCTCGGCTTACTGCAGGTACAACGCTTTGTATCAGGTGCCGCTTTGCAGCAGCATGTTACGTACGTGACCGATTGCCTTGGTCGGGTTCAGACCTTTAGGGCAAACGTTGACGCAGTTCATGATCCCGCGGCAGCGGAATACGCTGAACGGGTCATCCAGGGACGCCAGGCGCTCCTGGGTCTTGGTATCGCGGCTGTCGGCCAGGAAGCGATAGGCCTGCAGCAGTGCAGCGGGGCCCAGGAACTTGTCCGGGTTCCACCAGAACGACGGGCAGGAAGTCGAGCAGCAAGCGCACAGGATGCACTCGTACAGGCCGTCCAGCTTGTCACGGTCTTCCGGCGACTGCAGACGCTCGATAGCTGGCGCCGGCGTGTCGTTCTGCAGGAACGGCTTCACCTTCTCGTACTGCTTGTAGAAGATGCTCATGTCAACGACCAGGTCACGAATGACCGGCAGGCCCGGCAGCGGACGCAGGATCAGCTTGTTGCCCTTCACCACCGCCGACAGCGGGGTGATGCAGGCCAAGCCGTTCTTGCCGTTGATGTTCATGCCATCGGAACCGCAAACGCCTTCACGGCACGAGCGACGGTAGGAGAACCCTTCGTCCTGCTCTTTGATCAGTGCCAGCACGTCCAGCACCATCAGGTCCTTGCCGCCGGTATCGACCTGGAAGGTCTGCATTTTCGGCGCGGAATCGGTGTCCGGGTTGTAACGATAAACTTCGACTTGCAACATAGCGGCCACCCTTAGTAAGTCCGGACTTTTGGTTCGAAGGCTGGAACAGTCTTCGGCGCAAAGTTGACGCCACGCTTGGCGACGCGCTTCTCACCCGGGTAGTACAGGGTGTGGCACAGCCAGTTTTCGTCGTCACGGTCTTCGTAGTCTTCACGGGCGTGAGCGCCGCGGGACTCTTTACGGGCTTCGGCCGCGATGGCGGTAGCTTCGGCGACTTCCAGCAGGTTCTGCAGTTCCAGTGCCTCGATACGCGCGGTATTGAAGGCCTTGGACTTGTCGTTGATCTTGACGTTGGCGATACGGTCGCGCAGACCGGCCAGCTGCTCGATACCCTTCTGCATGTATTCGCCAGTACGGAATACACCGAAGTAGTTCTGCATGCAGCTCTGCAGCTCGCGCTTCAGGCTGGCAACGTCTTCACCGGTGGTGCGCTCGTTCAGCTCGTTCAGGCGGTTCAGGGCAACATCGACGTCGGTGTCGCTGGCGTCGCGGTATTCCACGCCTTCGCTCAGCGCTTTTTCCAGGTGCAGGCCGGCAGCACGGCCGAACACGACCAGGTCGAGCAGCGAGTTGCCGCCCAGGCGGTTGGCACCGTGCACCGATACGCACGCCACTTCACCTACGGCGAACAGGCCAGGGATGATCTGATCGTTGCCTTCGGCGTCCATGGTGATGGCCTGGCCGTGAATGTTGGTGGCAACGCCGCCCATCATGTAGTGGCAGGTCGGAATGACCGGTACCGGCGCGACCACCGGGTCGACGTGGGCAAAGGTCTTGGACAGTTCGCAGATACCCGGCAGGCGGCTGTGCAGCACTTCCTCGCCCAGGTGGTCCAGCTTCAGCAGTACGTGGTCCTTGTTCGGGCCCACGCCGTTGCCGGCGATGATTTCCTTGACCATGGAACGGGCGACCACGTCGCGGCCGGCCAGGTCCTTGGCGTTCGGCGCGTAACGCTCCATGAAGCGCTCGCCGTGGGCGTTGATCAGGTAGCCACCTTCACCGCGGCAACCTTCGGTGACCAGTACACCGGCGCCGGCGATGCCGGTCGGGTGGAACTGCCACATTTCGATGTCCTGCACCGGCACGCCGGCACGCAGGGCCATGCCCACGCCGTCACCGGTGTTGATCAGGGCGTTGGTGGTGGAGGCATAGATACGGCCGGCACCGCCAGTGGCCAGTACGGTGGCCTTGGACTTGATGTACAGGGTTTCGCCGGTTTCGATGCAGATCGCGATCACACCCACGAACGCGCCGTCCTGGTTCTTCACCAGGTCTACGGCGTAGTACTCGTTGAGGAAGGTGGTGCCGGCTTTCAGGTTGCCCTGGTACAGGGTGTGCAGCAGCGCGTGACCGGTACGGTCGGACGCGGCGCAGGTACGGGCAGCCTGGCCGCCTTTACCGAAGTCCTTGGACTGGCCACCGAACGGACGCTGGTAGATACGACCGGTTTCGGTACGCGAGAACGGCAGGCCCATGTGGTCCAGCTCGAAGACCGCAGCCGGGCCTTCCTGACACATGTATTCGATAGCGTCCTGGTCACCGATGTAGTCGGAGCCCTTGACGGTATCGTACATGTGCCAGCGCCAGTCGTCGTTCGGGTCGGCCGAAGCGATGGCGCAGGTGATGCCGCCCTGGGCGGATACAGTGTGCGAACGGGTCGGGAAGACCTTGGTGACCACGGCGGTCTTGTGGCCGCCTTGAGCCAGCTGCAGCGCAGCGCGCATGCCGGCACCGCCGCCACCGATGATGATGGCGTCGAAAGAAATGGTTGGAATGCTAGCCATGGATCAGATACCCCAGAGAATCTGCACACCCCAGACGAAGTAAGCGAACATCGCAACGCCGCATACCGCCTGGAACAGGAAACGAATCGCAGTTGCCGACTTGCCGAACGACATTGGCGTCAGGTAGTCGGTGGCGATGGTCCACATGCCGACCCAGGCGTGAGCGCCCAGGGCAACGAGGGCCAGCAGACTGAAGATCCGCATCGCGTTGTTGGAGAACAGACCATGCCACTGGGTGTAGTCGATGCCTGGGTGGGCGACCACGTAGCCGATCAGGAACAGGAAGTAAGCCGCGAGAACGACCGCAGAAACGCGCTGCGCCATCCAGTCATAGAGACCCGAACGCGACAGGTTCGTGACATTGGTTACCATACCCAAACTCCCACCAGAACGATCAGCACCACGGAGATGACGATCACGATTTTCGAGCCCAGCTTGCCGCCTTCCAGCGTCTCACCGATACCCATGTCCATGATCAGGTGACGCACACCTGCCACGAGGTGATAAAGCAGGGCGGACAGCAGGCCCCAGGTCACGAACTTGGCCAGCGGGCTGGTCAGACACGCCTTCACCTCACCGAAGCCTTCCTCGGAACCCAGCGACTTGCCCAGTGCATAAAGCATGATGGCAAGGCCGAGGAACAGGATGACGCCGGAGATACGGTGCAGGATGGACGTGTACGCAGTGACGGGGAGCTTGATGGTCCTTAGGTCTAGGTTTACAGGTCGTTGGCTTTTCACGGCTTTTTTCACACTGAAGAGCCCCTAGCGAATCAGGGCAAAGTTGTTGGTAAGTGTACTGGTCAGGTACCCACCACCCAGGGAACGGCGACCCCCAGCAGTTCGGGCTTGCAAGCCCCTGGCGGTCGGGTTGCGAGTATAGACAGTTAGGCTGCTTATGACAACGTGACGGGGTAGCCCAAATAGCGCATTGCCTTTAACGGACAAAAGGCGTAAATGGGCGAGAATTTCGCGAAAAACCAGGCCTCAATGCCTGTTTCAACAAGCCTTTAGGCAAATTGACTTCTGAATTTATCCCTCTATAGTGGTGCGGGCCCTGCGTGGGGGGTCTGTCTGATGATTTCAAGCATTAATAGGAGGCCACATGGCTGACAAAAAAGCGCAGTTGGTCATCGAGGGCGCTGCCCCCGTCGAGCTGCCCATTTTAACCGGCACCGTTGGTCCTGATGTAATCGACGTCCGCGGGTTGGGGGCCACTGGTCACTTCACCTTCGACCCTGGGTTCATGGCGACCGCTTCGTGCGAGTCGAAGATCACCTACATTGACGGCGACCAGGGTATCCTGCTGCACCGCGGTTATCCGATCGAGCAACTCGCCGAAAAGTCCGACTACCTCGAAACCTGCTACCTGCTGCTCAACGGCGAACTGCCGAATGCCGAGCAGAAGGCCCAGTTCGTCAGCACCGTGAAGAACCACACCATGGTTCACGAGCAGCTGAAGTCCTTCTTCAACGGCTTCCGCCGCGACGCCCACCCGATGGCGGTGATGTGCGGCGTGGTCGGCGCCCTGTCGGCGTTCTATCACGACTCCCTGGACATCAATAACCCGCAACACCGCGAGATTTCCGCGGTGCGCCTGGTCGCCAAGATGCCGACCCTGGCCGCGATGGTGTACAAGTACTCCATGGGCCAGCCGATGATGTACCCGCGCAACGACCTGTCGTACGCGGAGAACTTCCTGCACATGATGTTCAACACCCCGTGCGAGATCAAACCGATCAGCCCGGTGCTGGCCAAGGCGATGGACCGGATCTTCATCCTCCATGCCGACCACGAGCAGAACGCCTCCACCTCCACCGTTCGCCTGGCCGGTTCGTCGGGTGCCAACCCGTTCGCCTGTATCGCTGCCGGCATCGCTGCACTGTGGGGCCCGGCCCACGGCGGTGCCAACGAAGCGGTGCTGACCATGCTCGATGAAATCGGCGATGTTTCGAACATCGACAAGTTCATCGCCAAGGCCAAGGACAAGAACGACCCGTTCAAGCTCATGGGCTTCGGCCACCGCGTGTACAAGAACCGCGACCCGCGCGCCACCGTGATGAAGCAGACCTGCGACGAAGTACTGCGCGAGCTGGGCATCAAGAACGACCCGCAGCTGGAACTGGCCATGCGCCTGGAAGAGATCGCCCTGACCGATCCGTACTTCATCGAGCGCTCGCTGTACCCGAACGTCGACTTCTACTCGGGGATCATCCTCAAGGCGATCGGCATTCCGACCAGCATGTTCACCGTGATCTTCGCCCTGGCACGTACCGTGGGTTGGATCTCGCACTGGAAAGAAATGCTCTCCAGCCCGTACAAGATCGGCCGCCCGCGCCAGCTGTACACCGGCGAGCAGAAGCGCGACATCGTTGCGCTGCAGGACCGCAAGTAAGCTTCGATAGCCGAACGCAAGAAGGCTGCCCTCGGGCTAATGCCAGTCAGTTAAGACTGATTCATTGACCTTTAGCCCATAGGCCGCAAAATCCGATGCTTGGAAACGAGCATCGGATTTTTTTATGCGCCTGTCACAAGCCTTGTCCCTCACTCATGAAATGGCCTCGCGGCCACAGGCCCTTGAAGGGCTTGGCGCTTTGCTTGATCCGGACATCGTGCAGCAGGCTTTCGAGACAGCAGGTGTCTCGACCATCCGCAAGCGGCGTCTCCCGCTTGAAAGCTTGGTGTGGTGCATCATCGGCATGGCGCTTTTTCGCCGGATGTCGGCTTGGGATGTTGTGAACCATATGGATATCATGCTGCCGGGCAAGCGGCCCTTGGTGGCGCCCAGCGCTGTGGTACAAGGACGGCAACGGCTGGGTAGCGAAGCGGTACGCGAAGTCTTCACACTCACCCAGCAACGCTGGCACGAAGAGACCAAGCATCCGCACTGGTTGGGACTGACGCTGCTTGGCGTGGATGGCGTCGTTTGGAACACGCCTGATACGGCGGAAAACCGTGCGTATTACGGTGGCGCGACCAACCAGCATGGGGACGGTGGTTTTCCTCAGGTTCGGATGGTCTGCCAGATGGAGCTGACCAGCCACCTGCTGATAAGCAGCACTTTCCAGAGCTACCACAGCAGTGAAATGAAGCTGGCAGAACAGCTGATCGCCACGACGCCTAACCAGTCATTGACCCTTTTCGATAAAGGTTTCTACTCGTTGGGATTGCTGCATCACTGGCAATCGCAAGGCGAGCAGCGCCACTGGCTGATCCCCTTGAAAAAGGGCATTCAGTATGAGGTCGAACGCAAGCTTGGGCGTAACGATGCCTTGGTCGTTTTGCGCACGTCACCTCAGGCTCGCAAGCAATGGCCAGGCTTGCCGCTGGAGATTCGAGCGCGGCTGCTGAGCAAAACGATCAAAGGAAAGGTTGTGAGTGTCTTGACCTCGATGACCGATCCGCTGCGCTTCCCGGGTGATGAGATCGTCGATCTTTACAGCCAGCGTTGGGAAATCGAACTGGGCTACCGGGAGATCAAGCAGGGACTGCTGGGCGGCGAATACACACTGAGAAGCAAAACGCCGGAGATGATTGCGCAAGAGTTGTGGGGCGTATTACTGGGTTACAACCTGTTGCGTTATCAGATGGTGCAGATGTCGAGACAGTGCCCAGGTGTGTATCCATGCGAGATGAGCTTTACCGCCTGCAGCTGGGCGATCTTGGGTTTGCTGCATGGTACATCGCTGAATCATCCGGGCAACTTGCCGGGTTTTCTCGCCGATTTGCAGGCATCAGCGCCGCAATACGTCCTACCCCATCGGCGACCTGACCGGTGGTTTCCTAGAGCGGTAAAGCAACGACCAGCGAAATACCCGACCCGAAAATGAAAATGCCAGTCAGCTTAACTGACTGGCATTAGCCCTCGGGCAGCCTTTTCTATTCATCTGTGCCGGCCTCTTCGCGGGTAAACCCGCTCCCACAGGGACCCCAGAGGCCCGGAAGATGGCGGGATACCTGTGGGAGCGGGTTTACCCGCGAAGAGGCCGGCACAAGTGACACAATGCCTCAGTTTTTCTCGGCCCGCTCACGCAACCCTTTCAGGGTATTGAACGGCGCGTCCACCACGAACTTGTTGGCCACCATCGCAGGCACGCTGCCACCCGGCTCGGTGTGCACCTGATAAGTGACTTCGGTGCTGTCGCCCTTGGGCACCAGCTTCCAGAAGCCTTCGACCTTCGCTACCCGTACAAAGCCTTTCTCTTCCGGGATGTAGGTCGGCTCTTCCTTCAGGTTGCGCACCAGGCTGCCATCTGCGTCCTTGACCGTGGTCACATGCAACACCGAGTCACGCGGCGTCACCGGCCATGGCGTATTGAACTGGGTATAGGTCCAGACCTGGTCACCTTCCTGCTTGAGCACCTTCTGCGTCTTGCATTCGTGGATCCACGCGCAGGCCCCGACCACATCCTCCTGCAGCGCCTGTACCTTCGCCAGCGGCGCCTTGATCAGGGTTACCCCGCGGTAGGCCTTGTACTTGGAACCGGCTACTTCGCTGAGCGATACCTTGATCCCCTCCTCATCCTTGGCCACCTGCCAGTTCTCGGCCCAGGCCACAGGGGACAGCAGAACACCCATGCCACACAGCAGTGCAATACGCTTGAACGGTCTCATCATGTTTATCCTTGTTGTCGAAGATCCAGCCTCACGCCGCCGTCATCTGCTCCCACCAGCCAAGAATCCTGATCGCCTCGTCACGGTCACTGCCGCACACCTCGACATCCGCCTGGAAACCGCCGCACACCGCGGGCCGTTCGGGCTTGCCGAACAGGTCGCAGAGGTTGTCGGCGGTCAGGTGCAGGCAGCGCTCGCCAGCTGGCTTGCCATTGGGCATGCGCGGCATCGCAGAGCTGATGGACGGGGCAATGCAGCAGGCACCACAACCCTCACGGCACTTCATGGCAACTCACCAAGATCAGGACTCCCTGGAACAAAACGGGACGAACGTCCCTGGATAGTAACCGCTCAAACAGTCGTTTGAAATTGCTGGCATGATGAAATGTGCCATGACCCGGCAGTCAGTTATTGGCTACTGGCGGTACTCGAAATCGATCGCCGCCCCTTCCACATCACGACGGCTGTCATTGCGCAGCTGTAGCTGCATTTCGTTGTTGATCAACCGGCCATTGAGCTGGAACGGGCTATCGTCGGCCTCTGGCTTTTCTCTGAACAGCGGTGGCAGCAAGGGCTTGCGGCGCTGGATCGGGGAAGGGTCACCAACCTGCGGCTGCAGCTTGTCGACCATTTCAGCGGGCAGGCTGAGATCGAGCCTGGCCTTGGGCAGCGGCTTGGCCACGGCCTTGCTCAACGGCTTGCGGGCCGGCTTGGCCTTGCTTTCGGCCGCCTTGCTTGCCGCCGGCCTCTGCGCGGGTTTCGCCAGCGCCTTCTGCGCCGGTTTACCCTGGGCCGCCTGCGCCTGGCCGGCCGGCTGCGCGGCCTGGGCTGCACCAAGGCAGCAGAGCGGAGCAAGGCACAGGATCAAGGCAAAACGGCGCAGAGCTTTCATGGCAAAAGGACAGGCTGGCAGAAAAGTGCGTATGCTCCCTGTTCCGCAGGCGCGTGGCAAGCCTACAAAAACGCGGCCGCCGGCTCCCGGCATAATTGCTGTGCCAGCAACCCGAGGGTGATTACCGCACGCTCGGCCTCCTTGTTCCACGGAATGCCACAATTCAGGCGGATGCAGTGGTTGAACTGCTCGGTATTACTGAAAATCAGCCCCGGCGCAATGCTGATGCCCTGCTCCAGCGCACGCACATGCAGTTCCTGGGTATTGACCCGCCCCGGCAGGCTCACCCACAGGATGAACCCGCCGGTCGGCCGGGTCATCTGGGTGCCCTCGGGGAAATGTTGCTGCACCGCCAGCTGGTAGGCACTGAGATTCTTGCGGTACTCCTGGCGAATGTAACGCAAGTGCCGGTCGTAGCCGCCATTCTCCAGGTAAGCCGCCACCCCCATCTGCGTCACACTGCACGCCGAGTGGGTGGTGAAGGTTTGCAGGCGCTGGATCTCATCCTGGTAGCGCCCGGCGATCATCCAGCCCACGCGCACGCCGGGGGACAGGGTCTTGGAAAAGCTCGAGCAGTAGATCACCCGGTCAAGCCGGTCGAACGCCTTCAGCGCCTTGGTCTTGCCCTGCTCGAACATCAACTCGCCGTAGATGTCGTCCTCGACGATCTGGATATCGAAATCCGACGCCAGGCGCAGCAACTGCTTCTGCCGCTCTTCCGGCACGGTGCCGCCCAGTGGATTGCTCAGCCGGGCAGTCAGCACCAGGGCCTTGATCGACCACTGGTTGGCGGCCAGCTGCAAAGCTTCGAGACTGATGCCGGTGGACGGGTCGCTGGGGATCTCGATCACCTTCAGGCCCAACAGGTCAGCCAGCTGCAGCAGGCCGTAATAGGTAGGTGACTCGGCAGCGATCAGGTCGCCGGGGCGGGTAAGCACGCGCAACGACATCTGCAGCGCATCGACGCAACCGTGGGTCACGATCACTTCACGCGGGTCGACCAGCACGCCGGCATCGCGCATGCGGATGGCGATCTGCCGGCGCAGCGGTTCGAAACCGGGGCTGAACATGTAGCTGAAGGCCCGCGGGCTATGGAAGCGCGTCACCTTGGCAATCTGCTGGTGCAGGGCGCGGACCGGCAGGTAATCGACGTGCGGCACCGCGGCACCGAACGGGAACACGCCGTCGCGGCGCGCCTCGGTCAGCACCTGCTGGATGATGCTGGCGCGGGTCACCAGGCCGGGGCGCTCCACCCGGGCAATATCCGGCGTCTGCGCGGTCAGGGCCGGGGTCTGGTGCACATAGTAGCCGGACTGCGGCCGCGCACGGATCAACCCCTGGTCTTCAAGGTTGGCGTAGGCCTGCAGCACCGTGGCATGGCTGACGTTGAGCTGGGCGCTCATCTTGCGCACGGACGGTACGCGCTCGCCTGGCTGGTAGACACCGCGACGGATGTCATCGGCCAGTTGCTGGGCGATACGCTGGTACAGCAGCAGGTTGGTCATGGCGGGATCTCGACGCGCGGACGGACTCGTTGTTCTTGTGTCGCTCACTGAGGGTAGAGAATACCGTAACAGTTGCAAAGTGTACGGGGACAGATTGCAGGATAGTCAACAATACAGTTGCGTAAAAAGCAGCGAGGACCGCAAAGCGGTCCTCGCATCAGGGTCAGCGCGCCGGCGCCAGCCTACCCTTGTCATCGGAGAACACGATCTCCACCCGGCGGTTCTGCGCCCTGCCCCGCTCCGAGGCATTGGCCTCGATCGGGTACTGGTCGCCATACCCTTCGACCTGCAGGCGCTTCTCGTCGATGCCCAGGTCGACCAGCATGTCCGCGACGGCCTGCGCCCGGTCACGCGACAACTTCAGGTTGTCCTCGGCCGTGCCGGTACTGTCGGTATAACCTTCGATCCGTACCACCCGGCGCGGGTTGAGCTGGAGGAACTGCACCAGCTTGAGCACGGTGCGGCTGGCCGAGTTCTTCAGGTCGGCACGGCCGGTATCGAACAGCACGTCGCCCAGGGTCATTACCAGACCGCGATCGGTCTGCTCCGAGGCCAGCGCGGCGATCTGCGACTCGATCCACTTGCCCTGCTGCTGGACACTGGCCAGCTTGGCCTCGCGCAAGGCCAGCTGCAGGCGCTGGCGCTCCAGGTCGAGCTTGGCCTGGCGCTCCTGGTTCAGCGCCAGCCTGGCATGCTCGCTGGCAATCTCGCTGTAGCGCTGGCTGAGGTAGGCGTAATGGCGCACGTCGGCACCGGTGCCGATGTAGCTGGACAGGCGCTCGGCGCGGGCCAGCGACTCGCCTGCGCGAATCACGTCACGCGGGGCACTGCGCAGCACATCGGAGTTGTCCTTGACCTTCTGGAAGGCGGCGCTGGCATCATCCAGCGCTGCACTGCTGCGCTGGCTGGCGCAACCTTGCAAACCTGCCGCCAGCGCCAGTACGGCGAGCGCGGCCAATGGTGCACGGCGGATCATGGCTGCACCTCCAGCTGCTTGCGCAGGCGCTTGACCCGCGACTGCAGCAGCTGCAACTGCTCTTCGCTCTTCTGGTTCAGCACCTGGGCTTCGGCCAGGCGCGCATCCAGCTCGGCCTGCTCGGCGCGCATGCGCGCATCGCGGTAATCTTCGGTGAGCATGTTGGTCTTGGCCCGGGCCAGCTTGTCTTCGGCCAGCTTGAGCGCTTCGACCTGCTCGGTGGCCCCGACGGCCCTGGCCTGCTCCAGTGCCTGCTCGGAAATGCGCATCTGCTCGACAGGGGCCGGATCGTTGGCGCAGCCAGCCAGGCCGACTACGGCCAGGGCAAGGATTAGTGGTTGGGTTCTCACGCAATCTTCCTAGTGTTTGGGGGCGTCCGACGGCACTTGCAGCTGGGCTTTCCAGCGCTCGACATTGCGCTGCAGAGCGGCCTCGGACGCACCGGAGATCGGCAATTCTGTCAGTTTTTTTGCCAATTGCCCACGCAACCAGCTGTCATTGCAGGCTGAATTGTGCGACACGGCCAGGTACAGCCCCGGCCGGTCCACCGGCAGCCCGCGGGCAATCAGCTGGTTGCTCATGCCCAGGCTCTGCACCATCGCCATACCCGCATAGCGGCCTGCAAGCACATAGTCGACCTGGCCGAGCAGCAGCTTCTGGAATGCCTGGGTCAGGTTCTGCGCCGGCACCAGCTTCAGCTGCGCCTTGACGAACGCGGTGAAGGCCGGTGTCAGCCGCGCGCGCTCGGACACACTGCCCTGGTACCTGGCCAGGTCCGCCGGGCCATCAAAAGCCAGCGCGGCATCGTGGCGGGTCCACACCAGGTATTCGTTGAGCTGCAGGGGCGGGTGAATGTAGTCGAGCGCGGTCAGTTGCTCCACCTGCATGGGTGTGTCGAGCAACAGGTCCATGCGGCCGCTGCGCACTTCTTCCAGCGCCTGGTCACGACGCCCGGCGCTGAGCACCTCTACCTGCAACCCCAGCTCGCCAGCCGCCTGACGCAGCAGGTCGACGTTGGCACCGATCAGGTGTTTCGGGTCGTTCGGGTCTTGCCATGAGTATGGCGGCGCATCGGGGCTGCCAGTGGCCACCAGGCGTTCGCACTTGCCTGCCGCCATGGCCAGCGGCGACGCCAATACCGCCATGCATGCCAGCGCCCTGCCCGTTCCGCGCAACGTCATCCCTCACTCCTCAGCCCATAAAAAAACCCGACCCTCGAAACGAGGGCCGGGTTCTTTATAAGTGAAGCAGGCGGATCAGACCAGCTTTTCCAGCTCTGGCACTGCTTCGAACAGGTCGGCGACCAGGCCGTAGTCAGCCACCTGGAAGATCGGCGCCTCTTCGTCCTTGTTGATCGCCACGATCACCTTGGAGTCCTTCATGCCGGCCAGGTGCTGGATCGCGCCGGAGATACCGACGGCGATGTACAGCTGTGGCGCAACGATCTTGCCGGTCTGGCCGACCTGCATGTCGTTGGGCACGAAGCCCGCGTCGACCGCGGCGCGCGAAGCACCGACGGCAGCGCCGAGCTTGTCGGCCAGGCTGTACAGGTGCTTGAAGTTGTCCCCGTTGCCCATGCCACGGCCACCGGAGACGACGATCTTGGCAGCGGTCAGTTCCGGGCGGTCGGACTTGGCCAGCTCTTCGCCAACGAAAGCCGAGATGCCGGCGTTGTGCGCAGCGCCCACGGTTTCGATGGCAGCCGAACCACCTTCGCCCGCCACGGCGTCGAAGCCGGTAGTACGCACGGTGATGACCTTGATGGCCGCGCTCGACTGCACGGTGGCAATGGCGTTACCGGCATAGATCGGGCGCTTGAAGGTATCGGCGGACTCGACCGAAATGATCTCGGAGATCTGGTCCACGTCCAGCAGCGCGGCAACGCGCGGCAGGATGTTCTTGCCGTTGGTGGTGGCCGGGGCCAGCACGTGGCTGTAGCCCTTGGCCAGTTCGACGATCAGCGGCGCGACGTTTTCCGGCAGGACATGTGCATAGGCTGCGTTGTCGGCAACCAGCACCTTGGCCACGCCAGCGATCTTCGCAGCAGATTCGGCAACGCCGCCCACGTTCTGGCCGGCGACCAGCACGTGCACATCACCACCGATCTTGGCGGCAGCAGCAACAGTGTTCAGGGTGGCCGGGGCTACGGCACCGTTCTCGTATTCAGCGACAACCAGGATAGTCATTTAGATTACCTTCGCTTCGTTCTTCAGCTTCTCGACCAGTTCGGCCACCGATTTGACCTTGATGCCGGCGCTGCGGGCAGCCGGGGCTTCAACCTTCAGGGTCTTGTTGGTGGAGGCGAGGGAAACGCCCAGCGCGTCTGGAGTGATGGTCTCCAGCGGCTTCTTCTTGGCCTTCATGATGTTCGGCAGCGACGCGTAGCGTGGCTCGTTCAGGCGCAGGTCGGTGGTGACGATGGCTGGCAGGTTCAGGGCCACGGTCTGCAGGCCGCCGTCGATTTCACGGGTGACGTTCAGCTTGTCGCCAGTCACTTCCACCTTGGAGGCGAAGGTGCCCTGGGCAAAGCCGGTCAACGCGGCCAGCATCTGGCCGGTCTGGTTGTTGTCGCTGTCGATGGCCTGTTTGCCAAGGATGACCAGTTGCGGCTGCTCCTTGTCGACAACGGCCTTCAGCGCCTTGGCCACGGCCAGGGAGTTCAGTTCATCAGCGGCTTCGACCAGGATGGCGCGGTCGGCGCCCAGGGCCAGGGCGGTACGCAGTTGTTCCTGGGCAGTGGCCGGGCCGACGGAGACGACGACGATCTCGGTCGCAACGCCCTTTTCCTTCAGGCGCACGGCTTCTTCCACGGCGATTTCGCAGAAGGGGTTCATGGACATCTTGACGTTAGCAAGGTCGACGCCGGAGTTGTCCGCCTTGACGCGAACCTTGACGTTGTAGTCGACCACTCGTTTGACAGCTACAAGAACCTTCATGGATTCCTCGTTACTCTCCGGTGAATAGATAGTCGCCTGGGGCCATGCCCGGCGATGCGCGTGGGTACAAGGGCACCTCCAAAAACGTACCGGGAGGCAGTAACTTCACAGTGACCGAACAGTCTTGTCCGGACGCTTGCGTCAAATACTCACGGGTCATTTTCTGTCGTGGCGTGTAAACTCCACTACAAACCGGCCCAAGGCCGCAAAACCCTGCTCCACACCTGGTCTTTAGAGGTGTACCTGCGCCCGGCTGCAAGCCTACGGCGAACGTAAAACCGCTCGTATCTTGACCGTAACACCCAATCCGGTCAATACGGCAAATCGGTCACCCTCCAGCCGCGCTCCAGTGATTTTACTGGCCTGCGGCAAATTCAAACAAACGTTTGTATTGGACCCGCCAAGTGGTGTAGATATAATGCGCGGCCAAGACAAAACGGTGTAGTCCGTCATTTGCCCAGCTACAGCTCCGCCGCTGCATAGAACCGCGGCGAATGCCCCGCGCACCCATAAGACCAAGCAACAGCACGAGCCTTGATGAGTAGGAGAGAACCAGTGGAACGCGAATACATGGAATTCGACGTGGTCATCGTCGGCGCCGGCCCGGCAGGCCTGTCCGCCGCCTGCCGCCTGAAGCAGAAGGCCGCCGAAGCCGGTAACGAAATCAGCGTCTGCGTGGTGGAAAAGGGCTCTGAAGTCGGCGCCCACATCCTCTCCGGTGCGGTGTTCGAGCCGCGTGCCCTGAACGAGCTGTTCCCCGACTGGAAAGCCCTTGGCGCGCCACTGAACACCGAAGTGAAACGCGACGACATCTACGTGCTCAAGGATGCCGGCAGCGCGACCAGGGTACCTGACCTGTTCGTGCCCAAGACCATGCACAACCACGGCAACTACATCATCTCGCTGGGCAACCTGTGCCGCTGGCTGGCCCAGCAGGCCGAGAACCTCGGCGTGGAGATCTACCCGGGCTTCGCCGCCCAGGAAGCGCTGTTCGATGACAACGGCGTGGTCCGCGGCATCATTACCGGTGACCTCGGTGTGGACCGCGAAGGCAACCCGAAGGACGGCCTGTACACCCCGGGCATGGAACTGCGCGCCAAGTACACCCTGTTCGCCGAAGGTTGCCGTGGCCATATCGGCAAACAGTTGATCAAGCGTTTCAACCTCGACAGCGAAGCCGATGTTCAGCATTACGGCATCGGTTTGAAGGAAATCTGGGAAATCGACCCGGCCAGGCACGAACAGGGTCTGGTGGTGCACACCGCCGGCTGGCCGCTGGACGTGATGGCCAAGGACAACACCGGTGGTTCGTTCCTGTATCACCTGGAAAACAACCAGGTAGTCGTCGGCCTGATCGTCGACCTCTCCTACGCCAACCCGTACCTGTCGCCGTTCGACGAATTCCAGCGGCTGAAGCACCACCCGGTGATCAGCCAGTACCTCGAAGGCGGCAAGCGGATCAGCTACGGCGCCCGCGCAATTGCCAAAGGTGGTTTGAACTCGCTGCCGAAAATGGTGTTCGATGGCGGTGCGCTGATCGGTTGTGACCTCGGCACCTTGAACTTCTCCAAGATCAAGGGCAGCCACACCGCAATGAAGTCCGGCATGCTGGCGGCCGAAGCGGTCGCCGACGCGCTGGCCGCCGGCAGCGAAGGCGGCGACAAGCTGAACGGCTACGTCAGCGCCTTCAAGGCCAGCTGGTTGTACGAAGAACTGTTCGCCAGCCGCAACTTCGGCGCGGCCATCCACAAGTTCGGTCCGATCCTCGGTGGTGCGTTCAACTATGTCGACCAGAACTGGTTCGGTGGCAAGCTGCCGTTTACCCTGCACGACACCAAGCCGGACTACGCCTGCCTGAAGCTGGCGGCCGACTCGCAGAAGATCGACTACCCGAAACCGGACGGCAAGCTCAGCTTCGACAAGCTCAGCTCGGTATTCCTCTCCAGTACCAACCACGAAGAGGAACAACCTTGCCACCTGAAGCTGACCGACCCGAACATCCCGATCGCCAGCAACCTGCCACTGTACGACGAACCGGCGCAGCGCTATTGCCCGGCGGGCGTGTACGAAGTGGTGAGCCAGGAAGATGGCAGCAAGCGCTTCCAGATCAACGCGCAGAACTGCGTGCACTGCAAGACCTGTGACATCAAGGACCCGGCCCAGAACATCACCTGGGTCACCCCCGAGGGCGCTGGCGGGCCGAACTACCCGAACATGTAAGCCTCCGCCCTTGCGGTAATGAAAAGCCCCCGGTTCTCACGAGCCGGGGGCTTTTCCGTTTTACCTGTTGCCTGGCGGTACTGGCCGCGCCTACAGGCACCGCGTCGGCAGGAACTCGGGCTCGCTCATCGGCAACGGCTCACGACGCCCGAAACAGAGCGCCGTCAACACCCCCACCGCGCCCATGATCAGGCAGAACCCGGCACACACCCACGGGCTCCATGGCATCAATGCAACCAGCGCCAGCGGTGTGGTACTGGCCCACAGCGCGTAGGCCACGTTGTAGGTGAAGGAAATACCCGACACACGGATCTCGGCCGGGAACAACCCGACCATTACCGACGGCACCACCCCCACCACGCCACAGCACAGGCCGGCCAGAGCATAGGCCAGCCAAGTCATGCCCCACTGCCCTACCAGGCTGGCGTACAACACGCCGATGCCCAGCGGCAGCAGCAGGCTGTAGAACATCAGCGCGCGCCAGGCGCCGACGCGGTCGACCAGCAGGCCGGCCAGCACGCAGCCGATATTGAGAAACACGATACCCACGCTGCTCAGGGCAAAAGTGTGCCCGGCCGTCATGCCGAAGCGCTGCTGCATCACCGTCGGGGTAATCACCACCAGCACCACCACGGCAGAAGTCAGCACACAGGTCAGCAGCGCCGCCGGGATCAACGCCCGCCGGTGCTCGCCCAGCACCTGCCGCAGCGGGAAGCGCACCGGCTGTTGCTGGCGCGCACGCAAGGCAAGGAACACCGGTGTTTCGCTGAGCCAGCGGCGCAGCCACACGCCGATCACACCAAACACCCCACCCAGCAGGAACGGGTAGCGCCAGGCGTAATCGAGAATTTCCTGCGCGGTGAACAGCTGTGCCAGCAGGGTCGCAGTCAACGCCCCCAGCAGGTAGCCGAAGGTCAGCCCGGCCTGCAGGAAGCCCAGGGCGTAGCCGCGCCGCCCGGCCGGCGCATGCTCGGCGACGAAGGTCCAGGCGCTGGGCACTTCACCGCCCACCGCCGCGCCCTGCAGAATGCGCAGGGCCAGCAGGATCAGAGGCGCCGCATAGCCGATGTCGGCGTAGGTCGGCATCACCCCGATCAACAGGCACGGCAGGGCCATCATCAGGATGCTCAGGCTGAACACCCGCTTGCGCCCCAGGTGGTCGGCGAAGTGCGCCATCAGGATGCCGCCCAGCGGTCGCGCCAGGTAGCCGGTGACGAAAATCCCGAAGCTTTGCAGCAGGCGCAGCCATTCGGGCATCTCGGGCGGGAAGAACAGCTGGCTGAGGGTGAGCGCAAAGAACACGAAGATGATGAAATCGTAGATTTCCAGCGCGCCGCCCAGCGCCGCCAGGCCCAGGGTCCGGTGATCGCCGCGGCTGAACCGGGACGGGCGAGCGGTATCGTTGGCAGTCATGGCAGGGTCCGCAAATCGGCAAAGGCCGAAAGAATAGCAAATAGCGGCCCCCTTGCCCCGCCTGCGGCGTGCTAGCGGTTGAACACCGTGTGGGCGAAGTTGGCCCGCGCCACTGGCCGCGCCGGTGCTGCGGGCAGCGTGCCCGGCAGTGGCAGCTTGCCGACCTGCAGCGGCGTATCGATGATCGCCATGAACGCCTCCAGCGCCTCATTGTCAGGCACCTGCGGCAGGCTCAGGCTGACCGCCTGGCGCTCGGCCTGGGGAACCGAAGGTACTTTCACCTGTGTGGAGTGATAAAGCAGGGCATGCTGGATCTGGGTGCTGACACGGCAGAAGCGCTCCAGGTCGACCCCGGCATGGCTGGCCAGCTCGATATTGCCCAGCAGCAGGTGGAAAGGCTGCAAGGCACACAGCACCAGGCGCTGCAGCTCCTCGAAGCTGTCCACGGGTGCAATCCGGTAATAGCCCAGGCCATTGAGCAGCCGTTCCAGCTGCAGGCGCTGGCACGGGTGTGCATCGGCGATAAGGATGCGCAAGGTCTTGTTTGCCATTGGTCGGGCCTGGGCAGTGGGGTAATGGGTACGCTCCATGACCGTACTGCGCCAGTGACGGCTACTGCCTGGTCGAGGCCTGGCAGGGGTCTACCTTGATAGAAGTCGGGAAAGACGCAGAAATCAAGTGACCGGGCGAGGGAATTTGCAGTCGCCTGGCTGGCCGGTAATCAGCATTCCCACTCGCGCATGCGCACCCGGCAGTGCTTCATGGCGTTGACGATGTGTTTTTCCACCAGGCTGCGGGAAATACCCAGATGGTCGGCAATCTGCTGGTGCGACAGGCCATCGAGCTTGCGCAGCAGAAAGCAGTCACGGCAAACCTTGCCCAGCTCATCCAGGGCACGCTGCATCAGCGTCAGGCGCTGGTCGAGCTGCATGTCGTGGGCCGGCGCCGGGGTGTGCCAGCGCTCGTCGCTGTCCAGCACCTCCAGCGGCTCGGCCTGACGTACCAGGTGGCGCCGGTGGCGGTCGATCACAAGGTTGAGCGCGGTGCGGTAGAGAAAGGCACGCGGGTGCTCGATGCGTTCGCCGTCGGTGCGCTCCAGCACCCGCAGGTAAGCATCGTGCGCCACGTCTTCGGCGGCCTGGCGACTGCCCAGGCGCGCGGAAAGGAAGCCCACCAGTTCGCGATAGTAATGTTCCACGACGTTACCTGAGATCGTCCTGCCAGCCTGGCCAGAAAGCCCTTTCAGGCAGCGCGCGGGACCGAGTGATGTCAGCCTGCGATCTTACAAATTATAATGATTCTCAGCAACACGGTATGGCTGTAGGGGTTCAGCGCCTGTCGGATCGAACGCCACATCTCTATCGCCGTGCCAGCCCCACACGATAACCGCTAAATCCCCTTCTGCCGCTTTCGTCTATCTGGCACCCACTCGGCTGGAAGTGCGCATGAGACCTTTTTCCAACACCCATCGCCGGGCCCTGCTCGCCGGCCTGGGTCTGCTCGGCCTGGGCTGCCTGCTGGCCTGGGCGACCCCGCCCTACGCTGCACCACCGCCGAGCACGGTCGCCGTGACCCGCGCCGACATCGAAAGCAGCGTCACCGCACTCGGCACCCTGCAGCCAAGACGCTACGTGGATGTCGGTGCCCAGGCGTCCGGGCAGATCCACACCCTGCACGTCGAAGTCGGCGACACCGTACGCAAAGGCCAGCTGCTGGTCGAGATCGACCCTTCGACCCAGCAGGCCCGGCTGGATGCCGGCCGCTACTCGATCGACAACCTCAAGGCCCAGCTTGCCGAGCAACGCGCGCAGTTCCAACTGGCGCGGCAGCAGCTCAAGCGCCAACGTGACCTGGCCGCTGCCGGCGCCACCCGTGACGAGGACGTGCAAACCGCCACTGCCCAGCTCAACGTCACCCAGGCACGCATCGACATGTTCCAGGCGCAGATTCGCCAGGCCCAGGCCAGCTTGCGCAGCGACGAGGCCGAGCTGGGCTACACCCGCATCTATGCGCCGATGGACGGTACCGTGGTCGCGGTGGATGCCCGCGAGGGGCAGACCCTCAACGCCCAACAGCAGACCCCGTTGATCCTGCGCATCGCCAGGCTCTCGCCAATGACAGTATGGGCACAGGTATCGGAAGCCGACATCGGCAAGGTCAAGCCCGGCATGACCGCCTACTTCACCACGCTGGCCGGTGGCAAGCGCCGCTGGACCAGCACCGTGCGCCAGGTGCTGCCGGTGCCACCCAAACCCCTGGAGCAGGCCAGCCAGGGCGGCGGCAGCCCGGCCAGCGTCAGCAACGGCAGCGCTGGAAACCAGGTGGTGCAGTACAGCGTGTTGCTGGACGTCGACAACCCGGACGGTGCGCTGATGGCCGAGATGACCACCCAGGTGTTCTTCGTCGCCGGCAAGGCCAGCCAGGTGCTGACCGTGCCACGGGCTGCACTGGACGACGCGGATGGCCTACACCTCGCGCGTGTGCTGACTCGCGACGGCAAGGTCGAACAACGCCAGGTTCGCACCGGCCTCAGTGACCGCCTGCGGGTGCAGGTACTCGACGGCCTCAATGAAGGCGAACGCCTGGTCATCGGCGCCCCTGGCGTCAGCGGAGGCTGAATGAGCACCCCCCTGATCGAACTGGTCGACATCCGTAAATCCTTTGGCGGCGTCGGCTCCCCCAAGGTCGAAATCCTGCATGGCATCAGCCTGCGCATCCACCCCGGCGAGTTTGTCGCCATCGTCGGCGCGTCCGGTTCAGGCAAGTCGACGCTGATGAACATCCTCGGCTGCCTCGACCGCCCTACCTCCGGCTGCTACCGCTTCGCCGGCAAGGACGTGGCCGAGCTGGGCAGTGACGAGCTGGCCTGGCTGCGCCGCGAGGCGTTTGGCTTCGTGTTCCAGGGCTACCACCTGATCCCCTCCGGCTCGGCCCGGGAAAACGTCGAAATGCCGGCCATCTATGCCGGCATCGCTGCCAGCGAACGCCACGCCCGCGCCAGCGCCCTGCTCGGTCGCCTGGGCCTGGCCAGCCGCGCCGGCAACCGCCCGCAGCAGTTGTCTGGCGGCCAGCAGCAGCGGGTATCGATCGCCCGGGCCTTGATGAACGGCGGCCATATCATCCTCGCCGACGAACCCACCGGCGCGCTCGACAGCCACAGCGGCAGCGAGGTGATGGCGTTGCTCGACGAGCTGGCCAGCCAGGGCCACGTGATCATCCTGATCACCCATGACCGCAACGTGGCAGCGCGGGCGCAGCGGGTGATCGAGATTCGCGACGGTATGGTCATCAGCGATTCGGCCACCGGGCAGCCATCGGTCGACCCTGGCCGAGGGCTGCAGGCCGACCAGTTGCGTCAGCATCTGGACCGCGGCGCGGCCTTGCGCGGGGCGTGGCAAGGCGAACTGCGCGAAGCGCTGCAGGCCGCCTGGCGGGTGATGTGGGTCAACCGCTTCCGCACCGCCCTGACCCTGCTGGGTATCGTCATCGGTGTTGCCTCGGTGGTGGTGATGCTGGCCGTGGGCGAAGGCAGCAAACGCCAGGTCATGGCGCAGATGGCCGCCTTCGGCTCGAACATCCTCTACCTCAATGGCAAACCGGCGAGCCTTGGCGAACAGGCCGGCACCATCACCCTCGACGACGTCGCCGCCATCGGCCAGTTGCCGCAGGTCCGGCACGTGATGCCGGTGCTCGGGGAAAAGATGATGGTGCGTTACGGCAACCACAGCCAGCGGTTCTACGTGGGTGGCAACAACAGCCGCTTCCCCGAGATTTTCAACTGGCCGGCGGTACACGGCAGCTTCTACAGCGAAACCGATGAAGCCAGCGCCGCAGCAGTGGCGGTGATCGGCCAGAAAGTGCGGGAACAGATGCTCGACCCAGGGCGCGACCCGCTGGGGCAATACCTGCTGATCGGCAATGTACCGTTCCAGGTGGTCGGTATCCTGGCCGGCAAGGGTGCCAGCTCCGGCGACCAGGATAGCGACGGGCGCATCGTGGTGCCCTACTCCGCGGCGGCCATCCGCCTGTTTGGCCAGCGCGACCCGGACTACATCGCCGTCGCCGCGCTCGACTCCACGCGGGTCGACGAGACCGAAGCGGCCATCGACCAGCTGCTGCGCCAGCGTCACAACGGGCGCCAGGACTTCGAGCTGACCAACGATGCCGCGCTGATCCAGGCCGAAGCGCGCACGCAGAACAGCCTGTCGCTGATGCTAGGGGCGATTGCTGCGATTTCGCTGCTGGTCGGCGGCATCGGGGTGATGAACATCATGCTGATGACCGTGCGCGAGCGCACCCGCGAAATCGGTATCCGCATGGCTACCGGCGCCCGCCAGCGCGACATCCTGCGGCAATTTCTCAGCGAGGCGGTGATGCTGTCGATGGTCGGCGGCCTGGCCGGCATCGTCCTGGCCCTGGCCATCGGCGCCGGCCTGATGCTGGCTGAGGTAGCGGTGGCCTTCGCCCTGCCGGCCATGCTCGGCGCCTTCGCCTGCGCCGTGGTTACCGGCATCGTGTTCGGCTTCATGCCAGCGCGCAAGGCCGCCCGCCTCGATCCGGTCAAAGCCCTTACCAGTGAATAAGCCATGACTCTGTCCAGCCGCATCGGCCTGCTGACCCTGTGCGTCAGCCTGGCCGCCTGCACCACGCCGCCCACACCCACCAACGGCATTGCCGCGCCGCTCGCCTGGCAGGGCGCAGCCGCGTCGACGTCGGTACAACGGCCGACGACACGATGGTGGCATGCCTTCGCCAGCCGCGAACTGGACCGCCTGGTGCAGCATGCCCTGCACAATGCCCACGACCTGGCCGCCGCCACGGCGCGGGTGCGGCAGGCCCGGGCCCGCGCAGTCATCGCCGGCGCGCCATTGCTGCCCGAGCTGAAGCTGGGCCTGGACGGCAGCCGCCAACGCCTGTTGCACGGCGAGGGCAACGACCAGCTTGATGTCAGCCGCAACGAACCGACCAGCACTTCATTCGACGTGCAGCTCAGCGCCAGCTACGAAATCGACTTCTGGGGCGGCCTGCGGGCGACGCGCGAAAATGCCCTGTACAGCCTCGATGCCAGCCGTTTCGACCGTCAGACTGTCGAGCTGACCTTGGTCAGTGCCGTGGCCGACAGTTATCTCCAGGGGCTGGCCCTGGAAGAACAATTGCGTATCGCCCGCTTGAACCTGCGCAATGCCGAGGAGGTGCTGGGCCTGGTCGAAGCGCGCCAGCGCAACGGGGCCGCCACGCGTCTGGAGCTGGCCCAGCAGCGTAGCCTGGTGGCCGCGCAGCAACGTCAGTTGCCGTTGCTGGAACAGCAGTGGCAAGACAGCCGGGTCACCCTGGCGACCCTGCTCGGTGAACCGGTGCAGTCGCTGCCGAGCAGCCAGGAAGCGATCGCCAGCCTGCAGTGGCCTGCCATCGGCAGCGGCGTGCCCAGCGAACTGCTCACCCGGCGACCAGACATTGCCGCTGCCGAAGCGCGTCTGGCCGCTGCCAGCGCCAATGTGCAAGTCGCCCGCGCGGCCATGCTGCCCAAGCTCACCCTCGGCGCCAACCTGGGGGCGGGTGCCGATACGTTCGCCCACCTGTTCGACAGCGCCTACTACACCCTCAGCAGCGGCTTGATTGCGCCGGTGTTCAACCATGGCCGGCTGCGTGCCGCACGTGAGCTGGCCGAAGCCGAGCAGGCGGAATTGCTGGAGACCTACCGCAGCAGCATCCTGGCCGCTTTTGCCGATGTCGAGAAGGCGCTCAATGCGATCGCTGGCGTGGATCGCCAGCGCCAGTGGCAGGATGAAGAGGTGGAGCAGGCACGGCTGGCCTTCGAGCTGGCGCAACGGCGCTATGGCGCAGGCGCGGAGACCTTGTTGAGCGTGCTGGAAACCCAGCGCACCTGGTATGTGGCGCAGGACCAGCAGGCGCAACTGCGCCTCGCCCGGTTGCAGGGCAGCGTGGCGTTGTACAAGGCCTTGGGTGGGGGGTGGGGCGCCAACCCGTAGGGCTGGCACAGGCAGCGGCTAGCTCTGCACCTTCAGGTTGCGCGCATACCACGGTCGCTGCGGCACCCTGGGCTGCAACTTGTCGAACAGGCCGTCATCGCTATAGATGATGCGCAATGCCAGCTTCATCGTTTCCGGGTCCATCTCCACGCTGCGCCCTGGCCGCAGACCCGGCACCGTCGAGCAACCATGGGTATCCGGCCCCAGCCACGGGTCCGCCACGTCCACCCAACGCCCGGGGGCGAACCACGGCACACCGTTGACCTGCAGGCGCCGCACCTCGCCGGGGTGCAGCCGTTCGTGGGCGTGGAACCAATCCTCGATGCGGTCGTCGATCCAGCCATGAAAGCGCCAGAACACCGGGTTCACATGGGAGGAGAACGGGTCGCCAAGGAAATCATTCTGTGCAGCGAACCAACGCTCGGCAAAATCATCCGGCGTGCGCGCCGTGGGCACAGGCATGCCATTGGCAGGGTCACGCGGCACCGATGCCCAGCGCATGTGCAACCAGTCGTGCAGGCCCAGTTCCAGTTCCGAGCCGAACTGCCCCAAGGTCAGCGTACTCAGGTATTCCGGGTCGCTATAGCGCGACTCCCAGACCTGGAAATTGCCGTGGAAGGTATCCGCGGCCTTGATGTCGCGCACCCACTGGCTGTACGCCGCGTCATCGCTGGCCAGCCAGGTCGGCGGCAGGGCGTTGCCGTCATGGTTGTCGAAGTACCGGGCGAAGCCGACGCGGTCGCGCTCCAGTTCCGGCTGCGGCAGCGGGAAGCGCGGCCAGGAAGGCAGGTCTTGCAACGCACGGGCGCTGCCCAGCATATGCCGGTGCATGAACAGGAAGTCCTCGCCCGAGCCATTGCGGTCCTTGTGCCGCCCCCGCGCATCGCGCTCGCGGTCACGCGGCCCGGGTTGCCAGCCCAGGCCACGCAGGGCCGCCTGCTTGTCCTTGGCCAGCTTGTGCCATTTGTCCCGCGCGGCGTGCCACAGCTGGTGGAACAGGCGATGCTCCGGAGCGACCAGCCAGGCCAGCAGTTGTGGGTTCAGCGGGGTCCGTTCGCGGGCTTCCGGGAAGGTGCGTTTCAAGGCCACGAACTGGTTATCCTGCAGTGGCAACGACAACGCCCGGTCGAGGCAGGCAATGCGCCCATTGAGGGTGGCTGGCCCGGCGTTGCCGAAGCGGCCCCATACCTCGTCGAGCACGACATGGCATTCATAGCGCGCCTGGGATGAAAACAGCCGCCAGCGCAAGGTGCCCGGTTTCTCCGCCAGCAAGTCGCCGACCACGCGGTAGCGCGGTTCCGCCTCCGCACGCAGGCGCTCGGCGGTATCCAGATAACCGCGCAGGGCGCGGCCATTGCCTGCAACGTCAAGAAATAGCTCCAGGTCGCCCGCCGGCAAGCCCTGCAGGCCCGCCTCCTCGCCCAGCAGGGTCAAGCGCCAGACGCCGCGCAGGGTATCGCCCAGCTGCTGCAGGCCGGTATCGGCCAACTCGACGACGGCCTCGCCAGGCGTCTCCGGAAATTCCTCGACGGCACTCTGCCGCTGCTGATACAGCGTACCCACCGCAGCGGGCACCACCACGCCCGTCAATGCCACACCGGCGATGAAACCGCGTCGCGAAATCGTCATTGCATACCTGTGCATTCATTGCGGCCATGGAGCACGGCCCGTCCAAGGCTAGAACGTTGCATGGGCGGCGAAATTTAACCGTGCATGGCCAACGGCCGCGGCTAAATTTCTGAGCTGCAGCCTCGTCCACTGCAGGTAGCGGCGGCCTCTGTGCCCATCCCTCGACGGTGAACCTACTGAGACCAAGATGACGACTTCACGCTGGAACAAAGCCCTGTTTATCAGCCTGGCCACTGCGCTTGGCGCTGGCGCCGGGTTTGCTGCCTGGCACTATTTCGCCACGCCCGCGGGCTATTCCAGAGAGGTGATCCGCCAGGCCAGCGACCTGCAGGAACGCATCCTCTCGTTCGACAGCCATGTGACCCTGCCGCTGACCTTCGGCACCGAAGGCAGCGAGGCGGACAAGGACGGCGCTGGCCGCTTCGACCTGGCCAAGGCTGCACGCGGGCGGCTGTCCGGCGCCGCCCTGACCATATTCGCCTGGCCCGAATCTTGGACCGGCAGCACTGCCCCGCACCGCCCTACCCCGGGCTTCGTCGAAGCCGCCCGGCATACCCAGGAGGTGCGCTACAACGCCATCAGCGCCATGGTCCGCGACTTCCCGCAACAAGTTGGCATCGCCTACACCCCGCAAGATTTTCGCCGCCTGCACGGCGAGGGCAAGTTCGCGGTGCTGCTCAGCATGCTCAACGCCTACGCCCTGGGCGACGACATCGACCAGCTCGACCGCTGGGCCGCACGCGGGGTGCGCATGTTCGGCTTCAGCTATGTGGGCAACAACAGCTGGGCCGACTCCTCGCGCCCGTTGCCGTTCTTCAATGACACTGCCGATGCCCTTGGCGGCCTGTCGCCGCTCGGCAAGCGCGCCGTGCAACGGCTGAATGACCTGGGCGTGATCATCGACGTGTCGCAGATGTCCAGCAAGGCGCTGGCCCAGGCCGTCGCCCTCAGCCGCGCCCCTGTGGTGGCGTCGCATTCGGCGCCACGGGCCATGGTCGACATCAGGCGCAACCTCTCCGACAAGGAACTGCAACTGATCAGGGACAGCGGCGGTGTAGTCCAGTTGGTGGCTTTCTCTACCTACCTCAAGCCGCTGAGCAGCAAGACCCAGGGCAAACTCAACGCATTGCGCGCACGCTACGCCCTGCCGCCACTGGCCGATCTCAACTACGCACTGATGCCGGGCGACCCGGTGATCGCCGGCTGGCCCGAGCAGAAGGTCGGCCAGTATGCCAACGAGCTGTACGGCATCCTCGAGGAAGAACCCCCGGCCACCCTCAAGGACTACGGCGACGCCATCGACTACACGGTGCGCAAGGTCGGCATCGACCATGTCGGCCTCAGCTCGGACTTCAACGAAGGCGGCGGCATCGACGGCTGGCAGAACGCCAGCGAGGCACGCAACGTCACCGCCGAACTGATCAGCCGCGGTTACTCCGAAGCGGATATCGCCAAGCTCTGGGGCGGCAATTTCCTGCGTGTGTGGGAGCAGGTGCAACGTGCCGCACAGCCTGTCGCCTCTTTATCCCCCTGAACTTGCGAGCCACGTGATGAACGACCGTCGCACCTTTCTCAAACAGGCCGGCCTGCTGGCTGCCGCCTTGCCACTGACAGGCCCCGGCCCGCTGCTGGCAACTGCCCACGCAGCGCCTGCCCCAGCGGCCAGTGGCACCGACTGGGCTGCATTTCGCAGCCTGTTCGAGCTGGACCCTGCGTATGCCCACTTCGCCAACTTCTTGATCACCTCGCACCCACGCCCGGTACGCGATGCCATCGAGGCACTGCGCGCCCGCTTCGACCATCACCCAGCCCGCATGGTCGACTGGGACAGCCAGTCGGAGTGGAAGCACGAAGCCGCCGTACGTGAATGGGCGGCCCGCTACCTTGAGGTGACACCCCGCCAGATTGCCCTGACCGGTAGCACCACGGAAGGCCTCGGGCTGATCTATGGCGGGCTGAAGATCGCCCCGGGGCAGGAAGTACTCACCACCGTGCATGAGCATTCCGCCGCCCGTCATACCCTGGGTTTTCGTACCACGCGCGACGGCACCCCGGTGCGCCGCTTGCGCCTGTTCGACGACCCCGCCAAGGTCAGCAGCGACCAGGTACTGACTACCATCGCTGCCGCCATCGGCCCGCAGACCCGGGTCCTGGGCATGACCTGGGTGCACTCGGGCAGTGGCGTGAAACTGCCGGTGGGTGAGATCGGTGCACTGGTCCGCGAGGTCAACCGCCAGCGTGACGAGCAGGACCGGATCATCTACGTGATCGACGGTGTACATGGCTTTGGCGTCGAAGACATGCGCTTTGCCGACCTGAACTGCGATTACTTCATTGCCGGTACCCACAAATGGCTGTTCGGACCACGCGGTACCGGGATCATCTGCGCGGCCTCCCCCGGGCTGGAGCAACTGACCCCGACCATTGCCACGTTTTCCGAGAACGAAGACTTCGCCACCGTGATGACGCCGGGTGGCTACCACGCGTTCGAGCACCGCTGGGCGTTGGGCAAGGCGTTCGAATTGCACCTGCAACTGGGCAAGGCGGCCGTGCAGGCGCGTATTCACGAGCTGAACGACTACCTCCGGCAACGGCTTGAGGCACTGCCGGGTATCGAACTGGTGACCCCGCGCAGCGCACGGTATTCGGCGGGGTTCACCTTCTTCAGGGTCAAGGGCCAGGATGCCGACGAGGTCGCCCGGCATCTCAATAGCCAGCGCATCGTGGTCGATGCCGTGTCGCGGGATGTGGGGCCGGTGGTACGGACGGCGCCGGGGTTGCTGAATACCGAGGCCGAGATCGAGCGGTTGGTAAATGTGTTGGGGCGACGCGTTCACGGGTGACGCCCTGAGGGGCGCAACGCGCGCCCCGGTTATCTTGCGTCAGCCGTGCGCCCCGATCCCCTGCAACCACACCCCGACATCCCGATAAATGTCCGCCACCTGCCCCACGATCCCCGACATGCGCAAAAAGTCATGGGTCAGGCCCTCCACCCGCGCGAAGCGCACCGGCGTGCCGCCCGCCAGCAGCCAGTCCCGATAAGCGATCCCTTCATCGTGCAACGGGTCGTACTCGGCCACGAACAGATACGCCGGCGCCAATGCTTGCCGCAACGTCGAGCGCAACGGCGATACCCGCCAGTCCAGGCGCTGCTCGGGCTGCGGCGCATAGTGCTGGTAGAACCACTCCAGGGTGGGCGTCTCCAGCAGGTAACCCTCGGCATGCTGGCGATGCGATGCCCGCTGGCAGGCAATGTCGGTCACCGGGTAGAACAGCAACTGCGCCAGCGGCTTGAATGCCAGGGCCTCGGGCTGCTGCACCGCCATGATGGCCATGACCGCAGCCAGGCTGGCCCCCACACTGTCCCCCGCCAGCACTATCCGGCGGTTGTCCAGCCCCAGCGACGCTGCCTGCTCGGCCAGCCAGTTGGCGGCGTCCAGCACGTCGTGCAGGGCCACCGGGAACTGCTGCTGCGGTGCCAGGCGGTAATCTGTGGCCAGCACTGCGAACTCGCCCAGCGCCGCCAGACGGCGGCACACCGAATCATGCGAGTCGAGGCTGCCGACGACGTAGCCGCCACCGTGCAGGTACAGGATCACCGGTTGCAAGGCGGTGCCGGCCTGGCCCTGGCGGTACAGACGGGCAGCCAGGCGAGTACCGTCGCGCACGCTGAACTGCAGCTCGCTGACCGTCACATGGCCCGGCGGGCTGGGGTCGAGCACCTGCGAGCTGCGTTCGAACTCGGCGCGGGCCTGGGCCACGTCCATCGCGTGCATGGGCAGGCTCCTGCCCGTCAGCCGGCCAAACTCGACCAGTTCCAGAAAAGCCGCCAGATCGGGGTGCAGTGCCATGTGGGTTCCTTGGGTGAAGTGACTCGGGCTCCCCTACGGGACGTAGCTGCACGCCGAAAAATTACCTGTGCGGATGGCTAAATCGCTGGCGCAGGCACTCGTCATCCTTGCACAACGAAAGACCGCCAGAGGCACACCGTGGACCTTCAGAGCATTCTCAGCAAACTGTTCGCCAACGCCCATGCCGTCGGCATCGAAGGCGTCTTCCAGTTCGTCTTCGGCGAGGACCAGGCCTTCTGGTCGGAAGTGCGCGACAGCAGCCGCACCGGTGCCGGCCACCACGGCGCTGCGGACGTCACCATCGAGGTGGCCGAGCGCGACTTCCTCGCCATCATGGGCGGCACCGCCAACGTCGAGGAGCTGTTCGCCAGTGCGCGCCTGAAGATCACCGGCAACATGGGCCTGGCCACTCTGCTACCGCAAATCATCAGCAACGCCCGCCGCGGGGCGACGCCGACCAAGGTATCGATGAACCAGCGCTACCCGACACCGGCACGCTTCAGCGAACGGGTCTCGGCCGCCCAACCGGTGCAGCGCGAAGTGCCACGCATTGCCCGCGCCGACATGCCCGTGGCGCGCTTCCACAGCGACTACCTGGTGCATGGCATTCCGCTGGTGATCAGCGATGCCCTGCAGGACTGGCCACTGTTCAACATGGGCCGTGAAGCCTCGCTGGAACATTTCGCCGAGCTGCAGGGCATTACCCGCCACGGCGACTACGTGCAGAAGACGTTTTCCACCGATCGCGACTTCCGCTCCACTTCCATGGCCGAGTTCATCGCCTCGCTGGACACCCCGGCCAGGCCTGGTGAAACCCCGGCCTACATGGGCAACAACATCGTGCCGGAAAAACTGCTGAGGCTGATCCGCTACCCGCAATATTTCGCCCGTGACAAGTTCATCGCGCCGCGCATCTGGATCGGCCCCAAGGGCACCCTGACACCGTTGCACCGCGACGATACCGACAACCTGTTTGCCCAGGTCTGGGGGCAGAAGTCGTTCATTCTTGCCGCGCCGCACCATCGCCCGGCGCTGGGCACCTGGTCGACCAGCCCCAAGGGCGGCCTGGACGGCTGCGACTTCAACCCCGACGCGCCGGATTACCAACGTTTCCCGGCGGCGCGCGAGGTGCCGTTCCTGCGCGTGGTGCTGCAAGCCGGTGACCTGCTGTTCCTGCCCGAGGGCTGGTTCCATCAGGTGGAGTCGGTATCTACCTCGTTGTCGGTGAACTTCTGGGTAGATTCCGGGCGCGGCTGGTAGCCGGGATTGCCGGGGGCGTCCTGCGCCCCCGGCACGATTCAGACAGAAGCAACCAGCGCCTCGGCAAAGCGCTGTGCCACTTCATCGATCTGCTCACCGCTGATGATCAACGGCGGCAGGAAACGCACCACCGCGCCATGCCGCCCGCCCAGTTCCAGGATCAGCCCGCGCTTGAGGCACTCGCGCTGCACCTTGGCCGCCAGCTCACGGTTGGCCTGCGGCTGGCCCAGGGCATCGCGCTGCCCCTGGCCGCCTACCAGTTCTACCCCGATCATCAGCCCGCGCCCGCGGATGTCGCCCAGTTCCGGATAATCCCGCTGCAACTGCAGCAGGTGCTGGCGCAGGCGCTGGCCCATGGCCTCGGCATGCTCGGCCAGGCGCTGTTCGACCAGGTAACCGATCACCGCCGAGCCCGCCGCCATGGCCATCTGGTTGCCACGGAAGGTGCCGGCGTGGGCACCCGGCTTCCACGTGTCCAGCCAGTCGCGGTAAACCACCACCGCCAGGGGCAGGCTGCCACCAATGGCTTTGGACAGAGTGACCACATCCGGCACGATGCCGGCGTGCTCGAAGGCGAACATGCGCCCGGTGCGGGCAAAGCCGCTCTGGATCTCGTCGACGATCAGCGCCACGCCAGCCTGCTCAGTGATCCGGCGCACGCCCCGGAGCCACTCGACATCGGCCGGGATGACCCCGCCCTCGCCCTGTACCACCTCGAGGATCACCGCGGCGGGCAGGGGCACGCCGCTTTCCGGGTCAAGCAACAGGTTTTCCAGGTAATGCAGGTTGGCCTTGACCCCGGCTGCGCCGCCCAGACCGAACGGGCAGCGATAGTCATAGGGGTACGGCATGAACTGCACGCCGTTGCCAAGCAAGGCGCCCAGTGGCTGCTTCGGCCCATGGCTGCCCATCAGGCTCAGCGCGCCCTGGCTCATGCCGTGGTAGGCGCCCTGGAAAGCCAGCACGGTGCTCCGGCCGGTGGCACTGCGCACCAGTTTCAGCGCCGCTTCCACCGCATCGGTGCCGGTCGGGCCGCAGAACTGCACCTTGGCCTCATGACGCAGTGCCTCGGGCAGGACGCCGAACAGGTCCTGGACAAAGCGGTCCTTGACCGGCGTGGTCAGGTCCAGGGTATGCAGGGGCAGTTCATCGGCCAGGACCCGCTGGATCGCCTCGACCACCACCGGGTGGTTATGGCCCAGCGCCAGGGTTCCGGCCCCAGCCAGGCAATCGATGAACTGGCGGCCTTCGACGTCTTCCACATGAATGCCGCTGGCGCGCTTGAGCGCCAGCGGGATGCGCCGCGGGTAGCTGCGGGCGTTGGACTCCTGTTGCTGCTGGCGCTGCAGCAGCGGCGAATCGGTGAACGCGTACAACGGGCGCGGCGTAGTCGCCGGTGGGACCTGGGCAAGGCTGTAAGCGGTGGACATGGGGTGGTTCCTCGCAAGCAAGCGAATGAGCGGGTGTCGCTTGAGAAACGCTTGGATGCGGGGCGGATTTAGCGGTATCGCGCCTTACCTTGCCCGTGCCGGCACAGCACAGCGTCAGCTGGCCGGACGCGCCGGCACCTGCAACAGAACCCGCAAGCCATCGCTACGGCTGTCGAACTTCAGGCTGCCGGCACAGCGCTGCACGATCGCCTGCACGATCGCCAGCCCCAACCCGCAACCGCCACTCTGCCCATTGCGCCAGAAGCGTTCGGTCAGATGCTCCAGGTCTGCCTCGGCAATCCCCGGCCCATGGTCGCGCACCATGAAACCTACCTGTCCGTCGCTCATCTGCAGTTCCAGCTCCACCGCCTCATCGCCACCATGGCGCAAGGCGTTGTCCAGCAGGTTGCGCAACGCCGCCACCGCCAAGGGCGCCGGCATGCCCAGGTAGACCCGCGCGGCTTCTTCCGGCAAATGCAGCACGATACGCCGGTTGTCACCCCCACCGGCGTCCTGCACCGCCTGCCGGGCCACCTGCTCGGCGCTGCACTGCACGCCATCATCGAACGACAGGCTGCCTTCCACCCGCGCCAGCATCAGCAACTGTTCCAGCGTGCGGTGCATGCGGTCGGTGCCCTGCTCGGCATGCGCCAACGCCTGCTCGCGCACCGCCCCCTCGGTCATGCGGGCTACCTGCAGGTGGGTCTTGATCGCTGTCAGCGGGCTGCGCAGTTCATGCGCGGCATCGTCGGTCAGGCGCCGCTCGCGCTCGATGGTCTGGGCAATGCGCAGGAACAGCTGGTTCTGGGTTTCCAGCAGCGGCTGCAGTTCGCTGGGCATGCCCGCCACCTGCAGCGGCTCGACACTGTCCGCACGCCGGCGGCGCAGCGCGTCGCGCATGCGGTTGAGCGGCTCCAGGCCCTTGCCCAGGCCGATCCACAACAGCCCCAGGCTGCCAAGCAGGGCCATCAGTACCGGCGCCGAGGCCGCCAGCAGGATCGACTGGTTCAGCGCCTCGCGCTCCAGGTGCCGGTCGGCGGTGGTGATACGCACATCGCCATGGTTGTAGGTGAAGGTGCGCCACAGCGCGTCATCGATGGTCTGGTCACGGAAACCACTGCGTTCGTCGTCCATGGCGCCGTCGTGCTTGTGGTTGCTGGCAAGGATCTCGCCACGCAACGAACTGACCTGACAGGCCATGCCGTCCGGTACGCTGAACTGGTCGGCGGAAAAGTGCGCCTCCTCGCCCTTGGCGGTCAACGGCTGCGGCAACTGGTCGATGAGGCCGGCGACCATACGCGCCGAGGCCACCAGGCGCTGGTCAAGGGAGAACATCATCTGCTGGCGCAGGTCGCGCAGCATCCACGCGGCAGCCAGCACCCAGATAATCACGAAGGCGCTGCCCAGGATCAGGCTCAGGCGTACCCGCAGGCTCATGATGCGGCCTCTTCCGGCGCCTGCGCCGGGCCCAGGCGGTAGCCCAGGCCGCGCACGGTCTCGACAATGCCATTGCCCAGCTTGCGCCGCAGGTGGTGGATATGCACGTTGAGGGCGTTGCTTTCCACCTCGTCGCTGAAGCCGTACACGCAATCCTTGAGCTGTTCGCTGGACAGCACCCGGCCGCGGTTCTGCAACAGCGCCTGGAGCAGCGCCTGTTCACGGCGCGACAGGTCGACCGGCTGGCCGCCAAGGGTAGCCGCACAGGTACTCGGGTCGTAGCGCAGCGGGCCGTGCTCGATCACGTTCACCGCACGCCCGGCCACGCGTCGCAGCAGGGTGTGCAGGCGTGCAGCCAGTTCGCGCAGGTCGAAGGGCTTGAGCAGGTAATCGTCGGCCCCGGCCTGCAGGCCATCGACCCGGTCGGTGACCGCGTCCCGCGCGGTGAGCACCAGCACCGGCAGCGTCTCGCCCTGCTGGCGCAAACGGCGCAGCAGCTTGAGGCCGTCTTCGTCAGGCAGGCCGAGGTCGAGGATCATCACGTCGAACTGCGCCGCCTGCAGCATCGCCCGCGCAGCGGCGGCGTTGCCCACCCGGTCCACGGTCAGGCCCTGGGCGGTAAGGCCGGCGCAGATGCCGGCGGCGATCAGGTCGTCGTCCTCGCAGAGCAGAACGTGCATGGTTGGGCTCCCGGAGTGATGTGGCTGACATTGCACCTTGGGCGGATTAAGGGGGGATTATGAACCCTTTCCGAAGGGGTGAGGATGCCGCGTTGTGGCAAACGCTTCGGGCCTACATCACACCCTGCGGCGTATCCACATCCAGCAACACCCCGGCATCCTCCACCTCAACCACCGTACAGCAGCCATGATGCGCCCGCACCACCGCCCGCGCTCCTTCATCCCCGCGCAACCGCGTCAACGCCGACCAGAAATCGCGCCCGAAGATCACCGGGTGTCCGTACTGCCCTGCATGGCGCGGCAACACGATGGTCGAAGCGCTGGCCGCATCGGCCAGCCGACACAAGGTTGCCGGTTCGATCCAAGGCATATCACCCAGCAGAATGGCCACCGCCTGCGCCCGGCTGTCGAGCAACGAGCCGGCACCCGCAGCCAGGCTGTGCCCCATGCCGGCGGCAGCCTCGGGGCTGGCGACGATGCGGCAATATCCAGGCAGGCCGAAATCCTCGCCCCGCTCGCCTGCGCGTAACACCACGCGAACGTCAGCGAAGGCTGCCCGGGCCCGCTCCACGCTATGCGCCAGCAGGCTGCGACCATCGGCCAGGGCCACCCGGCGCTTGTCGGCGCCAAAACGCCTGGCGCTGCCTGCCGCCAGCACCAGCGCGACCACACTCACAACCGCACCTGGCGTCTGGGCGACGAAGCCGCGGCGGCCATCGCAGCGCGCTCGGACGTTTCGCTGGCTATTGTCTCAGGCATGGGCAACTCGTAATGGCCGGATCATGCTGCAATGCAACCACTGCCGTGTCGGCATGGCAAGCGCGGCTGATGGTTTCGCGCCGGGGTACGCACCGCCGCTTGCAGAAACAAAGGGTTAACCCTGGGTTAATCGATCCACGCCAGCATGGCCCCATTCCTCGATCTGCCAAGGCGAAGACATGCGCATCCTCCTGCTGTTCCTGACATTGCTGCTGGCCGGCCCGTTGCAGGCCAACCCGTTCGACGTCAAACCTGACTTCCTGCCAGTCGACCAAGCCTTCGTGCTGACCCACGACCGCCAGGCCGACGGCCAGATGCGCCTGTACTTCCAGATCAAGCCGGGCTACTACCTGTACCAGAAACGCTTGAAGTTCGACGGCCTGCCCGTCGAACAACACCCACAGCTGCCACCCGCCCTCAACCACCACGATGAGTTCTTTGGCGACAGTGCGGTGTACCGCGACCAGCTCGAACTGCTGCTGCCGGCCAGCGCCCAGGGCCAGCTGCGCCTGGGCTGGCAGGGCTGTGCCGATGCCGGCCTGTGCTACCCGCCGCAGACCACGCTGATCGACCTGGGTGGCAGCGTGACGCCGGCAGCCGGGCAAGCCAGTGACCAGGCCCTGGCCAGCGACCTGCAACAGGGCCACCTGGCCTGGAGCCTGCTGGCGTTCTTCGGCCTTGGCCTGTTGCTGGCCTTTACCCCCTGCTCGTTGCCGATGCTGCCGATCCTCGCCGGGCTGGTGCTGGGCAATGGCGCCAGTGCCCGACGCGGCTGGGTGCTGGCCGGGGTCTATGTGTTGAGCATGGCGCTGGTGTACGCCGCCCTGGGTGTGGTCGCCGCGCTGCTGGGGGCCAGCTTGCAGGCCTGGCTGCAGCAACCCTGGCTGCTGGGCAGCCTGGCGGCGCTGTTCGTGCTCCTGGCCTTGCCCATGTTCGGCGCCTTCGAACTGCAACTGCCCGCCGCCCTGCGCGACCGCCTGGACCGCGCCGGGCGCGGCACGCAGGGCGGCAACCTGTATGGCGCGGCCCTGCTCGGCGCGCTGTCCGGGTTGCTGATGGGCCCGTGCATGACCGCGCCATTGGCGGGTGCGCTGCTGTACATCGCGCAGAGCGGCGATGTGTTGCAGGGGGCGCTGGTGCTGTTCAGCCTTGGCCTGGGCATGGGCGTGCCGCTGTTGCTGCTGGTGACCTTGGGCAACCGCTACCTGCCACGCCCGGGTGCCTGGATGAACCGGGTCAAGGGCGTGTTCGGCTTCGTCTTCCTGGGCATGGCGCTGTACACAGTGCGCGGCCTGCTGCCCGCCACACTGCTGCTGGCCCTCAGCGGCGGACTGCTGATCACGCTGGCCTGGGCCGCCTGGCCGGCCCTGCAGCGGCAGCCGGCGTTGCGCGCCATTCCGCTACTGGGCGCCCTCTGGGGTGGCCTGCTGCTGGTGGGCGCGGCGGCCGGCGGCGACGACCTCTGGCAGCCGCTGCGCCCGTTCACCGGCGGTGCTGCGCCGGCCGCCGGCCAGCACGCCGAAGCCACCTTGGTCACCGTCAGCCGCCCCGAAGACCTGCAACGCGAACTGGATGCAGCCAAGGCGCGTGGCCAGTGGGTGATGCTCGACTACTATGCCGACTGGTGCGTGTCGTGCAAGGTCATGGAAAAACAGGTGTTCGCCCGCAGCGACGTACAGGCCGCCCTGTCCGGCGTGCACCTGCTGCGTCTGGACGTGACCGCCGACACCCCTGCCAGCCAGGCCCTGCTGCAGCGCTACCAGGTACCCGGCCCACCCAGCATCATCTGGATCGGCCCGGAAGGCGACGAACGCCGCGCACGGCGCCTCACCGGTGAAGTGGATGCGGCCGCGTTCCTGCAACACTGGACCCAGACCAGGAGCCAAGGCTGATGCTGACCGTAACCCTCGGGCCACTGACCATGGCCCTCAACCACCTGCTGATGCTCGCCGCGCTGGCGATCGCCAGCGTGGTCGGCTGGTGGGTCGCCCGGCGTGGCGGCGAAAGCCCGGAATCGGCGCTGTTCAACCTGTTCCTGATCGGCCTGTTGTGTGCACGCGCCGGCTTCGTGCTGGCCTACTGGCCGATGTACCAGGACGACCCGCTGCAGATCATCGACATCCGTGATGGTGGCTTTCTGTTCTGGTCAGGCCTTGCCGGTATCGTGCTCGGCGCCTTGTGGCAGGGCTGGCGCCACCCCGGCTTGCGTCGCCCGCTGGGCTGGGCGCTGTTCAGCGGCGCGCTGTTCTGGAGCCTGGCCAGCCTCGCCGAGCACTTGTACAGCAAGGGCACCGAGCTGCCCGAACTGAGCCTGCGCAATGCCGCCGGGCAATCCGTGGCACTGCACGGCTACCGTGGCCAGCCTCTGGTGATCAACCTCTGGGCCACCTGGTGCCCACCCTGTCGGCGCGAGATGCCGGTGCTGCAACAGGCGCAAGGCGATTACCCGCATGTGACCTTCCTGTTCGTCAACCAGGGCGAGACCCCGGAAAATGTCAGCACCTTCCTCGCCACCACCGGCCTGAGCCTGACCCATGTGCTGTTCGACGGTACCGGCCTGCTGGCCCAGCGCGTCGGTTCCATGGCCCTGCCCACCACCCTGTTCTATGACGCCGACGGGCGGCTGATCGGCAGCCACCTCGGCGAGCTGTCCCGGGCCAGCCTGCGCCACGCCCTGGAGCCTTTCGACCGGGCCGCCGCGCCCGCCCCTGCCGCACAAGGAAACTGACATGCGACTGACTGCACTGCTGCCCCTGTCCCTGGCCCTGCTGGCTGCCCCGGCCTTGCAGGCTGAAGAGCTGCCCAAGGCGATTCAGCAACTGCAAGCCAAGGGCGCCGAGATCAAAGGCAGCTTCGACGCCCCCAACGGCCTGCGCGGGTATGCCGCCGAGTACCAGAACAATGGCCTGGCGCTGTACCTCACCCCTGACGGCAAGCACGTACTGGTCGGCAGCCTGTTCGACGAACAGGGCAACGACCTCAGTGCCGAGCCGCTGAAAAAGCTGGTATATGCGCCGATGAGCAAGGAAATCTGGGCGAAGATGGAGAAAACCTCGTGGATCGCCGACGGCAAGGACGATGCACCGCGCAAGGTGTACCTGTTCAGCGACCCCAACTGCCCGTACTGCAACATGTTCTGGGAACAGGCGCGGCCGTGGGTGGAGTCGGGCAAGGTGCAGTTGCGCCATATCATGGTCGGCATCATTCGCGCGGACAGCCCGGGCAAGTCGGCGGCGCTGCTGGCGGCGAAAGACCCGGCCAAGGCGCTGCACGAGCACGAGAAAGCCGGCAAGGCGAGCACGCTGAAGCCGCTGGACCAGGTGCCGGAGGCGGTGCAGCAGAAACTGGCGGCGAACATGGCATTGATGGAAGAAATGGGGCTGCAGGCAACCCCGGCGATCTTCTATCAGGATGAGCAGGGCAACCTGCAGAACCAGCAAGGCGCACCACGGCCGGAACTGCTGGGCAAGATTCTCGGCAAGCGCTGAGCGATTGGCCGCCCGTTCCGGCCAATTCGCGGGCACGCCCGCTGCCCCAGGTGCAGCGCCGCTCACAAGGCCGGTGCAATACCTGTGGGAGCGGGTTCACCCGCGAAGAATCCAGCGCGCTGCATGGCACCGGCTGCGCCGGTGTTCGCGGGTAAACCCGCTCCCACAGGGACAGCGCAGGTCTTGTCTATTCAGGTCACAACCCCTCAAGCTCGGCCATCAGGTCACTTAGCCTATCGACCTTGGCCTCATCCAGCGCACTGCCCCGCAGGCCTTGCACATATTCGGCCAGCTCCGCCACTGTGCTGCACTCGAACATCGCCCGCAACGGCACGTTCAGTTGCAGCTGCTTCTGCACCCGCGAGGCGATCTGCGTGGCCAGCAGCGAATGCCCGCCCAGCTCGAAGAAATTGTCGTGCATCCCCCACCCGCTCGACCTTGAGCATATCGGCCCAGAGACCCGCAAATAGCTCGTCCAGCCCATTGTGTGGCGCCTGGTAGGCCTCGCTGTGCTGGCGGTCGATGTCGATGGCCAATAGGGCAATCTGTAGCACCTCTACAAAGTAGCGTGTCCGCTGGACCACGATCATTTTTACATTCCGAAACACTAACTTGCACGTCGAAAACGATAAACATCTTTTTGCACCACCCATCGCAAAAAGAACAATCACTACTGAAACACACACTAATCCTATGTAAAACACAAACCAGCTCTACTTCAAAACCGGACATTTCTTACACTTAGAACCACTCGAGTAATTTTCATAAGAGATGCCATTCAGACAAATCTTACAAGACCAGTCACAACTCAAACAGTCAGCTAACAGTCCGAACAGCGAAGCACCCCCGGTATATTTGACGCATATGAAATATAAGCCTAAACCCACAGAACCCCGGCGTTCGGGGCAACTGAGGAGATTTCAATGGACACTCAATTTGGCATCAACTTGATGGATCTGACCTCCGACAATAACTGCGATATGGAGGCCGAGTTCTTTGGCGGTTCAGGAGGAGCAGGTGGATGCGGCGGTAGTGGCGGCTGTGGTGGCGGTGGCGGATGCAACGGCGGAAGCGGCGGCTGCGGCGGAAGTGGTGGCAACGCTATCAACCAGGTAGAGCGAGAGGTCTGATTCATAACTACACGCGGGCATCTGCGTTAGCCAACGCTGGTGCCCGTTTCAATCGAAGGAGCCGAAATGAAAACTCTAAGGATATACAATTACGAAATCCTTAATTTTGACGCGCAACCTACAGTGTTCTCGAGCACAGGCTTTACCCGAATCACCGACCCCAAAATTGCACAAGCTCTTGAACATATAACTGAAAGACAGTCAAAACACATACAGCAGCATGAGCTTGAGCAAATTCTTGAAAGTGAATCACTCCAACCCGAAAGTGCCCTACGCTTTCTGACATCCATATCAATAATTGGAGAAGCCACTCGGCTGCCCCATTTCAAAAATGTTATTGCATGCATTGACTGGGAAATTTCAGACACCTTAAAAAACCATATAGAAAGAAATCCCGAAAATAAAATACAAATCATAAAAACATCCGAACTCAATACAAACATATACACGACCCCAACCCTATTTTTCCTTGCCTACTTAAAACTGAAACCAGAGGAACTCAGGAAGACTTACAGCGAATTATCGAAAAACAACCCTGATTGCGGAATCAGCGTAGGGTTCGTCAGCAACAATTTTTTCCATATAACCGAAACCTATATTCCTTCACTTGGGAACCCCTGCGCTTTTTGCACCTTGGACCGTATAGCACATTACGAAAATCTGCGAGCAAGCCAACATCACTGGAGCAAGATATGGAGTTTTTGCCAGTCAAATAACATCGACCTCCCCACGACCCCCATTAATGACCTGCAGCGCACACTCATCTTAGGGACTATCACCACTTTCGCCAACAAATTCACCGACTTTCAAAAATCCAGCTTCACCCAGGACCAAGCATTACTTTCAAGAACACTGAATCTGACTGATGGTACATTCACCGAAGACAGCAGCATCCACTGGCCCCTTTGCCAATGTATTGGAGAAGCGCCATGAGCCTACCTCACGACCATTACCTAAGATTCGTGCCCTCAGAAACACTGGACGAAACCTTGGCATTTCACGCCAAGGGAAATTACACCCTCCATAACGCAAGCCGACATGCCACCACTTTACATCACATTCCAACAAGAGAAATCGAAGCATTAACGGGAAACGAACTACCGCTCAATATATTGGAAAGCGAAGTTACCGACTCAGCCTTCAACCTACCCCCTCTCAAACCAGACCACTGGTTGAAAAGGAATGAGTCATGCGACTGGTTTACCGAAAGACATTTAACTTTTGACACTATCCAATCATTAGCCGCTCCTTTATTAACCCAAGACGGGCACCCCTATAAAAGAGGCTATCCAAGCGGTGGCGCGCTCTACCCTATCGAAGTATTTTTTGTGAACCTGGAGAACAAAATCAGTTACTGGCCATCTGAGTGCAACACCTTGCACCTGCTACCCACTTCGCGGGCATTTGAAATCCACAGTCCTCGAATAGACGCCAAAAAACTTTCACGCGCAATTAAATCCGAAGTTTTCAATATCGGAAGCCCAGCACTTGCTCTGATTTACCTAGTCTACCTGCCGAAAGCACTATTTAAATATCGCTACAGGGGCTATCGCTTAGCGCTCATGGAAGCAGGCTCCATGTACATGCTGATGGATTTACGCTGCAAAGAACTAAATTTAAAGAGCAGGCCATGGTCAGGTTTTACTGATCACGAGATAACAAAAAATCTAAATCTCAACCCTGCGCTTTTCCTCCCGCTATGCATTCAATTCGTGGGCTAATGCATGAACATATACAACGAAATACATTCACTCGCGCGTGCGGACTTCGAACTTCACCGCCCGAGCGCAGTCACTCATTTCCCACACAGCGTAGTGTGTGGCAGCCGTTGGCACACCTATGGTTCAAGTAGTGGCTGGTCAGCCTCAGTAGCAACCAGCGCTGTGGGCGAACATTTTGAACGAAAGCACTTCTATTTGGACGTGCCAATACATGACAGGAACAAGTTAGGCGCAGGGCTGACGCCTGATGAGTTCGGAGCACTTGCCAACGCATTTTCACAGACAGCAATGCCTGATCGAAAAAACTGCCTTCACTCACATACCTTCGATCGCACGCATGTCTACAGAGTCCGTGATTTAACCAAATGTGCAATTCCAACGGCATTGATTTCCATTACGCCCTGCAGAAACCCCATTGACAATGAAATCTACCCTATACGAGACACCTGTGGATGTAGCGCGCATATAACCGTTGACCGCGCAATACTCGGTGCGCTCAAAGAGGCTATGGAGCGACAATTTTTACTCAGGTTTTGGCTAACAAAAACTTGCACAGGCAAAATTAACTACAGCGACGCGTGCTCAGCGCTTTCAAATCGACCTAGTCTTGCGCTTTTTAAAGAATTAGGAAAAACAGGGGATCTCTGCATTCTGGATCTTACCGATGAGCGCTTCCCTGGCTACTGCATCTTGCTTTGCTATGGCAACCGGAGCGGGAGGAACCAACGCGTCAGATATTGTGCGGGCATGGCTTATTCCGACGACCTGAGTAGCGCGCTGGAAAAATCGATAATTGAACTATGGCAAACCTTTCGATTCATGCACTCATTCTACTTAAGAAACAAAGAACTTAGGGACATCGAAGACCCTTACCTGAAATATTTTCTGGAGAATAATCGCTATAATACTTTTACCGACATCACCACAGATATCGAAAACGATCCAAATCGAAGTAAACCAACCAACACCTCCCCGCTCACCAGCGCAGCGCTTATCACACGCTTACGAGAGCTACAACTTGATGGCTACCTATACCTATCATCCATGAACTCAGCCACGAAAAACCTACATTATTGCAAATATATTTCCCCCTACCTGTTCCTGCACATGAACAACGCCGCCCACTTCAATATCCAGAACCGCTACTCGAATCAATTTAAAAGGCAGATTATTCCACGACAACTCAGCAGAATGGTACCCTTCCCATGACCAGCAGCAATCCACACCTTCCCCCCAGGGCAAGAAAGCTCTATAACATTTCAATAATTTTAATAAAAGAACACCTTAGAGAACCCTCCAGTCTGTTGTGGACTGCCTTCGCGCCCTGCATGTTGTTCTTTATCATGAGCCCGGGCTATCTGAGCCCGGACAAAACAACTCAGGCCTATCTATCATACGCTGGTTGGTTTTACGCCTACATTTCAGCAAACGTAGCTTTTTTTGGCTTCAGCTTTTACCTTATTGGCAGAAGAGAAAGCGGCTTCATCCGCTCGTTTATATATCAAAAGGAATCAATTCGGCTTTTTCTTGCGTCCCACATGCTCAGCTACTCGCTGCTAAGCCTCATTTATGCTTCTTTATTCTACCTACTCACCAAACCTATGCATGGAAATTATTCAGCGTATGAATACCTCTACATAATGGCCTGTTTTTTTACCAGCTACCTGGGTTTTTCCTGTATGGGTTTCGCCATAGCCGCCCTGCCTATCAAATTTGGCACAGCCAGTACCCTTTTCTCACTTTTATCATTCCTCATGCTGATGTCGAGTTACCTAGGTGCAACCACAGGAAAAGAGCACGAGCAACTGATCGCGCTCGTCAATCCTCTGCACCTGAGCAATCGAATTTTCCGCGGCGAAATTCCACTACTACTAGCGTTCCCCGCGGCATACCTCCTCTCGCTGACTGGCTTGTACTTGACAGTAAGTCATTTCAAAGTCCAGCCTATCTGGAGCCGATACTAAATGCGCACACTTATCATCAACGAGCTATCGTTTTCATACAAAGACAAGCCCTTACTCCACAGCCTCAACCTGCACCTCTCGTCAGGTGAAGCGGTGGGCATATTAGGATGCAATGGCGCTGGCAAAACGACACTTTTCGATCTCATTTGCAAACTTAGAAAACCTGACCATGGAGAAATTCACAACTACGCTAAACACCCGGCTTATCTTACGCAGGTTCTGACGCCACCGCCGCAGCTGCGAATGCTTGAAGTGTATGACCTCATTATCCATTTAAATGCCCCGTCAAATCTGTGCCTTTCTGAAGCGCTGCCTCGGCTTAAAGCATGGTCGCCTGAGCTCTGTAAACGCTATTCGGATATTTCCAGAAAAAAGGCATCTACTTGCAGCTATGGTGAAATCCGCAGTTTTTTCACTCTGACACTGTTACTGATGGGCAGTGATCTGATCATACTTGACGAACCCACGGCTGGCGTAGACCCGGAGTTTCGACACTTTATCTGGCTTGGAATTAAACACGCTTGCAGCGAAGGGGCCAGTGTCTTGGTTTCATCCCATTACACGCAGGAGATCGCGGCCAATTGCAGCCGGTTCTACATGCTCGCCCATCATCAACTTGAAGCGTTCCATAGCGGAAGCCAGTTCCTGGCTCGCTATCAAGCGGCGTCTTGGGATGAAGCGTTTATCAACGCAACGATGTCGCGGGATAACGTGATGCTGCAAAGCGATAAGCAAGGCAACCTGTAAAGCCAGCAAGGGACGCCACGGCCGGAACTGCCGAGCAAGATGCTCGGCAAGCGCTGAAATAGCGCTTCGCGCGCTTTGCGGCAGGCGCGGCCTTGCGTCGCGAAAGGGGCGCAAAACGCCCCCAACAGTTCAGCTCTGCCGCAAGTATCGCCGGGGCCACGTTGCGCCCCTTTCGCGACCCAAGGCCGCTCCTGCAGGGCCAGCGACAAGGTCCCAGGCGGCGTGATAGCGGTGGAATCTACAGCTCTTCGAACGCCGCCATCAGGTCACTCAGCCGGTCGACCTTGGCCTCATCCAGCGCACTGCCCTGCAGGCCCTGCACATATTCGGCCAGCTCCGCCACTGTGCTGCACTCGAACATCGCCCGCAACGGCACGTTCAGTTGCAGCTGCTTCTGCACCCGCGAGGCGATCTGCGTGGCCAGCAGCGAATGCCCGCCCAGCTCGAAGAAGTTGTCGTGCATCCCCACCCGCTCGACCTTCAGCACATCGGCCCAGATTTCTGCCAGCTGCGCCTCCAGCTCATTGCGCGGAGCCTGGTACGCCTGGCTGTACTGGCCGCCGATGTCGATGGCCGGCAAGGCGTTGCGGTCGAGCTTGCCGTTGGCGTTGTGCGGCAGGCTGTCGAACCAGCCCCAGTGCAGCGGTACCATGTACTCTGGCAACTCGGCCCGCAGGCGCTGCTTGAGCTGCTCCAGCAACGCAGCATCGGCGCTGAAGCCCTGGTGTGCCACCAGGTAGCCGACCAGATGCTTGCCATTGACGCCCTCCTGCACGCCAACGGCGGCATCGCGGATCTCGACCTGCTCGTGCAGGCGCGCCTCGATCTCGCCCAGTTCGATGCGGTAGCCACGAATCTTCACCTGATGGTCGATGCGCCCGATGTACTCGAGCACGCCATCCGGGCGCTGCCGCGCCAGGTCACCGGTGCGGTACAAGCGCTCGCCTGCGGCGCCATGGGGATGGGGGACGAACGCCAGCGCGGTACGCACCGGGTCGCCGACATAACCACGGCCGACACCGGTGCCGGCCACGCACAGCTCACCTACCGCACCCAACGGCACCAACGCCTGCTCCCCGTCGAACAGGTAAAGGCGGTTGTTGTCGGTCGGCCGGCCAATTGGCAGGTAGCTGCCGTGGGTCGAGGCGGCATCGACGCGGAAGAATGCCACGTCGTCGGAGCATTCCGCCGGGCCGTAGGCGTTGACCAGGCCGATCTGCGGATAACGCTGCAACCATTGCCCGGCCAGCTCCGGCGGCATGGCTTCGCCGGTCGGCAGCATCCAGCGCAGGCCGTCGAGGGCCTGGTGGTCGCTGGCCAGCATGCCCTGGATCAGCGACGGCACGCTTTCCAGCACGCTGATGCCGGTGGCCTGTACATGCCTCAGCAAGGCCTGTGGGTCATGGGCGATGGCGTTCGGCACGATCTCCACCCTGGCACCGAACAGCGGTGCGGCAAGGAACTGCCATACCGAAATGTCGAAGCTCTGCGAGGCGGTCTGGGCGATCACATCGTGCTCAGTAAGCGCCAGGTAGGGAACCTTGCTCAGCTGGTTGTTGAGCATGCCGCGCTGCTCGACCATCACCCCTTTCGGCAGGCCGGTGGAGCCTGAGGTGTAAATCACGTAGGCAAGGTTGCCCGGCGCGCTGTAGATACCGGGGTTGTGGCTGGCCAGCGGGCTGGCCTGGGTGTCTTCCCACACCAGCAACTGCGGGCATGCCGTCGCCTCCAGCGTTTCCAGCAACTGCCGAGCTTGCCCGGCACAGGCCGCGCTGCACACCAGCACGGGGGTTCGGCTGCGCTGGATGATGCTTTGCAGGCGCGCCGACGGCAGGCTCGGGTCCAGCGGCAGGTAGCCGGCACCGGCCTTGAAGCTGCCGACGATCATGCCCAGCAATGGCAGCCCGCGCTCGGCCAGCAGCGCCACTGGCTGGTCAACTCGTACACCCGCCGCAATCAAGGCATGGCCCAGGCGGTTGGCCGCCAGGTTCAACCCGGCATAGTCATAGGTCGCCTCCAGGCAGCGGGCCACGGTACGTTGCGGGTGTGCTGCGACCTGCGCCTCGAACTGGGCGATGTAGCTCTGCTCCAGCGGGTAGGCCCGCGTGGTGCGGTTGCAGTCCTCGAGCAGGAAGCGCTGTTCCTCGGCGCCCAGCAACGGCAGCGCACTGACTTCCCCGGCAAAGCCTTGCACCAGCGCCAGCAGCAGGCGCTTGAACTCGGCCAGCAGGCGCTCGACGGTCGGGTAGTCGAAGTAGCGCTGGTCGAACGACAGGTGCAGGCCAAGCTCATCGCCCGGGTAGCACACCGCCGTCAACGGGAAGTTGGTGTGGGTGCGGCCCGAGTCGGAACTGGCGTTCAGGTGCTGGGCATGGTCAAGCACGGCGGTTTCGACCGGCGCGTTCTCGAACACGAACAGGCTGTCGAACAGCGGCTGGCCCTTGGGCAGCTCGCTGCATTCCTGAATCGCCACCAGCGGCAGGTATTCGTACTCGCGCAGTTCCATGTTGCGCTCCAGCAAGCCTTGCAGCCACTGGCGCACACTGCAGCGCTGGCCGGCCACCGGCAACTGCACCCGCAGGGCGACGCTGTTGATGAACAGGCCGACAGTGCGCTGCATCTGCGGCAGGCTCACCGGCCGCCCGGCCACGGTCACGCCAAACACCACGTCGCGGTCGCCGCTGTAGCGCGCCAGCACCAAGGCCCAGGCCGCCTGGGCAAACGTGTTGACGGTAAGCTGGTGGGCCTGGGCCAGTTCACGCAGGCGCACGCCGTCGTCTGTCGCCAGGCGGGTGTAGCAGTCGCCGACGACCATGCCGCTGCCGGCGTGCTCGTGGCGTAGCGGGCGGTCGCTGGGGATGGCGGTGGCGCGTTCGAAGCCAGCCAGGCTGGCCTGCCACCAGGCGCGGGCATCGTCCAGGCCCTGGCGTTGCAGCCAGCCGATGTAGTCGCGGTAGCGTGGCGGCACTGGCAGTTGCGCCTGACGGCCCTCACCGAGGGCCTGGTAGATTTCGAAGAAGTCGTTCATCAACAGCGAGCGGCACCAGGCATCGATCAGGATGTGGTGGTTGCTCATCATGAACCAGTAGCGCTCGTCGGCCACCCGCACCAGGCGCAGGTGGAACGGCGCTTCGCTGAGCAAGGCGAAGCCAGCCTCGCGCTCCCGCTTGTGCAGGGCTTGCAGGCGCTGCTCCTGGGCATCCTGGTCGAGGTCGCGCCAGTCCTGGTAGTCCAGCGGCGTGTTGCCCGGTTTGTGGATGATCTGCAGCATCGCCTCGCCGGTATTCCAGCTGAACGATGCGCGTAGCGCCTCGTGCCGTGCCACCACGGCTTGCCAGGCCTGGGCGAAGCGCTCGGGATCAAGGGCGCTGTTGATGCGATAACGGTCCTGCATGTAGTAGAGGCCGGTGCCCGGCTCCAGCAGGGTGTGCAACAACATGCCTTCCTGCATCGGCGTCAGCGGGTAGACATCCTCGATCTGCGCAGCCGGCACCGGCAAGGCGTCGATCTGCGCCTGGGTCAGGTGCGCCAGCGGGAAGTCAGACGGCGTGAAGCTGCCGTTGCCATCGGCCAGGCAATGCTCGACCAGCGCCAGCAGTTCCTGGCGATAGGCCTCGGCCAGGCTGGCGATGGTGCGCTCGTCATAGCGCTCGGTGCTGAACGTCCAGCGCAACTGCAGGGCGCCGCCATACACCTGGCCATCGACACTCAACCAGTTGGGCAACGGCGCATCGGCAGCGTGGGCCTGGCCGGCCGGGGTGTCCAGCGGTTGCAACAGCGCCGCGCTGTCAAACTGCTGGTCGAACTGGCCCAGGTAGTTGAAGGTGATACGCGCCTGCGGCAAGGCCGCCATCTGCTCGCGCAGCGTCGCCTCGGCCAGGTAGCGCAGCACGCCATAGCCCAGGCCTTTGTGCGGCACCTGGCGCAGTTGCTCCTTGATGCACTTGATCGAAGCGGCCCGCGCCGCATCGTCCTCGCCCGGCAGCGGGCGCAGGCTGAGTGGGTAGGCATTGGTGAACCAGCCGACGCTGCGGGTCAGGTCCATGTCTTCGAACAGCCCGTCGCGACCATGGCCCTCCAGTTGCACCAGCACCGCCTCATCGCCGCTCCAGCGGCACAAGGTACCCGCCAGCGCGGTCAGCAGCAGGTCGTTGACCTGAGTGTGATACGCCGCCGGCGCCTGCTGCAGCAAGTGCCGGGTCTGCTGCGCATCCAGGCTGATGGTCAGGGTACGGGCGTGGCGCTGCAGGTTGCCGCCCTGCGGGTGATCGCAGGGCAGTTCGTGGCGCACGCCCGCCAGCTGGTCTTGCCACCAGCCGAGCTCGTCGCGCAGCGAATCGCTGCCGGCATAGCTGGCCAGGCGGGCCGCCCAGTCGCCCATGGCGTGTGTCTTGGCTGGCAGCGGCTGGCCACGGTACAACGCCTGCAGGTCCTCCAGCAGCACCCGCCAGGACACGCCATCCACCACCAGGTGATGGATCGCCAGCAACAGGCGCTGGCTGCCCTGCCCGTCACGCACCAGCAAGGCACGCAGCAGTGGCCCCTGCTGCAGGTCGAGACTGCGTTGCAGGTCGGTGTACAGCGCCTGGCAATCGGCGAAGTCGGCAACCGTCGCGCTCCACAACAATTGCCCGGCGTCAGGCTGGGCGTACGCGGCCTGCCAGCGGCCGTTGGCCTGGCTGAAGCGCAGGCGCAGGCTGTCGTGGTGCCGCACCAGGGCGGCGAGTGCCTGCTCCAGTGCCGCTTCGTCCAGCGTCTGGCGGGCTTGCAGCAATACCGCCTGGTTCCAGTGCTGCGGCTGCGCCAGGTCGGTGTCGAAGAACCAATGCTGGATCGGGGTCAGGCCGACCTGTCCCTGGCGCAGGTCCTGGTCGATGCTGCTGGTGGCTTCGCTGTGGCGAACGACGGCCGCCAAGGCCTGGATGGTCTGGTGCTGGAACAGGTCGCGCGGGGTGAACTGCAAGCCGGCCTGGCGGGCCCGGCTGACCACCTGGATCGACAGGATCGAATCGCCCCCCAGTTCGAAGAAGTTGTCCTGCACGCCGACCTGGGCAAGGCTCAGCACGTCGCACCAGATCTGCGCCAGTTGCGCTTCAACCGCATTGCCAGGGGCCTGGTAGTGCTGGCGCGCCTGCTCCAGGTCCGGCAGCGGCAGCGCGCGGCGGTCGAGTTTGCCGTTGCCCATCAGCGGCAGGCGGTCGAGCAGGACCAGGTGCGCAGGCACCATGTAGTCCGGCAGGTGCCGTCGGGCATCGGCCTTCACCGCTTCACGCAGCCGGCCCTGGGTCGCGCTGTCGGCCGCCGCCTGCCGGCACACCAGGTAACCCACCAGTTGCTTGCCACCCGGTAAATCGAGGGCCAGCACCACGGCTTCGTCGACGTCGGCATGCGCCTGCAGGCGGCTTTCGATTTCCCCGAGTTCGATGCGGAAGCCGCGGATCTTCACCTGTTGGTCGGCACGGCCAACGTACTCGACCAGGCCATCGCTGCCCAGGCGCACCAGGTCACCGGTGCGGTACAGGCGCCCTCCTGCGCCGCTGAACGGGTCGGCGACGAAGCGCTCGGCACTGAGCCCGGGGCGGTCGTGGTAACCCTGGGCCAGGCCGGCACCACCGACATACAGCTCGCCGATGCCGCCTTGCGGCAACAGGGCAAGGTTTTCGTCGAAGATATAGGCCGTGCGGCTGCCGACGACACGGCCAATCGGCACGCTGCCGAGGTCTGCCGGCAACGTTTCCGGCGCCAGGCAGGCCAGCGGCATGACCACGGTTTCGGTCGGGCCGTAGGCGTTGAACAGCTGCTGCGGCGCAAAGGCCTGGCGAATACGCTGCACATGCTCGCCGGTCAACGCTTCGCCACCGGTGATCACCAGGCGTACCGGCAACTGCTCGCCCTGCCCGGCCAGGTACTGCGCCAACTGGCTGCCATAGCTGGGCGTGAAGCCGAGGATACTGACCTGTTGTTCACGCACCAGCTGGCAGATGTCTTCTGCGTCCCACTGCCCCTGGGCGCGCAGCACTACACGCGCGCCGCACAGCAGCGGCACCCACAGGCGCTCGCTGGCAGCATCGAAGTTGATCGAGTAGAAGTGCAGCTCGCAGTCGTGACTGCGCATGCCAAATGCCGAGATCACCGCCTGGCAGTGCATGGCGAATTCGCCATGGCTGACGATTACCCCCTTGGGCTTGCCGGTGGAGCCCGAGGTATAGATCAGGTAGGCCTGATGCTGCGCCAGGTTGCGGTTGTCCAGCGGCGCAGCGCTGTAGGCCGACAGGCTGGCAGTGTCGTCTTCCAGGCTCCAGCACGCCACCCCTGCCGGCAGCTCGCCGAGGCTTTGCAGCAGCGCGCGCTGGCTCAGCAGCAGGCCGATACGGCTGTCTTCGATCATGTAGCGCAGGCGGTCGAGCGGGTACTCCGGGTCGAGCGGCACGTAGGCGCCGCCGGCCTTGAGGATCGCCAGCAAGCCGACCACCATGTGCGACGAGCGCTCCAGCGCCAGGCCCACGCGCACCTGCGGGCCGACCCCGCGCTCGCGCAGGGCGCGGGCCAGGCGGTTGGCTTGCTGGTCGAGCTCGGCATAGGTGAGGTGCTGGCCGGCAAAAGTCAGCGCAACGGCGTGCGGGGTGCGCGTCGCCTGGGCGGCGAACAGGCCATGCAAGGTCTGGTCGAGGCCGGAGGCGTGGTCGCCGTGCAACTGGCCCGCCAGCACCTGCTGTTCGGCGCGGCCCAGCATCGGCAGCTCGCACAGGCGCTGCTGTGGGTCGTCCAGCAGGCCGCCCAGCAGCTGCTGCCAGTGCTCGGCCATGCGCGCGATGCGCGGCTCGTCGAACAGGTCGCGGCTGTACGTCAGGCAGCAGCCCAGGCGGCCGTCGAGGTCGGTCACCTCCAGGTACAGGTCGAACTTGGTGGCGCTGGCATCGTTGACCAGGTAATCCACCTGCATGCCGGCCAGCGTACGGCTTTGCTGGAAGGCCCAGCGCTGGACGTTGCACATCACCTGGAACAGCGGGTTGTAGGCGCTGCTGCGGGGTGGCTGCAGGGCTTCCACCAACTGCTCGAATGGCAGGTCCTGGTGCGACTGGCCCTCGATGGCCGCCTGGCGCACCTGCTCCAGCAAGGCATGGGCAGTCATCTGCCCGTCCACCTCGCAGCGCAGCACCTGGGTGTTGAGGAACGCGCCGATCAGGCCTTCGCTTTCCGGGCGTATGCGGTTGGCCACCGGCGCGCCGATGCGCAGGTCATGCTGGCCACTGTAGCGGTGCAGCAAGGCGGCCAGGGTGGCGGTCATGGTCATGAACAGGGTCAGCCCGCGCTGGCGGTTGAAAGCGTGTACGCGGGCGACCAGCGCCGGGTCCAGTTCGAAGCGGTACAGCTCGCCACGGTGGCTTTGCACAGGCGGGCGTGGGCGGTCGGCGGGCAACGCCAGCACCGGGTGCTCATCGCCCAGGCGCGCCTGCCAGTAGGCCAGCTGGCGCGCACCCTCGCCGCTTTCCAGCCATTGCCGTTGCCACACGCTGTAGTCCAGGTACTGCACCGGCAACGGCGGCAGTGGCGATTCGCGGTCATCGACGAACGCCTCGTACAGCTCGCCCAGTTCGCGGGCAAAGATGTCCATGGCCCAGCCTTCGGTGACGATGTGGTGCAGGGTCAGCACGAAGAAATGCTCGCGTTCTTCGGCCTTGACCAGGCAGGCGCGCAGCAGCGGGCCGCGCTCCAGGTCGAAGGGCTGGTGCGCCTGGTCGTCGGCCAGTTGCCGCAGGCGTTGCTGGCGGGCTTCGGCAGGCAATGCGCTGAAGTCCTGCCAGTCCAGCTGCAGGCGGCCATCTTGTGCCACGCACTGGTACGGCACGCCGTCAATGCTGGGGAAGGTGGTACGCAGGGTTTCATGACGCACCACCAGCGCCTGCAACGCACGCTCGAAGGCTTCCACATGCAGGGTACCGCGCAGGCGTGCCATGCCGCCGACGTTGTACGCCGGGCTGTCCGGTGCCATCTGCCAGAGGAACCACATGCGCTGCTGCGAGTACGACAGCGGCACGGCCTGACGGCGGTCGACGCGGGCGATTTCGCCTTGCAGGTTGCGCTCGCCGGCGGCACGGATACGCGCGATCTCGGCACAGAAGGCGCCCAGTTCGCTGGCATCGAACAGGGCCTTGAGCGGCAGCTCGACATCGCAGGCCTGGCGCGTGCGCGAAACGATCTGGGTGGCCAGCAGCGAGTGGCCGCCGAGGGCGAAGAAGTCGTCCTGCAGGCCAACGCGCGGCAGGTTCAGCACCTCGCACCAGATGGCCGCGACCTGCTGCTGCAATGCGCTTTGCGGCGCGACGTGCTCACGCTGCTGCCACACCGGGGCCGGCAGCGCCTTGCGCTCGACCTTGCCGCTGGGGCCCAGCGGCATCTGCGCCAGCGGCACCAGTTGCGCCGGCACCATATAGGCCGGCAACTGCTCGGCCAGCACCGCCAGCAACTCGGCTGGCTGGGCGCTGCCGCAGTAGTAGCCGACCAGTTGCGCGCCGACGGCATCCTGGTGCACCAGCACCAGCGCCTGTTCGACATTGGCTTGCGCCAGCAGGCAGGCCTGGACCTCCTCGGGCTCGACACGGAAGCCACGCACCTTCACTTGCTGGTCGAGGCGGCCGAGGTACTCCAGGGCCTCGGTCTGCACCTGCCAGCGGGCACGGTCGCCACTGCGGTACAGGCGTTCGCCATGGCCATCGGCCCGAGGCACGAAGCGCTCGGCAGTAAGGCCCGGGCGGCCCAGGTAGCCACGCGCCAGGCCGGCGCCGCCAAGGTACAGCTCGCCCGGCACGCCGGGGGCGGTCAGTTCAAGTTCGTCGTCCAGCACCCGGCACAGCACATTGGCCAACGGCCGGCCGATCGGCGAACGCTCACCATCCGCCGCCTGGCAGTGCCAATGGGTGACGTTGATGGCGGTTTCGGTCGGGCCATAACGGTTATGCAACTGCGCCTGTGGCAGCACCTGCAGCACGCGGTCACGCAGCGCCGCGGGCAACGCCTCGCCCCCGGAAAATACCCGGCGCAGGCTGGTGCAGGCCTGCGCCTGCGGTTCCTGGATGAAGACTTGCAGCAAAGGCGGCACGAAATGCAGCGTGGTTACGCCATGGGCCTGCACCAACGCGGCGATGCGCTGGGGGTCACGGTGCTCGCCGGGGCCGGCGAGCACCAGCTTGCAGCCTGTGACCAGCGGCCAGAAGCATTCCCACACCGAAACATCGAAGCTGACCGGCGCCTTCTGCATCAGCACGTCGCTGTCGTTCAGCGCATAGGCGGCCTGCATCCATTGCAGGCGCTCGGCCAACGCCGCGTGGGTGTTGCCTACGCCCTTGGGCTGGCCGGTGGAACCGGAGGTGTAGATCACGTACGCCAGGTTGTCGCCGTGCAAATGCAGCCCTGGTGCATGGCTGGGCCAGCTGTCCAGGTGCAGCTGGTCGAGGGCGATGGCGCTGACCCCGTCGACCTGCGGCAGCGTGCCCAGCAGGCCGCTGTGGCTCAGCAGCAGGCGGGCACCGCAGTCGACAAGCATATAGGCCAGGCGCTCGGCCGGGTAATCGACGTCCAGCGGCACATAGGCACCGCCAGCCTTGAGAATCGCCAGCAGGCCGACCAGCAATTGCGGCGAGCGCTCGATGGCAATGGCCACACAGGTATCGGGGCCGACACCCTTGTCGCGCAGGTAATGGGCCAGGCGGTTGGCTTGCTGGTGCAGCTCGGCATAGTCCAGGCTGCCCCCCTCCCAGACCAGCGCGGTGCGCTGCGGGGTGTTGCGTGCCTGTTCATTGAGCTGTTCGACCAGCAGGCACTGCGGCGCTACGGCCGGTGCCTGGCCCCAACCCAGCAGTTGCAGGCGGCCGGGCTCGTCGAGCAACTGCACCTCGCCAAGGGCCCGCTGCGGCGCAGCGCACACCTGCTCCAGCAGGGCCAGCAGGTGCTCGGCCAGGCGTTTGATGGTAGCGGCTTCGAACAGGCCGGCGGCGTAGTCGAAGGCCAGGCTCAGGCGGCCCTGGTGGTCCTCCTCGCTGTGCAGCTGCAAATCGAACTTGGCCTCGCGGCTGTGCCACGGCAACTCCTCGGCCAGCAGGCCCGGCAGGCGGCGCAGGGCCGACAGGTCGCGTTGCTGGTGGTTGAACATGACCTGGAACAGGCCTTGCTCGCGTGCCGCGGGCAAGGCTTCGACCAGTTGCTCGAACGGCAGGTCCTGGTTGGCCTGGGCCTCCAGGGTGGCTTGGCGCACCTGGGCCAGCAACTGGCTGAAAGGCAGGCGGCCATCGAGTTGCGCGCGCATCACCTGGGTATTGATGAAGAAGCCGACCAGGCCCTGGGTTTCCAGGCGCGGGCGGTTGGCGTTGGGCACGCCGACGCGGATATCGGCCTGGCCGCTGTAGCGGTACAGCAGCGCCTGCCAGCCGGCCAGCAAGACCATGAACAGGCTGGCTTGCTGCTCCCGCGCCAGGCCCTTGAGTGCCTCGCTGAGGCCGGCCGGCACCTTCACCTGCAACCGCGCAGCCCGGTGGTCGCGCTGGCTGGTGCGCGGCTGGTCGGTGCACAGGTCGAGCACTGGCGTTTCCTCGCCCAGGCGCGCCTGCCAGTAGCGCAGCTGACGCTCGGCCTCACCTGCAGCCAGCCACTGCCGCTGCCAACTACCGTAGTCGGCGTATCCCAGGGGCAACGGCGCCAGGTTGGCCTCCAGGCCCTGGCAGCGGGCAGCGTACAACCTGGCAAATTCATCCAGCAGGATATTCAGTGACCAGCCATCAGCGACGATGTGGTGCAGGGTCACCCACAGCTGATGGTCTTCATCGCCCAGGCGCGCCAGGGTCACCCGCAGCAGCGGGCCCCGGGTCAGGTCGAAGGGCTGGCAGGCTTCCGTCTCGCGCTGGGCGGCAACCTGTTCGGGTGCCTGGCCTTCGAGGTCCAGGCGGCGCAGCTGGAATGGCGATGACGGCAGGATGCGTTGCAAGGCCTGGCCGTGTTCTTCGCTGAACACGGTGCGCAGGGACTCATGGCGCTGCACCAGCGCCTGGAAGGCCGCTTCCAGGGCTTGTTGATCCACCTCGCCACGCAGGTGCAGGCCAGCCGGTATGTTGTAGGCCGCCGCCTGCGGCTGCAATTGCCACAGTAGCCACAAGCGGTTTTGCGCCAGCGACTGGGGCAGTGCCCGGCCCCGCTCCAGCGGGGCGATGGCAGTGGCTCGGGCGCCGTCGACAGCGAGCAGCGCTGCCACTGCCTGGCTGTAGTCGGCCAGCACGGGCGCCTCGAACAGCGTGGCCAGGTTGAGCGTGATGCCCAGCTCATCGGCCAGGCGAGCGGTGGCCTGGGTGGCGGCGATGGAGTTGCCGCCCAGCAGCAGGAAGTGGTCGTCTGCCGCCACCGCCTCCACCTCGAGGACGTCGCGCCATACACTGGCGATACGCGCCTGCAACCCCTCAGCGCTTGCCGGCCTGGCGTCGGCCAGGTGCACGTCAGGGAACCGGGCGTAGCAATCCAGGCTGCCATCTTCCATGCGCAAGCGGCAGGCCGAGCGTTGCAGCTTGCCGCTGGAGGTCTTGGGCAACGCACCGGGGTTCAGCAGCAGGACCACCGCCGGGGCCTGGCGGCAGGCGTCAGCAACGACCTGGCGCAGGGTGTTGATCAGGTCGTGGGGCTTGACCGCCTTCTGCACGTTGCGGCTGACTTCCACTGCCACGCCGATGCCCTCCTCGCCCTGCTGCTCGACGGCAAATACTGCCACCCGGCCTTTGCGCAGCACCTCGACTTCGCGTTCGAGGGTTTTTTCCAGGTCCTGCGGGTACAGGTTCTGCCCACGTACGATCAGCAGGTCTTTCAGGCGCCCGCTGACGAACACTTCGCCGTCACGCAGGAAGCCCAGGTCGCCGGTACGCAGCCAGGTCTGGCCGTCCATTTCGACAAAGGTACGGGCGCTGGCTTGCGGGTTGCGCCAGTAGCCTCGGGCGATGCTCGGGCCGCTGGCCCAGATCTCGCCGACCTGGTTGTCGTCCAGCGGCTGCAGCCGTTGCGGGTCGACAATACGCAACGCATGCCCCGGTTGCGGGTAACCGCAGCTCATCAGCACGCTACCCTGGCCCGGCTCGGCGCGGTTGGCGGCGAAGGCCTCGGCGTCCAGTTCCAGTGCGGCGATACCCTGGCCCCGGCGGCTACCGCTGACGAACAGGGTCGCTTCGGCCAGGCCGTAGCTGGCGAAGAAGCTCTGCGGGTCGAAGCCGCAGGCACGGAACTTGTCGGCGAAGGTGGCCAGGCTGTCCTGGCGGATCGGCTCGGAGCCGGAATAGGCCACGCGCCAGCGGCTCAGGTCGAGCCCGGCCAGGGCGGCCGCGCTGACCCGCTCGCTGCACAGGCGGTAGGCAAAGTCAGGGCCACCGCTGATGGTGCCGCCGTATTCGCTGATGGCCTGCAACCAGCGCAGTGGCCGGGCCAGGAAATAGCCCGGCGACATCAGCACACAGGGCACACCGCTGAAGATCGGCTGCAGCAGGCCGCCGATCAGGCCCATGTCGTGGTACAGCGGCAGCCAGCTGACGATCACGTCGTCGGGGTTGAGATCGATGCCGAAACCGCGACGGATCAACTGCTCGTTGGCGACAAGGTTGGCATGGCTGACCTGCACGCCCTTGGGCAGCGCGGTGGAGCCGGAGGTGTACTGCAGGAAGGCAATATCATCACCCCTCAGGGCCGGCTCGCGCCAGTCCGCAGCCAGCGCCGGGTCGAGGCCGTCGACCGCCAGCAGCGCAGGGGCGTTGGCCCTGCTCAGCGCCTCCAGGCCCTGCAGGCTGCCTTGCAGCGCCGCCACGGTCAGCAGCAGGCGCGGTTCGGCGTCGTCGATGATCGACAGCAGGCGTTGCTGGTGGTGCTGGCGCGCCGACTCCGGCGGGTAGGCAGGCACCGCGATGACGCCCGCATACAGGCAGCCGAAGAACGCCGCCACGTAGTCCGGCCCACTGGGGAACAACAGCACCGCACGCTCACCGAAACCGACCCGCGCCTGCAACGCCGCGGCGATGGTGCGCGCGCGCTGGTCCAGTTCGCGGTAGCTGAGCACGGCCTGCTCGGCGGGAGCGTCGGCCAGAAAACGCAAGGCGATCCGGTCCGGGGTCTGTGCGGCGCGTTGGGCCAGGGCCTGGGCCAGCGAGAGCGGGAGTTCGAAGGCGTCCGTCATGGGGTGTTCCTGCCAGTGTCTGGTGGGGGCGGGCCGGCTGCTGCGCGAACGTCGGCGAGCAGCGTACGGCGGCCGGATGTACACAGGGGAACGTATGGGCAGGGGGAGAAATTAGCGGGGTCTGGCTTGGCAGGGGTGGCGCCTGGGAAATCGAGCGCCACACCTCCCGAGACATGCCTACCCGAAACCAGAACTCGGTCGTAATAATTACATTTCTCATTTGACAATCATTATCACTATGAATAGGTTGTCGCACGTCGTAGGAAGCTTCCCACATCAGGAAGCGTCCTTTCCCCTCTGTGACAAGGTGATTTCCATGGCGGAACAACTATCCACAAGTAAGTGCGATTCACCATTACTGCAGGCCTTCGTCGACAACCGCAGCATCCTGGTCAAGATTGCCGCGCGCATTACCGGCTGCCGCTCGCGCGCCGAAGATGTGGTGCAGGATGCCTTCTTCAGGCTCAGCGCCGCCCCGCAGATCACCTCGTCGTTCAAGGCGCAGTTGAGCTACCTGTTCCAGATCGTGCGCAACCTGGCCATCGACCACTACCGCAAGCAGGCAATGGAGCTGAAGTACTCCGGCAGCGAGGAGGAAGGCCTGAATGTGGTGGTGCAGAATGCCTCGCCCGAGGCCACCCACATCAACCTGGCCGCGCTGGATGACATTGCCGAGGCGTTGAACCAGCTGCCGCAGCGCACCCGCTATGCGTTCGAGATGTACCGCCTGCATGGGGTGCCGCAGAAGGATATTGCCAAGGAACTGGGAGTGTCGCCGACGCTGGTCAACTTCATGATCCGCGATGCACTGGTGCACTGCCGCAAGATGGCCGGTCGCCAGGCCTGACCCCCCAGGACTGCCGAGGGCATGTGGGAGGGGGTCACCCGCGGACACTGGCGTAGACGGGGTCAGGCACCGCGTCGCGCGCTTAGCGGGAAAACCGCAGCTACCCCGCCGCACCGCCCTCCATGACCCTCAGGCCAGTTCACAGCGATCGAAAAACCGCTCCCGGCCAAGAATCATCAATGCCGCCCGTTTGTGCGGGAAGTCGAACTCCTTGTCGCAGTGGAAGCATTGATCGTGCAGGTAGCCGATCATCTTGCCATTGTCGGCGCGCGGCTCGGCCACCACCCGCTGGGTACGCGGGTCATCGAGGAACAGGTAATGCACCAGCGCCGATAGCCAGCTGGCCACCTTGTGCGGCCCGCGATGGTGCTGCTCGCCCACCAGCATGTGGATACCCCGGTCGTAGTCATCGGCCGGGTAGAACGGTGCGATGCGGTCCTCCTTGGCCCAGTAGGCCTCGAAGTAGGCAAACGGCTCATCATCGAAGCAGCCGATCAGCGGCAGGGTATGCGGGTCGGCCTGGAGTTTGGCGAGGTACTCGCGGTGCTGCTCCAGGGTGCCGGCCTCCTGCCAGAACGCTTCCACCCGCGGGTTGTTCTGCCAGCGGTTGAAGCGCTCCAGGTCTGTATCGATCTCCAGCGTGCGCAGCGACACCCAGCTACCCAGGCGCGCATCGAAACGCCGGTACACTTCGCCGCGCGGCTTGGGTGCGCGGCGCGGGTGACGCTTGCCGTTGCTGAGCTGCATCTGCTGTGGATATGCCTCATGGCCCGACTCGCCCAGCCAGGGCTGTGGCAGCTGCCAGAACAGCGCACGCTCGCACAGGTATTGGCCTGGTTGCTCAGCGTTCAGCAGCAGGCCACTGAGCAACGCCTGGTCTGGCACCTCCGGCAAGTGCCAGACCAGGCGCTGGCAAGCGCTGTCGCGGGACAACAACCAGTAGCAGGCGGCCCACAAGGCCTGGCAAGGACGCTCGGGGCACAGGCGCTCGAGGTGGAGGTGCAAGCTGGCACCCGCCTCCAGGCGCAACTGGATCAACGGGCGGCCTTCGAGGGACAGGCTCAGCCAGTGGTCGCCCTCCTCGGCACTGAGGCTGCGCCAGCGTGGCGCTGACGGGGGCTGCGAAGCAACATCGAACGGCATGGGCTTGGCTCACGGCAATGAAGAAAAAGGCTCACTGCTGAAAACGTTGCCGCCTGGCGGGAATTTAGTCGCGTGTCGGCACCACCGCAATGCGGTAGGGCTCGAAGATGCGCGCCAGCTCGCCGCTGTCGCGCAGGCCGCGCAGCAGCGCCGCGAATGCTTGTTCGTCGATCGGCGCACCAGGGCGTAGCAAGGCGTAGTGGTGGTAAAGCTGATCAATGCGCTGCGAGGGCACCAGTTGCTCGCGGCTGGCCGGGTTGCGCGCGAGGAAATCACTGAAGTAGGAACGCGTGACCAGGGCAATGTCGGCGCGCCCGGCTTGCACCATGAGCAGGTTGCTGTCGTGGGAATAGGTCAGGGTCGCGTTGTAGGTCTTGCGCAGGTAGTCCGGGTCCGAATTGAAGCCGGCGAACGCATAGTGATAACCATTGAACAGTGCCAGGCGCTTGCCGCTCAGGTTGTCGAAGTAATGCGGATCACGGCCATTGGCCTGACGGGCGACGAATACCTCGGCATCTTCCAGGCCCATGTCCACCGTGCGATGGACAATTTGCTGCCAGCCCCATTCCGGGTTCTCGAAAATGGCCATGTCGGTGCGGCCTTGCTGGAAATCACCAAAACGCCGCTGGATGGAAGTGGGCACCAGGATGAAACGGTACTGTTGCTGCGCACGGTTCAGCGCATCGACCAGCTGCGGCAGCAGGCCCGTGTCGGCCCCCTTCTCGGGGCGCACCGTATAGGGCGGGAAGTGTGCCGCGCCGACCTTGACCTCGATCGCGTCAACCGCCCAGGCAGGCGCCACCAGCCAGGACAGGGCCAGCAACAACAGGGTAGACAAGGCCTTGCGGCCTGACGTTGGAATCAAGACGGACACTCATACGGTTCATGCCTGGGTGCGCTTAAGCTAGGCGTTTTCCCGGTCGGACACAACTGCCGGTTGCGCTGCCCTTGTGCCAAATCCGGGGCAGATTGCCAGTGGTGCCGGATGCCCACAGATTGGCTACGCTCTAGCAGGATCTGCAAGGGAGCCTGGTATGGGCCAGTGGTTGGTGATCGACCTGGAAGCCACCACCGACAAGGGTGGGTGGCCGGTCACAGAGATGGAAGTCATTGAAATTGGCGCAAGCCTGGTCACCCGCGAAGGCCGCGAAGTCGACCACTTCCAGTGCTTCGTCAAGCCCCGGCGTCGGCCGCAGCTGACCCCGTTCTGCCGCGAACTGACCCACATCAGCCAGGCCGAGGTAGACAGTGCGGCCCCCTTCCACGAGGTGTGGGCAAGCTTCGAGCGCTGGCTCGTGCACCACCGTGGGCAGCTTCAGGCCTGGGTCAGCTGGGGTGACTACGACCGCCAGCAGTTGCATCAGGAATGGCAGCTGCACGGGCTGGACAGCCTGCTGCGGACCCTGCCGCACATCAACCTCAAGCAACGCTTCGCCAAGGCCCGCCACCTGCAGCGCCCAACCGGCCTGAACGGTGCCCTGCAACTGGCCGGCATGCACTTTTGCGGGCAGCAACACCGGGCTCTGGAGGATGCACGCAATACAGCACGGCTGCTGCCCTTGACCCTGCCCGCCAACGGCACCTGAAAGCAGATGACGGGGCCTGAGGGCTTGGGCATACTGGCCAGCCCTTTTTCATCCCCTTTTCAGGAGTCGCCCATGTTCAAGGTCAACGAGTACTTCAACGGCACCGTCAAGTCGATCGCTTTTGCCGGCGAAGAAGGCCCGGCCACTGTCGGTGTGATGGCCCCGGGCGAATACGAGTTCGGTACTGCCAAGCGCGAGATCATGCACGTGGTGTCGGGTGCCCTGATCGTGAAGCTGCCAGGCAGCGACAACTGGGAAACCTTCAACGCCGGCGACAAGTTCAACGTGCCGGCCGACAGCAAGTTTCAGCTGCAGGTGAAGGTGGATACCGCTTACCTGTGCGAGTACCGCGACTAAGCATCAGCCTGGTCCGGCCTCTTCGCGGGTAAACCCGCTCCCACAGGTACTGCACGGCTTTCGGAGCTTCAGTGAGCCTGTGTGAGCGGGTTTACCCGCGAAGAATCCAGCACTATCGGGACAGGAATGCTGCAACCTTCTCAGCCGCCGCCTGCAAATGCTGCTCATGGCTGAACCCCGAGGCCTTCAGCGGCTTCAGGTCATGGTCCCCCGCCACCAACCAGCTCACCTCGATCGCCGGCGACAACGCATACCCTGCCACCGCCTCACGGTTACCCAGCGCATCCCGCTCGCCCTGCACGATCAACGTCGGCGTCTGCAAATCGGCCAGGTGCTCGACCCGTGGCTTTTCCGGTTTGCCCACCGCGTAGAACGGATACCCCAGGCATACCAGTGCATCCGCTTCCAGTTCATCGGCCACCAGGCTGGCCATGCGCCCGCCCATGGACTTGCCGCCCACCGCCAGCTTGCCCGTGACCAAAGGTCGCACCTGCCGGTACACCTCACGCCAACATTCGAGCAGCACCTTCTGCGGGTTGGGCGGCCGCTTGCCACCCCCTAGCCGGCGCTCGGCCATGTACGGGAACTCGAAGCGCACCACCGCGACCCCAAGCGCCGCCAGCCTTTGCGTCATTTCATTCATGAACTCGCTGTCCATTGGCGCACCCGCGCCATGGGCCAGGATCAGGCCGCCCTTGTAACCGCCACTGCCCTGTAGCTGCGGGGGATCGCAGCGCAAGCCTGGGACATTTCCGACCTTCGCCCATTGATCCCCGTCAATACCGGCACTTTGCCCATTAATCATGCTTGCCTCGCTGTAAAGCCTGCCAAATAACCGTGGATGGGAACCCATACATGAACACAACCAGCAGTACCGCCTATAACTACAAGGTGGTCCGCCAATTCGCCATCATGACGGTGGTGTGGGGAATCGTCGGGATGGGGCTCGGCGTCTTCATCGCCGCCCAGCTCGCCTGGCCTGCCCTCAACTTCGACCTGCCCTGGACCAGCTTCGGCCGCCTGCGCCCCCTGCATACCAATGCGGTGATCTTCGCCTTCGGCGGCTGCGCGCTGTTCGCCACCTCCTATTATTCGGTGCAACGCACCTGCCAGACCACCCTGTTCGCACCGGGCCTGGCCGCGTTCACCTTCTGGGGCTGGCAACTGGTGATCCTGCTGGCGGCCATCAGCCTGCCGCTGGGCTACACCACCTCCAAGGAATACGCCGAACTGGAATGGCCGATCGACATCCTGATCACCATCGTCTGGGTGAGCTACGCCATCGTGTTCTTCGGCACGCTGATGAAGCGCACCACCAAGCACATCTACGTCGGTAACTGGTTCTTCGGCGGCTTCATCCTGACCGTGGCGATGCTGCACGTGGTCAACAACCTCGAGTTGCCGGTCAGCCTGACCAAATCCTACTCGGTCTACGCCGGTGCCACCGACGCCATGGTGCAATGGTGGTATGGCCACAACGCGGTGGGCTTCTTCCTCACTGCCGGCTTCCTCGGCATGATGTACTACTACGTGCCCAAGCAGGCCGAACGCCCGGTGTATTCCTATCGCCTGTCGATCGTGCACTTCTGGGCGCTGATCACCCTGTACATCTGGGCCGGCCCGCACCATTTGCACTACACCGCCCTGCCCGACTGGGCACAGTCGCTGGGCATGGTGATGTCGCTGATCCTGCTGGCACCGAGCTGGGGCGGCATGATCAACGGCATGATGACCCTCTCCGGCGCCTGGCACAAACTGCGCAGCGACCCGATCCTGCGCTTCCTGGTGGTGTCGCTGGCGTTCTACGGCATGTCTACCTTCGAAGGCCCGATGATGGCCATCAAGACGGTCAACGCCCTGTCCCACTACACCGACTGGACCATCGGCCACGTACACGCCGGCGCCCTCGGCTGGGTGGCGATGATCTCGATCGGTGCCCTGTACCACACCATCCCGAAAGTGTTCGGCAAGGAGCGCATGTACAGCATCGGCCTGATCAACGCGCACTTCTGGCTGGCCACCATCGGCACCGTGCTGTACATCGCCTCGATGTGGGTCAATGGTATCGCCCAGGGCCTGATGTGGCGCGCGGTCAACAGCGACGGCACGCTGACCTACTCGTTCGTGGAAACCCTGGTGGCCAGCCACCCAGGCTTCATCGTGCGCTTCGTCGGCGGTGCGATCTTCCTCAGCGGCATGTTCCTGATGGCCTGGAACACCTGGCGCACCGTGCGTTCGCCGGCGCTCGATGTCGCCCCTGCGAACGCCCAGCTGGCTTGAGGAGACCTGCCTGATGAAACATGAAGTCATCGAGAAAAACGTCGGCCTGCTGGCCCTGCTGATGGTGTTCGCCGTCAGTATCGGCGGCCTGACCCAGATCGTCCCGCTGTTCTTCCAGGACGTCACCAACAAGCCGGTGGAAGGCATGAAGCCCTACACCGCGCTGCAGCTGGAAGGCCGCGACATCTATATCCGCGAAGGCTGCGTGGGCTGCCATTCGCAGATGATCCGCCCGTTCCGCGCCGAAACCGAGCGCTACGGCCACTACTCGGTGGCCGGTGAAAGCGTCTGGGACCACCCGTTCCTGTGGGGCTCCAAGCGTACCGGGCCGGACCTGGCCCGGGTCGGCGGCCGCTACTCGGACGACTGGCACCGCGCCCACCTGTACAACCCGCGCAACGTGGTGCCGGAGTCGAAGATGCCGGCGTATCCGTGGCTGGTGGCGCAGCCGGTCGACAGCAGCCACACCGACACCAAGATGCGCACCCTACGCACCCTCGGCGTGCCGTACAGCGACGAGGACATCGCCGGGGCCCGCGACGCGGTCAAGGGCAAGACCGAGATGGACGCCCTGGTCGCCTACCTGCAGGTGCTCGGCACCGCGATCAAGAACAAGAGGTGAGTGCGATGGAACTGGACATCGGCATGATCCGCGGCCTGGGCACCCTGGTGGTGATGATCGCCTTCATCGGCCTCACCCTGTGGGTATTCAACCGCCGCCGCGACCGTGATTTCGCCGAAGCGCGGCTACTGCCCTTCGTCGACGACCGCCTGCCCGCTGCCGGGCAGGAACCTGCTGTAAGGAGCAATGGGCAATGACCACCTTCTGGAGTACCTACATCAGCGTACTGACCATCGGCAGCCTGATCGGCCTGACCTGGCTGCTGCTGGGCACCCGCAAGGGGCAGAGCAACAGCACCACCGACCAGACCATGGGCCACAGCTTCGACGGCATCGAGGAGTACGACAACCCGCTGCCCAAGTGGTGGTTCTGGTTGTTCGTCGGCACCCTGGTGTTCTCGGTCGGCTACCTGATCCTCTACCCGGGCCTGGGCAACTGGAAGGGCATCCTGCCGGGTTATGAAAATGGCTGGACCGGTGCCAACGAATGGCAGAAGGAAATGGCCAAGGCCGACGCCAAATTCGGGCCGATCTTCGCCAAGTACGCGGCCATGCCGGTGGAAGAAGTCGCCAAGGACCCACAGGCGCTGAAAATGGGCAGCCGCCTGTTCGCCTCCAACTGCTCGGTGTGCCATGGCTCGGATGCCAAGGGCGCCTATGGTTTCCCCAACCTCACCGACCAGTACTGGCGCTGGGGTGGCGAGCCGGAGACCATCAAGGCTTCGATCATGAACGGCCGCCACGGCGTGATGCCGGCGTGGGCCGAAGTGATCGGCGAACAGGGCGTGGCGGATGTGGCTGCGTTCGTGCTGGGCGACCTCGGTCAGCGCAGCCTGCCAGAAGGGGCCAAGGCCGACGCGGCCAAGGGCAAGGAAATCTTCGCCGGCAACTGCGTTGCCTGCCATGGGCCTGCAGGCAAGGGCACCCCAGCCATGGGCGCGCCAGACCTGACCCACCCGCAGGCGTTCATCTATGGCTCGAGCTTTGCCCAGCTGCAGCAGACGATTCGCTATGGTCGCCAGGGGCAGATGCCGGCGCAGGCCGAGATCCAGGGTAACGACAAGGTGCACCTGCTGGCAGCCTATGTGTATAGCCTGTCGCAGGATGCAGCTGGCGAAATCGTGACGGCCAAGTGAGTTCGCCGAGAGAAATTCGGCGCCACTGAGAGCGAGCGCCGCTCGTGCGGCGCATCGCGGATAAATCCGCTCCTACAGTTGCAACGTGCCGGACCTGTTGTGCCATGGTCGCCTGCCATGGCTGTAGGAGCGGATTCATCCGCGATGCGCCGCGCAGGCGGCGCTCGATATCTGCCTCCCCGGAAAAATCAAACCATCCATTTCCGCTCCCTGGCCCCTCCCAGCCCTACCCCTCCCTTGCACCCCCTCCGAACACAACTAAGCTTGTTGCCTCAGTGGGCTTCGCTGCGAAAGCACCGAAGCAGACGCGGCGCACGGCCTGTCGCCGCCCCGACAAAAGCCTGACCGATCGATCAGAAAAATATGAAAAACGGTACACATTACAAATATTTATTTGTGTACAATCGATCAGGCCCGATTACTGCGGGACATCAGTTGACGGGCTCGGGCACGGGTCGGCGTACCAAAGTTGCGTTGCGGTAACCACGGTGGTTATCAATACTGGCGCCGATTTTCGACCAACAAGAACATCAAAACCGTGGAACCTTAGCAATGAGCACAGCAATCAGTCCGACTGCTTATAACTACAAGGTCGTCCGCCAGTTCGCCATCATGACGGTGGTCTGGGGGATCCTTGGCATGGGCCTCGGCGTCTTCATCGCCTCGCAGCTGGTGTGGCCGCAACTGAACCTGGACCTGCCCTGGACCAGCTTCGGCCGCCTGCGCCCGCTGCATACCAACCTGGTGATCTTCGCCTTCGGTGGCTGTGCGCTGTTCGGCACCAGCTACTACGTGGTGCAACGCACCTGCCAGACCCGGCTGATCTCCGACAGCATGGCCGCCTTCACCTTCTGGGGTTGGCAGGCGGTGATCGTCGGTGCACTGATCACCCTGCCGATGGGCTACACCACCACCAAGGAATACGCCGAACTCGAGTGGCCACTGGCAATCCTGCTGGCCATCGTCTGGGTCACCTACGGGCTGGTGTTCTTCGGCACCATCGTCAAGCGCAAGACCAAACACATCTATGTCGGCAACTGGTTCTACGGCGCCTTCATCGTGGTCACCGCGATGCTGCACATCGTCAACCACATCTCGCTGCCGGTGAGCCTGTTCAAGTCGTACTCGGCCTACTCCGGGGCCACCGATGCGATGATCCAGTGGTGGTACGGCCACAACGCGGTGGGCTTCTTCCTCACCACCGGCTTCCTCGGCATGATGTACTACTTCGTGCCCAAGCAGGCCGAGCGGCCGATCTACTCGTATCGCCTGTCGATCGTGCACTTCTGGGCGCTGATCACCCTGTACATCTGGGCGGGCCCGCACCACCTGCACTACACCGCCCTGCCCGACTGGGCGCAGTCGCTGGGCATGGTGATGTCGATCATCCTGCTGGCGCCGAGCTGGGGTGGCATGATCAACGGCATGATGACCCTGTCCGGTGCCTGGCACAAACTGCGCACCGACCCGATCCTGCGCTTCCTGGTGGTGTCGCTGGCGTTCTACGGCATGTCCACCTTCGAAGGCCCGATGATGGCCATCAAGACCGTGAACTCGCTGTCGCACTACACCGACTGGACCATCGGCCACGTGCACGCCGGCGCCCTCGGCTGGGTGGCGATGATCTCGATCGGTGCCGTGTACCACATGATCCCGCGCCTGTATGGCCGCGAGCAGATGCACAGCGTCGGCCTGATCAACGCGCACTTCTGGCTGGCCACCATCGGTACCGTGCTGTACATCGCCTCGATGTGGGTCAACGGCATTACCCAGGGCCTGATGTGGCGCGCCATCAACGATGACGGCACCCTCACCTACTCCTTCGTCGAAGCCCTGCAAGCCAGCCACCCTGGCTATATCGTCCGCGCCCTGGGCGGTGCGTTCTTCGCCAGCGGCATGCTGCTGATGGCCTACAACGTGCTGCGTACCGTCCGTGCCGCCAACCCGGCACAAGCAGAGGAAGCCGCCAAGATCGTCGTCGTGGGAGCGCACTGATGAAGCATGAAGCCGTCGAGAAGAACATAGGCCTGCTGGCCTTCTTCATGGTCATCGCCGTGAGCGTCGGTGGCCTGACCCAGATCGTCCCGCTGTTTTTCCAGGACGTCACCAACAAACCCGTCGAAGGCATGAAGCCGCGCACCGCGCTGGAGCTTGAAGGCCGCGACATCTACATCCGCGAAGGCTGCGTGGGCTGCCACTCGCAGATGATCCGCCCGTTCCGCGCCGAAACCGAACGCTACGGCCACTACTCGGTGGCCGGTGAAAGCGTCTGGGACCACCCGTTCCTGTGGGGCTCCAAGCGTACCGGGCCGGACCTGGCCCGGGTCGGCGGCCGCTACTCGGATGACTGGCACCGTGCGCACCTGTACAACCCGCGCAACGTGGTGCCGGAGTCGAAGATGCCGGCGTATCCGTGGCTGGTCGAGCACAAGCTCGACGGCAAGGACACCGCGAAGAAGATGGAAGTGCTGCGCACACTCGGCGTGCCATACAGCGACGCCGACATCGCCGGGGCCCGCGACGCGGTCAAGGGCAAGACCGAAATGGACGCCCTCGTCGCGTACCTGCAGGGTCTTGGCACCATCATCAAGAGCAAACGGTGACGCTGATGGATATCGGGATGATTCGCGGCCTGGGCACCGTCGTGGTGATGGTGGCGTTCGTGGGCCTGGCGCTGTGGGTGTTCAGCCCGCGGCGGAAAAAGGACTTCGACGAAGCGACCCAACTGCCCTTCGCGGATGACCCCGAGGCCAGCCGGCACGTCGAGCAAGCAAAAGCTTCTGGGAGCAAACAACAATGACAACCTTCTGGAGTCTGTACGTTACCGTCCTGACCCTGGGCACCATCTTCTCGTTGACCTGGCTGCTGCTGTCGACCCGCAAGGGCCAGCGCGAAGAGGTCACCGACGAAACCGTCGGACATGCTTTCGATGGCATCGAGGAATACGACAACCCGCTGCCGAAATGGTGGTTCTGGCTGTTCGTCGGTACCATCGTCTTCGCCCTCGGCTACCTGGTGCTGTACCCCGGCCTGGGCAACTGGAAAGGCATGCTGCCGGGCTACTCGTACCTGGACAACGACAAGCAGACCGAGTTTTCCAACGGCCAGCCGGGCTGGACTGGCGTGCACGAATGGGAAAAGGAAATGGCCAAGGCCGACGCCCGCTTCGGGCCGATCTTCGCCAAGTTCGCCGCCATGCCTATCGAGGAAGTGGCCAAGGACCCGCAAGCGCTGAAAATGGGCGCGCGGCTGTTCGCCTCCAACTGTTCGGTATGCCACGGCTCCGACGCCAAGGGTGCCTTCGGCTTCCCCAACCTGACCGACAACGACTGGCGCTGGGGCGGCGAGCCGGACACCATCAAGACCACCATCATGGGCGGCCGCCACGGCGTGATGCCGGCCTGGGCCGAGGTGATCGGCGACCAGGGCGTGGCTGACGTGGCGGCGTTCGTGGTCAGCAAGCTGGATGGCCGCAGCCTGCCGGAAGGCGCGAAGGCCGATGTCGAGAACGGGCAGAAGATCTTCGCCGCCAACTGTGTGGCCTGCCACGGGCCGGAAGGCAAAGGTACCCCTGCCATGGGCGCGCCGAACCTGACCCACCCGCAGGCGTTCATCTACGGCTCGAGCTTCGCTCAGTTGCAGCAAACCATTCGCTATGGCCGCCAGGGGCAGATGCCGGCCCAGCAGCAGCTGCAGGGCAATGACAAGGTGCACTTGCTGGCGGCTTATGTCTACAGCCTGTCGCAGCAGCCCGAACCGGCCCAGCAGGCAGAGTAAGGCAGGCCAGACCTCTCGCGGATGAATCCGCTCCTGCACATGCGGTTCCTGCAGGAGCGGATTCATCCGCGATGAGGCCAGCAAAAGCAACACCAGATGACCTGGATCAATTGACACCCGCCATAACACGATTCATACCACGAACCCAACGCGACTAAAGGTCGCAGTGCGACCCCATACTGCCATCAGCGGCGTATCATGGGCCGCAGAGCGCTAGCAGATTGCGCCAGACTGCGGCCGGCACGCACTGGCCGCGGCGTTTCTCCACTGCCGTGGGACTTGATAATGAGCAAGCAGATTCCGGTACATGATGTCACCCCGCCTGCCAGCAAGGGCAAGGACTCCGTCGACCTCTACGCCTCCCGCGAGAAGATCTACACCCGTGCCTTCACCGGCCTGTTCCGACGCCTGCGCATGGTCGGCGGTGCCGTGCTATTCCTGCTCTACTTCGGTACCGTCTGGCTGAACTGGGGCGGCCACCAGGCCGTGTGGTGGAACCTGCCCGAGCGCAAGTTCTACATCTTCGGTGCCACCATCTGGCCGCAGGACTTCATCCTGCTCTCGGGCATCCTCATCGTCGCCGCCTTCGGCCTGTTCTTCATCACCGTGTTCGCCGGCCGCGTGTGGTGCGGCTACACCTGCCCGCAAAGCGTGTGGACATGGATTTTCATGTGGTGCGAAAAGGTCACCGAGGGCGACCGCAACCAGCGTATGAAGCTGGACAAGGCGCCCATGAGCGGCAACAAGTTCCTGCGCAAGTTCGCCAAGCACAGCCTGTGGCTGCTGATCGGTTTCGTCACCGGCATGACCTTCGTCGGTTATTTTTCGCCGATCCGCGAACTGGCCATCGAATTTTTCACTGGCCAGGCCGACGGCTGGGCCTATTTCTGGGTCGGCTTCTTCACCCTCGCCACCTATGGCAACGCTGGCTGGCTGCGTGAACAGGTGTGCGTGTACATGTGCCCCTATGCGCGCTTCCAGAGTGTGATGTTCGACAAGGACACGCTGATCGTGTCCTACGACCCGCGCCGTGGCGAAACCCGCGGCCCGCGCAAGAAGGACCTCGACTACAAGGCCCACGGCCTGGGCGACTGCATCGACTGCACCATGTGCGTACAGGTCTGCCCCACCGGCATCGACATCCGTGACGGCCTGCAGATCGAGTGCATCGGCTGCGCCGCCTGCATCGATGCCTGCGACAACATCATGGACAAGATGAACTACCCACGCGGGCTGATCAGCTACACCACCGAACACAACCTGTCCGGGCAGAAGACCCACCTGCTGCGCCCACGCCTGATCGGCTACGCGTTGGTACTGGTAGTGATGATCGTCGGCCTGGCCACCGCCTTCGCCACCCGCTCGCTGGTCGGTTTCGACGTCAGCAAAGACCGCGTGCTGTACCGCGAGAACGCCCAGGGCCGGATCGAGAACGTGTACAGCCTGAAGGTGATGAACAAGGACCAGCGCGACCACGTGTACGTGCTGGACGCCGCCGGCCTGCCGGACCTCAGGCTCGAGGGCCAGCGCGAGATCCGCGTGGCGGCCGGTGATATCGTCAGCCTGCCGGTGCAACTGTCGGTTGCCCCCGAGAAACTGCCCTCGACCACCAACGAAGTCACCTTCATCCTCAAGAGCGCCGATGACAGCGACGCCCAGGTTGAAGCCAAGAGCCGCTTCATCGGCCCACAGATCCGCTGAGAGAGATAACCGACAATGCCTGCCACCGCCGCCAGCCCCTGGTACAAGCACCTCTGGCCCTGGATCATCATCGGCATCCTGGCCACCTCGGTGTGCCTGAGCCTGAGCATGGTCAGCATCGCCGTGCGCAACCCGGACAACCTGGTCAACGACAACTACTACGAGGCCGGCAAAGGCATCAACCGCTCGCTGGACCGTGAACTGCAGGCGCAGAAGCTGGGCCTGAAGGCCAGTGTGCACCTCGACGAGCTGACCGGCGAAGTGGAGTTGCGCCTGAGCGGCAGCAGCGACCCGCAGAGCCTGGAGCTGAACCTGATTTCGCCAACCCAGCCGGAGAAAGACCGCAAGGTGCTGCTGAGCCGGGTCGAGGCTGGGCGCTATGTGGGGCAGTTGGAGGACAAGGTTGACGGACGGCGTTTCGTTGAGCTGCTGGGTAGTCAGGGCGGGCAGGTTTGGCGCTTGTTCGAGGAGGAAAAGGTGGAGCATGGTGTGACCTTGCAGCTGGGAGATGAAGCGCTCCAGGGGGCCGAGCACCAATAAACGCACCTCCGCCGCTCCTGGTGGGAGCGAGTTCACCCGCGAAGGCGTCAGACCTGAAAACATCATCGCCTGATCTGACGCTTTCGCGGGTGAACCCGCTCCCACAGGCACCGTGCCCAACCAGCCGATTTGTGTAAGGCAAATGATGTCATGAGCCAGCCCATCCCCTGCTACCACTGCGCCCTGCCCGTCCCCGCCGGCAGCCGCTTCACCGCCGTGGTTCTCGGCCAGCCCCGGCAGTTCTGTTGCCCCGGCTGCCAGGCAGTGGCCGAATCGATCGTCGCCGGTGGCCTGGAGCACTATTACCAGCACCGCAGCGATACCAGCGCCAACCCCGAGGCCTTGCCCCGGCAACTGCAGGACGAACTGGCCCTGTACGATCGCAACGACGTGCAGCAGCGCTTCGTCCGCCACCAGGACGGGCTGGCCGAAGCCACCCTGCTGGTCGAAGGCATCAGCTGCGCTGCCTGCGGCTGGCTGATCGAGAAGCACCTGCGCAACCTGCCCGGCGTCGCCGAGGCACGCCTGAACCTGTCCAACCACCGGCTGCTGCTGAACTGGGACGACAGGCAACTGCCGCTGTCACGCCTGCTCGCCGAGCTGCGCCAGATCGGCTATGCCGCCTACCCCTACCAGCCCGACCAGGCCGCCGAGCAGCTGGCGCGCGAAAACCGCAGTGCCCTGCGTCGCCTGGGCGTGGCCGGGCTGCTGTGGTTCCAGGCGATGATGGCCACCATGGCCACCTGGCCGGAATTCAACATCGACCTGTCGCCCGAACTGCACACCATCCTCAGGTGGGTGGCGCTGTTTCTCACAATCCCCATCGTCTTCTACAGCTGCGCGCCGTTGTTCAAGGGCGCCGCGCGCGACTTGCGTACCCGCCACCTGACCATGGACGTTTCGGTGTCGCTGGCCATCGGCCTGGCTTTCGCCGCCGGCATCTGGACCGCCATCACCGGCAGCGGCGAGCTGTACTTCGACACCGTGGGCATGTTCGCCCTGTTCCTGCTCACCGGCCGCTACCTGGAGCGCCGTGCCCGCGAACGCACGGCAGCGGCCACTGCACAGCTGGTCAACCTGCTGCCTGCCTCCTGCCTGCGCCTGGATGCCCACGGCCACACCGAGCGCATCCTGCTCAGCGAGCTGCAGCGCGGCGACCGGGTACAGGTGCTGCCAGGCGCGGTGATCCCTGCCGACGGCTGCATTGTCGATGGCCGCTCCAGCATCGATGAATCGCTGCTCACCGGCGAGTACCTGCCGCAACCCCGCCGGGCGGGTGAACGCGTCACCGGCGGCACGCTGAATGTCGAAAGCACCCTGAATGTGCAAGTCGAAGCGCTGGGCGCCGATTCGCGGCTATCCGCCATCGTTCGCCTGCTGGAGCGTGCCCAGACCGAGAAACCGCGCCTGGCCGAAATCGCCGACCGCGCCTCGCAGTGGTTCCTGCTGTGCTCGTTGCTGGCCGCCCTGGCCATCGGCCTGTGGTGGTGGCACCTGGACCCGACGCGGGCGTTCTGGATCGTGCTGGCCATGCTGGTAGCGACCTGCCCTTGCGCACTGTCCCTGGCCACGCCGACGGCCCTGACCGCCGCCACCGGCACCTTGCACAAGCTTGGCCTGCTGGTAACCCGTGGCCACGTGCTGGAAGGCCTGAACCAGGTCGACACGGTAGTGTTCGACAAGACCGGCACACTGACAGAAGGCCGCCTGACCTTGCGCAGCATCCGCCCGCTCGGCAACCTGCCGGCCGATCGCTGCCTGGCCCTGGCCGCAGCCCTGGAAAACCGCTCCGAACACCCCATCGCGCGTGCCTTCGGCCGCAGCGCCAGCCCTGCCGACGACGTGCAGAGCGTGCCGGGCCTGGGCTTGGAAGGCCAGGTGGCAGGCCAGTTGCTTCGCATTGGCCAGGCCACCTTCGTCTGCGCCCTGAGCGGCGCTGCGCCCCCCGCGGTGCCGGAACCCCGCGGCCAGTGGCTGCTGCTGGGCGACCGCCAGGGGCCGCTGGCCTGGTTCGGCCTGGACGATCGTCTGCGCGACGACGCCCCTGCCCTGCTGGCCGCTTGCAAGGCCCGCGGCTGGCGCACGCTGCTGCTGTCCGGTGACAGCTCACCGATGGTTGCCGAGGTGGCCGCGCAGCTGGGCATCGACCAGGCCATCGGCGGCCTGCGCCCGGACGACAAACTGGACCGGCTGAAGGCGCTGCAGGCGGCCGGGCGCAAGGTGCTGATGCTGGGCGACGGGGTCAACGACGTACCGGTGCTGGCCGCCGCCGATATCAGCATTGCCATGGGCAGCGCCACCGACCTGGCCAAGACCAGCGCCGATGCGGTGCTGCTGTCCAACCGCCTGGCGGCGCTGGTGCAGGCGTTCGAGCTGGCCCGCCGCACGCGCCGCAACATCCTCCAGAACCTGTTGTGGGCGACGCTGTATAATGGCCTGGTGTTGCCGTTCGCCGCGCTCGGCTGGATCACCCCGGTATGGGCGGCCATCGGCATGTCGATCAGTTCACTGGTGGTGGTGCTCAATGCCATGCGCCTGACCCGCGCGCCGCTGGCACCGGGCCTGTCTATGAGTGAAGCGTCCTTGCCTGGGAGAAAGCCATCATGCCCGCCCTCTACGTCATGATCCCCGCGGCACTGCTGCTGGTCGGCGTGGCCGTGTACATCTTCTTCTGGGCAGTGGACAGCGGCCAGTACGACGACCTCGAAAGCCCGGCCCACAGCATCCTGTTCGACGACCAGGACCCGCGCCACCAGGCGGCAGTGACGCCTGAAGACAGCCAGGCCGCCCGCGCCAAGGAACCGCCACCCCGTGCCTGACCTGCTTCCCCTGCTCGGCTCGGCGCTGATCCTCGGCCTGCTGGGCGGTGGCCACTGCCTGGGCATGTGTGGCGGCCTGATGGGCGCGCTGACCCTGGCCATCCCCCCGGAGCAACGCGGCCGGCGCCTGCGCCTGCTGCTGGCGTACAACCTTGGCCGGGTGCTCAGTTATGGCTGTGCCGGCCTGCTGCTGGGCCTGGCCGGCTGGGCCGTGGCCAGCAGCCCTGCGGCCCTGGCGCTGCGGGTGCTGGCGGCGCTGCTGTTGATCGTCATGGGGCTGTACCTGGCCGGCTGGTGGAGCGGGCTGACCCGCATCGAGGCGCTGGGCCGGGGGCTGTGGCGGCATATCCAGCCCGTGGCATCGCGCTTGCTCCCGGTGTCCAGCCTGCCGCGCGCGCTGCTGCTCGGGGCACTATGGGGGTGGCTGCCGTGCGGGCTGGTGTACAGCACCCTGCTGTGGGCTGCCAGCCAGGGCAATGCCGGGTACAGCGCAGCCTTGATGCTGGCATTCGGGGTGGGGACCTGGCCGGTGCTGCTGGCGACCGGGCTGGCGGCAGAACGGGTAAACACTATGTTGAAACGGCGCAGTGTGCGCGTGGCTGGCGGAGTGCTGGTGATGCTGTTTGGCATCTGGACCCTGCCCGGGCCACACCAGCATTGGCTGATGGGGCATTGAAGGGGCCGCTTTGCGGCCTCGGAATCCACTGCCAATTCCCCTTGATACAAATCAACACAGATTCCTACAGACAACCCTAGACTCCGGTGCATTGCTGCTCTTTCCGGGGACCGCCCACATGCTCGACGACCTACGTTGGGATACCGACCTGATCCGCCGCTACGACCTGGCCGGACCACGCTACACCTCTTACCCGACCGCCGTGCAACTGCACAGCGAAGTGGGCTCGTTCGACCTGCTCCACGCCCTGCGCGAGAGCCGTCGGGCCGTGCGCCCGCTGTCGCTGTACGTGCACGTGCCGTTCTGTGCAAACATTTGTTACTACTGCGCCTGTAACAAAGTCATCACCAAGGACCGCGCCCGAGCCGCACCGTACCTGCAGCGCCTGGAACAGGAAATCCAGCTGATCGCCTGCCACCTCGACCCCAGACAACAGGTCGAACAGCTGCATTTTGGCGGGGGCACCCCGACCTTCCTCAGCCATGTGGAACTGCGCCAGCTGATGGCCAGCCTGCGCCAGCATTTCCACCTGCTGGACGACGACTCCGGCGACTACGGCATCGAGATCGACCCCCGCGAGGCTGACTGGTCGACCATGGGCCTGCTGCGCGAACTGGGCTTCAACCGCGTCAGCCTTGGCGTGCAGGACCTCGACCCGGCCGTGCAGCGCGCAGTCAATCGCCTGCAGAGCCTGGAGCAGACCCGCACCCTGATCGAGGCCGCGCGCACCCTGCAGTTCCGCTCGGTCAACCTCGACCTGATCTACGGCCTGCCCAAGCAGACCCCGGAAGGCTTCGCCCGCACCGTCGAGGAAGTGATCCGCCTGCAACCCGACCGCCTGTCGGTATTCAACTACGCCCACCTGCCCGAGCGCTTCATGCCGCAACGGCGCATCGACAACAATGACCTGCCCAGCGCGGCCGCCAAGCTGGAGATGCTGCACAGCACCATCGACCAGCTGACCGCAGCCGGCTATCGCTATATCGGCATGGACCATTTCGCCCTGCCCGATGACGAACTGGCCATTGCCCAGGAAGAAGGTACCCTGCAGCGCAACTTCCAGGGCTACACCACCCACGGGCACTGCGACCTGATCGGCCTGGGCGTGTCGGCCATCAGCCAGATCGGTGACCTGTACTGCCAGAACAGCAGCGACCTCAACACCTACCAGGACAGCCTCTCCAACGCCCAGCTGGCAACCCAGCGCGGCCTGATCTGCAACCACGACGACCGCTTGCGCCGGGCAGTGATCCAGCAGCTGATCTGCCATTTCGAGCTGGACTTCGAGCCGATCGAACAAGCCTTCACCATCGATTTTCGTGGCTATTTCAACGACCTCTGGCCTGAACTGCTGACCTTGCAGCGCGACGGCCTGATCCGCCTGGACGACAAGGGCATACGCATCCTGCCGGCCGGCCGCCTGCTGGCGCGCTCGGTATGCATGGTGTTCGACGCCTACCTGGGCCTGCACAACCGCCAGCGCTTTTCCCGGGTCATCTGAACCGAGTCGTTCAACCGCATGGACAAGTTTCCTTGCCAGGCACACCATGGGCACAGCGCAGGCCCCGGCACAGCCGCCGGGGCCTGGCCGGCGCGCAGTACGACAGCGTACGCTGGCCTACACCCTACGCCGTGAGTTACCCTTACGTCTTATGTGTGCTTTCCCACAAGGATCGAAAGATATGTCCGAGCCAGTCAAACTGCGCCCACACAACCAGGCCCATTGCAAGGACTGCAGCCTGGCCCCCCTGTGCCTGCCCCTGTCACTGAACCTGGAAGACATGGATGCACTTGACGAAATCGTCAAGCGCGGACGGCCGCTGAAAAAAGGCGAGTTCCTGTTCCGCCAGGGCGACAACTTCGGCTCGGTCTACGCGGTACGCTCCGGCGCCCTGAAAACCTTCAGCCTCAGCGACAGCGGCGAAGAGCAGATCACCGGCTTCCACCTGCCCAGCGAGCTGGTCGGCCTGTCGGGCATGGACACCGAGGCCTATCCGGTGTCGGCCCAGGCGCAGGAAACCACCTCGGTGTGTGAAATCCCCTTCGAGCGCCTCGACGAACTGTCGGTGCAGCTGCCACAGCTGCGTCGCCAGCTGATGCGGGTGATGAGCCGGGAAATCCGCGATGACCAGCAAATGATGCTGCTGCTGTCGAAAAAGACCGCCGACGAGCGCATCGCCACCTTCCTGGTCAACCTGTCGGCGCGCTTCCGTGCCCGCGGCTATTCGGCCAACCAGTTCCGCCTGAGCATGTCGCGCAACGAAATCGGCAATTACCTTGGCCTGGCCGTGGAAACCGTGTCGCGGGTGTTCACCCGCTTCCAGCAGAACGGCCTGATCCGCGCCGAAGGCAAGGAAGTGCACATCCTCGACCCGATCCAGCTGTGCGCGCTGGCCGGCGGTGCGATGGAGGCCTGAGGCGGCGTTTAGCAGGTATACTTGGGCATTCGTTTTCCCAGGATACCCGCAACAATGCACAGCGACGCCTTCGACCTCAAAGCCCTGATCCGCCCGGTAGTGGACTTCCCCAAGCCGGGCGTGATCTTTCGCGACATCACCCCGCTGTTCCAGTCGCCACGCGGGCTGCGCTATGTGGCCGACCAGTTCATCGAGCGCTATGTCGAGGCCGAGTTCAGCCACATCGGTGCCATGGATGCGCGAGGCTTCCTGATCGGCTCGATCATCGCCCACCAACTGAACAAACCGCTGATCCTGTTCCGCAAGCAGGGCAAGCTGCCCGCCGATGTGCTCAGCGAGGCCTACCAGACCGAGTACGGCGAAGCGTTCCTGGAAGTGCACGCCGACAGCCTGTGCGAAGGGGATTCGGTGCTGATCTTCGATGACCTGATTGCCACTGGCGGTACGCTGCTGGCAGCGGCCAACCTGGTGCGTCGGACCGGTGCGCAGGTGTTCGAGGCGGCGGCAATCATCGACCTGCCGGAGCTGGACGGGTCGCGCCGGCTACAGGCGGCGGGTGTGCCGACGTTCTGCCTGACCGAGTTTTCGCTCAGCGAATACTGAGACCACGGGGCTGTTTTGCAGCCCATCGCGACACAAGGCCGCTTCTACAGGGGAACGCAACCTCCTGTGGGAGCGGCCTTGTGTCGCGATGGGCCGCAAAGCGGCCCCGGCAATCCTGAATCAGAGCGAAATCGGCCGCCGCCCGGCGAAGGCATGGGCCAGGGTCCCGCCGTCGACCAGCTCCAGCTCTCCTCCCAGCGGCACACCATGGGCAATGCGCGACGCCACCAGGCCCTTCTCGCTCAGCAGCTGGGCGATGTAATGCGCAGTCGCCTCACCTTCCACCGTCGGGTTGGTGGCCAGGATCACCTCGGTAAAGGTGCCCTGCTCCTCGATCCGCGCCATCAATTGCGGAATGCCGATCGCCTCCGGCCCCAGGCCGTCCAGCGGCGACAGGTGGCCCTTGAGCACGAAATAGCGGCCACGGTAGCCGGTCTGCTCCACCGCATACACATCGGTCGGGCCCTCGACCACGCACAACTGGGTATCGTCACGGCGCGTGTCGGCGCATTGCGGGCACAGCTCCTGCTCGGTCAGGGTACGGCACTGGCGGCAATGCCCTACCCCTTCCATGGCCTGGGTCAGGGCCTGAGCCAGGCGCAGGCCGCCGCTGCGGTCACGCTCGAGCAGCTGCAGTGCCATGCGCTGGGCGGTTTTCTGGCCGACACCCGGGAGAATACGCAGGGCATCGATCAGTTGGCGGATGAGAGGGCTGAAGCTCATGGGAAAGGCCTGACAATTCAATAAGAGGCGGTTTATACCCAGCACTGACAATGCCGTCAAACCAGCAGACCGCGTCCGGGGGAAAATCTCCCCCGAAAAAAAACCGCCGCTGTTGTCAGCGGCGGTTCCTGGTAACGCAATGCCCTTAGAACGGCATCTTTAAGCCCCGCGGCAATTGCATGCCGGCAGTCATGCTGCCCATCTTTTCCTGGCTGTTCTTCTCGACCTTGCGCACGGCGTCGTTCAGTGCGGCAGCGATCAGGTCTTCCAGCACTTCCTTGTCGTCTGCGTCAGTCGACATCAGGCTCTGGTCGATGCTGACGCGCTTCACGTCGTGACGACCGGTCATCACCACGCTCACCAGGCCGCCACCGGACTGGCCGGTAACTTCGGCGTTGGCCAGCTCTTCCTGCATCTTCTGCATCTTTTCCTGCATTTGCTGGGCCTGCTTCATCAGGCCGGCCATGCCACCTTTCATCATGGGGTATACCTCGATTGGGTCATGTGATGCGGCCCGGCACCCGGCCAGCCGCATGGTTATCCGTTACTGGCCCTGATTGGCCAGGGCCTCTACAGGTTCAATAGTATCCTGCCGCACCTTGGCACCGAACAGCTTGATCATCTGCTGGATCAACGGATCCTGCTCGATCGACACCACCGCGTCGTGCTGACGCTCTCTGCGCTTGCGCGCTGCCGCCTGGGCCGGGGTTTCCTGCTCGGGTTGAATCAGCTCGATACGCAGGTTCAGCGTACGCCCCAGGTGCTGGTTGAGCGCTTCGTTCAGGCGTCGTTGCTGGGTGGCATTGAACAGCGCCCCTTGGCCAGGGTCCAGGTGCAGCAGCCAGTCGTCACCCTCGACGGCGATCAAGGTACAGTTCGCTGCGATGTTGCCTGTCATCCCGGACACAGGCAACTGGGGGAACATTTCCAGCCATTGCAGGGCCAGGCCGGTAGCCGGCTTGGCCGCTGGCAGCGGCTCGGCGACCGGCTTGGGGGCCTCTTCCTGGACGTGTTCGGCCAGTTCGTCCAGGTAGCTGAAGCCGACCGGGTCGCTTTCGCCGCCATAATAGTCTTCATCCACTGGCGGATCATCATCACGGTCCATGCCCACGGCGGCATAGGCCGACGGGTCGAAGGGCGGCTCGTCGTCGTGAGCCGGGGCCGCTTGCATCGGCGCGGGCGCAGGCGCCGGTGCAGGCGCGGGCTCAGGCGCTGCCGGTTCCGACTCTTCCCATGGCAGGTCAACCACCTCTGCGACGGCAACTGGCTCCGGCTCGGGCTCAGCTTGCGGCTCGGGCTCGATAACCGGGGCAGGCTCAGCCGGCGGCACAGGCGCATCAACCAGCGGCGGTGCTGGCGCCACCGGCGCGGGTGCCTGCGGCGCTGCAGCCGCAGCTGCAGGTTGCACGGCAGCGGCTGGCGGTACCGCGGCAACCGCCGGCGCTGCCACCGGGGTTGCTGGATCAGCTGTGGCCTGGCTGATCCCCACTGGCTTTAGCAGCGGTTTCGGCGCGTCGTCGGTGTCGGCCGGGCGGAACGCCAGCATGCGCAGCAGGACCATTTCAAAACCACCGCGCGGGTCCGGTGCCAGGGGCAGGTCACGGCGGCCGATCAGGCCCATCTGGTAATAGAACTGCACGTCCTCGGCCGGCAATGCCGCGGCCAGCGCGAGTACCCGGTCGCGGTCGCCCTGGCCGTTGTCCACGGCTTCCGGCAACGCCTGGGCAATGGCCACGCGATGCAGCACGTTGAGCATCTCGGCCAGTACGCCAGCCCAGTCCGGGCCCTGCTCGGCCAGGTTGCGCACGGCCTCGAGCAAGGCCCGTGCATCGCCCTCGAGCAGCGCTTGCAGCACACCATAGACCTGGCCATGGTCAAGGCTACCGAGCATGGCCCGCACATCGGCGGCCAGCACCTTGCCTTCGCCAAAGGCAATGGCCTGGTCGGTCAGGCTCATTGCATCGCGCATCGAACCATCGGCGGCGCGGCCCAGCAACCACAGGGCGTCCGTCTCGAACGGCACGTTTTCCGCCGTCAGTACGTGGCTGAGGTGTTCGACCACCCGCTCCGGGCTCATGTTCTTCAGCGAGAACTGCAGGCAGCGCGACAGGATGGTGGCCGGCAGCTTCTGCGGGTCGGTGGTAGCGAGGATGAACTTGACGTAGGGCGGCGGCTCTTCGAGCGTCTTGAGCAAGGCGTTGAACGAGTGCGTCGACAGCATGTGCACTTCGTCGATCAGGTAGACCTTGAAGCGCCCACGGCTCGGGGCGTACTGCACGTTATCCAGCAGTTCGCGGGTGTCCTCGACCTTGGTGCGGCTGGCGGCGTCGATCTCGATCAGGTCGACGAAACGGCCTTCGTCGATCTCCCGGCACACCGAACAGGTGCCGCACGGCGTCGAGGTGATGCCGGTTTCGCAGTTCAGGCACTTGGCAATGATCCGGGCGATGGTGGTCTTGCCCACGCCCCGGGTACCGGTGAACAGGTAGGCATGGTGCAGGCGCTGGTTGTCGAGAGCGTTGATCAAAGCCTTGAGCACATGGGCCTGGCCGACCATTTCGCGGAACGAGCGCGGACGCCATTTACGTGCAAGGACCTGATAACTCATCGAAAAACCATCGTAGCCTGATCGAGCGGAAGATCGCTAATGCTAGCGGAGCGGGGGCAAAAATGCACCCTGCGCAGCTCGTCTAAGCTAGAAACTGAGTGTGCTGTCCAGGGAGGATACGCCTTTGCGCAGACTGCTGACCTTGTTGTTGATCTGGAGCTCGCAGAGTCTTGCCGAACAGGCGGTGCTGCGCTTTTCCGTGGCGGAAAGCTGGAGCATGCCGCTGGTGCGCATCGAAGCCGAGCAGCCAGTGGAAGGCCTGCTGTACGACCTCACCCAGGCGCTGGCCAGAGAGGTTGGCGCGCACCCGGTGTACCACGTCATGGCCCGCCTGCGCCTGCAGGAGGCAATGGAGCATGGTGATATCGATGTGCGTTGCTATGTCAGCACCCGCTGGTTCGATAACCCACCGAAGAATTTTGTCTGGAGCATCCCGTTGATTCATCAGCGCGACCTGCTGGTGGGCCGCCCGGGCCTCAGCCCGCCAACGTCCCTCGGGCAACTGCCGTCCCAGACGATCGGCACGGTGCTGGGCTACATCTACCCAAGCCTGCAGCCTCTGCTTGAGCAGGGCCGATTGCAGCGTGAAGACAGCCGCAACCAGTTGCTGGTACTGCAGAAGTTGCAGGCCGGCCGCTATCGCTACGCGGTCAGCAACCAGCTGTCCCTGCAGTGGTTCAACCGGAGCCGACCAAACGGGCAGCGCCTGCAGGCACTGACGGTGCTGGACGAGCAGGAGCTGGGCTGCATGGTACGCAATGATCCGGCGATACCGACCCAGGAGCTGCTGCGGGCGCTGGCGCGGATGAAGCAGTCAGGGGAAATCGAACGGATTGTGCAGCGCTATGAAGGGCTGGGGCATCAGCACGCGATGCCGATAGCCCAACCATGAGCACGTCCCTGCCCCCCTCACACCACCGCCACCAAGGCTGCACTGAGGAAAAGCCCCACACCGAACACCGCGTGCGTCACCAGGCTCCTCAGGCAGTTACGCGCCGGTGTCGGTGTCTTCGAAGCGAAGAACCCCGCCCCCATCGCCGGCTGCATGAGACACAGCGGCGCCACCACCGTCCCCACACCCACCATCAGCGCCGGCCACAGGGTCGGCGCCAGCAACCAGCCTTCGCCGACGATCAGCACCAGCAGCAGGGCGAACAGCACGCCGATGGCGTAATGAACGAGCCATCCCCACAGCCGTTCGTGGCGCACCGGCTCCGCCCGGGCAATTGCCTGATGCCGTACCCGTCCCTGCAACAGATGCCCCGCCCAGCGCCCGACCATGGCGAAGTTCGGCGTGGCAACCCCCAGGCGCCGCAGCAACAAGCCCCACCCATCCATGACCAGCGTGGCACCCACGCCAATCGGCAAGGCAGCAGAAAGCATGGCAGTAAACGTCATTGAAAAGGCCCTCGAAGATTGACGGTCGTCACTACGCCGCGCAGCATAGAAGTTGAAGTCAACTTCAAGTCAAGGGCCCGCAATGGACATTGCCGATGTCGCCAGGCGCACAGGCGTACCCGCCTCGACGCTGCGTTACTACGAAAAGAAAGGCTTGCTCAAGTCACTTGCCGGGCGCGGCCAACGACGGCAGTTTGCCGCGGATGTGGCAGACCGGCTGGCACTGATAGCCCTGGGGCAAGCGGCAGGATTTTCGCTGGATGAAGTGGGAGCGATGTTGGTGGACCTGCAGGTCGACCGGCAACTGCTGATCGCCAAGGCCGACGAACTGGATGCACGGATCAGGCGCTTGCAGGCGATGAGCAAGGGCCTGCGGCATGCGGCGCAGTGCCCGGAAGCGGATCACCTGGCATGCCCGACGTTCCAGCGGCTGATGAAGCTGTCGGCGGCGGGGTATGGTAAGAGGCAGAACCGGTCAACGCTGTCATGAAACACCCAGGATAGAGACACTGGCTGCAACAACCGAACCAAATGATGGCTCATTAATATCAATAAGCTATCACTCAGTGTAGAGTGACGCGCCTGCGCACCCAGCTGCGTGCCGAGAACCGTATTCACACTCAGGAAAAGTTGCATGTCCACAGTAAGAAACCTGACCGTTGCCGCACTCATAGCGCTGACCCCTGGTTGTGCTACCGGCCCTAATTCGGTCCAGGAGTCGGAACTTGCCGGCTATCGCGCCAGAAACCTCGCGGTTGAAGAAAAGAACCCTGGGCTTGCTGCCGGCCTTGGCCTGCTTCCAGGTGGCGGTTCCTTCTACGGTCGTGCATACGGCTTTGGCGTGGTCAACCTGCTGCTCTGGCCGCTTTCCATTTTTTGGGACCCGGTGAGCGGGCATGACGCCGCAGAACTCATCAACTATCAGGCCACCAGGGCTCACGTTGCGAGCTTGAAAAAACACGATATGGACGAGTTGGACGCCCAGCTTGAGTCCGATGCAATCGACGTCAAGCGCTACACGCTCGACAAACGCAGAATCGATGAAAAGTACAACCTCTGAGGGCTTCGGCCGAACAGCGCAACGCCCGGCCTGAGGCTGGCGTATCCGAAGATACGGCCTGGGTCGGCCTGCCTGGCTTGTGGCACGGATGGGATGGATGAAGGCCTGTCCGCTGCCGATCATTGTACGGATGCAGGGAGTGTTGGGTTGTCAGCTTGCAAGATGACGCTTCATTCGGGAGATCCTGAATGCCGTCGTAACCAGAAATGTTTCTAGCGAGGCGTCTTGAGGATTCAAGAGCCTGAAATGGAGGCAGCCCCACCAGCCACACCCCGGCACTCGATGTTCCCGCTATGGCTGCTCCCTTCCGGGCCTGACCAGGTTAACGGGTAATCAATGCGGGGGGACCGATGGGGCCACCACTGCAGAACTCGCTGAGCAGCGAGTGGCGCCATTGTACCGGTCTTGGGAGCAGATACAACCTCTGGGGCGAGAAAAAGTCATCATTTCTCAATGACTTGTCCAAGTTGCTGCGGCCTGGCGGGCCTCTTCGCGGGCACGCCCGCTCCCACAACGGGCGAGCAGGACTTCAAACCGCTATGCCCTGCTCGGCCAGGAAGGCGACGAAGGCGTCTTCGTCCAGTACCTTCACCCCCAGTTCGCTGGCCTTGGCCAGCTTGGAGCCCGCCCCCGGCCCCGCCACCACGCAGTGGGTCTTGCCTGACACCGAACCAGCCACCTTGGCTCCCAGGCTTTCCAGCTTTTCCTTGGCAATGTCACGGCTCATGCGCTCCAGGGTGCCGGTCAGCACCCAGGTCTGGCCAGCCAGCGGCAAGCCTTCAGCGACTTTCTTCTCACTGCTCCAGTGCATGCCGAACGCCAGCAACTGCGCTTCGATGGCGCGAGCCAGTTGCTGGTTGGCTTCGACCTTGAAGAATTCACGCACGGCCTCGGCCTGCTTGGCCGCCAGGGCCTGGCGCAGGTCGATGCCGTCAGCGGCGATGATCTTGTCCAGGCTGTCGAGCCTGGCTACCAGCTTTTCGGCACCGGTCGGGCCAACCGAGGCAATGTCGAGCTTGGCGATCATCCCGGCCAGGGTGGTGCTGGCCGCGAATTCCGCGGCCAGGTCGCCTTCGTCCTGCAACTGCATGCCACTATCGAGCAGCTGCCTGATGACCTTCTGGTTGTGCTCGTCTTCAAAGAAGTTATGAATTTCGTAGGCCACCTCCAGGCCGATGTCCGGCAGATAGGTGAGTACTTGCGGCAGCGCCTGCTGCACGCGCGCCAGGCTGCCCAGCGAGCGGGCCAGCACCTTCGCGGTCTCCTCGCCAACGTCGGGAATGCCCAGGGCATAGATAAAGCGCGCCAGGCTCGGGCGCTTGCTGGCTTCGATGGCATCCAGCAGCTTGCGGCTGGAGACATCGGCGAAGCCTTCCAGGCCGACGATCTGTTCGAACTCGAGCTTGTACAGGTCTGCCGGCGAACCGATCAGGCCTTCGTCCACCAGTTGCTCGACGCTCTTCTCACCCAGGCCCTCGATGTCCATGGCCCGCCGCGATACGTAGTGGATGATCGCCTGCTTGAGCTGGGCAGCACAGGCCAGGCGGCCGACGCAGCGGTACACCGCGCCTTCGCTGGTGGTTTCCTTGCCTTTGCTGCGCTTGACCAGCTGGGTACGCTCGACCTGCGAGCCGCATACAGGACATTGACTTGGCACTTGCACCGGGCGGGCATCTTTCGGGCGACGCTCCAGCACCACCTGCATCACTTGCGGGATCACGTCCCCGGCGCGACGGATGATCACCGTATCGCCAATGCGCAGGCCAAGGCGCGCGATTTCGTCCATGTTGTGCAGGGTGGCATTGGACACGGTCACGCCAGCCACCTTGACCGGCTTCAGGCGGGCCACCGGGGTTACCGCACCGGTGCGACCGACCTGGAACTCGACGTCCAGCACCTCGGTCAGCTCTTCCATGGCAGGGAACTTGTGGGCGATCGCCCAGCGCGGCTCACGGGCGCGGAAGCCCAGCTCGCGCTGAGCGCCCAGGCTGTTGACCTTGAATACCACGCCGTCGATTTCATAGGGCAGGCTGTTACGCCGCTCGCCGATGTCGCGGTAGTAGGCCAGGCACTCTTCGATGCCGGCAGCGTGCCTGAGCTCGCGACTGATCGGCAGGCCCCAGGCCTTGAGCTGCTCGAGGATGCCGATGTGGCTGTCGCCGATGCTCTGCGACACCTGGCCGACGCCATAGCAGCAGAACTCCAGCGGGCGGCTGGCGGTGATCTTCGAATCCAGCTGGCGCAGGCTGCCGGCAGCGGCGTTGCGCGGGTTGGCGAAAGTCTTGCCACCGGCCTCGGCCTGGGCGGCGTTGAGCCGCTCGAAACCGGCCTTGCTCATGTACACCTCGCCGCGCACCTCCAGCACTGCCGGCCAGCCCTCGCCCTGCAGCTTGAGCGGGATATTGCGCACGGTGCGCACATTGGCGCTGATGTCTTCGCCGGTAGTGCCGTCGCCACGGGTAGCGCCCTGCACCAACAGGCCGTCACGGTACAGCAGGCTCACCGCCAGGCCGTCGAGCTTGGGCTCGCAGCTGTAGTCCACTGCACCGGGCTGGTCGAGGCCATCGACCACACGGCGACCGAACTCACGCAGGTCGGCTTCTTCGAAGGCGTTGCCCAGGCTCAGCATCGGCACTTCGTGGCGCACCTGGCTGAACGCGGCCAGGGCCGCGCCGCCGACGCGCTGGGTCGGCGAGTCGGGGGTCACCAGGTGCGGGTGTTCGGCTTCAAGCGCCTTCAGCTCGTTGAACAGGCGGTCGTATTCGGCGTCGGGCACGCTGGGCTCATCGAGCACATAGTAGCGGTAGTTGTGCTGGTCGAGCTGGTGACGGAGTTCGTGGATACGGGATTCGACGGTCATGGGGTTGTCTTCTCTTGCAAAGCAAAAGAGCAGCTTGAGGGCAATGCCGGGCTTGGGGTGCCTACTGCCTGTGCCAGCCCCTTCGCGGGTAAACCCGCTCCCACAGGTACATCACTGCCCTTGAGCCTTGTGGTGTACTTGTGGGAGCGGGTTTACCCGCGAAGGGGCCGGCACAGGCAACAGCAACACCCGCACCGCCCAGCGCGCCCTCAGGCTGCTCTTTCGTCTGGATCTGTCAGCGCTTCTGCGTCAGCGCACGGCGCTCGAACTCGACGATACGCTGGCGATAGTGCTCGATGGTCTGGGCGGTCAGCACGCTGCGCTGGTCGTCCTTGAGCTCACCGTTCAGTTCGTGGGCCAGCTTGCGCGCCGCAGCCACCATCACGTCGAAGGCCTGCTTCGGATGACGCGGGCCCGGCAGACCGAGGAAGAAGCTCACCGCACGGGTGCTGAAGTGGTCGATATCGTCCAGGTCGAATACGCCAGGCTTGACTGCGTTGGCCATGGAGAACAGCACTTCACCGTGGCCGGCCATGCTCTCGTGACGGTGGAAGATGTCCATTTCGCCGAAGCGCAGGCCACTTTCCAGAATGTTCTGCAGCAGCGCCGGGCCCTTGAAGCCACCCTCGTCGCGGGAGATCACGCTGATCACCAGCACTTCCTCGGCCGGTGGCAGCTCCTTGACGCTGTTGTTGGCAGGTGCCGGATTGCTGCTGCGGGTGTTTTCCGCAGCAAAGTCGTCATCGCTGTCGCCAAACAGGTCGGCCTCACGCGGCTCGGCGCTCAGGTTCAGGTCGCCCTGCTGCGCCTCGGCAGCCGCAGTGGCACGCTTGCTGCGCTTGCTGGCCTTGGCCGGCTTGGGTTCGCGCTCGCGGTCACGTGCAGAAGCGCTGAGCGACGGCAGGTCGCTTTCGTCCAGCTCAGGCTCCTTGTGGGTTTCCAGCACCCGCGACGGGCCAAGCACTTCGGCATTGCCCTCTTCGTCCGGCAGGTTGGCATAGCTGCGATCCAGACGGAATTTCAACTTGCCTTTGCCGCCGCGCATGCGGCGCCAGCCGTCGAAAAGAATCCCGGCAATGACAATGATGCCGATGACGATCAGCCACTCGCGCAGACCGATTTCCATGTAATCCCGTGCCTCTATAAAAATATGCTTGAAAACAAAGGGTTCAAAGCCCTTTAACACGTGGCGCCAACTCTATGTTCTGACAGGCGTTTTACCCACGCAAAAAACGAGTGACATTAAGCTAGCACGACCAAAGACAACTTTACACCGTCTGTCGCACATGGCGGGGGCATTTCGCTACAGAATATGCCCCATCGTCGCGTATCAGGCGTCGACCATGGCCATGGCCTCCTCCACATCCACGGCCACCAGCCGTGAACAGCCCGGTTCATGCATGGTCACCCCCATCAACTGGTCGGCCATTTCCATCGCGATCTTGTTGTGGGTGATATAGATGAACTGCACGCTTTCACTCATTTCCTTGACCAGGCGGGCATAGCGCCCGACGTTGGCGTCGTCCAGCGGTGCATCGACCTCGTCGAGCATGCAGAACGGTGCGGGGTTCAACTTGAAGATGGCGAACACCAGCGCCAATGCGGTCAGTGCCTTCTCGCCGCCGGACAGCAGATGGATGGTGCTGTTCTTCTTGCCCGGTGGTCGCGCCATGATCGTTACCCCTGTATCGAGTAGATCTTCGCCCGTCAGTTCCAGATAAGCGCTGCCACCACCGAAAACTTTTGGGAAAAGTGCCTGCAGTCCGGCATTTATCTGATCAAAGGTATCCTTGAAACGGTTGCGGGTTTCCTTGTCGATCTTGCGGATGACGTTTTCCAGGGTCTCCAGCGCTTCGACCAGGTCTGCGTCCTGAGCGTCCAGGTAACGCTTGCGCTCGGACTGCTGTTCATACTCCTCGATGGCCGCCAGGTTGATCGCCCCCAGGCGCTGGACCCGCGCGTCGAGCTGCTCCAGCTCCTGCTCGGTGCCCTGCTCGGTGGCGTCGGACTCGAGGCTGGCGAGCACGCCCTGCAGGTCGTAGCCATCGGCCAGCAACTGTTCCTGCAGGGTCTTGCGCCGCACGTCCAGGCCCTGGCATTCCAGGCGCAACTGCTCCAGCTGGCCGCGCAGCAGCTGGGCTTGCTGCTCGGCCTGGGTGCGACGCTTCTCGGCATCGCGCAACTCACGGTCCGCCTCGTCCATGTGCAGGCGGGCCAGGCGCATTTCTTCGTCGACGCTCATGCGCTGCTCCAGCAGCGCTTCGAGCTTCAGGCGCAATTCCTCCAGGGGCGCCGCGCCCTCCTCCAGGTTCAGGCTCAGTTGCTCCTGGCGCTCGGTCAGGCGTGCGGCCTGCTGCTCCAGGCGCTCCAGGGCCTGCCGGGTGGAATCGTGCTGGGCGCGCAGCGAGCCCAGGCGCACGGCCAACTGGTGGGCGTGGTCCTTGTGCTGGCGGGCCTCCTGGCGCACGCGGTCGAGGCTTTCACGCAGGGTATCGCGACGGGCCATCAACTGCTCGCGCTGCTCGGTGTCCTGGGCCATCAGCTCAAGGGCTTCCTGCAACAGCAGGCGCGCTTCGCCCAGTTGCTCGTGCTCCAGGGCGCGCTGCTCCTCCAGTTCAGCCAGTTCTTCCTGCAGGCGTTGGCGCCGCAACTCCACCTGCTCGGCGCGCGCGCGAACGGCCGAGAGGCTGGCCTTGAGCTCGCCGTGCAGGCGGTTTTCTTCCTGGGTACGGCGGCGCAGCTGCTCGCGCTGCTCCTCCAGGCCCAGCTGTTGCTCGCGCAGGGCCTGCAATCGCTGCTCCAGCTGCTCCAGGGCCGCTTCCTGTCGCAGTTGTTCGTGGCCCAGGCGTTCGATTTCCTGGCCGCGCGCCAGCACCCCGCCTTCGGCCTCGGCGCCACGGCGTATGCGCAGGAAATGCCGGCCAACCCAATAGCCATCACGGCTGACCAGGCTCTGCCCGTCACCGAGCGAGGCACGCTGCGCCAGCGCCTGCGCCAGGTCTTCCACCGGTTTGACCTGGCCCAGCCAGGGCGCCAGGTCGATCGGGCCGGTGACCTTTTCCAGCAAGCTGCCAGGCAGCGACGCAGCGGCGCCGTCGGCCAACAGCAAGTGCAATTCGCCCTGCTCCAGGCTGGCAAAGTCGAGGCGGTTGAAATCGTCGACCAATACGGCCTGCAAGTCGGCACCCAGGACCGTTTCCACGGCCAGTTCCCAGCCCGGCTCCACGCGCAGCCCTTCAGCCAGGCGTGGCCGCTGCTCTAGGCCTTGGCCGTGCAGCCAGTCGGCAGCCCCTGCGCCCGGCTCCAGCGCAGCTTGCTGCAAAGCCTCAAGCGAAGCCAGGCGGCCGCCCAGGCGTTGCAGTTCACCCTGCGCCTGCTGCTGGGCCTGGGTGGCCTGTTGCAATTGTTGGCGCACGCCTTCCAGGCGCTCGCCCCCCTGCTCTTCGGACAATTGCAGTTCTTCAAGCAGCATTTCGCTGCTGGCCAATTGCTCGGACAATTCGAGCATGGCGGCATCCTGCGGCTCGCTGCCCAGCTGCTCGTGTTCCTCGCCCAGCTTGCGCTGGCGTTCGGCCAGCCGTTCGAGGCTGGCCTCCAGCTGCACCAGGCGCGCCTGCTGCACTTCGGCCTGGCGGCGCGGCTCGGCGGAGCGGCTGTTGAAGCTGTCCCACTGCTCCTGCCAGCCGTGCATGCCCAGTTCGGCCTCTTCCAGCGCGGCGGCGGCTTCTTCGGCAGCGGCCAGGGTCATTTCCTGCTCGGGTTCGAGCATGGCCAGCTCTTCGCCCAGGGTCGCCAGCAGGGTGCGGTCGTGGCCGAGGTGCGATTCGGTCTCCAGGCGCGTGCGCTCGGCTTCCTTGAAGTCATCCTGTAACTGGCGCAGGCGCTGCTGGCCGTGCTGGATGCTCTGCTCGACCCGGGCGATATCCCCCGCTACCGAGTAGAAGCGGCCCTGCACCTGGTTGAAACGCTCGGACAGTTCGTGATGGCTGTCGCGCAGGCGCTCGATACTGGCATCGGCGTTGCGCTGCTCGGCGACCAACGCTTCATGGGCCACGTCCTGGTCGCCGATCACCGCCTCGCGCTGGCGCACCCGCGTGTCCAGGTCGCGCCAGCGCAAAGCCGACAGGCGAGCCTTCAGCTGGCGTTCCAGGGCCTTGTATTCGCGGTACTTTTCCGCCGCCTGGGCCTGCCGGTGCAGGCGTTCCAGCTGGCGCTCCAGTTCTTCGCGCAGGTCGGTCAGGCGCGCCAGGTTCTCCTGGGTGCGGCGGATGCGGTTCTCGGTTTCGCGGCGGCGTTCCTTGTATTTGGAAATGCCGGCGGCTTCCTCGATGAAGTTGCGCAGCTCCTCGGGCTTGGCCTCGATCAGCTTGGAGATCATGCCTTGTTCGATGATCGAGTAGCTGCGCGGCCCGAGGCCGGTACCGAGGAAAATGTCGGTAATGTCGCGGCGACGGCACTTGGTGCCATTGAGGTAGTAGCTGTTCTGCCCGTCACGGGTGACCTTGCGACGGATCGAGATTTCAGCGTAGGCGGCATATTCGCCGACCAGGGTGGTTTCGCTGTTGTCGAACACCAGTTCGATGCTGGCCTGGCTGACCGGCTTGCGGCCACTGGAGCCGTTGAAGATGACGTCGGTCATCGACTCGCCGCGCAGGTTCTTCGCCGAACTCTCACCCATCACCCAACGCACGGCATCGATGATGTTGGACTTGCCACAGCCGTTGGGGCCGACCACGGCAGCCATGTTGCTGGGGAAATTGACCGTGGTCGGGTCGACGAACGACTTGAACCCGGCCAGGCGAATGCACTTCAGGCGCATCGGTCAGCCTCGGGCCAGCGCCGCCAGTACCAGTTCGCAGCTGCGCTGGCAGTAGGCGCTGAGCACCTCGCGAATGCGCGGCAGGTCGCGGGCGACCACGGCGTCGAGCAGGCGGGCGAACAGGTCGAGGTAATCGCTCATGCTGGCCTGGCGCTGGTCCAGCGCCAGGTAGTAGGCGCGGCTCATGGCCGGCTGCAGGTTTTCCACGGTTTCCTGCAGGAACGGGTTATCGGCGAACGAATAGGCCGCGCGCATGACCGCGAAACTGTCGGCGACGAAGGCCTTGATGTCGAGCTGCTGATGGGCTCGCTGCAGGCGCTGCTGGATGTCCAGGAACGGGCGCAGGTCGGCATCGGTGCGCCATTTTTGCGCGACCGCATTGCCCAGCAGGATGTAGAACTCGCTCATCAGCGCACACAGGCTGCGGACGCCGCGCTCGTCCAGCTCGGTCACGTGGGCACCGCGGCGCGGCAGGATCGCCACCAGGTGCCGGCGCTCGAGAATCAACAGCGCTTCACGCACCGAGCCGCGGCTGACGTTGAGCGCCTGGGTGACCTTCAGCTCCTGGATACGCTCGCCTGGCGCCAGTTCGCCGCGGATGATGCGTTCGGCCAGGTAATCGGCAATCTGCTCGGAGAGGCTGTCCGGGGCCTTGAACGTCATGGTTGTCCTTCAAAATCAGTGAACTGGGCACAAGAAGCGGATTGTAGCGCACTTGCCCGGTAATCGCGCAGAGGGGCCAGGCGGTTTATTTGACCCGCCAGGCAGCCCTGCGCCCGGCGCGATCTATGCTTGGCATATGGGCAATGTGAACCGTTGGGCAGCGACACGATCAATTTCCTGACCTTTGAGTCAGAAAATTATTGACCAGCAGGACAGGTCTTGCTTAGAGTCCGCCCAACAACAATAAAACCATTGCGAGGCTATCCCCGTGATCCAGTTTCTTGTCAACCAGGAGCTGCGTAGTGAGCATGCCCTGGACCCGAACATGACGGTACTGCAATACCTGCGCGAGCACCTGGGCAAACCTGGCACCAAGGAGGGCTGCGCCAGTGGTGACTGCGGTGCCTGCACCGTGGTGGTCGGCGAACTGACCCAGGACGACGAGGGCAACGACAGCCTGCGCTACCGCAGCCTCAATTCGTGCCTGACCTTCGTTTCCTCGCTGCACGGCAAGCAACTGATCAGTGTCGAGGGGCTCAAGCACCAGGGCCAACTGCACAGCGTGCAACAGGCCATGGCCGATTGCCATGGTTCGCAGTGCGGCTTCTGCACCCCCGGCTTCGTCATGTCGCTGTTCGCCCTGCAGAAGAACAGCAACGGCGCCGACCTGCACCAGGCCCAGGAGGCCCTGGCCGGCAACCTGTGCCGCTGCACCGGCTACCGGCCGATCCTCGAAGCCGCCGAGCAGAGCTGCCGGCAGCCGTGCCGCGACCAGTTCGATGCCCAGCAGGCCCAGACCATCAGCCGCCTCAAGGCGATTGCGCCGACCCACACCGGCGAGCTGAACAGCGGCGACAAGCGCTGCCTGGTGCCGCTGACCGTGGCCGACCTGGCCGACCTGTACAGCTCGCACCCCGAGGCGCGGCTGCTGGCCGGCGGCACCGACCTGGCCCTGGAAGTCACCCAGTTCCACAAGACCTTGCCAGTGATGATCTACGTCGGCCATGTGGCCGAACTCAAGCGCATCGAGAAGACCGCCAGCCACCTGGAAATCGGCGCCGCCACCCCACTCACCGACTGTTACGGCGCGCTCAACGAGGAATATCCCGACTTCGGCGCCCTGCTGCACCGCTTCGCCTCGCTGCAGATCCGCAACCAGGGCACCCTGGGCGGCAACATCGGCAACGCTTCGCCGATCGGCGACTCGCCACCCCTGCTGATTGCCCTGGACGCGCAGATTGTCCTGCGCCAGGGCGAGCGCCAGCGGGTGATGGCACTGGAAGACTATTTCATCGACTACCGCATCACTGCCCGCCAGGACAGCGAGTTCATCGAGAAGATCATCGTGCCACGCGCCACCTCCGACTGGGCGTTCCGCGCCTACAAGGTTTCCAAGCGCCTTGACGATGACATCTCTGCGGTGTGCGGGGCCTTCAACCTGAGCATCGAAGACGGTGTGGTCAGCGGCGTGCGCATCGCTTTCGGCGGCATGGCGGCCATCCCCAAGCGCGCCCGCGCCTGCGAAGCAGCGTTGCGCGGCAAGCCGTGGAACCAGGCCACCGTCGAGCGTGCCTGCCAGGCCCTGGCCGAAGACTTCACCCCGCTCAGCGACTTCCGTGCCAGCAAGGAATACCGCCTGCTGACGGCGCAGAACCTGCTGCGCAAGTACTTCATCGAACAGCAAACGCCGTACATCGAAACCCGGGTGACCGCTTATGTCTAACCATCACGTAGCCAAGAGCCAGGCCGAGATGGCCGCACTGTTCAGCCAGGACCTGACCACCGGGGTTGGCCGCAGCGTCAAGCATGACAGCGCCGACAAGCATGTGTCCGGCGAGGCGGTGTACATCGACGACCGCCTGGAATTTCCCAACCAGTTGCACGTCTACGCCCGCACCTCCGATCGCGCCCATGCGCGCATCCTGCGCATCGACACCACGCCCTGCTATGCCTTCGATGGTGTGCGCATCGCCATCACCCACGAAGACATTCCCGGCCTCAAGGACATCGGCCCGGTAGTGGCCGGCGACCCGTTGCTGGCCATCGACAAGGTCGAGTACTTCGGCCAGCCGGTGCTCGCCGTGGCCGCTCGCGATCTCGACACCGCACGCCGTGCGGCGATGGCCGCGATCGTCGAGTACGAAGACCTGGAGCCGGTGCTGGATGTGGTCGAAGCACTGCGCAAGAAGCACTTTGTGCTCGACAGCCACACCCACCAGCGTGGCGACGCCGCTGCCGCCCTGGCCACGGCCCCGCACCGGCTCCAGGGTACCCTGCACATTGGCGGCCAGGAGCACTTCTACCTGGAAACGCAGATCTCCTCGGTAATGCCCACCGAAGATGGCGGCATGATCGTCTACTGCTCCACGCAGAACCCCACCGAGGTGCAGAAGCTGGTCGCCGAGGTTCTCGATGTGCCAATGAACAAGGTGGTACTGGACATGCGCCGCATGGGTGGCGGTTTTGGCGGCAAGGAAACCCAGGCTGCCAGCCCGGCGTGCCTGTGTGCCGTGATTGCGCGCCTGACCGGGCAGCCGACCAAGATGCGCCTGCCAAGGGTCGAGGACATGACCATGACCGGCAAGCGCCACCCCTTCTACGTCGAGTATGACGTGGGCTTCGATGACGACGGCCGCCTGCATGGCATCAACCTCGACCTGGCCGGCAACTGCGGGTACTCACCCGACCTGTCCGGCTCGATCGTCGACCGCGCCATGTTCCACTCCGACAACGCCTACTACCTGGGCGATGCCACCGTACACGGCCACCGCTGCAAGACCAACACCGCCTCCAATACTGCCTACCGCGGCTTTGGCGGCCCGCAGGGGATGGTTGCCATCGAGCAGGTGATGGACCACATCGCCCGCCACCTGGGCCGCGACCCGCTGGCCGTGCGCAAGGCCAACTACTACGGCAAGACCGAGCGCAACGTCACCCACTACTACCAGACCGTCGAGCACAACATGCTCGAGGAGATGACCGCCGAACTGGAAGCCAGCAGCGACTATGCCGAGCGCCGCGAATCGATCCGCCGCTTCAATGCCAACAGCCCGGTGCTGAAAAAGGGCCTGGCGCTGACCCCGGTCAAGTTCGGCATCTCGTTCACCGCCACCTTCCTCAACCAGGCCGGTGCGCTGATCCACATCTATACCGACGGCAGCATCCATCTCAACCATGGCGGCACCGAGATGGGCCAGGGCCTGAACACCAAGGTGGCGCAGGTGGTGGCGCAGGTCTTCCAGGTCGATTTCAGCCGCATCCAGATCACTGCCACCAACACCGACAAGGTTCCCAACACCTCGCCGACCGCCGCCTCCAGTGGCGCCGACCTGAACGGCAAGGCTGCGCAGAATGCCGCCGAAATCCTCAAGCAGCGCCTGACCGAGTTCGCCGCGCGGCATTACCAGGTCACCGAGGAAGACGTCGAGTTCCGCAACGGCCATGTGCGCGTGCGCGACCAGATCATCAGCTTCGAGCAACTGGTGCAGCAGGCCTACTTCGCCCAGGTGTCGCTGTCCAGCACGGGTTTCTATCGCACACCGAAGATCTACTACGACCGCAACCAGGCGCGTGGCCGGCCGTTCTACTACTTTGCCTTCGGCGCCGCCTGCGTCGAGGTGATCGTCGACACCCTGACCGGCGAGTACAAGATGCTGCGTGCCGACATCCTGCACGACGTGGGCGCCTCGCTGAACCCGGCCATCGACATTGGCCAGGTGGAAGGCGGCTTCATCCAGGGCATGGGCTGGCTGACCAGCGAAGAACTGGTGTGGAACGCCAAGGGCAAGCTGGTGACCAACGGCCCGGCCAGCTACAAGATCCCCGCCGTGGCCGACATGCCGCTGGACCTGCGGGTGAAGCTGGTGGAAAACCGCAAGAACCCGGAGGACACCGTGTTCCACTCCAAGGCCGTGGGTGAGCCGCCGTTCATGCTCGGCATCGCGGCCTGGTGCGCGATCAAGGACGCCGTGGCCAGCATCGCCGACTACCGTGTGCAGCCCGCCATCGATGCGCCGGCGACGCCGGGGCGGGTGCTGTGGGGTTGCGAGCAGATGCGCAAGGCCGTGGCTGCCGCGCAACCTGCCGAGCCGGAACTGGAAACCGTGTCTCACTGACAATGCAGGGCCCTGTGGGAGCGGGTTTACCCGCGAATGCGATAGTGGCTTCACCGCCGCATTCGCGGGTGAACCCACTCCCACAGGGATCGCGACGCAACTATAGAGAGGTTGCATCATGCACCAATGGATCAACGCCCTCGCCGACCACCAGTCCCGTGGCGAAGCCTGCGTGCTGGTCACCATCATCGAGGAGCGCGGTTCGACCCCGCGCAACGCTGGCTCGAAAATGGTCGTCAGCGCCACCGGCCTGTTCGACACCATCGGCGGCGGCCACCTGGAATACAAGGCGCTGCACATCGCCCGGCAGATGCTCGCGGAGCAACGCAGCACCCCGCACCTGGAGCGCTTCAGCCTCGGCGCCAGCCTGGGCCAGTGCTGCGGCGGCGTCACCGTGCTGCTGTTCGAACCCATGGCCGCGGTACAGGCGCAGATCGCCGTGTTCGGCGCGGGCCATGTCGGCCGCGCTCTGGTACCCTTGCTCGCCGCGCTGCCCTGCCGGGTGCGCTGGATCGATTCGCGCGAGCAGGAATTCCCGGCCCTGGTGCCCGACGGGGTAACCAAGGTGGTCAGCGAGGAACCGGTCGACGAAGTTGCCAGCCTGCCACCGGGCTGCTACTGCATCGTCATGACCCACAACCACCAGCTCGACCTGGAACTGACCGCGGCCATCCTCAAGCGCAACGACTTCACCTGGTTCGGCCTGATCGGCTCGAAGACCAAACGGGTCAAGTTCGAACACCGCCTGCGCGAACGCGGCTACGACGATGCCGTGCTGGCGCGCATGCGCTGCCCGATGGGCCTGGCCGAGGTCAAGGGCAAGCTGCCCATCGAGATCGCCGTGTCCATCGCCGCCGAGATCATCGCCACCTACAACGCCTGCTTCGGCCAGCACGACGCTGCGGCCAATGCCGGCCCCATTGCCCAGTTGCTGCCGCCCTCCCGGCGCAGCCAAGCCCATTGACGAGTGTGTTATGACCGTTACCCGCAAAGCCTACCGTGCCGCCATCCTGCACAGCATTGCCGACCCGGCCGAGGTGGGCCTGGAAGCTTCCCATGAGTATTTCGAGGACGGCCTGCTGGTGGTCGACGATGGCCGCATCCGCGCCGTTGGCCATGCCAGCGAACTGCTGCCGAGCCTGGATGCCGACATCCCGGTCGAGCATTACCAGGACGCGCTGATCACCCCAGGCTTCATCGACACCCATATCCACTTCCCGCAGACCGGCATGATCGGCTCCTACGGCGAACAGCTGCTGGACTGGCTGAATACCTACACCTTCCCTTGCGAAAAGCAGTTTGCCGACAAGGATCACGCCGACCAGGTCGCGAAGATCTTCCTCAAGGAACTGCTGCGCAACGGCACTACCACTGCGCTGGTGTTCGGCAGCGTGCACCCGCAATCGGTCAACGCCCTGTTCGAAGAGGCCGAGCGCCTCGACCTGCGCCTGATCGCCGGCAAGGTGATGATGGACCGCAACGCGCCGGACTACCTGACCGATACCGCCGAGTCCGGCTACGCCGAAAGCAAGGCGCTGATCGAGCGCTGGCATGGCAAGGGCCGCCTGCACTATGCCGTCACCCCGCGTTTCGCCCCGACCAGCACCCCGCAACAGCTGACCCTGGCCGGCCAGTTGCTCAAGGAGCACCCGGGCGTGTACATGCACACGCACCTGTCGGAAAACCTCAAGGAAATCGATTGGGTCAAGTCGCTGTTCCCGGAGCAGAAGGGCTACCTCGACGTGTACGACCACTTCGAGCTGCTGGGCGAACGCTCGGTGTTCGCCCACGGCGTGCACCTGTGCGACGAGGAGTGCCAGCGCCTGGCGGAAACCGGCTCGGCCGTGGCCTTCTGCCCCACCTCCAACCTGTTCCTCGGCAGTGGCCTGTTCAACCTGCCGCAGGCCGAGCGCTTCAAGGTCAACGTGGGCCTGGGCACCGACGTCGGTGCCGGCACCAGCTTCTCGCTGCTCAACACCCTCAACGAAGCGTACAAGGTGATGCAGCTGCAGGGGGCGCGCCTGCACCCGTACAAGTCGCTGTACCTGGCCACCCTCGGCGGCGCCCGGGCGCTGCGCCTGGACGACCGCATCGGCAGCCTGCGCCCGGGTAACGATGCCGACTTCGTGGTGCTGGACTACAAGGCCACGCCGCTGCTGGACTACCGGATCCAGCAGTCCAACAGCATTGAAGAGACGCTGTTCGTGCTCACTACCCTGGGCGACGATCGCACCGTGCGCGAAACCTACGCCGCTGGGCGTTGCGTGCACCAGCGCTGATAATACAAAGGGGCCGCAAGCGGCCCCTTCGTTCATTTCGGCAAACGATCAACCCTTGGCGGCTGCCTTGGGCTTTTTCAGCAGGTGCGAAAACACCGCATGCAGGTCGTCCGAGGCGCTTTCCTCGTCCAGGTTCAGCTTGCTGTCGATGTGGTCCATGTGGTGCATCATCAGGCTCACGGCCTGCTCGGCATCACGCGCCTCGATGGCATCGATCAGTTGCATGTGCTCGTCATACGAGCAGTGCGAGCGGTTGCCGCTTTCGTACTGGGCAATGATCAGCGAGGTCTGCGACACCAGGCTGCGCTGGAAGCTGACCAGCGGCGCGTTACCGGCAGCCTCTGCCAGCTTGAGGTGGAACTCGCCGGACAGGCGGATGCCGGCGCCCCGGTCGCCGCGGGAAAAGCTGTCGCGCTCGTCGCGCACCATCTGCCGCAGTTCGTTGAGCTGCTCTGGCGTGGCGTGCTGCACCGCCAGCTCGGTGATGGCCCGCTCGACCATGCGCCGCGAGAAGAATACCTGACGGGCTTCTTCCACCGTGGGGCTGGCCACCACGGCGCCACGGTTCGGCCGCAGCAGCACCACGCTTTCGTGGGCCAGGCGCGACAAGGCACGGCGGATGATGGTGCGGCTGACGCCGAAGATCTCGCCCAGCGCTTCCTCGCTCAACTTGGTGCCCGGAGCCAGACGCTGCTCGAGGATCGCCTCGAAGATGTGCGCGTAGACGATGTCGTCCTGGGTACCACTGCGGCCGGCCTTGCCGTTGCGCGCAGGTTTCTTCAGAGGTTGCAGCTGTTCGTTCATGGGCTCTCGAGGCACGAAGGAAAGTATGGCGCCATTGTACACAGGCTGAGCCGATTCTGCAGGTGGCCTTTTACCTATATAGCCGTTGTACGCCACAGTGCGCACACAAAACATAAAACATTATTTGCATTCTTTGTACACAAAAGCATAATCCACCGAGCAACTTCTTGACCTGCAAGTCAACAAAAAGCGGTCAGACGTCTGCCTTCCCTCGCGGGGCCGCCAAGTGCATTGCGCAGGAACCGGGCCCAAGAACAACAAGAAAGACTTGAGGAGTACCTGCTGTGGAAAGCCGCAAATCCGAAGCCCCTACGCTGGATCTCGCCCCACCGCTCGAAACGAGCTGGCTGGAGCGGATTTTCAAACTCAAGCAACACGGCAGTACCGTCAGGACCGAACTGATCGCCGGGGTGACCACCTTCATCACCATGGCCTACATCATCTTCGTCAACCCCAACATCATGGCCGACGCCGGCATCGACCACGGCGCCGCCTTCGTCGCCACCTGCATCGCCGCCGCACTGGGCTGCCTGCTGATGGGCCTGTATGCCAACTGGCCAGTGGGCCTGGCGCCCGGCATGGGCCTCAACGCCTTCTTCACCTACACCGTGGTCGGCACCATGGGCTACAACTGGGAAACGGCACTCGGGGCGGTGTTCGTCTCGGGCGTGCTGTTCATGTTCCTGACCTTGTCGAAAGTGCGCGAATGGTTGCTCAACAGCATCCCGGTCAGCCTGCGCCATGCCATGGGGGCCGGCGTCGGATTGTTTCTCGGGCTGATCGGCCTGAAGACCGCAGGCATCATCGTCGACAGCCCCGCCACCCTGATCAAGCTGGGCTCGCTGCACGAGCCAGGGCCGCTGCTGGCGGCGCTGTGCTTCCTGCTGATCGCCATTCTCAGCTACAAGCGGGTGTTCGGCGCGATCCTGATCAGCATCATCGGTGTCACCCTGGCGGGCTGGGGCCTGGGCCTGGTCAAGTTCGGCGGAGTGATGTCGATGCCGCCGAGCCTGGCCCCGACCTGGATGGCCATGGATGTGGCCGGGGTGTTCAACGTCAGCATGATCAGCGTGGTGCTGGCGTTCCTCTTCGTGCACATGTTCGACACCGCTGGCACCCTGATGGGCGTGGCGCAGCGGGCCAACCTGGTGGCGCCGGACGGGCGCATCGAAAACCTGTCGCGGGCGTTGAAGGCCGACAGTGCTTCGAGCGTGTTCGGTGCCGTGGTCGGTGTGCCGCCGGTGACCAGTTACGTGGAGAGTGCTGCCGGCGTCGCCGCAGGTGGCCGCACCGGGCTGACGGCGGTGGTGGTCGGCGTGCTGTTCATTGCCGCGATGTTCTTTGCGCCATTGGCCGGGATGATTCCCGCCTACGCGACTGCCGGTGCGCTGATCTATGTGGCGATGCTGATGATGGGCAGCATGGCCCACATTCATTGGGACGAGGCTACCGACAGCATCCCGGCGATCGTCACGGTGATCATGATGCCGCTGACCTTCTCCGTTGCCGATGGTATCGCCCTGGGCTTCATCAGCTACGTGGCGCTGAAGGCGGGTACCGGCAAGTACAAGGAAATCTCCGCCAGCCTGTGGGTGCTGTGCGCGATATTCATTGCCAAGTTCGTGTTTCTCTGACCCCTGCTGCACCAAACAAGGGCGCTTCGGCGCCCTTTCTTCATTTGGCCGGCATCAATCTGCTGTGGCTCTTGTAGCGGCCTTTTGTCGCGAAAGGGCTGCGCAGCAGCCCCGGCAATTTGTGCATCTGCGCTGAAACCCTGGGGCTGCTTTGCAGCCCTTTCGCGACACAAGGCCGCTCCTACAAAGGCCCGCGCTGCCGATCAGATTGCAGTTGGCGGGCCGGCGACAAACAGCAGACGAAAAAAAGCCCGCCAGTGTGAGAGCGGGCCAAGGACCTACGAAGATTCTTCTAGCGACCAACTAGCTTCCACGATAGGTCGAATAGCTGTACGGCGAAATCAGCAGTGGCACGTGGTAGTGCTCTTGCTGCTGGTCAATGCCAAAACGCAGCACGACAACATCCAGGAACGCCTGGGCCGGCAGCTGCACGCCGCGGGCGCGGTAGTAATCGCCGGCGCTGAACTGCAGCTGGTAGACGCCAGTGCGGTAGTCGTCACCCTGCAGCAGCGGCGCGTCGACGCGGCCATCGCTGTTGGTCAGGGCAGTGGTCACCAGCTCCAGCTGCTGGCCTTCGACACGGTACAGCTCGACCTTGATCGAGCTGCCCGGGCAGCCATGCGCGGCATCCAGTACGTGTGTGGTCAAACGTCCCATTGCTTGTCGCCTCTTGTTCAATCTGTGGGCAAAAAATACACGGCCAGCATCACGGCAAAGGCCGTCGATGCGCGGGAAGGACACCATTAAGACATTTGAACGGTAGATTGTACACAATTTTTTGAGCCAATCCGCTGCGCCGGGCGTTTCCTGCCCAGCCTCACCCCTTTGGTCGCAAATACACAGCCAACTCAGGTTGCGAGCCAACGTCAACGCCACAAGCTGACCAATCAGGCAGGTTTCTTGCAATGAAATTCCGGGCCGCTTCCAAGCGACAAAAGGGAAGAAATGCGGAAAAACAGGCTTACAAAAGATTTCAGAAGTTGTATACAATCAGCCCATCCGGTGGTGCGACATCCCGACGCGGTCCGCCCACCCCCGCACAAACGCACAAGAAGGAAGACTGCAGTGAGCGCTGACTATCCTCGCGACCTGATCGGTTACGGCAACAACCCTCCTCACCCGCAATGGCCGGGCAACGCTCGCATCGCGCTGTCTTTCGTCCTCAATTATGAAGAAGGCGGCGAACGCAACATTCTGCACGGGGACAAGGAATCCGAAGCGTTCCTCTCCGAAATGGTCGCTGCCCAGCCACTGCAGGGCGTGCGCAACATGAGCATGGAATCGCTCTACGAATACGGCAGCCGCGCCGGCGTGTGGCGCCTGCTGAAACTGTTCAAGGACAGCGGCGTACCGCTGACCATCTTCGCCGTGGCCATGGCCGCCCAGCGCCACCCCGACGTGATCCGCGCCATGGTCGAAGCCGGCCATGAGATCTGCAGCCACGGCTACCGCTGGATCGACTATCAGTACATGGACGAGGCCCAGGAGCGCGAGCACATGCTCGAAGCCATCCGCATCCTCACCGAAATCACCGGTGAACGCCCGCTGGGCTGGTACACCGGCCGCACCGGCCCGAATACCCGCCGCCTGGTGATGGAGGAAGGTGGCTTCCTCTACGACAGCGACACCTATGACGACGACCTGCCCTACTGGGAGCCGAACAACCCCACCGGCAAGCCGCATCTGGTGATCCCCTACACCCTCGACACCAACGACATGCGCTTCACCCAGGTACAAGGCTTCAACTGCGGCGAACAGTTCTTCCAGTACCTCAAGGACGCCTTCGATGTGCTGTACGCCGAGGGCGCCGAAGCACCGAAGATGCTGTCGATCGGCCTGCATTGCCGCCTGGTCGGGCGCCCGGCGCGCCTGGCCGCGCTGAAGCGCTTCGTCGACTATGCCAAAAGCCATGACCAGGTCTGGTTCGCCCGTCGCGTGGACATCGCCCGCCACTGGCACACCACCCACCCGTACAAGAAAGAGAATGCCTGATGACCGCCTTCAAGACCCTCAAGCCATCCGCCCTGGACCGTAAAGCCTTCGTCAAGGCCTTCGCCGACATCTACGAGCATTCGCCCTGGGTTGCGGAAAAGGCCTACGACCTGGGCCAGCTGGCTGAACTGGACGAGATCGAGGCGCTGCACCAGCGCATGAGCGACATCCTGCTCAGCGCCAGCCACGCCGACCAGCTGGCGCTGATCAACGCGCACCCGGACCTGGCCGGCAAGGCGGCCATCCAGGGCGAGCTGACCGAGTCGAGCACCAACGAGCAGGCCGGTGCCGGTATCCACCAGTGCACCGCAGAAGAATTCGCCCGTTTCACCGAGCTGAACGATGCCTACAAGGCCAAATTCCAGTTCCCGTTCATCATGGCGGTAAAAGGCAGCAACCGGCACCAGATCCTCGCCGCTTTCGAAAAGCGCATCCACAACGACGCCGATGCCGAATTCAAGGAAGCCCTGGCGCAGATCAACCTGATCGCCCTGTTCCGCCTGCTGCAGCTGTAAGCGGCGCGGCAACGCTTGAACCTGAACCAGAACAACGAACATAGAAGAGATATCCGCATGCGCACCCTGATGATCGAGCCCCTGAGCAAAGAAGCCTTCGCCCCCTTCGGAGACGTGATCGAAACCGATGGCAGCGACCACTTCATGATCAACAACGGCTCGACCATGCGCTTCCACAAGCTCGCCACGGTAGAAACCGCCGAGCCTGAAGACAAGGCGATCATCAGCATCTTCCGCGCCGACGCGCTGGACATGCCGCTGACCGTGCGCATGCTGGAACGCCATCCGCTGGGCAGCCAGGCTTTCATCCCGCTGCTCGGCAACCCCTTTCTGATCGTGGTCGCGCCGGTTGGCGATGCACCTGTATCAGGCTTGGTCCGGGCCTTCCGCAGTAATGGCAGGCAGGGCGTTAATTACCATCGCGGCGTCTGGCACCACCCGGTGCTGACGATCGAAAAGCGGGATGACTTCCTGGTGGTTGATCGCAGCGGTTCTGGCAACAACTGCGACGAGCATTACTTCACCGAGGAACAGATGCTGATCCTCAATCCCCACCAATAAGAAAAGGTCGGTCATGCAACGGCCCAGCCTGAGCGGGTGACCGGCAAGAGGTACATACTGTGGAAGCACACCTTCACGAATGGCTGAACCTGAGCATTCGCTGGGTTCACATGATCACCGGCGTAGCCTGGATCGGTGCATCGTTCTACTTCGTCTGGCTGGAGAACCACCTGAACCGAAGCAACCCGCGCGATGGGTTGTCGGGTGATCTCTGGGCAATTCACGGCGGTGGTATCTACCACCTGGAGAAATACAAGCTCGCACCACCGAAAATGCCCGAGAACCTGCACTGGTTCAAATGGGAAGCCTACTTCACCTGGATGTCCGGTATCGCCCTGCTGTGCGTGGTGTTCTACTGGAACCCGACGCTGTACCTGCTGGCCCCTGGCAGCACCTTGAGCGGTGCCGAAGGCGTGGCCATCGGTATCGGCTCGCTGATCGCCGGCTGGTTCATCTACGACTTCCTGTGCGACTCGCCCCTGGGCAAGAAGCCAGCGCTGCTCGGTGCCGTGCTGTTCGTGCTGATCATCGCCGCCTGCTGGGGCTTCAGCCTGGTGTTCAGCGGCCGTGGTGCATACCTGCACACTGGCGCGATCATCGGCACCATCATGGTCGGCAACGTGTTCCGCATCATCATGCCGGCCCAGCGCCAGCTGGTGGCGGCGATCGAGAACAACCAGACGCCCGACCCGGTACTGCCGGCCAAGGGCCTGCTGCGCTCGCGCCACAACAACTACTTCACCCTGCCGGTGCTGTTCATCATGATCAGCAACCACTTCCCGAGCACCTACGGTAGCCAGTACAACTGGCTGATCCTGGCCGGTATTGCAGTAGCCGCGGTACTCATCCGCCACTACTTCAACACCCGCCATGACAGCAACAAGTACGCCTGGACCCTGCCGGTCGGCGCCCTGGCGATGATCTGCCTGGCCTACGTGACCGGCCCCAAGCCGATGCCCACCAGCCCTGAGCAGGCCGCAGCGAAGGTCGAGTACCAGCCGCTGCCGGCGACCGCTGTCGGTGGCAAGACCGCTGCCGAGCAACGCGCCGAGGACGCCGCCAAGGCTGCCGCAGCGCCTGCCGCGCCCGCCGAAGCCCCAGCCCAGGCCACGGCCCAGGCAGGCGGCGAGAGCTTCGACAAGATTCACAATGTCATCCAGGAACGCTGCACCGTGTGTCACTCGTCCAAGCCGACCAGCCCACTGTTCAGCAGCGCGCCTGCCGGTGTGATGTTCGACACCCCGCAGCAGATCCAGGCCCAGGCCGCGCGCATCCAGGCGCAAGCGGTCGCCAGCCAGATCATGCCGCTGGGCAACATCACCCAGATGACCACCGAAGAGCGCAAGCTGGTCGGTGACTGGATCGCCAAAGGCGCGCCGGTCAACTGAAACACCTGTCGGGGCAACAGCGCTTCCTGTGGGAGCGGGTTTACCCGCGAAGAGGCCGGCACGCCCGGCCTCGAACCTGAAGATACACGCAACAAGCAAGCATCGAGCGTCAGCCCCAGGCGGGAACCCCAGGCTCTCCACAGCGTGAGCCTGCCGCTTGGTGCCGGCGCTTGGATCCGAGAATAAAAACAAAACTCGAGGTGCTGCATGTCCGAGTCACGCAAGGCGTATATCCCTGTTGCGCCGCCGCGAGAGCCCTTGCCCCTGCTCCAGCTGATCCTGGTTGGCCTGCAACATGTCCTGCTGATGTACGGCGGCGCGATCGCCGTGCCGCTGATCATTGGCCAGGCCGCCGGCCTGTCCCGTGAAGAAGTCGCTTTCCTGATCAACGCCGACCTGCTGGTAGCGGGTGTCGCCACCATCATCCAGTCATTCGGTATCGGCCCGGTGGGCATCCGCATGCCGGTGATGATGGGGGCCAGTTTCGCTGCCGTCGGCAGTATGGTGGCCATGGCCGGCATGCCCGGCGTAGGCCTGCAGGGGATCTTCGGCGCGACCATCGCCGCCGGGTTCTTCGGCATGCTGATCGCGCCGTTCATGTCCAAGGTCGTACGGTTCTTCCCTCCCCTGGTCACCGGTACGGTGATCACCTCGATCGGCCTGTCGCTGTTCCCGGTGGCGGTCAACTGGGCCGGTGGCGGCCAGCAGGCTGGCACCTTCGGTGCGCCGATCTTCCTGCTGGTGGCCGGCCTGGTGCTGGCGGTGATCCTGCTGATCAACCGCTTCATGCGTGGGTTCTGGGTCAACGTGTCGGTGCTGGTCGGCATGGGCCTGGGCTACATCCTCGCCGGCGCCATCGGCATGGTCGATCTGTCGGGCCTGAGCCAGGCACCATGGCTGCAAGTGGTCACCCCCCTGCACTTCGGCATGCCGACCTTCAGCCTGGCACCGATCCTGTCCATGTGCCTGGTGGTGGTGATCATCTTCGTCGAGTCCACTGGCATGTTCCTGGCGCTGGGCAAGGTGACCGACCGCGAAGTGACCCCAGGCATGCTGCGTCGCGGCCTGTTGTGCGACGCCGGGGCCTCCTTCGTTGCCGGCTTCTTCAACACCTTCACCCACTCCTCGTTCGCCCAGAACATCGGCCTGGTGCAGATGACCGGGGTACGCTGCCGCTACGTCACCGTGGTGGCCGGCGCGCTGCTGATCCTGCTCAGCCTGCTGCCCAAGGCGGCCTTGCTGATTGCCTCGATCCCGCCTGCGGTACTGGGCGGCGCCTCCATTGCCATGTTCGGCATGGTTACCGCCACCGGGATCAAGATTCTGCAGGAGGCGGACATCGGCGACCGCCGCAACCAGTTGCTGGTTGCCGTGAGCGTCGGCTTCGGGCTGATCCCCGTGGTGCGCCCGGAGTTCTTCGCGCAGATGCCGCAGTGGATGGAACCCATCACCCACAGTGGCATTGCCATGGCCACGGTCAGTGCGCTGGTGCTGAACGTGCTGTTCAACATCCTCGGCGGTGCCGATCGCGCGGCGCACAACGCCTGCCACCAGCACTGAAGCAAGCCGCCTGGAGCAACAAGGGGCGGCGCATTGCCGCCCCTGCCTCGACCTCGTCGTAAACGCTGCACCGTCGGCCCGCCGGAATGGGCCGCCCGGGGCGCCTGCGCGCCAAAAAAACCCAACAAAAACAATAAGTCCGGGAACCACAACATGAAACGCATCACCTCGTCCCTCTTGCTGGGCAGCAGCCTGCTGGCCACCCTCCCCGCCCACGCCGGGGAATGGCTGCAGTGGCACGGCGAAAGCCTGACCTACCTGTACGGCAAGGACTTCAAGGTCAACCCCCGCATCCAGCAGACGATCACCTTCGAGCACGCCAACAAATGGAAGTACGGCGACACGTTCATGTTCGTCGACAAGGTCTTCTACAACGGCAAGGCCGACCCGGGCAAAGGCGTCACCAGCTACTACGGCGAGTTCAGCCCGCGCCTGTCGCTGGGCAAGATCAGCGGCCACAAGTTCGAACTGGGCCCGATCAAGGACGTGCTGGTCGCCATGACCTACGAGCGCGGCGAGGGCGACAACGAAGCCTACCTGATCGGCCCTGGCTTCGACCTGGCCGTCCCCGGCTTCAACTATTTCACCCTGAATTTCTATCTGCGTAATACCGAAGGCAGCCGCCCTGGTGACAACGTCTGGCAGATCACTCCAGCCTGGTCCTACACCGTGCCGGTGGGCAAATCCGACATTCTGATCGACGGTTACATGGACTGGGTGGTGGACAACGACCAGACCCGTCGCGGGACCTACCACGCCAACCTGCAGTTCAACCCGCAGGTCAAGTACGATCTCGGCAAAGCCCTTGGCCTGGGCGCCAAGCAGCTGTACGTCGGCATCGAGTACAGCTACTGGAAGGACAAATACGGCATCGACAGCCAAGGCAACGTCGACAGCAACCAGAACGTTACCAGTGCACTGGTCAAGGTGCACTTCTGAAAAACTGACCAAACGCACAAGTTTGGTCCGTCGCGCTCCAGGACGGAGCACTTGAGGCAAGGCGCGCAAGCCAGTAATCTGCGCGCCCCCTCGATCAGGGCAGAACGGATTCTGCCTGCGTTTACTGACCGCTCAGTCAATGAATTCGGGCGGTTGGCCAACGTGTTGCCAGCCTGAAAGACCCTTTTCATCCGTTCAGAACGAAGTCGAGCAGGAAGGTTTTGCCAGCCCGGGAAAGTTGGCTCAACCCTTGCCAAACAGCTGTGGCCTATCGAAAAAAACTGACTCGCAAGACAAAAAAAGCGCGATAACGCGCTGACAACAGATCAATCAAGGGAGCGAAACTCGCAATGCGTACCATCAACAGCCTGATCTTCGCCGGCGGCCTGCTGGCCTGCGGCACCACCTTCGGCGGCGACCTGCTGCAATGGCAGAACAACAGCCTGACCTACCTGTGGGGCAAGAACTTCAAGGTCAACCCGGCGACCCAGCAAACGGTTACCTTCGAGCATGCCGACGCCTGGAAGTACGGCGACAACTTCATCTTCGTCGATAAGATCTTCTACCAGGGCCAGAAAGACGCGGGCAATGGCCCGAATACCTACTATGGCGAGATCAGCCCACGCCTGTCCTTCGGCAAGATCTTCGACCAGAAGCTCGAGTTCGGCCCGGTCAAGGACGTGTTGCTGGCGATGACCTACGAGTTCGGCGAGGGTGACACCGAGGCGTACCTGATCGGCCCCGGCTTCGACCTGGCCATCCCCGGCTTCGACTACTTCCAGCTGAACTTCTACAACCGCACCACCGATGGCAGCCGTGCCGGCGACAACGTGTGGCAGATTACTCCGGTGTGGTCTTACACCATCCCGGTCGGTTCTTCCGACGTGCTGATCGACGGCTTCATGGACTGGGTGGTGGACAACGACGAGAACCGTCGCGGCACGTACCAGGCCAACCTGCACTTCAACCCGCAGATCAAGTACGACCTGGGCAAGGCCTTGCACCTGGGTGAGAAGCAGCTGTACGTAGGTGTGGAATACGACTACTGGAAGAACAAGTACGGCATCAAGAATTCCGATGCCTTCACTACCGACCAGAACACCATGAGCTTCTTGCTCAAGGTTCACTTCTGATGTGAAGCGTTGGGGCCGCGCCGCTGCCCATCGCAGGCAAACCAGCTCCCACAGGGCCAGCGCCGGATTCAAGGCATGCGCTGCACCTGTGGGAGCGGGTTTACCCGCGAACCGGGGCAACGCCCCGGCCAGGCACTCAAGTGGCCGGCCGAACCGCCCGCCACAATTTCCCCGCAATACCCACCACCACCAGCACCACCGCACCAGCCACAACCCCGACGCCGCCATTCAGCAGCGCCACGGTCAACCCCCCGCCACGCCCCTCGCTGAACGCCTCGATGGCGTGATGCAGCGGCGCGATGCCATGCACCAGGATCCCGCCGCCGACCAGGAACATCGCCGCAGTGCCGATCACCGACAGGCTCTTCATCATGTACGGCGCGGCCCACAAGATGCCGTTGCCCACTGCCTGGGCCAGGCGGGATGCCTTGCGGGTCATCCACAGCCCGAGGTCATCGAGCTTGACGATGCCGCCCACCAGCCCGTACACGCCAATGGTCATGACCACCGCGATGCCCGCCAGCACGATGACCTGCTGGCTCAACGGCGAATCGGCGACGATGCCCAGGGTAATGGCGATGATTTCCGCCGAAAGGATGAAGTCGGTGCGCACCGCGCCCTTGATCTTGCTCTTCTCGTATGCCACCAGGTCGACCTTGGCGTCCGCCACAGCTTCCTTGTGGGCCTCTTGCTGCGCCTCGTCCTCTGCCTTGCTGTGCAGGAACTTGTGCGCGAGCTTCTCGAAGCCCTCGAAGCACAGGTAGGCACCGCCGAGCATCAGCAGCGGTATCACCGCCCAGGGAATGAACGCACTGATCAACAGCGCCGCCGGTACCAGGATGGCCTTGTTCACCAACGACCCCTTGGCCACCGCCCACACCACCGGCAATTCGCGGTCGGCACGCACGCCGGTGACCTGCTGGGCGTTCAGCGCCAGGTCATCGCCCAGCACACCTGCGGTCTTTTTTGCCGCTACCTTGGTCATCAGCGAGACGTCATCGAGCACCGTGGCGATGTCGTCGATCAGTACCAGTAGACTGCTTCCTGCCATGTTTGTCTGCTTCCGGATGAATGAATGCTGCCGATTCTAGCGCAAAGCCGCTGCCTTGAGCCCCCGTCGAGCCCGGTGCTACCATGCCCGATCCCTCTTAGAGGTGGCCAGACACGAGGAAGATCCCTGACCATGAGCACCATTCGCGAGCGCAACAAGGAACTGATCCTGCGCGCGGCCAGCGAGGAATTCGCCGACAAGGGCTTCGCCGCCACCAAGACCAGCGATATCGCGGCCAAGGCCGGCCTGCCCAAGCCGAACGTGTATTACTACTTCAAGTCCAAGGACAACCTCTACCGCGAGGTGCTGGAAAGCATCATCGCGCCGATCATGCAGGCGTCGACCCCGTTCAATGCCGACGGTGACCCGAAAGAAGTGCTGAGTGCCTACATTCGCTCGAAGATCCGCATTTCGCGCGACCTGCCGCATGCGTCCAAGGTGTTCGCCAGCGAGATCATGCACGGTGCCCCGCACCTGTCGCCGAACCAGGTGGCGCAGCTGAACGAGCAGGCCCGGCACAACATCGAATGCATCCAGCGCTGGATCGACCGCGGGCTTATCGCCCATGTCGACGCGCATCACCTGATGTTCAGCATCTGGGCAGCCACCCAGACCTATGCCGATTTCGACTGGCAGATTTCGGCGGTCACCGGCAAGGCCAAGCTCGCCGACAGTGATTATGACGCGGCAGCCGAAACCATCATCCGCATGGTGCTCAAGGGTTGTGAGCCCGAGGTGGCCTGACCCTCGGCGCTGGCTTCTTCGCGGGTGAACCCGCTCCCACAGGGACACCACGAGCTTCAAGCCTGTGATGATCCTGTGGGAGCGGGTTCACCCGCGAATAGGCCGGAACAGGCCATAGAGAATCAGGCTGCTACCCCGGCATCCGCCGTCAACCCCACCTCCTCGATCGCACTGATCGCACACTGCTCGTCGATATCCGAAGTATCGCCGCTGATCCCCACCGCCCCCAGCACCTTGCCGTCCTGATCACGCACCAGCACACCACCCGGCGCCGGCACCACCGGCCGCTCACCCAAGCCGTTCAGCGCGGCAAAGAAGGCTGGCCGTTGCTGCGCATCCAGTGCCAGCAAGCGCGAGCCCTTGCCCAGCGCAATCGCGCCCCAGGCCTTGCCGGTAGCCACTTGCGGGCGGATCAGGCTGGCACCGTCCTCACGTTGCAGCGCCAGCAGGTGGCCGCCGGCATCCAGCACCGCCACGGTCAGCGGTGCAGCATTGATCTTGCGGCCCGCCGCCAGCGCGGCATTCACTAGGCTGACCGCGACTTTCAGGTTCAAAGCGTTCATGGAAAGGTCCTCTTCTTGTTGTGAGAAGCCCTGAGGGCAGTTGAAAACAATAGGACCAATAGAACACAACGAGCTGATTTTTTGTATACAATATTTTGAAACGATCGTATGCGATGACGCAAACGCCTGTTTTCTTGGGCGCTCGAACGAAAGCATCCACTGCCGACGAAAACCCGTTGACCTGAGCGGTCAGCCATGAATACACTCTGACGCAAAGCAAGTTGTATACAATTACAAAATCGATGAGGCACAAACCATGAGCAAAATGAGAGCAATCGATGCAGCCGTTCTGGTCATGCGCCGTGAAGGTGTAGATACCGCGTTCGGCATCCCGGGGGCTGCCATCAACCCGTTGTACTCGGCCCTGAAGAAAGTCGGTGGCATCGATCACGTCCTCGCTCGCCACGTCGAAGGCGCCTCGCACATGGCCGAGGGTTACACCCGCGCCAACCCGGGCAACATCGGCGTGTGCATCGGTACCTCCGGCCCGGCCGGCACCGACATGGTCACCGGCCTGTACAGTGCCTCGGCCGACTCCATCCCGATCCTCTGCATCACCGGCCAGGCGCCGCGCGCGCGCCTGCACAAGGAAGACTTCCAGGCAGTCGACATCACCAACATCGTCAAGCCGGTGACCAAGTGGGCCACTACCGTTCTGGAACCGGGCCAGGTGCCTTATGCGTTCCAGAAAGCCTTCTATGAAATGCGTACCGGCCGCCCAGGCCCGGTACTGATCGACCTGCCGTTCGACGTGCAGATGGCCGAGATCGAATTCGACATCGACGCCTACGAACCGCTGCCCGTGCACAAGCCGTCCGCCACCCGCGTACAGGCCGAAAAAGCCCTGGCCCTGCTCAATGACGCCGAGCGCCCGTTGCTGGTCGCTGGTGGTGGCATCATCAATGCCGACGCCAGCGACAAGCTGGTCGAGTTCGCCGAACTGACCGGTGTGCCGGTCATCCCGACCCTGATGGGCTGGGGCACCATCCCCGACGACCACGCGCAGATGGTCGGCATGGTCGGTCTGCAGACCTCGCACCGCTATGGCAACGCCACCCTGCTGAAATCCGACCTGGTGTTCGGCATCGGTAACCGTTGGGCCAACCGCCACACCGGCTCGGTCGACGTCTACACCGAAGGCCGCAAGTTCATCCACGTCGACATCGAACCGACCCAGATCGGCCGCGTGTTCACCCCCGACCTGGGTATCGTTTCCGACGCCGGCAAGGCGCTGGACGTGTTCCTCGAAGTGGCCCGCGAGTGGAACGCCGCAGGCAAGCTGAAGTGCCGCAAGGCCTGGCTGGAAGACTGCCAGCAACGCAAGGCCAGCCTGCAGCGCAAGACCCACTTCGACAACGTGCCGGTCAAGCCGCAGCGCGTCTACGAAGAAATGAACCAGGTGTTCGGCAAGGACACCTGCTACGTCAGCACCATCGGCTTGTCGCAGATCGCCGGTGCGCAGTTCCTGCACGTGTACAAGCCACGCCACTGGATCAACTGCGGCCAGGCCGGCCCGCTGGGCTGGACCATCCCTGCTGCCCTGGGCGTGGTCAAGGCCGACCCGAAACGCAAGGTGGTCGCGCTGTCGGGTGACTACGACTTCCAGTTCATGATCGAAGAGCTGGCGGTGGGCGCGCAGTTCAACCTGCCGTATGTGCACGTGCTGGTGAACAACGCCTACCTGGGCCTGATCCGTCAGGCGCAACGTGGCTTCGACATGGATTACTGTGTACAACTGGCGTTCGAGAACATCAACGCCACCGACGCCGCCACCTACGGCGTCGACCATGTTGCCGTGGTCGAGGGCCTGGGCTGCAAGGCCATCCGCGTGTTCGAGCCGGCAGACATCGCCCCTGCCCTGCTCAAGGCGCAGAAGATGGCCGAAGAGTTCCGCGTGCCGGTGGTGGTCGAAGTGATTCTCGAGCGCGTGACCAACATTTCCATGGGCACCGAGATCAACGCGGTCAACGAATTCGAAGACCTGGCCCTGGTCGGCAACGACGCGCCAACCGCCATCTCGCTGCTCGACTGATCGCCTGACGCCCCCGCGCCGGCCCCTGTTGCAGGGGCGCCGGGGGCCTTCACCGCAAGGAGACACACCATGCCTCGCTTCGCTGCCAACCTGTCCATGCTGTTCACCGAGCAGGACTTCCTGGCCCGCTTCAAAGCTGCCGCCGATGCTGGTTTCAGCGGCGTCGAATACCTCTTCCCGTATGACTACAGCGCCGCCGAGATCAAGCAGCAGCTGCAGGCCAACGGCCTGACCCAGGTGCTGTTCAACCTGCCGGCCGGCGACTGGGCCAAAGGCGAGCGCGGTATCACCTGCCACCCGGACCGCGTCGAGGAGTTCCGCGCTGGTGTCGACAAGGCCATCGAATACGCCAAGGTGCTGGGCAACACCCAGGTCAACGCCCTGGCCGGCATTCGCCCACAAGGCCCGGACTGCGCCACCGTGCGCAAGACCTTCGTGGAGAACCTGCGCTACGCCGCCGACAAGCTGAAAGCCGCCGGGATCCGCCTGGTCATGGAAATGATCAACACCCGCGACATCCCCGGCTTCTACCTGAACACCACCAAACAGGCCCTGGAAATCCAGGCCGAAGTGGGCAGCGACAACCTGTTCCTGCAGTACGACATCTACCACATGCAGATCATGGAAGGTGACCTGGCGCGGACCATGGAAGCCAACCTGAAGCTGATCAACCACATCCAGCTGGCCGACAACCCCGGCCGCAACGAGCCAGGTACCGGCGAGATCAACTACCGCTTCCTGTTCGAGCACCTGGACCGTATCGGCTACCAAGGCTGGGTGGGCGCGGAGTACAAGCCGCTGTCCACCACCGAAGCTGGCCTGGGCTGGCTGAAGACCCATAACGCAATTTAAGAAACAACGCGGAACACTGTGGGAGCGGGCGTGCCCGCGAACACCGGCGAAGCCGGTGCCACCCACCGAGTTGTCTGCTTCGCGGGCAAGCCCGCTCCCACAGGGGGGCCAAGGCTCGCTTGAGATATCACAAATACAAAGAGGCACATTCTCATGGCTAAAATCGGTTTCCTCGGCACCGGCATCATGGGCAAGCCCATGGCGCAGAACCTGCAGAAGGCAGGTCACAGCATCTTCGTTTCCACCCACCACGACGCGGCCCCGGCCGACCTGATCGCCGCTGGCGCAGTGGCCCTGGCCAACCCGAAGGAAGTGGCCCAGGAAGCCGAGTTCATCATCATCATGGTGCCGGACACCCCCCAGGTCGAAAGCGTCCTGTTCGGTGAAAACGGCGTGGCCGAAGGCGTGGGCCCGAACAAGGTAGTGATCGACATGAGCTCGATCTCGCCGACCGCGACCAAAGCCTTCGCCGAGAAGATCAAGGCCACTGGCGCTGCCTACCTGGACGCCCCGGTATCCGGTGGTGAAGTGGGTGCCAAGGCCGCGACCCTGAGCATCATGGTCGGTGGCTGCCCGAAGGCCTTCGAGCGCACCCTGCCGCTGTTCGAAGCCATGGGCAAGAACATCACCCGCGTGGGTGGCAACGGCGACGGCCAGACTGCCAAGGTGGCCAACCAGATCATCGTTGCGCTGAACATCCAGGCCGTGGCCGAAGCCCTGCTGTTCGCCGCCAGGAATGGCGCCGATCCGGCCAAGGTGCGTGAAGCGCTGATGGGTGGCTTCGCCTCGTCGAAGATCCTCGAAGTGCATGCCGAGCGCATGATCAAGGGCACCTTCGACCCAGGCTTCCGCATCAACCTGCACCAGAAGGACCTCAACCTGGCCCTGCAAGGCGCCAAGGAACTGGGCATCAACCTGCCCAACACCTCCAATGCCCAGCAAGTGTTCAACACCTGCCAGGCCCTGGGCGGCGGCAACTGGGACCACTCGGCGCTGATCAAAGGCCTGGAGCACATGGCCAACTTCTCGATCCGCGACGACAAGTAAACCTGTACCGGCCCTTCGCGCATGAACCCACTCCTACAGGTTGATCCGATCGCAATGAACGGACCTATCGTCCTATTGGTGCAGATTCATCCGCGATGCGGCCAACACCGCTGAACCTGCGACCACAGTCTCAGCGGTGAACCCGAGCAACACCCGCCCCTGGTTCGGCCTGCACGGAGGCAGTTCCAGGGGCGTTCTTGATTGTGCAGAACAACAATAAACTGGGAGCCTGCCATGTCGGTCGATCCGCAACAACTTCTCCGCGAGCTGTTCGACACAGCCATCGCCGCCGCCCACCCGCGCCAAGTCCTCGAACCCTACCTGCCCGCCGACCGAAGCGGCCGGGTCATCGTCATCGGCGCCGGCAAGGCTGCCGCCGCCATGGCCGAAGTGGTCGAGAAAAGCTGGCAGGGCGAAGTCTCCGGCCTGGTCGTCACCCGCTACGGCCATGGCGCCAACTGCCAGAAGATCGAAGTGGTCGAAGCCGCCCACCCGGTCCCCGATGCCGCCGGCCTGGCCGTGGCCAGGCGCGTGCTGGACATGGTCAGCAACCTCGGCGAAGACGACCGCGTCATCTTCCTGCTGTCTGGCGGTGGCTCGGCGTTGCTGGCCCTGCCTGCCGAGGGCCTGACCCTGGCCGACAAGCAGCAGATCAACAAGGCGCTGCTCAAGTCCGGCGCCACCATCGGCGAGATGAACTGCGTGCGCAAACACCTCTCGGCGATCAAGGGCGGCCGCCTGGCCAAGGCCTGCTGGCCAGCCACGGTCTATACCTATGCCATTTCCGATGTACCGGGCGACCTCGCCACGGTGATCGCGTCCGGCCCCACCGTGGCCGACCCGAGCACCTCGGCCGATGCCCTGGCCATCCTCAAGCGCTACAACATCGAGGCCCCCAAAGCGGTCACCGACTGGCTCAACAACCCAGCCTCGGAAACCGTCAAGGCCGATGACCCGGCCTTGGCCCGCAGCCACTTCCAGCTGATCGCCAAGCCCCAGCAGTCGCTCGAGGCCGCTGCAGTCAAGGCCCGCCAGGCCGGGTTCAGCCCGCTGATCCTCGGCGACCTGGAAGGCGAGTCGCGCGAAGTGGCCAAGGTGCATGCCGGCATCACCCGGCAGATCGTCCAGCATGGCCAGCCGCTGAAGGCGCCGTGCGTGATCCTCTCTGGCGGCGAAACCACCGTCACCGTACGTGGCAATGGCCGTGGCGGGCGCAACGCCGAATTCCTGCTCAGCCTGACCGAAAACCTCAAGGGCCTGCCAGGGGTGTATGCCCTGGCCGGCGACACCGACGGCATCGATGGCTCGGAAGAAAACGCTGGCGCCTTCATGACCCCGGGCAGCTACGCCCGCGCCGAAGCGCTGGGCCTGTCGGCCAGCGACGAGCTGGACAACAACAACGGCTACGGCTACTTCGCCGCGCTGGATGCGCTGATCGTCACCGAGCCAACCCGCACCAACGTCAACGACTTCCGCGCCATCCTGATTCTCGAGACTGCCCAATCATGACGCCTGATAAAAAAGTGAAGATCCTCGCCACCCTCGGCCCTGCGATCAAAGGCATCGACGACATCCGCCAACTGGTCGAAGCCGGGGTGAACATCTTCCGCCTCAACTTCAGCCACGGCGAACACGCCGACCACGCGCTGCGCTACCAGTGGATTCGCGAAGTCGAGCAGCAACTGAACTACCCGCTGGGCATTCTCATGGACCTGCAAGGGCCGAAGCTGCGCGTCGGCCGCTTTGCCGAAGGCAAGGTCCAGCTGCAACGCGGCCAGGCCCTGCGCCTGGACCTGGACAAGGCCCTGGGCGACAGCCGCCGGGTGAACCTGCCGCACCCCGAAATCATTGCCGCGCTCGAGCCAGGCATGGACCTGCTGCTCGACGACGGCAAGCTGCGCCTGCGCGTCACCGCCAAGCACAGCGACGCCATCGACACCGAAGTGCTCGCCGGTGGCGAGCTGTCCGACCGCAAGGGGGTCAACGTGCCGCAAGCGGTACTCGACCTTTCGCCGCTCACCGAGAAAGACCGCCGCGACCTGGCCTTCGGCCTGGAACTGGGTGTGGACTGGGTGGCCCTGTCGTTCGTCCAGCGCCCGCAAGACATCACGGAAGCACGCCAACTGATCGGTGACCGCGCCTACCTGATGGCAAAGATCGAGAAACCCTCGGCGGTCGAGCAACTGCAAGCCATCGCCGAGCTGTCCGACGCGATCATGGTGGCCCGTGGTGACCTTGGCGTGGAAGTGCCGGCGGAAAGCGTGCCGCAGATCCAGAAGCGCATCATCGGTACCTGCCGCCAGCTGGGCAAACCGGTGGTGGTGGCCACCCAGATGCTCGAATCCATGCGTTTCTCGCCAGCCCCGACCCGCGCCGAAGTCACCGACGTGGCCAATGCCGTGGCCGAAGGTGCCGATGCGGTGATGCTGTCGGCCGAGACCGCTTCCGGTGACTACCCGCTGGAAGCCGTGCAGATGATGAGCAAGATCATCCGCCAGGTGGAGAATGGCCCGGACTACCAGGCCCAGCTCGACGTGGGCCGGCCGAAGGCCGAAGCCACCGTGTCGGACGCCATCAGCTGCGCGATCCGCCGAATCAGCGGCATCCTGCCGGTGGCGGTGCTGGTCAACTACAGCGAGTCGGGCGCCTCGACCTTGCGAGCTGCGCGCGAGCGCCCGCGGGCACCGATCCTCAACCTGACGCCGAACCTGAACACCGCGCGCCGCCTGAGCGTGGCGTGGGGCGTGCACTCGGTGGTCAATGACCGCCTGCGCCAGGTGGACGAGGTGGTTTCGACTGCCTTGGAAATTGCCCAGGCGCAAGGCATGGCCAGCCGTGGCGACACGCTGCTGATCACCGCCGGTGTGCCGTTCGGCAAGCCGGGGTCGACCAATACGCTGCGGATCGAGACCTTGATCTGAATCAGCGCATCTCTCCTGTGGGAGCGGGCGTGCCCGCGAAGAGGCCAGCAGGGACAACGATGTTGCCTGAGCTGACGCATTCGCGGCACGCCCGCTCCCACAGGGTCGGTGGTGTCGCACACAACTGCGGAAAACCCGAGGCCCAAAGAGGCCCACCGCTCCCCATCAACCTCACTGACTGCCCCGATGTACACCAAGAATTTCGTCAACCCGTGCCCCGACTGGGCCACGGCGCTGCTCAACGGCTTCAGCCAGGTGCTGCTGCTGCGCAACCCCGCGTGCGGCCTGTGCTGCCTGCTGGCTATCCTGCTCACTGCGCCCAACCTGGTTGGTGGCGCCTTGCTCGGCGCCCTCGCCGGGCTGCTCACCGCCCAGGCCCGCGGCTACGACCGCGCCGATCGCCAGGCCGGCTTGTACAGCTACAACGGCGTGCTGATCGGCATCTTGATCAGCGCCGTGCTGCCCTGGTCGGCCATCCTGCCACCGCTGATCATCGCCGCCGGTGGCCTGTCCAGCATCATCACCCACCAATGGCGCAAGCGTGGCGGCAAGCTACTGGTTGCCTACACCGCCCCCTTCGTGCTGCTCGGCTGGGTCACCCTGCTGATCGCCACGCCCGCGCCCGCTGGCTTCGTCGAAGCCGACCCACTGTATGCCCTGGCGCGCGGTGTGGGGCAGATCTTCCTGCTCGACCAGCCGCTGGCCGGCCTGCTGATCATCGTCGGCATGTTCATTGCCAACCCCTATGCCGCCCTGTGGGCAGTGCTCGGTTCGGCCATCGGCGGCGGCCTGGGGCTGCTCACTGACCAGGCACAGTCTGCGTGGCTGGGCCTGTACGGCTTCAACGCGGCACTGGCGGCACTGGCCTTCAGCAGGCAAGGCGAAAAGCCCTGGGTGACGTTGTTGGCCATCGTCCTCGCCGTGCTGATGCAACCCCTGTTCAAATGGTTGCCGCTGCCCGGCCTGACCACGCCCTTCGTCACCGCCTGCTGGCTGATGCACCTGGGCAGCCACCTGGCCCAACCCAGGCAGCGCAACGCCAGCCGCTTGCACAGCTGAAAGGCAACCCCTAGGCTCAGCCCATCGCCATTTTGGAACGAGCCCATGAACAACCCCGCGAGCCTGCGCGAGCGGCTCTTCGTCATCGTCTTCCAGACCGACACCGTGGCTGGAAGACGCTTCGACAAGATCCTCCTGCTGATCATCCTGGCCAGCCTGGTCACGGTCATCCTCGATAGCATCGACGAAGTACACCAGGGCTACGCCGGCCTGCTGGCCGCCATCGAGTGGGGCTTCACCGCGATCTTCCTGGCCGAGTACCTCACCCGCCTGTACTGCTCGCCCAGGCCGCTGCGCTATGCCTTCAGCTTCTACGGCCTGGTCGACCTGCTGGCGATCTTGCCGGGGATCATCGCCCTGTACTACAGCGACGCCCAGTACCTGCTGATCATCCGCGTGATCCGGATGCTGCGGATTTTCCGCGTGCTCAAGCTCAGCCCGTACCTCAAGCAGGCGCATTACCTGATCGACGCACTGCGCGGCAGCAAGCAGAAGATCATCGTGTTCCTGGTCACCGTCTCCACCCTGGTGACCGTGTTCGGCACCCTGATGTACGTGATCGAGGGGCCGCAGCACGGCTTCACCAGCATTCCCAAAGGTATCTACTGGGCCATCGTCACCCTGACCACCGTGGGCTTTGGCGATATCGTGCCGAAGACCCCGCTGGGGCAGGTGATTTCCTCGCTGGTGATGATCATCGGTTATTCGATCATTGCCGTGCCGACCGGGATATTCACCGCCGAACTGGCCAATGCCATGCGCGGGGAGCAGGTGCAACACGACTGCCCGACCTGCAGCAAGAAGAGCCATGAACCTGCGGCAGCGTTCTGTTCCCGCTGCGGCAATGCGCTGTTTCCCAAACAATGATGTTGCCTGTTCCGGCCCTGTCGCCAGAGCTGGCAGAAGCATAACCAAAGTGTTTTTTGTTCTTTAACCGCCACGGACCTGCCCGCTATAGTCGCAGGCAAATTGCCAATACCTTCTCGATAACAAGGAAGCAACGTGAAAAAACTCTTCACCGCCTCGCTGCTCGCCGCAGGCCTTGCCCTGGGCAACCTGGCCCAGGCCGCCCCCACCCTGCTCAATGTCTCCTACGACGTGATGCGCGACTTCTACAAGGACTACAACCCGGCCTTCCAGAAGCACTGGGAAGCCGAGCACAACGAGAAGGTCAACGTGCAGATGTCCTTCGGCGGCTCGAGCAAGCAGGCGCGCGCAGTGATCGACGGTTTGCCGGCCGACGTCATCACCATGAACATGGCCACCGACATCAACGCCCTGGCCGACAACGGCAAGCTGGTGCCGGACAACTGGGTGAGCCGCCTGCCGAACAACAGCGCGCCGTTCACCTCGGCCACCGTGTTCATCGTGCGCAAGGGCAACCCGAAAGCCCTGAAGGACTGGCCCGACCTGCTCAAGGACGGCGTGCAGGTGATCGTGCCCAACCCGAAGACTTCGGGTAACGGCCGCTACACCTACCTGTCGGCCTGGGGCTATGTACTCAAGCAAGGCGGCGACGAGAACAAGGCCAAGGCCTTCGTCGGCAAGCTGTTCAAGCAGGCGCCTGTGCTCGACACCGGTGGCCGCGCCGCGACCACCACTTTCATGACCAACCAGATCGGTGATGTGCTGGTGACCTTCGAGAACGAAGCCGAGATGATCGCCCGCGAATTCGGCCGCGACCAGTTCGAAGTGGTCTACCCGAGCGTATCGGCCGAAGCCGAGCCGCCGGTCAGCGTGGTCGACAAGGTCGTGGCGCGCAAAGGCACCCAGGCGGTGGCCGAGGAATACCTGAAATACCTGTGGTCGCCAGCGGCCCAGGAAATTGCCGCGCAGAACTACCTGCGCCCGCGCGATGCAACGGTACTGGCCAAGTACACCGACCGCTTCCCGAAAGTGGACTTCCTGTCGGTGGAGAAGACCTTCGGCGACTGGCGCACCGTGCAGAAGACCCACTTCAATGATGGTGGCGTGTTCGACCAGATCTACACCAATCAGTAAAGGCTGCAGGCCTGGCCGGCCCTGTCGCCGGCCAGCGCAGGCAACCTCAGACCTGGCAGAACACCAAGGCCTTCAGCCCGCCCGCCGGGTCAACATCGGGAAACTCGGGCGGGTTCTCCAGCCGCTCGACAAACGCCAGCGACGGCGCCTGCTGCGCCATGCCCTCGATCAGAAACTCCGGCCCGATCCCTGGGTCGTTCACGCACGCCAGCACCGTGCCGCCCTGGTTCAACAGCTCCGGCAAGCGCCGCAGGATCTTCGCGTAGTCCTGGGTCAGCACGAAGCTGCCGCGCTGGAAGGTCGGCGGGTCGATGATGATCAGGTCATAAGGCCCGTACTTGCGCACCTTGCCCCACGACTTGAACAGCTCGTGCCCCAGGTATGCCACGCGCGACGGGTCATGGCCATTCAGTCGATGATTGTCGCGCCCACGCGCCAATGCCGACTTGGCCATGTCCAGGTTCACTACCTGCTCGGCGCCGCCGGCAATCGCCGCCACCGAAAAACCGCAGGTATAGGCGAACAGGTTCAGCACGCGCTTGCCCGCCGCCTGCTCACGCACCCAACGTCGGCCATAGCGCATGTCGAGGAACAGGCCGTTGTTCTGCCGCACGCCCAGGTCCAGCAGGTAGGTCAGGCCATCTTCGATCACTTCGCGTTGCTGGCACGGCTCGCCCAGTAGCCACTGGCCTGGGCTGTCGGGCAGGTAACGGTGCTGGATGAGGATGGCCTGGCCGTTCCATTGTGGGCGCTCGGCGAGGCTGCGCAACATGGCTTCCAGTTCGGCCAGCTGGCCTGCGGGCGGCTCGCGGAACAGCGCCACCGACAGTACACCCTGCAGCCAGTCGACGGTGACCTGCTCCAGGCCCGCCCAGCAGCGGCCACGGCCGTGGAACAGGCGGCGGGTTTCCTGCGGGGCAGGGTCGAGGGCAGTGAGCAGGTGTTGCTCAAGAGTCTGGATTGGCGAAGTCATCAGGGGTCGCAAGCTGGAAAAAAGCGGCATTCTACCTTGCGCGCCCGTTCCCGGGTAAACACGCGCCCACAGGGGCTGTGCCGGCCTGGAAGCGGGTTTGCCCGCCTCCTCCCTCATTCCTCGGCCACCACCCGCACAGGCCGGAACCACCAGCCCTGCTGCATCCCCGCCGCCGCCAGCAGGATCAGCGCCACCCCCAGCCATTGCAGCGGTGCCAGACGATGCCCAAAGGCCACCCAGTCGACCAATATCGCCGCAATCGGATAGATGAACGACAGCGCCCCGGTCAACGCCGTCGGCAAGCGCTGGATGGCGCTGTACAGCAGCACATACATCAAGCCCGTGTGCACCATGCCCAAGGTCACCAGGCTGGCCAGCGCCGGCACTTCGCCCGGCAACCCGCCCAGCTCGACCCAGGGCGCCAGCAACAGCGCGCCGGTAGCCACCTGGATCAACGCGATCAGGTGCGGTGGGGTGCCGCTCAGGCGTTTGATGATCAGTGCCGCGATGGCATACAGGAAGGCCGCCCCCAGCGCCAGGGCAATGCCCAGCAGATAGTCGTCACCACCCCCCTGCCCGCTGCCATGGGCACTGACGATCGCCAGCATGCCGAGGAACGCCACGCTCAGCCAGGTGACCTTGGCCAGGGTGATCCTTTCGCCCAGGAACACGGCCGCCAGCCCCACCAGCATGAACGGCTGCACGTTATACACCGCCGTGCCGATGGCAATAGATGCCCGCGAGTAGGATGCGAACAACAGCACCCAGTTGCCGACGATCGCCACACCGCTGGCAATCGCCAGTAGAAATGCCGTGCGGCTGATCACGCCCGGCCGCAAGAAGCCAAAGCCTGCGCAGATGGCCAGCAAGGTCACTGCACCGAACACGCAACGCCAGAACACCACTTCGAGCACCGGCTGGCCAGACACCAGCACGAACCAGCCGATGGTCCCGGAAATCAGCATGGCGGCGACCATTTCCAGCGAACCACGGCGCAACGAACTGTCCATTTCACACCTCCTGTCGATGATGGCGACAGTATGCAAATGTTTTTGGGACGCCTTCCAGCGGATATCGAAGGTAGATTGGCCGAGCTACCTTTACTATCAAGGCAAATCACCCGAACGACCTTATGAGGTAACCATGACCGATGCCATCGACCAATTGCTGATCAATGCACTGATGGAAGACTCACGCCGTTCGCTCAAGGCCTTGGCGCAGATCAGCGGGTTGTCTGCCCCCAGCGTCAGTGAACGCTTGCGCCGCCTGGAAGAGCGCGGCGTGTTGCGTGGTTACACCGTGGAGGTCGACCCACGCGCATTCGGCTACCAGTTGCAGGCGATCGTGCGCATCCGCCCGCTGCCCGGGCAGTTGCAGGAGGTGGAGCGGCAGATCATCGCCATCCCTGAGTTCACCGAGTGCGACAAAGTCACTGGCGAGGATTGCTTCATCGCCCGCCTGCATGTGCGTTCGATGGAGCAGCTGGATACCCTTCTTGACCGGCTTAACACGCTGGCCGAAACCAATACCGCAATCATCAAGAAAAGCCCGGTGAAACGGCGGCTGCCGCCGATGGATTGAGCCAAGTCTGAGCCGACCGCTCCGCAGGCAAACCTGAGAAAAGGCCGGCTCAGAAAAAAGCCGACTATTTTTTGTACACAAGAATGTCACCATAAGTGCCATTTTTGTGTGCACTTTCCAATTCAGCGCCCCAATACGTTACACCATGCCCACCTTAAAGTTTGACCAATCGATCAACTAAACAGTACGCGAAAAATTTAAACCTGTTCAATTGGTCAATTTATATTTGACGCATTTCATAAAGTTATCGGCGGTAACGACAGATTCAAAATAGTGGCATCCGCCTAGTTGGTTCTCCTATGGCACGGAACTCGCTTTTGTGTGTTCGTGTTTTGTATACAAGTTGAACAAAACATAAATACACAAGAACCCGCGACGCCGCCCCAACAGTGGCCGCCGCGCCCTGAACCCAGTGATGCCAACGCTGCACCGACGAGATGGCGAGCCCGTGCGCATGCCCGCTCATCGCAGTCCACGTGCATCAGGAGCCCGCCGGAATGAGTAGCAGCCTCGACCTTGCCCCTGAACTATCCGTCGCCAGCACCCACCCCGCCTCGCCACTTGCCGACAGTCAGCCGACACTGGCCTTGAGCCCACGCCTGCATAATCGCGACCTCGCCCCGACGCGCCTCCACGGCCGCCGCTGGGGCCGCTACAGTATCTTTGCGCTGTGGACCAACGATGTGCACAACATCGCCAACTACTCGTTCGCCATGGGCTTGTTCGCCCTCGGCCTGGGTGGCTGGCAGATATTGCTGTCGCTGGCCATCGGCGCAGCGCTGGTGTACTTCTTCATGAACCTGTCCGGCTACATGGGGCAGAAAACCGGCGTGCCATTCCCGGTCATCAGCCGCATCGCCTTCGGCATCCACGGCGCGCAGATCCCGGCACTGATCCGCGCGGTCATCGCCATCGCCTGGTTCGGCATCCAGACCTACCTGGCATCGGTGGTGCTGCGGGTGCTGCTGACTGCCGTGTGGCCGCACCTGGCCGCCTACGACCATGACAGCATTCTCGGCCTGTCGAGCCTGGGCTGGGTGTGCTTCGTGTCGATCTGGCTGGTGCAGCTGGTGATCCTTGCCTACGGCATGGAAATGGTGCGCCGCTACGAGGCCTTCGCCGGCCCGGTGATCCTGCTGACGGTTGCCGCCCTGGCGGTGTTCATGTACGTCCAGGCCGACGCGCGCATCGCCTGGTCGGTGGCCGCGCCGCTGAGCGGCTACGAGATGTGGCGCAACATCTTTGCCGGCGGCGCCTTGTGGCTGGCGATCTACGGCACCCTGGTGCTGAACTTCTGCGACTTCGCCCGCTCCTCGCCCTGCCGCAAGACCATTCGCGTGGGTAATTTCTGGGGCCTGCCGGTGAACATCCTGGTGTTCGCCATGATCACCGTGGTGCTGTGCGGTGCGCAGTTCCAGATCAACGGCCAGATCATCGACAGCCCGACGCAGATCGTCGCCAGCATCCCCAGCACGCCGTTCCTGGTGCTCGGTTGCCTGGCCTTCCTGATCGTCACCGTGGCGGTGAACATCATGGCCAACTTCGTCGCGCCGGCCTTCGTGCTCAGCAACCTGGCGCCGCGTCACCTGAACTTCCGCCGTGCCGGGCTGATCAGCGCCACCCTGGCGGTGCTGATCCTGCCGTGGAACCTGTACAACAGCCCACTGGTAATCGTGTACTTCCTGTCCGGCCTGGGCGCGCTGCTCGGCCCGCTGTACGGGGTGATCATGGCCGACTACTGGTTGCTGCGCAAAGGCCGCATCAACGTGCCGGAGCTGTACACCGAGCACCCGGCCGGGGCCTACCACTACAGCAAGGGCATCAACCTGCGCGCCGTGGCCGCCTTCGTGCCGGCCGCACTGCTGGCCATCGTCCTGGCCCTGGTGCCCAACTTCCATGGCATCGCGCCGTTCTCCTGGCTGATCGGCGCCGGCATCGCTGCTGCGGTGTACCTGCTGATCGCGCCACGCAACCGCCAATACCACGACGTCAGCGGCGAATGCATCGCCGTCGACCACAGCAGCCACTGACCAGGGAGGGCTACACATGCGTATCCTGATTGCCAACGTCAATACCACCGCAGCCATCACCGAAGCCATCGCCGAACAGGCCCGCAGCGTGGCCGCGCCCGGCACCGAAATCATCGGCCTGACCCCGTGGTTCGGCGCCGAATCGGTGGAAGGCAATTTCGAAAGCTACCTGGCCGCCATCGCCGTGATGGACCGGGTGCTGGCCTACGACGGCCCGTACGATGCGGTGATCCAGGCTGGCTATGGCGAGCATGGCCGCGAGGGCCTGCAGGAGTTGCTGGACGTGCCGGTGGTGGACATCACCGACGCCGCCGCCAGCACCGCGATGTACCTGGGCCACGCCTATTCGGTGGTGACCACCCTGGACCGCACCGTGCCGCTGATCGAAGACCGCCTGAAGCTGTCCGGGCTGTATGACCGCTGCGCCTCGGTGCGCGCCAGTGGCTTGGCGGTGTTGGAACTGGAGGCCGACCCGCAGCGCGCCGTGGAGGCGATCGTCGAACAGGCCGAACGCGCCGTGCATGACGACAAGGCCGAGGTGATCTGCCTGGGTTGCGGTGGCATGGCCGGGCTGGACGAGCAGATCCGCCTGCGCACGGGCGTGCCGGTGGTGGATGGCGTCAGCGCGGCGGTTACCGTTGCCGAAGCACTGGTGCGCATGGGCCTGAGTACCTCCAAGGTGCGTACCTATGCCACGCCGCGGGCGAAGAAGGTGCTGGGTTGGCCGATGCGCTGCGGTCGTTGATTCCTGGCTTGCCTTTACCGGCCTGTTCGCGGGCAGGCCGGTACGGTCAGCCCATCACTTGCGGCTCAGGTCGGGCAGCCACGAGCCCGACCATCCAGCCCCTGGCGCACGTTGCGGCTGAGCAGGCTGGCCTTGCCGTCGTGCCAGGTCAGCTTGAGCACGTAGAGGGTATCGAAATCGTCACCGTTCCAGTCCTCGGTGATCACCCGCTGGTCACCCAGGGCCTTGCCGGCCACAGTGTTGATCAACTCGGGCAGGTAGCCGTGCGACCAGGCGGTGTAGACGGTCGCGTTGCGGTACTTGTCGCGCAGCAGCTCTTCGGCCAGCGCTTCGGTGTCGTTGGCGCCGTAGTCGATGTTCACCGGCAGGCCCAGGCGAATGGCGCTGGGGGTGATGGTCATCAGCGGGCGGATGTAGCTGTAGCTTTCCTCCTTGCTGCCTTCCTCGACATGCCGCGACGGGTTGGCGGCAAATACGTAATCGGCCTTGCCGAAGCGTTCGGGCAGCACGCTGGCCAGATCCAGCGCTCGGTTGAGGCCCTGGCAATTCAACTGGCCCAAGCCCTCTTCCGGCTTCTCGGCGTGGCGCAGGAACACCAGGGTTTGCGTGCCATCCGCCGGTTGCGCCCGGCTTTCGACAGCCTCCAGCACCAGCGGCACGGCGGCGCTGAGCACCAGGCCCAACAGCAGGTGGCGACGACGCAAGAGGGTTGGTAACTTCATCAGAGCAGGCCCATATGGCGGAGTGAGTCGGGTTACCCGCCACATCGCCTCGCCAGTGGCGAGACACCCTTTGCAGTGATGCCATCCCTGGCAACGAGTGAGGGTCAGAGTGCCCTGAACCCGTTTGGTTCCTCCTTGAAGGTGGATGCCGCTCCCTGGCAAAACCAAGTTAGGCAATGGCTGTTGCCAAATTGTGTAAGGCAAAAGAACCTGGGGTTGCAAAAGCGCACCGGCAGCAATGCTGCTCGCGATCCTTTCGCCTTGGTGCTTCCAGCAACCTGGCCACCACAGGCAGGTCCGCAACCTGGATCAGCCGAGCTGTTCAAAGGCCTGCTGCCCGGTCAGCTCCCTGGTCTGGTTGGCAAAGCAATACCAGGCGGGTTTCTGTTCGACAAATATCTGCAGGTCGAACGCCCATTCCTGGTCACCGTCAAGCAGGCCGACTGGCACGGCATGGAAGTCGTTGGCCTTGAGCCGGTAATACAGATGTGTGCCGCACTGGCCGCAAAACCCCCGCTGCGCCCAATCGGACGAATCGTAGACGCTGTGCGCACGCCCTTCGATGACCGGTGGCTGACTGCAATGCACCACCAGCAGCGGGCCGCCGGTCCATTTGCGGCACATGCTGCAATGGCAGGCGCTGATATGGGTGTTGTCGACCATAGCCGTAAGGCGGGTGGCGCCGCACAGGCAGGTGCCGTGTTTTTCCAGGGGCATGGCTGGTTCCTTCAGCTGGAGATGGGCCTGCAATTATAGACGCCTGCAGCGGCCTCATCGTCGGCGAGGCGACCCCACCCCGACCGCATCGGCCTCTAACCATGCGTGATCCGGCTGGCAGGCCGTATTCAGTCATCCCGTGTCAGTACTTCCAGCAGCTCGATCTCGAAGGTCAGGTCCGAATTCGGCGGGATCGCCCCCACACTGCGCTCGCCATAACCCAGCTGAGCCGGCACCTGCAGCCTGCGCTTGCCGCCCACGCGCATGCCCATCAGGCCCTGGTCCCAGCCCTTGATCACCCGGCCGGTGCCAATCACGCACTGGAACGGCTTGCCGCGCGCCCAAGACGAGTCGAACTCGCTGCCGTCGGCCAGCCAGCCGGTGTACTGGGTGGTGATCAGGGCGCCTTTGACGGCGGCTTTGCCGTCGCCTTCGACGAGGTCGGTGATCTGCAGTTCGCTGCTCATGGAAAAACTCCAAGATGTGGTTCGGGGGCGTCGTTTTCTCAGGAATGCATGGGTTTGGCAAGTTTGCGTGGCGTGGTGTGCCAGCGCATCGGCCACTAACTTCGCGCTGATCGCTACGCTGCGACGGCGGCGAAAACGTTGCACCTGCATAGCTAGCCCGGCTGCCGACCTGACATTTTTGCCAGGTTACACAGCGCGCATGGCTATGCACCATGGCAGGGAAACCCACAACAGGAGACCACCATGTCCAACCAACAACGCAAAGCGTGGGAGGCACCCAGCCTGCCGCAAGCTGAACCAGACCACGACAATCCTGGACACCAATACCTGTCCATCGCCAGGCTCTACGACATCTCCGGGGAAACCCTGACCTGCCAAGTGCCGATCTCGGCGGGCATGCTGGCAGGTGATATCGTCCGCGTGCGTGGGCGTTTCGGCGAGGTCATCTACGACGCGCCCGAAGTCGCCATCGCCAATCCACCCCACCCACTGACAGTGGCGATGCCCAAGTTCATGCTCTATGGCGTTGCCGGAAATGTCATGGACCTGAACTTCGCACTGCGCAAGCCCGGGGGAGGTGATTGGCAGATCTCCCAGAGCCGTAACATCAGGGTGCAATCGCAGCTACTGACACTGCAACGCCCCAGCCTGCCACAGCGTAGCCACACACTGCAGATCGACTATATCGGCATGAACAGCGGAGACACAGTGCGCGGCCGGCTGTATAGCTCGGCAACCAGCTACGTCGATACCCAGGAGGTAGAGGTCAGACAGCCTGGAACCGTTCGGATCGAGATCCACCACTCATGGTTCGAAGCCAATCGTGGCAAGCCTGTATGGCTGAACTATGCCGTGCAGCGTGCCAATCAGCCGCGATGGCTCGTGTCCCAGGTGCTGTACATCGAAACGCTGGAAGTGCCGTCTTTATGACGACAGCTGGCCGGGCCAGGGACCTGAGCTATGCCAGGCGCCCTGGCCTAACCCCGTAATGCCTTTGCGCAACTGCAGCCATACAAGGACCTCGCGATGACAACCCCTATCGTTGGCTGGGCAGTAGCCCTGGCCTTGCTGTTGTCTGCCTGCTCTAGCCAGGTTCAGCCCCCCGCCCCCATTCCAGCCCCATCCGGGTCGCCGCTTACTGTTGTCGACGGCCCGGCAACCGCCGAAGCATTGACCAAGCGCTACAGCGACATTGCGCAAGACTGTGGCAGTGCGAGCCGGCCAGCGTTCCTCTGCAACGGCGTGATCCTGCGCACCACCACCTACTCGCCCCGCTACGACGCCTGGAACCCAAGCCCGACAGCGGTGAGACTCGGCGCGGTATCATTCTCCTACCTGCGCCAGGACAGCAAATTCGCGCGCATGCCGTGGGGCGGCGAGAACGGCATGGTGCTGTATCCGATTTTCGCCTCGCCACCGGACAAGATCGACATCGCCGTGTTGTGCTCCTACCCCATCGATGGCTGGACCGACAATCGCGTCGGCAACCGCTGCGGGCAGTATGGCAACAACCCGACCAGCGTTTCCTGTGAACTGCAGGGCATCACCAGCGCAGCCCAATGGACGTCGTTGTACACCCAGCAAGGGGGTGACAATACGAAAATCTGTGCCTTCAACGTACGCGACAGCCAGAACCATCTGGCAGGCCCGGCGTTCTACCAGAGCCTGCTGGCCAAGAGCAGTGGCAACCCGACCGACAAACGCTTCACCGAACATAACGAGCTGGTACATGGCCTCTGGGAGCAGAACATTCCCGCCCAGCTACCCATCCAGGCGTTCTTCTACACCACCCCGGCGGGCCTGAAGGATGCTTGGCAGGATCGCCTGACCTTCCGCCACAAGGCCAACATCGACCTGCCCCTGATCAGGATCAGCCTGCCCACGAGCACTGCCGAACAGGCCCGTTTCGACTACATCGCTGCGGATAACATCGACCCACCGCTTGGCCTCGACGCCACCACAGTAGCCCTGACCGGCAAGACCTACCTCATTCCTGACCACCCAGGCGTCGCGCCGGTCTACACCCCCGGCAGCAATGCAATCGAACGCCATGCCAGCGGCGGCAAGATGCCCTACACCTATGCCAGCAGCAACCCCGGCGTCGCAGCCGTGGACCCGTACGGCCTGGTCACCGCCAAAGGCAACGGCACTGCGCAAATCAGCGTGACCGACGCCACTGGCCAGACCCTCGCGTACACGGTCAATGTGAGTAACGTGCTGAAGGTCTACCGCTTTCCAAAATCGAACTGGAACAACGCGTCGAGCGCCGTCGCTGCACAAGGCGCCCGCTTGCCCAGCGAACAGGAGGCGCATGAGTTGAAGGCGGCGTTCGGCGGCCGCTGGCCATTCGCTCATGCTTATCACTGGACGGCCAACAGCTGCCTGATCGGCAGGCACCTGGCGCTGGAGCTGCACAACGCCTCGAATCAAGGCATGTGCGCGACCGCCATCACCTCCTACGAGGTCGTCGGCCTCAAACCATGACCACGGTCAAACGCCTCCACATCAGGGCGTAGTGGAGGCAGGCTTGATTCGGTTGTGCACGCCAGTTGAAAACGGAGTGTCAGGCACCTGACATTTCTACCAGTTTCGACCTTGCTGAAGTCATCGCACACTTCTCGCGATGTCCCTCAAATTGCAGGAGCCACCATGACTACCCACTTCAAGCTCAGCGCCCTCAGCCGACTGCTCGCCAGCCTGCGCCCCATCAGTATTTTCCAGGACCCCGAACCCACCCTGCCCAAACCGCGTATCCCGATTGCCGAGAGCAACGGCGGTATTCGCTATAAGGACATCTCCGACCCCGCAGTTCCGGTGCAGGTATTGATCAACGCCTACCCGCAAATCCAGATCAACGACTTCATCGAACTGTTCTGGAACGAGCGCCCCGCCAATTCCGTGCTGGTCAACCAGGGCCATATCGACCAAGGCAGCATCACCCTCGATGTACCGAGCCTGGCCATCCAGGACGGCATGCCGCCGGTGCACTACCTGGTCACCAGTCCCAACGGCACCAACCAATACAAATCGTTCCCACTGGACATCCTGGTCAAGACCGACGTACCCGGCGGCACCGACCCGATCCCGTCCACCCCTGAAGTCAACGAGAACCTGCTGGCCGTCACCGGTGTGCCGGAACTGATCGACGACAGCAACGCCGGCAACATCGTCGCCACCGTGCCCAGCTACCAGAACATGACCAAAGGCGACAAGATCAAGCTCAGCTGGGGTGGCTACTTCATCGAGCATGAGCTCAAGGAGGAGGGAATCAACAACCCGGTGCCCATTCCCGTCCCTCGCGAGACAATCGAAAAGGCCGGTGCAGGTCCGGTGGTCATCGAGTACGAGATTCGCGACATCGTCAATAACTGGTCGCTGTGGTCGCTCAAATTTACCCCCGACGTCGAGGTCGGCGCCGGCTTGCTGCGCGAGCCAGACGCGCTCGACGTCGTCGGCGGCAAGCTCGACCTCGTAGAGCTCGGCGACAATGACGCCCGCATCCGGGTGCGTGTCTATGCCGACATGGCTCCAGGGGACGAGGTTGCTTTGTCCTGGTTCGTCCGGCCACCCACCGGCAGTCCTATCGAATACGCCGATGAGAAGATCATCGATTCCGACAGCGACGGTCTGCCAGTCGAGTTCCTGGTCCCCAACGCAACCGCCAAGGCCAGTGCCGGTGGCACCGTCGCGGTCAAGTACAGCGTCACCTCCAACCTTGGCGTGCAGAACTCACGGCGCACCACGTTCGAGGTGATTGGCCAGGTCCAGAAATTACCAGAACCGAGCATCAGGGAGGCCTTGGGCACTGTGCTGGACCCTGCGAACATTCCGCAAGGCGGCGCCACCGCCACGGTCCCGGCCTGGCCCGGAGCGGCCAGCGGCGACAAGCTGGAACTGTTCATCAACGCCCGCGATGCCAATGATGCCCCTTCTTCTCATTACGATTTCAAGGACATCAGCGGTGGGCAGGCCGGTCACCCGGTGGACTTCCTCGTGCCCAGGGCCTTCTTCCTGCCGTTGGTCAATGGCTCGCTTGAGGCCTATTACCGGGTCAAGGGCGAAGACTCCTACCCGCTCACATTGGACGTCGTCGAGCAGGGCGGTGCCGAACTGCCGGCGCCAAGTGTGAACGGCGTGGAGGCGGATGGCGTACTCGACCCCGACGCCGTGCCTAACGGTACCAAGGCGATGGTGCCGCAATACCCGGGCAAGGCCGTCAATGACCGCATTTACCTGACCTGGGCCGGACTACCTGAGGCCAGTTACACCGACGACATCAATGTGACCGAGGATAACCTGGGCACGCCGATCGGCTTCGACATCGCCTACAGCCCATACATCATTGGCAACCTTAACAGCAGCGTGGCGGTCAGTTACCAGGTGATGCGGGCTGGCGGTGGTTCAGCCCCATCGGCCACCTTGCCAATCCAGGTACGGCGCAAGGCGGGCGAGGAGTTCGTGGCCCCAAGCGTGCTGCAAGCCCCCACCGGAACACTCGACCCGATCGACGCGGTGGATGGCGCCACCGTGCGAGTCAAGTACGACGGCATGCTGCCCAGCGATACCATGGCCGTGGCCTGGATCGGGAACAGCCAGGCCGACACCTGGGAAAGCGACCCGAAGAATGGCAGTGCCTTTGGTCAGGTAGACTTCAGCGTGCCAGTGAGTGTGGTGGCGGCGAGCCAGGGCAAACTCATCGAAGTGCGCTATGCCGTGGTGCGCAATGACCAGCCCCCGAAGCCGTCACTTCCACTGGAATTGACGGTAGGCGTGTTGTCGCAGGACCACTTGCCATTGCCAGTGGTGCCTGAGGCACCCGACAAGATACTTGACATGGCAACATTCCAGGGCAATGCAAAGGTTACCGTTGCCCCCTGGCGATTGATTGCCCTGGCACAGCGCTACTGGATCAAGGTCAGCGGTACAAACGACAACTCACAACCTTACAGTTTTTATGTCGCATCCAATCAGCCCGTGACCAACTCGGAGGTAGGCGGCGGCCTGGATTGGCCAATGTTGCGTAGCGAACTACAGAAGCTCAAGCACGAGACCCCGCTGACAGTCGAGGTGAGCATCGCTTTCGATCCGGCCCAGGACGAAACAGCTGCTCGCAAGTTGCTACCGTTGATCCTGACACTGCGCAAGCCAGCCACAATCATACCTGGCGATCTGTATATTCCGAAGGCCCCCGCCAGACGTCTGAATGTTCAGACTGATTTCTACCGCGATGAATTCCTCGATGTGCAAGTACTGGTGTATGAGGGCATGGCGCCAGGGCAATCGATCGTTCTGCAATGGGAAGGCCCGCTCTTTACCTGGAGAAGTGATCCGCAACGGGTCAACACACCGAGCATAATCACCTTCAAAGTGCCGCGACTTGAAGTACTCGATGCAATCGGCTATTCGGTGAAGATTCACTATATCGTCAACGACACTATTCCCTCAGCACCCTACACCCTGAACATCGATAGCCAAGGCATGAGCATGCCGCCGCCGCGATTCTCTGATCAAGGAGGGGGTTCCTACGCGGTTTCGATTTATTCTCCCGATCAACAGACCGACCACACGGGGCGCGTGCGCTGGACCGGGGTAATAACTCGCGACACCGCTGAGCAGCACCTTCAGACTGGAGAAGTTGAATACTTCCAGATCCCGACTGCCTGGATAAATGAGAACAGAGGCCGCGAAGTGCTGATCAACTATACAATCTACCGTGGTAATAATGAGCCATTCAGATTCTCCCAGGTACTGCGACTAAAACTTTGAAGTACCAACGCTCTGTGCTCTTCGAGCACAGAGCGTTGCAGTTGTTGTAGGCAAAGAGCACTGCAGCAAACCTGGCATTTTTACCAGTTGTAGCGGTTCACCCACCTACCTATTCTGTTTTCAACCTGGGTCAAACCACACAACTTCACCACCGCAGCACCCCTGCTCATTGACCGGGGGGGGGTGGGAGAATTACCCGATGAAAAAACTAGCGTTGGTACTGATCATATGGCTGCTCTCCGCTTGTACCAGCCAGGAACCCACAGTTCCTCCCGTCATTCCATCCATCACCGTGCTCAATGGCCCGGCCACGGCGGAGGCCTTGACCAGGCGTTACAACGACACCCGGGCAAACTGTGGCAGTGACAGCATGCCGGCATTCCTCTGCTCGGGGGTTATCATACGCGCCACGACCTACGATCCTGGCTACGACACCTGGGACCCTAGTCCTAAAGCCCTGGCGAAAGGCAGTGTTTCGTTTTCCTACCTGCGCAAGGACAACAACTTGCAGAGCTTCGCCTGGAGACCGAGCAATCCCAACGGTTTTATCTCTTATCCGATCATCGGCAATCCACCAGACAAACTCGATCTCCCTATTCTGTGCCATTTCCCCATGGATGGCTGGACCGGCAACCGAACTGAATGGTACGGGTGTGGCGTCTATCCCGGGGTGGCTGGCAGCTATGCCTCACCAGAGGAGCTGGACCCAGCACGCAGGAGCAAGCAGAACCTCCTCACCAAAACCGGCATCGACCTGCCGATCATCGAGGTCACGCTGCCCACCACGGCGACTGGCAGCGCAACCTTCCAGTACATTGCCGCGGACCAGTAATGCCCGGTTAGAGACGATCGGGCGGAGTACCTCGCCTGCCGTGAAGTACACCGCCCTGATCAGCAATACACCCGCCCACGCAGGTACAGGGCAGCGCGACCACTGATGATCACCCGGCCATTGCCTGGCACGTCACAATGCAACTGCCCTTTGCGCGCCCCGCCTTGTTCGCAGGTCAATGCGCGCTTGCCGAGCATGGCGGACCACAGCGGTGCCAGCGAGGTATGCGCCGAGCCGGTGACCGGGTCTTCGTTGACCCCAACCCGAGGGCCGAACCAGCGGGTGACGAAATCATGATCACGGCCTGCTGCCGTTACCGCGATGCCGCGTACGTCGAATGCCGACAGGGCAACAAAATCAGGTTTCAGCGAGGCAAGCACCGCCAAGTCGTCGATCAGCACCACGTAATCATCCGAGCGATACACCGCCCTGGCATTGCTCAGCCCCAGCGCCTCCAACAGCCCGGTTGGCAGGTCGATGGCCACCGGCTGCTTGGCCGGGAAGTCCATCGCCAGCAATCCGTCGGCAGCCCGGCTGACCCGCAGTTCACCGCTGCGGGTATTGAAGCGCAGCACTTCGGCCGGCTCGCCTAGATGTTCGAACAGTACATAGGCGGAGGCCAGAGTGGCATGGCCGCACAAATCTACTTCGACGCTGGGAGTGAACCAGCGCAGGTCGAAGGCCTCGCCGTTACGCACGAAATAGGCGGTTTCCGACAGGTTGTTCTCTTCGGCGATGCGCTGCAGCAGGTCATCCGGCAGCCAGCTGCCCAGCGGGATCACCGCTGCCGGGTTGCCACCGAAGGGATCGGCGGAAAAAGCATCGACCTGGAAGATCTCGAGTTGCATGCAAACGCTCCTTATGGGCCGGGCAGTGCCGGTGATATCGAATGGGTCAAGGTAGAACGGGGGTGAGCACCGGCTCACCGGCAAAGAACGCCTGTAAATTGCGCAGCACCAAGGTCACCGTGTCGCGTGCCGCTTCTGGCGACTGGCCGGCCACATGCGGCGTGAGCACGGTATTGGCGAGGGTCTTGAGCGCATCGGGCACCTGCGGCTCGTCATCGAACACATCGAGCGCGGCACCGGCCAGTCGGCCCTGCTGCAGCGCGGCAAGCAGCGCCTGGGTGTCGACTACGCTGGCACGGGCGATGTTGACCAGGTAGCCCTCGGCACCCAGCGCATCGAGCACCTGGGCATCGACCAGGTGGTGGGTATTGACGCCGCCAGGGGTGGCGACGACCAGGACGTCGACAGCTTCGGCCAGGTGCAGCGGGCTGTCGTACCGGGTATAGGGCAAATCCTGGCGCGGCGTGCGGCTGTAGTAGCTGATAGGCATGTCAAAGCCCAGATGGGCGCGCTTGGCGATGGCCTGCCCGACCGCACCAAGACCGAGAATGCCCAGGCGTTTGCCACTTACCGAGGGGCTGATCACCCGGTTCCATTCGCCGCGTCGGGTACTGGCATCGGCGTGGGGAATGTCGCGCAACAGCGCCAACAGCAAGGCCATGGCATGGTCAGCGACCGCGCTGGCATTGGCCCCGGCACCGTTGGTGACGGTGATGCCGCGGGCGGCGGCGGCGGCCAGATCGACCTGCTCGTAGCCGGCGCCGATCACACAGATGATCTGTAATCTGGGCAGGCTATGGATTTCGGCGGCAGTCAGGCCCAGCGGGCCGCGGGTGAGTACCGCATCGATTTCATCGGCGTGGTGCTGAATGGCCTCGGCGCGCAGTTGCGGTGAGGGGGCACGCATCAATTGGTAGCCAGCCTGCTCCAACAGGGGCAGGTAATCGTCGACGGTTTCTACCAGAACCAGGACTGTCTTGCGCATGCCACCTCCGGATCAGTTCGAGGTGGCATTATGCGGAATCACCGACCAGTACAGTCAATCGAAATAATAAGGCAAAACTGCACTGTTCTGCTAAGCATGGCTTCGTGCTCCTAACCCTGCTCTTGCTCTTGCTCTTGCTCTTGCTCTTGCTCTTGCTCTTGCTCTTGCTCTTGCTCTTGATCTTCGCGACTTCAGGAGGCCGAACGCAGGCCTTGCGGAGGGAGGTGACGGGCATGGATGCCCGTCAAGCGCTGAGGCCCCATGGATGGGGCCTGCAGCGCGTCCTCCCGGGAGCAAGGCCGGAGTGAGGGAACCCCGTAGCGCAGCGGAGGGGCCGGATGATAGGAGCGCAGCGTTTTTTGGTTACTTTTTGCCGCGTTTGGCAAAAAGTGACTCGCCGTAAGGGCGAAAAGGTGAGTCAGCGTCGCCATCGCCAATGGACTTTGCGCGCGATAAAAACCAGCGCTATCCCGCTTTAATCTTTTCGCTTTTCGCTTTCAGGCGTGGGCTTCAACAATGAGGTCAACATTCATTTTCAAAGATGGCGCTTAGTCACCTTTCCGCCCTTACGGCGGGTCACTTTTTGTCAAACGCGACAAAAAGTAACCAAAAAACGCTGGCTCCCATCATCCGGCCCCTGCGCTGCGCTCCGGGGTCCCCTCGCTACGGGCTTGCTCCCGGGAGGACGCGCTGCAGGCCCCATCCATGGGGCCTCAGCGCTTGACGGGCATCCATGCCCGTCACCTCCCTCCGCAAGCCCTTCGCTCGGCCTCCTGAAGTCGCATTCGGCGGCGCCTGAACTATCGCGCGCTTAGAAGCAAAGGCAAAGGCAAAGTTAACGCTGCAACTACTGGGCGAATGCGCGTCCCAGACCACCCGGTACGCCACTGCTGTCCGTTTCCTGCCAAGGCCCATTCGGGCTCAGCGACCAGCTCCAGCCGTTATCGAACCGGTAGTAGGTGCGCTGGCGGTAGAAGGTATTGGGTTGCTTCTCAAGCACGTATACACCCAGTTTCGGGTCCCAGTGGCTCGCCCCCCCAGGCGGTGGCGCAAAGCTGGCCGAAGTGCGCGGCATCGGCTTGGGAATGGCCGCCGGCTTGCTCGGCGCAGTGGACGGTTGCCCACCCGGCGCCGGCTTGACCACCGGGCCCTGCTGCGGCAACCGCTCGATCGGCGGCTCCGGCTGTTCGTACGGCTCATGCACCGTACACGCAGACAAACCCAGGGCGAGGGTGATCAGGGTCAGGCGGACGGTGCTGTGCATGGCATTGCTCTCTTACGGGTCGGGGCTGTCGATGGTCAGGCGCTGGGTGGCTTGCGTGGTGCTGGGCAGTGGCGCGCCCTGGCCAATCCACTCGCCATGGGTAGGCTGGCCAGCGCGCGAGACACGTGCAACCAGTTGGACTTCGGCAAAGTCGGACAGTTTCATCTGCGGCAGCATCGCGTCAGCATCGGACAGTTCCACCTCTATCGGCAACTGCGCCACCGTCACCCGCTTGGCCGCCAACGGCATCGGCGGCCCGTTGCTGGCGCGGGCAAAGATGAACACCGTGTCGTCCGCCCTGACCTTGTCTTTCAGCGCCGCCGCCAGCTCCACCCGCACCTTCAGACGCGCTGCCACCGGCGCGGGTTGCGCAGCCTGGCCCGACGAGCCGCCCAGGCGCTCGGCAGCGCGATTGATACCGCCCTGCAGCGCCTCACGCGATGCGTCACCTTCCGGCAACTGGGCCAGCAAACGCTTCCAGTAATCGATGGCCTCCTGGTAGCGCTCGCCCTCGAAAGCGGCGATGCCACGCAGCCCCAGGCTGGTCACTTCGTTGGGGTCGGTTTTCAGTGCCTCGTCAGTCAGCGCTTGCAGCTGCGGGTTCCATTGCTTGCCTGCAGCGAAGTACAGCGCCTGGGCCCACTGCCCCAGCAGGTCGGGCTGACGCCCGGCCAAGGCCACGGCGCGCTCGAAGGTGCGCGCAGCATCGGCCGGACGCTGTTCGGCCATGTAGGAACGCCCCAGGTAATACACCGCCTCGGCCGAGTCCGGCTGGGCTTGCACCACCCGTTCCAGGCGGGCCGTCATCTCTTCCATCGACTTGGGCGCTTCGGCGAACTCCTGGGTCAGTTCCACCCTGTCCGCGGCACCAAAATGCAAGTACAGGCCCAGCGCCATCAGTGGTACCAACACCGCCGCCACTACTGGCAGGGTTTTGCCCAGATGGCCCTGGCGCGCAACTTCGGCGCCTTCAGTATCCGCCAGCAGCTCACGCGCAGCTTCGTCGCGGCCCTTGGCCATTTGCGCCTCGTCAAGCACGCCAGCAGCCTGCTGCGCCGCCAGTTCGTCGATACGCTCCTGGTACAGCGCCACGTTCAGGGCGGTGCGGTCTTCTTCCTGCTGCTGGCGCCGGCCACGCAGGATCGGGATCAACAGGAAACCAAGGGCAGCGAGCAGCAACAGGCCCGCACTCAGCCAGAATTCAGTCATGGGTCTGTTCTTTTTCCAGCAGTTTGGCGAGACGCTCGCGTTCTTCGAGGGACAGCTCCTGGGTAGCCTGGGTGGCCGAACCACGGCGACGGCGCACGATCACCGCCAGCACCACGAAACCGCCGACCAGCAGAATCCCCGGGCCGAACCAGAGCAACCAGGTGCGGCCACTGAGTGCCGGCTTGTAGCGCACGAAGTCGCCATAGCGGTCGACCATGAAGTCGACGATCTGCTGGTTGCTCTTGCCCTCACCGAGCATGCGGTAGATTTCGCGGCGCAGGTCGGCGGCGATCGGTGCGTTGGAGTCGGCGATGTCCTGGTTCTGGCACTTGGGGCAACGTAGCTCCTTGGTCAGTTGCTGATAACGCTCACGCTCGGCGTCATCGCGGAACTGGTAGGTATCGATGGCCGCCTTGGCCACACCGGCCAGGCTGATGCCCAGCACGGCTGCTGCCAACCAGCGCTTCATGGTCTGGCCTCGTCGACCAGCCCCTGGTACAGCGGCGCCAGCTGCTCACGCCAGACATTGGCGTCGACGATGCCGACGTGCTTGTAGCGGATGATGCCCTTGGCGTCGATCAGGAAGGTTTCCGGCGCGCCGTACACGCCCAGGTCCAGGCCCAGGCTGCCCTGCTCGTCACGGATATCCAGCTGGTACGGGTTGTGGAATTCGGCCAGCCACTTCTGCGCCGCAGCGTTGTCGTCCTTGTAGTTGATGCCGTGGATCACCACGCCCTGCTCGGCCAACTGGTTGAGGTACGGGTGCTCGACCTTGCACGACGGGCACCAGGTCGCCCACACGTTGACCAGCGCCGGGCGGCCCTGCAAGTCGGCCTGGGTCAGGGTGCGGTCGCCCTGGGTCGAGGCCAGGGAAAACGCCGGGAACGGCTTGCCGATCATTGCTGACGGCAGCTCGTCGGGCTTGAGAAACAACCCCTTGTAGAGGACAACCGCCATCAGCAGGAACACCACCAATGGCACCACCATGATCCAACGCTTCATGCAGCTGCTCCAGACACGCCCAGGGCTTCACGCACCCGGTTCTTGACCTTGACGCGGTAGCGTCGGTCGAGGGCCGCCAGCAACCCGCCCAGGCCGGTCAGCAGACCGCCCAGCCAGATCCAGCGGACATAAGGCTTGATATGCACGCGTACTGCCCAGGCGCCGTTTTCCAGTGGCTCGCCGAGGGCGACGTACAGGTCGCGGGTGAAGCCAGCGTCGATGCCGGCTTCGGTCATCATCGACTGCTGCACGGTGTACAGGCGCTTTTCCGGGTACAGGGTGGTCACTTCACGGCCATCGCGGCTGACCACGATGGTGCCCTTGTCGGAGATGAAATTCGGCCCTTCGAAGTGCCTGGCGCCTTCGAACAGGAAGTGATAACCGCCCAGCTCGACGCTTTCGCCCGGGGCCATGCGCAGGTCACGTTCGGCGCTGTTGTTGCTCGACAGCACCACGCCCAGTGCGCACACTGCCAGGCCCAGGTGCGCCAGCTGCATGCCCCAGTAGCTGCGCGAGAGGCCCAGCACGCCTTTGACCAGGCCTTTGTGGCGGGTCTTGTCGAAGATGTCTCGCAACCCGCCGAGCACCACCCAGGCAGCCAGGGCGAAGGCGCTCAGCGCTGGCCAGTCGAAATCATTCACAAGGAAACCGGCGACCGGCGCCAGTACCGCGCTGCCGACCAGCACCGGGGTCAACATGCTCGCCAGCCACTTGCCGGGGGTGTCTTTCCAGCGCACCACCACGCCCACGCCCAGCACCACCATCAGCAGCGCCATCAGCGGCAGGAACAAGGCATCGAAATACGGCGGGCCGACCGACAGCTTGGCCCCGGTCAGGGCGTCGAGCACCAACGGATACAAGGTCCCGAGCAGGATCATCGACGCCGCCACGACCAGGATCAGGTTGTTGGCCAGCAGCAGTGTTTCCCGCGACCACAGGGCAAAGCCGACCTGGCTCTTGACCACCGGCGCACGAACAGCGAACAACGTCAGCGAACCGCCGACCACGAACAGCAGGAAGATCAGGATGAACACACCACGCGCCGGGTCGGCAGCGAACGCATGCACCGAGGTCAGCACGCCGGAGCGGACCAGGAAGGTGCCCAGCAGGCTCAGCGAGAACGCGGCGATTGCCAGAAGAACCGTCCAGCTCTTGAACACCCCGCGTTTTTCCGTCACCGCCAGCGAGTGGATCAGCGCGGTGCCCACCAGCCAGGGCATGAACGAGGCGTTTTCGACCGGGTCCCAGAACCACCAGCCGCCCCAACCGAGTTCGTAATAGGCCCACCACGAGCCCAGGGTGATACCGACTCCGAGGAAAGCCCAGGCGACGATGGTCCACGGCCGCGACCAGCGCGCCCAGGCGGCGTCCAGGCGCCCGCCGAGCAGCGCGGCGATGGCGAAGGCAAAGGCCACCGAGAAACCGACGTAGCCCATGTACAGCATCGGCGGGTGGACGATCAGGCCGAAGTCCTGCAGCAGCGGGTTGAGGTCGCGACCATCGCTCGGCACCTGGGGCAACAGGCGCTGGAACGGGTTGGAGGTGATGATCAGGAAGCTCAGGAAGCCGACGCTGATCATGCCCATTACCGCCAGCACGCGGGCCAGCATCAGCTGTGGCAGCTGGCGCGAGAAGATCGAAACGGCGAAGGTCCAACCGCCGAGGATCAGCGCCCAGAGCAGCAACGAGCCTTCATGGGCGCCCCACACGGCGCTGAACTTGTAATACCACGGCAAGGCGCTGTTGGAGTTGCTGGCCACATAGGCGACCGAGAAGTTGTCGGTCATGAAGGCGTGGGTCAGGCAGGCGAAGGCAAAGGCCAGGAAGGCGAACTGGCCCCAGGCCGCCGGGCGCGCCAGGCCCATCCACAGGCTGTCGTTACGCCAGGCGCCGAGCAGCGGCAAAGTAGCCTGCACGGCAGCGAAGCAGATCGCCAGGATCATGGCCAGCTGGCCGAGTTCGGGTATCACCAACGCCGCGTTCATGGCCTGGCCTCCGCGCCGCCAGCCGCCTGGCCGCTTTCCTTCAGGGCCTTGGTCACTTCGGGCGGCATGTACTTCTCGTCGTGCTTGGCGAGCACTTCATCGGCCACCACCACGCCGTCGCCATTGAGCTTGCCGAGGGCGACGATGCCCTGCCCTTCACGGAACAGGTCCGGCAGGATGCCGCGGTAGGTGATCGGCACGGACTTGTTGAAGTCAGTGACCACGAAGCGTACGTCGAGCGAATCGGCAGAACGTTGCACCGAGCCCTTCTCGACCATTCCGCCAGCGCGAATGCGCGTATCCAGCGGTGCCTCGCCGTTGGCGATCTGGGTCGGGGTATAGAACAGGTTGATGTTCTGCTGCAATGCGCTCAAGGCAAAGCCGACGGCAACCCCGACGCCGACCAGCAGGCCGACGATGAGCAACAGGCGTTTCTTGCGCTGCGGATTCACTGGTTGTTCTCCCGGCGCAAACGGCGCGCCTCATCTTGCAGGTAGCGACGGCGCGCCAGCACGGGTGCGGCAACATTCAGCCCCAACACCGCCAGGCAGATGCCATAGGCCGTCCACACGTACAGGCCATGGTGGCCCATGGCGAGAAAGTCACCGAAGGTGGCAAAACTCATGGTGCGGCCCTCCGCCCCAGGCTGTTCAATACTTCGTCCTTGACCCAACTGGCGCGCGCCTCGCGCTTGAGCACTTCAAGGCGCATGCGCAGCAGCAGCACCGCGCCAAAGAAGCAGTAGAAGCCCAGCGCCGTGCACAGCAAAGGCAGCCACATTTCTGCAGGCATCGCCGGTTTTTCCGTGAGGGTGAAGGTGGCGCCCTGGTGCAGGGTGTTCCACCACTCCACCGAATACTTGATGATCGGGATGTTCACCACGCCGACGATCGCCAGCACCGCACAGGCCTTGGCCGCACTGTCACGATTACTGATCGCCTGGCCCAGCGCAATAATGCCGAAGTACAGGAACAACAGGATGAGCATGGACGTGAGGCGGGCATCCCAGACCCACCAGCTGCCCCAGGTTGGCTTGCCCCAGATGGCACCGGTGACCAGCGCCACGGCGGTCATCCAGGCACCGATGGGCGCAGCGCACTGCAGGGCGACGTCGGCCAGTTTCATCTTCCACACCAGCCCCACCACCCCGGCCACGGCCAGCAGCACGTAGCAGGATTGCGCCAGCATTGCCGCCGGCACGTGGATGTAGATGATGCGGAAGCTGTTGCCCTGCTGGTAGTCCTGGGGGGCGAAGGCCAAGCCCCAGGTGATGCCGACCAGCAGCAGCAGCACGGCCGCGCCGGCAAGCCACGGCAGCATGCGGCCGCTGATGGCATAGAACCATTTCGGGGAGCCCAGCTTGTGGAACCACGTCCAGCTTATTTTCATCAGGGTACATCCAGGGTATTGGCCGGGCTTGAAAGCCCGGGACTCGTTATTCGCCGACGCTGATCTTCAGGCCGGCCGCTATCGCAAAGGGTGCCAGGGTCACGGCCAGCGCCGTGAGGCTGGCCAGCCAGAGCAGGTGGCCGGTTGCCGGCATATTCTGCAACGCCGCTTGCAACGCACCACTGCCCAGGATCAATACAGGGATATACAACGGCAGAATCAGCAACGCCAGCAGCAAACCACCTCGCTTCAGCCCTACCGTCAGCGCCGCGCCTACCGCCCCCAGCAGGCTCAGTACCGGCGTGCCCAGCAGCAACGAGCCGAGCAGCACCGGCAGGCAATGGCCTGGCAACCCAAGCATCAGCGCCAGCAGCGGCGCCAACAATACCAGCGCCAGACCGGAAAAGATCCAGTGCGCCAGCACCTTGGCCAGCACCAGTAACGCCAGCGGATGCGGCGACAGCACCCATTGTTCCAGCGAGCCGTCCTCGAAATCACTGCGGAACAGGCCGTCCAGCGACAGCAACACCGCGAGCAGTGCTGCCACCCAGACCAGGCCTGGCGACAAGGTTTGCAACAATTGGCTTTCCGGACCGACCGCCAGCGGGAACAACGCCACCACGATCGCAAAGAACACCAGCGGGTTGGCCAGCTCGGCCGGACGGCGGAACAGCAAGCGCGCTTCGCGGCGCAACAACAGGATGAATACGCTCATGCCGCCCATTGCCCCAGGTTCAGTTCACGGTAACCGGAGGGCTTGCGTGCCAGTGTATGGTGGGTGGTCAGCACCACCGTACCGCCCTGCTCGCAATGCGCCGCCAGGTGCGCTTCAAGCTGCGCCACACCTTGCTTGTCCAGGGCGGTAAAGGGTTCATCGAGGATCCACAGCGGCGGGCCGGCCAGGTACAGGCGTGCCAGCGCCACGCGGCGCTGCTGGCCGGCGGACAGGGTGTGGCACGGCACATCTTCGAAACCGCGCAGGCCCACGGCCTGCAGCGCCGCCCAGATCGCCTCGCGGGTGGCCGGCTGGTGCAGCGCACACAGCCAGGTGAGGTTCTCCTCGGCGCTGAGCAGGTCCTTGATACCAGCGGCATGACCGATCCACAGCAGGATGCTGGCCAGGGCATGGCGCTGCTCGGACAGCGGCTTGCCGTCCAGCAGGATCTGCCCGGCCGTTGGTTGCATCAACCCGGCCAGCAGGCGTAGCAGGCTGGTCTTGCCGCTGCCGTTGGGGCCGCTGATCTGCAGCATGTCGCCAGGCCGCAGTTCGAAAGCAAGGTGTTCGAACAGCAGGCGCCAGTCGCGCTCGCAGGCCAGGCCCGCGGCTTGGAGGTGAAGGGTCACGGTTTCGCCTTATCTGTGTAGGGTTCAGGTCGGGGCTGCCTGCTTCGCGGGCGACACCGGCCTGAAGCCCTTGTGTCTCAAGTCGCCCGCCGCGCTGCCGTTATACTGGCTACCACGAGCGCCGGGCATTATTACACGCGCCGCCGCGCTGCCAAGAGGTCGGGTTCGACAGGTTGTATACAATCATGACTGAAATCAATAGTCTCGGTGCACAAACCGCAATCAGCACCCAGGCCATCAAGGCGGGCATGACCGGTGAACTGCTGCGCCTGACCCAACCACAGCCCGGCCTGATCCCCCCAGGGCAGACGGCACAGGCCGAAGTCATTTCGTTGCGCCAGACAGGCAGCGAGTTCCAGCTGGTGCTGCGCCTGGTGCAAGCCAACGGCAACCAGACGCAGCTTCAGGCCAGTGCCAACCAACCCTTGCCTCAAGGCAGCCAAGTGACGGTCAGCCAGACCGAAAGCAACCGCCTGGCAATCATGCTGCAGCAGGCCAGCGCCAGCCAGATCGCCACCCTTACCCGCCTGGACACCAGCAAGGTACCGGTCGGCACGCTGCTGCAGGGCAAGGTGCTGACCAACCAGCTGTTGCCCCAGGCAGCCGGCCAAGCGCCCGTCTACCGGGCATTGGTCAGCTTGGTCAACAGCGCCCAGGCCGGGGCGACCCTGGCCGTCGACAGCCCGCGGCCACTGGCCATCGGCAGCCTGCTCAGCGCCCAGGTGCAGGGCGACCAGTCGCTGCGCTTCGTACCGCTCAGCGGCCGGCAGGACCAGCTCAGCATCGCCCAGCAGCTGCAAGCCCAGCAGAACCGTCAGGCTTCGCTGCCCGGCCTGCTCAACGTCCTGCAGCAGCTGACCAGCGACCCGGACGCCGATGGCGCGCTGCGGGCCAGCGTCGAGCGCCTCCTGGCCAGCCTGCCGGAGGCACGGCAACTGGGCGATGCCAAGGCACTGGCTCATGCCCTGAACAACAGCGGTGCGTTTCTTGAAGCGAAACTGTTGGGCGGCTTCACCGCCAGTGTTGCCACCGACCTCAAGGCGCACTTGCTGCGCCTGATCAGCCAGGCCCCGGCCAGCCTGCCCGGCGCGCCTGGCCTGAACCTGGCCAGCCTGGCCGTGACCATGCCGGCGCTGGCCCGCAATGCCCTGGGCATGCTCGAGCGGGTCAGCCCCAAGCCGCAACCCGGGGCGTTCCCGCTACCCTCCAGGTTGCTCGAGGCCATGGACAACGAGGACGGCCTGCAGCAACTCCTGCGCCTGGCTGCAGCGGCGGTATCGCGCCTGCAGAGCCACGCCATGAGCAGCCTGCAGCAGACCGGCACGCTGGAAAATGGCAACCTGCAGACCACCTGGCAAACCGAGGTAACCATCCGCCATGGCCAGGAGTTCATTCCCTTGCAGGTCCGCCTGCAGCGCGAGGAAACCCCGCAGCAGCAAGACGACCGCCAGCACCCGGTACCAGACCCGTTGCAGGCGCTGTGGCGCATCGAACTGGCCTTCGACCTGGCGCCTCTGGGCCCCCTGCAGGTGCAGGCTCAATTGAGCCAGGGGCGCTTGAGCGGCCAGCTGTGGGCAGAGCGCGAGCAAACCGCGCGGCTGATCGCGACGGAACTCGCCAGCCTGCGCGAACGGCTACTGGCGCGAGGACTGGATGTCGGCGACCTGGCCTGCCACCCCGGCACGCCGCCACAAGGGCCGCGTACCCGGGTCGAACAACGCTGGGTGGATGAGAACGCATGACGCACGAATATACCCGCCAGGCCATTGCCCTGAGCTACGACGGCGAGCAAGCCCCTACCCTCAGCGCCAAGGGCGACGATGCACTGGCCGAGGCCATCCTGGCGTTAGGCCGTGAGCATGGGGTGCCAATCTATGAAAATGCTGAACTGGTACGCCTACTGGCACGACTGGAACTGGGCGAACAGATTCCCGAAGCGCTGTACCTGACCATCGCCGAGATCATCGCTTTCGCCTGGCAGCTGAGCGGCCGGGTACCTGCGGGCTTCGACAACGCCCCCAGGCAACCCCGAGACGTGACGCCAATGCTTGCTGCGCTACCGCCAGCCGAAAGCAGCTCAGACTGACACCCCTATACATCTAACGCACCCGTTGTGCGCCGCCACGGCATCTTGCAGCCTTTCCAACCACAGCAAGGTGCCCCATGCGTATTCCTCATCTCAACCAGCAAGGCGTCCGCCATGTGCTCGATCATCTGGCGCACTTCCCTCGGCCCGACCGCGCCGCCGCCAATGCGCTGCGCGACTGGGCAGCCGGGCGCGGTGTGATACTGGATCCTGATCAGGTCGAGGTTGTGACGCTGCATTACCAGCCTGGTACGCAGTTTCCTGTCGACGCGGTGGTCACGCATCGGCAAAGCCTCACCCAGGCGCTGCTGGCAAACTGGCAAGGGGAATCGGCCAACAATCTTGCCGGGGCGCTGTTCCATGCCCCGTGGGCCGGTGAGTGGCCCGGTCCGATGCATCTGGTGGACCAGCTCCGCAACCCCCCCTTTCCGAGCAACGCGTCCAGCTACGAGGTTTTCAATGGCCTGTTCCGCCGCACCACCCCGCAGGTGTATGACGACAGCACGCGGATCGACTTGCCCGCAGAGCAGCTCCAGACATTCATCTGGAACCTGGACTTCCGGCAACGCTACAAGGCCATGCTCGATGACTACTGGTCGGGCCATTTCGACAGCTACCGTAGCAGCGCCCGCCTCAATTTCATCGCGGCCTGTAACCGTCAGGCGGCAGATGGCAGCTTGAGCAACGAGGCTGTCCGGCTGGCCTGGCAGGTGGCTGGGCTGCGCAAGCCTGCCAAGTCGCTGCAAGTGAGGCCGTTGAACATTTACGGTTATGTCGCCGCCGATATCATATGGTTCAAAAGCGCCAAGCGGCGCCGGACCGTACTGTTCATACCGGGCAACTCCTCCCCTCTGCATGAATTCGCCGACCATGGCCAACTGCAGGACTGGGTCGCGCAACAATGCAAAGACACGCACAAACGCGCTGCATTGATGCAGCATTTCAGCGCTGCAGATGTCCCCGATGGCCTTAGCTACAGTGGCCTGGCCACCGCCATGGAGGGTGTGGCGGTTTATCCTGAGCGTAACCACCTCGATGCCAACCGACCAGGCTTCACCACAGAGGGGTATTGGCCCGCGCGCGAATATGTGAATTACCGGGTCGAGACCTATAGCCCGCTTATCAGCGGTGACCTATTCGATGCCTTTACCCGACGCCAGCAACGACGCAGCTATCGCGACGCACAGCAACTGATAACCAGTGACGGCGAGGTCACCAGGGCGCGCTGGCTCAACTATATCAGTAGCGCGATCAACTACTTGGCACCGCTGGCGCTGGTGGTGCCAGCCCTGGCACCGCTGTTCGCCATCGGCGGAGTCGCCCAGTTCGCCCTGGGCGTGGATCAAGCCCTCGAAGGGCGCTCCCTGGAAGAAAAAGCCAACGGGGTGGGCGGGGCCATCTTCGGTCTGCTCAATGCCGCGCCGCTGGCCACAGACCTGGTGAAAGCCAGCCCAAGGTTGTTCCGCTACTGCCGTGACGGTTTCGTCATGCCCAGCGACATCAACGGCCAGCTCGGCTACCCACTAAGTCCCGTCGTGCCGCCCAGACTGCCGGCAGCGGAAGTCGTTGAGTTCTTTCACGACCCTGACAGCCTCGCACCGCTACCTGGTGCCGACCCGGCGGTGGCCGCAGCCGTTGTCCGCCAGCCCACCTACCGGCCCATACCAGACTCGCTTCAGGGGCAAATCAGCGGCTACCTGATGGAGCTGACCTATGACGTGGAAATGGATGCGTTCCTGCTGAGGTCGGACGAGAACGAGGTCAACCCAACTTATTACCGGGCGCCGGAACCCGGCAGCGGACGCGATATGGTGCCGATCGAGGCTGGTCGCCGTACAGTGAGCAACTCGATGCGCGAAGCGACCCTGCGTGCGCTGGGTGTGGACCTGTCACTGCCACTGGAAATCCCCGCAATGCCGCTGGAAAACGCCACCCCCATTCCCGCGAATATCCTGAGTATATGGATTGGCGACCAGGTATTGAGTAGCTCACTACTGGAAAACATCGCCCACAATACGTCACGGCTCGCCGACAGCCGGTATACCTTCAAGCTGTACCTGTCCAGCGCAAATTCCCAGGCCTACGCCGAAAACTTGCGGCTGCTAGGGGAGAAAGCGCCGGGGCTACGCGTGCTGCCACTGGAGCAACAGCCCGCTTTCGAAACATTCCGTCAGTCACCCTACTACGAGCAGTACCAGGCAGCCTTGACCGGTAACGGCCAGGGCCCCGCGCACTATGCATCCGCAGCCGATGTGCTGCGTTACCGGTTGCTGCATGCCGAAGGCGGGTTGTACATGGACATCGACGATACCTTGCTGGCACCTGGCGAGTATGCCGAGATGCGCGACGGCAAAGGCCTGGGCAATCCAGGTGAAGCCCTGGACGACGTGGTACTGGCCACGCCGCAGGATGGCATCCTGTTGTTCCCACCGGTGTGCAACGAGAAGATGGCGAACGGAAATATTTTCAACAACAGCCTGATGGGCAGCCATCCAGGCAACCCGACGCTCGACGCGATCTCCGATGAAATGCTGGCCCGTTTCAGGCAAACGCCCGATTTCTACGACACCTTGCCAGCTGCCAGCATCGACCCGATTGCTTTCGATACTTATGCCAGGCAGCTTTCAAAAATATCAGGGCCACGCCTGCTGACCGACGTAGTCACGCGTCGCTTGCCGTACCTGCGTCTGTTGCGGGAGATAGTCAATGCCAACGCCATGAATCAGCGCGGGTTGCGCGCATTCGTCGACCTGCCCCGATACCGTGCAGCAATGCGAGCGCTGTTGCCACTGGACCGTATCGCCAAGATCGGCGGCAACCAGTCGTGGGTACATTGAGCTGACACACGCCCTCTCAGCTCATTGGGCAAGAGGGCGCGACGTGTGCAGTGACTCAATGCGCCTGGTGCAGCTTTCTCATCAGCTCCGCCTCGGCTTGGGTCAGGCCGCAGCTTTCGGTCAGCTCGGCCACGCTGGCGCCCATGCTCACCAGCTTGGCGGCCTGGGTGAAGGTGACATTACCGGGGTCGCGCTGCTCCAGCTGCTGGATCCGGTCCGGCAGCGGGGCAACCGACACGCTCAATGCATGCAGCGCCTCGCCCATGCGCACGGTACCGTTCTGGTAGTCGTCCAGGCGCTTGGCCAGGTCCTTGATGCGTTGGTCACGCAACGCATCACCCACGGCCTGCTGCGCGGCGAGCTCGCGCTGGCGCTTGCTGTAGTTGAGGAAAAACCACAGGCTCACAGCCCAGGCCAGCGCCAGGAAGATGACAGCAACCTCGAGGATCACCTCAGATATTCTCCAGCTCGGACCACTCTTCCTCGGTCATCATCTTGTCCAGTTCCACCAGAATCAGCAGCTCACCGTTCTTGTTGCACACGCCCTGGATGAACTTGGCCGACTCCTCGTTGCCCACGTTCGGCGCGGTCTCGATCTCGGACTGGCGCAGGTACACCACCTCGGCCACGCTGTCGACCAGGATACCGACCACCTGCTTGTCGGCCTCGATGATGACGATGCGGGTGTTGTCGGTGACTTCGGTCGGCATCAGGCCAAAGCGCTGACGGGTATCGATCACCGTCACCACGTTGCCACGCAGGTTGATGATGCCCAGCACGTAGCTTGGCGCACCCGGTACCGGGGCGATCTCGGTGTAGCGCAACACTTCCTGCACCTGCATCACGTTGATGCCGTAGGACTCATTGTCCAGACGGAAGGTAACCCACTGCAGGATCGGATCTTCGGAACCTTGTGCAGACGACTTTTTCATTCCCCTACCCTCAAAATCCGCCACTGGCGGTGTGTTCGGTGTCATTGCTGTTTCGCGTGCAGCTGCTTGACCGCGCCGCTGGCGATCAACTCTGCCAGTGCGGCAACGTCAAGCAGTGCACACATGTGTTCGATAACCGTGCCGGCCAGCCATGGGCGCTGCCCCCGCTGGCTGCGCCACTTGATCTCGGACGGGTCCAGGCGCAGCGAGCGGCTGACCTGGTGCACGGCCAGCCCCCATTCGTAGCCCTGCACGGAGATCACGTACTGCAGGCCCTGGCGAAAATCGTCGCGGTAGCGGTCAGGCATCACCCAACGCGCCGTGTCCAGCACCTTCAGGTTGCCGGCCTGGCAGGTCAGGATGCCCAGGAACCAGTCAGGCTGGCCGAACAAGGGCGTCAGTTCCTGGCCGGCCAGCGAGTAGATCGAGCCCAGGCACACCAGTGGCACCGCCAGGGTCAGGCCGGCGACGTCGAACAACAGGCATTCGAATGGCTCGGCAGCCCAGGACGGGCGACCATCGACGCTGGTCGGCGGCACGGGCGGGTTAGGTGCCGGCAGGTGCACATCCACCAGTGGCATCGCCACCACGGGATGCTCTTCGACCAGTACCGGGATGCTGGCCTCGGCCATGACCTCGTGCTCGACCACCGACACCACCGGGGGCTCCACCGGTATCACGCTGGGCAACACCACTGGCACAGGCTCGGCGAACGGCCGCTGCGCGGGGCTCGCGGCCGTCGCGACCGACACTGGCCTGGCCTGCTGCCGGGCATCGCGCGCCTGTTCTTCACGCACCGCTGCGGCGAACTCGTCTGCCGCGGCTGGCGCAGCGAGCAGCGCGTCGGCCTCGGTGGCGTCCTGCAGCAGACCGTCAAGGTAGGATTGCAGGGCCATCTGTGGCCGGCTGCTGGTTTGCCGGGTCTCGGTCATCAGGCCACCTGCGCCGCAGTCTTGTAGGTAAGCAGGTGCTTGAGCAGCGCCCGGTAGGCCACCAGGCCGCGACTCTTGCTGTCGAATTGCGAGGGCGTGACACCCTTGCGGCTGGCATCGCGCAGGCGCGTGTCCACCGGGATATAGCCCGGCCACACATGCTGGCCATAGCTGTCACGCAGTTGCTTGAGCGTACCCAGCGAGGCCTGGGTACGGCGGTCGAACAGGGTCGGAACGATCTGGTACGGCAACGCCTGCTTGCGCGAACGGTTGACCATGGCCAGGGTGCCGACCATCCGCTCCAGGCCCTTGACTGCGAGAAATTCGGTTTGCACCGGGATCACCAGCTGCTGGCTGGCGGCCAGGGCATTGACCATCAGCACGCCGAGCAAAGGTGGGCTGTCGATCAGGGCAAAGTCGAAATCCTGCCACAGCTGCGCCAGACTCTTGGCGATCACCAGGCCCAGGCCGTTCTGCCCCGGCGACTGGCACTCCAGCACTGCCAGAGCGGTGCTCGACGGCAACAGCGAGATGCGTTCGTCACTGGTAGGCAGCAGCAATTGCCCGGGCAGCCCCTCCGGGACCACGCCCTTGTGCAGGAACAGGTCGTAGCAGCTGTGCTCCAGGGCATCCGGGTTATGCCCGAAATAGCTGGTCATCGAGCCGTGCGGGTCGAGGTCGACGACAACCACGCGCTTGCCGGCCTCGGCCAGCAGGCCGGCCAGAGCGATGGTAGTGGTGGTCTTGCCGACGCCACCTTTTTGATTGGCTACTGCCCAGACTCTCATCAAGCAAACTCTATCTATTGATTAGGCAGGCACACTGCCCGGGGCAACTGTCTTGCGCAACATCCGAAAGCTCGCGCGATCAGTGTGGGAGCGGGTTTACCCGCGAACACCGGCGCAGCCGGTGCCATGCACCGTGTCACCTTCTTCGCGGGTGAACCCGCTCCCACAGAGGACCGCGCTACATTCAACTACCTGGCAGCGTCGGGGAATTGACGGATCACTGCCCCGCCACCGTTGCTGGCGTTGCTGGTGCACTTTGTGTGCCAGCCCGGCGCAGTGCCGCATCCGGCTTGGCATTGGCGCTACCCGAGCCGGTCAGGCTGCGGCGTACTTCGAGGTTGCGGGAAATCACCAGCACCACCCGACGGTTGCGCGCGCGGCCTTCAGCCGTGTCGTTGCTGGCCACCGGCTGGTACTCGCCGTAGCCCACCGAGGCCATGCGCGCCGGGTCGACGCCTTCCATGGCCAGCAGGCGCACGATGCTCGCCGCCCGCGCTGACGACAGCTCCCAGTTAGTCGGGTACTGCGCGGTGCGGATCGGCAGATTGTCGGTAAAACCTTCGACGTGCACCGGGTTGGCGAACGGTTTGAGAATGCCGGCCACCTTCTCGATGATGGCGAACGCCTGGTCGCTGGGCATGGCATCACCACTGCCGAACAGCAACGAGGAATTGAGCTCGATCTCGATCCACAATTCATTGCCGCGTACGGTCATCTGGTCGCTGCTGATCAGGTCGCCAAAGGCATCGCGCACGTCATCGCTGATGGTCTTCAGCGGGTCGCTGCTGGTCGCCGCCAGGCCCGCTTCGGTCTGTTCGCTGTCCTTGACCAACGGCTCGGCCGGGCGCACGCTCAGCGGCCGCTCGTCGCCGATGGGGATCGGCTTCATGCTGCGCTCGGGGTCGTTGAAGACGCCGAGCAAGGCCTGGGAAATGACCTTGTACTTGCCCTCGTTGATCGAGGAAATCGAGTACATCACCACGAAGAAGGCGAACAGCAAGGTGATGAAGTCGGCGTACGACACCAGCCAGCGTTCGTGGTTTTCGTGTTCCTCGGCATGACGACGGCGACGCATGGGTTACTCCATGAAGCCTTGCAGCTTCAGCTCGATAGAGCGTGGGTTCTCGCCTTCGGCAATTGACAGCAAGCCTTCGAGCAGCATCTCGCGGTAGCGCGACTGGCGCATGACGGTAGCCTTCAGCTTGCTGGCGACCGGCAGCAACACCAGGTTGGCGCTGGCCACGCCGTAGATGGTGGCGACGAAGGCCACGGCGATGCCGTTGCCCAGCTGCGACGGGTCGGCCAGGTTGCCCATCACGTGGATCAGGCCCATCACCGCACCGATGATGCCGATGGTCGGTGCGTAGCCGCCCATGCTCTCGAATACCTTGGCGGCCTGGATATCACGGCTTTCCTGGGTCAGGAAATCGACTTCGAGGATGCTGCGGATGGCCTCCGGCTCAGCGCCATCCACCAACAGTTGCAGGCCCTTGCGGGCATACGGGTCGGGTTCGGCATCGGCCACCCCTTCCAGCCCCAGAAGGCCTTCCTTGCGTGCCGTCAGGCTCCAGTTGACCACGCGGTCGATGCCGCCGGCCAGGTCGACCCGTGGCGGAAACAGGATCCAGCGCAGGATCTGCAAGGCGCGTTTGAACGACGCCAACGGCGACTGCAGCAAAGCCGCCGCCAGGGTGCCGCCCAGCACGATCAGCGCCGCAGGGCCATTGATCAGCGCGCCGACATGGCCGCCTTCGAGGAAGTTGCCACCGACGATGGCAACAAAAGCGAGGATCAGGCCGATCAGGCTCAGCACGTCCATCAGACGCACGCCTCCACCAGGTGCTTGCCGATTTCGTCCAGGCTGTACACCGCGTCGGCAAGGTTGGCCTTGACGATGGCCATGGGCATGCCATAGATCACGCAGCTGGCTTCATCCTGGGCCCACACCGTGCTGCCGCCCTGTTTGAGCAGGCGTGCACCTTCACGGCCATCGGCGCCCATGCCGGTGAGCACCACCGACAGCACCTTGTCGCCATACGACTTGGCCGCCGAGCCGAAGGTGATGTCCACGCACGGCTTGTAGTTCAGGCGCTCGTCGCCGGGCAGGATCTTCACTGCGCCACGGCCGTCGATCATCATCTGCTTGCCACCCGGCGCCAGCAGCGCCAGGCCAGGGCGCAGCAGGTCGCCATCCTCGGCTTCCTTGACGCTGATGCGGCACAGTTTGTCGAGGCGTTCGGCAAAGGCCTTGGTGAATGCCGCAGGCATGTGCTGGATCAGCACGATCGGTGCCGGGAAGTTGGCGGGCAGCTGGGTCAGCACCCGTTGCAGGGCCACCGGGCCACCGGTGGAAGTGCCGATGGCCACCAGCTTGTAAGGCTTGCGCTTGGGCGCCGGTGAATGTGCTGTCGCTGCGGCCGGGGCCGTCACCCGGGCAGGCACGGCAGTGCGCGCCGGGGCCGGGCTGGCGAAGTTGCTGGCAGGCGTCGGCGTGGCTACTGGCGCCGGGCTGGCGTAGCTGCCAAAGCGGCGGTTGCTGCGGGAAATGGTATGCACCTTCTCGCATAGCAGCTGCTTGACCTTGTCAGGGTTGCGCGAGATGTCCTCGAAGTTTTTCGGCAGGTAGTCCACCGCGCCGGCATCCAACGCATCAAGGGTGACCCGGGCGCCTTCATGGGTCAGCGACGAGAACATCAACACCGGCGTCGGGCAGCGCTGCATGATGTGCCGCACCGCCGTGATGCCGTCCATCATGGGCATTTCGTAGTCCATGGTGATGACATCGGGCTTGAGCGCCAGCGCCTGGTCGATTGCTTCCCTGCCGTTGGTCGCGGTACCCACCACCTGGATCGTTGGATCCGCCGAGAGGATTTCCGAGACGCGGCGGCGGAAGAAACCGGAATCATCCACCACCAGGACCTTGACTGCCATAAACACTCCGTTAGGCGGCGCAGCCCGCCAGGGTGCGCCACCGAAATCAAATACGCCGTGCGGCGTAACGCTTGAGCATGCTCGGGACGTCGAGAATCAACGCGATGCGACCGTCGCCGGTGATGGTGGCCCCGGACATGCCCGGAGTGCCCTGCAGCATCTTGCCCAGCGGCTTGATTACCACTTCTTCCTGGCCAACCAGTTGATCGACGACAAAGCCGATGCGCTGGGTGCCGACCGAGAGGATCACCACATGGCCTTCGTGCTGCTCTTCGTGCACCTGGCCCTGGACCAGCCAGCGCTTGAGGTAGAACAGCGGCAATGCCTTGTCGCGCACGATCACCACTTCCTGGCCGTCGACCACATTGGTGCGCGACAGGTCGAGATGGAAGATCTCGTTGACGTTGACCAGCGGGAAGGCAAACGCCTGGTTGCCCAGCATCACCATCAGCGTAGGCATGATCGCCAAGGTCAGCGGCACCTTGATGACGATCTTCGAGCCCTGGCCCTTGGCCGAGAAGATGTTGATCGAGCCGTTGAGCTGGGAGATCTTGGTCTTCACCACGTCCATGCCGACACCACGGCCAGACACGTCGGAAATCTCCGTCTTGGTCGAGAAGCCCGGGGCGAAGATCAGGTTGTAGCAATCCGACTCGCTGAGGCGCTCGGCGGCGTCCTTGTCCATCAGACCCTTTTCCACGGCCTTGGCGCGCAGGATGTTGGGGTCCATGCCCTTGCCGTCGTCAGAGATCGACAACAGGATGTGGTCGCCTTCCTGTTCGGCCGACAGCACCACCCGGCCGGTACGTGGCTTGCCAGCGGCCTCGCGCTCCTCGGGCATTTCCACACCGTGGTCGACCGCGTTGCGCACCAGGTGCACCAGTGGGTCGGCCAGGGCTTCGACCAGGTTCTTGTCGAGGTCGGTGTCTTCCCCGACCAGCTCCAGGTTGATTTCTTTCTTCAACTGCCGGGCCAGGTCACGCACCAGGCGCGGGAAGCGGCCGAAGACTTTCTTGATCGGCTGCATGCGGGTTTTCATCACCGCAGTCTGCAGGTCGGCGGTGACCACGTCGAGGTTCGACACGGCCTTGGACATGGCTTCATCGCCGCTGTTCAGGCCCAGGCGCACCAGGCGGTTACGCACCAGCACCAGTTCGCCGACCATGTTCATGATCTCGTCCAGGCGCGCGGTGTCGACCCGCACGGTGGTTTCCGCTTCGCTGGCAGCGTGCTTGTCGGCAGCCGGGGCCGGCGCGCGTGGCGCTGCGGCAGGCTTGCTGGCAGGTGCCGGCGCAGGCGCAGCAGCTGCAGCAGGTTTGGCCACCGGCTGGCTGTCGGCCTTGGGCGCTACCGGCGCCTGCACCTTGGCTGCGGCAGGGGCTTCGGCAGCGACCACTTCGCCGCTGAACTTGCCCTTGCCGTGCAACTGGTCCAGCAGCGCCTCGAACTCGTGCTCGCTGATTTCGTCGCCACCGGCAGCGGGCTCGACAGCGGCAGGCGCCGGTGCCTTGGCCGCAGGCAAGGCATCGGCCTGGAACGTGCCCTTGCCATGCAACTGGTCGAGCAGCGATTCGAATTCGGCGTCGGTAATTTCGTCGCTGGCCGCTTCCGGCGCACTGGCAACCGCTGGCGCGGCAAGCTCGGCACTGAACTGGCCTTTGCCGTGCAACTGGTCAAGCAGCGATTCGAACTCGGCATCGGTGATTTCGTCACCTTCAGTGCTGACAGCGCTGACGGTCTCGCCGTGCAGCTGGTCTTCGGCCGCTGCCTGGGCCTTCACCGCATCGAGCGAATCGAGCAACTGCTCGAACTCGCTGTCGGTGATGTCCGGCTCCCCGGCGGCAGCCTCGACAACCGGCTCCGGCGCTGCAGCGGCAGGCGCTTGGGCTTCTTGCGCAGCACCCGGCTCGGCCAGACGCGACAAAGCCGCCAGCAGCTCAGGGGTGGCCGGGGTCACTTCGCTGCGCTCGCGCACCTGGCCAAACATGCTGTTGACCGTATCCAGTGCCTCGAGCACCACGTCCATCAGTTCCGCATCGACCCGGCGCTCACCCTTGCGCAGGATATCGAAGACGTTCTCGGCGATATGGCAGCACTCCACCAGCTCGTTCAGCTGGAGGAAGCCGGCGCCCCCTTTTACAGTGTGGAAACCGCGAAAGATCGCATTGAGCAGGTCGGCATCGTCGGGTCGGCTTTCCAGCTCGACCAGTTGCTCGGACAGTTGCTCAAGAATTTCGCCGGCTTCTACCAGGAAATCCTGGAGGATTTCTTCATCGGCGCCGAAGCTCATCAAAGGTGCTCCTTAAAAACCCAGGCTGGACAGCAGATCATCGACATCGTCCTGACCGGACACGACGTCTTCACGCTTATCGGCATGAATCTGCGGACCTTCACCCCGAGTCGGATGTTTTTCTCGATCTTTTTCTGCGCGCAGTTGATCGTGGTCATGCTGGATGCCGGCAAAGCGGTCGACCTGGCTGGCCATCAGCACCAGTTTCAGCAGGTTGCTTTCCACCTCGGTCACCAGCGCGGTGACGCGCTTGATCACCTGGCCGGTCAGGTCCTGATAGTCCTGGGCCAGCAGGATGTCGTTGAGGTGGCCGGCGACCTTGCGGTTACCTTCGGCGCTGTGCGTCAGGAAACTGTCAACGCGTTTCACCAGGTCACGGAACTCCGGCGCAGCGACCTCACGACGCATGAAGCGTTGCCAGTCGCTGCTCAGGGCCGCGGCCTCGCTGGCCAGGTCGTTGAGCACAGGGGTGCTTTCCTCGACCAGGTCCATGGTGCGGTTGGCCGCGCCCTCGGTAAGCCTGACCACATAGGACAGGCGCTCGGTGGCGTCGGTTATCTGCGACACCTCTTCGGCCTGCGGCATGGTCGGGTCGATCTGGAAACTGACGATGGCGCTGTGCAGCTCGCGGGTCAGCTTGCCGACTTCCTGGTACAGGCCGCGGTCGCGGGTCTGGTTCAGTTCGTGGATCAGCTGTACCGCCTCGCCGAAACGGCCGTGCTCAAGGCTCGCGACCAATTCCTGGGCATGCTTCTTCAGGGTCGATTCGAACTCGCCCAAAGACGTTTTTGATGAATCCATGGCGCCCCCTGACGTGACTCAGCCGTTGACGCGTTCGAAGATCTTCTCGATCTTTTCTTTGAGAACCTGAGCGGTGAACGGCTTGACCACATAGCCATTGACGCCGGCCTGGGCCGCTTCAATGATCTGGTCGCGCTTGGCCTCGGCGGTCACCATCAGTACCGGCATGGCTTTCAACTTGTCGCTGGCGCGGACTTTACGCAGCAGGTCGATGCCGGACATGCCGGGCATGTTCCAGTCGGTTACCAGAAAGTCGTAATGGCCGTTTTCCAGCATCGGCAGCGCCGTGGTGCCGTCATCGGCTTCTTCGGTGTTGGTGAAGCCCAGATCACGCAACAGGTTCTTGATGATCCGCCGCATCGTCGAAAAGTCGTCAACGATGAGGATTTTCATGTCTTTGTTCAAGTAGACCTCCAAGCAGTCTCAAACGCGCCCGGCTGCGAGCGCGCATTCAATCAAATCGGTGCAACATGGAAAACGCACGTGGAAAACGACTGCAACGACACCGGGTTCAACGCGCCCGCCATTCCCCCAGGCGGCTGCGCAGGCGCGCGGCACACTGGCTGTGCAACTGGCTGACCCGCGACTCGCTGACTCCAAGCACCTCACCGATCTCCTTGAGGTTCAGCTCTTCGTCGTAGTACAGCGCCAGCACCAGGCGCTCACGCTCCGGCAGGTTGGCGATGGCCTCGGTCAGGGCAGCCTGGAAGCGCTCGTCCTCCAGGCCACGCGCAGGCTCGACATGGCCACTGGCGCCATCTTCATGCAACCCTTCGTGCTCGCCGTCCTGCAACAGGTCGTCAAAGCTGAACAGGCGGCTGCCCAAGGTGTCGTTCAAGATCCCGTAGTAATCATCGAGACTCAACTGGAGTTCGGCAGCAACTTCATGATCTTTAGCGTCACGCCCGGTTCTGGCCTCCACGGCACGCATCGCGTCGCTGACCATGCGCGTGTTGCGGTGCACCGAACGCGGTGCCCAGTCACCCTTGCGCACCTCGTCGAGCATGGCCCCGCGAATACGGATGCCGGCATAGGTCTCGAAGCTGGCGCCCTTGCTGGCGTCGTACTTGTTGGCCACTTCGAGCAGGCCGATCATGCCAGCCTGGATCAGGTCCTCGACCTGCACGTTGGCCGGCAAACGCGCCAACAGGTGGTAGGCGATGCGCTTGACCAGCGGGGCGTAGCGTTCGATCAGCTCGTACTGGGCGTCTTTCGATGCTCGGCTGTACATCTTGAAACCACTCGCATTCATAACACGGGTCCCGCGCTGGTGGGCTGTACCAGGCGCTCGACAAAGAATTCCAGGTGACCGCGCGGGTTGGCCGGCAGCGGCCAGCTGTCAACCTTCTGCGCAATCGCCTTGAATGCCAGGGCGCACTTGGAGCGAGGGAAGGCTTCGTAGACGGCGCGCTGCTTCTGCACGGCCTTGCGCACGCATTCGTCATACGGCACGGCGCCCACGTACTGCAGGGCGACATCGAGGAAGCGGTCGGTGACCTTGGTCAGCTTGGCGAACAGGTTGCGCCCTTCCTGCGGGCTCTGCGCCATGTTTGCCAGCACCCGGAAGCGGTTCATGCCGTAGTCGCGGTTGAGCAGCTTGATCAGGGCGTAGGCATCGGTGATGGAAGTGGGTTCGTCGCAGACCACCAGCAGCACTTCCTGGGCGGCGCGGACGAAGCTGACTACCGAGTCACCGATACCGGCAGCGGTGTCGATTACCAGCACGTCGAGGTTGTCGCCAATTTCGCTGAAGGCCTGGATCAGCCCGGCATGCTGGGCCGGCGCCAGGTGCACCATGCTCTGCGTGCCCGAGGCCGCCGGCACGATGCGCACACCGCCAGGGCCCTGCAGCATCACGTCGCGCAGCTCGCAGCGCCCTTCGATGACATCGGCCAGGGTCCGCTTCGGAGTGAGGCCAAGCAGCACGTCGACGTTGGCCAGGCCCAGGTCGGCGTCAAGCAGCATGACCCTGCGGCCAAGCTCGGCCAGCGCCAGGGACAGGTTCACTGAAACGTTAGTCTTGCCGACGCCACCTTTGCCACCGGTCACGGCGATCACCTGTACGGGATGCATGCTACCCATGTCTGTTATTTACCTTGTCTCGCTGGGACCCAGGCCACACGTGGGGCAATTCTGCGTACCCCTTGGCATAGCTACCTTGCACACGCTTCATCATCAACCCGCTCGCCGTGGGTTGTGATAGAGATCAGCGAACATTTCGGCCATGGCCTCTTCGCTGGGCTCGTCCTGCTGCTGCACATTGACCGCGCGAGTGACCAACTGGTGCCCGCGCGGCAGGTGCAGGTCGTCAGGAATGCGCGGCCCATCGGTCAGGTAGGCCACTGGCAGTTCATGACTGATGGCAAGGCTCAAGACGTCACCAAGGCTTGCCGTTTCATCGAGTTTGGTCAGGATGCAGCCGGCCAGCCCACAGCGCTTGTAGCTGTGGTAGGCGGCGGTCAGCACCTGCTTCTGGCTGGTGGTGGCCAGGACCAGGTAGTTCTTCGCGGCGATGCCGCGCCCGGCCAGGGTTTCCAGTTGCATGCGCAGGGCCGGGTCGCTGGCCTGCAGGCCGGCGGTATCGATCAGCACCACGCGCTTGCGCAGCAGCGGCTCCAGCGCCGCAGCCAGCGACTGGCCCGGGTCAACGTAGGTCACCGGCACGTTGAGGATGCGGCCCAGCGTCTTGAGCTGCTCCTGCGCACCGATGCGGAAGCTGTCCATGCTCACCAAGGCCAGGTTCTGCGCGCCGTACTTGAGCACGTAACGGGCGGCCAGCTTGGCCAGGGTGGTGGTCTTGCCCATGCCGGCCGGGCCGACCATGGCGATCACCCCGCCCTCTTCGATCGGCTCGATCTCGGGGATTTCGATCATGCGCGCCAGGTGTGCCAGCAGCATGCGCCAGGCTTGGCGTGGCTCATCGATGCCAGCGGTCAGGTCCAGCAGTTCGCGGGCGATCGGGCCGGACAGGCCGATGCGCTGCAGGCGGCGCCAGACGGTGGCCTGCTGCGGCTTGCTGCCCTGCAGCTGGTTCCAGGCCAACGAGCCGAGCTGCACTTCCAGCAGCTCGCGCAGGCCGGACAACTCGGAGCGCATGGCATCGACCAGACGCGCATCGACCGGCGCCGCAGCCGGGGCTGCAGCAGCGGGCTCGGGGGCGTCGACGTGCGGTTCGATCAACGGTTCGGCAGCAGTCAGCGACTGCCCGGCGAACAATTGGCGGTTGTTGTCGCTGCTGTCCGGGCGCGGGTCGAGTTCGGCGCGGGCAGTGGCGATGCGCGTATGGGTCTTGCGCAGCTCTTCTTCCAGCTCGGCATTCGGCACGCGCGGGGCCAGGGCGGACAGCTTGTAGTCCAGCGCAGCCGTCAGCTCGACACCCCCGGCGATGCGGCGGTTGCCAATGATGGCGGCGTCAGCGCCCAGCTCATCGCGGACCAGCTTCATGGCCTGACGCATATCGGCGGCGAAAAATCGCTTAACTTGCATTATCCACTACCTCAGCCGTTAGGGCCCACGGTGGCAACGATGGTGACTTGCTTGTTGTCCGGTATTTCCTGATACGCCAACACATGCAAATTCGGTACGGCCAGGCGACCGAAACGCGACAGCATGGCGCGGATCGGGCCGGCGACCAGGAGGATGGCCGGCTGGCCCTGCATTTCCTGGCGCTGCGCCGCTTCGATCAACGAACGCTGCAGCTTCTCGGCCATGCTCGGCTCCAGAAGAACACCGTCTTCCTGACCTTGCCCGGCCCTTTGCAGACTATTGAGCAAGATCTGTTCCAACCTTGGCTCCAGGGTAATCACTGGCAGCTCCGACTCAACGCCGACAATGCTTTGCACGATGGCGCGACACAATCCGACGCGTACTGCCGCCACCAGCGCGGCGGTATCTTGACTCTTGCTGGCGTTGTTCGCGATCGCCTCGGCAATAGTGCGAATATCGCGCACCGGCACCTGCTCCGACAACAATGCCTGCAGCACCTTGAGCAGGCCCGACAAGGAAATGACACCCGGCACCAGCTCTTCTGCAAGTTTAGGCGATGCCTTGGCCAGCACTTGCAGCAATTGCTGGACCTCTTCGTGGCCGATCAGTTCGTGGCAGTGCTTCTGCAGGATCTGGTTGAGGTGGGTGGCCACCACGGTACTGGCATCGACCACGGTGTAGCCCAGCGACTGTGCCTGGGCACGCTGGCCGACGTCGATCCACACCGCTTCCAGGCCAAACGCCGGGTCGCGCGCGGCAATCCCGTTGAGGGTGCCGAACACCTGGCCCGGGTTGATGGCCAGTTCGCGGTCCGGGTAGATCTCCGCCTCGGCCAGGATCACCCCCATCAGGGTCAGGCGATAGGCGCTGGGCTGGAGGTCGAGGTTGTCACGGATGTGCACGGTCGGCATGAGGAAGCCGAGGTCTTGCGAGAGCTTCTTGCGCACCCCCTTGATCCGCGCCAGCAACTGGCCACCCTGGTTGCGGTCGACCAGCGGGATCAACCGGTAGCCGACCTCCAGGCCGATCATGTCGATGGGCGTGACGTCATCCCAGCCCAGCTCCTTGGTCTCCAGCGCGCGCTGCGGCGAAGGCAGCAGGTCCTGCTGGCGCTGCGCCTCTCGTTGCGCTTCGAGCTTGGCCTTCTGCTGCTTCTTCCACACCAGGTAGGCGCCGCCGCCGGCCAGCAGGCCAAGGCTGAGGAAGGCGATATGCGGCATGCCCGGCACCAGGCCCATGACGATCATCAGCGCGCCGGACACTGCCAGGGCCTTGGGCGAATCGAACATCTGCCGGTTGATCAGCTTGCCCATGTCCTCGGAACCCGAGGCGCGGGTGACCATGATCGCGGCGGCGGTGGACAACAGCAGCGAAGGCAACTGCGCCACCAAACCGTCACCGATAGTCAGCAAGGCATACACCTTGCCTGCATCGCCGAAGCTCATGCCGTGCTGCAGCATGCCGATCAGCATACCGCCGATCAGGTTGATGAACAGGATCAGCAGGCCGGCGATGGCATCACCGCGGACGAACTTGCTGGCACCGTCCATCGAACCGTAGAACTCGGCTTCCTGCGCCACTTCGGCACGGCGGTGCTTGGCCTGGGCCTGGTCGATCAGGCCGGCGTTGAGGTCGGCGTCGATCGCCATCTGCTTGCCGGGCATGGCATCCAGGGTGAACCGCGCGCTCACTTCCGAGATTCGCCCGGCGCCCTTGGTCACCACCACGAAGTTGATGATCATGAGGATGGCGAACACCACGGCACCGACTACGTAGTTACCGCCGATCACCACCTCGCCGAAGGCCTGGATCACCTTGCCGGCAGCGCCGTGGCCTTCCTGGCCATGCAGCATTACCACGCGGGTGGAGGCCACGTTCAGGGCCAGGCGCAACAGCGTGGCCACCAGCAGGATGGTGGGGAACGCGGCGAAATCGAGCGGGCGCAAGGCGTATACGCACACCAGCAGCACCACGATCGAAAGGGCGATGTTGAAAGTGAAGAACACGTCGAGCAGGAACGGTGGTATCGGCAACATCATCATTGCCAACATGACCAGCAACAACAGCGGCACACCCAGGTTGCCCCGACCGAGGCCGGCCAGGTTGTGACGGGCGTTGCTGATTAACTGAGTGCGATCCACCACGAGTCCTCTTGATGCAAAACTTTGACGCCCCGGGGGCGCCTGGGCGTGGCTTTGCAAGAAGCTTTCCAACTTTGTCCGGCTTCAGAGATTTAGCGCCTGTCAGCTGTCACGCCGCAGGTCCGGTGGAATCGGCAGATCTTCCTTCAACGGCTCCGGCCGCTTACCCTTGCCAGCCCGGTACTGGCGAATCTGGAACACATAGGCCAGCACCTGCGCCACCGCCAGGTACAAGCCGGCAGGAATTTCCTGCTCCAGCTCGGTGGAGTAATAGATCGCCCGCGCCAAAGCCGGCGACTCAAGAATCTGAACCTTGTGCTCCACGCCAATTTCGCGAATCTTCAGGGCAATGAAATCGGTACCCTTGGCCAGCAGCAAGGGCGCCGCCCCGCCCTTCTCCGGGTCATACTGCAAGGCCACCGCATAGTGCGTCGGGTTGGTGATGATCACGTCGGCCTGCGGCACCGCTGCCATCATCCGCCGCTGCGAAACTTCCCGCTGCAGCTGGCGGATCCGCTGCTTGACCTCGGGCTTGCCTTCGCTGTCCTTGTACTCGTCCTTGACTTCCTGCTTGGTCATCTTCAGCTTGTTGTGCGCCTGCCACAGCTGGTACGGCACGTCCGCCGCGGCAATCAGCAGCAGCCCGGCCGCCATCCACAACGCGCTCCAGCCCACCACCTGCAGGCTGTGGATGATCGCCTGCTCCAGCGGCTCGTTGGCAATCGCCAGCAAAGCCCGGCGATCGTTCATCAACACCACCACCGCAATCACCAGGATGACGAAGAACTTGGCCAGCGCCTTGATCAGCTCGGTCAAGGCATTCATCGAGAACATCCGCTTGATCCCCGCCAGCGGGTTCATGCGACTGAACTTGGGCTGCAACAGGCTGCCGGAAAACAGGAAGCCGCTCAGGGCAATGGGCGCCACGAACGAGATCACGAACAGCAGGATCAGCACCGGCTGCGTCGCCCACAGCGCCATCTTGCCCGAGGCCAGCAGCAGGGCGGTCATGGCCCGCTCGTCGACGATGGCGTCGCGGCTCAGGCTGAAGTTCATGCGCATGATCGCCAGCAGCGTTTCCGCCATGTAGCCACCGAATGCCAGCAGGCCACCGGCGCCAGCCAGGGTCACCGCCACCGTGTTCAGCTCCTTGGAGCGCGCTACTTCGCCTTTCTCGCGGGCATCGCGCTTGCGCTTGTCGGTGGGGTCTTCTGTCTTGTCCTGACCGCTCTCGCTTTCCGCCATGTTCAGCGCGCCCTTGCCAGTTCACGCAGCCATTGCAGCGCTTCGCTGGCCAATGCCTGGTAGTGGGACAGGATATCGGCCAGGCCAATCCAGAAAATGCCCATGCCAAGCACCAGGGTCAGCGGGAAACCGATGGAGAAGATGTTCAATTGCGGCGCCGCACGGGTCATCACGCCAAAGGCGATGTTCACCACCAGCAACGCCGCGATCACCGGCAGGATCAGCAGCAGCCCGGCGCCGAACACCCACCCCAGGCGCCCGGCCATTTCCCAGAACTGGTTGACCGCCAGTGCGCTGCCCACCGGCAAGGTGGTGAAGCTTTCGGTAAGCACTTCGAACACCACCAGGTGGCCGTTCATCAACAGGAACAGCACGCTCACCAGCATGGTCATGAACTGGCTGATGACCGCGACGTTGACGCCGTTGGCCGGGTCGACCATCGACGCGAAGGCCATGCCCATCTGCACCGCCACCACCTGGCCGGCGATCACGAACGCCTGGAACAGCAGCTGCAGGGCGAAGCCGAACAGCGCCCCGACGATGATCTGCTCGGCGCACAACAGCAGTCCACGCAGGCTCAACGGGTCGAACTCAGGCAGCGGCGGCAGCGCCGGAACGATCACCACGGTAATCGCCAGCGCGACATACAGGCGCACCCGCGCCGGCAGCATGCGGGTACCGAGAATGGGCATGGTCATCAGCACCGCAGTCACCCTGAACAACGGCAGGATGAAGGTGGCAACCCAGGTGCCGATCTGCGTGTCGGTCAGCTCCAGCATCGTCGCCTCAACCGATCAGGTGCGGGATGTTGGTATACAGGCCGGTGATGTACTCCATGAACTTCTGCACCAGCCACGGCCCGGCAATGATCAGCGTGACCAGCATCACCAGCAGGCGCGGCAGAAAGCTCAGGGTCTGTTCGTTGATCTGCGTGGCGGCCTGGAACATCGCCACCACCAGGCCCACCAGCAGGCTCGGCACTACCAGCACGGCCACCATCAGAGTGGTCAGCCACAAGGCATCGCGGAACAGGTCGACAGCTACTTCCGGGGACATCGGCGGCTCTCCTTGACGGCGTCAGACGCCGCCGAAACTGCTGGCCAGGGTGCCCATGATCAGCGCCCAGCCATCGACCAGGACGAACAGCATGATCTTGAACGGCAACGAAATGATCAGCGGCGACAGCATCATCATGCCCATGGCCATCAGCACGCTGGCCACCACCATGTCGATGATCAGGAACGGGATGAAGATCATGAAACCGATCTGGAACGCGGTCTTCAGCTCAGAAGTGACGAACGCCGGCACCAGGATGGTCAGCGGGACCTGGTCCGGGCCGGCAATGTCGGTGCGCTTGGACAGACGCATGAACAGGTCGAGGTCGCTTTGCCGGGTTTGCGCCAGCATGAAGTCCTTGAGCGGCCCCTGGGCTTTGTCGATGGCCTGCTGGGCGGTCATCTGTTCCTTCAGGTACGGCTGCAGCGCGTCCTGGTTCACCCGGTCGAACACCGGCGCCATGATGAACATGGTGAGGAACAGCGCCATGCCGGTGAGCAGCTGGTTCGACGGCGTCTGCTGCAGGCCAAGGGCCTGGCGCAGGATCGAGAACACGATGATGATGCGGGTGAAGCTGGTCATCAGGATGACGAACGCCGGGATGAAGCTGAGCGCCGTCATGATCAGCAGGATCTGCAGGCTGACCGAATACTCCTGCTGCCCGTCCGCGGTATTGGACAGGGTGATGGCCGGGATCGACAGCGGGTCGGCGGCCAGGGCCAGCGGCGCCGCCAGCAGCAGCGCCAGAATCAACAACAAACGCAGCGCGCCGCTCATCACTTCTTGTCCTTAGGGTCCTTGCCCATCAGCTCCATCAGCCGCTGGGCGAACTCCGGTGTCGCCTGGCGGGCGCTTTCCGGTACTTCCACGGGCTCGGCCAGTACATGCAGGGCCTCGATGCTGCCCGGGGTATGGCCGATCAGGATCTGCGCCTTGCCCACCTGCACCAGCAGCAGGCGGTCACGCGGGCCGATTGCCCGGCTGCCGACGATCTCGATCACCTGCCCGCCCTTCACGGCGCTCCCCTGCATGCGTCGCAGCAGCCAGGCCAGGAAGAAAATCAGGCCGACCACCAGCAGCAGGCCGAAGACCATCTGCGCCAGCTGCCCGCCCAGGCTGCCAGGCGCAGCCGCAGGCGTTGCCGTCGGCGTGGCCGCTGCCAGGCTGGCCTGGCTGGCTAGCAACGCGGCGAAGGCCAGCATGGCGCGCATCGTGCCCTTCACTCAGCGCAGCTTCTTGATACGTTCGCTGGGGCTGATCACGTCGGTCAGGCGGATGCCGAACTTCTCGTTGACCACCACCACTTCGCCATGGGCGATCAGCGTGCCGTTGACCAGGACATCGAGCGGCTCACCGGCCAGGCGATCCAGCTCGATGACCGAACCCTGGTTGAGCTGCAGCAAGTTGCGGATATTGATCTCGGTGCTGCCCACTTCCATGGAAATGTTCACCGGGATGTCCAGGATCACGTCCAGGTTCGGGCCTTCCAGGCTGACGTTCTCGCTCGGCTTCGGCGAGCTGGCGAATTCTTCCATCGGCAAGCGGCCCGGCCCGCCAGCGCTGCTAGCGGTGTCGCCACCCAGCAGTGCATCGATGTCGGCCTGGCCGGCGGCACCGGTCTCCTCCAGTGCCGCAGCCCATTCATCGGCCAGCGCCTGGTCCTCTGGGGAGGTGATCTCGTTTTCGTTAGCCATGATTTCCTCGACAGGCATTCAATACGTTATGAGCGACCGGCTCGCCGTCAGCGGCGTTCGATCGGGTCGATGATCTGCAGCGCCAGGTTGCCCTTGTGCGAACCCAGGCGCGCCTTGAACGAAGGCACGCCGTTGGCGCGCAACACCAGGTGTTCAGGCAGCTCCACCGGAATCACGTCGCCTGGCTGCATGTGCAGGATGTCGCGCAGCTTCAGCTGGCGCCGGGCGACCGTGGCACTCACCGGCACGGCCACGTCCAGCACGTCCTCGCGCAGGGCCTTGATCCAGCGCTCGTCCTGGTCGTCCAGGTCGGACTGGAAGCCGGCATCGAGCATTTCCCGCACCGGCTCGATCATCGAGTAGGGCATGGTCACGTGCAGGTCGCCGCCACCGCCGTCCAGCTCGATGTGGAAGGTCGATACCACCACCGCCTCGCTGGGGCCGACGATGTTGGCCATGGCCGGGTTGACCTCCGAGTTCATGTACTCGAAGGTGACCGGCATGATCGCCTGCCAGGCTTCCCGCAGGTCGACGAAGCACTGGTCCAGCACCATGCGCACCACGCGCAGCTCGGTAGGGGTGAACTCACGGCCTTCGATCTTGGCGTGACGGCCGTCGCCGCCAAAGAAGTTGTCCACCAGCTTGAACACCAGCTTGGCGTCGAGAATGAACAGCGCGGTGCCGCGCAGTGGCTTGATCTTGACCAGGTTGAGGCTGGTCGGCACGTACAGCGAATGCACGTATTCGCCAAACTTCATCACCTGCACGCCGCCCACCGCCACGTCGGCGGAGCGACGCAGCAGGTTGAACATGCTGATCCGGGTGTAACGGGCGAAGCGCTCGTTGATCATTTCCAGGGTCGGCATGCGACCCCGCACGATACGGTCCTGACTGGTCAGGTCATAGCTTTTGATGCTGCCAGGCTCGGTGGCACTCTCGGTCTGCACCAGACCGTCGTCGACGCCATGCAACAAGGCATCGATTTCATCCTGGGACAGCAGGTCCTGTACGGCCATTGCGGACTCCTACTGCAATACGAAATTGGTGAACAGCAACTGGTCGACGACCGGCTTGCCGACTTCCTTCTGCGCCACTTCCTGGACCACCGCGGTAGCTTTCTGGCGCAGCATCTCCTGCCCGACCGGGCTGCCGGCCAGGGTATCGAAGCCCTGCCCGGAGAACATCATCACCAGGTTGTTGCGGATCACCGGCATGTGCACCTTGAGGGCGTCGAGGTCGGCCTGGCTGCGCGCCTGCATGGTAATGCTCACCTGCATGTAGCGCTGGCGACCATTCTGGTTGAAGTTGACCACGAAGGCCGGGGCCAGCGGTTCGTAGATTGCCGCAGGCTTGACGTTACCGGCTGTTGCCTCGGCGGCCGGGGCCGGCTCGCTCTTGTGCATGATGAACCAGGTAGCGCCCACCGAAAGGCCGATCGCCAGCAACAGGCCGACGACCGCCAGCAGGATCAGCTTGAGTTTGCCTTTAGTGGCGGGGTCTTTGACTGCTTCGCTTTTCGCCATGCCAATAATCCGTCGTCCATCGGGAGTTCAAGGGAGGATGGCTTGGCTTGAGCAAGTGTTATGCCAGATTTGCGATTGAGGGGTTTGCGCCTGCGAAATCGAGCGCCGCCCGCGCGGCGCATCGCGGATAAATCCGCTCCTACATCGGTTGAAACGTCGCCATGCTTGCCAGGCCATGGCTACCAGCCGGTTTGCAAGGCTCAAGCCATGCGCCAAGGCTGGCAACCATGGCGTGACAGGTTCAGCACGTTGCAACAAATGTGGGAGCGGATTTATCCGCGATGCGCCGCGCGGGCGGCGCTCGACCTCACAGGCGCCACAACCCCCAAGGCATACACCCCAACATCAGGCGTAATAATCAACCGCACTGTCACCGACAACCAGCTGCTGTTCCACAGCGCGGCTGCTGTCGGCCAGCTCGGCACCGCCCTGCTCCGCCTGGCGCGCCGCCACCCCGGACAACTGGCTACCCTGGGCCTGCGCCTGCTGCTGATGCTGTTGCTGCCCGCGTGACTGGTCGGCCACATTGACATCCGGCTGGGCCAGCCCCTGCTGGCTGAACAGTTCGCGCAGGCGGTGCACCTGGCTGTCGAGAGCGTCACGCACGCCGGCGTGGCCACTGATGAAGGTGATCTGGGTCGCCTGGTCCGTCGCAACATTGACGCGAATGTCCAGGCGACCAAGCTCGGCCGGCTCCAGCTGGATATCCGCCGACTTGAGGTTCTGGCTGGACAGGTACATGACCCGGTTGACCAGGCCCTCGGCCCAGGCGTTCTGGTTCATCGGCAGCGGCTGGTGCAGCGGGCTGGCATTCGCCGGCACGGTATTGGCGGTCTTGGCCGTGGCGGCCTGGGTCAGGTTGGCCAGACGGTTGGCGAAATCGTCGACGCGGGTATCGCTGCTGGCGCTCTTGGTGTCCTTCAGGCCATCTTCGAGCAAGGCGCCGAAGGCCTTGTCGCCAGGCTCCCCGCTGTCGCCTGCTGCACCACTGGCATTTTCCACCAGGTTCGCCAAGCTATTGACGGCCGCAGCTCCCTCTTCCGCCTGGGCTTGCGCCGGGTCCAAGGCATGTGCCGAGGTTGCTCCCTTGGCCTGGGCACTGTGCTCCAGCGCCAGGCGCAAGGTCGGCAGGTTGGCCAGCGGGTCGGCGTCAGGGTCGAAGTTTTCCTCGGCTGCTGGCGCCTCGGGCAGCGCGGCCGGGACCTGCGCCGTGGCAGCCTGCAGCACCGGTGCCACGGTCTCGGCCTGGGCCTGGATCAGTTGTGCGCCAGGCTGGGCGTCGGTGACCTGGCCAGCGACCAGGCTGGCATCGCGCATGTCGGTGTCGGCCTGGGTGTCGGCCCGCGTGTCGACCTGGCCGTCGGCTGGCAATGGTTTGCCGTCATCGGCAACAGCGGACGTGTCGGCAGGATCAGCCTTGCCGCCCTGCGCCGGGTCAGGTTTGTCCTTGGGCCTGGCCTGGGCGACCTTGTCGTTCTGCCAGACTGGCTTGTCCTGCCCCTGCCTGGCCATCACCTGGTCGAAGCCGGCGCCTTTGTCCGCCGGCGCCTGCAGCGGTTTGTCGACCTGCGCGGAGGCCGACCGCGCGGGGTTGGCAATGACGTTGGCTTGCAACAACGGGTTGGGTGCGACAGGCATCGAGCGGTCTCCGCGCCAGGAACAAAAAAGACATCCGCCCGGACAAAGCAAGACTCGCGCCAAGTCGCCTTTCAACCGGTCAAGATACGTTGCTGCTCACCCCGGTAGAAGTGCTGCACCTCGGCGAACTCCTGATCGATGCGGGTGATCAGGTCTTCGATGCCATACAGCGGGCGTCGCCGTGCGCGCTCCTCCAGTTGCTGGCAAAGGCTGGCCAGGGCCACAGCCCCCATGTTGCTGCTGCTGCCTTTGAAGCTGTGCGCGGCCGAACCGAGCTCCTCGGCACTTTTGGCCGCGTGCAACTGGCCCAGGCGCCGTTCGGAATCTTCGAGAAATGTCTGCACCAGTTGCAGGTAGCCATCTTCCATGACTTCACGCAGGTCGCTGAGTACCTTTTGGTCAATATGCATGTCAGTCACTTGCTCACTCCCTTGATCAAGCCAGATTATGCCCGAGCCAGCCCATGGCTCACCAGACGAACTCCACCTGTGCGCAACGCCCGCCCTCGCTCCAGCGCGCGCTGCTGGCCAGCCGCCGGACCAGGTTCAGGCCACGTCCGCTCAGCCCCTGGTCCATTGCTGGCCGCGCCAGCACCTGCTGCACATCGAACCCGGTACCACTGTCGCGGACCTCGATCATAAGACGTCCGCCGTCGCCGTCCGGTTCAACCTTGAGGTCGATGCGCACGTAACCGTCGGTCAGCTGCATCAGGCGCCGGGCGCGTTCCTGGTAGTAGGCGGCAAAGCCCTGCACATCGCGCTTGAGCTGCGAGTCCAGGCCCAGCACACCATGTTCCAGGGCGTTGGAATACAGCTCGCTGAGCACACTGTGCAGGTTGCCGGTACGCGCGCGCAGGCCGTGGATTTCCTGCAATAACTGCACCAGGTAAGGTACCGGGTTGAAGCGCTCGAGGCTCTCGCCGCGCACTTCGAACTGCAGCGACCAGTGCAGCGGGCTGGAGCGACCACTGTCCGAGTAGATCACCGGCGCGGGCACCCGCTCCTCGGCACTGGACATACGAATGTCGCACAGGCTGATGTCATCGCGCGGGCGCCCGCCGAAGCGCTCCAGGGCCTGCATCACTTCATCGAACAACTGCGCCGGGTCACGGTTGTCGGCCAGCACCTTGCGCAGGCGCTGAACACCGAACAGGCGCTCCTGGTCGTCGGCAGTATCGATCACGCCGTCCGACAGCAGCAGCAAGCGCTCGCCCGGCGCCAGCGGCAGTACCTCGGTACTGTCATCGAAGCGCTCGGCAGCCAGAATGCCCAGTGGCAGGTGTTGCGAACGCAAGACCGACAGCACCTGCCCCTGCACCGACAGGCGATAGCCATCAGGCATGCCGCCGTTCCACACTTCCACCGAACCGCGCTGCGCATTGAGGTCGAGCAACAGCGCGCAACAGAACATGTCCACTGGCAGGATGCGCTTGAGCTTGGCGTTCATCTCGCGCAGGATCTGCGCGATACCGTAGCCCTTGGCGGTCATGCCATAGAACACTTCAGCCAGCGGCATCGCCCCTACCGCCGCCGGCAGGCCGTGGCCGGTGAAATCACCGAGCAGCACACGCATGTCGCCGGACGGGGTGAAGGCGGCCAGCATCAGGTCGCCATTGAACAGCGCGTAAGGCGATTGCAGGTAGCGGATATTAGGCGCGGCCAGGCAGCCGGAGTGGGCCACCTTGTCGAACACCGCCTTGGCCACCCGCTGTTCATTCAACAGATGATCATGGTGCCGGGCGATCTGGTCGCGCTGCTCCAGCACGGTGGCCTGGAGGCGGCGCAAACGGTCCATGGCGCGGATCTTGGCGCCGAGTATCACTGCGCTGTAGGGTTTGGCCATGAAGTCATCGCCACCGGCCTCCAGGCAGCGCACCAGGCCCTCTTCCTCGTTCAGCGAGGTCAGGAAAATGATAGGCACCAGCGCCTCGCCGGCCAAGGCCTTGATCTGCCGCGCCGCCTCGAAACCATCCATTACCGGCATCAACGCATCCAGCAGCACCAGCTGCGGGCGCTGCTCGATGAACAGCGCAACCGCCTGTTCACCGTTTTCCGCGGTGAATACCTGATGGCCCTGACGACGAACGATCTGCGCCAGCAGCAGGCGGTCGGCGGCCCCGTCCTCGGCGACCAGCACGGTCAATGCCTGTTCGGCCGGCATGTCGACGCTCAACTGATATCGAAGAGTTTTTCAAAATTGGAGATGGCGAGGATCTTGCGAACATCGGAGCTGGCATTCACCACACGTATGTCCGAATCGTCACCACCGACATGGTCACGCAGCAACAGCAGCATGCCGAGCGCGGAACTGTCGAGGTAGGTGGTTTCCTTGAGGTCGACGACCACCGAATCGGGCCAATTGGGCTGACGTTCGTAGGCGTCTCGAAATTCCTGGTGCTTGCCGAAATCGAAGCGACCCTTGATCTTGATCGTCAGCTTTTTCCCGTCCTGCGAAAAATCAGTCTCGACTGCCATGCTAGCGATTCCTTCGATGATGGCGGATACAGCTCCTTAAAGGTTTAGCAGGCAACGGCGGGGGCTGCAAGCGATGCGGCTTGTGGCTACCGGCTGCCAGCGGATCGTCAAAGCGGGTGCTGCCGTGGCAGGCGCTGGGACAGTTCATCGAGCAGGCGCTGTTCGCGCTTGTCTTCCGCGCGCCGGGCTTCTTCCTGATAGCGCTGCACCAGCTTGCGCAAGCCCTCCACCCGGGCATAAGCCTGCTGCCAGGCGCCACGCGCGTTGTTCAGGTTGTTCTGGTGCCAGGCCAGGCTTTGCCGCTGCTGGGTCATGGCCGTTTCCAGTTGCCCGAGGAAACGCTGGTAGTTGACCAGCCAGCTGCCATTGACCCCCTGCCCGCCACGGTTGATCCACTGCAGCTGGTAATCCTCACGGAACCGTTCGAGCTCAGCCAGCTTGGCCTGGGCCGTCGCCACCTGTTGCTGAAAATGCCCGAGGCGCTGGGCCGCCTTGCGCTCGGCCTCCTCGGCCATGTCCACCACCGGCGCCAGGCGCGCGGCACGTCCGGGCTGTGCCATGGCCTATCAGCTCGCCGGGGGCGTGAAGATCGCCCCCAGCTGTTCGCGGCTTTGTGCCATGCCCACGTTCTCGTCCAGGCCCTGGCGCAGGAATTCGACCATCTGCGATTGCAGGGCGATAGCCAGGTCGGTTTCCGGGTCGCCGCCGGCCACGTAGGCCCCGACGCTGATCAGGTCGCGGCTTTGCGAGAGGCGTGACCACAACTGCTTGAGTTTCTGCGCCTGGCGCAGATGGTCGGCCTCGACCACCTGGGGCATGACCCGGCTGATCGAGGCTTCGATGTCGATGGCCGGGTAATGGCCTTCCTCGGCCAGCCGGCGCGACAGCACGAAGTGGCCGTCGAGCACACCGCGCGCGGAGTCGGCGATCGGGTCCTGCTGGTCGTCACCTTCGGACAGCACGGTGTAGAACGCAGTGATCGACCCCCCGCCCGGCTCGCCGTTACCTGCCCGTTCCACCAGCTTGGGCAGCTTGGCGAACACCGACGGCGGGTAACCCCGGGTGGCCGGCGGCTCGCCAATGGCCAGGGCGATTTCCCGCTGGGCCTGGGCGAAACGGGTCAGCGAGTCCATCAGCAACAGCACGTTCTTGCCCTTGTCGCGGAAGTACTCGGCAATGCGCGTGCAGTACATGGCGGCGCGCAGACGCATGAGCGGCGCATCGTCGGCCGGCGAAGCGACCACCACCGAGCGCTTGAGGCCTTCTTCACCCAGGATATGCTCGATGAACTCCTTCACCTCGCGGCCACGCTCGCCGATCAGGCCGACCACGATGATCTCGGCTTCGGTGAAGCGGGTCATCATCCCCAGCAGCACCGATTTACCCACGCCGGTACCGGCGAACAGGCCCAGGCGCTGACCACGGCCCACCGTCAGCAACCCGTTGATACTGCGGATACCCACGTCCAGCGGCTTGCTGATCGGGTCGCGGTTGAGCGGGTTGATCACCGGCCCGTCCATCGGCACCCAGTCCTCGGCCTTCATTCCGCCCTTGCCATCCAGCGGCCGGCCGGCACCGTCGAGTACCCGGCCAAGCATGCTCATGCCCATCGGCAGACGGCCGCTGTCATCCAGCGGTACCACCCGGGCACCAGGGGCGATGCCGACGATGCTGCCAACCGGCATCAGGAATACCTTGGAGCCGGCAAAGCCCATGACTTCGGCCTCGACCTGCACCGGGTGGTAGCTGTCGTCGTTGATCACCAGGCAGCGGGTACCGACCGCCGCACGCAGGCCTTCGGCCTCCAGGGTAAGGCCGACCATGCGCAGCAGGCGGCCTTCGACAACGGGCTGGGCCGGCAGGTCGACAGCCTCGGCATAGCTGCCCAGCCGTTTGCCGAAGCTGGTGCGCTCAAGCTTCATCGGAGCGGGCCAGGTCGACAGCGATATCGGGTGCCGCCGGATGCAGGGAATGGTCATGCAAGCGGTCGAACAGTTGCGCCACGGCTTTCTCGATGCGGGTTTCCATGGTTGCATCGATACGGCTGTGAGCGGTCTCGATGCGACAGCCGCCCGGCAGCAGGGCGCTGTCTTCCAGCAACCGCCAGTTCTCCTCATGGCGTTCGCGCAGCGCCTTGACCAGCTCGAAGTCCTGGGGGTTGAGGTGGATGCGGATGTTGTCCGCGCCCATGGGCAGCAGTTTGAGCGCCTCGCGCAGTACCTGGGTGATGTGGCTGGAATCGCCGCGCAGTTCGCGACCGATGACCTGGCGCGTCATGTGCGCCACCAGGTGGATCACCGATTTCTCGATCTGCGTATCCTGTTCGGCGATCGGCTCCATCAGGTTGGTCATCAGGCGCTCAAGGCTTTCCAGCTTGGCCTTCAGGGCCTCTTCGGCTTCCTGGCGCACCTTCAGCTGGGTGCTGTGGAAGCCCTCGCGCTCGCCGGTGGCGAAGCCTTCGTTGTAGGCCTCCTGGCGGATGGCCTCGAGTTCTTCCAGGGTCAGCGGCTGGACTTCCTCCAGCGGCACTTCCTCGACTTCTTCCTCGATGACCTCGGGCTCAGGCTCGGGTTCGGGCTCCGGCTGCGGGTCGAAACTGGGCAGCGCCCACACATCCACGCCCTCGAGGTCGTGGGCGCGGATCAGGTCGCTGGGGTGACGTTCTTTGGTGGGCATGCTGTCATGTTCTCAAACCATGTTCAGCCGACACGGTCCCTGTGGGAGCGGGTTTACCCGCGAAAGCGTCGGCAGCGACAACCTCTATCGCCAGGTCTGACGCCTTCGCGGGTAAGCCCGCTCCCACAAGGGGCGGCGTCGGTCTCAGATCGCGAATACCTTAGATCATTTCCTCGGCGCCCTTGCCGCCGAGCACGATCTCGCCGGCCTCGGCCATGCGTCGGGCGATGGTGAGGATTTCCTTCTGCGCCGTTTCCACGTCGCTGACCCGCACTGGCCCCTTGGCTTCCAGGTCGTCGCGCAGCAGCTCGGAAGCACGCTTGGACATGTTCTTGAATATCTTGTCCTTGACCCGCTCGTCGGCGCCCTTGAGCGACACCACCAGCACGTCCGACGACACTTCGCGCAGCAGCGCCTGGATGCCACGGTCGTCGACGTCGGCCAGGTTGTTGAAGACGAACATCAGGTCCTCGATCTGCTCCGACAGGTCGCTGTCGATTTCGCGGATCGCGTCCATCAGTGCACCTTCGACCGAACTGTCGAGGAAGTTCATGATGTCGGCTGCACGCTTGATGCCACCCAGGGTCGTACGCGCCGCGTTGGAGTTGCCCGAGAACTGCTTCTCGAGGATCTGGTTCAGCTCCTTCAGCGCCGCCGGTTGCACGGTGTTCAGCGAGGATACGCGCAAGACGATGTCCAGGCGCACCTTGTGGTCGAAGTTGCTCAGCACTTCGCCAGCCTGGTCGGGGTCGAGGTAGGCCACCACGATGGCCTGGATCTGCGGGTGTTCGTAGCGGATCACGTCGGCCACGGCACGCGGCTCCATCCACTTGAGGCTGTCCAGGCCGCTGGTGTTGCCACCGAGCAGGATGCGGTCGACCAGGCCGTTGGCCTTGTCCTCGCCGAGGGCCTGGTTGAGCATCTTGCGAATGTACGCGTCGGAACCGACACCCAGGCTGGTCTGGTCGCCGACGATCTCGACGAACTCGCTCATCACCTGCTCGACCTGGTCGCGGTGCACATTGCCCATCTGCGCCATCGCTACACCGACCCGCTGCACTTCCTTGGGCCCCATGTGGCGCAGCACCTGGGCCGCATCGGTCTCGCCCAGCGAGAGCAGGAGGATCGCCGCTTTGTCGACGCGGCTCAGCTTGGCGGTAACGGCTCGGTTATCACTCATCGGCGTTGATCCACTCTTTCACGACCTGGGCCACACGGCCCGGGTCTTCGGCCACCAGGCCTTTGATTGCGTTGAGCTGTGCCTCGTAGCCCTCGGTCGGGCTAGGCAGCAGAATGCTTGTCGGGCCACCCAGAGTGACGCGGTCGCTGGCCAGTTCGCCATCCAACCCCACCATGCCGCCCAGCTCCATGTCGCTATCCTGGGCAGCCTGCTTGCCGCCCCCGGTAATATTGTTCAGCACCGGCCGCAGTACACCGAACACCAGCACCAGGATGAACACCACGCCCAGCACCTGCTTGACGATGTCCCAGAACCACGGCTGCTGGTAGAAGGCGATGTCGGCGACTTCCTCGCCACGGTCGGCAGCGAACGGCACGTTGATCACCGTCACGCTGTCGCCACGGCTGGCATCGAAACCGACCGCATCCTGCACCAGGCGGGTGAAGCGCGCCAGGTCCTCGGCACCCCACGGCGCACGGCTGGTGTCGCCAGTGGCCGGGTCGACCTTGACCTGGTCATCCACGACCACGGCCACCGACAGACGGGTCATGCGCCCCTGCTGCTGGCGGGTGTGGCTGATGGAACGGTCCAGCTCGAAGTTCTTGGTGCTCTGCTGACGCTTGTCCGACGGGTACGGCGCCAGCATCGGCTGGCCGGTGGCCGGGTCCATGATCTGCTGGCCATTGGCGTCTACCAGTGGCTGGCCGGGCTGGATAGCCGCCGCCGGCGTGGCAGCGCCACCAGTGGTCTGCGGTGCCGAGGCCGGGCCTGGCGGCTGGTTGCTCAGCGCACCAGGCACGCCCTGCGGGCCTTGGCTGCTGGCACGTTGTTCGTCGACCGACTGCTCGCTGCGCAAGGCCGGCTGGTCGGGGTTGAACTGCTCGGAGGTGGACTCGACCGCGCTGAAGTCAAGGTCGGCAGACACTTCGGCCTTGTAGCGGTCATTACCCAGCACCGGTTGCAGGATGTTGTGCACGCGCTGGGTGAGCATGCTTTCCACCCGGCGGCTGTAGTCGAACTGCTTGCCGGCCTGGGTCAGGGCGGTGTCCTGGATCTGCTCGGACAACAGGTTGCCTTTCTGGTCGACCACGGTGACCTGGGACTTGTCCAGTTCCGGCACGCTGGTCGCGACCAGGTTGACGATGGCCATCACCTGCCCGGCTTCGAGGGCACGGCCCGGGTATAGCTCGACCAGCACCGAGGCGCTGGGCTTGCGCTCGTCACGGACGAACACCGAGCTTTTCGGAATCGCCAGGTGCACGCGTGCGCCCTTGACATTGTTCAGGCTGGACACGGTACGTGCCAGTTCGCCTTCCAGGCTGCGACGATAACGGGTGGCTTCCATGAACTGGCTGGTGCCCAGGCCCTGCTCCTTGTCGAGCAGCTCGAAGCCGACATTGCCATCGCTCGGCGCCACGCCGGCCGCGGCCAGTTTCAGGCGCGCACGGGAGAGGTCGTCGGCCTTGACCAGCAGAGCGCCGGAATTGGGCTCGACGTTGTAGGGGATGTCGGCAGCAGCCAGGGTATCCATGACCTGCTTGGTGTCCATGCCCGCCAGGCTGCCATACAGCGGGCGGTAGTCCGGTTGTTGCGACCACAGCACCACGGCAAAGCCGATCGCCACGCTGGCGGCCAGGCCGACCAACAGGCCGACCTGACGTAGCATGGGCATCTGCGCGATGTTTTCCAGAAACGCCATGCCGAACAGCGGCGGCTTGGCCGCTGGCGGGCCGCTTTTCACGGGGGCGTTGTCGACGACTGCTTCAGCCATGGATTATGTCCGTCCTCAAACCGGCATCTGCATGATGTCCTGGTACGCCTGGACCAGCTTGTTGCGTACCTGGGTCAGGGCCTGCATCGATACGCTGGCCTTTTGCGAAGCGATCATGACGTCAGTCAGGTCGACGCCGCTCTTGCCGATCTCGAAGGCGTTGGCCAGCTGGGTCGAAGCCTGCTGCGTCTCATGCACCTTGCCGATGGCCTGGCCGAGCATATCGGCAAAGGTACTCTGCCCCGGCGCCAGCTCGGGGGCTGCAGCCACCTTGGGCAGCGACATGGCGTCGGCCTGCATGGCCCGCATGTCCAACATCAGACGATTGAATTCAACACCTTGGCTCATGACCCTTCTCTCTCCTGCGGCCGCATTTTTTTGACGTGATGCGGCGGATAGCCTACCTAAAGCAACAAAGGTGCCAGCCTGCGATCAGCCCGGTTTTTTACCCGCCCCTGCAGGAGCGGCCTTGTGCGGTTCTGTGGTTGTTGTCAGCCGAACAGGCTGGCTTCGACGTCGAACCCGGCATCGCGCATCTGCGCCAGCTTGTAGCGCAGGGTGCGTGGGCTTATCCCGAGCCGTTCAGCCGCTTCTTTGCGGCGGCCACGCTCGGCGCGCAGGGTGTCGATGATCATCTGGTACTCGTGGCGGCGCATGTCATCGCCCAACCCGCCCGCTTCAACGGCCGCTTCAAGGGGTGACTCGCTGCCAGCTGACAATGGAATGGCGCCCGCCAGACAAAAATCCGCCGCCTCGATCACGCCACCCTGTTGCAGGATCAACGCGCGCTGCAGGGCGTTGTCCAATTCGCGCACGTTCCCCGGCCAGGCATGCGCCTGCAGGCAGGCGCGGGCCTCGGGCGACAGGCGCACCGGCGCATGCTTCATCTTGGCCACATGGCGGGCCAGCAGCCGCTCGGCCAGTTGCAGGATGTCGCCCGGGCGTTCGCGCAGCGGGCGCCAGGCCAGAGGGAACACCGACAGCCGGTAGAACAAGTCTTCGCGGAAGCGCCCGGCCACCACCTCGCCGGCCAGGTCACGGTTGGTGGTAGCCAGCACGCGGATATCCAGGCTGATCGGTTTGCGCCCGCCAACCCGCTCCACTTCACGCTCCTGCAGCACCCGTAGCAACTTGGCCTGCAGGGCCAGCGGCATTTCCGAAATCTCGTCGAGCAGCAAGGTACCGCCGTCGGCCTGCTCGAACTTGCCGGCCTGGGCGGCGATGGCGCCGGTGAAGGCACCCTTCTCATGGCCGAACAAGGTGGCCTCGAGCATGTTGTCGGGGATGGCCGCGCAATTGATTGCCACGAACGGTTGCGCGGCCCGCGGCGACTGCTGGTGGATGTAGCGCGCCAGCACTTCCTTGCCGGTGCCGGACTCACCCGAGATTAGTACGGTCGAGTCGCTGCGCGCCACGCGTGCGGCCAGCTCCAGCAATTGCCGGCTGGCCGGCTCGCAAGCGACCGGACCCTCTGCGTCGGCCACCCCCAGTCGCCCCGCAGCATGGCGCTCGACCAGGCTGAGCAGGGCCTTGGGCTCGAATGGCTTGACCAGATAATCAGCTGCCCCCTGGCGCATGGCCTCGACCGCGCGCTCCACGGCGGCATGCGCGGTCATCAGCAATACCGGCAACTGCGGCTGCTGGCGGCGCAACTGGGCCAACAGCTGGTGCCCGTCCATGCCGGGCATGTTGACATCGCTGACCACCAGGCTGAAGGCTTGTTGCTGCACCGCCTCCAGAGCTTCCTCGGCACTGCCTACCGCCTGGTAGGTGAAACCGCCGATTTCCAGGGTATCGCCCAACGCCTGGCGCAATACCCGGTCGTCCTCCACCAGCAGCACCTTGATTGCCATTACGCGCCCTCCGCCAACTGCCCGTCGATCAAGGGCAGCTCCACCCGCACGCAGGTTCCCCGGCCCATCTTCGAGCGCAGGCTGAGCGAGCCCTGATGCGCGCGCACCACGGCCTTGACCACGGCCAGGCCCAGGCCGGTGCCGGTGGGCCTGGTGGTCAGGAACGGTTCACCCAGGCGCCCGAGCAGGTCTGCCGCGATGCCACTGCCGGCGTCGCTCACGCACAGGCACAAGGTCCGCTGGCGGCGGAACAGATGCACTTTCAGCCGCGCCGGGCTGTCGCTGGCCTGCAGGGCATTCTCGATCAGGTTGAGCAAGGCACCGACCAAGGTATCGCGGTTGCACAGCAGCTCACCGAGGTGGCTGTCGCACTGCCAGCGCACGGTGTGCCCCTGTACATGCACCTGGGCTGCCTGCTGCAGCGCCTGGAACAATGCCTTCGGCGTAATCCTGTCACCCAGCGGCAATTCGCCACGGGCAAATACCAGCATGTCGCGCACCTGGTGCTCCAGCTCGTGCAGGCGCTCCTTCAGGGTACCGGCAAACCGCTGGCGGGTTTCCAGACTCAGGTTTTGTTCGGGATCGGCCAGGTGGCTGGCGTAGAGCATGGCCGCCGACAGCGGCGTGCGGATCTGGTGGGCCAGCGAGGCGACCATGCGCCCCAGCGACGACAGCCGTTCATGACGAGCCAGCTGGTCCTGCAAGCGACGGGTTTCAGTCAGGTCGTTGAGCAGCACCAGTTGGCCGGGCTCGGCATCCAGCGAGCGGGTGGCAATGGACAGGCGGCGGCCATCGCGCAGCGAGACTTCGTGGCCGTCGTCCTTGCGTGGGGCAAAGCTGCGGGCGATCACCTGGCGCCACAGCTGGCCGATTAGCGGCTCACCGAGCAGTTCGCAGGCTGCCGGGTTGGCTTCACGCACCAGGCCCTGGCCATCGATCACGATCACCCCGCCTGGCAGCAGGTCGAGCAGATTCTGCAGGCGGTTGGCCAGGCGCTCCTTTTCGCTCAGCTCGGCGATGCGCTGGGCACTGACCACCGCCAGTTCACCCTTGAGCTCGCTGACCCGTGCCTCGAGCAGGCTGTAGGACTGGCTCAGCTGGCTGGACACCTGATTGAACAGGGCAAATGCCTGCTCGACGCCCTGGCGGCTTTCCTGTTCGACCAGGGATTGCCCCTGCGCAAAGGGGGCTCGGGATACGTGGGCGGCCTGGGGCATCGTGCTCTCTCGCGTGGCTGACCGTCATAAAAACGGTATGTTGCCAGCGGTGTAGCAATAGCCGTGCCGAAGCTGTGGACTTGTGCCGCCTGTACCCACGAAGGGGCCGGTACAGGCGACCGTCAGGCGTCAATCCTCCGCCTGCTCCTCGCCACCCTGGCGGCTCATGCCGTACTTGCGCATTTTCTCGACCAGGGTAGTGCGACGAATGCGCAACCGCTCGGCCGCACGCGCGACGATACCGTTGGCGTCGTCCAGGGCCTGCTGGATCAGCCCCTGCTCCAGGCTGCCGAGGTAATCCTTGAGGTCCAGGCCTTCAGGGGGCAGCATCGCGTGGTTGCTGAAGTTCGGCGTGTGGCCATTGATTGCCACGCGCTCTTCGAGGTCGCTGCGCAGGCTGTCGACCATCTGCTCGTCTTCGTCATCGACGTAACGGAATTTCTTCGGCAGCTCGGATACGCCGATCACCCCATATGGATGCATGATCGCCATGCGCTCGACCAGGTTGGCCAGCTCACGCACGTTACCCGGCCAGCCATGCCGGCACAGCGACATGATCGCGGCAGAGTTGAAACGGATGGAACCACGCTTCTCGTGTTCCATGCGCGAGATCAGCTCGTTCATCAGCAGCGGGATGTCCTCCACCCGCTCACGCAGCGGCGCCATCTCGATGGGGAACACGTTGAGGCGATAGTACAGGTCTTCGCGGAACGTGCCCTCCTCGATCATGGTCTCGAGGTTCTTGTGGGTCGCGGCGATGATGCGCACATCGATGCTCTGGGTCTTGTTGCTACCCACTCGTTCGAATGTACGTTCCTGCAGTACGCGCAACAGCTTGACCTGCATCGGCAACGGCATGTCGCCGATTTCGTCGAGGAACAGGGTACCGCCGTTGGCCAGCTCGAAACGCCCGGCACGGCTGGTGATGGCCCCGGTGAAGGCGCCCTTCTCGTGGCCGAACAGTTCGCTTTCCAGCAGCTCGGCGGGGATTGCCCCGCAGTTGACCGGCACGAACGGCGCTTCGCGGCGCTTGGAGTGGTAGTGAAGGTTGCGCGCCACCACTTCCTTGCCGGTGCCGGACTCGCCGAGGATCAGCACGCTGGCATCGGTATCGGCCACCTGCTGCATCATCTGCCGCACATGCTGGATGGCACGGCTGGTGCCGACCAGGCTGCGGAACAGGTTCGGTTCGCGCTGGCGACCACGCTCGCGCGCCTGGTCGTACATCTCGCGGTAGACCTGGGCACGGTGCAGCGAATCCAGCAACTGGCTGTAGCTTGGCGGCATTTCCAGATTGGAAAGCACCCGACGGCGAAGGTCCTCCGGCAGCTCTGCAGAAGAAATTTCACCTAAAAGCAGAACGGGAAGGAACTCATCCCACCCTGCCACTGTCTTAACGAGCCCAAGGAGATTGCCCGGAGCATTTACAGCACCGATGAGCACGCACAGCACTTCACGACTGGAAGACAACGGCTCGACCACTTGCTGCCAGTCATGGCTGGAGCAAGCGAGGTTTTCTTCACCCAGGAAGTTAAGCACCACCGCGAGATCGCGGCGGCGTGCGCTGTCGTCATCGATCAGCAGAATCTTGGTTTCACGCCACATGCAATAGCAACTTCCCTAGTCATATCGGCGCCCAGCAGGGGCGTGTTCGACATCATTCCGACTGAATGGTCAGTGTTCGGACGTCTGAAATTCGAAAACAGCCACTAGTAAAGTCAAAAATCACCAGCCAGTCAAATTAATGGCGCATGGCTTTTGGCAACATCTGTGGTCACGAGAACAGATGGTATACCTTCGCGGCGTTTTTCGCCTGACGGATTTTCGTCATTTCATCGACCAGGGTTTGACGCTCGCCACTTGCAACTTCAATTAATTGGCGATAAACGCTCAATAACTGCTCGAGACTGGCACTGACATCGGCCTCGTTGCCCTTTGCCTCGGTCAGCATTTCGCTGATGCGCAAACGGCATTCCAGGTCCAACTCCCCTACCGCTTCCCAGTCACGGTTGGCCAGCGCCGCCAGCAGCAGCTCCCGGGTGTGTTCGATTCGGGCGATAACTTCGCTCATGTCACTCCTTTGTCAGGAAGCCGCCGACTGATCGCCGATTGCGTCCCAACCTTCCTTCACAGTGATCAGCAGGCGTGCCACTTCATCGATGATAGCGGGGTCACCCTTGGCGTTGGCCTCGATCAAGCGACGACTCATGTAGGTATACAGGCTGTCCAGGTCGGCCAGGCTGTCGGCGTGGTTTTCCAGGTCCAGGCCTTCGCGCAGCCCGCCGATGATGTCGATGGCCTTGCCGATGAGGATACCCCGTTGCGCGACGTCGTTGCGCGCAATCGCTCCCTTGGCCTGCGCCATGCGGTCCAGGCCGCCCTGCATGAGCATCTGCACCAGACGGTGCGGGCTGGCTTCGGACGTTTGCGCCACACCATTGACTTTCTGGTACTGCCGAAGGGCCAACATCGGGTTCATGGATCTACCTCGTTGCTGCGAAAAAGGTTGCTTGTACCTGTGTATCGCCGCCCCGTCAAAAAACTTTAGCCGCCCAATAGAAAAGCCCGACACGCCTGCTGACGCCGTCGGGCTTTCTGCGTTACCACGCTATCTTTGCGGTCAGGAGTTCTTGGCCTGTGCGTTGAGGGCATCGAACACGGACTTGATCTGGTTGGCCTGGGCATTGAGCTTGGCCACCGCGGTATCCATCGCGACGAACTTCTTGGTCAGCGACTCGGTCAGCGACTCGGTGCGGCGCTCCAGCGCCAGCTGCTGATCGGCCAGGTTCTTGGCTACCTTGTCCAGGCTGGCCTTGCGCGTGGCTAGGCTGCCATCGGTGGAGTTGTAAGGGTCAATGGCCTTGTTCATGCGCTCGAAGATGCCATTGGTACCAGTGAACAGCTCCTGCACCTCCGCGCCCAGCTTCTTGTCGTTCATGGCCGCGTCGAACTTTACGGAGTTGAACTCCAGGGTACCGTCCTTGGTGGTGTTGATACCCAGCTGGCTCAGGGTGGTCAGCTGATCGCCGGCACCCACTTCGGAAAGCACCTTGCGGATATCGTTGACCAGCGAACGCGTGGTGGGGTCGTTGGTCAGCGGCCCCAGCACCAGGTTGTCGTCATCATCTCGCGAAGTGGAGGTCAGCGAGGTGATTGCCTTTTGCAAGGTGTTGTAGGCATCGACGAACGACTGGACAGACTTCTTCAGCCCGTCCTTGTCCGCGGAGACGGTGACGTTGGTGCTGGCGCCAGCTGCGGAAACACCGGTGAGCTCCAGCGTCATGCCACTGATGGCGCTGTCGATGGTGTTCTTCGCACTGGTGACCTTCAGGCCGTCAATGGTCAACTCGGCATCGTGAGCCGGATCGGTGATGTAACCGGCACCCGTGCCGGACATCTTGACGGTGCCATCGATCTGCAACTCGGGAATACCGCTGAGCGAAATGTCCGAGCCAGCCCCCGTGGTGGTGGAAGTGAGCACCAGCCGCGCGCCACCCTCGGCATTGACGATGTTGGCCGAGACGCCCTGGACGTTGAGTTCCTTGTTGATCTGGTCGCGCACGCTTTCCAGGGTGGCACCACTGGCGATGTCGATGTTCCAGTTGTTGCCACCCTGGCTCACGGTCAGCTGGCCAGCACTGATGGCCGAGGTCGAACCGCCGGCGAATTGCTGGCTGGCAACCTTGGAGCTGGTGGCCATCTTGTCGACCACGATGGAGTAGCTACCGGCCACCGCCTTGTTGCTGGAGGTCACCTTGATCACCGCCTCGTTGGCCGACTTCGCGGAGTAGGCGTTGAACGATGGCGCGTTCGGATCGTTGAGCTTCTTCATGGCGTCCTGGAACGCCGTCAGGGCACTGCGCAGCGAGCCCACACCCGAAATCATTGCGGCGTTGTTGCTGGTTTGCCGGGTGATCTGCGCCTTTTTCGCCGCAGTGTCAGCACTTACCAGCGCCTGGACCATATCGGTGATGTTCAGCCCGGTACCCTGACCGATACTGGAGACAATGCTACTCGCCATGACCGTTATCCCTCTCTTGAAACGTCAGCCCCGCTCCTGCAAAGACCGACATGGAACGCCCCTGAAGCATTCGTCGCCAATCAGGCCTTGGCGTCGAACAAAAGACTGTTTACATCGCTCAGGCTGTGAGCAATCCGCAATGCCTCTTCCGAGGGCAGTTGGCGAATCAGCTCTCCAGTCTCGCTGGCGATGACCTTGACCACGATCTTGCCGGATTCTTCGTCCGTGGAGAATTCCAGGTTACGACGGGTCGAACTGAGAAACTTCTCGATTTCCGAAACGGCCTGCTTCACCTTTTCGGCATCATGTGCACTTTCCGCAGCGGTGACTGCCTTGGGTTCCAGCGTATCGCTGTTGCCACGCGGCGCTTCGGCCGAGCGGGTGACCGGTTTGTCGACGGCCGGGTCGGCCGGACGAGCGGTCTGGTAGGACAGGTTAAGCTTGACGCTCATGTCCATGTTTTGCCACCTCGCAATGAAAAAGCGGGGGAAGCGCCTGAATGCGCACTCCCCCGCCGGTCACCATCAGCGATTACTGAAGCAGCTTCAGTACGGCGGACGGCAGCTGGTTGGCCTGGGCCAGAACCGAAGTGGAAGCTTGCTGCAGGGTCTGCTGCTTGGTCAGCTGGGCAGTTTCAGCAGCGAAGTCGGTGTCCTGTACACGGCCACGAGCGGCTTCGGCGTTTTCGTTGATGTTCTGCAGGTTGTTGACGGTGCTGGTCAGACGGTTCTGCGAAGCACCCAGGTCAGCACGGGTGGTGTTGATGGTTTGCAGAGCGGCGTCGATGGCGTCCAGAGCAGCGTTCATGCTGGCTTCGGCTTCGGCGCTGGTCGAACCGGTGATGGCGATGGAAGCCGAGTCAACGCTCAGGGTCTGGGCATCGAAACCGCTGTCCAGGCTGATGCTGATCTGGTTGTTGGCACCGGAGTTGGAACCGACCTGGAAGGTCAGGACGCCAGCGGTACCGTCCAGCAGGTTCTTGCCGTTCAGCTGGGTCGACTTGGCGATACGGCTCAGCTCGTCGGACATTTGTGCGAACTCTTTGTTCAGAGCTTCACGGTCCTTGGTGCTGTTCGAGTCGTTTCGCGACTGGACTGCCAGTTCACGCATACGTTGCAGGATGTTGGTCTGCTCTTGCATCGCGCCTTCAGCGGTCTGGGCGATGGAGATACCGTCGTTGGCGTTTTTGATCGCCATGGTCTGACCACGGATCTGCGAGGTCATGCGGGTAGCGATCTGCAGGCCGGCGGCGTCGTCTTTGGCGCTGTTGATTTTCAGGCCGGAGGACAGACGGGTCATCGAGGTGCTCAGTGCATCGGAAGCACGGTTCAGGTTTTTCTGAACGCCCAGAGAGGTGGTGTTGGTGTTAACGGTCAAAGCCATGACGAATTCCTCGTTGGATTGGGTACTACGGCTTCCGGCCTTGGCAAATCGCCGGGTGTGGCACAGAGAACCTTCGTAATAGTTATCTTCGTCAGGGCGGGTTTCTTTAGCGGTTTTTCGAAAAAAATTACTGGCAACCTGCCACCCCAATGAAATCAAGGAGTTGACGCCAGATTACAGGCGTCAAAAGGCAGCCAGGGAGGAAAAAAAACGCCGCCTGAAGGCGGCGGCGTCTAGATCAGCGCTGTGCGCTCAGTCACGTCGCTCGATGATCGCCGAGCCCCAGGACAGGCCCACACCGAAACCACTCAAGGCCACCCGCTTGTGCCGGGAGCCGAGTACGTGCTTCTCGAGCAGCAGCGGAATGCTCGACGACACGGTATTGCCGGTCTCGACCATGTCCTTGACGAATTTCTGCTTGTGCTCGCCCTCGACGAAGCGCGCCGAGACCGCATCGACGATCGCCGCGCTGCCCTGGTGCAGGCAGTACAAGTCGATGTCGCCCGGCTGCAGGGCACTGGCTTCCAGCAGTTGCTGCAAATGCGCCGGCACTTTCACCAGGGCGAAGTTGTAGACCTGGCGGCCGTTCATGAAGAACTTGCCATCGGTGGTGCGCAGGTGCTCGGCCCCGGCGCCGTCACTGCCGAACAGCGACTTGCCCAGCTGCCAGGCAGCGCCCTCGCCCATCCAGGTAGCGGTGGCGGCATCGCCGAACAGCATGGTGGTGTTGCGGTCTTCGGGATCGACGATCTTCGAATAGGGATCGGCGGTGATCAGCAGGCCATTTTTCAGCCCGGCGGCTTCCATGAAGCCTTTCATCGCATACAGGCCATAGACATAGCCGGAGCAGCCCAGCGAGATGTCGAAGGCAGCCACGGCAGTCGACAGGCCAAGCTTGTGCTGGACGATCGCCGCAGTGTGCGGCAGGCCTTCGGCATCACCGTTCTGGGTGACCACGATCACCGCATCGATGGCTGCCGGGTCAAGCGATGGATTGGCAGCGAACAGGTTCTTCGCGGCCTCGACGCAAAGGTCGGAGGTTTCCTGGGCAGCTTCCTTGCGCGGCAAGAAGGTCGAACCGATCTTGCCAAAGATGAAGTCCTGGTCCTTGCCGAATTTCGCGCCCTGCGCGTAGTTGTCCACGCCTTCAGTGGGCACGTAACTGGCGATGCTTTTAATGCCAATCATATGGCTTCCCAATTCAGTAACAGCGAAATACCCGCCAGGGCCAAACGGCAAAACGCCAGGCGATACGGGTGGCTCCCGATCCCTGACGGCTTGTCCGGGGGGCGACGCGGCGGTTCCCGGTTTCGACAATATACAGTGAAGATGCGCGTTCTGACTCTTAAGTCACGCTCTTTTTGTCGAATCGACAAAGCGGGCAAGTCGGGCCGCCTGGCGGCCCGTCGCGGGTGAGCCCGCTCCCACGGATTCGATCGCGCAATCAGACACTGCGCGATCCCGGGCGGGAGCCGAGGCTGCAAGGCAGCCCGGCGATCAAGCGATCAGCGCCTGCCACTCGACCCGGCTGTGCGGGTCCAGGGTGAACAGCGCCGCGCCGCGGCTGTGCCCGGCGTTGTAGAACGGGTCCTGCGCGTGCGGGGCACACGGCAGTGCATCCACCTGGCCATGGCGCACCACCTGCGCCTGGGGCGTCCACACCACCAACAGCCCGGCCTCGGACACGCTCAGGCAGGCTGCCACCTGTGCCGCGCGAATGCTCGCCGCCTGTTCATCCAGCCCGCCCAGCGCCCGCAGCACTTCGGCCCGCACCATCAGGCAACCCGACACCGCCGAGACGTTGTGCTCCACCTGCAAGCGCTGCAGGTAGCCCGGTGCATCCTTGGCCAGGCCCTGGAACGCCGGGCGGATGCCCGCCTCGCCCGCCAGCACCAGCCCGGCCTCGACCACCTTGCCGTCGCTGCCCAGCAGCTTGCCGCCAACCACCCCGACCTCGGGGCGCTGGGCCTGGTTGAGCAGGCCTTCCAGCCAGTTGGCATTGAGCACTTCGGCATCACTGTCGAGCATCACCAGGTAGTCGCCCTGCGCCTCACGGCTGGCCAGGTTGAGCATGGCGACCGGCGCCATGGCCTGCTCGCTGCGGATAACCCGTACCCGGCTGCCGGCAGCCGCCAGGCTGGCCAGCCATTCGCACAGCTGCGGCGACTGGCTGGCGTTGTCGGCGATAACGATCTCGTGGTTCTGGTAACGCGTGCGCTGCAGCACGCTGACCAGGCACCTCTGCAGTGTTTCAGCATTGTCCTGGCAATGCAGCAGGATCGATACTGCCGGGCGCTCGGCATGCCGATAGTCGATCTGGTGAGTGCCCGGGTGTACCGAACCCACCGTGGCCGCATAGCCACGCTGAGCCAGACGGCGAGTCAGCACCGCCCGCTCCTGGTCCTGGCTGTCGAGCGCAGGGGCGTTGCAGATCAACAGCGGCTCGGCAAGGTGCGCCAGGCCGGCCAGGCCTTGCTCGCCGATCATGCGCAGCAACAGGTCGAACTCCAGCGCCAGCGGGTACTGGCTGTCGAAGCCACCTGCCGCCAGCAGCAGGTCACGGCGCAGCAACCAGTGACGCGCCATCACCCCGGGCACGCTCTGCAGCAAATCGAGACTGGTGCCAGGACGCAGCACTTCACGCAGACGGCCGTCCGCCTGCACCTGGATTTCATCCATGGCCACCGCGCGAATGCCTTCGGCACCCAGCAGTTCAAGGCTGGCCCGGAGCAAGCCGCTGGCGGTGAAGCGATCGCCGGCTTCGGCCAGCACCACCCAGTCGGTATCCAGTTGGGCGATCGCCTGGTTGATCTGGCGTACGTGGTCGTTGCTGTCGACCTTGACGAAGTGCACGGTCTGCCCGGCATTGGTCACCATCGGCAGGTCGCCGCTGGTCAGTACCACCACCTTGAACCGGCGGCACGGCCCAGCCATCAGGCTGTCGAAGGTGGCCTGCAGCTGGTCCATCTGCGCGTCCAGGTCGAGCAGCACGATACCAAAGCTTGGACCACCGTCTACTGCCGCCAGGCGCTGCCGGGCCAGACTGACCTGCTCGGCGTCCGGCGTACGCGCTTCGAGCCAGTCCAGCAACTGCCCGGAGGGCAGCGATGCGAGCAGCGCCTGGCTGTCATAGCTCGGCAATGCCGCGAGCCGGGCCAGCCAGGGCCGTAGCGGAGCGGCCTCGGCTTCGTCACCAGCTGCCTCCAGCGAGGCCAGCAGGCGCTCCACCACCACCCGGTTGAACGGGCTCAGGGCCAGCGCCTGCCACAGGCGTGCGCGGACGGTGCGCTCGTTGTCATTGGCATTGACCTGCATCAGCGCCTGCTGACGCACCAGGATCGCTTCGAGCTCACGCAGCTGGATGCGCCCGCAAGGCATGGCATGGATGAGGAATTCCAGCTGAGCCAGCAGATCGAACATCGGCTGGTTGTAGAACGGCATCTCGACGAACTGCTGTTTGCCGAAGATGCGCAACGGCTCGGGGCTCGGCACGTTCCAGCGCGAGGTGATGATCATGCAGCCATGCAGGGCACGACCGCTGAGCAAGCCCTCGGCCATGGCCTGGAAGCCTTCCAGCACCACCTGTTGCACCCGTTCGGCACCGAGGCCGCTGAGCGCGGTCGGGATCGAGGCGAGAAACGCGGCGAACTGCTCGCGTTCCTGGCGGCTGCGCTCGTCACGGTTGGCCAGCACGGTGAGCACGTTGGTGTTGTGGTCCGACCCCCCCAGGTTGGCTTCCCGAACCGCGTACGGAATCGGCAGGATACGCGCCTTGGCGTTGGCCAGCAGGTAGAAGGTATGGCCGATTTCCTGCCACTCGAAGCTGGTGTTCGCCGGCAGCAGCGCATACCACTGCCGCAGCAGGTCGGTACGGGTGACCGCGTAGAACGGCGGCAGGAACTGGCCCATGAACTCGACGAGGCGCTGGGCCGGGTCGTCGCTGCAGTAGTCTTCCTGCACGCGCTTGTCACGCCGGTAGAAGTGCACCTCGGTGCCATGCCCCACGTACATCATGCCGTAGCCATGGCACACGCCGTAATCCGGGTGTTGCTCAAGGAACTGCACCGACTGGGCCATGCCATCGAACAGCAGGAAGTCGTCGTCTGCGGCAAAGGTCATGAACGGCGTATGCACTTCGTTCACGCCATAGGCGAGCTTGTCCTGCAGCCCTTTGTAGGTGTACTGCGGCAGGTGGCGGTAGTCCACCTGCGGGTAGTCCGCCTGCAGGGTGGCGTCGGCCTGGCTGGAGGAATCCAGCACCAGGATGCTCGCCGGGAAGTCGCGATAATAGTGCAAGGCCCGACGCAGGAACGCCGGACGGTTATGGGTGATCAACACCACGGTGAAACGCTCGCGCAGCGAGCGGTCGATGAGCGGGGTATCCTGAGGCTGCATGAAGACCTTCCTGCTGGTGACCTGGGGTAACAATCAACGCACGCGGCGCAGGTAGCCGTCCGGCGCTACGGTCAGCAGCAGCTTGTCCTGCACCTGGCGGTCGATGGCGAAGTCGCTGTTCTCTTTCAGGTACTGCCACACCGCGGTCTTCGGGTTGTCGCCATGGCCCCATGGGCGGTCCGGGAAGAAGTCGGCCGGCATGTCCTCGACCACGGTGTCCATCACCACGCAGTAGCTGTCCACCGACACCAGCGGCGCATAGGCGCGCAGCTCTTCGAGCACGTGGTCATGGGTGTGGTTGGAATCGAGCACCACGATGACCTTCTTGCCTTCGGCCAGCTGGCGCACCTTGGCAACCATCTCCGGGGCGATGCTCGAACCTTCGAACATGGTGATGCGGTGCGCCATCGGGTGTTCTTCGATGGCCTTGCGGTTGTGCGGGCGGATGTCGACGTCGATGCCCAGCACCTCGCCATGGCCCAGCAGTTGCAGCAGCGAAGCGTAGTAGATGATCGAACCGCCATGGGCGATGCCGCACTCGATGATCAGGTCTGGCTGGATGCGCCACACCAGTTCCTGCATGGCAATCATGTCCTGGGGCAGCTGGATGATCGGCCGGCCCATCCACGAGAAATGGTAGCTGTACTTGTGCTTGGCCGATTCGTTGAACAGGTCCCGTGCCAGGCCCTGGAGCTTCTGGTCCTGGCCCTGGGCGGCGATCTGCTCGTTGCACTCGGCGATGAAGGCCTGGTGGACGTTGTTGTTGTCAGTCATGGAAGCGGTCTCTGCAAAGGTCATTGGAACGCGGCATCATCGACCGCGTGGTAGACGAAACGGTTGCCGGTGTCGCGGCGGATCTCGTCCAGGTAGTTGGAATTCATCACGAAGATCTGCGCACCGTCCGGCAGGCTCGCCAGCGCTTCCTGCGGCGACGACACGCGCAAGCCACTGAGCGGCAGGTGGCGACCCTGCTTGGCCGGGTTGATGTCGACCACGTGGTCGACCTGCACGCCGGCACGCTGCAGGAACAGCGAATAGATCACGCCCTTGGACGACGCCCCCCAGATCGCCGCACCGCGCCCGGCATGCTCACGCAGCAACGCCTGGCCGCGTTCGAGGCTGGCGCTGAAGCCCGCCGGCAACTGCAGGCGCTGGCCATCGAAGGCTGGCACCCGCAGGCTGGCCAGGTCGGCGACGATGTACAGGTACTGGCCGTTGAACAGATGGCCGGCGTCCAGCACCGTGCCGAAACACCGACGCAGGTCATCCAGGCGGAAGTAGTTGACGTGCTCGTAGAACAGGTCGAACCACGCGCGGTGGTCGAGGATCCAGTCCAGGCATGGCACTTCGATGTAGATAAGCCCCCCCTGGTTGGCATCGGCGATGGCCTCGAGAAACGCCAGCGGGTCGGCGATATGTTCCAGCACATGACGCAGCACCACGGCATCGGCCGACAACCCCAGCGCACGGGTGAACGGCGCCTTGATCACCTCGGGGTTGTCGCCTTCGTAGGCCGGGTCGATGCCGGTCACCCGGTGCCCGCGCTGGCGCAGCAACTCGAGGAAGTACCCCTTGCCGCAGCCCACCTCAATCAGGCGCTGACCGGCAAAGTAGCGGGTGATCAGCCGTTCGACGTCATCCAGGTGACGCTGGAACGCCGGCGACAGCGCCTGCTCGTTCTGGTAATCGCTGTCGTAGCTCAGCAAGGACGCGTCGAAGGCCTGGTTGTAGACCAGGCCGGTGCGCTCATCCTGGACCAGGCACATGTCACCGCTGGCCGACGCGCATGCGCTGGCGGCATCGGCGAAGGTGCGGTTCTGCAGCACGGGCAGGCCGGCTGCGCGGTACAACTCATAGGCCATGGGGCGCTCCTTGGGCAGCCAACAGCTGCTCGAGTCGGTCGGTCACGGCCCAGAACGCCATGGGTTCGTGGCTCGGATAGGGATAATGCCCCAGGTTCAGCAGCAGCTCGGCGCCGCGCTCGCGCAGGCGCTGTTCGACCAGGCTGCGCACCGCTACCGGTCGGCCGCTGGCGCAGTTGACCACGCCGGAGAACCCGGTGCAGTGCAACAGCCCGGCCAATTGCCGTGCTGCCTCGGTGACCGGCTGGAAGTCGCGCAGTTGCTCGCCGGCGGACATGTCGAACACCGCCGCCTTGCTGTCGATGGCGCGGTCGAGTGCAGCCAGCAGGCTATTGGGGTTCTGGCCTTCACCATGCAGGTAGAACAAGCGCGCCCATTGCAAGGTGAACGGCCGGTGCATCTGCAACGCCTGGAGGAACTGATGCAGGCTGTGCTTGGCCAGGCCATAGGGGTTGGCCGGGCGCGCCGGGCAGTGTTCGTCCAGTGGGCCGCTCTGCATGCCGTATTCGAAGCAGGTGCCGGTGACCAGCACCTGCGCCACGCCCGCCTCGACCGCGAGCTTGACGAAGCGATAGTCGGCCATCAGGTTCTGCTCCAGGTGAAACAGCGCCTGGTAATTCGGCAGCCCCGGCCAGGCCAGGTGGGCCAGGGCATCGATACCGTCGACCCAGCTGGCGACCTGCCCGGCATCCGCCAGCTGCAGATCAGCGGCGACGAACTGCACCTGGTCGAACCACGGCATGCGGCGCGCCCGCTCCAGGTCACGCGCCAGGGCGCGTACCCGACAACCGCGGGCCAGCAGCTGCGCCACCAGATGGCGGCCAACGAAACCGGTGGCCCCGGTCACCAGTACATGCAGCGCGCTCATAGCACGGTCAACTCGGGCACGGCGATGACGAAGCGACCGCCCCACTCACGGATGCCGGCCTGCTGTTCACTGACTTCGCGCAGCAGGTTCCACGGCAGCACCAGCACGTAGTCCGGCTGCTCTTCGGCAAGGCGTTCGGGCGCCACTATCGGGATGCGGCTACCGGGCAGGAACTTGCCCTGCTTGTGCGGGTTGGCGTCGGCCACCCAGGCCAGCAGGTCGGCCTTGACCCCGGCATAGTTGAGCAAGGTATTGCCCTTGGCGGCGGCGCCGTAGCCGACCACCCGCTTGCCGGCGGCCTTGGCATCCAGCAGGAAGCGCAGCAGTTGCAGCTTGATGCGCTCGGCGGCCGGCGCCAGGGTGGCGTAGAAGCCGGGGCTACGCACGCCCACCTCCTCTTCCAGCGCCAGCAGGCGGGCGACGGTCGGTTCCACGGCGCGGCGCTGGCCATCGGCACGCTGCACGAACACCCGCAGCGAGCCACCATGGGTCGACAGCTCCTGCACGTCGAACAGCTCCAGGCCGTTGCGCTGGCAGAGGATCTGCACCGCGGTCAGCGACAGGTAGGAATAGTGCTCGTGGTACAGCGTGTCGAACTGATGCTGGGCGATCAGCGACAGCAGGTGCGGGAATTCGAAGGTGGCCACGCCGCTCGGCTTGAGCAAGCTGGCGAAGCCGCCGAGGAAGTCATTGATGTCCGGCACATGGGCAAGCACGTTGTTGGCTGCCATCAGGTCGGCGCCCCAGCCCTCGGCCAGCAGTTGCGCGGCCACGGTGCGGCCAAAGAACACTTCGCGGATTTCCAGGCCCTTGGCCCGCGCCGCCTCGGCAGTGCTGCGGGTCGGCTCGACGCCCAGGCAGGGAATGCCGCGCCGGGCCACGTACTGCAGCAGGTAGCCATCGTTGGCGGCAATTTCCACCACGCGGCTGTCGGCATTCAGCCCGAAGCGCTCGGTCATGCTCGCCACATAGGCTTCGGCATGGGCCAGCCAGGAGCTGGAATAGGAGCTGAAGTAGGCATAGTCGGCGTCGAACAGCTGCTCGGCGCGGGTGTAGTCCTCGGTCTGCACCAGCCAGCATTGCTCGCATACCGCGACTTTCAACGGCACCCACTGCTCCGCCTCGGCCAGTTGCTCGGGGCGCAGGTAGGCATTGGAGGGCGGCGAGGTACCCAGATCGATCAACGGCAGGTGCAGGGCACTGCCACAACCACGGCAATTCATACGGTCACTCCGGTAAAGCGGTCGTCCAGCCAGGGGTGCTGCTCATCCCGGGCCGAGAGGTTGATCACGGGCAGCGGCCAGGCAATGGCCAGGCGCGGGTCGAGCACCGACAGCCCGCCTTCGTGCTCCGGGGCGTAGTCGGCGCTGTGCAGGTACAGCAGCTCGGCGTCGTCGCTCAGGGCCTGGAAGCCGTGGGCGCAGCCAGCCGGCACCAGCAGGCTGCTGCCCTGGCCGGCCTCGAGGTGTTCGGCATGCCAGCGCAGGAAGGTCGGCGAGCCGGCACGCAGATCGACCACCACATCCCATACCGCGCCCTGCAGGCAGGTGATGTACTTGCGCTCCGGTTGCGGCCCGGCCTGGTAATGCAGGCCGCGCACGCTGCCGCGCTGGCGGGTCAGCGAGCGGTTGATCTGGCGGATGTGGAACGGCGCGCCGAAGCGCTCCAGGCTGTCTTCACAGAACAACCGCGAAAAAGCGCCACGGGCGTCTTCGACACGGCGATGTTCGATGCGCGCCAGGCCCGGCAACGGCAAAGGGTGCAGGCGGTACTGGCTCACAGCGACTCCTGGTACAGGCTCAGCTGGGTCAGGCTCACCGCACGCATGTCCATGCCCTTGTGCCAGGCAAGGTGCCAGCCCAGGGTGCGCTCGAGGCATCCCTCGAGTGCCCAGCGCGGGCGCCAGGCCAGCAGCTGGCGGGCACGTGAGCTGTCCAGGCGCAGCAAACCGGCTTCGTGCATGTCGCTCTGCTCGAAGCTGACGCCGGGCGCCTGCGGCCAGCGATCGGCCAGCAACTGCACCACCTCGCCGACGCTGCACATGTCATCGTCACCGGGGCCGAAGTTCCACGCGCCGGCAAAGCGCTGACCGTGCTGATAAAGGCTCGCCGCCAGCTGCAGGTAGCCGGCCAGCGGCTCCAGCACGTGCTGCCAGGGGCGCACAGCCGCGGGGAAGCGCAGGGTCACCGGCTCACCGGCGGTCCACGCCTTGAGCACGTCGGGGATCAGCCGCTCGGGCGAGAAGTCGCCACCGCCCAGCACGTTGCCGGCCCGTGCGGTGGCAAGGCTCAGGCCATGTTCGGCATAGCGCTCGGCCGGGAAGAACGATGCGGCATAGGACTGCGCGAGGATCTCGCAGCAGGCCTTGCTGCTGCTGTAGGGGTCGTGCCCGCCCAGCGCTTCGTTCTCGCGATAGGGCCAGGGCCATTCCTGGTTGGCGTACACTTTGTCGGTGGTGACCACAACGCAGGCGCGCACGCCACCGGTCTGGCGCACGGCTTCGAGCAGGTTGAGGGTACCCATGACATTGGTCGAATAGGTGCCCAGCGGATCGCGGTAGCTTTCGCGCACCAGCGGTTGCGCCGCCAGGTGCAGGACGATCTCCGGCTGCACTTCGGCGACCAGCTCCAGCAGCACGCCAAGGTCGCGGATGTCGCCGCGACGGTCATCGATGCCCTCGCCGACCCGTGCCAGCTCGAACAGGCTCGGCTCGGTCGCAGGGTCGAGGGCGAAGCCGGTGACCTGGGCGCCCAGGCTGTGCAGCCAGAGCGCCAGCCAGCTGCCCTTGAAACCGGTATGGCCGGTGAGCAGAACGCGTTTGCCAGCCCAGAACGCAGGGCTCAGTCCCACTGCTTCCATGGTGCCTCCCCGCTGTTCCACAACTGTTCCAGGTGGTTCTTGTCCCGCAGGGTATCCATCGGGTGCCAGAAGCCTTCATGGGCGAAGGCGTGCAGTTGCCCCTCATGGGCCAGGCGCGACAGCGGCTCGGCCTCCCACGAGGTGGCATCGCCGTCGATGTAGGGCAGCACCTCGGGCGACAGCACGAAGAAGCCACCATTGATCCAGCCGCCATCACCGCGCGGTTTCTCGGTAAAGCCCAGCACCTGGTCGCCATCGCGCTGCAGGGCACCGTAGCGGCCAGGTGGCTGCACCGCCGTGACCGTGGCGAACTTGCCGTGGCCGTGGTGGAATTCGACCAGCGCGCCGATGTCGATGTCGGACACGCCATCACCGTAGGTGAAGCAGAACGCCTTCTCGCCTTCCAGGTAACGTGCGGCGCGGCGCAGTCGGCCACCAGTCATGGTTTCTTCACCGGTGTCTACCAGGGTCACACGCCATGGCTCGCTGTAGTTCTGATGCACGTCCATGCGGTTGGCGCGCATGTCGAAGGTGACGTCGGAAGTGTGCAGGAAGTAGTTGGCGAAGAAGTCCTTGATCGCGTAGCCCTTGTAGCCCAGGCAAATCACGAAGTCGTGGATACCGTGCGCCGAATACTGCTTCATGATGTGCCAAAGAATTGGCTTGCCACCGATCTCGATCATCGGTTTGGGCTTGAGGTGCGACTCTTCGCTGATACGCGTGCCGAGACCACCCGCCAGAATGACTGCCTTCATCGATTTCCTCTTGTACTTCGCGCCCCTTGCAACCCCAGGGCGAAGGATTTATGGCGATATCGATGGGGTACTGCAGGAAATGCGCCAATCTGCAAAAAAGCAGGGGCCGCTTTGCGACCCCTGCTCCGCTCAGGCAAAAATCAGTCGGCCAGCCAGCCCCACTCCCAGTGGCGCAGGTTGTCGTCACGCAGCACAAAGTCGCGCATCACCGCCTCGCGCAATTCGTCGCCCATGCGGTAACTGGCCGCCGGGTCGGCCAGGTGCGAGCGGATCGCCTGCAGCCATTCCTCTGTACTGTTGCTGTACACCCGCGTGCACGGCAGGTAGCCGCGGTAGGCCTCGGTGTCGGTGCAGATGGTCGGGTAACCGCAGGCGCCGTACTCCAGCAGCCGCAAGTTGCTCTTGCAGTCGTTGAAGATATGGAATTCCAGCGGCGCCAGGGCCAGGTCGAGGTTCAGGCTCGCCAGCTTGGCCGGGTAGCGCGCCAGCGGCACGCCCGGGTGGTACTCGTGGATGTAGGGCTTGAGCGCCTCGGGGCACATGCCAAAGAACACCCACTCCACCTCGTTGGCCAGTTCGCGCACCACCTCGGCGATGATCTCCAGGTCGCCACTGTGGCTGGTACCGCCGCCCCACCCCACCCGCGGCTTGCTCGAAGTGCCACGGCGGCTGGCCGGCAGGTTGGTCCACAGGTGCGGTGCCAGCATGTTCGGCACCACGCGGATATCGTCATGCATGTCTGCCAGCGCATTGGCCAACGCCTGGGTGGTGACTACCACCCGGTCGCACAGGCTGATGCCGCGGCGCAGGTGCTGCTCGATGTCGGCTGGCTTGTTGCGCGCATGGGTGTTCTTCTTCGGCGCGCTGAGCACGTAGTCATCGATCTCGAAGATGCGCCGGGCATTGGAGAAGCGGGCGATGCGTTCGATGTCGCGCACCGAGTCATCGTTATGGCGCAGCTGCAGGATGATCACGTCCGGGTCCATGCGCGCCAACTGGACCACCGTCGGCGACTCATAGACCACACGCCCGACCACGCGCCCGGCGGCTTCCAGCTGCTTGAACGGTTGTTCGACGCGGTAATGGCCCACCGCACTGTCGTTGATCGGCAAACCCAGCACCGACGGCAAGGCCCGGGCACACAGCGGGCTCCAGCTGCCACGCAGGCTCGGCTCGAGGCTGAAGTCACCGTTGGCCAGCCCCAGGTTGGGGTTATAGGCCGGGTCGCGGACGACCTTGCTCAGCCAACGCTCGCAGAATACCTGCTGCTGTTCCAGCAACGCGTCCTGGCCAGGCCCATCGCTGCCAGTCGTCGCTTCGCGCTTGAGCAGCACGGCATAGGGCGTGCCGACCACCAGATAACCGCGCGCCCCCGCACGCAGGCACAGGTCGAGCTCGGCCATGCCCTGGCTCAGCGGTTGCGCACCCAGCCCTCCCAGCTCGGCGAACACTGACTTGCGCACCATCAGGCAATCGCCGCCGACAGCGCTCCAGTCCTGTACTACCTGCAAGCGTTGCAGGTAACCGCGCGCCTGCGCATCTTCCCCGGCGAACGCCGGACCGGCCACGCTGGCAACCCCCAGCACCCGGCCCGCCTCGACCACCCGGCCCTGGGCATCGACCAGCTTGGCGCCGACCACCGCCACTTCCGGGCGCTGGGCATGCTGGAGCATTTCCGCCAGCCACTGGCCGTCGAGCACCTGCACGCTGGCATCGAGCAACAACAGGTAGTCACCGCCGGCCTGGGCCGCCGCAGCATCAAGCAGCTGGCTGCGCGAACGGCCGAGCGCCCGGACCACGCGCAGCATGCCTGCACCGAGCTCGCTCATCGCCTGCAGCCAGCCGTCGACGTCGGCCGCCACGCTCGGCCCGGCCACCAGCAAGACCTCGTAGCGGCCATAGGCGGTGCGCTCGATCAGCCCTTCGATACAGGCCTGCAGGCCCGTCAGGTCGTCACCGACAGGAACCAGGATCGATACCTGCGGGGTGTCGGCATGCAGGTAGTCGACCCGATTGAGCAGCGACAGGTCGTCATGCCGGATCCGATGCGCCACGCCCAGGCGCTGCAGATGCGCGGCCAGCACCGGTTCACTCTGGGCGATCACTTCCGGCAGCGACAGCCAGTTGGCGAAGCTGAACTCCGACTGCACCTGGATTTCGGCAATGTGCTCGACCACCTGCAGGCCTCGGCTCTCGACCAGGCGCCAGAGCAGGTCATGCGGGGCCAGCTCGGCAAAGCCGGCATCGAAACCGCCAAGGTCGAGAATCGCCTCGCGGGCGAAGGCCAGGGTGCGGCCGACATAGGGGTAGCTACGCAACAGGTCGAGGTTGAAGTCCGGCTTGAACACCGGCTCGCCCGGCTGGTCATCGAGCCAGGCCCCTTCATCGCTGTAGGCGCATGCCAGGTTGGGGAACACCGCGGCACGTTCGGCCAGCAGCAGAATGGCCGACTCGGCGAGCCGGTCACCGGCACGCAGCAGGTAGATCCAGTCGGCGTCGTGCAACGAGGCCAGCAACTGGTTCAACTGCTCGGGCCAGTCGCTCTGCAGCGCCTGGTGCACCAGCGGGATCGGGCTGGCGGGTTCGGCATCGGCCAACACCACGCAGGCATGCACCGGGTACAACTGCCCGGCCAGGCTGTCGAGGGTGCGGCCCAGGGCCTGGGCGTCACCCTGGGTATCCAGCACCACCGGGACGATGCGCGGCTGGCGCGGCCAGGCCGCTATGGCCTGGGGCAGCAGGCCGCGCTGCACGTCGCTGAAGCGGCGCGCCGCCAACCACTGCTGATAAAGCTCGGCATAGCTTTCGCATTCGCTGCCCACCCGGCCACCCAGGCGGGTCTGCCAGTTGCTGATGATGCGGGCCACGCACAGCTCCTGCCATTGCCGTGGCTGTTGCTGTGCCTCGGTCAGTGGCACGTAGCGCACCCAGCCACTGGCGGGCGCCGCTTCGCCACTGCGCGCGGCGAGCATCTGCATCATCCAGCGCCACTCCTGCGGTGCGGCCTGGACCAGCGCTTCCTGCTTGCTCAAGCGCTGCGGGTGCAGGCGCTCGATCAGGCCCGGCTCGCTGAGCATGACCAGGTTGCCGCGCCGCATCAGGCAGGCGAACAGCGCCAGGTCCAGCAGCGCGACGAAACTCAGGCCATCGCTGGTGAGTGCCTGCAACCACTCCAGTGCCTGCTCGCGACGCATCAGCGCTGCCGAGAAATTGCCCAGGAAGTTAACGGGCCGCCCATCGAGCATGGCCAGCATGTCTTCGCCCTTGAACAGGCTGTCGACATTGGCGAAGCGCGCATTGGCGATGCGCATCGGCAGAATGAAATTGTTCTCGTCACAGAGCACCCGCTGCGACAACACCAGGCCGACTTCGTCGTGCTCCAGCAACGCCTTGGCCTGGTGCGTCACGCACTGCGGGAACAGCCGGTCGTCGTCGCACAGCACCTTGACCAGCGCGCCCCGGGCCAAGCCCACCGCCTGCACCAGGTTGGCGACAAAGCCCAGGCGCCGGCTGTTGCGCACGTAGCGCACGCAAGCGCGCAAGTCGCCCTCGACAGCGTTGACGATGGCTTCGATTTCCTCGCCTTCGCTGTCATCGCAGACCAGCACCTCCAGGGCTTCATAGGTCTGGCCGAGGGCGCTGTGCAAGGCCATGGCAAAGAACCGTGGGCTGTAGGCGGGGATGACGATACTGACGAGAGGCTTTTCGTTCACGTTGGCGACCTTGCAAAAAAAAGTGCGCCGCACCTGACGGTGGCGGCGCACGATTGGCTACGCATGCAGCGCTATCAGATGTAGTTGACCAGCGACAGGCCGGCGACCTTGGCATAGGCCTGCAACGAGGCCTGCAGCATGTTGGTCTGCATGGTCAGGCGAATCATCACTTCGGCGGGATCGCTTTCGCGGATCGAGCTCTGGGTCTTGGTGTTCTCCGCGCCCAGCGCCGAGTTGGTCTCGGCCTGCACGTCCAGCGCCTGACCACGGCCACCGATCGAGGCGATCGACGAAGTGACCTGGTTGGTGGCGCTGCCGATGTTGCCGATGGCCGAGTCCAGCGCAGCCTTGAACGTCTGCGCCGCCGCCGGGTCGCCGTCGATCGGAGTGCTCAGCGCAGCGCGCAGCTGGCTGATGGTATCGAGCACATTCTGGGTCTGGTGGGTATCGACCTTGATGGCAAACGAATCACCGGCACTTGGCGCCCCGGACAGGTCGAACTGCACGCCGAGTACCGTGGCAGTGGTACCGCTCAGGGTGCCCGTGGAGATCGGCCGGCTGCCGTCGCTGACCGGCGCGGTGTACAGCTCGAAGTCGGTGGCGCTGGTGAACTTGAGCACCGCGCCTTCGGGGAAGGCGGCCTTGTACGCCGCCTGGTCGACCACCGAGCTACCGGTAATCTGCACCGACGAGGCATTACCCGGGCTGCGGCTGCTACCGATCTGGTCCGCCTTGGAGGTCAGGCTGAAGCTGTGGCCGGCGATGGCAGCATCCGGGTCGGCTTCATCACCGGCCTTGAAACTGATGTCCAGGCGCAGGTCGACGCCACGGAAGCTGATCTCGGTGTTGTCGCCTTTCGGGTCGAACTTGCCGCCCTGGGTGGCTTCGAGGGTGACGTCGTTGCCGCTGGCATCGGTGATCTTGAACTGGGTGCTGCTGACGAACTCGATGCTGTACGGCTCGCCACTGCGGAAGCGGTCGTTGTAGGTAGAGCTGCCGGAAACCTGGCCGTTGGACAGGCTGACCCGGCCATCATCGGTGGCCGGTGCCGTCAGCCGGGTCTCGCTGCGGCTGGTGTTCAGCGCCTGCTCGAAGGCATCGTAGCCGGTTTCGTTGGCCGCCAGGCTGAGCATGTCGCCCACCTGCAACTTCAGCTGCGACTGGTCGCCCTGGTAGGAGTAGGTGCCATCGGCATTGCGCACGTACGGCTGGGTGTCTCCCTTGGAACCGGAGAAGATGTACTTGCCGTTCTCGTCCTTGCTGTTCATCAGGGTGAACAGCTGCTGCTCCAGCGAGTCCAGTTCGGCAGCATTGGCCTTGCGGTCGCTGTCGGTGAAGCCGGCGTTGCCGGAACTCACCGCCAGTTCGTTGACCCGCTGCAGGATGGTGCCGATGGATTTCAGGGTGCTTTCGGCAGTACCCAAGGAATTGCGCACATTGACGATGTTGTCGCCGTACTGTTCGAGCAGGTTCTGCTGCTGCTCCAGCTGCAGCAGGCGAGCCGCGCCAACCGGGTCGTCCTTGGCCGAACGCACGCGGATGCCATCGGACGCTTCCTGCTGGGTCTTCACCGAGTTGGCGAAGTTGCGCTGATAGTTGGCCTGGTTGGTGTTGTAGAACTGCGAAGTGGAGATGCGTACGCTCACGATCTACGGCTCCTTAAAGACTGTTGATCAGGGTGGCGAAGGTTTCCTGGGCCGCCTTGATGATCTGCGACGACGCGGTGTAGTACTGCTGGAACTTGATCAGGTTGCCGGTCTCTTCGTCGACCGACACCCCCGACAGGCCGTTGCGGCTGTCCAGCGCAGACGTATGCAAGGCCGAGGTGGCATCGCTGTCCATCTGCGCCTGGCCGGCCTTGCCGCCGACGTTGGAAACCAGCTTGGCGTAGGCATCGGTGAAGCTGATGCCCTTGCCGTTGGCGCCGACCTCGACCGTGGACCGGGTCTGCAGGTCGAGTACCGACTGGCCATTGCGATTGTCCGCCGAGCCCGCGCCGGTCAGCGCCACGGTGTAGCTGTCACCGTTTTTCGGGGCGCCGGACACACTCATCTCGAAGTTGAAGCTGGCGCCCAGCGAATTGCCGTTGCCATCGACCATCGGCACCGACAGCTGCAGCTTGTTCTCCTGGCCCGGCAGAATGGTGCCGCTGCCGATCTCGGTGCCCTTGGCGTCGTACATCTTGTAGGCCTGGGGCGAGGTGGTGTCGTCACCGAATACCAGCTTGACCGGGGTGGAGTACTTCAGGCCGGCCTGCATCTGCGAACGCTGAGCGGCATCGTAGATGTCCAGCTCGGAGGTCAGCGTCGGCTGGGTGATGACGCCAGTGCCCTTGTTACCCGCCCCGCTGGTAGCGGTCAGCGGCGCGGCCAGGGCCAGGCGCTTGGGGTCGGTGAGCACGGTGTCGATGCCGGCCGCAGCGTTGCGGGTCGGGGTGATCTTGAAGCTGTCGCCGGCACTCAGGCCACCACCATTGAGCGACAGGGTGAAGCCGTCGATCACCGGCGGCGGCGTGTCGCCGAGGTCGAAGCTGCCCATGTCGGTGCCTTCCGGCAACTTGCGTACGCTGTAGCCGGTGGCGCTGGTGAAGGTCACCTGGTAATCGCTGGTGGACAGTTTGCCGGTGTCCTTGATGGTCACGTCAAGGTTGCCGGAGCCGGCGCTGTTGCCGGCCTTGGCAATACTGCGCTGGCTGACGGCCGCGGCGCTGTTGATGTCGCCGAACAGGGTGGCGCCGAAGTTACCGTTCTTGTCGATACCCTGGGCCAGCTGGCTGTTGATCGCATCTGCCACCACCAGCGCCACGCGGCCCAGCTCGTTGAGGGCGGGATCGAGGGTTTCCTTGCGGTAGCGGATCAGGCCGCCCAGCTCGCCACCGCTGGTGGTACCGGTGATGTCCATCTTGGTCGAGCCGCGGTTGAGGATCAGGCTCATCCGGGTCGGGTCGGTCGCGCTCGGTTCCACGCCCAGGGTCTGGGTGGTCTTGCCGAGGACCAGGGCCTGGCCATTTTTCAGGTAGACGTCGTAGTTGCCGTCGCGCTCCACCACATCGGCACCGATCAGTTTGCTCAGCTCGCGCACCGCGCCATCGCGCTGGTCGAGCAGGTCGTTGGGCTGGCCGGAGATGGACGTGACGCGAGAAATCTGGTCGTTGAGGTCTGCGATGCTCTTGGTCAGGTTGTTCACCTGATCGGCGAGCGACGCCATGTTGGCGTTGATGTCGCTGTTCTGCTGGTTGAACTGCGCCGACAGGGTGTTGAAACGCTTGGCCAGCGACTGCGCGCTGGTCAGCAGCAGTTGCCGCGAGGCGTCCTCGGTCGGCTTGGCCGCGGCATCCTGCAGAGCACCGAAGAAGCTTTGCAGCGCAGCGGTGATGCCGGTATCGCTGCTGGACAGGGCGGTATCCAGCGGCGTGATCTGGTTCAGGTACGTGGAGGCATCGCTGCTCAATGAAGTGGTGCTGCGCAGCTGGTTTTCCAGAAACGCGTTGTACACCCGGCGCACATCGGCCAGCGTGGTGCCGCTACCGATGAAGACCTGGCCGACCTGCTGCCCGCCCTTGGTCTTCTGCACGTTCTGCTGGCGTGAGTAGCTTTCGACATCGGCGTTGGCAATGTTGTTACCGAGGGTGTACATCCCCGATTGCGCGGCGCCAAGCCCCGACATACCAATGTTGATCAGACTCGCCATGGTTCCATGCCCTTAAAGTTTCGTTGCAGTACCGAGCATTGCGTAGTGCTCGTACGACTTCATCTGTTTTGCGATCTGCGAGATCTTGCTGGCGTAGTTCGGGTCGGTGGCGTACCCGGCCTTCTGCAGTTCGCGCGCGAATTGTTCTGGGTTATCGGCAGATTTCACCGCATCTTGATAGCGGGCATTGTTCTGCAACAGGCTGACCAGGTCGTGGAAGCTGTCCTGGTACGAGTCGTAGGAACGGAACGCCGCCGTCTCCTTGACGAACTGGCCATCGCGGAACTCGCTGGTGATCGCCCGCGCCGAGTCGCCTTCCCAGTTGCCGCTGGCCTTGATGCCGAACAGGTTGTGGCTGCTGCTGCCATCGCTGTTGCGCATGACCGATTTGCCCCAGCCGGTCTCCAGCGCCGCCTGCGCCACCAGGTAGCGCGGGTCGATACCAATGCGCTTGGCCGCCTGTTCAGCCATCGGCAGCATGGTGGCAATGAATTCGTCGCTGTCGGCGAAGGCCTTTTTCGGTGCCAGCGGAGGTTGCGCCACCGCGCGCCCGAGGATGCGCAGGCCGTTGTCCGGCACGGCAAAGGTCTCGGCCACCTGCTGGCCGTCACGCGCCGGCACGGCAGCGTTGTTGGTGGTGGCGGCCGACGGCACGATGCCGGCCAGCAGGCGATCGGTGAGCCTGCTCGGCAGCGCCAGACGCCGCGAATTGAGCGCAGCCACGTCGTTGCGGCTGGCCGTCGCCTGGGCGGCATGCACCGGCTCGGCCACCTTGCTGCCCCACAGCGCCGGGGCGCTGCCCTCGATACGCGGGAACGGGCTGGTGTTGGCCGGCGCGCTCTTGTTCTTGGAGAGCTGGCGCACCAGCACGTCCTGCAGGCCGATACCGCCGCCTTCGCGGGACATGCTCACGGCCAGCTGCTGGTCGTACATGTCACGGTACTGCTTCACCGTCTCGGTGTTCATCGGGTTGTCGTCGGCCAGCACGTCGCTGGCCTTGCGCGAGGCCTTGAGCATTTCGCTGATGAACAGCGACTCGAATTCCTGGGCCACCTTGCGCACGTTGGCATCGCTGTCGCGGTCGCCGTGCTTGAGCGAACTCAGGCGGTTGAGGTCGGTGTAGGCACCACTGTCGGCACTGCCGGAAACCAGGCTTTTACTGTTCATCCGCACCGTCCTCAGATCACGATCAGGTCGGCCTGCAAGGCGCCGGCCTGTTTCAGGGCTTCGAGGATCGCCATCAGGTCGCTGGGCGCAGCCCCCACCTGGTTGACCGCACGGACGATTTCATCCAGCGTGGTGCCCGGGCCGAACTTGAACATCGGCTTGGCTTCCTGCTCGGCATTCACCCGCGACCGCGGCACCACGGCGGTCTGGCCATTGGAGAACGGCCCCGGCTGGCTGACGATCGGGTCTTCGGTGATGGTCACGGTCAGGCTGCCATGGGTCACCGCCGCCGGCGACACCTTGACGTTCTGGCCGATGACGATGGTACCGGTACGCGAGTTGATGATGACCTTGGCCACGGCCTGGCCCGGGTCGATCTCGAGGTTTTCCAGGATCGACAGGTAATCCACACGCTGGCTCGGGTCCATCGGCGCGGTGACCCGCACCGAACCACCGTCCACCGCCTGGGCCACGCCAGGGCCGAGCAGGTCGTTGACCTTGTCGACGATGCGCTTGGCGGTGGTGAAGTCGGGGCGGTTGAGGTTCAGGGTCAGGCTGTTGCCCTGGTTGAAGCCGCTCGGCACCGCCCGTTCGACCGTGGCACCGCCCGGGATGCGCCCGGCCGACGGAACGTTGACGGTGATCTTGGAACCGTCACGGCCTTCGGCATCGAAGCCACCCACCACCAGGTTGCCCTGGGCCACGGCATAGACGTTACCGTCGATACCCTTGAGCGGCGTCATCAGCAGGCTGCCGCCGCGCAGGCTCTTGGAGTTACCGATGGAGGACACGGTAATGTCCACCACCTGGCCCGGCTTGGCGAACGCTGGCAGGTCGGCATGCACCGACACCGCCGCGACGTTCTTCAACTGCACGTTGCCGGAGCCGGCCGGTACCTTGATGCCGAACTGCGACAGCATGTTGTTGAAAGTCTGCAGGGTGAACGGTGTCTGGGTGGTCTGGTCACCCGTGCCGTTGAGCCCCACCACCAGGCCATAACCGATCAACTGGTTGGAACGCACGCCAGAAATGCTGGCGATGTCCTTCAGGCGCTCGGCTTGGGCACCGAACGCGCAGGACAGGAGCAGGGTCGCGGCAATCAGCTGCCTTACGTTGAACATGTTCATCCGTACTCAGAAGGGCCAAAGCGGGCTCATGAAGAAGCGATCCAGCCAACCGGGCTGGCTGGCATCGGCGAACGAGCCGGTGCCCGAATAGGTGATGCGCGCATCGGCCACGCGGGTGGACGGTACGGTGTTGTCGGTAGCGATGTCGTCCGCGCGGATCAGGCCGGCGATACGCACCAGCTCCTCGCCGGTGTTCAGGGTCATCCACTTCTCGCCGCGCACGGCGACGATGCCGTTGGGCAGCACCTCGGCCACGGTCACGGTGATGGAGCCGGTCAGGGTGTTGCCCTGGGTGGCCTTGCTGTCGCCCTTGGTGGTGCGCTCGCCGTTATAGCCGGCTTCCAGCGACAGGTCTCCGCCGCCAAACGGGTTATTGGTGTTCGGCGTGCTGCCGAACAACGAGGTAAGGCCGATGTTGGCGTTGCTGTTCTTCTGGATCTGCGAGCCTGCGTTCTTGCTCGCCGAAGTGCGCTCGTTGAGGGTGATGGTGATGATGTCACCCACGCGGAACGCCTTGCGGTCGGTGTACAGGTTCTGCTCGAAACCGGCCTGGTAGATCGAACCGTTGTTGGCTGCAGCCGGCAGTGGGGTGCGCGGCAGGACCGGCGCGTAATACGGGTCGTTCGGCTTGGGCGTCGGCGCGACGCAACCTGCCAGCACGACCGCCCCCCCCAGGGCGAACACAGACAACAAACGCTTCATGACACTTACCTCACGGTGTAACGGGAGTGGAACCTGCACTAGGGCTTAGAGCTGCTGGGTAACGAACGACAGCATCTGGTCGGCGGTGGAGATGACCTTGGAGTTCATCTCGTAGGCACGCTGGGTGGTGATCATGTTCACCAGTTCTTCCACGGTGCTGACGTTGGAGTTCTCCAGGGTCTGTTGCAGCGTGGTGCCGAAGCCGTTGAGGCCCGGGGTGCCGACTTGCGGCGCGCCGCTGGCTGCGGTCTCCAGGAACAGGTTGTCGCCAATTGCCTGCAGGCCGGCCGGGTTGATGAAGTCGGCGGTCTGGATATTGCCGATCACCTGCGCTGCCGGGTTGCCGGCGGTGGTGATCGATACGGTGCCGTCCTGGCCGACGGTGAAGGTCTGGGCGTCATTCGGCACCACGATCGCAGGTTCCAGGGCAAAACCCTGGGCGGTGACGATCTGGCCATCGGAGTTCAGGTGGAAGGTACCGTCACGGGTGTACGAAACCGTGCCATCGGGCTGCAGCACCTGGAAGAAGCCACGGCCGTTGACCGCCATGTCCAGCGGGTTTTCCGTGGTCTGCAGGCTGCCGGTCTGGAAGTTCTTCTGCGTGCCGACAATGCGTACACCGGTACCGACCTGCAGGCCGGAAGGCAGTTCGCTGTCCTGGGTGGACTGCGCACCTGGCTGGCGCTTGATCTGGTACAGCAGGTCCTGGAACTCGGCGCGATCACGCTTGAAGCCGGTGGTCGAGACGTTGGCCAGGTTGTTGGAGATGACCGTCAGGTTGGTGTCCTGGGCGGACAGGCCGGTTTTAGCGACCCAAAGAGCCGGAAGCATGTAAGTTCTCCTCGTGCGCCTGTTTTACGGCACCCGTTCAAATGTGATTAGCCGATTTGCAAAACACGCGCCATGGCTTCGTCGCCTTCCTTGGCCGCGTTCATCATCTTGACGTGCAGTTCGAATTGACGGGACAGCGCCAGCACCGAAGTCATTTCTTCCACGGCGTTGACGTTGCTGCCCTCCAGGAAGCCTGACACCACCCGCACATTGACATCGGCGGCGGCTGGCTGGCCGTCCCGGGTATGGATCAGCCCGTCCAGGCCTTTGGTCAGGCCTTTGCTGTCCGGGTTGACCAGCTTGATACGGTCGACCTCGGCCATTACCCGCGGGTCTTCACCCATGGAGCGGATGCTGATGGTGCCGTCGGCGCCGACTTCGACCTTCTGCTCTGGCGGGATGGCGATGGGGCCGCCATTGCCGATCACCGGCATGCCGTTGCCGGCACGCAGCACGCCCAGGGCGTCGATGTTCAGGCTGCCGGTACGCACGTAGGCTTCGCTGCCATCGGGCGCCTGCACGGCGATGAAACCTTTGCCGGTCACCGTCACGTCCAGGTCGCGCCCGGTTTCGATCATAGGGCCTTCGCTGAAGTCGGTGGCCGGGCGCTCGGTCATGGCAAAGGCCCGCGCCGGAAAGCTGTCGCCGAACACCGGCATTGAGCGCGCCTGCTCCAGGTCACGCTGAAAACCGTTGGTGGAAATGTTCGCCAGGTTGTTGGCGTGGGCCTTCTGCGCCAGCGCGTTCTGGCTGGCGCCGGTCATGGCCACGTAAAGCATCTTGTCCACAGTCATCCTCCGCTGCACTGGCGATCGTTTGCCGTTCGCCGTTGCTGTACAGGCTCTAAAGCAAGTTCCGAACCAACTTTCTGAAATCGTTGAAAAGCCCGTGAATACGGGCTTTTGCGGGGTTTTGCCGAAGCGCGGACGCCGGTTATCCGGCGCCGGGTTGCCGATAACGGCAATCCGGCAGCAACGTCTTCGCGGGTAACCCGCGCGAAGAGGCCGGCCAGGCCAATCAAGGCTCGCGGCAAGCACCATTGGTGAAGGGGCCGGCGAATTTCTTCCAGCCCTCCCCCGGCGGCCATTGCGAACAGACCAGGCGCCCATCCACCTGGCTTTCCCAGCGCCACCACGGCGCGGTGCCGGCCTGGGCCTGGTACAGGCACGCAGCAGCAATCAGTGCGACAAGCAGTTTTTTCATGACGCCCCCTGCAAAAACGACGAACCCCTTCACGACAAAGGGGTTCGTCCTGACACGCTCATCCAGCAACCATCAGGTCATCTGGATGATGGTCTGCATGATGGTGCTTTCGGTGGAGATGGTCTTGGCGTTTGCCTGGTAATTGCTCTGCGCCTTGATCAGCTCGACCAGTTCCTGGGTCAGGTTGACGTTGGAGGCTTCCAGCGAGTTGGACTCGACGCTGCCCAGGGTACCGGTCTTCGGCGCATCGATGCCCGGGATGCCAGAGGTGTAGGTCTCGGTCCAGCGGGTACCACCGATCTGCTGCAGGCCCTGCTCGTTGGCGAAGCTGGCCAGCGCAACCTGGCCGATGGCACGCGACTGCTGGTTGCTGAAGCTGGCGAACAGTACGCCGGTCGAGTCGATGCTCAGGCTCGACAGGATGCCGGTGGCATAACCATCCTGGGACTGCGACATGCGCGCGGTCTCGGTGTTGTACGAGGTGGTGCTGTTCATCGACAGGCGCATGCCGTCGGCATTGCCCGCCGCGCCATTGGCGATCCAGTTACCTGCCGAATCTTCCACCGCTGGCACCCAGCCGGTCATGCTGAACGTGTTGTTGGTCACGGTGAACGACGAGCCCGCCGGGTGGCCGGTGTTGTCGGCCGTCATGCTCTTGACCGAGCCATCGCTGTTGAAGCTGATGGTGCCGGTCAGCGGTGCAGTGGAGGACGGGTCGAACGGGTTACGGCCATCAACCAGGGTGTACATGGTCCACTCATTGGTGCCGGTCTTGCGATAGAACTGCTCCATGGTGTGCTCGTTGCCCTGGCTGTCGTACACCTTGGTCGGGAAGGACTTGGTGTAGGTCTTCTGGTCAGCAGGGTCGAACGGCAGGTTCGGCACCATCGCACCGGTACCATCGTCGACTTCCAGCGGGATGTCAGCGGCCGAAGAGTTCAGGTTGATGCCCTGGTCGATCAGGGAGGTGGCCTTGGGCTGCAGCGCCGAGGTATCGATCTGCAGATCGGTCAGCACGCCCTTCTGGATCTTGCCGGTCGAGTCAGCGGCATAACCCTGCAGGCGCAGGCCATCCGAGGTCACCACGAAATTGTCCTTGCTGGCCTGGAAGGCACCGGCACGGGTATAGACGCGCGAGCCGTTATCGGACAGCACGAAGAAGCCCTGCCCCTGGATGCCCATGTCCAGCACGTTGCCGGTGTTGTTGACGTCACCCTGGGTGAACTGCTGGGAAACGGCCGCCAGACGCACACCGTTACCGACCTGGTTCTTGCCCACGCCCAGGCGGTTGGCACCGGCATAGACATCGGCGAACTCGGCGCGCGACGACTTGAAACCGGTGGTGTTGACGTTGGCGATGTTGTTGCCGGTGACATCCAGCTGCTTGTTTGCTGCGTACAGACCGCTAAGGCCGATATTGAAAGACATGAATTCGCTCCTTTTGCCGCACTAATGGGCCTTAGATACCGATGGTTTGCACGTCGGAGAGGGACACTTTGCCAACGCCAGCGAGGTTGAGCACCATTTCGCCGGCGGAACTGAAGCTGACGCTGGTCACCTTGGCCGGCAACAGCGTGTTCATCTGCACGGCCTTGCCATCCACCGTGGTGCTGGCGGTGAAGGTGTAGGTGCCCGGGTCGACTTTCGCGCCGCTATTGTTGGTACCGTCCCAGATGAAGTCGGCGTAACCGGCCTTCTGCTCACCCAGTTCGATGGTCTTGACGGTGTTGCCGTCCTTGTCCTTGATGGTGATCTTCGCTTCGCCGATGGCTTGCGGCACCACGAACTGTGCGTTGAAGCTTTCAGTGGTGTCGACGATAGCCTTGTCGTTCTGCACCACCACCGAGCGACCGACCAGCGACGACGCCTGCAGTGCCTGGGACGAGGCCATGGCACTGGTAATGGCACTGACCGATTCGTTCAGCGAGGTGATACCTTCGAGGCTGCTGAACTGCGCCAACTGGGCAACGAATTCACCGTTGTCCTGCGGGTCCAGCGGGTTCTGGTGCTGCATCTGGGTCACCAGCAACTGCAGGAAGGCATCCTTGCCGAGCGAGTCGGTGCCGGTCTTGGATGCGGTGTCCACGGTCTTCTTGGTGTTGGTCCCCACACCCGACGCCGCGAGCACTTCGTTGAGATTCACGCCGGTAGTATCGATTGCCATGGTCTGGTTTCCTTATCACTGACCCAGGGTCAGCACTTTCTGCATCATGCTCTTGGCCGTGTTCATCAGCTCGGCGTTGGTCTGGAACGCCCGGCTGGCGGAAATCATGTCGGCCATTTCCTCGACCACGTTGACGTTCGGGTAGTAGACATAGCCGTCCTTGTTCGCCGCCGGGTGGTTCGGCTCGTAGCGGGCTTCGAGGTTGCTCTGGTCCTCGACGATGCCTTTTACCTGCACGCCTTGCCCGGCTTCGCCCTGGTCTTCGAACAGCGACTGGCTGCTGCCGGCCTGGGCATCCTGGAAGGTAGTGGCGAACACCGGGTGTCGGGCGCGGTAGGTCTGGTCGATGCTCGAGGACACGGTCTCGGCGTTGGCAATGTTCGATGCAACGGTGTTCAGGCGCGTGTTCTGCGCACTCATGCCGCTACCGGCAATGTTGAAGACACTGGAAAGGGACATGGTCATTCTCCCCGCAGGGCCGATACCAGCCCTTTGAATTTACTGTTGAGCAAGGTGAAGCTGGCCTGGAAGCCGACCGCGTTTTCGGTGTAGTTCGATTGCTCGATCTGCGCGTCCACGGTGTTCTGGTCGATCGACGGCTGCAGCGGCGTGCGGTACTTCAAGGTATCGTCGGCCATGGCCAGGCCTTCGGCCTCGATGTGCCGGCTGTTGGTGCGGTCGAGGCTGAAACGGCCGCTCTGCTGCTTGTCGCTTTCGGCGGCGAGCACCGAGGCGAAGTCCATGTCACGCGCCTTGTAGTTGGGCGTGTCGGCGTTGGCGATGTTGTTGGCCAGCACTTCGGCGCGCTGGGCGCGGAAGCCCAGGGCCTTTTCATGGATGCCAAGCGCCTTGTCGAAACTGATGCTCATGTCGGGGAAACCTTCGAAGGTTGACCGGAATATCGTTGGCCAAGCTATAGCAAGGGCTGTGCCAACCAACCGAAACCCCGGAAATACGGGCTTCCAGGATGGAGTGCTGTCAGAGTGATGCCAGAAAAGCGGCAAAGGCCTTCCGCCTTGAGGGGCGAAAGCGGCAATTGCCAGGCGGCAAAAGCGGCAAAACAAAAAATTGACGTCAGCTTTTCCTGCGCAGGCCTCTTCGCGGGTGCGCCTGCGCAGAGGCCTGCGCAGACAAACAAAAAGGCCGGCAACTTTCGCTGCCGGCCTTTTGTGCTCACTTGGCCTGGTAGATGATCCCCGGGCTGCACTGCACCATCTGGTAGTGGTCCGGCAGCCCGTTCAGCGCCTCGGATGCACCGAGGAACAGGTAGCCACCCGGCTTCAGGGTACTGTGAATGCGCAACAGGATGTCCTTCTTCACCTGCGCCGAGAAGTAGATCAGCACGTTACGGCAGAACACCACGTCGAACTTGCCCAGGCTGGCATAGCTGTCGAGCAGGTTGAACGAGCGGAACTCGACCCGGCTGCGAATCGCCGGCTTGACCGCCCAGCGCCCCGGCCCCTTGGTGTCGAAGTAACGCTGCAGGCGCTCCTGGGACAACCCACGGGCAATCGCCAGGCTGTCGTACTCGCCAGTCTTGCAGTTGGTCAGCATGCTGCCGGACAAGTCGGTGGCGACGATCTGCGCCCCCATCTTCAACTGGCCCAGGTTGCTGCGCTCGAACTCGTCGATGGCCATCGAGATGGAATACGGCTCCTGCCCCGACGAACAGGCCGCCGACCACATGCGCAGGCGCTGGCCGGGGTTGTTGCGGATGAACTCCGGAATCACCTTGTTCTTCAGCACTTCGAACGGGTAGGTGTCGCGAAACCACAGGGTCTCGTTGGTGGTCATGGCATCGACCACCTGCTCGCGCAAGCCACCGCGTGGCTGGGCCTGGATGCGCTGTACCAGCTCGCCCAGGTTCTTGATGCCCTGTTGCTCCATCAGCTTGTTGAGACGGCTGGAAACCAGGTACTGCTTGTTATCCCCCAGCAGGATGCCACAGGCTTTCTCCAGGAAGACCCGGAACTGTTCGAAATCCAAATTACCCGTAGACACTTCTGCCGCCTCTTTTCAATCACTGGTGCCGGGGGGCCTGCCCCCGGCGCTTTCAATGTGCTGCCTTGATCCGGTCGACTACCCGCTGGGCCAGGTCGTCCGGCTTGAACTTGGCCAGGAAGTCATCAGCCCCGACCTTCTTCACCATCGCCTGGTTGAACACCCCGGAAAGCGAAGTATGCAGGCAGATATGCAATTTTTGCATGCGCGGGTCACTGCGGATCTCCGCGGTCAGCGTGTAGCCATCCATTTCCGGCATTTCAATGTCGGAGATCATCATCAGGAACTCTTCTTCCGGCTTCTTGCCTTCGTCCACCAGCTGACGCAGGTAGTTCAGGGCCTGACGACCGTCATTGAGCGCCACCACCTCGACCCCTACCGTCTGCAGGCAGCGGCTGACCTGCTTGCGCGCCACCGACGAGTCGTCGACGGTGAGCACCCGCAGCAGCACGGCCTTGTCCTGCACCTCGGCATCGACCACCCCGGCCGACACCGACTCGGACGACGGCGCCACTTCGGCCAGCACCTTCTCCACGTCGATGATCTCGACCATGCGGTTGTCCACCCGGGTGACTGCGGTCAGGTAGTGATCGCGGCCGGTGCCCTTGGGTGGCGGATGGATTTCTTCCCAGTTCATGTTGACGATGCGTTCCACCGAATGCACCAGGAAGCCCTGGGTCTTGGTGTTGTACTCGGTAATGATCACGAAGCTGTTGCGCGTGTCTTCCTGCAGCGGCCGCAACCCGGTGGCCATCGACAGGTCGAGGATCGGGATGGTCGCCCCGCGAATATTGGCAACGCCGCGCACCACCGGGTGCGCCCTGGGCAGCAGGGTCAGCGCAGGGCATTGCAGCACTTCCCTGACCTTGAACACGTTGATGCCGTATAGCTGTTCGCCATTGAGGCGGAACAACAGCAATTCCAGGCGGTTCTGCCCGACCAACTGCGTGCGCTGGTTGACCGAATCCATAACACCTGCCATGCCAGTCTCCTCTACCTTTAAGCCTTTCTTTGCCACTCACCTAGCAAGTCGGCACGGGCTTTGCTTTTTTGAGCGTCATGTACACGAAAACGACATTTTCCCGACGATTGACGCGCCTGCTGACTGGCTCGCTGGCCGTGCTGTGCCTGCTGACGCCTGGCGTTCGCACGGTAGCGGACGCGTTTACCTTGCCTGAACAGCTTATCGGTGTCACCCAAGGGTTTCTTGAATTCAGCGTCGAAGATTACCTGGCCACCACCCAGACCGCCGGCCGCTACGAAATCCAGGTCAACCCGCTGGACCCGCGCCTGCGCATGCCGCTGTGCAGCCAGCAGCTGGACGCCTCGCTGGAAAGCCCGGCGCAACCGCTGGGCCGCGTTACGGTGAAGGTGCGTTGCGACAGTGCAGCGCCTTGGACCGTGTTCGTACCGGCTACCGTGCGGCTGTTCCGCGAAGTAGTGGTGGCGACCCGCCCACTGAAGCGCGACAACGTGGTCGGCGAAGGCGACGTGGCCCTGCGTGAGCGCGATGTCGGCACGCTGGGGCAAGGCTTCCTGACCGAACTGGACCAGGCGGTCGGCATGAAGATGCTGCGCCCCACGGTGATCGACCAGGTGCTCACCCCGCAGCACCTGGAACAGGCCGAGGTGGTGCGCAAGGGCGACCACGTGGTGATCATCGCCCGCAGCGGCAGCCTGAGCGTACGCATGCCCGGCGAAGCACTGAGCAAGGGCGGCCTGAGCGAGCAGATCCGCGTGCGTAACCTCAATTCCAAACGCGTGGTCAAGGCCAGGGTCACCGGCCCAGGCCAGGTCGAGGTGAGTATGTAGCCAGCCGACATTGCGCTGGCGGCGAGGAACCGCTGCTCCTAAACTGTGTCAGAAAACGGGTTCGCAAGCTTGCCGACAGGCGGCTACGCATTTGTGCCTAAAGTTTCTTTCGGGTTGGCCGAAAACAAGGCAAGCGTCCAAATACCCAGAGGTTTCTGATCATGGTCATCGACTTCAGTCGTGTAAATAATTCTCCGTCCGTCACGGGCGGCGTGCGCGGCAACAGCGCATCCGGCAGCGCCGAAAAACCGGCAGCCAGCCAGGAAGCCACCACCAGCGCCAGCGGAGAAGCGGTACACCTCAGCCAGGAGGCACAGCAGTTGCAGAAGATCAGCGACAAGCTGCGCGACGAGCCGGTGGTCAACAGCGCCCGTGTGGCCCAGTTGAAACAGGCGATCGCCGACGGCAGCTACCAGGTCGATGCCGGCCGGGTCGCCAGCAAACTGCTCGATTTCGAAGCCCAGCGCTGACCGTTCGGCGCGCTGACTTCACGGACGCTCAAACAGCCAAGAGTTAGCCATGCACGACACCTCCTTGCTGCAACTGATCGAAGACGACATCGCACCGATGCAGGAATTGCTCGACCTCTTGCAGAAGGAGGCCGTTGCACTGCATGGGCGTGACATGGCGCTGCTGGAAACCATCCTGGCCCGCAAGCAGTCCTTGATCGTGCTGCTGGAGCAGCAAGGCTCGCGGCGCAACAACCTGCTCACCAGCCTGGGCCTGAGCGCCAATCGCGCCGGGGTGGAGGCGGTGGCAGCACAATCCCCGAACGGTGAACTGCTGTTGCAGCAACTCGACGTGATCAGCCAGTTGATGCAAGCCTGCCAGCAGCTCAACGAGACCAACGGGCGGATCATCCAGGTGCAGCAGAACGCCACCAACAACCAGATCCGCATCCTCATGGGCGGCGACTCTCCGTCGCTCTACGACAGCCGTGGCAGCACATCGCCTCTGGTCAAGCCACGGGCGCTCAGCCAGGTTTGATTTTTTCTATCAAGGCACGGAACATACTGGCAAAATGCCGTTAATTGCGTGTGTCGCTTTTGCCTGGAGAATCATAAAGCCGTGTTCAATGAATCCGATGCCCCGCAGCCGCCAAAGGTACTGAACACCCCTTTGGAGATTGCGGCCAACTTGCGGCAGCTGCAGGAAAGCCACGACCCTCTGATCATCACCTTCCCTGACCGCAGCCAGCGCTTCCAGAGCTATGTGGTGCATGTGGACCGTGAGAGCAATACCCTGGCGCTGGACGAAATGATCCCCCGCGACGGCGAGAAGTACATCGAGAACGGCGAGCACTTCCGCGTCGAAGGTTTTCACGATGGCGTGCGCATTGCCTGGGAGTGCAACCACGCGCTGCGGATCAGCGAGGTCGATGGCCACCGCTGCTACCGGGGCGCCATGCCCCTGGAAATGACCTACCACCAACGCCGCAATGCTTTCCGCGCAGCACTGAAACTGTCGCAGCTGGTCGACATCATCCTCGATGGCGCCCATCTCAAGGGCAATGGCGCCCTGCGCGGCAAGCTGCTGGATATTTCTGCCACCGGCTGCAAACTGCGCTTCGACGGCAATGTCGAGGATCGCCTGCAACTGGGCCAGGTGTACGAGCGCTTCAAGGCAGGCAACCCACTGGGCCTGGTCGATACCATGGTCGAGCTGCGCCACCTGCATTATGAAGAGCGGATAAATACCACCTTCGCCGGCGTGCGCTTCCATAATCTCAGCGGCCAGGCGCAGCGCAAGATCGAAAGCTTCGTGTACCAGCTGCAGCGAGAAGCGCGGCGGTTCGACAAGGACGACTATTGATCGTCGGTCAATGCAAAAACGCCACCTGCCAAGGTGGCGTTTTCATTTGTGTTCTTGCAGTGCCGGCCTTTTCGCGGGCGCGCCCGCTCCCACAGGGACGGCACAGCCCTCAGGCCTGATGCGGTCCTTGTGGGAGCGGGCATGCCCGCGAAGAGGCCGGCACAGGCTTACACCGACTTGCTGACCTCTTGCGGCTCAGCCGCCGGTTGCCCGGTCCCCTTCTCTTCCGCCTCGGTATCCTCCGCCGCCACCGGTGCCTGCATCACGTCCTGCACGGTCTGCTCATCCACCCGTGGGTCGAGTGCCGCCGACAACGGCGAACCGGCCGCCGGCATCGCCACGTGGCCCAACGGCGCGTCCTGCACCTGGTGCAGCCCGGTCACCGCTTTCGGCCGGATGCGCCATACCAGTACCAGCGCGAAGAACACGAAGAAGGCGTACAGCATCTGCGCCCCCAGCACTTTCATCAGCACACCCGCCGCCAACGGGCCGATGCACGCGCCCACGCCATAGGTCACCAGCAACATCGCGGTCAGCGACACCCGTCGCTCGCTCTCCACATGGTCGTTGGAAAACGCCACTGCCAGCGGGTACAGGCAGAACTGCAGCAACGAGATCAGGAAGCCCACGCCAAACAGCAACTCCAGCGGCACGCTGGGCAGTATCGCCAGCGGCGCCGAAGCCAGCGCCAGGCCCACTGCCACGCTACGGATCAGCACCGCCCGGTCGTAACGGTCCGACAGCCAGCCCAGCGGCCACTGCACCAGCAGGCCGGCGAAAATGCAGCTACCCATGAACAGGCCGATCTGCTCGGTGCTCAGCCCCTGGCTCGAAGCATACAAAGGCGCCAGGCCATAGAACGAACCGACGATCAGGCCCGAGCCCAGCACCGTGCTGAGCGACTGCGGCACCCGCTTGAGGAAGAACTTCGGCTCCATCGGTGCCGGGCGCAAGGGCGCCGGGTGGATACGCCGGGTCATTGCCACCGGCACCAGGCACAGGGCAAAACACATGGCCACCAGCATCAGCAGTTCGGGGCCCAGTTGCGGGTGCACCACCAGAATCAGCTGGCCGAGCACCAGGCCCAGGTAGGAAGCAATCATGTAGCCGCTGAACACCGCGCCGCGGTGCTTCACATCAGCCTGCTCGTTCAGCCAGCTCTCGATGACCATGTACTGGCACATCATGCCCAGGCCGACGATCATCCGCAGGCCGCCCCAGGCCGGCAGCCAGTTGGTAAGGCCATGGCCGAGCACCGCCGCACCGACGATTCCGGCGCAGGTGGCATAGGCTCGGATATGCCCGACCCGGCCAATCAGGCGATGGCCGACCTTGCCGCCGACCGCCAGGCCAAAGTAGTTGGCCGCCATCAACGCACCTACCCACAGACTGTCGACATGGTCAGCCGCCAGGCGCAAGGCCAGGTAGGTACTGAGCAGGCCCGAGCCGATCAACATCATCAGCGCGGCGAAATACAACGACTGAAACGGCTTCCATATATTTCGCATACGTCCCGTGAAGCTCCGTGGTCAGGTGACGGTTGGGTGCTAGAAGCATAAGGGCAAAAACTGCCTGGCGCAGGCCCCTGCAGCGATTTTGCCGCTACGGGGCGTGTCCAGTGTCGGTTGTGTCGCGATCAGGCCTGTGCCGCCAGCACCCGGCGCTCCCACGGCGTAATCTCGTCGAGGAAATCGGTCAGCTCCAGCGTCTTGCTGGCGATGTAGCCTTCGATGAACTCGCTGCCGAACAGTTCCCGCGCCAACGCGCTGCGCTTGAGCCGCTCCAGCGCGGCATGCAGGGTGCACGGCAGGGCCAGATGCTCCGGCACGACGAACTCCCCCTGGACCGCCGGCGTAGGCTGCAGGCGCTGCTGGATGCCATGCAGCCCGGCGGCCAGGCTGGCAGCGATGGCCAGGTACGGGTTGGCATCGGCGCCAGGCAGGCGGTTTTCCACCCGCCGCGCTGCCGGCGCGCTGGCTGGAATGCGCAGGCCTGCGGCGCGGTTGTCTTCGGACCAGCAGGCATTGTTCGGCGAAGCGTAGGGGTGACACAGACGCTGGTAGGAATTGACGTTGGGCGCGAACAGCGCGGTGAAGTCGGCCATGCACGCCTGCAGGCCACCGATGAAGTGCTGGAAGGTCTCGCTCGGCAGGCCTTGCTCATCGCTGAACACGTTACGCCCGCTGGCCACTTCCACCAGGCTCTGGTGAACATGCATGGAACTGCCCGGCGTACGCGCCAGCGGCTTGGCCATGCACACCACGGTCAGGCCGTGCTTGAGCGCGACTTCCTTGAGCAGGTGCTTGAACAGCATGGTCTGGTCGGCCAGCAGCAGCGGGTCGCCGTGCAGCAGGTTGATCTCGAACTGGCTGACGCCCATTTCGTGCATGAAGGTGTCACGCGGCAGGCCCAGCGCGACCATGCACTGCTCTACCTCCTTGAAGAATGGGCGCAGGCCGTTGTTGGAACTGACACTGAATGCCGAATGGCCAAGTTCGCGGCGACCATCGCTGCCGATCGGTGGCTGGAACGGCTGCTGCGGATCCGGGTTGCGGGCAAAGACGAAGAACTCGAGCTCGGTCGCCACCACTGGCGCCAGGCCCAGCGCTGCGTAACGGGCAAGCACTGCCTTGAGCTGGCCGCGCGTGGACAATGGCGAAGGCCGACCGTCCAGTTCGTTGGCATCGCAAACAGCCAGGGCGCAGCCATCGTCGCGCCACGGCAGGCGGTGGACCTGGCTGGGGTCGGCCACCAGCACCAGATCGCCATCATCACTGCCATAGTACCTGGCCGGCGGGTAGCCACCCATGATGCATTGCAACAGTACCCCCCGGGCCATCTGCAGGCGACGGCCTTCGAGAAAGCCCGCGGCGGTCATCACCTTGCCGCGTGGAACGCCATTGAGGTCAGGGGTGACGCATTCGATCTGCTCGATGCCTTGAAGGCGTTCGGCAGCCGAGTGGGGGGCGGCGGTACTCATGACGCTTGTCCTTGTTGTAACAGGCTGGCACCAACATAGGCTGCGGGTGTTTAAAATATCAAGCACATTGCTTGTCGCGCTCGCGTCGGACTACCACCGCACAGGCAGGTGCCCAGCCGGGGCTGGCAGAAACAACCAGGCCTTCAGCAAGCGCTTCCAGACGCTTTTCCAGCGATCGCAGGTTTAGGGTGACAGCTCATTCCCTCAAGCTGGAGCTTTCATGATTCACGCCAATTTCACTGCCGAACTGCATTGCCGCCATGGCCAGGTCGTCATCGCAGACACTTCGTTTTCCACCCACCCCTTCACCAGTGCCGACGAGGACGGTTGGTTGAGCACCGAGGCTGCGCGTACCCTTGATGGGCGAAACGAGTTCAAACCGGTGCGTTTCCATTTTGCGTTCATCAAGCATGACGCAAATCGTACGCTCTATTACATCAGCAGCGCCGAACACTGGGATTACGCGGGCGCGCGACTCGAACGCAACAGCGATGGGTGGCTGGGACTCTATGGAACCCATGTGCTCGGAAGGGTCATCGACAGCCTGAACCCGGTGAACCTGTTCAGTGCCAGGCAATACTGGAAGATAGAAGCGCTGTCGCCTTGGGATGGCGAGCTGCAGAGCGCCGAAAACATTGCTTTTTACCTGCGCGACCAATACGGACACCGGGTAGCGCACACCCGGCCACCGGCTGATACCGTCGCCCTCAGCTACGGCCATTTCCTCAACGCCAGCGAGCTGCCGGGCGAGGTGCTGGAGTTCCGGCTGCGCAACATTCAGCTGGGCTGACACGCGCACCGCCCATGGACCTGATGGTTGCTGACGGCATCGCACTCGCTTGCCGCTCAGCAGTCAACGCCCCCTGCTACTCGCGCAGCGTCAGACCATTGGCGGGCAATGGCAAAGCTGTCTTGTAGCGAACTTGTTTCAAGGCGAAGCTGGAGCGGATGTTCGCCACCCCCGGCAACCGCGTCAGATAATCGAGAAATCGCTCCAGCGCCTGGATGCTGGGCAACAGCACGCGCAGCAGGTAGTCCGGGTCACCGGTCATCAGGTAGCACTCCATCACCTCGGGCCGTTCGGCAATTTCTTCCTCGAAGCGGTGCAACGCCTGCTCTACCTGTTTTTCCAGGCTGACATGGATGAACACGTTCACGTCCAGCCCCAACGCTTCGGGTGACAGCAAGGTCACCTGCTGGCGGATCACCCCCAGTTCCTCCATGGCTCGTACCCGGTTGAAACACGGGGTGGGCGACAGGTTCACCGAGCGTGCCAGTTCGGCGTTGGTAATGCGGGCGTTTTCCTGCAGGCTGTTGAGAATGCCGATATCGGTACGATCGAGTTTGCGCATGAGACAAAATCACCGGTTTTTTGTGTTTATGCGGAATGTTTATCTCCCCTGCCTGGCAAACGCAACCAACATGAGAGAAAAATTCTCCTGCCGGACCACTAAGATGTAGAGGACGCTGACTTACCAGTCACAAGCCGGTACTCAGCGGCGGCCGCTTCAGAGCTCACAAAAACAAATACCCGAGCGAGCGTAAAAAGCATGAACGAGTACGCCCCCCTGCGTTTGCATGTGCCCGAGCCTACCGGCCGGCCAGGCTGCCAGACCGATTTCTCCTACCTGCGCCTGAACGATGCAGGTCAAGTCCGTAAACCGCCTGTCGATGTCGACGCTGCCGACACCGCCGACCTGTCCTATAGTCTGATCCGCGTGCTCGATGAGCAAGGCAACGCGCAAGGCCCGTGGGCTGAAGACATCGACCCGCAGGTCCTCCGTCAGGGCATGCGCGCCATGCTCAAGACACGGATCTTCGACAGCCGCATGGTGGTCGCCCAGCGCCAGAAGAAAATGTCCTTCTACATGCAGAGCCTGGGTGAAGAAGCCATCGGCAGCGCCCAGGCGCTGGCGCTGAACCGCACCGACATGTGCTTCCCCACCTACCGCCAGCAAAGCATCCTGATGGCCCGCGACGTGTCGCTGGTCGAGATGATCTGCCAGCTGCTGTCCAACGAGCGTGACCCGCTCAAGGGTCGCCAGCTGCCGATCATGTATTCGGTCCGCGAGGCTGGTTTCTTCACGATCAGCGGCAACCTGGCGACTCAGTTCGTGCAAGCGGTCGGCTGGGCCATGGCTTCGGCGATCAAGGGCGACACCAAGATCGCGTCGGCGTGGATCGGCGACGGCGCCACCGCCGAGTCGGACTTCCACACCGCCCTGACCTTCGCCCACGTATACCGCGCCCCGGTGATCCTCAACGTGGTCAATAACCAGTGGGCGATCTCCACCTTCCAGGCCATTGCCGGTGGCGAGTCGACCACCTTTGCCGGCCGTGGCGTAGGCTGCGGCATCGCCTCGCTGCGGGTTGACGGCAACGACTTCGTCGCTGTCTACGCCGCTTCGCGCTGGGCCGCCGAACGTGCCCGCCGTGGCCTCGGCCCGAGCCTGATCGAGTGGGTCACCTACCGCGCCGGCCCGCACTCGACCTCGGACGACCCGTCCAAGTACCGCCCTGCCGATGACTGGAGTCACTTCCCGCTGGGTGACCCGATCGCCCGCCTGAAGCAGCACCTGATCAAGATCGGCCACTGGTCCGAGGAAGAGCATCAGGCCACCACTGCCGAACTCGAAGCCGCGGTCATCGCCGCGCAGAAACAAGCCGAGCAGTACGGCACCCTGGCCAACGGTCACATCCCCAGTGCCGCCTCGATGTTCGAGGACGTGTACAAGGAAATGCCCGACCACCTGCGTCGTCAACGCCAGGAACTGGGGGTTTGAGATGAACGACCATAACAACAGCATCAGACCGGAAACCGCCATGGCCACCACTACCATGACCATGATCCAGGCCCTGCGCTCGGCCATGGATGTCATGCTCGAGCGCGACGACAATGTGGTGATCTACGGCCAGGACGTCGGTTACTTCGGCGGGGTGTTCCGCTGCACCGAAGGCCTGCAGAACAAGTACGGCAAGTCCCGCGTGTTCGACGCGCCGATCTCCGAAAGCGGCATCGTCGGCACCGCCGTGGGCATGGGTGCCTACGGCCTGCGCCCGGTGGTGGAAATCCAGTTCGCCGACTATTTCTACCCGGCGTCCGACCAGATCGTCTCGGAAATGGCGCGCCTGCGGTACCGGTCGGCCGGCGAGTTCATCGCACCGCTGACCCTGCGCATGCCCTGCGGTGGCGGCATTTATGGCGGCCAGACCCACAGCCAGAGCCCTGAAGCGATGTTCACCCAGGTGTGCGGCCTGCGCACCGTAATGCCGTCCAACCCCTATGACGCCAAAGGCCTGCTGATCGCCTCGATCGAATGCGACGATCCGGTAATCTTCCTCGAACCCAAGCGCCTGTACAACGGCCCGTTCGACGGCCATCACGACCGCCCTGTCACCCCTTGGTCGAAACACCCGCAAAGCGCCGTGCCCGATGGTTACTACAACGTGCCGCTGGACAAGGCCGCCATTACCCGCCCCGGCAACGACGTGACCGTGCTGACCTATGGCACCACGGTATACGTGGCCCAGGTGGCCGCCGAAGAAACCGGCGTCGATGCCGAAGTGATCGACCTGCGCAGCCTGTGGCCGCTGGACCTCGATACCATCGTCGAGTCGGTTAAGAAGACTGGCCGCTGCGTGGTGGTACACGAGGCCACCCGTACCTGTGGCTTCGGTGCCGAACTGGTGTCGCTGGTGCAGGAACACTGCTTCCACCACCTGGAGGCGCCGATCGAGCGCGTCACCGGTTGGGACACCCCCTACCCTCACGCACAGGAATGGGCTTACTTCCCAGGGCCATCGCGGGTAGGTGCGGCATTGAAAAAGGTCATGGAGGTCTGAATGGGCACGCACGTCATCAAGATGCCGGACATTGGCGAAGGCATTGCGCAGGTCGAGTTGGTGGAATGGTTCGTGAAAGTCGGTGACATGATCACCGAGGACCAGGTGGTGGCCGACGTCATGACCGACAAGGCCACTGTGGAAATTCCCTCGCCGGTCAGCGGCAAGGTGCTGGCCCTGGGCGGCCAGCCGGGTGAAGTGATGGCGGTCGGCAGCGAGCTGATCCGCATCGAGGTGGAAGGCAGCGGCAACCATGTAGATGTGCCACAGGCAAAACCGCTCGAAGCCCCCGCCGCCCCGGTGTGCAGCAAACCGGAACCGCAGCAGGAAACCAGGCCGCCAGCGTATCAGGCGCCTGTCCATCACGAGGCAGCCCCGATCGTGCCGCGCCAGCCAGGCGACAAGCCGCTGGCCTCGCCGGCAGTGCGCAAGCGCGCCCTGGATGCCGGTATCGAACTGCGTTATGTGCATGGCAGCGGCCCGGCCGGGCGCATCCTGCACGAAGACCTCGATGCCTTCATGAGCAAGCCGCAGAGCGCTGCCGGGCAAGCGCCGAATGGCTATGCCAAGCGCACCGACAGCGAACAGGTACCGGTGATCGGCCTGCGTCGCAAGATCGCTCAGCGCATGCAGGACGCCAAGCGCCGCGTCGCGCACTTCAGCTATGTGGAAGAAATCGACGTCACCGCGCTGGAAGCCCTGCGCCAGCAACTCAACAGCAAGCATGGCGACAGCCGTGGCAAGCTGACCCTGCTGCCGTTCCTGGTGCGCGCGCTGGTCGTGGCGCTGCGCGACTTCCCGCAGATCAACGCCACCTATGACGACGAAGCCCAGGTCATCACCCGCCATGGCGCGGTGCATGTGGGCATTGCCACCCAGGGCGACAATGGCCTGATGGTCCCGGTGCTGCGCCATGCCGAAGCGGGCAGCCTGTGGGCCAATGCCAGCGAGATTTCGCGCCTGGCCAACGCTGCGCGCACCAACAAGGCCAGCCGCGAGGAACTGTCCGGTTCGACCATCACCCTGACCAGCCTGGGGGCCCTCGGCGGCATCGTCAGCACGCCGGTGGTGAACACCCCGGAAGTGGCGATTGTCGGCGTCAACCGCATGGTCGAGCGGCCGGTGGTGATCGACGGCCAGATCGTCGTGCGCAAGATGATGAACCTGTCCAGCTCGTTCGACCACCGCGTGGTCGATGGCATGGACGCCGCGCTGTTCATCCAGGCCGTGCGCGGCCTGCTCGAACAACCCGCCTGCCTGTTCGTGGAGTGAGCATGCAACAGACTATCCAGACTACCCTGTTGATTATCGGCGGCGGCCCTGGCGGCTACGTGGCTGCCATCCGCGCCGGGCAACTGGGCATCCCCACCGTGTTGGTGGAAGGCCAGGCGTTGGGCGGTACCTGCCTGAACATCGGCTGCATCCCGTCCAAGGCGCTGATTCATGTAGCCGAACAGTTTCACCAGACCTCACGCTTCGCCGGGCCTTCGGAACTGGGCATCAGCGTCGCATCGCCACGCCTGGATATCGGCCAGAGCGTGGCCTGGAAGGACGGCATCGTCGACCGCCTGACCACGGGTGTGGCCGCCCTGCTGAAGAAGCACGGCGTCAAGGTGATCCATGGCTGGGCGAAGGTCCTCGACGGCAAGCAGGTGGAGGTCGATGGCCAGCGTATCCAGTGTGAGCACCTGCTTCTGGCCACCGGTTCCAGCAGTGTCGAACTGCCGATGCTGCCGCTGGGCGGGCCGATCATTTCCTCGACCGAGGCCCTGGCGCCAAAAGCCCTGCCGCAGCACCTGGTGGTGGTAGGCGGTGGCTATATCGGCCTGGAACTGGGCATTGCCTACCGCAAGCTGGGCGCTCGGGTCAGCGTGGTGGAAGCGCGCGAGCGCATCCTGCCGACCTACGACAGCGAGTTGACTGCGCCGGTTGCCGAGTCGCTGAAGAAGCTGGGCATCGCGTTGCACCTGGGCCATAGCGTCGAAGGCTACGAAGGCGGCTACCTGCTGGCCCGGGATGGCCAGGGCGGGCAACTGCGCCTGGAGGCCGACCAGGTGCTGGTGGCCGTTGGCCGCCGACCGCGCACCCAAGGTTTCAACCTGGAATGCCTGGAGCTGAAGATGAACGGCGCTGCCATCGCCATCGACGAGCGCTGCCAGACCAGCATGCGCAACGTCTGGGCCATCGGTGACGTGGCGGGCGAACCGATGCTGGCGCACCGGGCCATGGCCCAGGGCGAGATGGTCGCCGAGATCATCGCCGGCAAGGCCCGCCGCTTCGAGCCCAGCGCGATAGCCGCGGTGTGCTTCACCGACCCGGAAGTGGTGGTGGTTGGCAAGACCCCGGAGCAGGCCAGCCAGCAAGGGCTGGACTGCATCGTCGCGCAGTTCCCGTTTGCCGCCAATGGCCGGGCCATGAGCCTGGAAGCGAAAAGCGGCTTCGTGCGCGTGGTCGCACGGCGTGACAACCACCTGATCCTCGGATGGCAGGCCGTTGGCGTGGCGGTGTCCGAGCTGTCGACCGCGTTTGCCCAGTCGCTGGAGATGGGCGCCTGCCTGGAGGATGTGGCCGGTACCATCCATGCCCACCCGACGCTGGGCGAAGCGGTACAGGAAGCGGCATTGCGCGCCCTGGGCCACGCCCTGCACATCTGACACTGAAGCGGCCGAGGCCGACTTGGCCCGCTGCGCCCCCGGGCGCCGCGGACCCTTTTTCATCCTGGCGCTGATCCTGAGCCCGACACGCTCGATGCGGCAGCGCCTGCCTACTCGGCGATGGCGTTCTTGCCGGCATCCTTGGCCCGGTACAGCGCCTGATCGGCACGCGCCAGCAGGGCGTGCTGGTCTTCTCCCTGCTGCCACTGCACCACGCCATAGCTCATGGTCAGCCGGCACTCGCCCACCGGCTCCACCTGAGCCATTACCTGGCGCAATCGCCCCGCCACCTCCAGCGCTTCAACCAGCGAGGTCTGCGGCAGCACCAGGACGAACTCGTCACCACCCAGGCGCGCCAGCAGGTCCGGCTCACGCAGGCAGGTGCGCAGGTTGTCGGCCACCCGCACCAGTGCCGCATCGCCCTGGGCATGGCCGTAGCGGTCGTTGATCGGCTTGAAGTCGTCCAGGTCCATGGCAATCAGCGCCAACGGCTGGCGGAAACGCTGTGCGCGCTCGCATTCCCGGTGCAAGGCCTTCTCCAGCCGGTAACGGTTGGCAATGCGCGTCAACGCATCGCGCTCTGCCAACTCGCGGTTTTCCTCCAACTGGCGCTGCAACTGCTCGTTCACCCAGGACAGCTCGCGGGTGCGTTCGGCCACCAGGCTTTCCAGGGACAGGTTCTTCTGCTCCAGCTGCGCCACCAGGCGCTTGCCGGCATCGATGTTGCGGTGGGCGCCAAGCATGCGCGCCACCGAGCCATCTTCGTTACGGGCAATGATGTAGCCACTGTCTTCGACCCACAGGTAGCTGCCGTCGTGACAGCGGCAGCGGTATTCCACCAGATAACGCTCGTTGCGCTGGTAGAGGTAGGCCTCGAAATGCGCCATCACCCGGGGGTAGTCTTCAGGGTGAATCACGCTTTCCCAGGTGAACACCGAATTGGCCAGCGAATGGCTGGGGTAGCCGAGCATGGCGTACCAGCCCGGGTTGCGGTAGACGTAGCCGGTGTTGGCATTCCAGTCCCAGATACCGTCGCTGATCAGCTCGAACAAGGTATGCAGTTGCTGCTCACTGAAGCCGGCGGGTACCGGCGCGGTCTGCTGACTCATGGACGCTCTCCCTGATGCCCAGCAACTGCGCTCCGATCAAGGGGCTGCCGACAAGGTGGTAAATGCCGCAGGCGGCAAGATCATTTCCTGACGGGCAAGCATATGCCCAGCGTGCCGCCATCGGAATAGCGGCCAGGCTCATTTTTTTCGATATTGACAACTGGCATGGCACGTCAGCCGAGGTCGGGCCTGGAGACATGCAAAGGGAAAGATGGAAATGGCGTCCCAGGCAGGAATTGAACCTGCAACCTTCCCCTTAGGAGGGGGATGCTCTATCCAATTGAGCTACTGAGACGCAAGCGCCGACAGCGAGCGCTGCACAGCGGGACGGCCAGCATGTTAACCAGCATGCTGGCGTTTGTCATGCCTCAACCAGGCTTTTTCGCGTAATCCTTTTCCGCCAATGTTACGCCCGCGCCAGCACACCTTCATCATGCAGCAACGCGAACAGGCTTTCGACCGCTGTTTCCAGGGTCGTGGAGTTGTCCAACACGTGTACCGTCGGGTCGGCCATCGCCTGCAAGTACTCGTTACGGGCCAGGCGCTGCTCGATTTCGTCCGCAGTTTCCCGGCCACGTGCGTGCAAGCGTTGGCGCAGGACTTCGGGCCTGACCTGTACCCGCACCGCCAGAAGGTTGGGGTAGCGCTTGCGCGCTTCGGCCAGATAAGCCCGCGAACCATTCACCAGTACTGCCCTGCCCTGCGCCAGCCATTGGTCAACCTGCCGGGGAATACCGTAATCCAGGCCATTGGCGCGCCAATACATGGCAAACGCACCGTGCGCACGCAGCGCCTCGAACTGTTCGGCCGTGACGCCATGGGCAGCTTCGCCCTTGGCTTCGGCCGAGCGGGTAATCACGCGGCGGGCAATTTCCACCCCGGCGGCTGCAAGTCGCTCACGTGAAGCGTCGATCAGGGAATCTTTCCCTGAGCCCGACGGTCCTACCAGGTATATCAACCGGCCTGTCCCTGATCGGCGGTCGCTTGCGTCATGTTGCATAGCCACTATGCTCTATGGAAGGAAACCGGCGCATTTTAGGGCTTTTCTCGGACTTTTGCTGCGTTTTACCAGTTTTTGACGGCAAAAGACTGACAGTTTCATCAGCCGGCGCATGTAAAACTTTTCAAACCAGTACTCATTTCTGATAATTGGTACTGGCATAAAGCCTTTATCCAGATCACTATTTGTCACAGAATTGACGCCAAGGAAACGGCGACCATGAGGCAAGATGAACATCCATTTTTCACTGGCGGTTGAACATTTTGTCGTCGCCACGGTCGTACTACCACCCCGTGCGGCCAATTTGAGAACCGCTTCCCCTGAACCAAAATCCGGTCAATTTATATGCGCCCAATGAAACAGGCTATTTATTCGAGCCGCACTGCTGACAAGTTCGTCGTCCGCCTGCCAGACGGGATGCGTGAGCGCATTGCCGAGGTAGCGCGCAACCATCACCGCAGCATGAACTCCGAGATCATCGCGCGCCTGGAGCAGAGCCTTATCCAGGAAGGTGCGTTGGGTGACGAGCTAAGCATGCGCATGGACAGCCCTGAACTGTCCCTGCATGAGCGTGAGCTGCTGCAACGCTTCCGCCAGCTGTCCCACCGCCAGCAGAACGCACTGGTCGCCCTCATCGCTCACGATGTGGAAATGGCCGCCGACGCCTCCTGAGGCGTTCAGCGAACATGAAAAAGCCAGCGCAAGCTGGCTTTTTTGTGGGCGGATGGTCCTGCAACAGACATCCTGGGGCCGCTTCGCGGCCCATCGCGACGCAAGGCCGCTCCCACAGGGATCGCGCAGGAGACCGAGTTACAGCAGGAACAGCGTGGCCAGGCCGAGGAAGATGAAGAAGCCGCCACTGTCGGTAACCGCAGTGATCATCACACTGGAGCCCATTGCCGGGTCGCGACCCAGGCGCGTCAAGGTCATCGGAATCAGAACACCCATCAAGGCCGCCAGCAGCAGGTTCAAGGTCATTGCCGCAGTCATCACCAGGCCCAGCGACCAGCTGCCATACAGCCAGAACGCCACCACCCCGATCACCCCACCCCAGATCAGGCCGTTGAGCAGCGATACCGCCAGCTCCTTGCGCATCAGCCGGCTGGTGTTGCCTGGCGATACCTGGTCCAGCGCCATGGCGCGCACTATCATGGTGATGGTCTGGTTGCCGGAGTTACCACCGATACCTGCCACGATCGGCATCAGGGCGGCCAGGGCCACCAGCTTCTCGATCGAGCCTTCGAACAGGCCGATCACCCGCGAAGCGACAAAAGCGGTAATCAGGTTGATGGCCAGCCAGGCCCAGCGGTTGCGCAGCGAACGCCAGACCGAGGCGAAAATGTCCTCCTCTTCGCGCAAACCGGCCATGTTCAGCACTTCGCTTTCGCTTTCTTCACGAATCAGGTCGACCATCTCATCGATGGTCAGACGGCCGATCAGGCGCTCGTTCTTGTCCACCACCGGCGCAGACACCAGGTCATAACGTTCGAAGGCTTGCGCAGCATCATAGGCATCTTCCTCGGGGTGGAAGGACACCGGGTCGGTCGCCATGACCTCCGCCACCTTCTTCTCCGGGTCGTTGACCAGAAGCCGCTTGATCGGCAACACGCCCTTGAGAATGCCGTCATAGTCGACCACGAACAGCTTGTCGGTGTGGTTCGGCAGTTCTTTCAGGCGACGCAGGTAGCGCAACACTACTTCCAGGCTGACGTCTTCACGGATGGTGACCATCTCGAAGTCCATCAACGCACCGACCTGTTCCTCGTCGTAGCTCAACGCCGAACGCACGCGCTCGCGCTGCTGGGCATCGAGGGTTTCCATCAACTCGTGGATAACGTCACGCGGCAGCTCAGGTGCCAGGTCGGCGAGCTCGTCGGCGTCCATTTCCTTGGCCGCGGCGAGCAGCTCGTGATCGTCCATGTCGGCGATCAGCGATTGCCGCACAGCGTCGGAAACTTCAAGGAGAATGTCGCCATCGCGATCCGAGCGCACCAGTTGCCAGACCGTCAGGCGGTCTTCCAGGGGCAAGGCTTCGAGGATATAGGCGATGTCGGCAGGGTGCAGGTCATCGAGCTTGCGCTGCAGCTCGACAAGGTTCTGACGGTGAACGAGGTTTTCCACCAGGTCGTGGTGGGCACCCTCCTGACGGTGTGTCAGGTCTTCGACCACGCGCTGGCGTTGCAGCAGTTCGACCACCTGGGCCAGGCGGTCCTGCAGGCTTTCCTGCGCTTTTTTTACTTCTACTTCAGTCATAGGCGAACTCCACTCCCAGCAGCGGAGCACGCCGGGAGAATCAATCGGTCAGATCTTTCTGTACGAATCTTGTTAGCGAGTAACTACTGGGTAAGTCCATGGTGGTTTTCCACAAGCCCCGGCGGGGCTGACGGGCGCAATCATACACTGCTAAAGCTGTCAGATCGCTGAAAATTTTGGCCAGAACAATCGTTTGCGTGATAAAGCTGGGACAACGCTCGAAGCTATCAGTGCGACGGCGGGTCTGGCGGTTAAAGCACATGTTTTGTGCCTGGATGTGTATGCCTGATGGGGGTTGGCTCGGGCCCTGCCCCGGCCCCAAAGCCAAACGCCACATCTACAGGAGAGCTTAGATCGACATCACCAACAATTCATTGGCGAAGAAAACAAAAAGCCCGCTCAACTGAGCGGGCTTCTTGATGGGGTATGGCGGACTCAGGAGGATTCGAACCTCCGACCGCTCGGTTCGTAGCCGAGTACTCTATCCAGCTGAGCTATGAGTCCGTGGTGGTATTTTTAGACCAGGTTACCACTGGTTGGTTGAAGTCGCTTTGCAAGCAGAGCCACTTCAAAAGTGGCGGACTCAGGAGGATTCGAACCTCCGACCGCTCGGTTCGTAGCCGAGTACTCTATCCAGCTGAGCTATGAGTCCGTGGTTGGTATTTTTAGACCAGGTTACCACTGGTGGTTTGAAGTAGCCTTGCAAACAAAGCCACTTCAAAAGTGGCGGACTCAGGAGGATTCGAACCTCCGACCGCTCGGTTCGTAGCCGAGTACTCTATCCAGCTGAGCTATGAGTCCGTGTCTTGCCGCGCATTATAGGTCGCTGAAACATTTTTGCAAGAACTTTTCGTTTAAAATCAACTACTTAGCATTCTTACTGGTTACAGCGCCCTAAGCGAATAATGGCGGTGAAGGGGGGATTCGAACCCCCGATACCCTTATGAGGTATACTCCCTTAGCAGGGGAGCGCCTTCGGCCACTCGGCCACCTCACCGCAACACGAGGCGAATATTAAACACAGCCTTCCTCGTTTGCAACCCTTTTTTTGAAAAAAACTTCAAAAAAATTAAAGGCTTGGCTCCTCGTCCTTCTCCTTCTTGATCCGTAGGTAGATTTCCTCGCGGTGAACGGCCACTTCTTTCGGGGCGCTGACGCCAATACGCACCTGGTTGCCTTTGACACCGAGCACCGTCACGGTGATCTCGCCGTCTCCAATGATCAGGCTCTCGGCGCACCGACGAGTCAGAATCAACATAGCTTTCTCCTTACGCGAAACATACAGGGGTAACAGTCTTGGGTATCGCGGCCGGTCGTGGACGACGACTCGGGCCTCGGTTGCCTGCCACGCAGCCCAGGACAGGGCCTGCGTGACAGGCAGAAACGCGAAGGGCGCGGCAAGCCGCGCCCTTCCAGGCAGCGTTTTACTCGCTCTGTCGTGCCGGAGCGTCGAGCTCGAACGCGGTGTGCAGCGCGCGTACGGCCAGCTCCAGGTACTTCTCTTCGATCACCACCGAAACCTTGATCTCGGAGGTAGAGATCATCTGGATGTTGATGCCCTCCTTGGCCAGGGCTTCGAACATGCGGCTGGCCACACCGGCGTGCGAACGCATGCCGACGCCAACGATCGAGACCTTGGCGATCTTGGTGTCGCCAATCACTTCACGGGCGCCGATTTCGCGCGCGGTGTTTTCCAGCACGCTCTGCGCCTTCTCGTACTCGTTGCGGTGCACGGTGAAGGTGAAGTCGGTGGTGTTATCGTGGGCAACGTTCTGCACGATCATGTCGACCTCGATGTTCGAGGCGCTGATCGGGCCGAGGATCTTGAAAGCCACGCCCGGGGTGTCCGGCACGCCGCGAATGGTCAGCTTGGCTTCATCACGGTTGAAGGCGATACCGGAAATGATCGGCTGTTCCATGGATTCCTCTTCATCAATGGTAATGAGGGTACCCGGACCCTCCTTGAAGCTGTGCAGCACGCGCAGCGGAACGTTGTACTTGCCGGCGAACTCCACCGAACGGATCTGCAGCACCTTGGAACCGAGGCTGGCCATTTCCAGCATCTCTTCGAAGGTGATCTTCTCCAGGCGCCGGGCCTGTGGCACGACGCGCGGGTCGGTGGTGTAGACGCCATCGACGTCGGTGTAGATCTGGCACTCGTCGGCCTTCAGCGCTGCCGCCAGGGCCACGCCGGTGGTGTCGGAGCCGCCACGGCCCAGGGTGGTGATGTTGCCGTGCTCGTCGACGCCCTGGAAGCCCGCTACCACGACCACGCGGCCTTGCTTGAGGTCGGCACGGATCTTCTGGTCGTCGATCTGCAGGATGCGCGCCTTGTTGTGCGCGCTGTCGGTGAGGATGCGCACCTGGTTGCCGGTGTAGGACACCGCTGGCACACCGCGCTTGATCAGGGCCATGGCCAGCAGGGCAATGGTGACCTGCTCGCCGGTCGACACGATCACGTCCAGCTCGCGGGGAACCGGCTGATCGCTGATCTGCTTGGCCAGGTCGATCAGGCGATTGGTTTCACCGCTCATGGCCGACAACACAACCACCAGGTCGTCGCCCGCCTCACGGTGTTTCTTGACCTTATCGGCTACCTGCTCGATCCGCTCGATGGAACCGACAGAGGTGCCGCCAAATTTCTGTACGATCAACGCCATTTCAATGGTGCCTCAGCCCATACAGGGCCCCAAAAAACAATCCAACATGGGTCGGCCAGCGACTAGACCACTGGCCGACCCATCTCAAAGTCCCTGCTCTGCGAATGGCACGGCCAGCGCCAGGGCCTGGTCCAGTGCAGCGACGTCGACGCCGCCACCCTGGGCCATGTCCGGACGGCCACCGCCCTTGCCACCCACGGCCGCAGCGGCTTGTTTCATCAGATCGCCAGCCTTGAGTTGGCTGGAGAGGTCCTTGGTCACACCGGCCACCAGCACGACCTTGCCCTCATGCTCGCTGCCCAGCAGGATCACTGCGTGGCCGAGCTTGTTCTTCAGTTGATCGACCAGCGCCAGCAAGGCCTTGCCGTCCTGCCCGTCCAGGCGGGCGGCGAGCACCTTGGCGCCCTTGACCTCAACGGCCGCGTTGGAGAGATCATCCCCGGCGGCGCTGGCGGCCTTGGCCTGCAGCTGTTCCAGCTGCTTCTCCAGCTGGCGGTTGCGCTCGAGCACAGCCGACAGCTTGTCGATCAGGTTGTCACGGTTGCCTTTCACCAGTTGCGCGGCTTCCTTGACCTGCTCTTCGGCAGCGTTCAGGTAGGCCAGCGCCGCAGCGCCGGTGACCGCTTCGATACGGCGCACACCAGAGGCCACACCGCCTTCGCTGATGATCTTGAACAGGCTGATGTCACCGGTACGCTTGGCGTGAATACCGCCGCACAGTTCCACCGAGAAATCGCCGCCCATGCTCAGCACACGCACGGTGTCGCCGTACTTCTCGCCGAACAGCGCCATGGCACCCTTGGCCTTAGCGGTTTCGATGTCGGTCAGTTCGGTTTCCACCGCAGTGTTCTTGCGCACTTCGCGGTTGACGATGTCTTCCAGGGCCTTGATCTGCTCCGGTTTCACCGCCTCGAAGTGGCTGAAGTCGAAACGCAGGCGCTGGCTGTCGACCAGCGAGCCTTTCTGCTGTACGTGCTCGCCCAGCACCTGGCGCAGCGCTTCGTGCAGCAGGTGGGTGGCCGAGTGGTTCAGCGAGGTGGCGTGCTGCACTTCGGCATCGACCTTGGCCTCGACCGACGAACCGATCAGCAGCGCACCGCTGGCGACCACGCCGTGGTGCAGGAAGGCACCGCCAGTCTTGGTGGTGTCGCGCACGTCGAAACGTGCAGCACCTGCCTGCAGGTAGCCGGTGTCGCCCACCTGGCCGCCGGACTCGGCGTAGAACGGCGTGCGGTCGAGCACGACCACGCCCTGCTCACCTTCAGCCAGCTGGTCGACGGCCTGGCCGTCCTTGTACAGGGCGATGACCTTGCCCTGGCCTTCGGTAGCGTCGTAGCCGAGGAATTCAGTGGCGCTGTCGACCTTGACCAGGCTGTTGTAGTCCATGCCGAAGGCGCTGGCAGAACGGGCACGCTCACGCTGGGCATCCATTTCGCGCTCGAAGCCGGCTTCGTCGATGGTCAGTTCGCGCTCGCGGGCGATGTCGGCAGTCAGGTCCATCGGGAAGCCATAGGTGTCGTAAAGCTTGAACACCACGTCACCCGGCACCACGTCGCCCTTCAACTGCGCCAGGTCCTGCTCGAGGATGCGCAGGCCCTGCTCCAGGGTCTTGGCGAACTGCTCTTCTTCAGCCTTGAGCACGCGCTCGATGTGCGCCTGCTGGCTGTTCAGTTCCGGGAAGGCTTCGCCCATTTCGGCGACCAGCGCGGCCACGATCTGGTAGAAGAAGCTGCCCTTGGCACCCAGCTTGTTGCCGTGGCGGCAGGCGCGGCGAATGATGCGGCGCAGCACGTAGCCACGGCCTTCGTTGGACGGCAGCACGCCGTCGGCGATCAGGAAGCCGCACGAACGGATGTGGTCGGCCACCACCTTCAGCGAAGCCTGGCCGTCATTGCTGCAGCCGATGGCCTTGGCCGCGGCAGCCAGCAGGTTCTGGAACAGGTCGATCTCGTAGTTCGAGTGCACGTGCTGCAGTACCGCGCTGACACGCTCCAGGCCCATGCCGGTGTCCACCGACGGCGCTGGCAGCGGGTGCAGCACGCCATCGGCGGTGCGGTTGAACTGCATGAAGACGTTGTTCCAGATCTCGATGTAGCGGTCGCCGTCTTCTTCCGGCGAGCCGGGTGGGCCGCCCCAGATATCCGGGCCGTGATCGTAGAAGATCTCGGTGCACGGGCCGCATGGGCCGGTGTCGCCCATGGTCCAGAAGTTGTCGGAGGCGTACGGGGCGCCTTTGTTGTCGCCGATGCGCACCATGCGCTCGGCTGGCACGCCGACTTCCTTGGTCCAGATGTCGTAAGCTTCGTCGTCAGTGGCGTAGACCGTTACCCAGAGCTTTTCCTTGGGCAGGTTCAGCCACTTTTCCGAGGTCAGGAAGGTCCAGGCGAAGGTGATGGCGTCGCGCTTGAAATAGTCGCCGAAGCTGAAGTTGCCCAGCATTTCGAAGAAGGTGTGGTGACGCGCGGTGTAACCGACGTTTTCCAGGTCGTTGTGCTTGCCACCGGCGCGCACGCACTTCTGGCTGCTGACGGCACGGGTGTAGGCACGCTTCTCCGCACCGAGGAAGCAGTCCTTGAACTGGTTCATGCCGGCATTGGTGAACAGCAGGGTCGGGTCGTTGTTCGGGATCAGCGAACTGGAGGCGACTCGGGTATGTCCCTGCTCTTCGAAGAAGCGAAGGAAGGCTTCACGGATTTCTGCGCTTTTCATAGGTTCTTCCACGGAAACGGCAGCCCTGTTGGGCAAACGCGTCGACGAAACGACGGCAAAGGGCCGCATTATATCGGTCCTGCGGTCTCGATGCAGTGTGTTTATACGATAGAAACCATCGTTTGGACGGTTTTTCGGGCTATGCAAACGAAAACGACATGGCCGGATGCTAAAGCCTGCCTTTCGCCACTGGCAAGCCAATTACCGCTCAGGGGGAGGGAAAATGGAACAGGCGGTGAATTAAAGGAGTTTCAGCTGGCGCAATGCCAGGCAAATGGACTCTGTAGGAGCGGCCTTGTGTCGCGATGGGCGCGCAGCGGCGCCAGAATTACAGCTTCGTTGCCAGGATTGCCGGGGCCGCTTTGCGGCCCATCGCGACACAAGGCCGCTCCCACAAGAAACCTATGCCTATTGCGGTCAAGCGAGGCGCTGCCCTGAATCGGGCACGATCAGGATGCCGGCGCGCAAGCCGTTCCTGACCTTGGGGTTGGGGAAGATGATGCGCGCGCCCTCTTCCTCCACCACCCAGCGGGTCTCGGCCAGGTCCTCGGCCAGCAGGTAACCCTTGCTCAGCTCGGAGAAATTCTCGATATCCGCCGGTAGGTGCAAATGGAAGCTGTCACTGTGCTTGATGATCTCGCGGGAAACACTGAACAGCTGCAAGCCATCCAGCGAACCTTCATCGTCCGGCTCGGCGTCTTCGATGATCTGGATCAGGCGCTGCTCCAGCTTGTCGAGGTTGACCAGCTCGTTCTGGCCGAACGGGCGGGCCTTGCCCAACTCCAGGGTAAAGGCTTCGGCTTCCAGTTGCTCATAGGTGAAGGCACTGAAAGTAATGGATGACTTGCTCTGCAGCAGCACCGCCTGCATCCCCGCTGCTGCCAGGCGCGCCAGCTCGCGACGGGAATGCTTGCGCCCCTCTTTATAGGGGTACAAGGCGAACTGCTCGATCTTCGAGCCGCGAATGGCGGTATGCAGGTCGTAATGCAGACGACTGCGCCCCGGCTTGCTGAAAAACACCCGGGCGAACTGTTCCAGCTCGGCCGCACGCAAGGCTTCGAAGCCACTGGACAGCTCGTGGCGGCCGTTGAACAGGCGGTTGATGTCCTGCTCGATGAAGCGCTCCCCCTTGCGGATGGCCGCAGGGTTGCCGAACAGGAACAGCACCCGGGCCCGGGGTATGATCTTGCCGTTGGCCACGCCATGCAGCAGGCGCTCGAGCAACTCGATCGGCGCCGTTTCGTTGCCGTGGATACCGGCAGACAACAGCAAGTCGAGCCCGCAATCGTCGCTTTCGGCCGGGCGCACTTCCAGCGCGCCCTCCCCCAGCCAGCGCAAACGCACGCCCTTGGGGGTCACTTGGGTCTTCTCGGCCGGTTCGTGATCGGTGAGGGTCAGCTCAAGCAATTTGCCAAGGGCGAGCATAGGGACTTCCTTAGTGGTGGTGACCGCAGTCGGGGCCGTGGACGTGATCGTCGTCTTCGCCAAGCTCCGCTGGCTCCATTTCCAGCTGCAGGCTGACCAGGTTGGTGGCCATCGGCCGCAGCAGCAGGTTGGCGTACTCGGTGTCGTCCTCCTCGACATCCACGCCGATCAGCAGCTGGCCACGGCCATCCTGCTGAATCCACACTTCCTTGCCTTGCCAGACCACGGCAAAGCGGGTGCAGGAGGTCTCCAGCTGGGTGCCGTCTTCATCTTCGAGGATCAGGCGCAGGGCGTCGGTCATTGCAAAGTCTCTCTTCAAGGTTGGCGTTGGAACGGATACACCGAGCCCAACTTCAGGATCTGGGTCAGTTCGTCCAGTGCCGTACGGCATTCCAGCAACAGCTGCGGGTCGGCCAGGTCCGCTTCGCCAAGGCGATCACGGTAATGCTTGTCGACCCACTGCACCAGGGTGTCGTACAGCGGGGCGGTCATGATAACGCCTTGGTTGACCGCTGCCAGTTCCGATTCCTTCAATGCCACACGCAAACGCAGGCAAGCCGGGCCACCACCGTTCTGCATGCTCTGCTTGAGGTCGAACACCTTGACCTCCTTCACCGGGCCGCCCTGGCTGGTCAGCTGGCCCAGGTAGGCCCAGACCCGCTCGTTGTTGCGGCACTCTTCCGGCACCACCAGCAGCATGGAACCGTCCTCGCGGCTGAGCAGCTGGCTGTTGAACAGGTAGGAACGCACCGCGTCCTCTACCGTAACCGCTGCCCGCGGCACGCAGATGGCCTGGAAGTTGCCACCCTTGCTGGCCAGTTTAGCTCGCAGTTGGCCAAGCACCGTGTCAGTGTCGAGGAAAGCGTCCTCGTGGTAGAACAGCACCTCGCCGTTGCCCACCGAAATCACGTCGTTGTGGAACACGCCCTGGTCGATCACCGCCGGGTTCTGTTGAGCGTAGACCACGCCACCCTCGCTCAGGCCATGCAGCCTGGCCACCGCCTGCGAGGCTTCCAGGGTTTGCCGGGCCGGGTACTTCTGTGGCGCCGGGTAGCGGCTGTCGAAAGCACTGCGGCCATAGACGAAGAACTCCACGCCAGCCTCGCCGTAGCTACGGCAGAAACGCGTGTGGTTGGCCGCGCCTTCGTCGCCGAACTGGGCCACGGCAGGCAGCGCCGCATGGTGGGCAAAATACTGTTCATCGCTGAACATGGCCCCCAGCACGCGGCTGGTGGTCGGGTGTTCGATGCTGCGGTGGTACTTGCAGTTGAGGTTGGCGGCGGTGAAATGCACCCGGCCATCGGCCGTGTCGGCACTGGGGCTGACGGTGGCGGCGTTGGCTACCCACATGCTCGAGGCCGAACAGCTGGCCACCAGCAGTGGCATGGCTTCCCTGGCAGCGCGCTGGATCACTTCGGCGTCGCTGCCGCTGAAGCCCAGGCGGCGCAGCGCCGCCACATCCGGGCGCTCCTGCGGCGCCAGTACGCCCTGCTTGAAGCCCATCTCGGCCAGCGCTTTCATCTTCGCCAGGCCCTGACGCGCGGCTTCGCGCGGGTTGGACCCCTGCTGGCTGTTGCTCTGCGAAGCCACGTTACCGTAGGACAGGCCGCCGTAATTGTGGGTAGGCCCGACCAGGCCATCAAAATTCACTTCATAGGATTTCATCGGCTAGGCTCCGAGACCTGTTGTTATAGGGTGACGCCCGGCGTGAGGGTCGCCGGCAAGGCAAGGCTGGCGGTCTCCAGCGAGGCCACGGGGTAAGCGCAGTAATCAGCGGCGTAATAGGCGCTGGCGCGATGGTTGCCACTGGCGCCGACACCACCGAACGGCGCGCTGCTGGCGGCGCCGGTCAGCTGTTTGTTCCAGTTGACGATGCCGGCGCGGCTGCGCAGCCAGAAATATTGGTAGCGGGCACGGGAGTCGGACAGCAACCCGGCAGCCAGGCCGTACTGAGTGTTGTTGGCTTCTTCGATCGCGGCATCGAAGTCGGCGTAGCGAATCACCTGCAGCAGCGGGCCGAAGAATTCTTCGTCCGGCCGCTCGCTGACGGCACTGACGTCGAGGATACCCGGGGTCAGCAGCGCGGCATCGGCCTGCGGCTGGGTCATTTCCAGCAGCTGCACGGCGCCCTTGGCAACCAGCTCGGCCTGGGCCGCCAGCAACGCCCGCGCCGCCTGTAGCGAAATGACCGAGCCCATGAACGGCGCCGGCTGCTGGTCGAACGCACCCACCGTGATGGTCTTGCACACCTCGACCAGGCGCGCGATCAACCTGTCCCCCCAGGCGCCTTGCGGCACCAGCAGGCGGCGGGCGCAAGTGCAGCGCTGGCCGGCAGAAATGAATGCCGACTGGATGATGGTGTACACCGCTGCGTCAAGGTCCTTGACCTCGTCTACCAGCAGCGGGTTGTTGCCACCCATTTCCAAGGCCAGGATCTTGTCCGGGCGGCCGGCGAACTGCTCGTGCAGCAGGTTGCCGGTACGGCTGGAGCCGGTGAAGAACAGGCCGTCGATACCGGGGTTGGCGGCCAGCGCCACGCCGGTTTCACGCGCGCCCTGCACCAGGTTCAGCACTCCCGCCGGCAGGCCGGCGGCGATCCAGCAGTTGACCGTCAGCTCGGCGACCTTGGGGGTCAGCTCGCTAGGCTTGAACACCACGCAGTTACCCGCCAGCAGTGCTGGCACGATATGGCCGTTGGGCAGGTGGCCGGGGAAGTTGTATGGGCCGAACACTGCCACCACACCGTGGGGCTTGTGCCGCAGCACTGCCGTGGCATCGGCCAGCGGGCCACTCTTCTCACCAGTGCGCTCGCGGTAGCTCTGCACCGAGATCGCCACCTTGTTGACCATGCTGGTGACTTCGGTGGCCGACTCCCACAGGGGCTTGCCGGTTTCCTCGCCGATGCACTGGGCCAGCGCTTCGGCATGCGTCCTGAGCTGCTCGGCAAATTTCTCCAGCACGTCGATACGCGCTTCCAGGCTCAGTTGCGCCCAGGCCGGGAAGGCCTGGCGGGCGGCCTGTACGGCGGCATCCACCTGGCTGGCGTCAGCGCCCTGGCCTTGCCAGATGACGGACTGCGTGACCGGGTTGAGCGACTGCAGGGTTTCGCCCTGGCCAGCCAGCCAGTTGCCGGCGATGTAATGCGTGGTCATTTATTTGGCCTCCCGGCTTGCCGACAGCGGTACCGCGCGCACATTGTCGCCGGCACCCATGCGCAGGCGCTTGGCCGTCAGGGGGTCGACCACCAGGGTACCGGCGGCCAGCCGCGCAGGTGCGGCCGTGATGCGGCAGTCGTCGCGCTTGCGGTTGTGAATGATGTAAGGGGTGGCGTCATCGCCCGGCGTGCCCACGGCCAGCACCAGGGTCTGGCTTTCGCGCACGGCGCGGATCTTGTCGGTATCGCATTCGATAGCAGGGCCGGCGTCGAAAATGTCGACGTAGCCCTGGTAGTTGAAACCTTCCTGCTTGAGCATCGCCAGCGCCGGCTCGGTGTCCTTGTGCACGCGGCCGATCACGTTGCGTGCCGCCTCGGACAGGAAGCAGGTGTACAGCGGGAACTTCGGCATCAGCTCGGCGATGAACGACTTGTTGCCCACGCCGGTGAGGTAGTCGGCCTGGCTGAACTCCATCTTGAAGAAGTGCCGGCCCAGGCTTTCCCAGAACGGCGACCGGCCCTGCTCGTCGGACATGCCGCGCATTTCGGCGATGATCTTCTTGCCGAACAGCTCGGGGAATTCGGCCATGAACAGCATGCGCGCCCGCGACAGCAGGCGGCCATTGAGGCCCGAGCGGTAGTCGCTGCGCAGGAACAGCGAGCACAGCTCGGAATTGCCGGTCAGGTCGTTGGCCAGGAACAGGGTAGGGATTTCGCGGTAGATCTTCAGCTCCTGCGAGGCGCTGACGGTCAACCCGACCCGGTAGTTGTACCAGGGCTCGCGCAGGCCGACGGCACCGGCAATGGCACTGATGCCCACCACCAGGCCTTCGTCGTTTTCCAGCACGAACAGGTAGTCGGTGTCGGCGCGCTCGGCTTCACCACGGAAGCTTTTTTCCGCCCAGCCAACGCGATGCCCCAGGCGCTCTTCGTTGGCCGGCAGCGTGGTCAGCCCGGTGGTTCCGGTGCTGCGTGCCAATTCGATCAACGCAGGCAAATCGCTGCTGCGTACAGGACGAACGATCATGCTATCTCCTTGTGCGACGGCGGCGGCCGGCGCGAAACTCTGCTAACGCATCAATCCGCAAACGTCTGTGGCCAGACCTCAGACCGCAACCAGACGCACGCTGGCCCCCTCGCCCACCCCCAGCGCATCGGCGGCTGCCAGGCTCAGGCTGACCGGCTTGCCGGGCACCCAGTCCAGGTCCAGCAGCACCGCGCGGTAGTCCTGCAGCAGGCCGTTGCACACCAGGTACGGGCGCCCGCCCTTGACCGGGGCGTCCTCGAGCTTCACCGGCACCACCCGGCTCTGGGCGATCGAACGGATGCCCGAAGTACGCGCATGCAGGGTCGGGCCGCCATCGAAGATGTCGATGTAGTGCTCGGTTTCGAAGCCTTCGCGCATGAGGATGTCGAAGGTGATCTGTGCCCGCGGATGCACCTGGCCCATCGCTTCCTGCGCCAGGTCAGGCAGCAGCGGCACGTAGATCGGGTAGTGCGGCATCAGCTCGGCGAGGAATGTACGGCTCTTCAGGCCGCACAGGCGCTCGGCGTCGGCGTAGTTGAGGTCGAAGAAATTGCGACCGATGGCATCCCAGAACGGCGATTCACCCTGCTCGTCGCTGTAGCCGACGATCTCGGTCACCACCGAATCGGCGAAACGCTCAGGGTGCGAGGCCATGAACAACAGGCGACCACGCGAATTGAGCTCGGCCCAACCACTGTTCACCAGCTCCGGCAGGACATAGAAGCTGGTCAGCAGGCTGTTGCCGGTCAGGTCGTGGCACAACGACAGCACATGGATCTTGTTGTGGATCTTCAGCTCGCGCGAGGCGTGCACGAAGGTTTCGTTACGAAAGCTGTAGAACGGCTCGGAGTAGCCGGCCGAAGCGACGATCGCCGAGCAGCCTGCCAGCTTGCCGGTCTCGCTGTCTTCAAGGACGAAGAAGTAGCTTTCTTCACCGTTGAAGCTGACCTCGGCGGCGAAGGAAGTCTCGGAAGCGGCGATCTTGTCGCCCAGGCGAGCAGTGTCGTCCGGCAGCGAGGTGACACCAATGGGGCTGTCTGCAGCCATGCGCTGCACTTCGTTCAGATCAGCCATTTGCGCGGGGCGCATCACCAGCATGGTGTCACTCCTTTGGAATACGGGCCGCTCATGGCGGCACGAAAAAACGGCAGGTGCACCGGCACATGCACGGGAATCGGGTATCGCCGGCCCGGCTCAGTCATCGTTGCCGGCGATAGAATCTCAGGCTGCTCAGCCCTGGGTCAGGGTGGCCACGGCGCGCTCGAAGCGATCCAGGCCTTCATCGATGTCGGCGTCTTCAACCACCAGGCTTGGGGCAAAGCGGACCACATCCGGGCCGGCCTGAAGCACCATCACGCCTTCCTTCTCGGCGGCGTTGAGCACGTCCTTGGCTTTGCCTTTCCAGGCATCAGCCAGCACACAGCCCAGCAGCAGACCGACGCCACGCACCTGGGTGAACAGCTGGTACTTCTGGCCGATCTGTTCCAGGCGTACCTTGAAGCGCTCGTGCTTGGCCTTGATGCCGGCCAGGGTTGCCGGGGTGTTGACCACGTCCAGCACCGCGCAGGCCACCGCGCAACCCAGCGGGTTGCCGCCGTAGGTGGTGCCGTGGGTGCCGACGGCCAGGTGCTTGGCCAGCTCGGTGGTGGTCAGCATGGCGCCGATCGGGAAGCCACCGCCCAGGCTCTTGGCGCTGGTCAGGATGTCCGGGGTCACACCGTAGTGCTGGTACGCATACAGCGAACCGGTACGGCCCACGCCTGTCTGCACTTCGTCGAAGATCAGCAGGGCGTTGTGCTCGTCACACAGTTTGCGTGCGCCTTCCAGGTAGGCCTTGTCGGCCGGCACCACGCCGCTCTCGCCCTGGATCGGCTCGATCACCACGGCGCAGGTCTTGTCGGAAATCTGTGCCTTCAGTGCTTCCAGGTCGTTGTAGGGCACATGGCTGATACCGGTGATCTTCGGGCCGAAGCCGTCGGAATACTTCGGCTGGCCGCCGACGCTGACGGTAAACAGGGTACGGCCGTGGAAGCTGTTCACGGTGGCAATGATTTCGTGCTTTTCCGGGCCGAAGCGGTCATGGGCAACGCGCCGGGCCAGCTTGAAGGCGGCCTCGTTGGACTCGGCGCCGGAGTTGCAGAAGAACGCACGGTCGGCAAAGGTGGCATCCACCAGCTTGTGGGCCAGGCGCAGGGCCGGCTCGTTGGTGAATACGTTGGATACGTGCCAGAGGGTGTTGGCCTGCTCGGTCAGGGCCTTGACCAGTGCCGGGTGGCAGTGGCCCAGGGCGTTGACCGCGATGCCACCGGCAAAGTCGATCAGCTCGCGACCCGACTGGTCCCAGACACGGGAACCCTCGCCTCGCACAGGAATGAAGGCCGCCGGGGAATAGTTGGGGACCATGACCTGGTCGAAATCGGCACGTTGCACCGGGGCTTGCTCAACGGACATCTGAGTCTCCTGATGAGGAACGCTGGCCTGGAAGTGGCGAGCGATGGGGGGATTGTAAGGACTGATCCACGCCTGTCCTTGCGGCCAAGCGACAACTTGTTACAGCGCAAAACCCTGTTGGCACAAGGTTTTCGGCAATGCGACAAACACTGTCGCAATCGCGCAGTGTACGGGAGAGAGGGGGCTGGGTGAACGGGTGTACCCATATAGAAGCGTGGTTGCCTGTACCGGCCGATTCGCGGGCACGCCCGCTCCCACCTGGACCGCACAGGCTTCAAACATCGCGGGTGAACCCGCTCCCACAGGACCTGTGCAAGATCGAACGTTGTGCGGCCACTGTGGGAGCGGCTTCAGCTGCGAAAGGGCCGGCACAGGGTAAGGAAATATCAGCCTTTTTCGGCAGGCGCCGAGCTCAGTTCGAACGGGCTGCTATTACGCCGCTGGTTACGGTCTTCGCGCGGTGTTGCCCCGAAGAAATTGCGATATGCACTAGAAAAATGCGGCCCGGAAGAAAAACCGCAGGACAGGCCGATCTGAATGATCGACTTGCTGGTCTGCATCAGCATCTGCCGCGCCTTGTTCAACCGCAGCTCCAGGTAGTACTGGCTCGGCACGCGATTGAGGTACTGCTTGAAGATGCGCTCCAGTTGCCGCCGCGACACGCACACATGCTGGGCGATTTCGTCGGTGGTCAGCGGCTCTTCGATATTCGCTTCCATCAGCAGCACCGCCTGGGTCAGCTTGGGGTGGCTGGAGCCCAGGCGATTCTGCAACGGAATGCGCTGGCGCTCTCCCCCCTCGCGGATACGCTCGACCACCAGTTCCTCCGACACCGCCCCGGCCAGCTCCGCACCGTGATCACGTGCCAGCACCGCCAACAGCAGGTCGGTCACCGCCATGCCCCCACAGGCGGTCAGGCGATCACGGTCCCAGTCGAACAGGTGGCTGGTGGCGATGACCTTGGGGAAACGCTCGGCAAAATCATCCTGCCAGCGCCAATGCACCGCCGCCCGGTAACCATCGAGCAGGCCCAGCATCGCCAGGGGATAGACCCCGGCCGACAGCCCGCCGATCATGCAGCCGCTCCGCGCCAGCTGCTTGAGCGCGGCCACCAGGGGGCCCGCCACCGCCGCCGGCGGCTCGTCAGCTACCAGGAACAGCTTCTGGCAACCGTCAAGACGACCGTTCCACGGCTCGCCCGGCAGGCGCCAACTGCCTTCCTGCGCCGGCTCTGCCTGCAGGAACAGCAGCTCGTAGACCACCTCCGGGTGCACCCGCTGCGCCACCTGCAACACCTCCTCGGCCAGCGCCAGGGTCAAGGGCCTGGTATTGGGCCAGATGAGAAAACCGATTCGCTGGGTGGTCATAGGGTGCGGTCCGAAACCTGAGGTCATTCGAGTCTGTGCGCCGGGTCAGGCTGCGCTCGCCGCGCAGCATGCCCTATCATGGTGCAAAAATGCAGCTTTTACTTCAGGCTGCCGGAGAGGAACTGCTTGAGGCGCTCCGACTGCGGATTGGCCAGCACCTGACGCGGGCAGCCGGTTTCCTCGACCAGGCCCTTGTGCAGGAACACCAACTGGTTCGATACCTCGCGGGCAAAGCCCATTTCATGGGTTACCACCACCATGGTCCGACCTTCCTGGGCCAGCGCCTGCATGACCTTGAGCACATCGCCGACCAGCTCCGGGTCGAGTGCCGACGTCGGCTCATCGAACAGCATCACTTCCGGCTCCATCGCCAGCGCCCGGGCAATGGCCACACGCTGCTGCTCGCCGCCGGACATGTGCCCGGGGAAGGCGTCCTTGCGGTGCGCGACACCGACCTTGGCCAGGTAGTGCTCGGCCTTTTCCAGGGCTTCCTTGCGGTTCACCCCCAGCACGTGCACCGGCGCTTCGATGATGTTCTCCAGCGCGGTCATGTGCGACCACAGGTTGAAATGCTGGAACACCATCGACAGGCGCGAGCGCATGCGCTGCAACTGACGCGGGTCGGCGGCCTTGAGCGCACCGTCCTTGCCCGGTACCAGCTTGAGTTCTTCGCTGTTGAGCAGGATCTTGCCGGCGTGCGGCTGCTCGAGCAGGTTGATGCAGCGCAGGAAGGTCGACTTGCCCGAACCGCTGGAGCCGATGATGCTGATGACATCGCCTGCCTTGGCCGACAGGGACACGCCCTTGAGCACTTCATGGCTGCCGTAGCGCTTGTGCAGGTCTTGGACTTCGAGTTTGTACATGCTGTCGATTCTCACAAAGCGGTCAGTGCTTGCGCGGCGCCAGGTAGCCGAGCCAGCGGCGTTCGGCCATCTTGAACAGGCGCACCAGGATGAAGGTCAGGCACAGATAGAACACGCCCGCCGTGATATAGGCCTCGAAAGGCAGGTAGTACTGGGCATTGACCGTGCGCGCAGCACCGGTGATGTCGATCAGGGTAACGATCGACGCCAGGCTGGTGGTCTGCAGCATCATGATCACTTCGTTGCTGTACTGCGGCAGCGCCCGGCGCAGGGCCGACGGCAGCAGGATGCGCCGGTACATCTTCATGCGCGACATGCCCATGGCCTTGGCCGCCTCGATCTCGCCATGCGGCGTGGCCTTGAGGCTGCCGGCGATGATTTCGGCGGTGTAGGCGCTGGTGTTGATGCCGAACGCCAGGCAGGCGCAGAAGGTGGCGCTGGACAACAGCGGCCAGAGGACACTTTCGCGCACCACCTCGAACTGCGCCAGGCCGTAGTAGATCAGGAACAGCTGCACCAGCATCGGCGTGCCGCGGATCACATAGGTGTAGAGCCAGGCAACCAGGTTGACTGCCGGCTGCCGGGACACCCGCATCAGGCCCAGCGGAATGGCTGCCAGCAGGCCGAAGAACAGCGAAATGGCCAACAGCTTGAGCGTGGTCAGCAGGCCGCCGAAGTACATCGGCAACGCCTCCCAGACGACGTTGTAGTCGAAGATCATAGTTCAGCCACCTTGACGCCCACCGAATAGCGGCGCTCGAGATACTTCAGGGCCAGCAGCGAGACACTGGTCAGCACCAGGTACAGGGCCGCCACCGCGAGGAAGAAGGTGAAAGGCTCACGGGTGGCATCGGCCGCCTGCTTGGCTTTGAACATCATGTCCTGCAGGCCGACCACCGAGATCAGCGCGGTGGCCTTGGTCAGCACCAGCCAGTTGTTGGTGAAACCTGGAATAGCCAGGCGAATCATCTGTGGCACCTGGATGCGGAAGAACACCTGGCGATTGCTCATGCCATAGGCCACGCCCGCTTCGGCCTGGCCCTTGGGAATACCCAGGAACGCGCCACGGAAGGTTTCCGACAGGTACGCACCGAAGATGAAGCCCAGGGTACCGATACCCGCGATCAGCGGATTCAGGTCGATGTAGTCTTCATAGCCCAACAGCGGCGCCACCCGGTTGATGATGTCCTGCCCGCCGTAGAAGATCAGCAGGATCAGGACCAGGTCCGGAATGCCACGGATCACCGTGGAATACAGATCGCCCAGCCAGGCCAGCCAGCGCACCGGCGACAAGCGCAGCGCCACACCGATCAGGCCGAGCACGATGGCCAGGGCCATCGACGACAGGGCGAGCTGCAGCGTCAGCCACGCCCCGTCGAGGATGACTGCCCCGTAGCCTTTCAACATGATGAGGTCCTCGACCTAGAGAATGAAAAATGGTGCAAACCTCAGAGTTTCTGCTGTTTGCACCATTGCACAGGTGAAACCCGACGTCTTAGTTCGAGTCTGGACCGTAGATATCGAAGTTGAAGTACTTCTTCTCGATTTCTTTGTACTTGCCATTGGCACGGATGGCGTCGATGGCCGCGTTGATGCGGTCGGCGTTGGCCTTGTCACCCTTGCGCACGGCGATGCCGACGCCGTCACCGAAATACTTCACGTCGGTGAACGACGGGCCGACGAAGGCGAAGCCCTTGCCGGCGTCGGTCTTCAGGAACCCGTCCTCGAGCAGGGTGGCGTCAGCCACGGTACCGTCCAGGCGGCCAGCCGCCACGTCCAGGTAGATTTCGTTCTGGGTGCCGTAAGGAACCACGGTGGCACCCTTGGGGGCCAGTACTTCTTTGGCGAAGCGGTCATGGATCGAACCGCGCTGCACACCGATCTTCTTGCCCTTGAGTTCATCCAGGCTGTCGCTGACGGTGGTGCCTTCCTTCATGACCAGACGCGCCGGGGTCAGGTAATAGCGCTTGGTGAAGTCGACCGACTTCTTGCGGTCTTCGGTGATCGACATGGACGACAGGATGGCGTCGATCTTGCGCACTTTCAGCGCCGGGATCAGGCCGTCGAACTCCTGCTCGACCCAGGTGCACTTGGCTTTCATCTCTTCGCACAGGGCGTTGCCGATGTCGTAGTCGAAACCGGCGATGCTGCCATCAGGCTGCTTGAAGGCAAACGGTGGGTAGGCGGCCTCGATGCCGATTTTCAACGGTTTTTCATCGGCCTGCGATACCAGGGAAAACACGGACAGCGCCAGGGCGCCAAGCAGTGCGAGCTTCTTCATCAGGTAACTCCATCGGTACGGGGCAATACAAGGCAGGTAACGGCTGCCCGATATGCGAATGGGTACAACGCGAGCCGCGCAGGGTATCGACCAAGGTCGCAGACCACGAGCGTGTGAGTGGCATTCTAGCGACAGCCCGGTAGTCGATATTTCTTCAAAGCGACAACTACTTACAGAAGCGCCAGAAACCGCTGCGGGCGATGTTGACAGCCAGTGCAAAATATGCAAAAGCGCAAGAAATAGAACCTATAGACCTAGCAATTCCTGGGCCTATTATTGGCAAAGCCTTGTAGGACGGCAAGTGTAGCGTGCTGCGCTGGAAAAAATGCCGGCGAAATGCACCGAAACGAAGCGGAATTGTTTCCTGGCGCCCCGATGCCGTGCGCCAACGGTGACAGAACAGTTACCGATGAATGTCGGGTAACAGTAAAGCAAAAACCCCGCCGGTTGCCCGGGCGGGGTTTTGTCGAACGGCGTACGCGTATCCGGAATTCCGAGTACCTGCCGCTATCAGGCCGAAGCCAGGCTCATCGCCTTGTGGGTATCGATCAGATGCTGCACCACCCCTGGGTCGGCCAGGGTCGAGATGTCACCCAGGGCGCCGTATTCGCCCGTGGCAATCTTGCGCAGAATGCGGCGCATGATCTTGCCCGAACGGGTCTTCGGCAGCCCTGGCGCCCACTGGATCACATCCGGCGAGGCGATCGGGCCGATTTCCTTGCGCACCCAGTTCTTCAGTTCCAGGCGCAACTGCTCGCTGGGCTCGATGCCGGCATTGAGGGTGACATACACATAGATGCCCTGCCCCTTGATGTCGTGCGGCACGCCCACCACCGCCGCCTCGGCCACTTTCGAATGAGCCACCATGGCGCTTTCGATCTCGGCAGTGCCCATGCGGTGGCCGGACACGTTGAGCACGTCATCCACGCGGCCGGTGATCCAGTAGTAGCCATCTTCGTCGCGACGCGCGCCGTCGCCGGTGAAGTACATGCCACGGAAGGTCTTGAAGTAGGTGTCGACGAAACGGTCATGGTCGCCATACAGCGAACGCGATTGCCCCGGCCAGGAATCGAGGATCACCAGGTTACCTTCGGCGGCACCTTCGATCAGGTTGCCCAGGTTGTCCACCAGGGCTGGCACCACGCCGAAGAACGGACGGGTTGCCGAACCCGGCTTGAGGCCAGTGGCACCCGGCAGCGGGCTGATCAGGATGCCGCCGGTTTCGGTCTGCCACCAGGTATCGACGATCGGGCAACGCTCCTTGCCCACGGCCTTGTAGTACCAGTTCCAGGCTTCGGGGTTGATCGGCTCGCCCACCGAACCGAGCAGACGCAGGCTGGAGCCGTCGGCCCCGGCTACCGCAGCCTCGCCTTCGGCCATCATTGCGCGGATGGCCGTTGGCGCGGTGTACAGGATATTGACCTTGTGCTTGTCGATGATCTTCGACACGCGGGTGATGTCCGGGTAGTTCGGCACGCCCTCGAACAGCAGCGTGGTGGCACCGTTGGCCAGCGGGCCGTAGACGATGTAGCTGTGGCCGGTGACCCAACCCACGTCGGCGGTGCACCAGTACACCTCGCCCGGGCGGTAGTCGAACACGCGCTCATGGGTCAGCGCGGCATAGACCAGGTAACCACCGGTGGTGTGCAATACGCCCTTCGGCTTGCCGGTGGAGCCGGAGGTGTAAAGGATGAACAGCGCTTCCTCGGCACCCATTTCTTTCGGCGCGCAGTGGCTGGAAGCCACTTTCATCAGGTCTTCGTACCAGATGTCGCGATGCTGGTGCCAGGCGATGTCGCCACCGGTGCGCTTGCACACGATGATCTTCTGCACGCTGTTGGTTTCCGGGTTGGTCAGCGCCAGGTCGACGTTGGCCTTGAGCGGGGTACGGCGGCCGCCGCGCACGCCTTCGTCGGCGGTGATGACCACCTTGGACTTGCAGTCGATGATCCGCCCGGCCAGCGCTTCCGGCGAGAAGCCACCGAACACCACCGAGTGGATCGCACCGATACGGGCGCAGGCCAGCATGGCGACCACGGCTTCCGGGATCATCGGCATATAGATGGTGACCACGTCACCGCGGTGCACATCCTGGCCACGCAGGGCGTTGGCAAACTTGCAGACCTGCTCGTGCAATTCGCGGTAGGTGATGTTGCGGTGCTCGGAAGGATCGTCACCTTCCCAGATGATGGCCAGCTGGTCACCACGCTCTTCGAGGTGGCGATCCAGGCAGTTGGAGGAAACGTTCAGAGTGCCATCGGCGAACCACTTGATGTCGACATGGTGGTCATCGAAGGAGGTCTGCTTGACCTTGGTGAACGGCTTGATCCAGTCGATACGCTGGGCCTGCTCGCGCCAGAAGCCGTCCGGGTTGATCACTGACTGCTGGTACATGGCCTTGTAAGTGGCCTCGTCTGTCAGGGTGGTAGCCGCAACCTCGGGACGAACGGGATACAGTGGAGCCGCACTCATCTGTGTTACCTCGGTGTAATAGTTGTTTTTGTATGGAACCGTTTGTAACTGTACCAGAGCGACAAAAGCCATTCGACGTTGGTAGTAATTTGGTACGCCCGTTCAGGACGGCCGCTCTAGCATGCGCTTTACAGCGGTGACGAAGCGACAATTGAAGCGCTGCCCAGACGATTGTTACAGATTCTGTCAAAACACTTTATCAAAAGCCCCACTGTTTCACCCTTGGCGACAACCCTAAAATTCATTTCGCCAACAACGGCAAGGCGATTAACAACTGGTAACAGCCCCCACGAAGGCAAGCGTTAATCCCCGTCTTATCGATAGTTGAACCAGCAATACTCGCGGCGCCATAAGCGCCGCGTGCCCCCTCACGACCTTAGACAGGTAAATGGAAAATGAAAGCTTTACTGGTATTGGTACTTGGCAGTCTTTGCGGCGCGGCGATGGCCGGCGAAGCGAAAGAGGCCGAGCAGATTCCGGTTGAACAGTACAACTATTCGCAGCACCTGGACATTGCCCGCGTCATTTCCATGAGCGAAGTGCCCAATGTGTGCGAAGTCGTGCCAGCCCGCATGACCTATGAAGACTCCAAGGGCCAGAAGCACATTCTCGAATACCGCGTGATGGGGAACGGCTGTTCGAACGGCTGATCCTTGTGAATCGGGGGCCCTGCGGGCCCCATTCGCGGGCTTGCCCGCTCCCACCGGTACAGCGCCTGTGTTGAGTTTGGCGCGGTGCCTGTGGGAGCGGGCAAGCCCGCGAAGAATATTGCACCTGATTAACAGGTTATTAACCAACCGCTTGTTAATCTACCGACTTGCCCAACGAATAATCCCTCAACTTGTTGGCAATGGTCGTATGCGAAACACCCAGTCTTTTACCTAAAGCCCGACTACTCGGAAATTCCCCCATCAAACTTTCCAGCACCGCTTTCTCAAAGCGCCCGACAATCTGCGAAAGATCCCCCTCCAACGAGAATTCACCCAACGGTTGCCGCGCGCCATAATCCGGCAAGCGGATATGTTCACTCTTGACCACGCCGCCGTCGCATAACGAAACGGCCTGGAACAATACATTTTCCAGTTGCCTTACATTGCCCGGCCAATGGTACTGGGCAAGTTTGTCCATCGCCGCCGGCGCCAGGCGTGGCATGGCACAACCAATCTGCCGGCTGGCCTGGTCGAGAAAGTGCTGCACCAGGCCTTCAAGGCCATCCATGCATTCGCGCAAGGGCGGAATGTGCAGCGACAACACATTGAGCCGGTGATACAGGTCCTGACGAAACTCGCCACGCGCGCACAATTCGGACAAATCCACCTGGGTCGCGCATATCACCCGCACGTCCAGGTACACCTCTTCATCGCTGCCTACGCGGCGGAAACAGCCGTCCTGCAGAAAGCGCAGCAGCTTCACCTGCAATCGCGGGCTCATCTCCCCTACCCCGTCAAGGAACAACGTGCCACCGGCAGTCAGTTCCAGCAGCCCCAGCTTGCCCTCGGCCCGCGCCCCTTCGAAGGCCCCTGGGCCATAACCAAACAACTCGGTCTCGGCCATCGACTCGGGTAACCCGGCGCAGTTCAGCGCCATCAGCGGCGACTGGCCGCGCGGGCTGGCCAGGTGGCAGGCACGCGCCAGCAGCTCCTTGCCGGTGCCCGTCTCACCCTCGATCAGCAATGGCGCATCCAGTGGCGCCATGCGCCGCGCCTCGCGAACCACGGCAGCCATGACCCGCGAGCTCTGGAAGATGCTGTCGAAACCGCGCAGCTCCTGCTTGCGCACGTTGTAGATGCGCTCGCCGATGCGGTCGGCGCGGTGCAGGGTCAGCACTGCGCCGGCCAACGCCTCGCTGTCGTCGTGCTCGGACTGCAGCGGCGCGATATCGGCCAGGAACACATCACCCTTGACCTTGATACGCAGGCCGTTGATGCGCGACTTGTTGGCGCGTACCAGCTCTGGCAGGTCGAAGTCTTCGACGTAGCGCGCCAGCGGCATGCCCGGCACCTCGTCCACCCGCACACCCAGCAACTGGGCTGCCGCGCGGTTGGCGGCGACGATGCTGCCGCCCATGTCGATCGACAGCACCGGGAAGTCCAGCGCGCCCAGCAGCGCATTCAGCTCCATGTGGCGACGTTCGCTGGGCATCAGCCCCACGCGCTTGACGCCGAACACCCCGGCGATGGCCTCGAACTTGGGCCGCAGCGCCTGGAACTGCAAATTGATCAGGTTGGGGCAATGCAGGTAGATGGCGTTGCCATGGTCACCGCCCACCTCGCCGCGCAGCACGTTGATGCCGTACTCCACCAGCAGGTTGAGGATGTCGCGCAGGATGCCAATACGGTTCTGGCAATGCACTTTGATACGCATGAGGGCTCTCGAAGCGCCGAGGTTTTTCAACCCAGCGCAGAAAAGTCGTAAAGATAAGCTGACAAAAACCGCCTAGGCATCAGCCAGATGCCTTGGATTTTCCGACACCTGCTGGGTTTTGTAAAATATTCGTTACAAAAACGCCACCGAGAGCCACCCCGCCCATCTCCTACCCCCGTGCAAAGCAGCCGGCGAGAGGATATTCCTTAGGCATGTCCTGCACATAACAAGAAAAGCCCTCACCAGGAGAGCCACATGAAACAGACGCAATACGTGGCACGCGAGCCCGATGCGCACGGTTTTATCGACTACCCGCAGCAAGAGCATGCGGTCTGGAACACCTTGATCACCCGCCAGCTGAAAGTGATCGAAGGCCGCGCCTGCCAGGAATACCTGGACGGCATCGACCAGCTCAAGCTGCCGCATGACCGGATTCCGCAACTGGGCGAAATCAACAAGGTGCTGGGCGCCACCACGGGGTGGCAGGTTGCCCGGGTGCCGGCGCTGATCCCCTTCCAGACCTTCTTCGAGCTGCTGGCCAGCAAGCGCTTCCCGGTCGCCACGTTCATCCGCACCCCGGAAGAACTGGACTACCTGCAGGAACCCGACATCTTCCACGAGATCTTCGGCCACTGCCCGCTGCTGACCAACCCCTGGTTCGCCGAATTTACCCATACCTACGGCAAGCTCGGCCTGGCCGCCACCAAGGAACAGCGCGTCTACCTGGCGCGCCTGTACTGGATGACCATCGAATTCGGCCTCATCGAAACCACCCAAGGCCGCAAGATCTATGGCGGTGGCATCCTCTCGTCGCCGAAGGAAACCGTCTACAGTCTGTCTGGCGAGCCAGAGCACCAGGCCTTCGACCCGATCGAAGCCATGCGCACCCCATACCGCATCGACATCCTGCAGCCGCTGTATTTCGTGCTGCCGAACATGAAGCGCCTGTTCGACCTGGCCCACGAAGACATCATGAGCATGGTTGACCAGGCCATGCAGCTGGGCCTGCACGCACCGAAGTTTCCACCCAAGGTCGCCGCCTGAGCGACCTTGCCGATAACAACTCGAACCGGAAAACACCACATGAATGCCTTGAACCAAGCCCATTGCGAAGCCTGCCGCGCCGACGCGCCGAAAGTCACCGACGAAGAGTTGGCCGAGCTGATCCGCGAGATCCCGGACTGGAACATCGAAGTACGCGATGGCCACATGGAGCTGGAGCGCGTCTTCCTGTTCAAGAACTTCAAGCACGCCCTGGCCTTCACCAATGCCGTGGGCGAAATCGCCGAAGCCGAAGGCCACCACCCGGGCCTGCTGACCGAGTGGGGCAAGGTCACCGTGACCTGGTGGAGCCACTCGATCAAGGGCCTGCACCGCAATGACTTCATCATGTGTGCGCGCACTGACAAGGTGGCGGAGACGGCTGAAGGCCGCAAGTAATCACTGAACCGAATGGGGCCACAAGGCCCCATTTTTCATGCAGGAATTGGCCGCTGTTCGCCCGCAAAACCGACCGGCGACCGGCAAAAAAACCAAACTGTCATCCAGACTTGTGTATCCTGCCCCAGCTTTGCGAAGCTTCAAACGCGCCTGGCGCAGACTTTTCACTCACACTTGCGAGGAACGACGAGATGCATGAAATCCCGAATCTTCCCTTCCCAAGCCTGAACCCAGAAGAGCCAACCGTAACCGTTCACGCCGAGCCGGCTGCTGCCGCCGAGCAGGATGGTGACGATCAATCCAGCGCTGACCAGGACTAACCGCGCAACCCCGACTGTGTGAAAACGGCTGACCTGCGGGCTACCCCCGTCATCACGTTTTCACACCGTCCAGAACCCACGTAGGCCCCCATGCCCGACTCACCGCGCCCCCTTGCGGTCACCCTGCAAGTCGTCTCCATCGTCCTCTTCACCTTCATCGGCTACCTGAACATCGGCATCCCTCTGGCCGTGTTGCCTGGCTATGTGCACGACGACCTGGGCTTCGGCGCCGTGGTCGCGGGCCTGGTGATCAGCGTGCAATACCTGGCTACCCTGCTCAGCCGCCCCACGGCCAGCCGCATCATCGACAACCACGGCAGCAAGAAGGCGGTCCTGTATGGCCTGGCGGGGTGCGGCCTCAGCGGGGTGTTCATGCTGGCCTGCGCCTTTCTTACCCACCTGCCCTGGCTGAGCCTGGCCAGCCTGCTGGCCGGCCGCCTGGTGCTGGGCAGTGCCGAAAGCCTGGTGGGGTCGGGTTCGATCGGCTGGGGCATCGGCCGGGTCGGTGCCGAACATACCGCCAAGGTCATCTCCTGGAACGGCATCGCCAGCTACGGCGCACTGGCCATCGGCGCCCCGCTGGGGGTGCTGATGGTCAAGGGCCTGGGGCTGTGGAGCATGGGCGCTAGCATCATCCTGCTGTGTGCGCTCGGCCTGCTGCTGGCCTGGCCCCGGCAGGCGGCGCCGATCGTCAGCGGCGTGCGCCTGCCGTTCCTGCGCGTGCTGGGCAAAGTGTTCCCGCACGGTTCGGGGCTGGCCCTGGGCTCGATCGGCTTCGGCACCATCGCCACTTTCATCACCCTGTACTATGCCAGCCGCGGCTGGGCCAATGCTGCGCTGACCCTGAGCCTGTTTGGCGCCAGCTTCATCAGCGCACGGCTGCTGTTCGGCAACTTGATCAACCGGATTGGCGGGTTCCGCGTGGCGATTGCCTGCCTGTCGGTAGAAACGCTTGGGCTGCTGATGCTGTGGCTGGCACCGAGTGCCGAACTGGCGCTGGCAGGCGCCGCACTGAGCGGGTTCGGCTTCTCGCTGGTGTTCCCGGCGCTCGGCGTGGAGGCAGTGAACCAGGTATCGGCGGCCAACCGCGGGGCTGCGGTCGGGGCCTATTCGCTGTTCATCGACTTGTCGCTGGGGGTGACCGGGCCGCTGGTGGGCGCGGTGGCGGCGGGGTTCGGCTTTGCTTCGATGTTTCTGTTCGCGGCGGCGGCGGCGGCTTGCGGGCTGGTGTTGAGCCTGTACCTGTACCGGCAGGTGCGTCAGAAGCAGTATCGGTAACAGCCGGGGGGGCGCGCCAAGCGCCCCGAAGCCATGAAACCTAGCGCTGGGCGTATTGCAACACCACCTCCAGCGGGTGACGCATCTGCCGCTCGGTCATGCGCTTGACCTGGCTGCGGCAGGAATACCCTGTCGCCAGCGCCTCGCCTTCCTTGTCCAGCTTGGTCGCCCAGCTCTGTTCGAAGATGGTCCGCGATGTGTCCTGGTTACGCGCCTCGTGCCCATAGGTACCGGACATCCCGCAGCAGCCAGTGGCCTCGGTCACCAGCTTCAGCCCCAGGCGGGCGAACACCTGCTCCCATTGCCGGGTGCTGGCCGGCACATTGGTCTTCTCGGTGCAGTGTGCCATCAGGCGGAAGCTGGCCGACGCAGTCGGCGCCTGCTCCGGCAGCACATCCATCAACCACTCCTGCGGCAACAGGACTTTCGGGCAACCGTCCAGCCCCGGGACCTTCTGGTACTCCTGGCGGTACACCAGGGTCATCGCCGGGTCCAGGCCCACCAGCGGCACGCCGCAGTCAGCCAGGGCCTTGAGCTGGGTGGCGTTGCGGATCGCCGCCTTGGCGAACGCGCCGAGGAAGCCCTGCACATGCAGCGGCTTGCCGTTGGCGCTGTACGGGGCCAGGAATACGCGGTGGCCCAGGCGGTGCGCCAGGTCGATGAAGGCCGACAGCAGTGGCGTCTCGAAGTAGCGGGTGAAGGCGTCCTGCACCAGCACGATGCTGCGTTCACGCTGGGCCGGGGTCAGCTCACGCAGGGCCGGCACACTGGCCACGCCGACACGGCAGCGGGCCAGGGTGGCCTGGAAGTTGAAGCGGCTGAGCAACGGGCTGTCGACCATACCGATCCGGTCAGCCAGCAGCTTGCTCACCCACTTCGAGCCCATCACCGCGTTGTACAACCCCGGCGCGTGGGCCAGGTACGGGATGGTGAACTCCAGCGAACCGATCAGGTAGTCACGCAGCGGGCGCTGGTAGCGGCCGTGGTACAGCTCGAGGAAGCGCGAGCGGAAGTCCGGCACGTTGACCTTGATCGGGCATTGCCCGGCGCATGACTTGCACGCCAGGCAGCCGGCCATGGCGTCGTACACTTCATGGGAGAAATCTTCCTGCCCCTGGCGGCGCGCGCGGTTGTTGCGCAGGCGCGCCGGCAGGCCCTTGAGCCACGACACCTGGTTACGCGCCGCAGCCAGGACATCGATGTTCGCCTCGCCCTGCAGGCGCAGCCACTCACGCATCAACGAGGCGCGGCCCTTGGGCGAATGCTGGCGTTCGCGGGTGGCCTTCCACGACGGGCACATGGCGTCGTTGGGGTCGTAGTTGTAGCAGGCGCCGTTGCCGTTGCAATGCACGGCGCTGCCGAAGTCCTGCCACACGCGCTCGTCGATGGTGCGGTCGAGGTCGCCGCGCAGGGTCACGCCATCAACCTTGGTCAGGCCCTCGGCGCTGTCCGGCGGGGTGCAGATCTTGCCGGGGTTGAGCTGGTTGTGCGGGTCGAAGGCGCCTTTCAGGCGCTGCAGCGCCGGGTACAGCTCGCCGAAGTACTCCGGCACGTACTCCGAACGCAGGCCCTTGCCATGCTCGCCCCACAGCAGGCCACCGTAGCTGCGGGTCAACGCCGCCACGGCATCGGAGATCGGTTTGACCAGCGCCGCCTGGGCCGGGTCCTTCATGTCCAGCGCCGGGCGCACGTGCAGCACACCGGCGTCGACGTGGCCGAACATGCCATAGGCCAGGCCGTAGCCATCGAGCAGCGCGCGGAAGTCGGCGATATAGTCGGCCAGTTGTTCTGGCGGTACCGCAGTGTCCTCGACGAACGGCTGCGGGCGCACTTCGCCTTCGACGTTGCCCAGCAAGCCCACCGAACGTTTACGCATGGTATAGACGCGGGTCACCGCTTCGGCGCCCTCGGCCAGGGTGTGGCCCAGGCGCTCGACACTGGTGTCGCTCTGCAGGTGCTGAATGAACGCCTGCACCCTGGCATTGACCTCGGCAGGTTCGTCGCCACAGAACTCCACCAGGTTGATGCCCAGGGTCGGGCGCTCGGGGTCGGCCGGGAAGTATTCGGCAACGCTGTGCCAGACGATGTCCTTCATCGCCAGCATCAGCACCTTGGAGTCGACGGTCTCGATCGACAGCGGCTTGTGCGCCATCAGCGCGTTGGCGTCGCGCAGGGCATCCATGAAGCTGCTGTAGCGGACGTTGACCAGCACGGCATACTTGGGGATCGGCAGCACATTGAGCTTGGCTTCGACCACATAGCCCAACGAACCTTCGGCACCGCACAGCACGCTGTTGAGGTTGAAACGGCCCTGTTCGTCGCGCAGGTGCGCCAGGTCGTAGCCGGTCAGGCAGCGGTTGAGCCTGGGGAACGTGGTTTCGATCAGGTCAGCCTGGGTTTCCTGGATCTCCCGTGCCATGCGGTACACCTCGCCGACCCGGCCGGGTGCCGCACACGCCTGCTCCAGCGTGGCATCGTCGATCGGCAGGCTGTGCAGGCGCTCACCACCGAGCAGCACGCTGTGCAGCTCCAGGACGTGGTCGCGGGTCTTGCCATAGGTGCAACTGCCCTGGCCACTGGCATCGGTGTTGATCATGCCGCCGACGGTGGCACGGTTGGAGGTGGACAGCTCCGGCGCGAAGAACAGGCCGTAAGGCTTGAGCGCGGCGTTGAGCTGGTCCTTGACCGTACCGGCCTGCACCCGTACCCAGCGTTCCTCGACGTTGATTTCGAGAATCTTGTTCATGTGCCGCGACAGGTCGACGACGATACCGTCGGTCAGCGACTGGCCATTGGTGCCGGTACCGCCGCCGCGCGGGGTCAGCTTGACCTGGCGAAAACGCGGCTCGCCCATCAGCGTGGCGACCCGCACCACGTCGTCGGCATCCAGCGGGAACACCGCCGCCTGCGGCAAGCGCTGGTAGATCGAGTTGTCGGTGGCCAATACCGTGCGGGTAGCGTAGTCGGCACTGATCTGGCCACGGAAGCCACTGCTGCGCAGGGCTTCGAGGAATTCGGGGTAGTTGGTGCTCGGCGCAACGGTCGGCAGCTGGGCGATCATCGAAGGATGGCCTCTTGATATAGGCTAATTCACGGGATTCCTGTCGCTCCGGCATGAGTGAAGGCATGCGGGGATGACGTATAGGCCAATGTTCCTGTAGTTTCGCGTCAGGGGCAAACGGATAATCCTGCCGCTATCGATGACTTCCATGAATGAATTACCGCCACCTTACCCCGTCGATGTCGCTGCTGCTGGCTTTCGAGGCTGCCGCCCGACATGAAAGCTATACCCGCGCCGCCGCCGAACTGTCGCTGACCCAGAGCGCAGTCAGCCGCCAGGTACAGGCACTGGAACAGCAGCTGGGGCTGACCCTGTTCCGCCGTGAAGGGCGCCAGGTGCAACTCACCGATGTCGGGCGCCTGTACCAACGCGAACTCAGCGAGGCCCTGGGGCGCATCCGCAGTGCCACCCTACAGGCATTGGCCTACCAGTCGGGGGTCGGCACCTTGCGCCTGGCCACCCTGCCCACCTTCGGCTCGAAGTGGCTGCTGCCGCGGCTGCACACATTCTACAGCGCCCACCCGGGCATGTTGGTGCACATTCATTCACGCATCGAAGCCATCAATTTCGACACCAGCGAGATCGACGCCGCCATCGGCGTGGCCAGCCACGACCTGCCGGGGCTGGTCTGCCATCGCCTGCATGCCGAGCAACTGGTGGTGATCCTGCCGCCGGAAGCTGGCGCGGATGGCCAGGGCTGGAGCCCGGCCCGGATCAGTGAAGAGGTGCTGCTGAACGTTGCCAACAACCCGCATGCCTGGGGCGAGTGGTTCTCGCACCATGGCCTGGCGCACCGGGCGATGCGCCTGGGGCCGAGCTTCGAGCTGACCTCGCACCTGATCCAGGCGGTACGGGCCGGTATCGGCATCGGCCTGGTGCCGCGCATTCTGGTGGAAGAGGAGCTGACCAAGGGCGAGCTGTACAGCCCCGGCGAGGCGTTTGCCAGCCAACGCAGCTATTACCTGATCTACCCACCGAGGAACGAGGCATTGCCATCGTTGCGGGCATTCAGAAGCTGGTTGCTCGAACAGATCTGACGTGTGGCGCTGGCTGCCGGCGACAGGGCCGCCACAGGCAAGAAAAAACCCGAAGCCAGTCACCTGGCTTCGGGTTCTCAGCTACTGCAAGGCGCCTTACTTGGCCATGCCAGTAGCCGCTACAACGGTTTTCATCCTGCGACGCGGCTTGACCATGTAGACCACGAACATCGCAAACAGCCACATCGGGATCGCGTACACCGACACGCGGATTTCCGGGATCATCAGCATGATGCCGAGGATCAGCACCACGAACGCCAGGCACAGGTAGTTGCCATAGGGGTACCACAAGGCCTTGAACAGCGGCTTCTGGCCGGTGCGGTCGAGGTGCTGGCGGAACTTCAGGTGCGAGTAGCTGATCATCGCCCAGTTGATCACCAGGGTGGCCACCACCAGCGACATCAGCAGCTCCAAGGCGTTCTGCGGCATCAGGTAGTTGAGCAGCACGGCAACGAAGGTCACCCCTGCCGATGCCAGGATCGAACGCACAGGTACGCCACGTTTGTCGACCTTGGCCAGCGATGCCGGCGCATCGCCCTGCTCAGCCATGCCCAGCAGCATGCGTGCGTTGCAGTAGGTGCCGCTGTTGTACACCGACAGTGCCGCAGTCAGGACCACGAAGTTCAGCAGGTGCGCCGCCACGTCACTGCCCAGCAGCGAGAACACCTGCACGAACGGGCTGCTGCCATAGCTGCCACCCGACGCAGCGATGCTGGCGACCAAGTTGTCCCACGGGGTCAGCGACAGCAGTACTACAAGGGCGCCCACATAGAAGATCAGGATGCGGTAGATGACCTGGTTGATCGCCTTGGGGATCACGGTCTTCGGCTTGTCGGCCTCGGCCGCGGTGAAACCGAGCATCTCCAGGCCACCGAAGGAGAACATGATGAACGCCAGGGCCATCACCAGGCCGCTGACACCGTTCGGGAAGAAGCCGCCATGCGACCACAGGTTGGCCACGGTCGCCTCGGGGCCGCCGCTGCCGCTGGTCAGCAAGTAGGCACCCAGGCCGATCATGCTGACGATGGCCACCACCTTGATGATGGCGAACCAGAATTCGGCTTCACCGAAGAACTTCACGTTCATCAGGTTGATGGCGTTGATGAGCACGAAGAACGCTGCTGCCGTGACCCAGGTCGGGATCTCCGGCCACCAGTAGTGGACATACTTGCCGACCGCCGAAAGCTCCGACATACCCACCAGGATATACAGCACCCAGCAGTTCCAGCCCGACAGGAAGCCGGCGAAACCGCCCCAGTAGGTGTGGGCGAAATGGCTGAACGAGCCGGCCACCGGCTCTTCGACGATCATTTCGCCAAGCTGGCGCATGATCAGAAAGGCGATGAAGCCGCAGATGGCGTAGCCGAGGATCATCGACGGGCCGGCGGATTTCATCACCCCCGCCGAACCGAGGAACAGGCCGGTACCGATCGCACCACCCAGGGCAATCAGCTGGATGTGGCGGTTCTTCAGGCCCCGCTTGAGCTCGCCTGAATGCATGTTTTGTCCACTCATGAACGAAGTCACCTGCATTGTTTTTATCTGTGACGGAATCGGACCCACCGCGCTCGTGGCGCAGCGGAATGGGCAAGGTGGTTACCTTGGGTTTCCTGAACGCAGCTGCCGCCGGAGCGGGTCAACCAGGGGTGATCAGGAGTGCGCGGTACGCAAAGGAGTCACAGGTAAAACGCGGCGCACTGTATACCCCTGCGAACGCGCAGGCGTCAACGCACTGCATCGTTTCCCTGGGAAAAAACGCAGCGATCCTGTGGTGTGGGCCTTCAAAGGCGGAGTGATCGGCGTACATGGCGCCTCCATTTGTTGTTTTGTCAGCCTGGCTCTGTGGACAGGCTTTTGCACACGGCAATGGCGGCTATAACACCGTGGGGCGGGGGTTTGGGCAAGGGTGGTCAGAGCCGGGGGGCAGCCTTGGGCATGGTAGCGGCGGCAAGCATGGTTTACAGGGCGGTGGAAAATCCGAAATCAGGGCTGAATCCGGTGGGATCTGTATAGATTTTTTTACAAGGCGGTTCGAGAACTTGCCAGTCGTCCGAAAAATTCTTTTTGTTCAGTATCTTGGGGCTGGCTATGCAGCCCCAAAATTCCACAGGCATAAAAAAACCAGCCCGAAGGCTGGTTCTCTTCATCGCAAAGGCCGATCAGCCACGCGGCTTGCCACGACCACGGCCTGCCGGCTTGTCGGCGTCAGGCTTGCCCGGGCGCTTGCGCATCTCGCTCGGGCGCTCGGCAACCGTGCTGCCACGGCTGCTCTTGCGCGGGGCTTCTTCACGCGGCTGGCGCACCGGGCGTTCTTCGCCAGCGCCGCCTTCGTGGGCCGGGCGCAGGCTGCGCACGCGCTCGCCACGGCCCAGCGGGCGCGTCGACTTGCGCTGCAGGCGCTCCAGCTTGTCCTTGGCCTTGAGCTTCATGGCAGGCAGCGCTACCGGCTGCAGGCCCACTTCAGCGGCGAGGATGTCGATCTCCCCCTGGGTCATTTCACGCCAACGGCCCATCGGCAGGTCGGAATTGAGGAATACCGGGCCGAAACGCACGCGCTTCAGGCGGCTGACCACCATGCCCTGGGACTCCCACAGGCGACGCACCTCGCGGTTACGGCCTTCCATCACCACGCAGTGGTACCAGTGGTTGAAGCCTTCGCCACCCGGCGCCTTCTGGATGTCGGTGAACTTGGCCGGGCCGTCTTCCAGCATCACGCCAGCTTTCAGGCGCTCGATCATCTCGTCATCGACTTCGCCGCGCACACGCACCGCGTACTCACGGTCCATCTCGTAGGACGGGTGCATCAGGCGGTTGGCCAGCTCACCATCGGTGGTGAACAGCAGCAGGCCGGTGGTGTTGATGTCGAGGCGGCCGATGTTGATCCAGCGGCCTTCCTTCGGCCGTGGCAGGCGATCGAACACGGTCGGGCGGCCTTCCGGGTCGTCACGGGTGCAGATCTCGCCATCGGGCTTGTTGTACATGATCACCCGGCGGGTGGCCTCGGCGGCCTCTTCGCGCTTGATCAGCTTGCCATCCACGGCGATGGCATCGTGCAGGTCGACGCGCTGGCCAAGGGTGGCCTCGACGCCATTGACCTTGATACGGCCCTGGCTGATCCAGGCCTCGACATCACGCCGCGAGCCAACGCCGATACGCGCCAGCACTTTCTGCAGCTTTTCGCCGGACGGAGGGGTGGGTTGGCTATCTTGCAGGTCTTGCTCACTCATCTGGGCACCTCCCGGTGTAGGAATGAAATATGGGTTCTGGCGACGAACGCGCCAAAAGGCCGCGCATCATACGCGGTTCGGCGGCTGAACGCACTGCAGGGTAGAAGGTTTTGTGGGCTTTGCGAGGGGTTTCTGCCTAATGGTGGTGTATTGGCAATGCAGGCCCTTTCGCGGGTAAACCCGCTCCCACAGGTACCGCACCACATTCAGAACCTGTGGCACCCGCGAAGGCCGGAACAGCAACTGCAGATCAGGGCTGCAACTTGCCCTCTTCCTCCACCGAGGCCTCAGCCTCTTCCTCGCGCAAATCATCGAAATCGGTCTTCAGCCCTTCTTCCATCGCATCGAGTTCCACCAGCAGGCTTCGGAAGCTGGTTTCCTCCTTCGGCTCGGCAACCTCTTCCTCTTCCCCAAGGCTGGCATCGGCCAACGCCTGCAGGTGCGCCGGCACCGGCGCATCATCCGGGTCGAGCACCGGCTCGGGTTGCATTTCCCGCAGCTCGGCCAAGGCCGGCAGCTCGTCCAGGCTCTTCAGGTTGAAATGATCGAGAAAGCCCTTGGTGGTGGCGAACATCGCCGGCCGCCCGGGCACTTCGCGGTAGCCGACCACGCGGATCCACTCGCGCTCCATCAAGGTCTTGATGATATTGCTGTTCACCGCCACGCCACGCACATCCTCGATCTCGCCACGGGTGATCGGCTGGCGGTAGGCGATCAAGGCCAAGGTTTCCAGCAGCGCGCGCGAATAGCGCTGCGGGCGCTCTTCCCACAGGCGCCCGACCCAGGGGGCAAAGTCTTCGCGAATCTGCAGGCGGTAACCGCTGGCCACTTCCTTGAGTTCGAAGGCACGGCCAGCGCACGATGCGCCCAGCAGCTCCAGGGCCTGCCTGAAGACCTTGGGCTCTGGCCGCTCGGCCTCTTCGAACAGCTCGTACAGGCGCTCCAGCGATTGCGGCTTGCCGGAAGCCAGCAGGAAGGCCTCGATCAGCGACGCCAGGTCACGGGGTTCATTCAGGTTCATCAGGTTCTTCTACAAGCGCCGGGCGAAGCCGCACATGAATGGCGGCGAAGGGTTCATTCTGCACCAGTTCGACCAGCGATTCCTTCACCAGCTCAAGGATCGCCATGAAGGTCACCACCACGCCGAGCTTGCCCTCCTCGGCCGCAAACAGCTCGACGAACGGCACGAAGCCGCCGCCTTTCAGGCGCTCCAGCACCAGGCTCATGCGCTCCCGGGTGGACAGGGTCTCGCGGGTGATCTGGTGGCTCTCGAACAGGTCGTTGCGGCGCATCACCTCGGCCATGGACACCAGCAGCTCTTCCAGGCTGACCTCGGGCAACAGCTTGCGCACCTTGGCCTGCGGTGCCTCCAGACGTGGCACCACCACTTCGCGACCAACCCGAGGCAACCCATCGATGCCTTCGGCGGCTGCCTTGAAGCGCTCGTACTCCTGCAGGCGGCGGATCAGTTCGGCGCGCGGGTCGCCCTCCTCTTCCTCGACATCGGCCGAGCGCGGCAGCAGCATGCGCGACTTGATCTCGGCGAGCATGGCGGCCATCACCAGGTATTCGGCCGCCAGCTCCAGGCGCACGCTCTTCATCAGTTCCACATAGCCCATGTACTGGCGGGTGATTTCCGCCACGGGGATGTCGAGGATGTCGATGTTCTGCTTGCGGATCAGGTACAGCAGCAGGTCCAGCGGGCCTTCGAAGGCTTCGAGGATGACTTCCAGCGCGTCCGGCGGGATGTAAAGGTCCAGCGGCAGCTCGGTCAGGGCTTCGCCATACACCAGCGCCAGTTGCAGTTGCCGCGGTGCCTCGGCCAGTTCGGGCGGTGCCTCGGGTGTTTCTACCTGGCTCACGCGTTGACCAGGAACGGTGTGGGGTCGCCGCAGCCTTCGCGGATCAGCTCCGGCTCGTCACCGGACAGGTCGATGATGGTCGAGGCCTTGAGATCGCCAAAACCGCCGTCGATCACCAGGTCGACATGATGCTCCAGGCGCTCACGAATCTCGTAGGGATCGGTCATCGGCTCGTCGTCACCCGGCAGGATGAGGCTCACGCTCATCAGCGGCTCGCCCAGCTCGGCGAGCAAGGCCAGGGTGATGGCGTGGTCGGGCACGCGCAGGCCGATGGTACGGCGCTTTTCGTGCAGCAGCAGGCGCGGCACTTCGCGGGTGCCATTGAGGATGAAGGTGTAAGGCCCCGGCACATGCGCCTTGAGCAGGCGGAAGGTGCCGGTGTCGACCTTGGCATACAGCCCCAGCTGCGACATGTCACAGCACATCAGGGTGAAATTGTGGGTCTTGTCCAGGCCGCGCAGGCGCCGCACCCGCTCGATCGCCGCCTTGTCGCCAATCTGGCAGCCCAAGGCGTAGGCCGAGTCGGTCGGATACACCACCACGCCGCCCTTGCGGATGATTTCCACCGCCTGGCGGATCAGCCGCGGCTGCGGATTCTCCGGATGGATCTGGAAAAATTGGCTCACGTAGTCGTCCTGTTCATACCGCCAAAGGCTGTTCATGGCTGAATCGGCGCCACAGAGGTGGCAGGTCCTCGGGCAAAGGCCGGTAGGCACCGATCTCGCCCCAGGTGCCGGGGCCGTGGAAATCACTGCCAGCGCTTGCCAGCAGGCCGAACTCACGGGTGAGGATGGACATCGTGCCCACCTGCTCGGCCGGCATCATCCCGTTGACGACCTCAAGTGCCTGCCCGCCTGCCTGAATATAGTCGGCAATCAGCCTTCTGCGCTTGCTGCGGGTCAGGTCGTAGTGCATGGGATGCGCCAGGCTTACCCAAGCGTTGGACTGGCGCAGGGTGGCAACGGTTTCATCGAGGCTCGGCCAATGCTGCTTGACATCGCCCAGCTTGCCGGCGCCCAGCCACTTGCGAAACGCCTCGCCACGGTCCTTGACGTGCCCGGCGCGCACCAGGTATTCGGCAAAATGCGGGCGCGCCGGGGCGTTGCCACTGTCGCCCAGTTCGTGCTGCACGGCGCGGGCGCCTTCGAGGGCGCCGGGCATGCCCTTGCCCGCCAGCCGTTTGTCGATTTCTTCGGCGCGCAGCCAGCGGCCACGGTGCAGCGCTTCGATCGCCGCCAGCAACGGCGGCGCGTCGAGCGGGAAGTCATAGCCCAGCACATGGATGGTCGCACCGCCCCAGGTGCACGACAGCTCTACCCCGCTGACCCAGTGCATGCCCTTGTCGCGGCAGGCCTGGCGCGCCTCGGGCAGGCCCTCGATCGTGTCATGGTCGGTCAGTGCCAGCGTTTGCACCCCGTGCTCATGGGCCCGGGCGACCAGTGCCGAGGGCGACAGGGCGCCGTCGGAGGCCGTGCTGTGACAGTGCAGATCAACATTCATGGAGGAGCGCTTTCGCTGGAATCGATGTTTGTTATTATGCCGTCACATCCCGATTCTGGCTGCCATTGTGAAACAATTCATCGATTTCATTCCGCTGTTGCTGTTCTTCATCGTCTACAAGCTCGACCCGCGCCCCATGGAAGTCGCCGGCCACAGCTTCGAATTCGGCGGGATCTACAGCGCCACGGCCATGCTGATCATCAGCTCGCTGGTGGTCTACGGCGCGCTGTTCCTGCGTCAGCGCAAGCTGGAGAAGGGCCAGTGGCTGACCCTGGTGGCCTGCCTGGTGTTCGGCGGCCTGACCTTGGCCTTCCACAGCGAAACCTTCCTCAAGTGGAAGGCGCCGGTGGTTAACTGGCTGTTCGCCCTGGGCTTCGCCGGCAGCCACTTCATCGGTGACCGGGTGCTGATCAAGCGCATCATGGGCCATGCCCTGAGCCTGCCCGACCTCATCTGGACCCGCCTGAACCTGGCCTGGATCGGTTTCTTCCTGTTCTGCGGCGCGGCCAACCTGTTCGTCGCCTTCACCTTCCAGGACTTCTGGGTCGACTTCAAGGTGTTCGGCAGCCTGGGCATGACCGTGATGTTCCTGGTGGCGCAAGGCGTGTACCTGTCGCGCCACCTGCACGACGACCCTTCCACCTCCAAACCCAAGGATTGACATGCTCTACGCCATCATCGCCAGCGACGTCGCAAACTCCCTGGAAAAACGCCTGGCTGCCCGCCCGGCGCACATCGAGCGCCTGCAGCAACTGAAGGCCGAAGGCCGCGTGGTGCTGGCCGGCCCGCACCCGGCCATCGACAGCAATGACCCGGGCGAAGCGGGTTTCAGCGGCAGCCTGATCGTTGCCGAGTTCGACTCCCTGGCGGCGGCGCAGGCCTGGGCCGATGCCGACCCTTACATCGCGGCGGGCGTATACGACAAGGTCGTGGTCAAACCATTCAAGCAAGTGCTGCCTTGATCTGATGCGCGCCAGCTTCTTTCGCGGGCTTGCCCGCGAGGGCTGGCGCGGTGCCGGCAGTTATACGATTGCCATCAGTCTGCGGTATCTTTGCCACTGGCGGGCCGAATAGTCGCCGTCAATGGTTGAATTGAGTGAGTCATGAGCGAGCTGTTACTGATTGATGATGACCAGGAACTGTGCGAGCTGCTCGGCAGCTGGCTGACCCAGGAAGGGTTCACCGTGCGTGCCTGCCACGATGGCAAGAGCGCCCGCCAGGCCCTGGCCACGCATGCCCCGGCGGCTGTGGTGCTGGATGTGATGCTGCCCGATGGCAGTGGCCTGGAACTGCTCAAGCAGTTGCGCAGCGAGCATGCCGAGTTGCCAGTGGTGATGCTTTCGGCCCGCGGCGAACCGCTGGACCGCATCCTCGGCCTGGAACTGGGCGCCGACGATTACCTGGCCAAACCGTGCGACCCACGTGAACTCACTGCCCGCCTGCGCGCCGTGCTGCGCCGCAGCCACCCTGCCGCCACCAGCAGCCAGGTGGAGCTGGGCGACCTGGTCTACAGCCCTGCCCGTGGCGTGGCCAGCATCGATGGCCGCGAAATGACCCTGACCCTGTCCGAGAGCCGCATTCTCGAAGCCCTGCTGCGCCAACCGGGCGAGCCGCTGGACAAGCAGGAACTGGCGCAGATCGGCCTGGGCCGCAAACTGACCCTGTACGACCGCAGCCTGGACATGCACGTCAGCAACCTGCGCAAGAAGATCGGCCCGCACGCCGATGGCCGCCCGCGCATCGTGGCCCTGCGCAGCCGCGGCTATTACTACTGCCTCTGACCCTCTTTACCGAGCCTTTACCCTCCGCTGACGGCGCTTGACGGTGCTCTCCCTAGACTGTGCTCATCCGGTAGACACCGGCCCATGAAAGGAGAGACACCATGCGCAAGACCCTTATCGCCCTGATGTTCGCCGCTGCCCTGCCGACCGTGGCCATGGCCATGCCTGAAGGCGGCCCGCGCCACGACGGCCCACATCATCGCGGTGACGCGCCGTTCCACCAGCTGGACCTGAGCCGTGACCAGCGCCAGCAGATCGGCAAGCTGATGGGCGAACAGATGAAGCAGCGCCGCGAGATCACCGAACGCTACCTGTCCAAGCTGCCGGCGGCCGACCAGAAGGCCATGAAGGACGAGCTGAAGGCCAGCCACGACAAGACCGACAGTGCGGTCCGCGCCCTGCTCAAGCCGGAGCAGCAGAAGCAGTTCGACGAGCTGCAGAAGGAACGCGCTGCCCGTAAAGCCGAGTGGCAGGAGTTCCAGGCCTGGAAAGCTGAAAAAGGCAGCAAGGCCCAGTAAGCTGACCAGCCTGTGCCCGGCCCGCCCAGCGCGGGCCGGGTTTTTCCCGTTTAGGAGGTGCACTTGCGTTCACTGTTCTGGCGCGTCCTGGCCAGTTTCTGGCTGGCCATCGCCCTGGTCGCGGGCCTGTCGATCCTGCTGGGCCACATGCTCAACCAGGATGCCTGGATCCTGAGTCGCCACCCGGGCCTGAATACCTTGGCCAGCCAGTGGGCCAGGCACTACGAGCAGGAAGGCCTGGCTTCGGCACAGCAGTTCCTGGAACGGCGCAAGGAGCGCTTCAAGATCGATGTGCAAGTGCTCGATGACAGCGGCGAAGCCGTCGTGCCCGGCACCTTTCCGCGCCGCGCGGCAGCTTTCGAGGCGCGCCAGCACAACGACCAGCGGCGCCTGCCCTGGCGCCGGCTGACCGAGGAGTACACCAGCCCCGACACCGGCGAGACCTACCTGCTGATCTACCGTATCCCCCACCCGGCGCTGGATGCCTGGCACCGCGAAAGCCTGCTGTGGCCGCTCAGCGCCTTGGGGATCGCCCTGGTGGTGCTGACCCTGTTCAGCCTGTTGGTGACGCTGTCCATCACCCGCCCGCTCAGCCGCCTGCGCAGCGCCGTGCACGACCTGGGGCAGACCACCTACCAGCAGAACAGCCTGGCGCAACTGGCGGCACGGCGCGACGAGTTCGGCGTGCTGGCCAAGGACTTCAACAAGATGGGCGCACGCCTGCAAAGCACCATTGGCAGCCAGCGCCAGTTGTTGCGTGATGTGTCCCATGAACTGCGTTCACCACTGGCAAGGCTGCGCATCGCCCTGGCCTTGGCCGAGCGCGCCGAACCAGCGCAGCGCGAGACGCTGTGGCCGCGCCTGGCTCGCGAATGCGACCGCCTGGAAGACCTGATCAGCGAAATCCTTACCCTGGCGCGGGTCGATGCCGAACAAGCCCATGCCGAGCCGATCGACCTCAATGCCGTGCTCGGCAGCGTGCGCAAGGATGCACAGCTCAGTGCGCCGGAGCAGGACGTGCGCCTGGAGGCGCAGCCGGGGTTGACCTTGCAGGGTTGGCCAACGCTGATCGAGCGCGCAGTGGACAACTTGCTGCGCAATGCCCTGCGCTTCAACCCGGTGGGCCAGCCGATCGAAATCAGCGCCGTGTGCGAGCAGCAGCGCATCCTGGTGAGCGTGCGCGACCATGGGCCCGGGGCGGCGGCCGAGCATCTGCAACAGTTGGGCGAGCCGTTCTTCCGCGCGCCGGGGCAGGAAGCGCCGGGGCATGGACTGGGGCTGGCGATTGCACGCAAGGCGGCGGAGCGTCATGGCGGCAGCCTGGTGCTGGAAAACCACCCACAGGGGGGCTTTGTGGCGCGGCTGGAGTTGCCTGTGACTGAAGCGACAGGCAGTTGAAGATGTCAATACACACCGCCTCTTCGCGGGTAAACCCGCTCCCACAGGTACTGGTGCAAGGCCTGAAATTTGCGCCACACCTGTGGGAGCGGGTTTACCCGCGAAAGGGCCGGATGCCTTGATACGGCAATCAGCCCAAGGCTGCGTTATTCGCCCCAGGCGCTGACGAAATCTGCGGTGTCCAGAACCGGCGCCGTACGCGGCTCGGTCAGCGGCGTACCGACATACAGGTAGCCAATCAGCTCTTCGTTCGCGGCCAGCCCCAGGCCCTTGTGCACATGGGCATCGTAGGCCATGTCGCCGGTCCGCCATACCGCCCCGATCCCTTGCGCATGCGCGGCAACCAGGATGCCATGCGCCGCACAGCCCGCCGCCAGGCGCTGCTCGGAACCAGGCACCTTGAAGTGATCCTGCACGCGGGCAATCACCACGATCAGCAACGGCGCCCGCAGCGGCATGGCGCGGGCCTTGTCCAGTGCAGCCTGGCTGGCATCGCCCTTGTGCTGCAGTGCTTCGGCGAACAGCTCGCCCAGTTTCTCGCGGCCCTGGCCTTCGATGGTCAGGAACCGCCAAGGCCGCAGCTGGCCGTGGTCCGGGGCACGCAGTGCAGCCTGGAACAGCGCCTCGCGCTGGGCGGCATTGGGCGCCGGATCGGTCAGGCGTGGCACGGAAACACGGTTGAGCAATGCGTCGAGAGCCTCCATGGGCTACCCTCCTGGCAGGTGAATGTGGCGCCATTCTAGCGTTTACATCACCAGACCCATAGGTAGAATGGCGCCCTTCCGTTTCGAGTCAGAGCAGATCACATGGCGTTGCCGACCTTAAGGATCATTGGTTTCATCATCGGCATCTTCCTGATTACCCTCGCTGTCAGCATGGCCGTACCCATGGCGACCCTGGTGGTCTTCGAACGCACCAGCGACATGCCGTCGTTCCTCTGGTCAAGCCTGATCACCTTCCTTGCCGGCCTGGCGCTGGTGGTCCAGGGCCGCCCCGAGCATGTGCACCTGCGCCCGCGCGACATGTACCTGCTGACGGTCAGCAGCTGGCTGGTGGTGTGCGTGTTCGCCGCCCTGCCCTTCCTGCTGACCCAGCACATCAGCTACACCGACGCCTTCTTCGAAAGCATGTCGGGCATCACCGCCACCGGCGCTACCGTGCTCAGCGGGCTCGACAGCATGTCACCGGGCATCCTGATGTGGCGCTCGATGCTGCACTGGCTTGGCGGCATCGGCTTCATCGGCATGGCGGTAGCGATCCTGCCGCTGTTGCGCATCGGTGGCATGCGCCTGTTCCAGACCGAATCGTCCGATCGCTCGGAGAAGGTCATGCCACGCTCGCATATGGTCGCCAAGTCGATCGTCGGGGTGTACGTCGGTTTCTCGATCCTCGGCGCGCTGGCCTTCTGGTGGGCCGGCATGAGCCCCTTCGATGCGATCAACCACGCCATGTCGGCAATTTCCACCGGCGGCTTTTCCACCTCCGACCAGTCGCTGGCGAAATGGGACATCCCCGCCGTGCACTGGGTCGCGGTGGTGGTGATGATCCTCGGTAGCCTGCCCTTCACGCTGTATGTCGCGACCCTGCGTGGCAACCGCAAGGCGCTGCTTCGCGACCAGCAGGTACAGGGCCTGCTCGGCATGCTGCTGGTCACCTGGCTGGTGCTTGGCACCTGGTACTGGGCCACTACCCAGATGCACTGGCTCGACGCCCTGCGCCACGTGGCCCTGAATGTGACCTCGGTGGTCACCACCACCGGCTTCGCCCTGGGCGACTACAGCCTGTGGGGCAACTTCTCGTTGATGCTGTTCTTCTACCTGGGCTTCGTGGGGGGCTGCTCCGGCTCGACCGCGGGCGGCATCAAGATCTTCCGCTTCCAGGTCGCCTACATTCTGCTCAAGGCCAGCCTCAACCAGCTGATTCACCCGCGCGCGGTGATCAAGCAGAAGTACAACGGCCACCGCCTCGACGAAGAAATCGTGCGTTCGATCCTGACCTTCTCGTTCTTCTTCGCCATCACCATCTGCGTGATGGCACTGCTGCTGTCGTTGCTTGGCGTGGACTGGATGACTGCCTTGACCGGTGCTGCAGGCACGGTCTCCGGTGTAGGCCCGGGCCTGGGCGAGGTGATCGGCCCGTCAGGCAACTATGCCAGCCTGCCGGACGCGGCCAAGTGGATCCTCTCCAGCGGCATGCTGCTCGGTCGCCTGGAGATCATCACCGTGCTAGTGCTGTGTATGCCAGCGTTCTGGCGTCACTGAGCCCCGCGGCCGTGGCGCCCAGGCGGGCACGGTACTCGCTGGGCGTGGTATCGAACCAGCGGCGGAACGCCCGGTAGAAGTTGCTGGGATCGGCGAAACCCAGCAGGTAGGCGGTTTCCAGCAGGGTCATGCCCGGTTGGGCCAGGTACTGTTCGGCCAGTTCGCGACGGGTGTCGTCGAGCAATGCCTGGAAACTGGTGCCTTCTTCCTGCAACCGCCGCTGCAAGGTGCGCTGCGACAGGTGCAGGGCCTGGGCCAGGGTTTCGCGCTTGGGCTCGCCTTGCGGCAGAATGCGGCACAGCACCTGGCGTACCCGGTGGGTTACCCGGGTTTCGGAAAAACGCGCCAGGTACTCCCCGGCAAAACGGTCGTGCAGCACCGCCATGGCTTCATTGGCGGTGGGCAACGGCGCCTCCATGTCGGCCCGCTCGAACAGCAGCGCATCGTGCGCAGCAGCGAACACCAGCGGGGCATGAAACGCCGCCTTGTAAGGCTCGACATGCTTGGGCTGCGGGCCCTGCAGCAGCACCCGGCGAGGCTGCAGCGGCCGGCCGCTGAGCCATGAGCACAATGCCAGCCCGCAGGCCAGTGACGCTTCGGCACTGTGCCGGGTCGGTGGCAGATGGTCGCCGTGCACGGTCAGGATCAGCGAATACCCTTCGGGGTCGGCGACGAAGCTCAGGTCGCAGCTTTCGGCAATGATGCGCTGGTAACGTACCAGGCGCTCGAAACCCTCGGCCAGGGTGCGGCTGGACATCAACGCATAGCCCGCCACATGGAACGATGCCGGGCGCACCACCCGCGCCATGTTCAGACCAATGGCCTCGTTGCCCGACAGCTCCTCTGCCAATTGCCACAGGCGGGTCATGGCGTCCTGCGGGAAGCGCGCGTCGGGGTCGTCCAGGGCCGTGAAGTCCAGCCCCAGCTGCTTGAACATGGCCCGGCAGTCCAGCCCTTCCAGCTCGAGTGCCTTGACGATCCCGGTTGCCCAGCTGGCTGACGTGGTTCTTTCGCTCATGACAGTGCCGACCGCTCCTGCGGTGAACCCCAAGGATACTCAATTGGCGCCCATTGTCACTGGAAGGCGCCGCCAGTCACTCTAGACTCGAATCAGGCTCCACGCCGTGCATCCTGTCCAAAAGTATCTGCCGGAGCAGTGCCATGAACCGCACAGCGCAGTTTCGCAGTTTCGCCGAGTTCTATCCGTACTACCTGGGGGAGCACGGCAACGCCACTTGTCGCCGCCTGCATTTTGTCGGTACCAGCCTGGTGATTGCCCTGCTGGCCTACACCATCGGCAGTGGCAAATGGGCCCTGCTGCTGGCGCTGCCGGTGTTCGGCTACGGCTTTGCCTGGGTCGGGCACTTCTTTTTCGAAAAGAACCGGCCTGCGACCTTTACCCACCCGTTGTACAGCCTGGCCGGGGATTTCGTGATGTTCAGGGATATCCTGCTGGGCAAGATCAGCCTGTAGCTTTGCGGGGGCCTCAGCCTTACGCCGGCTCCCGCAACGCTTCAGCCTGGCGGGCTTCGCGCGCCTGCGCTTCGGCCAACCGGTACAGCTCGATCGTACCATCCCAGTGCTCGATCAGCGCCGTACACGACTCCACCCAATCCCCGCAATTGAGGTACTCCACCTCCCCCACCCGGCGAATCTCGGCATGGTGGATATGCCCACACACCACGCCATGAAAACCACGACGGGTGCACTCGTGAGCAATGGCATCCTCGAAGTCGCTGATGAAGTTCACGGCGCCTTTCACCTTGTGCTTGAGGTACGCCGACAGTGACCAATAGCCGTATCCATAGCTGGCCCGCCAGCGGTTGAGCCAGCGGTTGAGCACCAGGGTGAACTCGTAGGCCCGATCGCCGAGAAACGCCAGCCAGCGGTGGTAACGGGTAATCACATCGAACTGGTCGCCGTGGATCACCAGCAGCCGACGGCCATCGGCGGTCAGGTGCTCGGCCTCGTCCACCAGCTGGATATTGCCGAGCATCAGCCTGGAATAACGGCGCAGGAATTCGTCATGGTTGCCGGTGACGTAGATCACTTCGGTACCGCGCTTGCTCATGGTCAGCAGGCGGCGCAGCACATTGGTGTGGGCCTGAGGCCAGTAGATCCCGCTGCGCAGTTTCCAGCCATCGATGATATCGCCCACCAGGTAGATGCGGTCGGCCTGGTAGCCCTTGAGGAATTGCGCCAGGTGTTCGGCCTGGCAATCACGGGTACCCAGGTGCACATCGGAGATCCACAGGGTACGCACGCGCTGCTTGCGCGAGGGACGGGACAGTTCGGCATGGGTCATGGGCAGGCTCCGGCGCAGTTTGCTGGAGACTGGCAGGCATGGATGACAGGGCCATGGCGAAACCGTGACGAGTGATGGGCTGTCGGGAATCGGGCACAATGCGGCTCTGCCCCGCCAGGACGTTACCCATGACCGGCCCGATCCTCTCGTTGCGCCATTACCGCCACAGCCTGATCGCCCACAGCCATGAACACCCGCAGTTGGTGTTCGGCCTGCGCGGCCGCCTGGAGTTCGAAGTCCAGGGGCATGGCGCCGGGATCGATCGCCAGGGGCTGGTGGTGGTGCCGGCAGGCGCTCATCACATCTGCGCCAGCGATGGCGGCAGCGATTGCCTGGTGCTGGATGTGCCCGGGGAGCACTGGCTGCGTGAGCAACTGGGTGAGCATGCCGATGCCAGCCGCCGGCTGCTGGACCGTCCCGCCGCCCTGGGCCTTAACGAGCGCCAGCAACAGCTGGTGGATTGGCTGGCGGCCAGCCAAGTGCACGACCCGCTGATTGCCCGGCAAGGCGCCGCGCTGCTGCTGGCCAGCCTCAACCCTACGGTGGCTGCCAGCAGCGGTGCTTGCCAGCGGCTGCCGTATGCGGCGTTCGATGCGCATATCGAGGAGCATGCCGCTTACCCGTTGCAGGTCGCCGACCTGGCGCGCATCGCCGGGTTGTCCAGTGCCCGCCTGCACGCGCGCTTCACTGCAGAATGCGGGATGACGCCAATGGACTACATCCGCCAGCGACGCTTGCTCAAGGCGCGGCGGCTGGTCGTGCAGACCTTGCTGCCGATGGGGGAGATTGCGGCGCAGGTCGGGTACAGCTCGCAGAGCGCGTTTTCGGCGGCGATGTTGCGGGCATTCGGCTGTACGCCCCTGGCGTTGCGGCGAGAGTCCGGCGACAACGCACACTAGTCTTGCGACAGAACGTGCTGACCTGAGCCTTTACACTATGGCTGTGCCGGCCTCTTCGCGGGTAAACCCGCGAAGAGGCCGGCACTGTCAGCAGAGATCTTCAGCAAGGACCCCTCATGAACCACCGCACCGCCCTCGGCGCCCTGCACATTGGCGCGCTGTTCTTCGGCCTCACCGGCGTCTTCGGCAAGCTGGCCGCCAGCGCCAGCCCGGCGATCATCGTGTTCGGCCGCGCCGCCTTCGCCGTGCTCGCCCTGGCCCTGTTCGCCAGCCTGAGCGGCCCGGGCTGGCAACGCCTGAGCGGCCAGGATGTCCGCCGCCTGCTGCTTGGCGGCGTGCTGCTGGCGGGCCATTGGGTCAGCTTTTTCATCGCTGTCAAAGTCGGTGGCGTGGCCATTGCCACCCTCGGTTTTGCCAGCTTCCCGGCTTTTACCGTGATCCTCGAGGGCCTGCTGTTCCGCGAACGGATCCGCCGCAACGAAGCCATGCTGGTGCTGCTGGTAAGCATCGGCCTGATGCTGGTCACCCCGGCATTCGACCTGGCCAGCCAGGCCACCGCTGGCCTGCTCTGGGCGCTGCTGTCGGGGCTGCTGTTCGCCTTGCTGTCGCTCACCAACCGCGCCGGCTCCGGCCGCCTGCCGGCGGTGCAGGCGGCGTTGTGGCAGAACCTGGTGGTGGGCCTGTGCCTGCTGCCGTTCGCCGCACCAGGCCTGGCTGAGGTAGCCAGCCGGGACTGGCTGTGGATCGCTCTGCTCGGCATCTTCTGCACCGGCGTGGCCCACAGCCTGTTCGTCGCCAGCCTGGCGGTGATCAAGGCGCGCACCGCCGCCGTGGTGTTCGGCATGGAGCCGGTCTACGGCATTGCGGTGGCCTGGGTGGTGTTCGCCGAAACCCCGACCCTGCGCATGCTGCTGGGCGGCGCGCTGATCATTCTCGCCATCGTGCTGTCCAGCCGCCTGGCTGCCGAGCAGGCACCCCGGCAACGGCCCGCGGCCGAGGGCAGCTGATCAGCGGTCGTTGTGCCCCAGGTCACGCTGCGGGTCGATCTGGTCACGCACCCGTTGCTTGAGTACCTTGGCCTCGGGGAAGCCGCCATCGGCCTTGCGCTCCCAGATCTGCACGCCATTGCAGGTGATGCGGAAGATGCCCCCGGTGCCCGGCTCCAACGCCACCCGCCCGAGATCATCGGCGAAAGTGCTGAGCAGTTCCTGGGCCAGCCAGGCGGCACGCAGCAGCCACTGGCACTGCGTGCAATAGGTGATCACGATTTCAGGTTTGCTGTCGGCCATGGTGAAACGTCTCCAGGTGAGTGGCCGCTTATACTAGCGGTCTTTAGCCCACGGTTTGAGACTCACGATGCGCCGCCTGCTGTTCTGTTTCCTGCTCGCCCTCACCTCGCTCACGGCCTTTGCCAGCGAACCGGCCAGGCCCAAGGTCGGCCTGGTGCTGTCGGGCGGCGCAGCCCGCGGCCTGGCCCACATCGGTGTGCTCAAGGCTCTTGAACAACAAGGCGTGCGCATCGACGCCATCGCCGGCACCAGCATGGGCGCGGTGATCGGCGGCCTGTACGCCTCGGGCTACAGTGTCGAAGAGCTGGAAAAGCTCGCCACCACCCTCGACTGGCAACAGGCGCTGTCCGATGCCCCGCCGCGCAAGGACGTGCCGTTCCGGCGCAAGCAGGACGACCGCGACTTCTTGGTGAAGCAGAAACTCAGCTTTCGCGACGATGGCAGCCTGGGCCTGCCACTGGGCGTGATCCAGGGCCAGAACCTGTCCTTGCTGCTGGAAAGCAAGCTGGCGCATACCGCCGACACCCGTGACTTCGACAAGCTGCCGATTCCTTTCCGGGCAGTGGCCACCGACATCGCCAGTGGCGAGAAAGTGGTGTTCAGCCGAGGCCACCTGCCCCAGGTGATCCGCGCCAGCATGTCGATCCCGGCGGTGTTCGCCCCGGTCGAACTGGACGGTCGGCTGCTGGTGGACGGCGGCATGGTCGACAACATTCCCGTGGACGTGGCCCGCGAAATGGGCGTGGACCTGGCCATCGTGGTCGACATCGGCACCCCGCTGCGTGACCGCAAGCAACTGGCCACGGTGGTCGACGTGCTCAACCAGTCGATCACCCTGATGACCCGGCGCAACTCGGACGAGCAGCTGGCCAGCCTGCACCGCGACGACATTCTCATCCAGCCGCCGCTGGCCGCCTTCGGTGTCACCGACTTCGGCCGTGCCCGGGACATGATCGACGCCGGCTACCGGGCTACCCGCCTGCTCGACGCTCGCCTCGCCGCCCTGCGCCAGCCCGAGGTCGACAGCAGCCTGGCGGTGGCCCGCTCGCCACGCCAGCGCACCCCAGTGATTACCGCAATCCGGATCGAGAACGACTCCAAGGTCAGCGACGAGGTCATCCGTTCGTACATCCGCCAGCCAATCGATGCGCCGCTGGAGCTGGACCGCCTGCAGACCGACATGGGCACGCTGTATGGCCTGGACTACTTCGACCGGGTGCAATATCGCGTGGTCCACAAGGGCGACGACAACACCCTGGTGATCAACGCCCGCGGCCGGCGCGGTGGCACCGACTACCTGCGCCTGGGCCTCAACCTGTCGGACGACCTGCGCGGCGACAGCGCCTTCAACCTGGGTGCCAGCTACCGCGTCAACGGCATCAACAGCCTCGGCGCCGAATGGCTGACCCGTGGCCAGATCGGCGACCAGCAGGAACTCTATAGCGAGTTCTACCAGCCGCTGGACGTGGGTTCGCGCTATTTCATCGCGCCGTACCTGGACTTCAACTCGCAGAACATCGAAGCGACCCTGGACAACGACCCCGTCGCCGAGTACCGCCTGGAGCGTTACGGCTTTGGCCTGAACGTAGGGCGGCAGATCGGTACCAACGGTGAAGTGCGCCTGGGCGTGGGCAAGGCCTGGGGCGAGGCCGAGGTGCGCATCGGCGACCAGGACCTGCCCAAGGTCAGTTTCAACGAAGGCTTCTACGAGCTGAAATACTCGTTCGACACCCTCGACAACGTGTACTTCCCGCACCGAGGCGAGGACATCGGCCTGACCTTGCGCAAGTACGACAAGTCGCTGGACTCCGACCAGGATTACCGACAGTGGATGATCAACCTGGACAAAGCCATCAGCAGCGGGCCGAACACCTTCGTGCTGGGGGGACGCTACGGGCGCACGCTGGATGCCACCGAAGTGGTCACTTCAAGCTTCGTACTGGGAGGGGCAAGGGAGCTGTCAGGTTTCCGCCAGGACTCGGTGTCAGGGCAGAACATGAGCCTGCTGCGCATGGTCTATTATCGCCGCCTGACACCACGGGCCTACCTGCCGCTGGACTTCCCGTTGTACCTCGGCGGGTCGCTGGAACGTGGGCGGGCGTGGAACAACGACAACGCCTTCGACAGTGGCTACATCAACGCGGCAAGCATCTTCCTGGGGCTGGAGACACCGTTGGGGCCGTTGAATTTCACCTATGGCGCCAACAGCGCGCATGAGCAGGCGGTGTACCTGAACCTGGGGCATACCTTCTGAATTGCCGGGGCCGCAAAGCGGCCCCAAGGCCCCTCAGGATTTCTCCAGGTTGGCCAGGATCCGGGCATGCACCCGCATGCACACCTGCAGGTCGGCCTCGTCCACCCCGGTGAACAACTCCACCCGCAGCTGGTTGGCAATGGTCTCGATCTGGTCGATCAGCGGCTTGGCCGGCGGGCACAGCACGATCTTCTTCGCCCGCCGGTCTTCCAGTACCGCCTGCCGGCGCACCAGCCCTTGTGCTTCCAGGCTGTCGAGCAGGCGCGCCAGGGTCGGCCCCTCGACACCCACGCTCTGGGCCAGCTCGCGCTGGGTCGGGGCGTCTTCGAAACGGGCCAGGTGCAGCAACACCAGCCAGCGCGCCTGGGACAGGTTGAGCCCGGCCAGGCGGCGGTCCAGCTCGGCACGCCAGCCCCGGGACATCTGGGCCAGCTGCATGCCGAAGCGGTGTTGGTTGTCGGTCAGTGGCATAGGCAACTCATTGAACAGATCTAATTATTAGGCAGCTAACCATGGCCCGCCCCACGAGGCAAGGCTCGGGCCCCGGTGAATGTCCGATTATCGTCAAAAAACATGACCAAGGTCAGCAGATGGCGGCATTGCCGTCGCGCCGGGTGCCGGTCACAGCTCGAATTCGGCTGCCAGCGCCGCCCGTACGCAATACAGCACGCCTTCTGGCACGCGGCCGCCGAACAACGGCGCGATGGCCGATACCGGGGGCAGCTCGCCCTCGCCGTCGAGGAAGGCATCCTGCACTTCCATCAACAGGTCTTCCGGCAGGTCCAACGCCTGCTCCAGGCTCAATTCCTGACGCCCCAGCGCCTCGGCCAGCAGGCTGTAGACGTTCTTCTCGCTGCAATTGAGCTGCCCGGCGATCTGCGCCGGGGTCATGCCGGCACGGGCCAGGCTGACCAGTTCGTGGCGCAGGTCAAGCACCACTTTCGGCGCCTCGGCGGTGCCGCCGCTGTTGTTCAGCACTTCGAGGAAGGCCTGCCCATAGCGCTCCAGCTTGCGCGCACCCACGCCGCTGACCTGGGCCATGTCGCTGAGGCTGACCGGCTGGCTGCGCAGCATCTCCAGCAAGGTCGAATCGGGGAAGATGACGTAGGGCGGCACGCTGTGCTCTTCGGCCAGCTTGCGCCGCAAGGTGCGCAGCGCCTCCCACAGTTCGCGCTCTTCGGCACGCACCAGCTGGCTGGCCGGGCTGCCGCCGCCGGACGACGAGGCCCTGGCGCTGGTCTGCGGCTTGAGGTCACGGCGCAGCTGCAAGGTCACCTCGCCACGCAGCAGCGGCCGGCAGCTGTCGGACAGGCGCAGGCCGCCATAGCCTTCCAGGTCGATATCGACCAGGCCGCGCGCCACCAACTGACGGAACAGCGAACGCCACTCGACCTCGGCCAGGCCCTTGCCCACACCAAACACCGAGAGTTTCTCGTGGCCGAAACTGCGTACCTTCTCGGTGTCCTTGCCCAGCAGCACGTCCACCAGGTGGCCGACGCCATAGCGCTGGCCGGTACGGAACACCGCCGACAGCGCCTGGCGGGCCGGCTCGGTGGCGTCCCAGGTCTGCACCTGGTCGACACAGTTGTCGCAGTGCCCGCACGGCTGTTCAAGAATCTCGTCGAAGTAGGCCAGCAGCGCCTGGCGCCGGCAGCGGGTTTCTTCGCACAGCGCCAGCATGGCGTCGAGCTTGTGCTGCTCGATGCGCTTGTGGCGTTCGTCACCTTCGGAGTTCTGCAGCATCTGCTTGAGCATCACCATGTCCTGCAGGCCGTAGGCCATCCAGGCATCGGAGGGCAGGCCGTCACGGCCGGCACGGCCGGTCTCCTGGTAGTACGCCTCCAGCGACTTGGGCAGGTCGAGGTGGGCGACGAAGCGTACGTTGGGCTTGTCGATGCCCATGCCGAAGGCAATGGTGGCGACCATGATCAGCCCTTCCTCGTTGAGGAACCGGTGCTGGTTGGCCGCGCGCGTCTCGGCAGGCAGGCCAGCGTGATAGGGCAACGCCGGGAAGCCCTGGTCGCAGAGGAAGGCGGCGGTTTCGTCGACCTTCTTGCGCGACAGGCAATAGACGATGCCGGCGTTGCCCCGGCGCTCGCCAAGGAACGCCATCAACTGCTTGCGCGGCGCCTCCTTGGGCACGATGCGGTAGAAGATGTTGGGCCGGTCGAAACTCGACAGGAAGCGCTCGGCGCCTTGCAGGTGCAGGCGCTGGACGATCTCTTCGCGGGTGCGCATGTCGGCCGTGGCGGTCAGGGCGATGCGCGGCACATGCGGGAACAGCTCGGCGAGCTGGCCAAGTTGCAGGTACTCGGGGCGGAAGTCGTGCCCCCATTGCGACACGCAGTGGGCTTCGTCGATGGCGAACAGGGCGATGTCCAGCTCGCGCAGGAAATCGAGCATGCGTGGCTGCACCAGGCGCTCCGGCGCCAGGTACAGCATCTTCACTTCGCCACGACGCAGGCGCCCGGCCAGTTCACGCTGCTGCTCGGGCGTCAGCGTGGAGTTCAGGGCGGCGGCCGGCACGCCCAGTTCATCGAGCGTGGCAACCTGGTCGTCCATCAGCGCGATCAGCGGCGAGACCACCACCGTCAGGCCCGGACGCAGCAACCCCGGCACCTGGAAACACAAGGACTTGCCGCCGCCGGTGGGCATCAGCACCAGGGCATCGCCGCCATTGGCCACGCAGTCGATGATCGCTGCCTGGCGCCCGCGGAAACTGTCGTAGCCGAAGACGTCCTTGAGAACGCGCTGAGCCTGTTCGAGCATGTGCAACTCCACAAATCGCCGTACCATCCTGGACACAGGCTGGACGAAAAACCCGCCCCGCACACGCCAAATGCGTAAGCGGTTTTTGCCAGGCCGCCGGCAAAACCGGCGCCTGGGTGAAAAATCGCGGAGTATACCGCAGCACTGCCTTGCGCAGGGCACCCGGTGATAGACGTTGCCTTTGCCCCAGCGCCGTCGCAAGGTGCTAGAATTCGTTATCGTTTATTCCCCAAGGTAGCCCTGTAATGTCCTTCGCCGAGCAACTGACCCGCCTGCAAGCCTTCCTCGACGCCGACGAGCTGCACGAAGAAGCGCTGGACTATGTCGCCGCCCACGGCTACCTCACCGCCCTGTCGATCAACGCGGAGGAAGTACCGGAGCGCGAGTGGATCGACGCCCTGTTCGCCGAAGAGCCACATTACGCCAGCGACGCCCAGCGCACCGAAATCGAAGCCACCCTGGTTGCGCTGAAGGCACATATCGCCCGCCAGCTGGCCAGTGACGACGAGTTCGAGCTGCCGTGCGACCTTGACCTGACCGACGAGCCGGACGATTCCGACCTGCGCGGCTGGTGCATCGGCTTCATGGAAGGCGTGTTCCTGCGTGAAGAGGCCTGGTTCGAGAACGCCGAGGAAGAAGTCAGCGAGATGCTGCTGCCGATCATGGTCGGCTCGGGCCTGTTCGACGAGCAACCGGAGTTCGCCGATATCGCCAGCAATGCCAACCTGCAGGACGACATGATCGTACAGATCCCCGAAGCGCTGACCGCGCTGTTCCTGCTGCTGCACGCTCCTGACGAGAAACCGGCGCTGCTCAAGCCTCGCCACCACTGAGTCGCCTGTGCGCTACGTGCTGCTGGCCACTGGCTGGCTCAGCGTTGCGCTGGGGGTGCTGGGGATTTTCCTGCCGGTCCTGCCCACCACCCCGTTCCTGCTGCTGGCGGCGGCCTGCTTTGCCCGCAGCTCGCCGCGCTTTCACCACTGGCTGGTCCACCACCCCAAACTCGGGCCGTGGATTCGCGACTACCTCAGTGGTGAAGGCATCCCCCTCAAGGGCAAGCTCTACGCCATCGGCCTGATGTGGGCCAGCATCGGCCTGTCATGCTACCTGGTCCCCCTGTTCTGGGCCCGCGCTTTCATGCTGGCCAGCGCTGTACTGGTGAGCTTGTATATCCTCAGCCAGAAAACCCTGCCCAAGCCGAAGTGACATTTTTTTGTCGCCAAATATCAATTTTGCCTAGCTACGTGCGCGCTTATCCAAAATCGTTCTGGAACCCGCGCAAACCTCTCTATCCACTGGCTTTTCAGGGCTTTCAACGCGCTATCGATCTTCCAGGCAGGTCCAGTTTTTAGACTTTCCAGCGCTTACATGGAAATTTGATATGAATAAATCTTCTTATCTATCGCGTTGAATGTACTTAGCTGTGTCGTTAAAAACCTGCAACACTATATGCGATAACTATTTCGTCATTTTTTTGGCGACAGCAGGATCAATTCCAGGATCAGGGAGATGTACCATGCGCGTTTTGAACCCCATCACCAGTGCACTGCTGTTGGCCCTGGCGAGTGCCAACGTACAGGCGATGTCGATCACCGAGGCTGTCCAAAGCGCCGTGGACTACCATCCGCAAATCAGCTCCAACCGCAACAGCAAGCTGTCGGCCGATGAAGACGTGAAATTTGCGCGTGGTGGCTACTACCCTTCCGTGGACCTGGTCGCTGGCTATGGCCGCCAGCGTTCGGACAACACCAGCACGCGTGCCGAGGGCAACCACAACAAGGAAACCCTCAACTACACCCAGTCCGAGCTGCGCCTGCGGCAGATGATCTTCGACGGTTTCAACACCTCGAACGAAGTGGGCCGCACCGAGGCGGTCTCGACCTCCCGCGCCTACTACACCCAGGCCGTTGCCCAGGATGTCGCCCTGCGTGCGGTCGAGGTATACCTGGAGGTGCTCAAGCGCCGTGAACTGGTAACGCTGGCCAAGAACAACCTGCAAGCCCACCTGCGGGTCAACGACCAGATCGGCCTGCGCAACGAGCGCGGCGTCGGCAGCACCGCCGACCTTGACCAGTCCCGCGCACGTCGCGCCCTGGCGGAAAACAACCTGGACACCGCCGAAGTCGACCTGGCCGACGCCGAGGCCAACTTCTTCAGCGTGGTCGGGCGCATGCCGGACGAGCTGGAGGCCCCGCAGTCGATCAAGGTGGCAATGCCCGCCAACCTCGAAGAAGCACGCGAGGGCATGCGCCAGAACAACCCGTACATCAAGTCGGCCCAGGCTGATGTCAACGCTGCCGAGAAGCAGTACGAAGTGGCCAAGTCGACGTTCTACCCACGCTTCGACGCCATCCTGGCCACCGGTGCCAACAACAACACCGGCGGCGAGAAGGGCCACAACAACAATGACTGGCAGGCCGGCGTGGAGATGAACTACAACCTGTTCCGCGGCGGCAGCGACAAGGCTCGCCTGCAGTCCGACGCGCACAAGATCAACCAGGCCCTGGACATCCGCAACAACGCCCTGCGCGAGCTGACCGAGAACCTGAGCCTGGCGTGGAACGCCATGAACAACGCCAGCAAGCAGCTGCCGACCGCGCGTGAGTACGCCGAAACGACCAAGCGCGTGCGTGCCGCCTACCAGGACCAGTTCGGCCTGGGCCAGCGTACCCTGCTGGACGTGCTCGACAGTGAAAACGAGCTGTACAACGCCGACCGCCGCTACACCGAAGTGCGTTATACCGAGGAATTCTCGCGTTACCGCGTGCTGGCGACCATGGGCGAGCTATTGAGCAAGCAACGCATTTCGCTGCCGCCGGAGGCGCTGGCTGCTACTGAAGTGACCACCGAGGCGCGTTTGCCCGAGATGCGTTGATCGGTTTGCGATTGCCGGGGCCGTTTTGCGGCCCCCAGTTTCACTCGGTGCCGTGGTTACGCTGGTATGTCTCGACCCCCATGGCCCTGATCTGCCCCTCGATCAATGCCTCGAACGGCGCCAGCAGCGCATCGAAGCTGGCCGGCTGTTCCAGCGCATTCAATGCCCCTACCACCGCCTCGATAGTCGACAACGCCCCCGCCTCCGGCGCCTTGCGCAAGCGATAGCGCGACGGCGCAACAGCCCCCAGCGTGACCCTCGGCAACGCCTCCAGCAGCGGGTTCAGGTACAGCAGCTTGCGCGCCTTGCGCCAGGTACCGTCAGGCACGATCAGCAGCAAGGGTTCGTCGTGCACCTGGTGGTAAGGCGCCAGCACCCGGGCCTGATCGCCTGGGAACAACAGGGCCGGCCGATAGCCGGGCGTCGCCAGCAATACGTGCAGGTCCTCGAATACCTCGCCGACCCGTAACTCGGCATTGGTCAGGCCCAGGGCAGCCAGGCGGGCGGTGTTGAGCGCATGGCTGGTTTCACTGTGGTGCTGCAGCAGGATGACGCGGGTGCGGCTGTCGAGTGCCGGGATCAGTGGGCAGAGGCAATGGTCGAGCGGACGCTGGCAGCGCTCGCAGCGGGGTCTGGGCATGGGATTCTCCTTGGCCGGAGCAGTTTGCCACAAACCCGGGGCCGACAACGCGGCCCCAGCCAGCTCAGCGGTTGAAGCGTTCCGCCAGGCTGTGCAGGTACTCGGCCATGCGCTCCAGGTCCTGGCTGATTTCCGCGCCTTGCCTGGCCTGCCCGGCGCTCTCGTCGCACAGGTGGGCAATCCGCACGATCTGCTGGTTGATATCCTCGGCCACATGACTCTGCTGCTCCGACGCAGTCGCCATCTGCTGGCTCATGCCAGTGATCCGGCTGACCGCCTGGGCAATCCCGCTCAGCGCTGCCTGTACCGCCTCGACACTGTGCACGCTGTCACGGGAAATCTGTTCGCCACGGCTGGCGGTGCTCACCGCCCGCTCGGCCCCGGCGCGCAACGAGGCAATGATCTGGTGGATCTCCTCGGTCGACGCGCGGGTGCGCTGGGCCAGTGAACGCACTTCGTCCGCCACCACGGCAAAGCCGCGCCCCTGCTCGCCGGCGCGGGCCGCCTCGATGGCCGCGTTGAGCGCCAGCAGGTTGGTCTGCTCGGCGATCGAAGTAATCACATCGACCACGCTGCCAATCGACTGGGTCTGTTCGGCCAAGGCATTGACCGCCTGGCCGATGTCATTCACCGCATCGCTCATGCTGCCCATGGCCTTCAGGCTCTGCAGCGCCAGCTCGCTGCCCTGCTGCGCCAGCTGGTCGGCATCGCCGGCGGCATGCGCCGTGCTCTGCACGTTGTGGGTGACCTGCTGGATGGTCGCCGCCATCTGCGCGATGGCAGTGGCAGACTGGTCGGTCTCGTTGCGCTGGCGGTCGAGCATCTGCGCCTGGGCATCGGAAAGGCCAGCCGACTGCGCGGCCCGCGACTTCACCCCGACGCCGGCATCGACCAGGCGGGTCAGGGCTGTTTGCAGGCGCGCCTCTTCACTGATGATGGCCAGGTCAAGCTGGCCCTGCAGACCTGGGTTGTCGCTGTAGGTCAGCGCCACCAGCGGGCTGGTGAAGGCCTTGGGGTGTTCGGCCAAGGTGCGGCGAATAGCCTGGTTCTGGCGCAGCTCGACCAGGTACCAGGCCAGCAGCAGGCTGGCCATCAGCACGCCCAGCGCCGCATAAGGCGGCAGCCACAGGTAGCCTGCCGCCGACAGCAGGCCAGCCCCGATCAATGGCCAGCCGTGGCCCAGGCCATGCCCCAGGCGGGCCGCCCACGGCACTGGCGCGCGGCCGGCGCGCAAGCGCGCATACAGCGCTTCGGCGCGGCGGATCTGCTCGCGCGTGGGCACCGAGCGCACCGACTCGTAGCCACTGATGCGGCCCTGTTCGTAGATGGCCGTGACATAAGCGCTGACCCAGTAGAAATCGCCGTTCTTCGCCCGGTTCTTGACCACGCCCATCCACGGCTTGCCTTGCTTGATGGTGTCCCACATATGACCGAACACGGCCGGCGGCATGTCGGGGTGACGCACCAGGTTATGCGGTTGCCCGACCAGCTCGTCATAGGTGAAACCGCTGATCGCCACGAAAGCGTCGTTGCAATAGGTGATGCGGCTGTTGAGGTCAGTGGTGGAAATCAGGCGTTGGTCGCTGGAGAAGGTTCTTTCGTGCTCAGTGACGGGCAAGTTCATGCGCATCTTGGGCGATCCTTGCAGGATAATTTAGGGGAAAAATCATCAGCGCAAGTTGATATGTAGCAGAGCGCTATCAGTTTAGCGGCCCGCATTTGCAGGAATTTAAGGCGTCCCGACGGAATGTTGTGAACGCCTTGTTCATCAGCCAACGTTGAGCTGGCTTTTCAACAGGTCGCGGAAGGTCTGGATCAGCGGCTCACGGCTGCGTCCGCGGCGGATGATCAACGAAAACGGCGCCTGGTAACCGAAGGTGGAAGGCGACAGCACGCGCAGGTCGCCCTTGTCGACCCAGGCCTGGGCATAATGCTCGGGCAGGTAGCCGATGTAGGCGCCGGAAAGAATCAGGATCAGTTGCGCTTCCATGCTTTCCACCGTCGCCGCACTGTGCTTGAAGCCGTGCCGGGCCAGCTCGGCCTGGCTCCAGTAGCCGCGCCCGACCATGCGTTGCTGGGTCACCACCTGCTCGGGGATTCGCCGCTCGCCATACAGCGGGTGGCGGCTGCTGCAGTACAACCAGTGCTGCTCGCGGTACAGCGGCTGATACAGCAGCCCGCTCATGCGCGAGGAAAACGCCCCGATGGCCAGGTCCAGGCGATTGTCCTGCACGCCCAACTGCAGTTCGTAAGGGCTGGACACCGACAGGTGCAGGTGCACCGCCGGGTGTTCCTGGCTGTAGGCACCGATAGCTTCGGCCAGTGGCAAGGCGCGGTCGCCGACTGTGGAGTCGATCACGCCAAGGTTGAGGGTGCCGCGCAACTCGCCCTTGAGGGCAGCGGCGTACTGTTCGAAACCGTCCAGTTCGGCCAGCAGACGCAGGGTTTCCTGGTGGAACAGTTCGCCCTTGCTGGTGAGGCTGAAGCCGCCACGGCCGCGGTGGCACAGCACGATGCCCAGGGCGCCTTCCAGCTGGCTCATGTAAGTACTGATGGCCGAGGTCGACAGGTTCAGCTCGCGCTGGGCGTTGGCGAAACCCTGGTGGCGCACCACGCTGACGAAGATGCGCAGCAGTTTCAGGTCGGGCAAGGTAGAGGCCATGGGGCAGCAGTTCCACAACAGTGTTTGCGCGCAGTCTAACCGCTGCGCCCGCGTTTAGTTCAGAAATTCCTGAACTAAGTATTTGCCGGCAGCGATTTGTCCCCGGCAGTACCTTCAGCAGACTTGGCCGAAATGTCCCTGCCCGCCGTCAACCAACAGGCGTGCGGCGGCACAGGTTCGAACAAACAGAACAATCGACCGACTGATGAGGCCCACCGTGGACAAGATTCTCCACCAACCACTGGGCGGCAACGAAATGCCGCGTTTCGGCGGCATCGCCACCATGCTTCGCCTTCCCCACCTGCAAACTGCCCAAGGCCTGGACGCTGCGTTCATCGGCGTGCCCCTGGACATCGGCACCTCGCTGCGCTCCGGCACCCGCTTCGGGCCACGGCAGATCCGCGCCGAATCGGTCATGATCCGCCCGTACAACATGGCTACCGGGGCTGCCCCGTTCGACTCGCTGTCGGTGGCCGACATCGGTGACGTGGCGATCAACACCTTCAACCTGCTGGACGCCGTGCGCATCATCGAAGAAGCGTATGACGAGATCCTCGAGCACAACATCATCCCGTTGACCCTGGGTGGCGACCACACCATCACCCTGCCGATCCTGCGCGCACTGCACAAGAAGCACGGCAAGATCGGCCTGGTGCACATCGATGCCCACGCCGACGTCAACGACCACATGTTCGGCGAGAAGATCGCCCACGGCACCACCTTCCGCCGCGCCGTGGAAGAAGGCCTGCTCGATTGCGAACGCGTGGTGCAGATCGGCCTGCGCGCCCAGGGCTACACCGCCGATGACTTCAACTGGAGCCGCCGCCAGGGCTTCCGCGTGGTCCAGGCCGAAGAGTGCTGGCACCAGTCGCTGGTACCGCTGATGGCCGAAGTGCGGGAAAAGGTCGGCGGCGGCCCGGTGTACCTGTCGTTCGACATCGATGGCATCGACCCGGCCTGGGCACCAGGCACCGGCACCCCGGAAATCGGCGGCTTGACCACCATCCAGGCGATGGAGATCATTCGCGGCTGCCACGGCCTGGACCTGATCGGCTGTGACCTGGTCGAAGTCTCCCCGCCTTACGACACCACCGGCAACACCTCGCTGCTCGGTGCCAACCTGCTGTTCGAGATGCTCTGCGTGCTTCCAGGCGTAGTGCGCCGCTGACCGGACACACGGCACCTTTTGCAGAGGTGGCCACAGTACTTGCTACACCCCGGCAGGAGCCATGAGGGAGGGCCACTGAGGCCCGCCAACACACGACAGGACCGCCGGGCGCCGTGAACCCGCCCGGGTGGTCGATCTCGCCATAATAAAGATAATCGGGAGACCCCCAATGGCCTTGGACATCATTGTTGTAATGATCTACACCGCCGGCATGCTCGGGCTTGGCTGGTATGGCATGCGCCGCGCGAAAACCCACGAAGACTACCTGGTCGCCGGGCGCAACCTCGGCCCGGTACTGTACATGGGCACCATGGCCACCACCGTGCTCGGTGGCGCTTCCACCGTCGGCACCGTGCGCCTGGGCTATGTACACGGCATCTCCGGCTTCTGGCTGTGCGCCGCCCTCGGCCTGGGCATCATCGCGCTGAACCTGTTCCTGGCCAAACCCCTGCTGCGCCTGCGCATCTTCACCGTGACCCAGGTGCTGGAGCAGCGCTACAACCCCACCGCACGCCAGGCCAGCGCGGTGATCATGCTGGCTTATGCGCTGATGATCGGGGTGACCTCGACCTTGGCCATGGCCACCGTGTTGCAGGTACTGCTGGACCTGCCGTTCTGGGCTTCACTGCTGCTCGGCGGCGGTGTGGTGGTGCTGTACTCCACCATCGGCGGCATGTGGTCGCTGACCCTCACCGACATCGTGCAGTTCGTGATCAAGACCGTCGGCCTGATGTTCATCCTGCTGCCGGTGTGCCTGTACAAGGCCGGTGGCTGGGACACCCTGGTGGCCAAGTTGCCGGCGGCCAGCTTCCAGCTGACCACCATTGGCTGGGACACCATCATCACCTACTTCCTGATCTACTTCTTCGGCATCCTCATCGGCCAGGACATCTGGCAGCGGGTATTCACTGCCCGTGACGAGAAGGTCTGCCAGCGTGCCGGCACCACTGCCGGTGTGTACTGCGTGCTGTACGGCCTGGCCTGCGCCACCATCGGCATGGCCGCGCATGTGCTGATGCCCGACCTGGCCAACCCGAACAATGCCTTTGCGGAAATGATCAAGACCACCCTGCCCGATGGCATCCGTGGCTTGCTGATGGCGGCAGCGCTGGCTGCCATGATGTCCACCGCCAGTGCCGGCCTGCTGGCCGCCTCGACCACCCTGACCGAAGACCTGCTGCCCAAGCTGCGTGGCGGCAAGCCATCGAGCCTGGCCGTCAGCCGCCTGTTCACCCTGCTCACCGGCCTGGTGGTGCTGGGCATCGCCCTGGTGGTGAACGATGTGATCAGCGCCCTGACCCTGGCCTACAACCTGCTGGTCGGCGGCATGCTGATCCCGCTGATCGGGGCGATCTTCTGGAAGCGCGCCACCACCGCCGGGGCCATCGCCAGCATGTCGCTGGGCTTTGCCACTGCACTGCTGTTCATGTTCCTGGACGGCCTGGAGGCCAACACACCGATCTACTACAGCCTGGTGGTTGGCCTGGTGAGCTTTGTGCTGGTAAGCCTGATGTCGCGCAAACCGATGGCGGCGGTGAAGCTGGCCTGATCGACCGCCTGTACCGGCCCTGGCGCCGGTACAGGCGATAACCAGGGCCCAGATACAACAAGGCCGCTGCACCCGCACAGGTGCAGCGGCCTTTGTCTTTATCAGCGACGACGCGGTTGGCGCTTGCGCTGCTCTTCATCAGTCGGAATCGGTACCGGCTGCAAGGGTGGTGGAATCAGCCCCAAGGCGACAGCCAGGTCATGGAGCCAGTTGGACAGTGGTTTATTCATAATGCCCCCTTGACGGGTCCGCCTCACGGCAATTCAGTCCTGCGATGTTTCATACAGATCATAGTCCCATGTTCTGTATAACGCATGCCTCTGTACCTAGAGATACGGGCCATTTTGACGCGGATCAAGCCGTAACGGCGCATTCCGACGACTGGTTAATCGTTTCGCTTTGTTGCAGGTCGATCCACGCCTGCAAATTCGCCCCGCGCATGCCCTGGCGCCACATCAACCAGGTGACCGCCTGATCGAACGGCGCCAGCAGCCGGTGCACCCGCACCCGGTCACGCCCGGGCAGGCTATCGAGCATCGACTGGGCCATCATCGCCACCCCTGCCCCGGCGATCACGCAGGCCAGCATGCTTTGGTACGACTCGATCTCCATCACCCGGCCCATCGGCGTGTGGGCATGGGCATACCAGGCCTCCAGGCGCATGCGGTACGAACAGCCCTGGCGGAAGGTGAACACCGCCTTGCCCGCCACGTCCCGGGCCGTGTGCACCGGCGGGTGCTCGGGGCTGGTGATCAGTACCAGTTGCTCGTCGCACAACGGCACCCCATCCAGCCCGGCCAGGCTTGGAGGGCCATCCACCAGCGCGGCGTCCAGGCTGTGGTTGAGCAGGCCCTCCAGCAACTCGCCGCTGGGCGCTGCGCGCACCTGCAGGTTCACCGCCGGATACGCCTGGTGATAACGCGCCAGCAAGCCCGGCAGGTGCGTCGCCGCCGTGCTGTACATGGTCCCCAGCACAAAATCCCCGGCTGGCTGGCCGCCGCGCACCGCAGCCTGGGCTTCGTCGCGCAAGGCGGACAGGCGCTGGGCATAGTCCAGCAGCACCTTGCCCGCCGGCGACAGCTGCAGGCGCTGGCGTTCACGCAGGAACAGCTCGACGCCCAGGTGTTCCTCAAGCTGGCGCAAGCGCGTCGACAGGTTCGACGGCACGCGATGCAGGCGCTCTGCGGCACGGGTGAGCGAGCCCTCCTCGGCCACGGCCTGGAAGATACGCAGCTGGCTGAATTCCACGGCATTCTCCAAAACAGAACAACTTGATCATCATTATTCAATTTTATTGAAAAGAAAACCGCCCTAACCTGCCGGTCATCGCTTACACCGTGCAGGAGACCTGTAATGTCGCCATTCATTCAACTGCTGGCCAGCGCCGTGGCGCTGATGATGGCCATGGGCATTGGCCGTTTCGCCCTGCCCCCGCAGCTGCCGCAGCTGATCGCCGAGGGTCAGTTCGACCTGACGGCGGCCGGGCTGGTGGCGGCGGCCAACTACCTGGGCTACTTCCTCGGCGCGCTCGACGCGATGTTCGCCCGCTCGCCTGGCCAGGTGCGCCTGCGCCTGCAGGGTGGGCTGTGGCTGTGCGTGGTACTGACCCTGGCCTCGTGGGCTGCCGACGGCTTCTGGGCTCATGTGCTGCTGCGCTTCGGTACTGGCCTGGCCAGCGCCTGGGTGCTGGTAATGATCACCAGCCTCAGCCAGCAACTGGCCAATGCCCACAACCGCCAGCGCCTGGGTGCGCTGGTATTCGCCGGGCCTGGCCTGGGCATCGTGCTGACCGGCTTGCTGGCACTGCTGGCACATCAGCTGGGGTTGGGCTCGGCAGCGCTTTGGTTGATCTATGCCGTGGCGGCGCTGCTGATGCTGCTGGCGGTCAGGCCCTGGCTACCCCAGGCACTGCAGGCAGCGCCCGCACCGTCTGCGCACCAGGGCCCGTCGCGCCATGCCGGTATCAGGCGCCTGGGGCTTGTGTATGCGCTGTATGGCGTGGGTTACATCCTGCCGGCCACCTTCCTGTCGCAGATGGCCAGCCAGCAATTTCACGGGCAGTGGCTGGCCGACCTGTTCTGGCCGGCGTTCGGCCTGGCAGCGTCGCTGGGTGTGCTGCTGGTGAGCCTGCGCCGCAGCGGGCGCACTTCGACCTGGCTGACCGCCACCCTGTGGTTGCAAGGTTTGGGTGTGCTGGCCTGCCTGCTCGGCGGGGGTGTCGGACTGGCCTTGGGCGTGGTGTTGTGTGGCGCGCCATTCCTGGCCTGCATGCAGCTGGTGATGCAGCGTTCGCGAGAGCTGGCGCCGCACGCGACGCAGCGCAATGCCGGGTTGCTGACGGCGTGCTTCGCCCTGGGGCAGTTGAGCGGGCCGCTGCTGGCGGCGCTGAGCAGCCATTACAGCAGCGGGCTGCAACCCGCGCTGATGCTGGCGGCGGGAGGGCTGGCGGTGGCCGGTGGGCTGGTGCTGTTTGCGAGCTCTGCACAGCAGGGCAGCGGCTGTCATGCCGAGGCTGCATCCTGAATTTTGGTTGCCTGAGCCGGCCACTTCGCGGGCTCGCCCGCTCCCACAGGGTCCGCACAATCTTCAAGACCTGTGCAGTACCTGTGGGAGCGGGCAAGCCCGCGAAGAGGCCGGTACAGGTTATCGATCATCCCACAATCCGCCGCAACTGCTGCTTCACCCAAGGCTCGGCACTCACCAGGACCACGCCCAGCAGCACCATCAACGCCCCGATCACGAAGTTCATGCTCAACGGCTCGTCCAGCAGCAACACACCAAAGGTCACCCCGAACAGCGGGGTAATGAACGAAAATACCGCCAGGTTCGACGCCAGGTATTTGCGCAGCAACCAGAACCACGTCAGGTAACTGATGAACGACACCACGATGCCCTGGAACAGCACGCTACCGATTGCCAGCGGGGTCAACACCACCGCACCGATCTGCCCGCTGAGCAAGGCAATCAACAGCAGCCCGGCAAAGCCCACCGCCAGTTGGTAGAACAGGGTCAGGGTGGCGGGCGCTTCCGACAGCCGCGAGCAGCGCACCACCACGGTGGTCGCGCCCCAGGCCAGGCCGGCAATCACGCCAAAGGCATCCCCCAGCAGGGTACGGCCATCCATCTGCTCGAACGACATGCCGCCGGCGAATGCCGTGGCGATGCCGCCGAAAGCCAGCAGAATCCCCAGCCATTGCAGCAACCGCAGGCGTTCGCTGGGCAGGCGGAAATGCAGGCCCAACGCGGTGAACACCGGCGCGGTATAGAGAAACACCGACATGTGCGCCGCCGAAGTCAGCTTCAACCCCTCGGCAATGAACAGAAACTCCAGGCCGAACAAGCCCCCTGCCAACACCCCGGAACGCCAAGTGCTGCCGAGTTGGCCCCAGCCACCGCGCCAGCACAGCATCAGCCCCACCAGCACGGCGGCAATGCCGTTGCGCAACGCCGCCTGCATCACTGGCGCGATATCGACAGCGGCAGTCTTGATCAGCACCTGCTGGCAGCCCCAGATCAGGCACAGCCCCAGCATCACCTGCAAGGCAAAGGCGTCGGGGTTCTTGCGGACCGCGCTCATCGGCGGGCCTTCGGGGTGGTCATGGGCATGGGCAAGGGCTCGGCAGTGTTCGGAAGCTACCGATTATCGGGTTTCCAGGGCTGCCCTTGCCAGCCTCAAAACGACCTCAGGCAATCTGCGCCTTCGCCGACACCTGCTCGAAGGTGGTTTCGTCCAGCGCATCCTCCTGCTCGTCCAGCACCTGGCGCGGGTGCTCGAAGCCGGGGATGCTGCTGTCGATCAGGCTCATCAGCCGCGAACCGCGTTCGGTCAGCACGAAATTCTCCCCGTTGCCGCCATCCTCTTCGGGGCGGCTTTCGATGTAGCCACGTTCGAACAGCAGCTTTTCGTATTCGCAGGCACGGGTTTTAAGGTGGTCCAGGTCGCCCACCGGCTCACCCTTGGCGGCCAGTGCCGCAGCGTGCTGCTCGGCATAAGGGCGTGGCGTGAAGCTGTGACCGGCGCCGTTCTGCACTTCGTGCAGCAAGCGTTCGATCAGGTCCCAGTCGTAGGCGATGCTCATGGCTATGGGCTCCTGCTGTGGACGGAAGGGGTACACAGGGTGGGACCTGTCTGCGAGCCGTGGTGTTCCGAAGATCTTGGCGCGGTGAGGTGCCAACCTTGAAGCGGGAAACAGGCAGAAACCATTTGCTGCAAAGCCATCTGTAGTTTATAAACTACATTCACTCGATGAAAAAAATCGAATCCAGCAGTTTCAGACATTGGGTGACGGGTCTCCGAGACGCTAATGCCAGGGCCCGGATCATTTCTCGGATCAACCGGTTGATGGAGGGCCTGCCTGGCGACGTATCACCGGTTGGCCACGGCGTCAGTGAGCTCAGGGTGCACTATGGGCCCGGTTACCGGGTGTACTTCCATCAGGCTGGCAACACGTTTGTCATTCTGCTTTGCGGCGGCGACAAAGGCAGCCAACAGCGGGACATCAAGGCAGCCCACCAGATTCTGCGTTCGTGGAGGATGCAAAATGACTGAAACCTTCTCTGAATTCGACCCCGCCCAGTACCTCACTACCCCTGAAGCAATCGCGCAGTTCATGACCGACGCACTCGAGACCGGCGATGCCGGCTATGTCGCCAAGGCTGTAGGCGTGGTAGCACGTGCAAAAGGCATGAGCGAGCTGGCGAAAGAAACCGGCCTGTCGCGCGAGCAGCTCTATCGGTCTTTCAGTGAGCATGGCAACCCGACTCTGAAATCGTTCCTGACCGTGATGAAGGCACTGGGCATAGACATGACGGCGCAGCCTCACCTCGCGGGCCATCGGTCAAGGCCGTTGAACTAACGGCCAGGTACACGCCTCCACTGGGCATCAACACCGCCGGAGGTATAAAGGATGAAACCGCTGCTGCCCATTGCCTGCGCCACGGCCCTGTTCTGCGCCCTGCCCGTCTGGGCCTGCACGCCGGAAGAAGCGACGCAGAAACGTGAAGAGCTGGCCGGGTTGGTTACCCAGCTGACCGAGCAGAACCCGCAGAAGGCCAAGGAGATCAATGACGAGCTGCAAGAAATGGAGCTGGGAACGGCGAGCAAGGACTTGCCCGACAAGTGTCAGCTGATCGACAAGCGGATCAAGGAGCTGAAAGCGGCAGAGAAGAAGGCTGACTGACCGCTTGCCGCCGGCGTGCGCCCTGTAGGAGCGGCCTTGCGTCGCGAAAGGGCCGCAAAGCGGCCCCCGGATGGATGCGTCAGTGCGGGAATCTCGGGGCTGCTGCGCAGCCCTTTCGCGACGCAAGGCCGCTCCTACAAAGAGAACGCATCAGCCTGTGAGGGGCGCCGATTACTCCGCCGCCGCCTTGCGCTTCTTCAACGGCGCCAGGCCATCGGCGCTGGCCAGCGGTGCATTGGCCTTCGGCTTGGCGCTTGGCTTGCGCTTGGCCGCGGCTTTCTTGTCACCCGACTTCTTCTCGACCTTTTTCTTCTTGCTGCCGGCCGCCTTGCCCGAGGCCTTGACCTTCTTCGGCCCGTTGTAGGTGCCCTTCACTTCCTTGATCACCCGGCGCTCGAACTGCTGCTTGAGGTAGCGCTCGATGCTCGACATCAGGTTCCAGTCATTGTGGGTGATCAGCGAGATCGCCAGGCCTTCGCCACCGGCACGGCCAGTACGGCCCACGCGGTGCACATACTCGTCACCGCTGCGCGGCATGTCGAAGTTGATCACCAGGTCCAGGCCGTCGATGTCCAGGCCACGGGCGGCCACGTCGGTGGCCACCAGCACCTTGGAACTGCCCTGCTTGAAGCGTTCCAGGGCCAGCTTGCGGTCCTTCTGGTCCTTTTCGCCGTGCAGCACGAAGGCCTTCACGTCCTTGGCCACCAGGTGGCCGTAGATGCGGTCGGCCAGGGCGCGGGTGTTGGTGAAGATGATCGCCTTGTCGAACGTCTCGTTGGCCAGCAGCCACTGCACGATCTGCTCTTTGTGCTGGTCGTGGTCGGCGGTGATGATCTGCTGGCGGGTGCCTTCGGCCAGCTGCGAGACGCTATTGAGCATCAGGTGTTCTGGGTCTTTCAGCACCTTGCCGATGATATCGCGCAGCGCCGCACCGCCGGTGGTGGCCGAGAACAGCAGGGTCTGCTGGCGGTTCTCGCACTCCTTGCACAGGCGCTCCATGTCTTCGGCGAAGCCCATGTCGAGCATGCGGTCGGCTTCGTCGAGGATCAGTACCTGCACATGGGACAGGTCGAGGTTGCCGGCATTCAGCTGCTCGAGCAGGCGGCCGGGGGTACCGATCAGCACGTCCGGCACCTTGCGCAGCATGGCGGCCTGTTCCTTGAAGTCTTCGCCACCAGTGACCAGGCCGGCCTTGATATAGGTGAACTGCGCGAACAGCTGCACCTGCTTGAGGGTTTGCTGGGCCAGTTCACGGGTCGGCAGCAGGATCAGCGCGCGGATCTCCACACGGCGCTCGCGCAGGTCGACCAGGCGGTTGAGCAGTGGCAGCACGAAGGCTGCGGTCTTGCCGCTGCCGGTCTGTGCGGTCACGCGCAGGTCACGCCCTTGCAGGGCCAGGGGGATGGCCGCGGCCTGCACCGGGGTTGGCTCGACAAAGTTAAGCTCGGCCACGGCTTTAAGCAGGCGTTCGTGCAGGGCGAATTGGGAGAACACGGAGGTAACCTCAGGCAAGTGCGGAAATTCAGTTGCATAGGGTAACGTTTTCTCTCGCCGGAGCCGAATTTCTTTTGGCAACTTCATTGCCATCCGCGCTCTAATGGCGCTTCGTTTGGCAACAAGACTGTACGCAAGCCCATGGATATCCAACGAATCTGGCGTGACTCCCTCGACCTGTGGGGCACCCTCGACCGCCATCCGATGCTGCACGCGGCCATTGGCCTGGCGGTGCTGCTGCTGATCTCCCTGGTCATCGGCCGCCTGGCGCGCTTCCTGGTGCTGCATGGCGCCCGCCTGCTGGCCCGCCAGCCAGCGCTGAGGTGGCTGGACGACTTGCGCAACAACAAGGTCTTCCACCGCCTGGCCCAGACCACGCCGTCGCTGGTGCTGCAGTTCGGCCTGAAACTGGTGCCGGAGCTGTCCGATACCGCCCAGCACTTCCTCGGCAATGTCGCCCTGGCCTTCACCCTGCTGTTCATGACCCTGGCGCTGTCGTGCCTGCTGGATGCCCTGCTCGACATCTACGCCCGCACCGAACACGCCCGCACCCGCTCGATCAAGGGCTACGTGCAACTGGCCAAGATGATGCTGTGGATCTTCGCCGCCATCGTCATCGTCGCCACCCTGATCGACCGCTCACCGCTGTTGCTGCTGTCGGGCCTGGGTGCGATGTCGGCGGTGCTGCTGTTGGTGTACAAGGACACCCTGCTGTCGTTCGTCGCCAGCGTGCAGCTGACCAGCAACGACATGCTGCACGTGGGTGACTGGATCGAAATGCCGCAGGTGGGCGCCGATGGCGATGTGGTCGATATCACCCTGCACACGGTGAAGGTGCAGAACTTCGACAAGACCATCGTCTCCATCCCCACCTGGCGCCTGATGAGCGAGTCGTTCCGCAATTACCGCGGCATGCAGCAGTCCGGTGGCCGGCGCATCAAGCGCAGCCTGTTCATCGACGCCGCCGGGGTGCGCTTCCTCACCCGCGAAGAAGAACAGCGCCTGAGCCAGGTGCACCTGCTGGCCGACTACCTGGCCGCCAAGCGCCAGGAGCTGCAGCGCTGGAACGAGGCCATGGGCCCGGTAGCCGAGTTGTCGGCCAACCGCCGCAAGCTCACCAATATCGGTACCTTCCGCGCCTTTGCCCTGGCCTACCTGAAGAACCACCCCAACGTGCACCCGAACATGACCTGCATGGTGCGACAGATGCAGACCACCGCCGAGGGCGTGCCGCTGGAGATCTACTGCTTTACCACTACGACGGTGTGGGCGGATTACGAGCGGATCCAGGGGGATATCTTCGATTACTTGCTGGCGGTGTTGCCGGAGTTCGGGCTGAGCTTGTATCAGCAGCCGAGTGGCAATGACATGCGGGTGGGTTTGGCGGGGCGTACGATGCCAGAGCCGGCGCCGCGCCGGCTTGAAGAAATGAACGAGGTTTGAGAGTACCGGGGCTGCTGTGCAGCCCCTTCCCTTCTCAAGGCCGCTCAGAGTGGCGCGGCTGGACTGCGGTTCTCAGCGCTTTTCATCATGCCAAGTTCGGCATCATCGAGCAGGGCCTTGGCCAAGGCGCAGAGGTAGTGCGAGGCCCAGAGTAGCTGGGGTTTGTCTTCCATCAGTCCGTCGATGGATAAGTCGCGGGCATAGCCCATCAGTTCTGAAGCCTGTTCGCGAGCATTCTGGCAAGGGATGCCTGGCTCGATGCGAAACAGAGGATGGGTCTGGTTTTCGCCTTGGTAGAAGGTGGTTTTGCCCACCGTGACTGGGGTTTCTTCGATGGCCATTGGTTCATCTCCCTGAAATTGCAGGTGCCTGGGCTGGCCCTGCCGCCGGCAAGCCGGACTCCCACCAGGCGCAGCCCCAGGCGAATCATGATGTGATTAATGCAACGTCTGCGGGTCTGCTGGCCTTTGGACTTGAGCCAGCGCTGATTCGAGCAATCTGCGGAGGGCTTCCAGTTCGTGCATCGACGTCATGATCAACACCGAGACGGGTGATTTTGGTTGCATCAATACAGCTTGCTGAGCAACGGCTTCGGCGCATAGCGCGTAGTCCGCGGCCATCAGCAGCGTGTCTTCCAGGGAATGGAGGTTGCAGGGTGGGTCGGGGACTATCTTCAGCATGGTGTAACCCTCAATTTGTGATTGGGACTACCGCCATTTGCTGTCAAACAAAGGGTGGCAGCTGTGCACGGGTTGACAGACCGGTCAAATTGAGAAACCCGGCGCACCCGAAGGCGCCCCACGCACAGCTGCCATTGAAGGCAAAGCTGGGGATTGTAATTTGAATCGGCCTGTCAAAGCCGGTCGTTGGATCGCAACGACTCGCTGAGACTAGTGGTCAACTCGGAGCACTACAATGGGTGGCAGTATCTTTGGGAAATGCCCTACAAGGAAGGGGCGAAATCTGATTTTCAGCCGCTAGGGATAACACATAGCACATCGTTTTGATGGTAGAGGCGCGACACTCGGCACTCCGATTCGCAGCAAGGAGGCGCATTGAACCCCTGTAACAACTTGATTTTATTGACCAATTTCCTCGCTAGAAAGAGGGTATTGCACTCCATGCTGGCAAATGGCAATTTCTCAGTCGGATCAGGCCATCACCGAATGGAAACAACATGCCAAATACCTATAATATTTACAAAGTTAAACACCACAAAATCAACGAGCTAAAGGAAAAGCTTAAATCTGTAGGCCTGATCGAACAAAAAACAATCCCCACTCCAAATTACTCCAAGACGTTTTATTTCTCAGAAAACATCAAAGGTAATGATATCTGGTGGTGGAACACATACAGAGAGTTCTTCAACGACAACGTGAAAGAGCCAAAAAATACCTTTAATTTTGGCATGCTACTATGCCAAAACCTAGAAGACCAGGAGCAAATCTACGCAGTGAGCTTGGGGAAGTCTCACTTCTATCTATCCAAATTCATTCACCTTGATTTCGGAATTGATCTTGCGATACGCGTTGCAGATGAAAATACAATCCTACTAAAAAAAAGCCGTTATTTCACTGGTACAAAGCGCCAAGACGTGTCCTCTTATCAGCGCTTCCAGATCGATAGCTATGAAGCAGGCGAGTCGGTCGACCACTTGAAACTCAAGGCCGCCAACAAGGATATTTGGGGCGATCGCAACATAATTTTTGCCGATTCCATTCAGATGGACATGGATAAACAACCTTTGGAATTATCGGCAATCTTTCAACAGATTGATGAAAGTTTTCGTGGTGAAAAAATCATTCACCTACCTAAGCTTGAATCTGTAGATGCTGAAGCAGCAAGTGAACTTGATAAACTACTGCTCAATCACCTCAAAAATGCGGACGGCGAAGTTCTTATTGAAGAATTTCAGGTGCACGGGATAGCGATATGCTTTAGCTTCCATGATTACGACTATGAAATCAAGGCAAAAGTAGACAAGGGTAATTATCGCCAGGTTCTAGGCAACACCATTGACATCCAGGCCATATCAGAGTTTCTGGTGGCTCACGCTGATATCACCGATATTAACAATATCTCCGTTCAATTCAAAAGCGAAGACTCAGGTCGATTCACACGCCCCCTAAAAGAGATTCTAGACTGTCCAATTGAATATGAAGATCAGCATTACTTCCTTAAAAGTGGCGAATGGTTCGTCTTCAATCAGACGTTCATGTCCTACTTAAAACGATCTCTAGGCAATATTGAAGTAAAACTGGAGGAGCCACTGGTCGAGTCTGCATTCATTGTCTGGCAAACAGAAAAGCGGGAAAATGCGAACCCAGAAGATGACAAAATCGACTATCGCGAGGCCTATTTCAATCAAAAAATATGTAAAGACCGGGACTATGAACTCCTAGACAGGGTTCTGACAGACATTAAGTCACTTGAACAGAAAAGGCGGAACTACCAGGTAGAAGTTGCCGACCTCTACAATAACGGCGAAATAATATCGGTAAAAATCTCCAAGAAAAAACCAGAACTAATCTACAATATCGAGCAATCCCGGGACGCTATCACCTTAATAAAAAACAAGACAATCAAATTTGACAAGGAATTCAACAGCGCCGCTCTTTGGTTTGTATTTGAAGACATTGTAGAAAAAATAACCGATGTAAACTCTATCCAATTCCTTCTAGCTGTAGAATCCTGGCATAAATTAGTCAAAAGCCATGGACTCACCCCTAGGATCTACATATCTAAACACGAAAGAGACGTTGAGAAAAAAAGAAAGAAAAAGGCGTAACTCCCATCATATATTTTAGAGCCCAATAGAACGCCATTTCAATTGTTAAGCTCCGAAAAAAGTAATGACGAAGCGTCAGGAGAAGGCACATTGCGATGGGCTAAGCTATGATTCTTTGGCATTGAGGTCTCAGCATGGAATATCACATTCGCCCGGCCACGAGCAAAGATGCAGCAGCGATTAGCCGAGTAGCTTTAGCCGCACTGCGTGAGTCAAACTCACAGGATTACCCACCTGATGTGATCGCTCAGGTTGAGCGAAGCTTTTCTCTTGAAGTCGTGACAGCACAACTGACTAAGCGTATGGTCTTCGTGGCTTTACTTGGCGAAAAAATTATAGGCACTGCCGGTCTCGACGCTGACGTAGTCAGAAGTGTTTTCGTTGACCCGGCTCACCAAAAAGTCGGTGTCGGACGGCATTTGATGAAGGTCATTCATGCAACCGCTGTCCGCGCCGGTGTTGGCACTGTACGTGTGGCATCGTCGATTACAGCAGAAAAGTTTTATGCCGCTTTGGGTTATCAGAGAATTCGCGACGAGTTTTATGGGGTAGAGCGCACCATCGTTATGGAAAAACGGCTCTAGGACTTGTCTAGCCCTTACCCACTTATGCTGCAACTCAATCATTTTACTCGCCCAGCTGCTTCGGCAGCCGCGTGAGTACATGTTGTAAATAGTTGGATCGTATCCATTCACGCTTCGACTGGATCAGGCTCTTGATCGCCGCTGTCCGTCTGCCGCTGTGCAAGTCTGTAGTCGAGGGTTTGGTGTGATTGAGCGCTCAATTGATAACCATAGCAAAACCGAATCTCGCCAGGTTCAAGAAGGCTCGTGCTTGATATAAGGGCTGGTCTGGCGGGCGTGCGACGCCAGAACCGAACGCCGCACCGGCTTGAGGAAATGAACGACCGGGGCTGCTATGCAGCCCCCTTCCCTTCTCAAGGCCGCGTCAGGGAAGCGCATTCCTTGGTTGCCAACAATGGCTTGTTCTCACGGCCGTGGACCATGCAATACAGCGCCCCAGCCAGGATCAGCCCCATCGCCCAGCTAATGTCCGCCCCCAGCCACTCAGCCACGAAGCCCGTGTAGAACGACAGCTTCATGAACGGGATGGTACCGATGATCGAAACCGCATACACCGCCAGGCTCCGACGATTGAAGCAGCCGTACCGCCCCTTGGCGTCATACAGCGCCCCAACATCATAGTCGCCACGGCACACCCAGTAGTAATCCACCAGGTTGATCGCGCTCCATGGGATCAGCAGGTATAGCTGGCCGATCAGGATGTCGGCAAAGAACGTATCGAAATTGTACTGGGTGGCGATGGCAATCACCGTTGCCGCTGCGGTCAGGCCAGCCATTACCAACGCCTTGGCCGTCGCAGTCACGCGGCGGATGGTCTTGAACGCGCCAAAGATGGTGACCGACGACATGTAGGCGCTGTACAGACACAGGACGTTGTACTGGATCACCCCCAGCGCGATCACTGCCAGCGCCAACGGCGCCCACGGGCCAAACAAGGCGGCGATGGCTGTGGCCGGGTCATGGCCCAGGGCCGACGGCAGTTCCACGGCCACCAGCGCGCCCAGTGCCATCATGGCGAAGGAGCCCAGCGCACAACCGCAGTAGGTGGCCCAGAACGTCGCGCGCGGGTTGACGTTGGCCGGGAGGTAACGCGAATAGTCGGCCACATAGGGGCCATAGCCCAGCGTCCATGAGGCCGACTGGGCCACGATCAGGTTGAATGCGGTGAACGAAAAGCCGGTACTCACCGCCGTCGTGGTTGCCATGTCGCCAGGGTGCAGCAGGATCAGCACCAGGGCGCCGGCAAACACCAGCGTGGACAACAGGCTCATCCAGGCCCCCAGGCGGTGGATGAGTTCGTAGCCGACAAAGCCGATGACAAAGGTGAGTACCCCGACCACCACGATGGCCTGGTCATCGCTCATCGGCACCAGGGCCTGCAGGGCATTGCGCATCAGCACGCCGCTGGCGGCGAGGAACAGGACGGCGGCGGTGACCATCACCAACAGCGGAAGCGCCGCACCGTGGACGCCGAACTGGGCCCGGCTCTGGATCATCTGGGGCACGCCCAGGTGCGGGCCCTGGGCAGAGTGCGCGGCCATGAACACGGTGCCGATCAGGTTGCCGACCAACAGGCCGAGCAAGGTCCAGCCCAGGCTCAGCCCCGAGGCGACGCCCAGGGTGCCGACCATCAGGGCGGTGATCTGGAAGTTGGAGCTGAACCAGATGGTGAACAACCGTTTGGGCGTACCATAACGCTCAGCGTGTGGGACAAATTCGATACTTCGCGTTTCTAGCTTCACGCCGGTCTCCGGTTTTTATTTTTTTGATTATCGGGTAGCCACCGACGGGTTTCGGGCCCAGTAACGAACGTGTCATAGCTAGCGGCGCCATGCCTTGCCTGATAACGGCAGGCTACCCAGGCGGCTCATCCACACCGACGCCAGGATCACCGCCCCGCCGAGCAACAGCCGGCCCAATGGCTCGTGCTGGTTCCAGATCAGCAGGTTCAGCAGCAACCCAACCGGCACATGCAGGTTGTTCATCACCGCCAGCGTCGCGCCGGAAACCAGGCAGGCGCCCTTGTTCCACCAGTACAGGCCCAGTGCCGTCGGGCACAGGCCGAGGAACAGCAACACCAGCCACTGCACGTCGGTGCTCGGCAGGTGCTGGGCGTTGCCGAACAGCAGGAACGCTGGCAACACCACGATCAGCGCGCCCAGATAGAAGTAGCCGAAGCGCTTGTAGTGCGGCAGGTCGCTGGGGTGGCGTGCGACCAGGTGGCGGTACAGCACCTGGCCGGCGGCGTAGGTGAAGTTGGCCAGTTGCAGCAGCAGGAAGCCGATGAAGAACTCGCCGCTGATGGTGTCGAAGCGGATCACCGCAGCGCCGGCCACCGCCACCAGCGCTGCCACCAGGGCCCAGGGGTTGAAGCGGCGGTTCATGGCATCTTCGATCAGGGTCACGTGCAATGGCGTGAGGATGGTGAACAGCAGCACCTCCGGGACGGTAAGCACACGGAAGCTGAGGTACAGGCAGACGTAGGTGATGCCGTACTGCAACGCGCCGATCAGCAGCATCGAGCGCATGAAGCGTGGTTCGACCTGGCGCCAGCGGGTCAGTGGCAGGAACACCAGGCCAGCCAGCACCACGCGCGCGAGCACGGCGAAGTAGCTGTCGACGTGCCCGGCCAGGTACTCGCCGATCAGGCTGAAGGAAAACGCCTGGATCAGCGCGACGATTATCAGGTAGCCCATGGGTGCCTCTCGTGGATCAAGGGCGCGACCTTAGCGGGTTGTGGCGAATGAGTTCAACCATGAGGAATGTAAGGACGGCAGCGCATGCGGTCTTTGTAGGAGCGGCCTTGCGTCGCGATGGGGTGCGAAGCAGCCCCGGCGATTTGTGCTGCTGTGCTGAGATCCTGGGGGCTGCTTCGCACCCCATCGCGACACAAGGCCGCTCCTACACAGAGCCAGAGCAGAGCGCATGTGCACAGACATAAAAAAGCCCGGCCAATGGCCGGGCAGCTACACCCAAAGGAGCAAAACCAGGTGTCAGGGTTGGGAATTCGTTGCGCCTCAGGCGACCGCGGCCAGCCGGGCCTTGGCCTGGTTCACGCCTTTCTCGTGGAACTCGCCGCTCATGTTCAGGCCTTCGGCGTGGATGAAGTCGACATCGTGAATGCCGATGAAGGCCATGACCTGGCGCAGGTACGGTTCCTGGTGGTCGCTGCTGGCGCCGGCGTGGATGCCGCCACGGGCCGTCAGGACAATGGCACGCTTGCCTGTCAGCAAGCCCTGTGGGCCGGTGGGGGTGTACTTGAAGGTGATGCCGGCACGCAGCACGTGGTCCAGCCAGGCCTTCAGCGTACTGGGGATGGTGAAGTTGTACATCGGCGCAGCCATCACCAGCACGTCAGCGGCGAGCAGTTCATCGGTCAGCTCGTTGGAGCGGGCCAGGGCCTCCAGCTCGGCGGCGCTGCGCTGCTCTTCGGGCTTCATCCAGCCACCCAGCAGGTTGGCGTCCAGATGCGGCACCGGGTTCACCGCCAGGTCACGCACGCTGATCTGGTCGGCCGGGTGGGCGGCCTGCCATTGCTGGATGAAATCACGGGTCAGCTGACGGGAAACGGAATCCTGCTGACGGGCGCTGCTTTCGATGATCAGTACGCGGGACATGGGGTGCCTCCATCGGCAAAAAGGGTTGCGATTCGATGGAGGTGAGATTAAGGCTTGACCTATCGATAAAAAAGCGTAAAAAGTGGGTTCAATCAATCGATTTATCAGTTTATTCCGCGTTGCAGTTCAAGGCGATCCGTAGCTTGATGATCTGCCGGTTGAACTTGGCGGTGACATCGACGCTTTTACCGGCCGGTACGTTCACCCGCCGCACCCGGGGCGCCTCCGGGCCATTGCGGAAGGTGACCTTGCATGCAGCCGGCACCTGCCCATAGTTGTTCAGGGTGATGGCGCCAATGTCGTAAGCCGTGTCGTAGGCGGTGTAGTCGAGCTTGACCCCGGTCAGTTCCTTTTCCACATCGATGGGATAAGCCATGGCCCCGAGGGGCAGGCACATCAGTATTGCCGCACAACATTTCTTCATGGGCCGCTCTCCTTGAAAGAGCGCAGCTTAGGACAACAGGAGCGAAACATGAAAGCGCCGCGCGTAACCCTTGACCAGTGGCGAACCCTGCAGGCAGTGGTCGATCACGGCGGGTTTGCCCAGGCCGCCGAGGCTTTGCACCGCTCACAGTCGTCGGTCAGCTACACCGTGGCGCGCATGCAGGAGCAACTGGGCGTGCCGCTGCTGCGTATCGATGGCCGCAAGGCCGTGCTCACCGAGGCTGGCAATGTGCTGCTGCGCCGTTCGCGCCACCTGGTCAAGCAGGCCAGCCAGCTCGAAGACCTCGCCCACCACATGGAGCAGGGCTGGGAAGCCGAGGTGCGCCTGGTGGTCGACGCCGCCTACCCCAGCGCCCGCCTGGTGCGCGCCCTGGCCGCGTTCATGCCGCAGAGCCGTGGCTGCCGGGTGCGCCTGCGTGAAGAAGTACTGTCCGGGGTCGAGGAAGTGATGCACGAAGGCATCGCCGACCTGGCCATCAGCAGCTACAGCATCGGCGGCTACCTGGGTGCCGAACTGAGCGCGGTGGAGTTCGTCGCCGTCGCCCACCCGGAACACAGCCTGCACCGCCTGGGCCGCGAGCTCACCTTCCAGGACCTGGAAAGCCAGTTGCAGGTGGTGATCCGCGACTCCGGCCGCGCCCAGCCGCGCGATGTCGGCTGGCTGGGTGCCGAGCAGCGCTGGACAGTCGGCAGCCTGGGCACCGCCGCCACCTTCGTCAGCAGTGGCCTGGGCTTCGCCTGGCTGCCCCGGCACATGATCGAGCGCGAGCTGCGCGAAGGTGTGCTCAAGCCGTTGCCGCTGGACCAGGGTGGCAGCCGCCACCCACTGTTCTACCTTTACTCCAGCAAAGAGAAGACCCTGGGCCCGGCGACGCAGATCCTCATCGACCTGCTGCGCAATTTCGACACCGCGCCACTGGACGTGCCCTTCGCAGCCCCCGCCCAAGCCTGAGAGGACCGCGCCCATGGCCTATTTCGAACACGAAGGATGCGCACTGCATTACCAGGTCCATGGCCAAGGCGAACCGCTGGTGCTGTTGCATGGCCTGGGCTCCAGCTGCCAGGACTGGGAGATGCAGGTGCCGGCGCTCAGCCGCCACTACCAGGTCATCCTGATGGACATCCGCGGCCATGGCCGTTCCGACAAGCCCCGCGACGGCTACCAGATCGCCACCTTCAGTGCCGACCTGCTGGCCCTGCTCGAACACCTGGATACCGGCCCGGTGCACTTCGTCGGCCTGTCCATGGGCGGCATGGTCGGCTTCCAGTTCGCCGTCGACCATCCACAATGGCTGCGCAGCCTGTGCATCGTCAACAGCGCCCCCGAGGTCAAGCGCCGCACCCGCAGTGACTGGATCTGGTGGTTGAAACGCTGGGGCCTGGCGCGCCTGCTCAGTGTCGAAACCGTCGGCAAGGGCCTGGCCGAACGGCTGTTCCCCAAGCCCCAGCAGGCCGAACTGCGCCAGGAAATGGCCAAACGCTGGGCACGCAACGACAAACGCGCCTATCTCAAGAGCTTCGACGCCATCGTCGACTGGGGCGTGCAGGAACGCATCGGGCAGATTCACTGTCCTACCCTGGTGATCGCCGCCGACCACGATTACACGCCGATACAACTGAAACAACGCTATGTCGCCCTGATGCCCCACGCCAGGCTGGTGGTCATCGACGATTCCCGGCACGCTACGCCCCTCGATCAACCCGAGGTCTTCAACCAGACCCTGCTGCAATTCCTAGCAGCCGCTTCCACCTCTCAAGGATCTTTGAGCCCATGCTGAAAAAACTTCTGCTCACCGCCTGCTCGGTCGCCTTTGCCACCAGCGTCATGGCCTCCGACAAGACCCCGCACGTCGTGCTGGACACCAGCTTCGGCCAGGTTGAAATCGAGCTGAATGCCGAGAAGGCGCCGATCAGTACCAAGAACTTCCTCAGCTATGTCGACAGCGGCTTCTACAACAACACCATCTTCCACCGCGTGATCCCGGGCTTCATGGTCCAGGGCGGCGGGTTCACTGAGCAGATGGTGCAGAAACCCACCAAGGACCCGATCAGGAACGAAGCCAGCAACGGCCTGCAGAACACCCGCGGCACCTTGTCGATGGCGCGCACCTCGGACCCGAACTCGGCCACCAGCCAGTTCTTCATCAACGTAGCCGACAACGACTTCCTCAACCCGGGCCGTGACGCCGGTTATGCCGTGTTCGGCAAGGTGACCAAGGGCATGGAAGTGGTCGACCAGATCGTCAACTCGCCGACCACCATCAAGAAAGGCATGCGCGATGTACCGGCCGACCCGGTGTACATCAAGTCGGCCAAACGCATCGACTGACCGCAGGGCTTCACAGGGACGTGAAACCGCCTGGTGTCGGATGGAACAGGAGTGTCGTCACCCATGCTGTACCGCCGTTTCGAGCAACTGATCGACATTTTTCGCGACGCACCGAGCGAAGCGCCCCCCAGCCGGGTATGGCCGTTCTACCTGTATTACCTGCGCCAGGTCTGGCCAAGCTTCCTGGCCCTGCTGGTGGTCGGCCTGTTCGCCTCGCTGATCGAGGTGGCGATGTTCAGCTACCTCAGCCGCATCATCGACCTGGCCCAGGGCACGCCCAACGCCAACTTCTTCAGTGAGCACAGTGGCGAGCTGATCTGGATGCTGGTGGTCATCCTGCTGCTGCGGCCGTTGTTCTTCGGCCTGCACGACCTGCTGGTGCACCAGACCATCACCCCCGGCATGACCAGCCTGATCCGCTGGCAGAACCACACCTACGTGCTCAAGCAGAGCCTGAACTTCTTCCAGAGCGACTTCGCCGGGCGTATCGCCCAGCGCATCATGCAGACCGGCAACTCGTTGCGTGACTCCGCCGTGCAGGCGGTGGATGCACTGTGGCATGTGCTGATCTACGCCATCACTTCGCTGGTGCTGTTCGCCGAAGCCGACTGGCGCCTGATGCTGCCCCTGCTGCTGTGGATCGTCGGCTATATCGCCGCGCTGTTCTACTTCGTGCCCAGGGTGAAGGAACGCTCGGTAGTTTCCTCCGACGCGCGCTCCAAGCTGATGGGCCGTATCGTCGATGGCTACACCAACATCGCCACCCTCAAGCTGTTCGCCCACACCGACCACGAACAGCAATACGCCCGTGAAGCGATCAGCGAACAGACCGAGAAAACCCAGCTGGCGGCGCGCGTGGTCACCAGCATGGACGTGGTCATCACCACCCTCAACGGCCTGCTGGTGGTCACCACCACAGGCCTGGCGCTGTGGCTGTGGAGCCAGTCGCTGATCACGGTCGGCGCCATCGCCCTGGCCACCGGCCTGGTGATCCGCATCGTCAACATGTCGGGCTGGATCATGTGGGTGGTCAACGGCATCTTCGAGAACATCGGCATGGTCCAGGACGGCCTGCAGACCATCGCCCAGCCGGTCACCGTCACCGACCCGCCCGACGCACCGGCGCTGCAGGTCAGCCGCGGCGCGGTACGCTTCGATGACGTGGATTTCCACTATGGCCAGGCGGCCAACGTGATCGAAGGGCTGAACCTGGACATTCGCCCGGGCGAGAAGATCGGCCTGATCGGCCCGTCCGGGGCGGGCAAGTCGACCCTGGTCAACCTGCTGCTGCGGCTGTACGACGTGCAGGGCGGGCGCATCCTCATCGACGGCCAGGACATCGCCCAGGTCAGCCAGGCCAGCCTGCGCGCGCAGATTGGCATGATCACCCAGGACACCTCGCTGCTGCACCGCTCGATTCGCGACAACCTGCTGTACGGTCGCCCGGGTGCCAGCGAAGCCGAGCTGCTCGAAGCGGTGCGCCGGGCGCGGGCTGACGAGTTCATCCCGCAGCTGTCGGATGCGCTGGGCCGCACCGGCTTCGATGCCCATGTCGGCGAGCGCGGGGTGAAGTTGTCTGGCGGGCAGCGCCAGCGCATCGCCATTGCCCGGGTGCTGTTGAAGAATGCACCGATCCTGATCATGGACGAAGCGACCTCGGCGCTGGACTCGGAAGTCGAGGCCGCCATCCAGGAAAGCCTGGAGACGCTGATGCAGGGCAAGACAGTGATCGCTATTGCCCACCGGCTGTCGACCATCGCGCGAATGGACCGGCTGGTGGTGCTGGACAACGGGCGCATCGTCGAGAGTGGCAGCCACAGTGAACTGCTCGCGCAGCAAGGGCTGTATGCCCGGTTGTGGCATCACCAGACCGGGGGCTTTGTCGGGGTCGACTGACTCCTGCACCGGCCTCTTCGCGGGTAAACCCGCTCCCACAGGGACCGCACACATTTCACGGCCTGTGCAGTACCTGTGGGAGCGGGTTCACCCGCAAAATGGCCGGCACAGGCAATATGAATGGATCAGTCCCGGCGATAGGGCAGCATCCCCCGGGCCTCCTCGGCATACGCCCGCACCCCATCCCGCTCCTGCGCCAGGAAATCTTCCACCGCCCGGCGCAAACCCGGGTGCAGCAGGTAGTGCCACGACCGCGTCAGCACCGGCTCGAACCCGCGTATCAGCTTGTGCTCGCCCTGTGCCCCAGCATCGAAGCGCTGCAGGCCCTCGGCAATGGCAAAGTCCATGCCCTGGTAGAAACAGGTCTCGAAATGCAACCGGTCGAACTCATCCAGGCAGCCCCAGTAACGCCCGAACAGGCTGTCGCCGCCCACCAGGCTCAAGGCCATCGCCACATCCCGCCCGGCTTGCCGTGCCATCACCACGCGCAGTGCCTCGGGCATGCGCTCGGCCAGCAAGCTGAAGAACTCGCGCGTCAGGTAAGGCGCTCGCCGGCGCACCGCGTAGGTGTTGGCGTAGCAGCGGTAGACGAAGTCCCACTGCGCCTGGTCCAGCTCAGCGCCGTGGTACCAGCGAAAATCGATGCCCTGCCCGGCTACCTGCTCACGCTCCTTGCGCATCTGCTTGCGCTTGCGTGAGCTGAGGCTGTCGAGGAAGTCCTGGAAGTCACGGTAGCCATGGTTGCGCCAGTGGAACTGGCAACCCAGCCGCTCCATCCAGCCCGGCACCCCGGCCATCTGCGCATCCAGCTGCGGGTCGGTGAAGTTGATGTGCGCCCCGGACAACCCGCCCTTGCCCAGGTACTCCGGCAATGCCTGCAGCATCAGCAGGCCATCGGCAGGCTCGCCGGCCAGCAGGCGCGGGCCGCTGACCGGGCTGAACGGCACGGCACCGAGCAGCTTGGGGTAGTAGGCGATGCCGGCCCGCTCACAGGCATCGGCCCAACCATGGTCGAACACGTACTCGCCAAACGAATGCCACTTGCGGTACGCCGGCAGCAGCGCTCTCACCTGCCCGTCACGCTCCAGCACCAGGTGCTCGGCGGCCCAGCCGGTGTGGCGCGCGACGCTGCCGCTGTCCTCCATGGCACTGAGAAACGCATGGCGCAGGAACGGTTGGCCGGGCGGCACCAAGGCATCCCAGGTAGCCGCCGGCAGGTCACGCAGATGAGCAAGGCTGTACAGGCTGGTCACGGTTTCGACTCGCTGTTTCAAGGTACCCAGTATCCCCAAGGAAGGCCCGCCACTCAATTCACCAAGGCCGTGGCGATCCTTTTATTCTCAATTACTTAACCGCAGTGCCACTAATTCGACATTAATCTGTCATTCGCCCCCGCAATACTTGCGCCTGTTTTCCGGAACCCCAGAACCTGTCTATTCAGGCCCTTTCCGAAGACATGCCAATACAGGGGCGGGCGCCTGAGCCTCCCCCATCTTATTCAACAGGGAGAACCTTATGCGTCTTGTTTCTACACTTACCGGAGTGAGCCTCACCGGCATGATGCTGGCTCTGAGTACTCCGGCCAGTGCAGCTGTCGACGCCAAGCTGCTCGAAATGCTCCGCGCCAATGGCTCGATCAACCAGGCGCAGTACAACGAACTGCAGGCAGACCTGGCTCAGGAAACCAAGGAAAAGGCCGCTCAGAAAGCTCAGTCCGACCGGATGAGCTCCTTTGAACAGAAAGTGGCATGGGCCGCCAAGACCCAGGTCAAGGGTGACGTGCGCCTGCGTTACGAAGACGTCAACGTCGACAACCCGAACAGCAGCAGCGGCAACCAGGACCGCCAGCGCGTGCGTGCGCGTGTCGGCTTCTACAGCGAAATCAACCCGCAGGTGGACGCGGGCATCCGTATCGCCACCGGCAGCAGTGCCGACCGCCGCTCGACCAACCAGAGCTTCGACAACTACTTCGACAAGAAGTCGCTGTGGGTCGACCAGGCCTACCTCGACTGGCACCCGACCGCCGTCCCCAACCTGCACCTGATTGGCGGCAAGATGGCGCAGCCGTGGGTGAGCATGGGCGACATCATCTGGGACAGCGACATCAACCCGGAAGGCGTGGCCGCTACCTACAAGACCGACCTGGGCGGTGCCGAAGTGTTCGCCAGCGCCGGCCAGTACACGCTCAAGGACAACGTCGATGGCGACGGTGTGCAGTACAAGCATGACGCACAGGTCTATCACGGCCAGCTGGGCGCCAAGTTCGCCCCGGCAGACGCGCTCAAGCTAACCGTTGGTGCCAGTATCTATGGCTACGACAATGACAAGGAAGCCACCATCCTGCAGTCGTTCGGCAACACCACCAACGAGTTCAACCTGGTGGAAGGCTTCGGCCAGCTGGACTTCACCGGCTTTGCCATCCCGCTGTCGGCTTACGGCCAGTATGTGAAGAACACCGAAAGCACCGACGGCGAAGACCAGGCCTGGTTGGCGGGCCTGAAAACCAAGCTCGGCGCCTGGAGCCTGGACTACAACTACCGCGACGTGCAGCGTAACGCGGTGGTCAGCCTGTTCACCGACTCGGACTTTGGCAACGGCTTCACCGGTTCGCGCGGGCACAAGTTCAAGGTCGGTTATGAAATCGACAAGAACTTCTCGCTGGGCGCAGCCTACCTGATGGCCAAGACCGACCTGTCGCAATTGCCCAACAGCGATGCCGATGTCGATACCCTGCAGGTCGACCTGGAAGCCAAGTTCTAAGCAACACCGGTTGCGCTTCACCTGAAGCGGGAAATGCCGACCCCATCCGGCGTTTCCCGCTTTTTTTCTGCCTGACAGAAATGTGCCGGCCTCTTCGCGGGTAAACCCGCTCCCACAGGTACCGTGCAGTGCTCAAAAGCTGTGCCGAACCTGTGGGAGCGGGTTCACCCGCGAAAAGGCCGGAACGGGCGCCCGATGAATCAGCGCTTGCGCAGGATCACGCTGCCAATCGAATACCCCGCACCAAACGAGCTCAACACGCCAAGCGAGCCCTTGGCCAGGTCGTCCTGGTACAGGTGGAAGGCAATCACCGAGCCCGCCGAGCTGGTGTTGGCATAACGGTCTAGAATCACCGGTGCGTCTTCCTCGGCCACTTCACGCCCCAGCAGTTTCTTGACGATCAGCTGGTTCATGCTGAGGTTCGCCTGGTGCAGCCAGAAGCGCTTCACATCGCTCGGCTGCAGCCCGTTTTCCTGCAGATGTTCACCGATCAGTTCGGCCACCTTCGGGCACACTTCGCGGAACACCTTGCGGCCTTCCTGGATGAACAGCTTGTCCGCTGCACCTTCCCCTTCTTCCGCCGCGCGGTTGAGGAAGCCGAAGTTGTTGCGGATGTTGTTGGAGAACTTGGTCCACAACTTGCTGCTGACAATCTCGAACCGGTGCGCCGAGGTCGCCTGGTCGGCACGCTCGAGCAGCACTGCTGTAGCGGCGTCACCAAAAATGAAGTGGCTGTCGCGGTCACGGAAGTTCAGGTGCCCGGTGCACACCTCCGGGTTGACCATCAGCACCGCACGTGCCTGGCCCAGGGCCACGCTGTTGGCAGCGGTCTGGATGCCGAAGGTGGCCGATGAGCAGGCCACGTTCATGTCGAAGGCGAAACCTTGGATGCCCAATGCCTGTTGCACTTCGATGGCGATGGCCGGGTACGGACGCTGCAGGTTGGAACAGGCGACGATCACTCCGTCGACGTCGGCCGCGCTGCGGCCGGCGCGTTCCAGGGCCTGGCGCGCAGCGGCCACGGCCATTTCGCAGAGCACCGACGGCTCGTCGTTGGAGCGCTCTGGCAGGCGTGGCTTCATGCGTTGCGGGTCGAGGATGCCGGCCTTGTCCATGACGAAGCGGCTCTTGATGCCCGAAGCCTTTTCGATGAAGGCGGCGTCGGACAATGGCGCCGCTTCGATCTCACCGCGCTCGATAGCCGCGGCGTTGTCCTGGTTGAACTGCTGCGCCCAGGTATTGAAGGAGGCTACCAGTTCTTCGTTGGAGATGCTCTGGGCCGGGGTGTACAGCCCGGTGCCGCTGATCACGACGTTATGCACGGTCGTTCCTCTGGTCAAAGGCCATCGCCACGGGGCGCTGGCTGGAATATGGCAAGTTAATGGCACTTTAGTGCCAATTCAAAGGCAAAGCTGCTCCCTCATGCGCTGCGCCTGTGGGAGCGGGCTCGCCCGCGAAGGGTCGCAACGCGACCCCAAATTGCCCTAATAGTGCCACAAACAGGGAAGTTTAGCCCTCCACCTGGCTCCACTGTTTGCTCAAACGTTTGTCGGAAATCGGCACCTTGGTCCCCAACTGCTGGGCAAACAGCGATACCCGATATTCTTCCAGCCACCAGCGGTAGACGGTCAGTTGCTCGTCGCGCTTGCCCTCCTGGGCATGCTTGTCGGCACGCGCCTTGTACTGTGCCCACAGGTTGCTCAGCTCGCCGCTCCACACCCGGTCCTTCTGCACCTGCGCGCCCAGCTTCTCCAGGCGCAGCTCCACCGCCTTGAGGTAGCGCGGCAATTCCTTGAACCAGGTTGCGGGGGTTTCGCGCACGAAGCCCGGGTACACCAGGTTGCCCAGCTGTTGCTTGATATCGTTCAGCGCCACGGCCTGGCTCAGGTCGATCTTGCCCTTGAAACGCTTCTGCAAGCCATGCCACAGCTTCAGCACTTCCAGGGTCTGGCGGGCCAGACGCTCGGCATGTTCGGCCCAACTGCCGCGCTTGCGTTCCGCCAGCCCGGCCAATGCAGCACCGTCGCGCGGCAGCGGCTGTTCGCCGTCGAGGATGCAGCTGTCCAGGCTTGCCAGCAGAATATCTTCGACCAATGCCTCGACGCGGCCCAGTTCGCGATACAACAGGCCCAGTTCGGTCAGCCCCGGCAGCTTGCCGCGCAGGAATTTGGCCGGTTCGGCCAACTGCTGCAGCAGCAGGCGTTGCAAGGCGCGGCGGTGCTGGAACTCGGCTTCGGCCTGGGTCGAGAAACGCCCTTCGCGGACGCTGCCGTTATCTTCCACCAACGCCGGGTACACGGTCATCGACAGGCCAGCAATGTTCTGCTGGGCAGTTTGCTTGACCTCGCTGAAGGCCTTGGCCTGCACCGGCTGTTCGCTGCTGGCGTCGCGCGGCACGGCCAGCGCAGCCTGGCTGGCAGCAGCAAAGCGCGCGGTCAGCTCGGCCAGGTCGCGGCCTTCACCCAGGAACTTGCCCTGCCCATCAACCACTTCGATGTTCATGCGCAGGTGGCCTTCGACCAGGTTGACCGACTCGTCCCAGGCCTCGTCGGGCACCCGCGCACCGGTCATGCGCAGCAGCTCCTGGCCCAGGGCCTGCGGCAGCGCGCCCTGGCCGAAGGTCATGCGCGCCAGCGAGGCCTTGACGAAGTCCGGCACTGGCACGAAGTTCTTGCGCAAGGCCTTGGGCAGGTTGCGTACCAACGCCACGCACTTGGCTTCCAGCAGGCCCGGCACCAGCCACTCCAGGCGCTCGCCCGGCAGGCTCGGCAGCAGCGGTGCCGGCACCCGCACGGTCACACCATCACGCGGATGGCCGGGCTCGAAGTGGTAGCTCAGCGGCAGGCGCAGGTCACCCAGCTGCAGGCTGTCGGGGTACTGCGCGGCGGTCACTTCACTGGCTTCGCGGGCCAGCACGTCTTCCTCGCGCATGATCAGCAGGTTGGCGTCCTTCTGGCTGCCCATGCGGTACCAGCTGTCGAAGGTCGCGGTCTGGTGGATTTCCGCCGGCAGGCGCGCTTCGTAGAAGGCGTACAGGGTTTCTTCGTCGGCGAGGATGTCGCGACGGCGCGCCTTGGCCTCCAGTTCGTCGAGCTGTTCGAGCAGGCGCTTGTTGGCCGCCAGGCACTTGGCCCGGGACTGGATTTCGCCGCCGACCAGGCCTTCGCGGATGAACAGCTCGCGCGAGGTGACCGGGTCGATCGGGCCGAAATGCACCGGCCGGCGGCCGACCAGGATCAGGCCGTACAGGGTGATCTGCTCATAGGCCACCACCTGCCCGCGCTTCTTCTCCCAGTGCGGTTCGAAGTGGTTCTTCTTGACCAGGTGGCCAGCCAGCGGCTCGATCCAGTCCGGCTCGATCTTGGCGACCATGCGCGCATACAGCTTGGTGGTCTCGACCAGTTCGGCAGCCATTACCCACTGCGGGCGCTTGCGGCCCAGGCCCGAGGACGGGTGGACCCAGAAGCGTCGCTGGCGCGCACCCTGGTAGTCGCCTTCCTCGGTCTTCTGGCCGATCTGGCTGAGCAGCCCGCTGAGAATGGCCTTGTGCATTTTCGGGTAGTCGGATGGTTCCTTGTTCACCGTCAACTGCAGGTCGCGGCAGATCAGCGCCAGCTGGCGATGGGCATCGCGCCATTCGCGCAGGCGCAGGTAATTGAGGAAGTTCTTGCGGCACCAGTTGCGCAGCGGGTTGGCGGTCAGCGCCTGGCGTTGCTCTTCGAAGCCACGCCAGAGATTGACCAGCGCAGCGAAATCGGAGTCCACGTCCTTCCATTGCGCGTGCGCCTGGTCGGCGGCCTGCTGGCGCTCCGGCGGCCGCTCGCGCGGGTCCTGCACCGACAGCGCACTGGTCACGATCAGCACTTCCTGCAGGCTGCCCAGGCGTGCACCTTCGAGCAGCATGCGGCCCAGCCGCGGGTCGATCGGCAGGCGCGCCAACTGGCGGCCGATCGGGGTCAGCTGGTTCTCGCGGTTGACCGCCGACAACTCCTGCAGCAGGTTGAAACCGTCGCTGATGGCCTTGCCATCCGGCGGCTCGATGAACGGGAAGGCATCGATCGCCCCCAGGCGCAGGTGGAGCATCTGCAGGATCACCGCCGCCAGGTTGGTGCGCAGGATCTCCGGGTCGGTGAACGCCGGTCGGCTGTTGAAATCCTCTTCGCTGTACAGGCGCACACAGATGCCCGGTTCGACCCGGCCACAGCGGCCTTTACGCTGGTTGGCACTGGCCTGCGACACGGCCTCGATCGGCAGGCGCTGGACCTTGGCGCGGTAGCTGTAGCGGCTGATGCGGGCGGTGCCGGTGTCGATCACGTAACGGATGCCCGGCACGGTCAGCGAGGTTTCCGCGACGTTGGTGGCCAATACTACGCGACGCCCGCTGTGCGGCTGGAAGATGCGCTGCTGTTCGGCTGGCGACAGCCGTGCGTACAGCGGCAGGATCTCGGTGTGGCGCAGTTGCGCCTTGCGCAGGATCTCGGCGGCATCGCGGATTTCCCGCTCGCCCGGCAGGAAGATCAGCACGTCGCCCGGCCCCTTGCCGACGCTGCGCTCGTGCTGCGCCAGCTCGTCCAGGGTGGCGAGGATGGCCTGGTCGACGGTGAGGTCGTCCTCGATCTGGTTGCCTTCTTCGTCCTGCTCGCTGGTCAGCGGGCGGTACCAGGTTTCCACCGGGAAGGTGCGCCCGGACACCTCGATGATCGGCGCACCGTCGAAGTGCCTGGAGAAACGCTCCAGGTCGATGGTCGCCGAGGTAATGATCAGCTTCAGGTCGGGGCGGCGGTGCAGCAGGGTCTTCAGGTAGCCGAGCAGGAAATCGATGTTCAGGCTGCGTTCGTGGGCTTCGTCGACGATGATCGTGTCGTAGCGCTCGAGAAAGCGGTCGTGCTGGGTTTCGGCCAGCAGGATACCGTCGGTCATCAGCTTGACCAGGGTGTTGGCGTCGCTCTGGTCCTCGAAGCGCACCTGGTAGCCGACCAGCCCGCCCAGCGGCGTGCCCAGTTCTTCGGCGACCCGCGCCGCCACACTGCGCGCGGCGATGCGGCGTGGCTGGGTGTGGGCGATCATGCCATGGCTGCCACGGCCCAGTTCCAGGCAGATCTTCGGCAACTGGGTGGTCTTGCCCGAACCGGTTTCGCCGGCAATCACCAGCACCTGGTGTTCGGCCAGGGCCTTCTTGATTTCGTCACGCTTGGCGGCGATCGGCAGGCTGTCGTCGTAGCGCACGGTGGGCACGCTCTGCTGGCGCGCGGTGACCTGGGCGCAGGAGGCCTGGACCTTGTCCACCCATTGCGCCAGCTTCGCCTCATCGGGGCGCTTGCGCAGTTCGTGCAATTGCCGACGCAGGCGATGGCGGTCGGCTAGCATGGCGTGGTCGAGGTTTTGCAGCAGTTTGTCGATGGCGTGGTCAGTCATGGGGCTTTTGAGTGATGCAGGTGAACCTGCTTTTTCATGATCGGCATTCGAAGGATGCGCGATTGTCGCAGATTTGCTGATTTTCTGCTGCCTGTGCCGGCCTCTTCGCGGGTAAACCCGCTCCCACAGGTACCCCACAGGCCTCAGCCTTGATGCGACCTGTGGGAGCGGGTTCACCCGCGAAGAGGCCAGTTGCAACAGCACATATGTTTAGCCAAACGCGACGTAAAGGTTGCCATTCACTGCTTTAATCAACCTTAGCCCGCATGTGAGTATCCAAGACATGACTCCTGTCCAGCCCCTCGCCCCACCCTCGCCCCGCCCTTCGCTGCCGAAGGCCAGGCGCCGTGCCGGTGAGAATCCGCTGGTCCACATCATCCTCGCCTTCTGGGCCCTGTGGCACTGCCGTCACGCCCGCCCACCGGATGGCTCGCGCACGCCTTCATGACCGAACCCGGACTTCGTCCGCCCGTTTGATTCAACTGGGCCGCCTGCCTGTGCGGTGGCCCCGTGCGCCCATGAGCGAATCCATCATGCACTTTGCACCTGTAGAGCAGGCCAGGCGTTTCCTGGCCGACAATCCCGACATCGAGCTGTTCGAACTGTTCATCCTCGACGCCAACGGCGTCCCGCGCGGCAAGCTGCTGCACCGCGACGAGCTGCTAGCCGTGTACCAGAGCGGCCGGCCGCTGCCTAGCACCATCCTTGGCCTGACCCTCAACGGCGACGATGTGGAAAACTCCGGCCTGGTGTGGGACGTGGGCGATATCGACTGCCGCGCCTACCCATTGGAAGGCAGCCTGGTGCGCCTGCCCTGGCGGCGGGTGCCGACTGCCGCGATACAGGTGAGCATGCACCCGAGCGAGGGCCTGCCCGCCAGTGTCGCCGACCCACGCCATGTGCTGCTACGCACCATCGATGCGCTGAAGGCCGACGGCTACCACCCGGTGATGGCCTGCGAACTGGAGTTCTACCTGCTCGACCAGCAGCGTGACGCTTTGGGCCGCCCGCAACCGGCGCTGGACAACGATGGCGGCCGCCCACGCAGCACCCAGGTCTATGGCCTGCGCGAACTGGAGCAGATCGAGCCGTTCCTCGCCGACCTCTACGCCGCCTGCAAGGCCCAGGGCATCCCGGCCCGCACGGCGATCTCGGAATACGCCCCCGGCCAGGTGGAAATCACCCTCGAACACGGCGACGCGCTGCAGGCGATGGACCAGGCCGTGCGCTACAAACGCCTGGTAAAAGGCGTGGCCCATGCCCACGGCATGCAGGCCTGCTTCATGGCCAAGCCGTTCGCGCACCTGGCCGGCACCGGCATGCACATGCACCTGAGCCTGGCCGACGACGCCGGCAACAACCTGTTCGCCAGCGACGACAAGGCCGGCACCCCGCTGCTGCGCCAGGCCGTGGCCGGCATGTTGCGCCACCTGCGCGACTCGCTGTTGCTGTTCTGCCCCAATGCCACCTCGTTCCGCCGCTTCCAGGCCAACAGCTACGCGCCGCTGGCGCCCACCTGGGGCGTGGACAACCGCACCGTGAGCCTGCGCGTACCGGGCGGCCCGGCCAACAGCCGGCATGTGGAACACCGCATCTGCGGCGCCGACGCCAACCCGTACCTGGCGGCGGCGGCGATCCTCGCCGCCAGCCACCGCGGCATCCGCGAACAGCTTGACCCTGGCGCGCCGGTGGAAGGCAACGGCTATGCCCAGGCCAGCGAGCACCTGCCCACCGACTGGCTGACCGCGCTCGACGCCCTGCAGCATTCCGGCTGGGCCCGCGAGGCCTTTGGCGAGGCATTCCTGGGCGTATACCTGAAGGTCAAGCGCGCCGAGTACCGCCAGTTCATGGCCGAAGTCAGCGAACAGGACTGGCGCTGGTACCTGCACCAGGCCTGAGCCCCGAATAACAAGGAACACCCATGAATGCAGCATTGAACCAAGGCCCGGCGCAGCGCGCGCCGTCCTACTACAGCGCCACCCTCAACGACCACACCGAGTACCCGCAGCTCAAAGGCACGGTGCAGGTGGACGTGGCGATCATCGGCGGCGGCTTCACCGGCGTGGCCACGGCGGTGGAACTGGCCGAGCGTGGCCTGAAGGTGGCCATCGTCGAAACCAACCGCATTGGCTGGGGCGCCAGCGGGCGCAATGGCGGCCAGGTCACCGGCAGCCTGTCGGGCGACGAAGCCATGCGCACGCAGATGCGCAATCGCCTGGGGGCCGAAGTCGATGATTTCATCTGGCACCTGCGCTGGCGCGGGCACCAGCTGATCGAACAGCGCGTGGCGCGTTATGGCATCGACTGCGACCTCAAGCGCGGCCACCTGCATGCGGCGATGAAACCCTCGCACATGGATGAGCTGCGCGCATTCGAGGCCGAGGCCCGGCGCCGCGGCATGGGCGAGCAGGTGCAGTTGCTGGACCGCAACGGTGTGGCCGAACACCTGCAAAGCCCGCTGTACCTGGGTGCGCTGAAGAACCTGCGCAACCTGCACCTGCACCCGCTCAACCTGTGCCTGGGCGAAGCCCGCGCCGCCCATGGCCTGGGGGCGCTGATTTTCGAGAATTCCGAGGTGCTGGACATCGTCCACGGCCCGCGCCCGGCCGTGGTCACTGCCCACGGTCGGGTCGAGGCGCGCCAGGTGATGCTGGCCGGCGATGTGTATCACAAGCTGGAGAAACGCCAGCTCAAGGGCAAGATCTTCCCGGCCATGGGCGGCATCGTCACCACCGCACCGCTGGGGCAGCTGGCCGAGCAGATCAACCCGCAGGACCTGGCGGTCTACGACTGCCGCTTCGTCCTCGACTACTACCGCCTGACCGCCGACAAGCGCCTGCTGTTTGGCGGTGGCGCCAACTACTCCGGCCGTGACTCACGCGACATCGAGGGCGAACTGCGCCCGTGCATCGAACGCACCTTTCCGGCGTTGAAGGGCGTGCCGATCGAGTTCCAGTGGAGTTGCGCGATGGGCATCGTGGTCAACCGTATCCCGCAGCTGGGCAAGCTGTCGGACAACGTGTGGTATTGCCAGGGCTATTCGGGGCACGGCATTGCCACCAGCCACATCATGGGTGAGATCATGGCCGAGGCGTTGACCGGGACGCTGGAGAAGTTCGACACCTTTGCCCAGTGCAAGCATGTGCGGGTGCCGATGGGGGAACTGCTGGGGAACCCGCTGTTGGCGGCAGGGATGTGGTATTACCAGATGCTGGAGAAATTGCGCTGATTTTACCGGCCTCTTCGCGGGTAAACCCGCTCCCACAGGTATTGCACAACCCTTGAGAGCTGCACAGAACCTGTGGGAGCGGGTTTACTCGCGAAGAGGTCGGTAAAGCCAGCAGAGATTCAGAAGATCAGGCGATCTTCTTCAGGCCCTGCTTCTTCAGCTCTTCGTCACGCAGCTCACGGCGCAGGATCTTGCCCACGTTGGTCGTCGGCAGCGCGTCGCGGAACTCGATCTGGCGCGGTACCTTGTAGCCGGTAACGTTGGCGCGCATGTGCTCCATTACCTGCTCCTTGGTCACGGTCATGCCCGGCTTGACCACGACGAACACCTTGATCACCTCGCCCGACTTCTCGTCCGGCACACCGATGGCCGCGCACTGCAATACGCCCGGCAGAGCCGCCAGCACATCTTCCAGTTCGTTGGGGTACACGTTGAAACCCGAGACCAGGATCATGTCCTTCTTGCGGTCGACGATGCGCATGTAGCCGTCCGGCTGGATCACCGCGATATCACCGGTCTTCAGCCAACCCTCGCTATCGAGGATCTCGGCCGTGGCGTCCTCGCGCTGCCAGTAGCCCTTCATCACCTGCGGGCCCTTGATGCACAGCTCACCTACCTCGCCCAACGGCAGTTCGTGGCCTGCGTCGTCGATCACCTTGCACAGGGTCGAGGGTACCGGTATACCGATGGTGCCGACCTGGTTGGCTTCCGACGGGTTCACTGCGGCCACCGGGCTGGTCTCGGTCATGCCGTAACCTTCGCAGATGGCGCAGCCGGTCACGGCTTTCCAGCGTTCGGCCACGCTCAGTTGCAGGGCCATGCCGCCGGACAGGGTGATCTTCAGCGTGGAGAAGTCCAAGGCACGGAAGGCCTCGTTGTTGCACAGGGCAACGAACAGCGTGTTGAGGCCGACGAAGCCGCTGAACTTCCACTTGCCCAGTTCCTTGACCATTGCTGGCAGGTCACGCGGGTTGCTGATCAGCACGTTGTGGTTACCGATCAGCATCATTGCCATGCAATGGAAGGTAAAGGCGTAGATGTGGTACAGCGGCAACGGCGTGATGAGGATTTCGCAACCTTCGTGCAGGTTCGCGCCCATCAGCGCCCGGCACTGCAGCATGTTGGCCACCAGGTTGCGGTGGGTCAGCATCGCGCCCTTGGCCACGCCGGTGGTGCCACCGGTGTACTGCAGCACCGCCACGTCGTTGGCCTGCGGGTTGGCCTCGGTCACCGGCTGGCCCTTGCCCAGCGCCAGCGCATCGTTGAAGCGTACGGCACGCGGCAGGTGGTAGGCCGGCACCATCTTCTTCACGTACTTGATCACGCTGTTGATCAGCAGGCGCTTGAGTGGCGGCAGCAGGTCGGCCACTTCGGTGACGATGACATGCCTGACCTGGGTCTTGGGCACCACCTTCTCGGCCAGGTGGGCCATGTTGGCCAGGCACACCAGGGCCTTGGCCCCGGAGTCGTTGAACTGGTGTTCCATCTCCCGCGCGGTGTACAGCGGGTTGGTGTTGACCACGACCAGCCCGGCACGCATGGCGCCGAACACCGCTACCGGGTATTGCAGGACGTTGGGCAGTTGCACGGCAATGCGGTCACCCGGCTTGAGGTCGGTATGCTGTTGCAGCCAGGCGGCAAACGCCCCGGACAGCGCATAGAGCTCGCCATAGGTGATAGTCTTGCCCAAGTTGCTAAAGGCCGGTTTGTCGGCAAAGCGTTGGCAGGATTGCTTGAGTACCGCCTGGATATTGGGGAATTCGTCAGGATTGATTTCCGCCGTAATCCCGGCTGGGTACTTATCCTTCCAAAAATGTTCGATCATGGAAGCCCACTCCTTCAGCAACAGCGAAGTTCGATTCACGCGTCGATGCGCTTATTATTGATATGGGATGACGGCTCGTTGCAAACCGGATCATCTGAAAGCGGGGCCGAGAGTAACAGCTTTGCCAGGGGTCGCCTAGAGGCCAAAACAGGCCTCTCGGTCATAAAAATGACTCAATGAACGATACAGGTCATTTTTAGAGTATTTATCCAAAATGTCACAGATCGGGCTATAAATAGCCTGTTAGAGCGGTTTCACGGCATTCGCGGGCTTGCCCTCCCACAGGGACCTCACAGTTCTCGAATGCTGTGCAGTACCTGTGGGAGCGGGCAAGCCCGCGAACAAGCCAACCCGGTATCAAGCTATATCACGCAGCTCCCGCCGCAGGATCTTGCCCACCGGCGTCATCGGCAACGAGTCGCGCAACACGATGTGCTTGGGCACCTTGTAGCCTGTGAAGTTGGCCTTGCAGTAAGCCTTCAGCTCATCCACGCTCAACCCGCCCTCGCGCGGCACCACGAACAGCTTCACCGCCTCGCCGGAATGCTCGTCCGGCACGCCGATGGCTGCGCAATTGGCCACCTTGGGGTGGCCCATGACCACGTCCTCGATCTCGTTGGGGTACACGTTGAACCCGGAGACGATGATCATGTCCTTCTTGCGATCGACGATGCGGGTGAAGCCGTCGGGGTCGATCACCGCAATATCGCCGGTCCTGAACCAGCCGTCTGCATCCAGGGCCTGCGCCGTGGCCTCGGGCTGCTGCCAATAGCCCTTCATCACCTGTGGGCCCTTGATGCAAAGCTCGCCCCGCTCGCCCAGCGGCAGCTCGTTGCCGTCATCGTCGATCACCTTGAAGGCGGTGCCCACCACCGGGATGCCCACCGTGCCCAGGCGCGCCAGCTGGCCATAGGGGTTGGTGCTGGCCACCGGCGAGGTTTCGGTCAGGCCGTAGCCTTCGACGATGCGGCAGCCGGTCAGGCTTTCCCAGCGCTCGGCAGTGGCCTTGACCAGCGCGGTGCCGCCCGAGTTGGTGACTTTCAGCGCCGAGAAGTCGAGCTGGCGGAAGCCCGGGTGGTTCATCAGCGCGACGAACAGGGTGTTCAGGCCCAGCAAGGCCGTGAACCGCCACTTGCCCAGTTCCTTGATGAAGCCGGGAATATCCCGCGGGTTGGTGATCAACACGTTGTGGTTGCCGGTCACCATCATGCACATGCAGTTCGCGGTAAAGGCATAGATGTGGTACAGCGGCAGCGGTGCGATCATCACTTCCTGGCCTTCCTTGATCAGCTTCTGCCCGTCCGGCCCGTGCTGCGAGAAACAGGCCAGCACCTGCAGCATGTTGGCCACCAGGTTGCCGTGAGTGAGCATGGCGCCCTTGGCCAACCCTGTGGTGCCGCCGGTGTATTGCAGCACGGCAATGTCGCCCAGGCTCAGCGGCACCGGCTTGGCTGACAGCTCGCGGCCCTGGCGCAACACCTGTTTGAACGACACCGCCTGCGGCAGCCGGTAGGCCGGGACCATTTTCTTCAGCTTGTCGACCACGGTGTTGACCAACCAGCCCTTGGCAGCGGGCAGCAGGTCGCCCATCTTCGCCTCGATCAGGTACTCGATGCCGGTATCGGGCAGCACTTCCTGCACGCGCCTGCCGAACATGTTCAGGTACACCAGCGCGCGCGCGCCGCTGTCCTTGAACTGGTGACGCATCTCGCGTTCGGTGTACAGCGGGTTGGTGTTGACCACGATCAGCCCCGCACGCAGGGCGCCGAACACCGCGATGGGGTACTGCAACACGTTGGGCAGCTGCACCGCGATGCGGTCACCCGGCTTGAGGTCGGTATGCTGCTGCAACCAGGCAGCGAAGGCCGCCGAATGGCGCTCCAGGTCCGCGTAGCTCAGGGTCACGCCCAGGTTGCTGAAGGCCGGACGGTCGGCAAAGCGCTTGCAGGAGCGCTCGAACACCTCGATGACCGAGGCGTAGGCATTGATGTCAATGGTGGAAGGCACGCCCGCCGGGCGCTTGTCGTTCCAGAATTCGGCTTGCATTTATTATTGTTCCTCTGCCGGGACCCACTGTGTGTCCTGTCATCCTTTTACCTGCCCGCCCGAAAGCGAAAAGGCGTTGAACCGACGTTAGCAGGTAAGCCCAAGGTGGCATATACGCCAAGTGCCGCCATTAACATTGTGAATCTTATTTGTGCCCTTCCTGCAATCCGGCCGGTTGTGCATACACTGTTCGGGTAACCGTGCGCACAAGGACCCGCCATGCCTCACGACGCCTTCTGGCTGCCTGCCAGCGAGCACTGCAGCCTGTACGTGCACCAATGGCTGCCGGCCTCGCCGGTCAAGGCCGTGGTGCTGCTGGCCCACGGCATGGCCGAGCATGCCGGGCGCTACCAGCCTCTGGGCCAGGCTTTGAGCGAGGCGGGCTTTGCCTTGTTCGCCGCCGACCAGCGCGGCCACGGGCGCACCGCCGAACTGGGCAGCCTCGGCCTGTTCGCCCGCCATCATGGCTGGAATGCCGTGGTCAACGACCTTGGGCTGCTGGCCCAGCACATCGGCCAGCAGTACCCGTGCACACCGCTGTTCCTGTTCGGCCACAGCATGGGCAGCTACATCGCCCAGGCCTACCTGCTGCACCACAGCGGCAGCCTGCATGGGGCGATCCTCAGTGGCTCCAATTACCAACCGGCGATGCTGTACCGTGTGGCGCGGCTGATTGCCCGGCTGGAAGCCTGGCGCCAGGGGCCGCTGGGCAAGAGCGCGCTGATCGAATGGTTGTCGTTCGGCTCGTTCAACAAGGCCTTCAAGCCCAACCGCACGGCATTCGACTGGCTCAGCCGCGACCCGGCGCAGGTCGACCTGTACGTCAACGACCCGTTGTGCGGCTTCCGCTGCAGCAACCAGTTGTGGCTCGACTTGCTGCAAGGCTTGGCGCAGATCAGCCAGCCGGGTAACCTCGCGCAGATCGATCCGAACCTGCCGCTGCTGGTGATCGGCGGTGAATGTGATCCGGTCAGTGCCGGCAAGCGTCTCACCCACCTGGCCGACGCCCTGCGCGCGACCGGCAATCGACATGTACAGCTGCGCGTCTACCCCGAGGCGCGGCATGAAGTGCTCAACGAACTCAATCGAGACGAGGTCACTGGCGATATTCTCGCCTGGCTCGAACAGGCGCTGGCCCTTGGCCGGCCTGCCCGCAGCGAATGATAGGCGCCCTCGCCCGCCCTTTAAGGAAGCCCCGATGACCCAGGTCACCAACACGCCCTACGAAGCCCTCGAAGTCGGCCAGAAGGCCGAATACAAGAAGTCCGTTGCAGAACGTGATATCCAGCTGTTCGCCGCGATGTCCGGTGACCACAACCCGGTGCACCTGGATGCTGAATTCGCCGCCAAGAGCATGTTCCGCGAGCGCATTGCCCACGGCATGTTCAGTGGCGCGCTGATCAGCGCCGCCGTGGCCTGCACCCTGCCTGGCCCTGGCACCATCTACCTGGGCCAGAAAATGAGCTTCCAGAAGCCGGTGAAGATTGGTGACAGCCTGACCGTGCGCCTGGAAATTCTCGAGAAACTGCCCAAGTTCAAGGTGCGCATCGCCACCAATGTGTACAACCAGAACGATGAGCTGGTGGTCGAAGGTGAAGCCGAGATCCTGGCGCCGCGCAAACAGCAGACCGTGGAGCTGGTGTCGCCGCCGAATTTCGTGGCAGCTGAAGCCTGATATAGCCAGTACCTGCCTTTCGCGGGCGCGCCCGCGAACAGGCAGTTGCAGCAAACATCATTCGATCGCCTGCAAGCGCCGTTCGATGTGCCTGCGCTCCGGCTCCTGCCGGGTCAGCGTCAGCGCTTGCCGCCAGGCCGCACGCGCTTGCGCCACATGCCCCAGCTGGTAATGCAGCTCGGCCCGCGCCGCATGCGCCAGGTGGTAATCCAGCAGTTCCCCCCGCGCCAGAATCCCTTCGATTTCCCGCAGGCCTGCCTCCGGCCCGTCCCGCTTCGCCAGCGCCACCGCCCGGTTCAGCGCCACCACAGGCGACGGCCAGTGCCGCTGCAGCACGTCATACAGCCCGACAATCTCGGCCCAGTCGGTGGCCTCGGCCGTGTCCGCTTCGGCATGCACCGCCGCAATCGCCGCCTGTACGGTATAGGCGCCGAACCCCCGGCTTTGCAGGGCCTGGCGCACCAGTTCGCAGCCTTCGGCGATGCGTTGCCGGTCCCACAGGCTGCGGTCCTGCTGCTCCAGCACCACCAGATTGCCCTGGCCATCGATACGTGCTCGCTGCCGGGACGCCTGCAGCAGCATCAGCGCCAACAGGCCGACCGCCTCCGGGTCGGGCAACAGCTGCACCAGCAGCCGCGCCAGGCGTATGGCCTCGTCAGTCAGGTCCTGCTGCAACAGTGCCTCGCCCGACGACGCCGAATAACCTTCGTTGAACACCAGGTAGATCACCCGCAGCACGCTGCCCAGGCGCTCGGGCAGCTCGTTCAGCTCCGGCACCTGGTAAGGGATGCCGGCATCGCGGATCTTGGCCTTGGCACGCACGATGCGCTGGGCAATGGTCGCCGGGCTTTGCAAAAAGGCGCGGGCGATCTGCTCGGTGGTCAGGTCGCAGACTTCGCGCAACGTCAGCGGCACCTGGGCATCGGCCGACAACGCCGGGTGGCAGCAGGTAAAGATCAGCCGCAGGCGGTCGTCCGCCAGTAGTTCTTCTTCGCTGGGGTCCTGCGCCTGGCCTTCGAGCAACAGGCTCAGGTCTGCCTGGGAACGGTCGAAACGGGCACGCCGGCGCAGCGCATCGATGGCCTTGAAACGCCCGGTGGAGACCAGCCAAGCCCGCGGGTTGGCCGGTATGCCGTCGCGCTGCCAGCGCTCGACCGCGATGAAAAAGGCATCGTGCATGGCCTCCTCGGCCAGGTCGAAATCCCCCAGCAGGCGGATCAGCGTCGCCAGGATGCGCCGCGACTCGTGCCGGTAGACCGCCTCGACCTCAGCGCGCACCTGGGCCAGCGCCTGCATCAGTCAGGCATCCGCTGGGTCACCAGCTCCACCAGCCGATCCAGGCTTTCTCCCCAGCCCTGGTGGAAGCCCATCTCCTCATGGGCTCGACAGTCGATGGCGCTCCAGTGCCAGGCCCGGGCGGTGTAGCGGGTCTTGCCCTGCTCCTCGTCGAAACTGATCACGGCGGTCATAAAGGCTCTGTTCGAGGGCACCCAGCCCGGGCCGAAGGCATCGGTGAACACCAGCCGGCGCGGCGCGGCAATTTCCAGGAACACACCTTGGTTTGGGTACTCGCTGCCGTCCGGTGCACGCATCAGGGTGCGGAACAGGCCGCCGGGCCACAACTGCATTTCGCACTGCGGGGTGGTCATGCCGTGCGGGCCCCACCACTGCATCAGCCACTCGGGTTCGGTCCAGGCGCGGAACACCTTGGCCGGTGGCGCGTCGATCAGGCGGCTGATGGACAACTCGTGTTGTGCTTGCGCAGGCAGTGCAAGGCTCATGCTGGGTTCTCCGTTGTTGTCAGGGTTGCAGTTCACGCACTGGCCGCACCTCGACACTGCCGACCCGGGCGGCGGGAATGCCCCTGGCGATGTTCAGGGCCTCGTTCAGGTCGCGGGCTTCCACCAGGTAGAAGCCGGCCAGTTGCTCCTTGGTCTCGGCAAACGGGCCATCGGTCAGGCTCATCTGGCCGTTGCGCATGCGTACCGTGGTGGCAGTCTGCACCGACTTCAGCGCCTCGGCCGCCAGCATTCGCCCGGAGCCCTGGATGGATTCGGCGTACGCCAGGCATTCGGCGTCTTCCGGGCTGTCGGGCAGGCTGTGCAGCAGCCCCTCGTCACAATAGACCAGGCACAGGTATTTCATGGTCGCCTCCAGGGCATTGGCAACGTACGTTTGGCGATAACGGCTCAGGGTTTGAGATCGAACAGCGCTTTCTGGGTCTGCATGTCGAACGGTGCCGACCAGTGTTCGTGGATGACCTGCCACTGGCCGCCTTGACGACGATAGCCCACGGTGGCGCGCATGAAGCCGCACTGGCTGTCGTTGTCCGCCGGGCCACAGCGGTTCAGCCAGTGGGCCAGGGCCAGGTCGCCAGCAGCGTGCACGGCAAGTTCTGCGAGTTCGAAGACCATGGGGCCGGTACACAAGCCCATGCACATTTCCCAGTGCGCCTGGTAGTTGGCCTTGCCTTTGAATTGCAGCGCCTGGATGGCATCGAAGGCAACGATGTCGTCGGCATAGGGGGCGATGATGTTGGGGATGTCGCGGTCGCGCACGGCCTGCATCCAGCGCTCGATCAGTTGGCGAATCTCAGTTTCGGCTGCGGTGCTCATCGGGAGTTCCTCCATGGGGATTGCCACGCCAGCGGCGTGCCTTCACCCATGGTCGAACGGGGCGCGGAGGAATCGACAAGGCCTCGCAGTATTTTCTGACTTCGGGGCCGGCAATGGTCCGCACCGGCCTAAACGAATTCCCGATACCCCGACACAATCACATACACCGCGAAATAGCAGAAAATCGCCGCCGACAGCAGATACGACCAGGTCAACAGGCGGTCACCCAGCAAGCGCCCGCCATGGCTGGCAATGCCACACAAGCCGATGCACCACACCAGCCCGGCCGCGAAGAAACCGCCGAGAAACAGCCCGGCATCCAGCAGGCTGCCGCCGCCGGAACGGGAGATCAGCACGCCCCCCACCGCGGCGAACCACAGGATGGCGCTGGGCGACGACATGGCCAGGAAGATCCCGCGCAGGAATTCGCGCCACCCCGACTCCACCACCACCTCGGCCCGTGTTTCCATGCGCCCGCCGCGCCATGCGGCCAGCAGCATTTTCAGCGCGAACCACACCAGCAGCACCGAACCACCCAGCCACAGCGCCCAGCGCACGCTTTCGAACTGCAGCAGCACGGTCATTCCGGCCAGTGCGGCAATGGCATACAGCAGGTCGCCGACGCAGGTGCCGAGGCCCAGCCAGAAACCCTGGAGGAAACCACGCTGCATGGCCAGGGTAATCATGGCGATATTGGCGATGCCGATATCCAGGCACAGGGAAAGACTGAGGAGAAAACCATTGGAGAAAGGCATGCAAGGCTCGGCTGCGGCTCAGGAAGGCGGCCTGGAGGGTGCCATGAGTGCCAGCGGATGGAAAGTGTGCGGGTTCAGGCCATGGCGGCTTGCTCGAAGACTTCGTCCGCCCACTGGTTCAAGCTTTTGCCGGCAGCGCGTGCGGCGATACTCGCCGCGGCATGCACTTCGGGGCGAATGCGCAGCATGATCTTGCCAGAGGCAGGTTTTTCCGGCGTTATGCCCTGCTCTGCACAATCGGCCAGGTAATCCTCCAACGCATCGTGGAAAGCCTCATGCAGCTCCGGCACCGACCTCGCGTGAAAACTGATGATGTCACGCAGACCAAGCACACGGCCGACGAAGATGTCGTCACGCTCGTCATACTCGATACGGGCAGCGTAGCCTTTATAGCGCATGCAACTCATATCCTGACTCCTGCCCGCAAGAGGAATTCGCGAGCCTCTTCAATTTGATACCGCTTGGCTTCTTTACCAGGATGAGGCCGGTGGCATCGCCAGCATTGGCCACCCAGCACAAGCTTGACCCTGGATCCTTGCCGCTCCAGTACCTGGCCACCCAAGTGGAGCGTCAACGCCTCGATTTCGGAAAAAGCCAACGACGCCGTAGTCGGCGTGCGAAAAATGGCATCTAGAATATTGCGGTATCGAGTGTTCATCGAAAAATGCTATCAAATCAAGATAGCACTTTTCCCTCGGTATTCATTCAGGATTTTTCTATTGCTCGAACAACCAAGCGCGGCTGGCCCCGGGGCAGACCGCCGCAGGGGCCACCGACATCAGGCAATGCCTGATCAACCCTGCTGGCAACCTTCACCCATGGCGCGGTACTGGATGGTATGCACCTGCCCCTGGTGGTCCTCGTAGGTCATGGTGGCCGGGACCACTTCGCACACGTTGGGGATGGTCGAGAGGTTGATCACCCGCTTGATATCCAGGTTCATGGAGTAGTCGTACTGCTGGGCCACGGGCTCGCTGCTGACGGGTTTGGCCTCGTCGGCGAAGGCGAACGAGGACATACCGACCAGCGCAAGAATCAGTAATGGTTTCATGTGAGTCTGCCTTTCAAGCGTTCAAGCTGATCGATTGACTTCAATTGCCGTAACGGCGCGGAGAAGTTGCCATCCACGTTGCAGATGGCACGAAGTACCGATCCCGCTTCGTACTGCCAGGGGGGATGGATAAAAGTCTACTCCTGGCCTTGAATAGTTGAACCCCACAGTCGGATATTCACCCTTGCCGGATTTGCAACAATCTGCGACAAAGGCGCCGCAAAACCTCGGGCCAGCGCTTTTGGCCAACTTTCAGGGCAGGACTCGACATTTCACAGGATCTTCGGTTTTCGCAACTGGCGGCCACCGAGCGCCGGCTGTTGGACCATTTCTATCGCCAGCACGGCTCGCGCATGCGTGCGGCGGGCGAAGGGCAACTGTGGGTGGCGCGGGCGCCGGGCATCATCGCCGGCTTGAGCCTGAGCGCGGTGGGCGACGGTTGCTGGCTGACCGGGTTGTTCGTCGACCCGCAGCGGCGCAGCCAGGGGGTAGCCGGGCGCTTGGTCGAGGCAGCACTGGCGCGGGCTGACGGGCCGACCTGGCTATTCTGTCACCCGGACCTTGCCGTCTTCTATCAGCGGCTGGGGTTCGATACGGCCGGGTACTTGCCGGAGGCCCTGGCTGGCCGCCTGCAGCGCTACCAGCGCAGCAAACGCCTGGTAGCGCTGCAGCGGGGTCAGTCGTCGCTGGCGTCCAGCCCCGGGAACAGCACCTCGGTGTAGCCGAACCGGGAGAAGTCCTGGATGCGTGACGGGTACAGCCGGCCGATCAGGTGATCACACTCGTGTTGCACCACCCGGGCATGGAAGCCTTCGGCGAAGCGCTCGATCGGCTTGCCCTGGGGGTCGAGGCCGGTGTAGCAGATATGCTTGAAGCGCGGCACCACGCCGCGCAGGCCAGGTACCGACAGGCAGCCTTCCCAACCGTCCTCCAGCTCGGTGGAGGTTGGCGTGATCACCGGGTTGAGCAGGATGGTCTGCGGCACCGGTTCGGCATCCGGGTAACGCTCGCTGCGCTCGAAGCCAAAGATCACCAGTTGCAGGTCGATGCCGACCTGCGGCGCCGCCAGGCCCACGCCGCCCACGTGATGCATGGTTTCGAACATGTCGTCGATCAACCGTTGTAGCTCGGCGCTGCCGAACAGGTGTTGCGGTACTGGCGGGGCGATGCGCAGCAGGCGTTCGTCGCCCATCTTGAGAATGTCGCGGATCATCGGGGGTTCGGCTCGGAAGGTTGCTGGTCGCTCGGTATCGGGTGGTGATGGCCGAGCACGCTGATGGTAGCGTGGGGTTTGTGCTCGGCAGCTTCCTTTTCGCCGGGGTTCTTGCCCTCGCTGGACATATGCTCGATCACGGCGTTCATTTCCGCGCCCAGCAGCAACACGGCAGCGGAAATATAGAAGTACAGCAACAGCACGATGATTGCACCAATGCTGCCGTACATGGCGTTGTAGTCGGCAAAGGTCTTCACGTAATAGGCAAAGCCCAGCGACGCCACGATCCAGACCACCACGGCCAATACCGAGCCCGGCGTGATGAAACGAAATTCCTGTTTAACATCCGGCATCACGTAGTAGATCACCGCCACTGCGACCATCAGCAGAATGACGATCACCGGCCAGCGCAGCACGGTCCACAAGGTAACGATGAACTCCTGCATGCCAACCTGCGCGGCGATCCATTCCATGACCTGCGGGCCCAGCACCATCAGCGCCGCAGCCACCAGCAGCATGCCGGCCAAGCCTACCGTGTAGAAAACCGACAGCGGTATGCGCTTCCACGCCGGGCGCCCCTCCGGCACGTCGTAGGCGGCGTTCATCGCGCTCATCATCAGCCGCACACCGGCCGAGGCGGTCCACAGGGCAATCACGATACCTACCGACAACAACCCGCCCTTGGACTGTTGCAACTGGTCGATTACCGGGTTGACCTGCTCGAGTGCCTGGGGTGGCAGCACCAGTTCCGACTGCAGGCGCAGCCAGGAGAAGAAGTCCGGCAGGTGCAGGAAGCCGATCAGCGCTATCAGGAACAGCAGGAAGGGGAACAGCGAAAACAGCGCCTGGTAAGCCAGTGCCGAAGCGTAGGTGGACATCTCGTCGTCAAGGAACTCCTTGACGGTACGTACCAGCACGCGGTGCAAGGGCAGGCCGCGCAGGTCGGGGAAAATCATAGCGTCTCCTTTCGCCGCTTGATCGGTTCAATGAACAAGTCTAATAGACCCTGTCGGCGCTGTGCTGCTCCGGGCGATACTGCAAGAATTTTCCTACACTAGTCAGCCTCTTCGCGGGCCAGCGCGAAGAGGCTGCTTCGCGGTTCACATCAAGGCTTTTTCACTGCATCCTTCACATTGCCCTTGATCTGTTGCCCCTCGCCTTTCAGTTCCTGCGCCTCGCCCTCAGCCCGCAGCCGGTCATTGTCGGTGGCTTTGCCAACCCCCTGCTTGACGTTACCGATGGCTTCGTTGGCCAACCCCTTTGCTTTGTCTTTGGTTCCGCTCATGGCAAAAACTCCTGTAACTGGAGACACGTGGAGCGTGTCGACAGTCGGTGGACCCAGGCCCTGCGCCAGGAGTTTCACCGGATCGCTCGGCTATGAGCCAAACGGCATCATTGCAGGCTGGCAGACGGCAAACCTTGCCGCGCCCGGTGGCACCCCTCACAATGCAGGCCTTCATAGCGTCAACCCGCAGGAACCTGCATGAAACTCGATAAACCCGCCGCCATCGCCAGGCGCAACCAGGCGCTGGCCCGGCCGGTGCTGACCAGCGCCAATACCCTGTTCGCCATTTTCGACCGCAAGCGCAACCTGTGGTGGTTCGAGGTGCCGGTGGCGCTGCTGCGCAAGGGCCAGCCCGACTGGGTCAACCTGCTACTGCACACTCCCGAAAGCGACGAGCTGCAGCACCTGAAAGTGCCGACCAACTTCCTGCGCGCCCACCAGGAGCAGATGGAAGTGCGCAACCCCGGCAAGCGCCGCTCGACCATCAGCCTGGCGCTCAGCGCCGACCGCGATTCGCTGCTGCGCGACACCCGCCCGGGTGGCGAGCAGCTGGACTTCCGTACCTTCGTGCAGGCCTGATCAGGCCTTCTCGATCCGATCGTCATGGATGACGATACGGCCCTGCTTGAACAGGCCGCCAATAGCCTTCTTGAAGTTGCCCTTGCTGACATTGAACAGCTTGCTGATCAGCGCCGGGTCGCTCTTGTCACATACCCCCAGCACCCCGCCTTCAGCCTCCAGGCGGGCCATGATCTGCTCTTGCAGGCTGTCGGCCAGGGCCGTGCCCACCGGTTGCAGGCTGAGGGCGATCTTGCCGTCGTGGCGCACTTCCTTGATGAAGCCCTTTTCGTGCATGCCGGAACGCAGGAACTTGAACACCTCGTTCTTGTGGATCAGGCCCCAGTGGCGGTTGTTGATGATGGCCTTGAAGCCCATCGGCGTTTCGCCGGCCACCACCAGCTCGACCGGCTGGCCGACCTGGTAGTCTGCCGGGGTGCGGTCGAGGTAGCGGTCCAGGCGCGAGGTGGCGGTGATGCGGCGGGTGCGCTTGTCGAGGTACACGTGCACCACGCAGTAATCGCCGATCTTCAACGGCCGCGCCTCTTCCGAGTACGGCATCAGCAGGTCCTTGGGCAGGCCCCAGTCGAGGAAGATGCCGGCGCCGTTGATGTCCTTCACCTTGAGGCTGGCGAATTCGCCGACCTGCACCTTGGGCTTTTCGGTGGTGGCGATCAGCTGGTCTTCGCTGTCCAGGTAGATGAACACGTTCAGCCAGTCATCGACTTCGGTTTCGGCGTTTTTCGGGATGTAGCGCGCGGGCAGCAGGATCTCGCCGTCGGCACCGCCATCCAGGTACAGGCCGAAGTCCACGTGTTTCACGATTTGCAAACTGTTGTAACGCCCAAGCAGAGCCATTTCCGATGATCCTCAAGACAAGGCGGCTATTCTACACCTGAAGCCAGCGTGCCGCCCGACCGCTGATGCAGTGGAACCGCCAGCCGCCCCCTTGCGTCTACCGTCTGGCCAGCCCCAGCAAGGAACAGCCCATGCCGCTACGCCTGTCCAGAGCCCTGCTCATCGCCATCGGCTTCGCCCTGGCCTTGGCCGCCTGCAGCCGCATCGACCTGGCCTACCGCAACCTCGACCGCCTGGTGCCCTGGTCGCTGGGCGATTACCTGGACATGAACCGCGAGCAGAAGGCCATGCTCGACGACCGCCTGCGCGAGCACCTGGCCTGGCATTGCCAGACGCAGTTGCCCGGCTACCTCGACTGGCTGGACCGCATACGCGACATGGTGGCCGCCGACCAGGTGACGGACCAGGCCCTGCAGCAACGCACCCGCGAAGCGCGCGAGGCGATTGGCCGGGTGGCCGAGGAAATCACCCCGTCGGCCACTGAACTGCTGCGCGGCATGAGTGATGCCCAGGTGGCGGAAATGCGCGAGGCCTTTCGCGACGACATCGCCGAACGGCAGAAACAGTATGTCGATACGCCGCTGTCGAAACAGATTGCGCGCCGTGCCGAACGCATGGAAAAACGCCTCACGCCCTGGTTTGGCGAGCTGACCCCGGTGCAAAAGCAACGCGTGCAGGCCTGGTCCGAAGCGCTGGGCGACCAGAACCGCGCCTGGATCGCCAACCGCGCCCACTGGCAGCAGCAGCTGCTGCTGGCCATGAACCAGCGTAACGACGCCAGCTTCGAACCGCGCCTGGCGACCTTGCTGCAACGCAAGGAAAGCTTGTGGACGCCGGAGTATCGCGCAGCATTCCAGAATACCGAGCGGCAGGCGCGTAGCCTGCTGGTCGACCTGGTGCAGCAGAGCACGCCGCAGCAGCGGCGGTTCCTGCTGGAGCGGCTGGGCCAGGTGCGCACGAACTTCAGTGACTTGAAGTGTTTGAAGGGGTGACGGTGAAAAGCAGGCCCGGCCTCTTCGCGGGTAAACCCGCTCCCACAGATACGGCACAGTATGCGAAACCAGTGGGGTGCCTGTGGGAGCGGGTTTACCCGCGAAGAGGCCGGGCCTGCTAAAGCACAGTCACCGCCCCTTGCGCCGATACGGGAACACATCGATCACCTTGCCGTCGCTTATCGCCGCCTGCAGCCCCTTCCAGTAATCCGCGTCATACAGCTCCCCATGCAGGCGGCTGAACAAACGGCGCTGGCCGATATCGGCAAACAAAAACGGCGGAAACTCTTCGGGGAACACATCATGCGGCCCGATCGAGTACCACGGCTCGCCCGACATCTCGTCTTCCGGGTAACGCGGTGGCGGAATATGGCGGAAGTTCACCTCGGTCAGAAAGCTGATTTCGTCATAGTCGTAGAACACCACCCGGCCATGCCGGGTAACGCCGAAATTCTTCAGCAGCATGTCGCCAGGGAAGATGTTCGCCGCCGCCAGCTGCTTGATGGCCAGGCCATAATCCTCCAGCGCCTCCAGCACCTGGGCCTCGCTGGCCTGCTCCAGGTACAGGTTCAATGGCGTCATGCGCCGCTCGGTCCAGCAGTGGCGAATCAGCACCGTGTCGCCTTCCAGCGCCACGGTCGAGGGTGCCACCTCCAGCAGCTCGGCCAGGCACTCCGGCTCGAACTTGCTGCGCGGGAAGCGAAAATCGGCGAATTCCTGGGTATCGGCCATCCGCCCCACCCGATCGACACTCTTCACCAGCCGGTACTTGTCGATCACCGTGGCGCGGTCGACCGTCTTCGAGGGCGAAAAACGGTCCTTGATGATCTTGAACACGGTGTTGAAGCCCGGCAGGGTGAACACGCTCATGACCATGCCACGTACCCCGGGGGCCATGACGAAACGGTCGTCGCTGCTGGCCAGGTGGTTGATCAGCGCCCGGTAGAACTCCGACTTGCCGTGCTTGTAGAACCCGATCGAGGTGTACAGCTCGGCAATGTGCTTGCCTGGCAGAATGCGCTTGAGGAAGTTGACGAACTCCGCCGGCACCGGCACATCGACCATGAAGTACGAGCGGGTGAAGGAAAAGATGATCGACACCTCGGCCTCGTCGGTGATCAGTGCATCGGCCTCGATGCCGTGCCCTTCGCGGTGCAGCAGCGGAATCACCAGCGGCCACTGCTCGTCGCTGTTGTATAGCCGGCCGACCAGGTATGCCCCCTTGTTGCGGTACAGCACCGGCACGAACAGCTCCAGGGCCAGGGCCGGGTCCTTGCAGACCCAGTCCGGCAGGCAGTCGCGCAACTGCTCCTCCAGGCGTGCCAGGTCGCCTTCCAGGTCGCCATACGGCACATCGAACGGGTAATCGGCAAAGACCGCCCGCAGCAAGCCTTTCAAGCCATCGTCAGGCCGATAGGTGCGGGTTTGCGCAGCACGTTCGCGACCGCGCATCGACGGCCGGGTGGTGTGGATGAACATGCAGCCGTCGCTGATCAGGTCGTGGCTGAACAGGCTGCAGAACAGCGAGTTGTACCAGGTCTCGGCCAGCTCGTCGTCCAGGCGCGGGTCGATCAGGTGGATGTAGGCGTTCTTCACCAGCGGCCATTGCGCCACGTCCAGCAGCACGTCCTCGGCAAACCCTTGGCGCAGCCAGCCGTTGACCTCGGCGACCTTTTCTTCGTAGAGATTGATGCGGGCAGCAGCAGCACGCTGGATGTCCTGCCAGCGCGCCTGTTCGAAGCGCTTGCGGGCGCCCAGGGTGATGCGCCGGAAGTGGTCGCGGTAGTCGTCGAAGCCGGCGAGGATCATCCGGGCGATTTCAACGGCGGGCCCAGGTTGGGGGGTGCGGAGACCTCGATGCGGTGTTGAGTTACAGAGCTTAGTCGCCTCTTGGTTTTTGCGGAGCCTGTGCCGACCTCTTCGCGGGTAAACCCGCTCCCACAGGTGCTCTGCAATGCTCGGCCCGGTGGCAGCCCTGTGGGAGCAGCTTTACCCGCGAAAGGGCCGACACAGGTTTACACCGCAAGAAAGCACAAGAATCCCCAGCCCCCCTGGCGTACACTCGCGCCCCTGCCCTGCCCCCGGAGACCGTCGTGAGCCCCATCGCCCTAGCCCGCCTGCTGACCCTTGCCGCCGTCTGGGGGGCGAGTTTCCTGTTCATGCGCATCATCGCCCCGGCGCTTGGCACGGTGCCGACCGCGTTTTTCCGCGTATCCATCGCCTGCCTGGGCCTGGTCGCGCTGCTTGCCGCCGCCCGGGTGCGCTGGGATTTCCAGGGCAGGCTCGGCGCCTGCCTGGTGCTGGGCATGATCAACTCCGGCATTCCGGCCACCTTCTATTCCGTCGCCGCCCAGGTGTTACCGGCCGGCTATTCGGCCATCTTCAACGCCACCACGCCGCTGATGGGCGTGCTGGTCGGCGCGCTGTTCTTCCGCGAGCCGATGACCCTGGCCAAGCTGTGTGGCATCTTCCTCGGCCTGTTCGGCGTCGGCATCCTCAGCGGCGCCGGCCCGGTCGCCCTTGACCTGGCCCTGCTGCAGGGCGCCCTGGCCTGCCTGGCAGCCACCACCTGCTACGGCTTTGCCGGTTTCCTCGCCCGCCGCTGGGTCAGCGGCCTGGACAGCCGCCTGTCGGCCCTGGGCAGCATGCTCGGCGCTACCCTGATGCTCAGCCCGCTGTTCGCCTGGAGCGCACTGAGCCAGCCCCCGGCCAGCTGGGGCGGCTGGCAGGTATGGCTGTCGCTGCTGGGCCTGGGCTTGCTGTGTACGGCATTCGCCTACATCCTGTACTTCCGCCTGCTGGAAGAAATCGGCCCGGTCAAGGCCAGCACCGTGACCTTCCTGATTCCGGTGTTCGGCGTAGTCTGGGGGGCGTGGCTGCTGGCTGAACCGCTGTCGATGGCGCACCTGTACGGCGGCCTGCTGATCGGTGCGGCGTTGTGGCTGGTACTGCGCCCGGCGCGCAGGTGAAGCGGAGCAGACCGTGAACAGCGCATACAAGAAGGTCTTGTTCCGCCTGGAACAGGACGCCAACGGCTATCCACCGGCCTCGGTCGAGGGGCTGTGGGCCAAGGCCGTGGACGGTGGCTATGCCGTCGACAACATTCCCTTCCATGTCTACGGCATTGCCCCGGGCGACGTGATCGCCACCCGTGAAGAAGCCGGCGAAACCTGGTTTGCCGAACTGCGCCGCAGCAGCGGCAGTTCGGTGTTCCGGGTTATCGTCAGGCCCCCGGAAACCCTGGACCAGGTACGCGCGGCGCTGCAGGACTTCGGCTGCAACTGCGAGACCGAACAGGCGGTGAAGATGCTGGCGCTCGAAGTTCCGCCGCAGCGTTCGCTCGATACCCTGCTCTACTACCTGCTCACCCAGCGCGACGCCGGCCTGCTGGACTTCGAGGAAGGCGTGCTGCGCCACGCCATCCCCGAAGAATTCCGCTAACGCCTACGCCTCGGCCAGGCGCGCGGCAGGCTTGCGAAACACGAACAGCAGGCCCACCACGATCAGCCCCATGCCCAGCAGGCCGAGCGGTGCCAGGCGGTTGCCGAAGATCAGCAAGTCCATCACCGCGGTCACCGCCGGCACCAGGTAGAACAGGCTGGTGACATTGACCAGGTTGCCCTTGGCGATCAGCCGGTACAGCAACAAGGTCGCCAGCAGCGAGACCACCAGGCCCATCCACAGCAACGCACCGACGAAGCCGCTGCTCCACTGCACATGCAATGGCTGCAGCGGCGCGAACAGTGCGCACATGGCAAAGCCGGCCAGGTACTGCAGCGGCAGGGTGCCCATCGGGTTGTCGGTGATGCGCTTCTGCAGGATCGAGCCCAAGGTCATGCTGGCCAGTGCCAGCAGGGCGAACAGCATCCCGGCCAGCGATACCCCACCCAGGTTGATGCCCTGGTAGACGACCATGACCAAGCCAGCCAGCCCCAGCCCCAGGCCGAACACACGGCTCCAGGAGCGCTGGCGCTCCATCAGCACCACGGTCAGGATCGGCTGTACCCCCATCACCGTGGCCATGATGCCGGGGGTGACCTGGGTGTCGAGCGCCAGCAGGTAGAAGATCTGGTAGGCGCCGAGCAGCACGCAGCCGGTGCCCAGAGCCCGCAGCACGGCACCGCGACTGCGCGGCCAGCGCAGCCCCAGCAGTGGCCCGACCAGCAGCACGCCGGCCAGGGCCAGCGCCGAGCGCAACAGCAGGAAGGCGAACGGGCTGGCCTGCGTCAGGCCCAGCTTGGAAACGATTGCCCCGCTGCTCCACAGCAGGACGAACAGGCAGGTAGTGGCCGCCGAGGCCACCGAGGTTTTGCTAAAGACAGACATGGATTGCCACCTGATATAAGGCAGATAAGCCAGACGGACGACGTGCGCTTCAGCGTGGGAAGCCGCCGACCGTGTTCAGTAGGTTGCGTGTGCGAAGGGCAGCGGCCAGAAGCCGATCAGCCCAGCACGACCACGCAGCGAGGCGGAGCTACGCCGCCCACGACGCCACTGACAGGTGGTGGTGGATAGTGACTGATCATGGCCGGCTGCTGGCTGCCACGCACGACCATGCCCGCGACTGGCGCGATGGCAAAGCAAGTGGTGGAAGGGCTGGCTGGCATGAGCAGGTCTTCGGGAAGAGGACAATGGGCTGGACTATAGCCCGGTGGTTCGTGGCTGGCAACCATCGCCGCCGCCCACGCGCCTGCAACACTGGTTAATTTTTCACCGCTCCGGCTCGTCTGAATGCGAAACGCAGCCCGCATTCACCCGTTCCGAGGACCGCTGATGAACGTATCCACCTGGCTCTGCCGGCCAGCCCAGATCACCTGCCTGCTGCTGCTCAGCGCCCATGCCCACGCCGCCAAACCCGGCGACGTGTTCAAGGACTGCAAGGACTGCCCGGAAATGGTCGTGCTGCCCGCCGGCAGCTACCTGATGGGCGCCCCCGATGACGAAGTCGGTCGCCAGCCCGACGAGGGCCCGCTGCACACCGTGACCTTCGCCCAACCCTTCGCCATGAGCCGCTACCAGGTCACCGCCGGCGAACTGGACGCCTACATCAAAGCCACCGGCACCGTGATCAAGAGCGGCGACGAGCGCCCCGGCCGCTGGTGCGCAGCGGGCAAACCCAGCTACCCGCAAGGCCCCCGCCAACCGGCGGTGTGCGTGGACTACGCCGAAGTGCAGGGCTACGCCCGCTGGCTGGCGAAAACCACCGGCAAGCCCTACCGCATGGTCAGCGAGGCCGAACGCGAATACGCCGCCCGCGCCGGCTCCAGCGGCCCGTTCCCCTTCCCCTTCGACGAACCGGGCAAGTACGAGATCAGCAAGCACGCCAACACCTACGGCCCCAAGGATGGTTACACCTTCACCGCCCCGGTGGGCAGTTACCCGGCCAATGCCTTCGGCCTGTACGACATGCACGGCAACGTCTACGAATGGGTCGCCGACTGCTACCACGACAGCTACGTTGGCGCCCCTGCCGACGGCAGCGCCTGGGTTCAGGACCCCCAGTGCATCCGCGCGCACATGCGTGGCAACGACTGGGGCGAGCCGCCGATCTTCTCCCGCTCGGCCAACCGCAACGACCGCCTCAAGACCACCCGCGGCGACTTCCTCGGTTTTCGCGTAGCACGCGATTTGTGAAGTTGTGACGTGGTTGGCGCAGCAGCCCCTGAAAAGATCGCCAATAAGAATCGTTCCGGTTTTTGCCAGGTGCTGCGTCCTATTGCTGACATAAATAAAACCCCTCTGCCAACGAGACCGCAATAGATGTCCAAGTCCCTGCCCGGCCCGCTCGACCCGCTTGCCAAAGCACTACTGATCCGTCACTCGTTTCGTCCCCGGGAGGCGTTGACCCGCCTCGGCCTGGGCCTGGCAATGTCCACCGCCATGGCCGCCCAGGTGCAGGCCCAGGAATGGACCCTGAACATTCCCGCGCAGTCGATGAACTCGGCGTTGCAGGCGCTGGCCAGACAGACCGATACCCAGCTGCTGTACAGCCCGGAGGACATCGGCGGTTTGCGCTCCAGTGCCGTCGAGGGCCGGCACGACCTCGCTTCGTCACTGGGCATCCTGCTGGGTGGCAGCGGGCTGCGTTACCAGATCGACGGCAATACGGTGACCGTCACCGCAGGCTCGAGCGCAAAGGACGGCCAGGTCGAACTTTCGGCGACCAACGTCAGTAGCACGGGCCTGGGAGCCACTACCGAAGGTACCGGGTCGTACACCACCGGTGTGACCAGCACCGCCACCAAGATGAACCTGTCGATCCGCGAAACACCGCAGACCATCAGCGTGATCACCCGCCAGCGCATGGACGACCAACACCTGGCGACAATGACCGAAGTGCTCAACCAGACGCCCGGAATCACCATGTCCCAGGACGGCGGTGAGCGTTTCAACATCTACTCCCGTGGCAGTGCCATCAACACCTACCAGATCGATGGCGTGACCACCACCCAGGAAAACCAGACCCGCAACATGCCCAGCACCTTGCTGGACATGGCGCTCTACGATCATGTCGAGATCATCCGTGGTGCCACCGGCCTGATGACCGGCGCGGGGGACCCGAGCGGGGTGGTGAACCTGATCCGCAAGCGGCCAACCCGCGAGTTCAAGTCGCACATCCAGGCCGGGCTAGGCTCGTGGGACTACTACCGCGCCGAAGCGGACATCTCCGGGCCGCTGACGGAAAACGGCAACGTTCGCGGCCGCTTCGTCGCAGCCAAGCAAGACAACGACACCTTCATGGACTGGTACAGCCAGAAACGCGACCTGGTCTATGGGGTAGTCGAAGCAGACCTGACCGACACCACCGTCGGCCGTTTCAGCATCGACCACCAGAAGTACCGGGCCGATGGTGCCCCCGGCGTCCCGGTGCTGTTCAGCAACGGCCAACCCACCGATTTCTCCCGCTCGAAAAGCGCCGGCGCGCGCTGGATGTACGACGAAATCGAAACCACCAACTACACCTTCGGCCTGGAACAGGCTCTGGCCAATGACTGGCAGTTCAAGATCGCCGCCAACTACATGGACGTCGACCGCGATACCGACTCTGCCTACCTGCGTACCACCACCAACGTGGCCTATATCAACCAGGCCACCGGTGCGATACCGATCATCCCGGCCAAGGCCAAGGCAACCCAGACGCAGAAAGGCATCGATGTGACGCTCCAGGGCCCGTTTGAACTGCTCGGGCAAAGCCATGAGCTGATCGTCGGCTACAACTTCCAGGAGTACGAGAACCAGCACGACGAATCCGATGCGCCGTCGACCACGATCGACTACTACAACTGGGACAACCAGATGGCCCGGCCAGCGGACGACAGCTACGTCCCGTTCCTCGACTACAACGTCGCCATCCGGCAGAGCGGTTACTACCTGGCCGGTCGCTTCAACGTCACTGACGAGCTGCACTTCATCCTCGGCGCCCGGGTCTCGAAATACAGCTACGACTACAACCTCAGCATCCTGCCCGCCCGCGCCCCGACCACCAAGATGCGCGAGAACGGCGTGGTCACGCCCTATGCCGGGATCGTCTACGACCTGACCCCGGAGCAGTCGGTCTACGTCAGTTATACCGACATCTTCAAACCGCAGTCCGCGCAGGACGTTTCCGGCAAAACCCTGGAGCCTATGGTGGGCAAGAACTACGAGCTGGGTTGGAAAGGTGAATTCTATGATGGCCGGTTGAATGCGAACGCTGCTGTCTACCTGATCCAGCGCGACAACCTTGCCGAAGAGGATGGCGATAACCTGACACCCGGTCGTACCCAGGCTTACCGCGCTGTCGATGGTGCCGAAACCAAAGGTATCGACCTGGAACTGTCCGGCGAGGTGTTGCCCGGCTGGAACGTGCAGACCGGCTATAGCCACTCGCGTACCGAAGACGCCGATGGCAACCGCCTGACCACGCAGTTGCCCATGGACACCTTCCGCCTCTGGACCACCTACCGACTTCAGGGTGACTGGAACAAGCTGACCATTGGCGGCGGTGCAAGCTGGAACTCCAGTTCGTCGCTCACCTACGCCCGCCTGGGTGCACGGGTCACGCAAGACGACTATACCGTCGCCAGCCTGATGGCTCGCTACCAGATCAACGACAACCTGTCGGCCACCGTCAACGTCAACAACCTGTTCGATGAGAAATACTACGCAGGCATGGCCGGCAGCTACGCCCACTACGGCGCCCCGCGCAATACCATGCTGAACCTGCGCTACGACTTCTGACCTGACAGCAATCCCGCCACACTTGCCGCAAGCCGGCTGACAGAACGGCGCTTCCCACACGGGAGCGCCGTTTTTCATTGCTCGGCCATGCCCGGGCGAGCCGTAGTCATGAAAAAGCCCGTTGCCACCCGAAGGGGTACGCAACGGGCCTTTGTGCAGGCAGCCGCCCCGCAACGGGGCGGCCAGCTTCAGCCGCCGACCAGGTCCGGCCGTTGCAGCAAGGCGACCATACCGTCGAGCACCTCGGGATGCCTGAGGATGTCGTAATGCCCTGCATCCACAGAGGCATGCCGGGCAGGGCCGGCAATCCGCTCGTCGAAGTTGCCGCTACCCGCCCACCAGCACGCAGCCTCTGCAACAGTAACCGGCAACGCGGCCATCTGCTGCGACAGTGCCTTGAGCTTCATCGCGACGACAAAAGTGTGGGCCAGCTCCGCGCTACCGATCTCGGCATAAGCTGACTGCCCGGCCTGGGTCGCGCGCACCGCGTCAATGATCTGCGCCAACCCGTCGCTGTCGCAATCGGCCGCTAGCGCAGGCACAACCAGACGTTCTCTGTCTGCGCCAAGCATCACGCCCAGGAAGCCGTGCAGATCGTCACGCCAATCAGTGTCAGGAGCCACCTGGCCCGGCTGAGGAATGAAGCTGTCCACCAGGCTCAGCAGCGCAACCTGCTGCCCTTGGCTTTCCAGTTCATGGGCCACCAGCACCGCAAGCGCGCCACCGAGCGACCACCCGAGCAAGTGGTAAGGCCCCTGCGGCTGTTTCTGGCGGATGTACTGGGCATAGTCGATCGCCATTGCCTGGATGGAATCATCTTCCCAGGCATGCTCCAGCAGCATGCGACACTGGATGCCATAGACTGCACAGCGGCCATCCAGGCGTCGCGCCAACGGCTCGTAGTCGAACACCGTACCGAAGCCGGCGTGCAGGCAGAACAACGATGGCGCGCCGGCCACACGGCTGTTGAGCAGCAGCAGCGGATCCAGGCTGGCCTCGTTGTCGGCGTAACCAGACAACTCGGCAATGGTCGGCCTGGCAATCACATCGCGCAGTTTCAGTTCGATGGGCAACGCCTCGCAGGCGCGGACCTTGGACAGCATCTTGAGCACCCGCAGCGAATCGCCGCCCAGCTCGAAGAAATTGTCTTCGACCCCCACGCTGCTCACATCCAGCACTTGCTGCCAGATGTCCGCCAACGCTCGCTCGATCGCGTTGCGCGGTGCAACCTGCACCCGCTGGCCGACGAATTCGGGCGCCGGCAGCGCATTGCGGTCGACCTTGCCGTTTGGCGTGAGCGGCAATGCCGGCATCAGCACCAGTTGCGCAGGCACCATGTAATCCGGCAATACGGCAGCCAGGGCCTCGCGCAATGCCTGGGCGCAGCCGTGCTGGTCGCGGGTAACCACGTAGCCGATCAGCTGTTTGCCGGTGGCTGTGTCGCGCGCGACCACCACGGCATCCCGCACCTCGCTCAGATCACGCAGGCGCGCTTCGATTTCGCCGGGCTCGATGCGGAAACCGCGCACCTTCAACTGGTTGTCCATGCGTCCGATGAAGTCGATCACGCCATCGCTGCGGCGGCGAACCCGGTCACCGGTGCGATACAGGCGCAAGCCCTGGCCGGACGGGTCGGCGACGAAACGCTCGGCTGTCAGGGACGGCCGCTGGTGATACCCGCGCGCCACCCCTTCGCCGCCAATGTACAGTTCGCCGGCGACACCATCAGGCAGCGGATTGAGATGCGGGTCGAGTACGTACAGGGTGCGCTCACCGACACGCGTGCCGATCGGTGCGAACACCGCCTCGCATGCCTGCTCGCTGGAGACCTTCCACAACAGCGGGGTAACCACCGTCTCGGTCGGGCCATAGCCGTTGGTCAGCCACTGCGGCCGTAAGGTGCGCTTGACCTGCTCGAACAGCGCATTCGGCACCGCGTCGCCGCCAAAGCAGTACACCCGCACCGGGGGCGCGGCCTGGTCCTGGCCCTCGGCGAACTCTGCCAGTTGCTGAAGGTAGGCCGGTGGGAAGCAGGCAATGTCGATGCGTTGCTCGTGCAGCACCTGCCAGGTTTCTTCTGCCGTCCACAGACGGTTTTCACGCACCACCAGACAGCCACCGGATGACAAGGTCGCCAGCCAGCGCTCCTGGGCACCATCGAACGCGAATGACATGAACAGCAGCTCGCGGGTGGTTCGATCCATGTCATACAGCGAGGCAATGGCCTGGCAGTGCATGCGGATCTGCTCGTGGCTGACCGCTACCCCTTTCGGCTTGCCGGTAGAGCCAGAGGTATAGATGAGGTAGGCCAGGTTGTCCCGCTGCAGGTTCACTTGCGGCGGCGTCAGCGGCAAGGCGTCGAGTACCTGTGTGTCCAGCTCGACACAACACTGCACCTGGGCGAAACGCGGCCGGAGCTCGCGGGAAGTGATCAGCGCGTGCATGCCGGCGTCAGCGACGATCCATTGCAGGCGCTCCTGGGGGTAATCGATGTCCAGCGGGACATAGGCCGCACCGGTCTTCATCACGGCAAGGAACGCCACGATGACATCGACCGAACGCTCCAGGGCGATGCCGACGGTGGCCTCTGGCCGCGCGCCCAGGGCGATGAGCCGATGCGCCAGGCGATTGGCCTTTTCCTCCAGCTCGCGATAGGTCAATTGCTGCCCTGCGCAGACCACCGCGACGGCATCGGGGCACGCCGTCGCGTGCACGGCAATCTGCTCGGCCAGCAGCGGCTCGCGCTGCGGGCTACCGGCCAGGCGGTTGCGCGTGGCGGCCTGTTGCAACTGCGCCGGGGTCAACATATCCAGGCTACCGAGCGTAGCCTGCGGGTCATCCAGCATCGCATTCAACAACCGCTCGAAGCTGCCACGCAATGCCTCGGTGGCGGCCTCGCTGAAGCAGCTGCGCAGGTACATGAACTCCACCACCAGGGTGTTGCCCAGCTCCACGCACAAGTCCATGGCGTAGTTGGTGACGCCGCGCGCACTGACCTCACCGAACTGCAGGGAATCGCTACTGTTTTCCGCCAAACGCTCATCGACCGGGAAATTCTCGAACACGACGATACTGTCGAACAACGCCTGGCCCGGGCGCCCGGCCCAGCGCTGGACATGGGCAAGGGCCGCGTGCTCATGGTCGCGCATCTCGACGTTGTACGCCTGCAGCTGCTGCAACCAGGTCTCGACCCGTTGCCCGGGCTCGGGCGTCTGCACCACCGGCAAGGTATTGATGAACAACCCCAGCATTTCGTCGGCGCCCGCCAGGCTCGGCGGACGTCCGGCCACCGTCGCGCCGAAGCACACCGTGGATTGCCCAGTGTAGCGTTGCAACACCAGCAACCAGGCCGCCTGTATCAGGGTGTTCGGGGTCACCCGCAGCCTTTGCGCCTGCTCACGCAGGCGGCGGGTGCTGGGCCTGTCCCAGCGCAGGTACAGCGCTGCATGGCCGTCCAGCTCAGGCGCAGGGCGAGGCAGCACGCTGCCCGTCAGCAAGGTCGGGGTTTCCAGGCCGCCGAGTGTGGCGCTCCAGAACCGTTCGAGTTGTTCCTGGGGTTGCGCTGCAAGCCAGCGGATGTAGTTGCCGAACTGCACCACCGGGCGTTCCGGCGCTTGGCCGTGATAGGTCTGCAGCACCTCGCCCAGCAGGCGCGAATCGCTCCAGCCGTCCATCAGGATGTGATGCCGCGTCCAGATCAGGTGCACGCCGCCATCTTCCAGGCGCACCAGCGTCAGGCGCATGAGCGGCGCACTCGCCAACTGGAAGCCTCGGTCAGCCTCTTCTGCTGCCAATGCCTTGAGTGCCTGCGGCGTGCAGTCTCGCTGCCGCCAATCGAGCACCTGCAACGGCAAGGCCACCTCGTGCAGCACCAGTTGCATCGGCTCGTGCAGTTGCGGGTCGGACCAGAAGGCCGTGCGCAGAATGTCATGCCGGGCAAGCACCTGCCGCCAGGCATCGGCGAAGCGGTCAATGTCCAGCCCGGCAACCGAGACCGCAGTCTGGTTGATGTAAAGGCCGGCTTCTGGCCCTTGCAAGGTATAGAACAGCATGCCCTGCTGCATCGGCGAAAGCGGATAGAGGTCAGCGATCTGCTCCATCGGCACCGGCAACAGCTGCCGTTGTGCCTGGGTCAGCGCCGCCAACGCATCCGCTGCCGAGGCTGCAGGCGGGTCGCCATCCTGCGCGGTACGCTGTTGCCGTGCGACCAGGGCCAGGCGCTGCACGGTCTGCTGCTCGAACAGCTCCCTGGGGGTGAATTCAAGGCCGGCCTGGCGCGCTCGACTGACCAGTTGCAAGGATACGATCGAATCACCGCCCAGCTCGAAGAAGTTATCGGTCAGGCCGACCCTTTCCAGCTTCAGCACCTGCGCCCAGATCGCCGCGATCTGCTGCTCCAGCGCGCTCTGCGGGGCCACGTACTCACCCTGCAACTGGCTGGCATCCGCCTGCGGCAGGGCCTTGCGGTCGAGCTTGCCGTTCGGCGTCAGCGGCAGCTGCTCGAGCAGCAGCAGGTGCGCCGGCACCATGTAGTCCGGCACGCCGGCCTTGAGCGCGGCACGCAGGCTGTCGCGCAATGCGCCCGGCTCCTGGGTGCTGTCGGCAGGCACCACGTAGCCGACCAGCTGCTTGCCGCTCGGCCCGTCCTGGGCCAGCACCACCGCTTCCTGCACGCTCGGCAGTTCCAGCAGGCGCGCTTCGATCTCGCCCAGCTCGATGCGCAGGCCGCGGATCTTCACCTGGTGGTCGATACGCCCGGCGTAGTCGATCACCCCGTCGGCGCGGTAGCGCGCCAGGTCGCCGGTGCGGTACAGGCGGCCGCCGTCGGTGCTGAACGGGTCTGGTACGAAGCGTTCGGCAGTCAGCGCCGGGCGCTGGTGATAACCACGGGCCAGGCCCACGCCACCGAGGTACAGCTCACCGGCACTGCCGCGCACCGCCGGTTGCAGGCTGCCATCGAGGATGTGGGTCTTGAGGTTGTCGATCGGCTGGCCGATCGGCACGCTGATATTTTCGTCCGCCTGGCAGGTCCAGTGGGTGACGTCGATGGCCGCTTCGGTCGGCCCGTACAGGTTGTACAGGCGCGCCGCCGGCAAACGTTGCAGGGTCTGCCGGGCCAGTTCGGCCGGCAGCGCTTCGCCGCTGCACACCACGCGCCTGAGGCTGACGCAGCGCTCCACCGCTTCATGGGTCATGAACGCCTGCAGCATCGACGGCACGAAGTGCAGCGTGCTGATGCCGTAGTGATTGATGGTGTCCACCAGCAGTTGCGGATCGCGGTGCGCCCCCGGCTGGGCCACGACCAGGCGTGCGCCGGTCATCAGCGGCCAGAAGAACTCCCACACCGACACGTCGAAGCTGAACGGGGTTTTCTGCAGCACGCTGTCGCTGGCGTCCAGGCCGTAGGCCTTCTGCATCCACCACAGGCGATTGACCAGCGCCTGGTGGCTGTTACCGGCGCCTTTCGGGCGACCGGTGGAGCCGGAGGTATAGATCACGTAGGCGAGGTTCAGCGGCGCGACATCGATGTCCGGGTTGGCATCGCGGTAGCCGCCCAGGTCTTCCGTATCCAGCTCCAGGCAGCGCAGCCCGGCCGGGATCGGCAGGGTGTCGCGCAGGTGCGACTGGCTCAGCAGCAAGGCGATGCCGCTGTCGTCGAACATGTAGCGCAGGCGCTCCTGCGGGTACTCCGGGTCCAGCGGCACATAGGCACCGCCGGCCTTGACGATGCCCAGCAGGCCGATGACCATTTCCAGGCTGCGCTCCATGGCGATGCCGACCAGCACGTCCGGGCCCACGCCCAGCTCGCGCAGCCGGTGCGCCAGCTGGTTGGCACGGCGGTTGAGTTCGGCATAGCTCAGGGTCTGCTCGCCGAATACCAGCGCCGGCGCGTCCGGGGTGGCGCACACCTGGGCCTCGATCAACTGGTGAATGCTGCTATCGATTGGGAAGCCTGCATCTGTGGCGTTCCAGTCCTGGAGCAGTTGGCGCTGCTCAGCGGGGCCCTGCATCGGCAGCTCGGCCAGTGCCCGGCCGGCATCCACCAGCATGGCCCTGATGAGGTTGCCCAGGTGCTGCGCCACCTGCTCGACCGCCTGGCCAGACCAATGGCTACGATTGTGGCTGTACTGGATCGACAAAGTCGCCCCTGGGCTCACCAACAGTGTCAACGGGTAGTTGGTCTGCTCGCGATTGGCCACCTCGCCAAAGCGCAGGCCATCGGGCGCGCCCTGTTGCAGCGCTTCGGCCACCGGGTAGTTCTCGAACACCAGCAAGCTGTCGAACAGCGCGTCACCGCCCTGCCCGGCCCAGCGTTGCACGTCGTACAGCGGGGAATGCTCGAACTCGCGCGCCGCCAGGTTGCTCGCCTGCACCTGGGCCAGCCACTGCGCGACGGTCTGTTCCGCACGTGGCGTGCCGACCACCGGCAGCGTGTTGATGAACAGGCCGATCTGCTCTTGCACCCCGGGCAGGTCAGTCGGCCGCCCAGCCACCGTAGCGCCGAAGCAGACGCTGGGCTGGCCGCTATAGCGGTGCAGCAACAGCAGCCAGACAGCCTGCAGCAAGGTATTGACCGTGACCCGGTTAGCCCTGGCGAAGGCCTCGATCTGCCGGGTTTGCTGGCGGTCGAAGCGCTGCAGGTACTCACCCTGGCCAGATGCTGAACCGCCCAGGCCAAGGCCAGGGATGCTCTGCGCCAGGCAGGTCGGTGCCTCCAGGTCTGCCAGTTGGCCCTTCCAGAATGTTTCAGCGGCGCCCGCATCCTGACGCTGCAACCAGGCGATGTAGTCGCGGTAATGCGTTGCCTGCGCCGGCATCGGTTGCCCGGCATAACGCTGCAACACCTCCCCCAGCAAGCGCGAGGTGCTCCAGCCATCCATCAGGATATGGTGGTTGGTATAGATCAGGTGGTGACGATGCCTGTCGGTACGCACCAGCACCAGGCGCAGCAATGGCGCCTCGGCCAGGTCGAAGCCACGCTGGCGCTCGTCATCGGCCAGCTGCTGCAACGCGGCTTCCAGCTGCGGGGTGTCGCGCCAGTCCAGTTCGGTGAACGGCGAGCCGACGCTGCGGTGCACGATCTGCACCGCTCGCTCCAGCTCTGCCTGCCACACGAAGCCGGTTCGCAATATGTCGTGGGCCGCCAATACGTCCCGCCAGGCCTGCTTGAAGCGCTGCGGGTCGAGGTGGTCGACATCGACCCGCATCTGGTTGATGTAGTTACCGCTGCCTTGCTCGTACAGGCTGTGGAACAACATGCCTTGCTGCATTGGCGACAACGGATAGACATCGGCAATTTGCGCGGCAGCCACCGGCAGGCTGTCCAGTTGCGCCTGGGTCAGCCCGGCCAGCGGGAAGTCCGAAGGGGTCACCCCGCGGTTATGCGCCTGGCAGCAGTGCTCGATCAGTGCCTTGAGCTCATCTGCGTAGGCATCGGCCAGACGCTGGATGGTCGACGGCTTGAAGCGCTCGCTGCTGAACGTCCAGTTGAGCTTCAGTTCCCCGGCAAAGACCTGGCCATTGATGGCCAGCTGGCTGCCCAGGGGCGTAGCGTCATCGTGGTTCTGGCCAGCGCTTTCCTGCGCCGGTGTCAGCAGCCCGGTCGCCGCGTCGAAACTGCTGTCGAACTGGCCCAGGTAGTTGAAGACGATCTCGCCTGCCGGTAGTCGGCCAAGCAGCTGACGAGCCTCGCTTCCCCCAAGGTAACGCAATACGCCATAACCAAGCCCTTTGTCGGGAACGGCGCGCAACTGTTCCTTGATGGTCTTGATCGAACCCGCCCATTGCGCCTGTGGGCTGAGCTTGAGTGGATACAGGCTGGTGAACCAGCCGACCGTGCGGCTCAGGTCGATGCCATCGAACAGGTCTTCGCGGCCATGCCCCTCCAGGCGCACCAGCACTTGTTCCCGACCGGTCCAACGCGCGATCACCCGTGCCAGCGCGGTCAACAGCAGGTCGTTGATCTGGGTGCGATAGGCCGCCGGCGCTTCATGTAACAGCTTGTGCGTCCAGTGTGCGTCCAGGCGCGTCGCGACAGAGGCCGCGCAACGCTGCAGGTTGGCACCTTGCGGGTTGTCACAGGGCAGTGCATCGTCAACGCCTTGCAGCTGCTCGTGCCAGTAAGCCATTTCATGCTGCAGCGCGGGCGTTGTCGCATAGCCCTGCAACTGCTCTGCCCAGGCCTTGAACGCGCTGGTCTTGGCGGGCAATACCGGGGTCTGGCCGGCGGCCAGGGCCTGGTAGGCCTGTTGCAGGTCTTCGAGCAGCACCCGCCAGGACACCCCGTCAACCACCAGGTGGTGGATGACCAACAGCAACCGCTGGCTGCCATCGGGCAGCTCGCCCAACACTGCCCGCAGCAGAGGCCCTTGCTCCAGGTCCAGACTGCGCTGGGCTTGGTTGCCGACTTGCTCCAGTGCTTCGGCATGTTCAACCTGGCGGCGCCACAGCAGTTCATGCTGCGCGGTACCGAATACGGCCTGCCAGGCACCTTCGGCGTGGCTGAAGCGCAGACGCAGGGCGTCGTGATGGTCGACCACGCAGCGCAACGCCGCTTGCAGGTGGTGCTCATCCAGCACCTCGCGGGTGTGCAGCATCAGCGACTGGTTCCAGTGATGCCGCGCGACCACGTCCGCTGCGAAGAACCAGTGCTGGATCGGTGTCAGCGGCATGCTGCCCTCGACCTGCCCCTGGTCGATCGCCGTGCCGGTTTCTTGCCGGGCGATCGCAGCCAACCCTTGTACTGTCTGGTGCTGGAACAGCTCCTTGGGAGTGAAGCGGATACCCAGCTGACGGGCACGGCTGACCACCTGCAACGACATGATCGAATCGCCGCCCAGTTCGAAGAAGTTGTCGGCAAGGCCGACTTGCTCCAGCTTCAGCACGTCGGCCCAGATGGCTGCGATCTGCTGCTCCAGTTCGGTCTGCGGCGCAATGTACTCACCCTGCAGCACGCTGGCATCTGGCGCCGGCAAGGCCTTGCGGTCGAGCTTGCCGTTGCCGGTAAGGGGCAGCAGTTCCAGGAACAGCAGGTGCGCGGGCAGCATGTGCTCAGGCAGGCTGGCCTTTAGTTCGGCCCGCAGCCCGTCACGCAGTTGCGCCTGCCGTTCGATACTGTTCAGCACACCAGCATCGGCAGGCACCACATAGCCCACCAGTTGCTTGCCACTGGCGCCATCCAGCGCCAGCACCGCAACCTGGCGCACGGCAGGCTGTGCCAGCAGGCGCGCTTCGATCTCGCCCAGCTCGATACGGAAACCGCGAATCTTCACCTGCTGGTCGATACGCCCGATGTAGTCGATGACCCCGTCGGTACGGTAACGCGCCAGGTCGCCCGAGCGGTACAGGCGCCCGCCCTGGTCATCGAAGGGGTTGGGTACGAAGCGCTCGGCGGTCAACCCGGGGCGGCCGTGGTAGCCCCGCGCCAGGCCCGCCTGGCCAATCAGCATCTCCCCCGTGCAACCCGGCAGGACCGGGTTGAGGTTTGCGTCGAGCAAGTACCACGACAGGTCGGGGATGACCTCGCCGATCGGGCTGCTGGCGCCGTTGTGCAAGTCGTCCAGGGTGATCGGCCGGTACGTCACGTGTACGGTGGTTTCGGTGATGCCATACATGTTGATCAGGCGCGGCTGGTGGTCGCCAAACACCTGCAGCCAGGGTCTCAGGCTGCTGACCTCCAGGGCCTCGCCACCAAACAGCACATGCCGCAGGGCCAGTCGCTGCCCCGCCTTCGCCGCCTCGCAGGCAACCGCAACAAGCGGTTTGAACGCCGAGGGCGTCTGGTTGAGCACGGTAACCTGCTCGCGCACCAGCAAGGCATGGAAGTCTTCGCTGGAACGCGCCACATCCGTGGGCACGATGACCGCCTTGCCGCCATGCAGCAAGGCGCCGTACAGCTCCCATACCGAGAAGTCGAAGGCGTAGGAGTGGAACACCGTCCATACGTCACTGGCATCGAAATGGAACCAGTGCCGGGTGGCGGCAAACAGGCGCACCACGTTCCGATGCGGCAGCAGCGTACCTTTGGGCTTACCGGTGGAGCCCGAGGTGTAGATCACGTAAGCCAGGTTGTCGGCATTCACCTGGCAGGCAGGGTTGACCTCGCTGTAGCGGCCGAGGGCGGTATCGCCGTCCAGCTCCAGTACCTGCACGCCGGCCGGTATTGGCAGGGTGTCACGCAGGTGCTGCTGGGTCAGCAGCAGGCGGATACCGCTGTCCTCGAACAGATAGGCGAGGCGGTCCTGTGGATACGCCGGGTCCAGCGGTACGTAGGCAGCACCGGCCTTGAGAATGCCCAGCAGGCCGACAACCATCTCCAGGCTGCGCTCGACGGCCAGGCCGACCAGTACATCCGGCCCGGCCCCCAGCTCCAGCAGCTTGTGCGCCAGCTGGTTGGCCCGGCGGTTGAGCTCGGCGTAGCTCAGGGTCTGCTCGCGGCAGACCAGCGCTGTCGCATCCGGTGCAGCTTCGACCTGGGCCTCGATCAGGCGATGAAGCGGCTGTTCGGCGGGGAACTGCATCGGTGACGGGTTCCAGGCCTGTACGGTCTGGTCCTGTTGCGCCTGGCTGAGCAGCGGCAGGTCGGCCACGCGCTGCCCGGGCTGGTGCACGATCGCCTCGAGCAGGCTTAGCCAGTGAAGTGCCATCCGTTCGATGGTTGCGGCATCGAACAGGTCGGTCGCGTAGCTCAGGGCGGCGCCGAGGCCATGCTCGTATTCGAAGGTGTCCAGGGCCAGGTCGAAGCGGGCTGTATCGTGGGCCCAGGTCAGCCCCTCCACCTGCAGCCCTGGTACGCTGCGCTGCGTGCCCTTGGCCTGCACCTGATGGTTGTACAGCACCTGGAACAATGGGCTGTGGCTCAGGCTGCGCTCGGGCTGAAGGGCCTCCACCAGTTGCTCGAACGGCAGGTCCTGGTGGCTCTGGGCTCCCAACACGCGCTGTTTGACTTGCTGGAGCAGGTCGCTGAAGGTCAGCGGCAGGTCGAACTCGGCGCGCAATACCTGGGTGTTGACGAAAAAGCCGATCAGCCGTTCGGTCTCCACCCGGTTACGGTTGGCCACCGGTACCCCGACACGGATATCCGCCTGCCCGGAATAGCGGTGCAGCAAAGCCTGGAAACTGGCCAGCAACACCATGAACAGCGTCGCTCCCTGACGCTGGGCCAGCTGCCTGAGCGAATGCACCAGGGCTTGCGGCAGGCGAACCTCATGCCGGGCGCCGCGGTGGCTGCTGGACGCAGCACGCGGGCGATCGCTGGGCAGCTCGAGTACTGGCTGGTCATCGCCAAGCTCGGCCTTCCAGTACGCCAGCTGCCGCTCGCGCTCGCCCGCTTCCATCCACTGACGCTGCCAGATCGCGTAGTCGGCATACTGGACCGGCAGCGCCGGCAGCTGCGGCGCCTGGCCTTGGCTATACCCGGCATACAGTTGCATCAGCTCATCGATCATCAGCGGCATCGACCAGCCATCGGAGACGATGTGATGCAGCGTCACCACCAGCACATGCTCGTCCTGCCCAAGGCGCAGCAAGCTGACCCGCAGCAGTGGCCCGTGCTCCAGGTCGAACGGGCGGCGTGCCTCGGCCTCCACGTGCTCGCGCACGCTGTGCTCGTCGGCGCCGGCCAGCGTCTGCATCGCCAACGCCACACTGTGCTCGGGGTGAATGACCTGGACGGCGCCCTGCCCGTCATCGCTGAAGGTGGTGCGCAAGGTTTCGTGGCGGGCCACCAGCGCGTCGAAACTGCGCTGCAACGCCTCGACATCCAGCGGGCCCCGCAGGCGCAAGGCCGCCGGGATGTTGTACAGCGGCGCGGCAGGCTCGAGTTGCCAGAGAAACCACTGCCGCTGCTGGGCATAGGAAAGGGGGACAGGGGTTGCAGGTTCGCGCCTGAATATCGGGGTGAGCCCATACAGGTTCACCCCCTGCTGCTTGAGCAAGGCTGCCAGGGCCTGGCGCTCTTTGGTGGACAGTAGCTTTACAGACTCAAGCAGCTCTTGCACAGTCAAAATCTCCTAAGAAACCAGCTTTTCAATTTCCTCCGTAGTTAGACGTTTCAGGGCCTCCAGGGATTTAGCCAGCTCATTCTGAACAGGGTCCGCCTGAGGCGTCAGTTGCTCAAGCTGCGCGCAGTAGCCGCCCAGATCGGGGCTTTCGAACAGCGCTTTCAGGCTGACCGCCAAGCCGAGCTGCTCCTGCACGCGGCTGGTCACCTGGGTGGCGATCAGGGAGTGGCCACCCAGCAGGAAGAAGTTGTCGCCCAGGCCAACCCGGTCGACTTTCAGTACATCCGCCCAGATCGCCGCCACCTGCTGCTGCAAGGGCGTACGCGGCGGCACGTGGGCCTCCTCTGCCAGGGCAAGGTCCGGGCGCGGCAACGCCTTGCGGTCCAGCTTGCCATTCGGCGTCAGTGGCAGCTTGCCCAGCAGCACCAGGTAGGAAGGCACCATGTACTCCGGCAGTTGCCTGCGCAACGCACTGCGCAGTTGGTCGCGCAGGGCTGCCTGCGCAGCGGCATCGGCCATCACCCCAGGCTCGTCAGGGACTGCATACGCCACCAGGTGCTGGCCACCGGGGCCATCAACGGCCATGACCACGGCTTCGCGCACCGCCTGCTGTTGCAGGCGCACCTCGATCTCGCCCAGTTCGATGCGGAAGCCGCGAACCTTCACCTGATGATCTACCCGGCCGACATACTCCAGCACCCCGTCCGGCCGATAACGGGCCAGGTCACCGGTCCGGTAGATGCGCCCGCCGTGAGCATCGAAAGGGTTGGGGAGGAAACGCTCGGCGCTGAGCCCCGGGCGCTTCAGGTAACCGCGGGCCAAGCCGGCACCGGCCAGGTACAACTCACCGACTGCCCCTACCGGCACCGGTTGCAGGGCACCGCTGAGCACGTAGGCAGCACTGTTGTGCAAAGGTCGGCCGATGTTCGCCTGGCCACCGGCCACCCTCAGCGTGCAGGTGGAATAGGTGGTGTCCTCGGACGGGCCATACAGGTCGTACACCTTGCGCACGTGCGCCAGGCGGTAGAGCTCATCGACAAGCGGCTGCTTCAGCGCTTCGCCGCACAGGTTGATGGTGTTGACCGATGCTGGAATATTGCCGCTTTCGCCCAGTTGCCTGATTGCCGATGGCACGGTGTTCACCAGCCGCACCCGGTCCTTCGCCGCCAGGTTCGGCAGTTCGAGGGCATTGGCGGCCAACACCGCATAACCACCTGCCGACAGGGTGACGAACAGCTCCCACACCGACAGGTCGAAGCAGATCGACGTGGAGAACAGCACGCCACACAGGTCTGCCTGGTCGTATACCGATAGCGACCAGCCGATCAGTGCCGCCACACTGCGGTGCTCGATCTGCACGCCCTTGGGCTTGCCCGTCGAGCCTGAAGTGTAGATGCAGTAGACGAGGTTGCGGGCGCTGCTCAGGCAGCCCGGGTCGGTGTCCGGGTAGCCGTCCAGCGGCAACTGGTCCAGCAGCAGCGTGCGCGAGCGGAACTGCTCCGGCATACGCTCGATCAGGCTGGTCTGCGACAGCAACAGGATCGCCTGGCTGTCCTCGAGCATGTACTCCAGGCGGTCCTGCGGATATTCCGGGTCCAGCGGCACATAGGCGCCACCCGCCTTGAGGATGGCCAGCAGGCTGACGACCATCTCCAGGTTGCGCTGCATGGCAATGCCCACCAGCACATCCGGGCCCACACCCTGTTCGCGCAGCTTGTGCGCCAGCTGGTTGGCCCGGCAGTTGAGCTCGGCATAGCTCAGCGTCTGCTCGCCGAAGATCAGTGCCGGGGCATCCGGGGTTCGCGCTACCTGCGCCTCGAACAGCTGGTGGACGCAGCTGGCATCCGGGTAGCTGGCCTGAGTCGCGTTCCATCCTGCGATGATCTGCTGGTGCTCGGTGTCGTCCAGCAGGGCCAGCTCGGCGATACGCTGGTTGGGCTGCTCGACCACGGCGTGCAGCAGGTTCTGCCAGTGCCGGGCCAGAGTGCGGGCAGTCGCGGCATCGAACAGGTCGGTGGCGTAGACCAGCGCAGCACCGATACCGGTTTCGTGCTCGAAGGTTTCCAGGGTCAGGTCGAACTTGGCGGTGTGGTTGTCCCACGCCACGGCGCTCACTTCCAAGCCCGGCAACGTGTGGCGCTCGCCCCTGGCCTGGGTCTGGTGGTTGTACATCACCTGGAACAATGGGCTGTGATTCAGGCTGCGCTCCGGCTGCAGGGCTTCTACCAGTTGCTCGAAGGGCAGGTCCTGATGGGCCTGGGCCTCGACCACCCGCTGCCGAACCTGGCCGAGGAAGTCGGCAAAGGTCAGCTGCAGATCGAACTCTGCCCGCAGTACCTGGGTGTTGACGAAAAGGCCGACCAGGCGCTCGGTTTCCACGCGATTGCGGTTGGCCACCGGTACACCGACGCGGATATCCGCCTGCCCTGAATAGCGGTGCAGCAGGACCTGGAAGCTGGCCAGCAGCAGCATGAACAGCGTCGCCCCCTGTTGCTGGGCGAACCGTTTGAGCGCACGCGCCTGGTCTGCCGGCAGGTCGATGGCCAGGCGTGCCCCCCTGAGGCTGCTGAGCGTTGGCCGCGGGCGGTCCAGCGGCATCTCCAGCAGCGGATCCTCGCCGCCCAGCTGGCGGGTCCAGTAGGCCAGCTGTCGCGCCTGTTCCCCGGCCTCCATCCAGCTCCGCTGCCAGATGGCATAGTCGGCGTATTGAATGGGTAGCGCGGGCAGCTGTGCCTCGCGGCCCTGGCTGTAGGCCTCATACAGGCGCACCAGCTCTTCCACCATCAATGGCATGGACCAGCCGTCGGCGATGATGTGGTGGACGGTCAGCACCAGCACGTGCTCGTGCGCATCGAGCGCCAGCAGCCTGACCCTCAGCAGCGGCCCTTGCTCCAGGTCGAAGCCTTGGCGCGCCTCTCGCTCCACCTGCTCGCGCAAGGCTTCCTCGCCCGGCGTATCCAGCGGTTCAGGGGCCACCGGCAACACCAGGCGTGGGTGAACCACCTGCTGCACCTGCTCCCCTTGTTGGTGGAAGGTGGTACGCAGCGCATCGTGCCTGGCCAGCAGGCCGTCGAAGGCACGCTGCAGGGCTGCAAGGTCCAGCTTGCCGGTGAAGCGCAGGGCCGAGGAAATGTTGTATACCGCGCTGTCCGGGTCCAGTTTCCAGAGGAACCACTGGCGTTGCTGAGCATAGGAAAGCGGCAACTGCTCGAAGTCGCCGCACACCGGCGGAATGGGCAGTTGCGCCAGGCTGCTGCCCTTGGACGCCAACTTTTCCAGAAACAGCTTGCGCTGCTCCAGCGGCAGCCGAATGAAGCGGTGAACCAGGTCGGTATTGCGGGTATCGGTGCTCATCTCAAACTGCCTCAAGCTCATTCATGAAGTCGTGGAACTCGTCCAGGTCTGCCGTGCGGTCGCGGGTTGCAGCGCTGACGGCGGTGGCGTAATCGCCAAGGTTTTCGGTCTGGAACAGCAGCGCCAGTGGTATGTCCGCACCCAGTTCCATCTGCAAGCGCGCGACCACTTGCGTGGCTAGCAGGGAATGCCCGCCGAGCTGGAAAAAGTTGTCCGCCAGGCCGACCTGCTCCAGCTTCAGTACCTGCGCCCAGATCGCCGCGATCTGCTGCTCCAGCGCGCTCTGCGGGGCCACGTACTCACCCTGCAACTGGCTGGCATCCGCCTGCGGCAGGGTCTTGCGGTCGAGCTTGCCGTTCGGCGTCAGCGGCAGCTGCTCGAGCAGCAGCAGGTGCGCCGGCACCATGTAGTCCGGCACGCCGGCCTTGAGCGCGGCACCCAGGCTGTCGCGCAATGCGCCCTGATCCTGGGTGCTGTCGGCAGGCACCACGTAGCCGACCAGCTGCTTGCCGCTCGGCCCGTCCTGGGCCAGCACCACCGCTTCCTGCACGCTCGGCAGTTCCAGCAGGCGCGCTTCGATCTCGCCCAGCTCGATGCGCAGGCCGCGGATCTTCACCTGATGGTCGATACGCCCGGCGTAGTCGATCACCCCGTCGGCGCGGTAGCGCGCCAGGTCGCCGGTGCGGTACAGGCGGCCGCCGTCGGTGCTGAACGGGTCTGGTACGAAGCGTTCGGCGGTCAGCGCCGGGCGCTGGTGATAACCACGGGCCAGGCCCACGCCACCGAGGTACAGCTCACCGGCACTGCCGCGCACCGCCGGTTGCAGGCTGCCATCGAGGATGTGGGTCTTGAGGTTGTCGATCGGCTGGCCGATCGGCACGCTGATATTTTCGTCCGCCTGGCAGGTCCAGTGGGTGACGTCGATGGCCGCTTCGGTCGGCCCGTACAGGTTGTACAGGCGCGCCGCCGGCAAACGTTGCAGGGTCTGCCGGGCCAGTTCGGCCGGCAGCGCTTCGCCGCTGCACACCACGCGCCTGAGGCTGACGCAGCGCTCCACCGCTTCATGGGTCATGAACGCCTGCAGCATCGACGGCACGAAGTGCAGCGTGCTGATGCCGTAGTGATTGATGGTGTCCACCAGCAGTTGCGGATCGCGGTGCGCCCCCGGCTGGGCCACGACCAGGCGTGCGCCGGTCATCAGCGGCCAGAAGAACTCCCACACCGACACGTCGAAGCTGAACGGGGTTTTCTGCAGCACGCTGTCGCTGGCGTCCAGGGCGTAGGCCTTCTGCATCCACCACAGGCGATTGACCAGCGCCCGGTGGCTGTTGCCGGCGCCTTTCGGGCGACCGGTGGAGCCGGAGGTATAGATCACGTAGGCGAGGTTCAGCGGCGCGACATCGACGTCCGGGTTGGCATCGCGGTAGCCGCCCAGGTCTTCCGCATCCAGCTCCAGGCAGCGCAAGCCGGCCGGGATCGGCAGCGTGTCGCGCAGGTGCGACTGGCTCAGCAGCAAGGCGATGCCGCTGTCGTCGAACATGTAGCGCAGGCGCTCCTGCGGGTACTCCGGGTCCAGCGGCACATAGGCACCGCCGGCCTTGACGATGCCCAGCAGGCCGATGACCATTTCCAGGCTGCGCTCCATGGCGATGCCGACCAGCACGTCCGGGCCCACGCCCAGCTCGCGCAGCCGGTGCGCCAGCTGGTTGGCACGGCGGTTGAGTTCGGCATAGCTCAGGGTCTGCTCGCCGAATACCAGCGCCGGCGCGTCCGGGGTGGCGCACACCTGGGCCTCGATCAACTGGTGAATGCTGCTATCGATTGGGAAGCCTGCATCTGTGGCGTTCCAGTCCTGGAGCAGTTGGCGCTGCTCAGCGGGGCCCTGCATCGGCAGCTCGCCAATCACCGCGTCAGCATTCTCCACCAGCGCCTGCAGCAGGTTGGCAAAGTAGCCAGCCAGGCGGCCAATGGCCTCGTCGCTCCACAGCGCACGGTCGTGGCTGTATTGCATCGACAGCGTCGTGCCCAGCTCCACCACCAGCGTCAGCGGGTAGTTGGTCTGTTCCTGCACGGCCACGTCGCCAAAGCGCAGGCCAGCGGGCGCGCCCTGTTGCAGCGCCTCGGCCACCGGGTAGTTCTCGAACACCAGGATGCTGTCGAACAAGGCGTCACCGCCCTGCCCCGCCCAGCGCTGCACGTCATACAGCGGCGTGTGCTCGAACTCGCGCACGGCCAGGTTGTCGGCCTGCACCTGGCCGATCCACTCGGCCACGGTCTGCTCGGCACGTGGTGTGCCGATCACCGGCACAGTGTTGATGAACAGGCCGATCTGTTCCTCTACCCCCGGCAGGTCTGCCGGGCGGCCGGCGACCGTGGCGCCGAAGCACACGCTGGCCTGGCCCGTGCAGCGCTGCAATAGCAGCAGCCAGGCCGATTGCACCAGGGTATTGACCGTGACCCGGTTGGCCCGGGCGAAGGCTTCGATGCGTGCGGTCTGCTCAGGGTCGAAGGCCAGGCGGTGGTTGCCTTGGCCGCTACCGCGCGAGCCCGCACTGCCGGCGATGGCCTGGGCCAGCCGGGTCGGCTCGTCCAGGTCCGCAAGCTGGGCTTTCCAGAAGGCTTCGGCAACGGCCGCGTCCTGGCCTTGCAGCCAGGCGATGTAGTCGCGGTAGTGGGTGGCCTGCGCCTGCGGTGCCAGGCCGGCATAGCGCTGCAGCACTTCGCCCAGCAGGCGCGAGGAGCTCCAACCATCCATGAGGATGTGGTGGTTGGTGTAGATCAGGTGGTGGCGGGTATCGCCCGTGCGCACCAGCACCAGGCGCAGCAGCGGCGCGGCAGACAGGTCGAAGCCGTGCTGGCGCTCACCTTCGGCCAGGGCCTGCAATGCCTGCTCCAGTGCCGGCTGGCCACGCCAGTCGTGCTCGCTGCACGGCAGTTCGACGGCCTTGCGTACCACCTGCAAGGCCTGCCCAAGTTCGCCTTGCAGGATGAAACCGCTGCGCAGGATGTCGTGGGCGTCGAGCGTGGCCTGCCAGGCCTGCCGGAAACGCTGCACATCCAGCCCGTCCACATCCACGCGCAGCTGGTTGATGTAGTTGCCGGCCTGCTGGTCATAGAGGGTGTGGAACAGCATGCCCTGCTGCATCGGTGACAGCGGGTAAACGTCGGCGATCTGCCCCGCCGCCAGCGGCAAGCTGTCCAGTTGCCCCTGGGTCAGCGCGGCCAGCGGGAAGTCCGACGGTGTCACGCCCAGATGGCGGCCATCGCAGCAGTGCTCGACAAGCTCTGCCAAGGCCTGCTCGTAGGCCTGGGCCAGGCTTTCGATGGTCGCCGGGTGGTGAACGTCTGCACTGTAGGTCCACTCCAGGAACAGCTCGCCGCCATACACCTGACCGGTGATGCCAAGCCAGTTGCCCAGCTGTGCGCCGGCACACTGGGTACGGCCTGCGCTTTCCCTGCCAGGGGTGAACAGGGCGCCGGCCTCGGCATCGAAGCTGGCATCGAACTGGCCCAGGTAGTTGAAGGTGACACGGGCCTGGGCAGCACGCTCTAGCTGGTCACGCACCTCGGCATCGCCGAGGTAGCGCAACAGGCCGTAGCCGAGGCCTTTGTCCGGTACCGCGCGCAGTTGCTCCTTGATCGCCTTGATCGATTGGCCAAGGTCGTGGCCGGGGGTGAGGCGCACCGGGAACAGGCTGGTGAACCAGCCCACGGTGCGGCTGAGTTCGAGGTCGTCGAACAGGTCTTCGCGACCATGGCCCTCCAGCTGGACCAGCACGTTGTCCTGCGCACTCCACTGGCACAGGATGCGCGCCAGCGCGGTCAGCAGCAGGTCGTTGATCTGCGTGCGGTAGGCCGCCGGGGCCTGCCTCAGCAGCCTGGCGGTGCGCGCGGCATCCAGGCGGGTGGTGGCGGTGCGGGCATGGCTGTTGGCCAGGCTGCCCTGCGGGTTGTCGCGTGGCAGTTCGGCGTGCTCGCCTGCCAAGGTCTGCAGCCAGTAATCGCGCTGTACCTGCAGCGCCGGGCTGCTGGCATGGCTGGCCAGGCGCTCGGCCCAGGCCTGCACCGAGGTGGTCTTGGCCGGCAGTTTCACGGCCTGGCCGGCCAGCAGCTGCTGGTAGGCCGTTTGCAGGTCTTCGAGCAGCACGCGCCATGACACGCCATCGACCACCAGGTGATGGATTACCAGCAACAGGCGCTGTTGGCCATCGGCGAAGTCGAACAGTTCGCCACGTAGCAGCGGCCCGTGCTCCAGGTTCAGGCTGGCCTGCACCTGGTCGCCGGCAGCGGCCAGTTCACTCAGGGCATCGAGGTTGCGCTGTTGCAGCAGTGCTGCGTTGCCCAATGGCTGGAAGTGCGCCTGCCACTGGCCGACGCCACGGGTAAAGCGCAGGCGCAGGGCGTCGTGCTGTGCGACCACGGCGCGCAGCGCGGCCTCCAGCTGCGGCATCTGCACCGGGCTGGTTGGTTTGAGCAGTAGCGACTGGTTCCAGTGCGCCGGTTGGGCGATGTGCATCTCGAAAAACCGCGCCTGCGCTGGCAACAACCCAACCTCGCCGCTGAGGCTGGCGCCCTCGGCTGCCGTAGCAGGCGCTGGCTTGGCCTCGATGCGTTTGGCCACCTGCGCCAGCTGGGCGATGGTCTGTTGTTCGAACAATTGCTTGGGGCTGATGCGGATGCCCTGCCGCTTGGCCCGGGCGATGATCTGCAGGCTGAGGATCGAGTCGCCGCCCAGTTCGAAGAAGTTGTCACTACTACCGACCCGCTCCAGCTTGAGCACATCGGCCCACACCGCCGCCAGCGTTTCTTCGATATCCCCCTGCGGCGCCACATAGCCACGGCTGACTGCACCGGGTACCGGCAACGCACGCTTGTCGAGCTTGCCGTTGGCGGTCAGCGGCAGGCGTTCGAGCAATACGATCTGCGCCGGCACCATGTAGTCTGGCAAGCGTGCCAGCAGCAGCGCCTGCAACTGCTCGACGGTCACCCCAGCTGCGGCGACCACGTAGGCCACCAGCTGCAGGCGCTCGGCGTCACCCTCCAGCGGCGCGGCCAGGACCACGGCCTCGCTGACAGCGGGCAGGCCAGCCAGCACCCGGCCGATTTCGCCGGGTTCCACGCGGTAACCGCGGATCTTCACCTGGTCATCGGCGCGGCCGATGAACTCGATCAGGCCATCGGCCGTCAGCCGTGCGCGGTCGCCGGTGCGGTACAGACGGGCACCGCCCTCGGCCGGCACGAAGCGCTCGGCAGTCAGCGCTGGCTGGCCGAGGTAACCCTGGGCGACGCCCTGCCCGCCCAGGTACAACTCACCGGTCACCTGCGCCGCCAGCGGGTTGAGGTAAGCGTCCAGCAGCTGGGCGCAGGCGTTGCCCAGCGGGCGCCCGACCGGCACCGTGCGGCAGCCTGGCAATGGCTGGCCCGGCTCGAAGGTGAGCACGCCGACGGTGGTTTCGGTCGGGCCGTAGTGGTTGATCACCCGGCAGCCCGGGCGCAGCGCGCGAACCTTTTCCAGCAGGCCCCAGCTGCACGCCTCGCCGCCGAGGATCAACGCTTCGGCCGGCAGCACGTCGGCAGCACGATCCGCTTGCAGCAAGCCTTGCAGATGGCTCGGCACCAGTTTCAGCACGCCGACCTGATGCTGCGCCATGTAGCTGGCGAAGCCGTCCGGGTCGAACGCCAGTTCCTGCGGCAGCAGGTGCAGCAGGCGGCCCGAGGCCAGGGCACCGAACAGTACGGTGTGGCCCAGGTCGGCGGCGGTGGTGGAGACCATCGCCATGCTCGCTGCAGCCGGCAGTTGCAGGCGCTCGAGCACCGCCTGGGTGTAGCTGGCCAGGGCCCCATGGCTGACCACCACGGCCTTGGGCTGCCCGGTCGAGCCCGAGGTGTAGATCAGGTAGGCTGGCTGCTCAGCAGCTATGGCCAGTGCTACCGGCTGGTCGCTGCAGGCTGACCATTGGGCATGGTCGCAAGCGACGACCTGTATGCCATCAAGGCTGGCGAAACGCTGCTCGCCTGGTTCGTGCAACAGCACGGCAGCGCCACTGTCGGCGAGCAGTTGCTGCAAGCGCTCCTGGGGCTGCTGGGGGTCCAGCGGCAAATAGGCGGCGCCGGTCTTGAGCACCGCCAGCAAGGCACTGACCCACTCGATGGAGCGCGGCAGGCACAAGGCAACGATGCTGCCGATACCGACACCGCGCTGGCGCAGGTAATCGGCCAGGCGGTTGGATGCCGCCTCCAGCCCGGCCTGGGTCATGAACCGTTCACCAGCGCGCACACCGCCATGAGCCTGGCCTCGCGCCATGGCCTGGCGCCACAGGGCAAGCACATCGCCGTGTGGGTAAGCCTGCGTGGGCGCCGGCGTCAGCGCCGGCAGTTCCGGGCTATCGACAATTGCCCGCTGCAGGTCGCCGGTCAGTGCATCCAGTACCCGCCGCAGCGAACCGGCCATGCGTTCGATGGTGGCCTGTTCGAACAGCTCGGTGGCATAGGTGAAGTAGCCTTCGATGCCGTCGGCCTTGTCGGAAAAGTCGAATGCCAGGTCAAAGCGGGCATCGCCATCGTTCCGCGCGAAACCTTCCACCTCCAGCGTACCCAGGCGCTTGCGCCCCGCGTCGCGGGCGGCCACGTGCTGGTTGATCTTGAACTGGAACAGCGGGTTGTGGGCCAGGTTGCGCTCCGGCAGCAAGGCATCGACCAGTTGCTCGAACGGCAACTCCTGATGCGACTGGGCTGCGCCGATCACCGCCTGTACCTGGTCGAGCAAGGCGGCGAAGGTGGCGCGCTCATCCACTTGCACGCGCAGCACCTGGGTATTGATGAAGAAGCCGATCAGGCCCTCCAGCTCCTTGCGGTTGCGCCCGGCGTTGGGTGCGCCGATGCGGATGTCGGCCTGGCCACTGTAGCGCGACAGCACCACCGCCATGGCCGCCAGCACCAGCACGAACACGGTGTAGCCGCCTTTGCGCGCCTGGCTGCGCAGGGCTTCGGCCTGCGCGCCCGGGATGTCCACGCGCAGCACTGCCCCGCGCTGGCTGGGGGTGGGCGGGCGCTCGAAGTCCAGCGGCAGGCTCAGCAGCGGCTGCTCGTCGCCCAGTTGCGCCTGCCAGTAGGCCAGTTGGCGCTGGGCCTCACCGGCTTCGAGCCAGGCGCGCTGCCAGATGGCGTAGTCGGCGTACTGGATCGGCAAGTCTGGCAACTGCGCCTGGCGGCCCTCGGCCAGGGCGTTGTACAGCTGGATGAACTCCTGCACCAGCACATCGCTGGACCAACCGTCGGCAATGATGTGGTGCATGCTCAGTGCCAGCACATGGTGCTCAGCCGCCACGCGCAGCAGGGTCACCCGCAGCAGCGGGCCGGCCTGCAGGTCGAAGGGCTGCTTGAGGGCAGCGTCCACGGCCTCGCTCAGCGACGCTTCGTCGGGCGTTGCGGCGAATTCCACCCACTCGATCGGCAGCGGGCAGTGCTCGAGGATGTCCTGGTAGAACTCACCCTCCTGCGCGGCAAAGCGCGTGCGCAGCGATTCGTGGCGCTGCACCAGCGCATCCAGCGCCTGTTGCAGCAGCGCCGGGTCCAGCGCGCCTTTCAGGCGGACGGCCAGCGGCACGTTGTAGGCCGGGCTGTCGGGCTCCAGCTGCCAGAGGAACAACAGGCGCTGCTGGGCGTATGACAGCGGAATGCGCGCCAGGCCCTGGCGCGCCGGCACGATGGGCAGCAGGCGGAAGCTCTGCCCGCTGGCCTGCATCTGCGCCAGGATCTGCTGGCGTTGCTCCACGGAAAGGCCAACGAAACGTTGGGCGATGCGTTGTGCTGCAGTGAATTCCATGTCAGGCCTCGGAGAATGCGTTCATCATGTGTTCGATATCGCTCAGGCCGTCGTCGGTCAGCGACAGGCCCTGCTCGTCCAGTGCCTGGGCGAACGCGCGCAACTCGGGGTGGGTGAAGATCAGCTGCAGGGGCATGTCCAGCCCCAGCTCCAGGTTGATCCGCGATACCACCTGGGCAGCCAGCAACGAGTGGCCGCCCAGTTCGAAGAAGTTGTCGTTCAGGCCAACCCGGTCAACGTTCAGCAATTGCGCCCAGAGGCTCGCCAGTTGCTGTTGCCGCTCGGTCTGCGGCGCCTCGTAGGCGTGTTGCGACTGGCCCAGGTCAGGCAGGGGCAGCGCCTTGCGGTCGAGCTTGCCGCTGGGGGTCAACGGCATGTCCGCCAGGGTCACCAGGCAGGCCGGGACCATGTAGTGCGGCAGGCTGGCCCTGAGGTGCTGCTGCAACGCCAGGCGCAGGTCACCGTCGTCGCCCTCGACCGGCACGGCATAGGCACACAGCTGCTTGCCGCCGGGCAGGTCGAGGGCCACGACGGTGGCTTCGCGCACGCCCGGGTGCGCCCGCAGGCACTGCTCGATCTCGCCCAGTTCGATCCGGAAACCACGCACCTTCACCTGATGATCGACGCGGCCGCGATAGGCCAGCTGGCCGTTCTCGTCGTAGTAGCCGAGGTCGCCGGTGCGGTACAGGCGGCCGCCGCCCAGCGGGTCGAACGGGTCGGGGATGAAGCGCTCGGCGGTGAGCGACGGACGCTGGTGGTAACCGCGCGCCAGGCAGCCGGCACCGCCAATGAACAACTCGCCAGGCACGCCGCTCGGGGTGGGTGCCAGGCCCTCGTCCAGGGCATACAGGGTGCGGCCCGGCAAGGCGCGGCCAATGGGTACACCGCCCTGGCTGATCTGCGGCGCAGTCATCTGCGAACAGTCATAGGTGGTGGCGACCACGCTGGCTTCGGTTGGGCCGTAGGTGTTCAGCAGGCGCACCGCTGGCGGGCCATCGGCCAGCCAGGCACGCAAGGCGTCTTCTGGTACCGCTTCGCCGCCGACATGGATCTGCTTCAACCGCCCATAGGCCTCGGGGCTGCGGCGCTCCAGGGCCAGCAGGCGCCAGTAGGCAGCCGGCAGGTCGGCCACGGTCACGCCGTAGCGGTTGATCTCAGCCAGCAAGGTAGCCGTGTCCCAGACCCGCGCGTCGCGCAGGACCACGCAGGCGCCTTGGGCCAGCGGTGGGAAGAATTGCTCGATGAAACCGTCGAAGCTGAAGGTGGCGAACTGCAGCACGCGGTCGTCCGGGCCCAGGCGCGAATACTCCGCAGCCACCTGGCAGAACAGCGCCAGCGCGTGATGCTCGATGGCCACGCCCTTGGGCAGGCCGGTAGAGCCGGAGGTATAGATCAGGTAAGCCAGGTTGTGCGGCGCAGCCAGGTTGGCCAGCGGCTCGGCCGGCCAGGCCTGCAGCCACTCGCTACCGGGCTCCAGCAGCACGCAGGGCAGCTGCCTGCCCGCTTGCAGGCGCTCGCGCGAGGCCGCGTCGGCCAGCAGCAGGCCGACGCCGCTGTCTTCGATCATCCAGGCCAGGCGCTCGTGCGGGTAATCCGGGTCCAGCGGCACGTAGGCACCGCCCGCCTTGTGGATGGCGATCAACGCCAGGGCCATGCCCAGGCCACGTTCGACAGCCACGCCCACCAGGCGCTCCGGCCCCACGCCCAAGGCCCGCAGGCGGTGCGCCAGCTGGTTGCTGCGGCGGTCCAGTTCGGCGTAAGACAGTTGCTGATCGGCGCAGATCAGCGCTGGCGCATCGGGCCGCGCCCGCGCCTGGCGCTGCAGCAGCTGGTGCGCGCACAGGCCGCTGGCGGCCTGGTGTGGCGGGTTCCAGCCGTAGACCAGTTGCTGGCGCTCGGCAGCGCCGAGCAAGCCCAGTTCACCGATGCAGCGCTGTGGCTCGGCGCAGATGGCCTCCAGCAGCGCCAGCCAGTGCCCGGCCATGCGTTCGATGCGTGGTGCGTCGAACAGGTCGGTCGAGTAGTTGAACGATGCCGTCACCCCGTCCGATCGCTCCAGGGTGTTGAGCGAAATATCGTATTGCGCGCCCGGCTCCTGCAGGTCCACTTCCTTGACCTGCAACCCGTGCAACGCATCGCTGGCCACTTGCTCGCCGAGGTCGCGCAAGTGGTTGTAGAGCACCTGGAAGAACGGGTTCACGCCCTGCTCGCGCTCCGGGTACAGCGCCTCGGCCACTTCGAGGAAAGGTACGTCCTTGTTGGCCTGGGCCTGCAAGGTGGTTTCCTTGATCGCCGCCAGCAGCTGCGCGAACGGCTGGCTGCCATCGACGTCGACGCGGGCCACCACCACGTTGATGAAGAAGCCGATCAAGCCTTCCAGCTCCACGCGGTTGCGATTGGTGACCGGCACGCCGATGTTGAGCGTGTCCTTGCGGCTGTAGCGCGCCAGCACGATGGCAAAGGCCGCCAGGAACACATGGAACAGCGTGGCATTGGCGGCCAGGGCCAATGCCCGCAAACGCTCGCTGAGGGCCTGCGGCAGGCGCACGTCGAAGCGGCTGCCACGGTAGCTGCTGGCCTGTGGGCGAACGCGGTCGGCAGGCAGTTCGAGCACCTCGAAATCGTCTTCCAGCTGCGCCTTCCAGTAGTCGATCTGCGCCTGCATCTGCCCTTCGGCCAGCCACTTGCGCTGCCAGGCAGCGAAGTCGGCGTACTGCACCGGCAACGGTTCAGGGGTGTGCACCTGGCCGCTGGCGGCGGCGTTGTAGACGGCGGCGAACTCGCGCACCAGCAGGCTCATCGACCAGCCGTCAGAGACGATATGGTGCAGGGTCAGCGACAACAGGTGCTCGTGCTCATGCACCTTGAACAGGCGCGCACGCAGCAGCGGGCCACTCGCCAGGTCGAACGGCACGAAGGCCTCGGCTTCCAGCTTGCGTAGCTGCGCGGCCTGGTCCTGGCCGTTGAGGTCTTCGAAACCGATCAGCACCGGGGCCGCCGGCAGGATGCGCTGCCAGGGCAGGCCCTCGGCTTCCACGAACACCGTGCGCAGCGCTTCGTGGCGAGCCACCAGGGCGTCCAGCGCTGCCTGCAGCGCCGCACGGTCGAGGTTGCCCTGCATGCGCACCGCCATCGGCGTGTTGTAGGCCAGGCTGTGCGGGTTGAGTTTCCAGAACAGCCACTGGCGGTGCTGCGAGCGGGACACCGGCAGTGGTTGCCGGCGGTCGAGGATTTCGATGTCCAGGCCAGCGCCCTGTTCAGCCTCGGCCACCGCCTGGGCGAAGCGTTGCAGGTCGACAGTGTCGAACAAGCTGCGCAACGGAATATCCAGACCCAGCTGCTTGCGTATGCGCGACACGGCCTGGGTGGCCAGCAACGAGTGCCCGCCGAGGGCGAAGAAGTTATCGCCCAGGCCTACCTGCGGCACGTGCAGCACCTCGGCCCAGATCTGCGCCAGCTGTATCTGCAGCGCGGTCTGCGGGGCCTGGTAGGCCTTCAGGCTGACGCCCGGCTCCGGCAGCGCCGTGACGTCGATTTTGCCATTGGCGGTGACCGGCAGGTGCTCCAGCACCATCAGCTGGCTCGGCACCATGTGCTCAGGCAGCAGGCCTGAGAGGGAGGCACGGATCGTGTCCTGCCAGGCCTGGCTGTCTGACGGTGGCTGGCTGGGCACCAGCCAGGCGACCAACTGCAGGTGCGGCGCCTGGCCATGGACGCGGACCAGGGCGTTGGCGACGCCGTCGAGTGCGCGCAACTGGTTTTCGATTTCGCCCAGCTCCACGCGGTAGCCTCGGATCTTCAACTGGCCGTCCATGCGCCCGGCAAATTGCAGCTCGCGGTCTTGGCGCACCCAGTCACCGCTGCGGTACAGGCGCTGGCCATGGCTGCCGTTCGGGTCAGGGACGAAGCGTTCGGCGGTGAGTGCGGGGCGGTTCAGGTAACCCCGCGCCAGGCCGGCACCACCAATGTACAGCTCGCCCTTGGCCTTGGCCGGCAGCGGCTGCAGGCAAGGGTCGAGCAGCGCAACGCGGGTGTTGGCCAGCGGTCGACCGAGGCTGGCTTGCCCGTCCAGTTCGGCCACCAGAACGCCGACGGTGGTCTCGGTCGGGCCGTAGTGATTGAACACGCTGAGCGCTGGCGCCAGCTCGCGAACCTTGGCCAGCAGGCCCGGGCCGCTGGCTTCGCCGCCAAGTACCAGGCACTGCGTCGGCAACGCCGAACGGCCAGCCGCCAGCATCGCCTCCAGGTGCGACGGCACGATCTTCAGCGCATCCACCTGATGCTCGACCAGGTAGGCCGCGAAGCCTTCGGCATCCAGCACCTGCTGACGAGACAGCAGATGCAGGGTATGGCCACCGCACAGGGCGCCGAACAGCATGGTGTGGCCAAGGTCCGCGGCCGGGGTCGAGACCTGCGCCATGCTGCGGATACGCTCGACCGGCAGGCGCGCGGCGATACCATCGACATAGTTGGCCAGGGCCGCGTGGCTGATCGCCACGCCCTTGGGCTGGCCGGTGGTACCGGAGGTGTAGATGACATAGGCGAGGTTGCCCGGGGCCGGGGCGACACGGCTGCCGCTGCCGCTTGCGGATTGCGTCCAGTCCAGGTGTTGCACGGCGTCGGGAAGTTCCGCCTGCCAGTCACCCGGCGCCAGCAGCAGCTGCGTGCCACTGTCGCGGAGCAGGTAGTCCAGGCGCTCGGCGGGTTGCCCGGGCTCCAGTGGCAGGTAGGCGCCACCGGCCTTGAGCACACCGAGGATGCTGGCGAGCATGCCGACGCTGCGGTCAGCCAGTACGCCGACCAGCGTGTCCGGCCCGACCCCGGCTTCGACCAACCGGTTGGCGATGGCCTCGGCGCGGCTGTCGAGCTCGGCGAAGCTGGCTTGCTCGCCCGCGGCCATTACCGCCTGGCGTTCGGGGTGACGGCTGGCGGCGGCGGCAAAGCGCTGGTGGACCAGCCGGGTTTCGCCAGCCTGCACAGGCGCGTCAACGGCAGCGGCCAGGCCGGGCAATGGCAGCTCGCCGACGGCGCCAGGCGCTTCGTCAGCCAGGCCCTGCAGCAGGGCCAGCCACTGCTCACCGAGGGTTGCGATGGTGGCCGTATCGAACACATCGGTAGCATAGGTGAACGCAGCATGGAGTTGCCCCGCTCGCTCGTGCGTATCCAGCGCCAGGTCGAAGCGAGCGCTGTGCTTGGCCAGCGCGATCGGCGCCAGGCTCAGGCCGCTGCGGGTTTCGATGGCCTGCACATCGGCCACCTGCGCCTGGTGGTTGAACAGCACGCGGAACAGCGGGCTGTCGCTGCTGCGCGGCAGGTCCAGGGCCTCCACCAGCTGTTCGAACGGCAGGTCCTGGTGGCTTTGTGCGCCCAGCGCAGTTTCGCGCACGCGCTGCAGCAAGCCGGCAATGTCCAGCAATGGGTCGATCTCGGTGTGCAGCACCTGGGTATTGATGAAGCAGCCGATCAGCCCTTGGCTTTCCGCTCGGTTGCGGTTGGCGATGGGCACGCCGACGCGGATCGCCGATTGGCCGCTGTAGCGCTGCAGCAGCAGCTTGAAGGCGGCCAGCAGGACCATGAACAGCGTAACGTTGTGCTTGCGTGCCAGGCCGCGCAGGCGTTCGGCGACATCGGCGGCAATGGCGAACTCGTGGCGCGCACCACGATAGCTGGGCCGGCCCTGGCGGGTGCGGTCCAGTGGCAGCTCCAGTGGCGCATGGTCGTCGCCCAGGTGCGCCTGCCAGTAGGCCAGTTGGCGTTCCTGCTCGCCAGCCTGCAGCCAGCTGCGCTGCCACAGGGCATAGTCGCGGTACTGGATCGGCAGCGGTTGCAGGGCGGCATCGGTACCGGCCACGGCAGCATCGTACAGGTGCAGGAATTCGTCGATCAGCACATTCATCGACCAGCCATCGGCGACGATGTGGTGCAGGGTCAGCAGCAGGACGTGTTCCTGTGCGGCCAGTTGCAGCAGACGCACACGCAACAGCGGGCCACGGGCCAGGTCGAACGGCGCCAGGGCTTCGGCTTCGGCGATGGTCTCGATCGCGGCCTGGCGAGCGTCCTCGTCCAGCTCGGCCAGGGCATCCTGGCGCAGTTGCAGCGGGGCGGCGACGGCATCCACCTGCTGGCGTACGTCATCGCCGTCGGCGACGAAGCGGGTGCGCAGGGTTTCGTGGCGGGCCACCAGGGCATCGAAGGCGTGCTGCAGCGCGGCCAGGTCCAGCGGACCATGCAGGCGCACGGCCATGGGCAGGTTGTACGCCGCGCCCTGTGGGTCGAGTTGCCAGAGGAACCACATGCGCCGCTGGGCGTACGACAGCTGGTCACGCTCGGCCACCTCGACGCCGGGTGCGATCGGCAGCACGGAAAAGTCCATGCCCTCGCCCTGCAGTGCCTTGAGGAACAGGCAGCGCTTGTCGGGATCGAGCGCTATGAAACGGCGGGCGAGCTTGAGGGTTTGGTCGGCATTCATGTCGAGCGGTGTCCTGGCAGTCGAGCGGTAACTGTCAGACGAAGGCATGCGCGGGTGATTTAGGGGACGACGGGTGATCGGCTTGAGGGGTGTGGCGCCAGGGAGATCGAGCGCCGCCCGCGCTGCGCATCGCGGGTAAAACCCACAGGGACACCACAGCTACCGGGGCTTGCGCACTACCTGTGAGAGCGGGCATGCGCGCGAAGAGACCGGCATTGCCATCACTAAAATCACGTAGCCCAAATCTCCATTTCTTGTAGGACCCTTCCTAAACCCCTTCCACCCCGAAAATACCCGTCAACAGCCTGCTAGGTTCCTGGCTTCCACCTTAAAAAGAGGCGAGCCATGAGCATGCGCATGAACATCTTCGGCCGATACCAAGGCCTGGACGGCGACGAAACCACCACAGGCGCCATCTGCATTGCCAGCCAGGCCAGGGGCCGTGTGCATGGCCGCAACTGGCTGCTTCAAGGCGACCCGACCACACCCTGCCCGCTATGTGGACAAGCGGGCACCATCGTCGAGGGCGAAGCCCGCTGGCGGCAGGATGGTATTCCCACGGCTCTGGACGGAGCGCTGGTGCAATGCGGGTGCCCCTCCGGCAGCAATCGTCTCGTTGCGAGTGGATATGCACCTGCATCGTCGCGTCGGGCCCCTGCTCCTGAGCCTGTTCGCGAGGCACCAGCACAGGCCCGGACGGATAACCCGGCAAGAAGTACCTATCAGCCTGATGTGGTTCAGCCCTCGCTCACTCCACAAGGCATGGAACCCGGCTTCTACATCGTTCCGCGTTGCATGACGTATCAGCAAGTTCTGGCAGAACTGGGCGCGCCGCAGGCCAACCTGCCTCGGTCCATTCTGCAACGGCTGAACCCAACCTATCAGCAGGGGTTCAAGGCGGGCGAAATCTTTGTCATTGGCGATGGCTTGAGGCGCCCGGTGTGCACTCGGGAAGAACTGTCTGCGATGAGTGCAGCAAAACAAGCTCGTGAAGCACTGGCGGAACTGACGCCCGAAGAGGCGGAATTCATGATGCGCCATCAAGCCGAGATTGCTGCGTTGCTCAGCGATGTGAGCTTGGCGATGGGGGTGAGCGAGGCGATGGTTGCCAAGTCGCTGGATGAACTCAGCACCCTATTGCAAAAAATAGAGGATCTACATAAAGAGCAATTTATCAAGCACGGGCATCTCCGCCACCCTGAGTTCTTTGCAGAACGTCAAAAGCTGTTCACGCAATTGAGTGCAAACTTGAAAGCGACCCTTCTGAAAAAACACCTCAACCTCGGAAACTATGAAAGTCTGCGCCGGGACTTGGGAATTTCTTCGAGAAGGTTGGTGCACCACTGGAGCAAAGCAGGAGGACCGACACATATCCCTGGTTACTCGACACACTTAAACAAGCTGGCCAAGCTGGCTAAATATTTAAAAGCCGGAGGGCGTATTGGCATTGCTATTGGCGGTGGTGGATCTGCCCTGAAAATTTCAGAGGTGTGCAAAGAGGGCAACACAAATGCCTGTAAAAAAGTCAGCGTTACTGAGGTAGGTAATTTCTCCGGTGGCTTAGCTGGTGGCTGGCTGGCAGGTAAAATTGCGGGCAGAATCTCTGCGAAGGTTTGCTGGAGAGTCGGACCCTACGCCGTAGCATGCGGAATAGTGATCACTGGTGGAGGCGCCTTGGCTGGCAGCATCGGTGGTATGGAAGCGGGTGAGGAGTTCGGAGAATTAGTCTTCGAGGTCCTTGGAGATGATTGAACACCTTGACGTAAAACTAAGACTATTTCTGTTAGGCACCCCTATCTGCCTCGCCTTAATCGGGCTTCTATCTGACCTTCACATTGCGTGCTCTCGCCAATATAAAGAAATGACCTCAGCACTCCAACGGAGCGCGTGCCTTCCATTTGCGACCGGCATGTGGGGAGAGAAAAAAATAGGCTCCAGAATTCTAGTTATTTCTGTAATCGCTGGCGCCATTGGGTCCCCCGCCTCAAGCATTCGCAGCGGGCTATTGGATGAGCAAGACCATTTACAATTCCCTGAGAAATTAAGAAGAAAAATTCTTATTGGATCATCGCTAAACACTATTGGCATCGCTTGGATAGCCATCTACTACCTGGTGAAACTGCTAGGCTGAGAATCAAAACATGCACCGGCTGCGCCGGTATTCGCGGGCACGCCCGCTCCCACGGGAGTTGGGCATACTCTGAGGCATTCTGCTAACCCGAGGCATACGCAATCCCTGTAGGAGCGGCTTTAGCCGCGAAAGGGCCAGCCCGCCCAATACAAGTTTCAGTGCAGCAAACCCAACTCGGCATCATCCAGCAGCGCCTTGGCCATGGCTGCGAAGTAATGCGATGCCCAGAGCGTCTGCTGATCGCCGTCCATCAAACCGGTCAGTGACAAGTCGCGTGCATAGCCCATCAGGTTCGAGGCTTGTTCCCGGGCGCTGCGGCAGGGGATGCCCTCAGCGATACGGAACAGCGGATGGGTTTGGCCTTCGCCTTGGTAGAAGCAGGTAACGCCGGGTGTGGTTTTGGTTTCATCGGTCATGGGTTTTCCTGAATGCTCGTTGACCGCCTCTTCCGTTTCCACACGAAGGGTGGCGGCTGTACACGGGGTGGAAACCCGAGTGCATTCAGGGAAAACTCGGTAGGCACAAGGCCTCCCGGGTACAGCCGCCATGAACGACATAACCTGAAATGCTTGCTGCAGGTTTCCACACCCGATCGCTGAACCGTCAGCGATGGGCAAAGCCTAGAGTGCGGGGTTTGCAGGAACAATCAGACGCGTGTCGACAGAGGTTGTAGGGTATTTCGCAGGGGGTGGAGTTGCCAGTCCCGAGGCGTAGGAAGAGTCTGGAATTGTTGTAGGTTGCAGGGGCATGGGTTGGGAAGGCATCTGGGCTGACAGGTGTTCGCCACAACACATTCAGCGCTTGGGAGATCGAGCGCCGCCCGCGCGGCGCATCGCGAGCTGCGCTCGCTCCTACGTTTGTTTCGGGCCAGTCATTCCTGGGGGATTGGCGCGCGAGCGCTTTGGCGCAAGGCGAGATATCGCGTCCTATGAACCAGGCGGTCGCGCGCGCCTGTCACAGGCGTTACTGGCCCGAAATAAACGTAGGAGCGAGCGCAGCTCGCGATGCGCCGCGCGGGCGACGCTCGATCTCCCAGGCGCTGCCAAACCCCAGGCATACACCTGTCAGCCCAACCCCTCACTATGCCCCTGCGCCATCGCCACCACCACCTTGCGCTTGCCGGTAAACGGCGACCGCGCGTGGGCCGCGAGCATGTTGTCGAGCATCAGTACATCGTTCGCCAGCCAGGGGAAGCTGATGGTGCAGTCATCCAGCACCCCACGCACCTCATCGAGCAACGAATCCTCGATGGCCGTGCCGTCGCCGTAATACACGTTACGCGGCAGGTCCTCTTCCTCGACAATGTCCATCAACGACTCACGCACCTCTGGCTGCAGGTTCGACACATGGAACAGGTGCGCCTGGTTGAACCACACGTTCTCGCCGGTCAGCGGATGCCGCGCCACCACCTGGCAGCGTTGGCGGGTGCGCAATTCGCCGTCGTCCTTCCAGATGCATTCGATGGCATGCGCCCGGCAATAGGCCTCGACCTGGCGCGGGTCTTCACTGTTGAACACCTGCGACCATTCCACGTCCAGGCCGTTGCCATAGTTGCGCACATACATCAGCCCTTTTTCCACCAGCCGCTCACGAATGCGCGCCGGCATGCGCCGGTACACCTCACGGCTGTCGGCGATCGGTGTCTCGCCACCGGTCTCGGCGGGGACCACGCTGTAGAACCAGATCTTCATCGGCCATTCCAGGGTGTAGGCCTGCTCGTTGTGCAGGGGGATGCGCTGGTGCGCCGGGTACTCGGTGGAGGTGTAGACGCCCTGGGTCACGTTGCTGCGTGGGGTAGAGCCAAACTCGTAGTTGAGCAGCGGGTGGCCAAAGGCCGCGGCGAACTGGCGGAAGGCTTCGGCGCCCGCCACCTCGAAGCCGCGGAACAGGATACCGCCGGCCTGCAGCAGGTGGCGGTCCACCAGCGGCTGCAGCTCGGCAAACGCTTCCAGCAGGTCGATGCCCGGCTCCGGCGCGCGCACCAGCAACGGCAGGTTGCCGCGCGCGGCGTCCAGGGGTTCGATCGCAAAGCTCAGCAGTTCACTCATGTCCGGTCACCTCAAGCCAGGGCCGCGTTGGCGGCGAAATCGGGATGTGCGCCATGGCAGCGCCTGACTAGATGAACGAGCGGCCCTGCGGGAAATTCACCGGCGCCGCAGCCGCAGGTAAAGCCAGGACGCGCCGGTTCGTCTGAACGATGTGCACCCTCTTATCGCCAGGAACCGTACATGACTCGCCAGCTCCTGCTTCTCACCTTGCTCGCTGCTGCCCCGACCGCCTGGTCGGCGCAACCATGCGCCGTAGAAATCCATGGCACCGACCAGATGACATTCGACAAGGCCGCCATCAGCGTGCCGGCGGCCTGCAGTACGTTCACGGTCACCCTCACCCACCCTGGCGCCATGCCGAAGAACGTGATGGGCCACAACTGGGTGCTGAGCACCCAGGCCGACATGCAGGGCGTACTCGACGAGGGTCAGAAGGCCGGCGAGGTGCACGACTACATCCAGCCCGGCGACACCCGGGTCATCGCCCACACCCGTCTGATCGGCGGCGGCGAACAGGACAGCGTCACCTTCGACACCAAGCGGCTGAAAGCCGGTACCGCCTACAGCTTCTACTGCTCGTTCCCGTTCCACAGCACCCTGATGAAGGGCACCCTGACCCTCGGCAGCTGACCGAGCCCCACTCCACCAGCGAGATCACGCTTCATGAAAACCTCTTCTCCCGGGGCCATCCGCGAACTGCTGGGCCTGCTCCAACCCTACCGCATGACGGTGGTCGTGTCGGTGCTGCTGGGCATGCTCGGCGGCCTGGCGGTAACCGCCCTGCTGGCCACCGTCAACCAGGGCCTGCATGCACCGGGCGGCATGAGCCAGGGCCTGCTCCTGGCCTTCGCCGGCCTGTGCCTGCTGGCGTTGCTCAGCAGCGTAGCCGCTGACAGCGGCACCAATTACGTCGGCCAGAAGGTCATCGCCCGGCTGCGCAAGGACCTCGGGGCCAAGGTACTGTCGGCCCCCATCGAGCAGATCGAACGCTACCGCAGCCACCGCCTGATCCCGGTACTGACCCGCGACGTCGACACCATCAGCGACTTCGCCTTTGCCTTCGCCCCGCTGGCCATCTCGCTCACCACCGTGTCCGGCTGCCTGGCCTACCTGGCGTGGCTGTCGTGGCCGATATTCCTCATTACCCTGGCGGCGATCGGCATCGGTAGCGGCGTGCAGTACATCGCCCGACAAAAAGGCGTGGCCGGCTTCAACGCCGCGCGCGATGCCGAGGACAACCTGCAGAAGCACTACTCGGCCATCGCCGAAGGCGCCAAGGAGCTGCGCATCGACCGCCGCCGCCGCCACGCCATGCTGACCCGCAACATCCAGGGCACCGCCGACTTCATCGCCAGCACGCACATCCGCGCCATCAACATTTTCGTCGTGGCCAAGAGCCTGGGTTCGATGCTGTTCTTCGTGGTCATCGGCCTGACTCTGGCCTTGCAATCGCTGTGGCCCAGCAACGACCCGGCGGTGATGAGTGGCTTCGTGCTGGTGCTGTTGTACATGAAAGGCCCGCTGGAAACCTTGATCAGCAACCTGCCGATCCTCGGCCGTGCCCAGGTGGCGTTCCGCCGTATTGCCGACCTGGCCGAGCGCTTCTCGTCGCCCGAGCCACACCTGCTGCTGGAGCCACCGGCCGAACGCACCGCCCCGCCCAGCGCCCACCTGGAGCTGCACAACGTCGAATACAGCTACCCCGCGGTGGACGGCCACGAACCGTTCCGCGTAGGGCCGGTGAACCTGCGCATCGAGCCGGGCGAGATCCTGTTCATCGTCGGCGAGAATGGCTGCGGCAAGACCACGCTGATCAAGCTGCTGCTGGGCCTGTATACCCCGCAGCGCGGCGAAGTGCGCCTGAATGGCAAGGCCGTCGGCCCGCAGGGGCTGGACGACTATCGCCAACTGTTCACCACGGTGTTCGCCGACTACTACCTGTTCGACGACCTGCCCGAGCACGAACACAGCCTGCCCGGCGATGCCACGCGCTACCTGGAACGCCTGGAAATCGCCCACAAGGTGAGCGTGCGCGATGGCGCCTTCACCACCACCGACCTTTCGACCGGGCAGCGCAAGCGCCTGGCGCTGGTCAATGCCTGGCTGGACGGGCGGCCGGTGCTGGTGTTCGACGAATGGGCGGCGGACCAGGACCCGACCTTCCGCCGGGTGTTTTACACCGAACTGCTCCCAGACCTGAAACGCATGGGCAAGACCATCATCGTGATCTCGCATGATGACCGCTATTTCGATACGGCGGACAAGCTGGTGCAGCTAAGCCGGGGGAAGGTGGTCACTGCGCTGGCGCCGGCATGAAGGGCCGTACGATCGGTTCGCCAGCGGTCGCTATAATCGCTCTATAATCGTTCTATAATTCGCTATAAACTGGCTTCCCTACGAAACCTATAGTCAATCTATAGTCGGTCTATAATCGGCTATAGATTCGTATGGAGGTGCAGCAATGCCTGAAACCGTCTACCACCGCCCGGCGCTCGCATCCCGCCTGTCGCAGTTGATCCTGCATGTCGCCGTGGGCAGCGCTGCCAGCTCCGGCGTATTTCTCGCGGCGCCACGGCGCACCGGCAAGTCCACTTTCGCCCGTGAGGACCTGCGCCCTGCCCTCGAAGCTGCAGGGGCGATCGTGCTGTATGCCGACCTGTGGAAAGACCTGACCAAGGATCCGGGCCAGGTCATCGTCGAAGCGGTGCGTGAGGCGGTCGGTCGTAACGAAGGCTTCATCACGCGCCTGGCGAAGGCGTCCGGCATGGAGAAGGTCACGGTTGGAGGGCTGAATTTCAGCCTGGACAAGATCGGCCTCGGGCAGGACATCGACCTGACCAGCGCCCTGGTGGCACTCTCCGATGAGTCGCACAAGATCATTGTGCTGATCATCGACGAAGCCCAGCACGCCACCCCCACGGAAGCCGGCACCGCCGCTCTGTTCGCCCTCAAGGCCGCCCGGGACGAGCTCAACAGCTCGAAGCACCATGGCCTGCGCATCGTCTGCACAGGCTCGAACCGGGACAAACTGGCGATGCTGCGCAACAGCAAGGACCAGGCATTCTTCGGCGCCTCGATGGTGCAATTCCCGACGTTGGACCAGGACTTCATCGACTGGCTTTGCGCCAACATCGACCTGCCCTGCACGCTTGACCCAACCGAGGTGTTCCAGCTGTTCAGGGAAAGCGGCTACCGCCCGGAACTGTTGGGCGCCGCAGCGGATGAAATCCGCTTCGACTTCAGCATTGAGCCCCAGGCGATTCCGGCGCGGTTCAGCGAACTGGTCCGGGCCCAAGCCGATGACTTGAACGCAAGCCTGAAAAAGGTGATCCACAGCCTTACCCCGATCCAGTCCGCAGTGTTGCGTGTGATGTGCGTCAAAGGTAACGACTATGCGCCATTCGAGGCCCCGACCCTGGCCTTGTATGCCAAGGCGATGGAACTGGCAGGCATGGCTGCAAATGAAGTGAAGGCCGAGGTGCCGGGGGTTCAGCAGGCACTCATCGCCCTGCAGGAAAAGCACCTGGTATGGAAAGCATCACGCGGGGTGTATGCAGTAGACGAACAGGTGATCGTCGATATCGTGCGGGCCGATGGCCTGCTGCAGGGCCTTGCCTGAGCAGCCTGGAACTGCACGGGGGCTGTACGACAGCCCCCGCGGCGGGAATCAGAACAACCAGCGATACAGCAGATAGGCCACCAGCACCGCCAGCACCGGCCGTAGCACGCGGTAGGCCTTGGGGTTGGCGCGCTTGAACTGCTTCACCTGGGCGCTGATACGGTTGCTGAAGCGCTTGCTCCAGGCATAGGCCTGGTTGATCCCGCCCACGCGCTCGTCGTCGGTGTTCTGCGGTGCGGTAGCACGGCCGAGGAAGGCGCTGACCTTGCGGTTGATGCGGGTCATCAAGGGGCTGCTCAGCGGGCGTTCGATGTCGCAGAACAGGATCACCCGGGTAACGTCGGTCTCGTTCTTCACCCAATGCACGTAGGTTTCGTCGAACATCACATCCTCGCCATCCCGCCAGGCGTATTCCTCGCCGTCGACGTAGATGCGGCAGGCGTCGGAGTTCGGCGTGGACAGCCCCAGGTGGTAGCGCAAGGAACCGGCGAACGGGTCGCGGTGCGGGTTCAGGTGGCTGCCACCCGGCAGCAGGGCGAACATGGCACCCTTGACGTTGGGGATGCTGCTGACCAGCTCGACCGTGCGCGGGCAGAGGGTTTCAGCCGAGGGCAGCGGCTTGTCGTACCACTTCAGGTAGAAGCGCTTCCAGCCTTTCTTGAAGAACGAACCGAAACCGGCGTCGTTATCCTTTTCGGCGGCACGGATGTAGCCCTCGTCGAACAGGCGCATGGCCTCTTCGCGGATTTCCTGCCAGTTGTCCTTGAGCACATCCAGCTCGGGGAAGCGCTGGCGATCCAGGTATGGCTTGGACGGCACACCGGAAAACAGGTACATCAGGCTGTTATAGGGGGCGAACAGCGCCGAATGGTTGACGAACTGGCGCAACACCGGCAGGCGAGCCTTGCCGCGCAGGTGCACGAACAACACACTACCGAAAAACACCAGCAAGACACCTGCCTTGGCTGCAAAGGAAAAGGTCATGCTTTCACTCCTTGAGGACGAGACAGCGCCAGGGGCCCTGCACTCCTGTAAATCATCCTGCCATCATAAACCGCTGCCGCCGGTGTAAAAACAACCTGGGCGGCAACTCATTGATGAAGATTTTGCAATGAACCCGGCCAGGGAACGTTGCGCCTGGTCAGCGACAGGCGATTTACTGCTGGTTTTCCTGCTCGCTGAACATGTCGGCGAACAACATGCTGGACAGGTAACGCTCGCCGGAGTCCGGCAAGATCACGACGATGGTCTTGCCCTGCATTTCCGGTTTTTCGGCCAGGCGCACGGCCGCCGCCATCGCCGCACCACAGGAAATACCGCAGAGGATGCCCTCTTCCTGCATCAGGCGGATCGCCATGGCCTTGGCTTCCTCGTCGGTCACCGTCATCACCTGGTCGACCATCGACAGGTCAAGGTTCTTCGGCACAAAGCCGGCGCCGATGCCCTGGATCTTGTGCGGGCTGGGCTTGAGTTCCTCGCCGGCCAGGGTCTGGGTAATCAGCGGGGATGCCAGCGGTTCAACGGCCACCGAAGTGATCGCCTTGCCCTGGGTCTGCTTGATGTAGCGCGACACGCCAGTGATGGTGCCGCCGGTGCCGACGCCGGCCACCAGCACGTCGACCGCGCCATCGGTATCGTTCCAGATCTCCGGGCCGGTGGTCTTCTCGTGGATCGCCGGGTTGGCCGGGTTTTCGAACTGGCCGGGCAGGAAGTACAGGGCCGGGTCGGAGGCGACGATTTCGTTGGCCTTCTCGATGGCGCCCTTCATGCCCTTGGCCGGGTCGGTCAGCACCAGCTCGGCGCCCAGCGCTTTCAGCACCTTGCGCCGCTCCAGGCTCATCGAGGCGGGCATGGTCAGCATCAGCTTGTAGCCACGGGCAGCGGCGACGAAGGCCAGGCCGATACCGGTATTGCCCGAGGTGGGCTCGACGATGGTCATGCCCGGCTTGAGCTTGCCGCTGCTCTCGGCGTCCCAGACCATGTTGGCACCGATGCGGCATTTGACCGAGTAACCCGGGTTGCGCCCTTCGATCTTGGCCAGGATGGTCACGCCGCGCGGGGCGATGCGGTTGATCTGCACCAACGGCGTGTTGCCGATGGAATGGGCGTTGTCGGCAAAGATACGGCTCATGGCAGGGGTCCTTGACATGAAAACGAGCGGGAAAGACCTCAAGGGTAAGCCCGGGCCGGTAACCCGTAAAGCCTGTTCGAACTCAGCGAGCCGCGTTGCGGTCAACCGCACATGCTGCCGTGGAGACACTCCGATGAGAGCCCGTTATCGCTGGCCGTTGTTCGGCCTGGCCAGCCTGATCGCGCTGTTGCTGGCGCTGCACCTGGCCCTGCCCTACCTGGTGCGCGACTACCTCAACGACAAACTCGCCGACATGGGCGACTACCGTGGCCAGGTGGCCGACGTCGACCTGGCCTGGTGGCGTGGTGCCTACCAGATCAACGGGTTGAAGATCGTCAAGACCACCGGCAAGGTGCCGGTGCCGTTCCTCGACGCCCCGCTGATCGACCTGTCGGTGAGCTGGCACGCCCTGTGGTACGACCGCGCAGTGGTGGCCGAAGTGGTGTTCGACCGGCCCGAACTGAACTTCGTCGACGGCGGCACCAAGCAGAACTCGCAGACCGGCCAGGGCACCGATTGGCGCCAGCAACTGGAAAAACTGCTGCCGATCACCCTCAACGAGGTCCGCATCGACGATGGCGTGCTGACCTTCCGCAACTTCAACTCGAAGCCGCCGGTCAACCTCAAGGCCACCCAGCTGAACGCCAGTATCCGCAACCTCACCAACATCCGCGACGAGCAAGGCCGACGCGACGCCAGTTTCGATGGCACGGCGCTGATGGTGGGCGATGCCAAGGTGGAAAGCCGCGCCACGTTCGACCCGTTCAGCAATTTCGACGACTTCGAGTTCCGCCTGCGCGCCACCGGTATCGAGCTGCGCAAGCTCAATGATTTTGCCAGTGCCTACGGCAAGTTCGACTTCAATGCCGGGCACGGCGACGTGGTGATAGAGGCCGAGGCCACCAATGGCCGCTTGAATGGCTACATCAAGCCGCTGCTGCGCGATGTGGATGTGTTCGACTGGCAGCAGGATGTCGAAGAAAAGGACAAAGGCTTCTTCCGCTCGGTCTGGGAGGCGTTGGTGGGCGCGACCGAGACGGTATTGAAAAACCAGCCGAAGAACCAGTTCGCGACCCGCGTGGAATTGAGTGGCAGCGTACGCAAGCAGGACATCAGCGCCTTCGAGGCGTTCCTGCAGATCCTGCGCAACGGGTTTATCCAGGCATTCAATGCGCGCTATGAGCGTGATGCGCCGGATTCTGACCGAGGCTGAAGTGACGGGGCATTCAGGGACTGAATACCCGGTCTGCGTTTCCAGTCGGCGAACCCCGCGTTATAGTCGGTGACAAATCAAAACATGTACTGCTTGTGCTGGCCTCTTCGCGGGTAAACCCGCTCCCACAGGTAACCCACCTTTCTTGAGGTTTGTGGAATACCTGTGGGAGCGGGTTTACCCGCGAAAGGGCCGGTGCAGGCTTCCAGCAGAGGACAGACCCCATGAAGTTCGAAGGCACCCGCGACTACGTCGCCACAGACGACCTGAAACTGGCGGTAAACGCGGCCATCACCCTCGAACGCCCCTTGCTGGTCAAAGGCGAACCCGGCACCGGCAAGACCATGCTCGCCGAGCAGCTGGCCGCCTCGTTCGGCGCACGGCTGATCACCTGGCACATCAAGTCCACCACCAAGGCCCACCAGGGCCTGTACGAATACGATGCGGTCAGCCGCCTGCGCGACTCGCAACTGGGCGTGGACAAGGTCCACGATGTGCGCAACTACCTGAAGAAAGGCAAGCTCTGGGAAGCGTTCGAGGCCGAAGAGCGGGTGATCCTGCTGATCGATGAAATCGACAAGGCCGACATCGAGTTCCCCAACGACCTGCTGCAGGAACTCGACAAGATGGAGTTCTACGTCTACGAAATCGACGAGACCATCAAGGCCAGGCAGCGCCCGATCATCATCATCACCTCCAACAACGAGAAGGAACTGCCGGACGCCTTCCTGCGCCGCTGCTTCTTCCACTACATCGCCTTCCCCGACCGCACCACCCTGCAGCAGATCGTCGATGTGCACTACCCCAACATCAGCCAGGCGCTGGTCAGCGAAGCACTGGATGTGTTCTTCGACGTGCGCAAGGTGCCAGGCCTGAAGAAAAAGCCGTCCACCTCCGAGCTGGTCGACTGGCTCAAGCTGCTGATGGCCGACAACATCGGTGAAGCGGTACTGCGCGAACGCGACCCGACCAAGGCCATCCCGCCGCTGGCCGGGGCCCTGGTGAAGAACGAGCAGGACGTACAGCTGCTCGAACGCCTGGCCTTCATGAGCCGGCGCGGCAACCGCTGACAGGAGCCGGGCCATGCTGCTCAACCTGTTCAATGAAATGCGCGCGGCCAAGGTGCCGGTGTCGGTGCGCGAACTGCTCGACCTGCACCAGGCCCTGCAGCAGCACGTGGTGTTCGCCGACATGGACGCGTTCTACTACCTCGCCCGCGCCATCCTGGTAAAGGACGAACGCCATTTCGACAAGTTCGACCGGGCCTTCGCGGCTTATTTCAAGGGCCTGGAAAACCTCGACCGGCACATCGAGGCGCTGATCCCCGACGATTGGCTGCGCAAGGAGTTCGAGCGCTCGCTGAGCGACGAAGAGCGGGCGCAGATCCAGTCGCTCGGTGGCCTGGACAAGCTGATTGAGGAGTTCAAGAAGCGCCTCGAAGAGCAGAAGGAACGCCATGCTGGCGGCAACAAGTGGATCGGCACCGGCGGCACCAGCCCGTTCGGCTCGGGCGGTTTCAACCCCGAGGGCATCCGTGTGGGCGAGGCCGGCAAGCGTCAGAGCAAGGCGGTGAAGGTATGGGACCAGCGCGAGTACAAGAACCTTGACGACCAGGTCGGGCTGGGCACGCGCAACATCAAGCTGGCGTTGCGCCGGTTGCGCAAGTTCGCGCGCGAAGGCGCCGCCGAGGAGCTGGACATCGACGGCACCATCGACCACACCGCACGCGATGCCGGGCTGCTGAACATCCAGATGCGCCCCGAGCGGCGCAACACGGTCAAGCTGCTGTTGCTGTTCGACATCGGCGGTTCGATGGATGCCCACATCAAGGTTTGCGAAGAGCTGTTCTCGGCGTGCAAGACCGAGTTCAAGCACCTGGAGTACTACTACTTCCACAATTTCGTGTACGAGTCGGTATGGAAGAACAACCTGCGCCGCACCTCGGAGCGGTATTCCACCTTTGACCTGCTGCACAAGTATGGCGATGACTACAAGGTGGTGTTCGTCGGCGATGCGGCCATGGCGCCCTACGAGATCACCCAGCCGGGTGGCAGCGTCGAGCACTGGAACGAAGAAGCCGGCTACGTGTGGATGCAGCGCTTCATGGAGAAATTCCGCAAGATCATCTGGATCAACCCGTACCCGAAGCAGGCCTGGGACTACACCGCATCGACCCATCTGGTGCGTGACCTGATCGAAGACAAGATGTACCCGCTGACCTTGCAGGGATTGGAGGAAGGGATGCGTTACCTGTCCAAGTGATGTTGCCAGTGCCGGCCCTTTCGCGGGTAAACCCGCTCCCACAGGTATTGCGCAAGCCTTGAGGCCTGTGGGGTACGTGTGGGAGCGGGTTCACCCGCGAAGAGGCCGGAAGCCTTAACGCCAACGGTCCAGGTATGCCTGCTGCTCCCGCCAGGCCTCGTCCTGTACCACCGCCCTGAAGCGCACCACTGCCCCCGGCATGCACTGCGCCAGCTGTGCCAGCGCCAGCGGCGTCAACGCCCCCAGCCGCGGATAGCCGCCAATGGTCTGCCGGTCATTGAGCAACACGATCGGCTGCCCGTCCGGCGGCACCTGCACCGCACCCAGCGGGATGCCCTCGGAAATCATCGGCGCCCCCTGATGGACCAGCTGCGGCCCCAGCAGGCGAATGCCCATGCGGTCGGCGCGGCTGTCCAGCGTCCACTCGCGATTGAACGCCTCGAACAGGCTGGTACCGCTGAACTCGCCAATCTGCGCGCCCATCACCAGGTCGAGCACTGGCTTTTGCAGGTATTGCGGCCGCAGCGCTGGCGGCACCTCGCGCAGCGTCGTTGCGCTGCCGGCGAAGGTCAACAACTGGCCCTTGCCAAGCGCAGCCCCGCAGCCATCGATACCGCCCAGTGCTTCGCGCACCACCGTGGCACAACTGCCCAGCACGTCCGCCCCGAGGAACCCGCCAGGTGCCGCCAGGTAGGCCCGCACGCCCTGCTTCGGCTGCTGCAGGGTCAACCGCTGCCCTTTGGCCAAGACAAAGCTGCGCCACGGTGCCAGCGGCTGATCATCGACCCGCGCATCCAGGTCGGCACCGGCCAGCGCCAGCACGCAATCCTGTTCGGCCACCACGCCGAAACCACCCAGCGCCACCTCGACCACCGGCGCCGCCAACGGGTTGCCCAGCAGCCAGTTGGCCCAGTGCATCGCCACCCAGTCCAGCGCCCCGCCCTGGGTCACGCCCAGGTGGCGCACGCCGAAGCGCCCGGCATCCTGCAGCTGACACAGCGGCGTACTGGCCTCGATCATCAATCGCTTCATCCTTGCGCCTCCACATCACCGCCCAACGCCACGAACTCGCTTCGCGAAACCGGCACGAAGCGCACCCGGTCGCCGGGTTGCAACAGGCTGTAGCCCTCGCGCTCACGGTCGAACAGACGCACCGGGGTACGCCCGATCAGGTTCCAGCCACCCGGCGACACCGCCGGATAGGCCGCCGTCTGGCGCTCGGCAATGCCGACACTGCCGGCCGCCACGCGCTTGCGCGGGGTACTCAGGCGCGGGCTGGCCAGGCGTTCGTCGACCAGGCCCATGAAGCCGAAACCAGGGGCGAAGCCCAGGGCGAACACCGGGTACTCACGCGCGCTGTGCAAGCGGATCACCTCGGCTTCACTCAAGCCGCTGCGGGCCGCCAGCAGCGGCAGTTCCGGGCCGACGCTGGGGTCGTACCACACCGGGATCTCATGGCGGCGCCCAGCGCTGCCCGTGTCTGGCTGCACGCCTTCCAGCGCACCAAGGATCAGCGCCCTCGCCGCCCCCGGTGGCAGGTCGAACTGCACCATCAGCGTGGTGTAGGACGGCACCAGGTCCAGCAGGTGCTCGCCGAACGCCGCGCGCAAGCGCTGGCTGGCGGCGAGCAGCCAAGGCATGTTGGCCTCGTCGATCCGTTCGAACAGGCGCACCATCAGGCTGTCGACGGCCACCACTTCGATCCGCGGGCTCATGGCGACTCCAGCGCGTCAAGGGCCTGGCGAATCTGCCGTACCGCCGCCACCGAGCTGTCGTTGTCGCCGTGCACGCAGAGGGTGCTGGCTTCCAGTTGCAGCGCGCTGCCGTTGTCGGCCACCAGCGTTTCGCCACGGGCAAGACGCAGCGCCTGCGCCACAACCAGTGCCGGGTCGTGATGCACCGCGCCGGGCAGGCGCCGCGACACCAGGTGACCACTGGCGGTGTAGGCACGGTCGGCGAACGCCTCGAACCACAATGGCACGCCAATTTCATCGCCCAGCGCCTGGGCCGCACGATTGTCGGCGGTGGCCATCAGCATCAGCGGCAGGTCGTTACCGTAGGCCGCCACGGCCTCCAGCACGCTGCGCAGCTTGAGCGGGTCGGCCATCATGTCGTTGTACAGCGCGCCATGGGGCTTCACATAGGCCACGCGGCCACCCTGCACCTTGCAGATACCCTCCAGCGCACCGATCTGGTAGTGCAGCAGGTCGCGGATTTCCTCTGGGCTGCAGGCCATGGAACGGCGACCAAAGCCGACCAGGTCGGGGTAGGCCGGGTGTGCGCCGATGGTGACCCCGTGCTCCAGCGCCAGGGCCACGGTGCGGCGCATGATGCCAGGGTCGCCGGCGTGGTAGCCGCAGGCGATGTTGGCGCAATCGATAAACGGCATGACCTCGGCATCCAGGCCCATGCGCCAGCTGCCGAAACTCTCGCCCATGTCGCAGTTGAGTAGCAGGCGTTTCACCGCTCGGCCTCCCATGTGGTTGTTCATATGCCTACCTTACCGCGCCTGCAGCTGTTTGCCGCGGGTTTCCGGCAGGCTCAGCGCCGCCAGGATCACCACGCCGTAGGACACCGCGGAGAACACGCCGATACCCAGGCCCAGCGGCACCTTCTGGCCGAGCACGCCGATCAGCAGCGGGAACAGCGCCGCCACGACCTTGCCGATGTTGTAGCAGAAGCCCTGCCCCGAACCGCGGATGCGCGTGGGGAACAGCTCGGTGAGGAACGCACCCATGCCGCTGAAGATGCCCGAGGCGAAGAAGCCCAGCGGCAGCCCCAGCCACAGCATCACGCCATCGCTGACCGGCATTTGCGTGTACAGCAGCACGATGACGAACGAGCCCACCGCGAACAGGATGAAGTTCTTCTTGCGCCCGAGCAGGTCGGACAAGTACGCGCTGACCACGTAACCGATGTAGGAACCGACAATTACCATGGCCAGGTAGCCACCAGTGCCCAGCACGCTCAGGCCGCGTTCGCTCTTGAGGAACGTCGGCAGCCACGAGGTGATGGCGTAGTAGCCGCCCAGCGCACCAGTGGTCAGCAACGACGCGCGCACGGTGGTCCAGAGCATGCCCGGGGCGAATATCTCGTAGAAGCGCGAAGGCGCCTCGGCGTCTTGCACGGCCTTGGCCTCGCGATACACCTCGGGGTCCTTGACCAGGCGGCGGACGAAGATCACGAAGATCGCCGGCACCAGGCCCAACAGGAACAGCGCACGCCAGGCCTGCTCTGCCGGCAGCCAGGAAAACAGCAGCGCATAGAGAATGGCGGTGAGGCCCCAGCCCAGCGCCCAGCCGGACTGCACCATGCCCACCGCCTTGCCACGGTCCTGGGCGCGGATCACCTCGCCGATCAGCACCGCGCCGGCGGTCCATTCGCCGCCGAAGCCAAAGCCCATCAGGGTGCGGGCGATCAGCAGCTGCTGGTAGTTCTGGGCGAAGCCGCAGAGGAAGGTGAAGAAGGCGAACCACAGCACGGTCAGTTGCAGGGTACGCACCCGGCCGATGCGGTCGGAGAGGATCCCGGCAATCCAGCCGCCGGCGGCCGAGGCGATCAGCGTGCTGGTGTGGATCAGCCCGGCCTCGGTGGTGCTGATGCCCCACAGCATGATCAGCGTGGGGATGACGAAGCTGAGCATCTGCGTGTCCATGCCATCCAGGCCATAGCCGATCTTGCAGCTCCAGAAGGTGCGTCGTTGCTGGGAATCGATATCGCGGTACCAGGCGAATGGCCCGGTCGATGAAGAGGGACTGACCTGCTGCTGCACGCCGGTGGGGTTCATGGTTGCCTCGGCTTGTTGGTATTGTTTTACGGGCGACACAGGGTCGCGGCCTGGGCATCATTGTTCAGAGGCCGCGCCAGCTGCGTCCAACGAGAAAAACCGCCGGTCTGGAACAAGAAAAACTGATCATGAACCTTCGCTTCCTCGAAACCTTCGTCTGGGTTGCCCGGCTCAAGAGCTTCCGCCTGACCGCAGAAAAGCTGTTCACCACCCAGGCCTCGGTGTCCAGCCGCATCGCCGCTCTGGAGGCCGACCTGGGCGTTAAGCTGCTGCTGCGCGACTCGCGCGGGGTCAGCCTGACCCCGGAGGGCAGCAAGGTGCTGGAGTATGCCGAGCGCATGCTGGAAACCGCCAAGGCCATGAAGCAGTCACTGGACAGCGACCGGGCCAAGGTCGGGCGCATCCGCATCGGGGTGATGGACACGGTGATCCATACCTGGATGAGCGCGCTGGTGGCCGAGCTGAGCGAACGCTACCCGCAGGTGGAGATCGAACTGGTGGCCGACACCGCGCTGAATCTGCGCGAGCAGTTGCAGAAGGGCTTTCTCGACGTGATCCTGCAGACCGACCTGGTGCGCGAGCAATCGATCCGCAGCCTCGACCTGGCGCGCTACCCGATGGGCTGGATCGTGGCAGCAGGCTCGCTGCAGCAGCGCGATTATGCCTCGCTGGCAGAACTTGGGCGTGAGCGCATCATCACCTTCTCGAAGAACTCACGGCCACACCAGGAGGTGCTCAGCCTGCTGCAAGCCGCGGGTGCCGAAACGCCGCGGTTGAACTGCGTGAATTCGGTGGCGGCGATTACCCGCTTGCTGCGCGACGGCTTTGGCATTGGCGCGTTGCCGCCGGCGCTGGTGGATGCCGAGTTGAGCCGTGGCGAGCTGGTGTTGCTGCAAGGGCTGCAACCGCCGCCCAGCCTTGAGCTGGTAGTAGCCTGGCAGACCGGGGTGGCGTTGGTGGATGAAGTGGTCGGGGTGTGCCGACAGGTGCTGCAAGGGTATGCGCGGGATGTGGGTGGGCAGCGGATCGTGTTGGTCTGAGCGTTTGGCTTGCTTGCAACCGGATGAGTTCAGGTGAATCAGCGCCAGCTTTCTTTAACCGCCCTGCGCCGCCCGCCCAGGATCACCCAGCCAATTCCCAGCAGCAGGCTTTCCACAACCAAAGCCAGGACGAACCCAGCACCCAGCCCCCAGCCAACCGCTTCGGGCACCAGCAAGATCTGGTAGCTGTAGCTGTTCAGGGTCTCTTCCCGCAGTTGCGGGTCGGCCTGCACCAGCACGTGCCAGGTACGTTCGGCCCATGAACCTTGCAACGCCTGCCATTCGTTTTCCAGCCGTTCGTTACGGATCATCAGGCTTTCAATGCTGTTGGCATCACTGAGGAATACCGGGTCGTCACTGCTGCGGTAATGCCGCAACAGCGCCTGCAAGTCACCGTTGAAGAAACGCTCGGCCGTTTGCCGGAAGCCATCGAGCGCCTCGCGCGACTCAAACAGGTGCGCCTCGACCCGCTGGCTGTAATCCTTGACCAGCCCCGGGACCTGGATGCCGGCCAGCAGGCCGAAGGTGAACAGCAGCAACCGCAGGTAACTTCTGAACATGCAGCGTCCTTAGCTCTGGCCGTGCGCCACGCATTCGCCGTGCCGCCACAGGGCCCACTGTCCCGGCGCGTAGCGCTGCCAGGTCTCGTTCTCGGTCAGGGCCTCGGTAGCGATGACCGTGACCACGTCGTTGGGGGTGGTTTCGGTGTGAAAATCGACAATCAGGTCGACATCTTTCAACCGCGCTGCACCAAAGGGTGCACGCCGCGTGATGTGCACCAGCTTGGTCGAGCAGAAGCAGAACAGCCAGTCGCCGTCGCTGAGCATGCAATTGAACACGCCAAGCGCCCGGTAGCCGGCACAAGCTTCGACCAGCACCGGCAGCAGCTGTTCAACCGCAACCGGCTCGGGGAAGGTACTGCGAATGCGATTGAGCAGGTCACAGAAGGCCGCTTCGCTGTCAGTATCGCCCACTGGCCGGTAGAAACCGGCCTGGCCCTTGAAGTCACCCAGCTGGCCATTGTGCGCAAAGCACCAGTTGCGGCCCCACATTTCCCGCACGAAAGGGTGGGTGTTAGCCAGGCATACCTTGCCGACGTTGGCCTGGCGAATGTGGCCGATGACCACTTCGCTCTTGATTGGGTAGCGCTGCACCAGGTTGGCCACTTCCGACTCGCTGCTGGCAGCCGGGTCCTGGAACAGGCGCAGGCCACGCCCTTCGTAGAAGCCGATGCCCCAGCCGTCGCGGTGCGGGCCGGTGCGGCCACCGCGCTGCATCAGGCCGGTGAAGCTGAAAACGATATCGGTGGGAACGTTGGCACTCATGCCCAGCAGTTCGCACATAGGCGTTTCTCCGCTTACAGACGGGGCTCGACCCGGCCACCGCCACGCAGGGCGGCAGGGCGCGGGTCGTCAAGGTAGCGGTCACGGCGCTCGGCGGCCAACGGCGCCTGGGCAGCGAGTGCGTCATCTTCGGCGACCTGGCGCTGGGCCGCGGCCTCGGCCTGGGCGCGGCGCTCGCGGGCGCGCTTTTCCAGCGGCCAGCGCAGCGCCACGAAGAGGAAGTAGAGGCTGAAGGCGAACATGCCGTACATGGCAAAGTCCGACACCGCGCGCCAGGCGTTGTTGCCGACCTTGAAGGCGATATCCAGCGCGGTGATGGCGATGGCCGGGGCGAAGCTGTCCTTGGCCGGGTCGACGATGGTCGGGGTCAGCAGCAGTACCGCCAGCACCACCCGCAACGGTTCGCGCAGCCAGCGCCACATCCAGCCGGTGAGTTTGAAGCCCACCAGCAGGCAGCCCAGGGCGGCCACCGCGTATAGGCCCCAGGCCAGGGTGTAGTCGTTCTCGGTCATGGTGTTCGTGCAAGCCAGGCAAAGAGATGCCTATGATAAACACTTTTCCGGGCGCAGACAGCGTCTCCCTGTCCCCAGCCAAGAGTTCCCCGATGCCGAACAAGCCTCAGCCACCCATCGCCCATGCCGACAACGCCACCGACCCCTATGCCTGGCTGCAACAGCGCGACAGCCCCGAGGTGCTGGCTTACCTGCAAGCCGAAAACGCCTACCAGGAAGCCTGCCTGGCCGACCAGGCAGTGCTGCGCGAGCAATTGTTCGAAGAAATCAAGGGTCGCATCCTGGAAACCGACCTATCGCTGCCGACCCCCTGGGGCCCCTACCTCTACTACACCCGCACCACCGCTGGCGACGAGTACCCGCGCCACTACCGCTGCCCGCGCCCAGCCGACGACTCCAACACCGTCGATGAAAGCCAGGAGCAACTGCTGCTCGACCCCAATGCCCTGGCCAATGGCGGCTTCCTGTCACTGGGCGCGTTCAACGTCAGCCCCGACCACCGCCTGCTGGCCTACAGCCTCGACACCAGCGGCGACGAAATCTTCACCCTTTACGTCAAGGACCTGGCCAGTGGCAACGTCACCACCCTGCCCTTCGACGACTGCGACGGTAGCCTGACCTGGGCCAACGACAGCCAGACGCTGTTCTTTGCCGAACTGGACGACACCCACCGGCCCTGGCGCCTGCGCCGCCACACCTTGGGCAGCGATGGCGCGCAGACCGTGTTCGAGGAGCCCGACGGGCGCTTTTTCCTGCACTGCTACCGCACCAGCTCCGAGCGCCAGCTGGTGCTGCTGCTCAACAGCAAGACCACCAGCGAAGCCTGGGTGCTGGATGCGGAAACGCCGCAGGCGCCCTTCACCTGCCTGGCGCCGCGAGTCGAAGGCCACGAATACTTCCCCGACCACGGCCAGCTCGACGGCCAGTGGCGCTGGTTCATCCGCACCAACCAGGACGGCATCAACTTCGCCCTGTACCACGCGCCGGTGACACCGGTGCCAAGCCGTGCGCAATGGCAGGTGCTGGTGCCGCACCGCGACGCGATCATGCTCGAGGGCCTCAGCCTGAACGCCACCGCGCTGACCCTGAGCCTGCGCGAAGGCGGCCTGCCGATCATCGAAGTACGTCCCCAAGGCCTGCTGGCCTACCGTGTCAAGCTGCCCGATGCGGCCTACAGCCTGTACGTGCAGGACAGCCTGGAGTTCACCAGCCCACGCCTGCGCCTGCGCTACGAGGCCCTCAACCGCCCGGCCCAGGTGCGCCAGCTGGAACTGGCCAGTGGCGCCCAGGTGGTGCTCAAGCAAACCCCGGTACTCGGGCCGTTCGATGCCGATGACTACGTCAGCGAGCGCCTGTGGGCCAAGGCGGCGGATGGCACCCAGGTGCCGATCAGCCTGGTACGCCGGCGCCAGGACCAGGGCCAGACCGTGCCACTGTACCTGTATGGCTACGGCGCCTATGGCGAAAGCCTCGACCCGTGGTTCTCGCATGCGCGCCTGAGCCTGCTGCAGCGCGGCGTGGCCTTCGCCATCGCCCACGTGCGCGGCGGTGGCGAACTGGGCGAAGCCTGGTACCGCGCCGGCAAGCAGGAGCACAAGCACAACACCTTTGGCGACTTCATCGCCTGTGCCGAGCACCTGATCGCCGAGGGCGTGACCGCCGCCGATCGCCTGGCCATCAGCGGCGGCAGTGCCGGTGGCCTGCTGATGGGCGCGGTGCTCAACCTGCGCCCCGAGCTGTTCCGTTGCGCAGTTGCCGAAGTGCCTTTCGTCGACGTGCTCAACACCATGCTCGACCCCGAGCTGCCATTGACCGTGACCGAGTACGACGAATGGGGCAACCCTGCAGAGCCAGAGGTGTACGAGCGAATCAAGGCCTACGCGCCATATGAGAACGTGAAGGCGCAGGCCTACCCGGCGATGCTGGTGGTGGCGGGCTACAACGACAGCCGCGTGCAGTACTGGGAAGCGGCCAAGTGGGTGGCGCGGCTACGCACGCACAAGACCGACAGCAACCTGCTGCTGCTCAAGACCGAAATGGGGGCCGGGCATGGTGGGATGAGCGGGCGGTATCAGGGGCTCAAGGATGTGGCCCTTGAGTACGCGTTCGTGTTCGGCGAGCTAGGTATCGTTTGAGAAAGCTGGGGGCGCTTTGCGCCCCTTTCGCGACACAAGGCCGCTCCCACAGGGATCGCGCGGTATTCAGGACATGCGCGATCCCTGTGGGAGCGGCCTTGTGTCGCGATGTGCTGCAAAGCAGCCCCAAAATCCCACAGCCAACACGGCCCTCTCAGTCAGTCATCCTGCACCGGCTGCTTCGGCGGGTCCTGGCGCAACCCCGGCAAAGGCTGGTCCTTCGGCGGCCCGGGCACCGGCATGGGCGGCAACAACGGTGCCCCAGGCTGGCTGTTGTAGGCCTTGGGTGGTGTACTCGGGGTGATCTGCGGGTACGGCGTGGGCGTTGGTGTACCCGGTGCACCGGGCACTGGCGTGGTCAACCGGGGCGGAGTGCTGGCAGCTTCGGCCGTAGGCAGGCCAGCCAGCAGCAATACGGCAAGGATCGTGCGAAACATCAGCAACCTCCTGTCGGGAACCTTCCTACAGGCTACGCCGATATTCCCGTTTTTGCCTGTCCGCCAGCCGTGCAAGCACGCTAGACTCAGGGGCATAACCGTCATTTGCCTGACCAGAACGAAGGAAACACCATGAGCTCCACCTCTTCCGCCGCCGCTACTGCGCGTCTGGACCGAATCCTGGCCGATGCCAAGCGTGACAAGGAAATGGGCTACCGCGACAAGGCCCTGAAAATGTACCCGCACGTGTGCGGCCGCTGCGCCCGCGAATTCTCCGGCAAGCGCCTGAGCGAACTGACCGTGCACCACCGCGACCACAACCACGACAACAACCCGCAGGATGGCTCCAACTGGGAGCTGCTGTGCCTGTATTGCCACGACAACGAGCATTCGCGCTACACCGACCAGCAGTACTTCAGCGAAGGCTCCACCAGTACCCCGAGCATCGCCAAGGCCACCCACAACCCGTTCGCCGGGTTGGCAGGCATGCTGAAGAAGGACTGACCATCGATTCGCCCCCCGCTGCTACCGGGCAGCCCGTATAATCGCGCTTTTTTGCGAAGGGCCCCGGTACGTGGCAAACAAACGATACAGCTGCATCGGCCTGTTCAACCCCAAGTCGGCGGAAAACGTCGGCTCGGTCATGCGCGCCGCGGGTTGCTACGGTGTCAATTCGGTGTTCTATACCGGCAAACGCTATGAACGCGCCCGTGACTTCGTCACCGATACCAAGCGCGTGCACTACGACATCCCGCTGATCGGCATCGACGACCTGCAACGCATCATCCCGCTGGGCTGCACGCCGGTGGCGGTGGAGCTGGTGGAAGGCGCCCGTCCGTTGCCGGAATACACCCACCCTGACCGGGCCATCTACATCTTCGGGCCGGAAGATGGCTCGCTGAGCGAGGATGTGCGGGGCTGGTGTGAAGAGACCATCTACATTCCGACCGAAGGTTGCATGAACCTGGCGGCGACGGTGAATGTGGTGCTGTATGACCGCATGGCCAAGGGACTGAATACCCGTTCGGGGCCCAGGTTCAAATAACCGACTGAACGATGGCGGTGGCCGGCGGGTCAGCTGCATACATGTCAGACGGAGGCCTCGCCATGCTGGATATTCATTCGCCTGCAACATCGCAGGACCACAACGTTCATGGGCTGGAGCGCGCCAGTTCGCTGGCGGGCGGCGCCTTGATGGTCAGCAAGGGGCTGCGCCACGGCGGCCTGGTCGGCTTGTTGCAGGTTGCCGTGGGTGGCCTGGCGCTGGCGCGCGGCTTCACCGGGCACTGCGCGACCAAGGCCTGGTGGCAGCGGCACCGGCAGGAATACCACCGTTTGCGCTCGGACATCGAGCGCAGTGCCTCCGAACTGCAGGCTTTGAAGGCCAGTGCGGAGGCGGCGACGCGGGGAGTGACTGTGACCGGGAAGGACCCGTTGGCTGGCAGTTGATCCTGCACGCCTGTGTTGGCCCTTTCGCGGGCGCGCCCGCTCCCACAGGTACTGGATTGCCCCTGAGCCCTGCGCGGTCCTGTGGGAGCGGGCGTGCCCGCGAAAGGGCCGGCACAGGCAATGGAGAGGCCTAGCGCAACACCTTGCTCTGCAACACCTCCGACTGCCGCCCCAGCACGTTCTCGCTGATCTGTACGAAGTCTTCGGTGCTGACGCCAGGCAGGCGCATCAGCCCGCGCACCACATCGTCGAGCGAGCGCCTGGCCTGGGTGTGGATGCGAATTTCCGTGTCCAGCGCCTGCAGCAGCATTACCCCGCGCGCCACCTGCGCCGGGCTCGCATGCTTGCCCTTGAGGTGGGTGACCTTGGCGCCCTGCTTGCTCAAACGCGCCTGCCAGGCCTGGTAGCGGTCATCGCTTATCCCGCCCGAGCGGCGCAGCAGCTCGCTGGCGTAGTAGTCGGTCAGGCTTTCCACCAGCCAGTCGTTGCCGTCGCGCCCATGGATCTGCGCAAACAGTTGCACCACTTCGCGCAGTAGAGGGCTGCTGCCGTTCTCGCTCACCATCGGCCGGCCACTGTGCAGGTACAACGACCCGTGCGCCGCAGCCGCCCCGCGCCACATGCCGTCACGGGCGCCGACCAGCAGCAGCTTTGGCGGGTTACGCGGGAACAGCGCCTGCAATTGCGGCCAGACGAAGGTGAGCAAGGTCAGGCTGTCCATGCGCCGCATGCCCTGCCCCACCGGGGCGGCCACCGTCACCTCGGTATCGCCCAGGCGCGCGCGGCGGCTGCCCAGCTCGCCAGCGAGCATCCAGCCGGTCGGGCGATCGAACAGGCGCGATACGTTATCGATGCGGAACTTGTCCTTGCCGATGCGTGGCCAGGCGGTTTCGATGCCCTTCCAGCCCTCCGGCAGGTCGAATGCCAAGCGCGCCACCAGCTCGGTGCCATCCTGCTGGTCCAGGTGCGCCGGCGGTACCAGCTGGTCGCCGAGGAATAGCGCCCAATGCGGGTTGACGTGCGACGAATAGGCCCCGCCCCGCTTCTGGTCCAGCTGCACGCGGTAGCTGAGGCTAGTCTTGCCGGCAGCCGGCTGCCAGACGCCACGCTGGCCCTGCGTCTGCCAGTTGCCATCCGCCTGGAAGCCGCTGTAGGCCCCGGCCTTGCCCAGGTCGAAGTCCAGGCTGCGCACGGCACTGCCATCGGCCAAGGTAAGGCGGACCTCCGCCTGGCCACTGGCTGGCAGCAGGCGCACGTGGTAGTCCAGGTCGACCTTTTTCGCCCAGGCTGGCGAGCAGGCCACCAGGCCCAACAGCAACAACAGCTGGCAACGCATAGAGAAACTCCTTGTATCCCGTACAGCGGGCAGCGCCGCTCAGCTGGCGCGGAAAATCAGGTGGTCTTCCCAGTCGTCTTCGTGCACATCGTGCTCGCTGAGCATACGCCCCGCCTGGGAGATGCGCTGTTCATGCACCTGCTGGCGATCACCGCAGACCAGGTGATGCCAGGCCGGCAGGTCCTTGCCCTCGCTGACCAGGCGGTAGCCGCAAGTGCTCGGCAGCCATTTGAACTGGTCGGCCTTGCCCGGGGTGAGCTGGATGCAATCAGGCACCTGGGCGAAGCGATTCGGGTAGTCGCTGCACTGGCAGGTGTTCAGGTCCAGCAGCTTGCAGGCGATGCGTGTGTAGTAGACGCTATTGTCATCCTCGTCTTCGAGCTTCTGCAGGCAGCACAGACCGCAGCCGTCACACAGCGACTCCCACTCTTGCGGGCTGAGTTGCTCCAGGGTCTTGCGCCGCCAGAACGGGGCGTTTTCAGCGATCATGACACGGATATCCTGCATTCATCTTGGCGCCGCGGCGCGCGGCGGCGCCAGTCTAGAGCCTGGCCCTCGGCAAAGCCAGACCGCTTGTCAGTGGCGACGCGAGGCAGTAGCGTGCGGGTTTCCCGTCCGTTTGCAGGAGCCGCCATGAGCGCCAACCCTCGCATTGCCGATTACGCCATCAACGAACAATTCATCAACCGCTGGTCACCACGCGCCTTTACCGCCGAGCCAATCAGCGAAGAAACCCTGCTGAGCTTCCTCGAAGCCGCACGCTGGGCCCCGTCGGCGTACAACTCGCAGCCGTGGCGGTTCCTGTATGCCCGTCGCGACACGCCAAACTGGGAGCGCTACCTGAATCTGCTGGTACCGTTCAACCGCAGCTGGGCGCAGCACGCCTCGGCGTTGGTGCTGGTCCTGTCCAAGACCACCTTTGCCGCCCCGGGCACCACGGAAGAAAAGCCGGCGCTGTGGCATACCTTCGACACCGGTTCGGCCTGGGGGCACCTGGCCCTGCAAGCCAGCATCAGCGGCTGGCACACCCACGGCATGGCCGGTTTCGACCAGGCGCTGGCACGCCAGGAGCTGAAAGTGCCGGAAGGCTACGTGCTGCATGCCATGGTGGCGATCGGCAAGCTGGGCGACAAGGCCAGCCTGGACGAAGCCCTGCAGGCACGCGAAGTGCCCAGCCCGCGCAAACCGCTGAGCGAGCTGGCGGCCGAGGGTGATTTCAGCCTGTAAGGCCTGCTTTTTGCTGCACCGGCCTCTTCACGGGCTTGCTCGCGAAGAGGCCGTACAGGTATTACCGTTCAGTAGCCACGGGCAAAGTTTACTTCGCCCCGCAACCCCTGCCCCGCCGCGTACGCCCGCAGATTCTCGACAAACAACCGCACCATCGCCGTCGGCGAGGTGGGCGCCGAGCTGTGCCCGGTCAGCAACAGGCCCCAGGCGGTCCAGAACGGGTGCTGCCTGGGCAGTGGCTCCTGGCGGCAGACATCGATCACCGCCCCGGCCAGGTGGCCATCCTTCAACGCCGCGACCAGGTCGGCGTCGACCACCGCCGCCCCACGCCCGGCATTGATGAACAGCGCGCCGGGCTGGAAGCACTTGAACAGCGCCATGTCATACAGATCGTGGGTGGCCGGGGTGTCCGGCAGCAGGTTGAGCACATAGTCGACTTGGCCAACCAGGCGCGGCAGGTCGGCCAACGCGGCCACTTCGACGAACGGCGCCTGTTCGCGCGCGCTGCTGGCGACACCGTACAGGACCACGCCAAACGGCTGCAGGAACTCCGCCACACGCTGGCCAATGTCGCCAGTGCCGACGATCAGCACCTTGCGCCCCTCCAGGGTCCGCCCCGGGCGGTCGTCCCAACGCCGTTCGACCTGGCTGACCAGGCGCGACAGCACCTCGCGCTCGTGGCCAAGCATGTAGGTGAGCATGTACTCGGCCATCACCTGGCCAAAGATGCCCACGGCACGGGTCAGGCGATAGTCACGCGGCAGGCCTTCGGCCAGCAACGGGGTGATGCCGGCCCAGGTGGATTGCATCCAGTCCGGCTTGTGGCCCTGGCGCAACAGGCTGGCCAGCAGGTCCGGCTGGCCCAGCCACACCGGGCACTGCGGTGCCTGGCGGGCCAGTTCGGCGGAGTCGCCGCTAGTCAGCACGTCCAGTTCAGGCGCGGCGGCACGCAGGATTTCGGCGTAACGAGCATGGTCATGCTCTGCAATCAGTACACGCATGATCAGGCCGGGTCGTTACGGCGCAGCAACTCTTCGGGCAGGTGCTCGATGTAGTCGTCTTCGGGGGGCGGCATTTGCAGGTGGTAGCCCTGGTTGTCGAGGTTTTCCAGCACCTTGGCGATGTCTTCGCGGGCCAGCTTGCGCTCGGGGGTCAACACCAGGTCGAAGGCGTGCACGGGGGTGCCGAAGAACGGCAGCAGGCCTTCGGGCACGCGTTGCAGGCCATCGGCCTTGAGCACGTACAGGTACATTTCGTTCTTGCGGGGGCTCTTGTAGATCGAGCAAATGCGTTTCATCGGGTCTCTCCGGCACCTGCCAGGCTATTCAGCAGGGCCTGGCCCATACGCTCACGGCGCCAGCCGCGCAGCGAGTCGGGCAGTTGATAGGGGCCATTGGGATAGCCGCTCTTGAGCAGCGCTTCCAGGGTTTTCTTGCGCAGCATCAGCTCGGGGGCGATGCCCAGCCGCTCACCTTCGGCCTGGCCGATGGCGCGCAATTGCTTGAGGATGCCGGCGGCCTCGATCGGCAGCGGCTCGGGCAAGGCTGGTGGCCACTGCTCGGGCGGCAGGCTGGCGGCACGCTTGATCAGCTGGACCAGGAACTCACCGTCCTGGCGGATGGTGCGCGGGTGCATCTCGTCGATCTTGGCCAGCGCCGACAGGTTGTTCGGCTGGCTCTTGGCCATGGGCCACAACGAGTGCTCCTTGAGGATGCGGTTGCGCGGCACATCGCGGTTGCGCGCTTCGCGTTCACGCCAGGCGCACAGTTCACGCAGCACCGCCAGTTGCTGGGGCGCCAGCTTCCAGGCCAGCTTGACGTCGCGGTACAGGCTTTCGGGCTCGACTTCGCGGCGCAACTGGGCGACCAGCTCGGCACCGTCTTCCAGCACCCAGGCGTACTTGTCCTCGGACAGGCGTGGGCGCAACACGCTGAACAGCTCGGCCAGGTGCACGGCATCTTCGGCAGCGTAGCTGACCTGGGTCTCGGAAAGTGGACGCTGCAGCCAGTCGGAGCGGGTTTCGCCCTTGGGCAGCTCGATGCCCAGCACGTCCTGCACCAGGCGCGAATAACCCATGGAGAAGCCCAGGTTCAGGTAGCCGGCCGCCAACTGCGTGTCGAACAGCGGCTGGGGCAACTTGCCGGTCAGGCGCAACAGGACTTCGAGGTCTTCGCTGCAGGCATGCAGCACCTTGACCACGCCATTGTCCTCGAGCAGCTCGGCCAAAGGTTGCCAGTTGCCGATCAGCAGCGGGTCGATCAGGAAGGCACGCTGGCCGTCGCCGATCTGGATCAGCCCCGCCTTGGGGTAGAAGGTGTCGACCCGCATGAATTCGGTGTCGACGGCGACGAAGGGCAGTTCGTGCCAGTTCCGGCAGTGTTCGGCCAGGCTCTGGTCGTCACGGATCCAGTGTATTTCGATGGCCACGAGGCTCTCCCACTAACATTGGCGCGCAGTATATACGGCGCGGGCACTGCTGGTGAAACCCGGGCCATCCTTGATATCGATCAGTGGTGCTGTTGTGCATACCCAGAAGATCGCGCGATCACTGTGGGAGCGGGCCAGCCCGCGAAGCAGGCACCACGGTGGATGGCACGGGCTTCGCCCGTGTTCGCGGGCGCGCCCGCTCCCACAGGGCCGCAGCCACCCCCGATCACTGCTTGGCCGCCAGCCATGGCCGACAGCTGGCGAACAGGTCCAGCGACTGCTGGTAGACCTCGGTGTGCACCTGCAACAGGCCGAGCATCGAGTGGAACAGGTTGTCCTGCGACAACGGGGCGTCGCTGAGCTTGGCCAGGCAGTCGGTATCGATGCCGAAGTCGTCCTTGTAGCTGTCGGAGAACCAGGTCAGCAGCGGCACGTGCTTCTGCTGCTCAGGAGCGATGGCGTAGGGCGTGCCATGCAGGAACAGGTTGTATTCACCCAGCGACTCGCCATGATCGGACAGGTAGATCATCGCCGTGTCGACCTTGTCCTGCTTGCTGCGCAGGGTGTCGATCAGCGCGGCCAGCACCTTGTCGGTATAGGCCAGGGTGTTGTCATAGCCGTTGACGATTTCCTGCTGGCTGCACTGGTCCAGGGCATTGCTCTGGCACACCGGGGCAAAGCGCTGGTCGGCAGCCGGGTAGCGCTTGAAGTATTCCGGCCCATGGCTGCCCATCTGGTGCAGCACCAGCACGGTGTCCTTGTCGAGTTTGTCGATCAGCTCGCCCAGGCCCTGCAGCAGGATCTGGTCATGGCACTCACCGTCCGCGCACAGCTGCGGGTCCTTGAGGTTGCTGACATCGATGAACTGCACACGGTCGCAGGTGCCCTTGCAGCCCGACTGGTTGTCGCGCCACTGCACCGCCAGGCCGGCACGCTGGAGGATGTCCAGCAACCCTTCGCGGTTCTTCGCCACGCGGGCATCGTAGTCCTTGCGCTGCATGCCGGAGAACATGCACGGCACCGAGACGGCGGTTTCCGTGCCACAGGAGTGCACATCGGAGAACGCCAGCAGGCCCTGCTCGCGGGCGAGGTTCGGCGTGGTGTCGCGGTCATAGCCCAGGACCCCGAAATGGTCTGCCCGCGCACTTTCGCCCACCACCAGCACCGTCAGCGACTTGCGCTCATGTTTTTGCCAGGCGGCATCGCGCCTGGCATCTTCGCCGTAATGCTGGAAGGGCTGCGCAGCGGCACCGACGCGCTCGCTGACATAACCGAAGGACGCCCCGACGATATTGCTGGGGGTGAGCATCAGGCGCAGTTCGTGGTGATTGCGAAACAGTGACGACAGGCCCTGGTAGTTGACCAGTGCCACCGAACCCAGGGCAACCACACAGGCGCCGCCGACCACCAATTTGCCGAACAGCTCGCGGTGCCAGGCGCGGTAGGCGATCGGCGCCTTCCACACCAAAATCGACGGCAGCACACCCAGGCCAAGGATATACAAGGCAAACTTCAGCGAGAGCAAGTCACGCACTTCCGCCACATTGGTTTCGGCAATATTGCGGAACATGCCCGCATCAATAAGTACGCCGTACTGGTTCATGAAGTAGGCAACACCGGCGCCACTCAGGAACAACACAATGAGTAGCGGTTTCAATATGAAGCGGAACGCCAACAGCGTCAGGATCAGATTGAACGCGAACAGCATCATCATGGCGAATGCCAAACCCAGCCATAGCCCAGGCAAACCGGGCGGAACGACCTGTTCGAGGTGATGCCAGAGGAAGAAGTTGAAGCCGATCAGCAGGTAAAGGCTGGCCAGCAGCGTGACCCATTCAGTCCGCAGGGATTTGAAGTTTGGCATCGGTATTCGCATTCAAGGGTAAGGGCCAGCCCGAGGGCCTGGGGGCACCGCGGAAACTTGGCCGAACTCTAGAAAGCGCACCATCAATTTTTTGTGAAAAAGACGCCAACAAATCCGTTAGCTGGCGCCTTCTACATTAAAAGAAGTTCATGAAACCGCGCTTCAGCCTGGCAGACGCAGCTTGGCGTAGGGCTCGCGATCGATATCCAGTACTTCCACGCACAGCTGGATGTCCAGCCCGGGTTGCTCGGGAATGGCTTCGCGCAGCACTTCCAGCAGGCTCTTGGACAGAAGAGCCTTCACCTCGGGCGAACGTCCGCCCAGAATCGCCAGGCGCACATGGGCGAAGGCCCGCTCGCCTGGCGAGGTGCCCACCCGAAAGTGCCTGAAGGATTCGGCACGGCTCTTGATATCCGCTTCGTCGGCGAACTGGCCACTGCCGACCAGGGCGTGATTCAGGCGCAGCAGCAGCACGTCGACGTTGAGCTCGCGCAGGTTGTCGCTGTATTCCAGGTTCAGGTGAGGCATGGCGCAGGTTCCGGGTCGCGGGGAGATGCGACAGCCTACCCCAGTCCCCTACCTGCGCAAAGCCGACTATCCTCAAAGGTCAGGACCATTCGCCAACCCCGACAGAGGTGAAGAAATGCCAGTTCCGCATGATCTGCTCGCTGACCTGCACGTTACCGCTGATGCATTCCAGGCGCTCATGAACAAGGACCAGACGCTGCACGCACTGCACAAGGAATACAACGCCAAGGACAAGGAGGTAGTGGCTGCCGAAGCCAACGGTACCAACGACGAGGCCGTCAACCGCTTGCGCAAGGAGCGGTTGCTGATCAAGGACAAGATCGAACGGATCATTCATCCGCCCAAATCCTGACTGAAACCCATTGAATTCACCGACCCTGTCGCCGGCAAGCCGGCGATAGGGTCAGCAATCATCACCTGGTAACCAGCGCTTTCAACGCCCCATCCAGATCCTCGACCAGGTCGCGGTAATCCTCGATCCCCACCGACAACCGCAGCAGGTTCTCGCTAATCCCCATCACGCCCTTCTGCTCCGGGCTCAGCGAGCAGTGCGACATGCTCCAGGAGTGGTTGATCATGCTTTCCACCCCACCCAGCGAGTCGGCCAGCACGAAGATCTGCAGCGCCTCCACCAGCCGGTTGAGTGCGGCACGGTCGCCCTTGACCTTCATCGCCACCACTGCCCCACCACTGCGCATCTGCCGCTTGCACAGTTCATGCTGCGGGTGGCTTTCCAGCCCCGGGTAGTACACCTGCTCGACCTGCGCGTGGCTTTCGAGGAAGCGCGCCACCTGCAGGGCGTTGGCACACTGGCGCTCCATGCGCACATCCAGCGTCTTCAGCCCGCGCAGGGCCAGGTAGCAGTCGAACGGCCCCTGCACGCCGCCGATGGCCATGCTGATCCGGCGCAGGCGCGCCAGCAATGCATCATTCGCGGCTACCACCACGCCACCGGTCAGGTCGGAATGGCCGCCGATGTACTTGCTGGCCGAATGCATGACCAGGTCCACGCCCAGGGTGATGGGGCGTTGGTTCCACGGCGAACAGAAGGTGTTGTCGATGCAGGTGAGGATGCCCCGCGCCTTGGCCAGGTCGCACACGGCCTTGATGTCGACCAGGTGCAACAACGGGTTGGTCGGTGATTCGATCCAGATCAGCTGGGTTTCCGGCCGGATGGCAGCGGCCACGGCCTCGAGGTCGTTGAGGTCGACGTAGGTAGTGGTCAGGCCCGAGCTGCGGCTACGGTAGTCTTCGAGAATACGGAAGGTGCCGCCGTAGACACCGTTCATCACCACCACGTGGGCGTCTTTCGGCAACAACTCCAGTACGGTGGCAGTGGCGTTCACACCCGAGGCACAGGCGACCGCGCCGACACCCTCTTCCAGGGCGGCGACACAGGTTTCGTAGGCATGTCGGGTGGGGTTGCCAACCCGGCTATAGGAATATTCCGGCTTGTCATCCAGGCTGCGTTTGGTGAACGAACTGGCGGTGACGATCGCCGGAAAAATGGCATTCTCGGCAACGCTGAACTGCTCGCCAGCATGGATGGTACGGGTGGCGAAGTTACGCGGCTTGTCGGACATGGTCAGGCCCATTGGCAGAGTGAAAGTTGCCACTATCGCACAACCCAAATCGTCTGGCCTTGGGGTAATCTGTGAAATATTTTCCTGCACGGCCCACACGCGACATGGACAGCTTCGACCAGCACATTCTCACCCTGCTTCAGCGCGACGCCGCAATCTCGCTCAAGGACCTGGCCGAGGCCGTCAACCTGTCCACCACCCCCTGCTGGAAGCGGGTCAAGCGCCTGGAAGACGAAGGCTACATCGTCGGCCGGGTCGCCTTGCTCGACCCCGAACGGCTGGGGCTCGGGCTGACGGTGTTCGTCCAGCTCAAGACCCAGCGCCACGACAGCGCCTGGCTGGAACAGTTTGCCGCGACCGTGACCGGGTTCGAGGAAGTGATGGAGTGCTATCGCATGTCGGGGGACTGGGACTACATGCTGCGGGTGGTGGTGGGTGATATCGCTGCATACGACCGCTTCTACAAAAAGCTCATCACCCGCACCGAGGGGCTTTCCAACATCACCTCCAGTTTTGCCATGGAGCAGATGAAGTACACCACGGCGTACCCGGTTTCTCGGTAATTCGGCTGCTGTGCAGCCCCATCCTGCAAACGCCCCATTCAGCTTGCAGCATTGACCGCCGCAATCCGGTTCCCGGCCTGGGCCTTCTCGAGCTTGATCGCCACGAACTTCGAGGTCGGCGTATAAGTGCCCTCGCCATAGCTGTCCAGCGGTACCAGCGGGTTGGTTTCCGGGTAATAGGCCGCCGCCTGCCCTTCCGGCACGTCGTACGCCACCAGGCGGAAGCCCGACACCCGCCGCTCTACGCCATCCTCCCACAGCGACACCAGGTCCACATGCTCACCCGGCTCGAAGCCCATCCGGCGGATGTCGACCTCGTTGACGAACACCACCTCACGCAGGCCGAATACCCCGCGATAGCGGTCGTCCAGGCCATACAGGGTAGTGTTGTACTGGTCGTGCGAGCGCAGCGTCTGCAGGATCAGGTCGGGCTTGTCACCGCGCGCCAGCACCTTGGCATTCACCAGTTGTTCCGGCAACGCCTGCGGGCTGAAGCGCGCCTTGCCGGTGGCCGTGCGCCATTTACGCTCGGCCGCATGGTTGCCCAGGTGGAAACCGCCGGGGTGCTGCAGGCGCTCATTGAAGTCGCCAAAGCCGGGGATCACATCGGCGATCATGCTGCGGATGCGTCCGTAATCGGCAACCGCGTATTCCCAGTCGATCGGCCGCTTGCCCAGGGTCGCCTGGGCCATGCCGGCGATGATCCACGGCTCCGAGCGCAGGTGTGGCGAACGCGGGCGCAGCTGGCCGTGGGAAAGGTGCACCATGCTGAACGTGTCCTCCACGGTCACGCCTTGCGGCCCGCTGGCCTGCAGGTCGATTTCGGTACGGCCCAGGCACGGCAGGATCAGCGCGTCGCGGCCAGTGACCAGGTGCGAGCGGTTGAGCTTGGTGGAAATCTGTACGGTCAGTGCGCAGTTGCGCAGCGCCGCATGGGTGCGCGGCGTGTCCGGCGTGGCCTGGGCAAAGTTGCCGCCCAGGCCGATGAACACCTTGGCCCGCCCTTCTTCCATGGCCTTGATCGCCAGCACCGCGTTGTGCCCATGGGCGCGCGGCACGCGGAAGCGGAAGCGCTTTTCCAGGGCGTCGAGCAGCGCCGGCCGGGGTTTTTCGTCGATGCCCATGGTGCGATCGCCCTGCACGTTGCTGTGGCCACGCACCGGCGACAGGCCGGCACCGGGCTTGCCGACGTTGCCGCGCAGCAGTTGCAGGTTGACGATTTCCTGTACGGTTGCCACCGAGTGGCGGTGCTGGGTGACACCCATGGCCCAGCACATGATCACCCGCTCGGCCTTGCGGTACATGCGCGCGGCCAGCTCGATCTCGGCCTGGGTCAACCCCGATTGCGCGACGATGTGCGCCCACGGCGTGGCGTCGAGGACGTCCAGGTAGGCGTCGATGCCGCTGGTATGCTCGGCGATGAAGGCATGGTCGAACACCGCCGGTTCGCCGTTGGCCTGGGCTTCGCGCTCCCATTGCAGCAAGTACTTGGCCATGCCGCGCAACACCGCCATGTCGCCGCCCAGGGCTGGGCGGAAGTAGGCTGTGTTGGTCGGTTCGGAGCCATTGCTGAGCATCTCGAACGGGTGCTGCGGGTGCTGGAAGCGCTCCAGACCGCGCTCTTTCAACGGGTTGAAGCAGACCACCTGGGCCCCGCGCTTGACCGCTTCACGCAACGGTTCGAGCATGCGCGGGTGGTTGGTGCCGGGGTTCTGGCCGATGACGAAGATCGCATCGGCCAGTTCCAGGTCGTGGAATACCACGGTGCCCTTGCCCACGCCAAGGGTTTCCGCCATGCCCACGCCACTGGCTTCGTGGCACATGTTCGAACAGTCGGGGAAATTGTTGGTGCCGTAGGCGCGGACGAACAGCTGGTAGAGGAACGCCGCTTCGTTGCTGGCCCGGCCCGAGGTATAGAACTCGGCCTGGTCAGGCGAGTCGAGCGCCTGCAGGTGCCGGGCGACCAGGGCGAAAGCCTCCTCCCAGCTGGTTTCGACATAGTGGTCGGTGGCTGCATCGTAACGCATCGGGTGGGTCAGCCGGCCTTGGTACTCCAGCCAGTAATCGCTCTGCGCGGCCAGTGCGCTGACGCTGTACCTGGCGAAGAACGCCGGGTCTACCGAACGGCCGGTGGCCTCCCAGTTGACCGCCTTGGCGCCGTTTTCGCAGAACTTGACCATGTCGTTTTCCGGCGATTCGCCCCAGGCGCAGCCGGGGCAGTCGAAGCCGCCGTTCTGGTTGGTCTTGAGCATGGCCCGCAGGTTCTTGAAGGCATTGTCGCTGCCCAGCCAGCTTCTGGTCACGCTCTTGAGCGCCCCCCAGCCGGCGGCGGCGCCCTTGTAGTCGCGGATATGTCGGTCCTGGCTCATGCGCTGAATCCTCACGCTTCGATGCTTTTTTTCAGCCTATGGAGCGCGGGGTAGAGCCGTCCAATCGAAAGATCTTACGGCGTGATAAGCGCTTTCGATCAAGCGCCGAGGGTGATGATAGAAGCGGTCGATGAAATGGTCGGGCAAAGCAATTTGACGGCCTTGTCCCCAGGTTATAGCTTGGAGTTCAGTCCCAACCCATTCGAGCGCGAACGTGGAACAGAACAGCCGGGCCCTGATCGACGGCTTCAACCGGAAAATCGACTACCTGCGGATGTCGGTCACCGATCGCTGCGACTTCCGCTGTGTGTACTGCATGGCCGAAGACATGCAGTTTCTGCCACGCCAGCAGATCCTCAGCCTCGAAGAACTGTTCGCGGTGGCCGAGCGCTTCGTCGCCCTCGGTACCCGCAAGATCCGCCTGACCGGTGGCGAGCCGCTGGTGCGCCAGGGCATCGTCGACCTGTGCGGGCGCATTGCCGCCCTGCCCGGTTTGCGCGAGTTGTGCCTGACCAGCAATGGTTCGCAACTCGGGCGCCTGGCCCAGCCACTGTTCGACGCCGGCGTGACGCGCCTGAACATCAGCCTCGACAGCCTGGATGCCGAGCGCTTCAGGCAGCTGACCCGTACCGGTGACCTGCACCAGGTCATTGCCGGTATCGACGCCGCGCGCCACGCGGGTTTCCAGCGCACCAAGCTCAATTGCGTGGTGCTCAAGGGCCGCAACGACCACGAACTGGTCGACCTGGTGCGCTTTGCCATCGACCGCGAGCTGGACATCACCTTCATCGAGGAAATGCCGCTGGGCGTGATCGACGAGCATGAGCGCGGCGAGTCGTTCTGCTCCAGCGACGAGGTGCGCGAGCGCCTGGCCGAGCACTTCACCCTGGTCGAGTCGACCGAGTCCTCGCAAGGCCCGGCGCGCTATTGGCGCCTGGCCGAAGCCGGCAACACCCGCATCGGTTTCATTTCACCGCACAGCCACAACTTCTGCGCCACCTGCAACCGGGTGCGCCTGACCGTCGAAGGCCGCCTGCTGCTGTGCCTGGGCAACGAACATTCGGTGGACCTCAAGCAGGTGCTGCGCGCCCACCCGGGCAACGCCGAACGCCTGGAACAGGCCATTCGCGACTCGCTGCACCTCAAACCCTACCGCCATCACTTCGAAGTCGGTGGCGACGTGCAGATCCTGCGCTTCATGAACATGACCGGCGGCTAGGCTGCTGCCTCTGGATTGCCATGATCGTCCACCCCGCTCCTGATGTGCTGCGTGTGCTGTTCACCCTCAAGGGTTCGATCGTCAAGCGCATTGCCCTGCGCTGCCTGATGATCACCCTGCTGGCCGCACTGATCGTGCTGGTCGAGCGGCATTTCCCGGCGTTTTTCTACCCGGTCAGCGCCACCCCGTTCACCTTGCTGGGGCTGTCGCTGTCGATTTTCATGAGTTTTCGCAACAACGCCTGCTACGACCGTTGGTGGGAAGGGCGCAAGGCCTGGGGCAAGCTGATCATCGAAACCCGCTCGTTCGTACGCGAGAGCCAGGTCATCGCCGACCCGGCCCTGCGCGCCGAGCTGTTGCGCAACCTGTGCGGCTTTGCCCATGCGCTGAATGCGCACCTGCGCAACGAGGACGAACTGGCGGCTGCCCGACCCTGGCTGGCCCGGCCCGAAGCGCTCGGCAGCCACAATGTGTGCGACGCCATCCTGCGCGAAGTCGGCGGGCACTGCTCGCGGCTGGCGGAACAGCAGCACATCAGTGACTGGCGCTACAGCCTGCTGGAACAGCGCCTGGTGGGCCTTACCGAGGTGCAGGCCACCTGCGAGCGGATCAAAGGCACGCCCTTGCCGTTCCCCTACACGCTGCTGCTGCACCGCACCATCTATATCTTCTGCCTGCTGCTGCCGTTTGCCCTGGCCGAACCACTGGGCTGGCTGGCGCCGCTGTTCACCACCATCGTGGGGTACACCTTTTTCGGGCTGGATGCGATCGGCAACGAACTGGAAGACCCGTTCGGGCGCGATGAAAACGATTTGCCGACCGATGCCATGGTACGCACCGTGGAGCGCGATGTACTGGCCGGATTGGGCGAACAACAGCTGCCGCCGGCGTTGTTGCCGGTGGGGTATGTGCTGAGCTGACTGCCGGTTTGCCTGCTCTGGCCTCTTCGCGGGTGAACCCGCTCCCACAGGGCCCCCACAAGTCTTCAGGCAATGGTGATCCTGTGGGAGCGGGTTCACCCGCGAAAGGGCCAGAACAGAAGAGCGCTCAACCGCGACTTGCGCAGGCCTCGATCGGCTTCAGGTGCTTGACGAAGTTGCACGGCCGGTGCCGTGCATCCAGCTGCTCCGCCAGGATTCCTTCCCACGCCGTCCGGCAGGCCCCGGTGGAGCCCGGCAGGCAACAGACCAGGGTGCGGTTGGCCAGCCCGGCGAACGCGCGGCTCTGTACGGTCGAGGTGCCGATATCCAGAATCGACAAGGCCCGGAACAGCTCGCCAAACCCGTCGATGCGCTTGTCCAGCAGGCACTCGATCGCCTCCGGCGTGCTGTCGCGCCCGGTAAAGCCGGTACCACCGGTGACCAGCACTACCTGCACCTGGTCGTCGGCAATCCATGTAGCCACCTGGGCGCGGATCTTGTACAGGTCGTCCTTGAGCAGCGCCCGCGCCACCAGACGGTGGCCGACCTCCACCGAACGGCTGGCCAGCAGCTCGCCGGAGGTGTCGTTGTCAAAGGTACGGGTGTCGCTGACAGTCAGCACGGCGATGTTGAGCGGTACGAAGACCGCGTCGGCTTGGACGCGCACGGCGAAGCTCCTTCAATGGCATTCCAGCCACGCTAGAGGCATGGCCCAAGGGCGTCCAATCGATATGGCGTACCGGCTGATCAATGACATCTATCGCAGACGTGGGTTATGGTCTGCACAATCCGATACCAGGCACGTTCATGGACATCAAGCAGCTCAAGTTCCTCATCGCCCTCGACCAGACCCGCCACTTCGGCCAGGCCGCGGCGCTGTGCCATATTACCCAGCCGACGCTGTCCATGCGCCTGCGCAACCTGGAAGACGAACTGGACCTGGTGCTGGTCAAGCGCGGCCAGCGTTTCGAAGGCTTCACCGAAGCCGGCGAGCGCATCCTGGCCTGGGCCCGCACCTTGCTCGCCGCCCATGACGGCCTGCAGGCCGAGGCCGCCAGCTGCCGTGGCCAGGTAGTCGGCAGCCTGCGCCTGGGCACGGTGCCGCTGGCCAGCTTCAACCCCATGCACCTGCTGCTGCCGCTGCGTGAGAAGTACCCCGAGCTGCACTTCCAGCTCAGCTCACTGAGTTCGGAACAGGTCATCGACGGGCTCAGCCGCAACCAGCTCGACCTTGGCATCTGCTACCTGGACCAGGTCAACACCAGCTTCTTCGAAGTGATCGAACTGGGCACTACCACCATGGGCCTGCTGCACGATACCCGGCACTTCCAGTTCGCCAGTGACACCCTGCGCTGGGACGAACTCGGCGGCATTCCGCTGGGCCTGTTGAGCAAGGGCATGCACTACCGCCAGTCGCTGGACCTGAGTTTCCGCAGCCGCGGCCTGGAGCCGAATGCGGTGCTGGAAAGCGACTCCAGCTTCCAGCTGATCCAGGCCATCCACACCGGCATGTGCTGCGCGGTCATGCCGCTGGACTGCGGCCTGGAAGACCTCAGCGAGCACCTGCGCATCCTGCCGGTGGCCGACGCCGCCATCCACAGCCCGGTAGGCCTGCTGCTGCGCCGCAGCGAGCCTCGTTCCGCGATTGCCGAGCAGTGCTTTGATGAGGCGCGGGCGTTGTTCTTGCCAGCTCCGGTCAGTGCTTGATCAGCGCCAGCATCGAGAGGTTGCGAGGGCGGGAGACCCCGGAGTAGCCGCGGTCTCCAAACAAGCCTGGCAATGCATAGGTGACCACTGCATCGACACCGCCAAGCGATATGCTTGCATAGTCGCCCACATTATATGCATCCACGCCCATCTCGACCTGCGATCCCGGGCCGTCGTTCCGACTGGTCGATGCGCTCCAGACACCATTGGCCTTGCTTTGCGTCGTGTCGTAAGGGTAGAGACTGCCCTTCTGCCAGGTACCGAAGCCTCGGCCCTTGTCCACGCCCCGGCCGTCATCGTAACCGCGGATGAACTCGCCTCGCAGATCCGGAAGCCGGAAAGTCGTGACACCATCCCCTTCACCGTAGGTCGTCCCAACAGCAGCGAACAGGGCAGCGTATTCAGCACGTGAGACCAGCGAACCATCAGCTTTCAGCCAGCCAACCGGCACGCTGTTGGCGGCAGTGTACTTGATATCGCCTGGCGCGGCGCCTGAAAAACCGATCAGTTGACCCAGCGTCACCGCATGCTGGCTGTGGACGGCATCTGCCACTTGTTGAGCGCCTCCTTCGCAGTTCAGCAGGATCCAGCACAAGGCGCCGTCATTCAAAAGAGGGCCAAGGTAGGACATCAGCGTCACGTTGCCACCCGCCACGATTTCGCTGCCCTGCAGAGTCCGACCGCCAAGGCCAAAGATAGGGGCCGCAGCCAGCCCGTCGGGTGCATAGGTAGCATCCGCCATGTTGGTGCTGGTGGCGCGGAAAAACTGGACGATGCCATTGGTCGTGGGAAGACTCGCAAACGGCAGCGAATTCTGTGAAGCGTAATGAGTTGTCATCATGAATATCCTTATCAGGTGTGATTTGGAACGAGCCAGATAGGCCGTCCACCTCAAGATATGCATTTGCGCATTGCATGTCAATGCATTAGTGCATCAGCCTCTTTCTTCCGTGGCCTGGCGATACTGCCGCGGCGTGAAGCCGGTCAGCTGCTTGAACTGGCGGCTGAAGGCGCTGTGGTCGGTATAGCCGCAGCGCATGGCCACTTCGGTGATCGGTAAATCCGAGTGCAGCAGGCGATGGGCCTGTTCGAGGCGCGCCTTGTGGATCATCTGCCGTGGCGTGAGGTGGAACACCCGCTTGCAATAGCGCTCCAGCTGGGCCACGGAAATGCCGGCGATGCGGGTCAGCTCGCGCAGGCTGATCGGTTGGTGGAAATGCTCGCGGATGTGCTCGTCCACCGCCGCCAGGCGCTGGTAGGCCGGGTGGGTGTCGGCGGCTGACTGCAGGTCGACCGAGATGCCGACCAGGCCGATGATCTCCCCTGCCAGGTTGTACAGCGGGCGCTTGTGGGTCAGGCACCAGCCGGGCTCGCGGCTGCCGTACAGGTGCAGTTCCAGCTGGTCCTCAAGCACCAGGCCTTCCTTCAGCACGCGCCGATCCTGCTCGGTGTAGCCGGGGCCCAGCTGGGCCGGGAACACTTCGGCGCTGGTCTTGCCCAGCAGTGGTTGCAGGCGCTTGAGGCCGCAGCGGCGGACCAGGGTGTCGTTGGCCAATACGTAGCGGGCAGCCGGGTCCTTGATGAAGATCGCCGCGTTGGGGATGGCATCGAGGATCGGTAGCAGCAAGGCCACTCCGGCGAGCAGGGCCTCGAGGCTGGCGGGGCGGTGCTGGTCGAAGGACTGATACAGGGTTGCCAGGGGGGTGTCGGTCATCTGCTCTGTCTCGGTTTGCTGTGCCGGCCTCTTCGCGGGTAAACCCGCTCCCACAAGGGGCTTCACAGATCTTGAAGGCGGTGGGGTCCCTGTGGGAGCGGGTTCACCCGCGAAAGGGCCGGCACCGCCACTGCAGTTCTCAAGCCCTTGCCCTGTATGGCTTACAGCCTATCCAGCCGCCTTTCCCCAAGCCACTGCTTTTTCCAACTGTGCCGATTTCGTCATCCACCCTGCAGAAAACCATCAAGAACCGTCGCCTTGATCGGTCCACTCTATGCCCCACGCAAGCCGCACTTCGTGACATCAGACCTGCCTATCCAATAACCAACAAAAAGGCGCCCCCATGTCAGGCAAATTCAAGAAACAGTTGTCATTGCTGGACCTCACCTTCATCGGCCTAGGGGCCATCTTCGGCTCCGGCTGGCTGTTCGCCGCCAGCCACGTCTCGGCCATCGCCGGCCCGGCCGGCATCCTGTCCTGGTTCCTCGGCGGCTTCGCCGTGCTCTTGCTGGGCATCGTCTATTGCGAGCTGGGCGCCGCCCTGCCGCGCGCCGGTGGCGTGGTGCGCTACCCGGTGTACTCGCATGGCCCGCTGCTGGGCTACCTGATGGGCTTCATCACCCTGATCGCCTTCTCCAGCCTGATCGCCATCGAAGTGGTCGCCTCGCGCCAGTACGCCGCCGCCTGGTTCCCCGGGCTGACCAAGGCCGGTTCCAGCGACCCGAGCGTGCTCGGCTGGCTGGTGCAGTTCGCCCTGCTGGGGCTGTTCTTCTTCCTCAACTACCGCAGCGTGAAAACCTTCGCCAAGGCCAACAACCTGGTCAGCGTGTTCAAGTTCATCGTGCCGCTGCTGGTGATCGGCGTGCTGTTCACCTTCTTCAAGCCGGAAAACTTCGAGGTCCAGGGCTTTGCGCCGTTCGGCCTGTCCGGGGTGGAAATGGCGGTCTCGGCTGGCGGCATCATTTTCGCCTACCTGGGCCTGACGCCCATCATTTCGGTCGCCAGCGAGGTGAAGAACCCGCAGCGCACCATCCCGATCGCGCTGATCCTCTCGGTGCTGCTGTCGACCGCCATCTATGCCCTGCTGCAACTGGCCTTCCTCGGCAGCGTGCCAACCGAAATGCTGGCCAACGGCTGGGCCAGCGTGAGCAAGGAACTGGCCCTGCCCTACCGTGACATCGCCCTGGCCCTGGGTGTCGGCTGGCTGGCCTACCTGGTGGTGGCCGACGCGGTGATCTCGCCCAGCGGCTGCGGCAACATCTACATGAACGCCACCCCACGCGTGGTCTATGGCTGGGCGCAGACCGGCACCTTTTTCAAGTACTTCACCCGCATCGATGCCGAGTCTGGCATCCCGCGCCCGGCGCTGTGGCTGACCTTTGCCCTGTCGGTGTTCTGGACCCTGCCATTCCCGTCCTGGGAAGCGCTGATCAACGTGGTTTCCGCAGCCCTTGTGCTGAGCTACGCCGTGGCCCCGGTCAGCGTCGCCGCCCTGCGCCGCAACGCTCCCGACATGCCACGCCCGTTCCGGGTCAAGGGCATGGGCGTGCTCGGCCCGCTGTCGTTCATCATCGCCGCGCTGATCGTGTACTGGTCCGGCTGGAACACCGTGTCGTGGCTGCTGGCCCTGCAGATCGTGATGTTCGTGCTGTATCTGCTGTGCAGCCGCTTCGTACCGACCCAGCACCTGTCGCTGGCCCGGCAGGTGCGCTCGTCGGCGTGGCTGATCGGCTTCTACGCGGTGACCATCCTGCTGTCCTGGCTGGGCAGCTTCGGCGGCCTGGGGGTACTCGGCCACCCGTTCGACACCGTGGCCGTGGCCGCCTGCGCCCTGGGCATCTACTACTGGGGCGCAGCCACTGGCGTGCCGGCCCACCTGGTGCGCCTGGAGGGCGAGGATGAAAGCGAAGCTGGCGTTGAAACCTACAGCAGCCGTCCCGCTGTCGCTTCCTGAATCTCTAGCCAATGGACAAGCCCATGAAACACATCCACGTCATCGACTCGCATACCGGCGGCGAACCGACCCGCCTGGTGATGAAAGGCTTCCCGACACTGCACGGCCGCAGCATGGCCGAGCAACGCGACGAACTGCGCGAGCTGCACGACCAATGGCGCCGCGCCTGCCTGCTGGAACCGCGCGGCAACGATGTGCTGGTCGGCGCGCTGTACTGCCCACCGACCTCGGCCGACGCTTCCTGCGGGGTGATCTTCTTCAACAACGCCGGCTACCTGAACATGTGCGGCCACGGCACCATCGGCCTGGTCGCCTCGCTGCAGCACCTGGGCCTGATTGCCCCGGGCGAACACAAGATCGACACGCCGGTCGGCCAGGTCACTGCAACCCTGCATGACGACGGCGCCGTTACCGTCGGCAACGTGCCCTCCTACCGCTATCGCCAGCACGTGGCGGTGGACGTGCCCGGGCATGGCGTGGTGCACGGCGACATCGCCTGGGGTGGCAACTGGTTCTTCCTGGTTTCCGAACACGGCCAGCACATCGAGCTGGACAACCGCGAGGCACTGACCGACTACACCTGGGCCATGCTCAAGGCCCTCGAGACCCAGGGCATCACCGGCGAGCACGGAGCGCCGATCGACCATGTCGAGCTGTTCGCCGATGACACCAATGCCGACAGCCGCAACTTCGTGATGTGCCCCGGCAAGGCCTACGACCGCTCGCCCTGCGGCACCGGCACCAGCGCCAAGCTGGCCTGCCTGGCCGCCGACGGCAAGCTCGCTGAGGGCCAGACCTGGGTGCAGGCCAGCATTACTGGCAGCCAGTTCCACGCCCGCTACCAGCGCGACGGCGATTGCATTCGCCCGTTCATCACCGGCCGCGCCTACATGACCGCCGACAGCACCCTGCTGATCGACGAACAGGACCCGTTCGCCTGGGGCATCTGAGCCCCGTTTTTCCCAGACTGAATACCGCCAGGAGCAACACCATGACCAGCAATATCTTCACCGGCACCATGCCCGCCCTGATGACCCCCTGCACCGCTGAGCGCAAGCCGGACTTCGACGCCCTGGTGCGCAAGGGCCGCGAACTGATCGACCTCGGCATGAGCGCGGTGGTGTACTGCGGCTCGATGGGCGATTGGCCGCTGCTGACCGAAGCCGAGCGCCAGGAGGGCGTGGCCCGCCTAGTCGCCGCCGGCATCCCGACCATCGTCGGCACCGGCGCGGTGAACACCCGCGAAGCCGTATCCCACGCCGCCCACGCGGCCAAGGTGGGCGCCGCCGGCCTGATGGTGATCCCGCGCGTGCTCAGCCGCGGGGCCTCGCTGATTGCCCAGAAGCACCACTTCTCGGCGATCCTCGCTGCCGCGCCAAAGCTGCCGGCGGTGATCTACAACAGCCCGTACTACGGCTTCGCCACCCGCGCCGACCTGTTCTTCGAACTGCGCCGCGAGTTCCCCAACCTGATCGGCTTCAAGGAGTTCGGCGGTGGCGCCGACCTGCGCTACGCCGCCGAGCACATCACCTCCAAGGATGACGACGTCACCCTGATGGTCGGCGTCGACACCCAGGTGGTGCATGGCTTCGTCAACTGCAACGCCACTGGCGCCATCACCGGCATCGGCAACGCCCTGCCACGCGAAGTGCTGCACCTGGTGAGCCTGAGCAAGCAGGCGGCCAAGGGCGATGCCAAGGCCCGGCGCCTGGCGCGTGAGCTGGAAGCGGCGCTGGCGGTGCTGTCGTCGTTCGACGAAGGCTGCGACCTGGTGCTGTATTACAAGCACCTGATGGTGCTTAACGGCGACCGCGAATACAGCCTGCACTTCAACGAGACCGACGCCCTGACCGACGCCCAGCGCAACTATGCCGAACAGCAGTACGCGCTGTTCCGCACCTGGTATGCCAGCTGGTCGGCCGAGCAGAACGTGGCCTGAGCAGCCATTACTGTCCCTGTGGGAGCGGGTTCACCCGCGAACACCGGCGAAGCCGGTGCCAGGCACCGAGTCGCCTGCTTCGCGGGTGAACCCGCTCCCACAAGGGCTGCGGTTTCCCTTGATATTTGATTCCAAGGAGGTTCCATGCCCCTCACAGGCAACCTGCTGATCGGCCAGACGCCGGTAACCGGCAGCCGCGCAGCCATCCGTGCCATCGACCCGGCCAGCGGCCAGGCGCTGGAGCCGGCCTATCCAGGCGGCAGCGGCGAACACGTGGCCCAGGCCTGCGAACTGGCCTGGGCCGCGTTCGATGCCTACCGCGAAACCCCGCTCGAGCAACGGGCGCAGTTTCTCGAAAGCATCGCCACACAGATCGAAGCGCTGGGCGATGCGCTGATTGACCGCGCCGTGGCCGAAACCGGCCTGCCCCAGGCGCGGATCCAGGGCGAACGTGGCCGCACCTGCACCCAGCTGCGTACCTTCGCCCGCGTGGTACGCGCCGGTGAATGGCTGGACGTGCGGGTCGACAACGCCCTGCCCGAGCGCCAGCCCCTGCCCCGTGCCGACCTGCGCCAGCGCCAGGTGGCGCTGGGGCCGGTGGCGGTGTTCGGCGCCAGCAATTTCCCGCTGGCCTTCTCGGTAGCCGGCGGCGATACCGCCTCGGCCCTGGCCGCCGGCTGCCCGGTGGTGGTCAAGGCGCATGGCGCGCACCCAGGCACCAGCGAGCTGGTCGGCCAGGCGGTGGCCCGCGCGGTACAGCAATGCGGCCTGCCGGCCGGCGTGTTTTCACTGTTGTACGGCTCCGGTCGGGAAGTGGGCATTGCCCTGGTCAGCGACCCGCGGATCAAGGCGGTTGGCTTTACCGGCTCGCGCAGCGGTGGCATCGCCCTGTGCCAGGCCGCGCAAGCGCGCCCGGAACCGATCCCGGTGTATGCCGAAATGAGCTCGATCAACCCCGTGTTCCTGTTCGACGCCGCCCTGCAGGCGCGCGCCGAGGCGCTGGCGCAAGGCTTCGTCGCCTCGCTGACCCAGGGCGCCGGCCAGTTCTGCACCAACCCGGGCCTGGTGATTGCCCGCCAGGGGCCGGCGTTGCAACGCTTCATCACTGCCGCCAGCCAGCAGGTTGCCCAGGCCGCTGCGCAAACCATGCTCACCCCTGGCATCTTCGCTGCCTACCAGGCCGGCGTCGCCGCCCTGGCCGCCAACGCCAATGCCCGCGTCGCCGCCACTGGCCAGGCCGGGCAAGGCCCCAACCAGTGCCAGGCGCAGCTGTTCGTCACCCAGGCCGAAGCGTTCCTCGCCGAGCCGGCGTTGCAGGCTGAAGTGTTCGGCGCCGCGTCGTTGGTAGTGGCCTGTGCCAGCGACGAACAGGTCCGCCAGGTGGCCGAGCATCTGGAAGGCCAACTGACCGCCACCCTGCACCTGGACGATGGCGACATCGACAGTGCCCGCAAACTGCTGCCAACCCTCGAGCGCAAGGCCGGGCGCCTGCTGGTCAATGGCTGGCCGACCGGCGTCGAGGTGTGCGACGCGATGGTCCACGGCGGGCCGTTCCCGGCCACTTCCGATGCCCGCAGCACCTCGGTGGGCACGGCGGCGATCCTGCGCTTCCTGCGCCCGGTGTGCTATCAGGACTTCCCCGATGCCCTGTTGCCGCAGGCGCTGAAGCAGGGTAACCCGCTGCACTTGCGGCGCCTGCTCGACGGTAAACGGGAAAGCTGAGCATGCTCGATAACCGTGAAAGCGATATCGCCGTGGTCGGCGCCGGCATTGTCGGTGTCGCCTGCGCCCTGCAACTGGCCCGCCAGGGGCGCCGGGTCATGCTGATCGACCGCCAGGCACCCGGCCACGGCGCGTCCTACGGCAATGCCGGGCACCTGGCTACCGAGCAGGTGTTCCCGATTGCCGACCTGTCGATCCTCAAGCGCCTGCCACGCATGCTGCTGGACCCAATGGGCCCGCTGCGCCTGGACTGGAAGTACCTGCCCAAAGCCATGCCCTGGTTCACCCGGCTGCTGCTGAACCTGCGCCCGGCGCCGTTCCAGCGCAGCGTGGCCGGTATCCGCCGGTTGAACGAAGGCAGCCTGGGCGCCTGGCAGCGGCTGTTGGGCTCGATCGGGCGTAGCGCGCTGTTCCGCGAAGATGGCTCGTTGCTGGTGTTCGAGCGGCCCGAATCACGCCCGGCACTGGAGGCCTTGCGCGCCCGCATGCAACAACAGGCGGTGGCGGTGGACTTGTGGTCGGCGCAAAGCGTGCGCGCAGCGGCCCCCCAGCTCAGCTCATCGCTGCTGGGCGGGCTGTTCTTTCCGCGCACCGGGCATTTCATCGACCCTTACCGGGTGGTGTGCGAGCTGTTCGAAGCGGCCAAGGCCAGTGGTGTGCGTTTCGTCCAGGCGCAAGTCGAGGGTGGCCAGTTGCACAGCGGTGGGGTCAGCCTGGCCAGCGGCCAGGGGACACTCAGTGCGCGCCAGGTGTTGATCAGTTGCGGCGCGCATTCTGCCCGGCTGACCGCCGCGCTGACCGGCAAGCGTGTGCCGCTGGATACCGAGCGCGGCTATCACTTGATGCTGCCTGGCGAGCAGCAGCGTTTGCCATTTGCGGTCACCTCACTGGAGCGCAAGTTCATCATGACACCCATGACCGAGGGCTTGCGCCTGGCGGGCACGGTCGAGTTCGCCGGGCTGGAGGCACCGCCAAGCATGCAGCGGGCCTGGCAGTTGCACCGCCTGAGCAAGGGCTTGTTCCAGCGCGAGTTGAGTGCCGAAGGGGCAACCCCGTGGATGGGCTTTCGGCCTTCGCTGCCGGACTCGTTGCCGGTAATCGACCGGGTGTGCGATGGGCGGGTGCTGCTGGCGTTCGGGCATCAGCACCTGGGGCTGACCCAGGCGGCGCTGACTGCGGAATGGGTGGGAAGGTTGGCTGAGATGGCCGGTGGACCGGAGATGGTGGCTTACCGGTTGGATCGGTTTTAGCCTGTGCTGGCCTCTTCGCGGGTGAACCCGCTCCCACAGGGATCGCACAGGCCTTGAGGGCAGTGGAGATCCTGTGGGAGCGGGTTTACCCGCGAATGGGCTGCAAAGCAGCCCCTTCATGCCTCAGCGATAACGCTCGAGCCAGTGCGCATAAGGCGCCGGCAAGGTCCAGGCGGCTTTCTCCACCCCCAGTTCCTTCGCCGCAAAGTAGGCCCAGTGCGGGTCCGCCAGATGCGCCCGGCCTACCGACACCAGGTCCAGCTGGTTGGCCTGCAGCGCCGCTTCCGCCAGTTGCGGCGTACCAAAGCCCCACGCCGACGTCACCGGCAGCTTCGCCTCACGGCGCACGCGCTCGGCAATCGGGCCCATGAACGCCGGGCCCCACGGAATATGGGTCTCGGGAATGGTGAAGCCGACGCTCACGCTCAGCAGGTCGAGGCCACCAGCCTTGAAGCGGCGCGCCAGCTCGATCGATTCTTCCAGCGTCTGCTCATCGCGGCCATCGTACTCCAGCACCCCGAAGCGCGCGGTCAGCGGCAGGTTCTCCGGCCACACTTCGCGCACTGCCGCCAGGGTTTCCAGAAGGAAGCGGCTGCGGTTGTCGAAACTGCCACCGTAGGCGTCGGTGCGCTTGTTGGAATGTTCGGAGAAGAAGCTCTGGCCCAGGTAACCATGGGCAAAGTGCAGTTCGATCCACTCGAAACCGGCATCACGCGCACGCCGCGCGGCATCGACGAAGTCCTGCTTGACCCGGGCGATGTCGTCCAGGGTCATCTCACGTGGCACTTTCGGCAGGTGCGCGCCGAAGGCAATGGCAGACGGGGCGATGGTTTCCCAGCCGCGCGCGTCGTCGGCGGCAATGTGGTCGTCACCTTCCCACGGGCGGTTGGCGCTGGCCTTGCGCCCGGCGTGGGCAATCTGGATACCCGGCACGGCACCGGCGGCCTTGATTGCCTGCACCACCGGCACGAAGGCCTGGGCGTGGGCATCGCTCCAGATCCCGGCGCAACCGGGGGTGATGCGCCCTTCCGGCGCCACCGCAGTGGCTTCGACCACCAGCAGGCCGGCACCACCGCGCGCCAGGCCGGCCAGGTGTACATGGTGCCAATCGTTGATCATGCCGTCCTCGGCCATGTACTGGCACATCGGCGGAATGGCGATGCGGTTGCGCAGGGTGACGTCCTTGAGGGTAAAGGGTTCGAACAGAGCGGACATGGGTAATCTCCCGGGCTATGTAATTACGCTTGTTCGATTCTAATCGAACTATGGCAATTAATGATAGCCCCGTTATCATGATGCCCATGCGAGCCTATCAACATCCCAATTCCGAAGACCTGACCCTGGAACGCCTGCTCTATGCCCTGAGCGACCCGGTGCGCCTTGGCATCGTGCGCCACCTGGCGGGCGTGGCCGAAGCCAGCTGCGGCGAGCTGGACGGCGGTCGGCCGAAGTCGAGCATGTCACACCACTTTCGCGTACTGCGGGATGCGGGGCTGGTGCATACCCGCAATGTCGGGACGACCCACATGAATTCGCTGCGTAGCGAGATGCTGGCAGAGCGCTTCCCCGGGTTGCTGGACTGCATTCTGCGGCAGCAATGATTTTCCTGTACCGGCCTCTTCGCGGGTAAACCCGCTCCCACACGGGCCGCGTTGGCCACAGGCTTGGCGCTATCCCTGTGGGAGCGGGCTTACCCGCGAAAGGGCCCGGACAGGCAACAAAAAAGCCACGAGGTTTCCCCCGTGGCTTCTTTCACAACGATGGCCGCTTACAGCGCCATGTCGTTCTCAGGCTTGCTTTCCGCCGGCTGGCTCGGTGCAACCGTGGTGCCGACGCTGGCGTCGATCACCGGTGGTTTCTCCAGCTGCAGCACTTCTGCGGTGTAGTTCCACTCTTTCTGGGTGGCCGCTGCCGAGTCGTTCAGCTTGGTGCCGTAGCTAGGCACGATCTGCTTGATCTTGGCCTGCCACTCTGGGGTAGCGACCTTCTCCTTGAACACGGTTTCCAGCACGTTCAGCATGATCGGCGCTGCAGTCGAAGCACCTGGCGAAGCGCCCAGCAGGCCGGCAATGGTGCGGTCTTCGGAAGCGACCACTTCAGTGCCCAACTTCAGCACACCGCCCTTGTCTGCGTCACGCTTGATGATCTGCACGCGCTGGCCAGCCTGCCACAGCTTCCAGTCTTCCTTCTTGGCGTTCGGGAAGTAGGTGCGCAGGGCTTCGAAACGGTCATCGTCAGACAGCATCAGCTGGCCAGCGAGGTACTCTACCAGCGGGTACTGGTCGATGCCGACCTTGGTCATCGGCCACACGTTGTGCGGGGTGGTGGTGCTCAGCAGGTCCAGGTACGAGCCGTTCTTCAGGAACTTGGTCGAGAAGGTGGCGAATGGGCCAAACAGGATCACCCGCTTGCCGTCCAGCACACGGGTGTCCAGGTGCGGTACCGACATGGGTGGCGCGCCGGTCGAGGCGATGCCGTAGGCCTTGGCCATGTGCTGCATGGCGATGCTCGGGTTCTCGGTCACCAGGAACGAGCCACCCACCGGGAAGCCTGCGTATTCCTTGGCTTCAGGAATGCCCGACTTCTGCAGCAGCTTGAGTGCGCCACCGCCGGCACCGATGAACAGGAACTTGGCGTCGGTGGCCGACTCGGTACCGTCCTTCAGGTTCTTGTACTCGACGTGCCAGGAGCCGTCCTTGTTGCGGGTGATGTCCTGCACTTCGCTGGACAGCTTCAGGTCGAAGTTTTCCTGGGTTTTCAGGTGGCCGACGAACTGGCGGGTGATCTCGCCGAAGTTGACGTCGGTGCCGATCGGCGTCCAGGTCACGGCCAGCTTCTGGTTCGGGTCGCGGCCTTCCATCATCAGCGGGACCCACTTGGCGATCTGCGCGTGGTCCTCGGAGTACTGCATCGGGCGGAACAGCGGGCTGGCCTGCAGCGCGTCGTAACGCTTCTTGAGGAACTTGATGTTGTCATCGCCCCACACGAAGCTCATGTGCGGCGTGGTGTTGATGAACGAGTGCGGGTTCTTCAGCACGCCCTGGCGCACCTGCCAGGCCCAGAACTGGCGGGAGATCTGGAAGGCCTCGTTGATTTCGATGGCCTTGCTGATGTTGACGTTGCCGTCCTTGTCTTCCGGGGTGTAGTTCAGCTCGGCCAGCGCGGAGTGGCCGGTACCGGCGTTGTTCCAGCCGTTGGAGCTTTCTTCGGCCACGCCGTCCAGGCGCTCGACCATTTCCATCGACCAGCTTGGCTCCAGCTCGTGCAGCCACACGGCCAGGGTGGAGCTCATGATGCCGCCGCCGACCAGCAGCACGTCTACTTTCTTGGTTTCTGCGGCGTACGCGTGCATGCAGCTTGCAGCGACAGCCAGGCCCAGCAAGGTCTTGCCAGCTTTCTTGAACATTGATCAATTCCAGTCAGGAGAACGGAGGGCGGGCCTGTGGCTGGCCCAGGTAACGCGTGTTCTTCAGCGCAGGCTTGTTGTGTTCATTATTCAGCAGCCAGAGAACCAGAAAACGACCCGGCCTTTTGTCGAATTGACCGACAGCGCTGAATCGTTTTTCTGGATTGTAACCGAATTGCCAGCACAAACAAATTGCCGCCCGGCGCGTCAACGCGGCGGGTTGCCCCAGTGACGGATTGCCGCGCCGGAGAACAAAAACCCCCGGCCATGTGCATGACCGGGGGCCTTGGATCACGCCGCAAGCGTCGCGATCAGCGTACCGCCAAGATTACTGCTGCTGAGGCAGTTTATCGATCGGGCCGCAGCCACCGATGATCTTGGAGATGGAAACCGAAGGGTGGAACAGGTAGTCGTAGCTGCAGTTTTTCGGCTGGTTGTAAACCTGGCCAGTGCAACCCGACAGCAGGGCAACACCCGAAACGACAGCAACGGCTACGGTAGCCTTGAACAGCTTTTTCATACTAAATCCTTTATATGAATCATCTTCGGCCATCATTCTGATGGCGCGCGGATCATACAGAACCCGAGTCTTGGATCCAAGTCGCAATGTGCACTGGCTAGTTGCGGGGATGCAGTTCCAGGAGCGGCCTTGTGTCGCGATGGGTCGCAAAGCGGCCCCTGCCCTACAACTAAAACTCAGAATAATCCCCTTCCATGTAGGCAATTTCCCAAACATACTGCTAAACCGCTCAAACTGTTGCGACGGATTAAGTCGCGCTCTAGTCTCGGCTTGTCGTTGCAGAATCAACGACCGGCTTTGACAGGCCGATTACTCAAGTTTCCGTTGCAGCGCTTTATGGCAGCTGTACATGGGGCACATTCGTGTGCGCCGGGGTCCTTGGGTACCGGTCTGTCAACCCATGTATAGCTGCCTCCATTCGTTTGACAGCGTTGCCAGGCGGCTCCACTTACCCAAGGAGCTTTCATGCGCAAGATAGTCCCCGATCCACCCCACTCCCTCGGTTCAACACAGGCGTTGCAAGACACCCTGGTCCAGTCCTCAGAGTACGTACTCTGCGCCCTGTTCGTCGCTCGCCAGTCCGTGCAACTCAAACCCGCTGCGCCAAGTTCGATTGTGATGCAGGCCGTTATCCATGAAATGGAGGCGGTACAGGGCCTGGTCGAGTCGGCATTGATGCAATTGCAGATGCAGGCCCATTTACCGGCTGAGCCACGCACCTTGCACTAAGCAGGTCTGGCCTCTTCGCGGGTAAACCCGCTCCCACAGGGGTAATCATTGCCCTCAAGTCCTGCGCCGCACCTGTGGGAGCGGGTTCACCCGCGAAGAGGCCGGTACAGCCCCCCAAAATCCCAGGGAGATTCACCAATGCCCACCGACGACACGAAACAACCCACCACAGTCGGCAAGACCTGCTTCTACCAAGGCGAAAACAACAACCACCCTTTGTTCCGCATCGAACCCGGCATCCCCTGCCAGGACGCCCGCGAACAGGCATCCGAACTGATGGGCTACGTCCGCGACCTGATCACCACCGGCCTGATGGACGGCGACCAGAAACTGATCTGGGCTTCGCATTACCTCAGTGCGATGGCCAAGGCGCTGCTGGACGATGCCGAATTGGGAATGATGAAAAGTACGACACCAAGAAGGCCCCTGGAGACGTGAACATCCAGGGGGCCTCTACCGCATTCAATGCCAGACGGATCAACACAGAGCCATCAAGCGAGCCAAGGAAATCTTTGATGCTGTAAGAGGTAAACAACGATGAGCGACAAATTCACCCCCGAGGACATGCCCATCCTTGAGCTGGACTTGAGCAATACCAAGCGGTTCGAGGCTTCCCGGTTTCTAGACAGCCCCGAAACCATCGCAGCTTTCCTGGCAGAAGCAATGAAAGCTAACGACGCTCAAACCCTGATGCATGCGTTGGGCGAAGTGGCGAAAGCCAAGGGCGTGAACCAATTTGCACAAGAGACGGGCGTCAACCGTGAATCGCTTTACAAGACCTTGAGGGGTGGCGATAAGACACGCTTCTCAACTATTCAGAAGCTGATGCTGGCTTTGGGGGTTGAGCTGACAGTGAGGCCACTTCAGAAGCTCCCAGCTTCTTAATAGGAGCCGCCCAACAGGCAAGCAGAACGCCAAATCGGTTGCCGGTCCAACAACGAAAAAGCCCCTGGAAACTTGCGCTTCCAGGGGCTTCATCTTGTATGGCGGAGAGATAGGGATTTGAACCCTAGGTACTGTTGCCAGTACAACGGATTTCGAATCCGTCCCGTTCGACCACTCCGGCATCTCTCCAATGCCGCGCATCATACCAGCGTTCTTTTGAAAGGCAAATCTTTTTTTCAAAAAAATCGCGTGGTATCAGGCGCTTGCGTGAACGTAGCGCTTACAGCGGCACGCCCAGGCGCTTGGCAACTTCTTCGTAGGCTTCGATCACGTCGCCCAGGCCCTGACGGAAGCGGTCCTTGTCCATCTTCTTGCGGGTCTCTTTGTCCCACAGGCGGCAGCCGTCCGGGCTGAACTCGTCGCCCAGCACGATCTGGCCGTGGAATACGCCGAACTCCAGCTTGAAGTCGACCAGCAGCAGGCCGGCGTCATCGAACAGCTTGCTCAATACTTCGTTGACTTTCAGCGACAGCTTTTTCATTTCCGCCAGCTGCTCGGCGGTGCCCCAGCCGAACGCGACAACGTGGGATTCGTTGATGAAGGGGTCGCCCTTCTCGTCGTTCTTCAGGAACAGTTCGAAGGTGGACGGCTCCAGCTTGATGCCCTCCTCCACGCCCAGGCGCTTGACCAGGCTGCCGGCGGCGTAGTTGCGCACCACGCACTCGACCGGGATCATGTCCAGCTTCTTCACCAGGCACTCGTTGTCGCCCAGCAGCTTGTCGAACTGGGTCGGCACGCCGGCTTCTTCGAGTTTCTGCATGATGAAGGCGTTGAACTTGTTGTTCACCATGCCTTTGCGGTCGAGCTGTTCGATGCGCTTGCCGTCGAATGCCGACGTGTCGTTACGGAACAGCAGGATCAAGCGGTCGGCGTCGTCGGTCTTGTAAACCGATTTGGCCTTGCCGCGGTAGAGTTCGTCGCGTTTTTCCATGATTGGGCTCCGCTTGCTTGAGATGTTGGGCTAGGCGATTTCACGCCAGTCGAGCCCGTGTTCCTGATTCGCCACCTGGAGCCAGTCCGGGTCGCACCCGAGGGTGTCGACAAAGCACTGGCGCGCCAGATGTGGCAGGTTGTTCTTGCTGCTGAGGTGGGCCAGCACCAGGTGTTGCAGGTTGCTCCAGCCCAACTCGTGCACCAGGCGCGCGGCCTGGTGATTGTTCAAATGCCCTTGCATGCCACCCACCCGCCGTTTCAGGAAGGCCGGGTAGTGCCCGCGTGCCAGCAGGTCGCTGCAGTGGTTGGCCTCGATCAACAGTGCATCCAGCCCTTGGTACCGCTCCAGCAGCCGCGTGTCGTACGAGCCCAGGTCGGTCAGCATGCCGAAGCGCCGTTGGCCATCGCTGACCACGTACTGCAGCGGCTCGTAGGCATCGTGCTCGACCCGCGCCGCAGTCACTTCCAGGCTGCCGATCGGCAGGCTTTCGCCACAAGCGAGAAAACCGGCCACCTCCACCGGCTTGCGCATGCCGCGCAAGGTGCCTTGGCTGAGGTAGACCGGTACATTGTAGCGCCGCGACAGCAAGCCGACCCCATGCACGTGGTCGGCATGTTCGTGGGTAACCAATACCGCACTGAGCTGGGCCGGCGACACGCCGAGCAGCGCCAGGCGCCGCTCGGTCTCGCGCAGGGAAAAGCCGCAATCGACCAGGATGAAGGTGTCACCACTGGCGATCAGCGTGCCGTTTCCCTGGCTGCCGCTTCCGAGTACCGCGAAGCGCACTTAGCCCAGGTGATCCTGGATGGCGCTGAGCACGCGGCGGGCAACATCGGCCGGGGCCACGGTGTTGATATTCTTCTCGACCGTGACCTGTACGCTCTCGCCGACCTTGCTCAGGCGTACCTGATAACGCTCGGCACGGGCTTCACGCTCTTCCTTGGTCGGTTCGCTGCCGAACATGCGGCCGAAGAAACCAGGCTCGTTCTGCTTGTCTTCCGGCTTTTCCGACAGGTTGATGTAGTACAGGCCCAGGCTGCGGTTGATGTCCTCGACGCGCCATTCGCCGCCCTGCTCCAGGGCACGGCCCACGCTGGACCAGGCACGGTCCAGGTCGGCACCCAGGTACAGCACCGGGTTGCCACTGCCGTCTTCGCTCAGGCTGACGCGGCTGGGGGCGTCGAAGTCGCGCGCGGCCAGCAGCGATACCGAACCGCCTTTCTCGGCACTGCGGTTCATGCTGGCGAGCATTTCGTCGACCAGCAGGGCATCGGCCCCGGTATTGCTGGAGGTGGACGGGAATGCAGGCTCGGCCGTGCTGCCAGCCGGGCGCTCGACGCTGACCACGTACACCTCGGAGGTGTTGCGCTGCACGCCAGGCTCCATGCGAACGCGCACGCGCACTTCGCTGTCACTGCTGCTGGCCGTGCTGGCCAGGCGCTGGCCGAGGGAGGCCGAGAGTTCATCGAAACGCTGCCAGGTGGTGTTGAACTCACCGGTCTGCGGGCGCTCTTCGGCGATGCGGAAGCCGTTGTCCTCGAAGAACTGACGCGCCACCGGCCACACCTCGGCCGGCGAGTGCTGGGCCAGCACCCAACGGCTGCTGCCGCTGCGCTGCAGGCTGTAGTCGGTGACCTGGGCGGCGCCGCCGCTCAACGGTTGCGGGCGCGGCACTTCGAACTCGCCAGTGGCGCTGTCGTCGGCAACGTTACGCGGAATCGGCAGCAGCGGGTCAAGGCGCTTGACGTTGCTGGCGTCCGGCGGCAGCTGCATCGGCGCGGTCGGGTGCGCCTGCAGGTAATCGCTGCCGCGGTCGCGGAAATAGCCATCCTCGCCCCACAGCCAGCCACACCCACTGGTGCTGGAGATGATCAGGGCAAGGGCGGAAAGACCAGCCAGTCGCTTCATGCGGTGTACTTCCTCTTAAACCAGTACGCCGGACTGGCGCAAGGCAGTACGGACTTTTTCGTGGCAGCCTTCGCTCAGCCAGGTCAATGGCAGGCGAATGCCCTTGTGCATCAGGCCCATTTCGACGAGTGCCCATTTCACCGGGATCGGGTTGGACTCGCAGAACAGGTCTTTGTGCAGCGGCATGAGTTTTTCGTTGATTGCGCGGGCCTTCTCGGCATTGCCCGCAAGGGCGGCCTCACACAGGTCGGCCATTTCGCGCGGGGCGACGTTGGCGGTAACGGAAATGTTGCCCTTGCCGCCCATCAGGATCAGCTCGACGGCGGTCGGGTCGTCACCGGACAGGACGATGAAGTCGCTGCCGACGCCATCGAGGATGGCCTTGGCGCGGGCCAGGTCGCCGGTGGCCTCCTTGATGCCGATGATGTTCTTGACCTTCGACAGGCGGATCACGGTCTCGGCCTGCATGTCGCAGGAGGTGCGGCCGGGTACGTTGTAGAGGATCTGCGGAATGTCGACGGCTTCGGCAATGTGCTTGAAGTGCTGGTACAGGCCTTCCTGGGTCGGCTTGTTGTAGTACGGCACCACCAGCAGGCAGGCGTCGGCACCGGCGCTCTTGGCGTTCTGGGTCAGGTGCACGGCTTCGGCGGTGGAGTTGGCACCGGTGCCGGCAATGACCGGCACGCGGCGGCTGCTGCGCTTGACGCGTTCGACCACGTGCTTGATGACCAGGATGTGTTCTTCGACATCCAGCGTGGCCGACTCGCCGGTGGTGCCGACAGCGACGATCGCGTGGGTGCCGTTTTCCAGGTGGAAGTCTACAAGTTTGTCGAGGCTGTCCCAGTCAAGACGCCCTTGTGCATCCATGGGAGTGACCAACGCCACCATACTGCCCGCAATCATGTAACTGCTCCTGCCGGAAAAAGAGAGCGGTAATGGTACTGGGGGCATCGGCCTTGCACAAGCGAAGCAGGCGGGCGGAGCATTCCCCTCGGCGCCTTATTTCGCTACCCTTGATGCTTTGATCGGTGCAGCGCGGCCCGCCGGGCCGTCGACCTTGCTCCCCGCCAGCGTCCACGACCTCGCATGCGAGCCCAGGGCCCTGCCGACAGGAGGCTTTCGCCCGTCCTGCGCCGACCGCTCATCGCTTTAGGAATGTGCATGTCCACCCCCACCGTCCGCGAACAATTCCTTGTCATCAGTGCCCTGGGCCCGAACCCCATGGAACTGGCCAACGTCCTCAGCCGCGCTGCGTTCGAGAACCGCTGCGCGGTGGTCACCTCGCGCCTGAGCCGCCATGGCGAGACCAGCGCCCTGGTGTTGCAGGTGGGCGGCAGCTGGGATGCCCTGGCACGCCTCGAAGCCATGCTGCCGGGCCTGGGCAAGAAGCACGGCCTGACCCTCGACGTGGTGCGCAGCGCCGACCAGGAAGTGCGCCCGCAGGCCCTGCCCTACGTGGCCTACGTCAGCGCCGCCTACCGCCCGGACATCATCAACGAGCTGTGCCAGTTCTTCCTCGACCACCGCGTCGAGCTGGAAGCCATGACTTGCGATACCTACCTGGCGCCACAAACCGGCAGCAGCATGCTCAACGCCCAGTTCACCGTGATCCTGCCGGCCGGCACCCAGATCAGCTGGCTGCGTGACCAGTTCCTGGACTTCGCCGACGCGCTGAACCTGGATGCGCTGATCGAGCCCTGGCGCCCACAGAACCCCATGTAAGGAGCCACCATGGCCGTAGCACTCGACCAACCGGTCGCCGATTTCCAGGCCCAGGCTACCAGCGGGCAAACCGTGAGCCTGGGCGAACTAAAGGGCCGCCAGGTGGTGGTGTACTTCTACCCGAAGGACAGCACGCCGGGCTGCACCACCGAAGGCCAGGGTTTCCGTGACCAGCATGACGCCTTTGCCGCGGCCAACACCGTGGTGTTCGGCGTGTCGCGCGACGGCATCAAGTCGCACGAGAACTTCAAGGCCAAGCAAGGCTTCCCGTTCGAGCTGATCAGCGACAAGGACGAGGCGCTGTGCCAGCTGTTCGACGTGATCAAGCTGAAGAAGCTGTATGGCAAGGAATACCTGGGCGTCGACCGCAGCACCTTCCTGATCGACAAGGACGGTGTGCTGCGCCAGGAATGGCGTGGGGTGAAGGTGCCGGGGCATGTGGATGCCGTGCTGGCTGCTGCTCAGGCCTTGAACAAGGCTTGAGATCGGCTTGGGCTTCTTCGCGGGTAAACCCGCTCCCACAGGTACATCACAGCCCTCAAGGGCAGCGCCAAACCTGTGGGAGCGGGTTTACCCGCGAAGAAGGCAACACGCGGCCTAAAGCAGCGGCGACACACTCGGCTCCTGCCGCGGCCAGGCATCCAGCACTGCCTTGATCAGCGTCGCCAGCGGGATCGCGAAGAAGATCCCCCAGAACCCCCACAGCCCGCCAAACAGCAGTACCGCGCAAATGATCGCCACCGGGTGCAGGCTCACCGCCTCGGAGAACAGCAGCGGTACCAGCACGTTGCCGTCCAGCGCCTGGATGATCGCGTACACCGTCATCAGGTAGATGAACTGGTCCCCCCAGCCCCACTGGAACAAGGCAATCAGGGTGACCGGCACGGTTACCACCACCGCCCCCACGTAGGGCACCACCACCGACAACCCCACCAGCAGTGCCAGCAGCGCGGCGTAGTTCAGCCCCAGGCTGATGAAGGCGATGTAGGTGGCAATGCCGCAGATCAGGATCTCGATGCCCTTGCCGCGGATATAGTTGGCAATCTGCCGGTTCATCTCGCTGCCCACGCGGTTCAGCAGGGTGCGCTGGCGCGGCAGGTAGCCGCTGACCCAACGGCCGATCATCTCGCGGTCCTTGAGGAAGAAGAACACCAGGATCGGCACCAACACCAGGTAGATCATGGCGTTGACCAGCAACGGCAGGCTGGACAGCGAGAAGGTCAGTGCCCATTGACCGAACTTGCCGATCTCCCCGCGCACCGACTCGATGGCGTGCAGCACCTGCTCGTCCGACACCAGGTGCGGGTAACGCTCGGGCAACAGCAACAGCAGCGACTGCCACTTGCCGAGCATGCCCGGCAGCTCGTTGAACAGGGTGATCAACTGGTGCCACAGCAGCGGCACCAGCACCAGCATGAACACCGCCAGCGCGCCGATGAACAGGGCGAACACCAGCATCACCGCCAACCGGCTCGGTACCCGCAGGCGCTCCAGGGCATTGACCAGCCCCTGCATGAGGAACGCCAGCACCATGCCCGCCAGCACCGGCGCGAGCATGCCACCCAGGGTCAGTACTGCAGTGAAAGCCAGGAACAGCAAGACCGCCAGCACCACCGCTTCCTCATCCGAGAAGTAGCGCTGCATCCAGTCGCGAAGCACTTTGAACATTGACGATCCTTGGAAAGACTCAGGCCTTGCGCAGCCAGTAAGTGTAGGTGCCAGCCTCGGCCGTCTCCTGCAGCAGGGTATGACCGGCCAGGCGGGCGAAAGTGCGGAAGTCGCGCTGTGAACCGGCGTCGGTGGCGATTACCTTGAGCACCGCGCCGCTGGCCAGGCGGTTGAGCTCCATCTTGGCCTTCAGCAGCGGCAACGGGCAATTCAGCCCACTGGCGTCCAGCTCGGCGTCACAGGTCAGGGTGTCACTCATTGCGGGGCTCTCCAAAGGCATCGCCAGGCTGCTTCTCGATCAGGTCGGCTAGGATAGCGCCACTGGTCGCCAACGTGTGAGCCCGCTACAGTAGGTATCTTTGACCGACGCGAGTTTCATGCATGAATCTACTGCGCCCTACCCTGCTGACGCTGGCCTGCCTGATGGCCCTCCCCGGCCATGCTGACGACCTGCCATCACTGGGCGACGCCAGTTCCGCGATCGTTTCACCACAACAGGAGCACCAGCTTGGCCGGGCCTGGCTGAGCCTGCTACGCGGCCAGGTCAACCAGCTGAACGATCCGCAGCTCAAGGATTATGTCGAAACCAGCGTGTACCGGTTGGCCGAGACCAGCCAGTTACAGGACCGGCGCCTGGAATTCATCCTCATCGACAGCCGTGAACTGAACGCCTTCGCTGCCCCGGGCGGCATTGTCGGGGTCAACGGCGGGTTGTTCCTCAACGCCCAGACCGAAGGCGAGTACGCCTCGGTACTGGCCCACGAACTGGCGCACTTGTCGCAACGCCACTTCGCCCGCGGCGTCGAGGCCCAGCAGCGCATGCAACTGCCGATGATGGCGGCGTTGCTGGCTGGTATCGTGCTGGCGGCGGGCGGCGGTGGCGATGCCGGTATCGGCGTGATCGCCGGCACTCAGGCGGCGGCGATCCAGGAACAGCGCCGCTTCTCGCGGCAGAACGAACAGGAAGCCGACCGCATCGGCATCCAGAACCTGGAAAAGGCCGGTTACGACCCGCGCAACATGCCGACCATGTTCGAGCGTCTGGCGCGGCAGTACCGCTATGACGCCAAGCCACCGGAATTCCTGCTGACCCACCCGGTGACCGAGTCGCGTATCGCCGACACCCGCAACCGTGCCGAGCAGGCACCCAAGGGCGGCGTCGAGGACAGCATGCGCTACCAGCTGATTCGTGCCCGGGTGGCACTGACCTACGAAGGCACCCCGGGGCTGGCGGCCAAGCGTTTCCGCGCCCAGCTCGACGAAGACCCGAAGCTGGACGCCGCGCGCTACGGCCTGGCCCTGGCGCAGATCAAGGGCGGCCAGCTCAACGAAGCGCGTGAGCTACTCAAGCCGCTGCTGGTCAAGGCGCCCAACGACATCACCTACAACCTGGCGCAGATCGACCTGGATATCACCAACAACCGCCTGGCCGATGCGCAGCAGCGGGCCGAGCGCATGCAGGGGCTGTACCCGGGCAACTACCCGCTGAAGCAGGTACGTGCCGACCTGCTGGTGAAGCAGAACAAGCCAGCCGAGGCCGAAAAGGTGTTGGACGAACTGGTGAAGAGCCGCCCGGATGACCCGGACGTGTGGTACGACATGGCGGAAGTGCGCGGCTTGTCGGGCAATACCATCGGCTTGCACCGGGCGCGGGCTGAATACTTCACGCTGGTGGGGGATTTCGACCAGGCGATCCAGCAGCTGGATTACGCCAAGCGTCGGGCTGGCGGCAACTTCCCGCTGGCAGCGCAGATTGACCAGCGTCAGCGCGAGATCATGGAGCAGCAGCGCATGGTGCGGGAGATGATGGGCCGCTGAAGGCCATTCGCGGGCACGCCCGCCCCCACAGGTACTGCACCGCCCGTGAGCGCTGCGCTATACCTGTGGGAGCGGGCGTGCCCGCGAAGAAGGCGACGCGGTGTGGCGTCAGGCGTTACCGGACAACTTCAGGCGTGCCGCCTGGGTAAAGTCCAGCATGCGGTTCAGCGGCTTGATCGCCTTCGGCACCAGCGCCGGGTCGACGAAGATCTCGTTGGTGCCCTTGCGCAGGCAATCCAGCACTCGCTCCAGGGTATTCATCGCCATCCACGGGCAGTGCGCGCAGCTGCGGCAGGCCGCGCCGTTACCGGCGGTCGGGGCTTCGACGAACTCCTTGTCCGGGCACAGCTGCTGCATCTTGTAGAAGATGCCGCGGTCGGTGGCGACGATGAAGGTCTTGTTCGGCAGGGTCTGGGCCGCCTTGATCAGCTGGCTGGTGGAGCCGACCGCGTCGGCCAGCTCGATCACCGCTTCCGGCGACTCAGGGTGCACCAGAATCGCCGCGTCCGGATACAGCGCTTTCATGTCGGCCAGCTGGCGCGACTTGAACTCTTCGTGAACGATGCAGGCACCGTCCCACAGCAGCATGTCGGCACCGGTTTGCTTCTGGATGTAGCGGCCCAGATGCTGGTCGGGGCCCCAGATGATGGTTTCGCCGTTGTCCATCAGGCTTTCGACGATTTCCAGCGCGCAGCTTGAAGTCACCACCCAGTCGGCACGGGCTTTCACCGCCGCAGAGGTGTTGGCGTAGACCACCACGGTGCGCTCGGGGTGCTGGTCGCAGAAGGCCGAAAACTCTTCCACCGGGCAGCCCAGGTCGAGCGAGCAGGTAGCCTCCAGGGTCGGCATCAGCACGCGCTTTTCCGGGGTGAGGATCTTGGCGGTCTCGCCCATGAAACGTACACCGGCAACGACGACGGTTTGCGCCGGGTGGTTCTTGCCGAAGCGGGCCATTTCCAGCGAGTCGGACACGCAGCCGCCGGTTTCTTCGGCCAGCGCCTGGATGACCGGGTCGCAGTAGTAATGGGCGACCAGCACGGCATTCTGTGCCTTGAGCTCGGCAGCGATGGCCGCACGGTATTCGGCCTCCTGTTCGGCTGTCAGCGGGTTGGGCTGCTTGGCGTCGAGGTGGGCCTGAACCAAAAGGCGTTCGGAAATCTGGGTCATGATCGCTGGACCTGCAGGCGCGTGCGCGCGTCAAATCGAGTGTATCACCCGGCCCTGACAGATCGGCTAAGGGTGCCGGACGGCACGCAGGCCGCCACGGCCCTCTGCGGGCGCGGATTATTATCGGAGGCCGAAGGCTACAGATAATCCAGCGATTTCTAAAGCGGTTTTTGTATTGCCTGTGCCGGCCACCGGGCCGGCACAGGAGAAGCGATCAACCCTGCGGCGACAGAGCGCCCAGGTGCGAGGCCATGAGCATGGCGAACTCTTCCACGGTCATCTTCTGGCCGTTGAAGTCGACCATGCCGTCGGCATAGTGCAGGCTGCTCACCACATCGGTGCCCTGCACCGTAGCCATGCCGCTCTGCAACGCCATCATGCCGACCATTTCCCCGGCCTGGCTCGATTGCATGGCGATGGCCTGGGCGTCGGTCTGGCCATCGAGCAGCGCCTGCAAGGTTGCCAGGTCACCGATCATCGGCTTGGACAGCGACAGCTTGCTCTTCACCTCGGTGATCAGTTGCTTGCCAAGCTGATCGGGTGGCAGGTCGAAGCTGGCCGGGGCGGCAAAGCCCATCGACAGGTCGAAGCGGCTTTCGCCATTGGCAGTCTTGAACGACAGGTTTTCAACCGCCACCCGGGGCTTGGCCGCCAGCAGTTTTTGCAGGTCACCCTGGAACCGGGCTTTTTCTGCCTCGTCCATCTGGATTTCCGGCATCGGCTCGCCGGCAGCCGCAGCAGCCTCGAACTCCGGCAGGTGCGACTGGTACCACGCCGACAGCGCCTGCAGCGCCGGCGCATTGAGCGAAGAGACGCTTACCGCCATCTGCGCCTTGCCCACCGCCCGGTCATCCCAGCGGATATCCTCGACCTTGTACTCCACGCGGCCACCGACAGTGTCCGCCCCCTCCAGGGTTTGCCGGACATTCTGCTGCAGGCCCTTGACCAGCAGCACCTGCTGCTTGGGCCCCAGGGTGACCTTGGTTTCGGCCAGCGCCAGGTCGACGTTGCCGACATAGATGGCCTCGTGCCCGGTAGCCGACAACTGGCCATCGATCTTCAGGCCCGTGAGCTCGACTGTGGCTGGCGGCTGGTCATCGCTTACCAGCTTCATCAGCAAGCGGTCGGCCTGGCCGCTGAAGGTCGAGGCCTTGCCTTGCTGGTCACCACTGACCTGCAGCTGCATGCCCGAGAAGTCGAGGCGGCTGCCGTCCGCTTCATCAAGCTTGACCGGCGCCAGCTGGACCAGGCTGGTGACATTGCCGTCGTAACCCAGACTGGTCTGTGCAGTGACCGGAGCCTGCTCGCCCGCTGCCGCAAACCACGGCGCGGTGGTGTCGTCTTTCTGCAGCGTGCTGCTGCTGACCGCCAGCACTGGCATCAGCTGCAGCGCCTTGACCCGCGACCAGGGGAACGGGCCGTGCTCGATCTGGTCGGTCACGCCCACGTCGAAGCTCACCACTTCGCCATCGCCCAGGCGGATATCCCGGGCCTTGAGCCGGTACTGGGCGGTACTGCTGAAGAAACGTTGCTCCAGCGACACCCGCTCGATACTCATGCTGCCACCGGTGCTTGCCAGGGCTTTCTTGAGTTCGGTGTTGCTGCGCAGCAGGGCGTTGTCCAGCTCTGCGGGCAGCTGCTTGCCGGTGTACCAGGCGCCAACGGGGATTGCGACGGCGATGGCGATGGCCAGGCCGGAAAGGATGCCAACTGATTTCTTCATGAATGGAACCGATTTGTCCGTAAGGGGTTCGTAGGCGGCCCAGTGCCGCTGGACGCCAAGAGTACCACTGCTGCCCGGGCCTGGTGCTGGCCCGACGCGATAAATCCGGTTTTTTGGGAAACGCCTGACAGGTTCTTGACGCAGGGCTAGTTTTGTAAATTTTTACGAACACGCAGATTGATCAAAACCGCAAAAAAACGCGCACAAACCGAACAAAACCCGGTTTTAATCGATAGTTATTTCAACAAAGTAACATCTTGTCATGTTTAACTTGACACCAACCTACGCATCGTTTTTTATTTTCACCACTTTGCGCGCTCCCCCGCGCCTCCCGCCGCTCCGACATAAAAGGTGAACAACATGGAGCCCACCCGCTCGCCCTTGCCGCATGCGCAATACCCCGTGCCCGCCGTTTACGCCTCGTCGCAGGAGCCATGCCAGCATGCAGCCTGACTTCAGCGCTTCCGGCAACCCGCAACTGCGTAAAACCCTGCGCCTCTGGCACGTGATCATCATCGGCCTGGCCTACCTGACGCCAATGACCGTGTTCGACACCTTCGGCATCGTCTCCGGGATTACCGCCGGCCACGTACCCAGCGCCTACATCCTGGCGCTGGCGGGGATCCTGTTCACTGCCATCAGCTACGGCACCCTGGTCAGACGTTTCCCGCAATCAGGTTCGGCCTACACCTACACCCAACGCGCGATCAACCCACACGTGGGCTTTCTGGTCGGCTGGTCGTCGTTGCTTGACTACCTGCTGTTGCCGATGGTCAACGCACTGCTGGCGAAGCTGTACCTTTCGGCCATGTTCCCGGAAGTGCCAGAGTGGATGTGGGTCGCCGGTTTCGTCACCCTGATCAGCCTGATCAACATGCGCAGCGTGAACCTGGTGGCGCACTTCAACCTGCTGTTCGTGGCGGTGCAAGTGGCGATCATCGCGGTGTTCATCTACCTGTGCGTGCGCGGCCTGGGCGCCGGTGAAGGGCTGGGTACCGCGTGGAGCCTGCTGCCGTTCGCCGACGACCAGACCCAGCTCAGCGCCCTGGCGGCCGGCGCGACCATCCTGTGCTTCTCGTTCCTCGGCTTCGATGCGGTCACCTGCCTGTCCGAAGAAACCCGCGACCCAAGCAAGACCATCCCGCGGGCAATCTTCCTCACCGCCCTGATCGGTGGCGCGGTGTTCATCACCGTGTCGTACTTCATCCAGGCCTACTTCCCGACCATGGCACGCTTCCACGACCATGAAGCGGCCCTGCCGGAAATTGCCCTGTATGTCGGCGGCAAGCTGTTCCAGTCGATTTTCATCGCCTGCACCGTGATCAATACCATCGCCTCGGGCCTGGCCTCGCAGACCAGCGTGTCGCGCCTGCTGTACGTGATGGGCCGCGACAACGTGATCCCGGCCAGCCTGTTCGCCCGCCTGCACTCGCGCTACAAGACGCCGGTGCTGAATATTGCCGTGGTCGGGCTGATCTCGCTGTCGGCGATCTTCTTCGACCTGGTCACCGCCACGTCGATCATCAACTTCGGCGCACTGGTCGCGTTCAGCTTCGTCAACCTGTCGGTGATCAACCATTGCTACCTGCGCGAAGGCAAGCGCCAGGGCCTGGCCAACCAGCTGACCTACCTGGTGGTGCCCACCATCGGCTTCTGCATCATCGTCTCGCTGTGGCTGGACCTGAATGCCAACTCGCTGCTGTTCGGTGGGGTCTGGGCGCTGCTCGGCCTGCTGTACCTGGCCTGGCTGACCAAGGCGTTCCGGGACGCCCCGCCAAACTACATCGCTGAATGACCCATGCTGCTGCCAACGCCCGCGCCTGATCGCGGGCGTTGCATTTGATCGAAAAGGAAAGCCCTGATGCCGCTGCGTCGCCTCTCCATCCAGTGGAAAATCACCTTGCTTGCCGGCTTGTGCCTGCTGGCCATCGTCGCCCTGCTGGTGACAACCTCGCTGGCCCAGGCCCGGCGCAGCGCGGAGCTGGTCAACCTGGCCAACACCGAAATGCTCGACAACAGCGCGCGCCAGCGCCTGCAAGCCCTGGCCGAAACCCAGGCGCTGCGGACCCAGCGCTATTTCATGGACGCCTACCAGTACGCCAATGGCTTTGCCCGCCTGGTGCAGGTACTCAAGGCCCGCGGCGGCAGCGACCTGCGTAGCGAACTGACGCGCCAGGCCCGTGCCAGCCTGGCCGACAACCCGGCTGTGATCGGCCTATACCTGGTGTTCCAGCCCGACGCCCTCGGCCAGGACAGCCAGTATGTCGGCCAGGAGGCGACGGGCAGCAATGACAGCGGGCGCTTCTCGCTGTACTGGTCGCAGCCCCGCCCCGGCACCCTTGAGCTTGAAGCCATGCCCGAATCGATGCTCGGCGACGCCGACATCGGCAGCAATGGCGTGGCGAAGAACCGCTGGCTGACCTGCCCGCAGGATACTGCCAGCGCCTGCGTGCTGGAGCCGTACCTCGACGACGTGAACGGCCGCCAGGTGCTGATGACCAGCATTGCCCTGCCGCTGCTGGAGCACGGCAAGGTGGTCGGCGTGGTCGGCCTGGACATCGGCCTGAGCAACCTGCAGCAACTGAGCCTGGATGGCCGCCGGGAGCTGTTCGACGGCCAGGGCCAGGTCAGTATCGCCAGCGCCAACGGCCTGCTGGCCGGCAACAGCCGTGACGCCGGCACACTTGGCAAGCCCATGGACAAGGCGGTAGCCGACGGCCTGCTGCGCGTGGCGCACCCGTTCACACCGATCCCCGGCACCGCCAATTGGCAGGTGTTGCTGGAAGTACCGGAAAGCGTGCTGCAGGCTCCCGCCGTCGCCCTCAACCAGCGCCTGGACCAGCACAACCAGAGCGCCAATCTCATCAGCCTGCTGGTCGGCCTGGGCGCTGCGGTAGCCGGCTTGCTGCTGATAGGGTTGACCGCACGCGGTGTATCCCGGCCGATCCTGGCGGTGGCCGCGCGCCTGAAAGACATCGCCAGCGGCGAAGGCGACCTCACCCGGCGCCTGGACTACGCCCGCCAGGACGAGCTGGGCCAGCTCAGTGGCTGGTTCAATCGCTTCCTCGACAAGCTGCAACCGGTGATTGCCCAGGTCAAGGGTTCACTGCAGCAGGCCCGTGACACCGCCGACCAGTCGGCGGCCATTGCCAGCCAGACCAGCAACGGCATGCAGCAACAGCATCGCGAGATCGAACAGGTGGCCACCGCCGCCAACGAAATGAGCGCCACCGCCCTGGATGTCGCCCATAACGCCGCGCAGGCGGCGCAGGCCGCACGCGCTGCCGACCAGGCCAGCCGCGAAGGCCTGCAACTGATCGACAGTACGCGCCAGGGCATCGATCGCCTGGCCGCCGGCATGGACACCGCCATGGGCGAGGCGCGAGCGCTGGAAGATCGCAGCGGGCAGATCGGCTCGGTACTGGAAGTGATCCGCAGCATCGCCGAACAGACCAACCTGCTGGCCCTCAATGCCGCCATCGAGGCTGCCCGCGCCGGTGAAGCCGGGCGTGGCTTTGCCGTGGTCGCCGATGAAGTACGCGGCCTGGCCCAGCGCACGCAGACATCGGTGGAAGAAATTCGCCAGGTCATCGAGGGCTTGCAGCAAGGTACCCAGGATGTGGTGGACGCCATGCACGAAGGCCAACGCCAGGCCCAGGCCAGCGCCCTGGGAATGGAGCAGGCACTGCCGGCCCTGCAGCGCATCGGCGAAGCGGTGGCAGTGATCAGCGACATGAACCTGCAGATTGCCTCGGCGGCCGAAGAGCAGAGCGCAGTGGCCGAGGAAGTGAACCGCAACGTGGCGGGCATTCGCGACGTGACCGAATCGCTGGCTGGCCAGGCCGACGAATCGGCGCGGATCAGCCAGGCCCTGAACCGGCTGGCCAACCAGCAGCAGGCGCTGATGGAGCAGTTCCGCGTCTAACCTGTCAGGGCCAATGCGCCTTTTCGCGGGCTTGCCCGCTCCCACAGGTTTTGTACCGACTCCGAAGGCGGCACCGGACCTGTGGGAGCGGGCGAGCCCGCGAAAAGGCCCTGACAGGCGATACAGAATCAATGTTTTTACCGAGCACATCTTATGCAAACCGCAACCAGATCCACCTTCTTCGACATCACCAGCGAGCAGGGCCTGCTACGTACCTCGATCGCCGTGACCCTGTTCATCGCCCTTATCGGCATCGCCTTCGGCCTGGCCTCTGGCTCGTTCTCCATCGTCTTCGATGGCGTCTACTCGCTGGTCGACGCCAGCATGAGCGGGCTGTCACTGGTGGTGGTCAGGCTGATCACCGCGCACACCACCAGCGTGCAGATGTCGCGCAAGCTGCGCGAGCGCTTCACCATGGGTTTCTGGCACCTTGAGCCGATGGTGCTGGCGCTCAATGGCATCCTCCTGAGCAGCGTGGCCATCTATGCACTGATCAACGCCGTCAGCAGCCTGCTGCAAGGCGGGCGCCACCTGGAGTTCGGCATCGCCATGGTCTACGCGCTGCTGACCGTCATCGCCTGCGTGACCATCGCCGTGGTCGAGGCCCGCGCCAACCGTAAGCTGGGCTCGGATTTCGTGCGCATGGACGTCAAAGGCTGGGTAATGTCGGCCAGTATTACCGCCGCGCTGCTGATTGCCTTCTGCTTTGGCTACGCCGTGCAAGGCACGCAATGGGAGTGGGTGTCGCCGTACATCGACCCGGCGGTGCTGGCGCTGGTGTGCCTGGTGATCGTGCCGTTGCCGATGGCGGTGGTGCGCCAGGCGCTTTCGGAAATCTTCCTGGTAACACCGGGCGACCTCAAGCTGCATGTGGATGAAGTGGCCAAGGCCTTCGTCGCCCGCCACGGGCTGCAGTCGTACCGCGCCTATGTGGCCAAGGTCGGGCGCTCGCGGGAAATCGAACTGTACTTCATCGTGCCGAAGAGCATGGCAGCGAAAAGCATCGATGAATGGGATGCGTGGCGCAACGAGATCGGGGATGCGGTGGGCGGCGAAGGGCCGGACCGCTGGCTGACGGTGGTGTTTACCGGCGACCCGGAGTGGGCCGAATGAACCGCAGTGCTGCCAAAGGCCGATAAAGAACACGCACCCCTCGGCCTGGGTGAGCACCCACCCGTTCCAGTACGAAAACAATCGGCTTCGCTACGATCCGCAGATTTCCTACGCCAACATTGGCCATGACGTATGGATAGGTGCTGACGCCACCGTGCTTGAAGGCGTGACGGTGGGTACAGGCGCGATCATCGCCACGCGGGCGCTAGTTACACGGGACGTGCCACCTTATGCGATCGTAGGCGGCAATCCAGCCAGGCTCATCCGCTTTCGCCACCCCGATGACCTGATCGAACGGCTGCTGGCGAGCAAATGGTGGGAGCTGGAACTCGACACGCTCAAATCACTGCCGCTCGACCACCCTTCACACTTTCTGGATGCCCTCGAAGCCCTCGGGCCGAAGCCAGCGGCCAGCTACAAGACACTGAGGCTGAATAAACGCAGCGCGACCCAATTGTAGGCCGAGGGCTGCGTCGCAGCCCTATCGCGTTACCAGGCCGCCCCTGCCAGTGGGCGCGGCAGGCGCCCGACCGAATCCTGCCAACCGGAAACGAAAAAGCCCGCCACCGTTGCCGGTAGCGGGCTTTGACGTACTGCATATGGTGGGTCGTGTAGGATTCGAACCTACGACCAATTGGTTAAAAGCCAACTGCTCTACCAACTGAGCTAACGACCCGTTGGATGGCGCGTATAATACTGATTTCTAACGGGAAATCAACACCCCACCAAAACTTTTTTTAAAAATATCGCGTCGGGTCTGCCACACCGGCTGCCTTGAAGCCGTCGGCACGCAGACGGCAGCTGTCACATTTACCGCAGGCACGGCCGTCATCGTCGGCCTGGTAGCAGGAAACGGTCAGGCTGTAGTCCACACCACGCGCGATGCCAGCCTGCACGATCTGCGCCTTGCTCATGTTCTGCAGCGGTGCCTGGATGCGGAAGCCCTGCCCTTCGACACCGGCCTTGGTCGCCAGGTTGGCCATGCGCTCGAAGGCTTCGACGAATTCGGGGCGGCAGTCCGGGTAGCCGGAATAATCCACGGCATTGACACCAATGAAGATGTCGCGGGCTTCAAGCACTTCTGCCCAGCCCAGGGCCAGGGACAGGAACACGGTGTTGCGCGCCGGCACGTAGGTGACCGGGATGCCTTCACTCGGGGCTTCTGGTACGTCGATGCTGCTATCGGTCAATGCCGAGCCGCCAATACCATCGAGGTTCAGGCCAATCACCTTGTGCTCGACCACACCCAGGTCGCGGGCGACCCGGGCAGCGGCGTTCAGCTCGGCGCGGTGACGCTGGCCGTAGTCGAAGCTCATGGTGTAGCAGCTGTAGCCTTCGGCCTTGGCCATGGCGACCACGGTGGCCGAATCCAGGCCGCCGGACAACAGGATTACTGCGCGTTTGTCGGTCATGTGTGTACTTGCTCCTCAGTCAACGTCCGGGTTCGTCGTTCCACAACAACTTGTGCAGTTGCAGCTGCAAACGCACAGGCAGGTTGTCGGCGACGATCCAGTCAGCCAGGTCGCTGGCCTTCACCTGGTGGTAGCTGGGCGAAAACAGTACCTCACCGGCACGCTCGGCCAGGTTGTACTGGATCAGCTTGGAAACCGCCCAGTCGTAGTCCTCACGGGAACAGATGACGAACTTGACCTGGTCGTTGCGGGTCAGCAGCTCGATGTTCTCGTAGCGGTTACGGTGCGACTCCGCGGAGCCTGGGGTCTTCAGGTCGAGCACGCGGCTGACACGGGTGTCAGTGCCGGAAATATCCAGCGCACCGCTGGTTTCCAAGGAAACCTCGTAACCGGCGTCACACAGGCGCTGCAACAGCGGCAAGGCATTGGGCTGGGCCAATGGCTCGCCGCCGGTGACGCAGACGTAGCGCGGCTTGTAGCTGGCGACCTGCTCAAGGAGCGAATCAAGGGTGCGAAGGTTACCGCCGTTGAAGGCATAGGCACTGTCGCAGTACTGGCAGCGCAGGGGGCAACCGGTGAGGCGCACGAATACCGTGGGCAACCCAGCCGTTCGCGTTTCACCCTGCAAAGAGTAAAAGACTTCGGTGATGCGTAATGTGTCTTGCATGCTCGCCACGGGCGTGACAGCTAAACAGGCTGTCCGCCTCCGTCAGGCACTGTCGCGGACTCGACATAGCGTTATCCGCAACAGCGTGTTTACGAAAAAAGGGCAATGATTCTAACGAAAAAACCCGCGACAGGCGCGGGTTATTTCAAACGGGACAGCTCAGAGCTTCTGCAGGTCACGTTGGGCCAGCTGCGCGGCAGAAGTGCCGGGGTACTGGCTGATGACCTGCTGCAGAATGCCCTTGACCTTGTCGGTGTGCCCCATGCGGCGTTCGACGTCAGCCAGCTTGTACAGCGAATCCGGCACCTTGCTGTGCTTCGGATACTTCTGGCTGACCTGGGCGAAGGCCTGGCTGGCGGCGGGCAGGTCGCCCTTGGCCAGATTGACCTCACCCAGCCAGTACTGGGCATTGCCGGCGTACTGACTGTTGGGGTACTTGCGCAGGAAGGCGCCGAAGGCCTGGCTGGCCTTGTCGAAGTCTTTCTGCTTGATCAGGTCGAAAGCGGCATCGTAGTAGAGCTTTTCTTTCGCCGGATCACCGGGCTCGCTACTGGCGGCCGGTTGTTGTGCAGCAGCACCCGCTGCTGCATCGGGGGCGGCATTCGAGACACCACCACCGGAGGAATTGTCAGGGGTCGCGGCAGGCGCGGCGCCACTGTTGATGCGACGGTCCAGGTCCTGGTAACGCTCCAGGTTTTCCTGCTTCATGCGCGACACATCGTTCTGCAGCTCTTCGATGATGCCTTGCTGGCGGGAAAGCTGATCCTGCATCTGTTGCAGCTGCATGAACAGCTGGCCCTGTGCAGAGGCAGGGGCCGAAGCCCCTGACCCGGCATAGGCGCCGCTCGTGCCATAACCCGCAGGCGGATAACTGCCTGCGTTGTCATCAACTACAGGAACCTCAGCCCAGGCCGCGAGCGGCAGGCTGAGTGCGAGGACGGTTACTACACGGCGGCCCATACGCATGAGAACTTACTTACGCAGTTCTACGCGACGGTTCTGAGCCCAGGACTGCTCGTCGTTGCCAGTGGCAACCGGACGCTCTTCACCGTAGGAAACCAGTTCCAGCTGAGCAGGGGAAACGCCCTGCAGAACCAGGTAGCGCTGGACGGCCTTGGCACGACGCTCACCCAGAGCCATGTTGTACTCGCGGGTGCCGCGCTCGTCGGTGTTACCTTCCAGAACAACGCGGTTGCCGTTGGCTTTCAGGTCCTTGGCGTGAACGTCCAGAGCGCGCATGGCTTCTGGCTTCAGGTCCGAGCTGTCGTATTCGAAGTAGAAGGTGGTGATTGCGCGCAGAGCAGCTTCTTCGCTCAGGGAGCCGTCAACAGCACCAGCGTTGGCACCGTAGCCAGCGTTCGGGTCTACAGCAGCGCCTTCGCCTGCGTTGTCACCGCCCTTCGAGGAGCAACCTACAGCTACGGCCATGGCCAGAGCCAGCGCAGCAAATTTACCAAACTTCAGCATTTCCATCGTGAAACTCCTAATGAAACCCCAGTGTGTTAAGCAAAAGTATTACGCCGCAATCAGTTCAGGTAAGGGGACCAGGACGGTTCTCTGACTTCGCCTTGAGCGGTAGGAAGTGGGAGCCTCACGCGTCCATTAAGCGACACGAGCATCAAGACTCCCCGGCCCTGCTGGCGGGTGGCGTAGATTAGCATGGTGCCGTTTGGCGCAACAGTGGGAGACTCATCAAGACTTGTCTCGGAGAGAATCTTTACACTTCCGCGCTGCAAATCCTGGGCCGCCACCTTGAAGTTGGTGAAGCCCTGCTGGCGATGGATCATCACCAGGGTCTTTTCGTCAGCCGACAGTTTCGGGTTGGCGTTGTAGTTACCGACGAAGGTTACACGCTCGGCGCCACCGCCACCGACCGACTGCTTGTAGATCTGCGGCTTGCCGCCACGGTCGGAGGTGAAGTACAGGGTGTTGCCGTCCTTGCCCCAGAACGGTTCGGTGTTGATGCCCGGGCCAGCAGTGACGCGGCTGATCTGGCGCGACGCCACGTTCATCACGTAGATGTCCGGGTTGCCGTCCTTCGACAGCACGAACGCCAGGCGAGTACCGTCCGGCGACCAGGCTGGCGCACCGTTCAGGCCCTCGAAGTTGGTGACCTGCTCGCGGCGGCCGGTGTCGATGTGCTGGATGAAGATGCGTGGGCGCTTCTGCTCGAACGAGACATAGGCGATACGCTTGCCATCCGGCGCAAAGCGTGGCGACAGGATCGGTTCACGCGATTGCAGCAGGGTAACTGCACGTGCACCGTCGTAGTCCGAACGCTGCAGGGTGTAGCGGGTGTTGTTGGTGGAGAAACGCTCGGCCGTCACGTACAGCATGCGGGTGGAGAACGCACCCTTGATGCCGGTGAGCTTCTCGAACGACTGGTCGGAAATGTAGTGGGCCATGTCGCGCAGCTGGTCGACACTGCCCGCCACGCTGCCGGTCAGCACTTGCTGCTCGGTGGCGACGTTGAACAGCGCGTACTGCACCTGCAGGCGACCGCCCGACGGTACGATGCTGCCGACCATCACATACTGCGCGCCCAGCGCTTTCCAGTCGCGGAAGATCACTTCGCTCGCCTGCGACGGCTGGCTGATCATGTTCTGCCGCGGAATCGGCGAGTAGTAGCCAGAGTTGCGCAGGTCGTTGCCGATGATGTCGGCCATGTCTTCCGGCAGCACGCTGCCGCCCTGCAGACCGAACGGCACTACCGCGATGGGGGTGGCCCGGTCGCTGCCGCTGGTGACCAGGATGTTCTTTTCCTCTGCCACGGCCATGCCTGCCACGCAGCACAGCATGACCAGCAGCCCTCTCAGACGTTTAATCACAACGCTAGATCCTCAGGTGTAAATGTCATCTTGAACGAACGATATTGGTTGAAATCGCTCGGCTTCATACCCTGCATTTCGGTCAGGCGACCGATGTTCTTCACCGCAGCCACCGCCGAACTGTCGTACGGGCCGTCACCACTGGAACGGGCCACGCTGACGTTGGTGATGGTACCGTCCGGCAACATGTTGATCTGCAGGACCACCGTCATGCCCTTGCGCGCGGAAGGCGGACGTGCCCAGCCCTCGGCCGCGCGCAAACGGATCAGGTCGTCGAAGTCGCCGGCCACCTGGTCACCCTGCTCGTCGGCCAGCGCCTGCTGCCGTTCGGTGGTGTCGGACAACAGCTCGGCCAGGGCCTGGGCTTTCTTGTCTTCCGCCGCCTTGCGGGCCGCTTCCTGTGCCTTTTTCTTCTGGGCGTCTGCAGCGGCCTTCTTCTTGGCCTCTTCAGCTGCCTTTTTCTTCGCTTCCTCGGCCGCCGCTTTCTTCTTGGCGTCCTCGGCTGCTTTCTTCTTGGCCTCTTCGGCCGCCTTTTTCTTGGCGTCCTCGGCGGCTTGTTTCTTCGCCTCTTCAGCGGCCTCTTTCTTGGCCTCTTCTTCGGCTTTTTTCTTGGCTTCTTCCTCGGCCTTCTTCTTGGCGATGTCGGCCTGTTGCTTCTCGGCGGCCTTCTTCGCCTCCTCGGCCTTCTTGGCTTCGGCGGCTTTCTTGGCCTCGGCAGCCTTGGCGGCTTCGGCGGCGGCCTCGGCTTTCTTGGCTTCAGCAGCCTCGCGGGCCTCTTCGGCCTTTTGAGCGGCGTCGGCTTTCTTTTGTTCCGCGGCCTTCACGGCCTCCTGCTCGATCTTCTTCTGTTCCAGCTGTTCGACCTCAGTCTGGCGCGAAGCGGTCTTCTTCGCTTCCCCGGCAATCTTCTGATTGGTCTGGGTGGTCGCCTGGCTCTTGGACTTGAGCTGGTACAGGGTAGCCTGGACGATCGGCTTGGAGGGCGGCAGCTCGGGCGTCATGGCAAAACTGACGAACAGCAGGGCGAACACCAGCACATGCAGGCCGATGGCCCAGACACTGGGCCAGAAGTAGCTTTCCGAGGCGGATGGCTCTCGCTGTTGCATCAGGGCGCCTCGGTAATCAGGCCAACGTTACCGACACCGGCCTTCTGCAACCCGCCCATGGCACCCATGACCGCGCCATAGTCGACAGCCTTGTCGCCACGAATGAACACCTGGGTCTGCTTGCCCTGGTCACGGCCGGCGGCAATGATCTTGGTCACGGCGTCGGTCATTGCAGGCAAGGTCATGGCCTTGTCCATCTGCTTGTCGGTATCGACTTCGCTGCCGAGGTTCCAGTAATAGGTCTTGTCGGCCTTGATGGAGATGGTGAGGATCTGGACGTTGTTGTCCTGCGGCAAGGCTTCGCTGGAAACCTTGGGCAGGTCGACCTTGACGCCCTGGTTGAGCATCGGCGCCGTCACCATGAAGATGACCAGCAGCACCAGCATCACGTCGATGTAGGGCACCACGTTCATCTCGGCGACGGGCTTGCGTTTGTGGCGAACTCGGGCCATGGGCTTCTACCTGATTACTCTTCGCTGGTGTGCACTTTGCGGTGCAGGATCGCCTGGAACTCGTCGGCGAAGGTGTAGTAACGACCGATCAGCACTTCACTGCGGGCCGAGAAGCGGTTGTAGGCGATGACCGCCGGGATTGCCGCGAACAGGCCGATGGCAGTGGCGATCAGCGCTTCGGCGATACCCGGGGCGACCGTGGCCAGGGTGGCCTGCTGGGCGCTGGCCAGGCCGCGGAAGGAGTTCATGATGCCCCACACGGTACCGAACAGGCCGATGTACGGGCTGGTCGAACCGACGGTGGCGAGGAACGGCAGGCTCTGCTCGAGTTTTTCTTCCTCGCGCGAGATGGCCACGCGCATGGCCCGGGCAACGCCCTCCATGACCGCGTCCGGGTCAACCCCCGGCTGCTGGCGCAGGCGCGAGAATTCCTTGAAACCGGCACGGAACACCTGCTCGACACCGGAATCCGGGTCCGGGTTGCTGCCTGCCTGGCGATACAGCTTGGACAGGTCGATGCCCGACCAGAAGCGCTCCTCGAAGGCATCCAGCGCACGACGACCGGCGCGCAGCATGGTGCTGCGCTGGAAAATCATGATCCATGATGTGACCGAGGCGGCCACCAGGGTCAGCATTACCAGCTGTACCACCACGCTGGCATTGCTGACCAGACTCCACATGGAGGTATGGTCGACGACGTTAGCTTCCACGCTTATTCTCCTGCGTTCGATTGATTACCCGAGCCGTCCGCCGCAAAGGCGTCGCGCAGCTCCGGGGGTATGGCTCGGGGTTTGAAAGTGTCGGCGCGCACGGCGGCCACCAGGAACTGCCCTTCGCAGAGCAGCGTTTCATCCTTTTCCCGCCAGACCTGCTGCACGAAGCGCAGGCTGGCGCGATTGAGTTCAGTCACGTGCGCGGTGACCCGCAGCTCGTCGTCCAGGCGCGCCGGCGCGTGGTAACGCGCTTCGCTGGAATGGACCACGAACAACAGGTTTTCCCCGGCCAGCTGCGCCTGGGAAAAGCCCAGGTGGCGCAGACGCTCGGTGCGCGCACGCTCCATGAATTTCAGGTAGTTGACGTAATACACCACGCCACCGGCATCGGTATCTTCGTAATAGACGCGACAACGGTGTGCGAACGGTTCCAGGCCATTTTGCGCGCGCATACTCTAGTGCTTACTCCTCAGCTTGCCAATCCGCTCTGGCAACTGTTTTTTTTTCATTAATGTCTTATTGCCAGCGCACCCTCGGCATGCCAGCGCTAGGACCACGAAAAGCCGTTTTCGATCTGTCAGTCATCGCCCGTTTCGGAAAAATCCCCACCCTCCCCCAGGCGCCCGGGCACATTCAGGCCGAAGTGCAGGTAGGCATGCCGGGTGACCACGCGGCCACGCGGGGTACGCATGATGTAGCCTTGCTGGATCAGGTACGGTTCGAGCACATCCTCGATGGTGTGGCGCTCTTCGCTGATGGCGGCAGCCAGGTTGTCCACCCCCACGGGGCCGCCGTCGAACTTCTCGATCATGGTCAGCAGCAATCGACGGTCGGAATGGTCGAAACCACGCTCGTCGACGTCCAGCAGGTTGAGCGCCATGTCGGCCACGGCCTTGGTGATCTGACCCTTGCCGCGCACCTCGGCGTAGTCGCGCACCCGGCGCAGCAGGCGGTTGGCAATACGCGGCGTGCCACGGGCCCGGCGGGCGATCTCGTAGGCGCCCTGGTCCTCGATGGCCAGGCCGAGGATGCCGGCCGAGCGACTGACAATGGTGGCCAGGTCCCTGTCGCTGTAGAACTCCAGGCGTTGGACGATACCGAAGCGGTCACGCAGCGGGTTGGTCAGCATGCCGGCACGGGTGGTGGCCCCGACCAGAGTGAACGGTGGCAGGTCGAGCTTGATCGAGCGGGCCGCGGGCCCTTCGCCGATCATGATGTCCAGCTGAAAGTCTTCCATGGCCGGGTACAGCACTTCTTCGACGACCGGTGACAGCCGGTGGATCTCGTCGATGAACAGCACGTCGTGCGGCTCGAGGTTGGTCAGCATGGCCGCCAGGTCGCCCGGACGCTCAAGGATCGGCCCCGAAGTGCTCTTGACCGACACGCCCATTTCCTGGGCGATGATGTTGGCCAGGGTGGTCTTGCCAAGGCCCGGCGGGCCGAAGATCAGGGTATGGTCAAGTGACTCGCTGCGGCCACGGGCGGCCTGGATGAACAGCGCCATCTGCTCGCGTACCACCGGCTGGCCGATGTACTCGTCCAGCCGCAGCGGGCGGATCGCACGGTCCTGGACTTCTTCACGGTCGCGGCCACTGGCGGCGATCAGGCGGTCGGCTTCGATCACTTGGTAATCATCCCTTTCAGGCTGCGACGGATCAGCTCTTCACTGCTCAGGCCAGCCTTGTCCTTGATCGCCGCGATCGCCTTGCTGGCTTCCTGCGGCTTGTAGCCCAGCGAGACCAGGGCGCTGACCGCATCCGCCTCGGCCGTGGAGGTGCTGCTGACCGGCAACGGCCCATCGGAAACCAGGGTGAACATGGCCGGCGAGGTTTCCCAGGCCTTGAAACGGTCCTTGAGTTCGACCAGCAGGCGTTCGGCGGTCTTCTTGCCGACCCCGGGCACGCGCACCAGCGCCGACGTGTCCTGGGCCTGCACGCAGCGCACCAGCTCGTCGACTTCCAGGCCGGACATCAGCGCCAGCGCCAGCTTCGGCCCCACGCCATTGAGGCGGATGAGCTCACGGAACAGCTCGCGCTCGCGCTTTTCGGCAAAACCGTAGAGCAGGTGGGCGTCTTCGCGCACCACCAGGTGGGTGTGCACGGTGACGCTTTCGCCCACCTTGGGCAGACGGTACAGCGTGGTCATGGGCACTTCCAGCTCGTAACCCACGCCATTGACGTCGATAATCAGGTGCGGCGGCTGTTTCTCCGCCAGGGTGCCGCGCAAACGTCCAATCACGTTCCGATCCTTCTCTCGGGGAGCCGGTCCAAGACCGCTCAACCCTATCAGCAAATGCAGCGGGTGCATGCATCACCCGCACAAAATGTGTATCAGGGCATGAAGCGCCTACAGACGCAAGCGCCCGCCGCGTCGCCGCGCCGTGGCCAGGCCATGCGGCACCAGGCTGGAGCGGGTATGCGCGTGGCACAGGGCGATGGCCAGGGCGTCGGAGGCGTCGATCTGCGGCTTTTGCGTCAGTTTCAGCAGGTGCATGACCATCATCATCACCTGTTCCTTGTTGGCCCCGCCGGTGCCGGCTACGGCCTGCTTGACCTGGGTGGCACTGTATTCGGCGATTTCCAGGCCGGCTTCGGCGGCAGCGACGATGGCCGCGCCACGGGCCTGGCCTAGCTTCAGCGCCGAGTCGGCGTTACGCGCCATGAACACCCGCTCGATGCCCATGGTCACCGGCCCGTGCTGGGCGATGATTTCGCCCACGCCACGGAAAACGATCTGCAACCGCTCATGCAGCTCGCCGCTGCCGGTGCGAATGCAGCCCGACGCCACGTACTCGCAACCGCGGGCGGTCTGGCGCACCACGCCATAACCGGTGATGCGCGAGCCGGGGTCGATACCAAGAATCAGAGTCATAGTGCCCGTCTAAAAATTGATGTATCCCTGCAAACTGTGCCGGCCCTTTCGCGGGCAAACCCGCTCCCACAGGTACTGCACCCCATTCAGGGTCGGTGCAGTACCTGTGGGAGCGGGTTTACCCGCGAAAGGGCCGGCATAAGCGCAGACAAATTTGAAGACCCGGCATGGAACGCCAGGACCACTTTAGCCGAGGTTTTCCATGATCTCATCGGAAATCTGGGCATTGGAGTAGACGTTCTGCACGTCATCCAGGTCTTCGAGCATGTCGATCAGCTTGAGCACTTTCTCGGCGCCGTCCTGGTCAAGTTCGGCACTGGTGGTGGGCTGCATGACGATTTCTGCGTCAGCGGCCTTGAACCCCGCCTCTTCCAGGGCGTTGCGCACGGCATAGAAGCTGTTGAACGAGGTGAACACGTCGAACGAGCCATCGTCGTTGGCCACCACGTCATCGGCATCGGCTTCCATCGCCGCTTCCATCAGGGCGTCTTCCTCCACGCCCGGCGCGAAGCTGATCTGCCCCTTGCGCTCGAACAGGTAGGCCACCGAACCGTCGGTGCCGAGGTTGCCGCCACACTTGGTGAACGCATGACGCACGGCGGCCGCGGTGCGGTTGCGGTTGTCGGTCATGGCCTCGACCATGATCGCCACACCGCCCGGGCCATAGCCTTCGTAGCTGAGTTCTTCGACGTTGTCGCTTTCGTTGGTACCAGCACCACGGGCCACGGCGCGATCGATGATGTCCCGGCTCATGTTGGCGCCCAGGGCCTTGTCCAGCGCCAGGCGCAGGCGCGGGTTGGAGGCCGGGTCAGGGCCGCCCTGCTTGGCAGCGACCGTCAGTTCACGGATCCACTTGGTGAAGATCTTGCCTCTCTTGGCATCCTGGCGCTCTTTGCGGTGCTTGATGTTCGCCCACTTGGAATGACCAGCCATAACGACTCCGAATCCTTTGAATCACAAACAGCCCCGCCCCTGTGCGGGGCGGGACAAGAAATTGCCTGCGCCGAAACGCAAAGGCGCATCCCTGTGGATGCGCCCGAGGACCGCTTACTCGACCTTGGTCTGTTCGCGCAGTCGGATGTGCAGCTCGCGCAGCGCCTTGGCGTCGACCAGGCCAGGGGCCTGGGTCATGACGCACGCGGCGCTCTGGGTTTTCGGGAAGGCGATCACTTCACGGATCGACTGGGCGCCGGTCATCAGCATGACCAGGCGGTCCAGGCCGAAGGCCAGGCCACCGTGAGGCGGCGCACCGAACTTCAGGGCGTCGAGCAGGAAGCCGAACTTCTCTTCCTGTTCTGCCGCTTCGATGCCCAGCAGGCGGAACACGGCCTGTTGCATCTCCTTGCGGTGGATACGGATCGAACCGCCACCCAGTTCGGTACCGTTCAGGACCATGTCATAGGCACGCGACAGGGCTGCGGCCGGGTTGGCCTCGAGCTCTTCGGGGGTGCACTTCGGCGCGGTGAACGGGTGGTGCAGCGCAGTGAAGCTGCCGTCTTCGTTCTCTTCGAACATCGGGAAGTCGACCACCCACATCGGCGCCCACTCGCAGGTCAGCAGCTCGAAGTCGTGGCCCAGGCGGATACGCAGCGCGCCCAGGGCTTCGCTGACCACCTTGAACTTGTCGGCACCGAAGAACACGATGTCGCCGTCAACGGCACCAACGCGGTCGAGGATGGTATTGAGGTTGGCCTCGGGGATGTTCTTGACGATCGGCGACTGCAGGCCTTCGACGCCCTTGGCGCGCTCGTTGACCTTGATGTAGGCCAGGCCCTTGGCACCGTAGATGCCGACGAACTTGGTGTACTCGTCGATCTTGCTGCGCGGCATGCTGGCACCGCCTGGCAGGCGCAGGGCGGTAACGCGGCACTTCGGATCGTTGGCCGGGCCGGCGAACACCTTGAAGTCCACGTCCTTCAGCTGGTCGGCAACGTCGACCAGTTCCAGCGGGATGCGCAGGTCCGGCTTGTCGGAACCGTAGCGGCGCATGGCTTCTTCGAAGGTCATGTGCGGGAATTCGCCGAATTCCAGGTCCAGCACTTCCTTGAACAGCTTGCGGATCATGCTTTCGGTCAGGCCCATGATCTCGCTTTCATCGAGGAAGCTGGTCTCGATGTCGATCTGGGTGAATTCCGGCTGGCGGTCGGCGCGCAGGTCTTCGTCGCGGAAGCACTTGGCGATCTGGTAATAGCGGTCGAAGCCGGCGACCATCAGCAGCTGCTTGAACAGCTGCGGCGACTGCGGCAGGGCGAAGAAGCTGCCGGCGTGGGTACGGCTTGGCACCAGGTAGTCACGCGCGCCTTCCGGGGTGGCGCGGGTCAGGATCGGCGTCTCGACATCGAGGAAGCCGTTTTCGTCGAGGAAGCGACGGATGCTGCTGGTGATGCGCGAGCGCAGGCGCAGCTTGTCGGCCATTTCCGGGCGACGCAGGTCGATGAAGCGATAACGCAGGCGGGTTTCCTCGCCGACGTCGGAGTATTCGTTGAGCGGGAACGGTGGGGTTTCCGCTTCGTTGAGCACGTTCAGCTGGTAGCCGAGAATCTCGATGGCACCGGACGCCATGTTGGCATTCACCGCACCCTCAGGGCGCTTGCGCACCTTGCCGGTGATCTGCACGACGTACTCGCTGCGCACGCGGTCGGCAGCGGCGAAGGTTTCGGCGCGATCCGGGTCGAACACGACCTGGGCCATGCCTTCGCGGTCACGGATGTCGAGGAAGATCACCCCGCCGTGGTCGCGGCGACGATGGACCCAGCCGCAAAGGGTGACTTCCTGGCCGTCCAGGCTCTCGTTCAGTTGGCCGCAATAATGGCTGCGCATCATGATGGTGGTTTCGCTTCTCGTGATTCGTGTATTCGGTGGAGGTCTTGGCCGCCCGGAGGGCTAATACTGCAAGACCCGGTCACAGCATTCAACTCAGTCGGCCTTGTCGCCGCCTGCCAGATTCTTTTTCGCCCCGGTCTTGAAGTCGGTTTCGTACCAACCATTACCGCTCAGGCGGAAGCCTGGCACCGACAGCAGCTTCTTCAGCGCCGGCGCCTGGCACGCCGGGCAATCGGTCAGCGGCGCGGCGCTGATCTTCTGCAGCACTTCCATGCGGTGCTCGCAGGATGCACATTGATAGTCATAAAGGGGCATGGGTGTCTCTCGTCAACCATAACGCTGGCTGCCGGGGCAGCAAAAAGCGGGATTATATATGGTTAGCAAGCACTGCGCAGCCCGCCAGGCGATCAGCGCGCACTTGGCGAGTCCTGCAGCCAGGCGACACAGATCACCCGGATCAGCCCGCTGAAGTTGCGCACTCCACCTTGGCGCAGGTGCACTTCGCGGTCCACGTAGGACAGCACTGCGCTGACCGAGCAGCGGTTGGCCACGGCGATGCGCTCGAGGATACCCCAATAGACGGCCTCCAGGCGCAGGCAGGTGGAAAAACCGTTGAGCCGTACCGAACGCGACACCGGCTGGGTCTGCTGCATGTCGAAATCCGCCTTGAACGGATCGACACACTCTTTACCGGGCCAGCGCCCCTGGCCAGCCACACGCTTGCTCACTTGCATCATGCGCCACTCCTCCTCGTCACAGGTAGCAGGTGGCCTATGAAGCGCTGATGAGCGCGGTCAGAGCAGCGGCAAAATCTTCCTGATCAGAATCAACAAGCAGGCGCGGGGCATGTAGTAGCGGCCTTGTGTCGCGATAGGCTGCGCAGCTGCCTCGGCGATTTCTGCCCGAAGCACACATCCTGGGGACTGCTGCGCAGCCCATCGCGACGCAAGGCCGCTCCTGCAGACAGACTGACGATTACTTGCCGTCGAGCAGCACCCGCAGCATCCAGGCGGTCTTCTCATGCACCTGCATGCGCTGGGTCAGCAGGTCGGCGGTCGGTTCGTCACTGACCCTGTCCACCACCGGGAAGATGCTGCGCGCGGTGCGCACCACGGCTTCCTGGCCCTGGACCAGCTGGCGGATCATTTCGTCTGCCGGGGGTACGCCCTCTTCCTCCTTGATCGAAGAATGCCGCGCATAGAACGCATAAGACCCCGGCGCCGGAAAGCCCAGGGCCCGGATGCGTTCGGCGATCGAGTCGACCGCCAGCGCCAGTTCGTTGTACTGCTCTTCGAACATCAGGTGCAGGGTGCGGAACGACGGACCGGTGACGTTCCAGTGAAAGTTATGGGTTTTCAGATACAGCACATAGGTATCCGACAACAGGCGGGACAGTCCATCGACGATGGACTTGCGATCTTCTTCACTGATACCGATATCAATTGCCATGAAGTTCCCCTTTCCATAAGGCTTGAGACTCAAGCGGGTGCCGACCACTGTAGCAACACTTGACGCAGGGCGCATGCGACATGGCGCAGCACAGCGCCCGGCGGCCAGTGGTTTGAGTAGCCTGCGGCTTTACTGTTAAATAGGCAGCGTGTCACCCGTGCGGCCTCATTGCCGGGTGCATAGGCCGGCCTGTCACGTGATCGCGCGCCATACCTCAATGCGCACCGTGCCGTCGGCTCTTCCTGTGACCAGCCTTATCAACTGTGAGCCAACCCATGTTCAAGATCGTCCATCTGGTGACGGGCGTGGCAGCCTTGCTGCTATCGCTCATACCCAGCCTGAAAACCGATGCAAGTCCTTTCCTGGAACAACCTGACGCGGTCTACCTGGCCCTGTTCGGTCTGCTCAACCTGATTATCGCCCCGGTGGTGCCGCTGTACTACCGCGGCGCCCGCCAGCAGTTGCAATACCTGGCTTGCGCCTTGCTGGTGGTGGCGGTGGTGCTGCAGACCCTGACGGTGCTGGCACGTCCGGAAATGGGCAACCTGGCCGCGCTGGTCTGCGCAGCCCTGGCCGTGGCGGCACACCTGGCCGCTGGCCTTGCCCGCAGCCCACGCAAGGCACGCACCAACCAGCCGACAACGCAGGAATCCGGCAACCGTGATACCGGTACCGTCAAGTGGTTCAACACGTCCAAAGGCTTCGGCTTCATCTCCCGCGATTCGGGTGATGACATCTTCGTGCACTTTCGCGCCATTCGCGGTGAAGGCCACCGCATCCTGGTCGAGGGCCAGCGCGTGGAGTTCTCGGTGATGCACCGCGACAAGGGCCTGCAGGCCGAAGACGTGGTCGCTGTCACCCGCCGCTGATCATCTGCAACGGCCACTGCCTGTGGAGGCGGGCTCGCCCGCCCCACAGGCTTGCTGTTCATCCAGCGATATCGGCTTCAATAATGAGGCGGCGGCGCCTCCTCCCCGTCATTGCCGTACTGGCCAACCATCTCTTCGTAACGCTTGATCAGCTCGGCCATCTGCAATTGCAGCCGCTCGATCACCCGCGCCTGCTCGACCACCACATCATTCAGCGCCTGGATGGTGTCATCCTGGAACGCCTGACGGGTTTCCAGCTCGACCATTCGCATTTCCAACGACATATCAGGCCTCTACATACCCATCGAGTTTCAATTCACGCAGGCGCTGGCGTACGGCTTGCACTTGCTCGTCGGTATAGGCCAGTGCCGGGCACTTGCCCCACACCGGCGCAGGCCAGGCGGCATCGTCGCGCTGGCGCACGATTACGTGCATGTGCAACTGGCTTACCACATTGCCGAGGGTGGCAATGTTCATCTTGTCGGCCTGGTAGCTCGCCTTCAGCGCCTCGGCCAGGCGGGTGGTTTCCTGCCACAACTGCTGCTGCTGCGTCGCATCCAGTTCGAACAGCTCGCTGATACCGGCGCACTTGGGCACCAGGATGAACCACGGGTAGTTGGCGTCCTTGCTCAGTAACAACTGGCACAGCGCAAACTCACCCAGCACCAGGGCATCCTGCTGCAAACGCGAATCGAGGACGAACACGGCAAATCTCCTTCAGGCAAAACCCACCCGCCACACGCGGAATACAGGCCTGCAAGGATACCTTGCACGTTCCCGGTAACACAGCGCTACTTTTCGCACCAAAATGAGGCCTACCGCGCTCCGCCCACCACACTGACCACCCCACAAATGACTCTGGTTGAACTAGTTGCGGTAACACATTGACTTTCATGGCAGCTTTTTTGTTTTTAATGATTCTCGACTGCAACATGACCAGAGCCAGCCCCGCCCCGTATTTACGGCGCTTTCCGACCTTCGGTAATGGGTTTTGTGAAAATTTCATGAAGTGTTGCGTATTTTGAGCACGCTTGTTGCATTCCCTTCACGCCAAGTCGGCACGACATCTGCTATGGCAGGTGGACGCGACAAATGACAACAGCGGCATTGGTTACCAGGGAGTTTCCCGCGCCGAATTGCATCGACCGATGTGAAACGACTACGGAAACAACGCTGGCGTTGTACGGCCCATAACCGGGGCGTGATTTGCGACATGGAGACACCTGAAAGCGACATGGCAAAAAAGTTCCGTAAAGGATGCTTATAGCCATATCGCCAACAACAGTCAGCGTGCTATACATTTTCGCCGACATAACAAGAAAGAGCTGCGCCATATAACTAGAACAGATGGTTGCAGCGGTACTCTTCCTAAAAACCAAAGGAGCAAATCACGATGCGCGTGATGAAGTGGAGCATGATCGCCCTGGCCGTTGCGGCAGGGACCTCGCAGTTGGCTTTGGCCTCGTCCCAGGACGAATCCAAAGGTTTCATCGAAGACAGCAAGCTGAACGTCAAGACCCGCATGCTGTACTTCAGCCGTGATTTCCGTAACAACGAAGGCGGCCAGAGCCGTCGCGAAGAAACCGGCCTGGGCTTCCTCGGCACCTTCGAGTCCGGCTTCACCCAAGGCACCGTGGGTGTGGGTGTCGACGCCATCGGCATGCTCGGCCTGAAGCTGGACAGCGGCAAGGGCCGCGCCGGTACCGGCCTGTTCCCGACCGGCTCCGACGGCCGTTCGCAGGACGACTACTCCAAGGGCGGCGGCGCGGTCAAGTTCCGCATCTCCGACACCGTGCTGAAAGTGGGTGACCAGTTCACCGCACTGCCGGTCTTCGCCACCGACGACAGCCGCCTGCTGCCAGAAATCGCCCAGGGCACCCTGATCACCAGCAACGAGATCAAGGGCCTGACCCTGCACGCTGGTCACTTCACCAGCCTGACCGCCCAGGAGCAGACCAACCGTGACAGCTTCCGCCTGAAGGAAGCCAACGTGGTCGGCGGTACCTACGCCTTCACCGATACCCTCAGCACCAGCCTGTACTACTCGAAGGTCGAAGACTACTGGCGCAAGTACTACGCCAACGTCAACTGGGCGCTGCCGATTTCCGACAAGCAAGGCCTGGTGTTCGACTTCAACATCTATGACACCAAGAGCGAAGGCTCTGCCGAGTACCGCGCCTTCGATGGCGACAAGCTGGACAACCGCGCGTTCAGCCTGTCGGGCGCCTACAACATCGGCGCTCACACCTTCACCCTGGCCTACCAGAAAGTCACCGGCGACGGCGACTATGGCTACGGCGTCGACGGTGGCGGCACCATCTTCCTGGCCAACTCCGTGGCTCGCTCCGACTTCAACGCCGAAGACGAGAAGTCCTGGCAGGCTCGCTACGACCTGAACTTTGCCGAATACGGCATTCCAGGCCTGACCTTCATGACCCGTTATGTACGCGGTACCGACGCCAACGTCGCCGGCACCAGCAACGGCAAGGAATGGGAACGCGACGTCGACATCAAGTACGTACTGCAGGAAGGCCCGGCGAAAGACCTGAGCTTCCGCGTGCGTCAGGCTACCTACCGCTCTTCCGATGGTGTCTACTACGATTCCCCATCGATCGACGAACTGCGCCTGATCGTGGAGTACCCGCTGAGCATCCTGTAAGCCTGGCTTGCAGTGCCCCGCACCTGAAAAAGCCCGGCAATCACGCCGGGCTTTTTCTTGGCTGACAAGCGCCACGCCCTGGGGCATCCTGTACGCCTGCGTTTCCCCCCCGTACAATGCGGGTCATTTCAATGTCTTAGGCAATCGACACGGCTCACCATGCGCACCAGTCAATATTTGCTCGCCACCCAGAAAGAAACCCCTGCCGACGCAGTGGTCATCAGCCATCAGCTCATGCTGCGTGCCGGCATGATCCGCAAACTGGCCTCCGGCCTGTACACCTGGCTGCCGATGGGCTTGCGGGTAATGCGCAAGGTCGAGGCCGTGGTGCGTGAGGAAATGAACGCCGCCGGCGCCCTGGAAGTGCTGATGCCCAGCATCCAGCCCGCCGAACTGTGGCAGGAATCCGGTCGCTGGGAACAGTACGGCCCCGAGCTGCTGCGCCTGAAGGACCGCCATCAGCGCGACTTCTGCGTCGGCCCGACCCACGAAGAAGTGATTACCGACCTGGCCCGCAACGAGCTGTCCAGCTATAAACAGCTGCCGCTCAACATGTACCAGATCCAGACCAAGTTCCGTGACGAGATCCGCCCGCGCTTCGGCCTGATGCGCGGCCGTGAGTTCATCATGAAGGACGCCTACTCGTTCCATGCCGACCAGGCTTCCCTGCAGGAAACCTACGACCGCATGCACCAGGCGTATACCAATATCTTCACCCGCCTGGGCCTGGACTTCCGTCCGGTGCAGGCCGATACCGGCTCCATCGGTGGCAGCTACTCGCATGAATTCCACGTGCTGGCCGAGTCCGGCGAAGACGACGTGATCTTCAGCGACAGCTCCGACTATGCCGCCAACATCGAGAAGGCCGAGGCCATCCCACGGGAAACCGTGCGCCCTGCGCCTACCGAGGAGCTGCGCCTGGTCGACACGCCGAACGCCAAGACCATCGCCCAGCTGGTGGAGAACTTCGGCCTGCCGATCGAGAAAACCGTCAAGACCCTGATCGTGCACGGCGCAGAACCAGGCAAACTGGTTGCGCTGATCGTGCGCGGCGACCACGAACTCAACGAAATCAAGGCCGCCAAGCTGGAACAGGTGGCCGACCCGCTGGTCATGGCCAGCGACGCCGAACTGCGCGAGGCCATCGGAGCCGGTGCCGGTTCGCTCGGCCCGTTGAACCTGCCGCTGGAAATCATCATCGACCGCTCGGTTGCCCTGATGAGCGACTTCGGCATCGGCGCCAACATCGACGACAAGCACTACTTCGGCGTGAACTGGGAGCGCGACCTGCCGGTGCCACAGGTGGCCGACCTGCGTAACGTGGTCGAAGGCGACCCGAGCCCGGACGGCCAGGGCACCCTGGTGATCAAGCGCGGCATCGAAGTGGGCCACATCTTCCAGCTGGGCACCAAGTACAGCGAGGCGCTGAAGTGCCAGGTACTCGGTGAGAACGGCAAGCCGGTCACCCTGGCCATGGGCTGCTACGGTATCGGCGTGTCCCGCGTGGTCGCCGCTGCCATCGAGCAGAACCATGACGACAAGGGCATCATCTGGAATGACGCCCTGGCCCCGTTCCAGATCGCCCTGGTACCGCTGCGCTACGAAACCGACGTGGTCCGCGAGGCGACCGACAAGCTGTACGCCGAATTGACCGCCGCCGGTTACGAGGTGCTGCTGGACGACCGCGACAAGAAGACCAGCCCCGGCATCAAGTTTGCCGACATGGAACTGATCGGCATCCCGCACCGCATCGTCGTCAGCGATCGCGGCCTGGCCGAAGGCAACCTGGAATACAAGCATCGCACCGAGCAGGACGCCCAGGCATTGCCGCTGGCCGAGGTGCTGACCTTCCTGCAGGCACGCGTTCGCCGCTGATAACCAATGCACGAGTGATCATGTACAAGCGAAGTACCTTTACCCTGGGGGGCGCCGCACTGTGCGGCGCCCTGCTCGTCAGCGGCTGCGCCAACCAGATGTCCCAGCGCAGCGACCATGAGGAGCGCGTCGAGCGCAAACTGCTCGAACACACCCTGCAGATCGATGTCGGCGAGCCGAAGGTGATGGAGCTTCCGCAACGACGTGTGCGCGTGCATGAACAGCAGCGCTTCGAAGTCACCGAGTTCGAAGTTACCCGTCGCTATGACCGCTACACGCCCTACCAGCCCTGGCGGGAGATCTACGAGATCCCGCTGGGGGCTGTGGCCGTGGTGGCAGGCGTCGGTGCCAACGTGGTCAACGTCTTCGCCCTGGGCAACCTGCCGGAAAGCATTACCCACGACTGGCTCAGCTACGGTGTGGACGGGCTCAACCCGTTCATGAACGTGCCGTCCAACGGCCGTGCCCAGCAGAACCTGGCCGGGATCAGCGAGGTGCAGAAGGGCAAGCGCGAAGAATCCACCAGCGTGCCTTGGAGCGAGCGTCTGGTCGAGGTCAAGGCTGGCAAGACTACCCACGAGCTGACTACCGACAGGAACGGCGTGCTGCGCCTGAACCTGCTCGACAGCCCGTTCTCCGAGCAGAATCTCAACCACATCGGCACCCTGCACCTGCGGGTGGTCGACGAGGACAACGCCGTTCGTGGCGATGCCAGCCTGCTGGTCAGCGCCAGCCTGCGCAACAAGCTGCTCGAAGCCCACGAACTGATCTTCGATGACCTTGAGGACGACGACGTCAGCCAGTGGGTGCACCGGGTCAAGCGCTTGTCCGAACTGGGCCTGGAAGAGGAAGCCAGTGAAATGGAACAGAGCCTGATCGAACTGACCCGCAACGATCCGGAGCTGCAGCAAGAGTTTCTGCAGTCGCTGACCAAGGCCACTGGCCGGCTGGTGGCCGACCCGGGCGCGCAGTAACCTGCATCACGCAATACCTTGCAGGAGCGGCCTTGTGTCGCTCCTACAGGGGTCGCGTTGAATTGGCGGGCCATCTATTGAGGCGGGAACAGCTCCAGCTGCTCATGTGCCCCACGCAAATCTCGCAACCTAACCCCCACCCCCAGCAAGCGCACCGGCTTGCCACCACGGGCAAAGGCCTGCCCCAGCAACTGCCGATAACTGTCCAGGTCCCGACCGGCCCCCGCCTGCTCCAGGGTGGTCTGGCTGAAGTCATGGAACTTGACCTTGACGAAGGGTTTTTCCGGCCGATAACTGCTGTCCATGCGGGCGATGCGCTCGTTCAGGCTTTCCAGCAGCTCGGGCAGCCGTGCCAGGCAACTGGCCAGGTCCGGCAAGTCGGTGTCGTAGGTGTTTTCCACACTGACCGACTGGCGCCGGCTGTCATTGTGTACCGCACGCTCATCGATACCGCGCGCCAGCCCCCACAAACGTTCGCCAAAACTGCCGAACTCGCGCACCAGGGCCAGACGCGACCAGTCGCGCAGCTCAAGGCAGGTCTCGATACCCAGCCGCGCCAATTTGTCTGCGGTTACCTTGCCCACCCCGTGCAACCTGGCTACCGGCAAGGCGGCAACGAACGCCTCGACTTCGTCCGGGGTTATCACGAACAGGCCATTGGGCTTGCGCCAGTCACTGGCGACCTTGGCCAGGAACTTGTTGGGTGCCACGCCAGCCGAGACGGTGATATGCAGAGTGCGGGCGACACGCCGGCGGATATCCTCGGCAATGCGCGTGGCGCTGCCCGAATACCACTGGCTGTCGGTCACATCCAGGTACGCCTCATCCAGCGACAGCGGCTCGATCAGCTCGGTGTAGTCTCGGAAGATCGTGTGGATTTCCCGCGAGGCCTCTCGGTAGGCCTCGAAGCGCGGCTTGACGATCAGCAGGTCGGGGCACAGTTTCAGTGCATGCCGCGAGGACATGGCCGAACGCACCCCGTAGGCACGGGCCTCATAGTTGCAAGTGGCGATCACCCCACGCTGGTCAGGTGAGCCCCCTACGGCCATGGGCCGGCCAGCCAGGCGCGGGTCGTCACGCATCTCGATCGCGGCGTAAAAGCAATCGCAGTCAACGTGAATGATCTTGCGCAAGGACATGGATGCTCGTCAGCACTGTAAATTCATACAGATAGTATCGCATGCGACTCGCGGTGTGCAGTCGGCAGCCCGCCATGCGCGATGATCGGGCTGAAAGCCCCGCCGCGCCTGAGCTGAACCCCATTATCCGAACGCTAAGAGTTTGAACGGGAAAGGTTTTTTTATAAAGATGCTTGACAGCCACGGTTAAATCCGTAGAATTCGATCTCACAGGCGCGGGATGGAGCAGCCTGGTAGCTCGTCGGGCTCATAACCCGAAGGTCGTCGGTTCAAATCCGGCTCCCGCAACCAGATTCGAGAGAAGGCCACTGTTTACACAGTGGCCTTTTTCTTTTGCCTCGAATAAAGCGCTCGAAAAAATATCAAAAAAATCAACGAGTAGCGCTTGACAGCCATTCTGGAAGCTGTAGAATGCGCCCCACTGACGCGGGATGGAGCAGCCTGGTAGCTCGTCGGGCTCATAACCCGAAGGTCGTCGGTTCAAATCCGGCTCCCGCAACCATATTCGTCAGAACAAACCCCGCCTGTGTAACAGCAGCGCGGGGTTTGTTGCTTTTCCCTTCCCTGCTTTTCGTCGCCCCGTACTTACCCGCCTTGCAGTCAACCCGCGCGCTTGAGAGCTCGCACCGAGGATGAACTATCTTTAACCCGGCCAGGCCGCTGCAAGCGGCTGAGGCCGGAGTAACATTGGATAGGTTTTTCTAAGGGACTTTCACTTGGCCACACCTTCCCCTCACCTCGCGCTGCATGCCCGGGGCAATCCATGACTTCGCAGACTCCCGACAACCCGGCAGCACTCGCCTCGGCACTGCCCGGTGCCGTGCAACGCCTGCCCTTGCTCGAACGCCTGAGCCGCTATCGCCAGCCGATCGGCCTGATGGTGACCCTGGTATTGTTCACCATGGCCTTGATTGCCTGCCGCCACCTGCTGAGCGAGCTGGACATCTATGCCTTGCACGATGCCATGCTCAGCGTACCGGCCCAGTCATTGCTGGGCGCCTTGCTGGCAACCGTGCTCGGTTTCGTGATCCTGCTGGGTTACGAATGGTCGGCCAGCCGCTATGCCGGTGTGCAATTACCAGCGCGCAGTCTGGTGCTGGGCGGCTTCAGCGCCTTTGCCATCGGCAACGCCATCGGCCTGTCGATGCTGTCCGGCGGCTCGGTGCGCTACCGCCTGTATGCGCGCCAAGGGGTGGGCGCAGGCGAAGTGGCACGGATGACCGTGTTCGCCAGCCTGTCACTGGGCTGCGCGCTGCCGCCCCTGGCTGCCCTGGCGACCCTGAGTGACCTGCCGGCGGCCTCGGCAGCGCTGGGCCTGGCGCCAGGCTTGCTGGCGGCCATCGCCACAGCGGTGCTGGTGCTGTGTGGGCTGCTGGTGGTTGGCCTGTATCGCCGTCGCCTGGCCGAGCAACCGCTTGCCGACAACCTGCTGGTACAACTGGGCCGCCGCACACTGCGCCTGCCGGGCGCTCGCCTGGCCGCCCTGCAATTGCTGATTACCGCACTGGATGTCGCCGCTGCGGCTACCGTGCTGTATCTGCTGCTGCCCGCAGCACCACCGTTCGGCGCCTTTGTCCTGGTGTACCTGCTGGCCCTGGCCGCAGGCGTGCTCAGCCATGTCCCGGGCGGCGTCGGGGTGTTCGAAGCGATCCTGCTGGCGGCCTTTGCCGACCAGCTTGGCGCGGCCCCGTTGGCGGCGGCCCTGCTGCTGTATCGGCTGATCTACGTCGTGCTGCCGCTGCTGCTGGCCTGCGTGTTGCTGCTGGCCAACGAAGCCAGGCGCCTGCTGTTCGCACAACAGGCCATCAAGGCGGCTTCCGGGTTGGCGGCACCGATCCTGTCGGTTCTGGTGTTCCTGTCCGGGGTGGTGCTGCTGTTCTCCGGGGCCACGCCCGAGATCGACACGCGCCTGGAGCACATGGGTTTCCTGGTGCCGCACCGTCTGATCGATGCCTCGCACTTCGGCGCCAGCCTGATCGGGGTATTGTGCCTGCTGCTGGCCCAGGGCCTGCGCCGGCGTCTGTCCGCCGCCTGGCTGCTGACCACCGTGCTGTTGCTGGTGGGCGCCCTGCTGTCGCTACTGAAGGGATTCGACTGGGAAGAGGCCTGTCTGCTGACCTTCACCGCCGCCCTGCTCGCCCTGTTCCGCCGCTCCTTCTACCGCCCCAGCCGCTTGCTGGAGCTGCCGTTCTCGCCAGTGTTCCTGGTGGCCAGCGCCTGCGTGGTCGGGGCATCGGTATGGCTGCTGCTGTTCGCCTACCAGGATGTGCCCTACAGCCATCAGCTGTGGTGGCAGTTCACCCTTGATGCCGACGCCCCGCGTGGCCTGCGCGCCGCCATGGGCAGCGCCTTGCTGCTGGCGGCCGTGGCGCTGACCTGGCTGCTGCGCACGGCACCGCCGGTGATTCACCTGCCTGATGAACAGGAACTGCAACGGGCCAACCGCATTCTGCAGGCCTCTGACCAGCCCGATGGCGGCCTGGCCCTGACCGGCGACAAGGCGCTGCTGTTCCACCCGGGCGACAGTGCCTTCCTCATGTACGCACGTCGCGGCCGCAGCCTGGTGGCGCTGTATGACCCGATCGGCCCGGCCCAGGAACGCGCCGAGATGATCTGGCAATTCCGTGACCTGTGCGACCTGCACCACGCCCGACCGGTGTTCTACCAGGTGCGTGCCGAAAACCTGCCGTTCTACATGGACATCGGCCTGACCGCGCTGAAACTGGGCGAAGAAGCCAGGGTCGACCTGCAGCGTTTCGACCTGGAAGCCAAGGGCAAGGAGATGAAGGACCTGCGCTACACCTGGAACCGCGGAGGCCGTGACGGTTTGAGCCTGGAAATCCACGAACCCGGCCATGCCCCACTGGCAGAGCTGAAGGAAATTTCCGATGCCTGGCTCGGCGGCAAGAACGTGCGCGAGAAAGGCTTCTCGCTGGGGCGCTTCAGCCCTGACTACCTGCGGCACTTCCGCATCGCCCTGATCCGCTTCCAGGGCCGCCCGGTGGCCTTTGCCAACCTGCTGGAAACCCACAGCAAGGAACTGGCCAGCCTCGACCTGATGCGCGCGCACCCCGAGGCCCCGAAGCTGACCATGGAATTCATGATGATCGGCCTGATCCTGCACTACAAAAGCCACGGCTACGCCCGCTTCAGCCTGGGCATGGTACCGCTTTCCGGCCTGCAGCCGCGGCGTGGTGCGCCGCTGACCCAGCGCCTGGGCTCGATGGTGTTCCGCCGAGGTGAGCAGTTGTACAACTTCCAGGGGCTGCGACGCTTCAAGGACAAATTCCAACCGGACTGGGAACCCCGATACATGGCCGTGCCGGCCGGGCTCGACCCGCTGGTGGCACTGGCCGACACCGCCGCCCTGATCGCAGGCGGCTTGACTGGATTGGTGAAACGTTGATGACCCGACGCTTTTGGCTGTACCTGCTGATTCCCCTGCTGCTGGCCGCCCTGGGAGGGGCGCTGGCATTCTGGCTGTGGACGCGCCCGGCCCCTGAGGCGCGCCTGGAGCAACTGAGCATCAATGGCACCGCGATCACCCGTGTGACACCAGGCGTACACCCCAAGGCCCGGGTGGTTATCGGTGTGCCGCAGGACCAGGCACTGACCGACAAACAGTTGCTGGACCTGGCCAAGGCCGGCGAAGCGCAACTGGTGCAGGTGTTGCTGCCGGCCAATGACTGCAGCAAGCAACAGCAGGCCATGAACCAGGCCCTCGCCCAGTTGCCCCAGCAGCCGACCCTGGTCGCCGGTATCGGTCCGGGCGCGGCCCAGGCCTGGCGCTGGCTGGCCAGCCAGAGCGACGACAAGGCCCGGGCGATTTCGGTGGATTTCAATCTCGAACAACCCGGTTGCCAGGCTCCGCTGCCGAAATCGGCCGCCCACGGTCACTGGAATGTCGCCTGGAACGACAACCCGGATGACGCCAGCGCCGCCTTCGTGCGTGACCAGGCCAATGCCGAAACCAGCATCAGCGACTACGACATACACCTGCCGCAGGTGCTCAAGGCACAACTGACCCAGGCCCTGGTCGGCCACGACGGCAACGCCCTGGCCATCCCGGTGGTCGAGGTGCCTGCCGGGCAGACCACCGACACGGTCACCCTGTTCCTCTCGGGTGACGGCGGCTGGCGTGACCTGGACCGTGACGTGGCGGGGGAAATGGCCAAGCTGGGCTACCCGGTGGTGGGCATCGACACGCTGCGCTACTACTGGCAGCACAAGACCCCGGAACAAAGCGCCGCCGACCTGTCCGAGCTGATGCAGCACTATCGGCAGAAATGGGGCACCAAGCGCTTCGTACTGACCGGCTATTCGTTCGGCGCCGACGTGTTGCCGGCAATCTACAACCGCCTGCCGGTCGAAGACCAGCAGCGCATCGACGCGGTGATGCTGCTGGCCTTTGCCCGCAGCGGCAGCTTCGAGATCGAAGTCGAGGGCTGGCTTGGCAAGGAAGGCCAGGAAGCACCGACCGGGCCGGAAATGGCCCGGTTGCCGGCGTCCAAGGTGGTGTGCGTGTATGGCGTAGAGGAAACCGACGAGAGCGGCTGCACCGACAAGACTGCGGTCGGCGAGCGCTTGAAACTGCCGGGTGGGCACCACTTCGACGAGAACTACCCGGCGCTGGCCAAGCGCCTGATCGACGAGATCGAGACGCGCCAGGGCAAGTCGAGCGTGGCGGCACAGAACTGATAGCCGCCGATCATCGGCACAGCCGGTGCCGACCACCGCGTCGCCTGCGTCGCGGATAAATCCGCTCCTACAGGTAGGTGGAGTGCCCGCGCCTGCCCTGGAAATCAGATCTCGACCTGGGTCCCTAATTCGATCACCCGGTTCAACGGCAGGTTGAAGAAGCGCAGGTTACCGTTGGCATTCTTCAGCAGGAACGCGAACAGGTTGCCGCGCCAACGCGACATGCCTTCCAGCCGCGATGCGATCACCGTCTCGCGGCTGAGGAAATAGGTGGTACGCATCGGGGTGAAGTCCAGTTCGTCCAGGTGGCACAGGCGCAACGCCGCCGGCACATCCGGTTCATCCATGAAGCCGAAGTGCAGCAGCACGCGGAAGAACCCTTCACCATAGGCCTCCACCTCGAAACGCTCCTGCTCCGGCACCCGCGGCCGGTCCTCGTTGACCACTGTCAACAGCACCACCTGGCTGTGCAGCACCTGGTTATGCAACATGTTGTGCAACAGCGCATGGGGTACGGCATCGGAGCGCGCGGTGAGGAACACCGCCGTGCCTTCGACCCGGTGCGGCGGCTGGATGCGGATACTGCTGATGAACAGCTGCAGCGGCAACGCGCCTTCGTCGATACGCTCCACCAGGATCTGCTTGCCACGCTTCCAGGTGCTCATCAACAGGTACAGCACGCCCCCCGCCAATACCGGGAAGGCACCACCCTGGACGATCTTCGGCACGTTGGCAGCAAAGTACAGCCCATCGACCAGCAGGAAACCCACCAGGATCGGCACCGCCAGCACGGGCGGCCATTTCCATAGCAGCAGCATCACCGCCGAAACCAGGATGGTGGTCATCAGCATGGTACCGGTCACTGCCACGCCGTAGGCCGCCGCCAGCGCGCCGGACGACTCGAAACCGAGCACCAGCAGCACCACGCCGACCATCAGCGTCCAGTTGATCGCGCCGATGTAGATCTGCCCCTGTTCGTCGCTGGAGGTGTGCTGGATCTGCATGCGCGGGATATAGCCCAGCTGGATGGCCTGGCGGGTCAGCGAGAACGCCCCCGAGATCACCGCCTGCGAAGCGATTACCGTGGCCATGGTCGCCAGGCCGACCATCGGCAGCAGCGCCCAGCCAGGCGCCAGGAGATAGAACGGGTTGCGTGCCGCCTCCGGGTCCTGCAGCAGCAATGCGCCCTGGCCAAAGTAGTTGAGCACCAGCGCTGGCAGCACCAGGGCGAACCAGGCCCGGGCAATCGGCTTACGACCGAAGTGGCCCATGTCGGCATACAGCGCCTCGGCACCGGTCAGCGCCAGCACCACCGCACCAAGAATGGCAACGCCCATGCCGGGGTGAACCACGAAGAAGTTCACTGCCCAGGCCGGGTTGAACGCCTTGAGCACTTCCGGGCTCTGCGCGATGCCATACACCCCCAGCGTGCCCAGCGCCACGAACCAGATCACCATGATCGGGCCGAACAGCTTGCCGATCTTCTCGGTGCCGTGCTTCTGCACCAGGAACAGCGCTACCAGTATCACCAGCGAAATCGGCACCACCCAGTGGTCGATGCCTTCGAAGGCCAGGCCCATGCCCTCCACCGCTGACAGGACCGACACCGCCGGGGTGATCATGCTGTCGCCGTAGAACAGCGAAGCGCCAATCAACCCGCACACCACCATCAGCGTCTGCAGACGCGGATAGGCCGCCGTGGCCCGCCGTGCCAGTGCGGTCAGCGCCATGGTGCCACCTTCGCCCTGGTTGTCGGCACGCAGGATGAACATCACGTACTTGAACGACACCACCCATAGCAACGACCAGAGGATCAGCGACAGGATCCCGAGTACGCCGTCATGGTTGACCGGCACCCCGTAACCGCCGGTAAAGACTTCCTTGAGGGTATATAACGGGCTGGTACCGATATCGCCATACACCACCCCGACCGCTGCCACCAGCAGGCTCAGCGACCGCGTCGCCCCCTGCTTCCCCTCGTGCCCGCCCTCGGCGTGACTGCTTGCCTGAACCATCGACCACTCCCGCAGACGGCCTTGTAGACCTTAGTATTCTCAATTCCTGCCCAGGCTGGCCTGCAACCTGGCGCAATGGCGCGAAGCATAGCGCAGCGTTCGTCGCATTTCTGCTGGTCAAGCGACTCGGCGCTCGCTAGAATTGCGCACTTTTTGATCAGAGGCGCCAAAAGCGCCCGTCAAGATCGCCCCCGATTCCGGCCGGGCGACCTGTATTCGATACCGAGGTTAGTCATGTCCACCACGCCCGCCACCCCCAAGGTAGGTTTCGTAAGCCTGGGTTGCCCGAAAGCCCTGGTCGATTCCGAGCGCATCCTGACCCAGTTGCGCATGGAAGGCTATGAAGTCGTGCCCACCTATGAGGACGCCGACGTGGTGGTGGTCAACACCTGCGGCTTCATCGACAGCGCCAAGGCCGAGTCGCTCGAAGTGATCGGCGAAGCGATCAAGGAAAACGGCAAGGTCATCGTCACCGGCTGCATGGGTGTCGAGGAAGGCAGCATCCGTGACGTGCACCCGAGCGTGCTGTCGGTCACCGGCCCGCAGCAGTACGAGCAGGTGGTCAATGCCGTGCACGAAGTGGTACCGCCGCGCCAGGACCACAACCCGCTGATCGACCTGGTACCGCCACAAGGCGTCAAACTGACCCCGCGTCACTATGCGTACCTGAAAATTTCCGAAGGCTGCAACCACAGCTGCAGCTTCTGCATCATTCCGTCGATGCGCGGCAAGCTGGTCAGCCGCCCGGTAGGCGAAGTGCTGAGCGAGGCCGAGCGCCTGGTCAAGGCCGGGGTCAAGGAAATCCTGGTGATTTCCCAGGACACCAGCGCCTACGGCGTCGACGTCAAGTACAAGACCGACTTCTGGAATGGCCGCCCGGTCAAGACCCGCATGCTCGAGCTGTGCGAAGCCCTGAGCAGCCTGGGCGCCTGGGTACGCCTGCATTATGTCTACCCGTACCCGAACGTCGACGACGTGATCCCGCTGATGGCCGCCGGCAAGATCCTGCCGTACCTGGACATCCCGTTCCAGCATGCCAGCCCGAAAGTGCTCAAGGCCATGAAGCGCCCGGCGTTCGAGGACCGCACCCTGGCACGTATCAAGCACTGGCGCGAGCAATGCCCGGAGCTGGTGATCCGTTCCACCTTCATCGTCGGCTTCCCGGGCGAGACCGAGGAAGACTTCCAGTACCTGCTTGACTGGCTGACCGAAGCCCAGCTGGACCGCGTGGGCTGCTTCCAGTACTCGCCGGTGGAAGGCGCCCCGGCCAACGACCTAGGCCTGGAAGAAGTGCCAGACGACGTCAAGCAGGACCGTTGGGACCGTTTCATGGCGCACCAGCAGGCCATCAGTGCCGCCCGCTTGCAGCTGCGTATCGGCAAGGAAATCGACGTGCTGATCGACGAAGTCGAAGAGCAGGGCTCGGTGGGTCGCAGCTTCTTCGATGCACCGGAAATCGACGGCAGCGTGTTCATCGACGGCGACCATGGCTTCAAGCCCGGTGACAAGGTGCGTTGCCGGGTGGTGGATGCCGACGAGTACGACATGTGGGCTGAACCCGTCTGACCCCGGCTGAAGCATGAAAGGCCCCTGCGCCGGCATTTCCTGACAAGGAAACAACCGGCGCAGGGGCTTTTTCGTCAGAACGTGTGAAACAGCATCAGGCCGCCCTCTGCGTCGGGGCTGGCATCAGAGAAGCCTTTGACCGCGTAGAGCTGCACCTTCCACTCCTGGCTGAGCTTGTGGGTCAGGAACAGGGTCAGTTCCCGGATCTGCGCGCCCGTCGACACGACCTTCTGCCGCCAGTCGTAGGAGGCGCCCGCCGAAGTGCGCAAGGCCACAGGCAGGGCGAAGCCGAGGCTGGCAAAAAAAGGATCGTCGAAATCGCTGTCGGGCGGGTCGCCGAACTTCTTCCAGCCCAGGGTCGCGAAGCCGGTCACCGGCCCGAACGCCCTGGCAACGTCTACCTGGCCCGTGTAGTCGTACTCACCCGTGCCCAGGCACTGGTCTTCATCAGCCGTGGGAAACTTGACCTTGCCGATCAGGTCCAGCAGCAGGCCGCCGTCAGCCCCGTCGAGCAAGGCGTAACCGGCGCTGGCTACCGTATCGCCCAACCCGCTTTCCACAGCGTGACAGCCACCGGGCAAGGGGTCGCCATTCGGCCCTACTTCGGGGTTGGTGATGCGCAACCAGGGTACGCTGACCTTGTAGGTCATGGGGCCGGTTTCATACTTGCCGACAACCGGCACGTACCAGATTTCCGAGGTGGTCCCGGTGCCATAGTCGCCGCTGGAATAATCCATGCCGATCGCGGCGCTGAAGGTATCGGCCAAGGCCGGCGCAGTGGAGAGCATGCAGGCAAAAAGAGCGAGCGCGGGCCTCATCTTCACCTCGGCATCCCGTCGGAATGTGTGGTCGGACTTACCTAGCCTAGTTGGCTAATGGCCGGACCGCTCCGGATGCTCGACTTTTCCGCTGGTTTCCAGTGTTTCGGGCCTCTCGACTTTTTCCAGTACCTCTACCTTCTCCACTTTTTCGACCTTTTCCACTTTCTCCAGCGTTTCAGGCTTCTCGACCTTTTCTACCTTCTCGGGCCTTTCTGCTTTTCCGGCGTTTTCGATCCGCTCCACCTTCTCGACTTTTTCCGGCTTCGCGGCCTTCTCTACCTTCTCGACCCTCTCGCCCCTTTCAAGCTCGACCTTCTCTACATGGCCAGAACGGCCACTGCCGCTTTCGGGCCGCGGCACGCTCTCGACCGGGGCTGAGCTGCCGGACCTGTCCACGCCCACGCTGCTGTCATGCCCGCTGGAACCCTCCACCGCGCCGGGACCACTGTGATCGTCACCGGCATCGCGGACACGGTCCGCATCGCCACTGCCATGGCCGCTGTTTTCGGAGCCTTCCGAATCTCTGCTGCCGTGCTCGCCAGGCGGTTGCGCATGCCCCCTGTCCGGGTTGTCGGCACGCGCGTCCTGCAGCTCGATACGGCTTGCCCGCAGTTCATGCGGCCCGTTGAATATGCCACTCACCCGAACGCGCTGGTCGAGCGCGAAGGCTCCTGGCTGCTTGCCGACGATCACGGTGTCCTGGCCCAGCGTCACCTGGATGCCTGCAACCACCAGTTGTTGTGCCTGCTGACGCTGCACCAGCCCCTCGATCACCACCCTCTGCACACGGCCAGCGAAAGGCAGGCTCGGGTCCGGACGGCTTTGCGCCACCTCCAGCTGGCGCCCGGTCCACTGCCCGCGCACCAACACTTCCCGCGCAGGTGCCACACGCGTTCCCAGCTTCAAGCCCTGCAGGCTGCCGCTACGGTCGACCGCACCAATGGCACTGGCCTGCCTGAGCCCCGGTGCCCGTTCGATACGGCTGGCCAGCACTTCGCCCCTGGCATCGCGCAGCCCGCTGACCCTGACCGGCTCACCCGGGCGCAACCCTTCCGCCACCCGCGCCCCGCTGGCAAGGCGCACTGGCTGGCCCATTACCCGCAGCGGGGCCGAAGCACTGGGCAGCGCCGTCAGCGGCCCTTCGTAAACATTCAGGATCGCGATGCGTCCTGCTTGCAGGCGGCCCTTGCTGGCGAATGCCTCCACCGCGACCACCTGCCCGATTGCCAGTTGGGCGCTGCTGGCAGGCGTACCGTTTTCACTCACGGGTACGTCCTTGCCGTAGTGCACCTCCAGGCCATTGACGCAGATCGAGGCAAACCCGGTGATGGTGCCGACGATGCCGGTGCCCCCGCTACCGCCCGGGCGCAGGATCGGCGCACCGGTACCGCCGGCACCGCCGGTCCTGGCCCCGGTACCGCCAGTACCGCCCGGCGCCTGCAAGCCCGCCGCACCCGCCATGCCTGCTTCGTCACGGCTGACACAAACCGGTGCCGCAGCCACCTCGGCAGGCGCCAGCAGGCCCAGCCCGCAACCCAGGACCAGCGTGACGACACTGAGGCAGCGCGTGAAATAGGTCATGGCTCCGGGGTCTTCGATAATTCAGGGTCGGTCGCTTCAGTGTAGAAATAAAGCCCGACCGTGATGCGCTGACGTTGCTCGACAGTCGGCACGTCGACACCTTCCAGCTCAGATGCGAGGCGACTGAAGGCAAGTAGCGTCTGCATGCCATCGCGGGCCACCACGTCACGTAGTTGCTCGACACTGGCCGGGCTCAGGGCGTCATAGTGCATACTGCGCTCAAAGAATGGCGGGCCTTCGCCACTCAGGTTGTGCACCGCTGCACAGGCGTGGTCATGCAGGTTGTGGCCAAAATACGCGGTCTGTTCCTCAAAGCCCTTTTGCGGCACGAACGCCTGGGCCTCGAGGTGGACACAGTCATGCTCGTCCAGGCGGACGATGCCCAGGCGCAACCACTCGTCCAGCACCACCCGCCCGCGGATGTCGGTGCTGATCTTTGCCACCAGGGCATCGAAGGAACGCTCGCCGCCGGCGCTTGCCAGGCGCGGCAGTGGCAACGCATGGCCAGGCGCCGAGCAGAACGGCTTGCTGTTGGCCCACATATTGACCAGTTGGGCGCCGAAGGTGATGTTCTCCGGCAGCTTCGCCATCGGCGTGTCGCCTTCGCTGCGCAAGCGCCGTACATCCTTGCGATGCACGCCAGTGAGCAGGCTGATGCGGCTGTCGGTGGGTGCTGTGCCGTCCAGGCGGAATTCGCGATGGGCCACGTCGACGAACACCTCCTTGAGCAGGTCGGCGAACACGCTGTAGGTAACCCCCTTGCGCAGCATCAGGCGCACCAGCGGGCGCATCACACGCTGCAGTGCGCTTAACATCGACGGGGGTAACGTGGTCGGTTGCATTGCGTGCTTTCCTTGACAGATGAACATACAAAACCCGTCCGCTGGGTTTTGTATGGGCCACTTCAGATCAGTGCCATTCAGCCCCTGCTGTCGTCATCTGCGTCATGGTCGCCGACATCAACGCCACGGTCATCGCCCGGTTCGCCACCCACGTGATCGCCGCGATCATCACCAGGTTCGCCGCCAACGTGATCACCGTCATCATCGCCAGGCTCCCCGCCGACATGATTGCCATGATCATCACCGGGCTCACCGCCGACGTGATTGCCATGATCGTCCCCGGGCTCACCACCAACATGATTGCCATGATCGTCACCCGCCTCAGCATGGTCGCCACTGCGGCCCGAGTTCGACTGGCCGGCATCGCCGTGGCCGCTGCCACTGTGGCCAGCATGTCCGCCGCCATCGCCATCGCCGCCGCTGCCGTGGCCACTGCCACTGCCATGGCCGCCACCGCCGTTGCCACTACCGCCGCCGCTTCCACCGCCGCCGCCGTGGCCGCCGCCACCACTTCCGCCACCGCCGCCACTTCCGCCACCGCCACCGTGGCCACCGCCACCACTGCCATCTTTGGCATAGGCGATGGAATCATGAAAAATCGAATCAGGGATCAACACCGTGGACGCTGACAGCACGCCAGCAACAGCGGTCGCCAATAGAGCTTTCTTGAACAGCGTATGGATTTGCATGTTACGTCTCCAGGTCGTCGCCACGAGAAACGCCAAATCAAGCCGGGAATCCTGTTCAGTTCTTGTCGCTCCTTGCGTGGGATTTTTTCCCACAGTTAACTAATAGCCCTCCAGACCTCGGCCTTCAAGCGCTACGCCGAAAAGCTGACCGGTGGTTGGCCTGCTATGTTTTCCCTATCGCATGGAGGACCACCAGCATGCATTCGGCAATGACGTTGCATACCCCGCGCTTGAAGGACTATGGCGAGCTGGTTCAGGTATGGGAGGACTCGGTACGCGCCACCCACGACTTTCTCCCGGAGGGCTACATCCTGCTGCTGCGCGAACACGTGCTGCGCCGCTACCTCGACGCGGTGATGCTGGTCTGCTGCCGGGATCGCCAGCGCATCTGTGGCTTCGCCGGGGTCGCCAGCGGGCGTCTGGACATGCTGTTCGTCGCCCCGGATTACCGTGGCAAAGGGGTTGGCAAACGCCTTCTGCACTATGCGATCGATGAGCTGAATGCCGAGCGCCTGGACGTCAATGAACAGAATCCGCAGGCCCTGGGCTTCTACCTGCATGAAGGTTTCGAGGTAATCGGCCGTTCGGAAACCGATGGCCTGGGCCAACCCTACCCCCTGCTGCACCTGCAGCTGCGCAAAATGGCGTAAATGACACAGATTCCCAGCCCCTCTGGCGCGCAGGCAGGTACAATGCAAGTCTTTCCCTGCCTTTGCGAAATCCCCGTCATGTCCGAACCCGTCCGCCTGTCCAAACGCCTTATCGAACAGCTCGGCTGCTCCCGCCGCGAAGCCGAGCTGTATATCGAAGGCGGCTGGGTCACGGTCGATGGCCTGGTGGTCGAACAACCGCAGTTCAAAGTCGCGCAGCAGCGCGTCGAGTTGCTGCCTGGCGCCCGCGCCGAAACGCTGGAGCCTGTCACCTTGCTGCTGAACCAGCCGGCAGGCATGAGCAGCGAAACCGCCCGCGCCGGGATGAACCTGAGCAACCTCAGCGAGGCCCATCGCGAAGGCGTGCGCGCCCTGCACGGGCACTTTGCCCGGCAGGCCTGCGTGGCACCGCTGGAACCCGGTGCCAGCGGCCTGCAGGTATTCACCCAGGACTGGCGGGTAACCCGCAAGGTCGACGCCGACCTGCGCCGCCTGGAGCAGGAGTTCATCGTTGAAGTGCGCGGCGAGACCACGCCCCAGGCGCTGGAACGCCTGGCACGCGGTGCCACTCGCAATGACCGCGAGCTGCCAAGGGCCAAGGCCAGCTGGCAGAACGAGACCCACCTGCGCCTGGCCCTGAAGAACCCGCAACCAGGGCAGGTTGCCGAGCTGTGCGCGTACCTGCGCCTGGAGCTGGTCAGCATGCGCCGCATCCGCCTGGGCGGTGTGTCGATGGGCAAGCTGCCGCTGGGCCAGTGGCGCTACCTGGCCGCTACCGAACGTTTCTAAGCAATACGCCGCGCCCGCAGGCGCGGCATCTGAACAGGATTCTGCAGCAATGAACCACAACGACGTCCTGCGCAGCCTGCGCTACATGCTCAAGGTGAACGACGCCAAGATGGCCGAGATCATCGGGCTAACCGGCCTCGAGGTGCATCCCCTGGTGTTGGCCACCTACCTGAAGAAGGAAGACGAGGAAGGCTTCGTGCGTTGCCCGGAGCGGGTCATGGCGCACTTTCTCGACGGCCTGGTGATCCACCGCCGTGGCAAGGACGACAGCCGCCCGCCGCAGCCGATCGAACTGCCGGTGAGCAACAACCTGATCCTGAAGAAGCTGCGGGTAGCCTTCGAGCTCAAGGAAGATGACCTGCATGCCATCCTCAAATCGGTCAATTTCCCGGTCAGCAAACCCGAGCTCAGCGCACTCTTCCGCAAGGTCGGCCACGACAACTATCGCCCGTGTGGCGACCAGTTGCTGCGCAACTTCCTCAAGGGCCTGACCCTGCGCGTGCGTGGCTGAACGGCCATGCAGCATACGGTTGTTCCGGTCGGTATCGTCCGCTCCTGTTTCAAGGAGAAGTTCGCCATCCCGCGCCAGCCACAGCTGGCGCCCGCCGCTCGCGGCGTGCTCGAGCTGTTGCCGCCGTTCGACCAAGGTGATGCGGTCGCGGGCCTGGAGCAGGTCAGCCATGTCTGGCTGCTGTTCCTGTTCCACCAGGCGCTGGAAGACAAGCCACGCCTGAAAGTGCGACCACCGCGCCTGGGCGGCAACAAGAGCATGGGTGTGTTCGCCACCCGTGCGACGCACAGGCCCAATGGCATCGGCCAATCGGTGGTACGCCTCGAGGGCGTGGAGCCCGGGCGCCTGCTGCTGTCCGGGATCGACCTGCTCGATGGCACGCCGGTGCTGGACATCAAGCCCTATGTGCCCTACGCCGACAGCATCGCCGGCGCCAGCAACCAGATGGCCAGCGAAGCCCCCGCCGCGATCAGCGTGCAGTGGAGCGACAATGCCCTGCCCCAGGCCCGCGAACATGCCTTGCGCCTGGGTGAGCCGGTGGTGGAGCTGATCGAGCAATGCCTGGCGCAGGACCCACGGCCGGCCTACCAGGTGCCCGCGGCGGAGCGGGTGTATGGGGTGAAGTTCTGGGATGTGCAGGTGCGCTGGCATTATCCGCAGCCGGAGGTGATCCGGGTGCTGGAGGTGGTGCCCACCTGATCTCGGACCTGGCTGGACGTGGCCGCTGCTACCAAAGGGCCGCGCAAGCACGAAAAAGGCGACCCTTGGGTCGCCTTTTCGTTTACCGCAGCGTGATCAGCGAGCCGGGCCTTCAGCAACGCCCAGGTCGTCGGTTGGACGGTTATCGACCAGCGGCGAACCACCGGAGGCCAGCTCCGAGGCCAGCTTGTCGTTGTCCATTTCCTTGACCCACTTGGCCACGACCACGGTAGCCACAGCGTTGCCCACCAGGTTGGTCAGCGCGCGAGCCTCGGACATGAAGCGGTCGATGCCGAGGATCAGCGCCAGGCCGGCAACCGGCAGGTGGCCGACGGCGGACAGGGTCGCAGCCAGGACGATGAAGCCCGAACCGGTAACGCCGGCAGCACCTTTGGAAGCCACCAGCAGCACCAGCAGCAAGGTGATCTGGTGAGTGATGTCCATGGTGGTGTCAGTGGCCTGGGCAATGAACACCGCAGCCATGGTCAGGTAGATCGAGGTACCGTCCAGGTTGAACGAGTAGCCGGTCGGAATGACCAGGCCAACCACCGACTTTTTCGCACCCAGGCGTTCCATCTTGGCCAGCATGCGTGGCAGGGCCGATTCCGAGGAGGAAGTACCCAGCACGATCAGCAGTTCTTCACGGATATAGCGGATCAGCTTGAGCACGCTGAAACCATGCGCGCGGCAGATGCCACCCAGCACCACCAGCACGAACAGCAGGCAGGTGATGTAGAAGCAGGCCATCAGGTAGCCCAGCTGCACCAGCGAGCCAACGCCGTACTGGCCGATGGTGAAGGCCATGGCGCCGAAGGCACCGACCGGGGCCAGCTTCATGATCATGTTGATGATGTTGAACATGACATGGGCGAAGCGGTCGATCAGGTCCAGCACCGGCTTGCCGTAGCTGCCCAGGCGGTGCAAGGCGAAGCCGAACAGCACGGAGAACATCAGCACCTGCAGGATATCGCCATTGGCGAAGGCGCCGACCACGGTGTTGGGGATGACGTTGAGCAGGAAGCCGACGGTGGTCTGCTGCGCGCCGGCGGCGGCATAGGCGGCCACGCTGCTGGCGTTCAGGGTGTTGACGTCGATGTGCATGCCAGCGCCCGGCTGGACCACGTTGACGACCACCAGGCCGATGATCAGGGCGATGGTGGAGACGATTTCAAAGTACAGCAGCGCGTAGCCGCCCGTCTTGCCGACCGACTTCATGCTCTGCATGCCGGCGATGCCGCTGACCACGGTACAGAAGATGATCGGGGCGATGACCATCTTGATCAGTTTGACGAAACCGTCACCCAAGGGTTTGAGGGCGACGCCGGTTTCCGGGTAATAGTGGCCGAGCAGGATGCCGATGGTGATGGCGACCAACACCTGGACATACAGGGATTTGTACAGCGGCTGACGTGTCGTCATGGCTAAATTTCCTCAAGTGTGCCGGTTCACCCTTCCCAGGGCGAGGGGCACCTGAATCGCTAACCCTCCTGCACCTGGAGGGATTTGTCGTTGTGTTCGAGCTGCCTGGGCAGGCCTCTGTGAGGATCGATAGCAAGGGTGGTGCCAAAATGCCCAGCAAGGGTGCAAGTGCCGTATTTGCTGGGAATAAACGCCCAACGACAGGGCGCTTTGGCTGAGCAAGGCTGGCGGATTTCCGCCCGGTGGCGGGATTTGTACAGGGGGAATGGCGGGAATCCGCCCGCTGGGGTCTTACCTGTAGCGGCCTTTTCGCGGGTTCACTCGCCCAGGCGCCGCTACAGGCGAGCGCTCAATCCAGATGGAAGGTGATCCTGAACGCCGCGCCGCCCAGTGGCGAATCGCCCAGGCTCAACGCCGCGTCATAGCTGTCGACGATGTCCTTGACCACCGCCAGCCCGATGCCCTGCCCCGGGTGCTGGCTGTCCAGCCGCTCCCCGCGCTCCAGAATGCGCTCACGCTGATCGGCCGGCACCCCTGGGCCATCATCCTCGACACACAAGGTCAACTGCCCCGGCGCCTGCTCCAGGCTCACCCGCACCTGGCCCAGGCTCAGGCGGTAGGCGTTTTCCAGCAGGTTGCCCAACAGCTCGAGCAATGCGCCCTGCTCCATCGGCACCTGTGCGGCCTCGGGCAACTGCAGGGTCACGCTCACCTGCTTGTCGCGGTACACCTTGGCCAGGGTGCTGCACAGGCTGTCGAGCAGTGGCCGCAGCAACACGCGGTGGCGCACCAGGCCGCTCTTGCGCAGGCTGGCGCGTTGCAGCTGGTAGTCGATCTGCTGGCTCATGCGCTCGATCTGGCTTTGCAGCACCCGCGCCTGCTCGCGTTCGCCGCTGCGCTGCTGCAGGCTTTCGCCCACTCCTTGCAGCACCGCCAGCGGCGTCTTCAGGCTGTGCGCCAGGTCATCGAGCGAATCGCGGTAACGCTGACGCTGCTCACGCTCGCTGCGCAGCAGACGGTTCAGCGAGCCGGTCAGGCGCAACAACTCACGCGGGTGCTCACGGCTCAGGCCATCGCGCGCCCCCGCCTCCACCTCGTCCAGTTCGCGGCTGAGCCGGCGCAACGAACGCAGGCCCCAGGTCAGCCCGGCCCACAGCAGCACCAGCAGCACCAGCAAGGCCGCGCCAAAACCGAGGTAGAGCTTTTCGCGCAGGCCGTCGAGGGTATGCTGGTACTCGCGCACCGGCTGCAGGGCGACAATGCTGTAGGCCGCGCTTTGCCCGCCCAGCAGCTTGATCTCGACGTCGTAGACGAAGAACTCCTCGCCGTCGGCCTGGCGAATGCGCGCGAACTCATTGCCGCGGCCATCGTAACGCGGGTGATAGTTGACGTTCTGCGCGGCGGTGGCCCGCGACTGCCAGACCAGGTTGCCGTCGCGGTCGAAGATGTAGCCAAGCAACCCGGTGTACGGCAGGTTGTAGCGCTCATCCGGCAGCAGCGTCGGCATCTGCAGTTGGCCATGCTCGATACGCGCGGCAGAAATCAGCGTGGTCACATCCGAGGCCAGGCGTTGCTCGATCGACTCCTGCAGGGCCAGGCTGAAGGCCTTCTGCAAGGCCGGCAGCAGCGCCAGCATGAACAGCAGCGCCAGCACCGCAGCCGCGAACATCAGGCGTACCCGCAGGGAACGGATCATCGGCAGCGCTCGGTGAACAGGTAACCCAGGCCGCGCACGGTGTCGATGGGCCTGAAGCCGCGCTCGCCCTCGAGCTTGCGGCGCAAGCGGCCGACCAGTACTTCGATGACATTCGGGTCACGCTCCTCGTCACCCGGGTAAAGCTGTTCCATCAGGCGGTCCTTGGCCACCACTTGCTGGTGATGACGCATCAGGTATTCGAGAATGCGGTACTCGTATGCAGTCAGGGCCAATGGCTGGGCGTCGAGGCTGGCCTGCTTGCGGTTGAGGTCGAGCACCAGGGGGCCGGCGGCGATGGTTGACTGGGTGAAGCCGCTGGAGCGGCGCAGCAAGGCATTCAGGCGCGCCTCGAGCTCTTCGAACTGGAACGGTTTGACCAGGTAATCGTCGGCACCGGCGGCCAGGCCTTCGACCTTGTCCTGCCAGTTGCCACGGGCGGTGAGGATGAGAATGGGGAAAGTCTGGTCCTGGCTGCGCAGGCGGGTGATCAGCTCCAGGCCACTGATGCCGGGCAGGCCAAGGTCGATGATGGCCAGGTCGAAATGGTACTGCCCGGCCTGGTACAGCGCCTCCTCGGCATTGCCTACGGCCTCGACCACATGGCCGCTTTCGCCCAGGCGGGTAAAGAGGTGATGGCGAAGCAGGGCTTCGTCCTCGACCACCAGCAGTTTCATGTGCAGCTCCTTGTTTGCATTGCCTGTACCGGCCCTTTCGCGGGTAAACCTGCTCCCACAGGTACTGCACAGGTTTGAAGAACTGCGCGATCCTTGTGGCAGCGGGTCTACCCGCGAAGAGGCCGGTACAGGATAACCCGGCTCGCCCGTCAGAACGTGTAGGAAGCCGCCAGGTAGGTCTGCGCGCTGCTGGTCAGGCGCAGGGTGCCGTCCTTCGGCCCGCCATGTGCGCCCACTTCGGTCGCGGCATTGCTGCGCAGGTAACGATAGCCCAGCTCCACCGAAGCCTTGTCGGTGATGTCCTGGATGACGCCGGCCTGCAGGCCGTAGGCATAGCCGTAGTCGGTATCGCGGCTCGCACCTGGCGAGTCCTGGGTCAGCTTGGTGACGCCCAGGCTGCCACCGCCGAACAGCTTGGTGGTGTCGCCTACCGGCAGGAACAGGTCATAGCTGCCCAGCAGGTTCTCCTGGCGCAGCTTGAGGCCACTGTGGTCGCCCGAGACGTTGTCATAGGTCATGTAGTAGCGGCCCTGGTCATTGATCTTGCCCAGGCGCACGCCCCAGGTGTCATCCTTGCCGATGATGCCGTCGGCGTCGAGGTGGTCGGTGTTGCGCTGCAACAGGCCGGACTTGCGAACCTTGTCGCTGGTCTGGCCGTAGGTCAGGCTGGCGAAGTTGTCGTCAGCGGCCTGGGCCGAGGTGATGCCAGCGGCGCAGACGGCCATGGCGGCGAGCAGGGTATTGAAGGTTTTCATGGCTGGATACTCCAGTTGGGTGCGCTGTTTCGGTCTGGAAGCTAGAGTAAGCAGGGCACCCTGAACCGCGACTGAACCCTGGCTGAACACTGGCTGAACGAACCGTTTGCAGAAACAAGGAGTAGTGACCATGCGTGTCCTGCTGGCCCTGACCCTGATGTGCAGCGCCGCCCTCGCCCAAGCGGCGGTACAAACCCGCGAGATTCCCTACCAGGATGCCGACGGCAACCGGCTGGTCGGCTACTACGCCTATGACGACGCCGTCGAAGGCAAACGCCCCGGCATCGTCGTGGTGCATGAATGGTGGGGGCTGAACGACTACGCCAAGCGCCGTGCCCGCGACCTGGCGGCGCTGGGCTACAACGCGCTGGCCATCGACATGTATGGCGATGGCAAGCACACCGAGCACCCCGCCGATGCCCAGGCGTTCATGGCCGAGGCGCTGAAGGACCCGAAAGCGGCCGAGCGCCGCTTCGACGCCGGGCTGGAACTGCTGAAACTGCAACCCAATACCAATAAGCATCAACTGGGGGCGGTAGGCTACTGTTTCGGTGGCAAGGTGGTGCTGGATGCCGCGCGGCGCGGTGAGAAGCTGGATGGCGTGGTGAGCTTCCACGGCGCACTTGTCACGCAGACCCCGGCCAGGCCCGGTGTGGTGCGGGCGGATATCCTGGTCGAACATGGTGCGGCGGACAGCATGGTGACCCCGCAGCAGGTTGCCGCGTTCAAGGCCGAGATGGATGCGGCGAAGGTCAATTACCAGTTCGTCAGCATCGATGGGGCCAAGCACGGGTTTACCAACCCGGACGCGGACCGCTTGAGCCATGGCGAGCATGGCGGGCCGGATATCGGCTACAACAAGGCAGCGGATGAAAGCTCCTGGGCGGACATGCAGGCGTTCTTCAAGAAGGTATTCAAGTAGACAACGCGAGGGGCCGCTTTGCGGCCCCATCTCCCACGCCGCCGCCTCGGCTGGCACAATAGCCCCATGAATACACTTCCTGCCTGCTGCGCCCCTCCCCAGCACCACTGGCCTCTACCCCGTCCATTGCCCGGCGCGGTGCTGGTCAGTTGCGCCTTCGACCCCAGCCGCCTGGCCCCCGACGACTTCCAGCGTGCCGGGGTGGTGCCAGGCGCCAGCCTGCAGCGCTCGGTAGCCAAGCGCCAGGCCGAGTACCTGGCCGGCCGGGTCTGCGCCCGCGCTGCACTGCAGCGCCTGGACGGCCGTGACTATGTACCCGGCACCCACGAGGACCGCTCGCCGATCTGGCCCGCCGGCATCCATGGCTCGATCACCCATGGCCAGGGCTGGGCCGCCGCCGTGGTCGCCGCCGAAGGCAGTTGCCAGGGCCTGGGCCTGGACCAGGAAGCGCTGCTGGACGATGACCGCGCCGAACGGCTGATGGGTGAGATCCTCACCCCGCCGGAACTCGAACGCCTGGAGCGCCGCCAGCTCGGCCTGGCCGTGACCCTGACCTTCTCGCTGAAGGAAAGCCTGTTCAAGACCCTCTACCCGCTGACCCAGCAACGCTTCTATTTCGAGCACGCCGAAGTACTGGAATGGTCCAGCGAGGGCCTGGCCCGCCTGCGCCTGCTCACCGACCTGTCACCGCAATGGCGGCATGGCACCGAGCTGCAGGGCCAGTTCTGCCTGCAGGACGGCCACCTGCTGAGCCTGGTCAGCGTCTGATCGCTACACGGGTGGCTGCTGGCGTGGCCAGTTCAGGCTGAAGCAGGCACCGCCCAGCGCGGTACTGCGCCCAACCGTGGCCCGGCCGGCGTGCCAGTAAATGATGCGGCGGACGATCGACAGGCCCAGGCCATGCCCGCCCGAGGCCCGGGTACGGCTGTCATCGAGCCGGGTGAACGGCGTGAAGATGCGGTCCCAGAAGCCCTCCGGAATCCCCGGGCCGTCGTCCTCGACATCGATGCGGCAGCGCTGTTGCCCCAGCTGGTAGCTCAGGCGCACCTCGCCCTCGGCATGGCGCATGGCGTTGCCTACCAGGTTCTGCAGGGCCCGGTGCAGGTAACGCGGCTCGGCCTCGACCCAGGCACCTTCGGCATCGGCGCCGTGGCATTCACCGCGTAGCACGCGTACCCCCACGCGCAGTGGTGCCAGCTCCTCGATCACCCGGTCGAGCAAGGCATCGAGGTCAACCCGCTCGAACTTCAACGCAGGCGCGCCCTGCTCCAGGCGGGCGTAGGTGAGCATCTCGTCGACCAGCTTGTCGAGGTCCTGGATATCCCCGTCCATGCCCGCCAGATGCTTGGCCCGGGCCTGCTCGGTGGTGGCATTTTCGAGCATCTCCAGGCCAAAGCGCAGGCGTGCCACCGGCGTGCGCAGCTCATGGGAAACCGCGCGCACCAGCTCGCGCTGCATGGTCAGCGAGCGCTGCAGGTGCTCGGCCATTCCATTGAAGGCTGCAGCCAGGCGCCCTACCGAATCGGCATCATCGGTTGGCACGCGGGTGTCCAGGCTGCCCTGGGCAATGCGCGTGGCAGCCACTTCCAGGCCGGAAACGCGCCGTTCCAGCTGACGCACCAGCAGGTAGACCACCAGGCCGATCAGGCACAGGCCGAGGAAGGCGATCAGGATCAGCAACTGCGGCGGATACGGGTTGAGCTGATACAAAGGGCCAATTTCCAGGACCCAGGGCGAACCGGCCAAGCCGGCGAACACACGGATCGAGTCGCCATCCTTGCCCAGCGCCATCACCGTATCGCCCTCCTCGACCCGGCGCCGCTGGTCGTCGTCCAGGCTTACCCGCTCGATGCGCTGCAGGGCCACGCCAAAGCCAAAGCCCTTGTCGCGCTTGAGCTGTTCCAGGCGCTGCTGCTGTTCTGTCACCGGGTAACGCACCAGCTCGTCGGCCAGCAGGTACAGGGTGGCCCGCGCCAGTTGTTCGCTGACCTGCTTGACCTCGGCGACCAGCAGCAAGTCCTGCTGGCCAACCTTGCGCAATATCCGGGCGGCATGCGGGCCGGTCTTCTCGACCACCACCAGGCCGCGGCCCAAACGTGCCCGTTGGCCGCCATCAAGGGGGTGCGCAGTGGTTGGCTGCAGGGCCAGCGGCACCCCGAGCAGGCGCTCCCAGATCAGCAGTGAGCGCTTGCGCTCGGTGTCGTTCTGCAGTGCCAGGTTGTCGGCCATCAGGCTGAAGGTCCCCTGGGCCAGGCGCTCGCGATGCTGGGCGGCACGCACCTCGTTGACCAGGTGCAGGCTCAGCGCCCCGAGCAGGGCCACCAGCACCAGCACGGCCAGCATGCCGCCGTAGATGCGCAGGAAGATCGAGTTGTTCATGACGCCTCGCCAACGAACAGGTAGCCCTTGCTGCGCAGGGTCTTGATCAGCCTTGGCTGGAGCGGGTCGTCGCCGATCTTGGGGCGGATCTTGGAAATGCGTATGTCGATGGAACGGTCCTGGCCGTCGTAGCCGACGCCGCGTAGCGCGGTGAAGATCTGTTCGCGGGTCAACACTCGGCCGGCGTTGCTGGCCAGCAGCCAGAGCAGGTCGAATTCGGCGCCGGTCAGTTCGATCAGCTGTTCGCCCAGGTGCGCCTCCCGCAGCCGATTGTCGATACGCAGTGCACCGAAGGCCAGCGCCTGGCGTTTGTTGTCCGCTGCCTCGCTGCGGCGTAGCAGGGCCTGGATGCGCGCCAGCAACAGGCGTGGGCGGACCGGTTTGCACACGTAGTCGTCGGCTCCCAGGTCCAGGCCCTGGACCTGGTCGAGCTCGTCGCTGCGGGCGGTGAGCATGAGGATCGGCCCAGGGTACTGGCTGCGCACCCGCCGGCAGATGCTCAGGCCGTCCTCGCCGGGCAGCATGAGGTCGAGGATGACCAGGTCGGGCTGGCTGTCGACGATGCGCCGCGCGGCGCGGGCGCCATCGGCCTCGACGCTGACTTCGTAGCCGTTGGCCTGCAGGTACTCGGCGGTGAGCTCGGCCAGGCGCTGGTCGTCTTCGACGATGAGGATGCGAGGTGCGAGGTGGTCCATGGCTTGTGCCTATGTTTGTTGTTTTTCTATGGCCTGCGCCGGCCTTTTCGCGGGTGAACCCGCTCCCACAAGGACCGCACCGCTTTCTACCCCTGTGCAGTACCTGCGGGTTCACCCGCGAAAGGGCCAGCACAGGCAACATAACCCTTTAACCAAAAAGCAACATCCCCTCGGAATACTACGGCTGCTATCCGGCACTGCCAACCTGCCAGCAGCCCCTCGACTGAACCGTTTTTTGTGATACGGTTCGCGCCCGAAAAATTCTGCCCAGGGGCAGCAGAACGCAGAAAAATACTGCAAACCACTTGGCACAAGGCCTACAGCGAATACCCACCATTCACTCACAAAGTACGCACAAGTTATCCACAGGCGATCGCCTTGCAAAGCCCCCGATACCGCATTATCTTGTATCCCGATCGCAGCGAACCACTAGATATTGGGGTTCGTGCAAAATCACACACAAAAGTCAACCCGCAAAATCAAGCGATTTTCCGGCTGAGCTTCACGTGATTTCAGCAGCCAAACCGCTCCTGCGGAGGTGACCGAGGCAAAGCCCTTCCAGGGCCTTGTTCGGGTATGGATGTGCCAGGCCAGGCCAGGCATCCATCAGCAACAGTTCTGGGCCCGGCCCTGAACCTTTGACTTCGGCCAGGGAGCGGCAAGCCATTTGCCCCTTATTCCTGAGTCTGTCCCGAAGTCGGTACGCCCGTGCGGGCGCATGCGCATGCCTTTGCGCAGCCCCGCCAGGCCATCGAGCAAGTGGACGGAACGGTGGGCGCCCAAAAGGCGCCTGAACAATATAGAAACTGTGGAGACACCCACCCATGCAAACCGATACGACTCGCGAGAACCCGCAGGCCAAGGTGCCGCAGGCCGCCGATTCCACCCAGGATCTGGCTGCCACCGCTCCCGGCCAACTGCGCGTGATCAAGCGTAACGGCACTGTCGTCCCCTACACCGACGACAAGATCACCGTGGCCATCACCAAGGCGTTCCTCGCAGTTGAAGGCGGTACCGCCGCCGCTTCGTCGCGCATCCACGACACCGTTGCACGCCTGACCGAGCAGGTCACCGCCACGTTCAAGCGTCGCATGCCATCGGGTGGCACCATCCACATCGAAGAAATCCAGGACCAGGTCGAACTGGCCCTGATGCGCGCCGGCGAGCAGAAAGTCGCCCGTGACTACGTCATCTACCGCGAGCAGCGCGCCAAGGAGCGTGCCACCCGCGTCAACACCGAAGCCGTGGTCGAGCCGCACCCAAGCATTCGCATCACCCTGGCCGACGGCAGCCTGGCTCCGCTCGACATGGCCCGCCTGAACACCATCATCAGCGAAGCCTGCGAAGGCCTGGCTGAAGTCGATGGCGACCTGATCCAGCGCGACACCCTGAAGAACCTGTACGACGGCGTAGCCATCAAGGACGTCAACACCGCCCTGGTGATGACCGCCCGTACCCTGGTCGAGCGCGAGCCGAACTACTCGTTCGTCACCGCCCGCCTGCTGATGGACACCCTGCGCGCCGAAGGCCTGGGCTTCCTCGGCGTCGCCGAGAGCGCCACCCACCACGAAATGGCCGAGCTGTACGCCAAGGCCCTGCCGGCCTACGTCGAGAAAGGCGTCGAGTTCGAGCTGCTGGACCCGGCCCTGAAAGGCTACGACCTGGAGCGCCTGGGCAAGGCCATCGACCACGAGCGTGACCAGCAATTCACCTACCTGGGCCTGCAGACCCTGTACGACCGCTACTTCATCCACAAGGATGGCGTGCGCTTCGAGCTGCCGCAGGTATTCTTCATGCGTGTGGCCATGGGCCTGGCGCTGGCAGAGAAAGACAAGGAAGCCCGCGCGATCGAGTTCTACAACCTGTTGTCGTCCTTCGACTACATGGCCTCGACCCCGACCCTGTTCAACGCCGGTACCCTGCGCCCGCAGCTGTCCAGCTGCTACCTGACCACCGTGCCGGACGACCTGTCGGGCATCTACCACGCGATCCACGACAACGCCATGCTGTCGAAATTCGCCGGTGGCCTGGGCAACGACTGGACCCCGGTACGTGCACTGGGCTCGTACATCAAGGGCACCAACGGCAAGTCGCAGGGCGTCGTGCCGTTCCTGAAAGTGGTCAACGACACCGCCGTTGCCGTCAACCAGGGTGGCAAGCGCAAGGGCGCCGTGTGTGCCTACCTGGAAACCTGGCACCTGGACATCGAAGAATTCATCGAGCTGCGCAAGAACACCGGTGATGACCGCCGTCGTACCCACGACATGAACACCGCCAACTGGATCCCCGACCTGTTCATGAAGCGTGTCTTCGATGACGGCAAGTGGACCCTGTTCTCGCCGTCGGAAGTGCCCGACCTGCACGACCTGACCGGCAAGGCCTTCGAAGAGCGCTACGAGTACTACGAAGCCCTGACCGAGTACAACAAGATCAAGGTGTTCAAGACCGTCCAGGCCAAAGACCTGTGGCGCAAGATGCTGTCGATGCTGTTCGAGACCGGCCACCCGTGGCTGACCTTCAAGGACCCGTGCAACCTGCGTTCGCCACAGCAGCACGTGGGCGTGGTGCACAGCTCGAACCTGTGCACCGAGATCACCCTGAACACCAACAAGGACGAGATCGCGGTCTGCAACCTGGGCTCGATCAACCTGCCGAACCACATCGTCGACGGCAAGCTGGACACCGCCAAGCTGCAACGCACCGTGAACACCGCCGTGCGCATGCTCGACAACGTGATCGACATCAACTACTACTCGGTGCCGCAAGCGCGTAACTCGAACTTCAAGCACCGCCCGGTCGGCCTGGGCATCATGGGCTTCCAGGATGCGCTGTACCTGCAGCACATCCCGTACGGTTCCGATGCTGCCGTCGAGTTCGCCGACAAGTCGATGGAAGCGGTCAGCTACTATGCGATCCAGGCGTCCTGCGACCTGGCCGACGAGCGCGGTGCATACGAGACCTTCCAGGGTTCGCTGTGGTCCAAGGGCATCCTGCCGCTGGATTCGCAACAGATCCTGATCGAGGCCCGTGGCGCCAAGTACATCGACGTCAACCTGGAAGAATCCCTGGACTGGGGCCCGGTACGCGAGCGCGTCAAGAAAGGTATTCGTAACTCGAACATCATGGCCATCGCGCCGACCGCGACCATCGCCAACATCACCGGCGTATCGCAGTCGATCGAGCCGACCTACCAGAACCTGTACGTGAAATCGAACCTGTCGGGCGAGTTCACCGTGATCAACCCGTACCTGGTCCGCGACCTGAAGGCCCGTGGCCTGTGGGACTCGGTCATGATCAACGACCTGAAGTACTACGACGGTTCGGTGCAGCAGATCGAGCGTATCCCGCAAGAGCTGAAGGACCTGTACGCCACCGCGTTCGAAGTCGAGACCAAGTGGATCGTCGATGCCGCCTCGCGTCGCCAGAAGTGGATCGACCAGGCCCAGTCGCTGAACCTGTACATCGCCGGCGCTTCGGGCAAGAAGCTCGACGTGACCTACCGCATGGCCTGGTACCGTGGTCTGAAGACCACCTACTACCTCCGTGCCCTGGCCGCGACCAGCACCGAGAAGTCGACCATCAACACCGGCAAGCTCAACGCCGTTTCCAGCGGTGGCGACAGCGCCCCGGTCCAGGCTGCCGGCCCTGCGCCAGTGCCGAAGGCCTGCGCGATCGACGAGCCTGACTGCGAAGCCTGCCAGTAAGGCCTGAATGCCGCGCGGGGTGCCTACCGGTGCCCCGCGCGGCATTTTTGTATCCGCGTCCCGAAGAAATCTTGCCCTTTGCCCTGCGTTCGCGTGGATCGGTAAAAGGACAGGACCTCACAGAAAAGGACGTAACCCATGGCGCGGAAAAAAGTGACATCTCGCAAGATTGGTCGCAACGCGGAAACCGGCCGCTTCACTTCGGTGGAACAGGCCCGCAAGCATCCCAAGACGCACATTGTCGAAACGCTGCATACCCCTCGCAGTTAACACGGCCAATGCAGGAGCGACCTTGTGTCGCGATGGGGTGCGAAGCGCCCCGGAATGGCAGCTCCATCGCACGAATTCTGGGGCCGTCTAGCGGCCTTATCGCGACACAAGGCCGCTCCTACAAAGATCGCGCCAATCCCACATCCTGTGCCAGAAAAATAAATAAGCACAACATATAGTGCCATTCACGTTTTGCCGCTACACTTCCTCACCGTACCCAATGACACCCGCTTGGTGAACGGATGCACGCCAGACCGGTCGAAAAAGTTACCCTCGCCCGCCAGACACGCGTCCCGATCGAAGGCGAATTCCGGTATACTGCGCCCCCTCTGAATAGGGCACCTATCAATTGTCCCTGGCCCCTCCGAGAGGCCTGGCCAGGTACAAGCCAGAACACACCCGATGTAACGAGAGTCAGCCTCTCGAGCTGTCCATTCGCCGTAACGGCCTTGCGTCAGGCATCACATTCTTAACATCCAACCGGTTGCCCGAGGGCAACCCTCAAGCAGGAGCCAAACCATGCTGAGCTGGGACGAATTCGACAAGGAAGACGGCGAAGTCGCCGCCAAAGGCAATACCCCTGCGCAGGCCGCTGCCGCTGCCACCCTCGACAAGCTCGACAGCGCCGGTGGTGCCGCTGCCCTGGAAGCCCGTGCCGCCAGTGCCGACGACTCCGACGCGGTGAAGCGCGCCAAGGCTGCCCTGAACGACCTCGACATCGCCGAAGGCCTGGCCGAGCTGGAAGGCTCCAGCGCCCGCGTGCGCGTTGACGAAAAGCGCATGATCAACTGCCGCGCCGACCTCAACCAGCTGGTCCCGTTCAAGTACGACTGGGCCTGGCAGAAGTACCTCGACGGTTGCGCCAACCACTGGATGCCGCAAGAGGTCAACATGACCGCCGACATCGCCCTGTGGAAGAGCATGGACGGCCTGACCGAAGACGAGCGCCGCATCGTCATGCGTAACCTCGGCTTCTTCTCCACTGCCGACTCGCTGGTCGCCAACAACCTGGCCCTGGCCGTGTACCGCCTGATCACCAACCCGGAGTGCCGCCAGTACATCCTGCGCCAGGCCTTCGAAGAGGCGATCCACACCCACGCCTACCAGTACTGCATCGAGTCGCTGGGCATGGATGAAGGCGAGATCTTCAACATGTACCACGAGATCCCGTCGGTGGCGAAGAAAGCCGCCTGGGGCCTGAAGTACACCCGCGCCATCTCCGACCCGGAATTCAACACCGGTACCGTCGAAACCGACAAGGAGCTGCTGCGCAACCTGATCGCCTACTACTGCGTGCTGGAAGGCATCTTCTTCTACTGCGGCTTCACCCAGATCCTGTCCATGGGCCGCCGCAACAAGATGACCGGCGTGGCCGAGCAGTTCCAGTACATCCTGCGTGACGAGTCGATGCACCTGAACTTCGGTATCGACGTGATCAACCAGATCAAGATCGAGAACCCGCACCTGTGGGACGCGGCGATGAAGGAAGAAGCGACCCAGATGATCCTGCAAGGGACCCAGCTGGAGATCGAATACGCCCGTGACACCATGCCACGCGGCGTGCTGGGCATGAACGCCGCGATGATGGAGGACTACCTCAAGTTCATCGCCAACCGTCGCCTGACCCAGATTGGTCTGAAGGAAGAGTACCCAGGGACTACCAACCCGTTCCCGTGGATGAGCGAGATCATGGACTTGAAGAAAGAGAAGAACTTCTTCGAGACCCGCGTGATCGAGTATCAGACCGGTGGGGCGTTGAGCTGGGACTGATCGTCCGGGCTGAGTATCGAGAAGGCTGCCGAATGGCAGCCTTTTTTATTGCCTGCGAAATCAGAACAGGAAGTGTCGCTGATCATCAGCGACACGGCTTTGACAGGCCGTAACGGTATTATGCATGTGGCTCGCCTATATGCGCCTGTACGTGGGGCACGCTTGCGAGCGCCGGAATTTGCATAGTCCGCCGGCAGTCCCACCCGCTGTTCCGCATTGAACCCGGTATCCCCTGCCGCGATGCTCGCGAGCAAGCCTCTGAACTGTTGGGCTATGTGCACGAATTAACCATCCTCGGCCTGATGGAAGAGAAACCGATGATGATTTGGGCCTCGCGCTATCTGAGCGCAATGGCGAAACCGGCCAGCAGACCAGCACACTGAGCTGGAACAAAAACGGCCAATTGCAAGCCGATGGCCAACGCGCCCTGGCCTATACGGCCGCCGGCCAACTGAGCAGCGTCAAGGATGAAAGAGGCGCACTGCTCGCCCGCTATGAATACGACGGCCTGCAACGCCTGGCGGCGCAATATTGCGAACTGGACCAGACCACGCGCGAACTGCGTTATGACGGTGATGAGCTGATTGGCGAGGTGTGCTACGACAAAACTGGCAACGCTACCCGCAGCACCTGCATTTCGCCCGGTCTGGCGCAATATGACGACGACCAGGTGCGCTGGCTGATCGACGACCCGCAGGTGGGCATCGTCGGGCAGGTCTGCGATGGGCAGCTGCAATTGGCGCCGCTGCTGCCGTTCGGTGAGGGCACTGCGCTCAAAGGGCTGGTCAGTGGCTATAACGGCATGCGCCGCGACCCGGTGACCGGCCAATACCATGCAGGCAACGGTTACCGCAGCTACGACCCGACCCTGCGCCGCTATGCCCAGCCCGACTGGCTGAGCCCGTTCGGTGAAGGGGGAATCAACGACTACGCTCACTGCCCCGACCCGGTCAACCTGCACGACCCCAGTGGCGCGATCATGCTCAGCCGTTGGGGCCAGGACCAGGAGCAGGCCCATTACGAGCAGATCCTGCGCGAGACCAAGCCCATGCCGGTAGGTGGCCGCTGGCGCGGCCTGGCCTTGTCGGCGGTGCTGACGGTAGTGGGCATCATCGCCTCGGTCATGACCGGTGGTGCGGCTTCGGTCTTGTTCGTTGCCATGACAACCTGCGCGGTACTCTCGTTCGGCTTCGAGGTGGCTTCGGTACTAACGGCCGAGTCCAACCCCGAGCTGTCCAAGGCGCTTGGCTATGCCTCGCTGGTGTTCGGGGTGCTTTCGCTGGCTGACAGCGCGCTGGGGTTGATCAAGAAGATACCGGGGTTGATCAAAGGTGTTATGCGCTCGGTGCGCCAGGTCGGCAAAACGCTGGATCGGTTCAAGGCCGGCACAAGGCTCACGCGCAATGCCGTGAGCCCGGCTGAATACGCGATGCAGGAACTCGGCGCACTGGGCGGTACCGGCCGAGCGGCGGAACCTGCCAGGCGCGGCATGCTGGCCACGCTCAAGGCAGGCGGTGGCCGGATGCTGGACTATCTGGGCGGGGCACAACCCATCGACCTTGCCAATCCGCGCTATGCACGCATGGGGGCTTACGGCAGAGCCTTACGCGCGGCCCACCGCCTGAACAACTTTGCGACCCGTTCACGCCTGGCGAGCAGCGCAGCGTGGATAACAGGCAACGCGGTCGATGCCTATGTCGCGCGCGGCTCCATCGAGGCCTTCATTACCATTGCAACCGATGACGCTTCCACCCCGATCACGCCATGGGGGCGTTACTCCATTCCGCTGGATCAACTGTATAGCTGGAACTACGGAGGAGGTGGACATCTGTTGGCTTGAGGTCAGGGCGTTTGCCGGTTGCCCAAATGGGCGATCGGCAACTGGCAAAAATGCCAGTTTCCATTTCTGTGTGATGGATCAAGACTGGCGCTTCACAAACGCGTTGCATCCGTGAGGAGCGATAAGCATGAGTACCCGAAAGGTTGCGAAGGTGAAGATGTACAACACCACCCTCAAAGCAGGTTTCCTGGATTATGAGATTGATGAAGACGATGTCATCCTGGAGCGTGAGGCGGTGGGTTCTTTGAATTTGAAGAACGGCGACGAGGTGACGTTCGATGTTGAGAAACGGGGCGACAAGCATTATGCCAAGAACGTAAAGCTCAAGTGACAAGGCAGGGGCGGATAGCAAGCTTCACAATACCGGCTGTTGCCAATATCCGCCCCCAGCCCATCAATGCTGCATACCTAACTCAGCATCATCCATCAGTGCCTTCGCGGTTGAAACCGTCCCGTTCACTGTGCACCTGCCACTGCCCGGCACCGGTCAGTGCGTGCACCTGGCGCGCCTGCAGGCGGCCAAGCTCGTCGTAGCGGTACAGCACATCCTGGTGCTCCTGGCAGCTGCGCAGCAGCCGTCCTTCGCCGTCGACAAACACCCGTTGGGTGCGGCCGTCTGCGCGCAGGGCAGCGATGCTCTGCCCACGCAGGGTTTGCCATTCGCTGCCCCGCAGCGTGCCGCGTGGCGTTTTTTCCACGGTCTGCCGGCGGCCGGGCACCTGGGCGCTGATGAGGGTGTGTTGCCAGCCGATGCCGGTTTCGCTGGGCGCGGCCTTCAGTTCTGCCACGCCGTCCTTGTTCGTCTGGCTGAACAGTGCGCGGCCATTGGCCTCGAAGCGTGTGCCGTTGGCATCGCGCAGTGTCTGCAGCTGGGTTTTGTCGGGCAGCGTCACGGTCTGGTCGTTTAGCCCGTATTCGCGGCTGCCTACTTTTCGGGTTTTCAGCTTGCCGGGGTCGGTCACTGTCTGGGTGGCAATGACCTTGCCGTCGACGGTCAGCTGGGTGACCTGGTTGCTGAAGCCGTGGTAGGTGCGCTCGATCGTGCTGGCATCCGGCCGGGTGACTTTGGTTACCCGGCCGAGAAGGTCGCGTTCGAGCGAGTAGGCCAGGGTCTGCTTGCCCACGGTGCGGGCGTGGTAGGTGATATGACCGTTGGCGTCGTATTTTTGGTCGAGTTGCAGGTGCTGGGTGCTGGCGTGATCCGCCCATTGCACCGAGTGTTCGAAAGTGCCGTTGGATTTGGCCGTGCGGGTGGTTGTTCGCTTCGACAGGCAGTGAGAGCCCAAGCCTTGTTGCTCGATTGTTTTTACCTCTTGGTCTTCCAAGGCTAGAGACTCAACTGAATAGGCTTGAGAAGACTTTGATCCCCATAGCACTTGCTGAACTGTCTCTTCAAGCTCAGCAGCAGTGGGGGCTTTTGTTTCTTGATTGATTGGTTCCATAGGGAAGAAACATGCAGGGAAGAAACATGCATATATATCAAATATGTCTTTGATGGGAGGCGCTTTGTGGATGTCCTCTGGAATGGGCCTTATGAAGGGCGACCGTTCAGGGTCGTTGTATATTATTGCGTCTGTCAAACCCTCCGAGTCCTTTAGTTTGGCTAGGGTTTGGATGAATTTCATCAGTCGGTAGCTATCAACTTCAAGCATGACTTCACCGGCCGCTTTTTTGATTGAAAGAAGGGCCTTGCCAATAGTGTTTACATCATAATAAGTGTCTCCCACAAAAACTACTTTTGATCTATCATGTGGTTTTTTTGAGTCCACCTTCTGAAGGGTTCTTAATACCTTGTACACAAAATCATAGTGTCTGGGAAAAAACTTAAGATCGCTGTAGTCCCATTGGACAGCGAAAACATTTGCCTGTGTATCGACTGGAACCTGATCATCTTGGGTCCCCAAGGCTTCTTGCTCCAGCCATGGCTGCCTCCCGGCCAGCCTGCGCAAAGGCCTATCCTTGCGCACCGCCTGCCCACCCGGCAGGTAATCCCACGCCCAACTCCCGAGTACTTGCAGGCAAAGCGTGTCGCCCTGCCTCGGGCTGAACGACTCGTCGCAGGCCAGGGCCTGCACGATGTTGGCGGCAAATGGCGCAGTGCTGAAGGCGCGATAACGTGAAGGGCTCCATAGGCGAAGGGGTTCGCTCGCCGTTGAAAAGGTGTTGTCAGCACTCCAGCCACCGGCGGTGATCGGTTCACCTGCCGCCGCTAGATGGTCGGCAAAGGCTTTTGGCCACTGGCTGATGGAGAGCTTGCCCTTTTGCGCCGTGTAATCGATCTTGCGTATGTCACCACTCAGCCGGTCGATGAGAAAGGCACTCAGCACTTCGCCTTCGACCAATGCACGGCCGGCCTTGATCGTGCTGCTGGCGCTCCAGCCAGTCTCGATACTGCCGAGCCGCTCAAGCGAAAAGTCGCTCATGTCGGGGAGAAAACCGTCATTTTGGGTGGTGATCGCGTAGGGTCTCGAGACGGCACGCATTGCCTCCCTGGGCTCATCGATTTCGCGCACCGTCAGCTTGAGCTTCAAGGTGGTACGCAAGAGTACTGACCAGTCTTTCTTGTGTGCTTCAACCTCGTCTCGGTCGCCGGTCTTGCGGAAGAACGCTTGTACAGGCAGGTGAGCGTTCACGCTTTCCACAAATGCATCGATACGCCCGAGCAGGTTGTCTTCGTCGGTGGTGTAGTCGAGAACGCAGGGCCAAGATTTGATCGGGTTATTACTGGGGCCATCACGAAGACAGATTTCCACCACCCGCGTGCCAGTGCCGCCAGGTGGAGGTTGAACACACTCCTGAAGAACCTGGGCAATGCTGGCGGCTTTCCCGTCAGCGGTATGCAGCACGCGGGCTACCCGGTCATCAACCAGATGCCCAAGCGCAATGCGCAGCGGCACATCAGCGCGCCAGAATGTGCCACTGTCTTCAGGGCCGAACGGACCATCGGGTGAGTCATCGGTGCCCAGGCGCAGATAATTGCCCAAAAGCGATGCGTTAAGCTGGTCGCGGATGAATGCAGGCCATTTGTCTGGGGTGTTATGGCCTTTGAGGTCGAAAATCAGGGGCGAGCCGGGCATGGAGGCGCCAGTGTCGTCGTCGAGCACAGTGATCCAGCGAGGGTAGGTGCCGGTCGCCAACTTAGCATCGATCGTTGCATGGCGTACCCAAGTTGCCTGGCGCACCGTCAGCTTGAGCTTCAAGGTGGTACGCAAGAGTACTGACCAGTCTTTCTTGTGTGCTTCAACCTCGTCTCGGTCGCCGGTCTTGCGGAAGAACGCTTGTACAGGCAGGTGAGCGTTCACGCTTTCCACAAATGCATCGATACGCCCGAGCAGGTTGTCTTCGTCGGTGGTGTAGTCGAGAACGCAGGGCCAAGATTTGATCGGGTTATTACTGGGGCCATCACGAAGACAGATTTCCACCACCCGCGTGCCAGTGCCGCCAGGTGGAGGTTGAACACACTCCTGAAGAACCTGGGCAATGCTGGCGGCTTTCCCGTCAGCGGTATGCAGCACGCGGGCTACCCGGTCATCAACCAGATGCCCAAGCGCAATGCGCAGCGGCACATCAGCGCGCCAGAATGTGCCACTGTCTTCAGGGCCGAACGGACCATCGGGTGAGTCATCGGTGCCCAGGCGCAGATAATTGCCCAAAAGCGATGCGTTAAGCTGGTCGCGGATGAATGCAGGCCATTTGTCTGGGGTGTTATGGCCTGTGAGGTCGAAAATCAGGGGCGAGCCGGGCATGGGGGCGCCAGTGCTGTCGTCGAGCACAGTGATCCAGCGAGGGTAGGTGCCGGTCGCCAACGTAGCATCGATCGTTGCATGGCGAACCCAACCGGTTCCAACCCCTGGGTTGGGAGCTGGCTTGGTCACCAACGCCTTTAGCAGATACACATTGCTCACTTGGCTGAACAACGTGTGCTGGCCATCCCATGCGCCCCATTTCTGCAAGGGGTCATACTGTTTTTTGAGCGCCTCGAAAGTCTGGGATTGTTTGGCATCCAGACTGAATACGAATTCATGCTCACCGATTACGGGGTTGATGGTTACATATCCGAATATGCAGTACGCGTAGGCAGATGCGCCGGTTCCGTAGATGAGATCAACCAACACCGGGCCGGATGCAGGGGTCAGGGCTTTCCAGTCTTTTTGTTCAACGCGCTCTGCCCCCGACGCAAGGATGAGCGCGATCTGCTTCGTAAATTCCTGCACCCTCTGCTCGAGCTGGGGCACCGCAGTGATGTCGGTGTAGGCAACTTCCGGCGCCTTATTGGCCTGTATTTTGACAGCAGACGCTGTTGCCTCCACGAACTTCCCCGTCACTCCATTGACAGTGATGGTGTCCTGGCCTTTGAAAAACTTCCTGAAGTTGGCTTCGGTGAACAGCATGACAGGCGTCCTTCCAGGGTCGGCATGAGGTCCCATGAAGCGCCTGGACGAAGATGAAGACAACTGGCAAAAATGATAGTTATCTTGTCGCGATCCTGGCCGGATTTCCGGCTAGCAGGTGTAAGCCTGTGCCAGCGAAAGCGCCAATACAGTGTCCTACAAACTACGGCATTGCCTGGCGTTCACCATCGAGATCGTGTTTCCAGGCGCTTAAGAACGCTCACATAGCGGCATCCCGTTCCCGTCAGAAACGGCTCTCCCACATCAGGATGGCCAAACATGTACCGTACCCCCACCCTCTTCACCCGCCACAACCGCCCCCTCCACACCCTCTGGCTCGAATCCCAAGCCTGGTTCTGCGCCCACGAACTCGGCCGGCTGAGCGCTCGCTTCTTCGACGAACAATACATTCGCAAGCTCGACCCGGATCAGTACCGCAACGTTCAGCTGCTGCGCTACGGTCAGTACCAAGAGACCACGATGGTCAGCGAGTCCGGGGCCTATACCTTGCTGGCGCATCATCATGTTCCGGAGAATCGCCATTTGCGCTGGTGGCTGACCCATGTCGAAGTTTAGTTGGCGGGAATGCGCGCAACGGGCGCTGCGGTTGCATGGGGTTCAAGCGGCGGGTTTGCCTGGGCGGGCCTATTCGCGGGTGAACCCGCTCCCACAGGTAGGGTGCAGATTCGCTGATTACGCGATCCCTGCGGCCGTGGCCGCGAACACCGGCGCAGCCGGTGCCATGCACCGCGTCGTCTGCTTCGCGGGCTTGCCCGCTCCCACAGGTACTGCGCGGGCTTCGGGCTCACGCTGTACCTGTGGGAGCGGCCGTGGCCGCGAACAATGGCGCAGCCGATGCCATAGCGAGTTACAAGTCGTCGAGTCGAACCTTCACACGCAGCGGGGAAGCAAGGCGCTTTTCCACTCTGGCGATAAGCACTTTATCGTCCTCATCGGGGGACTTGGTCTTGGAGCGCTTAAGTTCTATGCAAGCGCGGGCCTTGAGTTCATCGTCCACGCGGTTGTCGATCGAAGCCATGGGCCAGCCCTTCCTGCTGAGACGTCCGTCATTACAATACATTTGTCCGCCTACAGCCACCGCCGACCTGCTACTTCCCCTCCCCAACCGGCTCCACCCGCTGCACCACGATCTGCATATGGGTCGCCATGTCGGTCAGTATCACCTCCCCTTCCTTGTACTCCGGGGTGATCATCAGCGAGCGGACAAAATGCTCGTTGCCACCTTCGCGCTTTTGCACGTTCTCGAACGCCACGATGATCGTGTCGTTGCGCCAGTTGCTGATGTCGAAACCGCCCGCAGCAACGAACTCACTAATGTCGCGCTCGTCGTTGAACACATTGGCCGGCAGGATCAGCAGGCGGTCCTTGAGAAACACCTGATAATACTGGCGAGGCCCCACCGGCCAGTTCTGCTCCACCACGTGCTCGATACGCCAGTGATGGACGTTGTTTTCATAAACCACGACGCGCTCGACCTTGTGCCCGTTGCAAGCAACGAGCAAGGGCAACAGCAAAGCAGCGAACCCGCTACGTATTCGGCGCACATTCATTCACAAGCCTCGTTACAGCAGCGCTGAGCCATCATTTGCCGGCTTTTGCCGCCTGGCGGTTGGCCCTGCGGGTTTCCCGGTAGCCCACCAGGCGCACGCGCATTTCCCGGTAGCGCTGGCTATTGATCACCAGCAAGGCCAGCAGCCCGAACAGCAAAACCGAAACATAGCCGCCCATGTGCGGCCGGTAAGCGTAGCTGGGCAAAGCGGCCAACACGGCCAGCGCGTTCAGGCCGACCAGCCCGCGTACGCCCCAGCCATAGCCTCGCACCATGGCGATATGCGAAGCGGCGCTCAGCCCCCCTGCCAGCGTCAGGACCAGCACCGACAGCGACCGGTCCGGGCTGCGCAGCCAGGTGGAGAACACCAGTGAAACACAGCCGCCAATGGCAAAGCAGGACAGCATGAACTCGGCGATGAACACGCCGAAATAACGGGAAAGGAATGCTTGCAGTTCCTGGCCATGGGTCATTCGTCAATTTCCTCATAAAGCCCCACGGCAACCGACTGCACGAAGCTACTGCTGGCAAAACCCGACAAGCCGCCAATCGAGTCCTTGATCAAGGTACGCGTGGCGTGCTGGATTTGGGTCGGGGTGAAACGCTTGATCGCGGCACCCGCCGCTTGCTTCAGCTTCAGCTGCTTGGCGGTGAGCGACGGGTGCTTGATCTGCAGAAGTTCCTCGGCCAGGGCCTTGCGCTGCTGCCGCGACAGGCTCTGGAACAGCTCTCGCCAGCCCTTGCCGGTCGCCGCTTTGCGTGCCTGCAGGAAACGCACGGTGTTCAGGCTCGATGCGCCCACACCGGCCAGCGCTACGCCGTCGAGGATGCTCATTACCGTCTGCACCGTGTCGTTACTGTCGAGCCAGTCGTTCTGCCCAGGGTCGAACACTTCGTTGAACACCCGGTACCCGCCCATCATGCACTGCCCGGTCCCGGCCGCTGCGGCGGCATAACCGACCGCCGTCAACACCATGCTGGCGCCGGCAGTGAAGGGCACGGCAATGGTGCCGCTGAACATGACGACCCAACCCAGGTAGGCCGACAGGCAACTCAAACTGGCGTTCACGGCCTCTGCCATCACCTTGCGCTCACGTGCGCCGGTCTGCAGCTGAGTCATGAACTGTTCAGGTGACTTGTATGGTGGCGCCTCCTGCAGGATCACGCGCTTGGGCGCGATGCTGCAGATCGGCTTGAATTCGCGCAGGACGATCACGTTGTACTGGGCATCGATGTAGACAACACCCGCGCCAACGATACCCGGGTCGGAATCGATGGCCCTGAACAACTTCTGCTGGTCGACGGTCAACAGCAGCCGCTGGCGGGCCATTTGCTGCTGGTAGCCGCCGAGGACGCCGGACATCAGGTCGGTCACGACAACTCTCCTTGATTCGAAAGCCGCTGCGCCGGCCCACGCACGCCCCGTGCAGGTCAGGCGACCTGCCTGGGGCAGCACGCGCACCGGCGCAAGCGCAACGGAGCGTGGGTTACACGTTCGGGCAAGGCACCGGCGCCCAGTCACCCATGTCGGGGCTGCGGCACATCTTGTTGACCTGGTCGACGCCAGCATTGGCCACCTGCTGGGCCTCGGCTTTCTTGGTCGTGGCCTTCTGCAGGGTCTTCTCGGTGGCGACCGCCTCCTGCGGTACGTTCTTGTTCACCTTGACGGCCTGGGTCTTCTTCTTGCCAGTGGTGGTCTTCGGCGGTTCAGCCACGGTCGCTACGTCGGTACGGGCCACACCCACCTGCTTGAGGTCCTGCTCGTAGGCCTGGGTGTAGTTGTCGAGGTTTTCCGCGACGCGGCCGTTGACGGTGGCCAGCAGCTTGTTCGACTCCTGCAGGCCGGAGACGATCTCGGCCAGGCGCTTGCGCCCTTCGGTGTCGTTGATGCGGTTGGCCTTGCGGCCTTCGATCAGGCTGGTGAATTCACGCTGGTAGCAGCTCTGCGAAGCCTTGGCATAGGCCGTGGTGCGGTCCAGGTCGGCGGCGCTCTTGTCGATGTCAGTGGCGTACGAGGCAATGCGCTGCTTGTCGTCGCTGATCTGCTTCTGGCGCTCGGTGTAGTAACCGGCCGCGCCGCCCACCAGGGCACCGCCCGCCGCACCGATGGCAGCGTTGCGGCCGCGGTTGTCGCCGTCGACCAAGGCGCCGGTCAGGGCACCGCCGAGGGCACCGATGACGGCGCCGGTCGCTACCGAGCGGGTCATGTCGCCGTCAGTGGAGCGCAGGTGCTGCACAGGCTCGTAGCAGCTCGGGTAGTACTCCACCTTGGTCGTGGCACCCACCTTGGACACAGGTGAGCTGGAGCAGCCCGCCATCAGGACAGTGCTGAAACCTGCGGCGAGCAGCAGGGCGGAACGGGCATGGGAAGCCGTGAAGATGGTCTTGAACATGTCACTCTCTCACGTGGGTGGTTAAAACGGGGGGCCTCATGCCACCCCGCGCTTGCGTCAGGCAGAAGCCACTACGAAGGCCGCGCGGCGGCCGATGCCAGGAGCTCCTTGAGGATCGTCGCCGGGTCGGCCCGCCGGTTCTGGCGGTACTCCCCAACGTGGCGAACGAACAGGGTCGCGCGGCTCACCAGGCTCTGGCCCAGGACCGGCTTGCGATTGAGTTCTTCCTTGACCCGCTGGAACTGCGCCTGGATCACCGCATCGGTGTAGCGCGTGCCGCTGGCCAGGTTGTCGATGTAGATCGCCACCGCGCCGTCGAGCGCAGCGCGGCCGTTGCTGATGGCCGCGGCATACATGCGCACGGTGGTCTGGTCGCCACGCGCCTGGGCCTCGGCCTGGGTGTTGCGCAGGTTGGTCAGGCGGATGTTGTAGTTGTTGATGGTCTCGGCCACCAAGGCGGCGGACTGGATCAGGTTGCCGGCTGCCTCTTCGCGCTGGCGGCCGATCAGCGACACGCTGCGCTTGAGCTCTTCGTTGACCAGCCCCAGCTCGGCCTGCTGGCGCGGGTCGCTGGTGGCGGCGATGATGCTGTCAAGGCGCTTGGTCGGGTCCTCGGCGGCATCGATGTCGTCGGTCAGGCTGGCCAGGCGCCCTTGCTTCTGCCACTGCTCGAACAGTTCCTGGTAACGCGAACGGGGCGCCGCCAGGGCCCCGATGGCAATCCGGAAGCCGGTGGTCTCGTTGCGCTGCTCGGTACCGTCGGCGCCAAACAGCGGGTACTCGCGGCGCATGCCGGTGAACAGCGTGCCCTCGCCTTCCAGGTAGTTGCCGCCCTTGACCACGAAGCCGCCGTAGGCGCCCTGCAGGCGGCCGGCGTGCACCAGCTGGAACGACTCCTGGACCATTTCCGCAGCATTGCCGATCACATCGAACAGCCCCAGCGGGTTCGGCAGCCGGGTGCCGATCGGCATCAGCCGTGCCGCCTGGCCGGTGCCGCCAGCCACCTGGTTGTACACTGCCCAGTCGCTGAGCGGCCCGTCGCTGTCACTGCCCTGGCCCTTGCGCGGGAACAGCCGCCCTTCCAGTTCCTGGCGGCTTACCGCAGAACCGCCACGGGCAGCGAACTCCCACTCCACTTCAGTGGGCAGGCGCACGAAACCGATCCCGCCGTCCTCGGCCTTGCTGCCCCGGCCACTGACCGGCAGCAGGTCGCGGTGATACTTGAGCAGCCAGGCGCTGTAGACCGCGACAAAGCGTTCGGCCTCGAAGCGCGACAGCTTGACCTTGGGCAGGCGCCCGGCCGCGGTGGTATCGGGCTGGCAGGCCGGCGCCGCCTCGCCGCTGGCCAGCGACTGGGCCTGGGCCATTACCTGGGCATACTGGCGGGCGCTGACCTCGTACTTGCCGATGAAATACATCATCGGCTTGAGCGGGCCGGCCTGGTCGAGCTTGGGCAGGCTGGGAGCGACCGCCTTCTGCCACTCGGGGGATAGGTCCTGGAGGCTGAACTGGCCATTGATGAAGTCACGCCGGTACCCGGAAATGAACGACTGCTGGTAGCCGGCCTCGCCTTCGCTGAACGGGTAGCCAAGGTTGACCTCGCGGTCGTCCAGGCTGCCCTGGGCCAATACGTAGACGCTGCGCAGCACCAGCTCGCCGCCGCACGGCAGCGGCAGGCTGACGTCACCGGGCAAGGGCTTGGGGTTGTCCAGCTTGCTGGTATCCACCGCCGCTGCCGGGGCGCTGGCCGCAGCGGTGTCGACTGGCTTGGCCGGCTTGGCCGGCAGCTCCTCGGCGCCCGGCGAACAGGCCGCCAGGCCCAGCGTGGTCAGAAGCAGGGCCGCAGCCCCGAGGCGAAGTTCAGACATCACGGATTCCTTGGCTGGCATCGATGCGCGTCACCCGCCAGCCGCCCACGGCAGCAGCGGCGGCGCTGGCCAGCAGCACCGCAGACAACGCAACGAAGTAATGCATCGGCAACAGGTGGCTGGCGTACTCGCCGGGCACCTGGGTGAAGATCCGGTTGAGGCCCTGCTCGGCCAGCAGGTACAGGCCGCCGGCAACTGCCGCCGCCAGCACGCCGCTGTACAGCGCCTGCAGCACCACGAACAGCAGCAGCGCGGCCGTACCGAACCCCAGCAGGCGCAGCACCGCCAGCTCGCGCTGCTTGCGCTGGACGGCCGCCACTGCGCCAGCGGCGATGGCGGCCACGGCGCCAGCCACGGCCAGGCTGGTGATGATCCAGAACACCAGGTCGAGGTTGCGGCTGAGGGCCTGCACCTGGGCGATCTGCGCCGCCTGGGTCGATACCAGCCATTTGCGTTCGGCAAAATAGGCGCGCAGCGGCTCGACATCGGCCAGCCCCCGCGCATACAGGCGAAACGCCGGGTAGATCCGCCCGGCATCGCTGCCTGCGGCCTCGCCCGGCCAGCCCAGCGCCGGCACAGCGCGCCCGTCGCGGTAATCCTCGACCGCTTCGAGCAGGGCCAGCGACGCGAACAGGCCATCGCGCTCGAACGCCGCCAGCGGCAGCACCGCGGCCACCTGCAGGCGCGTCTGGCGCCACTGCACCTGGCCGGCCTGCTGGCGGCTGAAGCTGGCCTGCAACTCATCACCGGCAGCGGCACCGAGCTTCTCGGCAGCGGTAAAACTCAATACCACCTGCTGCAGGCCCTGTGGTGGCGGCACCTGTTGCAACAAAGGGTCACCGGCAGCGGTCGGCAGCATCTCGACGGTCACCGCGCGCCCTTGGGCAGGCAGCAACAGCTCGGCAGTGGCGGCGATCTGCCGGGTTCGCGCAATGGCGAAGGCAACGTCCGGTCGCTGGGCCAGGGCCTGGATGAAATCGGCATGGAAACGGCCACCGCCCAGGGGAATGATTTCGCGCACACTCGGGTCGCGTTGCAGCCGCTCGGTCAGGCTGCCGACCAGGCCGAACTTAAGCCCGAACAGCACCAGCAAGGGGGCGATCACCGCAACCAGCGCCAGCACGCTGCACGCCGACAGCCGCGCATCGTTGCGGTAGTCCTGCCAGGCCAGCCCGGCGATCAGCCACGGGCGCATCAGACGGCCTGCACCAGGCTGGCGGTGACGCCGCCGTCGGCATCGCGCCGGCAGGCCATGCGCAGCACGTCCAGCCCGGCCTGGCGCGCCAGCGCTTCGTCATGGGTGGCGAGCACGCAGGTTACATGGCGCGCCTGGGCCTCGCGCAGCAGCAACTGCATGACCCGCTCGGCGTTCACCGGGTCCAGCGCTGCGGTAGGCTCGTCGGCCAGCAGCAACGCCGGCGCATGCGCCAGGGCCCGGGCGCAGCTGACCCGCTGGCGTTGCCCCAGCGACAACGCGGCAGGCTTCTTGGCCAACTGGTCATGCACATCCAGCGCCTCGGCCAGGCGTTCGACGCTGCCGTCCTCGCCCAACCCCAACAGCTGCCGCGGCAGGCGGATATTGCCCCGCACATCGAGGAAGCCGAGCAAGCCGCCGGCCTGCAGCACATAGCCCAGCTGGCGGCTGCGCAGCGCCGCCAGCTGGTCGAGACGGCGCTGGCGCCACAGGCCAGCCACATCGGCGCCAGCAAAGACGAAGCCCTCGGCGGCATCCGGTGCCAGTACCAGTGCCAGCAGGTCGAGCAAGGTGCTCTTGCCGCAGCCGCTGGGGCCGACCAGCGCCACCCGTGCCCCAGCCGCCAGCTGCAGCCGGTCGATCTGCAGGCTGTAGCGCTGGGCGCCGTGCCCGCGCGTCTTGCGCACCCCATGCAGGCTGATCATCACGGCAGCGTCGACAGTGGGACACGGTACAGGGCGTCGCCCGGCTCGGCCTTGCCGAAGCGCACCCAGTTGGCCATGTCGTTGTGGAAGGTTTCGTACAGGCGGATCTTCGAGTCCAGTTCGTCGATGAAGTCCTCTTGCTCGGCCACCGACAGCGACAACCACAGGTCCTCGGTCATGCTCAGCGACTTGCTGCGGTATGGCAGGCCCTCGAGGTATTCGCCCAGCACCCCGCCCTGGGCCAGGTTGGCGCCTTTGCGCAAGGCACCCGGATCGCGGCTCATGTAGGCACTGGCGCTGGCGATTTCGTTGAAGAAATCACCGGGCGAACTGCGGGTCTTGCGCGCAGCGTCGACGATCAGCTTCAGTGACTGCTGCAGGTCATTGAGCTGCAACTTGGTCAGCATCACGCACACCTGCAGGCTCGGCAGTGCCGGGTTGGTCAGGTCGCGGTCGGCAGCCCAGGCGCTGACCAGCTGCGGCGCCTGGCTGGCAGCGTGGCGGCCGAGGAAGTCCATGTGCATGGCATAGCCGATCGCCTGCGACTTGGCCGCCAGGCTTGCGCCCGTGGCCAACTGCGGTACTGGCTGTGGCTGCTGCTCACGCACCTGGTGCGCCAGCTCGGCGAAGGTCGAGCCGATCTCGCGCACGCGCTCGCCAAAGGCGCCCACATCGCCGCCCGGCACGCCCACGTACAGGTCGCCGATCTGCGGGTTGCTGTCGGCGGTGAGCACGCGGTACTGGCTTTCGGCCGAGCCATGGTTGTTCACCCCGGCGGGGGTGCGCAGGTGCAGGGCGTAGATCTTGATCTGCTTGCTCAGCGCGGCCTGGCGCACCTCGGCCTCGTTCATCTGGGTGCTGCTGTACGGGTCGTTCTTGCGCAGGGCGCCAGCATCGCTGACCAGCAGGACGATGCGCCCGCCATAGCCCGACCAGTCCATGCCTTCCACGGCCTGCATCACCCCGGCAAAGGCATCCTCATTGAACGAGTGGCTGGAAACGCTGGTGGCCTTGACCTGCGCCGCGGCCTTGAGGAAGCGCGCCGGGTCGCGGCCCTCCTCCAGGCTGACCAGGGTCTTGCTCAGGTAGTCCAGGCCCGGTGTGCGCTTGACGCTGTTGCGAAAGCCCACCAGACCGAAGCTGACGTTGTCCAGTTCGCCGCGTGCGGCCAGTTGTGCCTGCAGTTCGCTGACCACCTGGCGCACGCGGTCGATGTAGGGTTGCATCGACACCGAGGTGTCGACCACCAGGACGATACCAGTACGGAAGCGGTTGTCCGTCGCCACCGCCGCGCCGGCAGCCGTGACCGCCTGGCTGCGGGCGCTGCTGCCAGGGTCGATGGAAGCGACATTGAGCAACTGCACCGGCTGGCCATCAGCGCCGAAGCTTTCCCGGTAGTCGAAGATCGGCATCAGGTAGAACTGGTTCTGTGGCACCGCGCTGGCGGCCGGTTCCAGGGCCAGCACCTGGGGTACCTGGTCGGGCTGGCTCTGCGCCTTGAGCAGGTCGGCACGGGCCTTGCCGGTGTCGTCGAGCAGTTGCTGCAGGTCTTCGGCCTGGCGCATGAACATCACTGGCGAACGGCCGGAACGCTCGGTGAATTTCAGCACCAGGCTTTGCTTCCAGTCGCTAGTTTGTGCCGCCGGCAACCAGCCGTCGCGCTGGCCGCTGCTGGAAGCACCCACTTCCAGCCATGGCTGGCCGTCGATGTCCTTGCGCTGGTACACGTACAGCACCGAGAACGCCGGCAGCGGCTCACCCGTGCTGTAGCCGGGGCGGGCCAGCAATTGCGCTTCGGGCTTGCTCAGCACGCGTTGGAACAGGGTTTTCTTGCCTGGCATCAACAACGGCCGGCCGTCTTCGCTGGCCGCTGGCGGCGGCGCGGTCGGTGGCAGCGGGTCGCTCGCGGTTTGCGCCAGCGGTGGTTGCGCAACCGCTTGCTCATTGCCAGAGCGCAACCAGAAGAAGGTCGCGCCCAGGCCCAGCGCCGCGGCGATGGCCACGGCCAGTATGGCCTTGGCCGGCTTGCCCGAGGCGGGTTGCGGCGGCGCAGCGGGCCGGGTCGGCGCCGGCTTTGGCGCAGGTTCAGGTACAGCGACCGGCGTTGCCGTGGCCTGCGGGATATCGATGGACACTGGTGTCAGCCCACCCAGCTCGGCCTTGCCCGGCAGCGCGACCGGCAACGGCCGGATCACCGTGCTGTCCGCGCTGTCGGCTGGCAGGCGGTCGAGTGCAGCCAGCAACGCCGCGGCATCGGCGAAGCGTTGTTCAGGGTCCTTGGCCAGCAGCCCGCGCAGGATGTCCTGATAGCGCCCATGCTCGATCGGCAGTTCCGGCAACGGCTCGGTCAGGTGGGCCAGCGCAGTCGACAAGGCATCGGTGCCCCGGTAGGGCAGCTCGCCGACGAGGATCTCGTACAGCACCACGCCAAGCGCATACAGGTCGGCGCGGCCGTCGATGTCCATGCCGCGCGCCTGCTCCGGGCTCATGTAGCTGGGGGTGCCGACGGCGAAGCCGGCCTGGGTGAACTGGGTGCGGTCATCCAGCGACTTGGCGATGCCGAAGTCGGAGAGCACCGCCGTGCCGTCGGCACGGAACAGGATGTTGGCCGGTTTCACGTCGCGGTGCACCAGCCCCTGGGCGTGGGCATAACCCAGCGCCTGGGCGATCTGCCGCACGTACAGCAAGCCCTGCTCAGGGGTAAGCCCGGCAGCGATGCGCTCCTTGAGGGTCCCGCTGGGCAGGTACTCCATGGCCATGTAGTACAGCTCGCCGACATTACCAATGTCATGGATGGTGGCAATGTGCGGATGCGCCAGCCGCGCCAGGGTGCGCCCTTCGCGCAGGAAGCGCTCGCAGAAGGTAGGGTCGGCGGCAAGGCTCGCGACCATCACCTTCAGCGCCACCTTGCGCTGCAGCGAGCGCTGGGTCGCCAGGTAGACGCTGGCCATGGCGCCCTGGCCAATTTCGCTGTCGATGTCGAATCCGGGGATCTGCATGTTCAGGGTGCTCTTCAATTCGCCTTCACCACCACGGCGGTAATGTTGTCGGGGGCGCCACGGGTCAGCCCCAGGTGCACCAGGCTGCGGACCACCTGGTAGGGGTCGGCGTGGCCGAGCACGTCGGCGATCTCGTGGTCTTCGGCAGTCTTGTTCAAGCCGTCGCTGCACAGCAGGTAGGTATCGCCGGGCTGTACCTGCACGTTCACCGCCTGCAGTTCGAGCTGGTCCTCCACGCCGATGGCGCGGGTGACGATGTTGCCGCGCGGGTGCACGCGCGCTTCGGCCTCGTTGAGCAGGCCGCTGTCCTGCAGTTCCTGGACGTAGCTGTGGTCATGCGACAGGCGTTCGATGCGGCCATCGCGCAGGCGATACAGGCGGCTGTCACCGGCCCACAAGCCCACGGCCCGGTCGCCGCGTGCGGCCAGCAGCACCACCGTGCTGCCCATCATCGCCACGCCCCGGCGCAGGGTTTCCTCACGCACCACGCGGTTGACCCGGGCCAGTGTGTCGCGCAAGGCCTGGGCGAAATCCTCCAGCCCATCGATGAGCGGCAACTGGCGCAGGCTGTCCACCGCCAGGCTGCTCACGTAGTCTCCGGCGGCATGCCCGCCCATGCCGTCGGCAACGGCCCACAGGCCATCCCAGGTCAGCTCCAGGCAGGCGTCTTCGTTGATCTTGCGGACCATGCCCACATGGCTGTAGCTGGCCGCGCTGTAGTGCACGCGGTTCATGCGGGTTGCGCCTCGCTGCCGAGCAGGAACGCGGCGAACTGGTCGCTGCGCGGCAGGCCCTGGCTACGCAGCAGGCCAGGGGCGATTCGCTCGCTGCCCTGCCCCCACCACAGGCTCATGCCTTGGCAGGCGCATTCGGCCAAGGCCAGTGCCCGGCCCTGCGGGGTAACGCCGTCCAGCCGCTGCAACCCGCCCACGGCCACCCGGGGCCCCTGCAGCAGCGGCCTGGCCTGGCTGAACGGCTGCAAGGCCGCCTCGAAACGCTCGAACGACGCATCCGCTTCCAGCGTGCCCAGCAACGCCGCCTCGACCGCTTCGAACCAGTCATCGGCACCGCCGACGATGCCGGCGAGCGCCACGCCGGGTTCCAGTACCTGCGCCACGCTCAGCGGAAAATAGCGCCCGACCCGGTCGATGCTCGGCATCAGTACGCCGACCACCGCATCCGGGCCACATACCCCGGGTGCCAGGGCAAAGCGCCACAACGGGCTGACCAGGTAGGCCTGTAGCCAGCCCTCGCCAAGCGCCTGCTGGCTGGCCTGGATACCGGCGGCCAGCCACTGGTCCCAGGGCTGGATGAAGGTCTGCGGCAGGCCGCGGCTGACGAAGTCGCCGCGGCAGGCCAGTTTTCCGTAGAAACCGACGTCGTTCACAGATGCTCCGGCAGGCTGAAACCGCTGACCACTCGGCTGCGGAACGGGTTGAAGGCACTGCTGGCGCGCAGTTCATAGGACACGCTGGCGCCCTCCACGCGCAAGCGCAGGTTGAAGCGCTCTGGCGAGCTGCCGGCCACCAGGTCGGATTGGTCGAGCAGGCGGAACCACGCCCAGGGGCCTTCCACCGTCAGCCCCGAACGGCCGCTGGCCGCTGGCGGCGCGATCGACAGGCGGACCACGCCGATGCTGTTGGGGTTGGGCCACTGCAGCGCCACCGGACGGCTCGGGCCGTGGTCGTAACTGACTTGCTGGCCGTCGAGGTCGAGCAGGAACTGGGTGATGCTCGCGTCCATCGCCACCGGCTTGAGTTCGAAACGCACGCTTGGCTGCAGGCCGTTGCCGCTGCGGAAGAAGGCATCGCGGATGGTCGCCGCGCGCTGGAAGGTGTACAGCACGTTGCTGCCGATGCCCAGCTTCTGCGCCGCGCCTGGCTGCCAGCTCCACGGTGTGCTGGAGGTATTGACGTAGGGTTGCAGGTACTTGCGGAAGTAGTTGTCCATCACCCCGCCGACGCCGAAGAACTGGCCGAAGTCTTCCAGCGTGGCGTCACGCGCACTGCCGGCCACCAGCGGGTAGCGGCCGCTGAGCGACTGGCGGTAGACATTCAGCACTTCGCTGGCCCAGGCGGCATTGAGCTGGTTGCGCACCCCGCCCATGACGATGCCGTGGGTCGAGCCAAGTACCGAGCTGACCAGGTTCTGCACCACCTTGGGCTGGCGTGCCGCGCCCAGGGCCACCCGTTGCGCCGCGGCCTGGGCCTGGTTCTTGGCCTCGCCGAGCAAGGCGTCGCCGCTGGCCCCTACCATGGCGCTGACCTGCACGTAGAGCGCATTGAGGTCGGTGAGCAAGCCGTCGATGGCGGCGGGCTGGCCTTCGCCGCTGCCGACCAGCGTGGCCAGCTCGGCGAAGTGCGCGGTCACCGGGTCCTGCGTGCGTGCAGCGGGGCTGTCGACCGGCAGCGGCGCGTCGCCGAGCAGCCCGCCAAGGCGCTGACGCAGCTGGTCGACACCGGCCTGCTGGGCCTTGTCCTGGGCCTTGTCGAGGGTGGTCGGCTGCGCCAGGTTGGTTTCACGGGCCGCCGCCTGCAGCAGCAGCTTCATCGGCGAGGCCGGCCCGGACAACACGCGCAACACGTCAGCGGCCTGGCCGACACTGGTGATCGGCACGAAGTCCAGGTCGTCGAGCAGGGCATCCCAGTGACGGATGTAATCCTGGTAGTAGAGCTGCTGCACATCGTCGGCCAGGCGCCGGGCATCGCCCGCCTCGCCCGGCGCGCGGCCCAGTACCCAGCGTTCCTCGGCCAGGGTGGTGCTCTGCGCCAGGCTGGCGGCGAGGAATACCTGGCGGTAGCCCTGCACGGTGAACAACCCCGGCAGCGGCTCGCTCAGCGGCTTGCCGCTCTTGAAACGAAACACCAGGGCGGCATCGCGCCCGGCAACGTCGCTGACGCGGAAGTCGTCGACCCCGCCGGGCAGCTTCTGGCGCTTGACCCGGTCGTACACCCGCTGGGCTACCGGCAGTTGCTGCAACTGGCGACGGGTATCGTCGATCAGGCGCTGGTCCAGGCGTGCATTCGGCGGGCGTTTCTCGAACAGCGCCGCGAGGTGCTGCTCCAGGGCCTGGCGCAGGTCAGGCGCCAGGTCGCGCGGTAACTGGCGTTCCCAGTCGAGGGTGATCCAGGCCCTGATGAAGTCCGGGTCGTAGTGCTCGGCATCGGCCAGCATCAGGTAGGCCTTGAGGCCTTCGTAAAGGTAGTCGGATGGCCCGCCGGCATACAGCTGCTCCTCGATGCGGGTGACCAGGCGCGGGGCGAAGATGGCGATCAGCAGCTTGCGGTACAGGCTCTGCGATTCGCTTTCGAGCATGTCGCCCTGGTACAGGCCCAGGCCCTCGGCCCAGCTGGGTGGGTCGTCGGCCAGGTGGCGCACGGCGTTGAGCAGCGGCAGTACGTCGACCACGTTGCGCTGCGCGGGGCTCAGGCCTTGCACGCTTTTGCCCAGCGGCTGCAGGCGGCCGTCGACCTCGGCGATGTATTGCTGGTTGGCGCGGTAACTGAGGGTCCACAAGGTGCCGACCAACAGCACCAGAGCCACGCTCAGGGCCAGCGCGCCCCGGGCGATCCAGCGGCGCCGCTGCTCCACCTTGGGGTTGCTGCCAACCAGGCCGCGCTCGGCAAAGGCCACTGCGGTGAACAGCCGCTCGATAAAGTAGCTGCGCCCGCTGCCGCTCTGGCGTGCCAGGTGCGCGCGGTCCAGGCCCATGCTCTGGGCCATGCTGCCGATCAGCCGGTCGATCGGGCTGCCTTCCTGGGTGCCGCTGGTGAAGTACACGCCGCGCAGCAACGCCCGCGCTTCGAAGGCGTTGGGCTTGAAGATGCCGTCGAGGAACAGCTTGAGGTTGCCACGCAGGGCGGCGAACTGCTGCACGAAGCCGTAGATCAGGTCGCGCCGGGCCGGGTCGCGTTCCTGTTGCAGGCGTTCGACCAAGCGCTCGCCGAGGCGCTGTTCGAGCAAGCCGAACTCGTTGTCGAACTGTGCCAACGGGCCGTCACCGCCCTGTTCGGGGGTGTCCAGCGGGAACGTCATGCCCCACACCTGGGCCCGCTCGTCCTTGCCCAGGTTGTCGAAGAATTCCATGAAGCCCGGCACCAGGTCGAGCTTGGTCAGCATCAGGTACACCGGGAAGCGCACGCCCAGCTGGCTGTACAGTTCCTGGATGCGCGCACGGATCGCCGCGGCATGCGCGGCGCGCTCGGCATCGCTGCCCAGCAGCAGGTCGGACAGGCTGATGGCGATGAACGCGCCGTCGATCGGGCGGCGCGAGCGCTGGGTCTTGAGCAGGTCGAGAAAGCCCAGCCAGGCCGCCTTGTCGACCTGGGCGTGGCTGTCCTGGGTGGTGTAACGGCCGGCGGTGTCGAGCAGCACGGCCTGGTCGGTGAACCACCAGTCGCAGTTGCGCGTGCCGCCGACACCACGGATGGCGCCCTCGCCCAGTTGCGCGGCCAGCGGGAAGTGCAGGCCGGAATTGACCAGCGCGGTGGTCTTGCCCGAGCCGGGCGGGCCAATGATCACGTACCACGGCAGCTCGTACAGGTTGCGCCGTTCGTCACCGCCCAGGCGGGCTTTCTTCAGCAGGGCCAGGGCCTCGTCCATGCGCTGGCGCAGCGCCGCCAGCTCTCCGCTGGTGGCCACACTGGCAGGGTCCGGGGCGGTCTCTGCGGCCAGGCTCTGCATGACCTTGGCCGCCTGTCGGCGTGCCTGCACGATGCGCCAGGCGCGGTAGCCGCCCCACAGGGCGAACAGCAGGATGATCAGCAACCAGCGTGGCGTCGGCGGCGCCAGCATTTCCAGCAACGGCCCGACGAACCAGATGATCAGGCTGAGGGCGATCAGGCCCAGCAGCGGGATCACCCAGCGAATGACAAAACTGAAAAACGCCTTCACTCGACGCCCTCCGCCAGAACGGTGATTTCAACCCGGCGATTCTTCGCCCGGCCCTGCGCGGTGTCGTTCGACGCCAGCGGCTCGGTGTCGCTCAACCCTTGGGCACTGAAGCGCTCGGGTTGCCCGGTGCGCGCGGCGAGAATGCCCTTGACCTCTTCGGCGCGCGCCTGCGACAACGCCCAGTTGGACGGGAAGCGCAGGGTGGCGATGCGCTGGTTGTCGCTGTGCCCGGTGACCCGGACGTTGCCCTTGACCTTGGCCAGCGCCTCGGCAATGCGCAGCATCAGCGGCTGGAAATCACCCTTGATGCTGGCGCTGGCGCTGGCGAACAGTTCGTCGCCGCGAATGGTCACCACCGAGCGGTCGACCGCGTCTTCGACGGCGACCCGGCCGGCCTTGATGTCCTCGGCGAGGAACCCGGCCAGACGCGGGCGTTCCACCGGCTTGGGCTGCACCACCGGGCGGTCCATGGCCTGCACCGGGATTTCACCCAGCGCGTGGATACCGCGGAACACCGGCTCGGCATCGGCGGCCAGCTTCAGGCGCAGGCCGAACAACAACAGCAACAGCAGCGCCACGGCCACCGCCAGGCCCACCCAGGGCGGCACGAACTGGGCCAGGCGGTCACGGCTGACCGTCACTCCGCGCCAGTGCGGCGAAAGTTCGCGCTCACGCTCGCCACGGGCGCTGCGGATCGCCGCCGCAGTGCGCTCGCGCAGCGCTTCAAGCTGGGCACGGCCATCGTTCATGACCCGGTAGCGGCCTTCGAAGCCGAGGCTGGTGCACAGGTACAACAGCTCCAGCAGGTTGAGGCGTTCGCGCGGGCTCTGCAGGCAGTGCTCCATCAGCTGGAACACCTTCTCACCGCCCCAGGCCTCGTTGTGCACGGTGATCAGCAAGCTCTGCCGGCTCCAGTCGCTGGCACTGCCCCACGGCGTGCTGAGCACCGCCTCGTCCAGCGCGGTACACAGCGCATAGCGCGCCAGCAGCACCTCGTTGCGCACCACCCCGGCGGCTTCGGCGCGGGTTTCGAACTGGCGCAGATAGGCCAGCAACTGCGCGCGCAGGCTGGCCGGCGCCGAGTGCGCGATGGTGTTGCGCAGGCGGGGAAGCAAGGCCAGCAACGGCCCGGCCGCCTGCTCCAGCGGGTTGAGGCCGACGCCCTGGCCAGGCGCCAGGGGCTCGGCTGGCACCTGCAATGGCGGCTGCTGCGGGGCCGCCGCGGCAGGCTGCGGGGCCGCGCGGCCACCGGGGCGCGGCATGAACTGGGTACGGTCGTTGGCCTGCGGATCGTCCGGGTGCATCGCGGGTTATCCTCGAATGGCCCAGAAGGCCAGGCTCAGGCCGGGGAACTCACCGGCGACGTAGAAGGCAAAGCCACCCGAATGCTGCAACTGCTTCCAGTGCTCGCTGCCCCGGTCAAGCTCGAAGTAGGTTGAACCGGCATGGAACGGAATCTGCCGTGGCGCCACCGGCAACGGCAGCAGGCCGATGCCCGGCAGCTGCAGGTTGACCAGGTCGCGGATGTGCTCCACCGAACCGATCTTGCTCTGTTGGCCGAAGCGGCTGCGCAGGGTCTCGCTGGGAACGTCGGCGCGCACCACCAGGATGAAGCTGGCGCTGTCGAGCAGGCTGCGGTCGGCGAGCATGCCGACGTGGATGCCGTAGGCCTTCTCGACAATGGGAATGGCCACCGCCTTGCTGTCGATCAGTGTCGACAAGGCTTCGCGCAAGGCAGCCATCACCGGCGCGAAGGTCGCCGCCAGGTCGTCGTGCTGATAGACCGGGAAGCTGTGCGGGCGCCGGCCATCGCGGGTGAAGGTGGCGAACTCGCCGGCCAGAGCTACCAGCTCGCTGTACAGCCGCTCGGGGTGCAGCGGGCTCAGCTGGTTGAGGTGTTCGACCAGCGGCTGGGCGCGGTTGACCAGTTGCAGCAGCATGAAATCGGCAATTTCCGAAGCGCCGCCATTGGCCGAAGCGACCACCCTGCCAGCCAGTGCTTCGCCACGCTGGTGCAACAGGCCCAGCAACTCACCGCAGAACCCGGACAACTGCTGGCTGGCCGCCACGTCGAGTACCGGCGGGATGTAGCTGTCATCCAGCACCAGCGCACGGTCGGCGCGTTTCTCGCGGATGCGCAGCATGCCGAGGGCGGCGTAGTCGCTCAGGCCGTCCTCGCTGCGCAGCAGGCGCAGGGCTCGGCTGCCGAGGGCCAGCGGGGCACGGTTCTCGAATGGCGCGTTGTCGTCACGCACTTCGCTGACCCGGCTGATGTAGCGGGCGCCAGCCACGGCCTCGCCTTCGTCGACGGTGTCGCGGGCACCGGCCCGCTTGAGCGGCAGCCCCAGGTAGAGCACGCCATCGCGCAGGTCGTCGGGCACTTCCAGTGCTGCCGGCGGCAGGTCGTCGCGGGGGATGTCGAACGGCGTGCCGTCAGGCAGCAGGCCACGCGCACTGAGAATCGCCACCTTGCCCTGGGCCAGCAGGCCCTGGTCGAGCAGCAGCTCGGAGAAGCCCCAGGCAGCTACGTGCAACGGGCGGCTGCGGGTATCGACCAAGTGTTCGAGGTAGCGATCATGTTGTTGGAAGTGCTGGGTCGTGATGAACATGCCTTCCGACCAGACCACGCGATTGTTCCAGGACATGGGGACTCCGATTGCCTAGCGGGCAGGTTCAGGTTGTGGGGTGGCCACGGCGCTGCGCACGGCGCGCACATCGAGGCTGATCTGATAGTCGCGCGGTGGCACTGGCAGCACGCTGCGCCATTGGGCCTGGTCGATCTCGCGATAACCGACCACCAGCCCGACCTGGCGAGTGGCGGGATCGAGCGGGCGTTCGAGGCGCAATTGCCCGCCCGGTTGCAGCAGCACTTCATCCTGGTCGATCAGGTCGGCGCCGAGGGTGGCCTGGGCGCGCTCGGCCAATGCGAAGTAATCGGCACGGGCGAAGGCCGCGCTGTTCTTCAGCTCGTACAGGCGCACGCGTACCGGCGCAGGCGCGCCGCCAGGGCCCGGGTTGAGCCCGGCGGCGGCACTGAAATAGAGGGTCACGGCCGGGCTGGCCGGCGCCTTGTCGGCGACGGGGACAATGGCCTCGTCCTTGCTGCAGGCACCGAGCAGCACCAGGCTCAAGGCCGCGGCCAGTCGTATTGCTTTCATCCTTGTCCTCATGACGTACCGTGGTCTTCCTGGGCGTGCTCAGCTACGTTGCAAACGGCTGCTGTGGGCCTCGTAGGCGCGGGCGAATTCGCGGCCGAACAGCTCCTGGAAATCATCTTCGGCTTCGCGGGAGATTTGCCCGTAAAGCTCGGTGAACTGCTGCCAGCAGTGCGCCTGGCGCGAGCCGCCGAACAGCTTGGCCAGCCCGGCTGCAGGTGCCAGGCGCTGCTCCAGGCGCGCCGGCTGGAAACAGCCGAGCAGGTGCTTGATCGCCGCCTGCACACCGGCCATCACTGCCAATTGGTGGGCGCGCAGGTCATCGAAGCTCTCGCGCACGGCCTGGTCCGGCGCCAGGAATGCCTGGTTGCCGTGACGCAGCAACAGCAGCAAGGCCTCGTCGGCATTGGGGGCGAACTTCAATGGGTTGTTCTGCACAGGGGCAATGGTGGTCTGCTGCATGCGGAACTCGCCCTTCAGGCTGCTGCGCGCACGCAACACGTCGATCAGGCCCTCGACCATCAAGCGGTAGCTGCGGCCGATGGCCTCCATTTGTGCGGCGGCATCGGCGGCGTCGATGCGCAGGTGCTCGATACCGGCGCCACGCAGGAATGCCTGCAGCAACGCGTCGCTGCTCGCGGCCGCTGCGCTCGCCGCCGGTTGTGCAGGAACTGCCGGTGCGGCTGGCACCGGCGGCGCTGTCGGTAGCGGTGGCAAGGTCGGTGCTGGTGCTGGCACAGGCACCACGGCTGGCGCCTGTGCCGGGGTCGAGCCGAGCAGGTCCCAGTCTTCCGGGATCATCCCCGGCGCTGCCGCAGCGGCGGCCGGCGCAGCCGGGATCACCGGGGTTGGCGGGCGGAAGTCGTGCTGCTGGGCCGGTACATGGTCGGGCTGGCTGGCTGGCGGCACGCTCGCACGGCCGAGGAAGTCAAACAGGTCAGGCAGCGTGTCGTGGTTCGACGCGCCTTGCAGGAATGCTGCCGGCGCACCGGAAATCGACGGGGCGGGGACGACCGGGGCCGCTACCTGGTTGGCCATGAGCGCTTCGAAACTGTGCGCCTGGGGCTCGCTGTCGTGGGTGCCCGGCAAACTCGCGTCGATGCGCGCCTGAATCTCGTATTCACCGATGCGGATCACTTCGCCATCCAGCAGCGGTTCACTGTTACCGCGACGCAAGCGAATACCGGCGCGAACTAATTCCACACCGTTGGTACTGTCATCGGTTAAATAATATCGCCCATCCTTGAACTGGATCACACAATGCCTGGCCGATACCAACCGCTCCGGGTCGGGAAGTACCCAGTCGTTGTCCGCCGAACGGCCAAGCGTGATGGCACCGGTTTCCAGCCGCATTTCCGGGCATTGCCCCGGGGTAATCTTGTGGTAACTGGTGATAGTTAGGCAAAGTGCCATCATGCCTCCTTGCATCCGTTTTGAACGTCGATCCATCCATTCGAGCTATTTTCCGCAGCCACTCAAATATTGCTGCACCCCTTGATTATCGGGGGGTTTGGCGCAAAGCACCGACAATACGACGGGTATGCAACGCCACTGCCGAGGCCAGCCGAAAGGAGCCGGACGAGCGGTACTCGGTTACTGCCAACGAAGTCACAGGTGACACTCGGGGGCGCGTAGCTTACCTTGACACCCGCGAATAAATAAACCATAAATGCGCAACTTCGAAGTGCCAAAACAATATCATTGTGATATCACGCCGGCACTCTTTGGAAAGTTTGTGCGCCAGTTCACACTTGCAACTTCGCACAACAACACGCCCTCACCAAGGGCCGATAGGGAGATCGAATTCTGGTGAACGCATCGCCGTTGCTCGCCGCTGTTTCCGCTGACTTCCCCTGCGGCGATGATCTCGAATATGACGCCGATTTTCTGCAACTGGAGCGTGACGCCCAGGGCCGCCCCGAGCGCGTCATGGGCGACGCCATCCAGCCTGCCGAACCGCCGCAGTGGCGCGATATCGAGCAAGCCAGCACGGCCTTGCTGCAACGCAGCAAGGACCTGCGCATTACCCATTTCCTGCTGCAGGCCAACCTGGCCCTGCACGGCCTGCCGGGCCTGGCCGCCAGCCTGGAGCTGATCCGCGACCTGCTCGGCGAGTATTGGCTGTACCTGCACCCGCAACTGGATGCCGCGGATGACAACGACCCAACGGTACGCGTCAATGCCCTGGCCGGCCTCACCTGCGACACCAATATCGCGCTGCTGCGCGATGCCGTGCTGGTGCGTTCGCGCGCCTTCGGCCCGGTCACCCTGCGCGCGGCCCTGCACGCCGCAGGCGTACAGCATTTCGCCAGCGAACAGCTCAGCGCCGAGGAACTGGCCGCCGCTCTGCGTGACGCCGACGCCGACCAGTTGCAACAGTGCCAGGAAGCGCTGCGGCTGGCCCGCGAGGCGGTGGACGCCATCGAAAGCCGGGTCAACGACCAGGTCGGCTCGGACCGCGGCATCGACCTGTCGGCCCTGCGCCAGCCGCTGCGCCAGGTGCAGCAGGTGCTGGCTGACTCCTGCCCCGACGGTGCCGGCCCGGCCCCGCAAGCCGTCGACGCGCCCCCCGCCGAGCACGATGACCCGCAGCCGCTGATCGCCAGTACCACCTCGACCGCACGGCCCACTGCCCGCCCTGGCGAAGTCAACAGCCGCGAAGACGTGCAGCAGAGCCTTGACCGCCTGCTGCAGTACTACGCCCGCCACGAGCCGTCGAGCCCGCTGCCGGTGCTGCTGCAGCGGGCGAAGAAACTGGTCAATGCCGATTTCGCAACCATTGTTCGCGACCTGATCCCCGATGGCTGGTCGCAATTCGAGAACCTGCGCGGCCCCGAGGACAACTGACGTCCTCGGCCCGCATCAACACCGACGCCCGCAACGAACAGCGCCGCCGCACCGGCGACCAGGAGGAACAACGTGGCGAAAGACAGCTCCCAGAAATTCATCGCGCGCAACCGTGCGCCACGGGTGCAGATCGAATATGACGTCGAACTCTACGGCGCCGAGAAGAAAGTCCAGTTGCCGTTCGTCATGGGCGTGCTTTCGGACCTCGCCGGCAAGCCGGCCGAACCGCTGCCAGCAGTGGCCGAGCGCAAGTTCCTGGAAATCGACGTCGACAACTTCGATTCGCGCCTGAAGGCGATGAAGCCCCGCGTGGCCTTCAACGTGCCCAACGAACTGACCGGCGAAGGCAACCTGAGCCTGGACATCACCTTCGAGAGCATGGATGACTTCAGCCCGGCCGCGGTGGCACGCAAGGTCGATGCCCTGAACCAGCTGCTGGAGGCCCGCACCCAGCTGGCCAACCTGCTGACCTACATGGACGGCAAGACCGGTGCCGAGGACATCATCCTCAAGGCGATCAAGGACCCGGCCCTGCTGCAGGCCCTGGCCAGCGCGCCGAAACCCGTCGACAACGAGCCCAAGGCCTGAGGAGACAGCCCATGACCGATCCACTGCGCGACGCCCAGGCCCAGCCGGCCGCAGCCACCCAGGACCCGAGCGAGTTCGCCAACCTGCTGCTGCAGGAATTCAAACCCAAGACCGAACGCGCCAAGGAAGCGGTCGAAAGCGCCGTGCGTACCCTGGCCGAGCAGGCCCTGGCGCAGACCAACCTGGTGTCCAACGATGCCATCGGCTCGATCGAGCAGATCATTGCCGCCATCGACGCCAAGCTGACCGCCCAGGTCAACCAGATCATCCATCACAACGACTTCCAGCAGCTGGAAAGCGCCTGGCGCGGCCTGCATTACCTGGTCAACAACACCGAGAGCGACGAGCAGCTGAAGATCCGTGTGCTCAACGTCTCGAAGACCGACCTGCACAAGACCTTGAAGAAATTCAAGGGTACCGCCTGGGACCAAAGCCCGATCTTCAAGAAGCTGTACGAGGAAGAATACGGCCAGTTCGGTGGCGAACCCTACGGCTGCCTGGTCGGCGACTACTACTTCGACCAGTCGCCTCCCGACGTCGAGCTGCTGGGCGAGATGTCGAAGATCTGCGCCTCGATGCACGCGCCGTTCATTGCCGCCGCCTCGCCGACCGTGATGGGCATGGGCTCGTGGCAGGAACTGAGCAACCCACGCGACCTGACCAAGATCTTCACCACTCCGGAATACGCTGGCTGGCGCTCGCTGCGTGAGTCCGAAGACTCGCGCTACATCGGCCTGACCATGCCGCGCTTCCTGGCACGTCTGCCGTACGGCGCCAAGACCGACCCGGTCGAGGCGTTCGCCTTCGAAGAAGACACCGATGGCGCCGACAGCAGCAAGTACACCTGGGCCAACGCCGCCTACGCCATGGCCGTGAACATCAACCGCTCGTTCAAGTACTACGGCTGGTGCTCGCGCATTCGTGGCGTGGAGTCGGGGGGCGAAGTGCAGGGCCTGCCGGCGCACACCTTCCCCACCGACGACGGTGGCGTGGACATGAAGTGCCCGACCGAAATCGCCATTTCCGACCGCCGCGAAGCGGAACTGGCCAAGAATGGCTTCATGCCACTGCTGCACAAGAAGAACACCGACTTCGCGGCCTTCATCGGCGCCCAGTCGCTGCAGAAGCCGGCCGAGTACGACGACCCGGACGCCACCGCCAACGCCAACCTGGCCGCGCGCCTGCCCTACCTGTTCGCCACCTGCCGCTTCGCGCACTACCTGAAGTGCATCGTTCGCGACAAGATCGGCTCGTTCAAGGAAAAGGACGAAATGCAGCGTTGGCTGCAGGACTGGATCCTCAACTACGTCGACGGCGACCCGGCGCACTCCACCGAGACCACCAAGGCCCAGCACCCGCTGGCCGCGGCCGAGGTCGTGGTCGAGGACGTCGAAGGCAACCCGGGTTACTACAACTCGCGCTTCTACCTGCGTCCGCACTACCAGCTCGAAGGGCTGACCGTGTCGCTGCGCCTGGTATCGAAGCTGCCTTCGGCCAAAGGGGCGTAATCGCCCCAGGGGCTGCCTGACAGCCCCAACTGCACCAAACCGCCAACCTGACGCGTAATACCGAGGACATCATGGCTGTAGATATTTTCATCAAGATCGGCGACATCAAGGGCGAGTCCCACGACAAGGGCCACAAGGACGAAATCGACGTACTCAACTGGAGCTGGGGCATGTCCCAGTCCGGCAACATGCACATGGGTAGCGGTGGCGGTTCGGGCAAGGTCAACATCCAGGACCTGTCGATCACCAAGTACATCGACAAATCGACCCCCAACCTGATGGCCCACTGCTCCAGCGGCAAGCACATCGACAAGGTCAAGCTGACCGTGCGCAAAGCCGGCGGCGAGAGCCAGGTCGAGTACCTGATCATCAACCTCGAAGAGGTCATCATCAGCTCGCTGAGCACCGGTGGCTCGGGCAGTGACGACCGTCTGACCGAGAACGTGACCCTGAACTTCGCCAAGGTCACCGTCGACTATCAGCCGCAGAAAGCCGACGGCACCAAGGAAGGCGGCCCGATCAAGTACGGCTGGAACATCCGTTCCAACGTCAAGATCTGACCGACCGCGCCTGCGCAGCCTTGGCTGGCGCGGGCGCCCTTCCCTACCCTCACCCGCTCACGGTGAAACCCATGGCCAAGCCTTCTTTCATCAACCTCTGGAATGCCTACCCAACCGATTCCTCGCCTTGCGACGGCGGCTGGGACAACCAGTGCGCCATTCGCATGAGCATCGCGCTCAATGGCGAACATACCATCAAGGTGAATCCCGGCACCTACAGCGAACCCCGCTGTGCCCATGGCCATGCCCGGGGCGCCGAGTCGCTGGCCAACTGGCTGTGGAAGCACCATCTCGGTGCCCCGCTGCAACTGAGTGGCAGCGCGAGCGACCGCCTCAAGCTCAGCGACAAGCGCGGCATCATCTTCTTCAAGGACTGCTTTGCCCGTGCCGGGCAGGCCTTCGAAAACCGTACCGGCGATCACATCGACCTGTGGGACAGAGGCCGGGTGACGGGCTATTTCGCCGACCAGGCCCATCGTTCCAAGGCCGTCTGGTTCTGGGAGCTGAAATGAACCGTGTGTGCAAAGCCCTGCCGGCCCTGCTGGTCGCGTTCGCCCTGAATGCCTGTGCGCAGGCCCCTGCTCCGTCGTCGAGCGCGGCGCCTGAAGTCACCCTTGGCGGAAAACAGCTGGCGCTGGTGAACCACCAGGGCCGCTGCGCACTACGCCAGGCCGACGCTTCGCTGCTGCAGCTGGACATGCCCTGGCCCTGCCAGCTCAGCCCCGAGCGCGCCAGCGGCAAGCCTCGCGTGGAGCAGTTCAATGGTGCGCAGATCATCATCGTCAGCCATGTGCAGCCAGACCCGTCGCAGCCCGGCCGTTGCGCTAGCCAGTACCAGGCCGTGCGCCAGCTGGGCGAGCGCCTGGAGCCTTCGATCGTGGCCCATGGTGGCAGCTGTTCGAACGGCCCTGTAGACCAGAAGAACTTCGTGGGGCTGTTCGAGTGGTAGCCGATATTGCCGCGCGCGACCGTCTGCAGCCCTCGCTGCTGGACCGTCTGACCGACGATGACCCGGGCAACCCGCAGGAAGCCCCGGACAAGCGCGTGCTCAGCCTGCACCAGCTCAAGGCCTCGGTACTGCGCGACCTTGCCTGGTTGCTCAACACCACCTCGCTGCTGGACAGCGCCGCCACCCTGGGCACCCCGGCCGGTGCGTCGGTGCTCAACTACGGCCTGCCGGCCCTGGCCGGCAACAGCGCCTCGAACATCGACCTGGCCGCCCTGGAGCGCATCATCCACCAGGCCATCGCCACCTACGAGCCACGTATCCTCGCCCATACCCTCAAGGTGCGTGCCCAGGCCGCCCCCGGCGAGATGAATGCCAACGCCCTGAGTTTCGAGATCGAGGGCGACCTGTGGGCGCAGCCGGCGGCCTTGCCATTGCTGCTGCAGACCGAAGTGGACCTTGAGTCCGGCCACGTACGCGTGGCCCCGGCTGAACGCCGGAGGCGTGCATGAACCCACGCCTGCTCGAGCTGTACAACCAGGAACTGCAGCACATTCGCGAAAGTGCCGCGGAGTTCGCCAGGGAGTACCCAAAGATCGCCGGGCGCCTGACGCTGTCCGGGATCGAGTGTGCCGACCCGTACGTCGAGCGCCTGCTCGAAGGCTTCGCCTACCTTACCGCGCGGGTGCAGCTGAAGCTGGACGCCGAGTACCCGACCTTCACCCACAACCTGCTGGAAATCGCCTACCCGCACTACCTGGCGCCGACCCCGTCGATGACCGTGGTGCAACTGCAGGCCGACCCCGACGAGGGCTCGCTGGCCGCCGGTTTCCGCCTGCCGCGGGACAGCGTGCTGCGCGCCAACCTGGGACGCAACTCGCAAACCCCTTGCGAGTTCCGCAGTACCCAGGACGTTACCCTGTGGCCCTTGCAGGTGGCCCGCGCCGAGTACTTCGGCAACCCTGGCGCGGTGCTCGGGCGCCTGGCCGGCAGCGTACCACAGGCCCGTGCCGGCCTGCGCCTGACCCTGCGCAGTGGTGCCGAGCTGCCGTTCTGCAGCTTGCCGCTCAGCCATTTGCCGCTGTACCTCAACGGCGCCGACGAGACGCCGTTCCGCCTCTACGAGCAACTATTGGGCAGCGCCTGCGCAGTGTTCGTGCGCCAACCCGGCGCCGACTGGGTAGAACGCATTCCCGTCGAACAGGCGCTGCGCCCGTGTGGCTTCGACGACCGCGAAGCGGCGTTGCCGGTGGTGCCCCAGGCCTTCCAGGGCTACCGCCTGCTGCAGGAATATTTCGCCCTGCCGCAGCGCTTCCTGTTCGTCGATTTCGCCGGGCTGGAGCGGGCGGTGCAGCGCTGCACCGGGCAGAGCCTGGAAGTGCTGGTGTTGTTCGAGCGTTTCGAGCAGAGCCTGGAGAGCAGCGTCGGTGCGAGCCAGTTCGTGCCGTTCTGCACCCCGGCGATCAACCTGTTCCCACGCCGGGTCGACCGCCTGCACCTGACCGATCGGGTGCATGAACACCACGTGATCGCCGACCGTACCCGGCCCACCGATTTCGAGATCCATTCGCTGCAGCGGGTTACCGGCCACGGCACCGGCCCGGACCAGGAGTTCCTGCCCTTCTACGCCGTGCGCGACCCGTCGCGCTATGGCCGCGACCAGGCCTACTACATCGTGCGCCGCGAGCCGCGCGTATTGTCCAGCGACCAGCGCCGCAACGGCACGCGCTCGAGCTACATGGGTAGCGAGACGTTCATCAGCCTGGTCGACGGCCAGCAGGCGCCCTACCGCCACGACCTGCGCCAGCTAGGTATCAGCGCCCTGTGCAGCAACCGCGACCTGCCCCTGTTCATGAACATTGGCGACGGGCGCAGCGACTTCAGCCTGGCCGACAGCGCACCGGTCGCCGGTGTACGTTGCCTGGCTGGCCCCAGCCGGCCCAAGGCCAGCCACGCCCATGACAACCGTGCCTGGCGCCTGATCAGCCAGTTGTCGCTGAACTACCTGTCGCTGGCCGAGCACGGCCAGGGCGCCGCCGCCCTGCGCGAATTGCTGCGCCTGTATGGCGACCCGCAGGACAGCGCGCTGAACCTGCAGATCGACGGCCTGCGCGAAGTCAGCAGCAAACCCTGCACCCGACGCCTGCCGATGCCCGGGCCGATCGTGTTCGGGCGTGGCCTGGAGATCACCCTGACCTTCGACGAAAACGCCTTCCGCGGCACTGGCGTGTTCCTGCTCGGCGCGGTGTTCGAACGCTTCCTGACCCGCTACGTGTCGATCAACAGCTTCACCGAAACGGTACTGCGCACCAGTGAACGTGGCGAGATCATGCGCTGGGCGGCCAAACCGGGGCGCAGGCCGACCTTATGAATACCTTGCAGGCCATGCAGGACGAGCCCTGGGCGTACGACTTCTTCCAGGCGTTGCGCCGCCTCGAGGCGCAGTACCCCGAGCTGCCACGCTTCGGCCATTCGCTACGCCTGGCCGACGAGCCGGTGCGCCTGGGCCAGCGCCTGGACTGCGGGTTCGCCCCGGCGACCCTGGCCTCGGTCAGTACCGACGGCGAGCAGCCGGCACGCCTGGAGCAGTTCTTCTTCGGCCTCGGTGGCCCCAACGGGCCGTTGCCGCTGCACCTCACCGAATACATGCGCGAGCGCCAGCGCAACCATGCCGACGCGACCAGCAAGGCATTCCTCGATGTTTTCCATCACCGCCTGCTGAGCCTGTTCTACCGCGCCTGGGCCGAGGCGCGCCCGACGGTCAGCCACGATCGCCCGGGCGACGACTACTGGGCCGCGCGCCTGGCCGCGCTCAGTGGCCGTGGCCAGCCGGAACTGCAGGGCCAGGGCGCGTTGGCCGACACCGCCAAACTGCACTGGTCGGGCCACCTGAGCGCGCAAACCCGCTACCCGGACGGCCTGTGCAGCATCCTGGCCGGGTATTTCGGCGTGCCGGTGAGCTTGGAAGAATACGTCGGCCAGTGGCTTGAGCTGCCCGAACGCAGCCAGCTCGGCGTGCGCGCCAACCGCCTGGGCGTGGACCTGTGCCTGGGCCGCTATGTCTGGGACCGCCAGCACAAGTTCCGGCTGTGCCTCGGCCCGCTCAGCCTCGACCAGTACCACGCCCTGCTGCCCGGCGGGCAAGCCTTCGTCGAGCTGGCGGCATGGGTCGCCGAATACCTGGGCCAGGAACTGGACTGGGATCTCAACCTGATCCTCGCGCAGGACCAGGTACCTGCGCTGCAACTGAATGCCGGCCAACGCCTGGGTTTCGACACCTGGCTCGGCCACCCTCCGCACGATGCACGCGACCTGAAGCTGGCCCGCTACTATGCCGACCAGCCGGCCGCCGCCCACCACACAAGGAACCAGGACCATGGGTGAAATCAGCCGCGCCGCGCTGTTCGGCAAACTCAACAGCATTGCCTACAAGGCCATCGAGGCCGCCACGGTGTTCTGCAAGCTGCGGGGCAACCCCTATGTCGAACTGGTGCACTGGTTGCACCAGCTGCTGCAACTGCAGGACAGCGACCTGCACCGCATCGTGCGTCAGTTCGATGTCGAGCCGGCGCGCCTGGCGCGCGACCTGACCGACGCCCTGGACCGGCTGCCACGTGGTTCAACCTCGATCACCGACCTGTCCTCGCAGGTTGAAGAGGCGGTCGAACGTGGCTGGGTATACGGCAGCCTGATGTTCGGCGAAAGCCAGGTGCGCAGCGGCTACCTGCTGGTCGGCATCCTCAAGACTCCGAGCCTGCGCCATGCCTTGCTGGGGCTGTCGAGCGAGTTCGCCAAGCTGAAGGTCGAGGCGTTGAGCGAACGCTTCAGCGAATACGTCGGCGACTCGCCGGAGAACCATCTGGGCGCCACCGACGGCTTCAGTGCTGCGCAGCCTGGCGAAGCCAGCGGCGCCGTGGCGCCGGCAGCGATGGGCAAGCAGGAAGCGCTCAAGCGCTTTACCGTCGACCTGACCGAACAGGCCCGCAGCGGCAAGCTCGACCCGATCGTCGGCCGTGACGAGGAGATCCGCCAACTGGTCGATATCCTCATGCGCCGCCGGCAGAACAACCCGATCCTCACCGGTGAGGCCGGTGTCGGCAAGACCGCCGTGGTCGAAGGCTTCGCCTTGCGCATCGTTGCTGGCGACGTGCCGCCGGCGCTCAAGGATGTCGAGCTGCGCAGCCTGGACGTCGGCCTGCTGCAGGCCGGCGCCAGCATGAAAGGCGAGTTCGAACAGCGCCTGCGCCAGGTGATCGAGGATGTGCAGGCCTCGCCCAAACCGATCATCCTGTTCATCGATGAAGCCCATACCTTGGTCGGTGCCGGTGGCGCCGCCGGCACCGGCGACGCGGCCAACCTGCTCAAGCCGGCACTCGCCCGTGGCAGCCTGCGTACGGTGGCGGCAACCACCTGGGCCGAGTACAAGAAGCACATCGAGAAAGACCCGGCCCTGACCCGCCGCTTCCAGGTGGTGCAGGTCGACGAGCCGAGCGAAGCCAAGGCCCTGCTGATGATGCGCGGGGTGGCCTCGACCATGGAACAGCACCATCAGGTGCAGATCCTCGACGAAGCCCTCGAGGCTGCGGTCAAGCTGTCGCACCGTTACATCCCGGCGCGCCAGCTGCCGGACAAGTCGGTGAGCCTGCTCGATACCGCCTGCGCACGCGTGGCCATCAGCCTGCACGCGGTGCCGGCCGAGGTCGACGACAGCCGCCGCCGCATCGAGGCGCTGGAGGTCGAGCAGGCGATCATCGCCCGTGAAGCCGCCATCGGCGTGCCCACCGGGCAGCGCCAGGCCCAGGCCGACAGCCTGCTGGCCGAGGAGCGCCAACGCCTGGCCGCCCTGGAAAGCCGCTGGGCCGAGGAAAAGGCCCTGGTCGACCAACTGCTGGCCACCCGCGCCCAACTGCGCGAGCAAGCCGGGGTGGTCGACCAAGACGCTGCGCTGCCAGGCAACCCTGAGCTGCGCGAAACGCTGGCCGACCTGCAGCAGCGCCTGAGCGCCCTGCAAGGCGAGAGCCCGTTGATCCTGCCGACCGTGGACTACCAGGCAGTCGCCTCGGTGGTGGCCGACTGGACCGGGATTCCGGTGGGGCGCATGGCGCGCAACGAGATCGAGACCGTGCTCAACCTCGACAGCCTGCTGGCCAAGCGCATCATCGGCCAGGACCATGCGCTGAGCATGATCGCCAAGCGTATCCAGACCTCCCGCGCCGGCCTCGACAACCCGAACAAACCGATTGGCGTGTTCATGCTCGCCGGTACCTCCGGGGTGGGCAAGACCGAAACCGCGCTGGCCCTGGCCGAGGCGTTGTACGGCGGTGAGCAGAACCTGATCACCATCAACATGAGCGAGTTCCAGGAGGCGCACACCGTCTCGACCCTCAAGGGCGCCCCGCCTGGCTACGTCGGTTACGGCGAAGGCGGCGTGCTGACCGAGGCCGTGCGCCGGCGGCCCTACAGCGTGGTGCTGCTGGACGAGGTGGAAAAGGCCCACCCGGACGTGCACGAGATCTTCTTCCAGGTGTTCGACAAGGGTGTGATGGAGGATGGCGAAGGCCGTCAGATCGACTTCCGCAATACCCTGATCCTGCTCACCACCAACGCCGGCACCGAGCTGATCGCGCGCACCTGCAGCGACCCGCAGGCCCTGCCCGACCCGGAGGCGGTGGCCAGCCAGCTGCGCAAGCCGCTGCTGGACATCTTCCCGCCGGCGCTGCTCGGGCGCCTGGTGACCATCCCCTACTACCCGCTCAGCGACGCCATGCTCAAGGCCATCACCCGCCTGCAGCTGGAGCGCATCCGCAAGCGCGTGGAAGGCACGCACAAGGTCGGCTTTGCCTACGACGACGAAGTGGTGGAGCTGATCGTCTCGCGCTGTACCGAAACCGAAAGCGGTGGCCGCATGATCGACGCCATCCTCACCAACGGCCTGCTGCCGGACATGAGCCGCGAATTCCTCACCCGCATGCTCGAAGGCAAGCCGCTGGCCAGTGTGCGCATCAGCCGCCGCGACAATGACTTGCACTATGACTTCGGCGCAGCCGACTGACAGGACCGACCATGCTGTTCACGCAGTTCACGCGCCTGGCGCAGATCAACAGCCCGCTGGGGCCGGACAAGCTGATCCTGGCCGAAATGGGCGGCAGCGACGAGCTCGGCCGCCTGTTCGACTACGAGCTGCAGCTGACCAGCGACGACCCGGCCATCGACCTCAATGCCCTGCTGGGCAAGCCGATGAGCCTGAGCGTGCAGCTGAGCCTCGGCACGTCCCGCTACTTTCACGGCATCGTCGCCCGCTGCAGCCAGTCGGTGGACCAGGGCCAGTTCGCCAGCTACCGGGTCACCCTGCGGCCGTGGCTGTGGCTGCTGACCCGCACCAGCGACTGCCGCATCTTCCAGCACCTGAGCGCGCCGCAGATCATCAAGCAGGTGTTCCGCGACCTGGGCTTTTCCGACTTCGAGGATGCTCTCAGCCGTAGCTACCGCGAACGCGAATACTGCGTGCAGTACCGCGAGACCAGCTTCGACTTCGTCAGCCGGCTGATGGAAGAGGAAGGCATCTACTACTTCTTCCGCCATGAAGCGCAGCGCCACGTGCTGGTGCTGGCCGATGCCTACGGCGCGCACCCGCAGATGCCTGGCTACGAAAGCGTTCCCTACTACCCGCCGGACGGGCAGCACCGCGAGCGTGACCACATCAACGACTGGCACCTGGCCCAGGAAGTGCAGCCAGGGTCGCTGGAGCTCAACGACTACGACTTCCAGCGCCCCAGCGCGCGCATCGACGTGCGCTCGGCCATGCCGCGCCCGCACCAGGCCGGTGATTACCCGTTGTACGACTACCCCGGCGCCTACCAGCAAAGCCAGGACGGCGAGCACTACGCGCGCACGCGCCTGGAGTCGCTGCAGAGCCTGCATGAGCGGGTCGAGCTGCGCGGCAATGCCCGCGGCCTGGGCAGCGGCCACCTGTTCAGCCTCAGCGGTTTCACCCGCCAGGACCAGAACCGCGAATACCTGATCGTCGGCGCACGCTACTACGTGCACCAGGAGCGCCTGGAAAGCGGCACCGGTAGCGGTGCCGCGCAGTTCGAGAGCAACCTCAGCTGCATCGACGCCCAGCAGAGTTTCCGCCCGCAGGGCAGCACCGTGCGGCCGATCGTCAAGGGCCCGCAGACCGCCGTGGTGGTCGGCCCCGCTGGCGAGGAGATCTGGACCGACCAGTATGGCCGGGTGAAGGTGCACTTCCACTGGGACCGCCACGACCAGTCCAACGAGAACAGCTCATGCTGGATCCGCGTATCGCAGGCCTGGGCTGGCAAGAACTGGGGCTCGATGCAGATCCCGCGCATTGGCCAGGAGGTGATCGTCAGCTTCCTCGAAGGCGACCCCGACCGGCCGATCATCACTGGCCGCGTGTACAACGCCGAACAGAGCGTGCCCTACGACCTGCCCGCCAATGCCACGCAAAGCGGCATGAAGAGCCGTTCGAGCAAGGGCGGCAGCCCGGCCAACTTCAATGAAATCCGCATGGAAGACAAGAAAGGCGCCGAGCAGTTGTACATCCATGCCGAGCGCAACATGGACACCGTGGTCGAGCAGTCCGAGACGCTTGCCGTCGGCATCAACCGCACCCAGACGGTGGGCATGCTGGAAACCATCACCATCGGCCAGGACCGCATCCGCGCCGTGCGCCGCGACGACATGTTGCTGGTCGGTGCCAGCAAGACCGACAGCGTCAGCACCAGCTACCTGATCGAGGTGGGGGAAAACCTGCGGCTGGTCTGTGGCAAGAGCGTGATCGAGCTCAACGCCAGCGGCCAGATCAACATCAGCTGCGAGCAGTTCAGCTTCCATGCCAAGCAGAACGGCGAGATCAATACCGACGGCACCCTCGACCTGAACGTCGGCAGCGGTGCGCAGACCGCACCCGACAACCAGGGTGTGAAAAAGACCATCGACGACTCGGTGAAGGCGATCTTCTCCGGCTCCGACCAGTAACGAGACCTGTCATGAGTTATCGCGTCAACGAATTCCGCCTGGCCCTGCCCGATGCCGCCGTGCAGGACAGCAGCATCAACATCCTGCGCTTCGAAGCCCTGGCCACCTCGCTGATCATCAGCCGCAGCCTGCTGGCCGAGGGCGAGACCCTGCAGAGCAATTTCGACGGCCAGTTGCAGCGCCTGCAGCAACAGGTCAAGGACCTGCGCATGCAGCCCGCCCAGGCCGTGCAGGTGGGTGCCGGCCAGGCGATCGCCGCCATCGAACTGAGCAGCCAGTTCAGCAAGGGGCAGGAAAAGGTCCACCAGTACCAGCTGGCCCTGGTGCTGCCCGGCACGCGCAAGATGTTTGCCCTGAGCTACGTCAAGGCCAGCCCGCTGGGCGCGGCCGAAGCGGCGCACTGGGCAGCCATCAAGCAGTCGCTCGACTTCGACAACCTGGGCTGAGCCTGAGCCATGTCCGACGCTTTGTGGGCCGCCCGCGAAGGCGACGCGCTGATGCACACCTCGATATTGGCCGATATCGTCGGGGGGGTGCTGGAGATTGCCGCCACCGTGGCCATCGGCGCCCTGGCCACCGCTGCCGTGGCAGCGGCATTCGGCCTGACCGTGGCCACCGGTGGCCTGGGCTGCTTCGTGCTGGGCGCGGTGGTCGGCCTGGTGGTCGGCGTGGTCATGGCCAAGACCGGTGCCGATACGGGTTTGAGCCGATTATGCGAGGGCATCGGCAACTTCCTGTTTCCGCCGTCGGTGCAGGCCACCATCATCAGTGGCTCGTCGGACACCCGCACCAACGGCAAGCGCGCGGCCCGTGCTGCCGGCATCGTCACTGGCCCGCCCGCAGCGCTGGAGCAAGCCGGCGCGGAAGGCGCCGAGGCCAAGGAGGAGAGCTTCCTGGACATGGCCAAGGGCTTCTTCTCGCAGATGTGGCGGCCGACGGTGGCCATGCCCGCCGCCAATACCCTGCCGGTACCGGACGACAAGGTCCTGTGCAGCAAGCACCCGCCGATGCCACCGCAGTACCTGGCCGAGGGTTCCAGCAAGGTGCTGATCAACGGCCACCCGGCCTGCCGCAGCGGTGACCGCAGCACCTGCGAAGCGGTGATCGTCGATGGCGGCCTGGTGTCGAACAACGTGCGCATCGGCGGCGAGCCGATCGTGGTGCGCGAGATTCGCAGCGGCAAGACGCCCGGCATCGGCCTGGCGGTGACCGCATTGATGCTGCTGCGCGGGCGGGGCGGCAAGTTCTACAGCAAGTTCGGCTGCATGCTGGTGGGCGGCGTGAGCAGCGTGGTTACCGGCCAGGTGACAGGCGCCCTCACCCAGGCCATGGCCGGCTCGCCAAACCCGGTCCATGCAGCCACCGGCGGCAAGGTCCTGTGGGGCGAGGAAGACCTCGACTTCACCGTGCAGGCCACCCTGCCGATCGCCTGGCAACGCTTCTACAACAGCCACGACGAGCGTGTCGATGGCCTGTTCGGCGCGGGTTGGAGCCTGCCCTATGAAGTTTCGGTGCAGGTCGACGCAGACGACCGCCTGGTGTTGGTCGACGAGCAGGCGCGCCGGGTGGACATGGGCGTCATTACCCTGGGCGATGCGGTGTTCAGCGTCGGCGAAGGGCTGAGCGTACGCCGGGCGCACAACGGCGAACTGCTGACCGAAAGCCGCGAGGGCGAGTATCGGCTGTTCCAGCCAACCCCGGGGCGGCCTGATCGATTGCGCCTGAGCCAGATCGGCGATCGCAATGACAACCGGATCTATCTGGATTACGACCAGCAGGGCCGCCTCTGCCAGTTGCGCGACACCTTCGACCAGGTGCGTGTCCAGCTCGGCTACAGCGAGCAATGGCCACAGCGTGTGAGCCACATCGACTTCCACGCGGCGAGCGGCGAATCGCAACGCCTGGCCAGCTATGGCTACGACGCCAACGGTGACCTCGCTCAGGTACAGGATGGCGCAGGCCAGCCGCTGCGCAGCTTCGCCTACGACCCCGCCCGACGCATGATCGAACACCGTACCGGCGGCGGCCTGTGTTGCTACTACGAATGGGCGCAGCATGAGGACGGTTGGCGGGTGGCGCGGCACTGGACCAGCGGCGGCGACAGCTACGCCTTCGAATACGACGTCGCCGCCGGCATCACCCGGGTGACCGACAGCCTTGGCCGCGTTGCCGTGCGCCACTGGAACCAGCAGTACCAGATCACCCGTTATACCGATGCCCTTGAGCGCACCTGGCGCTTCGAATGGAATGACGAGCGCCAGCTGCTCGCGGCCAGCGACCCCATGGATGGACGCTGGCAGTTCTTCTACGATGAGTCGGGCAACCTTGCCGAGACCGTCGACCCGCTGGGGCGTAGCGAGTCGACCGACTGGCTGGAACACTGGTCGCTGCCGCGCAGCCAGACGGACCCGGCAGGCCAGCGCTGGACCTTCGCCTATGACCAACGGGGCAACTGCACGCGTCAGACCGACCCGTTGGGCCAGCACACCCGCTATCGCCATGACAGCCAGGGCAACCCAGTCGAAATCATCGATGCCAATGGTTCCAGCCGCCACCTGCGCTGGAACGACCGGGGGCTGCTGGTCGAGCAGCGGGACTGCTCTGGCTACCTGACCCGCCTCGCCTACGACCCCTTGGGCCACCTGCAATCGATCACCGACGCCCAGGGCGAGCGCACCGACTACCGGCATGACGACAAAGGTCGCTTGCGCAGCGTGACCTTGCCTGATGGCCGCAGCGAAGCATTTGCCTTCGATGCCAGCGGCCTGTTGGCCCAGCACATCGACACGGCAGGACACGTTACCCAATACCGGCGTAACCGCCGCGGCCAGTTGCAGCTGCGCATCGATGCGCTCGGGCGACAAGTCCGCTACCACCATGACGACTATGGGCGGCTGCTCGCGCTGTATAACGAAAATGGCGAGGCCTATGGTTTCGAATGGGATGCCGGCGACCGGCTGATCGCCGAGCGCGATCTGGACGGTGGCCTGCGGCGCTACCAGTACGACCCGCTGGACAATCTTGTCCAAGTCACCTTCCTGCCTGCGCCGGGCAGCGACGAGGCGCCCATCATTCACCGCATGGCCTATGACGCAGGCGGCCGCCTGCTGACCCGCCATACCGATGAGGGACGCACCGACTACTGCAACGACTCACTGGACAACGTGGTCGCGATCCGTCGTACCACTGTGGATGGCCAGGTCGAGGAACTGGGCTTCGCCTTCGATGCGCTGGGCCAGTTGCTCGAGGAACACAGCGCGCAGGGCAGCGTGCAGTACCAGTATGACCCGCTCGGCAATCTCACCCGCACGCGAGTACCCGACGGCCGCTGGATCAACCGCCTGTACTACGGCAGCGGGCACCTGCACCAGATCAACCTCGATGGCCAGGCGGTGTGCGATTTCGAGCGTGACCGCGTCCACCGGGAGACGCTGCGCCTGCAGGGTAACCTGGCGATTCAACGCCAGTACGACCGTGGCGGACGCCTGCGCACCCTGCTCCGTCGCCCGGCAGCGCAGCCCAGCCGGCTGCCGGCGCCAGACCAGCAGCGGTACCAGTTCGACGCCGCCGACCAACTGGCCGTACGCGAGGTGCAGCACCCCGGCAACGGGTATCTGCAGGCTTATCAGCATGATGGCTGCGGCCATGTCCTGGGCCGTCAGGACAGCCCCGCCGGCCAGCGCGAAGCGTTCCGCTACGACCCGGCCGGAAACCTGCTCGACCCGCTGGCGGCAGGCGCCGGGCTGGTCCGGCACAACCGCGTGCTCACCTTCGAGGACAAGCGCTATCGCTACGATGGCTTCGGTCGCCTGGTAGAAAAGCGCAGCCGCCGACGCGGTACCCAGCATTTTCGCTACGACGCCGAGCACCGGCTGGTCCAGGTGCGCAACCTGCAACCCGGGCGGGAACGCATCATCGACATGCGCTACGACCCGATGGGCCGGCGCACCGAGAAGATCGAATCGACACTCGACGGCCAGGTGGTCGGCCGCACCCGCTTCAGCTGGAGTGGCCTGCGCCTGCTCGGCGAGCAGCACAATGGCCGGCAGGCGTTGTACCTGTACGAAGACGATGGCCATGAACCGCTGGCCCGGGTGGATGGCCAGGGTGCACACCAACAGGTACTGCATTACCACAATGACATCAACGGCCTGCCGGAGCAGTTGACCGATGACGTTGGCGACGTGGTTTGGTCGGCGCGCTACCTGAGCTGGGGTGCAAGCTGGGATGAACAGCGGGCCAGCCGTCTACCGGAAGATCAGAACCTGCGCTTCCAGGGCCAGTACCTGGACCGCGAAACCGGCCTGCACTACAACCTGTTCCGCTTCTACGACCCGGAGATAGGCCGCTTTACCCAGCCAGACCCCATCGGTCTGGCCGGTGGTTTGAACCTTTACGAGTATGCACCGAACCCATTCACATGGATTGACCCGTGGGGGCTGCTCAAGGAAGGCGAAACCGCAGGATTCGGCACCGATGCTCATAAAAAAGACGGCCACGATGCCCATGAAATCATGCGTCACAAGTTCATGCAGGAAAAAGGTATCGCCACGACTAACCGGGTAAAAGGCAACCCGGCGATGGCGCTCAAGCGTAGCAACCACAATATGGTTCACGACGAGGAGCGCCGTTTGCGAGCACTACGAGGGCTGGGGCCAAACCAGATGCTCAAGCGCGGCAAACTGGAAATCCGACTGATGTCCTCAGCTATCTACAACACATTGGTGTCCCGTAATATCGTGACCCTGGACCAACTCCGCACCGCCAGGCGGCTCGCCCGGTCGTATGCAAAAAGCAAGGGATGTTATTGACATGCATTCAATGAAAATCGTGTTTACCGACGAAGACAAAGGCTTCGGTCAGGTGGGTGGCAGCGTCCGCATGGACGACCCAGGCTTGTGGCCTCTGGCGCCCGACACCCAGGAGCCGATGACGCCTTTGTGTACGGTCACGGAAAACTTCCTGCCGGCTAAAATCTTTCCGCCCGGCATGGCTGCCACGGTATTCATCACCGCTCGAAAGCAGCGCGCCGGCGGCTTCAAGCAGTCTGTTGTCAGCCGCTACTCACTTCATGAGCAAGCGGAGCTACCCGGTATCCACAATGGTTATGCACGGTTCATTCTCCACCGGCTGTGTGAGGAGGAGTTAACCGCCCCGCCTGGAACGCTCTTGCTGGAGCGCCGTTATATCGACTTCGAGCCGATGACCGAAGAGGAATTCTCCGAAGAGCACGCTGACGAAGACTCCGGTCTGGGCATTAGCAAGCAACTCGGTCGAGCAGCCTGGATGCAAGATCCCATCTATGTTCCAGACCGGTACTTGCTCCTTTTGCAACTGACCGACTATGAAATCAGCCGCTGGGCTCCCGAGCAGGAAGGGATCTTCCTGGATGGCATCGGTTACATCTATCTGGACAAGCAAGCCCGGCGGAAAAACCAAGGCGACGAAGCCGGGTTCTTTTTCGTTCAGTACGCCTGAATGCCCCGTCAAAGCTCAAAGGGCTTGCCATGAACAGGATCGTGCTATCCCAACAAGACCGCGGCTTCGGCCAGATCGGTGGTGCGCCTTTGTTCAAGGACCCTTCCTTGTGGCCGGCCAACCCGCAAACCGGTGGGTTGATGACGCCCATCCTGACCCTGACCGAACAGTTCCAACCGGCCCGGTTCGTCCCGCCAGGCATGGCTATCACGGTTTTCCTCGCCGTCGAGCAACAGCAGGACGGTGGCTTCAGCCGCCCGCTCCAGCGTCGCTATACAGTCAATCAGCAGTCGGAACTGCAGAACGTCATCAACGCCGGCTTTGCCCGGGTCATCCTGCATGAGCTCGCCAGCCAGCCACTGGAGCCCAGCAATCCCCCCTTGCTGCTGGAACGAGCGTTCATCGACTTTGAAGGAATGACTGACGAGGAGCATGACGAGGAGCATGAGGACGAGGACAGCGGGATCGGCCTGAGCAAACCCAGCGGCCGCCCCTGCTGGCTGCAGGACCCGATCTACGAACCACCGCGCTACATGTTCATGATGCAACTGGTGGACGCCGACGTGGCCGAAGCCAGCCCGCAGCATGCTGGGCTGTTCGGCGGAGGCATCGGTTATCTGTTCGTGGACATGCAGGCGCGCCGTGGCAAGGAAGGCGACGACGCCGGTTTCTTCTTCATTCAGTTCACCTGAATGGGCTGCCGACTCCAGACGACCGTCCATAAGCAGCAAGGGCCGAGAAGATTCACGTGAACATCTACCATTTCGACAACTCGCCGTCTCCTTGGGGAGACTGGGGCGCGGCACTGCTCCAGGGCATGATTGCCTGGGATGAAGATACCGATGTGGACAGCATCAGGCGCGTCGGTCCGTACACCCCGCCTGCGTATATCCGCTCGGGTTCGCTGGTGCTCACCCAGCCGGTCAAGGAAGCCTTGGAACAAAGCGGCCTGAAAGGCATCAGCCGGTATGAGCACCTGGAAAAAACCCACATCGTGCAGCTTGACTGGCTGCACTGGGATACCCGCAAGCCCATCACCGATTACCTCGAGCTGGAAGGTGGGCCGACCTCGATCATCGACTGCCTGCCGCATGACCCTGCGCTTGCCGCACGCATGCCGGCGTATTGGCAGGCATTCGTCGTGGGCAAGCTCAACCTGCTGAAGGACCCACGGCACGAACCTGCCGACCTCGGCCAGTATCTCCAGGTGCTCAAGGCCGACGAGAAAGCCGATTTCTTCAAAGGGGATGTCTATCGCGGGTACTTCCTCAGTGAAAGAGCCAAAGCGTGGCTGGAACAGCAATGTCCTGGTTGCTTTACATTCACCCTGCTGCACTACGCGGAGCGTTGACAGCCCCGCTGCCGCTTGCTAATAATCGCCCACGGTTGTACGACAACACATAACAAAAACAACAATCCGTGGACGAACCCATGTCGGCACTCACCCCGCTGCATCCCCGCCTGTTGCACCCTCCTCTTTCCCCGGCCAGCGGGCTTACGCCGCTGAGCAGCTAGCGCCCGGTTACCGCACATCCACCCAGGCCCTCACCGGCCGTTCACCTTCCCGCCCCGCCGCAGGCCGCCTGCGCGTGCCCGGTGGTCGGGTTGCCACACCCTTAGGGAGCACAACAATAATGAAAATCTGCCAAACCCTGCCCTTCGCCCTGCTGAGTGCCGGGGCCATCGCCAGCCTGCCGGGCACCAGCTTCGCCGCCGGTTTTGTCGACGACGCCAAGGCCACGCTGGGGCTGCGCAACTTCTACATCAACCGCAACTTCACCAACCCTGGCAACCCACAGGGCAAAGCCGAGGAATGGACGCAGAGTTTCATCCTCGATGCCCGCTCGGGGTTCACCGAAGGGCCGGTCGGGTTCGGTGTGGATGTACTGGGGCTGTGGTCGGTCAAGCTCGACGGCGGTGGGGGCACCTACGGTACGGCGCTGCTGCCGCGCCATGACGATGGCAAGCCGGCGGATGACTACGGCCGCATGGCGGTGGCGGGCAAGCTGCGGATCTCGAAGACCGAACTGAAGGTAGGTGAATGGATGCCGGTGCTGCCGATACTGCGCTCGGATGACGGGCGCTCGTTGCCGCAGACCTTCCGTGGCGGGCAGGTCACCTCCAACGAGATCGCCGGGCTGACCCTGTACGGCGGGCAATTTCGCGGCAACAGCCCACGCAACGACGCCAGCATGGACGACATGAGCTACGGCGGTGGCGTGTCGGACCGCTTCAACTTTGCCGGCGGTGAGTACAAGTTCAACCAGGACCGTACCCTGGTGGGATTGTGGAACGCGGTACTCAAGGACGTCTACCAGCAGCAGTACCTGCAACTGAGCCATAGCCAGCCGCTTGGCGCCTGGACCCTGGGCGCCAACCTGGGCTACTTCCATGGCGACGAGGACGGTTCCGAACGCGCGGGCGAACTGGACAACAAGACCTGGTCCGGCATGTTCTCGGCCAAGTACGCCGGCAACACCTTCTGGGTCGGGCTGCAGAAGGTCGACGGTGATGCCTGGATGCGCGTCAACGGCACCAGTGGCGGAACCCTGGCCAACGACAGCTACAACTCCAGCTTCGACAACGCCAACGAGCGTTCATGGCAGGTACGCCATGATTTCAACTTCGTCACCGTAGGGGTGCCTGGGTTGACCTTGATGAACCGCTATATCAGCGGGCGCGATGTTCACAACGGGGGCGTGACCGATGGCAAGGAGTGGGTGCGCGAGACCGAGCTGGCGTATGTGATCCAGAGCGGGGTGTTCAAGGATTTGAGCGTGAAATGGCGGAACTCGTCGATTCGCCGGGATTACAGCAACAACGAGTTCGACGAGAACCGCTTGATCTTCAACTACCCGTTGTCGCTGCTGTGATGTGATTGACAACCATCACAAGCAACCACAATAATCAGTGCAGTCATACGACAACTTACAACAATCACAAAAAGAGCCGGCCATGACCACCACTCCCCTCAATCGCCTGCTGCTCACCGGAGCGGCAGGCGGCCTGGGCAAGGTCCTTCGCGAACGCCTGCAAGGCTACGCCGAGGTCCTGCGCCTTTCCGATATCAAGCCCATGGCACCTGCTGCGGGCCCGCATGAAGAAGTCATCGTCTGTGACCTGGCCGACAAAGCGGCAGTGCATGCCCTGGTCGAGGGCGTGGATGCCATCCTGCACTTTGGCGGCATTTCCACCGAGCATGCGTTCGAAGACATCCTCGGCCCGAACATCTGCGGTGTGTTCCACGTGTACGAGGCAGCGCGCAAGCACGGCGTCAGGCGCATCATCTTCGCCAGCTCCAACCACACCATCGGTTTCTACCGCCAGGACCAGCGCATCGACGCCCATTCGCCGCGCCGTCCCGACAGCTACTACGGGCTGTCCAAGTGCTACGGCGAAGACCTGGCCAGTTTCTATTGCGACCGCTACGGCATCGAGACCGTCAGCATCCGCATCGGCTCCTCGTTCCCGCAGCCACAGAACCCGCGCATGCTCTGCACCTGGCTGAGCTATGACGACCTGGTGCAACTGATCGAGCGCGGGCTGTTCACGCCCGATGTCGGCCACACCATCGTCTACGGCGCATCCGACAACCGCACCGTGTGGTGGGACAACCGCCATGCCGCGCACCTGGGCTACCGGCCCAAGGACAGTTCCGAAACCTTCCGCAGCGTCGTGGAAGCCCAACCGGCACCTGCCGCCGATGACCCGAGCATGGTCTATCAGGGCGGTGCCTTCACCGCCGCAGGCCCGTTCGACTGATCCTACGCATGCCTGGAGGCAAGGCCATGAACTGCGAACTGATCGTCGACGCCCGCAATGGCACCGGCGAAAGCCCCGTGTGGCACCCCAACGAACAGGCCCTGTACTGGGTCGATATTCCTGCGCGCCAGTTGCACCGCTGGCAGGCGGCCGATGGCGTGCATCAGGTCTGGCAAGGCGATGAGATGCTCGCCTGTATCGCCCGTAGCGGCGACGGCTGGGTGGCCGGCATGGAAAGCGGCATCTTTGCGCTGCGGGCGAAGGCTGACGGCAGCCTGGACAAGCGCCTGCTCGGCGGCGTGCAGCACGCCCAGGCCGGGATGCGCTTCAACGACGGCCGCTGCGACCGCCAGGGCCGCTTCTGGGCCGGCACCATGCTGCTGGACATGCAGCAAGGCGCCCATGTCGGCGCCCTGTACCGGCTTGACGGCGAAGGCCGGCTACACCTGCAGCAGGACGGCATGATCGTGCCCAATGGCCTGGCGTTCAGCCCTGACGGCCGGCGCATGTACCTGTCCGACTCGCACCCCAACGTGCAGAAGATCTGGGTATTCGACTACGACATCGACAGCGGCACGCCACATGGCAAACGGCTGTTCGTCGACATGCGCGGCTACCCTGGCCGCCCTGATGGTGCCGCGATCGACCAGGACGGTTGCTATTGGATCTGCGGCAATGACGCCGGCCAGATCCACCGCTTCACCCCTGACGGCCGCCTCGACCGCTCACTCGACGTACCGGTGAAAAAGCCGTCGATGTGCGCCTTCGGCGGCGCCAACCTGGACACCCTGTACGTCACCTCGATCCGCCCCGCCGGCACCGACCTCAGCGACCAGCCCCTGGCCGGTGGAGTCTTTGCCCTGACCCCTGGCACCAAGGGCCTGGAGGAACCTGCCTACCGGGGCTGAGCCCTACGCCGCACCCTCACTTGCACGCTCGAAACCGGATAATAAAAACCACGGAGTTTCATCATGACGTTCAAACGCAAACTGCTTCTCGCGCTACTCCCGTTCGCCTTCAGCCTGCCCCTGCCCGCCTCGGCCCTGGACATCAAGTTCGCCGAGATCCACCCGGCCGGCTACCCGACCGTGGTCGCCGAGCAGAACATGGGCAACAAGCTCGAGCAGGCCAGCAATGGCGAGATCACTTTCAAGATGTTCGCCGGCGGTGTGCTGGGTTCGGAAAAAGAAGTCATCGAACAGGCGCAGATCGGCGCCGTGCAGATGACCCGCGTCAGCCTGGGGATCGTCGGCCCGGTGGTGCCGGACGTGAACGTGTTCAACATGCCGTTCGTATTCCGTGACCATGAGCACATGCGCAAGGTCATCGACGGCGAGATCGGCCAGGAAATCCTCGACAAGATCACCAACTCCGACTTCAACCTGGTGGCGCTGGCCTGGATGGACGGCGGATCGCGCAGCATCTACACGAAAAAACCGGCGCGCAGCCTGGAAGACCTCAAGGGCATGAAGATTCGCGTGCAGGGCAACCCGCTGTTCATCGACATGATGAACGCCATGGGCGGCAACGGCATCGCCATGGACACCGGCGAAATCTTCAGCGCGCTGCAGACCGGGGTGATCGACGGTGCCGAGAACAACCCGCCGACCCTGCTCGAACACAACCATTACCAGAACGCCAAGTACTACACCCTGACCGGCCACCTGATCCTGCCGGAGCCGGTGGTCATGTCGAAGACCACCTGGAACAAGCTCACCCCCGAGCAGCAGGCATTGGTGAAGAAGGTGGCACGCGAGGCGCAGATGGAAGAGCGCGTGCTGTGGGACGCCAAGTCCGCTGCCAGCGAAGAGAAGCTCAAAGCCGCCGGTGTCGAGTTCATCAGCGTGGACAAGAAGCCGTTCTACGACGCCACCGCGTCGGTACGCGAAAAATACGGCGCGCAGTATGCCGACCTGATGAAGCGTATCGACGCCGTCCAGTAACCACGGCCCTTCCCGAACGACTTCGGCAGCGCGGGCACCCGTCCTGCCGCTTTGGTGATGCCATGAAAAACCTTGTCCTGCGTGTGAACGACACGCTGTACCGCAGCTGCATCTGGGTCGCCGGCCTGTCGATCCTGGCCATGTCGCTGATCATCCCCTGGGGCATCTTCGCCCGTTACGTGCTGGGCACCGGCTCGAGTTGGCCGGAGCCGGTGGCCATCCTGCTGATGGTGGTATTCACCTTCGTCGGTGCTGCCGCCAGCTACCGCGCCGGGGCGCACATGGCAGTGGGCATGATCACCGAGCGCCTGCCGCCTGTGCCGCGTCACCTGGTCGCGCTGCTGGTGCAGGTGCTGATGATCCTGGTGTGCGTGTTCATGGCGTACTACGGCACCAAGCTGTGCATCACTACCTGGAACCAGTTTCTGGCGTCCTTGCCGGGTGTGCGGGTGGGCATGACCTACGCGCCAATCCCGGTTGGTGGGGTGCTGACCTTGGTGTTCGTGGTGGAAAAACTGCTGCTGGGCGACCAGAGCCAGCGCAAGGTGGTGCGCTTCGACCAGCTTGAAGAAAACGAAGGAGCGGCATAGATGGATGCGTTCATTCTGTTGGGCAGCTTCGTTGCACTCATCCTGTTGGGCATGCCGGTGGCCTATGCCCTGGGCCTGTCGGCGTTGATCGGCGCCTGGTGGATCGACATCCCGCTGCAGGCGATGATGATCCAGGTGGCCAGCGGGGTTAACAAGTTCTCGCTACTGGCCATTCCGTTCTTCGTGCTGGCCGGTGCGATCATGGCCGAAGGCGGCATGTCCCGGCGACTGGTGGCCTTCGCCGGGGTGCTGGTGGGCTTCGTGCGTGGTGGGCTGTCATTGGTCAACATCATGGCCTCGACCTTCTTCGGGGCGATTTCCGGCTCGTCGGTGGCGGACACGGCGTCGGTGGGCTCGGTGCTGATTCCGGAAATGGAGCGCAAGGGCTACCCGCGCGAATTCTCGACGGCAGTCACCGTCAGCGGCTCGGTACAGGCGCTGCTGACACCGCCCAGCCACAACTCGGTGCTGTACTCGCTGGCCGCCGGCGGCTCGGTGTCGATCGCCTCGCTGTTCATGGCCGGGGTGATGCCAGGGCTGCTGCTGAGCGCGGTGATGATGGGCCTTTGCCTGTTGTTCGCGAAAAAACGCAACTACCCCAAGGGCGAAGTCATACCGCTGCGCCAGGCACTGAAGATTGCTGGTGAGGCGCTGTGGGGGCTGATGGCCATGGTGATCATTCTCGGCGGCATTCTGTCGGGGGTGTTCACCGCGACCGAGTCGGCGGCCGTGGCGGTGGTGTGGTCGTTCTTCGTGACCATGTTCATCTACCGCGACTACAAGTGGCGCGACCTGCCCAAGCTGATGCACCGCACGGTGCGGACCATTTCCATCGTGATGATCCTGATCGGCTTCGCCGCCAGCTTCGGCTACGTGATGACGCTGATGCAGATCCCGTCGAAGATCACCACGGCATTCCTGACCCTGTCGGACAACCGCTATGTGGTCCTCATGTGCATCAATTTCATGCTGTTGCTGCTGGGCACGGTAATGGACATGGCACCGCTGATCCTGATCCTCACGCCGATCCTGCTGCCGGTGATCACCGGTATCGGTGTGGACCCGGTGCACTTCGGCATGATCATGCTGGTCAACCTGGGCATCGGCTTGATCACGCCGCCGGTAGGGGCGGTGCTGTTCGTCGGCTCGGCCATCGGCAAGGTGAGCATCGAGTCGACGGTGAAGGCGTTGCTGCCGTTCTACCTGGCGCTGTTCCTGGTGCTGATGGCCGTGACCTACATCCCGGCCATTTCGCTGTGGCTGCCAGGCTTGGTGCTGTGACCTGGAAGCGGCCGAGGCGCCTGGCATGGTCGTGACCGAACTGCATCTGCACGATCGCCTGACCCGCCTGAGCCTGGCCCCGGAGCTGGGCGCCAGCCTGGTCAACTGGCAGGTGAAGGCGACCGGGCAGGCGTTGCTGCGCCATTCCGGTCCCGACGCGCTGGCCAGCGGCTCGCCACGCCGCCTGGCCTGCTATCCGCTGGCGCCTTGGTCCAACCGCATCGCCGAGGGGGGCTTTGCCCGGCCCGGGGGCTGGCAGGCATTGGCGCCGAATACCACGCATGATCCCTACCCGATCCATGGCAGTGCCTGGCAGCAGGCCTGGCAGGTCACCCGCCACAGCGAAGGGCATGCACGGCTGACGCTGGCCAGCGAAGTCCCCTTTGCCTACCAGGCAACGCTGGATATTCACCTGAATGAAGGTGCACTGGTACTGGGCCTGCAGGTTACCCACCGGGATGCGCGCGCGACCTGGTATGGACTGGGGCTGCATCCGTACTTTCCCCGATACCACGATACCAGGCTGTATGCGCCAGCCCACAAAGTGTGGCTGGCGGACATGGGACGGTTGCCTTCGTATCAGGCGCCGGTACCTCATCCATGGCGTTTCAACATGATGGAGGTGTTGCCGGAGATGCTGGTTGACCACGCCTTCAGTGGCTGGCCGGGTGAGTGCGTGATCGAACAGCCCAGCGCCGGTTACCGACTGGCATGCCGTGCCAGCGGCGCGGAGCACTTCCTGTTGTTCTGCCCGCAAGGGCAAGGCTTTTTCTGCTTCGAGCCGGTCAGCCATCCGGTCAATGCGCACCACCTGCCGGGGCGCCCGGGGTTGCGCTTGTTACAGCAGGGGGACGCGCTGAGCCTGACGTTCACGATGCAGTACCAGATGCTATAAGGGCACTGGGGCATCAATCCAGCTGCTGGGCCCTCAGCGCCTGCGCCAGCATGTCGATGAAAGCCCGGACCTTGGCCGAGCCGTACTTGCTCTCCCGGTGCAGTATATGGATCGGCCAAGGTGCCTCCTCGTACTCGGCCAGGATCACCTGCAGCTGCCCGCTGGCCAGTTCATCAGCGACCTGATACGACAGCAGACGGGCAATACCCAACCCGCCGCTGGCGGCGGCGATTGCCCCGTCATTGCTGGTGACGGTCAAGCGGGGTTTGACGCGCACCAGGGTCGGTTCCTCGGCCACCCCGAAACGCCAACCGGCGCGTGGTGACAGGTTGGTGGTGCCGATCACCGCATGCCCGGCCAGGTCGGAGGGATGCTGCGGCACGCCATGGCGCGCCAGGTATTCGGGAGCGGCACACAACATGCGCCGGACCCTGCCCACCCGTAGCGCTTTCAGCCCGGAGTCGGGCAAGGGGCCGATGCGCACGGCCACGTCCATGCCCTCTTCGACCATGTTGACGATGCGGTCGAGGAAGTAGGCGGAAACGTCAACTTCAGGGTACTGCTGCAGGTAGCGGACGATACACGGCATGACGAACTTCTTGCCGAACAGGATGGGCGCAGTGACGGCCAGGTCGCCCTTGGGCGTCGAGTTGATGCCGGCGGCGGCTTCGTTGGCCTCGTGGATACTGGCGAGGATATGCCGGGTGTCTTCCAGGTAGCGGCTACCGGCTTCGGTCAGGCGGACGCTGCGGGTGGTGCGTAGCAGCAACTTGACCCCGAGCTGTTCTTCCAGAGCGCTGACGGCACGGGTCACCGCCGCAGGAGAGATGTCCAGGCGCCGAGCAGCGGCGGCGAAGCTTTCCAGTTCGCCGGTGGCGACGAACACCTTCATCAGGTGGATCTGGTCCATGCGGGCTCCTGGTGGGCATGAGGTGCCAGGATTATCTGTCATCTGGGCGTTTTGTGGTGCCTGTCCGTACACGGGCAGGCGACTCAGACATCCAGTATCAACGCCTGCGCGCCTTCCTCCAGCTGCGCCGGCACGGCACAACAGATCAGCACAGAACCCGCCTCCGGCAATTCGGCCGGCGGGTTCGGGTAATGCACCTGGCCGCTCACCAGCCGGGTCTTGCAGGTTCCGCACGATCCCCCCCGGCAACTGAATTCCGGCGATAACCCGCGCGCCTCGGCCAGCTCCAGCAGCGTGCCGCTACCGGGCGCCCAGCGGGCTTCCTTGGCCGAAGCCGCAAAATACACCGGTACCGCCTCACTGACAGGGGGCGGCTGTTGCAGGCTGGGCTGGCCATCGTCGGTGTGCCGCCGCAGCGTCGAAGGCCCGAAGGCTTCGGCGTGGATCCGCGCATCCGGCACATGGACCCGGCGCAGCCCTTCATACAACTCCTGGGTAAAACTGCCAGGGCCGCACAGGTAAAAATCGTAGTCGTCCAGCGCCAGCGTTGCCTTGACCTGCTCGATCCCCAGCCGGCCGGCGAATTGGTAATCACGGCCCAGCAGCGCATGCTCTTCCGGCTGGCTCAAGGCACGGTGCACCTGCAGCAGGCCGCCGGCTTGCTGTCGCAAGCTGGCCAGTTCCTCACCAAACGGCAGGTCGGCCAGGCTGCGTGCCCCATGGAACAGGTGAACAGGCCGTGCTTGCTGCATGTTCAACTGTTCGCGCAGCATGGCCAGCAACGGCGTGATACCCACCCCAGCGCCAATCAGCACCAGCGGCCGGGTGCTGTGCGGGTCCAGCACGAAGCTCCCCATGGGTGCGCGCACATTCAGCACATCGCCCGCGCTTATGCGCTGATGCAAGTGCCGCGACGCCGGGCCCTGAGCCTTGACGCTGATGCGCAGGTAGCGGTCGGAAGGCGCGCTGGACAAACTGTAGGTGCGGATCAGCGCCGCCTCGCCAGCCAGTTGCACTTGCACCGGCACATGCTGCCCCGCAGCAAAGGTCACCGTACTATCGGCAGGCGGTTCAAGGTAAAACGAACGGATATCGCGGCTTTCCTGTTCCACCCGCAGCACACGCCACGGCTGCCATTGGCGCTGCTGCAGGCGTTGTTGCAGGCGCGCTTCGGCCTCTTCCCAGGTACCGGTCGCCAGGCTGGTTGGCGCATATTCCTTGAACGCCCAGCGCAGGGACACGGCAGCCGGGCGCCACACCACCTGCTCGACCTCCAGCGTCCATAAACGCTCGGCGCCCTCGAACGCCTGGCTGGCGGGAGTGTCCAGCAGAATTTCGGTGCGCCCGTAGAGCTGCAGCACATTACCCGTGGCGAAGTCGATGAACAGCAACCCTGCGCGGGGGTTCAGCAACAGGTTGCCCAGCGTGTTGAAGTGCAGGTTGCCGGCATAGTCGGGAATGCTCAGGCGGTTGCCTTCGACCTTGATGAAGCCAGGTCGGCCGCCACGGTGGGAAACATCCACCGAACGCTGGCCATCGCCATGCTCGATATAGCTGGCGACAAAAAAAGTATCGGCTGCCCGGATCATGCCGACAGCCGTTGCATCCAGTGTCGCCGCATCGACACGCCCCTGGGCGGGCTCGACGACGCGGGTGTACTCGCGCAACTGGATGTACTGCGGGCAGTTGCCGAACGACTGCTCGACCGTAACCTGCAGTTGGCCGTTGCCACCTTGATGGATCTGCCCGTTGAGGCGGTTGCGCCGACGCGTGTGCAGTTCGATCCCCAGCAGGCCGACCGCCTGCCCGGCGCTCAGCCCGGCGCTAGCGGGGTCGTCTGCCGGCAGCCGGGTGTCGATCGTCAGCTGCCGAGGGTCCGGCGAGCTGACGAAGCCTTCCGGCCCTTCCAGCACGGTCGCCCAAGGGCGGCCCTGGGCATCCACGCTGGCGGCGATCATGAAGGGCAGCTGATGATAGAAGGTGCGATGCTGCTCGGGCATGTAGTCGCGAATCACCTTCTGCCCGAACGCCTCCATGCGCTCCGCGACACCGACCTTTTCCTGCAGGGTTTTCTCGCCCGCATGCCAGGGCGAGGGGCGGTGGTCCGGGTTCTGTTGCATGGCGGCGTTCCTCGTGGTGGCGAAGTGTCAGGCGCTGGTCTGCAAGCCGATCACGGTGCGCGGCATCGGCACGAAGCCCGGCAGCGCCTCGATCCTTGCCAGCCAGTTGCGTACGTTGGCATAGGGCTCCAGCGACACGTTGCCTTCTGGTGCATGGGCGATGTACGAGTAGTTGGCGATGTCGGCAATGGTCGGGGTATTTCCCGCCAGGAAGGGTGACTTGGCCAGTTCGGCATCGATCACCTTGAGCAAGGTATGGGCGCGGGTAATCACTTCATCGGTATTGAACGAAGCACCGAATACCGTCACCAGGCGGGCGGCGGCAGGGCCGAATGCCAGCGGGCCGGCAGCGACCGACAGCCAGCGTTGCACGCGGGCGGCAGCGGCAGGTTCTTCAGGCAGCCAGGTGCCGTTGTCGTACTTCTTTGCCAGGTAGACGAGGATGGCATTGGAATCGGCAATCACCGTGCCGTTGTCATCAATCACCGGCACCTGGCCGAACGGGTTCAGCGCCAGGAAGTCGGGCTGCTTGTGCGCACCTTTGGCCAGGTCGACGAAGACCAGCTCGGTGGGCAGGTTCAGCAGCGAAAGCATCAGCTCGATGCGGTGGGCGTGGCCGGACTTGGGGAAGTTGTAAAGCTTGATCGGATTCGACATGGGCTTGGCTCCTGGTCAGCTCCGGGGTGGGCTGATGGAGCACATGCTGCACGGGTTCGCCTGGCAACAGAATCAGTGCGCCGGGGAAACCATAATTTCGCCTGGCGGAATAATGCTGACGCAGGCGCCGGCCAGAGCCCCCGCAAGCATCCGCCGCAGGGGCACCCGCTGGATTCAGTGCAGCTTGAAGTAGCGGAACAGCCCACGTGCCGCCTCGACCACCTGGGGTACGCAGGCCTGGATGTCCTCTTCGCTCATCTGATCCAGCAGCTCGAAGTTATCCTCCAGCCCATGCAGCGAAATGGCCTTGAGCAACTGGTCCTGCTCCGCAGACAGCGGCTCCCAGCCAGCGACCTGCGTACCTCGCATGTAGCCAAAGCACCACTCCTCCATCACGACCACCGTGCCCTGCTCGCCTTCGCTTTCCTCGAACAGCGGCTCGAACTGGTCGATGTCATCATTCAGTTCTTCCGCCACCTGGCTGGCGTAGCGCAGCATCAACGCCGTATAGGCCTCTTCATGCGCCGGCTTCTTGAACTTCGGCACCTTGCCACCCGCCACCACAGGCAACCATTGCTCCGGGGTGACGGCGACCGGCGAGCTGGCCAGCGCGGTGAAAAAACCGTTGAGCTCGGCCAGGTTCAGCACCGAGTAATCGTTGCCGTAGGTGATCAGCAGGTCTTCGAGGCGGTCGAGTTCTTTTTCACTGAGGGCGGGTAGCATGGGCGGATATCCTGGGAAGCAAAAGTGTGTGCACCCTAGCACAGAACCAACCAGAGGCTGCCCGCGGTTGCCGACACGCGGGCAGTTTGTTCAGCCTGGCAACAAGCTATGCAGCAGGTGCTGTCTGCCGCTACCGATCAACAACCACAACAGAATGCGACACTTGCGCGGGCAAAGCTGCCCGGCCATGTGTACGCCTTTGCCTTGCAGGTCGATCTCGGCTCCGGCAAAGCCATAGGTCGCGCGGGCTGTAGCGCCGCTGCCTGTGCGGGTGGCGACGATTACCGGCAAGGCGGGCACGAGCTTATCCAGCACCTTGGCCCAACAAGCGGAAACATGCCCTGCGCCAAATCCGGCAATGACCAGCCCCTCGTAACCGAGCGTGGCAACGGCCTGTAACAACGCCGTATCCGCGTCCAGGCAGGCTTCCAGCAGTGCAACGCGATGTTCGGTGCGTTGCGGTAGCGGCAGCACCTCCCGCCGTGTAGCCGGTTGGCGATAGACCACCACGCCCTCGACGACATCGCCCAGCGCGCCGCCACCGGGCGACTCGAATGCAGCTATCGCCAGGCTGGCGCTCTTGCGCACCCTCGCTGCGCTGTGGACCTGATCATTCATCAGCACCAATACGCCGCGCCCACGGCTGCCCGGCGCCAGGGCAACCTGCGCCGCACCCAGCAGGTTGGCCGGGCCGTCGCAGCCCGGCTGGCTGGCCGCGCGCATGGCACCGGTCATCACGATTGGCGCATCGAACGGCCATAGCAGATCGAGGAAATACGCCGTTTCCTCAAGGCTGTCGGTCCCTTGGGTCAGGATTACCGCCTGCGCTCCGCGCTCTACCTCTGCGCGGGCCCAGGCCAGCACCTCGAGCAGCGTCGCAAAACCCAGCGAGGCACTGGGCAGCAGGCCCAGCGTGACCATTTCAAGCTGGGCCATCTCGCACAGTTGCGGCACGTTTGCCAGCAGTTCGTCGCAGCCAAGCCTGGGCACCACCGCGCAGCCATGGGCGTTTGCCTGCATGCTTGCCGTGCCCCCCAGGCTGGCAACCGACAGCTTGGGCAGATGGGGTTGCTCGCTCATGCTGCACCTCCCGCAAACCAGCCAACCAGCGGCACGATCCCCAGCGTGCTGATGGCCATCGACAGCACATTTCCAATGTAGCCATGCATGTAGGCCGGCAACCGCTGGGTAATGGCCGCTGCCAATGGCGGAGCCACCAGCGCGCCCAGCACTGCGCTGCCCACCACTACTTGCCAGCTACCGCCATGGGTGAGCACTGCGGCCGGGACGATCGAGACGATGGGGATGTAAGTGGGATACCAACCGCGCGCCTGCCACTGACCACGCCAGAGCAGAACCCCGACCAATGATGCCAATGCCTGGCCGGCAACCATTGGTATCAGCAGCAGCGAACCGTAGGCCGGCGCTGCCGGGGCCAGCAGGTAAGCCAGGAGCACGCCCAGCAGCAGCCCGAGACTGGCCAGCTCATTACCGAAGAATGGCGCTTCGCTGAAATCGGCCAAAACCCGTCGCAAGGTCCACACGACGCCGTAATCGTGTTGGGGGGCAACGGGTTCGCCTGCGGCGGGTACATGACTGCACCGTACCCACGACGGAAAGCGTCGGCACAGCAGGAACGCCACAAGGCTTGCCAGTGCCATGCCGCTGACATTGCCGACCACCAGCGGCAGTTGCAGCGGATAACACAGGTAGTTGACCACCAGCAGACTGGCCGGGGTTACCAGCAGCGCCCCCAGCAGTGCGCCGCTGAGCGTAACCCGCCAGCCCGGGCCAAACAGCAGCACCATGGCCGCCGGCAACGATACGAAGGCGACAAAGGTCGGCTGCCAGGTACCACTGGCCAGGGTCCACCCCCACAACGCCTGGCTTAGCAGCAGCCCCAACAGTGAACTGGCGAATACCCATGGCCACAGGCCGCTGCCATAGCAGATGGCAAAACCCTGCCAGCGATACCCGTGCACATGGGCCCAGTGTGCCAGGCAAGCCCCAAGCAACAAGCCCAGGGCGGGCAATTCATGCTTGTAGAACGCCACCTCACTGATATCACCGACTATCCAGCGCAACCGGCTCAGTGGCTGATCGAGAGTCGCCGCCAGTTGCGAGTAGTCCGGCCATTGGCCGTGGGCGAGGCTGGCCACCAGCATCAGCAGCAGGCTGGCAAAAACCACCATCGGCAAATGCTTACGATCCACAACGCGCAAGGTTCTCATATACGCCTCCTCAGCGCGGCATCGGGGCATGCAGGCGATAGCCGAGGGTCGCGTCATAGAGGTCGGTACGCCGGTCCCGCGGCAGGTCGTTGAGGCTGTTCCAGATCGCTGCCGAACGTGCACTGCTCAGGTCGACATCGGCAAGGACAATGCTTTCGTCCTCGGCACTGGCCACCTCGCCGATGGGCCAGCCATTGGTACCGGCAATCAGCGAACACCCCAGGAAACGCCCGCCCCGCTCATGGCCTATGCGGTTGGCTGCGGCGATGTAGACATTGTTGACGTGTGCGGCGGTCATGGTCAGATAGGAAGCCATGCAGCGCCCGCTCTCATCGAACAACGGTGGTGGGGTCCATACCCAGTTGTTCAGGCTGCAGATGATATCGGCACCTTGTGCTGCCATCAGTCGCGGCACTTCAGGGAACCAGATGTCCCAGCAGATCAGCAGGCCGATACGGCCGATCGGTGTCTCGAATATCGGAAAGCCCAGATTGCCAGGGGTGAACCAGAGTTTTTCCTGGTTCCACAAGTGGGCCTTGCGGTAGTGCCCAAGCAGGCCTTCAGGGCCGAACAGTACGGCACTGTCGTAGAGCTTCAGCCCGTCGCGTTCGGCAAAACCTGCAGCCAGGTAGACCTGATATTCCCTGGCGAAACTCGCCCAGGCTTGCAGGCTGGTGCCTGCTTCCAGCGTTTCGGCGTGAGCATAGGCCTCGGCGCGGGTGCGAAAGGTGTAGCCAGTGTTGGCCAGCTCAGGCAGCACGATCAGGTTGGCGCCCTCACCCGCGGCGCGACGGGCCAATGCCAGGCCTTTGCTGAGGTTGCCGGCGCAATGCTCGAGCCCGACCTGCGGGTCGTACTGGACCACGGCGATGCGTACCGGACTGACGGAGGAACAGGGTGCAGACATGGCGGCTTCCTTCTTGTGGTTGTTTTGGAAGGGCGCCAGTAAAGCGGGGTTGGGCTGGGGAGTGACAGTCGGGACACTCCCACTGGCTCGAAGGAAAAGGGAATAGGATTTTGTAGGGACGGTCCTACGGTCAGCACGCAAACAGTTTCAGATCCTGACTTGATAGTGCGGATAATCGTCCAGGGTGAAACCACCATTAAACTGCGCTGATGTTCTCGCGCAGAGGTTGATCAGGACATCCACAGCCGTACGTAAACATGGCTCGGTCCAGCCTGCGTCAACAGCGAAAGACTCTCCAGCCAGATACAGGCCTGACAGGGCGCTGAAGTCGCGGTTGTACTTCATCAGGTTTACCGCATCGTAATAGGTGCCTGCGCGGTACAGCTTTGCACATCCCAGGGCATTCTTATCTGTCATCCAACGTTGTATGCGGATGTTGCGAGTGTCGATGTAGGGTGATATGGCCTCGCCTATGTTGCTGCATCGCAGCAGAATTCGATCAAGCTCGTTCACGCATTTCTGCCCCAGCTCCTCATCGGAAAATGCTGCCAGCTTCGTTGCATCATCCTCCCAGGTGTAACTCAGCAGGATGCAGTCTTCTGGATAACCATCGTTGTACCGATAGGCGTACACGTCGTGGACAAAACTGTCGGTTACCAGAATCTGGGGCAACGCTGGCTTACGGTCCAGGAAGCGCTTGTTCAGCGGAGCATAGACCTTGCAGCTCGTCTCCCAGTGGGCATGCTTCCAGGCATCCATGATCGTCTGCGGCAGTATCTGGCGGTTGAAACCTTCAAGACGGATGTTGGTTTCGATCAACCAGGATGGGATAGTCAGGATCACGCTGTCGAAGTCTTGGTATTGGAGGCTCTCTTCAAGCGGATCACTGCAGTGCCAACGATAACCGACCCGCAATTGGCCATTCTCCAGTTTCTGTAGCGAACAGACCGAGGTGTCGGTGAGTAGCCCATCCTCTCGTTGCAACAGGTGCTCGTACAGCGAGGAGCCGCCCAGGCCGACGTTCAGAAACAGCAGACTTTCGTCCATCGCCGCGAGCCCGATGTACGCTGGCCCCTGGAACATCAACCCTTTACTGTCAGGCACACGGGTGTCTTCGAGGTGCGGTGCAGCATAGGGCAGCCCCTCTTGATCAACACGCCCATGCACCAACTGCAAGTGGCTACTGAAGCCAAAGATCGCTGTACGTAGCGGATACAGGCAGCAGATGTCATAGAATGCTCCCCAACTGCCATCGCCAATGCCGATCGCATAGAAGATTGCCGATTCGTCGCTGCTCATCCCTAATCCGCCAAAGTCACCAGGGTTTGCAGGATCCCAAGCCGCCAGGGTGGGTAAATGCACGAGTTCCCGGAACGATAATCGGTGATAGCGTTCAACGATGGCCGACCACATCGACTCCCAGCCATAAGTGCCATAAACCGTAGCGATACGCTCGGCAAAGCGCGTCGCAAAATGGTGCCACTTGTCATAGACCTGTTGAAGTATCGGGGTGGGCGGAGGTGTCTTGCCTTCCGGGTTACGCCAGATCAGCAGCGCAGGATCACCACCACCCTCCAACTGGCCATCACGAAGATATATTCCCGTGGCATCGACCCACGGTGTACCCGGATTCGGAAAATCGGAGATGCGCAGGTCGAACAGCTTGGCGTAGTAGGCCATAAGCGAGCGCCCGTCTTTAGGGGGCTCACCGGTTCTGTTGAAAAACGGCATGCGCATGGCCCCCATCTCGAAAGGAGTTGTCGGCTGCTTGTGAGTTCCTGTGCTATTCACCAAGGTCAGGTGACGCCCGCCAACACGCTGCGACTGCTCGATCAAGGAGATCCGGGTGAAGCCGCAACGCAATAGTTCTCGAGCCGCAGTTAGCCCGGTAATACCGGCACCTACGATGCAAATCCGGTGATCTGGTTGAGTGGCTCGTGCAACGCCTTTTTCCTGTTCGATCAGACGGCGGTAGTCAAAGCAGAGATCCGGAGGGTTGGGGTAACGCGCGGCCCACGGTTGCATGGGCTGGGAGGGCTCGATGGCGAGGTCTGCAGGATGGTTGTGGGTTGAACCGATGGTCATGTTGTCGTGCTCTTCATGGATTGAAGAACCGAGCGTGAACATTTACCAGAGGGGTGAAGGGGTTGTTAGTTAGCACCCGCCGGCAGCCACAGGATCGACAGATACCTGTGGCTGACGGATAGGCGGCAACTGGGCTGTTACGTTTTAAACCGCCAGCGCGCGCTCACGCAGCTCGCTGTTGAGGATACGGTCGTTCTCGCTGTAGTCGACCGGGCAGTCGATCACATGCACGCCCGGGGTCTTGATGCAGTGCTCGAGCAGCGGCAGCAGGCCGTCGGCGCTTTCCACGCGGTGGCCATTGGCACCGTAGGCTTGGGCGTACTTGACGAAGTCCGGGTTGCCGTAGTCCAGGCCGAAATCGGTGAAGCCCATGTTGGCCTGTTTCCAGCGGATCATGCCATAGCCGTCATCACGCAGGATCACCACGGTGATGTGCATGCCTAAGCGTACTGCCGTTTCCAGCTCCTGGCTGTTCATCATGAAGCCGCCGTCGCCACACACCGAGATCACTGGGCGGTCCGGATGCACCAGGTGCGCTGCCATCGCTGATGGCAGGCCGGCGCCCATGGTCGCCAGGGCGTTGTCCAGCAGCACGGTGTTGGGCTTGTGCGCCTTGTAGTTGCGGGCGAACCAGATCTTGTAGATGCCGTTGTCCAGGGCGACGATGCCTTCGGACGGCAGCACGCGACGGATGTCGGCGACCAGGCGCTGCGGGTAGACCGGGAAGCGGTTGTCGTCGGCGCCTTCGGCAATCTGCGCTTCGTTGGCTTCACGGATGGCCATCAGGCGGGTGAAGTCCCAGTGCGAGGTGTCGCTCAGCGCTTCGCCGATCTGCCAGACGGCGTTGGCAATGTCACCGATCACTTCCACCTGCGGGAAGTACACGGCATCGACTTCGGCAGAGCGGAAGTTGATGTGGATGACTTCGGTGCCGCCGCGGACCATGAAGAACGGCGGCTTCTCGATCACGTCGTGGCCGATGTTGACGATCAGGTCGGCGGCTTCGACGGCGCGATGGACGAAGTCGCCGGACGACAGCGCAGCGTTGCCGAGGAAACGCGGATGGCGCTCGTCGACTACACCTTTACCCATCTGCGTGGTGATGAACGGTATGCCGGTCTTGTCGATCAGTTGCTTGAGGACCTTGGCGGTCATCTTGCGGTTGGCGCCGGCACCGATCACCAGGATCGGGTTACGCGCGTTCTGCAGCTTCTGCACGGCAGCCTCGATGGCCACGTGCTCAGCCAGCGGGCGGCGGTGCAGGCTTGGCGGGATCGGCAGGGCGTCGGTCTGCTCGGCGGCGATGTCTTCCGGCAGTTCCAGATGCACTGCACCCGGCTTTTCTTCTTCAGCCAGGCGGAACGCTTCGCGCATACGGGCCGGGATATTGTCGGCGGAGGCGAACTGGTGGGTGTACTTGGTGATGGGGTCCATCATGCCGCACACGTCGATGATCTGGAAACGGCCCTGCTTGGACTTCTTGATCGGCTTCTGGCCGGTGATCATCATCATCGGCATGCCGCCCAGGTAGGCATAGGCGCTGGCGGTAACCAGGTTGGTCGCGCCGGGGCCGAGGGTGGACAGGCTGACACCGGTCTTGCCGGTCAGGCGGCCGTAGGTGGCAGCCATGAAACCTGCGGACTGCTCGTGACGGGTCAGTACCAGTTTGATCTTCGACTTGCGCAGGGACTCCAGCAGATCGAGGTTTTCTTCTCCGGGAATACCGAATACATACTCGACACCTTCGTTTTCCAGGCATTGCACAACGACATCGGCGGCCTTGGCCATCTTGCTTGCTACCTCAAGTGATGGGACGGTGGAAGTCCGGAAATGCGCAGCACGGTACGCTGGCATCGCTTGGCTCAGGGCCAGAAGTGCCCCGAATCAAAGTCTTGACGAAAGGTCGGTACGGAAAAGTCACGCTGATTTGGCGGAATGTTGTCCGGCGCTGCAAGCGCGGTCTCATGTGGGGCAGGCGCACCTGCCCACATGAGACCGTGCATGCCGGGCTTTTACGCCACAAAGACAAAACCCCTACCTGCATGCGCAGATAGGGGTTTTGCGAAATGAATCTTGACGATGACCTACTCTCACATGGGGAAGCCCCACACTACCATCGGCGATGCATCGTTTCACTGCTGAGTTCGGGATGGGATCAGGTGGTTCCAATGCTCTATGGTCGTCAAGAAATTCTGTTGCCAGAACGTCTTGGTAGACACTCCAGCGAATCCGGATATGTGATGTTCGTGGTTCGTTGCGAACTTTCGGTTCGTATCATCTTCACCACCGCAATCTGCGTCAGCAAATTGCTTGGGTGTTATATGGTCAAGCCTCACGGGCAATTAGTATTGGTTAGCTCAACGCCTCACAGCGCTTACACACCCAACCTATCAACGTCGTAGTCTTCGACGGCCCTTCAGGGAACTCAAGGTTCCAGTGAGATCTCATCTTGAGGCAAGTTTCCCGCTTAGATGCTTTCAGCGGTTATCTCTTCCGAACATAGCTACCCGGCAATGCCACTGGCGTGACAACCGGAACACCAGAGGTTCGTCCACTCCGGTCCTCTCGTACTAGGAGCAGCCCCTCTCAAATCTCAAACGTCCACGGCAGATAGGGACCGAACTGTCTCACGACGTTCTAAACCCAGCTCGCGTACCACTTTAAATGGCGAACAGCCATACCCTTGGGACCGGCTTCAGCCCCAGGATGTGATGAGCCGACATCGAGGTGCCAAACACCGCCGTCGATATGAACTCTTGGGCGGTATCAGCCTGTTATCCCCGGAGTACCTTTTATCCGTTGAGCGATGGCCCTTCCATACAGAACCACCGGATCACTAAGACCTACTTTCGTACCTGCTCGACGTGTTTGTCTCGCAGTCAAGCGCGCTTTTGCCTTTATACTCTACGACCGATTTCCGACCGGTCTGAGCGCACCTTCGTACTCCTCCGTTACTCTTTGGGAGGAGACCGCCCCAGTCAAACTACCCACCATACACTGTCCTCGATCCGGATAACGGACCTGAGTTAGAACCTCAAAGTTGCCAGGGTGGTATTTCAAGGATGGCTCCATGAGAACTGGCGTCCCCACTTCAAAGCCTCCCACCTATCCTACACAAGCAAATTCAAAGTCCAGTGCAAAGCTATAGTAAAGGTTCACGGGGTCTTTCCGTCTAGCCGCGGATACACTGCATCTTCACAGCGATTTCAATTTCACTGAGTCTCGGGTGGAGACAGCGCCGCCATCGTTACGCCATTCGTGCAGGTCGGAACTTACCCGACAAGGAATTTCGCTACCTTAGGACCGTTATAGTTACGGCCGCCGTTTACCGGGGCTTCGATCAAGAGCTTCGCTTGCGCTAACCCCATCAATTAACCTTCCGGCACCGGGCAGGCGTCACACCCTATACGTCCACTTTCGTGTTTGCAGAGTGCTGTGTTTTTAATAAACAGTCGCAGCGGCCTGGTATCTTCGACCGGCATGGGCTTACGGAGCAAGTCCTTCACCCTCGCCGGCGCACCTTCTCCCGAAGTTACGGTGCCATTTTGCCTAGTTCCTTCACCCGAGTTCTCTCAAGCGCCTTGGTATTCTCTACCTAACCACCTGTGTCGGTTTGGGGTACGGTTCCCAGTTATCTGAAGCTTAGGAGCTTTTCTTGGAAGCATGGTATCAACCACTTCGTCGCCTAGAGGCAACTCGTCATCAGCTCTCGGCCTTGAAATCCCGGATTTGCCTAAGATTTCAGCCTACCACCTTAAACCTGGACAACCAACGCCAGGCTGGCCTAACCTTCTCCGTCCCTCCATCGCAATAACTGGAAGTACAGGAATATTAACCTGTTTTCCATCGACTACGCTTTTCAGCCTCGCCTTAGGGACCGACTAACCCTGCGTCGATTAACGTTGCGCAGGAAACCTTGGTCTTTCGGCGTGCGAGTTTTTCACTCGCATTGTCGTTACTCATGTCAGCATTCGCACTTCTGATACCTCCAGCAAGCTTCTCAACTCACCTTCACAGGCTTACAGAACGCTCCTCTACCGCGTCATCAACGATGACACCCGTAGCTTCGGTGCATGGTTTGAGCCCCGTTACATCTTCCGCGCAGGCCGACTCGACTAGTGAGCTATTACGCTTTCTTTAAAGGGTGGCTGCTTCTAAGCCAACCTCCTAGCTGTCTAAGCCTTCCCACATCGTTTCCCACTTAACCATGACTTTGGGACCTTAGCTGACGGTCTGGGTTGTTTCCCTTTTCACGACGGACGTTAGCACCCGCCGTGTGTCTCCCATGCTCGGCACTTCCAGGTATTCGGAGTTTGCATCGGTTTGGTAAGTCGGGATGACCCCCTAGCCGAAACAGTGCTCTACCCCCTGGAGTGATACATGAGGCGCTACCTAAATAGCTTTCGAGGAGAACCAGCTATCTCCGAGCTTGATTAGCCTTTCACTCCGATCCACAGGTCATCCGCTAACTTTTCAACGGTAGTCGGTTCGGTCCTCCAGTCAGTGTTACCTAACCTTCAACCTGCCCATGGATAGATCGCCCGGTTTCGGGTCTATACCCAGCGACTAAACGCCCTATTAAGACTCGCTTTCGCTACGCCTCCCCTATTCGGTTAAGCTCGCCACTGAATATAAGTCGCTGACCCATTATACAAAAGGTACGCAGTCACCTAACAAAGTAGGCTCCCACTGCTTGTACGCATACGGTTTCAGGTTCTATTTCACTCCCCTCTCCGGGGTTCTTTTCGCCTTTCCCTCACGGTACTGGTTCACTATCGGTCAGTCAGTAGTATTTAGCCTTGGAGGATGGTCCCCCCATGTTCAGACAAAGTTTCTCGTGCTCCGTCCTACTCGATTTCATTGAAAAGAGATTTTCGTGTACGGGGCTATCACCCACTATGGCCGCACTTTCCAGAGCGTTCCACTAATCTCAAACCAACTTAAGGGCTGGTCCCCGTTCGCTCGCCACTACTAAGGGAATCTCGGTTGATTTCTTTTCCTCAGGGTACTTAGATGTTTCAGTTCCCCTGGTTCGCCTCTTGCACCTATGTATTCAGTGCAAGATACTCAGCTTGTGCTGAGTGGGTTCCCCCATTCAGAGATCTCTGGATCACAGTCTGTTTGCCGACTCCCCAAAGCTTATCGCAGGCTACCACGTCTTTCATCGCCTCTGACTGCCAAGGCATCCACCGTATGCGCTTCTTCACTTGACCATATAACCCCAAGCAATCTGGTTATACTGTGAAGACGACATTCGCCGAAAATTCGCATGTTGCTCTTTCGAGCAGAACTCACAAATTTTACCTTAGCCTGATTAACCAGCAGTGAAACTGGCCATCAGTCTATATCTATCACATATCCGAATTTTTAAAGAACGATCTGACAAAAGCCAGAAATCAACATTCGAAGCGAATGCTCATTTCTGAGTTTGATCAAGTGCAACATTTCACAACAGCAGAAAGTGGTGGAGCCAAGCGGGATCGAACCGCTGACCTCCTGCGTGCAAGGCAGGCGCTCTCCCAGCTGAGCTATGGCCCCGCATATTGGTAGGTCTGGGCAGATTTGAACTGCCGACCTCACCCTTATCAGGGGTGCGCTCTAACCAACTGAGCTACAGACCTATATAGGGTCTTGATCGTCTTCAACCATGAATCAAGCAATTCGTGTGGGAGCTCATCAGCAGGCTGATGTCGTCGATTAAGGAGGTGATCCAGCCGCAGGTTCCCCTACGGCTACCTTGTTACGACTTCACCCCAGTCATGAATCACACCGTGGTAACCGTCCCCCCGAAGGTTAGACTAGCTACTTCTGGTGCAACCCACTCCCATGGTGTGACGGGCGGTGTGTACAAGGCCCGGGAACGTATTCACCGCGACATTCTGATTCGCGATTACTAGCGATTCCGACTTCACGCAGTCGAGTTGCAGACTGCGATCCGGACTACGATCGGTTTTGTGAGATTAGCTCCACCTCGCGGCTTGGCAACCCTCTGTACCGACCATTGTAGCACGTGTGTAGCCCAGGCCGTAAGGGCCATGATGACTTGACGTCATCCCCACCTTCCTCCGGTTTGTCACCGGCAGTCTCCTTAGAGTGCCCACCATGACGTGCTGGTAACTAAGGACAAGGGTTGCGCTCGTTACGGGACTTAACCCAACATCTCACGACACGAGCTGACGACAGCCATGCAGCACCTGTGTCAGAGTTCCCGAAGGCACCAATCCATCTCTGGAAAGTTCTCTGCATGTCAAGGCCTGGTAAGGTTCTTCGCGTTGCTTCGAATTAAACCACATGCTCCACCGCTTGTGCGGGCCCCCGTCAATTCATTTGAGTTTTAACCTTGCGGCCGTACTCCCCAGGCGGTCAACTTAATGCGTTAGCTGCGCCACTAAAATCTCAAGGATTCCAACGGCTAGTTGACATCGTTTACGGCGTGGACTACCAGGGTATCTAATCCTGTTTGCTCCCCACGCTTTCGCACCTCAGTGTCAGTATCAGTCCAGGTGGTCGCCTTCGCCACTGGTGTTCCTTCCTATATCTACGCATTTCACCGCTACACAGGAAATTCCACCACCCTCTACCGTACTCTAGCTCGCCAGTTTTGGATGCAGTTCCCAGGTTGAGCCCGGGGCTTTCACATCCAACTTAACGAACCACCTACGCGCGCTTTACGCCCAGTAATTCCGATTAACGCTTGCACCCTCTGTATTACCGCGGCTGCTGGCACAGAGTTAGCCGGTGCTTATTCTGTCGGTAACGTCAAAACAGCAAGGTATTAACTTACTGCCCTTCCTCCCAACTTAAAGTGCTTTACAATCCGAAGACCTTCTTCACACACGCGGCATGGCTGGATCAGGCTTTCGCCCATTGTCCAATATTCCCCACTGCTGCCTCCCGTAGGAGTCTGGACCGTGTCTCAGTTCCAGTGTGACTGATCATCCTCTCAGACCAGTTACGGATCGTCGCCTTGGTGAGCCATTACCTCACCAACTAGCTAATCCGACCTAGGCTCATCTGATAGCGCAAGGCCCGAAGGTCCCCTGCTTTCTCCCGTAGGACGTATGCGGTATTAGCGTTCCTTTCGAAACGTTGTCCCCCACTACCAGGCAGATTCCTAGGCATTACTCACCCGTCCGCCGCTGAATCAAGGAGCAAGCTCCCGTCATCCGCTCGACTTGCATGTGTTAGGCCTGCCGCCAGCGTTCAATCTGAGCCATGATCAAACTCTTCAGTTCAATACTGCTTGGGTTTTTTGAGAAAACCCTAAACTTGGCTCAGCAATCTCAAATGACTATGTGATTTCTCGCATGGCCACTTGTGATGCTGATAATCTTTGTGACTATCAGTCCGTACTCACAAGCACCCACACGAATTGCTTGATTCGATTTGTTAAAGAGCGTTTGGCCAAGAGCGTTTCGTCTCAACCGAGGCGCGCATTCTACGCTTTCCTCATTGACTGTCAAGCGTTTATTTTGAAGTTTTTTAGATCCAGTTCCTTTCGAAACCTTTTAACTTCAACAGCTTACCGTCTTTCCCGTAGCGTTCATCGCTGCGAGGAGGCGAATAATACGCGCTTTGAAATCAGAGTCAACACCTTGATCTGAAAAAACTTTCTTGCAGCGCTGGCGGCGTGCCGGCAACTAATGGAAGCGCCGCGAATCTGTAAAGGAACACCCCCAACGGAGCGGAGCGGCCATGAGCGATGCGCAAAGCGAGAAAACCCCAGGCCTGTCGGCGGATGAAGAGCAGGAAGTCAGCCTGAACCAACCGCCCCGCGCAGCAGTGCTGCACGAGATCATTCGCTACCAGGGCGACCAGGAGCTGGAGCGTACCCTCGCAGCACTCTGGTGGTCAGCCCTCGCTGCCGGTTTGTCCATGGGACTCTCGCTCATGGCCATGGGTCTCTTCTACGCCCGGCTTCCGCAAGGTGAAAGCGCTCAGGTGGTCGCCAGTATTGGCTACAGCGCCGGCTTCCTGGCCGTGATACTGGCACGTCAGCAACTGTTCACGGAAAACACCCTGACCGCCGTCCTGCCCGTCATGACCGCCCCTACCCTGGCCAACTTCGGGCGCCTGCTGCGGCTGTGGAGCGTGGTACTGCTTGGCAACCTGGCCGGCACTCTGCTGGTGGCCTGGGTCATGCTGGAACTGCCGATCTTCGACAGCAAGACCGACGTTGCCTTCCTCGAAGTAGGCCGCAAGGTCATGCACAACGACATCAGCCAGATGTTCGCCAAAGGCATCGTGTCGGGCTGGATGATCGCCACCATGGTGTGGATGATTCCGTCGATGGAGCACGCCAAGATCTGGATCATCCTGATGATTACCTACCTGATGGCCCTCGGCGACTTCACCCATATCGTGGTCGGCTCGGTCGAAGTGTCCTACCTGGTGTGGGCCGGCGATGAAACCTGGCGCAGCTTCTGGCTGGAGTTCGCCCTGCCGACCCTGGCCGGCAACATCATCGGTGGCAGTTTCATCTTCGGTTTGATCAGCCATGCGCAGGTGCGCAGCGACAGCGGCAAGCCGCCTTCGCGGCTATTGGAAGACAACCCGGCAGGCGACCGTCGCCGCAAGGATGGCCAACAATGAGCCGAAACGCGGTTGTTCACCAGGTCGCCTGCAATTTTGCCGGCGGGGTGGACGCCTGGCTCGGCCAACCGCTCAACCAGTTGCTGGCCTGCGATACCACAGCGCTCTCACCATGGCTGGATACCCAGCCCAGCGACGAATAGCCGGTGCCGAAGTCGTCCATGTTCAGGCGTACGCCCAGCTCCTTGAGCGACAGCATGGTGCCCAACGCGCCTTCGATATCGTTGAGCATCACGTTCTTGGTAATTTCCAGTTCCAGGCGCTGGGCAGGGAAGGCGGTGCCCAGCAGGGTCTCGCGAACATCGGCCACCACATCGCTGCGCAGGAATTGCGCAGATCTGCGCACCTACCCCTTCGACAGCATCAAGATCGACAAGCCTTTCATCGGCGGGCTCTGCAGCACCAGCGGCAGCGACCGCGCCGTGGTCCAGGCCATCATCAACCTGGGCGAAGCGCTGGGGCTGACAGTAACGGCCGAAGGGGTCGAAAGCGAGCAGCGGCTCGAGCTGCTGGAGAAGGACCGCTGCCATGAGGCGCAGGGCTATTACCTGAGCCGGCCGCTGGACAGTGCGGGGCTCGGGGCGTTGTTGCACCTAGCGTCCGCGCGCCCCGCCCCGTACTTGTAACGCGGCCGTTTCGGGCGCTTCAGCAAGGTTGTTGCAGGCTGCGCTCGGCGACGATCTCCGGCAGGTCGCGGCGGCGCATGTAGGCGCGCAGCGGCTCACCGATGTTCAAGCGGTCATCCACATGTTGTTCAAACAACAGCGCCAGCCGCTCGCGACACAGCGCCATGCGCTGCCCCTGCGCGGTTCGCCAGACAAATTCGCTACAGGGTGTGATGCTGGCGTCGGCCACATCCATGCCGAACGCGTCTTCGGAAAAACGCACGATATGCACGCCACGCTTGCCGTTGTACCCGACAAAGCCCTTGAGCTGGTCGGCAGCGTTGCAGATGTCCTGGGAAGTGATGGCCATGACGTAACCTCGCAATGAAATCGAAAGATACGCACGCCCGGCAGCAAAGGGTCGCCTCTGCGGGCGACTGCTGGGCGAAAGCCTAACGCAAGCCGCCACACGACCGCCACGGCTTTAACCAATCAGTCGCCGCCGTCGACCTGCGAATGCAGCACCTCGCCCAGCCATTGCATGAATGCCTGCACCCGGCGCGGCACGTGCCGTTGCCGGGCATACAGCAATGACACCGGCATGGCCGGGGCCTGCCAGTCTTCCAGCACAGAAACCAACTCGCCGCGCTTAAGGTGCTCGACCACGCCAACCGCCGGCACCTGGATCAGCCCCAGCCCGGCCAGGCAGGCGGCCGAATACGCCTCGGCATTGTTGACCGTCACCACACCGGCCATGGCCTGGTAACGAAGCTGGTTGCCTTGCTGGTATTCGAAACCAGCGCTGCGCCCGCCCAGGTTGCGCACATAGTGCACCAGCTGGTGCGCGGCCAGGTCCTGCAGTGTGCGGGGCACGCCATGGCGGGCCAGGTAGGCGGGGCTGGCACAGTTGCGCATGCTCAGTTGCCCGACCGGACGTGCCGCTACATCCAGATCATGCAGGGCGCCGATACGCATCACGCAGTCGAAGCCTTCGCGCAGCAGGTCGACCTGGCGATCGGTGCAACTGAGCTCTACCTCCAAACGCGGAAAGCGCTGCAGAAACTGCGGCAGCTGCGGGATGATGACCCGACGCGCCATCATGGTCGGCAGGTCGATGCGCAGGCGCCCGGCCAGCTCGGCATCGTCAGCGCAGAACAGGCTTTCGATCTCGTCCATGCCCGACAGCAGGTCCTTGCTGCGTTCGTACAGCAAGGCACCATCCTGGGTCGTCCGTACCCGCCGGGTGGTCCGGTTGAACAGCTGCGTACCCAGCATGCGCTCCAGCGTCCTCACCTGCTCCGACACGGTCGAACGCGGCAGCCCAAGGCTTTCCGCTGCCAAGGTGAAACTACTGACTTCACTGACCCGCACAAAGGTACGCAACAACTCCAGCTTGTTCACCCGAGCCTCCTACTATCCGGTTTTGCCGAACAGTATTTCCATATTTTCTGGATTTATCAGTACCCGGCTGACCAATAACCTGTGCTCATCCACCCACTGGAGGTTTTTACCATGACCCGCAAGATCGCCCTCATCACTGGTGCCAGCCGCGGCCTCGGTCGCAACGCCGCCGAACACCTGGCCGCACGCGGTATCGACGTGATCGGCACCTACCACAGCAAGGCGGACGAAGCGCAGAGCGTGGTCGCCCGCCTGGAACAGGCCGGGGTCAAGGCAGCCATGCTGCAGCTTGACGTTGGCGACAGCAGCAGTTTCGCCGACTTTGCCAAGCGCCTGGAAAGCACCCTGCAACGGCAGTTCGGTCGCGAGCGTTTCGACTTTCTGGTGAACAACGCCGGGATCGGACTGAACGTGCCGTATACCGAGACCAGCGAGGCGCAGTTCGACCAGTTGCTGAACATTCAGTTGAAAGGCCCGTTCTTCCTGACCCAGCGCCTGTTGCCGCTGTTGCTGGACAATGGCCGCATCGTCAACATCTCCACCGGCCTGGCGCGCTTTGCCCTGCCGGGGTATGCCGCCTACGCGGCGATGAAGGGGGCGATGGAAGTGCTGACCCGCTACCAGGCCAAGGAACTTGGCGCACGCGGCATTCGGGTGAACATCCTGGCACCGGGGGCAATCGAGACCGATTTCGGCGGGGGTGTGGTAAGGGACAACCGCCAGGTGAATGAATACATTGCCGGCAATACGGCGCTGGGGCGGGTGGGCTTGCCGGATGATATCGGCGCGGCGATTGCGCTTTTGCTGGAAGACGGCAATGGCTGGATAACCGGGCAGCGGCTGGAGGTGTCGGGCGGAATGTTCCTCTGAACCGGGAATCAGGGGCCGCGATGCGGCCCATCGCGACACCAGGCCGCTCCTGCAGCGAGACAAAACTGCTGCGCTGCGGCCTGGGGCCTATTTCTGCTCCTCATGCACCTGCACACTCGCCGTCATCCCGGCACTCAGGGCCACCCCCTGCGGCACCTGGTCCAGGCGAATGCGTACCGGAATGCGCTGCGCCAACCGCACCCAGTTGAAGGTTGGCTCCACCTCCGGCAGCAGTTGGCTGTCGGGGTTGCTGTTGCGGTCGGTAATGCCACGGCTGATGCTTTCCACATGCCCTTGCATCGGCTCGCCCGCCCCCATCAGCCAGACTTTCACCGTGTCCCCGACGCGGATGCGCGGTAGCTTGGTTTCCTCGAAATAGGCCTGGATATAGAAGGTTGAATCATCCACCAGCGCCATCACCGACTCTCCGGCGTTCACATAGTTGCCTTCGGCCAGCCGCAGGTTGGTGATATGCCCGCTGCGAGGTGCGCGCACTTCACTGCGCGCCAGGTTGATCCTGGCTATCTGCAACTGCGCCTCGGCTTCGTGCAGTTCGCCACGCGCGATGGCCGCATTGATCTGGGCGTTCTCGCGTAGCTCGGCACTGATCGCCTCTGGCCCAAGAGCAGTCCGCCGGGCCGCCTCGCGTTCGCGCAAGCGCAACTGTTGGGCGCGGGTCTCGGTCACCGCGCTGGCTTGGTCGAAAGCCGCCTGGAAGCGTTCGCGGTCGATGGTCATCAGCAAGTCACCTGCCTTGACCTGCTGATTGTCATGCACCTTCAGCTCGCGTACCCAGCCCGATACATCCGGGGCAATCACCACCACATCGGCGCGCACCCGGGCGTCGCGCGTCCAGGGCGTGAGCATGTAGTACTGCCACAGCTGGTAGCCGGCGAACACGGCCAGGGCCACCACACACAAGGTCACCAGAGTACGTACGGCCGCACGCATCGAAACACTCCTTTATAGAGTTCCCAGCAGTCGCACCACCAGGAACAGCACACAAACGAACAACGCCGCATCGAACAGCGCTTCATGCCAGATCCAGCGCCCCAACGGCGTGGCCTGCACCACCAGGCGCAGCACGCCGGTGAGTATCAGTGCCAGCAACACATAGACCAGGAACGGGCTGAACAGCACGCCGCCGACTTCCCATTCACGCAACCCCATGGGCTTCCTCCTGCCAGTGGCACCATTTGCGCCAGCTTTTCTGCAATTGCAACACCGCCCCTTCGGCCAACCGCAGCGGGTCGCTCGAGGGCTGCCGGCGCAGGGCAGCTATGAATGCCTCGCTGGTGGCATCCAGGCTATGACCACGCCCGGGCGCTGGCCCCCTGGCCAGCACCGTTTCCAGCTGCTGCAGGTAATCGCGCTCGGCCTGACCCAGTGGGGCCTGGGCAACGGCCAGGCACATGCGCAGGTGCACCAGCTCATCACCGATATCCAGCCCGTGCAGGCCGTCATCCCAGCGCTGGCGCTCGCTATCGGGCAGTTCGCTGGCATGCCGCGCCAGTTGCATCAGGCGGTCGGCCATACGTCCACCAAACCAGGTGTCGGCACCGCGCAGGTCACGCCGGGTCAGGCGTGCCAGGTCACTCTGCGTCGCTGCGCGCAAGCGCCGGCCCAACCAGGCCGGGTGGCGAAACACCAGCAAGCGGAAGGCCATTACCGCTGCCGATACACCGACCAGCATGGCCAAGGCACTGTTGAGCAACGTGGCCACACCGAACTGCATGGCGTTAAGCGGCGAAACCAGCACGATGAAGTGCAGGCAATAGGAGGTGGCGGTGGCCCCGGTGCGTGGATGCGCCATGCCCAGTGCCCCCAGAAACAGCGGCACGCCCATGCCCAGGCAGAGCATGGCGAAGCTGCTCCATTGCGGTAACAGTATCTGCCCGACCAGAAAGGCCGCAGGTATCGCCAGGAAGATCCCGCGCAAGAAGCTCAGGCCGATCTGGGCGCCGTTCTCGCGGCTGGCGAACAGGCTGCACACCACACAGGTCAGCACCAGCCCACCCGGTGCAGACGGCCACGCCGTGGCCAGCCAGAAGCCACTCATTACCAGAAAGGCCAGCGCGCTGCGTGAGCCGAACAGCAAGGCCAGCGACCAGTCGCGATGCACTGCCAGGCCCTGGGCTACATCCTTGGGCGCCCTGCCCGCCTCCACATCCTCCAGCGCCTGGCTGGCGGCCATGGCGTAATCCAGCAGCAAGGCCATGCGCGCCAGGCAGTAGTGCTCAGCCGAACTGATCTGTTCATCATGGGCTGCGTCCCAGATGCGCTGGCGCAGCACCAGCAGGCTGGGCGGGTCGGGCTTGGCCAGCAATGCCCGAACCTGCTCCAGCCATGGCGCCAGGCGTCCGGCCTCGTGTTCGTCAAGTTGTCGCCATTGTCGGCGCACCGAGCGGGAAATGCGCAGCAGTACCATCAGTTTCTGGCTCAGGCCACGAATGGCGCGGGCACGCTGGCGCCCACGGCTGCCTTCGAACCAGGCGTGTTCGCGCTGGCTGTCGATGGCAACGATACGCCCCAGGCTCTCCAGCAAGCCTTTGCGCGCCTCGTCCTCACCGCCGAGCATGGCATTCGCAGCCTGCAGGCCATTCTGCCAAGCCTGGCGGGCCTGCCCGCCCAGTTGCTGTTCGACGCGCATGGGCCAGAGCAGTGCACTGCTGGCGGTGGCACAGAAAATCCCCAGGCAGATCTCGGTGCAGCGTGCGACGGCTTGGTCGAACACCTGCAACGGGTGGTCGATGGCCGGCAAGGCGATGATCGCGGCGGTGTAGCCGGCCAGCACGAAGGCATAGGCCCAGGCGCTACGCAATTGGGTGGAAGCGGCAGTGCACAGGGCCAGCCACAGCGCCAAGGTAAGCAGGAACAGGCCGGGGGCCTGGGCGAACAGGCCAATGAACAGCACCGACATGAGCGTGCCGACCAAGGTCCCCGCCAGCCGCGCCAGGCCCTTCTGCACCACCATGCCCGACAGCGGTTGGGCGACGATGAAGGCGGTCATCAACGCCCAGGCTGGTTGTTCCAGGCCCCAGCGCATCGCCAGCCACAATGCCAGGCCGCCACCAAGCAGGGTCTTGATGGCGAACTTCAGGGCGAGGCTGCTTGGGGCGAACAGGGCCTGGAGAGTGATAGGCACGAGGCGGACCTTGCGGGGATGACTTGTTCAAAGATAGACAACGGGAACAAGAATAAAGCGAAACCTATTAATTAGCTAGCTAATCATCTTTATGATTGGCTTGCCATCTGCCCTGGCCTTTTCTTGAGCCAGGCCACCCCCACACGAATCGCGTCCTGGCGGCACCTTATCGCAAGCAAAAAAATGGGCGACCGAAGTCGCCCCAAATGCCTTGCGTGCTCGTGTACCTGAAAGGTCAGCGCGGCTTGCGCTTGTGCGAGTCCTTCCAGATGAAAATGCCCAGACCGGCAAAGAATGCAAACATCAACCCGACCGTTACCACCCCGGCGATAACCACATTGTCGAAGAACATGCTGGCCTCCCCATTCGTCTGCCGTTGTCCGATGGGTGCACGTTAACCAATGTCAGGGGCGGGAAAATTGATCGGTGTCAATAGTGCCCGGGGCCGGGCACGCAAGGCGGGTGCAGGGTTGACCTGCGTCAAGTTTCAGCGCTTCTTCGGCTTGCCCTTGGGCTTCTTTTTCTTGCTGGTGCTCAATGGCAGGGCCTGTTCGAATGCGTTGCGCATTTCGTTCAGGCGCTTTTCCTTTAGGTCATGGGCGCGCTTGGCGCGCTCGGCATCGAAATCGATGAGGTTGTCCTGGCTCATGGGTGGGCTCGACGATCAACTGAGACGTGCATGATGAAGCCAGGCGCCGACGCTGACCAGCCCCACGTCAGACTTCGATATCCACCAGCAGCCCCTGGCGTACATGCTCGCCCATCAACGGTGCAACTGGCACGGTGTTGTCGGCGTTGACCTCGTCGCCCGGCATCGCGCTGTAGCGCTCGTCGCTGCCCTTGTGCCGGCGTTGCTGGCGGCGCTGCTCTTCGCGCAGCAGCAGCGCCTGCTCCTGCGGGTCCCGCTGGTGCTTGAGGTCGATGGCACTTTCCCCGGATGCAGGCTGCGCCGGTACCACCGGTTTGATATCGGGGGTCGGCTTGACCGGATCCTGTTGTGAAGTCACAGGAGCGGCACTGAGCGGAATGATCGGTGGCAACATGGACGTTCTCCTATGCCCTCTGTATCGGCAGACGCAGACTTACCTTGAAAGCATGGACAACTTTCATTCGGCTTCGTCGTCAGCGTCGTCGTCGGCAGGCGGGCTGACCTCGCTCCAGGGCCGCTTGTACACCTGCTGCCAGACCGCGTCCATGTGCTCGCGCAGCACCTGCGGTGCGCCCTTGAGCGAGGCGCTGTCCGCACGTTCACCGCCGATCGGCTCTTCACCCGCCGGGGTGATCAGCGACTGGCCAGTGATGGTGTAACTGGCCTGCCCTTCGCGCATTTCGATGGCGATGTCGTGCGGGTCGATGCCGCCGCCACAGAAGGCATGGCTGGCGACCGTCACCTCGGCGACACCGTCCTTGTCCAGGTCGCTGACATCGCTGACGTCGTTGTAGAAATCCACATCCAGATCCAGGCCCGGGCAGCTGGTTTCCTGCTCGATCTGCCAGCGCGCCTTGAACGCGTCGTTTTCGGCGCTGCGCCCGTACAACGTGGCCTTGAGCACCACCTTGTCCACTTCCTGTTCGCTTTCCGGGTCGCTGGCCTGGCCATCGCTGCGGCTCAGCACCAGCAGGCCTTCACCGTCGCGGTCACGAAAATGCACGCTCTTGATCGGCGTCTGCACGCCCAGCACTTCGAGCTGCTCCATCGGGATGGCAGGCAAGGCCTCGAAGTTTTCCTGCTCGCAGGCGGCCAGCAGCACCAGGCTGCCCACGGCTATCGAAGTACGCAACCAGCGGTGCTTGGCAGACATGGCGATCCGAGGCCCTCTTCAGCAACACGGTATGGGCGATGAAACGACTAGACTGTTGCATGACCTGTGGGGGCCTGTTGCGGCATTTGCGCATCTTTCGGTGCGCTCGGCACTTTGGTCCGACCGGCCGATCCGTTAACATAATCGGCTTTTTCATCGCGGGAGTTCAGGCAGTATGGCGCAGCAGTATCAACCGGGGCAACGCTGGATCAGCGACAGCGAAGCCGAGCTCGGCCTGGGTACCATCCTGGCGCAGGATGGCCGCCTGTTGACCGTGCTCTACCCGGCCACTGGCGACACCCGCCAGTATTCCCTGCGCAATGCGCCGCTGACCCGCGTACGCTTCTCGCCCGGTGACCAGATCACCCACTTCGAAGGCTGGAAGCTGACCGTGCGCGAGGTCGAGGACATCGACGGGCTGATGGTCTACCACGGTCTGGACGGGCAGAACCAGCCGCGCACCCTGCCGGAAACCCAGCTGTCGAACTTCATCCAGTTCCGCCTGGCCAGCGACCGCCTGTTCGCCGGGCAAATCGACCCGCTGTCGTGGTTCAGCCTGCGCTACAACACCCTGCAGCACACCAGCAAGCAGATGCAATCAGCGCTGTGGGGCCTGGGCGGCTGCCGTGCCCAGCCCATCGCCCATCAGTTGCACATCGCCCGCGAAGTGGCCGACCGCAGTGCGCCGCGCGTGCTGTTGGCCGACGAAGTGGGCCTGGGCAAGACCATCGAGGCCGGCCTGGTGATCCACCGCCAGCTGCTGTCGGGCCGCGCCAGCCGCGTGCTGATCCTGGTGCCGGAGAACCTCCAGCACCAGTGGCTGGTGGAGATGCGCCGTCGCTTCAACCTGCAGGTGGCGCTGTTCGACGCCGAGCGTTTCATCGAAAGCGATGCCAGCAACCCGTTCGAAGATGCCCAACTGGCGCTGGTGGCCCTGGAGTGGCTGGTCGACGACGAAAAGGCCCAGGACGCGCTGTTCGCCGCTGGCTGGGACCTGATGGTGGTCGACGAAGCCCACCACCTGGTCTGGCACGAAGACCAGGTGAGTGCCGAGTACGGCCTGGTCGAACAACTGGCGCAGGTGATCCCGGGCGTTCTGCTGCTCACTGCCACCCCCGAACAGCTCGGCCAGGACAGTCACTTCGCCCGCCTGCGCCTGCTCGACCCAAACCGCTTCCATGACCTGGCGGCCTTCCGCGCCGAGAGTGAACACTATCGCCCGGTGGCTGAAGCCGTTCAGGAACTGCTCGACGAAGGCCGCCTGTCGCCCAAGGCCCACGCCACCATCCAGGGTTTCCTCGGCGCCGAAGGCGAAGCCCTGCTGGCCGCCGTCAGCGACGGCGATACCCAGGCCAGCGCACGCCTGATCCGCGAGCTGCTCGACCGCCACGGCACCGGCCGTGTGCTGTTCCGCAACACCCGTGCGGCCATCCAGGGCTTCCCGGAGCGTCAGCTGCACCCTTACCCGCTGGCCACGCCCGAACAGTACCGCGAGCTGCCAGCCGGCGAGCATGCCGAGCTGTACCCGGAAGTCGCCTTCCAGGCCCAGGGCGAGGTGGCCGACGACGAGCGCTGGTGGCGCTTCGACCCACGTGTTGACTGGCTGATCGACACCCTGAAGATGCTCAAGCGCACCAAGGTGCTGGTGATCTGCGCCCATGCCGAGACCGCGATGGACCTGGAAGACGCCCTGCGTGTGCGCTCCGGCATCCCGGCTTCGGTGTTCCATGAGGGCATGAGCATCCTCGAACGTGACCGGGCCGCCGCCTACTTTGCCGACGAAGAGTTCGGCGCCCAGGTGCTGATCTGCTCCGAAATCGGCAGTGAAGGCCGCAACTTCCAGTTCGCCCATCACCTGGTGATGTTCGACCTGCCAGCGCATCCGGATTTGCTGGAACAGCGCATCGGCCGCCTCGACCGTATCGGCCAGAAGCACACCATCCAGCTGCATGTCCCTTACCTGCAAGGCAGTCCGCAGGAACGCCTGTTCCAGTGGTACCACGAAGGCCTCAACGCCTTCCTCAATACCTGCCCGACCGGCAACGCCCTGCAGCATCAGTTCGGCCCGCGCCTGCTGCCGCTGTTAGAAAACGGCGAAAGCAAGGCCTGGGATGCGCTGGTGGCCGATGCCCGCAGCGAGCGCGAACGCCTGGAAGCCGAGTTGCACACTGGCCGTGACCGCCTGCTGGAGCTGAACTCCGGCGGTGGCGGTGAAGGCCAGGCACTGGTCGAGGCCATTCTCGAACAGGATGACCAGTTCGCCCTGCCGATCTACATGGAAACCCTGTTCGACGCCTTCGGCATCGACAGCGAAGACCATTCCGAGAACGCCCTGATCCTCAAGCCGAGCGAGAAGATGCTCGACGCCAGCTTCCCGCTGGGTGACGACGAAGGCGTGACGATTACCTACGACCGTGGCCAGGCGCTGTCACGCGAGGACATGCAGTTTCTCACCTGGGAACACCCCATGGTGCAAGGCGGCATGGACCTGGTGCTGTCCGGCTCGATGGGCAACACCGCCGTGGCGCTGATCAAGAACAAGGCGCTCAAGCCGGGTACCGTGCTGCTTGAACTGCTGTTCGTCAGTGAGGTGGTGGCGCCGCGCAGCCTGCAACTGGGCCGTTACCTGCCTCCGGCTGCTCTGCGCTGCCTGCTCGATGCCAATGGCAACGACCTGGCTTCGCGCGTGGCCTTCGAAACCCTCAACGACCAGCTCGAAAGCGTACCGCGCGCCAGCGCCAACAAGTTCGTCCAGGCCCAGCGCGACGTGCTGGCCAAGCGGATCAGCAGTGGCGAGGCCAAAGTCCTGCCGGCCCATGTCGAGCGCGTGGCCGAAGCCCAGCGCCGCCTAGCAGCGGAGGCCGACGAAGAGCTGGCCCGCCTGGTCGCGCTGCAAGCGGTGAACCCGAGCGTGCGCGACAGCGAGATCGAGGCGCTGCGCAAGCAGCGTGAAGAGGGCCTGGCGATGCTGGAAAAAGCGGCCCTGCGTCTGGAAGCCATCCGCGTGCTGGTGGCTGGCTAGGTAAGTCGGAGCGCACTGAATGTCACCGACGAAGCCGGTGCCATTCAGTGCGGCGATTGCCCCACAAGGACCCGTGCCGCCGGCCGCTGCGCATATATTCCCCATCGCGATCAGGTTGATAACCAAATCGTTAGAAGCAAAGTGCCATTAGTCAGGAAGGCTTAAATACCTCTTCCTATACTGCCTCTGGACAGTCTGCGCAGGGTTGGCGCAGACGACTGGAAACTCGATCAAGAGGCATCCAATGGAATGGCTGGGGCTGCAATTGTTCGTCGACCTGCCGGCAACCGGGCGCATCGTCATCGACTGTCGGCATGAACCGGTCCTGGTTTTGCTCGCCTACCTTGTCGCTGGGGCGGCCTGCTTCGCCACTCTGGACATGGCCGAGCGCCAGTCCCACAGCGAAAACCCCACCTCCCGTCGACGATGGACCCTGCTTGGCGCCTGCTGCCTGGCAGGTGGCATCTGGGCCATGCATTTCATCAGCATGCTTGCCTTCCGGGCCCCGCTGGAAGTGCATTACGACGTTTCCTTGACCATCCTGTCATTACTGATAGCCCTGGCTGTCGCTTGGCTGGCCATGCACAGCCTCGGTCGCCAGCGGATGCAGGCACACCATCACCTGCAAGGCGCAGTGCTGATCGGCCTGGGCATCGTCCTCATGCATTTCGTCGGCATGGCCGCCCTGGAAACCGGCGCGCGCCAGTACTATCAGACCGGCCTGCTCCTCGCCGCGGCCAGCGTTGCCCTGCTCACCAGCCTGGCAGCATTGTGCCTGGCCCGCTATTTCCGCCACGGCAATGGCGCCCTGCACCAGGCCATGAAGTACGGCGCCAGCCTGCTGATGGCCGCTGGCATCGTCGCCACCCACTTCACCGCGATGTCGGCCATGACCCTGGTCATCCCGGCCGACACGGCTCTGCGCCTGCCCTCCGGCGATAACAGCCTGCAACTGGGGCTGGGCATCGGCTTCATTACCCTGTTGATCAGCGCCGCCAGCGTCAGCGCCGCGCTGGCCGACAAGAAACTGCAAAGCAAGGAGCACGATCTGCGCCGGGTCAACGTGCTGCTCAGCCAGCTGGACCAGGCCCGCGCGTCGCTGCAGCAAGCCGCGCACTATGACGCCCTGACCAACCTGGTCAACCGCCGGGGTTTCAACCAGGTGTTCGCCGAGCGCCTGGCCGAACACCAGGCCACTCAAGGCAGCCTGGCGGTGATGTTCCTCGACATCGACCATTTCAAACGTATCAACGACAGCCTTGGCCACCACGCCGGCGACCAGCTGCTTCAGGTCATCGCCAACCATATCAGGGCTGCCACCCGCAGCCACGACCTGGTCGCACGCTTCGGCGGCGATGAGTTCTGTGTGGTAACCAGCCTCAATAACCGCGACGAAGCCCGCCACCTGGCCCAGCGCATCATGCTGCGGATGAAAGCGCCCATCGAACTGGGGGGCAGACGCCTGGTCATGACCACCAGCATTGGTATCAGCATCTTTCCGGATGATGGCACCAGCGCCGAGGAACTGCTCAAGCATGCCGACCTGGCGCTGTACCAGTCCAAGGGCAGCGGGCGCAACAGCGTGAACTTCTTCAACGACACCCTGAAAACCCGCGCCTCCCTGGCGTTGCAACTGGAAGAAGAACTGCGCCTGGCCCTGCTTGAAGAGCGCGGGTTATGCGTGCACTACCAGCCAATCTTCGACCTGCGCAGTGGGCAAATCGCCAAACTGGAAGCCCTGGTACGCTGGCAGCATCCGCAGCACGGCCTGCTCGGGCCTGAACGCTTCGTCGGCATTGCCGAAGCCAACAGCCTGATCATCGACCTTGACCTGTGGGTGCTGCGCCACGCCTGTGCCGAACTGGCCAGCCTGCAGCAGCGGGGCGGCAGCAACCTCAGGGTCACGGTCAATTGTTCGGCCGTCACGCTCAGTCATGACGAGCTGCCCAACGAGGTGGAAAAGGCCTTGCTCCAGGCCGGGCTCGCACCTTGCCAACTGGAACTGGAGGTGACCGAAAACGCCCTGATGGGCGATATCCAGCGCACGGTCAGCCTGCTCAAGCGGGTGCGCGACCTGGGCGTGGCCCTGTCGATCGACGACTTCGGCACCGGTTACTCCTCGCTGGCCTACCTCAAGCGTCTGCCGCTCGACGTGCTGAAGATCGATCGCAGCTTCCTGCAGGATGTGCCGGGTAGCCAGAAGGACTGCGAGATCGTTCAAGCGATCATCGTCATGGCGCATACCTTGCACTTGCAGGTAGTCAGCGAAGGCGTGGAGACTGGCGAACAGGCCAGGTTTCTCGAAACCCACGGCTGCGACTACCTGCAGGGTTACCTGCTGGGTCGCCCTGCGCCGCTGGCCGAATTGCAGTTGCTGCAGCGGCTGCCGCAGCAGAGCAATGTGCTCAACCCTTGCTGCGGTACAGTTCCACCAGAGTCGCCGGGTCTTTTTGCAGGTACCCCTGGCTTGCGTGCAAGCGCATCAATTGCGCAGCGAGGCCGCTGAGCGGCGTCGCCGAACCTTGCTCACGGGAAAACCTGACCGCGCCATCGAGATCCTTGAGCAGCGTACGCACATGCCATTTGATCGGCTCGAAGCGGCTTGCTGCCATTTGTGGCGCGAGGATCTGCAGCGGCTTGGAATCGGCAAAGCCGCCCGCCAGTGCCTCGGCGATCAGTGTCGCATCCACCCCCGACTGTTCCGCCAGTGCCACCACCTCGGCGATGACCAAGGCATTGCAGGCCACGATCATCTGGTTGCAGGCCTTGGTTACCTGGCCTGCCCCCACCGCGCCCATGTGCGTCACACGCTGGCCCAGTACCTCCAGCACCGGGCGCGCGCGCTCCAGGTCCGCCGCCGCGCCACCGACCATGATCGCCAAGGTGCCGGCTTCGGCACCCGGTGTGCCGCCAGATACTGGCGCATCCAGCCACGCCATGCCGCACAGCGCCGCCAACTCGGCAGCCATCTCCCGCGTCGCGGTGGGTTCCAGGCTGGAGAAATCGACCAGCAACTGGCCGCTGCGCCCACCCTGGGCAATGCCTTGTTCGCCGAACACTACCTCGCGCACGACAGCGGTGTCGGCCAGGCACAGCAACACCATATCGCTGTTGCGGCACAGTTCGGCAGGGCTGCTGGCCAGGCGCGCGCCGGCGGCGACCAGGGCGACGCACTTGTCCGGGCTGCGGTTCCACACCGTCAGCGGGTAGCCTGCGGCGAGCAGGCGCCGGCACATCGGCAGGCCCATCAGGCCGATCCCGGCGAACCCAAGCGAAGGTAGTTCAGTGCTCATCAATCACTCCTGGCTAGTTCGAACATCATCCAGGCTGCACGGTGGCGCTTCGCCTGGCAGACCGGTGGGCATTACGCATCCCGTAAACTGTTACCGCCACGCCGAATTGTTACTTACCTCTACCCGCCCTGAGCGCCCTCGAGCACCATAACGGAGCTGCTGCGCATTTTCGCGCACCAAAAACGATCATGCGTCGGCCCGACGCTTCACCTGGATCACGATGAACGGTGAAACCACCACCGCCCAGATCTCTGGGTCGCGGCTTTGCAGGTCCTGAGCCTGTTCGGCAGTCACCGGGCCGACAGTGCCATCACTACGCCACTTGGCGAAGATCTCGCTGCGATTCTCGGCCATCGCTTCGGCAACAGCGATCAGGTCCAGGCCTGGGTCGACCCAAATCAGGTCACCCTTGGCCCAGAAACGCTCCAGTGCTTTCCACTCGATGATTGCCGTCTCGCCAAGCAGTTTGGCATAGAGGGTGCTTGTCTGATCAGTCATGGGCGGTTTCCGCAAAAGTCGGTCGATAAAAAGGCCGGCATTTTTGCAGAAAAACCCGGTTTCAAATATGTAATTTGGTCGATTGACCCCGAATTTGTGGGGCGGGGTCGTAGATGCAGGCAGATTGATGGCGCCATTTTGTATCTTTATGTCGATCAAGCGACAACCCAGGAAACAGGCACTTTTCGAACGCTTTTCAAGCGCTTGGACAGCGCTCTACACTGTACCGGTACAGTTCCGGGACATGTTCCGGGGGAAGGTGGGCTTGCGCGTTGGCATGGCCACGCCGCAAATCCCGCCCGGTCTGTAGCCCTGGCCGCCAGGACTATAAGAATTACAACAGAATGAGTGGAGCACTATGATCAAGATTTCCAAGCTGTTCGCCGCAATGGTTCTGGCCGGGGTAGCCAGCCATTCGTTTGCCGCCGATACCATCAAGATCGGGATTGCGGGCCCCAAGACCGGCCCTGTGACCCAGTACGGCGACATGCAGTTCATCGGCGCCAAGCAAGCCATCAAGGATATCAACGCCAAGGGCGGCGTCGATGGCAAGATGCTCGAAGCCAAGGAATACGACGACGCCTGCGACCCTAAACAGGCCGTGGCAGTCGCCAACAAAGTGGTCAACGACGGCGTCAAGTTCGTCATCGGCCACCTGTGCTCCAGCTCCACCCAACCAGCCTCCGACATCTACGAAGACGAAGGCGTGATCATGATCACCCCGGCCGCCACCTCGCCGGAAATCACCGCCCGTGGCTACAAGCTGATCTTCCGCACCATCGGCCTGGACAGCGCCCAGGGCCCGGCCGCCGGCAACTACATCGCCGACCACGTCAAGCCGAAGGTCGTTGCCGTCCTGCACGACAAGCAGCAGTACGGTGAAGGCATCGCCACTGCGGTCAAGCAGACCCTCGAGAAGAAAGGCACCAAGGTTGCCGTGTTCGAAGGCCTGAACGCCGGTGACAAGGACTTCTCCTCGATCATCCAGAAGCTCAAGCAGAACAACGTCGACTTCGTCTACTACGGCGGCTACCACCCAGAGCTGGGGCTGATCCTGCGCCAGGCTCAGGAAAAAGGCCTGAAAGCCAAGTTCATGGGCCCGGAAGGCGTGGGTAACGACTCTATCTCGCAGATCGCCCAGAACGCCTCCGAAGGCCTGCTGGTGACCCTGCCGAAGTCGTTCGACGCCGACCCTGAGAACAAGGCCATCGTCGATGCCATCAAGGCTGACGGCAAGGACCCGAGCGGCCCGTTCGTGTTCCCGGCCTACTCGGCTGTCGAGCTGATCGCCCAAGGTATCAAGGCAGCCAAGTCCGAAGACACCGACAAGGTGGCCGAAGCCATCCACGCCGGCTCCTTCAAGACCCCGACCGGCACCCTGTCCTACGACGAGAAAGGCGACCTGAAAGACTTCAAGTTCGTGGTCTACGAATGGCACTTCGGCAAGCCGAAGACCGAAGTCTCCCCTCAGTAACTGCGTGACTAATAGCTGACCGTAGAAGCCCACTGTGCGAGCAGTGGGCTTTGTTTTACGAGGTTCATGGGCCTGATCCCCGCGATCCGGGGGCGGGTTCACCTGAAAATCTTAAAACCGTCACCCGCGGTTTCCTGGCGGTACCCCTGCCAGCGAAATGCAAATCAGGTTTTTAGGAGCGCTGTAATGCCTGAGATCTACCATTTCTTCCAACAACTGGTTAATGGATTGACCATTGGCAGCACCTATGCCTTGATCGCCATCGGCTACACCATGGTGTACGGCATCATCGGCATGATCAACTTCGCCCACGGCGAGGTGTACATGATCGGTTCCTACGTGGCTTTCATCGCCCTGGCGGGCCTGGCCATGATGGGTATCCATTCGCTGCCGATCCTGATGACCGTCGCCTTCGTCGCGACGATCTTCGTTACCAGCGCCTATGGCTACAGCATCGAACGGGTTGCCTACCGCCCCCTGCGCAACAGCAACCGCCTGATCCCGCTGATTTCCGCCATCGGCATGTCGATCTTCCTGCAGAACACTGTCTTGCTGTCGCAGGACTCCAAGGACAAGTCCATCCCCAACCTGATCCCCGGAAGCTTCTCGTTCGGGCCAGGCGGTGCTGAAGAAGTCCTGATCAGCTACATGCAGATCCTGGTGTTCGTGGTCACTCTGGTGGCCATGACCTGCCTCACCCTGTTCATCTCCCGTTCCCGCCTGGGCCGCGCCTGCCGCGCCTGTGCCGAGGACATCAAGATGGCCAACCTGCTGGGCATCAACACCAACAACATCATCGCCCTCACCTTCGTCATCGGCGCCGCCCTGGCGGCGGTGGCGGCCGTGCTGCTGAGCATGCAGTACGGGGTGATCAACCCCAACGCCGGTTTCCTGGTAGGCCTGAAGGCCTTCACCGCGGCGGTGCTGGGTGGCATCGGCAGCATCCCGGGCGCCATGCTCGGCGGGCTGGTGCTAGGTGTGGCCGAGGCGTTCGGTGCCGATATCTTCGGCGACCAGTACAAGGACGTGGTGGCATTCGGCTTGTTGGTTCTTGTCCTGCTATTCCGGCCGACCGGCATCCTGGGCCGCCCGGAGGTTGAAAAAGTATGAACAGAAATCTCAAACAGGCGTTCTTCAGCGCCTTGCTGGTCTGGGCCGTGGCCTTCCCGGTGCTGGGCCTGAAACTGAGCATCGACGGCATCAGCCTGGCGGTGCACAGCCAAGGTTCGTTCACCATCAGTATCATCGCCGTGTGTTCGGTGTTGATGTTCCTGCGCGTGCTGTTCGACAGGCAGTGGAGCGCGGTGATGGGCCGCCGTTCGGATCGCAAGCTGATCCCGCCGGCCGTCAGCAACTACCTGACCCTGCCGAAGACCCAGCGCTACGTCATCCTGGGCCTGATCGTCGCAGCGCTGGTGTGGCCGTTCTTCGGTTCGCGCGGTGCGGTCGACATTGCCACGCTGATCCTGATCTACGTGTTGCTGGGCCTGGGCCTGAACATCGTGGTCGGCCTGGCGGGCCTGCTCGACCTCGGCTACGTCGGCTTCTATGCAGTCGGCGCCTACAGCTACGCGATGCTCTCGCACTACCTGGGCTGGAGCTTCTGGGTGTGCCTGCCGATCGCCGGCCTGATGGCCGCTACCTTCGGCTTCCTGCTCGGCTTCCCGGTGCTGCGCCTGCGCGGTGACTACCTGGCGATCGTGACCCTCGGTTTCGGCGAGATCATCCGCCTGTTCCTGCGTAACCTCACCGACTGGACCGGCGGCCCCAACGGCATCAGCAACATCCCCAAGCCGGAGTTCTTCGGCCTGACCTTCGAACGCCGTGCCGCCGAGGGCATGCAGACCTTCCATGAGTTCTTCGGGCTGGAATACAACTCGATCAACAAGGTCATCTTCCTCTACCTGGTGGCCCTGCTGCTGGCCCTGCTGGCACTGTTCGTGATCAACCGCCTGCTGCGCATGCCGATCGGCCGCGCCTGGGAAGCCCTGCGCGAAGACGAGATCGCCTGCCGTGCGTTGGGCCTGAACCCGACCGTGATCAAGCTTTCGGCGTTCACCCTGGGTGCCTGCTTCGCCGGTTTCGCCGGCAGCTTCTTCGCCGCGCGCCAAGGCCTGGTGACGCCGGAGTCATTCACCTTCATCGAGTCGGCGATCATCCTCGCCATCGTCGTGCTCGGCGGCATGGGTTCACAGCTGGGCGTGATTCTCGCGGCCATCGTGATGATCCTGCTGCCAGAGCTGATGCGTGAGTTCAGCGAATACCGGATGCTGATGTTCGGTGCGCTGATGGTGTTGATGATGATCTGGCGTCCGCAAGGCTTGCTGCCTATGCAACGACCACACATGGAGCTGCATCGATGAGCCGTGAAATTCTGCAAGTCAGCGGCCTGAGCATGCGCTTCGGCGGCTTGTTGGCGGTCAACGGCGTAGGCCTGACCGTCAAGGAAAAACAGGTAGTGGCACTGATCGGCCCGAACGGCGCCGGCAAGACCACGGTGTTCAACTGCCTGACCGGCTTCTACAAGCCCAGCGGCGGCACCATCCTGCTCGATGGCCAGCCGATCCAGGGCCTTGCCGGCCACCAGATCGCCCGCAAAGGCGTGGTGCGGACCTTCCAGAACGTGCGCCTGTTCAAGGAAATGACCGCACTGGAAAACCTGCTGATCGCCCAGCACCGCCACCTGAACACCAACTTCTTCGCCGGCCTGTTCAAAACCCCGAGCTTCCGCCGCAGCGAGAAGGAGGCCATGGAACGCGCGCAGTACTGGCTGGAAAAGGTCGCCTTGACCGAATTCGCCAACCGCACCGCCGGCACCCTCGCCTACGGCCAGCAACGCCGCCTGGAAATCGCCCGCTGCATGATGACCCAGCCGCGCATCATCATGCTCGACGAACCGGCTGCGGGCCTGAACCCGAAGGAAACCGAAGACCTCAAGGCACTGATCGCCTACCTGCGTGAGTCGCACAACGTCACCGTGCTGCTGATCGAGCACGACATGAAGCTGGTGATGAGCATTTCCGACCATATCGTGGTGATCAACCAGGGCACCCCCCTGGCCCACGGCACGCCGGAAGAGATCCGCGACAACCCTGATGTGATCAAAGCCTACCTGGGGGAAGCGTAAATGCTGAAGTTCGAGAACGTTTCCACCTTCTACGGCAAGATCCAGGCGCTGCACAGCGTCAATGTGGAAATCAACCAGGGCGAGATCGTCACCCTGATCGGTGCCAACGGTGCTGGCAAGTCGACCCTGCTGATGACCCTGTGCGGCTCGCCGCAGGCGCACAGCGGCAGCATCAAGTACCTGGGCGAAGAACTGGTCGGCCAGCCATCCTCGCACATCATGCGCAAGAGCATCGCGGTAGTGCCGGAAGGCCGCCGCGTGTTCTCCCGCCTGACCGTGGAGGAAAACCTGGCGATGGGCGGCTTCTTCACTGACAAGGGCGATTACCAGGAACAGCTGGACAAGGTGCTGCAGCTGTTCCCGCGCCTGAAGGAGCGTTATATCCAGCGCGGCGGCACCATGTCCGGTGGCGAGCAGCAGATGCTCGCCATTGGCCGGGCGCTGATGAGCAAGCCCAAGCTGCTGCTGCTCGACGAGCCGTCGCTGGGCCTGGCGCCAATCATCATCCAGCAGATCTTCGACATCATCGAACAGCTGCGCCGTGATGGCGTGACCGTGTTTCTGGTGGAGCAGAACGCCAACCAGGCATTGAAGATCGCCGACCGGGCGTACGTGCTGGAAAACGGCCGGGTGGTGATGCAGGGAACTGGTGAAGCACTGCTGACCGACCCGAAGGTGCGCGACGCGTACCTGGGGGGTTGATCGGAAAAAGGGCCTTCGGGCCCTTTTTTCCGCCTGTTGGATTTGTATCGACTGATCCGGCGACAGAGCCAGTACCGGCAACCATTAACTTGAGATCCGCCGCCAGCCTGCGTAACGTGGCCAGCTTTCACGGCAAAGATCCCGGAGCCCGCCCCATGCGCCTCACCCCTACCCTGCTGTTCAGTGCCCTGCTGCCCCTGTTTGGTGGTTGCCAGCTCATGGCCGACGCTCCCAGCGACCCGAACATCGGCACCACGCGCATGCAGGGCGAACTGCGCGCCGCTGGTGGCCAGCTGCTGTTCAAGCCGTGCAGCGAAAGCCGCACCTTCGTGATCAACGACGTCGCCGCCACCGGCATCCTGCAAGAAGCCGCCAACTTGGCCAAGGATGCCAACGACAAGCTGTTCGCCGATGTCCGTGGTCGCCTCACCGGCAGCAAGCAGGCCAGCACCGACGGCCAGCTGGAAGTACGTCAGCTGTACCGCCTGGAGCCTTCCATCCGCGCCTGTGAAGACCCTAACTTCAAACAACTGACCCTGCGCGCCAACGGCCACGAATCGGATTGGGACATCAAGGCCAGTGGCAAGGGCATGGTGCTCAACCGCATCGGTCAGCCCCCCCTGCCCCTGCCGTTCCTGGAAGAGCAAGTGCCCGGCGGCGGCCTGACCCTGACCAGCGAAGCCAACGGCCAGCAGGTGGAGCTGTGGGCCGCACCGCAGCGCTGCGTGAACAGCGCCACCGGCGCCATCTATCACCTGCGCACCGAACTGCGCATCGACGGCAAGACCTTGCAGGGCTGCGGTTACTATGGCGGTGCACGCGACAACTGAAACGTCAGACAAACGACGGCCGGGTCAAACGACCCGGCTCGTGCCCCGTATATCCAAAGTGCTAATTGTCGCCAGCTACGTATTCGAATCTCACCTCCTCGGATTGCGAGTTCGGCATCGTGATCTTGATCAGTGGCAGGCTTATTCTCGTTTTCGCCAGGAAGTTGGCCTTATCCTTCTTTGCGTCAACAAGTCCCGTGGCATTCAGGTAAAAGAATGCCTGAATAGGCAAGACCGCACCCTGGCCAGCTGCCCATGTTTTGAGCACCAGCTCATTGTGCTGGGTGAACCGCTTGTCTGTGGGTGAACCCTGGGATTTCGCCAATACCCCCGCATAAAAGGCCGGACCGGCCAGCTGATTCCTGTCATCACGGACATTGAACGAACACAGTTTTTGATTTTGCTGGCCTTGCGCCGTGTATAAATTTATCCACTGCTGGGCAGTTGTTATATTTTGGAGATCACAAGATTTACTGGTTGGGTTATTGTCCGAATAGGGACCACACCGCTGCCCCGAACGATCGTTGGTCCAACCGTCAATTGGAAAAATACACAGTACATCAGGGTCCATTTTGTCCGGCGGCGCGCCGAAGATCGGGTACAGTATGTAGCCATTATTCAGGTTCGACGCCAACCTGGATGTTTTGCTGTCCTTACGGATAAAACTGAATGATTGTCCTCCGAGCCTGACTGAAGTGGGGCTTGGATCCCACGAATCGTAATTAGGGCTATACGTGGTAATACGCAGGATGACGCCAGTACATAAGAAGGCCGGTTTTGATGGCCCACCGCAATCCGCTCTCGTATCGTTATACCGCGCCGTCAACGCGGCGGCGGTTTGTTCCCCGTTGACTGTGGTTATAGGTTGAGTGGCAGGTGGTGAAGGGGTCGACTCAGGCGCTCGACTGGTCTGGCAAGCCGACAACAATAGAGCCATTAAAAAAAATAAACATGTCCTCATAACAACCGCTCCAATAAAAGGAATAAGGTTAAAAATCTCGAACACTTAACCCCGCACGGGTATACAACGGGCTCCAAACTACAGCCCAAAGCGCAGCGCAACAACTGACAGTTTTATCAGTAGCGGCATAGTCGCCAACCTTATAAATTGGCACGTTTTACAATGCGCCCCTCAGGTTTGGCGTCTGGGCGGGCTCCGCTCATTTATTTTTCAATCGGGTAAATGGCTGCCGTGGGAGGCAATAACTCTGGCGCACGACAGCAGGTATCTTTTCTTCTGCCTGTTCGGGCGCCAAACAGCTTATACTTGGTGGTTTGTGTAACGCCGCCGGCCGCCCATGGCCGGGATACTGGACCCTGCCATGCTACGAATCACCGAACTGAAGCTGCCCCTGGACCATCCCGACGAAGCCCTGCGTGAAGCCATCGTCCAGCGCCTGGGCATTCGCGACGAGCAACTGCTCAGCTTCAACCTGTTCAAGCGCAGCTACGATGCGCGCAAGAAGAACAGCGAGCTGCTGTTCATCTACACCATCGACCTGGAAGCCAGCAACGAAGCCGAACTGCTCCGCAAGTTCGCCGACGATCGCAACATTGGCCCGGCACCCGACGTGACCTACAAGTTCGTCGCCCAGGCCCCGGCTGACCTCCAGGAACGCCCGATCGTGGTCGGTTTCGGCCCGTGCGGCATCTTCGCCGGGCTGCTGCTGGCACAGATGGGCTTCAAGCCGATCATTCTCGAACGCGGCAAGGAAGTGCGCCAGCGCACCAAGGACACCTGGGGCCTGTGGCGCAAGAGCGTGCTCAACCCGGAGTCCAACGTGCAGTTCGGCGAAGGCGGCGCCGGTACCTTCTCCGATGGCAAGCTGTACAGCCAGATCAAGGACCCGCAGCACCACGGCCGCAAAGTGCTGGAAGAGTTCGTCAAGGCCGGTGCGCCGGATGAGATCCTGTACATCAACAAGCCGCACATCGGTACCTTCCGCCTGACTGGCATGGTCGAGCAGATGCGCCAGGACATGATCGCCCTGGGCGCTGAAGTACGCTTCCAGCAGAAGGTCACCGACCTGCTGATCGACGACGGTCAACTGACCGGCGTGGTGCTCGAGAGCGGTGAGCAACTGCACTCACGCCACGTAGTACTGGCCCTCGGCCACAGTGCCCGCGACACCTTCCGCATGCTGCACGCCAAGGGCGTGTACATGGAAGCCAAGCCGTTCTCGGTGGGCTTCCGTATCGAGCACCCGCAAACCCTGATCGACAAGGCGCGCCTGGGCAAGTACGCCGGCCACCCGAAACTCGGTGCCGCCGATTACAAGCTGGTGTACCACGCCAGCAATGGCCGTTCGGTGTACAGCTTCTGCATGTGCCCAGGCGGTACCGTGGTCGCCGCCACCAGCGAGCCAGGCCGGGTGGTTACCAACGGCATGAGCCAGTACTCGCGTAACGAGCGCAACGCCAACTCCGGCATTGTCGTCGGTATCGACCCCGAACGCGACTATCCTGGCGGCCCGCTGGCTGGCATCGAGCTGCAGGAGCGCCTGGAAGCCCATGCCTATGTGATGGGCGGCAGCAACTACCAGGCCCCGGCACAGCTGGTGGGTGACTTCGTCGCTGGCCGTCCATCGACTGCGCTGGGCAGTGTCGAGCCGTCCTACAAGCCAGGCGTGACCCTGGGTGACCTGGCGCCGAGCCTGCCAGACTTCGCCATCGAGGCGATCCGCGAGGCATTGCCAGCGTTCGACCGGCAGATCAAGGGCTACAACCTGCACGATGCAGTGTTGACCGGGATCGAGACGCGTACCTCATCGCCATTGCGCATCACCCGCGGTGACGACTTCCAGAGCCTGAATCTCAAGGGGCTGTTCCCGGCGGGTGAAGGCGCCGGGTATGCGGGCGGGATTCTGTCGGCAGGTGTCGATGGTATTCGCATTGCCGAGGCGGTGGCGCGGGATATGCTCGGCCTCTGACTGTTCATGGCCTGTGAGGGCCCGTTCGTGGGCCAAACCGCGAACAGGCCCTCACAGCCGCAAGAAAATCCGAGAAAACATCAGACTTCCCCTACCCCATCTTTCCCATTCTGGATCTAGGCTTCCTCCAGCCAGCCCAGCCCAGCAACAACATATAACAAAAAAGAATATAGTTTTTGTTTTAAAGCATAACTTCACAGGCTAGGGTGTACGCCCGTTCCATCCGTAAACTGCCCATGGAGAGCCTATAGCCCGTGCGTAGCCTGTTAACCCGTTTCCTGCAGCTCGAGGCCGCCAGCGGCCTGCTGCTGATCGCTGCGGCCGTACTGGCCTTGATCATCAACAACTCGCCGCTGTCCTACCTGTACAGCGGCCTGCTCGACGTGCCCGTCGCCGTTCAGGTAGGGGCGTTGCAGATCGCCAAGCCGCTGTTGTTATGGATCAACGACGGCCTGATGGCGCTGTTCTTCCTGCTGATCGGCCTGGAAGTGAAGCGCGAAGTGGTCGACGGCCACCTGTCCAGGCCGTCCCAGGTGATCCTGCCTGCTACCGCCGCCGTGGGCGGCATGGTGGTACCGGCACTGATCTACTGGTTCATCAACCGTGACAACCCGGCAGCGGTGGCCGGCTGGGCAATTCCCACCGCCACCGACATCGCCTTCGCCCTCGGTGTGCTGGCCCTGCTGGGCAAGCGCGTGCCGGTATCGCTGAAACTGTTCCTGATGACCTTGGCAATCATCGATGACCTGGGCGCGATCATCGTCATCGCGCTGTTCTACTCAGGCACCCTGTCCAGCGTATCGCTGCTGCTGGCCGCGGCCTGCCTGGTGGTGTTGGTGGCGATGAACCGGCTTGGCGTGGTCAAGCTGGGGCCTTACATGATCGTGGGCCTGGTCCTGTGGGTCTGCGTGCTCAAGAGCGGCGTGCACGCCACGCTGGCTGGCGTTGCCCTGGCGCTGTGCATCCCGCTGCGCACCGGCCATGGCGAACGTTCGCCATCGCACGCCTTGGAACACGCCCTGCACCCGTGGGTCGCCTACGCCATCCTGCCGTTGTTCGCCTTCGCCAATGCTGGTGTGTCGCTGGCAGGCATGACCTTGGACAGCTTCGTTCACCCAGTGCCGCTGGGCATCGCCGTAGGGCTGCTGCTGGGCAAGACCGTGGGCGTCTTCGGCTTGACCTGGGTCGCCATCAAACTGCGCCTGGCCGCTCTGCCTGCTGGCGCCAGTTGGGGCCAGTTACTGGGCGTGGCGATCCTCTGTGGCATCGGCTTCACCATGAGCCTGTTCGTTGGCTCACTCGCCTTCGTGCCAGGCAGCAGCGAGTTCGCCGGGATGGACCGCATGGGTATTCTCACCGGCTCGTTCCTTGCCGCCGTATTCGGCTACGCCGTAACCGCCATGGCCAGCCGCAAGCACAACGTTGGCTGACCTGGCCACAGCATGAAAAAACCCCGACTGGCGCGCAGCCATGTCGGGGTTTTTCTTGTTGCGCTACGGTCAGTGCGAGACGCGGCTGGTACCGTCGACGGTCATGATGCGCACGCGGTCGCCAACGCGGAAGATTTCGTTCTCCTGCACGGCCTGGACATAGGCACGCATGCTGCCATCGTCCTCACGTACGGTGATTTCCACGCCCTGGGTGCGGGTCAGCCCTTCTTCCGCTGCGGAACCGGCCAGGCCACCGGCAACGGCACCGATCACGGCGGCGACGATGCTGCCACGGCCACCACCCACGGCACTGCCGGCCACGCCACCCACGATGGCGCCAGCACCACCGCCGATCGGAGTCTTGGTACCCTCGATCTTGACCGGGCGCAGGGATTCGATGGTGCCCATACGCACGGTCTGCACGCGGCGGGCCTCATCACGGGAGTAGCTGTCACCGGTCAGGCTAGAGGCACAGCCACCCAGCAACAACGACATGGTGGTGAAGGTCGCCACCAGCAAAGCGGATTTACGCATGGGTAATGTCTCCATAGGTCAGATGCGTATTAGACGCTGCACGTTGACGACTGTCACGGTACAAGCGCAATAAAATTGTTTTCATTCAGCCGAGGTACAGCCAGCGTGGCTGTGCCGATGCCTTTTCAAGTGAGACCAAGGATAGCCATGGATTACTTAATCGTCGTGGTCACCACCGTTGCGGGGCTGTACTTCCACGGCTGGCTGTACGTCCGCACGCGCCGCTGGATGGACCGTGACCTGGCGTTGTCGCTGGCCGGGGCGGACCCTGGCAAGCGCGCGTACATGCTGCAAAGGCTTGAACAGGCACGGCTGGAGAAGGTGCGGCGCAAGCAGTTGCCGGGGTGGCTGGAGCGCGAGGCGGCGGAGTATCCGGGGTAGTCTGGGCGAATGTCGGGGCGGCTGCGCAGCCCATCGCGACACACGGCCGCTCCTACAGTGAACTGAAGTCCACCCCAGATCGTGAAGGGGCCGCAAGGCGGCCCCTGGATGTCAGGGCGCCAGGCGTTCCCGCTGCCATTGCCCATCAATCAGCCGGTAGTTCAGCCGGTCATGCAACCGGCTGGCCCGGCCCTGCCAGAACTCGACCCGCTCAGGTAGCAAGCGGTACCCGCCCCAGTGCTCCGGGCAATGCGGCTGGGTGTCGGAGAAGCGTGCCTCGGTAGCCTTGACCAGGCTTTCCAGTTCCTCACGACCGGCAATCACCCGGCTCTGCGGCGATGCCCACGCCCCCAGGCGGCTACCCAGAGGGCGTACCTGGTAGTAGGCGTCCGATTCCTCGGCCGTGACCTTCTCCACCCGCCCTTCGATGCGCACCTGACGCTCCAGCGCCGGCCAGAAGAAGGTCATGGCGGCGTAGGGGTTGGCCAATAATTGCTGGCCCTTGGCGCTATCGTAGTTGGTGAAGAAGGTGAAACCACGCTCATCGAGCCCTTTGAGCAGCAATACGCGACAATGGGGGCGGCCGTCTGCGTCGACGGTGGCCAAGGTCATGGCATTGGCTTCCACCGGGGCCTGCTCGGTTTTCACCGCATCGGCGAACCACTGGTGGAACAGGGCGAACGGCTCTCCCGGGGCCTGGGCTTCGGCCAGGCCATCACGGGTGTAGTCGCGGCGCATATCAGCCAGGGATTGAGTCATTGCTGCGTTCCTTGACGATCAGTTGGTCTTCGCAGGGCTGTTGGCAGCTACTTTCTTGTCAGCGGTAGCTTTCTTGGCCGCAGGCTTGGCCGGCGCGGCTTTTTTCTTGGCGGTGGTCTTGGCTGGCGCCTTGGCCTTGGCTACAGGCTTCTTCGCCGCAGCCTTGGCCGCCGGCTTGCTGTCGGCAGCCTTGGCGGCTGGCGCCTTGCTATCCTGCACCGCCACCATCGAGGCTGGTGCCGGGGCCGGGGCCGCCTGCTGGTACTTGGCCAACAGGGCAACCATGGTGTTCTGCGGAGTCAGCAGCATTTCCACGCGGCGGTTCAAGGCGCGGCCCTCGGCACTGTCGTTGGCGGCGCGCGGCATCACCGAACCCATGCCCTTGAGGTTCAGGCGGTCACGCTGCAGGCCGCTGAGGCGGAAGATCGCCGACACCGAAGCGGCGCGTTCCAGGCTGAGCTTCTGGTTGGCGGCAGCGACACCGCTGCTGTCGGCATGGCCGAGCACCAGCACGGCGGTCTTGGCATCGCCTTCGACGGTCTTGGCCACGCGGGTAATCGGGCCCAGTGTCATCGGCAGCAGCATGTTCGGGCGGTCAGGGTTGTACGAGCCGTCCACCGGAATGGTCACGGCCAGCAGGTTGTCACGACGCTCGAGTTCCAGCTTGCTGCCCTTGATCGCTTCACGCAGCTTGGGCTCGTACTCGTCCAGCCAGGCCTGGGTCGCCTTCTCGTCGATCTTCGGTACCACCGGCCCCTTGGCCTGCTTCTGTTCAGCACCGAATGGCCACCACCAACGGCTGGAACTTTCGGACTTGGCATCGGCCTTGGCGACGTTTTCAGTCACGGCTTGCTTCACTTCCTGCTCGGCAACCTTGTCCGAACCGAAGGGCCACCAGCTCGAGCCGCTGTCCTTCGAGGCGTCCTGGGAGTGACTGGCGCAGCCGGTGACAGCGGTCAGGCACAGGGCGAGTGCTAAGGTTTTATGTGAAGACATCAGCGATACACCATGAAATAGAAAGAAATTTTGCCTACACGCTTCAGGCATTGGCATTGAGGATAGTCAAAGGCATGCGGCAATACCCGCACTACCCGATCAAAGGCAACTTGCAAGTACACGCACCAGATGCTGGGCTCGCGGATCCATCAGCACGTAAGGCCCCAGGGTATTGACCACGAAGCCGAAGGCCACGTCGTACTCAGGGTCGGCGAAACCGACCGAGCCGCCGGCGCCAGGGTGGCCGAAGGCGCGCGCGCCGAGGCCAAAGGTGGCATTGGCCACCTCGGGCTGGTCAAGCATGCAGCCCAGGCCGAAACGGGTCTGGGTAAGCAAGGTGCGGTCCTGGCCGAGGCTGTGCTCGCGGGTCAGTTCATCGAGCAGCTCGGATTCGAGCAGGCTGCCATCCAGCAGCCCGGCATAGAAGCCCGCCAGGCTGCGCGCGTTGCCATGGCCATTGGCCGCCGGCTGTTGCATGCGCCGCCACTCCGGCTTGTTGGTGCTGGTCAGGATCGCCGGCGGGTTGGTGAAGGCCCGTGTCGACAGCGCCTCGGGCTCACGCATGGTGACCTGCAGCAGGCGTTGCGCCGCTGCGTCCCCGGGGTTGCCCTTGCCACGGGCGATATGCGCCACGCGGTGGAACTCCTCGTCCGCCAGGCCGACATGGAAATCCAGCCCCAGCGGGCGCGCGGTACGGGCCACGATCGACTCACCAGGGCCACGGCCGTCGGCACGACGGATCAGCTCGCCGATCAGCCAGCCGTAGGTAATGGCGGCATAGCCGTGCTCGGTGCCAGGCGCCCACCAGGGCGTCTCGGCGGCCAGGGCATCAACCATGGTCTGCCAGTCGTACAAGGCTTCGGCCGGCAGCAACTCGCGGAGGGCCGGCAGGCCGGCGCGGTGGCTGAGCAGCTGGCGCAGGGTGATCGCCTGTTTGCCAGCCTGGGCGAACTCGGGCCAGTAGTTGGCCACCGGGGCATCCAGGGCCAGCTTGCCTTCGCCGACCAGCTGCAGGGCGGTTACCGCAGCGAAGGTCTTGGTGCAGGAGAACAGGTTGGCGATGGTGTCGCTGTGCCAGGCCTGCTGGCCATCCTTGTCAGCACTGCCGGCCCACAGGTCGACAACGGTTTCGCCACCGACCTGGATGCACAGCGCGGCGCCACGCTCCTGGGGATCATCGAACAGGGCAGCAAAGGCTTCGCGCACCGCTTCGAACTTCAGCTCATAGTGACCCTGAATCTGCACCCGCTGTTCTCCGTACGACCATTTCCGAAAAATGGTGTGCATTGTTTCAGTAGTTTGGCGTTTTGCAAACTGGCTTGGGCTGGGTGGTCGCGACGAATGGTGCAACCAGGCGCACCACGCGCCTGCACAGGCCTGGCTGAACTATGGGGCAGGCTTCTCCAGCTCGGCGCGCAGCTGGCCCATGGCCTGCAGGTTGCTCTTGCGCACGGCCTCGACGAATCCCGGATACGGCATATCGGTGATTGCCACCAGCCCGAGGTGGCCGTTTTCACCATCGAGCAGCCGCCCGCTGGCCGGTTGATCGAGGTACTGGAACCAGTGCGCGCCGACAATCATTGGCTGCGCCAGAGCCGCCTTGAGGAAATTGCCGTAGGCCGGGCCACGGTCTTCTTCGCGCGCCAGCTCCAGCGGCCCCGGCCAGAATGGGCCGCGATCACGCGAGCCGAACTGGAATTCCGACACCAGCACCGGCTTGTCCAGTTCGGCCAGGCTGGCGAAGTCGTAGCCATCCTGCGGCTTGAGGGTATAGAAGTTGAAGCTGAGCACATCGCAGAATTCGGCACAGGCCTTGACCGCCTCGGGCGTGCTGACGGCATAACGCCCCCCCAAAAGCAGGTGATTCGGCGCATGCCACTTCAGCGAGTCGGCAATGGTCTTGAAGTAGGTATCGGCAAACACCTGCTGGAAATATTGGTAGTCGCGCTCGATCTCCGGGTGCTCGGGGTTCGGCAGCGGCGCTTCGAAGCCTGGATCCTCCATCAGTTCCCAGGCAGCCAGTTCGATACCCCAGGCCTTGGAAAGCCCTTCCTGGTTGCGGTACTTGTCGCGCAGTTGCTTGAGGAAAGCGCGCTTGGCCGGCACATCGGTGGTCAGGCGCAACGTGCCATAAGCCAGCCCGTAACGGGCCTTGGGGTCACCGCCAGGGGCGGCCCAGGCCAGTTCATTGTCGGCGAAATAGCCGATCAGCCAGGGGTCGTCACGGTGATCGCGGGCGGCGATGGCCACGGCACGCTCGGTGGCCATGGCAAAACGTGGGTCGAACGGGTCGGGCATGCGTCCCCACCAGTCCATGCCGGTGCTGATGCTGGCGTAATCGCCCACGATCGACAGTGGCAAGGTGTACGGCATGCGCCTGGCCTGGCCCAGGGCCGGCTCGCTCCAGTTGCCGAGCGTGTTGAAACCCCAGGCTTGCAGGCGGTCGAGGGCATGCCCCTGCCAACGGGCGGCATCCAGCACCAGCGGTGGGCAACTGGCCGGCTGCCCGTCCGCTGCGGGCAGGCAGGGTTTGCCATAGGTGCGTTGCAGGTTGGCGGCATAGAAGTCGAACCAGCGCCCCTGCTTGAAGTTGCGCCCTTGCGACGAGGCATTGCCGTCGTCGTTGTTGCCTTCGCCATAGAAGGCGGCCAGTGCATCACCTGTACCCGGCAACGCCTTGAACATGCCTTCACGCCCGCTGATGTAGGTGCGCCCGCCATCTGCGGCGACGGCATTCACCCCCAACGAGTAGAACGGGTGCCCGTCCGGTGTTACCAGGTACCAGCGGCCGTTGCGCTTTTCGGTGCGGAAGAAGCCTTTGGCCTCGAACGTCGGCCCGGCCAGCAAGCCACCGTAGGTATCCAGTTGCTGCTTGCCACGTTCTGCCAGCCAGTCCTTGAGCTGTTGCTGCTCGCGCGCATCAGCCGCCTTGAGCTGTTCGTCATTGACAACCTTTTCCGGCCAGTGGCCACGAGTGGACTGGCCATAGGCGTCGATCAACTCATGATAGGCCGCCTGGTAAGCCTGGTCGTCATCCTGGATACCCACCCGCTCGATCAGCAAGCTCTGCGCCACCTTGGGGCTGGGGATGCTCAAGCTGACCGAGGCCACTTGCCTGAGGTCTACCGCACCGGCGCTGCTGGCCAGAAACAGGCGCTGGCCATCATGGTTCCAGGGCATCGGTGGGCCGGCGCGCATGCCCTGGCTGAGCGGCGAGCTGGCCGTCAACGGTACCATCACGGTCTGGGCCGGGCCGGCCGGCAAGTCGATGCGGCTGGTCAAGGTGCGGCCATCACTGCCCTGCACCGTGACATCCACGGTCAGCGCCCAATCCATTGCGCTTTGCAGGCGCAAGGTCAGGAACTGCCCAGCGGACCAGTCCCACACTCCGTTTTGCGGGCTCAGGCGCAGCGTCGGCCGCTGGGCCGGGTTGAACACCACCCGCCGCAACACCTCGCCTTCAGCCGTCTGCTCCGCATTGTACTGAGGCAGGCCGGCATCCTCGGTCAGCACATTGACCACCGAGGCCGGGCGCACGAAGCTGAAGAGCGTCTGCTGCCCCGCCAGCAAGGGTGAGCTGAACAACAGGGCGAGAACGGCGGGCAGGGTGCGGCGGACCATAAGGCTTGGGCTCTCCTTCAGGGCCCTCATGGCCCACGACAGAGGAATGGACAACGCGCCGGAGCAACTGCTCCGGCAGTCAGGAAATCTCCCGCCGGAACGGCGGCAGCGCATTGAGAATAGCCTTGCCGTAGCGCTGAGTGACCAGACGCCGATCAAGCAAGGTGATAACGCCGCGATCCTGTTCGGTTCGCAGCAGGCGGCCACAGGCCTGGATCAGCCGCAGCGAGGCATCGGGCACGGCAATTTCCATGAACGGGTTGCCGCCGCGGGCCTCGATCCATTCCGCCAATGCTGCTTCGACCGGGTCGTCGGGCACGGCGAAGGGAATCTTGGCAATCACCACGTGTTCGCAATATGCCCCCGGCAAGTCGACCCCTTCGGCAAAGCTGGCGAGGCCGAACAGTACGCTGTGCTGGCCGTCGTCGACCCGCGCCTTGTGCTTGTTCAGTGTTTCCTGCTTGGACAGGTTGCCCTGGATCAGCACCAGTTTGCGCCAGTCACGGTCCAGACCATCGAACACGTCCTGCATCTGCTTGCGTGAAGAGAACAGCACCAGCGCACCACGGGCATCCTCGACGATGTTTGGTAACTCGCGGATGATCGCTGCGGTGTGCGCAGCCGCGTCGCGCGGGTCGGCCTTGAGGTCGGGGACCCGCAGCAGGCCGGCATCACCATGCACGAACGGGCTGGGCACCACGCAGGTGACCGCATCACGCGGCAAGCCCGAGCGCATGCGGAAGCGGTCGAACTTACCCAGCGCGGTCAGCGTCGCCGAGGTCACCAACGCGCCATGAGCAACGTTCCACAGGCTGCGACGAAGCATGTCAGCGGCCAGGATGGGGCTGGCGTTGACCTCGATATCAAACAGCGCCCCGCTCTCGGCCAGGGTCAGCCAGCGTGCCATGGGCGGGCTGTCTTCCGGGTCTTCGGCGGTGAAGGCTGTCCATAGTTCCCAGTTGCCCTGGGCGCGGGTGACCAGGCTGCCGAACAGCGGGTACCACTCCTCGGCCTGGTGGCTGGCGATACCGATGTTGACCTCGCCGTCCATGCCCTCCTTGAGCAGATCGGCCAGCCGGGTGAACAGGTCATTGAGACGGGCAAAGCCCTTTTTCAGCTCGATGCCCACTTCGCGGATCTGCTCTGGCACCACGCCGCCTTCGAAACGGTAGCGCGGGCGCTCACGGCCTTCGTTGTCTTCGCCGGGGCGGAAATCGGCAACCTGCTCGCACAGGGTGAACATGAATTGCTGCTGGGTACGCACTTCCCGCGCCAGCTCGGGCACCTGCTCGATGTACTTGCCCAGGTCTCCGGGCAGCGGGTGCTGGGCCAGCAGCTTGGTCAGGTTCTTGGCGGTCTGCTCCAGCCAGTCGGCAGTGGAGCGCAGGCGTGAATAGTGGGCGAAATGGCCGATGGCCTTGTCTGGCAGGTGGTGGCCTTCATCGAACACGTACAGGGTGTCGCGCGGGTCGGGGAGCACCGCACCGCCGCCCAGCGCCAGGTCGGCCAGGACCATGTCGTGGTTGGTGACGATCACGTCGACCTTGCCCATGCCTTCGCGCGCCTTGTAGAACACGCACTGCTGGAAATTCGGGCAATGGCGGCCGGTGCACTGGCTGTGGTCGGTAGTCAGGCGCGCCCAGTCCTGGTCCTCCAGGGCTTCAGGCCAACTGTCGCGGTCGCCGTCCCAGCGGTTGCCGGCAAGCTTCTCGATCATGCTGTTGAACAGCTTCTGGCTGCGCTCGTCGACTTCGATGCGGAAGCCCTCTTCTTCGAACAGCTGGGCAGTGGCCGACTGGGCGTGCCCCTCCTGCAACAGGATGTCGAGCTTGGACAGGCACAGGTAGCGGCCGCGGCCCTTGGCCAGGGCGAAGCTGAAGTTGAGCCCGCTGCTGCGCATCAGGTCGGGCAGGTCCTTGAACACGATCTGCTCCTGCAACGCCACGGTAGCCGTGGCGATCACCAGGCGCTTGCCGGCGGCCTTGGCGGCCGGAATGGCCGCCAGGCTGTAGGCCACGGTCTTGCCGGTACCAGTGCCTGCCTCCACCGCCACCACGGCGGGTTCGCCGGCACGACGGCCTTCGTCGTCGCAGGCGATGTCGCCAAGCACCTTGGCCACTTCGGCGATCATCAGGCGCTGGCCATAGCGCGGCTTGAGGCTCTTGGCTTCGAGAAAACGCGTGTAGGCGCCCTGGATGGTGGCTTTGAGTTCGTTGCTGATCATGGTCTGCAGGCGCCCGGCGGGCTGGATATATTTTCAGTGTTTCGCATGGGGCGGCTATCATACCCCGCTATTGCCCTTTATGCCGCATGGAGATCCGGATGCTTGCCTTTGCCCTGCCTTACACATTGCATGTATTGGCCGCCCTGGTGTGGGTCGGCGGCATGTTCTTCGCCTGGCTGGTTCTGCGCCCGGCCACGGTTGCAGCCCTGGAAGGGCCTGCGCGGCTGCGTTTGTGGGTGGAAGTTTTCCGACGTTTCTTCGGCTGGGTGTGGCTGGCCGTGGCGATTTTGGCGATCAGTGGTATCGGTATGTTGCACATGCGCTTCAGCGGCTTCGAGACCGCACCGAAGTATGTGCAGGTGATGATCGGTGGTGGTATCGCGATGTTTGCCCTGTTCATGCGCGTGCAGGCGTTGCTGCTACCCGAGCTGAAAGCGGCGGTGCAGGCCGAGGACTGGCCGGCGGGTGCGGCGGTGCTCGGGCGGATCCGACGAATGGTGGGGATCAACCTGCTGCTCGGCCTGGCGGTCGTCGCCGTGGCCAGCTCGCGCCTGGTGATCTGACAGGCTACGCCCCCTGCAGGAGCGGCCTTGTGTCGCGATGGGCTGCGCAGCAGCCCCCGATTTCAGCGTTTCTGCATTGATTTGTGGGGCTGCTGCGCAGCCCATCGCGACACAGGGCCGCTCCTGCAAGGGCATGCGGTAGGGCTTCTACAGGCGTTGCAGGATCAACTCACCCGTTGCCCCCGCCGCTCCTGGCTGCCCCGGTTGCCCCGGCCGGCCATTGGCGCCCGCCTCGGTGCTGTACACCAGGCAGCCCTTGCTGGCCCCGCCCTTACCTGCCTTGCCTGGCGCCCCGGCCTTGCCCGCTGCGCCGCCGTCCAGGCGCACTACGATGCGCTCCTGCGGGAAGCCCTGCGGCACGCTCAGGCGAATGCGCCCACCCGGTGCACCATCATGGCCGTTGCCACCGTCATCGCCGTTGGCACCGCGGCTGGCCTGGCCCCAGGTGCAGCCACCGGCCTGGCCATTGGCGCCATCGAGCCCCACGTACCCGGGCGCACCAGCGCCACCGCGGGCATCGATCATCAGCCGCTCCGCGTCCACTTCCGTCAGCTTCAGCTCCAGGCTACGCCCGGAGCGGGCTGCCCGCTGGTACGTACCCGCCGCCCCCGGTGCACTGAATTCGCTGCCCTCGGCCAGACGCGCGCTACGCGCTTCGATCAGCAGCGGGCTGTCGGAGGGCGCAATGGCGATACGCGCATTCCGCCCCAGCTCCAGCTGGTCGACCTTCAGTTCCGCCAAGGTGGCCGGCAGCAGCAGGGTGGCGGCGTCGGCGACACGCAACTGCGCAAGGTGCACACTGGCCGACTTGTCGGGCAGGCGCAGCATGGAATTGGCTGCGACCTCGAGACTCTCGGCCTGAGCCAGGGGAACGGCCAGCATGGCCAGCAACATCAGATTACGCATTTCGCGGCGCCTCCTGCGCACGGGGAATGGACATGACATGGAAGATGCCCGTCAGCAAGATCTGCAACCGATCGAACCAGCGGTGGCTGCGCCCACGCAAGCTGCCATTGAAGAACAGCACTTCAAGCAGGTGCAGGCCCAGCAAGGCGATGCCAGCGGCATTGATCAGCAGATTGAAAGGCAAGGGTTGTGGCATCAACAGGTTGAACAACACCACCCCCCAGAATGCGACCGTCAGGACCTTGCCCAGGCCCAGGATGAACTTCATACCCCGCCCCTGATGGATTGTTGTTATGTCGAGACGCCCGTTCGAGCGGGCCGTGCGAAGCACATTAACTGCAATGCCAAGGCAGGCGCCAGCATCACTCAGTTGAGATGCAGCTCCACCCGTCGGTTGCGCGCGCGCCCCTCCTCGCTTTCGTTGTCGGCGAGCGGTTCGCTTTCGCCACGCCCCTGGCTGGTGACCTTGCCCGGCTCCAGCCCCTGGCCGATCAGGTACTCGGCGACGCTGCCGGCGCGGCGTTCGGAAAGCACCTGGTTATAGCTGTCGGAGCCGACGCTGTCGGTATGGCCGATCACCCGGACCTTGGCCACCGTCGGCGAATCAAGTTTCGCCACCAGGCCTTGCAGGCGCTGCTGGGCCGCTGGCGTCAGCTCGGCGGAATCGAAGGCGAACATCACCGCGCCGTTGTCATCCAGGATGACTACCTCCGGCGACGGCTCAGGCTCGCTGGCCGGTGACGCTGCGGGGTACTGCTTCAACGGGCAGCCCATATGGTCTACTGCGACCCCGGCGGGAGTATCGGCACAGTGATCGCGGCGGTCAAAAATACCGTCGTTATCTTCATCGCCATCCTGGGCGTAACAGATCAGGCCTCCGGTGACGGCGCCAAGGGCACCGCCAGCAGCCGCCCAGGCCGAACTTTCGATGGCGCCCAGGCCACCACCGGCCAGGCCGCCGAGCAGGCTGCAGAGGGGCCAGGTCCTCTGGTTGAGCGGCGCGCTGCCATCGCTGTGGCTGGCGCAGCCCGCGAGCAGGCTGGCAACCACCAACAACGGTAGCGCCGCCGTCGACGTCACATTCATGCTGAACGCTCCTGTGTCATTGGCCACGCGCTACGCCTGGCCAGTGAAGACGCGCCCGTGCCACTGCTCAAGGCACGGGCGCATGCCGCCCTACCGCTGGATCTTGATCTCGGTACGACGGTTCATGGCGCGCCCGTCGGCCGTGGCGTTGTCCGCTACCGGCTGGGTCTCGCCGGCACCGACCACCGACACGAAGCTGCTACGCGGCACCCCGCTCTCGACCAGGTAGTCGGTTACTGCGTGGGCCCGGCGTTCGGACAGTTTCTGGTTGTAGCTGTCGGAGCCGACGCTGTCGGTATGGCCGCTGACGCTCAGGCGGGCGGACGGTGCCTCCTGCTTCAGGCGGGTGGCAATGGTATTGAGGCGCTCCTTGTCGCTGGCGGTCAGGCGCGCAGAATCGAATTCGAAGTGCACATCGCGGATGACGATGACTTCTTCCTTCTGCACCACCACTTCCTCGACCACTGGCGCCGGCTCAGGCGGGCAACCGTTGGCATCCACCTGCACGCCACGCGGAGTGCCGGGGCACTTGTCGCGGCTGTCCGGCACGCCATCGCCATCCTCGTCGCCATCGCCATGGGACCAGCAGTAGCCTGCCGCCAGGCCACCGCCCAGCAACGCGCCCCAGCCAGCCCAGCTGGAACTTTCGATAGCGCCCAGGGCGGCGCCGCCTACACCCCCGACGGCGGCACATTTCGGCCAGTCGGTTTTTTGCAAACCTGCACAACCAGTCAACACACTGGTGAGCAGGACCAGGGGTATCGCTGTGCGTACTATGCTCATTTCATTGCTTCTCCTAGGGGGAATCGGCATAAGGCCGATCTCTCGGAGTAAAGACCGCGCATTCCATCCCTGCCAGCAATAAGCCACGACGCGGTCACATGCCTCTTTGCCCACACGCTGTGGCCCGCTAGTCTTGGACGACTTGAAGAGGACTTGCAATGAACGACCGCTTTTCCCAGCGCACGCCGCAGCAGGCCCTGGCCGCCCTGCTCGAGCGCTTCACCCCGCAACGCCTGCTGCTGGTGGGCGCGCGCTTTCCGGCACTGGACGCCTTCGCCCAGGCGCACCCGCAGGTGACCATCGCCACCGCAGCCCCTGGCCCGCTGCCGGCCGAACTCGCCGCCCAGCGCTTTGACCTGGCGCTGCTGGTGGACTGCCTGGAGCATCTGCCCAAGCGCACAGGCCTGGAACTGCTCGGCGGCGTGCGCAATCTCAATGCCAGCCGGGTTGCAGTGCTGGCCGACCTGGCCGCCTGTGGCTGGCAGGACACCGACTTTTTCGCCCTGGCCCTGTCGGCCAGCGAGAAATTCTGCCGTGATGAGCAGGTCTTGAGCCTGTTCACCTATGATCTACATGACTACAAGCAGGTGCCGGACTGGCTCAACGCCAAGTTCTGGGCCAACCCTGAAAACTTTGGCAAGTACTGGTGGTGAAGATGAGTGTCTCGGTCTGCCCTTGCGGCAGTGGCAACCTGCTCGACGCCTGTTGCGGGCACTACCATGCCGGCACCCCGGCGCCGGATGCCCAGGCGCTGATGCGCTCGCGCTACAGTGCCTATGTGCTGGGCCTGGTCGACTACCTGGTGGCCACCACCCTGCCGGCCCAGCAAGCCGGTCTGGACCGTGCCGCCATGGCCGCCTGGAGTGCCCAGAGCACCTGGCTTGGCCTGGAGGTCGAAGCGGCGGAGGTGTTGGGTGGCCAGCCTGAGCATGCCTTTGTGACCTTCACCGCACGCTGGCACGACCAGGAGGGCGATCACCAGCACCGCGAACGTTCGGCCTTCGTCCAGCATGCCGGGCGCTGGTACTTCATCGACCCGACGGTCGGGCTCAAGGCCGGGCGCAATGACCCCTGCCCCTGCGCCAGTGGCCAGAAGTTCAAGAAGTGCTGCGCCAGCTACGTGGGTAGCTGACCATGATCGCCCGCGCCCGCCTGCTGCTCGGCCCGCTGCTCGCCTGCCTGGCATTGCTGGCGGGTTGCAGCAGCTGGGGCGGCGGCGACTGGCGCGAACCCGAGGTACGCCTGGTCGAGGTCGAGACGGTGAAGGCACGGTTGCTGGAGCAGGAGTTCGTGCTGCACCTGCAAGTCGACAACCCCAATGACGGCCGCCTGTTCATCCGCAACCTGTCGTACGCCATACGCCTCAACGACCTGCTGCTGGTGCAGGATGAAACCAGCCTGTGGCGCAGTGTTGGCGGGCATGCCCGACGCACCTTCAAGATCACTGCGCGAACCAACCTGTGGCAACACCTGAAACCTTTGGCCAAGCTGCTCAAGAGCGGTCAGCCGCTGCATTACAACCTGCAAGGTGAACTGGCGACCGGGTTGCTCCTGCATCGAGACCTGCACTTGTCGCGCAGTGGTGAGATAATCCCCGGCGATCATCACCCGGAGTAACCCCGCAATGTCCCAGCAACCCCACGTTCATGGCCCTGACTGCAACCACGATCATGATCACCACGACGATCATGGCCACGTCCACGGCCCGCACTGCAACCACGGCCACCAGGAGCCGGTACGCAACGCCCTGAAGGACGTCGGCCGTAACGACCCCTGCCCGTGCGGTAGCCAGAAAAAGTTCAAGAAGTGCCACGGCGCCTGACTTGAACCGCAGCTGCGCGCCCCGGCTCCGGGCCGCGCAGTACGTAGCCGGCGGCCAGGAGCAGCACCATGCACAGCGCCATGCACATGGCATTGGTCGCGTCCCAGCCGACCGTGCCCAGCAACAGCGACGGGCTGAAAGCGCCAACGGTCGCGAACAGGGCAATGGCCAGGTCGTTCTTCCCCTGTATCTGCATGGCTGACGGGCTGTTCTGCAGCGCTTGCGCCAGCAACGCCCCTCCGCCCACGTAGGTCAGGTTCCAGCCCAGGCCAAGAGCGATCAACGCCAAGGTCATCATGGCGTAACTGTGCGACCACAGGTTGATGGCCGCGCAGCCGATCAACAGCCCCAGGCCGGCGCAGATGGTCGTCCTGATCCCAACCTTGTGGATGATCGCGCCGGTGAAGAACGAGGGTGCGAACATGGCAACCACATGCCATTGAATGGCCAGGCGCACGTCGGAGAAGTCCTCCTGCATGTGTTCCATGTGCAGGGAAGCCTGGATCATCAGCAGATTCATGACCCCGTACCCCAGCGCGGCCACTGTCATGGCCACGGCCAGCACCGGGCCGAGCGGCGTGGCGCTTGCGCCGGCCGGTTTTTCCACCTGCTCCAGGCTGGCCCGTGCGGCGTCGCCGGGCAGGCAGGCCGCAACCAGCAAGGACATTGCCGCCAGGCCGAGCAAGGCGGCATAACACAGCGCAAACAGCGGATAGCCGCCAACGTCGCGGAGCCATTGGGTGAGTGCCGGCCCGACCACGGCGGCGATCACCCCGCCCGCCACGACCAGGGAAAGCGCTTTGGGCTTCAGCTGTTGCGCCAGGTTGTCGGTAGCGGCGAAGCGGTTGAAGTTGGCGAACGCAATGTAGATACCCAGCGCCGAATGGCTGATCACCAGAGTTGCGAAATGCTGCTCCTGCACCGCCAGGTAACCGCTGATACCGGACACGGCCAGCGGTATCGAGCCCAGCATGAATGCCCGCTTGCGGCCAATACGGCTCATCAGCCTGGAGACCGGGTAAGTGGCCAGCATCATGCACAGGAACTGGAAACCGTAAGGCACGGTGGACCAGGTGCTGGCAGGTGCCAGCGCCGCCCCGACAGTGGCGGCCATGGTCACCGACATGACCGCAGTCGTCAGGTTGATTGATTGCGCCGTGAAATACAGATAAGTGCGCCGCGGAAGTGTGCTCGACATGGCATGTGCTCAGGTGGGTGAACGGTCGCGTATCCGGCACCTTGCAACGGCGCCGACAGGTGCATGGTGGCACCTGCCGCGCCCTCAAACGCAAACAGTCGACGCAGTTTCCGGTTAACTGTTAGGCTGTTTTTTCTAACAGCCGGCGGACCCGCCATGCGCCCGAACAGCCTGCATGCCCAATTGAAACAGCGCCTCGAAGCCGGCGAGTGGCTGCCTGGCCAGCGCATGCCGTCCATCCGCAAGCTGACCGCGGCGGCCGACTGCAGTTATCACGATGTCGTCTCCAGCTATGCCCGGCTGGTCAGCGAAGGTGTGCTGACCACCATCCCAGGCCGCGGCTACTTTGTCGCCTGCAGCAGCCGGCAGCCAGGTGCATCAGACAGCGGCCCTGCCGAGCCCCCGGCAAGCATGGCCGGCGACCCATTGTTCACGCTGCTGCAAAGTGGCCGGCACTACACCAAGCTCGGCAGCGGCTGGCTGCCACCGGCCTGGCGGGACACCGAGCTGCTGGCCAAGGCGATACGCCGCACTGCGCGGCTGGAGCAGAGCTCGCTGGCGGAATATGGCGACATCCAGGGCTACCTGCCCATGCGCAGACAACTGTGCACGCACCTGCAGCGCCTGACCCGTATCGAGGCCCGGCCAAGCCAGTTGCTGACCACACTGGGTGCCACGCAAGCGCTGGACCTGGTCGCGCGGTTGCTGATCAAGCCTGGCGACCACGTATTCGTCGACGAGCCCGGCAATGGCAACCTGATCAAGCTGATCCAGCTGGCCGGTGGCCATGTCCTCGGCGTGCGGCGTACCCAGGACGGGCCGGACGTGGCGGACATGAAAGCCCACCTGGGCAGGCACAAGGTCAAGGCATTCTTCTGCAACAGCAACTTCCATAACCCGACCGGCGGCAACATCAGCCCGCACATTGCCTTCAACATCCTGCGCCTGGCCACCGAGCACGACTTTCTGATCGTCGAGGATGACGTGTATGGCGACTTCGCTCCCGGCGTACGCCAGACCCTTGCCGAACTGGATAACCTCGACCGGGTCATCTACATCGGCAGTTTCTCCAAGTGCCTGTCCGCTTCACTGCGCGTTGGCTACATCGCCTGTTCGGCTGCGCTGATAGAACCCCTGACGCGCCTGAAGCTGCTGACCTGCGTTGCCGTACCAGCGTTTTGCGAACGTTTCGTCAACACCATCTTGTCCGATGGCACCTATGCCCGGCACATGAAAGACCTGCAGCAGCGCATGATCCGCCAGCAGGCACAAACCCAGCAGCTGTTGCGGGCGCGGGGCTGGCAGTTCGACGTAACGCCGCGAGGCGGTATGTTCCTGTGGGTCCATCACCCCGCGCTGGTCGACCTGCAGCCGTTCATGCAGCGCCTGGAACAGCACAAGGTGCTCCTGATGCCGGGCTCGGCCTTCGCCGTGAGCCGGGACTACCAAGGCCATGCACGCATCAACTGCACGCATTTTTCCGATGCTTTGGCCATGCACTTCAAGGTTTGTGCCGGCGCTGGCAAATAAACCGCCCGGGGACCTTGCACGGCGCCTGCGCGCTTACTACCTTAGCGCCTTTCCAAACCCGCCACGCCTTGCAGGAGCCCTTGTCATGGCCGCCCCCGCCTTCCCTCCCTTCCGCCCGCGGTTCGCAACCGCTGCCACGCTGCTCGGCATGCTCGGGCTGGCCGGCTGCCAGACGGGCGGTTATCAGGACAGCGTGCCACCGGCCAGCGGTGTGCAGCCGCTCAAGGGCCTGGCACAGAACGTCTCGGTACGGCGCAACGCCATGGGTGCGCCGCTGATCGAAAGCAGCAGCTTCCATGACGCCCTGTTCAGCCTGGGCTACGTACATGCCGGTGACCGCATCGAACAGATGGTCGCCATGCGCCTGCTCGCCCAAGGCCGCCTGGCCGAGCTGGCCGGCAGCGACGCGCTGGACATCGACCGGTTGATGCGCGCTGCCAACCTCAAGCAGAGCGCCGCCCAGCAGTACGCCGAAGCATCGCCACGGCTCAAGCGCTTTTTCGAGGTGTATGCACGCGGGGTCAACGCTTACCTGTTCCGTTACCGCGACCGGCTGCCGGCCAGCCTGGCCAACAGTGGTTATCGCCCGGAATACTGGAAGCCCGAGGACTCGGCGCTGATCTTCAGCCTGTACGCCTTCAGCCAGTCGGTGAACCTGCAGGAAGAACTGAGCGCCTTGGTCCTGGCGCAGAAAGCCGGCAGCGACAAGCTGGCCTGGCTGTTGCCCGGTGCCCCGGACGAGCCATTGGCCGAAGCCGAGGTGGACAAGCTCAAGGGCCTGAACCTGGCCAGCCAGTTACCTGGCCTGCCAGCCCTGGCCGCCGCCAGCCAGAAGCTGGCCGACCTCGACCTGCTGGGCAGCCCCGGTTCGGCCAACCTGGCCCTGGCGCCGCAACGCAGCCGCAGTGGCAAGAGCCTGCTGGCCAGCGACAGCCGCGCCGCCTGGGCCCTGAGCCCGGTGCAGATCCACACTGGCAAGTACCAGGTCGCCGGGCTGTCGTTGCCCGGCCTGCCAATCGTGCTGGCCGGATACAACGGCAAGCTGGCCTGGAGCAGCAGCGCGGTCATGGCCGACAACCAGGACCTGTACCTGGAGCAACTGCGCCACCAGGGCAGCCAGGTGAGCTACCTGGCAGACGGCAAATGGCTGCCGGCCCGCGCCCGTAGCGAAACCTTCTTCGTCCGCGGCCAGCGCCCGCTGCGCGAAGTGATGTACGACACTCGCCACGGCACCCTGCTGGCGCAACCGGGCAATGCCAGCCTGGGCCTGGCGCTGAACCTGCCGCAGTTCAAGGAAGATCGCAGCCTCGACGCGCTGTTCGACCTGACCCGCGCCCAGAGCGTGGAGCGCGCCTTCGACAGTACCCGTGAAGTGGCTGCCGCCGCCCTCAACTTCGTCTTCGCCGAGCCCGAGCACATCGGCTGGCAAGTCAGCGGCCGCTACCCCAACCGCCGCGAAGGCCAGGGCCTGCTGCCATCACCGGGCTGGGACGGGCGCTACGACTGGGACGGCTTTGCCGACCCGATGCTGCACCCTTACGACCAGGACCCGCCGGCCGGCTGGATCGGCCACGCCAACCAGCGCAGCCTGCCGCGCGGCTATGGCATGCAGCTGTCCAGCACCTGGTACTACCCCGAGCGGGCCGAACGCCTGGCGCAGCTGGCCGGCAATGGTCGCCACGACAGCCGCAGCCTGATGGCCCTGCAGAACGACCAGGTCACCCTGCTGGCCGACAAGCTCAAGCAGGTGTTCGATGCCCCGGGCATGGCCCAGCCGCTGCAGCAGGCGATCGATGCCCTGCCCGCCGCACAGCGTGACAAGGCCCGCGACGCACTGGCCCGGCTCAAGGCCTTCGATGGCCGCCTGAGCCCGGTGTCGGCCGATGCCGCCCTGTACCAACTGTTCCTCCAGGAAGTAGCGCGACAGACCTTCCTCGACGACCTCGGCCCGGAGTCCGGCCCGGCCTGGCAGGCCTTCGTCAGCAACGCGCGGTTGTCGTTCTCGGCGCAAGCCGACCACCTGCTGGGGCGCGACGACAGCCCGTTCTGGGATGACCGCAACACCTCGCAGAAAGAAGACAAGCCGGCCATCCTGGCGCGCAGCCTGGCTGGCGCCATCGATGCCGGCACCACGCAACTGGGGGCTGACCGCCGCGCCTGGCAGTGGGGCAAGCTGCACCAGTACCGTTGGCCAGCAGCGACCTACCATGGCCTGGGTGATGCCATCAGCCGCTCGCCGCAGCCTGCCGGTGGCGATTTCACCACCCTGGCGCTGACGCCCTACGCCTGGGGCAGCGACTTCGATACCCGCCTGCCGGCCTCGGCACGGATGATCGTCGACTTCGGCCAGGCCGAGCCGTTGCAGGTGCTGACCAGCAGCGGACAGTCCGGCAACCCGGCCAGCGCGCATTACAGTGACGGGCTGGATGCCTGGTTCAAGGGGCGCTTCATGAGCCTGCCGCTGCAGCAGCAGAACTTCGGGCGGGCGTATGGCAACCAGCGCCTGACACTGGTGCCAGGCAAGTAACCCTGCGATTGTAGGAGCGGCCCATCGCGATACAAGGCCGCTCCTGGCAAAGCTGCATGGCGGCTGCCAGCCATGTCCGGTCGAACTTACTGCCCTGCCATGGCTCCTAACTGGTAACTCCAGACCAGCACCCATGCTATGGACCTCGTCATCGCCCGCCCCGAAGGCCTGTACTGCCCGCCCGGTGATTTCTATATCGACCCGTGGCGGCCCGTGGACCGAGCCGTGATCACCCATGGCCACGGCGACCACGCCCGCATCGGCAATGGCCATTACCTGGCCGCCAGCCCTGGCGCCGGCATCCTGCGCAGCCGCCTGGGCCAGGGCATCAACTTGCAGACCCTGCCTTACGGCGAACGCCTGCTGCACCATGGCGTGACCTTGAGCCTGCACCCGGCCGGGCACGTGCTGGGCTCGGCGCAAGTACGCCTGGAATACCAGGGCGAGGTCTGGGTTGCCTCGGGTGACTACAAGGTAGAACCCGATGCCACCTGCGCACCGTTCGAACCGGTGCCCTGCCACACTTTCATCACCGAATCGACCTTCGGCCTGCCCATCTACCGCTGGCCCAGCCAAAGCGAGATCTTCGCCGCCATCAACGCCTGGTGGCGGGCCAACTGCGCACAGGGCAAAGCCAGCGTGCTGTTCTGCTACGCCTTCGGCAAGGCGCAAAGGATCCTCCACGGGCTGGACGCCAGCATTGGCCCGATCCTCGTACATGGTGCCGTAGAGCCGCTGAACCGGGTTTATCGGGAAGCTGGCGTCTACTTGCCAGAGACCCGCTACGCCGGTGATATCCCGCGCAACGACCCGCTGCTGCGCCAGGCGTTGGTCCTGGCCCCACCATCGGCCGGTGGCAGCAGCTGGATGCGCCGTTTCGGCGACTACAGCGATGCCTTCGCCAGTGGCTGGATGCTGTTGCGCGGCACCCGCCGACGGCGCGGAGTGGACCGTGGCTTCGTGCTCTCGGACCATGCCGATTGGCCGGGGTTGCTCTGGGCCATCGGCCAGACCAGCGCGGAACGAGTGATGGTCACCCACGGGTCAGTCAACGTACTGGTGCGCTATCTGAACGAACAAGGCCTCGATGCCCGGGCCTTCGCGACCGAATACGGCGAGGAGGACGACGCTGTCGCCACGGAGACAGACGCATGAAAGCGTTCGCCGACCTGTACCTGAGGCTGGATGCGACCACCTCCAGCGCCGCCAAGCTGCAAGCCTTGCGTGACTACTTCAGCGCCGCCCCGGCTGCAGATGCCGCCTGGGCCGTGTACTTTCTGGCCGGTGGTCGCCCGCGCCAGCTGGTGCCTACCCGCGTGTTGCGCGAGCTGGCCTGTACGTTGGCTGGGCTGCCGGACTGGCTGTTCGAGGAAAGCTACCAGGCCGTTGGCGACCTGGCCGAAACCATTTCCCTGCTGGTGCCGGAAAGCCATCAGGTGGGCGACGATGGCCTGGCCCATTGGGTCGAACAGCATTTGCTGTCATTGCGCGGCCTGCCCGTCGAACAGCTCCAGCAACGCCTGCCGCCGCTGTGGGCACAGCTGGACCGCCCCAGCCTGATGCTGTGCCTGAAGCTCATCACGGGGAGCTTTCGCGTAGGCGTCTCGAAGCTGCTGGTCACACGCGCCCTGGCGCAACTGGCCGGGCTGGATGCCAAACGCGTGGCCCAGCGTCTGGTCGGCTACACCGACATCAGTCACCGCCCCACTGCCGCCCGCTACCAACAATTGGTCGCCCCGGCATCAGACGATGAACATGACCAGCGTGGTGGCCAGCCCTACCCGTTCTTTCTGGCCCACCCGCTGCAAGTGCCGAGCGAACAGTTCGATGCGCTGCTCGGCCCACCGAGCGAATGGCAGATCGAATGGAAGTGGGACGGCATTCGCGCCCAGGTGGTCAAGCGCGAAGGCCAGCTGTGGGTCTGGTCGCGTGGCGAGGAACTGGTCACCGAGCGCTTCCCCGAGCTGCACAGCCTGGCGCAGACATTACCCGACGGGGTCGTGCTCGATGGCGAGATCCTGGTGTGGAAACCGGGCAGTTCGGCGGATGAACTGGCGGTACAGCCCTTTGCCCTGTTGCAACAGCGCCTGGGCCGCAAGACCCTGGGCAAGAAACTGCTGAGCGATGCGCCGGTAGTACTACAGGCCTACGACCTGCTGGAATGGCAAGGCGAAGACTGGCGCAGCCGGCCGCAGCACGCGCGCCGCCGCCAGTTGGAGCAGGTGCTTGAGGAGCACCCATTGGCACCCGTGGTACTCTCGCCCCTGCTCGAGGGCACGGACTGGGCCGACCTTGCCCGCCAGCGCGAACAGTCACGCAGCCTGGGGGTGGAAGGCTTGATGCTGAAGCAGCGCGAGGCCTTGTATGGCGTAGGGCGGACCAAGGACATGGGTACCTGGTGGAAGTGGAAGATCGACCCGTTCAGCGTCGATGCCGTGCTGATCTATGCCCAGCGCGGCCATGGCCGGCGAGCCAGCCTGTACAGCGACTACACCTTCGCCGTATGGGACGCGCCGGCCGGCACCCCCGGGCGGGCGCTGGTCCCTTTTGCCAAGGCCTACTCAGGGCTCAGTGACGAAGAGATGCGCAAGGTCGATGCCATCATCCGCAAGACCACGGTCGAAACCTTCGGCCCGGTGCGCAGCGTGACGCCGACGCTGGTATTCGAGCTGGGCTTCGAGGGCATCGCCCTGTCCCGCAGGCACAAGAGTGGCATCGCCGTGCGCTTTCCGCGGATGTTGCGCTGGCGGCTGGACAAGCCGGTTGAAGAGGCGGATGACCTGGCAACCTTGCAGGCACTGCTGGCTTGAGACAATTCGGACCGCGAAGAAGCCCACGCGCTCGTCCAACAGGTAGCGGATGAGGCGCAGTCACGGAATCTATGCTTCTATCTGTGTGCCGACCCGTGTCGCAGACCGTTTTCGCCACGCAATCAGGACGACCATGCACCATTCAACCCACGACCTGCTCTCCCCCGTTCCGGGTATTACCCGCCAGTTGCATAGCTTCCACTACGGACCCCGTGGTGGCGGCAAGGTGTATATCCAGGCCTCGCTGCACGCCGACGAACTGCCCGGCATGCTGGTGGCCTGGCACCTCAAGCGCCGCCTGGCCGAACTGGAACAGCAAGGCCGGCTGCAACAGGAAATCATTCTGGTACCGGTGGCCAACCCGGTCGGCCTGGAACAGGTGTTGCTGGACGCACCGCTGGGGCGTTTCGAACTGCAAAGCGGTGAGAATTTCAACCGCAACTTCGTCGACCTGTCGGACAGCATCGGCGACCAGATCGAAGAACACCTGACTCAAGACCCGGCCCATAACCTCGCCCTGATCCGTGAGTACCTGCGCCGCGGGCTGGACGCGCACCCGGCGCGCACACCTCTGCAGGCCCAGCGCCTGATCCTGCAACGCCTGGCCTGTGATGCCGACATGGTGCTGGACCTGCATTGCGACTTCGAAGCCGTGGAGCATCTGTACACCACGCCAGACGCCTGGCCGCAGATCGAACCGCTGGCGCGCTACCTGGGCGCGCAGGCCAGCCTGCTGGCCACCGACTCGGGCGGGCAGTCGTTCGATGAATGCTTCAGCCTGGTCTGGTGGCAGTTGCAACAGCGCTTCGGCAAGCGCTTCCCGATCCCGCTGGGCTGCTGCTCGGTGACGGTCGAGTTGCGTGGCCAGGCCGATGTCAGCCATGAGCTGGCGAGCAAGGATTGCCAGGCGCTTCTCGACTTCCTGACCCACACGGGGGGCATCGAAGGTGCCACCACTGCCCTGCCCGCATTGCGCAACCCGGCTACCCCCCTGGCTGCGGTCGAACCCGTGGTGGCGCCATTGGGCGGGCTGCTGGTGTACCACGCAAAGCCTGGGCAAACTCTCGAAGCTGGCCAACTGATAGCCGAAGTCATCGACCCGCTCAGCGACCGGGTGACCGCCGTGCGCAACCAGCAGCCGGGCCTGCTGTATGCGCGCAGCGTGCGGCGCATGGCTACCGCCGGCATGGTCATCGCCCACGTGGCCGGCGAGCAGGTGTGCCGCAGCGGCTACCTGCTGGCTAACTGACCAGGTAAAACCATTGCAGCTGGCGGGTTGTCTGTAGAGACACAGCCCGCCAAGGACCGATGCCCCATGCCCGCCGCCACCGACCTCGCCAATGCCTGGTTCGCCCAGCGTGGCTGGAAGCCGTTCGCTTTCCAGCGCCGTGTCTGGGCTGCCGTGGCACGCGGCGAATCCGGCCTGCTGCATGCCAGTACCGGCGCCGGCAAGACCTACGCGGTATGGCTCGCCGCGCTGCGCGCCTTCAAAGCCGAAGCCCAGGGACGACAGGCCGCGCCGTTGCAAGTGCTGTGGGTCACGCCGATGCGCGCCTTGGCTGCCGATACCGCCCGCGCCCTACAGGCGCCGCTGGACGAGCTCGGCTTGCCGTGGAGCGTGGGCGTGCGCAGCGGCGATACCGGCAGTGCCGAACGTGCCCGCCAGGCGCGGCGCCTGCCCAGCGTGCTGGTCACGACCCCCGAAAGCCTGACCCTGTTGCTGACCCGCGCACAGGCCCGCGACGACTTCGCCACATTGCGCCTGGTAGTGGTGGACGAATGGCACGAACTGCTGGGCAACAAGCGCGGGGTACAACTGCAACTGGCCCTGGCCCGCCTGCGCCGCTGGCGCCCGGGCCTACCCACCTGGGGCCTGTCCGCCACCCTCGGCAACCTGCAGCATGCGCTGGAGGTATTGCTGCCTCAGGGTGGTTTGCTGGTACAAGGCCGGCAAGACAAACCGCTGCTGGTCGATACCCTGCTACCTACGGCCATCGAGCGCTTTCCGTGGGCCGGGCACATGGGCTTGAAAATGCTCGACCAGGTCAGCCGGGAGATCGATGCCAGCAGCAGTTGCCTGGTGTTCACCAACACCCGGGCCCAGGCCGAACTCTGGTACCAGGCCCTGCTCGAAGCGCGCCCCGACTGGGCCGGGCTGATCGCCCTGCACCATGCCTCACTGGCCCGTGAGACGCGTGACTGGGTCGAGCGCAGCCTCAAGCAGGGCAGCCTGAAAGCGGTAGTCTGCACCTCCAGCCTGGACCTGGGCGTAGACTTCCTGCCAGTCGAGCGCGTACTGCAGATCGGTTCGGCCAAGGGCATTGCCCGCCTGATGCAGCGGGCCGGGCGCTCCGGCCATGCACCGGGGCGGCGCTCGCGGGTTACCCTGGTGCCCACCCACAGCCTGGAACTGGTGGAGGCAGCCGCCGCCAGGCAGGCCCTGGCCGCCGGGCACATCGAGGCCCGCCATTCGCCACGCCTGTGCATGGACGTGCTGGTGCAGCACCTGGTCAGCATGGCCCTGGGCAGTGGCTTTGACGCCGAACTGCTGCTCGAAGAGGTACGCAGCACCTGGGCATTCCGGGCGTTGCGCGACAGCCAGTGGCAATGGGCGCTGGACTTCGTCTGCCATGGGGGCAGCTCGCTCAGCGCCTACCCCGACTACCAGCGCGTCGAACGCCAGGCCGACGGCGTCTATCGGGTTGCCAGCGAACGCCTGGCACGCCGTCACCGCATGAGCATCGGCACCATCGTCAGCGATGCCAGCCTGCAGCTCAAGTATTGGAGCAAGGGCGGCGGGGGCAAAGCGCTGGGCAGCGTCGAAGAAGCGTTCATCGCCCGTTTGCGGCCTGGCGATACCTTGGTTTTCGCCGGGCGTGTGCTGGAACTGGTGCGTGTGGAGAACATGACCGCCTACGTGCGCCGCAGCAGCGCACGCAAGGCCGCGGTTGCCCGCTGGAATGGCGGCCGCATGCCGCTTTCCAGCGAACTGGCCGACGCTCTGGTCGAGCAGCTCGATGCAGCAGCGCACGGCCGCTTCGAGGGCCCGGAAATGCGTACAGCACGCCCGCTGCTGGCCTTGCAGGCACAATGGTCGGCGCTGCCTGCCATCGACACGCTGCTGGCCGAAACCTTCAGGTCCCGTCAAGGCTGGCATCTGTTCCTGTATCCGTTTGCCGGGCGCATGGCCAACCTTGGCCTGGCCAACCTGATTGCCTGGCGGGTGAGCCGCGTACAGCCGCTGTCGGTTTCGATCGCCGTCAACGACTATGGGTTCGAACTGCTCAGCCCCGGCCAGGTGGATTGGGCGACCCATCTGCCGCAGGCACTGGCTACCGAGCACCTGCTGGACGATGTGCTGGCCAGCCTCAACGCGGGAGAAATGGCATTGCGGCGTTTTCGCGAGATCGCCCAGATTGCCGGGCTGGTGTTTGGCGGCTACCCGGCGGCTCAGAAAAGCCTGCGACAGATTCAGGCCTCCAGTGGCCTGTTTTACGAGGTCTTCCGCAAGCATGACGCTGGCAACTTGCTGCTGGGCCAGGCGCGGGACGAAGTGTTGAACGAGGAACTGGAGATCGAGCGCCTGCATCGGCAACTGCTGAAAATGGGGCGGTTGCGGCTCGACCTGCAGTTGCTGAAGCGGCCGGGGCCATTGGCGTTTGCCTTGCTGGTTGAGGGTATGCGCGAAACCCTGAGCACGGAAAAACTGGCGGACCGCATTGCACGGATGGTCGCCGAGCTGGAACGTGCAGCGGGTGCTGCTGAATGACCGGCCTGCTGCCCATCGAGCACTGTGGCCAGCAGCTCTGGCTGCTTCCCGACAAGGCCATCTACTGGCCGGCACGCCGCGCCCTGCTGGTGGCGGATGTGCACATCGGCAAGGCGGCAAGCTATCGTGCCCTGCACCAACCGGTTCCGCGTGGCACCACCGCAGCGACGCTTGCCCGCCTGGATGCATTGCTGGCCGCGCATGCATGCGAGCAACTGATCATCCTGGGCGACTTCCTGCATGCGCGCGCAGCACGAGCGCCAGCAATGCTGGCCAGGCTGCAGACGTGGCGCGAACAACACAGGACGCTGAAGATCGTGCTGATACGCGGCAACCATGACCACAACGCCGGCGATCCACCTGCTTCGCTCGGCATCGAAGTGATGGACGAACCCTGGCTGCTGGAACCCTTCGCGCTACAGCACGAACCGCGACCCCACCGACCCACCCGGTACTGGCAGGCCATGTGCACCCGGTCTTCGTCCTGCGCGGCAAGGCGCGCCAGCGCCTGCGCCTGCCGTGCTTCCTGGTCGATGGCCAGGTGAGCCTGCTGCCAGCGTTCGGTGAATTCACCGGGGGCTGGGAAATCGCCCCCCCTGCCACCAGCCGCGTGTACCTGGCCGGCGCAGGGCGCGTCTGGGCGCTTTAGCGACGTTCAGGCGACAGGCCCCGGAGGCGGTTCGTCAGGCAGGGTCGGCTCGCCCGGCTCCATGGGCGGGGTTTCGCCCGGCTCCGGCGGCTGTGGTGTATCGGGGTCAGGCTGGTGGGGCACGCCCCCCGCCTGCATCGGCAGCGGGTGCGCCAGCAGTGACCAGGACAACAACCCCACATGGTTGGGCTGCAGAACTGCCAGCTTGGCACTGATTGCGGGATGGAGTTTCATTGGCTGCTCCTGACAAGGCCGCTGCGCATCATGCGCATCGGCATTACCCTGTTGGAGTGCCAAAGGCGCGGGTAATTCCCCGCGCCCGTCGGCTCAGGTGCGCGGCAGGGTGACGCCACGCTGGCCCTGGTACTTGCCGCCGCGGTCCTTGTACGACACTTCACATTCTTCGTCGGACTGCAGGAACAGCATCTGCGCCACGCCTTCATTGGCGTAGATCTTCGCCGGCAGCGTGGTGGTGTTGGAGAACTCCAGGGTCACGTGGCCTTCCCACTCGGGCTCCAGCGGGGTGACGTTGACGATGATGCCGCACCGGGCGTAGGTGCTTTTGCCCAGGCAGATGGTCAGCACGTCGCGTGGAATGCGGAAGTACTCGACGGTGCGCGCCAGGGCGAACGAGTTCGGCGGAATGATGCAGACGTCGCTCTTGATGTCGACGAAGCTACCGGCATCGAAGTTCTTAGGGTCGACGGTGGCCGAATTGATGTTGGTGAACACCTTGAATTCGTCGGCGCAGCGTACGTCGTAGCCGTAGCTGGAGACGCCGAAGGAAATCACCCGGTTGTCCTGCTCGCCGCGCACCTGGCGCTCGACGAACGGTTCGATCATGCCGTGTTCCTGCGCCATGCGGCGAATCCACTTGTCCGATTTGATGCTCATGGCGGGGTGTCCTAGAAGAGTTGCGAGGGGGAAAAACCAGACGCGCATCTTACCGGTCCCTGCGCCCAGGTTAAAGTTCCATGCCTCATCCCGCGCCGGGCGGGGGTTCGCGCCGCCGTCGATCCGAATTCGCCTAAAGCGTCTTCTGACCATTGGCAGGTTGCGGAAAGTGGGGTAAGGTGACGCCACTGTGCTGCACGTGACACCGAGAATCTCTAGTTTGATGCACGATCCTGATCGGCCCATCGCTGAATTTTCTGCTCTCTTTGCGCTCAGTCCCGGGCAGGGTTTTTCCTGACCGTTATCAAATTGTCCAAGGAGACAGAAAAATGTCCAACCGTCAATCCGGTGTTGTTAAGTGGTTCAACGATGAGAAAGGCTACGGCTTCATCACCCCTCAGTCGGGCGATGACCTGTTCGTGCACTTCAAAGCCATCCAAGCTGACGGCTTCAAAACCCTGAAAGAAGGCCAGGCTGTTACTTTCGTCGCTACTCGCGGCCAGAAAGGCATGCAGGCTGAAGAAGTTCAGATCGCCTAAGTCGATCGAGCTTTTTAGCTTTCAAAAAAACCCGCCTTCCGGCGGGTTTTTTTATGCCTGAAAGAATGACCGAGGCGCCTGGCCTCGGCCTGGCAGGTCAATCCTCGCTGATGGTAATGCTCGGCATCGCCGGCGCAGCCGCCTCCTGCAGCACGATCCGCGCCCCTACCTGGCGCGCCAGCTCCTGGTAGACCATGGCGATCTGGCTTTCCGGTTCGGCGATGGCGGTCGGCTTGCCATTGTCGGCCTGTTCGCGGATGAGCATCGACAGCGGCAACGAGGCCAGCAGGTCGACACCATACTGGCTGGCCAGCTTTTCGCCACCGCCTTCACCGAACAGGTGCTCGGCGTGGCCACAGTTCGAGCAGATGTGCACGGCCATGTTTTCCACCACGCCCAGCACCGGAATATTGACCTTGCGGAACATCTCCACGCCCTTCCTGGCATCCAGCAGGGCCAGGTCCTGCGGGGTGGTGACGATGACCGAGCCTGCCACCGGCACCTTCTGCGCCAGGGTCAGCTGGATGTCACCGGTACCCGGCGGCATGTCGATCACCAGGTAGTCCAGGTCGTCCCAGGCGGTCTGGGTCACCAGCTGCAGCAGCGCACCGGAAACCATCGGCCCGCGCCAGACCATCGGCGTGTTGTCGTCGGTGAGAAACGCCATGGACATGACTTCCACGCCATGCGCCTTGATCGGCACGAACCACTTCTGGTCACGGATCTGCGGGCGGGTGCCTTCGGCGATACCGAACATCACGCCTTGGCTGGGGCCGTAGATGTCGGCATCGAGAATACCCACCCGCGCACCTTCGCGGGCCAGAGCCAGGGCCAGGTTGGCCGCGGTGGTCGACTTGCCCACCCCACCCTTGCCCGAAGCCACGGCGATGATGTTCTTGACGTTGGCCATGGCCGGCACCTGAGCCTGGGCCTTGTGTGCGGCGACCACGCAGTCGATCGACACCTGGGCACTGCTGACGCCCTCGAGGTTGCCGATGGCGGTCTGCAGCACCTGGGCCCAGCCATTCTTGAACAGCCCTGCGGCATAACCCAACTGCAACTGCACGCTGACCTGCCCGCCCTGGATATCGATGGCGCGCACGCAGCCGGCGCTGACCGGGTCCTGGTTCAGGTAGGGGTCGGTGTACTGGCGAAGCACGCCTTCGACGGCGGCACGGGTGACGGCACTCATGGAGACTCCCATTGGCAAACTGAATGTCAAACAGGCGCCTATCCTAACCCGTCAATCGTCAGCAGATGTGCATGCGGGGTGAAATATCTTCGCCAGCCCTTTATAGTGGCCGATCAACCTCATTTTTACCCCGTCGCCAGATAAGTAGCCGAGCCACCATGTCCGAGCCACGTCAGATTCTCGTCACCAGCGCCTTGCCCTATGCCAACGGATCGATCCACCTTGGCCATATGCTCGAGTACATCCAGACAGACATGTGGGTCCGCTTCCAGAAGCTGCGTGGCAACCAGTGCATCTATGTCTGCGCCGATGACGCCCACGGTTCGGCCATCATGCTGCGCGCCGAGAAGGAAGGCATCACTCCGGAACAGCTGATCGCCAACGTCCAGGCCGAGCACAGCAGCGACTTCGCCGACTTCCTGGTCGATTTCGACAACTTCCACTCCACTCACAGCGAAGAAAACCGTGAGCTGTCGAGCCTGATCTACACGCGTCTGCGTGAAGCCGGGCACATCGCCACCCGCTCGGTGACCCAGTACTTCGACCCGGAAAAGGGCATGTTCCTGGCCGACCGCTTCATCAAGGGCACTTGCCCCAAGTGTGCGGCCGAAGACCAGTACGGCGACAACTGTGAAAAGTGCGGCGCCACCTACGCACCTACCGAACTGAAGAATCCCAAGTCGGCCATCTCCGGCGCCACCCCGGTACTGCGTGATTCCCAGCACTTCTTCTTCAAGCTGCCGGACTTCCAGGCCATGCTGCAGCAGTGGACCCGCAGCGGCACCCTGCAGGACGCGGTGGCCAACAAGTTGGCCGAATGGCTGGACTCGGGCCTGCAGGAGTGGGACATCTCGCGTGACGCGCCGTATTTCGGCTTCGAGATCCCGGGCGAGCCGGGCAAGTACTTCTACGTGTGGCTGGATGCACCGATCGGCTACATGGCCAGCTTCAAGAACCTTTGCGCACGCCGCCCGGAGCTGGACTTCGATGCCTTCTGGAACGAGGGGTCCAAGGCCGAACTGTACCACTTCATCGGCAAGGACATCGTCAACTTCCACGCCCTGTTCTGGCCGGCCATGCTCGAAGGCGCCGGCTTCCGCAAGCCGACGGCGGTCAATGTCCACGGCTACCTGACGGTGAACGGCGCCAAGATGTCCAAGTCGCGTGGCACCTTCATCAAGGCCCGCACCTACCTCGACCACCTGCAGCCCGAATACCTGCGTTACTACTACGCAGCCAAGCTGGGCCGTGGCGTCGATGACCTGGACCTGAACCTGGAAGACTTCGTGCAGAAGGTCAACTCGGACCTGGTCGGCAAAGTGGTCAACATTGCCAGCCGTTGCGCCGGTTTCATTCACAAGGGCAATGGCGGCGTGATGGTGGCTGGCGATGCCGCACCGGAGCTGACCGAAGCCTTCCTGGCGGCCGCCCCGTCGATCGCCGAAGCCTATGAAGGCCGCGACTTCGGCCGGGCCATGCGTGAGATCATGGCGCTGGCCGACCGGGCCAACGCCTGGATCGCCGACAAGGCACCGTGGTCGCTGGCCAAACAGGAAGGCAAGCAGGATGAAGTGCAGGCCATCTGCGCACAGGGCATCAACCTGTTCCGCCAGCTGGTCATCTTCCTCAAGCCGGTGCTGCCGGTGCTGGCTGCCGACGCCGAGGCCTTCCTCAATGTGGCTCCGCTGAGCTGGAACGATCACCTGTCGCGCCTGGAAGATCACCAGCTGAACCCGTTCAAAGCACTGATGAGCCGCATCGAACCAGCCAAGGTCGAAGCCATGGTCGCAGCCAGCAAGGAAGACCTGCTGGCCGCCGAAGCCAAGGCCCCGGCCGGCAACGGCGAACTGGCCAAGGACCCGCTGTCGGCGGAAATCGAGTTCGATACCTTCGCTGCCGTCGACCTGCGCGTGGCCCTTATCGTCAAGGCCGAAGCCGTACCGGGTGCCGACAAGCTGCTGCAGCTGACCCTGGACATCGGCGACGAGCGCCGCAACGTGTTCTCGGGCATCAAGTCAGCCTACCCCGACCCATCCAAGCTGGAAGGTCGCCTGACCATGATGGTGGCCAACCTCAAGCCGCGGAAGATGCGCTTCGGCATCTCCGAGGGCATGGTCATGGCGGCAGGCCCTGGCGGTGAAGAAATCTACCTGCTGAGCCCGGACAGCGGCGCCAAGCCAGGCCAGCGCATCAAGTAACCGGCCCTGTCGGGGGCTGCTGCGCAGCCCCCTTCTACCAAAGCCGGACAATCGCCGCGATTCCCGGCTATCGTCATGTCATGAGCGATTACCTTCTGGTCCTGACCAGTGCCGCGCTGGTCAATCACCTGTGCCTGTCACCACCGCCGGGCCCCAGGCTGCACCTGCATGTACATGGCCTTGCCTGCGCGCTATGCATCGCACTGGGAGTAGTCGGCGCAAGGCTCGCGATGCCCCTGCTGGCCGAAGACCTTGAGCTGTTCCTGCTGTTGCCCTGGCTGGCACTGCTCGCCTGGGGGGTGCCATGGCTACTGGCACGCTGGCAACCCGCCTGGCCAGTGGCGCAGCTCCCCGCACTGCTGTCGGGCAATGTGGTGGTGCTCGGGCTGGTGCTGCAACAGGCAAGCGCCGAATACACAGTGTTTGCCACCTTGCTGCAGGGGCTGCTGGCCGGCGGCAGCTTCTGGCTGGCACTCGTGTTGTTCGCCGACCTGCGCCAGCGCTGCACCCATGCCGATATCCCTGGCGTACTGCGCGGCCTGCCTGTCGAACTGCTCGCTGCCGGGATAATGACCCTGGCGTTTTCTGGCTTCAACGGGTTGTTCAACCAATGAGCGTCAGGCCTGATCCGCGGCTGCGCACCAGCATGAACCTGGTGTTGCTGGCCTGCGTACCGGGCCTGCTGGTTCTGGCATGGCTGCACGGCTGGGGGCTGCTGCTCAATATCTTGCTGTGTGCCGGTGCTGCACTGCTGTGCGAAGCACTGCTGCTGTTGCTGCGTGGGCAACCGCCGGGCACGACGCTGAACGACAGCAGCGCTCTGGTGACTGCCGTACTGCTGGCCGCCGCCCTGCCCACCCTGGCGCCTTGGTGGCTACCGGTGACCGCGGCCAGCGTGGCCATCGGTATCGGCAAACAGGCCTTCGGCGGGGTCGGACGCAACCTGTTCAACCCGGCCATGGTCGGCTATGCCTTCGTGCTGCTGAGCTTCCCGCTGCAAATGAACCATTGGCCAGGACCGGCACCCGGTCTGCTTGACACCTTGCAACAGGTATTCGCCGGTGGCGACCAGATCGATGCCTGGGCCCGGCCCACACTGCTCGACGGCCTGCGCCACAACCGCAGCCTGACCGTCGACGAGCTGTTCGCCAGCCACCCGGGATTCGGCAGCATGGGTGGGCGCGGCAACGAATGGGTAAACCTGGCGTTCCTGCTCGGCGGCCTGTTCCTGCTGCTGCGCAAGGTAATCAGCTGGCATGCGCCGATCGGCCTGCTGGCAGGCCTGTTTCTGTTCAGCCTGCTGGCCTGGAACGGGTCGGGCTCGGACTCCAACGGTTCCCCCTTGCTGCACCTGTTGTCCGGCTCGACCATGATGGCAGCGTTCTTCATCGCCACCGAACCAGTGTCCGGCCCACGGCATGAGCGGGCCAGACTGCTGTTCGGCGTCGGCGCGGGCGTGTTGATCTACCTGATTCGCACTTGGGGCAGCTATCCGGATGGCACGGCGTTCGCCATTCTGCTGATGAACCTTCTGGTGCCGAGCCTCGAGCGCCTGGCGACGCAACGCCAGCAGGCTGCCCCATGAGTCGCCTGGCCCGTGATGCAGGGCTGTTGCTGCTGGTTGCGGCACTGGCGGTGTCGGTTACCTTGGCCTGGCGACACTGGACCAGCCCGGCCATCGTCGACGCCGCAAAACAGCTGCAAAGCCGTGAACGGCTGGCGGTGCTGCCTGACGGTAGTTACGACAACCAGCCACTGGACCACCCGCTGCCCACGCCCGCCGCACAACGGCCAACCAGCCGTATCCTGGCGGCGTACCGGGCCGAGCTGGCGGGGACCCCGGTCGCCATCATTGTCGTCACCCAGACTCAAGGCTATGCCGGCCCGATCGTGCTGAGCATCGCCATTGCCACAGACGGTCGACTGATCGGCAGCCAGGTGGTCGAACAACAGGAAAGCCCCGGGCTGGGTGCTCGCCTGGGGGACCCGCGAGTCAATTGGCTGCAGCAGTTTGCGAATCGGCACTCGGGCAACCATTGGGCACTGCGACGTGATCACGGTGACTTCGACCAGTTGAGCGGCGCAACCGTGACTTCTCGGGCCGTGATCAGCGCGCTGCAGGAAGCGCTGAGCTATTTCGACGAACAGCGCAGCGTGCTGCTGGAGGGCACCCCACATGAATAGGTTGCATCTACTGGGTGCGAGCCTGGTGCCGCTGCTGGGTGCCACCCGGACACTGAGCGAAGGCGCTGTCATCGGCGCGTGCGCGGTGCTGATGGGCGGCCTGCACCAGTTACTGTTGGCGCCTCTGCGTCACAGGCTGGCTAGCTGGGCGTTCAGGCTGGCCAGCCTGCTGCTGCTGGCGGCCCTGGCCAGCTGCCTGCAACTGGCGCTGCGAGCATGGTTGCTACCCCTGGCGGTCGCCCTCGGCCACTACCCCGCTCTGCTCTGCCTGCAATGCCTGGCCATCGAACACCTGCTGCCCAACCACGGGCGCTGGCGCCTGCTTGCAAGGTACCTTGCCGCGCTGCTTGGCGCCTGCCTGTTGCTCGGTGCCAGCCGGCAATGGCTAGGCGAAATTGCTGGCCTGCACCTGGCCAGCCTGGCACCCGGTGGTCTGATACTGCTCGGACTGCTGTTGGCCTTGTACAATCGGCTGCGTACAGGCCCTGCCCACCCACGTCGTCAAGGAACCCGCTGATTTCATGAATGCCGCCAAACGCCTGGAGATTTTTCGCAGGCTGCACGAAGACAACCCCGAGCCGAAGACCGAACTGGCCTACACCACTCCATTCGAGCTGTTGGTTGCCGTCACCCTGTCCGCGCAAGCCACCGACGTGGGCGTCAACAAGGCCACCGCCCGCCTGTTCCCAGTCGCCAACACCCCCGAAGCCATCCATGCCCTGGGGGTCGAAGGCCTGAGCGAGTACATCAAGACCATCGGCCTGTATAACAGCAAGGCGAAAAACGTCATCGAGGCCTGCCGGCTGCTGATCGAGCGCCACGGCAGCCAGGTGCCGCAAACCCGCGAAGCCCTGGAGGCACTGCCCGGGGTGGGCCGCAAGACCGCCAACGTGGTGCTCAACACCGCGTTTCGCCAGCCGACCATGGCGGTGGACACGCATATCTTCAGGGTCAGCAACCGTACCGGCATCGCGCCGGGCAAGACGGTGCTGGAGGTGGAAAAAAAGCTCATCAAGTTCGTTCCGAAAGAATACCTGCTCGACGCCCACCACTGGCTGATCCTGCACGGCCGCTATGTGTGCCAGGCCCGCAAGCCACGGTGCGGCAGCTGCCGGATCGAAGATTTGTGCGAGTACAAGCACAAGACGTCTGATGATTGATTCGATAGGCGAAAACCACCCAGCACGATTGAAAAAATCTTTTTTACCAGCGTCTGCTTTCTGGTTATAAGGACGGCCAATGGCCCCTTGGCTTGGAGCGACTCATGAGTAGCGATAAAGACGACCTGTCGATCGAAGATGATTTTGTTGCCGCAGAGGATGAAGCGGAGCCCGTGGTGGAAATTGCAAAGACCAACCTCAGCAAACGCCGCACCATCGATAACATGCTGGAAGAAAGACGCCTGCAAAAACAGTTGGCCGATTTCGACTACGACCTGTAGACCCCAGACCTTCAGCGCTGGCAAAGCCTCCTGGCTGGAGGCTTTACGGCCTGGCGATCAATTCAGCCCCTGACGTTGCGCCAGTTCGATCAGGTCGACCAGCGAACGCGCATTCAGCTTTAGCAACAGGCGAGACTTGTAGGTACTGATCGTCTTGTTGCTGAGGAACATGCTGTCGGCAATCTCCTTGTTCGAACGCCCTCTTGCCAACTGTTGCAACACTGTCATCTCGCGCGCCGAGAGGCGGTTGACCATATCGGCCTCGCTTCCTCCTCCCTTGCCCCGTGATGCATGCAGCGCCTGGTTGGGGAAGTAGCTGTAGCCCGATAACACCGCCTTGATGGCGCTCAGCAACTCAGTGAGCTCTTGCTGCTTGCACACGTACCCTGCCGCCCCTGCCTGCATGCAACGCATCGAGAAGTTGCCAGGTGCCTGCGATGTCAGCACCAGCACCTTGCTGCCTGGGCTGAAGGTTGTCATGCGGGCGATCACCTCCAGGCCGTCCAGCTTGGGAATACCGATATCCAGCACCACGATATCCGGTAGGTGTTGCCGTGTCAGCTGCAGTGCAGCCACGCCGTTGTCAGTCTCCGCGACGACGTCATAACCATGCCGCTCCATCAGCATGCGTACGGCCAGGCGTATGACCGGGTGATCATCCACGATAAGCACTTTATTCATGCGATATCCATTCATTGTTCTGCTTTGAGACGCCACGATAACCGACAGAACGCCAGATGGCGCGACGATTTGCCGAAGAAACAGATGAACAGATGAAACCTACAACACTTACAGAAATTTCCTACACACCACTACTGCGCCTGTAACAACAAACTTCCTGAACAAGGCAGTAAATACTATTACCCGTATTTGAACGCATGCCCATTCAGGGCCACTCTTCCCGTTGAAAGGCTCAACCCGTGCCATTGAAATATCCTCGCCAGTGCGCAGGACAGCGATGATTCGTCGCCCGGGAAACAGTCCAGTCTTTAGTTGGGCGGCACAGTAAGACAACAATGGGTAAAAACGCCGGAGACAGCCTTATGCCCGAACGACAACCTGTCGCCCCGCTGACGATCATTGCCATCTTCGCGGGCATCATCGAATCCTCCGCACTTGCTACCTTGCCGTTTCTCAGCGAAGCCAGCCAGAACCTCTATACCTGGTTTCTGGTAGGATTTCCGTTTTTTCTGACAGCATTGTTTTTTCTGACACTAAACTTCAACTACAAGTCGTTCTACAACCCATCGTCGGATAACACGCCAAGCGCACCCCGCAAGCTCAGCGAGGCCGAACATGGCGAACCTGTCACAATCATGTTTTCCGGCCCCGATGCTTGTCAGTTGATGGAACAGCAACTCCTGCGTGCACTGGCCCAACCGCTGAAAACACCCAGGACATGGCGCTTTTGCAACCTGGATAAACGCCAGTGTGCACAATTGTCGGTCCGCCCGCTGGAGGAAGATTCCGCCCCCCGAGGCGATTGAACGCTGCAGGTTTGCAGCAGGCAAAAAAAACCCCGGCTGGGCCGGGGTTCCATGGCATGCGCCAGCAAATCAGAGCAGCGAACGGCCCTTGTTGGCAGCAATGCGCATACGCAGTGCGTTGAGCTTGATGAAGCCGGCAGCGTCCGCCTGGTTGTAGGCGCCGCCATCTTCCTCGAAGGTGGCAATGTTGGCGTCGAACAGCGAGTCGTCCGACTTGCGGCCAACCACGGTGACGTTGCCCTTGTACAGTTTGAGGCGCACCACGCCGTTCACGTTGACCTGCGAGGCGTCGATCATCTGCTGCAGCATCAGGCGCTCCGGGCTCCACCAGTAGCCGGTATAGATCAGGCTGGCATACTTCGGCATCAGCTCATCCTTCAGGTGAGCGACTTCGCGGTCCAGGGTGATCGATTCGATGGCACGGTGGGCCTTGAGCATGATGGTGCCGCCAGGGGTTTCGTAGCAACCGCGCGACTTCATGCCGACGTAACGGTTCTCGACGATGTCCAGGCGGCCGATGCCGTTGGCACCACCGATGCGGTTCAGGTCGGCCAGCACGGTGGCCGGGGTCTTCTCGACGCCATCGATGGCAACGATGTCACCGTTGCGGTAGGTCAGCTCGATGTAGGTCGCCTGGTCCGGGGCGTTCTCGGGCGAGACGCTCCAACGCCACATGTCTTCCTCGTGCTCGGTCCAGGTATCTTCCAGGACCCCGCCTTCGTAGGAGATGTGCAGCAGGTTGGCGTCCATCGAGTACGGCGACTTCTTCTTGCCGTGGCGTTCGATCGGGATACCGTGCTTCTCGGCATAGTCCATCAGCTTCTCGCGGGACAGCAGGTCCCACTCACGCCACGGGGCGATGACCTTGACGCCTGGTTTCAGGGCGTAGGCGCCCAGCTCGAAACGTACCTGATCGTTGCCTTTGCCGGTTGCGCCGTGGGAGATTGCGTCAGCGCCAGTTTCATTGGCAATTTCAATCAGGCGCTTGGCGATCAGCGGACGGGCGATGGAAGTACCCAGCAGGTACTCGCCTTCGTAGACGGTGTTGGCGCGGAACATCGGGAACACGAAGTCCCGCACGAACTCTTCGCGCAGGTCGTCGATGTAGATCTCTTTAACGCCCATTGCCTGGGCCTTGGCGCGGGCCGGCTCGACCTCTTCGCCCTGCCCCAGGTCAGCGGTGAAGGTCACCACTTCGCAGTTGTAGGTATCCTGCAGCCACTTGAGAATCACCGAAGTATCAAGGCCGCCGGAATACGCCAGTACGACCTTTTTTACGTCCGCCATGCCATCACTCCACGGGGTTGTACGGAAAAGCGTCGATTCTAACGACCTTGCACGTAAATTTACAGTGGGGCGACAGCTTCTGACGACAAAGCGACAGGAACTGTCGGAAGGGCGACGGAATATGCGACAGGAAATGTCAGGGTGCCTTTGTACCCGCTGCCGCCGCGGCCGGGCTGGCTGGTGCCGTGGCCGGAGCCACGGATGGCAGTGCCGGTTCAGCCGGCTTTTCCACCGGTTTCTCGACTGGTTTCTCGACCACCGCGACCCGATCCAGTTCGATGTTCACGCGACGGTTACGCGCCCGGTTCGCCGCGCTGTTGTTTTTTGCCAACGGATAACGCTCGCCATGGAAGCGCACACTGATCTGCTCTTCCGGCACACCATTGGCCTTCAGGTAGTCAGCCACGGCCAGTGCGCGACGGCGCGACATATCGCGGTTGGTCAGGCGGTTGCCGCTGTTGTCCGAGTGGCCGTTGAGCTCGACATGGTTCACTGTCGGGTCGGCCTTCATGTAGTCGAGGATGACATCCAGCCGCGCCTTGGCCGACTGATCCAGATCGAAACCACCGCCAGGGAAGCCGACCTGGGTCTGGCGCACCTGGTCATAGTTCATCGGCAGCAGCTTGCCGGCACAGGCTTGGTAGTCGCTGTAGGCCTTGGCAAAGCTGACCGGCAGCACCCGCACTTCCATTGGCCTGCCCGCCTCGCCGGCATAATTGCGCACCACGGTGCTGCGGCCGTCGAGCAGGCCATTGATCAGCCGGCTGGCCTGGCCCTGCGACGAGCTGAACAACACGCCGGTGCGGGCCATGCGCACGCTGCCCAGGTTGATGTCGCTGCGCCCGGGTTGCCACGGCGCAGCGGCCGCCAGCAAGGTCGCGGTGCCGGCACCCAGCGCGTTGCTGTCCGAACGCAGCTGGAACACCGGCTGTTCGCCCGCACGGCGCACGAACTCACCACTGCCAAAGCCGTCGATCGGCTGCACCAGCCGACACTCGAACTGGTTACCCTCGACCTTCCAGGCGATATTTTCCATGCGCGTCTGGAAAGTCAGTGCACCAGCCGGCAGGCTGGCGAACAGGGTCAATAGGGCTAGGTAACGCTGGCGCACGGGCGGCTCCACAAATTCTGACGGCTTACCTGCAGGCTATCGGACGCCAGCCGGAAAACTTGATAGCCGTGCTCCACCCGGGGTTTTCCGGTAGCATTGGGGCTTGAGTTCGACCCGCCTGGAATCCCCAATGTCCGATCGCCTGACCCTCCTGCGTCCCGACGACTGGCACATCCATCTGCGCGATGGTGCCGTCCTGCCCCATACCGTTGGCGACGTGGCGCGTACCTTCGCCCGTGCCATCATCATGCCCAACCTGGTTCCACCGGTGCGCAATGCCGTCGAAGCCGGCGCCTACCGTGAGCGCATCCTGGCCGCCCGCCCGGCCGGCAGCCGCTTCGAACCGCTGATGGTGCTGTACCTTACCGACCGCACCAGCCCCGAGGACATCCACGCGGCCAAGGCCAGCGGCTTCGTGTACGCCGCCAAGCTGTACCCGGCCGGCGCTACTACCAACTCCGACTCGGGCGTGACCAGCATCGACAATATCTTCCCGGCCATCGAGGCGCTGGCGGAAGTCGGCATGCCACTGCTGGTGCACGGCGAAGTGACCCGCAGCGAGATCGACGTGTTCGACCGCGAGAAGCGCTTCATCGACGAACACATGCGCCGCGTGGTCGAACGCTTCCCGACACTGAAGGTGGTGTTCGAGCACATCACCACCAGCGATGCCGCCCAGTTCGTCACCGAGGCCCCGGCCAACGTCGGCGCGACCATCACCGCGCAACACCTGTTGTACAACCGCAACCACATGCTGGTCGGCGGCATTCGCCCGCACTTCTACTGCCTGCCGATCCTCAAGCGCAACACCCACCAGGTGGCGCTGCTGGACGCTGCCACCAGCGGCAACCCGAAGTTCTTCCTGGGTACCGACTCGGCCCCGCATGCCCGCCATGCCAAGGAAGCTGCCTGCGGTTGCGCCGGGTGCTACACCGCCTACGCGGCCATCGAGATGTACGCCGAAGCGTTCGAACAGCGTAACGCGCTGGACAAGCTGGAAGGCTTTGCCAGCCTGCACGGCCCGGCGTTCTACGGCCTGCCGGCGAACACCGATACCATCACTCTGGTTCGCGAAGAATGGACCGCCCCGGATAGCCTGCCATTTGGCGAGCAGACCGTAGTCCCGCTGCGCGCCGGCGAAAAACTGCGCTGGCGCCTGCTGGAGGAGAAGGCGTGAGCGAAGACCTCTACGAAGACGACCTCGATACCCAGGGCAGCAGCGGCTCGCGTCACCCGATGGCCGAGCGCTTCCGCGGCTACCTGCCGGTAGTGGTGGATGTGGAGACCGGTGGCTTCAACAGTGCGACCGACGCCCTGCTGGAAATTGCCGCAGTCACCATCGGCATGGACGAAAAGGGCTTCCTGTTCCCCGAGCACACCTACTTCCACCGGGTGGAACCGTTCGAAGGCGCCAACATCGAGCCAGCCGCACTGGAGTTCACCGGGATCAAGCTGGATCACCCGCTGCGCATGGCGGTAAGCGAAGAAAGCGCGCTGACCGACATCTTCCGCGGCGTCCGCAAGGCGCTCAAGGCCAATGGCTGCAAGCGCGCGATCCTGGTCGGCCACAACAGCAGCTTCGACCTTGGCTTCCTCAATGCAGCGGTGATGCGCAACGACCTCAAGCGCAACCCGTTCCACCCGTTCTCCAGCTTCGACACCGCTACCCTGGCGGGCCTGGCCTATGGCCAGACCGTCCTGGCGCGGGCCTGCCAGAGCGCCGACATCGACTTCGACGGGCGTGAGGCGCACTCGGCGCGTTACGATACCGAGAAGACCGCCGAGCTGTTCTGCGGCATCGTCAACCGCTGGAAAGAGATGGGCGGCTGGCGCGATTTCAACGATTGAGAGCGTACTCGCGGGGAAACCCGCGAAAGGCCGGCCCAGCACGCCAAAAAAAACCGGCCGCCAGGGTAATGCCAGTCAGTTAAGCTGACTGGCATTTTCATTTTCGGGTCGGGTATTTCGCTGGTCGTTGCTTTACCGCTCTAGGAAACCACCGGTCAGGTCGCCGATGGGGTAGGACGTATTGCGGCGCTGATGCCTGCAAATCGGCGAGAAAACCCGGCAAGTTGCCCGGATGATTCAGCGATGTACCATGCAGCAAACCCAAGATCGCCCAGCTGCAGGCGGTAAAGCTCATCTCGCATGGATACACACCTGGGCACTGTCTCGACATCTGCACCATCTGATAACGCAACAGGTTGTAACCCAGTAATACGCCCCACAACTCTTGCGCAATCATCTCCGGCGTTTTGCTTCTCAGTGTGTATTCGCCGCCCAGCAGTCCCTGCTTGATCTCCCGGTAGCCCAGTTCGATTTCCCAACGCTGGCTGTAAAGATCGACGATCTCATCACCCGGGAAGCGCAGCGGATCGGTCATCGAGGTCAAGACACTCACAACCTTTCCTTTGATCGTTTTGCTCAGCAGCCGCGCTCGAATCTCCAGCGGCAAGCCTGGCCATTGCTTGCGAGCCTGAGGTGACGTGCGCAAAACGACCAAGGCATCGTTACGCCCAAGCTTGCGTTCGACCTCATACTGAATGCCCTTTTTCAAGGGGATCAGCCAGTGGCGCTGCTCGCCTTGCGATTGCCAGTGATGCAGCAATCCCAACGAGTAGAAACCTTTATCGAAAAGGGTCAATGACTGGTTAGGCGTCGTGGCGATCAGCTGTTCTGCCAGCTTCATTTCACTGCTGTGGTAGCTCTGGAAAGTGCTGCTTATCAGCAGGTGGCTGGTCAGCTCGATCTGGCAGACCATCCGAACCTGAGGAAAACCACCGTCCCCATGCTGGTTGGTCGCGCCACCGTAATACGCACGGTTTTCCGCCGTATCAGGCGTGTTCCAAACGACGCCATCCACGCCAAGCAGCGTCAGTCCCAACCACTGCGGGTGCTTGGTCTCTTCGTGCCAGCGTTGCTGGGTGAGTGTGAAGACTTCGCGTACCGCTTCGCTACCCAGCCGTTGCCGTCCTTGTACCACAGCGCTGGGCGCCACCAAGGGCCGCTTGCCCGGCAGCATGATATCCATATGGTTCACAACATCCCAAGCCGACATCCGGCGAAAAAGCGCCATGCCGATGATGCACCACACCAAGCTTTCAAGCGGGAGACGCCGCTTGCGGATGGTCGAGACACCTGCTGTCTCGAAAGCCTGCTGCACGATGTCCGGATCAAGCAAAGCGCCAAGCCCTTCAAGGGCATGTGGCCGCGAGGCCATTTCATGAGTGAGGGACAATGCTTGTGACAGGCGCATAAAAAAATCCGATGCTCGTTTCCAAGCATCGGATTTTGCGGCCTATGGGCTAAAGGTCAATGAATCAGTCTTAACTGACTGGCATTAGCCGCCAGGGCCGGTTTTTTCATGCGCGCGGCAATTACAGCTTGCCAGCGTTCTCGCTCAGGTAGGCAGCAACGCCTTCTGGCGAAGCGTTCATGCCCTTGTCGCCTTTCTTCCAGTTGGCAGGGCAGACTTCGCCGTGCTCCTCGTGGAACTGCAGGGCGTCGACCAGACGCAGCAGCTCGTCCATGTTACGGCCCAGCGGCAGGTCGTTGACGATCTGCGAACGAACAACACCGTTGGTGTCGATCAGGAAGGCGCCACGGAAGGCCACGCCGCCTTCGGACTCGACGTCGTAGGCTTTGCAGATTTCGTGGGTCATGTCGGCAGCCAGGGTGTACTTGACCTGGCCGATACCGCCGTTGTTGACCGGGGTGTTACGCCAGGCGTTGTGGGTGAAGTGCGAGTCGATCGACACGCCGATCACTTCGACGTTGCGCGCCTGGAAGTCAGGGATGCGGTGGTCCAGGGCGATCAGCTCGGACGGGCAGACAAAGGTGAAGTCCAGCGGGTAGAAGAACACCAGGCCGTACTTGCCCTTGATGGCCGAAGCCAGGTTGAAGCTGTCGACGATTTCGCCATTGCCCAGCACGGCCGGCACGGTGAAATCGGGGGCTTTCTTACCAACGAGTACGCTCATTGTAATCTCCTGATGAGGGTGAAAAACGTTTGCCGGGCCAGACGGGCCTGCCCGACATCCAACAAAGGCCAACCATCATACACGGCTTCTGGTAACAGGCCGACTCCCACGACGAAGCAACCGCCGGTCGCTCAAGCGCGGCCCTTCCAGAAAGTCCTTTGACAAGCATTCTCATTACCATTAAGCTCCTCCCCATCGAGCCCAGCAACGATGGTCAGCCTTTATGTATGTGTGTCTTTGTGTCGGCGTTACCGACGGACAGATCCGCGATGCGATCTACGAAGGATGCTGCAGCTACAAGGAAGTGCGAGCCGCGACCAACGTCGCCAGCCAGTGTGGCAAATGCGCCTGCCTGGCCAAGCAGGTGGTTCGCGAGACCCTGACCGAGCTCCAGGTCAGCCAGGCCGCCCTGCCCTACCCGGTGGAATTTACCGCCGCCTGATACCCAGAATTCGACGAACCGGACCTAGCGTCCGGTTTTTTTATGCCTGAAATTCAATAAGTTAGCGTTCCAACGCGGTTCACAAACATTCTTATTCCTATTAATTTTCATTTATTATTCAACAACTTAGGTTTGACACACCTGGGCATCGGGCTCAAACTTCAGTGTATTGGCACACTTCTACAGGGCAGGAACCCGACATGAAAGGCGACGTAAGCGTCATCCAGCATCTCAACAAGATCCTCGGAAACGAGCTGGTCGCAATCAACCAGTATTTCCTGCACGCACGCATGTACGAAGATTGGGGGCTGAACAAACTCGGCAAGCATGAGTACAAGGAATCCATCGACGAGATGAAGCACGCTGACAAATTGATCAAGCGTATTCTCTTCCTCGAAGGTATCCCCAACGTTCAGGACCTGGGCAAGCTGCTGATCGGCGAGCACACCAAAGAGATGCTCGAATGCGACCTGAAGATCGAACAGAAGGGCCTGATCGACCTGAAGGCAGCCATCGCACACTGCGAAACCGCTGGCGACTTCGGCTCGCGTGACCTGCTCGAAGATATCCTCGAATCCGAGGAAGAACACATCGACTGGCTGGAAACCCAGCTGGGGCTGATCGACAAGATCGGTATCGAAAACTACCTGCAGTCGCAGATGGGCGAAGAATAAATATTCGGCGCATGAAAAAACCCGCAATCAGCGGGTTTTTTCATGCTTGCCGGAATATCAGGCTTCAGAAGCCTTGGCCTTGGCGGCCGCTTCCTTGATCAGGGTCTGCAGCTCACCCTTCTCGAACATTTCCAGCATGATGTCGCTGCCACCAACCAGCTCACCGGCTACCCACAGTTGCGGGAAAGTCGGCCAGTTGGCGTATTTGGGCAGGTTGGCGCGAATTTCCGGGTTCTGCAGGATGTCGACGTAGGCGAACTTCTCGCCACAACCCATCACGGCCTGCGATGCACGCGCAGAGAAGCCACACTGCGGGGCATTCGGCGAGCCTTTCATGTAAAGCAGAATGGTGTTGTTGGCAATCTGCTCTTTGATCGTTTCGATGATATCCATGTAGCACCTCGGCTTAACTTTCCGACGCGGTCGTCGGCACGGTGAGGCATTGTAACGGAAAGCCGAGCAGCATGCTCGGCCTTACCGTCCCCTATGCGGCCTCTATCTGCACCGGCACGCCATTGAGCGCGGCATTGCCGGAAACAGCGTCACGCAGGCGCTCATCGGTGAGGTCGTTTGCGCTCACGCCCGGTTGCGCCCGGGCCACCCGCAATTGCACGCCATCGCGCGCATGGCCAAAACCGTGGGGCAGGCTGACTACACCGGGCATGATGTCGTCACAAGCCTGTACTTCGACCTCCAGCGTGCCAGTGCGCGAGCGAATGCGTACCCGCTGGCCATCCTGCAGTTGCCGCTGCTGCAGGTCTTGCGGGTGCATCAGCAACTGATGGCGCGGCTTGCCCTTCACCAGGCGGTGGAAGTTGTGCATCCATGAATTGTTGCTGCGCACGTGGCGGCGGCCGATCAGCAGCAGTTCGCCTGGCGCCGGTGCGGGCTGCTGCGCCAGGCGCTGCAGGTCATCCAGGATCACCTGCGGCGCCGCCTCGACTGCCTTGCTGGCGGTCTTCAGGCGCGTGGCCAGGTTGCCACGCAATGGCCCGAGGTCGAGGCCGTGCGGGTGCTGGCCGAGGGTGGCCAAGGAAAGCTGCCAGGGCGTTGTTTCGCCATATGGCCCCTTGCGCAACGCCAGGTCAATCATCTGTGCCGGTGCCAGGGTTGGTTTCAACTCGAGTTCGGCGCGCCTGGCGAAGGCCTGTGCCAGGCCGACGAAGATCTCCCAGTCGTGCAATGCCGCTTCCGGCTTGGCCAGGATCGCGCGATTGAAACGGGTCACATTGCGCACTGCCAGCAGGTTGAACGTGGTGTCGTAGTGGTCGTTTTCCAGCGCCGTAGTCGAAGGCAGGATCAGGTCGGCATGGCGGGTCGTCTCGTTGATGTACAAGTCGATGCAGAGCATGAATTCCAGCCCCTGCAGCGCGGCATCCAGCTGGCGGCCGTTAGGCGTGGACAACACCGGGTTGCCGGCGACCGTCACCAGGGCACGCACCTGACCGTCGCCGGGAGTGAGGATTTCTTCGGCCAGTGCCGCCACGGGCAGCTCGCCGGCGTATTCCGGCAAGCCCGACACGCGGCTTTGCCAGGCGTTGAAATGGCCACCGGAGGTAGTCGCCACCAGATCGACAGCAGGCTCGGTGCACAACGCACCGCCTTGACGGTCAAGGTTGCCGGTCACCAGGTTGATCAGTTGCACCAGCCAGTGGCAGAGGGTGCCGAAGGCCTGGGTCGAGACGCCCATGCGGCCGTAGCACACGGCCTTGTCGGCGGCAGCGAAATCCCGAGCCAGTTGGCGGATGTCAGCCGCAGCGATGCCACAGTGCACGCTCATAGCCTCGGCGCTGAACGGCGCGATTGCTTCGCGCACTTGTTGCAGCCCCGCGACCGGCAAGTGCGAGCCGCGGGCCAGGCCCTCTTCGAACAGGGTGTTGAGCAAGCCGCACAACAGCGCCGCATCCCCACCAGGGCGGATGAACAGGTGCTGGTTGGCCATGGCCGCGGTTTCGCTGCGCCGCGGGTCCACGACCACCAGTCGCCCGCCACGGGCTTGCAGGGCCTTCAGGCGCTTTTCCACGTCCGGCACGGTCATGATGCTGCCATTGGAGGCCAGCGGGTTGCCGCCGAAGATCAGCATGAAGTCGGTATGGTCGATGTCCGGGATCGGCAACAGCAGGCCATGGCCAAACATGAGATGGCTGACCAAGTGCTGCGGCAGCTGGTCCACAGAGGTGGCAGAAAAGCGGTTACGGGTTTTCAGCAACCCGAGGAAGTAGTTGCTGTGGGTCATCAAACCATAATTGTGCACGCTCGGGTTGCCCTGGTACACCGCCACGGCATTGCGCCCATGGGCCTGCTGGACCGCCCACAGCCTGTCGGCAGCGAAGGCGAAGGCTTCTTCCCAGCCGATGGCCTGCCAGCGCTCGCCTACCCGCTTGTGCGGCTGGCGCAACCGGTCGGGGTCGTTCTGGATATCCTGCAGGGCAACCGCCTTGGGGCAGACATGGCCGCGGCTGAACGGGTCCAGGGGGTCGCCCTTGATCGAGCTGATCAGCGCCGGCCCGCCTTCCTCGTGGCTCACTTCGATGTTCAGCCCGCAGATCGCTTCGCACAGGTGACAGGCACGGTGATGCAGGGTCTTGGTCATGGCCGCCTCTGCCTTGTTGTGATGGACGAACCGCGACTATGCGCCCAGGCCTGGGTGCCGACCAGCGCACTTCGCGGTGTGAATCCACCGACATCAGGCACACGATTTGCGACAGCCATTTGCCAACTTGCCAGCAAGCCGTGTACAACCCTCTGTAGCAAATAAAAAACAGCACTGCCCGTCGGCCAATACACCCCTTGCAACACCCTTTGCCGCCGAGCGACTGTTTCCCCTCTTGGCTTCAGGCGACATTTACTTATAGTATTGCGCCTTCCCCTATTTCGTCCGCCTCCGTGCGGCTTACGCCGCAGGTCACTCCCGTTGTCAAAAAAACCATACGGTCGACCTGCATACCGTTGCAGATAAGGTAGTCAATCATGAGCGCTAGGCACTTTCTCTCCCTGCTGGACTTCACCACCGACGAATTGCTCGGGGTGATCCGCCGCGGCATCGAGCTGAAGGACCTGCGCAAGCGAGGCGTGCTGTTCGAGCCCCTGAAGAACCGCGTGCTGGGCATGATCTTCGAGAAGTCCTCGACGCGGACCCGGGTGTCGTTCGAGGCCGGCATGATCCAGCTCGGCGGCCAAGCCATCTTCCTGTCCCCGCGCGATACCCAGCTGGGCCGCGGCGAGCCGATCGCTGACAGCGCCATCGTGCTGTCGAGCATGCTCGACGTGGTGATGATTCGTACCCATGCCCACAGTACCCTTACCGAGTTCGCCGCGAATTCGCGCGTGCCGGTAATCAACGCCCTGTCCGACGAGTCGCACCCGTGCCAGCTGCTGGCCGACATGCAGACCTTCCTTGAACAGCGCGGGGCGATCCAGGGCAAGACCGTGGCTTGGATCGGCGATGGCTTCAACATGTGCAACTCGTACATCGAGGCGGCCAGGCAGTTCGACTTCCAGCTGCGCATCGCCTGCCCGCAAGGTTACGAGCCGGACCCACGCTTCATGGCCATCGGCGGCGACCACGTGCAGATCGTTCGCGATCCCAAGGAAGCCGTGCGCGGCGCCCACCTGGTGACCACGGATGTCTGGACTTCAATGGGCCAGGAAGAGGAAACTGCACGGCGCCTGGCGCATTTCGCGCCTTACCAGGTCACCCGCGAACTGCTCGACCTGGCGGCACCCGACGCCCTGTTCATGCACTGCCTGCCAGCCCACCGTGGCGAGGAAATCAGCCATGACCTGCTCGACGACCCACGTTCGGTCGCCTGGGCCCAGGCTGAAAACCGCTTGCATGCACAGAAGGCCCTTCTCGAATTCCTTGTCGAACCGGCTTACCACCACGCATGAGTCAACCCCTACTGCTCAACCTGCGCAACCTCGCCTGCGGCTATGGCGACCAGCGCATCGTCCAGAACCTCAACCTGCACCTGAACGCAGGCGACATCGGTTGCCTGCTGGGATCCTCCGGTTGCGGCAAGACCACCACCCTGCGCGCTATCGCCGGTTTCGAACCGGTGCACGAAGGCGAGATCCAGCTTGCCGGCGAGGTCATTTCCCGGGCCGGATTCACCCTGGCCCCGGAAAAACGCCGCATCGGCATGGTGTTCCAGGACTATGCACTATTCCCGCACCTGACCGTGGCGCAGAACATTGCCTTCGGCATCGCCAAGCACCCGCGCCAGGCTGAAGTCATCGACGAGATGCTCGAACTGGTCAAGCTGGGCGGCCTGGGTGGGCGTTACCCGCATGAACTGTCCGGTGGGCAGCAGCAACGGGTCGCACTGGCCCGTGCACTGGCCCCCGAGCCACAATTGCTGCTCCTCGACGAGCCGTTTTCCAACCTTGACGTTGAGCTGCGCCGGCGCCTGAGCCATGAAGTCCGCGACATTCTCAAAAGCCGTGGCACCAGCGCCATCCTGGTTACCCATGACCAGGAAGAAGCCTTTGCCGTCAGCGATCAGGTCGGCGTGTTCAAGGAAGGCCGCCTGGAGCAATGGGATACCCCCTACAACCTCTACCACGAGCCGCAGACGCCGTTCGTGGCCAGTTTCATCGGCCAGGGATATTTCATCCGTGGGCAGATGAGCAGCCACGAGGCGGTCAATACCGAACTGGGTGAACTGCGCGGCAACCGGGCCTACATCATGGCCCCGGGCAGCTCAGTGGATGTGCTGCTGCGCCCTGACGACATCGTCCATGCGCCTGGCAGCGCACTGCAAGCGAATATCATCGGCAAGAGTTTCCTGGGGGCATCGACCCTTTACCGCCTGCAATTGCCCACCGGCAGCCAGCTGGAAGCGATATTCCCCAGCCATAGCGACCACCAGGTCGGTGATGATGTGGGGATTGCGGTGAAGGCCGACCACCTGGTGCTGTTCCCCGTGCCGGGCAGCGTGGCGGCACAGTTGCCGCAGCAAGAGAACGGTGTTCGTCGGTACAGTTCGACGACCTGATACCTAGTTTGGGGCCGCCTTGCGGCCCCCGGATGTTCAGCCCCGACCAATACCGGCAAATTTGCCCTGGGTATGTTCGGCCAATACCGCCGCCGCCAATTCCACCTCCAACCCGCGCCGCCCAGCGCTGACATGGATGGTTGCAAACTGCTGCGCCGAGTCATCGATAAAGGTGCGCAGGCGCTTCTTCTGCCCCAACGGGCTGATGCCACCCACCAGGTACCCGGTAGCTCGCTGGGCCACCGCCGGGTCGGCCATCTCGCACTTCTTTACCCCGGCAGCATGGGCCAGGGCCTTGAGGTCCAGCGTGCCGACCACCGGCACCACCGCCACCAGCAACTCGCCCTTCTCGCTGCTAGCCAGCAAGGTCTTGAACACCTGCTGCGGATCAAGCCCGAGTTTTTCCGCCGCCTCCAGGCCATAGGACGCCGACTTGGGGTCGTGTTCGTAACTGTGCACACGGTGTTCCGCGCGGTGTTTCTTCAACAGGTCTAGGGCGGGGGTCATGCAGGGGCTCCGGTCAGAACGGCTCGGCGGCTACTTTAGGCCAATTCCCACAGCGCAGCCAGCGTATGGCAAGCGCGCCCGTCTAGCACGGTGTCCGCACCTCAAACAAGCAGCCATATCGTGACCAACCGTTCACTTTCGACCTTTGACATCAGCGTTTCTTGTCTATATTTTTTCGTTTCTGAATAAATGATGCACTTTTAAGGTGCGTTTCCTACATCAGCCCGGGTTCAATGGGGATAGACTCCGGGCTTTGCTGTCGAGCGCCAAGCGCCTCACAACAAAACAAAAACGAGGTCATACATGACGACTGCTCTACGCCAACCCACGCTGTCCAGCCAGTGCCTGGCCGAATTCCTCGGCACCGCCCTGCTCATCTTCTTCGGTACCGGCTGCGTCGCAGCGCTCAAGGTCGCGGGCGCCAGCTTCGGCCTGTGGGAAATCAGTATCATCTGGGGCGTAGGCGTCAGCATGGCGATCTACCTCACCGCCGGCATTTCCGGCGCACACCTGAACCCGGCAGTAAGCATTGCCCTCACCCTGTTCGCCGGTTTCGACAAGCGCAAGCTGCCCTTCTACATGCTGGCCCAGGTGTGCGGCGCATTCTGTGGCGCGGCGCTGGTCTACAGCCTGTACAGCAACCTGTTCTTCGATTTCGAACAGGCTCACGCCATGTTGCGCGGCAGCGAAGCCAGCCTCGAACTGGCCTCGGTATTTTCCACCTACCCGCATCCGTCGCTGTCCACCGGCCAGGCGTTCCTCGTCGAAGTGATCATCACCGCCGTGCTGATGGCCGTGATCATGGCCTTGACCGACGACAACAACGGCCTGCCGCGGGGCGCCATGGCACCCTTGCTGATTGGCCTGTTGATCGCCGTGATCGGCAGTGCCATGGGCCCGCTGACTGGCTTCGCCATGAACCCGGCCCGTGACTTCGGGCCAAAACTCATGACCTTCCTGGCTGGCTGGGGCGAAATCGCCTTCACTGGCGGTCGGGACATGCCTTATTTCCTGGTTCCGGTGTTCGCACCGATACTTGGCGCCTGCCTGGGTGCGGCGACCTACCGCGGCCTGATCGCCCGCAACCTGCCGACGGCAGCCGCCGCGGAACCTGAGACAAACGACAATCGCCAGGGCGATACTCAAGTCAACTGATGCCGGCATCACGCCCGCCCTGACCCCCTAATTGCGCAAGGCCTACGACCATGACAGACACCCAGGATAAGAACTACATCATCGCCCTGGACCAGGGCACCACCAGTTCAAGGGCGATCATTTTCGACCGTGACGCCAACGTGGTGGGCACCTCCCAGCGTGAGTTCGCCCAGCACTACCCGCAGGCAGGCTGGGTCGAGCACGACCCGATGGAAATCTTTGCCACGCAGAGCGCAACCATGGTCGAGGCGCTGGCCCAGGCAGGCATCAGCCATGCCCAGGTGGCTGCGCTGGGTATCACCAACCAGCGCGAAACCACCGTCGTGTGGGACAAGGAAACCGGCCGCCCGGTGTACAACGCAATCGTCTGGCAGTGCCGTCGCAGTACCGAGATCTGTGCCCAACTCAAGCGTGATGGCCATGAAGCGTACATCCGCGAAGCCACCGGCCTGGTCACCGACCCATATTTCTCCGGCACCAAGCTGAAGTGGATCCTCGACAACGTCGAAGGTGCCCGCGAACGCGCCGAGCGCGGCGAACTGCTGTTCGGCACGGTCGATACCTGGCTGATCTGGAAATTCTCCGGTGGCAAGGTACATGTCACTGACTACACCAACGCCTCGCGTACCCTGATGTTCAACATCCACAGCCTGCAATGGGATGAGCGGCTTCTGGAAATCCTCGGCATCCCGCGGCAGATGCTGCCCGAAGTGCGCCCCTCATCCGAGGTGTACGGCCACACAAAAAGCGGTATCGCCATCGCCGGCATCGCCGGCGACCAGCAATCGGCGCTGTTCGGCCAGATGTGCGTCGAGCCGGGCCAGGCCAAGAACACCTATGGCACCGGCTGCTTCCTGCTGATGAATACTGGCGACCAGGCGGTAAAGTCGTCCCATGGCCTGCTTACCACCATCGCCTGTGGTCCGCGCGGCGAAGTGGCCTACGCCCTGGAGGGCGCGGTGTTCAACGGCGGTTCCACCGTGCAATGGCTGCGTGACGAGCTGAAGATCGTCAACGATGCGCTGGATACCGAATACTTCGCCAGCAAGGTCAAGGACAGCAATGGCGTGTACCTGGTGCCGGCCTTCACCGGCCTGGGTGCACCGTACTGGGACCCGTATGCCCGCGGCGCGCTGTTCGGCCTGACCCGTGGCGTGAAGGTAGACCACATCATCCGCGCCGCGCTGGAATCGATCGCCTACCAGACCCGCGACGTGCTTGACGCCATGCAGCACGATTGCGGCCAGCGCCTTTCCGAGCTGCGCGTGGATGGCGGCGCAGTGGCGAACAATTTCCTCATGCAATTCCAGGCTGACATCTTGGGCACTTGCGTGGAACGCCCAAAAATGCGCGAAACCACTGCGTTGGGTGCGGCCTACCTGGCGGGCCTGGCTTGTGGGTTCTGGAGCGGCCTGGACGAGTTGCGCGACAAGGCCATCATCGAGCGCGAATTCAGCCCGCAGCTGGATGAGGTGCAGAAGGAGAAGCTGTACGCCGGCTGGAAGAAGGCGGTCGAGCGTACCCGTGACTGGGAAGATCACGAGGCCTGATCCCCCACCTTGCCTGTGGCAGCGGCCCTGTGTCGCGAAAGGGCTGCGGAGCAGCCCCAGCAATATTCGCCATGACGCGAAGATCCTGGGGCCGCTTCGCAGCCCTTTCGCGACGCAAGGCCACCCCGCAACGACTGCGCGCCAATGCGCCACAGTCTACTGGCTGTCATCCGCGTCCTACGGCATCATTGCAGCATTTGTCCGGCAGCCCCAAAGGACCGCCCATGAATCTGCCCCCTCGCCAACAACAAATTCTCGAACTGGTACGCGAACGCGGTTACGTCAGTATCGAGGAAATGGCGCAGCTGTTCGTCGTCACTCCGCAGACTATCCGCCGTGATATCAACCAGCTTGCCGAACTCAACCTGCTCCGCCGTTACCACGGCGGCGCGGCCTATGATTCGAGCATCGAGAACACTGCCTACGCCATGCGCGCCGACCAGATGCGCGACGAAAAGCAACGCATCGCCGAGGCCGTGGCCCGGCAGATTCCCGACCATGCCTCATTGTTCATCAACATCGGCACCACCACCGAATCCATCGCCCGGGCGCTACTCAACCACAATCATCTGAAAGTCATCACCAACAACCTGCATGTTGCCGCCATCCTTGCCGCCAAGGATGATTTCGAAGTGCTGGTGGCCGGGGGCACGGTGCGTCGCGATGGCGGCGTGGTCGGCCAGGCCAGTGTCGACTTCATCAACCAGTTCAAGGTCGACTTTGCCCTGGTGGGCATCAGCGGCATCGACGAAGACGGCAGCCTGCTCGACTTCGACTATCAGGAGGTGCGGGTTTCCCAGGCCATCATCGCCAATGCCCGGCAAGTGGTTCTCGCCGCCGACTCCAGCAAGTTCGGGCGCAACGCCATGGTACGCCTGGGCTCGATCAGCCTGATCGATTGCCTGGTGACCGATCAGGCGCCTACCCCCGCCCTGACCCAGCTGCTCAACCAGTACAAGATCCGCCTCGAGGTGGTGTGAGGGCCACTGAGCGCACGCCATGAGCCTTATGGTGCCTGTGAGATCGAGCACCGCCCGCGTGGCGCTCGATCTCACAGGCGCTACAAGACCCAAACCGATCCCAAAATCTTCGTAAATGTTCACTTTAGTGTCATCTGATCAGTTTTTTCTATAAAGACTGACTGGCGACCGGCTTTCTGTTGCGCTAGTATTTTCGGAAACGAACATTAATGTTCACATTCGATGTGAACAGCTTCAGGAGGCCTTGCCCGTGTCCCAGCCCGTTTCGTCCCAGCCCCCGCTCGCCGACTGCTATGACCTCGCCGTGATCGGCGGCGGCATCAATGGCGTTGGCATCGCTGCCGACGCCGCCGGGCGCGGCCTCAAGGTGTTCCTCTGTGAAAAGGACGACCTGGCCCAGCACACCTCCTCGGCCAGCAGCAAACTCATCCACGGCGGCCTGCGCTACCTGGAACACTATGAATTCCGTCTGGTGCGTGAAGCGCTGGCCGAGCGCGAAGTGCTGCTGGCCAAAGCCCCGCACATTGTCAAACCGATGCGTTTCGTGCTGCCACACCGTCCGCATCTGCGCCCGGCCTGGATGATCCGTGCCGGCCTGTTCCTGTATGACCACCTGGGCAAGCGCAAGCGTCTGGGGGCGTCACGCAGCCTGCGCTTCGGCCAGGGCTATCCGCTCAAGCCGGCAATCACCCGCGGCTTCGAATACGCTGACTGTGCCGTCGATGACGCCCGCCTGGTAGTGCTCAACGCCATGACCGCCCGCGAACACGGTGCGCATATCCACACCCACACCCGCTGCCTGCGCGCCGAACGCGTGGACGGCCTGTGGCAGGTGCACTTGCAGCATGCCGATGGCAGCCTGCAGAACATCCGCGCTCGTGCCCTGGTCAACGCCGCTGGCCCATGGGTTGCCAGCTTCATCAAGGACGATCTGAAGCTCGATGCGCCATACGGCATCCGCCTGATCCAGGGCAGCCACATCATCGTGCCGCGCCTGTACGAAGGCGAACACGCCTACATCCTGCAGAACGAAGACCAGCGGATCGTGTTCTGCATTCCGTATCTGGAACGTTTCACCCTGATCGGCACCACCGACCGTGAATACAGCGGCGACCCGGCCCAGGTGGCAATCAGCGAACAGGAAACCGACTACCTGCTGAAGGTGGTCAACGAGCACTTCAATCAGCCGCTCGGTCGCGGCGATATCGTGCACACCTATTCCGGCGTCCGCCCGCTGTGCAATGACGAATCGGACAACCCCTCGGCGGTTACCCGTGACTACACCCTGGCATTGTCCGCCAGCGAAGGCCAGGCACCGCTGCTGTCGGTGTTTGGCGGCAAGCTGACCACCTACCGCAAGCTGGCCGAGTCGGCCATGGCCGAACTCAAGCCATATTTCCCGCAGATGCGTGGCAGCTGGACGGCCAGCGCGCCACTGCCAGGTGGAGAAGGCATGACTACTGCTCGGGCACTGGCAGAGGAAGTGCTTGCACGTTACAACTGGCTGCCCGGTGATCTCGCCAAGCGCTGGGCAACGACTTATGGCAGTCGCGTCTGGCGCCTGCTCGATGGCGTGCAAGGGCCTGAGAGCCTGGGTGCTGCGCTTGGTGCAGGCCTGTTCGCCCGTGAGGTGGATTACCTGTGTCGCGAGGAATGGGCCCGGGATGCCGATGACATTCTCTGGCGCCGCACCAAGCTGGGCCTGTTCACCACTGCGGCCGAGCAACAGGCATTACGCGACTACCTGGCACAAGTACCGCAGCGCCAGGCACAGATTCACGCTGCCTGATGTGACGGCAAGCCGCAGCGCCGGGCTCCGGCGCTGCGGCAGCTGTCATGACGGCATGCGTTCCCAGGCCTCCCTGGCCAGCTCCAGGGTCAGCTTGCGCTCTTCCTCTTCCAATTCCTTCATCAGGGCATGCGCGCTCTCGATATAGGTTTGCTCGCCATGGCTCTGCGCCTGCTGCTCGTAAGCCGCCAGGCGTTCGTGGAAGGGCGTCGCCAACGCTTCGAAACGCTCCGTGTAGCGGCGCCTCACGTAGCGCTGCCAGAACGGCCGATGGGCGAGGGACTCGAGCACCACAGCCGGTGTTTCCGATTGAATGACCTCCAGTTCGGCGGACGTCAGATCACGCTGGCTGACATGTGCAAATTGCGCGTAGTGCATCTCGTCGACATGCAGCGGCAGGTCCAGCGCCACCGCCAGTCGGGTCCGGTAGAACAGTCGCACTTCGATCTCATCCACCGACAAGTGGCCCTCGGCCTCAAGCCTGGCGGCGTGACGGGTGGCAATGCCATCGACCATGTCCAGACGGAACAGCTGGCGGCCAAGGCGCACGAGCCTGCGCTCCGCCGCTGCCGGTGCCAGTCCCGCCACCCCCTGCTCGACGAGTATGCCGATTTCCAGCTGGCCGAGGGTAAGCAAAAGGCGGTCCTCGCAGGTGCGAGGCCCGGCCGCTTCGCGGAACAGCACCTCGCGCAGCACCTCGTTCTGCTCGCAAGCATCGAGAATGCGCCAGATCCGCTTGCGGTAGTGGCCTGGATTTTCTTCGAAGTCCTCGCCGGCACTGAAGTCGGCAATGAAACGAAAAAGGTCACTCGACCCAGGCTCTTCCCGAAGCCTGTCCCACGTGGCTTCCCGCCTCAACCGCAGCATCGGGTCGAAGGCCTCGCACAAGCGACTGCGCACGGCCTCGTCCGCGTCCTCGTGCTTGTATTGTGAACTGCCCGGTGCCCCTGGGCTGGCGCCACCCCGCAGCCGGTCGACCTGCTGCTGGCTGCTTTCATCCAGCGGGTTGTCGTGCAGGTCCAGGCGGGTGAGGCGCAGATCGAGCCCGTGCAGCTCGCGCCGGATTTCCTCGATACGGTTGTGGCGTGCATCGATCAAGGCGCGCCAGGAGGCTCCGCGCAGCAACTCTTGATAGTCCACCAGCTGAGCGGCGCGCAGGTGCACATTGCGAACATGAAGCAGCCCGGACAAGTCAGGCGCCCGCATCGCAGGATTGAAGCTCAGCTCCACCGAGTTGAGCAGCGACAACTGCGCCAGGCGCTGATTGGCAGCCGAGTCGATCGTTATGCTGTTATTGGCCAGGTTCAGGCGCCGCAATTGGATCAGCGATTCGATACCTGGCGGCACCTGCGTCAGACGATTATGGCTCAGGTCCAGCTCCAGGATATTGGGGAAGCGCCGCAGAAAGTCCGGGTCCAGTGCCTCGAGGCCCATGTTCCGCAGCACCAGACGCCTGACATGAACAAAGTCCACGCCTGGCGGTAAGCCAGGCAGGGAGCCGACCCGCTCGCCATCGATGGTCAGTTCGTAGTCATCGTTCACATCCACCAGTTTGCGGCGCCAACTGCGCCGCAGCGTGTCCGCCACCCGGCGCCTGCGAATGGCATCGACCGGCGACCGCCACCGGGCCTGCCATTCGGCCAGGCTTGCGCGCAGCAGTTCCAGTTGCCGGTTCAGGCTTTGCAGGTGGTTCCAGAGGTTCTCGCCACGCGCCCTCACGGCCTCGATGTACGCATCCAGCTGCATTTCGCTGAGTGTGGGAAAGATCTGGTGAATCCCCCTTCGGATCGCTTGCTGGCTGCTCTCGGCACGCCCGCTCATGGGGTAACCGAGACGCCCGTCAGCAAAACGCCGCAGAGGCCGCACACCGGCGCCGACAACTGGCAGGCCGAGCAACCGGGCGGCCTGCTGGCGATCATCCCGGGCAGCTGCCAGCAACCACTGCCGGAAATGCCTGACGGTTGGCTCCGGTTGCCCGATGGCCTGTTTCTGCCGGTGGTCAAGGCCATTGAACAGGCTTTCCAGCAGGGTATCGCCACCTCGTGCGAGCGCCGCCTGGTCGCCTGCCCAGGCATAACGCTGTTCATGCCTGACGAGAATGCGCACCTCTGCGGAACCTGCACCATCGGTCTGGTACAGCAAAGGCCCCTCGCTGCCGCCCGAGCGCAATTCAATGCGTTGCGTGGCCGGCCAGGCCATGTGCCTGTCCACCAGCCCCAGGACCAGCTGTTCGGTATCGGCGTTGACCGCTTGCGCCAGGCGAATGCCCAGGCAGGCTCGATCCAGCCGGCTGTCGCGCAGGTACCAGCGCGCCCGCTCCGCCATCCCCAGGGGTACCCGTCCGGTGGCCTGCAAGGTTTCCAGTTGCGCTGACGGGGACTGGTCGATGATCTCCTGCGCCCCGCGGGCCGAGAGCCCGGTGAAGGCCTTGACCAGCAGTCCCTGGTCACCGCTGGGGGCCTCGCGCAGGCTCGCCAGCTTGTGATCGAAGGCGCTGCCCGACAAGGTCGGATAGGCCCTGCAAGCTGCCATGCGCTCTTGAATATCCAACAGCCTGGCCGGTGGGCGGCCATTCTCGACGCACAGGCGGCGAAGCTGGTCGATGCCGATACCGGTGATATCCAGCAGAGACTGCGCATCGCTTTCGAGCAGCCTCGTCAGGGCATTGCCCTGCAGGCCGGCCATGAGTTCCGCCGCGCTTTGCTCGTGGTGAAGAAGCCCGCTTGCGCGCGCCAGCTTCAGTTTCCCGGCGGCATCGGCTACAGGCATCAACCCATCCACCCATGGCACGCGTGCCGCGACGTGCGCGACACCGCTCATGACGCCAGCCAGCACCAGGTTCTGCGCTACGCCGAACAGGTGGTCGAGGGCGCCCTGGCGATCGCCCAGGCGCCAGTCCTTGTAACCTTCATAGACTTCGTCCGCCAGCGCCAGGGCGCTGATGACCATGACCAGCTCACCCAGTACCGGGATGAACATGCCGACGATGCCAAGCAGATCGAAGCCTGCCGAGAGCATGCCAAGAACGCGCTGGTGCTGCAGCAGCAGGTCCAGATCCCCGGTGGGCACCGCCAGGTAGCGGGCATCGGCAAACAACTTGTCGATCTGCATCGTGGCAGCCTGGGCGAATACGTTTTTTGCAAGCGGCAAGTTGCGCCCGTCGAGTTCGATCGCAGCAGCGCTGTTGGTATTCGCCAGCAGTGCGGCAACCTGGCTATCGAAGGCCTGCTGATCCTGCGCCTTGATGAAGCGTGCGAAAAAGGTACGGAACGAGCGCCTTCGCAAACGCCTGGCGAAGCTGTCGTAGAGGTCGTTCCAGGAGCGGTATGTGCGCAGGCTGGCTTCAGGGTCGCCAGGGATCCAGGCGATCACGCCTGCAGGCGACTCCAGGGTCAGCACACCTACCACCGGCTTGCCCAGCAGGTACAGCTGACGGGCGGTGACAGCGGCCGATGCGCTACCTGCCTCGGCCAGCCCGAGCACCGGGCACAGCGCCTGGAAGGCAGCCTCGTCCAGCCGGCCGCGCACGACTGCCTCATGCGCCTCGCAATCCAGCCGCGTGCGCAAACTGTCTTCGAAGATACGTTCCACGGCCTGTCGCGCCTCCCCCTCGGGCTGCCCGCGGCCACTCCTGGGCCGCAGGACCTTGGCCAGCTCCGCCTGGTAGCACGCGCCGATATCAATGTCCCGACAAAGTCTGGCGAAGTCTTCGAAAGACAGCGCCAGCCGCCTGCCATTTTCATCCAGCAGGTACGCCTCTCGCAGGGTCGACGGACGGGTTTCCTCCGCCTGGTAGTTGTGCAGTGCAGCCGCCAGCAGGCTCTGGCGGGACCTGAACGTGACCAGTGGCTGGTAGAGCTTCTCGGCAGCCGAAGGCATCGCTACCTGCTGCGCAGTGAACACCTGCGCCTTGCGCACGTTGACCTGCAGGCCCTGCCGTTCGAGCAATGCTCGCTGCAGCCGGTGCTGTGCCAGCACATCGAGCTTCGGTAAAGCCGCCAACAGGTTCGTCATGCTTTCAACGCTCGCCTGCTGCGCCTTGAGCGCACGGTGCAGGCCGCGCAGGTGTTCCGGGCTGGCATCGCCAAGCCAGCCTGGCAAACGCTCGGCGATCAGGTGGTCGACGGAGGATGGCGAAAACGGGTTGGGCATGGTCCTGGCCTCTGCTGAAAAGGCCAGTGGAACATCCCGGGTGCTGCCAGGCGCGTTACATAGTGCTGGCGGCTGCGCCCCTGCGCGCAGGCAACAGCCCCTTCATTCGGTTTTCCGAACGAGCCAGGAACACTTGTTCGGCCAACCGAAAGCGAAATCGGTCACGCTCACGTCAAAAACCCTTCAACCCCAGTGTTTACGCAGGGCTATCATCGGAAGCAGGGCTTGGCACGACTCATGCTCTACACTTGTCAGCCGAATGCACACCGCTTCTTGCTGTATTCGTTGAACGAAGAGTCCGCCAACGGCTCCATAAAAAAAACAAACATGTCGAGGAAAATTTGATGCGCATCGTTCGTCAATTGCTGGGCGCCGCCATTGCGGCCGCTGTGATCGCTTCGCCGGCCATGGCCGAAGAACTGACCGGCACCCTGAAGAAGATCAAGGACTCGGGCACCATCACCCTGGGCCACCGCGACTCCTCCATCCCGTTTTCCTACCTGGCCGGCAAGCCCGAGCCGGTGGGCTACTCACATGACATCCAGTTGGCTGTCGTCGAGGCCCTGAAGAAGCAGCTGGGCACGGACATCAAGGTCCGTTACAACCTCGTCACCTCGCAGACCCGCATCCCGCTGGTGCAGAACGGTACCGTCGACCTCGAGTGCGGCTCCACCACCAACAACGTCGAGCGCCAGCAGCAGGTTGGTTTCTCGGTCGGCATCTTCGAAGTCGGTACCCGCCTGCTGACCAAGGTCAAGGATGGTCAACCAGCCTACAAGGACTTCCCGGACCTGGCCGGCAAGAACGTGGTGACCACCGCCGGTACCACCTCCGAGCGCATCCTCAAGGCGATGAACGCCGACAAGCAGATGAAGATGAACGTGATTTCCGCCAAGGACCACGGCGAAGCCTTCAACATGCTCGAAAGCGGCCGCGCCGTGGCCTTCATGATGGACGACGCCCTGCTCGCCGGCGAAATGGCCAAGGCGCGCAAGCCGTCGGACTGGGTCATCACCGGCACCCCACAGTCGTACGAAATCTACGGCTGCATGGTGCGCAAGGATGACGCCGCCTTCAAGAAGGCCGTGGATGACGCCATCGTCGCTTACTTCAAGTCCGGCGAAGTCAACAAGAGCTACGACAAGTGGTTCCAGCAGCCGATCCCGCCAAAGGGCCTGAACCTGCAGTTCCCGATGAGCGACGAGCTGAAGAAACTGATCGCCGAACCGACCGACAAGGCCGCCGACGAGAAGAAGTCCTGACCCCCAGCCCGTGGCCTGTTGCGCTGCAAAGCGCCATTTGAACAGGCAGGCCACCCGTTAGTGTCTAACCTTTCATCCGAGGGCCGTGTGCCCTCGGATGCTGGAAGGTGCCCGTGAAACAACCGTCTGAGGGGAAATCCCGATGAATTACAACTGGGACTGGGGCGTGTTCTTCAAGTCCACCGGCGTGGGCAGCGAGACCTATCTGGACTGGTACGTCACCGGTCTGGGCTGGACCATTGCCATTGCCATCTCTGCCTGGATCATCGCCTTGCTGCTGGGTTCGATCCTTGGCGTCATGCGTACCGTGCCGAACCGTCTGGTATCAGGCATCGCCACCGCCTATGTCGAGCTGTTCCGCAACGTGCCGCTGCTGGTGCAGCTGTTCATCTGGTACTTCCTGGTGCCAGACCTGCTGCCCGAAGGGCTGCAGGAATGGTTCAAGCAGGACCTCAACCCGACCACTTCGGCGTTGATCAGCGTGGTCATCTGCCTGGGCCTGTTCACCGCCGCGCGTGTCTGCGAGCAGGTGCGTACTGGTATCCAGGCGCTGCCCCGCGGCCAGGAAGCCGCTGCCCGCGCCATGGGCTTCAGCCTGCCGCAGATCTACACCAACGTGCTGCTGCCACAAGCCTACCGGATCATCATTCCGCCGCTGACCTCGGAATTCCTGAACGTGTTCAAGAACTCCTCGGTGGCATCCTTGATCGGCCTGATGGAGCTGCTGGCACAAACCAAGCAGACCGCCGAATTCTCGGCCAACCTGTTCGAGGCCTTCACCCTGGCCACGCTGATCTACTTCACCCTGAACATGGGCCTGATGCTGCTGATGCGCATGGTCGAGAAGAAAGTCTCGGTGCCCGGCCTGATTTCCGTAGGGGGCAAATAAATGGACATGGATTTCAGCGAAATCATCCCGGCCCTGCCCGCCCTGTGGGAAGGCATGGTCATGACCCTGCAGCTGATGATCATGGGTGTGGTCGGCGGTATTGTGCTGGGGACCATCCTGGCCCTGATGCGCCTGTCGTCGAACAAGCTGCTGTCGAACCTGGCCGGTGCCTACGTCAACTACTTCCGCTCGATCCCGCTGCTGCTGGTCATCACCTGGTTCTACCTGGCGGTGCCGTTCGTGCTGCGCTGGATTACCGGCGAGGACACCCCGGTCGGTGCCTTCACCTCGTGCGTGGTGGCATTCATGATGTTCGAGGCCGCGTACTTCTGCGAAATCGTCCGCGCCGGCGTGCAGTCGATCTCCAAGGGCCAGATGGGCGCCGCACAGGCGCTGGGCATGACCTACGGCCAGACCATGCGCCTGATCATCCTGCCCCAGGCCTTCCGCAAGATGACCCCGCTGCTGCTGCAGCAGAGCATCATCCTGTTCCAGGACACCTCGCTGGTATATACCGTGGGCCTGGTGGACTTCCTCAACTCGGCACGCTCCAACGGTGACATCATCGGGCGCTCCCATGAGTTCCTGATCTTCGCCGGTGTCGTGTATTTCCTCATCAGCTTCTCCGCTTCGTGGCTGGTCAAGCGCCTGCAAAAAAGGATCGCCGTATGATTTCCATCAAGAACGTCAACAAGTGGTACGGGGACTTCCAGGTACTGACCGACTGCAGCACCGAGGTCAAAAAGGGTGAAGTGGTGGTGGTCTGCGGCCCGTCGGGCTCGGGCAAGTCCACCCTGATCAAGTGTGTCAACGCCCTGGAGCCGTTCCAGAAAGGTGACATCGTGGTCGACGGCACCTCGATCGCCGACCCCAAGACCAACCTGCCCAAGCTGCGTTCACGGGTTGGCATGGTGTTCCAGCATTTCGAGCTGTTCCCGCACCTGTCGATCACCGAAAACCTGACCATCGCCCAGCGCAAGGTGCTTGGCCGCAGCGAGGCGGAAGCGACCAAGAAGGGCCTGGCCCTGCTCGACCGCGTCGGCCTCGGCGCCCACGCCAAGAAGCACCCCGGCCAGCTCTCCGGTGGCCAGCAACAGCGCGTGGCGATCGCCCGCGCGCTGTCGATGGACCCTATCGTCATGCTGTTCGACGAGCCGACCTCGGCCCTGGACCCGGAAATGGTCAACGAAGTGCTGGACGTGATGGTCGAGCTGGCCCATGAGGGCATGACCATGATGTGCGTGACCCACGAAATGGGCTTCGCCCGCAAAGTGGCCAACCGCGTGATCTTCATGGACAAGGGCAACATCATCGAGGACTGCCAGAAGGAAGACTTCTTCGGTAACCCGAGCGCCCGCCACGAGCGTACCCAGCACTTCCTCAGCAAGATCCTGCAGCATTGATTTTGCTTCATTGAACCGGTCGGCGCCGCTGCCCTTTGCGGCAGTGGCGCTGGTCGTGACAAGGCCACTGTGATGAAATGCGATCCTTCGCTTCTTCTCCCTGCCAAGCCTGCCGTGAAATCCCGCCTGCTTCGTCAATTGCTGTTGCCGCCGCTGATCATCCTGTTGATGGTCGGCCTGGGGTTGGCTGGCTACCTGATCAGCGAGAGCAACGGCATCCGCATGCTCAGCGAAAATGGCGAGCGCCAGCTGGAACTGCATGCGCGCACGGTCGAAAGCGAAATCAGCAAGTACACCTACCTGCCGAGCCTGCTCGAGCTGGAAGACAGCGTCTCGCAGTTGCTCACCGACCCTGACGGCGGTTCGCGTCAGACCGTCAACGAATACCTCGAAGGCCTGAACCGGCGCAGCCGCAGTCGGGCTATTTTCGTACTCGACACCAATGGCCGGGTGCAGGCCACCAGCAACTGGCGTGATGCCGACTCGTTCCTCGGTGAGGACCTGTCGTTCCGCGCCTATTTCCAGACCGCCGTACGCGGCGAGCCCGGGCGCTTCTACGGCATCGGCAGCACCACCGGCGAAGCCGGCTACTACCTGGCCCATGGCCTGGAAGAGCACGGCAAGATCATTGGCGTGGCCGTGATCAAGGTGCGCCTGGATACCCTCGAAGAACGCTGGCAACGTGCCCGCCTGGAAGCCTTCGTCAGCGACGAGAACGGCATCATCATCCTTTCCAGCGACCCGGCGCGGCGCCTGAAGTCGGTGCGCCCGCTGACCCCGCAGATCAAGGAGCGGCTGGCGCGCAGCCTGCAATACTACTGGTGGCCGCTGAACGAGTTGCAACCGCTGGCCCGGGAAATCCTGGCCGATGGCGTGGAAAAACTGACCTTCCCGGCCAACAGCGAAACCGCACAGGGCGAGCCCAGCGAGGTGGCCTACCTGGCGCAGACCCGGCGCCTGGCCGATACACCCTGGCACTTCACCCTGCTGACCCCGTTGCAGGACCTGCGCCGCGAATCCATGGTGCAGGGTATTCTGGTGGGCGTGGCGTTCGCCCTGCTGGCGATCCTCGGCATTGCCTGGAACGAGCGACGCAAGGTGATCGCCACCCGCCTGGCAGCCCGCGAGGCCCTGCAGGAAGCCAACAGCCAGCTGGAGCGACGGATTGCCGAGCGCACCGCCGACCTGCGTGCCAGCAACGAACGCCTGAAAGGCCAGATTCGTGAGCGCCGGCATGCCGAGCAGACCCTGCGCCACGCCCAGGATGAACTGGTACAGGCTGGCAAGCTGGCCGCCATCGGGCAGATGTCCACCAGCATTGCCCATGAACTGAACCAGCCGCTGGCGGCGCTGCGCACCTTGTCCGGCAACACCGTACGCTTCCTCGAACGTGGTGCGCTGGAAACCGCCAGTACCAACCTGCGTACCATGAACGACCTGATTGACCGCATGGGCCGCATCACCGCCAGCCTGCGCTCGTTTGCCCGACGCGGCGACGACAGTGGCCAGGCCTCGCTGGCCAAGGCGGTCGACGCCACCCTGCAAGTGCTGGCCAACCGCATCAGCGCCTGCCACCTGCAGGTGCACAACCAGTTCGAGGATCAGCAACTGGCCATCGACCAGACCCGCCTGGAACAGATACTGGTCAACCTGATCGGTAACGCCCTGGATGCCATGGCGACGCAACCAGCGCCGCAATTGTGGCTTGAAGGTGAGCTGCAGGGTGACAAGTACCGTCTACAGGTGCGCGACAACGGCCACGGTATCGACAGCGAGGCGCGCAAGCACCTGTTCGAACCTTTCTTCACCACCAAACCGGGCGAACACGGCCTGGGCCTGGGCCTGACCTTGTCGGCGAGCCTTGCCGCCGCCGCCAAGGGCAGCCTGAACGTCGAGCATCCCGCCAGCGGCGGTACGGCCTTCGTCCTGGCCCTGCCGCTGGTCTCCCCCCCTAGCGAATCGGCAGAGCATCCATGAACCAAGCGCCTCTTACCGTCCTGATCGTCGAAGACGACCCGCATGTGCTGCTCGGCTGCCAACAGGCCCTGGCCCTGGAAGACATCGCCTGTGAAGGCGTGGGCAGCGCCGAACAGGCGCTGGAACGCATCGGCGACGACTTCGCCGGCATCGTCGTCAGCGATATCCGCCTGCCGGGCATCGATGGCCTGGAGCTGCTCAACCGCCTCAAGGCCCGCGACCGCAGCCTGCCGGTGGTGCTGATCACCGGCCACGGCGATATCGACATGGCGGTCGGTGCCATGCGCAACGGTGCCTACGACTTCATGGAGAAGCCATTCTCCCCCGAGCGGCTGGTCGACGTGGTGCGCCGCGCCCTCGAACAGCGCGGGTTGTCGCGCGAAGTGGTAGCCCTGCGCCGCCAGCTGGCGGAGCAAAGCAGCCTCGAAGGGCGCATCATTGGCCGCTCGCCGGCCATGCAACAGCTGCGCGAGCTGATTGCCAACGTGGCCGATACCTCGGCCAACGTGCTGATCGAAGGCGAGACTGGCACCGGCAAGGAACTGGTCGCCCGCTGCCTGCATGATTTCAGCCGCCGCCACAGCCAGCCGTTCGTGGCCCTGAACTGTGGTGGCCTGCCGGAGAACCTGTTCGAAAGCGAGATCTTCGGCCACGAGGCCAACGCCTTCACCGGGGCCGGCAAAAGGCGCATCGGCAAGATCGAACACGCCAACGGCGGCACATTGTTCCTCGACGAAGTGGAAAGCATGCCGATCAACCTGCAGATCAAGCTGCTGCGCGTACTGCAGGAACGCACCCTGGAGCGGCTGGGTTCGAACCAGAGCATTGCGGTGGATTGCCGGGTGATCGCTGCCACCAAATCCGACCTGGATGCCATGGGCCAGAGCGGCCAGTTCCGCAGCGACCTGTACTACCGGCTGAACGTGGTGACGCTGGAGTTGCCGCCGCTGCGCGAGCGCCGCGAAGATATCCTGCAACTGTTCGAACACTTCCTGCAGCAGTCGGCCCTGCGTTTCGACCGCGAGACACCGACGCTGGACAGCCAGACCCTGTCGCGCCTGATGGCGCACGACTGGCCGGGCAATGTGCGTGAGTTGCGCAACGTGGCCGAACGCTATGCCCTTGGCCTGCCGGCGTTCAAGAAAGGCCCCAGCGGTGGCGCCAGCCAGGGCTTGGGCTTTGCCGAGGCGGTGGAAGCATTCGAGCGCAACCTGCTCAGCGATGCGCTGCAACGTACAGGCGGCAACCTCAGCCAGGCGAGCCAGGAGCTGGGCATGGCCAAGACCACGCTGTTCGACAAAGTGAAGAAATACGGCCTCGGCTGACCTCGAACCGCAGTGCTGCGCACGGAGACAGGTCGGCTGACGCAGTCGATGTAGCAGCACATCAGCCTTGAAGCAGGGAAATTCACAGCCCTGCGATATGCGTGACATCCTGCCGATGTGCCTGAAGGTAGGGCAACACCGCCCCCAGCAGCGGCGCCTTGAACGGCTCCTGGAAGCGATGTGCCAACCCGGGTATCAAGCGCAGCTGGCTGCCCTGGATATGCGCCGCCAGATGCACGCCATGCATCACCGGCAGCAGTGGGTCGGCAGTGCCGTGCACCACCAGGGTCGGCACGCGTAGCTGGTCGAGCAGCTCGACCCGGCTCGGCTCGGCCAGTATCGCCATGATCTGACGCTTGGCCCCTTCAGGGTTGAAGGCGCGGTCATAGGCCTCCGCCGCCTGCCGCAGCAAGGCGGCACGGTCGTCTGGCACCTCTGGGCTGCCCAACGCAGCCAGCAGGTCGGCCTGTTGCTCGATGGCCATTTCGCGGTTCGCTGCGCTGCGCCGGGCCAGCAGTTGCACCAGCGCCGGGGCCGGCGCCGGCAAACCCGCCGCCCCGGAACTGGACATCACCAGCGTCAGGCTGCGCACACGTTCTGGCGCCATGGCTGCCAGGTGCTGGGCGATCATGCCGCCCATGCTCACCCCCAACACATGGAACTGGCGCACCCCCAGCGCGTCCATCAGCTGCAAGCCATCGTCCGCCATGTCGGTCAGGGTATAGGGCGCTGCCACCGGCAGCCCCAGCTTGTAGCGCAGCAGCTCGACCGTGAGGTTGGCCGACGGTGGCAGCTGGTTCCAGCGCGACAGGCCCACATCGCGGTTGTCATAGCGAATTACCCGGAATCCCTGGCGGCACAACGCCTCGACCACGTCGTCCGGCCAATGGATAAGCTGCCCGCCCAGGCCCATGACCAGCAGCAAGGCAGGGTCGCGCGGCGCGCCGACGCTCTGGTAGACCAGGCTCACTGCCCCCAGTTCGGCGCGCTGCACCGGCACCCGGACGTCACAGCGCTGCGCGGCGAATCCCGCAGGTACGCTGAGTACGAAGAAAACAAATAGCCAAAAAGCCCGCATGAAAGAAACACCAGAATGCAGATCCCCAGTAGAGCGCGATTCTGATGAATCCTGTTCGGGCGCGCTGCCACAGTTCGGTGACAGTTTGATGACGCCCGCCAGACGGTGTGACCAAACGCCCAGTCGACAGCGGGTGCAACATGAGGGAAACTCAACTCATTCCCTGTTTCCCCCAGATTGAACCCCCGGAGTCGCTGTGCTGGAGATCCGCCACCTGAAAACCCTTCATGCCCTACGCGAGGCCGACAGCCTGGTGGAGGCCGCCGAACGCCTGCATCTGACGCAGTCCGCTCTTTCGCACCAGTTCAAGGAGCTGGAAGAGCGCCTGGGCATGCCGCTGTTCGTGCGCAAGACCAAGCCGATTCGCTTCACCAGCGCCGGGTTGCGCCTGCTGCAACTCGCCGATGCCACCCTGCCACTGCTGCGCGGCGCCGAGCGGGACATCGCCCGCCTGGCCGGGGGCACCGCCGGGCGCCTGCACATGGCCATCGAATGCCACAGCTGCTTCCAGTGGCTGATGCCGACCATCGACCAGTTCCGGGATGCCTGGCCGGAAGTGGAACTGGACCTCGCCTCCGGCTTTGCCTTCGCCCCGCTGCCGGCCCTGGCCCGTGGCGACCTGGACCTGGTGGTGACCTCCGACCCGGTGGACCTGGCGGGTATCACTTACGTGCCACTGTTCACCTACGAGGCGATGCTGGCGGTGGCCAACCAGCATCCGTTGGCCAGCAAGCCCTATATCGTGCCGCAGGACCTGCTCGACCAGACGCTGATCACCTACCCGGTAGAGCGTGACCGCCTGGATATCTTCACCCGCTTCCTGGAGCCGGCCGACATCGAGCCGGCCGCCGTGCGCACCTCGGAGCTCACGGTGATGATGATGCAACTGGTAGCCAGCGGCAGGGGCGTGTGCGGCATGCCGCATTGGGCGCTGCATGAGTACAGCTCGCGCGGCTACGTCAAGGGCAAGCGCCTGGGCGAGAAAGGCCTGTTCGCCACGCTTTACGCCGCAGTGCGCACCGACATGCTCGATGCGCCGTACATGCGAGACTTCCTGTTGACCGCCAAGGACACCTCGTTTGCCACCCTCGATGGGGTCAGCGCGGTGCGTTGAGCGCCTGATGGTAAATCGGCAGGATCAGGTCGCGGGTCAAAGGTGCCAGCGGCATGCTGGGTGTCTGGTCAGCGGCCAGCCATGTCACCTCTTCGATTTCTGCAGCCGGGACCACGGCTGCGGCGCTGTCGACACGGAACAGTTCGGCGTGCACCTCGAAGCCGGGCTCGTTGGCGGCTGGGGCGCTGAATTGGCCCAGGTGCACCGCCTGGGCCGGGTCGATGCGCAGGCCCAGTTCCTCATGCAGCTCGCGCACCAGCGCCTGTACCGGGGTTTCGCCAGCATCGATCTTGCCGCCGGGCTGCATGAAGGCCTGGGTGCCGCGCTTGCGTACCAGCAGGGTACGGCCCTGGGGGTCGATCAGCAGGGCGGCGGCGATGCGGATGGTGTTGGGCATGGGTTCGGCTCACTTGAATCAATGGCCGGGGAGAATCCCATGGGACCATTGGCCTGACAAGGCCCAAGGTTTGCTCTGCCGGCCTGACGAACGGCCCCTTGCCAACCCGCCCCGTACCCTCCATAACCAGCACATGAACCTGCCCGCCAAACACCACCCGGTGCTCGAGCTGTTCCACCCCGCCGTGCGCACCTGGTTCCGTCGCCACTTCGCCACGGTGACCGATGCCCAGGCACAGGCCTGGCCGTTGATCCATGCCGGCCAGTCGATGCTGCTGGCGGCGCCGACCGGCTCAGGCAAGACCCTCAGCGCATTCCTGGCCGTGCTCGACGAACTGTTCCGCCAGGGCCTGGAGCACCAGGGCGAGCTGCCTGCACACACCCAAGTGATCTACGTTTCGCCACTCAAGGCGCTGTCCAACGATATCCGCCTGAACCTGCAGGCTCCGCTCGAAGGCATCAGCCAGGCGCTTGTCGAACAGGGCCTCAGCGCCCCGCGCATCACCACGGCCGTGCGCACCGGCGACACGCCACAAAAGGAACGCGCCGCCATGCGCAAGCTGGCACCGCACATCCTGGTGACCACACCCGAATCGCTCTACGTGCTGATGGGCTCGGCTTCGGGCCGTGAGGGCCTGGCCAGCGTGCATACGGTGATTGTCGATGAGATCCACGCCTTGGCCGGCAACAAGCGCGGCGCCCATCTGGCATTGACCCTGGAGCGTATGCAGGCCCTGTGTCGGAGGCCACTGCGGCGTATCGGCCTGTCGGCCACGCAACGCCCGGTCGAACGGGTGGCGCAATTCCTGGTCGGCACCGGGCGCCCCTGCGCGATCGTCGATGTCGGCCATGCACGGCAGCGCGACCTGGCCATCGAAGTGCCGCCGGTACCGCTTGGCGCGGTGATGGCCACCGATGTCTGGGGCCTGGTCTACGACCGCCTGGCCGAGCTGGCACGGCAGCACCGCACCACCCTGGTGTTCGTCAATACCCGGCGCCTGGCCGAACGCATAACCCGCCACCTCAGCGACCGGCTGGGCAAGGAGGCGGTGGCCGCGCACCACGGCAGCCTGGCCAAGGAGCTGCGCCTGGATGCCGAGCAACGCTTGAAACGTGGCCAGTTGCAGGTGCTGGTGGCCACCGCGTCGCTGGAGCTGGGCATTGACATCGGCGACATCGACCTGGTCTGCCAGATCTCCTCGCCAGGTTCGATCGCGGCCTTCCTGCAGCGGGTTGGCCGCGCCGGCCACCAGGTCGATGGCGTGCCCAAGGGGCGCCTGTTCGCGACCTCTCGCGATGACCTGATCGAATGCGTAGCCCTGCTCGACTGCGTCCGCCGCGGCGAGCTGGACGAACTCCATATACCCCGGGCGCCACTGGACGTCCTGGCCCAGCAGATCGTTGCCGAGGCCAGCAACCAGGCGTGGCACGAACAGGCCTTGTACGACTGCCTGCGCCAGGCCACGCCCTACGCCGAACTCGACCTGCAACACTACCAGGCCCTGTTGCGCATGCTCGCCGAAGGTTATAACGGCCGCCAGGGCGTGCGCAGCGCCTACCTGCACCGCGACGCAGTCAGCGGCACCTTGCGCGGCCGTCGGGGCAGCCAGCTGACCGCGCTGACCAGTGGCGGCACCATCCCCGACAACGCCGACTACGCCGTGTTGCTCGAACCACAGGCGCTGAACATCGGCAGCGTCAACGAAGACTTTGCGGTGGAGAGTATCGCCGGCGATATCTTCCAGCTGGGTAACGCCTCCTATCGCATCTTGCGCGTGGAACCGGGGCGGGTGCGGGTGGAAGATGCGCAAGGCCTGCCGCCGACCATTCCGTTCTGGCTGGGTGAGGCGCCAGGGCGAAGTGACGAGCTGTCTGCCGCAGTGGCGCGGCTACAGGCGCAGATCGACCAGCACCTGGCGCAGGCCGGCGGCAACCTGGCAGAGGTGCTGGCGTGGTTGCAGGATACCTTCGAACTGGGCCAGGACAGCGCCAGCCAGCTGCTGGACTACCTGGCCCGCACCCGCGAAGTGCTCGGCGCCCTGCCCTCGCAGGAGACGCTGGTGATGGAGCGCTTCTTCGATGAGTCCGGCGGTACCCAGCTGATCATCCATTCCCCCTATGGCAGCCGCATTAACCGCGCCTGGGGCCTGGCCCTGCGCAAGCGCTTCTGCCGTACCTTCAATTTCGAGTTGCAGGCAGCCGCCAGCGAGGACGCCATCGTGCTGTCGCTGTCGACCAGCCACAGTTTCGAACTGGACGAGGTATGGCGTTACCTGAACAGCCGCAGCGCCGAGCCGATCCTCGTCCAGGCCCTGCTCGATGCGCCGTTGTTCGGCGTACGCTGGCGCTGGAACGCCAGCGTGGCCATGGCCTTGCCGCGCTTCATCGGCGGACGCAAGGTGGCGCCACAGATCCAGCGGATAAAGAGCGAAGACCTGGTCGCCGCCGTGTTCCCCGACCAGATCGCCTGCCTGGAAAACATCACCGGCGAGCGGCAGATTCCCGATCACCCGCTGGTCGAGCAAACCCTGGATGACTGCCTCCACGAAGCGATGGACAGCGAAGGCTGGCTGGCCCTGCTGCGGCGCATGGAAAGCGGTGCGGTGCGCCTGCTGTGCCGCGACCTGCCGGCCCCTTCGCCGCTGGCTTCGGCCATTCTCAATGCCCGGCCCTATGCCTTCCTGGATGACGCCCCGCTGGAAGAGCGGCGCACCCAGGCCGTGCTCAACCGGCGCTGGAACGAGGTACACAGCGGCGACGACCTGGGCGCGCTGGATGCCGATGCCATTGCTGCCGTGGCCGCGGAGGCCTGGCCACAGCCCGGTAATGCCGACGAAATGCATGAAGCGTTGATGGGGCTGGGCGTCATCAGCCAGGACGAAGTGCGGGAAAACGCCAGTTGGAACATGCTGTTGCGCCAGTTGGCCAAAGCCGGGCGGGCCATGCGCCTGGTGGAAGAAGGGCTGTGGCTGGCGCGCGAACGCTTGGGCCTGTTGCACACGCTGTACCCCGGTGCCCGGCTGGAGCCGGCGCTGGCGGTTTTGCCCGGCTTCGCTCAGGCTACCGAAGCGGACAACGCGCTTGTCGAACTGCTGCGCGCCCGTCTCAGCGGCCACGGCCCGCTGACCCAGGCACAGATTGCCGCACCGCTGGGCAAGCCGGCGCAGGCCATCGAACAGGCCCTGGCCCGTCTGGAAGCTGAAGGCTATGTACTGCGCGGCCATTTCAGCCCGGGTACAAGCGACCTGCAGTGGTGCGAGCGCCACTTGCTGGCGCGCATTCACCGCTACACGGTCAAACGCCTGCGCCGGGAAATCGAGCCGGTCAGCCTGCAGGACTTCATGCGCTTTCTGTTCGACTGGCAGCACCTGGCCGATGGCCACCGCCTGCGCGGACCGGACGCCGTTGCCGAGGTGCTGGGCCAGCTGCAAGGCTTTCCGAGCGCGGCCGGCGCCTGGGAGGCCGAACTGCTGCCGGCTCGTATCGAGGACTACAGCCCGCACTGGCTCGACGATGCCTGTCGCAGCGGGCAGTTTGCCTGGAGCCGCCTGGCGACGACGGTGTCGAGCAGCACCTTGGCCAGCACGCCGCTGGTGCTGCTACCACGCCAGCACCTGAACGTGTGGCGCAGCCTTGCCCCGGTGCCCGCCCTGGGCAGCCTCGGCGCGCGGGCGCAACGCGTGCACGAAGTATTGCAGGCACAGGGCGCGCTGTTCTTCGACGAGCTGAGCCACGATGCCCACCTGCTGCCCAGCGAACTCGAGGCGGCCTTGCAAGAGCTGGTGGGCGCCGGCCTTGCCGGGGCCGACAGCTTCACCGGCTTGCGCAGCCTGATCACCCCAGCGGCGAAGCGCTCATCCCGCAACAGCAGACGTGGCCACCCGCCGCTGTCCAGCAGCATGTCCAATGCCGGGCGCTGGGCGTTGTTGCGCCGCGGTGAGGTGGAAGAAAACCAGCGCCTGGAGCACATCGCCCGGGCCTTGCTGAGACGCTATGGTGTGGTCTGCTGGCGCCTGCTGGACCGCGAAAGCGACGTGCTGCCGCCATGGCGCGAGCTGCTGCGTTGCTACCACCGGCTGGAGGCGCGTGGCGAGATTCGTGGCGGGCGCTTCATTGCCGGGTTGGCGGGGGAACAGTTCGCCTTGCCGGAGGCGGTAGCGCTGCTGCGCCAGGTACGCCGGCGCGAGCAGGACGGGGCGCTGGTAGCAGTAAGCGCCAGTGACCCGTTGAACCTGATCGGTTCATTGTTGCCGGGGGCGAAGGTGCCGGCGGTCGCTGGCAACCGCCTGCTGTATCGCGATGGCGTGGCGGTGGCAGTTCGGGTGGCCGGACGCTATTCGTTCCTGGTCGAGGCGCCGGCCCAGGAGCAGGAAAGCTGGCGGCAGAAATTGCTGCGCCCCCCACTCTGACGTGCTCTCAACCGGCCTGTAGCAACGCGGGCATGCTGCTCGCTACCTCGATTTAATTTTGCACAGCCTTGCAACTTGGCTATGGTCGGGGTTTGCCCCAGGCCCTGAGCCTGACCGCGCCATCGCAAGGACCCTGTATGAGCCTGTCACTTCTCAGCCGCTATGCCTTTTTCGCCGCCTGTGTGCTGTTCACCCTGGCGAGCCTGCCGTTCATCCATCATGAATGGTTGTGGCCTTTCACCCTGACCAGCGCCGTCCTCAGCCTGATTGGCCTGTCCGACCTGCTGCAGCAACGCCATGCGGTGCGTCGCAACTACCCGATCCTGGGCAACATCCGCTACCTGGTCGAGGCCATTCGCCCGGAAATCCGCCAGTACCTGCTGGAGGCCGACAGCGATGCCCTGCCGTTCTCGCGTGCCCAGCGCTCGCTTGTGTATGCGCGGGCGAAGAACGAAGCCTCCGACAAACCCTTCGGCACCCTGATCGACGTGTACGAGTCCGGATTCGAGTTCATCGGCCACTCCATGCGCCCGGCGCCACTGGCCGACCCGGCAAGCTTCCGCGTCATGGTCGGCGGGCCGCAGTGCAGCCAGCCGTATTCGGCGTCGATCTTCAACATTTCGGCCATGAGCTTCGGCTCGCTCAGCGCCAACGCCATTCGCGCGCTCAACCAGGGCGCCAAGCTGGGCAATTTCCACCATGACACTGGCGAAGGCAGCATCAGCCCCTATCACCGCGAACACGGTGGCGACCTGGTCTGGGAACTGGGCAGCGGTTACTTCGGCTGCCGCACGCCGGATGGGCGCTTCGACCCCGAACGTTTCGCCGCCCAGGCGCGCAGTCCGGAGGTGCGGATGATCGAGATCAAGATGAGCCAGGGTGCCAAGCCCGGCCACGGCGGCATCCTGCCCAAGCACAAGGTGACCCGGGAAATCGCCGAAACCCGTGGTGTACTGATGGGTGAAGACTGCATTTCACCGTCACGCCACAGCGCCTTCTCCACCCCCATCGAAATGATGCAGTTCATCGCCCGGCTGCGTGAACTGTCTGGCGGCAAACCGGTGGGCTTCAAGTTCTGCCTGGGTCACCCATGGGAGTTCATGGGCATCGCCAAGGCCATGCTGGAAACCGGCATTCTGCCCGACTTCATCGTCGTCGATGGCAAGGAGGGCGGCACCGGCGCCGCGCCGGTGGAGTTCACCGACCACATCGGCGTACCGTTGCGCGAAGGCCTGCTGTTCGTGCACAACACCCTGGTCGGCCTGAACCTGCGCGACAAGATCAAGCTAGGCGCCAGCGGCAAGATTGTCAGTGCCTTTGACATCGCCAGCGTGCTGGCCATCGGTGCCGACTGGGCCAACTCGGCGCGCGGCTTCATGTTCGCCATCGGCTGCATCCAGTCGCAGAGCTGCCACACCAACAAGTGCCCAACCGGCGTGGCCACGCAAGACCCGCTGCGCCAGCGCGCGCTGGTAGTGCCGGACAAGGCCCAGCGGGTATTCAATTTCCACCACAACACCTTGCGTGCGCTGGCCGAGATGCTTGCAGCAGCGGGCCTGGAGCATCCAGCACAGCTGGAAGCCAAGCACCTGGTGCGGCGCATCTCCGCGACCGAGATCAAGCTGTTCTCGCAGATGCATGTGTTCCTGAAGCCGGGGGAACTGCTGACTGGCGAGGTGAACGGGCAGTTCTATTCGCGCATGTGGCAACTGGCCCGGGCGGACAGTTTCGAGCCGATGGCAGCCTGAGCGCTCAGTTGTTTCGTGCCGATTGCTCGGGCATTGCAAATAGCAGTGCCCGAGAATCACCCTTGTCCACCTCTTCCAGCTTGACCCAATCCAGCAGCATCCGTTTCTCGATCTCAGTGGCTTCACCACTGGCCACCCACCAGACTCTTTTGTAGTGGCTTGCCAACCTCCGCGGTTCCGACACGATTTGTTCAGGCCTTGACGGGTAAAGCATGTTGGCAGCATCGGGCTCATCAACGCTGTAAACCAGCGGTGCCACACCTGTCTTATTGTAGAAATCAATCGTAAGCGACCAGAAAACGTTGTTACCAATCAGCAATGCATCACCGGCTCGCCAGCGCACGGCAACCTGGCCCATGACGTAATCAAACCGGTTGTTGACCCATTCGCTGCCACCGCGCAAGTTGAACGCCCGGTTGTACAATTTTGCCAGACCGCCCCCCTCCAAGAGCAGGCAGGCGATGAATAGCGTGACCTGCCATTTCCATCGAAGTCCCTTGATTGCTATCGCCAGCAATATGGGTAACCCCAGAAATGCAAACACGAGGTAGCGCTCCATATACAACGGCAGGGTAAGAGAGAACAGCCATGCCGCACACAAAGGTACAAAGCAGTAGATGACCAGTAATGCGCCAGGGTTATGAGGCCCGCCGTTTTGCCGAACAACCCGAGCGGCCGCTGTAATGATCAGGACCGTCAGCACCATCGTCATGACGCCAACAACCGACGAATCGCCATCTAGCATGAATGCAACCCAGAGGCTCTGCGGAATGCTGGCTAGCGTCACTGGCGCGATCCAACTTACCTTCCCGGTATTGTGATGGATCTGCTCATACAAGGTCGGAAGCCACGGCAGGTAAGCAACGGCAATGGCCAGATTGAAGAACCACCACTGGTGCATGCTGATCAAGCGCCGCCCGCCCGGCGCCCGGGCCAACAGAACATACATCCAGCTGGCGAGCGCCCCCAAAGCAGCAAAGTAATGGGTATAGAAACCGGCAATCATCAAAAGCGAATAACCCAGCAAGTAACGGGTGTACTGCCGCTGTGCCCATGACACCAACAGGTAGGCCGCAGACAGCATGAGCAAGCCGAGCAACGCATACATGCGGACTTCCTGGCTGTAATAAACAGCAATCGGAAACATGGCCAACAATAGCCCCGCCATCGCGGCGATGCGTCGCGAGGCCATGCGATGCGCCAATAGCATACCCACTGCAACCGTCATTACACCAAGAACGACACTAAAACTACGGACAGCCACGACCCCATCGCCAAAGCCTGATATCCACGCATGTAAAAGCAGATAGTACAAAGGCGGATGAACGTCCTGGGCCGTGAAGAATATTGCGCGGATTATCGGCATTCTAGCCAGCCATACGCTGTAAGCTTCATCGAACCAGACAACTTGCAGGTCAAGTTGGTGAAGCCGCACAGCGAGTGCCAGCAACAGAATCCCCGCCACAACAAGCGAACTTGTCAACCGTGCTCGCCAGTCAACATGAATGCGCATCAGCCCTCCTTGAAGGTCGAACGTGCCTGCCGACTGCTACGCTGTCCTGCCAAGGCCCGCACCACATAGCGAGGCCGATGCTTGGATTCCATGTAGATTCGCCCGATGTATTCACCCAGCACACCTATGCCGATCAACTGCACGCCTCCCAAAAACAGGATAGCGGTCATGAGTGAGGGATATCCGGGCACCGCGTTGCCGTGCAGCCATTTATCGATGACCTGCCAGACAGCTGAAGTCAGCGCGAGCAATGCGACTACACCGCCCACGTATGTCCAAAGCCGCAATGGCACAGTACTGAACGAAGTAATCCCATCCAACGCCAGATTCCACAGTCTCCAGCCGTTGAAACGACTCTTGCCGGCCATCCGCGAAGCGCGCTCATACTCGACCACTGCGGTCTTGAACCCTGGCCACGACAGCATGCCCTTCATGAACAATTGCTGTTCGGGCATCAACTTGATCACCTCCACGACCTTGCGATCGAGCAGGCGGAAATCACCGACGTTTTCCTCAATGCGAATCTGCGAAATGCGGTTCAGCAGGAAGTAAAACCCCGCCGCCGTGTATCGCTTCAGATAACTGTCGCATGAACGGTCACGACGTTTGGCAAGCACGACATCGAAGCCTGCCCGCCACTGTTCGATCAGCTGGGGAATCACCTCGACCGGGTCTTGCAGGTCGACGTCGATTGGAATGACCGCATCGCCACTGGCCTGTTCCAGCCCGGCTAACAGCGCGGCTTCCTTGCCGAAGTTGCGCGAAAGGTCAATGAGAGCAACATCGGGATCACCCGCAATCAGCTGGCGAATCTGTTTTTCGGTTCCATCCTGACTGCCGTCATTGATGAAGATCAGTTCGACCTGATCAGACTGATTGGCAAGCGCCCGACGTACCGCGTCATAGAACGGCCTGATCGCCTGCTCCTCATTGAATACCGGCACGATCAGCGAAATATCCATCTGCGCTTCTCCGTGAAGACCCATCGCGAAAACATGAAGCCCAGCAGCAGGCTGATCAGGCTGAACATCCCGACGGTCAACGGTGGTGGCCAACGCTGGCTGTCAGCGAAATACCCTAGTGACGCGCTGAGGCTGCCCATCCCTGCCACGAACACGCAGTAGCGCATGAGCGACACGGGCGCCCTGAACGTGAACCGGGCATTGGCGATGAACGAAAACGACAGTGCCACGATGAAAGCGACCAGATTGCTGAGTGCCTGGTCATTGCCCTCCAGCTGCATCATGGCAAACACTGCCACGTGAATAGCGGTATTGAAGACGCCCACGATCAGGTATTTGAGAAATGTCGGCATTCTGCGTGCCATGCGTGTTCGAGCCTTCCCGGTCTGGCTTTCGCGCCAAATTAGGTGAAACCAGACAACAGCACTACTGACAGAAATGCCAGTTGACGGCTTGGCGGCAGTAGCAGGAGGCGCGCTGTGCGCACTGACCTTCATCGCGACGCTGTCGATTCTGTTCGCCGTGCCCATCTGGGAATCCGGCTCTGGCGGCTTTCCATGGCTCAACCACAATGGCTCGTGCCTGATCAAGGTCCTGGCCTTGCTGGGCATCAGTCTGACCATCCTGGCCCAAGGCCTGACCCGGCTAACACTGGCAAGCTGATCACGCCGGGAGCTGAAAGCAAAGCCCCGGCTTTTGAGGCCGGGGCTTTAGGGTCAAGCGACTGGACTTGCTGGCGCCTGCTCCTGGCGCGGTGCCAGGCGGAACGCGTAGTACAGCACCGTCAGCAGCACCAGGAACGCCGGGCCGATATACAGCGCCACGCGGGTATCCTCGAAGTAGGCCATCAGGCCGACCACCAGCACCAGGAAGGCCAGCGCCAGATAGGAGCTCAGCGGCCACAGCCACATGCGGTATTTAAGTGCCTTGCGCTCGACGCTGCTGAGGCCGGCGCGGAATTTCAGCTGCGCCAGCAGAATCATTACCCAGGTCCAGATCGCGCCAAAGGTGGCGATCGAAGTGACCCAGACGAAGACTTTCTCCGGCACCAGGTAGTTGGCCAGCACGCCCAGCAGCAGCGCGCCGATCGACAGCAGCAGCGCATTGCGCGGCACGCCGTTCTTCGAGGTGCGGGCAAAGGCGGCCGGGGCCTGGCCGTTCTGCGCCAGGCTGTAGAGCATGCGCCCGGTGCTGAAGATGCCGCCGTTGCACGAGGACAGCGCGGCGGTAATCACCACGAAGTTGATGATGCCGGCGGCGGTCTTGATACCGAGGCGCTCGAAGGTCATGACGAACGGGCTGCCCTGGCTGCCAATTTCGTTCCATGGGTAGATCGACAGGATCACGAACAGCGCACCGACGTAGAACAGCAGGATGCGCCAGAACACCGAGCCGATGGCGTGCGGAATGGTCTTCTGCGGGTTGCGCGCTTCACCAGCGGTCAGGCCGATCATTTCCACGCCCAGATAGGCAAACATCACCATCTGTAGCGACATCAGTACCCCGGCGACGCCATTCGGCATGAAGCCGCCGTTGCTCCACAGGTTGGAGATGCCCATTGCCACACCGTCATTGCCCAGGCCGAAGGCAATGATGCCGATACCGCCGAGGACCATGGCGATGATGGTGACGATCTTGATCAAGGCGAACCAGAACTCGAATTCACCGAAAGCCTTGACCGCCACCAGGTTGACCGCGCCCATGCTGCCCAGCGCCGCCAGGGCCCAGATCCAGCGCGGTACGTCGGGGAACCAGATGCCCATGTAGATGGCGACCGCGGTAATCTCCGCCACGCAGGTCACCAGCCACAGGAACCAGTAGTTCCAGCCGGTAAGGAAGCCCGCCAGCGGGCCGAGGTAGTCCTGGGCATAACGGCTGAACGAGCCGGCGACAGGATTGTGCACGGCCATTTCACCAAGGGCGCGCATGATCACCAGAATGGCCAGGCCACCGATGATGTAGGACAGCATGATAGCCGGGCCGGCCATTTCGATGGCCTTGGCCGAACCAAGGAAAAGACCGACACCGATACAGGCGCCCAGCGCCATCAGACGGATGTGCCGTTCGCCCAGTTCACGCTTGAGCAGGCCGCCATCAGTGGCCTGGCCGTGGGCAGGGTGGTTGCCGACTGGCATAGCAATACAACCTCGTTTTGTTATTGGATTTGACCTTCGTGCAGCACCGGCCAGGCCGATAGGCCTAGCGTTGGCTTGCCGAACTGGCCTTGTGGGCCGGCTCGAGTGCCGGAATAGAGCGTCCGGCTGGGCGAAGGGGCAAGCAGTATAGGAACACCGTTGTAGGGATTTTCGCTATATATACCGGAATAATCAGCGAGTTTTCCGGGACACAGGGCGGTCCTGGCCCTCGCCCTGGCACCATAGCAACATCGTCCGGCGAAGAAACCCACACCAAAGCCGCATGGCCCCACGGCACTTTTCTCGGCTTCTTACAAATTTTTCACCTGCCCCGCTCAACGTCTAAGCTTCAGACAAGCAAGACGAAAACACCTGGCCGGATAGAAGACTATGGGCGCACTGTGGCAATCGGAACCAACCAGAACGGAAGCACCCGACCTACCTCCGGCCGCGACGCCACAACCCAAGTCCCCCCGTCAACGTCGGCTATGGTGGCGGCTGATCATTCTCATCCTGCTGGTGGCGCTGGTGGCCATCGGCTTCGCTGCGTATGACGAGTTCCGCACCTCCAACCTCCAATCGCGGGAATTCAGCAAGCTGGCAACCACTCTCACCTATTCGCTGCAGCCAGGCCCCAGCGATGCCATCGTCTACCCCGGCGAGGGCCCGTTCGACAAACGCCTGGGCTACAGCGCCCTGGGTGAATTCCTGCCGCGCCTGCTCAAGCGCGACTACCTGATCAGCGAGCAGGTGCGCTTCTCGCCGGCGCTGATGAATTATGTCGAGCATGGGCTGTTTGCACCCTACATCGAGAAAATCCAGGCAGGGCTGTCGATTACCGATTGCCGCGGCGACATGCTGTACCAGTACAAGTACCCGCAACACCTGTATCCGGACTTCGCATCGATCCCGCCAGTGATGGTCAACAGCCTGCTGTTCATCGAAAACCGCGACCTGCTCGACACCAAGGACCCACGCAACAACCCGGCCGTGGACTGGCCGCGCTTCGCCAAAGCCGCCTATAGCCAGGTGGCCAAGTACCTGGCCCTGCCCGGCCAGTCCGCAGGCGGCAGCACCCTGGCCACGCAGCTGGAAAAGTACCGCCATTCACCGGACGGCCTGACCGTGTCGGGTGCCGAAAAGATCCGCCAGATGATTTCTGCCAGCGTGCGTGCCTACCAGGGCGGCCCCGACACCACCGAGGCACGCCAGCGCATCGTGCGTGACTACCTCAACAGTGTGCCGCTGTCGGCCGTGCCTGGGCATGGCGAAGTGCACGGTATGGCCGAGGGCCTGCGGGTGTGGTATGGCGCCGATTTCGACCAGGTCAACCAGGCCCTGATGTCCACCGCCAGTGACCCCGAGAGCATGGCCGCACGCGGTCTCGCCCTGCGCCAGGTGCTGTCATTGATGATTGCCCAACGCCGCCCCTCGCACTATCTGTCCAAGGGGCGAATCGAGCTGGCGGATCTGACCGATGCGCACATCCGCGTACTGGCTGCCAACCAGGTCATCAACCAGCCGCTGGCCAACGCCGCATTGGCCAGCAAGGCGGTTTACCGCGACTGGGTGGCGCAACCGACCATCGTGCCGATCGTCACCAACAAGGGTATCAGCCTGGCGCGCAATCGCCTGGCGGCCATGCTCAACCGCCCGTTGTACGACCTTGACCGCCTCGACCTGTCGGCCACCAGCACCCTGCAGGCCGACCTTCAGGTGCAGGTCAGCCAGTACCTGAAGAACCTTGCCGACCCCGCGTTCGCCGCGCAGATCGGGCTGATTGGTGAGCGTCTGCTGACGCCCAGGACCACCGACCAGGTGAGCTACAGCTTCACCTTGTTCGAGCGCACTGCCGATGGCTCGCGGGTGCGGGTGCAAACCGACAGCACCGACCAGCCTTTCGACATCAACGAAGGCAGCAAGCTGGAATTGGGCTCCACCGCCAAGCTGCGCGTACTCACCACCTACCTGGAAATCATCGCCGAGCTGCACGACAAGTACGCCGGCAAACCTGCCGCCGAGCTGAAGAAAGTCGAAGTTGCCGAACTCGACCGCATCACCCAGTGGTCGCTGGAATGGCTCGCGCAGAACAGCAAGAACCAGAGCCTGGACGCCATGCTCGATGCCGCGCTGGAGCGCAAGTATTCGGCCAACACCGGCGAAGCCTTCTTCACTGGCGGGGGCATGCATGTGTTCAACAACTTCCGCAAGGAAGACAACAGCCGCAACCCGACCCTCAAGGACGCGTTACGCGAATCGATCAACCTGCCGTTCATCCGCCTGATGCGCGACCTGGTACGCTACGTGACCTACCAGCAGCCGTACAACCGCCTGCCGTTGCTCAAGGACGACAGCGACCCGCGCCGCCAGGAATATCTGGCCCGTTTCGCCGACAAGGAAGGCACCAACTACCTGATGCGCTTCTGGAAGAAATACCAGCGCAAGACCTCGCAGCAACGCCTGGACACCTTCCTCGACAGCATGCGCGTCACCCCGCAACGGCTGGCTGCGGTGCACCGCTACCTGTTCCCCGAGGCCGGGCAGGAAACCTTCAACGCCTTCGTCCGCGCCCACCTCAAGGGTGACAAGGCCGCCCTGGGCAAACTGACCGACGGCCGACTGTCGGAGATGTACGACGCCTATGGGCCGGGCAAGTATGACTTGCCTGACCAGGGCTACATTGCCAAGGTCCACCCCCTGGACCTGTGGCTGCTCGGCTACCTGCTGAAGAACCCCAGCTCGACGTTGACTGAAATGGTCAATGCCAGCCGCTTCGAACGCCAGGAGGTGTATGGCTGGCTGTTCAAGAGCCGCCACCAGGGCGCCCGCGACAGCCGAATTCGCACCATGGTGGAAATCGAAGCGTTCCTCGACATCCACCAGCGCTGGAAGCGTGTGGGCTATCCGTTCGACCACCTGGTGCCCTCGCTGGCCACCGCGATCGGTAGCTCGGGCGACCGTCCCGCCGCCCTCTCCGAACTGGTCGGCATCATCCAGAACGACGGCGTACGCCTGCCGACCTTGCGCATCGACACCCTGCACTTCGCCGCCAACACACCGTACGAGACCAAGCTGATCACCGACCCGGACCGGGGCGTGCGGATTCTGCCGGTGGAAGTGGCGCGCGCCCTCAAAGGTGCCATGTCACAAGTGGTGGATGCAGGCACCGCGCGGCGTATTTCCGGCAGCTTCAAGCTGCAGGACGGCACGCCGCTGGTCATGGGCGGCAAGACCGGTACCGGTGACAACCGCATCGAGAGTTTTGGCGCCGGTGGCCGTCTGATCGGCTCGCGCTCGCTGAACCGTACCGCTACGTTCGTGTTCTACCTGGGCGACAACCACTTCGGCACCTTGACCGCGTTCGTGCCCGGGCGCTCGGCGGAAGCCTTCACATTCACTTCGGCGCTGCCGGTCCAGGTACTCAAGGGCATGGCCCCGATCCTCATGCCATACCTGCAACCGGGTAATCCGAATGAGTGCAGGCTGCCGCAGGTGGCAGCGCAGAGCGGCCACTCGGACCAGGATGCATCGAAGAATTAGATGATAATCATCCGCAATGACAGGCTTGTCTTTAGATATATCTTGAGTAATATCTCACGATATATCGCAAACGACGGAGCCCCGCCCCAATGCGCGAACATTCCCCCCACGACCTTTTCGAGCGACGCCCCGGCCGTGGCGAACGCGGCCCGCGCGTATTCGCCCCTGGCGACCTCAAACTGTTGATGCTGGCCTTGCTTGCCGAGCAGCCCGGCCACGGCTACGACCTGATCCGCCAGATCGAAAACCTGTTCGATGGCAGCTACAGCCCAAGCCCCGGCGTTATCTACCCGACGCTGAATTTCCTCGAGGAGGCCGAGCTGATCAGCGGCCAGGTGCAGGGCAGCAAACGCCTCTATGCCATCACCGATGCCGGCCGCACCGCCCTGGCCGAACAAGCTGTCGCCCTGGACGGTGTACGCATGCGCATCGAGGTCAGCAAACGCGCACTGCGCGGCCACGACCGCCCGCCAGAGATCCATGAAGCGGTCGGTAACCTGCGCCATGCACTGCACATGCACAGTGGCCGCTGGACGCCGGAAGAAATCGAGCGGGTCCGCGACCTGCTCAACCATGCTGCCAAAGCCATCGCCGCCGGGCCGACCGAGCCTGTCAGGGAGACACCCCATGAGTGACACCATCTACCGCGTCAACCACGAGATCCGCCAACGCCGCTTGCAGGTATTGCGGGTTACCGAACTGACCCCGCGCATGCGCCGTATCACCTTGGGCGGTGCCGAGCTGCAGGGCTTTACCAGCGTGGGCAGCGATGACCACATCAAACTGCTGTTCGCCGAAACGCCCGAGCAACAGCGGGCCATCGAAGCCCGTAACCTGGGCAAGGACGGTGACGCACGGCCGACGATGCGCGAGTACACGCCCCGCCGTGTCGACCTGGTGGCCAACGAACTGGACATCGATTTCGTGTTGCACGGCGATGGTCCTGCCTCGACCTGGGCCGCTCAGGCCGCGCCCGGGCATACGCTGGACATCGCCGGGCCGCGGGCATCGACGGTGGTGCCGGATATCTTCGACAGCTACTTGCTGATCGGGGACGAAACCGCCATTCCGGCCATTGGCCGCCGATTGGAGGAATTGCCCGCAGGTCGCCAGGTGCTGGCGGTCATCCAGATCGAGGACGAACAGGAACGCCAGCCACTGCCGAGCAAGACACAGGTGGAGGTGATCTGGGTACGTCGGCACCAGGAAGACCTGCTGGCCCTGGTGAAGAACCTGAGCTTGCCGCCAGGCCGGTTGTACGGCTGGGTGGCGCTGGAGAAAACCCTGACCCGCCAGGCCAAGGCGCTGTTGCTGGAAAAGGGCGTACCTGAAGATGCACTGAAGGCAGCGGCTTACTGGCGTGCCGATGGGACTGCGGACCTGTAGGCGGCCTTGTGGCGCGAAAGGGGCCGCTACGCGCCCCATCGCGACACGAGGCCGTTCCTACAACTGAGCGCGTAAACGTCTCGTACCCCACCTGTCCAGTCCCAGCAGCACCAGCCCGATCCCCCAGAATCCCACCAGCATCCCCAGGGCATTGCACAACACCTGCGCATATCCCAGGCTTGCTACGTCGATGAACGGGTAGGCATACACGCCAATCTGGCTGCCGCGCCACAGCGCATAGGCGAAATACACCATCGGGTACAGCGCCCATGCCGCCAGGTGCCATAACCGCAGCGTGCCCTTGGGCGTTTCGACCCACCAGTACAAGGCAAACAGCACCGGCATGACGTCATGCAGCAGCTCGTCCGCCAGCCACTGCCAGCCCTGCGGTTGCCACAGATGGCGCAATAACACACTGTAGGCCAGCGCCACCAGCACGATGCTGGTGGCCACCGCCGAACTCACTGAGGGCGAAAGAAAGAAGCGCTTGCCAGTCCCTTCCCGGCCAAACGCCGCATAACTCAGCACCGTCGCCACCAACGTATTGGTCAATACGGTGAAGTAGCTGAATACGTTGATCAGGCCACCGATCAGGCTGGCCTGCTCCTGCCAACGCGCCAGCAGCACCAGATACACCTGCACGGTCAGGCCGAACCAGCCCAGCACGGCCATGCCGGTCAGCCAGGGACGGCGTGGCATGTCAGGCGCTGCGCTGCAGTTTCACGTACAGCTGCTCCACTTTTTCCCGCGCCCAGGGGGTCTTGCGCAGGAAGGTCAGGCTCGACTTGATGCTCGGGTTGCTCTTGAAACAACGCACATCGACGCGCTCGGCCAGGCCCTGCCATTGGTAGTGCGCCACCAGTTCAGTGAGGATCTGTTCAAGGGTCTTGCCGTGCAGCGCGTTGTGTTGGGCCGTGCTCATGCCAGTGCTCCGTGGGAAAGATGCGCACCTTACACGAGTGTAGTGGCGGGCGGGATCAGTCGTATCAACCGAAAAACCGCTGGCCAAGGACAAAAACGGTGTGCTGAAATGAATATGTTATGTTGTAACATTACATAAGCACTCGCCAAGGAACGCCCCAACCCATGCTGTACACACCGCTTCGCCTTTCGCCCCTCGCCGTCGCACTCTGGCTGGCCGCATCGCCCAGCCAGGCCGTGGAACTCGAACCTCAGGTGATTACCGCCAACCCGCTTGGCAACCGACAACTGGCCGCCCCCAGCACCGTGCTCGAAGGTGACGACCTGCTGCAACAGCAGCACGGCAGCCTCGGTGAAACCCTGAACAAGCAGCCTGGTGTCGCTTCGACCTGGTTTGGCCCTGGTGCCAGTCGCCCGGTAATCCGAGGCCTGGACGGCGACCGCATTCGCATCCTGCGCAATGGCGTCGGCGCCCTCGACGCTTCGTCGTTGTCCTACGACCACGCCGTACCGCTGGACCCGGTCACCGTCGATCGGGTCGAGATCGTGCGCGGTCCGGCCGCCCTGCTCTACGGCGGTAACGCCATCGGTGGCGTGGTCAACACGTTCGACAACCGCATCCCGGACGCCCCCATCGATGGCATCCACGGTGCCGGCGAACTGCGCTACGGTGGCGCCGATACCACCCGCAGCAGCGCCGGCAAGCTTGAGGCTGGCAACGGTGCCTTCGCCCTGCACCTGGATGCCAACAGCCGTCAGTTCAATGACCTACGCATCCCCGGTCATGCCCGCAGTTCCAACGTGCGTGACGCCGACGAGCCGGGCAGCAAACATCGTCTGGAGAACAGCGACGGCCGCCAGGACGGTGGTGCGGTGGGCGGCGCCTACCATTGGGACCACGGTTATGCAGGCCTGTCGTACAGCCGTTACGACAGCAACTACGGCTCGGTGGCCGAGCCCGGCGTGCGCCTGGACATGCAGCAGGATCACTATGCCTTCGCCAGCGAATTGCGCGACCTCGACGGCCCGTTCAGTTCGGTCAAGGTCGATGCTGGCTACACCGATTACGAACACCGCGAAGTAGAACAAGGCGAGGTCCATACCACCTTCAGGAACCGGGGCTACGAAGCACGCATCGAAGCCCGCCACCAGCCGCTCGGGCCGGTGCAAGGCGTGGTCGGCGCACAGGTCAGCCGCAACCAGTTCTCCGCCCTGGGTGAGGAGGCTTTCGTCCCGCACACCGACACCGACAGCCTGGCCCTGTTCATGCTGGAGCAGTGGCAAGCCACCGAGCGCCTGAACCTGAGCCTGGGTGCCCGCATGGAGCACACTCGCGTGGACCCGGACGCCAAGGGCAACGAGAACTTCCTGGCAGCCGACAGCGCCAGCAGTTTCAACGCATTCAGCCTGTCTTCAGGGGCGGTGTACCAGCTCGACCCGGTCTGGTCGCTGGCCGCCAACCTTGGCTACACCGAACGCGCCCCGACCTTCTACGAGCTGTACGCCAATGGCGCCCACGTGGCGACGGGTGCCTTCGAAGTCGGCGATGCCGGCCTGAACAAGGAAAAAGCCATTTCCACGGACCTGGCACTGCGCTTCGACAACGGTACCCACAAGGGTAGCGTCGGGCTGTTCTACAGCCACTTCCGCAACTACATCGGCCTGATCGGTACCGGTAACCTGCGCGAGGGTCATGATCATGACCACGATGAGCATGACCACGATCATGGCCACGACGGCTTACCGGAATACCAGTACCAGGGCGTGCGGGCGCGCTTCTATGGCATCGAGGCCCAGGACCGCTGGCAACTGCTGGAAAACCGTTACGGCAGCTTCGCACTGGAACTGTCGGGCGACTATACGCGGGCGAAGAACCTGGACAGTGGCGAGCCGCTGCCCCGCATCGCCCCACTGCGCCTGAACAGCGGCCTGGTCTGGGAGCAGGACCGCTGGCAGGCGCGAGTCGACGTGCAGCACGCCGCATCGCAGCATCGCAAGCCGGCCAACGAAACCAGCACCGATGGCTACACCACGTTGGCGGCGAGTGTCGGCTACCGCTTCGAGATCGGCCAGAGCCAATGGCTGGCGTTCATCCGCGGCGAGAACCTGACCGACCAGACCGTGCGCTATGCCAGCTCGATCCTGCGCGATATCGCGCCGGCCCCTGGGCGTAGCGTGGAAGTCGGGCTGCGTACCTCCTTCTGAAATAGCGGGGCGCCTTGCGCCCCGATCGCCGGCAGCCCCCCTCCCCCACCAATTGTTACCGGTAGGGGAATAATCCACTGCGACAATTTGTCTTTTTTTCTTGCAACTTCCCCTATATCCTCCGCGCCGCAAGCTGAAACGCTTCATTTAACCGATCCTGTCGCCATTTCCATCGAGGGCCCCTGCCCTTCGATGCGCTTGCCGTTTATTCGATAATCAGAAGATAGCGCTATCTCATGTTCCAACTGCCCAAAACCTGTTACATCGGCCTTGCCCTCAGTGCCTTGGCAATCCCCGCCACTGCCAGCGAAATGTTCGTCAGCGACTCCCCATGGATGCTCGGCGACTGGGGCGGTAGCCGCAGCGAATTGCTGGAAAAAGGCTATGACTTCACCCTCGGCTACACCGGCGAGATGGGCAGCAACCTGCACGGCGGCTACGACCACGATCGCACCGCACGCTACAGCGACCAGTTCACCTTCGGCAGCCATCTGGACCTGGAGAAAATCCTCGGCTGGCACGACAGCGAATTCCAGCTGACCATCACCGAGCGCCACGGCGACAACATCAGCAACGACCGCATCAACGACCCACGCGTCGGCGGTTTCACCTCGGCCCAGGAAGTCTGGGGCCGCGGCGAAACCTGGCGGCTGACCCAGATGTGGATCAGGCAGAAGTACTTCGACGGCGCGCTGGACGTGAAATTCGGCCGTTTCGGCGAAGGCGAGGACTTCAACAGCTTCCCTTGCGACTTCCAGAACCTGGCCTTCTGCGGCTCCCAGGTAGGCAACTGGGTCGGTGGCATCTGGTACAACTGGCCGGTCAGCCAATGGGCCCTGCGCGTGCGCTACAACCTCAGCGACGCCCTCTACGCTCAGGTCGGCGTGTTCGAGCAGAACCCCTCCAACCTCGAATCGGGCAACGGCTTCAAGCTCAGCGGTAGCGGCACCCAGGGTGCGGTGATGCCGATCGAACTGGTGTGGAGCCCACGGGTCAATGGCCTTAAAGGGGAATATCGCGCCGGCTACTACTACAGTAATGCCAAGGCACAGGATGTTCTCAAGGACAACAACGGCCAGCCGGCAGCGCTCAGCGGCGCCGCCTACCGCAGCAGCTCGAGCAAGCATGGCGTGTGGCTCGGTGCGCAGCAGCAGGTGACTTCGCTGGCGTCCGACCAGTCGCGTGGCTTGAGCCTGTTCGCCAATGCCACGGTTCACGACAAGAAGACCAATGCCATCGACAACTATGTGCAGGCTGGACTGGTATTCAAAGGGCCCTTCGACGCCCGCGCCAAGGACGACATCGGTTTCGCCCTCGCGCGCGTGCACGTCAACCCGGGCTACCGCAAGAACGCCCGCCTGGCCAACCAGGCCGCCGGCCTCGATGACTACGACAACCCTAGTTTCCTGCCGGTACAGGACACCGAGTACAGCGCCGAACTGTACTACGGCATCCATCTGGCCGACTGGCTCACGGTACGCCCCAACCTGCAGTACATCCGCCACCCGGGCGGGGTGTCGCAGGTCGATGACGCGCTGATCGGCGGCCTGAAGATCCAGAGCAGTTTCTAACCCCCTTTTTGACCTGACGGAGAACATGAGATGAGCACTGAAGGTGCCAACACTGGAAGCCGCTGGCTACCGCGCCTGATTGGCGCGCTGCTGTTGCTGATGGGCCTGGCCCTGCTGGCCGGCGGCATCAAGCTGAGCCAGCTGGGCGGATCGCTGTACTACCTGATCGCCGGTATCGGCTTTGCCCTGGCGGGCATCCTGCTGCTGGCCCAACGCCGCATCGCCCTGGGCCTGTACGGCCTGGTACTGCTCGGCAGCACCGTGTGGGCCCTGCTCGAAGTGGGCCTGGACTGGTGGCAACTGGTACCGCGCCTGGCCATCTGGTTTGCCATCGGCGTGGTGCTGCTGCTGCCGTGGGCACGACGCCCGCTGGTCGGCCCGGCCAACAAGGCCAATACCGCGTTGCTCAGCGTTGCGGTGGTGGCTTCCGGCGCTTGCGCCCTGGCCAGCCAGTTCACTCACCCGGGTGAAGTGTTCGGCGAACTGGGCCGTGACAGCAGCGAAATGGCCAGCGCCGCACCAGCGATGCCTGATGGCGAATGGCAGGCCTATGGCCGTACCGAGCATGGCGACCGCTACTCGCCACTGCGCCAGATCACCCCGCAGAACGCCTACCGCCTGGAAGAGGCCTGGCGTATTCGCACCGGTGACCTGCCAACCGAAAACGACCCGGTGGAGCTGACCAACCAGAACACCCCGCTGAAGGTCAACGGCATGCTCTACGCCTGCACCGCGCACAGCCGCCTGCTGGCCCTGGACCCGGACACCGGCGCGGAAATCTGGCGCTACGACCCGCAGGTGAAGAGCCCGGTCGGCACCTTCAAGGGCTTTGCCCACATGACCTGCCGTGGCGTTTCGTACTACGACGAAAACCGCTATGTCAGCCGCGATGGCAGCCCGGCGCCGAAAATCTCCGACGCCGGCCAGGCCGTGGCCCAGGCCTGTCCACGCCGTCTGTACCTGCCCACTGCGGATGCCCGCCTGATCGCCATCAATGCCGACAACGGCAAGGTCTGTGAAGGCTTTGCCAACCAGGGCGTAATCGACCTGACCACCGGCATCGGCCCGTTCACCGCTGGCGGCTACTACTCCACTTCGCCGGCCGCAGTCACCCGCGACCTGGTGATCATCGGAGGCCACGTCACCGACAACGAATCGACCAACGAGCCGTCCGGCGTGATCCGCGCCTACGACGTGCATGATGGCCACCTGGTGTGGAACTGGGACAGCAACAACCCGGACGACACCAAGCCACTGGCCCCCGGCAAGATGTACAGCCGCAACTCGGCGAACATGTGGTCGATTGCCAGCGTCGATGAAGACCTCGGCATGATCTACCTGCCGCTGGGTAACCAGACCCCGGACCAGTGGGGCGCCAACCGTACCCCGGGCGCGGAGAAGTACAGCGCCGGCGTGGTCGCCCTCGACCTGGCCACCGGCAAGGCCCGCTGGAACTACCAGTTCACCCATCACGACCTGTGGGACATGGACGTCGGTAGCCAGCCGACCCTGGTCCACCTGAAGACCGATGACGGCGTGAAACCGGCGATCATCGTGCCGACCAAGCAAGGCAGCCTGTACGTACTCGACCGTCGCGACGGTACGCCGATCGTGCCGATCCGCGAGATTCCTACCCCGCAGGGCGCGGTCAAGGGCGACCATACCTCGCCGACCCAGGCCCGCTCCGACCTCAACCTGCTCGGCCCTGACCTGACCGAACAGGCCATGTGGGGCGCCACGCCGTTCGACCAGATGCTGTGCCGTATCCAGTTCCGCGAGCTGCGTTACGAAGGCCAGTACACCCCGCCATCCGAGCAAGGGTCGCTGGTATACCCCGGTAACGTCGGCGTGTTCAACTGGGGCAGCGTGTCGGTCGACCCGGTACGTCAGCTGTTGTTCACCTCGCCCAACTACATGGCCTTCGTGTCGAAGATGGTCCCGCGCGAGCAAGTGGCCGAAGGCAGCAAGCGCGAAAGCGAGACCAGCGGCGTGCAGCCGAACACCGGTGCCCCCTACGCGGTGATCATGCACCCGTTCATGTCGCCGCTGGGCGTACCGTGCCAGGCCCCGGCGTGGGGTTATGTCGCGGCCATCGACCTGTTCACCAACAAGGTGGTGTGGAAGCACAAGAACGGCACCACCCGCGACAGCACCCCGGTACCGATCGGCCTGCCGGTGGGCGTGCCGAGCATGGGCGGCTCGATCGTTACCGCCGGTGGCGTCGGCTTCCTCAGCGGTACCCTCGACCAGTACCTGCGCGCATATGACGTGAACAACGGCAAGGAGCTGTGGAAAGCCCGCCTGCCAGCGGGTGGCCAGGCCACGCCGATGACCTACACCGGCAAGGATGGCAAGCAGTACGTGCTGGTAACCGCTGGCGGCCATGGCTCGCTGGGCACCCGCATGGGCGATTACATCATCGCTTACAAACTCGCCGACTAAGCTTCCAGGCGGCAAGCGACGAACGAAAGCGGGGCCTGCACGGTCCCGCTTTTTTTCTTGCCGGCAAGCGTGACGCTTGAAGCTTGAAACCCCTTCTTTCCCGCCCCATCTAAGCACCATAGTCATTCACGCAGGTGCCCCATGAGCGACCAGCAGGATTTCCCGGAACATCCCGACGAACACAGCGAAGTCGAACACACCACTCACCAGGCCGAAACCGGCCACGCCCTCGCCCTGCCCGGCCAGCAGCTGCCGGACAAGGTCTACGTGATCCCGATCCACAATCGCCCGTTCTTCCCGGCCCAGGTGCTGCCGGTCATCGTCAACGAAGAGCCCTGGGCAGAAACCCTCGACCTGGTGGCCAAGTCGCCAGATCATTGCCTGGCCCTATTCTTCATGGACACCCCGCCAGAAGACCACCGCCATTTCGACACCTCGGCCCTGCCGGAGTACGGCACGCTGGTAAAGGTGCACCATGCCAGCCGCGAGAACGGCAAACTGCAGTTCGTCGCCCAGGGCTTGAGCCGGGTACGCATCCGCACCTGGCTCAAGCACCACCGCCCGCCCTACCTGGTGGAGGTCGAATACCCGCGCCAACCCGCCGAGCCGACCGATGAGGTCAAGGCCTATGGCATGGCGCTGATCAACGCGATCAAGGAGCTGCTGCCGCTCAACCCGCTGTACAGCGAAGAGCTGAAGAACTACCTCAACCGCTTCAGCCCCAACGACCCGTCGCCACTCACCGACTTCGCCGCCGCGCTCACCTCGGCCACCGGTAGCCAGTTGCAGGAAGTGCTCGACTGCGTACCCATGCTCAAGCGCATGGAAAAGGTCTTGCCAATGCTGCGCAAGGAAGTCGAAGTCGCGCGCCTGCAGAACGAGATCTCGGCCGAGGTCAACCGGCAGATTGGCGAACACCAGCGCGAGTTCTTCCTCAAGGAGCAGTTGAAGGTCATCCAGCAGGAGCTGGGCCTGACCAAGGACGATCGCAGCGCCGACCTCGAACAATTCGAACAGCGCCTGGAAGGCAAGACCCTGCCGGACCAGGCACGCCGGCGCATCGACGAAGAGATGGGCAAGCTGGCCATTCTCGAAACCGGCTCGCCCGAGTACGCCGTCACCCGCAACTACCTGGACTGGGCCACCGCCCTGCCCTGGGGCATCTATGGCGAGGACAAGCTCGACCTCAAGCACGCGCGCAAAGTCCTCGACCAGCACCACGCCGGCCTCGACGACATCAAGGAGCGCATCCTCGAGTTCCTCGCCGTGGGGGCCTGGAAAGGCGAGATCAGCGGCTCGATCGTGCTGCTGGTGGGCCCTCCCGGGGTGGGCAAGACCAGTATCGGCAAGTCCATTGCCGAGTCGCTGGGCCGGCCGTTCTACCGCTTCAGCGTCGGCGGCATGCGCGACGAAGCGGAGATCAAGGGCCACCGCCGTACCTACATCGGCGCCCAGCCCGGCAAGCTGGTGCAGGCGCTGAAGGACGTCGAAGTGATGAACCCGGTCATCATGCTCGATGAAATCGACAAGATGGGCCAGAGCTACCAGGGTGACCCGGCGTCGGCACTGCTGGAAACCCTCGACCCGGAGCAGAACGTCGATTTCCTCGACCACTACCTCGACCTGCGCCTGGACCTGTCCAAGGTGCTGTTCGTGTGCACCGCCAATACCCTCGACTCGATCCCCGGGCCGTTGCTCGACCGCATGGAAGTGATCCGCCTGTCCGGCTATATCACCGAGGAGAAGCTGGCCATTGCCAAGCGCCACCTGTGGCCCAAGCAACTGGACAAGGCCGGCGTGGCCAAGACCAGCCTCGCCATCAGCGACAGCGCCCTGCGCGCGGTCATCGAAGGCTATGCCCGCGAGGCTGGTGTACGCCAGCTGGAGAAGCAACTGGGCAAGCTGGTGCGCAAGGCGGTGGTCAAGCTGCTGGAAAACCCCGAGGCCAAGCTGAAGATCGGTACCAGGGACCTGGAAGGCGCACTTGGCATGCCGGTGTTCCGTAGCGAGCAGGTACTGGCTGGCAAGGGCGTGATAACCGGGCTGGCCTGGACCAGCATGGGGGGGGCCACGCTGCCGATCGAAGCCACCCGCATTCACACGCTCAACCGCGGTTTCAAGCTGACCGGCAAACTGGGTGACGTGATGAAGGAGTCCGCCGAAATCGCTTATAGCTACGTCAGCTCCAACCTCAAGCAGTTTGGCGGTGACCCGGGCTTCTTCAACGAAGCGTTCATCCACCTGCACGTGCCCGAAGGGGCTACCCCCAAAGATGGTCCCAGTGCCGGCATCAGCATGGCCAGTGCCTTGCTGTCGCTGGCCCGTGACCAGGCACCGAAGAAAGGCGTGGCCATGACCGGCGAGCTGACGCTGACCGGGCAGGTGCTACCGATTGGCGGGGTGCGCGAGAAGGTGATTGCGGCGCGGCGGCAGAAGATCTTCGAGCTGATCCTGCCGGAGCCTAACCGGGGAGACTTCGAAGAGCTGCCTGACTACTTGCGTGAAGGCCTGACGGTGCATTTCGCCAAACGCTTCGCCGACGTGGCAAAAGTGCTGTTCTGAACTGCCCCGGCCTCTTTGCGGGTACTACCGCGAAGAGGCCGCTGCCGGCAACACAAATCTCCTCGATCATCGGTTATCCTCAGGCCATCACCAGCCTCCGGAGCCAACATGACCGCCCCCCGTCTGCTCGTTCCCCTGAGCTTCGCCCTGCTTTCTGCCTGTGCCCAGCAGCCCACCCAGCCCGTCGCATTGGACGCCGAAAGCGAATGCCCGACACACCTGCAGGTGGGCCAGACCCTGACCCTGACCCTGCCCAGCAATCCGTCCACCGGCTATCGCTGGCGGGTCGAAAACCCCGCCGCCAACGTGCTGCGCAGTCTCGGCCCGGAGGTGTACAGCGCTCCTGAGCAAGAGGATGTGGTCGGCAGCGCCGGTGTCTCCACCTGGCGCTACCAGGCCAACAGAGCCGGAGAGGCCCAACTGATATTGGTCTACCAGCAGCCATGGGCAGCAGACGTCGCCCCGGTACAGAATTTCGATTGCAAGGTCATTGTCCGCTGAGGAATCATCTGCAATCGTACGCCATGTGGACCGATTTCAAATACGCGTAGAGCTCTTGTAGCGCGACCGTCGCGACCGTCAGGTCCATGCTCGCGCCGAGCCTGGAAGGCTGTGCATGGCATTGCTGCAACTCTGGTAGTGCGTTCTCGAAAGACGACAACGGGAACATCTCCAGTCGCTGGTTCTGCCTGGTCATTTCTGTACAAAACTGGAACAAGCGACTCAGCACGCTGGAAAGCCTGTTGTGGGTATCTGCGCCTTGCTGACTCGGGAAGAAGTCAGCGTCCTTCAATAATACGATCGCGCCAATCATGACTTCTTGAAAGAGCATTCGACGCCCAGCATCAACGTACGAAGCTGGCCAAGTTGTTCCCGCGCACCTGATAGCACTTTCATATCCCAGGCTTCTATCAGCTGGAATATCTCGTCCTGCACGTTCTGCATTTCTAGAAAGTCAGGGGTGACCGCCGGTATTGGCGTATCGTTTTATGTCCTTCAGGTTTTCCGCTGTCAGCAGGCTACAGACTTGCTGGCCGCCCCCCCGGTTTTCGAGAAACTGGAAATAGCGCCCCGGCAATTTTTTACTTTGGTAACCAGACCCTTTCATCTATGGAAGGTTGTTCCATCTGAATATCGATATTCACCAGATCTTCATGATGTTGGCTCAAGACTTCCAACTTGAAGTTACCCTGCCAGTGTCGAAGCTTATTGAGGCGAGCTCACCAGCCGAGATAATCTGATGCTGTGGGAAAGTTCACTGACTTGACATAGCGGCGCTACCGATGGAGCGCTGCCATAGCAAGAACCGCCGCCTTTGGCTAAAATGCGCCTCCGTTTCACCCTGTATCGAGCCCGCCGTGAGCAAACAACCCGACCGCCTTTTCGCCCAGCGCCTGGAGCAAGTGCCTGACTTCGTCTTCAATGAGGACGTAGTGCGGGTTTTCCCGGACATGATCAAGCGCTCGGTGCCGGGCTACCCGACCATTGTCGAGAACCTCGGCGTGCTGGCCGCGCGTTTCGCCCAACCGCATACCGCCCTTTACGATCTGGGCGCATCGCTGGGTGCCGTCAGCCAGTCCCTGCGGCGCCACGTGCGCAGTGACGGCTGCCGGGTGATTGCGGTGGACAATTCCGCCGCCATGGTCGAACGCTGCCGCCAGTACCTCGCTGCCCAGGACTCGATGTTCCAGGAGCTGCTGCCGGTGCAAGTGCTGGAAGCCGATATCCTGGCCCTGCCGTTCGAACCCGCCTCGGTAGTGGCGATGAACTTCACCCTGCAGTTCATTGCCCCCGACCAGCGTCTGGAGTTGCTGGGCCGCATCCGCCAGGCGCTGCTGCCAGGCGGTGCGCTGATCCTCTCGGAGAAGCTGCGCTTCGCCGATGTGCAAGAACAGGACCTGCTCAACGAACTGCACCTGGACTTCAAGCGGGCCAATGGTTACAGCGAACTGGAAATCGCTCAGAAGCGCAGCGCCATTGAAAACGTGATGCGCCCCGATACCCTCGAAGCCCATCAACAACGTCTGCGCGCCGCCGGCTTCTCGAAAGTCGTGCCGTGGTTCCAGTGCCTTAACTTCGCCTCGCTGATAGCCCTGCCATGATCGATCTGTCCCCCCTCGTCCGCCGCCTGGCGGGCACGCCCCTGGCTTCCTGGTCGCAAGGCTTGCAAGCACAACTGGAAGCCAAGCTGGAGAAGGGCCACGGTGACCTCGACCGTTGGCGCGGTGCGCTCGCTGCCTTGCCCGCCTTGCAGCCAAGCGAAGTCGACCTGGTCACTGGGCTGCGCCTGGACTGCGAGTGCGACGACGCGACCCGCGCGCAGATGCGCCAGGCGCTGATGGGGCTATCGCCTTGGCGCAAGGGGCCATTCGACCTGTTCGGCGTGCATGTGGACACCGAATGGCGTTCCGACTGGAAATGGTCCCGGGTCGGCCCACACCTGGACCTCAAGGGCAAGCGCGTGCTCGACGTGGGCTGCGGCAATGGCTACTACCAGTGGCGCATGCTCGGTGCCGGCGCCGACATGGTCATTGGCGTCGACCCCAACTGGCTGTTCTTCTGCCAGTTCCAGGCCGTGCAGCAGTACCTGCCCGAGTTGCCCGCCTGGCACTTGCCGTTCGCCCTGGAAGACCTGCCGGCGAACCTCGAAGGCTTCGACACAGTGTTCTCGATGGGTGTGTTCTACCATCGTCGTTCACCCATCGAACACTTGCTTGCGCTCAAGGACTGCCTGGTAAAGGGCGGTGAACTGGTGCTGGAAACCCTGGTGATCGAGGGCGACGAAAACCAGGTACTGGTACCGGAAGACCGCTACGCGCAGATGCGCAACGTCTGGTTCCTGCCGTCGGTACCCGCCCTGGAGCGGTGGCTGCGCCGTGCCGGTTTCAGTGATGTGCGTTGCGTCGATGTCAGCGTGACCAGCGTCGAGGAACAGCGCAGCACCGAGTGGATGCGTTACCAATCCCTCAGCGATTTCCTCGACCCGAACGACCACAGCAAGACCCTCGAAGGCCTGCCGGCTCCACGCCGTGCCACCCTGCTGGCACGCAAATAAAAAAAGGCGCCCGGTTGGGCGCCCGAAGGCACTTGCGGCAAGGAGCTGTCGCGCCGCCGGTGCCGTTGCTTCATTCCTTGGCCAGCTCGCGGGCCTTTTCCTGCGCTTTGCGTTCGCGCTCGGCAACAGCCTGCTGCTTGTCACCCTGCAGGCGCTGCTGCTCATCGCGAAACGCTTGCCAGAACTGCCTGGAGCGCTCTGCACCGCCTTCGGCGTAAACACTTGCGCTGCCCAAGGCAAGGATGGCCAGCAGCAGGTATTTGGTCAGGTTCATCGTGTTCGCCTCGTGATAACCGATCAGACGGGCCCATCCTAACGAGGGCTGGCTAACGGCAAGGTGAGGCTGAGATTACAGTCTTGCAATGTGGTCTACCGTTGCTCGCCACGGCTTCGCCGCTGGCTCCAGCTGCAGGGGCGACCCTGTTGGAGCGGGTTCACCCGCGAACAGGCCGGAACAGACATCCAGATGACAGCAGAATTACAAATCCGTCATCTGCGCTGCATGTCCTTGCTCGTGCAGTAACATCCTGTCGCTTGACCCTGATGTCACTACAGGGTCGACAATCGCCCCCCTTTATCAAACCGAGCCCGCTCATGCGCCTACTGATCATCGAGGACGAACTGCGTACCGCCGACTATCTGCAACAAGGCCTGCGCGAGAACGGCTACATTGTCGACTGCGCCCACACCGGCACCGACGGCCTGCACCTGGCCCGCCAGCAGCCCTACGACCTGGTCATTCTCGACGTCAACCTGCCCGAACTCGATGGCTGGACCGTATTGCAGCGGCTGCGTGCCGAATCGGCCACACGCATCATGATGCTCACGGCTCACGGTCGCCTGGCTGACCGGGTCAAGGGCCTGGACCTCGGTGCTGACGATTACCTGCTCAAACCCTTCGAGTTCCCAGAACTGCTGGCGCGCATTCGCAGCCTGCTACGACGCAACGACCAGCAGCTGCAGCCCAGCACCCTGCGCGTCGCCGACCTGGAACTGGACCCCGGTCGCCACCGCGCCTACCGCGCCGGGCAGCGTATCGACCTGACTGCCAAGGAATTCGCCCTGCTGCACCTGCTGATGCGCCAGACCGGCGAGGTGCTTTCGCGCACCCAGATCATCTCGCTGGTGTGGGACATGAATTTCGATTGCGACACCAACGTGGTCGAGGTTTCCATCCGCCGCCTGCGAGCGAAGATCGACGACCCGTTCGACAACAAGCTGATCCACACCCTGCGCGGTGTCGGCTACGTGCTCGAGGCACGCTTTTGAACAACGCCAGCCTGTCATTGCGCCTGGGCCTGGGCGTGACACTGATGGGCGCCGCGCTGGTGTTGCTGCTGGCCTGCCTGGCCGTGTTCGCCCTGGATCACGAGCTGGACAGCCGCGCACGCAAAGACCTGACACGCAAGATGCTGCAGGTCGAGCACAATTTGCGCGTCGACCTGCGCAACGAAGACCTGGGCACGCGCGCCCATCCGCTGCTCGACCTGGTGATGGGGCATGACAACCTCAGCCTCAGCGTGCTGGCCATCGAGGGGCGCCACCCACACCTGCTGAGCCTCGGTCCGGCTCTGGAATCGCGCATGGGCGAGCTGCGTACCGGCACCCGCCTGGCCTTCCACACCTGGCGCGACAGCAACGGCAACCAGCTGCTCACTGCGACCCGCCTGATGCGCCTGCGTGACGACACCCCGGTCAAGGTGATGATGACGCTCAACCGTGCCGACGATAACGCCCTGCTGCAAGCCTACCTGCGCTCCACCTTGTTCGTGCTACCGGTGCTGCTGTTGCTGATCGGCGCCGGTGCCTGGTGGCTCATGCAGCGTGGCCTGAAGCCGTTACGGCACTTTCGACGGATTGCCGGGCAAGTGTCGGCCCAGGACCTGCAACACCGCTTGCCTGCCAGCGGTCTGCCGCTGGAACTGGCAGAGCTGGCCCGCAGCATCAACGTGATGCTCGACCGGCTCGATCAGGGCGTGAGCCAGCTGTCGCAGTTTTCCGATGACCTGGCCCATGAGTTGCGCACCCCGCTGGGCAACCTGATGGGCAAGGCGCAGGTGACCCTGGCTCGTGAACGGGACAACGCCAATTACCGCGAAGTGCTGGAAGACAGCATCGAAGAACTGACCCGGCTCAACCGCATCATCAACGACATGCTGTTTCTCGCCCAGGTCAGCCAACCCCAGGCCCAGGTCCCCCTCAAACCCATGGCATTGGCCGACGAAACGGCGCGGGTGGTCGAATTGTTCACCTTCAGCGCCGAGCTGAAAGACGTTGAACTGCGCGTCCGGGGCTGGGGCACGGCGATGACGGATCGGCTGATGTTTCAAAGGGCATTGTCGAACCTGCTGAGCAATGCCATTCGCCACTGCCCCGATGGCACCCCCGTGGAACTGCACATCGAACGGCTGGGTAGCGAAGTTTGGCTGTCGGTGAAGAACCAGGGGCCTGGCATTGCCGCAGAACACCTGCCGCGCCTGTTCGAGCGGTTCTACCGGGTGGGCGCGGGGCGCTCGCGGCTGGAGGGTGGAACCGGGTTGGGGCTGGCGATCGTGAAGTCGATCATGCAGCTGCATGGAGGGCGAGTCCAGGTCAGCAGCAGCCCCTTGGGGCCTACCCGGTTTACCCTGGTGTTTCCTGCCGAGTGATCGGCTGCCTGTGCCGGCCTCATCGCGGGTAAACCCGCTCCCACCGGTACCCCACAGGCCTGAGGCTTGTGCGATCCCTGTGGGAGCGGGTTTACCCGCGATGAGGCCGGTACAGGCTCACCATGAATTAGCGCGAAGCCGCCACGATCAACGCCTTCATCTCGGCGACCGCAGCCTTGAACCCAACGAACAGGGCGTGCGCCACCAGCGCATGGCCGATGTTGAGTTCATTGATACCCTTGATCGCCGCAACTGCCTCGACATTGTGGTAATGCAGCCCGTGGCCGGCATTGACGATCAGCCCCTGGCCCACGCCAAACGCCACGCCATCGACAATACGCTTGAGCTCTTCGGCCACTTCGGTCGGGGTCTGGGCGTCGGCGTAACGCCCGGTGTGCAGCTCGATGGCCGGCGCGCCCACCCGGCGCGAGGCCTCGATCTGCCGCTCGTCGGCATCGATGAACAGCGACACTTCCGCACCAGTACGTGCCAGGCGCTCCACCGCAGCCTTGATCCGCGCCTCCTGGCCCGCCACGTCCAGGCCACCTTCGGTGGTCAGTTCCTGGCGGGTTTCAGGTACCAGGCAGATATGTGCCGGGCGAATCTTCTCGGCAAAGGCCATCATCTCTTCGGTGACGCCCATCTCGAAATTCATGCGGGTCTGCAGCACATCCTTGAGCAGCAGCACGTCACGCTCCTGGATATGCCGACGATCTTCCCGCAGGTGCACGGTGATGCCATCGGCGCCCGCTTCCTCGGCATCCAGGGCAGCCTTGACCGGGTCAGGGTAACGCGTGCCCCGGGCCTGGCGCAGGGTCGCCACGTGGTCGATGTTAACGCCAAGAAGCATGCGGTTGCTGTGAGTCACGAAAGGCTCTCCTGAAGATTGAGCCCAACAGCATACGTCGTGATCAGCGCTTGCGAAACAGTTCCCGGCTGACCAGCGGTTTTGTTCCCAGGTGCACCGCCAGCGCCTGGCGCATCAGGCGCTTGGCGGCGAGTAATGCACCGGGGGCGTCCCAGTCGGCTTCGGCCAGGGCCAGTAACTCGGTTCCGTGAAACAACCCCGGTTGCGCCAGTTCAACTCGCTCCAGGCCTGCATCCACGCGCAAGCGGTACAGGCCATCGCCTGCGATCGGCTGGTCATTGACATCATGCTGCAACGAGAACGCATAACCGAGCTCGTCCAGCAGCCGCCATTCGAATGCGCGTAACAGTGGCTCCAGCGGACGGCCGGCGGCCAAAGCTTGCAGGGTCAGGCTGTAGTGCTCGAACAACGCCGGGTAAGGCGCTTCGGCGGGTAGCAAGCGCATGAGCAACTCGTTGAGGTACAACCCGCTGAACAAGGCGTCGCCGTGCAACCAGGCGGCGATGCCGGCGCTGTCCATTCGCCCGACATTCTTCAGCTCACCGCGCCCGCGCAATTCCAGCTCCAGCGGCACGAACGGGCGCACCAGGCTGCCGCCCTTGCCGCGCGCCCGGCGCAACACGGCACGCATGCGGCCCTGTGGGGTGAAGAAGTCCACCAGCGCACTGGTTTCCTTGTAGGCACGGCTGTGCAGTACGTAGGCTGGCTGGCCGACAGGTTGTTCCATAAACGATCTCTAGAAGCCCCAAACAACTGTGGGAGCGGGTTTACCCGCGAATACGGTGGTGGCCCACTGACGCATTCGCGGGTAAACCCGCTCCCACAGAGTAGCCTGAGCCGGCAGGCAGATTTACAGGTCGCCGTAGCCCAGCGAGCGCAGCGCGCGCTCGTCGTCGGACCAGCCGCCCTTGACCTTGACCCACAGGTTGAGCATCACCTTGGCGTCGAACAGCACTTCCATGTCCTTGCGCGCGTCAGAGCCAATGCGCTTGATGCGCTCGCCCTTGTCGCCAATGATGATCTTCTTCTGGCCGTCACGCTCGACCAGAATCAGCGCATGGATGTGCAGCACATGGCCCTGCTGCTTGAACTCCTCGATCTCCACGGTGATCTGGTACGGCAGCTCCGCGCCCAGCTGGCGCATGATCTTCTCGCGTACCAGCTCGGCAGCCAGGAAACGGCTGCTGCGGTCGGTGATCTGGTCTTCCGGGAAGAAGTGCTCGTTTTCCGGCAGGTGCTTGGCAATCAGCGCTTCCAGCGATTCCAGGTTGTGCCCTTGCTGTGCGGAAATCGGCACGATCTCGGCATTCGGCAGTTGTGTCTGCAGCCACTGCAGGTGCGGAATCAGCTCGGCCTTCTCGTCCATGCGGTCGGTCTTGTTGACCGCCAGGATGACCGGGCCGGTCACGTACTGCACGCGCTCCAGCACCAACTGGTCTTCGTCGGTCCAGCGGGTGCGGTCAACCACGAAGATCACCACGTCGACGTCCTTCAGGGCCGCCGAGGCGTTGCGGTTCATGTAGCGGTTCAGGGCCTTGTCGTTGGCCTTGTGCATGCCGGGTGTATCGACATAGATCGCCTGCACATCACCCTCGGTCTTGATACCGAGCATGTTGTGGCGGGTGGTCTGCGGTTTGCGCGACGTGATCGCCAGCTTCTGGCCGAGAATGTGGTTGAGCAGGGTCGACTTGCCGACGTTTGGGCGGCCGACAATGGCTACATAGCCGCAGCGGGTCGGGTTGCTATCAGTCATTGCCATTCTCCACGCCCAGGGCGATCAGTGCAGACGCGGCGGCGACTTGCTCGGCGATACGCCGGCTGACGCCCTGGCCACGGCTCTTGTTGTTCAGCAGCACCACTTCGCATTCCACGAAGAAGGTCCGGCAGTGCGGTTCGCCCTGGATATCCACCACTTCGTAGCGCGGCAGCTCGCAGCTGCGCGATTGCAGGAACTCCTGCAAGCGGGTTTTCGGATCCTTGTTGGTATCGACCAGGGTCAGGCCTTCGAACTCATCGGCCAGCCAGGCCAACACGCGTTCCCGAGCCGTTTCCATGTCCGCGTCCAGGTAAATGGCACCGATCAGCGCCTCCAGGGCGTCGGCGAGAATCGACTCTCGGCGGAAGCCACCGCTCTTGAGCTCGCCGGAGCCCAGGCGCAGGTGGTCACCCAGGTCGAAACCACGGGCCAGGCGGGCCAGGGTCTCACCCTTGACCAGGCGCGCGCGCAAACGCGACAGCTGGCCTTCGCGGGCCTGCGGGAAGCGCTCGAACAGCGCCTCGCCGGCGACGAAGTTGAGAATGGCGTCACCGAGGAACTCCAGGCGCTCGTTGTTGCGCCCGGCGTAGCTGCGATGCGTCAGCGCCAGGAGCATCTGGTCCTGGTTCTTGAAGGTATAACCGAGCTTTCGCTCCAGACGGGCAAGGGGAGCACTCATGCAACCACCCGTTCGTTGTTCAACGCGTTGTTCAAATCAACATCCTGAAAGACTGTTTGGCTGTGGCCCGTCGCGACGTGCGACGAATCTCCCGATCCTTGAGAACACAGCCTATGTCAGAAATGCATTCGGCGCTGCCTGCTGGCCAGCGCCGATGGGTATCAATGGATCAGACCGACCCGCGACAGGTTGGGCAGGTGGCTGAGCTTGGGCTCTGGCCAGCTCATCCACACTGCAAACGCCTTGCCGACAATGTTCCGGTCCGGAACCATGCCGTGCAGTTCCTTGGGAATGTTCGGGTCATCCCAGTAGCGGCTGTCGTTGGAGTTGTCGCGGTTGTCACCCATCATGAAGTAATGGCCCGCCGGCACGGTCCATTGCTGGTCCGGCGGCATGCGGTAACGGCTCATTTCCTTGCGGATCAGGTGTTCGGCCTCGCCGAGCTTTTCCTTGTACAGCTGGGCGCTGCCCAGGGTGCCCGGCTCGGTGCCCACCAGTTGTTCGGCAATCGGCTGGCCGTTGACGAACAACCGCTTGTCGTTGGTATAGCGGATCTGGTCGCCCGGCAGGCCGACCACCCGCTTGATGTAGTTGACGTTCGGGTCGCTCGGGTAGCGGAACACCATTACATCACCGCGTTGCGGGTCCCCCACCTCGATGACCTTCTTGTCGATCACCGGCAGACGGATGCCGTACGAGAACTTGTTCACCAGGATGAAGTCGCCCACTTCCAGGGTCGGTTTCATCGACCCCGAGGGAATCTGGAACGGTTCGACCAGGAACGAGCGCAGCACCAGCACGATGAACAGCACCGGGAAGAACGACTTGCCGTACTCGACCAGCAACGGCTCCTTGCCCAGCCGCTCGACCACCGCCATTTCGGGCTGGCTGACGCTGCCCTGGTAGTTGGCGATTGCCGCACGCCGGCGCGGGGCCAGGAACAGCAGGTCGATCAAGCCCAGCAAGCCGCAGACGAAGACGGCGATGACTAGCAACAGCGGGAAATTTAGCGACATAGGACCTAGCTATCCAACCTGAGCACGGCGAGGAAGGCTTCCTGTGGAATCTCCACGTTGCCCACCTGTTTCATGCGTTTCTTACCGGCCTTCTGCTTCTCCAGCAGTTTCTTCTTACGGCTGACGTCACCGCCGTAGCACTTGGCCAGTACGTTCTTTCTGAGCGCCTTGACAGTCGTACGCGCGATGATCTGGCCGCCGATAGCTGCCTGGATCGCCACGTCGAACATCTGCCGGGGGATCAGTTCCTTCATCTTCTCGGTCAACGCACGGCCTTTGTAGGCTGCGTTGTCGCGGTGCACGATCAGGGCCAGGGCATCGACCTTGTCACCGTTGATCAGTACGTCCAGCTTGACCAGGTTGGCCGACTGGTAGCGATCGAAATGATAATCCAGCGAAGCATAGCCGCGGCTGGTGGACTTGAGGCGATCGAAGAAATCGAGCACCACTTCGTTCATCGGCAGGTCGTAGCGCACCTGCACCTGGCTGCCGAGGAACTGCATGTCGCGCTGCACGCCACGCTTCTCGATGCACAGGGTAATGACGTTACCCAGGTGCTCCTGCGGCACCAGGATGGTCGCGGTGACGATCGGCTCGCGGAAATCAGCGACCGCCGAGACGTCTGGCAGCTTCGACGGGTTGTCGACGGTAATGGTTTCGCCGGTTTTCAGCTCGAGCTCGTAGATCACGCTTGGCGCGGTGGTGATCAGGTCCAGGTCGTATTCGCGCTCCAGGCGCTCCTGGATGATCTCCATGTGCAGCATGCCGAGGAAGCCGCAACGGAAGCCGAAGCCCAGTGCATCGGAGCTTTCCGGCATGTATTGCAGCGACGAGTCGTTCAGGGTCAGCTTCTGCAGGGCATCGCGGAAGTCTTCGAAGTCGTCGGAGCTGACCGGGAACAGGCCGGCGTAGACCTGCGGCTGGATTTTCTTGAAGCCTGGCAGCACTTCGACTTCAGGGGTCGAGGACAAGGTCAGGGTGTCACCAACCGGGGCACCGTGGATGTCCTTGATGCTGGCGATGATGAAGCCCACCTCACCGGCCTTCAGGTCGGCGGTCTGGGTGTGTTTCGGGGTGAAGACACCGACGCTGTCGACCAGGTGCACCTTGCCGGTGGACTTGACCAGGATCTTGTCGCCTTTCTTGACGCGGCCATGGCGCACGCGCACCAGCGAGACCACGCCCAGGTAGTTGTCGAACCAGGAGTCGATGATCAGCGCCTGCAGCGGCGCCTCGATATCGCCTTCCGGCGCAGGGATGGTCTGCACCAGGCGCTCGAGCACCTCGTCCACGCCCATGCCGCTCTTGGCACTGCAGGCCACGGCGTCGGTGGCGTCGATACCGATGATCTTCTCGATCTCGTCCTTGACGCGGTCCGGGTCAGCCTGGGGCAGGTCCATCTTGTTCAGCACCGGCATGACTTCCAGGCCCTGCTCGATGGCGGTGTAGCAGTTGGCCACGGACTGGGCCTCGACGCCCTGGCCGGCATCAACCACCAGCAGCGCACCCTCACAGGCCGCCAGCGAGCGCGAAACTTCGTAGGTGAAGTCGACGTGGCCGGGGGTATCGATGAAGTTCAGCTGGTAGACCTTGCCGTCCTGCGCCTTGTAGTTGAGCGTGACGCTGTGGGCCTTGATGGTAATACCGCGCTCGCGCTCCAGATCCATGGAATCGAGCACCTGGGCTTCCATTTCGCGTGCCGACAGGCCACCGCACATCTGGATGAAACGGTCGGCCAGCGTCGACTTGCCATGGTCGATGTGGGCGATGATGGAGAAATTGCGGATATGACTCAAATCACTCACGGGTCAACACTCGAAAAGGCTGCGAGCCGGACGCCCGCCGAAAAATAGCCGGGAATTGTACCTTAAGCCGCAGCAGGCTGCCACGACCACTGACCGACCAAACCATACGCACCGTGTCCGGCTACCGCTGCAACCTATCAGTTCTGTCAGTAGAGCCCCTTGCCGCGCCTTCCTAGAATGGAGGCCCAGACAACCCGAGGACTAACCAATGAAACAGGTACGACAAGCTGGGGCATTGAATCCTGAGTTTGGCACCGGAGGCATTGCAGAACTCCCTTCCTTCAATGGCTGGACCGACAGGCACAGCACCGGCATGACATTCCAAGGATCCAGAATCCTGGTAGGAGCGCGGGCATTCCTGGCCCCGTGGGAAAACTACGCCATGGCACGCTTCGGTGCAGACGGAAAGCCTGATCTGACGTTCGGGAAAGATGGAGCGGTTGCAGGTCAGTTTTCCGACGGTGCGATTTCCAGTTGCGAAGACATCACCAGCTCGCCCAGCGATAGCGATGCAATCTGGCTTCTCGGGCGCGCGCAACCGGACCCTTCCACTCCCGGACGGCTTTTGCTGGCAAAATTCGATCGCGACGGCCAAGCCTCGCCCGTCGAGCACACGCTGGAAGTCGAAGAAGGTGCTTCGCCTGTGAGGCAACAATCCCGCCTCACCCTGCACGACGGAAACGTCCTGGTTTCCGCCAATTTCGACGTCGGCCTGCCCCGCATCTACAAGCTGGATGCCCACGGCAACCCCGGCTTCGGAGGCAAACAGTACATCCAGGTCAAATTCGCAACGGATGAAGTCAGAATTGCCGCCCTGGCCGTCAGCGGCGAGGCCTTCCTGGCCAGCGGCTCGCTGAAAAAACCAGACGGCAGCCACGCCGGCTTCGTGGCGCGCTTCCATCCGGACGGCACACTCGACACGCAGTTCGGCAACCAGGCAGGGTTTCTTGTGCTCAAAGCAAACGAGAACAATACCTGGAGCTACGGACTGGTGGTCCAACCATCGGGGCAGTTGACCGTGCTTGGCCAATCACACGATGCCACAACCGAGGCGAAACGAGCACTGATCTGGCAATTCACTGCGCAAGGGGCAACCGACCCCAGCTTCAACCAAGGCAAACCACTGCTGATCGGCTTCGACGAAGGCAATGACGATGGCTGGTACTCGGCCGTCGCTCAGCCAGAGGGAAAGTTGCTGGCATTTGGCCGCTCAGCAACTGATACGGTTTATGCCATGCGCTTCAACGCCGACGGTAACGTGGATGACTCTTTCAAACTGGCAGAGATCTTGACCGCTACAGACCGGATTGAATCCCTCTGGCGCTTGAACGATACGCTGCTTGCCGTAAACGCGACCGGCCCGGCCGGGCCGACAGGCATGGTATTCAGTTTCCTGAACACATAAAAGGAACCCGGCGCATCATGCGCCGGGTTCTTACTGAAACGACAAGCCGTTTATTCAGCCAGCTTGAAGGTAATGAAGCTCGCGCGGCCCTGACGCAGCACACGCATCGACACCGAACGGTTCTTCGGCAGCTCCTTGGCGATTTCGGTGAATTCCTTGGCCGAGCCAATGGCCTGGTTGTTCAGGTGGCTGATGATGTCACCTGGACGCAGGCCGATCATTGCGGCCGGGCCATCCTGGACTTCCTTGATCACCACACCGCCTTTCAGCTCCAGGGATTTCTTCTGCTCGGCAGTCAGGTCGGCCACCGATACACCCAGGCGGTTGCTGCTGCGCTCGGCACTGCCTTCGGCACCGGTAGCGATCTCGGCATCGTCGTCGGGCAACGCACCGACACTGATGTCCAAGGTCTGGCGCTTGCCGTTGCGGATGATTTCCAGCTTGGCCTTTTCGCCATCCTTGAGGCTCCCCACCAGGTGCGGCAGGTCTGCCGACATGATGATCGGCTGGCCATTCATGCTCAGGATCACGTCACCGACCTGCAGGCCGCCTTTGGCTGCTGGGCCGTTTTCCAGCACCTGGGCGACCAGCGCGCCGGCCGGTTTGTCGAGGCCGAAGGACTCGGCCAGGTCCTTGTTGACCTCCTGGATCACCACGCCAAGCCAGCCACGGCTGACCTTGCCGTCTTTCTTCAGCTGGTTGGAAACATCGATCGCCACATCGATCGGAATGGCGAACGACAGGCCCATGAACCCACCGGAACGAGTGAAGATCTGCGAGTTGATACCCACCACCTCGCCGTTCATGTTGAACAGCGGGCCGCCGGAGTTGCCCGGGTTGATGGCCACGTCGGTCTGGATGAACGGCACATAGGTGTCGTTGGGCAGGGTACGGCCCTTGGCACTGACGATGCCTTTGGTCACCGAATGGTCGAAGCCGAACGGCGACCCGATGGCCAGCACCCACTCGCCCACTTTCAGTTTCTCCGAATCCCCCAGCTTCACGGTCGGCAGGTTCTTGCCCTCGACCTTGAGCAGCGCCACGTCGGTGCGTGGGTCGGTGCCGACCAGCTTGGCCTGCAGTTCGCTGCGGTCCGACAGGCGGACGATGATCTCGTCGGCATCGGCCACCACGTGGTTGTTGGTCAGCACGTAGCCATCGCTGGAAATGATGAAGCCCGAACCCAGCGATTGAGCCTCGCGCTGGCGGTCACCCCGCGGCGAGCGTGGCTGCTGCGGCATGTTGCGCTCGAAGAACTCGCGGAACATCGGCGGCAGGCCTTCCAGGTCTGGCATCTCCCCGGCGGCCATGCGGCGGTCCGGCAACTTCTGCTTGGTACTGATGTTGACCACGGCTGGCGAGGCCTGCTCGACCAGGGTGGTGAAGTCCGGCAGGGCTTCCTCGGCCTGGGCGGTGAGCACCTGGCCGAGCATCAGCACGGCGGCGAACATCGATAGGTAGGATTTCAAGCGTGGTATTGACATACGGCTCCCGTCACAACGAGCGGTAGTTTAGAAAGGCCCTGCCTAAAGCAGGAAAGGCCAGGCTCCAAGAAGCCTGACCTATAGAAAATTTGCCGAAGGATTGCAAATGACAATACTTTAATTTCATTTCAGGCGCATGTCCGCTTGCTTGGACACAGCCGGCAAAGGCGCGCAATTACTGGCGCGCCTGGGCATCCTGGGGACGCATGGACAGAGCCACACGCTCTGCAGTACCCAGCGGAATTTCGCCGACCACGGTGACCATCACTTTGCCCTTGGGCGTGTTCAGGCGCCGCGATACTGCCGACGTGGGGCCAAGCTGGGTACGCACGTCGTTCCCGCCATCATCGTCCACCTGTTCGAGGAACACCGAGAAGCGTGCCAGGCCATCGTCATACATCAGGCTGCTGACCGCCCCCCCCTGCTTCGGATCACGACGCACCGAACTGTTGACCAGTTCGAACCCTGGCGGCAGCCAGTCCGAACGCCAACCGGCGACCTTGTCATTGCTGGCGGCGGCCACATGCTGCACGGGTTTGCACGCAGCGCTGGCACGCAGGTCTTCGTCGCTGGGCACTTCAGCATCGAGACGGGTCATCTGGAAACGCTCCAGCAACTGCCCCTTGTCATTGATCATCAACGAGCGCAGCGGCAACCCGGTTGCGCGGTCCAGATGCAATTCGAAGGCATAGCGGTGCTGGTCACGTGGAGTGAGCGTCACGATCACGGCATCGCGCCCGGCGACACGTGACTTGCCCGCCACGCTCAAATTGTACCAACCCATCAGCTTCAGGGGATCAAGCAGGCGCTGGGCGGTGTCCGCAGGTGGCGTCACGCCACCGGCTAAGGCACCGCTGACGCATTCTACCTTGCCATCCACGCGGACGATTTCCTGGGCGGCGCCATCGAGCTGCAATAGCCGCTCGCTGACCTTGCCGTTTTCGACCTTGTGCCAGATCTCGTGGGAGGAGAAGCTGCCGTTACGTTCGTAGACAAAAGAGCCCTGGTAGCTCTGCTTTTGCTCGGCCTGTGCCAGCTTGTTCAACCACTCGCCCGCTTCGGGCGAGGAATTGGCCGCCAATGCTGGCACCGTCATGCAGCTGCCAATCAGCAGCGACAGGAGAGGTAGCGCGCGCATGATCCTCCTTACTTAACGGTTTTCCAGGCTGGCGGCGCGGGCATACGGCAATGCGGTTTCAGTGCCCTTCAGCGCAGATTCCTGGGCATGCTGGCGCAGATAGCCTGGCAGACGCTGATCCCAGCCGGCCTGGTTCTGCAGCACGCCGTTGGCCATCGGCCCGGTCGGTTGCTCACTGCTCTCACTATAGCCTGCCAAAACGGCAGGACCCTGTGCTTGTGGCACAGTCAGCCCTTGCTGGGCAGGTTGCTGGGCAGCCAGCTGGGCACCAGTGATCTCGTCCTGGTTGTACATGCGTACACCGGCCAGCACCGCAACGGTAACCGAGGCAGCTACCGCCAGGCGGCCAATGCTGCGCCATGGGCCCTTCTTGACCTTGGCCGGCACGGCCTCGTCAGCCAGGGCGGCGGAAACCGCCGAGGCGATATCCAGGTTCGGCAGCAACAGCTCCTTGTGCATGGCTGCGCGGGCAACCTGGTAACGCGACCAGGTGGCACGGGTTTCAGCATCGTCGACGGCATTCAATACCCGACGCAGTTCAAGCTCGTCCGCTTCGTTATCCATTACCGCGGACAGCGATTCCTGCAAAGCTTCACGACTCATGGCGGTTCCTCTCTTGGCTGTCGCCGCTGTCTCAGGTTTCCTGCAACAAAGGTTGCAGGGCTTTGTCTATGGCCTCCCGAGCGCGGAAGATTCGAGAGCGCACGGTACCCACCGGACATTGCATGACACTGGCAATGTCTTCGTAACTCAGTCCGTCGAACTCGCGCAGGGTCAGGGCCGTGCGCAGGTCTTCCGGCAGTTGCTGGATGGTGCGATGGACAGTGCCTTCGATTTCATCCCGCAACAACGAGCGCTCTGGGGACTCGAGATCCTTGAGACCATGATCGCCGTCGTAAAACTCCGCATCCTCAGAGCTCACATCGCTGTCTGGTGGCCGTCTTCCACGGGACACCAGGTAGTTCTTCGCCGTGTTGATGGCGATGCGGTAAAGCCACGTATAAAACGCACTGTCTCCGCGGAAATTGCCAAGCGCACGGTAGGCCTTGATGAAGGCTTCCTGTGCTACATCCTGGGCCTCGTGGGTATCGTGAACGAACCGCACGATCAACCCGAGAATCTTGTGCTGATACTTCAGCACCAACAGATCGAACGCTCGCCTGTCGCCGCGCTGAACACGCTCGACAAGCTGCTGATCCTCTTCCTGGGTTAGCATGAACACTCCTCAGTGAACTCGAAGGAGCGTTGCAGCAGCCATCGTTCAGGCTTGCAACCATAGACTCGGGCTTTACGCAAAAGTTCTCCCCTCCAAGCAAGTTTCCTGCAGCCCTTGGTCGGCTTGCACGGAAGACGCTGCACGGTCACGGCCGGCTACGTCGATAATCAAGGTTTCGAGTACGCAGGGACAGCCTGGACAGGCCTGCCGCCCTGCGTCGCCGCGGCAAATTGTGGCGTACGGGCAGCCTTCATAGGATTTCCGGCTGTATCGGAAAGTTCCCACAAAGGTTGTCGCGACCAGGCAAGTGGCATGGAAATTGGCCACCCTGGGCTGCTATAAAGGCAACCCGGCCAGCTTAACGATAGTTTCACAATGCCATCGGCGCGTGACTATTGTGCCGCGCCCCTTCCGAAGATTACTAGTGTCCCGACATGAGCCAACAATTCCAACATGATGTCCTGGTGATCGGCAGCGGTGCCGCCGGTCTCAGCCTGGCGCTGAACCTGCCCAGTCACCTGCGCGTCGCCGTGCTCAGCAAGGGCGACCTGGCTAACGGCTCGACCTTCTGGGCCCAGGGCGGTGTCGCAGCGGTGCTGGACAATAGCGATACCGTGCAGTCGCATGTCGAGGACACCCTCAACGCCGGCGGTGGCCTGTGCCATGAACAGGCGGTGCGCTTTACCGTCGAGCACAGCCGGGAAGCCATCGAATGGCTGATCGAGCAAGGTGTGCCTTTTACCCGCGATGAGCACTACAGCGTCGACGATGGTGGCTTCGAGTTCCATCTGACCCGCGAAGGCGGTCATAGCCATCGGCGCATCATCCATGCTGCCGACGCCACCGGTGCCGCGATCTTCACCACGCTGCTGGCCCAGGCCCGCCTGCGCCCGAACATCCAGTTGCTGGAGCAGCGCGTGGCGATCGACCTGATCACCGAACGGCGCCTCGGCCTGCCCGGCGAGCGCTGCCTGGGTGCCTATGTGCTTGACCGCAATACCGGCGAAGTCGACACCTTCGGCGCGCGCTTCACCGTGCTGGCCACGGGTGGCGCAGCCAAGGTCTACCTGTACACCAGTAACCCCGATGGTGCCTGCGGCGACGGTATCGCCATGGCCTGGCGGGCCGGTTGCCGGGTGGCGAACCTGGAATTCAATCAGTTCCACCCGACCTGCCTGTACCACCCGCAAGCCAAGAGTTTCCTGATCACCGAAGCCCTGCGCGGCGAAGGCGCCCTGCTGCGCCTGCCCAATGGCGAGCGCTTCATGCCACGCTTCGACCCTCGCGAAGAGCTGGCCCCGCGTGACATCGTGGCCCGCGCCATCGACCATGAGATGAAGCGCCTGGGTGTGGACTGCGTCTACCTGGACATTACCCACAAGCCGGCCGACTTCATCAAAAGCCACTTCCCTACCGTGTATGAGCGCTGCCTGACCTTTGGCATCGACATCACCCGCCAGCCGATCCCGGTGGTACCGGCGGCGCACTACACCTGTGGCGGGGTCATGGTGGACGACCGCGGCCACACCGATGTGCCGGGGCTGTATGCCATCGGCGAAACCAGCTTCACCGGCCTGCACGGCGCCAACCGCATGGCCAGCAATTCGCTGCTGGAGTGCTTCGTCTATGGCCGTGCTGCCGCGGCCGACATCCAGGCGCACCTGGATGAGGTGGACATGCCCAAGGCCCTGCCCGGCTGGGACGCCAGCCAGGTCACCGACTCGGACGAAGACGTCATCATCGCGCACAACTGGGATGAATTGCGGCGCTTCATGTGGGACTACGTCGGCATCGTGCGCACCAGCAAGCGCCTGCAGCGGGCCCAGCACCGCATTCGTCTGCTACTGGACGAAATCGACGAGTTCTACAGCAACTACAAAGTCAGCCGCGACCTGATCGAGCTGCGCAACCTGGCGCAGGTGGCCGAGCTGATGATCCTTTCGGCCATGCAGCGCAAGGAAAGCCGCGGGCTGCATTACACACTGGATTACCCGGGGATGCTGGCCGAGGCCAAGGACACCATCCTCAACCCAGCCTGAGATCGGCTTCGCCTTCTTCGCGGGCTCGCCCGCGAAAGAAGCCTACTCGGCCCCGATCTATGCCCGGCTGATATCGGCCCACCGCCGCCGGCTGAACTTCAACCGCACCCGCAAGCGCCGGTGTTCATCAGCCCCCAGCGCATCCCGCGGCACGCACTGGCTCTCCCCCAACCATTGCCCCGCCCGCTCGAAGCGCAGCACCACCAGCGCAGGCAACGCCACGCTGTCCCGGCACAACCGCACCGGCTGCCAGCCACGGGCACGGCTGAACACGCGCCAGCCGCGCGCATCACGGCGCAGGCCAGTCACGGCATGCTCATGGGTCAGCAGGATACGTCGCGGGATGGCCCAGCCAGCATGGGCGATACCGGTGGCGACGACGGCAAGGGCCTGCCACCCGGGCAGCGGGCTCGCCCAAACGGCGAGCCATGCCAGCACCTGGCAAACCAGGTAGGCCGTCAGCAGCCGGCGCGAGCCGTGCCAGCGGCACTCGAAACACTCACTTGGGCTGGACACGGTCCAGGATGATGCGGACCATGCGCTGCAGCTCCGGGTCTTCAGACTCGGTGCGCTCCATGAACCAGCCGAACATGTCCTGATCTTCGCAGCTCAACAGACGCACATAGAGTTCGCGGTCAGCCTGGTTGAGCGTGGGGTAGACTTCCTGGGTGAAAGGTACCAGCAGGACGTCCAGTTCCAGCATGCCGCGGCGGCTGTGCCAGAAAAGCCGGTTGAGTTCAGTTTGTTCGACCATGGGGCCCTCCTCGAATGGCCCGCCAGTATACAGCCAGGCGAGCGAAGCGACACCGGGCGTTGGTCTAGTCACCTACCTATTTTGTTACCGGCGTTCTATGATGGCCGCCAGTCTTTAAGCCACCGCGATGACCCATGGCCGATTCCGCTTTCTTCTGCCCCCTGTCCCACGAGGGCATCCTCGCCGTCCGCGGCTCCGATGCAGGCAAGTTCCTGCAAGGCCAGCTGACCTGCAACATCAACTACCTCAGCCCGGAACACGCCAGCCTCGGCGCCCGCTGCATGGTCAAGGGGCGCATGCAGTCAAGCTTCCGCATCCTGCCCGAAGGCAATGGCTACCTGCTGGCCATGGCCAGCGAGTTGCTCGAACCCCAGTTGGCTGACCTGAAGAAATACGCCGTGTTTTCCAAGGCCACACTGACCGATGAAAGTGCCGCCTGGGCACGCTTCGGCCTGCAGGGTGGCGAAACGGCATTGCGGGCGCTGGGGCTCGATGTGCCCGCTGCCGCTGGCAGTACCGTTCGTCATGAAGGCCTGGTAGCTGTCGCCGTTTCCGCAGGGCGCGTGGAGCTGTGGGTGCCAGCCGACGACGCCGGCAAGGTACGCCAGGCGCTGGCCGCCGCCCTGCCCGAAGGCAGCCTCAACGACTGGCTGCTGGGGCAGATTCGTGCCGGTATCGGCCAGGTCATGGGGCCGACCCGTGAACTGTTCATTCCGCAGATGATCAACCTGCAGGCCGTCGACGGCGTCAGCTTCAAGAAAGGCTGCTACACCGGGCAGGAAATCGTCGCCCGCATGCAGTACCTGGGCAAGCTGAAGCGTCGCCAGTACCGGCTGGCCCTGGACCAGCAAGCCATTCCGGCTCCGGGTGAGGAAATTTTCTCGCCCACCCATGGTTCCTCGGTCGGTGAGGTGGTGCTTGCCGCCAGCACGGGTTCGGGCTGCGAGCTGCTCGCGGTGCTCAGCGCCGAAGCAGTGGACGATGACAACCTGCACCTGGGCAGCCTCGGCGGCCCGCGCCTGCAGGTACTGACCTTGCCCTACGAACTGGACCGCGACCGGGAAATCCAGCGCTGACCAGCCTGCCCCGCCCCCCGTGGCGGGGCCGCACCACCACCGCGGTAGACACGCCCATGAACAAGCTGGCCGAGATGGTTCAAGCACAATTGCTCGATGCCATCGAAAAGGATGACCTGGTCCTGCCGACCCTGCCCGAGGTTGCCTTGAGCATCCGCGAGGCAGCGGAAGACAGCGAAATCAGCGTAGCGGCCCTGAGCAAGGTGATCAGTCGCGATGCGGCGCTTTCAGCGCGCCTGATCAAGGTTGTCAACAGCCCGCTGCTGCGCGCGGCGGTCGAAGTCACCGACTTGCACACTGCCATCACGCGGCTGGGTATCAACTACAGCTGCAACCTGGCCATTGGCCTGGTGATCGAGCAGATCTTCCACGCCCGCGCTCCGGCAGTTGAGCAGAAGCTTCGTGATATCTGGGCCAACAGCCTGGATGTGGCGGGTATCAGTTACGAGATCTGCCGGCGCTTCACGCAACTCAAACCCGACCAGGCCACCCTCGGCGGGCTGGTCAACCAGATTGGCGCGTTGCCAGTACTGATCTATGCCGAAGAGCACAACGAACTGCTGTCCGACCCGGTGTGCCTGCACTACGTGATCGAACACATCCAGCCAGTGCTGGGCGACAAGATCCTCAAGGCCTGGGATTTCCCGGAGCAGCTGGTCAACCTGCCTAGCCAGGTACAGGACCTGGACCGGCAGACCGACCGGATCGACTATATCGACATCGTGCAGATAGCCCGTTGCATCAGCCAGCGCGGTCGCCACCGGCCGTTGGCGGCGCTGCCGGCGTATCGCCACCTGGGCCTGCCGTTCGGCACCGAGCTGGAGGTGGATGAACTGATCGATGCGCGGAGCATGCTGCGCTGACCAGCGCCAGCCAGTGCCGGCCTGTTCGCGGGTGAACCTGCGAAAGGGCGGGCACTGGCCATATATCAATCGGCGATAAAGCTCACCCGCACGCGCAACCCGCCTTTCGCACCATCATGCAGGCTCACCTGCGCCAGGTGCGCCCGGCAGATTTCACCAACGATGGCCAAGCCCAGCCCGCTGCCCTGCGCACTGCGCCGATAAAAGCGCTCAAACACTCGCTCACGCTCGGCCTCGGGAATTCCCGGTCCGTCGTCTTCCACTTCCAGCACCGCTGGCGCCAGCACCCGCAAGATCACGTTGCCGCCCGCAGGCGTATGCGCCAGCGCATTGTCCACCAGGTTGCTCAACAGCTCGTTGAGCAGCGTCGGCTCCCCTTTCAGCCACACCGGCGCTTCGGCTTCCAGGGCCAGCGCCACCCCACGCTTGTGCGCCAGCGGGGCCATGGCCATGCCCAGTTCGCGAGCCAACTGGCTCAGGTCCAGGCGCTGCGCGCCGCCTTCGGCAATCGCCCGCGCACCGTTCTCGACCCGTGCCAGCGACAACAGCTGGTTGGCCAGATGGGTCAGCCGATCGGTACCCTGGGCCGCGGATTCCAAGGTCTGCCGCCATTCCTGTGGCTCCGATGAACGCAAGCCCAGCTCGACCCGGGCCTTGAGCGCAGCCAATGGCGTGCGCAATTCGTGGGCAGCGTCGGCAATGAATTGCGCCTGCCGCTCGAACTGGCCGCGCAAGCGCTCGGTGAAGTGGTTCAAGGCCCGTACCAGCGGGCCGAGTTCATGTTGCACCTGCACCACCGGCAACGCCCGCAGGTCGTCGGGCTGGCGCTCTTCCACCGCCGTACGCAAGCGCTCCAGTGGCCGCAGCGCGGCGCTCACGGCAAACCACACCAGCACCAGCGCACCCAGTGCCAGCATGCCCAGGCGCAACAGGGTGTCGGCCATCAGGCCACGGGCCATGCGCACCCGGGCTTCCTCGGTCTCGGCCACGCGGATTTCCGCCATGCCGTTCATGTTGGGCTCGCTCACCGGCTTCAACAGGCTGACCACGCGCACGTCCTGGCCCAGGTAAGTGGCGTTATAGAACCGCGCAAGTGCCGGGTAGTCATCGGTTCGCGGCGTGCCCGGCGGCGGCGCAGGCAGGTTCTCGTAGCCGGAGATCAGCCGCTGCTGGATGTCCAGCACCTGGTAGTAGATGCGCCCGGCACTGTCGTAGGCGAAGGTGTCCAGGGCCACGTACGGCACGTCCGCGCTGAGCGAGCCGTCGCGCTGGGACAGGCCAGCGGCAATGGTCCGCGCCGAGGCCAGCAAGGTGCGGTCATAGGCCGTGTCGGCGGCCTCGCGGCCATTCCAGTAGGCGCTCAGGCCGCTGGCCAGCATCAGCACCACCAGCAGCAAGGCCAGGTTGCCGAGCAAGCGCCCGCGCAGGCTGCCGTTGTCACGCATCGCGGTGCTCAAGCAAGTAGCCCAGGCCGCGGAAAGTGACGATGGCAACCGGGTGACCGTCGAGCTTCTTGCGCAGGCGGTGGATATAGATCTCGATGGCGTCGGGGCTGGCCTCTTCGTCGAGGCCGAACACCTGGGCGGCCAGTTGCTCCTTGCTCATCACCCGCCCCGGGCGCGCGATCAACGCTTCCAGCACACTCTGTTCGCGCGAAGTCAGGGTCAGGTTGTCGCCGCCCAGGGCGAAGCGCCGGGTGTCCAGGTCGTACACCAGCGGCCCGCAGCGTTGCTGGCGCTCGCCGCCGAGCACGCTGCGGCGCAGCAGGGCCTTGACCCGGGCTTCCAGCTCGGTCAGCTCGAACGGCTTGGCCAGGTAGTCGTCGGCGCCCAGGTTCAGGCCGTGGACACGGTCCTTGACGTCGCTGCGCGCGGTCAGCATCAGCACTGGCAAGGTCTTGCCGCGGCCGCGCAGGCGCGCCAGCACCTCGAAACCGTCCATGCGTGGCAGGCCGACGTCCAGCACGGCCACGGCATATTCCTCGCTGGCCAAGGCCAGGTCGGCGGCCACGCCGTCGTGCAGCACGTCGACGGTGAGGCCATGGCTCTTCAAGGCCTGGGCCACGCTTTCGGCCAGTTGCAGGTGGTCTTCGACCAGCAGCACACGCATCGGATTCTCCCTGCTCGGGTGGGGCGGTGGCGCGGAGTGTACCGCTGTCGGCAGGCCTGTGAAGCCCTGTCGACAAACCTTTCACGCTGAAAGGTTAGCGAAAGGTTGATTACCTAGCATCGCACCACGGTCGCCCTTCGCGCCGAACAAAGCACCAGCAAGGTGCAACCAATAAGAACAATAATCGGAGCCAACAGTGATGCTGTCATTGCAGCCGCAGGCGTTCGCGCCTACCCGTTCCTTTGCCGCACGCCCCTCTGCCATCGCCAGCGCCCTTGCGCTTGCCGGTGTCGCCCCGATCAGCCAGGCCGCCTTCTTCGAAGACAGCACGGCAACCTTCGAAACCCGCAACATGTACTTCAACCGCGACTTCCGCGACGGCACCAGCGCGCAGCAATCCAAGCGCGACGAATGGGCCCAGGGCTTCATTGTCAACTTCGAGTCCGGCTATACCGATGGCACCGTAGGCTTCGGCCTGGATGCGCTGGGCATGCTCGGCATCAAGCTCGACTCCAGTCCCGACCGCACCGATACCGGCCTGCTGCCCACCCATGACGACGGCAAGGCTGCCGACGAGTATTCCAAGCTGGGCCTGACCGGCAAGGTGAAGGTATCGCAGAGCGAACTGAAGATCGGCACCCTGATCCCGGAATTGCCGACCCTGCAACCCAACGACGGGCGCATCCTGCCGCAAACCTTCGAAGGTGGCCTGCTCACCTCGAAGGAGATCAAGGGCCTGACCTTCACCGGCGGCCGCCTGGACAAGGCCAAGGACCGCAACGACACCAACTGGGAAGACCTGGCCCTGAACAACAAGAACGGCCGCTTCGGTGGCTCGTTCAGCGCCGATAATCTGGACCTGGCCGGCCTCGACTACCAGTTCACCGATCGCATCACCGGCAGCTACCACTTCGCCCAGCTGGATGACATCTACCGTCAGCATTTCATCGGCCTGCTCGCCACCCAGCCATGGGGCCCGGGCACCTTCGGCGCCGACCTGCGCCTGGCCGTGAGCGATGATGCCGGTGCCGCCAAGGCCGGCAACATCGACAACACCACCCTCAACGGCATGCTCAGCTACGCCCTGGGTGGGCACAAGGTCAGCGCCGCCTGGCAGCAGCTGTCCGGCGACAGTGCCTTCCCTTACATCGATGGCGCCGACCCGTACCTGGTCAACTTCGTCCAGATCAACGACTTCGCCAACGCCGACGAGCGTTCCTGGCAGGCGCGCTACGACTACAACTTCGCCGCGCTCGGCGTGCCCGGCCTGACCTTCATGACCCGCTACATCAGCGGTGACAATGTCAGCCGCGCCGCGGGTGGCGAGGGCAAGGAATGGGAACGCGATACCGAAATGAAGTACGTGGTACAAAGCGGCCCGTTGAAAAACGTCGCCGTACGCCTGCGCAACGCCACCTTCCGCTCCAATTTCGCCCGTGATGCCGACGAAGTCCGGCTGCTGGTGAGCTACAGCGTGGCGCTGTGGTAAGCCGATCGCGCCAACCCAACAGCGGTAAACCGATAACAACAACGCTTACGGAGATAACCGATGACCTTTTCACTGCGCCGCCTCGTCCTCGCTACCGGCTGCCTGCTGCTGGCCGGCAATGCCCTCGCTGGCGAACCGAAACGCCCTGAATGCATCGCCCCCGCCTCACCCGGCGGCGGCTTCGACCTGACCTGCAAACTGGTGCAAAGCGCCCTGGTGGAGGAAAAGATCCTCAGCAAGCCGATGCGCGTCACCTACATGCCAGGTGGTGTCGGCGCAGTGGCCTACAACGCCGTGGTAGCCCAACGGCCGGCCGATGCCGGGACCCTGGTCGCCTGGTCCAGCGGCTCGTTGCTGAACCTGGCCCAGGGCAAGTTCGGCCGGTTCGATGAAAACGCGGTGAAATGGCTGGCTGCCGTCGGCACCAGCTACGGCGCCATCGCGGTGAAGAGCGACTCGCCCTACAAGACCCTCGATGACCTGGTCACGGCGCTGAAGAAAGACCCGAGCAAGGTGGTGATCGGCTCGGGCGGTACCGTTGGCAGCCAGGACTGGATGCAGACCGCGTTGATCGCCAAGGCGGCGGGCATCAACCCGCGCGACCTGCGCTACGTGGCCCTGGAAGGCGGTGGCGAAATCGCCACGGCGCTGCTGGGCGGGCACATCCAGGTGGGCTCGACCGACATCTCCGACTCGATGCCACACATCCAGAGCGGCAACATGCGCATTCTCGCGGTGTTCTCGGAAAACCGCCTGGACGAGCCCGAGATGAAAGACATCCCCACCGCCAGGGAACAGGGCTACGACATCGTCTGGCCTGTGGTGCGTGGTTTCTACCTCGGGCCGAAGGTGAGCGACGAAGACTACGCCTGGTGGAAGCAGTCTTTCGACAAGATGCTGGCCTCGGAAGACTTCGCCAAGCTGCGTGACCAGCGCGAGTTGTTCCCGTTCGCCATGACCGGCGAAGAGCTGGACGTTTATGTGAAGAAGCAGGTGGCTGACTACAAGACCCTGGCCAAGGAATTCGGCCTGATTCAGTAACACGCCAACACCGCTCCTTGCAGGAGCGGCCTTGTGTCGCGAAAGGCCGCTCTTGCAGAGGATCTGCGTCTTGCCGAAAAACCAGAGGATTCCCCGATGATCCTGCAACGCATCTTCGCCCTGGCCCTGCTGGCGGTGTGTGCCGCCCTGGCCGTGATGGCCTGGCCCTACCAGGCGGCGTTTTCCTATGAACCGGTGGGCCCGCGCGCCTATCCGCTGCTGATGCTCGGCCTGATGGGCCTGGGCCTGCTGTACCTGGTGTTCCGCCCAACGCCCATCGTGCGCAAGGACGACGAGCCGGAACTGGACCGCGAAACCCTGACCAAGATCAGCGTCTGCGTCGGCCTGCTGATCGTGTTCGCGAGCACCTTCGAAGCCCTGGGCTTCATCCTCAGCAGCATCCTGATCGGCGTGCCCATGGCGCGTCTGTACGGCGGCCGCTGGTTGCACAGTTTCATCGTGGTGGCAGGCATGAGCCTGTTCCTCTACTGGCTGTTCGACCGCGTGATGGACGTGCCCCTGCCCCTTGGCCTGCTGAGCGTACTGGAGAACTGACACATGGATACCTTGAGCTACCTGGGCCAGGGCTTCGGCGTCGCCCTGTCCCCCTATAACCTGGTCACCGCCCTCACCGGTACGCTGATCGGCACCGTGGTCGGCCTGCTGCCGGGCCTGGGCCCGATCAACGGCGTGGCCTTGCTGATCCCCATCGCCTTCGCCCTCGGCCTGCCGCCGGAGTCGGCGCTGATCCTGCTGGCAGCGGTATACCTGGGCTGCGAATACGGCGGCCGGATCAGCTCGATCCTGCTGAACATCCCGGGCGAGGCCTCGACCGTGATGACCACCCTCGATGGTTACCCGATGGCCCGCAACGGCCTGGCTGGCGTGGCGCTGTCATTGTCGGCATGGAGTTCGTTCATCGGTGCCTTGATCGCCACCTGCGGCATGGTGCTGTTCGCCCCGCTGCTGGCGAAATGGGCGATTGCCTTCGGCCCGGCGGAATATTTCGTGCTGATGGTGTTCGCCATCGTCGCCCTTGGCGGCATGGCCGGTGACAAGCCGCTGAAGACCTTCATCGCCGCACTGATCGGCCTGTTCCTGTCAGCCGTCGGCATCGATGCCAACAGTGGCGTGTACCGCTTCACCGGCGACAGCGTGCACCTGGCCGACGGCATCCAGTTCGTAGTGCTGGTGCTGGGCCTGTTCTCCATCAGCGAGATTCTCCTGCTGCTGGAAAAAACCCATCATGGCCACCAGGCGGTCAAGGCTACCGGGCGCATGCTGTTCAATCTCAAGGAAGCCGCCTCGGTGTTCGTGGTCAACATCCGCTGCGGCCTGCTGGGCTTCGTCATGGGCGTGCTGCCAGGCGCCGGTGCAACCTTGGCCAGCGCCGTGGCGTACATGACCGAGAAACGCATGGCGGGCGAAAAAGGCAATTTCGGCAAGGGTGATCCCCGCGGCCTGGCTGCCCCGGAAACCGCCATCGGCGCCTCCTGCTGCGGTGCCCTGGTACCCATGCTGACCCTGGGCGTACCCGGTTCGGGTACCACGGCGGTAATGATCGGTGCACTGACCCTGTACAACATCACCCCCGGCCCACTGCTGTTCGAACAGCAGCCAGACATCGTCTGGGGCCTGATCGCTTCGTTGTTCATCGCCAACATCATGCTGGTGATCCTCAACATTCCGATGATCCGCATCTTCACCCGCATCCTGGCCGTGCCGAACTGGGCACTGGTGCCGGTGATTGCCATCATCACCGCGATCGGCGTGTACGCCGTGCATGCCACCACCTTCGACCTGTTCCTGATGGTCGGCATCGGCATCATGGGCTACATCCTGCGCAAGCTGGACTTCCCGCTGTCACCGATCCTGCTCGGTTTCATCCTTGGCGGGCTGATGGAACAGAACCTGCGTCGGGCGCTGTCAATCTCCAACGGCGAACTGGGCATCCTCTGGTCGAGCACGATCAGCCTGTCGGTATGGGCACTGACCATCTGCATGCTGACCTTGCCGCTGCTGCGCAGCTGGCGCAAACGCAGCCTGCAACGCCGGACGATGGCCGATGCCTGACCGTGGCTTGCCGCTGTTTGTCGCGACCGGGCTGGTCGGCCTTGCGGGCGGTTTTGCCGCCAGCCAGGTCGGCTGGCCATTGCCGTGGATGGTCGGCGCGCTGCTGGCGATCATCCTGGTGCGCTGCCTGACACCCTGGCAACTGCCGGAAATCCCCAATGGCCGCAAATGCGGGCAATGGATCATCGGTATCGGTATCGGCCTGCACTTCACCCCGGCGGTGATCGAGCAAGTGGCCAGCCATTTCGCGCTGATCTTCTTCGCCGCGCTGTTCACCACCGTGTCCAGCGTGCTCAGCGTATGGCTGCTGCGGCGCAGCGGTGAAGACCGCGCCACTGCGTTCTTCGCCAGCATGCCCGGCGGTTCGGGGGAGATGGTCAACCTTGGCGCGCGCAATGGCGCAGCGCTCAGCCAGGTGGCCGCTGCGCAGAGCCTGCGCGTGCTCGCGGTGGTGCTGTGCGTCCCCGCGCTGTTCAAGTTCCTGCTGGGTGACGGGGTGCCGCTGAATCATGCCGGCAGCGTGAGTTGGGGCTGGCTGGCAACAATTGCTCCGCTGGGCATTGCCGTTGCGTTGCTCTGGCAACGCATGCGTCAACCCAACCCATGGTTGTTCGGGCCGTTGCTGGTGGCGGCCACGGTGAGCCTGGCGGCCAACCTGCAGATCGGCCTGCCCGATGGCGCCAGCCAGGTCGGCCAGTGGCTGATCGGCAGCGGCCTGGCCTGTCACTTCAACCGCGCATTCTTCCGCCGTGCACCTTCGTTCCTCATGCGCACCCTGGTCGCAACGGCACTAGGCATGGCGATCGCCGCCAGCGCCGCCTGGGTGCTGAGCATGATGACCGCGCTGGACCTGCGGTCGCTGACCTTGGGCATGATGCCTGGGGGAATTGCCGAGATGAGCCTGACCGCCGAGACCTTGCAGCTATCGGTGCCGTTGGTGACAGCGCTGCAGGTGATGCGGCTGTTGCTGGTGCTGTTCCTGGCAGAGCCGCTGTTCCGGCTATGGAATGCCAAGCCGGAATGATCGCGTCGCGTTGTTCTCGGTCTGCCAGGCCATCACAGCGGTGGCAATGCCCAGTTGATCGGCGCCAGCCCGCGTTGCTCGAGGAAGCTGTTGGCCCGGCTGAAATGGCCGCAACCCAGGAAGCCCCGGTAGGCTGACAACGGCGACGGGTGCACCGATTTCAGCACCAGGTGCCGGGTCCCGTCGATCAGCTTCTGCTTGCTTTGCGCATGCGAGCCCCACAGCAGGAACACCACGTTCGGGCATTGCTCGCTGACTACCTGGATGATCCGGTCGGTAAAAAATTCCCAGCCCTTCTTGGCATGCGATGCCGCATTGGCGCGCTCCACGGTCATGGTCGTGTTGAGCAACAGCACGCCCTGCTCGGCCCAGCTCTGCAGGTAGCCATGGTTGGGGATCGGAATATTCAGGTCACGCTGCAATTCCTTGTAGATGTTGACCAGCGACGGTGGCGGGGCCACGCCCGGCTGCACCGAGAAGCACAGGCCATGGGCCTGGCCAGGCCCGTGATACGGGTCCTGGCCGAGTATGACCACCTTCACCTGGTCCAGCGGCGTCGAGTTCAGTGCATTGAAGATCAGCGGTCCTGGCGGGTAGATCTCCTTGCCAGCGGCATATTCGCTACGCAGGAACTCGCGCAACTGATGCATGTAGGGCTGGTCGAATTCGGCGCGCAAGGCGGCCTTCCAGCTGGGTTCGAGTTTGATGCGGTCGTCGTCAGTCATGGGGCCTTCCATAAACAATGGCGCGACACTAGGTAAGCCCTGGGCGCTTGTCAAACGATCCGACCGACGACCGGCATGTTCGGCCAGGCAAGCCATACTTGTGCGATGACTTGCACGAGGTAGTCCATGGCCATTCATTGCGAGGTACTCACCGGCGCCGATGGCGCCCGCATCGGCATTGCCACCCTGGATGCGCCCAAGGCGCTGAACGCCCTGAACCTGCCGATGATCGAGGTACTGGGCGAGCAACTGCACAGCTGGGCCCGCGACCCCGGGATCGTCTGCGTGCTGCTGCGCGGCAATGGCAGCAAGGCGTTCTGTGCCGGGGGGGATGTGCGCGCCCTGGCGCAGGCCTGCCGCGACCACCCCGGCAGCGTGCCTCCGCTGGCCGCCACCTTCTTCGCCGCCGAATACCGTCTGGACTACGCCCTGCACACCTACCCCAAGCCGCTGCTGTGCTGGGGGCACGGGCATGTGCTGGGTGGTGGCATGGGCCTGCTGCAAGGCGCCAACGTGCGCATCGTCACTCCCAGCAGTCGGCTGGCCATGCCGGAAATCAGCATCGGCCTGTACCCCGACGTGGGCGCCAGCTGGTTCCTGGCCCGCCTGCCGGGCAAGCTGGGCTTGTTCCTTGGCCTGACTGGCGCGCCGATCAATGCCCACGACGCCCTTGACCTGGGCCTGGCCGACCGCTTCCTGGGTGAATATCAGCAGGAAGCGCTGATCGAGGAACTGCTGCAACTGAACTGGCAGGAGCAGACCGCGCTGCAACTGAACAGCCTGCTCAAGGCCGAACAGCGCCGTGCCTGCGCCGAGTTGCCCGAGGCCCAATGGTTGCCGCGGCGGCCAGTGATCGATCAGTTGCTCGATGTGGCCGATGCTGCCGCTGCGTGGCGTGCGCTGGAAGGGCTCAAGCAGCACGACGACCCGCTGCTGGCAGAGGCCGGCCAACGTTTGCATGAAGGCTGCCCGCTGACGGCACACCTGGTGTGGGAGCAGATCCACCGGGCTCGCCATCTGTCTCTGGCGCAGGTGTTCCAGATGGAATACAGCATGAGCCTGAACTGCTGTCGCCATCCGGAATTCAGCGAAGGGGTACGTGCCCGGCTGCTGGACAAGGACAACCAGCCGCACTGGCACTGGCCCGATGTGGCGCAGGTGCCGGCGGCGGTGGTCGAGGCGCATTTTGCCAAGGTCTGGGAAGGGCGCCACCCGCTGGCGGATATGGGTTAGCTGAAAGCGCGAGCATTTGACAGGCCTGTCATGAAAGGGGGCGCAACGCGCCCCCCGCTTCGACCCACCTACCGCTGCCAGTTCCCCCCTTGCCCACGCCGCCCATCCCACCGACGGTCACCATCCCCTCGCCTGTCGGAATGCCAGCGCTCTTGCTGGTAGCGCTGGCTGCCACCGCGATAGTCGTGGCGATCGCGGTCACGCCCATAGTCGTAGCGCTGGCGGTTGCCATAGTCGTGGCGTGGGTTGCCATGCCACTGCTGCATCGCCGGCGGCGGCGAGCGGTAATACGGCGCTGGCGCCGGACGGTAGTAGTAACGTGGCGCCGGCTGGTAGTAATAGCGCGGTTGTGGCGTCACGTAATAGCGGTCATAACGGTAATAACCGGGCGACACATAACGGTCGGTGTAGTAGTGATCCGAGCGATAGTAGCCCGCGCTCTCGTAATACGGGACGCAGGCGGCAGTCATCAGCCCCAGCAGGGTGATCAACAGGATTCGATAGGACATGGCGGCCTCCTGGACCGCTGGAGTGCCCGAACAGCGGCGCTGGCGAGCGTCGACACGAAATGCGATCATCGACATCTGATAAGACCGTGGCGCCGAGGTGCAGTGCCATTTCTGCAACAATTTGATACAGCTGAGCGGCAGCCATGCCTGACACCCAATACTGCCCCGCCTGTGGCGCGCCCAACCAGTGTGCCCTTGCCGACCCGCGCCGCGCTACCCAGGCTTGCTGGTGCTACGCCGTGACCATCGACCCAGCCGTGCTTCAGGCACTGCCCGCCGAACTGCGCGATAAAGCCTGCCTGTGTCCGCGCTGCGCAGCTGTAGAAGAACAACTCCGATCATCCGCCGACTGACGGGCTCCAATGCGTCTCGACCGCTTCCTTGCCAACCTGCCCAGCCACAACCGCCAGCAAGTGCGCCTGATGCTGGCGCAACGTCGCGTGCGGGTGGACGGCCAGGTGACCAGTGACCCGCTGACCGAGGTTCGCGAGTTCAGCCGCGTCGAGCTGGACGATCAGCTGCTGCAAGCCGGCCGCCCGGCGCGCTACCTGATGCTGCACAAGCCCGCAGGCTGCGTCAGTGCCACCCAGGACCCGCAGCATCGCACCGTGCTCGACCTGCTGCCCGCTGCCCTGCGTGAAGACCTGCACATAGCCGGGCGCCTGGACTTCAACACTACCGGGCTGCTGATCCTGACCAACGATGGCCAATGGTCACGGCGGCTTACCCAGCCCGCGACCAAGTTGCCCAAGCACTACCTGGTGGAAACCGAGGACGAGATCGGCGAGCACTACGCGGCCAAATTCCGCGAGGGCTTCTACTTCGCCTTCGAGGACCTGACCACGCAACCTGCCCAGCTGGATATATTGGGCCCGCGTCAGGCGCGGCTGGCGATCGTCGAAGGGCGTTATCACCAGGTCAAGCGCATGTTCGGCCATTTTGGCAACAAGGTGGTGGGGTTGCACCGTGAAAGCATGGGCGCCATCCACCTGGACCCGGGGTTGGCACCCGGGGCGTTTCGCGAGCTGACAGCGGATGAAATAGCCACTGTCTAGGCGGCAACAGGTAGCCCGGCATCGTCACACGACCGCTCAGCGAGAAAAGTCACATTTTCACCCGAACGGCACTTGCAGGATCCGCTGCCCGCTGCTTGAATCCAAATCGTCAGTCTGCATGTGACTACCAAGTCACACCCGCAGTCGAAGACACCTTTTTGCCGGCCACCCAAGGTCTCGATGCCTTGGGGCACGGCAAATTGCCCGCCAAGAACAACACCCGTCGACACACGTGCCAAGGATCGACACAGGGCCGCGCTTTCTCTTCAGGCAAATGCCTACCTGTCATAAAGAACGTGCACCCTAGGTGACGCGAATACCCTTTTTGCGCCAGGAGTCGATGAGATGAGGCCAGAAATTGCTGTACTTGATATCCAAGGTCAGTATCGGGTTTACACGGAGTTCTATCGCGCGGAGGCGGCCGAAAAAACGATCATCCTGGTCAACGGCTCGCTGGCCACCACCGCCTCGTTCGCCCAGACGGTACGTAACCTGCACCCGCAGTTCAACGTGGTCCTTTTCGACCAGCCCTACGCTGGCAAATCCAAGCCGCACAACCGTCACGAACGGCTGATCAGCAAAGAGACCGAAGCGCATATCCTGCTGGAGCTGATCGAGCACTTCCAGGCAGACCATGTGATGTCGTTCTCGTGGGGTGGCGCAAGCACGTTGCTGGCGCTGGCGCACCAGCCGCGGCAGGTCAGGAAAGCGGTGGTGAGCTCGTTCTCGCCGCTGATCAACGAACCGATGCGCGACTACCTGGAGCGCGGCTGCCAGTACCTGGCCGCCTGCGACCGCTACCAGGTCGGCAACCTGGTCAACGACACCATTGGCAAGTACCTGCCGTCGCTGTTCAAGCGCTTCAACTACCGCCACGTCAGCAGCCTGGACAGCCACGAGTACGCGCAGATGCACTTCCACATCAACGAAGTGCTGCAGCATGACCTGGAACGGGCCCTGAATGGCGCGCGGCATATCGACATTCCGGTGCTGTTCATCAACGGCGAACGCGACGAGTACACCACCGTCGAAGATGCCCGGCAGTTCAGCAAGCATGTCGGCAGGAGCCAGTTCAGCGTGATACGTGACGCTGGCCATTTCCTCGACATGGAACACAAGGCCGCCTGCGAAGACACCCGCAGTGCCCTGCTCAACTTCCTCAAGCCGACCGTGCGCGAGCCGCGCCAACACTACCAGCCGGTACAACAGGGGCAGCATGCTTTTGCCATTTGAGCGCCTCGGCGCCCTGTAGCCAATACCCGCAGCTATGGGGTGCCGACAAGCTTTTTTATAACTCGGGCTTCTAATTCGTGAAGGGTTCTGGTAAAAAGCTCAGCGCAGATGCGGGTATAGTTTAGTGGCAAAACGAAAGCTTCCCAAGCTTTAGTTGAGGGTTCGATTCCCTCTACCCGCTCCACATCGCATTTCTGCATGGCGTTCCCACAACGTCATCGCTGTCAAAAGGGGCTTCGGCTCCTTTTTTCGTTTCTGCTCTTCCTTGACTTGCACCATGGCCATTTGCCCGCTGATCCGCTTCAATGCGCAGATGGTTCCGTGAAACATTTCGAAAGGACGACGCATGTTTCTCTCCCGCTGGCTGCCGGGCCTTGCCAACCTGCTGCACTACCGCCGCGAGTGGTTCCACGCCGACCTGCAGGCCGGCCTGTCAGTGGCGGCGATCCAGATCCCGATTGCCATCGCCTATGCGCAGATCGTCGGCCTGCCGCCGCAGTACGGCCTGTACGCCTGTGTGCTGCCGATGATGGTCTACGCCCTGGTCGGCAGCTCGCGCCAGTTGATGGTCGGCCCCGATGCTGCCACCTGTGCCATGATCGCTGGCGCGGTGGCGCCACTGGCCATGGGCGACCCACAGCGGATTGCCGAGCTTTCGGTAATCGTCACCCTGCTGGTCGGGGTGATGCTTATCGCCGCAGGCCTGGCCCGGGCCGGGTTCATCGCCAGCTTCTTCTCGCGACCGATCCTGATCGGCTACCTCAACGGCATCGGCCTGAGCCTGATCGCCGGGCAATTGTCCAAGGTGGTGGGGTTCAGGATCGAAGGCGACGGATTCATTCTCAGCGTGATCGACTTTTTCCAGCGCCTGGGGGAAATCCACTGGGTGACACTCTTCATCGGCCTCAGCGCACTGGGCCTGCTGATATGGCTGCCACGACGCTACCCGCGCCTGCCGGCGGCCCTTACGGTCGTGGCGCTGTTCATGCTGCTGGTCGGCGTGTTCGGCCTCGACCGCTTCGGTGTCGCCATACTTGGCCCGGTGCCCGCCGGTATCCCGCAACTGGCCTGGCCACACAGTAACCTGGCAGAAATGAAAAGCCTGCTGCGCGACGCCCTGGGTATCGCCACCGTCAGTTTCTGCAGCGCCATGCTCACTGCACGCAGCTTTGCCGCCCGGCATGGCTACGCCATCAATGCCAACCACGAATTCGTCGCCCTGGGCGTCAGCAACCTGGCTGCCGGGATGTCCCAGGGTTTCGCCATCAGCGGCGCCGACTCGCGTACCGCCGTCAATGATATGGTCGGTGGCAAAAGCCAGCTGGTGGGTATCATCGCCGCACTGGTCATCGCCCTGATCCTGCTGCTGTTCACCGCACCGATGGCGTGGATCCCGCAGGCCGCGCTGGGAGCCGTGCTGCTGATGGCCGGCTGGGGGTTGATCGATATCAGGTCGCTGGGGCACATCCGCCGCCTCAGTCGCTTCGAGTTCTGGCTGTGCCTGCTGACCACGGTGGGCGTGCTGGGCCTGGGCGTGCTGCCCGGCATCGTGTTTGCCGTGACCCTGGCGATCCTGCGCCTGCTGTACAGCATCTACCAACCCACCGACGCGGTGCTGGGCTGGCTGCCAGGCACCGAGGGCCAGGTTGACATCCGCAAGCACAAGGATGCGCGCACCGTGCCAGGCCTGGTGGTATACCGCTTCGACGACGCGATCCTGTTCTTCAACGCCGACTACTTCAAGATGCGCTTGCTTGAAGCCGTGCAGAACCAGGCACAGCCCAAGGCCGTGCTGTTCGATGCCGAAGCGGTCACCAGCATCGATGTCAGCGGCATCGCCGCCCTGCGCGAGGTGCGCGACACCCTGGCAGCCCAGGGCATCTTGTTTGCCATCGCCAGGGCCCGCGGCACCTTCCTGCGCATGCTGGTGCGCTCGGGAATGGCACGGGAAATGGAAGAGCAGCTGCTGTTCGGTTCGGTCCGGGCAGGCATCCGCGCGTACAGAGTGTGGCGTAACCGCAATCGCCGTGTGCAGGTGGCTGCGCAAGGTTGAACCGTCGAGTGGCTGCTGCCGGCGCCAGGGCCGGTACAAGCTACACAGCGTGCAGGACGTGCTAAAGTCGCCCCCGTTCCCGCTTCACCCAACGGACCCCAGCATGCCCGCACTCGACGCCGCCCTCACCCCCTGGCCAGCCCTCGCCGCCCGCCATCCCTGTGACGCCCTGCTGCTGGGCAATGGCCTCAGCCGGGCACTGTGGAAGCCGTTCGGCTACTTCTCGCTGTTCGAGGAAGCGCAGCGCGCCGGCCGCAAGAAAGGCCTGGCCGTCAGCGACCAGGCCCTGTTCAAGTCGTTGGGCACGGAACTGTTCGAGCCCGTGCTCAGCACCCTCAACACCACGGTCCGCGCCAATGCCGCGCTGGCCATCAATTCCACCGCGCCGCTGAACCGCTACTACTCGATCAAGGAAGCGCTGATCCACGCCGTTCGCACCGTCCATCTGCCGTGGCCACGCATGCCGGTCGCCACCTTGGCAGCGCTCAACCAGGCCCTGCGTGGCTACCGCAGCATCTATACCAGCAACTACGACCTGCTGCTGCCATGGGCCGTGCAACACGCACCTCACGGCTTTGCCGAACTGTTCGACGAGCAAGGTTTCTTCGACGTGCGTTGCACCCACAGTGAGGGCCCCCGGCTGCTGTATCTGCACGGCGGCCTGCACCTGCTCAAGCTGCCCGACGGCAGCACCCGCCAGCGCAGCGCCGACAGCGCCGAACTGCTCGATGGCTTTGCCGTGAACATCCCCGGCGAAGTACCGCTGTTCGTCAACGAAGACCGCAGCGACGAGAAACTGCGCGCCATCCGCAACTCGGACTACCTGAGCTGGTGCCTGGGGCAACTGGCGCGGGAAAGCCAGGGACTGTGCCTGTTCGGGCAGCATCTGGACAGCACTGACCAGCACCTGCTCGAAGCCATTCGGCAAGCCCGCCCGAAGCATCTGGCGGTGGCCATACGGCCGTTGAGCGCAGCTTCGGTGATCAACCAGAAGCAGCATTTCGTCGATCGGTTGGGGGATTTGCCTGGCACGGCTCTGCATTTCTTCGATGCCGGTACGCATCCGTTGGGTGACGCGGAATTGGCGACAGGTTTGCCGCCAATCCGCTGACCGTACGCCCCGTCAGGGCGCCGATGCGGTCGTCACCTGCACCACCGGGCCCACCGCAACGGGCTCTGCCACTGCTGCATTGCCGCCCAAATGGCGAATCTGCCGCACCTGCTGGACCCTGTTCAGGTTCTCCCAGGCGACGGCATAGTGCCCGGGCGACTGTTCGATCGCGCTGCGGAAAAACTGCTCGGCAATATCCAGCTTGCCTTCCACCAGGCAGACGTAGCCGACGTCATTGCTGGCTTCGGCACGTTTTTCGACCTGTTCGAAGGCAGACACGGCCTCCTCATAGCGCGCCATGCGGGCCAGCAGCAAGCCATAGTTGCGCCATAGCGGTTTGTAGGTACCGTCGTAACTCACCCCACGCTTGTAGCGCTGCTCGGCTTCGCCCCATTGCCCGGCCATGTAGTAGGAGTAGCCCAGGCTGTTCTGCACGAATGCGGAACGTGGCTCGATGAGCTCGGCCAGGCGGTAGTAGGTCTGGGCCTCGGCGAAGTTGTCAGCCAGGTCGGCGAGCACCCCCAGCCCGTTGTACGCCTTCAGCGGCGACTTGCTGTCGACCCTGAGTGCGGCCGCCCCAGCCTGGGTGTTGTTCGGGTCCTTGGCGAAACGTTTCTGATCCACGGCGACGGCTTTCAACAGCAGCGCCTTGGCTTGTTCATATTTACGCAGAGACAGGTTCAGCAGGCCCAGCTCCGTCAGGGCATCGGGGTTTTCAGGTGCCTTGGCCAGCACTTCGTTGAAGGCCATTTCGGCAAGCTGGTTATTGCCACGCTCACGGTGGATACGGCCCACCCAGACCAGCGCCTCATAGCGTTCCGGGGCCAGTTCGAGGACGCGCAGGTACTGGTACAGTGCCTGGTCCAGGTCACCGGCCTGGTAGGCCATGGCCGCAACCTGCATCGCCTGGTCGGGCGAGTTGCTCTGTGCCTGCACCTGGTAGAGCACCGAGTTGCCCGCCGAATAGACCGAACGTACACCGTTCACCTCCGGCCCCATGCTCTGGCACCCTGACAGCACGGCTATCACGGGCAATAACAAACCGATCCTGTTCATGTCATGGCTTCCCGAACGTTTTTATTATCCCGATGATCACCGGGCCGATGGCTACCAGAAAAAAGCTTGGCCACAGACAGAAAATTAGCGGAAAAACCAGCTTCGTTCCGATTTTCGCGCCCATTTCCTCGGCGGCCTGCATGCGCCGGTCGCGAAACTCCTCGGCATAGATGCGCAAGGTCGCCGCGACGCTGGTGCCGAAGCGGATACTCTGCGCCAGCAGGCTGACCAGGCCCTGGATGTCTTCCAGGCCAGTGCGGTCGGCCAGTTGCCTGAGCGCTTCGGTACTGGAAATACCCGCGCGGATCTGCGCGTTGACCAAGGCCAGTTCCTCGGCCAGTTCAGCCTGGCTGACCGCCATTTCCTCAGCCACCCGCTCGATAGCCTGGGGTAGCGCCAGGCCCGACTCCACGCACACCACCATCAAGTCCAGAGCGTCAGGGAAAGCTGCGCGCAACCGCCCCTGTCGCGCCTTCTTGCGCTTGTCGACATAAACCGCCGGCAGCAGCCATCCGGTGGCAACACCGATCAGCACCACGCCCAGACCGGTCAGCTGGGAAAGGTTCGGCACCATGGGCAACACCAGCAGCGACACACCTAGCAGTATCATTGGCAACAGCAGGCGTACGGCCCAATACACCTGTACCGACGACGCCGAGCCATAACCGGCATGGGTCAGCAGGGTCCGGGTCGCCGAAACCTTGTCGGCGGCAGACGGAGCAACGCGCCGACCGACCCGTTCCAGTAGCAACTGCAGGTTGCCGGGTGCCTCGCGCCCGGACGCAACGCTGGAATGTTCACGCTTGATCAAGGCAAGGCGGCGTTGCAGCGGGCTCTGCAAGCCCAGCACCAGCAACGTCACGGTGACTACCGCAATGACCGTGCTCACCCCGATCGCACCAACGATCAGCAGGCGTGCCAGTGCCTCGCTGTCCGTCACCCCACTCAACAAACCGAGCAAATAGTCCATGACCAACGCTCCCCCTGCGAGAATCGCCTAGATCTCGATACGGATAATTCGGCGAATCCAGAAAATCCCCACCACCATGGAGCCGAAAGCGGCCATGACGAACATTTGTCCGGTAGGGTCCTTGATCAGCAACGTCAGGTAATCCGGGCTGGTGACGATGATCGCTGCCGCCAGCACGAAGGGTATGGCCACCAGCACCCAGGCCGACATGCGCCCTTCGGCCGACATCGTCCTGACCTTGCGCTGAAAACGGAACCGCCCGCGGATCAGGCTGCTCAGGCGCTCCAGCACTTCGGTCAGGTTGCCGCCGGTCTCGCGGTGGATGAGGATCGAAGTGACGAGCATCATCACCGTCATGCTGGGCATGCGCTCCAGCAGGCCGAGCATGGCCCGGCGTACATCGTTGCCGTAGTTGATGTCGGCGAAGGTCAGGCCGAATTCCTGTGCCACCGGCCCCTTGTGCTCATCCGCCACCAGGCGCAGGGTCTCATTGAACGGGTGCCCGGCCCGCAACGCCCGGCACATGGCTTCCAGTGCATCCGGCAAGCCTTCCTCGAATTTGGTGAAACGCTTGCCACGGTCGCGCATGATTTTCAACAGCGGCAACCAGAACGCCACGAACGCAGCCACCAACGCCAGCCACCAGTAGGGAAAGAACAGCCAGGCCAGCATGCCGACTGCCGCTGCCAGCACGAGCCCGCTCAACAACACCCGATAGGCCCGGTATTCATGCCCGGCCTGCTCGATCATCTGCGTCAGCGTCGCCATGAACGGCAATTGCTCGAGCCACGCCTCCAGCGGCGACAGACGTGTCAGGTACTTCTGCCGCAACACGGTCTGCATGTTTGGCAGATGGCTCGCCCGCTCCAGTATCAGCAGGCGGCCGCGGATACGCTTGCGCACCTTGCCCGCCTCGCCGAACACCGGCACCACCAATCCCTGGCTGAGCAGGAACACGGCAATGAACACCATGCCGAGAAACACCAGGATGTATTCGCCGGGTATCTGGCTCATGGCTGACGAGCCTCCATCCATTCAGGCCTGAACATCGCCAGGGGCAATTCGATACCGCGCTTGGCCAGCGCATCGCGAAAGCCCGGGACCATGCCGCTCGGGCGGAAGTCGCCGAGCACCTGGCCCTGTTCGCCCACGCCATTGCGGACAAAAGAGAAGATCTCGGTCATGGTGATGATCTCGCCTTCCATGCCGTTGATTTCCTGCACACTGACCAGGCGCCGCTTGCCGTCTTCCTGCCGCTCCAGCTGGATCACCACATCGATGGCCGATGCGATCTGCTGACGCATCGCCTTGATCGGGAACGTGGCGCCCGACATCAGCACCATGTTCTCGATCCGGCCCAGGGCATCGCGTGCAGTGTTGGCGTGGATGGTGGTCAGCGAGCCATCGTGGCCGGTGTTCATCGCCGTCAGCATGTCCAGCGCCTCGGCGCCACGCACCTCGCCGATCACGATGCGGTCGGGACGCATCCGCAGGCTGTTGCGCACCAGCTCGCGCTGGCCGACCTCACCGCGCCCCTCGATGTTCGCCGGCCGGGTCTCCAGGCGTACCACGTGTGGCTGTTGCAATTGCAGCTCGGCCGAGTCTTCGATGGTGACAATCCGTTCGTTGTGCGGGATGAAACTGGACAGCACGTTGAGCATGGTGGTCTTGCCGCAGCCGGTGCCGCCGGAAATCAACACATTCAGCCGCCCCCGCACGATCGCCTTGAGCAGCAGGGCGATGGCCGGTGTCAGGGCGCCGGTCTGGATCAGGCTGTCGGTATTGAGCAGGTCCACCGCAAAGCGGCGGATCGAGACGCTGGGCCCATCGATGGCCAGTGGCGGGATAATTGCGTTGACCCGCGAGCCGTCCTTGAGCCGGGGGGCGACCAGCGGCGAGGACTCGTCGATGCGTCGGCCCAGGCTGGAGACGATGCGATCGATGATGTTCAGCAGGTGCTGGTCATCGCGAAAACGCACGTCGGTGCGTTGCAACTTGCCAAAGCGCTCGACGTACACCGAGTCATGCCCGTTCACCAGGATGTCGGACACCGTGTGGTCGGCCAGCAGCGGCTCCAGCGGGCCAAGGCCAAGCACTTCGTCAGTGATCTGCTTGATGATCAACTGCCGGCTGGCCGAACTGACCGGTGCCGAATGCTCGTCGAGCAGGCGTTGGCAAATATCGCGGATCTGGCGCACGGCCTCGGCCTGCCCGAGCGAGTCGAGCAGGGACAGGTCCATGACCTTCAGCAATTGCTGATAGGTCTTCTCGCGCCACTCGGCTTCCACCTGGGTAACCTGGCTCCTGGTTTCGAACAGCACATCCGGTGTTGAATGCTCCCATGCCATCGGTGCCTCTGCCGGATCCTTGGCGCCGCCACTCTGCTGGGGCGGCGAGGCGGCCTCCGGGGTGCCAGCCTGTTTGCGCAAACGGTTACGGAAATCGCTAAGCATGGTTCACCCCCGAAAGACACGCTTGAAGGCACGCGTGAACAACCCGCTGTCAGTGGCCACCTGCGTGCCGGCAAGTTCTTCGGCCAGCCCTCGCAGTGCCTGGGCGATCGCGGAGCGAGGCGCTTGCAGACCTAATGGCACACCGGTGTTCTGGCTCTGGTTGATGACGTTGAAGTCATTGGGCAGTTTGACGATATGGGTACAGCGCAGCGCCTCGCCGATGTCCTTGAGGCTGACCGGCGCCGCCTTGTCGTAACGGTTGACCACCACCTCGAGCTGGTTGCCACGCACACCCAGGTCATCGCGCAGAATGCGCGCCAGGGCGCTGGCGTCCCGCAGATGGTTGACGCTCTGCTGCATGACCACGAAAACCCGATCCGCCTGCTCCAGCACCGAAGCGGTGATGTGATCGATCTGCCGCGGCAGGTCGGCCACGACCCAGTCATAGTTGCAACGGGCCAGCTGCAGCAGCGCATCGAGTTGTTCGGCCTGGACATCCTGTGGCAGGCACAGCTCATTGCTGCGGCTGCCCAGCACATGCAGGGACGGGCTGAAATGGTTGCAGAAGCCGCGCAGCGCAACGCCATCCATGTCCTTTATCTGCTGCAGTACGTCCAGTTGACTGTGCGACTGTGCGACATCCAGATGGTGCGACACACTGCCAAACTGCAGGTCCAGGTCCAGCAACAGGGCGTTGCCCTTGAGGCTTAGCTGATGCGCCAGGTTGCAAGCCAGTACCGTGCCACCGGAGCCGCCCTTGGCATTCATCACCGCGACCAGTTTCCCGGCCGACTCGCTGCTGCTCTGGGCCTCTGTGACCATCCGGCCCAGTGCGGCGATCAGCTCTGTGGCCACGATCGGCTCCGGCAGAAAATCGCGGGCCCCGGCCTGCATTGCCAGGCGCATGCCTTCCCGGTCGTCCAGCTGGCCGCACAGCAACAGCGGCGGGCGCTCATGGGCCGGACGTTGCAACAGGGCCGCCAGCTCCTCGCGCCACAACTGGCCGACGCGCAACAGCAACAGGTCGGGCATCCGGTCCAAGCCGAAAAGCGGGTCGCAATGGCCGTTGCCCACCTGCCGGACATTGACCTCAAGCGCCGGAATGCGCTGGCAGATTTCCTGCAGCTGACGCAAGGCCAAGGCATCCGAGCTGCTGATCAGCAGGCGCTTCCTGGACTTGCTGGAAGTTGCCGATACAGAGGGTTCACTTAGATTCAGCATGGCGTGATCTCCGGTGCGACGTCCGCCTTGGGATGACGGCCCAGGCTTTCGCGCGGCAGGGTCGCCTTGAATGCGGGCAAGGTTATGGATGCCCCGATAGCTGGAATGAACAGGCTGAACTGAAAGTTCTGCAGGGTCAGCTGGACATAGCGGATTGCGGCAAACCCGCTGGCACTCGCCAGGTCACCGGGGCTGGCCACCAGCGCGCCGTTCTGGTCCAGGTAGCGCAGAGTCAGGTCGCCGGTATCAAGGTCGGCCAACAGGCTGCTGACGCCACTGTCGCCGGCGCTGTTGAAGATCGCCCGGCGCAGCACGACCGGGTCGCTGATATTGCACACCGCCGCCAGGCGTGCGCCACGCCGCACAGACTCGTTCAGCACGTTCACGGTGTAATACAGCCGACCCATTTCCAGCACCCCGAACAACAGGGTGAACAGCAATACACTGACGAAGGCGAACTCCACCACGTATACCCCGCGCATGCCCCTGCGTTTCATCACAGCGCCCTCATCACGGTGGTGGCGACCAGCGGGAAGTTCAGCGCCACGCTGTTGCCGACAAAAGCCGGGAGGCCGCTGGCGATCAGAGGAGAAAACACATAGTTGACGGTCACCTGCACGTGGTCGTTGGTGCCGGCCAGCTTGGCCACCTGCACGGTAGTGTTGGCCGGCATCCCGGTGAGGCTGCAGGGGGATGTCGACGGGGCACCATACACCGCCACGTATTTGGTCATGCACTCGAGGTCGGGGCTTACCTCGACCTTGCCTTGGGTCGCGTTCCACGCTCTGCTGGCAACAAACCGCGCAGCATCACGGCTGCCCTGCAACAGGCTGTTGTACTGGTAAAGCATGCGGCCGAGTTCGCCAAAGGCCAGCAATGTCAACAACAACAAGGGCAGGGCCAGCGTGAACTCGACGATTGCCACCCCTTGCTGGCGTTGCGCGCGCTTGCACCGGTGAAGTTCCATGACACGCTCCTAGGAGTCGATGCTCGGTGTGCCACTGCCATTGATGAAGGTTTTGTAGAGCTGAATGATCTGTGGGCCTGAGTCGTCTTGCGGCGTGGGCCCAGGTACGTTGTCGCCACCGCATTGCTTGACGAACTGGCCGAAGATCTGCGAATCCCCGCCCTTGTTTTCGGCTGGCTGGAGCACGTAGAAGCAACCGAAACCGATGGCCGGAATCGATGACGCCCCGGCGTTCTTGCCAGAGCAATCGCCCACCACGATCCTCAGTATCCTGCGCTCGAAAACCCCGCTCGCCTGGCACCCGCTTCCCGCGCCTGCGACGCAAGCGGCGGCACGCGATGCATAGTCGTTGTAGTCGAACAGCTGGGTGCCACCGGCAGACAGGTTGCCATTGCTCGACGCGACAGGTTGGCCCTGGTATTCCACCCGCGCCGGTGTGACGGCGTCGTTGTACTTGATCAGCGGGTTGTCGTAGGTGGTCACCAGGTCAGGCGGATAGTCGGTGCCCTTGAATGACCCGGTGTAGTCGCCGAAGCGCGTGTTCAGGCCCTGGACGGAAGGGCCGACGGTGTTGCCAGGCTTGGTATCGACGCTGTCACCGACGTTACGGCAGACCGAGCCGCCGCCTGCCATGAGTTCGCCAACGTCCTTGCCGCCCGCACCAAAGTCGAGCAGCTGAAAATTGCCGGGGCCAATCGGGTCGCTGTTCTTCGCGGCAGACTTCAACACCTCCAGGTCACCGAAGCGATAGCCCCAGAACATGCCGGCATCCGGGTTGTATTTTGCCGGGTCGCCACACACCAGCAGCGGCGCCAGGTTGCAGGGGCTGGTCGGGCTCGGCCCGGCGGTGGCGATCGCTGCCAGGCTCTTGGCCCCGACAGTGCCGGGGCCGACTGACTGGGCGATGCTCCAGAAAAAGCCTGCCAGCGAGTAGTTGGGCACCGATACCCGCACATAGCTGGCATTGGTCGGCCCGGGGAAGGAGAACGGCCCGTAGACATTGTCTGCCAGCTCCACCACGGCAAACGCGTCAAGGTTGCCACCGATGGCCGTCAACAGCTCCTGATTGCCCGCAGCCTTGGCATTTTCGTTCAGGGTAAACAGCGCGGCATCCCGTGTAGCAGTCGCGGCGTTGCCAGCGCCCATCACCTGGCTCAGCGTCTTTGCGCCACTCAGGGCAGCGGCATCCACGGCGTTTTGCAGACGCGTCTTGTTCAACAGCATATGGCCGCCATCGAGCACCAACGCCGCCATCATCAGGATCGCGACCAGGGCGATCACGATAATGATGGTGACTGCCCCCCGCTGCTGGCCTGGCCACGCGGTGAACACACGTTGGGCTCGAGGAGTCATGGTCATGCCCTCAATCGTTGCTGAACTTGATCTGGATCGGCTGGCCAATCTGCTGAGCTTCGCCGGTCGCGCCCCGGTAGCCATTGACCACTTTTTCCAGCAACGGGCCATCGACGCCTGCGGCCGGCAGTTCGGTACCCGGGTGGGCGGCAACCTCCTTGTTGGCAATCTGCTGGTAGTGGGTCTGATAGACGCTGTAGCCCAGCGGCCCTACCCGGCCTTCGTCGTACGACATGCAACCGGACAACCCCGCTACAAGCGCGCAACACACGATCACGGTTCTCATGCTGGTTCTCTCCAATCAGTTCAGATCATGGCCAAAGTTGCCGCCGCTGACGCCCAGGCTGACGGGCACCGAACGGCCGGGCTCGCTGCCTTTGGTCTTGCCGAGCAGGTAGAAGTCGAGGTCACTGGGTTCGACGAATTTTTCGGTAGGCAGGCGCACCGCCCTGGCATCCACAGGTTTGGCCAGGTGTGGTGTCACCAGGATCACCAGTTCGGTTTCGCCGTTGATGAACGACTGGCTGCGGAACAGGTGCCCGAGCACGGGTATATCCCCCAGCCCCGGGAAGCGGCTGACAAAGTCGCGGGTGTTTTCGCTGATCAGACCGGCGATGGCGATCGTCTGGCCATTGCCCAGTTCGACCGTGGATTCGGCGCTGCGCTTGGTCAGCGACGGAATCACCTGCGCCACACCGTCGCCCAGGATGCTGCTGAGGCCCGTGTCGAGCACCAGCGAATTGACGTTGGAAAGCTCGCTCACAGAGACATTCAGGTTAAGGTTGATGCGCCCGGAATCGAGCACCACCGGCATGAACTTCACCCCCACCCCGAATTCCTTGTATTCGACGGTGATGCCATCGTCCTCGGTGATCGGTACCGGGAATTCACCACCGGAAATGAACTCTGCCTGTTGCCCGCTCAGGGTGGTGAGGGTGGGTTCGGCCAGCACCTTGGCCGAACCGTTGTCCTTGGACGCCTCCAGAACCACGTTGAACAAAAAGTCGTCGGACAGGAACTGGGCGAACAGGCCCTTGCCGCCACCGATCAGCGAACCGGGCGAAAGGATCGAGCCGCCGCCCGGCGTCAGGCCCAGCCCCTGCCCATTGTTGAAGCCGCCACCGCTCCAGTTGCCGCCAGAGCCAAGGGCATTGAAGCGCACGTTGAGGTTCTTGATCAGGCTGCGCTGCATCTCGGCCACCTTGACCTCCAGCATCACCTGCTGGCTGCCGCCGACGCTGAGCAGGTTGATCACCTCCAGCGACTGGGCCGGTGCCGCTGCGGCAGCCTCGCCCTTGCCTTGCACCACGCTCGAGGTCTGCGCGGCATAGGTCTTGGCCACCTTCATCGCCGTGTCCATGGCCGCAGCGCTACGCACCTGGCCACGCAGCACCAGCGCGCCCTGGGCGCTGAACACTTCGATGTTCTCCGCGGGCAGCAACTGGTGCAGTTTGGTCTTGAGCCCGGTGAGGTCGTGCACGACTTCCACGTCGAAAGTCTCGATCAAGCGGTTGCTGGCGTCCCACAGCAGCACATTGGTCGTGCCCAGGGAACGCCCGAGCAGGTAGAGCTGGGTCGGGCTGGTAATCAGGATATCGGCGATTTCAGGGTTGCCGACCGAGATTTTCCTGACCGCTTTACGACTGCTGATCGTACGCGACTTGAAGATCGGTACCTGAATCGCATTGCCATTGGCCGCTGGCAGGGAACTGTACTCAGACCCCAGGCCTTCCGCCTGGGTAGCGCCCGCGAACAGCAGCTGCATACCCAGCCCGCACAACAGGTACAGCCCTACTCTCTGCCAAGTGTTCATTCACGACTCCTTGCGAGGTGATCTTGTTCTCACCGGGGTCAGCCATCGGACGCCAGCTGCGTTAAAACCGTGTTTTCGCAATCTCGATTTCAGTTCCGCGGATGATCGTGACCGCACCACCGACCGTGCTGCGGCTGACCACCGGTTTCGGCTGCGGGCTGGCCACTGGCGGAGCGGGCTTGGCCGGCTCGGCAGCGGCAATGGCTGGAGCGGGTTTCTGTGCATCCAGCGGGTTACGCAGGGCCAGTTGCAGTTTCCCTTCGGATTGCGCCTTGACCAGGACCTCGGCTTCCTTGGCCGACATTTCCAGGGTGACGGCACGTACCACCACCGGTTGTGTCTTGTCAGTCCCCGCCGTCTGGTCCACGGCCAACACCCGCAGGTTCTGCAGGATGGTCTGGGACTCGGCCTGGTTACTGCTGCCATTGCTCTGCCGGGTCGCCAGCACATCGACCCGGTTACCCGGAAGAAGGAACCCGCCTACCCCGACCACATCGTCCACACGTACCGAAACGGCCCGTTTGTCAGGGGCGATCAGCGACGCCAGGGTACTGCCTCCCAGGTGCTCGGCAACCCGTGCACTGCGCAGCACATCACCGCGCAGCAGGGCGAAGGTAGCGATCTTGCCTTGCACCTTTTCACTGCTGTCGAAGGCGTCGTCGGGCACGGTATCCTTGGGCATGCGCACCAGGGTGACCTGCTGGGCCTCGATCATCTGCCCGAACGGGATCTCCACTGCAGCGACCACCACGTTCTTCATATTGTCATCGGGGGTACCCTTGAGCCGCCCGTTCAGCCAGTTGTTGGCCATCCAGGCGGCGCCAAGCCCCAAGGTCAGGGAAACGGCAACCAGGGTCAGCGTACGGGCGCTCATGTGTGCATCTCCTTAGCCAAGGAAGTTGATCTGGACGAAGTAGCTTTGCCAGGCCCATTTCAGTTCCTGCACCGACACTGGCCCCTCGCCGCCCAGATAACGCTGGCGATCGAGCGCCATGCTCAGCAGGTCGCGCGGGTGGCAGGGCACCAGCGGCACGCCTTCGGCCTCGTACAGTGCCTGTAGCGCGTAGCGCAACAGCGCCGGGTCGTAAGCCAGCCCCAGGCGTTCGCACTCCTGGCGCCAGATGCGCTCGTACTCATCGACTTTCAGGTAGCTGAACTGCAGCTTGTAGCCAATGCGCCGCAGGAAGGCCTCGTCGGCCAGTTCCAGCGGGTTGAGGTTGGTGGAGAACACCAGCACCAGATCGAACGGCAGCTCGCAATGGCGCCCGCCGCCCAGGTTGAGGAAGTCGCGCTTCTCTTCCATCGGCACGATCCAGCGGTTGAACAGTTCGGCCGGAGCCATGCGCTGGCGGCCCATGTCGTCGATGATGAACAGGCCATTGCTGGCCTTGAGCTGCAGGGAAGCCTGGTACTGGCGGCTACTGGAGTCGAAACGGACATCCAGTTGCTCCATGCCCAGCTCGCCACCGGTGATGACCACCGGGCGCTTGCAACGCACCAGCCGGCGGTCGATGCCTTCGTTGAGCAACAGGCTGTTCTGTTGGCCCTCTTCCTCCAGGAGCTGGTGTACCTGAGGGTCAAAGACTTCGATAACCGACTCGTTGATCTCGATTGCGCGGGGGACCCAGATGGACTCCTCGAACAGCCGGATCAGGCGGCTGCTGACGTAGGTCTTGCCGGTGCCCGCCGGGCCGTAGATCATGATGGCGCGCCCGGAATTCAGGGCAACGCCGAGTTGATCGAGCATACCTTCGGGAAGCACTACTCCCGCGAAGGCGGTTTGCATGTTCTGGGTGTTGATGCAGCCATGGTGGATGGTCTGCAGCTTGAGCAGTTCCCGATAGGCACTTACCGGGAAGGGCGCAGCGCCTATATAGCCGCTGCGCGACAGTGCGTCACGGGCACTGCTGCGGCCACGTTCGGTCAGGCCGTAGCGCAGCGCCTGCCCGCCCGCTTGCACACCGACCTGGCCCAGCACCTCGACGCGGCCGTCCTTGCGCAGGAACGCCAGCACTTCTTCCACTACCGCACCGGTCAGTGCCAGGCGCTCCACCAGACGTGACAGGTCCAGCGTGCCGGCGTCATGCAGATGCTTGCACAGCAAATCACCGAGAAAGCTTTCGCCCAGGCCGGTTTCGTGAACCGTACGTGGCTGAGGTGCCAGGCTTTGCACTGCTTCCTTGGCACAGGCGCAGGCACCACTGTCTCTGAGTGCGTACATCGTTAGCCTCCCAGGCTATTGGCCGAGCGGTTGCCAAAAAAGGCTGACAAGGGTGCCGGACAGGATTGCAACTGAATAAGGAAACGGCTTGCCCGCCACTTCATCCGCCACCGGCGCAAAATAGGCCTGGGCCGTCAACATCAACCAGTAGCGTTGCAAGGTCTGTTTCAACTGTCCGCGAATGAACACTATCGACATCCCACATATACCGCCGGCAATCAGGCTAAGAAGTGCAGCCGAAAGTGCTTGATGCGGTGTAAGAAAGGCACTGACCATGGCCATCAACTTAACGTCGCCGGCGGCCATGCCCCCCAGCGCGTACATCGGGATAAACACTGCAAAGCCAATGAACATAGCCAGCACGCCAGCACCCAGCCCGACAACTTCCCCCGCGTGAACCTGGCCCGCCAAGCCCAACCCAACCCCCAGCAGGATCAACAAGTTGGGAATGCGATGGCGGCGAAGATCACCCACCACCGCAATGCCCAACAGCCCTAGCAGCACGACAATGGCGAACAGAGACTCTGCTGACATTGCTGCATCCCCCCTGGGGCCTGGTCATGACGCAGTTCAAGGTGCAGCAGTACCGCCGAGGGCGGTAATCAGCCCGTTGATCTTTACCTTGGCTGCGGCGCCCAGGTTGGTGAAAGCAGTCACCAGGACGAGTGCAATCAACCCACCGGCTACCGCATATTCGACGACGGTCAGGCCATCTTCATCTCTGACAAACTTCGTGACCGAAGCCTTGATTGTTTTAAGCGTCATTTCGCTCACCTCGCTAAGGACAATGTTCTTCTTCCCGGGCAGTGGTGGTTTGCACTACCTGTTGGGAATCCTAGTCAGCGGGTTGTAGTAGTCGTTAGGAGTTTTTTGCGAATCGCTAGGACTTTTTTGCGGCTTTTTGCCATCACCGGAAAACAATGCAAGGCCGATGCAAACAAGCGGCGCAAGTCTGTGCGAGACGCGTTTTCGTATGCACTTGCTGGCGATTCCGAATAAACATCCGACAATCTCCATAGCTGCCGACAAACGGTTGCCCTGGCCATATACCCAAAACCGGGCGAAGAGCGTCTGGTATCAGTGCTTTAGCCGAGGTATAGAACTCGAAAAGAAAAATTGAACTAGCCTGATAACCAATCATTCGGCAGGCCGATAGTCTTTTGCCGATACTGCAACCCGTAGGGACACCCGCCAGGAGCAGGTTAAGTCATGATGTCTAACTTGGGCAGAAAGCCGCTGTTGTTGTGGTTCGATCTGACCCGGGATCGGTCCACCGAAGCGTTGATGGCGCAATTCACCCATGTCTGCGATTGCAAGCTGGCAAAAACCGTCGCGCATGCCGAGCGCCAGCAGGCAGACATGATCTGCATGCATTTCGATCGTCCCGACACCCTCAACCTCAACCTGCTGCTGGAAGTGAAGCGCAACTCACCTTCCGTGCCGATCACCATGTTCACGGTGCAGCATTCCGAAGAACTGGCGGTGTGGGCCATGCGTTCGCGGGTGTGGGAGTACCTGGTCCTGCCGCTGACCAGCAGCGAGATGAGCCGCTACCTCGATGTCCTCAAGCAGCTTTGCGAGGTTCGTCGCGTTGCCAACCGTCAGGCCAATGAAAAGCACATCGATCACCTGCCGTCCCTGCCAGACAGCATTCGCCTGACCAACGAACACCACAAGCACCGGGCGCTCGGCAAGGTCATGCCTTACATCGACCAGCATTTTCGCGAATGTATAGACCAGAAGGACCTCGCCCAGCGCTGCGGCATGACCACGGCGCGCTTCAGTCGCCTGTTCAAGGAGGTCAATGGTCTTGGTTTCATGGATTACATCCTGAGCAAGCGCATGAGCCTGGCCATGGACCTGCTGGCCAACAGTCAGATGCCAATTACCAGCATCGGTTATGAGGCCGGCTTCAAGGACCCGTCCTACTTCGCCCGCGCCTTCAAGCAGTTCACCAACTGCACGCCCAGCGAGTACCGCCAGGCCAGTCAGCGCGGCGAGGTGGCCAACGAAGCCGATCCGCTGCAGAGTGCACTTGCGCGGGAATCGGACAGCGCATTACCCAATGCGCCGTTTCACAAGAGCCGCTGACTTCATGCGCCAGAAAGCAGCCCGTCCGCCCGCAGCAACGTTTCCAGGCAATGCTCCTGCACACCATAGAATGCCTTGAGCTGGCCGATCTTCTCCAGCAATGCCGTGCTGTCCGCCACCTGCCGGCGCTTCACCGCAAGAATCATCTTGTTCTTGTTGGTGTGCTCCAGCGAGATGAACTCGAACACCTTGGTTTCATAGCCGCAGGCTTCCAGGTACAGCGCGCGCAGGCTGTCGGTCAGCATTTCGGCCTGCTGGCCCAGGTGCAGGCCGTACTGCAACATCGGCTGCAATAACCCCGGGCTGTGCAGCTGCGGGCGGATCTGCTTGTGGCAGCACGGCGAGCACATGATGATCGCGGCGTTGCAGCGGATGCCGGTGTGGATGGCGTAGTCGGTGGCAATGTCGCAGGCATGCAGGGCGATCATCACGTCGATGGCCTCCGGCACCACGCTGCGGACATCGCCACACTGGAACTCCAGGCCGGGGTGTTCCAGGCGCGAGGCGGCGGCATTGCACAGCTCGACCATGTCCTGGCGCAGTTCAACGCCGGTCACCTGGGCCTCGCGGCCCAGGTTGTTGCGCAGGTAATCGTGCATGGCGAAGGTCAGGTAGCCTTTGCCCGAGCCGAAATCGGCCACCCGCAGCGCCTGCTCCGCGGCCACCGGCGCGCTGGCCAGGGCATGGTCGAAGACCTCGATGAACTTGTTGATCTGCTTCCACTTGCGCGACATGGACGGAATCAGCGCGCCTTGCCCGTCGGTCACGCCCAGGTCACGCAGGAATGGCCGCGACAGCTCCAGGTAGCGCTTCTTCTCGCGGTCATGGCCGCTGCTGGCCGCCTCGCGCGGCGCCTGCGCGCCGTGGCGCTGGAGCATGGGTTTGCCCTTCTTGCTGAAGGTCAGCTGCACTTCGCCATCGCCGTCGAACAGGTGGGCGTTGCGGAAGCTGCCCGGCAGCAGTTCGGCAACCAGTGCCTGGGCCTGCTCCAGCGCCAGGTTACGGGTGATGTCGCGGGTCTGGTGCCGATAGACCAGCGACAGGCACGCCTGGCCCTTGACCTGCAGCGGCTTGGCAATGATCCGTTGCAGGGTCTGGTCGGTACCGACATGCCGCGCCAGCACCAGTTTGACCAGGGTATTGCCCTGCAGGGCAGTGTTCAGCAGGTCGAGAAACTGGGCGCGGGCATCCGGCGCGGAGGGGGCGGAAGGACTGGCGGACATGGGGAAGCGGTGCCTCGGATAGCGGGAAGCGCAGGGCGCAATGCGCGCATTCTACAGGGTGGTACCGATCCTGTGGGAACACGGTCTGGCGGCGAGTCCCCATCAGTCGAGAATCACCAGACGATTAGGCAGCTCATTGCGTGCATGGGTCGGCGGCACATGTTCGCTGAGGAGTTCGCCGCATGCGTCGATGCACTCGACAAAGCCCTGCAAAGTCCGACCCTGGCGCACCTGCTCGGCAAGCCGGGCGACGATTACCGCGCGGGCCTTGGCATCCAGGCAGTGCTCGATACCGCGGTCGACCAGAATCTCGACATGCCGCTCCGCCTCGCAGACGAAGATCAGCACCCCCGTCGCTCCTGCCGTGCGCTGCAGGTTCTGTTCGCGAAACGGCTGCCGGGCCAGGCGCGACGCGCGCCAGCGGCGCAGCGCGCGGGGGATCAGCCAACCGCCCAGGCGCGGGTTACGCAGCAACAGGCACAAGCCGACGAACAGCACCACATTCGCCACCAGCAGGCCGCGCCCTCCGGGCCAGCCCAGCAGCCAGTGCAGCAGGCCCGGCACGACCAGCGCCAGCAGCGCAGCCCAGAACAGCGGCCAATAGGCGTAATCGTCGGCACGCCGGGCCAGCACCGTCACCAGTTCGGCATCGGTGCGCCGCTCGGCACGGGCAATGGCTTCGGCAACCAGCCGCTGATGGTATTCGTCAAGGGGTGTCATGCCGTCGGTCTCTTGAGCATTCTTATAGTTGTTTTCCCGGCATTCGGGGCTTCGTCCGCTGGCGACAGATTCAGGCATAATCCGCCGCAGGAAAAAATGCCTGCGAATCGTACAACAATAGCCGCCTGAAAACCTCGGCCGCGCGCGTATCACTGTCGATACGGCAGAGGCCCCAAAACGGAATTGATGATGAAACTGTCTTTGCTGGGCCTGGCCATGGGCCTTGCCAGTCAGGCGGCCCTCGCCGCCCCCTCCGCTCCACCCCTGCAGGACAAGCAGGCGTTCATCGACCATCTGATCAGCCAGATGACCGAAGCCGAGAAAATCGGCCAGCTGCGCCTGATCAGCATCAGTCCGGAAATGCCCAGGGAAAAGATCCGCGAGGAAATTGCCGCCGGGCGCATCGGCGGTACCTTCAACTCGCGTACTGCACCGGAAAACCGCCCCATGCAGGACGCGGCCATGCGCAGCCGGCTGAAGATCCCGATGTTCTTCGCCTACGACACCGTTCACGGCGAGCGCACCATTTTCCCGATCGGGCTGGGCATGGCCGCGACCTGGGACATGGACGCCGTGGCCAAGGTCGGCCGCACGGCCGCTATCGAAGCAGCCGCCGACGCCCTCGACATGACCTTCGCACCGATGGTCGACATCGCCCGTGACCCACGCTGGGGCCGCACCAGCGAAGGCTTTGGCGAAGACACCTACCTGACGTCGAAGATCGGCCAGGTCATGGTCCGCTCGTTCCAGGGCAGCAGCCCGGCCAACCCCGACAGCATCATGGCCATCGTCAAGCACTTCGCCCTGTACGGCGCCGTGGAAGGCGGGCGCGACTACAACACGGTCGATATGAGCCTGCCGAAGATGTACAACGATTACCTGCCGCCCTACCGCGCCGCGCTGGACGCCGGTGCTGGCGGGGTGATGGTGGCGCTGAACTCGATCAACGGCGTGCCGGCCACCTCCAACACCTGGCTGATGAATGACCTGCTGCGCAAGGAGTGGGGCTTCAAGGGCGTGACCATCAGCGACCACGGCGCCATCCAGGAGCTCATCCGCCACGGCGTCGCCCGCGACGGTCGCGAAGCCGCCAAGCTGGCGATCAAGGCCGGCATCGACATGAGCATGAACGACACCCTGTACGGTGAAGAGCTGCCAGGCTTGTTGAAGTCCGGCGAGGTGACCCAGCGCGAACTCGACCAGGCGGTGCGCGAAGTGCTGGGCGCCAAGTACGACATGGGCCTGTTCAAGGACCCCTACGTGCGCATCGGCAAGGCCGAAAACGACCTCAAGGACTATTACGGCAACGACCGCCTGCACCGCGAAGCCGCGCGTGACGTGGCGCGTCGCAGCCTGGTGCTGCTGGAAAACCGCAACCAGACCCTGCCGCTGAAAAAGGCCGGCACCATCGCCCTGGTCGGCCCATTGGCCGATGCGCCGATCGACATGATGGGCAGCTGGGCAGCCGACGGCCAGCCCAAGCACTCGGTGACCGTACGCGAAGGCCTGCGCCGCGCCGTCGAAGGCAAGGCCAGGCTGGTCTATGCCAAGGGCGCCAACGTCACCGGCAACAAGGCGATGTTCGACTACCTGAACTTCCTCAACTTCGATGCGCCCGAGATCGTCGACGATCCGCGCCCGCCTGCGGTGCTGATCGACGAAGCGGTGAAGGCAGCGCAGCAGTCTGACGTGGTAGTCGCAGTAGTCGGCGAATCGCGCGGCATGTCCCACGAGTCGTCGAGCCGCACCACCCTGGAAATCCCGGCCAGCCAGCGCGAGCTGATCAAGGCCCTGAAGGCCACCGGCAAGCCGCTGGTGCTGGTGCTGATGAATGGCCGCCCGCTGTCGATCAGCTGGGAGCGCGAGCAGGCTGATGCGATCCTCGAAACCTGGTTCGCCGGTACCGAAGGTGGCAATGCGATTGCCGACGTGCTGTTCGGCGACTACAACCCGTCCGGCAAGCTGGCCATAACCTTCCCGCGCTCGGTCGGGCAGATCCCGATGTACTACAACCACACCCGTATCGGTCGCCCCTTCACCCCGGGCAAACCGGGCAACTACACCTCGCAGTACTTCGAGGAACCCAACGGCCCGCTGTATCCCTTCGGTTACGGCCTGAGCTACAGCAGCTTCGAGCTGTCGGGCCTGAAGCTGTCGAGCAAGGACCTCAAGCGTGGCGACACGCTGCAGGCCCAGGTGACGGTGAAGAACACCGGCAAGGTGGCCGGCGAGACCGTGGTGCAGCTGTACCTGCAGGATGTGTCGGCGTCGATGAGCCGGCCGGTCAAGGAGCTGAAGAACTTCCAGAAACTCATGCTCAAGCCGGGTGAGTCGCGCACCTTGAGCTTCCGCATCAGCGAGGAAGACCTGAAGTTCTACAATGGCCAGCTGCAGCGGGTGGCCGAGCCAGGCGAGTTCAATGTCCAGGTGGGGCTGGACTCCCAGGCGGTGCAGCAGCAGAGTTTCCAATTGCTGTAACTGAGTCGCCTGTGCCGGCCCTTTCGCGGGTACCCCCGCGAAGAGGCCGGCCCCGATATCCCAACCACCCGGATCCACCCCATGGCCTTTTCCTTTCGCGCCCTGCGTCTGGGCCTGATCACGCTGCTGATCGTGCTGGGCACCGCCCTCAGCGCCGGCTGGGCCATGCACCAGGCCAAGCGCCAGGCCATGGCCGCCGACGCGCGGCGCGCCAGCCAGCAGTTGGGCCTTTACGCCAATGCCCTGCACACCCTGATTGACCGTTACCGCGCGCTGCCCGCCGTGCTTGCGCTGGACCCGGAGCTGGTCGCCGCCCTGCAGGGTCCGGTCAGCGAACCGCTGCAGGACGCCCTGAACCGCAAGCTCGAGCGCATCAATGGCGCGGCCAACTCCTCCACCCTCGAACTGCTCGACCGCACCGGCCTGGCCATCGCTGCCAGCAACTGGCGCCTGCCCAGCAGCTACGTGGGTTCCAACTACGGCTTCCGGCCCTACTTCAAGCAAGCCCGCAGCCAGGGCAGTGGCCGCTTCTACGCCGTCGGCGTGACCAGCGGAGTACCGGGCTACTTCCTCGCCAGCGCAGTGAACGATGAGCACGGGCGTTTCCTCGGCGCGATGGTGGTGAAGCTGGAGTTTCCCGAACTGGAACGCGAGTGGCGCCAGGGCAGCGATATCCTGCTGGTCAGCGACGCCCGTGGCATCACTTTCATCGCCAACCAGGACGGCTGGCGCTACCGCGAGCTGCAGCCGCTCACTGGCGCCGACCGCGCCGAGCTGGCCGAAACCCGTCAGTACGACAAGCACCCGCTGGTTCCACTACAGCATGAGGTGCTGACCCGCTTTGCCGAAAACAGCACCCTCAGCCGCGTGCATGGCCCGGCGGGCACGGGTGAATACCTGTGGGAAAGCCTGCCGCTGGGCAGCGAAGCCTGGACCTTGCACCTGCTGCGCAAGCCACAGGTGGTGGCCGACGGCCGTAATGCGGCCCTGGCCGCCGCCGCCGTGTGGCTGAGCCTGGTGTTCGCCGCCCTGTTCCTCAGCCAGCGCCTGCGCCTGGCTCGCCTGCGCCAGCGCAGCCGGGAAGAGCTCAAGCGCCAGGTCGAAGAGCGCACCCGCGAGCTGCGCACAGCCCAGGAGGGCCTGGTGCAATCGGCCAAACTGGCCGCGCTGGGGCAGATGTCGGCGGCCATGGCCCACGAGATCAACCAGCCACTGACCACCCAGCGCATGCAGCTGGAAACCCTGCGCCTGCTGCTTGATCATGGCCGCTACGACGAAGCGCGCCAGGCCCTGGAACCGCTGGAGCAGATGCTCACGCGCATGGCTGCGCTCACCGGCCACCTGAAAACCTTCGCCCGCAATAGCCCGGTCGGGCTGCGCGAGCGCCTCGACCTGGCCACCGTGGTTGACCAGGCCCTGGACCTGCTGGACGCGCGAATGCGCAGCGAAGCGGTGGATGTGGCCCTGTACCTGGCGCGCCCGGCCTGGGTACGCGGCGATGCCATTCGCCTCGAGCAGGTGCTGATCAACCTGCTGCGCAACGCCCTCGACGCCATGGCCGACAAGCGCTACAAACGCCTGGAGATCCGCATCGAGCCCGACGGCGAGCTGTGGCGCCTGAGTGTGCTGGATTCCGGCGGCGGCATTGACGAGGCCAACCTGGCCAAGGTCTTCGACCCGTTCTTCACCACCAAGCCGGTGGGTGAAGGCCTGGGACTCGGCCTGGCCATTTCCTATGGCATCGTCCATGAGGCGGGTGGCCAGCTGCAGGCCGAAAACCTGCCCGGCGGCGCGCGCCTCAGCCTTACCCTGCCCCGAGACCTGGAGCCTGTATGTTGAATTCGGTGATGGTTGTCGACGATGAAGCCAGTATCCGCACGGCGGTCGAACAATGGCTGAGCCTGTCCGGCTTCAGCGTGCAGTTGTTCGCCCGCGCCGAAGAATGCCTGGCGCACCTGCCACGGCATTTTCCCGGGGTGGTCATCAGCGATGTGCGCATGCCCGGCATGGATGGCCTGCAACTGCTCGAACGCCTGCAGGCCGACGACCCCGACCTGCCGGTCATCCTGCTGACCGGCCACGGCGACGTGCCCATGGCGGTGGAAGCCATGCGCAGCGGGGCCTACGACTTCCTGGAAAAACCCTTCACCCCGCAACACCTGCTGGGCAGCCTGCGCCGCGCCCTGGAAAAACGCCAGCTGGTGCTGGAGAACCGCAGGCTGCACGAGCAGGCCGACCTCAAGTCGCGCTTGGAAGGCACGCTGCTGGGTATGTCCCAGGGCCTGCAACAGCTGCGTCGGCAAGTGCTGGACCTGGCCAACCTGCCAGTCAATGTACTGATCCGTGGCGAAACCGGCAGCGGCAAGGAGCGCGTGGCCCGCTGCCTGCACGATTTCGGCCCGCGCGCGGGCAAGCCGTTTGTCGCCCTCAATTGCGCGGCCATCCCCGAAGCGCTGTTCGAGGCCGAACTGTTCGGCCATGAAAGCGGCGCCTTCACCGGGGCCCAGGGCAAACGCATCGGCAAACTGGAATATGCCAACGGTGGCACGGTGTTCCTCGACGAAATCGAGAGCATGCCGCTGGCGCAGCAGGCCAAGCTGTTGCGGGTCATCCAGGAGCAGAAGCTGGAGCGGCTGGGGGCCAACCAGAGCATCGCCGTCGACCTGCGCATCATCGCCGCGACCAAGCCCGACCTGCTCGAGGAAGCCCGCGCCGGGCGTTTCCGCGAAGACCTGGCCTATCGCCTGAACGTGGCCGAGCTGCGCCTGGCGCCGCTGCGTGAGCGGCGTGAGGATATCCCACTGCTGTTCGAGCACTTTGCCCGTGCCGCTGCGGAAAAGCTTGGCCGTGTGACGCCGCCCTTGTCGGGCACGCAACTGGCGCAGTTGCTGGCGCATGACTGGCCGGGCAATGTGCGCGAACTGGCCAATGCGGCGGAACGCCACGCCTTGGGGTTGGGCTCGCCGAGCAGCGAGGCGGCGCCGGCCGGGCAGTCGCTGAGCGGGCAAATGGAAGCGTTCGAGGCGCAATGTCTGCGGGCGGCGCTGCGCCAGCATGGCGGCGAGATCAAGGCAGTGATGGAGGCTTTGCAACTGCCTCGGCGCACCCTCAACGAGAAGATGCAGCGGCACGGGTTGGTGCGTGAGGACTTTATCGGGCGGGAATGAGCGGAAATCCGCTCATCCATTTGCTCGAGTAAGCAAAAAACCGCTCACAGCGAGGTTCTTTTGAGGCTGCGTTGCGGCTTTTGGTGGGCCCGCCTGCTCCCCACTGAAAAATGCGCGCCCCAAACGTGACGCGGTCCGCCGCAGGAACGGGCGGGTCCGCGAAAGGCCGAGCGCCCCCATCTGGATCACCACGCACCCATTTGGCACACCTTCTGCAATTGCCTGTGCAAGTCGCGCCTCGGCGCGCTCCACAAAAACAACGAGAAGGTATCCCCTGATGGATAACGCCACCACCCTGCCCGCCGGGGCGGCCACTGCGCCCGCCGCGGAAAAAACCACCGCCAGCCGCCTGAAGTCGATCTTCAGCGGGTCCATCGGCAACATGGTCGAATGGTACGACTGGTACGTCTACGCAGCGTTTTCGCTGTACTTCGCCAAGGCCTTCTTCCCGGCCGGCGACGCCACCGCACAACTGCTCAATACCGCCGCGATCTTCGCCGTGGGCTTCCTCATGCGCCCGATCGGTGGCTGGCTGATGGGCCTGTACGCCGACCGCAAAGGCCGCAAGGCCGCGCTGATGGCTTCGGTGCTGCTGATGTGTGCCGGCTCGCTGGTCATCGCCCTGACCCCGGGCTACGAAACCATCGGCGTCGCCGCGCCGATCCTGCTGGTCGTCGCACGCCTGATGCAGGGCCTGTCGGTGGGCGGCGAGTACGGCACCTCGGCCACCTACCTCAGCGAGATGGCCAGCAAGGACCGCCGTGGCTTCTTCTCCAGCTTCCAGTACGTGACGCTGATCTCCGGCCAGCTCATCGCCCTGGCGGTGCTGATCGTCCTGCAGCAGACCCTGACCACCGAGCAACTGTATGCCTGGGGCTGGCGCGTACCCTTCGTGATCGGCGCGCTGTGCGCCGTGGTGGCCCTGTACCTGCGTCGCGGCATGGAAGAAACCGCCTCCTTCACCAAGAAGGAAAAGGCCAAGGAAAGCCTGATGCGCACCCTGCTGCGGCATCCCAAGGAGCTGATGACCGTGGTCGGCCTGACCATGGGCGGGACCCTGGCCTTCTACACCTACACCACCTACATGCAGAAGTACCTGGTCAACACCGTGGGCATGAGCATCAGCGACTCGACCACCATCTCGGCCGCCACGCTGTTCCTGTTCATGTGCCTGCAGCCTGTGATCGGCGGGCTGTCCGACAAGATCGGCCGCCGCCCGATCCTGATTGCCTTCGGGGTACTCGGCACCCTGTTCACCGTACCGATCCTCAGTACCCTGCACACCATCCAGACCTGGTGGGGCGCGTTCTTCCTGATCATGGCAGCATTGTTCATCGTCAGCGGCTACACCTCGATCAACGCCGTGGTCAAAGCCGAGCTGTTCCCCACCGAAATCCGCGCCCTGGGCGTAGGCCTGCCGTACGCCCTGACCGTGTCGATCTTCGGCGGCACCGCCGAGTACGTGGCCCTGTGGTTCAAGAGCATTGGCCTGGAAAGCGGTTTCTACTGGTATGTCACCGCCTGCATCGCCTGCTCGCTGCTGGTATACGCAACCATGAAAGACACCAAGCAGCACTCGCGAATTACCACCGAATGAGCGTGAGCTTGCCGTAATAAGGAAGGGCGCACCGTTCGCGGGGCGCCCTTCTTCTTTCGTCATTCACTGTGCACCGAGCTTTCATCGCCCAGCTCAGGACATCCCCAACGCCTGACGCGGTTCCCGGCGCTGGTACCAGGTAGCCATCAGCACCAGTAGCAGCAGCACCCCGCCCAACACTGCCGAAGAACCGACGGTGCCGAAGTCGAGGCCGCCCTTGGCATACGGCTTGGTGAGGAAATCACCCAGGGTTGCGCCGAACGGACGGGTAAGCACGAAGGCCACCCAGAACAACACCACACCCGGGACGCGCGTCCAGTAGCGGGCCACCACCACCAGAGCGATGGCGCTGCCGATCAGCAGGGCGCCGCCGGCAAAGCCGAGACCCGAGTCATCTGCCAGGTAATCGCCCAGGGCAGTGCCCAGCGTGTTGGAAAACAATATCGCCACCCAGTAGAACAGCTCACCCGCACGGTTCCTGATGCGGGTGACGTCCAGCGGATTGCCGCTCAGGCGCCAGGCCAGGAAGGTCAGCAGCAGGATGCCGATGAGCAGCGCCGACCCCGCGGCGTAGCCCAGGCCGAGGGTGCGGTCCATGAAGTCGGACATGGTGGTGCCGGCGGTGCTGGTGGAGAGGATCACCAGCCAGTACAGCATCGGGTGGTAGCGGTGAAAAATGCGTTGGCCTGCCTTGGATGACAGGTCTTCATTTTTAACGTCCCATTAATTCTTCGCTTCCAAGCTGCAATGGCTGGCAGGACGTTGCCGCGCCGGCAGCGCGTCAGGGGGCATGAACACTGCCGGCTCAAAATAGGCGCAGGCAAACACATCTAATAAACAGATATTTAAACGCTATTTTTTGCGCTTTTATATCTAATAAATCGGCGTAGCATCAATCCCATAGAAACAAGCAACCTCTCAAACCTACTGGAGCAACGACCATGAAAAACCAACTGATCCTCACCTTGGCCCTCTCGGTTTTCGCCGCTGGCGCCTTTGCCGAAGATGGCTTCAACCGCACCAACGCTCACACCTTCGCAGCGGCACAGAGCCAATCCGCGACCTACGCTGAAGATGGTTTCGACCGTACTGGCGGCCAGCGCTTCGCCGAAGATGGCTTCGACCGCACCGGCGGCCAGCGCTTCGCCGAAGATGGTTTCGACCGCACCGGCGGCCAGCGCTTCGCCGAAGATGGCTTCGACCGCACCGGCGGCCAGCGCTTCGCCGAAGATGGCTTCGACCGCACCGGCGGCCAGCGCTTCGCCGAAGATGGCTTCGACCGCACCGACGCCCACCGCATCAGCTGATCCACTGATACGCGCTACCAGCCCGGCTTCGGCCGGGCTTGATCATTTGCAGGCGAGCACAGGCTTGGCACACTAGGCGTCTTGTCCACCAGGAGGTAGGGCCAGCAAGCCCAGCACAGATGTACTACTACGAACCCGCCAAAGGCCACGGCCTGCCCCACGACCCGTTCAACGCCATCGTCGGCCCCCGCCCTATCGGCTGGATTTCCTCACAGGACCGCGAAGGCCGCCTGAACCTGGCCCCCTACAGCTTTTTCAATGCTTTCAACTACATTCCACCGATCATCGGCTTCTGCAGCGTCGGGCGCAAAGACAGCCTGAACAACATCGAGCAGACCGGCGAATTCGTCTGGAACCTGGCCACCCGCCCGTTGGCCGCGCAGATGAACCAGAGCTGTGCGCCGGTGGCCGCCGATGTCAACGAATTCGAATTGAGCGGCCTCACCGCCATGCCGTCGCGCATTGTCAGCGTGCCGCGCGTCGGCGAAACGCCGGTGGCCTTCGAATGCAAGGTCAGCCAGATCGTCCAGCTCAAGCGGGCCGACCAGGAACTGGTGCCCAGCTGGCTGATCCTCGGTGAAGTGGTGGCGGTGCACATTGCCGAGCACCTGCTGAACAACGGTATCTACGATACCGCTGCCGCCGAACCGATCCTGCGTGGCGGTGGCCCGGCGGACTATTTCGAATTGGGCAACCTGTTCAAGATGGCCCGGCCACCGGCCTGATCACCAGACCAGTTCACCTTCGTCGCTGACGCCCTGCAGGCGTTGCAGCTCGGCGCTGGCCGCTTCGTCGGCGGCCACGGCGCCCTTGAATACCTGGCCGTCGAGCACCTTGTGAAAACGCGGCGCGCCGCCCATGCCCAGGGCCTTGACCGCAATCGCGGCGTGGTAACCGCCTTCCACCGGAACCATCGCCGATACCGCTTCGAAATGCGGGAACTCCCTACGTGCCATGTTGCTATCCGCCTGATTGATCGAGGGCAAGTATTTTACCTTATTCGCCTGTACCGGCCCTATCGCCGGTACAGGCAACATCTCAATCGAAGGTATGCAGGTCCAGGCTGCTGACCACCTGAGCCTGCACCAGCTCACCAAACACCTCCAGCGTCGGCGAAGCAAAGTAGCCGCTCATCGCCTGTTGGTTCTGCCAGCTACCACTGAGCAGCCACAGGTCGGCATCGGCCTGCGACCGCTGCACGGTGAAACTCAGGCAACCCGGTGCCCGCAACGAGGGTTCGAGCAAGTCACGCAGGCGCGCGCCCAGCTCTGCCGAGCGCCCGCTGCTGGCACGGATGAAAGCAAGGTGGGTGACCGGTCGTGTCGGGGTCATTGCACAATCTCCTTGAAGCAAGCGGACGGAAAAACCAGGCTGCCAAGGTTAGGGCCTGCCTAGCGCGACGCGTTAGGCCATTACTGCCTGTCGATTGCCTGATCCTGCAGCGCGGCAGGATCAGGCAATCGACAGGCAGCTTTCGACTAGCGTCCGCCATTGCCCAAACCTATGCTGCGTCGGTCAGCAGAGGAAAGCCATCATGACCATCGCCACGTGCATCGACCCTACCCTGGAACTGCAACGCCAGGAACTGGCCGAGCTGATCCAACGCCATGCCGGTGAGCCCTACGGTCCGGCCACGGCCATCGATGACCTGTACCTGGTGCGCTACACCGAGAATGTCCGCTCGGTGCCAACCCTGGCCCAACCCGCCCTGTGCATCCTTGCCCAAGGCAGCAAGAGCCTGTTCCTCGGCGACGAACAGTACGCCTACGACCCGCTGCACTACATGGTGGTGTCGGTGACCTTGCCGCTGAGCGGGGTGCGCCTAGACGCCAGCCCCGAGCAGCCCAGCCTGGGCTTGCGCCTGGACCTGGACCCGGCCGAGATCAGCCAGTTGATTGCCGAAAGCGGGCCGATGCTGGTGCCCAACCGGCCGTCGGGCCGTGGCCTGTATGTGGAAAGAACCGACGCCGCGTTGCTTGATGCCTTGTTGCGGCTGATCCGGCTGCTGGATACACCACGCGACATCGCGATGCTGGCGCCGCTGTTCCGCCGGGAAATTCTCTACCGCCTGTTGCGAGGCCCGCAGGGCTACCGGCTGTATGAAATCGCCCTGGCCAACAGCCAGACCCACCGGGTGTGCCAGGCCATCACCTGGCTCAACCAGAACTACCAGTTGCCGCTGCGGATCGAGGATCTGGCGCGGGTGGTGAACCTCAGCACCTCGACCTTGCACCACCGGTTCAAGGCGGTGACCTCGATGAGCCCGTTGCAATACCAGAAGCAACTGCGCTTGCAGGAAGCCCGCCGGTTGATGCTGAACGATGGGCTCGAAGCGGCTGTGGCGGCCTATCGGGTGGGCTATGAAAGCCCGTCGCAGTTCAGCCGGGAATACAGCCGGCTGTATGGCGCACCGCCGATTCGGGATGTGGCGCGGTTGCGGGCCACTGCCGGCTGAGTTCGATCTTGCCTGCGCCTGCCTCTTCGCAGGCTCAACCGCGAAGAGGCCGCCTTGGGTAATAGCACTAGTTCATCCCGACACGGTCGCCTGCCACTGATGCTGGTCAACCTGGATCAGGGTGGGCCCGTTGCGCTCCACCGCCTGCATCAGCGCCGACTGCAACTGTGCGACATCGGCCACATGTTCCGCTGCGGCCCCCAGTGCCCGCGCCACGCCAAGGAAATCCGGGGTATGGATATCCACCCCGACCGGCTCGATAGCGCGGTTGACCATGTACTTCTTGATTTCCTCGTACCCTTGGTTATTCCACAGCAGCACGACCAACGGCACCTGTGCCTCGACCGCACTGGCGAGCTCCGGCAAGGTGAACTGCAAACCGCCATCACCGATCAGGCACACCGCTGGTGCCCGCTCGCCCACCTGCTCCGCGCTACCCAGCCAGGCGCCCATGGCAGCCGGCAAGGCGTAACCCAGGGTGCCGTAGCCGGTCGAGGCATTGAACCAGCGGCGTGGCTGGTCCATGTCCAGGGTCAGGTTGCCGGTGTATACCGGCTGGGTCGAGTCACCTACCAGAACGGCATTCGGTAGACTTTCGAGGATGGCTTGCAACAGGCGCGTCTGGCTCAAGGTTGGCTGGTCCCAGCCGGCCGCCAGCGCCTGGCGCAGATTGGCCACGCGGGCAGCTCCCCAGCTGCTTTCGCGCACGAGCTGCGGCTGCGCCTGCAAGGCACCGAGCAGCGCTTCGGCTGCCAGTTCGGCATCTGCCACCAGCGCCAGCTCGGGTAGATAGTTGCGCACGGTCTGGTCCGGGTCGATGTCGATGCGCAACAGGGCGCCCGGGATCGTGAACCCGCCCTTGAAGGTCACGTCATAATCGGTTTCGGCCAGCTCGGTGCCAATGGCGAGCACTACATCAGCCTCGGCCACCAGGGCACGCGTGGCCGGCAGTGACTGGGTCGAGCCGATCTGCAGCGGATGGCGGGACGGCAGCAAGCCCTTGGCATTGATGGTCAGCGCCACCGGGGCCTGCAGGTGTTCGGCCAGGCGTGCCAGCGCAGCACCCGCAGCCAGCGCACCGCCCCCGGCCAGGATCAGCGGCCGCCGTGCAGTAGCCAGGCGTTCGGCCATCTGCGCCACCGCCCGCGGCGCCGCCCCTGCCCGGCTGCCACGCACCGGGCGCCCAGGCAACAGGTGATCAGCCGGCTCGACCAGCACGTCGAGCGGGATCTCGATATGCACCGGGCGTGGCCGCGCGCCTTCGAACACGGCGTACGCCCGCGCCAGCACCTGTGGCAGGTCATCGGCACTCATCAGGGTGTGGGAGAACGCCGCTACACCCGACACCAGCGCCGCCTGGTCAGGCAACTCGTGCAGCTTGCCGCGGCCACCGCCGAGTTGATTGCGCGACTGCACGCTGGAGATGACCAGCATCGGGATCGAGTCGGCATAGGCCTGGCCCATGGCGGTGGTGATGTTGGTCATGCCGGGACCGGTGATGATGAAGCACACCCCGGGCTTGCCACGCGTCCGCGCATAGCCGTCAGCCATGAACCCGGCACCCTGTTCATGGCGCGGGGTGATGTGGCGGATGGACGACCCCGCCAGGCCGCGATACAGCTCCACGGGATGTACGCCAGGAATACCGAAGACATGGTCCACACCATAGCCTTCGAGGAGTTTGACCAATACTTCGCCGCAAGTTGCCATCGGGTTCCACCGTAAATCTTGTTGGGTTATGGACCTATTGGACCCAAGCCGCGGCTACTACCACAATGCAAAAAAACGCATACTAGCCATGTCCCCAGATCATGGCCAAGCACAATGAAACGCCTGCCGCCGCTGCCCGTGCTGCACACCTTCCTGGTCACCGCCCAGCACTGCAATTTCACCCGTGCCGGGCAGCAGTTGCATATCACCCAAGGCGCCGTCAGCCGGCAGATCGCAGCCCTTGAGGAGCACCTGGGTTATGCCTTGTTCCAGCGTCAGGCCCGTGGGCTGAGCCTGACGCGTGAAGGCCAGGACTGGCTACCACGGGTGCAGCAGGTCTTCGCGCTGATCGAGCAAGGGGTGCGTGAAGTGGGTGAGCGTAACGCCACCTTGCAACTCAAGGCGCCGACCTGCGTGATGCGCTGGCTGCTTCCGCGCCTGATGGAATGGCAGGCGCTGCGTCCCGATGTGCCGGTGGAGCTGACCACCACGGTACAGCATGGCGTGGACTTCCGCCGCGAGGGCTTCGATGCGGCGGTGGTCTATGGTGATGCGCCGAACCATGGGTTGCGCGTGCGCAAGCTGTTCGACGAGCAGCTGACCCCGGTGTGTGCGCCTTCACTGCGCCAGGGGCCGCTTCCGCTGCAGCAGGTCGAAGACTTGGGCCGACACATGTTGCTGCACCCGTCGCGGGATGAACATGACTGGCGCCTGTGGTTGCAGGCCGCCGGGGTGGTGCTGGCCAGCCACGGGCCGAAACAGCATTTCGAGACGCTGGACATGGCAATGGCCATGGCCTCGCAGGGCACCGGGGTGGCCATCGGCGACTGGTCGCTGATCGGCGACGATTTGCGCGGGGGGCGATTGTGCATGCCGTTTGCACTGAAGGTGATGACCGGCAAGGGGTACTACCTGGTGAGCCAGGCCAAGGGATTGCCACCGGGGTTGGTGGAGCTGCTGAACTGGCTGGAGGGCCAGGCCGGTCTGTGAAAACCCTTTGGCGGGGTAAACCCGCTTCCACAAGGGTTGCGCAGGCTTCAAGCGCTGCGATGTACCTGTGGGAGCGAGTTCAACCGCAAACGGGTGCCGTTCAATAGCCGACTGTGAAGCGCTGCCGCGAATGCTGCGGTTTTTCCAGCTCGTCGAGCATGGCAATCGCGTAATCGGCAAAACTGATCCAGCTCCTGCCGTCCGCGCCAATCAGCAGATGGTCCTTGCCCAACGTGTAATGCCCGCTGCGCTCAGCTTCGACGAATTCCGCCGATGGCGACAGGAAGGTCCAGTCCAGGTTCTGCTCCTGTTGCAGCGCTTGCAGAAAATGCACCCCGGCCGTGGCCTCGGCCTTGTACGCCTCGGGGAAGTCCGGGCTGTCGATCACCCGTTGCCCCGAGGGCAGCAGCAGGCTGCCGGCGCCGCCGACCACCAGCAGGCGCCCGACACCGGCCCGCTTGACTGGCTCGAGGATGGCGTGCGGCTCGATGGTCGCGAAGTGGGCCGCGCTCAACACCGCATCAACACCGCCTAGCGCCGCTTGCAAGGCCGCGCTGTCCTTGACGTCCAGCGCCTTGACGGTGACCCCTTCGCGCCCCTGCAGGCGGGAAGGGTCACGGGCGATGGCCAGCACCGTGTGGCCACGGCGCAGGGCTTCTTCAAGCAACTGGCTGCCAGCGCGGCCGGTGGCACCGATAATTGCGATCTTGCTCATTGGATACTCCCGAAATGCCCGTCAGATGAACGATGCCCAACAGCATAGTTGCCCGATGCATGACAAAAAATGCGATGCTCGGACATAGTTTGTTTCTAAATTCGGGCAAATCATGGACCGTCTCAACGCCATGCGTGTTTTCGTCACCGTCGTCGACCTCGGCAGCCAGTCGGCGGCGGCCGATCATCTGCAGCTTTCGCGGCCGGTGGTTTCGCGCTACCTGGCAGAGCTGGAAGACTGGGTCGGCGCGCGGCTGATGCAGCGCACGACGCGCAAGCTCAGCCTCACCGCCGCCGGCCAGGAAACCCTGCCGCGCTGCCGGCAACTGCTGGAACTGGCAGGCGACCTTCAGGCCGCGGTGCAGCAGCCGGACGATGCCCCAAGGGGCGCACTGCGCATCAGCGTGAGCACCTCATTCGGCCAGGCCCAACTGGTGGATGCGGTAGCTGCCTACGTTCGACGCTACCCGGGAGTGAAGGTGGAACTGCAGATGCTCGATCGCACGGTCAACCTGGTGGACGAACGTATCGACCTGGCCATTCGCACCAGCAACGACCTGGACCCCAACCTGATAGCCCGGCGCCTGAGCGTGTGCCGCTCGGCAGTGTGCGCGGCCCCGGCCTACCTGCGCGAACACGGTACGCCGCAACGGCTCGAGGAACTGAGCCAGCATAACTGCCTGACCCATGCTTATTTCGGCCACAGCCTGTGGCATTTCGAGATGGCCGGCCGGCAGGTCGCCGTGCCGGTGGCGGGAAATATCAGTGCCAACGAGGCGATGACCTTGCAGAAGGCGGCGCTGGCCGGCGCCGGCATCGCCATGCTGCCGACCTACCAGGCCGCCGAGGCCCTGCGCCGGGGCGAGCTGGTGCGCCTGCTGCCCGAGGCAAAGCCGCGCGAGCTGAACCTGAATGCGGTGTACACCTCGCGCAAGCACATGCCGGCCACCTTGCGCAGCATGTTGGACTTCCTGGCACAGCGGTTCACGGACGAACCGGAATGGGACAAGGACCTGTGACGTTCCTACAGGGGGCGCGCCGTCATTCCTCGACGCTCATGTATTCCTTGGCCCAGCGGATGTAGTCCTCGGGCTGGGTGTAAGTGTGCGACAGCTCGGTAGCGCTGAGGTTTTCCGACTTGTTCTGCTGGCCGCGCTGCAGTCGCAGGCAGTCGTAGGTGGCCTTGATCGCGGCAAAATAGGCGGCATGGCCATCAACCACAATACGCACGCCCAGGCGCGCCAGGCGCTCGTCATCGCGCAGGTTCGGGTTGCCGTAGGTGACCAGCATCAACGGTACCGTCAGGTGCTCGGCAATCCGCTCGAGCTGCTCGAAATCCTTCACCCCGACCATGCAGATTCCGTCGGCACCGGCCTTCTGGTAGCTCTGGGTACGCACGATGATCTCTTCGGTGGAAAGCACGCCAGCATTGGTACGGGCGATGATCGACAACGAGGAATCGACCCGTGCCTCCAGTGCCGCGCGGATCTTGCCGACGCCCTCTTCGACCGATATCAGGTCGGTGGACTTGCGCCCGAATTGCGCTGGCAGCAGGGTGTCCTCGATGGTCAGCGCGGCCACGCCGGCACGCTCCAGCTCGATGACCGTACGCATGACATTCAGCGCGTTGCCGTAACCGTGGTCTGCGTCAGCCAGTACCGGCAGTTGCGCCACACGGCCGATACGAGTGGCCTGCTCGACGAACTCGCTGAGGGTGATCAGAGCGAAGTCCGGTGCGGCCAGTACCTGCAGCGAAGCGACGGAACCGCCGAGAATGCCGACCTCGAAACCCAGGTCTGCGGCAATACGTGCCGACATCGGGTCGAACACCGATGCGGTGTGGTAACAGGCACCTGAAGCGAGCAGCTCGCGGAAGGCAAAACGCAGATCTTGATGGGAAGCCTTGGGCATGATCACTCCGCAAAATGAGTTGAAATTCGAACGGTAACTACCGACCCCTGTAATCGGGTCTACCTGACCTGTTCCAACCGTCGCCATCTGGGCGGTCATGCTCGACATGCAGGCAGAGGAATAAAAGGCGTGGGAGACAAAGGCGCAAAATACCTGCGGCAAAATGTTGCACCAAGCTGGTGCAAGCCGCGGTTTTCAGCCTTTGTGGCATACCAACGATATCACGCAGCCATGCAGCACTGGATGAATGCGCCAATGCCGATCTTGCATAGGGGATGCAGATAGTACATAGGAAGCTACCTAACTCAGGTTACAATCCGGGGGCCTTTGCAGCTGAACCCGCGCAGAGGCCGTTACTGACACAAAGGTATCCCCGTGACCGCCGCCCTGCCCCCCACTACGTTGCGCAACGTGCTCACCGCCCTGATGCTGGCGATCTTCCTCGGTGCGCTGGATCAGACCATTGTCGCTGTCTCGCTACCGGCGATCTCGGCACAGTTCAACGATGTCGGCCTGCTGGCCTGGGTCATCTCCGGCTATATGGTGGCGATGACCGTGGCCGTGCCGATCTACGGCAAGCTGGGCGACCTGTACGGGCGGCGGCGGATGATCCTCACCGGCATCAGCCTGTTCACCCTGGCCTCGATCGCCTGCGCCCTGGCCCAGGACATGCCGCAACTGGTGCTGGCCCGGGTGCTGCAAGGCATCGGCGCGGGCGGCATGGTCTCGGTGAGCCAGGCGATCATCGGCGACTTCGTACCACCACGCGAACGTGGTCGCTACCAGGGTTATTTCAGCAGCATGTATGCAGTGGCGAGCGTCGCCGGGCCGGTGCTGGGCGGCTGGCTGACTGCGTACCTGTCGTGGCGCTGGGTGTTCTGGATCAACCTGCCACTGGGGCTGGTCGCGCTGTGGGCGATCCGCCGCGCCCTCGTCGGCATGCCGGCGCAGCGCCGCAAGGCGCAGGTGGATTACCTCGGTGCCGTGCTGCTGGTGCTCGGCCTGGGCAGCCTGTTGCTGGGCATCACCCTGGTCGGCCAGGGCCGCGCCTGGCTCGACACGGCCGTGCTGACGCTGTTCGCCTGCGCCGTGCTGGGCCTGCTACTTTTCATCGCCCATGAGCGCCGCTGCCCCGAGCCGCTGCTGCCGCTCAGCCTGTTCGGCAACCGCGTGGCGGTGCTGTGCTGGGGTGTGATCTTCTTCGCCAGCTTCCAGTCGATCGCCCTGACCATGCTGATGCCGTTGCGCTTCCAGGGCATCACGGGTGCCGGTGCCGACAGCGCCGCCCTGCATCTGCTACCTCTGGTGATGGGCTTGCCCATGGGGGCCTTTACCGGCGGCCGCCTGACCAGCCGGACCGGGCGCTACAAGCCACAGATCCTGGTCGGTGCGCTGCTGATGCCAGTGGCCATTTTCGCCATGGCGCTGACCCCGCCACAGTCGGGCTGGCTGAGCGCGCTGTTCATGCTGCTGACCGGTATTGCCTGCGGGCTGCAGTTTCCGACCTCGCTGGTGGGCACGCAAAATGCGGTGGACAGTAAGGACATCGGGGTCGCTACCAGCACTACCAATCTGTTCCGCTCGCTGGGCGGGGCCATGGGTGTGGCGTGCATGTCGAGCCTGCTGCTGGCGCTGCTGCAACAGGGCGGGTTCGCCTCGCTGGGCAATCCCTTGCTGGGCAGCCTGAAGGCCGGTGAAGTGGACCTGCTGACGCAGGGGCGCTTGCTGGAAACGTTCCGGCAGCTGTTGCTGGTCAGTGCCGGGGTGGCTGTGCTGGGACTGTTTGCCGCATTGGTATTGCCAGACCGGCAACTACGGGGCCGCTGAAAGCCGGGCAGCATTAATCCCCTCTTAATACAAAGGGGAAACACTCCCTCACAATCCTTAACAAAGTGTCATTTGCGCAAAGCCGGGCTCAAGCGCAGCATATCCAGCCCGGTGTCAACCCACTTTTCGACATCTTTTATAAGGTCGACACTGTCAGGCAGCAACAGCCATCGCCCGATCAGGCCATCGACATAGGCAAACATGGCCACCGCCGCGCGCTCGACATCCAGCTCGCCTGGCAACTGGCCCCGGCGCGCGGCGTTGGCCAACGCCAGGGTGATGCCTTTGTGGCAATCCAGCACCGCGTTCTGGCGCTGCTGGCGAATTTCACACATGTCATCGGTGAACTCGCACTTGTGATGCAGGATTTCATTGATACGCCGGGTTCGGGCATCGAGCACCAGCTCGTTGAACACTTGCAGCAACAGCTTGCGCATGCAGCCAAGCGGGTCGACTTCGTCCTCGCTTTCGCTGGCCCGCGCCAGGTGGTCATGGGTTTCGTGCACGCTGTCGAGCAGTGCCTGCACCAGCTCGGCCTTGTTGTTGAAGTGCCAGTAGATGGCCCCGCGCGTCACACCCGCCTGCTCGGCGATGTCGGCCAGGGTGGTTCGCGCAACCCCGCGCTTGTAGAAGGCCCTTTCCGCCGCCTCGATGATCTGGGCGCGGGTTTCCTGGGCTTCCTCTTTGGTTCGACGGACCATGGCAGTACCAACCTCGTCTGGCCCGAACGCGTGGCGCGTACGGGAAATGCTCCGGAGCACCTCTGCGGGGTGCATCGCGGATGAGCTGATCAGGGGCTGTGGCAGTACTGAAGTACAACCCAGCGGTATTTACAAACAACCATGAATGTAAGTATATTCCTTAGCAAGCTATTTATCCACCGGATAGCAATTTTTCCAGATCCAGATTCTTCCATTACTCTTGAGCGTCTCCCTGCTCCAGCGCCCCGAGGATCCTCATGCAATTCAAGCCAGCCGTTACCGCTCTGGTTTCCGCCGTCGCCCTGGCATCCCTGCTCAGTGGCTGCAAGAAAGAAGAAGCAGCGCCCGTGGCGCAGGCTCCTCAGGTCGGCGTCGTGACCATCCAGCCCCAGGCCTTCACCCTGACCACGGAACTGCCGGGGCGCACCAGTGCCTACCGCGTCGCCGAGGTGCGTCCGCAAGTCAATGGCATCATCCTCAAGCGCCTGTTCAAGGAAGGCAGCGAGGTCAAGGAAGGCCAGCAGCTGTACCAGATCGACCCTGCCGTCTACGAAGCCAACCTGGCCAATGCCCAGGCCAACCTGCAGGCCACCCGTTCGCTGGCCGAACGCTACAAGCAGCTGATCGACGAACAGGCTGTGTCCAAGCAGGAATACGACGACGCCAATGCCAAACGATTGCAGGCCGAGGCTTCGCTCAAGAGCGCGCAGATCGACCTGCGCTACACCAAGGTGCTGGCGCCGATCAGCGGCCGTATCGGCCGTTCGGCGTTCACCGAGGGTGCACTGGTGAGCAATGGCCAGGCCAACGCCATGGCGACCATCCAGCAACTCGACCCGATCTACGTCGACGTCACCCAGTCCACGGCCGAGCTGCTCAAGCTGCGCCGTGACCTGGAAAGCGGCCAGTTGCAGAAGGCCGGCGACAACGCCGCCTCGGTGCAACTGGTGCTGGAAGACGGCAGCCTGTTCAAGCAGGAAGGTCGCCTGGAATTCTCCGAAGTCGCGGTCGACGAGACCACCGGTTCGGTCACCCTGCGCGCGCTGTTCCCCAACCCCGACCACACCCTGCTGCCCGGCATGTTCGTGCATGCGCGGCTCAAGGCCGGGGTCAACGCCAATGCCATCCTGGCGCCGCAACAGGGCGTGACCCGCGACCTGAAAGGCGCACCGACCGCGCTGGTGGTCAACCAGGAAAACAAGGTCGAGCTGCGCCAGCTCAAGGCCAACCGTACCCTGGGCAGCGACTGGTTGATCGAAGAAGGCCTGAAACCGGGTGACCGTCTGATCACCGAAGGGCTGCAGTACGTGCGCCCGGGCGTCGAGGTGAAGGTCAGCGAAGCCACCAACGTCAAGAAACCCGCCGGCCCCGATCAGGCCAACGCGGCGAAAGCAGACGCCAAAGCGGAGTAAACCATGTCGAAGTTCTTTATCGATCGCCCGATCTTCGCCTGGGTGATCGCCTTGGTGATCATGCTGGTCGGCGCCTTGTCGATCCTGAAGCTGCCGATCAACCAGTACCCCAGCATCGCGCCGCCGGCCATCGCCATCGCCGTGACCTACCCGGGCGCCTCGGCGCAAACCGTGCAGGACACCGTGGTGCAGGTGATCGAGCAGCAGCTCAACGGTATCGACCACCTGCGTTATGTGTCGTCGGAAAGCAACTCCGACGGCAGCATGACCATTACCGCCACCTTCGAGCAGGGCACCAATCCTGACACCGCTCAGGTGCAGGTACAGAACAAGCTGAACCTGGCCACCCCGCTGCTGCCGCAGGAAGTGCAGCAGCAAGGTATCCGTGTCACCAAGGCAGTGAAGAACTTCCTGCTGGTGATCGGCCTGGTGTCCGAAGACGGCAGCATGTCCAAGGACGACCTGGCCAACTACATCGTCTCCAACATGCAGGACCCGATCTCGCGTACTGCAGGCGTGGGCGACTTCCAGGTGTTCGGTGCACAGTACGCCATGCGTATCTGGCTCGACCCGGCCAAGCTGAACAAGTTCCAGCTGACCCCGGTCGACGTCAAGAACGCCGTAGCCGCGCAGAACGTGCAGGTGTCCTCCGGCCAGCTCGGCGGCCTGCCTGCCGTACCGGGTACCCAGCTGAACGCCACCATCATCGGCAAGACCCGCCTGCAGACCGCCGAGCAGTTCGAGAAGATCCTGCTCAAGGTCAACAGCGACGGTTCGCAGGTGCGCCTGGGTGATGTCGCCCAGGTTGGCCTGGGCGGTGAAAACTACGCAGTCAGCGCCCAGTTCAACGGCAAGCCGGCCTCCGGCCTTGCGGTAAAACTGGCAACCGGCGCCAACGCCCTGGACACCGCCACGGCCCTGCGCCAGACCATCGCCGACCTGGAGCCGTTCTTCCCACCCGGGGTGAAAGCGGTATTCCCGTATGACACCACTCCGGTGGTCACCGAGTCGATCAGCGGCGTGATCCACACCCTGATCGAAGCCGTGGTCCTGGTGTTCCTGGTGATGTACCTGTTCCTGCAGAACTTCCGCGCCACCATCATCACCACCATGACCGTACCCGTGGTGTTGCTGGGTACGTTCGGCATCCTCGCCGCAGCGGGCTTCAGCATCAACACCCTGACCATGTTCGCCATGGTCCTGGCCATCGGCTTGCTGGTGGACGACGCCATCGTCGTGGTGGAAAACGTCGAGCGGGTAATGTCCGAGGAAGGCTTGCCACCCAAGGAAGCCACCAAGCGCTCGATGGAGCAGATCCAGGGCGCCCTGGTGGGTATCGCCCTGGTGCTGTCGGCAGTACTGCTGCCCATGGCATTCTTCGGTGGTTCCACCGGTGTGATCTACCGGCAGTTCTCTATCACCATCGTCTCGGCCATGGGCCTGTCGGTGCTGGTGGCGCTGATCTTCACCCCGGCCCTGTGCGCCACCATGCTCAAGCCGCTGAAAAAAGGCGAGCATCACGTCGCCAAGCGCGGTTTCTTCGGCTGGTTCAACCGCAACTTCGACCGCAGTGTTACCGGCTACGAACGCAGCGTGGGCACCATCCTGCGCAACAAGGCGCCGTTCCTGCTGGCCTACGCGCTGATCGTGGTCGGCATGATCTGGCTGTTCGCCCGCATCCCCACCGCGTTCCTGCCGGAAGAAGACCAGGGCGTACTGTTCGCCCAGGTGCAGACCCCGGCCGGCTCCAGTGCCGAGCGCACCCAGGTGGTGGTCGACCAGATGCGTGAGTACCTGCTGACGGAAGAGGCCGACACCGTGGCGTCGGTGTTCACCGTCAACGGTTTCAACTTCGCCGGCCGCGGCCAGAGCTCGGGCATGGCATTCATCATGCTCAAGCCATGGGGTGAACGTTCCAAGGAGAACAGCGTGTTCGCCCTGGCCCAACGCGCCCAGCAGCACTTCTTCACCTTCCGCGATGCGATGGTGTTCGCCTTCGCCCCGCCTGCGGTGCTGGAACTGGGTAACGCCACCGGCTTCGACGTGTTCCTGCAGGACCGTGGCGGTGTCGGCCATGCCAAGCTGATGGAAGCACGCAACCAGTTCCTGGCCAAGGCCGCGCAGAGCAAGGTCCTCAGCGCCGTGCGCCCGAACGGCCTTAACGACGAGCCGCAATACCAGCTGACCATCGATGACGAACGTGCCAGCGCCCTGGGCGTCACCATCGCCGACATCAACAACACCCTGTCGATTGCCCTGGGTGCCAGCTACGTCAACGACTTCATCGACCGTGGCCGGGTCAAGAAGGTGTACATCCAGGGCGAACCGAACGCACGGATGAGCCCGGAAGACCTGCAGAAGTGGTACGTGCGCAATGGCGCCGGCGAAATGGTGCCGTTCTCCTCCTTCGCCAAGGGTGAATGGAGCTACGGCTCGCCCAAGCTGTCGCGTTACAACGGTGTCGAGGCCATGGAAATCCTGGGCGCACCGGCACCTGGCTACAGTACCGGTGAAGCCATGGCCGAGGTCGAGCGCATCGCCGGCGAACTGCCTGCCGGTATCGGCTACTCCTGGACCGGCATGTCCTATGAGGAAAAACTCTCCGGTTCGCAGATGCCGGCGCTGTTCGCCCTCTCGGTACTGTTCGTGTTCCTGTGCCTGGCAGCCCTGTATGAAAGCTGGTCGATCCCGATCGCCGTAGTGCTGGTAGTGCCTCTGGGCATCATCGGTGCACTGATTGCCACCAGCCTGCGCGGGTTGTCGAATGACGTGTACTTCCTGGTCGGCCTGCTGACCACCATCGGCCTGGCGGCGAAAAACGCCATTCTGATCGTCGAGTTCGCCAAGGAATTGCACGAACAAGGCCGCAGTCTGTACGACGCGGCGATCGAGGCGTGCCGCATGCGTCTGCGTCCGATCATCATGACCTCGCTGGCGTTCATTCTCGGCGTGGTACCGTTGACCATCGCCAATGGCGCTGGCGCCGGCAGCCAGCACGCCATCGGTACTGGTGTGATCGGCGGCATGATCAGTGCGACCATTCTGGCAATCTTCTGGGTACCGCTGTTCTTCGTCGCAGTGTCGTCGCTGTTCGGCAGCAAACAGCCGGAAAAGGACGTCACCCCTGAAACTCCACGTTATGAGGCTGGGCAATGACCAAGTCTTTGTTGTCCCTGGCGGTAACCGCTTTCATTCTTGGCGGCTGCTCGCTGATCCCTGACTACCAGACCCCGGAGTCGCCGGTGGCTGCACAGTGGCCGCAAGGCCCTGCATACTCGCCAACACAGTCGGCAGACGTTGCTGCCGCCGAACAGGGCTGGCGCCAGTTCTTCCACGACCCGGCGCTGCAGCAACTGATCCAGACCGCGTTGGTGAACAACCGCGACCTGCGCGTAGCGGCGCTGAACATCGACGCCTACCGCGCGCAATACCGTATCCAGCGGGCCGACCTGTTCCCGGCGGTCTCGGCCAATGGCAGCGGCAGCCGCCAGCGGGTACCGGCGAACATGTCGCAAACCGGCGAAGCCGGCATCACCAGCCAGTATTCCGCCACCCTGGGCGTCAGTGCCTATGAGCTGGACCTGTTCGGCCGCGTACGCAGCCTGACCGAACAAGCCCTGGAAACCTACCTGTCCAGCGAGCAGGCGCGCCGCTCCACGCAGATCAGCCTGGTCGCCAGCGTGGCCAACGCCTACTACACCTGGCAGGCCGACCAGGCGCTGTTCAAGCTGACCGAAGAAACGCTGAAGACCTACGAGGAAAGCTACAACCTCACCCGTCGCAGCAACGAAGTCGGCGTAGCCTCGGCACTCGACGTCAGCCAGGCGCGCACCGCCGTGGAAGGCGCCCGGGTCAAGTACTCGCAGTATCAGCGCCTGGTCGCCCAGGACGTCAACAGCCTGACCGTGCTGCTGGGTACCGGCATTCCCGCCGACCTGCCCAAGCCGCTGGAGCTCAATGCCGATCAGCTCGCCGAAGTACCGGCTGGCCTGCCGTCGGATATCCTCCAGCGTCGCCCGGACATCCAGGAAGCCGAGCACCTGCTCAAGGCCGCCAATGCCAACATCGGTGCAGCCCGGGCGGCGTTCTTCCCGAGCATCAGCCTGACCGCCAACGCCGGCAGCCTGAGCCCGGACATGGGCCACCTGTTCTCGGGCGGCCAAGGCACCTGGCTGTTCCAGCCGCAGATCAACCTGCCGATCTTCAACGCCGGCAGCCTGAAGGCCAGCCTGGACTATTCGAAGATCCAGAAGGACATCAACGTCGCCAAGTACGAAAAGACCATCCAGACAGCCTTCCAGGAAGTCTCCGATGGCCTGGCGGCGCGCAAGACCTTCGAAGAGCAGCTGCAAGCACAACGCGACCTGGTGCAGGCGAACCAGGACTACTACCGCCTGGCCGAACGCCGCTACCGCATCGGGATCGACAGCAACCTGACCTTCCTCGATGCCCAGCGCAACCTGTTCAGCGCCCAGCAGGCTCTGATCGGCGACCGTCTGTCGCAGCTGACCAGCGAGGTCAACCTGTACAAGGCGCTTGGCGGCGGCTGGTACGAGCAGAGCGGGCAGGCCAACCAGCAGGCCTCGGTGGAAACACCGAAAGGCTGATTGCGACTGCATCAGCATCAAGCCCACCCTCCCGGTGGGCTTTTTGTTTTCTGTTGCCTGCCCTGGGCCCTTCGCGGGCTACCGGCGCGGCGCAGGAAATAAATTAACCAGCCGGAACATTCCGTTCGATTATCGCCCGCTTCCGTTTGCGGCGAATTGCCTCACCGACGCCCCACCCCGCACCATCCTCTCCACGCAACGTTGCCCCGGTTCATCCCCAAGACCCGCACCTGCAGGCCGCATCCTGCAGCACACCGGCTCGCCCATAAAAACAAGAGATCCACGACAGATGAGCACTTTGCAACCCGCACGCCAGCTGCTGCCCGGCCTGTTGGCCCTGTCCTGCGCCTTCCCGCTGTACGCCGCCGAGAGTGGCTTCATGGAGGACGCCAAGGCCACCCTCAACCTGCGCAACTTCTATATCAACCGCAACTTCGTCGACCCGGCCCACCCGCAGGCCAAGGCCGAGGAATGGACGCAGAGCTTCATCCTCGACGCCCGCTCCGGTTTCACCCAAGGGACTGTCGGCTTCGGTGTGGACGTACTGGGCCTGTACTCGGTCAAGCTCGACGGCGGCAAAGGCACCACCAACACCCACCTGCTGCCGGTGCACGACGATGGCCGCCCCGCCGATGACTTCGGCCGCCTGGGCGTGGCACTGAAAGCCAGGCTGTCCGAAACCGAACTGAAAGTGGGTGAATGGATGCCGGTACTGCCGATCCTGCGCTCGGACGACGGCCGCTCGTTGCCACAGACCTTCCGTGGTGGCCAGCTGACCTCGAAGGAAATCGCCGGCCTGACCTTGTATGCCGGCCAGTTCCGCGGCAACAGCCCGCGCAACGATGCCAGCATGGAAGACATGTCGTTGAACGGCAAGGCGGCGTTCACCTCCGACCGCTTCAACTTTGCCGGCGGCGAGTACACCTTCAACGACAAGCGCACCATGATCGGCCTGTGGGACGCGCAGCTCAAGGACATCTACCGCCAGCAGTACCTCAACCTGGTGCACAGCCAGCCGCTGGGCGACTGGACCCTGGGTGCCAACCTGGGCTACTTCACCGGCAAGGAAGACGGCGCCGAACGCGCCGGCGAACTGGACAACCGCACCGCCTCGGCGCTGCTTTCGGCACGCTACCAGGGCCACACCTTCTATGTCGGCCTGCAGAAAGTCAGCGGCGACAACGCCTGGCTGCGAGTCAATGGCACCAGCGGCGGCACCCTGGCCAACGACAGCTACAACTCCAGCTTCGACAATGCCAAGGAACGCTCCTGGCAGGTGCGCTACGACTTCAACTTCGCCACCGTCGGCGTACCCGGCCTGACCCTGATGAACCGCTACATCAAGGGTGACAACGTCACCGCAGGCGCCGTGGACGATGGCAAGGAATGGGCGCGTGAGACCGAACTGGCCTATGTGGTGCAGTCGGGCAGCTTCAAGGACCTGTCGCTGAAATGGCGCAACTCCACCATGCGCCGGGACTTCAGTACCAACGCGTTCGATGAGAACCGGTTGATCGTGAGTTACCCGCTGAACCTGCTTTGAACCACTGGATATGGCAGTGCAAGCCGCTGCCATTCGCCTGGCTGATGATGGTAGTGGCGACGGTCTATCCTGAGCTATATCGGTTTGCAGCACCGGCCTCTTTACCGGTGCCTGCAAGACACCCCCGATCCGGCAAACCAGGGAGGCACAACATGAAGAACCTCGTCGACCACCTGAGCCAATACGCCAGCTACCATCGCGACCCACGCAACATCGCCACCCACTTCGTGGGCATTCCCTTGATCGTACTGGCAGTCACCATCCTGCTGTCACGCCCAGGCTGGGACGTGGCCGGCATGTGGCTTTCCCCGGCACTGCTGGCAGCGGCGGCGTCAGTATGGTTCTACCTGCGCCTGGACCTGCGCTTCGGGCTGGTGATGGGCGTGTTGCTGGGGCTGTGCCTGTGGGTCGGCCAGATGCTGGCGGTACAGTCCACTGCCCTGTGGCTTGGCAGTGGTCTGGCGGCGTTCGTGGTGGGCTGGATCATCCAGTTCGTCGGCCACTATTACGAAGGCCGCAAACCGGCATTTGTCGACGACATCAGCGGCCTGATCATCGGGCCGCTGTTCGTAGTGGCGGAAGCGGCGTTCATGCTGGGCCTGTGCCCGGCCCTGAAGCAGGCCGTCGAGCGCAACGCCGGCCCGGTTGTGGCGCGCTCGTTGTAGGAGCGGCCTTGCGTCGCGGTGGGCCGCGAAGCGGCCCCAGGATGCCAGCAGGACTCAGCTACGTGATTCCACCCCCAGCTCATCCCACACCGACTCGGCCAGGTGGAAGGTGGCATTGGCCGCCGGAATGCCGCAATAGATCGCGCTCTGCATCAGTACTTCCTTGATTTCATCACGGGTCACGCCGTTGTTGGCTGCCGCGCGCAGGTGCAGCTTCAATTCGTCGTTGCGGTTCATGCCGATCAGCATGGCGATGGTGATCAGGCTGCGTGTGTGCCGCGGCAGCCCCGGGCGAGTCCAGATGTCACCCCAGGCGTGGCGGGTGATCATTTCCTGGAATTCGCTATTGAAGCTGTTGAGCTTTTCCAGGCTGCGGTCCACATGGGCATCGCCAAGCACTGCGCGGCGTACTTGCATGCCGGCGTCGTAACGTTGTTTCTCGTCCATGGCGATAGCCTCAGTGAGCCAGCAGGAAGTCGAGCACGCGGCGGCTGAACGGCTCGCCGACCTCGACGTTGGACAGGTGCGCAGCCGCGAAGTCGATGTACTCGGCACCGTTGATCGCGGCCTGCATGAAGCGGCCGTGCTCCGGCGTGGTTACCACGTCTTCGCTACCGGCCACGATCAGTGTCGGCATCTGGATACGGCCCAGTTGCTTGCGGTAGTCGGCATCGCGTACCGCCGCGCAGTTGCTGGCATAGCCTTGCGGGCTGGTCTGCGCCAGCATCTGGCAGATGCGCTGGGCCTGGGCTGGTTGGGCCTTGGCGAACCCCGGGGTGAACCAGCGGGCGATGGAGGCATCGCGCAGGTCGACCATGGCCTGCTGGCCGCCCTTGAGCACGGTGTCGATCCGGCTGTTCCATACTTCGTCGTTGGCTATCTTGGCGGCGGTGTTGCACAACGTCAGGCTGCGCAGGCGCTGGCCGGCATTGATGCCCAGCCATTGGCCGATCAGGCCGCCCATCGACAGGCCGACGAAGTGCGCCTTGGCGATGTCCAGAGCGTCGAGCAGGGCCAATACGTCACGGCCCAACTGCTCGATGGTGTATGGGCCTTCAGTGACCAGTGATGCGCCGTGGCCACGGGTGTCGTAGCGCAGCACCCGCAGGTGCTGGCTCCACAGCGGGACCTGCGTATCCCACATGCCCAGGTCGGTGCCCAGCGAGTTGGACAGGACCAGCACCGGGGCGTTTTCCGGGCCATCGATCTGGTAGTTCAAAACGCCATCGGCCAGTTGCAAATGCGCCACAGCGGTCTCCTTCAGGCAGTAAAACGTTGATGTTCGGATACGGCGCGTGCCACCCAGACACGCGCCTGGCCCAGGTAATGGGCAGGGTCGAGCAAGCGGTCGAGTTCTTCGCCAGACAGTTCGGCATTGACCTGCGGTTCTTCGCCCAGCACCGCACGCAAGTGACGCCGCTCGGCCACGGCGCGCTGGCAGCATTGCTCCAGCAGGTGGTGGGCGCGGTCGCGGCCCAGCCGCTGGGCGAGGACGATGCTCACTGCCTCGGCCAGCACCAGCCCCTGGGTCAGGTCGAGGTTGGTGCGCATGCGCGCGGCATCCACCTCCATGCCCTCGGCAATCACCTGGGCCTGGCGCAACGCACCGGAAACCAGGCAGCAGATATCCGGCAGGGTTTCCCATTCGGCATGCCACAGGCCGAGGCTGCGTTCGTGCTCCTGGGGCATGGCGGCAAACAGCGTCGAGACCAGGCCCGGCACCCGGGTCGCCGCACCGATCAGCACAGCGGCACCCACCGGGTTGCGTTTGTGCGGCATGGTCGAGGAGCCACCCTTGCCTGGCGCGGAAGGCTCGAACAGCTCTCCCGCCTCGGTCTGCATCAGCAGGCTGACATCGCGGCCAAACTTGCCCAGGCTGCCAGCGACCAGGCCGAGCACTGCAGCGAACTCCACCAGGCGGTCACGCTGGGTGTGCCAGGGCTGCTCGGGCAGGGTCAACTTGAGCTGCTCGGCCAGTGCTTCGGCCACCGGCATTGCCTTGCTGCCGAGGGCGGCCAGGCTACCCGAGGCGCCACCGAACTGCAGCACCAGCAGGCGTGGGCGCAGTTCCTGCAGGCGTTGCCGGTGACGGGTCACGGCACCCAGCACACCGGCCAGTTTCATGCCCAGGGTCACCGGTGTGGCGTGCTGCAGCCAGGTGCGTCCTACCAGCGGTGTGTCGGCGTGCTGCAAGGCCTGGCGGGACAGGGTATCGGCCAGCCTGGCAAGGTCGGCCTCGATCAGGTCGAGGGCTGCGCGCAGTTGCAGCACCAGGCCGGTATCCATCGCATCCTGGCTGGTGGCACCCAGGTGCACGTAGCGCTCGGCCTCGGGCACGCCACTGGCAATCACCTTGCCCAACGCCTTCACCAGGGGGATGGCCGAGTTGCCAGCGCTGGCAATCGCGTCGGCCAACGCGCGCACATCGTAGCGCTCGGCGTAACAGGCCGCCTCGATGGCCGCGACGGCGCTGTGCGGGACCAGCCCGGCCGCAGCTTCGGCACGTGCCAGCGCCGCTTCGAAATCGAGCATGCCTTGCAGCCGGCCGCGGTCGGAGAATATCTCGCGCATGGCCGGCGCAGTGAAGTAGGCGTCGAACAGTTGGTTGGTCATGCCACGTCCTTAATCATCGTGGTGCAGGTACGCCGCCTGCTTGGGCAGGCGCAGGCTGAACAGGAAAGCAATCGCCATCATCGCCGTCACGTACCAGTAGAAAGTGTTTTCCATGCCCAGGGACTTCAGGCCCAGGGCCACGTATTCGGCCGAACCGCCGAACGCCGCGTTGGCCACCGCATAGGCCAGGCCCACACCCAACGCGCGCACCTGCGGCGGGAACATCTCGGCCTTCACCAGGCCGCTGATCGAGGTGTAGAAACTGACGATACACAGCGCCAGGGTAATCAGCACGAAGGCCATGAACGGGCTGCTCACGGTTTTCAACGCCATCAGCAGCGGTACCGTGAACAATGTCCCCAGGGCGCCGAACAGCAGCATCGAATTGCGCCGGCCAATACGGTCGGAGAGCATGCCGAAGAACGGCTGCAGCACCATGAACAGGAACAGCGCACCGGTCATCACGTAGCTGGCGTTTTTTGCCGTCATGCCAGCCGTGTTGACCAGGTATTTCTGCATGTAGGTGGTGAAGGTGTAGAAGATCAGCGAACCACCGGCGGTATAGCCAAGCACGGTGATGAAGGCTGCCGCATGGTTGCTGAACAGGCCCTTGATGGTGCCGGCCTCCTTGCTCTGGCGGACTTCGGCGCTACTGGTTTCGTGCAGCGAGCGGCGCAGCATCAGCGAAATCAGCGCGGCGATGGCGCCGACCACGAACGGAATGCGCCAGCCCCAGGCGCGCAGCTCGTCCTCGGTGAGCAACTGCTGCAGGATCACCACCACCAGCACCGCCAGCAACTGGCCGCCGATCAGGGTGACGTACTGGAACGAGGCGAAGAAACCGCGCTGGCCGCGCAGGGCCACTTCACTCATGTAGGTGGCGGTGGTGCCGTACTCGCCACCTACCGACAGGCCCTGGATCAGGCGGGCCAGCAACAGCAATGCCGGGGCCCAGGTGCCGATGCTGGCATAGGTGGGCAGGCAGGCGATCATCAGCGAGCCGAAGCACATCATCAGCACCGAGATCATCAGGGAGTTCTTGCGCCCATGGCGGTCCGCGGGGCGGCCGAAGACCCACCCCCCGATGGGGCGCATCAGAAAGCCTGCGGCAAATACACCCGCCGTGTTCAGCAACTGCACCGTAGGGTCGTCGGAAGGGAAGAACGCCGGGGCAAAGTAGATGGCACAGAAGGCGTAGACATAGAAGTCGAACCATTCCACCAGGTTGCCCGAGGAGGCACCAACGATAGCGAAGATGCGTTTGCTGCGTTCTTCGCCGGTGTAATAGGTTGAGGTCATGGTGAGTTCACTCCTGGAGGGTCGCAGGTAATTCTAGACACACCTGGTAACACGCTCGTTCCGCCTTGGCTTTGCCAAGGTTCGGCCTCTTCGCCAACAAGCCCGCCCCCACAGCAGGAGGCGTGGTCCTTCCTGCGGGAGCGGGCATGCCCGCGAAGAGGCCGGTACAGGTCAAACCCGCTCGATGGCCAACGCCAGGCCTTGCCCAACGCCCACGCACATGGTCGCCAGGCCTTTACGCCCACCGCTCTTCTCCAGCTGGTGCAGCGCCGTCAGCACCAGGCGCGCACCGCTCATGCCCAGCGGATGGCCCAGGGCGATCGCGCCGCCGTTGGGATTCACCTGCGGTGCATCGTCGGCCACGCCCAGCTCACGCAACACGGCCAAACCTTGGCTGGCAAAGGCTTCGTTGAGCTCGATCACATCGAAATCGTTCACTGCGATACCCAGGCGCTCGGTCAGCTTGCGCACCGCCGGCACCGGGCCGATGCCCATCACCCGCGGCGCGACACCGGCACTGGCCATGCCCAGGACCCGTGCACGTGGGGTCAGGCCGTGCTTCTGCACCGCTTCGGCCGAGGCCAGGATCAGCGCCGCAGCGCCATCATTCACGCCCGAAGCGTTGCCTGCGGTGACGGTCTTGTCCGGGCCGTTGACCGGCTTGAGCCGGGCCAGGGCTTCCAGGGTCGTCTCCGGGCGCAGGTGCTCATCATGCTCGACGACGGTTTCGCCTTTCTTGTGGGCGATACGCACTGGCACGATCTCTTCGGCAAAGAAACCGGCGGCTTGGGCAGCGGCGGCCTTGTGCTGGCTGCGCAGGGCGAAGGCGTCCTGGTCGGCGCGCGAAACCTGGAAATCATCAGCCACGTTGTCGGCGGTTTCCGGCATCGAATCCACACCGTACTGGCTCTTCATCAGCGGGTTGATGAAACGCCAGCCAATGGTGGTGTCTTCGAGCTTCATGTTGCGCGAGTAGCCGCTCTCGGCCTTGCCCATGACGAACGGGGCACGCGACATCGACTCGACGCCGCCGGCGACCGCCAGCTCCATTTCGCCGCTGGCGATGGCGCGGAACGCGGTGCCGATGGCATCCATGCCCGAAGCGCACAGGCGGTTCAGGGTGACACCGGGGATGCTCTGCGGCAGGCCGGCCAGCAACAGGGCCATGCGTGCCACGTTGCGGTTGTCCTCACCGGCCTGGTTGGCGCAGCCGAAGAACACTTCGTCCAGCTGCTCCCATTGCACGCTGGGGTTGCGCTCGATCAGCGCCTTCAGCGGTACGGCGGCCAGGTCGTCGGCACGCACGCCGGCCAGCGCGCCGCCGAAGCGGCCGATCGGGGTACGAATGGCATCACAGATGAATACGTCGCGCATCAGGCTTCTCCTGCCACCTGGCCATGGGCCGCGGCGGTGCGGGCCTCGAGGTCGCGCAAGGCGGACAGCTCGACTGCGGTGGGTTCGGCAGTGGTCTGCACATCGTCGGCGAAGCGGATCGCCCAGCCAGTGGCGGCGATGATCTGTTCACGAGTCACCCCCGGGTGGATGGCGGTGACGACGAACTCGTTGGTGCCGGCTTCCGGCTCCATGATGCATAGGTCGGTGATGATGCCGACCGGGCCGTCGCCTGGCAGGCCAAGGCGCTTGCGCGAATCGCCGCCTTCGCCGTGGCCGACCGAGGTGATGAAATCCAGCTTGTCGACGAAGGCACGCGGCGACTGCTTGAGGATGATCAACACCTGCTTGGCGGAACCGGCGATCTCCGGTGCGCCACCGGCGCCTGGCAGGCGGGTTTTCGGAGCGTGGTAGTCACCGACCACGGTGGTGTTGATGTTGCCGAAGCGGTCGACCTGCGCGGCGCCGAGGAAGCCGACATCGATGCGGCCACCTTGCAACCAGTAGCGGAAGATCTCACCGGTCGGCACCACGGTGTCGGCGGTCTCGGCCAGCTCGCCGTCGCCGATCGACAGCGGCAGCACGCTTGGCTTGGCGCCGATCGGGCCGGACTCGTAGATCAGCACCACGTCAGGCGACGAGGTCAGGCGCGCCAGGTTGGCGGCCTTGGACGGCAGGCCGATGCCGACGAAGCACACAGCACCGTTGCGCAGGCGACGGGCTGCGGCGACGGTCATCATTTCGGAAGTGGAGTAGCTCATTGTGCGGCCTCCGCAGTGCTGGCCAGCCTGGCCTTGAATTCGTTGAAATCGGCAGTGCCGCGGATGTAGGTGTCGATCCAGGCGGTGAACGTGTCGCGGTTGCGCGCGATCGGGTCCCAGGCCTGGTAGAAGCGGTTGTCACGCTCGTAGTAGCCGTGGGCGTAGGACGGGTGCGCGCCACCCGGCACCAGGCATACAGCGCTCAGGGCCCAGGTCGGCAGCACGCAGGCATTCATCGGTGCTTGCAAATCGTCGACGATTTCCTCGACAGTGACGATGCAACGCTTGGCGGCCAGGGCAGCCTCCTTCTGCACACCGAGAATGCCCCACAGCAGCACATTGCCCTTGCGGTCAGCCTTCTGCGCATGGATCACAGTCACGTCCGGGCGCACCGACGGCACCGCAGCCAGCACTTCACCGGTGAACGGGCAGGTCACGCTCTTGATCAGCGGGTTGACTTTCGGCAGGTCGGAACCGGCGTAGGCACGCAGCACCGCGAATGGCAGGCCCGAGGCACCCGCAACGTAGGCGTTGGCCAGGTCGGCGTGGCTATGCTCTTCGATCTCGATAGCGTGCGGCCATTGCTTTTCGACGGCATCACGCAGGCGGTGCAGCGAACCGACACCCGGGTTGCCGCCCCAGGAGAAGATCAGCTTGCTGGCGCAACCGGCGCCGATCAGCTGGTCATAGATCAGGTCCGGCGTCATGCGCACCAGGGTCAGGTCGCGCTTGCCCTGGCGGATGATTTCGTGGCCAGCGGCAGTCGGGATCAGATGGGTGAAACCTTCCAGGGCGACGGTATCGCCATCCTGGATGAACTGCTTCACGGCTTCGTGAAGCGAGAGAATTGCGGCCATGTGGAGACTCCTGGTCAGGATGCTTCGGTAAGCTCAGATTAAGGAGACAGGCAGGGCCCTTACAATCCGATAATCGACTATTTGTGCGATTATCGAACCAATTATTGCATCCCTACCTATCTCCTTTCATTACCTTTACCGGCCCCTTCGCCGGCACGTCAGGTCGCGTCAGCGTGGCTCACCAGCCCTTTCACGATCACACCCACGGTTGCCAGCCCTGCCGGTACCAGCAGCGCCGTCAGCACCTGCTCGAAACTCCAGCCCAGGCCCAGCAGTGTCGCGCCACTCCAGGCCCCGAGAATCGCCCCGAAACGGCCGATGCCCAGCATCCACGATACCCCCGTGGCCCTGCCCTGCGTCGGGTAGAAGCGTGCCGCCAGCGACGGCATGGCCGACTGCGCCCCGTTCACGCACATGCCGGCAACCAGCACCAGTGTGGCCAACAGCGTGATGTTGCCCAGGCTCTGCCCCACGGCGTAGGCGAACACCCCGGCCAGCAGGTAGAAAATGCCGATCACCTTGTGCGGGTTGAAGCGGTCCATGGCCCAGCCCACGCCGACAGCACTCAGCACGCCACCGAACTGGAACAGCGCGCCGATGAAGGCAGCCTGCTCCATGCTCGCACCGCTGTCGCGCATCAGCGTCGGCAGCCAGCTGGTCAGCAGATAGACAATGACCAGGCCCATGAAATAGGTCAGCCACAACAGCACGGTGCCCAGGCCGTAAGTACCGGAGAAGATCACCGCAAACACGTTGCGTGCGGCCACGGCCTTTTGTTCCGGCACGCTGAAGCTGCCGGCCTCGGCCACTACCTGCGGCGCGATGGGTGACAGGGTCTTGCGCACCTTGTCGCTGCCACGGTTGCGCACCACCAGGAACCGCGCCGACTCCGGCAACCAGACCATCAGTACCAGCGCCAGCAGCAACGGCAACACGCCACCGATGACCAACAGGCTGTGCCAGCCGTAGGCCGGGATCATCTTGGCGGAAATGAAGCCACCGCCAGCCATGCCAAGGTTGAAACCGCAGAACATGCTGGTCACCAGCAGCGACTTGAGCCGCTCGGGGGTGTATTCGGACAGCAGTGTGGTGGCGTTGGGCATGCCTGCGCCAAGGCCCAGGCCGGTCAGGAAACGCAGCACCAGCAACTGGTCGACATTGGTGGCATAGGCCGATGCCAGGCTGAAGCCGCCGAACACCAGCACCGCCCCAACCAACACGCCCTTGCGGCCAAACCGATCGGCCAGCGGGCCGGAGCCCAGGGCACCGAACACCATGCCGATCAGTGCGGCACTCATGACCGGGCCGAGGCTGGCACGGTCGATCCCCCACTCCTGCGACAGGGCCGGGGCGATGAAGCCCATGGCGGCAGTGTCGAGGCCATCGAGGAAGACGATCAGGAAGCACAGCAGCACTACCCGCCATTGATAGCGGGACAGCGGCTGCTGATTGATGAACGACTGGACGTCGAGGCTCTTGCCGACGTTGGTTTGCGCTTGGTTCATTATTGTTATCCAGAATGAGGGCACAGCCAGGCCACTGCACGCGGTCAACCGGCACAGGAGGCGATCATTGGGTAGGAACGGCTTGTGTCAGCCTGGATACAGCGGGACTGCGCGCGAGTGCGGCCGCGCCAGCGGAGGGACAGTAGTCATGGTAAGTGCCTCTTGTATTTTTCTTGTTCGGTCAGCGCCGCCGACCGCTGCGAGAGACATTAATCAGCGGGCAGAAGTGAAGCAATTCGCCGCGAACGACACTGTGCGTTTATCGCACAGGAAACGGTTTTGCCTGTTCTCAATTTGAAAGGGGCGCCGTGCGCCCTCCCTGATTGCTCAGCCAAACAACTGATGACAAAGGTCCCGGCTGGCAGCCAGCAGAATCGGCAGGAAGCGCTGCTCCAGCTCGCTGCGCGTCACCCGCCCGACATGCGTACTCACGTTCAACGCCGCCAACACCTGCCCCGAAGCGTCATACACCGGTACCGCTATCGAGCGCAGCCCCTGCTCCAGCTCCTGGTCCACCACGCACCAGCCCTGGGCGCGCACTTGCTGGATACAGGCGAACAGCGACTCGGGGTCGTGCAAGGTACGGCTGGTGCGGGCCTTCAGGTCTGCGCGTTCCAGGTACTCGCGCAGGCTGGTGTCGTCCATCGCCGCCAGCAGGATGCGGCCCATCGACGTGCAATAGGCCGGCAGACGCCCCCCCACCGACAGGTCGACCGAGATCAGCCGCTCCACCGTGGCTGAACGGGCTATATAAAGAATATCGTCACCTTCAAGGGTGGCCATGTTGGCCGCCTCGTGCAACTGGTCGCTGATACGGTCCAGGTAAGGCTGGGCGGATATCGCCAACGGCGTCGATGACAGGTACGCATGGCCCAGCGTCAACACTTTGGGCAGCAGCGAATAGGTGCGCCCGTCGGTGGTGGCATAGCCCAGCTTGATCAGCGTGTGCAGGCAACGGCGCACCGCTGCCCGGGGAATTTCGGTGCGGTGGCTGATCTGGGCGATGGTCAGGTGACGCTTGCGCTCCTGGAAGGCCTGGATCACGGCCAGGCCACGCGCCAGGGAAGTCATGAAATCCGGGTCGCCGGTGAAGGCCTGGATACGCTTGGCCGGCGACGCCACGATCGGTGGTGCCAGGGCTGTCGAGGCAGATCGTGCCTGCTCTGGAATGGCCGAGTCTGGGTTGACGGAATCGTTGGCCAGCTTTTCGTCACTCATTGCATACCTCAAAAAAAACGCCCACTCGTGCGATTATCGAACAAACGGCCGATAATCGCAATTGACCGCTGACACTTTTACTTATACCTTTCTCATGCCACTTGTGGCTTCTTTGGAGAGACTGGTCAGGTACCCACCGTAGAAGTCCCAGGCAACGGCCTCGCCTTTCAGGCGAGGCCGTTTTTCATTGCACAGCCAGTCGAACACCTCTACCCGTTCTGGCGACGAACTTTTTCCCGTCTTGCTTTTCGAACTTGCACGAAGGCAAACACTGTTGTCGGATGTATCCGTTACTTATGTCGGGAATGTCAGTGCCGGTAAATAACGGTGTTCAGCTAAATGTCGGTTGCTATAATCGGCCAGGCAGGCCGCAGCGCTGCAGCGGCAACGGACCTTCAGCTGTATCACGCCAGCGTGGCAACCAGGTATACGCAGGCTGCACTGCACATGACAAACAGTGATCAAACTTAATTCAGGTAATGCATGTGACGAAAGACGAACTGCGCGCAGAACTGGAGCGCCAGGCTGAACGTTACAAGGACGTCTATGGTGGCGAGGTCACTACTTACGCCGCACAACCGGATCCGGAACGCAAACCTTGGCGCAAGCGTGCCAGCGTGCGTGACCAGGCCTTCAGCCAGGAACTGGAGCGTATGGAAAAGGAACTGCGTAACGACAATTCCTGAAACCGGATCTCGCCAGCGCATCGCCGCCTGGCCTGCCCGGGCGGGCTCGATCTTTACCACCAAGCCGAAGATGAAATGGAATCACACAAATTTCATACAACCGTTTGAATAGTAGCGAAGCGGATTTTTCGTTGGACTTTTAGCGTTTTTCGTCGTATTTCCCGCGTTTTGACCGACATTTCCCTGAGCGCTGGCTCCGCCGCGCACAGCATGCGCAACGTTGGAAGACTGCCATCGGTCTGTCGCAGATGCATCGATTGCCGCGGTTTTCTGGCATAATCCCGCCCCCCTATGACCGCCAGACAACCTTCATGATCGAATTATTCAGCGGACTGGATGCCTGGGTACTGGTGAGCTTGCTGCTCGCCCTGACCTTCGTACTCGCCTTCGAGTTCATCAATGGCTTTCATGACACCGCCAACGCGGTAGCCACCGTCATCTATACCAAAGCCATGCCGCCGCACCTCGCCGTGTTCTTCTCTGGCGTGTTCAACTTCCTTGGCGTTCTGCTCGGCGGTGTGGGGGTGGCCTATGCCATCGTGCACCTGCTGCCGGTAGAGCTGCTGATCAATGTGAACACCGGACACGGCCTGGCCATGGTCTTCTCGTTGCTGGCTGCGGCCATCACCTGGAACCTCGGCACCTGGTACTTCGGCATCCCGGCCTCCAGCTCGCACACGCTGATCGGCTCCATTCTTGGCGTCGGCCTGGCCAACGCACTGATCAACGACATCCCGCTGGGCGACGGCGTCAACTGGCAGAAGGCGATCGACATCGCCATGTCGCTGGTAGTGTCGCCAATGGCCGGCTTCGCCGTCGCAGCCCTGGTGCTGATCGGCCTGAAGTGGTGGCGTCCGCTGTCGAAGATGCACAAGACCCCCGAGCAGCGTCGCAAGCTCGACGACAAGAAGCACCCGCCGTTCTGGAACCGCCTGGTACTGGTCGTTTCGGCCATGGGTGTGAGCTTCGTGCACGGTTCCAACGACGGCCAGAAAGGCATTGGCCTGATCATGCTGGTGCTGATCGGTATCGTCCCGGCCAAGTTCGTCCTCGACCTGAACAGCACCACCTACCAGATCGAGCGAACCCGCGACGCCACCCTGCACATGAGCCAGTTCTACCAGCGCAACGCCGCTACCCTGGGCGAGTTCCTCGCGCTGGGCAAGGCCAACGCCAGCGACCTGCCGGAGCAGTTCAGCTGCAACCCGAAGCAGACCGAGCCGACCATTGCCGCGCTGCAGTATTCGCTGCAAGGCGTGACCGACTACCACAGCCTGGATGCGGAAAAGCGCGTTGAAGTACGTCGCTACCTGCTGTGCCTGGACGACACCGCGAAAAAGGTCGGCAAGCTGCCAGGCCTGGAAGCCCGTGAAAAGGCCGACCTGGAAAAGCTGCGCAAGGACCTGACCGCCACCACCGAATACGCCCCGTTCTGGGTAATCGTTGCCGTCGCCCTGGCCCTGGGCCTGGGCACCATGGTTGGCTGGAAACGCGTGGTACTGACCGTTGGCGAGAAGATCGGCAAGCAGGGCATGACCTATGCCCAGGGCATGTCGGCACAGATCACCGCAGCCTGCGCCATCGGCATGGCCAACGTGTTCGCCCTGCCGGTATCGACCACTCACGTGCTGTCGTCCGGCGTGGCTGGCACCATGGTCGCCAACAAGAGCGGCCTGCAAGGCGGCACCGTGAAGACCATCCTGCTGGCCTGGGTACTGACCCTGCCGGCATCGATGGGCCTGGCGGCTGGCCTGTTCTGGCTGGCGTCGAAAGCCATTGGCTGAGTGACACCGCAATGAAAAAGGCGCCCTCGCAGGCGCCTTTTTCAATCTCCGCGTAGGCGCGGGTTTACCCGCGAAGGCGCCGTTACAGGAAACCTACCTTTTCCTGCCCCCCAGCAACGACCCCATCAACCCCCGCACCAACTGCCGCCCCAACTGGTTGGCCGCCTGGCGCACCGCCGACTTGATCGCCTGCCCCGCCGCACTCTGCAGAAACTCACCGGCCTTGTCGGCAAAACTTTCCTCATCCGCCTGGGGCTGTGGCGCCGGCTCTACCGGCTCGCCCTTGCGCTGGCTGAGCATTTCATAAGCCGATTCACGGTCCACCGGCTTGTCATAACGCCCAGCCAGCGGGGAAGCCGCGATCAACGCTTTACGCTCGACGGCGCTCAGCGGCCCGATCCGCGACTGCGGCGGTGCAATCAACACGCGCTGCACCATCGCCGGCGTACCCTTTTCTTCCAGCGTCCCAACCAACGCCTCGCCAATGCCCAGCTCGGTCAGCACCGCCAGGGTGTCGAACGCCGGATTAGGGCGGAAACCATCTGCCACCGCGCGCAGCGACTTCTGTTCCTTGGCGGTGAACGCGCGCAGGCCATGCTGGATGCGCAAGCCCAGTTGCGCCAGCACCGCATCCGGCAAATCCCCCGGCGACTGGGTGACGAAGTACACCCCAACCCCCTTGGAGCGAATCAGCCGCACCACCTGCTCCAGGCGGTCCTGCAACGCCTTGGGCGTATCGTTGAACAGCAAATGCGCTTCATCGAAGAACAGTGCCAGCACTGGCTTGTCGGCATCGCCGCGCTCGGGCAACTGCTCGAACAGTTCGGCCAGCAACCACAACAGGAAGGTCGCATACACCTTGGGCGCCTCGTGCACCAGGCGGCTGGCGTCCAGCAGGTGGATGCGCCCACGGCCATCCGGGTCCGCTCGCAGCAGGTCCTCGAGCTGCAATGCCGGCTCACCGAACAACGCCTCGGCGCCCTGCTGTTCCAGGGTAGCCAGCCTGCGCAACAGGGCCTGGGTGGAAGCTGCGGTCATCAGTGCAGTGTCTTCGCCGAGCAGTTGCGGGTTGTCCTTCAGATGCGCCAGCAGCGCTTTCAGGTCCTTGAGGTCCAGCAGCAACAGGCCTTCACGGTCGGCCACCTTGAACGCGGCGTACAGCGCCGCCTGCTGGCTATCGGTCAACTCCAGCAAATTGCCCAGCAGCAGCGGCCCCATCTCGCTGAGGGTGGTGCGTAGCGGGTGCCCGGACTGCCCGGCGATGTCCCACAGGCTTACCGGGTAGGCCTGCGCCCGGTGGCCCAGCCAGGGCATGCCGGCGATGCGCTCGGCCACCTTGCCTTGCGGCGCGCCGGCAGCGCCCAGGCCGCACAGGTCACCTTTGACATCGGCGGCGAACACCGCCACGCCCGCGTCGCTGAATGCCTCCGCCAGGTGCTGCAGGGTGACGGTCTTGCCGGTACCGGTGGCGCCCGCCACCAGGCCATGGCGGTTGGCCAGCCTCATCGCCTGTCCGACTGGCAAACCATCCGGGCCTGCGCCTACAACAATGGTCGAAAATTCCGACATCTCTTTAATCCTCTGCTCAAGCTTTACCTGAATTCGGCCGATACCCGTGGGTGATATTTGCCTTGATAGAGAGGGACAACCGAAAAGGGACTTTTCGGGATCTTGCACGGCTGCGACGCCTCGCGTGCAAACGCCTGATACAAACCTTAGCGGAACCGATTACGCCATGAACAAAAGCCTTCGTTTCAGCCACAAGATTCTTTTGGCCGCATCACTGATCGTGATACTCGCCTTCAGCCTTTTTACGCTCTACAACGATTACCTCCAGCGTAATGCGATCCGCGAAGACCTGGAAAGCTATCTGGCGGAAATGGGCGACTCCACTTCGAACAATATTCGCAACCTGTTCGAAGGCCGCATCAAGCTGGTGGAAAACCTCGCACAGAACATAGCCCAGGAGCCGGCCAGCTCCGACACCCTGCTGGGCCAGAACGCCCTTACTTCCAGCTTCCTCACGGTCTACGCGGGCAAGGTCGATGGCGGCTTCAGCGTGCGCCCCGATACGAAGATGCCGGACGGTTACGACCCACGCACCCGCCCATGGTACAAGGACGGCATGAATGCCACCGGTACCATCCTGACCGAGCCGTATATCGACATGGCCACCAACAAGATGGTCATCGGCATCATCAGCAAAATCGCCAGCAACGTCGGTGTGGTCGGTGGCGACCTGGCCCTCGACGGCCTGGTGCAGATCATCAACTCGCTGAACTTCGGCGGCATGGGCTACGCCTTCCTGGTCAACGACCAGGGCAAGATCCTGGTGCACCCGGACAAGGACCTGGTGATGAAGTCGCTGTCGGACCTGTTCCCGCAGCACACGCCGAAACTGACCGGTGAGCTGACCGAAGTGCAGAGCGATGGTCAGACCCGCCTGCTGACCTTCACCCCGATCACCGGCCTGCCGTCGGCGAACTGGTACATCGGCCTGTCGGTAGACAAGGACAAGGCCTTCGCGATGCTCAGCACCTTCCGCACCTCGGCAGTGATTGCCACGCTGGTGGCGGTAGTGATCATCATCGGCCTGCTCGGCCTGCTGATCCGCGTGCTGATGCAACCGTTGCACACCATGACCCGCGCCATGGAGGACATCGCCGAGGGCGAAGGTGACCTGACCAAGCGCCTGCGTATCCACAACCACGACGAATTCGGCATCCTGGGCAGCGCCTTCAACCGTTTCGTCGAGCGTATCCACAGTTCGATCCGCGAAGTGTCGTCGGCCACCGAGCAGGTCAACGAAGTGGCCCTGCGGGTGATCAGCGCCTCCAACTCGTCCATGACCAACTCCGACGAGCAGGCCAACCGCACCAACAGTGTCGCCGCCGCCATCAACGAACTGGGCGCCGCGGCCCAGGAAATTGCCGGCAACGCCGCCCAGGCTTCGCAGCACGCCAGCTCGGCGCGCCTGCTGGCCGAGGAAGGGCAGCAGGTGGTGGAGCGCAACATTGCGGCGATGAATCGGCTGTCCGACCTGATCGTCACCTCCAGCGCGCACATCGAGACGCTGAACAACAAGACCGTCAACATCGGTCAGATCCTCGAAGTGATCACCAGCATCTCCCAGCAGACCAACCTGCTGGCACTGAATGCGGCCATCGAAGCGGCCCGTGCCGGTGAGGCCGGGCGTGGTTTTGCCGTGGTTGCCGACGAAGTGCGCAACCTGGCGCACCGCACCCAGGAATCGGCGCAGCAGGTGCAGACCATGATCGAAGAGCTGCAGGTCGGCGCCCGCGAGTCGGTCGAGACCATGGACCAAAGCCAGCGCCACAGCCAGGACAGCATGCAGATCGCCAACCAGGCCGGCGAACGCCTGGACAGCGTGACCGTGCGCATCGGCGAAATCGACGGGATGAACCAGTCGGTGGCCACCGCTACCGAAGAGCAGACCGCCGTGGTCGAAGCGATCAACATGGACATCAACGAAATCAACATGCTCAACCAGGAGGGCGTGGAGAACCTGCAGGCCACCCTGCGCGCCTGTTCCGACCTGGAGCAGCAGGCCAGCCGCCTGAAGCAGCTGGTGGGCAGCTTCCGTATCTGACCCAGGAACGCGTCGGCTTCTTCGCGGGCACGCCCGTGAAGGAGCCGACACCGCTCTCCGCCTTACCCCCGCCCAACCCCGATCGAACAAACTATCCTTCTGAAAGGTCAACTTTAAGGCGCGTCATCGCCGGCTTTCTACCGCCGGATGACAGACCCGAAGACGATCCCGGAGGGATGCTGATCGTGCACATCGCCGACATCCCCATGTTCTACGCCCCCGCCAGCGGCGGCGTACGTACCTATCTTGATGCCAAACCCCACCGCCTCGACGCCATCCACGGCGTGCGCCACAGCCTGCTGATACCCGGCGCCAGCGCACAGCACGCCGATGGCATCTACCAGGTGCCTGCACCGCCCCTGCCGTTCGGCAACGGCTACCGCTTCCCGGTGCGCCTGGCCCCTTGGTGCAACGTCCTGCGCAAGCTCAAGCCTGACCTGATCGAAGTCGGCGATCCATACCTGACCGCCTGGGCGGCGCTGGAAGCAAGGCGCCAGCTGAACGTGCCGGTAATCGGCTTCTACCATTCCGACCTGCCGTTGCTGGTCAGCAACCGCATGGGCAACTGGTTCACCCCCAACGTCGAGGCCTATGTCAGCAAGCTGTACGGCAATTTCGACCGGGTCCTGGCCCCTAGCCAGGTCATGGCCGACAAGCTGCGCCGCCTGGGCGTGCGGGACGTGCACGTGCAGCGCCTGGGCGTCGACCTGGGCACCTTCCACCCCAGCCGACGCGACCCGCAACTGCGTGCCGAACTGGGCATCGCCGATACCAGCCGCCTGCTGATCTATGCTGGCCGGGGCTCGCGGGAAAAGAACCTGCCGGTACTGCTCGACTGCATGCAGCACCTTGGCCGCCCCTACCACCTGTTGCTGGTGGGCTCGAACATGCCGGCCAACGTGCCGCAGAATGTCAGCGTGATCGACCACTTCTGCCCTGCCGCGGAAGTTGCCAGGCTGATGGCCAGCGCTGACCTGCTGGTGCATGCCGGCGACCAGGAAACCTTCGGCTTGGTCATTCTCGAAGCCATGGCCAGCGCCACGCCGGTGGTGGCCGTGCGCGCCGGTGCGTTCGGCGAGATCGTCAACGAACACTGCGGACGCCTGTGCCGACCGAACGATGGCCAGGCCATGGCGGATGCCGTGCGCGAGGCGTTCGAGGTCGGCGTGCGCAAACTGGGGGCTCAGGCCCGTCGCCATGTCGAGCAGCATTATTCCTGGGACAACGTGGTCGCCGGCCTGCTGCAGCACTACCAGGCCGTGCTCGGCCACCAACCGCAGGCACGCGCGCATGGGTGAGCCGTTGCCGGGCACGCGCAGCCTGATGCTGGTGCTGCACGATGTGGCCCCCGAGACCTGGCCGGACTACCAACCCTTTGTCCAGGCAGTCGACGCCATCGGCGGGGTGCCCATGACCTGGCTGGTGGTCCCGGACTTTCACCAGCGCAACCCACTGCTGCGCTCGCCCGCCTTCTGCCGTCTGCTCGAACGGCGCCTGGCACAGGGCGACGAGCTGGCCCTGCACGGCTACTACCATGCCGATGACAGCCCGCCACCGCGTACGCCCCGCGAGTACTTCATGCGCCGCATCTATACCCATGAAGGCGAATTCTACGCGCTCGACCAGCAACAGGCCCTGCAGCGCCTGCAGCACGGCCTGGCCATGTTCGGCCAGCAGGGTTGGCCGGTGGCCGGGTTCGTCGCCCCCGCCTGGCTGATGAGCGAAGGTACGCGCCAGGCGTTGCGTCAGCTGCCGCTGCGCTACACCAGCACGCCACAGCACCTGTATCGCTTGCCTGAATTTACCGCGGTCGAGGCCCCAGGCCTGGTGTGGAGTGCCCGCAGCCCCTGGCGGCGCGGGCTGTCGCGGCTGGTCTGCGACTGGCAATGCCGGCGTTGGCGCGATGCCGAAACCCTGCGCCTGGGCCTGCACCCGGTGGACATGCGTCATCGCAGCTCCCGCGAGTACTGGTTGAGCACCTTGCGCAAGCTCCTCGCCCAGGGCCGCGAACCTCTGACCAAGTCGGCCTGGCTGGACCGCAAGGTCGCCTCATGAACCGCCTGGCATGGCTGGGCCTGGCGCTGCTCGGCGCGGTGTTGGTGCCGGCTTTGCTCGGTGGCAGCGGGCTGCTGCCACGACTGCAGCGCTTCGACCCCAGCCTGCTACTGACCCTGCTTGGCATGATCCTGCTGTGCTGGGTCATCAACACCGTACGCCTGCGCCTGCTGCTCGGCCAGCAAGGTGCAAAGCTCGGACGCCTGCGCAGCCTGGGCGTGGTGATGGCCACCGAGTTTGCCATCTGCACCACGCCCGGCGGCAGTGGCGGCCCCTTGACCCTGATGGCGCTGCTGGCGCGCGATCGCATCGGCCCGGCGCGCAGCGGCGCGGTGTTCGCCATGGACCAGTTGAACGACCTGGTGTTCTTCTTTTGCGCCATGCTGGCGATCGCCGGCTACGCCTTGTTCCACAGCCTGGGGCGTAGCCAGCAAGGCATGCTGCTGGGCAGCGCGTTGCTCTTGTGCACGGCCTTGGCCGCGGTGCTCGGGCTGTTGCGCTACCGGCGCACGGTGATGCGCCTGAATGGCCGACTGTTGTGCCGCCTGGGCATCAGCCCGCGGCGCAAACGCCGCTGGGCGCGCAAACTGCTGCACTTCATCGATGCCCTGGCGCAAACCTGGCGCCTGCCGAAACGCACGCTGATCCTGGTTTTCACCCTGACCTGTGTGCATTGGGGGCTGCGCTACAGCGTGTTGTACCTGGTGTTGCAGGGGCTGGGGGTGAACCTGGCGTGGATACCCAGCTTCCTGGTGCAGATGCTGTCACTCAGTGCCGGCCAGTTCAGCCTGCTGCCGGGCGGTGCCGGTGCCGCCGAGCTGACCTCGGCAAGCCTGCTGACGCCACTGGTGGGCAGCTCGACCGCGGCGGCGGCGATCGTGATATGGCGGGCAGTTACCTACTATTTCTACCTGCTGGCGGGTGGGCCGGTATTCGTGTTTCTGCTGGCGCGGCCGTTGCTTGAGCGCTGGCGGCGTCAGACGGGTTGAGCTGCTGCCAGAGCTCGGCGGCGCCGGGGAACTCGGTACCGTCGGTGTCGGCCAGGGCAGCGGGGTCGTAGCGGGCCAGGCAGCCTTCGCCGAGGGTGGGTGGAGGAGCGGCGGTGGGTTGGTTGCGCTGCTTGGTCATTGCTGTTCCCTCCAGGATTGCCCGGGGCGCTTTTGCGCCCCCAGGGTATCCCGACAGTGGGCCTCAGTCGAATACCACCGTCTTGTTGCCGTGGACCAGCACGCGGTCTTCCAGGTGATAGCGCAGGCCACGGGCCAGCACCATCTTCTCCACGTCACGGCCAAAGCGGACCATGTCATCGATGCTGTCGGCATGGCTGACCCGCACCACATCCTGCTCGATGATCGGGCCGGCATCGAGTTCCTCGGTGACGTAGTGGCAGGTCGCACCAATCAGCTTCACACCGCGCAGTGCAGCCTGGTGGTAGGGCTTGGCGCCGACGAACGACGGCAGGAAGCTGTGGTGGATGTTGATCACTTTCTCGGCATAGTCCTGGCACAGTTGCGGCGGCAGGATCTGCATGTAGCGAGCCAGCACCACCACGTCGGCAGCGTGCTCCTGCACCAGGCGCGACACTTCGGCGAATGCCGGAGCCTTGTCCTTGGGGTCGACCGGTACATGGAAGAACGGAATGCCGTGCCACTCGACCATGCTGCGCAGGTCGTTGTGGTTGGAAATCACGCAAGGGATCTCACAGTCCAGTTCATCGGTATGCCAGCGGTGCAGCAGGTCGGCCAGGCAATGCGATTCGCGGCTGGCCATCAGCACCACGCGTTTTTTTTGCGCCGAGTCGGTAATTCGCCAGGTCATGGAGAATTCTTCGGCAATCGGCGCAAAGGCCTCGCGGAAGGCCTCGATACCAAACGGCAGCGATTCGGCGCGAATTTCATGACGCATGAAGAACCAGCCGCTCTGCTCATCGGAGTGATGGCTGGCTTCGTTGATCCAGCCATTGTACAAGGCCAGGAAATTACTGACTTTCGCCACGATGCCAACACGGTCGGGGCAGGCGATCACCAGACGATAGGTGCGCATGAATGAGACTCCAGAACTTCGCAAAGGCGCCCATTCTAGCGGCCCGCCAGCAAAAACGCAGTATTGATCGCAACCGCCCGGGCTGGTGTATCTCACCCTGTGCGTTGCGCTCGGCATCTGACAGACAGGGCAAAATGCAGGGGTTAAATGTAAATTTTTGTTCACTTGGAGAAATGTTGTCACAGCTTAATTAACAATTGTTCGCCCAATAATATATTTACTTGAGCGTATCGCCTGTCTATTATTGGCCCCACACATTTCTGAACACGCATTAAGGAACACTCCATGTCCCTGATCAACGAGTACCGCGCCACCGAAGAGGCCATCAAGGAACTTCAAGCTCGCCTGGCCAATCTGTCGCAGGATGACAAGCTGAAGAAAGAACTGGAGTTCGAAGGCAAACTGCGCAACCTGATGGGCGAATATTCCAAGTCGCTGCGCGACGTGATTGCCCTGCTCGATCCCGATTCGAAACTGAGCAAGGCGCCACGTGGTGCAGTCAAGACTACCGCGACCAAGCGCGCGCGCAAGGTCAAGCAATACAAGAACCCGCACAACAATGAAGTGATCGAAACCAAAGGCGGCAACCACAAGACGCTGAAAGAGTGGAAAGCCAAATGGGGTGGCGATGTGGTTGAAAGCTGGGCGACCCTGCTGGACTGATTGTCCGTCTGCGCCTGTTGCTTATCGCAGCAAGAACGCCGGCTCATTGCCGGCGTTTTTGTTTGCCGGGGTTTTCCCCGGCACTCAGCCAATTGCAAACCGTGCCTGCAACTGCTGGGCATGTTCGCGCCAGGCCTCGAGCACGCGCCGCCCCGCCTCGTCAGCCCCCGCCCAGGCCTGCTGGCGCGCCTGCTCGAAGTCGCCAAGGGTATTCGGCGCGCCCCATTTCGGGTCGCTCAGGCGCTGCTGACAGAAGCTGAACCAGCGCTGCCGCTCTTCGCTGCTCAAGGTGTCGGGGAAGTTGCGCGCCCGGTAGCGGAACAACAGTTCCGGCAAGCGCGAGTCGTCGAACATCCAGTGCCCACGGCCCAACTGCGCCGGCTCCAGCGCCCGAACTTGCTCGCATAGACGGCGGTCACGGTCCCCGAGAAAACCGTCATACAACTGTTGTTCCGGGTCGTCACCCGGGGCGAAGTCTTCCTTGCCGTAGATGTGCTCCAGCTTGTCTTGCCATTGCGCTTGTTGCCTGGCCAGTTCTTCGCCGCGCACTTGTAACCGCGTCAAATCCAGGCCCAGTCGTTGTTGATCGGCCGGGCGCAGAACCGACAGTGGCGCCAATACCGGGCAGCGGTTGATCTGTACCAGTTTCAACGGCACGGGTAGTTCGCCCTCGGCCAGTTGTTCATGCCGGGTATACAAGCGCTGACGCAGAACTTCAGCACTTTCCCGTAGTAAAGGTAGGGTTTCCTGATGCAAGTCGCAGACAACCAGGGCATTGCGATTATGCGGGTGCCACGCCAGTGGCAATACGATACCCAGGTAGTTGCGTGCCGCCGAAAAACGCCCGGATATATGTACCAGGGGCTGTAGCAAACGCACCTGGTCCATGACTTTATGCTTGCTGCGCAACTGGAACAACCATTCATACAACTTTGGCTGTTTCTGGCGTATCAGACGCGCCAGGGCGATGGTGGCCCGCACGTCGGAAAGTGCTTCGTGGGCATGACCGTGGTCGATGCCATTGGCCTTGCTCAGCAGTTCAAGGCGCAGGCTGACACGCCCGTCCTGCTGAGGCCATTCGATACCGTCAGGGCGCAGGGCGTAGGCCGTGCGCACGAGGTCGATAAGGTCCCAGCGACTGTTGCCGCCCTGCCATTCACGGGCATAGGGGTCAAAAAAGTTGCGGTACAGGCTGTAGCGGGTCACCTCGTCGTCGAAGCGCAGGGTGTTGTAGCCAGCGCCACAGGTGCCTGGCCGGGCCAGTTGCTCATGTACCCGGGTCATGAACTCGGCTTCGCACAGCCCTTGTTCAGCCAGCTGCTGCGGGGTGATGCCGGTTACCAGGCAGGCAGCCGGGTGCGGCAGTATGTCGTCGGAGGGCCGGCAATAAAGGCTGATCGGCTCGTCGATTTCGTTGAGGTCGAAGTCGGTGCGCACGCCGGCCACTTGCAATGGCCGGTCGCAACGGGGGTTGATGCCGGTGGTTTCGTAGTCGTGCCAGAAAATGCTTGAGGTCACGGGGTCGTCCTGTATCAAGGTCGACCGATTCTAGCGCAGCCTCAGACCGAAGCGTCGGCTGGAAGAAAACTGAAATAGCCACGCAACGAACCGACGAAGTCGTCGTACTCGCGAGGTGCTTGCAGCAACATGAAGCCCGAATCGTAGTGGCCGGGGGTCTGGTCTTCGCGGCACCACAGGCAACTGGCGGTCAGGTTGACGAACTGATGCCCGCCGCCGGTCAACGGCAGGCGCAACTGCAGTTCGTAGTCGGGCCCTACCAGCACAGGCAGTTGGCTGATCAGCATCAGCCCGTCTTCGGAGGCGTTGCCCAACTGGCCGATGGCCTGGCCGGTCAAGCGGTTGAACACCTTGAGGACACAAGGCAGCTGATGGCGTTCTATATGGCGCTTGTTGAACATGATCGCAGTGCAATCCGTATCCGGGTGCCAGGAATACGATGAACTGGCGGTTGTTGTAACAGCTGATTTACAGATTAGCGCAGCACGCGCAGCAAATCCCGTGAAATGAATCAAACCTTGGTGTTAACGCCAAGGTGCGCCCTGCACAGGGCTGGCCACCGCCGCTTCGCCGCGCAGATGGCCCAGTTTTTCCAGGGTCTGCAGGCGCGCCTGGGCGCGATAGGCATACTCGTTGCCCGGGTATTGCTGGATCAGGTACTGGTAGGTCTGCGCAGCATCCACATACAACGCCTGGCGCTCCAGGCACTGGCCACGCAGCAGCGACACCTCGGGGTGGATGAACGGCCGCGCGCGGCTGGTGCGGTCGACCTGCGACAACTCGAGCATGACCCGCTGGCAGTCGCCACGGTCGTAGGCACGGTAGGCATTGTTCAGGTGGTGGTCCATCGACCAGCGGGTACAGCCGACGGCGCTGGCAGCCAGGGCAAAAACGATCAGGGCGCGCATGGGGATCTCCTTTGATGGCAAGTATATCGGCCGGGATCGGGTTTTCTTCAGTTGCCGTGGAATCAGCGCCCGTGCCGCTCACGCTTCAGTCTGTAGCTTGCAGCTGCCCTACCCCGCAAGGTCGCAGGTAGTGCAACGGAACAATGACTACAGCGAGATTCAGGAGTAGCCTTTCGCTGCGCTTCACTATAGGAGTCTGTGCATGACCATCCGCCGTACCAAAATCGTCGCCACCCTTGGCCCCGCCAGCAATTCGCCGGAAGTGATCGAACAGCTGATCCTCGCCGGCCTGGACGTGGCACGCCTGAACTTCTCCCACGGCACCCCGGACGAGCACAAGGCCCGCGCCCGCCTGATCCGTGACATCGCCGCCAAGAACGGCCGCCATGTCGCGCTGCTGGGTGACCTGCAGGGTCCGAAGATCCGCATCGCCAAGTTCGCCAACAAGCGCATCGAATTGAAGATCGGTGACAAGTTCACCTTCTCCACCGCCCACCCGCTGACCGAAGGCAACCAGGACATCGTCGGTATCGACTACCCCGACCTGGTCAAGGACTGCGGCGTCGGCGACGAACTGCTGCTCGACGATGGCCGCGTGGTCATGCGCGTCGAAACCGCCACCGCAGACGCCCTGCACTGCGTGGTGATCATCGGCGGCCCGCTGTCGGACCACAAGGGTATCAACCGTAAAGGTGGCGGCCTGACCGCACCAGCCCTGACCGAAAAGGACAAGGCCGACATCAAGCTGGCCGCGGAAATGGACCTGGACTACCTGGCCGTGTCCTTCCCGCGTGACGCCAGCGACATGGAATATGCGCGCAAGCTGCGTGACGAAGCCGGCGGCAACGCCTGGCTGGTGGCCAAGATCGAACGCGCCGAAGCCGTTGCCGACGACGAGACCCTCGACAAGCTGATCGCCGCCTCCGACGCCGTGATGGTCGCCCGTGGTGACCTGGGCGTGGAAATCGGCGACGCCGAGCTGATCGCCATTCAAAAAAAGATCACCCAGCCCGCCCGCCGCAACAACAAGGCGGTCATCGTGGCGACCCAGATGATGGAGTCGATGATCCAGAACCCGATGCCGACCCGTGCCGAAGTGTCCGACGTGGCCAACGCCGTGCTGGACAACACCGACGCGGTCATGCTGTCGGCGGAAAGTGCCGCCGGTGCCTACCCGATCGAAGCCGTCCAGGCCATGGCGCGCATCTGCCTGGGTGCCGAAAAGCACCCGACCAGCCAGAAGTCCAGCCACCGCCTGCACACCACCTTCGAGCGCTGCGACGAAAGCATTGCCCTGGCGGCCATGTACACCGCCAACCACTTCCCGGGCGTGAAGGCGATCATCGCCCTGACCGAAAGTGGCTACACCCCGCTGATCATGTCGCGCCTGCGTTCGCATGTGCCGATCTTCGCCCTGTCGCCACACCGCGCCACCCAGGCTCGCGCCTCGATGTTCCGCGGCGTGTACCCGATCGCCTTCGACCCGGCCTCGCTGCCGGCCGACAAGGTGAGCCAGGCAGCGGTCGACGAGCTGCTCAAGCGCGGCCTGGTGGAGCAAGGTGACTGGGTGATCCTGACCAAGGGTGACAGCTACCACACCATCGGTGGCACCAACGGCATGAAGATCCTCCACGTGGGTGATCCGCTGGTCGGTTGATGCGCTCCAAGGGGCCGCTTTGCGGCCCTTTCGCGGGCACGCCCGCTCCCACAGGATTCGCGCCAGGCTTGAGGCTAGCGCTGTACCTGTGGGAGCGGGCGTGCCCGCGAAAGGACCGGCACAATCCACAAAAATGCCTCAGGCATGCTCGACGAACACATCGGCAAACACCTGCCCGCGCGGCACCCCGGCAACGAACAGCCGCCGGGCAAACCGCTCGACACTCGCCGGCGCCCCGCACAGCAGCGCCAGCGTCTGCCGCGATGACGGTCGCAAGCCGGCCAGAACGTCCTCCAGCTGCTCCGCCAGCACCAGCTCGACCTCAACCCCTGGCAACTTCAGCAGCGGCTCCGCCAGGTAGTGCCCTGACCGCTCCCGCGCCACATGCAGCAGCCGAAGCTCGCCCCGATGCCCCTGCCGCAACGCTTCGCGCAGGATGCCCCACAACGGCGCCAGCCCGGTGCCCGCCGCCAGCAACCACAGCGGCCGGTCCTGCCAGTCCGGGTCGTAATGCAAGGCGCCGCCCCTGAATTCCCCCAGGCGCAACACATCCCCCGGCTGCAAACCACGGGCCTTGTCACAAAAGGCGCCAGGGCGCTGGCAGTCGATATGGAACTCGAGGAAATCGTCCTCACCCGGCAGGCTGGCCAGCGAATAGGGCCGCGCGACCGCAGCATGCCATAGCACCACATGCTGCCCGGCCTGGTAACGTACCGCTCGCTCGGGCCGCAAGCGCAAGCGCAACACATCGCCGTGCCAATCCAGCGCACAGACCTCGGCCGCTACGCCATCCTGCTGCGGGTCGAACAGCGCCACACGCAGGTTCTCGACCACCTGGCACTGGCACGCCAGGCGCCAACCCTGGGCCTGCTTGTCCAGCGCCAGGGCCTCGGGCCGGGTATCCAGCGGTTGCCCGGCCAGGCAATGCACCAGGCAGGCATGGCAGCTGCCCGCGCGGCAACTGTAGGGCACATCGAACCCGGCCTCGTTCAGGGCATCGAGCAGGTTGCTGCCGGTCGGCACCGTCCAGCGGTGCTCGCCCACGCAAAGTTCGGGCATGTTCGGTCTTTCTCCATCGGTCATGCGGGCACTGTATGCCAAGCGGGCAATGGCAGCAAAAAGGATGCCCGAGCCCTGCCGACCATGGTCCAGACCACGCGCAGGTGTTTCACACCGAGAGGCACGCTATACTGCCGCGCCTTTTTGCGTCGGCCATGCCGCCGGCGCGCCTTTGCAAGGCGTTTCGACATGCTGGTCGGCACCGTCGAGCGTCTCAATGAATGTTCCCGTCTTTAAGAGGAGCGCGCTGCATGACCGTGATCAAGCAAGACGACCTGATTCAGAGCGTCGCCGACGCCCTGCAATTCATTTCGTACTACCACCCCGTCGATTTCATCCAGGCCATGCACGAGGCCTATCTGCGTGAAGAATCGCCTGCCGCGCGCGATTCCATCGCCCAGATCCTGATCAACTCGCGCATGTGCGCCACCGGCCACCGCCCGATCTGCCAGGACACCGGTATCGTCACCGTGTTCATCCGGGTGGGCATGGACGTGCGCTGGGACGGCGCCACCATGAGCGTCGACGACATGATCAACGAAGGTGTGCGTCGCGCCTACAACCTGCCTGAAAACGTGCTGCGCGCGTCGATCCTGGCCGACCCGGCCGGTGCCCGCAAGAACACCAAGGACAACACCCCGGCAGTGATCCACTATTCCATCGTCCCTGGCGACAAGGTCGAGGTCGATGTCGCTGCCAAGGGCGGCGGCTCGGAGAACAAGTCGAAGATGGCCATGCTCAACCCGTCCGACTCGATCGTCGACTGGGTGCTGAAGACCGTGCCGACCATGGGCGCTGGCTGGTGCCCGCCTGGCATGCTCGGCATCGGCATCGGCGGTACCGCCGAGAAGGCTGCGGTGATGGCCAAGGAAGTGTTGATGGAATCCATCGACATCCACGAACTGAAAGCCCGTGGCCCACAGAACCGTCTGGAAGAAATCCGCCTGGAGCTGTTCGAGAAGGTCAACCAGCTGGGCATCGGCGCCCAGGGCCTGGGCGGCCTGACCACCGTGCTCGACGTCAAGATCATGGATTACCCGACCCACGCCGCTTCGCTGCCGGTGTGCATGATCCCCAACTGCGCCGCCACCCGCCACGCCCACTTCGTGCTCGATGGTTCCGGCCCGGCCGAGCTGGAAGCGCCGTCGCTGGACGCCTACCCGGAAATCGTCTGGGAAGCCGGCCCGAGCGCCCGACGTGTCAACCTCGACGCCATCACCCCGGAAGAAGTCGCCAGCTGGAAGCCGGGCGAGACCATCCTGCTCAACGGCAAGATGCTGACCGGCCGTGATGCCGCGCACAAGCGCATGGTCGAGATGCTCAACCGTGGCGAAGAGCTGCCGGTAGACCTGAAAGGCCGCTTCATCTACTACGTCGGCCCGGTCGACCCGGTAGGTGACGAAGTGGTAGGCCCGGCCGGTCCGACCACCGCCACCCGCATGGACAAGTTCACCCGCCAGATCCTCGAGCAGACTGGCCTGCTGGGCATGATCGGCAAGTCCGAACGTGGCCCTGCCGCTATCGAAGCGATCAAGGACAACAAGGCCGTGTACCTGATGGCCGTCGGCGGCGCCGCCTACCTGGTGGCCCAGGCCATCCGCAAGTCGAAGGTCCTGGCCTTCGCCGAGCTGGGCATGGAAGCGATCTACGAGTTCGAGGTCAAGGACATGCCGGTGACCGTCGCCGTGGACAGCAACGGTGAGTCGGTGCACATCACTGGCCCTGCCCTGTGGCAGAGCAAGATTGCCGAGAGCCTGGCAGTCGAAGTGAAGTAAGCCTGATGTAACTGCGGCGGCTTCTTCGCGGGCTTGCCCGCTCCCACAAGTAACGCGTAGCCCTCAGGCTTGCGCTGTACCTGTGGGAGCGGGCAAGCCCGCGATTAGGCCGCCACTGTTTTCACAGGATTCGGTCAAACTGCTCCGGCCAGTCCCTGCGGGTAAACACCTGCCCTTCCCGCCTCACCCGCCGCACTTCTTCCAGGTCCACCTCGCACAGCAGCCACTGGCTACGCAGCGGGCTCAGTTGCTCACTCAGCGCAATTACGCCGTCCTCCGGCATGCCATGATCCGGTGGCACGAACAACCCTGCCCGGCCGATATTCTCGTCCAGCGCCGGCGACCAAGCCGCCAGCCCGACCGTGGGGCTCTGCAATACCGCAATCTGGTTCTCCAGTGCCCGCGCCTGCGCGCCAATGCGCACCCGGTGATAGCCCGCTTCGGTGTCGGTACAGCTCGGCGCCAGGATCAGGTCGGCACCTTCCTCCACCAAGCGCCGGGCCAGCATCGGGAACTCGTTGTCGTAGCAGATCAGGATCCCCAGGCGCCCCAGTTCGGTGTCGAACACCTGCAGCCCCTGGCCTGGGGCGATGTCCCACTGCTCGCGTTCGAAACGGGTCATCATCAGCTTGTCCTGGTAACCCAGCACACCCTCTGGGCCGAACAGCCAGGCACGGTTACGGTACTGGCCGTCGCCGTCCTGCACCGGCAGGCTGCCGGGCTGCAGGTAGATTCCCCAGCGTCGGGCAATGCCCTCGCACAGCGCCAGCCACGGCTCGACCAGCGGCTGGATGCCGGCAATCGAGGCATTCAGGTCGCCACGCTGCCCGGCCGGCAACTGCCCGCTGAGCACCAGCCCGGCGTACTCCGGCAACAGCAGCAGGCGCGCCCCCGCCGCCGCGGCCTCGGCGCACAGGCCCTCCAGGTGCGCGGCGTAGGCGTCCCAGGTCTCATGCAACTCGATCGCATACTGGCAGGCCGCCAGGCGGATCATATCGGCAGTTCCTTGAGCCAGAACGACATCAGTTTGTCGGAGCTTTCCGCTTCGTCCAGGTCACGCCAGGCGTAGCGGGTGCGCAGCGACGGGTCGTGCAGGAAGCCACGATTACGCCAGAAGCCATGCAGGGGCTTGTAGTCTGCGGGGCGCCGCGGGTGCACGCCGGGCCGCTCCACCGCGCAGAACGCGCAGTAATCGAACTCGGCCAGTTTGTGCGCGTAGGATTCGCGCTCGATGAAAAAGCGTACGCCCAGGCCTTGGCCACGGTACTCCGGCAGTACCACCGACTCACCGAAGTAGTAGACGCTGGCCGGGTCGCGCCCCTGGGCCAGGAATGGCTGCTGGAATTCGGCGCCGACGTCCACCAGTGGCAGGCCGGTGGAGGCGCCGACCACCTTGCCGTCGTCCAGCGCCAGCACCACCAGGCTGCGCCCGGACCGGGCATAGGTGGCCAGGTAGTCGGCCTCGTACTCCGGGGTGCCGTCGTACAGGTAGGGAAACTCGCGAAACACGGTCAGGCGCAGGCGAGCGAGGTCATCGATGTAAGGCGCGATAGCGGCGCCGTGCAACAGGCGTATTTCCATGCTTGGCGGTCGTTTTGTCGATGTGGATGACGCGCTCGGCTAAGCCGGGCTTGAGGGGAAACCCTATCATCCGGGGCAACGACCCACCTTTTCCCTCAACGACAGGTATTGTTCCATGACCGCTACCGAACTGGTAAATGCGTACTACGCGGCTTTCAACGCCGGTGACATGCCGGCCTTTCTTGCCCTGCTCAGCGAAGACGTGATCCACGACGTCAACCAGGGCGAGCGGCAGATGGGCAAGGCCCGGTTTGCCGCGTTCATGGACAAGATGAACCGCTGCTACCGCGAACGCCTGGCGGACATCGTGGTGATGCAGAATGCCGATGGCAGCCGGGCGGCGGCGGAATTCACCGTGCATGGCGAATACCTGGCCGATGATGAAGGCCTGCCGCCGGCCAACGGCCAGACCTACGTGCTGCCGGCGGGGGCGTTCTTCTATATCCACTGCGGCAAGATTGCCCGGGTGACCAATTACTACAACCTCAATGACTGGGTTGAGCAAGTGGCCTGATCAGGGTGGTATTGCCTGTACTGGCCTGTTCGCGGGCACGCCCGCTCCCACAGGGATCCAAAACTTGAGAGCAGTGAGGTACATGTGGGAGCGGGCATGCCCGCGAACAGGCCCTGTCAGGCAATACGGGTACCAAGCACCTTGAGGAACGCCGCCAACCACGCCGGATGTGCCGGCCATGCCGGTGCCGTCACCAGGTTGCCGTCCACATGTGCCTGGTCCACTGCGATATCGATGAATGTCCCGCCCGCCAAGCGCACTTCCGGGGCGCACGCCGGGTACGCACTGCATTCGCGCCCTTCCAGCACGCCGGCCGCCGCCAACAACTGGGCACCATGGCATACCGCCGCGATCGGCTTGCCAGCCTGGTCGAATGCCCGTACCAGTTCCAGCACCCGCTCATCCAGGCGCAGGTACTCCGGCGCACGGCCACCGGGAATCAGCAATGCGTCATAGCCCTCGGCCCGCACCCGGACGAAATCGTAGTTCAGGGCAAAGTTGTGCCCGGGCTTTTCGCTGTAGGTCTGGTCACCCTCGAAATCATGGATGGCCGTGCGCACGGTCTGCCCCGCGACCTTTTCCGGACAAACTGCATGCACCGTATGCCCAACCATGCCCAAGGCCTGGAATGGCACCATGACCTCGTAATCTTCAACGAAGTCGCCGACCAACATGAGAATCTTCTTAGCCGTCATCGCATCCACTCCTTCGATTGCCTAGAGACAGTCACTGCACGATAGCCGGTCTCAGTCGCGACGGTCGAGCAAGTTGACCACCAGGCGGTCCAGCCAGCCCCACAGCCGCTGCTTCACCCTGCGCCAGAGCGGACGCGCATGCCAATGACTGAGGTCGACCACCTCGCTCAAGGCGAAGTCACGCTCGAAGCTGGCTTGTACGGCAGCCGTCAACGGCGGGTCGAGGGCCTCGATATTGGCCTCCAGGTTGAAGCGCAGGTTCCAGTGGTCGAAGTTGCACGAACCGATACTGACCCAGTCGTCGATCAGGACCATCTTCAGGTGCAGGAAACACGGCTGGTATTCGTAGATGCGCACCCCGGCGCGCAGCAGCCGGGGATAATAACGGTGCCCTGCATAACGCACCGATGGGTGGTCGGTGCGCGGGCCGGTCAGCAGCAGGCGCACATCGACACCCTTGCCAGCGGCCCGGCGCAGCGAGCGGCGCACGCTCCAGGTCGGCAGGAAGTAAGGCGTGGCCAACCACACCCGGCGCTTGCCGCTGTTGATCGCGCGCACCAGCGAATGCAGGATGTCCTGGTGCTGGCGGGCGTCGGCATAGGCCACCCGGCCCATGCCCTGGCCCTGCGCCGGGACCTTGGGCAGGCGTGGCAGGCCAAAGCCCTCGGCGGGGCGCCAGGCGGTACGGCGGTTATTGGCGTGCCACTGGCGGTCGAACAGCAATTGCCAGTCGTTCACCACCGGCCCCTGCATCTGCACCATCACCTCGTGCCATTCACTGGTCGCCTCGCCCGGCGTCCAGAACTCATCGGTGACACCGGTGCCGCCCACCACTGCCCAGCGCTGGTCGACCAGCAGCAGCTTGCGGTGATCGCGGTACAGGTTGCGCAGGCCACGTTTCCAGCGCAGGCGGTTGTACCAGCGCAGGTACACCCCGGCATCCAGCAAGCGCTGGCGCGATGTGCTGTTGAAAGCCAGCGAACCATAGTCGTCGAACAGGCAACGCACCCGCACACCGCGAAGCGCTGCCCGTTCAAGCGCCTCGACTACCGTGTCCGCGCAGTCGCCGGCCTCGACCAGGTACAGTTCCAGGTCGATCTGGAACTCGGCGCGCATGATCGCCAGGAGCATGCGCGGAAAGAACTCGGGCCCGTCGATCAGCAGTTCGAAGTGGTTGCCATCCCGCCAGGGGAAGACTGGCCCGGCCATGTCAGCGGGCGGTAAAGATCAGCACCGCACTCACCGGTACCGACGGGTTGATGGACTTGAGCCCGGCGAACTTGCGCAGGCGTTGCAGCCCGGGCAGCAGGCCGAAATCCTCGGCGCGCAGCACCAGCGGCTCGAGGGTCACCACCTGGAAGCGCCGCTCGTCGAGGCGTGTCGCCAGCAGCAGGGCGTTGTAGCTGTGGGACTGGCCATGCAAGGTTACGGTCAGTGGCAGGCGCAGTTCGACCTGGGCACCATTGGCCAGGTCGTTTATCGGCCGCAGGTCCAGTTGTGCCTGCACCTTGGCCTCGGCGAAACGCTCGACCTCGAACAGATCCTCGCGCATGCGTTCGTCACGCTGGGGAATGCCGCTGCTCACCGAATCCATCTCGATGCTCAACCCGGCCGCGCCCTTGCGGTCGACCGTACCATGCAGCACCAGAAAGCGATGCACTTCGGCGCTGTCACCGTTCTTGCCAGTAATGAACGACAGGCGCGACGACTCGCCATCGAGGTGCCAGTTGGCGTGGGCAGGCAGGCAGAAAGCCAGCAGCAAGGCGGGTAGCAGACGGGGCAACTTGAACATGACGGATCTCGTGAAACCAGGCCGCCAACCTTACCCGCCCGCCTTCATGGCAGCAAGCGGCAGCCCTCGCGCGGGCCTTGCCAGGCAGCCTGGTGGCGCCGCCCCAGGCCTTCGGCGGTTACCCGCTGCTGCTGGCGGTCTTCCTCCAGCAGGCTCAGCGCCAGCCATTGTTTCACGTAGCCCTGGCAATACTCCGGCTCGAACCCCATGACGAAGCGGCACGAGCAGTATTCCTTGGCCGAGTAGGCCGAAAGGATGCCGGGGAAGTCGGCCAGGGCCTGGCGCTCTTGCCAGGCCCAGTACGACAGCCCCAGCAATAGCAGCAGCCCGACCCGCTTCATGCGCCCTCCCCGGCCAGCACCGCGAGTACCCGCCTGAGCAGTTCGTCATGCTGGTAGCTGCCGTCGCGGTCATCGGCATAACGCACGATCACCAGCTTCTGCCTGGGCAGCACGTACAGCGCCTGCCCCCAATGGCCGAGGGCCGCATAGGCGTCTGCGGGGGCGCTCGGCCAGGGCCGTGGCGCCCCGGCCAACGGCTGGTTGAGCCACCAGTGGCCACCGGGGTTGGCCTCGCCGGCCATGGCGTTGGCTTGGGCAAATGGTGTCCGATTGAAGGCCACCCAGGCTTCGGGCAGCAGTTGCCGGCCGTGCCAGCGCCCGTCGCGCTGCATCAGCAGACCGATGCGTGCCAGGTCGCGCGCCGTAAGGTACAGGTAGGAAGAACCGACATGGATGCCGGCCTGGTCACGTTCCCACACCGCGCTGGTGATGCCCAGCGGGATGAACAGCGCGTGCCAGGGGTATTGCGGGTACTGTTCGCCGCCGAGCATGCCGCGCAGGGCGGCGGCCAGCAGGTTGCTGTCGCCGCTGGAATAGAGAAAGCGCTGGCCAGGGCTGGCGGCCGTGCCTCGCGCCGCGGTATAGGCCGCCATGTCCGCACGGCCGCGGGTATAGAGCATGGCCACCACCGAGGATTTCAGCGGAGCGTATTCGTAGTCTTCCTGCCAGTCCAGACCGCTGGCCCAGTGCAGCAGGTCGGCCATGCGCACGTCGGGGTGGGCACTCATGGGCGGGTAGAAGCGGCTGACCGGGTCTTGCAGCTGGAAGCGCCCCTGGCCCTGGGCCACGCCCAGCACCGTGGCGAGCACGCTTTTGCTGACCGACCAGGTGAGGTGGGCAGTGGCTGCGGTAGTGGGCGCCGTATAGCGTTCGTGCAGGATACGACCGTCACGAATGATCAGCAGGGCATCGGTACGAATACCAGTGCGCTCCCGTGTGGGACGGGCAGGAAAGGCGTAGGCGTCGACAGCCTGCCAGTCGCGGGTGGCGTCATCGATTGGCCAGTCGGGTTGGGGCCAGTCCTCGGCCCAGGCACACCGCGTAACCAATGCCAGAATGACGAACAATGCCTTCATCGGAATTGCCTTTTTTCGAAGGCCACTGTGCGGCCCCAGGATTCATGCAATCACACGAATCTAGCAGTCATTCATGACAGTCCCGCAGCCGCCCATGCCTTGTTCAAGCGCTTCTCCCGCGCTGTAGCTGCCAGCGCCATCACGCCCTGGTCGCGCTGCCAGAGCTGCGCCCAATGTGCCGGCCCGGCTGCCAATGCCGCCTCGATTTCGCCCCGTAGCGCCTGGAACTGCGCAAACAACCCACCCAGCAACAAATGGCAACCGACCGTATCGGCACACTGCCGGCTACCCTCGGCACACCCGGCCAGCAACCCGAGCAACTGCAGCCGCAAGGCCTGCGGCCAGGCGCACGCCTGGCCGACGCCATACAGCCAGGCCGTCAGGGCGGTGAGCACATACAAGTCCTCCAGCGAGCGGAACGGTTTCACATAGGCGTCCCAGCCATCCCCCGCCAGCAGTTCGCACGCTGCATGCTCCAGCACCAGTCGCCCATGCCCCACCTCCGGCATCAGCGGCAGGGTCGGCAGTGCTTCCAGCGTCACCCCCGGCTCGCCGGGGTAGACCACCGCCAGGTTCAACTGTGCTGCCGCACCCGGCGCCTCGCTGCGCGCCGCCACCAGCAACCACTCCGCCTCCAGGCCGGCGGTGACGAAGTCCTTGCTGCCGGTCAAGCGCAGGCCGTCCAGGCGCGTACGCATGTCCGCCGGCCGCACGCTGCGCCGTTCGCTGGCGCACAGGGCACCGAGGCTCGGCGGAGCACTGGGCCACAGCACGCGCAAGGCGGCCTGGTAACCGACCAGGAACGCCAGGCCCGGCGTGGCCATCGCCCGCCCGCCAAGAACCGCCAGTTCGAACGGGGCAACCGGGCCAAGGCGCTCAAGCAGCGCGGCATAGGTCTCGCCAAGGGTGCCCGCCAGCGCTTGGCGAAGCGGGTCGTTGAGTCGTTGCAACCAGGCCATGGAGCGGCTCCTTGCAGGGGGCTTTCGGCTAAGGCCGTGGAATGTCACGCAAGCATCACCAAATCTTCACAGGGGTGACACCGCGTCTACCTAGGCTGACTTTGCACAACAAAGCCGACCGGCCGCAACCCTTCATGGCTGGCTTATGGAGACTCGTAATGACTCGGATCGCTCACGCTGGCGACAACAGCACCGAACGCCGTCTGCAAGCCGAACGCCTGGTTGGCGCCGCGGCCCTGCACGAGGCCCAGGCCCTGCGCTACAAGGTGTTCAGCGCCGAATTCAAGGCTCGCCTCAAAGGTGCCGAGCACGGCCTGGACATGGATGACTACGACGTGCATTGCCGCCACATCGGTGTGCGCGACCTGAGCACCGGGGAGCTGGTCGCCACCACGCGCCTGCTCGACCACCAGGCCGCCAGCAGCCTGGGCCGTTTCTACAGTGAAGAAGAATTCAGTCTGCATGGCCTGTTGCAATTGCAGGGCCCGATCCTGGAGCTGGGTCGCACCTGCGTGGCCCCCGACTACCGCAACGGCGGCACCATCGCCGTACTGTGGAGCGAACTGGCGGAAATCCTCAATGAAGGCCGCTACAGCTACCTGATGGGCTGCGCCAGCATCCCCATGCAGGATGGCGGAATACAGGCCCATGCGGTGATGCAGCGCCTGCGCGACCGCTACCTGTGCACCGAGCACCTGCGTGCCGAACCGAAAAACCCGCTGCCCAAGCTGGCCCTGCCGAACAATGTGATTGCCGAAATGCCTCCCCTGCTCAAGGCCTATATGCGCCTGGGCGCGAAAATTTGCGGCGAACCATGCTGGGACGAAGACTTCCAGGTCGCCGACGTGTTCATCCTGCTCAAGCGCGACGAACTGTGCCCACGCTATGCCCGCCACTTCAAGGCAGCAGTGTGATGCCGAAGCTGCGGGTGTTGGCCCGCCTGACGCGACTGCTGCTGGTCCTGCTGCTGGGCATGCTGCTGGCCGGTCTGATCACCCTGGGCGAGCGCCTGGGCTTCAAGCCATCGCTAGAGCGCCGCCAGCGCTGGACCTGCCTGTTCATGAAACGCCTGGTCGCGGCGCTGCCATTCGACGTGCGAATGATCGGCGCGCTACCGCAGCGGCCGATGCTGTGGGTCAGCAACCATGTGTCCTGGACCGATATCCCCTTGCTCGGCATGCTGCTGCCGCTGTCGTTCCTGTCCAAGGCCGAAGTGCGCCACTGGCCGCTGGCCGGCTGGCTGGCGGAAAAGGCCGGCACGCTGTTCATTCGCCGGGGTGGCGGTGACGGCCAGCGCCTGCGTGAACAGATCGCCGGGCAATTGGGCCTGGCCCGTCCGCTTTTGATCTTTCCCGAAGGCACCACCACCAGCGGGCGGACCCTGCGCACCTTCCATGGCCGCCTGCTGGCGGGCGCCATCGACCGTGGGGTGGCGGTACAACCGGTAGCCATCCAGTACCTGCGCCATGGTCAGGTTGACCCGATCGCACCGTTCATCGGCGAGGATGACCTGGTGTCGCACCTGCTGCGCCTGTTCGCCCAGCCGCGGAGCGAGGTGTGCATCCACTTGCTGCAGCCGATCGGCAGCGTAGGCAAGGAGCGGGCGATGCTCGCACTGCAGGCACAGCAGGCGATTCAGCTGGCGTTGTTCGGGGCTGAGGAAGTTGAAATCGTGGCTCGACGGCAAGCGCGGGCTGCCTGAGTTTCTGCTGTTCAGGACCGGTCTCTTGCGGGCTTGCCCGCGAAGAGACCGGCACAGGCCTGGCTGCCAGACATCCGCCCCACCGCCGCGAACGCCTGCAATTGTGGATAAAATTCACGAAAATCCGCCAGCAACGGTTCATATAACCGCTCCAGCTCCCCCATTACCCCCACCATCCCCTCCGGCCGCGACAGCCTTCGGGCAATGCCGTTGAACACCTGTTCCAGCGTGGCGAAATCACCATAAGCGCCCAGCCAGTCATCCGCCGCCATGAACGGCGCAATCCGTGCCAGCCGCCCGGGCAGCTCGGGTTCCGCCAACAGCACCCGATAAAACGCCCCAGTGAACTGCTCCAGCGGTTGCTCGGCATAATCCTGCCAATGCCGGGCAAGGCAGTGGTCGAAGAACACATCCACAACGATGCCGGCAAAGCGCCGCCGCTCACGTGGAAAACGCGCCAGTGCCGCCAGCACCAACGGGTGCTGGTCGGTATAGCTGTCGATTCGACGGTGCAGTCGGATGGCCGCCTCCAGCGCAGGCGGGAAGCGCCCTTCCAGCGGGCCTTTGACAAAATCGCCATACAGGCTGCCAAGCAGTTGTTGCGGCGCCGGGCCGCCCAGGTGCAGGTGTGCGAGGTAGTTCATGGGCGCAGTCTAGCACCGTCAGTGCCTATATCGGCATAACGCGATATAGCGATTCGCGCTGAGCTCAGAACCTCTTCGTATTTGTATATCGGTAGTTCACGATTTACATTTCGTCCTATCGCGATATACCGCTACAACGAGCCTCAACCCATGCCTCTCGATCTCGACGAAATCATAAAAGCGCTGGCCCACCCGGTCAGGCGAGAAATCCTCGGTTGGCTGAAAGACCCGGCAACGCAGTTCCCGGACCAGTACCACAGCACCGAGAACGGTGTCTGCGCCGGGCAGATCGACCAACGCTGCGGCCTGTCGCAGTCGACCGTCTCCGCCCACCTGGCCACGCTGCAACGCGCCGGGCTGGTCAGCAGCCAGAAGATCGGCCAGTGGCACTTTTTCAAACGCAACGAAACCACCATCCAGGCGTTTCTCGAACAATTGCGCCAGGCACTCTGAACAGGCAGGTAACCGTCATGACCACGCTTTTCGATCCAATCACCCTGGGCGACCTGCAATTGCCCAACCGCATCATCATGGCCCCGCTCACCCGCTGCCGCGCCGATGAAGGCCGCGTGCCCAATGCGCTGATGGCCGAATACTACGTGCAGCGCGCCAGTGCCGGGCTGATCCTCAGCGAGGCGACCTCGGTCAGCCCCATGGGCGTCGGCTACCCGGATACCCCCGGCATCTGGAACGACGAGCAGGTGCGTGGCTGGCACAACGTCACCCAGGCCGTGCACGGCGCTGGCGGGCGCATTTTCCTGCAGCTGTGGCACGTTGGCCGCATCTCCCACCCTAGCTACCTGAACGGCGAACTGCCCGTAGCCCCCAGCGCAATCCAGCCCAAGGGCCATGTCAGCCTGGTACGCCCGCTCAGTGACTACCCCACCCCGCGCGCGCTGGAAACCGAAGAAATCGCCGACATCGTCGAGGCCTACCGCAGCGGTGCCGAGAATGCCAAGGCCGCCGGCTTCGATGGCGTGGAGATTCATGGTGCCAACGGCTACCTGCTCGACCAGTTCCTGCAAAGCAGCACCAACCAGCGCACCGACCGCTACGGCGGCTCGCTGGAAAATCGTGCACGGCTGCTGCTGGAAGTGACCGATGCGGCCATCGAAGTGTGGGGCGCAGGCCGCGTCGGCGTGCACCTGGCACCACGTGCCGATGCCCACGACATGGGTGATGCCGACCGCGCCGAGACCTTCACCTACGTGGCGCGTGAGCTGGGTAAACGCGGCATTGCCTTTATTTGCTCGCGGGAGAAGGAAGCTGACGACAGCATTGGCCCGCTGATCAAGGAAGCGTTCGGTGGCGCGTACATCGTCAACGAGCGGTTCGACAAGGCCAGTGCCAATGCCGCGTTGGCGGCAGGCAGGGCGGATGCGGTGGCGTTTGGCGTGCCGTTTATCGCCAACCCTGACCTGCCGGCGCGGCTGGCGGCGGATGCACCGTTGAATGCAGCGCGGCCGGAGACCTTCTATGGCAAGGGGCCGGTGGGGTATATCGACTATCCGCGGTTGTAACCGGGATTGCCGGGGCCGCTTTGCGGCCCTGTGTCGCAAAGGGAGGGCAAAGCCCTCCCCCCGCCCTGTCACGGCCGGGCGTTGATCTGCTGCTGCAGGTTCTGGATCTGGCTCTGCAAGGTATTCAGGTTGCGGGTCGTCTGCGCCCGGAAGGCATCGAACTCCTGCACCGAAGCACCACTGGCGGGCGCCGCAGCCGGACGGTTATCGATCTGGCTCTTGAGCACCAACATGTCCTGCTCCAGGTCCTGGATAGCCGCGCTCGGGTTACCTTGCTTCTTCAGCGCTGCCACCTCGCTGCTCAGGCTCTTGAGCTGGCCATCCAGCTTGCCGCCGTCGGCCTGCGCGGCCTTCAGTGACGCAACCTGCTCGTTCAGGCCCTTTAGCTGGGCATCCAGCTTGCCCCCATCGACCTGGCCCGAGCGCAATGCGGCCAGCTCGCCGTTCACCTGCTTCAATTGCGCCTGCAACTGGCTCTGCAGCTCGGTCACTGCCTTCTGCTGTTCACGGGTATCGGCCAGCACCTGCTCGAGGCGCTTGCCCAGGTCACCGGTCTGCCCAGCCATCCCCTGCTGCAACTGGCGCAGCTGCAGTTTCAATGCCTCGCTACTGGTGTTGGCCCCCGACTCGCTGGCCGCGACCTTGCCGCTGATGGCCTGCAGGCGCCCGGCCGCTTCCTCGCTGATGCGGGCAAAGCTTTCCTGGGTCGCCACCAGTTGCTGTTCCATCAGGGAAATCTGCTGGAAGCTCCACCAGCCGAGGCCCGCCAAGGCGATGAACGAGGCCCCGAGCAAGGCCCAAAGCGGCGCCGTGCTGGCCCCGCGGGCGGCTTTCTGGCGGCTGCGCACCACGTGCGCCGGCATCAGTTCGTCATCGTCATGGGTGCCGGCCCGCAGGGTAGGCACGTCATCGTAGTCATCATCAGCATGGTTACGCATGGATACATTCAACCGCGGTAGTCGCAAAGAGGCACGAGTATAAACCGCCAGCGCGGCGCGTTGATGACCGTCGTCGCCCCGTGGGCCTCATGCGCCTGGCGGCTGGTGCTGCCACCAGGCGCAGAATTCATCCAGCGCCGTCCACAGGCTGACCTTGGGCTGGTAGTCCAGGTACTGCCGGGCGCGGCTTATATCCAGGGTGAAATCGCGGCTCATCACCTGCATGCCCAGGCGCGACAGGGTCGGTTGCGGGCGCCCCGGCCATAGCAGGCAGGCCGCCTCGTTCAGCGCAGCCAGGCTGTAGGCCAGACCGTAGGAACGGTAGCGGGTGACCTGCGGCAGCTGCATCTTGCGCATTACATAATTGACCACATCCCATAGCGGCAATGGCTGGCCGTTGCTGATGTTGTAGGCCTGGCCCAGCGCCCGCTCGTCGGCGCACAGCGCACTGAACAGCGCCTCGTTGAGGTTGTGCACGCTGGTGAAATCCACCTTGTTCAGGCCGTTGCCGATGATCGCCATGCGGCCCTTGCGCTGCATGTGCATCAGCCGCGGAAAAATACTGGCGTCGCCAGCCCCGGTGACGAAGCGTGGGCGCAGCGCCAGCACTTCTAGACCGAACTCCTGGGCACCGAACACCTTCTGCTCGGCCAGGTACTTGGTCTGCCCATAGTGGTCGTGGAAGCGACGCGGCACCTGGTCTTCGCGGATATCCAGGCGCGAGCGACCGTTGAAGTAGATCGACGGCGACGACAGGTGCACCAGGCGTCGCACGTGTTCCTTCAGGCAGCCCTCTACCACGTTCTCGGTGACCACCACGTTGCCTTGGTAGAAGTCCTGGTAGCGCCCCCAGTTGCCCACCGCGCCGGCGCAGTGCACCACGGCCTCGACGCCCTGGCAGAGGCGACGGGCCAGCTCGGCATCGCCGAGGTCGCCGGGGATGAACTGGGCGCCGCGCTTGACCAGATGCTCGACCCCCTCCGCGCGGCGGCCGCTGACCCGCACGTCCAGGCCCTGCTCAAGGGCAAAGCGCGCAAAACGCCCGCCAATGAAGCCGCTCGCGCCGGTGACCAGAATTCGCATGTAAGACTCCGTCTTGCCAGATTTCAGATGCAACTGACGCCAGCCGTGGCTACAAGGGCACCAGCCATTGCCGTGCGCAGTGCCGCAGATGCTCGGTCAGTTGCGCGAGCAGTTGCCCGCCGTTGCGCCAATGATGCCAGTACAACGGCACATCGATGGGGGTATCGCTGCAGATTTCCACCAATTGCCCGCCGGCCAGCTGCTCACGGGCTTGCAGCTCGGGCACCAGGCCCCAACCCAGGCCGGCTTCGGTCATGCGCAGGAAACCTTCCGAGGACGGGCACAGGTGGTGCAGAAAACCACCGTCGATGCCCAGCGATGCCAGGTAGCGGTGCTGCAGGAAGTCGTCCGGGCCGTAGACGATTGCCGGCGTACGGGCCAGGCGGCCCGCAGCGAACCCCTGGGGAAAATGCCGCGCCATGAACCCGGGACTGGCCAGCGCCCGGTAACGCATGCCCCCCAGTGGCAGGCTACGCGCGCCGGCCACCGGGCGCTCGCTGGCGCACAGGCAGGCTGCCACTTCGCCGGCACGCATGCGCTTCAGCCCCACTTCCTGGTCTTCCACCACCAGGTCGGTCAGCAGGTTGTGCTGCGCGCAGAAGTTGCCCACCGCAGCGGCCCACCAGGTGGCCAGGCTGTCGGCGTTGAGGGCGATGCGCAGGCGCTCCGGCATGCCCTCCTCGTCGAGCGCCGGCACCTGGCGTTGCAGGTCGCGTTCGAGCAGGCGCACCTGTTGCACATGGTTGAGCAACTGCCGACCGACTTCGGTCGTGCCTGGCGGTGTGGCCCGCACCAGCACCGGCTGGCCGACCCGCGCCTCGAGCAGCTTGATGCGCTGAGATATGGCCGACTGCGACAGGCCCAGCACCTGCGCGGCGCGCTCGAACCCCCCTTGTTCTATCACCGCCGCGAGGGCGGCCAGTAGTTTGTAGTCGAACATCGATTTTGCTAATGCCTGATCAGCGTTATTTGTTTTTCTTATACAACCCGTTTGCGCACAATGGCCAGCATCTTTTCTCGACACTCCTGGAGAGCGGGCCATGTGGCAAAGCTATCTCAACGGCATGCTGGTGGCCTTCGGCCTGATCATGGCCATCGGCGCCCAGAACGCCTTCGTCCTGGCCCAGAGCTTGCGCCGCGAGCATCACCTGCCGGTGGCGGCACTCTGTATCCTCTGTGACGCGGTCCTGGTGGCAGCCGGGGTGTTCGGCCTGGCCACCGTGCTGGCGCACAACCCGACCTTGCTGGCGGTCGCCCGTTGGGGCGGCGCAGTATTCCTGATCTGGTACGGGGCCAAGGCATTGCGCAGCGCCTGCTCCCGGCAGAGCCTGCAGCACCAGCAGGGCCAAGGCGCACGCTCACGCCGCGCGGTGCTGCTCAGCGCCCTGGCGGTGACCCTGCTGAACCCGCACGTGTATCTCGACACGGTGTTGCTGATCGGCTCGCTGGGGGCCCAGCAGACCGCGCCTGGAGCCTATGTGGCCGGAGCTGCCAGCGCCTCGCTGGTGTGGTTCTCGACCCTGGCGATCGGCGCCGCCTGGCTGGCGCCGTGGCTGGCACGGCCAGCGACCTGGCGCATGCTGGACCTGATGGTCGCCGTCATGATGTTCGCGGTGGCGGCGCAGCTGGTCTTCAACTGACAAAGGGTTTCATCACCTGTCTTGCACGGGCCGCGCTGCGGCCCTAGGGCGATGCAAGGCCGCCCCTACAGAGGCTTTCGCACATTCGCCTGCCTGGAAACGACCACCACCGATCGCCACCCGCCAACCGCTCTGGAACCTCTATTCCCTATCTTTGTTGCGTGGTTATGCGCCGGGCCCGGTGCTATGATCCAGCCCTTGCGTCGCAAAGAGTACAATCTCGCTGACGCTGATCGGGCCGCCCGTGATCGGCCTTGCGCAAACCGCAAACAGACCTGAATCAGGAGATCCACCATGGCTTTTGAATTGCCGCCGCTGCCGTACGCCCACGATGCCCTGCAGCCGCACATCTCCAAGGAAACCCTGGAGTATCACCACGACAAGCACCACAACACCTATGTCGTGAACCTGAACAACCTGGTCCCAGGCACCGAATTCGAAGGCAAGACCCTGGAAGAGATCGTCAAGAGCTCTTCGGGCGGCATCTTCAACAACGCCGCTCAAGTCTGGAACCACACCTTCTACTGGAACTGCCTGTCGCCAAACGGCGGCGGCCAGCCGACCGGTGCCCTGGCTGACGCCATCAACGCCGCTTTCGGTTCCTTCGACAAGTTCAAGGAAGAGTTCACCAAGACTTCGGTTGGCACCTTCGGTTCCGGCTGGGGCTGGTTGGTGAAGAAGGCTGACGGTTCCCTGGCCCTGGCCAGCACCATCGGCGCCGGCAACCCGCTGACCAACGGCGACACCCCGCTGCTGACCTGCGACGTCTGGGAACACGCCTACTACATCGACTACCGCAACCTGCGTCCGAAGTACGTCGAGGCGTTCTGGAACCTGGTCAACTGGGCCTTCGTTGCCGAACAGTTCGAAGGCAAGACCTTCAAGGCCTGAGTCATTCAGCCTCGAGCAGGAAGCCCGGCTACCCCGGGACTCCTGCCAAAATCCGATGCCAGTCCCCTGGCATCGGATTTTTTCATGAAACGTATTGTTCAAGCCAGCCAAGGCTATCTGCAGTAGCACCCGCAGGCCGGTACTTACACCCGACCCACCCCGCATGGCCGCGCTGTTCCAGCATCGTGAACAACCCTGCGATGTCCATCTGCCCCGTCCCCGGCTGGTGCCGCCCCGGGCAAACGGCCACCTGCACATGCCCCGTCCGCTCGAAGAACCGCGCAAGCACATCGGCAGCATTTCCGCTCGGCAGCTGTGCGTGACAAAGGCTGATTCGCGCATGCGCAAAACGCTTGCTCAGCCTGCATACCACGCTAACATCAAACCCTTGGAAGATTGATACAGCGCATTCAAGTTGCGGGGTCAGGCAACCGATACACTGCTCATGGTCGGCCGGTAGTGTATCGTCATCGTTGATGGCAAAATGATGCCATGCGCATGGATTAAGGAAACCCCATTGAAGCTGGAATTGCGGAACAGCTTGTCGGTCAAGTTGCTCAGGGTCGTGCTGCTGTCGGCGCTGGCGGTCGGCGTCGTGCTCAGCTGTGCGCAAATCATCTACGACACCTACAAGACCCGCCAGGCTGTGAACAACGATGCCCAGCGCATCCTCGACATGTTCCGCGACCCTTCGACCCAGGCGGTATACAGCCTCGACCGCGAAATGGGCATGCAGGTAATGGAAGGCCTGTTCCAGGATGAGTCGGTGCGCATGGCCTCCATCGGCCACCCCAACGAAACCATGCTGGCAGAAAAGTCCCGTCCGCTGCGGGACACGGCCATGCGCTGGCTGACTGACCTGATCCTCGGCCAGGAGCGCACCTATACCACGCAACTGGTCGGCCGCGGCCCCTACAGCGAATACTACGGCGACCTGAACATCACCCTCGACACCTCGTCCTACGGCGAGGACTTCCTGATAAATGCGGTGATCATCTTCATTTCCGGCGTACTACGGGCCCTGGCCATGGGCATGGTGCTGTACCTGGTCTACCACTGGTTGTTGACCAAGCCACTGTCGAAGATCATCGAGCACCTCACCCAGATCAACCCCGACCGCCCCAGCCAGCACCAGTTGCCACTGCTCAAGGGCCACGAAAAGAACGAACTGGGCCTGTGGGTGAATACCGCCAACCAGCTGCTGGCCTCGATCGAGCGCAACACCCACTTGCGCCACGAGGCCGAAAACAGCCTGCAACGCATGGCCCAGTACGACTTCCTCACTGGCCTGCCCAACCGCCAGCAACTGCAGCAGCAACTGGACAAGATCCTCATCGACGGTGGCCGCCTGCAACACCGGGTAGCGGTGCTGTGCCTGGGCCTCGACGACTTCAAGGGCATCAACGAGCAGTTCAGCTACCAGGTCGGTGACCAGTTGCTGCTGGCCCTGGCCGACCGCCTGCGCGCCCACAGTAGCCGCCTCGGCGCACTGGCACGGCTGGGCGGCGACCAGTTCGCCCTGGTGCAGGCCAATATCGAGCAACCCTACGAGGCGGCCGAACTGGCGCAAAGCATTCTCGACGACCTGGAAGTGCCGTTCGATCTCGACCACCACCGGCAGATCCGCCTGCGCGCCACCATCGGCATCACCCTGTTCCCCGAAGACGGCGACAGCACCGAGAAACTGCTGCAGAAAGCCGAACAGACCATGACCCTGGCCAAGGCCCGGTCGCGTAACCGCTACCAGTTCTATATCGCCAGCGTCGACAGCGAGATGCGCCGCCGCCGCGAGCTGGAAAAAGACCTGCGCGAAGCCCTGCCGCGCAACCAGCTGTACCTGGTGTACCAACCACAGATCAGCTACCGCGACCACCGGGTGGTCGGTGTCGAGGCGTTGCTGCGCTGGCAGCACCCGGAGCTGGGCATGGTACCGCCGGACCAGTTCATTCCCCTGGCCGAACAGAATGGCAGCATCATCGCCATCGGCGAGTGGGTGCTCGACCAGGCCTGCCGGCAACTGCGCGAATGGCATGACATGGGCTTCAGCGACCTGCGCATGGCTGTCAACCTGTCCACGGTGCAACTGCACCACAATGAGCTGCCGCGGGTGGTCAACAACCTGCTGCAGGCCTACCGCCTGCCCCCGCGCAGCCTGGAGCTGGAGGTGACCGAAACCGGCCTGATGGAAGACATCAGCACCGCCGCCCAGCACCTGCTGAGCCTGCGCCGCTCCGGGGCGCTGATTGCCATCGACGACTTCGGCACCGGCTACTCGTCGCTCAGTTACCTGAAATCGCTGCCGCTGGACAAGATCAAGATCGACAAGAGCTTCGTCCAGGACCTGCTGGACGACGATGACGACGCCACCATCGTTCGCGCGATCATCCAGCTGGGCAAGAGCCTGGGCATGCAGGTAATTGCCGAAGGCGTGGAAACTGTCGAACAGGAGACTTACATCATTGCCCAGGGTTGCCATGAGGGCCAGGGCTACCACTACAGCAAGCCGTTGTCGGCCCGGGAGCTGACCAACTTCCTCAAACAGGCGCAGCGCAACCAGGTATCGATGACCTGACATCACCCCGGCAACCGCTGGGTGTGGCCGCCATCTGCATAATTTGCATAGCGCCCCTTTACAGCAAATGCAAATCTTTCGCATGATGTTGTCGTTTCGCGTGCCACGGCGCACGGTCTCCCCTTGGTCCAACCACACGACGCAGGAAAACCAATAATGATTCGAATGCCTCTGGCCTCCGCCAGTCTGCTGGCCATTGCCATCGCTCTCGCCGGTTGCGGTGAAGGCAAGGACGACAAGGCCGCCGCGCCGCAAGCCCAGGCACCGGCTGCCGCCAGCACCACCGCTGCAGCGCCCGGGGCTGTCGACGAGGCTGCCGGCAAGGCCGTAGTCAAGCATTACGCCGAGCTGGTGTATGCCGTGTACAGCGACTCCCTGAGCACCGCCAAGACCCTGCAGAGCGCTGTCGACGCGTTTCTGGCCAAGCCCAACGACGAAACCCTGAAGGCCGCCCGGGACGCCTGGGTCGCCTCCCGCGTACCGTACCTGCAGAGCGAAGTCTTCCGTTTCGGCAACACCATCATCGACGACTGGGAAGGCCAGGTGAACGCCTGGCCGCTGGACGAAGGCCTGATCGACTACGTCGACAAGAGCTACGAGCATGCCCTGGGCAACCCGGCAGCCAACGCCAACATCATCGCCAACAGCGAGATCCAGGTCGGCGAAGAGAAGATCGACGTCAAGCAGATCACCCCCGAGAAACTCGCCAGCCTGAACGAGCTGGGCGGTTCCGAAGCCAACGTCGCTACCGGCTACCACGCCATCGAGTTCCTGCTCTGGGGCCAGGACCTGAACGGCACCGGCCCGGGCGCAGGCAACCGTCCGGCTTCGGACTACCTGGAAGGCAAGGGCGCCACCGGCGGCCACAACGACCGCCGTCGCGCCTACCTGAAAGCGGTCACCGACCTGCTGGTCAAGGACCTCGAGGAAATGGTCGGCAACTGGGCACCGAACGTTGCCGACAACTACCGCGCCAAGCTTGAAGCCGAGCCGGTCAACGACGGCCTGCGCAAGATGCTGTTCGGCATGGGCAGCCTGTCGCTGGGCGAACTGGCGGGCGAGCGCATGAAGGTTTCGCTGGAAGCCAACTCGCCGGAAGACGAGCACGACTGCTTCAGCGACAACACCCACTACTCGCACTTCTACGACGCCAAGGGCATCCGCAACGTCTACCTGGGCGAGTACACCCGCCCGGACGGCAGCAAGGTGACCGGCCCAAGCCTGTCGTCGCTGGTGGCCAAGGTCGACCCGGCCGCCGACGCCACCCTCAAGGCCGACCTGGAAGCCACCGAAGCCAAGATCCAGGTGATCGTCGACCACGCCCTCAAGGGCGAGCACTACGACCAGCTGATCGCTGCCGACAACGCTGCCGGCAACCAGATCGTGCGTGACGCCATCGCCGCACTGGTCAAACAGACCGGTGCGATCGAGCAGGCTGCGGGCAAGCTGGGTATTGCCAACTTGAACCCGGATACTGCGGATCACGAATTCTGATCCCGCTGTAGCGGTTCTGAAAAGGCGGCCTTCGGGCCGCCTTTTCTTTGCAAGCCACATGCACGTACAGAAACCGGGCAGGCCGGCGTGGCCAACTGACAGCGATTTCATCCAGCAATTGCAAATTGCTCTTATTCAAACTTCTCCACCCTGCTAAGCTTGCACGCCGGTTTTTCGCTCACGCCCAGGATTCTCGATGTCCTCGTCGCTGTTTCGACTCTCTCCGCTGCTGCTGGCCTTTGCCCTCGCCGCCTGTGACGACGCCCCGCGTTTCACCCAGGCCGAGCCCGGCGAAGCGTTGTCGGCTGGCGCGGCGACCGTGCAGCGCAATGACCGTAACGCCTATTCCCTGCCCTCGGCCAACCTCTCGCCGGAGCGGCGCCTGGATTTCGCCGTGGGCAACAGTTTCTTCCGCAACCCTTGGGTGATCGCCCCGTCCACCACCACGGCACGTGACGGCCTGGGCCCGCTGTTCAACACCAATGCCTGCCAGAACTGCCACGTGCGCGACGGCCGCGGCCACCCACCAGAGCCGGGCGACAGCAACGCAGTGTCGATGCTGGTGCGCCTGTCGATCCCCGACCAGCCCTACCTGGCCAAGGTGGTCGAGCGCCTCGGGGTGGTGCCGGAGCCGGTCTATGGCACCCAGTTGCAGGACATGGCCATACCCGGCGTGGTACCGGAAGGCAAGGTACGGGTCAGCTATAGCCAGGAAACCCTGACGTTCAAGGATGGTTACCAGGTCGAGCTACGTAAGCCGGCCCTGCAGATCACCCAGCTTGGCTATGGCGTGATGCACCCCGACACGCGCTTTTCGGCGCGGGTGGCGCCGCCGATGATTGGCCTGGGCCTGCTCGAAGCCATCCCCGAAGCCGACCTGCTGGCCAACGAAGACCCGGACGACCGCAACCACGACGGTATCCGCGGGCGCGCCAACCGGGTATGGGACGACGCCCTGGGCAAGACCGTGGTCGGCCGCTTCGGCTGGAAGGCCGGGCAGCCCAACGTCAACCAGCAGAACGTGCACGCCTTTGCCGGCGACATGGGCCTTACCACCACCCTGCAACCCAACGACGATTGCACCCCGGCGCAGGCCGCCTGCCTGGCCGCCCCCAACGGCGACGGTGCCGATGGCGAGAAGGAGGTCAGCGACAACATCCTGCGCCTGGTCACCTTCTACACCCGCAACTTGGCCGTGCCGGCGCGCCGTGACGTGGGCGCGCCAGAGGTACTGGCAGGCAAGAACCTGTTCTACCAGGCCGGCTGCCAGGGCTGCCACACACCGCAGTTCACCACCGCCGCCAATGCTGCCGAGCCGGAGCTGGCCAACCAGCTGATTCGCCCCTACAGCGACCTGCTGCTGCATGACATGGGGCCTGGCCTGGCCGACGATCGCACCGAGTTCGCCGCCAACGGCCAGGACTGGCGTACCCCGCCATTGTGGGGCATCGGCCTGAGCGAAACGGTCAGCGGCCACAGCCAGTTCCTGCACGATGGCCGCGCCCGCAACCTGCTCGAAGCTGTGCTCTGGCACGGCGGCGAAGCCGAGGCAGCGCGCAATGTCGTGCTCACTTTCGATGCCGGGCAGCGCGCCGCGTTGCTGGCTTTCCTGAACTCACTTTGAAAAGCGCATAGGAGCCGGCATGTTCCGACCCAAACTGTTGTTCACCAGCCTCGCCGCACTCGCCCTCGGTGCCTGCTCGCCGCAGGACCCGCAAGCCGTGACCTCCGCTGCGATTGCCAAGCAGGTGATCCTGCCCACCTACAGCCGCTGGGTCGAAGCCGACCGCATGCTGGCCGCCAGCGCCCTGGCCTATTGCGAAGGCAAGGAAAGCCTGGACAAGGCCCGTGCCGACTTCCTCAACGCGCAAAAGGCCTGGGCCGAGCTGCAACCGCTGCTGGTCGGCCCGCTGGCCGAAGGCAATCGCGCCTGGCAGGTACAGTTCTGGCCCGACAAGAAGAACCTGGTCGGTCGCCAGGTCGAGCAACTGGTCAGCGCCGACACCCCCGTCGATGCCGCGGCCCTGGGCAAGGCCAGCGTCGTGGTGCGTGGCCTCTCGGCCTACGAGTACATCCTGTTCGACAGCAAGCCGGACATCGCCACGGCCGAGCAGAAGGCCCGCTACTGCCCGCTGCTGGTGGCCATCGGTGAACACCAGAAGGCGCTGGCCGAAGACATCCTCAAGAGCTGGAACAGCACCGACGGCATGCTGTCGCAGATGACCAAGTTCCCCAACCAGCGCTACGCCGACTCCCATGAGGCGATCGCCGACCTGCTGCGCGCCCAGGTCACTGCCCTGGACAGCCTGAAGAAGAAACTCGGCGCGCCGATGGGCCGCCAGAGCAAGGGCATCCCGCAGCCGCTGCAGGCCGAAGCCTGGCGCAGCCACAACTCGCTGAACAGCCTGCAGGCCAGCCTCAAGGCCGCCGAAGCGGTGTGGGTCGGGGTCGACAACCAGGGCCTGCGCGGCCTGCTGCCCAGCGACCAGAAAGCCCTGGCGGACAAGATCGACGATGCCTACGCGAGCGCGCTCAAGCTGCTGGCCGACAACCACAAGACCTTGGGTGAACTGCTGGCCGACGACGCCGGCCAGCAAACCCTCAACCAGATCTACGACAGCCTCAACGTCGTCCACCGCCTGCACGAAGGCGACCTGGCCAAGGCGTTGAACATCCAGCTGGGCTTCAATGCCAACGATGGTGACTGATCATGCTGCGACGCCAGGCCCTCAAACTCGGTAGCGTATTGCTCAGCGCCCTCACCCTGGGCGGCTGGAGCCTGTTCCGCAACAAAGGCAGCGAACCGCTGCTGCTGTCGGCGCGTGACGACGGCGACGGCAAGCACTACGCGGTCGGGTTCCGCCTGGACGGCACCCAGGTGTTCAGCACCCAGGTCGCCCAGCGTTGCCATGCCATCATCCATCACCCGCAACTGCCGGTCGCCCTGTTCGTCGCCCGCCGCCCCGGTACCGAAAGCTACCTGGTCGACCTGCGCGACGGGCGCCTGTTGCAAACCGTACACTCGCAACCGAACCGGCATTTCTACGGTCATGCGGTGGTGCACAAGAGTGGCGAATGGCTATATGCCACCGAGAACGACATCACCGACCCGGGGCGCGGCGTAATCGGCGTGTACCGTTTCGAGGGCGAGCGCCTGGTACACAGCGGCGAGCTGCCGACCCACGGCATCGGCCCGCACGAGCTGGCCTGGCTGCCGGACGGCGAGACACTGGTGGTGGCCAACGGCGGTATCCGCACCGAAGCCGAAAGCCGGGTGGAGATGAACCTCGACGCCATGCAGCCGAGCCTGGTGCTGATGCAGCGCGACGGTACCCTGCTGAGCAAGGAAACCCTGGCCCAGCAGATGAACAGCGTGCGCCACCTGGCCGTGGGCAGCGACGGCACCATCGCCGCCTGCCAGCAATTCATGGGCGCTGCCGACGAGACCGCCGAGCTGCTGGCGATCAAGCGTCCGGGCGAGCCATTCAAGGCCTTCCCAGTGCCGGAGCGGCAGTTGCAGGCGATGGCCCAGTACACCGCCAGTGTCGCCATCCACAGCGAGTTGCGGCTGGTCGCGCTGACCGCGCCACGGGCCAACCGCCTGTTCATCTGGGACCTGGACACCGCCGCGGTGAGGCTGGACGCACCGATGCCTGATTGCGCCGGGGTTGGCGCTGTCCAGGACGGCTTCGTGGTTACTTCCGGGCAGGGCCGTTGCCGCTTCTACGATTGCCGCAAGGCCGAACTGGTCGGGCAGCCGCTGAACCTGCCGTCCGGTTTCTGGGACAACCACCTGCATCTGGTCTGATTTTTCTGCTGCCTGCACCATCCTGTTCGCGGGCGCCCGCTCCCGCAAATGACCGCGTAACCCGCTGATTGCGCGGTTCCTGTGGGAGCGGGCGTGCCCGCGAACAGGCCTGCACAGGCATTTCACTCCCCGTCCTGCAAAAAACAGTCGATAATCCTCCCATCCACACGTGGGCAGGAACGCCCGTTGTCGTGTTCCAACGAATAACAATTGCATCCAAGGAAACGGACCTATGCTGCGCCGCCGCATGCTCATCATGTTGGCCGTGGTTCTGCTGATCGTGTTGGCCTTGGGGGGCTACAAGGCCTTCTCGATCTACCAGCAGATCCAGATGTTCACTGCCCCACGGCCACCCATCACCGTGGCAGCCGCCCTGGCCGAGCAGCGCCCGTGGCAAGAGCGCCTGCCTGCCGTTGGCAGCCTCAAGGCATTCCAGGGTGTGGAACTGAGCCTGGAGGTGGAAGGCATCGTCAAGGCCCTGCACTTCGACTCCGGCCAGCAGGTCAAGGCCGGGCAACTGCTGCTGCAACTCAATGACGACCAGGAGACCGCCTTGCTCGGCACCGCCCTGGCCGACCTCGGCCTGGCCAAGGTCGATTTCGGCCGCGGCAGCCAGCTGGTCGGTGACGCGGCCATCTCCCGCGGCGAGTTCGATCGCCTCACCGCCCAGTACCGGCGCAACCAGGCACTGGTCGAGCAACTCAAGGCATCGAAGACCAAGAAAAGCCCCAGTGCCCCGTTCAGCGGCACGATCGGCATTCGCCAGGTGGATGTCGGTGACTACCTGGCCGCCGGCACGGTGATCGCCACCCTGCAGGACCTGTCCAGCCTCTACGTTGACTTCAACGTGCCGGAACAGGCCCTGCCGCGCCTGAACGTTGGCCAGCAGGTGCTGGTGCAGGTACCGGCCTACCCCGGCCAGACCTTTCTCGCCAGCCTGAGCGCGATCAACCCCAAGGTCGATGAAGCCACGCGCAACCTGCTGGTGCGCGCGACCATGGCCAACCCGGACGGCAAGCTGCTGCCAGGCATGTTCGCCAGCCTGCTGATCCTGCTGCCCAACCCGCAGCCGCAAGTGGTGGTGCCGGAGAGCGCCATCACCTATACCCTGTACGGCAACTCGGTGTACGTCGCCACGCCGAAAAAGGACAAGGACGGCAAGCCGCTGAACGACGACAAGGGCCAGCCGCAGCTCACCGCCGAGCAGCGCACGGTGCAGACCGGCGAGCGCCGCGACGGTGTGGTGGTGATCAGCAAGGGCCTGCAGGCCGGAGACCAGGTGGTCACCGCCGGTCAACTGAAACTGACCCCGGGGGCCGCGATCCGCATCGGCGACGACCAAGCCCTCAAGCCCGCAGCGGGCGCGCCGGGCAAGGATTGACAGGAGGCTGGCATGGCATTCACCGACCCGTTCATCCGCCGCCCGGTGCTGGCAAGCGTGGTCAGCTTGCTGATCCTGTTGCTGGGCTTCCAGGCCTGGAGCAAGCTGCAGATCCGCCAGTATCCGCAGATGGAAAACGCCCTGATCACGGTCACTACCGCCTACCCCGGCGCCAACGCCGAAACCATCCAGGGCTACATCACCCAGCCGTTGCAACAAAGCCTGGCCAGCGCCGAAGGCATCGACTACATGACCTCGGTGAGCCGGCAGAACTTCTCGATCATTTCCATCTACGCGCGCATCGGCGCCGACAGCGACCGGTTGTTCACCGAGCTGCTGGCCAAGGCCAACGAGGTGCGCAACAAGCTGCCCCAGGATGCCGAGGACCCGGTCCTGAGCAAGGAAGCCGCCGATGCTTCGGCACTGATGTACATCAGCTTCTACAGCAAGGAGATGAGCAACCCGCAGATTACCGACTACCTGTCGCGGGTCATCCAGCCCAAGCTAGCCACCCTGCCGGGCATGGCCGAGGCGGAGATTCTCGGCAACCAGGTGTTCGCCATGCGCATCTGGCTCGACCCGGTGAAGCTGGCAGGTTACGGCCTGTCGGCCAGCGACGTGACCACCGCCGTGCGCCGCTACAACTTCCTCTCCGCCGCCGGCGAGGTGAAGGGCGAATATGTGGTCACCAGCATCAACGCCAGCACCGAGCTGAAGTCGGCCGAGGCCTTCGCTGCCCTGCCAGTCAAGACCAGCGGTGACAGCCGCGTGCTGCTCGGCGATGTGGCACGGGTCGAGATGGGCGCGGAAAACTACGACACGGTCAGCTCGTTCGACGGCACCCCATCGGTATACATCGGCATCAAGGCCACCCCGGCGGCCAACCCGCTGGACGTGATCAAGGAAGTGCGGCGCATCATGCCCGAGCTGGAAAGCCAGCTGCCCTCGGCGTTGAAGGTATCGATCGCCTACGACGCCACGCTGTTCATACAGGCCTCCATCGACGAAGTGATCAAGACCCTCGGCGAAGCGGTGCTGATCGTCATCGTGGTGGTGTTCCTGTTCCTCGGTGCCCTGCGTTCGGTGCTGATCCCGGTGGTGACCATTCCGCTGTCAATGATCGGCGTGCTGTTTTTCATGCAGATGATGGGTTACTCGCTCAACCTGCTGACGCTGCTGGCCATGGTGCTGGCCATCGGCTTGGTGGTGGATGATGCGATTGTCGTGGTAGAGAACATCCACCGGCACATGGAAGAGGGCAAGACGCCGTTCGATGCCGCCCTCGAGGGTGCCCGCGAAATCGCCATGCCCGTGGTGTCGATGACCATCACCCTGGCTGCGGTATACGCGCCGATCGGCTTCCTTACCGGGCTCACCGGGGCACTGTTCAAGGAATTTGCCCTGACCCTGGCCGGTGCGGTGATCATCTCCGGCATCGTTGCCCTGACCCTGTCGCCGATGATGTGTGCCCTGCTGTTGCGTCAGGAGCAGAACCCCAGCGGCCTGGCACACCGCCTGGACGTGTTGTTCGAACGCCTGAAAACGCGTTACCGACGCCTGCTGCACGCGACCCTCGACAGCCGTCCGGTGGTATTGGTATTTGCCGTCATCATCCTGTGCCTGATCCCGGTGTTGCTGAAATTCACCCAGAACGAACTGGCGCCCAACGAGGACCAGGGGGTGATCTTCATGATGAGCAGCTCGCCGCAAACGGCCAACCTGGATTACCTCAACGCCTATACCGACACGTTTACCCCGCTGTTCAAGACCTTCCCCGAGTACTACTCGTCGTTCCAGATCAACGGCTTCAACGGTGTGCAGACCGGCATCGGTGGCTTCCTGCTCAAACCCTGGAACGAGCGCGAGCGCACGCAAATGGAATTGCTGCCGCTGGTGCAGGCCAAGCTTGAGGAAATCGGCGGCCTGCAGATCTTCGGCTTCAACCTGCCATCGCTGCCCGGTACTGGCGAAGGCTTGCCGTTCCAGTTCGTGATCAACAGCGCCGGTGACTACCCTGCGCTGCTGGAAGTCGCCCAGCGTATCAAGTCCCGCGCCCAGGCGTCCGGCAAGTTCGCCTTCCTCGATATCGACCTGGCGTTCGACAAACCCGAGGTGGTGGTGGATATCGACCGAGCCAAGGCGGCGCAGATGGGGGTATCCATGGATACCCTCGGCGGCACCCTGGCAACCTTGCTGGGCGAAGGGGAAATCAACCGCTTCACCCTCGAAGGCCGCAGTTACAAGGTGATTGCCCAGGTTGAAAGGCCCTACCGCGACAACCCAGGCTGGCTGAACAACTACTACGTGAAGAACGACCAGGGCCAGCTGCTGCCCCTGTCGACGCTGATTACCCTCCGCGACCGCGCTCGTCCGCGCCAGCTCAACCAGTTCCAGCAATTGAACTCGGCGATCATCCAGGGGGTGCCGATGGTCAGCCTCGGCGAGGCGCTGCAGACCGTGCAGGGCATCGCCCGCGAAGAGGCCCCGGAAGGCTTCGCCTTCGACTATGCCGGGGTGGCTCGCCAATACGTGCAGGAAGGTAGCGCACTCTGGGTAACCTTCGGCCTGGCGTTGGCGATCATCTTCCTGGTGCTGGCGGCGCAGTTCGAAAGTTTCCGCGACCCGCTGGTAATCCTGGTGACGGTACCGTTGTCGATCTGCGGCGCGTTGCTGCCCTTGTTCCTCGGTGTCTCAAGCATGAACATCTACACCCAGGTCGGGCTGGTGACGCTGATCGGCCTGATCAGCAAGCATGGCATCCTGATCGTCGAATTCGCCAACCAGTTGCGCGAGGAACAGGGCCTGAGCGTGCGTGAGGCGATCGAAGAGGCGGCGGCGATTCGCCTGCGACCGGTGCTGATGACCACCGCAGCGATGGTGTTTGGCATGGTGCCGTTGATTCTGGCGACCGGGGCGGGGGCGGTCAGCCGTTTTGACATTGGGACGGTGATTGCCACCGGCATGTCGATCGGCACGCTGTTTACCCTGTTCGTGTTGCCTTGCATCTACACCTTGCTGGCGCACAAGGAAGTGGCCAGGGAGACAGCGGTGGCCTGAACCGGCTTCTTCGCGGGTAACCCTGCGAAAGGCGCAGCAAAAATGCAGAGGCCCCGCAATCGCGAGGCCTCAGGCATTTCTATCTGGTTCAACCAAACGGCCGCAACCCCTGGCGCATGCCGAACAGGAACAACAGCAAGTCCTGATCCGGCGCAACCGTGGCCTGCTGCTGCGGTTTCACTTCCCGCGGCAACGCGCACTGGTCGGCCATATCGGCTCGGCTGAACACTGTCGGCCTCGGCTCTTCCCACGCAGCCACCGCCACGGTGGTCACCGCCAGGCCAGCCACCAGGAACAAAGCTCGAGCTATTTCTAGTTTCATTACCCTAACCCTTTGACAGCGCTGCCAAACGCCATCTGGTAAAAGTAGAGCAAGGTTTGCCATTCCGCGTCGTTCAACGACGAATGGCGGCGCAGCTGGCGCAGGTCATTGCCCGCCGCACGCTGGCAACTGATACGTCGCCGGCACTTCTCCAGGTCCAGCAGCGCGACCTCGACCCGGGCCTGCTCACCTTCGCCAATCACCTTGATGAAGACATGCTTGCCATACAGGCAGCCGTGCTGCCAGTGGCCCAGGTGCATGCGCGCCAGGTTATCGGCCAGGTCCTTGAGCATGCGCTCGTGCACCACCTGTGGATAACGTTCGCGGGCACCTTCGGCATGCCAGGTATCGAGTTCGACGAAGCCGTCGAGTGCTTCGCTTACCAGCAGCGCACGCCATTGATGATCGGCATCACGCTCGGCACCACAGAAGACGATGCGCGGCACACGCACGCCCAATTGCTCGAAACTGTTCAACGCATCGAGTTCGCGCAACACAGTCGGCCGGCCGAAAGGGTGCAGCAGGCTACGATAGATGTGCCCGACCTGGCGTTTGGCATACAGCAGCTTGCCATTGGCATCGTTCAGGCGTTGCACGCCACTCTCGCCACCGCGGCGCTGGTTTGGCTCCTCGACCCACTCGCCCTGTTGGCGCCAGTAAAAATCGAACCGCGACTCCCCTTTCCGGGCTACAGTCATCAAACACTACCCCTTACGCAATACATAGACCCGCCACATGGCATAGAACGGCAGGAAGTCGAGGCGTTCCTGAATTCTGAAGCCGGCGGCCCTGAATTCTTCTTCCACCGTTTCGGCCGGTAACACGAAACGGTTCTGGTAATTGTCCTGCCCGGCTTTGCGAGCGTTGCGGCGTTGCTCCAGCTTTTTCCGCCGCCAAGCCTTGAAATTGCCATCCACCCACAATGACAGGATCACACTATCACGGCTAACCCGCTGAAATTCCGAGAGAATAGTCTTTCTGTGGGCAGCTTCGCCAATGTGATGGAAAAGCCGCATGCAGAAGATGCTGTCCACAGAATTGTCCGGCAGGTCGACGGCAAACGCCGAAGTCTGCAAGGGACGTACCCGCGCTACCACCTCTGGCGGTTGTGCTGCACAGGCTGTCTCGATCATCGCCTCGGAATTGTCGGCGCCAATGATCACTCGGTTGGGCTTTTCCGCCAGCAACGGCCAGAAGCGGCCAGCGCCGCATGGCAGGTCGAGGACCAGGCCAGGCTCACCCGCCAGTGCCAGGGCGCGACGCGCCAGTTGCTCATCTCGCTTGTGGGAAAGGCGTCGCGCCAAGCCATCCTGGTGCTTGAGAAAGTACTCACGGGCGTGCTGTTTGTCGTACTTCTCAGAAAATTCAAGCTTAATGGGACTACGCATTGGGCATCTCCTGACTCTATTCCGCCCACATTAGGCAAGCGCGCGTAGGAATCAGGTCATACCCATGTGAAAAAAACGTCATACGCCGAGGGCGATGTTACAAAGCTTTACTCCGCCTCCGGGTCGCCCTTGGTCGCGGTATTGCTCAGGTCGACGTGGAACCGGCAACCATGCGGCAAGGTAGACGTCAGCGTGACCTGCCAGCCCTGGTCATCGCAGATTCGCTGCACCAGCGACAGGCCCAGACCCAGGCCCTCGCCACGCCGTTCATCGCCGCGCACGAATGGCCGGAACATGGCCTCGCGCTGCTCTTCGGGAATACCCACGCCACTGTCTTCGACACTGAAACCGTTGGCCTCGAGGCTCAGGCGGATATAGCCGCTGTCGGTATAGTGCGCGGCATTGCGCAACAGGTTGCCCATCACCGATTGCAGGAAGGTAGCGTTGTACAGCACCGGGCTGGCACTGACGCGGCCGTCGAAATACAAGGCCAGGCCCTTTTGCTCGATGGTGTCACGCCACACACCGACCAGTTCGTCTGCCACTTCCCGCAAGGTGGCGCGCGAGGCCACCGCGCCCTCGTCGCGCTGTGCGCGGGCCAGCATCAGGAAGGTCTTGACCAGCTCACGCATCTCCTCCGTAGCCCTTGCCACACGTTCCACCTGGCTGCGCGAACGGGCATCGAGGTTGGGGTTTTCCATCAGCAGTTCGCATGAAGTGGCCAGCACCATCAAGGGCGTGCGAAGTTCGTGGCTGACGTCGCTGGTGAACAGCCGTTCCCGGGTCAATGCGTCACGCAGGCGGCCCAAGGTATCGTCGAATGCTACCGCCAGCTGGCCGACTTCGTCCGCCGCATAGTCCGGCGCCAGCGGCGGCGCCAGGCCCAGCAACTGGTCACGATGGCGCACCTGCCGCGCCAGGCGGATCACCGGCGCCATCACCCGGCGTGCCACCAGCCAGCCGAGGATCACTGCCAGCACCAGGCTGAGCACGAAGCCCACCACCACTACTGCAAACAGCAGGCGCTCACGTTCTTCGAAGTCGCTCTGGTCCTGCAGCAGGACATAGCGGCGGCCATCGACGATCTCGACCATGGCGTGGTACGACAGCTGGTCGCGGAATACCTCGTGGAAGCCCCGGTCGAGGTGGCGCAGGTCCTTGGGCAGCTCGAAGTCGTCACGCCCGCCGCTGAAGTAGAACAACTGGTCGGGACGCGGCCGGTGGCTCCAGTCGCTGACACTGTCCATGCGCAGCAAACGCTGCAGGTCACCGCCCAGTACCGAGGAAATCAGCCGCTCTTCGACCAGGTGCACAGTACCGACGATGCCAAAGGCGAAGGCCCCGGCCACCAGCGCGCTCATCAGGGCGAAGGCGATGATGATGCGCTGGGCAAGGCTTTGCTTAAACTCCATCGCGGCCCTCGGCGAGGCGGTAGCCGACGCCATGGACGGTGTGCAGCAGCGGTTTTTCGAACGGTTTGTCGATTACCTGGCGCAACTGGTGCACATGGCTGCGCAGGCTGTCGCTGTCAGGGCAGTCGTCGCCCCACAGGGCTTCTTCGAGTACTTCGCGGCGCAACACGTGCGGGCTCTTCTGCATCAACACCGCAAGCAGCTTGAGGCCGACCGGGTTGAGCTTGAGCAGGCGGCCCTGGCGGGTGACTTCAAGGGTATCGAGGTCGTAGCTGAGGTCAGCTACCTGCAGGGTGCGGCGCCCGCCGCCCTGGGCACGGCGCAGCACCGCTTCGATGCGTGCGGCCAGCTCCGACAGGGCAAAGGGTTTCAGCAGGTAATCGTCGGCCCCGGAGCGGAAGCCTTGCAGGCGGTCATCCAACTGGTCGCGGGCAGTGAGCATGATCACCGGCGTGTCGCGGCGGGCGTCTTCGCGCAGGCGCTTGCACAGGGTGTAGCCATCGATGCCGGGCAACATGATATCGAGCACGATCAGGTCGTAGTGCTCGGTGGCGGCCAGGTGCAGGCCGGACAGGCCATCCTGGGCGCAGTCTACGGTGTAGCCCTTCATGCCCAGGTAATCGGCCAGGTTGGCCAGGATATCGCGGTTGTCTTCAACCAAAAGAATGCGCATCGGTTTCTCCTGTGCGGCGCTTCTCGCTGTGGCGCGGCAGGCGCAGCTTAAGGCCTATGCCTGCAGGGTGCCAGCCCCGGGCGAAATTCATCGGACTTGACGGTTTTTTCACTGATCCTTCACGGACACAGGATAGCGGGCAGCCGACAATGCCCGATCTTTTTCCCCTCCTGGAGCCGTCATGCAGCAAGCAACCCGACCCCGCCCGATCAATTTCTGGCTGTACCTGGGAATTCCCCTGGCGACCGCATTGGGCTTGATCCTGCTGGAACTGACCTCGGTCGACATGGACATCGCCAAGTTGTTCTTCGACCCCGCGGCGGGCCAGTTCATCGGCCGCCACAGCTATTTGCTGGAGAACATCCTGCATGACCGGGTCAAGCAGGGGGTGATCCTGCTTGGGCTGCTGTCGCTGCTGACCTTTGCCGCAAGCTTCTTCTGGAAGCGCCTGTTCGGCTGGCGCCGCGAGCTGGGTTGCCTGGTGCTGGCGCTGGGCCTGTCCACGGCGTTCGTCACGCCGCTGAAGAAGGTGACCCAGGTGCAATGCCCGTGGAGCCTGACCCAGTTCGGCGGCAGCGAAACCTACAGCAAGCTGCTGGAACCACGCCCGGCTACCGACAAACCCGGGTTGTGCTGGCCGGGCGGGCATGCGGCGACCGGGTTCTGCCTGTTCGGACTGTTCTTCATGCTGCGGGACCGCAAACCGCGCCTGGCGCGGGCAGCATTGGCACTGGCTTTCGTGGCCGGGTCGGTACTGTCGCTGGGGCGGATGATGCAAGGGGCGCATTTCCTGTCACACAACGTCTGGACGGCGGTGTTCTGCTGGTTGATCGGGTTGGGCTCGTACTACCTGGTTCTGTATCGGCGGGGAATGGCTGAGGTACCTGCCGCCGAGCGTAGCATCGCCTGACCCAGGGGCCGCCTTGCGGCCCCAATGACCCCGACAGGAAAACAAAAAACCCCGGTTCTCGCGAACCGGGGTTTTTGATGGTGCAGGGGGTAAGGCTGGCTTACATCATGCCGCCCATGCCACCCATGCCGCCCATGTCAGGCATGCCAGCAGCTGGCTTGTCTTCCGGCAGGTCGGCAACCATGGCTTCGGTGGTGATCATCAGACCGCCGATCGAAGCAGCAGCTTGCAGCGCCGAGCGGGTGACCTTGGCTGGGTCCAGGATACCCATCTCGATCATGTCGCCGTATTCGCCGGTAGCAGCGTTGTAACCGAAGTTACCCGAACCTTGCTTGACCTTGTCAGCGACAACGCTTGGCTCGTCGCCGGCGTTGGCAGTGATCTGGCGCAGCGGCGCTTCGACAGCACGACGCAGCAGGGCGATACCGACGTTCTGGTCTTCGTTGTCGCCTTTGAGGTTGGCAATGGCCGCCAGCGAGCGCACCAGGGCCACACCACCGCCAGGTACCACGCCTTCTTCAACGGCTGCACGGGTAGCGTGCAGGGCGTCTTCAACGCGGGCTTTCTTCTCTTTCATTTCAACTTCGGTGCCGGCACCGACCTTGATCACGGCAACACCACCGGCCAGTTTGGCCAGGCGCTCTTGCAGCTTCTCACGGTCGTAGTCCGAGGAAGTTTCTTCGATCTGGGCACGGATCTGCTTGACGCGTGCTTCGATCTCGCCGTCGGCACCAGCGCCGTCGATGATGGTGGTGTTTTCCTTGGACAGGATGACGCGCTTGGCGTTACCCAGGTGCTCCAGGGTAGCGGTTTCCAGGGACAGACCGATTTCTTCGGAGATGACCTGGCCGCCGGTCAGGACGGCGATGTCCTGCAGCATGGCCTTGCGGCGGTCGCCGAAGCCCGGTGCCTTGACCGCAGCAACCTTGACGATGCCGCGCATGTTGTTGACCACCAGGGTAGCCAGCGCTTCGCCTTCGACGTCCTCGGCAACGATCAGCAGTGGGCGGCCGGCCTTGGCAACGGCTTCCAGCACTGGCAGCAGCTCACGAATGTTGGAGATCTTCTTGTCGACCAGCAGCAGCAGCGGGCCTTCCAGCTCGGCAACCATGGTGTCCGGCTTGTTGACGAAGTACGGCGACAGGTAGCCACGGTCGAACTGCATGCCTTCCACGACGGACAGTTCGTTTTCCAGGCCCGAGCCTTCCTCAACGGTGATCACGCCTTCTTTACCGACTTTTTCCATGGCTTCGGCGATGATTTCACCGATGGAGCTGTCGGAGTTGGCGGAGATGGTACCGACCTGAGCGATGGCCTTGGAGTCGGCGCATGGCTTGGACAGGTTCTTCAGTTCGGCGACGACGGCAGCAGTGGCCTTGTCGATACCGCGCTTCAGGTCCATCGGGTTCATGCCGGCAGCGACGGCCTTCAGGCCTTCGTTGACGATGGCCTGGGCCAGGACGGTAGCGGTGGTGGTGCCGTCACCGGCAGCGTCGTTGGCCTTGGAAGCGACTTCCTTGACCAGCTGGGCGCCCATGTTCTCGAAGGCGTCCTTCAGCTCGATTTCCTTGGCGACGGAAACGCCGTCCTTGGTGATGGTCGGCGCGCCGAAGCTCTTGGCCAGAACCACATTGCGGCCTTTCGGGCCGAGGGTGGCTTTTACGGCGTCAGCCAGAACGTTGACACCAACGAGCATTTTCTTACGGGCGGAATCACCAAATTTTACGTCTTTAGCAGCCATGATCGTTTAATCCTTTGGAATTCTTTGGAGTAACGGGAAGTCGGGGAAATCAGCCTTCGATGACGGCGAGGATTTCGTTCTCGGCCATGACCAGCAGGTCTTCGCCATCGACTTTCACGGTGTTGCTGCCCGAGTAAGGGCCGAAAACCACTTTGTCACCCACTTTCACTGCCAACGCGCGCACTTCGCCGTTGTCCAGGATGCGACCGGTGCCGACGGCGACTACTTCGCCGCGGTTTGGCTTTTCAGCGGCCGAACCCGGCAGGACGATACCGCCAGCGGTTTTCGATTCTTCTTCGCTGCGACGGATAACGACGCGGTCATGCAGAGGACGAAGCTTCATTGTCGATCTCTCCCAAATTGTGGTTTTCATCGGCCGGTGTCGACACCGGCGGGTTGATGCTGTCCGGCGTAGCCGGAAGGCCGCTCGCGCTGGGCGAACCGCCTGAGTCATGTCTGGTGTTGCCACCAGAAACCTTGCGGTGACCACATACATGAGGCCGTCATGTTCAATTACAAGGCTTGCTACAGAAAATTTTTCATCAGCCTGAAAAGCTTGGGGGCCGCTTCGCAGCCCTGTCGCGACACAAGGCCGCTCCTGCAGGGTCTGCAAGCCCCTGTGGGAGCGGCCTTGTGTCGCGACAGGGCAGCAAAGCGGCCCCCGATCATCACTTGTCGCGGCGCTCGTACTCGCCTTCGATCACATTCGGACGGTGACCGCCATCACGCGGCTGCGCCTGGAACGGATCGTCCTGGAACGCCCGCTGGCGCATGGCCTGGGCCTCGGCACGCTCACGCATCTTGCGGGCGGCCAGGTGACGGGTGAATGGCAGCAGGCACAGCAGGCCCAGCACGTCGCTGATGAAGCCGGGCAGCAACAGCAGGCCACCACCGACGGCGAGCATCAGGCCCTGGAACATGTCTTCGGCGGGCAGTTCGCCACGCTGCAGGCTTTCCCGGGCGCGCAACGCGGTGGCCAGCCCGGCCACCCGCATCACCAGTACACCCAGCGCGGAACCGGCGATGATCAACAGCAGCGCCGGGAAGAAACCGATGGCGGCGCTGACCTTCACGAAGACGAACAGCTCCAGCACGGGAAACAGGAGAAACAACAGTAGAAAAGCACGCATCAAAGCATTCCTCGTCGGAAGAGAACCTTCCTGTAAGACCCACAGATGGATGCGTGCGCTCGGCTTTTCAAGCCTCGGCCTTGGCCACAGCCGGCCATTGGTCGGCGCGCGCCAGCAAAATCAGGGCCTCGCGGACTTGTGTCGGCGTATTGCAAGTATTGGGAAAAGGCAACCAGTGCACAGCCTGACCGATACGCAGGTGCATGCCTTCGCTGTCCACCCCGACCAGTTGCGCGGGCGCATGGCGTGGCAAATCGGTCAGTTCGACGTAGTGGGCAATCGCCTTGGCATGGTCACTGTTCATATGCTCGACCATGCTTGCCTCGGCCTTGCCGGCGAACGGGTTGGCCAGGGTCACCTGGTCAAGCCAGTGGATCGCACCAAAGCCGCCGATGTAACGGTGGCGTACAGGTTGCAGCACCCAGAAGTCGAAGTCGTGGGCCTTGTGGTAGTTGGCGGCGTCCGGGAAATAGCGGTAGTAGCGTTCGGCGGCGGCGTCGATCGCTGCCTCGTCCACCAGCTTGTGCGCTTCGGCCATTACCGTCAGGCGCCCTACGGCTTGCACGTCCTCGGCCTCACGTTCACCGACCAGCAGCGAGCACTTGGGGTCTTTCTGCAGGTTGTGGGTGTGCTGGGCGATGCGGCTGATCAGGATCAACGGGTGGCCCTGGGCGTCCAGGCAGTAAGGCACGACCGAGCCGAACGGGTAACCGGGCATCGACCGGGAATGGGTCGAGAGCACCCCGCGGTATTCCTTGAGCAGCAGTTCCCGGGCGGGGCGAATGGCGGCGATACTCACTGAGCGGGCTCCTGGCGCAGACTGGGTGGCCCCACGATAGCATTTTCAGGTCCGGTGCCAATGGGGCTGCTGCGCCCCTCGGGCGATTTACCAGGTAACGCCAAACCCAGCGGTATAGCGGGTCTTGTCCAGGTCACTCTCACGCGTACCGGTGATGATGTCTTTCTCTGCCTTGAGGTTGAGCGAGGCCCACTCGGTCACCTTGTAGCGCAGGCCAACCTCGGCATCCAGCGCGTAGTCGGCCACCCCACCCAGCGGCTTGGCGAACTCGCCATTGGTGAACAGCTGCACGTTCTTGCCGATCAGATAACGGGTGTAGTCCCACTTCAGCGCCGCGGAATAGAAGTTGTCCTTGGACCCGTCCTGGTATTCGAAGTCGGTGCGGTTGATCAGCGAACCCAGCGAGAACGCACCCAGTTCATCATCCCAGAACTGGTAGCCCGGGCCGGTACCCACGGTACGCTGGCGGGCCAGGTCTTCGACGTGGTCGCGCTTGTATTCCATGCGCCCCTGCCAGAACCATTTCTCGGTGAGGAAGCGGTCCAGGGCGTACTCGGCGCTCCAGTTGTCGGTGGTGGTGACGTCGTCCTTGGTCTCGCGGTTGTATTCGCCTTCGGCGTTGTGCCGCCAGCGACCGTGGCGGGCGCTGGTCTTGAAGCCGACGTCATAGTCGTCGGTATCGTTCTCGGCACGCTTGTAGTCCAGCGCCACGTCGACGTTGCCCTTCCACACGAAGTCCTCGACCAGTGGCTTGGGCTTCATGATCTGCTCGATGCTGGCCAATTCCACGGTTTTCGGCGCCTCACCGTTGGCCAGGGTCACCTTGCCAGGCTCGGCAGCCTTCAGCGACTTGGCTCGCTCACCGCTGTAGGCGTCCTGCTTGACCAGCAGCTCCTGGTCACTCTCCAGGGTCTGGACTTCTTTCCAGTCCAGGGCAATGGAACCGCCATACGGGGTTTCCAGCAGCAGCTTGCCGCCATCGAAGACTTTGATCTTGCCGCTGAGCCGGTCACCGTTCTTCATCCACACGGTATCGGCGAACGCCGGCGAGGCGCACAGGGAGACAGCAAGCAGGCACAACAAGGATCTAGAATACATAAACGCACTACGGGTTCGATTTGACGAAAAAAGCCGGGCATTATCCAGATACCGACGACCAGAGCAAGGACAGACCGGAAGCATGCCGTTGAGTTCAACTCTCATTTGCCGAACCGTTGGTCCGGTTTCATCTGCAGCCCAGGGGGAGCCTGATGTCTGTTGCCCATGAGCACGTCCTCGACAACGCCGAGGGCCGACGAACGGCGCTATATTCGGTACTGGGCCAAGTGCCGGCCGGCAAGGTGGTGAGCTATGGCCAGCTGGCCGAGCTGGCGGGCCTTGGCCGCGCCGCCCGCTGGGTCGGACGCACCCTCGGGCAACTGCCTGCGGACACTCGCCTGCCCTGGCACCGGGTGCTCGGCGCCGGCGGCAGGCTGAGCCTGGCATTGGGTACCCCGTCGGGGGACGAACAACGGGCGCGGCTGCGCGCGGAGGGTGTGAATGTAACCAACAATCGTGTGGATATGACGCGCCATGGCTGGCGCCCGATGGAGCACAGCGGTTAGAGTGCGCGCTTTGTTTTCGCAAACTTGAGGCAGATGTTGGCCCATGCCCCGTAAAACCTGGCGCGCTGCGCTTGCTGCCTATGCCAGCCCGTCAACCTTGGTACTTTTGCTGCTCGGTTTCGCCGCCGGCCTGCCCTACATGCTGGTGTTCTCCACCCTCTCGGTGTGGTTGCGCGAAGCAGGCGTAGCCCGCGAAACCATTGGTTACGCCAGCCTGATCGGCCTGGCCTACGCCTTCAAGTGGGTGTGGTCGCCGCTGCTCGACCAATGGCGCCTGCCCCTGCTCGGCAGCCTGGGGCGGCGTCGGTCCTGGCTGCTACTGTCACAATCGCTGGTGGTGATCGGGCTGGTCGGCATGAGCCTGTGCGACCCACAGCAGCACCTGTCCTGGCTGATTGCCCTGGCGGTACTGGTGGCCTTCGCTTCGGCGACCCAGGACATCGCCGTCGACGCCTACCGCCTGGAAATCGCCGATGACCAGCGCCAGGCCGCGCTCGCTGCTAGCTACATGGCCGGCTACCGGGTAGCGGCCCTGCTGGCGACGGCAGGCGCCCTGTTCTTCGCCGAGTGGTTCGGCTCCACCGGCTTCAGCTACCTTCACAAGGCTTGGGCCGGCACCTACGTGATGTTCGCGGTGATGATGCTGCCCGCAGTGTTCACCACCCTGATCATGCGCGAGCCGCCCGTCCCCATGCGGACCCAGCTGTCGGCAGCACGCTATGGGCTGGCGCACCAGCTGGCCTCGGTGTTCGTGTTGATCATTCTGCTGGTGTCGGTACCGGCCAGCTTCACCCAGATGTTCAATACCGGCTGGTCCAGCGTCATCTCCGGGGATGCCACGCCCCTGGACCTGCTGCTGGAAGACCGCGCCTTCCTGCGCCTGATTCTCTATGTACTACTGACCTGGGCCTGCCTGTCGAGCCTGGGCCGCCGCGGACTGGCCCCGGTACTGACGCCGGTGAACGACTTCATTGCCCGCTACCGCTGGCAGGCCCTGCTGCTGCTCGGCCTGATCGCCACCTATCGCATGTCGGACACGGTAATGGGCGTGATGGCCAACGTGTTCTATATCGACATGGGCTTCACCAAGGACCAGATCGCCAGTGTCAGCAAGATCTTCGGCCTGATCATGACCCTGGTCGGTGCCGGGGTTGGCGGCCTGTTGATCGTGCGCTTCGGCATCATGCCGATCCTTTTCATCGGCGGCGCGGCTTCGGCGGCTACCAACATCCTGTTCCTGATGCTGGCCGACATGGGCCCGAACCTGCAGATGCTGGTGGTGACCATCTCGCTCGACAACTTCAGCTCCGGCCTGGCCACCTCGGCCTTCGTCGCTTACCTGTCGAGCCTGACCAACCTGAAGTTCTCGGCAACCCAGTACGCGTTGCTCAGCTCGATCATGCTGCTGCTGCCGCGCCTGATCGGCGGCTATTCGGGGGTCATGGTGGAGAAGTTCGGTTACCACGACTTCTTCCTGATCACCGCCTTGCTGGGCGTGCCGACCCTGATCCTGATTGCCCTGCAGTGGCGCCAGGAGGCTGGGCCGGGCAAACCGGTGGCAGCGGAACACTCAGCGGCCGAACGGCCCTGAGAGACTGCCTGAACCGGGCTGTTCGCGGGCTTGCCTGCGAACAGCCCGGTTCAGGCAAGAAAGGTCACTCGGCAACAGCCCCTTCCCCAGGTCGCTGCCCCACCACGAACCACAACGGCCACAGCGCCAGCGCCCCTGCCACACCTGCCGCCAGGGCGAAATGCAGCAAACTCGCCCCGGCCCCCATCATCGCCAGCAGTGCGCCGCCCAGCCCCAGCAGGGCAATGGTGATCATCCCCAGCATGGCCGAGACCAGGCCCTTGCTCTGTTCACTGGCGAACAGCGTCATGCGGTACAGCACCGCATTGGCCACGCCCAGCCCCAGCGCATACAGCGACATGCCCGCTACCACGCTGGTCACGCTCGGCCAGTACCAGGTCGCCAGCACCATCAGGCCCAGGCCAGCCAGATACGGCCACAGCGCGCCACGCACCAGGGACGCCAGCGGGTAGCGCTCGGCGATACGGTTGATGATCAGGTTGCCCAGGATCAGCCCGCCAAATACCGGCAATTGCCACAAGGCGTATTCCAGGGTGCTCAGCCCCTCATCGTGGATCAACAGCACGGGCGACAGGCCAATCCAGGCAATCAACGGCAGGCCGACCAGGCCCAGCGCCGCGCTGCCAGCGACAAACCGCCGGTTGGCCAGCAACTGGCCATAGCCGGCCAGCAGCGGCAACAGGTGAATCGGCGTGAATGCCAGGCGCGAACCGTCCCGGCGCTCCACCCCCAGGGTTTCCGGCATCAGCCGGTACAGCAACAGCCAGGCCAGGACCGCGCCCACGGCAAAGGCCACGAACAGCCAGCGCCAATCCAGCCACTGCAGCATCAAGGTACCTACCAGCGGCCCGAGCAGGGGCGACAGCAATGCGATATTGGCCAACAGCGCCATCATGCGCACGGCGTCTGCCTCGCTGAAGGCCTCGTTCAAGGCCGGGTAGCTGACCGTGACCACAAAGCCAAGGCCAATGCCCTGCAGCAGGCGCAACAGGTTGAACAGGCCGATGTTGTCGACCCAGAAGGTTGCCAGGCAGGCAAGACCGAAGCAGGCGCAGCCGGTCAGCAGTAGCGGGCGCCGGCCATAGCGGTCGGCCAGCGGGCCGATCAGCCACTGCAGTACCACGCCACCCAGCAGGTACAGGTTGAGCGCGTGGGGAATATATTCGGGGCTGGCGTTGAGGTCGCCGACCACCACCGGCATGGCCGGCATCACCGCATCGCTGGCCAGATAGGTGAGCAGCTCGAACAGGGCCAGGGTAAGGCCGAACAGCAAGGCGCGCAGGGGGGTGATGTACAGCAGTGGTTTCATGATGGCGTATCGGGTGTGGCAGGTGGGTCAGGCTGTATGCCAGAAATGCCGGGATATTGCTGTGAACAAGTGTAAAAAGAACCGGGGCAGCTGTGCTGCCCCGGCTTCACACGGTATTACTGCGCTGCAGTCTCCTGCACCACGCGAATCACCCGCTGCGGGAATGGAATGTCGATCCCTTCGGCCTTCAACCGGTCGCGCGCATGCTCGTTGAGCATGAACATCACGTCCCAGTAATCGGCGGTGTTGGTCCACAGGCGCAACGACACGGTAATGGCACTGTCGCCCAGGGTGGCGACCACCGCTTGCGGCGCGGGGTCGGGCAGTACACGTGGGTCCTGCGCCAGCTCCAGCAACACCTCTCGCGCCTTCTGCAGGTCGGCCTCGTAATCCACGCCCACGTCGAACACCACCTTGCGCGTCGGCTGGCGGTTGGTGTTGGTGATGATGCCGTTGGACAGGCTGCCGTTAGGCATGATCACGGTCTTGTTGTCACCGGTGCGCAGCACGGTGTGGAAGATCTGGATGCTGTCGACGGTACCGGCCACGCCCTGCGCCTCGATCCAGTCACCGATGCGGAACGGGCGGAACATCAGAATCAGCACGCCACCGGCGAAGTTCGCCAGGCTGCCTTGCAAGGCCAGGCCGATGGCCAGGCCGGCGGCACCGATGGCGGCGACGAACGAGGTGGTCTCGATACCGATCATCGACGCCACGCTGACCAGCAGCAGCACCTTCAGCACGATGTTCGACAGGGTGCTGATGAACCCTTGCAGGGCCAGGTCGGCGTTGCGCAGGCCGACCAGCTTGCCCAGGCGGGCGCTGACCTTGTTGATGATCCACCAGCCGACCGCCAGGGTCAGCAATGCCAGCAGCACACGGCTGCCGTATTCCATGATCAAGGGAATCCAGGTCTGCGATTGGCGGACCAGCTGATCGACTTCAGCGTTCAAATCCATATTCATCTCCTGATGCCGAGCGGCAAGTACACGGTAGAACAGGCCGCGCGCATTTGCGCAGCCCGGGCCCCATGGACATCATTTCGCCATCCGGGTTCCGGGTGGCACTTGCATCAGTCGCGGAAGTTGTTGAACTGCAGCGGCATGTCGAATTCCTTGGTCCGCAGCAGGGCGATGGCTTCCTGCAGGTCGTCACGCTTCTTGCCGGTAACACGCACCTGCTCGCCCTGGATGGCGGCCTGGACCTTGAGCTTGCCGTCCTTGATGGTGGCGACGATCTTCTTCGCCAGGTCCTTGTCGATGCCTTCGCGGAACTTGGCTTCCTGCTTCTTTTCCTTGCCCGAGGCGTACGGGTCCTTGGTTTCCAGGCACTTCACGTCGATCTTGCGCTTGACCAGCGCCAGGCGCAGGATCTCCAGCATCGCTTCGAGCTGGAACTCTTCCTCGGCGGTGAGCACTACGGTCTGCTCCTTGTCCTTGAACTCGAAGCTGCCCTTGCCCTTGAGGTCGTAGCGGCGGTCCAGGTCCTTGATGGCGTTGTCGACTGCGTTCTGCACTTCGTGCTTGTCCAGTTCCGATACCACGTCGAACGAAGGCATGGTTGTTCTCCCAAAATAAAAGCGCGCTCGGGCTGAAGATGGAGCGCGCTGGGTTTGACGGTTAAAATGCGGGCTCATTATAACGGGTTGCGAAACGCATATGAGCAGCACCTGGCATATTCTCGGCGCCGGTAGCCTGGGCAGCCTGTGGGCCTGCCGCCTGGCGCGCACAGGCAAGGCAGTGCGCCTGATCCTGCGCGACGGGCAACGCTTGCAGGCCTACCAGCAGGCCGGCGGGCTGACGTTGGTGGAGCAGGACCAGCAACGCCACTACGCCATCCCTGCCGAAACCGCGCAAGCTCATGGCCCGATCCACCGCCTGCTGGTGGCCTGCAAGGCCTACGACGCCGCCCCGGCGATAGCCGGCGTGGCAGCGCGGCTGGCCGACGGCGCCGAGGTCGTGCTGTTGCAGAATGGCCTGGGCAGCCAGGACGAGGTCGCCGACCTGGTGCCGCGTGCGCGCTGCATCTTCGCCTCCAGCACCGAAGGTGCGTTTCGCGAGGGCGACTGGCAGGTACGGTTTGCCGGCCACGGTTTCAACTGGCTGGGTGACCCGCGCAACCCCGCGGCCCCGGCCTGGTTCGATGACCTGCACGAAGCCGGCATCCCCGCCGAATGGACGGTGGATATCCTTACCCGCCTGTGGCGCAAACTGGCGCTCAATTGCGCCATCAACCCGCTGACCGTGCTGCATGACTGCCAGAACGGCGGGCTGCTCGGGCACCTGGGCGAAGTGGACGCAGTGTGCGCCGAGCTGGCCCAGTTGCTGCGCCACTGCGGCCAGCCGGAGGCAGCGGTTGAACTGAACGAAGAGGTCCAGCGGGTGATCGTCGCCACCGCAGCCAACTACTCTTCCATGTACCAGGACGTTCGCGCCGGCCGCCGCACCGAGGTGCATTACCTGCTCGGCCACGCCTGCCGCGTCGCTGGCCGTCATGGCCTGCAACTGCCGGCGCTGGAACGCCTGCGGCAGCGCCTGGTCGATAACCTGCGCGTGCGTGGCTTGCCCTGCGACTGACGCGGCCCCTTCAACCGGATAAGGACATTGCCTCGCCCATGACCTTGCGCCAACGCCTGGAAAACCTCCCGGTCGGGCAGAAGCTGCTGGCAGCCCTGCTGGTATTGCTGGTGACCATCCTGCTGGTGGCCAACCTCACCTTCATCAGCGCCGCCTACTGGATCACCCAGGAGAGCATGGCGCCACAGGCGCTGCATACCATCGGCCGGCTGGTGGCCAATCCGCAGCTGGCCGCCCGCGCCGGCGACAACCCGGACGCCGCCAGCGCCCTGCTCAAGGAGCTGGACAGCTACACGCCGCTGCGTGCCGCCGCCGTCTACGGCGGCGACGGCCGCATGCTGGCGCAGCTGCAGCATGGCGAGCCGCTGACCCTACCCAAGCGTTTTCGCAACATCGATGGCTGGCGCCTGATGGAGTTTCGCAGTACCCAGCTGATCCGCATGCCACGCGAGGCCAACCCGCCGGCCCACCTGTTGCTGGTAGCCAGCAGCGAACTGCCTACCGCCTTCTACACCGGCACCCTCAGCGCCAGCCTGGCCATCCTGGTGTTCAGCGTCCTGCTGTGGATCTTTATTGCCCGGCAGATCAAACGCCTGATCACCCAGCCGATCAACCAGCTCGAGGAACTCAGCCGCCAGGTCACCCGCGAAGAAAGCTACGCCCTGCGTGCCCAGCGTGGCAACGACGACGAAATCGGCAGCCTCGCCGAAGCGTTCAACACCATGCTTTCACGCATCGAAGCCCGCGAACAGCAGCTCAAGCGCACCCGCGACGAATTCCAGGAAGCCTATGACCAGGCCCAGGGCCTGGCCGAGGAAACCCGCCATACCAACCGCAAGCTGGAGCTGGAAGTACAGGTGCGCAGCAAGATCGAGAAGAAGCTCACCGGTTTCCAGAACTACCTCAACAGCATCATCGACTCGATGCCCTCGGCGCTGATCGCCCTTGACGAGCAGCTCTACGTGACCCAGTGGAACCACGAAGCCACGGTACTTTCCGGCACGCCGCTGGATGAGGCGCTGAACCAGCCGATCTTCATTGCCTTCGAACCGCTCAAGCCGTTCCTGCCGCAACTGAAGGAAACCGTGGAAAAGCACCGGGTGGCGAAGATCGAGCGGGTCACCTGGCCCAAGGGCGACGACCTGCGCCACTATGCCCTGACCTTCTACCCACTGACCGGTGGTGGTGGCCGTGGCGTGGTCATCCGCATCGACGACATTACCCAGCGCCTGTCGCTGGAAGAAATGATGGTGCAATCGGAGAAAATGCTGTCGGTCGGCGGCCTGGCCGCCGGCATGGCCCACGAGATCAACAACCCGCTGGGCGCGATCCTGCATAACGTGCAGAACATCCGCCGGCGCCTGTCGCCAGAGCTGCCGCGCAACCTCGAACAGGCCGAAGAGCTGGGCATCGATCTGGCTACGGTCAACCGCTACCTGGACAGCCGCGATGTACCGCAATTGCTTGACGGCATCCAGCAGGCCGGCGCCCGGGCGGCGAAAATCGTCACCCACATGCTCAGCTTCAGCCGCCGCAGCAACCGCCAGCTGGCGCCGTGCGACCTGCCGGCACTGATCGACCAGGCGGTGGAGATTGCCGGCAACGACTTCGACCTGGCCATCGGCTTCGACTTCAAGGGCACGGCCATCGTGCGCCAGTTCGACCCGGAACTGGGCCCGGTGCCATGCACCGCCAACGAACTGGAGCAGGTGCTGCTCAACCTGTTGAAGAACGCCGCCCAGGCCATCCACCAGCGGCCACAGCCAAGCGAGCCCGGGCGCATCATCCTGCGCACCCGGCTGAACCCGCCGTGGGCGGAAATCCAGGTCGAGGACAACGGCGTCGGCATGCCCGAGGGGGTACGCAAGCGTACCTTCGAGCCGTTCTTCACCACCAAGGAGATCGGCCAGGGCACCGGGCTGGGCCTGTCGGTTTCGTACTTCATCATCACCAACAACCACAAGGGGCAGATGGAAGTGCAGTCCACGCCCGGCCAGGGCACCTGCTTCACCCTGCGCCTGCCCCTTGTCCAGCCGGCCGCGATGGCACCGGCCACAACGGAGGCATGACATGGGCTATCGCCTGTCGAAGATCTACACACGCACTGGCGACAAGGGCGAGACCGGCTTGGGCGATGGGCGGCGGGTACCCAAGGACCACCCGCGGATCGAGGCGATCGGCGAGGTGGATAGCCTGAACAGCCAGTTGGGTTTGCTGCTGGCAGGGCTGGCCGAGCAAGGGCTGGATGAAGTGAGCAAGGTGCTCGCGCCCTGCCAACACCGCTTGTTCGACCTCGGCGGTGAGCTGGCCATGCCCAGCTACCAGGCGCTGGACCTGGCCGAGGTGGAGCGCCTGGAAGCCGCGATCGATGTGTGGAACGAAGAACTGGGGCCGCTGAAGAACTTCATCTTGCCCAGTGGCTCGGCGCTGGTGGCGCAGGCACATGTATGCCGCAGCCTGGCGCGCAGTGCCGAGCGGCGCTGCCAGCATTTGAATGCCGTGGAGCCACTGGCGGGGGGTGGCTTGGCATATATCAACCGGCTATCCGATCTACTGTTCGTGGCGGCGCGGGTAATCGGGCGGCGGCAGGGGGGTGCCGAGGTGTTGTGGCAGCCAGCTGCCAAGTCTGAAGGGTGAGATTTTGGGGCTGCTGTGCAGCCCCAGTTACCGGAGACTCAAGTTTCCGGCCACAATGCCCGGATTCCGGCCACACCCTGTGCCCCGGCAGCCCAGGCCTGCTCCCGCTCACCCGGCCCGACGCCACCCAGCAGATAGACCGGCTTGCTGAACCCGGCGATCATCCGTTGCGCTTCGTCCCACCCCAGCGGCACGGCGTCAGGGTGAGTCTGGGTCGCCTGCACCGGCGACAAGGTCACGAAATCCACACCCATCTGCTCCGCCAGCGCCAGCTCTTCGGCGCTATGGCAGGAGGCCGCCAGCCACCGCTCCCGGGGGAATGGCCGGCCATTCGGCGCATACTTGCGCAATTGTGCGGCGGTCAGGTGCCAACCCGCCGAAGGGAAGTCCCCCAGCCATTCCAGCGGTCCCTTGAGCATCAGCTGTGCCTTGCCCGCGCACAGCCCGACCGCGTCCACCGCCACGTCGCGGTACTTGGGGTCGTACATGTCCGGCGCGCGCAGCTGGATCAGGCGTATACCGTTGGCCACGGCCTTCTGGATACCCTTGAGCAGCTGCGGTACTTCCAGGCCATCCGGGGTGATCAGGTACTGGTCCGGCAGACGTGCGGCAGCAACGATCGGCTTGTTGGCCTCGGGGAATTCGTATTGCGGCAGATCGCGCGGGGCAACCCACGCCAGCGGCTGGCCCTCGGCGCCATGCGGTTCACCGGTAAACGCCTCGACTTCGCGGACGTCCAGCAGCACCTGCTTATCGGGGTAATCGTGGCTGACCTTGATCAGCGCGCGCGAACGGCTTGCCTCGATGCCCAGCTCTTCGCGCAGCTCACGGGCCAGCGCTGCTTCGACGCCCTCGCCCTCCTCCACCTTGCCACCGGGGAACTCCCACAGGCCACCCTGGTGCTGGGTATCGGCACGGCGCGCGATCAGGATGCGGCCATCGCTACCACGAATGACGGCTGCTACAACATGAATCCGTTTCACCCTTCACGCTCCGCCAGGCCAGCCCGCTGCCAGGCCTGGAAGGCCGGCCATTGATAAATGGTCTCGATATAGGCCGCCGCCTCGGCAGGCACTTCCACGCGGTAGGTGCGCAGGCGCACGGCCACCGGGGCGAAGAAGGCATCGGCCAGGCTCGGCTTGCCGAACAGGAACGGACCGCTTTCCTTGGCCACCAGGCGGCATTCGGACCACAGCGCAACGATACGGTCGATATCGATTTGTACCTCCAGCGGCACGCTGTCCAGCGCCTGGTCGCGCGACAGGTCGAACGGCATGGCACTGCGCAGGGCGAGGAAGCCGCCATGCATCTGCGCGCAGGCCGAGCGGGCCTGGGCCCGGGCGGCTACGTCGGCAGGCCACAGCTGGGCCTCGGGGTGGCGTTCGTTGAGGTATTCGGCGATGGCCAGCGAGTCGGCAATCACCCCGTGCTCGGTCTTCAGCAGCGGTACCTTGCCGGTGGCGGAGAAGGCCAGGATGCGCTGACGGGTGTCAGGCTGGTTGAGTTTGATCAGGGTTTCTTCGTAGGGCACGCCAGCCAGTTCGAGGGCCAGCGCGCCGCGCAGCGACCAGGAGGAATACAGCTTGTCGCCGATGATCAGTTGATAGCTCATGGTTCGGCTCCATGGATCTCGGATTTCGGGGCTGTTTGCAGCCCTTTCGCGGATAAATCCACTCCTGCAAAGACCGCATAGCCCCTGTAGGAGCGGATTTATCCGCGAAAGGGCCGCAAGCGGCCCCATTTACATCAGGTGCGGTATTCGGCGTTGATCTTCACGTACTCGTGGGACAGGTCGGTGGTCCAGATGGTTTCGCTGCACTGGCCGCGACCCAGCTCGATGCGGATGGTGATTTCTTCCTGGGCCATGACTTTGGCGCCCTGGTCTTCGGTGTAGCTCGGGCTGCGCCCGCCTTTGCTGGCGATGCAGACGTTGTCCAGGTACACGTCGATCAGGTTCACATCCAGCTCCGGCACGCCGGCACGGCCGACGGCGGCAAGGATGCGGCCCCAGTTCGGGTCGGAGGCGAACAGCGCGGTCTTGATCAGCGGCGAGTGGGCCACGGCGTAACCGACATCCAGGCATTCCTGGTGGTTGCCACCGCCGTTGACCTGCACGGTCACGAACTTGGTTGCACCTTCGCCGTCACGGACGATGGCCTGGGCCACTTCCATGCACACTTCGAACACGGCCTTCTTCAGCGCTTCGAACAGTGCGCCGCTGGCTTCGGTGACTTCCGGCAGGTTGGCCTTGCCGGTGGCAATCAACATGCAGCAGTCGTTGGTCGAGGTGTCGCCATCGATGGTGATGCGGTTGAACGACTTGTTGGCGCCGTCGAGTATCAGGTCCTTGAGCACTGCCGGGGCAACCTTGGCGTCAGTGGCGATGTAGCCGAGCATGGTGGCCATGTTCGGGCGGATCATGCCGGCCCCCTTGCTGATGCCGGTCACGGTAACGGTCACGCCATCGTGCTGGAACTGGCGGCTGGCGCCCTTGGGCAGGGTGTCGGTGGTCATGATGCCGGTGGCAGCTTCAGCCCAGTGGTTTTCCGACAGGTTGTCGAGGGCAGCCTGCAGCGCGCCTTCGATCTTTTCCACCGGTAGCGGTTCGCCGATCACGCCGGTGGAGAATGGCAGTACCGACTCGGCCGGTACGCCGGCCAGTTCGGCCAGCTTGGCGCAGGTGCGCTCGGCAGCGGCCAGGCCTGGCGCGCCGGTACCGGCGTTGGCGTTGCCGGTGTTGGTCAGCAGGTAGCGCACGGTGCCCTGTACACGCTGCTTGGACAGGATCACCGGTGCTGCGCAGAAGGCATTGAGGGTGAACACGCCCGCCACGCTGGAACCTTCGGCACAGCGCATCACCACCACATCCTTACGCCCCGGGCGCTTGATACCGGCAGAAGCGATACCGAGTTCAAAACCCGGAACCGGGTGCAAGGTGGGCAAAGGACCAAGACCAACAGCCATTAGAGCGCTCCTAGAAAATACGGTTGATATTGAAAAGCGGGGCCGCTTCGCGCCCCATCGCGACACAAGGCCGCTCCCACATAGGACGGCGCAGCGTTGCGGCTGTGCGCTATCCCTGTGGGAGCGGCCTTGTGTCGCGACAGGGCCGCAACGCGGCCCCATTCAGGTCAGATCACTCGATCTGCCCGTGGCAATGCTTGAACTTCTTGCCCGAACCACACCAGCACGGCTCATTGCGGCCCAGCTTCTGGTCGTTGCGTACCGGCGCCGAGGCAACCGCCACTTCGGCGCCCTCTTCACTCAGTTGCTCGCTTTCCAGGCCCGGGGCAGCGGCGTGCTGGAACTGCATGCGGCTGGCCAGTTCCTCGGCTTCGCGACGCAGGCGGGCTTCCTCTTCGGCCGGGTCTTCGCGGCGCACCTGAACGTGCGACAGCACGCGGATGGTGTCGCGCTTGATCGACTCGAGCAGTTCCTGGAACAGGCTGAAGGATTCGCGCTTGTACTCCTGCTTCGGGTTCTTCTGCGCATAACCACGCAGGTGGATACCGTGACGCAGGTGGTCCATGGTCGACAGGTGGTCTTTCCACAGGTCGTCCAGCACACGCAGCAGAATCTGCTTCTCGAAGGTGCGCAGGGCCTCGATACCGGCCTGGTCTTCCTTCTCGGTGTACGCAGTGGTGATCTCGTTCAGCAGCTTCTCGCGCAGGGTCTCTTCGTAGAGGTGGTCGTCCTCGTCGAGCCACTGCTGGATCGGCAGCTTGATGGCGAAATCGCTGGCCAGCGAAGCTTCCAGGCCGGCCACGTCCCACTGCTCGGGCAGCGACTGCGGCGGAATGTGCTGGCTGATGGTAGCGTCCAGTACTTCCTTGCGGAATTCGACGATGGTGTCGCCGATGTTCTCGGCGGCCAGCAGGCTGTTGCGCATGTGGTAGATCACCTTGCGCTGCTCGTTGGCCACGTCGTCGTATTCGAGCAATTGCTTGCGGATATCGAAGTTGCGACCTTCGACCTTGCGCTGAGCTTTCTCGATGGCGTTGGTGACCATACGGTGTTCGATCGCCTCGCCCGACTGCATGCCCAGCGCCTTCATGAAGTTCTTCACCCGGTCGGAGGCGAAGATACGCATCAGGCTGTCTTCCAGCGACAGGTAGAAGCGGCTCGAACCCGGGTCACCCTGACGGCCGGAACGGCCACGCAGCTGGTTGTCGATACGGCGCGACTCGTGACGCTCGGAGGCGATCACATGCAGGCCACCCGACTCGATCACCTGCTGGTGACGCTTCTGCCAGTCGGCCTTGATCTGGGCGATCTGCTCGGCGGTGGGGTTTTCCAGGGCGGCCACTTCGGCCTCCCAGTTACCGCCCAGCAGAATGTCGGTACCACGGCCGGCCATGTTGGTGGCGATGGTCAGCGCACCTGGCGCACCCGCCTGGGCGATGATCTCGGCTTCCTTCTCGTGGTACTTGGCGTTGAGCACCTTGTGCTCGATACCTTCCTTTTTCAGGAGGTTGGACATGTGCTCCGACGTTTCGATGGTCGCCGTACCGACCAGCACCGGACGGCCCTGCTTCATGCTTTCCTTGATGTCGGCGATGATCGCGGCGTATTTCTCGTCGGCAGTCAGGTACACCAGGTCGTTGAAGTCCTTGCGCGCCAACGGCTTGTTCGGCGGAATGACCATCACGTTGAGGCCATAGATCGACTGGAACTCGAACGCTTCGGTGTCGGCGGTACCGGTCATGCCGGACAGCTTGGTGTACAGGCGGAAGTAGTTCTGGAAGGTGGTCGAAGCCAGGGTCTGGCTTTCGGCCTGGATATTCAGGTTTTCTTTCGCTTCGATAGCCTGGTGCAGGCCTTCGGACAGACGACGGCCCGGCATGGTACGGCCGGTGTGCTCGTCGATCAGCAGAACCTGGCCGTCCTGGACGATGTATTCGATGTTGCGGTGGAACAGCTTGTGCGCGCGCAGGCCGGCATAGACGTGGGTCAGCAGGCTCAGGTTGTGCGCCGAGTAGAGACTCTCGCCCTCGGCCAGCAGGCCGGCCTGGGTGAGCATCTCTTCGATGAACTGGTGACCGGCTTCGTTCAGCTCGACCTGGCGGCTCTTCTCGTCAATGGTGAAGTGGCCTTCCTGGGTGACCTGGCCTTCCACTTCCTCGATATGCTGCTTCAGGCGCGGAATCAGGCGGTTGATCTCGATGTACAGCTTGGAGCTGTCCTCGGCCTGGCCGGAGATGATCAGCGGGGTACGCGCTTCGTCGATGAGGATGGAGTCGACTTCGTCGATCACGGCGAAGTTCAGTTCACGCTGGAACTTCTCTTCCTGGCTGAACGCCATGTTGTCGCGCAGGTAGTCGAAACCGAATTCGTTGTTGGTGCCGTAGGTGATGTCGGCCGCGTAGGCCGCGCGTTTTTCTTCCGGCGGCTGGAAGGCCGAAACGATGCCCACGGACAGGCCGAGGAACTCGTACAGCGGGCGCATCCAGTTGGCGTCACGGCGGGCCAGGTAGTCGTTGACGGTGACCACGTGCACGCCCTTGCCGGACAATGCGTTCAGGTACACGGCCAGGGTACCGACCAAGGTCTTGCCTTCACCGGTACGCATTTCTGCGATCATGCCCTCGTGCAAGGTCATGCCGCCGATCAGCTGCACGTCGAAGTGGCGCATGCCCATCACGCGCTTGCCGGCCTCACGGGCCACGGCGAAGGCTTCCGGCAGCAACTGGTCCAGTGTCTCGCCTTTGGCCAGGCGCTCCTTGAACTCTGCGGTCTTGCCCCGCAGTTGCTCGTCGGAGAGGGCCACCATCTTCTCTTCGAGAGCATTGACGATGTTCACCGTCTTGAGCATGCGTTTCACTTCACGCTCGTTCTTGCTTCCAAAAAGTTTCTTTAACAAAGGCGCAAACATATCGGCAGGATCTTCCACACGTAGGGATGGAGGGCGGCCCCATGAGTCGCCCGTGCAGCCCTGAGGCCGCATGCGAACGAGCATTCTACCCGGAAACGATGGTGAGGAAAGTGGTGGATTTCCACGATGCTGGCACAGCGCTTTGGCGGGGGCCTGTTTTAGATAGGGGCATTTTCGCCGAGTTCAAGGTACGCCAGGATGAAACGTATCGAGAACGAGTCCTGGCTTGTGTCGCCTCCGCCCGCCGCGAAGAGGCCGGCACAGGCGACAGAGGTGTTAGACTGCTGACCTTGTAACCTCATGCGTATCACCATGGCCTACAAACCCTCCCCCGCTCAACCGCCTTCTGCCCTGCTGCGCCAGGTCCGTCCGTTGCGCCTGTTGCTGAACCAGGCGGAGCGCCTGGAACACCTGCAACGCCTGCTGGAAAGCCAGCTGCAACCAGCCGCACGCGAGCATTGCCATGTCGCGTCGTGGCGCGATGGCACGTTGTTGCTGGTAGTCACCGATGGCCATTGGGCGACCCGCCTGCGCTACCAGCAGAAGCGCCTGCAGCGCCAGCTGCAAGCCATGGAAGCGTTCGGCAACCTCACCCGGATCCTGTTCAAGGTCCAACCGCCCCTGGTCCCCGCCAAACGCGGAACCCACGCCGCCGAGCTGTCGCCCCGTGCGGCCGAGAGCCTGCGCGACACCGCCGAGGGCATCACCGACCCAAGGCTGCGCGCAGCGCTGGAACGGTTGGCCGCGCACGCGGAAGACAAGCAATAAAAAAGGCCACCCGAAGGTGGCCTTAATGAACTAGAGAGTGTTCGAACTTACACGGCCGCAACAGGGCGCATGTAGGAGATCGGTGCCGTACTGGCATCTTCGAAAGTGACCACTTCCCAGGCATCGGTTTCGGCAATCAGCTTGCGCAACAGCTGGTTGTTCAGCGCGTGGCCGGACTTGAAGCCCTTGAACTCGCCGATCAGGCTGTTGCCCAGCAGGTAGAGGTCGCCGATGGCGTCGAGGATCTTGTGCTTGACGAATTCGTCTTCGTAACGAAGGCCGTCTTCGTTGAGCACGCCGTCCTCATCGACCACGATGGCATTCTCGACACTGCCACCCAGCGCAAGGTTGTGCTTGCGCAGGTATTCGATGTCACGCATGAAACCGAAAGTACGCGCGCGGCTGACTTCCTTCACGAACGAGGTGCTGGAAAAGTCGACGCTGGCGCTCTGGGTCCGGTTGCGAAGCACCGGGTGATCGAAGTCGATCTCGAAGCTCACCTTGAACCCGTCGAAAGGCAGGAAAGTGGCGCGCTTGTCGCCCTCTTCCACGGTAACCTCGCGCAGGATGCGGATGAACTTCTTGGCTGCGTCCTGTTCTTCCAGGCCGGCAGACTGAATCAGGAATACAAAGGGTCCGGCGCTGCCATCCATGATCGGCACTTCCGAGGCGGAGAGCTCGACGTAGGCGTTATCGATGCCCAGGCCCGCCATGGCGGAGAGCAGGTGCTCGACCGTATCGACCTTGACGTCACCGTTGACCAGCGTCGTCGACATGGTTGTCTCGCCGACGTTGGCCGCGCGCGCCGGGATTTCGACCACAGGGTCGAGGTCGGCGCGGCGGAAGACGATGCCGGTGTCAACAGGTGCAGGCTTGAGGGTCAGGTAAACCTTCTCCCCGGAGTGCAGGCCGACACCTGTGGCACGGATGGTATTCTTCAGGGTGCGTTGTTTAATCATGGCATTGGCCGCTTCAGCGCAAATTGCGAACAGGTATCAACAAAGGCTGGGGATGATAACAGACCCAACCTTTGATGAATACCAATCACCTTTATACCCCTGATAAATTCCATTAATCAGCCTGGCGACGCAGGAATGCCGGGATATCGAGGTAGTCCAGGTCGTCCTGCGGGTTGAGTTTAGCCGCTGCAGCAGCGCCTGCATGGGCCTGGTTGCGCATCACGGTCGGGCGCTCCAGGTCGCGGTAGTTGACCGCAGGCTGCTCCTGGCGAACCGGCGCCGGGTTGGATGCTTCATACGCCTGCTGGGCAGTCTGCAGGGTATTGTCGACCACCTTCACAGGCTTCTCGATGCGCGCGCCCAGGCCAGTGGCCACTACGGTCACGTGCAGCTCGTCACGCATGTCCGGGTCGATCACCGTGCCGACCTTGACCATGGCATGGTCGGAGGCGAAGGCTTCGATGATGCTACCCACGTCGGAGTACTCACCCAGCGACAGGTCCGGGCCGGCGGTGATGTTGACCAGGATGCCGCGGGCGCCCTGCAGGTTGACGTCTTCCAGCAGCGGGTTGCGGATGGCCGCTTCGGTCGCTTCGCGCGCACGGTTCGGGCCGCTGGCGCAGCCGGTACCCATCATGGCCATGCCCATTTCACCCATCACGGTGCGCACGTCGGCGAAGTCGACGTTGATCATGCCCGGGCGCTTGATGATGTCGGAAATACCGCGCACCGCACCGGCGAGAACGTCGTCAGCCTTGGCGAAGGCGGACAGCAGGCTGGCATCCTTGCCCAGGATGGTCAGCAGCTTCTCGTTGGGGATGGTGATCAGCGAGTCGACGCTTTCGGCCAGCATGCGGATGCCTTCATCGGCGATCTGCATGCGCTTGCGGCCTTCGAACGGGAACGGACGGGTCACCACGGCAACGGTGAGAATGCCCATTTCCTTGGCCACTTCGGCGATGATCGGCGCAGCACCTGTACCGGTACCGCCGCCCATGCCAGTGGTGATGAACACCATGTTGGTGCCCTGCAACACTTCAGCGATGCGCTCACGGTCTTCCAGCGCGGCCTGGCGGCCGACTTCCGGGTTGGCACCGGCACCCAGGCCCTTGGTCACGCCAGTGCCCAATTGCAGGATGGTGCGCGCGCCGATGTTTTTCAGCGCCTGGGCATCGGTGTTGGCGCAAATGAACTCCACGCCTTCGATGCTGCTCTTGACCATGTGGTTGACGGCGTTGCCGCCACCACCGCCAACGCCGATCACCTTGATGACCGGGCTTTGCGGGACGTTGTCTACGAGCTCGAACATTTTCCCTCTCCTTACAGTTCTCTAGTTGTCGCGCCTACCACTACTGCTTTGAAACTTAGAAGTTGCCCTGGACCCAGCGCTTGAAGCGTTCAAGCACCGGAGCCTTCGGTTCATCGCCATAGCTGTTGTTGCTGCTGTTACCGGTCAGGGGCAGGTCTTCGGTCTGCTTCTGCAGGCCGTAGGTGAGCAAGCCCACGCCGGTGGAATAGATCGGGTTGCGAACCACGTCGCTCAGCCCCCGAACGCTGTGCGGCACGCCCAGGCGTACCGGCATGTGGAAGATTTCCTCGGCCAGCTCCACGGCGCCTTCCATCTTCGCGGTGCCGCCGGTGAGGACGATGCCGGCCGGCACCAGGTCCTCGTAGCCGCTGCGGCGCAGCTCGGCCTGGATCAGGGTGAAGAGCTCGTCGTAACGCGGCTCCACCACCTCGGCCAGGGCCTGGCGCGACAGCTCGCGCGGTGGGCGGTCGCCCACGCTCGGCACCTTGATGGTCTCGCCGGCACCGGCCAGCTTGGCCAAGGCGCAGGCGTAGCGGATCTTGATTTCTTCGGCGTACTGGGTCGGCGTGCGCAGGGCCATGGCGATGTCGTTGGTCACCTGGTCGCCAGCGATCGGGATCACCGCGGTGTGACGAATCGCGCCCTCGGTGAAGATGGCGATATCGGTGGTGCCGCCGCCGATGTCCACCAGGCACACGCCCAGCTCTTTTTCATCGTCGGTCAGCACCGAGTAGGCCGAGGCCAGCTGCTCGAGGATGATGTCGTCGATCTCCAGGCCACAGCGGCGTACGCACTTCTCGATGTTCTGCGCCGCGTTGACCGCACAGGTGACCACATGGACCTTGGCTTCCAGACGCACGCCAGACATACCCAGCGGCTCGCGCACGCCTTCCTGGTTGTCGATCACGTAGTCCTGCGGCAGGGTGTGCAGCACCCGCTGGTCAGCCGGGATGGCGACGGCCTGGGCGGCATCGAGCACACGTTCCAGGTCAGCCAGGCTGACCTCGCGGTCGCGAATGGCGACGATGCCGTGGGAGTTCAGGCTGCGGATGTGGTTGCCGGCCACGCCAACGAACGCCGAGTGGATGCGGCAGCCGGCCATCAGTTGCGCTTCTTCGACAGCGCGCTGGATCGACTGCACGGTGGACTCGATGTTAACCACCACGCCTTTTTTCAGGCCGCGGGACGGATGGGTACCGATCCCGACGATTTCCAGGGTGCCGTCCTCGCCCACTTCGCCCACCAGCGCCACCACCTTGGAGGTGCCGATGTCCAGCCCGACGATCATTTTGCCGCTATGCGCGTTTGCCATGGTCCTGCCTCTCTCTAATTCTTCGCAACGGCGGGTTGGGCCGTCGTCGGTGCAATCGGTTCCCGCCATCCAACGGCAAGTCCGTTGGCGTATCGCAGATCGATGCGGGCGATGTTGGTGATCTGCTCTTTAAGGGTCTTGTCGTAAATGGCAATGAAACGGCGCATCTTCTCCACCAGATGGTCGCGCCCCAACAGCAGCTCGATACCCGGCCCGGCGCTGCTAGCACCGGTGGTCAGGAACCAGCTGCCTCGCTCGCGCAGCTCCAGGCGAGCGATGGAAAAGCCCAAGGGGCGCAGCATCTGGCTCAATACCTGATACTGCTGCATGACTTGTTGCTGCGCACGCTGCGGCCCGGCCAGCTGCGGCAGGTGCTCGTAGTTGGCCAGTTCGCGCGGGGTGAAGGCCTGGCCCTGGTTGTTGAGCAAGGCTTCGTCACCCCAGCGTGCTACCGGCAACTGTTCTTCCAGGTGGATCACCACCTCGTCGGGCCACACCCGGCGCACTTCGGCATGGGCGATCCACGGCATCTGCTCGAGCTCGGCACGCATCGCCGGCAGGTCGACACTGAAAAAGCTCGCCGCGACGTACGGCGCAATACGTTGCTGCACCGACTGCTGGCTGATGTAGCTGAGGTCGCCCTGCACGTCGATCTTGGTGATCGGCCGGTCAGCGTACGGCATCAGGCGAATGGCGCCTTCATAGGCACCAAAGCCGGCGGCCACCAGCACCACCGGCCACAGCAGGCGCTTCAGCCCGCCCAGGCTAGGCCGCGGCAGGCGCGCCGATACGGGCTCGTCGGCCACCAGCCGGCTGGCACCACGCGGCACCGGCTTGCTACGGCCGGTAACGGGTTGCTGCTGACGTATCATCGCGCCTTGCATGATGGTTAACCTCGCGTCGCCACGCTTTCGGCCAGGATCGCCAGCACCAGCTGCTGGAAGTCCAGGCCGGCCGCGCGAGCCGCCATGGGCACCAGGCTATGGTCGGTCATGCCGGGTGCGGTGTTGACTTCGAGCAGCCAGAACCGGCCCTGCTCGTCCTGCATCACGTCCAGCCGCCCCCAGCCTTCGATGCCGATGGCATCGCAGGCGCGCGCGGTCAGGTCGATCAGTTCCTGTTCCTTGACACTGTCCAGGCCGCACGGGATGCGGTACTGGGTATCGTTGGCGATGTACTTGGCGTCGTAGTCGTAGAACACGTGCGGCGTGCCCAGGGCGATCGGCGGCAGCACCTGGCCGCGCAATACCGCGACGGTGAACTCCGGGCCGTGGATCCATTGCTCGACCAGGACTTGCGAATCGTACTTGGCGGCATCTTTCCAGGCGGCGACCAGCTCTTCCACGCTGTTCACCTTGGCCATGCCGATACTCGAACCTTCATGGGCCGGTTTGACGATCAGGGGGAAGCCCAGTTCCGTGCCGGCGGCAACGCAATCGTGTTCGCTGCCCAGCACCGCGTGGCGCGGTGTCGGAATGCCCAGGCTCTGCCACACCTGCTTGGTGCGCAGCTTGTCCATGGCCAGTGCCGAAGCGAGGATGCCGCTGCCGGTGTAGGGGATGCCCAGGCATTCGAGCAGGCCTTGCATGCTGCCGTCTTCACCGCCACGGCCGTGGAGGATGATGAAGGCGCGGTCGATCTGCTCGCTCTGCAGGCGCTCGAGCAGGTCGTCACCTACGTCGATGGCGACGACGTCGACACCGGCGGTGCTAAGCGCGTCGATAACCGCAGCGCCGGACTTCAACGACACTTCACGCTCGGCACTCTTGCCGCCGTACAGCACCGCGACGCGGCCGAACGCCTTGACGTCCAAGGTCGAGTGCAGTTTTTCGTAGGCGCTGGTCATTTCGACTTCTCCTGCTTGGCGCCTGCGAACAGCGGGCTTTTCATCAATTGCGGGGCCAGCCCGCCGACATCACCGGCACCCTGGCAGATCAGGATGTCGCCAGCGCGCAGCAGTGGCTTGACCAGTGGCGCCAGCTCGACGCCACGTTCGATGTAGATCGGGTCCAGCTTGCCGCGCTGGCGGATGCTGTGGCACAGCTGGCGGCTGTCGGCGCCGGGAATCGGCTCTTCACCCGCTGGGTAGACTTCCATCAGCAGCAGCACGTTGGCATCGCCCAGCACCTGGACGAAATCGTCGTACAGGTCGCGGGTGCGGCTGTAGCGGTGCGGCTGGTAGACGATCACCAGGCGGCGGCTTGGCCAGCCACCGCGCACGGCCTTGATCACCGCCGCCACTTCGGTCGGGTGGTGGCCGTAGTCGTCGACCAGCATCACGCTGCCGCCTTCGACCGGCAGTTCGCCGTACACCTGGAAGCGCCGACCGACGCCCTGGAAGCCGGACAGGCCCTGGACGATGGCCTCGTCGGTGATGCCTTCGTCAGTGGCGATGGCGATGGTGGCCAAGGCATTGAGCACGTTGTGGTTGCCGGGCATGTTCACCGACACTTCCAGCGGCTCGCGGTCACGCCGCAGCACGGTGAAATGGGTCTGCATGCCCTGCTGGCGTACGTTGATGGCGCGTACGTCGGCTTCTTCGCTGAAGCCGTAGGTCACGGTCGGGCGCTTGACCTGCGGCAGGATCTCGCGCACCACCGGGTCGTCCAGGCACATCACGGCCAAGCCGTAGAACGGCAGGTTGTGGAGGAACTCGACGAAGGTTTTCTTCAGCTTGTTGAAGTCGCCTTCGTAGGTCGCCATGTGGTCGGCGTCGATGTTGGTGACCACGGCCACCATCGGCTGCAGGTGCAGGAAGCTGGCGTCGCTTTCGTCTGCTTCGGCGATCAGGTAGCGGCTGGTGCCCAGCTGGGCATTGGTCCCGGCAGCCGTCAGGCGGCCACCGATGACGAAGGTCGGGTCCAGGCCGCCGGCGGCGAATACCGAGGCCAGCAGGCTGGTGGTGGTGGTCTTGCCGTGGGTACCGGCAACGGCCACGCCATGGCGGTAACGCATCAGTTCGGCGAGCATCTCGGCACGCGGCACCACCGGAATGCGCCGTTCCAGCGCGGTGGCGACTTCCGGGTTGGCCGGGTTGATCGCGCTGGACACCACCAGCACGTCGGCGGTAGCGGCGTTCTCGGCGCGGTGCCCGACGAAGATCTCGGCGCCGAACGATTCCAGACGCTCGGTAACCGGCGAGGCTTTCAGGTCGGAACCGGACACTTCATAGCCCAGGTTCAGCAACACTTCGGCGATGCCGCACATGCCCACGCCGCCAATACCGACGAAGTGGATACGGCGGATGCGGCCCATTTTCGGCTGGGGCATGGCTTTCTGGCTCTCAACCATGGACCACCTCCAGGCAGATATCGACCACGGTGCTGGTTGCAGCAGGTTTGGCCAGGCGCCGCGCGGTGCCTGCCATGACGTTGAGTTTCTCGGGTTGCATCAGCACCTCGTTCAGGCGTTCAGCGAGCTGCGCTGCGCCAGTTGTCGCTTGCGGCATGAGGAAGGCAGCACCTTCCCGGGCCAGATATTGGGCGTTGTGGGTCTGGTGGTCGTCGATGGCGTGGGGCAATGGCACCAGCAGCGAAGGCAGGCCCGCTGCCGCCAGCTCGCTGACGGTCAGGGCGCCGGCCCGGCACACCACCATGTCGGCCCAGCCATAGGCCTGGGCCATGTCCTTGATGAAGGGCTCTACCTGAGCCTCGACACCAGCCTCGCGGTAACGCTCGGCGGTAATCGGCGCGTGTTGCTTGCCGGCCTGGTGGAACACCTCTGGCCGCAGCGCAGCGGGCACTTCGGACAGGGCCTTAGGCAACAATTTGTTCAATGGTTCCGCGCCCAGGCTGCCACCGAGCACCAACAGGCGCGCGCGACGCTCGACCAGGGGCGCGCGCTGCGCGTCCATGAACAGCTCCGGGCGCACCGGGTTGCCGGTGGTGCGGCGTTTGTCGCTGGCCTCGAAGGTGTCCGGGAAAGCTTCGCAGACCCGCGCAGAGAGTGGCACCAGCAACCGATTGGCGGTACCGGCACGGGCATTCTGCTCGTGGATCACCAGCGGCACGCCGCACAGCCGCGCGGCCACGCCGCCGGGGCCGGTGACGTAGCCGCCAAAGCCCAGCACGCATACCGGCTCAAGCTGGCGGATGATGCGCCGTGCCTGCAGCACGGCCTTGACCAGGGTGAACGGCGCCTTGAGCAACGACAGCTTGCCCTTGCCGCGCAGGCCGCTGACCTGGATCAGGTGCAACGGCAGGCCAGCCTGGGGCACCAGCTCGTTCTCGATACCACGCGGGGTGCCCAGCCAGTGCACGCTGTAACCGCGGGCCTGGAACTCACGGGCGCAGGCCAGCGCCGGGAACACGTGGCCCCCGGTGCCGCCAGCCATGATCAGTACGTTTTTGCCGTCAGCGGCCATGACTGGTCTCCTCGGCAAAATCGCTTTCGCTGAATTCGTGTTCCTCGCTACCCAGATGCGTGCGGCTTTCCCACTCGATGCGCAGCAACAGGCCCACGCAGGCACAGCAGATCACCAGCGAGCTGCCGCCGTAACTGAGGAACGGCAGGGTCAGACCCTTGGTCGGCAGCAGGCCGACGTTCACGCCGATGTTGATCAGGAACTGGCCAATCCACAGGAAGGCCAGCCCGAACGCGACATAGGCGGCAAAGAACTGCTTGGCCTTTTCGGCCCACAGGCCGATGTACAGGGCCCGTACGGTAACGAACACGAACAGTGCGATGGTCAGCAGCGAACCGACTACACCGAGCTCCTCGGCGAGGACCGAGAACACGAAGTCGGTGTGCGCTTCCGGCAGGTAGAACTGCTTCTGCACGCTGTTGCCCAGGCCAACGCCCAGCCACTCGCCACGGCCGAAGGCAATCAGCGCCTGGGTCAGCTGGTAGCCCGAGCCGAACTGATCAGACCACGGGTCGGTGAAGGTGATCAGGCGCGCCATGCGGTAAGGCTGCGCCTGTACCAGGACGAACACCGCCACCACCGCCAGCACAACCATCAGGCTGAAGCGGAACAGCCCGACACCGCCAAGGAACAACATGGCAGCCGCCGCGCCCATCATCACCACGGTGGCGCCGAAGTCCGGCTCCATCAGCAGCAGGGCAGCCATGGGCAGCAGCACGATGAACGGCTTGAAGAAGCCCATCCAGGTTTCACGCACCTCGGTCTGCCGACGTACCAGGTAGCCGGCCAGGTACACGACCACGAACACCTTGGCAATTTCCGAAGGCTGCACGTTGAAGAAGCTGAAACCGATCCAGCGCATGGAACCGTTCACTTCACGGCCAATACCAGGCACCAGCACCAGCACCAGCAAGCCGAAGGCGCCCAGCAGCATCATGAAGCCCATGCGCTGCCAGGTGGCGATCGGCACCATCATGGTCGCGCCACAGGCCACCAGGCCAAGGAAGACGTACACCAGGTGGCGGAACATGTGATAAAGCGGATTGCCCGACTGCACCGCAGCCACTTCCGAAGAGGCCGAGGTGATCATCACCAGGCCCAGGCCCAGCAATGCCAGGCAGCCGGCAAGCATCGGGAAGTCCAGGTCGATGCCTCGACCGCTGATCAGCGGCGACGGGTACGGCTTGAGGATGCCAAAGATCATGCAAGGCCTCCTGCTGCCTGGGCGAACAGGCGCCCGCGTTCTTCGAAGTTGCGGAACATGTCGAGGCTGGCGCAGGCCGGCGACAGCAGCACGGCATCGCCGGCCTGGGCCAGTTCGGCGCATTGCTGCACGGCCTCGTCAAGCGTCCTGACCCGCACCAGCGGCACGCCATCGCCAAGGGCTTGGGCCAGGCGCTCGGCATCACGGCCAAGCAGCACCACGGCGCGGCAGAAGCGCTGGACCGGCTCGCGCAGTGCGGCGAAATCGGCCCCCTTGCCATCACCACCGGCAATCAGCACCAGCTTGCCCTCGATATCGGCGCCCAGGCCTTCGATGGCAGCCAGGGCGGCACCGACGTTGGTGGCCTTGGAATCGTCGTACCAGTTCACCCCGTTGCGCTCGCGTACCCACTGGCAACGGTGAGCCAGCCCGGTGAACTCGCGCAGGGCTTCGAGCATGGGTTCGAACGGTAGGCCGGCAGCATGCCCCAGGGCCAGCGCCGCCAGCGCGTTGCTCTGGTTGTGGGCGCCACGAATCTTCAGCTCGCGCACCGGCATCAGCAGCTGGAACTCGAACGCCAGGTATTTCTCGCCGTCGACTTCACGCAGGCCAAAGGCCTTGAAGTCCGGCTGGTTGAGGCCGAAGGTCCAGCACGGGCGGCCTTCCACCGGCAGCGGTCGGCTCAGCGCGTCCTGGCGGTTGACCACGACCTGGCGCGCGCCACGGAAGATCCGGTGCTTGGCCAGGTGGTAGGCCGGCAGGCCGCTGTAACGGTCCATGTGGTCTTCGCTGATGTTCAGCACGGTCGCCACTTCAGCGTTGAGCTGGTCGGTGGTTTCCAGCTGGAAGCTGGACAGTTCCAGCACGTACAGCTCGACGTCGTCGGCCAGCAGGTCCAGCGCCGGGGTACCGAGGTTACCGCCGACCGCGACGCGCTTGCCGGCCTTGGCGGCCATGTCGCCGACCAGGGTGGTCACGGTGCTCTTGGCGTTGGAACCACTGATGGCAATGATCGGCGCCTTGGCATGGCGGGCGAACAGTTCGATGTCACCCGACAGCTTCACGCCACGCGCCGCCGCCTGCTGCAGCGCCGGCGTGGCCAGGGCCAGGCCGGGGCTCACGTACAGCTCGTTGGCGCGGCACAGGAAGTCCACGTCCAGCTCACCACAGCGCACTTCCACCTGCGGGTAATCACGGCGCAGGGTGTCCAGTTCCGGCGGTTGCTCGCGAGTGTCGGCGACCGCAAAGGCAATGCCCCGGCTCGCCAGGAAGCGAACCAGGGACATGCCGCTCTTGCCGAGGCCGACAACGATGCGGAATTGGTCGGAAGCGATCAGAGACACGCTCATCTACCTCAGTTTCAGGGTTGCAAGGCCGATCAGCACCAGGATCACGGTGATGATCCAGAAGCGGACGATCACCCGTGGCTCCGGCCAGCCTTTGAGTTCAAAGTGGTGGTGGATCGGCGCCATGCGGAACACGCGTTTGCCGGTCAGCTTGAAGGAGGCGACCTGGATCACCACCGACAGGGTTTCCATGACGAACACGCCGCCCATGATGAACAGCACGATCTCCTGGCGGACGATCACGGCGATGGTGCCCAGCGCGGCGCCCAGCGCCAGTGCGCCGACGTCACCCATGAACACCTGGGCCGGGTAGGTGTTGAACCACAGGAAGCCCAGGCCGGCACCGATCAGGGCGCCGCAGAACACGATCAGCTCGCCGGAGCCCGGCACGTAGGGAATCAGCAGGTATTCGGCGAACTTCACGTTACCCGACAGGTAGCAGAAGATGCCCAGGGCGCCGCCGACCATCACCGTCGGCATGATCGCCAGGCCGTCGAGGCCGTCGGTGAGGTTGACCGCGTTGCTCGAGCCGACGATGACGAAGTAGGTCAGCACGACGAAGCCGATGCCCAGTGGAATGGTGACATCCTTGATGAACGGCAGGATCAGCGTGGTCTCGACGCTGGTCGGCGCGGTCTTGTACAGGAACACGGCCGCAGCCAGGCCAAACACCGACTGCCAGAAGTACTTCCAGCGGCTTGGCAGGCCCCGCGAATTCTTCTCGATCACCTTGCGGTAGTCGTCGACCCAGCCAATGGCACCGAAGGCCAGGGTCACGATCAGCACCACCCACACGTAACGGTTGGTCAGGTCGGCCCACAGCAGGGTGCTGACGGCAATGGCCGACAGGATCAGCGCGCCACCCATGGTCGGGGTGCCGGATTTGGACAGGTGCGATTGCGGGCCGTCGTTACGTACGGCCTGGCCGATCTGGCGGATTTGCAGGGTACGGATCATCCACGGCCCCAGCCACAGCGCCAGCGACAACGCGGTCAGTACACCAAGGATCCCGCGCAGGGACAGGTACTGGAAGACCGCGAAGCCTTTGTGGAACTGTTGCAGATACTCGGCCAACAGCAGCAGCATTAATGTTTCTCCCCGCTGGCACCGCACAATGCCGCCACGACGTTTTCCATCGCAGCGCTGCGCGAGCCCTTGATCAAGATAGTGGTGTCGCTGGCATTCTCGGCACTAACTGCGTCGATCAGCTCAGCTTGAGTAGCGAAATGGTGCCCATTGGCGCCGAACGCTTTCACCGCATGGGCCATGTTGAGCCCCACTGCATAAAGAGCGTCGACCTTGCCTCGCGCGTAAGCGCCCACCTGACGGTGGCCGTCTTCCGCCCATTGCCCCAGTTCGCCGATATCTCCAAGCACCAGAACGGTGCGCCCGGAAAAGCCGGCGAGTATATCAACGGCTGCGCACATGGAGGTGGGATTTGCGTTGTAACTGTCGTCGATCACCCGCACACCGTTCGCTGCGATCTGCGCTACGGTACGCCCCTTGACTGGTTGCACGGCAGCCAGACCGGCAGCAATACCGCTCAGGCTCAGACCAACGGCATGCGCTGCAGCGGCAGCGGCCAGGGCGTTGCTGACGTTGTGCGTGCCCAGCAGGTTCAGCTGCACCGGCACGCTGCCGTCAGGCCCGTGCAAGGTGAACGACGGGCAGCCACGGGCGTCACGCCCGATGTCGCTGGCGTGGAAGTCGGCCTGCGGGTTGTCCAGGGCAAAGCTGACAATGCGGTGGTTGCCGGCGCGCTTGCGCCAGATATCGAACGCCTTGTCCGCCAGGTTGAGGATGGCGGTACCGCCCTCGACCAGGCCTTCGAGGATTTCACCCTTGGCTTCGACGATCTTCTCCGGGCCGCCGAACTCGCCGACGTGGGCGGTACCGGCGTTGTTGATGATGACCACCTGCGGCCGGGTCAGACCTACGGTGTAGCGGATCTCGCCAATCCGCGAAGCGCCCAGCTCGATCACTGCGGCGCTGTGCTCGGGGGCAATCTCCAGCAGGGTCAGCGGCGCGCCGAGGTCGTTGTTGAGGTTGCCGCGGGTGGCATGTACCAGGCCACGGGTACGCAGGATGCTGGCCAGCATCTCCTTGACCGTAGTCTTGCCGCTGGAACCGGTAATGGCCACCACCGGCTTGTCGAAGGCTGCACGGTTCAGCGCGCCAAGCTGGCCGAGGGCCAGGCGGCAGTCGGCGACCAGCAGCTGCGGCAGGTCGACCTCGGTCACTTCGCGTTCGACCAACGCCGCCACGGCGCCCTTGGCCTTCACATCGGTCAGGTAGTCATGGCCATCGAAACGCGGGCCAGCCAGGGCGACGAACAATTGCCCGGCGCTGACACTACGGCTGTCGATACTGACGCCGGTGAACGTCGCGTCTGTACCTATCTGCTGACCACCCAGTGCTGTGGTCAGCTGGCTGAGTGACATCGGCTTAAGCATGTGGCGCCTCCCAGGCTGCAAGTGCCTTCTCGGCTTCGATCAGGTCGGAGAACGCATGGCGCTGGCCATTGATCTCCTGGTAATCCTCATGCCCCTTGCCCGCCAGCACGATCACGTCGTTGGCAGCAGCGGTGGCGATCAGGTGCGCGATGGCCTCGCCACGGCCTGCAACGAACTCGACGCGGTCAGGCTTGGTGAAACCAGGGCGGATGTCGTCGAAGATACGCAGCGGGTCTTCGGTACGCGGGTTGTCGTCGGTGACCAGCACGCGGTCGGCCAGGCGCTCGGCCACTTCGGCCATCAGCGGGCGCTTGCCGCGATCACGGTCGCCACCGCAACCGAACAGGCACAACAGCTTGCCGTGAGCGTGCGGGCGCAGGGCTTCGAGCACTTTCTCGAGGGCGTCCGGGGTATGCGCGTAGTCGACCACCACCAGCGGCTTGTCACCACCGCCCAGGCGCTGCATGCGGCCTACCGGACCCTGCAGTTGCGGGGTGACCTCGAGGATTTCGTCCAGCGCATAGTCCAGCGCCAGCAGGGTGGCCACGGCGGCGAGCATGTTGCTGAGGTTGAAGCGGCCCAGCAGCTGGCTGCGCAAGGTACGCTCGCCCTGGGCAGTGACCAGGGTGGCCCGCACGCCATCGTCACTGAACAGCGCTTCCCGGCAGAACAGCGAGGCGTCCGGGTTTTCCAGGCTGTAGCTGAGCAAGCGGGTCTCGATATGGTCGAAACTCGGCCGCCGGGCAAAGTCGTCAGCCAGCCGGCGACCGAAGGCATCGTCCAGGTTGACCACCTGGCAGCGCAGGCTCGGCCAGGCGAACAACTTGGCCTTGGCGGCCTCGTAGGCCTCCATGCTGCCGTGGTAGTCGAGGTGATCGCGGGACAGGTTGGTCATCACCGCGATGTCGAACTCCAGCGCAGCGACACGGCCCTGCTCCAGGGCGTGGGAGGAAACCTCCATGGCCACAGCCTTGGCGCCGGCCTTTTTCAGGTCGTTGAGCGTCGACTGCACGGCGATCGGGTCCGGCGTGGTCAGGCGACCGCTCTGTAGTTCACCGTAGAAGCCGGTACCCAGGGTGCCGATCAGGCCGCATCGCCGGCCGAGCAGATCAAGGGCCTGGGCCACCAGCTGGGTGACGCTGGTCTTGCCGTTGGTGCCGGTCACGCCCACCAGGTCCAGCTGGCGGCTCGGTTCGCCATAGAAGCGACCGGCGATATCCGACAGCTGGGCGATCAGGCCTTTGACCGGGATCAGCGGCACCTCGGTCAGCGGCAGCACGTTGGCGCCCTGCTCTTCGTAGGCCACGGCGGCAGCGCCACGGGCCAGGGCATCGGCGATATGCTCGCGGCCATCGACCTTGGCACCTGGCACAGCCAGGAACAGGTCACCCGGGCGCACGTTGCGGCTGTCCAAGGTCAGTTCACGGATCAGCGGGTCACGGCTGGCGTAGGCGAAAAGCTTGCTCAATGGCATTGTCATCATCCACGCCCTCCCTTGGCGGCTGCTGCGGCAGTGACTTGCGGTTGTACGACGGGGGCTGGTGGCGGCAGGTTGTCCGGCGGCACGTTCATCAGCCGCAGGGTGCCGGACATGACCTTGCTGAACACCGGCGCCGAAACCAGGCCACCGAAGTAGCCACCCTTGCCCGGCTCATCGATGACCACGACGATCGCGTAGCGCGGGTCGCTCATCGGCCCGAAGCCGGCGAACAGCGAGCGGTAGGCGTTCTCGGTGTAACCTTTGGAACCCACGGTCGCCTTGCGCGCGGTACCGGACTTGCCGGCCACGTGGTAGAACGGCACCTGGGCGCGGAACACGCCGCGCGGTGCTTCGATCACCTGCTGCAGCATGCCCTGGATGGTTTCGGCGGTTTCCTTCGGAATGGCCTGCACCGCTTCCGGTGCCTTGTCGACCTTGAGGATTGACAGCGGCACCATTTTGCCGTCGTTGGCCAGCGCCGCGTAGGCATGCACCAGCTGCAGGGCGGTTACCGACACGCCATAGCCATAGGACAGGGTCGCAGTCTCGGCCTTGCGCCATTCGCGGTGGTTGGGCAGGTTGCCGACGCGTTCGCCAGGGAAGCCAAGGCCGGTGTACTGGCCCAGGCCGACCTGGGACATGACCCGGTAGATGGCCTCGCCACCGATGTCGAAGGCGATCTTGCTCATGCCGACGTTACTGGAGTTGATCAGGATGCCGGTCAGGTCGAGGATCGGCCCCTCGCTCTTGGACACGTCCTTGATGGTGTAGCGACCGATCTGCAGGCTGCCCGGGTACACCTCGACCTTGTCGGTCGGCTTCCAGCGGCCACTCTGCAGCGCCGCGCTCATGGAAATCGGCTTGACCGTGGAGCCCGGTTCGAACACGTCGATGATCGCCCGGTTACGCATGGCGGCCGGGAACATGCTGCGGCGGTTGTTAGGGTTGTAGGTCGGCTGGTTGACCATGGCCAGGACCTCGCCGGTCTTGACGTCCATGATCACCAGGCTGCCGGCCTTGGCGTCCTGCTCGGCAATGGCATTGCGCAATTCACGGGTAGCCAGGTACTGCAGGCGCAGGTCTATCGACAACGCCAAGGTCTTTCCGGCCTTGGCGTTCTTGGTTACCTGGATGTCCTTGATCAGCCGGCCGCGCCGGTCCTTGATCACCTGCCGTTTGCCGGGCACTCCGGCCAGCCACTCGTCATAGGCCAGCTCCACCCCTTCGCGACCGTGGTCGTCGAGGTCGGTGAAGCCGACCATATGCGCTGTGACATCACCGGCCGGATAGAAGCGGCGGAATTCTTCCAGGCCGTACACGCCCGGTACTTTCAGGTCGAGCACGTGCTGGCCCTGTTCCGGGGTCAGACCCCGGACCAGGTAGATGAACTCTTTATTGGCCTGCTGGGTCAGGCGCTCGGTCAGCTGTTGCGGGTTCTGGCCCAATGCAGCGGCCAGCTGTGGCCAGCGATCCTTGGACGCCTGCATTTCCTTGGGGTTGGCCCACAGGGTGGTGACCGGAGTACTGACAGCCAGTGGCTCGCCGTTACGGTCGGTGATCAGGCCGCGGTGTGCCGGGATGGGAATATGACGCAGGCTGCGTGCATCGCCCTGGCCCTTGAGGAAGTCACGGTCGACCACCTGCAGGTCGATGATGCGCCAGCAGATGGCACCGACCATGACTGCCAGCAAGCCGATCACCACGCGGAAGCGCCAAGGGTACAGTGCACCTTCGAGCTTCATCATGGCGCCACCATCCGTACTTCGTCAGCGGAGGGCACGCGCATCTTCAGCTGCTCGGAAGCCAGGCTTTCGATACGACTGGCAGCCGTCCAGGTGCTTTGCTCGAGGATCAGCCGGCCCCACTCGGCCTGCGCCTTGTCGCGCTCGTTCAGCTCACCGTACAGGGTATTGAGCAACTGACGGTTCCAGTGCGCGCTGTAGGACACGGCGATGGCCGAAACCAGCACGGCAACGAACAGCAGAAGCATCAGGAAGCTTCCGCCTGGCAAGGGCTTGGCAAACAACCTGCTCACCGCAGCTTCTCCGCCACTCGCATGACGGCGCTGCGCGCCCGCGGGTTGGCCTTGAGCTCGGCGTCGGAGGCGACCTGCGCCTTGCCGATGAGCCGGTTTTTCGGTTCGAAGCCCCTGTGCTGTCCCGGCAGGTTGCGCGGCAGGTTGTCAGCCTCGCCCTTGGCCAACTTGCGCATGAACAGCTTGACGATGCGGTCTTCCAGCGAATGGAAGCTGATCCCCGCCGGGCGGCCCCCCACTTCCAGCGCATCGATCGCGGCTTCCAGACCCGCCTCGAGGTCACCGAGTTCGTTATTGACGTGAATGCGCAGGCCCTGAAACGCACGGGTCGCCGGGTTCTTGCCCTTCTCCCAGGCCGGGTTGGCCACTTTCAGCACTTCGGCGAGATCGCCGGTGCGGGTAAACGGCTGCTGTTCGCGGCGCTGCACCACGGCGCGGGCCATGCGCTTGGCGAAACGCTCTTCGCCGTATTCCTTGAATACCCGGGCAATTTCTTCTTCAGGGGCCGTGGCGATGAACTCGGCGGCGCTGATGCCCTGGTCTGGGTTCATGCGCATGTCCAGCGGGCCATCATTGAGGAAGCTGAAGCCGCGCTCGGGGTCATCCAGCTGCGGCGAGGACACGCCCAGGTCCAGCAACACGCCGCTGACCTTGCCATGCAGGCCGCGCTCGGCCACCTCCGCGCCCAGCTCGGCAAAGCTGCGCTGCACAATGATAAAGCGGCCGTCTTCGGCCGCCAGCGCTTGCCCGGTGGCAATCGCCTGTGGATCCTTGTCGAACCCCAGCAGCCGCCCTTGCGGCCCGAGCTTGCTGAGAATCAGCCGGCTGTGTCCGCCACGGCCGAAGGTGCCGTCCAGATAGCAACCGTCGGCGCGCAGGGCCAATGCCTCGACAGCCTCGTCGAGCAGGACGGTAATGTGGTTGAAGCCGCTATCTATGGTCACAGGATCAGGTCACGCAATTCGTCGGGCATGGCGCCCGGTTGTTGAATAGCTGCAAGGTCGGCTGCCGAAACCGCGTTCCAGGCATCTTCATCCCACAGCTGGAATTTGTTCAGTTGCCCCACCAGCATCGCCTTCTTGTCGAGCCTGGCGTACTCACGCAAACGGGGCGGCACCAGGAAACGCCCGCTGCCATCGAGCTCCAGGTCAACCGCGTTACCGATCAGCAGACGCTGCAGGCGACGGTTTTCCTCACGCAACGATGGCAAGGCACGCAACTTGGCTTCTATCTGTTCCCACTCATCGAGGGGATAAACACACAAGCAGGGGTCAACGGCGTCGATGGTCACGATCAGCTGACCATTGCAACGCGAATCGAGCTCGTCACGGTACCGGCTCGGCATGGCGAGACGTCCCTTGGCATCGAGGCTGACGGCGTTGGCTCCGCGGAACACGGCTGCGATTCCCCACAATGTTATCTTTTTTGTGCCAGAAAACCCACTTCATCCCACTTTCTGCCACTTGCGCACACTATAGGAATCCGCCCGCAGCACCGTCAAGGCACGTTCGGAAGGAAAAGCCTTACAGGACCGAGATTTAGCGCATTAAAGGAAGGGGGAAGGACTGCCGAGGAGAAAAAAACACAAGAAAAATCAAACCCACACAAGCCGATGGAGTTCGAAGTTAAAGTGATTTATGAAGAGTAAGATCTTTTCGGTATTACCAGAGAGCATCTGCTATCGAATCAAGCAGGGAAGGAAGGTGGAGAGTCGATCTGTAAGCCGGGTTTTGTCGAGGACAGTCATTCCTCTACGACGGCCATCGCTGGACGCCTCTAGCAACCTACCCGGTTCCGACGCGGGCCACGCCTGATGGAACCCTATTTGGTCTTGCTCCGAGTGGGGTTTACCTAGCCACGTACTGTTACCAGCCGTGCGGTGCGCTCTTACCGCACCTTTTCACCCTTACCGGCACCGAAGTGCTTAGGCGGTTATTTTCTGTGGCACTTTCCGTAGGCTCGCGCCTCCCAGGCGTTACCTGGCACTCTGCCCTATGGAGCCCGGACTTTCCTCCCCCTGTTCTTGCGGAACAAAAACAGGCAGCGACTGTCCGATCGACTCTCCGCCGTCAAGATTAACGGCACGCGCGCCTAAGAACAAGCAATACCGGCAGCTATATCAACGTGCCACTACTCAGCCTTCTGCTTTTCCAGGGCAAATTGGTACAGCAGGTTCTTGCGCACCCCGGTGATTTCCGCAGCCAGCGCTGCCGCCCGCTTGAGCGGCAACTCGGCCAGCAGCAGCCCGAGCACGCGCTGCGCCTCGCTACTGATCGCCTGCTCACCCTCAGGCGCACTCCAGCCACCGACCAGCACCACGCATTCGCCGCGCTGCTGGTTGCTGTCGCCGGCCACGAAGGCCCGCAGCTTGGCCAGGGGCAAGCCCTTGAGCGTCTCGAAGGTCTTGGTCAGCTCGCGCGCCAGCAACGCCGGGCGTTCACCACCGAATACCGCCTCCATGTCCTCAAGGCATTCCAGGATGCGGTGCGGGGCCTCATAGAAGATCAGCGTACGCGGTTCTTCCTTTACCTGCTCCAGGCGCGCCCGGCGCCCCGCCGCCTTGGCCGGCAGGAAGCCTTCGAAGATGAAGCGGTCCGATGGCAGGCCGGCGGCCGACAATGCGGCGATCAGCGCGCAGGCGCCCGGTACCGGCACCACGTTCACCCCCGCCGCGCGCGCCTGGCGCACCAGGTGGTAGCCGGGGTCGGAAATCAGTGGCGTGCCCGCATCGGAAACCAGCGCCACATTCTCGCCGGCCAGCAGCTTGGCGAGAAAACGCCCGCCCTCGTCGCGCTCGTTGTGTTCATGGCAGGCGGCCAGCGGCGTGTCGATGCCGAAGTGCTGCAGCAGGCGAATCGAATGACGGGTATCTTCGGCCGCGATCAGGGCCACGTCCGCCAGCACTTTCAGCGCCCGGGCGCTCATGTCGTCGAGGTTGCCGATGGGGGTTGCGACCACATACAGCGTCCCCACGGTGGATTTCGAAGCCCCTGCCACATCAGTCACTGCGCACACCTGTCGTCCGGATCAAAGCCGCCATTGTAGCCCGAGCGCCTGCAACAGGGCGCAAAGAACTTCGTCGGCGAGCAGTGGCTGGGCGCCTATAGTGAAGGATCGACACGGCAACATCGCGCCCCGGCCAACGCTTGGGTACAATTGCCGGCCAACTTGATCGAGTAACAGGACCTTTACATGATCGCTTGCCTGCGGCTGTTCACAGCCCTCTGCCTTGCTGCCCTGCTGGCAGCCTGCGCCAGCTCGCCCTCATCCAGCCTGGGCGAACTGCCGCGCACCCCGGACGCCAGCATCGAGCAACTGCTCGAGAAGGCCGCTTCCAGCAAGTCCGCTGAAGACGCAGCCCTGTTGCGCCTGAGCGCGGCGGACCTGGCCTACAAGCAGAAGGACTTCCCGCGCGCCGCACGCATCCTCGAGCAGGTACCGCTGGACACGCTCAAGCCGGCCCAGCAGGTGTTTGCCAGCACCCTCGGCGCCGAGCTGGCCATGAGCCGCAATCAGCCCAAGGCCGCCCTGGCAGCCCTGGCCCACCCCAGCCTGCAGCGCGTCGCCGAGCTGCCGGAAGAACAGCAAGTGCGCACCTACAGCGTGCACGCCGCCGCCCTCGAAGCCGATGGCCAGGCCCTTGCTGCCGCGCAGCAGCGCGTGCTGCTGGCACCACAGCTCAGCGGCCCGGCCGCCAGCGCCAACCACGACGCCATCTGGGCCCTGGTCGCCTCGCTGCCGGCCGAGCAACTGCAGCAGCCTGTCTACGACCAGACCCTGGCCGGCTGGACCAGCCTGGCCTTCGCCGTGAAAAGCGCCGGCACCCTGGAGCAACAACAGGCCGCTATCGACGCCTGGGTCAAGCAGCACCCGGGCCACCCTGCGGCACAGCAACTGCCGCTGGCGCTGACCAAGCTCAAGGAGCTGGCCAGCCAGCCGCTGACCAAGATCGCCCTGCTGCTGCCCCAGGACGGCCCGCTGGCCGGTGTCGCCCGTGCCCTGCGTGACGGTTTCATGGCGGCGCACTTCCAGGCCCAGCAAGCCGGCCAGCCGGCACCGGCGGTGCAGGTGTTCGACAGCTCGCGCATCGGCTCGCTCGACGATTTCTACCGCCAGGCCCAGGCCGCTGGTGTACAACTGGTCATCGGCCCGCTGGAAAAGCCACTGGTCAAGCAACTGGCCAGCAAACCGCAACTGCCGATCACCACCCTGGCGTTGAACTACGCGGACGCCGGGCAAAAGGCGCCACCGCAGCTGTTCCAGTTCGGCCTGGCTGCCGAAGACGAAGCCCGCGAAGTGGCGCGCCGCGCCCGTGCCGATGGCATGCAGCGCGCCGTGGCCCTGGTGCCGAGTGGCGAATGGGGTGACCGCGTCCTGGCCGCCTTCCGCCAGGAGTGGGAAGGTAACGGCGGCACCCTGCTTGCTGCCGAGCGCATCGCCCAGCCAGTCGCACTGGCCCAGCAGATTGCCGACCTGTTCCAGTTGCGCCAGAGCGAAGGCCGTGCCAAGAGCCTGCAGAGCACGGTAGGCGGCAACATTGCGGCACAGCCATCGCGCCGTCAGGACATCGACTTCATCTTCCTCGCCTCGACCCCGCAACAGGCGCAGCAGATCAAGCCGACGCTGAACTTCCAGTACGCCGGTGACGTGCCGGTCTACGCCACCTCGAACCTGTACAGCGCCAGCGGCGATGTCAACCAGTACAACGACATGAACGGCATCCGCTTCTGCGAAACGCCGTGGCTGCTGGACACCAGCAACAGCCTGCGCCAGCAGGTGGTACAGCAATGGCCACAGGCTGCCGGCAGCCTGGGCCGCCTGTATGCCATGGGCGTCGATGCCTATAGCCTGGCGCCGCGCCTGGGCCAGCTGAAAGCGCTGCCAGACAACCGCGTGATGGGCCTTTCGGGCAGCCTGAGCATCAACGCCAGCCAGCGGGTCGAGCGCCAGTTGCCCTGGGCAGAGTTCGCCAGTGGCCAGGTCAAGCGCCTGCCTGACACCCCGCGCTGATGCCCGCTGCGTCGCCCACGCGTGCCGGCCATGCCGCAGAAACCCAGGCCCTTGAATACCTTCAAGGGCAGGGCCTGCAACTGCTGGCGCGCAACTGGCGATGCAAAGGCGGTGAGCTTGATCTGGTCATGCTCGACGCCGATACAGTAGTATTCGTCGAAGTCCGCTACCGGTTGCACGCGGGCTTCGGTGGCGCCCTCGGCAGTATCGACGGGCGCAAGCAGAAACGGTTGGTGCTCGCCGCCAGCCTGTTCCTGCAGCAGGAGGCCCACTGGGGCAACCAGCCCTGCCGCTTCGATGTAGTCGCCCTGCAGGGTAGCCACCACGCAGGCACGCCGCTGCAATGGCTGAAAAACGCCTTCGAATGCTGAACCCACTTCGATTTTTTTGCTCTATGTTTCGCGGGCTGGTCCTTGTTGCGCGTCGCGCCGGCCACCGCCCTACTTAAGGTCACCAGATGGACATGCAATCCCGAATTCGCCGGCTGTTCCAGGCCAGCATCGATACCAAGCAACAGGCAATGGACATCCTGGCACCGCACATCGAGCAGGCCAGCCTGGTCATGGTCAACGCGCTGCTCAACGAGGGCAAGATGCTCGCTTGCGGGAACGGCGGCTCGGCCGGTGATGCCCAGCACTTTTCCTCGGAGCTGCTCAACCGTTTCGAGCGCGAGCGCCCGAGCCTGCCGGCTATCGCGCTGACTACCGACAGCTCGACCCTGACCTCGATTGCCAACGACTACAGCTACAACGAGGTCTTTTCCAAGCAGATCCGCGCCCTGGGCCAGCCCGGCGACGTTCTGCTGGCAATCTCTACCAGCGGCAACTCGGCCAACGTGATCCAGGCGATCCAGGCCGCACATGACCGCGAAATGATTGTCGTAGCTTTGACTGGCCGCGACGGCGGCGGCATGGCTTCGCTGCTGCTGCCTGAAGACGTGGAAATCCGCGTACCTTCGACGGTTACCGCGCGTATCCAGGAAGTCCACCTGCTGGCGATCCACTGCCTGTGCGACCTGATCGACAGCCAACTGTTCGGGAGTGAAGAATGACCCCTATGCGCCTCGGCCTGATGGCCCTGACCCTGTGCCTGAGCATTACCGGTTGCAGCTCGGTACTGACCTCTACCCGCAATTCGCCGATCGAAGATGACCGCGGCACGCGCACAATCGGCAGCAAGATCGACGATTCGCTGATCGAAACCAAGGCCGCGGTCAACATCGCCAAGGCCAGTCCTGACCTGGACAAGGGCTCGCACATCGTCGTCACCAGCTACAACGGCATCGTCCTGTTGGCAGGCCAGACCCCGCGCGCCGACCTCAAGAGCCTCGCCGAGCAAACCGCCAGCCAGGTGCAGCGGGTGAAGAAAGTGCACAACGAGCTGCAGGTCATGCAGCCCTCCTCCATCCTGGCGCGCAACAATGACGCCTGGCTGACCACCAAGATCAAGGCCCAGATGCTGACCGACAATGCCGTGCCCAGCTCGCGCATCAAGGTCATTACCGAAAACGGTATCGTCTACCTGCTCGGCCTGGTCACCCAGCAGGAGGCCAACTCGGCCACCGCCGTGGTGCAGGGCGTGTCGGGCGTGCAGAAGATCGTCAAATTGTTCGAGTACATCGACTGATTCATTGCCTGCCATGGCCCTGTTCGTTGGCAAGCCGGCGATTGAGCCATGGCAGGCAACCATGTTCCACCCCTTTCAGATATCCAGGAAACACCGCATGAAAAAGCTTCTGCTGCCTGCCTTGCTGATCGGCACCTTCGCCACCCTGGCCGGCTGCTCAACCCCTAGCCAGATCACCCTCAACGACGGCCGCGAGATCCAGACGGTCGACGTACCGGAGTACGACGCCGATACCGGTTTCTACGAGTTCCAGCAACTCGACGGCAAGCGCACCCGCATCAACAAGGATCAGGTTCGCACCATCAGCGACCTGTAATCCGATATTGGCGGCAAAAAAAAGGCGACCTGGACAGGTCGCCTTTTTTCATTACTTGACCACTTTGAGGCTTGGCCGGCCGCTCGGGCGCGGTGGCTGCCCACCCCCTTCCGGTGGGCCGTCATCATCCGGCTGCACATCATCCTCGTCGTCGAGCATTTCATCCTGCGACGGCTCCAGCTCGAAGACCATGCCTTGGCCATTCTCCCGGGCATAGATTCCCAGGATGGCGCCAGACGGCACGAACAGCGAATGGGACACGCCACTGAAACGGCCTTCGAAGCTGACAGCGTCGTTGTCCATGTGCAGGTTGCGCACGGCGTTCGGTGAGATATTCAGGACAATCTGGCCATCACTGGCGAAACCGTCTGGCACCTGGACCTTTGGGTATTCGGCATTTACCAGCATATGGGGGGTGCAATCGTTGTCGACGATCCACTCGTACAGTGCTCGAACCAGATAGGGGCGACTGGAGTTCATCAACGGCTCCTTAAAGCTTGCGCATTTCACGTTCTACGGAGGACAGGCTCGCCTGGAAAGGCTCGCGGGCGAACTGCCGCTCCATGTAATCCAGCAACGGCTTGGCTTGCCGTGGCAACTCGATACCCAAAACCGGCAAACGCCAGAGTATGGGCAGTAGACAACAATCGACCAGGCTTTGCTCCTCGCTCATGAAGCAGGCGAACTCGCCGAACAACGGCGAGACCCCGGTCAGGCTTTCGCGCAGGACCTTGCGTGCCTCGGCACGGGCAGCCTCGCTGCTGCGCGGATCGAGCACGGTATCGGCCAGGGCACACCAGTCGCGCTGGATGCGGTGCATCAGCAAACGGCTGTTGCCGCGCGCCACCGGGTATACCGGCATCAGCGGCGGATGCGGGTAGCGCTCCTCGAGGTATTCCATCACCACGGTGGATTCATACAACGCCAGGTCACGATCGACCAGGGTCGGCACGCTCCCGTAAGGGTTCACCTCGACCAGCTTGGGCGGCAGGCGGCCAGGGTCGACATCGATGACCTGCACGCTGATACCCTTCTCGGCCAGCACCAGGCGCACCCGATGAGAATAGTGATCAGCGGGGTCGGAATAGCAGGCTAACCTGTTGGTTGCGCCCATGTAGCGCCTCCTCGCACGGGATGCTTGTGAAACTGTAAATGAAAACGCGCCCGTGGAGGCCAGGCAGTTCTGCCTGGCCTCCACGGGCGCGTTCAACAACCAGAAACTACTGCGTGATCAGTGCACGTCCTTCCAGTATTCACGCTTGAGCAAATAGGCGAATACGAAGAAGAAAGCCAGGTACAGCAACACGTAGGTACCGATGCGCTGGCTTTCCAGTTTGACCGGGTTGGCCGAATAGGCCAGGAAGGTCACCAGGTTCTTGACCTTCTCGTCGAACTGCTCGGCCGTCAGGGTACCGGAATTCGGCGTAATGGTCAGCTGGTCGCAGGCTTCATGGGTAATCGGGCTGCCGGTCAACGGGTCGAACTGCTTCTTGCCATCGGTCACGGTCTGCACCTGCTTGCAACCGATCACCTGGTTTCCTTGCAGGCCGACCAGCACGTTAGGCATGCCCACGTTCGGGAACACCTTGTTGTTCACCCCATACGGCCGCGACGGGTCTTCATAGAAGCTGCGCAGGTAGGTGTACAACCAGTCGGTGCCGCGCACCCGGGCCACCAGGGTCAGGTCGGGCGGTGCGGCACCGAACCAGGTCTTGGCATCACTGGGCTTCATGCCGATCTGCATGTGGTCACCAATCTTGGCACCGGTGAACACCAGCTTCTCGAGCATCAGTTCGTGAGGGATGCCCAGGTCATCCGCGACCCGCTCGTAACGCTGGAACTTGGCACTGTGGCAACCCATGCAATAGTTGGCGAAGGTCCGCGCACCATCCTGCATGGCGGCCTTGTCGCTCAGGTCGATGTCGACCTTGTCCAGCTCCACACCGGTTTCGGCCGCGAAGGAAAAGGCAGGCATCACTGCCAGCAAAAATACTGCAATCAACTTTTTCATCAGCCAGTCACCCTTTCCGGAACCGGTTTGGTCTTCTCGAGCCTTGTATAGAACGGCATCAGCAGGAAGTAGGCGAAGTACAACACTGTGCACACCTGCGACAGCAAGGTACGCCCAGGTGTCGGCGCCAGTACACCGAGCACGCCGAGGATGACGAAGGCGATGCAGAACACCAGCAGGAAGAGCTTGCTGATCCAGCCCTTGTAGCGCATGGAGCGCACCGGGCTGCGGTCGAGCCAGGGCAGCACGAACAACACGGCAATGGCAGCCCCCATGGCGATCACGCCCATCAGCTTGTCAGGCACGGCACGCAAGATCGCGTAGAACGGCGTGAAATACCACACAGGCGCAATGTGCTCGGGTGTCTTGAAGGCGTTAGCCTGCTCGAAGTTCGGTTTTTCCAGGAAATAGCCGCCCATTTCCGGGAAGAAGAACACCACGGCGCAGAACACGAAGAGGAACACCACCACCCCGACAATGTCCTTGACGGTGTAGTAAGGGTGGAACGGAATGCCGTCCAGCGGGATGCCGCTTTCATCTTTCTTCTTCTTGATGTCGACGCCATCCGGGTTGTTCGAGCCCACTTCGTGCAGGGCAAGAATGTGCAACACCACCAGGCCGAGGATCACGATCGGCAGGGCGACGACGTGCAGGGCGAAGAAGCGGTTCAGGGTAATGCCGGAGATCAGGTAGTCACCGCGGATCCATTGGGTGAGGTCGCCACCGATCACCGGGATGGCACCGAACAGCGAGATGATCACCTGGGCGCCCCAGTAGGACATCTGCCCCCACGGCAGCAGGTAGCCCATGAAGGCTTCCGCCATCAACGCCAGGTAGATCAGCATGCCGAACAGCCATACCAGCTCGCGCGGCTTCTGGTAGGAGCCGTAGAGCAGGCCGCGGAACATATGCAGGTAGACCACGATGAAGAACGCCGACGCACCGGTAGAGTGCAGGTAGCGCAGGATCCAGCCGTACTCCACGTCACGCATGATGTACTCGACCGAGGCGAACGCCTCTTCCGCCGAGGGGGTGAAGCTCATGGTCAGCCACACGCCGGTGACGATCTGGTTGACCAGCACCAGCAACGCGAGGGAGCCGAAGAAGTACAGGAAGTTGAAGTTCTTGGGTGCGTAATACTTGCTCAGGTGGTCTTCCCACATCTTGGTGGCGGGGAAGCGAGCATCAATCCAGTCCATGAACTTGCTCATCATGCGTTCTCCTGGTCAACGCCGATGACGACGATCTCGTCCGACTCGTAAGAGTGCGGTGGCACGGGCAGGTTGAGAGGTGCCGGCTGCGACTTGTAGACACGACCAGCCAGATCGTAGTGGGAGCCGTGGCATGGGCAGAAATAGCCACCGACCCATTTCGGGCCGAGGTCGGCAGGCGCGACTTCCGGGCGGAAGGTGGGTGAGCAGCCGAGGTGGGTGCACAAACCGACGAGGATGAGGATTTCCGGCTTGATCGAACGGACCTGCGGGTCGACGTAAGTCGGCTGCACCGAAGCCTTGGACTCAGGGTCGGCGAGATCACCGGCGACCTTTTTCAGGTTGCCGAGGATTTCCTCCGTTCGCCGCACGATGAATACCGGCTGTCCCCGCCACTCGGCCACCATCTGCTGCCCGGCTTCGACCTTGGCAATATTGACCTTCACCGGTGCACCTGCGGCTTTCGCCTTGGCACTGGGAAACCATGACCCCACGAACGGTACCGCAGCCCCCACTGCCCCCGCCGCCCCGACTACGGATGTCGCGGCTACGAGGAAGCGGCGCCGGCCTGCGTTGACGCCGTCATTGCTCATTCAGTCCTCTCCCATCAGCTTGCTTGGCCTGTTGAACCAGACCTGTACTTAGGTTGTGTCAGTGGCACTAAAAATTGGCCGCCATGGTAAGAAATAAATCCACACACTGACAAGGTGATTACCCCGACCAAGGGCGCCTACCCGCGCTTTGCTTGATCTGCGTCTATGCGACAAGTGGTCACTGACATGCTGACAGGTTAGTTCAAGACATAAAAAAAGCCCGGTTCCAAGGAACCGGGCTTTTTTCGACTGCCGAAGCGGTATTAACGCTTGGAGTACTGAGGACGCTTACGCGCTTTACGCAGACCCACTTTCTTACGCTCGACTTCACGAGCGTCGCGGGTGACGTAGCCAGCACGACGCAGAGCGCCACGCAGGGTTTCGTCGTATTCCATCAGAGCGCGGGTGATACCGTGACGGATCGCACCGGCCTGACCGCTGACACCACCACCGGAAACGGTGACGTAGATGTCGAACTTCTCGACGGTTTCGGTCAGCTCGAGCGGCTGACGAACAACCATGCGAGCGGTTTCACGACCGAAGAACACGTCCAGAGAACGGTTGTTGATGGAAATGTTACCAGTACCCGGACGCAGGAATACGCGAGCGGTTGCGGTCTTGCGACGGCCAGTGCCGTAGTTTTGAGTCGCCGACATAATGAACTATCCCGTTAGATCTTCAGTTCTTGAGGCTGCTGAGCAGTGTGTGGGTGAGCAGCACCCGCGTACACTTTCAGCTTGCGGTACATGTCGCGACCCAGCGGGTTCTTCGGCAGCATGCCTTTGACCGCAGTTTCGATAACACGCTCAGGGGCCTTGGCGATCAACTTCTCGAAGTTGATTTCCTTGATACCGCCCGGGAAACCGGAGTGGGAGTAGTACATCTTGTCGGAAGACTTGGCACCAGTCACACGAACCTGCTCGGCGTTGATAACGACGATGTAGTCGCCGGTGTCAACGTGAGGGGTGTATTCTGGCTTGTGTTTGCCACGCAGACGGCTAGCGATTTCGGTAGCCAGACGACCCAGGGTCTGGCCAGCGGCGTCGACTACGAACCACTCGCGCTTTACTGTTTCCGGTTTAGCAGTAAAAGTTTTCATTCTCTAAAGCCTCAGAGGCCGCCCAGCGAAAAATAGACGGCGAATCTTACTGGATAGTGCACAGCTTGCCAAGGGCAAGCGCGCAGCCGAACACTGACGCTTTTGGGGGCTCGGGTCAGGCACGCCAACGTTCGACGGGGTTCTTCCTGCGTGGTGGTGCATCACTTCCGCCACACGGAGAGGTGCCGAATTATCCAGATTGCGCGAAATTTTTCAACCTGCTTTGATGAGCTTTCATTGCCAAGGAGTGTCTACCCGATGGAATACCGCCAGCTCGGCCGTACCGACCTCAACGTCAGCGCCCTGTGCCTGGGCACCATGACCTGGGGCGAACAGAACGACCAGGCCGAGGCCTTCGAGCAGATTGCCCGGGCCAAGGCCGCCGGGGTCAACTTCATCGACACCGCCGAGATGTACCCGGTGCCGCCCCGCCCCGAGACCTACGCCGCCACCGAGCGCATCATCGGCAACTGGTTCCGCACCAAGGGTGATCGTGACGACTGGGTGCTGGCCAGCAAGGTCGCAGGCCCCGGCAACGGCATCAGCCACATTCGCGACGGCCAGCTCAAGCACAACCGCCAGCACATCGTCGCAGCGCTGGACGAGAGCCTCAAGCGCCTGCAGACCGACCGCATCGACCTGTACCAGCTGCACTGGCCGGAGCGCAGCACCAATTTCTTCGGCAAGCTGGGCTACCAGCACCTGCCACAGGACCACTTCACCCCGCTGGAAGAAACCCTCGAGGTGCTCGACGAGCAGGTGCGCGCCGGCAAGATCCGCCACGTCGGGCTGTCCAACGAAACGCCGTGGGGCACCATGAAGTTCCTGCAATTGGCCGAAAGCCGTGGCTGGCCGCGGGCGGTGTCGATCCAGAACCCGTACAACCTGCTCAACCGCAGCTTCGAAGTGGGCCTGGCGGAAGTGGCCATCCGCGAGCAGTGCGGCCTGCTGGCCTACTCTCCACTGGCCTTCGGCATGCTGTCGGGCAAGTACGAGAACGGCGCACGGCCAGCCAACGCACGCCTGACCCTGTTCAGCCGCTTTGCCCGCTACTCCAACCCGCAGACCGTGGCCGCCTGCAGCCGTTATGTGCAGCTGGCCCGCGAGCACGGCCTGGACCCGGCGCAGATGGCGCTGGCATTCGTCACCCGGCAACCGTTCGTGACCAGCAATATCATCGGCGCGACCAGCCTGGAGCAGCTGGACAGCAACCTGGCCAGCCTGGAACTGAAGCTGAGCGATGAACTGCTGGCGGCGATCGAGGCGATTCACCAGGAGCAGCCGAACCCGGCGCCTTGAGGGTCATCCTGTACCGCCTTCTTCGCGGGTAACCCCGCGAAGAACCTGCGCGGTGTATCGGGCTGGACACCATCGCCAAAAAATAAGACGATCCAGCCGGTGATTGACCACTCTACCCTATAAGAACAATGACAATGATGTTTACCCAACCCTCCGCGTCGCTGCGGCGCGTCAGCATCCTGGCCATTGACAAGGTGTTCGCTTCGACCTTGATGCAGGCCAAGGACTTCTTCCACCTCGCCAGCCTGCGTTACGGCAAGCAGCTTGGCCTGGGCCTGCAGCCTATGTTCGAGATTCGCCTGGTGAGCCCGGACGGCCAGCCAGTGGACAGCTTCAGCAACGTGCAACTGCCGGTCGATGGTGGCCTGGACGATGCCGACGTGATCATCCTGCCGGCCTTCTGGGACGATTTCGACAACCTGCTGCAGCGTTATCCACAGGTGTTGCCATGGCTGCGCGAGCAGCATGCCCGTGGCGCGGTGCTGTGCGCCGAGGCCAGCGGCGTGTTCTGGCTGGCCGAGTCCGGCCTGCTCGACGGCAAGGAGGCCACCACCTACTGGCGCTTCTTCAACAGCTTTGCCGAACGTTTCCCGAAGATCCGCCTGAACCAGGACAAGCACCTGACCGACGCCGACAACCTGTATTGCGCCGGCGGCACCACCTCGGCCTGCGACCTGTACATCTACCTGATCGAACGCTTCTGCGGCGCCAACGTGGCCCGCGCCGTGTCCCGCGACATCCTCTACGAGGTGCAGCGCAACTACACCCCGGGGCGCATGGGTTTTGGCGGCCAGAAGCTGCATCAGGACCTGGTCATCCTGCAGATCCAGCACTGGCTGGAAGAGCACTTCGCCGACAAGTTCCGCTTCGAGGACGTGGCCCGCAACCATGGCATGAGCATCCGCAACTTCATGCGCCGCTTCCAGGGAGCGACCGGCGACAAGCCGCTGCATTACCTGCAACGGCTGCGGATCGAGACGGCGAAGGGCTTGCTGTCGAGTACGCGCAAGAGCATCAAGACCATCAGCTACGAGGTCGGTTATGACGATGCCAGTTTCTTTGCGCGGCTGTTTCGCCAGCACACGGAGTTGTCGCCGAACCAGTATCGGCAGCAGTTCATGCAGGAGGCTTGAGGGCCAGGGGGCTGCCTTGCAGCCCCAGGCATCTTACGGCTTGTGCGCGCGAGACAGGAATTCGTGCGACTGCATCTCCAGCAACCGGCTCAGGGTACGCTGGAACTCGAAGGCCAGGCGCCCGCCGGTATACAGGTCCTTCAGCTCAACCTCGGCCGAGATGATCAGCTTGACGTTGCGGTCGTAGAACTCGTCCACCATGTTGATGAAGCGGCGGGCGATGTCGTCGGTAGTGACGCCCATCTGCTCCACGTTGCTCAGCAGCACGGCATGGAAGATCTTGCCCAGCTCGATGTAGTCGTTCTGGCTACGCGGGCCGTCGCACAGGGCGCGGAAGTCGAACCAGGCCACGTCGTCACAGGTCAGCAGGGCCTGGATCGGACGATTCTCGATCATCAGCACGTCGTTCTCGACCGCCTGGGTGCATTCAGGGGTCAATGCCTTGAAGCTGGCGCGCAGGCTCTGGTGCGCCGCCTCATCGAGTGGGTAGTGGTACAGTTCAGCCTGCTCCAGGTGACGCAGGCGATAGTCGACCCCGCTGTCGACGTTCACCACGTCGGTGTACTGCTTGATCATGGCGATGGCCGGCAGGAAGCGCGCGCGCTGCAGACCATCCTTGTACAGGCCATCCGGCACGATGTTGGAGGTCGCCACCAGCGATACACCGTTCTTGAACAGCTCTTCCATCAGGGTGCCGAGGATCATCGCGTCGGTAATGTCCGAGACGAAGAATTCGTCGAAGCAGATCACCTTGGCTTCTTCGCTGAAGCGCTTGGCAATGATGGTCAGCGGGTTCTTCTCGCCCTTGAGGGTTTTCATTTCCTCGTGCACACGCTTCATGAAGCGGTGGAAGTGCGTACGCATCTTCTGCTTGAACGGCAGCGCCTCGAAGAAGGTATCGACCAGGTAGGTCTTGCCGCGCCCTACCCCACCCCAGAAGTACAGGCCCTTGACCGGTGTCTGCTCCTTCCTGCCGAACAGCTTGCCGAACACGCCCGGCTTGTTGTTCTGCGCGTGCACGAGGTCGTCGTACAGGCGCTGCAGGTGACGCACCGCAGTTTCCTGCGCCGCGTCATGAAAGAAGTCGGGACGTTTCAGATCTGCTTGATATCGTTCTAGGGGCGTCATGATTCGTTAGCGGGGCAACAAAAAAACGGGCCGTCACTGTAGCGACAGGCCCGCTTAATGGCAATCAGACTTGCGTCAATATGCCTCAGTCCTGTGGTGGCTGAAGCGCTACACGGAGGCTTTCGATAGCCGCATCACGCGCCTCGGCGTTGTCGAACTGCGGCCCGTCGGCGACCTGTTCACCATTCAGCCACAGACCGAAGCCCAGGCCCTCGACCCGCACATCCGCTTCACCACCCTGCTGCAACTGCTTGCTCACGGCGCCGGCGCTCTTGCCGTCGGCGAAGCTGCGCGACAGCAGCAACTGTTCACCGTCGGCACCCAGCAGGCGGAAGCGGAAGCTGCCGTCTTCATCACGGAAACTGACGAAACGCGCGCTCCTGGCGACCTTTTTCTTCACCTCGGTGCTGGCCTGCACACTGGCGCGGAACGAACGCAGGCCAACGGCTTCGCGCAATTGTTCGAGGAACGGCGTGGCGATCTTGCGCGCCTTGGTGGCACCGGCCAGCAGAATGTCTTCCAGGTCGGCAGGGCGGGCAATCAGCTGGTGGTAGTACTCGCGCTTTTCCGCCAGTTGGCCGTCCAGCAGCTGGAACAGGCGCTGCTTGGCCTCGCCCCAGCCCAGGCCTTGCAGCAGCTCCTCGCGGAACTCGGCGCATTGCGCCGGCGTCGAGAAGGCCTGGAACAGGGTGAACAGGTGGGCGCTGTCAGGGTCTTTCGCTTCGCCGGGTGCACGCGAGTCGGTGACAATGCGCGAAATGGCGTCCTTCATTTCCTTGGCACTGGTGAACAGCGGGATGGTGTTGTCATAGCTCTTGGACATCTTGCGCCCGTCCAGGCCCGGCAGGGTCGCCACGCTCTCCTCGATCACCGCCTCCGGCAGGGCGAAGAAGTCCTTGCCCTGGCCGAACAGGTGGTTGAAACGCTGGCCGATGTCACGGGCCATTTCCACGTGCTGGATCTGGTCACGCCCGACCGGCACCTTGTTGGCGTTGAACATCAGGATGTCGGCGGCCATCAGCACCGGGTAGCTGTACAGGCCCATGGTCACGCCGGCGTCCGGGTCTTCGCCGTTTTCCAGGTTCTTGTCCACCGAGGCCTTGTAGGCGTGCGCGCGGTTGAGCAGGCCCTTGGCGCTGACGCAGGTCAGCAGCCAGGTCAGTTCGGGGATTTCCGGGATGTCGGACTGGCGATAGAAGGTCACCTTGTCCGGGTCGAGGCCACCGGCCAGCCAGGTGGCGGCGATTTCCAGGCGCGAACGCTGGATGCGCAGCGGGTCGTCGCACTTGATCAGCGCGTGGTAGTCAGCCAGGAAGTAGAACGAGTCGACACCGGGTTGCTGGCTGGCAAGGATGGCCGGGCGGATGGCACCGGCGTAGTTGCCCAGGTGCGGAGTGCCGGTGGTGGTGATACCGGTAAGGATGCGCGTGGTCATGGGTGTTCGCTTATTCAGGCTTGGCTCAGTTCGAAAGGCGCGGCAGCAGCAGATCCTTCAGATCGGTCAGCTTGCCATGGAAGAAGTGTCCGCATTCTGCCACCTTCAGCAGCTCATGGGGGCGCGACAGGCTGTCGGACCAATCGTAAACCAGCTGTGGCGCGACGACTTCATCGGTGTCCGGCTGCACCACGGTGATCGGGCACTGCTGCGGCAGCGGGAACTCCGGGGTCAGGCGCATCACTGCCGGGGCGATCATGAACAGCTGCTGCAATTCTACCCCTGCGGCTTCCAGGCGGCCGGCCAGGCTGGTAGCGACGAAACCGCCGAACGAGAAGCCCATCAGCACCAACGGCAGGCCCGGGTGTTTTTCGCGCAGCCAGGCCGCGGCCGCCTCGGCATCGGCCACTTCGCCAGCGCCCATGTCGTGGCTGCCGGCGCTCTGGCCGACGCCGCGGTAGTTGAAGCGCAAGGTCACATAGCCAGCATCGCGGGCGGTGCGTTGCAGGGTCGAGACCACCTTGTTGAGCATGGTGCCGCCCTGGACCGGGTTGGGGTGGCAGATCAGCACCGCGCCACGGGCATCGGCCGCCTCCAGATACAAGGCTTCCAGCTGGCCGCTGGGGCCATCGATGAACAAGGGGGTTTCGCGGACAAGCAAGGCACTACTCCGTGACCTCGAAAGGGGTCGATTCGTCTAGGTGAGGAATTCTGTTCTGATTTGCGATCGCTCGCGGTATACAGCGCAGGTCTGAGCCGTTAACGTAAAGCAAAGCCGTTTATAGAGGAAGGACTCGTGGAACTCTCGCTCCTTGTTTGGTTGTTGCCGACCCTGGCCCTGGTCATCGGCGTGGTGGTCGGTTTCGTCGTCGCTCGCCTGCTGCCCAATGCCGCGCCGAGCAGCACCCAACGTCAACTGGATGATATCCAGAAGCGCTTCGACAGCTATCAGAACGAAGTGGTAACTCATTTCAACAGCACTGCCGTACTGGTCAAGAAACTGACCCAGAGCTATCAGGACGTGCAGGACCACCTGGCCGAAGGTGCCAACAGCCTGGCCCTCGACGACGTCACTCGCCAACGCCTGCTGGCGGCCCTGCACTCCGAGGCAGCGCAAGGCCCGCGCGACCGCCTGACGCCGCCAAAGGACGCCGAGGTGCCGCGCGACTACGCACCGAAAGCGCCGAATTCGCCGGGCATGCTCGACGAGAGCTACGGGCTCAAGCGTTAATCTGCCGAACATGAAGAAGGCCTCGCAAGAGGCCTTTTTTGTGCGCTGGATTCACTGCCCTCTTCGCGGGTGAACCCGCTCCCACAGGGTCGGCGCAGGTTTCAAATACTGCGCTCGACCTGTGGGGTTTACCCGCGAAGAGGCAGGCCCAGGCGTCCTAGCAGCTAGCCTGCAACGCCTGCTCGACATCCGCCAGCAGGTCCTGCACATCTTCCAACCCCACTGACAAGCGCACCAGCCCCTCCGAGATCCCGTGATGCGCCCGCTCCTTCGCGGTATAGCTGGAATGCGTCATGCTCGCCGGGTGCTGCGCCAGCGACTCGGCATCGCCCAGGCTCACCGCGCGGGCGAACAGCTGTAGCGCGTTCATGAAGCGCCGGCCGGCCTCGATACCGCCCTTGAGCTCGAAGGCGATCATCCCACCCGGCAACCGCATCTGCCGCTGCGCCAGCGCGTACTGGGCGAAGGACGGCAACCCTGGATAGTGAATCAATTCCACCTGCGGCTGCCGAGCGAGAAATTCGGCCACCTGCTGGGCGTTGGCACAATGGCGTTCCATGCGCAGGGCCAGGGTCTTGATGCCGCGCATCAGCAGCGCCGCATCATGCGGCGACAGTACCGCCCCGGTCATGTCCTTGAGCCCCTCCAGGCGAATGCGGTCGATCAGCGCTTTGCGCCCAACCACCAGGCCTGCAGTGATATCGCCATGGCCACTGAGGTACTTGGTCGCCGAATGCACCACCAGGTCAGCCCCCAGCTCCAGCGGCCGCTGCAGGTAGGGCGTGCAGTAGGTGTTGTCGACCACCACATGCACATCGAGCCCGTGCACGGCCTCGGCCACAGCGGCGATATCCACCAGCTGCATGTTGGGATTGGCCGGCGTTTCGAAGTAGATCATCCGCGTTTTGCTGTTGATCGCTGCTTTCAGGGCCTTGGTATCGTTCAGGTCGACATGGTGGATCTTCACGCCGAACTCGCCAATGCCATGGTGCAGGAAGGCGAATGTACAACCGTACAAGGTGCGCCCGACGATCAGCTCGTCGCCGGGCCGCAGCAGCGTCCAGATCGTCGAGGTAATGGCGCCCATGCCTGAGGCCAAGGCCAACCCCGCCTCGCCCCCTTCAAGCGAAGCCATGCGCTGCTCGAGCAGGGCCAGGGTGGGGTTGGAGATGCGGCTGTAGAAGTGCCCTGGTTGTTCACCGGCAAAGCATGCAGCGCCGTATTCGACGTTGGGGAAGGCGTAGGTAGCGGTCTGGTAAACCGGCGGCACCAGGGCGCCACCGTGGGACAGCGGGTCGTAGCCATGATGAATGGCCCGTGTGGAAAAACCGGTGTTGTTATCGGAGCCGCGCATGGCAACAGCCTCTTGTGGTTTGTTATAAGCTTATGCCACCGAGCTGCCCGATTTTTTCCAAAGTTGCCCACGCATCCGCGTGCTTGTTGGAATGAAAACAATAATTACCGGACCAGGAGGGCAAAACATGCCTTCAAGCCTCGACCGTACCGACCGCGCCCTGCTCGCCGCTCTGCAGGACAATGCCCGCCTCACCGTGGCCGAGCTTGCCGACCAGGTAGCGCTGACCACCTCGCCCTGCTGGCGGCGGGTGAAGCTGCTGGAAGACAACGGCTACATCACCGGCTACCAAGCCATCCTTTCGCCCAAGTCGCTGGGGTTCGGTGTGACCGCGTTTGTCAGCATCATGATGGATTCGCACACCAAGGACATGGCGCTGGCATTCGAGCAGCGGCTGATGGAGATTCCCGAGATCGTCGCCTGCCACAACATTTCCGGGCGCTACGATTTCCTGCTGGAAATCCTGGCGCGGGATCTGGAGTCGTTTGGTGAGTTCACCCGCGAAGTCCTGCAGCGATTGCCGGGGGTGAAAGAGATCTATTCGAGTTTTTCCTACAAGGCGGTGAAGGAGCGGAGGGTGATACCGGTGTCGGAAAAACACATCTGAGCACTTCCGCGCTCCATTTGGGAGCAGCTGTCTTGCTCAAAATCCAGAAGCTTGCGCAGTCCCTGTGGGAGCGGCTTTAGCCGCGAACACCGGCACAGCCGGTGCCAACCACCGCGCCGCCTGCTTCGCGGGTGAACCCGCTCCCACAGGGTTAGCCTGAGTCCGAACATGCGCTGTATCTGCGGGAAAGGGAATAAAAAACCCCGCCGAAGCGGGGTTTTTCTTGCAGGCAGCCTGGCGCTTAGATCGCGCCACGCTGACGCAGTACGTCCAGCACCTGTTTCACGCCCTCATCCACGCTGGTGGTCTGGGTGTCGATCACCAGGTCGGCATCCAGCGGCACATCGTACGGGAAGCTTTCGCCCGGGATGTTATCGCCAGCAGCTGCGTACAGGCCTTGCGGGTCACGCTCACGGCAGGCCAATGGCGAAGCCTGGACGTAAACGGTCACCAGGCGCTCCTTGCCGATCAACGCCTTGGCCTGTTCACGGCCTTCGGCATCCGGTGCCACGAACGCAGCCAGGGTCAGCAGGCCGGCTTCGTTGAACTGGCGCGCCACATGGGCGGCGCGTCGCCAGTTCTCGGTGCGGCCGGCACGGTCCTGCGGCAGGCCCTTGTTCAGGTCATGGCGCAGGTTCTGGCCATCCAGCACGTACACCGCACGGCCCATGTCGAACAGCTTGCGCTCCACGGCATAGGCCAGGGTGCTCTTGCCAGCGCCGGACAAGCCGCTGAACAGCACGGTGGCCGGCTGCTGGCCGAAGCGCAGGGCGCGCTCTTCGGTGGAAACATGGGCCTGTTTGCCATGGTGGCCGGTGCTGCCGTGCGGCAGCACTGGCGGTGCGATGATCATGCCGGCGCCGACAGTGCCGTTGGTCAGGCGGTCGATGACGATGAACGCACCGGTGGTGCGGTTGCTGTCATAGCCGTCCAGGGCGATCGGGGCATCCAGGGATACCTTGACGCGGCCGATCTCGTTCAGTTGCAGCGCGCTGGCAGCACCCTGCTCCAGGGTATTCACGTCGACCTTGTGGGTGATGCTGGCAATCGAGCCCGGCACGTAGCTGGTGGCGCGCTTGATGTCGTACTTCTTGCCCGGCAGCATCGGCTCCTCGGCCATCCACACCAGCATGGCATCGAACTGGTCGGTGACCGGCGGGACGTTGTCGGCATGCACCAGCAGGTCGCCACGGGAGATGTCGATCTCGTCTTCCATGGTCAGGGTCACGGCTTGGCCGGGGCCGGCGTTTTCCAGCTCGCCTTCGTAGGTGACGATGGACTTGACCCGGCTGCTCTTGCCCGACGGCAGCACGACGATTTCGTCACCCTTGTGCACCACGCCGCTGGCGATGGTGCCGGCGAAGCCGCGGAAGTTCAGGTTCGGGCGGTTGACGTACTGCACCGGGAATCGCAGGTCGGTGAAGTTGCGGTCGGCCGAAACCTCGACGGTTTCGAGGATTTCCATCAGCGTCGGGCCGGCGTACCACGGCGAGCGCTCGCTGTGGTTGACCACGTTGTCGCCCTTGAGCGCCGACATCGGCACGAAGTGCAGGCTGCTCGGCACCAGGTTGATGGCCTCGGCGAACTTCAGGTAGTCAGCCTTGATCGACTCGAACACGCCCTGGTCGAAACCCTTGAGGTCCATCTTGTTGACCGCGACGACGATGTGCTTGATGCCCAGCAGCGAGGCAATGTAGCTGTGGCGGCGGGTCTGGGTCTGCACACCGTAGCGGGCATCGACCAGGATGATCGCCAGGTCGCAGGTGGACGCGCCGGTGGCCATGTTGCGGGTGTACTGCTCGTGGCCCGGGGTGTCGGCGATGATGAACTTGCGCTTGGCGGTGGAGAAGTAGCGGTAGGCGACATCGATGGTGATGCCCTGCTCGCGCTCGGCCTGCAGGCCATCGACCAGCAGCGCCAGGTCGACTTCTTCGCCGGTGGTACCGACTTTCTTCGAATCACGGGTGATGGCCTCGAGGTGGTCCTCGTAGATCATCTTCGAGTCGTGCAGCAGGCGCCCGATCAGGGTGCTCTTGCCGTCGTCGACGTTGCCGCAGGTCAGGAAACGCAGCAGTTCCTTGCGCTCGTGCTGGGCCAGGTAGGCGAGGATGTCCTCGCTGATCAGATCAGATTGGTGCGACATGGAGTAACCCTGAAATTAGAAGTAGCCTTGGCGTTTCTTGTCTTCCATGGAGCCGGCGCCATCGTGGTCGATGACACGGCCCTGGCGTTCGGACGTACGGGTCAGGAGCATTTCCTGGATGATGTCCGTCAGGGTCTCGGCTTGCGACTCGACAGCACCCGTCAACGGGTAGCAGCCAAGGGTACGGAAACGCACCTTCTTCTTGACGATGCGGGCCTTCTCTTCATCGGTCAGATGCTCGAGGATGCGCTCGTCGTCGATCATGATCAGGGTGCCGTTCTTCTCGATGACCTCGCGCTCGGCGGCGAAGTACAGCGGCACGATCGGGATGCCTTCGAGGTAGATATACTGCCAGATGTCCAGCTCGGTCCAGTTGGACAGCGGGAACACCCGGATCGACTCGCCCTTGTTGACCTTGCCGTTGTACACGTTCCACAACTCGGGGCGCTGGTTCTTCGGGTCCCAGCGGTGCTTGCTGTCACGGAACGAGTACACGCGCTCCTTTGCCCGCGACTTCTCTTCGTCGCGGCGCGCGCCACCGAAGGCGGCATCGAAGCCATATTTGTCCAGCGCCTGCTTCAGGCCCTGGGTCTTCATGATGTCGGTGTGCTTGGAGCTGCCATGGGTGAACGGGTTGATACCCTGCGCCACACCTTCCGGGTTGACGTGGGTGATCAGCTCCAGGCCCATTTCCTCGACCATCTGGTCGCGGAAGCGGTACATCTCCTGGAATTTCCACTGGGTGTCGACATGCATGACCGGGAACGGCAGCTTGCCCGGGAAGAAGGCCTTGCGCGCCAGGTGCAGCATCACGGCGGAATCCTTGCCGATCGAGTACAGCATCACCGGGTTGTCGAACTCGGCGGCCACCTCGCGGATGATGTGGATGCTCTCCGCCTCCAGCTGTTTCAAGTGCGTCAGTTTGTCGACCATGGCTACTCACGAAAAACGATCTTATGGACGGCCTGCGGGCCGTGTTCGAGCGAGCCACTTTATCACAGCGGGTGCTTCTATTTAGGAGGCCGGCTAGATCGAAAAAGTCTAACCATATGACTGAATTTTCGAGCTGCCAGGCCCAGCCTTTTCGCGGGTACACCCGCCAAAAGGCAACACCACTGTCAGATGGGATTCGGGCAATCGATGAACAGATGCTCGACGGCAAACCGCCGCGCCAGGTAATCACCCAGCGCCTGTACCCCGTAGCGCTCGGTGGCGTGGTGCCCGGCCGCAATGAAGCTGACCCCGTTCTCGCGCGCGCTGTGGTAGGTCTGCTCGGAGGCCTCCCCGGTCAGGTACAGGTCGACCCCGGCCGCAATCGCGGTGTCGATATAGCCCTGCCCGCCGCCGGTGCACCAGCCGACCCGGCGGATCATCTGCTCGCCCTCGACCAGCAACGGCTCGCGCCCCAGCACCTCCTGCACACGGCGGGCGAAGTCGCGCGCGGTCAACGGTTCGGCCAGCGAACCGACCAGCCCGACCACCTTGGGGTTTTCCGGATCCAGCGGACCTTCGACGGTGATGTCCAGCTGCCGCGCCAACTGCACGTTGTTACCCACGTCCGGGTGCACATCCAGCGGCAGATGGAACGCCAGCAGGCTGATATCGTTGTTCAGCAGGGTCTTCAGCCGGCGCTGGCGGATGCCGGTGACGCACGGGTTTTCGCCCTTCCAGAAATAACCGTGGTGCACCAGCACCAGGTCGGCCTCGGCCTCGACCGCCGCATCCAGCAGTGCCTGGCTGGCGGTGACCCCACTGACGATGCGGCTGACCTGCGGCCGGCCCTCGACCTGCAGGCCATTGGGGCAGTAATCCTGGATCTTCGCGCTGCCCAGGTAACGCTCGGCTTCCTCGACCAGGGTGTTCAGAGCGACGGCCATGAAAATCTCCTCGAAATCTACATTTTTATCGGGCACAACGCCCATGCAACGCCCGTATAATGCCGGCCATTATGGGCCGTCGCCGGCACTGGGGGAACCGGTGTATGATCGCGCGCGCTCATGCCCCACCGTGCGCCCACCGGTCTTCGCTCTTTCCAGGATTCGTTCATGTTCAAGGCTTTGCGTTACTTTGGCTGGCCCCTGCTTACCGGCGTACTGGTCGCCATGCTGATCATCCAGCGCTTTCCGGAATGGGTCGGCCTGCCCAGCCAGGACGTCAACCTGCAACAGGCCCCGCAGACCTCACGGATCATGCAGGGCCCGGTGTCCTATGCCGACGCCGTGACCCTGGCCGCCCCGGCGGTCGCCAACCTGTACACCACCAAGGTGGTGAACAAGAGCTCGCATCCGCTGTTCGAAGACCCGCAGTTCCGCCGCTTCTTCGGTGACAACCTGCCCAAACAGCGCCGCTGGGAGTCAAGCCTGGGCTCGGCCGTGATCATGAGCCCTGAAGGCTACCTGCTGACCAACAACCACGTGACCAGCGGCGCCGACCAGATCGTGGTAGCCCTGAAGGACGGCCGCGAGACCTTGGCCCGGGTCATCGGCAGTGACCCGGAAACCGACCTGGCGGTGCTGAAGATCGACCTGAAGAACCTGCCGGCGATCACCATCGGCCGCTCCGACACCATTCACATCGGCGACGTGTCGCTGGCCATCGGCAACCCGTTCGGGGTCGGCCAGACCGTGACCATGGGCATCATCAGCGCCACAGGGCGTAACCAGCTGGGGCTGAACAACTACGAAGATTTCATCCAGACCGACGCGGCGATCAACCCAGGCAACTCCGGTGGTGCACTGGTGGATGCCAACGGCAACCTGATCGGCATCAACACGGCGATCTTCTCCAAGTCCGGCGGCTCACAGGGCATCGGCTTCGCCATCCCGGTGAAACTGGCGCTGGAGGTAATGAAGTCGATCGTCGAGCACGGCCAGGTGATCCGTGGCTGGCTGGGCATCGAAGTGCAGCCGCTGAGCCAGGAACTGGCCGAATCGTTCGGCATGAAGGACCGCCCGGGCATCGTCGTGGCGGGTATCTTCCGCGAGGGGCCGGCGGCGAAGGCCGGGTTGCAGCTGGGTGACGTGATCCTGAGCATCAACGGCGAGCCGGCCGGCGACGGGCGCAAGTCGATGAACCAGGTGGCGCGGATCAAGCCCAACGAGAAAATCACCATCGAAGTGATGCGCAACGGGCAGCAGCTGAAGCTGGTTGCCGAGGTGGGGCTGCGGCCGCCGCCAGCGCCGGCGGTGGCCAACGAAGAGAAGTAAGGAACGGGGCCGCTTTGCGGCCCCTTTTGCATCAATGCAGGATCTGGCTCAGGAACAACTTGGTCCGGTCACTGCGCGGCCGATCGAAGAAGTCATCCGGCGACGCCTGCTCGACGATCTCGCCCTTGTCCATGAAGATCACCCGGTTCGCCACGGTCCGGGCAAAGCCCATCTCGTGGGTCACGCAGAGCATGGTCATGCCATCCTCGGCCAGGCCCACCATGGTATCGAGCACTTCCTTGACCATTTCCGGGTCCAGCGCCGAGGTCGGTTCGTCGAACAACATGATCTTCGGCTTCATGCACAACGCACGGGCAATCGCCACACGCTGCTGCTGGCCACCGGACAACTGCCCCGGGTACTTGTGCGCCTGCTCCGGAATGCGCACGCGCTCCAGGTAGTGCATGGCAATTTCTTCCGCCTTGCGCCGCGGCATCTTGCGTACCCACATCGGCGCCAGGGTGCAGTTCTCCAGGATGCTCAGGTGCGGGAACAGGTTGAAGTGCTGAAACACCATGCCCACTTCGCGGCGGATGGCCTCGATCTGCTTGAGGTCGTTGGTCAGCTCGACACCATCGACCACGATGCGCCCCTGCTGGTGCTCTTCCAGGCGGTTGAGGCAACGGATGGTGGTGGACTTGCCCGAGCCCGACGGCCCGCACAGCACGATGCGCTCGCCCTGGCGCACGTTCAGGTTGATGTCCTTGAGCACATGGAACTGGCCGTACCACTTGTTCACGCCCTGCATCTGGATGATGCCTTCGGGGCCGGCAGGCTGCTTGATCGCTTCACTCATTTCGAAACTCCTAACGCTTGTGGCCAGTGTCCAGCTTGCGCTCCAGGTGCATGGAGTAGCGGGACATACCGAAACAGAAAATCCAGAACACCAGGGCCGCGAACACGTAGCCCTCGGTGGCCATGCCCAGCCAGGCCGGGTCGGCGGCGGCTTGCTTGACGCTGTTCAGCAGGTCGAACAGGCCGATGATGATCACCAGGCTGGTGTCCTTGAACAGGGCGATGAAGGTGTTGACGATGCCGGGGATCACCAGCTTGAGCGCCTGCGGCAGGATCACCAGGCCCATCGCCCGCCAGTAGCCCAGGCCCATGGCCGCGGCCGCTTCGTACTGGCCCTTGGGGATGGCCTGCAGGCCGCCACGCACCACTTCGGCGATGTACGCCGACTGGAACAGGATCACGCCGATCATCGCCCGCAGCAGCTTGTCGAAGCTCATGCCTTCGGGCAGGAACAACGGCAGCATCACCGATGACATGAACAGCACGGTGATCAGCGGCACGCCGCGCCAGAACTCGATGAAGGTAACGCATACCACCTTCACCGCCGGCATTCTCGAGCGCCGCCCGAGGGCCAGCAGGATGCCCAGCGGCAAGGCACCGACGATACCCACGGTGGCGATCACCAGGGTCAGCATCAGCCCGCCCCACTGGCTGGTCGGTACATTCTCCAGGCCCAGCACGCCGCCGTGCAGCAGGGTGTAGGCCAGGATCGGGTACAGCACCAGGAAACCCAGGCCATAGAAAGCCTTGCGCGGGAAACGCTTGATGAACAATGGCGCGGCGCCCAGTACGGCAAGCCACACGGTCAGGTCCACGCGCCAGCGCAGTTCGGCCGGGTAGTAGCCATACATGAACTGGCCGAAACGCTGCTGCACGAACACCCAGCAGGCGCCCTCCTTGGTGCAGTCGGCGCGGGTAGTACCGACCCAGTTGGCATCGAGCAACGCCCACTGCAGCAACGGCGGCACGATCAACCACACGAGGTAGATGGCGAACAGGGTCAGCAGCGTGTTAAGCCAGCTGGAGAACAGATTGGCACGCATCCATGCGAGCACGCCGACGGTTTTCACCGGTGGCGGCATGTCGGGTTTGAAAACATGGGCATTCACTGGCGTATCCTCACCGCTCGATCAACGCAATGCGCTTGTTGTACCAGTTCATCAGCAGCGAAATGCTGATGCTGATGGCGAGATAGACACTCATGGTGATGGCAATCACCTCGATGGCCTGGCCGGTCTGGTTGAGTACGGTACCGGCGAACAGCGAGACCATCTCCGGGTAGCCGATACCGGCCGCCAGCGACGAGTTCTTCGCCAGGTTCAGGTACTGGCTGGTCAGCGGCGGAATGATTACCCGCAGTGCCTGGGGGATGATCACCTTGCGCAGGGTCGGGCCTTCGCGCAGGCCCAGCGAGCGCGCGGCCTCGGTCTGGCCATGGCTGACCGAACGGATACCGGAACGCACGATCTCGGCGATGAACGCGGCGGTATAGATGGTCAATGCCAGGGTCAGCGCCAGCAACTCGGGGATCAGCACCCAGCCACCGACGAAGTTGAATCCTTTCAATTGCGGCACTTCCCAGACCACCGGGCTGCCAAACAGCACTACGCACGCCCCCGGAATGGCGATGAACAGCGCCAGCCCCACCCAGAACTTGTGGAATGGCTCGCCGGTTTCGTCGAAGCGCTTGTTGGCGTAGCGCACCATCGCGACGATGGCCAGCACGGTCAGCCCCAAAGCAATGACGAACGGCCAGAAGCCGTCAGCCATGGTCGCCCCGGGCATGTTCAGGCCACGGTTGCTGATGAAGAAGGTGTCCTGGAGGTTGATGCTGCCGCGCGGCCCCGGCAGGGTCAGGAACACGGCGAAGTACCAGAACAGGATCTGCAGCAACGGCGGGATGTTGCGGAAGGTTTCCACGTACACCGTCGCCAGCTTGTTGATCATCCAGTTCGACGACAGCCGTGCCACGCCGATGATAAAGCCGAGGATGGTCGCCAGTATCACACCAATGAAAGTCACCAGCAGGGTGTTGAGCAGGCCGATGACGAACACCCGCGCATAACTGTCGGATTCCACGTAGGGAATCAGGTGCTGGGCGATGCCGAAGCCGGCACTGCGGTCGAGGAAGTCGAAGCCCGAGGTGATGCCCCGGTGTTGCAGGTTGGTCTGGGTATTGTGGAACAGGTACCAGCCCAGACCGACCACGAAGGCTATCGTGAGGATCTGGAACAGCCACGCACGCACACGTGGATCGCTCAGGGATAACCCCTTTTGTGCGCCAATTCGATTTTGCATGAAGTGCCCCGGAAAGTAGGGTTCCGAACAACCTGCGGCGGCGGGATGCCGCCGCAGGGTGCAGCCATCAGCGCACCGGTGGCGCGTACTGGATGCCGCCGTTGTTCCACAGGGCGTTCATGCCACGGTCGATCTTCAGAGCGGTGCCCTGGCCCAGGTTCTTCTCGAACACTTCGCCGTAGTTGCCGACTTGCTTGACGATCTGCACTACCCAGTCCTTGGGCAGCTTGAGGTCCTTGCCATACTCGCCGTCCGCACCCAGCAGGCGGGCGACGTCCGGGTTCTTGGTGCCTTTGGCTTCGGCCTCGACATTCTTCGAGGTGATGCCGGCCTCTTCGGCGTTGAGCATGGCGAACAGGGTCCACTTGACGATGCTGAACCATTCTTCGTCGCCTTTGCGCACCACCGGGCCCAGGGGCTCCTTGGAAATGGTTTCCGGCAGTACCACGTAGTCGGCCGGCGCGGCCAGCTTGGAGCGCTGGGCGAACAACTGCGACTTGTCCGAGGTCAGCACGTCGCAACGGCCGGACTCCAGCGACTTGGCGCTTTCATCGGAGGTGTCGAAGGTAATCGGGGTGTACTTCAGGCCATTGGCGCGGAAGTAGTCCGACACGTTCAGCTCGGTGGTGGTACCGGCCTGGATGCAGATGGTCGCGCCGTCGAGTTCCTTGGCGCTGGATACACCCAGCTTCTTGTTGGCCAGGAAGCCGACGCCGTCGTAGTAGGTAACACCGGCGAACACCAGGCCCATGCCGGCATCGCGCGAGCTGGTCCAGGTGGTATTGCGCGACAGCACGTCGACTTCGCCCGACTGCAGCGCGGTGAAGCGCTCCTTGGCGTTGAGCTGGCTGAACTTGACCTTGGTCGCGTCGCCGAACACGGCGGCAGCGACGGCACGGCACACATCGGCGTCGATACCGACGATCTTGCCCTGCGCATCAGGCACCGAGAAGCCTGGAAGACCGTCGCTCACGCCACACTGGACGAAGCCCTTCTTCTTTACCGCATCGAGGGTGGCGCCGGCCTGGGCATTGCTCACGGCGCCCAGTGCAGCGGCAGCGGTCAGGACTGCCAGGGTGGTTTTCAACATCTTCATTCACAACCTCCAAATCGCTCTTGTTGTATCGAGCCGGAATTGCACCGCACCCTTTTGAGGCGTATCCGACCCGTATTGGCTTGTTATTGGGTCAATTGGCGCAATGGGCTGTTCTATGACAGCCTTCGCGTGCAAAGGGTGTTACCGTCACGGCCTGCCCTTTGCATCGGAGGTTGAATTGCAAAGCGCGTACCAGATTGTCTGGCTGTAGCGTTTAAGCGCTCGTCAAGTAGGGAAAGTTGTATCGTTGCGACATTCTTTTTCAGACAATCATTTGCAGCGCCTTCTTTTCACGCACGCCACAACGAGACCCGCACACTTTCGGAGCAGTCATGACCAACCCGCTGATTCTCGAACCGCAGAAAACCGCAGACGCTTGTGTGATCTGGTTGCACGGTCTGGGTGCCGACCGTTACGACTTCCTACCAGTCGCCGAATTCATGCAGGAGCGCCTGCTCAGTACCCGCTTCATCATGCCCCAGGCCCCCACCCGCCCGGTGACCATCAACGGCGGCTATGCCATGCCCAGCTGGTACGACATCAAGGCCATGACCCCGGCCCGCGCCATCGACGAAGCGCAACTGGAGGAATCGGCCGAACAGGTGATTGCCCTGATCAAGGCCGAGCAGGCCAAGGGCGTCAGCCTGTCGCGAATTTTCCTGGCCGGTTTTTCCCAGGGCGGCGCAGTGGTGCTGCACACCGCCTATATAAAGTGGCAGGAAGCCCTGGGGGGTGTGATCGCCCTGTCGACCTACGCGCCTACCTTCAATGACCAGCATCAGCTGAGCGCCTGCCAGCAACGCACCCCGGCCCTGTGCCTGCATGGTGTGCACGACCCGGTGGTGATCCCGTCCATGGGCCGCACCGCTTTCGAGTACCTGGATACCTGGGGCGTTGCCGCCCGCTGGCATGAATACCCGATGGAGCACGAAGTGGTGGTGGAAGAACTGAGCGACATCCACGAGTGGCTGGCCAGGCAACTGCAATAAGCAGAAGCCATTTGTAGTTGTAAGCCCATGCCACTACGCCGCGCCTGAATCTTGCTTTACACTGCCGGCGTACATTCCTTAACCAGTTGATGAGACGATCGTGCTCAAGGCACTCAAGAAAATATTCGGCAAGGGAGACGCCGCGCCACAGGCCGTCGCTCCTGCTGCCAGCGTGGCAGCGCCTGCGCCTGCCAGCGAGGCCCGGCCGGCGGCGAAACCGACCGCCCCTCGCGCCACCCCTGCGCCCAAGGCTGAACAACCTGCTGTCGCTGCGCCAGCCGCCGACAAGCCGGCCAAGGACAAACCGCGCCGCGAGCGCAAGCCCAAGCCGCAGGCCAGCCTGTGGAAGCCGGAAGATTTCGTGGTCGAGCCGCAGGAAGGCAAGACCCGCTTCCACGACTTCAAGCTGTCCAACGAACTGATGCACGCCATCCACGACCTGGGCTTCCCGTACTGCACGCCGATCCAGGCGCAGGTGCTGGGTTATACCCTGCGTGGCCAGGACGCCATCGGCCGGGCCCAGACCGGTACCGGCAAGACTGCGGCGTTCCTGATCTCGATCATCTCCCAGTTGCAGCAGACGCCTCCGCCCAAGGAACGCTACATGGGTGAGCCGCGCGCGCTGATCATCGCCCCCACCCGCGAACTGGTGGTACAGATCGCCAAGGACGCCGTTGCCCTGACCAAGTACACCGGCCTCAACGTCATGAGCTTCGTCGGCGGCATGGACTTCGACAAGCAGCTCAAGGCCCTGGAAGCGCGCCACTGCGACATCCTGGTCGCTACACCCGGCCGCCTGCTGGACTTCAACCAGCGTGGCGAGGTGCACCTGGACATGGTCGAGGTCATGGTGCTGGACGAAGCCGACCGCATGCTCGACATGGGCTTCATCCCCCAGGTTCGCCAGATCATTCGCCAGACCCCGCCGAAAAGCGAGCGCCAGACCCTGCTGTTCTCCGCCACCTTCACCGACGACGTGATGAACCTGGCAAAACAGTGGACCACCAACCCGGCCATCGTCGAAATCGAGCCAGAGAATGTGGCCAGCGAAACGGTGGAACAGCACGTGTATGCGGTGGCCGGCAGCGACAAGTACAAGCTGCTGTACAACCTGGTGACCCAGAACAAGTGGGAACGGGTAATGGTGTTCGCCAACCGCAAGGACGAAGTGCGGCGCATCGAGGAAAAACTGGTGCGCGACGGCATCAACGCCGCCCAGTTGTCAGGCGATGTGCCACAGCACAAGCGTATCCGCACCCTGGAGAATTTCCGCGAAGGGCGCATTACCGTGCTGGTGGCTACCGACGTGGCCGGACGTGGCATTCACATCGATGGCATCAGCCACGTGATCAACTTCACCCTGCCGGAAGACCCGGACGACTACGTGCACCGCATTGGCCGCACCGGCCGTGCCGGTACCAGTGGTGTGTCGATCAGCTTTGCCGGGGAAGATGACTCGTATCAGCTGCCGGCAATCGAAGAGCTGCTGGGGCGCAAGATCAAGTGCGAGATGCCACCGGATGAGCTGCTCAAGCCGGTGCCGCGCAAGCACCATTGACCTGTGCCGGCCTCTTCGCGGGTAAACCCGCTCCCACAGAGGTACTCCACAGCTTTCAAAACCTGTGCAGTACCTCTGTGGGAGCGGGTTTACCCGCGAACCGGGGCTACGCCCCGGCCATCAAACAAGGGTCTACCAACGCCCCGCTGCATCCTGGTCACTCTGCTTCCCTTCTACCCACCTTGCCCCTTCCTGAATATTTTCCTTCGTCCAGAACGGCGCACGGGTCTCCCACAGAGGTACTCCACAGCTTTCAAGACCTGTGCAGTATCTGTGGGAGCGGGTTTACCCGCGAACCGGGGCTACGCCCCGGCCATCAAACAAGGGTCTACCAACGCCCCGCTGCATCCTGGTCACTCTGCCTCCCATCCACCCACCTTGCCCCTTCCTGGGTATTCTCCTTCTTCCAGAACGGCGCCCGGGTCTTCAGGTAGTCCATGATGAAATTGCAGGCATCGAACGCTGCCTGCCGATGGGCACTGGCCACGCCGACGAACACGATCGGCTCTCCCGGCTGCAGCGCCCCAATGCGGTGCAACACCTCGACCTTGAGCAGCGGCCAGCGCTGCTCGGCCTCAACCACGATCTTGGCAAGGGCCTTTTCGGTCATGCCCGGATAGTGCTCGAGGAACATCCCCGCCACTTCGCGGCCATCGTTGAAATCCCGCACGTAGCCGACAAAACCGACCACCGCGCCCACGCCGACATTCGCCGCGTGCATAGCATTGGTCTCGGCCCCGGGGTCGAACGCGCATTCCTGTACCCGTACAGCCATGTTCAGCCTCCGGTCACCGGCGGGAAGAATGCTACTTCATCGCCTTCTTCCAGCGGTTCATCGAGCTTGCACAGCTCTTCGTTGCGCGCACACATCAGGTTCTGCTCGGCCAGCACCTGGTACTGCCCCCCCTTGGCCACCAAGGCCTGGCGCACATCGTCCAGCACCTTGAATGCGCCCTCCACCCGTTCGGCATCCAGGCCCAGCAGTTCGCGGGAACGGGCGAAGTACATCACCTTGACCTTCATCACGCCTCCACCTTGTAGTGGCCGCTCTTGCCGCCGAGTTTTTCCAGCAGGCGCACCTGCTCGATGACCATGCCCTTGTCCACGGCCTTGCACATGTCGTAGATCGAAAGCGCAGCTACGCTGGCAGCGGTAAGCGCTTCCATCTCGACACCGGTCTGCCCGGCCAGCTTGCAACGGGCAACGATACGCACGGCATCCTGCCCCTCGGCGTTGAGTTCGACCTTTACGCTGGTCAGCATCAGCGGGTGGCACAACGGGATCAGGTCGCTGGTCTTCTTCGCCGCCTGGATCCCGGCAATGCGCGCTACCGCGAACACATCGCCCTTGGGGTGTTCGCCGTCGACGATCATCTGCAAGGTCTGCGGCAACATGCGCACCCGTGCTTCGGCGGTGGCCTCGCGCTCGGTCACGGCCTTTTCAGTGACGTCGACCATATTGGCCCGCCCCTGGGAATCAAGATGTGTCAGCACTGCTCTGCTCCTGTAAAGGGAACTGGCAGTGTAAACCTGTGGGTCAGGTTTGAGCAGGGGGATGTATCCGCCAGGAATGCGCGGACCAGGTTGTGGGAGCGGCCTTGTGTCGCGAAAGGGCCGCAAAGCGGCCCCACGATGTCAGCAGTGGTGCTCGGATTGCCGGGGCTGCTTCGCAGCCCTTTCGCGACACAAGGCCGCTCCCACACGGCCCTGCGGTGAGGGTTACAGATGCGATTCGGCGTACTCGGCCAGCACCGAGCGGGGCACGCCCTGCAGGGTGATGTGCACGCCATGGGGGAAGTCCTTGAAGCGCTCGGTCAGGTAGGTCAGGCCCGAGCTGGTCGCGGACAGGTAGGGGGTGTCGATCTGCGCCAGGTTGCCCAGGCAGACCACCTTGGACCCGGAGCCGGCACGGGTGATGATGGTTTTCATCTGGTGCGGCGTCAGGTTCTGGCACTCGTCGATCAGGATCAGGCTTTGCTGGAAGCTGCGACCACGGATGTAGTTCAGCGACTTGAACTGCAACGGCACACGCTCAAGGATGTACTCGACGCTGCCATGGGTGCTTTCGTCATCCATGTGCAAGGCTTCGAGGTTATCGGTGATGGCGCCCAGCCAGGGCTCCATCTTCTCCGCCTCGGTGCCCGGCAGGAAGCCGATCTCCTGGTCCAGCCCCTGCACGCTGCGGGTGGCGATGATGCGCCGGTAGCGCTTGCTGACCATGGTCTGCTCGATGGCCGCGGCCAGGGCCAGGATGGTCTTGCCGGAACCGGCGGCGCCGGTCAGGTTGACCAGGTGGATATCCGGGTCGAGCAGGGCGAACAGCGCCAGGCTCTGGTGGATATCGCGCGGTTTCAGGCCCCAGGCTTCCTGGTGCAGCAGCGGCTCCTGGTGCAGGTCGAGCAACAGCAGCTCGTCGTTGCGGATGCCCTTGATCCAGCCGACGAAGCCCTGTTCGTCGATGATGAACTCGTTGACATGCACCGCCGGCAGGTTGTCGGTCAGTTGCACCCGGTGCCAGGTGCGGCCACGCTCCTGGCGGGTATCGACCTTGCTCACCCGGTCCCAGAACGAACCGCTGACCGAATGGTAGCCCTTGGACAACAAGGACACGTCATCGACCAACTGGTCGGTGCTGTAGTCCTCGGCCGCGATGCCACAGGCGCGCGCCTTCAGGCGCATGTTGATGTCTTTGGTGACCAGCACCACGTCCAGGTCGGTGCGCCGGGCCCGTACTTCGAGCAGCTGGTTGATGATGATGTTGTCGTTGAGGTTTTCCGGCAGCAGCTTGTTGGGCTCGTTGCGCGGGGTCATCAGGATCGACAGGAAGCCCTTGGGCCCGCTCTTGCCACGCTGGATCGGCACGCCCTGCTCGACATCGCTGGGCGAGGCGTCACCAAGAGTCTGGTCAATCAGGCGAATGGCCTGGCGGCATTCGGCAGCGATGCTCTGCTTGCCAGCCTTGAGCTTGTCGAGTTCCTCCAGCACCGTCATCGGGATGGCGACATGGTGCTCCTCGAAGTTGAGTAACGCGTTGGGGTCGTGAATCAGGACGTTGGTATCGAGCACATACAGGATTGGCTTGCTGGAGGAAGGGTTGCGTCCTTGGTCATCCATACTCGGTCACCTTATGTCGAAGCCACACGGCGTGCTCTGTTACGCCGCAGAGTGACTGCCGTTCTCCCCGTATCCGCGTTGTTACGGGCGGGAAGCGAACCTGGCTAGGTGGGCCTGGATGACGCCACCTGTGCTGCAGGAATCGGCTGTCTGGTTTCTTCATACAGCAAAAGCCATGACCGGAAAAAGCGTTTTTACGACTTTTTGAAGTTTATTTTGCCGAATGACGAAGGGCCCTTGGCGGCAGCGCCTGAGGGGACTACAGTCAGAAGTCACACCCCCGGTTCGCGGTAGCCGTACTCGCGGCAACCTTCCCAGCCGATTCCGCTTTGCGCGGTATGGCGCAGCAACCAGTCCAACGCCGGTTGTGCCTTGGGCAGGCTGTCGTGGAACTGGATAACGCCCTTGCGCCACAGCAGCATCAAGGTCAGCACCCGCTGCGCCGAGGCTTGCGCCGTCAGTGCCCCGTCATCCTGGGCATCGATGTCCCACAGCGATACCCACAGTTGCTGGCTGGCCATGAACCCCTCGCCGTCGCCGCGGCGTTGCCCGTAAGGCGGGCGGAACAACGGCACGTACTGCTGCGGCAGGTCGGCCTGCACCCGCGCCTGGCTGCGCCGCAGCGAGTCCTGCCAGCCGGTCCACTGCGCATGGGAGCGGTATTCCCAGCCCTGGATGCCCACACACTGGCCGCCATAAAGCTGCCGCAAGGCACTTGCCGAACCGACGTCGCGGCGTTGTTGCAGGCGGTTGCCCAGCACGAAAAACGTTCCTGCAAGCTTCTGTCGGCGCAGGTAGGTGGCCAGCTGGTCGGTAGGGCCGCCCTGCGGCCCGGGGCCACCGACGAAGGTCAGCAGGAACATGCGGTCGTTCAGTTCATCGCCATTGCGCTCGCGTGCCGACAGCCGCTCCACCTCGCTGCTAATCTGTGGCAGCAACGCGGCCTTGCGCAGTTGTTCGTCGAGGTACTGAACATGGAACTGGTGGCTGGGCTCGATCCATCCGGTGTAGAACGTGCCGACATCGGCTGCGAATGTCGCCGCCTGGGTGCGCAACTCCGCCATCGACGTAACCGGGTAGCAGAACGACGCATCCTGCTCGCAGCTGCGCTGCGCCTGTTGATAACCTTGCCACAGCCGCTGCCACATGCGCGCCCTTACCAGGCGCACCTTCTGCATGTTTATCTGCCGCAGCCCCAGCCGGGTCGCCAACGCCGCGTCGTCCAGCAGCTCGCTTTCGTGCAGCACCTGGGCGAACGAAAGGATTTCCGCCCGCGAGGCCACATCGAACAGCGCCGGGCTGTCCAGCTGCTCGGGCCAGAGGCTGCGGTCCAGGCTGACCTGGGGTGACGGGGCGGCCTGCACAGCCAGGCTCAGCAGGCCGGCCAGCAAGGCAGAGGCAATGCGCACGGTTGAAAGCTCCGCAACGGCGAAACGCGCACTATAGCGCCTGCTTCGGCCATGGTCTGTGACTATCGTCGCCATAGTTTGGACTTGCACCGCCCAGCCCGTAGAATTCCCGGCCAACGATGCCAGGAGCCGACCCGATGCTGACGGTGATTTCCCCCGCCAAGACCCTCGACTACGACACCCCGCCGGTGACCGAGCGTTACACCTTGCCCCAGTACCTGGACGACTCCCAGGAATTGATCCGCCAACTGCGCGACTTGTCGCCGGCGCAGATCAGCGAACTGATGCACCTGTCCGACAAACTGGCTGGCCTGAATGCCGCGCGTTTTGGTAGCTGGACCCCGGACTTCACCCCGGCCAATGCCAAGCAGGCACTGCTGGCGTTCAAGGGCGACGTGTATACCGGCCTCGATGCCGAAAGCCTTGGCGAGGACGACTTCAGCTACGCCCAGGAACACCTGCGCATGCTTTCCGGCCTGTATGGCCTGCTGCGTCCGCTTGACCTGATGCAGCCTTATCGCCTGGAGATGGGCACCAGGCTCGCCAATGCCCGCGGCAAGGACTTGTACGCGTTCTGGGGCACGCGCATCAGCGAATGGTTAAACCAGGCCTTGACCGATCAAGGTGATGACCTGCTGTTGAACCTGGCCAGCAACGAGTATTTCAGCGCGGTGAAACGCAGCGCGCTCAAGGCCCGGGTGATCGATGTCGACTTCAAGGACTTGAAGAATGGCCAGTACAAGATCATCAGCTTCTACGCCAAGAAGGCGCGGGGGATGATGAGCCGCTTCGTGATCCAGCAGCGTATCAATGACCCGGAGCAGCTCAAGCAGTTCGACGTGCAGGGGTACTACTACAGTGCCGAGCAGTCGAAGCCGGACCACCTGGTATTCCTGCGCGACCACCCGGGCGAGTAGGCCGGCAAGCGCAATTTTCCTGGAGGAGTGGTCCTTACGCGACACAAGGCCGCTCCTGCCAGAAATAACCCCCCTCCTCGACCGCTTCCGCCCTGCAACAGGGCACGCTTCATATCGCCATTACGCCACAAAATCGACGTCAATAAACCGTCTTCACAGGTTCTATAGCTAAACGCCATAAGACCGTTCGTAGTTTTTTGACGAATTTTTCAAAATTTTTTTCGATGCTGGCACAAAAATATCTCGCAACAGTTTCGCCCTTTATATATCGGGGCGAAACCCCTGCGTGCTATCAAATTGAAATCTGGCCTCCACTGAAAAAATATTTAGAAATCTTTCATCCGCGTCGAACCACCCAGGAACTTCTGCTACGAGCCATCGCTCATAGTGCCGTAACGATTTTCCTGCCCACGGGCTGTGAGAGATGACTTACAGGTGACAACAGCAGGTATCCACTGCCTGCCTCGATAACTTCGACAGGAATCACGGGAACCCCCGAAGCCCCTGTCCACGCAGGAGAGACGCGTCCTTACAATTCGTCCTAGTGGTTGATTTCAAAGGATTTATCCACTTGAAAAAACAAGCACAGCAACGCGCCATGTAGCGCATTGCAATAAAGACGGCTGCATTCCAGGGCACGTTTTTTAATTAATGGCTTTTTACTGCCACATTTGAGTGCATAACTTTTTGCGCTCCGGATTTATTTTGCCTGCGCTCGGCGAAGTGTGCACTCGCCATGTATCCGTGCGCCTGAAAACTGTTGTTAATCAACCCAGTCCGGCTCTCTGCGGAGATGTCGACGTGATAAACACATGAGGTGATAGCGATGCGTATCAGCATCTTTGGTTTGGGTTATGTGGGTGCAGTCTGTGCAGGCTGCCTGACGGCGCGAGGCCATGAAGTGATCGGTGTGGACGTGTCCAGCACCAAGATCGACCTGATCAATCAGGGCAAGTCGCCCATCGTCGAACCTGGCCTGGAAGCACTGCTGCAACAAGGCATCGCCAATGGCCGTCTGCGCGGTACCACCGACTTCGCCGAAGCCATCCGTGCCAGCGACGTGTCGATGATCTGCGTGGGTACCCCGAGCAAGAAGAACGGCGATCTGGGCCTCGAGTACATCGAGTCGGTGTGCCGCGAAATCGGCTACGTGCTGCGTGACAGCGACCGTCGCCACACCATCGTGGTGCGCAGCACAGTGCTGCCGGGTACCGTGAAGAACGTGGTGATCCCGATCCTCGAAGACTGCTCGGGCAAGAAGGCCGGTGTCGACTTCGGCGTTGCAGTGAACCCGGAGTTCCTGCGTGAAAGCACCGCGATCAAGGACTACGACCACCCGCCAATGACCGTCATCGGTGAACTGGACAGCGCCAGCGGCGACATCCTGCAAGCGCTGTACGAAGAGCTCGATGCACCGATCATCCGCAAGCCGATCGAAGTGGCCGAGATGATCAAGTACACCTGCAACGTGTGGCACGCCACCAAGGTCACCTTTGCCAACGAAATCGGCAACATCGCCAAGGCTGTAGGCGTGGATGGCCGTGAAGTGATGGACGTGGTGTGCCAGGACAAGGTGCTCAACCTGTCCCAGTACTACATGCGCCCTGGCTTCGCCTTTGGCGGCTCGTGCCTGCCGAAGGACGTGCGCGCCCTCACCTACCGCGCCGCCAGCCTCGATGTCCGCGCACCGCTGCTCGACTCGCTGATGCGCAGTAACGAATCGCAGGTGCAGAACGCCTTCGAGCTGATCGAAGCGCACGACAAGCGCAAGGTCGCCCTGCTGGGCCTGAGCTTCAAGGCCGGCACCGACGACCTGCGCGAAAGCCCGCTGGTGGAACTGGCCGAGCGCCTGATCGGCAAAGGCTACCAGCTGGACATCTACGACGAGAACGTCCAGTACGCCCGTGTCCACGGCGCCAACAAGGACTACATCGAGTCGAAGATCCCGCACGTGTCGTCGCTGCTCAACGCCGACTTCCAGAAGGTCATCGACAACGCTGACATCATCGTCCTGGGCAACCGTGACGAGCAGTTCCGCGCACTTGCCGAGCAGGCGCCGGCCGGCAAGCACGTGATCGACCTGGTCGGCTTCATGAGCAAGCCAACCTGCGCGACCAGCCGTACCGAAGGCATCTGCTGGTAACAGCTGGACCGGCGGCGCAGCTGCTGGCCACCACGGTGGCAGCTGCGTCGCCCCCCCTTTCCCGAATTCTCGACGGATGCTGAACATGCAAAGGCTCCAGACAGTGCTGTTGCAGTGCGCCGGGTGGCTGCTCTACATGAGCCTGCTCATGCTGATCGCCCTGGCCCTGCCAGCCGATATCTTCGACTCGCAGTCGAAGCACTTCATCTTCCTGGTCGGCGCAGTCGGCATCTGGCGCTATTCCATGGGCGCCACCCATTTCATTCGCGGCATGATCTTCCTCTACGGCGTGTACCCGTACCTGCGTCGCAAGGTGCAGAAAATGGGCAGTGCCGCCGACCCGTCGCACGTGTACCTGATGGTGACCAGCTTCCGTATCGAAGCCCTGACCACCGCCCAGGTGTACAGCTCGGTGATCCGCGAGGCGATCAACTGTGGCTTCCCCACTACCGTGGTCTGCTCGCTGGTGGAGATGTCGGACGAACTGCTGGTGAAAAGCCTGTGGGCCAAATATAACCCACCAGCTCACGTCAAACTGGACATCGTGCGCATCGCCGGTACCGGCAAGCGTGACGGCCTGGCCTATGGCTTCCGTGCCATCTCGCGCATGCTGCCGGACGACAACGCCGTGGTGGCGGTGATCGACGGTGACACCGTGCTGGGCGACGGCGTGGTGCGCAAGACCGTGCCGTGGTTCAAGCTGTTCCCCAACGTCGGCGGCCTGACCACCAACGAGTTCTGCGAAGTGCGTGGCGGCTACATCATGAGCGAGTGGCACAAGCTGCGCTTCGCCCAGCGTCATATCAACATGTGCTCGATGGCCCTGTCCAAGCGCGTGCTGACCATGACCGGGCGCATGTCGATGTTCCGCGCCAGCGTGGTGACCAACCCGGAATTCATCGCCGATGTCGAAAGCGACTCGCTGATGCACTGGCGCCTGGGCCGCTTCAAGTTCCTCACCGGTGACGACAAGTCCAGCTGGTTCAGCCTGATGCGCCTGGGTTACGACACCTTCTACGTGCCGGACGCCGCCATCAACACAGTCGAGCACCCGCCGGAGAAGAGCTTCTTCAAGGCCAGCCGCAAGCTGATGTACCGCTGGTACGGCAACAACCTGCGGCAGAACTCCCGTGCGCTGGGCCTGGGCCTGGGCCGCCTGGGGCTGTTCACCAGCATCGTGCTGTTCGACCAGCGCGTGTCGATGTGGACCAGCCTGCTGGGCCTGACCGTGGCGGTAATCGCCAGCCTCAAGTTCGGCATGGGCTACCTGCTGGTGTACCTGCTGTGGATCGGCATCACCCGCCTGATCCTCACCATCATGCTGCTGTGCTCCGGCCACAACGTCGGCCCGGCCTACCCGCTGATCCTCTATTACAACCAGATCATCGGCGCGCTGATGAAGATCTACGTGTTCTTCCGCCTCGACAAGCAGTCCTGGACGCGTCAGCCCACTGCCCTCAAGCGTGACCTCGCCAGCTTTCAACAATGGTTCAACACCTGGTCCTCGCGGACCATGACCTTCTCGGCTGCCAGCATCTTCGTTGCTGTGCTGTTCATGGTCGTGTGAGCCCAACCCGGATCGGAACTAACAGGAACAAACCACATGAATACCGCCGTGAACGTCAACGTCGTGCATGAGTCCGAAGCCCAGCGCCAGCATGCCCGGGTTCGCATCCCCGCCAAGCTGCGCTTCCTCGACGCCCAGCGCCAGGCCCACGATGTGAAGGTCGACGACCTCTCCGCTGGTGGCCTGAGCTTCCACACCAAGCAACCACTGTCGGTCGGCGACGTGCTGCGCGGACGGCTGCAGTTCACGGTCGACAACCTCGGCCTGTCGATGGACATCGAGTTCCAGGTGCGCTCCTACCACCCGGACAGCGGTCGTACCGGCGCGCAGTTCCAGAACCTCGAGCCACGCGACATCGCCACGCTGCGGCACATCATCACCACGCACCTGTCGGGTGAGCTGATCAGCGTCGGCGACGTGCTCAGCACCCTGCAACGCGACAACTTCACCAAGGCACGCAAACAGAAGGACGGCGGCAGCGGCCTGAGCGCCTTCGGCCGCCTCAAGGCAGTCACCGTCACCCTCGGCGTGTTCGTGGTCGGCGTCGCCGCCTTCGGCTTTGTCGCCAAGTCGCTGTACGGCATGTACTTCGTCAGCCACGCCGAGGCCGGCGTGGTGGCGGTGCCTACCACCAACATCACCATGCCCCGCGACGGCACCGTGAGCAGCCTGGTCGACAGCGGTGGAATGATTGCCAAAGGTGCACCACTGGCCACCTTCAGCACCAGCATGCTGGACATGCTCAAGGGCAACCTGGAAGACGCACAGCTGGAGCCGGCCAAGATCGAAGAACTGTTCGGCAAGCAGCTGTCCGGCACCCTCACCAGCCCCTGCGATTGCGTGGTCGCCCGCCAGCTGGTGGACAACGGCCAGTACGCGGCCAAGGGCCAGCCGATCTTCCAGCTGATCCCGCGCACCACCAACCCGATGGTCGAGGCGCGCTTCAGCTACCGCCAGTTCGACGAGGTCAAGCCAGGTACCCGGGTCAACTTCCAGGTGGCCGGCGAAGACGAAGTGCGCACCGGCCAGATCGTCAGCAGCGCCAGCCTCAACAGCGACGACCTGGCCTCCGACATCCGTGTGCAGATCAAGCCCGACAGCACCCTGCCCGCCGAGCTCGCCGGGCGCCCGGCTTCGGTCAACAGCGACCGTGGCCCTTCGCTGAACTGGCTGATCGACAAAGCCATGGCCCGTGGGCTGTAAGAGGATCGTCGTATGATTCCCCACAAGAAAAGCGCCAGCCTGGGCCTGTGTGCCCTGGCTGCAGCCATCACCCTGGCCGGCTGTGCCGGCCTGCCTGACCAGCGCCTGGCCAATGAAGCCATGAAGCGCGGTGACACGGCATTGGCCGAGCGCAACTACAAGGCACTGGCCGACCTGGGCTACAGCGAAGCGCAAGTGGGCCTGGCGGACATCAAGGTCGCCACCCGCGACCCGGCAAAAATCAAGGAAGCCGAGGCCACCTACCGCGCCGCGGCGGCGACCTCGCCGCGAGCCCAGGCGCGCCTTGGCCGCCTCTTGGTGGCCAAGCCCGACAGCAGCCAGGCCGAGCGCGAGGAAGCCGAGACCCTGCTCAAGCAAGCCGCCGCGCAGGGCGAAGGCAACACCTTGATCCCGCTGGCGATGCTCTACCTGAGCTACCCGCAGAGCTTCCCCAAGGTCAATGCGCAGCAGCAGATCGACCAGTGGCGTGCCGCCGGCAACCCGGAAGCGGGCCTGGCCCAGATTCTGCTGTATCGCACCCAGGGCACCTATGACCAGCACCTGGCCGAGGTGGAAAAAATCTGCAAGGCCGCCCTCGACGCCACCGACATCTGCTACGTCGAACTGGCCACCGTGTACCAGAAGCGTGGCCAGGCCGCCCAGCAGGCTGCCCTGCTCGGCCAGCTCAAGGCTGCCTATGCCCGCGGCGCGGTACCGGCCACCCGGGTCGACAGCGTCGCCCGTGTCCTGGCCGACCGCAGCCTGGGCCAGACCGACGAGAAAACCGCCAAGGACCTGCTCGAGCAGGTAGCCCCGGCCAACCCGGCATCCTGGGTCAGTCTGGCGCAGCTGGTATACGACTTCCCCGAGCTGGGCGATACCGACCAGCTGATGGCCTACATCGACAAAGGCCGCGAAGCTGAACAGCCACGCGCCGAACTGTTGCTGGGCCGCCTCTACTACGAAGGCAAGACCCTGCCTGCCGATGCGGAAAAAGCCGAGCAACACCTGCAGGCCGCCGCCGACGCTGGCGAAGTCAGCGCCCATTACTACCTGGGGCAGCTGTACCGCCGTGGCTACCTGGGCAACGTCGAGCCACAGAAGGCCGTCGACCACCTGCTGGCTGCCGCGCGTGGCGGGCAGAACAGCGCCGACTATGCCTTGGCCCAGCTGTTCAGCGAAGGCCACGGTATTCGCCCGCAACCGGGCAATGCCTGGGTATTCGCCCAGTTGGCCCAGGCCAACCCGACGCCGCAGTCCGCTGAACTGTTGCAGCAACTCGACCAGCAACTCACGCCTGACCAGCGCAGCCAGGCGCAGACCCTGCTGGCGCAGGAGAAGCAGGCCCGCGGCAGCATGAACCTGGGCGCCAACAGCACCCTGGCCATCGAAGCCCTGCAAGACGACGAAAAAGAAGTAACCGGTGAGGACTCGCTATGACGCTCAATCCCTTCGTGAAAGCCGGCATCGGCCTGAGCTTCGCCCTGCTGTGGTCCTGCCCGACCCTGGCGGAAATGACCGCTGAAAAGAACTTCGGCCTGGATGTGAAAATCACCGGGCAATCGGAAGACGACCGCGACCTGGGTACCCGCTCTGGCGGCGACGTCAGCGGCCTGGGCCTGGACCTGCGCCCTTGGGTATATGGCGAGCGCGGCAACTGGAGCGCCTATGCCATGGGCCAGGCCGTCACCGCTACCGACACCATTGAAACCGACACCCTGCGCCGGAACGACGACGGCACCACCACCGACACCGCCGCCGACGGCCGCGAGCAGGACAAGAGCTACCTGGCCATGCGCGAATTCTGGGTCGGCTACAGCGGCCTCACTGCCTACCCCGGCGAGCAGCTGCGTTTCGGTCGCCAGCGCCTGCGCAGCGACGATGGCATGTGGCGTGACACCAACATCGAGGCACTGAACTGGACCTTCGACACCACCCTGCTCAAGGCCGACCTGGGCGTGGCCCAGCGCTTCAGCGAATACCGCACCGACCTCACCGAGCTGGCCCCCGAAGACAAGGACCGTACGCACATCTACGGCAACGTCGCCACGCAGTGGACCCCTGGCCACTGGGTCGGCGTCCGCGCCCACCACACCCATGACGGTGGCAGCCTGAAGAACCCGGGCGAAACCGTCGACGCGCTGGACAAGACCCGCACCGGCGACCTGACCTGGCTGGGCCTGGAAGCCAACAGCGATGCCTACAACTGGCGCAACAACCACACCGTCAACTACTGGGGCAGTGTCACCTGGCTGACCGGTGACCGCGACACCCTCAGCAGCCAGGTGGTAGGCGACCAGACCGTGGCCACCGGCAAGCAGAGCGGCGACGTCAACGCCTGGGCCACCGACCTCGGCATCCGCGTACGCCTCGACCCGCAATGGCAGGTCGGTGCGGCCTACGCCCGCGGCAGCGGCGGTGGCGGCGATGACGGTTCGAGCAACTACGAGCAGACCGGCCTGGAGAGCAACCGCTCCAACTACACCGGTACCCGTTCGCGCGTGCACCGCTTCGGTGAAGCCTTCCGTGGCGAGCTGGGCAACCTGCAGGCGGCCACCCTGTTCGCCTCCTGGCAGCTGCGCGACGACTACGACGCCAGCTTCATCTACCACAAGTTCTGGCGTGTCGATGACAGCCAGAACATCGGCTCCAGCGGCATCAACGCGGTGGTCAACGACAACGGCGTGAATCGCCCACTGGTCGATGGCGAAAAAGACCTTGGCCAGGAAATGGACGTGGTCGTGACCAAGTACTTCAAGCAAGGCCTGCTGCCGGCTTCGATGAGCCAGGCCATCGACGAGCCATCCGCCCTGGTGCGCCTGCGGGCCGGCGTGTTCAAGCCGGGCGACGCCTACGGCAAGGAAGCGGACTCGTACATGCACCGTGCCTTCGTCGACGTGATCTGGCGCTTCTGAGGCCGGTAGGGGACTTACCGTTATGAACCTTCACCCGCACCTACGTTACAGCCTGCTGGCCAGCGCCTTGCTGCTGGCCGCAGGCCTGGCCGCCGCCGCAGAGCCCACGACGATTGCCAAAGGCTTGCAGCAGGCCAAGACCTACACGGTCTCCAGTGCACCGGTCGAACCACTGCACATGGACCCGCCAAAGCTGCCCGACCTGACCGGCTACACCGCCGAGGCGGTACAGAAGAAGATCGACCGCCGTCACAAGGGCAAGGTCAGCCTGCGCCGCATGTTCCAGGAGGACACCCTCAAGGAGTTCGTCGGTGGCGACAACAAGGCGGCCGAGTGGGTCCAGCGCCAGCATGGCATTCCGCAGGCGATCTTCGTCGATGACGGGCATGTCGACCTGGTCGAGCTGAGCAAGAAGGTACCCAAGCAGTACCTCAGCGAAGTCGAGCCGGGTGTGTACCTGGCACGCCTGCCGATCGTGGTCGGGCAGAAGGGCATCCTCGAGATCGACGGCAAGGTCAAGCAGCTGCGCCTGTCCCAGGAGGGCGGTTCGTTCCTGGTCAACGACGGCAAGCTGTTCGTCACCGATACCCAGGTGATCGGCTGGCGCGAAAAGGACAACGGCCCGGCGACCTTCCGCTCGCCCAAGGAATTCCGCCCGTTCCTGCTGTCGTGGGGCGGCACCGAGACCTACATCGTCAACAGCAAGATGGCCAGCTTCGGCTATGCCAAGTCCAAGTCGTACGGCGTGAGTATCTCGCAGTACACGCCGAACATGGCCAAGCGCATGGGCCGCCCGGAGCCCACCGGCTGGATCATCGGCTCGGAATTCAGCGACATGTGGTACGGCTTCTACTGCTACGAGACCCAAGACTTCGTGGTCAAGGACAGCACCTACCGCGACAACATCGTCTACGGCATCGACCCGCACGACCGCTCGCACCGCCTGATCATCGCCGGCAACACTGTGTACGGCACCAAGAAGAAGCACGGCATCATCATTTCGCGTGAGGTCAACGACAGCTGGATCATCAACAACAAGAGCTACGACAACAAGCTCTCCGGCGTGGTGATCGACCGTAACAGCGTCAACAACCTGATTGCCTACAACGAGATCTACCGCAACCACACCGACGGCATCACCTTGTACGAAAGCGGCGACAACCTGATCTGGGGCAACAAGCTGATCAACAACCGTCGCCACGGCATCCGTGTGCGGAACAGCGTAAACATCCGCCTGTACGAGAACATTGCCATGGCCAACGGCCTGGTGGGTGTGTACGGCCACATCAAGGACCTGTCCGACACCGACCGTGACATCGCCCTCGACCCGTTCGACACCAAGGTGTCGCTGATCCTGGTCGGCGGCGAACTGGCTGCCAACGGCTCCGGCCCACTGTCGATCGACTCGCCGCTGTCGGTCGAGCTGTACAAGGTGTCCATGCTCGCCCCGCGCAAAGCCAGCGGCATCAGCCTCAACGGCGTGCTGGGTGAACGCCAGGATGAAATCCTCGACCTGCTGGTCCGCCAGAAAAAGGCTGTGCTGATCGACCCGGTCGAACGCCAGACCGAAATGATCGAATAAGGAAGCCCAGACCATGACTCCACACCTGATGAAACTGCTGGGCCTGTCCACTGCCCTCCTGGCCATCAGCCAGGGCGTGAGCGCCGACGAAGTGAAGGCCCCGACCTTCACCGCCGAGCCTTGCTGCCAGCTGTGCCCGGAAGCGCACGACCCCAGCCGCTACACCACCCGTTACCAGCAGAACTTCACCACGCTGGTGCAGGCCCAGGGTGACTGGCTGTTCCGTACCCGCGAAGACCTGCGCACCGAGTTCACCACCACCCCGGCCGGGTACAAGCGCCTGCAGCAGGTGCACGACGCGTTCAAGAAACGCGGCGTGGAACTGGTGGTGGTATACCAGCCGACCCGTGGCCTGGTGAACCGCAACATGCTCAACCCGGCGGAAAAAGCTGCGTTCGACTACCAGAAGGCACTGGGCAACTACCAGGCCATGCTCAAGCGCTTCGCCAGCATGGGCTACAACGTGCCCGACCTGTCGCCGCTGACCAACGAACAGCTGGCCGCCGCCGACCAGGGCAAGGACTTCTACTTCCGCGGCGACCAGCACTGGACGCCGTACGGCGCCGAGCGCGCGGCGAAAATCGTGGCCGAGACCGTGCACAAGATGCCGGCTTTCGAAGGTATCCCGCGCAAGGAATTCGAAACCAAGAAGTCCGGCCGCATGGGCAAGACCGGTACCCTGCACAACGTTGCCGGCCAGCTTTGCGGCACCAGCTATGCAGTCCAGTACATGGACCAGTTCGCCACCGAGCCGAAGGGCTCCGACGGTGGCGGTGACGACCTGTTCGGTGACGCTGGCAACGCCCAGATCACCCTGGTCGGCACCAGCCACAGTGGCAAGAACTACAACTTCGCCGGCTTCCTGCAACAGTACATCGGTGCCGACGTGCTCAACGTCGCCTTCCCCGGCGGTGGCCTGGAAGGTTCGATGATCCAGTACCTGGGCAGCGAGGAATTCAAGAAGAACCCGCCGAAGATCCTGATCTGGGAATTCTCCCCGTTGTACCGCCTGGACCAGGAAACCATCTGGCGGCAGATCCTCGGCCTGCTCGACGACGGCTGCGATAACCGCCCGGCACTGATGAGCGCCAGCACCACCCTCAAGCCCGGCAAGAACGAGTTGATGGTGAACGGCAAGGGCGGCGTGATCAAGGACCTGGTCAACCGCAACATCCAGATGGACGTGAAGTTCGAGGACCCGTCGGTGAAAGTCCTGCAGGCCACCCTGTGGTACCTCAACGGCCGTCACGAGGACATCAAGCTGGAAAAACCGGAAACCGCCGAGACCGATGGCCGTTTCGTCTTCCAGATGCGCGAAGACGAGGACTGGGCCAGCCAGAGCCTGCTGGCCTTCGAGGTACAGGGCCCGGAAAGCGGTACCCAGAAGGTCGAGGCCAAGCTCTGCAAACGCAACAACTTCGCCGTGCCCGCGCAGACCGCGCAGGCCGGCCAGTGAGGCGACCATGACTGCGTTCAAGCGAATTTTCCGCCCTGCCCTGCTCGCCCTGGCCTTGTGCGGCAGTGCCGCGCACGCCGCGCTGGTACCGCCGCAGGGGTACTACGAAGGGATCGAAAAGCTCAAGACCGGCGACGGTAACTTCCGCTGTGAGGCTGTGCCCAAACCGTACACCGGGGCCCTGCAGTTCCGCAGCAAGTACGAAGGCTCGGACAAGGCGCGGGCCACCCTCAACGTCAGTTCGGAAAAGGCCTTCCGCAAGTCCACCGAAGACATCACCACCCTTGAGAAAGGCGTGAGCAAGATGATCGGCCAGTACATGCGCGATGGCCGCCCGGCGCAGCTCGAGTGCGCCCTGGCCTGGCTGGGCAGCTGGGCACGTGCCGATGCGCTGATGTCCACCGACTACAACCACACCGGCAAGTCGATGCGCAAATGGGCGCTGGGCAGCATGAGCGGTTCATGGCTGCGCCTGAAGTTCTCCAACTCGCAGCCACTGGCTGCGCACCAGGCCGAGGCTGAACTGATCGAGAAATGGTTCGCCCGCCTTGCCGAGCAGACCGTGCGCGACTGGAGCGACCTGCCGCTGGAGAAGATCAACAACCACAGCTACTGGGCGGCCTGGGCAGTGATGGCCACCGCCGTGGCCACCGATCGTCGCGACCTGTTCGACTGGGCCGTGAAGGAATACCGGATTGGTGCCAATCAGGTCGATGCGCAGGGTTTCCTGCCCAACGAGCTCAAGCGCAAGCAACGCGCCCTGGCCTACCACAACTACGCCCTGCCGCCGCTGGCGATGATCGCCAGTTTTGCCCAGGTCAACGGCGTGGATGTGCGCGGCGAGAACGACAACGCCCTGCAGCGCCTGGCGCAGCGGGTACTGGCCGGCGTCAAGGACCCGAGCACGTTCAAGGCGCGCAATGGCGAGAAGCAGGACATGCAAGACCTGAAGATCGACAGCAAGTACTCGTGGATGGAGCCCTATTGCAGCCTGTATGCGTGCAGCGGCGACACCCTGCAACGCAAGCGCGGGATGCAGCCGTTCAACAGCTTCCGGCTGGGCGGCGACCTGACCCGGGTCTACGACCCGAGCGCAGAGTCCAGAAAGTAACGCAACTCCTGTAGGAGCGGATTTATCCGCGATGGCGTCAGCAGCCCCACAAGCGCTGGCATGACGATCGCAATCGCGGATAAATCCACCCCTGCAAGGAACTAGGTATCTCCCACATTGGTGTGGGGGGTTTGGGGGGCGCTTTGCCCCGGATGCTGTGAACAAAAAGGAGAACCGGGATGGTCTTCTCGTCCAACGTGTTCCTGTTCCTGTTCTTGCCGATCTTCCTCGGCTTGTACTACTTGAGCGGGCAACGTTATCGCAACCTGTTGCTGCTGGTCGCCAGCTACATCTTCTACGCCTGGTGGCGAGTGGACTTCCTGGCCTTGTTCGCCGGGGTCACCCTGTGGAACTACTGGATCGGCCTGAAAGTCGGCGCCGCCGGTGTCCGCACCAAGCCCGCCCAGCGCTGGCTGCTGCTCGGCGTGGGTGTCGACCTGGCGATCCTCGGCTACTTCAAGTACGCCAACTTTGGCGTCGACAGCCTGAACGCGATCATCACCTCGTTCGGCCTGGAGCCGTTCATCCTCACCCACGTGCTGCTGCCGATCGGTATCTCGTTCTACATCTTCGAGTCGATCAGCTACATCATCGACGTGTACCGCGGCGACACCCCGGCCACCCGTAACCTGATCGACTTTGCCGCGTTCGTGGCGATCTTCCCGCACCTGATCGCCGGCCCGGTGCTGCGCTTCAAGGACTTGGTCGACCAGTTCAACAACCGCACCCACACCCTGGACAAGTTCTCCGAAGGCTGCACCCGCTTCATGCAGGGCTTCATCAAGAAAGTGTTCATCGCCGACACCCTGGCCGTCGTCGCCGACCACTGCTTCGCCCTGCAGAACCCGACTACCGGCGATGCCTGGCTCGGCGCCCTGGCGTATACCGCGCAGCTGTATTTCGACTTCAGCGGCTACAGCGACATGGCCATCGGCCTGGGCCTGATGATGGGCTTCCGCTTCATGGAGAACTTCAAGCAGCCGTACATCAGCCAGTCGATCACCGAGTTCTGGCGGCGCTGGCACATCAGCCTGTCGACCTGGCTGCGCGACTACCTGTACATCACCCTGGGCGGTAACCGCAAAGGCACCTTCAACACCTACCGCAACCTGTTCCTGACCATGCTGCTGGGCGGTCTGTGGCACGGCGCCAACTTCACCTACATCATCTGGGGCGCATGGCATGGCATGTGGCTGGCCATCGAGCGGGCACTGGGCATCGACACCAACCCACAGCGCTTCAACCCGGTGAAGTGGGCCTTCACCTTCCTGCTGGTGGTGGTCGGCTGGGTGATCTTCCGCGCCGAAAACCTCGAAGTGGCCGGCCGCATGTACGGCGCCATGTTCAGCTTCGGCGACTGGCAGCTGTCGGAGCTCAACCGCGCCCAGCTCACCGGCCTGCAGGTCGCCACCCTGGTGGTTGCCTACATCACCCTGGCGTTCTTCGGCCTGCGTGACTTCTATCGCAACGCCAGGCCGACGCCCAAGGCCACCCCGGTGGCGGTCAACGCCGACGGCTCGATCGGCCTGGACTGGACCCGCGTGATGACCCGCGCCCTGGTGCTGCTGCTGTTCGTGGCCTCGATCCTCAAGCTTTCGGCGCAGAGCTACTCGCCGTTCCTCTACTTCCAGTTCTGAGGTGGATGACATGACCCGCACCTTACGCATCACCTATTCACTGTCGTTCCTCGGCCTGCTGGTAGGCATGGGCGTGTGGTCGACCGGTGGCCTGCAAAGTTTCCAGCGCACCGAGCAGATGACCCTGCTCAACGGCAAGCTGGCCAAGGCCGCCGAGACCCACTACGACGAACACTTCCCGATCAAGCGCCTGGGCACCAACCTGTGGGCGGCGATGGATTTCAAGCTGTTCAATGAAGGCCGCCCCGGTGTGGTACTGGGCCGCGACCAGTGGTTGTTCAGCGACGAAGAATTCAAGCCCACCGCCGGGGCCGAGCAACTGATGGCCGAAAACCTGGCGCTGATCCGTGGCGTGCGCGACACCTTGCAGCAGCACGGCAGCCAGCTGGTGCTGGCGATCGTGCCGGCCAAGGCACGGGTATACGCCGAATACCTGGGCAAGGAACTGCCGACCAGCCTGCATGGCGACCTGTACAACCAGTTCCACGCCCAGGCACGCCAGGCCAACGTGTTCGCCCCGGACCTGATGGCACCGCTTGAACAGGCCAAGGCCCGTGGCCAGGTGTTCCTGCGCACCGATACCCACTGGACGCCGATGGGCGCCGAAGTCGCAGCACAGGCGCTGGCCGAAGCGGTCAGCCGGCAAAACCTGCTCAACGGTGAGCCACAGACGTTCGTCACCGAAGCCGGCAGCACCGCGCCGTACAAGGGCGACCTGACCAACTTCCTGCCACTGGACCCGCTGTTCAGCAACCTGCTGCCGGCACCGGACAACCTGCAGAAGCGCACCACCCGCCCGGTCGAAGCCGAGGGTGAAGCCGGTGACGCACTGTTCGCCGACAAGCAGATCCCGGTTGCCCTGGTGGGCACCAGCTATAGCGCCAACCCGCACTGGAACTTCCTCGGTGCGCTGCAGCAGGCCCTGCGCAGCGACGTGGCCAACTACGCCGAAGACGGCCACGGCCCGCTGCTGCCAATGCTCAAGTACCTGCAAAGCGATGCCTTCAAGTCCGCCGCACCGCAAGTGGTGGTGTGGGAATTCCCCGAACGTTATCTGCCAATGAAGAACGACCTCAGCAGCTTCGACCCGCAGTGGATCGCGCAGCTGAAGAACTCCCGTAAATCTGAAGAAAACCTGGCCTTGTCGTCCACCCGGACGAACCACTGATAGAGAGGAACACGCCAATGACTACCAAAACTTCCATTGCCAAAGCCCTCACCCTCGCGGCCGGCCTGTCCCTGGCCTCGGTGCAGGCATTCGCCGGTGCCGACGCCGCGCTGTACGGCCCTAGCGCACCGAAAGGCTCGACCTTCGTGCGCCTGTACAACGCCTCCAGTACCCCGACCGCAGCCTCGGTCGGCAACACCCAAATCAAGCAGGTTGGCGCCCAGGCCAGCAGCGACTTCAGCTTCCTGCCAGGCGGCGACTATACCGCCCAGGTTGGCGGCAAGAGCGTGCCGGTCAAGCTGGCCTCGGACAAGTACTACACCCTGGTCAACAGTGCCAATGGCAGCCCGAAGCTGATCGAAGAACCGCCGTTCAAGAACAAGCAGAAAGCCCTGGTTCGCGTGCAGAACCTGAGCGACCAGCAACTGACCCTGAAGACTGCCGACGGCAAGACCGAAGTGGTCAAGCCGGTTGCCGCCAACGGCCGCGGCGAGCGCGAGATCAATCCGGTCAAGGTCAACCTGGCGCTGTACCAAGGAGACAAGAAAGTGGGTGACCTCAAACCGGTCGCCCTGGAGCGCGGCGAAGCCGCAGTGCTGTACGTAACGGGTTCCGGCAACGCCTTGTCGCCGGTGTGGGTAACTCGCCCCGTGGCTAGCAACTGATTCCACTGCCTCTCAACGACTATTGGAGAAACATGATGATCCCGGTAATTCTTTCTGGTGGTAGCGGTTCCCGTCTGTGGCCTCTGTCGCGCAAGCAGTTCCCCAAGCAGTTCCTGGCCCTGACCGGTGAACACACCCTGTTCCAGCAAACCCTGGAACGCCTGGTGTTCGAAGGCATGGACACGCCGATCGTGGTCTGCAACAAGGACCACAAGTTCATCGTCCAGGAGCAACTGGCCGCGCTGAAGCTGGAAACCCAGGGCATCCTGATGGAGCCGTTCGGCCGCAACACCGCCCCGGCGGTGGCCATGGCGGCGATGAAACTGGTCAACGAAGGTCGCGACGAGCTGATGCTGGTGCTGCCGGCCGACCATATGATCGATGACCAGAAGGCCCTGCAACGTGCCCTGGCCCTGGCTACCGTGGCCGCCGAGCGTGGCGAGATGGTGCTGTTCGGCGTACCGGCGACCAAGCCGGAAACCGGCTATGGCTACATCCGCTCCAGCCAGGACGCCCTGCTGCCTGAAGGCGTGGCCCGTGTGGCGCAGTTCGTCGAGAAGCCCGACGAGAAACGCGCCGCCGAATTCGTCCAGGCCGGTGGCTACTTCTGGAACAGCGGCATGTTCCTGTTCCGTGCCAGCCGCTTCCTCGAAGAACTGAAAAAGCACGATGGCGATATCTACGACACCTGCGTGCTGGCCCTGGAGCGCAGCCGTGAAGACGGCGATGTGCTGACCATCGACGAAGCCACCTTCGCTTGCTGCCCGGACAACTCCATCGACTACGCGGTGATGGAAAAGACCCAGCGCGCCTGCGTGGTGCCGATGTCGGCCGGCTGGAGTGACGTAGGCTGCTGGTCGTCGCTGTGGGAAGTGCACGAGAAGGACGACAACGGCAACGTCACCAAGGGCGACGTGGTGGTGCAGGACAGCCACAACTGCATGATCCACGGCAACGGCAAACTGGTGTCGGTGATCGGCTTGGAAAACATCGTGGTGGTCGAGACCAAGGACGCCATGATGATTGCCCACAAGGACAAGGTCCAGGGCGTCAAGCAGATGGTCAAGACCCTCGACGAGCAGGGCCGCAGCGAGACCCAGAACCACCTGGAAGTGTACCGCCCATGGGGCTCGTACGACTCGGTGGACATGGGCGGCCGCTTCCAGGTCAAGCACATTACCGTCAAGCCGGGCGCCAGCCTGTCGCTGCAGATGCACCACCACCGTGCCGAACACTGGATCGTGGTATCCGGTACCGCCGAGGTGACCTGTGACGAGAACGTGTTCCTGCTGACCGAGAACCAGTCGACCTATATCCCGATCGCCTCGGTGCACCGCCTGCGCAACCCGGGCAAGATTCCGCTGGAGATCATCGAGGTACAATCCGGCAGCTACCTGGGCGAGGACGACATCGAGCGCTTCGAGGACGTGTATGGGCGTACTTCAACGCCGATCGAGCGTGGCGTTTCGGTGAAGACCATCGCGCAGTAACACTGCCAGCTGCGGGAAAAAAGCGGGACGGAGGTGAATCTGCAAGCGCGGGTTCACCACCGCCCCGCTTTTTTCTTGTGGCTTGCAGCTTGCCGCCTGGCGCTCCAAGATGTCCGAGTCTCCGGTCGGAATCAGTCCATCATGATCATCGGTGCCTTCCTCATTCTTACCTGGCTGGTGCTGCTGTTGCGCTACCCGGCCAAGGCCCTGCCGATCTCGCTGGCGGCCGTGTGCGGCCTGGGCCTGGTGGCCCTGTTCGTCGTCTGGCAGGATGCCCGCGAAACCTCGCGGTTGGCCCGCCTGGACCTGCGCCTGAGCTACGCCCCCGAACACTGCCCCGCCGACCGTGCCCTGCGGGTACACATGAAGAATGGCAATGGCGTCCCGTTGAGCGAACTGCGCTGGCGGGTGGCCGCCTATGCACCGGGCGATACCGTGAACCTGGCCGAGAACACCTACAACGCCCCGCGCTACCGGGGGCCGGGCGAGCTGCAACCGGGGGCCGAATGGCAAGACTGCCTGCCGCTGCCACCCCTGCGTTCCGGGTACCGGCCGCAGACCCTGGAGTTTCGGGCAGAGCACCTGCAAGGTACGTTTGCCAACTAATGTATCGCCTGTGCCGGCGTCTTCGCGGGTAAACCCGCTCCCACAGGTACACCACAGAATTTGAGACCTGTGCAGTCCCTGTGGGAGCGGGTTTACCCGCGAAGACGCCGGCACAGGAAAAACCAATCCTCCCTGACAACAGGCCCCAACCATGCCCACTGTCCTGATCACCGGTTGTTCCAGCGGCATCGGCCGCGCCCTGGCCGACGCCTTCCGCGATGCCGGCCACCATGTCTGGGCCACTGCGCGCAAGGCGGAAGATGTTGAGCAACTGCACGCCGCCGGTTTCACCGCCCGGCAACTGGACGTCAACGACAGCGCAGCCCTGGCCCGCCTGGCCGAGGAACTGGAGAGCCTCGACATTCTCATCAACAACGCCGGTTATGGGGCCATGGGGCCGTTGCTCGACGGCGGCGTGGATGCCCTGCGCCAGCAGTTCGAAACCAACGTCTTCGCCGTGGTCGGCGTTACCCGCACGCTGTTCCCGCTGCTGCGCCGTACGCGTGGTCTGGTGGTGAACATCGGTAGCGTTTCCGGCGTACTGGTGACTCCCTTTGCCGGTGCCTACTGCGCCTCGAAAGCCGCCGTGCATGCGCTGAGCGATGCCTTGCGCCTGGAGCTGGCGCCGTTTGGCGTGCGGGTGATGGAAGTGCAGCCGGGGGCGATTGCCTCGCAGTTCGCCAGCAATGCCCAGCGCCAGGCCGAGCAGGTGCTGGCGGCGAATTCCGCGTGGTGGCCATTGCGCGAGCAGGTGCAGGCTCGGGCGCGGGCGTCGCAGGACAAACCGACTTCGGCGGCGGTGTTTGCCCAGGGCGTATTGGCAGCCGTCAGCAGGACGCCGGTGCCGGCAATGGTGCGCCTGGGCAATGGCAGCACGGCGTTGCCGCTGATGGCCCGGCTGCTGCCACGACGGTTGCTGGACTGGGCGCTGCGCAAACGCTTTGGCCTGCTGCGCCCGCTCTGAGAGTTCGGCCGCCTGCATCGCGGATAAATCCGCTCTACACAGCCGATGCAATCCGCGATCACCGCACAGCCGGTGCAGTACCTGTAGGAGCGGATTTATCCGCGATCACCGGCACAGCCGGTGCCAGACACCGCAAAGCAGGCGACAAGCAATCAGGCTATTGAACGCAATACCCCTCCATCCACCCGCAAGGCCGCCCCGGTGGTGGCGCTGGCCTGCATCGAAGCCAGGTACACCACCATGTTCGCCACCTCTTCCACTGTCGCCAACCGCTTGATCAGTGAGGTCGGCCGGTGTTCGGCGAGGAAGTTCGCCTCCAGCGTTTCCGTCGACACCCCTTGCTCCGCAGCCAGCTTGGCGAAGAAGTCCCCTACTCCCTCCGAGCGTGTGGGCCCTGGCAACACCGAGTTCACTGTCACCCCGGTCCCGGCCAGGGTCTCGGCCAGCCCACGCGATACCGCCAGCAGCGCGGTCTTGGTCATGCCGTAGTGAATCATCTCGGTCGGGATCTGCAGTGCCGATTCACTGGACAGGAAGATCACCCGGCCCCAGCCGCGGTCGGCCATGCCCCGGGCATAGTGACGCGACAGGCGCACGGCACTGAGCACGTTGACGTCGAAGAAGCGCTGCCAGTCCTGGTCGTCGATTTCGAAAAACGGCTTGGGCTCGAAGATACCAAGGTTGTTGATGAGGATGTCGGTGTGCGGCACCTGGTCGAAGAGTGCGTGCGCACCGGCCTGGGTGCCCAGGTCGGCGGCAATGCCGATGATACGGGCTTGTGGCAGGCGCTCGCGCACACCATTCAGGGCGTCGTCGACCCGGGCCTGGGTACGACCGTTGAGAACCACTTCGGCGCCCGCCTCGGCCAGGCCGATGGCAATGGCCAGGCCGATGCCAGCGGTGGAACCGCTGACGATGGCGCGCTTGCCGTTCAAGGAAATATGCATCTGTGCTCCCTCTCTAACTGTGAGAATGCGGCTGCTCATCGAATGCCTGCCAGCCACCGCCCAAGGCCTTGTACAGCCCCACCAGCGCCTGCGACACCGCGGCCGAGCTGTCGATCCACTGCTCTTCGCTGGCCAACAAGGCACCCTGCACGGTCAGCACGTTGAGAAAGTCCACCGCCCCTTCCACATACTGGCGCTGGGCGGTTTCCAGGGCAATGCGGTTCTGCCGCACCGCCTCTGCCAGGTGGTCGCGACGCAACTGGCTGGCGTTGTACAGGCGTAGCACATCGTCGATTTCATGCCAGGCGCCGAGCACCACCTTGCGGTAGTTCAGCGCCGCTTCCTGTTGCTGTGCCTCACGCAGTTCCAGGGTGCCCTTGAGCCGGCCACCCTCGAAGATCGGCAGTGACAGCTGCGGGCCGAAGGCGAAGCGACGCGAATCCCAGCCGCCGAAATCCGCCAGCTGCATGGCCTGGAAACCGACGCTGCCCGACAGACGGATGCTGGGGTAGAAGTCGGCCTCGGCCACCCCGATGCTGGCAGTCGCGGCATGCAGGCGAGCCTCGGCCTGGCGAATGTCCGGACGCCGCTCGGCCAGCTCCGACGGCAGGCCGATGGCAAACTTCTGCTCTGGCGCAGGCAGTTCGCCGCCCTTGAGCAGTTCGGCCTGCAGGCTGCGCGGCGGTTCGGCAGCGAGCAGACTGAGCGCGTTGACCAGGTCGTCGCGGCGGGCCTCCAGGCTTGGCAGGCGCGACTCGATCGAGGCGACCTGGGCACTGGCCTGGGCCACGTCGAGCCGGGTGGCAACGCCTTCGGCCTGGCGGTCCTCGGACAGCTTCAGGCTGTGCCGGGCGACCTTGAGGTTGTCCTGGGTCACATCGATGGTGTGCTGCACGGCGCGCAGCTGGATGTAGTTGCCGGCGGTTTCCGCCAGCAACGCCAAGAGCACGCCACGACGGTCATTCTCGGCCACTGCTACGGTTGCATCGGCAGCTTCGACCTGGCGCCGCACGCGGCCCCACAAGTCCAGTTCCCAACCGGCCACCAGGTCGCCCTGCCAGAGGTTGAAGGCCGCCTTGCCCGCCTTGCCGGACGGGTCGCTCAGGCCTTCGGCACTGTTGCGCGCGCGGCTATAGCCGGCATTCACGTCCACCGACGGTACCTCATCGGCAGCGACACTGCTGCGCAGGGCCCGGCTTTGCAGCAGCCGGGCGCTGGCCATCTGCAGGTCCAGGTTGCGCTCGGCAACACGCTGGATCAAGGCACTCAGCTGGGCATCATGGAAGCTTTCCCACCAGCGCAGTTCCAGCGGTTCGGCCCGTGGCTGGCTGGCCGCCGCCTCGCCTTGCAGCGGCGCCCACTGTTGCGGTGCCTGGCTGTCGGGGCGCTGGAAATCCGGGCCCAAGGTGCAGCCGGCCAGCCACACAGCCAGCAATAACGGGCTCAAGCGGAATGCCGGTTTCATCGCGCACTCACCTCTTTGCCAAGCAGCGTGTCGCCACGGGTATCGATGGTCGCTTCCACCGACATGCCCACGCGCAGGCGGGTTAACAGCGGCTGACCGTCATCGAAGACGATCTTCACCGGAATGCGCTGCACCACCTTGGTGAAGTTGCCAGTGGCGTTGTCTGGCTTGACCGCGGCGAACGTCACCCCGGTGGCCGGGGCGATGCTTTCCACATGGCCGCGCAGCTGCTCGCCAGCAAAGGTGTCGACACTGATGCTCACCGCCTGGCCAGGCTGCACATGGGTCAGCTGGGTTTCCTGGAAGTTGCCGACCACGTAGGCCTGCTGCAATGGCACCACCGACAGCAGGCGGGCGCCCGGGTTGACGTAGGCGCCGACTCGCAGGGCGCGCTCGCCGACCATGCCGTCCACCGGCGCCGTGATGCGGGTGTAGGACAAGTCGAGCTGGGCCTTTTCCAGCCCCGCCTCGGCGCGCTTGAGCTGGCCATCGGCACTGGCCACCTGGGCGCTGAGGATGTCCACCTGTTTGCGCGCTGCCAGCAATGCCGCCTGGGCATTGGCCAGGCGTGCGCGCGCCTGGTCGACCCTGCTGCGCGCCTGCTGGGCATTCTGTACGGTACCGGCGCCCTGTTCGGCCAGGCGGCTGTAGCGGTTCACTTCATGGTCGGCGAATGCGGCTTCGGCCTGGGCCGCTTTTACCTCGGCCTCGGCCTGGGCAATCAGTGCGGCCTGGCGCTCCAAAGTGGCCCTGGCGTCGGCGCTCTGCGCCTTGGCCACCAACAGCTGCGCCTGCGCGGCATCCAGCGCAGCCTGGTAGTCGCGGGCATCGATGGTCGCCAGTAGCTGGCCGGCCTTGACCTGCTGGTTGTCTTCTACCAGCACCTCCTTGATGAAGCCGGCGACCTTCGGCGCGACCACGGTGTAGTCAGCGGCCACATAGGCATCATTGGTGCTCTGGCGGTGGTCGCTGCCGAGCATCCAGGGGCCGACGATGCCGGCCAGGACGGCCACGGCAAGCACCGAGCCGATGATCAGGGTTTTACGGTTGTTGGTCATTTCAGCGTTTCTCGAATTCACCCCGGGTTCAAGCCACCGCGCGCGGTGGGTAGACCCGGGTAGGCACGAAAGGAATCAGGCAGATCAGCGCCATGGCAATACCGGCCATGACCAGGTAGAGGTCGGCCGAAGTCAGCACCAACGCCTGTTCGTGGATACGCTTGGCCAGGCCCACGGCGTTGTCGTCGAGCAACGGGGCGTTGCCCAGGCTGTCCACCAGGTGGTTGGAATGAAAGTGCCGGCGTACGGTGCCAAGGGCGTCCAGCAGGCCACCGGCAATCACCGCTGCCAGGCCCTTCACGGTGTTGAACCAGCTGGAAGCGAATGGGCCTTCCTGCGGGGTCATGCCATTGGTGGACAGCATCAGCAGCGGCAGCACGGCCATCGGTTGGCCGAATACCTGCAGCAGGTAGAACGGATAGAAGTCGCCACGGATCCACTCGGCGGTCAGCAGGCTGCTGCCGAGGCAGGACACCGCCAGCAACGCCAAGCCGACGCCCAGTACCCAGCGGCAGTCCACTGCGCGGATGTTGCATAGCGCCGCCGTCAGTGGCAGGGCTACCAGTTGCGGCATCGCCACCAGCAGCATCAATGGGCTGGTCTGCGCCGGGCGATAGCCCTGGAGCTGCGCGAGATAGGCCGAAGGGATGCTGCCCACGCCGGAGAGCACGATCAGCACCCCGGCCAGGGTGACCAGGGCGAAACTCAGATTGCGCCGCGACAGCATGCGCAACTGGAAGAACGGCAGCGGCTCGGACCATTCGTTGTACATGAACAGCACCAGCAACAGTAGGCCACCGCCAAGCAGCCAGCAGATCAGCGGCGAATCGAACCAGCCCCAGCGGTCGCCCAGCGACAAGCCCAGCACGATACAGCTGATGGCAGGCAGGCCGAGCAGCACGCCACGCCAGTCGAACTGCCGGAAGCGCTCCAGGCGTAGCGGGTCCTGCGGCAGGCCCCAGCCGACACAGGCCATGGCCAGCGCCGAGGGCAGGATGATCTGCCAGAACGCCCAGCGCCAGCCGACGTATTCGGTCCACAGCCCTGCCAGCGGCGTGCCGAGGTTGGGCCCGAAGGTGGCAGTGAGCGCGTAGCAGGCCAGGCCATAGACCTTGATGCCCGGTGGCAGGAAGCGCAGGGCCACGCTCATCAGCATCGGCGGCAGCGCGCCCGAGGCGAAACCCTGGAGCACGCGCAGCAGCATCAGGCTGTGCAGGTTGGGGGCGAACGGTTGCAACAGGCCGAGCAGCGCGAACAGGCCAATGGCGCACAGGGTGAAACGGCGCAATGAAAAGGTGGTGGCCAGCCAAGGGGCGAAGGCCATGGCCGACACCGAGGCGGCGCTGTATACCGCCAGCAGCCAGGCGCCTTCGTCGGCACCAATGCCCATGGCGCCGCGGATATCGGCCAGGGAAATCTTGGTCACCGATTCGTTGAGCCCTGCGCATAGCACCGCCAGCAAGACGCCGAACAGCCCGACCACGACCTGCAGGCCGAACGCCGTCTGCGCAGGCGCGGCCGGTGCAGGGGCGGCAAGCGCGGCAGACGGGGCGGACAGGGAACTCATTGGTTGACAACTCCAGCAACAAATTTGCGACTGGAGCAAGTCTAAGAAGGTCGAATGCTGACGAAAACTGACTTATCGGTAGGTTTATGTTGCGTCAGGCGCAATCCAGAGTAATACCGCATCGCCCTCTTCGCGGGTAAACCCGCTCCCACAGGTACAGAGCATCTCTCAAGCCTGTGATATTCCTGTGGGAGCGGGTTCACCCGCGAAAAGGCCGGCCCAGGCAGAACATCACTCAAGGGTCGACACTGCAGCAAGCCTTCAAAGTCTGCCGCAACCACCGATGCGCCGGGTCATTGTGAAACCGTGGGTGCCACGCCTGCAACACGGTCACCCGCTCCAGCGGCACCGGGATCTCGAACGAGCGCAGCGGCAGCCCGAGCTTGTGCACACTGTTGAGGATGTTGGCCGGCATCGGCAGGATCAGGTCGGAATCCGGCAGCGAGAACAGCGCCGAATGGAAGCTCGGAGTAATCAACGCCACCCGTCGCTGCACCTTGCAGTTGGCCAGCTCGACATCGATCGGGCCGTTGGCCCGGCCACGGCGTGACACGCTGATCTGTGGATAGCTGGCGAAACTGCTAGGTGTGATCGGCTGTTCGAAGATCGGGTGGTCGCGCCTGGCCAGGCCTACGTAATAGGTCTGGAACAGGCTCTGCACCTTGATCTCCGGGCCCAGTTCCATGGTCGAGCTGATGATCAGGTCAGTGTGCCCGTCGCGCAGCACGCTGTCGTCATCACCGCCAGGGCTTTCCGGCACGAACCGCAGCACCGTGCGTGGCGCCTGCTCGTGCATGCGTCTGAGCAGTTGGGCGCCGTACAGGGCAATGAACAGGTCATTGGTGCGAATATTGAAGGCCCGGTCGAGCTTGGGCAGGTCGACCTCACCGGCACTGCGGAACACCTCACCGGCCTGCTCCACCAGCGCAGCCACCTGCTCACGCAGCGCCAAAGCTCGTGGCGTCGGCACCAGGCCGCGGCCGGCGCGCACCAAAATCGGATCGCCCAGGGCATCGCGGATGCGCCCAAGGGTCCGGCTCATCGCCGCCGGGCTCAGGTTCATGCGCTGCGCCGCGCCGACTACACTGCCTTCGTCGAGCAAGGCATCGAGGGCGACGAGCAGGTTCATGTCGGGGAGTTGCATGGCCGTTTTCCGTGACAGCTGTGGAATATGGCGATGGTAGCAGGTTGGCGGATTGCACCAGACGCAATGCGCTCGTGCGTGGTGAGGCATTTATCCACTGGCCGGGTTCGGCCATAAAGGAGGTATTGGCACATCAGCCAGCCTCAGCCAAGGAGCCCGCATGCCCAGCCCCGTCCTGATCGCCATCGATGCCTCCCCCGCCTCCACCGCCCTGCTCACCCTCGCCCGCCGCTATTGCCAGCCCGGCGATCATGAATTGCATGTGCTGCTGGCCATCGACTCGACCTTCGCCGTGCACGACAAACCCGCGCCTTACACCACCGAGGAACTGGAGGAATACCCCGCCGCCTGCGAGGAACAACGCCTGGGTGACCGCGCCGTGGCCGAAGCGGTGGCGCTATTGCAACAGGCAGGCTTCGACAGCCAGGGCTGCATGGTTGCCGGGCAGCCGGTCGAGGCAATAGTCGGCAAGGCACAGGAACTGAACTGCGAGCTGATCATCATGGGCCACCGCCACCTGTCGCGGCTGGGGCGGTTGCTGGATCCGTCGATCAGCGCGAAAGTGATTGATCGGGTTGAGGTGCCGGTGTTGGTGGGGGCTGCTTGAACCGTTGATCAGTCAGGTAATGCGACTGCATTGACCACGCAATGCAATCGCATTACCTTGATGGGCATCGTTGTATCTCTTTGGACACTGCCCATGGCTACCACTTTCGAAGTCGAGTCCACGCTTACCGATCGGTATCAGACCACCGTGCCGGAAACCGTGCGTCGTGCTTTAGGTTTGAAAAAGCGTGACAAGATCCATTACTCGATTCGCCCTGACGGGGGGGTGATACTCACCCGAGCAGAAGCAACCGAAGACGATCCCGTGCTAGGCCAGTTCCTGAATTTTCTGGCTCACGACATCGCAACCAATCCTCAACGGCTGCAGGTTGTCGATGCTGACCTTATCGCTCGCCTCGACAAGCTCGTGGGTGATGCAGAGATCGACCTGGATCAACCTCTGTCGGCAGAAGATGAATGAGTGATGCGAACAGGAAGCCGCTTGTAATTCATGGATGGACTGTCTTTGCCCACCCGCTGTTCCTGGCCAAATTGGAAGCGCTCAGCGCGCAAGTTCAGGCTCAGATGCAGCAGGACCCGGCGGGTTACACGAAAAAAAATGCTTTCAAGCGGCTCGCGGCAATCAGGCGCTTGGCCTTTGATGTGATCCCCCAGGACCCGACCAAGGCGGAGTACCGGCAAGGTGCAACGCTAGGGGGTGACCACAAGCACTGGTTCAGAGCAAAGTTCTTTCAGCAATACCGGTTGTTTTTTCGTTACCACACTGCCAGTCGGATCATCGTGTTGGCATGGGTCAATGACGAATCTTGCAAGCGGGCCTACGACAGTAATGACGACGCTTACAAGGTTTTTCAGAAGATGCTGCTAAGCGGCCAACCTCCAGACGATTGGGATCAATTGCTGCAAGAGTCCGGGCCTGCGCGTACCAGGCCCGGATAGCAGCACTTACTCCTCGCCCGGCTTCACCACCACCGTACAGGTCGTCCCCGCCGCCAGCAGGAACCCTTCCGGCACCTCATCAATGTGAATACGCACCGGCACCCGCTGCGCCAGGCGCACCCAGTTGAAGGTCGGGTTCACATCGGCGATCAGCTCGCGGCTTTGCGGGTTGTCGCGGTCGTAGATGCCACGGGCGATGCTCTCCACATGGCCCTTGATGCGCTCGCCGCTCATCATCTGCAGCTCGGCCTGGTCACCCACCTTCACATGCGGCAGCTTGGTCTCTTCGAAGAACCCGTATACCCAGAACGAGTGCTCGTCGACCACCGCCATCACCGCTTCACCGGTGCGTGCGTAGTCTCCCTTGTGGATATTAAGGTTGGTCACGTAGCCGTCCACCGTGGCCACGATCTGCGTGCGCTTGAGGTTCAGCTCGGCCGCCGCCAGCTCGGCAAGGGCTTGCTGGTAGTCGGCCTGGGCCGCGTTGGCGATGTTGCTGGCGTCGTCGCGGTTTTCCTTGGAGATCACCAGGTTGTCCATGTCGGCACGGCGCTTGGCGTTGACCTTGCGCATTTCCCAGGTGGCCTTGCGCGAAGCGACCAGGGCCTTGGCCTGGTCGACTGCCAGCTGGTAGTGCTCGGGGTCGATCTGGATCAGCAGGTCGCCCTTCTTCACCCGCTGGTTGTCCTTGACCGGCACGTCCACCACATAGCCGGGCACGTCGGCGGCGACGTTGATGATGTCGGCGCGCACGCGGCCGTCACGGGTCCATGGCGTGGTCATGTAGTGCAGCCACAACTGGCGACCGATCACCACGGCAGCGGTCAGCACCAGCAGGGTGGCGATCAGGCTGAAGAACTTTTTCATCGAAGGATTCTCACCAGTAGAGCGACAGCGCCAAGGCGCCGAACAGGCAGACGAACAGGCTCAGGCGCAGCAGCGCCGGGTGCCAGAAGAAGCGGTAGCCATCATGACTGGCGATGAACCGGTCCAGGCCCCAGGCCAGGCCCAGGGCAAACAGGAACATCAACGTCATGGTCGGCATGTACACGCCATGAAAGGCGATTTCGCGGGGCATGATTTCACGGAGCACGGTGCAGTCCTTTCGCCGGTGCCAGTGGCGACTGTGGGTCGAGCAGGGATGAACGGATGAAGTGCAGGTAGCTTTGCGCGCGGCGCAGTACCGAGGTGTCGAAGTGCCGGGCGAACGGCTCGTCGGTGGCCTGTACGCGGGCAATGGCGTGGTCCACCGCCACCAGGGCGCGTTCGTGGTTGCTGGCGCTGGGCTGCAGGAACAACCGTGCCAGGGCGCGGCCCATGACGCGGATGGCCTGGCGCCAGGGCTGCGACTCGGCGTAGGCCGGGTGCACCGGCGCGCGGGCCTGTTCCTTGCGCAGCTCGATGACGGCGTGGCCGATCTCCAGCACGCTGAACATCCAGCCCATCAGCTGGCTTTGTACCTGCGGCTTGCCAGCGGCCAGACCGTAGGCCTGGTGCAGCAGGTCACGCGTGCGGCTCTCGAAGGCCGAGCCCAGGCCGCGCAGGCGGCCGCTGATGGCGAACAGCACCTGCTCGCGCAGTTCCTGCTCCAGACGGCTCCACAGCCAGCGGCTGTTGGGCGGCAGGATGATCGCTCCGGCCGCAGCGCAGACGAACATGCCGATGACCATGCCGATGTAGTCGTTGATGAAGCTGTACGGGTCATACACGGTGAGATTGTTTGGCACCGAGCCGATGGCGAAGAACACCAGCAGGCCGATGCCGTAGCCGGCATAGGCCGGGCGTGACGAGAGGAAGGCGCCGAGCACGAATACCGGCGCCAGCACCATGCACAACAGCGGGAAACCGTCGATCCAGGGGAACACGAAGAAGGTTTCGAAGAAGCCGACGAAGGCGCCAATCGCCGTACCGCAGGCCATCTGGAACGACATGCGCTTGGGGTTGGGCGAAGCCGCCGACAGGCCCACGGTGACCGTGGCGATCAGGGTCATCATGGCCCCGCTGGGCCAGTCGCTGAGCAGCCAGTAACTGCCCAGCAGCAACAGCACCGCCGAGGCGCGCAGGCCAGCGGCCAGCGATACCAGCCAGCTGGTCTGCGCCACATAGGGCTCGTCCCATTGTTCGCGTTCGTGCCGGTGCGCGGCCAGCGAGGCGTGCGTCTCGGCATAGCTGTACATCTCGTCGACGAAGCGGTAGAGCAGCTCGAAGGCCGTGTGGAAATCCAGCAGGTCGGCCTCGCTCGGCTCGGTCGCCAGGTACTCGGCGCGCAGGCTGCGCACCTGCGCCTGCAGGCCTTCCTTGTAGGCCGCCAGTTCCAACGTCAGGCGCAACGCGTCGGCATCGGTCAGCGCCCGGCCGACATAGGGTTGCAGCAACTCCACCAAAGTGTTCAGGCCCGGCTCGATGGCACTGACGATCTGCAGCGGGCCCCGCGCACGCAGGCGCTCCAGCAACCGGTGCAGGGCATTGAAGCGGGTGGTGATGGCCATGAATTCGCTGTTCATGCGCACCAGCCGGCCAGAGCGTCGGCGCATGTGCGGGTCTTCGAACGCGGTGACGTTGCGCAGGCTCTCAAGGCCCACTGCCTCGGCGACGAAACGCACGTTGCTGGTCTCGAAGCGGTCGCGCTGGCTGTCGCCGCGCAAGGCCTCGACCACTACCCCGGCGAATACGCCAAAGCGCTGGTACAGGGCGTTGCGCATGGCTGCACTGGCCGACTGCGGCAGGATCGCCGCGCTGACGAAGGTCGACACCAGGATGCCCAGGGCGATTTCCAGCACCCGCCACACCGCTGCCATGAATGCCTGGTCAGGGTGTTGCAGCACCGGCAGCCCGATCATCGCTGCGGTGTAGCCGGCCAGCACGAAACCATAGGCGCGGAAGGTGCGGTAGCGCATGGCACCGGCCGAGCACAGGCCTACCCACACGGCCAGGCTGGGCAGGAACAGCTCGGTGTTCTGCGGAAAGATGGTGATCAGCGCCACCATCATCGCCGAGCCGGCCAAGGTGCCCAGCACCCGGTAGAAGCTCTTGGCGAACACATGCCCGCTTTGCGGCTGCATCACGATGAACACGGTGATCATCGCCGTGCGCGGTTGTGGCAGTTCCAGGCGCATGGCCAGCCACAGGGTGATGAACGCAGCGGTCAGCACCTTGAAGATGTACACCCAGGTCACACCGTCGGTGCGCGCCCAGGCAAAGAAGCCCCGGCGCCATTCCAGGCTCTGCAGCCAGCGCACGGGCAAACTCGAAGTGCTCATTCGGCGTTATCCGGCTGCTGGTCGAAAATGGCCAGGGTGGCCGGGGTTTTCGGTGCCGCCTGGCGCTCTTCCTGCGGCACGTCCTGGCCAGCCTGCAAGCCACCACCCAGGGCGGTGACCAGTTCGGCATGGGCGATCAGGCGGGCAGCCTGCACCTGCTGCTGCACCTGCTGCTGGCGGAACAGCAAGGTCTGTGCGTTGAGCACGTTGAGGTAGTCGGTGAGCCCGCGCTGGAAGGCGACCATCGCGATGTCGTAGGTTTTTTGCGCAGCAGCGACCGACTCGGCGGCGAAGTGCGACTGCTCCTGCATCGACTCGCGTCTAATCAGCTGGTCGGAGATGTTCTTCAGCGCACCGACCACGGTCTGGTTATAGCGCGCCACGGCCACATCGTAGCCCGCCGAGGCCACGCCCAACTGCGAACGCAGGCGGCCACCGTCGAAGATCGGCAGGCTGATGGCCGGGCCGACGTTGTAGTTGAACTTGCGCCCGGTGAGGAACTCCAGTGGGCCACCGCCAGTGGCCATGAAGCCCAGGCTGCCGACCAGGTCGACATTGGGGAAGAAGCCGGCGTGGGCGACATCGATGCCACGTGCCTGGGCGGCCACCTGCCAGCGGCTGGCGACCACGTCGGGGCGCTGACCGACCAGCTCGGCCGGCAGGTTCGACGGCAGTTTCAGCGGCGCGGCCAATGCCAGGGTCGGGCGCTGCAATTGCGCCCCCTCGCCCGGGCCCTTGCCGGCCAAGGCGGCCAGCTGGTTACGGGTCAGGGCAATTTCTTCATTGAGGCTGTCCAGCTGGCGGTGGGTTTCCGGCAGCGGGGCTTCGGCCTGGCTGACTTCGAAATGGGTACCGATGCCGGCATCCAGGCGGCGCTTGGCCAAGGCCAGAATCTGCTCTTGCTGCTGCAGTTCGGCCTTGACGATATCGCGCTGGGCGAAGTGCAGGCTCAGCTGGATATAGGCGCGCACCACGTTGTTCTGCAGCTCCAACTGCGCCTGGCGGGCCTCGGCCACGCTCACGTGCGCCTGGTCCACGGCCTGCTCACTGGCATTGCGTTCGCGGCCCCACAGGTCGAGGGCGTAGCTGAAGCCGATGGCGGCGTTGTTGTCCCAGGTGTTGGCGCCGGACAGCGCGCCAGGGCCGTAGAACTGGTCTTCAGGCCAGTTGTGGCGCTTGAGCGTGGCCTGGCCATTGGCCTGGAGCTTCTCTGCCGACTCGACCACGCCCGCCATGGCCTTGGCTTCACGGACCCGCGCCGCTGCCATGGCCAGGCTCGGGCTGCCAGCCACGGCCAGGTCAACCCAGCGGTTCAACTGAGGGTCGCCGTAGGCCTGCCACCACTGCTGGTCGGGCCAGTGGGCGTCGCTCGCGGCTTCGCGTATGGCCGCGTCGGTGATCAGGGTATTGGCTTGCAGCGTCTTGCTTTGCGGGGCTATGCCCCAGGTTCCGATACAGCCGCTCAAGGTGAGGGCAAGGGCACAGGCACTGAACGCACTGAGCGTTCTGATGATGCGACGCGGCACAGCTGCGAATTCCCGAGGAAGAGGTGATAGGGCCGGGCAATTCTAGGGGGCGGCAGCACTGGCGATAAGCGTGGATTCCTGCGAATCTTTGTTACCGAAACAGCGATAATCCGCCTTTGGTCGAAGGCAACTTTTCATCTTTTTTTCGTTACTTCGTGACACAATTTTGTCCTCTACATCGAGAGTGACCCATGGACACCCTGCAAAACATGCGTGCTTTCAGTTGCGTAGCCCAACTGGGCAGCTTTACCGCTGCCGCCGGGCAGCTGGATACGACCACCGCGAACGTGTCGCGGGCAGTCTCCAACCTGGAAGCCCATCTGCAAACACGGCTGCTCAACCGCACGACCCGCCGCATTGCGCTGACCGAAGCCGGCAAGCGCTACCTGATGCGTTGCGAACAGATTCTTACCTACGTGGAAGAAGCCGAGGCCGAAGCCAGCGACGCTCATGCGCGCCCCGCCGGGCAACTCAAGGTGCACTCGATGACCGGGGTCGGCCAGCACTTCGTGGTCGATGCCATTGCCCGCTACCGCGAGTCGCACCCGGACGTGACCTTCGACCTGACCATGGCCAACCGCGTGCCCGACCTGCTCGACGAGGGCTATGACGTGTCCATCGTGCTGGCCACCGAACTGCCCGACTCGGGGTTCGTGTCGCAACGCCTGGGCATCACCTACAGCATCGTCTGCGCCTCGCCCAGCTACATCGCTCGCCACGGCGTGCCGCACAAGCCCGCCGACCTGCTCCAGCACGCCTGCCTGCGCATGGTGAGCCCGGTGATCCCGCTGGAAAAGTGGCTGTTCGACGGCCCGGAAGGCCAGGAGATGGTCAACATCACCAGCTCGCCATTCATGGTCAATACCGCCGATGCCATGAAGACCGCGATTCGCAGCGGCATGGGCGTGGGCGTGCTGCCGATCTATTCGGCCATCGATGGCCTGCGTGACGGCAGTCTGGTCCGGGTGCTGCCCGAGTACCGCCTGCAGGAGCTGAACCTGTATGCAATCTACCCGTCGCGCCAGTACCTGGACGCCAAGATCAAGACCTGGGTCGAATACCTGCGCAACTCGCTGCCGGAGATTCTTGCGGCGCACGAGGCGGACCTGAAAACCCACCAGTTGCTGATCGCCAACTGAAGCTTGTAGCTTGTTGGCTTTTCTTGTGGAAATTGCCCGATGAAAAAGACCGTCCTGGCCTTCAGCCGCATTACCCCGGCCATGGCCGAGCGCCTGCAGCAAGATTTCAACGTGATCCTGCCCAACCCCAAGCTGGGCGACATCAACGCCCAGTTCAACGAGGCGCTGCCCGAGGCCCACGGCCTGATCGGGGTCGGCCGCAAGCTGGGCCGGGCACAGCTCGAAGGCGCGGCCAGGCTGGAAGTGGTGTCCAGCGTTTCGGTCGGCTACGACAACTATGACCTGAGCTACCTCAACGAACGTGGCATCGCCCTGACCAACACCCCGGATGTGCTGACCGAAAGCACCGCCGACCTGGGTTTCTCGCTGATCATGGGCTGCGCCCGCCGCACCGCCGAACTGGATGCCTGGACCAAGGCCGGCAACTGGCAGGCCACTGTGGGCCCGGCGCATTTCGGCAGCGACGTGCATGGCAAGACCCTGGGCATCGTCGGCCTGGGCAACATCGGCGCAGCCGTGGCGCGCCGGGGCCACTTTGGTTTCAACATGCCGATCCTGTACAGCGGCAACAGCCGCAAGGCGGCGCTGGAGCAGGAGCTGGGCGCACAGTTCCGCAGCCTGGAGCAACTGCTGGCCGAAGCGGACTTCGTGTGCATCGTGGTGCCGCTGTCCGATGCCACGCGCAAGCTGATCAGTACCCGCGAGCTGCAACTGATGAAGCCGAGCGCGTTCCTGATCAACATCGCCCGCGGGCCGGTGGTGGACGAGGCAGCGCTGATCGAGGCGCTGCAGAACGGCACGATTCGCGGTGCAGGCCTGGACGTGTACGAGAAAGAGCCGCTGAGCGATTCGCCGCTGTTCAAGCTGCCCAATGCACTGACCTTGCCGCATATCGGTTCGGCCACTGCCGAAACCCGCGAGGCCATGGCCAACCGGGCGATCGACAACCTGCGCGCGGCGCTGCTGGGTGAGCGGCCGCGAGACCTGGTCAACCCGCAGGTTTGGAAGGGCTGATGCCTGCCTGACCCGGCGCGGTTCCGGTAGGAGCGGATTTATCCGCGAACAGGCGACGCGGTGGACCGCACCGGTTATGCCGGTGATCGCGGCTGAAGCCGCTCCTACACGGGCCTCGACAGTCCGGTTGCCAACTTGGCCTTGGGCTTGCGAAACACCAGCACATTCCCCGCCATCACCGCCACCAGCCCCAGCAAGGCCGGCGCCGTCCACTGATAGCCCTCGGCCACCGCCGACACATTCAACGCCACCAGCGGGAACAGCACCGTGCAGTACGCCGCCCGCTCCGGCCCCATGCGACCGACCAGGGTCAGGTAGGCAGTAAAGGCGATCACCGAACCCGGAATTACCAGGTACAGCAACGAGCCGATATAGCGCGCATTCCACTCCATGCTGAACGGCACGCCGCTGATCACACAGAACAGCGCCAGCATCGCTGCGCCGTAGACCATGCCCCAGGCATTGGTGGTCATCGGCTTAAGCCCGGCCTTCTGCTGCATGCTCGAGAGCATGTTGCCCGCCGAGAAACACAAGGTGCCGAGCAAAGCCAGGCCAAGGCCATACAGGGTCTCGCGGCTGGCTGTGTGGTGGGACAGCTCCGGCCAGAACAGCAGGGCCAGGCCGAGCAAGCCCAGGGCGCCGCCGCCGAGCACATTGCTGGCAATCTTCTGGCCAAGGAAGATCCGTGCATTGAGCGCGTTCCACAAGGTGGCGGTGGAAAACACCACGGCAATCAGGCCGCTGGCGATCCACTGGCTGGCGCTGAGGAAGCAGATGAAGTTGACGCAAAACAGGCACAGGCCTTGGGCCAGGCAGATCTGGTGACCACGCCGGTTCATTGGCTGCAGCCGGCGGGTGAGCAGCAGGAAGGCGAACAGGATCAGCCCGGCCAGGGCGAAGCGGTAGAAAATCGAGACCGGGATGGCGACCATGCCCAGCTGGAGTTTCAGGGCGATCCAGGTAGTACCCCAGATCAGCACGGTGAGTAAATAGAGTGACAAGTTCATGGTGGCGGTTCCTTGGGCCTTTCAAGATCGGTACCCCCGCTTCGTGGCTTCAGCCGCGAAGCGCGGGCACAGCCTTGCCGGGGCATCCCAGTGTTCTCCGCTCACACAACCACGCGCTTGCACAAACTTGCGCATTTGTACCGCAGGTGGCTGAAAGCCTGCCCAAGGCGCAGTAGGATGGCTGGCAAGAGGAACCGCCCATGACGCCATTCAGCCAACTGCAAGTGTTCAACGCCATGCACGCCTCGCCCAACGCCCGGCTGGAGCTGAGCGCACAGCTGGGCGACGGGCTGGCGGCGGCGTTGTGGAACAACCGCGACGATGCCCGCGACTACCAGGCACCCAGCCACCACACCCTTTCGTGCTACATCGCCGACGGCACCGGCACCTTCCGCCGCCAGCGCCCGGCCGACAAGGGGGCGCCGAACAAGCTGTGCGTGATGCCGGCCGGGCAGGAATCGAACTGGGTGGTCAATGGTGCGATCCGTTTGGCGCACCTGTACATCAGCGAGGCGCAGTTCGCCCTGGGTTGTGTGCGCCTGCTCGACCGCGAACCGCGTGAGCTGCAACTGCAAGAAGCGACCTTTCTCGACGACCCGCAGCAGGCCGCGCGCTTTCGCCAGCTGATCACCCTGGGCTGGGACGAACCAGGTGAGCGCTTGCTGGCCAGCAGCCTGGCACACGAGATCGTCGACCATGCGCTGCTCAACCAGGTCGGGCTGCGCCAGGGCCTGCGCATGAAAGGCGGGCTGGCACCGAAGCTGCGCCGGCAGATGGTCGATTACATCGAAGCACACCTTGACCAGCCCATTACCCTGGGTGAACTGGCCGTGCGCTGCAACCTGTCCGAATACCATTTCGCGCGCATGTTCCGCGCCAGCTTCGGGCTGCCGCCGCACCAGTACCTGCTGGCCCGGCGCCTGCACCGGGCCTGCCAGTTGCTGCGGCTGGGGGTGATGCCGCTGGGCGAGATTGCCCTGCTCTGCGGCTTTGCCAGCGCCAGCCATTTCAGCAACCGCTTCCGCCAGGCGATCGGTGCGACACCGGGCGAATACCGTTCGGCCATTTGCGGCTAACGCCGCTCCTACAAGGGAGCGTACTACCCTAAAGGGCTGCACGGTACCTGTAGGAGCGGCTTCAGCCGCGAAGAGGCCGGCACAGGCTAGTCTAGAACTCGAAGGTGCTGGACAAGCTCACCTGCCGCGCATCCCCGATAGCCACGAAATACTGATTCACCGCCGAGCTGTAGTAAACCTTGTCGAACAGGTTCTTGACGTTCAGTTGCAACAGCACCTTGTGCTCGTCGAGCCGGGTTTCATAGCTGGCAAAGGCATCGGCGACGGTATAGGAAGGCAGGTCGAAGGTGTTGGTCGAATCACCCGCTCGCTCGCCCACGTAGCGTGCCCCGGCCCCCATGCGCAAGCGGTCGCCGCCAAACAGGCTGCCGTAATCGTACACCGCCGACAACGAACCACTGTGCCGGGCCACGTTCTGCAGGCGGTTGCCCTTGAGCTCCGGGTCCTTGGTCACTTCAGCATCGGTGAACGCGTAGCTGCCGATCAGGCTCCAGCGCTCGCTGAGCTGGCCGGTCAGGTCCAGCTCGATACCCCGCGAACCGACTTCACCGGCATTGCTGTACAGCGTGTCGCCGGTGCGCTGGTCGAGGCTGGACACCAGCACGTTGCGCTTGGTGATGTCGAACAGCGCCAGGGTGCCGGTGAGGCGCCCCGGCATGTCGAGCTTGGCTCCCAGTTCCCACGACTTGCCCTCCTCCGGCGCCACCGAGCCGTCCAGCACCACGTTGCCGACCAGCGGCGCGATGGTCGAGTTGGGCTTGAACGATTCGCTGTAGCTGGCATAGAACGACAGTTGCTCATCGACCTTGTACACCACGCCCGCGTGCGGTACCCAGGTCTGGCCGTTGCTGTCGGTGTTGACCTGGAACGGGCGCCCGCGACCGGCGTACTGGTCGTATTGCTGGAAGCGCGCGCCGGCCACCAGGATCCAGTGCTCATCCAGGTGCAGCGCGTCCTGTGCGAACAGCGCATCGGTGCGCAGCTTGTCGGTCTGGTCGCTTTCCTTGGCACCGACCGTGGTGCCCTCCACTTCCTGACCATAGACCGGGCTGACGTAGCTGAAGGTCGATTGGGCTTTCTGCCGGATCAAGTCACCGCGGAAGATCTTGCGATCCTCATGGTCGATGCCGAACAGCAGGTCGTTCTGCATGCCGGCCAGTTGCAGGTTGCCGACCAGGCTCAGGGTGGCGAACTGGTCACGGCTCATGGCGTCGTGCGTGCCGTCGATGCTGCGCGACAGCGTGCCGCTTGTTTCAATGACTTTGGTCACCCGCACTTGGCTGGCATCGTAGGTCTCCCGGTTGAAGCTGTAGCCGAAGTGCAGCTTCCAGTCATCGGCCAGCTGATGGTCGAGCTCCAGGCGGTACAGGTCGGAACGCCCTTCCATGTCGTTGAATGGCTCGTCCAGGCGCCGCGTAGACGGGATGTCCAGCGGGTGTCCGTTGTTGCCGAATGCCGTGCCGCGATCGAACGGTGAGAGAAACTCGCGGTGCTCGTAGGCCAGTACCACCTGGGTGTCCTCACCCAGCCAGGCCAGCGACGGCGCCACCAGCGACTCGCGGTGCACGCCGTAGTTGCGCCAGTAGTCCTCGTCCTCGTGGTCGACGATCAGGCGGTAGGCGAAATTGCTGTCGCCCAGCGCGCCGGTACTGTCGAAGCCGCCGCCACTGCCATTCTTGCCACTGCCATAGGTCGAGCCGCGCACGGTCAGGGCGTTGTACTGTTGCAGCTGCGGCCGTTTGCTGACCACGTTGATCACCCCGCCCGGGTCCTGGATGCCGTACAGCAGCGACGCCGGGCCCTTGAGCACTTCGACCCGCTCGGTGCTGGCATTGAGGTTGCGGCCCTGTACCACCGGCATGCCGTCGCGCATGATCGAACCATCACGGTTATCACCGAAACCACGCTTCATCACCGTGTCGGAAGTGCCGCCAAAGTTGTTGCCCTGGGTGATACCGCTGACGTTGGCCAGGGCGTCGTCGAGGTTGCGCGGGGCCTGGTCGCGGATGACCTGGGCCGGCACCACGTTGATCGCCTGGGGAATGTCCTGGTTCGGGCCCTGCCCGCGCATGATCGACGCGCTGGGCGGGGGCTGGTAGCTGTAGTCGTCCAGTTCCGAGCTTATCGTGGTGGCCTGCAGGTTGAGGGCGCCGGAAGTATCCAGCGCTTCCAGGGTGAAAGTGCGTGCGTCGACGCGACGCCAGGCCAGCCCACTGCTGCCCAGCAGCTGTTGCAGGGCCTGCTCGGCGCTGTACCGGCCGTTCAGCGCCGGGGCCTGCACGCCGGGCAGCGCCAAGGTGTAGACCACGCCCTGGCCAGTGGTGCGGCTGAACGCGTTGAGCGCTTGTGCCAAGGGTTGCGCCGGCTGGGCGAAGGCGTACGCCTGCTGTTGCTCGGCAGCACAGGCCAGTGGAGCGAAAACGAGGGCCGGCAGCGCGGACAGGCCGAGCCAGAGAGGGACGCAACGCGGGGTGAACTTCATGGACGCTGACCTGTGAGAGGGTTATGACTGCGAATGACTCGCACTTCCACTCATTACACGGATGTCACGTCCTGTTACCTCACCCGCTATTTGAAAATATTTTTCCCGCTGCCCCGCGAAGAGGCCGGCACGGCGACTATCGGATCACCGTCAACCGTCCCAGCACAGTCTGCCGCGAGAAGCCCATTACCTTGCCCAGCGAATCTAGCGCCAGTAACGGTTCTGCCGCAGGAAAACTGCCACTGACCTTGCGCTGCCCCAGTTCGCCGTCGAGCAAAAGGATGCGCCCCGGGTAATAGCGCCCCAGGTCTTCGACCACCTGCGCCAGCGGGACCTGGTAGTAGTTCAGCCAACCCTGGCGCCAGGCCAGGCGGGTGTCGCCGTCCACCGCCACAGGGTCGCCCAGCCGCCCTGCAGCGTAGGCGACCTGCTGGTTGGCCATCAGTTCGCGCCTTGCGGCGCCCGGCGCCGGGCTTACTGCCACCCGCCCGCTACGCACCGTGACCCGGGCGCCCTCGCCCTGCTCACGCACTTCGAACTGCGTGCCGAGCACCCGCACCTCGCCCCCCGCCGCTTCGACCAGGAATGGCTCACCGGTATGCGTGACCTGGAAGTACGCCGCGCCATGCAACAAGCGCACGCGACGTTCGCCGCGGACAAAATCGACTGCAATCGCACTCTGCGCATCCAGCGTCACTTGCGACTGGTCGGCCAGCATCACCTGGCGCACCTGCCCGGCACTGCTGTAGTCGGCTTGCAGGTCCTGCAACCACAGGCCAGGCTGCCAGCCCCCGGCAATGCCCACAGCCAGGACCAGGCAGGCCGCCAGCGCCAGTGCCGCGAGCCGCTGCCGCCACGGCGACCTGGCTACTGGCCGGGCCATGGCATCCAGATAGCGCTGCAGGCCTTGCTGTTCTTCGTCAGCCAGGCGCGCCGCAGCGGTGCCGCTGGCCTGCCACAGCGCCTGCGCCTGGGCGAAGGCTGCACGGTGCGCGGGGTGGCTCAGCAGCCAGCGCTTGAACGCGGCCCCCTCGGCGTGCGCGGGTTGCTCGTTGATGCGGCTGAGCCATTGCAGTGCAGCCTGGGACTGCGCCTCGGTAATCGGCGGTAGATGGCTCATCGACGGGCGCTCCCTGGCCGGCGTGGGATGGACGCGGGCTCGGCGACACTCGCCTTGCACGCATCGAGGGCGCGCATCATATGCTTTTCCACAGCACTCTGGGACAGTTGCATGGCCGTGGCGATCTCGGCGTACTTGCAGCCATGGATGCGATTGAGCAGAAAAATCTGCCGGGTGCGTTCAGGCAAGGCGCGCAAGGCGGCTTCGATGCGCTGCAGATCGTGGTCGACCTGCACGGCCTGCTCCGGCGCCTGGGCTTCATCTAGCGGCAACGCAGCTTCGACCACACGTTCGCGACTGCCTTCACTGCGCAAGTGGTCGATAGCCAGGTTGCCGGCGCAGCGCAGCAGATAGGTATCCAGGGCTTCGACCTTGACTTCGGGGCGGCGCCAGAAACGCAGGAACAGCTCCTGGACCAGGTCCGATGCGGTGGCCCGGCAACCGACTCGACGGCTGACCAATGCCTCCATGCGCGCTCGCTGGGCCTGGAACACTTCGACGAAACGCGCACGTCCGCCGCCGTTGTCGGTGCCCGGCTCGAACATGTTGCCCTGTTCACTCATCGGGTCACCCGGCGTACGCCACGAGCAACGGCCCCAGCACCACGCTGACGGCGGCCAGGCCCAGCAGCAGCCGGGGCAGGTATGGCAGGCCGAATACCCACACGGTCGCCCCGGCCATCAGTACCGCGACCCATTGCACCAGGCCATGGGCCCAGCCACGCAGGTGTACGCTGAGTACCAGCGAAGCCAGCAACAGCAACCAGCCGGCGCCACGCAACAGGCGCAGCTGGCCTGGGCGTGGCTTGCGCCCGAGCAAGTCGGCGAAGTGTTTTTGCATGGCCAGGCACAAGGCAACCAGGCCTGCGAATGTGATCAGTGCGATGCCTGCCATCAGCTTGCCCCCGCCGTTTCGGCAGGTGGCGTGCTGGCTGCTCGCCGGGCGCGTCCGGCAGCCGCCCTCGGCTTACGCGACAGCTTGCCGGCAAGCCAGGCGAGGAACAGGCCGGTCGCCAGCGCCGTCAGGTCGAAACCGGCCATGGCCCAGTCCCCTGCCGGCAGCGAGTGGTTCAGACCCTGCCCGGTGGTCAGGGCATTGAGCAGCGGCAGCAGGGCAAACGCCAGCGCGCCCAGTGCCAGTTGCTCGGCCCAGGCCCGGTGCCCACTGCGCAGCATGGCGTGCACCAGCGTCAGCCCCCAGGTGATGAAGAAGGTATTGACCTCCCAGTCGGCCCGGCCTTGCACCCCCAGCGGGATCAGGCGGTTGGCCCAGAAGAAACCGGCAACGGCCAGCAGCAGTCCGCTCATGCTGGCGATGTTGAGTACCTCGACCAGGCGCAGCTCGCCAGGCAGGCGTTCGTTCCCGGCATGCTTGAGCTGACGCTTGCCCAGCCACATCACCAGCCCGGTGCCGATCACCGCGGTACCCGCCAGGCCAAACAAGAAATACAGCCAGCGCAGCCAGGGCCCGGCGAAATTGCCCATGTGCAGGCCGGCGAAACTGAACGCGGCCATCATCACCCCGCTCTCCGGCTTGCCCTGGCTCAGCAGCGCACCCGTGGTGCCATCGAACGTCCAGTTGGCGCTGCGCCGGTAGGCGACGTGGTCGACCGACGATTGGGTGAAGGTTACGCGGGCGTTGCGGTCGCCCGGGTTCTGCACCTGGATATCGCCAATACGCGCGCCCGGTTGCAGCTCCTGAACCCTGGCGTACAGGCCTGCCAACGGCACCAGCGGTGCGGCGACATGGGCGGGCGCAGGCGCATCGTTGCGGCCGAACAGGTCGTTGAAGTACTTGCCGGTGTCATTGCCATAGCTGGCCATGATGCCCGCCGGCATGACCAGGTACATGAACAGCACCAGGCTGCTGTAGCTGATCATCAGGTGGAACGGCAGCACCAGCACACCGATGGCGTTGTGCCCATCCAGCCAGGAGCGCTGGCCCTTGCCGGGACGGAAGGTGAAGAATTCCTTGAAGAACTTCTTGTGGGTGATGATGCCGGTCACCAGCCCCAGCAACATGATGAATGCGCAGAACGTCGACAGCCAGCGGCCATAAGGATGCGGCATCTGCAGCTGGAAATGGAAGCGGTAGAAGAATTCGCCACCGCGGCTGTCACGTGCCTGCAGCGGCTCACCGGTCTGGGTATCGAGGGTCTGGCTGACAAAGCCACGTGGCCCGCCATTGGTATCGCGATAGCCCACGTTCAAGCCCGCCTCGCGTGCGTTGGGCAGGCGGATGAACCACGTTCCCGAATGACCTGCGTTGTCCAGCAGGTAACGCTGGGCCACCTCCAGAGCATGGGTCGGGTCCGGTGCCTGGCTACGCACCTCCGGCCTCGACCAGTGGGTGATCTCTTCCTTGAAGTACGACAGCGTGCCGGTAAGGAAGATGGCAAACAACAGCCAGCCAAAGATCAGGCCGGTCCAGGTGTGCAGCCAGGCCATGGCCTGGCGGAAGCCTTCTTTCATGCGCTTGTCATCCAGTAGGCCAAGCCGCTGATCGCGCTCAGCAGCACAGTGGGCGCCAGCACACCCAGCCAGGCGCGCAAAGCGCTGCGGCAGGCGAAGCACCAGATGAACGCCAGCAGGTAGAAGACGAATGACAGCAACAGGCCTGTGAGTGTGGCATCGACCTGCGGCAATGGTGCTACCAGAGCAATGCAGACGCTGGCCATCGACGCCAGCAGGTAGCCGCCCAGCAAGGCAGCCAGGCTGCGTGAAGTCACGGCCAGGCGATAGCTGAGCGGGAGGCTGGCGGTTTTACGCGTCATGGCGAACGGTCGTGCGTTATCGGGCTTTCAATAATAATGATTTCAATTCTCATAAGCAAAGACTCAGCGCTGCGTGGTCAGCTGTGGCCCTTTATGCAACAAGAAATTTATTTTCCAAAAGGGCTTGAATTCGCTTCGCCGTTGCCTGACCTTAGAGTCAAGAGGCGCAGAAATTCCAAGGGTCTCAAAGGCCTAGGCGCGTCTCCATGCGAGCAAGCTGAATAAGGATTGAATCATGCAAATCCAGGTCAACAGCAGCAACCATTTCGAAGGCAACGCCCGGCTCGACCAGTGGGTCCGCAGCACTCTGCAGAGCTCGCTGGAACGTTACGAAGACGACCTCACCCGCATCGAGGTCCACCTGCGCGACGAGAACGGCGCCAAGCCCGGACCGCATGACAAACGCTGCCAGATGGAGGCTCGCCCCAAAGGCCATCAACCGATCTCGGTGACCCACACTGCCACTTCGCTGGACCAGGCAGTCGATGGTGCCGCCACCAAGCTGAACCACGCGCTGGAACACTTCTACGGCAAGCTGCGCAGCAAGCGCGGCGCCCTGGAACTGAATGACCCCGACGCCTGATCGGTAAAGCAAGCAACGCCCGGCCTCGTGCCGGGCGTTTTCGTTGGTGTCGATCAATGGCGCTGAACCAACTGCCGAAGACATCGGTCAACCCCTGCAGTCATTTATTGCAGAAGCACGACCATGAACAACCCATTCGAACGAATCAGTGCTGCATTCGCCCACGAATACCGGGTCAACCTGAGCATCGCCAACCTTGACGGCAGCATCATGCTGACCCTGTCCGACGACAGCGGCGTAGTCGCCAAGCGCCTCATCACCCAGGCCCAGCGCAATGACCCGGTGCGCCTGCAACGGGTGATCGACAGCATCCGCCTGGGCCTGGCCATCGAACACAACCAGAACCCCTTGCAGGTGCTGGCCGCGCTGACCCGCGACGCTCAGCGCGAACCACGCCATTTCATGGCCAATTGAGGGCTACTTGCCCTCCTCCACTTCCTTGCCATTGGCATCCAGCACCTTGGTCGAGGGGTAGCGGTACGAGGCGTAGCGCACCACCAGAATCGAGAACGCCAGCAACAGGATGCCACCGCACAGGTACAGCAGCCCTGCGTCCGGCGCCTTGTGGTGCGAGACATCGCCGATCAGCAGGCGGGTCAGTGCAGTGATGGCCACGTACAGCAGGAAGCGGATCGGCATGTGGTTGGTCTTGAAGTAGATCCCGACCATCGCCCCCAGCTCCAGGTAGATGAACAGCAGCAGAATGTCATCGACGCTGACTCCGCCCTTGCCGAGCATGTCCAGGAAGGTCATCACCGCTGCATAAGCGGTAATCGCGCCAATGCCGAACAGCGCCAGGTAATGGAATGCCTCGACGCACAGGTTGCCCAGCGAGTCGGCCGAGCCATGCAGGCCCTTGCGCAGCTTTTCTGCCCATTTGATGTTCACGATGTTCCATTCCCCGATACGTCTTGAAGGATGATGCGCCACTGGTGTGACGCTTGTGCCATGCAGTTAAAGGGCCAGGCCCTTGCCTTGGAAGGCGACCGATTGCCGCAAGGCACGCGCCCACAGGCTAAAGAATGGGCTTGCGTGGCAATAGCAAATGCCATTACTGTATATGGATACAGTAGATCGTAACCTAACCAGCAAAAGGCACAGAGGTGATGAATGGCCGTCGAAGTGGTGTATCGCAGCAGCCGCGACCCGGAGCGCTTGTTCATGGATAAGGCCGAAGCAGACCGTCACGACAAGATGCTCGAACTGGCCGAGCGCCTGGCCGAAGTGCTGCACAAGGCCGTGCCCTCGCTGACCGAGCAGCAGGTTGAGGAAGCCGGCATCTACATGGCGAGAAACCGCGATGTGTTCGCCCGTGCGTTCAAGAGCCAGCCGGATGCGTTGGCCGAGTTGCTCGAGGCGCCAGCAGCCGAGTAATAGCTGCGTTGGTCTTTGCAGGAGCGGGCGTCAGCCGTAGAGCAGCCGCTCCGCCAGCATCTGCGCCACCCGCGCCGGCGAGCGTTTCTCGGCCTGCGCATGCCCGAACACTTCGGTCAGCCGCGAAGGTATCCGCGCCAGATGCGCGGTGATAGTGCCCAGGTCCTCGCCACGATGGGTAAGCGCCACGTAGATCAACCCACCGGCATTGATCACGTAGTCCGGCGCATACAGAATTCCGCGCGATTCCAGCTGGTCGGCCACCTGCAAGGTAGTCAACTGGTTGTTCGCCGCCCCCGCCACCGCTGCGCAACGTAACTGCATCACACTCTGCCCGTTCAGCACCGGGCCCACGCCGCAGGGCGCGAAGATGTCGCAAGGGGTGCTGAGCAACGCATCGTTGGTGACCGGCTTGGCATCGAACTGCTCCACTGCCAGCCGCACCCGACCGGGGTCGAGGTCGCTCACCAGCAAGTCAGCCCCCGCCGCATGCAGTTGCTCGGCCAGCGCATAACCGACATTGCCCAGCCCTTGCACCGCGACCCGCAGCCCTTGCAGGTCATCACTGCCAAGCCGGAACGAAGTGGTTGCACGTATGCCGGCGAAAACCCCCATCGCCGCGTGCGGTGAAGGATCGCCACAGGCCGTGGTGCTGGTCACATGCGGGGTACTCTGGGCAATGCAGTCCATGTCCAGGGTAGAGGTGCCGCTGTCCACGGCAATGATGAAGCGCCCCTGCAAGGTATCGACGAAGCGGCCAAAGGCCTCGAACAGCGCGGCACGGTTTTCCACATGCGGGTTGCGCATGATCACTGCCTTGCCGCCGCCCAGTGGCAAGCCGGCCAGTGCAGCCTTGTAGCTCATGCCTTGGGCCAGGCGAATGGCGTCGGTCATGGCGCTTTCGTCGTCGGCATACGGCAGGTAGCGGCAACCGCCCATGGCCGGCCCTAACTGTTCACTGTGGATTGCCACCACAGCCTTGAGGCCGGTGGGCGGGTCGGTGAACAGGTGCAGCGACTGGGTACGGGTGCTTTGCATCAGAGCAAACATCGACGGGCTCCCCTGAGAGGTGCTCATTCCAGTATAGGCTTGGCCCTTGAGCCGACGCCGCCGCCGGACCACTGGACGAAACCGCGCGCCGCGGCTAATACTCAAGCGTATGTGGAGAAGCCCCATGAAGCCACGTCAAGCCTGCCTGGCCTGCCTGGAACGCGAGCCCGTCGCCCTGCTGGAAGCCGCATTGTGGATTGCCGCCGAGCATGACCGCAGCATCGAGCCGGCGGCCAGCCTGGCCACGCTGCATGAGCTGCAGCGCGAGATCAGTGCCAGCCTGCCGATGCTGCCGCTGTGCGAACTTGCCCAGCCACTGTTGCGCCAGCTCAACGCCCTGGGTTTCCAGCAGGATGAGTACCATCCCCTGCGCCCGCATGCCGCGATGATGGACAAGGTGCTGCAGCGTCGCCGTGGCCAACCGCTGGCCCTGGCCATCCTCGCTCTGGAGTTGGCCCGACGCCTGTCCATACCCCTGGAGGGGGTGGGCTTTCCCGGCCATTTCCTGCTGCGCGTGCCGGGTGCCGACCACCTCCTCGACCCCTGCGGCGGTCGACGCCTGTACCCCAACGATTGTCGCGAACTGCTGGCACGCCAGTTTGGCCCGCAGGTAGCACTGACTGCCGAGCATATGCGCAGTGCCAGCCCCGCGCAGATATTGCAACGCCTGTCACGCAACCTGCGCCAGTTGCACATCAGCAATGACGACCACCTGGCGGCACTGATCGATGCCGAACGGGTCATGCAACTGGGGCCGGCGCAAGTCAGCGACTATGTGACACGCGCCTCGCTCTACCAGCATCTGGATTGCCCGCAGGCCGAGCGCTTCGACCTGGAGCATGCGTTGCTGCTGACGGAAGACCCGGTCCAGCGCCTGAAGCTGTGCGAGCGTATCGGCAAGCTTCCAGCGGCGAACCGTTCCATTCACTGAGCCGGGCAGTCCGGCTGCTGGGCGGGGTGTGCCTTGGCGAACGCCGGGTGCCCGGCTGCCAGGGCGGCAACGCGCAGGATGCGCGGGAAACCGTCGAGGTCGATGTTGAACCGTTCGGCCGCATACAACTGCGGGATCAGGTAGACATCCGCCAGGCCTGGCTCATCGCCAAAACAGAAACCGTTATCGCCGATCAGTTGCTCCACCGCCGCCAGCCCCTGGCTGATCCAGTGGCCAATCCACTGGTTGACCTGGGTCTCGTCATGCCCGGCCTGGCGCAGCCGGTTGAGCACGCTGACATTGTGCAAGGGGTGGATATCGCAGCCGATGATCGCAGCCACACCGCGCACCTTGGCACGCGTCGCCGGCGTGGCAGGCAGCAGCGCGGGCTGTGGATAAACCTCTTCCAGGAACTCGATGATCGCCGGAGACTGCATCAGCAGCTCACCGTCGTCAGTGCGCAACGCCGGCACGCGGCCCTGCGGGTTGATGGCGACGTAGCCAGCACCGCGTTGCTCACCCTGCAACAGGTTGACCGGCAGGGACTGGTAGGCCAGCCCCTTCAACGCCAGGGCAATGCGCACCCGATAGGACGAGGTGGAACGGTAATAGGTGTACAGCTCCATGCCCCTGCCTCCTCAGTTGGCCGCGATGACCATGCCGCGGCATTCGCCGAAGCCGATGCTGGCCACGCCATCACGCACGCAACGGCCACGCAGGATGATCTCGTCGCCGTCCTCGAGGAACTTGCGCACTTCGCCACTGGCCAGCTCCACCGGGTGCTTGCCGCCCTCGGTGATCTCCAGCAAGCTGCCGAACGAACCGGACGTAGACCCCGACAGCGTGCCCGAGCCGAACAGGTCGCCCGGTTGCAGCTGGCAGCCATTGACGCTGTGGTGGGCCACCAGTTGCGCCACGGTCCAGTACATGCTGCGGGTGTTGCTCAGGGTCAGGCGGTGCGGGGCCATGCCCTGCTCGCGCATGCGCTCGGTCAGCAGCAGCACCTCGAGTTCGATATCGAACGCACCGGCGGCCTGGTCGCGCTTGTCCAGCAGGTAAGACAGTGGCTGCGGGTCGCCTTGCGGGCGTGCTGGCTGGGCGCAACGGAACGGTTCCAACGCTTCAGCAGTGACTACCCACGGAGAAATGGTGGTAACGAAACTTTTCGACAGGAACGGGCCCAGCGGCTGGTATTCCCAGGCCTGGATATCCCGGGCCGACCAGTCGTTGAGCAGGCACAGGCCGGCCACGTGCTCGGCGGCATCGCCGATCGGGATCGCCTGGCCGATGTCATTGCCCTGGCCGATCCAGATGCCCAGTTCCAGCTCGTAGTCCAGGCGCGCACAGGGGCCAAAGCTCGGTTCGCTGTGCCCGGCCGGCAGGGTCTGGCCCTTGGGGCGGCGCACGTCGGTGCCGGACGGGCGAATGGTCGAGGCGCGGCCGTGGTAACCGATCGGCACGTATTTGTAGTTGGGCAGCAGCGGGTTATCGGGGCGGAACAGCTTGCCGACGTTCCTGGCGTGTTCGATGCCTACATAGAAGTCGGTGTAGTCACCGATCTGCGCCGGGACATGCAGTTGGCAGGCGCTGGCCGGATACAACGCTGGCTGCAACGCCGCCTGGTGCTCGCTGTGCTCGCCCAGCAGCACCAGCAGGCGTTCGCGCAAGGCCACGCGAGCGCCGCGACCAAGGGCGAAAAATGCGTTCAGAGTGCCACCACGGGTGGCTTCCACAGCAGCCTTCGCGGCGCCGTCGAACAGGCCGGCAGCCAGCACGGCCTCGAGATCGAGGATCGCATCGCCGATGGCCACGCCACAGCGCCTGGCTTCCCCGGGCCGGCTGAAAATGCCCAACGGCAGGTTCTGCAGCGGGAAGTCGCTGTGCCCGTTGGCGTGCTCCACCCAGCTACGGGCAATGGCGGTCTGGTTCATGGGTTATCTCCGGTTCGGGTTGAAGGTGCTCGGCAAGGTGGCCCAGCAACTATCGTAGTCGGCCTGCAATTGCGGGCATTCGAGGGCCTGCACGCTCGGGCGCAGCACCTGGCTGGTCTCGAACATGAAGGCCATGGTGTTGTCGATCTTGTGCGGCGCCAGGTCGGCGGCGATGGCCTTTTCGCAGGTTTCGGCATCGGGACCATGGGCGCTCATCACCCCGTGCAGCGAAGCACCGCCGGGCAGGAAACCTTCGGCCTTGGCGTCGTAGGCACCGTTGATCAGGCCCATGAACTCGTTCATCAGGTTGCGGTGGAACCATGGTGGACGGAAGGTGTTCTCGGCCACCATCCAGCGTGGCGGGAAGATCACGAAGTCCATGTTGGCCATGCCATGCACGCTGGTGGGCGAAGTCAGTACCGTGAAGATCGACGGGTCCGGGTGGTCGAAGCTGACCGTGCCGATGGTGTTGAAGCGTCGCAGGTCATACTTGTATGGCACGTTGCTGCCGTGCCAGGCGACCACGTCCAGCGGCGAGTGCTGCAGTTCGCAGGCCCAGTGTTCGCCAAGGAACTTCTGCACCAGTTGCACCGGGCCTGCGGCCTCCTCGTAATGCGCCACCGGGGTGAGGAAGTCGCGCGGGTTGGCCAGGCCGTTGCTGCCGATCGGGCCCAGGTCCGGGATACGCAGCGGTGCGCCGTGGTTTTCGGCAATGTAGCCACGCGCCTGGCCATCGAGCAGCTCGACGCGGAACTTCATGCCGCGCGGGATCACCGCGATTTCCAGCGGTTCGACCTGCATGACCCCCAGCTCGGTGGCGATGCGCAGGCGGCCCTGCTCCGGCACCAGCAGCAACTCACCGTCGGCGTTGAAGAACAGCCGTTCCATCGAGCGGTTGGCGCGGTAGATGTAGATGCTGACGCCGGCCGGTTTGTCTGCTGCCGAGTTGGCCACCATGGGTAGCCAGCCCTCGATGAAGTCGGTCGGTTCGCTGGGGATCGGCTGAGGGTTCCAGCGCAGCCGGTTGGGGGTAATGGCGCCCAGCGGGGCGGTCAGCGGCTGGCGCGCCAGGCGCTCGAAACGTGGGTGCAGCGCGGACGGGCGAATACGGTACAGCCAGGTACGGCGCAGCTCGCTGCGGGCCATGGTGAACGCCGTGCCCGAGAGCAGCTCGGCATACAGCCCGTAAGGGGCCTTTTGCGGCGAGTTCTGCCCGACCGGCAGGGCACCCGGCAGGGCTTCGCTGGCAAACTCGTTGCCAAAGCCGCTGAGGTAGTGAAGGTCGGGTGACGTATCGCGATTCATCGATGCCTCCGGGCTCTGGCCGAGCCGTTGCTGGCAGCTGGCTGCCGGTCCCGATCGGGTTGGCAGCGCGTCTGCTTTGTTTTTATCGTAATCAGATTACGAATAACGTAATTTGCTCCGGGCAATGCGTCAAGCTATAAAGGCGCGACGCGAAAACTCCGGAAGCAGATGTCCATGACCAAAGCCAGCTCCCCCGCCGACAACGGCAAGCAGAAAGTCCGCTCGGCAGAGGTCGGCACCGACATCCTCAAGGCCCTTGCGGAGCTTTCCCCCTCCACCTCGCTGTCGCGCCTGGCAGAGCATGTGCAGATGCCGGCGAGCAAGGTGCACCGTTATTTGCAGGCATTGATCGCCAGCGGCTTTGCCGAACAGGACGCCGCCACCAACCATTACGGCCTGGGGCGCGAGGCCCTGCGGGTAGGGTTGGCGGCGCTGGGCAGCATCGATGTGCTGAAAATCGCCGCGCTGCCGTTGTCGCAGTTGCGCGATGAACTGAACGAGAGCTGTTTCATTGCCGTATGGGGTAACCAGGGCGCGACGGTGGTCAGTATCGAGCCGGCAGTACGCGCAGTCACCGTGGTCACCCAGATCGGTTCGGTATTGCCGCTGCTCAGCTCATCCACCGGCCTGGTGTTCGCCGCCTACCTGCCCGAACGCGAGACCGTGGAGTTGCGCGACCGGGAACTGGCCGCCATGCAGCACAGTGCCGCCGATTACCAGGCAGTACTGGCCGGCATTCGCGAACGTGGTCTGCACCATGTGCACGGGTTGCTGATGCCCGGCGTGGATGCGCTGTCGGCCCCGGTGTTCAATGCCATGGGGCAGATCGCTGCGGTGATGACCGTGGTCGGGCCAACGTCGATCTTCCATGCCGACGAGCATGGCCCGGCGGCGCAACGGCTGCTGGCGGCAGCACGGGAAACCAGCTGGCGGATGGGTCATACACCTGCGGCACTATTGCCCGAGGCGTAAAGGTGAATGTCATAAGCCGCTATTTTTCCTACAGGATCAAGCGCTTATTCTTAGCTCACTGGCCGGCATGAAGGGCTCTCCCCCCCGCCTTTCAGGCCTGCGAGGTTCACCGACGTAGATTTTGAAGCTCCTTGATCTGACGTCTCGATTGGCCGCTGCGGCTTGCAGCGGCCTTTTTTATCTGCGCTGAAAATAAACCTCGGCTGTGCCGGCAAAGGTTTCAGCCCAACGGGTATTGCTGCAGGTTCGCCATCATCTGTTGCAAGGCCTGCAAGCTGTCCTGCGGATGCACCGCCCCTTCGAAGTCGCCGATGCGCGCCCAGTTCTCCGCCACTTGCTCGGGGGTAAAGCCTTCACGCGGATCGAATCCCACGCCCAGGCTACGCTCCCAACGCACCTTGCCCACCCAGCCGCCGCCCACTTCGAACAGCTCCCCGCTGCCCTGGCATTGCTCGCTACCGAGGTACACCACCAGCGGGCTGACCAGTTCGGGCTTGAGCCGCTCGAACACCTGGGGCGGGATCAGCCCTTCGGTCATGCGGGTGCCGCCGGTCGGGGCGATGGCGTTGACCAGGATGCCATGCTTGCGCCCCTCGATCGCCAGGGTACGGGTCAAGCCGTACAGGCCCAGCTTGGCCATGCCGTAGTTGGCCTGGCCAAAGTTACCGTAGATGCCCGACGTGGAGGCGGTGAAGATTACCCGCCCCCAATTCTGCGCGCGCAGGTGCGGCCAGGCGGCGCGGGTAACCTTGAAGGCCCCTTCGACGTGTACCTGGTAGACCTGCTCCCAGTCGCTGTCCTCCATCTTGTGGAAGGTCTTGTCGCGCAGGATGCCGGCGTTGTTCACCAGCACATCGACCCGGCCGAAGCTGTCCAGGGCCTGTTCGACGATGCGCGCGCCATGGCTGACCGACTCGTGGCTGGCGATGGCGTTGCCGCCAGCGGCGCGGATCTCCTCGACAACCCGGTCAGCGGCCGAGGCGCTGGCACCCTCACCATGGGTAGAGCCACCAAGGTCGTTGACCACTACCCGGGCGCCACGCGCAGCGAACAGCAACGCATGGGCACGGCCCAGGCCGCCGCCGGCTCCGGTGACGATCACCACGCGATCTTGCAGACGGACAGGCTCGCTCATGTTCAAGGCTCCAGGCAGGTTCAGGTCAGCCGAGTGTCTGCCGTCGAAGGCGAATGGACAATCAAGCGCCTGCTGGCTGAATGCCTGGCAATAACACAATGCGATGGTCGCAACGCCGTCAGGACCACGCCATCTTCTGTGGCAGATAGCTCAGCGGCCGATCGCGAAACGCCAGGTAATGGCGTAACACCTGTACCGGCGCTTCGGTATGCGGATAGTGGCCGATACCTTGCAGTTGTACCGTGTCCGGCGCCGGCACCAGTTGCCGGTAGCGCTCGATCATGTGTGCACCGGACAGCGGGTCGACCATGCCGTTGATCAGGCGCAGCGGCACGCCTTCACGCTGCATGGCACCAACCCAGCGGTCGCGGTGCAGCCTGCGCTCCGGCATGTAGCCAACCAGCTTGTGCAACACGCGCGTGCCGTTGTTGGCGGTAATCAGGCTCCAGAGGTCATCCAGTGCGCTTTCACTGGGATGGGTGCAAGGCCCGTACACCTGGGACACGTTGCGTACCAGGTCGTCGCGCCCGAACGAGCGCCCTACCAGCCAGCCCACACGGCTGAGCAGCAGTTTCTGGATCAGCAGCAGGCGGCAACTTTCCGGGAACAACCCGCTGTTGAGGAACACGCAGCTGCCGATGCTGGCGCGCTGTTCGTGGTGCCGTGCCAGCAGTTCCTGGGCCACGCTGCCACCGTAGTCGTGGGCCAGCAGGTGCACCGGCTGCCCAACCTGCAGCTCGGCGAGCAAGGCCTGCTGCAGGTCGGCCTGCTCCATCAGGCTGTAGGCATGATCGACCGGTTTCGCGGAATCGCCAAAGCCGAGCATGTCGCAGGCGATCACCCGGAAGCGCTGGGCCAAAGGCCCCCACAGGTAGTGCCAATCCCAGCTGGCAGTAGGAAAACCGTGCAACAGCAGCAGGGGCTCGCCTTGCCCTGCAATCCAGTAGCGGATGCTCTGGCCCCGGAAGGTGAAACTCTGCCCCCGGGTACGCCAGACGCACAATGGAATTTCGGCCATAGGCATCAGCAGGGTCCCGGTGAAGTGGTGTTGGCTGAACAAGGCAAGGCTGCGCTCATTGCATGTCACCTCGGCACTTACATGTGCTCTCTGAGTCGAGGCTGAGTCTAGCCAGCAGCCCAAGGCCTTGAACTTGCGTTGCCAGCCAGCTTGATGACTGAGCGAGTCAGGGGCACGAACGGTCAGAGCAGCATGGTCAGCAGCGGTGCCGCGAACAGGTTCAGCAGCCCGGTCAGGACCATCACCAGGCCCGCCACCGAGCCTTCCTCACGGCCCACCTCCTGTGCCCGGCTGACCCCCGCGCCATGGGCACCGACGCCAAACAGCGCACCCCGCGCCAGCGGCGTACGCAACGGCAGCCAGCGCAGCAGTACGCCGCCGAACATGGCCCCGAGTACGCCGGTGAACATCACGAATACTGCGGTCAGCTCCGGTACCCCACCCAGGTCATGCGCCAGCGGCATGGCAAAGGGCGTAGTGATCGAACGTGGCACCAGCGACAGGCTGGTCGCACTGTCCAGTGCGAGCAGGTGAGCCAGCCCCCAGGAACTGGCAATCGAGGCACTGCTGCCGGCCACCATGCCCACCATCAGCGCCGGCCAGTGGCGTGCGAGCATGGCCCGCTGCTGCCAGATCGGCACCGCGAATGCCACGGTCACCGGGCCGAGCACGCTCATCAGCCAGTGGGTATTGCGGGCATATTCGGCATAGGCGGTGTGCAGCGGTACCGCCACCGCCAGCAACAAGACCGGTACCAGGATCAGCGGCGACAACAGGTAGCGGCCACTGCGCCGGTACAACCAGCGGCTGCCCAGATAAGCCAGCAGCGTCAGGGCGAGCCAGAACAGCGGCATAGGTTCAAGGCTCATGGCGCAACCTCCAGCGGCACACCAGTTCAACGGTCAATGCGGTCACTACCATCACCATCAGGGTGCTCACGGCAATCACCAACAAGATGCGCCAGCCTTCGTCACGGATCAGGGCGCCATAATCGAGCAGGCTCATCAACGCCGGAATGAAGAACAGCAGCATTTCGGCCATCAGCCAGCCCGCACCCAATTGCAGCATGGCCGGCTTGAGCACACCTGCAGCGAACAGCAACAGCAGCATGGCCAGACCCATCACCCCACCCGGAATCGGCCAGCCCAGCCAGGAAGCAAGCTGGCCGCCAAGCAGGAACAGGGCACAGAGGGTCGCCAGCTCGGCGAGCAGGCGCAGGGCTTTTTTCAGTAACGCGGGATTCATGGGGGGTTCCTCGAACAGGCCCTCATTTTAGGATTCGGCTGTCTAGGCCAGAAGCGAATTGTTAGACTGAACTCCATTCCAGAATGGAATTGCGATCATGGAATTCAAACAACTGCGCAGCTTTATCGAAGTGGTTCATCGCGGTGGCTTCACCCAGGCGGCGCAAACCCTGCACATCAGCCAGTCGGCCGTGAGCAAACAGGTCGCCCAACTGGAGCAAGATGTGGGCCAGCCGCTACTGGAACGCCAGGCTTCACAGCTGCACCTGACCGCGGCCGGGCGCATCGTGCTGGAGCGTGGCGAAGCCTTGTTGCGCCAGCGTCAGGCGCTGCTGAGTGAACTGGACGACCTCAGCCAGATGGGCCGCGGCGAGTTGCGCCTGGGCTTGCCGATGCTGGGCAGCGACGCGCTGTTCGCCGGGTTGTTCACCGAGTACCGGCGGCGTCACCCGAACATTACCGTGCAATTGCTCGAAGGCGGCAGCCGCAGCGTCGAACAGGCGGTCCGAAGTGGCGAACTGGAACTGGGCGGCAGCCTGACACCCACTGACGAAGCCTTCGACTATCAACCGTTCTGCAACGAGCCGCTGGATGCCCTGCTACCGGCCAGCCACGGGCTGGCGGGCCAGGACGGGGTGGACCTGCAGCAGCTGGCCGCTACCCCGTTTCTGCTTTACCAGCGCAGCTTCGTGCTCAATGACCGGCTACTGAAGGCATGCCAGCAGCAAGGCTTTACCCCTAAGGAAGGCGGGCGCAGTGGCCAGGCCGACTTTCTCGCGGCGCTGGTGGCGGCAGGCCAGGGCGTGGTGTTGCTGCCCCGTGTGGTGGCAAGCGCACTGGAACGCCCCGGGGTAGTGCGTTTGCCGCTGCGCTCGCCGGAGGACTTGCGTTGGGACATTGCCTTCATCTGGCGCCGCGGGGCGTACCTGTCACGAGCCGCGCAGGCATGGTTGGCGTTGGTGAACGAGCGGCCAGTGCCCGACAGCAAGGCATGAGTTGCCCAAGCTGGCCTCTTCGCGGGGTTACCCGCGAAAAGGCCGGTAGCGGCGACACAGCCCGTCAGGCTTTGAGTGCAGCAGCCAACTCGGCCAGCCAAGGCTCGGCATCCGCTTCCGGGGTTACCGTCTCACTGGCATCCAGGCGCAGCATCGGCTGCACTTCGCGCACGCCCAGTTCGGCAAACAGCTCGCGCAGTTGCTCACCGCCACCGCAGTAGGTATCGCCATAGCTGGAATCGCCCAGCCCGATCACCGCGCCCGGCAGGCCACGCCAGGCCGCCGGCAGCGCATCGCGGATGCTGCTGTACAGCGGCATGAGGCTATCCGGCAGCTCGCCCATGCCGGTGGTCGAGGTGACGGCCAGCAGGGCATCTGGCGCAAAACCTTCAAGGTCCTGCAAGGTGGCGCGTGCCGCATGCCAGGCTTCCAGGCCCGCTGCCTTGAGCAGCGTTTCAGCGTGACGGGCGACTTCTTCGGCGGTGCCATAGACCGATCCGGAAATAATGGCGACTTTCATCAAGTAGAGGATTCCGAAACTGAGTGAAATCGTAGGATACTACCACCCAGCGCTGGCAAAAGGTCGCCTCTATCAAATACGCCATCTTCAGCCCTTCTTCGCCAATGGCCCGAACATGATCAACGCCCAATTGCTGCAATCCATGGTCGACGCATCCAACGACGGGATCGTGGTCGCCGAACAGGAAGGCGACGACACCATCCTGATCTATGTGAATGCCGCCTTCGAACGCCTGACCGGTTATAGCCGTGACGAGATCCTTTATCAGGATTGTCGCTTCCTGCAGGCTGACGACCGTGACCAGCTTGGCCGCGCCCGCATTCGCAAGGCGCTGGCCGAAGGCCGCCCTTGCCGCGAAGTGCTGCGCAACTACCGCAAGGATGGCAGCGCTTTCTGGAACGAGCTGTCGATCACCCCGGTGAGGCACGATGCCGAGCAACGGACCTACTTCATCGGTATCCAGAAGGACGTGAGCCGCCAGGTCGAACTGGAACGCGAGCTGGCGGAGCTACACGCTCGTCCGAAACCCGACGAACGCACCTGAACCAAGTACGCCGGCCACGGTCAATCCCGTTGAAGAAAACGCCACCCTTGAGTTCGATCATGCAAGCAGAAGCGCTCCTCACCCAGGACGAACTGGACTTCATACAGAAAATGCAGCATTCGCCGCAGTTGAACCTGGCCGATCCGATGTCGAGCCTGCTGGTCAATGGCGATCGCCGCATCCAGAGCCTGCTCACTCGTCTGGTGGCCAACGAGCAAGTCACCTTGCAGGCCCAGTTCAACAACCAGCAGATCAGCTTCCCGCTGCAACTGGTGGAAGATGAATTCCACGCCCTGCACTTGCAGCTCGGCTCGCCGGAAATCTACGAGGACGGCCCCATGCTGCGCCCCTGGCGCCTGTCGATGGAGCAGCCGAGCGCGTTGCTTGATGCCGATGGGCAGGACAGCGGCCTGCGGGTTCGTGATATTTCGTTCAAGGGTACGCTAGTTGAAGTTCGTGGCCTGCCGGCAGCGCCAGCCCGCTTCGAGCTGCGCTTCGCGCCTGGCGGCATCACTCCCATCGAACTGCATGGCGTGTTGAGCCGGCGCATCGGCCCGGACCTGGCCGCCTACGACCTCAGCCAAAGCGCGGCCGAAGAAACCGAACGCCTGCGCGACTACATTCTTCAGGCCCATCGTCGGGCCCACCCCGAACTGCACACTCAGGTATCGAGCTGACCGGCCAGAAACTGCCGCAAGCGTTGGCGCATCACGCTACCTTGTGCCCCCAGGCAGGCAATCGGGCTCCCAGCCAGGCTGTCCTGTGCCAGTTCCGCCGCCTCACCGGCCAGTAGCAACGGGCACTCCAACCCGGCCACCAGGCGTGCCAGGCGCCGGCTGAGTTCGACAGTGGGGGACTGGTGGGAGAACAGCACTAGCGCATCCGGTTTCAGGCGCTCGCAAACCAGCGCCAGCTCCGCCAGCGGCTGCCCGTTCGCCAACAGGGTCACGCCCACTTCGTCGCAGCCCAGAGCCAGGCTGGTAACCAGCAGTTCCAGCTCATGGCACTGCCCCGGAAGTGGCGCCAACACCACCGTGCGCTTACGCGGCGCATGGGCCAGCCGCAAGCGGGCGAACACCCGGCCACGCAGGAACTGGTCCAGGAACAGCCACTCGCTGGCCTGCCCATAACCGCCCTGCCCGACGGCCAGGTCATGCCACACCGGCATGAACACTTCGCAGAAAACCTGGTCCAGGGCGCTTGCCGCAAACACCTCGTCGAACAGGCGGTCCAGGCTTGCTGCATCAAAACGTTGCAGTGCCTGGCGAATCTGCTGCTGCCAGCGTGTCCAGGCATCCGTCGCCGCGCCTGCCTGCCCTGCCAGGGCATGGTCGCGTGCAAGGATGCTGCCAACCTTGCTCACCGCCACACCGCGCTCCAGCCAGCCGAGGATGCGCCTTACGTCATCGATATTGGCTTGCGAGTACAGGCGGTGACCACTGTCGGTGCGGGTCGGCTGGATCAGACCATAGCGGCGCTCCCACGCGCGCAAGGTCACGGCATTGACGCCAGTCAGGCGAGAAACTTCACGGATCGGAAACAGGTCCTGCTGCATCAGGCCGGCGTCGATCACTGGTTTACGTCCCTGTTCGTTCATATGCACGGGGTACCCTGTGGAAGTTCGAGCAATAGTCTACTACGGCCGTAACGGGCACAGGGATCGACCGTTTGCCGGATGACATTGGCCGAAGAATGCCGATACGCGATAATCCGCGCCCGATTCTTGCATGCACGCCTGCGTCGCCCACCACCCCGGGCGGCTCAGCCAGAAGGGCCAGCTACCCGCCAGCCCTGTTGCCAGGAGATACACGATGTCTACCCCACCCGTCACCTTGATGGTGTCGCGCCGCGCCGCCCATGGCCGCTACCAGGACCTGCTGGCCTGGCTGCATGAAGGCGAGCAGCTGGCCACCGATTTCCCCGGCTACCTCGGCTCGGGCATCCTCGCCCCACCCCACGATGGCGATGAGTTCCAGATCATCTTCCGCTTCAGCGACGAACCCACCTTGCATGCCTGGGAGCACTCCGCTTCGCGCCGGGCCTGGTTGCAACGCGGCAACGGCCTGTTCGAACGCCCCAGAGAGGCGCGCGTAAGCGGCATTGATGACTGGTTTGGCACCAACATGGTGCAGAAACCGCCGCGTTGGAAGCAGGCCGTGGCCATCTGGTTGGCGTTTTTCCCAGTTTCGCTGGTGTTCAACCTGGTGTTCGGCCACTGGCTGGCCGCGCTGGAACTGTTGCCTCGGGTACTGCTCAGCACCCTGGCCCTGACCCCTGTGATGGTCTACCTGTTCATCCCGCTATCCACCCGCCTGCTGGCCGGCTGGCTGCACGCGTCGCCGCCCAGCACGGGTGCCCTGCGCAGCCGCTGAGGCCAGCGGTACACGCGCTGAACAGTTCGGGTATGCTGGGCGGCAACCCAAGGACAGACAGTTGACCGCCCCCAACATGAACAGCCCAATTCTCGTTACCGGAGCCAGCCAGCGCGTCGGGCTGGCCCTGGCCCTTGAACTGGCCCAGGCCGGCCATACGGTGGTCAGTGCCAGCCGCAACGTCCAGCCACAGGCGGCCCACCCGAACATCGTGCAGTTCCAGGCCGACCTGTGCCAGGCCGCCGACCGCCAGGCCCTGATCGACTACTTGCATGGCCATTACGACGGCCTGCGCGCGATCATCCATAACGCCTCGCTGTGGCTCGACGATGGTCTCGACAACCTCGAGACCATGTTCCGCCTGCACGTCGAAGCGCCCTACCACCTCAACCTGGCCCTGGGCGAGCTGCTGGCGAGGATGGACAAGGCCGACATCATTCATATTTGCGACGAAACCTCTTCGCGCGGCAGCAAGAGCCATATCGGTTATGCCGCGACCAAGGCCGCGTTGCAGAACATGGTGCTGTCGTTCGCCGAAAAATATGCGCCCAAGGTGCGTGTGAACGGTATCCTGCCCGGGCTGCTGATCCTCAAGGAAGGCGGTGACGAAGCCTATCGTCAGCAAACCTTGAAGAAAGCCTTGCTGGAGTTCGAACCCGGCGCCGGCCCGTTGATCGAGACGGTCAAGTACCTGCTCGCCAGCCAGTACAGCACTGGCAGCCAGGTGGTCATCAATGGTGGCCGCCACCTGAAGAATCGCATGACCTGAGAGAAGCCCATGACCCCACAGCAACAGCTCGAACTCGAGGCCGCCGCGTTCCGGCGCCTGGTCGAACACCTGCAGAAGCGCAGCGACGTGCAGAACATCGACCTGATGAACCTGTCCGGTTTCTGCCGCAACTGCCTGTCCAAGTGGTACAAGGCGGCGGCTGACGAGCGCCAGCTCGACGTAAGCCTGGACGATGCCCGCGAAGCGGTGTACGGCATGCCCTACGCCGAGTGGAAAGCCCAATACCAGAAAGAAGCCAGCGCCGAGCAACAAGCGGCGTTCGAAAAAGGAAAACCTCGTGACTGACCTCGACACCCTGCGCGCCAGCTTCGCCAGCGGCAAACACGTCTTTGCCGATACCCTGGCGTTCGTTGCCGACCATTACAGCTACCAGCCACAAGCCTTCGACAACGGTGGCGTGGCGAATGCGGCCGGACAGAACGAAGGCTCGTGCAAGACCTTGGGCCTGGCGCTGCTGGAAGGGCTGAGCGACCAGGAAGCGCTGCTGGCCTTTGGCGAGCACTACCGGGATGTGCTGGCCACGCCGGACGGCAGCGACCATGGCAACATCCGCGCACTGATCAAGCATGGTCTGGCCGGTGTGAAGTTTGCCGGGCAGCCACTTTCGCGCAAGGCGTGAGATTGCCGGGGCTGCTTTGCAGCCCATCGCGACACAAGGCCGCTGCTACAGCCGGAGCGGCCTTGTGTCGCGATGGGCCGCAAGGCGGCCGACGAAGTCTGTATTACCTCAACTGATGATTGTCCCCGGCACGCCAGCTGGCAGCCTGCCCCGCTGCAACCACTGCACCGCCATCGGCCACAAACTCTCGCGGAAACGATCATGGAAGAACGCGAAATGGCCGATTTCCCCGACCGATATATCCCCAGGCGCGATGCGCAAATGGCAGCGCTCAGCCTGCTGCAGGTAGCCCAGCAGGCGCTCCGTCGCCGCCACGGTACCAAAGGGGTCATCGGTCAGGCTGATCGCCAGCGTTGCCGCCTGCACCTGGGCGAACGGTAGCATCGCCAGTGCCCGCCCGCTGGGGCGCTGCTCATAACGCGGGGTACATGTGGCCCAGTCATGCACCACGCCGGCTGGCGTGTCCTCCAGCCAGCCCAGGCGCTTGCCGGGGAAATAACCGAACACCCGGGTGAGCAACGGCATCACCACATGCCACTTGCCGAACAGTTGCCAGCGCTGGCTGGCCGCGTAATCGCGCCAGTAGGCAAATTGCGCACCGACCATCACCAGCCGGCGTACCTGGCCCGCAGACGGTGCCAAGCCCACCGCACAGCCGCCGAAGCTGTGCCCCACCACATCCACTGGCTGACCCGGGAAGTGCTCTGCGGCGTAGGCGAGCATGGCTTCGAAATCCAGCCGGCCCCAGTCGCTCCAGGTGGCCTGGAAGCCGCGCAGCGATGGCGGGCGGGACTCGCCGATACCGCGGTAATCGTAGGTCAGCACATCACAGCCTTGGGCAAACAGGTAGTCGGCAAACCGCGAGTAGTAGCGGCAGCGTACCGACGTGGCAGCACTGATGATCACCAGCGGGCGCTGGCTGTCAGCGTGGGCGTGGCGCCAGCGAAAGCCGCCGAGGCTGTAGCCGTCGGCTGCGGTGTGGCGAAAGGCGGTGGCAGGTTGTTTAAGGCTGCTCATGGCGCATTCCCTAGGGTCGTGCGCCAAAGCTAGCAAAGATTCGTAGCCTGTACCGGCCTCGTCGCGGGTAAACCCATTCCTGCAGGCGGAGAACACCCGCAGGAGCGGGCCGGTACAAGTCAGCCGCGATTACAGCTCGATGCAGTCGAACTTCACGTCGGTCGCCACGTCTTCGTCGTAATTGACGTCAGCGCGCTCGAAGCCGAACAGGTTGAGGAACTGCTTCTTGTAACCGGCATAGTCGGTCAGCTCGAACAGGTTCTCGGTGGTTACCTGTGGCCACATGGCCTTGCAGGCGTCCTGCACGTCGTCACGCAGCTCCCAGTCGTCCAGGCGCAGACGGCCCTTCTCGTCGACTTCGGCCGGTGCGCCGTCGGCGCGGTACATGCGCTCGCGGAACATGCGGTCCAGCTGGTCCTGGGTACCTTCGTGAACACCCTTCTCCTGCATGATCTTGAACACCATCGACAGGTACAGCGGCATCACCGGAATGGCCGAACTGGCCTGGGTAACCACCGACTTGAGTACCGCCACGTTGGCGCCGCCGTTGATTTCACCGGCCAGTTTCTGGTCCAGGCGCAGGGCGGTTTCGTCAAGGTCCTGCTTGGCCTGGCCCAGCGCACCGTGCCAGTAGATCGGCCAGGTGATTTCGGTGCCGATGTAGCTGAAGGCCACGGTGCGGGCGCCCTCGGCCAGCACGTTGGCGCCAGCCAGGGCGTCGATCCACAGCTGCCAGTCCTGGCCACCCATGACGGTGACGGTATCCTTGATTTCCTGCTCGGTGGCCGGCTCGATGCTGGCCTCGATGATGGTGTCCTTGTTGGTGTCGATGGCAGTCGACTTGTACGGCTGGCCGATCGGTTTCAGCGCAGAACGCACCAGCTCACCAGTCTGCGGCAGCTTGCGCACAGGCGAGGCCAGCGAGTAGATGACCAGGTCGACCTTGCCACCCATTTCGTTCTTGATCAGCTCGATGACCTTGGCGCGGGCTTCGTCGGAGAAGGCGTCACCGTTGATCGACTTGCTGTACAGGCCCTCGGCCTTGGCAAACTTGTCGAAGGCGGCAGCGTTGTACCAGCCAGCGGTACCGGCCTTGGTCTCGGTGCCAGGCTTTTCGAAGAACACGCCCAGGGTATCGGCCTTGAAGCCGAACGCCGCAGTGATACGGGCCGCCAGGCCGTAGCCGCTGGAAGCGCCGATGACCAGGACCTTCTTCGGGCCATCCTCGCGCACGCCCAGCTTGCGGGTGGCTTCGATCTGGTCACGGACGTTGAGCTCGCAGCCCTTCGGATGAGTCGTGGTGCAGATGAAACCGCGAACCTTAGGATGAATGATGGCCAATGTCTGTACCTCGTCAGGTTTATGCCGGAGGAAACGCCGCCATGGGCGATTCCGATTGATCAGAGGGTGAGACTACCCTCGCAGGTTATCCGACACATATTACGGGGTGAACATAGGGATGCAAAACGGTGGTTGGCCTGTTCCGGCCCCCTTCGCGGGTGAACCCGCCCCACCGGGACGGCGCGAATCCTGAAGGCTGCGCAATACCTATGGGAGCGGGCAAGCCCGCGAATGGGCCAGCGCAGTCAATCGCGGCGCCGACGGCGACCGGTGATCATCGACCACGGCAGGTTCTCGCGCAGGCGCACGCTCTCGTAGATGGCGCCCAGCACGTGCACGCAAACCAGCACCAGCACCGCGTTGGCCAGCCAGCTGTGCAGGTCCATCGGCCAGTCGACACCAAACAGCGCATCCACTTCCTGCGACGCCCACCCGGTCAGGCCCAGGCCGGCGATGCCGGCCAGCATCAGCACCATTACCAGGGCGCCTATCGGCGAATGCCCCATGTGATGGTCAAGCTCCCCATGCAGCAGTGCCCGGGCATGCCCAACCAGGTTGGCCGGGGTTGGCCAGAAGTCGGCCCAACGCGCACTGCGTGGCCCGACAAAGCCCCAGACCACCCGCACCAATACAACGGCCAGGGCGTAGTAGCCTAGCCACTGGTGCCAGTTTTCACCCTCCTCGTTGAAGAAATAGTTGGCGAAGAACACCACGGCGATCGACAGGTGGCACAGGCGCAGCAGGGGGTCCCACAGCTGTATCGTGCCGTCGCTGTCCATTAGTGGTACTCGGTCTTGACTGCCTTGCCCGTCACGGGGTCATGGTAGATCTCGACCTTCTTGCCATCCTTGTCGAAACCGTAGATTTCGTAGCAGTTGCCCTTGGTGACCTTGAACTTGTTGATCTTGTAGCCCTGCTCCTTGAGCTGGGCCTGGAACTTTTCCTGGTCTTGCCAGGTGCTCTTGTCGGCGGTGGTGCATTCGGTGGCAGCGAAAACAGTGCTGCTGCCGAGCAGCAGGGACAGGGCTATCAGTACGCGCGTGCGCATGAGCATGACCTCCATCGAAAATTGAAGTACAACTCATCAAGCTTAGATGTACAGGGTGCCTTGCGCCCATTCATTGGTTTTCCAGATCAATCGCAAAGAAAAACAAACTTAACAAATGAGCCAAAGCCACCGATGCTTGCGGCATTACGCCCATCGCACGGAGAACAACAACATGAACGACGTGGTCATCGTCGCCGCAACCCGCACCGCCATCGGCAGCTTCCAGGGCGCCCTCGCCACGGTACCTGCGGTAGACCTCGGTGCCGCCGTGATCAAGCGCCTGCTGGAGCAGACCGGGCTGGAGCCGGCGCAGGTCGATGAGGTCATCCTCGGCCAGGTGCTTACCGCAGGTGCCGGGCAGAATCCGGCACGCCAGGCGGCGATCAAGGCCGGCCTGCCTTACAGCGTACCGGCACTGACCCTGAACAAGGTCTGCGGTTCGGGCCTCAAGGCTCTGCACCTGGCGGCGCAGGCGATCCGTTGTGGTGACGCCGAGGTGGTCATCGCCGGCGGCCAGGAAAACATGAGCCTCGCCCCCTATGTGATGCCCTCGGCCCGTACCGGCCAGCGCATGGGCCATGGCCAGCTGATCGACAGCATGATCAGCGACGGCCTGTGGGATGCGTTCAACGACTACCACATGGGCATCACTGCGGAAAACCTGGTGGACCAATACGGCCTCAGCCGTGAACAGCAGGACGCCTTTGCCGCCGAGTCGCAGCGCAAGGCAGTGGCGGCCATCGAGGCCGGGCGCTTCGCTGACGAGATCACGCCGATCGTGCTGCCACAGAAAAAGGGTGAGCCCAAGGTGTTCGCGCGGGACGAACAACCACGCCAGGACACCACCGTCGAGTCCCTGGGCAAACTGCGCCCGGCGTTCAAGAAGGACGGCAGCGTCACTGCCGGCAATGCCTCGAGCCTGAACGATGGCGCCGCCGCCGTGCTGTTGATGAGTTCCGCCAAGGCCAAGGCCCTGGGCCTGCCGGTGCTGGCCCGGATCGCAGCCTATGCCAGTGCCGGTGTCGACCCGGCGATCATGGGTATCGGCCCGGTTTCCGCGACCCAGCGTTGCCTTGACAAAGCCGGTTGGCAACTGGCCGAACTGGACCTGATCGAAGCCAACGAAGCCTTCGCCGCACAGGCGCTGGCGGTGGGCAAGGCGCTGGAGTGGGATGCTGCGCGGGTCAACGTGAATGGTGGGGCAATTGCCCTCGGCCACCCGATCGGGGCATCCGGGTGCCGGGTGCTGGTGACCCTGCTGCACGAAATGATCAAGCGCGATGCCAAGAAAGGCCTGGCCACCTTGTGCATCGGTGGCGGCCAAGGCGTGGCCTTGGCGATCGAGCGCTGATCACGGATTGATCTGCGCCGGCCTGGCCTCTTCACGGGTTTAGCCGCGAAGAGGCCGGCACCGGCTACCGCAGATCAGGCGCTGGTACGCAGTTCACGGGCAGCGGCCACCATATTGATCAACGCCGCCTCGGTCTCCGGCCAGCCACGGGTCTTCAGCCCGCAATCCGGGTTGACCCACAGGCGCTCGGCGGGAATGCGCCGGGCAGCCTTGCGCAACAGCTTGACCATTTCCTCGCGGCTCGGCACCCGTGGCGAGTGAATGTCATACACCCCCGGGCCGATCTCGTTGGGGTAGGCAAACCGCTCGAACGCCGCCAGCAATTCCATGTCCGAACGCGAAGTCTCGATGGTGATCACGTCGGCATCCATCGCTGCAATCGACTCGATCACATCATTGAACTCGCTGTAGCACATGTGGGTATGGATCTGGGTTTCGTCGCGCACGCCCGAAGCACACAGGCGGAAGGCCTCGGTGGCCCACTCCAGGTAGTGAGCCCAGGCAGCGTGGCGCAGCGGCAGGCCTTCGCGGAAGGCCGCTTCGTCGATCTGTACGACCCGGATCCCCGCCGCCTCCAGGTCGAGCACTTCGTCGCGGATCGCCAGTGCCAGCTGACGCGCCTGTACTTCACGGCTCACGTCCTCGCGCGGAAACGACCACATCAGCATGGTCACCGGGCCGGTCAGCATGCCCTTCATCACCTTGTCGGTCAGGCTCTGGGCATACCTGATCCATTCCACGGTCATGGCCTTCGGCCGGCTCAGGTCGCCGACGATCACCGCCGGTTTCACGCAGCGTGAGCCATAACTCTGCACCCAGCCGAAACGGGTGAACGCATAGCCGTCGAGCTGCTCGGCGAAGTACTCGACCATGTCGTTGCGCTCGGCCTCGCCGTGTACCAGCACATCCAGGCCCAGGTCCTCCTGGATTTTCACCGCATGGCGGATCTCGCTGTGCATGGCCTCGACATAATCGGCCTCGGTCAGTTTGCCCTGCTTGTAGGCCTGGCGCGCCAGGCGAATGGCCGGGGTCTGCGGGAACGAGCCAATGGTGGTGGTCGGGAACGCTGGCAGGCCGAGCTTTGCACGCTGCCTGACGATACGCTGGGCAAATGCCGACTGGCGCTGGCTGTCGGCGGGCTTGATGGCGGCCAGGCGGGCTTGCACGGCGGGCTTGTGGATGCGCGGCGAGGCAGCGCGGCTGGCCTGCACGGCCCGGCTCTGCGCCAGGGCAGCGGCGACGTCAGCGGCCTGCGGGTCGTCGATGGCCTTGGCCAGCAGCGCCACTTCCTGGCATTTCTGCACGGCAAAGGCCAGCCAGCTTTGCAGCTCGGCATCCAGCTGGTCTTCACGGGCCAGATCCACCGGGCTGTGCAGCAGCGAGCAGGACGGTGCCACCCACAGCCGCTCACCCAGGCGTTCATGGGCATGGCGCAATATTTCCAGCGCCTTCTCCAGGTCGCAGCGCCAGACATTGCGGCCATTGACCAGGCCCAGCGACAGCACCTTGTAGGCCGGCAGGCGGTCGAGGATGGTCGGGTACTGCTCGGGCGCCCGCACCAGGTCGATGTGCAGGCCATCGACCGGCAGGTTGGCGGCCAGGCCAAGGTTGTCCTCCAGGCCGCCGAAATAGGTGGCGATCAGTTTCTTCAGCGGCGCGCGCTGAATGATGTTGTAGACGCGCTCGTAGGCGTTCTTCCAGTCCTGGGGCAGGTCCAGGGCCAGGATCGGCTCGTCCAGCTGCACCCATTCCACACCTTGGGCCGCCAGGCGGTTGAGGATCTGGTCATACAGCGGCAACAGGCGCTCGAGCAGCTCCAGCTTGTCGAAATCGCCGCCCTTGGCCTTGCCCAGCCACAAATAGGTCAGCGGGCCGATCACCACTGGCTTGACCGCATGGCCCAAGGCCTGGGCTTCGTCCACTTCATCGAACAGCTGTTCCCAGCTGAGGACGAACTGCTGGTCGGCGGTGAATTCGGGGACCAGATAGTGGTAGTTGGTGTCGAACCACTTGGACATTTCCTGGGCGTGGGCGCCGCCACAGCAGCTGTCCCCGACAGCACCACGGGCCATGGCGAACAGGGTATGCAGGGTGGGCCTGGCAGCGTCGTTGCTGGCAAAGCGTTGCGGGATGACGCCAAAGGTCAGCGAGTGGGTCAGCACCTGGTCGTACCAGGCGAAGTCGCCGACCGGCAGCAATTCGATGCCGGCGTCTTTCTGTACCTGCCAGTGCCGGGCACGCAGCTCCCGCCCCACGGCGCGCAGGCCGGCTTCGTCGAGTTCGCCCTTCCAGAAGGCTTCCTGGGCCTTTTTCAGCTCGCGATCGTGGCCGATACGCGGAAAGCCCAGGTTGTGTGCCAGTGCCATGTCTGTCCCTCAGCATGCAAAATGAATGAGGGGATTGTCCGGGCGACCATATCTTGAGACAAACTCATTAAATTTGAGATGAACTCAAGATTTTCTCATGATCGTGAGCTTGTGCTGTCTGTACTGGCCCCACGCGGGCATGCCCGCTCTCACTAGCACCGCCCATACGTCCAGGTTCATGCAATACCTGTGGGAACGGGCGCGCCCGCGAAGAGGCCGGCACAGGCACACACATGTCTCATTCAGAGCATGACCCCACCCGCCTTCTGCCGCACAATGCCACCCTGACCACACCAGGTACCCGGCCCCATGAGCCTGCTGAAAACCGCGCTGCGCGAAAACACCTTCGTCTGCGTCATGGAATTCGTCCCCAAACCGTCCGCAGAACGTTTCGCTGCCATGGAGGCAATCCTGGCGCGCGCGCACCTGTGCGGCTGGCCAATGACCGTGGCCATCGGCGACCGCGTCGGCAGCCCGCTGGATATGTCACCGCTGGACGCCCTCGCCTCCTTCAGCAACCCGGTACCCGCCCTGCCGCACTTCTCCGGCAAGGACCGCGAACGTCATCACCTGCTCGCCCAGCTGCAACGCATGGATGCCGCCGGCCTCGACCAGTTGCTGCTACTGACCGGCGACCGCCTGCCCGGTCACCAGCCTGGCCAGCGCCCGGTGCGCTACCTGGAGTCGGTGGCTGCCCTGCAGATCGCCCGGCAGGCCCGCCCGCACTGGCTGCTCGGCGCGGCCCTCAACCCGTTCAAGTACTGTGAGGAAGAAGGCGGCGCCCAGTACTTCAAGGCCGAGAAAAAGCTGGCGGCCGGTGCCGACTTCTTCACCCTGCAACTGGGCTTCGATGCCAGCAAACATCAGGAAGCCATGCGCTGGATGAGCCGCCAGGCCGCACCCAGGCCGATGCTGGCCTGCCTCATGAGCCTTACCTATGGGCGGGCGGCGATGCTCGACCACGTCGCCGGGGTGACCGTCACGCCGTCCATGCGCGACCTGCTCGAAGCTGAAGCGGCCCAGGCCAAGGCCTTTGCCCAGGCCCGTAGCGTCGACCGCCTGGCGTTGCAGATCATCGGCATCAAGCTGATGGGCTACGCCGGTGTGCACCTGTCAGGTATTCACGATCTCCAGCAGCTGCTGGCGCTGGAAGCGCGCATCGAGCACTGGCAAGCGCAAATCGAAACGCTGGAACACTGGGCACCGGCCTGGCACGCCAGTTGGCAGATGCCTGGCCTGCCGGCGGTCAGTTTCCACCCGCCACAGGCAGCCTGGCGCCAGGGCGAGACACGCGTCGCGGCCTCGTTTACGGAGAAAGCGCGCTATCAGCTGATGCACGGCATGCACACGCTGCTGTTCAGCCGCCGCAACGGCCTGAGCAAGGCATTCGGCTGGGCCGTGCGTCAGCCGTTATGGACCACGCGCCTTGGCGCGCAGGTGCTGCACATGGTGGAACGCGCGGTGAAGCGGCCGCTGGTAGGCTGTGACACCTGCGGCCGTTGCCGCCTGGAAGACACCTTGTACATCTGCCCGGAAACCTGCCCCAAGGGCCTGGCCAACGGCCCTTGCGGCGGTACCGCGCTGAACCGCTGCGAATTCGGCGATCGCGAGTGCATCCACAGCGTCAAGTACCGCACGGCCAAGGCAGTCCGGCAGACGGCGCTGCTGAGCGAGCGCCTGATCCCGTGCATCGAGGTCGAGACACGCCACCGCAGCTCCTGGCCGCAATGGTTTCAGGCGCAGACGCCGCGCCAGCTCAGCCCGCAGCCAGCGCCTCGAACCCAGCCCGAATCGTAGCTTCCGGCAGATCGTCGGCGATGAATACCATCACACTTTCGCGGGTTTCGCCCTCGGCCCATTCGGCATCCCAATCGAAGCCGTAGAGCTTGAGCACGCCCTGGAACACCAGCTTGCGCGCCTCACCGGCAATGTTCAGCACCCCCTTGTAGCGCAACAGCTGCTTGCCGTGGGTTTCCAGCAGCGCGTTCATGAAGTCGCTGAGGCGGTCAATGTCCAACGCGGTTTGCGTGCGCAGTACCAAGGTGGAGATGCGGTCCGGGGTAGCGGGCTTGAGCAACGGGCGCAGCGCTGGCTTCAGGTTTGCGCCCAGATCGGGGTTGAGATTGAACCCACGTACATCCAGCAGCTCCGCCAGGTCTATGCGGCCATGCTCGACCACGCGGATCTCGGCCCGGCCATTGATGCGTGTCAGACGCTCGCCCAGCGCCTCGACCACAGCCGGCTCGACCAGGTCGGTCTTGCTCAGCAGCAGACGGTCGGCAAAGCCGACCTGGGCCTGGGCGATGGCCTGGGTCAGGTGCAACTCGGCATGGGCGGCATCGACCAAGGTCATGATGCCGTCGAGGATATAGCGCTCACGCAGCTCTTCATCAATGAAGAAGGTTTGCGCCACCGGCGCCGGGTCGGCCAGGCCGGTGCATTCTATTACCAAGCGGTCGAAGGCGATCTCGCCTGTATCCAGACGTTCGAGCAGCAGGTACAGGGCGCGGGTGAGGTCGCCATGGATGCTGCAGCACACGCAGCCATTGGCCAAGGTCATCACCTGCACCGGCTCGTCGCCGAGCAGCTGGCTGTCGATGCCGGCCTCGCTGAATTCGTTCTCGATCACGGCGATCTTCAGGCCATGCTCGGCCTTGAGCATGTACTTGAGCAGGGTGGTCTTGCCGGCGCCGAGGAAGCCGGTGAGTACGGTTACGGGAATAGGCGTCTGCACGCAGAACATCTCCTGTGCAGTGGAATGGACGGGGGGAGCGCGGCCCCTGCACGAGCTGCCTTGGAGCGCGATCGGGCCGCAACGCGACCCCGGGTTTTCAGCTTCGCAGCCAAAATCGCCGGGGCCGCCTTGCGGCCCGATCGCGACACAAGGCCGCGCCTGCACGGTACCGCGCTAGCCTGAACTCAGCAGCACTTGGGCCCGGACTTGCCACCGTAACGCGCTTCCTGGCGTTCCCGGAAGAACGCCTCGTAGCTCATCACCGGCTGGTCCGGGTGCGTCTTCTGCATGTGCTCGACATAGTTGTCGTAGTCGGGCATGCCGACCATCAGGCGGGCTGCCTGCCCCAGGTACTTACCCAGTCGACCCAGGTCGTTGAACATCGCAGCAGTCCTCTCAAGCGTCAGGCAGGGCCTGGAACGGGGTTTCCTTGTCGCTGCGCTCCTTGCGGCCGAGGGCGGCGAAACCGACCTTGACGGCAAAGAACAGCACACTGAACACCACCACCAGGAACAGCACGGTCAGGCCGGCGTTGGTGTAGGCGTTGAAGATCACGTGTTGCATCTGCACGATGTCCTTGGCCGGGGCCAGGACCTGGCCGGCGTCCAGCGCAGTGCTGTACTTCTTGGCCAGGGCCAGGAAGCCGACTGCCGGGTTCGGGTCGAACAGCTTGATCAGGCCTGCGGTGGTGGTGCAGATCAGCAGCCACACGGCTGGCAGCAAGGTGACCCAGACATAGCGCTGGCGCTTCATCTTGATCAGCACCACGGTGCCGAGCATCAGGGCGATACCGGCCAGCATCTGGTTGGAGATACCGAACAGCGGCCACAGCGTGTTGATGCCGCCCAGCGGGTCGATCACGCCCTGGTACAGCAGGTAGCCCCACAGTGCCACGCAGCCGGCGGTGCCGATCAGGTTGGCACTCCACGACTCGGTGCGCTTGAGCGCCGGCACGAAGCTGCCCAGCAGGTCCTGCAGCATGAAGCGCCCGGCACGGGTACCGGCGTCTACCGCGGTAAGGATGAACAGCGCCTCGAACAGGATCGCGAAGTGGTACCAGAAGGCCATGGTGTTCTCACCCGGCAGCACCTGGTGCAGGATCTGCGCGATACCCACCGCCAGCGTCGGTGCACCACCGGCACGCGCCAGGATGGTGTGCTCGCCGATGTCGCGGGCGGTGGCCTCCAGTTGTTCCGGGGTGATCAGGAAGCCCCAGCTGCTGACCGTTTGCGCCACCGAAGCCACGTCGGCACCGACCACGGCGGCCGGGCTGTTCATGGCGAAATACACGCCTGGCTCGATCACCGAGGCAGCGACCATGGCCATGATGGCGACGAACGATTCCATCAGCATGCCGCCGTAGCCGATGTAGCGGGCGTTGGTTTCGTTGTCCAGCAGCTTGGGCGTGGTCCCCGAGGAGATCAGCGCGTGGAAGCCGGACACCGCACCACAGGCGATGGTGATGAACAGGAACGGGAACAGGGTGCCCTTCCACACCGGGCCGGTGCCGTCGGTGAACTGGGTCAGCGCCGGCATTTTCAGCTCGGGCGCGATGATCAGGATACCGATGGCCAGGCCAACGATGGTGCCGATCTTGAGGAAGGTCGACAGGTAGTCACGCGGCGCCAGTACCAGCCATACCGGCAGCACGGCGGCGACAAAGCCGTAGCCCACCAGCATCCAGGTAATCTGCACGCCAGTGAAGGTGAACGCCGGGCCCCACACCGGATCCGCGGCAATCTGGCCCCCCAGCCAGATCGAGGCCAGCAGCAGGACCACGCCCACGATCGAGATCTCGCCGATACGGCCCGGGCGGATGTAGCGCATGTAGACGCCCATGAACATCGCGATCGGGATGGTAGCCATCACCGTGAACATGCCCCACGGGCTCTCGGCCAGGGCCTTGACCACGATCAGCGCCAGCACCGCAAGGATGATGATCATGATCAGGAAGCAGCCGAACAGGGCGATGGTGCCCGGGATGCGGCCCATTTCCTCGCGCACCATGTCGCCCAGCGAGCGGCCGTTGCGACGGGTGGAGAGGAACAGGACCATGAAGTCCTGCACCGCACCGGCCAGCACCACACCGGCGATCAGCCAAAGGGTCCCGGGCAGGTAGCCCATCTGCGCAGCCAGTACCGGGCCGACCAGCGGGCCTGCGCCGGCGATAGCGGCAAAGTGGTGACCGAAGAGGATGTGTTTGTTGGTCGGGACATAGTCCAGGCCGTCGTTGTTGAGCACCGCCGGGGTGGCGCGGCGCGGGTCGAGTTGCATCACCTTGGTGGCGATGAACAGGCTGTAGTAGCGATAGGCGACCAGGTAGATGGCCACTGCCGCGACCACGATCCACAAGGCATTGATCGCCTCGCCGCGACGCAGGGCAACCACACCCAGCGCGCAGGCTCCTATGACTGCCAGCGCCAGCCACGGAATGTGGCGTAGCAGGCTATTATTGTTGTTCATGGTTTGCTTCCAGCTGGTGGATTGGAAAAGACCGCCCATCGAGTCTAGGGCGTGTCATCGCGCATTGCCACACTTGCTTTGGTCTAGAGCCTCTGCGGCCAGATTGCAGAACCTGATGCACAGATCAAGCTAACTATAGTCAGGATGTCACCCGAGGGCTTTCCCATGACCGACCACGACGATCGCCGCCGCTTCCAGCGCATCGATTTCGACGCCCCCACCGAGCTGCGCCAGGGCGACCGCCGCTGGCCGGTAAAACTCCTGGACGTGTCGCTGAAAGGTCTTCTGGTCAAGCGCCCCGAGCCATGGGACGCCGACCTGACCCAGGACTTCGATGCGATCATCCACCTCGACCGCGATGTGCGCGTGCAGATGCAAGTGGAATTGCGCCACGAAGAAGCCACCCGCCTGGGGTTCATCTGCCTGTACATCGACGTCGAGTCGATGAGCCATTTGCACCGTCTTGTGGAACTGAACCTGGCCGACAGCACCGAAATGATGCGTGAGCTGCGGGAATTGATCGAATAATGAAATCTCTTAGCTAGCTAAGATTTTCCTCATCGCGTGTTTCCTGTCTACCCAGACAGCTTTCAGCCTGGCTCGCGGCACTTTGTACACACCCCTCTAATCCAGCATTTTCCAACCTGGTACGCCTCCTGCATTGGGTTCTGGTGCCTTGCGCCAGCGCTCGTGTGCGCGCTCGGATCAAAAAATTGTATACAATTCTTGTGGCTTTCATTTGTCAGAAATGTCTACAGTAGCGACACAACAATAAACAGAGAGCCTGCTCCATGACTACGTCCCCTAGCACGTCTCCCGCCAAGCGCCCCGAGGACGAAAACCTCGGCCTTGGGGCCAACCTGGCCTATGGTCTGCAGCATGTGCTGACCATGTATGGGGGGATCGTCGCGGTACCCCTGATTCTGGGGCAAGCCGCGGGCCTGAACGGTGCCGAAATCGGCATGCTGATCGCCGCTTCGCTGTTTGCCGGTGGCCTGGCCACCCTGCTGCAGACACTGGGCCTGCCATTCTTCGGCTGCCAGCTGCCGCTGGTGCAGGGCGTGTCGTTCGCTGGCGTGGCGACCATGGGGGCCATTCTCAGCAGTGAGGGTGGCGGTGGCCTGCCGGGCGTGCTGGGTGCAGTCATGGCCGCGTCGTTCATCGGCTTTCTCATTACCCCGGTGTTCTCGCGCATCACCAAGTTCTTCCCGCCGTTGGTAACCGGCATCGTCATCACCACCATCGGCCTGACCCTGATGCCCGTCGCAGCCCGCTGGGTGATGGGTGGCAACAGTGCCTCGCCGGAGTTCGGCAGCATGGCCAACATCGGCCTGGCAGGCCTGACCTTCGCCATCGTGTTGCTGTTGAGCAAGCTGGGCAGTGCGACCATCTCGCGCCTGTCGATCCTACTGGCGATGGTTGTCGGCACCCTGATCGCCTGGGCGCTGGGCATGACCGACTTCAGCAAGGTCACCGAAGGCCCGGTGTTCGCCTTCCCCACGCCATTCCACTTCGGCATGCCGGAATTCCACGTCGCCGCGATCCTGTCGATGTGCATCGTGATCATGGTGACCCTGGTGGAAACCTCGGCCGATATCCTCGCGGTGGGTGAGATCATCGATACCAAGGTCGACTCCAAGCGCCTCGGCAACGGCCTGCGCGCCGACATGGCGTCGAGCATCCTGGCGCCGATCTTCGGTTCGTTCACCCAGAGCGCGTTCGCCCAGAACGTAGGCCTGGTAGCGGTGACCGGGGTCAAGAGCCGCTACGTGGTGGCCACCGGCGGGGTGATTCTGGTGGTACTCGGCCTGCTGCCGATCATGGGCCGGGTGATTGCTGCTGTGCCGACGCCAGTGCTGGGTGGCGCGGGCATCGTGCTGTTCGGCACCGTGGCAGCCAGCGGTATCCGCACTCTGTCCAAGGTCAACTACAAGAACAACGTCAACCTGATCATCGTCGCCGCGTCGCTGGGCTTCGGCATGATCCCGATTGCCGCCCCGACCTTCTACCATCACTTCCCGAACTGGTTCGAAACCATTTTCCACTCGGGCATCAGCTCGGCGGCAATCATGGCCATCCTGCTGAACCTGATCTTCAACCACTTCACCGCCGGCAACTCGGAAAACCAGTCGGTGTTCGCTGCCGCCTACGAGCGCACCATCCAGTACTCGGACATTTCAGCGCTGCGTGATGGCGACTACTTCAAGGATGGCAAGCTGTTCGATGCCGAGGGTAATGAAGTGCCGCTGCTGGAGCTGGACGAACATGGCAATGAGGCGCTCAGGCGCACGGCGGTCGCCGAACATTGACCACTGACTGAGCGGTGAGGTGGGGGGCCGATGCGCATCGTCGGCCCCTTTTTATTTGCCGGTACAGGCTGCGAATTACTCGAACAGTGCGTCCAACGCCTGCTCCAGACGGGTAACGGCGATCACCTGAAGGCCCGCCGGGGCCTCTTTCGGCGCATTGCCCTTGGGCACGATGGCCCGCTTGAAGCCATGCTTGGCCGCTTCCTTCAAGCGTTCCTGTCCGCTGGGCACCGGTCGTACTTCGCCGGACAGGCCGATTTCGCCAAACACCAGCAAGCCATGGGCCAATGGGCGGTTGCGCAGGCTCGACATCACCGCCGCCAGCAGCGCCAGGTCCGAGGCGGTTTCCAGCACCTTCACCCCACCCACCACGTTGAGGAACACGTCCTGGTCATGGGTTGGAATGCCACCATGCCGGTGCAGTACCGCCAGCAGCATGGCCAGACGGTTCTGGTCCAGGCCCAGAGTCACCCGGCGCGGGTTGGCCAGGTGGCTGTCGTCGACCAGCGCCTGCACTTCCACCAGCATCGGCCGGGTGCCCTCCCACGTCGCCATCACCACGCTACCCGGCACTTCTTCCTGGGCGCGGTTGAGAAAGATCGCCGACGGGTTGGACACTTCCTTCAGGCCGCGGTCGGTCATGCCGAACACGCCCAGTTCGTTGACGGCACCGAAGCGGTTCTTCACCGCCCGCAGCAGGCGCAGGCGGCCATCGGACTCGCCTTCGAAATAAAGCACTGTGTCGACCATGTGCTCGAGAACCCGTGGGCCAGCCAGCGAGCCCTCCTTGGTCACGTGGCCCACCAGGAAGATTGCCGTACCACTCTGTTTGGCATAGCGCACCAGCAACGCCGTGCTCTCGCGCACCTGGGCCACGCCGCCCGGTGCCGATTGCAGCTGCTCGGTGAAAATGGTCTGGATCGAGTCGATCACCATCACCCGCGGCTTTTCCTGGCGCGCCGTGGCGATGATGGTTTCGATGCAGGTTTCGGTCATCACCTTGAGCTGGTCCTGCGGCAGGCCCAGGCGCCGCGAACGCATCGCCACCTGCTGCTGCGATTCCTCGCCGGTCACGTACAGTGCCGGCATGCCGACGGCGATGTTGCACAGGGTCTGCAGCAGGATGGTCGACTTGCCGATACCGGGGTCGCCACCGATCAGCACCACCGAGCCATCCACCAGGCCGCCGCCCAGCACGCGGTCCAGTTCGGTGCTGCTGGTGGTGAAGCGCGGGATTTCCTCGACGCTGACTTCGGCCAGGGTCTTGATCTGCGCCTGCTGCCCGGCCCAGCCGGTGCGGCCGTTGCCGGGCGCGGCGGCACCGGCGCTTTCGATCATGGTTTCGACCAGGGTGTTCCAGGCCCCGCATTCGCCACACTGGCCGGCCCATTTGGGGAAGGTCGCACCGCACTCGGTGCAGCCATACAAGCGCTTGGCCTTGGCCATGGCTGGGGTCTCCTGGAAAAAACCGCCATGATAGCCGAGCTGGAGGTGTCCCGAACGCCTCGAGGTGCGACAAAACTATTCGTTCTAACCGCAGTCGGAAGTGCTGGTTATAACGCATGAAGCGTTTAAGTGGCTTACACTGCGTAAACCTTACCTTTTGTTACAAGGAACCAAACATGGGCATGATCAGTGAGTTCAAGGCCTTCGCGGTCAAAGGCAATGTCGTCGACATGGCGGTCGGTATCATCATCGGCGCAGCCTTCGGCAAGATCGTCTCGTCCTTCGTTGGTGACGTGGTCATGCCACCGCTGGGCCTGTTGATCGGTGGTGTCGACTTCAGCGATCTGGCCATCACCCTGAAGGCGGCCGAAGGTGATGCACCGGCTGTGGTACTGGCCTATGGCAAGTTCATCCAGACCGTGATCGACTTCCTGATCGTGGCGTTTGCCATCTTCATGGGGGTAAAAGCCATCAACCGGCTCAAGCGTGAGGAGGCCGTGGCGCCGACTGCGCCACCCGTGCCGAGTGCCGAAGAAACCTTGCTGACCGAGATTCGCGATCTGCTCAAGGCGCAGAACCACAACCGCCTGCCTTGATATCGCCGGGGCTGCCTTGCAGCCCCAATCACCCTTACCAGTAGGCTTCCACCGCCACCTGTCCCGGCCGCTTGCTCAGGCTCAGTTGCAAGTCCCGCGCCTTCAGCACCTTGCGCGTCTCGTCGACCATCTCCGGGTTACCGCACAGCATCACCCGCGAGTGTTCCGCTGACAGCTCCAGCCCCGCTGCCTTTTCCAACTCGCCATTCTCGATCAGCGTGGTAATGCGCGTACTCAACGCACCCGGGTGCTGCTCGCGGGTCACTACCGGAATGAACTGCAACTTGCCGGCAAACTCGGCCAGGTAATCGCGCTGCTCCAGCCCGGCGATTTCTTTGACATAGGCCAGCTCTTTCGCTTCGCGCACCGAGTACACCAGCTTGATGTTGTCAAAACGCTCCCAGGCCTCGAAGTCCTGCAGAATCGACATGAACGGCGCAATACCGGTACCGGTTGCCAGCAGCCACAAGTCGCGGCCGCCGACGAAGCGGTCGAGGGTGAGGAAGCCAAAGGCCTGGCGGTCGATCAGCAAGGTATCGCCCACGGCCAGCCGGCTCAGCTCGCTGGTGAATTCGCCACCTGGCACCACGATGGAGAAAAAATCGAGGTGCTCGTCATGCGGGGCGCTGACCATCGAATAGGCGCGCCAGACCACGCTGCCATCAGCCTTGGTCACGCCCAGGCGGGCGAACTGGCCGGAACGGAAGCGAAACCCCGCATCGCGCGTAACCCGCAGGCTGAAGAGGTTCGCCGTCAGCGGCTGAACATCGAGCAGGGTCTGGCGGGTGAACTTTTCGGCGCTAGCGGTCATGTCGGGCTCCAGGTTTGGCGTGCGCACAGTGTCGCGCAAAGTGGCGCGGATAAAAACCACTGCTTTGTAGGGCCTCACCCAAGCTGAAGGTGCCGGAGTTGCAGAACACCTTCCTGCTGTAACAAAAAAATCCTAACGCTTTGGTAGGGCTTTTCCTACAATCATTCGGGTGCTCAAAAACGGATTGGATCCAACAGGGAGTATTTCAGATGCACCACTGGAAGCCCGAACATCTTCAAGCGTTTGTCTGTGAGCGCAACCCCACGAAGCTATTCGATATCGCTGTGTACCTGGCTCAGAATCTTGGCATGGAATACCTTGGGTTGAACGTTCGCATCCAGGTCGCTACTCAAACGCCGCGGCTGTACCTTTACAGCAACTATCCGAACAGGTGGATCGAGTGGTACCAGCGTGACGATCTCTACATGCTGGACCCGGTCGCCAACGCATGCCACAACTCGACCATGCCTGTGCTCTGGACCGACGACCTGTACCGCGAGGTCCCGCAGTTTCGTGAAATGGCCTGCCGGTGCGGCCTGCGCCATGGCTGGACCCAGTCACTGCACGACTTGCAGCACAACGAAAGCCAGATCAGCGTGGCCAGGCCCGCCGGTCGCATCGACGGAGACGAATTTTATCGTAAGGCCGGCAGTGTCCAGTGGCTGTGCCACACCCTGCATGCGGTGCTTGGCGAACACCACCTCAATGCACTGTGCCCGCACCAGCCGAGGATGAGCGAGCGGGAACTGGAAGTACTGAAATGGTCAGCCGCCGGCAAGACCGCTGCCGACGTGGCCTGCATCCTGTCACTGTCGCAAAGCACGGTGAACTTCCATATCCGCAGCGTGATCACCAAGACCAACGCCGCCAACAAGGCCGGCGCCATTGCCATTGCCGCCATGCGCGGCTGGATCTGACCGGCAAACCTGCGACCTTGGGCAAAGCCCTGTAGAATCGCCCGGCAAAGCCCGGGGCGAACCGCAACGGGCAGATTCGCTGCCGAGCCAGACGCCATGCCCCTGTTGACCACCCCCTACGCCGAACTCGACCTGATCCGCCAGCCGGAACAGACCAACGACCCCTTGCAGGCTTTCGATGCAGCCGACGAATACCTGCTTGCGCACTTGCACGACCAGGCCCCGGCGACCGATTGCCGGGTACTGGTGCTCAATGACAGCTTCGGCGCCCTGGCTGCCAGCCTGGCGGGCAAGCTGCACGTGACCAGTAGTGGCGATTCGCACCTGGCGCACCTGGCCCTGGAAAAAAACCTGGCGCGCAATGGCCTGGCGTTCGACAGTGTGCCCTTCGTCCCGGCCAGCGAAACCTGGCAAGGCTCGTTCGACCGCGTGCTGATCCGCGTACCCAAGACCCTGGCCCTGCTCGAAGAGCAACTGATCCGCCTGCAAGGCCACCTGGCGCCCGGTGCCCAGGTGATTGCCGGGGCGATGATCAAGCACCTGCCCCGGGCTGCCGGTGACCTGCTGGAGAAATACATCGGCCCGGTGCAGGCCTCGCTGGCGCAGAAAAAAGCCCGCTTGCTGACCGCGACAGTGGCCACCCGGCCAGCCGCGCGTTCGCCCTACCCCAGCCGCTACCGCCTCGACACGCCAGCGCTGGAGCTGGTCAACCACGCCAACGTGTTCTGCCGTGAAGGCCTGGACATCGGCACCCGCGCCTTCCTGCCGCACCTGCCACGCGACCTCGGCCGTGCGCGGGTGGCGGACCTGGGCTGCGGCAACGGTGTGCTGGCGATAGCCAGCGCGATGGTCAATCCGGATGCGCAATACACCTTGGTTGATGAGTCGTACATGGCCGTGCAATCGGCACGGGAAAACTGGCAGGCCGCACTGGGCGAGCGCCCGGCTCGGTTCGAAGCAGCCGACGGGTTGGCCGGGGTAGAAAAGCAGTCGCTGGAGGTGGTGCTGTGCAACCCACCGTTCCACCAGCAGCAGGTGGTGGGCGATTTCCTTGCCTGGCGCATGTTCCAGCAGGCGCGTGAGGCGCTGGTGGTGGGCGGGGCGCTGTATATCGTGGGTAACCGGCACCTGGGTTATCACAGCAAGCTGGCGCGCTTGTTCCGTGGGGTGGAGCAGGTGGCGGCTACGCCCAAGTTCGTTATCCTGAAAGCCCGTAAGTAGGCCTGTGGGGCTGCTTTGCAGCCCATCGCGACACAAGGCCGCTCGCACAGGGAGCGCCATCATTCAGATAGTCGCGTCTCTCTGTAGTACCGGCCTCGTGTCGCGAAAGGCGCACTAAGCGCCCCCATTGGTTCAATGGGTGGTCAACCCCGCTGCCCCCATGAACAGGCGCATCACCCAGGCCGCCACGCCCAGCGCTGCCACGCTCATGGCCCAGATCAGCAGCAGCCAGCCCAGCCGCTGCCACAGGGGCTTCTTATCTTCCAAGCCATGCTTGCCGGTCATCATGCGGCCCTCCTAGTGATAGCCGTCTTCGTGGGTAACCTTGCCGCGGAACACGTAATAGCTCCAGAAGGTGTACATGAGAATGAACGGCAGGATGAACAGCGTGCCGACCAGCATGAAGCCCTGGCTCTGCGGTGGCGCCGCGGCATCCCAGATCGAGATCGACGGTGGGATGATGTTCGGCCACAGGCTGATGCCCAGGCCGCTGTAGCCAAGGAAGATCAGCACCAGGGTGAGCAGGAACGGCGTGTAGTGCGCATTGCGCGCCACTGCCTTGAGCAAACCGTAGAAGGTCACCAGCACCAGGATCGGCACCGGCATGAACCAGACCAGGTTAGGCATGCTGAACCAGCGGTCGGCGATCTGCGGATAGGCGATCGGCGTCCACAGGCTGACAATACCGATCACCACCAGCAACACCAGCGCCAGCGGGCGGGCAATGTCGTGCATCTTCTGCTGCAGCGCCCCTTCGGTCTTCATGATCAGCCAGGTGCAGCCCAACAAGGTGTAGGCAACGATCAGCCCCAGGCCGCAGAACAGGCTGAATGGGGTCAGCCAGTCGAGCGTGCCGCCGGCGAAATGCCGGTCAACCACCTTGAAGCCCTCCAGGAACGCGCCCAGAGCCACGCCCTGGAAGAACGTGGCCACCAGCGAGCCGCCGATGAACGCCTTGTCCCAGATATGGCGCTTGTCGTCCTTGGCCTTGAAACGGAACTCGAAGGCCACGCCGCGGAAGATCAGGCCAATCAGCATCAGGATCAACGGCAGGTACAGCGCCTCCAGCACCACCGAGTAGGCCATCGGAAACGCGCCGAACAGCCCCGCACCACCCAGCACCAGCCAGGTTTCGTTACCGTCCCACACGGGGGCGACGGTGTTCATCATCACATCGCGGTCACGCTCGCCCTTGACGAACGGGAAGAGCATGCCGATTCCCAGGTCGAAACCATCCATCACCACGTACATCATCACGCCGAAGATGATGATCACGGCCCAGATCAGCGAAAGGTCGATACCCATGGCTCAGTTTTCCTTGCTCAGGCTGGCGGAGTTGGCCTCACGGCCATCATCGGCGGCGGACAGCGGCCGCGCCGGCGTGCGTTTGGTGCCTGGGCCACCACTGCTGTGCTGGTCACCTTCGCCGGTCTGCGGGCCTTTGCGCACCAGGCGCATCATGTAGCCAAGGCCAGTACCGAACAGGGCGAAATACACCACCACGAAGGCCACCAGGGTGAAGCCGAGCTGGGCGTAGCTGTGGTTGGACACACCGTCCGCCGTCCGCATCAGGCCGTATACCACCCACGGCTGGCGGCCGATTTCGGTGGTGAACCAGCCGGCCAGCAAGGCGATCAGCCCGGACGGGCCCATCCACAAGGCCAGGTGCAGGAACGGGCGCGAGGTATAGAGCGTGCCGCGCTTGCGCAGCCAGAGGCTCCACAGGCCGACGAAAATCATCAGCAGCCCCAGCCCGACCATGATCCGGAACGACCAGAAGACGATGGTCGAGTTCGGCCGGTCTTCCGGCGGGAACTCCTTCATCGCCGGCACCTGCTTGTCCAGGCTGTGGGTCAGGATCAGGCTGCCGAGCGCCGGGATTTCGAGCTTGAAGCGGGTGGTCTCGGCCTGCATGTCAGGGATGCCGAACAGGATCAGCGGGGTAGGCTCGCCAGGCACGTTCTCCCAGTGGCCCTCGATCGCGGCGATCTTCACCGGCTGGTGCTTGAGCGTGTTGAGGCCGTGGAAATCACCGATTACCGCCTGGATCGGCGCCACGATCAGGGCCATCCACATGGCCATCGACAGCATCTTGCGCACCGCCGGGTTGTCACGCCCGCGCAGCAGGTGCCAGGCCGCCGAGGCACCGACGAAGAACGCCGTGGAAACGAACGCGGCGGTGGCCATGTGCATCAGGCGGTAGGGGAACGAAGGGTTGAACACCACCGCCAGCCAGTCCACCGGCACCACCCGGCCGTCGATGATCTCGTGGCCTTGCGGGGTTTGCATCCAGCTGTTGGAGGCAAGGATCCAGAACGTCGAGACCAGCGTGCCGAGCGCTACCATCACCGTGGAGAAGAAATGCAGGCCGCGGCCGACACGGTTCCAGCCGAACAGCATGACGCCGAGGAAGCCTGCCTCGAGGAAGAACGCGGTCAGCACCTCGTAGGTGAGCAACGGGCCGGTGATGGCCCCGGCAAAGTCGGAGAAGCGGCTCCAGTTGGTGCCGAACTGGTAGGCCATGACCAGCCCGGAAACCACGCCCATGCCGAAGTTGACGGCAAAGATCTTCGACCAGAAATGATAAAGGTCACGGTAGACCTGCTTGTCGGTCCGCAACCAGAGGCCTTCAAGGACTGCCAGGTAGCTGGCCAGGCCGATGGTGATGGCCGGGAACAGGATGTGGAACGAAACGGTAAAGGCAAACTGCATTCGGGCGAGCTCTAGGGCCTCTATTCCGAACATGGTGCTTCCTCTTCAGATAATCCGGCGTCCGGGCCGCTGGCCCCGTCGCCCACTGCCCCCACGGTTATCGAGTGCGGCGTGTTGGAATTGTTCTGTTCGATCGCAGGGATTCCGGCCCGGAGGGCCACGTCGTCGGCCAACCGTTGCAAAGGCAACGATTGATCCAGATCAACGAATGCTAGAAAGCATAGTCCTGAATGGCACGCCGGGCCGTGCGGTTGATTGCCGCGTGACCAGTTGCCCCACCCTCTTCAAAAAGGCCTGGAAAAGTGCCGATCCGGGCAAACAGCAACCATTTGTTACAAACAGATGGTACGCTGCGAGCCCCTCTACCGCGCCGAGGCCCCTGGTTTCCGATGCCCGATTCCGCTCCGCAGTTGCTACGTCACCACCGACCTTTCCTGGCCTTCTGGCTGGCCCGCGTGTTCACTGCCAGCGGCTTCCAGATGCTCACCGTGGCCATTGGCTGGCACCTCTACCAGTTGACCGGCAATGTGCTCGACCTGGGCCTGGTCGGCCTGGTCGAGTTCGCCCCGCGTGTGCTGTTCATGCTGCACACCGGGCATGTCGCCGACCGCTATGACCGGCGCAAGGTCGCCGCCTTGTGCCAGAGCCTGCAGGGCCTGATCGCCCTGGCATTGGCAGTGGGCAGCGCCACCGACAACGTCACTCGCGAACTGATCTTCGCCCTGGCCTTCCTGCTCGGCGCCACGCGTTCCTTCGAGATGCCGGCAACCCAGGCGTTGCTGCCCAACGTGGTGCCAGCCGGGCTGTTCCCACGCGCGGTGGCGGCATCGGCATCGGCTACCCAGTCGGCCACCATCGTGGCGCCCGCCGTGGGCGGCTTCCTGTATGCCTTCGGCAGCATCTGGGTGTACGGCCCGACCGTGGCCCTGTACGCCATCGCCTGCCTATTGACCCTGAGCCTGGAGGCACGCGGCCAGGTAGCCCAGCGAGGGCGTGCCAGCATCGAATCGCTGCTGGCCGGCATCCGCTTTATCCGCAGCCGGCCGGACATCCTCGGCGCCATCTCGCTCGACCTGTTTGCCGTATTGCTCGGTGGGGCCACCGCGCTGCTGCCGGTGTTTGCCAAGGACATCCTGCTGACCGGGCCGCTGGGCCTGGGCCTGCTGCGCTCGGCGCCGGCGGTGGGCGCGTTGCTGATGTCGCTGTGGCTGGCGCGTTTCCCGTTCGAGCGCAACGTCGGGCGAACGATGTTCACGGCAGTGGGGGTATTCGGCGTGGCGACCATTGCCTTCGGCCTGTCGACCTCGTTCTGGTTCTCGCTCGCGGTGCTGGTGGTGCTGGGCGCAGCGGACATGATCAGCATGGTCATCCGCGGCGCCTTCGTGCAGCTGGAAACGCCGGATGAGATGCGCGGGCGGGTGAGTGCGGTGAACGGCCTGTTCATTGGTGCCTCGAATCAGCTCGGCGAGTTCGAATCGGGGGTTACGGCGCACTGGTTTGGCACAGTGCCAGCGGTAGTGATGGGCGGCGTCGGCACCCTGCTGGTAACCGGGGTGTGGATAAAACTGTTCCCGACCCTGGCCAGGCGGGATCGGTTGCATGACGGTTGAGAGGCAGCCTGTGCCGGCGAAGGGGCCGGTACCGGCTATACAGAACCCATTGCCCAATGGCCATAGGCCCCTGCAGAGCATGCTGGTATGATGCGCGGCTTTTTTCCGCCCCACACAAAACCACGGCAACCGGTACGGTCTGTGCTTTGCTGTTGGGGTCGATAGATTGATGGCGCCTGGGGCGCCTCGGGGAGCGGGCATGCTGGAAAGGCTGTTTCAACTGAGAGCACACAACACCAATGTGCGCACCGAGATTCTGGCGGGCGTCACGACCTTCCTGGCCATGGCCTACATCCTGTTCGTCAACCCGAGCATCCTCGGCGAGACCGGCATGGACAAGGGCGCGATCTTCGTCGCCACCTGCCTGGCCGCGGCCATCGGTTCGGTGACCATGGGCCTGATCGCCAACTACCCGATCGCCCTGGCACCGGGCATGGGCCTGAACGCATTCTTCACCTACACCGTGGTGCTGCACATGGGCCACACCTGGCAGGTGGCACTGGGCGCAGTGTTCCTGTCGGCGGTGATGTTCTTCCTGTTATCGATCTTCCGCATCCGCGAGTGGATCGTGAACAGCATCCCGCTGCCGCTGCGTTCGGCCATCGCCGCCGGCATAGGCTTGTTCCTGGCGTTGATCGCCCTGCATAACGCCGGCATCGTCGTCGATAACCCGGCTACCCTGGTGGGCCTGGGCGACCTCAAGCAACCAGCACCGATCCTCGCTACCCTGGGCTTCTTCCTGATTGTCGGCCTGGAGTCGCTGAAAGTGCGCGGCGCGGTGCTGATCGGTATTCTTGCCGTGACCATCGCCTCGATCGTGATGGGCGTGACCCCCTTCGGCGGCATCGTCTCCATGCCACCGTCGCTGGCCCCGACCTTCCTGCAGCTGGACATCGCCGGTGCGCTGGACGTGGGCCTGGTCAGCGTGATCTTCGCCTTCCTGTTCGTCGACCTGTTCGACAACTCCGGCACCCTGATCGGCGTGGCCAAGCGCGCCGGGCTGATGGGCAAGGACGGGCACATGCCGAAGATGGGCCGTGCGCTGATTGCCGACAGTACCGCGGCCATGGCCGGTTCGTTGCTGGGTACCTCGACCACCACCAGCTACATCGAATCCGCCGCCGGCGTGAGCGCCGGTGGCCGCACCGGCCTGACTGCCATCGTGGTCGCCGTGCTGTTCCTGCTGGCCCTGTTCTTCGCTCCGCTGGCCGGTAGCGTGCCGGCCTTCGCCACCGCCCCGGCGCTGCTGTTCGTCGCGGTGCTGATGGCTTCGGGCCTGGCGGAAATAAACTGGGACGACGTCACCGAAGCCGCACCGGTGGTGGTGACCGCCCTGGCCATGCCGCTGACCTACTCGATCGCCAACGGCATCGCCTTCGGCTTCATCTCCTGGACTGCCGTCAAGCTGATCTCCGGTCGCCACCGCGACCTGAACCCGGCGCTGGTGATCCTTTCCATCCTGTTCGTCATCAAGCTGGGCTGGTTCAACGCATGAGTGCTGCTTACGACCCCTCTTCCTACGCCACCCAGCTGGACGCCAAGGTGGCCCGGCTGCGCGAGCTGCTGGCGCCGTTCGCTGCGCCGGAGCCGGCTGTCTTCGACTCGCCGCGCGAGCACTATCGCCTGCGTGCCGAATTCCGCCTGTGGCGTGAAGACGGCCAACGTCACTACGCCATGTTCGCCCCGGGCGAAAAGCACAAGGCGATCCTGATCGACGACTTCCCCATCGCCAGCCAGCGCATCAACGCCCTGATGCCGCGCCTGAAGGCGGCCTGGCAGGCCAGCGAAGAACTCGGCAACCGGCTGTTCCAGGTAGAGTTCCTCACTACCCTGGCAGGCGATGCCATGGTTACGATGTGCTATCACCGCCCGCTGGACGAGGCCTGGGAGGTGGCCGCGCAGCAGTTGGCGGGCGAATTGGGCGTCAGCGTGATCGGCCGCTCCAAGGGCAAACGCCTGGTGATCGGCCGCGATTACGCGGTGGAAAAACTCGACGTGGCTGGCCGCGTGTTCAGCTACCGCCAGCCGGAAGGTGCGTTCACCCAACCGAACGGCGTGGTGAACCAGAAAATGCTGAGCTGGGCCTACGAGGCCATCGGCGAGCGCGAAGACGACCTGCTGGAGCTGTATTGCGGCAACGGCAACTTCACCCTGCCGCTGGCCACCCGCGTGCGCCAGGTGCTGGCCACCGAGATCAGCAAGACTTCGGTCAATGCCGCACTGAGCAATCTCGATGAGAACGCTGTGGACAATGTGCGGCTGGTGCGCCTGTCGGCGGAAGAACTGACCCAGGCACTGAATGAGGTGCGGCCGTTCCGTCGGCTGGAAGGCATCGACCTGAAGAGCTATGACTTCGGCACGGTATTCGTCGACCCGCCACGTGCGGGGATGGACCCGGACACCTGTGAGCTGACCCGGCGTTTCGAACGGATCCTGTACATCTCCTGCAACCCGGAGACGCTGGCGGCAAACATTGCCCAGTTGCACGACACCCACCGCATCGAGCGTTGTGCGTTGTTTGATCAGTTCCCGTATACCCACCACATGGAAAGTGGGGTTTTGCTGGTTCGGCGCTGACCTGCAGATAGCCGGGGCTGCCTTGCAGCCCCAGGCTCCACTCAGAAGTCGAAGAACACCGTCTCCCCTTCCCCCTGAATGCGGATATCGAAGCGATACGCCGTCTTCCCGTCCACCTCGCAGCGCTTGGCCACCAGGGTCTCGCGTCGCTGCGGCTGCTCGATCAGGTTGAGCACAGGGCACTTGGCATTGGCCTCGGCCTCATCATCGAAATACAGGCGCGTATGCAGGTGGATGTTGATCCCCCGGGCAAACAGGCTGATGTTGATGTGCGGTGCCATTGGCACGCCGGCAGCGTTTTTCACCACGCCGGGCTTCACCGTATGTGCAGTCCACTCGCCAGCATCGAAGGTGGTAGCCGTGCGGCCAAAACTGTTGAAGGCGTTTTCCAGGTTGTAGGCATCCTGGTATTCACCATTGGCGTCAGCTTGCCAGAGCTCCAGGAACGAGTCGCGCACCAGATGGCCATTGCCGTCATACACATGGCCGATCAGCAGGATATGCTCGCCGGGCGCATCAGGCTTGGCCAGGCGGTTCCAGATCTCCTGGTCGCGGGTCGGGTTGCCGGCCGCTTCCAGGGCCAGGCCGATGTGCACATAGGGGCCGGCAGTCTGCGAAGGGGTTTCCGGCAGCAGTTCGATTGGCATGGCGGGGTCCTCAGCAGTTTTCGAAGTGGGTCTTGCGCTGCCCACGCAGCACGATGTCGAAGCGGTAGGCCAGGCAATCCATCGGGTTGGCGTTGCTCATGTCGAGCTTGGCGATCAGTTGCTGCACCGCTTGCGGGTTGGCGATCGACTTGACGATCGGGCACATCGGGATCAACGGGTCACCCTCGAAGTACAACTGAGTGATCAGTTTGGTGGCGATCGAAGGGCCGCTGATGGCGAAATGGATGTGCGCCGGACGCCAGTCGTTCGGCCCGTTGCGCCAGGGGTACGGGCCCGGCTTGATGGTGCGGAAGCTGTAATAGCCGTCACGGTCGGTCAGGCAACGGCCGACACCACCGAAGTTCGGGTCCAGCGGTGCCAGGTAACGGTCATTCTTGTGACGGTAGCGTCCTCCGGCGTTGGCCTGCCACATTTCTACCAGGGTATTCGGTACAGGCTTGCCGTACTGGTCGACGACGCGCCCGGCGACGATGATGCGCTCACCGATCGGCAGGCCACCGTTGTTGAAGTTCAGCAGCAGGTCATGGTCGTGGGCACCGAAGCCCAAATGGGAAAAGTCCGGGCCGGTGGTTTCGCTGATCGACTGCGGAATGCTGACCAGCGCCTGGCGCGGCGAACGGGCAATGGAAGTCTTGTAGTCAGGCGTAAGGGCTTTCGGGTGCCAGTTGCGATCACGGATCACGAAGCGGCTGGTGTCCTGGGCAGGCATGCCGGTTTCCTCTCTTGGAATTGTGTGAACGCCTGGGCGTGGCAGGCGGACTTGCAGTTTCGGGCAAGCTGCGCGCGGTGAATATTGAAATCAGCCGTCTTAGACATAACCAGTTGGTTATGAGTGAACACGTTTGCCTGACACCGGTCACAGTGGTGAACTAATCTTGTCTTTTTGTTTCACGCTCCGGAGAGCATTTCATGGAATGGCGAAAAGGCCGGCGCAGCGTCAATGTGGTCGATGCCCGAGGCGAAGGTGGCGGTGGCGGCGGCATGCGTTTCGGCGGCGGCAAGGGGCTGGGGCTTGGCGCAGTACTGCTGATCGTCGGTATCGGCTGGCTTACCGGGCAGGACCCGCTGCAGATTCTTGGCCAGCTCACTGGCCAGATGGAGCAGCAGCAACGGCAGGCGCCCAGCAGCGTGGGCGGCAAGGCCCCGCCGGCCAACGACCAGCAGGCCGAGTTCGTCGCCTCGATCCTGGGCGACACCGAAGATACCTGGAAAGCCCTGTTTGCCGAGGCTGGCAAGCAATACCGCGATCCCAAGCTGGTGCTGTTCAGCGGCCAGGTCAATTCGGCCTGTGGCTTTGCTTCAGCGGCAGTGGGGCCGTTCTACTGCCCCGCCGACCAGCGGGTGTACCTGGACATGTCGTTCTTCCGCGAGATGGAAACCCGTTTCGCAGCCGCCGGCGACTTTGCCCAGGCCTACGTGATCGCTCATGAAATCGGCCACCATGTGCAGACCCTGCTGGGGGTGTCGGCCAAGGTCGACGCCGCACGCCGCAGCGGCCAACGCCTGGAAGGTGACAACGGCTTGCTGGTGCGCCAGGAGCTGCAGGCCGACTGCCTGGCCGGGGTGTGGGCCTACCAGGCGCAAAAGCGCCTGAACTGGCTGGAGCCGGGTGACGTCGAAGAGGCCCTGAACGCCGCCAATGCCATTGGCGATGACCGCTTGCAGCAACAGGGCCGCGGGCGTGTAGTGCCGGACTCGTTCACCCACGGTACTTCGGCGCAGCGGGTACGCTGGTTCAAGGCCGGGTTCGCCGAGGGTGAAGTGAACAGTTGCGATACCTTCAGCGCGCGTAACCTCTGACACCTCTCGCCAGGCCGGCGCAAACGCTGTAGGAGCGGCCTTGTGTCGCGAAAGGGCTGCGAAGCGGCCCCTGCAATAGTCGCGTCAACGTTGAAATCCTGGGGCCGCTTTGCGGCCCTTTCGCGACACAAGGCCGCTCCTACCCAGAAGCACTTGTGCATATTTTGCTGAAAAAGCGTTTCAGCTTCCCTCATCACGGCCGATAACCCCTGCACGAATCAGCAGGCATCCAGAACAACAACGCCTGGCGATCGAAGACAAATCGAGCGAAAACACCTTCTGGAGAGCGTGCATGAACAGCTGGTTCGCCAACATCAGCGTCAACCTCAAACTGGGCCTGGGCTTCGGCCTGGTACTGATCCTCACCGGCCTGCTGGCCCTGACCGGCTGGACCAGCCTGGGCAGCCTGATCGACCGCAGCAACTGGATGGGTGATATCGGCCAGTTGAACAAGGACCTGACCGACCTGCGTATTGCCCGCCTGCAGTACATGATCGCCAACGGTGACGATGCCGCCGCCGCCAACACCCAGGCCAAGCTGGACGCCTTCAGCAAGCAGCAGGCGTATCTGGCCAGCACGTTCAAAAGCCCCGAGAACGTCAAGCTGCTGGGTGAGCTGGGCGAGACCATCAGCGCCTACAAGGTATCGCTGAACAAGATGCGCCAAGGCTACGACGCCACCCGCACCGCGCGTGCGGCCATGGAAAGCTCGGCCAGCAAGGCCGACCAGGCGATGGACGCGCTCAGCCAGGAAGTCACGGCACGCGCCGAAGCCGACAGCGTGCGCCTGGCCCAGTACCAGTTGATCAGCAAGGCCCGCCAGCAACTGCTGCAAGTGCGCATCGACGTGCGCGGCTATATCGCCGACAACAGTGCCGCCAACGAACAGGCTGCCCTGCGCCAGCTGGATGCCGCCCTGGCCGGCATCGACAGCCTCAAGCGCCAGCTGCCCGGCGAAGACACGCGCCTGCAACAGTTCGAAGGCTCGGTGCTGGCCTACCGTGACGCCGTGCGCCAGTTCCGCGATGCGGTCGCCAACATCACCACCGCGCGTGCCGAAATGACCGTGCAGGGTGCCGACATCGTCAAGCGCAGCGACGCGCTGTACCAGATCCAGCTGGAACGCCGCGACATCGAAAGCGCCCAGGCCCGCACCCTGCAGGCTATCGCCACCTTGCTGGCGCTGCTGGTGGGCGTGCTGGCGGCTGTACTCATCACCCGGCAGATCACCCGCCCTCTGCGCGACACGCTGGTGGCGGTGGAAAAGATCGCCAGCGGCGACCTCACCCAACAGCTGCGGGTTACCCGCCGCGATGAACTGGGCGTGCTGCAGCAAGGCATCGCGCGCATGGGCACCACCCTGCGCGAGCTGATCAGCGGTATCCGCGACGGCGTTACCCAGATCGCCAGCGCCGCCGAGGAACTGTCGGCGGTGACCGAGCAGACCAGCGCCGGCGCCAACAACCAGAAGGTCGAGACCGACCAGGTAGCGACCGCCATGCACGAAATGGCGGCCACCGTTCAGGAAGTGGCGCGCAATGCCGAACAGGCATCCCATGCGGCCACCGGTGCCGATGACGAAGCCCGCGCTGGTGACCGCGTGGTGGGCGAGGCAATTGGCCAGATCGAGCGCCTGGCCGAGGACATGCACCGCTCCACCGAGGCCATGAACCTGCTGCAGCAGGAAAGCCAGAAGATCGGCAGCGTGATGGACGTGATCAAGTCAGTGGCGGAACAGACCAACCTGCTGGCGCTGAACGCTGCGATCGAAGCGGCGCGTGCCGGCGAGGCCGGGCGTGGCTTTGCCGTGGTCGCCGATGAAGTGCGCGGCCTGGCCCAGCGCACGCAGAAATCCACCGAAGAAATCGAGGAACTGATCGCCAGCCTGCAGCACGGTACCCAGCAAGTGGCGGCGGCCATGCACGGTAGCCGTACCCTGACCGACAGCAGCGTCGAGCTGGCGCGCAAGGCCGGGGCCTCGCTGGAGAGCATCACCAGCACGGTGTCGAGCATCCAGTCGATGAACCAGCAGATTGCGGCGGCGGCGGAGCAACAGAGTGCGGTGGCGGAAGAGATCAGCCGCAGCATCCTCAATGTGCGCGATGTGTCGGAGCAGACGGCGGCGGCCAGTGACGAGACGGCAGCTTCCAGCGTGGAGCTGGCGCGGTTGGGCGGGCAATTGCAGACATTGGTCAGCCAGTTCCGCGTCTGATCCAGCAGTTCGGGGCCGCTTTGCGGCCCGTCGCGACACAAGGCCGCTCCTGCAATCTCCGGAAGGAGCGGCCTCGTGTCGTGATGGAGGGCAAAGCCCTCCCGGCGATGGAACAGCTATTACTTGACGATCATCCCGACCCCACGCCCACGTGGGTCCGAAGCAGTCTCCAGCTTCGCACCGTTCACCCGGATCGCCTGGATGTCGCCCATCTCCCAGCCCTGGTCCTCCAGCACATAGCCCATCTTCTTCAGCTCGTCAGCCACCGGCCCGGTCAACGGCGCGTAGCTGTCAAAGTAGATGGTGTCCTTGGGCAGCAACTGATGGTGCACGCGCTGCGCCGCCACCGCCTTGTCCAGCGGCATGCCGTAGTCGTACAGGTTGTTCATGACCTGGAAGATCGAGGTGAAGATCCGCGAGCCGCCTGGCGTACCAATGACCAGCTCGACCTTGCCATCGCGGGTCATCAGGCTCGGGCTCATCGACGACAGCATGCGCTTGCCCGGTGCGATGGCATTGGCATCCCCGCCTACCACGCCGAACGCGTTGGCCGCGCCCGGCTTGGCACTGAAGTCATCCATTTCGTCGTTCAACAGGAAGCCGGCACCTTTCACCACCACGCCACTTCCGTAATCAAGGTTCAGGGTGTAGGTATTGCTGACCGCGTTGCCCTGCTTGTCGACGATCGAGAAGTGCGTGGTCTGGTGCGGCTCCAGGCCCGGCCTGACCTTGTCGGTTGCGGAAATGGCCTTCGGGTTGACCTGCGCGGCACGCTTGGCCAGGTAGTCCTTGGCCACCAGCTGCGCCACCGGCACCTGGGTGAAGGCTGGGTCGCCGAGGTAGTCGGCGCGGTCGGCGAACACCCGCTTTTCGATCTCGGCCAGCAGGTGGATGTACTGCGCCGAGTTGTGCGCCACGCCTTTGAAGTCCGCCGCGCGGTTTTCCTTGATGCCCAGCAGCTGGGCCAGGGCGACGCCGCCGGAGCTTGGCGGAGGCGCGGTATAGACCACATTGCCACGCCAGCTGACAGCCATCGGCTCACGCCATACCGCCTTGTAGTCCTGCAGGTCCTGCTTGGTGATCAGGCCCTTGTCGGCCTGCATCTGCGCTACCAGCAGGTCGGCGGTCTTGCCCTGGTAGAACTCGCTGACGCCCTTGTCGGCGATGCGCTCCAGGGTCTGCGCCATCTCTGGCTGCTTGAACAGCTGGCCGACCTTCATGTTGCCGAAGTAGTCGTTGAAGTTGGTCGCGGTCTTGAACATGCCCTGCGCATCGTTGCGGTACTGGTACTGCTTTTCCGCCACCTTGAAACCGTTTTTCGCATAGCCGATGGCCGGGGTCAGCAGCTCGCTCCAGGGCAGCTTGCCGAATTTCTGGTGCGCCTCCCACAAGCCCATTACCGTGCCGGGTACGCCAGCTGCGCGGGCCCCGACCAGGCTGAGGTTCTCGATGACCTCACCCTTGTCGTCCAGGTACATGTTGCGCGTCGCGGCCTTGGGCGCCACTTCACGGTAGTCGAGGAAATAGGGTTTTCCGTCGACGAACAGGGTCATGAACCCGCCGCCGCCGATGTTGCCCGCCTCGGGGTAAGTCACCGCCAGGGTGAACGCCGTGGCCACTGCCGCATCCACCGCATTGCCGCCCTTCTTGAGGATGTCGGCGGCCACCTGTGCACCATATTGATCGGGCGCGGCCACTGCACCGCCCTCGAGGGTGGCGGCATGAACCGAGGAACAGCTCAGGATCGCGGCTGCGAGAGCCAGGTACTGGAACGGAACCATACGCATGACACTTCCTTGGTGTTGTTTTTGTTGAGCAGTCAGTAAGGCCGAAGCGTGTCCGCTGCGCAATCAATAGCAGGAAGTTTCGCCGCCTGTGGACAGGCTATGTCGCGTTCAGGCAACTCAGCAGGCGTACATCGCCAACTTGCGCTGGATGAAATCGAGGAAGCACTGGATACGCAGCGCCAGCTGGGTATTGCGGTAGTACACCGCATGGATCGGCTGGCGATAGCCGTTGTTGGCTTCGCTGAGCAACACGCGCAGTCGCCCGCTGCGGATGTCTTCATGGGTCATGAAGTGCGACAGGCTGACGATGCCCTCGCCCGCCAGGGCCAGCTGGCGCAAGGTCTCGCCGCTGGAAGCGATAAGCGCCGGGCGGATGCTCCAGCGGTCGCCCTGGGCATGGCGCAGTGGCCAGTGGTTGAGCGATTCGGGCTGGCTGAAGCCGAGCAGGCAATGGTCGGCCAGGTCCTCGACCCGCTGCGGCGTACCATGCTGTTCGAGATACGCCGGGCTGGCCAGCACCTGCACCGGGCTGCATCCCAAGCTGCGCGCGTGCAGGCTGGAGTCGGCCAGTTCGCCAATGCGGATGGCCACATCGGTGCTCTGCTCGAGCAGGTCGATGATCAAGTCGTCGGTGTTGAGCTCCAGTTCGATGCCGGGGTACTGGCGGCGGAACTCGCCGATCCAGGGCAGGATGGCGTGCAGCATGAACGGCGCAGCAGCGTTGATGCGCAGCCGCCCGGTAGGGGTCTGGCGGTTCATCGACAGGCGCTCTTCCATCTCGTCCATCTGTTCCAGGATCAGGCGCGAGCGCTCAAGGAAAAAGCGGCCCTCTTCGGTCAGGTCCATGCGCCGGGTGGTGCGGTTGACCAAGGTGGTGCCCAGCTTGCCTTCAAGGCGTGACAAGGTGCGGCTGACGGCGGACGGGGTCTGGCCCATCTGCTCGGCAGCAGCGGAAATCGAGCCGCAGTCGATGACGGTGACGAACACCTGGAGTTCTTCAGATCGGGTTTTCACTTCGGCGCCTGTGGTTGCTCTCTGCAAGGACTAGATAGCCGCTTGTCGAGGCCAAGTCCAGCAGTGCCTGTACCGGGCCCTTTCGCGGGCTCGCCCGCTCCCACAGGGATCACACAGGCCTGAAAGCTTGGGGAGTACCTGTGGGAGCGGGCAAGCCCGCGAAGAGGCAGGCACAGACGAACACTTATTGCGCCTTGCCGAATACCTTGTCCAGGTGCTGCGCATAGGCCGCCAGCGCCGCCGGCACATCAGGGCGCTTCATCACATCCACCGCCAGGAAGGTCGGCAAGCCAGTCATGCCAAGGAACTGGTTGGCCTTGTGGAAGGGGAAGTACACCGCATCCACACCCTTGCCCTCGAAGAAATCGCTGGGGTCATCGAATGCCTGCTGCGGCGCGTTCCAGGTCAACGACAGCATGTACTGCTTGCCGTGTACCAGGCCACCGCTGCCGTACTTCTGCGAATGGTCCGAACGGGTACGACCATCGTTGGCATAGAGGCTGCCATGGCCGGCGGTGAACACCTCGTCGATGTATTTCTTCACGGTCCATGGCGCGCCCATCCACCAGCCTGGCATCTGGTAGATCACTACATCGGCCCAGAGGAATTTCTGCACCTCTTCCTGAACGTCATAACCGCCATCGATGAAGGTCTGGCGCACATCGAAACCGGCGCGGTCCAGGTGAGCCATGGCCGCTTCGTGCAGGGTGGTGTTGAGACGGCCATCGGAGTGAGCGAACTGTTTACCGCCGTTGAGCAGAAGGATCTTTTTCATGTGAGCCTCGCGAAAAATTCAGGTCGGCAGGTTAGGGGCTCGCGGACGGGGGATACAGTGGCGTGGGGGCAAAATACAATTGACCACAAGTCATGAATGGCTGGCACATTATTGCCGTAGAATCGTCTTACCTTCCATCAACGAGTAGCGACCCATGACTGAGCAGTACGCCTTCATCCTCAAAGCCAAGACCCGTCCGGAAATGGCCGAGGCATTCGAAACCCTGTTCCGCGCCTACGTCGAGCCAAGCCGCCAGGAACCGGGCTGCATCGAATACCACATGCTGCGCGACAAGCAGGACCCGAGCCTGTTCGTGTTCTTCGAGGTCTGGGCCGACAAGGCCGCGCTGGATGTGCACTCGGCCCTGCCGCACATGACCGCGTTCTTCGAAAAGCGCATGGACTACCTGGAGCGCGATTTCGATATCCAGATGATCGACATGCTCAGCGCCTCGTCCGCTAGCCGCTGATCAGCAAATGGCCGCCAAGTGCGGCCAGGCCAATGAAGAAACAACGCTTGAACAGCAGTGCGCTGATGCGCTGACGCAGCCATTGCCCGGCCAGCATGCCGAGCAGGGCCGGTGCCAGCATCAGCAGCGAGGCCCCCAGGGCCTGGCCACCCAGGGCATCCTGCCCGGCAAGGCCAACGGCCAGGGCCAGCGTCGACACCGTGAACGACAGGCCCAGGGCCTGGACCATCTGCTCACGGTTCAGGGGCAGGCTCTGCAGGTAGGGTACCGCCGGTATCACGAATACCCCCGTCGCTGCCGTGACCACGCCGGTCACCAGGCCGCAGGCCGGCCCCAGCCAACGCTCGCGCCTCGGCGCCAGGCACAGGCCCGCCCCGACCAACCCGTACAGCGCATAGGCCAGCAGGGCCGCGCCCAGTGCATGTTTGGCCCACGGGCCGCTGTTGATCCCCAACCAGGCGCTGCCCAGCAAGGTACCGATGAAGAGCATTGCCAACATCGGCCCCAAACGTACCAGCAACGCCCGCAGATGCCCGCCACTGGCCAGCTGCCAAAGGTTGGTGAAGGTCGAAGGCACGATCAGCAACGCGGCAGCCTGCGCCGGAGGCATAGCCAGGCCCAACAGGCCCATGGCGATGGTCGGCAAGCCGAGGCCAATCACCCCTTTCACCGTACCGGCCAGCAGAAAGGTCATCACCACCAGCGATGCGAGTGCTGGGCCAAGGTCCTGATAGAAAGCGAGCAAGGTATTCATCAGCCGATGATGGCGCGCGCCGGCCTGGCTGAAAATCTGCCATATACTCAGGCAGACTCTTGCCAGGACAGAGCCAGATGCATTTCGACCTGATCGACCTCAGGCTGTTCCAGCACACCTTGGAGTGCGGCAACATCACCGCCGGCGCCAGCCGCAGCCACCTGTCGCTGCCAGCAGCCAGTGCGCGCATTCGCGCCATGGAAGCGTCGTTGGGCATCCCCCTGCTGGAACGCAACCGCCGTGGCGTGCAACCGACGCCGGCCGGCCAGGCCCTGCTGCAGCATGCCCGGCTGATAGCGCAGCAGGTCGAACGCCTGCAGTTCGACCTGGGCCAGTATGCGCAAGGGCAGCAAGGCCAGGTGCGCCTGCTGTGCAACACGGCGGCGCTCACCGAGTACCTGCCGGAACTGCTGGCGAGCTACCTCGCTGACAATCCCGGAATCAGCGTCGATGTGCAGGAGCTGCCGAGCCTGCGCATCGTGCAGGCGATTACCCAGGGCATGGCCGACTTGGGCATCGTTTCTACCGCAGCCCCTTGCGGACACCTGCAGACCCGCCCCTTTCGCGACGACCCGCTGGTGCTGGTGACGCCGCCCGGTCACCCGCTGGCCAGTGCGCTCGCGCCCAGCTTCAGCGATAGCCTGGCGCACGGCCATGTCGGCCTCGGCGCCAGCAGTGCGTTGGCGTTGTACCTTGAAGAGCAAGCCCTGCGCGAGGGGCGACGGATGCAGGTACGCGTGCGCGCCGAAGGGTTTGATGGGGTGATCCGCATGGTCGCCGGCGGCGCCGGCGTGGGAGTGGTGCCGCTGGCAGCGGTGCGGCGCTGGCAGGGTGTGTTGCCCTTGCACTGGGTGGCGCTGGCGGAGCCATGGGCCAACCGTAGGTTGCTGGTGCGCGCGCGGGATTTTGCGGCATTGCCGGGGTATGCGGCGGGTTTGGTTGCTGCCATTGCAGGGAAGTAAGCCTCATACACAACCTCCCCGATGCATCAGCCAGGCATTTCATCTGATTAACCTCCTGCCAGCCCGCCGCTCAAGCGGCCAAAATCCCGCAGAGCGGCGCCACCAAGCCGGCAGAGCTTGGCCCGATGGCGAGGGCTGAAAACCTGCCACCCAGGGAAACGCCATAGATGCCGAAAGCCCTAAATCAGGGGCTTTCCACGTTTTCATCAAACCAATACCGGACTATCAGGCGTCTGGCTTTACCCGCAACGCAGACTCACCCAAAATAGCGCCCCAATGCCCAACGAAAAGGACTTCACGGTGGCCTCGATCTACCAGCTCAAACCGCGCTTCCAGGCCCTGCTGCGGCCGTCGGTGCGACGCCTTCACGAGCGCGGTGTCACCGCCAACCAGGTCACGCTCGCCGCTGCCCTGATGTCAGTGTTGCTGGGCCTGCTGCTGGCCACCCTGGCGCATGTCGCCTGGCTGTTCATCCTCCTGCCGCTATGGATGCTGCTGCGCATGGCCCTGAACGCCATCGACGGCATGCTCGCCCGGGAATTCGGCCAGCAATCCACCCTCGGCGCCTACCTCAACGAACTCTGCGACGTGATCGCCGACACCGCCCTGTACCTGCCCTTCGCCCTGCTACCGGGGGTATCGCCAACCCTGGTCGTGCTCGTGGTGCTCACTGCCACCTTCAGCGAGTACGCCGGGGTCATGGGCCCGCTGGCCGGTGCCTCGCGCCGCTACGACGGGCCCATGGGCAAGAGCGACCGGGCCTTTGCCTTCGGCGTACTGGGTACGGGCGTGGCCTTCGGCCTGTTGGCCGGGGCCTGGATCAACGGCTTGTTGCTGGTGATCCTCGCACTCTCGCTCTATACCCTCTACAACCGAGTTCGCCAGGGGCTGGCCGAAACCCGCTGAGCCTACTGCCGTCGTAAAAGGATGTTGACCATGCGCCAAGCGCAAGCACTGCATTTCACCACCCATGACGGCGTCGAGCTGCATTACCGTCACTGGCCCGCCACCCGCAACGAACACCAGCCGCGCCGGGCCGTGGTGATGTTCCACCGCGGCCACGAACATGGCGGGCGCATGGCCCACTTGGCCGATGAGCTGGACATGCCTGGCTATGACTTCTTTGCCTGGGACGCCCGTGGTCACGGCCAGTCGCCCGGTGCACGCGGCGACAGCCCGGGGTTCGCCACCAGCGTGCGCGATGTGCAGACCTTCATCGAGCATATCCAGGCCCGCCACGGTATCGCCGAGCAGGACCTGGTAGTGCTGGCACAGAGTGTCGGTGCCGTGCTGATCGCCACCTGGGCCCACGACTATGCCCCCAAGGTGCGCTGCCTGGTGCTGGCTTCGCCAGCGTTCAAGGTCAAGTTGTATGTCCCGCTCGCCCGCCCCGGCCTGAAGCTGCTGAAGGCCTTGCGTGGCAACTTCTTCGTCAACAGCTACGTCAAGCCACGCCTGCTCACCCACGACCCCGAGCGGGTCATGTCGTACCTGGCCGACCCGCTGATCAGCCGGCCGATTTCGGTGACCATGCTGCTAGGCCTTTACGAAGCCGCCGACCGCGTGGTGGCGGACGCCCAGGCCATCCAGGTGCCGACCCAGCTGCTGGTATCCGGTGCCGACTTCGTGGTCGAGCGCCAGCCGCAGCAACGCTTCTTCGAGCGCCTGGGCAGTGCGCGCAAGGAAATGCACATCCTGCCGGGGTTCTTCCACGACACCCTGGGCGAGCGGGACCGGGCGCATGCTCTGCGCCGCATCGAGCGGTTCGTCGAGCACTGCTTCGCCAGCCCTGCGGCGCTGCCGTCGCTGCTCGATGCCGACAAGGTCGGCGCCAGTTGCGCCGAGGCGGAAAGCCTGGCTGCGCCATTGCCGCACAACTCGCCCCGCGACCTCTACTGGCGCGCCACCCGCGCCGGGCTGCGCCTGGGCAAGGGACTTTCGACAGGCGTCAAGCTAGGCTTCGACACCGGTTTCGACTCGGGCAGCACCCTCGACTACGTGTACCGCAACCAGCCAACCGGCAAGGGCAAGCTGGGCCGCCTGGTCGATCGCAACTATCTCTATGCCATCGGCTGGCGTGGCATTCGCCAACGCAAGCTGCACGTCGAAGAGTTGTTGCGCCTGGCCATCGCCCGCCTGCGCGAACAGCAACGGCCAGTGCATATCGTCGATATCGCAGCCGGCCATGGCCGCTACATCCTCGAGGCCCTGCAGGAGCTGGAGCAACTGCCCGACTCGATCCTGCTGCGCGACTACAGCGAGCTGAACGTGCAGCAAGGCAGCGCGCTGATCGCCGAAAAAGGCCTGGCTGACATCGCCCGCTTCGTCCAGGGCGATGCCTTCGACCGCCAGAGCCTGGCGACGCTGGAACAACCGCCGACCTTGGCCGTGGTTTCCGGCCTGTACGAACTGTTCGCCAGCAACCAGCTGGTGGGCAACTCGCTGGCCGGCCTGGCCGACGCGGTGGAGGATGGCGGTTATCTGGTCTACACCGGCCAACCGTGGCACCCGCAACTGGAGATGATCGCGCGCGCCCTCACCAGCCACCGCGGCGGCGAGGCCTGGGTGATGCGTCGGCGCAGCCAGGCCGAGATGGACCAGTTGGTCGAAGCCGCGGGCTTCCGCAAGCTGGCCCAGCGCATCGATGAATGGGGCATTTTCAGTGTCAGCCTGGCCCAACGGGTGCGCTGAATGAACCCATCGCGCGAGCCCGGGCTGGTGCGCCGGGGCGTATGCTGGCTATTGCTGCTGGGGCCGCTGTTTTTCCTCAGCTACGGGTTGGCCAACAGCCACACGATGGGGCGCAATGATGTCGGCAGCCTGGTGTTCGGCTGGGAAAGCCTCACGCCGTTGTGGCCGTGGACGATCATCCCGTACTGGTCGATCGACCTGCTCTACGGGCTGTCCTTCCTGCTGCCGCGCACGCGCCAGGAAATGGACCGGCACGCCCTGGCCCTGCTGACCGCACAAGTGATCAGCGTCAGCTGCTTCCTGCTCTGGCCGCTGCGCTTCACCTTCGAGCGGCCGGAACTGGGTGGCCTGTATGGCTGGATGTTCGATGTACTGATGGGGTTCGACAAGCCGTTCAACCAGGCACCGTCGCTGCATATCGCTTTGCTGGTAATCATCTGGACGATGTTTGCCCGGCATGTGCAGCGCCAGCCCTGGCGTTGGCTGATGCATGGCTGGATGGCGCTGATCGGGGTGTCGGTGCTGACCACCTGGCAGCACCATTTCATCGACGTGCCGACGGGGGCGCTGGCGGGGTTCTTGTGTGTCTGGCTGTGGCCGCACCTGGGTCGGCTGCCCTGGCAGCAGGCGCGCCTTGCGCGGGATGCCACGCGTTGGCGACTGGCCTTGAGCTACGCCACGGGCGCGCTGTTGTGCGTTGTGCTTGCCATAGGTTTGGGTGGTGCCTGGCTGTGGCTGGCCTGGCCGACCGTGTCGCTGGCATTGGTGGCGTTGAATTACGGCCTGTTCGGCGCCGGCGGGTTTCAGAAAGGTGCCGATGGGCGCTTGTCGAATGCCGCCCGCTGGCTGCTGGCACCTTATCTGCTGGGGGCATGGGCCAATTCACGGTTGTGGACCTGGCGGCACCCGCAGGCGGATGAAGTGTGTGATGGCGTCTATCTGGGGCGAATTCCCGGGCGTAGCGCACAGTTCGCTGCGGTGGTCGATTTGTGCGCGGAACTACCGTGCCATGTTCAGGGCAGCGCGGCCGCTCCGGCAAAGGTCGCGTCCGCCGTTGACTACGTTTGTTTCCCTACCCTGGACCTGATCGCCCCGGAAAGCGCACTGCTGCACCAGGCCGCCGACGCCATCGAACGCCTGCGCTCCCAAGGCCCGCTGCTGGTCTGCTGTGCCCTGGGTTACTCGCGCAGCGCCAGCGCCGTGGCCGCCTGGCTGGTGCTCAGCGGCCGCTGCAGCGACGCCCGGCAGGCCGAGGTGCTGATCAGCAACGCTCGCCCAGGGGTAGTCTTGCGTCGCGCACACCACCAAGCCCTGCAACAACTGGGAGCACAACCATGAACCTGCTGGTGGTGGGCTGCCTGCTGGGCCGTGGCAAACAGCTGGAGCGCCTGTCTGACGGCCTCACCTTGCTGGCACTCGCCTACGGCCTGGCGCCATTGCTGAATGCGCCGTTGCCACCAATGGCCAGCCTGCTGTGCAGCGTGCTGTTGGTGCTGGGCGTACTGCACAAGTACTGGGCCTTCCGCGTGGCGATAGATGCCGACCTGTTTGCCCACCTGGTCAAAAGCTCCGACCTGCCGGCAGACACCCAGGCCCTGGACCGCGCCCTGTTCGAACTGAAACTGAAACCGCACGCCGCCGATTCCCGCGACTGGCCTGCCCGCAGCCAGGCTGCACTGGCCCTGCTGCGCCGCCAGGTCGTATGCCTGGGCCTGCAGTTGGCGCTGGCCTTGGCTACCCTGCTGACACTGCCTTTGAAGGGATAACGACCGCCCCATGCTCGCCAGCCTGACCGCTTACCTCATCACTTCCGCTGCCCGTTTGATCACAGGCGCACGCGCCCTGTGGCTGGGCTGCACGCCGCTGCCGGTACAGCGCCTGTATTTTGCCAACCACAGTAGCCACGGCGATTTCGTGCTGCTGTGGGCCTCATTGCCAGCGCCGCTACGCAAGCGCACCCGCCCGGTGGCCGGCGCCGACTATTGGGCCAGGCCAGGTATTCGCGATTTTCTCATTCGCAAGGTGTTCAACGGCGTGTTGATCAACCGGAAACGCGGTGAAGGCCAGGGCAGCCCGCTGCAGCCGATTCTCGAAGCCGTGGCCCAGGGCGACTCGCTGATCTTCTTCCCGGAGGGCACGCGCAACCTTGGCGATGAGCCGCTGATGCCGTTCAGGAGCGGGCTGTACCATCTGGCTGCGGCGAATCCCGACGTCGAGCTGGTACCGGTATGGATCGCCAACCTCAACCGGGTGATGCCCAAGGGCCGCGCCTTGCCTCTGCCGTTGCTGTGCACGCTGAGCTTTGGCGAACCGCTGCACCTGGAGGCTGATGAAAGCAAACAGGCGTTCCTCGAACGGGCCAGCAAGGCCCTGCTGAACCTGGCCCCCAAGGATGCCTGACATGGACCACAACACACTTTCGCTGTTCGCCGGCATCGGCGCCCTGCTGCTGCTCGCCAGTGTGATCGGCCGCCTGCTGAAATGGCGCGCCGGCCCGGCACCGCACGCCGTGATCGACAACCTCAACGCCCGCATCAACGCCTGGTGGATCATGGTGCTGGTGATCGGCATCGCCTTCCTGTTCGGCAAGTACGGCGTGATCGTGCTGTTCTACGGCGTGTCGTTCTATGCCCTGCGGGAGTTCATGACCCTCACCCCGACCCGGCGCAGCGACTACCCGGCGCTGGTAGCGGCATTCTACGTGGCGCTGCCGGTGCAGTACGTGCTGATCGCCATGGACTGGTACGGGCTGTTCAGTATCTTCATCCCGGTGTACCTGTTCCTGTTGTTGCCGATCCTGGCCAGCTTCGGTGGCGACACCACACGCTTTCTCGAACGTGCCTCGAAGGTGCAGTGGGGGCTGATGATCGCGGTCTACTGCGTGTCGTCGGTGCCGGCACTGATGACCCTAGACATCCCCGGCTACGAAGGCCGCAACCTGCTGCTGATCGCCTGGCTGATCCTGGTGGTGCAGATCAGCGACGTGCTGCAGTACGTATGCGGGAAGCTGTTCGGCAAGCACAAGGTGGCACCCAACCTGTCCCCCTCCAAGACCGTCGAAGGCCTGGCCGGTGGCGTGGCGCTGGCCACCCTGACCGGCGCCCTGCTGTGCTGGATCACCCCGTTCAGCTTCTGGCAGGCCGCGCTGATGGCGCTGGCGGTGAACGCCATGGGCTTCTTCGGCGGGCTGGTGATGTCGGCGATCAAGCGCGACCGCGGGGTGAAAGACTGGGGGCACATGATCGAAGGCCACGGTGGCATGCTCGACCGCATGGACTCGGTGTGCTTTGCCGCGCCGGTGTTCTTCCACTTTGTGCGCTATTGGTGGGCGTAGCCATACCCCCCAGGGGTATACGCAATCTTGTAGGAGCGGATTTATCCGCGATGCAGGCAACGCGGTGCATGGCACCGGCCTTGCCGGTGATCGCGGCTCAAGCCGCTCCTACAAGCACGGCGTCAACCCGGCTTGTTGAAAACCATAGATCTCCTAAAAAGGGTCGCGCCACGCCGGCGTAGTCATTTCAGGTACGAACGCAACAACGCCGCCACCTTGTCGGCCTCGTCCTGCCGCTCCTCGGTGCTCAGCCCGTCCGCCACCAGGTGTTCGCGGATATGCCCTTCCATCACTTCGGCCATCAGCCCGTTCACCGCGCCGCGCACGGCGGCGATCTGCTGCAGGATCGCCAGGCAGTCCTTGTCCTGCTCAAGCGCCGTCTCCAGGGCAGCGGCCTGGCCTTTGATCTTGCGCACCCGGGTCAGCAGTTGCTTCTTGCTCTTGAGGGTATGTGCCATTGGGTTTCGCACCACGCTAGGTATACTGGGGTATAGTATGTTTCTCGACATTCCGGAAGCATGATAAACCATGGCGACAAAAACCTCAGATCGTTGGCAGCACAGCCACCAGTTCCATACCAGTAACCTGGGTGCCGAACGCAAGACCCGCCTGGCGGTGTGGCTTACAGCCGTGATGATGGTGGCGGAAATTACCGGCGGCTGGTTCTTCAATTCCATGGCATTGCTGGCCGACGGCTGGCACATGAGTTCCCATGCGCTGGCCCTGGGCCTGTCGTTGCTGGCCTACGCCGCTGCCCGGCGCTATGCCGGCGATCAGCGCTTTGCCTTCGGCACCTGGAAAATCGAGATTCTCGGCGGCTATTCCAGCGCCCTGCTGCTGCTCGGGGTGGCGGGGCTGATGGCCTTCCAGTCGGTGGAGCGCCTGCTGGCACCGGGGCCGATCCATTATGACCAGGCGATCGTCATCGCCGCCGTGGGCCTGGCGGTCAACCTGATCTGCGCCTGGCTGCTGCGGGACGATCACCATCATCACCATCATCACCACGACCTGAACCTGCGCTCGGCCTACCTGCACGTGATCGCCGATGCCGCCACCTCGGTGCTGGCCATCGTCGCCCTGCTGGCTGGCAAGCTCTGGGGGGCCGGCTGGCTCGACCCGGTCATGGGCCTGGCGGGTGCGCTGCTGGTGGCGCTGTGGGCCAGGGGGTTGCTGCGCGACACCAGCCGGGTACTGCTGGATGCGGAGATGGATGCACCGGTGGTGGCGGAAATACGCGAAGTGGTGGCACAGCTGCCGGTCCCGGCCAGCATTACCGACCTGCATGTATGGCGCGTGGGCAAGGACCAGTACGCCTGCATTCTCGGCCTGGCCGCCCGGACCGACCTCAGCGCCGACAGCGTCCGCCAGGCCCTGGGCGTACACGAAGAACTGGCGCACATCACCGTCGAGGTCAACCGCCTGGCATAGCGCGACCAGACAGCTGGACGTCGAGCCCAGGCAACTGCGGCTCGGCCGATGGCCCTATGGTGACGAGTCATTCAGCCAGTCACCAGGAGTTGTGCCATGTCCGATTTCATCACCGTCCTGCGCGAAACCTGCCCGACGCCGGTCGTGGACGCCACCAAGTGGAAGCGCATCGGCGGCGATCCGCACACCGTCAACCTCAACGCCTACCTGTCGGCCGACGGCAGCAAGATCATGGGTACCTGGATCTGCACCCCGGGCAAGTTCGAGGTCAATTACGAGAAGTGGGAGTTCTGCCACTTCCTCGACGGCTACTGCATCATCACTCCGGAAGGCGAAGAGCCGAAGCACCTCAAGGCGGGTGACGTATTCGTGATCGAACCGGGGATGAAAGGCACCTGGGAAGTGGTCGAAACTGTGCGCAAGTATTTCGTCTTCGCCTGATTGTTAGGCTTTGCCGGCGACAGGGCCGGGACAGGCAAAAAAAATCGCGGGGCAGGCGCCCTTCCCTCTGGTGCGCAGTTACAGAGGGAAGGCCACCTGGCCCACGATGAAGTCCACCTCGCGCGTCAATCCTTCTTGCGGTAACTCTCGACGATGGCCGAGAAATCCTTGCCCCCTTCACCGCGCAGGCTCATGGCCTGATACAGCTGCTGAGCCACGGCCCCGAGGATCACTGGTTGGTGCGCCTGGCGCGCCGCTTCGGTAGCCAGGCCCAGGTCCTTGAGCATCAGCTCGGCGCCAAATCCACCGGTATAGCCCCGCGATGCCGGCGCAGTCTCGATGATGCCGGGCCAAGGGTTATAGGTATCCGAGCTCCAGCAACGTCCCGTCGAACTGTTGATGATGCCTGCCAGCACCTTGGTGTCGATCCCCAGGGCATTGCCCAGGGCCATGGCCTCGGACACGCCGACCATCGAGATACCCAAGAGCAGGTTGTTGCAGATCTTGGCGATCTGCCCGGTGCCGACATCACCGCAATGCACGATGTTGCGGCCCATCTGCTCCAGTACCGGCTTGAGGGTGGCGAACAGCTCGGTGCTGGCGCCGACCATGAAGGTCAGGGTGCCAGCCGCAGCGCCACCGGTGCCACCGGACACCGGCGCATCGCCCATGTCCACGCCTTTGCCGGCAGCCGCCTTGGATACATCGCGCGCGGTTTGCGGGTCGATGGTGCTGCAATCCACGGTTGGCGTGCCAGGACGGATACCAGCCAGCACGCCGTCTTCATTCAGGTAAACGCTGCGCACATGGGCAGCGGCCGGCAGCATGGTGATCACCAGCTCGCTGTTGGCCGCCGCGTCCTTGGGCGAAGGGCTGATCTGCCCGCCCAGTTCGGCGAGCTCGGCCAGCACGGCCTTGTTCAGGTCGAACAGGTTCAGTTGGTGTCCGGCCTTGATCAGGTTGCGGGCCATCGGTGCGCCCATGTTGCCGAGGCCGATGAATGCGATACGCATGACGCTCTCCTTAACGCAGGCTGATGGTGGTGTTCACACCGTCGTTGACACTGTCGTCATCGAACCAGCGAGCGGTGACGGTCTTGGTCTGAGTGTAGAACTGCACCACTTGCTTGCCGTACGGGCCGAGGTCGCCAAGCTTGGAGCCACGAGAGCCGGTGAAGCTGAAGAACGGCACCGGTACCGGGATCGGAATGTTGATACCTACCTGGCCGATGTCGATTTCGCTCTGGAACTTGCGCGCTGCCGCACCGCTCTGGGTGAACAGGCCGGTGCCGTTGCCGAACGGGTTGGCGTTGACCAGGGCGATGGCCTCGTCAAGCGTGTCGACCTCCAGGGTCACCAGCACCGGGCCGAAGATTTCCTGGGTATAGATCTGCATGTCGGTCTTCACGCCCGAGAACAGGGTCGGGCCGACGAAGTTGCCTTGCTCATAGCCCGGTACCTTGATGTCACGGCCGTCGAGTTCCAGCTTGGCACCTTCCTTGATACCGCTTTCGATCAGGCCCAGCACACGCTCCTTGGCACGCTTGGAAACCACCGGGCCGATATCGGTGCCAGGCTCGCAACCGGCATTGACCTTGAGTTTGCTGGCCGCTTCCTTGATGTCTGGCAGCCATTCGCGTGCCTTGCCGACCAGTACCGCCACCGAGGTGGCCATGCAGCGCTGGCCCGCCGCGCCGAAGGCGGCACCGACCAGGGCGTTGATGGTTTGGGTGCGGTTGGCATCGGGCAGCACCACTGCGTGGTTCTTGGCGCCCATCATCGACTGCACGCGCTTGCCGTGCTGGCTGCCCAGGTTGTACACGTGGGTGCCCACTTCGGTAGAGCCGACGAAAGAAATCGCCTTGATGTCCGGGTGGGTGCAGATGGCATCCACTACCTGCTTGCCGCCGTGCACCACGTTGAGCACGCCAGCCGGTACGCCGGCTTCCAGCGCCAGCTCGACCAGCAGCATGGTCGACAGCGGGTCCTGCTCGGACGGCTTGAGCACGAAGGTGTTGCCGCAGACGATGGCCATCGGGAACATCCACAGCGGGATCATGGCCGGGAAGTTGAACGGGGTGATACCGGCACATACACCGATGGGCTGGCGCAAGGTATAGGTATCGACGCCGCCGGCGACGTTTTCGGCGAATTCGCCCATCTGCAGGGTACCGATCGAAGCGGCATGCTCGACCACTTCCAGGCCACGGAAGATATCGCCTTCGGCATCGGCCAGGGTCTTGCCTTGTTCGGCACTGAGCACCTGGGCGATACGCTTGGTGTGTTCGCGGATCAGCGCCTGCAGCTTGAGCATGATGCGCATGCGTGCGCCAATCGGGGTATCGCGCCAGGTCTTGAAGGCACGCTGGGCAGCGGCCACGGCTGCGTCCACTTCCTCGGCGGTGGCGAACGGCACGCGCGCCAGCACTTCCTGGGTGGCCGGGTTGACGATGTCGCGCCATTCAGAGGTTCTGGACTCGACCCATTGGCCGTCGATCAGCAGCTTGACCTGGTCGATTTTGGTCTGGTTAGGGGATTGCGGTGCGTTCATCTGCGTTCTCCTTGGAATTATTGTCGGGACGAGAGCGCCAGCGCCGAGCAAACGCGAGGTGGCGTCCTGAGGCTTGTTTCGAGTATAGATGTGCAAACATCCAACAAGAACGCACAAAAAAACCGGATCATCATGCAAAAAGACCTCACATCTCTGAGCGCGCTCAACTGGGACGATCTGAAGTTCTTCCTCGAAGTGGCCCGTACCCGCAAGGCCAGCAGCGCTGCCAAGCGCCTGAGCGTCGACTACACCACGGTGTCGCGGCGCATCAGCTCGCTGGAAGGAGCACTCGGTACCCTTCTGTTCGAGAAGTCGCGGACCAACGGCTTTGTCCTCACCGCCGAAGGCCAGCGCCTGCTGGGCTATGCCGAGTCGATCGAGAGCACGCTGCACATGGCCTGCGAGCAGGTGTCCGGGTCGGGCGTGGCGTTGTCCGGGCATGTGCGCATGGGCTGCACCGAAGGCTTCGGCAGCTTCTTCGTCACCCCGCAGCTGAGCCACTTCGTCGATGCCTACCCGGCGATCTCGGTGGACATACTGCCGCTGCCGCACTTCATCAGCCTGTCCAAGCGCGAGGCGGACATCGTCATTGCCCTGGAGCGACCGGAGCATGGGCCCTATGTGTGCTGCAAGCTGTGCGACTACCGCTTGCGCCTGTACGCCACCCGGGAATACCTGGATAACCACGCCCCCATCCGCCAGATAGCGGACCTGGCCAGGCACCCGTTCATCAGCTACGTGGACGACCTGGCGTTCAGTTCGGAGCTGCTGTACCTGGCCAACCTGATACCCAGCGCCAGCGCGCATTTGCGCAGTACCAGCGTGATTGCCCAGTACACGGCGGCGCTGCAAGGGCGGGGGCTGGCGATACTGCCCTGCTTCCTGGCTGCGCAGGACCCGCGGCTGGTGACCGTGCTGCCAGAGGAGATCGAGGTGACGCGGCAGTTCTGGATGTACTGCCGGGAAGACTTGCGCAAGCTGAAGCGGATCACCCTGTTGTGGGATTACATCCGTCAGGTGACCGAGGCGAACGCCCCGTTGCTGATGGGCGAAACGCGCGAGATGCGCTTTGCTCAGGAGTGATCGACAAGGAGTAAGGGCGCTTCATCTTACTCACCGCAACGGGGTAGCTGTCTGCTACCTCCACTAGCTCGCATGCCACGTGAGCTAGCGATATGCCTAGTAGTAGCGTCCGTTTAGGCAACGGACGCCCCTAAATGCAGTTCAGTCGCCGCTAGAGATTATTCCTAAGCCAGTCGGAACCGGCCTGATTAAACCCACTCCAGGCCCCATCACCACTCAATTTGACCACCAACAGTTCGTCATTTTGGTCAATGTAGGGCAATAGGTAGTCCCGAATCGCAACGCAGGTACTATCGGATTTAACAATCCAGGTCGAATCTAGGTGATGCCACCAAGCCCCCACTCTCTTGATGGCCTCAATGAGCTCACCATAGTTCTGAGCGGGTTTGTTCAAGTCATAGCCGATGAGGAATGTAGCCATATGTCAACTCTCCAAAGTGATGTGCAAAGCGGCGTCTAAACCGCCCTACGGTGAGGGCGGTTCAGCGGTGCATGTCAGTGAGGTAGCGATCTGAAGTGCTGACATACGTCCTCCCACTTCCCTAATCGGAAGCGGCGATACCGATGGACAAACACGCATTTGGAGCTGGCACTAATGGTCATGATGGTCTTACCTTTGTGAGTGCGATAGTGGTTCGCAAGCATCCAGAGGCGACCACCAATCAGTTGCCTGTTGACGACTAGGTCCGCAGTTGGCTAAATGGCGTCCTTCTCTCGATGTACGCGTCTACAAACGTATGCGTCGGAGGGTGCGGGTAGTCACGTTTCTGTCGCCAAACGTCGCGTGGCTACCTGCAAGCATTCTTCAGCAACCCCCCCTTAATTGGGGGTTTTTGCGTTTGTGCTGCCACCATAACGACATCCTTTTACTCAATCAATAGCTATACCCCGCCACAACCTGTTAACAACCTGTTGATAACATGTGTCTCGAATGCTACCAAAGCCGCGTAGGCCTTGGCTTTCGCGGCTTTCCGCTGCGTTAAACCGTTCGTCCCTCGAACGCAAAAAAAATTTGCTCCGAGCTCCTACAACACGATTTGCGCCTTGGAAACGACAAGCACCCCGTTCCCCAAGGGAACGAACCTTTTATCGTCACTAGGGCCTATTGAGGGCCTCTAGAGGGCAAATCAAAATCGCGCTGTGTTTTTGTCCAGTCCTTCTGTGGTCTTGAAGGCCAGCTCCATTGCCGAGTTATCCACAGCTAATTTGTAAGAACTGGCGCTTACTCGACAGCTAGTGGAGGGGAGCCGTATTGGCGTTTCATTTATGGCCTCTCTTGCCTTCACGAGCCCTCGAAAAGCTGCTGGAGCAGCTCTGCGACTGTCGCTGTCGGCACGCCCGAGCCATACGTATCGAACGTGATGGTGCCAGAAGCGTGCCCCATTACAGCCTGAGCGTGAGTCGTTGGAACTCCTTTGGCTTGCATCAGCGAAGCCAGTGAATGCCGCAATGAATGGAAGACTAAGCCACGTTCATAATCATCCCCTAGGGCAGCCGGGATGGCGTGCTGGTTGACCCACTCACCCGATGGCCTGTAACCAATCTGGGCTAGCGCTTCGCTCCCACTGCTGCATATTGCATCGACGTACCTCACGAACGCTGCTAAGTCGAAGCCATAGGCACCGTCAGTCAGCGGCACTAGGCGCTCACTCTGCTTGTTCTTGATTGACTTCCCTTCCCCGGCTTCGTTGATGTGAATGGCAACAAGGCCAGACTCCGTTGTCACAAGGTCGCCCGTGGTCAACTGGCATATCTCCTTCAGCCGCCCGCCAGTGATGATTCCCAGGCTGAGCAACCATCGTCTCCACGAGGTCTCTGGGAGACTGTTTGCATAGTCCATCAGCTTGCTCACCTGATGCAGGGAGAACGCCTTACGGGTCGATTCAACGCCTTTTGTTAGCTTCAGCTTCTTGTCGTAAGTCTTGCTTAGGTGTCCGTTCCCAACAGCCCAGGCAAAGACAGCCGAAAGTTTCACGATGAGTTTGTTCACCGTCGAAGGCATCCGACCTACTGACAGACGTTCCCGGAACGCCACAAGGTCTGCCCTGGTGTGGTGTCTCAAATCCAACCCGTTCAAATGCTCAGAGATGACCTTGTGACAAAGAATCGTCTCCTTCAAGGTCGTCGGTTTCTGGTCCCCGGCCCGATCAGCCATGTAGAGCTGGGAGAGCACATCGAAGGTCATCGGGGTTGCCATCGGCTCCATTGCCGTACTCATCACCTCACCATGCAGTGCGAATACCGGCATCGAGTCAATAGCCACGTTCCGGTACAAGTCTCCCCAGTGACGGAGTGGAAGGCCGTCGTCAGCAGACACCAGCGTACTGCTCACCAGTTTCAACAGATGCTCCCGCAGCTCGTTCCTTGAAGCGTCAGGACGATCCAGGTGGAACGATTGCAGCGATGCCGTGAGACGGCCGGATGCTTGCATTGCCCATCTGCGATCAGTGGTCCTGAGGGAGACAGACACCGTGCGACTCACACTGCCAGTCACGCGAAGGCGTAGGTAGTAAATGCCGTGGCGTCGGTAATGGTACGCACTCGCCAACCGGCACGCTGGTCTCAAGGGAAGCGTGCGATTTGTGACTGCACTTGTGACAGGGTGCTCCTGTGGAAGGGTGTTCATGGTGGTTAAGCCCTTGTAATCAATGGTTAACCCTTTCCCTCTTTGTCGTTCTGGATGTACTGCCGGGAGGATTTGCGCAAGTTGAAGCGGATCACCCTGTTGTGGGATTACATCCGTCAGGTGACCGAGGCGAACGCCCCGTTGCTGATGGGCGAAACGCGCGAGATGCGCTTTGCTCAGAAGTGATCATGCTTGGGCGCTTCATCGATAGTGTGGGAGCGGGCGTGCCCGCGAACACCGGCGGAGCCGGTGCCAGGCACCCTGTAGCCCGCTTTTGCAAGCAGGTCTGTAACCGTAGGATGGGAATCAGTAGGAAGCCACGACGATAGACACCCGCCGGTTCTCGGTACGCCCGGCGCTGGTGCGGTTGTCCGCCACCGGCTGGCTGCTGCCCAAGCCACGGCTGTGGATATTCTGCGCCGGCATGCCTACCTTGACCAACGCCTTGGCCACGCTTTGCGCACGCCGCTCGGACAGCTGCTGGTTGTACGCCGCCTTGCCCGACGCGTCGGCATGCCCGTCCACCCGCACGCCCTGGATGCCAACGCCGAGCAATGCCTTGCCGATACGTTCGACAATCGCCTGGCTCTGGCTGTTGAGGCTGTCCAGGTCGCTGCCGAACAGCACCTTGCCGGACAAGTCATAGGCCCAACCTTCTTCGGTCGGGGTAAAGCCTTCGCGCTTGAGCACAGCGATCTGTTCGGCGCTCAGGCCTTTGGGCGGCGTACTCTGGCAACCAGCCAAGGCCAGCAGCGCCAGCAACAAGGCCCATAGGGGGAAACGCACAACCTGCTTCACGGGTTCAACTCCTGTTTGTTGATTTCCATCTGTGCGACGTGCCAGTGCCCGCGGCGATTGCGCTTGGCCTGGTACATCGCCGCGTCGGCAGCATTCAGAAGACTGCCAGGATCGCTGCCGTCATCCGGGTAATAGGCGATACCGACACTCACCGAGGTGGCGATACTACGGCCACTGTCCAGTTGCACCGGCAGCTTCATGCTGGCAACGATCTTCTCGGCAACGCGCTCGGCATCCTGGCGCGAATGCAAAGGCGTCAGCAACACGGCGAACTCGTCGCCACCCAGGCGCGCCACCAGGTCGTGCTCACGCAGCTGGGCGCGCACGCGGTCGGCCACGCTGATCAGCACTTCGTCGCCCACGGCATGGCCGAGGGTGTCGTTGATCTGCTTGAAGTGATCACTGTCGAGAAACAGCAGCGCCAGGTGCTCCTGCTGTCGTTCGGCATTGCGCAGGCTGCGGGCCAGGCGCCCCTCGAAAAAGGCACGGTTGGGCAGGCCGGTCAAACTGTCATGGCTGGCCTGGTGGGCCAGCGTCTGGTTTTCGTTCTGCAGGTGGCTGTGCCACACCTCCAGCTCGTCCAGCAGCGCATTGAAGTCGTTGCCCAGTTCGTTGAGCTCGGCAATCGCCGCTTCCGGTACGCGCCGGTCGAAGCTGCGCTCGCGGCGGGCAGCATGGGCGACACTGGCCAGGCTGCGCAGCGGGCGGACGATATCACCGAGCAAACGGCGCGACAGGTGTTGCGCAGCCAAGGCGCTGAGCAGCGTACAGAACAGGATGCCGGCCAACCCACTGAGCAGGAACAGCAGCAGGCTACGCCCCTGGCCGACCAGTTCGATGCGCCCGACCTGCCGTTGCTGGTGGGCGATCGGCAGGTTGACCGGTTCATCCAGCAAGGCGCTGGCAACCTGCCTTTCCAGCTGCGCGATCAGGCCGCTGTCGCTGCGCAGCCAATGCGCCAGTTGCTGGCCTTCGTTGTCGAATATCCTGGCTTCGGCCACCTCCTCGGCGCTGGCAATCAGCGCCAGCGCTTCGTTGGCCGCAGCGTTATCGTCAAACACCACTGCCGCTTCCACGGTGTAACTGATCGAGCGGGCGATCAGGTGCAGGTTGTGGTTGGCGTAGACGCGCAGGGCGAGCACGCCCAGCAGGGTCAGGGCAACACCCGCCAGGCCGACGGCGAGCAATGCGACGCTCAGGTGGCCACGGCCGAGCACCGAGCGCAGGGTCGGGCGTGCGCCGCGCTTGTGCACCGGTTTCATGGCTGCACCGCCCGGCGCTGCGACAACTGCAGCACGCTGGGGTGAATGCGCACACCGGAGCGTGCCACCGAGTCGAGGTTGACCTCGAAAGCGACCTGTCGGTCGCTGACCCGCAAGCAGAACAGGCTGCCGACCGTGCAGGAGTCGTCCGCTTCGCTGATGCTCAGTACCGGGTGGCCAATGACGCGCTCGAACAGCCGGTCACGCTGGCCCTGGTCGAGCTTGCCGATATACAGGGCATCGCAGGCCTGCGCAAGCTGGCTATCCGTCGCCAGCAGGCGCCGCACCTGCAGCGGCTGGCCGGACTCCTGCACGTGGCCTTTGATCAGGTCATCGGCGTACTCGGTCGGGCCGACCAGGCACAGCCGCAAGGGCGAAGGTTCGACGGGCCAGCGGGCATAGCTGAAGATGCCGAGCACTACCTGGGTGACGGCCTTGGCGCGTTGCTGCGCCTGGGCGACGGTTGTTGCGGTGTCCGCCCGGGCAGGACCTGCTGCAAGGAACAGGGCGGCCAGCAATAGCGAAAGCACACAGCTTGTCACTCGCCTTGCGGCCAGCTTCATGCGGGAAATCTCTCAAGACCCTATCGGATTATGGCGCAACGATAGCATATAGCCGCCCTGCAGGACCGCGTGCGGATTCAGACCTGTTCGAGCATCAACCCGGAAATGCGCCGAACCTTGCGTGCCACCGCTTCTTCGAAAACGCCCTGGCGGGGTTCGACCAGGCTGAAGCAGTGCTTGGCGCGGGTAATCCCGGTGTATACCAGCTCCTTGGTCAGCACCGGGTTCAGCGCTTCCGGCAGCACCAGGGCGGTGTGACCGAATTCCGAGCCCTGCGACTTGTGCACGGTCATGGCGAATACCGTTTCCACCTCGTTCAACCGGCTGGGCAGGACGAAACGTACCCCGCCACTGCCGTCGTTGCGTGGAAATGCCACGCGCAGCAGGGGCTCACCGTGCTCGTCCGGCAGGCGCAACGCGATGCCGATGTCACCGTTCATCAGGCCCAGGCCGTAATCGTTGCGCGTCACCAGCACCGGGCGCCCTTCGTACCAAGGCTGCTGGTTGTCGATCAACCCGGCATTGTGCAGCACCTGCTCCACTCGCTCGTTGAGACCTTCGACGCCCCAGGCCCCGCGGCGTACCGCACACAGTAGCTGGAAGTCCTCGAAGCTGTGCAGCACTTTGCCTGCCCACTGCTCCCATGCAGGGTCATCAACAGCGGTATCGAACGCCGGACGGTAGCGTCCGAGGGTACGTAGATAACTGCGGTAGCCCTGTGGGCCATCGCTGCCGCGGTCGAGGCCGTCGAGCAGCAGGCGGTCGAAGGCGCGGTCGTGCGCCTGCTTCAGGGCCAGGCTGTGCACGTCGGCTGGCGGCATGGCCAGCAGGTTACGCGCCGCGTGCGCGTCCGGGCGGTTGACCAGCCGGGCCAGCTGGCCGATGCCGCTGCCCTCGCCGAAACGCCGCGAGAAGCGCAACATCACCACCTGCTGGGCCAGCGGGTGGCGCTGCTCGTCACCGGTCTTGAGGCCGCTGTCGGCCAGCGGCTCGCCACCGACCTGTTCCAGCCATGCCTGGGTCGCCGGCGAGTAACAGCCGTCTTCGGCGTCACGACACAGGTCGCCCAGTACCGCGCCGGCTTCGACCGAAGCCAGTTGGTCCTTGTCACCCAGCAGCACCAGGCGTGCCCGTGGCGGCAGGGCATCGAGCAGGTTGGCCATCATTTCCAGGTCGATCATCGAGGCTTCGTCGACCACCAGCACGTCCAGGGGCAGCGGGTTGCCGGCATGGTGGCGGAAGTGTCGCGAGCCGGGTCGGCTGCCGAGCAGACGGTGCACGGTGCTGACCTCGGTAGGGATCTGCCCGCGTACCTCGGCGCTGACCTGGAGGCGTTCGACTTGCTGGCCGATGGATTCGGTCAGGCGTGCGGCCGCCTTGCCGGTCGGCGCGGCCAGGCGAATGCGCAGTGGCCTGCCCTGCTCCACCGCCGGCGCCTGCAGCAAGGCCAACAGGCGTACCACGGTGGTCGTCTTGCCGGTACCGGGGCCACCAGTGATGATGCTGAAGCCGGCGCGGGTGGCCAGGGCGCAGGCGAGCTTCTGCCAGTCGACCTGCCCCGCTGGCGCTCCCCCGTCGAACAGTTGCGCCAGACGCGCCGGCAGGTCGGCCGGTGCTGCTTCGGCCTGGGTCAGGCGCTGACGCAGGATATGGTCGATGCGCCGCTCGTAGTTCCAGTAACGGCGCAGGTACAGGCGCTCGCCGCTGAGCACCAGCGGCCGCGCTTGCTGCCCTGGGGTATCGCCGGCAGCCACCAGCGCGCTGGCGGCAATCCGTTGGCGCCAGGCGTGCAGGTCGAGGTTGGCCAGCAATTGCGAGGGCAGCAGCAAGGGGCCGGTCAGGGCATCGCCTTCGGGCGGCAACGACAGGGCGAAGTCGGGTTCTGCCAGGGTCTGCTGCAAGTCGAGGCAGACATGGCCATGGCCCAGCTGATGGCTGGCCAGGGCAGCGGCCAGCAACAGCAAGGGGTCGCTGCCGGGGGCGCGCTCTTCGAGGAACGACACGAACGCGCGGTCCAGGGCCCGCAACCAGCCGCGCTCCACCCAACGGTCAAGCAGTTGCAGCAGGTCGGCGCTGTCGTGCTGCGGCTTCAGCGCCAGCAAGTGCTCGGCATGCAGCGGGGTGGGCAACAGATCGACGAGGCTTCGGCTCATATCACGGCTCCGGAAAACAGGTCCTGCTGCATGGGCGGGCGCTCGCCGCGGAACAGCGCATCGAGGCTTTCGATCAGCTCACGCGGCGGCCTGGTGTGATACACGCCGTGGCCGCTGCTGCTGGCACCGCGCAGGAAGATGAACACGGCACCGCCGACATGGCGGTCGTAGTCGTAATCGGGCAGACGCGCGCGCAGCTGGCGATGCAAAGCCAGCACGTACAACACGTACTGCAGGTCGTAGCGGGGTTCGAGAATGGCCTTTTCCATGGCCAGGCCATCGTAGGCCTGGATGTCCGGGCCCAGCCAGTTGGACTTGTAATCGGCCACGTAATAGCGCCCGTCCAGCTCGAACGCCAGGTCGATGAACCCTTTGAACATGCCGTTGAGCAAGGTGGGTTGCGCCGCCGGGCGCGCCAGGCCGGGGTGGGTATGACGAGCCACCAGACGGTCGAGCTGTTCGGCATCGACCTGACGGCTGGCGAACCAGAACTCCATCTCCACCTGATAGTTGCGCAACAGCCCAAGGGTCACGCTCAGGCCTTTGCCTGCCAACGGCAGCGCCTCGCCCAGCAGGCGTTCCAGCCATTGGCTGAGGGTGGTGATCCAGCCGGTCCAGTCACGCCGGTTGCAGCGCTGACCGACGGTTTCCTTGATCAGTTGCGGGTTGCCACTTACCTGGCTGAAGCCCTCACGGCCCGCCCACTCCAGCAAGCCGTGGAGGAAGGTACCGGGGTTGGGCCCACGCGGGAAGCGGTGGATATCGCCACTGTCGGCCGGGACCTCGCGCAACATCTGCGCATCGGCCCTTTCGTCGTCGAACAACTGCTGCGCCTGCGAACTGTCGGCGCCGAGTGCCTGCTCGCCAATGCGCAGCGCGCTGTACGAGGCGATCCACCAGTGCTCAGCCGCCGCACGGCGCGGCTTGCGGGCCGGCAGCAGCTCCCGCGCGGCATGTGGCATGCGATACAGCTGCTGGTCCGCCTGCGGCATGCCGGGGCAGCTGATGTGCGGGCTGGTTGCCGCCAGGGCCTGCAACCAGTTCCCCAGTTGTTCCGAGCCCGTCAAGGCGAGGCCGCCACCCAGCAGGTAGCCGAACGCCGAACGGTGCAACTGCGAGCTCTTCTGGTTGCCGCGCTTGAGGTCGGCAACGCCCAGCCAGCAGGCATGCTGGGCACGGGTCAGGGCCACATAGAGCAGGCGCAGGTCCTCGGCCAGGCGTTCGTCATCGGCGCGCTCGATCTGCTCCGGGTCCGGCGTGAGGGTGAGATGGGCGTTACCCAGGCTGTCATGCCAGGCCAGCGGCAGACGGCTGCCGTCGACCGGTTTGCTGGTGCAGATGAACGGCAGGTAGACCAAGGGGTATTCCAGGCCCTTGGACTTGTGAATGGTCACCACCTTGACCAGTTGCTCGTCGCTCTCCAGGCGCAGGATCTGCTCCTCGCCGGCTTGGCCGGAACTGGCCAGGTGCTCGGCCAGATGCCGAATCAGCGCCTGTTCGCCGTCCAGTTCGCCAGCGGCCTGCTGCAGCAGCTCGGCCAGGTGCAGCAGGTTGGTCAGCACCCGCTCGCCATCACTGCGGCGGATCAGCGTGCGCGGTAGCTGGAAGTCATGCAGCAGGTGCCGCAACATTGGCAGCACGCCCTGGCGCTGCCAGGTATCGCGGTAACGGCGAAAGCGCATGACCCAGTCTTCCCAGACACGCTCGTCCTGGTTCAGCCGGTCCAGCGCCGCCAGCGACAGATTGAGGGTCAGGCTGGCCAGGGCCGCCTTGAGCAGGCGTTCTGAATCGGGCTCGGCGCAGGCCTTCAGCCAGGCCAGCAGGTCGTGCGCTTCCTGGGCGGCGAACACCGAGTCCTTGTCGGACAGGTAGACGCTGCGCACCTCGCGCGCGGCCAGCTCGGCACGGACCATTTGCGCCTCGTGTCCATCACGGACCAGGATGGCGATGTCGGAAGGCAGGCAGGGGCGCAATTCGCCCTCGGCATTGCGGAAACCTGTGCTGCCCTGCTGGCCGCCATTGAGCAAGGCGACGATATGACTGGCGCAACTGGCGGCGAGTTGCTGGCGGTAGGCGCTGCCGGAGACCGGCTCCTCGCTTTCCAGCTGCCAGCATTGCAGAGCGGCACAGGGTTCACCGTCGATCAGGAATTGCTCGCCCCGGCCTTTGGCACGCACCTCGATAAACGGCAGCGGATTGTCATCAGCCTCGCGGAACAGGAACGCACCGCGCCCCGTTTCACGCGCCTCGGCCTGCTGGAACAAGTGATTCACCGCTGCGACCATGGCCTTGCTGGAGCGGTAGTTGGTATCCAGGCTGTGCAGGCGACCGCTGGTAGCACGGCGCGCGGCCAGGTAGGTGTAAATGTCGGCGCCACGGAAGGCGTAGATCGCCTGCTTGGGGTCGCCGATCATGAACAGGCCGGTTTGGCTGCGGTTTTCGCTGATCTGGTAGATGCGCTCGAAGATGCCGTACTGGACCGGGTCGGTGTCCTGGAATTCGTCGATCAGGGCGACCGGGAACTGTTCGCGGATCAGCCCGGCCAGGCGCTCGCCGGCCTCGCTGGCCAAGGCCTGCTGCAGGCGCATGAGCATGTCGTCGAAGCCCATTTCCGCACGCCGACGCTTTTCGACTTCGAAGCGTGCCGCTACCCAGCTGGCCGCATGCTCAAGCAAGGGCGCCTCCGGGCTGTCCAGGGCTTGCAACTGTTGCTGCAGGGCCTGCATGGCATCGAGGGCCGGGTGGGTGGGTGGCTGACCGGACTTCCATGCGTCAAGCATGCCCGCCGGCGTCAGGCGGTTGAAGCCGCTGCCCAGCTCCAGCTCGACCAGCTGTTCGTCAGCAGCCCAGGCGCAGAGCTTGTCGCACCAGGAATCAAAATACTGCGCACGCATCTTGCGGCCGTCGACCTGCTTGGCGGCCACCGCAGCATGGCAGATCTGCCGCAGCTCCTCGGCCCATTGCGCCCACGGTGTCTTGAGCCGGGCCAACTGCTCGCCACGCTGCTGCAGCGACGCCTCGATCAGCGCCGCCGGTTCCAGCCCTTCGTGCTGGGTGCGCACCCGGCCGAACAGCGGGCGGATGCGCGGCAACAAGGCGTCAGGGCTACCCCAGTGGTTGCGCACCCAGGCCAGCGCATCGCCTTGCATGCCATAGCAGAAGCGCCGCCAGTAATCGCGCACCACTTGCGCCAACAAGTCACTGTGGTCGGTTTCCAGGGTCTGGGTGAACAGGCTGCCGCTGTCGAAGGCGTGCTCGCGGAGCATGCGCTGACACCAACCGTGAATGGTCGACACGGCAGCCTCGTCCATCCACTGCACGGCGATTTCCAGGCGGCCGGCACAGCGCGGCCAGGCCTCTTCCGGGTAGTCATCGCGCAGCTGGTGCAACAGCGGATCAGCGACTTGCAGTTCACCGCGGAAGAACCGCGCAGCTTCGGCCAGGCGGGCGCGGATGCGCTCGCGTAGCTCTTTGGTCGCGGCGTCGGTGAAGGTCACCACCAGGATCTGCGGGGGCAGCAGCTCGCGATCGAAGCCCTGCTCGCCGCCGTGGCCGAGGATCAGGCGCAGGTACAGCGCCGAAATGGTGAAGGTCTTGCCCGTGCCGGCGCTGGCCTCGATCAGTTGGCTGCCATGCAAGGGGAAACTCAGTGCCAGGGGACGGTCCTGGGTCATGCGCCTTTCTCCGGGTTGCCCAGGGTCTGCCAAGGGGCGTCGAACAACGGGCGGTACAACGTTTCGCACCAGCCTTCGAAGGTTTCGTCAGCGGTGAGCGCGGCAAAGTCGTGGAACTGCCGGGCCAGGGCCACGCTTTCACTGCGCTCGCCGAAGCTGGTGCGCCCGTCGCCTTCGTAGGCGCGGGTTGCGGCGGCCAGGGCTTTGTCGCTGTCGTCCTGGGCCAGCCAGGCGAATGCGGTCTTGGCCGCGACTGGCAATGGTGCGTTCATCGCCGCCTGGCGGGCCACCAGCAAGTCGCCCAGCGACTGCGCCGCCTGCGCCTGCGGCAATGGCGCAAGTAGCAGGGTCAGGTCACTGGCCACCAGTGCGCTGTGATAGGGATAGCCCGCCGCGCAGGCGGCCAGGTGGTTGACCCAGGGCATGATCAGGCGGTGCCACTTGAGGGCATTGCGCCCCGCACCGATGGTGTTGGGCACGGTCGAGATGCTCAGCAGGCTCTGGTCAGCTGCCTGGAACACCCGGCCCAGCCAGCCTTCGAGGCGCTGCTGGCCATGCTCGAAATGCACCGGTAACGCGCCCTCGACCAGGTGCGGCCAACGCTGCAACAACTGGCGGTGGCGTTGCAGCAGGTCTGGCAGCGGCTCGATCAGCTCGCGCTGCAGCAACTCGCCGAAGCCCGCCAGTGGCAACAGACCACAGGCCTGCAGGCGCCGGGCCTGCGCCTGCAGGGCCTGTTCGGCATTGTCCGGCTCGGCCAGCGCTGCACCGAGCAGGCTTTCGCTTGCACCGTAGCGTTGCAGGGCATCGAGAACGAAGGGCTCTTCGTCCGGGGTCGGTGCCTCCAGCGCTTCGAAGTACACCTTCAGGCGCTGACTGAAGAAATGCCGCACCGGGTGGCGCAGGAAGTCACCCAGCATGGGCAGGCTCAGTGCTTCATCGTTCCGATAGGGCGGCAGCCCGGGGTGGTCGTGCTCGTCTTCCTGCCCCTGCTGGTGCAGCACCTGCCATTCATGGGCAAAGCTGAACAGCGGGCTGTCTTTTTCGAAGTAGCGCGGGCTGAACGGTTGCAACGGGTGCTCCTGGGTCAGGGCATGCAGCAGCTGCTCGCCTGGCTCAGCTGGCTGCCCCAGCTGTGCATTGGCCAGACGCCAGCCGGCCGCGAGGTGGTCGCGTAGCTGGCCGATCAGTACCGAGGCCGGGCGCTCGCTGTTGTCACGGATGCTACGTCCGACCCAACTGACATAGAGCTGGTCGCGTGCCGAGAGCAGCGCCTCCAGCAGCAGGTAACGGTCATCCTCGCGTCGCGAGCGGTCACCCGGGCGGTAGTCGCTGGCCATAAGGTCGAAGTCCAGCGGTTGCTGGGCACGCGGGTAGTCGCCATCGTTCATGCCCAGCAGGCACACCACCCGGAACGGGATGGCGCGCATCGGCATCAAGGTGCAGAAGTTTACGGAGCCGGCGAGGAAACGCTGGGACAACTTGCCTTGGTCAAGGCCGGACAACCAGGCTTCGCGCACCACAGTCAATGGCAGCGGCTCTTGCAGGCCAACGGTCTCGCAGACTGCAAGCCAGTTGTCGCGTAGATCCTGCAATTGCATCAGCAGAAACTCGTCACGCTCGCCCTCGGCCAGGAAGAATACCTGCAACAAGGCATGCAGGCGCTCGCCCCACTGGCTGACCGTGGCAGGTTCGGACAAAGCCTGGCAAGCCACGTCGAGGGCTTCCAGCAAGGCGGCCAGCGGGCCGATCAGTGCCGCATCCAGGCCGCCGATTTCATCGTAGGGTTCGATGTCGTCGCAGGCCTCTCCCACGCCTACTGCGTAACCCAGCAACATGCGCCGCAAGCCGAACCGCCAACTGTTCTGTTCCAGTCCGGCAGGTAACCCGAGGCTGGCCCGCTGCTCGGCATCGAGGCCCCAGCGGATACCGGCGCCCTCGATCCAGCGGTGCAGCGTGGGCAGGTCGCTTTCGCGGATACCGAAACGGGCGCGGACTGCCGGCACGTCCAGCAGGTCCAGCACTTCGCTCACCGCGAAGCGGCTGTCCGGCAGCTTGAGCAGGTGTTCGAGCGCAATCAGCAACGGCTCGCGGCCGCGCTGGCCCTGGTCGGTCAGGGTGAACGGGATGTAGCGTGGGTCGTTGCGCTGCAACTGGCCAAATACAGCGCGAATATGCGGCGCGTAGGTGTCAATGGCAGGCAGCATGACGATGACGTCACGAGGGCGCAGGGTAGGGTCGGCACTGAAGCGCGCCAGTAGCTGATCATGGAGAATCTCCACTTCACGTTGCGCGCTGTGGGCAATGTGGAAGCGGATCGAGCGATCCTGCGTTGGGTCGACTGCCGGCCACAAGTCTCGGGTTTCCGTGAGCGGGCGCAGTTCGAGGATGTCGTCCTGCAACTGGTTGAGCAGCGTTGCAGGCGAGCCGTCGCTGAACAGGTCGATGCGGCCATCGCTGAACACGCCCTGGTAGCTGGCAGGGTCATCGTAACTGTCGAGCAGGTTGATGTAGTCGCGGCCCTGTTTGCCCCAGGCGGCCAGCAGCGGGTGGGCATGCTGATGCAACGACTGGTCGTCCAGTTGCAGGGGCATGCCTTGCTTGCGCTGCTGGCGTTTGTATTGATGGCGCAGCAGGTCCTTGTCGGCAACGATATCGGCCCAGTGGTGGCGACATGGGTTGTGCACGCACAGCAAGACCTGACTGAAGCGTGCCAGGCCGGCCAGGGCTTCGAGTGCCTGGGCTGGTAACGAAGAAATGCCGAACACGATGACCCGGGGCGGTAGCCCCGACGGTGCCTGCTCCAGGCTGTTGATGCGTTCGATGAAGCGCTGATGGACGCCGGCACGGCTCTGCGCCATGCCCTGCTCGCCGACATCTTCCAGCAATGCACGCCATAACTCGGCCTGCCAGCGGTTTCCCGGGGGCAGCGGTTTGCGCTCGCCACGGGCGGTGTTGAGGAAGTGCTCACCGGCAGCCCAGTCCTTGAGCCAGTCAGCGCGGTAGACCTGGTACTGGTCGAACAGGTCGGCCAGGCGCTCGGCGAGTTGGTAGCGCTTGCGCAGGTCGCTGTCGTCGGTAAGGAAGCGCCGCAGCGGCTCGAAGTGCGGGCGCTCGATCAAGGCCGGTAGCAGGCGCATCAGGCGCCAGGTCAGCGGTGCCTTGTCGAGCAGGGAAACCTGGGGAATCTCGTCGCGCCCCAGCACGCTCCGGTACAACTGCCACATGAAGCTGCCTGGCAATTGCACATCGATGGCGGCAGCGATGCCGCAGCCGCCAAGGTCATCTTCCAACGGGTCTTCAGCCAAGGCCAGTTTGAGCCATTGGGCGATGCCATTGCTTTGTACCAGGGCGATTTCGTTTTCCAGCGGTGCCAGGGGATAGCGACGCATCCAGCTCACCACCAGGCTGCGCAAGTCGTCGAGGCGGTTGCCATGGACGATCATGAAGCCGGGATGGAGGTGAGTGGTGCTGGGCATCGACAGGTCTCTGCAAGGCGCTGATGGCTGAGGGGCAACGATACCACGCGAACAGTGTAGGAGCGGCGAAACAGGCGACGCGGTGGCCAGGGAGATCGGGGTTGCAGGGATCGCGGTTGCCTGGACGGCGCAAAGACAAAACCCCTACCTGCATGCGCAGATAGGGGTTTTGCGAAATGAATCTTGACGATGACCTACTCTCACATGGGGAAGCCCCACACTACCATCGGCGATGCATCGTTTCACTGCTGAGTTCGGGATGGGATCAGGTGGTTCCAATGCTCTATGGTCGTCAAGAAATTCTGTTGCCAGAACGTCTTGGTAGACACTCCAGCGAATCCGGATATGTGATGTTCGTGGTTCGTTGCGAACTTTCGGTTCGTATCATCTTCACCACCGCAATCTGCGTCAGCAAATTGCTTGGGTGTTATATGGTCAAGCCTCACGGGCAATTAGTATTGGTTAGCTCAACGCCTCACAGCGCTTACACACCCAACCTATCAACGTCGTAGTCTTCGACGGCCCTTCAGGGAACTCAAGGTTCCAGTGAGATCTCATCTTGAGGCAAGTTTCCCGCTTAGATGCTTTCAGCGGTTATCTCTTCCGAACATAGCTACCCGGCAATGCCACTGGCGTGACAACCGGAACACCAGAGGTTCGTCCACTCCGGTCCTCTCGTACTAGGAGCAGCCCCTCTCAAATCTCAAACGTCCACGGCAGATAGGGACCGAACTGTCTCACGACGTTCTAAACCCAGCTCGCGTACCACTTTAAATGGCGAACAGCCATACCCTTGGGACCGGCTTCAGCCCCAGGATGTGATGAGCCGACATCGAGGTGCCAAACACCGCCGTCGATATGAACTCTTGGGCGGTATCAGCCTGTTATCCCCGGAGTACCTTTTATCCGTTGAGCGATGGCCCTTCCATACAGAACCACCGGATCACTAAGACCTACTTTCGTACCTGCTCGACGTGTTTGTCTCGCAGTCAAGCGCGCTTTTGCCTTTATACTCTACGACCGATTTCCGACCGGTCTGAGCGCACCTTCGTACTCCTCCGTTACTCTTTGGGAGGAGACCGCCCCAGTCAAACTACCCACCATACACTGTCCTCGATCCGGATAACGGACCTGAGTTAGAACCTCAAAGTTGCCAGGGTGGTATTTCAAGGATGGCTCCATGAGAACTGGCGTCCCCACTTCAAAGCCTCCCACCTATCCTACACAAGCAAATTCAAAGTCCAGTGCAAAGCTATAGTAAAGGTTCACGGGGTCTTTCCGTCTAGCCGCGGATACACTGCATCTTCACAGCGATTTCAATTTCACTGAGTCTCGGGTGGAGACAGCGCCGCCATCGTTACGCCATTCGTGCAGGTCGGAACTTACCCGACAAGGAATTTCGCTACCTTAGGACCGTTATAGTTACGGCCGCCGTTTACCGGGGCTTCGATCAAGAGCTTCGCTTGCGCTAACCCCATCAATTAACCTTCCGGCACCGGGCAGGCGTCACACCCTATACGTCCACTTTCGTGTTTGCAGAGTGCTGTGTTTTTAATAAACAGTCGCAGCGGCCTGGTATCTTCGACCGGCATGGGCTTACGGAGCAAGTCCTTCACCCTCGCCGGCGCACCTTCTCCCGAAGTTACGGTGCCATTTTGCCTAGTTCCTTCACCCGAGTTCTCTCAAGCGCCTTGGTATTCTCTACCTAACCACCTGTGTCGGTTTGGGGTACGGTTCCCAGTTATCTGAAGCTTAGGAGCTTTTCTTGGAAGCATGGTATCAACCACTTCGTCGCCTAGAGGCAACTCGTCATCAGCTCTCGGCCTTGAAATCCCGGATTTGCCTAAGATTTCAGCCTACCACCTTAAACCTGGACAACCAACGCCAGGCTGGCCTAACCTTCTCCGTCCCTCCATCGCAATAACTGGAAGTACAGGAATATTAACCTGTTTTCCATCGACTACGCTTTTCAGCCTCGCCTTAGGGACCGACTAACCCTGCGTCGATTAACGTTGCGCAGGAAACCTTGGTCTTTCGGCGTGCGAGTTTTTCACTCGCATTGTCGTTACTCATGTCAGCATTCGCACTTCTGATACCTCCAGCAAGCTTCTCAACTCACCTTCACAGGCTTACAGAACGCTCCTCTACCGCGTCATCAACGATGACACCCGTAGCTTCGGTGCATGGTTTGAGCCCCGTTACATCTTCCGCGCAGGCCGACTCGACTAGTGAGCTATTACGCTTTCTTTAAAGGGTGGCTGCTTCTAAGCCAACCTCCTAGCTGTCTAAGCCTTCCCACATCGTTTCCCACTTAACCATGACTTTGGGACCTTAGCTGACGGTCTGGGTTGTTTCCCTTTTCACGACGGACGTTAGCACCCGCCGTGTGTCTCCCATGCTCGGCACTTCCAGGTATTCGGAGTTTGCATCGGTTTGGTAAGTCGGGATGACCCCCTAGCCGAAACAGTGCTCTACCCCCTGGAGTGATACATGAGGCGCTACCTAAATAGCTTTCGAGGAGAACCAGCTATCTCCGAGCTTGATTAGCCTTTCACTCCGATCCACAGGTCATCCGCTAACTTTTCAACGGTAGTCGGTTCGGTCCTCCAGTCAGTGTTACCTAACCTTCAACCTGCCCATGGATAGATCGCCCGGTTTCGGGTCTATACCCAGCGACTAAACGCCCTATTAAGACTCGCTTTCGCTACGCCTCCCCTATTCGGTTAAGCTCGCCACTGAATATAAGTCGCTGACCCATTATACAAAAGGTACGCAGTCACCTAACAAAGTAGGCTCCCACTGCTTGTACGCATACGGTTTCAGGTTCTATTTCACTCCCCTCTCCGGGGTTCTTTTCGCCTTTCCCTCACGGTACTGGTTCACTATCGGTCAGTCAGTAGTATTTAGCCTTGGAGGATGGTCCCCCCATGTTCAGACAAAGTTTCTCGTGCTCCGTCCTACTCGATTTCATTGAAAAGAGATTTTCGTGTACGGGGCTATCACCCACTATGGCCGCACTTTCCAGAGCGTTCCACTAATCTCAAACCAACTTAAGGGCTGGTCCCCGTTCGCTCGCCACTACTAAGGGAATCTCGGTTGATTTCTTTTCCTCAGGGTACTTAGATGTTTCAGTTCCCCTGGTTCGCCTCTTGCACCTATGTATTCAGTGCAAGATACTCAGCTTGTGCTGAGTGGGTTCCCCCATTCAGAGATCTCTGGATCACAGTCTGTTTGCCGACTCCCCAAAGCTTATCGCAGGCTACCACGTCTTTCATCGCCTCTGACTGCCAAGGCATCCACCGTATGCGCTTCTTCACTTGACCATATAACCCCAAGCAATCTGGTTATACTGTGAAGACGACATTCGCCGAAAATTCGCATGTTGCTCTTTCGAGCAGAACTCACAAATTTTACCTTAGCCTGATTAACCAGCAGTGAAACTGGCCATCAGTCTATATCTATCACATATCCGAATTTTTAAAGAACGATCTGACAAAAGCCAGAAATCAACATTCGAAGCGAATGCTCATTTCTGAGTTTGATCAAGTGCAACATTTCACAACAGCAGAAAGTGGTGGAGCCAAGCGGGATCGAACCGCTGACCTCCTGCGTGCAAGGCAGGCGCTCTCCCAGCTGAGCTATGGCCCCGCATATTGGTAGGTCTGGGCAGATTTGAACTGCCGACCTCACCCTTATCAGGGGTGCGCTCTAACCAACTGAGCTACAGACCTATATAGGGTCTTGATCGTCTTCAACCATGAATCAAGCAATTCGTGTGGGAGCTCATCAGCAGGCTGATGTCGTCGATTAAGGAGGTGATCCAGCCGCAGGTTCCCCTACGGCTACCTTGTTACGACTTCACCCCAGTCATGAATCACACCGTGGTAACCGTCCCCCCGAAGGTTAGACTAGCTACTTCTGGTGCAACCCACTCCCATGGTGTGACGGGCGGTGTGTACAAGGCCCGGGAACGTATTCACCGCGACATTCTGATTCGCGATTACTAGCGATTCCGACTTCACGCAGTCGAGTTGCAGACTGCGATCCGGACTACGATCGGTTTTGTGAGATTAGCTCCACCTCGCGGCTTGGCAACCCTCTGTACCGACCATTGTAGCACGTGTGTAGCCCAGGCCGTAAGGGCCATGATGACTTGACGTCATCCCCACCTTCCTCCGGTTTGTCACCGGCAGTCTCCTTAGAGTGCCCACCATGACGTGCTGGTAACTAAGGACAAGGGTTGCGCTCGTTACGGGACTTAACCCAACATCTCACGACACGAGCTGACGACAGCCATGCAGCACCTGTGTCAGAGTTCCCGAAGGCACCAATCCATCTCTGGAAAGTTCTCTGCATGTCAAGGCCTGGTAAGGTTCTTCGCGTTGCTTCGAATTAAACCACATGCTCCACCGCTTGTGCGGGCCCCCGTCAATTCATTTGAGTTTTAACCTTGCGGCCGTACTCCCCAGGCGGTCAACTTAATGCGTTAGCTGCGCCACTAAAATCTCAAGGATTCCAACGGCTAGTTGACATCGTTTACGGCGTGGACTACCAGGGTATCTAATCCTGTTTGCTCCCCACGCTTTCGCACCTCAGTGTCAGTATCAGTCCAGGTGGTCGCCTTCGCCACTGGTGTTCCTTCCTATATCTACGCATTTCACCGCTACACAGGAAATTCCACCACCCTCTACCGTACTCTAGCTCGCCAGTTTTGGATGCAGTTCCCAGGTTGAGCCCGGGGCTTTCACATCCAACTTAACGAACCACCTACGCGCGCTTTACGCCCAGTAATTCCGATTAACGCTTGCACCCTCTGTATTACCGCGGCTGCTGGCACAGAGTTAGCCGGTGCTTATTCTGTCGGTAACGTCAAAACAGCAAGGTATTAACTTACTGCCCTTCCTCCCAACTTAAAGTGCTTTACAATCCGAAGACCTTCTTCACACACGCGGCATGGCTGGATCAGGCTTTCGCCCATTGTCCAATATTCCCCACTGCTGCCTCCCGTAGGAGTCTGGACCGTGTCTCAGTTCCAGTGTGACTGATCATCCTCTCAGACCAGTTACGGATCGTCGCCTTGGTGAGCCATTACCTCACCAACTAGCTAATCCGACCTAGGCTCATCTGATAGCGCAAGGCCCGAAGGTCCCCTGCTTTCTCCCGTAGGACGTATGCGGTATTAGCGTTCCTTTCGAAACGTTGTCCCCCACTACCAGGCAGATTCCTAGGCATTACTCACCCGTCCGCCGCTGAATCAAGGAGCAAGCTCCCGTCATCCGCTCGACTTGCATGTGTTAGGCCTGCCGCCAGCGTTCAATCTGAGCCATGATCAAACTCTTCAGTTCAATACTGCTTGGGTTTTTAAGAAACCCTAAACTTGGCTCAGCAATCTCAAATGACTATGTGATTTCTCGCATGGCCACTTGTGATGCTGATAATCTTTGTGACTATCAGTCCGTACTCACAAGCACCCACACGAATTGCTTGATTCGATTTGTTAAAGAGCGTTTGGTTAAGAGTGTTTCGTCTCAACCGAGGCGCGCATTCTACGCTTTCCTCATTGGCTGTCAAGCGTTTATTTTGAAGTTTTTTGCGAGAAACTCGTTTAGCTTCAAACACTTGACTCGCTGCGATCACTCGTAGCGGGAGGCGAATCATACAGCGTTTAAAACCGCTGTCAACCTTCATCTCGACCGCCGCCGATCATGCGACCGTAGCCTTTCCAGCTTCTTCTAAACTACTTAACTAATTGATTATCAAGGAGTTTTTCGTTCCGATATCGCTGGAAGTGGGGCGCATTATAAGGGGATTCGGAGAGGGGTCAAGGGTTAATTTCAAGAAATTGAAATGTACGCGAAAAAGACCGTATCAAGGCTGCCAAGTGCTCGCCACGAAGCATTCAGCGGCTATGCAACCGAGCGCCGCCCACGCGGCGTTCGATCTTGTAGCCGCTGCAAGGGTTGTGGCGGACACTTCTGAAAACCAACCCAGCTTCAAGGCAGCCCCCAACCCTCAAACCGCCCTCCCCTGCCTCCGGGCAATCCTGGGCAACGCCCGCGAAACCACAGGCACCCGTAACACTATCAGCACAACACCAATAAACGCATAGATCACCCACTCGCGCAGATCCGACCGAACGATCCACAGGAAATGCAGCAACCCCAACCCAAGCACCCCATACACCAGCCTGTGCAGCTTCTTCCAGCGAGCCCCCAAACGCCGCTGACTATACCGGTTCGAGGTAACCGCCAAGGCCAGCAATCCGAGGAACCCCAATGCGCCCACAATAATGTAGGGCCGCTTGCGCAACTCCACCGCCAGCTGCCCCCAATCCAGCCCGAGGATAAAGAACAGATACGCCAGGATGTGCAGCACGATATAGGCAAACACCCACAACCCCAGCTGTCGGCGCACCACGACCCAACCCGGCCAGCCCGTCAGCTTCTGCAGCGGCGTCATGCTCAAGGTCACCAGCAGGAAGGTCAGTGCGCCAATCCCGAGACGGTCCATCAGGATCTTGCCGGGGTCCGGACCCAGCAGATTCAGCGCGGCCTCATACAACCACCAGGCCGGGAACAGGCATCCCACGATGAAGATGGCCAGACGAAACCAGGGGTAACGCATCAATAGTTCTTCCGCAGATCGAGCCCGGTATACAGCGACGCCACTTCATCGGCATAGCCATTGAACATCTGGGTTTCCCGCACATTGGGACTGAACAGCCCGCTGGGCAACCGCCGCTCACGCGCCTGGCTCCAGCGTGGGTGATCGACCGTCGGGTTCACATTGGCGTAGAAGCCATACTCGTCCGGCGCCAGGCCTTGCCAGGTAGTACCAGGTTGCTCGGCCACCAGGCTGATACGCACGATCGACTTGATACTCTTGAAACCGTACTTCCACGGTACTACCAGGCGCAATGGCGCGCCATTCTGGTTAGGCAGTTCGCGGCCATACATGCCCACCGCCAGGATCGCCAAGGGGTGCATCGCCTCATCCAGGCGCAAGCCTTCCTTGTAGGGCCATTCGATCAAGGCGAAACCTGAACGCTGCCCGGGCATGTGCTCCGGGTCCTTCAAGGTTTCGAAGCGTACATAGCGTGCCCTGGAAGTCGGCTCGACCTGCTTGAGTACCTGCGCCAACGGAAAGCCCAGCCATGGAATGACCATAGACCACGCCTCTACGCAACGCAGCCGGTAGATGCGCTCCTCAAGCTGGTACGGTTTGACGAAGTCCTCCAGCGCATAGCGCCCGGGCTTACCCACTTCGCCATCGACCACAACGCTCCACGGCTCGGTTTTCAGGCTCTCGCCATTGGCCGCCGGGTCACCCTTGTCTGGCCCGAACTCATAGAAGTTGTTGTAGTGGGTCGCATCCTTGAACGGCGTGATTGCCTCGTCCTTGACCGTTACCGCCTGCCACTGTGTGGCAGCAAGCTTGTCGGCGAACCAGGCTGGCGCGCGCCCGGCCTGTACATCGGCATAACGTGAGACCTCGGCCGCGCCTACCCTGCCGGGCAACGCCCCCAGGGCCAGAGCCGCCAGGGAACCGCCCATCAGGGCACGCCGGGAAAGATAGAGGCTTTCAGGGGTGATCTCCGATGCCTTGCATTCGGAAGACCTGGATAGCTTGATGAGCATGGGCGGCTCCATAGCACTGGATAGCGGATGTACCAGTGAGACTATGGAGCCGAAGGGTTATTCCAACATTAACGGGCTGTCAGGCTTTACGCCGACGCCCCTTCAGCAGGAACTGGATCGGCCCCGAAGCCGCATAGGCGAGGAAGATCAACAGCAGGATGCGCGGCGGGTCACTGAACACCACGGCAAATACCAGCACCACGGCCAGGATCGCCACAAACGGCACACGGCCCTTGAGGTCCAGTTCCTTGAAGCTGTTGTACTTGATGTTGCTGACCATCAGCATGCCGGCAGCAGCCACCAGCAGCGCCACCAGGAACGACAGTTTGGAACCCTGGATGCCGTAGTCGCTGAACGCCCATACGGTACCCGCCACCACGCCTGCAGCGGCCGGGCTGGCCAAGCCGATGAAGTAGCGCTTGTCGGCAGTACCAACCTGGGTATTGAAACGTGCCAGACGCAACGCCGCACCAGCCACATAGATGAAGGCGACCATCCAGCCAACCTTGCCCATGTCGCCCAGCGCCCAGCCGAAGGCCAGCAAGGCCGGGGCCACACCAAAGGCAACCATGTCCGACAGCGAGTCGTACTCGGCACCGAAGGCGCTCTGGGTATTGGTCATGCGCGCGACACGGCCATCCAGGCCGTCGAGCACCATGGCCACGAAGATGGCGATGGCAGCGAAGGCAAAGTACTTGCTCGCCTCGCGCGGGTCACCGGCACTGAGGGCGCTCTGCGCACTCATCGAGCTGATGATGGAATAGAAACCGGCAAACAGGTTGGCGGTGGTAAACAGGTTGGGCAGCAGATAGATGCCACGGTGGCGCACCTTGCGCCCTTCGGCGTCATGCCCTTCTTCAACGTGCTCATCGACAGGTAGCAGGCTTTCGGCGTCGGAGGGCTTGTTCGGCTCTTCGGGACGTTCGCTCATGGAGGGTACCTTGCAACAGGATGGAAAATGTTCGACACGGGCCCGCAAGACAGGTTCTAACAGCCGGCCACTGGTCTGCTTTATACCAGAAGCCAGCTGTCAGAACGAAAAAACGCGGCCGAAGCCGCGTTTTTCATCTTTCGACAGACTCAGTTCTTGGTCTTGTCGACGATCTTGTTGGCCGAGATCCACGGCATCATCGAACGCAGCTGCTCGCCGATGATCTCGATGCCGTGAGCGGCGTTGTTGCGGCGCTTGGCGGTCATCGATGGGTAGTTGGTAGCACCTTCGGAGATGAACATCTTCGCGTACTCGCCGTCCTGGATGCGCTTCAGGGCGTTGCGCATGGCCTTGCGGGATTCTTCGTTGATGACTTCCGGACCGGTAACGTACTCACCGTACTCGGCGTTGTTGGAGATCGAGTAGTTCATGTTGGCGATGCCGCCTTCGTACATGAGGTCAACGATCAGCTTCAGCTCGTGCAGGCACTCGAAGTAGGCCATTTCCGGCGCGTAGCCAGCTTCGACCAGGGTTTCGAAACCGGCTTTGACCAGTTCGACGGTACCACCGCACAGAACAGCCTGCTCGCCGAACAGGTCGGTTTCGGTCTCGTCCTTGAAGGTGGTTTCGATGATGCCGGTACGGCCGCCACCCACGCCCGAGGCATAGGACAGGGCGACGTTCTTGGCGTTGCCCGAAGCGTCCTGGTAGATAGCGATCAGGTCAGGAATGCCGCCGCCTTTGACGAACTCGGAGCGAACGGTGTGGCCCGGCGCTTTCGGCGCGATCATGATCACGTCGAGGTCGGCACGCGGAACAACCTGGTTGTAGTGGATCGAGAAGCCGTGAGAGAAGGCCAGGGTGGCGCCCTTCTTGATGTTCGGCTCGATTTCCTGCTTGTACAGCTGGCCCTGGAATTCGTCCGGGGTGAGGATCATGACCAGGTCGGCAGCAGCGACGGCGGAGGCAACGTCGGTCACTTTCAGGCCGTGGGCTTCTGCCTTGGCAACGGTGGCCGAACCTTTACGCAGACCGATGGTGACATCCACACCGGAGTCCTTCAGGTTGCACGCCTGAGCGTGACCCTGGGAACCGTAACCGATGATGGCGACTTTCTTACCCTGGATGATGGAAAGGTCGCAGTCTTTATCGTAGAAAACTTTCATGAAAATACCCCTGGTTATATCTCGGCCCCTGCGGAGCCATCGCTAATTTTTGGAATTCAGATGCTGAGCACTTTGTCGCCACGGGCAATGCCGGTAACGCCGCTGCGCACGGTTTCGAGAATCGATGCAGTGCCGATCGCCTGGATGAAGCTGTCCAGTTTGTCGCTGGTGCCGCTCAGCTGCACGGTGTACACACTGGCGGTCACGTCGACGATCTGGCCACGGAAGATATCCGTGGTGCGCTTGATCTCGGCGCGCTGGGCACCGGTGGCCTTGACCTTGACCAGCATCAGTTCACGCTCGATGTGAGCGCTTTCCGACAGGTCGACAAGCTTGACCACTTCGACCAGCTTGTTCAGGTTCTTGGTGATCTGCTCGATCACTTCGTCATGGCCAACAGTGGTCAGCGTCAGACGCGACAAGGTCGGGTCTTCGGTCGGCGCCACGGTCAGGCTTTCAATGTTGTAGTTACGCTGGGAGAACAGGCCGACCACGCGGGACAACGCACCAGGTTCGTTTTCCAGCAGCAGGGAAATGATGTGCCGCATATCAGGTACGCTCCGTCTTGCTCAGCCACATGTCACGCATCGAGCCATCCTTGATCTGCATCGGATAGACGTGCTCGCTGCGGTCAACCGCGATGTCGATGAACACCAGGCGGTCCTTCATCGCAAACGCTTCTTCCAGCTTCGGCTTGAGGTCCTTCAGGCTGGTGATGCGGATACCCACATGGCCATAGGCCTCGGCCAGCTTGATGAAGTCAGGCAGCGACTCGACATACGAGTGCGAGTGACGACCGTTGTAGGACATGTCCTGCCACTGGCGGACCATGCCCAGCACACCGTTGTTCAGGTTGACGATCTTCACCGGCAGGCCGTACTGCATGCAGGTGGACAGCTCCTGGATGTTCATCTGGATGCTGCCTTCGCCAGTCACGCATGCCACGTCCTGGTCCGGGAAGTTGAGCTTGACGCCCATCGCCGCCGGGAAGCCGAAGCCCATCGTGCCCAGGCCACCGGAGTTGATCCAGCGGTTCGGCTTGTTGAAACGGTAGTACTGCGCCGCGAACATCTGGTGCTGGCCGACGTCGGAAGTGATGAAGGCGTCGCCATGGGTCACTTCGCACAGGGTCTCGATGACCTTCTGCGGCTTGATGACGTTGCCGTCGCCCTTGTCGTACGGGAACAGCTCGCCATTGCCACGCCATTCATCGATCTGCTTCCACCAGGCATCCAGCGCCGCCTTGTCAGGCTGCTCGCCGATTTCCTTGAGGATGCCGAGCATCTCGCTGAGGACGCTGTCGACCGGGCCGACGATCGGCACGTCGGCCTTGATCATCTTGGAGATCGACGCCGGGTCGATATCGATGTGGATGATCTTGGCGTTCGGGCAGAACTTGGCCGGGCCGTTCACCACGCGGTCGTCGAAACGGGCGCCGACGGCAAAGATGACATCGGCATGGTGCATGGCCATGTTGGCAGTGAAGCTGCCGTGCATGCCGAGCATGCCGAGGAACTGGCGATCAGTACCCGGGAAGCCACCGAGGCCCATCAGGGTATTGGTGACCGGCAGGTTCAGCGTTTTGGCGATTTCGGTCAGGGCTTCGGAACCGCCACCGAGAATCACGCCACCGCCGGAGTACACCACCGGGCGCTTGGCCGCCAGCAGCATCTCCGCAGCCTTGCGGATCTGCCCGGAATGGCCACGAACGGCCGGGCTGTAGGAACGCAGCTTGACCTTTTTCGGATAGACGTATTCGAACTTCTCGGCCGGGTTGGTCATATCTTTCGGAATGTCGACCACGACCGGACCTGGGCGACCGGATTGCGCCAGATAGAATGCTTTTTTCAGGACTTCCGGGATTTCGCTGGCATGTTTGATCATGAAGCTGTGCTTCACGATTGGCCGCGAAATGCCGATCATGTCGGTTTCCTGGAAGGCATCGGTACCGACCATGGTGCTGGGCACCTGACCGGACAGGATGACCATCGGAATCGAGTCCATGTAGGCAGTGGCAATACCGGTAATGGCATTGGTCGCACCAGGCCCGGAAGTTACCAGCACCACGCCGGCCTTGCCGGTGGCACGGGCGTAACCGTCCGCCATATGGGTGGCCGCCTGCTCATGACGAACCAGGATGTGCTCGACTTCCGGTTCCTTGAACAGCGCGTCATAAACATGCAGGAGAGCACCACCAGGGTACCCGTAGATGTGCTTAACGCCTTCGTCACGCAAGAAGCGGACGACCATCTCAGCGCCAGATAAAAGCTCCACGTTGTTCACCTCTAAAACGCCAGAATACCGCCCTCACTGGACGGGTCTTAATAGGTTTACTGCCAAGCAGAGCATGAGCGAACGTCAGCACTGACTGAGCAAGTATTGGGAGCGCCCCAGAGTGTTGCGGGGTTTTCCCACCCAGCGCGAGGTAACGCGTTGCGGGGTGTAACAGGTCGGCGCGGGTGTGCGCCTCATGATCTGCTTAGCGGGTCTGCTTCTGGCAGTCCCTCTACAGCGGAGATTGGATTCTTCTGATTCGGCGCCAACAAGTCAAGAAAAATTATTGCCAATTTTTCGCCAAGATGAATTCCTGCCACCACTAAAAATCGCTTCAGCAGCAGAATTAATAAGATTTCCACAAAAAAGGGCCACAATCTGCGGCCCTTGAAGGAAAAACTGAAGAAATCAGGCTGAAGGAGCAATCAATTGATCGAAAGCTGCCAACAGCCGCCGAAGCTCGCGGCTTTGTTCCGGACGGTCGGTAAATACGGTTTCGGCCATGACCAGGATGCCAGAGGCACTGGGCAGCGGGTGGCCCAGCTCGATGATGATCTTCATGCGCGGCAGGAAGATCCATTGCAGCCATTGCTCGAAGCTGAGGGTATCGACGGCGAACGGCACAGTGCTGGCCAGTGCCTCGTCGCTTGGCGCCTCGGCGTCCCACCATCCCTGCACCTGCAGTTCACGCTCGATCAACATCAGATGGTCGGCAATATCCAGGATACGTTGCTCGATCATCAGGAGTTGACCCGAGCCTTTTGCCGGGCCAGCGCAGCACCAGCGCTGTCACCCTGCTTTTCGCGGGCGTGGGCGATGGTGTTCCACAGCTCGGCCTGCAAGCTCGGGCGGCCGTTGGCGTAAGTCAGGGCGCGACGCGCCAGTTGCTCGGCCTGTGGCGCGTCACCTTGCGACAGGCGCACCTGGGCCAGGCGGTACAGCACCTGCGGCTCGCGCGGGGCAATGCGCTGGGCACGTTCCAGGCTGGAAGCAGCACCGTTGAAGTCACCGCTACCCTGCTGCGACTGGGCAGTCGTCAGCAGCGCCAGTACCGGGCCATCCAGCTGCTCATCAGCCGACAGCCCGCCTGCAGCGGCACCGCTACGCGGGATACCGGTCGGGGCGCTGGTGCTTTGCGGGGCGCTGTTCATCGCGGCGATGTCGAACGGTTCGTCGGCGATCGGGTTCGGATTGGTGGTCATAGGCGCCGAACTGACCGGGCCGGTTGTGATCGGCCCCGGCGTGATCGGCGAGGTGCTGATCGGTGCCGAGCCGTTGGCCGCCGGGAAGGTCTGGATGCCGGAGGCACCCGCACCCTGCGGGATCATCACGGTGACGCCGGAGTCCTCAGGCAGCGTTTGCGCTTGCGCAGTACCCGCGTTATAGCCACCCGCCGAGCGGTTGGCCGTGACGCGTTCGCTATTGGACACGCGGGTGCTCGAATCGACCACCGGAATATTGCCGCGCGGGACACTGGCGCACCCCTGGAGCACAGCCAGCGCCGTCACGGCAGGAAACAGCCACTTGTTCACGTCACACCTCTTCAATGCAGCCTGTGCTTAATTCATCCAGCCCTTGACCCAGTCCATGACCGATTCAACCGGATCCTGCTCGCCGCCACAGGTTGCACCGGCGGGCGGTTCACTACCGCGAATATACGGCATCTGCACTGCGCCCGGACAGCTGCCATCAGAACCATGGCCACTGTATGGGTCAATCCACGCCTGCACCACGTTGTCCGGTTGCGGCATGTCCAACGGCAGCGGGTCGGCCTTCTTCATGAAGCTGGTCCACACCTGCAGGGCACCGGTAGCGCCGGTAAATGGCGTTTTGCCGTTGTCGTCACGGCCCATCCACACCACGGCCAGCAGGTCCTGGCTGAAACCGGAGAACCAGCTGTCACGCGAGTCATTGCTGGTACCGGTCTTGCCCGCCAGGGTCAGCGTGCGCGGCAAGGTGTTGTATACCGAGCGGCCGGTACCTTCCCGCATTACCCGCTGCATGGCGTTCTGCACCAGGTAGATGGCACCCGGGTCGAAGGTCTGCTGGATCTGGAACGGGTAGCGCTTGAGCGGCTCGCCCTCGGCGGTGAGCACGCTGCGAATACCGCGCATCGGCGTGTTGAAGCCGCCGTTGGCGATGGTCTGGTACATGGTCGCCACCTGCATCGGCGACATGCCGCCAGCGCCCAGCAGCATGGCCGGGAAGGCTGGCCAGTCGACATTCACACCCAACCGGCCGATGGTCTTGATCACGTTGGGTACGCCCACTTCCAGGCCGATCTTGGCGGTCGACAGGTTGTAGGAGTTGGCCAGCCCCTGGTACAGGTAGATGGTGCCATGCGGACGGCGGTCATAGTTCTGCGGGCGCCAGACCTGGCCGTCGGCGCCTTTGACCGAGAAGGGCTCGTCCTGTACCCAGCTGGTCAGCGTGTACTTGGTCGGTTGCTCCAGCGCAGTCAGATAAACCGCCGGCTTGACCAGCGAGCCGATCGGGCGCACGGCATCGATGGCGCGGTTGAAGCCAGCAAAACCGGCCTGGCGGCTGCCGATCAGCGCCTGCACTTCACCGGTTTCCGGGTTGGTCACGACCATCGCCGACTCGACCTCGTCAGCCCCCTTGCGACCTGCCAGGCGCTTGAAGGTCTCGCTCATCGAGGCTTCGGCCTTCATCTGCAGGATCGGGTCGAAACTGGTGAAGATGCGCAGGCCCTCTTCGGTCAGGTCTTCGTCGCGGTAGTCCTGGCGCAGCTGACGCTTGACCAGGTCAAGGAATGCCGGGAACGAGCTGTCAGCCAGGCTGCCGCGCTTGGTCACGCCCAGCGGCATCTTCTTCGCCGCATCCACTTCCGCCTGGCTCGCCACGCCCTGTTCGGCCACCAGATCGAGCACCAGGTTGCGGCGCGCGAGGGCGCGGTCGGGGTAGCGTCGCGGGTTGTAGTAGGACGGGCCTTTGACCATGCCCACCAGCAAGGCGATCTGGTGCAGTTTCAGCTCCGACAGCGGCTGGCTGAAGAAGAACTGGCTGGCCAGGCCGAAGCCGTGCACCGCACGCTGACCATCCTGGCCGACGAACACCTCGTTGAGGTAGGCCTCGAGGATTTCGCGCTTGTCGTAGTGCAGCTCCAGCAGCACGGCCATCATGGCCTCGGTCAGTTTGCGGCTGAGGCTGCGCTCGCTGGTGAGGTAGAAGTTCTTCACCAACTGCTGGGTCAGGGTACTGCCGCCCTGGCGCATCGAGCCGGCTGACGTGTTGACCCAGAGGGCGCGGGCGATCGACTTGGGCGACACCCCGAAATGGCTATAGAAATCGCGGTCTTCGGTGGCCACCAAGGTTTCGAGCAGGTACTTGGGCACCTGGTCGATCTTGATCAGGATGCGGTCTTCGAGGTTTTTCGGGTAGATGCCGCCGATCATCAGCGGCTCCAGGCGCACCACATCGAGCGCCTTGCCGTTGGCCCCGGACAGGCCTGCAACGTAGTCGCCGGAGAAGCGCACCCGCACGAACTGTGCCGGCTCCATGCCCTCGTAGAACTGGAAGCCGCGGGTGTTGAGGTCGACCGTATTGCCGTTGACCGACGCCGCACCGGGGCCATTCGCAGCGTTTTCACGGCGATAGCCGAGCGCATCCAGCTCTGTCAGGAAGTCGTCCTTGCTCAGCTTCTGCCCGGTGAACAGCTCCAGCGGCCGGGCGTACACCTTGGCCGGGATGGTCCAGCGCTTGCCGGAGAACTTTTCCTGGACGACGGCATCGAGGTAAACCGCGAAGCCGGCAACGATCACCAGGCCGACCAGGCTGAGCTTCAAGGCCCAGCCCAGCCAGGCGCGGGAGCGGCCGGTCGGGCGTTTCTGAGGGGTGCGGGGGTTTCGGGTTCGAGTCATGGCGGCGGATTATACGCACTTTATAAAGGCTGGGCAGACGGCCCGGCGGTAGGCAGGGGCGGCACCATTGACCATAATGGCGCATTCGAATTCCCTGCCCCGGAAGGATTTCCCGTGAGCCAAGCCCTTATCACCGCGCTGCAGAACCCTGCCCTGTACCCTCACCCCGTGGAGGGGTTCCAGCTGATCGAGACGCATATCTCCTGGGTTCTGCTCACCGGCGAGTATGCCTACAAGATCAAGAAGCCGATGAACTTCGGTTTCCTCGACTTCACCAGCCTGGATCAGCGCCAGCACTTCTGTAACGAAGAATTGCGCCTGAACCAGCGCTTGACCGACGGCCTGTACCTGGAAGTGCTGCCGATTACCGGTAGCGTCGAGGCGCCGCAGATCGGTGGCGCGGGCGAAGCCATCGAATACGTGCTGAAGATGCGCCAGTTCCCCCAGGGGCAGATGCTCAATACCCTGCAGGCCAATGGCGAACTGAACGCCGCGCATGTCGACCAGATGGCCCGGCAGATCGCCGAATTCCACCTGCAGGCGCCCCGTGTGCCGGTGGAGCACCCTCTGGGCACGCCGGACAGCGTGATGGCGCCCGTGGAGCAGAACTTCGAGCAGATTCGCCCGTTCCTCAACGACAAGGCCGACCTGCAGCAGCTTGACGCCCTGCAGGCCTGGGCACGCAGCAGCTTCGAGCGCCTGCATGGCCTGCTGGAAAAGCGCAAGGCCAACGGTTTCATCCGCGAATGCCACGGTGACATCCACCTCGGCAATGCGACGCTGATCGATGGCAAGGTGGTCATCTTCGACTGCATCGAGTTCAACGAACCGTTCCGCCTGACCGATGTCTACGCCGACACCGCTTTCCTGGCCATGGACCTGGAAGACCGCGGCCTGAAATGCCTGGCCCGGCGCTTCATCAGCCAGTACCTGGAATTGACCGGCGATTACGAAGGCCTGGAACTGCTCAATTTCTACAAGGCCTACCGCGCGCTGGTACGGGCCAAGGTGGCGCTGTTCAGCATGCCGGCCAATGCCGATGGCGTGCAGCGTGCAACCACCCTGCGCACCTACCGCAACTACGCCAACCTGGCAGAAAGCTACAGTGCCATCCCGTCGCGCCTGCTGGCCATTACCCATGGGGTTTCGGCGGTAGGCAAAAGCCACGTGGCCATGCGCATGGTCGAGGCCCTCGGCGCGGTCCGCGTACGCTCGGACGTTGAGCGCAAGCGCCTGTTCGGCGAGCAGCAGCAGGCCGATGCGGGCCAGCTGAGTTCAGGCATCTATGCCCAGGACGCCAGTGCCGCTACCTACCAGCGCCTGCACGAGGTGGCGGCAACCATTCTGCGTGCCGGCTTCCCGGTAGTGCTGGATGCCACCTACCTCAAGCGCGAGCAGCGCCAGGCGGCAGCCGATGTGGCCAGCCAGACCGGTGTGCCGTTCCTGATCCTCGACTGCCATGCACCCGAGGCAGTCATCGCCAGCTGGCTGGAGCAGCGCCAGGCAGAGCAAAACGACCCATCGGATGCCACCCTCGACGTGATCAAGGCCCAACAGGCCAGCCGTGAGCCACTGGATGCGCAAGAGCTGGCACAGAGCAAACGCGTCGATACCCAGGATGCCGGCAGCATGGACCAGGTCATCGAACAGGTCCGCCAGCGCCTGCCCGGGCTGTAAGTTCAGCGTTTTCCCGTACCGGCCCACTCGCGGGATTACCCGCGAAGAGGCCGGTACAGGCCACGCATGCCTCCAGGGCATCTCGTCGCCCCCAATGGCAAAAGGCCGCGCATTTTCCAACCCCCGCTACACTCCTCTCTGACCTGCTCGCGATTTATCCCCCATGACCCGTTCAGCCATCGCAAGGAGGCTCGATGAACGATGAATTGCAGCATCTGAAGAACCTTGGCAAGACCTCTGCGCAGTGGCTGCATGCAGCGGGCATCCACAGTGCATCGGATCTGCGACGCCTGGGCGCGGTGGGCGCATACCAGGCCGTGAAGACGCGAGGGTTCCGCGCATCGAAGGTGCTGCTGTATGCCATTGAAGGCGCGCTTCTGGACATGCACTGGAACGATTTGCCGCTAGAACGCAAGGAAGCGCTCAACCAGCAGCTGGACGCAAAATGCCCGCCGCAAAAAAATCCAAAATAATCGTGGAAAAGGGATTGACCTCGAAATGAGAATCGTTATGATTATCACAACTGGTCGCGAGACTGGTTGGATAAGCTAAGAGACCTTGGTTCGGACTCTCAGATTATCTCCTCATCAGGCTAATCACGGTTATTGACCCGGCAGTTTGCCGGGTCTTTTTTTGCCATCAGCGTTGTAGTTGTGCGCAGTAATCCTGCGCCGGCAGTGCCGCCGTATACCATACGTAATCAGCTTGCCCCGCCTCGACCTGCTCACCCGCCTCAACCAACAGTAAAACCCTGCTGCTACCCTGCGCACCCAAGTCAGCCAGATGCAACGGCACGCCCAGGTCCTTGCGCACATGATAGGCACCGGCAAACAACAAAGCTGGCTGCGGTGCCGCTAACAGGCGCTCGGCCATTCGCCGGTCGCGCTGCTGCTGCACGGCTAACATTGCGGGCAACTGGCTGTCCGGAAGCATCCCGCAATGGCCGGCGCGCACCTGTTGCAGCAACGCGGCCTTGACCGCTGGTGCATTCGACCGCTCGCCGATCAGCGATGCCGGTTGCCGATACGCCTGGCGCATCTGGCCAGGGGACAGGTTGGCAGCCAGCAAAGGAATGCGTTGCCGCAACGCCTCGGTGACGATTGGCCCGTACATCTGCCAGTCCCAACCGTCCTGCCAGGCCAGCGCCTGTGGCAGATCGGCCGGCACGGGTTGCTCTGCCAGCCTGTCCAGCAGCGGTTGCTGCTCGGGCTGCAGCATTTCCAGCAGCAGGCTGCCTTGTGCACGTTGGGCCTGCAGCGCCCGCAACAGCCACAGTTGCAGGGCATGGTGGTCGGGGTTGTCGTGTTTCTCGCCGACCAGTACCCGCGGCGCAACAGCCAGGCGTTGTACGAGTTGCCCTGGGTTGAGCAGTTGCCCACTGGCAAGCTCGACGATATGCCCCAGTTCGGGATGGGCGCGCCCTTCACTGCTTTGCCAGGCCGGCAGCGCTGGCAGGCTGGCCTGGCAACCGCCCAGGGCCAGCGCGAGGCATAACGATAAACCTGACAACAGCGGATGGCGCATGTGCGATACCTCTCTGTCACTCACGATGGATCTGGCCGGTGCCGATAAACCGGGCGTCTGGTAGCCTGCGGCGAAACTGCGCAACACAGGCAGCCAGGCACAGCGAATGCGGGTAACCTGATGGACATCCACACTGGCGGGTCAAGCCATCACTTGTTTCACGAGTCGTCGTTGCCATGCACTTCCTTTGTACTTCCCAGAGCCTTGTCGAAGGCCAGAGTCGCGCCTTCAGTGTAGAAGGCGTCGAGTTGTTCGGCGTGCGCCGTCTGGGCCAGGTTTACCTTTACCGCAACCGTTGCCCGCACCGCGGCATACCCTTGAACTGGGCGCCAGATGCCTTCCTCGATGACAGCGCCAGCCTGATTCACTGCGCCCACCACGGCGCCTTGTTCCTCATCGAAGGTGGTGAGTGCGTGGCCGGGCCTTGCGAAGGCAAGTCACTTGAGGCCCTTGGCTGCCACGAAGACAGCCAAGGTATCTGGTTCAAGGTGTAAGCAGCACCGGCAGGCGGCGATCGATGACGATGCTCTCCGGGTTCAGGCGGGTGCCGTAAGCCAGCACTTCCACGCCATCGGCCACGGCATCGCGCAGCGCCTGGGCATAGGCCGCATCGATTTCCTCGGCCGGGCGCACTGCATCGACACCGGTCAGGTTGACGCAATACAACTGCACCGCCCGCACGCCCTGCCGGGCCAGCTTGGCCAGTTCACGCAGGTGCTTGGCGCCGCGCTGGGTCACCGCATCGGGAAAAGCCGCGACCGAGCTGTCGGGATAGCCAAGGGTCACGCTCTTGACCTCGACATAAGCCGGAGCACCATTGAACTCCAGGCGAAAATCGATGCGGCTGCCTTCTTCGCCGTAGGCCACTTCCCGCCTGAGCGCAGTAAAGCCTGCCAGTTCGGTGATGGTGCCGGCATGCAAGGCTTCTTCGACCAGCGCATTGGCCCGCCCGGTGTTCACGCAGGCCAGCCGCCCTTGCGGGGTTTCGCTGATTTCCCAGGTACCTGGCAGCTTGCGCTTGGGGTCGTTGGAGCGGCTGAACCACACCTCCCCGCCTTCACGCATGCAGTTCAGCATCGAGCCGGTGTTGGGGCAGTGAATCGTCAATTGCTCGCCGCCCACCATTTCGATATCGGCGAGAAAACGCTTGTAGCGGCGCAGCAGGCGACCTTTTTCCAGTGACGGCGAAAATCGCATCAGCCTTGCCAGCTCCGCAAGCCGCGGGCAATTCGCTGCACCGCTTGTTCCAGGCGCGGCAGGCTCTGGGTGTAGGCAAAGCGCACATGGTGCCCGGCCAGATGACGACCGAAGTCCAGACCCGGTGTGAAGGCGATGTGCTCGGTCTCCAGGAAGTGCCGGCAGAAAGCGAACGCGTCACCGCCAAAGGCACTGATGTCAGCGTAAAGGTAGAACGCCCCCTGCGGTTCAACGGCAATCCGGAAGCCCAGTTCGCGCAGGGCGGGCAACAGGTAATCGCGACGGCGGGCGAACTCGGCGCGGCGCTCTTCGAAAATGGCCAGGGTCTCGGGCTGGAAGCACGCCAGCGCAGCGTGCTGGGCCATGCTCGGCGCACTGATGTACAGGTTTTGCGCCAGCTTTTCCAGGTCTGCCACGGCGCCCGGCGGTGCTACCAGCCAGCCGAGACGCCAACCGGTCATTCCGAAATACTTGGAAAAACTATTCAGCACGAAGGCCGAATCATCCACTTCCAGCACGCTGGGTGCATCCATGCCATAGGTCAGGCCGTGATAGATCTCGTCCACCACCAGGTGGCCGTGGCGCTCCCGGGTAGCTCTGGACAGGCTGGCCAGTTCGTCTCTGCCCAGCACGGTGCCGGTCGGGTTGGCTGGCGAGGCAACCAGGGCGCCGACAGTGTCCTTGTCCCAATGGCGCTGCACCAGGTCGGCGGTCAGCTGGTAATTGACCTCTGGGCCCACCGGCACCAGTTGTGCCCCGCCTTCGACCAGGCGCAGGAAGTGCCGGTTGCACGGGTAACCCGGATCGGCCAGCAGCCAGTGTTTGCCCGGGTCGACCAGCAAGCTGCTGGCCAGCAGCAGTGCACCGGAGCCGCCCGGCGTAATGAGGATGCGTTGCGGGTCAACACTCAGGCCATAGCGCTGGCCATAGAAACCGGCAATCGCCTCGCGCAATGCCGGCAGGCCGCGGGCGGCGGTATAACGGGTGTGTCCGGCGGCGAGTGCCGCCTGGCCAGCGGCGACGATCGGTGGCGCCGTGGTGAAGTCCGGCTCGCCGATTTCCAGGTGGATCACGTCGTGCCCGGCCGCCTGCAGCTCGTTGGCCCGGGCCAGCAGCGCCATGACATGGAAGGGTTCGATGGCGCGGCTGCGCGCGCTGTAAGGGTGGGCCATGACCTTCTCTCAATAGGGTCTAAACTGGAGATTCTACCTCTGCAAGCGATCGAACGTACCGCTCAGGCCGGTGTCAATCAGCAAGATCGGGCGGGGTAGCGCACCCCCGATCTATCTGGTAAGTTCGGCGGCTCGCAGTCGCAGGGCCGGCGGGTGCCGGAGATGGAGCAGCCTGCGCATTGGATCAGATGAGTGAGAGGCGGTCTATTCATGTCCACCGTAGAAAAGCAAAAAGCCCAGACCATGTACGGTGTCGAGCCCTACGTAGAAACCAAGGGTGAAGAGTACATGGGCGAGCCCATGAAACAGCACTTCACCAAGCTTCTCGGCGCCTGGAAGCGAGACTTGATGGAAAGTGTCGACCGCACTGTGGACCACATGAAGGACGAGGCAGCCAACTTCCCCGACCCGGCCGACCGCGCCAGCCAGGAAGAAGAATTCGCCCTGGAGCTGCGTAACCGCGATCGCGAGCGCAAGCTGATCAAGAAGATCGACAAGACCCTCGAAAAGATCAAGGCCGACGAGTACGGCTGGTGCGAATCGTGCGGCATCGAGATCGGCCTGCGTCGCCTGGAAGCCCGTCCTACTGCGGACCTGTGCTTCGACTGCAAGGAAATCGCCGAGAAAAAGGAAAAGACGGTCGGCAAAGGCTGATCCTTCTCCCATCCGGACGGGGCGCATCATGCGCCCCGTTTCATTTTCATGCCCAGCCTGACCATGACCGATACCTGTTACATCGGGCGTTTCGCCCCCACCCCCAGCGGCTTCCTGCACTTCGGCTCGCTGGTCGCCGCCCTCGCCTCCTGGCTCGATGCCCGCGCGGTAAACGGCCGCTGGCTGCTGCGCATGGAGGATACCGACCCGCCCAGGGAAATGCCCGGTGCCCGCGCAGCCATCCTGCAGACGCTGGAGCGCTATGGCCTGGAGTGGGATGGCGAAGTGGTGTTCCAGAGCCAGCGCCACGACGCCTACGCCGCAGTGGTCGATCGCCTGTTCAACATGGGCCTGGCTTATGCCTGCACCTGCTCGCGCAAGCAGCTGGAGGCTTACAATGGCATCTACCCCGGTTTTTGTCGCAACGCCGGGCATGCGCGTGAAGGCGCGGCGATCCGCTTGCGGGTGCCGGAGCTGATCTATCGCTTTACCGACCGGGTGCAGGGCGAGTTCCAGCAGCACCTGGGCCGTGAGGTAGGGGATTTCGTCATCCAGCGCCGTGACGGGCTGTATGCCTACCAGCTGGCAGTAGTACTGGATGATGCCTGGCAAGGTGTTACCGACATCGTGCGCGGCGCCGACCTGCTCGACAACACCCCGCGCCAGCTATACCTGCAAGAGTTGCTGGGCTTTTCGCAACCGCGCTACCTGCACATACCGCTGATCGTCCAGCCGGACGGGCACAAGCTGGGCAAATCGTACCGTTCGCCGCCGCTGCAGGCGGAGCAGGCGACACCGCTGTTGTTGCGGGCGCTGCGGGCGCTGGGGCAGGAAGCAGACCCCGAGTTGCTGCTGGCAACGCCGGCGGAGGTATTGGCGGTAGCTCGCAAGCAGTGGCGGCCCGAGGCGATTGCACAGCGGGCCACGGTGCCAGAGGCTGATTTGCGCTGAGGCAGGCCCGGCCCTTTCGCGGGTGAATCCGCTCCCACAGGGTCTTCAGCAAACCTGAGGAAAGCGCTTTACCTGTGGGACCAGGTTCACCCGCGAAGAGGCCAGCACAGACAGCCCACCTCTCAAAAACAAAAGCCCAATAAATTCAACCTCTTGGCGAACCCTATGGATTCCCGCTAGCATCCGCCCCGCCATTTGCGCCAATAATAAGTCCAAGCCCGCAGCGCCCAACCATCGAGGCCAGCATGTACATCTATCGTTTGGTCCTGCTTCTGGTCGTGGGGATCTATCTGTTCTCCCCGGCCATCATGGACTGGTGGATCGAACCGACCGGAGCCTGGTACCGCCCTTACCTGCTCTGGCTGATCCTGATCGTCGTCACCTTCATCCTGCAGAGCCAACGAGATGCCGATGAGCTTTAGCCTGACCCAGATGATCCTGATCAGCGCCGCGTACCTGATGGTGCTGTTCGGCGTGGCCTGGATCAGCGAGCGGGGCCTGATCCCGCGTTCGATCATTCGCCATCCGCTGACCTACACCCTGTCGCTGGGCGTCTACGCCAGTGCCTGGGCCTTCTATGGCTCGGTCGGCCTGGCCTACCAGTACGGCTACGGCTTCCTCGCCTGTTACCTGGGGGTGTCCGGCGCGTTCCTGCTGGCACCGGTGCTGCTCTACCCGATTCTCAAGATCACCCGCACCTACCAGCTGTCATCGCTGGCCGACCTGCTGGCGTTCCGCTTCCGCAGTACCTGGGCCGGCGCGCTGACCACGATTTTCATGCTGATCGGCGTGCTGCCCTTGCTGGCCCTGCAGATCCAGGCGGTGGCCGACTCGATCAGCATCCTCACCGGCGAACCGGTCAAGGCCCGAGTGGCCTTCGCCTTCTGTACCCTGATCATCCTGTTCACCATCTTCTTCGGTTCGCGGCACATCGCCACACGCGAGAAACACGAAGGGCTGGTCTTCGCCATCGCCTTCGAGTCGGTGATCAAGCTGCTGGCGCTGGGCGGCATTGGCCTGTATGCGCTGTATGGTGTGTTCGGCGGCCCGCACCAACTGGAGGTGTGGCTGCTGCAGAACCAGACCGCCCTGGCGGCCCTGCATACCCCGCTGCAGGAAGGGCCATGGCGCACCTTGCTGCTGGTGTTCTTCGCCTCGGCCATCGTCATGCCGCACATGTACCACATGGCCTTCACCGAAAACCTCAACCCGCGTTCGCTGGTCAGTGCCAGCTGGGGCCTGCCGCTGTTCCTGCTGCTGATGAGCCTGGCCGTGCCGCTGGTGCTTTGGGCCGGCCTGCGCCTGGGCGCCAGCACCAACCCCGAATATTTCACCCTGGGCCTGGGAATTGCCGCCAACAACCAGGCACTGGCGCTGCTGGCCTACATCGGCGGGCTGTCGGCCGCCAGCGGGCTGATCATCGTCACCACCCTGGCACTGTCCGGCATGGCCCTCAACCACCTGGTGCTGCCGCTGTACCAGCCGCCGGCCGAAGGCAACATCTACCGCTGGCTGAAATGGACCCGCCGCGCGCTGATCGTCGCCATCATCACCGCCGGTTTCATGTTCTACCTGACCCAGAACAATCACCAGAGCCTGGCCAACCTGGGCATCGTCGCCTTCGTTGCCACCTTGCAGTTCCTGCCGGGCGTGCTGTCGGTGCTGTACTGGCCCACCGCCAACCGCCGCGGCTTCATCGCCGGCCTGCTGGCCGGTACCCTGGTGTGGATGGTGACCATGCTGCTGCCGCTGCTGGGCAACCTGCAAGGCTTCTACATTCCGCTGCTGGACATGATCTACGTGCTGGACGACACCAGCTGGCACATGGCAGCGATCGCCTCGCTGGCGGCCAACGTGCTGCTGTTCACCCTGATCTCGCTGTTCACCAACGCCAGTAGCGAGGAAGTCAGCGCGGCCGAGGCCTGCGCGGTGGACAATGTGCGCCGCCCGCAACGCCGCGAGCTGCACGCCGCCTCGCCGCAGGAGTTCGCCACCCAGCTGGCCAAGCCACTGGGCGCCAAGGCCGCACAGAAGGAAGTGGAACAGGCCCTGCGCGACCTTTATCTGCCGTTCGACGAACGCCGCCCCTATGCCTTGCGCCGCCTGCGCGATCGCATCGAGGCCAACCTGTCCGGCCTGATGGGCCCAAGTGTGGCGCAGGACATGGTCGAAACCTTCCTGCCGTACAAGTCTGGTAACGAAAACTACGTGACCGAGGACATCCACTTCATCGAAAGCCGCCTGGAAGACTACCATTCGCGCCTGACCGGCCTGGCTGCCGAGCTCGATGCCCTGCGCCGCTACCACCGCCAGACCCTGCAAGAGCTGCCAATGGGCGTCTGCTCGCTGGCCAAGGACCAGGAAATCCTGATGTGGAACAAGGCCATGGAAGAGCTCACCGGCATCGCCGCCAAGCATGTGGTCGGCTCACGCCTGGTTACCATCGACGAACCCTGGCGCGGCCTGCTGCAAGGGTTCATCAACGTGCCGGACGAACACCTGCACAAGCAGCGCCTGGCGCTGGATGGCCAGCTGCGCTGGCTGAACCTGCACAAGGCGGCCATCGACGAGCCATTGGCACCGGGCAACAGCGGCCTGGTGCTACTGGTTGAGGACCTTACCGAAACCCAGGCACTGGAAGACAAGCTGGTGCATTCCGAACGCCTGGCCAGCATCGGCCGCCTGGCTGCCGGCGTGGCCCACGAGATCGGCAACCCGATCACCGGCATTGCCTGCCTGGCGCAGAACCTGCGCGAGGAACGTGAGGGCGACGGCGAGATCATCGAACTGTCCAGCCAGATTCTGGAACAGACCAAGCGGGTTTCGCGCATCGTGCAGTCGCTGATGAGCTTCGCCCATGCCGGCGGCAGCCACCAGAACAGCGAAGAGCCCGTATGCCTGGCCGAAGTGGCGCAGGATGCCATTGGTCTGCTGGCGTTGAACCGGCGCAATTTCGAAGTACAGTTCTTCAACCTCTGCGACCCTGAGCACTGGGTCGAGGGGGACCCGCAGCGCCTGGCCCAGGTGCTGATCAACCTGCTCTCCAACGCCCGCGACGCCTCGCCGCCCGGCAGCGCCGTGCGCGTGCGCAGCGAGGTCAACGAACACACCGTCGACCTGATCGTCGAGGACGAGGGCAGCGGGATCCCGAAGAACATCATGGACCGCCTGTTCGAACCCTTCTTCACCACCAAGGACCCGGGCGAAGGAACCGGACTGGGGCTCGCTCTGGTCTATTCCATCGTTGAAGAGCATTATGGGCAAATCACCATCGACAGCCCGGCCGATATCGAACGGCAACGTGGCACCCGGATCCGCGTGACCCTGCCCCGGCATGTCGTAGCGACGTCCCCTGAAATTCGAGACCGTCGAGAGAATTGAATCAATGCCGCACATTCTGATCGTCGAAGACGAAACCATCATCCGCTCGGCCTTGCGTCGCCTGCTCGAGCGGAACCAGTACCAGGTCAGCGAAGCCGGCTCGGTGCAGGAAGCCCAGGAACGCTTCAGCATTGCCACCTTCGACCTGATCGTCAGCGACCTGCGCCTGCCAGGCGCACCCGGCACCGAGCTGATCAAGCTCGGCCAAGGTACCCCGGTACTGATCATGACCAGCTATGCCAGCCTGCGCTCGGCGGTGGACTCGATGAAGATGGGCGCGGTGGACTACATCGCCAAGCCCTTCGACCATGACGAGATGCTCCAGGCCGTGGCGCGTATCCTGCGTGACCGGCAGAACGCCCCGGCCCCTGCACCGGTTGCCGAGCCGCGCGCCAGCAATGGCAAGGCGGCCCCCGCCGACAAGGGCAGCGCACCGGCCAATGGCGAAATCGGCATCATCGGCTCCTGCCCACCGATGCAGGATATGTACAGCAAGATCCGCAAGGTCGCCCCCACCGACTCCAACGTGCTGATCCAGGGCGAGTCGGGTACCGGCAAGGAGCTGGTGGCCCGCGCCCTGCACAACCTGTCGCGGCGGGCCAAGGCACCGATGATCTCGGTGAACTGTGCGGCCATTCCCGAAACATTGATCGAGTCCGAGCTGTTCGGCCACGAAAAAGGCGCGTTCACCGGCGCCAGTGCCGGGCGGGCGGGCCTGGTGGAAGCGGCTGACGGCGGAACCCTGTTCCTCGACGAAATCGGCGAACTGCCGCTGGAAGCCCAGGCCCGCCTGCTGCGCGTGTTGCAGGAAGGCGAAATTCGCCGGGTCGGATCGGTGCAGTCGCAGAAGGTCGATGTGCGCCTGATCGCCGCAACCCACCGCGACCTGAAGAACCTGGCCAAGGCCGGCCAGTTCCGTGAAGACCTGTATTACCGCCTGCACGTGATCGCCCTGAAACTGCCTGCCCTGCGCGAGCGCGGCAGCGACGTCAACGAGATTGCCAGCGCCTTCCTGGCCCGCCAGAGCGCGCGTATCGGCCGCGACGACCTGCACTTCTCGGCCGAAGCCGAGCAGGCCATCCGTCATTACAGCTGGCCGGGGAACGTACGGGAGCTGGAAAACGCCGTTGAACGCGCGGTCATCCTCAGCGAGAGTGCAGAAATTTCCGCCGACCTGCTGGGCATCGATATCGAACTGAGCGACCTGGAAGAGGACGAGATCCTCGACAACGCCCTGGCCGTGGCCAGCGCGACCAACGCCAGCCATGAACCGACCGAAGACCTGTCACTGGAAGACTACTTCCAACACTTCGTGCTCGAGCACCAGGACCACATGACCGAAACCGAGCTCGCCCGCAAGCTCGGGGTCAGCCGCAAGTGCCTGTGGGAACGCCGCCAGCGCCTGGGCATTCCGCGACGCAAGAGCAACGCGACTAGCGAATAACCGATCTACCGGGGCGGGAGGTTCCTCCTGCCCCTGTCTACAACCTCTCCGGCCCCTTCGCGAGCACGCCCGCTCCACAGGAATTTCACTGCTCTAGAGGGTGGTGCAACTCCAGTGGGAGCGGGCGTGTCCGCGAAAGGGCCGGCAAAACCAGCGCACACACCCCAGGTAACACATCAGCCCCCGCAAAAATCTGTTACCCAAGCTTTCCGCCGTAACAGTTCCCGAGGCATACGGTAACGAAATTTCGACATTTTCAGCCTGCGAAATCTGCCACGAACGCCTCAACCCCTTGATTTCACTGGTTTTCTAAAAGTTGGCACGGCACCTGCTATATGTCTGGTACAAGAACAATAACAAGCACTGCAATCTAGAATAAGAACAAGACGAAACGGCTCACGCACAATAAAAACAAGACGGCGGAGGCGCAGCTAACTGATTCTTTTGGAGAGGATGCGTGTTTGGGGCTTGCCCCACGACCAGGCAGAGAACAACAAAAACTGCACTGAAAAGCAGCGCCTGAACTGGTTGGATCAACAGATCAACGTGACATCAGCGACCAAAGCAATCCGTTTGCTCTTTACCCCCGGTTTGGGGGTCGTCCACAAGCTTCGAGATTTGTGGACAGGGCACTCAACAAAAACAAGAAGCCCAGCAGAAAAACAATAAGAGCACGCAACGACTTCTTGGGGAGCTTAGGCTCCCCTTGTCGTTTCTACCGTTCTGGCAGGCTTCCTGCTACCCGCCTACACCATTCCTTGAGTAAATGCTAGAATCCCCGCCCATCATGCGGCCATTCTCCTATTCTTGGCCGAACATTCCTTCAAACAGTGCATCCCATGCTGAAGAAGCTGTTCCAGTCGTTCCGCCCGCCCGTACCGGGCCCGCATCACAGGCGTACCACTCCTGAGGTGATCAACAAGAGCCAGCATTCGCTGCAGCGCCACCAGTTCAGCCGCCACGCGGTGAACATCGTGGAACGCCTGCAGAGCGCCGGCTACCAGGCTTACCTGGTCGGTGGCTGTGTCCGCGACCTGATGCTTGGCATCACCCCCAAAGACTTCGACGTCGCCACCAGCGCCACCCCCGAGCAGGTCCGTGCCGAGTTCCGCAATGCGCGCATCATCGGTCGCCGCTTCAAGCTGGTGCACGTGCATTTCGGCCGTGAAATCATCGAAGTCGCCACCTTCCGCGCCCATCATTCGGAAGACGACCAGGGCGACAGCCACCGCTCGTCGCACAATGCCAGTGGCCGCATTCTACGGGACAACGTGTACGGCACCCTGGAAGAAGACGCGCAACGCCGCGACTTCACCATCAACGCCCTGTACTACGACCCGGTCAGCGAGCGTATCCTCGACTATGCCAATGGCGTGCACGATATCCGTAACCGCCTGCTGCGCCTGATCGGTGACCCGACCCACCGCTACCAGGAAGACCCGGTGCGCATGCTGCGCGCGGTGCGCTTTGCCGCCAAGCTCGACTTCGGTATCGAAAAGCACACGGTGCAGCCGGTGCGTGAACTGGCCCCACTGCTGCGCGAGATTCCGCCGGCGCGCCTGTTCGAGGAAAGCCTCAAGCTGTTCCTGTCGGGCCAGGGCGCCATCGCCTTCGAGATGCTGGTCGACCTGCAGCTGTTCGAACCGCTGTTCCCGGCCAGTGCGCATGCGCTGGACGAACGCCCGACCTACACCCATACCCTGATCAGCCAGGCGCTGCACAACACCGACCTGCGCGTGAAGCAAGGCAAACCGGTAACCCCGGCGTTCCTTTTCGCCGCGCTGCTGTGGCCAGCCTTGCCGGCCCGCGTGTTGCACCTGCAAGCCCAGGGCGTGCCGCCCATCCCGGCCATGAACGGTGCAGCCCACGACCTGATCGCCGAACAGTGCGCACGCATCGCCATCCCCAAGCGCTTCACCCTGCCGATCCGCGAGATCTGGGACATGCAGGAGCGTCTGCCCAGACGCAGCGGCAAGCGCGCCGATGTCTTGCTGGACAACCCGCGCTTCCGCGCCGGTTACGACTTCCTGCTGCTGCGCGAAAGCGCCGGGGAAGAAACCGACGAACTCGGCCAGTGGTGGACCGACTACCAGGATGCCAACGACAGCGAGCGCCGCGAGATGATCCGCGAGCTGGGCAGCCGTGACGAAGGCAGCGGTGCCGGCCCGCGTAAACGCAAGCGCAGCGGCGGCAAGCGCAAGCGCGGCGGCGACGAGGCATTCGAGTGACCACCCGCGCCTATATCGGTCTGGGCAGCAACCTGGACGCACCGGCCGAGCAGCTGCGCAATGCCCTGCAGGCACTGGACCAGGTAGAAGGCACGCGCCTGGTGGCGGCCTCGGCCCTCTACACCAGTGACTCGCTGCTGCCAGGGCAACCGCGCTACACCAATGCCGTCGCCGCTCTGGACACCGCCCTGCCGCCCCTGGCCCTGCTCGATGCGCTGCAGGCCATCGAAAATGACCAGGGCCGTGTGCGCTTGGAGCGCTGGGGCCCGCGCACACTGGACCTGGACATTCTGCTGTTCGGCGACCAGGTGCTCGATGAGCCACGCCTGAAAGTGCCGCACTACCACATGCACGCCCGGCCTTTCGTGTTGTACCCGCTGGCCGAACTGGTGCCGGGCGATTTCCGTCTGGCCGACGGCCGCGCCCTCGCGCAACTGCTCGAAGCGTGCCCGTTCGTCGGTCTCGAACGCCTGTAAACCGGGCGTTCCAGCCGTGCACAGTGGCGCGGTAACGCCAGTAACACCCTGAACGTAACAATGCGGTAACAGGGTCATTGACTTCCCCCACCTCGCTCACGACTATAGGCGTCCCGTGTGGCACCGAAGTGCCGCTACCCGTATTTAGGCCCGGACGGACCTGTGCCCGAACATCACACGCGATGATGTGCCGCTCCGGAAGATGACTACGCGTTGAATGCAGTCGTTTCTTACAGCGCCTGAACGAGGAATTTCCTACATGCCTGAAGTAACCCTGACCACCCTCAATGGCCTCAAGGCCAAGGGTGAAAAAATCACCATGCTGACCTGCTATGACGCGACCTTCGCCAAGGCCGCCAGCCAGGCCGGTGTCGAAGTGTTGCTGGTGGGCGACTCGCTGGGGATGGTCCTGCAAGGCCACGACAGCACACTGCCGGTAACCACCGCGGACATGGCCTACCACACCGCCAGCGTCAAACGCGGGAACGATGGCGCACTGATCCTCACCGACCTGCCGTTCATGGCGCATGCCACTCCGGAACAGGCTTTTGCCAACAGCGCCACGCTGATGCAGGCCGGCGCCCACATGGTCAAGATCGAAGGGGCTGCCTGGCTGGCCGAGACCATCCGCTTGCTGGCCGAGCGTGGCGTGCCGGTATGCGCGCACATGGGCCTGACCCCGCAAACCGTCAACGTTCTGGGCGGCTACAAGGTCCAGGGCCGCCAGGAAGCCCAGGCCCGGCAGATGCGTGCCGACGCCATCGCCCTGGAGCAGGCCGGCGCTGCCATGCTGCTGCTCGAATGCGTGCCCAGCGAACTGGCGGCGGAAATTACCAGTGCTGTCGGTATTCCGGTGATCGGCATTGGTGCCGGCAGCGGCACCGATGGCCAGGTGCTGGTCCTGCACGACATGCTCGGCCTGTCGCTGAGCGGCCGCGTGCCGAAGTTCGTGAAGAACTTCATGCAAGGCCAGCCGGATATCCACAGCGCCCTCGTCGCTTACGTCGAGGCAGTCAAGCAGGTCAGCTTCCCTGGCAGCGAACACGGGTTCAGTGCATGAATACAGTCAAGACCGTCCGCGAATTGCGTGCTGCCGTTGCTCACGCGCGTAGTGAAGGCAAGCGCATCGGCTTCGTGCCGACCATGGGCAACCTGCACAACGGCCACGCGGCTCTGGTAGCCAAGGCCGCGCAGCGTGCCGATTTCGTGGTTGCCAGCATCTTCGTCAATCCGCTGCAGTTCGGCGCCAACGAAGACCTCGACAAGTACCCGCGTACCTTGGCCGCCGACCAGGAGCGCCTGCTGCAGGCCGGTTGCAACCTGTTGTTCGCCCCCACCGTCGACGAGATGTACCCAGACGGCATGAGCGTGCAAACCCGCGTCAGCGTTCCCCAGCTTTCCGAAGGCCTGTGCGGCGCCAGCCGACCCGGGCATTTCGAAGGCGTGGCCACCGTGGTCACCAAGCTGTTCAACATGGTCCAGCCCGACCTTGCCGTGTTCGGCGAAAAGGACTTCCAGCAGCTGGCGGTGATACGCGCCATGGTGCGCGACCTGAACATGCCGGTCCAGGTCATTGGCGAGCCCACCGTGCGTGCCGAAGACGGCCTGGCGCTGTCGTCGCGCAACGGTTACCTGACGCCTGAGCAGCGCGCTACGGCGCCGACGTTGTATCGCACGCTGCAGCACATCGCTGCGGCCATCGGCCGGGGCCAGCGTGACTTCGCTGCCCTGGTTGCCGAAGGTCAGGCGCAACTGAGTGCCGCGGGATTCCGTCCGGATTATCTGGAAGTGCGACATGCCGTGAGCCTGCGTCCGGCGATGATCGATGATCGCGACCTGGTGGTGATTGCGGCGGCTTACCTGGGTAACACGCGGTTGATCGACAACCTTTACCTGCATGTGGAAGAGAAGACCGCATAACCGCCTGGGGCTGCCTTGCAGCTCATTCGCCGCAGAGCCAGCTCCCGCAGGGGCGCAAAGCGCCCCAAATTCCCTCTGCCATACCCATTCCCTGCCAGTGGCCTTTTCCTATAATGTTGCCAGCCTGAACCCGGCAATGACTGCCGTGTCCAAGGCATCACCACGCACCAAGGGAACCCCGCGCAATGGCGTATTACCGTACACCCCACGATGTGACGGCCCTGCCCGCCTGGCAGGCGCTCCAGCAACACCGCGACGCCATGCAAGGCTTCAGCATGCGCGAAGCCTTCGCCGCCGACGCCAAACGCTTCGACCAGTTCTCCCTGAGCTCATGTGGCCTGTTCCTCGACTACTCGAAGAACCTGATCACCGAACAGACCCGTGACCTGCTGGTGAACCTGGCCGACCAGGTCGGCCTGCAAGACGCCATCAAGTCGATGTTCAGCGGCGAGATCATCAACGCCTCCGAAGGCCGCCCGGTGTTGCACACTGCCCTGCGCCGGCCGGTGGGCGACAAGCTCAGCGTCAACGGCGTGAACGTCATGCCGGAAGTGCACAAGGTGCTCAACCAGATTACCGAACTGGTCGGCCGCATCCATGACGGCCTGTGGCGCGGCTACAGCGAGAAGCCAATCACCGACGTGGTCAACATCGGCATCGGTGGTTCGTTCCTCGGCCCCGAACTGGTTTCCGAAGCGCTACTGCCGTATGCCCAACGCGGCGTGCGCTGCCACTACCTGGCGAACATCGACGGCAGTGAATTCCACGAGCTGTCGGCCAACCTGCGTGCTGAAACCACCCTGTTCATTGTCTCGTCGAAGTCGTTCAACACCCTCGAGACGCTGAAGAACGCCATGGCCGCACGCACCTGGTACCTGGCCCAGGGCGGTTCGGAAGCCGAGCTGTACCGCCACTTCATCGCTGTTTCCAGCAACAAGGCCGCGGCCGTGGCCTTCGGTATCCGCGAAGAGAACATCTTCCCGATGTGGGACTGGGTCGGCGGGCGCTACTCGCTTTGGTCGGCCATCGGCCTGCCGATTGCCCTGGCCATCGGCATGGCCAACTTCAAGGAACTGCTGTCCGGTGCCTACACCATGGACCAGCACTTCCAGACCGCACCGTTCGAAAAGAACATGCCGGTGCTGCTGGCCCTGCTGGGCGTCTGGTACGGCAATTTCTGGGGCGCAAGCAGCCACGCGATCCTGCCGTACGACCATTACCTGCGCAACATCACCAAGCACCTGCAGCAGCTGGACATGGAGTCCAACGGCAAGAGCGTGCTGCAGGATGGCAAACCGGTGAAGACCGATACCGGCCCGGTGATCTGGGGCGGCGTCGGCTGCAACGGCCAGCATGCCTACCACCAGTTGCTGCACCAGGGCACCCAGCTGATCCCGGCCGACTTCATCGTGCCGGTAGTCAGCTTCAACCCGGTCGCCGATCATCATCAGTGGCTGTACGCCAACTGCCTGTCGCAGAGCCAGGCGCTGATGCTGGGCAAGACCCGCGAGGAAGCCGAAGCCGAGCTGCGCGCCAAGGGCCTGAATGAAGCGGACATCGAGAAGCTGGCCCCACACAAGGTGATCCCGGGTAACCGCCCGAGCAACACCCTGGTTGTGGAACGCATCAGCCCGCGCCGTCTGGGCGCCCTGGTGGCGATGTACGAACACAAGGTTTTCGTGCAGAGCGTGATCTGGGGTATCAACGCCTTCGACCAGTGGGGCGTGGAACTGGGCAAGGAGTTGGGCAAGGGCGTTTACCAGCGCCTGGTCGGCAGCCTGGAAGACAGCGCCGAGGACGGCTCCACCCAGGGCCTGATCAACTACTTCCGCGGCCGTCACCGCGGTTGATCCCAACGCCACTCGGTCGCTCCGTGCAGGAGCGGCCTTGTGTCGCGATGGGCCGTAGAGCGGCCCCCGGGGTTTCAGCGCTGGTGCGTCAATTGTCGGGGCCGCTTCGCGTCCCATCGCGACACAAGGCCGCGTCTACCGGGACCGGGCCCGGCCCCAAGGAACACCACCTCTAGCTACACTGTCCTATCGAATAGCCGTTGCAGTCCATCGCCCCTTACAAGAGCAGGACCACCCGCCATGTTCGATATCCGCAACTACCCGCAGGCCCTGGCTGTCAGCCAATCCGCCGCACTCACCCCCGATGACTATCGCCGCCTCTACCGCCAGTCGGTCGACGACCCCGACACTTTCTGGGCCGAGCAAGCCCGGCGCCTGGACTGGATCAAGCCCTGGACGAGCGTGCAGCAGTGCGACCTGAACACCGGCCAGGCACGCTGGTTCGACGGCGGCCAGCTGAATGTCAGCTACAACTGCATCGACCGCCACCTGGCCCGGCGCGGCGACCAGACCGCGTTGCTATGGGAAGGTGACGACCCCAAGGATGCCAAGGCCATCACCTACCGGGAACTGCACCGTCAGGTCTGCCGCCTGGCCAATGCCCTGAAAGCGCGAGGGGTGAAGAAAGGCGACCGGGTATGCATCTACATGCCGATGATCCCCGAGGCCGCCTTTGCCATGCTCGCCTGCGCCCGCATCGGCGCCATCCACTCGGTGGTATTCGGTGGTTTCTCGCCCGATGCCCTGCGCGACCGCATTCTCGATGCCGATTGCCGCACCGTGATCACGGCGGATGAAGGCGTGCGCGGCGGCAAGCGCATCCCGCTGAAACAGAACGTCGACAAGGCGCTGGTCAGCTGCCCGGCAGTCAGCAGCGTGTTCGTGGTACGCCGCACGGGTACTGATGTCGCCTGGGCCGAAGGCCGCGATCTTTGGTACCACGAGGTAACGGATAAGGCCGGCGACGATTGCCCTGTCGAGCCGATGGAGGCCGAAGACCCACTGTTCATCCTGTATACCTCCGGCAGCACCGGCAAACCCAAGGGCGTGCTGCATACCACCGGCGGTTATCTGCTGCAGGCCACCCTTACCTTCAAGGTGGTGTTCGACTACCGTGACGGCGAGGTGTTCTGGTGCACCGCCGACGTCGGCTGGGTCACCGGCCACAGCTACATCATCTATGGCCCGCTGGCCAATGGCGCGATCTCGCTGATGTTCGAAGGGGTGCCCAACTACCCCGACACCTCGCGCTTCTGGCAGGTGGTGGACAAGCACAAGGTGAACATCTTCTACACCGCCCCAACCGCCTTGCGCGCCCTGATGCGCGAAGGCGACGGGCCGCTGCAGGGCAGCTCCCGCCAGAGCCTGCGCCTGCTCGGCAGCGTCGGCGAGCCGATCAACCCGGAAGCCTGGGAATGGTATTTCGAAGCCGTCGGACAGAAGCGCTGCCCAATCGTCGATACCTGGTGGCAAACCGAGACCGGCGGCATCATGATCACTCCCCTGCCCGGCTCGCAGGTGCTCAAGCCCGGCTGCGCCAGCCAGCCCATGTTCGGCGTGCAACCGCTGCTGCTGGATGACAAGGGCAAGCTGATCGAAGGCCCGGGGGCCGGCCTGCTGGTCATCAAGGCCAGCTGGCCAGGGCAGATCCGTAGCGTCTATGGCGACCATCAGCGCATGGTCGACACCTACTTCAAACCCATGCCCGGCTATTACTTCACCGGCGACGGCGCCCGCCGCGACGCCGATGGCGACTACTGGATCACCGGGCGCATCGATGACGTGATCAATGTCTCCGGGCACCGCATCGGTACTGCCGAAGTGGAAAGCGCACTGGTGCTGCATGACAGCGTCGCTGAAGCAGCCGTAGTCGGTTATCCCCACGACCTCAAGGGCCAGGGGGTCTACGCCTTTGTCACGACGATGAACGGAGTAACGCCGGACGACGCGCTCAAGGCCGAACTTCTGGCCCTGGTCAGCAAGGAAATCGGCAGCTTCGCAAAACCCGAGCTGATCCAGTGGGCCCCGGCACTGCCCAAGACACGCTCAGGCAAGATCATGCGGCGTATACTGCGCAAGATCGCCTGCAACGAGCTGGACAACCTGGGCGATACCTCGACCCTGGCCGACCCCAGCGTGGTACAGGGCCTGATCGACAAACGCCTCAACCAGTAACCGGTGGCCGCTCGCGTGGCCGCCCTGCATGACAGGTCGCCATGGAAGCCCTTCGCCGCCGCATCGAAACCCAGGTCATGAGCCTTACCGGGCTGGCCCTCGGCCAGCTCGACCTGGAATCCCCCAAGGGCGACCCCGGCCTGTTCGGCCCGCACAGCATCAGCTGGCGAGTGCATGGCGACTTCCCGAGCATGCTGGTGGGCGGCATCAGCGCCCTCATGTTGCAGCTATTGCATCCGCTGGCCCTGGCCGGGGTGTGGGATCATTCCAACTTCCGTGAAGACCTGCTCGGGCGTCTGCGGCGTACCAGCCAGTTCATCTCCGGCACTACCTTCGGCGCCACCCGCGATGCCGAATGGCTGATTGAAAAGGTTCGCACCATCCACCTGCAGGTAACCGGTACCGCACCGGACGGCCGTTCTTACGCCGCCAGCGACCCAGACTTGCTCACCTGGGTACATGTGGCGGAGGTCAGCAGCTTCCTGAATGCCCACCTGCGTTACTGCAATCCGCAGCTGGCACCCGCCGAACAGGACGCCTATTACGCAGAAATCGCACTGATCGCCGAGCGTCTGGGTGCACACGACGTGCCGCGTTCGCGCCAGCAGGTCGAGCATTACCTGCAACACATGCGCCCGCAGTTGCACTGCGACGCCCGCAGCCGCCAGGTGCTCGAGATCCTGCTCGATGCTCCCGCTCCCAGCCGCCTGGCACAGCCGGTGGCCAAGCTGATGCTGCACGCTGGCCTCGACCTGTTACCGGACTGGGCCCAGGCCATGCTCGGCGTGCAGCGCGGCACGCTGCAGCAGCGCATCATTCGCCTGGGCCTGCTACGCACCGCGCCGGTGCTGCGCTGGGCCATGCGCAACGGCTCGGCACAGCGGGCCAAACGGCGCATGGGCATCGAATGAAGGCCAATGGTCGCCGCTGCGGAACTGATTTAACGTGCCATACTCCAAGCTCTCCTGCTTAGACAGACGAAGCGACACATGTACAAAGGATTGACTCGCGCCGCAGGCGCACTGCTGGCCCTGGTAGCCCTCTACAGCCTTCTTGGCTTTCTCGTCCTTCCCGGTGTCGCGTTGCGCATCGCCAACCAGCAGTTGGCTCAGTACGCGACGGTGCCTGCCCACCTTGAACGGATCGAACTCAACCCCTTCAGCCTCGAACTGACGCTATGGGGCCTACAGATCGGCGAGCCTGGCAAGGAACAGGTCGGCTTTGAGCGGCTGTATGCCAATCTTTCGCTCGACAGCCTGTGGAGCGGTGCCCTGCACCTGGACGCAGTGGAACTGCTCAAGCCGCGCAACGAAGTGCTGTTCGCCAAGGACGGTACCCTCAACCTGACCCGCCTGTTCAAGCTCCCCGCCAGCGAAGCCAAGCCTGACGAGCCGCCCAGCGACCCGTTCCCGCTGCGCATCGGCAGCATCAAGCTGAGCGACGGCTACCTGCACTTCGAGGACCAGCGCCCGAGCGAGCCGATCGAGTTCCTCTACGACAACATGAACCTGGAGCTGAAGAACCTCAGCACCTTGCCCAACGACAATGCCGACATGACCTTGGTGGCGAACGGCCCGAATGGCGGGCGCATCGACTGGAAAGGCACGCTGAGCCTGGCGCCGATCGCCTCCGAGGGCACGCTGAAAGTCACCGAAGGCAAGATGAAGGCGTTCTGGCCTTATGTACGCGATGCCGTGCCCCTGGTGCTGGAAGAGGGTGTGGTCAGCCTCGACACCCATTACAAGCTCAACCTCGCCAAGCAGACCGAACTGCTGCTGGACAGCGCCTCGCTGCGTATCGCACCGTTCGCCATCAAGGCGCCGGATGGCCGCCCGCTGGCTCGCCTGGCCAGCCTGGAGGTGAGCGAGACCTCAGTCGACCTGGTCAAGCAACTGGTCACGGTAGGCAAGATCCGCAGCGAAAAACTGGAAACCTGGGCTGCGCTGGAAAAGGACGGCCAGCTCGATTGGCAGAAGCTGTTCGCCAGCCAGCCGGCCAAGGCCACGCCGAAAGAAAAGGCCGAACCGGCCGCCGCCGAGCCCACGGCCCAAGAGCAAGCGGCCAAAGAACCGGGCAAACCCTGGCAGGTACTGCTCAAGGACGTGCAACTGCGTAACTACCTGGTGCACCTGGCAGACCGCACGCAGAAGGAGCCGGTGGCCCTCGACGTGGGCCCGCTCAACGCCGACCTGCAAGGGTTCGACAGCCTCAACCAGTCACCCTTCACCCTCAAGCTCGATACTGGCGTGGGTAGACAAGGCAAGCTGCAGGCAACCGGTCAGGTCAACCTGGCGCCGATCTGGGCCAAGCTGGATGTCAGCACCCGCGACATCGACCTGCGCGTCGCCCAGGCCTATATCAGCCCGTTCATCCTTCTGGAACTGCGCAGTGGCATGCTCTCCAGCGACCTCAATGTCGACCTGAAGAACACCGCACCACTGGCCTTCAACGTCACCGGCAAGGCACAGGTGAGCCAGCTGCATACCCTCGACACCATCAAGAGCCGCGATTTCGTAAAATGGCAACAGGTGAATGTCGATGGCCTGTCCTATGTGCATGGCGATGCGCTGTCGATCGACAAGGTGACCCTGCAGCAGCCTTATGCACGCTTCATCATCAACGAAGACCGTAGCACCAACATCAATGACCTGCTGATCCCGCAGCCGGCCGGCGCACCGGCCCAGGCCCAGGCCAAGCCGGCGCCGGCCAGCAGTGGCAAGCCGCTGGGCATCCACATCGGCCAGATCGACATCAACGACGGCTCGGCCAACTTCGCCGACCTGTCCCTCACGCCCAACTTCGCCACCGCCATCCAGCAGCTCAACGGCCAGGTCGGCACCATCGACAATCGCAAGCCGGTACCGGCCAAGGTCGACGTCAAGGGCAAGGTCGACCGCTACGCGCCAGTTACCATCAAGGGCGCACTCAACCCGTTCAACCCGTTGGCCAGCCTGGACATCGCCACCAGCTTCAAGCGTGTCGAGCTGACCACCCTGACGCCTTACTCCGGCAAGTTCGCCGGCTTCCGCATCCGCAAGGGGCGGCTCAACCTCGACCTGCATTACCTCATCACCAATGGCCAGCTCAAGGCCGAGAACAAAGTGGTGGTGGAGCAGCTGCAACTGGGCGAGAAGGTCGACAGCCCGGACGCAGTGGACCTGCCGATCCGCCTGGCAGTAGCGTTGCTGAAGGATACCGAGGGCAAGATCTCGATCGAGCTGCCGGTGTCCGGCGACCTCAACAACCCGCAGTTCAGCGTAATGCCGATCGTCTGGCAGACCCTGCGCAACCTGGTGCTGCGCGCAGCACAGGCGCCGTTCAAGTTCATTGGCGGGCTGGTTACTGGCGGCGGCTCGGAAGACCTGGGCAGCGTGGCCTTCGCCCCGGGCTCCAGCGAGCTTGGCCAGGACGCCCAGGCCTCGCTGGACAAGCTGGCCTCGGCCCTGAAGGAACGTCCGGAACTGCGCCTGGAAATCGAAGGCACCAGCGCCCAGGCCAGTGACGGCCCGCTGATCGCCCAGCAGCGGCTGGAACGCGAATACCAGGCTACCTGGTACAAGATCCTGCAGCGCCGGGGTGACAAGGTGCCGGCCAATGCATCCATGCTGGTGGTCGATGACAGTGACAAACCGGCGATGCTGGAAGGCATCTACCGCAACCGCCTGAAGCAGCAACCACCTGCCGAATGGGAGCAACTGGGCCGCGAAGAGCGCACGGCCAAATTGCGCGAGGCGGTGATCAAGTCCTGGGCCGAGAGTACAGCGCTGCTGCGTACACTGGGCCAGGAGCGGGCCAGCAGTATCAAGGATTACCTGGTGGACAAGGGCCAGCTGGAAGATGACCGGGTGTATTTCATTGATACCAACCTTGGGCAGCCCGAGAGCGACGGGCGGGTGGTGACGCCGATGCACCTGGATGCAGAATAAACGGTGTCAGCAGGGCTGGCCCTTGGCGGCTAAAGCCGCTCCTACAGGCAACCGCACAGGCCTGTAGGAGCGGCTTTAGCCACAAAGGGCCGATACAGGTTCACGCCAGACGCTGCCCCGACACCGCCGGGTGATACAGCGGCTGCACCTTGTTCCCAGCCGGGTCCAACAGGTGGAAGCTGCGCGCGCCGTCGCCGTGGTTGAATGGCTTGTCGAGCAAGGTCACGCCGCGTGCCTTGAAGTACTGGTACCAAGCCTCCAGCTCCTCCACGCTGTCGACGATGAACCCATAATGGTCAAGGGTCTGCAAGCCATTGGCCGCCCCTGCCCCGCGCCCCAGCGACAGGTTGTCGTTACCACAGGTCAGGTACACCAGGTCCTCGTTGGCGCGATTCAGCACTTCCATGCCGAGCACATCGACATAGAAGCGCTCACACTCCTCCAGGTTGGGTACCAGCAAGGCAATGTGGCGCAGGCCGTTCAGACGACCAGGGCGGGCAGGCAATTCAGACATTGGCAAGGCTCCTTTTTTGTATACAATTCGAAATCGAATTTAGAACAAAAGGAACGTCTTGTGTATAGCCTGTTCATCAAGACCCGGGTGAAGCCCGGTTGCGCAGAGGATTTTCTTAACGCGATCAAGGTCAACGCAGCGGCTTCCGTCGCTACCGAACCCGGTTGCCTGGTGTTCGATGTGTCGCAGGACCGGGTCGATCCGGAGCTGATCTACCTATACGAGATCTATCGCGATGACCAGGCGTATGAAGCGCACACCCAGACCGCGCACTTTCGTGACAGCCGGCCCTTGGTCGAACCGCTGATACTCGAACAGGAATGCCTCGAAAGTGATGTGGTTGCGCGTAATCCGGTGTTCTAGGCGCAAAATGAAAAGCCCCGGCAAGAAGCCGGGGCCTGGAGCAAAGGTGGCCAAATCCATTTGGCCGACGGGACGTTCCTTACTCGGTTTTCAGGCCGTCAGACATGACACTCTTGACGCCTTTGATGTTCTTGGTGATGCGAACGGCTTCTTCTTTCTGGGACTGAGTCACTGCCACGTCAGACGACAGCGAGACGACGCCTTGGCTGGTTTCGACTTTGATGTCGCTGCCTGGAATACCTTTTTCAGTCAGCAAGTCCGCTTTCACCTTGGTGGTGATCCAGGTGTCAGAACCTTCCTGCTTGGCGTTGTCCACGGTATTGGCGGCCAACATGACTGGAGCCTGGGTTGGCTCTGCAGCGAAAGCGCCGTTGGCCATGGTCAGGGTCAGAGCGGTAGCAGTAGCGGCAGCAATGGCGAACTTCTTCATGTGAGTCACTCCTGTTTTTCGAAAGGTCTGCGCCGTATGTCCTGGCGACAGGGTACAAGAGTAGTTGCATGCGCTATGCCAGCTTTAGCGTTTCGCTTGTGCCCTTGCAAATCAAAGGGTTAGCGAAAACATACAGCAAGCAGGGTCGTGCAATTTGCAATGTGCGCGGTCAACCTGCATGCAAGATGCAAGTCCACAAAAGTTTCCTTTGGCGCATGAAAAAGGGCCCCGAAGGGCCCTCTTTCCATGGCAAGGCAGTCGCTTAGACGCCCGAGGCCTTGGCCGCGGCAACGTCTTTGATCGACAGCTTGATACGGCCGCGGTTGTCCACGTCCAGTACCAGCACTTCGACTTCCTGGCCTTCCTTGAGCACGTCGGTGACTTTCTCGACGCGAGCATCGCTCAGCATGGAGATGTGCACCAGGCCGTCCTTGCCCGGCAGGATGTTGACGAAGGCGCCGAAGTCGACGATGCGCTCGACCTTGCCGACGTAGATCTTGCCGATCTCGGCCTCGGCGGTGATGCCCAGGATGCGCTGCTTGGCAGCATCTGCCGCTTCCTTGGTTTCGCCGAAGATCTTGATCGAGCCGTCGTCTTCGATATCGATCGAAGCCTTGGTCTCTTCGCAGATAGCGCGAATGGTGGCGCCGCCCTTGCCGATGACGTCCCGGATCTTGTCGGTGTCGATCTTCATCGCGATCATGGTCGGGGCATTGGCCGACAGCTCGCTGCGCGACTGGGCGATGATCTGGTTCATCTGGCCAAGGATGTTCAGGCGCGCTTCCAGGGCCTGGCCCAGAGCGATCTCCATGATCTCTTCGGTGATGCCGTTGATCTTGATGTCCATCTGCAGCGCGGTGACGCCTTTGGCGGTTCCGGCTACCTTGAAGTCCATGTCGCCCAGGTGGTCTTCGTCACCCAGGATGTCGGTCAGGACGGCGAACTTGTCACCTTCCTTGACCAGGCCCATGGCGATACCGGCAACCGGTGCCTTCATCGGCACGCCAGCGTCCATCAGCGCCAGGGAAGCACCACACACCGAAGCCATGGAGCTGGAGCCGTTGGATTCGGTAATTTCCGAAACTACGCGGATGGTGTACGGGAACTCGCTGTCGCTCGGCAGCATGGCTTGCACGCCACGACGGGCCAGGCGGCCGTGACCGATTTCACGACGGCCAGCGCCGCCCATGCGGCCGCACTCACCTACCGAGAACGGTGGGAAGTTGTAGTGCAGCATGAAGGCGTCTTTCTTCTCGCCTTCCAGGGTGTCCAGCAGTTGCGCGTCACGGGCAGTACCCAGGGTCGCGACCACCAGGGCCTGGGTCTCGCCACGGGTAAACAGTGCCGAACCGTGGGTTTTCGGCAGGACGCCGACTTCGATGTTCAGCGGGCGCACGGTGCGGGTGTCACGGCCGTCGATACGCGGCTTGCCGTTGACGATGTTCTCGCGGACGGTGCGGTATTCCAGCTCGCCGAAGATCTCTTTGATGGCAGCGGCGGATGGGCCGGTCTCTTCGTTGCTCAGACGGGCAACGGCCTCGTCACGCAGCTGGCCCAGGCGGTTGTAGCGATCGGCCTTCTGGGTGATGGTGTAGGCCTGCGAAACGGCTTCGCCGAACTCGGCACGCACCAGGTTCATCAGCTCGGTGTTGGCCGGGGCTGGCTGCCAGTCCCAGGTTGGCTTGCCGGCTTCGGCGGCCAGTTCCTTGACGGCCTGGATCACGGCCTGGAATTCGTCGTGGGCGAACAGCACAGCGCCCAGCATCTGGTCTTCGGTCAGCTCTTTGGCTTCCGATTCGACCATCAGTACAGCCGATTCGGTACCGGCAACGACCATGTCCAGGCTCGAGGCAGCCAGTTGCTCGTAGGTCGGGTTCAGCAGGTAGCCGGTGCTTTCGTGGAAGGCGACGCGGGCGGCACCGATCGGGCCTTCGAACGGAATGCCGGAAATGGCCAGGGCAGCCGAAGTACCGATCATCGCGGCGATGTCCGGGTCGGTCTTCTTGCTGGTGGAGACCACGGTGCAGACGACCTGCACTTCGTTCATGAAGCCTTCAGGGAACAGCGGGCGGATCGGACGGTCGATCAGGCGCGAGGTCAGCGTCTCTTTCTCGGAAGGACGGCCTTCACGCTTGAAGAAGCCACCCGGGATCTTGCCGGCGGCGTAGGTCTTTTCCTGGTAGTGGACCGACAGCGGGAAGAAGCCCTTGCCTGGGTCGGCCTGCTTGGCACCGACCACGGTCACCAGCACGGTGACGTCGTTGTCGACGGTAACCAGCACGGCGCCGGTTGCCTGACGGGCAATACGGCCCGTTTCGAGAGTAACGGTCGACTGACCGAACTGGAATTTCTTGATTACCGGGTTCACGGTTTCCTACCTTTTTTCAGTGGCTCTGGGGGAACTGGTTTCTTGCGAATTCTTGGGCAGAACGGGGAATCGGCCCCATTGACCGTCCAGATACAACACGAGGCTGGGAGCCTGGCGCCAAGCGGAAGATCCGCTCAGCATTGCCAGGCTGCCAACCTCGGAGATACGCGTGGCGTGTCCGACGGCAGCACTGCAAAACAGCCCTGCCGAAGCCTGCGACACGCCATGCACACCACTGTCCGGGCCGCTATTAGCGACGCAGACCCAGGCGACCGATCAGGGCGCTGTAACGAGTGGTGTCTTTGCCCTTCAGGTAATCCAGCAGCTTACGACGCTGGTTGACCATACGGATCAGACCACGACGGGAGTGGTGGTCTTTGTCGTTGGCCTTGAAGTGGCCTTGCAGCTTGTTGATGTTGGCGGTCAGCAGAGCAACCTGCACTTCCGGACTACCGGTATCGCCGGCGGCTTGCTGGTATTCGGCAACGATCTGAGCTTTTTCTTCAACGCTGAGGGCCATGTGGCTTCTCCTGATAACGGATCCCGCACGCGGGGTCCAATAGGCCAGGGACAAATCCCTGTATTAATAAAAAAGGTGTGACCGTGCCTACTGACAGCCACCCTTGTTGCCGTGGGGTCTGGCGGTTGCCTGGCCCTACGGTTTCGGTCATTCCGACCGAATCAGCCGACGCGGCGCAATGCGCCCGTCTTCGCTCACTTCACCGATACCGATGAAGCGCGCATTGTGATCCTGTACCCGAACCATGCCAAATTGGGGTGCGTCCGGCGCGCGTACCGCCTGGCCATGCAGCCAGTAGAACGCACTGTGCTCGGACAGGCACACCAGTGGCCAGTCCTGCAGGCCGCTGTCCGAAGGCATCAGGAAGCGGTCGAGCGCTTCGTTACCACCTTCGGCGTGGGCCTGTTCGAGTTCCTCGAGGGTGACCGTCTGTGCCAGCACGAAGGGCCCGGCCTGGGTCCTGCGCAGCTCGGCGACATAGGCGCCGCAGCCAAGGGCCTCGCCGATATCCTCCACCAAGGTGCGGATATAGGTGCCTTTGCTGCATCCTACGCTCAACCGTGCACGGGTGCCTCCGCACTCGAGCAACTCCAAGCGGCCAATAGTAACAGAACGCGCTTCGCGCTCCACTACCTCTCCTGCACGTGCCAGCTTGTACAGTGGCTGGCCGTCACGCTTGAGCGCCGAGTACATCGGCGGTATCTGGCTGATCTGGCCACGGAAACGCGGCAGCAGTGCCTCGATGTCGGCACGACCAACGGTCACTTCGCGGGTCTGCAGCACTTCACCTTCGGCATCGCCGGTGTTGGTCGTCTGCCCCATCTGCATGACCGTTTCGTAGCCCTTGTCCGAATCGAGCAGGTACTGCGAAAACTTGGTCGCTTCGCCAAAGCACAGCGGCAGCACGCCGGTGGCCAACGGGTCGAGGCTGCCGGTGTGGCCGGCCTTTTCCGCATTGAGCAGCCAGCGCACCTTTTGCAGCGCAGCGTTGGAAGTGAAGCCCAGCGGCTTGTCGAGCAGGATGATGCCGCTGACGTTGCGGCGGATACGTTTGACCTGGGCCACCGCTTACTCCTCGGTGTCCGGCTTGTCGGCATCCTTGTGCTGACGGTCTTCGGCGACCGCGCGCTCGATCAGTGCCGACAGGTGGGCACCACGGCTGACGCTTTCGTCGAAGTGGAAATGCAGTTGCGGCACGCTGCGCAGTTGCATTACCCGGCCCAGGTGCAGGCGCAGGAAGCTCGCGGCGCTGGTCAGGGCCTTGAGGGTCTGCGGTACGGCGTCGGTGCCGTCAGCGCCCATCACGGTGATGAACACCTTGGCGTGGCCAAGGTCGCGGCTGACGTCGACGGCCGTGATGGTCACCAGGCCGACGCGCGGGTCTTTGACTTCACGGCGGATCAGCTCCGACAGCTCGCGCTGCATCTGGTCGCCGATGCGTTGGGTACGGCTATATTCTTTTGCCATTCTTGCTACCTGTAACTTAAAGCGGCAAACGCCCGGTCAGGCTGAAGCCTGACCGGGCGCTACCTTCAGAGGTGCTGCCAGCCGCCCTGGGGCGGGGCCTGCACCACGCTCGCCCCTTACAGGGTACGAGCCACCTGGACTTTCTCGAAGACTTCGATCTTGTCGCCGACCTTGACGTCGTTGTAGCTCTTCACGCCAATACCGCACTCCATGCCCGAACGGACTTCGGAGGCGTCGTCCTTGAAGCGACGCAGCGATTCCAGCTCGCCTTCGAAGATCACAACGTCTTCGCGCAGGACGCGAATCGGACGGTTGCGGTACACGGTACCCTCGATGACCATACAGCCAGCGATGGCGCCGAACTTCGGCGAACGGAACACATCACGCACTTCGGCGACACCCAGGATGTTCTCGCGAACATCGCTGCCGAGCATGCCGGTCAGGGCCTTCTTGACGTCTTCGATGATGTCGTAGATCACGTTGTAGTAACGCATATCCAGACCTTCCTGCTCGACGATCTTGCGCGCGCCGGCATCGGCACGCACGTTGAAGCCGAACAGTACTGCATTCGAAGCCAGCGCCAGGTTGGCATCGCTTTCGGTGATACCACCGACGCCGCCACCGATCACGCGTACCTGAACTTCGTCGTTGCCCAGGCCAGACAGCGAGCCCTGCAGTGCTTCCAGGGAACCACGCACGTCGGTCTTGAGGACGATGTTGAGGGTCTTCTTCTCTTCCTGACCCATGGTCTCGAAGATGTTTTCCAGCTTGCCGGCGTGAGCACGGGCCAGCTTGACCTCGCGGTACTTGCCCTGACGGAACAGGGCCACTTCACGGGCCTTCTTCTCGTCGGCCACCACGGACAGCTCGTCACCGGCTTCCGGGGTACCGTCCAGGCCGAGAATCTCGACCGGGATCGACGGGCCGGCTTCCTTCACAGGCTTGCCGTTCTCGTCGAGCATGGCGCGCACGCGGCCATAGTTGGAGCCGCACAGGACCATGTCGCCCTGACGCAGGGTACCGTCCTGAACCAGGATGGTGGCCACCGGGCCACGGCCCTTGTCCAGGCGCGATTCGACGACCACGCCACGACCTGGAGCGGTCGGGGTTGCGGTCAGCTCGAGGATCTCGGCCTGCAGCAGGACGGCTTCGAGCAGCTCGTCGACGCCGGTACCCATCTTCGCCGAAACCTTGACGAACGGAGTGTCACCACCCCAGTCCTCGGAGGTCACGCCTTCGACGGCCAGCTCGTTGCGGATGCGGTCGATGTCGGCACCCGGCTTGTCGATCTTGTTCACCGCGACCACCAGCGGAACGCCGGCTGCCTTGGCATGCTGAACGGCTTCGCGAGTCTGCGGCATCACGCCGTCGTCCGCTGCCACCACCAGGATGACGATGTCGGTGGCCTTGGCACCACGGGCACGCATTGCGGTGAACGCAGCGTGGCCCGGGGTATCGAGGAAGGTGACCATGCCGCGGTCGGTTTCCACGTGGTAGGCACCGATGTGCTGGGTAATACCACCGGCTTCGCCTGCGGCAACCTTGGCACGACGGATGTAATCGAGCAGCGAGGTCTTGCCGTGGTCAACGTGACCCATGACGGTAACGACCGGGGCACGCGATTCGACTTCGCCTTCGAATTTCAGCGATTCGGCCAGGGAGTCTTCCAGGGCGGTATCGCTGACCAGGGTCACCTTGTGGCCCAGTTCTTCGGCGACCAGCTGCGCGGTTTCCTGGTCGAGCACCTGGTTGATGGTGACCGGGGTACCCAGCTTGAACATGAACTTGACCACTTCAGCGGCCTTGACCGACATCTGCTGGGCCAGTTCCGAGACGGTGATGGTCTCGCCGATGGTCACGTCACGAATGACCGGACCGGTCGGGTTCTGGAAGCCGTGCTGGTTGCGTTTCTTCAGCTTGCTCTTGCCACCGCGGCCACGGCGTACGCCATCGCTCTCTTCATCGGTGGTGCGCGGCGCGGCACGAGGCGTCGGAGCCTTTTCCTTCTCCTTGACCTTGACCTTGATCGACACGCGCGGGGCCTCGCCACGACGCTCGCCACCGCGACGGTCTTCGTCACGGGTGCGACCTTCGTTACGACGGGCTTCGTCCTTCTTGCGCTCGGCAGCACGGGCTGCGGCGTCTTCGGAGGCCGGGGCGTCGGCAACTACCGGGGCCGGGGCAGCGGCAGGTGCCGGCTCTGGCTTGGCAGCAGGCGCAGGTGCGGAAGCAGCGGTTTCGGCAGCCTGACGGCGAGCCTGCTCTTCGTTGCGCTGGCGAACTTCGGCCTCGACCTTCTCGCGAGCGGCGTTTTCGGCCGCGCGACGCTCTTCCAACTCACGCTTTTGCTCAGCCTGGATTTCTTCCGGGCTGCGCTGCACGAATACTTTCTTCTTGCGTACTTCTACGCTGATGCTCTTGCTACCGGCGACACGCAGGGTGCTGGTGGTTTTGCGCTGCAAGGTAATCTTGCGCGGCTCTTCCGCCTTGCTCTTGTGGCTGCTCTTCAAATGAGTCAGCAGGGTCTGCTTCTCATTGTCGGTCACTACCTGACCGGCGTCGGTGTGCGGCAGACCTGCCTCACGCATCTGCTGCAGCAGGCGCTCTACCGGTGCCTCGACCTCTTGGGCCAGTTCTTTCACCGTGACTTGCGTCATGCACTTCTCTCCTCAGGCCGCGCCTAATTACTCGAACCAGTGGGCTCGGGCGGCCATGATCAACTTGCCGGCACGCTCTTCGTCGATGCCGTCGATGTCGAGCAGATCGTCAATCGACTGCTCGGCCAGGTCTTCGCGGTTAACCACGCCGCGCACCGCCAGTTCCGCCGCCAGGTCCTTGTCCATGCCCTCGAGGGAGAGCAGGTCTTCGGCTGGGTGGGCATCTGCCAGTTTTTCTTCGGTAGCGATGGCCTTGGTCAACAAACGGTCCTTGGCTCGAGCGCGGAGCTCATTGACGATTTCTTCGTCAAAGCCATCGATGTTGAGCATTTCTTCCAACGGTACGTAGGCAATTTCTTCGAGGCTGGTGAAGCCTTCGTCGACCAGCACTTGGGCCAGCTCCTCGTCGACTTCCAGTTCATCGATGAAATTGCGCAGGATGTCACCGGTTTCGGCCTGCTGCTTGGCCTGGATATCCTTCTCGGTCATCACGTTCAGGGTCCAGCCGGTCAGCTGGCTGGCCAGGCGAACGTTCTGACCACCACGGCCAATGGCCTGGGCCAGGTTGTCCTCGGCGACGGCGATGTCCATGGCATGGGCATCTTCATCAACGATGATCGCCGCGACTTCGGCCGGCGACATGGCGTTGATGACGAACTGCGCCGGGTTATCGTCCCACAGGACGATATCCACACGCTCACCCCCCAGCTCCCCGGATACGGCCTGGACGCGCGAACCACGCATGCCGATACAGGCACCTTGCGGGTCGATGCGCTTGTCCTTGGAGCGGACGGCGATCTTGGCTCGCGAACCCGGATCACGGGAAGCAGCCATGACTTCGATGAGGCCCTCGGCAATTTCCGGCACTTCAATGCGGAAAAGCTCGATCAGCATCTGTGGCGCGGTACGCGACAGGATCAGCTGTGGGCCACGGTTTTCAGTGCGAATTTCCTTCAGCAGCGCACGCAGGCGCACGCCAACACGGAAGGTTTCGCGCGGAATGATGTCTTCGCGGGCCAGCAGGGCCTCGGCGTTGTTGCCCAGGTCAACAATGACGTTGTCGCGGGTAACCTTCTTGACGGTACCGGAAATGATCTCGCCAACGCGTTCGCGGTAGGCATCGACCACCTGGGCACGCTCGGCCTCACGGACCTTCTGCACGATGACCTGCTTGGCGGTCTGGGCGGCGATACGGCCGAACTCGATCGACTCGATCTTCTCTTCGATCACGTCACCGACCTTGGCTTCAGGGTGGGTGTCCTTGATCTTGTCCAGCCAGGTCTCGATCGCCGGATCATCAAGATCGGCTTCGTCGACCACGGTCCAGCGACGGAAGGTCTCGTAGCTACCGGTGTGGCGGTTGATTTCCACACGCAGGTCGACTTCGTCTTCAAAACGTTTTTTGGTTGCAGTGGCCAGGGCCACTTCCAGCGCTTCGAAAATGACGCCGGGCGGTACACCTTTTTCGTTGGATACCGATTCAACAACCAGCAGTACTTCTTTGCTCATCGTACGCCTCGCCTTGCGCAAGCCATTGGGCCCGGATAGTCCGCCGGGCCCGGCACGTCTCAGTCAAAACTGGGAATAATATTGGCCTTGTCGATCGAATCGATCGGCAACAGGAATTCTTGATTGTCCACCTGGACCACCACGTCCTGCTCCTCCACACCGCGGAGAAGGCCCTGGAAGTTACGACGACCCTCAAAGGGTGAGCGCAGCTTGATCTTCACTTGTTCGCCGGCATGCGAGGCAAACTGTTCCAGAGTGAACAGTGGGCGATCCATGCCTGGAGAAGACACCTCGAGGGTGTACTCACTGCTGATCGGATCTTCTACGTCGAGGATTGCGCTGGCCTGACGGCTGACCGCTTCACAGTCGTCCACCAGGATGCCGCCTTCCTTGTCGATGTAGATGCGCAGTACCGAATGCTTACCCTGGGAAACGTATTCGATCCCCCAGCATTGATAGCCCAGACCCTCGACAACCGGGGCCAACAAGGCCTGCAACTGTTCTAGCTTGCTCGACACCTGAACCCCCTCGTGCATGCTGTGCAAATAAAAAATGGGCAAAGCGCCCATCCCTGAAAGCGCCGTTGGACAACGACGCCGAAAACTGTTCGGTTAGCAAAAAGCCCCTGAAAAGGGGCTCCGCTGAAGCTGGTTGCGGGGGCTGGATTTGAACCAACGACCTTCGGGTTATGAGCCCGACGAGCTACCAAGCTGCTCCACCCCGCGACAAAGCTGGGGCAAAAGTATAAGACCGAACCCTCTCAAGGGTCAAATCCGAACCTTCACCTGCAAGAAAGCCCGCTAAAGCGGGCTCTCAAGCTTTAATTGGTACCGAGAAGGGGACTCGAACCCCTACACCCTATGGGCACAACCACCTCAAGGTTGCGTGTCTACCAATTCCACCACCTCGGCAATACTACTACTTGAAACCCGTTATTTCTGCTCTTGTGCCGGAGGAGGTACATCACCAGTGTTAGTGGTGGTTTCGCTCTTCTGCTGCTGGAGCACCGGTACATCATCATTAACTGCCGGTTTCTGCGGCTCTTTCACTTCTAGCACTGCTGGATCTGGAAGACCTGCTTGGCTAAGCTGGTGAGCTTGTTGCTTCGCGAAGTATCCTAACCCAAGTGCTGTCAAAAAGAAAGTGGCAGCGAGTACAGCGGTTAATTTACTCAGGAAGGTTGCAGAACCCTGGCTCCCGAACACGGTATTTGAAGCACCCGCGCCGAAAGATGCGCCTGCTTCCGCACCCTTACCCTGTTGCAACAGAACCAGCACTACAAGCGACAGCGCTGCCAACAGATGAAAAACAACGATGACTGTTTCCAGCATTTGTTCAGTTTCCTGCGGCGCGACAAATTGCACCGAATTCGTCTGCGTTCAGGGAAGCTCCACCAATGAGCCCCCCATCGATATCCGGCATGCCGAACAGTTCGGCCGCATTGGCCGCCTTCACGCTGCCGCCGTAGAGCAGCTGCACCTTCGCAGCTACTTCAGCATCTTCTGCCGCCAGCTGGCCGCGGATGGCGGCATGCACATCCTGGGCCTGCTGTGGCGTGGCCGTAAGGCCCGTGCCGATGGCCCATACAGGCTCATAGGCAATTACTGCATTGGCAAAAGCTTTAACACCGAAGGCTTCGATGATACTGCTTAGTTGACGCCCGACAACTTCGAGCGTTTTGCCGGCCTCGCGCTCTTCAAGGGTTTCCCCGATACAAAGCACTGGCTTCAAACCTTTGGCCTGAGCGGCTGCAAACTTGCGATTGAGCACTTCGTCAGTTTCACCAATAAGCTGGCGACGCTCCGAATGACCAATCAGAACCAACTTGCAACCTGCTTCAACCAGCTGCTCCGGAGCAACTTCCCCGGTCAGCGCACCCTGTTCGGGCTGTATTGCAGAATTCTGTGCGCCGACGATGATTCCCTTATCTGCCAGACCATCGATCACTTGATTGATGAACAAGGCCGGTGGGAACACCGCGACTTCCACTCCGCTCGGCAAGGCCAGATTTCTCAAGCCTTCGGTCAGCTCAGCGACGCTAGCGCGGGTACCGTGCATCTTCCAGTTACCAGCTACCATGGGGCGACGCATGCTTTACCTCGTCGGTCAAAGTGGGCGCAGATAGTACCCAACCCTATCTGCGCTGGCAAGCGCCTTCAGACACAAACTTCGCCGACCAGTTTGGCCAACGCTTCGGCATGGGCACGCACCTGGCTTTCGTCTTCACCCTCGACCATGACCCGCACCAGAGGCTCGGTACCGGATTTGCGCAGCAGCACGCGACCACGGCCAGCCAACGCTTCGGTCACCTTGGCACTGGCTTCCTTGACCGACGGGTGCTGCAGGGGGTCGACCTTGCTGGCACCATAACGCACGTTGATCAGCACCTGTGGGCACTTGCGCAGGGCCTGACGGGCCTGGGCCAAAGTTTCGCCACGACGCTTGAGCGCCATCAATACCTGCAGCGCGGCAATGATTGCATCGCCAGTAGTCGTGTGGTTGCAGCAAACGACGTGACCCGAGTTTTCACCCCCGACCAGCCACTCACGCTCCAGCAGCTCGGCCATGACGTAACGGTCACCGACCTTGGCCCGCACGAACGGAATTTCCAGGTCCTTCAGCGCAAGCTCCAGGCCCAGGTTGCTCATCAGCGTACCCACCACACCACCCTGCAGCTTGCCACGGTCCTGCAAGTCGCGGGCAATGATGAACAGCAGCTCGTCACCGTCGACGATCGCACCAGTGTGGTCGACCATCAGCACCCGGTCGCCGTCACCGTCAAAAGCGATACCCAGGTCGGCATGCCCTACCAGCACAGCGGCCTGCAGCGATTCGATATGGGTCGAACCGCAGTTTTCATTGATGTTCAGCCCGTCCGGCTGCGCATGCAGCACGGTCACCTCGGCACCCAGCTCGCGGAACACGCTTGGCGCAACCTTGTAGGTGGCACCATGGGCGCAATCGACCACCAGCTTGAGTCCATCGAAGCTGGTGCTGCTGGGCACGCTGCTCTTGCAGAACTCGATGTAGCGGCCTGCAGCATCGTTGATGCGCGACACCTTGCCCAGTTTGCTCGACTCGACCACGGTCATCGGCTGGTCGAGCAGCTCTTCGATCATCAGCTCGACTTCGTCAGGCAGCTTGGTCCCCTGGCCCGAGAAGAACTTGATGCCGTTGTCATCGTGTGGGTTGTGCGAGGCACTGATGACGATACCCGCTTCGGCGTGGAAGGTACGCGTCAGGTAGGCAATGGCCGGCGTCGGCATCGGCCCGAGCAGCATCACGTCGGCACCCGCCGCAGACAGGCCAGCTTCGAGTGCGGACTCGAACATGTAGCCGGAGATCCGCGTGTCCTTGCCCACCAGCACCCGGCAGTGGCCCTGCTTGCGGAACGCCATGCCGGCTGCCCAGCCGAGCTTCAGCATGAAGTCGGGCGTAATCGGGTATTCGCCGACGCGGCCACGAATGCCGTCGGTACCAAAGTATTTTCTGCTCATAGGGACTCCAATGTTCTTATTCGGCGTTTTGCACCGCAGCGATCATGCGCACCACATCAACGGTTTCGGCCACGTCATGGACACGCAGGATGCTCGCCCCCTTGGTCATGGCCAACGCCGCCAGCGCCAGGCTGCCGTACAACCGCTCGCCGACCGGACGTTCCAGCGTCAGGCCGATCATGCTCTTTCGTGACACACCCACAAGTAGCGGGCGCCCCAGGCGATAGAGCGCTTCCATATGCTTGAACAGGCTGAGGTTGTGCGCCAGCGTCTTGGCGAAACCAAAGCCCGGGTCAAGGATGATTCTGCTTGCATCGATGCCCGCCGCAGCGCAGGCGACCATCCGCTGTTCAAGGTACCGCGTGACGTCGGCGGTCACATCTTCGTACTGCGGGTCGTCCTGCATGTTCCCCGGCTCGCCGCGCATGTGCATGAGACACACCGGCAGCCCGGTGTCCGCAGCAGCATCCAGCGCGCCATCGCGCTCCAGCGCCCGCACGTCATTGATCAGCCCGGCACCGAGACGCGCGGCTTCACGCATGACCGCCGGTGTGGAGGTATCGACCGAGATAACAACGTCAAGGCGGCTGTTGATGGCCTCGACCATGGGGGCCACTCGTTCCAGCTCCTCGGTCACCGACACCGCGCGCGCGCCTGGCCGCGTGGACTCACCGCCGATGTCGACCAGCGTGGCGCCGGCCGCCACCATTGCTTCGGCATGACGCAACGCTTCGTCGCGCTGACTGAAGCGCCCGCCATCAGAGAAGGAATCAGGGGTGACGTTTAGGATACCCATGACATGGGTACGCGACAAATCAAGAACCCGGTTGCCGCAAGGCAACCGGGTCGGGTACTGCACTGAGCTCATAGGTGCCCTTAGTGTTGAGCCGCTGGACCGCCGATCGGCGATTCTGGGCGATCACCCTGGGCGGCAGGCTTGCCCGAAGCAGAGTCATCATCCCAGTCGCGCGGTTCGCGAGGGGTACGGCCGGCCATGATATCGTCAATCTGCTCGGCGTCGATGGTCTCATATTTCATCAAGGCTTCGGCCATGGCATCGAGCTTGTCTCGATTGTCGGTCAGCAGCTGCTTGGCCGTGGCATAGCACTGGTCGATGATGCTGCGCACTTCCGAGTCGATCAGCTTGGCGGTTTCGCCGGAAACGCTGGCGTGCTGGCTGGCGGCACTGCGGCCCAGGAACACCTCGCCTTCTTCCTCCGCGTACATCAGTGGGCCGAGTTTTTCCGACAGGCCCCACTTGGTCACCATGTTGCGGGCGATCTGGCTGGCACGCATGATGTCGTTGGATGCGCCGGTGGTGACACCGTCGAAGCCCAGGGTCATTTCCTCCGCGATACGACCGCCGTACAGCGAGCAGATCTGGCTGATCAGGGCGCGCTTGGACAGGCTGTAACGGTCCTCTTCCGGCAGGAACATGGTCACGCCCAGGGCACGGCCACGCGGGATGATCGACACCTTGTAGACCGGATCGTGCTCGGGCACCAGGCGACCGACAATGGCGTGACCAGCCTCATGGTAGGCGGTGTTCTGCTTTTCTTTCTCGGACATGACCATGGTCTTGCGCTCGGCGCCCATCATGATCTTGTCCTTGGCCAGCTCGAACTCTTTCATTTCGACCAGGCGCTTGTTGGAACGCGCGGCAAACAGCGAGGCCTCGTTGACCAGGTTGGCCAGGTCGGCGCCGGAAAAACCAGGGGTACCACGGGCAATGACCGCCGGGTTGACGTTCTCGCCGACCGGCACCTTGCGCATGTGCACCTTGAGGATCTGTTCGCGGCCGCGGATGTCCGGCAGGCCGACCACCACCTGGCGGTCGAAGCGGCCCGGGCGCAGCAGCGCCGGGTCGAGCACGTCCGGACGGTTGGTGGCGGCAATGACGATGATGCCATCGTTCATTTCGAAGCCGTCCATCTCCACCAGCAACTGGTTGAGGGTCTGCTCACGCTCGTCGTGACCACCGCCCATGCCGGCGCCACGGTGGCGACCAACGGCGTCGATCTCGTCGATGAAGATGATGCATGGGGCGTGCTTCTTGGCCTGCTCGAACATGTCGCGCACACGGCTGGCACCGACACCCACGAACATTTCCACGAAGTCGGAACCGGAAATGGTGAAGAACGGCACCTTCGCCTCGCCAGCGATGGCCTTGGCCAGCAGCGTCTTGCCGGTACCGGGCGGGCCAACCATCAGCACACCACGGGGGATACGGCCACCCAGGCGCTGGAACTTGCCCGGATCGCGCAGAAACTCGACCAGCTCACCAACCTCTTCCTTGGCTTCGTCACAGCCTGCGACGTCAGCCAACGTGGTCTTGACCTGGTCTTCGGACAGCAGGCGCGCCTTGCTCTTGCCGAAGCTCATCGGCCCGCCCTTGCCGCCCGCACCACCCTGCATCTGGCGCATGAAGAACATGAACACGGCGATGATCACCAGGATCGGGAAGCTGGCTACCAGCAACTGGGTCCAGATGCTTTGCTGCTCGGGCTGCTTGCCTTCGATGATGACGTGGTTGTCGACCAGGTCACCGATCAGGCCGTTGTCGGTAATGGCCGGGCGCACGGTCTTGAAGTTGTCGCCGTCGGCGCGCTTGCCGGTAATGATGTAGCCATCGACGGTCACGCGCTCGACCTTGCCATCCTTGACCTGCTGGATAAAGTCGGAATAGTTGAGGGTCTGCGGCTCGTTAGGGCTGGAGAAGTTGTTCATCACCGTCACCAGGACAGCTGCGATGATCAACCACAGGATCAGATTCTTTGCCATGTCGTTCAATTCGCTACCCTCTGAGGTCGGCGCACGACGCAGCCGTTCCTCGCATGATATTCATCGCCCTAACTTACTACATTACCTACGCAGACGCAGGCACCGTCTGTAACCCTTTGTGAAAGCTAGACTACACGAAGTTTGGACGATCCTTACGCGGCGGCCGATTGGAATTAACTATCGGCCACCCCGCTTGAAACCTTTCACGCCCCTTTGAAACCCCTGCCCAGCAGGTACTGCTCACGGGAACGGTCCCGCGACGACGATGGCTTGCGCATCTGCACCTTGTCGAATTTGCTGCGCACGTCCTTGAGGTATACGTCAAAGCCCTCGCCCTGGAAGATCTTGATCAGGAAGTCGCCGCCGGGCTTTAGCACGCGGGTTGCCAGATCGAGGGCCAGCTCGCAGAGGAACATCGCCCGCGGCATGTCCACTGCGGGTGTACCACTCATATTGGGGGCCATGTCGGAAATCACAAGGTCCACGTGCGAATCGCCGACCGCCTCGAGGATGCGTTGCAGCACCTCGTCGTGGGTGAAATCGCCCTGAATGAAGGTCACGTCGGGGATCGAGTCCATCTCCAGAATGTCGGATGCAATCAGCCGACCCTGGCCCCCAATCAGACGACTGGTCACCTGCGACCAGCCGCCGGGGGCCGCGCCGAGGTCGATCACGCTCATGCCTGGGCGGATCAGCCGGTCCTTTTCCTGGATCTCCAGCAGTTTGTAGCTCGCACGCGAGCGGTAGCCGTCCTTTTGCGCCTGCTTCACAAAAGGATCGTTGAAATGTTCACGCAGCCAGTTGGCGCTGCTTTTGGAACGTTGTACCACGGGGCACCTCGATGATATGCGTCGTGATTGACTGGGCGGAGCCGGTGGCCCTCGGGTAAAATGCCGGTCAATTTTACAGAATCAGACGGAAAGGGTCAGATTATGCCGCTCAATAACGAGCAGAAGAAGCAATACAAATCCATTGGTCATGACCTGAAGCCGGTCCTGATCGTTGCTGGTAATGGTTTGAATGAAGGCGTCATTGCCGAACTGGAGCGCGCCCTGGTCGACCACGAGCTGATCAAGGTCGAGATTCGTTCGGAAGACCGCGAAGAGCGCGCCGAGACCATTGCCGAACTGTGCAAGGCCGGCCGTGCCGAGCTGGTGCAGACCATCGGCAAGAAGGCCCTGATCTACCGCAAGAACCCGCAGCCGAACAAGCAGCTGTCCAACATCCACCGCTACAAGTAACGGCAAAGGGGCTGCCACGCAGCCCATCGCGACACAAGGCCGCTCCCACAGGGGTTGCACCGACCTGCGGCACAACGCAATCCCTGTGGGAGCGGCCTTGTGTCGCGAAAGGGCCGCGAAGCGGCCCCAGCGATCTCGAACCGTTTAGCGGCGCACCTTGACCGGCACCGGCTGAGCGACCAGCACGATGCCGGAAAAACCTAGCACCAGGAAGCAGAACATCTGCCAGCGCTCGCCAACAGAGATGCCGTAGCGCAAGGTGTAATACCCCACGCAAGCGCCGAGGCCGAGCAACAGCATCTGGCCCCGGAACTGCCGGCCCAAGGCCGCCAGCCCGTCCACCTTGGCCAGCACAGCCAACTGGATCAGCAGGCCAAGCATCGCCACACCGATCAACCAGCGGTCGATCTGCCCGGCGATGTCCTGCACCAGCAGCGGCGCCAGGCCACTGACCTTGAGCGCAGGCACCAACCCGACGTGGAACACCCACAGGCCACCGACCCAGAAAACCTGGGCCAGTTGCCAGAGGATCCCCTCGAGGGATGGCGCCCGCAGGCGCCGGTCAGATGTGTTTGACTTCGACAATCTCGTACTCGACCGTACCGTTTGGCGTCTTCACGACAACGGTATCCCCTTCTTCCTTGCCAATGATGGCACGGGCGATCGGGGCACTGTTCGACAGCTTGCCTTTCTTCACGTCAGCTTCATCTTCGCCAACGATCTGGTAGGTCACTTCATCATCGGTTTCGGTGTTGGCCAGCACTACGGTAGTGCCGAATATCACCTTGCCGGTGTGAGCAATGGTGGTCACGTCGATCACCACCGAGTTCTGCAGGCGCCCTTCGATATCGCGGATACGCGCCTCGACCATGCCCTGCTCTTCACGAGCGGCGTGGTATTCGGCGTTTTCCTTCAGGTCACCCAGCTCACGCGCCTCACCAATGGCCTGGCTCAGGCGCGGACGCTCGGTCTTGCTCAGGAACAGCAGTTCCTCTTCCAGGGCGCGAGCGCCCTGGACGGTCATCGGGTACTTGGTAATGCTCATGCTTTCAATCCTGCGTGCAGATCCTGCAGGCGACGAACGGTCTTTTCCGGACCGAATTTCAGCGCCTCGCAGATGGCTTCACCGGCCGCAATGGTGGTGGTGCAGTAAATCTTGTGCTGCAGCGCATTGCGACGAATCGAGTAGGAATCGGCGATCGACTGGCGGCCTTCGGTGGTGTTGATGATCAGCGACACCTCGTCGTTCTTGATCATGTCGACCACGTGCGGGCGACCTTCGGTCACCTTGTTCACACGGCGCACTTTCAGGCCAGCCGCCTCGATGACCTTGGCGGTGCCGGCAGTAGCGACCACTTCGAAGCCAAGGGCGATCAGGTCGCGGGCAACGCCAGCCACTTGGGGCTTGTCGTCGTCGCGCACGCTGATGAATGCGGTGCCGCCGGTCGGCAGCACTTCGCTGGCACCCATCTGGGCCTTGGCGAAGGCTTCACCGAAGCTGTCACCGACACCCATGACTTCACCGGTCGATTTCATCTCAGGGCCGAGGATCGGGTCAACCCCCGGGAACTTGGCGAACGGGAAGACGGCTTCCTTGACGCTGTAGAAGTTGGGGATGATTTCCTGGGTGAAGCCCAGCTCTTTCAGAGTTTTGCCGGCCATGACGCGGGCTGCGATCATCGCCAGGGAGGTGCCGATGCACTTGGACACGAACGGCACGGTACGCGAGGCACGCGGGTTGACTTCGATCACGTAGATCTTGTCGCCCTGCAGGGCCAGCTGCACGTTCATCAGGCCGACCACGCCCAGCTCCAGGGCCATTTTCTTGACCTGTACACGGACTTCGTCCTGCACTTCCTTGCTCAGCGAGTAAGGTGGCAGCGAGCATGCCGAGTCGCCGGAGTGAACGCCGGCCTGCTCGATGTGCTGCATGATGGCGCCGATCACCACGTCGGTACCGTCGCAGACCGCATCCACGTCCATCTCGATGGCGCAGTTGAGGAAGTGGTCGAGCAGTACCGGGCTGTCGTTCGACACCTGTACGGCTTCACGCAGGTAGCGCTTGAGCTCGTCCAGTTCGTAGACGATTTCCATGGCGCGGCCACCGAGCACGTAGGACGGGCGCACCACCAGCGGGTAGCCGATGCCGCCAGCAGCGCTGATGGCTTCTTCTTCGCTGCGCACGGTAGCGTTTGGCGGCTGCAGCAGGTTCAGGCGCTGCACCATCTGCTGGAAACGCTCACGGTCTTCGGCACGGTCGATGGCATCCGGGCTGGTGCCGATGATCGGTACGCCGGCCTCTTCCAGGGCGCGGGCCAGTTTCAGCGGGGTCTGGCCGCCGTAGTGGACGATCACGCCTTTTGGCTTCTCGACGCGGCACACTTCCAGCACGTCTTCCAGGGTCAGCGGCTCGAAGTACAGGCGGTCAGAGGTGTCGTAGTCGGTGGAGACGGTTTCCGGGTTGCAGTTGACCATGATGGTCTCGTAACCGTCTTCACGCAGCGCCAGCGCGGCGTGTACGCAGCAGTAGTCGAACTCGATACCCTGGCCGATACGGTTGGGGCCGCCACCCAGGATCATGATCTTGTCGCGGGTCGACGGGTTGGCCTCGCACTCTTCCTCGTAGGTGGAGTACAGGTAGGCGGTGTCGGTAGCGAACTCGGCAGCGCAGGTGTCGACGCGCTTGTACACCGGGAACACTTCCAGTTTGTGGCGGTGACGGCGCAGGTTCTTGTCGGTGATACCCAGCAGCTTGGCCAGGCGCTGGTCGGAGAAGCCCTTGCGCTTGAGGCGCAGCATGTAGTCCTTGTCGATCGACGACAAGGCCAGGGTCTTGACCTTCTCTTCTTCCTTGATCAGGTCTTCCATCTGCACCAGGAACCACATGTCGATGCCGGTCAGGTCGAAGATCTGCTCGCAGGTCATGCCGGCGCGCATGGCATCGGCCACGTACCAGATACGCTCGGCGCCCGGCACGGTCAGCTCGCGCTTGAGGATGCTGCTGGCTTCAGGGTTGGCCAGGTCGACCTTCGGGTCGAGGCCGCAGGCGCCCACTTCCAGGCCGCGCAGGGCTTTCTGCAGGGACTCCTGGAAGGTACGGCCGATGGCCATGACTTCACCCACGGATTTCATCTGGGTGGTCAGGCGGGCGTCGGCTTTCGGGAACTTCTCGAAGGCGAAGCGCGGCAGCTTGGTGACGACGTAGTCGATCGACGGTTCGAAGGACGCCGGGGTGCGGCCGCCGGTGATGTCGTTCTGCAGCTCGTCGAGGGTGTAGCCGACTGCCAGCTTGGCGGCGATCTTGGCGATCGGGAAGCCGGTAGCCTTGGAGGCCAGTGCCGAGGAACGCGATACACGCGGGTTCATCTCGATCACGACCATGCGGCCGGTGTTCGGGCAGATACCGAACTGCACGTTGGAACCGCCGGTTTCCACACCGATCTCACGCAGCACCGCCAGCGAGGCGTTGCGCATGATCTGGTATTCCTTGTCGGTCAGGGTCTGCGCCGGGGCAACGGTGATCGAGTCGCCGGTGTGCACGCCCATCGGGTCGAAGTTCTCGATCGAGCAGACGATGATGCAGTTGTCCTTCTTGTCGCGGACCACCTCCATCTCGTATTCCTTCCAGCCGATCAGCGATTCGTCGATCAGCAGTTCCTTGGTCGGCGACAGGTCCAGACCACGGGCGCAGATTTCTTCGAACTCTTCACGGTTGTAGGCGATGCCGCCACCGGTGCCGCCCATGGTGAACGACGGACGGATGATGCACGGGAAGCCCAGGCGCTCGAGCACCGCGTTGGCTTCTTCCATGCTGTGGGCGATACCCGAGCGCGGGCACTCCAGGCCGATGTCCTTCATCGCCTTGTCGAAACGCGAGCGGTCTTCGGCCTTGTCGATGGTGTCGGCGTTGGCACCGATCATTTCCACGCCGAACTTTTCCAGAACGCCGTGGCGCTCCAGGTCCAGGGCGCAGTTCAGCGCGGTCTGGCCACCCATGGTCGGCAGCAGCGCGTCAGGGCGCTCTTTCTCGATGATCTTGGCCACCGACTGCCACTTGATCGGCTCGATGTAGGTGGCGTCGGCCATGGCCGGGTCGGTCATGATGGTGGCCGGGTTGGAGTTCACCAGGATGACGCGGAAACCTTCCTCGCGCAGGGCTTTACAGGCCTGGGCGCCGGAGTAGTCGAACTCGCAGGCCTGGCCGATCACGATCGGGCCGGCGCCGAGAATCAGGATGCTTTTGATGTCTGTACGTTTTGGCATGGTTGTCACTCAAATCCGGGGTCAGTCGGCAAGCCGCCTTGAACAATCTGGGTCAGGCGCTTCCGGGCGCGGCGCGAGCCGGCCCGGGGCCTTGAAGCAGGATGCTCAGCGGCGCTTGGCCATGGCATCGATGAAACGATCGAACAGAGGCGCGACATCGGTCGGGCCAGGGCTCGCTTCAGGGTGACCCTGGAAGCTGAACGCGCTCTTGTCGGTGCGCTCGATACCCTGCAGGGTGCCGTCGAACAGCGACTTGTGGATGGCGCGGACGTTGCCCGGCAGGGTGGCCTCATCAACGGCAAAGCCGTGGTTCTGGCTGGTGATCATGACCACGCCGGTATCCAGGTCCTGGACCGGGTGGTTGGCACCGTGGTGGCCATGGCCCATCTTCACGGTCTTGGCGCCGGAGGCCAGGGCCAGCAGCTGGTGGCCGAGGCAGATGCCGAACACCGGTATCTCGGTCTCGAGGATTTCCTTGATCGCCTGGATGGCGTAGTCGCACGGCTCGGGGTCGCCAGGGCCGTTGGACAGGAACACGCCGTCCGGGTTGAGTGCCAGCACTTCGCTGGCCGGGGTCTGGGCCGGCACCACGGTCACGCGGCAGCCACGGGCGACCAGCATGCGCAGGATGTTCAGCTTGACGCCGTAGTCGAAGGCGACCACGTGGTAAGGCAGGTCGGCAGCGTCGATGGTCGGGTGGCTGTCGGTCTTCAGCTCCCACACGCTGGAGCGCCACTCGTAGCGTTCCTTGGTGGAAACGACCTTGGCCAGGTCCATGCCCTTCAGGCCAGGGAAGGCACGGGCAGCGGCGATGGCGGCTTCTTCGCTGATGTTATCACCGGCGAGGATGCAACCGTTCTGAGCGCCCTTTTCACGCAGGATTCGGGTCAGGCGACGGGTGTCGATGCCGGCGATGGCGACAACGTTGTTGGCCTTGAGGTACTCAGGCAGCGACTGGGTGTTACGCCAGTTGCTGGCCAGCAGCGGCAGGTCACGGATGACCAGGCCAGCGGACCAGACGCGGTTCGACTCGGCGTCTTCCGGGGTAGTACCGGTGTTGCCGATGTGCGGGTAGGTCAGGGTAACGATTTGCTGCGCATAGGAAGGGTCTGTAAGGATTTCCTGGTAGCCGGTCATAGCGGTGTTGAAAACCACCTCACCAACGGTCTGACCGTCGGCACCGATGGCTTCACCGCGGAAAATACTGCCGTCGGCAAGGGCGAGTATGGCTGGCTTTGTCAAGAAGACCTCCCGTTAATCAAGCATGAAAGGGCGATCGCAGGTTGCAAAAAAGCGGAGTGACGTATGGACACGTCACCCCGCTTTCATGTGCTGAATTCAATTCGCTGCGCGCTTTTAGTGGACACACTAAAGCTGTAGCTTACAGAAAAGTGCGTTTTCGGTCTACCGCAGATGTGTCTCTAAAACATATCAATGCGACAGGTTGACATCGGCGTTGGCTTCTTCGCGGGCTTGCCCGCTCCCACAGGAGCTTCACGATCCGTGTGGGGCGGGCAAGCCCGCGAAGAAGCCAGCACCGCTCGAACTGCTTAACGCAGCTCGAGCACATCCTGCATGTCGTACAGGCCAGGCTCGCGCCCATCCAGCCACAGCGCCGCCCGCACGGCACCCTTGGCGAAGGTCATGCGGCTGGAGGCCTTGTGGGTGATCTCCACCCGCTCACCTTCGGCGGCGAACAGCACGGTGTGGTCACCCACCACGTCACCCGCCCGCACGGTAGCGAAGCCGATGGTCTGGCGCTCACGCGCACCGGTCTGCCCTTCACGTCCGTATACGGCCACTTCCTGAAGGTTTCGCCCCAGCGCCTGGGCAACCACTTCACCCATGCGCAGCGCAGTGCCAGACGGCGCATCGACCTTGTGCCGGTGATGCGCCTCGAGAATCTCGATATCCACATCGTCACCCAGCACGCGCGCCGCGGTGTCCAGCAGCTTCAGGCACAGGTTGACGCCAACGCTGAAGTTGGCGGCAAAGACGATCGGGATTTCCTTGCCGGCGTCGACCAGCTGCTGCTTCTCTTCCGGCGTGAAGCCCGTGGTACCGATGACCATGGCCTTGCCCGCCTTGCGGCAGAACGCCAGGTTTTTCAAAGTCACCGAAGGGTGGGTGAAGTCGATCAGCACGTCGAATTCGTCGACCACCTTGGCCAGGTCGTCGGAAATTGGCACGCCGATACGGCCCAGGGCCGCCAGCTCACCGGCATCAGCCCCGACCAGCGTACTGTCGGGGCGGTCGATCGCCGCGGTCAGGCCAGCCTGTGGCGCCTGTTGCTGCACGGCCTCGACGAGGGTCTTGCCCATTCGCCCTGCCGCGCCCATCACTGCAATACGTCGCATAGCCTTAATCCTTGTCAGAGGTCGCCGAAGAAGCGCTTCACGCCATCGAACCAGCCACTGGCCTTGGGCGAGTGGGAGCTGTCGCCTTCCAGCGAGTCACGCAGTTCTTCAAGCAACTCGCGCTGGCGGCGGCTGAGATTGACCGGTGTTTCCACCGCCACGCGGCACAACAGGTCACCGGCACCACCACCGCGCACCGGGGCAACGCCCTTGCCGCGCAGGCGGAACTGTTTGCCGGTCTGGGTGCCTTCGGGGATCTTCAGCTTCACGCGACCATCGAGCGTGGGTACTTCCAGCTCACCACCCAGGGCGGCATCAGTGAAGCTGATCGGTACTTCGCAGTACAGGTGCTTGCCATCACGCTGGAAGATCTCGTGCTCACGCACATTGATCACCACGTAAAGATCGCCGGTCGGGCCACCATGGGTACCCGCCTCGCCCTCGCCCGACAAGCGGATACGGTCGCCGGTATCGACACCCGCCGGCACCTTGACCGAGAGTGTCTTGTACTCCTCGACACGGCCTTCGCCGTGGCACGAAGGGCACGGGTCGGTAATGATCTTGCCCTGGCCATGGCAGCGCGGGCAGGTCTGCTGCACCGAGAAGAAGCCTTGCTGCATGCGTACCTGGCCGATACCGCCACAGGTCGGGCAGGTCGACGGTGTGGAGCCCTTCTTGGCACCGGAGCCATCGCACGGCTGGCAGTTGACCAAGGTAGGCACGCGGATGCTGACCGTGGTGCCACGCACCGCTTCTTCCAGGTTCAGCTCCAGGGTGTAGCGCAGGTCGCTGCCACGCTGGGCGCCGCCACGCCCACCGCCGCGGCCACCGCCGAAGAAGTCGCTGAATACATCGCCAAAGATGTCGGAGAAGTTGGCACCGCCGAAACCGGCACCACCGCCACCCATGCTCGGGTCCACACCAGCATGACCATACTGGTCGAACGCCGCGCGCTTGCTCGCGTCAGACAGTACTTCGTAGGCCTCGTTGGCCTCCTTGAACTTGTCTTCCGACTCTTTGTCGCCGGGGTTGCGGTCAGGGTGGTACTTCATCGCCAGACGGCGATAAGCCTTCTTGAGGTCAGCTTCGCTGGCGCCGCGCTCGACACCCAGGACCTCATAATAATCACGCTTGGACATAGGTCATTTGCACCTTGTTGGGCGTCTGGCATCTGCGCCACGCCATCAGCACCTGCCGTTTGCCCACCGGGCAGCTGACAGATGCTGTAAAGATTCTCGAATTCCAGATACGCCAACGCGGGAGCAAGCCCCCGCGCGGCGACATCCTACCAGCTCACCGACAAACGACGGTGAACTGGCCGACAACATGCAGGGATTACTGCTTGTTGTTGTCTTTCACTTCTTCGAACTCGGCGTCAACCACGTCATCGTGCTTGGCTTCCGGCTCGGCGTGCTGCGCGCCACCCTGAGGCTGTTCGGCCGACTGCTCGGCGTACATCTTCTGGGCAACCGGTGCCGAAACCTTGGACAGCTCTTCGACCTTGGCGTCGATGGCAGCCTTGTCGTCGCCTTTGACAGCGGCTTCCAGGGCAACCACGGCAGCCTCGATGGCGGCTTTCTCTTCAGCGGTAACCTTGTCACCGGCGTCAGCGACCATCTTGCGGGTCGAGTGAACCAGCGCGTCACCCTGGTTACGGGCAGCGGCCAGCTCTTCGAACTTGCGGTCTTCCTCGGCGTTGGCCTCGGCGTCACGCACCATGCGCTCGATTTCTTCGTCCGACAGGCCGGAGTTGGCCTTGATCACGATCGACTGCGACTTGCCGGTGGCCTTGTCTTTCGCGCTGACGTGCAGGATGCCGTTGGCGTCGATGTCGAAGGTCACTTCGATCTGCGGCACGCCACGCGGAGCCGGCGGGATGTCAGCCAGGTCGAACTTGCCCAGCGACTTGTTCTGCGCAGCCTGCTTGCGCTCACCCTGCAGCACGTGAATGGTCACGGCAGCCTGGTTGTCGTCGGCAGTCGAGAACACCTGCGACTTCTTGGTCGGAATGGTGGTGTTCTTCTCGATCAGCGAAGTCATCACGCCACCCATGGTTTCGATACCCAGGGTCAGCGGGCTGACGTCCAGCAGCAGTACGTCCTTCACGTCACCAGCCAGCACGGCGCCCTGGATGGCAGCACCCATGGCCACGGCTTCGTCCGGGTTGACGTCCTTGCGGGCTTCCTTGCCGAAGAAGTCGGCAACGGCTTTCTGTACCATCGGCATGCGGGTCTGGCCGCCGACCAGGATCACGTCGTCGATCTTGGCGACGTCGATGCCAGCGTCCTTCAGGGCGATGCGGCACGGCTCGATGGTGCGCTGAACCAGGTCTTCGACCAGCGACTCCAGCTTGGCGCGGGAGATCTTCACGTTCAGGTGCTTCGGACCGGTCGCGTCTGCAGTGATGTACGGCAGGTTGACGTCGGTCGACTGCGAGGACGACAGCTCGATCTTGGCCTTTTCGGCAGCTTCCTTCAGGCGCTGCAGAGCCAGCGGATCGTTCTTCAGGTCCATGCCGGACTCTTTCTTGAACTCGTCGACGAGGTAGTCGATCAGGCGCATGTCGAAGTCTTCACCACCGAGGAAGGTGTCACCGTTGGTGGCCAGTACTTCGAACTGATGCTCACCGTCGACTTCGGCGATTTCGATGACCGACACGTCGAAGGTACCACCACCCAGGTCATAGACGATGACGGTGTGGTCGCCCTTGGCCTTGTCCATGCCGTAGGCCAGGGCAGCGGCGGTCGGTTCGTTGATGATGCGCTTCACGTCGAGGCCGGCGATGCGACCGGCGTCCTTGGTGGCCTGGCGCTGGCTGTCGTTGAAGTAGGCCGGAACGGTGATGACCGCTTCGGTAACCGGCTCGCCGAGGTAGTCTTCGGCGGTCTTCTTCATCTTCTTCAGGACTTCGGCGCTGATCTGCGGCGGCGCCATGTCCTTGCCACTGGCCTGTACCCAGGCGTCACCATTGCTGGCCTTGACGATCTTGTATGGCACCAGCTTGATGTCTTTCTGCACGACGTCTTCTTCGAAGCGGCGGCCGATCAGGCGCTTCACTGCGAACAGGGTGTTGTGCGGGTTGGTCACAGCCTGGCGCTTGGCCGACTGACCAACCAGGATTTCGCCGTCGTTGGCGTAGGCCACGATCGAAGGGGTGGTACGCGCGCCTTCGGCGTTTTCGATGACCTTGACGTTACCGTTTTCCAGAACGGAGACGCACGAGTTGGTGGTCCCCAGGTCGATACCGATGATTTTGCCCATGTTAACTCTCCCGAAACTTGAATTTGGTAGCAGCGACTACTTTGGCCAACTGCGGTAATACTTGAAGGCTTGACACCTAGATGGGGATGCCCGGAAGGATTTCAAGCCTTTTCATCGATAGAGGGTTGTGGCGCGCTCGGCGCCTTGCTGACCACCACCATGGCGGGGCGCAGCAGACGGCCATTGAGCAGGTAACCCTTCTGGAATACGTTGAGCACGCTGTTCGGCTCGACTTCGGCGTTTTCCTGCATGGCCATGGCCTGATGATGCTCAGGGTTGAACGGCTGGCCGTGCGGGTCGATGGCTTCGAGGTTGTAGCGCTTGAGGGTGTCCTGGAACATCTTCAGGGTCAGTTCCACACCTTCGCGGATCTGCTTGACGTTTTCGTCATCGGCACTGGAGTGGGCCAGGGCCAGTTCCAGGCTGTCGATCACCGGCAACAGGTCGCCGGAGAACTTTTCCAGGGCGAACTTGTGGGCCTTCTCGACATCCTGCTCGGCACGGCGACGCGCATTCTGTACATCGGCAACGGCGCGCAGCGCCTGGTCCTTGGCTGCGGCCAGCTGTTCCTCGAGCTCCAGAACACGGGCGTCAGCAGCATTGCCTGCACCGGCTTCTTCCACGTTAAGGTCTTTCTCGTTCAGCTGTTCATCAGCCATGGGGTCTCTCCTGCGCAAATTTGTGGGCTGCGAGCCACGCTCGCCTTGGATGTCGGCTATATGGGGCCGGAAAAACCAGCTTCAAGGGGGCAAGGTGGTTTTCCGCCCGGCAACCAATCCGGCAAAGGGCATTGGCAGGCCTGAAAAAAGTACTGTATAAATAACCAGACCTGACTTTCGGGAGCTGCCCTCATGCTGGTGCACCTGTCCATTCACAACTACGCCATCGTCGAACACCTCGACCTCGAGATCGCCCGCGGCATGTCCGTCATCACCGGCGAAACCGGCGCCGGCAAATCGATCATGCTCGATGCCCTCGGCCTGGCCCTGGGCGACCGGGCCGACAGCGGCGTGGTACGCCCCGGCACGGACAAGGCAGACATCCTCGCCACATTCGACCTGGTGGACATTCCCGAGGCCCATGCCTGGCTGGCCGAGCGCGACCTGGACAACGACGGCCTGTGCATCCTGCGCCGGGTAATCACCGCCGAAGGCCGCAGCCGCGGCTACATCAACGGCACGCCCTGCCCGCTCGGCGATCTCAAGGCGCTGGGCGAGCTGCTGATCGACATTCACAGCCAGCACGAGCACCAGTCGCTGCTGAAGACCGACACCCATCGCCGCCTGCTCGACGAGTACGCCGGCGCTGTCGACCTGGCCCGCCAGGTGCAGCTGGCCGCCAAACGCTGGAACCAGACTCGCCTGGAGCTCGAGCGCCTGTCCAATTCCGGCGACGAGCAACGCGCCCGCCACCAGCTGCTCAGCTACCAGCTGGAAGAGCTGGACAATCTCGGCCTGGGTGAGCACGAACTGGAACAACTGGAGCAGGAACACAAGCAACTGACCAGCGCCGAAGCCCTGTTCGGCATCTGCCGCCAGGTCATCGACCAATGCAGCGAAAGCGACTCGGGCAACGTGCTCAGCGCCCTCACCGCCAGCCTCAACCGCCTGGGTGCCGCCAGCCACGCGCCCAAGGCACTGAGCGAGGCGGCCAACCTGATCGCCAGCGCGCAGATCCAGGTCGAGGAAGCCGTTGGCGAGCTCAACCGCTTCCTCGACAACTTCGACGCCGACCCCATGCGCCTGCAGGCCTTGGAAGAACGCCTCGACACCATCTATACGCTGGCACGCAAACACCGCGTACACCCCACCGAACTGCCCCACCTGCAGCAGCAACTGATGGAAGAACTGGAAAGCCTGAACGCCAGTGACGAATCGATCGAGCGACTGGGTGAGGAACTGGCTGCCTTCGCCCAGCACTATAAAGAGAAGGCCCGCGAGCTCAGCGCCCTGCGCCAGCAGGCCGCGCAACAGCTGGCAGTGGCCGTAGAGCAGGAGATCCAGCGACTGGGCATGCCCGGTGGGCGCTTCTGCATCGCCCTGACACCAAACGAAGGCACCGACTTGTCACCGCATGGCCTGGAGCAGATCGAACTGCTGGTCAGCGCCAACCCCGGCCAGCCGCTCAAGGGCCTGGCCAAGGTCGCTTCGGGTGGCGAGCTGTCGCGTATCAGCCTGGCGATCCAGGTGATTACCGCGCAGACGTCGCGCATCCCCACGCTGGTGTTCGACGAAGTCGATGTCGGGATCGGTGGGCCGACTGCGGAAATCGTCGGCCAGCTGCTGCGCCGCCTGGGCGAACGCGGCCAGGTGCTGACCGTGACTCACCTGCCGCAGGTTGCTGCACAAGGGCACCATCACTTGTTCGTGCACAAGGTGCGTAACAGCGATACCACCCACACTGCCGTGACCAGCCTGGGCAAGCGCGAGCGGGTCGAGGAAGTGGCACGGATGCTCGGCGGCATCGACCTGACCAAGGAATCGCTGGCGCATGCGCGCAAGATGGTGGTAAGCGGCAAGGCCTGATGGCGTACCTCAGAAGCCCGCAACACTTCAAGACCAGAAAGCACAAAGGCGACCCGAAGGTCGCCTTTGTCATTCATAACGATAGAAAATCGTTACTTCTTCTTACGCACATACAAGACCAGATTGTGGTCCACCAGCTCATAGCCATGCTCGGCCACGATTTCGCGCTGACGCTTCTCGATCTCGGCATCCATGAACTCGATGACTTCGCTGGTATCCACGTTGACCATATGGTCGTGGTGGCCACCGTCAGCCAGTTCAAATACTGCGTGACCGCCGTCGAAGTTGTGGCGAACCACCAGACCCGCCGCTTCGAACTGGGTCAGTACGCGATAGACGGTGGCCAGGCCCACGTCTTCGCCAGCCTCCATCAGCGCCTTGTAGACATCCTCGGCGCTCATGTGACGCTGCTCGGTCGAGTCGAGCATCTGAAGGATCTTGACTCGAGGCAGGGTCACCTTGAGACCGGCTTTGCGCAATTCGCTATTTTCAACCATGGTCAGCTTTCTCGCCGATGCTGCTTCGCAGCTTCTCTTAATACGGGTATGATCGGGGTTTACGTTGTCCAGCCAAGATAGTGGAAGTCGCCCACCGATGCAAAACACCAAGCTCTTGCTAAACAGCCTCGCCTTCGCGGGACTGCTCGCACTCGCCGGTTGCTCGTTTCCCGGGGTTTACAAAATCGACATCCAGCAGGGCAATGTCGTTACGCAAGACATGATAGACCAATTGCGCCCCGGAATGACCCGTCGGCAAGTAAGGTTTATCATGGGTAACCCGCTGATCCAGGACACCTTCAACACCAATCGCTGGGATTACCTGTACAGCATTCAGCCAGGCGGCGGCAAACGTCAGCAGGAACGCATGAGTGTGTTCTTCAATGACAGCGACCAGCTGGTCAGCCTGTCCGGTGACTTCATGCCAGGCGTCAGCCGCGACCAGGAAATCCTCGGCGGCAGCGGCGATACCACGGTCAGCCCGGCCAACCAGCCAGCGCAGCCAACCGTGCAGCCAGAAGAAAAACCGGCCAAGCCAGGTTCGGTGGAAGAATCCATCCAGCGCGAGATCGACACCATCGAGACCACCCCGGTGCCAACCCCCGCACCGCTGGAAACCTCGCCTCAGTAAGCGGCGAGCAGGTACAAAAAAGCCCGGACCAGGTCCGGGCTTTTTATTGCCGCTTTTTCAATCAGCTATTCAGCTGCTTGGCACGCTGGCAGAACGCATCGACCAAGGTGTTTGCCGCCTGGTTGAACAACGGGCCCAGCGTGGCGCGCACGATCGGCCCGGCGTAATCAAAGGACAGGTCGAGGCTGATCTTGCAGGCCTTTTCGCCCAGCGGCTTGAACACCCACAAACCATGCAACTGAGTGAATGGCCCTTCCTCGAGGTTCATCTCGATGGACTGCCCCGGCACCAGTACATTACGCGTGACGAACTGCTGGCTCATGCCGCCCTTGGCCACTTCCAGTTTGGCGCGCATTTGCGTGTCGCTGGCTTCAAGTACCGTGGAGTCAGAGCACCAGGGCAGGAAATCCGGGTAGCTGGCGACATCATTGACCAGGTCATACAGCGCCTTGGCGGGGTATGGCAGCAGGGCGGAGCGTTGAATATGGGTAGTCATCCAGGCGTCACTTCCAGGGCTGGGTGGCGGTGCTTCGCAGCGTGCCGAAAACAGTTTGTGTAGCTATGACAGCGTTCGTATTGTCCGGTATTCATTCCGGTGGCTCAAGCACACCGAAATCCCATAGCGGACGACGCGCCGACTTGCCTATAATGCCACCCCTATGGCTAAGCAAAAAAAACATCCGACCGGGACCATCGCGCAAAACAAGAAGGCGCGACACGATTACTTCATCGAACACAAGTTCGAGGCCGGGCTGGTCCTGTCCGGCTGGGAAGTAAAAAGCCTGCGGGCCGGCAAGGCGCACCTGACCGACAGCTACGTGCTGCTGAAGGACGGTGAAGCCTGGCTGTTCGGCAGCCACATCACCCCGCTGACCACGGCCAGCACCCACGTCATCGCCGACCCTATCCGCACGCGCAAGCTGCTGCTGAACAAGCGCGAGCTCGAGCGACTGGAAGCGGCCGTGGCGCAAAAAGGCTACACCTGTGTGGCCCTGGCGCTGTACTGGAGCAAGCACCTGATCAAGTGCGAAATCGCACTGGGCAAGGGCAAGAAGGAATTTGACAAGCGCGACACCATGCGCGAGCGCGATTCCAACCGCGAGCTGCAGCGGGCCGTGCGCAACAAGGGCAAGGAAGAGTAATACCTCTTCTTCAGCCTGCTCCGGCCCCTTCGCGGGTAAACCCGCTCCCACAGGGTTAACACTGAGTTCAGATTCGGTGCCCCCCCCTGTGGGAGCGGGTTTACTCGCGAAGAGGCCAGCACTGCCAACACAAATCTCAACGCCCGCTACGCCGCTCCGCCCGCGCCACCCGCTGCGCTTCTTCCTGCGCCTCTTCCAGCACCTCCTGCACATACAGAATGTGCCGGCTGGACACTTCTCGCGCATCGTCCGCCCTGCCCTCGACAATCGCCAGGTACAGCTCCCGATGCTGGCTGATCAGCATGTCACGGGTCTCGACCCGTTGCTGGTACATGCCGCCGATGTTGGTCACCACGTTGCGCTTGAGCAAATCGAACAAACCACGAATGGTGTGCAACAGCACGGCGTTATGGCTGGCCTCGGCAATCGCCAGGTGGAAGCGTGCATCGGCTGCGCCCTCTTCTACCCGGGTCACTTCATCGGCCCGGGCATAGCAGTCCTGCAACGCATCGAAGGCCGCCTTCAGCCGCGCCCGGTCCGGCTCGGTGGCGCGCTGGGCGGCGTAATAGGCGCAGGACGCCTCCAGGGTATGGCGAAACTCGAGCAGGTCACGTTGCGCCTCGGCGCTGTGCTCGAGCAATTGCAGCAACGGGTCGCTGAAAGTGGACCCCAGCGCCTCGGCGACAAAATTGCCCCCGCCCTGGCGACTGACCAGCAACCCCTTGGCCACCAGCTTCTGGATCGCCTCACGCAGTGACGGGCGGGACACACCGAACTGTTCGGCAAGGACGCGCTCGGCCGGCAGGCGCTGCCCGGAGGTCAGCGTGCCTTCCAGAATCATCCCCTCCAACCGATCGACGATGTCGTCGGACAGGCGCCGCTGGCGGACCTGATCAAAAACCATCACATGTTCTCCACAAACCCCCGGCAGATTTCCGGAGGCCTCTATTCTCGCCGATCCAGGGCTGCACAAACACCATCAGCCAGCGATTTTCCTGGCTCATCAGATGCCCGCTCATCGGCACTCGACCAAAGTTTTGCACAGGACAAATTGACACACCCACGACAGCGCTTTTAACCTAGCGACCAGTCATTGTAAATTGGTCTTACCAATTATCCAATGCCAGTGCCTGACCAACAACAATTAGGGGCCACCCCATATGCAAATCTGGCAACAATTCTATAGCCCGCTTGGTAGTCTCGGCCTGTCCGCACTGGCGGCGGTCATTCCCATCGTCTTCTTCTTCCTTGCCCTGGCCGTGTTCCGCCTCAAAGGCCACGTGGCAGGCAGCATCACCCTCGCATTGTCGATCCTGGTGGCAATCTTCGCCTTCCAGATGCCCGTCGACATGGCGTTCGCCGCCGCGGGGTACGGTTTCCTCTACGGCCTCTGGCCGATCGCCTGGATCATCGTTGCCGCGGTGTTCCTGTACAAACTCACGGTCAAGAGCGGCCAGTTCGAAGTGATCCGCAGCTCGGTGCTGTCAATTACTGACGACCAGCGCCTGCAAGTGCTGCTGATCGGTTTCTGCTTCGGTGCCTTCCTGGAAGGTGCAGCGGGCTTTGGCGCACCGGTGGCCATCACTGCCGCGCTGCTGGTCGGCCTGGGCTTCAACCCGCTGTACGCCGCCGGCCTGTGCCTGATCGCCAACACCGCGCCAGTGGCCTTCGGCGCCCTGGGCATCCCGATCATCGTGGCCGGCCAGGTCACCGGCATCGATGCCTTCCACATCGGCGCCATGACCGGTCGCCAACTGCCCCTGCTGTCGCTGTTCGTGCCGTTCTGGCTGGTGTTCATGATGGATGGCGTGCGTGGCGTGAAGGAAACCTGGCCCGCCGCCCTGGTTGCCGGCCTGAGCTTCGCTGTAACCCAGTACTTCACCTCGAACTTCATCGGCCCGGAGCTGCCGGACATCACCTCGGCCCTTGCCAGCCTGATTGCCCTGACCCTGTTCCTGAAAGTCTGGCAGCCCAAGCGCGCGTTTGCCGAAGCCAAAGGCAGCGTGGGCGCCGCCGTGGTGCAGCCAAGCGGCAGCCAGGCAAGCCCCTACAGCCTTGGCGAGATCTTCAAGGCCTGGTCGCCGTTCCTGATCCTCACCGTACTGGTCACCATCTGGACCTTGAAACCGTTCAAGGCGGCCTTCGCGGCGGGCGGCTCGATGTACAACTTCGTGTTCAACTTCGCCATCCCGCACCTCGACCAGCTGGTGATCAAGGCCGCGCCGATCGTGGCTGCGCCAACCGCGATGCCGGCAGTGTTCAAGCTGGACCCGATCTCCGCCACCGGCACCGCGATCTTCCTCTCGGCGCTGATCTCCATGGCGGTGCTGAAGATCAGCTTCAAAACTGGTCTGACCACTTTCAAGGAAACCTTCTGGGAACTGCGCTGGCCGATCCTGTCGATCGGCATGGTGCTGGCCTTCGCCTTCGTCACCAACTACTCGGGCATGTCCTCGACCATGGCCCTGGTGCTGGCCGGTACCGGCGCGGCGTTCCCGTTCTTCTCGCCGTTCCTCGGCTGGCTGGGCGTGTTCCTGACCGGCTCGGACACCTCGTCCAACGCCCTGTTCAGCTCGCTGCAGGCCACCACCGCGCACCAGATCGGGGTCAACGACACCTTGCTGGTGGCAGCCAACACCAGCGGCGGGGTAACCGGCAAGATGATCTCGCCGCAATCGATCGCCGTGGCCTGCGCCGCCACCGGCCTGGTCGGCAAGGAATCCGACCTGTTCCGCTTCACCGTCAAGCACAGCCTGTTCTTCGCCACCATCGTCGGCCTGATCACCCTGATCCAGGCCTACTGGCTGACCGGCATGCTGGTCCATCACTAAAGTGAAAGGGGCCGGGCACCCTGGTGCGCCCGGCAATCCCCACAAGCAACGCTGCGAGAATCCATGATCATTTCCGCCTCTACCGACTATCGCGCCGCGGCCCAACGCAAGCTGCCTCCTTTCCTGTTCCATTATGCCGATGGTGGCGCCTACGCCGAGCACACCCTGCGCCACAACGTTTCCGACCTGGCCGGCATCGCCCTGCGCCAGCGCGTGTTGAAGAACATGTCCGAGCTCAGCCTCGAGACCCGCCTGTTCGACGAAACCCTGAGCATGCCGGTGGCCCTGGCCCCGGTCGGCCTCACCGGCATGTACGCCCGCCGTGGCGAAGTGCAGGCGGCGCGCGCGGCGGCGGCGCATGGCATTCCGTTCACCATGTCCACGGTGTCGGTGTGCCCGATCGAAGAAGTAGCGCCGGCCATCGACCGACCGATGTGGTTCCAGCTGTATGTGCTCAAGGACCGCGGCTTCATGCGCAACGCCCTGGAGCGGGCCAAGGCTGCCGGGGTCAAGACCCTGGTGTTCACCGTCGACATGCCCACCCCCGGCGCCCGCTACCGCGATGCCCACTCCGGCATGAGCGGCAAGCACGGCCCGCTGCGCCGCGTGCTGCAGGCCATGACCCACCCCGAGTGGGCGTGGGATGTCGGCGTGATGGGCCGCCCGCACGACCTGGGCAATATCTCCACCTACCGTGGCAACCCTACCGGCCTGGCCGATTACATCGGCTGGCTGGCCAACAACTTCGACCCGTCGATTTCGTGGAAAGACCTGGAGTGGATCCGCGACTTCTGGGACGGCCCGATGATCATCAAGGGCATCCTCGATGCCGATGATGCCCGCGATGCGGTCAGGTTCGGTGCCGACGGCATTGTCGTGTCCAACCATGGCGGCCGTCAGCTCGACGGCGTGCTGTCCAGCGCCCGTGCCCTGCCGGCGATTGCCGACGCGGTCAAAGGTGAGCTGAAGATCCTGGCTGACTCGGGCATCCGCAGCGGCCTCGACGTGGTGCGCATGATCGCCCTGGGCGCCGACACCGTGCTGATCGGCCGCGCCTTCCTCTACGCCTTGGCCGTACACGGCCAGGCCGGGGTGAAGAACCTGCTGGAGCTGTTCGAGAAGGAAATGCGCGTGGCCATGGTGCTGACCGGTGCCAAGTCGATCAGCGAGATCACCCGCGACTCGCTGGTACGCGAACTGGGCGCCTGACGCCTGCAAGAACGACCGCCTGATTGACCCGGGGCATGTGGCGCACAGATGCCACAGCCCCGTGAGGAGACTGCATGAGCCTGCCTGCCGCGTTCCTGCGTGATGCCGAGCGCCTGATCCCCGCCGAACGCCGTTTCGACGACCCCACCGCCACCCTGGCCTTCGGCACCGACGCCAGCTTCTATCGGCTGATCCCCAAACTGGTGGTACGCGTCGAAAGTGAGGACGAAGTGGTCGGCCTGATCAAGCTGGCCCAGCGCGAGCGGGTGCCGGTCACCTTCCGCGCCGCCGGCACCAGCCTGTCCGGCCAGGCCATCAGCGACTCGGTGCTGATCGTGCTCGGTGATAACTGGAATGGTCGCGAGATCCGCGGCCAGGGCGAGCAGATCCGCCTGCAGCCAGGGGTCATCGGCGCCCAGGCCAACGCCTGGCTGGCCCCGTTCGGGCGCAAGATCGGCCCCGACCCGGCCTCGATCAACGCCTGCAAGATCGGCGGTATCGTCGCCAACAATGCCAGCGGCATGTGCTGCGGTACCGCGCAGAACACCTACCACACCCTGGCCGGCCTGCGCCTGGTGCTGGCCGACGGCACGCGCCTGGACAGCGAAGACCCGGCCAGTGTCGCCGCCTTCGAAGCCAGCCACGCCGAACTGCTGGAAGCGCTGGCCCGCCTCGGCCGCGAGACCCGTGCCAACACCGCGCTGGCCGAGCGCATCCGGCACAAGTACCGACTGAAGAACACCACCGGCCTGTCGCTGAATGCGCTGGTCGACTACGACCAACCGCTGGACATCCTGCAGCACCTGCTGGTCGGCTCCGAAGGCACCCTCGGTTTCATCAGCGCAGTCACCTACAACACCGTGCCCGACCACCCGCACAAGGCCAGCGCCTTGCTGGTGTTCCCCAGCGTCGAAAGCTGCTGCCGCGCGGTGCCCGTGCTCAAGCAGCAACCGGTTTCGGCGGTAGAACTGCTCGACCGCCGCAGCCTGCGCTCGGTACAGAACATGCCTGGCATGCCGCTGTGGGTAAAAGGCCTGTCGGACAACGCCTGCGCCCTGCTGATCGAATCCCGCGCCGCCAGCCAGAGCCTGCTGCACGAACAGTTGCAACAGGTAATGGCCGCGATCGCTGAGTTCCCGCTGGAACAGCAGGTCGACTTCAGCGAAGACCCGGCCGTGTACAACCAGTTGTGGAAAATCCGCAAGGACACCTTCCCCGCCGTCGGCGCCGTGCGCCAGACCGGCACCACGGTGATCATCGAAGACGTCACCTTCCCGGTCGAGCAGCTGGCCGAAGGCGTCAACCGCCTGATCCAGCTGTTCGACAAGCACCGCTATGACGAAGCGATCATTTTTGGCCACGCGCTGGAAGGCAACCTGCACTTCGTCTTCACCCAGGGCTTCAACAGCGCTGCGGAAGTCGCCCGTTACCAGGCGTTCATGGACGATGTGGCACAGCTGGTCGCGGTGGAGTTCGGCGGTTCGCTCAAGGCCGAGCATGGCACTGGGCGCAACATGGCGCCGTTCGTCGAGCTGGAATGGGGCAGTGACGCCTACCAGCTGATGTGGAAACTCAAGCGCCTGCTCGACCCCAACGGCATCCTCAACCCCGATGTGGTGCTGAGTGAAGACCCGGACATTCACCTGAAAAACCTCAAGCCGCTGCCCGCCGCCGACGAGATCGTCGACAAGTGCATCGAGTGCGGATTCTGCGAGCCGGTGTGCCCGTCCAAGGGACTGACCCTCAGCCCGCGCCAGCGCATCGTCATGTGGCGTGACATCCAGGCCAAGCAACGCGCCGGCGTCGACACCCGGGAACTGCGCCGGACCTACCAGTACCAGGGCATCGACACCTGCGCCGCCACCGGCCTGTGCGCCCAGCGCTGCCCGGTTGGCATCAACACCGGTGAACTGGTGAAGAAACTGCGCAGCCAGGCCGCTGACCACGCCAAGGCCGCTGACTGGCTGGCCGACAACTTCCATACCGCCCTCGGCGGCGCGCGCCTGACCCTGACCGCCGCCAACACTGCGCGCAAGCTGCTCGGTGCCCCGCGCCTGGGCCGCTTGAGCGCCACGTTGAGCAAGGCCAGCAAAGGCCGCCTGCCGCAGTGGACCCCGGCCATGCCGCAACCCCTGCGCCCGCTGCCCTTCGGCCCGGCCAGCCACGACGCCCGCCCGCGCGTGGTGTACCTGGCCGCCTGCGTTTCACGGGTGATGGGCCCGGCCTATGCCGACCGCGAGCAAAGCTCGCTGCTGGACAAGACCCGCGCCCTGCTGGAAAAGGCCGGCTACCAGGTGGTGTTTCCCGACAACGCCGACAGCCTGTGCTGCGGCCAGCCGTTCGCCTCCAAGGGCTACCCCGAGCAGGCCGAACACAAGCGCCAGGAGCTGATCAATGCCCTGCTGCACGCCAGCCGCGGTGGCCTCGACCCGATCTACTGCGACACCAGCCCGTGCACCCTGCGCCTGGTCCAGGACCTGGGCGAAAGCCGGCTGGACCTGTACGACCCGGTGCGCTTCATCCGCACCCATCTGCTCGACCGCCTGGAGTTCACCCCCCAGGACGAGCCCGTAGCCGTGCACGTGACCTGCAGCACCCAGCACCTGGGTGAAAGCCAGGCGCTGATCGACCTGGCGCGGCGTTGCAGCAAGCAGGTGGTGATCCCCGAAGGCATCCATTGCTGCGGCTTTGCCGGCGACAAAGGCTTCACCACCCCCGAGCTCAACGCCCACTCGCTGCGTAGCCTGAAGGACGCGGTACAGCATTGCAGCGAAGGCATCTCCACCAGCCGCACCTGCGAGATCGGGCTGTCCAGCCACAGCGGCATCGACTACCACGGCCTGGTCTACCTGGTAGACCGCGTCACCCGCCCGCGCCGTATCTGAGCGTTTACGCAATCCAACGGCCGCCGCAATCTGTGTGGGAGCGGGCATGCCCGCGAACACCGGCGCAGCCGGTGCCATACACCGCGGTGTCTGTTTCACGGGCACGCCCGCTCCCACAGATATTGCTCCGGCTTTGGGCCCACGCTGTACCAGTGGGAGCGGGTTCACCCGCGAACACCGGCAAAGCCGGTGCCATCCCCTTCATTTCACCCCGCCACCATCCCGACGGAACCCTCACCAATCCCCCGCAGTCCACCTTACAGGCCCACCTTCCAGAGGCCCCAGAGGAGACTCCCATGAAAGGTACCGCGCTTTCGGCCCTGTTCGCGGCCGCCACCCTGCTGGCTTCACCGGTGTTTGCCGCCGAAGACCTCTGCACCACCAACCTGCAGAAGATCGACGACAGCATGGCCACCGCCGGCGCCACTTCCGAGGGCCTGGACAAGGCCATCACCGAACACGTCGACAAGGCCAAGGCTGCCCAGGCCTCAGGTGACACCAAGGAATGCATCGCCATCACCAGCAAGGTGCTGGAGCGCCTGGAGAAAACCGAGAAAGGCAGCGGCAGCAGCAGCGGCAGCGGCTCGTGACGCCAGGCGCGGGCGACGGGACCTGCTGTCGACGTCGCCCGCACAATGGCGTATACTCCGCCTCACGTACCGTAAGGTGCGTTAGCTTAGAGCTAGTGTGGGGCCGATTAGGATTCGACGCCGGTAGCGAAACTCTAGGTGCATGCCGAGTTGGTAACAGAACTCGTAAATCCACTGTTGCAACTTTCTATAGTTGCCAATGACGAAAACTACGAGGGCTACGCTCTCGCTGCGTAAGCAGCTGAGCCCGCTCTCCTGGTAGCTTCGGCTCCAGCAATCATCAGGGGATGCCTGTAAACCCGAAATGATTGTCATACAGAACAGGATCGTCGTGTAGCACGTTGGGGGCAAAGCGACTAAAACTTACCCAACTCGTCCAAAGCACCCTGCCCGTCGGGCGGCTGCGGATTAACTCAGTAGACACGGCTAAGCATGTAGTACCGACAGCGGAGTACTGGCGGACGGGGGTTCAAATCCCCCCGGCTCCACCAAATAATCCTTACAAATCAGGCACTTAGCGGTTATCGCAAGTGCCTTTTTTGTGCCTGAAAGGGCCGTTTTGGCTCGGAAATGCCAGGTTAATGACAGCTTCATCCGAAACCAGAACCAAATAAATCCTCGAATTCCAGGCACAAAAAAGCCGCTGCTAGGTTGCCCCGCAGCGGCTTTTCAGAGCGATCAAGCGGCTTTCGATACACCATCGGTTGGGAGCTGCTTATCTAGCTCCTTCAGGTGGCCGGCGATCTTGACGAACTCGGCCTGCATTTTCTTAATGGTGATACGGATCATCATCTCTTTGCTCATAGGATAAAACTCCGGCTCTGCAGCGATTGTACCTGACGTTTAAGTTCGTCCTCGTTTTCGGCCTCGATCGCTTTAGCGATAGCCTCAACGTGGTCTGTATATTCATGCGCTTTGGCCGATGTAAAAATGTCGTCACCGCCCGCGCCCAGCTCCTGAAGATCCTCAATCAGCTTGCAAATCACGCGCAAACTGAAGGCAATTTCTCGAATCGATGGCGTACCCTCCTTCAGGGCAGCCAGAGAGAATACGTTGCATTTCGCGAGCACACGGTTAGCTACGTGCATCACGGCTTCAAGAGCCTCATCAACCGTTTCCGGCAACAGACCGCTGGGTAGGAATTCTGTCAAATGGTTCATTTCATAGCCTTGGTGAAATGCAGCTAGACACAGGCATGAAACGTTCGACAACCATTCCCTGGCCTGATTTGGGTCGGGAATTTTACCAGCGGTAAGAATACTGTCAATATGACACGTCGCCTCCTAGCCATCCATGGCTGAACCTTTGGTCGGATTTCCGGTCCGGGTTGAACGTTTGTCTCACATCTCCTATGACAGTTGGTATAGCTAACGTTCACTTTTTTTCAAATCGACGCCATAAATCTTCACAATTGGCCTCGGTTTCTTCGCGAATCGGAGCCTCCCATACCCCAAATCTATGGGCTTTAAACAGCTTTTTCAACACCCTTCTAGCGATTAGCCACTAACGTCTCACGCCGATGTTTGTGCTGAGTGGCCGTTACCATCTTGAGTTCTCCGGAGAGTATCGCACCTTCTGTCAAGGTTTCAGAGGGAGGCTAGTCCCCTTGGAGTCTGTCTGATCTAGACCGCTCATACAGTCGTATTCACGCTCGCATTGGCGGCCCGCTGTGCGGGGGCGGCGTCATAAGCTCTCGCCAACTCTCCAGCTCGAGCATCAGCCTGTGCGAGCAGTCGGAGAGCACCATCACAGCGCGGGGGCTGCAGGGCGCTTGATCAGCGGCAAGCCGACAATGCAGCCTCCAGTTGCTTCACGTAACCGATCCGCGGTCGGCGCTCGGCCAACAGTGCCCTTCCTTCACATCTAGGCTGTCTGTCGTTCGCAGGCCGGCGGCCGCCGCTGCCTCACACTCTTGTCGTGCATTCCATGCGAACAAATGCCGCCGGCTGGCTCTCGCGCCTAACTGTGTGTGATTCCTATACCAGCAGAATTGCCCGTGAGGTGCCGATTCCCCCAGCTCCACCAAATTCCAGAGAAGAAGACGCCCTAGGGCGTCTTTTTTTGCCCGGATTTTTGCCCATGCACGCGGAAAAATCGGATTTATCCCCTTCCTTGTAGGCCGTTTCCCAAAGATACTCCCAGCGCCTGTTTTCCGTTGCGGTCGTTATTTGAGGGTTTTAGGCTCGGTGGGTCGTTGCACATCAACGACCAGCTTTGACAGGCTGATAACGACCAAACACACGGTTTTGCCTATGGCAGCTGTGTGTGGGGCACCTCGTGTGCGCCGGTTTGGTCTTCACCGGTCTGTCAACCCCGGTCAGAACGCGGCAACAAAACAAAAGGCGCTTTTTGCAACAATGGGAAGCCGATGCGATGCAACGGACCGTCGTTCAGCTTCAGCAGTGTGACGACGGCAACCTTGGCCCAGAGTTTCTGGTTGAGCAGGTAGGCCGTGCCCTCAAGAAGATACCCCTGCAGTACCAGGAGCAGACCGCTGCCCCACAGGGCCAGTAATGCGAGGGTGGCAATTTTCCTGGTTATTGCACTGGCGGACGCCCGATATCCCGGCGTCGGGCCGGGATACGGTGCCCTCAGCCTTACCAGCTATAACTCAGCTTGGCCGTCACCTCTCGCCCCGGGTTGTAGTAGTTCGCTGTGCCTGAGCCCACCACATGCTGCTCGTCAAACAGGTTGCTGACGTTAAGCGCCAGGTCAGTTCCCTTGGCGATCTGGTAATTCAGCGCAGCATCGAACAACGTAGTGCCATCGCTCTTCCTGGTGTTGGCCGCATCCATGTAATAAGCCCCCACATAACGCGCCCCGAGGCCAACGCTCACGTCGGTACCTGGAATGCTGTAGTAGCCCCACAGGGAACCCGAGTGCTTCGGCGCCGTGGCGAATTCATTGCCCTTGAGCGAAGACCCGTCATACAACGCCCCGCGCAGCACCTCGGACTGCATGTACGAGTAGGCGCCAATCACGCTGAAGTCCTGGGTAATCTGCGCCTTGGCTTCCAGGTCCAGGCCGCGCACGCGAGATTCACCCACCGTCTGTTGCTCGATGATGCCGCTGGGCAGTACCACGGCGATGGTGACGTTCTCCTGGGTGAGGTCGTACACCGCCGCCGAGAACAACGCGTCCATCCCCATCGGCGAATACTTCACGCCCACTTCGTACTGCTTGCCCGTTTGCGGTGTAACGCCAACCTGTGGCGGCGATACGGATTCGACCATGCTCACATAGGTCGAAACCTCGTCGTTGACGATGTAGGTCAGCGCAGCCCGGTAGGAGGTTTCCGAGAAGTTGTCCTTCTCTTCCTGGACACCACCGACGTATTCCTTGCTCGACAGGTCCATAGAGTCATTGCGCACGCCGGCGGTGGCGATCACGCGGTCGTAGAACGACAGGTTCTGCTGCAGGAAAACCGCCTTGGTAGTGGCGTCGTTCTTCTGCCGGGTATAGGGCGTGAGGCCGCCCGGTACGCCGGTGAATACCGGGTTGGCAATGTCGATGGAAGGCGCCAGGCCGTAGATCGAGCTTTGTCTGGTAGTTGAATCCAGATACTCGACACCGACCAACGTGCTGCTGTCGACATGCTCGAACTGCGCATCGTATTGCAGCATCAGGTTACCGTTGAGCTGGTCCGCATCGCTGTCGGTGCCGAACACGTAGCGCGGGATGACGGTGCCAACCCGCGACGGACTGTCGCTCAGGTAGGCGTAGCCGAAGTCATCGGTCAACTCGCTGTAGCGCAGGTTGCTGCGCAGCACAAAACCATTGTCGAAGTCGTGGGTGATGTTGCCGCTGAGGCTGGTGCGCTCCACGTCATGGAAGTTGTAGCCTGGCTCACCATAGAAATCGCTGCGGTCGTATTCCTTGTCCAGCGGATAGCCACCGCTGTTCGGCGAACTGTTGGTTTTCAGGTAGTCCACGATCATCGTGGCCGAGGTGTAGTCCGTAGGCGCCCAGGTCAGGCCGCCCATGACGAAGCGGTTGTCGTCCTGGGAGTGGTCATACTCACGGTCGCTGTTCTGCATCTTGGCGGTGAAGCGGCCGGCCAAGGTCTTTTCCTCGTTCAGCGCATCGCCGACATCGATGCCGGTTTCGGCATGGTCGAACGAGCCGTACGTCACGTAGCCCTGGCCAAACTGCTCGAAGCGCGGCTGCTTGCTGACGAAGTTGACCGAGCCGCCCGGGTCTGCCGGGCCAAACAGGGTGGAGTTGGCGCCGCGCAATACCTCGATGCGCTCGTAAGCGTACGGGTCTTCCCGCACACCCCGCATCGAGCTCAGGGTCAGGCCGTCACGGTAGGTGGTGGCCTGGAAGCCACGGATCAGAAAGTAGTCGTTGCGGTCGTCCGAACCGTAGTAGTCGCTGACCACGCCCGGCGTATATTGCAGCGCTTCTTCCGTGGTGCTGACGCTGCGCTGTTGCATTTCCTTGCTGGTCACCACAGACACGGAAGCGGGCGTATTGAGGATGCTGGTGGCCACCTTGCCGCCCACCCACAGCTCCTTGGCGACCACCGAGTTGCTGTCATCGTCGGCGCTGGCCTTCACCTTGGCGTTGATGATGACCGGTGCCAGGCGGTAGTCCTCGCTGGCGCCAAGCTCCAGCGGGCCGGCAGGCGCGGGTTGTGGTGCCACGAAATAGGCGCCCGGTCCTTGTTGCTCCGCCTGAAGCTGGGTGCCCTGTAGCAGTGACGAGAGTGCAGCCGAGGTGCCCAGCGTCCCCTGCACCCCAGCAGTGCTGCGGTTGGCCACGGCTTGTGCATCGAAGGACAGGCTGACACCTGCCTGGCGGGCGAAGCGGTCAAGCGCTGGCGCCAGCGGGCCAGCAGGGATATTCCACTGCTGTAGCTGGCTGTCGGGCTCGGACGTTGCGGATTGCGCCAGCGCAGGTAGCGCACAATTGCTGACAACCAGGCCCAGGAAAACACCGTGCAAAACGCGGCTCAAGGGATGGCGCTGTGGAACCGGGGTCGAACTCATTTTCTCGCTCCGTAGAGGGATCGGCAGACTGGCCTGTATTCCGGCCTTCCCTACATGCCGAACGAGAATGAGAAATCACCTCATTTATTTTAAAGATTGTCTCGCCTGCGGTAAGACTTTTTGGTGGCGGCAAACCTGAAAAAACAAAGGGCACCCTCCACTGGTGCCCTTTGCCTTACCGCCAGGTGAACCCAATCACCCCATCGAACGCACCCCTACGGGTTGCGCATGGCCTCGCGAAGTGACGATCCCAAGGAAGGAAATCACGATTGCCAGGACCAACGTCGAGCTGACTCCCGCCCGGTGTTCAGGCGTAAACATCATCACTGCCAGTGCCCCGCCAATGAACAGGATCACCGCCCAGGTCAGGTACGGGAACAGCCACATGCGGAACTTCAGTTCGGTGTTCTCGCGCTCCAGGCGGCGGCGCATGCGCAGCTGGGAGAAGGCGATGACCAGGTACACCAGCAAGGCGATGGCACCAGAGCTGGCCAGCAGGAACTCGAACACGCCCTTCGGCGCGAAGTAGTTGAGGACGGCGATGGCCGCGCCGATCAGGGTGCTGCCGAACACTGCGGCACGCGGTACGCCGACCTTGGAGGTCTTGTTGAGCATGGCCGGCGCGTCACCACGCTTGGCCAGCGAATACATCATCCGCGAGGCAATGTAGATCGACGAGTTCATGCAGCTGGTCACCGCCACCAGTACCACCAGGTCGACCATGAAGGCCGCGTTGGGGATGTTCATGATCTCCAGCGCACGCTGGTACGAGCCCACCACGGCCAGTTGCGGGTCGTTCCACGGCACCACCGAAATGATCACGAAGATCGACAGGATGTAGAAAGTGCTGATGCGCCAGATCACCGAGCGGGTGGCCTTGGCGATGTTGCGCGACGGGTCGCTGGACTCGGAGGCGGCGATGGTCACCGCCTCGGTACCGATGAAGCTGAACATCACAGTGATGAACGCACCGACCACCGCCGACCAGCCCTTCGGTGCGAAGCCGCCATGCTCGGCCATCAGGCTGCTCAGGCCGCTGACTTCGCGGTTGGGCAACCAGCCCATCAGCGCAGCGAAACCCAGGCCGATGAAGCCGAGAATGGCGGTGACCTTGAGGATCGCGAACCAGAACTCGAACTCGCCGTACTTGGCCACGCTGAACAGGTTGGTGCCGGCCAGCAGCAGCACCGAGGCCAGGGCGAAGATCCAGCTGTCCACCTGCGGGAACCAGGCATTCAGTACATGCCCGGCGGCCAGCGCTTCGATGGGGATCACCAGGACCCAGAACCACCAGTACAGCCAGCCGATGGTATAGCCAGCCCAGCGGCCGATGGCCTGGTCGGCATAGGTCGAAAACGAACCGGTGTCAGGGTGTGCAACGGCCATTTCGCCGAGCATGCGCATGACCAGCACCACCAGGGCACCGGCCACGAAATAGGAGAGTATGGTAGCTGGCCCGGCTGCCGCGATGGCATGGCCAGAGCCGACGAAAAGTCCGGCGCCGATGATGCCGGCAATGGACAGCATCGTTACATGACGAGGCTTGAAACCTTGGGCAAGGTTGCCATCAGATCCCACGGTGTTCATTGATGTTGTTCTCTTTTTGCTGACACAAGGAAGGACGGGCAGGCGTAGGCGAAAATATCTCCTTTGAAATCAATGAGTCGACACATTACTCGCGCACTGTTGTTGATATTTGGCACGCGTCACAGAGCAGGTGTCCGCATAGGTCGGGGTTCATTTAAGCCGCGCGGGGCTGTGGGAAATTACACGAGAACGCCCCGGAACTGTTCGATCACGACAGGCCGTTTTCACCGGCGGCGGATTTTGCCAATGGCGTGTCCGCTGGCGACAACGGCCAATCCGCGGCTTTTGTTGTTTCATCTGGATGTGTGCTGCCTGGGCCGGCTACGTTCAGCTTCAACAAAAAAGCCCCGGTTTACCGGGGCCCCATTCGCTACATATGGCCTGTACCTGCCTCAGCGCACCAGGCACGGCCGCTTGTTATCAAAGCGCCAGCCAGGAATCAGGAACTGCATCGCCACGCTGTCATCGCGCGCGCCCAGGCCCATGTTGCGGTAGCACTCATGGGCCTTGGCCAATTGCGCTTCATCCAGCTCCACGCCCAGCCCCGGCCGCACCGGCACGCGCACATGGCCATCGACGATGCGCAGTGGCTCGCGGGTCAGGCGCTGGCCGTCCTGCCAGATCCAGTGCGTGTCGATTGCGGTGATCTCGCCCGGCGCCGCCGCCGCCACCTGGGTGAACATCGCCAGCGAAATATCGAAGTGGTTGTTGGAGTGCGAACCCCAGGTCAGCCCCCAGTCGTTGCACATCTGCGCCACCCGTACCGAGCCCTGCATGGTCCAGAAATGCGGGTCGGCCAATGGAATGTCGACCGCCTGCGACTGGATCGCATGGCCCATCTGCCGCCAGTCGGTGGCGATCATGTTGGTGGCCGTGGGCAAGCCGGTAGCGCGGCGGAACTCGGCCATCACCTCACGGCCCGAATAACCGTCCTCGGCACCACACGGGTCCTCGGCGTAAGCCAGCACAGCGTGCTTGTCGCGGCACAGGGCAATGGCCTGCTGCAACGACCAGGCGCCGTTCGGGTCGAGGGTGATGCGCGCTTGCGGGAAGCGTTCGGCCAGGGCCGTCACCGCTTCCATTTCCTCCTCGCCACGCAGCACCCCGCCCTTGAGCTTGAAGTCGCTGAAGCCGTAGCGCGCCTCGGCGGCCTCGGCCAGGCGTACCACTGCGTCGGGGGTCAGTGCTGTTTCGTGGCGCAGGCGAAACCAGTCATCCTCGCTGTCGGCTTCGTTGCGGTAGGCCAGGTTGGTCTGCCGGCGGTCACCGATATAGAACAGATAACCGAGCATCTTCACCGCGTCGCGTTGCTGCCCTTCGCCCAGCAGTGCAGCCATCGGCACGTTCAGGTGCTGGCCGAGCAGGTCGAGCAGCGCCGACTCCATGGCTGTCACCGCATGCACGGTAATGCGCAGGTCGAAGGTCTGCAGGCCACGCCCGCCCGAATCGCGGCCAGCGAAGGTCTGGCGCATGGTATTGAGCACGCGCTGGTAATGGCCGATCGGCTGGCCGAGCACCAGGCTGCGGGCGTCTTCCAGGGTCTGGCGAATCTTCTCGCCACCGGGCACTTCGCCCAGGCCGGTATTGCCAGCGCTGTCGCGCAACACCACCACGTTGCGGGTGAAGAACGGGCCATGCGCGCCACTGAGGTTGAGCAGCATGCTGTCATGGCCGGCGACGGGGACGACGCGCAGGTCGGTGACCACCGGGGTGTCGGTGTGGGTGGCGGGGGTTGTCTGCAGGTTCATGGTTGTTGTCTCGCAGTCATCAGTGGCTCTGGCCCAAGGCCGAAGGGGCCTTGAGGTCGTCGGAAGGGGCGCCCTTCGGGCGCGTGCGTACGAAGAACACGGCAATCGCGGCCAGCACCGAGGTCACCGCCAGGCCGTACAAACCGCCCTGGATCGACCCGGTCTGCTGTTCCAGCAGGCCGAAGGTGGTGGGGGCGACGAAGCCGCCGAGGTTGCCGACCGAGTTGACCAAGGCGATCACCGCTGCGGCGATGCGTGCATCCAGGTAACCCTGCGGGATCGGCCAGAACAGCGAAGAAGCCGACTTGAAACCGATCGCCGCAAAGCACACCGCAACAAAGGCGAACACCGGCCCACCGGTGGTGGACATGAACATGCCGATGGCTGCTACCACCAACGCCCCCGCCACCCAGGCCTGCTGGAACTTCCAGCGCGCGGAGCCGGCGGCGAAGGCATACATGGCCAGGATCGAGATCAGCCAGGGGATCGAGTTGAAGAAGCCGACCTGCAGGTCGCTGAGATCGCCCATGCGCTTGATGATGCTCGGCAGCCAGAAGGTGGCGGCGTAGATGGTCAGCTGGATGCAGAAGTAGATCAGGCAGAACAGCAGGATCTGGCGATCCTTGAGCAGGCTCCAGGCCGATGGCCTGACCGCTGCGACGGCTTCGCGCTCACACTGCTCGTGGTCGATGATGGCCACCAGCGCGTCCTGCTCGGCCTGGCTCAGCCACTTGGCATCCTGTGGCCTGGAATCGAGCCAGAAGAACACGAAGAAACACAGCGCCACCGAGGCCATGCCTTCGATGAACAACATCCATTGCCAGCCATGCATGCCCAGGCCCTGAAGCTGCATCAGCGCCCCGGCCAGCGGCCCGGAAATCAGCGAGGCCAGCGCCGAACCACTGAGGAAGATGGCAATTGCCTTGCCACGCTCGGCGGCAGGCAGCCAGCGGGTGAAGTAGTAGATCACCCCGGGGAAGAAGCCCGCTTCGGCCACGCCGAGCAGAAAGCGCAGCACGTAGAACTGGGTTTCGTTCTGCACGAAGGCCATGGCGGTGGCCACCAGCCCCCAGGTGAACATGATGCGAGTCAGCCACAGGCGCGCGCCGACCTTTTGCAGCAGCATGTTCGAAGGTACCTCGAACAACGCATAGCCGATGAAGAACAACCCGGCACCAAAGCCATAGGCTGCGGCACTGATGCCCAGGTCGCTCTCCAGATGGGGGCGGACGAAGCCGATATTGACGCGGTCGAGGTAGTTGACGATGAACATGATGACGAACAGCGGCAGGACGTGGCGCTTGACCTTGGCCACGGCGCTGGCCAGGGCGTCGCCGTCATTCCGGGTCGACGGAGCGAGGGTATCGTTCACTTGCGGATCTCCCACTAATTGTTTTTGTGCGGGTCGGAGTTGTCTGACATGGCAGTGGGCTGGAGCATATGCGCGGCGCAGTTGTACGACAAGATCAACAATGTCGCGAAAAACGCAACATACAAGCTGTGAAAATATAAAATTGGCGACAACGTGCAGGACTAGCAACGCTACTTGCGGTCTTGGGCGTTGCAAAAAATCAGCAAAAAATATTTTTATCGATTAGCTTGTCGTACAAGTACTGAAATAGTGGATCACATCATGGAACCCGAACGCCTGCGCAAACACGGCCACAGCCGCGCCCACGACTTGGTCTCCAGCCTGACCCAGCAGATTTTGCTGGGCACCTTCAAGCCAGGCGACAAACTGCCCTCGGAGAACACCTTGGTACGAGAACACGGGGTCAGCCGTACGGTGGTCCGCGAAGCCTTGTCGAAACTGCAGGCGTCGGGGCTGGTGGAACCACGCCACGGTATCGGTACCTTCGTGATGGAGCGCCAGGCCCAGGCTGGCCTGCGCATCGCTGCGGAAAGCGCGGCAAATGTGCGCGACCTGCTGGAACTGCGCATTGGCCTGGAAGGCCAGGCTGCCGCCCTGGCCGCGCTGCGCCGTGATGAAGGGCACCTGGCACGCATGCGCCAGGCGCTGGATGACTACCAGGACCTGGCCGCCGCCGGCGACAGCTGCATCGAGGCCGACCGGCGCTTTCACCTGTTGATTGCCGAGGCCACCGGCAACCTGTATTTCACCGAGATGCTGCTGCAGCTGGGCAATGGCCTGATTCCGCGCAACCGCATGGCCCTGGCCGAGCGCAGCGGGGCGAAGCTGGCGCGGCAGGCATACCTCGCCAACCTCGAACACGAGGCGATCCTCAATGCCATTCGCCGGCGAGACCCGGACGCGGCGCGAGCGGCAATCTGCCTGCACCTGTCCAATAGCCGCGATCGCCTGCTGCCCGAACAGGCATGACAGCTTCCCTGGCAGGAGCGGCGCGAGTTAGGCGTAATTACCAGGTCAGGCAGATCTTGCCGAAATGCCGGTTGCTCTCCTGGTAGCGGAACGCCTCGACGATCTGTTCCAGCTCGAAATGTTTGTCCACTACCGGCCGCAAGCCATTGGCATCGATCGCCCGCACCATGGCCTGTTGCTGGGCGCGGCTGCCCACCAGCACACCCTGCAGGCGAATCTGCCGCACCAGCGCCTGCACCAGTGGCAACTGCCCGGCAACGCCGGTGAGGATACCGATCAACGACACATGCCCACCGATGCGCGCGGCAATCATCGACTGCTCCAGTGTCGCCGGGCCGCCCACTTCGATCACATGGTCGACGCCGCGGTTGCCGGTCAGCTCGCGCGCTGTCTCACCCCAGGCCGGAGTGCTTTTGTAGTTGATCAAGTGGTCGGCCCCCAGGGCCTTCAGGCGCTCGAGCTTGACGTCGCTGGACGAGGTGGCGATCACCGTGGCGCCGGCGAGCTTGGCGAACTGCAGGGCGAAGATCGACACGCCACCGGTACCTTGCACCAACACCGTATCGCCGGGCTTGAGGTGGTCGTCGCTCATCAGCGCGCGCCAGGCAGTGAGGCCGGCAGTGGTCAGGGTGGCGGCTTCGGCATGGCTGAAGCCCTTCGGCGCCAGGGTGAAGGCACTGGCGCGGGCAGTGACCTGTTCGCGGGCATAACCATCGATACCATCGCCAGGCACCCTGGCGAAGCCCTCGACATTGGCCTGGCCATCGAGCCAGTCGGGAAAGAAGGTGCTGACCACATTGTCGCCGACCTGGAACTCGCTGACACCGCTACCTACTGCGACTACCTCACCCGCGCCATCGGCCATCGGAATGCGCCGCTCGCTCGGCCCCCACATGCCGCTGACCACAGCAAAGTCGTGGTAGTTGAGGGAACTGGCGTGCAGGCGAACGGTAATTTCGCCTGCCTGGGGTGCAGGGGCCTCGTAGCTGCCGACTTCGACCTTGTCGTAGCCGCCGCCAGGTTGTACGTAGATGGCCTTGCTGGTCATGGGTGGGGTCTCCGTTCAGGGAAAGATTGAGGTTCAGCATAGACAGGTCCGGCTCGGCGCCACCGGACCTGAGAGGGTGCAGTATCTGTGGCAGCAGGCTTGGCGGCGATAGAGCCAGCACTGCCAGAAAGCTCAGCCCAGCATGCCCTTCAGTGCCCGGCAATCGGCTGCATGCCAGTCCACCAGTTCCGGCCATGGGTTGTCCGGCAAGTTCACCAGCACCGTGCGCGCCCCTGCTGCACGCCCACAGTCCAGGTCGAACCGATAATCCCCCACCATTACCAGCTCATGGGGTGCCACACCCCAGGCACTGGCGATCTTCAGCAACCCGTCCGGGCTCGGCTTGGGCGCTGCTTCGTCGCGCCCGAGAATGTGCTCGACCGGGAAGCAGTCGGCCAGGCCGATGGCCTCCAGCGTCACATGCGCAAGCTCGCGGGCATTGCGGGTCAGAATGCCCAATCGGCAACCCCGCTCGGCCAGCTCGCGCACCAGTTCCACCGCCCCGGTGGCGGCTGTGGAAGCGACCGCCAGGTCGCGCTCGTGCTCCAGCAGCCAGGCATGCTTGGCCGCCGCTTCGTCCGCCGGCAGGGCCGCCAGGTGAGTGAGGATGTCGTGCTCGGCCGGGATGTCCAGCGCCACGCGGATGGCGGCGAAATCGTGCACGGCCACGGTCAAGGTGCCGTCCATGTCGAACACCCAGTTGCGGACCTCGCCCAGGCTCATGCCCAATCCTTGCGATGGCGAATCAGGCCTTCCTGGCACGACGATGCCACCAGTTGCCCGGCCTGGTTGAAGATGTTGCCGCGGCAGAAGCCTCGGGCATTGCCCGCCCAAGGGCTATCGGTGGCGTACAGCAGCCACTCATCGGCGCGCAGGTTGCCGTGGAACCACAGCGAATGGTCGAGGCTGGCGATCTGCATGTCGCGCTGCCACACCGATTTGCCATGCGGCAGCAATGCGGTGGTCAGCAGGCCGAAGTCCGAGGCATAGGCCAGCAGGTATTTGTGCAGCGCCGGAATATCAGGCAGGTTGCCGTCGGCGCGGAACCAGGCGTACTTCACCGGGTCGCCAGGCTTGGGGTTGAACGGGTCGCGCTCGGTGACCGGACGGATCTCGATCGGCTTGGCGCACAGCACCTTGTCACGAATGCGCTCGGGCAACTGGTCGGCCATGGCCCGGGCCAGCTCGACCTCACTGGGCAGGTTCTCCGGGCCGACCACCTCGGGCATGGGTGCCTGGTGCTGGAAACCTTCCTCGTCGTACTGGAACGAGGCACTGCAGGTGAAGATGGTCTGGCCTTTCTGGATCGCCGTTACCCGTCGCGTGCTGAAGCTGCCGCCATCACGCACGCGGTCCACCGAATACACCACCGGCAGGCTGGCATCGCCAGGGCGCAGGAAGTAACCGTGCAACGAATGTACGTGGCGTGCGTCTTCAACCGTCTGGCTGGCTGCCGACAACGACTGGCCCAGCACTTGGCCGCCATACAACTGGCGGAAGCCCAGGTCTTGGCTGCGTCCACGGAACAGGTTCTCCTCGATGGACTCGAGGCTCAACAGGTCGACCAGGTCGTCCAACACATGACTCATCGGGGGTTCTCCTAGCAAGGCAACACGTCTCTACAGCGCTGTTATGAGGGCAAATGATACAGGGTTTGTCATTGGTGCCGGGCATGGCCATGCATTCAGGCGCGCAGGGTTTGCTCCCAGTGAGCGCGGTCGATGCGGTACAGCACATGCGGGCGCAGCGGGTGGTCCACAGGCAGGCGGGGGTGCTGGAAACTGCCGTCCAGGTCCTGCTGCATGCCGATGGCCTGCATGACCTTCTGTGAAGGCAGGTTGCTCTCGCTCGTGAACGACACCACCTCTTCCAGGCGCAACTGGGCAAAAGCACAACGCAGGCAGGTCCACGCCGCCTCACTGGCAAAGCCCAGGCCCCAGTGGCGACGTGCCAGGCGCCAGCCGATCTCCACCGCCGGGGTGAAATGGGCATCGAAGCCGACGTGCAACAGCCCGGTCATGCCAATGAACGCACCGCTGTCCTTGCGCTCCAGTGCCCACAGGCCGAAGCCGTATTCGTTGAAATGCCCGCGCACGCGTCCGATCAGCGCAGCTGCCTCCAGGCGTGTCAGCGGCGCCGGGAAGTAGCGCATCACCTGTGGGTCGGCGCACATCGCGGCGAACTCGCGCAGGTCTTCGTCGTGCCATTGGCGCAGCACCAGCCGTGCGCTTTCCAGTTGCAGGATTGGGGTCATGGGGGCGAGCTCCGGTTTTGCCGTGTTGCATCTTACAGCGTAGGCGCGGGCGCAGCTTTCACCCAGCCAGCGCGTGCCCGAATGCAATTTTCACATGGCCTTCACCGCCCCCCGACAGGCTGCCGGGCAGGATGCCGCCATCCACCGCCGCGCCGTATGCGGCCATGCCAGCGGAGCACTGCATGCTATCGAGCAACACCCTGGGGCACTCTGCCATTCACGCCCGGCGCAAGCGCCGCCTGACCCGCAAAAGCCTCGGTGCAGTGCTTGGCCTGTGCATGGTCGTGGCGGCACTGAGCACCTGGCTGGCGACGCGGACGCATATCGTCGACCTTGGCAACGGCCAGCAATTGGGCGACAGCGGCCTGCTGCAGGACTGGGCCGACGGCGCGGTGATCGTGCTGATCCGCCACGCCGAGCGCTGCGACAGCGCCCCCGGGCCATGCCTGGACGACCCCACTGGCATCACCGTAGCCGGTAGCCAGGCCGCCAGCCGTGTCGGCCAAGGCCTGCGCCAGCTAGGCCTGGACAACACCGACATGCTCAGCAGCCCGAAACTGCGCACGCAGCAAACCGCGCATTTCATCCTGGGCCAGGCGGTGGCCAGTGAGGACTGGCTGGAAGGGTGTGACAGCCAGTTCGCGCGTGAAGCGATGGCCCGCAAGCGGCCCGGGCATAACCTGGTGCTGGTGACTCACAATGGTTGCATCGACCATTTTGCCCGCCAGCAAAAGGTCGTGGGTGGCGAGCGTGAAAGCGGGTATGCCAGCGCGCTGTTCGTGTCGGTAGATGGCAATGGCAAGGCACGCATCCTCGGGCGTCTGAACGAGCCCGACTGGCAGCGGGTACTGGCCAGCATCGCGAAGTAACACTGCGCACGTTGTTGTGCCCGGCCTGGTGCCGCGAAATAACACTGCGCCTTCTCGTCACAAGGCCGCTCCCACAGGGCTCGCATTGCGATAGCAACCACAACCCCGGAACTGGCAAGATCAGCACTGGCCCCGATTGCGAAACCGCCATGCCGCTGCCGCTGATCTACCACGACGACTACAGCCCGGAGTTCCCTGCCGAGCACCGCTTTCCGATGGACAAGTTCCGCCTGCTGCGCGACCACCTGGTCGACAGCGGGCTGACCACCGACCAGGCCCTGCTGCGCCCGGACATCTGCCCCAACGACATCCTCGCCCTGGCGCACGACCGCAGCTACATCGAGCGCTACCTGAACGGTGACCTGTCACGCGAGGACCAACGTCGCCTCGGCCTGCCCTGGAGCGAAGCCCTGGCCCGGCGCACCGTACGCGCGGTAGGTGGCTCGTTGCTGAGCGCCGAGATGGCGCTGCGGCACGGCATCGCCTGCCACCTTGCCGGTGGCACCCACCATGCCCATTACGATCACCCTGCCGGCTTCTGCATCTTCAACGACCTGGCGGTGATCAGCCGCTACCTGCTGGAGGCCGGCCGGGTCCACCGGGTGCTGATCTTCGACTGCGATGTGCACCAGGGCGACGGTACCGCGCGCATCCTGCACGACACGCCAGACGCCATCACCGTATCACTGCACTGCGAACAGAACTTCCCGGCACGCAAGGCGCAAAGCGACTGGGACATCCCTTTGCCACGCGGCATGGGTGACGCGGCCTACCTGAAGGTGGTCGACGACGCCCTGAACTACCTGTTGCCGCTCTATCGTCCCGACCTGGTGCTGTATGACGCCGGGGTCGATGTGCACAAGGACGACGCCCTGGGCTACCTGCAACTGACCGACGCAGGTGTTGCCGCCCGTGACGAAGCGGTGCTGCGCCACTGCCTGGGCCGCGACATCCCGGTGGTGGGCGTGATCGGCGGCGGTTACAGCAAGGACCGGGTAGCGCTGGCCAGGCGTCATGGCATCCTCCACCACAGTGCGGCCCGTGTCATCGGTTGTTCACAATGACTGTGGAGCCGCTTGTGGATAACCTGCGGGAAAGGCGCTGCAGCCCTTGACGGCCGAGGCCTGCAAGCGTCTGGTCATTTTTTGATCAGTGCTTCCATGGGCTACGCTGCGCTAGAATGCGCCTCTTTTCCACAGCCTGCTGCCCACCATGTCCGATCTGAAACCCGCCGCCCCTTCCCTTGCTGCCGTCATTGGCGCTGGCCCCGCCGGCCTGATGGCTGCAGAAGCACTGGCCCAGGCGGGCCTGACGGTGGAAGTGTTCGATGCCATGCCCTCGGTCGGCCGCAAGTTCCTGCTGGCGGGTGTCGGCGGCATGAACATCACCCATTCCGAGCCTTACCCGGCCTTCGTCGGCCGTTATGCCGAGCGCCAGGACAACATCGACGCCCTGCTGCGCGACTTCGACGCCGAGGCCTTGCGCCAGTGGATTCATGGCCTGGGCATCGAGACCTTTGTCGGCACCTCGGGCCGGGTGTTCCCCACCGACATGAAAGCCGCGCCATTGCTGCGCGCCTGGCTCAAGCGCCTGCGCGACAGCGGCGTGGTTATCCACACCCGTCACCGCTGGTTGGGCTGGAATGCCGAAGGGGCGTTGCGGATGGCTTATCCACAGGGAGAACGCTTGCTTACCCCGGCCGTGGTGGTATTGGCACTGGGCGGCGGCAGTTGGGCGCGATTGGGTTCCGACGGCAGCTGGCAAGCGTTGCTGGCCGAACGGGGTGTGGATATCTCGCCGCTGCGGCCGAGCAATTGTGGTTTCGAAGTGGCCGGCTGGAGCACGCTGCTCAAGGAAAAGTATGCCGGTGCGCCGCTGAAGAACATTGCCTTGAGCGTCCCTGGCAGCGCCCCGCGCAAAGGTGAGTTCATTCTCACGGCCCAGGGTGTGGAAGGCAGCCTGGTGTATGCCTGGTCAGCCCCGGTGCGCGAAGCCATCAACCGTACCGGCCAAGGGCAGTTGCTGCTTGACCTATTGCCGGACAAGCCGGTGGAAAAGGTCGCCCTGGCGCTGGCCAGGCCCCGGGGCTCGCGCTCCATGGCCAAGCACCTGCACAGCCAGCTGGGCGTCGATGGGGTCAAGGCAGCGCTGTTGCGCGAACTGACCGATCAGGCGACCTTTACCGACCCTGACGCGCTGGCCAGGGCGATCAAGGCATTGCCAATCAAGCTGGTACGCACGCGGCCGCTGGATGAAGCGATCAGCAGCGCAGGAGGGGTGCGTTTCGAGGCCCTGGATGAAGGCCTGATGCTGCAACGTATGCCGGGCGTGTTCTGCGCTGGCGAGATGCTGGACTGGGAGGCACCGACCGGGGGCTATCTGCTGACCGCGTGCTTTGCCAGCGGGTTGCGCGCCGGGCGGGCGGCGGCCGATTGGGCGACGCGGGTTCCCTGAAAGATTTCCGGGGGTTTGCGCTGTACCTGCAGGAGCGGCCTTGTGCCGCGATGGGCCGCAAAGCGGCCCCAAACACCTCAAGGCTTACGCTTGCGCGGCCCACCATTGAAGCTCGGCACCTTGCGCACCGCCTTCACCGCCGGCGCCGCACTGCCCGCCTCGGCACTGTCCATCCAGCGCCCCAAACCGCGCTTGGCGCTGTTTTCCTTCGGCTTCTTGGGCTTCTTCGGCTTCTTGATCACCTGGCCGCTGGCATCGGTCATCGGTACGCGGTGGTCGGGAATGAAATCCGGCTCCTCATGGCGCGGCAGGGTCTGCCGGGTCAGCACTTCGATTGCCCCAAGCAACTGCACTTCATCGGCACACACCAGCGAAATCGCCTCGCCCTTGTTGCCCGCACGCCCGGTACGCCCGATGCGGTGCACGTAGTCCTCGGCAACGATCGGCAGGTCGAGGTTGACCACCAGGGGCAAGTCATCGATATCCAGGCCGCGGGCCGCGACGTCGGTGGCCACCAGTACCTGGATTTCACGGGCCTTGAAGCTGTCCAGCGCGCGCTGGCGGGTGGCTTGCGGGCGGTCACCGTGGATGCCGTCGGCATTCACACCCTCCGCCAGCAAGCGCTCCACCAGTTGGTCGACACCATTGCGGGTCTTGGCGAACACCAGCACCTGCTTCCAGCGCTGCTTGCGCAGCAGGTGACAGAACAGGTCGACCTTGCGCTTCTTGTCCACCGGCACCAGCCACTGCTTGACGCTGCTGGCCGTGGCATTGCGCGGGCTGACTTCGATGCTCAGCGGGTCATTCAGGGCCAGCCCCGCCAGCATGCGGATCTGCTCGGAGAAGGTGGCCGAGAACAGCAGTGTCTGGCGCTTGCGTGGCAGTGCGGCGTACACCGACTGCAGCTCTTCGGCAAAACCCAGGTCGAGCATGCGGTCGGCTTCGTCGAGTACCAGGGTCTGCACCTGGTTGAACTTCACCGCGTTCTGGCGGAACAGGTCGAGCAGACGCCCCGGGGTGGCCACCAGCAGGTCGACACCGCGACGCAGGCGCATCATCTGCGGGTTGATGCTGACCCCGCCGTACACCGCGTAGGTGCTCAGCGGCAGGTTCTCGGCGTATTCGCGCACATTGTTGTGCACCTGCTCGGCCAGTTCACGGGTAGGCACCAGCACCAGCGCGCGGATCGAGTTGCTGGCCACCTTCTCGCCTTCCAGTGCCAGGCGCTGCAGCACGGGCAAGGCAAAGCCGGCAGTCTTGCCGGTGCCGGTCTGGGCTGCGGCCATCAGGTCACGGCCAGCCAGCACGGCGGGGATGGCCTTGGCCTGCACCGGGGTCGGGGTGGTGTAGTCCAGCTGCTGCAGGGTACGCAGCAGCGGTTCGATCAGGCCGAGTTTGGCGAAATTCATGGCAATACCGTCAGGGGGTTCAGCGAAGGCGGCAAGTTTACCGCATCGCCCCTGTCTACTTGCAGATTTCACCTTTCAGCGGTTGCGCCGGTTCGGGCGCCCTGCGCCACTGGGGCAGGCCGATCAACACCACCGCGCCGATGATCACCGCCATGGCCACGCACTCTTCGGCACCGATCTGCTCGCCGGCGAAGACGATGCCCAGCAGCACCGCCACCGCCGGGTTGACGTAGGCATAGCTGGTAGCAGCTGCCGGGCGCACATGCTTGAGCAGGTACATGTAGGCACTGAAGGCCAGGATCGAGCCGAACAACACCAGGTAGGCCAACGCTCCCCAGCCGGCGGCGGTAGGCATCTGCGTCATGCGCTCGCCAGACAGCACGCTGCCCAGCAACAGCACGGCACCACCAACCAGCATTTCCGCGGCACTGGCCATCGGCCCCTGGGGTAACGGCAGGGTCTTGCTCCACACCGAGCCGAATGCCCAGGACGCTGCGGCAAAAATGATCAGCGCCGCGCCAATCGGGCTGGCCTGCAGGTTGGAGCCCAGGTTCAGCAGGCCGATACCCACCAGCCCGAGGGCGATGCCCGCCCACTCCAGCCTGGAGTTGCGGTGCCCGAACAGCAGGCCGAACAGCAAGGTAAACAGCGGCACCGTTGCCACCGCCAGCGCCGCCACACCCGAGGCCACCCCGGCATGCTCGGCCACGGTCACGCCGCCGTTGCCGCAACTGAGCAGCAGGAAACCGATCGCTCCCGCCGCCCGCCACTGCGGCCAGGTCGGCGCCGGCACGCCACGCCAGCGCAGGAAGCCATACAGCAGGCCACCGGCAATCAGGAAGCGCACCCCCGCCATGAGCATCGGCGGCCAGCTTTCGACGCCGATACGGATGAACAGGTAGGTAGACCCCCAGACCAGGTACAAGGCCAGGAAAGCGCCGATGAGCAACAAGGGGAAGCGACGGGAGGCAGGCATGGGGCACACTCGAAATCCGTTTACGGGTGGCTTAGTTTAGAAAGCATACCGAGTAAACTTAAGTTACAAAACCGCTTTAAACCGCCAGAACACTTTGCATTTGATGGTTATTCGGGCATTTTTCCAACGAATCGAAACCAGGCAGGAACACACCATGGACAAATACGACCGCATGCTGCTCGCCGCCCTGCTCGACAACGGCCGCGCCACCTTCGCGCAACTGGCGCGCCAGGTGAACCTATCGGCACCAGCGGTGGCCGAGCGGGTGGCCAAGCTGGAGGCCAGCGGGGTCATTACCGGCTACCAGGCCAAGGTCGACATGAGCAAGATCGGCCTGCCGATCCAGTGTGTGATCGAACTGCGCCTGGCCAGCCACGGTAACCAGCAGGCCTATGAAGCATTGACGCAGATCCCCCAACTGACCGAATGCCACCGGGTCACCGGTGACCCCTGCGTGATCATGCAGGCCGCAGTGGGCTCGATGCCCGAGCTAGAGGAACTGATCAACCGGGTCGCGCAGTTCGGCTTCAGCAAAACCTCGATCATTCTTTCCAGTGCCGTGGAGCGGCGAGTGCCGCTGGCACAACTGGAAAGGAAGGCCTAACAGAACCTGGCCAGGGTGTCGCGCACCTTCGCCGCAGGGGTTTTCTGCAGGCGGCAGAGCAGCTCGTGAGACAATTGCTGCACACCATGGCCCTGGCGCAGCACGCCGGCCAGGTGCTGCAACAGGTTGGCAGCCATCTCGGCATCGGCCATGGCCCGGTGCGCGGTCCCGGTATGCGGCAGCCCGGCCCAGCGGGTCAAGGTGCCCAGCTTGTGGTTCGGTGCCGCCGGCAGCAGGCGCCGGGACAGCAGCAGGGAACAGGCAAAGGCCTGGCTACGGCTACGGCCGATGCGGCTCAGTTCATAGTCCCAGAACTTCTGGTCGAACGCGGCGTTGTGCGCGAGCAGCGGCGTGCTTCCCACAAAATCGGCCACTTCGTTCATCACCTGGTCGACCGGCGGCGCACTACGCAACATGGCGGTGGTGATACCTGTCAGCCCGGCGACGAAAGCCGGCACTGCAACCCCCGCGTTCATCAGGCTCTGGTAGCGCTCGACGATGCGTCCGCGCTCAAGCATCACCACCGCCACCTCGGTGGCGCGGCAGCCAGCGCCAGGGCTGATGCCGGTGGTTTCAAAGTCGATGACGGCGATACGTTCCATGCAAGGAGCCTCAGTGTTTGAGCAACAGCGCACCCTCGATGGGCACATAGCGGGTGGCGGCACGGATCAGCGAGAGTGCCGTGAGGCCGGGCACACCATACACCACCGCCTCGGTGCCATGACGCTGAATCACCCGCTCCAGCAAGAGGTCGAAATCGCCGTCGCCAGAGGCCAGCACCACCTGGTCGACGTGGCTGGCGGCATCCATCACGTCCAGGGTAATGCCCACGTCCCAGTCACCTTTGGCCGAACCGTCGCTACGCTGGATGAAAGGCTTGAGCCGCACATCGAAACCGAGGTTGCGCAAGATCTGCTGGAACTGTTGCTGCTTGCTGTCGCCACGGTCGATGGCATAGGCCACGGCCTCGACGATCTGGCCTTCGCGGCTGACCGCGTTCCACAACGCGGTGTAGTTGAAATGGCAGCCGTGGGCCTGGCGCACGGTGTAGTAGAGGTTCTGCACATCGGCGAACAACGCGATCTTTTTCACCTGGGCATCTCTTGTCAGGCCGGGATTGCTGGGGGCTGCCTTGCAGCCCTTCGCGGGCACGCCCGCTCCCACAGGTATCGCGCAAATAACTGTGGGAGCGGGCGTGCCCGCGAAGGGGCGCACAGCGCCCCAGAATTGCCAGCAGTATGCCAGACCTGTCAGACGTACGAATCGTCGTCCGAGAAGAACCCGCCATCATCGCTGCCATAATCGCTGTCGGCATAACCACCCTGGTCGCTGCCCCAGCCACCATTGTCGGCAACCTGCTGCTGTGCGCCCGAATCGTTCCAGCCACCGCTGTCGCTGGCGGGCGCCGGCTCTTCCTTGATCACTTCGACCACCTCCTGCGGCTGCGCATCATGGTGGAACAGGCTGCTGATGCCCTGCGCCAGCAATACACCGCCGGCGACGCCGGCTGCGGTCTGCATCGCCCCACCAAGGAAACTGCTGGCGCCACTGCGTGCCGCCGCGGCGGCGAAACCAGGCTGCTGCATTTGCGGCTGGGAATAGCCCGGCGCCGCCGGCTCGCGCCAGCCGCCAGTCGATGGCGCAGGGGCGGCAACAGCGGGTTGCGGTTGCACGGCCGAAGCCGCACTGCGGCTGCCCGAACCAAAAATGCTGGAGAGAAAACCACCGCCACCACTGCTTGGCGCGCTGCTGGCACGGGCTGCCTCAGCCTGTGCACGCGCCTGCTTCAGTTCGGCTTCCAGCTGCTTGTTCTGCTCGTCGAGGCGCTTGAGCGCAGCCTCCTGGACCAGGATCGCCTGGGCCATGTAGTAAGGTGCCGCCGGCTGCTGGCGCAGGTGCTCCTCGATACGGGCCTGAGCCTGAGCATCACGAGGCTGGCTCGGGTCCTCGGCTTGCTTGATACGGCTGAACAGGCCGTCGATCAGGGTTTGTTCTTCGGTATTCATGGGGCGACCTCGTGGGTAGCGGGACAACGGATAGCCTCAAAGATGGGGCGTACAGGCGGGGGATTCAATCACCGGTGTCGTGAAACTTTTTTCAGCAAATGGCGGCCCCTGCCCTGCTTTGGGCTAAAGTTAGGCCCCTGTTTTTTACTGTCATGCGATGTTGACCGATGAATCCGCTGAGCGTCCTGCGCGACTCCCTGTACTTCTTCCGCCGCCACCTGCCGAGCATTCTCCAGCTGTGCCTGCCCCTTGTAGTGCTGGAGGCCCTGCTCACTCAACTGCTGTACCGGCAGCTGGGCGACCAGGCGTCACCGGCCTATGGCATGCTGGTCAGCCTGCTGTTCTACCCGCTGTACAGCGCCGCGCTGATCCTGTTCCTCGACACCCGCAGCAACGGCCAGACCACCACCAACCGCGACCTGTTCGCCCGCGCCGTGCAGCTGTGGCCGCAACTGGCCCTGCTGATCCTGATCAGTTCGCTGCTGATCATGGCGGGCCTGGCGCTGTTCATCTTCCCGGGCGTGTGGATCATGATCAACCTGGTGTTCGCCGAATACCTGCTGGTGCTGCGCGGCCTGCCCGTGGTGCAGTCGATGCGAGAGAGCGCGCGCATGACCACAGGTCACTTCCTGCGCATCATGATTTGCGTGCTGGGGGTACTGGCCCCGATCTGGCTGATCGACGGGCTGCTGTTGATGGCGTTCCCCGAGCCATCGCCCGCCATGGAGCTGGCCATGGACAGCCTCAGCGGCTTCCTGCAGCTGTTCAGTACCGTGGTGCTGTACCGCCTGTTCATGTTGCTGGAAGGCGAAGCCCGCGATTAGAGAATAATCAGGTTCCCCGAGGCTTGGCCCGGGCCGTCGCCTCGGCCACCAATGGGTCATCCGGCCAGTAATGCTTCGGGTAGCGTCCTTTCAGGTCCTTCTTCACTTCGGCATAGGTGGTGCGCCAGAAGTTGGCCAGGTCCTGGGTCACCTGCACCGGCCTGCGTGCCGGTGACAACAGGTGGAGCTTGACCTTCAGGCGGCCATTGGCGATGCGTGGCGTGTCGGCCAGGCCGAACAGCTCCTGCAGGCGCACCGCGAGGATCGGCGGGTTTTCGCTGTAGTCCAGGCGGATATTCGACCCGGACGGCACTGCCAGGTGCGCGGGGGCCTGTTCTTCCAGGCGCTGCGGCAACGGCCAGGGCAACAGGTTGCGCAGCATCGACGGCAGGTCCAGCGCGGCGAAATGGCTGAGGCGCGACACTTTGCCCAGGTACGGCTGCAGCCAGTCTTCCAGGCTGGCGACCAAGGCTTCATCGCTCAGGTCCGGCCATTCGCTGTGGCCCTCCCTGGCCAGGTCGAGCTGGCGCAACAGCGCCACGCGTGCCTGCCACTGGCGCAGTTCCGGCGTCCAGCTCAGGAGGTTCAGCCCCTTTCGCCGGACCAGAGCAAGCAGCGCGCGGGCCCGCGCCTCATCGTCCAGGCCGGGCAGCGGCTCGCGGCTGAGGACCAGCTCGCCAACCTTGACCTGACGCTCGGCGCGCAACACCTGCTCGCGTTCGTCCCAATCGAGCAGATCAACCCGTTCCACCTGCTCGGCAAGCACGCCATCGAGCAGTGCCGGGTCGAATTCCGCCGCCAGGTAGATACGTTCTTCACGCTGGCCCTGGCGGCTGCCCAGGTCGGCGACTACCAACCAGGGGCACTTCATCAACGCATCGACCTCGGCAAATAGTGCCGCACGGCCATTGGCCAGCCGGTACTCCGCGCCGCCCTCGCGACGTTGCTGGGCGACGCGGTCAGGGTAGGCCAGGGCCAGCAAGGCACCCAGCCACCGCGGGTGGTCCGGGTCGGCCACAGGCGCGGCTGGCTTGCCGCGCAGCAAACCACGGTACTGGCGCGCCAGCTGGCGGGCCCGCTGCACGCTGCCCTGGCTGCCACGGGCGGCCTTGCTCTCGCCACTGAGCAGCGCCAACCGGCCATGCAGGTCGGCACCGCCGCCCCGCTGAATATCCCGCTCACCCAGTAGCGCAGCGACGTCACAGGCCATCTGTGCCAAGCCCAGGTCCTGCCCGCGCAGCAGCAAATGCGCGATACGGGGGTGTGCCGGCAGCTCGGCCATGGCCTGGCCATGTTCGCTGAGGCTGTGACGGCTGCCGGGCTTGTAGGCATTGAGCCGTGCCAGCAGGTCCTGGGCCTGGGCGAACGCGGCGGCCGGTGGCTGGTCCAGCCAGCGCAACTGCTCGGGCGTCACGCCCCAGCGTGCCAGTTGCAAGGCCAGGCCGGCCAGGTCGGCCTGCAGGATTTCGGCACTGCCGTGGGCGGCCAGCTGTTCATGCTGAGCCTCGGACCACAATCGGTAGCACACGCCGGGCTCCAGGCGGCCGGCACGCCCGGCGCGCTGGGTGGCGCTGGCGCGCGAGATGCGCTGGGTGTCCAGGCGGGTCATGCCGCTGCCGGGGTCGAAGCGCGGGACCCTGGCCAGGCCGGCATCGATCACCACGCTTACGCCGTCGATGGTCAGGCTGGTCTCGGCGATATTGGTGGCCAGCACCACCTTGCGCAGGCCCTTGGGCGCTGGATCGATGGCGGCGCGCTGGGTATCGAGGTCGAGTTCGCCGTGCAACGGGCACAGCAGGATCTCGGGCCGTCCAGCCAGCGCCTCCTGCAGGCTCTGGTGCACCCGGCGTATCTCGGCCTGGCCAGGCAGGAACACCAGCACGCTACCGGCCTGCTCGGCCAACGCCTGCAACACGCTGTCCACCACCCGTGGCTCGACGAACTCGCCCGGCTGGAAAGGACGCCCCCAACGGATATCCACAGGGTGCATGCGGCCCTGGCTGCTGACCACCGGGGCATCGTCCAGCAACCGCGACAGGCGCTCCCCCTCCAACGTCGCAGACATCAGCAGAATCTTCAGTGGCGGGTCGTCTCGCAACAACTCGCGGCCGTTCAGGCTCAGCGCCAGGGCCAGGTCGGCGTCAAGGCTGCGCTCGTGGAACTCGTCGAAGATCAGCAGCCCCACCCCCTCCAGTGCCGGGTCGGCCTGCAGGCGGCGGGTGAGGATGCCTTCGGTCACCACCTCGATGCGGGTTTTCGGCCCGACCTTGCTGTCCAGCCGAATGCGGTAGCCAACCGTTTCGCCAACCTTTTCGCCCAGCTCGCTGGCCAGGCGCTCGGCCGCCGCCCGGGCCGCCAGGCGCCTAGGCTCGAGCATGAGAATGCTCTGCCCGGCCAGCCAGGGCTCGTTCAGCAGCGCCAGCGGTACGCGGGTAGTCTTGCCGGCGCCGGGTGGCGCCTCGAGTACCGCTTCGTCACGGTTTTCCAAGGCCTGGCGCAAGGCGGGCAAGACAACATCGATTGGTAATGAAATCATGGTGGTCCTCGAACAATCCCGCGAGTATAACGGCGAACCCAGCCTGCTCTATCATGGTCTTAGCTTCAGGTGCAGGCGTTTCGCTTGCCCCTGCTGAACACCTTTTCGGAGATTCACATGCGCATCCCAACCCGCGTCATCGGTGGCGCCCTCATCGTCACCTTGCTGACCCAACTGACCGCCTGCGGCACCATTCTCTACCCGGAACGTCGCGGCCAGATCGGCGGCAAGATCGACCCTGTGGTTGCCGCAATGGATGCCATCGGCATCCTGTTCTATGTGATTCCGGGGCTGATCGCCTTCGGCATCGACTTCGCCACGGGCGCCATCTACTACCCGGGCGGGCGCAGCGCCCAAGTCGACCCGGTCAAACTGCGCGACGCCGTCAGCCCCGATGGCAAGGTCGACAACCTGAAGCTGCAAGCCATTCTCGAGAGCGAACTGGGCCAGCGCCTGCCGTTGAACGACCCACGCCTGATCCAGCATCGCGGCAGCATCGAGCAACTTGCCAGCCTGGGCCTGGTACCGGCGGCCTGAACCGCAAGGACACCGATCACGGATGACCACCACCCCGGCTGAACACCAGCGCCTGCTGCGCCTGGCCACGCGCGCGTCCCTGGCGGTGGCCAGCATCCTGGTCCTGAGCAAGGCCTTGGCTTGGTGGCTGAGCGGTTCGGTCAGCCTGCTGGCCGGGCTGACCGACTCGGCCCTGGATGCCGTCGCCTCGTTCCTCAACCTGCTCGCCGTGCACTATGCCCTGCGCCCGGCCGACGATGACCACCGATACGGCCATGGCAAGGCCGAAGCCCTGGCCGGGATGGCACAGGCGCTGTTCATTGCGGTCAGTGCAGTGCTCGTCGGGGTGCAGGCGGCCGGGCGCCTGCATACCCCGAAACCGTTGGGCGATACCGGCATCGGCATCGCGGTGATGGTGCTGTCGCTGGTGCTGACACTTGCCCTGCTGGCCTTGCAGTCCAAAGTCATCCGCGTGACCGGGTCCACGGCGGTGCGCGCCGACTCCTTGCACTATCGTTCCGACCTGCTGCTCAATGGCAGCATTCTCCTGGCGTTGCTGCTGGCACGCTTTGGCTGGCCGCAACTGGATGCACTGTTCGGCCTGGGCATTGCCGCCTATATCCTGTGGAGCGCGTTGCAGATTGCCAGAGAAAGCACGGCCATCCTGATGGACAAGGAACTGCCCCCTGATGTGGGCGAGGAGATGGCCACACTGGTGCTGGCCATCCCGGGCGTGAAAGGCGTGCACGACCTGCGTACGCGGGTGTCAGGCAACCAGTGGTTCGTGCAGTTGCACCTGGAACTGCCGGGGCTGTTGCCGCTGGATGAAGCGCATGGCTTGTGCGTCAAGGCGTCGGAAGTCATCCGTCAGCGCTATCCGCAGGCGGATGTAATGGTGCATGCCGACCCGGTTTGAACCTGCCGGCAATGCGGGCGGGGCAGGCAGCATAACGGGTTCAGTTGATGCTGTAGCCTCGGCCGCTGAAGCAGGCCCCCAGCGCTCGCCGGTAGTTATCGGCCACATTGGCCGGCGGCGCATACGCCGCTGTCGCCGGGTCGAACCCTGACTGGCTGACCGCCCAGCGGTGGCACTGGTAACGGTCCTGGTCCTGCTGCTCCTGCCCCTGCCCATGCATCGGGTAAGCCACCACATCATAACCTCCGCCCACAGGGGGCGACGCGGTTTCAGGCGGGTTGACCACCACATACTCGCGGCGGTCGGCCAGGTACTGGTAATAGGTGTCGGCCACCACGAAGAACAACGCCCCGCCCAGCCAGACCTCCCGCGCGTAGGGCGGCAGGTAATCGACCCGCAAGCCGTAAGGCGGGGTCACCACCACATACCGGCCCGCCTGCGGGCGGAACCAGTAGCCACCGGAGTAGAAATAGTCATCGCCACGGTAGGGCACTTTCCAGTAACGGTCCGGGAAATGACCGAGGGTGTGCCCAGGGCGGTACTGCGGCCCAGGCCCCCAACCATTGCCATGGCCATCCGGGCGTCCCTGCCAGTCGCCGCCGGGACGTTGCCCCGGGCCACCGGCTTGCCAGTAGCGGTTATCGCCATGACGACGCGGAATGTCCTGGTAGTAGCCCTGGCGTGGCGGTTGCGTCTGTTGCACTTCGTCGCGCGAGCCGAGCGCGCGAGCGGGTGCTTCGCCCGGCCCTTCGGCCATCGCCGCGAAACTGATGCTCACTGCAAACACACCTACACCTGCCAACTGCCAGATGCACGACTTCATGGTATTCCTCTCGGTAAAGAAACGGCGCCGGCAACCAGTCTACCGCGCCTATCACGCGGGCCGATGAAATTTCACGGGCATGAAAAAAGGGAGGCCGCAGGGCCTCCCTTCAGAAATTGTCGTCCGTGCTCGGCACTTGTGGCGCCGGCTCACCTCACACCGTCTTCTGGAAGGCGTGTAGCCCGGGGGCCTTGCGGATCCTGTTGGATGGCTGGCCGCGACCGCCCGCCTGGGGCGCGTCGCCGTGGACTGATGTCCGGGCAGTGATTCTGTGGATAAAGATACCGGACAGGGCGCGACAGCGGATTGCGAAGATTGCTCAGATAAATAGCACTTGCGCAATTTTTCGCCGCGGATTGATAATTCGCCGCAATCGGAACAGAAAAGGCAGAAACCATGAGCAAACTTGACCGCTACGACCTGAGCATCCTCGCCGAATTGCAGCGCGATGCGCGCATTTCCAACCAGGAACTGGCCGAACGCATCGGCCTGTCGCCATCGCCATGCTCGCGTCGGGTCAAGCAGCTGGAGGACGATGGCTACATCTCGCGCCAGGTGGCCCTGCTCGACCGCAAGAAACTCGGCCTCAGCCTGACCGCCTACGTACTGATCGGCATGGACCGCCACACCCCGGAGCGCTTCGAAACCTTCGAGGCGGCCATCCGCAACCTGCCACAGGTGCTCGAATGCAGCCTGGTGACCGGGATGGATGCCGACTACCAGCTGAAGGTGGTGGTGCCGGACATGGACCATTATCAGAAACTGCTGTTGGGCAGCCTGACCCGTATCGAAGGCGTCACCAGCGTGCGCTCGAGCTTCGTGCTCAACCAGGTGCTGGCCAGCACCGAGCTGCCATTGACCCACCTGCGCTGAACGCTCACGCCAGTCGGCGTATACTCGGCTGCTCAGCCCGCCTGGAGAACACTGATGGATCCCGCCGTATTCGAAGAGTGGATGATGATCATCCTGGTCACCGTGCTGATCGCTTTCATGGGCTTCATCGTCTGGGACCTGGCGAAAAAGTCCAAGGCAGGCAGGTTCGGTACGTTGATCCTGTTCTTCGTGCTGGGGCTGGGGGTGTTGGCCTTTATCATCAAGAGCGTGGTGGTGGGGTTTCTCGAAGGGGTATAGGGCTGGAGAAAGCCGGGAGCGCCTTGCGCTCCTTTCGCGACACAAGGCCGCTGCTACAGGGATCGCACAATGCCTGAGCTTGCGCTATACCCGTAGATGGCCGCAAAGCGGCCCCTCTAACGCGGCAACTTTGCCGGGACTTCGCGCCAGCACCCCTGCTCCAGCCCATCCAGCGCCCAATCGCCGATCCGCACCCGCACCAGGCGCAAGGTCGGCAACCCTACCGCCGCCGTCATCCTCCGCACCTGGCGGTTACGTCCTTCGCGAATCACCAGCTCCAGCCAGCTGGTCGGCACGCTCTTGCGAAAGCGCACCGGCGGGTTGCGCGGCCATAGCTCGGGCTCTTCCAGGCACCGCGCCTCGGCCGGCAAGGTCGGCCCGTCATTCAGCGCCACGCCATCACGCAAGCGCTGCAGCTGCTCCTCGCTCGGCTGCCCTTCCACCTGCACCCAATAGGTCTTGGCCAGCTTGTGCTTCGGGTCGGCGATGCGCGCCTGCAAGCCACCGTCGTTGGTCAGCAGCAACAAGCCCTCGCTGTCGCGGTCCAGGCGCCCGGCCGGGTACACACCGGGGATGTCGATGAAGTCCTTGAGCGTCGCACGTCCGTCGCCGTCGCTGAATTGGGTCAGTACATCGAACGGTTTGTTGAACAGGATCAGGCGTGGCTCGGCTGGGGGCGCCTTGGGCTGGCGACGCGGGCCGGTGGCAGGCCGCGCCGGGGGCGGCGCGGCTTGGAACGGGGGGGCAGTGACATGGGGCCTCAGCGGAACGGCGGCTCATCGAAACTGCGCAGTTTACGCGAGTGCAGCGAGTTGAGCTCGGTACGCAGCAGGTCGAGCGCGGCAATGCCGATCTTCAGGTGCTGGCTGACCGCCCGGTTGTAGAACGCGTTGGCCGAACCCGGCAGCTTGATTTCGCTGTGCAGCGGCTTGTCGGAAACACACAGCAAGGTGCCGTATGGCACGCGCAAGCGGTAACCCTGGGCGGCAATGGTGCCGCTTTCCATGTCTACCGCCACGGCCCGCGACAGGTTGATCAGCGGCCGCTCCTGAGCCCAGCGCAGCTCCCAGTTGCGGTCGTCGTAGGTCAGCACGGTGCCGGTGCGCAAGCGCTTCTTCAGCTGTTCGCCACGCTCGCCGGTGACCTGCGCGGCGGCTTCCTGCAAGGCCAGTTGCACTTCCGCCAACGCCGGAATCGGGATGTTCGGCGGCACCACCCGGTCGAGGATGCCATCACGACGCATGTAGGCGTGTGCCAGCACATAGTCGCCGATGGTCTGCGACTGCCGCAGGCCGCCGCAATGGCCGATCATCAACCAGCAGTGCGGGCGCAGCACGGCCAGGTGGTCGGTGATGTTCTTGGCATTGGACGGGCCGACGCCAATGTTGACCAGGGTGACGCCATCGCCGTCAGCGGCGATCAGGTGGTAGGCCGGCATCTGGTAGCGGTGCCACACGACACTGGCCACCAGGGCCTGGGTTTCACCGTGGTCCATGCCCTTTTCGATCACCACGTTGCCCGGCAGGACCATGCGCACGAAGCGCGGGTCGTCACGCAGCTGGTCAAGCCCGTGGCTGATGAACTGGTCGACATAGCGGTGGTAGTTGGTCAGCAGGATCCACGGCTGCACGTGGCGCCAGTCGCTACCGGTGTAATGCACCAGGCGGCGCAGCGAGAAGTCGACCCGCGCGGCATCGAACAGCGCCAGCGGCAGGGTTTCGGCACCACCCCAGTCGTACAGGCCGTCGGCAATATTGTCGGTGGCCGCCGACAGGTCGGTGCTGGGGAACACCCGCGCCAACTGGGCGGCGGTAATGCCGCTGCCGGCGAGCTCGTCACCCTGGTCGACGACGTAGGGGTAAGGGATGTTCTGCTCGCTGACGCCGACCTCTACCGTCACCGTGTAGTCGTGCATCAGCGGGCGCAGCTGCTCCAGCAGATAGGCGCGGAACGCGGCCGGCTGGGTGATGGTGACGCTGTAGGTACCGGCCACCTGCACCTTGGCATAGGCCCGCGTGGTGGCGGCGACTTCACCGTGGCTGTAGTAGGTCAGGCGCAGCGCGGGGTAGCGGAACAGGTCGCGCGCGTCGGCGTCCGGCTCGGTACGGTCCTTCAGGTAACGCTTGAGGGCCTGGCTGAGGGCCCCGGTAGCCTGGTCATGCAAGGCCGCCAGACGGTCGACGGCCTGTTCGGGGGTATCAACGACTACAAACGCTTGGCTCACACTGTGCTTCCTGTCTGGACATGCCTGTGAACCATCTTGCCTGCCTTCGTGGGCAAATACACCCCCATTGATCGGTGTTGCATCCATTCGCGGGCACGCCCGCTCCCACAGGGTCTTCTCTGCACCTCAAGCACGACGCAGTACCTGTGGGAGCGGGCGTGCCCGCGAAAAAGCCAGCTCAGTTCCCCCAGGCTGGCATCGCCCTGGCCACCAATGACTCCACATCCACACCCCGCGGCAACGCCCCATACACGCGCCCGCCCCCCGTCAAGCGGCTGTCGATGAACGCATCACTGACCACCGCATTGCCCGCCTCCAGCAACAGCTTGGCCTGCAGCGCCAGAGCAATATCCTCGGTCAGCTGCCGCGCGCGGTACTGCATGTCGCCAGTGTCGGCAAACGCCCCCTTGAGGTTACCGATGTGCGCCGCCAGGCGCGGGTCCCCGTGCCCATCGCCCAGTTCGGCAAACAGCGCATCGAGCACGCCCGGCTCCTTGGACAAGGCCCGCAGCACGTCCAGGCACTGCACATTGCCCGAACCTTCCCAGGTCGAGTTGACCGGCGCTTCGCGGTACAGCCGTGGCAGGATGCTGTCCTCTACATAACCGGCGCCGCCCATGCATTCGGCAGCCTCGTTGATCATGGCTGGCGCACGTTTGCAGATCCAGTACTTGCCCACCGCCGTCACCAGGCGGGCGAAATGCGCCTGCTGCGGGTCGTCCAGCTGCTCCAGGGCCTGCCCCATGCGCAGGCTCAAGGCCAGTGCCGCCTCGCTTTCCAGAGCCAGGTCAGCGAGCACGTTCTGCATCAATGGCTGCTCGTTCAGCAACCGCCCGCCAACCTTGCGGTGCGCGCAGTGGTGGGCTGCCTGGGTCAACGCCTGGCGCATCAGGGCACTGGAGCCGACCATGCAGTCGAAGCGGGTCATGGCCACCATTTCGATGATGGTCGGCACGCCCCGCCCTTCTTCCCCGACCATCCACGCCAGGGCGCCGCGGAACTCCACCTCGCTGGAGGCATTGGAGTGGTTGCCCAGCTTGTTCTTCAAGCGCTGGATATAGAACTGGTTGCGGCTGTCGTCGGGGCGGTGGCGTGGCAGCAGGAAGCAGCTCAGGCCTTTTTCGGTCTGCGCCAGGGTCAGGAAGGCATCGCACATCGGCGCCGAACAGAACCACTTGTGCCCGACCAGCTCATAGGCCTGGCCCGGGCCCGCCGCGCCGACCGGATAGGCCCGGGTGGTGTTGGCCCGAACATCGGTACCGCCCTGCTTCTCGGTCATTGCCATGCCCAGGGTGACCCCGACCTTGTGGCGGTCGCCGACGTTGCGTGGGTCATATTGGCAGGCGAGGATTTTCGGCAACCAGTATTCGGCCAGTTCGGGCTGCAGGCGCAGTGCCGGGACGGCGGCGAAGGTCATGGTCAGCGGGCAGCCGCTACCCGCCTCGGCCTGGCTGTGCAGGTAGGTCATCGACGCCCGCGCCACATGCGCGCCGGGACGCGGCTCGGCCCACGGCAGCGAAGGCAGGCCGTGCTCCACGGCCGTACGCATCAGCTCATGGTAGGCCGGGTGGAACTCGACCAGGTCGATGCGATGGCCGTAGCGGTCGTGGCTGCTGAACTCCGGTTTGTGCGCATTGGCGAGGAAGCCGGCCTGCATCAGCGGGCCGCCGGCCAGGGCACCGTAGGCATCGATCCGCGACTCGGCCCAACCTGCACCGAAACGCCGTGACCATTCCTGCAACGGCAGGTCGAGGCGGTACAGGTTGGCACCGTCGAGCGGCGGTGGCTGGTTGGTGACTTCGTGGGTTTCAGCGTACTGGTGCAGGTTCATCAGGGGCTCCTGGATCCGGGTAGCTTGAAGCCCCAGTGAAGCACTCCCTGTGGGTCAGTCAAAGTGACATTAATGACTAAACGTGTGGTAGGGGGAGCATCTCGGCCCTAACCCGATTCGCGCACCGCCATCAAAAAGCGCTGTAGTCCAAATTCCTATTCATTGTAGGGCCCTTCCCAAACCCTCCCCGACCTGAAAATTCCCGGCTACCGCCTGCTAGCTTCATGGCCTCCACCTCAAAAAGGGCAAGGCACGAGCATGCGCATAAATATATTCGGTCGAGGCCAGGGCTTGGACGGGGACGAAACCACCACCGGCGCCATCTGCATTGCCGGGCAGGCCAGGGGACGCGTGCACGGTCGCGACTGGCTGCTCAAAGGCGACAAGACCACCCCCTGCCCGCGTTGTGGGCAAGAAGGCACCCTCATCGAAGGCGAATCCCGCTGGCAGCAGGATGGCATTCCCACGGTGCTGGACGGAGCGTTGGTGCAATGTGGCTGCCCATTGGGCAGCAATCGTCTGATTGCCGGTGGACACGCAGCTCCGGCGCCGCGGAGGGCGCCTGTACCTGAGGCCGTTAACGAAGCACCGCCACAGGCTCAAGCGAGTAATCAGGCAAGAAGCAGCTATCAACCTGGTGCATTCCAGCCCTCAACCGCTGCGCAAGCCATGGAACCTGGCTTCTACATAGTTCCGCGTTGCATGACGTACCAGGACGTCTTGGCAGAACTCGGCGCGCCGCAGGCCAATTTGCCGAGCTCGATTCTGGAGCGACTGAACCCGACATATGAACGTGGGTTCAAGGCGGGTGAGATCTTTGTTATTGGTGACGGTTTACGGCGGCCGATGTGCACGCGTGAAGAACTGACTGCAATGAGCGCGGCGAAACAGGCGCGGGAAGCGTTGGCAGAACTGACGCCGGAGGAAGCCGAATTCATGATGCGCCACTTGCCCGAAATAGCCGGGTTGCTCAGCGATGCCAGCCTGGCGATGGGCGTGAGTGAAGCCATGATGGCTCGGGCGCTGGATGATCTGAGCGCGACATTGCGCAAGATTGAAGCTTTGCACCAGCGCCAGTTCTCGAAGTATGGACATCTTCGGAGTCCCGAGTTTTTTGCTGAGCGTGCAAAGCTTTTCAGACAATTGGATGCACATCTGAGCATGGGTCTGCTTAATAAGCACATGAATTTGGGTAGTTATGACAGCTTACGCAGGGATCTGGGGATATCGAGCCGTAGTCTTGTTCACCACTGGAGCAAAGCCGGGGCGCCTGGAGCGATACCGGGATATTCAACACATCTGGATAAACTAGCACGTCTATCGAACCACCTTAAAAAAGGAGGTTATGTAGGAGTAGGGCTAGGCGCAGGAAGCGGCCTAATAAATATTCAGCAGGCATGCCAAGAAGGAAGAACTGAAGCCTGTAAAAAGGTAACATTTAAAGAATCAGGGAGTTTCGCCGGGGGTTTAATGGTAGGGACGCTTGCGGGCAAAGCGTCAGGCGTTGTTGCTGCTGCCGCGTGCTTAAGTTTTGGACCACTTAGCGCAGCTGCATGCACCATCATTATTGTAGGCGCAGGTACTACTGCCGGAAGCATGGCCGGGATGGCTGGAGGCGAGTGGTTTGGTGAAGCCATTTATGAATATACGGAGTAGATAGATACATCATGGAATTTTCACCGAAAACCTTAAAACTGCTAATGTTAATGGCACCGTGCCTCATGAGCATGAGCGGGTTGGCACTCTATATCCGCTTGGCTCAACCTAAAACACTGGAGACCATGATTTCTGCACTGCCAAGCAGCTACTGGTTAACATTGAATATTGCAATATGGGGAAAGCGGAGCCTTCGCTCCAGATTGCAATTAACCGGAGCCGTGTCAGCTGTATTGTTCTGGCCAATAAAAAACCTGCACATTCGCCACAACAAACTAAACCAAAAAGACATAGACGACTTCCCTAGACACTTAAGAAGGCAACTACTGACTTGCAACTGCCTGACTTACTTTGGTGCAATCTGGCTTGGGATAACTTACCTTTGTTACAACTAACACCCAACCACGCCAAAGGATTCACCGCGGGGGACCCGCTTGTACGGAGAAAGCGAATCTTTCAGTCTATGCACAACTTTTGTGGGAGCGGGTTCACCCGCGAAAGGGCCGGTGCAGCCAAACAAAACTCAGCGCATCAAACCCAGCTCGGCATCATCCAACAGCGCCTTGGCCATTGCTGCGAAGTAGTGCGAAGCCCACATCAATTGCTGGTCGCCATCCATCAGACCGGTAAGCGACAAGTCCCGCGCATAGCCCATCAGCTCCGAGGCCTGCTCACGGGCGCTGCGACAGGGGATGCCCTCGGCAATGCGGAACAGTGGATGGGTTTGGCCTTCGCCTTGGTAGAAGTAGGTAACGCCAGGGGTGGTTTTGGTTTCGTCGTTCATGAGTTCGGCACCATGGAAATATGTGCCACCCGTCCGTTTCCACACATAGGGGTGACAGCTGCACACGGGGTGGAAAACCAGGCATGATGCGAACCCGGTAGGCCCAAAGGCCTCCCGCGTACAGCTGTCATAACGACACGCACCATAGCTCTTGCCAGGTTTCCACACCCGATCACTGAACCGTCAGCGACTGGAAAAGCCTAGAGCGCGGGATTTGCAGGAACAATCAGACGCGTGTCGACAGGGGTTGTAGGGTATTTCGCAGGGGATGGAGTTGCCAGTGCTGAAGCGTAGGAAGAGTCTGGCGTTGTTGTAGGAGTGCAGGTGCGGTCAGGCATATCCTGAGGGCCGCTTTTCGGCCCTTCGCGGGCATGCCCGCTCCCACAGGGATCGCACATTGCCTGGACTGAGCGCCACACCTGTGGGAGCGGGCGTGTCCGCGAGGGGCTGCAAAGCAGCCCCGACAAAGCCTGCGAAAATCTCTAAAGCGACCGTCGCGTCTGCAGAACATTCGATGCCATCTGCACCTGCGCCACAGCCATGTTCAAACTCAACTCGAACCGGCTGCCCAACCCCCGCGTCGACTCATGCGCCAACCGTGCCCCCAGCAACTCGCCCATCTGCCGGCAGATCGACAAGCCAATCCCCAACCCGCCATACCGCCGGGTCATCGAGCCATCGACCTGGAAGAAGCGCTGATACAAGGTCGACTGGTCGAGGTCGTCAAAGCCAATGCCGCTATCGCTGACGATGAAGGTCAGCGCCAGCTCGTCCGGCCCTAGCCGGCGGCTGCGCACCTGGATCAACACCCCGCCCTGGTGGGTGAACTTCAGGCCGTTGTCCACCAGGCAAGCCAGGCAGCGGGCCAGTTTCTGCCCATCGCCCAGCAAGCCATCCGGCAGGTCGGCCGGGATATCCAGGCTCAGGTACAGGCCTTTGCCCAGCGCCTGCCCGGCATAACCGGCGCGCAGGCCGTGCAGCAGGTTGCGCAGGCTGAACGGCGCCGGCTGCGCGCGCAGGCGGCCGGCCTGCAGCTCAGACAGGGTAAGGATCGCATCAACCATGTCCATCATGCCCTGCGCCGCCCCCACCGCAGTACGGTGGTACTGGGCCATTTCGGCCTCCATCGGCAAGGTGTGCATCAGCTCCAGCGAACCGATCACGCCGTTCATCGGCGTGCGCAGCTCATGCGTCACGCTGGCCAGGAATTCGTCTTTCAGGCGGTTGCTCCTGGCCAGTTGCAAGTTCAACTGTTCAAGCGTCCGCCCGGCGTCACGCAAGGTCTGCGCCTGCTGCTCGCGCAGGTTGTTGATGCGGTCGGCCAGGGCCAGCGACAGCAAGGCCACCTCCAGCGCCGAACCCAGCTGGCTGGCGTACATGGTGATGAACACATTCGGCAGGTAACCCAGCACCATCAGGGTGTTGACCAGGCCACCGAGCAGAAAGGCCGTCCAGGCGATGATGAACCAGCGCGCCACGCGCAAGCCATGCCACCAAGCGTACAGCCCGGCGCTGAAGATGCTCACGGTGAACAACAGCGCCAACACCGTGGCCATGCGCAAGGCGAAGCCATAGGGCATGGTGACCGCCAGCACCATGACCAGCGCACCGCCCAGCATCAAGGCCTGCAGCAGCCGGTCGAAGCCACGGCTGATACTGCCCAGCCGCAGGAAATGCCGGGCGAACTGGCAGCCGAACAGGCCAGCAGCACCGATGAACAGCGGGGTCGAGGCATTCGCCCACCAGGGGCTGTCCGGCCACAGGTAAGCCACACCGGCGCCGTTCACCGACACCTGGTAAAAGCCGAACGAGGCGATATAGAGGATGTAGTAGAGGTAGCTGACGTCGCGCACGCTGAGGTAGATGAACAGGTTGTACACCAGCATCACCAGCAACACGCCATAGATCATCCCCAGCACATACAGGCGCGTCGGCTGCTCCTCCATATAGGCCTCGGGGGACCACAGCGTCAGCGGTGCCTGCAGCGAACCCTGGCTGTGCAGGCGCAGGTAGGCGGTGGTTACCTGGCCCGGCGGCAGTTGCAACTCGAACAGGTAGTTGTTCTGCCGGATCTGCCGGCTGGCGTAGGGCAAGGCATCGCCCGTGCGCCGGGCCAGGCGGAAGTTGCCGCTGCTGTCGGGCAGGTACAGCTCGAGGTGGTCCAGGGGTGGATAGGCCAGTTCCAGCAACCATTGCCGTGGCGCGGCGCCGGGCGGCGCGATGGGGCGTAGTTCGACCTTCAGCCAGAATACCGATGTCGAATACCCGGCGTTCAGCACGTCTTCGGAATGGGAGCGGAAGCGCCTGGCGAACCCAGGGGCACTGACCTGGGCGATGCTGGCCTGGCCATCGACGTCTTCATAGACCTGCATGGCCTTGCCCAGCGGAAGTTGCCGGGTCGCGTCGTCGAAATCGACCGCTCCGGCCAAGACGGGCAGCATCCCCAGAAGCACAATCAGCAAATAGCGCATACAGCCCCAGCATGGCCTGTCCGGTCGAGTCGCGGTTGCCTCCCATCCGTTTGAGACGACCTGATCCGGCAGAACCCGTTTATCGAGTTATCCGAGCACTCTAGCATAGCTTCGCAACCTGGCAATCGACCATACTCCACCACAAAGAAAAGGCTCTAGATCAATGCTTTCAAAAAGAAAACCGAAAACAAGCTGACTGCATGATCAGCAAAACCCCTTTGTAGGACGATCCGCCCAAACAGGATTGGTGGTAAGCTCGCCGACCATGAATATCTACAGCTCCCGCCCCGTTGTCCTCTGTCTCTCCGGCCACGACCCCAGTGGCGGCGCCGGCCTGCAGGCAGATATCGAAGCCCTGCTCGCCCAAGGCTGTCATGCCGCGCCCGCGGTGACTGCCCTGACCGTGCAGGATACCGTCAACGTTTCCGACTTCCGCGTGCTCGACCGCGAGTGGGTGCTGGCCCAGGCCAACGCCGTGCTGGCCGACTCCACGGTAGCCGCCGTCAAGCTGGGCATGCTCGGCTCGATCGAGATGGTCGACACCGTCGCCGAGTTGCTGGCCGCGCACCCGCACCTGCCGCTGGTCTGCGACCCGGTGCTGCGGGCCGGTGGTGGTGGCCGCCTGGGCAAGGACGAAGTGGGCTACGCCCTGCGTGAACGCCTGCTGCCGCTGGCGACCATCGCCACGCCGAACCTGCCCGAAGCGCGCATCCTTGCCGAGCTACCCGAGGGCAGCGCCGATGAGTGTGCCGAGAAACTGCTGCCGTTCTGTAGACACCTGCTGATTACCGGTGGTCACGGCGACGAGGACGAAATTCACAACCGCCTGTACAGCCGCGACGGCCAGCGCCATACCTGGACCTGCCAGCGCCTGCCGGGCAGCTATCATGGCTCCGGCTGCACCCTGGCCAGCGCCCTGGCCGGGCGCCTGGCCCTGGGCGAACAACTGGACAGCGCCGTGCGCAGCGCCCTGGACTACACCTGGCGCACCTTGCGTGACGCCGAGCAGCTGGGCAAAGGCCAGTTCGTGCCACGTCGCCTGCCGCTGGATTTCTGCTCCTGATACGAGGCCTTCAATGAAGCTACGCGGTCTGTACGCCATCACCGACAGCCAGCTGCTCGCCGGCCGTTTCCTCTCGCATGTCGAAGCGGCGCTGGAAGGCGGCGTGTGCCTGCTGCAGTACCGCGACAAGAGCGACGACGCAGCCCGGCGCCTGCGCGAAGCCGAAGGGCTGATGAAGCTCTGCGAGCGCTACGGCACCCAGCTGATCATCAACGACGACGCTGAACTGGCCGCGCGCCTGGGCGTCGGCGTGCACCTGGGCCAGACCGACGGCCCGCTGACCCCGGCTCGCGCCTTGCTCGGCCGCCAGGCGATCATCGGTTCCACCTGCCACGCCAACCTGGACCTGGCCGTCCAGGCTGCCCGCGAAGGTGCCAGCTACGTGGCCTTTGGCCGCTTCTTCAATTCCGTCACCAAACCGGGCGCCCCCGCTGCCAACATCGAACTGCTGGCGCAGGCCCGCGCCCAGGTGAAACTGCCGATCGCGGTGATCGGTGGCATTACCCTCGACAACGCTGCCCCGCTGGTTGCCCATGGTGCCGACCTGCTGGCGGTGATCCACGGCCTGTTCGGTGCCGATAGCGCGCAGGAAGTCACCCGTCGCGCCCGCGCCTTCAACGCCTTGTTCGCATCCTGATTCGAGAGAGCCTTCCCATGTCCCGTTCCGAAGCCCTGTTCGCCCAAGCCCAGAAGCACATCCCCGGTGGCGTCAACTCGCCGGTCCGCGCTTTCCGGAGCGTTGGCGGCACGCCGCTGTTCTTCAAGCATGCCGAAGGCGCCTACGTCGTTGACGAGGACGACAAGCGCTACGTCGACTACGTCGGCTCGTGGGGCCCGATGATCCTCGGCCACGGTCACCCGCAGGTACTGGACTCGGTACGCAAGCAGCTGGAGCACGGCCTGTCCTATGGCGCGCCGACCGCCATGGAAACCGAAATGGCCGACCTGGTCTGCTCGCTGGTGCCGTCGATGGAAATGGTGCGCATGGTCAGCTCCGGCACCGAAGCCACCATGAGCGCCATCCGCCTGGCCCGCGGCTACACCGGCCGGGACGCCATCATCAAGTTCGAAGGCTGCTACCACGGCCACTCCGACAGCCTGCTGGTAAAAGCCGGTTCCGGCCTGCTGACCCAGGGCGTGCCGAGCTCGGCTGGCGTACCGGCGGACTTCGCCAAGCACACCCTGACCCTGCCATTCAACGACATCGCTGCCGTCGAGAAGACCCTGGACGAAGTCGGCCAGACCGTGGCCTGCATCATCGTCGAGCCAGTGGCCGGCAACATGAACTGCGTCCCACCGGCGCCGGGCTTCCTCGAAGGCCTGCGTGAGCTGTGTGACAAGCACGGCGTGGTACTGATCTTCGACGAAGTGATGACCGGTTTCCGCGTTTCCCTGGGTGGCGCGCAAGGCCACTACGGCATCAAGCCGGACCTGTCGACCTTCGGCAAGATCGTCGGCGGCGGCATGCCGGTTGGCTGCTTCGGCGGCAAACGTGAAATCATGGGCTGCATCGCCCCGCTCGGCCCGGTCTACCAGGCCGGCACCCTGTCGGGCAACCCGTTGGCCATGGCCGCCGGCCTGACCACCCTGAAGCTGATCAGCCGCCCCGGCTTCCACGCCGAGCTGACCGACTACACCAGCCGCATGCTCGACGGCCTGCAACAGCGCGCCGATGCTGCTGGCGTGCCGTTCGTCACCACCCAGGCTGGCGGCATGTTCGGCCTGTACTTCAGCGGCGCCGACGACATCGTTACCTTCGACGACGTGATGGCCAGCGATGCCGAACGCTTCAAGCGCTTCTTCCACCTGATGCTCGACGGTGGCGTGTACCTGGCACCGAGCGCATTCGAGGCGGGCTTCACTTCCATAGCCCATGGTGACAAGGAGCTGCAGATCACCCTGGATGCGGCGGAAAAGGCTTTTGCAGCGCTGAAGTAACGCGCTGCACCGTGCTTTTGTGGGAGCGGCCTTGTGTCGCGAAAGGGCCGCAAAGCGGCCCCAGGACCCAGCAGTAATGCCCAGATTGCTGGGGCTGCTTCGCAGCCCTTTCGCGACACAAGGCCGCTCCCACAGAGGCCGGTACCGGCAATGAGTCCTCCTGCACAATCAGCTGACTTCCCCAACCAAGCAGAAAATCGAGTAAAACTTTGTAAGGTTGGCGCTGCTTATCCCATAATGTGCCACCAGAGACATTGGCCGCAGCTTTGCAGAGGTAAGTCGATCCCCATGAACCGCACCGGCCGCGCCCTGACCCTGGGCTGCCTGTTGCTTCTTCAGCCCCTGCTGGCCCTGGCAGAGGGCGGTAACTCGTTGCTGATTCCGGCGACGGGCCGCTGCACCTTGAACGTGCAGCCTGAAGACCTGGCAAACGCACTGAAGGCCTGCGAACAGACAGCGACGGCGGGGGACGCCCAGGCGCAATTCGAACTCGGCGACTACTACTACTCGCAAACCCCGAAAAACCTCGACAAAGCCCTGGACTGGTTGCAGAAGGCCTCGCTGCAAGGCCATGCCGAAGCCCAGTACCGCCTGGGTGCCATGTTCTACCGTGGCGAAGGGGTCAAGGCCAACAACGTGCAGGCTTATATCCTGCTGAAGATGGCTGCGGTCAACGGCGCCGAGGATGCGCTGGACATGGCTGACGAAGTGACCGAGAAAATGCCCCGCGACGAGCTGGAGCACGCCACCCAGGTGCTTGGCCAGATCTTCCGCAAATATTTGCTGGAACTGCAGAACGCCGAAGGGCGCACACCGTTCTCGCCACTTCCCTGAAGGTCACTTCTCCGGCATCGGCATGGGGAACGGCATCACGTTGCCGCCGCCCTTGGCTTCGCTGATCTTGGCGGTGCCCAGACGCTCCACCTCATCGATGCGCACGATCGAATGCAGCGGCACGAAACTGCGGATTACCCCGTCGAACTGGCTCTTGAGCTTTTCTTCGCTCGGGTCCACCACCAGCTGCGAGCGCTCGCCGAAGACGAACTCCTCGATTTCCAGGAAGCCCCACAGGTCGCTCTGGTAGATCTGCTTGGCATACATCTCGAAGACCTGCCCCTGGTTGAGGAAGATCACCTTGTAAATGGCGGGTTCGCGTTTGCTCATGTTCGGCGGGATAACACATGCGTAAGAAAAGGCAGGCATGATAGCAGACAGGCTTGCCGATCTGTGTTGCCTGCCGCAGAACAGGCCAGACATACCGTTGGACGTTTCAGTGCTTTCGCCACTGCCATTCAAGGGTTATTCTTGAGTTCACCTTCATTGCCGTCGAGCGGCTAAAAACGACCTTGAACGCACCCATACAACCCCATCGTTTCATCCTCGAACCTTTCGAGGCCCACCGTTTCGCCAACCTGTGCGGCCAGTTCGACGAGCACTTGCGCCTGATCGAACAGCGCCTGGCCATCGAGATCCGCAACCGCGGCAATCAGTTCGAACTGATCGGCGAACCCAAGACCACCTCCGCCGCCGAGCAGCTGCTGCGCCGTCTCTACCGCGAAACCAAGGCCACCGAGCTGTCGCCGGAAACCGTGCACCTGTACCTGCAGGAGTCGGCCGTCGAAAACATCGACAACCCGGCAGTCAACGAGGTCAGCGTTTCGCTGCGCACACGCAAGGGCAATATCCGCCCGCGCGGTGTCAACCAGCAGCGCTACGTCAAGGAAATCCTGGCCAACGACATCAACTTCGGCATCGGCCCGGCCGGTACCGGCAAGACCTACCTGGCCGTGGCCTGCGCCGTCGACGCGCTGGAACGTGAACAGGTGCGCCGCATCCTGCTGGTACGCCCGGCGGTCGAGGCTGGCGAAAAGCTCGGCTTCCTGCCCGGCGACCTGGCCCAGAAGATCGACCCGTACCTGCGCCCGCTGTACGACGCCCTGTACGAGATGCTCGGCTTCGAACACGTGGCCAAGCTGATCGAGCGCCAGGTGATCGAGATCGCCCCGCTGGCCTACATGCGTGGCCGCACCCTGAACAACAGCTTCATCATCCTCGACGAAAGCCAGAACACCACGCTGGAGCAGATGAAGATGTTCCTCACCCGTATCGGCTTCGGCTCCACGGCGGTCATTACCGGCGACATCACCCAGGTCGACCTGCCGCGTGGCACCAAGTCGGGCCTGGCACACGTCATCGAGGTGCTGAAGGACGTCCCGGGGATCAGCTTCACCCACTTCCAGCCCAAAGACGTGGTTCGTCACCCACTGGTGCAGCGTATTGTCGAAGCCTACGACCGCTTCGATGCCCGCCAGGCCAAGCCCGAGGCGCCCGGCAAAGATGCTTGAACTCGACATTCAACGGGCCACGGAGGCTGCCGCCCCGGATGACAGCGCTTTCCGCCGGTGGTGCGAACTGGCCCTGCGCCAGCGCAGCGCCGACTCGGAAATGACCATTCGCCTGGTCGACGAAGCCGAAGGGCGTGAACTGAATCACACCTACCGGCACAAGGACTACGCGACCAACGTGCTGTCGTTCCCGGCCGACGTCCCTGATGACCTGCTCGATATCCCGCTGCTGGGCGACCTGGTGATCTGCGTGCCGGTGGTCGAGCGCGAAGCGGCCGAACAAGGCAAGTCGCTCGAGGCGCACTGGGCACACCTGGTTATCCATGGCTGCCTGCACCTGCTCGGCTACGACCACATCGAGGATGAGGAAGCCGAGGAAATGGAAGGCCTGGAACGGGAATTGCTGGCGGAACTGGGTCACCCCGACCCCTACGCCGACGATGAAACCGACTCAATCACACACTGATACACGAAGGATCACGAGAACCGCCATGAGCGAAGATCGATCGAGCAACGGGCAGAAGTCTTGGCTGGGTAAACTGACCCAGGCTTTTGCCCATGAGCCGAAAAACCGCCAGGAGCTGCTTGAGCTGCTGCGCGAAGCCCATCAGAACAAATTGCTGGACAGCGAAGCGCTGACCATCGTCGAAGGCGCCATCCAGGTGGCCGACCTGCAGGTGCGCGACATCATGGTGCCGCGCTCGCAGATGATCAGCATCAAGGCCAGTCAGTCGCCACGCGAGTTCCTGCCGGCAGTGATCGACGCCGCGCACTCGCGTTACCCGGTGATCGGCGAAAGCCATGACGATGTGCTGGGAATCCTGCTCGCCAAGGACCTGCTGCCGCTGATCCTCAAGGAGAACGGCGACAGCTTCAATATCAAGGACCTGCTGCGCCCGGCGACCTTCGTGCCGGAGTCCAAGCGCCTGAACGTGCTGCTGCGCGAATTCCGCGCCAACCACAACCACATGGCCATCGTCATCGACGAGTACGGCGGCGTGGCCGGCCTGGTCACCATCGAAGACGTGCTGGAACAGATCGTCGGCGACATCGAGGACGAGCATGACGTCGAGGAAGACAGCTACATCAAGCCGCTGCCAAGCGGTGACTTCCTGATCAAGGCACTGACTCCGATCGAAAACTTCAACGAATTCTTCGACAGCGAATTCTCCGATGACGAGTTCGATACGGTGGGCGGCCTGGTGATGAGCGCCTTCGGCCACCTGCCCAAGCGCAACGAAATCACCGAGATCGGGCCTTACAAGTTCCGTATTCTCAACGCCGACAGCCGGCGGATACACTTGCTGCGCCTGACACCGATCACCCGTTAAGGACGAACATGCGTTGGATCACCCGCCCCGGCTGGCCCGGTAACCTGCTGGCCCTGGCGGCCGGCGCTTCGACCCTCCTGGCCCTGGCGCCATTCGACATCTGGCCGTTGGCCTTGCTGTCCATCGCCATGCTCTACCTTGGCCTGCGCGAGCTCAGCCCGCGCCAGGCCATGTGGCGTGGCTGGTGGTTCGGCTTCGGCCTGTATGGCGCTGGTACCTGGTGGATCTACGTCAGCATGAATACCTACGGCGGCGCCTCGCCGTTGCTGGCGATTCTGCTGCTGCTGGCGTTCTTCGCCGCCCTGGCCTGGTTCTTTGCCCTGCCCACCTGGCTGTGGGCACGCTGGTTGCGGCGCAATGAAGCGCCCCTGGCCGACGCCCTGTGCTTCGCTGCCCTGTGGCTGCTGCAAGAAGCCTTCCGCGGCTGGTTCCTGACCGGTTTCCCCTGGCTCTACGCCGGGTACAGCCAACTGGACGGCCCGCTGGCCGGCCTGGCCCCGCTCGGCGGTGTCTGGCTGATCTCCTTCGCCCTGGCCCTGAGCGCCGCCCTGCTGTGCAACCTGCACCGCCTGCGCGCGCGCCCCTCCTTCCTCGCCGTGGCCTGCCTGCTGTTGCTGGCGCCGTGGGTGCTGGGCCTGGCGCTCAAGGGTCATGCCTGGACCAAGCCGGCAGGCGACCCGCTGAAGGTCGCGGCCATCCAGGGCAACGTCGAGCAGGAACTGAAGTGGGACCCGGCGCACATCGACGCGCAACTGGCGCTGTACCGTGACCTGAGCTTCAGTTCCCGGCCGGTGGACCTGCTGGTCTGGCCGGAAACCGCCGTGCCGGTGCTCAAGGACCAGGCCCAGGGCTACATCGACGTGATGGGCCGCTTCGCCGCCGGGCGGAATTCGGCATTGATCACCGGTGTACCGGTGCGTGAGGTGGTGCATCACCAGCGCCGCTACTACAACGGCATCACCGTTACCGGCGAAGGCGATGGTACCTACCTCAAGCAGAAGCTGGTGCCGTTTGGCGAGTATGTGCCGCTGCAGGACATGCTGCGTGGCCTGATCGAGTTCTTCAACCTGCCCATGTCGGACTTCGCCCGCGGGCCAGAAGACCAGCCGCTGTTGCAGGCAAAGGGCTATCAAATCGCGCCTTACATCTGCTATGAGGTGGTCTACCCCGAGTTCGCCGCCAGCCTGGCTGCCCGCAGCGACCTGCTGCTGACCATCAGCAACGACACCTGGTTCGGCACCTCGATCGGCCCGTTGCAACACCTGCAGATGGCCCAGATGCGTGCACTGGAGGCCGGGCGCTGGATGATCCGCGCCACCAACAACGGCGTGACCGCGCTGATCGACCCGTTTGGCCGCATTACCACGCAGGTTCCGCAATTCCAGCAGGCGGTGCTGTATGGCGAGGTGGTACCGATGCAGGAACTGACGCCGTACCTGCAGTGGCGCTCGTGGCCGCTGGCGATCGTCTGTGCATTGCTGCTGGGTTGGGCGTTGCTGGCTGGGCGCATTGCCAGGACCGTTTGAGTTTTCCTGTACTGGCCTCTTCGCGGGTGAAGCCGCTCCCGCAGGGACCGCACAAGCCCATGGCCTGCGGTGTACCTGTGGGCGCGGGTTCACCCGCGAAGAGGCCGGCAGAGGCAACACAAGGCTCAGTAGAACAGCCGATACCCCACCAACCCCGCGACTTCATTGAGCAACTGCCCGCTTTGCCACAGCGCCCGGCTTTCCGGCAGCAAGCCGGCAAACGGCCGCGCATGATCACGTCCGAGGAACCCGACCGGCGCCGGCACCACCTCGAACCCCGCCTGCTCGAAACTCCAGCGCGAGCGCTGCATGTGCCACGCCTGGGTCACCACGACCACCCGGTGAATCCCCAACGGCTGCAGCACCCTGGCCGACAGCTGGGCGTTCTCCCAGGTGGTACGGCTGCCCTCCTCCCGCCATTTCACCTCGATGCCGAAATCTTCGCGCAGGCGTTCAGCCATCAACTGCGCCTCGCTCGGTGGCGAGCCATAGTGCAAGCCGCCACTGGTCAGCACCGGCAGGCCCGAGGCCTTGGCCAGCCGTGCGGCAAAGCGCATGCGTTCCAGGGCAATGGCCGTGGGCTGGTCGCTGCCGCCCCAGGCCGGGTCACCGCGTTCACGCCCAGCCCCCAGCACCACGATGGCATCTGCCCGGCTTGCCAGGCCCGCCCAGTCATCCACCGCCAGCGGCGGCTCCGTTTCCAGCACACGTGCCGATTGCTGCATGACCAGCGGCAGGCTCATCAACCACAGGCCGGCCAGGCCGACGACAAAGCACAACGCAGCCAGCCGCGGCCGTCGCGCGCGCAGCCACCACGCCGTCAACAGCAGCAGGAACAGGATGCCCGGCGGCATCAGCCATTGTTTGATGAAGAATCGGACAGCCATCGGCCACACCTCCTGGTCAGGCGTGCAGCCTAGAAGGATCGACGCCGGTCAACAAGGTTGCCGCCGACGCCGATCATGATACGTGCAAGGTTGAATGAACCGGCGCCCTGTAGCCTGCGCCTGGCATCCTGAACGGCTAGCGATGCGGCAGCGTCCTGGATCTCGCCGAACTGGCGGGGCGTTTCTTGTCCTTGAGCCAGATGATCTTGGCCGATGTCGGCTCCGCTTGTGGGTAACTGCCGACACAGGCATTGTGGCGCTCCGGGAGGGAATCCAGGTAGGCCTTGATCAGTTCGAACTCCGCATGGCTCAGGCCACGCAACTCCAGTTCGGCTGGCATTTCGTCGCGCAATCGCACCGAGGTCCTGGCCACTTCCAGTGCCAGGCCAAGCCGGTCGATCAGGCGTTCGTAAAGCTCCGGTTTGATTGCGGGTAGCTGCGTCTCTCCCATCCGTTCACCTCATTGAAGATAAGAATATCTCCCCCCACACCTGAGCTTAGCGTTGTTGCGAAAAGCAGCCGAGTGCCGCGACCAGCGGGCATAAGCAATCAAGGTTTCCCACGATGCGCGGCGCTGCTGTATGCTACGGCGTTCACTCTAAATGAAGCCGGAGTGCCGGACGCAGCGAGGTTCCGCTGCCTGGAACAAGGTCTCTTTCCTCTCAGCAAAAAGTAGCCATGCACGAACAATACACGCCCCGTGATATCGAAGCCGCCGCCCAGAAGTTCTGGGACGAGCAACAATCGTTCGCTGTTACCGAACAGCCAGGCAAGGACACCTACTACTGCCTGTCGATGTTCCCGTACCCGAGCGGCAAGCTACACATGGGCCACGTGCGCAACTACACCATCGGTGACGTGATTGCCCGCTACCAGCGCATGCTGGGCAAGAACGTGCTGCAGCCGATGGGCTGGGACGCTTTCGGCATGCCCGCGGAAAACGCGGCGATGAAGAACAACGTCGCCCCGGCCAAGTGGACGTACGAGAATATCGACTACATGAAGACCCAGCTCAAGAGCCTGGGCCTGGCCATCGACTGGGCACGTGAAGTCACCACCTGCAAGCCTGACTACTACCGTTGGGAGCAGTGGTTGTTCACCCGCCTGTTCGAGAAAGGCATCATCTACCGCAAGAACGGCACCGTGAACTGGGACCCGGCGGACCAGACCGTACTGGCCAACGAACAGGTCATCGACGGCCGGGGCTGGCGTTCGGGCGCGCTGATCGAGAAGCGCGAGATCCCGATGTACTACTTCCGCATCACCGACTACGCCGACGAGCTGCTGGAAAGCCTCGACGAGCTGCCGGGCTGGCCTGAACAGGTCAAGACCATGCAGCGCAACTGGATCGGCAAGTCGCGCGGCATGGAAGTGCAGTTCCCCTACGACCAGGCCAGCATTGGCCACGCAGGCACCCTCAAGGTCTTCACCACCCGCCCCGACACGCTGATGGGCGCCACCTACGTCGCGGTCGCCGCCGAGCACCCGCTGGCTACCCAGGCCGCCCAGGGCAACCCGGCGCTGCAGGCGTTCATCGACGAATGCAAGAGCGGCAGCGTTGCCGAAGCCGACATGGCCACCCAGGAGAAGAAGGGCATGGCCACTTCCCTGCTGGTCGAGCACCCGCTGACCGGCGAGAAGCTGCCGGTGTGGGTCGCCAACTACGTGCTGATGCACTACGGTGATGGCGCTGTAATGGCCGTGCCGGCCCACGACGAGCGTGACTTCGAGTTCGCCCACAAGTACAACCTGCCGGTCAAGGCAGTGGTGCGTACCAGCGCCGGCGACGAAGTCGGCAGCGAATGGCTGGCCGCCTACGGCGAGCACGGCCAGCTGATCAACTCCGGCGAGTTCGACGGCCTGGACTTCGCCGGTGCCTTCGACGCCATCGAAGCGGCCCTGATCCGCAAGGACCTGGGCAAGTCGCGTACCCAGTTCCGCCTGCGCGACTGGGGCATCAGCCGCCAGCGCTACTGGGGCTGCCCGATCCCGATCATCCACTGCCCGTCCTGCGGCGACGTGCCGGTGCCGGAAGACCAGCTGCCGGTCACCCTGCCGGAGAACGTGGTGCCGGACGGTGCCGGTTCGCCACTGGCGCGCATGCCGGAATTCTACGAATGCAGCTGCCCGAAATGTGGCGCCGCAGCCAAGCGCGAAACCGACACCATGGACACCTTCGTCGAGTCGTCCTGGTACTTCGCCCGCTACGCCTCGCCGAACTACGAAGGTGGCATGGTCGACCCGAAAGCGGCCAACCACTGGCTGCCGGTCGACCAGTACATCGGCGGTATCGAGCACGCTATCCTGCACTTGCTGTACGCGCGCTTCTTCCACAAGCTGATGCGTGACGAAGGCCTAGTTACCTCGAACGAGCCGTTCAAGAACCTGCTGACCCAGGGCATGGTGGTCGCCGAAACCTACTACCGTGTGGCCAGCAACGGCGGCAAGGACTGGTTCAACCCGGCCGATGTCGAGGTCGAGCGCGATGCCAAGGCCAAGATCATCGGCGCGCGCCTGAAAACCGACGGCCTGCCGGTGGAAATTGGCGGCACCGAGAAGATGTCGAAGTCGAAGAACAACGGCGTCGACCCGCAATCGATGATCGACCAGTACGGCGCCGACACCTGCCGTCTGTTCATGATGTTCGCCTCGCCACCCGACATGAGCCTGGAATGGTCCGACTCCGGCGTCGAGGGTGCCAGCCGCTTCCTGCGTCGCGTCTGGCGCCTGGCCCAGGCCCACGTCGCCCAGGGCCTGCCGGGCAAGCTGGACGTCGCCGCCCTGGACGACGCACAGAAGGTCATCCGCCGCGCCATCCACGCTGCCATCAAGCAGGCCAGCACCGATGTCGGCCAGTACCACAAGTTCAACACCGCCATCGCCCAGGTGATGACCGTGATGAACGTACTGGAAAAGGCCCCGCAGGCCACCGAACAGGACCGCGCCCTGCTGCACGAAGGCCTCGAAGCCGTCACCCTGCTGCTGGCCCCGATCACCCCGCACATCTCCCACGAGCTGTGGCAACAGCTGGGTCACCAGCAGGCGGTCATCGACGCCAGCTGGCCAGCCGTCGACGAAGCGGCCCTGGTACAGGACACCGTCACCCTGGTGGTGCAGGTCAACGGCAAGCTGCGTGGCCAGGTGGAAATGCCGGCCGCCGCAAGCCGTGAAGAAATCGAAGCGGCTGCGCGCAGCAACGAGAACGTCCTGCGCTTCATCGATGGCCTGACCATCCGCAAGGTCATCGTGGTACCGGGCAAGCTGGTCAACATCGTCGCCAACTGATGGCAACGCCCGCCCGCAGCCACTGCGGGCGGGCGGAACAGGCCCACAAGGGAGCAACAACATGATCAAACGCAATTTGCTGGTAATTGGCCTGGCGGTCATGCTCAGCGCCTGCGGTTTCCAGCTGCGCGGCACCGGTTCCACCGAACTGAGCGTGAAGGAAATGGACGTCAGCGCACGCAACGCCTACGGCCCGACCGTGGTCCAGCTGCGTGAAACGCTGGAACGCAACGGCGTCAACGTGCACGCCGGCGCACCGTACCGCCTGGTGCTGACCAACGAGCAGGAGCGCGAGCGCTCGGCGACCTACAACAGCGGCAACCGTACCGCCGAGTACGAGCTGACCACCGTGCTGAACTACAGCATCCAGGGCCTGAACAACCTGGAGCTGACGAGCGACAAGCTGGAAGTGCGCAAGATCTACCTGCGTGACGGCTCGAACATCACCGGTTCTGAGCAGGAAGCCAACCGTGCCCGCGAAGAAATGCGCCGCGATCTGGTCAATGCGATGGTGGCCCGCCTGCAGTTGCTGACCCCGTCGCAGCTGGACGAACTGCAGCGTCAGGCCGACGAGCGTGCCAAGGCCGAAGCCGCCGCGCTGGAAGCGGCCCGCCGCCAGCAGGCCGAAACGCCTCAGCAGTCGCCACTGGAAGTTCCGGGCAACTAAGCCCGAACGGGGTACCTTCGGGTACCCCGCCTGCTCGCCATGAAGCTCGCCCCCGCCCAACTCAACAAGCACTTGCAAGGCGCACTGGCACCGGTCTACGTGGTCAGTGGCGACGACCCGCTGCTGTGCCAGGAAGCTGCCGACGCCATCCGTAGCGCTGCCCGCCAGCAGGGCTTCGACGAGCGCCAGGTGTTCAGTGCCGACGCCAACTTCGACTGGGGCACCTTGCTTCAGGCCGGTGCCAGCCTGTCGCTGTTCGCCCAACGGCGCCTGCTGGAACTGCGGCTGCCCTCCGGCAAGCCCGGTGACAAGGGTGCCGCCGCGCTGATGGAATACTGCGCCAACCCCGCCGAGGACACCCTGCTGCTGGTCAGCCTGCCCAAGCTCGACGGCAGCGCGCAGAAGACCAAGTGGGGCAAGGCGTTGATAGAAGGCCCGCATTGCCAGTTCATCCAGATCTGGCCGGTGGATGTGCAGCAGCTGCCACAGTGGATCAACCAGCGCCTGCAACAGGCCGGCCTGTCGGCACAGCGTGACGCCGTCGACCTGATAGCTGCGCGCGTCGAAGGCAACCTGCTGGCGGCCGCGCAGGAAATCGAAAAGCTCAAGCTGCTGGCCGAGGGCAACCAGATTACCGTGGAGACTGTGCAGGCCGCTGTCGCCGACAGCGCCCGCTTCGATGTCTTCGGCCTGGTCGATGCCATTCTCAATGGCGAAGCTGCGCATGCCCTGCGCATGCTCGAAGGCTTGCGCGGTGAAGGCGTGGAGCCCCCGGTGATTCTCTGGGCGCTGGCCCGTGAACTGCGTCAGCTGGCCGGCCTGGCCCAGCAGTTCAGCCAGGGCGTGCCGCTGGACAAGGCCTTCAGCCAGGCGCGCCCGCCGATCTGGGACAAACGCCGACCGCTGGTCAGCAAAGCCCTGCAGCGCCTGTCGGCACAGCGCTGGGCGCAGTTGCTGCAGGATGCCCAGCGTATCGATGCGCAGATCAAGGGGCAGGCCGAGGGCTCGCCGTGGACCGGCCTGGCGCGGCTGGCGCTGTTGATGGCTGGACAGCGGCTGGCGCTTCCCCCGGAGTAACTGAGGCCGCTGTGGGAGCGGGCGTGCCCGCGGATCAGGCGACGCGGTGGATGGCACCGGCTTCGCCGGTGTTCGCGGGCACGCCCGCTCCCACAGGGCTGCAAAGCAGCCCCAGCCTCTCGACCATATATACAATCAATTGGCCCCTGATTACCCAGGGGCCTACAGTGCGCCGCGAAACCCACCCAACCGGGGAACCCCGCCATGAGCAAAAAGCCGAAAAAGCACGGCCCCAACAAGGCCAAGTCCATCGTCGCCCAACCCCTGTTCCGCTGCCGCCAGGAACGACCGGACAAGGGCAAAGGCAGCTACCGCCGCGAAGCCTTCCAATCGAGAGATTGGGAGGCTTCCTACTTTTTGGCCGCATGAAAGCATCGCAAGCGCAGGCATGATATGGTCGTCACCTGACCTGCAATTCTGGATCTGTGCATGCTTCTCAGTCTTCTCCCCCGCTGGAAAACCCGTCAGCTGCTTGCGGCCTCCAGTTTCATCCTGCTCGTGGCCTGCGCAGAAAAGCCCACCGCCGCCGATGCCCTGCCGCTGGCCCCCGCCCAGCCCGCCCCGGTGGTAACCCTGCCTGGCACCACGCCCGATGTCAGCACTGAAATCCAGCCTCTGCAAACCTTCGCCCAATGGCAAGCCGGCTTCCGCCAGCAAGCCCTGCAAGCCGGTATCGCGCCGGATACCTTCGACCGTGCATTCCTTGGCATTACCCCCGACATGGACGTGATCAAGGCCGACCGCAGTCAGCCGGAGTTCACCCGCCCGGTGTGGGAATACCTCGAAGGCGCCCTGTCACCGCTGCGCGTACGCAACGGCAAGAAGCTGCTGGAACAGCATGCAGACCTGCTTGCACTCATCGAACAACGCTATGGCGTCGACCGCCAGGTGCTGGTTGCCGTGTGGGGCATGGAAAGCAACTTCGGCCAGTTCCAGGGCAACAAGTCGGTCATCCGCTCGCTGGCTACCCTGGCCTATGAAGGCCGACGCCCGCAATTTGCCCAGGACCAGCTGATTGCTGCACTGCAGATCATCCAGCATGGTGACATCCAGCCTGAGGCCATGCGTGGCTCGTGGGCCGGGGCCATGGGCCAGACCCAGTTCATCCCGACCACCTATAACACCCATGCCGTGGACTTCGACGGCGATGGCCGCCGTGACATCTGGAACAGCACACCTGATGCCCTGGCCTCGACCGCGCACTACCTGCAGAGCTCGGGCTGGAAGCGTGGCCAGCCTTGGGGCTTCGAAGTGCAGGTACCGCCAGGCTTCGATTACTGGCAAGCCGATGGCTCGCTACGCAAGCCGGTAAGCGACTGGCTGGCACTGGGCGTGAAACTGCCTGCGGGTACCCAGCTGCCGGTGGGCAGCAGCCAGCTGTCTGCCGCCCTGCTGCTGCCAGCGGGCGCGCGTGGGCCGGCGTTCCTGGTGCTGGACAACTTCCGCGCCATCCTCAAGTACAACAACTCGTCGTCCTATGCGCTGGCGGTAAGCCTGCTGGGTGATCGTTTCACGGGCTGGGGTTTCATTGCCGGCAGCTGGCCGAAGGAAGACCTGCCACTGAGCCGCAGCGAGCGCATGGAGTTGCAGAACCTGCTGAACAGCAATGGGCATGAGGCGGGGAACCCTGACGGTATCATTGGCGCCAATACCCGCAAGGCGATCCGTAATGCCCAGCAGGGGCTGGGGTGGCCGGCGGATGGCTACCCGACCCACAAGCTGCTTGAGAGCCTGCGTCAGCAGTGAGGATCCTGGGGCCGCCGTGCGGCCCCGGCAATCTCAAGCCCTGAACAGATCCTGCTCCAGCAGCAACGTTTGCTCGCCACTATCCAGCCGCACCCTGGCCCCCAGCGGCAAACACACATTCGGATCACAGTGGCCACTGCGCCACCCGGCCAGCACCGGCACACCCAGCGGCCCGAAGATATCCTGCAACAACGGCGTCAGCGCCGCCGTGGTAATGCCGGCAAAATCCCCCGCCAGCACGCCCTTGATCCCTTCCAGCTTGCCCGCCAGGCGCAGTTGGGTCAGCAGACGGTCCACCCGGTACAACGGTTCGTTGACGTCCTCGATGAACAAGATACAGCCCTGTGTCTCCAGTTCGGCAATCGTCCCCAAGGTCGCCCCCAGCATCGACAGGTTGCCACCTAGCAGCGGCCCGCTGGCCACCCCCGGCAGCACGCTGGTCAAAGCGAAGTCCGCCGGGTGTGCGATCGGCGCACCGCTGCGCAGCTGCCCGCCCAGTTGCGCCAGCAGCGAAGCCTCGGTCGGCTGCAGCTTGGCCCCCAGCAGGTCGGCATTGAGCATTGCGCCATGGAAGGTGAGCAGCCCGGCGCTGCGGTAGATGGCCGTGTGCAGCGCAGTAATGTCGCTATAGCCGATCAGCGGCTTGGGGTTTCGTCGGATCAACTCGAAATCAAGCTGGTCGAGCAGGCGCATGCTGCCATAGCCCCCACGCATGCACAGAATGGCGTCGATCGACGGATCGGCAAAAGCGTCATGCAGGTCTTGCAGCCGCTGCTGGTCCGAGCCCGCCAGGTAGCCCTGGGCCTGGAGCGTACTCGGGTAGACCCGGCAACGATGGCCACGATCGGCGAACCAGCGGTTGGCCTTCTGGGTATCCAGCCGGGCCGGGCCGGCGGGGGCGACGATGGCAAAACAGGCATTGCCTGGTAGCGCCATCGGCAAACAGGGGTCGTTACGCTCAATGCAATTCACATGCAACTCCTTGCGGGTCGAGGGAGCGTCATTCTGCGCGCGAGGGCCGAACCCGGCCATCGGGAAGCCCCATCAACAAAAATGCCGATGCCGCCTTCCGGCGCGCATCGGCATGTGTGGCCCACGCTTTGATCAGAGCTTGATCTTGGCTTCGTGGGCCTGCTGGTCGGCGTGGTACGAAGAACGCACCAGCGGCCCCGAAGCAACGTTCTTGAAGCCCATCTTGTACCCTTCCTCGGCGAACCAGGCGAAGGTGTCCGGGTGGACGAAACGCTGCACCGGCAGGTGACTGCGCGATGGCTGCAGGTACTGGCCGAGGGTGAGCATGTCGATGTCATGCTCACGCATGCGCTGCATCACTTCGATCACTTCGTCGTCGGTCTCGCCCAGCCCCAGCATCAGGCCCGACTTGGTTGGAACGTGCGGCACCAACTGCTTGAACTTCTGCAGCAGGTCCAGCGACCAGTCGTAGTCCGAACCCGGACGCGCGGCCTTGTACAGGCGCGGTACGGTCTCGAGGTTGTGGTTGAACACATCCGGCGGCTCTTGCGCGGTGATCTCCAGGGCAACGTCCATGCGGCCACGGTAGTCCGGCACCAGGGTTTCCAGCTGCACGCCCGGCGAAAGCGCGCGGATTTCGCGGATGCAGTCAGCGAAGTGCTGGGCCCCGCCGTCGCGCAGGTCGTCGCGGTCCACCGAAGTGATCACCACATACTTCAGGCGCAGGTCGGCGATGGCGATGGCCAGGTTCTTCGGCTCATCCAGGTCCAGCGGCTTCGGCCGGCCATGACCCACGTCGCAGAACGGGCAGCGGCGGGTGCAGATGTCACCCATGATCATGAAGGTCGCGGTACCGCCGGAGAAGCACTCGCCCAGGTTCGGGCAGGATGCCTCTTCGCACACGCTATGCAGCTTGTGCTTGCGCAGCAGTTGCTTGATGCGGTCCACCTCGGGCGAGACCGGGATGCGCACGCGGATCCAGTCGGGCTTTTTCGGCAGCTCGTCGGTGGGGATGATCTTCACCGGGATGCGCGCCACCTTTTCGGCTCCACGCAACTTGACCCCGGCTTCCACCTTCTTCGGCGCTGGGCGCGCGGTGGCATCCTGGGTAGGTATCAGGTTCGGCACGGCTTCTTGCACAGTTGTCATATTCAGTCGATTCCGCCCGTGAGGGTCGTCTGCTCAGCGTAGTCGAGGTGCTTGACCAGCTGTCCGCGCAGCCTTGTCCTGACCTCGTCGAGTTCGATCGGACCTGCCAGGTCGCGCAGCTGGGTCATCGCCAGCCCCGCATAGCCGCAGGGGTTGATTCGGCGGAATGGCGCAAGGTCCATGTCCACGTTCAGGGCAAGGCCGTGGAACGAACGGCCATTGCGGATTCGCAGGCCGAGGGAGGCGATTTTCGCTCCGTCGACATAGACGCCCGGGGCATCGGGCTTGGCCGCAGCCTGGACATCATAACTGGCGAGCAGGTCGATGAGGGTCTGCTCGATACGGCTGACCAGCTCACGCACGCCAAACCCCAGCCGACGCACATCCAGCAGCAAATAGGCCACCAGTTGCCCGGGGCCATGGTAGGTCACCTGGCCGCCGCGGTCGGTCTGCACTACCGGGATGTCGCCCGGCACCAACAGGTGCTCGGCCTTGCCGGCCTGGCCCTGGGTAAAGACTGCGGGGTGCTCGACCAGCCAGATTTCATCCTGGCTGTCCGGGCTGCGCTGCTCGGTGAAACGCCGCATGGCCTCCAGCACCGGTTCATAGGGCTGCAGGCCAAGCTCGCGGAAGCCGAGGCAGGCGGACATCAGAGCACCATTTTCACGATGCCGGTAGCGCGCAGGGCGCTGTTGATATCGTGCAGCTGGTTCTCGCTTTCGGCAACGATGTGCAGTTGCACGGTGGTGTACTTGCCTTCCTTGCTCTGGCGCTCGGCCAGCGTGGAAAGGTCGACCTTGGCGTGCTTGCTGAGGATCTCGATCACCGTGTCACGGAAACCGACCACGGTATCGCCGATGACCTTGATCGGGTAATCGTCGCAGGGGAATTCGATCTTGTGCGACTTGACGTCTGGTTCGCTCATGGCGGAAACGGCCTCGTAAGCCGTGGCAACAACAACGCCCCCGCAGGATTCGCGGGGGCATGCAGGTCACGTATCAGTTGAACAACCCGTAGAAGAATAGACGGATGCTATCCCACATACGGCGGAAGAAACCACCTTCCTCGACGCCGTCGAGGGCGATCAGGTCGGCACTGTGAACCACTTTCTCGTCCAGTTTGACTTCCACTTTGCCGATCACGTCACCTTTGGCAATCGGTGCAGTGAGTTGAGGGTTCATGGTCATCGAAGCCTGCAGGCGTTTCAATTGGCCTTTAGGCATGGTCATGGTCAGGTCTTCGGCCAGGCCGGCTTTCACTTCGCCGGTAGCACCTTTCCAGACTGGCGCCTTGGTCAGCTCGGTGCCCTTCTGGTAGAAGGTCTGGGTTTCGAAGAAGCGGAAGCCGTAGGTCAGCAGCTTCTGGGTCTCTGCTGCACGCGACTGCTCGCTGTTGGTGCCGAACACCACGGCGATCAGGCGCTGGCCGTCGCGAACGGCGGAAGCCACCATGCAGTAGCCGGCTTCGTCGGTGTGGCCGGTCTTCAGGCCGTCGACCGTCTTGTCACGCCACAGCAGCAGGTTGCGGTTCGGCTGCTTGATGTTGTTCCAGAAGAATTCCTTCTGCGAATAGATGGCGTAGTGGGCCGGGTCGACATTGATGATCGCGCGGGCCAGGGTCGCCATGTCATGTGCCGACGAGTAGTGGTCCGGATGTGGCAGACCGGTCGGGTTCATGAAGTGGCTGTTGCTCATGCCCAGGTCGGCAGCCGTCTTGTTCATCATGTCGGCAAAGGCGTCTTCGCTGCCGGCGATGTGCTCGGCCAGGGCGACCGAGGCGTCGTTGCCGGACTGGATGATGATGCCGTGCAGCAGGTCGCTGACGGTCACCTGGCTGCCCACCTTGATGAACATGCGCGAACCGCCGGTACGCCAGGCGTTCTCGCTGACGGTAACCGGATCGTTTTCACCGATCTGGCCGCGACGGATGTCCAGGGTGGCGATGTAGGCGGTCATCAGCTTGGTCAGGCTGGCTGGCGGCAGGCGCTCGTCACCGTTGTTCTCGACCAGCACGTTGCCGCTGGACGCGTCCATGAGTACGTAGGACTTGGCTGCCAGTTGCGGTGGTGCCGGCGTCATCTGCTCAGCCGCGAAGGCGGCCGGCGTGATCATCAGCAGTACGGGCAGGCAAAGTCGTTTGGCAAGGTTGGTGATGTTCATCCGTCTCTCGAAAATCGCTAATGGTCTGAATTTCCCTGGGCAAGAATCATGTGCCCAGCGCCAGTCAGTCTAGTTTTGTGGCCATAGGCCTGGCCCGGCAAAATGCGGCGTTATGTCGCTGCGGGCAAAAGCCGACATTGTACATGCCTGCGCCCGGCAATTCATGACAAAACCGACAGTTTGGTGTTGCCTTCTTCGCGGGCACGCCCGCTCCCACAGGGTTTCGCATGCCCCTGTGGGAGCGGGCGTGCCCGCGAAGAAGGCAACGCGGTCAGTCAGCTGTGACCAGCTTGGCCTGCCCCAGGTTCGCCAGGCGGATGCTGTCCTGCGCCTGCTGGATCTCGCCCTGGCTGCGGATCGGTCCCAGGCGCACGCGGTGCAAGGTCTGCTGGTTGCGCACGATCGAACTGATGAATACCGGCGCACTCACCATGCTGCTGAGCTTGGAGCGCAGCAGTTCGGCGGCGTCCGGGTTGGCGAAGGCGCCCACCTGCAGGAAGCTGCCGCCACTGTTGCCCGGCACGTTGTTGCCGCCCACCTGCACCGGCACCACCGGTGCCGCGTGCTGTTGCGGTGGCGGGGTCCATTGCTCGACGCGCCCGGTGCTGGCCGGGATCGCCTGGGTCTGGGCCACTTGCGGCTCTTTCAGCACCATTGGCGGCGTCTGGCCACGCTGCGCCCACCATTGCTGCGGGTCGATGCCCTCGACACGTACGTGCGCAGTGCCGATCTCGGCGTAACCGAGCTTTTTCGCCGCGGCGTAGGACAGGTCGATGATGCGATCGGAATAGAACGGCCCACGGTCGTTCACCCGCAGGATCACGCTGCGGCCGTTGGCCAGGTTGGTTACCCGCACGTAGGCCGGCAGCGGCAGGGTCTTGTGCGCCGCGCTCATGCCGTACAGGTCGTAGAGCTCGCCGTTGGCGGTGTTCTGGCCGTGGAACTTGGTGCCATACCACGACGCAGTCCCCTCGGCGCGATAGTTGCGCGCGTCCTGCATCGGGTAGTAGGTCTTGCCCAGCACCGTGTAGGGGTTGGCCTTGTAGTTGCCGGTATGCACGGTCGGCGTGGCATCGGGGATCTTGCTCACATCCACGTCCCACCACGGCGCGCCGTCCTTGTGCGCCCGGTTGATGTCCAGGCCGGGCTGGGTGCGCACTACATTACCGCTGCCTTGCTGGGCCGGGCGATTGGATGAACAACTGGCCAGCAGCACGCCAACGGTGATGCAGGTCAGCAGCTTGAAAGCGTTGGTAGAGAAGATTGCGCGCATTACTTGACGCCCCGTGCTTGAACCAGCTGTTCCGATAGCTGATGCACCGCCATGGCATACATCACGCTGCGGTTGTAGCGAGTGATCGCGTAGAAGTTCTTCAGGCCCATCCAGTATTCGGGGCCATTGTCGCCCTCGAGCCGGAAGGCAGTAACCGGCAGATCATCGCGCAACGAATCATGAACCGACCAGCCAAGCGCGCGCAACTCCCCTACCGTCTTCACCGGCTCGATGCCGGTGGTCAGGCCTTCGTCGGCCCGCCCACCGTCGACCCAGGCGCGGCTGACCACGCCTTCGCCGGCCACCCAGCCATGGCGCTTGAAGTAGCTGGCAACGCTGCCGATGGCATCGTCCGGGTTGTTCCAGATATTGATGTGGCCGTCGCCGTCGAAGTCCACCGCAAAGTTGCGGAAGCTGCTCGGCATGAACTGTGGCAAGCCCATGGCGCCGGCGTAGGAGCCTTTGAGCGTCAACGGGTCGAGTTGCTCCTCACGTGACAGCAGCAGGAACTCGCGCAGCTCCTTGCGGAAGAACTCGGCCCGTGGCGGGTAATCGAAGCCCAGGGTCGACAGGGCGTCGATCACCCGGTAGTTGCCGGTGTTACGACCGAAGAAGGTTTCCACGCCAATGATCGCGACGATGTACTGCGCCGGCACGCCGTATTCCTGCTCGGCACGGGCCAGTGCCGCCTCATGCTGGCGCCAGAAATCCACACCACGGGCGATGCGCGCGTCGGTGATGAACATCGGCCGGTAGTCCTTCCACGGCTTTACCCGTTCGGCCGGGCGCGAAATGGCATCGAGGATCGACTGCTTGCGTTGCACCTCACCGAATACGGCCATCAGCTGTTCAGGGGCAAAACCATAGTCACGGCTCATTTCGCCAACGAACTGGGCCACCTGCGGCGAGTCCCGATAATCGCCGGCGTGGGCCAGCTGTACAGCGCCGAACAGGCCCACCGCGCCGATCCACGGCGCACAACGGGCAGCCCAGTTACGCACTGCTTGCATGAAATTCTTCACCTTATTCAAACCTGTGCGATCCATTTGCGGTGCGTATGGATCGACATCAGAACGCCAAACGCTGACAGCAGCGTCACCAACGAAGTTCCGCCATAGCTGATGAAGGGCAGCGGCACGCCCACCACAGGCAGAAGGCCGCTGACCATCCCAATATTGACGAACACATATACAAAGAAGGTCATGGTCAGGCTGCCGGCCAGCAGCTTGCCAAACAGGGTCTGGGCCTGGGCAGTGATCATCAGGCCACGGCCGATCAGCAGCAGGTAGACGATCAGCAACAGGCAGATGCCGACCAGGCCGAATTCCTCACCGAGCACGGCAATGATGAAGTCGGTGTGGCTTTCCGGCAGGAAGTCCAGGTGCGACTGGGTACCCAGCAGCCAGCCCTTGCCGAACACGCCGCCCGAGCCGATCGCCGCCTTGGACTGGATGATGTTCCAGCCGGTGCCCAACGGGTCGCTTTCCGGATCGAGGAAGGTCAGGACCCGCTGTTTCTGGTAGTCGTGCATGACGAAGAACCACATCGCCACCGCCACCGGAACCGCTGCTGCCAGCACGCTGAGGATCCAGCGCCAGCGCAGCCCGCCCATGAACAGCACGAAGGCACCGGAGGCGAGAATCAGCAGCGCGGTGCCCAGGTCGGGTTGGCGCACGATGAGGATGAACGGCACGCCAATCAGCACCAGGCTGATCGCCACGTGTTTGAGATGCGGCGGCAAGGTGCGCTTGGACAGGTACCAGGCGATGGTCGCCGGCATGATGATCTTCATGAACTCGGAGGGCTGGAAGCGGATCACCCCGGGGATGTTGATCCAGCGCGTGGCGCCCATGGCGTTGTGGCCCATCACGTCCACCACCACCAGCAGCATCACCCCGACCAGGTAGGCCAGCGGCACCCAGCGTGCCATGAACCGAGGCTCCAGCTGGGCAATGACGAACATCGAAGCGAGGCCGATGCCGAACGAGGTGGCCTGCTTGAGCAGCAGGTCCCAGTTCTTGCCGCTGGCCGAGTACAGCACGAACAGGCTGCCCGCCGCGAGGGTCAGCAGAATGACCAGCAGAGGACCGTCGACATGGATGCGCTGCAGAAAGCTGGCGCGCCGACGCATCACATCCTCGCTGGAGAGCATGCGGTCGAAATTGTTCATCACAGGGCGGATTCCTGGGTAACGGTGGCGGGCGCGAACTCGGGCTTGAGCCGGCCGTTTTCGTCGAGCAACCAGGCGTCCATCACCTGACGTACCACCGGTGCGGCGACGCCCGAGCCCGACTCACCGTTCTCGACCATTACCGATACCACGATCTTCGGATCGTCGGCCGGGGCAAAGGCGACGAACAGGGCATGGTCGCGGTGGCGCTCCTGGAGCTTGTTGCGGTCGTATTTCTCGCCCTGCTTGATCGCCACCACCTGGGCGGTACCGCTCTTGCCGGCGATGCGGTACTGCGCACCGATGGCCGCCTTGCGCGCGGTACCGCGGGCGTTGTGCATCACCTGCTCCATGCCATGGGTGACCTTGGCCCAGTCGGACTTGTCACGCAGCACGATGTTGTCCATGGGGTTTTCGTCCACTGGCGGCTGGCCTTCGATGGTCTTGGCCAGGTGCGGGCGGTTCCACACCCCCTTGTTGGCGATCAGCGCGGTGGCCTGGGCCAGTTGCAGCGGCGTGGCCTGCATGTAGCCCTGGCCGATACCAAGAATCAGGGTTTCGCCGGGGAACCAGGCCTGACGGCGGGTGGCGCGCTTCCATTCACGCGACGGCATGAGCCCGGCGGATTCCTCGAACATGTCCAGGGACACCCGCTGGCCGATGCCGAACTTGTTCATGTAGCTGGACAACCGGTCGATGCCCATCTTGTGCGCCAGGTCGTAGAAGTAGGTGTCGTTGGAGCGCATGATCGCGGTGTCCAGGTCGACCCAGCCATCGCCGGTGCGGTTCCAGTTACGGTACTTGTGGTCGTAGTTCGGCAGTTGGTAATAGCCCGGGTCGAACACCCGGCTACCGGCATTCACCACGCCACTGTCCAGGCCGGCAATGGCCACGGCCGGCTTGATTGTCGAACCCGGCGGGTACAAGCCGCGCAGCACGCGGTTGAACAGCGGCCGGTCGATCGAGTCGCGCAGCTCGGCATAGGCCTTGAAACCAATGCCGGTGACGAACAGGTTGGGGTCGAAGCTGGGCTGGCTGACCATTGCAAGCACTTCGCCAGTACGCGGATCGAGCGCCACCACTGCACCGCGCCGGCCACCCAGGGCAGCCTCTGCGGCTTCCTGCAGCTTGATGTCGAGGCTCAGCACGATGTCCTTGCCCGGTTTCGGGTCGGTACGCTTGAGCACGCGCAACACGCGGCCACGGGCGTTGGTCTCCACTTCCTCGTAGCCGACCTGGCCGTGCAGGGCGTCTTCATAGAACCGCTCGATGCCGGTCTTGCCAATGTGGTGGGTGCCGCTGTAGTTCACCGGGTCGAGCGTTTTCAGCTCCTTCTCGTTGATCCGCCCCACGTACCCCACCGAATGCGCAAAGTGCGCGCCTTGGGGGTAATGCCGCACCAACTGGGCCACCACTTCCACACCCGGCAGGCGGAACTGGTTCACGGCTACGCGGGCGATCTGCTCTTCGTTGAGCTCGAACAGGATCGGCACCGGCTCGAACGGCCGGCGGCCCTGGCGCATGCGCTTTTCGAACAGGGCGCGGTCGTCGGGGGTCAGCTCCAGCACTTCGACAATGTTATCCAGCACTTCCTGCCAGTTACCCGCACGTTCGCGAGTTACGGACAGGCTGAAGCTGGGACGGTTGTCGGCAACGATCACCCCGTTACGGTCGAAGATCAGCCCGCGGGTCGGCGGGATCGGCTGCACATGCACCCGGTTGTTCTCCGAGAGTGTCGAGTGGTAGTCGTACTGGATGATCTGCAGGTAATACAGCCGCGCGATCAGCACGCAGACAAGCAGGACGATCGCCACTGCGCCGACCACGACGCGGTTGCGCACCAGGCGGGCGTCTTTCTCGTGGTCCTTGAGACGGATCGGCTGCGACATCGGGCTGCTTACAGGTTCATTTGTGGTAAGGATGCCCGGACAACACGGTCCAGGCGCGGTAGATCTGCTCGCCGATGAGTATCCTTACCAACGGGTGCGGCAGGGTCAATGGCGACAGCGACCAGCGTTGCTCGGCGCGTGCACAGACCTCAGGCGCCAGGCCCTCCGGGCCGCCCACCATCAAATTCACCGTGCGCGCGTCCAGGCGCCAGCGGTCCAGCTCGGTCGCCAGTTGCTCTGTACTCCAGGGCTTGCCATGGACTTCGAGAGTGACGATGCGCTCCCCCGGCTGAACCTTGCTCAGCATGGCCTCGCCCTCCTGACGAATCAGGCGGGCGACATCGGCATTCTTGCCACGGGTATTCAGCGGAATTTCCACCAGCTCCAGCGACAGCTCGGCGGGCAGGCGCTTGGCATACTCATGCCAGCCCTCCTCAACCCACTTCGGCATGCGCGAGCCGACCGCGATCAGGCGCAGACGCACAGCGCTTTCCTTATTCCCGGTCCTTGAGCTTTTCGGAGTACTCGTGGGCCTGGTCAGGGCTGTGGTGCTTGCCATCAGCGGCACGGCTTTGCTCGGCACCTTGCCACAGGCGTTCCAGGTCGTAGAACTGGCGGGCAGCGGCGGTCATCATGTGCACGATCACATCGTTCAGGTCCAGCAACACCCAGTCGCTGTCGCCCTTGCCTTCCTCGCCCAGTGGCTGGGCGCCCTTGGCCTTGACCGCTTCGCGAACTTTTTCCAGCATCGCGTTGATCTGGCGGTTGGAGGTACCGGTGGCAATGATCATGTAATCGGTCAGGCTGTGCTTGTCGCGCACGTCGATGACCTGGATGTCCTGGGCCTTGACGTCTTCCAGCGCTGCCTTGGTCAGGGCGACCAGTTCTTCGCCGTGGATTTTCTGCTTGGTCATATAAAACTCGTTCAACTCGTTGGATGAGGCGCCAGAGGCGCCGTCAGTTAGGTGCGCGATACAGTTCGTGCGCCTCGATGTAGGCCAGTACGGCGTCCGGCACCAGGAACCTCACCGACTTGCCGCTGGCCAGCAGCTGTCGGATCTGTGTAGCCGACACCGCAAGCGGCGTCTGCCAGACGAACGAAATGTTTCCCGCCGGGCCGGACATGGCGGTGGGATCGCTCTCCGAGCGCGCAGCCAGCAGGTTGCGCAGCTCGTCAGGGGGTTCAACGTCGGCATCCGGGCGTTGCAGCACCAGGATGTGACAGTGTTGCAGCAATTCTTCCCAGCGGTGCCAGGCGGGCAGGCCGCAGAAGGCATCCCAGCCCAGCACCAGGAACAGCTGGTCGTTGGCGGCGAGCTCGGCACGGATCGATTCCAGTGTATCGATGGTGTACGACGGCTTGTCGCGCGCCAGCTCACGGGCATCCACGCTCAGGCAGGGCACGCCCTGCACGGCGCCTTGCACCATGGCCAGGCGGTCCTGGGCGGCCACTTGCGGGGTGTCGCGGTGCGGCGGCCTGGCATTGGGCAACAGGCGCAGCTCGTCCAGCCCCATGAACTCGGCCACTTCCAGCGCGCTGCGCAGGTGACCGATATGTACGGGGTCGAAGGTGCCGCCGAGAATGCCGATGCGCCGGACTGCCTGGGCCTTGCTCAACTCAGCAGGACTCCTGGCCGCGCAGCTGGCCATCGCCGATCACCACATACTTCTCGCAGGTCAGGCCTTCCAGGCCGACCGGGCCGCGGGCATGCAGCTTGTCGGTGGAAATACCGATCTCGGCACCCAGGCCGTACTCGAAGCCGTCGGCGAAGCAGGTCGGGGTATTGAGCATGACCGACGCCGAGTCGACTTCGGCAATGAACTGGCGCGCTTCGCCCTGGTGTTCGCTGATGATCGAATCGGTGTGGTGCGAGCCATAGTGGTTGATGTGCTCGATGGCCTGGTCCAGGCCGTCGACCACACGGATCGACAGGATCGCATCCAGGTATTCGGTGTGCCAGTCGGCCTCGGTGGCCGGCCGGGCGTCGATGATCGCCCGGGTGCGCTCGCAGCCACGCAGCTCTACGCCCTTCTCCTGAAAGCGGCGGGCCATCTCCGGCAGGAAATGCTCGGCCACCTGCTGGTCGACCAGCAGGGTCTCCATGGCGCCACAGATGCCGTAGCGGTAGGTCTTGGCGTTGAACGCCACGCGCCAGGCCTTGTCCAGGTCGGCATGCTGGCTGACATAGATATGGCAGATGCCATCCAGGTGCTTGATCACCGGCACGCGGGCATCACGGCTGATGCGCTCGATCAGGCCTCGGCCACCGCGCGGCACGATGACGTCGACGTACTCCGGCATGCTGATCAGCGCACCCACGGCCTCGCGGTCGGTGGTCTCGACCACTTGCACCACCACCGCCGGCAGGCCGGCTGCCGCCAGGCCACGCTGGATGCAGGTGGCAATCGCGCGGTTGGAGTGGATGGCTTCGGAGCCGCCACGCAGGATGGTCGCGTTGCCCGACTTCAGGCACAGGCTGGCGGCATCGATGGTCACGTTCGGACGCGATTCGTAGATGATCCCGATCACCCCCAGCGGCGTGCGCATCTTGCCTACCTGAATACCCGACGGGCGGTAGCTCATGTCACGGATGGCACCGACCGGGTCCGGCAGGCTGGCGACCTGGCGCAAGCCGGTGATCATGCCGTCGATACGCGCCGGGGTGAGTGCCAGGCGGTCGAGCAGTGCCGGCTCCAGGCCGCTGGCGCGGCCGGCAGCCAGGTCCAGCTCGTTGGCGGCAATCAGCTCGGCGCGGGCGGTATCCAGCGCGTCGGCGGCAGCCTGCAGGGCGCGGTTCTTCTGCGCGGTGCTGGCACGACCGATCACCCGGGAAGCCTCGCGGGCAGCGCGTCCCAGGCGGATCATGTAGTCAAGAACGGACTCAGTCATGGGTTCGGTGTCTTGGCGAAGGGGAAATCGGCTGATTATAACTGCCGCGCAGGTATACGCCCAGCGGTGGGTGGCGGATGGTCGAAAATGGGCGGCAGTCTCCTGTAGAAAAGATGTAACCAGGGTTATCGAAAAATCTGCCACTTGTTACGGCAAAGAGGCCGATGCTATCGACCTCGCATTCGATTCAGCCTCGATTAAGCCATTCATTGCTATCATCCCCGCCTTACCAACCGCGAACTGCCCGCATGCCAGCACTGCCCGACAGCTTTTTCGACCGCGACGCCCAGACCCTGGCCAAGGCCTTGCTGGGCAAAGTCATTCGTCACCGCCACGGCAACCTGTGGCTGGCCGCACGGATCATCGAGACCGAGGCCTACTACCTCACCGACAAAGGCAGCCACGCCTCGCTCGGCTACACCGAAAAGCGCAAGGCGCTGTTCCTTGATGGCGGGCATATCTACATGTACTACGCGCGTGGCGGCGACTCGCTGAACTTCAGTGCCCACGGGCCGGGCAACGCGGTGCTGATCAAGTCCGCCTATCCTTGGCAGGATGCCATCTCGGGACCGAACAGCCTGGCGCAGATGCAGCTGAACAATCCCGACGCCAGCGGCAACCTGCGCCCGGCCGAGCGCCTGTGCGCCGGGCAGACGCTGCTGTGCCGCGCCCTCGGCCTGAAAGTGCCGCAGTGGGACGCCCAGCGCTTCGACCCCGAACGCCTGTACGTGGAGGACTGCGGCGTCGCCGTGCCGCGGGTCATCCAGACCGCCCGCCTGGGCATCCCGCATGGCCGCGACGAACATCTGCCCTACCGTTTCGTCGACGCCGAATACGCCCGTTTCTGCACGCGGAACCCGTTGCGTCGCGGTCAAGTCGAAGGCCGCGACTTCTTCATTCTCGAACAAGGAAGCTGAACCATGGGCCAATGGCTTGACAGCCTGACCGGCTGGCTCAGCGCCAACCCGCAGTGGCTTGGCCTGGCAATTTTCCTGGTGGCCTGCATCGAATGCCTGGCCATCGCCGGCATCATCGTGCCAGGCACTGTCCTGCTGTTCGCGGTCGCGGTGCTGGCCGGCAGCGGTGCCTTCAGCCTGGGCGAAACGCTGCTGCTGGGCTTTCTCGGTGGCCTGCTCGGCGACGCCGTGTCCTATGCAGTGGGCAAGCATTTCCACCAGAACATCCGCCGCCTGCCGTTGCTACGTCACCATCCGGAATGGATTGGTAGCGCCGAAGCCTATTTCCAGCGCTACGGCATCGCCAGCCTGCTGGTAGGGCGCTTCATCGGGCCGCTGCGCCCCATGCTGCCGATGGTCGCCGGCATGTTCGACATGCCGCTGCCGCGCTTCATCGCCGTCAGCCTGGTGGCCGGCGCGGGCTGGTCGGTGGCCTACCTGCTGCCCGGCTGGGCCACGGGCGCTGCCATGCGCCTGCCATTGCCGGAAGGCTTCTGGCTGGATGCCGGCATCATCGTCGGCACCCTGGCAGTGATCATCGGCTTGAGCCTGAATACCAGCATTCGCGACCAACGCCACGGCACCCGGCTGATCGCCGGCATGAGTTTCGTCGCCCTGGCCGGGGTGTTCCTGGGCTGGCCATACCTGCACGAATTCGACCAGGGCGTGATGACCTTGGTGCAGGAGCACCGCAGCCAGGCCATCGATGGCGCCATGGTGCTGGTGACCCGGCTGGGCGATTTCCGCACCCAGCTGGTCCTGGGCGGCCTGCTGACCGGCCTGTTGCTGCTTGCACGGCAATGGCGGCACGCGCTGTTTGCCGCAGGCGCGCTGATGGGCACCGCGGTTGCCAACGGCACGCTGAAATGGTTGTTCGCCCGGGCCCGCCCTGAAGTACTCAGCGACCCCTTGACCAGCTACAGCATGCCCAGCGGGCACAGTTCGGCATCGTTTGCGTTCTTTCTGGTGCTGGCCGTGCTGGCCGGGCGCAGCCAGCCACCACGGATGCGCCTGACCTGGGTCACGCTGGGCTGCATTCCGGCACTGGCGATCGCCCTGTCGCGGGTTTACCTGGGCGCGCACTGGCCGACCGACATCCTCGCCGGGGCCCTGTTGGCATGCTGCGTATGCGCGCTGAGCCTGGCCTTGGTGCAGCGGCAGCAGACCCTGCCGGCCTTGCCGCTGCGGGTGTGGTGGCTGGTATTACCAGCGTGCATCGCGCTGCTGGCGTTCTTTGCTCTGCATGCGTTGCCGCAGGCGCTGCTCAGATACCATTACTGATGTTGTCAATGCGGCGTTTTCGCGGGTGAACCCGCTCCCACAGGTACTGCATCAAGCCTGAGAACGGCGCTATCTCTATGGAAGCGGGTTTACCCGCGAATAGGCCGGCGCTGGCAACACATCGCTATCAGGCAAACAATTCACCCTGAATCCGCTCCAGCAGCTTCTGGATCTCGCCCAGCCGCTGCTGCGGCGAGTCGAGGGTCAGCAGGTCCAGTTTGTCCTCTTCCATGAACGGCAGCAGGTACGCCAACTGATTGGCCAGCGCCTGTCGCCCGTCCACCGGGCGCGGCATGTCCAGGGCTTCGACCATCGGGTGCTCGCCCAGCGCTACCAGCAACGCCAGCAGGTCGTCGTCGGCCTCGAGCAATGGACTGTCTGCCTGCTCCGGCAACCATTGCACCTGCCCCAACAGCAGCTGGTCCCTCTGCACCTCGGTGCTTTCCAGGTTGAAGCGCCGCACACCTTCGACGCGTATGCCCAACAAACCGTTATCCTGCTGCACGAAATCGCGGATCACCGCCTCGCAGCCGATCGAGGCCACCACCGGCGGCGCCTTGCCGACCTGTTCGCCTTCCAGGATGCACACCACGCCAAAACCTTCGCCCTGCTTCATGCAGCGGCCGATCATGTCCAGGTAGCGCGCCTCGAAAATCTGCAGATCGAGAAAGCAACCAGGAAACAGCACGGTATTGAGCGGAAACAGCGGTAGCGTCATTACAAGTCCTCAAGCCACCAGGCTGACCGCCAGCGGCAGGAACACCGCCGTGGCCACCCCCATCAGGCTCATCGCCAGCGCGGCAAAGGCGCCGCATTCGTCACTTTCCTGCAAGGCCACCGAAGTGCCCACGGCATGCGCGGTCACCCCCAGCGCCATGCCGCGCGCCTCAGGGCTGTGCACGCCGCAGCGGCTCAGCAGCGCCGGGCCGAAGATCGCCCCGATCACCCCCGTGATCAACACGAACACCGCCGCCAGGGCCGCTACCCCGCCAATCTGTTCGGCCACCAGCATGGCGATCGGCGAGGTCACCGACTTCGGCGCCATGGTCATGAGGATCATGTGTTCGGCACCGAACCACCAGCCCAGCGCCAGGCAGAACAACGTGGCAAACAGCCCTCCGATTACCAGCGTAGTAAAAATGGGCCAGAACAGCTGCCGGATACGCCGCAGGTTCAGGTACAGCGGCACCGCCAGGGCCACGGTGGCAGGCCCCAGCAGGATGTTCATGATCTCCGTGCTCTTGCGGTATTCGCGGTAGTCGATGCCGAACAGCAGCAACACACCGATCACCAGCAACATCGACACCAACACCGGCTGCAGGAAGATCCAGCGGGTCTTCTCGTAGGCGGCGAGCACCACCTGATAGGCGCCGAGGGTAATTCCGATACCGAACAAGGGGTGGTGTACCACCGCGTCGAGCGCGCCCTGCCAGTCAAGCATCATAGCCCTTCCTCACGCTGCCCCTGGCGATGGATGAGTTTCTGCATCAGTACCCCGACAAACACCAGGGTCGCCAGACAGGAAAGCAGCAACGCCCCGACAATCGCCCAGAAGTCGGCAGCGATATCCCGGGCATACACCATCACCCCCACGGCTGGCGGCACCAGCAGCAGCGGCAGGTAACGCAGCAGGCTGCTGGCCGCTTCGTTCAGCGGCTTGCCAACCTCACCGCGAGCCATGAGAAAGCACAGCAGCAACAACAGGCCGATGATCGGCCCCGGCAGAAATGGCACCAACAGGTGGTTGATCGCCGTGCCCAGCAGCTGGAACAGCACCAGCCAGGTCAGACCACGCAACAGCATAAGCATCTCCCTCGTGCATGGCCGCCATTATAAGCATGTGGCCGCAATCTACCGATATTCGCCGAAAAGCGGTCAACTTGACTGAAACGGTTCGCCGTGCTGATCTTGTACTTCCGTACCAACTGACACTTTGGAGAGTCCGCGATGCCCCATGTACCGGTTACAGAGCTTTCGCTGTACGTTGGTAAGGAACTGGGCCGCTCGGCCTGGCTGAAGATCGACCAGCAGCGCATCAACCTGTTCGCCGAAGCCACGGGCGACTTCCAGTTCATCCATGTGGACCCGGTCAAGGCGGCGCAGACTCCGTTCGGCTGCACCATCGCCCACGGTTTCCTGACGTTGTCGCTGATTCCCCAGCTGATCGAGGACATCCTGGTCCTGCCCCAGGGGTTGAAGATGGTGGTGAACTATGGGCTGGACAGCGTGCGCTTCATCCAGCCGGTCAAGGTCGACAGCCAGGTGCGGCTGAAGGTGGACCTGGCCGAGGTGCAGGAGAAGAAGCCGGGGCAATGGCTGCTCAAGGCGATTGCCACCCTGGAGATCGATGGCGAAGCCAAGCCTGCCTACATAGCCGAGTCGCTGTCCCTCTGTTTTGTCTGATGGTTTTTGGGGGCGCTACCCGCCCCCTACCCAAGCCGATCCACAAATCCCCCGCACTCGCGTAAACTGCCAGCCTTCGCGCAGCCTGGGGCTGCCCCTGTCGATTTACCAAAGGTGCCCGCCATGCCCTGGCTGCAAGTACGCCTGGCCATCAGCCCGGAACAAGCCGAAACCTACGAAGACGCCCTGCTCGAAGTAGGCGCTGTCTCGGTCACGTTCATGGACGCCGAAGATCAACCGATCTTCGAGCCAGACCTCAACACTACCCCGCTGTGGTCGCACACCCACCTGCTCGCCCTGTTCGAGGCCGATGCCGAGCCCGAGCAGGTGTTTTCCCACCTGCGCCTGCTGACCGGTGCCGAGCTGCCCGAGCACCAGGCCGAGGTGATCGAGGACCAGGACTGGGAACGCAGCTGGATGGACAACTTCCAGCCGATGCGCTTCGGCCGCCGGCTGTGGATCGTGCCCAGCTGGCACGAAGCCCCGGAAAAGGACGCGGTGAACCTGCTGCTCGACCCGGGCCTGGCGTTCGGCACCGGCACCCACCCGACCACCGCCCTGTGCCTGGAATGGCTCGACGGCCAGCAGTTGGAAGGCACCCAGGTGCTGGACTTCGGCTGCGGCTCGGGCATCCTGGCCATCGCCGCGCTGCTGCTGGGCGCCCGCGAGGCGGTCGGTACCGACATCGATGTGCAGGCCATCGAGGCCTCGCGCGACAACGCCCAGCGCAACGGCATCGCCGATGAAAAGCTGGCGCTGTACCTGCCCGAGCACATGCCAGCGATGCAGGCCGACGTGCTGGTCGCCAACATCCTCGCCGGCCCGCTGGTGTCGCTGGCGCCGCAGCTGTCCGGCCTGGTCCGCCCCGGGGGCCTGCTGGCGCTGTCGGGCATCCTCGCCGAACAGGGTGAAGAGGTGGCCGCGGCCTATGCCGCCGACTTCGAGCTGGACCCGATCGTCGTGCGCGACGGCTGGGTACGCATCAGTGGTCGCCGCCGTTAAGCCGGCCTAGAATACTTTTCTGCACAGCTCCCGGATTGCCGCATGACCGACAGTTTCGTCACCCAGTGCCCGCATTGCCAGACCAGCTTTCGCGTCACTCACCACCAACTGAGCGTGGCTCGCGGCGTAGTGCGCTGCGGCCATTGCCTGCAGGTATTCAACGCTGCCAGGCAGTTGCTGGAGCAGAATCGCGCCAGCACGGCGAATGCACCTGTGGTGGCGGAACCGGCGCCGAAAGTGCCTGACGAGCCGGTGGCCAAGCCAAGCGTCTTGCCAGAAGCGGATGTCACCGAGCGCAGCAGTGCGCCAGATCAGGACTGGGCGCTTACAGCCCAGGCGCTGGACGCCCTCGATCTTGACAAGGAACTGGAGCGTCTGGAGCGTCGCGGCCAGCCAGCAGCGGCGCGCCCGACCGAGCAGGATGGCGGGCTGCAGGCAAGGCGCGACGAATTGCAGCCGGACGAGCACGCCGACGACCTGTTCGGCACGGCCACCGATGAACCCTTCGAGCCACCACAGGCAGATGAGCCGGCCCCGGTGCTGCAGCCGCTGGAGCTGGATCCCGAACCTGCCCCGGGCGAGCGCACCGAGCCAACCCTGGGCGGCAGCCTGGAGCTGGACCTCGACGATGAGCCGCCGGTACGCCATGCCGCCGACGATGCCCCCCCCGCCTTCGCCGAACCACTGCGTGCCGGCGATGACGCAATCCCGGAAAAAGGCCTGAGCGCCCACGACGATGAACCTCTGGCTTTGAGCCTGTCGGCGCACGATGACGACGCTGTCGAGCCGCTGCCCGGCGAACGCCTGGAACCAGGCTTTGCCGCCAAGCCAGAGCGCCCGACACGCAAGGAGCCGTTGGTCGACGTGGTCGACGACCCATTGCAGCTGGGCTGGGAGAAGCCTGCACCGAACTGGGGCAAGCGCCTGCTGTGGGGCTTCCTGACCTTGCTCGCCGCCGGCTTGCTGGCGTTCCAGTACGTGTGGTTCCACTTCGACGAAATGGCCCGTCAGGACCAGTACCGACCGCTCTTCCAGCAAATCTGCCCGTTGGTCGGCTGCGAAGTCCCGACCCGCGTCGATATCGCCCGGATCAAGAGCAGCAACTTGGTGGTGCGCAGCCACCCGGACTTCAAGGGCGCGTTGATCGTCGATGCGATCATCTACAACCGCGCGCCGTTCGCCCAGCCGTTCCCGCTGCTGGAGCTGCGCTTCGCCGACCTCAATGGCAAGCTGATCGCCAGCCGGCGCTTCAAGCCCAGCGAGTATCTCTCCGGGGAACTGGCCGGGCGTGGCGAAATGCCCAGCCAGACTCCAATCCATATTGCCCTGGACATCCTTGACCCCGGGCCGAAGGCAGTCAACTACAGCCTCAGCTTCCGTTCGCCGGAATGAACATCGTGCCGGTGGGGGCGCTTTGCGTTCCTTCGCGATACAAGGGCGCGGCTACAGGAGACGGCGTTCGACTGTAGCCGCGGCCTCGTGTCGCGAAAGGGCTGCAAGGCAGCCCCAAGCCCTTCCCCCTACCAAATGGCATAAGCCGACAACTGTTCAGATTTTATCCAAACCCATCTTTATCCGGTCACCGAGAGCGGGTATCATGCCAACCCTTTTTCGAACTCCAAGATTCGGCCCCACAACAGGGATCACCTATGTCGGCGGTACGCATCGGCCAATACACACTACGTAACAACCTGATCCTCGCGCCCATGGCCGGGGTCACGGACCAGCCTTTCCGGACACTTTGCCAGCGCCTGGGCGCCGGCATGGTGGTGTCGGAAATGGTCTCCAGCGACATGAGCCTGTGGAACAGCCGCAAGTCGAGCCTGCGCCGCATCCATGAAGGTGATCCCGAGCCACGCTCGGTGCAGATCGCCGGCGGTGACGCGCAGATGATGGCAGCGGCGGCACGCGCCAACGTCGAAGCGGGTGCCCAGATCATCGATATCAACATGGGTTGCCCGGCAAAAAAAGTCTGCAACAAAGCTGCAGGCTCTGCTTTATTGAGAGATGAAGCCTTGGTCAGCGAGATCCTCCACGCCGTGGTCGGCGCAGTGGACGTTCCGGTGACCCTGAAGATTCGCACCGGTTGGGACCGGGCGAACAAGAACGGCCTGAACGTAGCGAAAATCGCCGAACAGGCCGGCATCCAGGCGCTGGCGGTACACGGCCGCACACGTGCCGACCTGTATACCGGCGAAGCCGAATACGACACCATCGCTGCCATCAAGCAGGCGGTGTCGATCCCGGTTTTTGCCAACGGCGATATCACTTCGCCAGAAAAGGCCCAGGCGGTACTGGACGCCACCGGCGTCGATGGCCTGCTGATTGGCCGGGCTGCCCAGGGGCGGCCGTGGATCTTTCGCGAGATCGAGCATTACCTGCGCACCGGCGAACACCTGCCGGCACCGCAGCTGGAGGAAGTGGAACGCATCCTGCTGGAACATCTGGCCGCGCTGCATGCCTTCTATGGCGATGTGATGGGCGTACGTATCGCCCGCAAGCACGTTGGCTGGTACCTGGCAACACGACCCGGCGGCAAGGAGTTTCGCGCCCGGTTCAACGCTTTGGAAGACACACAAGCGCAGTGCGCCAACGTTCGCGCGTTTTTCAGCGAACGTCGACAGAGCCTTGAGACAGAGGACGGACAAGGGGTGGCCGCATGACGATGATGACCGAGACATTTGTGAGTGGAACAACGCCCGTGAGCGACAACGCCAACCTGAAACAGCACCTGAACACGCCGAGCGAAGAGGGCCAGACCCTTCGCGACAGCGTCGAGAAGGCGCTGCACAACTACTTCGCCCACCTGGAAGGCGCGACCGTCACGGACGTGTACAACCTGGTGCTCTCCGAAGTCGAGGCGCCCCTGCTCGAAAGCGTGATGAACTACGTGAAGGGCAACCAGACCAAGGCCAGCGAGATGCTCGGGCTGAACCGAGGCACCCTGCGCAAGAAGCTCAAGCAGTACGACTTGTTGTAAGCCAGAATCCCAACCAGAAAAGGCGGCTCCCTGAACAGAGGCGCCTTTTTTGCTGACTCCACCGCGTTATTGGAACCCGAAATGACCGACCAGACTACCCGCCTGCCAGTCCGCCGCGCCCTGATCAGCGTCTCCGACAAGACCGGTATCCTCGAATTCGCCCGTGAGCTGCAGCAGCTCGGTGTCGAGATCCTGTCCACCGGCGGCACCTACAAGCTGCTCAAGGACAACGGCGTCAATGCGGTGGAAGTGGCCGACTACACCGGCTTCGCCGAAATGATGGATGGCCGGGTCAAGACCCTGCACCCGAAAATCCACGGCGGTATTCTCGGCCGTCGCGGCGTCGACGACGCCATCATGAACGAGCACGGCATCAAGCCGATCGACCTGGTGGCGGTCAACCTGTACCCGTTCGAGGCGACCATTTCCAAGCCTGGCTGTGACCTGCCGACCGCCATCGAGAACATCGACATCGGCGGCCCGACCATGGTCCGTTCGGCAGCCAAGAACCACAAGGACGTGGCCATCGTGGTCAACGCCAGCGACTATGCCAGCGTCATCGAAGGCCTCAAGGCCGGCGGCCTGACCTACGCCCAGCGCTTCGACCTGATGCTCAAGGCGTTCGAGCACACCGCGGCCTACGACGGCATGATCGCCAACTACATGGGCACCATCGACCAGGCCAAAGAGACCCTGAGCACCGAAGGCCGCAGCGAGTTCCCGCGCACCTTCAACAGCCAGTTCGTCAAGGCCCAGGAAATGCGTTACGGCGAGAACCCGCACCAGAGCGCGGCGTTCTACGTCGAAGCGAAGAAGGGTGAAGCCAGCGTTTCCACTGCCATCCAGTTGCAGGGCAAGGAGCTGTCGTTCAACAACGTGGCCGACACCGACGCTGCGCTGGAATGCGTGAAGAGCTTCGTCAAGCCGGCCTGCGTCATCGTCAAGCACGCCAACCCGTGCGGCGTTGCCGTGGTGCCTGAAGAAGAAGGCGGCATCCGCAAGGCCTACGACCTGGCTTACGCGACCGACACCGAGTCGGCGTTCGGCGGCATCATCGCCTTCAACCGCGAGCTGGATGGCGAAACCGCCAAGGCCATCGTCGACCGCCAGTTCGTCGAAGTGATCATCGCACCGAAGATCTCCCAGGCAGCCCGCGACGTGGTGGCCGCCAAGCAGAACGTACGCCTGCTGGAATGCGGCGAGTGGCCAGCCGAGCGCGCTGCCGGTTGGGACTTCAAGCGCGTCAACGGCGGTTTGCTGGTACAAAGCCGTGATATCGGCATGATCACTGCCGCTGACCTGAAGATCGTCACCAAGCGTGCACCGACCGAGCAAGAGATCCACGACCTGGTGTTCGCCTGGAAAGTGGCCAAGTTCGTCAAGTCCAACGCCATTGTCTACGCCAAGCAGCGCCAGACCATCGGCGTCGGTGCCGGCCAGATGAGCCGCGTCAACTCCGCTCGCATCGCAGCCATCAAGGCTGAGCATGCCGGCCTGCAGGTGCAGGGTGCGGTCATGGCATCGGACGCGTTCTTCCCGTTCCGTGATGGCATCGACAACGCAGCTAAAGTGGGTATCAGCGCCGTGATCCAGCCAGGTGGCTCGATGCGCGATGCCGAGGTGATTGCTGCCGCTGACGAAGCCGGCATCGCCATGGTCTTCACCGGAATGCGCCACTTCCGCCACTAATCAAGATGGCCGGCCGATCCTCGGCCCCTGTGGGAGCGGGTTCACCCGCGAATGCGATGTTGGATTCACCACCGCATTCGCGGGTGAACCCGCTCCCACAAGGTACGAGGAGTGCCGCCAAACAGAGGTTTTGACATGAAAGTTTTGATCATCGGCAGCGGCGGTCGTGAGCACGCCCTGGCCTGGAAAGTCGCCCAGGACCCACGCGTCGAGAAAGTCTTCGTTGCCCCGGGCAACGCCGGCACCGCCACCGAAGCCAAGTGCGAGAATGTCGCCATCGACGTCACCGCGCTGGAACAACTGGCCGACTTCGCCGAAAAGAACGTGCAAATGACCATCGTCGGCCCGGAAGCGCCGTTGGTGGCCGGTGTCGTCGACCTGTTCCGCAGCCGCGGCCTGGACTGCTTCGGCCCGACCAAGGGCGCGGCGCAGCTGGAAGGTTCCAAGGCCTTCACCAAGGACTTCCTGGCCCGGCACAAGATTCCGACCGCCGACTACCAGAACTTCACCGAAATCGAGCCAGCCCTGGCCTACCTGCAGGAAAAAGGCGCACCGATCGTGATCAAGGCCGATGGCCTGGCCGCCGGCAAAGGCGTGATCGTTGCCATGACCCTCGAGGAAGCCGAAGCCGCCGTACGCGACATGCTGGCCGGCAATGCTTTCGGTGACGCCGGTTCGCGCGTGGTGATCGAAGAGTTCCTGGACGGCGAGGAAGCCAGCTTCATCGTCATGGTCGATGGCCACAATGTGCTGCCAATGGCCACCAGCCAGGACCACAAGCGCGTCGGCGACCAGGACACCGGCCCGAACACCGGCGGCATGGGTGCCTACTCCCCTGCCCCGGTTGTCACCGCCGAGGTGCACCAGCGCGTGATGGACCAGGTGATCTGGCCGACCGTGCGTGGCATGGCCGCGGAAGGCAATGTCTACACCGGCTTCCTCTACGCCGGCCTGATGATCGACAAGGCGGGCAACCCCAAGGTCATCGAGTTCAACTGCCGCTTCGGCGACCCGGAAACCCAGCCGGTCATGCTGCGCCTGGAGTCGAGCCTGGTACTGCTGGTCGAGGCAGCATTCGCCAAGGCGCTGGACAAGGTCGAAGCCCAGTGGGACCCGCGTCCGAGCCTGGGCGTGGTGCTGGCCGCCGGCGGTTACCCGGGCGACTACGCCAAGGGTGACGTGATCAACGGCCTGGATGCAGCGGCGAAGATCGAAGGCAAGGTATTCCATGCCGGTACTTCGCTGAAAGACGGTCAGGTAGTCACCCACGGTGGCCGTGTGCTGTGCGCCACCGCCATGGGTGCCAGCGTGGCCGACGCCCAGCAGCAGGCCTACCGCCTGGCCAAGGAAGTCAGCTGGAACGGCAGCTTCTACCGTACCGACATCGGCTACCGGGCAATCGCCCGCGAGCGCGGTGAGCACCAGCAGTAAGCACTACCGGAGCGCCGTGACGCCCCGGGCGGTAAAAACCCGGGCGCACGGCACCCGGCTCGTCGACAGGGCCCCGCCCGGGCCTTGCCTTCGACTTGGCGCGCCGCGCATAGTTAGCACCTGGCACCTAGGCTAAGAAGGGATTTCGTTGTGCGTCGGCTTCGGATTGCCTCAGCTCTGATCGTCAGCTTGCTGACCCTGCTCTGCATGTTCCCGGCTGCAGCCGAACATGATGGAGGCTGGACTGTGCTGCTCGACGAACAGGCCAACCTGCAACTGAGCGACGTGCGCTCCGAGCGTTACCGCAACCAGTTCAGCCCGCTGGCCCTCACCGACCTGGATGCTGCGCCTGCGGAACAAGCCCTGTGGCTGCACTACCGCCTGGATCCCGCTGAACAGGAACAACTGCTGCGGGTTTTCGCCCCGGACCTGTCTGGCCTGGACCTGTACGCCCTCGAAAGCGACCAGCTTCTGCGTCAGCTGCACCATGGCCGCCAGGCTGGCAATGCCAGTCCGACCCTGCGTGGCAGCGACCATGTACTGCCCCTGCCCAACAGCAAGCAACCCCTGGACATTTACCTGCGCCTGGTCTCCGAGCATCAGCTGCGCCCGGCCATCAGCCTGGAGCCTGCAGCCGTGGCCGCTTCCGACCAACGCCAGCCCCTGCTGTTCGGCATGTTGTTTGGCGGCCTGGTGATGCTGATCCTGCACAACTTGATCCGCTTCTTTTACAGCCGCTCCAGCACCGCCCTGATTCTGGCGCTCTACCATGGCCTGATGCTGCTCAGCGGCCTGATCCTGCTGAACCTGAGCGGCCCCTGGTGGCACCTCTGGCACAGTGCACAGACCCCTGCCGCCTATCTGACGCTGGTCCTGGCCGGTCTGGCCGGGCTGTATTTCACCCAGCATTTCTTCTCACCGTGCAACTCGCCGCGGCTGAATCGCCTGCTACAGGGTGACATGCTGGTGGTTGGTGTCAGCGGGTTGGTACTGCTGTTCGTCGACACCCTGCCGCTGAACCTGATGACCTACGCCCTGATGGCCTTGGGCAGCATCAGCATGCTGCTGGTCAGCAGCTACCACTGGTACAAGGGGTATGCGCCCGCGCGGGTGTTCTGCCTGGCCATGGTGGTGTTCAACCTCGGAGGCCTGGTGCTGCTGCCAGCGCTGCTTGGCCTGACCCGCACCCCGACGCCCTGGCTGCTGTGCATCCTGCTGGGCTTGACCGTGGTCAGCGGCCTGCTGCTCAACCTGGCAGTCAGCGAACGCTTGCGGCGCATCAGCGAAGAGCGCTTCAGTGCCAGCCGCGCACTGGCTGCCAGCGATGCCGAGATCAACGCCAAGGCCGAATTCCTGGCCAAGATCAGCCACGAAATCCGCACCCCCATGAACGGGGTGCTGGGCATGACCGAGCTGCTGCTGGGCACACCGCTGTCAGTCAAGCAGCGCGACTATGTGCAGACCATTCACAGCGCCGGCAACGAGCTGCTCACGCTGATAAACGAGATCCTCGACATCTCCAAGCTGGAGTCCCGGCAGATCGAGCTGGATGACGTGCAGTTCGACCTCAACGCGCTGGTCGAGGACTGCCTGAACATCTTCCGCGCCAAGGCCGAGCAGCAGAACATCGAGCTGATCAGCTTCACCCAGCCACAAGTGCCAAGGGTGATCAGCGGCGACCCGACACGCCTGCGTCAGGCCTTGTCCAGCCTGCTGGAAAACGCCTTGAAGAACACCGACCAGGGCGAAATCCTCCTGGTGGTGGCACTGGACCAGCGGGGCGAGGTACCGCGCCTGCGCATTGCCGTGCAGGACAGCGGCGAGCCGATGCCCGCTGCCGACCGCGAAGCCTTGCTGCAAGCCGAACTGCACAGCCACCACTTCCTGTCCAGCAACAAGCTGGGCGGCCACCTCGGGCTGGTCATTGCCAAGCAGTTGATCGGCCTGATGCAAGGCGAGTTCGGCATCAAGAGCAGCAGCGGCATGGGCAATACCTTGTGGCTGGCGCTACCACTCGACCCTTCGCGCCTGGAGCAGCCACCCGCCGATCTCGACGGCCCGTTGCGTGACGCCCGCGTGCTGGTGGTGGACGACAACGATACCTGCCGCAAGGTGCTGGTACAGCAGTGCAGCGCCTGGGGCATGAACGTCAGTGCGGTGCCATCGGGCAAGGAAGCCCTGGCCCTGCTGCGCACCAAGGCCCACCTGCGCGACTACTTCGATGCCGTGCTGCTCGACCAGAACATGCCAGGCATGACCGGCATGCAGCTGGCTGCGAAGATCAAGGAAGACCCGAGCCTGAACCACGACATCCTGGTCGTGATGCTCACCGGTATCAGCAACGCACCGAGCAAGGTCATTGCACGCAACGCCGGGGTCAAGCGGATCCTCGCCAAGCCGGTAGCAGGCTACACGCTGAAGACCACCCTCGCCGAGGAACTGGCCCAGCGCGGTCGCGAGCCTGCGGTGCCTGCCGGCCTGCCCGGAGCGGCGCAGACGCTGGACCTGCCGGGCGACTTCCGTGTGCTGGTCGCCGAGGACAACAGCATTTCCACCAAGGTAATCCGTGGCATGCTGGGCAAGCTCAACCTCGAGCCCGATACCGCCAGCAATGGTGAAGAAGCCTTGCAGGCAATGAAGGCGCAGCGTTATGACCTGGTGCTGATGGATTGCGAAATGCCGATACTCGACGGCTTCTCCGCCACCCAGCAGTTACGCGCCTGGGAAGCTGCCAACCAGCGCCAGCGTACCCCGGTGGTGGCACTGACCGCGCACATTCTTGCCGAACACAAGGAACGTGCACGCCTGGCGGGAATGGACGGGCACATGGCCAAGCCGGTGGAGTTGTCGCAACTGCGCGAGTTGATCCAGTACTGGGCCAGTCATAGGGAAACCAGTGTGGACCCGGCCCATACGCCCTAGCTGACATCCGATGTGATTGCCGGCGCCTGCTGACACGATCAGGCTATGTAGCGCCCCCTGGGTCTATGCTACAGGTTGAAAGCCGGGGGCTGCCGTGCAGCCCGATCGCGACACAAGACCGCTCCTACACGCCCCCATCTTGCCAAGGATCAGTGCTCATGCTGCATGAGTTGTTCAGCGTCTACCTCAAAATGCTCGTGCTCTACAGCCCGTTCTTCGTGTTGTCGTGCTTCATCAGCCTGACCCGTGGCCACTCCAGCAAGGAGCGCAAGCAACTGGCCTGGAAGGTGGCCATTGCCGTGCTCATCGCCAGTGTCCTGCTTTACCTGTTCGGGCGGGCGATCTTCGGCATCTTCGGCATCACCGCCGACGCCTTCCGCATCGGCGCCGGCAGCGTGCTGTTCATCTCGGCCCTGGGCATGGCCCAAGGCAAGTCGGCAGTCCAGGCAGACAACGTGCAGCAGGATGTCACCATCGTGCCGCTGACCATCCCGCTGACGGTGGGCCCCGGTACCATTGGTGCGCTGCTGGTCATGGGTGTGGGCCACCCGCACTGGGACGACAAGGTGCTGGCCATCATCAGTATCGCCCTGGCCAGCTTCACCGTCGGCCTGGTGCTGTACCTCTCGCACCGCATCGAGCGCATCCTCGGTGACCAGGGCCTGCAGATCGTCAGCCGGCTGATGGGGCTATTCGTCTGCGCCTTGGCAGCGCAGATCATCTTTACCGGCATCAAGGGTTACCTGACGCCCTAAACCTCCATTTCGTGGATTTCCTTCAAGGCAATTTTCACCAGTGCCCGCTCAACACTCGTGCGACGCTCCTGATCGAACAAGCGTGTATTGAAACGCACCAACTCTGCGGTCACCTGCATGTTGCGGCGCTCACGAAACAGAAAACCATTGGTAAACGTAGCCGTGTTGCCGGCCTCGTGGTACACCACAATGTCCACATAATTGCTACTGACTGGTGCGCAGGACAACAATTGAAACTGCGCTCGCGCCTGGCTGCGGGATTCAAAATGCAGCAAGGCCTTGCCGTTTCTCTTCAATACATCGAACGCCAGCGCCATGTTGCTGGAATGCTGGGTCCCTGCAACGGCGTCGATTTTGCTCAGCGCCTGGTCGACGATCCTAGGCCGAAGCGGGTCCGGCCAATGCACTTCTTCTGCTGACTTCGCGTCCCATCCCAGGTACATCAGCTTCTTGCGGTAATACTGGTATTGTTCCTGGCGCGCTTCGTTGGCCATATCTTTCAACGTCACCGTCTCCGCCCACAACGAAGCAAGCTTCACGGCCTTGCGCTGTTCGAAGCTGACGCCGGGAATGAAAGAAACCAAGCTTGCGCCCACGACTACGGTTTCATGTTTTTGCATCGTCATGCTCCGGTTTCAATACGCCCAGATTCCTGATTTTTCCATCGTGCTGCGTCCGCTCAAGCAGATCGTGCAGCTCTTGAAAATGAGCGCCACTCAGGTGCTCGCTCAATGTCGCAGCACTGATTCGCAGGTCTATCCCCTCGGTCGCTGATGGCTCCAATCGGGTACAGGGATGAACCTGCGATACGGGTAGGGAGCTCTTGAAAGCCAGACCACACACATCCAGAGAACCATCAGGCAGCACCACCCCAAGCTCGTAGACGCAGTGTGTGGTCTGGTCATGCTCTGCCAGCGTGAAGGGTTGCAGGTGCTGCTGCGGCTCACCCTGCGACAGCAGGGTAATGGCAGCCCGCAAGTGGCCTGACAGCCTGGGATAACGGGCCAACAAATCGTCGGTGAGACGCTCAGCCGGTACCAGCAAGTGTCCAGGCTGCATGCGCTGATGATCACTGCTACTGCGCAGGATCACCCAGCCACGCTCCTCCAGGGCCGTACGGTATTCGCTGTACCAGCGCCCATAGTGGGTAAAACGTGAACCACTCACTTTATCCGCACGCAACTGGGCAAACAGAATCGAGTCCAGCACGTACTGGCGCAAGCCTTGTGCCGCCTCCGCGACCAACAGCGCGGTGCCGCCAACGAGCCACAAGGAATAGTCTTCCTTACTCATCGGAATACCTCGAATTTCAAACACACAGAATGAAGAGCGGGGCCCGCAGGCCCCGCACGGTCTCATATTTCGTATTCGGAGGCTGCTTTGACGGCCTTGTGCGCGAGCTTCTGCTCAATCGATGCGCGAACCTGGTCGGTATACACCACCTCATTAAAGACGAGCACAGCCGAACCAGAGTAACGGTCCTTGCTTGAACTCTTCCATTCGAACACGGTGGTGTTCAGGTCGTTTTCACCCGGCGAAGCACTGAATGCGTTTACCAGCATGAACAGTTCGCCCTCAGGCGTTTCGATGCATATCCCCAAGCCCGTCGTCGAGACTGGATGGCCTTTGACGTTCTGCTTGTAAATCTTCTGTGCTTCTTCAATGTTCCCGAGTGCATTGATAGCATCGCCGCTCAGCTTGGCCATGGCTTCGCCTATCGGTCCACCGAGCAAGGCTTTACCAGCGGCACTGGCGACCTTGAAGGCAATCGGGCCCAAGGTTAGCGAGCGACTTGTGTCATAGTCGCGCTCGTAAGAACGCCGGCCCGCCACCCAACCCAGGGTGCGCATCACTTCCAGAAACTTGTTGAACCAGGCTTCGGATTCACCATCACGGTTATGCAGCTTGGATGCCACACGAGAAGCAAATTGGAAGGTCGTCTTGGCATCACGCCGGCTTTGCGCAGACATGCCTGCGCTCAGCGCCAGAAGGGATTGTTCGACGACAGCAATGCTATCGCCGCTGTGAGTGTTGATATCGGTCATTTACAGGGTCCTTTAATGGCCCCGACGGAAATCATCGAGGAGCATTCACCCTATGCGGTAAACGACAAGGGAACAGGCATGAACCGGTTCCCTCGGTGCCTCAGTTGGCTGACGGGTACCAGCGCGGGGTGTACACCCACTCCTTGCCCTCAATCCACTGGAACCGGCAGGTTGTGGAGGACCCCACCAGCACCATTGTGCGCATGTCGACCATTTCTGGAGTCAGTTCGGCCAAGGTAACTACCTTGAGCGTCTGCCCCGGCCTACCGATATCACGGCCAAGGACTACAGGAGTGTTCCCATCGCGATGTCGGCGCACAACGCCCAGTGCCACACCGAGCTGATGCGGTCGAGCCTTGGAGATCGGGTTGTAGAACGCCAGCACCAGGTCGGCCTGCGCCGCCAGGTCCAAGCGCTTTTCAATGATCGACCAGGGCTTGAGGTTGTCCGACAGCGACATCACGCAGAAGTCATGCCCCAGCGGCGCCCCAGCCTGCGCGGCCGTCGCCAGCGAGGCCGAAACCCCCGGCAGGATCTCCAGGTCAACGCGATGCCAGGCAGGGTCGCTGGATTCATGCAGCGCTTCAAGCACCGCAGCCGCCATGGCGAACACGCCCGGGTCGCCCGATGACACCACCACCACCGAACGGCCTTGGGCGGCCAGTTCGAAGGCATGCCGGGCGCGCTGCATCTCTTCGCGGTTGTCGGTGCAGTGCAGCACCTGATCGTCACGGAACGGGCCGGCCATGCGCACGTAGGTCTCGTAACCCAGCACATCTTCGGCACGCGCCAGCTCGGCCTTGACCGCCGGGACCATCAGCTCGGCAGCGCCCGGACCCAGGCCGATCACCGCCAGGCGGCCACGACGGCGGCCAACCCGCGCCACCTCAACCGGAGCAGGTGCCACCGCGATGACCATGTCGGCCACCTCGATCAATTGTGCATCTGGCAATGCATCGGCCACCATACCGGCCACATCCTGCGGTTTGGCGGCAAAACGCAACGCAACACCCAGCGCCTGCGCGGCCTCGTGCAGTGCGCTATCGGCCATGGCTTGCTCATCTGCCAGAACACAGGCCAGCGAAGGCTCCGCGATACCGGCCTGCTGCAAGGCGGCGCGAATGCTGTGCAGATCGCCGCCTGCGACACCGACTACCACCGAACGCGGGTGAATCAGCAATTCGTTGCGGTCGGCTGGACGCGCCTGATGCCCCACATGGATGGTGCGCCGGGCTTCGTCACTGGCAGGCAGCTGTGCCTGCTGCAACCACGGCGCATCCCCTTCGATGCGCACCGTTTCGCCAGCCAGCAGGTCGGAAACAAAGCGCTTGCCTTGCTCGATATCCGCCAGCGCGTAGCCCTGCGGCGGGCTCAATAGGCAGGTGCCGAAACGCAACTCGCCACTGGTTGTAATCGCCGCAGCAACGCCCAACGCTTCGCCGATTTCGCGCGCCATCAGGTTCACGCCAGCCAGGCCGCCGAGCAGCGGTACCACGGCGCTGCCGTCCTCAGCCACCGCCAGGACCGGTGGTTCCACGCCCTTCTCGCTGAGCAGGCTGGCCAGGCTGCGAATCACGATCCCTGCGGCGCACAGGGCAATGATCGGCGTGTCTTGCAGGTACAGCGCACGCAGGGTATCGCCGAACGCACTGTAGGAAAGGTCGGCGCCTTCGACCCGGCCCTGGAGGCCGTGGATCGACGCCTGTGGATAACATTGCCGGATACGCTGCGCCGTGGCCAGGCTGCCCTGGCCCAGAATGACGATCGCCGGAACCTTGTGCGTGTTCAGCCCTGCCATTTTTCACCCGGAACGATGATCAGCGAGAAGTATGGCGACGACTGCGGGTCGACCTGGTCCAGCGGCACGATCTTCTGGTTGGCCATGGTCGCCCGCTCGACATACAGCGCGCGGCCGTCCAGGCCCAGTTCAGCCAGCACCTCGCGCACCTTGGGGAAGTTACGGCCAAGCTTCATGATCACCGCCGCATCGGCGTCGGCCAGGCGGCGCCGAAGCTCTTCGGCGGGCAACACGCCAGACAGCACCGACAGGCTCTGGTTGCGATACACCAGCGGCGCGCCCAGTACCGAGGCGCCGCCGAGCATCGAACAGACGCCGGGAATCACTTCGGCCTCGTAACGCTGCGCCAGGCGGTCGTGCAGGTACATGTAAGAACCGTAGAAGAACGGGTCACCTTCGCAGATCACCGCCACGTCGCGGCCGGCATCCAGATGCTCGGCCACCTGTACGCTGGCCTCGTCATAGAAGTCGCTGATCACCTGTTCATAGGACAGCGGCGCCGGCAGGGCTTCGGTAGTGACCGGGTACACCAGCGGCATCAAGGTCTGCTCGGGCTGCAGGTGCGCCTCGATGATGCCGAAGGCATTGCCGCGCTTGCCCTTGGCCACGAAATAGCCGACCACCGGCGCTTCACGCAGCAGGCGCAGGGCTTTCAGGGTAATCAGTTCGGGGTCGCCAGGGCCAACGCCCAGGCCGAGCAGACGTCCACGTGGCGCCATCATTCCACCTCCGTGGCCAGGGCGTTGACCGCAGCGGCAGCCATCGCACTACCGCCCAGGCGGCCCTGCATGATCACGAACGGTACGCCACGGCTGTCGGCGGCGAGCATCGCCTTGGACTCGGCGGCACCGACGAAGCCGACCGGGAAGCCGAGGATCAACGCCGGTTTGGGCGCACCGGCGTCGAGCATTTCCAGCAGGTAGAACAATGCAGTGGGGGCATTGCCGATCACCACCACGCTGCCTTCCAGGTACGGCCGCCAGAGCTCCAGGGCCACGGCGGAGCGGGTATTGCCGGCGTCTTTCGCCAAGCCCGGCACACTCGGGTCGCGCAGGGTGCAGATCACTTGGTTGTCCGCTGGCAGGCGCGCCCGGGTGATGCCTTCGGCCACCATGTGCGCATCGCACAGGATCGGCGCCCCCCTCTGCAGCGCTTCACGCCCGGCGCGGCCGGCACCTTCGGAGAACTGCAGGCCATCGATGGCTTCGACCATGCCGCAGGCGTGGATCACCCGCACGGCGAGCTTTTCGAGGTCTGCGGGAATCCGCTCGAGTCGGGCTTCCTCACGGATGATCCGGAAGGAATTGCGATAGATCTCCTGGCCATCGCGGATGTAGTCAATCATCAAGGTGCTCCGTCGGCAGGTCGAGCATGGCGCCTGCTTCATTCAAGGTAAGGTCGGTGGCGCGCAATGCGCCGAAGCCCGGCTGGCTTGCGTCACGCAGGTACAGGTCATAACGGCCCGGCGAGCGGGCCAGCAGGGTGGCCGGGGCAACATGGGCCACGGCGCAGGATCGGGGGCAACCGGACAAATGCACGCTGCCGGGCGCGCCCGGGCCGAGCAGCGCGGCCAGGGTCACGGCGTCGGCCTTTGTTTCGCCAAGCGCCTTGGCGCAGCCACTGCTGCCGGTGCAGGCGCAGATACGCGCAAGCGGCTCCTGGTCGTGGCACAGCAGACCCAGGGCGGACAGGGCGGCCTGGGCCTGGCTGACGGCATGCGCCTGGACATTGGTCAGCACCAGGCTCTGCCAAGGGCTCAAGCGCAGGCTGCCATCGCCCAGTTCACGGGCGACACGGGCCGCCCCGCGCAGCATGGCCGGGGTCAGGCGGCCCTGCGGCGGGGCAACGCCCAAGGCCAGCCCCTGCGCCTGGGGCAGCACACCCAGCCACGAGGCGTTGTACGCTTCACGTCGCCAGCCGAGCACGGCGGCATCGCAGCGGATGGCCAGGCCAAGGCCGTCGATGAAGTCGCCTGGCGTATACCCTTCGAGCAACTGGCGCATGCGCGATTGGGCCGGGGTGGCCAGGTCGAGGAAGCGCTCCAGCACGGCACGCACCAGCATCAGGCCCTGCTCCAGTGGCACCGCGCCGAGCACCTGGCCGTCAGCCGGGCAGCCCGCCAGGCCGAACGCCAGCCAGGCCTGCTGCTCCAGGTGCAGGGCCGACAGCCACAGGTCATGAGGATGTTCGAGCATGGCCAGGCGCTCGCCGGCATCCAGCTGCACGGCGAACTTGGCCGACAGCTGATGAAAGCGCGGGGTACCTTCCAGCAGGCCGAGGATCTGCCCGGCCAGCGGCCGAGCGTCCAGCAGCATGGCCGGATCGTGGCCAGCCAGCGGGCTGAGCATCAGGTTACGCACATCGTCGCCGGCGGCCTCACGCGGGCCCAGGCCGGCTGCGAGCAAAGTCTTGACCAGGCCGTGGTGGTCGCTGCCGATGCCGCGGATCTGCAGGTTGCCGCGGTTGGTGGCCTCGATCACACCGCCGGCGAAACGCTCGGCTGCCATCGCCACCGCGTCGGCCTGGTCGGCCAATAACAGGCCGCCCGCCAGTTTGATGCGGCAAATACCGCCATCCCGGGCACTGACGATACGCCACAACCCCGGACAAGCCGAGGGGCGGGGCGCTACATGGGGGGTATGGGGCTGCGTCAATGGGGCATCCGGCAGTCTGTGAAAATGCGCTTGAGTGTAGAAGGCGCGGTATTATGCCTGCTTTGTCCGGCGGCATGAAAAGCCGGTGGTCGCGCATCATTCGAGTTTGCGCTGAAATTCTTGGGGCGCGCAGCGGCCTCCAAGATCCTCAAGAGGTATACATGGCACCCTGGCTGACAGTAGTAGGCATCGGCGAAGACGGCTTCAGCGGCCTGGGCAAGCAAGCCCGGCGTGCGCTGCTGGGCGCGGCACGGATCTTCGGCAGCCCGCGCCAGCTGGCCCTGCTGCCGCGCTGCGTGGCCGGCGAGCGGCTGGGCTGGCCGAGCCCGTTCTCCCTCGCCCCGGTGCTGGCCCTGCGCGGCGAGCCGGTGTGCGTACTGGCCAGCGGCGACCCGATGTTCTACGGCGTCGGCGCCAGCCTGGCGCGCCAGGTGCCTGGCCAAGAAATGCACGTGCTGCCGATGCCCTCGTCCTGCGCCCTGGCCGCCGCCCGCCTGGGCTGGCCATTGCAGGACGTGGAGGTGCTGTCATTGGTCGCCCGGCCGCTGTCTGCACTGAATGCCCAGCTGCACGGTGGCGTGCGCCTGCTGGTACTGAGCAACGACGGCGACAGCCCGGCGGCGATTGCCGCATTGCTGCGCGAGCGTGGTTTCGGGCCAAGCCGGCTACGGGTGTTCGAGCATCTGGGCGGGGCAGCAGAGCGTGAATTATCCGGCTCCGCCGAGGATTGGCCACATGCCCAGGTCGCTGCGCTCAACCTGGTGGCCATCGAATGCCGGGCTGCCCCCCACGCCCCTCGCCTGCACCGCCTCGCCGGGCTGCCGGACACTGCCTTCCGTCACGACGGCCAGCTGACCAAGCGCGACGTCCGCGCCATCACCCTCGCCCGCCTGGCGCCACAGCCCGGTGAACTATTGTGGGACGTCGGCGCGGGCTGCGGCTCGGTCGGTATCGAATGGATGCGCGCCCCCCCCGCCTGTCGGGCCCTGGCCATCGAGGCCGACGAGGGACGCCAGGGCTTTATCGAACATAATCGCGATGCACTCGGGGTTCCCGGCCTGCAACTGGTCCGCGGCAAGGCACCGGCGGCCCTGCAAGGCCTGGAACAGCCCGACGCCATCTTCATCGGCGGCGGCGTCACCCGCGACGGCGTGCTCGACCTGTGCTGGGCAAGCCTGCGCCCCGGCGGCCGCCTGGTAGCCAACGCAGTGACCCTGCAGAGCGAACTGGCCCTGGCGCAGTTCCGCGAACGCCACGGCGGCGAGCTGACCCGCATCCACGTCGCGCATGCCCAACCACTGGGCGCCTTCGACACCTGGCGCCAGGCGCTGCCAATCACCCTGCTGGACGTCGTGAAGCCCGCCGATGCGTGAAGAAACCCGTGAACAGCCCGCCCCCCTGCGCAGCGGCCTGACCACCGGCAGTTGCGCCACCGCCACCAGCCTGGCAGCCGCGCGCCTGCTGCTGAGCGGTACAAGCAGCGATGCGGTGAGTATCACCCTGCCCAAGGGCAAGGTAGTGCAGATGCGCCTGGAGTTCTGCCGGCTGAACGGTGACAGCGCCGAGGCAGGCACGCTCAAGGATGCCGGCGACGACCCGGACGTGACCCACGGCGCCCTGCTCTACAGCCAGGTGCGTCTGCTGGACGAAGCGGGCATCCGCTTTGTTGCCGGCATCGGCGTCGGCACCGTGACCCGCCCGGGGCTGGTGCTGGCCGTGGGTGAGCCGGCCATCAACCCGGTGCCGCGGCGCATGATCAGCGAACACCTGCAAAGCCTGGCGGACGAGTGCGGTTATGCCGGTGGCTTCGAAGTCACCGTCAATGTGCAGGGCGGTGAGCAGCTGGCGCTGAAAACCATGAACCCGCGCCTGGGTATTCTTGGCGGGCTGTCGATCCTCGGCACCAGCGGCATCGTCCGGCCGTTTTCCTGTGCGGCCTACATCGCCTCGATCCACCAGGGCATCGACGTCGCTTACACCAATGGCTACACGCACATTGCCGCGTGCACCGGCAACGCCAGCGAAGACACCATGCGCCGGGTCTATGGCCTGCCGGAAATCGCCCTGATCGAAATGGGTGACTTCGTCGGCGCGGTGCTCAAGCACCTGCGCAAGGTGCCGGTAGCGCGCCTGAGCCTGTGTGGCGGCTTCGGCAAGATCAGCAAGCTGGCGGCCGGGCACATGGACCTGCACAGCCGCCACTCCAGCATCGACTTGCCGCAACTGGCCGGCTGGGCTGCAGACATCGGCGCTGACGAAGCGCTGCAGGCGGCAATCCGGGCCGCCAATACCAGCCAGCAGGCCCTGGCCCTGGCGCATGCCGCCGGCATTGCACTGGGCGATGCGGTGTGTGCCCATGCCCTGGCCTTCGCCCGCAGCGTCGTACCGGCCCAGGTGCAGGTGGAAGTGTTCGCCATCGACCGCCAGGGCGGCATCGTCGGCCGGGCGGGTGTGCAATGAGCCGGCGTATCCTGCTGCTGGGCGGCATCACCGAAGCCCTGGCCCTGGCCCGCCGCCTCGGCCCGCAGCACGTCTACAGCCTGGCCGGCATCGGCCGGGTGCCGCAGGACCTGCAATGCCAGGTTCGGGTTGGCGGCTTTGGCGGTGCCGAGGGCCTGGCGGGCTACCTGCGCGAGGCGGGCATCAGCTTGCTGATCGATGCCACCCACCCCTACGCCGCGCAGATCAGCCGTAATGCCGCCATCGCGGCACGCAGTGCCGGTATCGCCTGCTGGGCATTGCGCCGGCCGGCCTGGCAGCCACAGCCAGGGGACGACTGGCGCGAGGTCGACGACTGGGCCGGGTTGTTCGACGCCCTCAAGCCGTTTCGCAGGCCGCTGTTCACCCTGGGGCGTGAGCCGCTGCAGCACCTGGCTGAAATTCCGCCCGGGCAGTTCTGGACCTTGCGCGCGCTGGAAGCGTGCCCTGGCAACGAGCGCTGTGAAGTGATTGGTGCGCGTGGGCCGTTCCATATCGACGATGAGCGGGCCTTGTTCCAGCATCGTTGCGTCGATGTGCTGATCAGCAAGAACAGCGGCAGCGTGGCGACCGAGCCGAAGCTGGAGGTGGCGCGGGAGCTGGGCCTGCCGGTGCTGGTGCTGAAGCGCCCGGTGCTGCCTGGTGTAGACCGGGTATTCGAATCGCTGCCTGACCTGGCCGCAGCACTCGACCTGTAGCAGCGTCACTCTTCAGAAGAAGTCCTACAGCCATTTCGGGCTTTTCTTTCAAGGCTTCGGGTGGCCCTCTGCCGCACTGTTGCCATAGACTCGCCTTCTCCCTCTGGAAGGCGCTACCCATATGGACATGCAATGGTGGATCTGGCTGGTCTTCGGCATCGCGCTGATGCTGCTCGAACTGGTTCTGCCGACGTTCTTCATCCTCTGGTTCGGTATTGGTGCCGTGCTGGTTTCGCTCATCTCGCTGGCTGCTCCGGGCCTGCAGCTGGACATGCAGGTGCTGCTTTGGGTGCTGCTTTCGTCAGTCACCACGGCGCTATGGTTCAAGCTGTTCCGGCGCAAGCCGGACGTGCGCTGGACAGCGGACAGCGTGATCGGTGAAGTCGGGCTGCTGACCACTGCCGTCTCGGAGTTCCACAAAGGCCGGGTACGCTTCCAGAAGCCGGTACTCGGCAACGAAGAATGGACCTGCGTCGCCGACAGCGAGATCGCCGCCGGCGAGCGGGTACGCCTTACCGCCATCGAGGGAAATACCGCCCGGGTCATCCGGGCCTGAACCTTATCAAAAGGAATTGCGCACCATGACCAGCCTCATCGTCGTCGCCGCCATCGCCCTGTTCGTCCTGATCACCGTGTTCAAGGGGGTGCGTATCGTGCCCCAGGGCGAGGAATGGATCGTCGAGCGCCTGGGCCGTTACCACAGCACGCTCAAGCCCGGCCTGAACATCGTCATTCCCTACATGGACGTGGTCGCCTACCGCCTGCCGACCAAGGACATCATCCTCGATGTGCAAGAGCAGGAAATCATCACCCGGGACAATGCGGTGATCGTCGCCAACGCCCTGTGCTTCGCCAAGGTGGTCGACCCGCAGAAGGCCTCCTATGGCGTGCAAAACTTCTCGTTCGCCGTCACCAGCCTGACCATGACTTCGCTGCGCGCCATCGTCGGTGCCATGGACCTGGACGAAGCGCTGTCCAGCCGCGAGCAGATCAAGGCGCGCCTGCGCGAGGCCATGTCCGAGCAGACCGAAGACTGGGGTGTGACCGTACGTTCGGTGGAAATCCAGGACATCAAGCCGTCCGAGAACATGCAATTGGCCATGGAGCGCCAGGCGGCCGCGGAGCGTGAGCGCAAGGCCGACGTGACCCGCGCCGAAGGGGCCAAGCAGGCGGCGATCCTCGAGGCCGAAGCCCGCCTGCAGGCGGCCAGGCTCGATGCCGAGGCGCAGGTCAGCCTGGCCGAAGCCTCGGCACGGGCGATCACCCTGGTCAAGGACGCGGTGGGCAACGAGACCGTGCCCGCGATGTACCTGCTGGGCGAACGTTATGTCGGGGCCATGGAAAACCTGGCGGGCAGCAGCAATGCCAAGGTGGTGGTGCTGCCGGCGGACCTGCAAGAAACCGTGCGCGGGTTGATGGGGCGTGGCAAGGCTTGAACAGGCCGGGGGCGCTTGGCGCCCCTTCGCGACAACAGGCCGCTCCCACCAGGACCGTGCATGTTTGACCATGCGGCGATCCTCTCCGCGAAACCATCCGCCTGCGTCACTTCACCGCACCCCGTCATTTTTACCTATACTCGGTCGTACAATAGCCACCACGATTCCTGACCGGATCTCTCCATGCCCCCACGTCGGCACATCGCCTGGATAGCCTGCCTCGCAGTGCTGTTCAACCTGCTGGCCATGCCGCTGTCCTCTGCTGCGCCCAAGGGCCCGGCCGAGCAGCTGCTGTGGGGGGCCTTCTGTTCCAGCATGGCCAACAAGGCCAAGGTCGATGTCCAGGCCTTGGCCAAGATCGACCTCGGCCCGCAGAGCGACGATAGCGCCAGCCTGATGAATTGCTGGTGCTGCTCTGGCGCCGCGCCGCTGCTGGCCCTGCCCAGTTACCCGCCGCAGTTGCACAACCCGCCGATACGCTTCGCCGGGCTGCCGCCACCTGCCGCCGACAATCAATCCACGCCGCGCCAGCTCTGGCCGGCACTCAACCCCCGTGCCTCTCCGCTGGCCTGAGTTCATCACGCTGTCTGCCTGAACCTGAACAGAAACGGAGATTCACCATGCTCAAGCACGCCCTCGTCATGGCCGCCCTGCTGCTGCCCGGCGCCTTTGCCAATGCCCACGAATACAGCGTGGGCGACCTGCATATCGCCCATCCTTGGTCGCTGCAGTTGCCCCCCAACGCGCCCAACGTCGCGGCGTACTTCGTGGTCCACAACAATGGCCAGGCCGACGACCGCCTGCTCGCTGTCGACAGCCCCATCACTGATGACGCGCAACTGCACGAACATGCCATGAGCGCCAGCGGCGCGATAAAGATGCAGCAGGTGCCCAGCGTGGTGGTGCCCGCCGGCAAGGACCTGACCTTCGCCCCCAGCGCCTACCACGTGATGCTGATGCAGCCCAGGGACCGCAGCCTGCTCACTGACGGCAAGCGCTTCCCGCTGACCCTGCACTTCGAAAAGGCCGGCGACATCACCGTTGAAGTGGCTGTGCAGAAGCAGGCGCCAGCGGCCCCACCGCAAGCCCACGAACACGCGCACTGACACCCGCTGACAGGCACTCGCCATGAGCCTGCCGCGCCACAGCTCCAGCCGTACCACCCGCCCTGAATACAGGCGCGCCGGTGGCGTATGGCTGAGCCTGTTCGCCATGTGGATGATCTTCATCGGCCCGCTGATTTCCCAGTCGATGCCGATGAACCACCCTGCCGGCATGAGCATGCCGATGGACATGCCGATGGCAGCCGGTCATCAGCATGCTGGCGACACCCATCACGGCCAGGCGGGCGATGGCCAGCTGCATGTGATGTGGGAAAAGTGCGGTTATTGCAGCCTGTTGTTCAACTGCCCGGCCCTGCCGCAGGCCCTCAGCCCGCTCTGCGCCGGCAGCCTCGTTCCCACCACCCAACTGCTCGCTCCCACGCGCCAGGGCCATGCCCGGCAGGCTGTATTCCCCGGCGCGCGCAGCCGCGCCCCGCCCTTTTCGATCAACGTCTGACCGTACTTTTTTTGCACGGAGCCAAGCGGCTTCGTGCCGACTCATGACTGATCGACTGGAATCATTATGTCCGGCTGCACCCCTGTTTTTGCCTTGTCCCTGCGCGGGGCCCTCGCCGCCGTGTGCGGCTCGCTGCTTGCACCCATGGCCATGGCCGCCGAGCCCGGCCATGAAAGCCATGCCCACGACGCACCTGAGCTGAGCCCGACGGTCATCACCGCCGTGGCCCCGAGTTCTCCGCTGACCGTGGTCACCAACCCGAAAGACCCGCGCCAGCCGGTGCCGGCCAGCGACGGCGCCGACTATCTGAAAACCATTCCGGGCTTTTCCGCCATCCGCGCCGGTGGCACCAACGGCGACCCGGTACTGCGCGGCATGTTCGGCTCACGCCTGAACATCCTCACCAATGGCGGGCTGATGCTCGGCGCATGCCCGAACCGCATGGACGCGCCAACCTCGTACATTTCACCGGAGACCTACGACCGCCTGACTGTGATCAAAGGCCCGCAAAGCGTGATCTGGGGGCCGGGAGGCTCGGCAGGCACGATCCTCTTCGAACGCGAGCCGGAGCAGTTCGGCAGCCTCGGCAGCCGGGTCAACGCCAGCCTGCTGGCCGGCTCCAACGGCCGCTTCGACAAGGTACTGGACGCCGCCGCCGGCAACCGCCAGGCCTATGCCCGCTTCGTCGGCAACCAGTCGCGCTCGGATGACTACCACGACGGTAGCGACAACACCGTGCCATCCCGCTGGGACAAGTGGAACGGCGATGTTGCCCTCGGCTGGACACCCGACCAGGACACCTTGCTGGAACTTACCGCCGGCAAGGGCGACGGTGAGGCCCGCTATGCCGGGCGCGGCATGGACGGCTCGCAGTTCAAGCGCGAAAGCCTGGGGCTGCGCTTTGAAAAGTCCAACCTCGGCGAGGTGCTCGACAAGGTCGAGGCGCAGGTCTACTACAACTACGCCGACCACGTGATGGACAACTACAGCCTGCGCACGCCTTCGGGCAGCGGCATGATGGGCATGCCGATGGTCAGCAACGTCGACCGCCGCACCCTGGGCGCGCGCCTCAAGACCACCTGGCGCTGGGCCGATGTGCAGCTGATCGGCGGCATCGACGCGCAGTCCAACGAACATCGCAAACGCGGCGGCATGGGTGTTGACGCGCACAAGGGCCAGGCCTGGACCAAGGACGCCGACTTCCACAACTACGGCGCCTTTGGCGAACTGACCTGGTACGTCAGCGGTGAAGACCGCCTGATTACCGGTGCCCGCCTGGACCGCGCCTCGGCCCGCGACTTCCGCCAAAACAGCGCGACCAACGGTGACACCCGCGCCGACACCCTGCCGAGCGGTTTTGTCCGCTATGAGCACGACCTGGCAGCCATCCCGGCCACCGCCTATGTCGGCCTTGGCCATGCCCAGCGCTTCCCCGACTACTGGGAGCTGTTCTCGCCCAGACTGGCACCACCCGGTGCAGCCAATGCCTTTGACGGTATCAAGCCAGAGAAGACCACCCAGCTGGACTTCGGTATCCAGTACCGCACCGAGCGCCTTGAGGCCTGGGCTTCGGGGTATGTCGGCCAGATCCGCGACTACATCCTGTTCGACTACCGCAGCGGCATGATCGGCATGAGCACTTCGCAGGCACGCAACATCGACGCCCGCATCATGGGTGGCGAACTGGGGGCGGCCTACCAGCTGACCGACAACTGGAGGGCCGACGCCACCCTGGCCTATGCCTGGGGCAAGAACAGCAGTGACGGCACGGCACTGCCGCAGATGCCGCCCCTTGAGAGCCGCCTGGGCCTGACCTACAGCCGCGACGTGTGGAGCGTGGGGGCACTGTGGCGGTTGGCGGCGGCGCAGAACCGCATCGCCGAGAACCAGGGCAACGTGGTCGGCAAGGACTACGACAACAGCGCCGGCTTCGGCGTGTTCTCGCTCAACGGTGCCTACAAGGTCAGCAACCACCTCAAGCTCAGCGCCGGGGTCGACAACCTGTTCGACAAGACCTACGCCGAGCACCTGAACCTGGCCGGCAACGCCGGGTTCGGCTACCCGGCCGCAGACCCACAACCGGTGACCGAGCCAGGCCGGACGTTCTGGACCAAGGTCGATTTCAGCTTCTGACAACAACCGCGGGCGCAACCTGGTGTTGCGCCCTTCAGCTGGTAAAACTGGAGGTTCCCATGAGAGGAACACGCATCAATTTCTACAACCTGGCCTGGCGTTGGCACTTCTATGCCGGGCTGTTCGTGGCCCCGTTCATGATCCTGCTGGCGGTTACCGGGATCATCTACCTGTTCAAGCCGCAACTTGACCCGCTGCTGTACCGCGACCTGATGGTGGTCGAAGCCGGCCACCATCGGCAGGGCGCCGACACGATGCTGGCCGAAGTGCGCCAGGCCTACCCCAAGGGCCATGTCGGCCAGTACCTGCCGCCGCTGAACGCCGAACGCAGCGCGCAGTTCGTGGTGCATGACGGCGGGCGGGAACTGAATGTGTTCGTCGACCCTTACAGCGGCAGGATTCTCGGCGAGCAGGACGGCAAGCAGAACCTGCAGGCCATTGCCCGGGCCCTGCATGGTGAACTGATGGTCGGCACGCTCGGCGACCGCCTGGTGGAGCTGGCTGCGGGCTGGGGCATCGTACTGGTGGTGTCCGGCCTGTATCTGTGGTGGCCACGCGGGCGCAACGGCGCTGGCGTATTGTGGCCACGGCTATCGGCGCGCGGCCGTCTGTTGTGGCGCGACCTGCATGCAGTGATGGGCTTCTGGGGCTCGGCCTTGCTGTTGCTGATGCTGCTCAGCGGCATGACCTGGACCGGCCTGTGGGGCAAGCAATACGCCGATCTGTGGAACCGTTTTCCGGCGGCCATGTGGAACGACGTGCCGAAGTCCGACCAGCAGGCGGGCGAACTGAACAACGCGCACCGCCAGACGGTGCCTTGGGCGGTGGAGAACACGCCAATGCCGCAGTCCGGTGCGCACGCCGAACACGCCGGGCATCACATGATGTCGGAACAGCCCGCGGCACCGCAGGTGGGCGTGCAACAGGTCGAGGACATCGCCGGCGCGCGCCAGGTCGAGCCGGGCTACAGCATTACCCTGCCGACCACAGCTGACGGTGTATTCACCATCGCGGTGTTTGCCGACGACCCACGCAATGACGCCACCCTGCATGTCGACCAGTACACCGGCAAGGTCCTGGCCGACGTGCGCTGGCAGGACTACAGCCCGGTGGCGCGGGCCACCGAGCTGGGGGTGATGCTGCATGAAGGCAAGATGTTCGGGGCGCTGAACCAGGTCATCATCCTGCTGGTGTGCCTGATGATCCTGCTGGGCTCGGTGAGCGGGCTGGTGATGTGGTGGAAGCGCCGGCCGGCAGGCGGGCTGGGTGTGCCGCCACTGCGCCATGACCTGCCGCGCTGGAAGACGGCAGTGGCGGTGATGCTGGTGCTGGGAGTGATGTTCCCGCTGGTGGGGGTGTCGATGGTGGTGATGTGGTTGGTGGACAGCCTGGTGGTCAGGCGCGGCCGGGTGCTGGCCAGCGCTTGAGCCTTGCTTCGTCTGTGCCGGCCCTTTCGCGGGTAAACCCGCTCCCACAGTTTCTGCGCCAAGCCTGAGGGCAGCGCGGTCCCTGTGGGAGCGGGTTCACCCGCGAAGAGGCCGGCACAGGCACAAGACTGCTCCCCAAAAGTCGAGTCGATCTGTCGCGCCCCAATCTGGAACGCGCGTGTTAGCCTAGCCGGCTACCTCCGCCAAGACGACCGATTGTCCAATGGAATGCAGCCTATGACGCAAACTTCCCCCACACCGCCAGATGAGCCACATCTGCAACGCAACCTGACCAACCGGCACATCCAGCTGATCGCCATCGGCGGCGCCATCGGCACCGGCCTGTTCATGGGCTCGGGCAAGACCATCAGCCTGGCCGGGCCGTCGATCATTTTCGTCTACATGCTGATCGGCTTCATGCTGTTCTTCGTCATGCGCGCGATGGGCGAGCTGCTGCTGTCGAACCTCAACTACAAGTCGTTCATCGACTTTTCCGCCGACCTGCTGGGTCCCTGGGCCGGCTATTTCACCGGCTGGACCTACTGGTTCTGCTGGGTAGTCACCGGTATCGCCGACGTGGTCGCCATCGCCGCCTACACCCAGTTCTGGTTCCCCGAGCTGCCACAGTGGCTCCCGGCGCTGGCCTGCGTGGGCGTGCTGCTTTCGCTCAACCTGGTGACGGTGAAGATGTTCGGTGAACTGGAGTTCTGGTTCGCCCTGGTCAAGATCGTCGCCATTCTCGGCCTGGTCGCGACCGGCCTGTACATGGTCATCAGCGGCTTCACTTCGCCCAGCGGGCGCACCGCCCAGCTGGCCAACCTGTGGAACGATGGCGGCATGTTCCCCAATGGCCTGATGGGCTTCTTCGCCGGGTTCCAGATCGCCGTGTTCGCCTTCGTCGGTATCGAGCTGGTGGGCACCACCGCCGCCGAAGCGAAGAACCCGGAACGCACCCTGCCACGGGCGATCAACTCCATCCCGGTGCGGATCATCATGTTCTACGTACTGGCCCTGATCGCGATCATGGCCGTGACCCCTTGGCGCGACGTGGTGCCGGGCAAGAGCCCGTTCGTCGAGCTGTTCGTGCTGGCTGGCCTGCCGGCTGCTGCCAGCATCATCAACTTCGTGGTGCTGACCTCGGCGGCCTCGTCGGCCAACGGCGGCGTGTTCTCCACCAGCCGCATGCTATATGGCCTGGCGCAGGAGGGTGATGCACCCGGGGCGTTCGAGAAACTGTCGAGCCGCTCGGTGCCGGCCAACGGGCTGTACTTCTCATGCACCTGCCTGCTGCTGGGTGCAGTGATGATCTACCTGGTGCCCAACGTGATCGAGGCATTCACCCTGATCACCACCGTTTCGGCGGTGTTGTTCATGTTCGTCTGGACCTTGATCCTGCTGTCGTACCTGCGGTACCGCAAGCACCGCCCGGCGCTGCACCAAGCGTCGAAATTCAGGATGCCTGGCGGGCGTTTCATGTGCTACGTGTGCCTGGTTTTCTTTGCCTTCATCCTGGTGTTGCTGAGCCTGGAGGCAGACACACGCTCGGCGTTGCTGGTGACACCGATCTGGTTCGTGCTGCTGGCGGTGACCTACCAGTTCGTGCGCAGCAAGCGCCATCCGCGCACGGCGGTGCGTAACGGCTGATGGCCTCGGGGCTGCCTTGCAGCCCCAATCCTGTGCACACCAATCGCCCAGGCACCAAGCTGGATCCAACCCACGCCCCAACACCTCGCACATCCCCTCTATTGCGCACCTTCCGCCGTTAGGCACACCCCTTGCAGTACCCCTCACCGCTTGCCCAACACCCTAAAAAAAACTCAGCGGAGAGAGCACATGAAGCGTCGCAGTCTGATCAAGGCCTTTACCCTCAGCGCATCTATCGCCGCGATGGGCCTGAGCTGGAGTATCCAGGCCGCCGAGACCATCAAGGTCGGCATCCTGCATTCGCTGTCCGGGACCATGGCGATTTCCGAGACCTCGCTCAAGGACATGGCGCTGATGACCATCGACGAGATCAATGCCAAGGGCGGTGTGAACGGCAAGCTGCTCGAACCGGTCGTGGTCGACCCAGCCTCCAACTGGCCGCTGTTCGCCGAAAAGAGCCGCCAGCTGCTGACCCAGGACAAGGTCGCGGTGGTGTTCGGCTGCTGGACCTCGGTGTCGCGCAAATCCGTGCTGCCGGTATTCGAGGAGCTCAACGGCCTGCTGTTCTACCCGGTGCAGTACGAAGGCGAAGAGATGTCGCCGAATGTGTTCTACACCGGCGCCGCGCCCAACCAGCAGGCCATCCCGGCCGTCGAGTACCTGATGAGCGAAGACGGCGGCAGCGCCAGGCGCTTCTTCCTGCTGGGCACCGACTACGTCTACCCACGCACCACCAACAAGATCCTGCGCGCCTTCCTGCACAGCAAGGGCGTGGCCGACAAGGACATTGAAGAGGTGTACACGCCGTTCGGTCACAGCGATTACCAGACCATCGTCGCCAACATCAAGAAGTTCTCTGCCGGTGGCAAGACTGCGGTCATTTCCACGGTCAATGGCGATTCCAACGTGCCCTTCTACAAGGAGCTGGCCAACCAGGGCCTGAAAGCCACCGACGTGCCGGTGGTTGCGTTCTCGGTTGGCGAAGAAGAGCTGCGCGGCATCGACACCAAGCCGCTGGTGGGGCACCTGGCGGCGTGGAACTACTTCAAGTCGGTGGATAACCCGGTCAACCAGAAGTTTGTCGCCGACTGGAAGGCCTACGCCAAGGCCAAGGGCCTGCCGGGTGCCGACAAGGCGGTGACCAACGACCCGATGGAGGCCACCTATGTGGGCATCCACATGTGGGCCCAGGCCGCCGAGAAGGCCAAGTCCACCGACGTCGACAAGGTGCGCGAGGCCCTGGCCGGGCAGACCTTCAAGGCCCCCTCGGGCTTCACCCTGACCATGGACAAGACCAACCACCACCTGCACAAGCCGGTGATGATCGGCGAGATCCAGGATGACGGCCAGTTCAGCGTGGTGTGGGAAACCGAACAGCCGCTGCGCGCGCAGCCTTGGAGCCCGTTCATTCCGGGCAACGACAAGCGCCCTGATTATGCGGTGAAAGGTAACTGAGTGCATGGGGCCGCAGTGCGGCCCATTCGCGGGTAAACCCGCTCCCACAGGTACGGTGCAAGGTCTGAAACCGGCGCGGTCCCTGTGGGAGCGGGTTTACCCGCGAAGAATCCATCGCCGATTTCCAGGATTACTCGCATGCTCAGATTCCTGCTAACCCTCCTGCTTCTGCTGCCCCTGGCAACCCAGGCCAGCGAGGGCGAATACTTTCTTACCGCCAAGCCCGCCGAGCAGGCCCAACTGCTCGAAGGCTGGGCGGCACAACCCGATGCCGCGCGCCTGCCGCTGCTGGACAACCTGCGCCAGGGCCGTATCGCCACCGACGACACCCGCAAGGTGCGCCTGAACAACCGCCTGCGCGGCCTGATCGACAACGCCCTGGCCAGCCACCAGCTGCTCAGCGATGACAGCGCCACACGCCTGGCCGCCGCCCAACAGTTACAAAAGAGCGCGCAGCCGGCACAAATGGCATTCCTCGACCGACGCTTCGCCACTGAGCCGGACCCCGCCGTACACGCCGCCCTCGGCCTGGCCCTGGCCAACCTGCAACTCGGCGCCAGCGAGCCGGCCGTACGCCTGGCTGCCGTGCGCCTGCTCGGCGAAACCGGCGACCCACTGGCGCGCACCCGCCTCGAAGCCCTGTTGCAACCGGGCGCGGAAACCGACCCGGGCGTGCGCACCGCAGCCGAAACCAGCCTGGCTCAGGTGCAGCGCAAGCTGTTGATCGGCGAACTGCTCGGCCAGGCATTCAGCGGCCTGTCGCTGGGTTCGATCCTGCTGCTGGCGGCCCTGGGTCTGGCGATCACCTTCGGCCTGCTCGGGGTGATCAACATGGCCCACGGCGAAATGCTCATGCTCGGTGCCTACAGCACCTACATGGTCCAGGTGCTGCTGCAGCGCTACGCCCCCAGCGCCATCGAGTTCTACCCGCTGCTCGCCCTGCCAGTGGCCTTCGCCGTCAGCGCCGGGGTCGGCATGGCCCTGGAACGCACGGTGATTCGCCATCTCTATGGCCGCCCCCTGGAAACCCTGCTGGCGACCTGGGGCATCAGCCTGATCCTGATCCAGGCCATCCGCCTGCTGTTCGGCGCGCAGAACGTCGAAGTCAGCAACCCGGCCTGGCTGTCCGGTGGCATCCAGCTGCTGCCCAACCTGGTGCTGCCTTACAACCGCCTGGTGATCATCGGCTTCGCCCTTGCCGTGGTGCTGCTCACCTGGCTGCTGCTCAACCGCACGCGGCTGGGCCTGAACGTGCGTGCGGTTACCCAGAACCGCAACATGGCGGCCTGCTGCGGGGTGTCCACCGGGCGCGTCGACATGCTCGCCTTCGGCCTCGGCTCGGGCATCGCCGGGCTGGGCGGCGTAGCCCTGAGCCAGGTCGGCAACGTCGGCCCCGACCTGGGCCAGAGCTATATCATCGACTCGTTCCTGGTGGTGGTGCTGGGCGGTGTCGGCCAGCTGGCCGGCAGCCTGTGGGCAGCGTTCGGCCTTGGCATCGCCAACAAACTGCTGGAGCCGCAGATCGGTGCAGTGCTCGGCAAGATCCTCATCCTTGCGTTGATCATTCTGTTCATCCAGAAGCGCCCGCAAGGCCTGTTCGCCCTGAAGGGACGGGTAATAGACTGATGAACCAGCCACTGCTTGTCACTGCTACGCAAAAGGCCGGGCCGCGCCTGTCGCTGGCCATCGGCGCGCTCGTCGTCCTGCTGCTGGTGGCCTTGCCGCTGCTGTCGCTGTTGCCGGCGGAGCATGCCCTGCAGGTGTCGGCCTACACCCTGACCCTGGTCGGCAAGATTCTCTGCTATGCCATCGTGGCTCTGGCGCTGGACCTGGTCTGGGGCTACACCGGGTTGCTGTCGCTGGGCCACGGCCTGTTCTTCGCCCTGGGCGGCTACGCCATGGGCATGTACCTGATGCGCCAGGCCGCCGGTGACGGCCTGCCGGGCTTCATGACTTTTCTTTCGTGGAGCGAACTGCCCTGGTACTGGGCTGGCACCCAGCATTTCGCCTGGGCCCTGTGCCTGGCGGTGCTGGCACCCGGGCTGCTGGCGCTGGTGTTCGGCTGGTTCGCCTTCCGCTCACGGATCAAGGGTGTGTATTTCTCGATCATGACCCAGGCCCTGACCTTCGCCGGCATGCTGCTGTTCTTCCGCAACGAGACCGGCTTCGGCGGTAACAACGGCTTTACCAGCTTTCGCACCATCCTCGGCTTCGACATCGCCGCCCAGGGCACCCGGGCCGTGCTGTTCCTGCTCACCGTCGGCCTGTTGTTGGCCAGCCTGTACCTGTGCTGGGGCCTGACCCGCAGCAAGTTCGGCCGCCTGCTCACTGCGGTGCGCGATGCCGAGAACCGCCTGATGTTCTGCGGCTACGACCCGCGCGGCTTCAAGCTGCTGGTATGGGTGCTCAGTGCCGTGTTGTGCGGCCTGGCCGGTGCGCTGTACGTGCCGCAGGTGGGCATCATCAACCCTGGCGAAATGTCGCCGACCAATTCCATCGAAGCCGCCGTATGGGTAGCCCTGGGTGGCCGCGGCACGCTGCTCGGCCCGCTGCTCGGCGCCGGCCTGGTCAACGGCATGAAAAGCTGGTTCACCGTGGCCTTCCCGGAGTTCTGGCTGTTCTTCCTCGGCGCGCTGTTCATCCTGGTCACGCTGTACCTGCCCAAGGGTGTGGTGGGCCTGCTGAAGAAAAGGAGCCAGCCATGAGAGGCGTACCCCCGGTCCACCCGGAATTCATGCTCGAACCTGTGTTCGACACCCTCGGCAGCGGCCGCGATGCGATTGGCCTGGGCCAGAGCCGCAAGGCTGGCCTGGACACCCGCCATGGCACGGTGCTTAGCCTTGAAGACATCAGTGTCAGCTTCGACGGCTTCAAGGCCCTCAACGCGCTGAACCTGTACATCGGTGTCGGCGAACTGCGCTGCATCATCGGCCCCAACGGCGCCGGCAAGACCACGATGATGGACGTGATCACCGGCAAGACCCGGCCCGACACCGGCAGCGCCTTCTTCGGCGACACCCTCGACCTGACCCGCATGAGCGAATACCAGATCGCCCAGGCCGGCATTGGCCGCAAGTTCCAGAAGCCCACGGTGTTCGAGGCGCTGACGGTGTTCGAGAACCTGGAGCTGGCGCTGAAGACCGACAAGTCGGTGTGGGCCAGCCTGACGCCGCGGCTCGGTGCTGAACAACGCCAGCGTATCGAGGAAGTGCTGGCCACCTTGCGCCTGCTGCCCCTGGCCCAGCGCCAGGCGGGCCTGCTGTCGCATGGGCAGAAGCAGTTCCTGGAGATCGGCATGCTGCTGGTGCAGGAGCCGCAACTGCTGTTGCTGGACGAGCCGGTAGCCGGCATGACCGACGCCGAGACCGAGTTCACCGCCGAGCTGTTCAAGGGCCTGGCCGGCAAGCACTCGCTGATGGTGGTGGAGCATGACATGGGCTTTGTCGGCAGCATTGCCGACCATGTGACCGTGCTGCACCAGGGCAGTGTGCTGGCGGAAGGGTCGCTGGAACAGGTGCAGGCGGATGAGCGGGTGGTCGAGGTGTATCTGGGCCGCTAGATATGGATACCTGTGCCGGCCTCTTCGCGGGTAAACCCGCTCCCACAGGTACGGCACAGGCCTGAAGAACTGCGCGGTCCGTGTGGGAGCGGGTTTACCCGCGAAAGGGCCGGCACAGGCAAAGCAGATTTCCCAGGAACCACACATGCTGAAAATCGACACCCTGCATCAGTATTACGGCGGCAGCCACATCCTGCGCGGCCTGTCCTTCGAAGCCAGGGTCGGCGAAGTCACCTGCCTGCTGGGCCGTAACGGGGTGGGCAAGACCACCCTGTTGCGCTGCCTGATGGGGCTGGTACCCGCCCGCGACGGCAGCATCGAATGGGAAGGCAAGCCGATCACCAGCCTCAAGCCCCAGCAACGGGTCCACGCCGGCATTGCCTACGTGCCCCAGGGCCGCGAGATCTTCCCGCGCCTCACTGTCGAGGAAAACCTGCTGATGGGCCTGTCGCGCTTCCCCGCCCGTGAAGCCCGCGCAGTACCAGCGTTCATCTACGAGTTGTTCCCGGTACTCGAGCAGATGAAGCAACGCCGCGGCGGCGACCTGTCAGGCGGCCAGCAGCAACAGCTGGCCATCGGCCGCGCCCTGGCCAGCCGCCCGCGTCTGCTGATCCTCGACGAGCCGACCGAAGGCATCCAGCCCTCGGTGATCAAGGAAATCGGCGCAGTCATCCGCCGCCTGGCCGAACGTGGCGACATGGCCATCCTGCTGGTGGAGCAGTTCTATGATTTCGCCGAGGCGCTGGCCGACCAGTACCTGGTGATGGCCCGTGGCGAGATCATCCAGCGCGGCCGTGGCGAAAACATGCAGGCGGAAGGTGTGCGCGGGCTGGTAACCATTTAACCTGCGCACAACGAACCTGCGAGACGCTGCCATGATTCACCAAATCCGCGATGCCCTGCCTGCCGACGTGCCGGGCATCCTCGACATCTACAACGACGCGGTGCGCAACACCACGGCGATCTGGAACGAAACCCCGGTGGACCTGGGCAACCGCCAGGCCTGGTTCGAATCACGGGCGGAGCAGGGTTACCCGATCCTGGTGGCGGTGGATGACAGCGGCGTGCTCGGCTATGCCTCGTTTGGCGACTGGCGGCCGTTCGAGGGCTTTCGCCATACCGTGGAACATTCGGTATACATCCGTGGTGACCAACGTGGCAAAGGCCTGGGGCCGGTGCTGATGGCGGCGCTGGTCGAGCGCGCGCGCGCGTGTGGCAAGCATGTGATGGTGGCGGCCATCGAAAGCGGCAATGCTGCGTCGGTGCGCCTGCATCAGCGCCTGGGCTTCGTGGTGACCGGGCAGATGCCCCAGGTGGGGGTGAAGTTTGGCCGCTGGCTCGACCTGACCTTCATGCAGCTAGTGCTGAACCCGGGGGCTGAACCCGACTGATACAGCACTGGTGCGCCCCCTGTAGGAGCGGATTTTATCCGCGATGGGCTGCAAGGCAGCCCCAGATCGCCGCGCTGGATCTAGATTGTCGGGGCTGCTTTGCAGCCCATCGCGGATGAATCCGCTCCTGCACGGGCCCATCATTCGCACCAGCTCACATCTGGATAAACCTGCCCAAGCGCTGCCTCAGCATGCTGTTCTCGCTGCGCAACTGCCGCACTTCCTGCAACAGCTCCAGCGCCAGCGCCACCCCTTCCCACTCCAGCTCCAGCTCCTCGTGCAGCTTGGCTGCGCGCTTGGCCAGCAGCGGCGCCTGATCGTCGAACAACCAGTCCTCCGGCGTTCGCCCGGAGGGTTCGACAATGCCGTGCTCGACGATTTCGATCACGCAGTCAGCCGTGAGGTCGGCCTCCTGACACAAGGTACGCATGTCCAGTTGAACGATCAGGGTGCTGCTCATGGTCACTTACTCCATTGTGTCCTCGGGTTGAACGCCGCCTTCTCGGAAAGCTGGGTCCACAGTTCACGGGTAGTGGCATCGGAGGTGGTGGGCATCACCACCTTCAGCTGTGCATACAAGTCGCCGCGCTCGCCCTTCTTGTTCAACAGGCCCATGCCCTTGACCCGCAGGCGCTGGCCGGTCTGGCTGTCGGGGCGGATGGTCAGGTTGATCTGGCCGGTCAGGGTCGGTACCGCCACCTTGGTGCCCAGGGCAGCCTCCCACGGCGCCAGTGGCACGGTGATGATCAAGTCATGACCTTCGACATCGAACAGCGGGTGCGGTGCCATGCGGATGGTCAGGAACAGGTCGCCGTTGGCCCCGCCTGCGCTGCCCGGCGCGCCCTGGCCCTTGAGGCGGATACGCTCGCCATCGGTCACCCCGGCCGGAATCTTCACGTTCAGGGTCTTGGTGGTGAAGCCGGTGCGCTGGCCCATCGCATTGGTCTGCGGCACCTGGAAGCTGATCTGCTTGGACTCCTTGTTCAGGGTCTCTTCAAGGAATACCGCCAGTTCAAGCTCCACGTCCTGCCCTCGCCTGCCGGCACTGCGTTGCTGTTGCCGGGCGCCACCAAAGGGGTTGCCACCCCGGGCACCGAATATCGAACTGAAGAAGTCGGAAAAATCACCGCCCTCGAAGCCGCCGCCAGCGCCACGGCTTTCCCAGCCCGGTGGCGCCTGGAACGGCCGGCCATGCTGGCCACCGTATTTGCGGATTTCGTCGTACTCGGCACGTTTCTGCGCGTCGCCCAGCACTTCGTAGGCCTCGTTGGCCTCCTTGAATTTTTCCTCGGCGTCGCGCTCCTTGCTGACATCGGGGTGATACTTGCGCGCCAGCTTGCGGTACGCGGCCTTGATCGCCTTCTCGTCCGCCGTGGGCTCTACGCCAAGTATCTTGTAGTAGTCTTTGAAGTCCATCTATGGATCACCAATGTGAATGTGCGTGTTGCCATTGAAGATAGGGCTCAAGCATAGCCTTTCAAGACCGCTTTGGGTTTGCTCCAGGGCAGACGACCGGTCTTGATTCTGTAGCCAACTGGCATACACTGCGCGGCCGTTTTGCCTCCGGAAGCTCATTCCCCATGTCTGACGTATCCCCGGCCCGCGCCCTGGGCATCGACTTTGGCACCTCCAACTCCACGGTTGGCTGGCACCGTCCGGGTGTCGAGTCGCTGATTGCCCTGGAAGACGGCAAGATCACCCTGCCCTCGGTGGTGTTCTTCAACATCGAGGAACGTCGCCCGGTGTATGGCCGCCTGGCACTGCACGAGTACCTGGAAGGCTACGAAGGGCGCCTGATGCGCTCGCTGAAAAGCCTGCTGGGTTCCAAGCTGATCAAGCACGATACCAGCGTGCTGGGCAGCGCCCTGCCGTTCAAGGACCTGCTGGGCATGTTCATCGGCGAGTTGAAGAAGCGCGCCGAGGCCACGGCCGGCCGCGAATTCGACCAGGTAGTGCTGGGCCGCCCGGTGTTCTTCGTCGACGAAGACCCGGCCGCGGACCAGGAGGCCGAGGACACCCTGGCCGAAGTGGCACGCAAGATCGGCTTCAAGGACGTGTCGTTCCAGTACGAGCCGATTGCCGCCGCCTTCGACTACGAGTCGGGCATCAGCCGCGAAGAGCTGGTGCTGATCGTCGATATCGGCGGTGGTACCTCGGACTTCACCCTGATCCGCCTGTCGCCCGAGCGCCACCTGGTCGCCGAGCGGCAGAGCGACATCCTCGCCACCGGCGGCGTGCACATCGGCGGTACCGACTTCGACAAGCAACTGAGCCTGCAGGGCGTGATGCCGCTGTTCGGCTACGGCAGCCGCATGAAGAGCGGTGCGCTGATGCCCACCAGCTACCACCTCAACCTGGCCACCTGGCACACCATCAACGCCTTGTACTCGCAAAAGTCGCAGCTGGCCCTGGGCAGCATGCGCTATGACATCGAGGACACGCTGGGCATCGACCGCCTGTTCAAGCTGATCGAAGAGCGTGCCGGGCACTGGTTGGCGATGGAAGTGGAGGCCAGCAAGATCGAGCTGACCGAGCAGCAGAGCCGCCGCGTCGACCTCGGCCGTATCGAACCTGAACTGACAGCAGAACTGACCCGCGCTCTGTTCGAAGAAGCGATCGAAGGCCTGCTCGAGCGTGTGCGTGGCAGCGTGACCGACCTGCTGGCCAAGGCGGGGATCAGCGAGACCCAGGTCGACACGGTGTTCTTCACCGGCGGTTCCAGCGGGATCCCGGCGCTGCGTAACAGCGTGGCGGCGATGCTGCCGAATGCGCGGCATGTGGAAGGCAACATCTTTGGCAGCATTGGCAGCGGGCTGGCCATCGAAGCGCGCAAACGTTACGGCGTTGCCTGAGCCAGGCTCTTCAGCCTGTGCCGGCCCCTTCGCGGGCCTGCCCGCTCCCACCGGTATTGCACAGGTCTTGGGTACTGTGCGGTCCCTGTGGGAGCGGGCAAGCCCGCGAAGGGGCCGGCACAGGCTATTGAAGAATCAGACCAGCTCGGCCCGCTTCAGCTCGCTCTTCAGGTAGGCATAGTAGACCGGCCCCGCCACCACCCCCGGCAAGCCGAATGCCGCCTCGAACACCAGCATCGCCAGCAGCAGCTCCCACGACTTGGCGCTGATCTGCCCGCCCACGATCCGCGCGTTGAGGAAGTACTCGACCTTGTGGATGACAATCAGGTACCCCAGCGCCGCCGCCGCCACCCAGATCGACAGCGACAGGCCGACGATGGTGATCAGGGTGTTCGACATCAGGTTGCCGATCACCGGCAGCAGGCCGAGCAGGAAGGTCAGCACGATCAGCGTCTTGGTCAGCGGCAGGTGCACGTCGAACATCGGCAGTACCACCGCCAGGAAGATGCCGGTGAAGGTGGTGTTGAGCAGCGAGATCTTGATCTGCGCGAAGACGATGTTGCGAAACGCCTGCACCAGCAGGCTCAGGCGCTCGAACAGCGCCGCCGCCAGGGGTTTGCGCCGGGAAATGTCAGGGATGCGCTGCAAGGCGACGATGGCACCGAGGATCATGCCGATCAGCAAGGTGACGAACATGTGCGCCATGCCCTTGCCGACCAGTTGCAGGTCGCTCAGGTGGCTCTTGATCCAGTCACCGATGGCCACCTTGAACTCCGCCGCGCTGGCGGGCAGGTAGCCTTCGATGAACGGCGGCAGCTGCCCGCGGGCACGCTCCACCAGGGCCATGAACTTGTCCAGCGAGGCGCCGGGGTTTTCCGCTTCATGCAGCAGGAAACTGAAGGCACCGGCGATCAGCAAGGCCAGGCTGATGACCACCAGTGTGCCAAGCAGTGCTACGGCCAGCCAGCGCGCGCGTTGCCCGGCAATCAATGGCTGCAGCCGCGGGGTGAGCATGTTGACCAGCTCGAACACCAGCAGGCCGGCCAGCAGGCTTGGCAGCAACTTCAGGGGCAACGCCAGCAACAGGCCGGCAAATACGATGATCCAGCTGGCCAGGGTGACCTGGCGGGGGGTGAAGGTCATACAGCCTCAACGGCAGACAACGGAAAAGACCCGCAGTCTGCCAGCGTTACGCTTGCAGGCATAGGCGCAGGTCATTTCTTCTTCAGGCAGTCGCTCATGAACGCCTTGCGCTCATCCCCCTTGAGGGCCTTGCTGGTGGCGTCGGCGTTGCAGGTCTTCATCTTCTCCTGCTGGGTTTGCGGCACCTCCTTTTTCAGGCAGGTGCTCATGAAGGCTTTGCGCTCATCGCCCTTCAGGGCCTTGGCGGTGGCGTCGGCGTTGCAGGTTTTCATCTTTTCCTGCTGCGCAGTAGTGGCCGCGAAACCTTGGGCGCTGAACAACACCGCCAATACCAGTAAAGGGATTTGCAGCACTTTCATGGAGTGGTCTCCTTGGCTCCGCGCCCGATGCGCGGGGGTCGAGCTGAGTGTAGCCAAGAATTCTCAACGCTTTGTTCGCGCCTGGCGACGGTATTGCTCGGGTGTACAGCCGGCCTGGCGCTGGAACATGGCGATGAACGCCGACGCGCTGCTGTAGCCCAGGTCGAAGGCGATGGCCTGGATCGGCAGGCCGGCTTCCAGCGCATCGATGGCGCGCAGGAAACGCAGGCGCAGGCGCCATTCGCCGAAACTGATACCCAGTTCACGCAGGAACTGACGGGCCAGGGTGCGTTCGCTGACATGCGCCCGCGCAGCCCAGTCAGCCAGGGGGCGGTTGTCGCCGGGCTCGGCGGCAAGGGCATCGAGCACCTGGCGCAAACCTTCGCTGTGGGCAAACGGCAGGTAGCAGGCCTGGGTCGGTGCCAGCAACAACTGGTCGAGCAGCACCTGTACCAGGCGCTGGTCGCGCTCGCCCTCGGCTACCCGCAGGTCGCGCCGGGCGAAGTCGGCGAGGATCGCCTTGAGGATGTCGCTGATCATCAGGCTGCACGGTTGCTGCGGCAACGTGGCACACAGGCTGCGGTCCAGGTAGATCGAACGGTACACGATGGCGTGCGGGTTGTAGCAGCCGTGCTCGGTATCGGGTGGTACCCACACAGCATACTGCGGCGGCGACAGGAAGCGTTGCCCGGCGACATCCAGCTGCATCACGCCGTGGGCGGTGTAGTTGAGCTGGCCCCAGGTGTGGCGATGCAAGGCACTGTGGGTATCGGCACCGAATTCGTCGTGGCGGAAGTACACCGGCGCCGGCAGTTGAGTGAACTGGGGGATGTCGAGGTATTTGCGCGGCATACTGACTGTTTCGCGGGGCGGGTTGTCTGGCTGGAAGTATAGGCTTGTAGACAGACAGTTGATAATGGCTGGCATCCGGGCCTGCTGCGCAGGCCATCGCCGAACAAGGCCGCTCCGGCACGGCGATCCCGTATCGTAGCGGCCTTGTTCGGCGATGGCGGCAAAGCCGCCCAATCTGCCCGCAACGAGTATCTTGCTCCATGAACTACCTCTTCCCGCTCACCGCCATCCTGATCTGGGCCGGCAACACAGTGGTCACCAAGATGTCCGCCGGCGCCATCCACCCCGCCGAGATCGGCTTCTACCGCTGGCTGCTGGCCGCATTGCTGTTCACCCCGTTCCTGCTGCCTGCCGTATGGCGCAACCGCACGGCCATCCGCCCGCACCTGGCCAAGGTGGCTGTGCTGGGCTTGCTCGGCATGGCGCTGTACCAGAGCCTGGCGTACTTCGCTGCCGGCATCACCAGCGCCACCAACATGGGCATCATCCTTTCGCTGATGCCGTTGATGGCGCTGGCGTTGTCGATCGCCTGGCTTGGCCAGCGCCTCAGCTACGGGGCCTTGCTGGGGGCCGTGGTGTCGTTCTTCGGCGTGCTTGAAGTGGTCAGCGCCGGTGACCCCGCCAGTCTGCTGGAGCAGGGTCTGAACAGCGGCGACCTGTTGATGCTGGTGGCTACCCTGGCCTACGCGCTGTACAGCTTCCTGTTGAAGAAGTGGCAACTGCGCCTGCCACCGATGCAGTTGCTGTACCTGCAGGTGCTGGTGGCCATCGTCGTGCTGCTGCCGTTGTACCTGCTGTCGGAAAAAACAGGCCTGAACAACCGCAACATCGGTCTGGTGCTGTACGCCTGCGTGCTGGCCTCGATGATTGCGCCGTTGCTGTGGATGCAGGCGGTGCATCGCCTGGGGCCAAGCCGCACCACCTTGTTCTTCAATCTGCTGCCCCTGGTTACCGCAGTGATCGCCGCCGTGACACTCGGAGAGCAACTGGCCCGCTATCACCTGGTCGGTGGTTTGCTGACCCTGGCCGGCGTGCTGCTGGCCGAGCGCTGGACCACGCCGATTCGCCGCTAGAGCCCGGCCGCCTTGAGTCGGGCGGCATGCTCGGTGAATAGCCGCACCGGCTCGGCACCCTTGCCAATGGCCCCCAGGGACTGGTTGACGATGTCCAGGTGGTCGAGCGGGTAAGCGTCGCCGATCACCTGACCGAGGTGCGAGCTGAAGCGCCCGACCATACCGTCGCTCTGGCCCTTCTCCTTGACGAAACTACGCGCGAACAGGCGACAGAAGTAGCTGCTGCCATCGAAACGGTTGCGCCCCCGGTCAGTCAGGCCAGGCTGCAAGGTGCCGGACCAGGAGTAGTAGCGTACGCCATCGACCTGATAGGCCCCTTCCCCGCCCCAGGTATCTGGCAGGCCCTGTGGATAAGCCTGGTTGAAGCGCGCCACTCCGCTGCTGGTCAGCGCCTGGTGCGAGGCGTGCACATCCACCGGCAGCGGGTCGCGGCGCCAGCCGGTTTCCAGCCACACCAGCAGCACGGCGATACCGTGCAGCAAGGCCTTGAGCAAGCGCCCCTGGGGCGAATCGCCAGGTGCTTTGCGTTCCAGGTAGTCGGCCAGTTCCGAACCCTGGTTGGGCCCGGCCACCGAGGTGACCGACGCTACCCGCCCGGGCCGCCTGGCAGCAGCGTAGCGTGCGTCCAGGGCCCCTTGGCTGTGGCCGATGAGGTTGACCTTTTCGACATTGTTGCGCTGGCAGATATCTTCAATGATCGCCAGCAGCTGCTCGCCGCGCACCTCGCTGCAATGCAGCGGCGAAACCTGCACCGGGAACACCTGCGCCCCGCCCTTGCGCAGTGCCGGCACAATGCCGAACCAGTAGGGATAGAACAGCACCCGTACAAACCCCAGCATGCCCGGCACCAGCACCAACGGGTATCGCGTGGCCAATTCCTGCTGCATAGCCAGCCCCTTTCCGTGGACGACCGGCCAACACTACAGCGGCGCTGATGAACAGCGCAATCGAACTCTGGGCGCCCGCTGCGGTTCCAAAGCCAACAGACCCTTTGCAAGGAGCGGGAACATGTACAAGCAGACCCTGGCAATCCTCCTGGCTAGCGCCACCCTCGCCGCCTGTGGCAGCCGACCGGAAAACCCCGTGGATTACGTCACCTACCGCGACGAACCGCTGGTCAAGCAAGTGGAACACGGCATGACCATGCAGAAGGTCATCGCTATCGGCGGTAGCCCATCCAACGTGACCGACCTGCCGCACGGTGGCACCTGCAACGACTACATCCTCAACCGCGACGGCCACCAGCAGCCTTACTACGTGCGTTTCGACGCCACTGGCCATGTCGATGCCAAAGGCTTCAAGACCTGCAAACAACGCCAGGAAGACAGCGACGCCGCCCACGGCGCATGACACCCACAGGACACGCCATGACCACCCTGATGCTTTCGGAGATGAACATGACCGGAACTGAATTGACCGATGTGCAAACCCTGCGCCAGCGTGCCCGCCAGCACGTCGAGAACGGCGCCGTGACCGAGGGCTACCACGCCGACCGTGAGCGCATTATCCGCCTGCTCAACGAAGCCCTGGCGACCGAGCTGGTCTGCACCCTGCGCTACAAGCGCCACTACTTCATGGCTTCCGGTGTGAAGGCCAGCATCGCGGCCGAGGAATTTCTGGAGCACGCCAACCAGGAAGCCGAACACGCCGACAGGCTCGCCGAACGTATCGTGCAGCTGGGCGGCGAACCGGACTTCAACCCGGACAACCTCAGCAAGAACTCGCACGCCCAGTACGTGGCGGGTGCCACGCTGAAGGAGATGGTGTTGGAGGACCTGGTGGCAGAGCGCATCGCCATCGACAGCTACCGCGAGATCATCCAGTACATCGGTGACAAGGACCCGACCACGCGGCGGATCTTCGAGGACATCCTGGCCCAGGAAGAAGAACACGCGGACGACATGTCCGACCTGCTACAGGGGCTGTAATTGCACGGGGCTGCCTGGCAGCCCCTTCATTACTTGCCTTTCACCGCTGCTGGCGCCTTGCCCGCCTTCATCTGCTGCAACAACGGTGTGCATTGGTTCGGATCATCCCCGCTGCTGGGAGCAACCAACGCCAGCAAGCCCGCCGCCGGCCCGGCCACCACCCCCAGCGCTACCATCCCTGCCCCGCGCAATGCCAGCGGCACCGCCTGCACACCGGCACTCGGCTTGGCGAACGGCCCGCGCACGTACAGCGGCGAGCGCAGCGAGAACAGCCGCAGCCCTTTGGATTCCGGGGTGATCTTCAGGTCCAGCTGCTCATTGGCGAAATTGGCCGTGCCGTTGATGTAGATGATCGCGTTCTCGGTGTCGAAGATGAACAGGCGCGTGGTCGCCAAGCCATCCTTGATCCCCACATCGGCCGCTGCGCAGTTGATCTTCACGTCTTCATCGCCGAACAGCTTGCCGACCACGTAGTTGCCCACGTTCAACCCGGCAATCTCCATCAGGCTGCGGCTGATGGCACCATCATTGACCAGCATGCGCAGGTCGCCATTGGCCGTACCCAGCAACGCAGCTACCGAGTTACCACGGCCAGTGATGTCGGCATCGCCGTTCAACTCGCCAAAGCTGGTCTGCATCGGCGCGAAGCCGGGGAACAGCTGCTTGAGCTTGAAGCCCCGCGCGGTCAACCGGGCACGCCCCTGCAACGGCACGTTGCGGCCATCCAGGCGGATCTGCGAGGCCAGGTTGCCACCGGCAACGCCAAACCGCAGGGGCTCCAGGCGCAGCAGGCCATCTTCCAGGATCACGTGGGCCGACAGGTCGTTGAAAGGCAACTGCGCGCTGTGCACGATGCGCTTGCCGGCGAAGGTGACGTCGGCATCCATGGCACGCCAGCGCTCGGTGCGGAACTCTTCCACCGGCAATACCTTGCCTTGCGGCTGCTTGCTGGCACCGCCACGCGCCTTCTGCTCGGCATTGGAGTCGGCGCCGATCAGTGGTGCCAGGTCCTTGAACAGCAACTGGTTGGACACCAGGTTGCCCGACAGCCTGGGCCGTGGCTGGCTGGCAACGAAGGCCAGGTCACCATGGATGTCGCTGTCGCCGATCTGGCCGTTGAAGCCCTGATAGTTGAAGGTCGCCCCTTGCGCCGCGTGCAGGTTGGCGCTGAGGTGGCCATCGGTGGAGTAGGCCGGGGTGTCCGGCAGGGTCACACCGGTCAACGGGTAGAGGTTGCCCAGGCTGGCCCCGGACAGGCGCAGGCGCAGGTCGAGGGCGCCCAGGTTGCGCGGGTCGGTCAGGGTACCAGCGAGCACCACATGGGTGTCGGCGATACGCACATCGGCCTGCAGCGGGAACGGCTGGCGGGCATCCTGCAGGGCCAGCAGGCCGCCGATCTTGCCGGACCCGGCCACCGGCTGGCCTTTGTAGCGGCCTTGTACCTTGAGGCCGAAGGCGTAATCCTGCGCAGCACCGGCCTTCTCGGCCCTGGCCTTGCCGACGATGTCACTGAACGGTATCGGCTTGCCCAGCGGGTCGATCTGCACCTTCATGCTGGTTTTCAGGGTTTGGTCATCGAGACTGACATTGCCCTGGTCGAAACCGATGGCACCGATATCCAGCTGCCATTTCGAAGGTTCGGCATGGTCATCCTTGGGGCCGAAGTCGAAGGTCCAGTTGGCGCGGCCATCGGCCAGACGGGTCAGGCTGGCAGTGGGTTTGGTCAGGTCGATGCGCGGGATGCTGATCTGCCGGAACAGCAACGGTAGCGGCGCCAGGCGGAACGCCACACGTTCCAGGCCGACCATCTTCTGCTCGTCGAGCCACGCCGGGTTGCCCAGGCTCAGGTCCTCGGCAATGAAATGCGGCCAGGGTACCCAGGCACGCCAGCCGCCCTCTTGCGCTTCGGTGCGCCACTCGACGGCGAGGTTGCCATTGATCGCGAAGGGCCGCTGCAGGGCTTCTGAGACTTTCTCGTTGAGCAGGGGTTTGACGCGGTTCCAGTCGAAGGTGGCGATGACCACCACCAGGATCGCCAACAAGGTGAGCAGGCTGGTGAAGGTCCAGACGAGGATTCTGGCGGGACGCGTCATTGCGTGATTCTCCTTGCGGTATGGCACAGAAACAGGCGCAGCGGGGCATTCAATATCTCGGACTGACGAAAACCCGCGGGGTTTTATGGTTGGCCCATGATAACGAAGTTTTTCCTGGCCATTTGTTCAGCAATTCGTCGCGTCAGGCTGGATGTGTAACCGGTCTGCAGCAATCGCAAAAAGCCACCATTCAAGCCATAAACCCTGTTCTAGAGCCGCTCGAGATCTCTATCAATATGGTCGATTGTTACCATTACCCGTATGAACTTCTCTCTGGCGTTACCCGGCGTAGCATTGGCTCCGTACCCACTTTCCAGCCCCCGAGAGGAGCACCGAAATCATGAAACGCCACCTGCTGACCCTGACCTTGTCCATTCTGGCTGCCAACGCTTTTGCCCTGCCAGCCGACGAGCAACACCTGACCGCCGAATCGCGCTCCAGCGCTGCCGAGATCGCCCAGCCGCTGAAGACTGTTGCCGAAGGTGGTTCTGATCGCCTGATCGAACGCACTGGCCGCGTCGCCGAAGGTGGCTCCGATCGCCTGATCGAACGCTCTGGCCGTGTTGCCGAAGGTGGCTCCGATCGCCTGATCGAACGCACTCGCCGCGTTGCCGAAGGGGGCTCCGATCGCCTGATCGAACGCTCTGGCCGCGTCGCCGAAGGTGGCTCCGATCGCCTGATCGAACGCTCTGGCCGTGTTGCCGAAGGTGGCTCCGATCGCCTGATCGAACGCACTGGCCGTGTTGCCGAAGGTGGCTCCGATCGCCTGATCGAACGCACTGGCCGCGTTGCCGAAGGTGGCTCCGATCGCCTGATCGAACGTGCCGGCCGTGTCGCCGAAGGTGGTTCTGATCGCCTGGTCGCAATCAGCCGTGTGAGCTGACCCCATGACCGAAAAGAACAATCTCTGTCGCAACACCGCCTCCCCTCCAGGCCCGGTCCATTGACCGGGCTTTGTTTTTTTCACTAGAGTGCCCAGCCTCACCGTCACAGAAACTCGCACCATGCTGCCGCGCGCCGAACAGAAGCTACAGACCCGCCAGGCCCTGCTGGATGCCGCCTGCCAGCTCATGGAGAGTGGCCGTGGTTTCGGCAGTATCAGCCTGCGCGAGGTGGCGAAGACCGCTGGCATCGTGCCTACCGGCTTCTACCGGCATTTCTCCGACATGGACGCCCTGGGCCTGGCCCTGGTGGCCGAGGTCGACGCCACATTCCGCCAGACCATCCGCCTGGTGCGCCACAACGAATTCGAGCTGGGCGGCATTACCGATGCCTCGGTGCGCATCTTTCTCGACGTGGTCGCCGCCCATCGCGCGCAGTTCCTGTTCCTCGCCCGCGAGCAGTACGGCGGTTCGCAGGCAGTCCGCCAGGCCATTGCCCGCCTGCGCCAGGACATCAGCAACGACCTGGCCACCGACCTTGCGCGGATGAAACGCTGGCAGCACCTGGACGGCGCGGCGCTGGCGGTAATGGCCGACCTGGTGGTGAAGACCGTGTTCGCCACCCTGCCGGAACTGATCGACAGCCCCGAGCAGGGTTATCCACAGGCGCTGACACCGCAGGAAAAGATCACCCAGCAGTTGCGCTTCATCTTCGTCGGCGCGCGGCATTGGCAGGGTTTGGGTAACCCGGGCTGATCGTTGCCTGTACTGGCCTCTTCGCCGGCACAGGCTACCGAAAACCCCAGTTCTGCTACCATGGCGCCCTGCCCGACAGCGACGAGCGCCTAAATGTCCAACCCCCGCCACACCCTGCCCGAACTGGCCCGCTTCAACCAGCATTTTGCCGAACGCATCGTGCCGTTGTGGCAAGGCCCGGGCTGGAACGCCGACATGGCCCTGCCCTACGAAGCCCTGGACGCCGAGCAGCGGCCCTTGCCGGTGCAGCGCTACCGGGCCATGGCCTGCGCGCGCCAGCTGTACCTGTTCAGCAGCCGCATCGGGCAACCCGGTGCCGCCGAACGCGCGGCCGCCCTGTTCCGCTCGTTGCAGAAGCACTTCCACGACGCCGAACACGGTGGCTGGTTCTACAGTATCGACGCCCAGGGCAAGCCGCTGGACCGGCGCAAGGACCTGTATACCCACGCCTTCATCGTGTTCGCCTGCGCGCACTACTGGGGCAAGGTGCGCGAAAGCCTGGTGGAGTCCACCTTGAATGCAGCGCTGGACATCATCGACCAGCAGTTCGCCCGTGACGACGGCCTGTACGAAGCCAGCCTGGGCGAGGACTGGGCCGACCTGGGCAGCGGCCCGCTGCAGAACCCGCAGATGCATCTGGCCGAAGCGTTCCTGCAAGTGCTGGCAGTACGTGAAGACGAACATACCCGGCAGTCGCTACTGCAGCTGTGCGAAGCCCTGCAGGCGCACTTCATCGAGCCGGCCCATGGCCTGATGCTGGAACAACCACGCGGCGCTGTGGATAACTGGTTCGAACCAGGGCACCAGTTCGAGTGGTTCTACTTGCTGCATACCTCGCCGTTGCTGCGTGACACGCCTCTACATGCCTCCATCGACCGGGCTTTCGGCTTTGCCGAGCGGTACGGAGTGAAGAATGCTGCGGTGCTGGCGATGCTGGATGTGGATGGCCAGGTGCTTGATGCCACCCAGCGCATCTGGGCGCAAGCTGAATATCTGCGGGCGTTGGTATTGCGCGTAGACGGCGAGGCGAAGCTGGCGGGGCAGCTGCAGGCGCTGGAAGCGCGATTCCTGCGGCAAGCGGGCTGGTATGAATGCCGGGACGGCGAGGGAGCGGTCAGCCGGCATGATATGCCTTCAACCACCCCCTACCACCTGGCGACGTGCCTGGAAGGCTTGCAACGCCTGGGCTGACGCTTCATCGGCCCTGCATGACGCCAGACATGCGCATTGCCCCTGCAGGAGCGGCCTTGTGCAGCCCTTTCGCGGCACAAGGCCGCTCCTGCAAAGGGCGTACTAGCCGGCCAGGTGGCAACTCAACCCTTGGCTGAGCGGTCGATCGAGAACCCTGCCCAGTCCTGGCTAACCGGCATCAGCTCCAGGCTGTTGATGTTGATGTGCGCCGGCTGGTTGAGGATCCAGAAAATGGTCTCGGCAATGTCCTGCGGCTGGATTGGCTCGGCACCGGCGTAGGTCGCATCGTACTTGGCCTGGTCACCGCCGAAGCGCACCAGCGAGAACTCGCTCTCGCACAGGCCCGGCTCGATATTGCTCACGCGCACGCCGGTGCCGCGCAGGTCGCAACGCAGGCTCAGCGAAAACTGGCCGACGAACGCCTTGGTACCGCCATACACGTTGCTGCCCGGGTACGGGTAGTTGCCTGCCACCGAGCCCACGTTGAGAATCGAGGCGCCGCGGCCGTGGGCAATCAGCCGTGGCAACAGCAGGCGAGTGGTGTACATCAGCCCCTTGATGTTGGTGTCGACCATGGTTTCCCAGTCGTCCAGGCTGCAGTTCTGCGCCGCATCCACGCCCAGCGCGAGGCCGGCGTTGTTGACCAGGCCGCGCAACTTGTCGAAGCCTGCCGGCAGGTTGGCAATGGCCTGCTCCATTGCCTTGCGATCCCGTACATCGAGCACCAGCCCATGTACTTCGGTCTTGGCCGATAACTCGGCACACAGGGCATCGAGGCGCTCCTTGCGACGGCCGGTGAGCACCAGTTTCCAGCCGGCTTCGGCGAAGCGGCGGGCCGTGGCCTCGCCGAAACCGGAAGTCGCGCCAGTGATGAATACGGTGGACGTCATGCTCTGTTCCTCACGGTAGGTTGTCATCAGCAGCCTTGCAGCATGCCCGCGCCGGGCGCTGGCAGCAAGTCATCGAGGCCGCTGGTCATTTTTTGTTCATACCCGGCAAACCCTTGCAGCAGAGCGCCTGCCGCCAGCTATGCGCATGTTATCCACAAGGCTTTCCCCATGGATTGGGGGCAACTTGTCTGCAGGGCGGAACCCTTTCAGCGCTGTAGGGTCGTTGGATATCTTCAGGTGATGGCGCAAGGCTTTCAAACATGCCGCGTGCAGCAGTCTGTCCAAGGGTTCTTCACATAGTTATCCACAGGCATTTCGCGGCGTTGAGCGCGCATGCAGGCTTTGTCAAAGCAACGGAAATCTTCTCTCGAGGGAGTCTGATCAAAAAATGATCAAGATGCTGCAGCCCTTGTGGATAAAGGGATAGCGCCAGGTGCCACCATGTTTTCCACAGGCGGTTCCACACTAACCGTGGAAAACACCGGCCTGTGGAAACAATGATTTGCGACAGGTTTGTGGAGTAAATCGGGAACGATGTGAAACAGGTTGTCCACAACAGAAACGGGGCTGCCTTCGCAGCCCCGGATACCCTTCAATGGCCGCCCAGATAAGCGTTGCGCACTTCCTCGTTGACCAGCAGTTCCTGCCCTGTGCCGGTCATGCGAATCTGCCCGTTGACCATCACATAGGCCCGGTCCGAGAGCTTCAGCGCATGGTTGGCATTCTGCTCGACCAGAAAGATGGTCATCCCGGTCTTGGCCAGCTCGCGCAGGGTCGAGAAGATCTGCTTGACCACGATCGGCGCCAGCCCCAGTGATGGCTCGTCCAGCAGCAGCAACTTCGGACGGCTCATCAGCGCCCGGGCAATAGCCAGCATCTGCTGCTCACCACCGGACATGGTCATCGCCCGCTGGTTACGCCGCTCCTTCAAACGCGGGAACAGCTCGTACATGCGCTGCATGTCTTCGTCGGCATGCTTGTCGCCGATGGGAATGGTGCCCATCATCAGGTTTTCCTCGACTGTCATGTCAGGAAAAACCCGGCGCCCTTCCGGCGACTGGGCGATGCCGTTGGAGGCAATGTAGTGCGAAGACTTGCGGGTAATATCGGTGCCTCGGTACACGATATGCCCCGATGCCGCCCGCGGCTGACCGAAAATCGACATCAGCAAGGTGGACTTGCCGGCACCGTTAGCGCCGATCAGGCTGACCGTCTCGCCCTCGTTGATGTGCATCGACACCTTTTTCAGCGCCTGGATCGGCCCGTAGAACACGTCCAGGTCCTTCAGTTCGAGAATGGGTGCAGTCATACCAGTTCCTCTTCATCGGCACCCAGGTAGGCGGCGATCACCGTCGGGTTGTGGCGGATATCATGCGGCGCGCCTTCGGCAATCACGTTGCCATGGTCGAGCACCACGATATGGTCGGAAATACTCATGACCATGCCCATGTCATGCTCGATCAGCACCACGGTGATATCGTGCTCGTCACGCAGCACGCGGATCATGCGGCTGAGGGCCTCGGTTTCCTGCGGGTTGAGGCCCGCCGCCGGTTCGTCCAGGCAGATGATTTTCGGCCGCGTGCACATGGCCCGGGCGATTTCCAGGCGGCGCTGCTGGCCATACGACAACTCACCGGCCAGGCGGTTGGCACAATCGACCAGGTCGACCACTTCCAGCCAGTAGAACGCGTGGTCCAGCGCATCGCTTTCGGCCTTGCGGTAGGCCTTGGTGTTGAGCACCCCGGCCAGCAGGTTACGGTTGACCCACATGTGCTGGGCCACCAGCAGGTTTTCCACCACCGACATTTCCTTGAACAGGCGAATGTTCTGGAAGGTCCGTGCCAGGCCGGCGCGGTTGACCAGGTGGGTACCGCCGAACATCTTGTAGTAGAGGCGGTTGGCAAAGCGCGCCGGCGAGACGAAGTCGGCAGCCTGGAAGCGCTCCCCGAGCAGTTGGATGACATTGGTGTGGCTGCCGCGTACGTTCAGCTCGATGCGCCCGCCGCTGGCCTTGTAGAAGCCGGTGAGGCAGTTGAACACCGTGGTCTTGCCGGCGCCGTTGGGGCCGATCAGGGCGAAGATCTGGTTGCGCCTGACCTTCAGGCTGACATCGCTGAGCGCCTTGATGCCACCGAACTGCATCATCAGGTTGTCGACCGAGAGAATGATATCGTCGCTCATGGCGCCACTCCTTTACGCGGGGTCACACCGGTACGGCTGATGCGGATCAGCCCACGCGGTCGCCAGATCATCATCAACACCATGAGCACGCCGAACAGCAGCACCCGGTATTCCGAGAAGCTGCGCAGCAGCTCTGGCGCCACGGTCAGGACGAAGGCCGCAATGACCACGCCCACTGTCGAGCCCATGCCGCCGAGCACGACGATGGCAAGGATCAGTGCCGACTCGAAGAAGGTGAACGAGGACGGGTTGACGAAGCCCTGGTAAGTCGCGAAGAACACCCCCGCCAGGCCGGCAGTGGAGGCGCCCAGGGTAAACGCCGAGAGTTTCACCAACACATGGTTGAGGCCCATCGAGCGGCAGGCGATCTCGTCCTCGCGCAACGCCTCCCAGGCCCGGCCGACCGGCATGCGGGTCAAGCGGTGCTTGATGTACAGCACCGCCAGCACGACCATGAACAGCACGGCGTAGATGAACACGAACTTGAGGTTGGCGTTGTATTCGAAGCCGAAGAACTCGTGGATCGGTACCCCACCATCCTTGGCCCGACGGCCGAACTCCAGGCCGAAGAAGGTCGGCGACGGCGCCGGCATGCCGTTCGGGCCACCGGTGAACGACAGCCAGTTGTTCAGTACCAGGCGGATGATCTCACCGAACCCCAAGGTCACGATCGCCAGGTAGTCACCGTGCATCCGCAGCACCGGGAAGCCGAGGATGCAACCCGCCAGCGCCGCTGCGATGGCCGCCAGTGGCAGCACGCTCCAGAAGCCCAGGCCGAGATACTGGTAGCCCAGCGCCAGGCCGTAGGCGCCGATGGCGTAGAACGCCACGTAGCCGAGGTCGAGCAGGCCGGCCAGGCCGACCACGATGTTCAGGCCGAGGCCGAGCAGCACGTAGATCAGGCCAAGGATGACCACAGTCAACAGGTACTTGTTGGCGAAGATCGGGAAGACGATGGCAATCACTATCAACGCCGGAATGATGTAGCGCAGCCGCGACACGTAGTCCGGCGCGCGCACATGCACACCCGAGCCACCACTTTCGAAGCCCTGTAGCATGCGCGTACCGGCGGCGGTCTGCAGGTACAGGCTGAGCAGGAAGCGCCCCAGCATCACCCCGCCGACCAGCCAGGCCACGCGACGCGGCTCGGCATTGAAGCTGTAGCCATCGAGGACCACGCCGACGACCGGGCCAAATACGATGAGTGCCAGCAGGCCGGCGACGATGGTCTCCAGCAGGCTGCGTTTAAGGTCGAAACCCTTGGTTTCGGGAACAACGGCAGTTTTGGCAATGGACATGTTCACACCTTAGCCACGAGCGGGCGACCCAGCAGGCCTTGCGGGCGGAAGATAAGGATCATCACCAGCAGCGAGAAGCTGAACACGTCCTTGTAGTCGGAGTTGATCAAGCCAGAGAACAGCGACTCGGAAATACCCAGGATGATCCCGCCAAGCATGGCGCCAGGCAGCGAGCCGATCCCGCCGAGCACCGCGGCGGTGAAGGCCTTGATACCGATGATGAAGCCGGCATAGAAGTCGAAGGTGCCGTAGTTCATGGTGATCAGCACGCCGGCCAGGGCGGCCATCACCGCACCGATGACGAACACGTAGGAAATAACCCGGTCGGTGTTGATGCCCAGGATCGAGGCCATCTTGCGGTCTTGCTGGGTAGCCCGGCACATGCGGCCGAGCTTGGTGTACTTGATCACGTAGGTGAGCAGGCCCATGCCCACGAATGCGGCCACCAGGATGAAGATCTTGGTGTAGGTCAGTTGCACGAAGCCGGTGCCTACTTCGACGCGCCAGGCGCCTTCGAGCAGGGTCGGCACGCCTTGCTGGCGGGCGCCCTGGCTGATCTGCGCATAGTTCTGCAGGATCAGCGAAATGCCGATGGCACTGATCAGCGGTGCCAGGCGGGTGGAGTTGCGCAGGGGTTTGTAGGCGATGCGTTCAATGGTGAAGCCGTACACGCCGGTGACGACGATGGTGAACAACAGGGTGCCCAGCATCAGCAGGGGGAACGACTCGATACCGAAGTAAGCCAGCAATGCCAGGCTGATTGCCGCGAGGTACGCGGAAATCATGTACACCTCGCCGTGCGCGAAGTTGATCATGCCGATGATGCCATAGACCATTGTGTAGCCGATGGCGATCAGGCCATAGACCGACCCGAGGGTCAGGCCGTTGACCAGTTGCTGCAGGAAAATACCATCCATAACGCAATCTCACCTGATTGAGATTGCACGAGCGCCGACCACGGCGGGCCTTGGGACTAGGCGGCCCTCGCAGCGCAGTACTGTGCAGATCTACGGATAAAGACAGGTACCGCGGGGCTTGGGCCCGGGCGTGAACCCGGGCCGTGGGCCGTTGTTATTTTTGTTTTTCCAGCTGGTGGTACTTGCCTTGGGCATCCCACTGGTAGACCACGTAGTCAGACACGGTCAGGTCACCCTTGCTGTCCCACTTCTTCTCGCCCATGACGGTCTGCACAGGGTTGGCCTTGAGCCACTTGGCAGCATCTTCGCCCTTGTTCGACTTGGCGCCGTTGAACGCAGCGGCCAGGGCCTGCAGCGAAGCGTAGGCGTACAGGGTGTAGCCTTCAGGCTCGGTGCCGTTCTTGCGGAATTCCTCCACCACTGCCTTGCTGTCCGGCAGCAGGCGCGGGTCGGCACCGAAAGTCATGTACACGCCATCGACGTACTGCGCGCCGCCTGCAGTGGACACCAGTTCGTCGGTGACGATGCCGTCATCGGACATGAACTTGACGTCCTTCAGGCCTTGCTCGCGCAGCTGGCGCACCAGCGGGCCGGCTTCCGGATGCAGGCCGCCGAAGTACACCACATCGGCACCGGTGGAGCGGATCTTGGTGACCACGGCGCTGAAGTCTTTCTCGCCACGGGTCAGGCCTTCGTACAGCACCGGCTTGACACCGCGCTTCTCCAGCTGCGCCTTGGTCGCGTCGGCCAGGCCCTGGCCGTAGGTGTCCTTGTCGTGCAGCACCGCGACCTTCTTGCCCTTGAGCACGTCGACGATGTAGTCACCAGCGACGATGCCCTGCTGGTCGTCACGCCCGCACATGCGGAACATGGCGGAAAGGCCGCGCTCGGTCACCTGCGGGTTGGTCGAGCCCGGGGTGATGGCAATGACCCCAGCCTCGTCATACACCTCGGAAGCCGGGATGGTATTGGAAGAACAGAAGTGGCCGACCACGCCGATCACCTTGTCCTGGTCGACCAGACGGTTGGCCACGGCCACGGCCTGCTTCGGTTCGCAGGCGTCATCGCCCTTGACCAGGACGATCTTCTCGCCGTTCACGCCACCGGCAGCGTTGATCTTGTCGGCCGCTGCCTGCGCACCTTTCATGTACTGCTCGCCAAACGCTGCGTTTGCCCCAGTCATGGGGCCCGCTACACCGATCTTGACGTCGGCCTGAACATACGAAGAAACACCCAGTGCCGTAGCTACGGCCAGAGCCAGGAAACCTTTCTTGTAAAACGTCTGCGACATGAGGTGGTGCTCCTAGAGTTTTTTTGGTTGGCACTACAACTTCTCAGCCCTGTGCTCCGAGCAAGGGCCGTGCCATCGGTTTTGTCTTCCGGGAAAACACACCCTGGAGGGCGTCTGCAGGCGACCGACGGCCTTTTCTTTATTGAGCGTGCAACCGTCTGCCGTGCGGCGGGCGCCACCACACGTACAGACAAGGAGCAACCGTTGCGTGCCATCATTGCAACCCTGCCAAGTGTTTACGTGCAACCGGCCTGTAACAGCAGACGTCACCGAACTGCACACTGCTGGTGCGCGACTGCTACAGGCGGCACCGTTTCAAGGCTGGTGGGTGCACCGAAACACACGCTGTTTTGGCTGTTCCGGCCTCTTCGTGGGCACGCCTGCTCGCCCAGGAACAGCTCAAAAGTGCCCGTTGCGCGGAAGCTGTAGAAGCGGGCATGTCCGCAAAAGCGGCCTGTACAGCCACAACAAGGCGCAAAAGGCTGGCACAATGTCCGCCATTCGCCGCTTCCGGAGCCCCCCTTGATGAGCGAGAGCGCATTCGCCGAGCGCATCGTGCACAACCTGCTCGACACCGACTTCTACAAACTCACGATGATGCAGGGCGTGTTGCACAACTACCCGGACGCCGACGTCGAATGGGAATTCCGCTGCCGCAATGGCGAGGACCTGCGCCCCTATCTCGGCGAGATCCGCAACCAGCTGGAAAAGCTCAGCGACCTTACCCTGGATGACGGCCAGCTGGCCTTCCTCGAACGCATCAGCTTCCTCAAACCCGACTTCCTGCGTTTTCTGCGGCTGTTCCGCTTCAACCTGCGTTACGTGCGCCTGGGTATAGAAGACAACCAGCTGTTCCTGCGCCTGAAAGGCCCCTGGCTGCATGTGATCCTGTTCGAAGTGCCGCTGCTGGCGATCATCAGCGAAGTGCGCAACCGCCACCTGCACCCTCGCATGCGCCTGGCCGAAGCGCGCGACCAGCTATACCGCAAGTTCGACTGGCTGCGCGCACATGCCAGCGCCGATGAACTGGCCGAGTTGCAAGTGGCCGACTTCGGCACCCGCCGACGCTTTTCCAGCCGTGTGCAGGAGGAAGTGGTGCGCGTGCTGCGCGACGACTTCCCGGCCCGTTTCGTTGGCACCAGCAACGTCGACCTGGCATGGAAACTGGATATCAAGCCGTTGGGCACCATGGCCCACGAATGGATCATGGCCCACCAGCAACTCGGCCCGCGCCTGATCGACAGCCAGATCGCCGCACTGGACTGCTGGGTGCGCGAGTACCGCGGCCTGCTCGGCATCGCCCTGACCGACTGCATCACCATGGATGCCTTCCTCGGTGATTTCGACCTGTACTTCGCCAAGCTGTTCGACGGTTTGCGGCATGACTCCGGCGAACCAGTGGCTTGGGCAGAAAAGGCCATCGCCCATTACCAGAAACTGGGGATCGACCCGATGACCAAGACCCTGGTGTTCTCCGACGGTCTCAACCTGACCCGTTCTCTGGAAATCTTCCGCGCGCTGCGCGGTCGCATCAACGTGAGCTTTGGCATCGGCACCAACCTCACCTGCGACATCCCGGGCGTGGCGCCGATGAGCATCGTGCTTAAAATGACCGACTGCAATGGCGCGCCAGTGGCGAAGATTTCCGATGAAGCCGCCAAGACCCAATGCCGCGACGAGAACTTCGTCGCCTATATGCGCCACGTATTCAAAGTCCCCAGCAAGGAGTAACCCATGCAAGCGGTTCAGCAAGAGATTGCCCAGGCGCTGAAGGTACAGCCGCCGTTCGCCGACGCCGCCGCGCTCGAGGCCGAAGTGGCCCGGCGCGTGGCGTTCATCAAGGATTGCCTGGCCAACGCCCGGCTCAAGACCCTGGTGCTGGGCATCAGCGGCGGCGTCGACTCGCTGACCGCGGCCCTGCTCGCCCAACGTGCCATCAACGAGCTGCGTGCCGAGACCGGTGACAAGGCCTATACCTTCATCGCGGTGCGCCTGCCTTACCATGTCCAGCATGATGAACACGACGCCCAGGCCTGCCTGGAGGTGATCAAGGCCGATGAAGTACACACCATCGATATCGCCCCGGCGGTAAAAGCCCTGGCTGGCGAAGTGAAGGAGCTGAAGAACGGTTCGCCGACCTTGGTGGATTTCGTCGTCGGTAACGTCAAGGCTCGCACCCGCATGATTGCCCAGTACACCCTGGCCGGTGCACGCGGGGGCCTGGTGATCGGCACCGACCACGCTGCCGAAGCGGTCATGGGCTTCTTTACCAAGTTCGGTGATGGGGCATGCGACCTGGCACCGCTGAGCGGTCTGGTGAAAAACCAGGTGCGGGCGATTGCGCGCAGCTTTGGTGCGCCGGAATCACTGGTGGAGAAGGTGCCGACTGCGGACCTGGAAGACCTGGCGCCGGGCAAGCCGGACGAAGCCTCACATGGCGTGACCTACCAGCAGATCGATGCTTTTCTGCATGGGCAGCCGGTTGACCAGGAAGCGTTCGACATCATCGTCGCCACCTACCGCAAGACCCAGCACAAGCGCGAACTTCCGTTCGCCCCATAAAAGCTTCGCGGGCTCACCCGCTCCCACAGGTACACCAGTTGCTGAGCATTGTGGTGTACCTGTAGGAGCGGGCAAGCCCGCGAATAGGCCCGAACAGCCTACACAGCTGCTTTGATTACTTGACGACCACTTTGCCTTTCATCATCGAGATGTGGCCCGGGAAGGTGCAGAAGAAGCTGTAGTCACCACCGGCTTCCAGCTTGCTGGTGTCGAACTTCACTTCGGTTTCTTTTTCTGGCGCGCCGATCATCTTGGTGTGGGCGATGATCGCGGCGTTGTCAGCCTTGATGTAGTCCTTGTCCAGCCCCTGGGTCATGCCCTCGGTGGCGATGCCCTGCATGTCGGCAGTCTTGCTGATCACCAGGTTGTGGCCCATGACGTTCTTCGCCAGGTTACCGGAGTGGGTGAGTTTGACAGTGAATTCCTTGCAGCTCTTGTCGACGGTGATTTCCTTGGTGTTGTAGGACATCTGGTCGGTCGAGTCGACAGTCACCGAGCACTCGGCTGCGAAGACAGAGGCGCTGGCGAGGGTCAGCAGGGATACCGCTACAGCTTTCGCAAACATCATGAATCTCCTTGGCAGGGTTTTATCAATTGCGAGACTGCCTGAAACCGTTCAGCCCCTTGCTGATATGGGTCAAGGGGCTGTCAAGCGGCCAGCCAGTAGAATTGTTCAATCGATTGTATACAACTAATTCAAGAGCACATCATGCCCTTTTATTGGACGATGGGACAACCTCTCATTTAGGAGCAATACGAAATGACCCTTGGTAGCCTGATGAACAGCCTGCTGGCAGCCTACGCCCATGGTGCGACGGGGGCGATCTGTGAATTCTCCCGCCCGGAGTGAAACCTGCCGTGGAACGCCCGCGCACGCGGCCTTACCCTGTCTGGCAATTGCATGAATAACTAACGCACCCGGCCAGGTAACTGTTGCTGAACTTGAGGGCCCTATCCTCTTCAGGTTCCAGCCATGAACGCTACCAAGCCCGCCTTCGTTCCGCCCTACGCCGCGTGGAACACGCCAAGACTCGACAATATTGCGCGCATGCGCGAGTACTGCCTGACACTGGAGTCGCCGCAAGATTTCGGCAGACAGCAGTGGGCCGTACAGGCGCTCGCCCAGGTAGGCCAGCCCACGCCGACCTCGGCAGCGGCGCTGCAGGCGTTGCACCGGCACCTGGGCGAGCTGCAGGAGCTGCTGCTCGACCACCTCATCCGCCATAGCGCCGACGCTCACCCGCTGTTGAGCACCGAACAGAATCGCCTGATTGCCGACGAGATGGCCGCTGCATTCGCGCCTGGCCAGGGCATTCTGTTCGACGCCATCCTTACAGCCTGGGGTGGAGAGGATAAGATTCAAGACAGGTTTCACCAACCGGCTACGTTGCTGGCCGATGCCGAACGAGCGCCGTGCATGCGTAACCTCGTGGCCCGCGTCCAGCAAGCCTTGCAGTGGTTGGGTTCGGACGGCAGCGAACCCCAGTCTCCCATTCTCCGCCTGAAACTGTTGCGTCACTGCCTGGCCTTGGCCCTGGCTCCGGACAACGACCTGCTGGGCTTCGATTTCACCAGCCCCAGCCATGCGGGCATGACCATCGACGAAATCTTCACTGCGCTGGATGAACACCTGCTCGGGGCCGGATCATTGACCCAGCGCAGCCACCTCACACTCGCCCGCTACCTGCTCATGCCCCGTTTCCCGGCGGCCTGGCAGATCAGCGACCTGCCAGGCGAGATGGTCTATCGCAGCAGTGCGCGCTGGGTCCATTTCCAGACCGCCGTGAACCTCGGCGAGCTGCTCAGCCCAGGCGACACACGCCGCAAGTCAAGTACGGAACTCCTGCTGCTGCCGGAGAGCTTGAAAAAAAGCCATGCCGACGATTTTGTGCCGCTGTACGAGAGCGCTTCAAACCAACCGGTGCTGGAGTGGGCGATGGCCAATGCCAAGATTGCAGCGTCCCCCAACGAGACGTTCAGTGAAGCCGATGTGAACCAGGCGTATGCCGACTTCCAGGCTTACCAGTTGCAGCTGCTCGACTGCGTTGCCAAGCTGTCCATTCCCATGCCCGTACGTTTCGACATGGCCAAGGCGCAATTGCGCAAGCATGGCATCGACCCGGAAACGCCGTGCTATTCGACGGAGCCCATCAGAGGCGTCGGCGGCCTCGTCACCTGGGACACAAGCCACTCGCGCCCTGCCTGGGAGGTCTATACATCCGGCGATTTTTCGACTTGGAACCCATTGAACAGCCGTAGCCTGGCGGCACTGGGCCTGCCGGACATCAGCGCCAGGTTCGAGCGTGATTTCGACGAATGGCTCGCCAGTTTCGAAACCGCGCTGAAGTGGCAACTCACGGAGCTGCTCGCGCAGTTGCCTGTCTCGGAACGCCGTTTCATTGAACAGGCTGAGCTTGAACTGTTTCAGGTGCGGGTGGCGAGCGGGAGAACGGTCAGCCATGACGAGACCACGGGCATCAGCCACCTGGTCGGTCGCGCCGGGTTGCTGGTACGGGTAATCAAATCCGGCAAGCGGCGTTGCTATGAAGTGTTCCCGTTGGCGGGGGAAATTGTTCGGCGTGGCGACCTCGAGTTCAGTGAAGGGGGGCAGATCCACTATCCCGAGCCATTCCACGGCAACCCATTGGGCTCGAACAGCCACTCTGGCTGGCAGTCCGGCACCCGCCAGGCGCTGGACTGGGATGCCTATCAGGGCTTGGCACTGCCGCGAAGCGGGCAGAAATCCAGCGTCATCATCCAACGCATCGCTCACATCCCGGCCAGCGACAATTCCTTCCGACAACTGCTCGAACGTTTCGCCTCCGTGGCCTGCGCAACACACTTCCTGGCAGACACGGCCAGCCTGCGCCAGCAGGCCAAGGGCATGACCGACAGTGAGGCGCCAAGTCGGCTATACACTTTGCTCAAGGCCGCCATTCCGTTCTGGAAACCCGTCGAGGACATCCTCCAGGGTATCAGGGAAGACCGGCCCGGAATGGTACGCCAAGGCATCGGAACCGCCCTGATGGACCTGATCATGATCGGAACGCCTTTGAGACAGATTGGCTCCGCCAGCCGTGTCGCCTTGCGGCAACTGCACGCCGCTGCCTTGCGTACCCTCATCATCGGTTCCAGATCCGGCCTTCGCGCAGCGTACATCGGCGCGCGCCTGGGTGTGCCCGCCCTGACGCGGTCATTCACCCGATTGTCGATCGTCGCCAGCCACAACATTGCAGGGGTGGTCATCCCGTTTTACGGGCTGGTACACCTGTTGGGCAGCGCTGGGCTGAAGATCCTGCGATTGACGGCAAGCGCACTTCGTCAACTGCGTAAAGCCGTGAAAACCGTCAGGAAAACACAGGAGAGGGTGAAATACACTGCCGGCATGACGCAGGTAAAACCCACCCTTGCAGGCGATTACCTGGGAAAACAGCCTGGCTATCAATTACGGCGCGTGGAACAGCGCCCCAGGGTCGTCACCCAATGGGTGCACTCAGGCCAGGAGAGCACCTCTGCCCGCTACCTGGTTGACCTCCACACGGCCAGACCCTACGGGCCAAGGCTGGTGGAAATCGACGACTTTGGCAGCCTGAGCCTGAGGCCGCCCGAACTGCTGCCGATCAATAGCAGGGGGGCAACGGCGCACATCGTCGACTCATTACCAGGGCTGTCCAAGCAGTGGGTGCGCTGGGGGGACGATCTCTTCCTGCAGTCCAACGACTTGTTATACAAACGGGTCGGCATGCAGCTACAGCGAGTCGGCCCCGCCTCGCTACAAATCCAGAAACCGCTGGCAGACCTGTCCCGCTGTCGCCTCCTGCGCGAGGGCCGGGGCAGGACTGTCTGCCTGATCGGCAGCGGAACGTTTCCCCGCGAGCATACTCCGGGCCGTGATGTCGTGCCGTGGTTCAACGACCGGACAGTACAGACGCAAAACTACAAGTACGTTTTCGACGGCAAGCCATGGCGGCTTCGAAACTTGAGACAAGTACCTAGAAACAAGGCGCTGGGCTATGACCAGTACAACCCCACCCTCGAAGTAGAGGTACTCGGCGGCAACGAGGTGTTCAAGGCGATCAAGATCCGGGGCGGCATTTACACAGGCTTCAGCGAAAGCCACACGCTCTCTGCGGTGCTCGCCCCCCGCCGCTCGGATGGCGTCACATTCCTGGTGACACGTGTAGACCCGGGCGTTTACTACAGCGGGCGCTGGAGCCCGGGCGATGGCGCGGTAACGCTTGTAAAGTTCCGCCCAAGCCATCCCATCCCGGCATCCCCCGATGAGAACGACACCCTCGCCTTGATCTACGCTGGCAGTTACGACGCGCATGTGAAGATCCTTCCGCTGAGCGCGGAACAACTGAACGCGCAGCTTGCAAAAGTCACCCAACACCTGGCGAACTATCGTGGCCTGCCGCAGTTCGATGTGTTCGTGAGCAACCATTTCGACATGGGCACCACGGCGGCACAGGCTGCGCTGTATTGCCACTTCACCCAGCTGCGCCTGAACCAGACTGCGCGGGCTGCAACGCTGTCATGGAGTACGGTCAGCCAAAGTACAGCCCACTTGGATCTGAGTGACATTGCCATCCAGCTCAATCGGATTCTCAGCCCGCGGCGACTTTACGACATCGACCGGATTACCCAAGCCGCAGCCGTCAGGGCCATTGCCAGGCGACAGAACCTGGCCTACCTGAAACTCACCTTCAATACCGCGCCCACCACATCCACAATCATTTTCAGCGTGTCGGGACGCGCAGGCAAAGGGTTCGAAACGAAGCTTACGCGTTTCATCAAAGGGGCAAAATTGCCAAGCTTTTCCGGATGGCGGAGAGAGGGGAACGTCGCGATCAGCCCGGACGGAACTCGCTATATCGATGCGCAACCGACCCGCGGCGAACTGAGGAGGCGCAAGCCCTCGTTTGCGCTTCCCGATACATCGACGCCGTGGAAATTCGTCAAGAGCAGGCCGAACCCCAGGATGCGTGATTCGGAAAATCACATTCTGGAAAGGCTCAAGACCGAAGGCATCGACTTCGAAACCATCAGCTCAGCGACCTTGTATTCCAAGCTGCCCATTTGCCCGTCGTGCACCGAAGTGCTGTTCAAGTTGCAGAGCCTGATGCGCAACGGCAGCCTTCGGGTGTTCGAAGGCTTGCCGAATACGCCTTGATCCATTGGTCAGCGCGGGATCACGGGCTGGCGCGGCTTCTTGCCCTTGCCGCCCTTGCCCGCTTCCTTGCGCTCCTTGGCCGCCTGCTGGTTACGCGCAAACGCCTCGGCCTTGGCCTTCTCGCGCTTGTCCCACGGCTTGCTGCCATCGCTGCCACGTGGCGGCAGGCCGGTGTGCTGGGTAAGGACCTTCTGTTCCTTGCCTACCTTGTGGCTACCCGCCGGGGTCGAGTTCTTGCGCCGCGCGCTCTGGTAGCTGTCGGTCTGCGGCTGGTGCAGCGGGATCAGCTGGTGCTTGCCCGGCCCGATCAGGTCGGCGCGGCCCATGCGCTGCAGCGCTTCACGCAGCATCGGCCAGCCCTTCGGGTCGTGGTAGCGCAGGAACGCCTTGTGCAGGCGACGCTGCTCCTCGCTCTTGACGATCTCCACGCCTTCGCTCTTGTAGGTCACCTTGCGCAGCGGGTTCTTGCCCGAGTGGTACATGGCCGTGGCCGAGGCCATCGGCGACGGGTAGAACGCCTGCACCTGGTCGGCGCGGAAGCCATTGCCCTTCAGCCACAGGGCCAGGTTCATCATGTCTTCGTCGGTGGTGCCCGGGTGCGCGGCGATGAAGTACGGGATCAGGTACTGCTCCTTGCCCGCCTCTTTCGAGAACTTCTCGAACATACGCTTGAAGCGGTCGTAGGTACCGATGCCCGGCTTCATCATCTTGTCCAGCGGGCCACGCTCGGTGTGCTCCGGGGCGATTTTCAGGTAGCCACCGACATGGTGGGTGACCAGCTCCTTGACGTATTCCGGCGACTCCACGGCCAGGTCGTAACGCAGGCCCGAAGCAATCAGGATCTTCTTCACACCTGGCAGGGCACGCGCCTTGCGGTACAGCTCGATCAGCGAGCTGTGGTCGGTGTTGAGGTTCTCGCAGATGCCAGGGAATACGCACGACGGCTTGCGACAGTGCTTCTCGATGTCAGGGCTCTTGCAGGCGATGCGGTACATGTTGGCGGTCGGGCCGCCCAGGTCGGAAACCACGCCGGTAAAGCCCGGCACCTTGTCGCGCATCTCCTCGATCTCGTGCAGGATCGACTCGTGCGAACGGTTCTGGATGATGCGGCCTTCGTGCTCGGTGATCGAGCAGAAGGTGCAGCCACCGAAGCAGCCGCGCATGATGTTCACCGAGAAACGGATCATCTCGTAGGCAGGGATGCGCTCTTTGCCATAGGCCGGGTGCGGCACACGGGCGTACGGCATGCCGAACACGTAGTCCATTTCCTCGGTGGTCATGGGGATGGGTGGCGGGTTGAACCACACATCCACTTCACCATGCTTCTGCACCAGGGCGCGGGCGTTGCCGGGGTTGGTTTCCAGGTGCAGCACACGGTTGGCGTGGGCATACAGCACCGGGTCGTTACGCACCTTCTCGAACGACGGCAGGCGGATGACCGATTTGTCGCGGGTCATGCGCGGGCTGTCGAGAATCTGCACCACCTTGGCTTCGTTCGGGTCTTCCACCTCGCCCTTGGCCTGCTCGATGGCGCAGGCCTGGGTGTCCTGGGTGTTCACGTACGGGTTGATGATCTTGTCCACGCGGCCCGGGCGGTCGATGCGCGTGGAATCGATCTCGTACCAGCCTTCGGGAGTATCGCGGCGCACGAAGGCAGTACCGCGTACGTCAGTGATGCTTTCGATCTTCTCGCCACTGGCCAGGCGCTGAGCTACCTCAACCACTGCACGCTCGGCGTTGCCGAACAACAGGATGTCGGCGCTGGCGTCGATCAGGATCGAATGGCGAACCTTGTCCTGCCAGTAGTCGTAGTGGGCGATCCGGCGCAGCGACGCTTCGATGCCACCCAGCACGATCGGCACGTGCTTGTAGGCTTCCTTGCAGCGCTGGCTGTAGACCAGGCTGGCGCGGTCCGGGCGCTTGCCGGCCAGGCCGCCGGGCGTGTAGGCGTCGTCGGAACGAATCTTCTTGTCCGCGGTGTAGCGGTTGATCATCGAGTCCATGTTGCCCGCAGCCACGCCGAAGAACAGGTTCGGCTCGCCGAGCTTCATGAAGTCGTCTTTCGACTGCCAGTTCGGCTGGGCGATGATGCCCACGCGGAAGCCCTGGGCCTCCAGCAGGCGGCCGATGATGGCCATGCCGAACGATGGGTGGTCGACGTAGGCATCGCCGGTCACGATGATGATGTCGCAGGAATCCCAGCCGAGCAGATCCATCTCCTCCCTGCTCATCGGCAGGAAAGGTGCTGGCCCGAAGCATTCGGCCCAGTACTTGGGATAGTCGTAGAGTGGTTTGGCTGCTTGCATGTCAGTGACCGGTTCTGGTGTGCAGGAAAATCGCGGGCGCGGAATATAGCACAAATTTTGACCAAATCCGACGATGGTTGTCGGATTCATGGATACCGATGAACAACGCCGCTCCTGCGCGCGCCCCGTTATTCGTCGTCGTCGAAGTTGTACATGCCCGGCGCAAGGTTCTCGAAGCGGGTGTACTTGCCGATGAACGCCAGGCGCACGAAGCCGATAGGGCCGTTACGCTGCTTGCCGATGATGATCTCCGCCACGCCCTTGTGCTCGGTCTCGGGGTGATACACCTCGTCGCGGTAGACGAACATGATCACGTCGGCGTCCTGCTCGATCGCACCGGATTCACGCAAGTCGGAGTTCACCGGGCGTTTGTTCGGCCGCTGTTCCAGGGAGCGGTTCAGCTGCGACAGGGCGATGACCGGGCAGTTGAACTCCTTGGCCAGGGCCTTGAGCGAGCGGGAGATCTCGGAAATCTCGTTGGTACGGTTGTCACCGGCCGAACCGGGGATCTGCATCAGCTGCAGGTAGTCGACCATGATCATGGCAATTTCGCCGTGTTCACGCGCCAGGCGCCGGGTGCGCGCGCGCATCTCCGAGGGGCTGATGCCGGCGGTGTCGTCGATGAACAGCTTGCGGTCGTTGAGCAGGTTCACCGCCGAAGTCAGGCGCGGCCAGTCGTCGTCGTCGAGCTGGCCGGAACGCACCTTGGTCTGGTCGATACGGCCCAGCGACGACAGCATACGCATGATCAGCGATTCACCTGGCATCTCGAGGGAGAACACCAGCACCGCCTTGTCGGTACGCAGCACGGCGTTCTCCACCAGGTTCATGGCGAAGGTGGTCTTGCCCATCGACGGACGGCCGGCAACGATGATCAGGTCGGCCGGCTGCAGGCCGCTGGTCTTCTCGTCCAGGTCGGTGAAGCCGGTGGAAACACCGGTGATGTCGCTGTCGGAGTTGAACAGCGTGTCGATACGGTCGATGGCCATGGTCAACAGTTCGTTGACCCCTACCGGGCCGCCGGTTTTCGGCCGCGCCTCGGCGATCTGGAAGATCTGCCGCTCGGCATCGTCGAGAATCTCTTCGGCATTGCGCCCTTGCGGGTTGAATGCGTTGTCGGCGATATCGGTACTGATACTGATCAGCTGGCGCAGGGTGGCACGCTCGCGAATGATCGCGGCGTAGGCTTTGATGTTGGCCACCGACGGGGTGTTCTTGGCCAGTTCGGCCAGGTACGCCAGGCCGCCGACCTGCGAGGACAAGCCTTCCTTGTCGAGCTGCTCATGCAACGTGACCACGTCGAAGGGCTGGTTGGCGTCCGCCAGCTTGTGCACGGCACGGAAGATCAGGCGGTGGTCATGCCGGTAGAAATCGCCATCCGACACCTGGTCCAGTACGCGCTCCCAGGCGTTGTTATCCAGCATCAGGCCACCGAGCACGGCCTGTTCGGCCTCGATGGAATGCGGCGGCACCTTCAGGGCTGCGGTTTGCAGGTCAAGCTGTTCGGGGGTGGTGATCTCGTTCATGGCCACGAAAGAATTCTTGAGGATGAAAAAGACAAAGGGCACGGCCTGTCAAAAACAGGACCGTGCCCGATGTTAACCGCCCGGCTCACCAGGAGCCAGCCAGTCAGCGCAGCTTAGGCAGCTACGACGACCACACGTACGGTGGCTTCAACGTCGCTGTGCAGGTGCACGGCTACGTCGTATTCGCCAACCTGACGGATGGTGCCGTTCGGCAGACGAACTTCAGCCTTGGCCACTTCAACGCCGGAGGCGGTCAGGGCGTCAGCGATGTCGTGGGTGCCGATCGAACCGAACAGCTTGCCTTCGTCGCCAGCGGTGGCAGTGATGGTCACTTCCAGCTCGGCCAGTTGGGCAGCGCGGCTTTCAGCCGAAGCTTTCTTGTCAGCGGCTGCTTTTTCCAGCTCGGCGCGACGCTCTTCGAACGCAGCCAGGTTGGCGGCGTTGGCAACGGTGGCCTTGCCGAATGGCAGCAGGAAGTTACGGCCGTAACCAGCCTTAACCTTTACTTTGTCGCCCAGGTTGCCCAGGTTAGCGACTTTTTCCAGCAGGATCAGTTCCATTTGGTAAAACCTCTTAACTTTTAACCTTCACCGTTCGCGGAGTCATTCCCCTTGGGGGACTTGCGACCGCGAAAATCAATCAGGCTGTCGACAATGGCCAAAACCACCAGCAACGGATAAATCAGCTGCATGATCAGCGGCAACGTCACGTACATCCCCACCAGCCAGAAACCGGCCAGTCGGCCCTGCGCCACCAGCCCGTGCATCAAGGCGATGCCGGCCAGCACCAGGACCAGGCTCGAGGCCGATGCCAGGACGATGAACTGCGGCCCGATGAACGGGGCCACCACCATCACTGCCACCAAGACCGCCATGGTCTGTTTCGGCAACTTCAGGGCGCGAAACTCGCGACCGAAGCCTCCAGGGTTGTACAACGCTGCCTGCCAGTAGCGCGCCAGCACCAGGGCCAACACGCTGAACAATTGCACCGTCACTGCTGTGGAAGCGACCAGCACGGGGCGGATCAGCTCACCGGAAAGCACCGGTTGCCCTTCGATTTTCGGCATGGCGTCGGCAAACGCCTTGGCCAGCCCGTCGAAGGTTTGCGCCAGCGCCAGATCGAGCACGAGGCTGAAAGCCACGGCGAACACGGCACTGACCACCAACACCCGGCTCCAGGGATGCTCGGCGCGCAGCAGCGCAGCCAGGCCCAGGGCACCCGCGATCACCAGGAAGGTGATCGGATCGCCCATGACCCACACGGCCAGCCCGGCCAGCAGGCCGCCGGCGATGACCGTAGTAGCATCCTTGAACCCACGCCGCAGCAGCACAAGGCTGCCGGCAGCGGCACTCAACCAGAACAGCAGCGGCAATACCGCACTGATGACCACCACCAGGGTGGCCTGCACACGACCGCGCATGATGAAACTTGCTAACGCTCGCATGCTAATCCCTTACTGCTTGTCGACGACCCGGTCTCAGCGGCCGTGGCTGTCGGTGTAGGGCAGCAGGGCCAGGAAGCGGGCGCGCTTGATAGCGGTAGCCAGCTGACGCTGATAACGAGCTTTGGTACCGGTGATACGGCTTGGAACGATCTTGCCGGTTTCGGATACGTAAGCTTTCAGGGTGTTGAGATCTTTGAAGTCGATCTCTTTCACGTCTTCAGCAGTGAAGCGGCAGAATTTACGACGACGGAAGAAACGTGCCATTTAATAGGCTCCTCTAAAGGTCCGTGGATTACTCGTCAGCGTTATCGCTGGAGTCGCTGTCATTGCTGTCGTCGCCGTCGGCGGATTCAGCATGCTCAGGACGCTCACGACGCTCACGGCGCTCGCTGCGGTTTTCTTCAGCCTTCAGCATCTCGGACTGGCCGGTAACGGCTTCGTCGCGACGGATGACCAGGTTACGGATAACGGCATCGTTGTAGCGGAAGTTGTCTTCCAGCTCGGCCAGGGCCTTGCCGGTGCACTCAACGTTCAGCATCACGTAGTGAGCCTTGTGAACATTGTTGATTGCGTAGGCCAGTTGACGACGGCCCCAGTCTTCCAGGCGGTGGATCTTGCCACCATCTTCTTCGATCAGCTTGGTGTAACGCTCAACCATGCCGCCGACTTGCTCGCTCTGGTCCGGGTGAACCAGGAAGATGATTTCGTAATGACGCATGAATGCTCCTTACGGGTTAGTAGTCTGCCAGTGGATCTGGTCAGACAAGGAGTGAATGACACTGGTGTGTCTTGCCAGGGAGTAGAGGCACATGCGCACCTGCCAGCTCGGCAAGGGGCGCAATTGTAGAGAAGGCGAGGCGTACAAGCAAGGTGACTGGTGAATATTTGAACAGCCTGAAACACATTACAGACTGCCGGCTCTTTCGCGGGTAAACCGTTCCCACAGATACCCCACAGGGCTTAGTCCTTGTGCGATCCCTGTGGGAGCGGGTTTACGCCGGTACAGGCTGAAGATCAGCGTTTGGCCTGGCGCTGGCGCACGGCCTCGAACAGGCAGACTCCGGTCGCCACCGAGACGTTCAGGCTGCTGACGCTACCGGCCATCGGCAGCTTCACCAGGAAATCGCAATGTTCACGGGTCAGCCGGCGCATGCCCTTGCCTTCCGCGCCCATGATCATCACCAGCGGCCCGGTCAGGTCCTGCTGGTAGATCTCCTGCTCGGCTTCGCCAGCAGTACCGACCACCCACAGGCCACGCTGCTGCAACTTCTCCAGGGTGCGCGCCAGGTTGGTCACGGCCACCAGCGGGATCACTTCCGCCGCACCGCAGGCTACCTTGCGCACCACCGGGGTCAGGGTTGCGGACTTGTCCTTGGGCACGATCACCGCCGTGGCACCGGCCGCGTCGGCGGTACGCAGGCAGGCACCGAGGTTATGCGGGTCGGTGACGCCGTCCAGCACCAGGATCAGCGGCGGCGTTTCGCTGCGTTCGAGCAATTCCTCGAGCATCAGCTCGCCCCACACCTGGCTCGGGCTCACCTCGGCAACCACGCCCTGGTGCACGCCTTCGACCCAGGCATCCAGCTCGCGACGTTCGGCCTGGCCAACCGCCACGCGGTTTTCGGCGGCCAGCGCCAGCAACGCCTGGATGCGCGGCTCGCTGCGCCCTTCCGACAGCCAGATCTGCTTGACCCGCTTCGGATGGTGCTGCAGCAATGCCTGCACGGCGTGAACGCCGTAGATCTTTTCCAGCTGACTCATGACTTGTTCTTGCTCTTGCGTGGCGCGCCGGACTTCGACGGCCCTTTACGGTGCTTGGTCGGCTTGCCAGAGGTCTTGCCGCCCTTGTCCGACTTGCTGCCGGCATGGCCGCTGCTGCGCGCCTCGCTCATCAGCGCCTTCTTCATTTCTCGGCTCTTGCGCACTTCGGCGTTACGCTGCACGGCGTCTTTCGGGAAGTATGCCTCGGCAGTCTCGCTCTTGCGGCTGCGCGGCTTCGGCGTGGCCTTGGCTTCGAGCGGTGCCTGCTCGGCCTGGGCGGCAGCCGGCGCGGTGCCACGCTGCTTGCGGCCGATCGGAGCGGCAAGGGTGGTTACCGACACCTCGAAGTCGATCTTGCGCTCGTCCAGGTCGACGCGCATCACCTTGACTTCGATCGTGTCACCCAGGCGGAAGCTGCGTCCGGTACGTTCGCCGGACAGGCGGTGGTGCACCGGATCGAAGTGATAGTAGTCCCCCGGCAGCGCACTCACGTGCACCAGGCCTTCTACATAGATATCGGTCAGCTCGACGAACAGGCCGAACCCGGTCACTGCAGTGATCACGCCCGGGAAGGTCTCGCCCACGCGGTCTTTCATGTACTCGCACTTGAGCCAGTTGACCACGTCACGAGTGGCTTCGTCGGCCCGGCGCTCGGTCATGGAGCACTGCTCGCCGAGTTGCTCGAGCGTATTCTCGTCGTACGGGTAGATACGTGCCTTGGGAATGCTCATGGCGCCGGCACGCTTGACGTGCGGTGTATCGACCCGGGAGCGGATGATGCTGCGGATGGCGCGGTGCACCAGCAGGTCCGGGTAACGGCGGATCGGCGAGGTGAAGTGGGTGTACGCTTCGTAGTTCAGGCCGAAGTGGCCGTTGTTTTCGGTGCTGTACACCGCCTGGCTCAGCGAGCGCAGCATCACGGTCTGGATCAGGTGGAAGTCCGGGCGCCCGGCGATGCTCGCCAGCAGGGCCTGGTAATCCTTCGGCGACGGGTCCTTGCCCTTGTGCAGGGTCAGGCCCAGCTCGCCGAGGAAGGCGCGTAGCTTTTCCAGACGCTCCGGCGGCGGCCCATCGTGCACGCGGTACAACGCAGGCACGCCATGCTTCTGCAGGAATTCGGCGGTGGCCACGTTGGCCGCCAGCATGCACTCCTCGATCAGTTTGTGGGCGTCGTTGCGCACGGTCGGGCGGATTTCCGCGATCTTGCGCTCGTCGCCGAAGATGATGCGGGTTTCCTGGGTCTCGAAGTCGATCGCGCCACGGGTGTGGCGTGCGGCCACCAGCACCTTGTACAGGTTGTACAGGTTCTTCAGGTCCGGCACGACTGCCTTGTACTCCTCGCGCAGCGCCTTGCCCTCACGGGTACGGGAGTGCTCGAGCATGCTGCTGACCTTGTTATAGGTCAGGCGGGCGTGGGAGTGGATGACGCCTTCGTAGAACTGGTAGTCGACCATCTGCCCGGCCTTGTTCATGGTCATTTCACAGACCATGGCCAGCCGATCGACATGCGGGTTCAGCGAGCACAGGCCGTTCGACAGCTCCTCGGGGAGCATCGGCACCACACGCTCGGGGAAGTACACCGAGTTACCGCGCTGCTGGGCTTCGACGTCCAGGGCCGAGCCCAGGCGCACGTAGCTGGACACATCGGCGATGGCCACATACAGGCGCCAGCCGCCGGAGAACAGGCGAAGCTTGCCCAGCGGCTCGCAATACACGGCGTCGTCGAAGTCGCGGGCGTCCTCGCCGTCGATGGTGACGAACGGCAGGTGACGAAGGTCGACCCGCTTCTCCTTGTCCTTCTCTTCGACTTCGGAGCGGAACTTGCGCGCTTCCTTGATCACTTCCTTGGGCCAGACGTGCGGGATGTCGTAGCTGCGCAGGGCAACGTCGATTTCCATGCCCGGCGCCATGTAGTTGCCGATGACTTCGACCACGTCGCCTTGCGGCTGGAAGCGTGGGGTTGGCCAGTGGGTGATCTTGATCTCGACGAACTGGCCGATCTTCGCGCCACCATTGCGCCCGGCGGTGACCAGCACTTCCTGCTGGATCTTCGGGTTGTCCGGGGTCACGTAGCCGATGCCGCCTTCTTCGAAGTAACGGCCGACCACGCTTTCGTGGGCACGGGAAATGATCTCGACCAGCACGCCTTCGCGGCGGCCACGGCGGTCGACGCCAGACACGCGGGCCAGGCCGCGGTCACCGTCGAATACCAGGCGCATCTGCGTCGGGCTGAGGAACAGGTCTTCGCTGCCGTCATCCGGGATCAGGAAGCCGAAGCCGTCACGGTGGCCAGAGACGCGGCCGCAGATCAGGTCCAGCTTGTCTACCGGGGCATAAGTGCCGCGCCGGGTATAGATAAGCTGGCCGTCACGCTCCATGGCACGCAGGCGGCGGCGCAGGGCTTCGATCTGGTCTTCGTCGTGAAGACCGAACTCGGCCGCCAGCTCCTCGCGCGCGGCCGGTTCGCCGCGGTCGGCGAGGCGCTGCAGGATCAGCTCACGGCTGGGAATGGGGTTGTCGTATTTTTCCGCTTCGCGAGCGGCCTCGGGATCGAGGGATTGCCAATCGGCCATCAGAAGGGGTTCACCTTGGGGTATATAGATAGGAATTCTGGCATAGGCGTATTGAAACCGGAAATGTCAGCCTTGGACAGCCCCACCGGCACCTCGTGCGGACAGGAATAGGCCTGCGGAATCAACAAGTTGAATTTTTTGAAATTTTTTTTGCTCAGGGGGTTTACAGCCCCCCGGACCGTCCGTATAGTGCGCACCACAACGACGGACAACCCCGAAGTTGTAGTAGAGATAGGCGACGCTGTAAAGCATCTTTTATCTCGAATGTGTGCCCAGGTGGCGGAATTGGTAGACGCGCTGGTTTCAGGTATCAGTGGCTTAACGGCCGTGGAAGTTCGAGTCTTCTCCTGGGCACCAAATATTTTCAAGCAATAGATGACCAAGGATCTGTTGCTACTGTGTGAAAGCGAACGATAGTCGCCTTCTCCAGACGATGTAAAGCTTTGCCCAGGTGGCGGAATTGGTAGACGCGCTGGTTTCAGGTATCAGTGACTTAACGGTCGTGGAAGTTCGAGTCTTCTCCTGGGCACCATACAAAAACCCACTAGCTTGCTAGTGGGTTTTTTCTTGCCTGCGATTTTTGTCTCGCCCTCTCCTGCCGGGATTGCTCTGGCGCTCGATCTCACAGGCGCAGCAAGGCCCAAGGCGATCCGCCCATGAATTTCTCCTCATCCGGCCACTTGAGAAACGATTTCGTTTACCATTGTTTCCAAATATGTAGCCGTAAGCGAGGAAGTACCCGCATGACGATCCGCCCGCAACCGCTGATGCGAACCTTGGCCGCCGCCGTGCTGAGCCTGGTCATCGGCGCTCCGGCCGCCATGGCAGATGCACCGGTCACCCTGACCATGTACAACGGCCAGCACAAGGAAATCGGCGAAGCCATCGCCAAGGCCTACGAGGCCAAGACCGGTATCCACATCAACATCCGCAAGGGCAGCAGCAACCAGCTGGCCAGCCAGATCATTGAGGAAGGCGACCGCTCGCCGGCCGACATTATCTACACCGAAGAGTCCCCGCCCCTGAACAACCTGGGCGAGCTGGGCCTGCTGGCAAAGATCGACGATGCCACGCTGAACATGCTGCCCAAGGAATATGTTGGCGCCAACGGCACCTGGATGGGCGTCACGGCACGCACCCGCGTGGTCGTGTACAACCCGAAGAAGATCGACGAGAAAGACCTGCCGACTACCGTCATGGATTTCGCCGGCCCTGAATGGGATGGCCGCGTCGGCTATGTACCCACCAGCGGCGCATTCCAGGAACAGGCTGTGGCCATCCTGAAGATGCACGGCCGTGAAGCCACCGAAGAATGGCTGACCGGCCTGAAAGCCTTCGGCAAGACCTACACCAACAACATGGTCGCCCTGAAGGCCGTGGAAAAAGGCGAAGTCGCCGCGGTGCTGGTGAACAACTATTACTGGTACGCCCTGGAACGCGAGCGCGGCAAGCTCGATTCCAGGTTGTACTACCTGGCCGATGGTGATGCCGGCAACCTGGTAACCATCTCCGGAGCTGCAGCGGTCAAGGCCAGCAAGCACCCGAAGGAAGCCCAGGCCCTGCTCAACTGGATGGCCAGCGAAGAAGGCCAGCGCGTCATCACCCAGACTACCGCCGAATACCCGCTGCACAAGGGCATGGTCTCCGACCGTGGCCTGAAACCGTTCGAAGAGCTGCGCCCGCCGAAGATTTCGCCGGCGGACCTGGGCAATGCCGAGGAAGCCATCGAGCTTGAGCGCGAGGTCGGCCTGCTCTGATGACTGCCGCCCTGTCCGAGCCGGTGCCGGTACGCTTCGTACCGCGCCGCAAGCGCCCCTCCATCTGGGTAGTGCTGCCTGTGCTGTTCCTGGTGGCGATGAGCATGCTGCCACTGCTGTATGTCGCCATCAAAGCCTGGGAAGCCGGCTGGCGTGAGGCGTTGCACCTGCTATGGCGGCCGTTTGTCTGGGGGCTGATGCGCAACACCCTGATGCTGATGGTCGGGGTGACGCTGGCCTGCATGGTGGTCGGCCTGGTCCTGGCCTGGTTGCTGGAGCGCAGCAACCTGGCCGGCCGCAGGCTGTGGGGCGTGGTGCTGTGCCTGCCGTTCGCCGTACCGTCGTTCGTCAGCAGTTTCACCTGGGTATCGCTGAGCTCGGACTTCGAAGGCCTGGGCGGGGCGATCCTGGTCATGGCCCTGTCCAAGTACCCGCTGGTTTTCCTGCCAGTGGCGGCCACCCTGCGCAACCTCGATACCTCGCTGGAGGAATCGGCACGCACCCTGGGTTGCAGCCGCTGGAGCGTATTCGTCAAGGTCACCGTGCCGCTGCTGTGGCCATCGATGCTCGGCGGTGCGCTGTTGATTGCCTTGCACATGCTGGTGGAGTTCGGCGCGCTGTCGATTCTCGGCCTGCAGACCTTCACCACGGCGATCTACCAGCAGTTCGAACTGGAGTTCAGCAATGCCAATGCGGCCATGCTCTCGGCCGTACTGCTGGCGCTGTGCCTGGTGATGCTGTGGCTGGAACTGCGCGTGCGCGGCAAGGCCCGCCACGTGCGCATCGGCCAGGGCGTGGCACGCCGCGCGCAGCCGGTGCGGCTACGCGGCTGGGCCGTACTGGCGCAGCTGTTCTGTGTCGCCCTGGCAGTGCTGGGTAGCGGTATTCCGCTGGCCATGCTCGGCTACTGGCTGAGCGTGGGCTCATCAGCGGCCTTCCCGGTAGCGGCCATTTCCAAGGCGCTGTTCACCTCGCTGTCGGTGTCGCTTGGTGGTGCCGGCTTCTGCGTGCTCCTGGCGCTGCCGATCAGCTTCCTGGTAGTGCGCTACAAAGGCCGCCTGGCAATTTGGGCCGAACGCCTGCCGTACCTGCTGCACGCCCTGCCCGGCCTGGTGATTGCCCTGACCCTGGTGTTTTTCGCCCTGCACTATGTACCGGCGCTGTACCAGACCACGGCCTTGTTGTTGCTCGCCTACGCGCTGCTGTTCCTGCCACTGGCCCAGTCGCCTGTGCGTACTGCGCTGAACAAGGCTTCGCCGACACTGGAGGAAGCCGCACGCACCTTGGGCGCGAACAGTTTTGCCGCGTTCTGCCGGGTGACCTTGCCGATCATCTTCCCGGCGATGGCTGCGGCCTTTGCCCTGGTGTTTCTGGATGCCATGAAGGAATTGACCGCGACATTGCTGCTCAGCCCTACCGGCATGACCACCTTGGCCACCGAGGTGTGGGCCCATACCGCCAACGTCGAGTTCGCGGCCGCAGCGCCTTATGCGGCACTGCTGATCGTGGTGTCAGGGTTGCCGGTCTACCTGCTGACTACGCGGATGTATCTGAACAAGGCGTAACCTGCTTCGCGGGCTTGCCCGCGAAGCGGCCTTCAGCCGATGTTACGCAGCATGCGCCGCACGATAGGCCCGTGAGCCTTGCCGACCGGCAGCATGTAGAGGCGGCCGAACCTGTTGAAGCACCGCTCCGAGGTGGTTACGCGCAAGTGTTGCCGCCCCTGCCCTGCTTCAGCCAGGTCCAGGCTCACCATGACCGCCAGGTGCGTGTCGCGCGAAGTCAGGACCAGTTGCTGACAGCTGATCGCCTCGACAGTGAAGAAATCCAGAAGCTCGCCCACCAACGGCACCTGCTCGGGGCTGCGTGATGAGAAACCGTGGATGGCGGCAACATGGAACCGCCGCGAGATGCCATCGCGCAGGCGGAAGGCCACGGCCAGCCAGCCCGGGATGTGAGAGGTCATGGCGCAGTAGGCTTGGAAGGCGGTCATTGGCGCAGTGACGACGATGCCATCGCAATGAAGAAAATCCAGCTCCGCCGGGGCGGCGACCAGTGGGGCAGACATGAACAACTCCCCTTTGTCATCTGTCGCCGCCATCATAGCAACACCGCCCCTGGCAGGAGCGTCAGGCTCTGAACTGGCCCAGGCTTGCCCGCAGTTGCGCAGCCAGGTCATCCAGCACCTTGCTGCTGGCCGTGGTCTGCATCACCACCTCGGCCGAGCGCTCGGCCTGTGCGTGGATGTTCTCCACTCGCCCCCGTACTGCCTGCGCACCATGGGCCTGCTGTTCGGCTGCCCGGGTCGCCAGGCCGATGGCCGCATGCACCTGCTCGACCGCCGCCTGCACTGACTGCTGACGACGTTCATTGTCACGCAGCACCAGCAGCCCCTCACTGGCCTTGAGCCCGGCCTGGCTGATGGTCGCCACGGCTTCCTTGGCACCTTTCTGCAAGGCGGCGATATGTGCCTGGATGTCCCCGGTGGAGCTTTGCGTCTTGCTCGCCAACGCCCGCACTTCATCAGCCACAACGGCGAACCCGCGCCCGGTCTCGCCGGCCCGGGCCGCCTCGATGGCAGCGTTTAGTGCCAACAGGTTGGTCTGTTCGGCAATACCGTGGATCACCGTCAGCACCACTTCAATCTGTTCACTCTGCTTGGCCAGCCGCTCGATTACCTGCGAGCCGGTCTCCACCTGCCCGGCCAGGTTCTCGATCAAGCCAGCCAGTTGGGTCGAGGTGCGGCTGTTTTCATCGGTGGCCTGACGAATGTCCACCACTTGTTGCAGCGCCGCCTGCATCGCATGGCTTTCAGCCTGCGCCTCATCAGCCATGCTCGACAGGTCGCGCAGGCTGGCCGCCACTTCATCGCGCTGCAGCGCAGCGGCAGCATCGGCGCCGGCATTGCGCTGGGCCATCGCACCGATCTCGACTCCGGTACGCTGCGCCACCTCGCCGGCCTCGCGGACGATGGGTTGCAGCTTGTCGACGAAGCGGTTAACCGCCGAGGCCATGTCACCGATTTCGTCGCGGCTGTCGAGCGGCACGCGCTTGGTCAGGTCGCCCTCGCCGGCCGCCAGGTCGTCGAGGGCGGCAATCAACAGGCGCAACTTGCTCAGCACCCGGCGACCCAGCACCACGGCCACCACCAGCAGAACGCCCAGCCCGACCAGTACCAGGCCCAGGCCGATACGCCAGCGCAGCTCGGCAGCGGCATCGCGCACGGTCTGGGCGGTGTTGGCCTGCATGGCAGCAGCACTGCCCTGCGCCTTCTCCAGACGCTCGCGCAGGGTCTTGCCACTCTCGGCAGCAGCACCGACCAGGCTATCGCCGACCAGCTGCTCGCCGCTGGCGATCAGGGCGCTGAAGCGCTGGTCGAGGGCCTTGAGCTCCTGATCGATGCCGGCCGTGGAAACGCCCATGATCACCTTGCCGATTTCCGCGCCATTGGGGCTGATCGAAGCTTCGACGAAATACACCGCCGGGTCACGTCGGGCGGCATCGATTACCTTGTCCAGCGCGCGCTCGCCCTGGCCTTTGTCCATCAACGCCTGGTTGATCGGGTTCTGCCGGTTCAGGTAGCGGGTCAGGTGCTGGCCCTGGGCATCGTCATACACCACGAACAACACGTTGGGGTTGCGCTGAGCACGCCGGGCAAAGTCCGAGAGCACCGGTACATCGTTGTCCCAGATCGCACGCGGGGCCACCGAGGCCAGCAGCTGGGCCATATCGTTGGTGGAGTCCTTGAGGTTCTTCTCCAGGGTGCCGCGAAGTTGCTGCTGTTCGCTTTGCAGGCGTGCCGACAACCCTGCACTCAGGCGCTGGCGGGTGCTGCTGGACAGGCTGTCGAGGCCCGAGCGGACATCTTGCCCGGCTTGCTCCAGATCGCTGGCGAGTTCGCGGCTGTCGTTACCCAGGCGCTCGCCCAGTTCGGCCTCCAGTGACGTGACCGTGCTGCGGGTAAGCGCAACGGCTACCAGCACTTGCACCAAAAGTGCGATACCAAGGGCAACAAACACAGGCCGCAGAAGGCGGCTTCGTAACAGAGAGAGGATGGCAGACACGGTGAAACCCTCGTGTATTCTGGCGCCACTACTTTGATGGCATCTTCAGAAACTTATTACAGCAAGGGTTGTGCCGGGGGCAGCAGGGATAAGCGCCAAGGTTCAGCAAGGTTGGCTGGCAGCTCAGCGTGGGTGGTCCCGCTCGCACAGGGCGTGAGACACAGATGAAAACGCCGCGGCCCCTTTCAGGACCACGGCGTCAGATCAGCCTGGCGGGCAGATCAGGCGAACGGATGACGCAGCACGATGGTCTCGTTGCGGTCCGGGCCGGTGGAGATGATGTCGATCGGCGCACCGATCAGCGCTTCGATGCGCTTGATGTAGGCGCGCGCATTGGCTGGCAGTTCTTCCAGGGTTTTCACGCCCAGGGTCGACTCGCTCCAGCCTGGCATCTCTTCGTACACCGGCTCCAGGCCGATGTAGCTGTCGGCATCGGAAGGCGCGTCGATGACGGCACCGTTCTCGTTCTTGTAGCCCACGCAGATGTTGATGGTTTCCAGGCCGTCCAAAACGTCCAGCTTGGTCAGGCAGATGCCCGAGATGCTGTTGACGTCGATGGCGCGACGCAGGATGACGGCATCGAACCAGCCGCAACGGCGGGCACGGCCAGTGGTGGAACCGAACTCGTGGCCACGCTTGGCCAGGGTAGCGCCAGTCTCGTCGAACAGTTCGGTCGGGAACGGACCGGAACCCACGCGAGTGGTGTAGGCCTTGGTGATACCGAGGATGTAGTCGAGGTACATCGGACCAACGCCGGAGCCGGTGGAGATACCGCCAGCGGTGGTGTTGGAGCTGGTGACGTACGGGTAGGTACCGTGGTCGATGTCCAGCAGCGAACCCTGGGCGCCTTCGAACATGATGTCCTTGCCGGCACGACGCAGGTTGTGCAGCTCGGCAGTGACGTCGAGCATCATCGGCTTGAGCTGTTCCGCGTAGGCCATGCACTCGTCCAGGGTCTGCTGGAAGTCGATGGCCGGTTCTTTGTAGTAGTTCACCAGCTGGAAGTTGTGGTAGTCCAGCAGCTCACCCAGCTTGGCAGCGAAACGCTCACGGTGGAACAGGTCGCCCACGCGCAGGCCGCGGCGGGCGACCTTGTCTTCATAGGCAGGGCCGATACCACGGCCAGTGGTGCCGATCTTGGCTTCGCCACGGGCTTTTTCGCGGGCCTGGTCCAGGGCCACGTGGTACGACAGGATCAGCGGCGCAGCCGGGGAAATGCGCAGGCGCTCGCGCACCGGTACGCCCTTCTCTTCCAGCTTGGTGATTTCACGCATCAGCGCGTCCGGTGCAACGACCACGCCGTTGCCGATCAGGCACTGTACGCCTTCACGCAGGATGCCCGAGGGAATCAGGTGCAGAACGGTCTTTTCACCGTTGATCACCAGGGTGTGACCCGCGTTGTGGCCACCCTGGTAGCGCACTACGGCGGCAGCATGTTCGGTCAGCAGATCGACGATCTTGCCTTTGCCCTCATCACCCCACTGGGTGCCCAGGACGACGACATTCTTACCCATTACATTGGTCCTCATTCACGCAAACTTGGTTGTCGGCCTGTTGCCGACGCAGAAACTCACTGGGTCAGCGGCAGAACCTGCCAGCGCCCGTCTTGCTGAATCAATTGCCGATCACAATCCGCCTCGAGAGCAGCACTCAACGGCTGGCCAGGCAGGGCCTGAACCACACGCTGGCCCTCGTTGCGCAACTGGCAGACTTGCTGCCAGAGGGCCGCGTCGCCACTGTCCGGCATCCAGATGCCGCCAGTTGGCAATACGACCTCCGCTCGCCCCAGTGTGACCAGGGTCTTCAAATCCGTGGAAAAACCGGTAGCCGGGCGTGCCCGGCCAAAGTCGGCGCCGATGTCGTCGTAGCGCCCGCCCTGGGCGATCGACTGGCCTTCGCCAGGCACGAACACGGCGAACACCACACCGGTGTGGTAGTGGTAACCGCGCAGTTCGCCGAGGTCGAAGTACAACGGCAGCTCGGGGAAACGCGATGCCAGGCGATCGGCGATCGCCAGCAGGTCATCCAGCGCCGCCAGCACGCTGGCCGGGGCTCGGCCCAGGCGCACGCGGGCCTCGGCCAGCACTTCACGACCACCGCACAGTTCGACCAGCGCGCGCAGCATGTTGCCCAGGTCCTTCGGCAGGTCGGCGGTCAACGCCTGGACCTCATCGACGGCCTTGCGCTGCAGGGCATCGAACAGCTGCTGCTCGACCGCACCAGACAGGCCGGCAGCGCGGGCCAGGCCACGGTAGATACCGACGTGGCCGAGATCCATGTGCACATCCGGCACATCGGTCAGTTGCAACGTGGCGAGCATCAGGCTGATGACCTCGACATCGCTGGTAGGGCTGGCATCGCCGTACAACTCGGCACCCAGCTGGATCGGGCTGCGCGAGGTGGACAGGGCACGCGGCTGGGCGTGCAGCACGCTGCCGGCATAGCACAGGCGGCTCGGGCCTTCACGGCGCAGGGTGTGGGCATCGATGCGTGCCACCTGCGGGGTGAAGTCGGCGCGGAAGCCCATCAGGCGGCCGGACTGCGGGTCCACCACCTTGAAGGTGCGCTGATCCAGGTCCTGGCCGGCGCCGGTGAGCAGCGACTCCAGGTACTCGATATGCGGGGTGACGACCAGTTCGTAGCCCCAACTCTGGAACAGGTCCAACACCTGGCGGCGCGCGATTTCGATGCGCGCAGCTTCAGGTGGCAGTACTTCCTCGATGCCATCTGGCAGCAGCCAGCGGTCTACCGTTGCCATTACGCCATTTCCCCTCTGGTCCGGGTGGCTTGCCAGCAGGCGAGCCGTCAGTAAAGCCGGTATCGCGCACAGCAGCGGGCAGCACTGATCCCAGCGCAGCCACCGTACCCGATACCCTCGAATTGCCATGCGACCTGACCAAACCGTCAACTGGCGGTTTGCCAATCAACCTTGCAGACGCAAAAAAGCCGGGAAATTTCCCGGCTGCCTCATCATACACCCCTTTTCCATCAGGATGCACCCCGCCAGGCGTTTTAGCTGCCAGGCGGGGGCCGCTGCATTGGAATCAGGGCCTGAGCATCACGGTTTGCTCTTGTCCAGGAAGCGGAAGAATTCGTTCTTCGGGTCCAGGACCAGCACGTCGCTCTTGCTCGAGAAGCTCTCGCGGTAGGCCTGCAGGCTACGGTAGAACGCATAGAAATCGGCGTCCTGGGTGTAGGCCTTGGCGTAGATGGCGGCCGCCTGGGCGTCGCCGTCACCGCGGGTTTCCTCTGCCTCGCGATAGGCCTCGGCCAGCAGTACACGACGCTGACGGTCGGCATCGGCACGGATACCCTCAGCCAGCTCGTTACCCTTGGCGCGATGCTCACGGGCCTCACGCTCACGCTCGGTGCTCATGCGGTCGAACACGCTACGGTTGACTTCCTTCGGCAGGTCGATGGCCTTGACGCGTACGTCGACCACCTCGATACCCAGCTCCTTGGCGGCCATGCGGTTGAGCGAGGCAGTGATGTCAGCCATCAGCGCGTCACGTTCACCGGAAACCACCTCGTGCAGGGTGCGTTTACCGAACTGGTCACGCAGGCCGCTTTCCAGACGACGCGACAGACGCTCGTCGGCGATCTGCTTCATGCCGGAAGTGGCAGTGTAGAAGCGCTCGGCATCCTTGACGCGCCACTTGGCGTAGGCGTCGACCATCACCGCTTTCTTCTCCAGGGTCAGGAACCGCTGGGTCGGAGCGTCGAGGGTCATCAGGCGGGCGTCGAACTTGCGTACCTGGTTCACGTACGGAATCTTCACGTGCAGGCCCGGCTGGACATCCGCCTGGACCACCTTACCGAAGCGAAGCATTACTGCACGCTCGGTCTGGGCCACGATATAGAAGCTGTTCCAGGCAACGATGGCCAGGACCACGGCGGCGATCAGGGCGATCAGCGATCGGTTGCTCATCAGCGGCTCTCCCTAGTGCGCAGCGGCTGCTGTTGCTGTTGCAGGTCCTGCGCCGCACGAGCGGCCGCATCGTTGACCGATGGCGACACGCTGGTGGTTGGCGCGGACGGGTTGCGGCTGCCTTCGACCATCTTGTCCAGCGGCAGGTAGAGCAGGTTGTTCTGCCCATCCTTGGTCGCCACCATGACCTTGCTCGAATTGCTGTAGACCTCCTGCATGGTCTCCAGGTACAGGCGCTGACGGGTCACGTCAGGAGCCTTGCGGTACTCGGCAACCAGCTTGCTGAAGCGGTCGGCCTCACCCTTGGCACGGGCAATGACTTCGTCACGGTAACCGTTGGCATCCTCGATGATGCGCTGGGCCTGACCACGCGCTTCCGGCACCACGCCGTTGGCGTAGGACTCGGCCTGGTTGCGCGCACGCTGCTCGTCTTCGCGGGCACGGATCACGTCGTCGAAGGCCTCCTGCACTTCACGCGGGGCTGCCGCGCTCTGCACGTTGACCTGGGTAACGGTGATACCCGTGCGGTAGTTGTCGAGGAAGCGCTGCAGGCGTTCGCGGATATCCACGGCCATCTGCTCGCGGCCTTCGGTCAGCACCTGGTCCATCGAGGTGGAACCCACCACGTGGCGCAGGGCGCTTTCGGTCGCGTGCTGCAGGCTGACCTCGGGCTGGTCGACGTTAAGCACGAAGTCCTGCAGGTTGCTGATCTTGTACTGGACGGTCAGCGGCACCTCGACGATGTTCTCGTCTTCGGTCAGCATCTGGCCCTGCTTGGTGTAGGCACGCTCGCGCGTGACGTTTTCCATGTACTTGCGATCGATCGGCGGGAAGTAGATGTTCAGGCCGGGACCGACCGTTTCATAGTACTTGCCGAAGCGCAGCACCACGGCCTGCTCCTGCTCGTCGACCACATACACGGCACTGTACAGCCAGATTGCAGCCAGTACCGCCAGGCCGATGCCCAGCAGGCCCAGGCCACCGCCCTTGCCGACATTGCGGTCGCCGCCGCCACGTTTCTTGCCACTGCCGAACATGCCGTTCAGGCTGTCCTGCAATTTGCGGAAGGCCTCGTCCAGATCCGGCGGACCTTTCTTGTCACCACCGCCGCCACCGCCACCACGGCGACCGCCCCACGGATCCTGATTGTTCGAGTTGCCACCCGGCTCGTTCCAAGCCATAGCGCTCTCCATCTGATAAAGCAAAGACGCGCCCACGGCGCGCCGTCCAATGCTACAGAATGCCTGTCACTGCTGCCCGGCGACCTCGACGAGCATTTATTGCAAAGTGTGTTGCTCGACAAACACTTGCGGCTCCATGCCTTCGCGACTGACCAGGCGGTTCAGTTCCACCCTGGGCAGTCGCACGCTCAGCAGGCTGCGCCCTTCTTCATCATGCGCTTCACTCTGCACGGCACCCAGGGCAAAGAATTGCGCGCGCAAGCGGGCAAAACGCTGCTCCAGACACAGGGTACCGACAAACAGATCATCCCCCAGCAACTCGGCAATCGCCTGGCCGACCAGCTCCAGGCCACGCCCATCGCGTGCCGATACCCAGACCCGCTCTGGCTTGCCATCGGCATTGCGCTGGATCTGCGGCTCGACCTCTTCGAGCAAGTCGAGTTTGTTATACACCTCGAGGATCGGCAACCCTTCGGCACCAATCTCGCCCAGCACCGCCAACACCTGCTCGATCTGCTCCATGCGCTCTGGCTCATGGGCGTCGATCACATGCAGCAACAGGTCGGAGTTGCTCGACTCTTCGAGCGTAGCCCGAAATGCCTCGACCAGCTTGTGCGGCAGGTGGCGAATGAAACCCACGGTGTCTGCCAGCACGATCGGCCCCAGGTCGTTCAGCTCGAGCCGACGGAGGGTGGGGTCGAGGGTGGCGAACAGCTGGTCCGCGGCATACACCTCGGATGCGGTGAGGGCATTGAACAGCGTGGATTTGCCGGCGTTGGTATAACCCACCAGCGACACCGACGGGATATCCGCGCGCTTGCGCCCGCGACGTGCCTGCTCGCGCTGGCTGCGCACCTTCTCCAGGCGCGACTTGATCTGGCGGATGCGTACCCGCAACAGACGACGGTCGGTTTCCAGCTGGGTTTCACCCGGGCCGCGCAGGCCGATACCACCCTTCTGTCGTTCAAGGTGGGTCCAACCGCGGACCAGTCGCGTGCTCATGTGCTCGAGCTGGGCCAGTTCGACCTGCAGCTTGCCTTCATGGGTACGCGCCCGCTGGGCGAAGATATCGAGGATCAGCCCGGTACGGTCGAGCACACGGCACTCGAACACACGTTCGAGGTTGCGCTCCTGACTGGGCGTGAGGGTGTGATTGAAAATCACCAGGTCTACCTGTTCGGCATGGACCAGGTCGTGCAACTCTTCGACCTTGCCGCTGCCAATCAGGTATTTGGCGGAAGGCTGATGCCTTGACACCGTGACCAGCGAGACGATGTCGGCACCGGCCGACAATGCCAGCTCCTGAAACTCCTGCGGGTCTTCGCGCGCCTCAGGGTTCTGACCTTCCAAGTGAACGAGCAACGCCCGCTCACCACCACCGTGGCGCTCAAAGAACAATGCAGGCTCCTATCAGGCGTTGCCTGGCTCGCTGTCGCCGTGTTCGGAATCGGACGGGCTTGGCAGGCGAACCGGACGTGCAGGAACCACGGTCGAGATGGCGTGCTTGTAGACCATCTGGCTGACGGTGTTCTTCAGCAGTACCACGAACTGGTCGAAGGATTCGATCGAGCCCTGCAGTTTGATGCCGTTGACCAGGTAAATGGATACCGGGACCTTTTCTTTTCTCAAGGTGTTCAAGTAAGGGTCTTGTAGCGAATGCCCTTTTGACATATGCCGCACTCCTGTAAGGATCAATAATAGAAAATCAAGAAAATCGATAAATTAGGCCGCCCCTTCGCAAGAATAGACGGCAATCAGCAGGGACTCAGCTCAATATGGAGATGGCCCCGAGGTATTTCAAGGTGCGGGACAGATTGTCGCAGGCCAGGCTGTCAAGCCAGTGCACGTCAGGCCAGCCACGCAACCAGGTAAACTGCCGCTTGGCCAGCTGCCGGGTGGCAATGATACCGCGTTCACGCATCTCATTCTCAGTCAGCTTGCCGTCGAGGTAGTCCCAGACTTGCCGATACCCCACTGCCCGTATAGACGGCAGCCCCGCGTGCAAGTCACTTCTGGCTCGCAGCGATCGGACCTCATCGACAAAGCCCTGTTCCAACATTTGCGAAAATCGTAACGCAATTCGCTGATGCAAAATGTGACGATCTGTAGGAGCAATCGCCAAACTCGCGACAGTATAGGGCAAATGTCCGCCAGCGCCTGCGTCTGCGTCGCGACTTTCCGCGAATTGACGCTGGCGATGGGCTGTCATGCTCTCGCCACTTACCCGGTATACCTCCAGCGCGCGGATCAACCGTTGCGGGTCGTTGGGGTGTATGCGTGCCGCCGATTCCGGGTCGACCTCAGCCAGCTGGCGGTGCAGCTCGGCCAGGCCCAGGGCCTCGGCCTGGGCCTCCAGCTCGGCACGTACCGCAGCATCGGCGGCCGGCATGTCGGCCAGGCCATCGATCAACGCCTTGTAATAGAGCATGGTGCCGCCCACCAGCAACGGGATCTTGCCGCGTGCGGTGATTTCGGCCATCGCCTCCAGGGCATCGGCACGGAACTGCGCGGCCGAGTAGCTCTCGGCCGGGTCGCGGATGTCGATCAACCGGTGCGGATGGGCGGCGAGGATTTCCTTCGAAGGCTTGGCCGAACCGATGTCCATGCCGCGGTAGACCAGCGCCGAGTCGACACTGATCAACTCGCAGGGCAGAACCTTGGTCAGTTCGATGGCCAGGTCGGTCTTGCCGGCTGCCGTCGGGCCCATCAGGAATATTGCAGGGGGCTTGCCGCTCATGTCATCGACCGCGCAGGAAGAGTTTGTCCAGGTCGTCCAGGCCCATCTGGGTCCAGGTGGGCCGACCGTGGTTGCACTGGCCGCTGCGCTCGGTGTTTTCCATGTCGCGCAGCAGGGCGTTCATCTCGGGGATCGCCAGGCGCCGGTTGGCGCGCACGGCGCCGTGGCAGGCCATGGTGCCGAGCAGCTCGTTCAGGTGCGCCTGGATGCGGTCGCTGGTGCCGTATTCCATCAGGTCGGCGAGCACATCCTGCACCAGGCGGTTGGCCTCGGCCTGCTTGAGCAAAGCCGGGATCTGGCGAATCGCCAGGGTTTCCGGGCCCAGGCGCTGCAGTTCGAAGCCCAGCCGCTGGAACCACTGCGCGTGCTCTTCGGCGCAGTCGGCTTCGCGCTGGCTCAGGGCCAGGGTTTCGGGCACCAGCAGCGGCTGGCCACTGAGGCCTTCGCTGGCCATGGCCACCTTCAGGCGTTCGTACATGATGCGTTCGTGGGCTGCGTGCATGTCGACCAGCACCAGGCCGATGGCGTTCTCGGCGAGGATATAGATGCCCTTGAGCTGCGCCAGGGCGTAGCCCAGCGGGGGAATGTCGCCGTGGCTTTCGGGCAGCGTCGACGCCGGGACCACGCCCTCATCCAGCGGCTTGTAGAACTCGCGATACACTGCCTGCGCCTCGGCGGCCGGCAGCGGTTGCGCAGGGCGCGGGGTGTACTGGTACTGGTAACCCGCACCACTGCCGCCACCAGCATAAGACTGCTGCGGGGCACGTGGCGGTTCGAGCACCGGCGAGGCCAGACGCATTTCGCCCTGTGGGCCGAACTCGCCGGCCTGCGGCCCGGTGGCGCGGATGATTTCAGGCACGGCGACAGGCGCGGCCAGCTGGTCTTCCGGGCGCACGTCGGCCAAGGCGCGATGCAGGGTGCCATAGAGGAAATCGTGCACCGAGCGCCCTTCGCGGAAACGCACTTCATGCTTGGTCGGATGCACGTTGACGTCGACGCCGTTGGGCTCCAGCTCCAGGAACAGCACGAAGGTCGGGTGTCGACCATTGAACAGCACATCGCGGTAGGCCTGGCGCACGGCATGGGCGACCAGCTTGTCGCGCACCGCACGGCCATTGACGAAGAAATACTGCAGGTCGGCCTGGCTGCGCGAGAAAGTCGGCAGGCCGACCCAGCCCCACAGGCGCAGGCCATTGCGCTCCACATCGATCGGCAGCGCCTGCTCCATGAAGCCCGGGCCGCAGATGGCGCCGACCCGCCGCGCCCGGGCAGTTTCGTCGTGAGCCTCATGCAGGCTGAGGACGCTCTTGCCGTTGTGGCGCAGGTGGAAGCCGACATCGAAGCGCGCCAGCGCCAGGCGCCGGATGACTTCCTGCAGGTGGTCGAATTCGGTCTTCTCGGCCTTGAGGAACTTGCGCCGGGCCGGGGTATTGAAGAACAGGTCGCGCACCTCCACCGAGGTGCCGACCGGATGCGCCGCCGGCTGGACCCGCGGGGTCATGTCACGGCCTTCGGTTTCCACCTGCCAGGCCTCGGTCGCGCTGGCGGTACGTGAAGTCAGGGTCAGGCGCGCCACCGAGCTGATCGAGGCCAGGGCCTCGCCGCGGAAGCCCAGGCTCAAAACCCCTTCGAGGTCTTCCAGTTCACGGATCTTGCTGGTGGCGTGGCGGGCCAGGGCCAGCGGCAGGTCGTCGGCGGAAATACCACTGCCATCGTCACGCACCCGCAGCAGCTTGACGCCCCCCTGCTCCACTTCCACGTCAATGCGTCGGGCACCGGAGTCCAGGCTGTTTTCCAGCAGTTCCTTGGCCACCGAGGCCGGCCGCTCGACAACTTCACCGGCGGCAATCTGGTTGGCCAGCCGCGGGCTGAGCAGCTGGATACGCGAACCACCACTCATTGCGAGGCCAATGTGGTGGCAGGGATATCGAGGCGCTGGCCAACCTTCAGCTCATCGGACTTGAGGCTATTGCTACTGCGCAGGCTGGTCACGCTGACCTGGTAGCGGACCGCGATCATCGCCAGGGTCTCGCCAGGGCGCACCGTGTGCTCACGCGGGCCTGCGGCGATCTTGCCAGTGTCGCGCAGCCAGGCGATGTAGGTGCCAGGCGGCGGGTTCTGCTGGAAGTACTGGCGCACACCAGTATGGATCGAACGGGCGAGGGCCTGCTGGTGGCTCGCGGTGGCAAGCTTAGCCGCTTCGTTGTTGTTCGAGATGAACCCGGTTTCAACGAGGATCGACGGAATATCCGGCGACTTCAGCACCATGAAGCCAGCCTGCTCCACGCGCTGCTTGTGCAGCGAAGTGATACGCCCCATGTTGCCCAGCACCTTCTGCCCGACGTTGAGGCTGGAGCTGAGCGTGGCAGTCATCGACAGGTCGAGCAGCACCCCGGCGAGCATGCGGTCCTTGTCGTCGAGGCTGACGTTACCGGCGCCACCGATCAGGTCGGAGCGGTTTTCCGTATCAGCCAGCCAGCGCGCGGTCTCGGAGGTGGCGCCGCGGTCGGACAGGGCGAATACCGAGGCGCCAAAGGCGGCACGCGACGGCGCGGCATCGGCATGGATCGAGATGAACAGGTCGGCGCCCTTCTTGCGGGCGATTTCCGTACGCTTGCGCAGCGGGATGAAATAGTCGCCGGTGCGGGTCAGCTCGGCACGAAAGCCTTTTTCACTGTTGATCTGGCGCTGCAGCTCCTTGGCGATCTGCAGCACGATGTCCTTCTCATGCTGGCCACGCGAGCCGGAGGCACCCGGGTCTTCGCCGCCGTGACCGGCGTCGATGGCCACCACGATGTCGCGCTTGCCGTTGGGTACCGGCGGCAGCTTGATCGCGGGTTGGGCCGGCGTGACCGGCACGGCCGGCGTGGTTGCAGGCGTTTGTACCGGCGCCGGTGGCGGGGTTGGCGCACTGGCGGCAATGGCGTCGGCTTCCTGGTCGTACAGATCGACCACCAGGCGGTTGCCGTACTGGGCATTGGGCGCCAGGGTGAAGCTTTTCGGGGTGACCGACTTTTTCAGGTCGACCACCACGCGCAGGTCGGTCGGGGTACGCTGGGCCGAACGCACGCTGCTGATCGGCGTGTTGGAGGTGGCCACGTTCAACGGTGCGGCCAGGGTCGCACCATTGATGTCGATAACCAGGCGATCCGGTGCGCTCAGGGTGAAGACGCTATGCTGCACAGGGCCAGACAGGTCGAAGACCAGCCGCGTGTTGTCTGGCGCGCGCCACAGGCGCATGCTCTTGACTTGAGTGACGGCCAGAGCGTCAACGGTCACCGTTGTCAGCAGCAGCCCAACGAAGGCGACCAGTGCGCGTATGCGCATACCTACCCCACTTACTGTTTATGATGTTCGGCCAGTGCCACGCACCAGGCCTCGCCGCGAGCCCCCTGCGGCGAAAGGTTCAGCGAGCGTCCGCCCGCTTGGGGGCTTATGGTAATGGTCAGGTCAGGCTTTGGCAAAACGCCCGCACCCTTTTGTGGCCACTCGAACAGGCACAGCGGGTCGCCCTCGAAATAGTCACGAATCCCCATGAACTCCAGCTCTTCCGGATCGACCAGGCGGTACAGGTCGAAGTGGAAAGCTCGGACCTCACCGATTTCGTAGGGTTCGACCACGGTGAAGGTCGGGCTTTTCACTGCACCAGTATGGCCCAGGCCACGGATCAGGCCACGCGACAGCGTGGTTTTGCCCGCGCCCAGGTCACCTTCCAGAAAGATCACGCCGTGACCGCCGGTCACCTCGGCCAGTTTGGCGCCGAAGGCGACCGTGGCCGCTTCATCGGCCAGAAACAGGTTTAAGCCAGACACGCAGAATGCTCCTCCAACAACTCACGAATGACCGGGGCCAGATCGCTGGCGGCCAGGCCTCTACCTTTGCTTCCCAGGCGCTCGCCTGCACAGGCGTGCAGCCATACCCCCAGCCCCGCGGCCTGCCAGGCATCCAGGCCCTGGGCCAACAGCGCCGCCAGCACGCCCGTCAGCACATCGCCCAGCCCGGCACCGGCCATGGCCGGGTGGCCACGGTCGCACAGCAACAGCTGCCCGCCCGGGTCGGCGACCAGCGTACCGGCGCCCTTGAGCACGCAAACGCTGTTGTAACGACGCGCCAGCTTGCGTGCGGCACCATGGCGGTCGGCCTGCACCGCCTCGGTGGAAATTCCCAGCAACCGCGCCGCCTCGCCCGGGTGCGGAGTGAGAATGCTGCCACTGGGCAAGGCCAGCGGGGTGCGCGCCAGCAGGTTCAGGGCATCGGCATCCCACACCTGTGGACGCTCGGCATTGGCCACCGCCGACAGCAGGCTGCGGCCCCAGGCCGCCTGGCCCAGGCCGGGCCCGACCACCAGCACCGAAGCACGCTCCAGCACCGCCATCAACTGGTTGGCCGATTCGACCCCCAGGCACATCGTCTCGGGCATGCGGGTCAGGCCGGCAGCCACATGTTCAGGGCGGGTCGCCACGCTGACCAGCCCGGCACCACAGCGCAGCGCGGCTTCGGCGCTGAGCAACACGGCGCCACCGGTGCCGAGGTCGCCACCGACCACCAGCACGTGGCCGAAGTCGCCCTTGTGAGCCTGCGCCTGCCGCGCTGGCAGGCGGGCGACGCTCACGCTGCTGAGCAGTTGCGGGGCATGGCTGGGGTGTTTGGTCTGCGGCATGCGGTCAAAGGCTCCAATGTCTGGCAGAATTATACGCACCTGAGCCCGTAATGCCTTGCCCATCCATGTCCGCTTGTACGCCTGACCTCGCCCAACTGGCCCAATCCATCAAGATTTGGGGCCAAGAACTCGGTTTTGCCCACGTCGGCATCGCCGGGGTCGACCTTGGCGAACACGAACACCACCTGCAACGCTGGCTCGATGCCGGCTACCAGGGCGAGATGGAGTACCTGGGCGCCCACGGCAGCAAACGCGCGCACCCGGAGCAACTGATCCCCGGCACCGTGCGCGTGGTATCGCTGCGCATGGACTACCTGCCCGGCGACACGCAGATGGCGCAGCGCCTGGCGCAGCCGGAAAAGGCCTACGTGTCGCGCTACGCGCTGGGGCGGGACTACCACAAACTGGTGCGCAAGCGCGTACAGTTCCTGGCCGACCGTATCCAGGAGGCCATCGGCCCGTTCGGCTACCGCGCCTTCGTCGACAGCGCCCCGGTGCTGGAAAAGGCCTTGGCCGAACAGGCCGGGCTGGGCTGGATCGGCAAGAACACGCTGCTGCTCAACCGCAAGGCAGGCAGCTACTTCTTCCTCGCCGAACTGTTCGTCGACCTGCCGCTGCCAGTGGACGAAGCCACCAGCAGCGAGCATTGCGGGCGCTGCCAGGCGTGCCTGGACATCTGCCCGACCCAGGCATTCGTAGGGCCCTATGTGCTGGATGCGCGACGCTGCATCTCATACCTGACCATCGAACTCCGGGGGCCGATCCCCGTCGAGCTGCGCGCCAAGATGGGTAACCGGGTGTTCGGTTGCGATGATTGCCAGCTCGTCTGCCCGTGGAACCGCTTTGCCAGGCCCAGCCAGGAGCAGGACTTCCAGCCGCGCCATGGCCTGGAAAATGCCGAACTGGCCGAGATGTTCCTGTGGGATGAAAGGACGTTCCTGCGCAAGACCGAGGGCGGGCCGTTGCGCCGGGCCGGGTATGAGCGCTGGTTGCGCAACCTGGCGGTAGGGCTGGGCAATGCGCCGTCGACGATTCCGGTGATCGAGGCGCTGAAGGCGCGGCGCGAGGATGCCTCGGAACTGGTGAGGGAGCATGTGGAGTGGGCGCTGGCGCAGCACGGCGTTCAATAGCGAACCAGCCCAGAGCTTACGCCACCCTTGTGGGAGCGGGCGTGCCCGCGAATCAGGCAACGCGGCGCATGGTACCAGCTCTGCCGGTGTTCGCGGGCACGCCCGCTCCACAGGGCCCATGTTGTGCCAGAACTGCGTTACTGCTGGTCGTTGTAGTGGAACTTGGGCATTTCCCAGTGGAAGCGGATTGCCAGCAGACGCAACAGGAAGCCGCCAAACAACGTGAGCAGCATCGCCTGCTCCGCCGGCACCTTGAAGTGCACGCAGCCCAGGTAGAACCAGGCCGCTGCAAACGAGACGCTGGCGTACAACTCGCGACGGAACACCAAGGGAATGTCGTTGCAGAAGATGTCCCGCAGGATCCCGCCAAACACCCCGGTAATCACCCCGCTGAGCGAAGCCACCAGCATGCCCTGCCCCATTTCCAGCGCAGTCATGCAGCCAATCAGGGTAAAGGCCACCAGCCCCAGGGCATCGAGCACCAGGAACAGCGAGCGCAGGCGGCGCATCATCGGCGCGATGAAAATCGTCAGCAGCGCCGCACAGCTGGTCAACACCAGGTATTCCGGGTGCTTCACCCAAGTCAGCGGGTAATGCCCAAGCAGCACGTCGCGCACCGAGCCGCCGCCCAGGGCGGTGACGCAGGCGATCAGCACCACGCCGAACCAGTCCATGCCGCGGCGGCCGGCAGACAACGCGCCGGTCATGGCTTCGGCAGTGATGGCGATGAGGTAGAGCATCAACAACATGGTGCAGGGTCCGTGCGGGCGGGCGAGAAAGGCGCGCAGTCTAACCAGTTGCACATGGCACCAAAAGGGGGCGCAGATACAATATCTGCGCCTTTTCGACTCACACCTTGATGAAGTGCTCGCGGTAGTGGCGCAGCTCGGCGATCGATTCGCGGATATCGTCCAGCGCCAGGTGGGTGTTGCCCTTCTTGAAGCTGTCGCGCACCGAAGGCGCCCAGCGTGCAGCCAGCTCCTTCAAGGTGGAAACATCCAGGTTGCGGTAGTGGAAGTAGTTTTCCAGGTTGCGCATGTGGCGGTAGAGGAAGCGGCGGTCCTGGCAGATGCTGTTGCCGCAGATCGGCGACTTGCCTTTCGGCACCCACTGCTCGAGGAAGGCAATGGTCTGCGCCTCGGCTTCGGCCATGCCGACCTTGCTCTCGCGCACACGCTGGGTCAGGCCCGAAGCACCATGGGTGCGGGTGTTCCACTCGTCCATGCGCGCCAACACGTCGTCACTGTGGTGGATGGCGATCACCGGCCCTTCGGCCAAGGTGTTCAGCTCGCTGTCGGTGACGATGGTGGCCATTTCGATAATGACGTCGCTGTCCGGATCCAGGCCGGTCATTTCCAGGTCGATCCAGATCAGGTTCTGTGGGTTTTGCATGCAGGGGGCTCCTCCTATAGGCGTTCATAGTAGCGCAGTGGCCAGGGCACGCCCATTCACGCCACGCAGGTAAGCGAAATGGTCCGGCGCCTGGCGTGCTAAACTGCCTGCCGTTTTCAACCTGCCCCACCACGCACGGAACCTCCATGGCCAAACGCCAGCTCAACCGCCGCCAGAACTGGCGCATCGAAAAAATCCAGAACGAGCGCGCCGCGCGTGCGGCCAAACGCGAGCAGCATGTGCTGCAGGAGCTGGAGGGTGGCGACCTGGGGCCGGAACAACTGGGCCTGGTGATCGCGCACTTCGGTGTGCAGGTAGAGGTGGAGGCCCAGGACGGCGAAGCCGCAGGCCAGGTGTTCCGCTGCCACCTGCGCGCCAACCTGCCGGCCCTGGTCACCGGCGATCGGGTGGTCTGGCGCGCGGGCAACCAGGGCATCGGCGTGATCGTCGCGCAGATGCCGCGCAGCACCGAGCTGTGCCGGCCGAACAACCATGGCCAGCTCAAGCCGGTGGCGGCCAACGTCGACCTGATCGTGATCGTCTTCGCCCCGGCCCCCGAACCGCACCCCAACCTGATCGACCGTTACCTGGTCGCAGCGGAACACGCCGGCATTCGCCCGCTGCTGCTGCTGAACAAGGCCGACCTGATCGATGAGCAGAACGGTCCGGGCCTGCATGCGCTGCTTGAGGTCTACCGCGAGCTGGGCTACCCGCTGCTGGAAGTATCGGCGCACCACGGTGACGGCATGCAACGCCTGCAGCAGATGCTCGACGGCCACATCAGTGTGTTCGTTGGTCAGTCGGGGGTGGGCAAGTCGTCGCTGGTGAACAGCCTGCTGCCGGACGCCGGTACTCGCGTCGGCGACCTGTCGGAGTGGTCTGGCCAGGGCACCCACACCACCACCACCGCACGGCTGTACCACTTCCCAAATGGCGGTGACCTGATCGACTCGCCGGGCATCCGCGAATTCGGCCTTGGCCACGTCAGCCGCAGCGATGTGGAAGATGGCTTCATCGAGTTCCGCGACCTGTTCGGCACCTGTCGCTTCCGCGATTGCAAGCATGACCGTGAACCAGGCTGTGCGCTGCTCAAGGCGCTGGACGAGGGGCGTATCAAACCGCAACGGATGAACAGCTACCGCTCGATCATCGCCAGCCTGCCGGAAGACGCTTACTGACCTGCCCGCTCCCGCAGGTACTGCACAAGGCTCAAGGGCCACGCCAATCCTGTGGGAGCGGGCGTGCCCGCGAAGCAGGCACTGCGGTGGTTGGCACGGGCTTCGCCCGTGTTCGCGGGCAAGCCCGCTCCCACAGGTTCCGCGCTTGCTTCAGCTACAGCGCGATACTGTAGGGTTTACTGTTCCTTGGCCTCATCCATCTTCAACGTCCCCTCTTCGAAGATGTTCAGCTTCTGGCGCAGTTCACGCGGCTGCATGGGTGCCTGCTCGGTCCCCCCTGGCGCAGCCGGTGCCGCAGCGCCCGGCGCTGCAGGCGCGGCAGGCGGTGCCTCCGGCGTACCCTGCTCACCCTCGATATTGCGCTGGGCCTTCTTGGTCAGCACGATGATGTCGATGCGGCGGTTTACCGGGTTGAACGGGTTGTTGCGGTCGAACAGCGACGACGAGGCATAACCCACCACCCGCGCCACCTGGCCATCCGGATAGCCACCAGCAACCAGCGCACGACGTGCGGCGTTGGCCCGGTTGGCCGACAGCTCCCAGTTGCCGAACTCACCACTGCCCGCATACGGCTTGGCATCGGTGTGGCCACTGATGCTGATCTTGTTCGGCACCGCCTTGATGGTGTCGGCCATGGCCAGCAGGATGTCTTCGAAGTAAGGCTGCAGGCGCGCACTGCCGATGTCGAACATTGGCCGGTTCTCGGCATCCATGATCTGGATGCGCAAGCCGTCCTGGGTGATCTCGAACAGGATCTGGTCCTTGAACTTCTGCAGTTGCGGGTTTTCCTCAACCTTGTTCTGCAACTCCTGCAGCAACAGTTCCAGACGCTCGCGCTCGACCTGCTCGGCCATGGTCTCCACCTGATCCTTGTCCAGCTGGATGCTGGTATCCGGCGTCGGCTCCGACTTGGCCTCGGGGTTGATGGTCTTTTCCGGGGCCAGCTGCGGTGAGCCGCCCAGGTCGATGATGTACGGCGTACCGCTTTCCGAAAAGCCGATCGGGTCCTTGAAGTAGCCGGCAATGGCGATCTTCTGCTCCGGCGTGGCCGTGGACAACAACCACAGCACCAGGAAGAACGCCATCATCGCCGTGGCGAAGTCGGCGAAGGCGATTTTCCAGGCGCCGCCGTGATGGCCGCCGCCATAGCGCTTGACGCGCTTGACGATGATGGGCTGATTGTTCTCCATGACTCAGCGACCGCGAACCGCTTGTTCCAGTTCGGCAAAGCTCGGGCGATGCTTGGGGTACAGCACCTTGCGCCCGAATTCCACCGCCAGCGAAGGCGGCATGCCCGAGGCCGAGGCAACCAGCGAAGCCTTGATCGATTCGTAGAGGTTCAGTTCTTCCTTGGCATCGTGCTCCAGGCACTTGGCCAGCGGACCGAAGAAGCCGTAGGCCGCCAGAATACCGAAGAAGGTACCTACCAGCGCCGCACCCACATGGAGGCCGATGGAGGCCTGGTCACCCTCGCCGAGCGAGGCCATGGTCACCACGATACCCAGTACCGCCGCAACGATACCGAACCCTGGCATGCCGTCGGCGATGCCATTCACCGCATGGGACGGGTGCTCCAGTTCTTCCTTCATGCTCAACAGTTCCATGTCGAACAGGCCCTCGAGCTCGTGCGGTGCCATGTTTCCGGTGGACATGATGCGCAGGTAGTCGCAGACGAACGCGGTCATGCGCTCGTCGGCCAGCACGGTCGGGTACTTGGCGAAGATCGGGCTGGCTGCGGCGTCCTCGATATCGGCCTCGATGGCCATCATGCCTTCGCGACGGCTCTTGTTGAGGATCTCGTACACCAGGCCCAGCACTTCCAGGTAGAAGGCATGGCTGAAGCGCGAGCCGAACATCTTCATCGACTTCTTGATGACGTGCATGGTCATGTAGCCAGGGTTGGCCTGCAGGAACGCACCAAAGGCCGCACCGCCGATGATCAGTACTTCGAACGGCTGGATCAGCGCCGCGATCTTGCCGTGGGAGAGCACGTATCCGCCGAGCACGCTCGCGAATACGACGATGATGCCGATAATTTTAGCCATAGGTTCAAAGCACTTGCTGTCGTGGTCAGGGGAAGAGACGGGAGCCTGAAAACTCTTCTTCTACTTATCGGCAGAACTGCGCCAGACTATAGCCACTCATTGCGAAAAGCCAGTTCGGACTGATGTCAAAATGACAATTGAAACCAAGGTGCCCGCTCAGGCCCCGCGTACGCTAGAGGCCTGGGTAAAGCTGCTCGAGAGTGTTCGCATCCCGGTGCCGAAGCACAGCTACGACCGGGTCATGGCCGCGATCCACGATAGCCGCCGCTCGCTGCGCGATATCGCCGAACTGATGCAGGATAGCCCGGCGCTGGTGCTGTCGGTGATGCGCGAAGCCAATCACCCCACCAATGCCAGCCTGGCCGAGCCGGCCGAGAGCCTGGAAGTCGCCCTCAACCGGCTGGGCCTGGAGCGCAGCGAACAACTGCTCAAGCGTCTGCCTGCGCTGCCTACCGAAGAGATCCCGCCGGTACTGTGCCAATTCCAGCTGATCAGCCAGCACGCCTCGCAGCAGGCCAGCGGCCTGTTCGCCAGCCGCCTGGCACGCCTGTGGCAGGAAATTCATTGGGGCAGCCTGCTGTTCCTGGCACCACTGTGGCCGCTGGCGCTGGCCTACCCCAAGCTGCTCGACACCTGGGAATTGCGGGTTATCCACAAGGGCGAAGATGCCGCCCATGTCGAGGAGCAGCTGTTTGGCGTGCGCATCATGACACTGTGCCAGACCATGGCAGAGTACTGGCGCCTGCCACAGTGGGTGACCCAGGGTTATCGCCTGCTGCTGGAAGAGCGCGAACAACTGGCCCAGGTGCTCAACATCGCCCGCGATCCGGACCTGCTCAGCCAGCAACATCGCCTGGATGCCGAGCCCGGCCTGCGTCGCTGGTTCAACCAGCCGGCCAATACCGTGCTTTTGGCCAACAACCTGGCCCTGGCAGCACAGGTGGGCTGGGACAACCCGCACCTGCTGCGCTGGCAACTGTTGACCGCGCTGTACCTGCAGACCTCGCTGGAAGACGTGCAGCAGCAGGTACACCAGCAGGCAGCAGCCAGTGCCCGCCGCCATGCCCAGCACGCCCTGTTCCACCCGGCCGAAGCGCTGATCTGGCCTTGGCACCAGCGCCGTCCGCACCCGGACATGCTGGCACCGCCACCGCCCAGCAACGAAGAACTGGCGCGCTGGCGCAAGCTGTGCCAACACCTGCTGACCCAGCCCAGCCCGTTCACCAACAGCGTGCACCTGGCCACCCAGGCCCTCGAAGCCCTGTTGGCCTGCGGCATGCAGCGCGTCCTGCTGCTGAGCCTGGACAAGGCCAGCGATCAACTGCGCGTGCAGCAGTTCGCCGGGTTGCCCAAGGAGGCCGGGGCGCTTGCCCTGCAGGTGTCGCAGAACAAACTGCTGCAGAAGCTGCTGGCCCAGGCCGGCCAGTTACGCATTACCCCGCAAAACCACAGCCAGTTCTCGGCGCTGCTGCCGGCCCCGCTGCGTGCCTTGTTCAGCAGCGAGCACGTGCTGCTGCGCTCGCTGGCGGTGAACGACCAGGTGTTGATGCTGATGGTGGCCGACCAAGGCAGCCGACCGCTGGCCGAGGTCAGCGTGCAGGCTTTCGCCAAGACCGCACAATGCACCGAGCGGGCGCTGTCGGTGTTTGCCAACCGCAAGGCCTGAGCCTTGCGCTACAATCGCCCCTCTTTGCAACTGGAGACCGTGGATGACTGACTTTTCCGGCCTGCCCCTGGTAATAGAAGCTGCAGACCTGCTGCCGCGCCTCGGTTCGCCACAGCTGATCCTGGTCGACCTGAGCAGTAGCAACCGCTATACCAGCGGGCACATCCCCGGTGCACGCTTCGTCGAAGGCAAGCGCACCCAGCTTGGCCAGCCGCCTGCGCCCGGTCTGCTGCCGGCCCAGGCCGATCTGGAGAAGCTGTTCAGTGAGCTCGGCCACCGCGACGATGCGGTTTATGTGGTTTACGACGATGAAGGTGGCGGCTGGGCCGGGCGCTTCATCTGGCTGCTCGATGTGATTGGCCACAAGCACTATCACTACCTGAACGGCGGCATCCAGGCGTGGCCGGCCGACAAGCTCTCCACCGAAGTGCCCGCCAGCGGCAATACCCCCGTGCAGCTGCGTATCGACACGGCGCCCACAGCCACCCGCGAATACCTGCAAAGCCGCCTGGGCGCGGAAGACCTGGTCATCTGGGACGCCCGTGGTCCGCAGGAATTCCGCGGCGAGAAAGTGCTGGCAGCCAGGGGCGGCCACATTCCCGGTGCAATCAACTTCGAGTGGACGGCCGGCATGGACCTCAACGACCACTTGCGCATCCGCCAGGACATCGCTGAAGTCCTGCAGAACCTGGGTATCACCCCCGACAAGGAAGTGATCACCCATTGCCAATCCCACCGCCGCTCCGGTTTCACCTACCTGGTGGCCAAGGCCCTCGGCTACCCACGCGTCAAGGCCTACGCCGGCTCGTGGAGCGAATGGGGCAACCACCCGGACACGCCTGTAGAAGTCTAAGGAACCTGCATGAAATCCCGTTTGTTCATCATCAGCCAGTACCTGCTGCCGCACCATCTGCTGTCGCGCCTGGCCGGCTGCATCGCCGAATGCCGTGTACGCTGGTTCAAGAACGCCTTTACCGCCTGGTTCGCCAAGCGCTACCAGGTGAACATGGCCGAAGCCCTGGTCGAAGACCTGAGCGCCTACGAGCACTTCAATGCATTCTTCACCCGCGCCCTGAAGCCAGGCGCGCGCCCGCTGGACGAAACCCCGGGCGCCATCCTGTGCCCGGCCGACGGTGCCGTCAGCCAGCTGGGTCCGATCGAGCACGGTCGCATCTTCCAGGCCAAGGGCCACGGTTTCAGCGCCCAGGAACTGCTGGGCGGTGACCCGGCGATGGCCGCACCGTTCATGGGCGGCGAGTTCGCCACCATCTACTTGTCGCCGAAGGACTACCACCGCGTACACATGCCGCTGGCCGGCACCCTGCGCGAAATGGTCTATGTGCCGGGCCGCCTGTTCTCGGTCAACCAGACCACCGCCGAAAACGTCCCCGAGCTGTTCGCCCGCAACGAACGCGTGGTGTGCCTGTTCGATACCGAACGCGGGCCGATGGCCGTGGTGCTGGTAGGTGCGATGATCGTCGCCTCGATCGAGACCGTGTGGGCCGGGCTGGTGACGCCGCCCAAGCGCGAGCTGAAGACCTTCCGTTACGACGAAGCCAGCCGCGCGCCGATTCACCTGGAAAAAGGGGCCGAGCTGGGCCGCTTCAAGCTGGGCTCGACCGCTATCGTGCTGTTCGGGCCAGAGCAGGTGAAATGGGCCGAGACGCTGGGTGCTGGCTCTGCGGTACGCATGGGGCAACAGTTGGCGATGCCTGTGCAGGCTTGACTGCCAGATGTATCGCTGGGGCCGCTTTGCGGCCCATCGCGACACAAGGCCGCTCCCACAGGAGGTAGGCGATTACCTACGGGAGCGGCCTTGTGTCGCGAAAGGGCTGCGAAGCAGCCCCGAATTTGCAGATCAGCCGCGCGCGTCGCGGTCACGCACACCCAGCAGGTACAACACCCCATCAAGCCCCAGGGTGGAAATCGCCTGCTTGGCCGACTGGCGTACCAGCGGCTTGGCGCGGAACGCCACGCCTAGGCCAGCCAGTGACAGCATCGGCAGATCGTTGGCACCATCACCCACGGCAATGGTCTGCTCCAGCTCCAAGCCTTCTTCGCTGGCCAGCTTCTGCAGTAGCTCGGCCTTGCGCTGAGCATCAACGATGGGTTCCACGGCCACGCCGGTCACCTTGCCATCGACCACTTCCAGCTCGTTGGCGAACACGTAATCGATACCCAGGCGCGCCTGTACCTGGCGCGCAAAATAAGTGAAGCCACCGGACAGGATCGCGGTCTTGTAGCCCAGGCGCTTGAGCTCGGCGAACAGGTTCTCGGCCCCCTCGGTCAGGCGCAGCGAAGCACCGATTTCGTCCAGCACCCCGACATCCAGCCCTTTGAGCAGCGCCATGCGTTCCTTGAAGCTGGCGCGGAAGTCCAGCTCGCCGCGCATCGCGCGCTCGGTGATTGCCGCCACCTGTTCGCCCACACCGGCGGCCTTGGCCAGTTCATCGATGACTTCGGCTTCGATCAGCGTCGAGTCCATGTCGAACACCGCCAGGCGACGGTTGCGGCGGAACAGGTCGTCCTTCTGGAAAGCGATATCAATGTTCAGTTCCTCGGCCAGGGCGAAGAAATCGGCACGCAGGGCCTGGCCATCGCTCGGCACACCACGCACGGATATCTCGATGGCCGCCTTGCCTTTGCCGGTCTGGGCATCCAGCGCGACACGGGCCGACAGGCGCTCGATACGCTCGATGGTCAGGCCATACTGGCTGATTACCGCACTCACCCGCTGCAGTTGCTCGGGGGTGATCTTGCGGCTGAGCAGGGTGACGATGTGGCGCGCCTCACCCTGGCCGTCGGCCCAGTGCTGGTAGTCGGCCTCGGAAATCGGCGTGTAGCGGGCCTGCAGGTTCAGCTCGTGGGCCTTGGCCTGCACGCTTTGCAGCAAGGCAGTCGCCACTTCGTTGTCCGGAATGTCGACCAGGATGCCGAACGACAGGGTGCCGTGCATGACGGCCAGGCCAATGTCGAGGATACTCACACCGCCCTGCAGCAGGACGCCGGTGATGGCCGCAGTGAGACCGGGACGGTCCTCACCGGTGATGTTTATCAGGACGATTTCGCGCACAACCTGGCTCCGACTTCGATGAAAAATGCGCATTCTACCGATTTTCCGTGACCATCGGGCGCCGGCGATACTTTGCCGACAAAACCCGGCTCGCTATACTCCCCACACTTTCATGCCATTAAGAGCCGAGCTCAGTGAACCGGCCCACGCCCGTCAAACCAGACAACTTCTTCCTGATGATCTATCGCGCCCTGAGTCAACGTCGCGTGCCGCTGGCACTGCGCATCGCCTGCACCAACATTTTCCTGGTGGCGCTGGCGCTGGTGATCTACGCCTGCGTGATGGGCCTGCAATTCAAGCAGGCCATGCACGAGCAGGCCGATGCCCTGGGCCAGAGCCTGACCACCCAGACCGCCACCTCGGCGACCGAACTGCTGGTGGCCAACGATATCCTCAGCCTCAACGTGCTGCTGGGTAACCTGGTGAAGAACCCGCTGGTAGCCCATGCCGCCATCTATAGCGTGGACAACCGCATTCTCGCCGAAGCCGGCCAGCGCCCGCGCAACAGCCTGCTGGGCGAGGCCGAAGGCCTGTACCAGACCAAGATCACCTTCCAGGACGTGACTGCCGGGCAACTACGCATCAGCCTGGACATGAGCCAATTCCAGCAGCCGATGCTGATCAGCTTGCAGAGCATGGGCATCCTCGCCGGCATCCTGCTGGTGCTGGCCCTGACCCTGAGCCTGCGCCAGGGCCGCTTCATCACCTTGCCGCTGCTGCAGTTGCGGGTATGGCTGCGCGACCCGCAGCCCCATACCCCGGCTACCGACCGTCAGGACGAGATCGGCGATATAGCCCGCCAGCTGCATGCACGCCTGGCGCCGCCGCCACCACCGGAGCCGGAGCTGGAGGAAGAGGACGACGAGCATTTCCACGACGTGCAGGACGCCCCTCTCGCCGCGAAAGCCGCACCACGCGTGAAGGTTGCTGCCCAGGCCGATGAAGATGACGACGAGGCCTTTGCCGGCCTGCTGGACGACGACAACACCCCCAAGGCTACCGTGGTCGAGTCCGACGAGCCGCAATTCACCGCCGTGCTTGCCGTACAGCTGGGTTCCCAGGAACAGTTGCGTCGCCTGCCGCGCACGCGCCTGACCGAGCTGACCGAGCGCTACCGCGACTGCCTGGAGCACGCGGCCTCGCTCTACGACGGCGAAACCCACACCCTCAACGACGGTAGCACCCTGGTGCTGTTCCACAGCCGCGACTGCGGCGAGGACTACCTGACCAACGCCATCTGCTGCGGCGAGCTGCTGCGTGCCCTGGGCCATGCCCTGCAGATCGAAGTGGCGGACAGCGGCATCACCCTGCAGCTGCAACTGGGCCTGGCCTTGGGTAACGACCTGCAAGGCCTGGAACTGGTAGACCTGCTGATGACCGAGAAGGCCCAGGACGCGCTGGCGCTGTCGCAACACAGCCGCAACCTGTTGCTGGTGGAGCGGCAGATCAGCGACGACACCCTGATTCGCCAGCGCGCCCGCATTCGCCCGATTGCCAGCCCGGAAGGCGCCTGCTGTGTGGAGCGGCTGATGGAGCCTTATCCGTCGATGCTGGAGCGGCAACTGGCGCGGATGCACGAACGCCGGGCCTGATACCGGCCCCTGTGGGAGCGGGCGTGCCCGCGAATCAGGCACCGCGGTGTGTGGCACCGGCTGCGCCGGTGTTCGCGGGCATGCCCGCTCCCACAGGTCCCTGTAACATCGATGGGGCATGGTTTTACAGCAGATACGAAAAAGCCCGCATGGTTGCGGGCTTTTCGTATCTGGCAGTTCGATCAGAACCGGTAGACTTCCATATCGGTACGAATCGGAGCAGCCATCGGAATCTTGGATTTCTCCGGAGCCTTTTTCACCTGTACCGGCGCAGCTGGCTTCTTGGGCGTTTCTTCGGCAATCGCAGGCTGGTTGGCCAGCGGTTTCACTGCAGTGCTCAGCTGTTCGGCCAGCTTCTGCAGCAATTGGCCCTGGGCCTGCACCTGCGATGCCTCGCTGCCCTCGTGCTGTTGCTCAAGGTGAACGATGCGGTTGTCGCGCACATGGCCACGGCGGTCCAGCAGGCGCCACTGGGCATCCAGGATGGCCGGCTGGTCCTTGCCCGAATCCAGGCGAGTGATCGATAGCAGCACTTGTACATCCGGGGTGAAGCCGGCAGTCGCCGGCGCCAGCACCACACGCTGGCTATCCAGGCGCCAGGCAAGCTGGCGCACCAGCAGCTGGTCGATATCCGCCGAAAGGCTACCAGCCCAACGACCGTCGGTCGCGGAGCTCAAGCTGCCATCGGCCTGACGCTGCAGGAATGTCTCGCGTTGCAGGTAATCGGCTACCGATACCGGGCCGAGTACCACGGCCATGCCTGCACTCTGCGAAGGCTGGCCAGGATCACCACTGTCGAGCTGGTACAGGGCAACCGGCTGGTGCATGGTGCACCCGCCTAGGCCCAGCAGGCCAGTCATCAACAGCGCAAATGGAAGGCGCAGAAGTTTCATCATCCCATCCAGGCGGTCGCCAACAGGCCAACCGCAGTGATACACGTAGATTCAAACGGGCACACGGCCACGCCGGCACCGCAAGGGCCATATCATCCGCGAAATAACCGTCCGACTCCAGCATTTCTGCCCGGAACGGCGCTGAAATTGCCGTTCCAGACATTTCAACCGGTTATGCCGGCACTTCCACCTGCAATCCGTCGACTCGCTGGAACCCGCGCGGCAGCTTGCTGCCACGCCGTCCACGCTCGCCCTTGTAATGCTCCAGATCGTCCGCTTTCAGGGATAGGGTACGCTTGCCGGCTTGCAATACAAGTGTCGCACCCTCGCCAATCACGGCAATATCGGTAACAAATTCTTCACGGCTGGCTACCCGATCACCGGGTATACCGATGATCTTGTTGCCCTTGCCTTTACCCAGCTGGGGTAGATCACTGACCTTGAATACCAGCAGACGGCCTTCGGTGGTCACCGCCGCCAGCCAATCCTGTTCGCGGTTGGCCACCGGACGTGGGGTCATGACCTTGGCGCCGTTGGGCAGGCTGAGCAACCCCTTGCCGGCCTTGTTCTTGGCTTGCAGGTCTTCACCCTTGACCACGAAGCCGTAGCCGGCATCCGAAGCTACCACGTACAGCGCCTCGTCATCAGGCAGCAGCACGCATTCAAACGTGGCCCCCGGCGGTGGCGTCAGGCGCCCGGTCAGCGGCTCACCCTGGCCACGCGCCGACGGCAGGCTGTGGGCGGCCAGCGAATAGCTGCGGCCAGTGGAGTCGATCAGCACGGCGAACTGGTTGGAGCGCCCGATGGCTGCTGCCTTGAAGCCATCGCCCGCCTTGTACGACAGGCCGGTGGCGTCGATGTCGTGGCCCTTGGCGCAGCGTACCCAGCCCTTTTCCGACAGCACCACGGTGACCGGCTCGGTCGGCATCAGCTCGTTTTCCGACAGGGCCTTGGCTTCGGCGCGCTCGACGATCGGCGAGCGGCGGTCGTCGCCATAGGTTTCGGCATCCTTGATCAACTCGCTGCGGACCAGCTTGCGCAGCTTGGCGTCGCTACCCAGCAGCGCCAGCAGTTTGGCCTGCTCCTTCAGCAGTTCGTCCTGCTCGCCTCGGATCTTCATCTCTTCCAGACGCGCCAGCTGCCGCAGGCGAGTCTCGAGGATGTAGTCAGCCTGGATCTCGGTCAGGTCGAAACGGGCGATCAAGGCCTGCTTGGGCTGGTCCTCGGTACGGATGATGTGGATCACTTCATCCAGGTTGAGGAACGCGGTCAGCAAACCTTCCAAGAGGTGCAGGCGCTTCTCGACCTTGTCCAGACGGTGCTGCAGACGGCGACGAACGGTAGCGGTGCGGAACTCCAGCCATTCCAGCAGCAGCGCTCGCAGGTTCTTCAGCTGCGGCCGGCCGTCCAGGCCGATGATGTTGACGTTGACCCGGTAGGTACTCTCCAGGTCGGTGGTGGCGAACAGGTGCTGCATCAGTTCGTCGACGTCGACGCGGTTGGAGCGCGGGATGATGACGATGCGGCACGGGTTCTCATGGTCCGACTCGTCGCGCAGGTCGGCGACCATCGGCAGCTTCTTGGCCTGCATCTGCGCAGCGATCTGCTCCAGCACCTTGGCCCCGGAAACCTGGTGCGGCAGTGCGGTGACGACGATATCGCCGTCTTCCACGCGGTACACCGCACGCATGCGGATCGAGCCGCGGCCGCTTTCGTACATCTTGAGGATTTCTGCCCGCGGCGTGACGATCTCGGCCTCGGTCGGGTAGTCCGGCCCCTGGATGTGCTCGCACAGCTGTTCGATGCTGGCCTTGGGCTCGTCAAGCAGGCGCACACAGGCCGTAGCCACTTCCCGCAGGTTGTGCGGCGGTACGTCGGTGGCCATGCCCACGGCAATACCGGTGGTGCCATTGAGCAGGATGTTCGGCAGGCGCGCCGGCAGCACGGCCGGCTCCTGCAAGGTACCGTCGAAGTTCGGCACCCAGTCCACGGTGCCCTGGCCGACTTCGCTGAGCAGCACTTCGGCATAGCGCGACAGCCGCGCTTCGGTGTAGCGCATGGCGGCGAACGACTTCGGATCGTCCGGCGCACCCCAGTTGCCCTGGCCGTCGACCAGGGTGTAGCGGTAGCTGAACGGCTGCGCCATCAGCACCATGGCCTCGTAGCAGGCCGAGTCGCCGTGGGGGTGGAACTTGCCGAGCACGTCACCGACAGTACGCGCCGATTTCTTGTGCTTGGCGTCGGCATCGAGCCCCAACTCGCTCATGGCATAGACGATGCGTCGTTGCACCGGCTTCAGGCCATCGCCGATGTGCGGCAGGGCGCGGTCCATGATCACGTACATGGAATAGTTGAGGTAGGCCTGTTCGGTGAAGTCAGCCAGCGAGCGGCGTTCGACGCCGTCCAGGCTGAGTTCCAGTGAGTCGCTCATGCGGGCCTCGTCATTTCAGGTTCTGGCGCAGCAGCATGGTGCCGCCGCGCTGGGTAAATTCAAGTTGTTTCAGGGCACTCATGCCCAGCAATACGGTTTGCCCGTCCAGGCCCGGCACCACAATTGCGCGCACGTCCTGCAGGCGGATGTCACCCAGCTGCAGGCTGGCCAGGCGCGTCCGGTAGCCTTCGGTGCGGCCGTTGGCGGTACTGAGCGGCACCGGGCTACCACGTTCCAGGCCCAGCTCGCGGCCGAGCGCCTCGGGGATAGCCACGTCGGTGGCGCCGGTATCGAGCATGAAGTGCACGACCTGGCCGTTGATCGCGCCATCCATCACGAAGTGGCCCTGGCCATTACCGAGCAGGCGCACTTCGATAAAGCCTTCGCCATGCGACGACTGCACCTGGGCATTGGGGTTGCGCTGACGGTCCTCCCATTGACCGAAGAAGCGCGTGGCAAGGAACAGCGCCGCCGCCCAGGCGACGAACATCAGTACCTTGCCAGCCCGCCTGCCCGGTGCCTGGCTCATGGCTTGGCGCTCCAGCCGCCTTGCGGCGCGTCGAAACGCCAGACGATCGGCCGTGTCTCGCCATCGGCACGCGCGCCGTTGTTGTTATCCACGCCGATCCAGGCGCCCTCGGCATCGATCACCAGGGCTTCGGCCAGACCATACGGCTGTTGATAGCGACGCGACTCGGTCAGGGCGTCGGCAGCGAACGACCAGCAGCGTTCGACCGCACCGCTGTCGGCATCACGCCGGCAAACCCGGTAGGCGTTGCGCTCGAGGGTGAACAGCTTGCCCTCGAACCAGGCCAGGTCGGCAAAGTCGCGCGACTGGGCCCGGGCATCGGGCATTTGCGCCGGTTGCATCTCGACCCCGGCTTCGCTGAGCAGGACACAGCTGCGGCCACAGGCCCACACCGACTGCTGGCGCTCGATCGCCACCAGCCCACGGCGCTCGCGCTCGGCAGCCAGCCACAGGCGGTCGCCCGCCGGGTTGATGGCCAGGCCTTCGAACAAGGCATTGAAGTTCAACAGCATGCCGCTGGCCCGGGCCTGACGCACCATGGCCGGGTCGATCTTCAACCAGCCCGCCTGGCCATCCGGTGGCAGTTGCAGTACGCCGGCATTAGCCTCGCTGACCAGGTACAGGTTGCCGGCCTGGTCGCAGGTGATGCCTTCCCAGTCCAGTTCGCCCCCGCGGATATACGACGCCGCCCAGTTGCGCGACTTCAGGCCCCACGGCAGGCCGCTGTCCGGCGCCGGCGGCGGGGTGAAGATGAGCGGCTGCGCGCGCCAGGCCGGGTCCTGCCGGTCGAAGCGGTAGATGCGGTCGTCGTCGCGGTCGGACACGCCCCATAACCCGCCCCGGCATTCCACCAGGCCAGACAGGTTGCCCCCGCGCATGCCGTCGATCGGGTATTCGGCCCTCAACTTCAGCTCTGGCCAGTCGCCCGCCAGGCTTGGCAGGGCAACCAGCATCAGGCAGGTAGCCAGAAGCCGCCGAATCAAACCATGACCTCGGCCAGGTTGCCCTTGGTTTCCAGCCAGCTCTTGCGATCGCCCGCGCGCTTCTTGGCCAGCAGCTTGTCCATCAGCTCGCAGGTGGCCTGTACATCGTCCAAGGTCAGTTGCACCAGGCGCCGGGTATTCGGGTCCATGGTGGTTTCACGCAGCTGGGGCGGGTTCATCTCGCCCAGGCCCTTGAAGCGGGTGACCTGCGGCTTGCCGCGCTTCTTCTCGGCCACCAGGCGGTCGAGGATGCCATCGCGCTCGGCTTCGTCGAGGGCGTAGTAGATTTCCTTGCCCAGGTCGATGCGGTACAGCGGCGGCATGGCCACGTACACATGCCCAGCCTCGACCAGGGCGCGGAAATGCTGGACGAACAGCGCGCAGAGCAGCGTGGCGATATGCAGGCCGTCGGAGTCGGCGTCGGCGAGAATGCAGATCTTGCCGTAGCGCAGTTGCGCCAGGTCGCTGGCCCCCGGGTCAACGCCGATGGCCACGGCGATGTTATGCACTTCCTGGCTGGCCAGCACTTCACCGCCGTCGACTTCCCAGGTGTTGAGGATCTTGCCGCGCAGCGGCAGGATCGCCTGGAATTCCTTGTCGCGCGCCTGCTTGGCCGAACCACCGGCCGAGTCACCTTCGACCAGGAACAGCTCGGCGCGCATCGGGTCCTGACCGGCGCAGTCGGCCAGTTTGCCGGGTAGCGCCGGCCCCTGGGTGATGCGCTTGCGCTCCACCTTCTTGCTGGCCTTGAGGCGGCGCCCGGCGTTGCTGATCGCCAGCTCCGCCAGTTGCATGCCCAGTTCGGGATGGGCGTTCAGCCACAGGCTGAAGGCGTCCTTGACCACGCCGGACACGAACGCCGCCGCCTCGCGCGAGGACAGGCGCTCTTTGGTCTGCCCGGAGAACTGCGGGTCCTGCATCTTCATCGACAGCACGAAGGTGATGCGTTCCCAGACGTCTTCCGGCGCCAGCTTCACACCGCGCGGCAGCAGGTTGCGGAATTCGCAGAACTCGCGCATGGCATCCAGCAGGCCCTGGCGCAGGCCGTTGACGTGGGTACCGCCCTGGGCGGTGGGGATCAGGTTGACATAGCTTTCCTGGATGCTGTCACCACCTTCAGGCAGCCACAGCAACGCCCAGTCGACGGCTTCCTTGTTACCCGCCAGGCTGCCGCAGAACGGCTCGTCGGGCAGGCGCTGGAACTCGTTGACCGAGTCGACCAGGTAGGAGCGCAGGCCATCCTCATAGTGCCACTCGACCTTTTCGCCGCTGGCCTTGTCCTCGAAACTGACCAGCAGGCCCGGGCACAACACGGCTTTGGCCTTGAGCACGTGCTTGAGGCGGCTGATGGAAAACTTCGGCGAATCGAAGTACTTGGGGTCGGGGCTGAAGTACACGCTGGTGCCGGTATTGCGCTTGCCGACCGAGCCGATCACTTCCAGCTCGCTGGCCTTGAAACCGTCGGCGAAGGTCATCTGGTATTCGTTGCCGTCACGTTTGACGCGCACGCGCACCTGGGTCGACAGGGCATTGACCACCGAGATGCCCACCCCGTGCAGACCACCGGAAAACTGGTAGTTCTTGTTGGAGAACTTGCCGCCGGCGTGCAGCTTGGTGAGGATCAGTTCCACCCCGGACACGCCTTCTTCCGGGTGGATGTCCACCGGCATGCCACGGCCGTCATCGCTGACTTCCAGCGAGTGGTCGGCATGGAGGATGACCTGCACCGAACGGGCGTGCCCGGCCAAGGCTTCGTCGACACTGTTGTCGATGACTTCCTGGGCCAGGTGGTTGGGGCGGCTGGTGTCGGTGTACATGCCCGGCCGCTTGCGGACCGGGTCAAGGCCCGAGAGGACTTCGATGGCGTCTGCGTTATAGGCGCTAGCGCTGGGATTGGCCATGGGGTCTCGTCGTCAGTCTGGTGAATGCAAGAAAGTCAAAATACAGAAAAATCGAGCGCCGCATACTGCCCGCGGGCAATGCCGGCGAAGGCCAGCAGTGCCGGCAGGCGCTCGGCGAAGCCCTGGAAACTGTGGTCACCGCCAGCCTGGATGCGCAGGGCACAGCCACGGTAATAGCGCTCGGCGTGACGATAGTCCAGGGTTTCATCGGCGGTCTGCAGCCACACTTGATAGCGGCTGGGGTCCACCGGGGCCGGTACTTCCAGCTCGGCCAGCGCCTGCACGTGGTCGTGGGTCAACTCCCAGGTTTCACCACTGTAGTGATTGCGCTGGGTGCCCAGGTACCCGTCGAAATGCTTGTGCGGCGTTACCGCCGGGTTGACCAGCAGGGCCTTGAGGCCATGGCGCTCGGCCAGATGGGTGGCATAGTAGCCGCCGAGCGAACTGCCTACCAGCAGTGGCGCACCCAGCTCGGCGATGGCCGCTTCAAGCTGGGCGATGGCCTGGCGCGGGTGGTGGTGCAGGGCGGGCACACGCAACTGCTCGGCCATGCCCAGCTGCTGCATGGCAGCTTCGAGCTGGCGTGCCTTGGTCGAAAGCGGCGAGCTGTTGAAGCCATGGATATAGAGGATGGAACCCGACATGCTGCCCCCGGTAATCTGTGGCTTGGCGCCTGATGATGCGGGCGCAGGGACGCGCAGTGTAGCGCGTTCGGCGGGTTTTGACGCAGTGTCACGGGGTTCGCAACAATTTTGCCAACCCCGCCTGGCTGACACGGCTCAGTACCCAGGGCTGTCGAAGTCGAGCTTCACCTCGAAGTCCAACGCCCGCTCCACGCCGGTCTCCAGCCGCCCGTCGGCGTACAGGCGCAACCAACGGTAGCCAGGCTGTTCTTCACTGACCTTGAAGTCCTCGCTGCCTGCCGCGAACTGAATGCAGGTGGACGGCGTGGCCAGCAGGCGGCGCCCCGCGCGCATTTCATCCCATGGCTGGTGCACATGCCCCCAGAGCAACGCCCGTACCTGTGGATAAGCGTCGATGATAGCGAACAGCGCCTGCGCGTTGCGCAAGCCTATCGGCGCGATCCAGGCGCAGCCGATGTCCACCGGCTGATGGTGGAAACACACCAGGCAGTGCCGGTCGCCCGCCGACTCCAGAGCCGTTTTCAGCACCGCCAGCTGCTCATCCTGCAACCACCCGTGGGTCGCTCCAGGCACCGCTGTGTCGAGCATGACAATGCGCCACGCACCGATATCGGTCACCGCCTGCATCAATTCGGGGGCGACCTGCGCCATCACCCGCGCCTCGTCATGGTTGCCTGGCAACCAGCGAGTGGGCACGGCGAACGGCGCGGTGAGTTCGCGAAACGCTTCATACGAGGCCACGCTGGCATCCTGGGACAGATCGCCGGTACACAGCAGCAGGTCGACAGGTGTTTGCTCGCGGCGCACCTGGGCTACCACATGACGCAGGCTGTCACGGGTGTTGAGCCCCAGCATGCTGCCGGCCGGGTCAGCGAACAAGTGGGCATCGGTCAGTTGCACCACATGCACGGGGCGCGATTGGTCTGGCTGCGGCAACGGCCGTCTCCTCCAGCGGATTCAGCACGAATTATGGCTACACAACGGTTGCAAGCAAACACCCGCAGCCGACCCACGTCACAATTTCGCGATCGTCAGCGAACGCTGGCCAGTTCGTGGCCGCAGGCCAGGCAGTGGCTCAGCCATTCGCCCAGGAACAGGTTGAGCTGCGCCTTTTCGTCCGGCTGGTGCATGGCCGCGTTGGGATAGGGGTAGATGCTGCGCAGGCGCCGGGCATGCTCGGCACTGACCACTTCAGCCATGCGGGCATCGTGGTACACCTGCACCTCCAGGTGCGGCACCGGCAGCCATGGCAGGCTGTGCTCCTGGCGCACATGCAGGGTGGTGGTGTACGGGCAGGCGAGCACCACGTCAAGCACCAGAACGCCAAGCATCTGGTCGCCCTGGGTCATGCCGATGCGGCGCGAGCTCTGGGTGGTGCGCATGTCTGGCAACAGGCGCATCAACCGGGCGTAGTTGGCCTCGCAGGCTGCCTGCAGCCCGACCAGGTCTACCCGATACCGCTCGCGCAACAGGTTCACTTCCACATACCTCGTACTTCGTCACGGTTCAGCGCCAGCCATTGCAGGCCAATGATGGTAGCCGCGTTGCAGACACGCCCGTCGCGCACGGCTTGCATGGCATCTTCGAACGACCACACCCGCACGCGAATGTCTTCACCCTCTTCCTCCAGGCCATGCAGGCCACCTGCGCCTTCGCTGCTGCAGCGGCCGAGGAACAGGTGTACGTATTCATCACTGCCGCCAGGCGACGGGAAGTAACGGGTCATCGGCCACAGCGCGCTGAAGACCAGGCCGGCCTCTTCTTCGGCTTCGCGGTGGGCGACCTGCTCAGGTTGCTCGTCCTTGTCGATCAACCCGGCAACCATCTCGATCAGCCAGGGGTTGTCGATCTTGCCCAGGGCCCCTACCCGGAACTGCTCGATCAGCACCACTTCATCGCGTTGCGGATCATAGGGCAGCACGCACACTGCATCATGGCGCACGAACAGTTCGCGGCTGATCTCGCGGCCCATGCCACCGGCGAACAACTCGTGACGCAGGTGCACCTTGTCGAGCCGGTAGAAGCCCTGGAAGCAGTTATCGCGCTTGACGATCTCGACCGCCCTGGGTACTGAGTTCAACGTATCTGACATGGGAATCCTCATTACCTCGCTTACAGCATCGCGCCATCCTACTCTGCACGCCAGCGGGTTTCACCCCTTTCCGGTTACCGTTCGCGCAGTCGGGACAGCGCGCCAGCTCTCTGTTAGCTTAGTGGCGAACTGAAGGCCGCGCAGATGGTCAAAGGCCGACTTTTCCCTGTTCTGCAAGGATCACCATGACACTTGTCAAACTGACTTCCGTGGCCGTGCTGGCCCTGGCCCTGGGCGCCTGCCAGAGCCTGTTCACGCCCAACTACCGGGCGCCGCTCGAGGTCAAGCGCGAAGCCTGGGAGCATGTCAAACCCGGCTGCAGCGAAAGCGACTGCCCGCTGGTGAACATTGACACTATCCACTTCCCGGCCCTGCCGAAGCTCGACGGCATCGTCGAGAAACGCCTGCTGCAGCTGACCGAAGACAACCAGCGCGGCAACACGCCGACCACCCTGCAAGCCTACGAGCAGCAGTACCTGGCCAGCGCCGACAAGCGCAACAGCAGCTACCTGCAGGCCAAGGTACGCGAGCAGCATGACGGCTTGGTGATCATCGAGCTGTCCAGCTATCTGGACAGCGGCGGCGCTCACGGCATGCCCGGGCGCGGCTTCATCAACTATTCGCGCAAGCTGGACAAGGTGCTGACCCTGCAGGACATGCTGGTGCCCGGCCAGGAAGACACTTTCTGGAAAACCGTCGAGGAATCGCACCGCGCCTGGCTGATGAGCGTGGGCATGGACAAGGACGCCGAGTTCCTCAAGACCTGGCCGTTCAAGCAGTCGCCGCACATCGCCCTGACCTATGGCGCGGTGGTGGTGAAGTACGAGGTCTATGCCATCGCGCCCTACTCCATGGGCCACGTGGAACTGAAAATCCCTTACCCACGCCTGAATGGCGTGCTCAAGCCTGAGCTGTTTCCCGGCCGCGGCTGAAACTCAGCAGCGCATGCACCAGCCCTGCCAGCAGCAATGCCGGCAGGGTCGCCCCCAGGTCCGGGGCCTGTGCGGCGATGCCATGATAAGCCGCCACGCCCACCACCCAGGCCAGCAGCGCCTGCCGGTGCAGGCCACTCACTTGCGCTGGCAGGCGGCGGCGACGGATCAGGTAGTGGTCCACCAGCACCACGCCGAACAGCGGCGCGAACACTGAGCCGATCAGCAACAGAAAGTTCTCGTACTGTGCCAGCGGCGCCAGCAGGGCGATCAGCGTGCACAGCACGCCAATGGCCAGCGCCAGGTTTTCAACCTTCAGGCGCACCAGCACGCCGGTGGAAACGGCCGCCGAATGGATGTCGGCGAAAGCCTTTTCCGACTCGTCGAGCAGAATCAACAGCAGTGGGATGCCCATGCCTGCGCCCGCCAGGGCCAGCAGCAAGGCGTTGACTTCGCCATTGGCGGCGAAGGCCAGGGTGTAGGCCACACCCAGGCTCATCAGCCAGGTATTGCCGATGAAATAGCCGATTACCGTCCCGCCGAACACAGACTTGCCGTTGCGGGCGAAACGCGAGTAGTCGGCGATCAGTGGCAGCCAGGACAGCGGCATGGCAATGACGATGTCAAAGCCCACGGCCAGCGACATCGAGCCGTCCCCGGCGCGCCCCCACAACCCAGCCAGGTCAGCCTTGGCAAGCAGGTTCCAGGTCAGCCACAGGCATGCGCCCAACAATAGCCAGATGCCCCACGCACGCAGCACCTTGCGTACGAACGCCAGTGGCCCGCTGACGGCCAACAAGGTGGCCAGGCCGCCGAAGCACAGGGTCCAGAGCATCGGGCTGTTCCAGGCGCTGGCTTCACCGAACGCCCGCGCGCCCAGCAGGCTGGCGGCATCGCGCATGACGACGATTTCGAACGCGCCCCAGCCCACCAGTTGCAGCAGGTTGAGCAGCGCTGGCAGGCGTGCGCCATGGTTGCCCAGGCTGAGTTTCAGGGTGCCCATGGCCGACAGGCCGGTATCGCTACCGATGACACCGGCAGCGCCCAGCAACAGCACGCCCACACCCGTACCCAGAGCAATGGCCAGCACCGCGCCGGCAAGGCCCAGGCCAGGCGCCAGCATGGCGCCGACCTGCAGCACCATCAGGCCAATGCCGAGGGAGAACCACAGCGAGAACAGGTCGCGGGCACCGAAGATGCGCTGGGCGGTGGGGACCGGGTGGTCGGGGGAAAATTGGCTGGGTGATGTCATGGTTGGCGCTCGCCGACAATGTTGTAGAGGTTCCTGGCGAGGACTTCGTCCTCGTATCGCGACGCAAGGCCGCTGCCACAGGAACCGCGCAGGCATCAAGCTTGCGCGGTCCCTGTGGCAGCGGCCTTGCGTCGCGAAAGGGCCGCCAAGCGGCCCCGGCGTTATCAGACCTTGTGGTACAGCTGGCTGCCTTCCTGGCGGAACCGCTCAGCCTGCTCGCGCATGCCTTGCTCGACCGTAACGTCCACGGTTTCGATCTTGGCGGCGTATTCCCGCACTTCCTGGGTGATCTTCATCGAGCAGAACTTCGGCCCGCACATCGAACAGAAATGCGCGACCTTGGCCGACTCCTTCGGCAGGGTCTCGTCGTGGAAGGCGCGGGCGGTGTCCGGGTCCAGGCCCAGGTTGAACTGGTCTTCCCAACGGAACTCGAAGCGTGCCTTGGACAAGGCATTGTCGCGAATCTGCGCGCCCGGGTGGCCCTTGGCAAGGTCGGCAGCATGCGCGGCGATCTTGTAGGTGATGATGCCGGTCTTCACGTCATCCTTGTTCGGCAAGCCGAGGTGCTCCTTGGGCGTGACGTAGCAGAGCATGGCGCAACCGAACCAGCCGATCATCGCCGCACCAATGCCCGAGGTGATGTGGTCGTAGCCCGGGGCGATATCGGTGGTCAGCGGGCCGAGGGTGTAGAACGGCGCCTCGTCGCAGCATTCCAGCTGCTTGTCCATGTTTTCCTTGATCAGCTGCATTGGCACGTGGCCGGGGCCTTCGATCATGCATTGCACGTCGTGCTTCCAGGCAATCTTGGTCAGCTCACCGAGGGTTTCCAGCTCACCGAACTGCGCGGCATCGTTGGCGTCGGCAATCGAGCCCGGGCGCAGGCCGTCACCCAGCGAGAAGCTGACGTCGTAGGCCTTCATGATCTCGCAGATCTCTTCGAAATGCGTGTACAGGAAGTTTTCCTTGTGATGCGCCAGGCACCACTTGGCCATGATCGAGCCCCCGCGGCTGACGATACCGGTGACGCGCTTGGCAGTCAGCGGCACATAGCGCAGCAGCACGCCGGCGTGGATGGTGAAGTAGTCCACGCCCTGCTCGGCCTGCTCGATCAAGGTGTCGCGGAACAGCTCCCAGGTCAGGTCTTCGGCTACACCATTGACCTTTTCCAGGGCCTGGTAGATCGGCACGGTACCAATCGGCACCGGCGAGTTGCGGATGATCCACTCGCGGGTTTCATGGATGTGCTTGCCGGTGGACAGGTCCATGACCGTGTCCGAACCCCAGCGGATACCCCAGGTCAGCTTGGCCACTTCTTCCTCGATCGAGGAACCCAGGGCGCTGTTGCCGATGTTGCCGTTGATCTTCACCAGGAAGTTGCGGCCGATGATCATCGGCTCCAGCTCCGGGTGGTTGATGTTTGCCGGGATGATCGCGCGACCACGGGCGATTTCCTGGCGAACGAACTCGGGGGTGATTTCCTTCGGGATATTGGCACCGAAGCTGTGGCCAGCGTGCTGCTCGTTCAGCAGGCCGGCAGCGCGCGCCTCTTGCAGCTTCATGTTTTCACGGATGGCCACGTATTCCATCTCGGCGGTGATGATGCCTTTGCGGGCGTAGTGCATCTGCGAGACGTTGGCGCCCGCCTTGGCACGGCGCGGGTTGCGCACATGGGCGAATCGCAGCTTGGCCAGTTCGGCATCGTTCAGGCGCTGCTGACCGAAGTGGGAACTCAGGCCATCCAGGCGTTCGGTATCACCGCGGGCTTCGATCCACGCCGAACGCACATCGGCCAGGCCCTTGCGCACATCGATGACCACGTTGGGGTCGGTGTACGGGCCGGACGTATCGTAGACCAGAACCGGGGCATTGGCTTCGCCACCGAAGTCGGTCGGGGTATCGTCCAGGCTGATTTCACGCATGGGCACGCGGATGTCAGGGCGCGAGCCTTCGACATAAACCTTGCGCGAACGCGGGAAGGGTTGCACGGACTGCTGATCGACTTGTGCCGATTCGCTGAGGTTTATCGCTTTTTCTTGTTTGGTCATCACAGGCTCTCCAGACGGCTTCCTAGCAAGGGAATGTCGGGGTGAACCTGAAAGGCGCGGACGCACCCCTTGATGGGTGCAGTGCCGGATATGGGGGTGCCTGAAGCTGCATGCAGCTGCGACATTCCCGGACCTGGCACAAGAGGCTGGCCGGGAAGGCGAGCAATCTTGTTCCCTACGCAGGCGCTAACCTGATCAGGTTCAACGGGATCCGCAACTTTGCGATCTCAGCCTTTGCTTCAAGGCACCCCGACAAGAACATGCGCAGTCTAGACTGGAGTGGTCGGCAAAGCCAAGCAGGTAAATGCGCGGATGATGAAAGGCACACCGAGCGATTGTTGCCGGGTGCGCATGGCACTACACTGGCCCGTCGCCCGATACTCAACAGTTCAGTAATTCAATTTTTCGTACAAGGATTGCCTCTATGCTGCGCAAACTCTCACTGGCAATAGCCGTGTCTTGTGCGTCCAACGGAGTGGTCTGGGCAGCGGACGTGCCCACTACAGTGAAAACCGACCTAGTTAGCGTCTATCAGGAGGCGGTGGACAACAACGCTGACCTGGCCGCCGCCCGCGCCGATTACGGCGCCCGCCGCGAAGTGGTGCCGCAGGCCCGTGCCGGGTTGCTACCGAACCTGTCGGCCGGTGCCGAAATGATGAACACCCGCACCAAGCTGGATGAGCCGTCCATGACCTCCAACCGCAGCGGCAATTCGTGGAGCGCGACCCTGGCCCAACCGATCTTCCGCGCTGACCGCTGGTTCCAGCTGCAGGCCGCCGAGGCCGTCAACGAACAAGCGGCACTGGAGCTGTCGGCCACCGAGCAGAACCTGATATTGCAAACTGCACAGAACTACTTCGCCGTGCTTCGGGCCCAGGACAACCTGGCTGCCACCAAGGCCGAGGAAGCCGCGTTCAAGCGCCAGCTGGACCAGTCCAACGAGCGCTTCGATGTCGGCCTGTCGGACAAGACCGATGTCCTCCAGTCGCAGGCCAGCTACGACACTGCACGCGCCAACCGGATCATTGCCGAACGCCAGGTACAGGATGCCTTCGAGGCCTTGGTGACGCTGACCAACCGTGATTACACGTCGATCCAGGGCGTGGTCCACACCTTGCCGGTGCAGGTACCGACCCCGAACGACGCCAAGGCCTGGGTCGAGACGGCCGGGCGCCAGAACCTCAACCTGCTGGCGACCAACTATGCGGTGGCCGCTGCCGAGGAGACGCTGCGCCAGCGCAAGGCCGGCCATGCGCCGACGCTGGATGCGGTGGCCAAGTACCAGAAAGGTGACAACGACAGCCTCGGTTTCACCAACCCTTCCCTGCCGGGGGTGCATTACAGCGGTGATGTCGAGCAGACCAGTGTCGGCCTGCAGCTGAATATCCCGATCTACAGCGGCGGCCTGACCAGCTCGCAGGTGCGCGAAGCCTACCAGCGCCTGAGCCAGAGCGAGCAGCAACGCGAAAGCCTACGCCGTCAGGTGGTGGAGAACACCCGCAACCTGCACCGCGCGGTGAACACCGACGTGGAACAGGTGCAAGCGCGCAAGCAGTCGATCATTTCCAACCAGAGCGCACTCGAAGCTACGGAAATCGGCTACCAGGTCGGTACCCGCAATATCGTCGACGTACTCGACGCCCAACGCCAGCTGTACACCTCGGTGCGCGACTACAACAACAGCCGCTACGACTACATTCTCGACAACCTGAGCCTGAAGCAGGCGGCCGGCACGTTGAGCCCGCAGGACCTGCAGGACCTCACGCAGTACCTGAAACCGGATTACAACCCGGACAAGGACTTCCTGCCACCGGACCTGGCGGCTGCGGCGGCGAAGAACTTCGAGCGTCGCCCCTGAAGCGCAGTCGTTGCAGGGGCTGCCTTGTGTCGCGAAAGGGCCGCAAAGCGGCCCCCGGGGATATCAGCGTGAAGCTCATATTGCCGGGGCCGCTCTGCGGCCCTTTCGCGCCACAAGGCCGCACCTGTGAAATTGCATCGCTGTGATGATCTATCTGGAAATCAGTGCATGAGTTTACCGAGGCCATCGAGCAGTCGCTGCAATGCCCCCTGATTGGCTCGCATCACTGCCCTGCCCGCCTCGCCCATGCGCTGGGCATCCTGCGGCAGCTCAATCAAGCGTCGCACGGCCTCGGCCAACCCGTCGGCCTCGTCCACCTGTTGCAACGCTCCCGCCTCGCGCAGCATGGCGCTGATCTCGAGGAAGTTGAACACATGCGGCCCCATCAGCACCGGCAAGGCCAGCGCTGCCGGTTCCAGCGGGTTGTGCCCACCGGTTGCTACCAGGCTGCCGCCAACGAAGGCAATGTCGGCCAATGCATAGAGGAACAGCAACTCGCCCATGGTGTCGCCGACCAACACCTGCGTCTGCGCATCGACCGGGGTGCCGGCAGACCGGCGCACACAGGTGAACTGTTCGCTGCACAGCGCGTGCACCGCAGCGAACCGCTCCGGGTGACGCGGCACCAGGATCAGCAACGCATCACCATGTACCTGCAGCAACTGCCGATGCGCCTGCAGGATCAAGGCATCCTCACCTTCGTGGGTACTGGCGGCGATCCACACCGGGCGCTGTTCAGCGCCCCACTGTTCACGCAATGCCCTGGCACGCGGCAGCAATTGCTCGTCGATCTTCAGGTCGAACTTGATCGAGCCGGTGACCTGCACGCACTCGGGGCGCGCGCCCAGCTCACGGAAGCGCCGGGCCTCGGTTTCGGTCTGCACGGCGATCAGGCTCATCTCGGCCAGCATCGGCCGGGTCAGTTTGGCAAAGCGCCCATAGCCACGGGCCGAGCGCTCGGAAAGGCGCGCGTTGGCCAAGGCCACCGGGATGCCACGCCTGGCACATTGATGGATATGGTTGGGCCACAGTTCGGTTTCCATGATGATGCCGAGCTTCGGCTGCACATGGTCGAGAAAACGCCCAGCCGCCCAAGGCAGGTCATAGGGCAGGTAGCAGTGCTGCACGCGAGGCTCGTCGGCGAACAGGGCGCGAATGCGCTCGGAACCGGTCGGGGTCATGCAGGTCAGGGTGATTGGCAGCCCCGGGTAGGCCTTGAGCAAGGCGCGCACCATGGGTGCTGCGGCGATGCTCTCGCCCACCGAAACGGCATGCACCCATATGCCCCCCTGACGCATGGCTGGCAGCTTGCAGGCAAAGCGCTCGCCGATGCGCTGGCCATAGGCCGGCGCCTTGCGCGCGCGCAGGTACAGGCGCAGCGCAACCAGCGGCAGGCCCAGGTGAAACAGCAATGTATAGAGTGTTCTGTTCATGGCGGCGCAGTTTACCCGATCGCGCGCAGGTGCACTGCAAAGCGCTCGGCCAGCCACTGCGCGGCCGGGCCCAGTGGCTCGTCGCGGCGCCAGGCCAGCTCCGCGACCAAGGCCGGTGGCCGCCATTCGCTGTCCAGCTCGACCATGTGCGCCTGGTAGGTCGGGTATTGCACCACGTGGCGCGGCAGCCAGGCCCAGCCCAGCCCACGCATCAACAGTTCGGCCATGGCATAAAAACTGTCGGCGCGCCACACCTGCGGGCTGATTGCCTCGCCGCCGGGATAGCCACTTTGCTGCGGGGTGATCAGCAACTGGCGGTGCCGCGCCAATTGCTGGCGGGTTACCCGACCTTCGCCTGCCAGCGGATGGCCGACCGCGCACACGGTGACCATTTCCACACTGCCCAGGGCGCGCCGCTCCAACGAGGCCGGGATACGTTCGTGGTTGAAGAACAAGCCCAGGTCGGCGCGTCGCTCCACCAGCTTGCGCGCCACATCGCCTTGGGCGCCGCTGGCCAGCTGCACCTCCAGGAACGGGTAGCGGCTGGCCAGCTCGTCGAGGCTGTCGATCACCGGCTGGTAGGGCATGGCTTCGTCCTGAGCCACCCGCAGCAGGGCCTCCTGCCCGCGCATCAGCGCCAGCGCACGGCCATCCAGGCGCTCGCACTGGCGCAACAGTTCACGGGCATCTTCCAGCAGGGCGCTGCCGTTTTCGGTCAGCCGGGGTTGGCGGCCACTGCTGCGCTCGAACAAGGTGACCCCCAGGTCGGTTTCAAGCAGGGCTATCGCGCTGCTGATCGCCGACTGAGCCTTGCGCTGTTCGCGGGCGACGGCCGAGAACGAGCGCAGTTCAGCAACCCGCAGGAACGTCCGCAGCTGTTCGAGGTTCCACTGCTCAGCCATCCACCTATCTCCCCTATTGATAGGTAATGACTTTACCCCATTCACGGTAAGTCTAGAATCTGCCGCCAGTTACCCGGAGGATCCTCGCCATGAATGCCTACACCTACCTCGCCATCGCCATCTGCGCCGAAGTCATTGCCACCGCCTCGATGAAAGCGGTCAAAGGCCTGAGCACGCCCTTGCCGCTGTTGCTCATGGTAGTCGGGTATGCCGTCGCATTCTGGATGCTGACCCTGGTGGTACGCAGCATTCCGGTGGGGATCGCCTATGCCATCTGGTCAGGTTTGGGGATCGTGCTGATCAGTGTGGCGGCGCTGGTGATCTATGGCCAGAAGCTGGATGTGCCGGCCATGCTGGGTATGGCTATGATCGTGGGTGGGGTGGTGGTGATTCAGCTGTTTTCGAAGACGGCTGGCCATTGATGTTGCCTGTATACTTGCCAGCTGTCCCAGTTTTCGAGGTACCGCCATGCCATCCGCCATTTCCACTGACGTGCTGATCGTCGGCGCCGGGGTCGCAGGCCTCTGGCTCAATGCCCGCCTGCGCCGCCTGGGCTATTCGACGGTGCTGGTGGAGCGTGCCAGCCTTGGCGGCGAGCAAACCATCAAGTCCCAGGGCATCATCCATGGTGGTACCAAGTATGCCCTGCACGGCGCCCTCACCGGTGCCTCGGAAGCCATCGCCGACATGCCGCGCCGCTGGCGCGAAGCGCTGAATGGCAGCGGCGAGCTGGACCTTACCCATACCCGCCTGCTGTCCGACGCCCACTACCTGTGGTCGCCAGGCACCCTGGCCGGCAACCTCACCAGCTTCTTCGCCAGCAAGGCCGTGCGCGGCCGGGTCGACCAGGTGAAGGGCGAGCAACTGCCACCCGCACTGCAGGACCGCGCTTTCAAGGGCAAGGTCTATCGCCTGGCCGAACTGGTCGTCGACGTGCCCAGCCTGCTGGCCAACCTGGCCGAACTGGCAGGTGACAGCCTGCTGGCCGGCGAGCGCATCGAACCATTGCGCGAGGCTGCCGAGCTGGTCGGCCTTCGCGTGGACGGCCGTGACATCCGCGCGCAGCGCATCGTGCTCAGCGCCGGCGCCGGCACCGAAGACTTGCTGCATGCCCTGGGCCTGACCCAGCCAGCCATGCAGACCCGCCCGCTGCACATGGTCATGGCCAAAGGTGCCAACCTGAAGCCGCTTTATGCCCACTGCCTGGGCGGCGGGCCAAAGCCGCGGGTGACAGTGACCACCCACCCGGCTGCCGATGGCCAGTGGGTCTGGTATATGGGCGGCGACCTGGCCGAAGCCGATGGCGTCGCCCGCGAGCCGTCTGCGCAAATCGCGGCGGCACAGAAGGAAATCGCCAGCCTGCTGCCATGGGTCGACCAGAGCCAGGTGCGCTGGGCCACCCTGCGGGTGAACCGCGCAGAACCGGCGCAGTCGGGCCTGGTGCGCCCGGACAACGCCTTCCTCGCCGATCAGCAGCGCCTGCTGGTCGGCTGGCCGACCAAGCTGGCCCTGGCACCGGACTTCAGCGACCGGGTCATCGCCCACCTGGAGCGCGACGGTATCCGCCCACAGGCCCAGGCCGACCTCGCCGGCCTGCCGCGTCCACCGCTGGGCGTACCGGCCTGGGAGCAACTGCTGCCATGAGCCTGCCAACCCTGCACGACTTCCACCGCAACCTGGGCAGCACCGGCTTCAGGGTGTCACCGCTGGGCCTGGGCACGGTCAAGCTGGGCCGCGACCAGGGCGTCAAATACCCCACCGGCTTTACCATCCCCGGTGATGACGAAGCCCGCCTGCTGCTGGCCCAGGCCCGCGAGCTGGGCATCAACCTGATCGACACCGCCCCGGCCTATGGCCGCAGTGAAGAACGCCTGGGCCCGCTGTTGCGCGGCCAACGCGATGAATGGGTGATCGTCAGCAAGGTTGGTGAAGAGTTCGACAACGGCCAGTCGCACTTCGACTTCAGCGCTGCCCACACTCGCCGTTCGGTAGAGCGCAGCCTGCGGCGCCTGGAAACCGACCGTATCGAGCTGGTGCTGGTGCACTCCGACGGCAATGACCTGGCGATACTCGAACAACAGGAGGTGTACCAGACCCTCGCCGAGCTCAAGCAGGAGGGCAAGATCCTCGGCTATGGCCTGTCTGGCAAGACTGTCGCCGGTGGCCTGAAAGCCTTGGAGCGAGGCGATTGCGCCATGGTCACCTATAACCTCAACGAGCAGGCAGAACGCCCGGTGCTGGACTACGCTGCCGAACACGGCAAGGCCATCCTGGTGAAGAAGGCCCTGGCCAGCGGGCATATCTGCCTGGCCCCGGGCGTTGACCCGGTGCAAGCCAGCTTCGAGCTGCTGTTTGCCCATCCGGGCGTCAGCAGTGCTATCGTCGGCACCATCAATCCGCTGCACCTGGCCCACAACGTGGCGACCGTCGCCCGTATTCTTGGCCAGCATTGAGTTGCCCCTGGCCCCAGGGCCTGGAGACTGACCGGACGCAAGGAGGAGCCGCGTGGCGCGAACGCTGATCCGCAAGAACCCGAGCAACTTCAAGACGCTGCCGCTGCATGTCGAGGCCACGCCCGAAGGGCTGATCTACCAGAGCATCGGCATGCCGCTGAATTTCGCCCAGACCCAACAGCGGCGCAAGGCCATCCAGTTGCCCGATGCGCAGCGCTTCGTGGTGGAGCTGGCCAACCTGGGCGTGTCGGTGCGACTGACCTTGCATTGGCAGAACCGCGATTACTGGGTGTTGGTGCGCCAACGTCGGCAAGACCGTGGCGATGTGGTGCTGAAACTGATTTCCGGTTACGTGCCGGCGCAGGAGCTGAACCTGCCGTTGCACACCGCCGTGCAGGAAGTCGCCGAGGAATGCCTGCTGGAGACTCCGGAAGGCTGGCTGGGCGGGCGCTTCAATGATACCTGGCTGCCTGTGCCCTACGCGGCCGCCCTGCACTACCGCGAAAACCCGCACTTTGTGCTGACCCCGCAGTCCGGTGCAGCGCGCCCGGTGCATTGCGGCAAACTGATGCTGCTGGAACGGCCAAGAGCTTACGTGCACCTGCCCACCGCCTCGTTGCAGCTGATCTATGACATGCGCCTGCAGGTTCCGCGGGAGGCCAAGAAGCTCAGCCTGTTCCACGTCGATGAGCGGCTCGAGGGCGACCAACTGGTGGCGCGGCTCAACCGCAAACGGCCAGACTTGTACCTGATGCCGCTACAGGACGGCCAGCCACTGGCTGAGCTGTATACGCTCAAGAAGGATGAGCTGGTGCCGGCAAGCACCCGTGGGCTGTACCTGGCCGAAAGTTTTGCCCGCCAGGAGGGTTGGGTGGTGAAGGAAGAGCGGGTGCGCTGGAAGGATTGGGTGAAGCAGCAGGGGTTGGTGGAAAGCAAACCGGTGCGGGCCTCGCACCTGCAGCGCTTTGGTGACAAGGCGCGGGCACTGCTGGAGCGGGCGCGTACTTCGCTGCACAAGTAGGATCCAGGGGGCTGCTGCGCGGCCCCCAACGGCAGGTCAGTGCTTGCGGATTTTCTCGACAATCGCTGTGGTCGAGCTGTTCTCGACCAGCCCCAGCACCTTCACGGTACCGCCATAGGCCTTGACGATATCGGCGCCCACCACCTGGTCGATGCCATAATCACCACCTTTGACCAGCACATCCGGCTTGACCTGGCTCAGCAGGTTCTCCGGGGTACCTTCGGGGAAGCTGATCACCCAGTCCACCGCCCCCAGCCCGGCCAGTACGGCCATGCGCCGGTCGACACTGTTGATCGGCCGGCCCGGCCCTTTCAGGCGGCTGACCGAGGCATCGTCGTTGACCGCGACGATCAGGCGGTCGCCCTGGGCACGGGCCTGCTCCAGGTACGTGACATGGCCGGCGTGCAGGATGTCGAAGCAACCGTTGGTAAAGACGATCTTCTCTTTGTGTGCCCGCGCGTCATCGATGGCCAGCAGCAGCTGCTCCAGGCCCAGCACGCCGCGCTCGGAGCCTTCCTCCCGCTGGATAGCCCGGCGTAGTTCAGGGGCGCTGATCGCCGCCGTACCCAGTTTGCCGACCACGATACCCGCCGCCAGGTTGGCCAGGGCCACTGCGTGTGGCAGGTCCTCTCCGGCAGCGATGGCTGCCGCGAGGGTGGAGATGACGGTATCGCCGGCACCGGTCACGTCGAATACTTCCCGCGCCCGTGCCGGCAAGTGCAGCGCCGGCTGGCCACTGCGCAGCAGGGTCATGCCGTGCTCGCCCCGGGTCACCAGCAGGGCACCCAGGTCGAGGTCCTGCAGCAACTGCAGGCCTTTGGCGACCAGATCGGCCTCATCGGCGCAACGGCCGACGATGGTCTCGAACTCGCTGAGGTTCGGGGTGATCAGGCTGGCACCGCGATAGATCGAAAAGTCCTTGCCCTTGGGGTCGGCCAGCACCGGAATGCCCTTGGCCCGCGCCGCCTGGATCAGGCTCTGGTGATTTTTCAGTGCGCCCTTGCCGTAGTCGGACAGGACCAGCACCTTGACGCCCTCGAGCAGGCTGTCGACCTCGGCACCCAGCGACAGCGGGTCGGTGGCGAACGGTTCTTCGAAATCGATGCGCAGCAGTTGCTGATGACGGCTCATGACCCGCAGCTTGACGATGGTCGGCTGGTGCGCGATGCGCTGGAACACCGAACGCACGCCGGCGGCCTGCAGGCTGTTGGCCAGGCTGTCGGCGGCCTCGTCCTGGCCGGTGACGCCAATCAGCGAAGCCGGTGCACCGAGGGCGGCAATGTTCAAGGCAACGTTGGCCGCGCCGCCAGGGCGATCCTCGATCTGGTCGACCTTGACCACCGGGACTGGCGCTTCCGGCGAGATACGCGAAGTACCGCCATGCCAGTAGCGGTCGAGCATGACATCGCCGACCACCAGTACCGGGGCTTGATCGAAACGCGGCATGGACAACTTCATGGGCAACCCATATGGAAATAATGAACAGGGGCAGGATATTAGCACAGGGTTGAGGACGGCTTTACGGCCAGATCACCCTGGGAAAAATCCCGTGACAATCGGGGCCGTGATGGCCCCGGTCAACGAGGGGTTCAGGTGATATCGGCCTTGGCCGGCTCATCGAGGCCCATGGCATGCAGGCGGGCATAATGGCCATTAGCCGCAAGCAGCTCGGCATGGGTGCCACGTTCGACCAGGCGGCCCTGGTCCATGACCAGGATCTGGTCGGCCTTCTCGATGGTCGACAGACGGTGGGCAATCACCAGCGTGGTACGGCCTTGCATCACATGGTCCAAGGCAGCCTGGATATGCCGCTCGGACTCGGTATCCAGCGCCGAGGTAGCTTCGTCGAGAATCAGCAGCGGTGCGTTTTTCAGCAGTGCCCGGGCAATGGCCAGGCGCTGGCGCTGGCCGCCGGAGAGCAGTACGCCGTTTTCACCCACTTCGGTATCGAAGCCGTTCGGCAAGCGGTCGACGAACTCCTTGGCATAGGCATCGGCCGCAGCAGCTTCGATGTCGGCGCGCGGTGCACCGGCCAGGTCGCCATAGGCGATGTTGTTGGCCACAGTATCGTTGAACAGGGTGACGTGCTGGGTCACCTGCGAAACATGGCGGCGCAGGTTGCGCAGGCGATAGTTCTCGATTTCCACGCCGTCGAGCAGGATCTGCCCCTGGTTGTGGTGATAGAAGCGCGGAATCAGCGCTGCCAGGGTCGATTTGCCGCTGCCGGAGCGGCCGACCAGCGCAATCATCTGCCCCGGCTCGGCGACGAAGCTGATGTCGCTGAGCACCTCGCGATCGGTGCCCGGGTAGGTGAAGCTCAGGTTGCGCACTTCCAGGCGTCCTTCCACCCGCTCTTTCTCGATGGTGCCGGAGTCCACTTCAGGTGCTTCGTCCAGTTGCTCGAAGATGCTCTCGGCACCGGCCAGGCCCTTCTGGATGGTCGAACTTACCTCGGAAAGCTGGCGAATCGGCTTGGGCAGCAGGCCAGCAGCGGTGATATAGGCCACCAGATCACCAGCGGTGGACTCACCGCGCAGGAACAGCACCAGGAACATCAGCGCAGCCATGGCGATGTAGATCACCAGTTGCAGCATCGGCGTGTACAGCGAACCGGTCTTGGTCATGCGCAACTGCTTGTCGGTGTTGCTCTGGCTGGCCTTGCCGAAACGTTGCTCCTCGTAGGCCTCGCCGCCGAAGCTGCGCACCACGCGGTAGCCCTGGATGGTTTCCGAAGCGACATGAGTGACGTCGCCCATGGCTACCTGGATCTTCTTGCTCTGCTTGCGGAATTTCTTGCTGGCGACACTGACCATCACCGCGATCAACGGCAGGATGGCAATCATCACCAGGGTCAGGTGCCAGTTCATCCACAGCAGGTAGGCGAACAGGAACACCACGGTCAGGCCTTCGCGGATCACTACCTTGATGGCATCGGTGGCCGCACCGGTGACCATGGTCACGTTGAAGGTGATGCGCGAAATCAGGTGCCCGGAGTTGTGGTTGTCGAAATAGCGGTTGGGCAGGACCAGCAACTTGTTGAACAACTCCACGCGCAGGTCGTGCACCAGGCACAAGGAAACCTTGGCCAGGAAGTAGTTGCCGAGGAACGAACCCAGGCCCTGCCACGCGGCGATGAGGATGATCAGCAGCGGTACGGCCTGCAGCAATTGCAGGTCACGCAGGTAGGGGACATTGGGGAACAACACCGCTTCGGGGTTGCTCAGCCCATCGACGAAATACTTGAGGATGCCGGCCAGCATCGGCTGGGTCGAGGCAAAGATCACGAAACCAACGATGCTCAGCAGGAAAATGCCGACATAGGGTTTCACATAGCTCAGCAGCCGGAAGTAGATCTTCAGGCTGGAGGTGTGTTCCGCCGGTCGCGGTGTTTCGGCCATTATCGAGCTCGCTGTTCAGGTTGAACCGGAAATTTTACCACAGGCGTCATTTTCGGCACGCCCCCATGGCAGCAACATGGCCAGGCCTACGGGCAACCAGCTGATGAACCATTCGGCACGTGGAGTACCGGTGAGGCTGGCGGCGTCGAACTGCATGGCCAGGGTCGAATAGACCCAGAAGCCGAGCAGGATCTTGCCGAACAGTGTGTCGCGTGCGCGTACGATCTCACCTAGCGTGTACAGCCATACCAAGACCCATAGCAGCATGCCGGGCAGGCCGATTTCCACCGCGATATGGGTGAACATGTTATGGGTGTGGTCGAAGTGCTTGCCCACCGCACTCACGTCGTAGGCTGCCCCAAGGCCGAGACCGGTCCACGGATGTGCGGCAATCATGTCGACCACGGCATGGAAGATTTCCGGCCGGTAGGACGAGCCGCGCTGGGCGATCAGGTCATATGCCAGGTAGAAAGCCAGACCAGTGGCGGTGGCCGCCAGGATTGAAAACACCCGGCTATGCCGGTCACGGAACCACAGCGGGGCCAGGATCACGGTAAGCACCAGAGCCAAGACCGCGCCACGGCTCTGGCTGAGCATGGCGAACGCACCCAGGCAGGCCAGCGCTGCCAGCCACAGCAGCTGCAGGCCGCGTTGCTGTGGCGGCAGGTAAAGCAGGAAGAGCACAGCCGAGCCGATGACATAAGCGCCCAGGATGGGGTGCGATATTTCACCGATGCCTTGCAGACGGGCCAGCAACGGCTGGGCCTGCATGCCGTAGAAATGGATCACGGAAACCAGCGCGGCAACGGCCAGCAAGGCGCTGCCGGCCAGCAGCAACTGGCGAATGCGTGCCTGGCCAAGCTGGGCCAGCAATGGGAACGCCAGCAGGAAGACAAGGATGTAAAGCAGCCGCTTGATCTCCCGTCCCGGATCTTCTGCTACCGACCATGCCAGGCTCAGCCCGCTCCACGCCAACAGCAACAGCACACTGCCCCACAAAGCTGGCTGATGCTTCCAGGCTTGCACCAGAACCTGCCTGGCAGACCAGGCCAGGACCAGCGTTGGCAACCACAGGAACAACACCAGGCCTTGCTGATAAATCTTGTTGCTCGGTGCCAGGGCGATGGCCGCCAGGAACCAGACCAGACCCAGGCCCAACCAGGCTCGAGCCCAGCTTTTTTGATACAACATCCTTTTCCCCCGATGAATCAAAGACACCATCCATGGTGCTACTGCATTATTTTCGGCATTATTGCCGGTCATTTTGCTCGCCAGACGACAAGGCCCTATTCATGCAATGCTCCCGGCTCCCCCAGGTCGACTTCGATCAGCTGACACAAGGCGCTCAGGTGCTTGAGGCAGACAGCCATGGCGCCAAAGTCTACCTGCTCGCGGATGGTAATTTCCTCAAGGTTTTTCGCCGCAAGCGTCTGATTTCATCTGCACTGCTGCGCCCGTACTCGCAGCGCTTCGTCGACAATGCCGCACGCCTGGCGCAAATGGGCATCCCCACCCTGGAAGTGATCAGCCAGCACAAGCTCGACCTGCCAGGCCGCACTGCAGTGCTGTACCGCCCGCTGCCAGGGCGGACCTTGCTGCAGATGTCGCGCGACCAGGGTTTCAGCTGGGATATCTACCTGCCGCGCCTGATCGAGCTGATTCGCCAGTTGCATCGCAGCGGCGTGTACTTCCGTTCCCTGCACCTGGGCAATGTGGTGGTTACCCCCGACCATCAGCTGGGCCTGATCGACGTGGCGGACATGCGTTTCCTGCGCGCGCCCCTGTCGGCGCGAATGATTCGTCGCAACGTGCAGCACATGGTGCGCTACATCGAGCGGGAGAACCTCGGTGACCGATTCCCCGTTGCCGCCTTCGAGGCAGCCCTGCTGGCGCGCTGAAAGTCACCCGCGCAGCAGGTTATGCGAGTCGTTGCAGAACGCCTGCCAGGCCTGCTCCGGGGCCAGCGCCTGGCGCTGCCGGGCGGCCGCCGCTGGGGCATCGCGCGTCGCGCATTGCTCGATCGCCTCGGCCCAAGCGTCTTCATCGGCAATGGGCAGGTAGCAACCCGTATCCTGCAACTGCTCACGGAATACCTGCAGGTCGCTGCAGACCACCGGCACATCGGCCATGACCGCTTCCTGAACCACCAGCCCCAGGCCTTCGGAACGCGAAGGAACCATGAGCCAGTCGAACGCACGGTACAGTTGCTGCAGGTCATCGCGGTGTCCGCTCAGGTGTACGCGCCCGGCCAGGCCCAGCGCATCGATACGCGCCTGCAGCGCCGCACGCAGCGGGCCTTCACCGATGATCGCCAATTGCAGCTCCGGCTGGCGCGCGCTGGCCTTGGCAAAGGCCTCGACCAGCATCTCGAAGCCTTTGCTCTCCACCAGCCGCCCGACCGCGCCCAGCAGCAGACCGCTGGCCGCTGGCAAATCCAGCGCTTGCCTGGCCCCTTCGCGGCTCAACAACGGCTCGGCGAAAGCCCGAGGATCCAGGGCCATGCGCAACGTCTGTACGGGCCTGCCAAGGTCTTTTTCAAGCGCCGCAGCGAGCGTCTGCGAAACAGCGGCAATGCTCAGCCGCTCTGCCGAGAACATGCGTAGCAGGCGCACATCACTGGCGCTCAGCCGAGTCTTGCCGTGGAACAGCACCTTGGCGCGCACCCGCGGGACTTGCTGCAGCAACGGCAACACCAGCCGCGCCACGCCGACGCCGTCGAGCAGCACCACTTCTGCCTGGGCCTCGTCCAACGCCTTGCGCAAGCGCATGCGCAACCATGGACGTAAAAGGCGCCACAAGTGCCGCCCTTTCAGGGCCCGTGGCGGCATGTGCCACTCCCGGGTCGAGCCGAGCCCACAACACAGCCCGCTACCAAGCAGCAGCCAGTTACTGATCCGCGCATCGGCCCCCGCGTGCGACAACACTTGCCGATGCACCTTGTGGATGGACATGTACGGCGTTCCGCCCGCCCACATCATATTGACGATGTTCATGGGTCCGTTCCCGCTCATGTCAGGTGGGACAGTGACTTCATTGAACAAATAGGGTGATTCCCATGCCGATCACGGCACCTGCCACCAACGTCAATGCCAACTTGATCCGATCCCGCTTACGACGTTTGGCCTTGCGCTCCACTTCGATGGGCAAGGTCACGTGGTTACCAAAACCGGTGTGCAATACTGCATCACCCTCCAGGGTGACTGCTGTCAGATTTAACTCAGCATAGCGTCGGGAAAGAGCCTTTTCCCCAGAATAGGCAGCAAATGGCGCGCAGCGCTGGTAGTCGGCGAGCCGGCGCAGCCCAGGGTTGAGCGAAAAGGCCTGCCACTCGGCCTTGTCGGACAGCAGCGGATAACAAGGCACACCGGCGATCACCTGACGATCACCGAGGTGGATATAGGGGCTGTGGATGGCCAGGTCATGGGCATGGCTGCGCAGCCACACCTGCAACAGGTCGGGGCTGGCCTGCAGAATGGCCCGCGAGTCTTCGACGAAGCCCTGGCGGTAGAAATGCCAGTCATCCTCGCAATGAAAGATGTATGGCGTCCTGACGTGGCTGTAGGCCAGGTCGATGGACGGCAACTGGCCGAGCTTGGGCCGGTTGACGAACACCTTGCAGTGCGGTTTCCAGTGCTCCGGCACAGCGGCGTGCACGGCATCGTCACCGGAATCCTCGGTGATGAATACCTCACGAATGGGCGCGGTGTTGTAGCGATCGAAACTCTCAAGGGTATCTTTGAGCAGATCGAACCGCCCACAGCTGGTCACGACGAGCGTGACGTCACTCTCATTTGAAAAGCGCACCGGACTCCCTCCGCCTTGCGACTATCGACTTTCAACACCCGCTCCGTACGGGCGAAAGTTCTTGTGTTAGATGCCCAGCTTCAGGCGCAGCCGCTGCCATGCAGACAACGGCGGGTGGGGCCTGAGCGCCGGGCGCATGTGGTCGACGATGCTACGTCCAACGGCCCCGAAACTGAAACGGGAAACCGCCAGATGGCGACCATTTTCTGCAATCTGCCGGGCCAGTGCAGGGTCCGCACGCAAGGAACGGAGTTTTTCCTGAAGGGTCGGGATGCTGTCATAAAACACCACGTTGTGCATGTCCTGCAGGCCCAGCGCACGGTTTTCTTCCTCGCCCTGGTCATATGCCAGCAACACACAGCCGCAGGCCATGGCTTCGAAGTTTTTGATCATGTATTCGCCCATGCCGACATCGGCACTGACGAAGAAGCGGATCCGATTGAGTGTGTTGCAGTAGTCCTCGCCCGATTTGGTACGGGTCACCACCAGGTTCTCGACCCGGCCCAACTCGTCCAGCAGCGCCTTACGGCCGCTGTAGGCGACGCTGTTGGTGCTGCCGACAAACGCCAGTTCGATGTCACGCTCGCCCCCCTGGTCACTGAGTAACTGCTCGTCGTAGCCCTTGGGTACGAACACGGCATCGAACCCTTCCTGGCGCAGGCGCTCGCTGACCATGTAGCCGGAGCTGATCACCCGCGCCCATGGCAGCTGGCGATAATGCGCACTGAACTTGCCGGTGTACTTGCACGGGATGTAGTTCTGGTAGGCATCATGCTCGAGAATGACCAGGTTCGGCACCGTGCGGATGAACGCCACCTGGCGGATCTCCTGCTTGAAGCGCAGGAAGAACACGATGCGGTCATAGCGCTCGACCTGCACTTCCCGCTTGAAATAACGACGCAGGTTGCGCTGGTCTTCGCTGGTCAGCCAGCGGAGGTCACACTCGCAGTTGGCCGCGACGCCATCGTACAGGCGGTCGAGAATGGCCCGCTGTTCCTTCTGCACCAGAAATAGGACTTTCATTGCTTTCCTTGGGCGCTCTGCGCCATCGCGGTCAACCATGGGGGCTACAGCTCGCGCCGCCAGAACAGTTCATGTCGGCGCACGGCCTTGCGGAAGAACTCGTTCTCGCCGTACGGCGATGGCCTCCGCCCGGCCAGCCAACGCTGCAACCAGCGGCGTACCCGGCGCTTGAACGGCGCGGGCGGCTGCAGGTCGTGCATCATGCCCAGGGCCATGGCCTTGTCGCGTTGGGTCGCCAGGTCGAGCACCAGGCTGCAGGGCACCCAGGCCTGATCAGCGCTCATCTGCGGTGGCAGGGCTACACCATCGCCACTGTCGCCCATCGGCCAACGGTCGTTGTCATGCAGGTGGTTGGCATAGCAGAGCAAGGTTTGCGGCTGCCAGGCCTGGCCTTGCAAGGCTTCCAGAACGGCGGCCTGGGCGCAGATGTGGTCGGGGTGCGGGTCGAGCTGCGGGTGCGGCATCACCAGCACTTGCGGCCTGGCCATTGCCAGCAAGGCCCGCAGGTCGGCAAGCAGGTTGTGCCAGGTCGGCGCGCCATCGCCATCGGCCGGCAGTGGGAACGGGTTGAACTGGCGGAACAGGCGGATATCGGCGAGACCGGCCTCACGGGAAGCGGCCGGCTGGTCTGGCGCGGCCTGCATGGCGGGCAGTTGCAGGCAGAAATAGCCCAGTTGCACGCAGCGCGATTCCGGGACCCCGGCCCAGCGTGGCACGGCGATGCTGTCCCAGGCCCGCAGGCGGCCTTTCAACCGTGCAGCCTCGGCCTTGGCCAGGCCCATCTGCTGGTAGTGCTCAGCCTCGATTTCCCCGGCGGTCAAGGTCACCACCCAGGTTTCGTCAGCCTGGCTGTAGAGACCATAAGCGGCCAGCTCGGCATCGTCGGCATGCGGCGCAATCACCATGACCCGACGCCGTTGCAGTTCGACCGGCGGGGTTATCCACAGGCGCGGCTGACCTTGCAACCGGCAATGACGGCCACGCAGGCGCAACGCACCGGCTTGCAAGGGCGCGGCCAAGCCGCTCAGGTTGAGAAAACGCAGGCCATCGACTCCGCGCTCGAAGGTTTGCCGGTCGTCCTGCCCGGTAGCCAGCAGTTCGACCTTCGGGTCGAAGAAGCGCCCCAGCCAGGTGCTTTTCACGTGCAACTCGAGGACCAAGGTTTCGTTGCCCTGCAGCGCGCAATCGGCCTTGAGCAGGCCAGCGTCCAGGCTGGCGGCAACCGGCCGGGCCTGGTCGCCGAAGTCGTAGGCATAGTCCTCGCCGGGCGCATAGAACAGATGGTCGGCAAACCAGGCTTCGTGGCCCGCCCACAACAGCGGCAACAGCAGCAACGGCAGCCACCACCAGGTGAATAGCCCCAGGGCAACCAGCGCGACCAGGCCCACCAGCAGGCCCAGGCGCTTGTTGCGCCGATGGCGCTTGAGCAACTGCTGCTTGCGGCTCACGCCTGATACACCGGCACGGGGTTGCACCAGCGGTCCTTGTACTCGCGGTCGGCACGGCCGAACGAGAACCGCAGCGGTTTGTTGCGCGCCCGGGCGTCCTCCCATGCAGCCTGGGTGTTGAGGAAGCTCAACACGCTACCGGGGCTGAAGGCCTTGGTTTCCGGGTCGACACCGCCATTGATGTACTCGACGCTGATCCACTCCGGCGCTTCGACGCGGTATACCAGCTGGATCGCAATCGGCTTGCCGTCCAGCAGCAATACCGAACCGATCAGCAAGTCGCGCAGGCGCTCCAGCACATCGGCCATGCGCTCGGCCCCGGTGGCCGGGAAGCCCCAGCGACGCTGAAACAGGTCGCAGTACATGCTGGCAATCTCCTGCGCGCTGAAGTCGCCGATCGGACGCACCAGGCCGCCCGCCTCTTCCAGCAGGCGCAGCTCGCGGCGCTGGTTGTAGCGGAACTTCTTCGACAAGTCTTCCGGCGCGCGCGCCATGGCCAGCTGTTCCTTCTGCGCCTTGAGGCCACTGAAGCGGCCCTGGTTCAGTTCGGACAGGTAACGCGCCGTATGACGCAACGGCGCGGCGGCATCGGCCGCCGCCGGCAGGATGATTTCGGCATTGCCCAGGTCGAACAGCGCTTTCTTGCCGCTACGCTTGAGCACATCCTTGGACAGCGCCAGGTGGCGCCCCCAGGCCGGGATGGCGGCCTTCAGCACGCCGGCCTGGTGCCACCCCAGGTAACGCACCGGGAGCTGCGCCAGGTCGGCCAGTTGTTCGACCACCAGCGGGTGGGTAGCGACGCTGCCGCCGAAGCGGGCCCATGCCTCGGCGTAGGCCGTGGCGTCGATGGCTTGCCAACCGCGCTCGCGGAAAGCCTGGATACGGTTGAGCATCAGGCCTTCCCTACCAGAGAACGGACCTGCGGCAGCTGCCAGAAGGCTTCGCGCACCGCCTGGTCGGAGAAGCGCTCACGCAGGCGCTTTAGCATGTGCGCGGCACAGGCCTGGCGCTGCGGCTCATCGAGCACGGCCATGTGCTTCAGGCCTTGGGCCAGCTGGCCGGCATCACCCAGCGGGAACAGCACGCCAACCCCCTCGACTACTTCGCGCGCACCGCCACAGGCCGTAGCCAGCACGGGAACTCCGGCGACCATCGCCTCGAGCAGGACCATGCCGAACGGTTCATGGTCGGAACTGAGGGCAAACACGTCGAACGCCTGGAAATAACGGCGTGCGTCCGGCACCTGGCCAAGGAAGTCCACTCGCCCGGCAACGCCCAGTTCGGCGGCCAGTGCCTTGAGCCTGGCCTCCAGGCGGCCCTTGCCAAGGATCGCCAGACGTGCACCGGCCGGCAGCCCCGGCAGCGCGTCGGCAAAGCCACGCAACAGGGTGGCCTGGTCCTTGTCCGGGTGCAGACGCCCGACATTGCCGACAATCCACGCCTGTTCATCCAGGCCCAGGGCCTGACGAGCTTCGGCGCGTGGCACCAGGGCCGCTTGCAGGGCTTCGATGTCGATGCGGTTATACAGGGTCTGGATACGTTCGGCTGGCCACTTCGGCAGGCAGCTGCGCATCTCGTCCCGCACCGCGTCGGATACCCCGAGCAGGCTCAGGCGTCGGCTGAACAGGTTGGCGAACAGGCGGCGGCCCTTGCGCTGATAGTCGCCAAAGGCATGGTGCACGCCGATCACCGGCAAGCCGGTACCCAGCAGCGCCACGTAGATCGGCTTGAAGCGATGGGCAATGCAGAAGGCGAAATTGCGCTCGGCGGCAATCCGCCGCAATGCGCGAATGGCGCCGAGCTTAAGACCGCGCACGGCCTTGGAGCTGAACTCCAGGAACAGTACCTCGTCCGAGGCGCAGCCGGCCGCCACTAGCGGGTCGGCAGCGCCGGTGAGGAACACCGTGGTCACCTGGTAGCCATGCCCCTGGAACAGGCTGGCATACTGACGGGCGCAGTCCAGGAACGGCCCGTCATAGCCATGGCAGAACTGCAGGATGCGCGGTTCAGAGCGGCTGGTCATACAGGGCTGCGCCGTCCTTCACCACCAGGATGTCCTCCATGATGAGGTACTGCAGATCCGAGCCGAAGAACATGTTCAAGGCGTCGGTCGGCGAGCAGATCATCGGTTCACCACGGCGGTTCAGCGAAGTGTTGAGCGACACGCCATTGCCGGTCAGGTCCTCCAGCGCCTTCATCATGTCGTAGTAGCGCGGGTTGTATTCGCGCTTGAGCACCTGGGCCCGCGAAGTGCCATCCTCGTGGACCACTTCCGGCACGCGGGTCTTCCACTCTTCAGCCACTTCGAAGGTGAAGGTCATGAACGGCGCCGGGTGGTCGACCTTGATCATTTGCGGGGCGACGGTGTCGAGCATCGACGGGCAGAAAGGTCTCCAGCGTTCGCGGAACTTGATCTGCTCGTTGATGCGGTCGGCCACACCCGGCACGCTTGGGCAACCGATGATCGAGCGGCCACCCAGGGCACGCGGGCCGAACTCCATGCGGCCCTGGAACCAGGCCACCGGGTTGCCATCGACCATGATCCGGGCGATGCGCTGCGGCATGTCGTCGAGCTTGCGCCACTTCGGCGCGTTCGGGTGGCGGGCACAGGCGGCGATCACGTCTTCGTTGGAGTACGACGGGCCGAGGTAGACGTGCTCCATCTTCTCGACCGGCACGCCACGGGCGTGGGAAACGTAGGCGGCAGCGCCCACGGCGGTACCGGCGTCACCGGAGGCCGGCTGCACGAACAGTTCCTTCACATCGGAACGGGCGATGATCTTCTGGTTGAGCTTGACGTTCAGCGCGCAGCCGCCAGCGAAGGCCAGCTTGCCGGTTTCACGCAGGGTGTCGCCCAGGTAATGGTCGATCATCTGCAGGGCGATCTTCTCGAACAGCGCCTGCATGCTGGCTGCGTAATGGATGTACGGCTCGTCGGCGATGTCGCCTTCGCGCTTGGGGCCCAGCCATTCGATCAGCTTCGGCGAGAAGTAGAAACCCTTGCCCTTTTCTTTATAGCGGCGCAGGCCGATCACGTTGGCGTATTCGGTGTTGATCACCAGCTCGCCGTTTTCGAAGCTGGCCAGGCGCGAGAAGTCGTATTTGCTGGCGTCGCCATACGGCGCCATGCCCATGACCTTGAACTCGCCGTCGAGCATCTCGAAACCCAGGAACTCGGTGATTGCGCCGTACAGGCCACCGAGCGAGTCCGGGTCGAAGAATTCCTTGATCTTGTGGATCTTGCCGTTTTCGCCGTAGCCAAAGAAGGTGGTGGCATATTCGCCTTTACCGTCGATGCCGAGGATCGCGGTCTTTTCCTTGAAGCCCGAGCAGTGGTAGGCGCTGGAGGCGTGGGCCAGGTGGTGCTCAACCGGCTCGATCTTGACCTTTTTCGGGTCGAAGCCCAGCTGCTCCAGGCACCAGACGATCTTCTTGCGGTAGCGCTTGTAGCGGCGGTTGCCCATGAGGATGGCGTCGAGGGCGCGATCCGGGGCGTACCAGTAACGCTTGGCGTAGTGCCAGCGTGCCTTGCCGAACAGGCTGATCGGGGCGAACGGAATGGCTACCACGTCGACATCGGCTGGCTTGATGCCGGCCTGCTCCAGGCAGAACTTCGCCGACTCGTAGGGCATGCGGTTCTTCGCATGCTTGTCACGCACGAAGCGCTCTTCTTCGGCGGCGGCAACCAGCTTGCCGTCTATGTACAGGGCCGCGGAAGGGTCATGGCTAAGGGCGCCGGACAGGCCAAGAATCGTCAATGCCAAGGGATCAGCCTCTTCATTCGTAGAATTGCGCCAGCGGCCCATCGGGCGGGTGGCGGCTAAAGGGCGGGATTATAACGCAAAGATCACCAACTGCGCGGTCGTTGTAGGAGCGGCCTCGTGTCGGGAACAGGCCGCAAAGCGGCCCCAGGTTTTCAGCTTCGCAGCAGACATTGCCGGGGCCGCTTTGCGGCCGTTCGCGACGCGAGGCTGCTCCTACAGGGGATCGTAGCGCTGATTACTCGGCGATCAGCCAGTCCATGCGGTAGCTGCCGGCGGTCTGCGCCAGCTCCCTGGCCAGCCAGGGCAGCAGTTCCTTCAGTTCGTCCTCCAGCCCCCACGGCGGATTGGCGATGGCCAGGCCCGAACCATTCAGGCCCTGCGGGCTGTCCTGGTGGTGCACGTACAGCTCGACACGCAGCAGCTTCGGTGCGCCGGTGCTGGTCAAGTCCTGGTAGAAACGGGTCAGCGAGCGCTGGTCCTTGATCGGATACCAGATGGCCGCGACCGTCTGGCGCATGCGGCTGATCGCCTCTTTCATCGCCGTGGTGCAGCGCTTCAGCTCATCAGCCTGCTCGAACGGCGGGTCGATCAGCATGATCGCGCGCTTTTCCTGCACCGGCAGCAGGGCACGCGGCACATGCCAGCCTTCGCCCAGGTGCACGACCACGCGCGGGTCCTTCTTCATGTTCTCCTTGAGCAGCGGCCCGTCTTCGGGGTGCTTCTCGTTGAGCAGGGCGCGGTCCTGCTGACGCATCAGGCGGCGGGCCAGCTCGGGCGAACCGGGGTAATAACGCAACTCGCCATCAGCGTTCAGGCGCTTGATGATGCGCAGGTAGTCAGCGGCCATGGCCGGCAGGTCATCGCGATTCCACAGGCGGGCCACCCCTTCCAGGTATTCGCCGGTGCGGGTTGCCTGGTCGCCCTGCAGGTCGTACAAGCCGAGCCCTGCGTGGGTATCGATGTAGGCGAACGGCTGCTCCTTGCGCGACATCAGGGCGATGAGGCGGGTCAGCACGATGTGCTTGAGGACGTCGGCGTGGTTGCCGGCGTGGAAGGCGTGACGATAATTCATGGCAACTCCTGCGGGGGTGGCAAGTTTACCTTGCCTTGCAGGCGGAGTCAGGCCTGGCTGTCGATCGGCGGCGGCATCTTCGCGGGCTCGCCCGCTCCCACAGGGCCTGCACAGATCTCAGATCCTGTGGAGCACCAGTGGGAGCGGGCAAGCCCGCGAAGCAGGCGCCGCCAATTCAGCGGGTGTTACTTGTCAGCGTGATACGCCGCATCAGCAGTCTCGAAGCGCTGTACCATCGCTTTCGAAGGGCTGCCCAGCTTGCTCACCACGACGATGGCAATGCTGGCGAACAGGAAGCCCGGGATGATTTCGTACAGCCCGAGGGTGTCGAAGTTCTTCCACAGGATCACGGTCAGCGCACCGACCACGATACCGGCCAGTGCGCCGTTACGGGTCATGCCTTTCCACAGCACCGAAATCAGCACCACCGGACCGAATGCGGCACCGAAACCGGCCCAGGCGTAAGCCACCAGGCCCAGTACACGGTTTTCCGGGTTGGCGGCCATGGCAATGGCGATCAGGGCCACGGCCAGGACCATCAGGCGACCGACCCACACCAGCTCGACCTGCGAAGCGTTCTTGCGCAGGAAGGCCTTGTAGAAGTCTTCGGTCAGGGCGCTGGAGCACACCAGCAACTGGCAGCTCAGGGTGCTCATCACCGCCGCCAGGATGGCCGACAGCAGCACACCGGCGACCCATGGGTTGAACAGGATCTTGGCCAACTCGATGAACACACGCTCGTGGTTCTCGGTGACCGGGCCAGCCAGATCAGGATGAGCCGAGAAATAGGCGATACCGAAGAAGCCCACGGCGCAGGTGCCGGCCAGGCACAGGATCATCCAGGTCATGGAGATACGGCGGGCGTTGGCAATCGATTTCACCGAGTCGGCGGCCATGAAGCGCGCCAGGATGTGCGGTTGACCGAAGTAGCCCAGGCCCCAACCCATCAGCGAAATGATGCCGATAAAGGTCGCACCCTTGAACATGTCGAAGTGAGCCGGGTTCACCACCTCGATAGCGGCGAAGGTCTGGTCGAAGCCGCCGGTGGAGATCAGCACGATCACCGGGGTGAGGATCAGCGCGAAGATCATCAGCGAGGCCTGTACGGTATCGGTCCAGCTCACCGCCAGGAAGCCACCAATGAAGGTGTAGGCAATGGTCGCCGCCGCACCGGCCCACAGCGCGGTTTCGTACGGCATGCCAAAGGTGCTCTCGAACAGACGGGCACCGGCGACGATGCCGGAAGCGCAGTAGATGGTGAAGAACACCAGGATCACGATGGCCGAAATGATCCGCAGCAGGCCGCTATGGTCTTCGAAACGGCTGGAGAAGTAGTCCGGCAGGGTCAATGCATCGCCGTTATGCTCGGTCTGCACGCGCAGACGGCCGGCAACGAACAACCAGTTGAGGTAGGCGCCGACGGTCAGGCCGATGGCAATCCAGGCTTCGGACAGACCAGAGAAATAGATGGCGCCCGGCAGGCCCATCAGCAGCCAGCCGCTCATGTCGGAAGCACCGGCGGAAAGCGCGGTAACCACGCTGCCCAGGCTGCGACCGCCAAGGATGTAGTCGGAAAGGTTCTTGGTGGAGCGATAGGCCGCGAAGCCGATCAGTACCATTGCCGCGATGTAGACCACGAAGGTGATCGTTAGTGGGTTGCCCATATGTGTGCCCTGGCGTTTGTTTTTATCTCATGCACAACCGCAGCCATGGCGGTTGCACCCAGGCGGCGAATGCTATGCAACAACGCGAAGCGGGTGCAACCATTTTTCACCGGCAAGTTGCACCTGCCAGTGCATTTTCCGACAAAGCCGATTTTTTGCTCCTTTTTGGAGCAATCGGGCCCGTTTTCAGAATAAAACGCACCGAAAACACGCCTTTTTTACTTCCACGCCCGGCCAGCTGACGAGTTGCACCTTTTTCATCAAAAATTCGGGTTGCACCTGGTTGCACCCGAATTGTCCTACAGCTACTCTTGGCGCCAGCTTAGGCCACAGCCGTGGCAATAACGAGGATAAGAAATGGCGACGACCACCCTTGGGGTCAAACTCGATGACCCGACCCGTGAGCGACTCAAGGCAGCTGCGCAATCCATTGACCGCACGCCGCACTGGTTGATCAAGCAAGCGATCTTCAACTACCTGGAGAAGCTCGAGGGTGGTGCCACCCTGACCGAACTCAACGGTCACGCCAGCAACCTGGCCGACGACGCTGGCGAAATCCAGCCCGACCACAGCCACCAGTGCTTCCTCGAGTTCGCCGAGAGCATCCTGCCGCAGTCGGTGCTGCGCTCGGCGATTACCGCCGCCTACCGCCGCCCCGAACAGGAAGTGGTGCCGATGCTGCTGGAGCAGGCTCGCCTGAGTGCTCCGCTGGCCGAAGCGACCAACAAGATGGCCGCCGGCCTTGCCGAAAAACTGCGTAACCAAAAGAGCGCCGGTGGCCGTGCCGGTATCGTCCAGGGCCTGTTGCAGGAGTTCTCGCTGTCGTCCCAGGAAGGCGTGGCACTGATGTGCCTGGCCGAAGCCCTGCTGCGCATCCCCGACAAGGGCACCCGCGACGCACTGATCCGCGACAAGATCAGCACCGGCAACTGGCAGCCACACCTGGGCAACAGCCCGTCGCTGTTCGTCAACGCCGCCACCTGGGGCCTGCTGCTGACCGGCAAGCTGGTGTCCACCCACAACGAATCCGGCCTCACTGCCTCGCTCACCCGCATTATCGGCAAGAGCGGCGAACCGATGATCCGCAAGGGCGTCGACATGGCCATGCGCCTGATGGGCGAGCAGTTCGTCACTGGCGAAACCATTGCCGAAGCCCTGGCCAATGCCAGCCGCTTCGAGTCCAAGGGCTTCCGCTATTCCTACGACATGCTCGGCGAAGCCGCTCTGACCGAGCACGACGCACAGAAGTACCTGGCGTCCTATGAGCAGGCCATCCACTCGATCGGCAAGGCCTCCCATGGCCGTGGCATCTATGAAGGCCCGGGCATCTCGATCAAGCTGTCGGCGCTGCACCCGCGCTACAGCCGCGCCCAGTACGAGCGCGTGATGGAAGAGCTGTACCCGCGCCTGCTGTCGCTGACCCTGCTGGCCAAGCAGTACGACATCGGCCTGAACATCGACGCCGAGGAAGCCGACCGCCTGGAGCTGTCGCTCGACCTGCTCGAGCGCCTGTGCTTCGAGCCTTCGCTGGCCGGCTGGAACGGTATCGGCTTCGTCATCCAGGCCTACCAGAAGCGCTGCCCTTATGTGATCGACTATGTCATCGACCTGGCCAAGCGCAGCCGCCACCGCCTGATGATCCGCCTGGTGAAAGGCGCCTACTGGGACAGCGAGATCAAGCGTGCCCAGGTCGAAGGCCTGGAAGGCTACCCGGTCTACACCCGCAAGGTGTACACCGACGTATCCTACGTCGCCTGCGCACGCAAGCTGCTGGCCGTGCCTGAAGCCATCTACCCGCAGTTCGCCACCCACAATGCCCACACCCTGTCGGCCATCTATCATATTGCCGGGCAGAACTACTACCCGGGCCAGTACGAGTTCCAGTGCCTGCACGGCATGGGCGAGCCGCTGTACGAGCAAGTGGTCGGCAAGATTTCCGAAGGCAAGCTGAACCGCCCGTGCCGCGTCTATGCACCGGTCGGCACCCACGAAACGCTGCTGGCCTACCTGGTTCGCCGCCTGCTGGAGAACGGCGCCAACACCTCGTTCGTCAACCGCATCGCCGACCATTCCATCTCCATCCAGGAACTGGTCGCCGACCCGGTCGCCAGCATCGAGCGCATGGGCACCCAGGAAGGCAGCATCGGCCTGCCGCACCCGCGCATCCCGCTGCCACGTGAGCTGTATGGCAGCGAGCGGGCCAACTCGGCCGGCATCGACATGGCCAACGAACACCGCCTGGCGTCGCTGTCGTGCGCCATGCTGGCCACCGCTCACAACGACTGGAAAGCCACCCCGCTGCTGGCCTGCGCCGCCAGCGAGAGCGCTGCCGTCGCCGTGCTGAACCCGGCGGACCACCGCGACGTGGTCGGCCATGTGCAGGAAGCCACTGTCGCCGACGTCGACAACGCCATCCAGTGCGCCCTGAATGCCGCACCGATCTGGCAGGCCACCCCGCCGGCCGAACGTGCTGCTATCCTGGAACGCACCGCCGACCTGATGGAGGCCGAGATCCAGCCGCTGATGGGCCTGCTCATCCGCGAAGCCGGCAAGACCTTCGCCAACGCCATCGCCGAAGTGCGTGAAGCGGTAGACTTCCTGCGCTACTACGCGGTGCAGGCACGCAACGACTTCAGCAACGACGCCCACCGCCCGCTGGGCCCGGTGGTGTGCATCAGCCCGTGGAACTTCCCGCTGGCGATCTTCACCGGCCAGGTGGCCGCGGCTCTCGCCGCCGGCAACCCGGTGCTGGCCAAGCCGGCCGAGCAGACCCCGCTGATCGCCGCCCAGGCCGTGCGCCTGCTGCTGGAAGCCGGCATTCCGGAAGGCGTGCTGCAACTGCTGCCAGGCCGTGGCGAAACCGTCGGTGCCGGCCTGGTCGGTGACGAGCGCGTCAAGGGCGTGATGTTCACCGGCTCCACCGAAGTCGCCCGCCTGCTGCAGCGCAACGTCGCTGGCCGCCTGGACAACCAGGGCCGCCCGATTCCGCTGATCGCTGAAACCGGTGGCCAGAACGCGATGATCGTCGACTCCTCGGCACTGACCGAGCAGGTGGTGATCGACGTGGTGTCCTCGGCCTTCGACAGCGCCGGCCAGCGTTGCTCGGCACTGCGCGTGCTGTGCCTGCAGGAAGACTCCGCCGACCGCGTGATCGAAATGCTCAAGGGCGCCATGGCCGAAAGCCGCCTGGGTAGCCCGGACCGCCTGGCCGTGGACATCGGCCCGGTGATCGACGCCGAAGCCAAGGCCGGCATCGAGAAGCACATCCAGGGCATGCGCGAGAAAGGCCGCCCGGTCTACCAGGTGGCGATTGCCGATGCCGCCGAGATCAAGCGCGGTACCTTCGTGATGCCGACCCTGATCGAACTGGAAAGCTTCGACGAACTGAAGCGCGAAATCTTCGGCCCGGTGCTGCACGTGGTGCGCTACAACCGTCGCAACCTCGACCAGCTGATCGAGCAGATCAACAATTCCGGTTACGGCCTGACCCTCGGCGTGCACACTCGCATCGACGAGACCATCGCCAAGGTGGTGGAAACCGCCAATGCCGGCAACATGTATGTCAACCGCAACATCGTCGGTGCAGTGGTCGGTGTACAGCCGTTCGGTGGTGAAGGCCTGTCCGGTACCGGCCCGAAAGCCGGCGGCCCGCTGTACCTGTACCGCCTGCTGTCGACCCGCCCGGCGGACGCGATTGGCCGCCACTTCCAGCAGCAGGACGGCGAAGGCAAGCCGGACCGCACCCTGCACGAGCAGCTGATCAAGCCGTTGCACGGCCTGAAAGCCTGGGCCGAGAGCAACCAGCATGCCGACCTGGCCGCGCTATGCAGCCAGTTTGCCAGCCAGTCGCAGAGCGGCATTGCCCGCCTGCTGCCAGGCCCGACCGGCGAGCGCAACAGCTACACCATCCTGCCGCGCGAGCACGTGCTGTGCCTGGCTGACAACGAAGCCGACCTGCTGGCGCAGTTCGCCGCAGTGCTGGCTGTGGGTAGCTCGGCGGTGTGGGTAGACGGTGAGCCTGGCAAGGCCCTGCGCGCTCGCCTGCCGAAAGAGCTGCAGGCCAAGGTCAAGCTGGTGGCGGACTGGAGCAAGGACGAAGTGGCGTTCGACGCCGTGATCCACCATGGCGACTCGGACCAGCTGCGCGGCGTGTGCCAGCAGGTGGCCAAGCGTGCCGGGGCGATCGTTGGTGTGCACGGGCTGTCCAGCGGCGATCATCAGATTGCGCTGGAGCGCCTGGTGATCGAGCGAGCGGTGAGTGTGAACACTGCGGCGGCGGGTGGTAACGCCAGCCTGATGACCATTGGCTGATGGCTGATGGCTGAGGGTTGTTGAAGAAAAAGGAGAGCTTCGGCTCTCCTTTTTTATGGGCGCTTGTCCTTGAGTGAGGGTGTCAGAAATTTTGTGTTCGGGCATAACATGAGTAAGAGGTGCATGTATGCCAACCAAAAAGAAACCCCTGCGTGACCTGCCCAAAATCCCTAAAGAGCTGCTAGAGCAGTTCGGTGAGGGCCTGATGACTGCAGAGGCTATCGAGGATGCCTCTGCGGCGTTCAAGAAGGCCTTGATCGAACGCGCTCTGCATGCCGAACTTGGCCACCACCTGGGTTATCCGCCGGGCGCGCAGCGCCCAGAGGATGAAACCAACTAGCGTAACGGCAAGAGTGGCAAGACGGTTTTGACCGGCGATGGCCCATTGCGACTGGAAATTCCCCGTGATCGAGACGGCAGTTTTACGCCCATTTTGATCCCTAAACATGAGCGGCGTTACACCGGTTTCGATGACAAGATCATCGCCATGTACGCTCGTGGAATGACGGTCAGAGAGATCCGCGCCTTTCTGTCCGAGCAGTATGGGACGGACGTTTCACCCGATTTCATCAGTTCTGTGACAGACGAAGTCATGGAAGAAATTGGCACGTGGCAGCAGCGGCCACTGGAGCCAATGTACCCGGTCATTTTCTTCGATGCGCTGCGGGTGAAGATCCGCGAAGAAGGCCTGGTGCGCAACAAGGCCATTTACCTGGCGCTGGGCGTTCTGCCCGACGGGACGCGCGATATCTTGGGCATCTGGATCGAGAACACTGAGGGTGCGAAATTCTGGATGAAGGTCTTTAACGATCTCAAGACACGTGGTGTCGAGGATGTGCTGATTGCCGTGACCGATGGCCTCAAAGGCATGCCAGAGGCTCTCAGCGCCGTGTTTCCAGAGACGATGCTGCAGACGTGCATCGTGCACCTGATCCGCAACAGCCTGGACTTTGCAGCCTGGGACAAGCGGCGGGCACTGGCCAAGGCGCTCAAGCCGATCTACCAGGCCATCAACGCCGAAGCGGCTGAGCAGGCACTCGATGAGTTTGAAAACGGGCCCTGGGGCAAGCAGTATCCAACGGTCGTTGCGGCCTGGAGACGCGCCTGGGATCGAGTGATTCCCTTCTTTGTCTTCCCACCAGCCATCCGGAAAGTGATCTACACCACCAACGCCATCGAGAGTATCAATGCCCAGCTGCGCAAGATCATCAAGACCCGAGGCCATTTCCCGAACGATGACGCAGCTACCAAGCTGATCTGGCTGGGGCTGCGAAACATCACGGCAAACTGGGGCTCAGCGGCGCATGATTGGAAAAGTGCGATGAATCAATTCGCGATTTTGTACGGAGATCGGTTCATCAGGCCGACCTGGTGAAAATCAGAGCCTGCCTGACGGCAGGCCGTTACCGGCCCGCACACAAAAAATCTGACACTTCCCCTTGAGTTGGAAATCAGGCTTTCTTCCTGCCCAACTCAGCATCATCCGTGAGGGCTTTGTCCATCACATCGCCAGAGCCACCAGAGACACCAGCTTTTGCCTCCCTCCGAAAGCAGCATCAGCCCAAGCCACACCGAATGACCCATATTGGAAACCAGCATCGGCCAAACCAGCATCGTGGATATCGAAGGAACGAAAAAAAAGATACGAAAGGGGATCTGCACCATCGCCAGGTAGACAGCCACCCGACAACGCAGAAGAAACAACACGCAAGTTACGATCAAGGAGAGCTGCAGAGCCAGGCCCAGCCAGACTATGAACTCCAGCCCTCCTCCCCAGTTGTGCATATTGTGCAATCCATCGTTGAAATCCGTCCAGAAGGGTATTGCGCCTCGCGCCATGCTGCGAAGGACGTAAAGAAAGAGGTAGAACGCATCCATTCCTCCCCAGAACAGGAAAGCGGTTCTACACATGCTCAAGCTCGAGCTCTCCAATGTCACCTCCAGTTTTCGCAGAAGTACCGCTTTCTGTAGGAGCGATCTCGCGTCGCGAACGGCCGCCACGCGGCCCCCAGCAATTTCGGCAGTGGAACTGAAACCTGGGGCCGCCTCTACGCGCAGCAGAGAAATCCGCTCAAACCATGGATGAAAGTGCGATCAAAGCAAACAGCTGTGCTGTTGCAAGCGAGATAAACAGCAACATCCATAGCCAATTGGCCAGCGTGAAACGGCTGTTGGCCAACCCTTCTTTGTCACCCGCGCTAAAGTTGGTGCCTTTTTGCATGGGTACCAGAACGATCAGCCAGGCAGCATGAGACACCAGCCCCGCAAAATAGGCTTCCCACAGTCGGTCCTCCAGAACGATGCTGGTGACCACCCAAACAACGCACATACCGTAATAGCCCAGCGTGAGCGCCAGGATGGACCATGAATAGCTTCTACCTGAGTCACGAATATGATCATTCACTCTTCTCAGTAGTGGATAGATGAAGAAAGGCGCAAAAACGCTTCGCCAGAACGGGCTGACCTTCTCACCTGTTCTGGCTCCATACAGCTTCCAGCTTTGATAGAAGCAATACAGCCAGTAGAAGCCCATGGTGAAGAAGGTCATTACGCCAAACTTCATAGGCGAAACTACGAAGAAGGGCAGCTGATCGCGTTGGACATCTGTCAAGTCATTACTGTTGACATCATTCATCTGAAACGTCGCCTTGTGAAAACCAAAGAGCACATTCAAGGCCAATTGCCACTTGGTCCGCGATAGTCCAAATCCACTCCGACTTGTGGGAAACGTCTCGGTTTTTTCTGTGCCTGTTCGGCTTTTCTCGTGCCTCCCACTGGTAATGCGCAGTTCCCCGCATCAACACACTTCTGTGGTCTCCCGCCACAGGGCCCGCCCAGGGACCCCAGTTTTCTAGACCTATATCACCCAAACCTATTAACCTCCCCGACCCCTCGCTATCCGCCTAGACTCGCAGCATCCCGCATCAGGACCGCGACCATGCCCGAGACCCTGCTCAGCCCCCGCAACCTGGCCTTCGAACTCTACGAAGTACTCGACGCCGAAGCCTTGACCCAGCGCCCACGCTTTGCCGAGCACAGCCGCGAAACCTTCGATGCGGCGCTCACCACCGCCCGCACCATCGCCGAAAGGTTCTTCGCCCCGCACAACCGCAAAGCCGACGAAAACGAGCCGCGCTACGTCGATGGCCGCGCCGAACTGATCGCGGAAGTGAAACCCGCCATCGACGCCTTCCTCGAAGCCGGCTTCCTCAACGCCAACCGCGACTTCGAGGTCGGCGGCATGCAGTTGCCCAGCCTAGTCTCACAGGCCTGCTTCGCCCACTTCCAGGCCGCCAACGCCGGCACCACGGCCTACCCGTTCCTGACCATGGGCGCAGCCAACCTGATCGAGAGCTTCGGCAGCGAAGAACAGAAGCGCCTGTTCCTGCAGCCGATGATCGAAGGCCGTTATTTCGGCACCATGGCCCTGACCGAACCCCATGCCGGCTCTTCGCTTGCCGATATCCGCACCCGTGCGGAGCCTGCCGGTGACGGCAGCTACCGGCTCAAGGGCAACAAGATCTTCATTTCCGGCGGCGACCACGAACTGTCGGAAAACATCGTGCACATGGTGCTGGCCAAGCTGCCGGACGCCCCGCCCGGGGTGAAAGGTATTTCGCTGTTCATCGTGCCGAAATACCTGGTCAAACCGGACGGCAGCCGCGGCTCGCGCAACGACGTGCTGCTGGCCGGGCTGTTCCACAAGATGGGCTGGCGTGGCACCACGTCCACCGCGCTGAACTTCGGCGACAACGGCCAGTGCGTCGGCTACCTGGTCGGCCAGCCGCACCAGGGCCTGGCCTGCATGTTCCAGATGATGAACGAAGCCCGCATCGGCGTTGGCATGGGCGCAGTGATGCTCGGCTACGCCGGTTACCTGTACTCGCTGGACTATGCCCGCCAGCGGCCGCAGGGCCGGCTACCGGACAACAAGGACCCGCACAGCCCGGCGGTGCCGATTGTCGAGCACACGGATGTGAAACGCATGCTGCTGGCCCAGAAGGCCTATGTGGAAGGCGCGTTCGACCTGGGCCTGTACGCAGCGCGCCTGTTCGACGACACCCACACCGCCGCCGATGAAAGCGCCCGTAAACAGGCACAAGAGCTGCTCGACCTGCTGACCCCGATCGTCAAGTCCTGGCCTTCGACGTTCTGCCTCAAGGCCAACGAACTGGCGATCCAGATTCTTGGCGGCCACGGCTACACCCGCGAATACCCCGTCGAGCAGTACTATCGCGACAACCGCCTGAACCCGATCCACGAGGGCACCGAGGGCATCCAGTCGCTCGACCTGCTCGGTCGCAAGCTGGCGCAGAACAATGGCGCAGGTCTGAAGCAGCTGATCCGCCTGATCGCCGCCACCGGCGAGCGCGCCAGCCACCAGCCCAGCCTCGACCCGCTGCGCCAGCCGCTGGAACAAATGGTCAACCGCCTGCAAGCCGTCACCCTGGCCTTGCTTGGTGACCTGGCCCAGGGCAAAGTCGCCGGCGCCCTGGCCAACTCGGCTCTATACCTCAAGGCCTTCGGCCACTGCGTGATCGGCTGGCGCTGGCTGGAACAGGCCATTCACGCCGAGCTTGGCCTGCGCAAGGGCAGCCAGCTCGACCGCGACTTCTACCTCGGCAAGCTACAAGCCGCACGTTATTTCCTGACCTGGGAAGTACCGGGCTGCCATAATGAGCTGGCATTGCTCGAGGCGCGCGACGATACCTGCCTCGCCATGCAAGACGGGTGGTTCTAGGGGGAGCCACCGTGTACACGGAGGCTTCCGCATGTTCGATTCCAGCGCCCTGCTGCGCCAGCGCTTCGCCGCGCTGCGCAGTACGGCCGAGTTGTTTTCCCTGCGCCATGTGAAACAGTCGCACCAGGCGCTGTCGGTACGTCGCAATGTTGCAGAGCCGCCGCTGTTCAGCCAGGACGAAGGCGCCATGCTCACTGTACGGGTCAATGGCGTAGAGGCCTATGCGGCCACCGCCGACCTGTCCCAGGCCGGCTTGCAGCGCGCGCTGGAGCAAGCCGAGGCACTGGCCCGGCAAATCGCCCGCCACAGCCTGCTGGACCTGCGCGGGCAAGCAGTGACCAGTGCTCAGCATGACCACATTTCGCCCAACTTCGACCAGCCTGTGCCCTCCCTCGCCGACTGCCTTGGCTTGCTCGCGGCCGAGTCGGCCAGCGTGCCCAAGGACAGCCGCCTGGTGGACTGGCAAGCCAGCCTGGGCATCAGCCTGGTCGAGCAGACCTACCTGAATTCGGTCGGCGCGCAACTGCGCCATGCGCAACGCTTCCTGTTCCCCGGCGTCGGGGTCACCGCCAGCGACGGCCAGGACAGCCAGAGCCGCAGCCTGGGCCGTGATAACTTCGGCCAGCAGGGCGGTTTCGAGATCATCGAGCGCTGCGGCCTGGTCGGCGCCGCCCGCCGGGTGGCAGACGAGGCGCTGCAACTGCTGCTGGCCCCGAACACCCCCAGCGGCCCGCGTGACCTGTTGTTGATGCCGGACCAGATGATGCTGCAGATTCACGAATCGATCGGCCACCCGCTGGAGATGGACCGCATCCTCGGCGACGAGCGCAACTATGCCGGCACCAGCTTCGTCAAAACCAGCGATTTCGACCAGCTGCAATACGGCTCCAGCCTGCTGAACGTGACCTTCGACCCGACCATCGGCGAAGAGCTGGCCAGCTACAGCTTCGATGACGACGGGACCCCGGCCAGCAAGCAGTTCCTGATCCGCGACGGCCTGTTGCTGCGCCCGCTGGGCGGTGCGCTGTCGCAGTTCCGCTCCGGCCTCGACGGCGTGGCCAACAGCCGTGCCTGCGGCTGGAACCGTGCGCCGATCGACCGCATGGCCAACCTCAACATCGAGCCGGGGGACAAGTCGCTGAGCCAGCTGATCGAGGGTATCGAGCACGGCATTCTGATGCGCACCAACCGCTCCTGGTCCATCGACGACGCGCGCAACAAGTTCCAGTTCGGCTGCGAATGGGGCCAGCTGATCGAAGATGGCGAACTGAAGGGCATCGTCAAGAACCCCAACTACCGCGGCATTTCCGCGCACTTCTGGCGTAACCTGGCGGCGGTCGGTGACCGTAGCACCTTCCAGGTGCTGGGTACGCCCAACTGCGGCAAGGGCGAACCCAACCAGGTGGTACGGGTTGGTCACGCCTCACCAGCCTGCGTGTTCCGCCAGATCGACGTATTCGGAGGAGATGCCTGATGCAACACGCATTCGAAACCCTGGTCGAGAACCTGCGTGCCGCCTTGCAAGTGGGCGAACAGTTCACCCTTGGCTACAGCGCCGAACGGTCGCAGTTCGTGCGTTTCAACCATGCCAAGGTACGCCAGGCCGGCGAAGTGAGCCAGGCCAGTGCGCAATTGCGGCTTATCTGCGATGGCCGTCAGGCGGAGCAACAGGTGACCTTGAGTGGTGACGCGCAACTCGATAGCCAGCGCCTGAACACTGCCCTTGAGCAACTGCGCCAGACCTTGCCGCTGTTGGCCGTCGACCCCTACCTGCGCCTGAACGAAAGCGCCTGGCACAGCCACAGCCAGCAGCAACAGCCGCTGCCCGACCTGAATGAAGTACTGGCCCTGCTCGAGCGCGAAGCCGGCGACCTGGACCTGGTCGGGATCTATGCCGCCGGGCCCATATGCCGGGGCTTCGCCAGCTCGTTCGGCGCCTTTGGCTGGCATCAGGCCAACAGCTTCAACTTCGACTGGAGCCTGTTCCACGCAAACGGCGAGGCGGTGAAGGCCAACTACGCCGGGCAGGCGTGGCGCGGTGAGGACTTCACCACGCGCCTGCGCCAGGCAAGAGAACAACTGGGCTTCCTCGGCCGCCCGGCAGTTACCCTGAAGCCTGGCAGCTATCGCGCCTACCTGGCCCCGGCGGCGATGGACGAAATTGCCGGCATGTTGTGCTGGGGCGGGTTTTCCGCGCAGGCCCTGGCCACTGGCAACAGCGCCCTGCAGCGCCTCTACAACGGCGATGCGCGGCTGAGCCCGCTGGTGAGTTTCAGCGAGCAGGTCAGCGGCTCGCTGAGCCCGGCGTTTTCCGATGAAGGCTCGCCGCGCCTGGACGTGCCGTTGATCCAGCAAGGCAAGGCGCTGCAACGGCTAGTCAGCGCACGCAGCGCCGCCGAATTCGGGTTGCTGGCCAATGGCGCCGACAGCTACGAATCGCCATGCGCGCTCAGCCTTGCACCAGGGAGTTTGCCCAGCGAACAGGTGCTTGAGCGGCTAGGCACCGGGCTTTACATCAGCAACCTGTGGTACCTGAACTACTCCGACCTGCCCGCAGCGCGGATGACCGGGCTGACCCGCTTCGCCACCTTCTGGGTGGAGAACGGGCAGATCCAGGGGCCGGTGCGCACCATGCGCTTCGATGACAGCCTGTACAACTTGTTGGGTAACCAGCTGGAGGACCTGACCCGTGAGCGCGAGATGATTCTGTCGACCAGTACTTATGGACAGCGCAGTACCGGGTCGAGTCATTTGCCAGGTGCACTGGTCAAAGGCCTGACTCTGACATTGTGACTGGACTTGCCGGCCCTTTCGCGGCTAAAGCCGCTCCCACAGGAACTCCACTGCCCTTGAATGTAGTGATATCCCTGTGGGAGCGGGTTCACCCGCGAAGAGGCCGGCACTGACAAACGAGGAAGTCATGCCCGAACGCACTCCGCTGGACCCCGTCACCGCCCGCTGGATCCCCTGGGTGGTGGCCATCGCCTTCTTCATGCAGTCCCTGGACGGCACCATCCTCAACACCGCATTGCCGGCCATGGCCCGCTCGCTGGCCGAAGACCCGCTGCGCATGCAAGGCGTGATCATCGCCTACATGCTCACGGTGGCCTTGCTGATCCCCGCCTCGGGCTGGATCGCCGACCGTTTCGGTACCAAGCGCATCTTCTTCAGCGCCATCCTGCTGTTCAGCTTCGGTTCGCTGCTGTGCGCCGCGGCCAACAGCCTCGGCTTCCTGATCTTCGCCCGGGTCGTGCAAGGCCTGGGCGGCGCGCTGATGCTACCGGTCGGGCGGCTGGTGGTGCTGCGTGCCTATCCACGCACCGAGCTGGTGCGCATCATGAGCTTCATCACCATTCCCGGCCTGCTCGGCCCGCTGTTGGGCCCGACCGTCGGCGGCTGGCTGGTGGAAATTCTCAGCTGGCACTGGATCTTCCTGCTCAACCTGCCCGTCGGCCTGGCCGGCTGCTATGCCGTGTGGAGGTTCATCCCCGACCTGCGCGGCGCCGAACGCACCACCTTCGATGGCCCTGGGTTCCTTTTGTTTGGCGCGGCGATGGTGCTGATCACCATCGCCATGGAGGGCCTGGGTGAACTGCACCTGCCACACCTGCGGGTGATGTTGCTGCTGTTCGCCGGCATGGCCTGCCTGGCGGCCTACTGGCTGCGCGCCGGGCGCGACCCGGAGCCACTGTTCTCGCCCAGCCTGTTCCGCGTGCGCACCTTCGCCATCGGTATCCTCGGCAACCTGTTCGCCCGCCTGGGCAGTGGCGCCCTGCCGTTTCTGGTGCCATTGCTGCTGCAGGTGGCGCTGGGCTACTCGCCGGCCCAGGCCGGCATGAGCATGATTCCACTGGCCGCGGCGGCCATGCTCGCCAAGTCCATCGCCCGGCCGCTGATCGAACGCCTTGGTTACCGCATCATCCTCACCGGCAACACTTTGCTGCTGGGCGTGCTGCTGGCCAGCCTCGGCCTGGTCGACGAGCAGACGCCCTATGCCGTGTTGCTGCTTCAGCTTGGCCTGCTCGGAGCCGTGAACTCCATGCAGTTCACGGCGATGAACACCGTAACCCTGATCGACCTTGACGACGCCAGCGCCAGCAGTGGCAACAGCCTGCTGTCGGTGGTGGCGCAGTTGTCCCTGAGCCTGGGCGTGGCCTGCGCCGGTGCGCTGCTGGGTGGTTTCACCGCTGCCGGCAGCGCCGAGGGTGTGGAAACCACCCTCGGCGCATTCCAGCTGACCTTCGTGACCATCGGCGTGATGGCCATGCTCGCGGCGGCGATCTTCCTGCAGCTGGCGCCGACGGACGGAAGGCGTGCCCGTCGTCCGGAACAACACATGGAGTCGTAGGGCGAATGGCCACGAGGCTGGTAGACTATGCGGCATTTTTCGCTTCGCACCGCAGGCCCGCCTCGTGACCACCGACTCCACCGCCTTTGCCTCCCTGCCGCTGTCCGCCGCCATGCTGGCCAACCTCGACGCCCTCGGCTATGCCTCGATGACGCCGATCCAGGCCCAGAGCCTGCCGGTCATCCTCAAGGGCCAGGACCTGATCGCCCAGGCCAAGACCGGCAGCGGCAAGACCGCCGCCTTCGGCATCGGCCTGCTCAACCCGATCAACCCGCGCTATTTCGGCTGCCAGGCGCTGGTGCTGTGCCCCACCCGCGAGCTTGCCGACCAGGTGGCCAAGGAGCTGCGTCGCCTGGCCCGCGCCGAGGACAATATCAAGATCCTCACCCTGTGCGGCGGCGTTTCGCTGGGCCCGCAGATCGCTTCGCTGGAGCATGGCGCGCACATCATCGTCGGCACCCCGGGGCGTATCCAGCAGCACCTGGACAAGGGCACGCTGGTACTCGACGGCCTGAACACCCTGGTGCTGGATGAAGCCGACCGCATGCTCGACATGGGCTTCTTTGATGCCATCGCCAGCATCATTGACAAGACCCCGTCGCGCCGCCAGACCCTGCTGTTCTCGGCCACCTACCCGGCCGGTATCAAGCAACTGGCCGCCGACTTCATGCGCAACCCGCAACAGGTCAAGGTCGAGAGCCTGCACAGCGACAACCAGATCGAGCAGCGTTTCATCGAGATCGACCCGCAGCAGCGCATGGAGGCCGTCACCCGCGTGCTCGGCCACTATCGTCCGCAGTCCTGCGTGGCGTTCTGCTTCACCAAGCAGCAGTGCGAGGACCTGGTCACCCACCTGACCGCCAAGGGTATCGTTGCCCAGGCCCTGCATGGCGATCTGGAACAGCGCGACCGCGACCAGGTGCTGACCATGTTCGCCAACCGCAGCAGTTCGGTGCTGGTAGCCACCGACGTGGCAGCACGCGGCCTGGACATCGACGGCCTGGACATGGTCATCAACGTCGAGCTGGCGCGTGACGCGGAAATCCATGTGCACCGCGTGGGCCGTACCGGCCGTGCGGGCGAAAAAGGCATTGCAGTCAGCCTGGTGGCACCTGCCGAGGGGCACCGCGCCCAGGCCATCGAAGAGCTGCAGAAGAGCCCGCTGCGCTGGGACCAGCTGGACAGCCTGAAGAGCAAGGGCGGCGAGCCGCTGTTGCCACAGATGAGCACGCTGTGCATCGCGGCCGGGCGCAAGGACAAGCTGCGCCCGGGCGACATCCTTGGCGCGCTGACCGGGGATGCCGGGATCCCGGGCAAGCAGGTGGGCAAGATTGCGATCTTCGACTTCCAGGCGTTCGTGGCCGTGGAGCGACCGCTGGCCAAGCAGGCCATGCAGCGTTTGAACAGCGGCAAGATCAAGGGGCGTTCCCTGAAAGTCCGCATTATCTAAAGCCAGGCAAGGTCCCGGTGGGAGCGGGTTTACCCGCGAATGCGATGGTGGCCTCACTGCCGCCTTCGCGGGTGAACCCGCGTCCACAGGGTTCTGTGTTTCTTTCTCATAAGGTTTACACCGTGCACTCCACCGACGTGATCATCCTCGGCGCCGGCGCCGCCGGCCTGATGTGCGCCCAGCTCAGCGCCCGCCGCGGCCGCCGGGTGCTGGTACTCGACCACGCCAACAAACCGGGCAAGAAGATCCTCATGTCCGGCGGCGGGCGCTGCAACTTCACCAACCTGTACACCGAACCCGGCAATTTCCTCTCGCACAACGCCCACTTCTGCAAGTCGGCCCTGGCCCGCTATACCCAGTGGGACTTCATCGAGCTGGTGTGCAAGCACGGCGTGCCCTACCACGAGAAGAAGCTCGGCCAGCTGTTTTGCGACAACAAGGCCAGCGACATCCTCGACATGCTGCTGGCCGAATGCGACGAGGCCGGTGCCGAGATCCGCATGCACACCAGCATCGAACAGATCGAGAAGACCGAAGGCGGCTACCTGCTGCAGACCAGCGGCGGCCAGTTCGCCTGCCAGGCACTGGTGATCGCCACCGGCGGCCTGTCGATCCCGACCCTGGGTGCCACCGGCTTCGGCTACCAGGTGGCGCGCCAGTTCGGCCACACCCTGCTGCCGACCCGCGCCGGCCTGGTGCCGTTCACCATCACCGAGCCCCAACTCAAGGCACTGTGCACCGAGCTGTCCGGCACCTCGCTGGACTGCACCGCCAGCTGCAACGGCACCAGCTTCCGCGAGAATCTGCTGTTCACCCACCGCGGCCTAAGCGGCCCGGCGATCCTGCAGATCTCGTCGTTCTGGGAAGCCGGTGACACGATCGAGATCAACCTGCTGCCCGACCGCGACGCGCTGGCGTGGCTGCAACAGATGCAGGCCGAACGCGCCAACGCCGAACTGAAGACCGTGCTCGCCGAGGTGTTCACCCGCAAGCTGGCCAACCTGCTGGCCGAGCAATGGTTCGAGTCCAGGCCGATGAAGCAGTACACCCCGGCAGAACTGGCACAGATCGCCGACAAGCTGGCGAACTGGCAGGTAGTACCGGCCGGCACCGAGGGCTACCGCACCGCCGAAGTGACCTTGGGTGGGGTGGACACCCGCGAAGTGTCATCCAAGACCATGGAGTCGCTGAAGAGCCCTGGCTTGTATTTCATCGGTGAGGTGCTGGATGTGACCGGCCACCTGGGCGGTTTCAACTTCCAGTGGGCCTGGGCCTCCGCCAACGCCGCTGCGCAGTTCGTGTAGAGTAGAATCCATTCAGCAGCACGGAACGCTTCTTGCTGACCGTGCCACCATGCATTCAATCGCTCACTGCCCAGCAGGCCATCATGTCATCGAGCTCGTTCCGTCAGTCACTGCGTCGCCTGTGGGGCCAAGACAAGTTCAGCTACAGCATCCGGGTCACCATCGCCCTCACCGGCAGCCTGGCCCTGTGCTGGTACCAGAACGAGATGGCCCTGCTGATTCCGCTGTTCCTCGGCATCATCGCCAGCGCCCTGGCGGAAACCGATGACAGCTGGCAGGGCCGCCTCAGCGCCCTGGCCGTTACCCTGGTGTGTTTCGCGATCGCCGCGCTGGCGGTCGAGCTGCTGTTCCCCTACCCCTGGATCTTCGTCATCGCCCTGGCCCTCGCCGCCTTCAGCCTGACCATGCTCGGGGCGCTGGGCGAGCGCTATGGCGCCATCGCTTCGGCAACCTTGATCACTTCGGTCTACACCATGATCGGCGTAGACCAGCGCGGCGGCCAGGTCACCGACTTCTGGCACGAACCGTTGCTGCTGGTGGCAGGTGCGGCGTGGTACGGGCTGCTGTCGGTGCTGTGGCAGGCGCTGTTTTCCAACCAGCCGGTGCAGCAGAGCCTGGCCAAGCTGTTCTTCGAGCTGGGCAGCTACCTCAAGCTCAAGGCCAGCCTGTTCGAGCCCATCCGCACCCTCGACATCGAAGCGCGGCGCCTGGAGCTGGCCCGGCAGAACGGCAAGGTAGTGGCGGCCCTCAACGCAGCCAAGGAAATCATCCTGCATCGGGTCGGCAACAGCCAGCCCAACTCCAAGGTCAGCCGCTACCTCAAGCTGTACTTCCTGGCGCAGGATATTCATGAGCGGGTCAGCGCCTCGCACTACCCCTACAACGCCCTGACCGAGGCGTTCTTCCACAGCGACGTGATGTTCCGCTGTCAACGCCTGCTGCGCAAACAGGGCTCGTCCTGCCAGGAGCTGGCCCGTTCGATCCGCCTGCGCCAGCCGTTCGTCCTGGCCAGCGGTTACCCCGAAGCCCTCGAGGACCTCAACGCCTCGCTGGAACACCTGCGCATCCAGAGCAACCCGGCGTGGCGCGGCCTGCTACGCTCGCTGAGGGCGCTGGCGGCCAACCTGGCAACGCTGGACCGCCTGCTCAGTGCGGCCAGCAACCCGGACAGCCTGGCCGATGCCAGCGACAGCAGCCTGCTCGACCGCTCGCCACGTTCGCTGAAGGACGTGTGGACGCGCTTGCGCACCCAACTGACACCAACCTCACTGTTGTTCCGCCATGCCTTGCGCCTGCCGCTGGCATTGTCGATCGGCTATGGCATGGTGCACCTGATCCACCCGACCCAAGGTTACTGGATCATCCTCACCACCCTGTTCGTCTGCCAGCCCAACTACGGTGCAACCCGGCGCAAGCTGGGGCAGCGGATAGTCGGCACCGCGTTCGGCCTTACCGTAGGCTGGGCGTTGTTCGACCTGTTCCCCAACCCGGTTGTGCAGTCGTTGTTTGCCGTGGTTGCCGGGGTGGTGTTCTTCGTCAACCGCACTACCCGCTATACCTTGGCCACGGCAGCCATCACCCTGATGGTGCTGTTCTGTTTCAACCAGATCGGCGATGGCTACGGCCTGTTCCTGCCACGCCTGTTCGATACCCTGGTGGGCAGCCTGATCGCCATTCTCGCGGTGTTCCTGTTCCTGCCCGACTGGCAAGGGCGGCGCCTGAACAAGGTGCTGGCCAATACCCTGACCTGCGCCAGCCTCTACCTGCGCCAGATCATGCAACAGTACGCCTACGGCAAGCGCGACGACCTGGCCTACCGCCTGGCCCGGCGCAATGCCCATAACGCCGACGCGGCACTGTCCACCACCTTGGCCAACATGCTCATGGAGCCGGGGCACTTCCGCAAGGAAGCCGACGTTGGCTTCCGCTTCCTGGTGCTGTCACATACCTTGCTCAGCTACCTCTCTGGGCTGGGCGCGCACCGCGATACCGCCTTGCCCGCGGAAGTGCAGGAACAGTTGATCGAAGGTGCCGGGCAGAGCCTGGCCAGCAGCCTGGACGAGATCGCCAACGGCCTGGCCGCGCGTGCGCCGGTGGCGATTCACAGTGATGCCGAAGAAGCGCTGGCCAATGCCCTGGAGCAGATGCCGGACGACCTGGATGAGCACCAGCGACTGGTACAGACGCAACTGGCGTTGATCTGCCGACAGTTGGCCCCGTTGCGGACCCTGGCCGCGCACCTGATCAAGGAAGGTGCGCCAAGCTGATTTCCTGGTGGCCAGAGCGATCAGAAGCCATGCTGACGCAGCAGCCGGGCATAGCTGCCATCGGCCTTCATCGCCGCGATCGCCCGCTCGAACCGTTCGACGATCTGCGCATGCTCTGGGTGCTTCAGGCTGACCAGGATATGCAGGGTGTTCTCGCCCAACGGCGGCTCCACCAGCATCACCGCATCACGCACTTCCTGCGGCTCGCGCTGCAGGTTGTAACGGGCCACGTATTCGTCTTCCACCGCCAGGTTCACCCGCCCAGCGGCCAACATGCGCACCGCTGATGAAAAGTTGCGCACCGGCACTTTGTGCAGACGACTGTCTCCATCGAATGCCGGGGAATAGGCGTAGTCACGCACCACGGCGATGCTGTAGGGGTACAAGTCGGATTGACGCCGGTAGCGAAACGCCTCGCCTTTACGCTGTAGCAGGCGAACGCGGTTAGTCAGGTAGGCAGAGGAAAACTGCCCGATACGCTCGCGCGAGTCGTTGTGCCAGGCGTTGATCAGCACGTCGTAGCGACCTTCGCTGATCCCGAGCAACGCCCGCGCCCATGGCACCTCCTCGAACCCGCTGGTGTAGCCGGCCCGAGTCAGCGCGGTGGTGACGATGCTGGTCGCCAGGCCGCCGCCGGGCATGCCGGCGTCGGTGAACGGCGGCCAGCTGTCCGCCACCAGGCGCAGCCGGTCAGCACCCAGGGCAGGCGCCGCCAGCAGCATTGCCAGCAATCCCAGAACACAAAGCAGTGGCCGCATGCTCAAGTCCTTTTCGCAATGGGGGAGCACACATTGTCAGGGCGGTCTTCTTCGCAACTGCCGATGAGATTACACAAAGCCTCAGCTCAGGGCAGCGGCCAATAGTGTCATTTAGCCTCTATTTTGGCCGAAGCTTCTATCCTGCCGCATAAAGCTGCGATTTGTTCAGGGATAACCCAGCACTTCACGGATCTGCCGCAAGTGCTGGATGATCCACTGTTTGTCGATCGCACCCCAGTCACGGATGCGGTAATGGCCGGCGTGATTGCGCGCGCCTTCCTGCTGTTCGAACTCGCAGATGATATCCAGGTCGGCCAACGCGGCGATGGTGTCCTGGGCGGTGCGCCGCGGCATGCCGGTGGCCTCTATCAGGGCGGGCACGCTGGTAGCGGTCTGGCTGTCGATCAGCCAAGCCACGTACAGGCGCCGGTAGAAGCTGCTCTTGGTCTTGCTCACTTCCATGCTGCGTGGTCCTTAACAGTTGCCCGGCAGCTCCCGATAGGTCAGGTAGACGCGCAGGTCGAATTCCAGTTGATGGTAGTCCGGCTCCATGTGCTGGCAGAGCTGGTAGAACGCCTTGTTGTGATCACGTTCGCGCAGGTGTGCCAGTTCGTGCACCACGATCATGCGCAAGAACTGCGGCGCTGCTTCCTTGAACAGCGAGGCAATGCGAATTTCCTTCTTCGCCTTGAGCTTGCCGCCCTGCACCCTCGATACCGCCGTGTTCAGGCCCAGGGCCCGGTGGGTCAGGTCGAGGCGACTGTCGAACAAAACCTTGTCCAGGGGCGGCGCGCTGCGCAGGTACTGTTGGCGCAGATCCTGGGCATAGCCGTACAGCGCCTTGTCGCTTTGTACATCATGGCGGCCAGGGTAACGGCGCTGCAGATACTCGCCCAGACGGCCGCTGTCGATCATCTGCCGCACCTGCTGCTGCAGGTGCGGGGGGTAGGCTTGCAGGTAACGTAATACAGTCATGGCGCGGCTTTCGGTATGACGAATGCCGATTCTAGCCAATCAGGGCATTGGCCAGGAGAAAATCGCAGGAAAACTGCTGGCATCCGCGGCGGTCATCGGGTACGCCACCAGGAAGCCCTGCACGTATTCACAACCGTTGGCCTTCAGCCAGGCCGCCTGGACCGGGGTTTCAACGCCCTCGGCAATCACCGTGATGCGATAGTCGCCGCACAGGCTGATGACGCTGCGCACCAGCGCAGCATCCACTGCCGAATCGGGCAGGCGCGCCACCAGGTGGCGGTCGAGCTTGAGGGTATCGATCGGCAGGTCGCGCAACATGCGCAACGAACAGTCGCCGGCACCGAAATCGTCCAGCGCCACCCGCACCCCCAGGTCGCGCAAGCGGTGGATCTGTTTCACCGCCGCATCGATGTTGTACATCAGCGAGGTTTCCGCCACCTCCACTTCCAGCTGTGCCGGGTTCAACTGGTACAGCTGGATCACCCGTTGCAACTCCTCGACCAGGCCAGGCATGACGAATTGTGCACGGCTCAGGCTGATCCCCAGCACCAGGTCGGTGGCAAAGCGCTGGCACCAGGCCTGACGCTGGGCCGCACCCTGGCGGTAGATCCAGCTGGCCAGGCGGTTGATCAGGCGCGCCTCTTCCAGCAGCGGGATGAACAACCCGGGCGGCACATCGCCAACGCTGGGGTGCTGCCAGCGCAGCAACGCCTCGAAACCTCGCAGCTGGCCGCCATTGAAGGCGACCTGCGGCTGGTACACCAGGGTGAATTCCTGCTGCTCGATGGCCGCGCGCACGCTGTCTTCAAGCATCAGCCGCGAACGTGCCCGGCCATTAAGTTCCTGGTCATAGAAGCGGTACTGCTGGCGCCCCGCCTGCTTGGCCGCGTACATCGCCGCATCGGCGGCACGCAAAAGGCCTTCGACGTTGGCGCCGCAGTCCGGGTAAGTGGCGATGCCGATGCTGACCCCAAGGCACACGTCGAAGCCGTCCACCTCGTGGCTGATGGAAACCCGCTCCAGCAGCCGTTCGGCATAACGCCCGGCCTGCTCCGGATACGGCAGGCCGTCGAACAGCGCGGTGAATTCATCACCGCCCATGCGCGCCAGCAGCGCCTCGCTGCCCAGGCAGTCCTTGAGCTGCTCGGCGACCCAGCGCAACACCCGGTCACCGGCGTCGTGGCCAAGCGAGTCATTGATGCGCTTGAAGCCGTCCAGGTCCATGTACATCAGCGCCTGCGCCTTGTCCGAGCGCTCGTTGCGCAACAGCACGCCTTCAGCGGCCTGGTAGAAACCGCGGCGGTTGAGCAGGCCGGTGAGCGGGTCGGTCACGGCCTGGTACTCCAGTTGCTGGTGCAGGTTGCGCACCACCGACATGTCCAGCACCGTCACCACCATGGCCTGCTGGTCGACCGGCAGCGGCGCGCAGGACAACGCCACGGGCAGCAGCCCACCGCCAGAGGAACGCAGTTGGGCATCGTGCACACGGAAGATCTGCCTGCCCAGGTAGGCCTGGTAGAAGCCCGAGTCCTCCCACTGGCTGGCATTGGCCAGTTGCACCAGATCGAGCAGGCGGGCGCCCTGCAGCTGTGCTACTGGCGTGGACAACAGGTTGGATATGGCCGGGTTGGCAAAGCTGATGATGCCCTGCGCATCCACCACCAGGATGCCCTCGGCAGCGTTTTCAAGGATCGATGCATTGAACGCCGTGGCCGCTTCCAGCTCACGGGTCAGGCGTTGCAGCATGCGCCGGTTTCGCTGCTGCTCGAGCAGGGCCTGGACCTTAGGTTTGAGGATCTGTGGATCGAACGGCTTGAACATGTAGTCCACGGCGCCGCTGGCATAGCCTTTGAGCACGGCGGCTTCGGACTGTTCGTTGGCGGTGAGGAAGATGATCGGCGTCAGCCGGGTACGTTGGCTGCCGCGCATCAGCCGGGCGACTTCGAAGCCATCCATCTCCGGCATCTGTACATCCAGCAAGACCAGATCGACTTCATGTTCAAGCAATGCGTTCAAGGCTTCCATACCCGAACTTGCCGTTAGTACCTGCCAATCCTGACGGGCCAGCAACGCCCGCATGCTGATGAGGTTCTCGGGGTAATCGTCTACCACCAGGAGAACCGAGTTGCCATCCAGTGGCTGTGGTAGAGCGGGAGCGCCATCCATGCTGCTTCTCTATTATGTGACCGACTTCAAAAATACACTTGGATCCATTAGTACTCTAGCTCTGAGCGAATAACACGCAATGCAATCAGAACGCTATCAGCGACTCAACTGAACCGTAGCCGACTAACGGTCAGTTCTCCGGGCCTCCATGCTGCTGATCACCAAACCTGCATGAGCAGCAGGTTTTCTGAAACCCGAAAACGAAAAACCCGCATTTCTGCGGGTCTTCCGTGTTGCCAGTCGATCAGTTGACCTTGGCGGCCAGCTCGCCCTTGGCATAGCGCTGGAACATGCCTTCCAGGGAGATCGGCTTGATCTTCGAGGCGTTGCCGGCGGTGCCGAAGGCTTCGTAGCGGGCGATGCACACATCACGCATGGCCTTCACGGTTTCGGCAAAGAACTTGCGTGGGTCGAACTCGCTCGGGTGCATGGCCATGTGGCGGCGGATGGCGCCGGTGGAGGCCAGTCGCAGGTCGGTGTCGATGTTCACCTTGCGCACACCGTACTTGATGCCTTCGACGATTTCCTCGACCGGTACACCGTAGGTTTCCTTGATGTCGCCGCCGTATTGGTTGATGATCGCCAGCCACTCTTGCGGTACCGAGGACGAACCGTGCATCACCAGGTGGGTGTTGGGGATGCGCTTGTGGATTTCCTTGATGCGGTCGATAGCCAGCACGTCACCGGTTGGCGGCTTGGTGAACTTGTAGGCACCGTGGCTGGTACCGATGGCGATCGCCAGGGCGTCGACCTGGGTCTTCTTGACGAAGTCCGCAGCCTCTTCCGGGTCGGTCAGCATCTGGCTGTGGTCCAGCACGCCTTCGGCGCCAATGCCGTCTTCTTCACCGGCCATGCCGGTTTCCAGCGAACCCAGGCAGCCCAGCTCGCCTTCTACCGAAACCCCGCAGGCGTGAGCCATGGCAACGGTCTGCTGGGTGACACGCACGTTGTACTCGTAGTCGGTCGGGGTCTTGCCGTCTTCGCCCAGCGAACCGTCCATCATCACCGAGCTGAAGCCCAGCTGGATCGAACGCTGGCAGACGTCAGGGCTGGTGCCGTGGTCCTGGTGCATGCACACCGGGATGTGCGGGAATTCTTCGATGGCCGCCAGGATCAGGTGACGCAGGAACGGCGCGCCGGCGTATTTGCGGGCACCGGCCGAGGCCTGGACGATCACCGGGGAGTCGGTCTTGTCGGCCGCTTCCATGATGGCGCGCATCTGCTCGAGGTTGTTGACGTTGAAAGCTGGAACGCCGTAACCGAACTCGGCGGCGTGGTCCAGCATCTGGCGCATGCTAATGAGTGCCATGGTGTATCTCTCTCCCGACAAGCGTCGTTTGTTTCGTGCAAGCCTGCCGCAGGGGCGGTTGCTGTTCAAGTAGTGTGGGCCACCCTCGCGGCCCGGCCAGTCACGGTGCCTTGCAGCCCCGCCCAATCAGATCGTTGGTTGCCACCCAGTACACCAGGCCCTCTTCGCCCTTGGTATGGAAGGCCAGCATGCCATCGCTGTACAGCGCACCCGATGCACCGGGCTCGGCCTTGAGGCGGTAGACCTGGTCACCACCCCCCAGGCGCACATCGACCTGGTCACGTTGCGCATCGGCGAAGCGCCACAGCACTTCAGCCTGGCTGTCGCAGACCCAACGGGTCCAGTCATCCGCCGGGGCGGGTTGCGCCGGTTGCAGCAGCGAGCATCCTGCCAGTGTCGCCAGGGCCGTCACGGCCAAAAGCGCTTTCATTCAGCTTCCTCGATTCGGGGCCGCACTGCGGCCCCTTTTCAAGACCACAAATCAGCCTTCAGGTTGCCTGTTACCCGATCAAGGGCAACCCGGCGCCTTGCGCTGGTGGTCTTCGTCGTACTTTTCCAGGCCTTCCGGGCCTACGCGCTTGCTGATGACCGGCACGGTCTCGGCTTGCCATTCGGACTGGTAACAGCCGCCCTTTGGCGGCTGCCCCGGTTCGACATCCGAGGCCGGGCTGCCAGCGCAGGCGCTCAGCAGGCCAACCAGCATCATCACAGGCAATCGCTTGACCATCAGGCCACTCCCTTTGCCAGGCGCAGACGTCATCAGGCCTTGGCCCGTTCTTCCAGAATGGCCACGGCCGGCAGGACCTTGCCCTCGACGAATTCGAGGAAGGCACCACCACCGGTAGAAATGTAGGAGATATCGGCGCCAACGCCATACTTGTCGATCGCCGCCAGGGTGTCACCGCCGCCGGCGATGGAGAACGCCGCGCTATCGGCGATGGCCTTGGCCAGCACCTTGGTGCCGTTGCCGAACTGGTCGAACTCGAACACACCGACCGGGCCGTTCCACAGGATGGTTTTCGACGATTTCAGCAGCTCGGCGAAATTGGCTGCGGTTTGCGGGCCGATGTCCAGGATCATGTCGTCAGCGGCAACGTCGGCAATGGCCTTGACGGTGGCTTCGGCGCTTTCGGCAAACTCCTTGGCAACCACCACGTCGACAGGCAGCGGCACGCTGACCTTGGCGGCGATGGCCTTGGCCGTGTCGACCAGGTCAGGCTCGTACAGCGACTTGCCCACTGGGTGGCCGGCAGCAGCGAGGAAAGTGTTGGCGATGCCGCCACCGACGATCAGCTGGTCGCAGACTGCGCTCAGGCTGTTCAGCACGTCCAGCTTGGTGGACACCTTGGAGCCGGCAACGATGGCGGCCATCGGCTTGGCCGGGGCCTTCAAGGCCTTGCCCAGGGCATCCAGCTCGGCCGCCAGCAGCGGGCCGGCAGCGGCGACCTTGGCGAACTTGGCAACGCCATGGGTCGAACCCTCGGCGCGGTGAGCGGTACCGAATGCGTCCATGACGAACACGTCGCACAGGGCAGCGTATTGCTGCGCCAGCTCGTCGGCGTTTTTCTTCTCGCCCTTGTTGAAGCGTACGTTCTCGAACAGCACCAGGGAACCGGCCTGGACCTCGACACCCTCGAGGTAGTCGGCAACCAGCGGCACTTCACGGCCCAAGGCCTTGCTCAGGTAGTCGGCAACTGGCTTGAGGCTGTTCTCGGCCGAAAATTCACCTTCGGTCGGACGGCCCAGGTGCGAGCAGACCATTACCGCCGCGCCCTTCTCCAGGGCCAGCTTGATGGTCGGCAGCGCTGCCAGGATACGCGCGTCGCTGGCTACCACACCGTCCTTCACAGGCACGTTGAGGTCTTCGCGGATCAGTACGCGCTTACCTTGCAGGTCGAGGTCGGTCATCTTCAACACGGTCATGAATGCAGTCCTTCAGGGCTGTTTGTTGCGGGTGGGGTGGACGACGTGCAGATAATGTTCGGCAACGTCGAGCATACGGTTGGCAAACCCCCATTCGTTGTCGAACCAGGCCAGCAGGTTTACCAGGCGGGGGCCGGAAACACGGGTCTGGCTGGCATCGACGATCGCCGAATGCGGGTCGTGGTTGAAATCACAGCTGGCATGCGGCAACTCGGTGTAGGCCAGCAAGCCTTTCAGCGGGCCTTCCAGCGCCGCCTCGCGCAACACCCGGTTGACCTCGGCCGCACTGGTATCACGGGCAGTCTGCAAGGTGATGTCCAGGCACGAGACGTTGACGGTCGGTACGCGTACCGCTTTGGCCTGGATTCGCCCGGCAAGTTCCGGGAGCAGGCGTTCGATGCCACGCGCCAGACCAGTGGACACCGGGATCACCGACTGGAAGGCCGAACGCGTGCGGCGCAGGTCTTCGTGGTGGTAGGCGTCGATTACCGGCTGGTCGTTCATCGCCGAGTGGATGGTGGTGATCTGCACGTACTCGATACCGAACGCCTGATCCAGCACGCGCAGCAGCGGCACGCCGCAGTTGGTGGTGCACGAGGCGTTGGACACCAGGCGCTCACGGCCGGTCAGGCAGGCCTGGTTGATGCCGTAGACCACGGTGGCGTCGACGTCGGCCTCGCTGGCCATCGGCTGCGAGAACAGCACCCGCGGTGCTCCAGCGTCGAGGAAGCGCTGGCCATCGGCGCGGGTGTGGTAGGCGCCGGAGCACTCCAGCACCAGGTCGATGCCCAGGGCGGCCCAGTCGATGCCTTCAGGAGTGGCACTGCGCATTACCTTCACGCAATCGCCATTGATATGCAGACAGTCGCCATCGACCTTCACCTCACCGGGAAAACGCCCGTGGGTGGAGTCGAAGCGTGTCAGGTATTCCAGGCTGGCCTGGTCGGCCAGGTCGTTCAGCGCGACGATCTCGAAACCGGCCTTTGCCCCCCGCTCAAACAGCGCGCGCAGGACACAGCGGCCAATACGGCCATAACCGTTGAGTGCAACTTTGTAGGGACGCGGGTGGGACATTCGTTGGCTCGCTAACGCATGATGGCTGTTGGGCCGCGTTGCGGCCCATCGCGACACAAGGCCGCGCCTACAAGAGGCTGCATGCGCAGTACCCTGTAGGCGCGGCCCTGTGTCGCGATGGAGGGCGAAGCCCTCCCCTTGCACGACCTGGAGGGCGTCACTGCCCTCCATCTTCACATCAGTCTTCCAGCAGCTCTTCGGCAGTACCGAGGATGTTTTCCACGGTGAAGCCAAACTCTTCGAACAGAGCCGAAGCCGGTGCCGACTCACCATAGGTGGTCATGCCGATGACGCGGCCTTCCAGGCCAACGTACTTGTACCAGAAGTCGGCATGGGCGGCTTCGATGGCAATGCGCGCGCCCACTTCCAGCGGCAGTACCGACTGCTTGTAGGCAGCGTCCTGGGCATCGAACACGCTGGTGCACGGCATGGAAACCACGCGCACCTTGCGGCCTTGCTCGGTCAGCTTGTCGAACGCCTGAACCGCCAGGCCCACTTCCGAACCGGTGGCGATCAGGATCAGCTCAGGCTCGCCGACGCAGTCCTTGAGCACATAGCCGCCACGGCTGATATCGGCGATCTGCTGGGCGTCACGCGCCTGGTGCTGCAGGTTCTGGCGCGAGAAGATCAAGGCCGAAGGGCCGTCCTTGCGCTCCAGGGCGTATTTCCAGGACACGGCGGATTCCACCGCGTCGGCCGGGCGCCAAGTGTCCAGGTTCGGCGTGCTGCGCAGGCTGGTCAGCTGTTCGATCGGCTGGTGGGTCGGGCCGTCTTCGCCCAGGCCGATGGAGTCGTGGGTATAGACGTGGATCACGCGCTGCTTCATCAGCGCCGACATGCGCACGGCGTTGCGCGCGTATTCCATGAACATCAGGAAGGTCGCGCCGTAAGGCACCAGGCCGCCGTGCAGGGCAACGCCGTTCATGATGGCGGTCATGCCGAACTCGCGCACGCCGTAGAACACGTAGTTGCCGCTGGCATCGTTGGCTTCGACACCCTTGCAGCCCTTCCACAGGGTCAGGTTGGAGCCGGCCAGGTCAGCCGAACCGCCGAGGAACTCGGGCAGCAGCGGGCCGAAGGCGTTCAGGGCGTTCTGGCTGGCCTTGCGGCTGGCAATGGTTTCGCCCTTGGCCGCCACTTCATTGATGTAGGCCTGGGCCTTCTCGCTGAAGTCGGCCGGCAGTTCACCGGCAGCACGGCGCTGGAACTCGGCAGCCAGCTCTGGATAGGCCTTGGCATAGGCTTCGAAACGCTGGTTCCACTCGGCTTCGGCCTTGGCACCGGCGGCCTTGGCGTCCCACTCGGCGTAGATGTCGGCCGGGATCTCGAACGGGCCGTGGTTCCAGTTCAGCTCTTTGCGCGCCAGGGCGATTTCGTCGTTGCCCAGCGGTGCACCGTGGCAGTCTTCCTTGCCCTGCTTGTTCGGCGAGCCGAAGCCGATGATGGTCTTGCAGCAGATCAGAGTCGGGCGATCGCTCTTGCGAGCGGTCTCGATGGCGGTTCTGATCTCGTCGGCGTCATGGCCGTCGACATTGCGGATCACCTGCCAGTTGTACGCCTCGAAGCGCGCCGGGGTGTTGTCGGTGAACCAGCCGTGCACTTCGCCGTCGATGGAAATGCCGTTGTCGTCGTAGAACGCGATCAGCTTGTTCAGGCCCAGGGTGCCGGCCAGCGAGGCGACTTCGTGGGAAATACCTTCCATCATGCAGCCGTCGCCGAGGAACACGTAGGTATTGTGGTCGACGATGGTGTGGCCGTCACGGTTGAACTGGGCCGCCAGCACTTTTTCCGCCAGGGCGAAGCCCACGGCGTTGGCAATGCCCTGGCCGAGCGGGCCGGTGGTGGTCTCGACGCCTGGGGTGTAGCCGTATTCCGGGTGGCCCGGGGTGCGGCTGTGCAGCTGGCGGAAGGCCTTGAGGTCATCGATCGACAGGTCGTAGCCGGTCAGGTGCAGCAGCGAGTAGATCAGCATCGAACCGTGGCCGTTGGACAGCACGAAGCGGTCGCGGTCGACGAAATTCGGGTTGCTCGGGTTGTGCTTCAGATAGTCGCGCCAAAGCACTTCGGCGATATCCGCCATGCCCATGGGGGCACCTGGGTGGCCGCTGTTGGCCTTTTGCACGGCATCCATGCTGAGGGCACGAATGGCGTTGGCACGTTCACGACGGCTGGGCATCGCTGATCTCCTGGGGGGCTTGAATAGGTGGTGTCACGAAAAAAGGCGGCCATTTTCGCCCACTGGGGGGGCTTGGGGCAATGACGTATGGTCGCAGTCGGGGGATTTTCCTGTGATTGGCATTCAATTCGGGGCAAAACCGGGCGAACCGTCCCGCTCATCACCCAATATCAAAACTTTTTGATATTGCCCTTGCTAGGGCAACGATGCCTGTCTAGACTGCCGCCCCATGAACCTTCGTGCGCAGTTGATTCCCGAGCAATGCGAAGCACTGGCCGCCCTGTGCAAAGCCAGTGGCGACGCGTTGCGCCTGAATGTATTGCGCGTCCTGGCCAATGACTCGTTCGGCGTGCTGGAACTGGCACAGATCTTCGACGTCGGCCAGTCGGGCATGAGCCATCACCTGAAGGTGCTGGCCCAGGCCGAGCTGGTCGCCACCCGCCGCGAAGGCAACGCCATCTTCTATCGCCGTGCCCTGCCCGACAGCCTGCGCCTGGGCGGCCGCCTGCATGCGGCACTGCTCGAAGAGGTCGACGACCTGGCCCTGCCAGCCGAGGTGCAGGCCCGCATTGCCCAGGTGCAGCAACGTCGCGCCGCCACCAGCCAGGATTTCTTCCAGCGTGTGGAAGAGAAGTTTCGCGCCCAGCAAGACCTGATCGCCGGCCTGCCGCAGTACCGCGAAAGCCTGCTGGCGCTGCTCGACAAGCTGAATTTCGACCCGGCCGCCAGTGCCCTGGAAGTCGGCCCCGGTGACGGCGGCTTCCTGCCGGACCTGGCCCGGCGCTTCGCCCGGGTCACCGCGCTGGACAACAGCCCGACCATGCTCGAACTGGCACGCCAGGTCTGCGAACGTGAGCGTCTGGGTAATGTAAACCTGCAGTTGGCCGATGCACTGGGTGCAACGGATGTGGAAGCCGACTGCGTTGTGCTGAACATGGTCTTGCACCATTTCAGCGATCCGGCCCTGGCCCTGCGCCAGCTGGCCAAACGGGTGAAGGCAGGCGGCAGCCTGCTGGTCACCGAACTGTGCAGCCATGACCAGGGCTGGGCGCGGGAAGCCTGCGGCGACCTCTGGCTCGGGTTTGAACAGGACGACCTGGCCCGCTGGGCCACGGCAGCCGGGCTGGCCCCGGGGGACAGCCTGTACGTGGGCTTGCGTAACGGTTTCCAGATCCAGGTCCGCCATTTTCAGCGGACGGCTGGCGACATACACCATCGGTAAATTTCAGGAACCTTCGAGATGAGCGAATACTCCCTTTTCACCTCCGAGTCCGTGTCCGAAGGGCATCCGGACAAGATCGCCGACCAGATTTCGGACGCCGTCCTTGATGCCATCATCGCTCAGGACAAATACGCCCGCGTCGCCTGCGAAACCCTGGTCAAGACCGGTGTCGCCATCATCGCCGGCGAAGTCACCACTTCGGCCTGGGTCGACCTGGAAGACCTGGTGCGCAAGGTCATCATCGACATCGGCTACAACAGCTCCGACGTTGGTTTCGATGGCGCCACCTGCGCCGTGATGAACATCATCGGCAAGCAGTCGGTGGACATCGCCCAGGGCGTGGACCGCTCCAAGCCGGAAGACCAGGGTGCCGGTGACCAGGGCCTGATGTTCGGCTATGCCAGCAACGAAACCGAAGTGCTGATGCCGGCGCCGATCTGCTTCTCGCACCGCCTGGTCGAGCGCCAGGCCGAAGCGCGCAAGTCCGGCCTGCTGCCATGGCTGCGCCCGGACGCCAAGTCGCAGGTCACCTGCCGTTACGAAAACGGCAAGGTCGTCGGCATCGACGCCGTGGTGCTGTCGACCCAGCACAACCCTGAAGTTTCGCAGAAAGACCTGCAGGAAGCGGTGATGGAGCTGATCGTCAAGCACACCCTGCCTGCCGAACTGCTGCACAAAGGCACCCAGTACCACATCAACCCGACCGGCAACTTCATCATCGGTGGCCCGGTGGGTGACTGCGGCCTGACCGGGCGCAAGATCATCGTCGACTCCTACGGCGGCATGGCCCGCCATGGTGGTGGCGCGTTCTCCGGCAAGGACCCGTCCAAGGTCGACCGTTCCGCCGCCTACGCCGGCCGCTACGTGGCCAAGAACATCGTCGCCGCCGGCCTGGCCGAACGTTGCGAGATCCAGGTTTCCTACGCCATTGGCGTGGCCCAGCCGACCTCCATCTCGATCAACACCTTCGGTACCGGCAAGGTTTCCGACGACAAGATCATCCAGCTGGTGCGTGAGTGCTTCGACCTGCGTCCGTACGCCATCACCACCATGCTCGACCTGCTGCACCCGATGTACCAGGAAACCGCCGCCTACGGCCACTTCGGACGCACCCCGCAGCAGAAGACGGTCGGCGACGACACCTTCACCACCTTCACCTGGGAGCGTACCGACCGCGCCCAGTCGCTGCGTGACGCTGCCGGCCTGTAACTTTTCCTGCAGCGCTGGACGAAAGCCCCTGCCGAGTAATCGGCAGGGGCTTTTTTGTGACATATCGCCTGACAAACTCTGCATGGCACCGCCCACTTCACCTGCCTAGGCTGAGGGCTCCCACACGCCATGCAAGGATGCTGGCCATGCCACTCATGCTGTTGTTCGCCCTGCTGTTGATACTCCAGGCCCCACTGACGCGCGCCGGCCAATGCCCAGAGTGGAGCCCGCAGCAAGCCGCCGCTGAAACCGCCCAGTTGCGTACCACGCTCGCCCGCTGGGATGACCACTACCATCGCCAGGGCGTTGCGCTGGTGCCCGATGAGTTATACGACCAGAGCCGCCAGCGCCTGGCACACCTGCAGCAGTGCTTTGGCCTGGCGACCACCGCGACGCCCTTGGCCAGTGCCCGCGGGCCGGTCCCCCACCCGGTACCGCATACCGGGGTCGACAAGCTGGCCGATCAGCCAGCCGTGGTGCGCTGGCTGGCCGGCAAGCGCGGGGTCTGGGTGCAGCCCAAGGTCGATGGCGTGGCCGTCTCCCTGATCTATCGGCAGGGCCGTCTGGTGCAATTGATCAGCCGCGGCGACGGGGTGCAAGGGCATGACTGGAGCCGCCACATCCCCCGGCTGGGCGCAATCACCCGGCAGTTGCCCCAGCCCGTTGACCTGCTGTTGCAGGGCGAACTGTACTGGCGCCTGGACGGGCATGTGCAAGCCCGGGCAGGCAGCGCCAACGCCCGCGGCACGGTGGCCGGGCTGCTGGCACGCAAGGTGTTGAGCAACGAACAGGGCAATGGTATCGGCCTGTTCGTCTGGGACTGGCCTCAAGGCCCCGCGCAACAGGCCGAGCGTCTTGCGCAGCTGGCGCAACTGGGCTTTCCCGAAGGCCAGGACTACAGCGTCGCCATCGATACAGCGGAGGACGCAGCCCGCTGGCGCGAGCATTGGTACCGCACCGCCCTGCCTTTCGCCAGCGACGGCGTGATCCTGCGCCTGGGCAGTCGGCCGCCCGCCGAGCGCTGGCAAGCCCGGGCACCCTACTGGATTGCAGCCTGGAAGTACCCCTTCACACAGGCGTTGGCGGAAGTCCGCGAGGTCCGCTTTCGCATCGGCCGTACCGGCAAGGTCACGCCGGTGCTGCAGCTCCTTCCGGTGACTCTCGATGACCGGCGGATCACCCAGGTAAGCCTGGGCTCGCTGGCACGCTGGCAGGGCCTCGATATCCGTCCCGGCGACCAGGTGGCGGTGAGCCTTGCCGGGCTGACCATCCCGCGCCTGGAGCAGGTGCTGCACCGCGCCGTCGAGCGTCAGCCGGTCACCGCGCCAGCGCCCGGCCAGTACCACGTCCACAGTTGCTGGCGGGCCGCTGTCGGCTGTGAGGAGCAGTTCGTGGCCCGCCTCTCCTGGCTCAGTGGCAAACAGGGGCTGGCGCTGCCGCGCGTCGGCCCTGGCACCTGGCGCCGGCTGGTGGCAGCCGGGCTGGTGACCTCGATGACCGACTGGCTGCACCTGGATGCCGAACGCCTGGGCCAGGTCACAGGAATCAGCGACATCACTGCGGCGCAGTTGCTGGGCAGTTTCCAACACGCCCGCTCGCGGCCATTTGCCCAATGGCTGCGCGGGCTGGGCGTGCCCACCCCGGCAGGCGTGCAGCTGGCCGGCGACTGGCAGGACCTGGCCGCGCGCGCAGCCGTCGAGTGGCAAGCCTTGCCCGGTATCGGCGCAAAGCGCGGGCAACAGCTTGTGGAATTCTTCACCAACCTTGAGGTTCAAACCATCGCCAACCAGCTCGGCATGGCCGGCATCGAAGGGTTTCGGGTCGACAGCCAGCACACCAGGCAATGATTTTTTACCAATTTGCTTGCAGGGAAACTCCTCGAATCAAGCGGAAAGGCCCGACAAGGGTTTCTAAATGAGCAAAACCAAGGCAGGATTTCCCCAACTTTTGCTGCCCCGCCCCGTCAAGGAGGCTTTTCATGAAACGTATTTCGACCCTTTTCCTGCTCGCGACACTCGGCCTGGCTGCCGGCGCCGTACAGGCTGCCCAACCGGATGCCGGCCTGACCGGTTGCGCCGCCAAGCGCAGCGCCATCGAGAACCAGTTGAAGATTGCCCGTGACCAAGGCAACGCCGGGCAGGTCTCAGGGCTGGAAGAGGCGCTGCGTGGGGTCGACAACTGCACCGATGCCAGCCTGCGCAAGGAACGCGAGCAGAAAGTGCTCGAAGCTCGTCACGAGGTGGCACAGCGGGAAAAGGACCTGAAGAAGGCCGAGAAGAAAGGCGATTCCGAGAAGATCAACAAGCGCAAGGACAAGCTGGCCGAATCGCGCAAGGAGCTGCAGGAAGCGGTGGAAGACCTGGACCGCTAAAGCCAGTGGCAACCGTGGTCAATGATTACGAAACTCGCTGTGACAGGCCTTGCACGCCGCTTCGACCTTGTCCATCGGCGCCTTCAGCCGGGCAGCGTCAAGTGGCTGACTGCGGGTAATATCGACCAGTTCGCCAGTGACCCCTTCCAGCTGCCGGGCCAGGTCATGAAAACGCGCCTGGCGCTCCCAGACCTCGGCGCGCGCACTGCTGTCGCCACTATCACGCGCCTGTGGAAAGTGCTGCCAGGGCAGGTGCGAAAGGTTGTCGAGCTTCAGCGCACCGTCGGCAAACTTCACCCCGTCGAACGGCAGCCGGCCACGCAGCATGCCGCCCAGGTCTTCGCTGGTCCTGAGCATGTCCTTGAAGATCACCTTGCGCTTGCCCAGCGGCGAGTTCGGGTCAACCCGCTCGCAACCACTCAAGGCACCACCCAAGGCCACTGCTGCCAGCAGAACAACGGTCAATCGCTTCAACATCACGCTCACTTCGGCCTACGCAAATGGGCGGCCAGTATCGCCGCCCACGGGCCAAAGACCAATAGCCACATAAAAAACAAGGGCGAATATTCATCTTCGCCGCGACAGGAATACGCACATGAAATCAGCCCTGCGCCATCTGGCCTGGACGCTCCCGGTGCTGGCTCTGCTGGCCGGCTGCAACGGCGGCGAGAACGCCCGGCCCGAGCCACACGCCATCGCTACCTACGTCCCGACCACCTGGAAGGACCTGCCGGCTGTCAGTGACGAAGACCTGCTGGCCGGCTTCTATGCCTGGCGCAACGGCTGCGAGAAGCTCAAGCGCGACCCGGTGTGGGCCGCTACCTGCGAAGCCGCCGGCAGTGCCACGGCCAGCGCTGCCCAGGTGCGCACCTTCCTGGAGCAGAACCTGGAGGTATATGGCCTGCGTTCCGCCGAGAACAACGCCCATGGCCTGATCACCGGCTACTACGAACCGGTCTACCCCGGCAGCCTCAAGCCGTCGGCAAGCAACCATGTGCCGGTCTACGGCGTTCCCGATGACATGATCGTGGTCGACTTGGCCAGCGTGTACCCCGAGCTCAAGGGCAAACGCCTGCGTGGGCGCCTCGACGGGCGGGTGCTCAAGCCTTACGACACCGCCGAGGTCATCAACCGCGACGGCGTCAAGGCGCCGGTGCTGGCCTGGCTGACCGACCCTATGGACCTGCAGTTCTTGCAGGTGCAGGGTTCCGGCAGGGTGCAACTGGAAGACGGCCGCCAGCTGCGCCTGGGCTACGCCGACCAGAACGGTCATCCGTACCGGCCGATCGGGCGCTGGCTGGTGGAACAAGGCCAGCTGAAAAAGGAAGAAGTGAGCATGGGCGCCATCCACGCCTGGGCCCAGGCCAACCCGCAGCGTGTGCCGGAGCTGCTTGCCAGCAACCCCAGCTATGTATTCTTCAGCGCCCGCCCGGACAGCAACGAAGGCCCGCGCGGTTCGCTGAACGTACCGCTGACCGCCGGATACAGCGTAGCCATCGACCGCAAGGTGATTCCGCTGGGCAGTCTGCTGTGGCTGTCCACTACCCGCCCGGACGGCACCCCGGTAGTACGCCCGGTGGGCGCCCAGGATACCGGAGGGGCGATTACGGGCGAGGTGCGGGCCGACCTGTTCTGGGGCACCGGGCCGGAGGCCGGGGAACTGGCCGGAAACATGAAGCAGCAAGGGCAGATCTGGATGCTGTGGCCCAAGGGCAAGCCACTGCCTGAGGTGCCCAAGGCGCCCTGAAGGTCAAGCGAGCCCTGTGGGGTTTATCCGCGAGCAAGATACGCGGTGCAGTGGCACCGGCTTCGCCGTTGTTCGCGGCTGAAGCCGCCCCCCACAGGGACGGCGGCAGTTCTCAGATGGAAACCACGAAAAACGCCACGATCATCGCCATCCCGGCAAACCACACCAGCGAGCGCAGCACGGCCCAGTCCGCCAGGTAGCAGATGATGTAAAGCAGGCGGCTGGTGATATACATCACCCCCAGCACATCCTGGGTTACCTGTTCGGCATTGCCGACGATATCGGCCACCAGCACCGCCGCGGCAAAGGCCGGAAAGGCTTCGTAACTGTTCTGCTGGGCGGCATGGGCGCGGCGTGGCAGGCCGGAAAGCGTATCCAGGAAAGCGCGCGGATCGTGGTTGTCTCTCAGGCCGAAACGGCCACTGCTCGCCTTGGCGATCAGCGCGCACAGCGGCGGCAGGATCAGCGCTATCAGAATGCACCACAGGGCAACGGTCATAGGCAGGACTCCTTGTTCAGTCTTCGGGTCAAAGCTTCATTATCAACATGCCGGCCAACACCAGCCCGCAAGCTAGGAGTCTGGGCCCGCCAAAAGGTTCTTTGAGGTAGCGCATGCCCAGCAGTACCACCAGGATAACGCTCAATTCCCGCAGTGCTGCCGCCTCAGCCACCGACCCCAGGTGCATCGCCCACAGCACCAGGGCGTAACTGAGCAGGACGCACAGCCCTACCACCAACCCCAGGCGCCACTGCAGGCGCCAGAACAACACGAACGGCGCACGTCGTGCCACGCAGGCCAGCAAGGGGAACGGCCAGGCGCTGAGCATGGTCAGCCACACCAGGTAGTCCCACGGCTTGCCCCAGAGGCGCACGGCCTGGCCATCGAACCAGGTGTAGCAGCCGATGCACAGGCCAATCAGGGCAACCACCGGCAGCATCGACCACGGCAGCCGGTCGCCGCCACCGCCCTGCCACAACAGGCAGGCCATGCCACAGGGGATCAGCAGGATGCCGATGATCTGCTGCTGGCTCAGCGACTCGCCGGCAAAGGCCAGGGTCAGTGCCAGCACCACCAAGGGCGACAACCCGCGCATCAACGGATAGACCAGCCCCAGGTCGCCCACGCGATAGGCCTGGATCAGCAGGAAGCGGTACAGCTGCTCGGCCAGTGCCGATGCCAGCAACCAGGGCCAGATATTGGCCGGCGGCACCTCGACGAAGGCCACCGCCAGTGCCGCGAAGGCTAGCGCCACGGTGTCCATGCTGGCGATCACCAGCAGGCGTTCACCGCTGAATTTGATCAGGGTATTCCAGGTTGCATGCAACAGGGCGGCGATCAGTACCAGGGAAGTTGCCAGCACACCGTTGGGTCCTTGTGACGTTTTCGAGGGATGAATATATAGCGTTTGGGGGTCGGGTTGCCTGGAATGTGTTCGCCGATGGGGATTCAGCGCCAGTGAGATCGAGCGCCGCCCGCGCGGCCTCGATCTCACTGGCGCTAAAAATATCGTGACCTGCCCTCACCGCCATAATTGCACCCTCCAGCTGTAAACACCTGGAACGCTTCCAGCAATTCTGGTCAAATCCTGTGCCCCGAAGCCCTCGCCAGATCATCAAAGAACTGCCCGAGCCATTCGGGTTATGACTTGGAAGCCACTGCTACAGGATTCGGGATGCTTGAACTAGTTGCCGCGTTTATCTGCCTCACCACCCTCCTCACCTATGTGAATTACCGTTTCATCGGCCTGCCCCCCGCCATTGGCGTGATGGTTACGGCGCTGCTGTTCTCCCTGATGCTGCAGGGCCTGAGCCTGATCGGCTTTCCCGGCCTGGAAGCACGCGTCGAAGGGTTGATGAACCAGATCGACTTCAACGACTTGCTGATGCACTGGATGCTTGCATTCCTGCTGTTCGCCGGCGCCTTGCACGTCAACCTCGCCGACCTGCGCAGCTACCGTTGGCCGATCGGCCTGCTGGCCACCATCGGTGTGCTGATCGCCACCGTGGTCATCGGTTACCTGTCGCACTGGGTGTTCGCCCTGTTCGGCTGGCAGGTGCCACTGATCTACTGCCTGCTGTTCGGTGCCCTGATCTCGCCCACCGACCCGATCGCCGTGCTTGGCGCGCTGCGTACCGCGAATGCCTCCAAACCGTTGAAAACCACCATCGTCGGCGAGTCACTGTTCAATGACGGCACCGCCGTGGTGGTGTTCACCGTGTTGCTGGGCATCATCCAGCTGGGCGAAACGCCAAGCATGGCCGATACGGCCGTTCTGTTCGCCCGCGAGGCCATCGGCGGCGTAGTGTTCGGCGGGCTGATCGGCTACGCCACCTACCGCATGATCAAGAGTGTCGAACAATACCAGGTGGAAGTGATGCTGACCCTGGCGCTGGTCATCGGCGGCTCGGCGATGTGCTACGAGCTGCACGTTTCGGCGCCGATCGCCATGGTGGTGGCCGGGCTGATCATCGGTAACCTGGGGCGCAACCTGGCGATGAACGACATGACCCGTCGCTACATGGATGGCTTCTGGGAACTGATCGACGACATGCTCAACGCCCTGCTGTTCGCATTGATCGGCCTGGAACTGTTGCTGCTGCCATTCAACTGGATGCACCTGGCGGCCGGCAGCGTGCTGGCGCTGGCGGTGCTGCTGTCGCGGCTGCTGACCGTGGCCCCGGCAATCGTGCTGCTGCGACGCTGGCGCCCGGTACCCAAAGGCACGGTGCGTGTGCTGACCTGGGGTGGCCTGCGCGGTGGGGTGTCGGTGGCCCTGGCTCTGTCGCTGCCACTGGGCGCGGAACGTGACCTGCTGCTGTCGATTACCTACATCGTGGTGCTGTCGTCGATCCTGGTGCAGGGGTTGAGCATCGGACGGGTGGTGCGCAAGGTCAGCGACCAGCCGTGAGCAATAGTGCCGGCCTCTTCGCGGGTGAACCCGCTCCCACAGAATCTCCACTGCCTTTCGGGCAGTGAAAACCTTGTGGGAGCGGGTTTACCCGCGAAGAGGCCAGCACCGACAACCGAGATCTATTCGACTGCACTGTCCGGGAACTGGTCCTGAATGTACTTGATCTCGGTCCGCCCATGCGGCGCCGGCAACCCATCCTCGCCCAAGTTGACGAAGACCATCTTGTCGACCGTCAGAATGCTCTTGCGGGTGATCTTGTTGCGCACTTCGCACTTGAGGGTGATCGAGGTACGGCCGAACTCGGTGGCTGTGATACCCAGCTCGATGATGTCGCCCTGGCGCGAGGCACTGACGAAGTTGATTTCCGATATGTACTTGGTCACCACGCGCTGGTTGCCCAGCTGGACGATGGCGTAGATCGCCGCCTCTTCGTCGATCCAGCGCAACAGGCTGCCACCGAACAGCGTGCCATTAGGGTTGAGGTCTTCGGGTTTAACCCACTTGCGGGTGTGAAAGTTCATCTGTACTCCTGACCTGCTTGGCTACGGTGTAGCAATGATGGCAGAGCGGCCGGTGTCGCTCCATTGAACATCGACTATCGTCGCGATTAATCGACAGAAAACCTTGGGCAAGCCGGCGGTCACGGCTATAATCTCCGCCGCTTCACATGGTTGCCCACAGCGGTGCCATGCCCGCCACCTGTCCGAGGGGCGCTGCAGCAGGCTAGGCCTGTCAGGCTCGGATGGGGCGTTGTCCGCTCCCGCGGACGCTCAACGCACAACGGCGCCCATTCGCACACTACGAATGGAGGCTCTCATGAGCGCTGCAAACATGCCTGCTGGTTTTACCGATTACAAAGTCGCCGACATCTCCCTGGCCGCCTGGGGCCGTCGCGAAACCATCATCGCCGAATCGGAAATGCCTGCACTGATGGGCCTGCGCCGCAAGTACCTGGCCGAGCAACCGCTCAAGGGTGCGAAAATCCTGGGCTGCATCCACATGACCATCCAGACCGCCGTGCTGATCGAAACCCTGGTCGCCCTGGGTGCCGAAGTGCGCTGGTCGTCGTGCAACATCTTCTCCACCCAGGACCAGGCCGCCGCGTCCATCGCCGCCGCCGGTATCCCGGTGTTCGCCTGGAAAGGTGAAACCGAGCAAGAGTACGAGTGGTGCCTGGAGCAGACCATCCTCAAGGATGGCCAGCCATGGGACGCCAACATGGTCCTCGACGACGGTGGCGACCTGACCGAACTGCTGCACAAGAAGTACCCGCAGGTACTGGAGCGCGTGCACGGCATCACCGAAGAGACCACCACTGGCGTGCACCGCCTGCTGGACATGCTGGCCAAGGGCGAGCTGAAAGTCCCGGCGATCAACGTCAACGACTCGGTCACCAAGAGCAAGAACGACAACAAGTACGGTTGCCGTCACAGCCTGAACGACGCCATCAAGCGGGGTACCGACCACCTGCTGTCGGGCAAGCAGGCCCTGGTGATCGGCTACGGTGACGTGGGCAAGGGCTCGGCCCAGTCCCTGCGCCAGGAAGGCATGATCGTCAAGGTCACCGAGGTCGACCCGATCTGCGCCATGCAGGCCTGCATGGACGGTTTCGAAGTGGTTTCGCCGTTCATCGACGGGATCAACAACGGCACCGAAGCCAGCATCGACAAGGCCCTGCTGGGCAAGATCGACCTGATCGTGACCACCACCGGTAACGTCAACGTCTGCGACGCCAACATGCTCAAGGCTCTGAAGAAGCGCGCCGTGGTTTGCAACATCGGCCACTTCGACAACGAGATCGACACTGCCTTCATGCGCAAGAACTGGGCCTGGGAAGAGGTCAAGCCGCAGGTGCACAAGATCCACCGCACCGGCGCCGGCAGCTTCGACCCACAGAACGACGACTACCTGATCCTGCTGGCCGAAGGCCGCCTGGTCAACCTGGGTAACGCCACCGGTCACCCAAGCCGCATCATGGACGGCTCGTTCGCCAACCAGGTACTGGCGCAGATCTTCCTGTTCCAGCAGAAGTTCGCCGACCTGTCGGCCGAACAGAAAGCCGAACGCCTGACCGTTGAAGTGCTGCCGAAGAAGCTCGACGAAGAAGTCGCCCTGGAAATGGTCCGCGGCTTCGGCGGCGTGGTCACCCAGCTGACCCAGCAGCAGGCCGACTACATCGGTGTCACCGTGGAAGGCCCGTTCAAGCCGCACGCCTACCGCTACTAAGCGGCAAGTTTCAGGCGGCAGGCAGCTGCAGACCGCGCCGATGCCGTTTGAAGCCCAGGCTCAAACTTCTTGAACGATGCCCAAGCCAGATCGGCCATCACCGATCTGGCTTCTATTTGCAGCTTGCCGCTTGCAGCTGGCTGCTAGAGGAACGTCCGATGTCCCAGGAACGCCGCTACAGTTTCGAGTTCTTCCCGACCAAGACCGATGCCGGCCACGAAAAGCTGATGGGCGTCGCCCGCCAGTTGGCCGCCTACAATCCGGATTTCTTCTCCTGCACCTACGGTGCCGGTGGCTCGACCCGCGACCGCACGCTGAACACCGTGCTGCAGCTGGAAAGCGAAGTGAAGGTACCTGCCGCACCGCACCTGTCGTGCGTGGGCGACACCAAGGCCGAACTGCGCGGCCTGCTGGCCGAGTACAAGGCCGCAGGCATCAAGCGTATCGTCGCCCTGCGTGGCGACCTGCCATCGGGCATGGGCATGGCCAGTGGCGAATTGCGCTACGCCAGCGACCTGGTCGAGTTCATCCGCCAGGAAAGCGCTGACCACTTCCACCTGGAAGTGGCCGCCTACCCCGAGATGCACCCACAGGCACGCAACTTCGAGGCCGACCTGGCCAATTTCGTGCACAAGGTCAAGGCCGGTGCCGACAGCGCCATCACCCAGTACTTCTTCAACGCCGACAGCTACTTCTATTTCGTCGAGCGTGCACAGAAACTGGGCGTGGATATCCCGGTGGTGCCCGGCATCATGCCGATCACCAACTACAGCAAGCTGGCACGCTTCTCCGACGCCTGTGGCGCCGAGATCCCGCGCTGGATCCGCAAGCAACTGGAAGCCTATGCCGACGACACCGCCAGCATCCAGGCCTTCGGCGAAGAAGTGATCACCCGCATGTGCGAACAACTGCTGCAAGGCGGTGCACCGGGCCTGCACTTCTATACCTTGAACCAGGCCGAACCGAGCCTGGCCATCTGGAACAATCTGAAGCTGCCACGCTGAAATTTTTTGCAAAATCTGTTTAAGATCCGATTAAGGCTTTGGTCATAGACTAAAGCCTTATTCATTTTCGGGTTACACAGGTCTTGCCTGCCATGCAGCACTCGCATCCACAGCTCGTCTACCTGGCTTTTGGCCCGGCGACCTACCACCAAGAAGCCTGCTTCAGCATTATCAGCGCCCTGGCCCATCTGGACTCGGCAGCAGGCGAAGCCATGGACATCCAGGTCTATACCGACAATCCGCAACCCTATGCCGGCCTGCCAGTCACTGTGCACTTGCTGGACGAAGCGACGCGCCAGGCATGGAACGCCCCTCATGGCTACCATTTCCGCAGCAAGCATGTACTGTTGCGCCAGGTATTGCAGCAACATCCGCTGGCCGTGCTGATCGACACCGACACGTTCTTCCGCAAGTCGCCGCTCGAGCTGTTCGCCCGGGTGGCCCCGGGCCGCCTGCTGTGCAACGCCATCGGCGCGCGCTACGGCAGCAACCAGAAGTGCCTGCTATACAAGAACCTGCTGGCCATCCTCGAATCCCGCGGCCTTGCCGATTGCCAGATGCCGCTGGTCAATTCCGGAGTGATCGGCCTCACCGCCGAAGATGCAGGCACCCTGGACCGCTCCATCGCCATGATGGACGAGTTCCACCCGTTGGCCCGCGAGGCCTATACCCTCGAGGAGTTCTGCCTGGCGGTGGCGGCCTACCGCACGCTGGAGCTGGCCGAGTGCACCGACGTCATCCACCACTACTGGAGCCGCAAGGCGCAGTTCCGCGCCAAGATCCAGGCCTGGCTGCGCAAGCACGGCCACGACCCGCTGAACCACTCGGCGCTGGCCGACGTGCCCATGGTCAACGACCAGCTGCCACGGCCGCCGGCCCTGCAACGCCTGGGCTACAAGGCACTGAGCATGACCCTGCCCAGCCATGAACGGCAGTTCGCCCGCGAGCTGCTGTATGGCTGCTACCCCTACCCCAACGAGTTCGACCGCGCCTGCGCACCGGCCTGGTGGGACAAGGCCCTGGAAAACCTCAATGCGCGTAATGGCCACATGCAGCCCGAGCAACTGCGCCAGTGCCTGCGCCACCCTGGGTTGCGCTTGACACTGGGCGAGCGACGCAAGGACATCGAGGCGCATCTGCTGCGGTCTTCGCAGGGCTGAACGGCCTGCTGCAGCGGCGTTGTGTCGCGATCGGGCCGCAGGGCGGCCCGGTATCCCACCCCTGCGGCGAAAATTGCCGGGCGGCGTTGCGGCCCCTGCCCACTCCGGATATCGGGGCGCTGGTCTTGAACAGACCGAGCTTGTAATCTCCGGCCATGCCGTACGTCGCCCGTCTGTTGTGGATCCTCTTGTTCGCCTGCCTGAGCCCCCTGGCCCTGGGCGAGCGCCTGCGCCTGGTGACCGATGACTGGGCCCCCTACGTCTACCTGCATGACGGTCAGCTGCGCGGCATCGACTACGAAGTTACCACGCGAGTGTTCGCACGCCTCGGCGTCGAGGTGGACGTCCAGATCATGCCGTGGAAGCGCTGCCTGGCAATGATCGAGCAAGGCCTGGCCGACGGCATCCTCGATGTATTCCAGAACGAGTCACGCCAGCCCTACCTGGTTTATGCCGCCGAGCCCATGTCGGATGTCGAATTCGTCCTGTTCCAGGCCAGCGCACGTCGCCATCCGGTCAGCAAGCTGGGGGATCTCGCCGGCTTCACCGTCGGCACTTCGCCCGGCTACAGCTATGGTGCAGCGTTCAACGAGGCCGCCTACTTCAAACGCGAAGCCGCCCCTAGCCACGAAGCCAACTTCGGCAAGCTGGTCCTGGGCCGCATCGACCTGGCCGTCACCGACCGCCGGGTCGGCCATTACCTGCTGCAGCACCTGGGCCTGCAACAGCAGGTCGAGGTATTGCCGCTGGTGGTCAACCGCCAGGCGCAATACCTGGCCCTGGTACGCAAGCCGGGGCGCGAGTTGCTGGCCCAGGCCTTTGCCAAGGAACTGCGGCGTTTCAAGCAGGAGCCGGCCTACGCGGCAATCAGTCAGCGCTACACAGGCGACATCGGGAATATTCCCAACGCCGTTGAGCAGCAGGAAAGCAGCACGGCGCGATAGCTCTGTTATACTCGGGCCTTCCCGCCCGGCTCACGCCCGGACGCTCGGCCTCGCAACAGGCATCCCGATCGGCATCGACGCACCTTTTGGCGTCCACCCTCCGTTACTTGGATGTGCAGTGAAAGCCCAGCTGGACCGGACGCGATCGCATCCCACCGATGCCCGTCGCGCCAGGCAGAACATCCCACACGGGCCCAGCCCACACGAGAACAGGATTGCCCATGTCCTTTGCTTCCCTCGGTCTCTCCGAGGCTCTTGTCCGCGCTATCGAGGCTGCGGGCTCCCCCCAGCCGCCCCCCGTGCAACAGCGGGCGATTCCCGCCGTGTTGCAAGGCCGCGACCTGATGGTCGCCGCACAGACAGGTACTGGTAAAACCGGCGGTTTCGCCCTGCCGATCCTTGAGCGCCTGTTCCCGGCCGGCCACCCCGACAAGTCGCAGCGTCACGGCCCACGCCAACCTCGCGTGCTGGTCCTGACCCCGACCCGCGAACTGGCGGCCCAGGTGCATGACAGCTTCAAGGTCTATGCCCGTGATCTGCCTTTGGTCAGCGCCTGCATTTTCGGCGGCGTCGGCATGAACCCGCAGATCCAGGCCATTGCCAAGGGTGTCGACGTGCTGGTCGCCTGCCCGGGCCGTCTGCTCGACCTGGCCGGCCAAGGCAAGGTCGACCTGGCCCACGTGGAAATCCTGGTCCTCGACGAAGCCGACCGCATGCTCGACATGGGCTTCATCCATGACGTCAAGAAGGTCCTCGCCCGCCTGCCGGCCAAGCGCCAGAACCTGCTGTTCTCGGCCACCTTCTCCAAGGACATCACCGACCTCGCCGACAAGCTCCTGCACAACCCGGAGCGGATCGAGGTGACCCCGCCGAACACTACCGTCGAGCGTATCGAGCAGCGCATCTACCGCCTGCCCGCCAGCCACAAGCGCGCCCTGCTGGCGCACCTGATCACCCTGGGTGCCTGGGAGCAGGTGCTGGTATTCACCCGCACCAAGCATGGCGCCAATCGCCTGGCCGAATACCTGGAAAAGCACGGCCTGACTGCTGCCGCGATCCACGGCAACAAGAGCCAAAATGCCCGTACCAAAGCCCTGGCCGACTTCAAGGCCAACAGCGTGCGGGTACTGGTCGCCACCGACATCGCCGCCCGCGGCCTGGACATCGACCAGCTGCCCCACGTGGTCAACTTCGAGCTGCCGAACGTCGAGGAAGACTACGTTCACCGTATCGGCCGTACTGGCCGTGCCGGGCGCTCGGGCGAGGCCATTTCCCTGGTCGCCCCCGATGAGGAGAAGCTGCTCAAGAGCATCGAACGGGTGACCAAGCAGAAGATCCCGGATGGCGACCTGATGGGCTTCGACGCCAGCCAGGTAGAAGCGGAAAAGCCGGAAGTACGCGAACGCCCGCAGAACAACGGCCGTGGCGGGCGTAACCAGCAGGCCCGTGGCGAAGGTGGCAAAGACGCCAATGGCGGCCGCAAGGACAAGGGCAAGGACAAAGGCAAGGCCAAGCAGCAGGCTGCGGACAAGCCAGCTGACAAGGAAAAGGCCGGCGACAAGCCACAGCAGCGCAAACCGCGCGACAAGAAGCCGCGCCAGCAGCAGCAACAAGCCAGCGCCAGCGTGCCGAAAGTGCCTGCCGACCGGGATCCGGAAGAGTTCCTGGACGACGAAATCGACAACTTCGGCAACCGTGCCGACTACGTCAGCCCGTATCAGAATGGCAAAGGCCAGGGCCGTAACCGCCGCCCGGGCGGCAATGCCGGCCAAGGCAACGGCCAGCGCAGCAACAGCGGCGGCCAAGGTCGTACCGGTGGTCAGCAGCGTAGCGGCAGCGGCGGCGGCGAGAAACGCCCGCCCCGTGCCAACAACGGTGGCGGTGCCCGTCGTGATGGCGGCGCTGGCCGTGGCCGCCCGGCCCGTGATGATGCAGCCCGGCAGGAACCGGCCGTGCGCAACCCGCGCCAGCCGGAAAAACAACCGGTGATCATCCGCAAGGAGTCCAAGCTCGACCGTTACCCGACGCCGGAGCAACTGGATGACCTGCCAAGCCGCCCGCGCGGTGAGCGCCCGGCACTGCTGACCCGCAAGGGCTGACAGATAAATACCGAAGGGCTGCCTCGCAGCCCTATCGCGACACAAGGCCGCTGCTACAGGATTAAGCTATTCCTGTAGCAGCGGCCTTGTGTCGCAATAGGGCCGCAAAGCGGCCCTTCGGTCTTCAGCAGGTCTGAATTACTTCTGCTTGACACCTTCGAGACTGATATCCAGGTCCAGGGTCTGCGAAGTAGCGCCCGGCCCTTTGATGCCGAAGTCGTTCAGGTTCAGCGTGGTGGTGGCGTTGAAACCGGCACGCTCGCCACCCCATGGGTCCTTGCCCTCACCATTGAAGGTGGCCTTGAAGGTCACCGGCTTGGTCACGCCGTGCAGGGTCAGGTCGCCGGTCACGTCAGCAGTCTTGTCGCCAGTCGGCTTGACGCTGGTGGAGACGAACTTGGCTTCCGGGTACTTCTTCACGTCGAGGAAGTCGGCGCTGGCGATGTGCTTGTCACGCTCGGCGTGGTTCGACCACAGGCTGGCGGTTTTCAGGTCGACGTTGATCTTGCTGGCTTCAGGCTTGGCACTGTCCCAGCTGAAGTTGCCGTCGAAGTCCTTGAAAGTACCGTGGATGAAGCTGTAGCCCAGGTGGCTGATCTTCCAGTCGACAAAGGCGTGCTGGCCTTCCTTGTCGATCTTGTATTCGGCAGCCATGGCCTGGCCAGCGGAGATCAGTGCGGTACCGAGCGCCAGAGCGGCAAAAGTCTTTTTCAACATCCTTACTTCCTTCCTATGCAATTGAGGTTGAGAGTCAAGCTTTGCGGCCCAGCATGCGGGTCAGGGTCGCGTCACGGTCGATGAAATGGTGCTTGAGGGCTGCCAGGGCGTGCAGTACGGCAAAAATCACCAGGCCCCAGGCCAGCCACAGATGAATCACGCCAGCCAGGTCTGCCTGGTCCGGCAGGTCGCTGACCAGTGCCGGCACTTCGAACAGGCCGAACACCGGAATACCGACGCCATCGGCGGTGGAAATCAGGTAACCAGCGATCATTACCGCGAACAGCCCGAGGTACAGTGCCAAATGGCCCAGTTTGGCGGCCTGGCGGGTGAATGCGCCGTGGGTGGCCGGTGCCGGTGGCGGCGGGCTGATGAAACGCCAGACCACCCGCAGCAACATCACCGCCAGCAATACCAGGCCGATGCTCTTGTGCAGGTCCGGGCCAGCCTTGCGCCAAGGGCTGTAGTAATCGAGGCCGACCATCCACAGGCCCAGGCCGAACAGACCGAAGACTGCCAGAGCCACGCCCCAGTGCAGGACGATGCTGACTACGCCGTAGCGAGAAGGTGAGTTGCGCAGTTGCATGTTGACGTGTTCCCCGTGAAAGCTGTGCACAGACTAACGCGTAACGTATCGAAGAAAAGCGGAAAAAATTGCTACGGATTATCAATAAATCCGATATGAATTCTGAAACCTTCCTATTAAGGAAACATTAACGATAGCCGGGGCGTTGCTGCTTGCCAGTGCCGGCCCCGTCGCGGGGAAACCCGCTCCCAAAGGACCTCGGCACTGTTTCCCAAACCTGTGCCGGAGCTGTGGAGTCCGGCACGGGCAATCGATCAACCAGCCTTGGCCTGGGAATTGGCCACAGCTTTCTTGGCCGGCTCGGACTTGGCCGTTGCCTTCCGGGTCTCGGCTGGCTTGTGAGCCGGCTTGTGCGCCGGGGCATGCTTGGCTGGTGCCGTTTTGGTGGCAGCAGGCTTGACCGCCGCTTCCTTGGCCACAGGTGCTGGTGCAACCGGGGTTGGCGCGGCTTGCGGCGCAGGTGCAGGGGCCGGTGCCGGTGCCACTTCCTCGGCCTTGGCAACCGGCTCGGGCTTCACTTCAGGCTTGTCCGCCGCACCGAACAGACGCGAGAAGAAGCCCGGCTTGTCCGACTTGTCCTGCTTGGCCTCTTCGGGCTTGTTCGGCTCGGCTTTGACAGGGGCCTTGTCAGCCTTGTCGTCCTTGCCGGAAGCACCGCCGAACATGTTCGAGAAGAACCCACCTTTGCTCTGCTTGGCCGCCCCGGCGCCTGCTGCAGCTGCTGCCACTGGTGCCGCCTTGGCCGGATCGAACGACTTGCCCGCCAGCAGGTCCTGGACCTGGCTCGCCGCGCGCTGGCCACTGCGCAGGGCACCTTCCAGGGTGCCCGGGTAGAGGGCGTCGGTATGCTCACCGGCGAAGGTGATGCGCTGCACCGGGCGCTCCCACAAGCGCCAGTACTTGCTGATCTGCCCCGGCCCGTAGGCCAGGTAGGCGCCGCCGGTACCGGCATCGGTGCTGTAGCGCTTGACCTCGTAGCCGGTGAACGAGCCGCGGGCCTGCGGGTAGAACGCATGCAGGCGGATCAGCACCTGGTCGACCATCTGCTTGTCGCCGAACGCCTGCAACAGGCGGGCATTGTCCCCCGACAGGTTGATCACCACGTTGGCGCCACCCTTGAGCGCTGGCTCGATCCACAGCATGCCCAGGCCGGCGTTGCTGAAGATTTCACCCGACATCCGTGCGCGACTTTCCCAGACGGGCTTCTTGAACTTCAGCAGCAGCTGGTCGCGCCAGCCATAGTTGGTGCCCTTGACCGCCGCCAGGTGCTGGTTGTCCAGGCTCGGGGTCATCTGGATCTTGGCCAGGGCGCGCAGCGGCACGGCCATCACCAGGTAATCCGCCTGATAACCGACACTGCCGACCTTGACCGTGACGCCGTCCTTGTCCTGGACGATGGCCGTCACCGGCGAGCTGGTCTTGATGGTCTTCAGCTGCTTGACGAAGGCCTGGGCCAGCACCGGGCTGCCGCCCGGCAGGCGGGCAGCGCGCAGGTCACGGTCGCTGACGCCTCGGTAAACGCGGTTCTGCTGAGCGAAGTACAGCAGCGACAGGCGCGACGGTTCATCATAGCGGGTACGGATCTGCTGGTTGATCAGCTGACGGGCAGTGGCCGGCAGCTGCAGCTTGTCCAGCCAGGTGGAGACGTTGATCTGGTCGAGGGCGAACAGCGTGCTGGTGGCCTGCGGATTCAGCGGGTCATCGATCGAGCGGGCCAGGTCGTCGAGGGTCTTCTCGTAGCGCTTGAGTGCCTCGGCAGTGGCCGGCTGCTTGCTGGCCAGGTCGGTGGCACTGAAATACTCGCCGTCGATCAGGTAGCCGGGGGTACGCACGAATTCAGGTGCCGGCAGTGTTTCAAGCTTGAAACGGTCAAGGTACTGGTTGAGCACCGGCTGCGCCTTGGCATTGCCGATCCACTCGCTGGTGGCCAGGCCCGAGCGCCCGCCCATGCCTGGCTTGGCTTCCAGCAGCGTTACCTGCCAGCCCTTGTTCTGCAGCTCATAGGCGGCCGTCAGGCCCGCCAGGCCGCCACCCACGACGATCGCCGAGGGTGTCTTGTCCTTTGCCAGCGCGGCGCCGCTGGACACACCGATCAATACCAACGCGCACAGGCGCACCCAAGCAGCAGCCATGTCGGCGAACTCCGAGTCAGGGGGTTACAGAAACGAGTAGAGGCAGGAATGCCCCGAGAGAGATGCGTTAAGAATACGTCAGGTCCGTCGGCCCTGCCAGCACAGCGACATCAAGTGCCTTTGCCAGATGACTTTTTTGCCAGCAGCGCGGTCACCGGACCACTCGCAGGTGGCGCCACCCACCGCCATCGAGCCGCAGCGGTTGTCCTGCCCTGCGCCATTGCTTAGGCTTACGCGGTCGAACCAAGCCGCAAGCCAGGAGAAGTGCCGATGGGCCTCAATGACCAGTGGATGCAACGTGACCTCAAGGTCCTGTGGCACCCCTGTACCCAGATGAAAGACCACGAGCAGTTGCCGCTGATCCCGATCCGGCGCGGCGAAGGCGTGTGGCTGGAAGACTTCGAAGGCAAGCGCTACCTGGATGCGGTGAGCAGCTGGTGGGTCAACGTGTTCGGCCATGCCAACCCGCGTATCAACCAGCGCATCAAGGACCAGGTCGACCAGCTGGAGCACGTGATCCTGGCCGGTTTCAGCCACCAGCCGGTGATCGAGCTGTCCGAGCGCCTGGTGGCCATGACCCCGGCCGGGCTCGACCGGGTGTTCTATGCCGACAACGGTTCGTCGTGCATCGAAGTCGCGCTGAAGATGAGCTTCCACTACTGGCAGAACGTCGGCAAACCAGGCAAGAAGCGCTTCGTCACCCTGACCAACAGCTACCATGGCGAAACCATCGCCGCGATGTCGGTCGGCGATGTGCCGCTGTTCACCGAAACCTACAAGGCGTTGCTGCTAGATACCCTCAAGGTGCCCAGCCCCGATTGCTACCTGCGCCCCGAAGGCATGAGCTGGGAAGAGCACTCGCGCAACATGTTCCAGGCCATGGAGCAGACCCTGGCCGAACACCACGCCTCTATCAGTGCGGTGATCGTCGAGCCGTTGATCCAGGGCGCCGGCGGCATGCGCATGTACCACCCGGTGTATCTCAAGCTGCTGCGCGAAGCCTGCGACCGCTACGACGTGCACCTGATCCACGATGAGATCGCCGTGGGCTTCGGCCGCACCGGCACGATGTTCGCCTGCGAGCAGGCCGGCATCCGCCCGGATTTCCTGTGCCTGTCCAAAGCCCTGACCGGTGGCTACCTGCCGCTGGCCGCCTGCCTGACCACCGACAAGGTCTACCAGGCGTTCTACGACGACTACCCGACCCTGCGCGCATTCCTCCACTCGCACAGCTATACCGGCAACCCGCTGGCCTGTGCTGCGGCACTGGCGACGCTGGACATCTTCGAACAGGACAACGTGATCGAAGCCAACAAGGCCCTGGCTGCGCGCATGGCCAGCGCCACCGCACACCTGGCCGAGCATGCCCATGTCGCGGAAATCCGCCAGACCGGCATGGCCCTGGCCATCGAGATGGTCAAGGAAAAGGCTGGCAAGGTCGCCTACCCGTGGCAGGAGCGACGCGGCCTGAAGGTATTCGAGCATGCCCTGACCCGTGGCGCCCTGCTGCGCCCGCTGGGCAGCGTGGTGTATTTCCTGCCGCCCTATGTGATCACCCCGGAGCAGATCGACTTCCTGGCCGAAGTGGCCAGCGAAGGGATCGACATCGCCACCCGCGAAAGCGTCAGCGTGGCGGTACCGGCCAACTTCCACCCCGACTTCCGCGACCCGGGCTAGGCCCGGAAGCCCGTCGCGTACTCTGTGGGAGCGGGTTCACCCGCGAATGCACTAGTGGAGTCACCGCCGCATTCGCGGGTGAACCCGCTCCCACAGGGATCACTTTCCCCCTTTAGCTTGAGCTCAACCATGAGACTGTCCCGCTTCTTCATCGACGCCCCCCTGAGCCTCGGCGAGCACGACCTGCCCGAAGCCCAGGCCCACTACATCGGCCGCGTGCTGCGCATGGCCCCCGGCGACGCCGTGCAGCTGTTTGACGGCAGCGGTCAGGAGTACCGTGGCCAGTTGCTCGAAGTGGGCAAGAAGACCGTACGCGTCAGCCTCGACCAGGCCCTCGCCGGCCAGGCCGATTCACCGTTGCATGTCCACCTCGGCCAGGGGCTGTCCCGCGGCGAGCGTATGGACTGGGCGATCCAGAAGGCCACCGAGCTGGGGGTGAAAGAAATTACCCCGATCGTCAGCGAACGTTGCGAAGTACGGCTGAAGGACGAGCGTGCCGACAAGCGTCTGGCCCACTGGCGCCAGGTAGCGATCAGCGCCTGCGAGCAATGCGGTCGCTCGACCTTGCCGCTCATTCATCCACCAGTGACCCTGGACGAATGGCTGAACAGCGCCAGGGCCGATCTGAAACTGGTGCTGCACCCGATTGCCGAGCCGCTCACCCGCCATGCCAGGCCGGCCACTCTGGCCTTCCTGATCGGCCCCGAAGGCGGCTTGAGCGAAGCAGAGGTCGACCAGGCCAAAGCCGCCGGTTTCCATGCCGCGCGCCTCGGCCCACGGGTGCTGCGCACCGAAACCGCGCCCGTGGTGGCCCTGTCGGTGGCGCAGCAGTTGTGGGGCGACTTCTGACTAGCGCACATAGAACGACACCGCCACGAAGTGCATCAGGCTGCCGGCAATCACGAACAGGTGCCAGATGCCGTGCCAGTGGCGGAAGCGGCTGTCGAAAGCAAAGAAGATGATGCCGACGGTGTAGAACACACCGCCGGCGGCCAGCCAGGCGAAACCGGCGGTGCCCAGCGCATGCAGTAGCGGCTGCACCGCCACCAGCACGATCCAGCCCATCAGCGCATAGATGATGATCGACAGGATGCGCGCTTCGGAGCGCGGCTTGATCTCCTGCAGCATGCCGATTACCGCCAACCCCCAGACGATGCCGAACAGGCTCCAGCCCCACGGGCCGCGCAAGCTGACCAGGCAGAACGGCGTATAGCTGCCGGCGATCAGCAGGTAGATCGACAGGTGATCGAGCTTGCGCATGATCACTTTCGCCCGCCCGCGGGTGCTGTGGTACAGGGTAGAGATGCTGTACAGCAATAGCAGGGTGCTGCCGTAGATGGAAAAGCTGACGATCTTCCACGGGTCACCTTGCAGGCCCGCGGCCACGATCAGCCAGATGGCACCGATACAGGCCAGGACGGCACCGACCAGGTGGGTCCAGGCGTTGAAGCGTTCACCGTAGTACATGCAAACACAGACCTCCTGCGCTGGGCTGGGTTCCTGCACCAGTCCGCTCCGGCCCTATCGCGACCGGTCAGGCTTGGACGCGCCTACAACGACCAGGTCAGCCAAACGACCAAATGCTTTGCCTCGCATCCTAGCCAAGCTCAGGTTGCAAATCAGCGTCACGCACCAGCCGCTCCAGCCCGATCAGGTCCGGTACCCGTGCCACCTGCTCACCCACCTGCACCGCTGCCAGCTCCAGCCGGCCCAACGCCACGTCCACGTAGTTGAGCTGGCTGTCGAGTTTGCACGAGCGCGGGATATCCTGCAGCAACAGCGCCAGGTAGCGCAGGCCGGTATCGCCCAGGGCATTGAGCACCACCACACGCGCCCGTTCGCCGCAAGGCGTCTCGCCACCGCAGGCGGCCTCGAAGCCGATCAGCGGCAGGCGTTGCTGGCGCCAGTCGATCCAGCCCAGGTGCCAGGCCGGCTCGCCGCGCTGGCACAGTACGTTGCGCTGGCCGCTCAACTCGGCTACCGCGACGTTGGGCAACACCAGGGTGCGGTCGCCCAACGGCAACAGCAACCCGGTCAGGCTGCTGCGCTGGCCGGCGATCAGTTCAAGCATGGGTCTGGCTCCAGTGGGCGATGCTCTGCAACAGGACCGACTCCTGGTACGGCTTGCCAAGGTATTCGTTGACGCCGATGGCCATGGCGCGGTCGCGGTGCTTCTGCCCGGTGCGCGAGGTGATCATGATGATCGGCAGGTCTTTCAGCCGCGCGTCACGGCGGATGCGCGTGGCCACCTCGAAGCCATCCATGCGCGGCATCTCGATATCCAGCAGCAGCACATCCGGGCGGTGCTCATCCAGCAGGGCCATGGCATCGACCCCGTCCTTGGCCGTCAGCACGCTCATGCCGTGGCGCTCGAGCAGACGGCTGGTAACCTTGCGCACGGTTACCGAGTCGTCCACCACCATCACCAGCACAGCCCGCCGTGGTGCCGGCCCGAACACCTGGCGCTGGGCCGCACCGCCACCCGGCAGGCGCGCCAGGCGCCGCTGCTGGCCGCGCAACTGGCCCAACAGGTCGAGAATCAGTACCACCCGGCCATCGCCCAGCAAGGTCGCCCCCGACAAGCCGGCTACCGCAGCAAACTGCGGCCCCAGGCTCTTCACCACGATTTCGCGGCTGGGCGACAGGGCGTCCGCCTGGATTGCGAACGATTGTTCCTGGGAATGCACCAGCAGCACCGGCAGCGGCACACTTTGCCCCAGCAAGGCCGGGCGCGGCATGCCCTGCAGCAACTCGCCCAGATAACGCAGTTCGTATTCATGACCGGCGTACACATAACGCGGTGTATCCAGTTGGTAGCACGCCGCCAGTTCAGCGGGCGGCACGCGGACGATGCCTTCGATGGTGTTCAGCGGAATGGCGTACTGCTCTTCGCCCAGATGCACCATCAACGCACGGTTGACCGACACGGTGAACGGCAGGCGAATCAGGAAGCGCGCGCCCTTGCCCTGGGCCGACTCGATGCTCATCGAGCCGCCCAGTTGCTTGACCTCCTCGTGCACCACGTCCATGCCCAGGCCACGCCCGGAAATCTGGGTGATCTTTTCCGCAGTGGAAAAGCCTGGGCGCAGGATGAACTGCAGGATCTCGTGGTCACTCAAGTGCGCCTGCGGGTCCAGCAGGCCGCGCTTGATGGCCTTGCGTCGCACCGCTTCCAGCGGCACGCCGGCGCCGTCATCGGTCATTTCGATGACGATGTCGGCGCCTTCATGCAACAGATTCAGGTGGATGGTGCCCTGCTCCGGCTTGCCGGCGGCCAGGCGCACCTCCCGGCTCTCCAGGCCGTGGTCGACGGCATTGCGCAGCATGTGCTCCAGCGGCGCCACCATACGTTCGAGCACGCTGCGGTCCAGCTCGCCTTCGGCGTTGCCGACCACCAGTTCCACCTGCTTGCCCAGCTCGCTGGCCACCTGGCGCACCACACGCTGCAAGCGCGGCACCAGGCGTTCGAAGGGCACCATCAGGGTGGCGGTGAGGCCTTCCTGCAACTGGCTGTTCACCCGCGCCTGCTGTTGCAGCAGGCTGTGCGCCTCCTGGGCACGCTGGGCCAGGGTTTCCTTGAGGTCGAGCAAGTCCGAGGCAGATTCGAACAGGGCACGCGACAGCTGCTGCAGTTGTGAATGACGGTCCATCTCCAGGGGGTCGAAGTCGTCATAGGCATCGCCTTCGATCTGCTGCCGGCTGGAGATCCGCCCCTGGGTCTCTATGTCCAGGCGCAGCAACTGGTCGCGCATGCGCTCGAGGGTAGTTTCCATCTCGTTGAGGGTGAACTGGGCATCGTTGACCTGCTGCTCGATACGCCCGCGGATGACGGAGTGTTCACCGGCCAGGTTGCCGAGCTCGTCGAGCAGCTCGGCATCGACCTTGACCATGTCGCCTGGCGCCCGCTCTGGAACTGCCGCTGGCGCCTCGCTGGCAGCGGCACCGACCGGGCCCTGGCCCGCGGCGCTGTCGGTCAGTGCCGCGCTGCTGAAGTTGCGGATGTAGTCGATCAGCGCCGTGGCGGCATGCAGCGGCTGGCCCAGGCGCACGGCATCGAGCATGTGCGCCAGGCGGTCATGGCAGTTCTGCAGCAAGGCGAACAGTGGCGCGCTCGGCGGCAGGCGGCCTGCAGCCAGCAGCTCGTAGAGGAACTCCAGCTCATGGGCCAGGTCGCCGATTGGCGCGATCTCGACCATGCGTGCCACACCTTTGAGGGTGTGCAGGTCGCGCATGAGGTTGTCCACTTCGACGCTGTTGCGCGGGTCGGCCTGCCAGCGTGCCAGCGCTGCGGCGGCGCTCTCGACGATATCCGAGCTTTCTTCGAGGAACACTTCCAGCAGTTCCTCACCAGGGCTTTCCGGTTCGTCCCCCAGCGGCTCCGCTGCTGCGGGCTGCAAAGGGCTGTGCGCCAGCCCCAGGCTATCCGCAAGGTCCATATCCGGGTGCAGCGGCGTGACCGTGTCGATGCCGACCAGGCCGGTGGCCTCCGGCGCGAGGGCCTGCCCCAGCAGGTTGCGCAGGCTGTCGACCAGCGCCGGGCGCGGCGTGATGTCCTGCCCCGCCGCCACCTCGTCGAGCATGTCCAGCAGGCTTTCATGGGCCCGCCGGGCTTGGGCGAAGAAGCGCGCATCGGCGGGCAGGCTGCCCTCCTCCACGGCACCGTACAGGTCGAGCAGGGCCTCGCACAGATCGTCCATCTGCCACAGGTCGGCCAGGTGTGCGGCATGGCTAAGGGTGGTGAGTTGGTCGAGCAGAGTGTCCAGCGCGTCGCGCTGCCCGGGTTGCTCCTGCCAGCGAGATAGCGACGACTCGGCATCCAGCAGAATGTCCATGGCCTGGGCCAGAAAACCGGCGACCAGCTGCGGATCGCGCTTGTTGCGCCGCGCATGCTGCGGGCCGTCATGCAAGCTGGCCAGCCGTTCGTCCACCGCCTGGCCAACCTGCTCGATCAGCTCGGCGGCACCGGGGATGGCCGCCAGCGGCGTGCTGTCGAGTTGGGCCAGGCCCTGCTGGAACAGCGCTCGCGCCGCTTGCAGCCATTCGATTTCGGCCAGTTGCAGCGGCAACTGGTGGCCCTTGTACTCACGGGCCAGGCGGTCGAAGGCAGTGGCCAGTTCGGCGACTGGCATCACCCCGGCCATGGCCGCGCTGCCCTTGAGCGTGTGCAGGGCACGCTGCAGGCCATCGCTGACCGGCGTGTCGTGGTCGCCAGCATCGCGCAGGAAAGCATCCAGGCTGGCCAGGTGGCCCTGCGCCTCGCTGCGGAAGATGTCCAGCAATTGCGGATCGAAGCCGCCCAGGTCCGCTGCCACCGGCGCGGCGTTTTCCGCCAGCGCATGCAGGTGCCCGGCCAGTTGCTCGATTTCGCTGAGCTGCGGCAGATGGCCAGCAGCGAAGTCGGCCAGCAGGTCGGGCAAGTAGACGAACACCCGCTGCAACGCTACCACGCCCTCCGGGCTCAGCACGCTGCGGCCCTCGAGTACCCGATTGAGCAAGTGTTCGGCGCCCCAGGCCAGCTCGGCTACCGCCTCGGCATGCACCATGCGGCCGCTGCCTTTGAGCGTATGCAGCGCGCGACGCATTTCCTTCAATGCCTCGTGCTGCTGGTTGTCGGCACGCCAGCGCAGCCAGTGGCGCTCGATCTCCGGCAGCAGTTCACCGGCTTCGTCGAGGAACACCTCGCGCAATTCGTCGTCGATGCCATCAGCGCTGCCATCGCGGCTCGCACTGGCGTCATCCTGCGTGCACTGCACGCCCAGCGTCGCCAGGCTGGCGCGGGCCATGTCGATGAACGGCTGGGCATCTGCCAACGGGTCGGCCACTCGCCACTGCAGGTAGCATTCGGCTGCGCTCAGGGCCTCGGCCAGGTGCGTCAGCTCATCGGCTGGCGGCTCCACCTCCAGGTGCTGCAGCCAGCGCTGTACATAACTGGCGCAGCCTTCGAACAGCTCGGCCACGGCCGGCAGCATCAACATCGCCAACGCCCCGCGAACCTGCTGCAACAGCCCCGGCAAGGGTTGCAGGCGTTGCCGCGGCCAACCGGACTCCAGGCAATCGCCGATCAGGTCCTTGGCCTGTTGCAGCACGTTCAGTGCCTCGTTCAACACCAGCTGGCGGATCTCGGCGAGGTCCGAGCCCGGCAGGCCGCCCTGGCCGTTTTCCTCCAGCGGGCCGACCATGCCGTTAAGCGTGGCCTCGACGTACAGCAGGGCGCCTGCCACATCCATCAACACTGCGTCATCCACTGTTCGCTCGCCCTGGGCCAACGCCTGAAGCGCCAGCACCTGGTCGATGATCACCCGGCGCGGCTGCTGGAAACCCAGCACCGCCAAGGTGTCGGCCACGTGGCGCAGGGGGGCCAGCAGGGCATCCAGCTGCTCGCTGTGCTGGCGGTCGCCACGCACGAACTGGTCCAGGCGCTCCTTGATGCGCATCAGGTCGTCACACAGCGCCGTCACTACCGAACGCAGGGCATCACGTCCCGCCCCGGCCTGCATCTGTTCACGCCAGTTACCCAGCGACAGGTCGAGGTTGGCCAGGTCGTCGGCACCGGCGAAACGTTGGGCGGCGCCGCTGATCAGGCTGGCCTGGGCCAGCGGTTCCTCGCCACGGCAGGCACGTAGCTGATTGAGCAACGGCAGCATGACCAGTGGCAGGTCGTGGCGCGCACCGCGCAGGCGCTCCAGGTACGAAGGCAGCTGTTCCAGGCCCCGGAACAAGGCGCCCAGGCAATCCCCCCGGGGACTGACCTGGCCGTCGGCCAAGGCTTTGGCGAACAGTTCCAGCTCCTCGGCCAGGCGGGTGGCGCCGCGCAGTTCGAGCATGCGCAGACAACCGTGCACCTGGTGCAGGTTGTCGACCACGAAGGCCAGCATCGACAGGTCGCCCGGTTCGCCGGCAAAGCGCTCCAGCGCCTGGCGCGCCTGGGCCAGGCAGTCGAGGACGGCGGCCTTGGTCCAGGCCAGAGCCACGGTGTCGTGGCGTTCGGGGTTTATCGCAACTACAGCCATTGGCATTCCTCAGCGCGGCGCGTCACCAGAGCTCTTCATCGGCTCTGCAGGTGGCGGCAGGGTGAACCCGGACACCGAACGGCGCATCTCGCTGGCCATGCGGGCCAAGTGGCGGATGCTGTCGGCAGTGGCGCTGGAGCCGGCGGAAGTTTGCGCGGTGATCTGCTGGATCACCGCCATGGTGTGGGAAATCTGCCCGGCCGACGAAGTCTGCAACTGGGCGGCGTCGGAAATACTGTGGATAAGGTCGGCGAGGTTCTGCGATACCCCTTCGATCTCGGCCAGGGCAACGCCCGCGTCCTGGGCCAGGCGCGCACCGCGTACCACTTCGGCGGTGGTCTGTTCCATGGAGATCACCGCCTCGTTGGTGTCGGCCTGGATGGTGCGCACCAACGCCTCGATCTGCCGGGTGGCCGACGATGAACGTTCGGCCAGGCGCTGTACTTCATCGGCGACCACGGCAAAACCCCGTCCGGCTTCACCGGCCAGCGAGGCCTGGATCGCCGCGTTCAGGGCAAGGATGTTGGTCTGGTCGGCAATGTCGTCGATCAGGCTGACGATATCGCCGATTTCCTGGGAGGACTCGCCCAGGCGCTTGATCCGCTTGGCGGTGTCCTGGATCTGCTCGCGAATATTGTCCATGCCATTGATAGTGTTGTGCACCACCTCGTTGCCCTTGTTGGCGATCGCCACCGAACGCTCGGCCACCTTGGCCGACTCGTAGGCGTGGGCCGAAACCCGGTCGATCGACTCGACCATGTCGCCGACCGCCTCGGAGGCCTCACTGATCTGTTCGGCCTGGTGTTCGGAGGCCTTGGCCAGCTGGCGAGCGGTGTTCTGCGTGTCCTGTACGGCGGCGGCGACCTGCAACGCACTGTGGTTGATGGTAGCGACCAGGTCGCGCAGCTGGTCGACCGAATAATTGATCGAATCGGCGATGGCGCCGGTAAAGTCTTCGGTTACCGACACGGTCACGGTCAGGTCGCCGTCGGCCAGTTCTTCGATTTCATCGAGCAGGCGCATGATCGCCTGCTGGTTGCGTTCGTTCTTTTCCGCCGTCTCGCGCAGCTGGCGGTTGGTGGTGCGCACCATGACCAGGCCGATGAGGATGATCGAGGCCAGCGCCAGCAAGCCGAGGATGTAGCCGCCGACGGTGTCGAGGGTACGCCCGCCGGCCAGGTTCTCGAAGCCGTTGGCCAGGTGCGAGGCCTCGTCGAGCAGGGTTTGCGACAGGCTGAACAGGTTGCCTGCGGCTTCACGTACACGGAACAGCTCGGGCGAGGTTTCCAGGATCTCGTCCACCGAGCCGGCGACGAACTGGAACAGTTCGGCGATTTCGGCCAGGCGCGTGCGGGCGTCGGCATCCTCGACACGAGTCACCTGGATTGCCGCGTTACCGTTGAGCATGCCCTCCAGCACCTGGCCAAAGCGCCCGGCATCGCGACCAAAGGCATCGGCCGCCTGGGCTGCGCTGTCGTCGCCGGCCAGCACGGTATTGACCGAGCCGAGGATGCGTTCGGCCAGCAGCAGCTGGCGCTGGGCCACCGCCACCTGGCTGGCCGGGGCGCCACTCTGCAGCAGGATCTCCACCACCTTTTCGTATTCCACCTGCAGCTGCGGCACGGTCTCGGCCAGGGTCGCCGCTACCTGGTGCAGCGACAGCACGGTCTGTTCGCTGGCCAGGATGGTGTCGGTGTTCCGGCGCAGGTTTTCCCAGTCACGGCGTACCGCTTCCATCTCGTCACGCACTGCCGGCGGCGCCGGTGGCAGGCCGGTGGACTTGTCACCTTCGCGCAGGTAACCCCAGCGCCGTTCGAAATCGTTGCGCGAGTCCGACAACAGCTTGAACGCCAGGGCCTTGCCCGTGGCGGCTTCGGTCGCATTCTTGGCGATACGTTGCGACAGCACGCGCAATTCGCCGGCATGGCCGATGTACTGCTTGTCGTAATTGGACTGGGTGTTGAGGTAGGCGAAGTTGGCGAACAGCAGGATGATCGACAGGATCAGGATCAGGAACAGTACGGTGATCTGCGCAATGCTGCGGGTACGTGGGGTCACGGTGGTCGCGGTGACGGGTGGGGCAGGCTTGTTCACGTTCGCAGGTCCTATAACGCCACATCGAGAAAGCCCGGCGCCTGGGCCAGGGCGAAGGGGCTGAAGATTGCCCAGTTGCGTTCACGCGGGAAGTGCCCCTGCACGAACGGTGCAGCAGCGCGAATCAGCGGCTGCGGCGGCGCCAGCTGCAGGCTGTCCAGGGCAAAGTGCTGCAGGCCCAGCACCTCGTCCACCAGCAGGCCGACGAACAGGTCCTCGTGGTCCAGCACCAGCACCCGCCGCTGCTTGCCCGGGGCGGCCTGGCCCAGCCCAAGGAAGCTGCTCAGGTCCATCACCGGCAACAGCCGGCCACGCAGGTTGGCCACCCCGCACACCCAGGGCTGTACACCGGGAACGCGGCTGCTGCGCGGTTCGCGCAGCACCTCGGCAACCTCGCCCATGGGCGCCACGAACCACTGACCGGCGATGCGGAAGCCGATGCCGCTCCACTGTTGCAGGCGGCTGTCCTGCGGCGGCTGGTCGGCGACCAGCAGGCGACAGCGCCGGTCGATGTCCAGCAACAATTCGAAGGCGGTCAGCGACGCGCCCTGCGGGCGGGTGGTCAAGCCCCCAGCACCTCTTTGAGCTTGGCGATCAGGGCGTCTTCTTCCACCGGTTTGGTCAGGAAGTCACGGGCGCCCTGGCGCGTGGCCCAGACCCGGTCGGTTTCCTGGTCCTTGGTGGTGACCACGATCACCGGGATGGCGCTGGTTTCCGGGTCCTTGCTGAGCTGCCGGGTAGCCTGGAAGCCGTTCATGCCGGGCATGACGATGTCCATCAGCACCGCATCGGGCTTGTCCTGCCGGGCCAGGGCCACGCCATCGGCACCGTTGCTGGCCTTGAGCACCTGGAAGCCGTGCTTTTCCAGCCATCCGGTCAATCGGTACATCTCTGTCGGCGAGTCGTCGACAATCAGAATTCGGGCCATGCTGTTTCCCCATCAGGAAAGAAAGACCGTGCCATGGCGAGGCGCGGTCAGGGTGCGTGTTGTTGGGTTGCGGCAAAACCGGGCACGTGGGCACGGATCGCATCGAGCAGCTCTTCCTTGCTGAACGGCTTGGTCAGGAACTGGTCGGACCCGACCACCCGGCCGCGGGCCTTGTCGAACAGGCCGTCGCGTGATGACAGCAGGATGACCGGGGTGTCCTTGAAGGCACTGTTGTGCTTGATCACGGCACAGGTCTGGTAGCCGTCCAGGCGTGGCATCAGCACATCGACGAAGATGATGCTCGGCTGGTGGTCGACGATCTTGGCCAGGGCATCGAAGCCATCGCTGGCGGTGATCACCTCGCAGCCCGCTTCACCGAGCAACATCTGCGCGGTGCGGCGGATCGTGCGCGAATCGTCGATCACCATCACCTTCAGGGGTTGTTCCATCTGTTGGGCTACCGTGGCTGATAAAGCGGAAATCGTGGGGCCGCTGCGTCGCGATAGGGCTGCGCAGCAGCCCCAAAGGCCTGTTGTATAGCACTATGACTGGCATTTTTAGCACACTCCGGATGCCCGTTCCATCTGCCGCGCCCCTTGACCAGCGGCGTTCACGGCGCCACCCTGAGCCACTTTACTTTCGATCCACCGCGGCCGCACGCCGCCAAGAGGAACCACCCCATGAGCGTTCGCCTCGGCATTGTCATGGACCCCATCGCGTCCATCTCCTACAAGAAGGACAGCTCGCTGGCCATGCTGCTGGCCGCCCAGGCGCGCGGCTGGAGCCTGTTCTACATGGAACAGCGCGACCTGTACCTGGGTGCTGGCCAGGCCCGCGGGCAGATGCGCCCGCTGCAAGTGTTCGCCGACCCGGCACGCTGGTTCGAGCTGGGCGAGGAGCAGGACAGTGCGTTGGCCGAGCTGGACGTGATCCTCATGCGCAAGGACCCGCCCTTCGACATGGAGTTCGTCTACAGCACCTACCTGCTGGAGCAGGCCGAGCGCGAAGGCGTGCTGGTGGTCAACCGCCCGCAGAGCCTGCGCGACTGCAACGAAAAACTGTTCGCCACGCAGTTCCCGCAGTGCATGGCGCCGACCCTGGTCAGCCGCCGCGTGGACATCCTGCGCGAGTTCGCCGACAGCCGCGGCGACGTGATCCTCAAGCCGCTGGACGGCATGGGCGGCGCCTCGGTGTTCCGCCACCGCAAGGACGACCCCAACCTGTCGGTCATCCTCGAAACGCTGACCCAGCATGGCAACCAGCAGATCATGGCCCAGGAATACCTGCCGCAGATCAAGGACGGCGACAAGCGCATCCTGATGATCGACGGCGAGCCGGTCGACTACTGCCTGGCGCGGATCCCGGCCAGCGGCGAAACCCGTGGCAACCTGGCAGCCGGCGGCCGTGGCGAGGCGCGCCCACTGACCGAGCGCGACCGCTGGATCGCCGCCCAGGTCGGCCCGGCCTTGCGCGAGAAGGGCCTGCTGTTCGTCGGCCTCGACGTGATCGGCGACTACCTCACCGAAATCAACGTCACCAGCCCCACCTGCATTCGCGAGATCGACGCCGCCTACAACACCGACATTGGCGGCAAGCTGATGGATGCCATTGATCGCAAGCTCAAGGCGCGCTGACCGCCGACGCGGAGCAAATACGCGGAGTGGGGTATGATGCCGGTCCTTTTCGACTGAGCTGCTGCCCCGCCCCGCGGTTGCTGGATACCCGATGACGCTGCCTGCCGACATCCCCGCCGACTTGCTGCCACCGCGCGTTCGCCCGGTGGACAGGCTTGGCTTTACCCTGTTCCTGGCTGCCCTGGTGCACCTGGCGCTGATCCTTGGCGTGGGTTTCACCGTGGTCAAGCCGGCGGAAATCCGCCAGACCATGGACATCACCCTGGCCACCTTCAAGAGCGAGAAGCCGCCGGAAAAGGCCGATTTCCAGGCCCAGGACAACCAGCAGGGTAGCGGCACCCTGAACAAGAAAGCAGTGCCCACCACCACCGAGGTGGCACCGTTCCAGGACAGCAAGATCAACAAGGTCACCCCGCCGCCTGCGGCCAGGCCCGAAGTGACACCACCGCCTGTGCCGGAAAAGTCCGCCGTGGCGACCCGGGCGCCGAAAGCCCAGAAGGTCGAGCCCAAGCCCAAGGAAAGCAAGCCGCAGCCCAAACCTGCGGCCGCCACGCCGGAGTTCGACAGTTCGCAGCTGTCGAGCCAGATCGCCAGCCTCGAAGCCGAGCTGTCCAATGAACAGCAGATGTACGCCAAGCGCCCGCGCATCCACCGCCTGAATGCGGCATCGACCATGCGCGACAAGGGCGCCTGGTACAAGGAAGAGTGGCGCAAGAAGGTCGAACGGGTGGGCAACCTCAACTACCCCGAGGAGGCGCGTCGGCAGCAGATCTACGGCAACCTGCGGATGATGGTGTCGATCAACCGCGATGGCTCGTTGTATGAGGTGCTGGTGCTGGAATCGTCCGGGCAGCCGGTACTCGCCCAGGCGGCGCAGCGCATCGTGCGGCTGGCGGCGCCGTTTGCGCCGTTTACCGGCGCCCTGGCCGAGTTCGACCGCCTGGAGATCATCCGTACCTGGCGCTTTGCCCGTGGGGACCGCCTGTCCAGTAACTGATCCGTGATTGCCGGGGGCTGCTGCGCAGCTCCAAATCAGCCATGCCGACCACCTTGTCAGCCTCGCCACCTGGCGCCACACTATCCCCCATGAAAACCCTCACGCCGAGCTACCTCAAGCATCAGTTCCTGATCGCCATGCCGCACATGGCCGATCCGAACTTCGCCCAGACCCTCACCTACATCGTCGAGCACAATGCCCATGGTGCCATGGGCCTGGTGGTGAACCGGCCACAGGAACTCAACCTGGCCGACATCCTCGAACAGTTGCGCCCGGACGAAGCACCACCCGCCAGCACCCTGCAGGTGCCGATCTACCAGGGTGGCCCGGTGCAGACCGACCGTGGCTTCGTGCTGCATAGCAGCGAATGCAGCTACCAGGCCACCGTAGAACTGCAGGGCCTGTCATTGTCCACTTCGCAGGACGTGCTGTTCGCCATCGCCGAAGGTGTGGGGCCGCAGAAGAGCCTGATCACCTTGGGCTATGCCGGTTGGGAAGCGGGCCAGCTGGAGGCCGAGCTTGCCGACAACGCCTGGCTCAACTGCCCGTTCGACCCGGAAATCCTCTTCGGCCTGGCCAGCGACCTGCGCCTGGAAGCCGCAGCCGCCAGCCTGGGTATCAACCTGAACCTGCTGACCAGCCAGGCGGGCCACGCCTGATGGCCGAAGTGCAGAGCGAACCCCGCCTGCTGCTGGGCTTCGACTACGGCAGCAAACAGATCGGCGTGGCCGTTGGCCAGGTGGTTACCGGCCAGGCTCGCGAGTTGTGCACCCTGAAGGCGCAGAACGGTGTGCCGGACTGGGCTCAGGTGGAGAAGCTGATTGCCGAATGGAAGCCTGACGCCATCGTTGTCGGCCTGCCGCTGAACATGGATGGCAGCCCCAGCGAAATGAGCGCCCGCGCCGAAAAGTTCGCCCGCCGCCTGAACGGCCGTTTCAACCTGCCGGTACACACCCATGACGAGCGCCTGACCACCTTCGAGGCCAAAGGCGAACGCATGGCCCGTGGCGGCCAGCGCGGCAGTTACCGTGACAACCCGGTCGATGCCATTGCCGCCGCCTTGTTGCTGCAAGGCTGGCTGGAGGCCAACACCTGATCATCTTTGCCGCCGGGCCCGCCCGGCGCACCCTTCCAAGGAGCCCGCAATGAGCCTACCCAATCCCGCCGAGCTGATCCGGCAGATGGCTGTCGACCTTCGCGCCCACCTGGCCCGCCGGGCAATTACCGAGCCGCGCTATATCGGTATCCGCACGGGCGGCGTCTGGGTTGCCCAGGCCCTGCAGGAAGCCATGGGCGACAGCAGCCCGATGGGCACCCTGGACGTCTCGTTCTACCGCGACGACTTCAGCCAGAACGGCCTGCACCCGCAGGTACGTCCATCCGAGCTGCCGTTCGAGGTCGAGGGCCAGCACCTGATACTGGTGGATGACGTGCTGATGAGCGGCCGCACGGTCCGCGCCGCACTCAATGAACTGTTCGATTACGGCCGCCCGGCCAGCGTCACCCTGGTCTGCCTGCTGGACCTGGATGCCGGCGAACTGCCAATCCGCCCGAATGTGCTTGGCGCCACCCTGTCGCTGGCCGCCCATGAACGGGTAAAATTGACCGGACCCGCACCGCTCGCCCTCGAGCGCCAGGACCTCGCCAACGCTTCCGCCCTTTAAGAGTCCCCCCGCGATGACGCCAATCGACGCCAAGCGCCCGCTGCAGCTCAATGACCAGGGCCAGCTGCGCCACTTCCTCTCGCTCGACGGTTTGCCCCGCGAACTGCTCACCGAGATCCTCGACACCGCCGACTCGTTCCTCGAAGTCGGTGCCCGGGCCGTGAAGAAAGTCCCGTTGCTGCGCGGCAAGACCGTGTGCAACGTGTTCTTCGAGAACTCGACCCGTACCCGTACCACCTTCGAACTGGCAGCCCAGCGCCTGTCGGCCGACGTGATCAGCCTGAACGTGTCGACGTCCTCGACCAGCAAGGGCGAGACCCTGTTCGACACCCTGCGCAACCTCGAAGCCATGGCCGCCGACATGTTCGTGGTACGCCACTCGGACTCCGGCGCCGCGCACTTCATCGCCGAGCACGTGTGCCCCGAGGTTGCGGTGATCAACGGCGGTGACGGCCGCCATGCGCACCCGACCCAGGGCATGCTCGACATGCTCACCATTCGTCGCCACAAGGGCAGCTTCGAGAACCTGTCGGTGGCCATCGTCGGTGACATCCTGCACTCGCGCGTAGCCCGCTCCGACATGCTCGCGCTGAAAGCGCTGGGCTGCCCGGACATTCGCGTGGTAGGCCCGAAAACGCTGATCCCGGTCGGTATCGAGCAGTACGGGGTGAAGGTCTACACCGACCTCGCCGCAGGCCTGAAAGACGTCGACGTGGTGATCATGCTGCGCCTGCAGCGTGAGCGCATGGCTGGCGGCCTGCTGCCCAGCGAAGGCGAGTTCTACCGCCTGTTCGGCCTGACCACCGCGCGCCTGGCCGGCGCCAAGCCCGATGCCATCGTCATGCACCCTGGCCCGATCAACCGCGGTGTGGAAATCGAGTCGGCGGTGGCCGACGGCAAGCATTCGGTGATCCTCAACCAGGTCACCTATGGTATCGCCGTGCGCATGGCCGTGCTGTCAATGGCCATGAGCGGGCAGAACGCGCAACGTCAATTCGACCAGGAGAACGCCCAGTGACCGTCAGTATTCTTGGCGCCCGGGTCATCGACCCGAACAGTGGCCTCGACCAGGTCACCGACCTGCACCTCGACGGCGGCCGCATTGCCGCCATCGGCGCCGCCCCGGCCGGGTTCAGCGCCAGCCGCACGATCGATGCCGCCGGCCTGGTCGCCGCGCCAGGCCTGGTGGACCTCGGCGTGTCGCTGCGTGAGCCGGGCTACAGCCGCAAAGGCAATATCGCCAGCGAAACCCGCGCCGCCGTGGCCGGTGGCGTCACCAGCCTGTGCTGCCCGCCGCAGACCAAGCCGGTGCTGGACACCTCGGCGGTGGCCGAGCTGATCCTCGACCGCGCCCGCGAGGCCGCCAACAGCAAGGTCTACCCGATCGGTGCGCTGACCAAGGGCCTGGAAGGCGAGCAGCTGGCCGAGCTGGTGGCCCTGCGCGACACCGGCTGCGTGGCCTTCGGCAACGGCCTGAAGGAAATCCCCAACAACCGTACTCTGGCGCGTGCCCTGGAATACGCCGCCACCTTCGACCTGACCGTGGTGTTCCACTCCCAGGATCGCGACCTGGCCCAGGGCGGCCTGGCCCATGAAGGCGCCATGGCCAGCTTCCTCGGCTTGCCGGGCATCCCGGAAACCGCCGAGACCGTGGCCCTGGCGCGCAACCTGCTGCTGGTAGAGCAGACCGGCGTACGTGCGCACTTCACCCAGATCACCAGTGCCCGTGGCGCGCGGCTGATTGCCCAGGCCCAGGCCCTGGGCCTGCCGGTCACTGCCGATGTCGCGCTGTATCAGCTGATACTCACCGACGAATCGCTGCGTGAATTCTCCAGCCTGTACCACGTGCAGCCGCCGTTGCGCACCGCCGCCGACCGTGACGGCCTGCGCGAGGCAGTGAAGTCGGGGGTGATCCAGGCGATTTCCAGCCACCACCAGCCACACGAGCGCGACGCCAAGCTGGCCCCGTTCGGTGCCACCGAGCCGGGCATCAGTAGCGTCGAGCTGCTGCTGCCGCTGGCCATGACCTTGGTACAGGACGGCCTGCTCGACCTGCCGACCCTGCTCGCCCGCTTGAGCAGCGGCCCGGCCAAGGCCATGCGCCTGCCAGCCGGTGAGCTGAAAGTCGGCGGCGCCGCCGACCTGGTGCTGTTCGACGCCAAGGCGTCGACGATTGCCGGAGAGCAATGGCTGTCGCGTGGCGAGAACTGCCCGTTCATCGGCCACTGCCTGCCGGCGGCCGTGCGTTATACCTTGGTCGATGGGCATGTCTGCCACGAGGCCTGAGTAACCCCCTTCGCGGGTGAACCCGCTCCCACAGGTATAGCGCTGCGCCTGAGGGTAGCGGGGGCCTTGTGGGAGCGGGTTTACCCGCGAAGACAGCGACACCGATGCGCCTGCCAGGCGCGACCATTCATCCCCCGCGGTTGAAATCCTTCCCCCCACCCCCATATGAGTCTGCATCAGGCACTTTCGCCCCGCTGCGTGGAGACTCTCCCCTTGACCACCATCGTTTCTGTCCGCCGTAACGGCAAAGTCGTCATGGGCGGCGACGGCCAGGTATCCCTCGGCAACACCGTGATGAAAGGCAACGCCAAGAAAGTGCGCCGCCTGTACCACGGCCAGGTCATCGCAGGCTTCGCCGGCGCCACCGCCGATGCTTTCACCCTGTTCGAACGCTTCGAAGGCCAGCTTGAGAAACACCAGGGTCACCTGGTTCGTGCTGCCGTCGAACTGGCCAAGGAATGGCGTACCGACCGTTCCCTGAGCCGCCTGGAAGCCATGCTGGCAGTAGCCAACAAGGATGCTTCGCTGATCATCACCGGCAACGGCGACGTGGTCGAACCGGAAGACGGCCTGATCGCCATGGGTTCCGGCGGTGCGTATGCCCAGGCCGCTGCCCGTGCCCTGCTGAACAAGACCGACCTTTCCGCCCGGGAAATCGCCGAGACCGCCCTGAACATCGCCGGCGACATCTGCGTATTCACCAACCACAACCTGACCATCGAGGAGCAGGACCTGGCCGAGTGATTCAGCTGTTCTGGCGCCCCCGCCCGGTGCGAGGGCTTTTCCACGCTGACTCATCTGCCCAAGGACCCAACTGATCATGTCCATGACCCCCCGCGAGATCGTCCACGAACTCAACCGCCACATCATCGGCCAGGATGACGCCAAGCGCGCCGTGGCCATTGCCCTGCGCAACCGCTGGCGGCGCATGCAGCTGCCTGCCGAGCTGCGTGCCGAAGTCACGCCGAAGAACATCCTGATGATCGGCCCTACCGGCGTCGGCAAGACCGAAATCGCCCGCCGCCTGGCCAAGCTGGCCAACGCGCCGTTCCTCAAGGTCGAAGCCACCAAGTTCACCGAAGTGGGCTACGTCGGCCGCGACGTCGAGTCGATCATCCGCGACCTGGCCGATGCCGCGCTGAAAATGCTCCGTGAGCAAGAAATCATCCGCGTGCGCCACCGCGCCGAAGACGCTGCCGAAGACCGCATTCTCGACGCCCTGTTGCCACAGGCGCGGGTCAGCAGCTTCGCCGAGGAAGCCGCGCAGACCAGCACCGATTCCAACACCCGCCAGCTGTTCCGCAAGCGCCTGCGCGAAGGCCAGCTGGACGACAAGGAAATCGAGATCGAAGTGGCCGATGCCGTGGGCGTCGAAATTGCCGCACCACCCGGCATGGAAGAAATGACCAACCAGCTGCAGAGCCTGTTCGCCAACATGGGCAAAGGCAAGCGCAAGGCACGCAAGCTGAAGGTCAAGGAAGCGCTGAAGATGGTTCGCGATGAAGAAGCGAGCCGCCTGGTCAACGAGGAAGAACTCAAGGCCAAGGCCCTGGAAGCGGTCGAGCAGCACGGCATCGTGTTCATCGACGAAATCGACAAGGTTGCCAAGCGTGGCAACGTTGGCGGCGCCGACGTGTCCCGCGAAGGCGTGCAGCGCGACCTGCTGCCACTGATCGAAGGCTGCACCGTCAACACCAAGCTGGGCATGGTCAAGACCGACCACATCCTGTTCATTGCCTCGGGTGCGTTCCACCTGAGCAAGCCGAGCGACCTGGTGCCCGAGCTGCAAGGGCGCCTGCCAATCCGCGTGGAACTCAAGGCCCTGACCCCGGAAGACTTCGAGCGCATCCTGCAGGAACCGCACGCGTCGTTGACCGAACAGTACCAGGCCCTGCTGAAGACCGAAGGGCTGAACATCGAGTTCCTGGCGGACGGTATCAAGCGTCTGGCCGAGATCGCCTACCAGGTCAACGAGAAGACCGAGAACATCGGCGCCCGCCGCCTGCACACCCTGCTCGAGCGCTTGCTGGAAGAGGTGTCGTTCAGTGCCGGCGACCTGGCCAGCACCCATGACGAAGCGCCGATCCAGATCGATGCAGCGTATGTGAACAGCCACCTGGGTGAGCTGGCGCAGAACGAAGACCTGTCGCGTTACATCCTGTAAAACGGCGTCGACTGCTTCGCGGGCACGCCCGCTCCCACAGGATCACCACAGACTCAAAGCATGTGATGATCCTGTGGGAGCGGGCGTGCCCGCGAAGAGGCCCTTGAATCCCTCCATCATAAGCTGGAAGCTTGCTTCATCAGCTCCCGAGAGATTCCAGCCATGGCCCGCCTGCCCACCGCCATCAACCTGCACAAAGCCTCGAAAACCCTCAGCCTCACCTACGCCCCTGGCGAGGTCTACCACCTGCCCGCCGAATTCCTCCGCGTGCACTCCCCCTCGGCCGAGGTCCAGGGCCACGGCAACCCCATCCTGCAGTTCGGCAAGATCAACGTCGGCCTCAGCGGCCTGGAACCTGCCGGCCAATATGCACTGAAACTGGTCTTCGACGATGGCCATGACAGCGGGCTGTTCACCTGGGAATACCTCGAACAGCTGTGCCTGCGCCAGGAACAGCTGTGGGCCGAGTACCTCGACGAGCTGCACAAGGCCGGAAAATCCCGCGACCCCGCCGAATCGGTGGTGAAACTCATGCTCTAGCGCAAGGCCCTCAGCGTTTAGAGCGCATTTTCTAGAATCATCTGTTTGAATGCCTTAAGACAGCCCAGTGAAGGGCTGTCTTGCGCATTACATGAAAGTCGGGTAACCAATGGGGAGTGGCAAGTTCCCTGCATCACTTTGCAGGTAGCAACAACCCTCGCAGCACCGCTGTTCCTTATCACTGGTCACCCGAGTAGCAGTACCGGGCTCAGCACTGTGCACCCGCCACAGCAAACCGGTACTCGTCTCAGGACAACGGAGCGTCGTAGATGAGTAACAAGAACAACGATGAGCTGCAGCGGCAAGCCTCGGAAAACACCCTGGGGCTCAACCCGGTCATCGGTATCCGCCGCAAGGACCTGTTGAGTTCGGCACGTACCGTGCTGCGCCAGGCCATGCGCCAACCGCTGCACAGCGCCAAGCATGTGGCCCACTTCGGCCTGGAACTGAAGAATGTACTGCTGGGCAAGTCCAGCCTGGCCCCGGAAAGCGACGACCGTCGCTTCACCGACCCGGCCTGGAGCCACAACCCGCTGTACCGCCGCTACCTGCAAACCTACCTGGCCTGGCGCAAGGAACTGCAGGACTGGATCGGCAGCAGCAACCTGTCGCCCCAGGACATCAGCCGCGGCCAGTTCGTCATCAACCTGATGACCGAAGCCATGGCGCCAACCAATACCCTGTCCAACCCCGCGGCGGTCAAGCGTTTCTTCGAAACCGGTGGCAAGAGCCTGCTCGACGGCCTGTCCAACCTGGCCAAGGACATGGTCAACAACGGTGGCATGCCCAGCCAGGTGAACATGGATGCCTTCGAAGTGGGCAAGAACCTGGGCACCAGCGAAGGCGCCGTGGTGTACCGCAACGATGTGCTGGAGCTGATCCAGTACAACCCCATCACCGAGCAGGTGCATGCGCGTCCGCTGCTGGTGGTGCCGCCGCAGATCAACAAGTTCTACGTGTTCGACCTAAGCCCGGAAAAGAGCCTGGCGCGCTTCTGCCTGCGCTCGCAGCAACAGACCTTCATCATCAGCTGGCGCAACCCGACCAAGACCCAGCGTGAGTGGGGCCTGTCGACCTACATCGATGCGCTCAAGGAAGCCGTCGACGCGGTACTGGCGATTACCGGCAGCAAGGACCTGAACATGCTCGGTGCTTGCTCAGGCGGGATTACCTGCACCGCCCTGGTGGGCCACTATGCCGCCGTTGGCGAGAACAAGGTCAATGCCTTGACCCTGCTGGTGAGCGTGCTGGACACGACCCTGGATACCCAGGTCGCGCTGTTCGTCGACGAGCAGACCCTGGAGGCCGCCAAGCGCCACTCCTACCAGGCCGGCGTGCTCGAAGGCAGCGAGATGGCCAAGGTTTTCGCCTGGATGCGCCCCAACGACCTGATCTGGAATTACTGGGTCAACAACTACCTGCTTGGCAACGAGCCCCCCGTGTTCGACATCCTGTTCTGGAACAACGACACCACGCGCCTGCCAGCCGCGTTCCACGGCGACCTGATCGAGATGTTCAAGACCAACCCGCTGACCCGCCCCGGTGCCCTGGAAGTGTGCGGTACGCCGATCGACCTCAAGCAAGTGCAGTGCGACATCTTCAGCGTGGCCGGCACCGCCGACCATATTACTCCGTGGCAGTCGTGCTACCGTTCGGCACACCTGTTCGGTGGCAAGATCGAGTTCGTGCTGTCCAACAGCGGGCATATCCAGAGCATCCTCAACCCGCCAGGCAACCCCAAGGCGCGCTTCATGACCGGTGCGGATCGCCCGGGCGACCCGGTGGCCTGGCAGGAAAACGCCACCAAGCATGCCGACTCGTGGTGGCTGCATTGGCAAAGCTGGCTGGCCGAGCGGGCCGGGGAGCTGAAGAAGGCACCGACACGCCTGGGCAACCGGGCCTACGGTGCCGGCGAGGCTGCACCGGGGACTTACGTCCACGAGCGATAAAGCTGCAGCGCCGTGGCCACCTGCGGGGCGCCACGGTGTTCATTCACCCAAGAGTCACGCGCATGCCGCAACCCTATATCTTCAGGACCGTCGAACTGGACGACCAGTCCATCCGCACCGCCGTCCGCCCGGGCAAGCCACACCTGACGCCGTTGCTGATCTTCAATGGCATCGGTGCCAACCTGGAGCTGGTGTTCCCGTTCATCGAAGCACTGGACCCGGACCTGGAAGTCATTGCCTTCGACGTACCCGGGGTCGGCGGTTCGTCAACCCCGCGCCACCCGTACCGCTTTCCCGGGCTGGCCAAGCTGACCGCACGCATGCTGGATTACCTCGACTACGGCCAGGTCAATGTCATTGGCGTGTCCTGGGGCGGCGCCCTGGCCCAGCAGTTCGCTCACGATTACCCCGAGCGCTGCAAGAAGCTGGTGCTGGCCGCCACTGCGGCCGGTGCGGTGATGGTGCCCGGCAAGCCCAAGGTGCTGTGGATGATGGCCAGCCCGCGGCGCTACGTACAACCGTCGCACGTCATCCGGATTGCGCCATTGATCTATGGTGGTGGCTTCCGACGCGACCCGGACCTGGCCATGAAACATGCCGCCAAGGTGCGCTCCGGCGGCAAGATGGGCTACTACTGGCAGCTGTTCGCCGGGCTTGGCTGGACCAGCATCCACTGGCTGCACAAGATCCAGCAGCCAACCCTGGTGCTGGCCGGCGACGACGACCCGTTGATCCCGCTGATCAACATGCGCCTGCTGGCCTGGCGGATTCCCAATGCCCAGCTACACATTATCGACGACGGCCATCTGTTCCTGATCACCCGGGCCGAGGCCGTCGCCCCGATCATCATGAATTTCCTTCAGCAAGAACGACAGCGCGCCGTCATGCACCCTCGCCCGGTTTCGGGCGGGTAGATCGACGCGGCCTTCTGCGCGGGTGCGCCCGTGCCCACAGGGACGGCGCTGAACCCGTGGGCGCGGGCATGCCCGCGAAGGTCTCGACAGCGGAACGGCTCAGACGAGGGAGTGTTGCCATGAAAGACAAACCGGCCAAAGGAACGCCAACGCTTCCCGCCACCCGCATGAACGTACAGAACGCCATCCTCGGCCTGCGCGGGCGTGACCTGTTGTCCACGTTGCGCAATGTCAGCCGTCACGGCCTGCGTCACCCGCTGCATACCGCACACCATCTGTTGGCCCTGGGCGGCCAACTGGGCCGCGTGCTGCTGGGCGACACGCCGCACCAGCCGAACCCGCGCGACCCGCGCTTCAACGACCCTACGTGGAGCCAGAATCCGTTCTACCGCCGCGGCCTGCAGGCTTATCTGGCCTGGCAGAAGCAGACCCGCCTGTGGATCGAGGAAAGCCATCTGGACGACGATGACCGGGCCCGGGCGCACTTTCTGTTCAACCTGATCAACGACGCTCTGGCGCCCAGCAATTCGCTGCTCAACCCACTGGCGGTCAAGGAGCTGTTCAACACCGGCGGGCAGAGCCTGCTGCGCGGTGTGGCTCACCTGCTCGACGACCTGCGCCACAATGACGGCCTGCCGCGCCAGGTCGACGAGCGTGCCTTCGAGGTGGGCGGCAACCTGGCCGCGACCCCCGGCGCAGTGGTGTTTCGCAACGAGCTGCTGGAGCTGATCCAGTACAAGCCGATGAGCGAAAAGCAGCACGCCCGGCCACTGCTGGTGGTGCCGCCGCAAATCAACAAGTTCTACATCTTTGACCTCAGCCCGACCAACAGCTTCGTGCAGTACATGCTGAAGAGCGGCCTGCAGGTATTCATGATCAGCTGGCGCAACCCCGACCCGCGCCACCGCGAATGGGGCCTGTCCAGCTACGTGCAAGCGCTGGAAGAAGCGCTCAACGCCTGCCGCAGTATCAGCGGCAACCGCGACCCCAACCTGATGGGCGCCTGCGCCGGCGGCCTGACCATGGCCGCGCTGCAAGGCCACCTGCAGGCCAGGCAGCAACTGCGCCGGGTGCGCAGCGCTACCTACCTGGTCAGCCTGCTGGACAGCAAGTTCGAGAGCCCGGCCAGCCTGTTCGCCGACGAGCAGACCATCGAGGCCGCCAAACGCCGATCCTACCAGCGTGGCGTGCTCGACGGCGCCGAGGTGGCACGGATATTCGCCTGGATGCGGCCCAATGACCTGATCTGGAACTACTGGGTCAACAACTATCTGCTCGGCAAGACGCCACCGGCCTTCGACATCCTGTACTGGAACGCCGACAGCACGCGCCTGCCCGCTGCCCTGCATGGTGACCTGCTGGACTTCTTCAAGCTCAACCCGCTGACCTATCCGGCCGGCCTGGAGGTGTGCGGTACGCCCGTCGACCTGCAGAAGGTCGACCTGGACAGTTTCACCGTCGCCGGCAGCAACGACCACATCACCCCTTGGGACGCGGTGTACCGTTCGGCCTTGCTGCTGGGTGGCGACCGGCGCTTCGTGCTGGCCAACAGCGGGCATATCCAGAGCATCATCAACCCGCCTGGCAACCCCAAGGCCTATTACCTGGCGAACCCCAAGCTGCCCGGAGACCCACGCGCCTGGTTCCACGACGCCAAGCGCAGCGAGGGCAGCTGGTGGCCGTTGTGGCTGGACTGGATCACCCCGCGCTCCGGCCCGCTCAAGGCACCGCGCAGGGAGCTGGGCAATGCCACCTATCCACCGCTGGGGCCCGCACCGGGTACCTACGTGATGACCCGCTGAGCCTGCCGACGGGATGAAGACTCGCGACCGTATCCTCGAATGCGCCTTGCAGCTGTTCAACCAGCAGGGCGAGCCGAACGTCTCCACCCTGGAGATCGCCAACGAACTGGGCATCAGCCCGGGCAACCTGTACTACCACTTCCATGGCAAGGAGCCACTGGTACTGGGCCTGTTCGAGCGCTTCGAAGAGGCACTGATGCCCTTGCTCGACCCACCGCTCGAAGCGCGCCTGGAGGCCGAAGACTACTGGCTGTTCCTGCACCTGATCGTCGAACGCATGGCGCAATACCGCTTCCTGTTCCAGGACCTGTCGAACCTGACCGGGCGCCTGCCCAAGCTGGCACGCGGCATGCGCAGCCTGATCAACGCGCTGAAGCGTACGCTGGCAGCGTTGCTGGCCAGCCTCAAGGGCCAGGGGCAGGTGGAAAGCGAAACCCAGGCGCTGGGGCAATTGGTGGAACAGATCACCCTGACCCTGATGTTCTCGCTGGATTATCAGCGCGTGCTTGGGCGCGAGGGGGATGTGGGGATCGTGGTGTACCAAGTGATGATGCTGGTGGCGCCGCATCTGCAGGCCCAGGCGCGGGGGGCGGCAGAGCAGTTGGCGGTGCGCTATCTGGAGGGGTAGGCCTGGTGTTTCGGCACCACGGCCTTCGCGTGCAAGCCCGCTCCCACAAGGCCTGCGCTGAGCAGATGATCGGCGCGATACTTGTGAGAGCGGGCGAGCCCGCGAAGCAGGTGACGCGGTATCAGATCAGGGTACCGCTGCCATTGGCTGCCGACGGCGTGCTGCTGGCCGGGGCGGCGGCAGGTGCCGGGGCGGCGGTCGCAGCTGGCGCAGCACTGGTCGCAGGCGCTGCCGGCTTGGCGGCTGCCGGTTTGGCCGGTGCCTTTTTAACCGCTGGCTTCTTCGCTGCCGCTGGCTTGGCCGTTGCCGGTTTCGCCGCGGGCTTGGCTGCCGCTGGTTTGGCCGTGGCGGTTTTCGCCGCTGGCTTCGCCGCTGCCGTCTTGGCGGCCGGTTTTACCGCTGCTGCCTTGGCTGCCGGCTTGGCCGCTGCGGTTTTCGCCGCAGGCTTGGCCGCTGCCGCCTTGGCCAATGGCTTGGCCGCTGCCTTGCTCGCGGCCGGCTTGGCGGCCGCACGCGACGAGACCGGCGTAACCGATGCACCGGTCAGTTTCTCGATCTGCTTGGTCAGGCTGTCCACCTGCTGGTGCAGGGCCTTGATCTCGTTGCGGCTGGGCACGCCAAGGCGCGAGATGGCGCTGTTCAGGCGCTTGTCGAAGGCCTCTTCGAGTTCGCTCCACTTGCCCAGGGCACGGTCCTTGACGCCAGACACACGTGAACTGGTCGACGACTTGGCGGTTTCCGCCACGTCTTCAGCCGTCTTCTTCGCTTGCTTCTCGGCCTTCTCGCCATCCTTCACCAGCGAGTCGAACAGCTTCGAGCCGTCCTGGTCGATCTTCGAATAGATACCCAGCCCTGCCAGCCAGATCTTGCGGGAGTACTTCTCGATCCCGCCGACCCAGGAGCTGCCTTCTTTCTCGGAATTCTTCTTGCCAGCCATCCTGCTCTCCTTATGGTTTGTGCGCGACGCGCTCAAGCAGCTCATGCAGCTGTTCAAGCTTGATGGACAACGCCTCAACGTCATGTTTAGACGGAATGCCCAGGCGATTCAAGGCGCGCCCTACCCGTGCGTCGAAAGCTTTTTCGATTTTGTCGAGTTGAATTTCGACCCGCCCCGGGACGCGGCTAACGGCCTGGGTCGCTTCATCGATCTGGCTGTTGGCTGCATCCAGTTCCTTGTCGATACGCTTCTTGCCCCGTTTTTCGAGGCCTTCACCGGCCTTGACCAGCTCGTTGAAGTAGTCGGAGCCTTCCTGGCCCACGCGCGCATAGGCGCCGATACCCGCCAGCCAGATCTTGCGCGCATAGCCGCGCACCTCGCCCAGCGTACCCGGGGCGTCGTCCTTTTTCTTCGCAGTCACTTTGGCCATGCTCTGTACCTCATGCTCATGAGTGGAGGAGGAACCGCCCATGGAGGTTGGGCTTGAGCACAAGGTAGAGAGGGAAATTAGAATCTTCACCCTAAGGTGAAGACAGGGCCCGGCACGGGATCAGGCCAAGGCCTTGTCCAGTGCCCGCTCGATCTCGCCCTTGATCGTGCCGCTCATCATCGACAGCATCATGCCGAGCTTCAGCTCCACGCGGATGCTGTCTTCGCCGATATGCACGCTGCCGTTGGCACCGCTGCGCGCCACATCGACCCGGTCACCGTTCCAGGTAGCCTTGAGGTCGTATTCACGGACCAGCCTGTCCACCAGTGCCTCGGCCTTGGCACGGGCGGCATCACGGCCGAGGGAATGTTTGCGTTCGACGCTGATCTGAGTCATGCAGGTGTTCCTGGAGATGAAGACATAATCGGCATTATGCCCGCCCCTGCCCACTGGCACACCCCGCCAAGACAAATCCGCCCGTTCGCCCTAGAATGGCGGTAATTTTTTTCGGTGAAGCGATATGAACGACCAGCGCAAAGGCGACCAAGCCGAACCCACCACCCATTTCGGTTACCAGGACGTCCCTGAAAGCCAGAAGGCGAAGAAAGTCGCCGAAGTGTTTCACTCGGTGGCGGCCAAGTACGACCTGATGAACGACGTGCTTTCCGGCGGCATGCACCGCCTGTGGAAGCGCTTCACCATCGAGCTGTCGGGCGTACGCGCCGGCAACCGCGTGCTGGACATCGCCGGCGGTACCGGTGACCTGGCCGCCAAGTTCTCGCGGCTGGTCGGCCCGACCGGGCAGGTGGTGCTGGCCGACATCAACGAATCGATGCTCAAGGTTGGCCGTGACCGCCTGCTCGACCGTGGCGTGGCCGGCAACATCGAGTTCGTCCAGGCCGATGCCGAGAAGCTGCCGTTCCCGGACAACCATTTCGACTGCGTGACCATCGCCTTCGGCCTGCGCAACGTCACCCACAAGGACGAGGCCATCCGCTCGATGCTGCGTGTACTCAAGCCGGGCGGCCGCCTGCTGGTGCTGGAGTTCTCCAAGCCGACCAACAAGCTGATGTCCAAGGCCTACGACGCCTACTCGTTCGCCTTCATGCCCCTGGCCGGCAAGCTGATCACCAACGACGCGGACAGCTACCGCTACCTCGCCGAGTCGATCCGCATGCACCCCGACCAGGAAACCCTCAAGGCCATGATGGTCGACGCCGGTTTCGACCGCGTCACCTACCACAACATGACCAGCGGCATTGTCGCCGTACACCGGGGAATCAAGCCCTGATGCTGCTGGCCGGGCTGTTCGCCAGCGTCGAACATGGCCTGAACCGCGTCCTGCGCATGGATAGCACGGCCCTGCCGCGGCTGGCCGCGCTGGAAGGCAAGGTCATCGAGATCGACTGCCGCCAACCGGCCCTGCAGGTATTCATCCTGCCCGATGAAGAGGGCCTGATGCTGGCCGCCCACTGGGAAGGCGAGGTCGACTGCAGCCTGCGCGCCCCGGCCGGCAGTCTGGCGCAACTGGCGCTGGCCAGGGACAAGACTGCGGTGCTGCACAGCCCGCAGGTCGAGCTGCATGGCGACAGTGCCGTACTGCTCGACCTGTTCGGCGTGCTGCAGGACCTGGAACTGGACTGGGAACACGAGCTGCAGCGCTGGCTCGGCCCGGTCGCCACGGCCATGCTGGCCGGGCACATCCGCCTGCGTGCCCGCTGGACCCGCCAGGGCCTGGCGCGCTTCAGCCACAACCTTTCCGAGTACCTGGCCGAAGAGTCCCGCACCCTGGTCGGCAGACGCGAAGCCGAAGCCGCCTTCAGCGAACTCGATGCCCTCAAGCTTGATACCGAACGCCTCGAGGCGCGCATCAAGCGCCTCTCCCGATCCCTTGATACCAGCGATAACGCATGAAGCTGCTCGCCGTCCGCCGTCTTTTCCGCATCCAGCGCGTAGTCATCCGGTACCGGCTGGATGACCTGCTGTTCGACTACCCGCTGCCCTGGTGGCTGATGAGCCTGCGGCTGCTGATGCCGTGGCGCTGGCTGCCACGCAAGCCGTCCGAACTCAGCCGTGGCGCACGCCTGCGCCTGGCGCTGCAGGACCTGGGGCCGATCTTCATCAAGTTCGGCCAGTTGCTGTCGACCCGGCGTGACCTGCTGCCAACCGACATCGCCGACGAGCTGATGTTGCTGCAGGACCGCGTACCGCCATTCGACCCGCAACACGCCGTGGCGCTGATCGAGGAACAGCTCGGAGCCAAGGTGGGCGAAGTGTTCAGCCGCTTCGACGTCGAGCCACTGGCCTCCGCTTCGGTAGCCCAGGTGCATGCAGCCCGCCTGAAAAGCGGCGAAGAGGTGGTGGTCAAGGTGGTCAGGCCGGGCCTCAAGCCGGTAATCGCTGCGGATATTGCCTGGCTGTTCCTGATCGCCAAAGGCGCCGAGCGTGCCTCTGCCGATGCCCGCCGGCTGCATCCGGTGGAAATCGTCGGCGATTACGAAAAGACCATCTACGACGAACTCGACCTGCTGCGCGAAGCGGCCAACGCCAGCCAGCTGCGACGCAATTTCGAAGGGTCCGAGCTGATGTATGTGCCGCAAGTGTACTGGGACTGGTGCCGGCCGAAAGTCCTGGTGATGGAACGCATCTACGGCGTCCCGGTAACCGACATGGCGACCCTCGCCGATCAGCGCACCGACATGAAGATGCTGGCCGAGCGCGGGGTGGAGGTGTTCTTCACCCAGGTGTTCCGCGACAGCTTCTTCCATGCCGACATGCACCCCGGCAACATCTTCGTCAGCACGGTGCGGCCCTGGAGCCCACAGTACATTGCCATCGACTGCGGCATCGTCGGCAGCCTGACGGACGAGGACCAGGACTACCTGGCGCGCAACCTGATCGCCTTCTTCAAGCGTGACTACCGCCGCGTTGCACAGTTGCACATCGACTCGGGTTGGGTCCCGGCGCACACCAAGGTCAATGAATTCGAAGCGGCGATCCGCACCGTGTGCGAACCGATCTTCGAAAAACCGTTAAAGGATATTTCCTTCGGCCAGGTGCTGATGCGCCTGTTCCAGACTGCCCGGCGCTTCAACATGGAAGTGCAGCCGCAGCTGGTACTGCTGCAGAAAACCCTGCTCAATATCGAAGGCCTGGGCCGCCAGTTGTACCCCGACCTGGACTTGTGGAGCACCGCCAAGCCGTTCCTGGAACGTTGGATGCGTGAGCGCATGAGCCCGAAAGCCGTGCTTGGCAACATCCACAGCCAGGTCGAACAGCTGCCGCACCTGGCCGACATGGCCCGTGACGTGCTCGAACGCCTGTCTCAACCGCACCTGCACGATCCGCAACTCCCCGAGCGCCGGCGCCAGGGCGACCGCTGGCCGCTGCGCCTGCTGGGTGCCGGCCTGCTGGGCGGCGGTGCGGTGTTGGCGGCGGGTGCTGCCGAGGCCGCCAGCCTGGTCGCCCCGACTGCCTGGCCGGCTTGGCTGATGCTGGTTGCTGGCCTTTACCTGATCGTGCGCCAATAGCCAGCCGCGCGCATGGCTGGCACACTAGCGCAAAGGGCCCGGCACAGGAGCGGGCCCGCTTTGGAGTCGACGATGAAAGACTGGCTGGACGAGATCAAGTGGAACAGCGAGGGCCTGGTACCGGCGATCGCCCAGGACCACAAGACCGGACGCGTGCTGATGATGGCCTGGATGAACCGCGAATCGCTGGCCCTTACCGCCGCCGAACAGCGTGCCATCTACTGGTCGCGTTCGCGTGGCAAGCTGTGGCGCAAGGGCGAGGAGTCCGGGCATGTGCAGAAACTGCATGAAATGCGCCTGGACTGCGATGCCGACGTGATCATCCTGATGGTCGAGCAACTGGGCCATATCGCCTGCCATACCGGCCGTGAAAGCTGCTTCTACCGCGTTTTCGAAGACGGCCGGTGGAAAACCGTCGACCCGGTCCTGAAGGATCCGGATGCCATCTACAGCGCAGGACACTGACATGAGCGACACCCTCAATCGCCTGGCCGACGTGCTTGAACAACGCAAGCAAGCGGCGCCCGACAGCTCCTACGTGGCCAGCCTGTACCACAAGGGCCTGAACAAGATTCTGGAAAAGCTCGGCGAAGAATCGGTCGAGACGATCATTGCCGCCAAGGATGCTGCAGTCAGCAAGGATTACAGCGATGTCATCTATGAAACCGCCGACCTGTGGTTTCATAGCCTGGTGATGCTCAGCGCGCTGGGCCAGCATCCGCAAGCCGTGCTCGATGAACTGGAACGCCGTTTCGGGCTGTCCGGGCACGATGAGAAGGCCGCACGAACGCCTTCTGCCTGACGTATTCCGGGCGCCTGTGGGAGCGGGCGTGCCCGCGAAGAATGCGACGCGGTGCATGGCACCGGCTGGTGTTCGCGGGCATGCCCGCTCCCACAGGGGCCGTGTTGCCGGATCGATTTGCTGTACACACACTTTTCAGGAGTACGAAATGGGTATCTTTGACTGGAAACACTGGATCGTCCTGCTGGTCGTCGTGGTCCTGGTGTTCGGCACCAAGAAGCTGAAGAACTTCGGCAGCGACCTGGGCGAGTCGATCAAAGGCTTCCGTAAGGCCATGAGCGACGAAGAGAACAAGCCGGCCGAGCAGACTCCGCCACCAGCCCAGCCCGTCCCACCGGTGCAGAACACCGCCCAGCCAAACCAGGGCCATACCATCGAAGGCCAGGCCCAGCCGGTCCAAGAGCCGCAGCGGAAAGACTGACCCATGTTCGGCATCAGTTTCAGCGAGCTGCTGCTCGTCGGCCTGGTCGCCCTGCTGGTGCTCGGCCCCGAGCGCCTGCCCGGTGCCGCGCGCACGGCGGGCCTGTGGATCGGTCGGCTCAAGCGCAGCTTCAACAGCATCAAGATGGAAGTGGAGCGCGAAATTGGCGCCGACGAAATCCGTCGCCAGCTGCACAACGAGCACATCCTGCAGATGGAAGAGGAAGCCAGACGCATCCTCAACCCGATGACCCCACCGGCACAGCCGCCGGTCACCACTGCAGTCGTGCAGCCCCCTGCGGGGCTTGAAGCCCGGCCAGTCGAGACAGCTGCCGCCCCGGCCACACCTTCCGAACCGCCCCAACCGCCGCGAGCCCCATGAGCGAGAACCCGGAACACGACCAGCCGATGCCGCTGGTATCGCACCTGACCGAACTGCGCACGCGCCTGTTGCGCTGCGTTGCCGTCATTTTCCTCATTTTTGCCGGGCTGTTCTCCTTCGCCCAGCAGATCTACACGCTGGTCTCGGCGCCGCTGCGCGAGCACTTGCCGGCGAATGCGACGATGATCGCCACCGACGTGGCCTCGCCGTTCCTGACACCGTTCAAGCTGACCATGATCGTCTCGCTGTTCCTGGCGATCCCGTTCATCCTGCAGCAGATCTGGGGCTTCATCGCACCCGGGCTGTACCGTCATGAAAAGCGCATCGCCATCCCGCTGCTGGTGTCGAGCATCCTGTTGTTCTACGCCGGCATGGCCTTCGCCTATTTCCTGGTGTTCCCGCTGATCTTCGGATTCTTCGCCAGTGCCACGCCGGAAGGCGTGTCGATGATGACCGACATCGCCAGCTACCTGGACTTCGTGATGACACTGTTCTTCGCCTTCGGCGTGGCCTTCGAGATCCCGGTGGCGGTGGTACTGCTGGTGTGGATCGGCGTGGTCGACGTGAAGTACCTGAAGAAGATCCGCCCCTACGTGATCATCGGCTGCTTCGTGGTCGGCATGGTTCTCACCCCGCCGGACATATTCTCCCAGACCCTGCTGGCCGTACCCATGTGGCTGCTGTTCGAGATCGGCGTGCTGTGCGGCAGCCTGATCCGCAAGCGCAGTGAAGCCGACGACAACGCCGCCAACGACCACAACGACCAGCCGCCAGCGACCCAACCGTGAACCTGTTGCTTCTTGAAGAGGCCGACTTCGTCGCGGCCGACCGCGTCGTTCTTGCTGACCGGCGCTTCACCCACATGCAGGAAATCCACCGCGTGACGGTGGGCGACAGTCTGCGCGTGGGCCTTGTCAATGGCCTGATGGGCAAGGCCACGGTGCTGCGCCTGGAAACCCACGACGCCGAACTGGAAGTCGTCTTCGACCAGCAGCCACCGGCCAAACTACCGTTGACCCTGGTACTGGCCGTGCCCCGCCCGAAAATGCTGCGTCGGCTGTTCCAGACCGTAGCCACCCTGGGCGTTCCGCGGCTGATCCTGGTTAACAGCTACAAGGTCGAGAAAAGCTTCTGGCAAACGCCCTTCCTGCACCCCGACAGCATTCGCGAGAACCTGATCCTCGGCCTGGAGCAGGCACGTGACACCGTGCTACCCGAGGTGATCATCGAGAAACGCTTCAAACCGTTCGTCGAAGATCGCCTGCCGTCCATCGCCGCAGGCACCCTGGGCCTGGTCGGCCACCCCGGTCCATACCCCGACTGCCCACGTGCCGTGGAGCAAGCCGTGACCCTGGCCATCGGCCCGGAGGGCGGCTGGATCCCCTACGAAGTGGAGCTGTTGGGCCAGGCCGGCCTGGCGCCGGTGCAACTGGGTGAGCGCATCCTGCGGGTAGAGACCGCGGTGACAGCGTTGCTCGCGCGAATATTCTGACGCAAAAGTCAACTTTTACCCATAAAGTTTCCCTTCCCCGCGCCGATGGCCTTGGCAACAACAACAGATATCGTGCTGCCAAGCCGGCCAGGGAGTTTCACATGTATCAATGGATCGCCCAATCGTTGGGCAACGTGAGCGTCAGTCGCAAACTGGGGCTGGGGTTCGGCCTCGTGCTGCTATTGACCCTGGCCACCACCCTGACTGGCTGGTACGGCATGGACAGCATCGTCAACCGTGGCGACAAGCTGGGTAACATCTCGGTCATTCTGGAATATACCCAGGATCTGCGCATCGCCCGCCAGCAATACCAGCGCCAGCGTGATGACGCTTCGGTGGCAGAGCTGGAAAAAGCCCTGGCCAAACTCGACCGCCAGGTTCAGCTGATGCTCACGCAGATCGAACAACCCGCCGACCGCCAGCGCCTGGAACAGCAGCGCGAGGCCGTGCGCGGCTACCAGCAGGCATTCAGCGAGCTGAAACAGGCCGGGCAACGTCGCGAGGCCAGCCGCAGCGTGCTTGGCGACACAGCCGACAAGGCCACGGAACTGGTCGGCCGCGTACAGCGTAGCCTGTTGCAAGGTGGCGATATCAGCCAATACCAGTACGCCGTTGAGGTCAGTGCCTTGCTGCAACAGGCGCGCTTCCAGGTCCGCGGCTACACCTACAGCGGCAATGCCGACTTCCAGCAAACCGCACTCAAGGCCATCGACCAGGCCCTGGTCGAGTTGCGCGCGTTGCCGGCCAAGGTGCCTGCCGAACATGCCGCCAGCCTGGACGACGCCGCCACTGCCATGGCTGGCTACCGTGATGCGGTAACCCAGTTCGGCAACGCCCAGGCCGCTACCGAGCAGGCCCTGCAAGACATGGTCGCGCACGGCACGGTGCTGTTGCAGACCAGCCAGGCGATGACCGCTTCGCAGACCGAGGTACGCAACGCCGGCGCCGCGCAGGCCAAGAGCCTGCTCACCCTGGCCACCGCGCTGGCCCTGGCCCTGGGCCTGCTGGCGGCCTGGACCATCTCCCGGCAGATCATCATCCCGCTGCGCCAGACCCTGCGCGCCGCCGAACAGGTGGCCAGCGGCGACCTGACCCAGCAACCCCAGGTGCAACGCCGCGACGAACTCGGCCAGCTGCAGGCCAGCATGCAGCGCATGACCCAGGGCCTGCGCGAACTGATCGGCGGCATCGGCGATGGCGTCACGCAGATCGCCAGCGCCGCCGAGGAGCTGTCGGCGGTGACCGAGCAGACCAGTGCCGGGGTCAACAACCAGAAGGTCGAAACCGACCAGGTGGCGACGGCCATGAACCAGATGACCGCGACCGTGCACGAAGTGGCCCGCAATGCCGAACAGGCCTCGGAAGCCGCGCTGGTAGCCGACCAGCAGGCCCGAGAAGGCGACCGCGTGGTGGGCGAAGCGGTGGCGCAGATCGAGCGCCTGGCAGGCGAAGTGGTCAACTCCAGCGAGGCCATGAACCAGCTCAAGGCCGAGAGCGACAAGATCGGCAGCGTACTCGATGTGATCAAGTCGGTGGCCCAGCAGACCAACCTGCTCGCCCTCAATGCGGCGATCGAGGCCGCCCGTGCCGGTGAGGCCGGGCGTGGCTTCGCCGTGGTTGCCGACGAGGTGCGCAGCCTGGCCCAGCGAACGCAGCAATCCACCGAGGAAATCGAAGAGCTGATCGCCGGCCTGCAGAGCGGCACCCAGCGTGTGGCCAGCGTGATGGACAGCAGCCGCCAGTTGACCGACAGCAGCGTCGAACTGACCCGCCGCGCCGGCAGTTCACTCGAGACCATTACCCGGACCGTGTCGTCGATCCAGGCGATGAACCAGCAGATCGCCACGGCGGCGGAACAGCAGACTGCAGTGGCCGAGGAGATCAACCGCAGCGTGATGAACGTGCGCGACATTTCCGACCAGACCTCGGCAGCCAGTGAAGAGACGGCCAGCTCAAGCGTGGAGCTGGCACGGCTGGGTACCCACCTGCAGGGGTTGGTGAGGCGGTTCAAACTCTGATCGGGTGAATGGATAGCCTGTGCTGTACCTGTGGAAGTGGGTTTAGCCACGAGGAGGGTCAGCACAGGCAGATCATTCCTACCTGTTAAGGGGAAATTTCCTACCTGATTTTCAGGTCAAGTCCTACAACTCCGCTGCCGATTGGCAGGTGTGATGCTGGCACTGCGCCCGCATCCGCTCCCCAATTGCACGGAGAATTACCATGCTCGGCTACCTCAACCGCAAGTTCGGCAACATCAGTGTCGGTGCCAAGCTCGCCCTCGGCTTCGCCGTGGTGTTGCTGCTTACCTTGGCAACCACGATCAGTGGCTGGCGCGCGCTGGATGGCGCCATCGTGCGCTCGCAGCAACTCAGCGAAATAGGCCTGATCAACGACCTGACCAAGGACCTGCGCGCGGAACGCATCACCTACCGTGTCCTCAGCGATGACACCAGCAAAGCACAGATCAGCAGCATCCTCGACCAGCTGAACAACAGGCTGACCACCCTGCTGCAACGCAGCAACGTCGACGAATCCCGGCAGATACTCAGCGAAAAGCTGGCATTGTTGCAGCGCCTGCGTGACGATTTCAGCGAACTGCAACGCAGCGTCGCCAACCGTACCGCCCTGCGCCAGGCCATGCAGGCCCAGGAGCAGAAACTCAACGACGCGATCGACGAACTGCAGACCCAGGCCTTGCTGAGGATGGGCACCGACAGCCAGCAAAGGGGCGTACTCGGCCTGATGGACACGGTAAGCCGACATATCGACGCTGCCAACCAGCAGAGCCTGGTGCCGGCCTACACCTTTTCCCCGGTCGAAGACTTCACCAAGGTCGGAAACAGCGCCCTGGCCGCCGCTGACAGCAGCCTCGAGCAGTTGCTCAAAGGCATTGCCCCGCTAGGCTTGCCCCGCGCCCTGACCGAACAGCCGACGGCCGAACTGGCCAGGTACCGCGCCAGCCTGGAGCAGTACCGCCGCGCCGCCGTGCACGTCGAGCAGCTACAGAACAACCTGGAAACAGTGGGCGACGAGCTGCGTGCCGCAAGCCTGGAACTGGGCAAGCGCAAGATCGAGCAACGCGACAGCGAAGCCCTGGCCGCCCGCTCGCTGCTGACCAGCGTGGCACTGCTGGCGCTGGTGGTAGGTGTGCTGGCCAGCTGGCTGATCACCTTGCAGATTACCCAGCCCCTGCGCCAGACACTGGGCGTGGCTGCGCGCATTGCCAAAGGCGACCTGAGCCAGGTCGAAGCCGTGCAGCGTCGTGACGAGATGGGCCAGCTACAAGGCAGCATGCGCGACATGACCTTGAGCCTGCGCGCGCTGATCGGCGGCATAGACCAAGGCGTCGGCCAACTGTCACAGGCCGCTTCGGAGCTGGCGACCAGCAGCGAGGACACCAAGCTGCGCATCAACCAGCAGCGCGAGGAAACCGACCAGGTGGCCACCGCCATGCACCAGATGAGCGCCACGGTGCAGGAAGTCGCGCAGAACGCCGAGCAGGCCTCGCTGGCCGCGACCAATGCCGATCAGCAGGCGCAGATGGGCGACCAGGTGGTAGCCGAGGCCATCGGCCGGATCGAGCAACTGGCCAGGCAGATGGACCACTGCCTGGCGGCCATGCAGCACCTGGCCGGCGAAAGCCAGCGCATCGGCAGCATCCTCGATGTGATCAAGTCGGTGTCCGAACAGACCAACCTGCTGGCCCTGAACGCAGCGATCGAGGCGGCACGGGCCGGTGAAGCCGGGCGCGGCTTTGCCGTGGTGGCCGACGAAGTCCGTGGCTTGGCCCAGCGCACGTCGACAGCGACAGAAGAAATCGGCCAACTGATCGACAGCTTGCACAGCGGTACCGATGAAGTGACCCGGCTGCTGGACAACAGCAAGAGCCTGACCGAGCAAAGCGTGGAACTGAGCCGTAGGGCCGGGCATGCGTTGGGCCAGATTACCGACACGGTATCGAGCATCCAGGGCATGAACCAACAGATCGCCACGGCCAGCGAAGAACAGAGCGTGGTCGCCGAACAGATCAACCGTAGCGTACTGAATGTGCGGGACGTTTCGGACCAGACCAGCGCGGCCAGCGAGCAGACGGCGGCTTCGAGCGGGGAACTGGAGCAGTTGGGGCAACAGCTGCGGGGGATGGTGAGGCGGTTCAGCATTTGAGATTGCCGGGGCTGCTTTGCAGCCCTTTCGCGATGCATGGCCGCTCCTACACGAGATCACCTACCTCTGCAGGAGTGGCCTTGCGTCGCGAAGGGGGCGCAAAAGCGCCCCTGGTGGTTACAGCACCTGACGCAGGAAGGCCTGCGCGCGCGGGTCCTTCGGCGCAGCGAAGAATGCCGCTGGCGCCGAGTCCTCCAGCAACTTGCCATGGTCGAAGAACAGCACGCGGTCCGCCACTTCGCGGGCAAAGCCCATCTCGTGGCTCACGCAGACCATGGTCATGCCCTCCTGAGCGAGGGTCTTCATCACGTCCAGCACCTCGCCGACCATTTCCGGGTCCAGCGCCGAAGTCGGCTCGTCGAACAGCATTACTTTCGGGTCCATGGCCAGGGCGCGGGCGATTGCCACCCGCTGCTGCTGGCCGCCGGACAGGCGTGACGGGTATTCGTTGGCCTTCTGTGCGATGCCGACCTTCTCCAGCAGCGCCCGGGCCTTGGCCTCGCGCTCGGCCTTGTTGCGCTTGCGCACCACTTTCTGCGCCAGGCACAGGTTTTCCAGCACGGTCATGTGCGGAAACAGGTTGAAGTGCTGGAACACCATGCCGACTTCGCGGCGGTAGGCGTTGATGTCGGTCTTCGGGTCGGCCAGTTGCAGGCCATCGATGGCCACATGGCCTTCGTCGAAATGCTCCAGGCCGTTGAGGCAGCGCAGGAAGGTCGACTTGCCCGAACCCGACGGGCCGAGCACCACCACCACTTCACCCTTGGCGACCTGGGTGGTGACGTTATCCACAGCGCGTACCACGTGGCCACGGGTGTCGAAGACTTTCAGCAGGTCACGGACTTCAATCACTTTGCGCAAGCCTCCGCTCGAGCCGGCTGGCCAGGTGCGACAGCGGCAGGTTGATCAGCAGGTACAGGCCTGCCACGCAGAACCAGATCTCGAAAGTCGAGAACGAGGTGGTGATGGCCTCGCGGCCGCTCTTGGTCAGTTCGGTGATGGCGATCACCGACACCAGCGAGGTGTCCTTGACCAGGCTGATGAACTGCCCGGCCAGCGGCGGCAGCACACGCTTGAACGCCTGCGGCAGGATCACATGACGCATCGACTGGCCCGCGTTCAGGCCCAGCGAGCGGGCGGCTTCGTTCTGGCCCTTGGCGATGGACTGCACGCCGGCACGCACGATTTCCGCCACGTAGGCGCCGGTGAACAGCGCCAGCGCGGCGACCCCGGCAAACTCGCGGGACAGGTTAAGCACCGTACCGATGAAGAAATAGAAGATGAAGATCTGCACCAGCAGCGGGGTACCGCGCACCAGTTCGACGTATACCGTCGACAAGTCACGCAGGGTCGGGTTGCTGGACAGGCGGCAGAGGCCGGCAAACAGGCCGATCACCAGGCCCAGGGCACCGGATACCACCGAAATCCATAGCGTGGTCCACAGGCCCCAGGCCAGCGGACCGGCAGCCCAATGGCGAGTCACGCCAATCTGGTCGCCTTCGGAGACATCGTCGCCGCGGCTCAGTTGCAGGCTGTCCTTGGCCACGTCGAGCACCTGCTCGCCACCGTTCTCGTCTTTCAGCGTGACACGGGCATTGTCGCCGGAGACGACGATCTCCTGAACGGTTCCGTAACCGGCGGCGCGCTGTGCTTCCTCGGCCTTGTAGGCGAAGTACTGAGGGACGCGGTTCCAGCGCCACTCATAGGAAATCATCGAGGTGGCCAGGTACAGGCTGAACGCCAGGCCCACCAGGACCAGGGCGGTCAGCCCATGCCAGGGCCACTGGGCTTTCTTGTGTTTGATCACGTGGGGTACTTCCGTAAATGCGAACGCGCAGGGTTTGCCTGCGCGTCGGGGTCATAAAGCCGGGCTTGTGGCCTGGGCCTTACTCCATTTCCTTCAGCCAGTCCTTGTTCTTGAACCACTTGTCGTGAATACGATCGTAGGTCCCGTCATGCTTGATCTGGTGCAGGAAGTTGTTGATGAAGTTGATGCTGTCGTAATCGCCTTTCTTCAGGCCGAAGGCCAGCGGCTCGTAGGTGAAGGGTTCTTCGAGGAACAGCAGCTTGCCGGCACCGGCTTTCTCTACTGCCACGACGTTGTAAGGCGCGTCGTAGACGAAGGCATCGGCCTTGCCGTTGACCACGTCCATCACCGCTTCCTGCTCGTTGTCGTAGCCATGGTACTTGGCTTTGCCGATCAGCTTCTTGGCGACCATCTCACCGGTGGTACCCAGCTTGGAAGTCAGGCGGTACTTCTCGTTGTTCAGGTCCTTGTACGACTTGATCTCGCCCGCCAGCTCCTTGCGGATCAGCAGGGTCTGGCCGACCACGATGAAGGGTTCGCTGAAGTTCAGGCGCAGGTTGCGTTCCTGGGTCAGGGTCATGCCGCTGCCGATCATGTCGAACTTGTCGGTCAGCAGGGCCGGGATGATGCCGTCATAGGCGGTGGAGACCGGCTCGAACTTGACGCCCATGGATTTGGCCATGGCTTTGAGGATGTCGACTTCGAAGCCGATGATCTCGCCACGCTTGTTGGTCATCTGGAACGGCATGTAGGTCGGGTCCATGCCCACCCGCAGGGTGCCGCGCTTGACCGCGTCATCGATGGCGCCCGCCTGGGCCGCAGTCACGGCGACCAGGGCGGTGACACCGACCAACAGTCGCGAAAGGTATTTCTTGATCATCACCAGGTCCCCTAGCAAGAAAAGTAGCGAATCTTATTGTTGGCACGGCCGTGCTGGCCGATGCGGCATGTCGGAGAGGGATGCTAACGCATGGCGGCCTGGGGACCTAGAGCCGGGGGGGACTTTGTTGGCCAAAATCGGTGGAAGCCCTGAAAAGCTTCGCGGGCACGCCCGCTCCCACAGGTATGAACTGCGCCCCTGATGTTGGACAAAAATCCAACCTCAGGGGCGTTTCACATGAGCAAGCACACCAGACAGTTCAAGCTTTCCGCCATCCAGGCTTTTCTGCAACGAGGCCTTGGCTACCGTTTCATTGCTGCGAAGTTCCAGATGGACCCCTCCTTGCTGCGCCGCTGGGTACAGGCCTACCGCATCCATGGCGAGACCAGCCTGTCCAGACAAGCGCGGACCTTCAGCCCTGAGTTCAAGCTCTCGGTGCTCGAGCGAAAGTGGCGCGACAAATTGTCGTTGCGCCAAACAGCGGCCGTTTTCAACCTGACGCATTCCAGCCAGATAGGCATATGGGAAGCGCAGTACTACAGTGGCGGCATCAAAGCCCTGGTAGCAGGAACCAAAGGACCGCGTAACGTCATGATCAAACCATCCGTCCCACCCGCCAGCACGTCGCCGAAGGCCGATGAAGAACTCTCGCACGCCGAACTGCTAGCCAGGCTGCGCCACGCCGAGATGGAGATCGCCTACCTAAAAAAGTTAAAAGAACTGCGCGAGGAGAAGGCGAGACAGAAGAAGGCCGGGAAGAAAAAGTCCTGATCATCTCGGCCCTGCGCACCCGCTTCCCGCTCGACGGTCTGCTTAAGCTGGCCGGACTGGCGCGCAGTACGTATTACTACCAGCGCAAGTTGATGGCCGCCGGTGACAAGCTGGCTCCGCTCAAGGACCGTATCCGTGAGATCCAGGAGCGGCATAAAGGTCGCTACGGCTATCGGCGCATGACAGCGACACTGCGCAGCGTCGGCCATGTAGTGAACAGCAAGGTCGTGCGGCGACTGATGGCCGAGCTCGACCTCAAATGCACGGTTCGCGTGAAGAAGTACAAGTCCTATCGTGGCCAGCCCGGACGCATTGCCCCCAACACGATGGAGCGCAAGTTCACGGCAGAAGAGCCAAACACGAGGTGGGTAACGGACGTGACCGAGTTCAAGGTGGCGAGTGAAAAGCTGTATCTCTCTCCGGTGCTGGACCTATTCAATGGCGAGATCGTGGCACATCAGATCGACACTTCGCCGCACTATCCATTGGTTGGTCAGATGCTCGAAAAGGCGCTGTCACGGCTGCCGGAAGGTGCCAGGCCTATGCTGCACTCCGACCAGGGCTGGCAATATCAGTACTACCGCTACCGAAATCGACTTGAGGAGAAGGGGCTGGAGCAGAGCATGTCACGCAAGGGCAACTGCCTGGACAATGCGCGAATGGAGAGTTTCTTCGGCACACTGAAGACCGAGATGTATCATGGTCAGCGCTTCGCCAGCATCGAAGATCTGAGCGCTGCAATTGATGAATACATCGATTACTACAACCATGATCGAATCAAGATGGGGCTGGCCGGCCTGAGTCCCGTGGCATACAGGAATCAGGCGGCAGCAGCCTAATCAAAGATTGTCCAACAAATGGGGCGCACCTCAGGTACAGCGCATGCCTCAAAGGCTGTGGAGTACCTTGTGGGAGCGGGCGTGCCCGCGAATAGGCCCGATCAGGCGCCGACGAGTGCCGGCTGGCCTTCATTCTTCGGATGCAGCGGCAACAGCGGCGAATGCGGGTCGTTCTTTATCGACGCACGCCACACATCGATCCATGCCGCGTTGTGCTCGGCCCACACCTGCTCGTGCAGGCGGCTCAACGCCACCGGGTCGCTGAGCAGGGCCAGGCGGGTGTTGAGGTCCAGCCCCTTTGGCCCGACCTCCATCGCCCTGGCCACACGCTCGGCACGCAGCGCCTCGATCGGTGCCGCCTGGCCGTGACGGGCCGTGGCCATGGCGCAAGCCAGGGCGTTCTGCCGTGGGTCGACCACAGCGCGTACGAAGCCATCATGCAGGGCATGCCAGCGGTTTTCGTGGGTGTACTGGTCGGTGGCCAGCAGCTCCTGCGGCGTTGCGTATTCCTCGGGGATGAGGAACAGCTTCTCATCCTTGGCCGCCAGGCCCAGGCGGGTGCGGCTGGAAATCACCGAAACCGGGATCGACAGCACCAGCGAACCGACGATCGGCGCCAACCACCACAGGAAGCTAGGGTTCAGCCAGGCCACCAGCGCCGCCCAGGCAATACCCAGCAGGGTCTGCGGACCGTGGCGACGCACGGCTTCGCTCCAGGGCGTGGAGTCGTCGTCACGCTGCGGCGAGTTCCAGGTCGCTGCCCAGCCGAGGAACGCGGCCAGCACGAAGCGGGTGTGGAAGATCATGCGCACCGGCGCCAGCAACATGGAGAACAGCATTTCCATCAGCATCGACAGGGTGACCTTGATCCGTCCACCGAACTCGGTCGCGCCCTTGGCCCAGATCAGGATGACGCTGAGCAGCTTGGGCAGGAACAACAGCACGATGGTAGTGGAGAACAGCGCCACGGCCTTCTCCGGGTGCCACTGCGGCCACAGCGGGTAGAGCTGGTACGGCTCGATGAAGTACTGCGGCTCCATCAACGTGTTGGTCGCCAGCAGCGCAGTCGACAGCACCAGGAACAGGAACCACAACGGCGCCGACAGGTACGACATCACCCCGGTCAGGAACACCGCGCGGTGCACCGGGTGCATGCCCTTGACCAGGAACAGGCGGAAGTTCATCAAGTTGCCATGGCACCAGCGGCGGTCGCGCTTTAGCTCGTCGAGCAGGTTCGGCGGCAATTCCTCATAGCTGCCCGGCAGGTCGTAGGCGATCCACACGCCCCAGCCGGCGCGGCGCATCAGTGCGGCCTCGACGAAGTCGTGGGAGAGGATCGCCCCGGCGAACGCGCCCTTGCCCGGCAACGGCGCCAGGGCGCAGTGCTCGATGAACGGCTTCATGCGGATGATCGCGTTATGGCCCCAGTAGTGCGACTCGCCCAGCTGCCAGAAGTGCAGGCCGGCGGTGAACAGCGGGCCATACACGCGGGTGGCGAACTGCTGCAGGCGCGCATACAGGGTGTCCATGCCCGAGGCCTTCGGCCCGGTCTGGATGATACCGGCGTCCGGGTTGGCCTCCATAAGGCGCACCAGGCTGCTCAGGCATTCGCCGCTCATGACGCTGTCGGCGTCGAGCACGACCATGTACTTGTACTCCCCACCCCAACGACGGCAGAAGTCGTCGAGGTTGCCGCTCTTGCGCTTCACCCGGCGCCGGCGACGACGGTAGAAGATGCGGCCGAAGCCTTTGGTTTCGCGGCACACGTCCAGCCAGGCCTGTTGCTCGGCCACGGCGATGTCGGTGTCGTTGGTGTCGCTGAGCACGAAAAAGTCGAAGCGATCGAGGTTGCCGCTGGCGGCTACCGACTCGAACGTTGCGCGCAGGCCGGCAAACACCCGCGGGACGTCTTCGTTGCAGATCGGCATCACCAGCGCGGTACGCGCCTCGGGCGCAATCGGCTCATTACCGGCACTGCTCCCCGAAATCTTGTATTTGTCGCGCCCGGTGAGCAACTCGAGGAAGCCCATCAGTGCGGTCCAGAAACCTGCCGACACCCAGCAGAACAGGATGCCGAAAAGCACCAGGATGGAGGTCTGCAAGGCGTACGGCCACACCTGTACCACGGTGTCCCACAGCGGCTGGTTGACGACTTCGTCGAAGTCCACGAACGACCAGCCCTGGTAAGGCAGGATGCCCTTCATGTACCAGCCGGCGACGATGGTCTGGCCGATCATCAGCGCCAGCAGGATGTAACGGCGGATCGAGCCGACCGTACGCCAGCGTGCCGGCGGCAGCTCGCGCTTGGGCGGCTGTGGTGCATTGGTACGGCCGGTCATGCGTCGCCACATGCGGATCAGGATGTTGGTGCGCCATGGCTCGGGCACGACCTTGGTGCGCTTGATCGGCGGGGCGATCTTCAGGCACAGCCGGCCGCTGCCGTCGACGCCGAGCATTTCGGCGTCTTCCAGCTCGGCGGCGCTGCCTACGGTCAGGCGCGGACCCACCGAGGCCTGCACGGCCTCGGCAGGGCTGGCGGCCGGGTTGGCCGCCAGGCGTTGGTGCAGCTCACTGAAGGACGCGCAGCTGGCGAGTTCCGCCCGTTGCTCGTCGCTCAGTGGTAGGTGGGCCAGATACTCGCGCAGCGATTCCGGCCTTGCGCTTGAGTTACTCATCGGCAGGCAACTGATAGCTCCAGGTCTCGGTCAGCACCTTCTCGGTGGTGGCCGGGGTCCCGTTGGTGGGTGCCGCATCGGCGGCAGGTTGTTCGGCCTTGGCGGCTTTGTCGGCCTTGGCATGCTTGGTTGCAGCCTTGTCCTGCTTGGCATCCGCGGCAGGCTTGGCGGTCTCGACCGGCACGTCACGCACCAGCGCGGCACGCATTTCGGTCGATTTGTTGGCTTCCTTGACCTTCAGACGCAGGGTCAGGCGCCAGCCCTTGGTCTCAGGGTTATAGCGCAAGTTGTTCTCGACCACCTCGGCGTTGTCGCCGACGCTGATCTGGCTGCGCACCGCGGTGTCTTCCGGCAAGGCCGCCAGCGTCGGGCCGGCGAAGTCGACCAGGAAGGCCACGCTGCCGTCAGGCTGGCGGATCAGGTTGGATTGCTTGACGTCACCGGTAGAGCGCAGGGTCTGCTTGACCCAGCCCAGCTCAGGCGCCTGGAACTTCGGCTCGTCGATGGTCCAGTGCAAGCGGTAGGCATACTCGAACGGCTTGCCTGGCTCGGGCAGCTTTTCCGGGCTCCAGAACGCTACGATGTTGTCGTTGGTCTCGTCGGCAGTCGGGATTTCGACCAGGTCGACGGTGCCCTTGCCCCAATCACCCTTCGGCTCGATCCAGGCGCTCGGGCGCTTCTGGTAGTTGTCATCGAGGTCTTCGTAGTCACTGAAGGCGCGCTGACGCTGCATCAGGCCAAAGCCGCGCGGGTTCTCGACACTGAAGTTGCTGACGGCCAGGTGTTTCGGGTTGTTCAGCGGACGCCACAGCCACTCGCCGTTACCCGCATGGATCGACAGGCCTTCGGAGTCATGCAGGGCCGGGCGATAGTTGAGGACCTTGGACGGCTGGTTGGGGCCGAACAGGTACATGCTGGTCAACGGGGCGATGCCCAGGCGGCTGACGTGATCACGCAGGAAAACGCGGGACTGCACGTCGACTACCGTGTCGTTGCCCGGACGCAGGGTCAGCTTGTAGGCGCCAGTGGAACGTGGCGAGTCCAGCAGTGCGTAGATCACCAGGTGCTTGTCGGCCGGCTTGGGCTTCTCGACCCAGAACTCGGTGAAGCGCGGGAACTCCTCACCCGACGGCAGCGCCGTGTCGATGGCCAGGCCACGGGCCGAGAGGCCATACACGTGGCCCTTGCCGACTACACGGAAATAGCTGGCGCCAAGCAGGGTCATGATCTCGTCCTGCTTGTCAGCCTTGTTGATCGGGTACAGCACGCGGAAACCGGCGTAACCCAGGTTCTTTGTGGTTTCCGGGTCGTGCGGCACGTCACCGAACTCGAAGCGGCTCGGGTCGTACTTGATTTCCTCGACCTTGGTGGCGGTGACCTGGTTGATCTTCACCGGCGTGTCGAAATGCATGCCCTGGTGATAGAACGACAGTTTGAACGGGGTCTTGTCCTTGGCCCATTCGGCCTTTTCCTGCAGGAAGTGGATCTTCTGGTAGTCCGCGAACTTCATGTCGCGGAACACCGCCGGCAGGTTGCTTTTCGGTGCTTCGTACTTCTGGCCGGCCAGATCCTTTGCCTTGGCTGCAACATCGTCAAGATTGAATGCCCACAGCTGGCCCGCGCTCATCAGGCCGACCACTGCCACGCCGGCCATCAAGGCCTTGCGTAACCGAACACCGGGGATTCTTGATGCTTTTTGGGGACTAACAATCACGAGCAACCCTCGCCGAAAACAGATCATGAAACCAACGGCCAGCGACAAATGCCGGGTTGGCGAGCACTGTTCGGACCCCGTGAGGGCGTAATGATTCCCCAAACGGATCCAGACAATGCTCGAGTCAGAGTGAAACGAACCTGCGAACGCAGGTCCATGCAGCGCGCGATTATCCAGCAGGTCGCGTTACAACGCATCAGGCTGGAACAACTATTTATCGTACAAAACCCCTTGTTTTCCTGTGAACACGGGGTTTTTCGACCTCATATTTGTAACATAAATGTTACGGGGCCATCATTGACCAGGTGCACCTGCATATCCGCGCCGAATTGCCCACTCGCGACGTCACCATGCAGGGCCTTCGCCTGCTGCAGAAGATAGTCGAACAACTCGGCACCAAGGGCCGGTGGTGCCGCCGTCGAGAAGCTCGGGCGCATGCCATTGCGGGTGTCTGCTGCCAGGGTGAACTGGGAAACCAGCAACAGCCCAGCGCCAACATCCTTCAGCGACAGGTTCATCTTGCCCTGCTCGTCGCTGAACACGCGGTAGTTCAACAGTTTGTGCAACAGCTTGTCGGCCTTTTCTCGTGAATCTTCAGGCTCGACCGCCACCAGCACCAGCAACCCCTGGTCGATGGCGCCGACGACTTCCCCGGCCACTTCGACCCGCGCGCCACGCACACGCTGCAGCAGGCCCTTCATGCTTCTTCCAGAGGCAGGTCGAGCAAGCGCCGAGCCATCTGGTCCGCAGCACGCACCAGGGCATCGGTGATACCAGGCTCGGAAGCCGCGTGGCCGGCGTCGCGGATCACCTTCAGCTCACTGTTCGGCCAGGCCTGGTGCAATGCCCACGCGTTGTCCAGCGGGCAGATCACGTCGTAACGGCCATGCACGATCACTGCCGGCAGGTGGGCGATCTTCGGCAGGTCGCGGATCAGCTGGTCCGGCTCGAGGAACGCGTTGTTCATGAAGTAGTGGCACTCGATGCGGGCGATCGACAAGGCGCGTTGCGGCTCGGAGAAGCGGTCGACGACCAGCGGATTGGGGCGCAGGGTGGCAGTGCGGCCTTCCCAGGTGGACCAGGCCTTGGCGGCGTGCATCTGGGCGATCTGGTCGTTGCCGGTCAGGCGCTTGTGGAAGGCCGCAACCAGGTCGCCGCGCTCTTCCGGCGGGATTGGCGCGATATAGTCCTGCCAGTAGTCGGGGAACAGCCGGCTGGCGCCCTCCTGGTAGAACCAGTGAATCTCCTGCGGCCGGCACAGGAAGATGCCACGCAGGATCAGGCCATGTACCCGCTCGGGGTGCGTCTGGGCGTAGGCCAGGGCCAGGGTAGAACCCCACGAGCCGCCGAACAGCACCCATTTGTCTATCCCGAGGTGCTCGCGGATACGCTCCAGGTCTTCCACCAGATGCCAGGTAGTGTTGTTCTCCAGGCTCGCGTGCGGCGTGGAGCGGCCGCAGCCGCGCTGGTCGAAGGTGATGATGCGGTACAGCGTGGGGTCGAAGTAGCAGCGGCTCTGGGCGTCGCAGCCAGCCCCCGGGCCACCGTGGATGAACACCACCGGCAGACCTTCTGGCGAGCCGCTTTCGTCGACATACAGCACATGCGGCGCTTCCACGGCCAGATCGTGCCGGGCGTAGGGTTTGATCTGCGGGTACAGGGTCTGCATTGCGCACTCCGTGTGAGGATTATTCGGCCGTGGGCCATCATAAACCTGAATTGCGCTTTCAGCACCGTCCTCGCTGATACGTCCGCTGTGCAGCGGCAGACATATCTACCCCACACGGGCCAGGCCACCCGGTGATAGTCCCTTGCCCTATCAAGCGAGACCGCCGATATGCCAAACCCAGCGATTTCCCAGCCTGGCGTTCACTACGCCACCATCGAACGCAAGATCCCCGCCTGGCTCAAGCTTGCCCCGCCGGAAACCCACCGCGCGATGCGCAACAGGCAGCTGGCCCCCGCCTGGCTACCGGCAGCCATCCAGCAGCAACCGGACGTCGCCAAGGCTTGGCAGGAAGAACATGCCCGGCACCGCGAGCACCAGGCGCAGGTGCACAAACTGTTCGAGCGGCTACCAGACCTGGAAACCTACGCCAGCGAAACGCTGACCAAGGCAATCAAACAGCGCTTCGGGCTTGACCTGGACGTCCGCAACACCTACCTGGTCGATGCCCGCCTGATCGATAGCCGTAACGCGATCGATAGTCGTCAGGCGATCGATCGGGCCACCCGTTCGCTGCTGCACTGCGCGCTGCACAACTTCGACCAGGCCGCCGCGGCGGAGCATGGCATGGATGCGCCTGATGCCTTGCTGAAGAAGTCGGTCATCCTCGATCACCGCCGCTTCATGGGCACGGTGCCGATCACCAATACGGTAGACATCACCGCCGAAGCGTTTGCCGACTTGTGTCGCACCCTGGATATCGGCGGCAAGTACCATGAGCAGGTGCATGCCATCTACTACCCAGCGGGCATGCCCCGTGCAGAAGCCGACCAAGCCGCACTGGCTGTCTATGAAACCTTGGGGCGCGCCGAGGTTTCGGCGTTCAGGCAATCGCTGCATTTCGCCCGACTCAAGGGGGACATCAGCGAAACGCTGTACGCCGCCGCCCTCGCCGCGCCCCTTGAGCAGGCGCCATCGACCAACTCGACAGTAACGTTCAGCTGGCTGGATTTGTGGGAGGCGGAACTGACCGGCGTCGTGCTCCTCACGCTGCAGGCAGCCGAACGCCAGGCCGTGGCCCTGTACATTCCGGAAGACAGCACGCGGCCGCTGAAGGAGTTCGCCAGCCAGGAAGCCTTGCTGGCCGAGCTCGGCGAAAGGTTGCAGGCCGATATCCACTATCTGGACAAACATATCTGCGACCGTGACAAAGCGTCTGTCATCACCCGTCTCAAGGATCGACTCACACCACTGGGCTGGAGCACCCGAGGGATCCGAGAGCCTGTTGCGGACCTGCATGCCACCCTGCATCCCGTGACAAAGCCCTTCAGCCATGCGTTCCAGGGCGTCATGGCGTTCCAGAAAACCCAGCGCCATGAAAAGGATGTGCTGTTCCATGCCATCCCGACCGAAATCGTCGACCGGCGTACAGCCCAGGCCCACCTGGAACTGGTTGCCGGGCGCGTATGGACCTCCTTGAATATCGCCGGGTTCTTCGTGCCCGGGCTGGGCGAGATCATGCTCGCCGTGTGCGTGGCGCAATTGGCAACCGAGGTATATGACGGCATCCAGGCCTGGCAAAACGACGAACGTGATACCGCCTACACCTATATGCTCGATGTGATCGAGAACGTGGCGATCATGACCGCCCTCAGCGCCGCAGCCCGCGCCTTGAAAGGCGCCAACGGCGGCGATGCTAGCGGCGTCGGCGAGCCGCCGCTGGTAGAAGAGCCCGACGAGGAACTGCCCGAAGTCGAACGTATTCCGGTAGCAACCCCCTCCTTCATCGAAGAACTGGAAGACGTCGAAACACCCGATGGCGAGGTTCGCCTGTGGAAACCCGACCTCACCCCCTACCAGAGCACTGAAAGGCTGCCCGCCGGCCTGGAGACGGACGAGCTCGGCCTGGTTCAGCACGATGGCAGGCAGTGGTTGGCGCTATCTGGCGAAAACTATATCGTCGGCCAGGCACCTGCCACCGGCGAGTACTACCTGCAGCACCCACAAGACCCGCACCGTTACCGGCCGCCACTGAGGCATAACGGCGCCGGGGCCTGGCTGCACCGGGCAGATAACCCACTGAGCTGGTCGGGAATGGAACTGCTGCGGCGTATCGGTCACCTCAGCGCCCACTTCGATGACCAGACATTGCAACGACTGGTCGCGGTAAGCGGTATCGGCGAAGACGCGTTACGCCGGGCCTTGGCCGAAAGCCAGCGGCTGCCCGCCTTGCTGCAAGATACCCTGCAACGTTTCAAGCTGGACCAGACAATCCGCCTGCGATCCACCGGCAACACCCGGCCGTCCGATTTCGCTGCGGCCTACGCAGGCCTATCCCGTCAACTTGAGCCGGGCGCGGAAGCCATCCAGCGGGCCTACCCGACCTTGCCGACCGCAGTCGCCAATGAACTGGCACACGCCATGAGTGCCAGCGAACTGCAGATGCTCAGCGGCAAGGTGCCCCTGCGCCTCGGTGAGGAAATTCGCATCTACCGGCAACAGATCCGTCTCGCCCGCGCCTATGAGGGGTTGTACCTGTGCAGTGGGCCAAACTGGGATACCGACCGGTTGATCATGCAGACACTCGCCAGTCTGCCAGGCTGGCCAGGCGAAACCAGGATCCAGCTACTGCAGCGCCTGTCGTGGCCCCCCCAGGAACATGCGCTAGGCCCACTGGAAAGCCCGCCCCATACCATCACTCACGCCGCGGCGGGATACATCGTCCACGACGAAAGCCAGCCGAATGCGCCAATCAGGCTCTACCCAAGCCTCTACGCCGCGGTGTACGCGATGCTGCCTGCGGCCATGACGCAACTGGGCGTGGCCGATGAGCAAGCGCTGCAGCGCCTGATTCAGGACAGCCCCTTGTTGCCCCGCCCGGCCCTGAGGACGGCACTCGGCATGCAACCTGTACGCCCCGGTTACCGTTCGCCCATGCGCCTGGCCGACGGGCGCCTCGGCTACCCGTTAGGCGGCAGCCGACCACGAGCTACCAGCATCTCCAGGCAGAGCCTGCTGAATTCGATTCGTCAGGTTGGCCAACACGTCCTTATACCCAGGCCGGCCGAGCAACTGCTGACGGCGCTGGAAAACCGCAACCTGAACCGCAGCCAGATCGATGACATGCTCAGGGGCCTACTGGAGCAACGTGACCAATTGCAAAGCAGGCTGGACGATTGGCGACAACTGGCTGCACTGTCGCGAAACCAGGATGTGGATGACGTGGAGCGCTTGCTGAATGCCGTTACCCAGTACTGGTACGACAGCGCGTTCCGCAACAGCGACCGCACCTCACCGCTTCAGCTGGAACGCCTGTCACTGCTGGACTTCCCGCTGCAGTTGCCTGAATTCTTCAGTGCCAGTGTCACTGACCTGCGCCTGATCGAAACGCTGCCGGAAAACTACGAGGGGTGGAACCAGCACAGTCCGCACTTGAACAGCCTGTTTCGCCAGTTTCCTAATTTGAGGTCACTGGAGATCAGTCGCGCCTACCGCGCTGATGCTTCGCCCTCGCCCTTCCAGTTCAGCCTGCCGGTGGTAGCCCAGCATCTGCCGATGCTCGAATCGCTGAACCTGAGCAACCAGAACATCACGTTGTCCTCGACCGATATCGATAGCCTGGTCGGACTGACCCGGTTGCGCCGGCTGGACTTGAGCGGCAACCGGCTGTCCGAAGAGTACCCGCCGCAATTCAACGAGCTGACCCTTGACTATCTCGGTCTGGACAACATGGCGCTGGACCATTGGCCAGAAGGGATACGGACCGAAACCGTGAGCCGGGTAGGTCACCTTGGCCTGCGCCACAACCACATCAGGGTGCTCCCACGCTTCTTGAGTGATAGCCGGGTACCCGCTGCCGAGCAGGCCCTTGTCTCGCTGCAGGGCAATCCGATTTGCGAGGATGATATACGACGCATAATCCTCAGCGAGGACGGACGCGCCTCCCGTTTCGAAATCGACCAGTCCGAAGCATTCAGGACGCACCTGACTGCCTTGCTGGAACAACGCCAGCAACTACGCGACAGCATCGACAACTATCTGAATGCTTCCAGCTCTGCCGCGCCCGTCAGCCAAGCCATGCTGGCTAGCCGAACCCGTATTGCAACGGAGCTGAACGCGTTCTGGCATAACCAGGAAATCGGGCTTTCGCGGGCAGCACTGCGCCTGAACGATGTTTCCCTCGAACATTTCCCGAGGTCCTTGCCACGCTTTCTCACCGACCGGGTGCATAACCTTGTGCTGGAGCGCGTCAGCGGCTCGACCGCACAGCTGGAAGGGTTGCTGGGACGCTTGCCTGGGATAACACGCCTAACCATCGACAACTACCAGGGGGCAGAGCAAACCTTGCCTACGGCCTTGCTGCGTTTGCCTGGCCTGACAGACCTGGCCTTGCGCAGTTCAGGGTTGGTGATCGACCAGAATGTACTCGATACGCTAGGCCGTCTACCCAACCTCAATTCGCTGGACTTCACCGACAACCGCATGGGCGTCATCACCAGCGCCCCGCCATCGTTGCGGACGCTGCGCCGCCTGGACCTGAACGGCATGGCGCTGGAACAGTGGCCGGACTGGGTGGACAGCTTGCTTCCCTTGGAGATGCTGGACCTCAGTGATAATCGCCTCACCGATCTGCCACCCCATATCCTGGCCAATCTGGACAACGACTTCCCGATCAGCTCGATCCTGCTGTTCAGCAACCCGTTGACCGAAGAAACGGTCGCCAGAGTGCGCGCCTCTTCAGAAAGCCAGCGCAGCTTTACCTTCGCCATCGACGTTTCAGACAGCATGAGCGACTCATCGGGAGAAGGCGCAGCCGCCGGACACTTTCACCTCCCCTATCTGGACCCTGCTGCCGACGAACCCAACGTGGATAACTGGCTGCTTGCCTCCGAGGTCGAGAACGAGGCCCTCAGAAACACCTGGGAGGCGCTTGAGGCTACGGGCTCGGCGGGAAATCTTCTGGCACTGGTGGGTCGCCTGCGCAATTCGGCGCCCTACCAGAATGGCAAGACCCGCGCAGCACTCTGTGCGCGGGTGCGCCAGGTGCTGGTGAGGGCCTTGGTCAACCCGGACGATCTTGCACTGTTCAACCATCAGGCCAGCGAAGCGCTGCTGCAGGAAAACGGCGACCAGACCTGCCATGACGGGGCATTGCTGGTTTTCCAGACCATCGAGTTGTTCATCGCCAACCAAAGTCTGCAAATCGATGGCGCAGACACCGAAGCCAACCTCTACCGGGAATTGCGGCGCCTGTACCGCTTGCAGGCGCTGGACAAAATTGCCAAAAGCGAAGCGGCCAGTAGGGATGAAGCGGAGGTGCGCCTGACCTACCGTCGGGAATTGAACACGCCGCTGGACCTCGGGCAACCGGATGACCCCTTGCGCTACGCGATCAACGCATCCATGGATGAGCTGGCTTCTGCCGAACTGCAGGTCCAGCGCGGCGAGCTGGGGGAGGACTTCCTCAATTTTGCCGCGGGCAACGACAGGTGGGTCCAGTACTTGCGCCAGGCCCATGCCGATCGCTTTGCAGAAATCGAGCAAGCCTACCAGGCACAAGTGTCCGAGCTTCCAGATCAGTACCCGGACCAGCCCGTCGATGCACTGGAACAACAGTTCAGAGCGCTGGAGCGGAGCAAGCAGGCGCGCGAGTTGCGCCTGATTCGCGAACTCACCTCATTCGCCGACCCTGAACGCAGGCCACGGTCATCGACCGAGTGACCAGGCTGGCTGCGCGGTGTCTGCCCAAGACACCGCGCAGTGATGCAAGGGGCGATCAACCGCCGTAACGCTCGCGGCCCCATGCCAGCAACGTTTCGAGCAGCTTGCGCAACACCTCCTGCGTCGGCTCGGCAAGGTCCTTGCGGTAAGCGAAGGGTGCCTGTTCTTCCATGTAGGTGCTTTGTGCCAGTTCCAGTTGCACAGCGTGGATGTGCCGGGCCGGATCACCATAGTGGCGCGTTATGTGGCCACCCTTGAAGCGCCCGTTGAGGACGTGACTGTAGCCCCGGGCTTCGGCACAGACGTCCCGCAGCCGCTCGGCCAGTTCCGGGTCGCAACTGGCGCCGTTGAAAGTACCCAGGTTGAAATCCGGCAGCTTGCCGTCGAACAGGTGGGGGATTTGCGAGCGGATCGAGTGGGCATCCCACAACAGCGCGTAGCCGAACTGCTCGCGCAGGCGCTCCAGCTCGCGCTGCAGGGTATCGTGGTAAGGGCGCCAGATCTGCTCCAGGTATGCATGGCGCTCCTCACCCGTCGGTTCCATACCTGGCTTGAACAGTGGTTCGCCAGTGAACAGCGTGGCCGGATAGAGCCCGGTAGTAGCACCGGAATACAGCGGTTTGTCGTCATCCGGCCGATTCAGGTCGATGACAAAGCGTGAATACTCTGCTGCCACCACGCTGGCACCCAGCTCGCGGGCGAAGTGGTACAGCTGCGGAATATGCCAGTCGGTGTCCGGCAGGCTACGCGCCGGCTCGACCAGGCCGTCGCGCACGGCATCGCTCAGGCGCAGGCCAGCATGCGGCATGCTGATCAACAGCGGCAGGTGGCCTTGGTGAAAATTCAGTACCTTGTCCATCGAGCCTCACTCAGTTGGAAATTTCTTGGCCCATGCGCACCACGCGCTTGGGCAGGTCACCGCCCAGCCAGTAGGCCAGGTCGGCAGGGCGTTCGATCTGCCAGGCGACGAAGTCGGCCACCTTGCCCGCCTCCAGCGAACCGCGGCTGTCGCCCAGGCCGAGCGCCGTGGCGGCGTGCAGGGTAACCCCGGCCAGGGCTTCTTCCGGAGTCATGCGGAAGCAGGTGCAGCCCATGTTCAACATCAGCCGCAGCGACAGCCCTGGCGAGGTTCCCGGATTGAGGTCGCTGGCAAGCGCAATCCTGACGCCGTGGCGGCGCAGCGCGTCCATCGGCGGCAACTGGGTTTCACGCAGGAAGTAGAACGCGCCCGGCAGCAGCACGGCGACCGTGCCGGCCTTGGCCATGGCCATGGCATCTTCCTCGGTCATGAACTCCAGGTGGTCGGCCGACAGCGCCTGGTAGCGCGCTGCCAGGCTGGAACCGTGCAGCGACGACAGCTGTTCGGCGTGCAGCTTGACCGGCAGGCCCAGCTCGCGCGCCTTGATGAACAGCCGCTCGACCTGGGCCGGGGAGAACGCCAGGTGCTCGCAGAAGGCGTCCACCGCATCCACCAGGCCTTCACCGGCCAGGGCCGGGAGCATTTCGTCGCAGATGTGCGTGATGTAGTCGTCGGCCCGGCCGGCGTACTCCGGCGGCAGGGCGTGCGCCGCCAGGCAGGTGGTGCGCACCGCCAGCGGCAGCTCGCCGGCCAGGCGCCGGGCCACGCGCAGCATCTTGCGCTCGTTGGCCAGGTCCAGGCCGTAGCCGGACTTGATCTCGACAGTGGTCACGCCATCGCGCATCAACGCCAGGACCCGCTGGCGGGCACTGGCGAACAGCTCGTCTTCGCTGGCCGCGCGGGTCGCCCGCACGGTGCTGGCGATACCACCACCCTGGGCGGCGATTTCGGCATAGCTCACGCCCTGCAGGCGCTGCTCGAACTCGCCGCTGCGGTTGCCGCCGAACACCGCGTGGGTGTGGCAGTCGATCAGCCCGGGGGTGACCCAGGCGCCGCCCAGGTCCACCGTGCGTTCAGCCTCGACCGGCGCCAGCTCGGCGCGCGGGCCGATCCATTCGATCAGCCCGTCACGGGTGACGATGGCCGCGTCCTCGATGGCCGAGTAACGGCCCTCGGCCATGGTTGCCACATGGCAGTGCTGCCAGAGGGTTGTCATGCACAATCTCCTTTGCTAGCGGTGCAGCTCGGCCGGTTCCGCTGCCGGCCGGCCCTGCCCGGCGCGCGGCTTGCACCACAGCAGGTAGGACGCCACCAGGAACACCACCCACAGCACGCCGACGAGCAACGCCGCCTGGGTATCGGGGAAGTAACCGAGCACACCAAAGATGAATACCATGAACGCAATGGCCATGGCCGGGCCGTAAGGCCAGAACGGTACCGGGAATTGCAGCTTGGCGACCTGGTCGCGGCTCATGCTGCGGCGCATCGCCACCTGGGTGAGCAGGATCATCAGCCACACCCATACGGTGGCAAAGGTCGCGATCGAGGCGATCAGCAGGAACACGTTTTCCGGGATCAGGTAGTTGAGCAGCACACCGATCAGCAGTGCAGCGCCCATCACCACCACGGTCATCCACGGCACGCCATGTTTCGACAGTTTGCCGAAGCCGCGCGGGGCATGGCCTTGCCGGGCCAGGCCATACATCATGCGGCCTGCGCCGAAAATGTCGCTGTTGATGGCAGAGATCGCAGCGGAAATCACCACGATGTTCAGCACGGCGGCGGCGGAACCGATGCCCAGGTTGCTGAAGATCTGCACGAACGGGCTGCCCTGGCTGCCGATCTGCGGCCACGGGTACAGGCACATCAGCACCAGCAGGGTGAGCACGTAGAACAGCAGGATGCGCAATGGCACGGCATTGATCGCCTTGGGAATCACGCGCTGCGGGTCCTTGGCCTCACCGGCGGTGACGCCGATGATCTCGATGCCGCCGAAGGCAAACATCACCACCGCAAAGGAGGCGATCAGGCCACCCACGCCGTTGGGCATGAAGCCGCCGTGCTCGAACAGGTTGCCGATGCCCACCGCCTGCGCGCTGCCTGCCTGGCTGAAGCCGAAGGCCATGATGCCGAGGCCGGCCAGGATCATCGCCACGATGGCGCCGACCTTGAGCAGCGACAGCCAGAATTCCATTTCGCCAAATACCCTGACATTGCACAGGTTGAGGCCACCGATCAGGAAGACGATGCCCAGCACCCAGATCCAGCGGGCCACCTCCGGGAACCAGAAGCCCATGTAGATGCCGAAGGCGGTGACGTCGGCAATGGCGACGATGACCATCTCGAAGGCGTAGGTCCAGCCGAGGATGAAGCCGGCCATGGGGCCCAGATAAGTGCTGGCGTAGTGGCCGAACGAGCCGGCAACAGGGTTGTGCACGGCCATTTCACCAAGCGCGCGCATGACCATGAACACCGCAGCGCCACCGATCAGGTAGGCCAGCAGCACGGCTGGGCCAGCCATTTGGATGGCCGAGGCGGAGCCGTAGAACAGGCCGGTGCCGATGGCGGAACCGAGGGCCATGAAACGGATATGGCGGGCTGACAGGCCGCGCTTGAGACCTTGAGCTTGTTGCATGTCACGTCCTTGACTTGTTTTTGTGGTCGTGAGATCGAAGGGGGCTGCCTTGCAGCCCCAAGTGCATTACAGGCTTGGCAGCACACCCGTCGGCAGCAGCCCGGTCAAACAACCCTTGGCCAACAGTTCCACGGCCTTTTCGATGTCGGGCGCGAAGAAACGGTCACGGTCGTAGTGCGGCACCTCGCTGCGCAGCGCCTGGCGTGCCTGCTCCAGCTTGGCCGAGGTCTTCAGGCCCTTGCGCAGGTCCAGGCCCTGGCAGGCACCCAGCCATTCGATGGCCAACACGCCACGGGTGTTCTCGGCCATTTCCCAGAGACGCTTGCCAGCGGCAGGGGCCATCGACACGTGGTCTTCCTGGTTGGCCGAAGTTGGCAGGCTGTCGACGCTGTGCGGGTGCGACAGGGCCTTGTTCTCGCTGGCCAGGGCAGCAGCGGTGACCTGGGCGATCATGAAGCCGGAGTTGACCCCGCCGTTTTCCACCAGGAATGGCGGCAACTGGGACATGTGCTTGTCCATCATCAGCGAGATGCGGCGCTCGCTGAGCGAGCCGATTTCGGCGATGGCCAGGGCGATATTGTCGGCGGCCATGGCCACCGGCTCGGCGTGGAAGTTACCGCCGGAGATGACGTCACCCTCGGCGGCGAACACCAGCGGGTTGTCCGACACGGCGTTGGCCTCGACGCCCAGCACTTCGGCGGCCTGGCGCAGCTGGGTCAGGCAGGCACCCATGACCTGTGGCTGGCAGCGCAGCGAGTAAGGGTCCTGAACCTTGTCGCAGTTCTTGTGCGACAGCGAGACTTCGCTGGAATCGCCCAGCAGGTCACGGAAGCAGGCAGCGGTATCGATCTGGCCACGCTGGCCACGCACTTCGTGGATACGCGCATCGAACGGCGAGCGCGAGCCCAGGGCCGCTTCGACACTCAGGCCGCCGCAGGCGATGGCCGCGGCATACAGGTCTTCGGCCTGGAACAGGCCACGCAGGGCATAGGCGGTGGAAGCCTGGGTGCCGTTGAGCAGGGCCAGGCCCTCCTTGGCGGCCAGGGTCAGCGGCTCGAGACCGGCGACTGCCAGGGCTTCGGTGGCCGGCAGCCACTGGCCCTTGTGGCGGGCCTTGCCTTCGCCGAGCAGGACCAGCGACATGTGCGCCAGCGGGGCGAGGTCGCCGGAGGCGCCCACCGAGCCCTTGAGCGGGATATGCGGATAGACCTCGGCGTTGACCAGGGCAATCAGCGCATCGATGACCTTGCGGCGGATGCCGGAGAAGCCACGGCTGAGGCTGTTGATCTTCAGCACCATGATCAGCCGGACCAGGTCATCGTCCAGCGGCGCGCCTACACCGGCAGCGTGCGACAGCACCAGCGAGCGCTGCAGGTTTTCCAGATCGTGACTGGCGATGCGGGTCGAGGCCAGCAGGCCGAAACCGGTGTTGATGCCATAGGCGGTACGGTCTTCGGCAATGATCTGCTCGACGCAGGCAACACTGGCGTCGATGGCAGGCGCAGCGCTGGCATCCAGGCTCAAGTGCAGTGGCGCCTGGTGGATACGGCGCAGCTGGGCCAGGGTCAGCTGGCCAGGAATGAGGTTCAGGGCTTCCACGTAGAGTCTCCTTTCTATTGTTCAGTGCGCGGCCGGCAGCACAGGCTGCGGCGCGAGCGAGGATTTCAACAGGGCCGCGGCGCGAGCGATGTCCGGCGCCAGCCAGCGGTCTTCCAGGTACGCCGGCACCTGCTCCCGCAGCAGGCGCCAGGCGGCATGGGTGCCAACGCCAAAGCGCTGGCCATTGAAGAATTCGAAGGCCTGGGCGGCCAGCAGGTACTCGATGGCCAGAATCTGGAAACAGTTCTCCAGCACCTGGTGCAGTTTCAGCGCGGCATTGGTGCCCAGGCTCAGATGGTCTTCCTGCAACCCGGAAGTGACGTAGTTGTCGAGCACTGCTGGTTGCGCCAGCTGGCGGTTCTGCGCACACAGCGCGGCGGCCACATATTGGGCGATCATCATCCCTGAGTTGACGCCTGGGTTGCTGACCAGAAACGCCGGCAGGCCGCTGACCAGCGGGTTGACCAGGCGGTCCAGGCGGCGCTCGGCGATGGCACCGATCTCGGCCATGGCAATCGCCAGCAGGTCGGCCGCCAGGGCTACCGACTGGCCGTGCGGGTTGGCCTGGGAGACCACCCGGAAGTCGTCCGGCGTGCCCAGCAGCAGCGGGTTGTCGTTGGCGCCGTTGAGTTCGGCCTCGACCTGCTGCACCACATGCACCAGCTGATCGCGGGCGGCGCCGTGCACCTGCGGGATCGAGCGAATGCTCAGGGCGTCCTGGGTACGGATGCCTTTGCTGGCAGCGATCACTTCGCTGCCAGCCAGCAGCGCTCGCAGGTTCGCGCCCACCACCTGCATGCCCGGATGCGGCTTGAGGGCAATGATCTCGGGGTCGAAGGCATCGATCTGACCGCGCAGCGCTTCGAAGCTCATGGCGCCGATCACGTCGGCCCATTGCAGCAGCCGGCTGGCATCGTCCAGGGCCAGGCAGGCCAGCCCGGTCATGCACGGCGTGCCATTGACCAGGCACAGGCCGTCCTTGGCGCCCAGCTGTACCGGCGCCAGGCCTTCATGGGCCAGGGCCTCGGCGGCTTCGACAATCTGCCCCCGGTAACTGACCTTGCCGATACCCAGCAGGCACACGCCAACATGGGCCATGTGGGTCAGGTAGCCAACCGACCCCTGTGACGGCACCTGTGGGGTGATGCCGTGGTTGAGCAATGCCAGCAATGCTTCGACCACGCTGCGCTGGATACCAGACTTGCCATGGCTGTAGTTGCAGACGGCCGCGCAGATGATCGCCCGGGTCTGATCATCAGCCAGCGCCGGGCCGACGCCACAGGCGTGGCTGAGCAAGGTGTTGTGCGACAGCTGGCTGAGCTGCTCGCCCTGCAGCGACACATTGCACAGCGCGCCCAGCCCGGTGTTCACGCCATAGGCGCGTTCACCGCTGGTGACGATATGGCGGACGATCGCCTGGGCATTGTCGATGCGCGCCCAGACCGGCGCAGCCAGTTCCAGGCGCGCCCCTTGACGAGCAACCGCGGCAACGTCCTGCCAACGCAACGCCGCGCCGCTGAGGACGACTGTTTCGACCTGCGACATGTTACCTCTCATACCGCGACCGCGCGGCGCTGGACAAAGCGGTCGACATATTCGTCGGCCGGGTCGTGGAGGATCTGGTGCGGCGTGCCGACCTGGATCAGGCGGCCATCCTTGAGAATGGCAATGCGGTTGCCGATGCGCACAGCCTCGTCCAGGTCATGGGTAATGAACACGATGGTCTTGTGCAAGGTCTTCTGCAGCTCCAGCAGCTGGTCCTGCATTTCTGCGCGGATCAGCGGGTCGAGGGCGCTGAACGCCTCATCCATGAGGATGATGTCGGTATCCGCCGCCAGCGCGCGTGCCAGGCCGACGCGTTGACGCATACCGCCGGACAGCTGGTGCGGGTACTTCTTCTCGTAGCCCTTCAGGCCGACGGTCTCGATCCATTGCTGGGCGCGCTCGGCACACAGCTGCTTGCTCTCGCCGCGCACCTTCAGGCCATAGGCGACGTTATCCAGCACGTTGCGGTGTGGCAGCAGGCCGAAGCTCTGGAACACCATGCTGATCTTGCGCCGACGAAATTCGCGCAGGGCGTCCATGTCGTACTGCAGGATGTCCTCACCATCGACCAGGATCTGCCCGCTGGTGGGGTCGATCAGGCGGTTGAAATGGCGCACCAGCGTCGATTTGCCCGAACCGGACAGGCCCATGATCACGAAGATCTCGCCACTGCCGATGGACAACGACAGGTCGTTGACGCCAACCACGCAACCGGTCTGCGCCAGCACCTGGTCCTTGCCGTGGTTGTTGCGGATCAACTGCAGGGCCTCGTCGGCACGGTCGCCGAAGATCTTGAAGACGTTTTTCACTTCGATCTTGCTGATCGGCTGCATGCTCATTTGCTCACCTCATGGCGTGGCCGGCCATAGGCCTGGGTAATGCGATCGATCACCACCGCGAGGATCACGATGGCCAGGCCCGCTTCCAGGCCACGGCCGACGTTGAGGGTCTGGATACCGACCAGCACGTCTTCGCCCAGGCCACGGGCACCGATCATCGAGGCGATTACCACCATCGACAGGGCCATCATGGTGGTCTGGTTGATACCGGCCATGATGCTCGGCAGCGCCAGCGGCAGTTGCACGCCGAACAGTTGCTGCCAACGGTTGGCGCCAAAGGCGTTGATCGCTTCCATCACTTCGCCGTCGACCTGGCGAATACCCAGGTCGGTCAGGCGAATCAGCGGCGGCGCCGCGTAGATCACCGTGGCGAAGATCGCCGGCACCTTGCCCAGGCCGAACAACATCAGCACCGGGATCAGGTACACGAAGCTGGGCATGGTCTGCATGATGTCCAGCAGCGGCATCAGCACCGCGCGCAGGCGGTTGCTGCGCGCCGACAGGATGCCCAGGGGGATGCCCACCAGGACCGAGATCAGCGTGGCCACCAGCATCAGCGCCAACGTCTGCATCAGTTTGTCCCACAGGCCGACGGCACCCACCAGGAACAGCAGGCCGGTGATCACCAGGGTCGGCAGGACACGCCGGGTGGCGTGCCAGGCGATGACAGCCACCACGCCGAGCATCAGCCACCAGGGGGTCGACCGCAGCATGCCTTCGAGGCTGACGATCGCCCACAGCAGGGTGTCGGAGATGTGCCGGAACACATCCCCATAGTTGGTCACCAGGGCGTCGACCCAGCCGTTGACCCAGTCGGCGATGGAGAATGTCAGGTTGTCAGGAAACATAGGTTCCACTCATCAGCTGAGGACGCTCAGAGCGCCGCGTTGATCTTCTTGGCGGCCTCTTCGCTGACCCAGGCCTGCCAGACTTCAGGATGTTCCTTGAGGAACGCCTTGGCCAGCGCCGGCGACTCGATCCGATCCTTGGTCATGCGCGCCAGGTTCTGGTTCAGCAGGTCGATCGGCAAGTTGACCTTCTGCAGCACCTCGACCAGCTCCGGGGCCTCGTCGTGGAAGGTTTTGGACAGGCCGACCTTGTTCGACACGGTCTTGTCCACGCCGTCCTTTTCCTGCAGCTTGACCAGGTCGACCTGGCCCATCAGCGGGGTGGGTGTCCAGTAGTAGAACAGGATCGGCTCGCCGCGCTTGTAGCTCGACAGCACGGCGGCATCCAGCGCAGGGCCGGTGCCGGGGCGGAAGTTGGTGTAGCTGCTCTCCAGGCCGTATTCCTTGAGCATCTTGGTGTTGTCCAGCTCGCAGGTCCAACCAGCCGGGCAGTTGTAGAAGCGGCCTTTGCTGGGCTCTTCCTGGTCCTTGAACACGCTGGAATACTTGGCCAGGTCGGCCACGCGCTTGAGGTCTGGCGCCTTGGCTTCGAGGTTGCGCTTGGCGTCGCCCTCGATCACGTAGCGCGGCACGTACCAGCCCTCCTCCGCCCCCACGACCGGAGCGCCGACACCGACCACCTTGCCGGCGGCTTCGGCCTTGTTCCAGACCTCGCTACGGCCAACCCATTCCTCGGCGAATACCTGAATGTCATTGGTGCCCAGGGCGTTTTCCATGGTGATGGAGTTGCCGGGCAGGCTGTCGGTCGAACAGCCGTAGCCGTTCTTCAGCACGAATTGCATCACGTCGGTCAGCAGCATGCCGCTTTCCCAGTTCAATCCGGCGAACTTCACCGGCTTGCCAGACTCGCACCAGCCAGCGGCCTGGCTGCTACCGGCAGCGCCGAGCAGGCCAAGGGCGAACAGCGAAGCAAGCAAGGTCTTGTTGGTTTTCATTGCGTGACGCTCCCAAACTTGAAAGTGGAATTCGGCAGTCCTTGCAAGAAAAAAGCTGGCTCCATGAAGGTGCTGCGTGGCTCAGCCGGCAGCACCCCATGGCCTGTCAGCCAGTGATCATCGGCAGGTTCAGACCCTGCTCTTTGGCGCAATCAATCGCGATCTGGTAACCCGCGTCGGCGTGACGCATCACCCCGGTGGCCGGGTCGTTGGTCAGCACGCGGGCGATACGCTCGGCCGCCGCGTCGGTGCCGTCACATACGATGACCATGCCAGAGTGCTGGGAGAAGCCCATGCCCACGCCGCCACCATGGTGCAGCGAAACCCAGGTGGCACCGCTGGCAGTGTTCAGCAGGGCATTGAGCAGCGGCCAGTCGGATACGGCATCCGAACCATCCTGCATGGCCTCGGTCTCGCGGTTGGGGCTGGACACCGAACCCGAGTCGAGGTGGTCGCGACCGATCACGATCGGTGCCGACAGCTCGCCACTGCGCACCATCTCGTTGAACGCCAGGCCCAGCTTGGCCCGCAGCCCCAGGCCAACCCAGCAGATACGGGCCGGCAGGCCCTGGAAGCTGATGCGCTCGCGGGCCATGTCCAGCCAGCGGTGCAAGTGGGCGTCGTCCGGGATCAGTTCCTTGACCTTGGCGTCGGTCTTGTAGATGTCCTCGGCATCGCCGGACAGCGCGGCCCAGCGGAACGGGCCGATACCGCGGCAGAACAGTGGGCGGATATACGCCGGGACGAACCCCGGGAAGTCGAAGGCATTGGCGACGCCCTCTTCCTTGGCCATCTGGCGGATGTTGTTGCCGTAGTCGAAGGTCGGCACGCCCTGCTTCTGGAAGTCGAGCATGGCCTGCACGTGCACGGCCATCGACTGCTTGGCGGCCTTGACCACGGCGGCCGGCTCGGTCTGCGCACGGTCGCGATACTGTTCCCAGGTCCAACCCGCCGGCAGGTAGCCGTTGAGCGGGTCGTGGGCGCTGGTCTGGTCGGTGACCATGTCCGGGCGTACGCCGCGCTTGACCAGTTCTGGCAGAATTTCTGCGGCGTTGCCGTGCAGGGCGATAGAAATGGCCTTGCCTTCGGCGGTGTACCGGGCAATGCGCGCCAGGGCGTCGTCAAGGTCGTGGGCTTGCTCGTCCACGTAGCGGGTCTGCAGGCGGAAATCGATTCGGCTCTGCTGGCACTCGATGTTCAGCGAGCAGGCGCCGGCCAGGGTGGCCGCCAGTGGCTGGGCGCCGCCCATGCCGCCCAGGCCCGCGGTCAGCACCCACTTGCCTTTGAGGCTGCCCCCGTAGTGCTGGCGACCAGCCTCGACGAAGGTTTCGTAGGTGCCCTGGACAATGCCCTGGCTGCCGATGTAGATCCAGCTGCCGGCGGTCATCTGGCCGTACATGGCCAGGCCCTTGGCATCCAGCTCGTTGAAGTGCTCCCAGTTGGCCCAGTGCGGTACCAGGTTGGAGTTGGCGATCAGCACGCGCGGGGCGTTGGCGTGGGTCTTGAACACACCGACCGGTTTGCCGGACTGCACCAGCAAGGTTTCATCGTCGTTCAGCTGGGTCAGGCTCTCGACGATCTTGTCGTAGCAAGCCCAGTTGCGTGCGGCGCGACCAATGCCGCCATACACCACCAGTTCTTTCGGGTTTTCGGCAACCTGTGGGTCGAGGTTGTTCATCAGCATGCGCAGCGGCGCTTCGGTCAGCCAGCTTTTGGCGGTCAGCTTGTTGCCACGCGGGGCGCGGATCTCGACGTCACGGAATTTGTTCAGCTTGTTGTCAGTCACGAAAAGTGCTCCTCGAGCGATCTATCCAAAACCCGACGCGATCGGCGGGCCAGTGGTGCGGTCTGTACAGCGCGAAGTGGACGGCCTATCCACTTTCGCCTACTTGGCTTTACTTGTACATACAAGCATATGCAATTGAACGGCCAAGTTGCTTCGCCGGGCGTGTTCATGGGCCGGCTCATGGCGTTGCAGGCCGCATGGCGCAAGGGCTGCAGGAAATGGAAAAAACCTGGCGAGGCGATTGGCGAGGGGGATGAGGGCCCCGTGGGCATTGCGCCAACTTGGGGCATTCGGTAACAGGCCAGACCTTTTCGGGGCGTTACCGTGTAACTCCTGATGGGGTGGTGCGGCCCTTTCGCCGGGTTGCGAAGGGCCGGCGGGTATTACGAAAGCGCAGTCAGCTCGATCACACAGCAACGTCCGAGCACTTCCACTTCAAGCAGGTGGTCGTTACCGCTCAGTTGCAAGCAGTCATACAGCCCCAGCCCCGGCTGCAGCTGGCCGTCGATACTCACCTGCAATTGCGCCTGGCCACTGAAAACCAGCACGGTGCCGGCGGCACTGAACAGCCGGCTGTCGCCGTGGTACCACTGCAGTCGCGCACGGTAACGCAGTGGTGCGTAGATCAGGTTGAAGTCGCGAATCGCCCCGCCCAGCAGCGCGCAACTCACCTGGCTTTCACCGCTGAACGCGTAGGCATCGAAGGGCACCAGCGGCCGGCTGGGCTGGCCATCCACGGTAAGGCGCATGCCATCGCCTTGCAGCACGGTTATGATGCGCTGGTAACCGGCAAAGGTAGAGAACCCACCAGAGGCCTCGATATCGGCGATCGACAGGCGCCAGCCGAAGCCCTCGAGCCCGTCCCCGGCATCGCGGGTGATTTCCTCGGTGAAGCCGCCACCGTTCTTCCACGGCATGCGCGGGTAGTCTTTGGCACGCAACCAGTGCACTTGGCTCATTTGCTGAAACGTCCTTCCAGGCGATGACGGGAACCGGGGTGGATCAACCGCGCCGCGGTGACAGGCTGGCGGCCGGACCAGGTGCGGCGGCGGATCAACAGACACGGCTCACCTTGCTCGATCTGCAGCAACCTGCATTCGTCAGGCTCGGCGAGGATGGCTTCGACGACGTGCTCGCCCTCGGTCAGCGGCGCTACCTGGGACAAGTAGGCATAGGGCGTCTGCAGGGTGAAATCCTGCTTGAGGTAGTCCGGGGCGATCTGGGCATTGACGTAACGGTCTTCGATCTGCACCGGGACGCCGTTTTCGTAATGCACGATCAATGAATGGAACACCCGCTGGCCTTCGCGCATATCGAGGGCCAGGGCGCGTTCGGAGCCGGCGGTCTCCTCGGCCAGAGTGATCAGCTGGCAACTATGCTGGTGGCCACGGGCGGCAATCTCGTCAGCGATGTTGTTGACTTCGAACAGCGCCGAACGGGTCTTGGGCTCGGCAACGAAGGTGCCGACCCCCTGCATGCGCACCAACAGCCCTTCGGCGGTCAGCTCACGCAATGCGCGGTTGATGGTCATGCGGCTGAAGCCCAGCTGGCTGACCAGCTCGCTTTCGGACGGCACGCGGTGGTGCGGCGGCCAGCTGCCATTCTCGATCTGCTGGACGATCATCTGCTTGACCCGGGCGTACAGCGGCGCCGGGCCCTCGCCCATTTGGGCCACCAGCGCGGAAACAGAAGGTGTCGGCACGGCTTTGATCCTTGTGCGAATAGATTGATGGTAGCTTGCCGCAGTTTACCCGGCAGGCAAACGGCTGTATATGTATATACAAGTTGAACAATAACAGGATAGCGCAATGCCCGCCTATTACGCCGAACGTGCCCTCCTGCCCAGCGGTTGGGCTCACAATGTCCGTTTCGAGGTAGCCGCCGACGGCACTCTGGCGGCAATCGCAGCCGATGCCAGTGGCGAAGGCGCAGAGCACCTTGGCGGCCCTGTGCTGCCAGGCATGCCCAACCTGCACTCGCATGCCTTCCAGCGGGCCATGGCGGGTCTGGCGGAGGTGGCTGGCAACCCCAACGACAGCTTCTGGACCTGGCGCGACCTGATGTACCGCCTGGTCGGCCAGATCAGCCCGGAACAACTGCAGGTCATCGCCCGCCAGCTGTACATCGAGATGCTCAAGGCTGGTTACACCTCGGTGGCCGAGTTCCATTACGTGCACCACGACCAGGCCGGCCAGGCGTATGCCGCCCCGGCGGAGCTGTCCCGCCGCATCAGCGCGGCTGCCAGCGACAGCGGCATCGGCCTGACCTTGCTGCCGGTGCTGTACAGCCATGCCGGGTTTGGTGGCCAGGCGCCGAATGATGGGCAGCGGCGTTTCATCAACTCCACCGAAAGGTACCTGCAGCTGCAAGCACAGCTGGCCCCGCTGCTGGCCAGCCAACCGGCACAGCAACTGGGTTTGTGCTTCCACTCGCTACGGGCGGTGACACCCGGGCAGATTACCGAGGTGCTGGCAGCCAGCGACAAGCAATGCCCGGTACATATCCACATCGCCGAGCAGCAGAAGGAAGTCGATGACTGCCTGGCCTGGAGCGGCCAGCGCCCGTTGCAGTGGCTGTACCAGCATGTGGACGTCGACCCGCGCTGGTGCCTGGTACATGCCACCCATGCCGAGCCGGATGAAGTCACCGCCATGGCCCGCAGCGGCGCGGTGGCGGGGCTGTGCCTGACCACGGAAGCCAACCTGGGCGACGGCATCTTCCCGGCGGTGGACTACCTGGCCCAGGGCGGCCGCCTGGGCATCGGCTCCGACAGCCATGTATCGCTCAGCGTGGTGGAGGAGCTGCGCTGGCTGGAATACGGCCAGCGGCTGCGTGACCAGCGGCGCAACCGCCTGTATCGCGGCGACCAGCCGATGGTCGGGCGCACCTTGTATGACGCCGCACTGAGCGGTGGCGCACAGGCGTTGGGGCAGGCGGTCGGGGAGCTGGCAGTGGGCAAGCGTGCCGACTGGCTGGTGCTCGATGGGCAGGACCCCTACATCGCCATGGCCGAGGGTGACGCCATCCTCAACCGCTGGCTGTTTGCTGGCGGTGACCGGCAGGTGCGCGATGTGATGGTGAACGGGCAGTGGGTAGTGCGCCAGGGGCGCCATGCGCAGGAAGAGGAAAGCGGGCGGGCGTTCGCCGGGGTGTTGCGCCAGCTGTTGGGGTAGCGGTGAATCGGGGCTGCCTCGCAGCCCCGGAATTCAATGCATCTTGACGATCTGCTGGTCCGAAGCGCGCCAGATCAGGCGGCTGGTGTCATACCCCTGTTGCCGCGCCCTGGACATCAGGTTCTCGCGCTCCCAGGCCGGCAGTGTCGGCGTCCGCGACAGCAGCCACAAGTGCTTGCGGTCGGGGCTGCCAACCACCGCCGTGCGGTAACGCTCGTCCACGTACAGAATCCAGTACTCGCCCCTGGCCACGCCTGGCACCAGCTTGGTGAACCAGTTGTCGAACTCGACCCACAACTTGTCGGTGTGGCCCGGCTCCTGAATATTCGCGTGCCCTTCTGCACGCAGCCATTCGTCACCCATGGTGCGGCAACGGTTGAGCACGCCCAGGCTGCCATCGACCCTGAGGTTGTAGTGCGCCTCGGATTGCTCGCAACCGTCCTGGTATTGCATCGGCAGGCGTGCCAGTTCGTACCATTTACCCTGGTAGCGCTTGAGGTCGACATTGCCAGCGGTCTTCGGCGCGAGCGGGTCGTGCACCGAGCCGGCACAGCCACCCAGCAGCAACGCCAGGCATACCCCCATCAGCAGGTACAGGCGCCTCATTTGAGGCCCTGCCCGGAATACATCAGCACCTTGTCAGCCGCGTACTGCACACTGATGAAGCTCTTCTCGTCCCCCCAGGTGCAGCTGCTCATGCCCAGCGCGCCGGAACACTCGGTCGGCGTGCCGAGCAACTGCTCGACCTCGGCCTTGTTCATACCGGCCTTGATCTTGGAATAGTTTTCCTGGTTGATCTTGCTGCAGGCAGTCAGGACGACGCACAGCGACAACAGGGCGAGGGAACGCAACGACATGAAGGACACTCCTGGACAGGGGATACAGGCGAGTGGCCTGCAGTGACCTTCGACGGAAAAATCCCTCCCAGGTTCCCTGCCCTCCTCCCTTTCCCCCTACACCATTGGTCGGATGGCCACTAATGTGCGATTAATCACAAAGCATTAGTCTCACAGGCAATAAAAAGGCCGCTTCCGTGCAGAAGCGGCCTTGCGTCGTGACGGCTTGCGCAGTGCGCCCCGTGGCCTCAGAACCTCGACCCGGGCTCCAGCAGAAAGTCCATCTCTTCGCTGGTACTGGGCCGTTCCAATACCAGGTTGCGGTGCGGGAAGCGCCCGAACCGCTCGATCACCCGCCGGTGCTGTTCGGCATAGTCGAGAAAGCCTTCGAACAACCGGCGGTTGGCCTCTGGCTGCTCGTCCAGCAGCATCTGGTAGCGCTCGACACACAGGTTCTGCCAGTCCAGCACTTCGGCATGCTCAAGCACTAGCAGCACGAACACCCGCTGGATCGGCAGCAACTGGTAGTCCCAGCCCTTCTGCAGGCCCTGCATGGCTACTACCTGAGCGCGCCGGTCACCCTCGAAGGCGCGTGGCGTGTCGCGATAGATCATGCGCGGCAGCTGGTCCAGCAGGATCAGCAGGCCCAGCCAGCCTTGCGGGCTCTGTTGCCACTCGTCGAGCCCGCCGGCCAGGGCGTGCTCGACCAGTTCGCCAAACAGCGCATGGGCCTCGGCATCGTGATGCTTGCCGAACCACAGCGTGCTCTTCTCGTCAGCCACGGCCTGGGGACTGGTGCCCCAACCGAACCACCACTCCAGCAACGGCTGCCAAGGTGCGAGCATGACTTACTCCTTGTGGTAGGCGGTGACGCGCTCGACCTCTTCCTTCGAGCCGAGAATCACCGACACGCGCTGGTGCAGGCTCTCAGGCTGGATGTCGAGGATGCGATCGTAACCGTTGGTGGAAGCGCCGCCAGCCTGCTCGATGATGAACGACATCGGGTTGGCTTCGTACATCAGGCGCAGTTTGCCCGGCTTGCTCGGCTCGCGGGCGTCACGGGGGTACATGAACAGGCCGCCACGGGTGAGAATGCGGTGCACGTCGGCCACCATCGAGGCGATCCAGCGCATGTTGTAGTTCTTTTTCAGCGGGCCGGTCTCGCCTGCAAGCAGTTCGCCCACGTAGCGCTGGATCGGTGCTTCCCAGTGGCGCTGGTTGGACATGTTGATGGCGAACTCGGCGGTGCTTTCCGGCACGCGGATGTTCTCGTGGGTCAGGACGAAGCTGCCCAGCTCGCGGTCCAGGGTGAAGCCCTTGACGCCGTTGCCCAGGGTCAGGATCAGCATGGTCTGCGGGCCGTAGATGGCATAACCGGCGGCGACCTGCTGGGTGCCTGGCTGCAGGAAGGCTTTTTCGTTCAGGGTCTCGTTCTGGCTCAGGAACTCGTTAGGGCAACGCAGTACCGAGAAGATGGTGCCGACCGACACGTTGACATCGATGTTGGACGAGCCGTCCAGCGGATCGAAGACCAGCAGGTAGGCGCCTTTCGGGTACTTGCCCGGGATCTGGTAGGCATTGTCCATTTCTTCGGAGGCCATGCCTGCCAGGTGCCCGCCCCACTCGTTGGCTTCCAGCAGAATATCGTTGGAAATCACGTCCAGCTTCTTCTGGACTTCGCCCTGCACGTTTTCAGTGCCCATGCTGCCCAGTACACCACCGAGGGCGCCTTTGGACACGTGATGGCTGATTTCCTTGCACGCACGCGCCACCACCTCGATCAGGAAGCGCAGATCGGCAGGGGTATTGTTGCTGCGGGTCTGCTCAATCAGATAGCGACTCAGGGTAACGCGGGACATGTATGGCTCCGAAAGGATTGGCGGGATAAAAACCCACGCAGTTTACAGGGAGAGTTGCAGGCTAGCGAGTGATGAGATTCGCCATGGCTCTCAGACGGCACAATAGGTCGGTAGTTCAGCGTGCGCCAGGCCGACGGTCTGGTCATGGACCTGTTCACGGGCATGCCCGCGAACAGGCCAGTTCAGGCTCGAATCAATCCAGAGCCTTCCAGATCTCGCTGGCATATTCACGAATGGTCCGGTCCGACGAGAACCAGCCCATCCGCGCGGTGTTCAGCACCGCCATGCGCCACCACTCCTGCGGCTTGTGCCACAACTCCTCGACCCGGCGCTGGGCGTCCCAGTAGGCGTCGAAATCGGCACACACCAGGAAGCGGTCATAGGCCACCAGCCCATCGATCAGCGCGGTGTAGCGCGACGGGTCATCCGGCGAGAACACCCCGCTGCGAATGGCTTGCAGCACATCGTTCAAGCGGCTGGACGCGGCAATCGCCGCAGTGGCGCCGAAGTCCCCGGCGCGCCGCCGCGCTTCCACCTGCTGCGCAGTGAGGCCGAAGATGAACATGTTGTCGGCCCCTACCTGCTCGCTCATTTCCACATTGGCGCCATCCAGGGTGCCGATGGTCAGCGCGCCGTTCAGGCCGAACTTCATGTTGCTGGTACCGGACGCTTCGTAGCCGGCGGTTGAAATCTGCTCGGAAAGGTCCGCCGCCGGGATGATGCATTCGGCCAGGCTGACGTTGTAGTTGGGCAGGAACACCACCTTCAGCAGGCCACGTACCGTCGGGTCGTTGTTCACCACCCGGGCAATGTCGTTGGCCAGCTTGATGATCAGCTTGGCCTGGTGATAGCTGGCCGCGGCCTTGCCGGCGAAGATCTTGACCCGCGGCACCCAGTCGGTACCCGGGTCGTTGCGCATGGCCTGGTACAGCGCCACGGTGTGCAGCAGGTTGAGCAACTGACGCTTGTACTCGTGGATGCGCTTGACCTGCACGTCGAACAGCGCCTCGGGGTTCACCGTGACGCCCAGGCGGTCCTGGATGATGCTGGCCAGGGCACGCTTGCTGTGCAGGCGCTGGGCAGCGAACTGCTTGCGGAAAGCGCCTTTATCGGCGAATGGCACCAGGCCGGCCAGGCGTCCCTCAGGGTCATCCAGCAGCTCAGGGCCCAGCGCCTCGACCAGCATGGCCGTGAGCTGCGGGTTGGACTGGTACAGCCAGCGGCGGAAGGTGATGCCGTTGGTCTTGTTGTTGATCCGTTGCGGGTAAAGTTTGTGCAGCTCGGCGAACACCGTGCTTTTCATCAGCTTGCTGTGCAGCGCCGAAACCCCGTTGACGCTGTGCGAGCCGAGAAATGCCAGGTTGCCCATGCGCACCCGACGGCCGTTGTCTTCCTCGATCAGCGACACCGCCCGCAACACATCGAAGTCATGCAGGCCTTTGGCCCGTAGCGCATCGATATGGTAGGCGTTGATCAGGTAGATGATTTGCATGTGCCGTGGCAGCATCCGCTCCATCAGCGCCACCGGCCAGGTTTCCAGGGCTTCGGGCAGCAGGGTGTGATTGGTGTAGGCCAGGGTGCCCACGGTCAGTTCCCAGGCGGTATCCCAGGGAATTTCATGCTGGTCGACCAGCAGGCGCATCAGCTCGGCCACGGCGATCGACGGGTGGGTGTCGTTGAGCTGGATGGCCGCCGCGTCGGGCAGGTTGAGCAGGTTGTCATGCATGTTCAGGTGACGTCGCAGCAGGTCCTGCAGCGACGCCGAGACGAAAAAGTACTCCTGGCGCAGCCGCAGCTCCTGGCCGGCCTCGGTGCTGTCGGCCGGGTAAAGTACCCGCGAGATGCTTTCGGCCCGGGCCACCTCGGCTACCGCGCCGAGGTGGTCACCGGCATTGAAGCGCTCCAGGTGCAGCTCTTCCAGCGCCCGCGCACGCCACAGGCGCAGGGTGTTGACGCTGGATCCGCGCCAACCGACCACTGGCGTGTCATAGGCCACCGCCCGCACGGTCTCGCCCGGCCACCACACCTGGCGCTGCTGGCCGTGGGTGTCATGCACCGTTTCGACGCTGCCGCCAAAGCTGATCGGGTAGATCACCTCGGCGCGCTCGAATTCCCAGGGGTTGCCGAAATCCAGCCAGTTCTCGGTCTGTTCCTGCTGCCAGCCATCGACCATGGCCTGGCGGAACAGCCCGTGTTCATAGCGGATACCATAGCCGTGGGCAGCTATACCGAGGGTCGACATGCTCTCCATGAAGCACGCTGCAAGGCGGCCCAGGCCGCCGTTGCCCAGCGCGGCATCGGGCTCGAGCAGGCGGATCCGCTCCAGGTCCACATCCAGGCCTTCCAGCGCATCGCGGGCAATGTCGAGCAGGCCCAGGTTGCTGAGGCTGTCATACAACAGGCGGCCGATGAGAAATTCGAGGGAAAGGTAATAGACCCGCTTCTGGCTACGGCGATAAGCCTGCCGGGTGTGGTCCATCCAGTGATCGACCATGTGATCGCGCGCGGCCAGGGCGATGGCTTCGAACCAGTCGTGGTCGAAGGCATGTTCCGGGTCCTTGCCGACCGCGTAGGTCAGCTTGTCCAGCACAGCGGCGCGAAATTCGGCCACCTCGGCGTCACGAGCTTTGGGTTCCTGGGACATGCGGCATCCTCGGGCAAGTTGACGAAAACGGAGGGAGACTTCTGAGCCTAGACCCTTCGACAGGGAGTGACAGTTACCGTTCGCAGTTTTCATGCCCACTCTGCGATTCCGGCAAAAGGTTGTTCATAAATTGAACAATTCCGGTATGATCGCGCGCCCCAAGACCGTGATTCGCCCTCATAACGATGAAAACGACCCTGATCGCCGCGGCCGAAGTCGACCGCCTGGAGACCTGGCAGCGCTACACCAGCAACATGTGCCATGGCTGCCATTCGACCTGCTGCACCCTGCCAGTGGAGGTGAAGATCAAGGATCTGATCCGTATCGGCGTGGTCGACGAATTCGAAAAAGACGAACCGCCGAAGAACATCGCCAAGCGCCTGCAGAAAGAAGGCATCATCGAACGCTTCAACCAGAAGTCGGGAATCTTCACCCTGACCCGCATGAGCAACGACGACTGCCTGTACCTGGACCGCAAGAGCCGGCTGTGCACCATTTACGACAAGCGTCCGGATACTTGCCGTAATCATCCCAAGATTGGTCCGCGTCCGGGGTATTGTGCCTACAAGCCCAAGGTGGCCGCGCGCTAGGCGCGTGCCTGCGTAGCTGTACGCAGGCAGGCCAGCTCTTCAATTTGCGTCAGCAGGGAAGCTTCTGCACGCGCCTCCCTGTTGCGCTGGCGGATGGACGGGAGAGGTCCGTGGCAACACATGCACCGCGCTGGTTGCAATGAAGCCGTCTGCGAACCTCGCCTCGACAAAATGTGCCTGCCAGCCCTCTGCCGGTGGCAGGCGCTGCAAAGTGAAGTGTTGCGCAGGAACCAGCGTCTCGGACTGATAGCGCACCCCACAGGCATAGCGGAAGTCGCGGTCGCGACGGTTGCTTGCCGTCCATACCTTCAGCGCTATCGGCGGTTCGGAGAGGTCGACGTCGAAATTTCCGGATTGCATGTTTGCCGACACCTGCACACTCGGCAGAGACACGCCATCGCGCAGGCGCGTTACCGCCGGCGCCAAGGTGCTGAGTACCGCCTGGCGCACCCCGCCATGGTCTGAGTTCGGCAATACCCTGAGGCTGGTCTGGCCGGGCAGGCGCTGCTGATAATCGGTCACAGGATCCGGGGCGAAAAAATCATCGCCGCTGGCAGAAATTAGGTATTTGGGCATGGCCAGGCGCTGCCCTGGCTCGTTCAGGTACTGCATCGGGTCCATCATCGCCATCAGCCGGTCGAAAGCGGGGCTACCCAGTTGCTGCAGCACGCCGGCCTGCTGGTATGGCCACAGCGCCAGCGGCCAGTGGCCGCCATAGCGCATGCGCAGGCCCCTGAGCATGTCCGAGGTGTCAGCGATGTCGATGACACTGGGTACGATGGCCATCACCCGCTCATCAGCCAATGCCGTCAGCCATGCACTCCAACCGCGCTTGGAGGCACCCGTGATGATGAAGTGCTCGACCGTCAGCCCTTGCTTTCGCAACTCCAGCTCGGCCAGATCCATCGCCCGGCTTGCCGCAGCGGCCATCGGCACATGCAATGGCAGCTCCGGCGCAGCGCCTCGCAGCGAATGCGCCCAGGTGTGGGCCACAGCATCGTCCTCACGCATCGGCTGTTCGGCGTCATCGAAGGTCACATACTGGTTGGGCACGTCGCTGATCATGACCACCGCGGTACGCGTCGCAAGGGCCAGCTCGCGTAGCACTTCGCGCGTATAGTCCGGTGTCTGCGCCGGCCCGTGGCGCACGCCGTTGTTCACCACCAGCAAAGCCTTGCCAGGCACGGCATTCAATGGCCTGTGCAATTCGACATCGTGCTCCCACCGGCGGGGTGCCGCCACCGGGGCGGGTGCCCATGATTGGGAGACCATCTGCAAACGCCGGAAGGTGTAGCCAGGCCCGATAGCCTCTTCGAGCAGCGTGTACTCCAAGGGCGTCTGCCGCACATTGCCGATATGGCAATGGACGACTTTCTGCGGATGCAGGCCGCTGCAGTCTTGCAGGGCACTGGCATGGAAACTGGCCAGCAGACAAGGGACGGCCAGTGCAAATCGGTACTTCATGAGCATGCTTCCTGGGCAACAAAGCAAGTCACGTTATGGCGCTCTGCAGCGGCTCACAAGGCGCCGGCCGCCTCAAGAGATACGACTTACATCGGCTTAAGAGAAGGATTACAAGACCTTCCGCCGCATGAACAAAAAACGCCCCCGGCCTTGCGACCGGGGGCGTTTTCTTTCAGCTCAAGCTAGACGATCAAGCCTTGGCTTTCTTGGCAGCGCGGGTACGCTCGCCTTCGTCCAGGATCTTCTTGCGCAGGCGGATCGACTTCGGCGTGACTTCGCACAGCTCGTCGTCCTGGATGAATTCCAGGGCCTGTTCCAGGGTGTGGCGAACCGGCGGCACCAGGGCGATGACTTCGTCCTTGCCCGAAGCACGCATGTTGTCGAGCTTCTTGCCTTTGGTCGGGTTCACGCCCAGGTCGTTGTCACGGCTGTTCAGGCCGATGATCTGACCGTTGTAGATGTCCTGGCCGTGCTCGATGAACAGCTTGCCGCGCGCCTGCAGGGTTTCCAGCGAGTAGGTCAGCGCCTTGCCGGTCTCGATCGAAACCAGTACACCGTTCAGGCGGCCGGACATATGGCCTGGCTTCATGGTGTCGTAGCGATCGAAGATCGAGGTCAGGATGCCGGCACCGTTGGTCAGGGTCAGGAACTGGTTACGGAAACCGATCAGGCCACGAGCAGGTACGTTGTACTCCAGACGTACACGGCCCTTGCCATCCGGCGCCATGTTGGTCAGGTCGCCTTTACGCAGGCCCATTTCTTCCATGACCTTGCCCTGCGATTCTTCAGGGATGTCGATGGTGACGTTCTCGTACGGTTCCTGCTTGACGCCGTTGACCTCGCGGATGATCACTTCAGGACGGCCTACGGCCATCTCGAAGCCTTCACGACGCATGGTTTCGATCAGCACCGACAGGTGCAGCTCACCGCGGCCGGAAACCTTGAACTTGTCAGCCGAGTCGCCTTCTTCAACGCGCAGGGCAACGTTGTACAGCAGCTCCTTGTCCAGACGTTCCTTGATGTTACGGCTGGTGACGAACTTGCCTTCCTTGCCGCAGAACGGCGAGTCGTTGACCTGGAAGGTCATCGAAACGGTCGGCTCGTCAACGGTCAGCGGCTTCATGGCTTCGACGTGGTTCATGTCGCACAGGGTGTCGGAAATGAACAGCTCGTCGAAACCGCTGATGCAGACGATGTCGCCAGCAGTGGCTTCTTCGACGTCGACGCGGTGCAGGCCGTGGTGGCCCATCAGCTTCAGGATACGGCCGTTGCGCTTCTTGCCCTCGGTGTCGATGGCGATGACCGGGGTGTTCGGCTTGATGCGGCCGCGGGCGATGCGACCAACGCCGATCACGCCGAGGAAGCTGTTGTAGTCCAGTGCCGAGATCTGCATCTGGAACGGGCCGTCGACGTCAACGGTCGGGGCCGGTACGTGGTCGACGATGGCCTGGTACAGCGGGGTCATGTCTTCGGCCATGTTGGTGTGGTCCAGGCCGGCGATGCCGTTCAGGGCCGAGGCGTAGACAACCTGGAAGTCCAGCTGGTCGTCGGTGGCGCCGAGGTTGTCGAACAGGTCGAAGATCTGGTCCAGAACCCAGTCAGGACGCGCACCCGGGCGGTCGACCTTGTTGATGACCACGATCGGCTTCAGGCCGGCTTCGAAGGCCTTCTTGGTCACGAAGCGGGTTTGTGGCATCGGGCCATCCTGGGCGTCGACCAGCAGCAGCACCGAGTCGACCATCGACATCACGCGCTCAACCTCGCCACCGAAGTCGGCGTGGCCGGGGGTGTCGACGATGTTGATGCGGTAGTCGTTCCAGCGGATGGCAGTGTTTTTCGCCAGGATGGTAATGCCGCGCTCTTTTTCCTGGTCGTTGGAGTCCATCACGCGCTCGTCGTTGAGCTCGTTACGCTCCAGGGTGCCGGACTGACGCAGGAGTTTGTCGACCAGGGTGGTTTTACCATGGTCAACGTGGGCGATGATGGCGATGTTACGCAGATTTTCGATCACAACTGTATCTCGATCAGAGGATTCGGTTGCCGCCAGTGTAGGCGGCGAATATGTACGCTTTGAGGCTCAGCGGGCCCGATGGTCGGGAGGGCGATGGCGGATGCTGCCGCCATACAGCCCTGGCGTCTTATGCCGGACGATAAACACGCACATTGGCATGTCCCTCACTGAGCAGGTGGTGTGCGTGCAGACGGCTCATCACACCTTTGTCGCAATACAGCAGGTACTGGCGGTTGGCGTCCAGGTGCTTGAACTTGCTGTTGATCGCGTAGAACGGCATGGCCTGGACTTCGATACCGTCCAGCACCAGAGGTTCGTCTTCCTGGGCATCGGGGTGACGGATATCGATGATGATCTGGCCAGGCAGCGCCTCGGTCACTTCCTCGATTTCGATGTCCTTGCCCAGCTCATCGATCACGTGGTCGATGGAAATCAGCCTGGCGCGCTCCAGGGCGCGCTCCAGCACGGCCATGTCGAACTGCTTCTCTTCATGCTCCATGCGGTGGCGCTTGGCGTGGGTGGTCGGGTTCACCGAAATCACGCCGCAATATTCAGGCATGTGCTTGGCGAAGTCGGCGGTGCCGATCGCATAGGCCTGGTCGATGATGTCCTGCTTGTGGCTGGCCAACAATGGACGCAGCACCAGCTTGTCGGTAGCCGAGTCGATGATCGACAGGTTCGGCAGGGTCTGGCTGGACACCTGGGAAATCGCCTCGCCGGTGACCAGTGCGTCGATTTCCAGGCGGTCGGCCATGTGCGCCGCACCGCGCAGCATCATGCGCTTGAGGGTCACGCCCATGTAGCTGTTGTCGACCTTGTTGAGGATCTCGCCGACCACTTCTTCGAACGGCACGCTGATGAACAGCACGCGCTGGCTGCTGCCGAACTTTTTCCACAGGTAGTGGGCCACTTCCATCACGCCCAGCTCGTGCGCACGGCCGCCGAGGTTGAAGAAGCAGAAGTGGGTCATCAGGCCACGGCGCATCATCTGGTAGGCCGCCACGGTGGAGTCGAAGCCACCGGACATCAGCACCAGGGTCTGCTCCAGGGCGCCCAGCGGGTAGCCGCCGATGCCCTGGTGCTGGTTGTGGATCACGTACAGGCGCTGGTTGCGGATTTCGATGCGCACCACCACTTCCGGCTTTTTCAGCTCGATGCCGGCCGCACCGCACTGCTGGCGCAGCTGGCTGCCGACGTAGCGGTCGACGTCCATCGAAGTGAAGTCATGGTGCCCGCCGCGCTTGCAGCGCACGGCAAAGTGCTTGCCGGCCAGCAAGTGGCCGAAGTGGTGCTTGCACTTGGCAACGATGTCGTCGAAGTCACCCAGCGGGTACTCCTCTACCTGCAGGAAATGGGTGATACCCGGGGTGCAGGTGAGGCGCTCGATCATCTCGCGCTGGACTTTCTCGTCTTCGACGCGGGTGACCACTTCGAGATTGTCCCAGACACCATCGACCACGAGCTCAGGATCGAGGTCCTTGAGCACGTTGCGGATGTTCTTGCCGAGCTGGCGGATGAAGCGCTTGCGCACCGGCCGGCTCTTGATGGTGATTTCTGGGAAGACTTTGACGATAAGTTTCATTGGTTAACAGCGCGCGCAGGGCCTGCCGAAAATGAGGGGCGCGAATTATAGCGGAAATTGCTCAGGATTTGACCAACTTTTGATCAGAAGCTTTCAGATAAATGCACGAAGCAGGATTTGCGGCGCCTGCGCCGGCCTCTCCGCGAGCGCATACCCGGTAGGAGCGGATTGATCCGCGATAAGGCCCCCAAACAAAGCACACGCGTTACGTCGTGCACTTATTTGGTGCTCTACACTGAATTTCTGCCTCCTAAGAGTGCACTTTCGCTCGCTCCAAGCCCGCCAGATGCCCACAACCGCCCCTTTTTATCCCGCACTCGCCATTTTCGGGCACTGGCATGCAATTTGCTCCCTTGTGAGGCAGGTACGCTTGGCCGACTATCCGCGCCCGGCAACACCCTTTTTCCAGGGCAGCGGCCCACCGCGCCCTAGACCATCCGGAGGACAACATGTCGAAGTCGGTTCAACTCATCAAAGATCATGACGTCAAGTGGATTGATCTGCGTTTCACGGACACCAAAGGCACTCAGCACCACGTGACCATGCCGGCGCGTGATGCGCTGGACGACGACTTCTTCGAAGTCGGCAAGATGTTCGACGGTTCCTCCATCGCTGGCTGGAAAGGCATCGAAGCCTCCGACATGATCCTGATGCCGGTCGACGAAACTGCCGTCCTGGACCCGTTCACCGAAGAACCGACCCTGATCCTGACCTGCGACATCGTCGACCCGTCGAGCATGCAGGGCTACGACCGTGACCCACGCGCCATCGCCAAGCGCGCCGAAGAGTACCTGAAGAGCACCGGTATCGGTGACACCGTATTCGCCGGCCCGGAGCCAGAGTTCTTCATCTTCGACGAAGTGAAGTTCCAGTCGGACATCTCCGGTTCGATGTTCAAGATCTTCTCCGAGCAAGGCTCGTGGATGACCGGCGCTGACATCGAAGGTGGCAACAAGGGCCACCGTCCAGGCGTGAAAGGCGGCTACTTCCCGGTTCCGCCGTTCGACCACGACCACGAAATTCGTACTGCCATGTGCAACGCACTGGAAGAAATGGGCCAGACCGTCGAAGTCCACCACCACGAAGTGGCGACTGCCGGCCAGAACGAAATCGGCGTCAAGTTCAACACCCTGGTGAAGAAGGCTGACGAAGTACAGGCCCTGAAATACGTGGTGCACAACGTTGCCGACGCGTACGGCCGTACCGCCACCTTCATGCCGAAGCCCCTGTACGGCGACAACGGCTCGGGCATGCACGTGCACATGTCGATCTGGAAAGACGGCAAGAACACCTTCGCTGGTGAAGGCTATGCCGGCCTGTCCGACACCGCCCTGTACTTCATCGGCGGTATCATCAAGCACGGCAAGGCCCTGAACGGCTTCACCAACCCGTCGACCAACTCCTACAAGCGTCTGGTCCCAGGCTTCGAAGCCCCGGTAATGCTGGCCTACTCCGCTCGCAACCGTTCCGCCTCGATCCGTATTCCTTACGTCGGCAGCCCGAAAGCCCGCCGTATCGAAGCACGCTTCCCGGACCCATCGGCCAACCCGTACCTGGCCTTCGCGGCCCTGCTGATGGCCGGCCTGGACGGTATCCAGAACAAGATCCACCCAGGCGATGCCGCCGACAAGAACCTGTACGACCTGCCGCCTGAAGAGGCCAAGGACATCCCGCAGGTTTGCGGCAGCCTGAAGGAAGCCCTGGAAGAGCTGGACAAAGGCCGTGCGTTCCTGACCAAGGGCGGCGTGTTCTCCGATGACTTCATCGATGCCTTCATCGAACTGAAGAGCGAAGAAGAGATCAAGGTCCGCACCTTCGTCCACCCGCTGGAATACGAGCTGTACTACAGCTGCTGATCCGACAGAGTCTGATCATAACGGCCTCCTTCGGGAGGCCGTTTTCGTTCCTTCGCTTTAATCGTTCTTTTTCCTACAAAGCAAAGGGATGCCACTGACAGTTCCCCGCAGTAACGACTCTCAAGGTAGACGTCCACTCATCAACGGACGCCATACCATGCGCAAATTCATACCCGCAGTACTGACCTTATCCGCCTTCCTCGTCGGCTGCAGCAACCAACCCGGAGCGGTACAGACGCAAGTGCTTCATCGTGCTACCGGCAGCTGGGACGGCGAGCCCTACACCCACTACCCGGATGGTGAGCCCGTGCTGTCACTGGTGAAAGTCAGCATTCCACCGAATACCACCCTCGACTGGCACTGCCACCAAGCGCTCAACCTCGGTTATCTGAAAGAAGGCGAGCTGGAAGTGGAAACCCGCAGCGGCAAGCGAACGACATTGACGGCAGGCAACACCCTGGCTGAGCTGGTAGGCGAGGTGCACCGCGGCAGGACGACACGACAGGCTGCCACGGTGCTGGTCTTTCACGCCGCGAACGAGGAGCTGGCCTTTTCCACGCCGCAAGACCAGTGCCCAGGGCAACGGCCGCCAGCTGACGGGCCGCTGGACATCCTGCTCGATGATATCGAGCATCGCCTGGCAAGCGCCGAATCCGTGGCACTGCACAAATGGGATAAGGCTCAACCCGTGCAAGACAACAAGCGCGAGCTGCAGATCCTGAACGACGTGCGCAACAACGCGTGGCGCTACCAATTGCCAGCCGAACGGGCAGCAGCTTTCTTCACCGACCAGATCGAAGCACACAAAATGATGCAGTACAGCTTTCTTAACCGCTGGCACAGTCAAGGCCGTACACCTGACACACCTCGCCGGGACCTACAGCAGGAGCTACGCCCCGAACTGGACGCCCTGCAAGCCAGGCTACTGCAGCATCTGGCCAGCCTGCCCAGTGATACCGGTTCCGCTTGCAACCAACGGTTGGCGTCCTCGATCAACGAGCGCGGCTTGTCGCCATTGATGAAACAGGCCATGGTTCGTGCCACTGGCCAGCTGTGCGATCAGCACTGAAACCTCTATGCTCTAAATTGGTGCATTTAGCGGACCAACGCCCCTGAATGCACCCCAAAAAAGGACACAAGAAACGTTACACCAGAACATTCTGGTGCAGAATTGCGCCATTCTTGGCCTTTCTCGGCTAAATCCGCTTCTTTTCGGAGCCTTGGTTTGTTTCTTGCATTTGCTGCAGGAAGACTGGAATCAGCGGATTCACTGCGCGGCCAATCATGCCCGCCCCACTGCCAGACAAGCGCCAAAAGAGGTCAACGACGCCTTATGACCATCAGCGATGCACAGCACCGTCTGCTTCTGGACAACCTGACCACCGCCACGCTCCTGCTCAACGCCGAGCTGTGCCTGGAATACATGAATCCGGCTGCGGAAATGCTGCTGGCGGTCAGTGGGCAGCGCAGCCACGGGCAGTTCATCAGCGAGCTGTTCACCGAATCGAGCGAAGCTCTCAGCTCGCTGCGCCAGGCAGTCGAGCAGGCGCATCCGTTCACCAAACGCGAGGCGCAGCTCACCTCGCTGACCGGGCAGACCATCACCGTCGACTACGCGGTAACGCCCATCCTGCACCAGGGCCAGACCTTGCTGCTGCTGGAGGTGCACCCGCGTGACCGGCTGCTGCGCATCACCAAGGAAGAAGCCCAGCTGAGCAAGCAGGAAACCACCAAGATGCTGGTGCGCGGCCTCGCCCACGAGATCAAGAACCCCCTCGGCGGCATTCGCGGCGCAGCCCAGCTGCTGGCGCGCGAGTTGCCCGAGGAAGGCCTGCGCGACTACACCAACGTGATCATCGAGGAAGCCGACCGCCTGCGTAACCTGGTCGACCGCATGCTCGGCTCGAACAAGTTGCCGTCCCTGGCCATGACCAACATCCACGAAGTGTTGGAGCGGGTCTGCAGCCTGGTGGAAGCCGAAAGCCAGGGCTGCATCGCTTTGGTGCGCGATTACGACCCCAGCCTGCCGGACGTGCTGATCGATCGCGAACAGATGATCCAGGCCGTGCTCAACATCGTGCGCAACGCCATGCAGGCAATCAGTTCGCAGAATGAGCTGCGCCTGGGCCGCATCACCCTGCGCAGCCGAGCCCTGCGCCAGTTCACCATCGGCCATGTGCGCCATCGCCTGGTGGCCCGCGTGGAGATCATCGACAACGGGCCCGGCATCCCTCCGGAACTGCAGGACACCCTCTTCTACCCCATGGTCAGCGGCCGCCCGGACGGTACCGGGCTGGGCCTGGCCATTACCCAGAACATCATCAGCCAGCACCAGGGCCTGATCGAGTGTGAAAGCCATGCAGGCCACACCGCCTTCTCGATCTACCTGCCTCTGGAACAAGGAGCCACCGCCTCATGAGCCGAAGTGAAACCGTATGGATCGTCGACGATGATCGCTCCATCCGCTGGGTCCTGGAAAAAGCCCTGCAACAGGAGGGCATGACCACCCAGAGCTTCGACAGCGCCGACGGCGTGATGGGCCGCCTGGCACGCCAGCAGCCAGACGTGATCATTTCCGATATCCGCATGCCCGGTACCAGCGGCCTCGACCTGCTGGCGCAGATCCGCGAACAGCATCCGCGCCTGCCGGTCATCATCATGACCGCCCATTCCGACCTGGACAGCGCCGTGGCGTCGTACCAGGGCGGCGCCTTCGAATACCTGCCCAAGCCATTCGACGTGGACGAGGCGGTCTCGCTGGTGAAACGCGCCAATCAGCACGCCCAGGAGCAACAAGGTCTGGACGTACCGCAAAGCCTGGCACGTACCCCGGAGATCATCGGTGAAGCACCGGCGATGCAGGAGGTGTTCCGTGCCATTGGCCGCCTCAGCCATTCCAATATCACCGTACTGATCAACGGCGAATCCGGTACCGGCAAGGAACTGGTTGCGCATGCCCTGCACCGCCACAGCCCGCGGGCGGCTTCGCCGTTCATCGCCCTGAACATGGCCGCCATCCCCAAGGATCTGATGGAGTCGGAACTGTTCGGCCATGAGAAAGGGGCATTCACCGGTGCGGCCAACCTGCGCCGCGGCCGCTTTGAACAGGCCGACGGTGGCACCTTGTTCCTCGACGAAATCGGCGACATGCCCGCCGACACCCAGACCCGCCTGCTGCGGGTGCTGGCCGATGGCGAGTTCTACCGCGTGGGCGGCCACGTGCCGGTCAAGGTGGACGTGCGCATCATCGCCGCCACCCACCAGAACCTGGAGTCGCTGGTGCAGGCCGGCAAGTTCCGTGAGGACTTGTTCCACCGCCTGAACGTGATCCGCATCCACATCCCGCGGCTGGCCGACCGGCGCGAAGACATCCCTGCCCTGGCCCGCCACTTCCTTGCCCGAGCCGCGCAGGAACTGGCGGTCGAGCCGAAGATCCTCAAGCCGGAAACCGAAGAGTTCATCCGCAATCTGCCGTGGCCGGGCAACGTGCGCCAGATGGAAAACACCTGCCGCTGGATCACGGTGATGGCCTCCAGCCGCGAAGTGCTGATCGGCGACCTGCCGCCCGAGCTGCTGAACCTGCCGCAGGACGCTGCACCGGTCACCAACTGGGAGCAGGCCCTGCGCCAGTGGGCCGACCAGGCGCTTACCCGTGGCCAGTCCAACCTGCTGGACAGCGCAGTGCCGAGTTTCGAACGGATCATGATCGAGACGGCGCTCAAGCATACCGCCGGGCGCCGCCGGGACGCGGCGCTGCTGCTGGGTTGGGGGCGCAACACCCTGACGCGCAAGATCAAGGAGCTGGGGATGAATGTGGCGGGTGGGGATGATGAGGAAGGTGATGACCATTAATCCTTGACTGGCTGCACCGACGCATTCGCGGGTAAACCCGCTCCCACAAGTACAGCGCCAGCCTCAAGGTCGGCGCCGTACTTGTGGGAGCGGGTTTACCCGCGAATGCGTTTGTAGAACCAGAACAGATATCGGCTCGATGCACCGTTCTTGTGCCCGATGCACCTCACGAAGGCACAAATCCCCTCAAAAAACGGCTAATTCACCCTTAAAACCCAATATTCACGGGCTTTGCAAAACTGGCACGCCCCCTGCAATAGCCAATACGTACCCAGTTTCGGGGGCCCTGGTACAGGCAGGCCGGGTGAACCCCTCTTTTATTCGCAACACCGCCCGTTTTGGGGACCTCGGTACAGGCAGGCCGGGAAATCCCCTCTTTTATTCGTGCAGCTTCACCTGCACCCGCCAGCGCCCAGCGTCCTCTGCACCGGCCCATTCGCCGTGCAGGGGGCGCGCGGCCACCACCGTCAGCAACAAGCCTTCCTTGCTCTTCTGCACCTTCCAGCTCACCGGTTTGCCTTGCAGGCTCAATTGCCCCTGCTGGCGCTTGCCCTGGGCCTGGAACAGCAGCGCCACCGTGCCTTCCACGTTCTCGCCGTGCAGCCGCGGCTCGGCGTTGAACCATAGCTCCAGGCCATCCTGCACCACCTGCACCTGCTGCAGTTCGCGCTCCTCGGGCGCGGTCAGGCGGCCGATCATCAGCCCCACCATTACCCCGACAATCGCCAGCGACAACATGACCCGCGGGAACGCCTTCGAACGCACGTCCGGTTCGGGGGTAGAATGCCCGTCATCTTCACGCTTGGAGCCGTGCATGTTTCACGTCATCCTTTTTCAACCAGAAATTCCGCCGAATACCGGCAACATCATTCGCCTGTGCGCCAACAGCGGCTGCGACCTGCACCTGATCGAGCCCATCAGCTTCGAACTGGATGACAAGCGCCTGCGCCGCGCGGGGCTGGATTACCACGAGTATGCCACGCTCAAGCGCCACGAGAGCCTGGCCGGATGCCTGGAAAGCCTGGGCAATCCACGGCTGTTCGCCTTCACCACCAAGGGCTCGCGGCCGTTCCATGAAGTAGCCTACCAGCCGGGCGATGCCTTCCTGTTCGGCCCGGAAAGCCGTGGCTTGCCGGCCGAGGTGCTGGACAGCCTGCCGGGCGAACAGCGCCTGCGCCTGCCGATGCGGCCAGGGTGCCGTAGCCTTAACCTGTCCAATACCGTGGCGGTGACGGTGTACGAGGCATGGCGGCAGAACGGGTTCGCCGGAAGCTGATCTTGCGCCCGTACCGGCCTTTTCGCGGGCATGCCCGCTCCCACAGGTACAGCGCAGCACTTGTAAGCGGCGCCCTACCTGTGGGAGCGGGCGCGCCCGCAAAAGGGCCGGCACAGGCAACAAAAAAGCGCCCCGAGAGGCGCTTTCTTGATACCAACAGCTATTACTGCACGGTCGGCGCTTCGCCGGCTTCCTGCATGCGCTGCATTTCCTGCGCGTACAGGGCGTCGAAGTTGACCGGCGACAGCATCAGGGCCGGGAACGAACCGCGGGTCACCAGGCTGTCCAGCGTCTCACGGGCGTACGGGAACAGGATGTTCGGGCAGAACGCACCCAGGGTGTGGCTCATCGAAGCCGCATCCAGGTTCTTGATCAGGAAGATACCGGCCTGCTGCACTTCAGCGATGAAGGCGACCTCTTCACCGTTTTTCACGGTAACCGACAGGGTCAGCACTACCTCATGGAAGTCACCTTCCAGGGCCTTCTGCTTGGTGTTCAGGTCCAGGGCTACGCTCGGCTCCCAGCTCTGACGGAAGATCTGTGGGCTTTTCGGGGCCTCAAACGACAGATCGCGCACATAGATGCGCTGCATGGAAAACTGAGGGCTGTTGTCTTCTGCAGCAGCGCCGTTGGTCTGTTGGTCAGTCATGGCTGGTCCTTATCCTAATGTTTTTGAATGCAGTGCAAATCAGGCCGCCAGCAGCGCGTCGAGCTTGCCGGCGCGCTCCAGGGCATAGAGGTCATCGCATCCACCGACATGGGTGCTGCCGATCCAGATCTGCGGCACCGATGTACGGCCGGCCTTCTGGCTCATCTCGGCACGAACCTGCGGCTTGCCGTCGACCTTGATTTCCTCGAAGGCCACGCCCTTGCTCTCGAGCAGGTACTTGGCGCGCATGCAGTAGGGGCAATAGTCGCTGGAATAAACGATGACGGGCTTCATATCACTTCACCAGGGGCAGGTTATCGGCTTTCCAGCTGGAAACACCACCGCTCAGCTTGGCGGCGTTGTAACCAGCCTTGAGCAGCTCGCTGCAGATAGCACCGGACTGCTGGCCCATTGCGTCGACGACGATCAGGGTCTTCGCTTTGTGCTTTTCCAGCTCGCTCAGACGGTTGACCACTTTGTCCTGCGGAATGTTGATCGCGCCGACGATATGACCTGCGGCGTATTCCTTGGCCGGGCGGATGTCCAGAACCAGACCCTTGTCGGCGTTGACCAGAGCGGTCAGCTGGCCATTGCTCAAGCTCTGGCCGCCACGGCGGATTTCATTGAGCAGCAGCAGGACCAGCAGAACAACGAAGATCGCAACCAGGATGTAGTGATCTGTCGCGAATTGAATCAGGTGAGCAACCATCAGCGGTGTTCCAGGCGATTGAAAATGCCGGCCAGTATACACAGCCCCTTAGTGCCACCAAAGCCCGATGGGCCGGCGGGAAAACCTTCTCCACATCCTCCCCCTGCGCGCGCCGGTCGGCGGATGGGACGAATATTCGCCGCCCGTGGCGTATTTGCCCTAAAATGCGTGTCTTTATCATCTTTGAACAACCGTGAGTTTGATTGATGAGTACGCCCAAACCTCTGGTCCTGATCATCCTGGATGGCTTCGGCCACAGCGAAAGCCCCGAATACAATGCCATCTACGCCGCCAACACACCGGTCTATGACCGCCTGCGCGCCAGCCAGCCGCATGGCCTCATTTCCGGCTCAGGCATGGATGTCGGCCTGCCGGACGGGCAGATGGGCAACTCCGAAGTCGGCCACATGAACCTCGGCGCCGGTCGCGTCGTGTACCAGGACTTCACCCGGGTGACCAAGGCCATCCGCGACGGCGAGTTCTTCGAGAACCCGGTGCTGACCGCAGCGGTGGACAAGGCAGCTGGTGCCGGCAAGGCCGTGCACATCCTTGGCCTGCTGTCCGACGGCGGCGTGCACAGCCACCAGGACCACCTGGTGGCAATGGCCGAACTGGCCGCGCAACGAGGCGCAGAAAAGATCTACCTGCACGCCTTCCTCGATGGCCGCGACACGCCACCACGTAGCGCGCAATCGTCCATCGAACTGCTTGACGCGACCTTCGCCAGGCTGGGCAAGGGGCGCATCGCCAGCCTCATTGGCCGTTACTACGCCATGGACCGCGACAACCGCTGGGATCGCGTCAGCGCCGCCTACAACCTTATTGTCGACAGCGCTGCCGAGTACACCGCCGACACCGCCTTGGCAGGCCTGGAAGCGGCCTACGCCCGTGACGAGAGCGACGAGTTCGTGAAAGCCACGCGCATCGGCGATGCGGTCAAGGTCGAAGATGGCGACGCCGTGGTGTTCATGAACTTCCGTGCCGACCGTGCCCGCGAGCTGTCGCGTGTGTTCGTCGAAGCCGATTTCAACGAATTCCCGCGCGCCCGCCTGCCCAAGCTGGCAGCCTACATCGGCCTCACCCAGTACTCGGCGAAGATCCCGGCGCCTGCCGCCTTTGCGCCGGCCAGCCTGCACAATGTGCTGGGCGAGTACCTGGCGAAAAACGGCAAGACCCAGCTGCGCATCGCCGAAACCGAGAAGTACGCGCACGTGACCTTCTTCTTCTCCGGTGGCCGCGAAGAGCCGTTCGAAGGCGAAGAACGCATCCTGATCCCGTCGCCGAAGGTCGCCACCTACGACCTACAGCCGGAAATGAGCGCGCCGGAAGTGACCGACCGTATCGTCGAGGCCATCGAGCAGCAACGCTACGACGTGATCGTGGTCAACTATGCCAACGGCGACATGGTCGGCCACACGGGCGTGTTCGAAGCGGCAGTAAAGGCCGTCGAGGCCCTGGATGGCTGCGTCGGCCGCATCGTCGACGCGCTGGACAAGGTCGGTGGCGAAGCGCTGATTACCGCCGACCACGGCAACGTCGAGCAGATGGAAGACGAAAGCACCGGCCAGGCCCATACCGCACACACCACCGAGCCAGTGCCGTTCATCTATGTGGGCAAGCGCAACCTGAAAGTGCGCGACGGCGGCGTGCTGGCCGACGTGGCGCCGACCATGCTGAAACTGCTGGGGCTGGAAAAACCGGCGGAAATGACCGGTACTTCGATCCTGGTCGACGCCTGATTCTGTGCATGGGCCGCGTTGCGGCCCTGTTTCCGCATGAATTCCAGACAAACGCCTCCCTGCACCCGCAGCGAGGCGTTTTTTTTGCACGCCCGCGCGGGCATACTAGGCCAGTCTCCATCCTTGGTACGCCAAACCCCATGCTTCGCGCCCTGATCCTCCTAGCCCTGTCTTGCCTGCTCGGTCCGGCATTCGCCGATGAGCGTGCGCAGACCCAGCAGCAACTGGATGCCACCCGCCAGGATATTGCCGAGCTCAAGAAGACGCTGAGCAAGCTCCAGGAAGAAAAGGCCGGTGTGCAGAAGGACCTCAAAGCCACCGAGACCGATATCGGCAACCTCGAAAAGCAGGTGGAGGCTCTGCAGCAAGAACTAAAAAAGACCGAGGGCGAGCTGGAGCGCCTTGATACCGAGAAAAAAAAACTCCAGAGCGCCCGCGTTGAACAACAGCGACTGATCGCCATCCAGGCCCGTTCGGCCTACCAGAACGGCCGCGAGGAATACCTCAAGCTGCTGCTCAACCAGCAGAATCCCGAGAAGTTCGCTCGTACCCTCACCTACTACGATTACCTGAGCAAGGCGCGCCTGGAGCAATTGCGCACCTTCAACGAGACCTTGCGCCAGCTGGCCAATGTGGAGAAGGACATTGCCACCCAGCAGGAACAGCTGCTGGCCCAGCGCGCCGACCTCGACAGCCGCCGCCAGGCCCTGGAAGTCGAGCGTGGCAAACGCCAGCAGGTACTGGCCAAGCTCAATAGCGACATGAAGGACCGCGACCAGAAGCTGCAGTCGCGCGAGCAGGACCAGGCTGACCTGGCCAAAGTGCTCAAGACCATCGAGGAAACCCTGGCACGCCAGGCCCGCGAGGCCGAAGAGGCGCGCCAGAAAGCCTTGCTGGCCCAGCAGGAGGCGGAGAAACGCCGCCAGCAAGAAGCCCTGGCCGCGGCCGCCGCCCGCGAGCGAGACAGCGAACCCGCAGAGCCGCCGAAAAAGGCCCGCACCACCCTCGGCCCGATGGTTTCCAGCGACGGCGCGAGCTACGGTGGCGCATTTTCTGCTGCACGCGGAAAACTTCCCTGGCCAGTCAATGGTCGATTGCTGGCACGCTTCGGTGATGCCCGCGGCAGCGATGCCCGTGCCAAGTGGGACGGGGTGATGATAAGCGCCAGCCCGGGCACCCAGGTACGTGCCGTGCACGGAGGGCGCGTGGTATTTGCCGACTGGTTGCGCGGTGCCGGGCTTCTGGTCATCCTCGACCATGGCAACGGTTACCTGAGCCTGTATGGGCATAACCAGAGCCTGCTCAAGAGCGCCGGTGATATCGTCAAGGCCGGCGAAGCCATTTCCACCGTTGGCGACAGCGGCGGCCAGGATGCTGCCGGCTTGTATTTCGCCATTCGCCAGCAGGGCCGGCCTACCGACCCTTCGCAATGGTGCCGGGGCTAGTCAAATTTCTACGGCGTAGCCCACGGGCCACGCCGATGCTCCGCAGGGAGCGCCTACAGGATCAGGAGTTCGTTCGACATGCTGCACTCGCCTCGTCTCACCCAGCTGGCCCTGTCCATCGCCCTGGCGGTGGGCGCGTCCCTGGCCACTGCCGCAGAGCCGGCCAAGCCGGCTGCAGTACCGGCCACCGAGGTGACCGCCAAGGCTCCCCTGCCGCTTGAGGAGCTGCGTACCTTCGCCGAGGTCATGGACCGCATCAAGGCGGCCTACGTGGAGCCAGTGGACGACAAGACCCTGCTGGAAAACGCCATCAAGGGCATGCTCAGCAACCTCGACCCGCACTCGGCCTACCTCGGCCCCGAGGACTTCCAGGAGCTGCAGGAAAGCACCAGCGGCGAGTTCGGTGGGCTGGGTATCGAAGTGGGCCAGGAAGACGGCTTCATCAAGGTGGTCTCGCCCATCGATGACACCCCGGCCTCGCGTGCCGGCGTGCAGGCGGGCGACCTCATCGTCAAGATCAACGGCGCCCCAACCCGTGGCCAGACCATGACCGAGGCGGTCGACAAGATGCGCGGCAAGGTCGGTGAAAAGATCACCCTGACCCTGGTGCGCGATGGCGGTACCCCGTTCGACGTCACCCTTGCCCGTGCTGTCATCCAGGTCAAGAGCGTGAAGAGCCAGCTGCTGGAGAACGACTACGGCTACATTCGCATCACCCAGTTCCAGGTCAAGACTGGCGACGAAGTGGGCAAGGCGCTGGCCAAGCTGCGCAAGGACAACGGCAAGAAGCTGCGCGGCGTGGTATTGGACCTGCGCAACAACCCGGGCGGCGTGCTGCAGTCGGCGGTGGAAGTGGCCGACCACTTCCTGACCAAGGGCCTGATCGTCTACACCAAGGGGCGCATCGCCAACTCCGAGCTGCGCTTCTCGGCCGACCCGGCCGACGCCAGCGAAGGCGTGCCATTGGTGGTGCTGATCAACGGCGGCAGCGCCTCGGCCTCGGAAATCGTCGCCGGCGCCCTGCAAGACCAGAAACGCGCGGTGCTGATGGGTACCGACAGCTTCGGCAAAGGCTCGGTGCAGACCGTGCTGCCGCTGGCCAACGACCGCGCCCTGAAATTGACCACTGCGCTGTACTTCACCCCCAATGGCCGCTCGATCCAGGCCCAAGGCATCGTCCCCGACATCGAAGTACGCCCGGCCAAGCTCACCGCCGAGGCCGACACCGACAACTTCAAGGAAGCCGACCTGCAGGGCCACCTGGGCAACGGCAACGGCGGCGCCGACCGCCCGACCGGCAGCAGCAAGCGCAAGGAGCGCCCACAGGATGACGACTTCCAGCTGAGCCAGGCCCTGAGCCTGCTCAAGGGCCTGAACATCACCAAGGGCGACTGATCCACCCCATGCGTTATCTGCTGTGTCTGTTGTTCTGCCTGTTGGCCGGGGTCGCGCAAGCGGCGCCGGCCGGCAAGGCCTACATGAGCATCATCATCGACGACCTGGGCCAGAACCCCGGACGCGACAGCCGCACCCTGGCCTTGCCGGGGCCGGTGACCATGGCGATCATGCCCGACACTCCACACGCCACCGACTTCGCCCGCCAGGCACACAAGGCCGGCAAGACGGTCATCCTGCATATGCCCATGGACCCGGCTGAAGGGCCCTATGCCTGGCACCCCGGCCTGCCCATCGAGGAGTTGGCCCGGCGCCTGGACAGCGCCTTGCTCAAGGTGCCCTACGCTGCTGGCATCAACAACCACATGGGCAGCCGCATGACGGCCCAGCGCGAACCCATGGCCTGGTTGATGGGCGAGCTGCAGCGGCGCCATCTGTTCTTCGTCGACAGCCGCACCAGTGCCGCCACGGTGGCGGCAGCGCAAGCACAGACGCAAGGCCTGGCGCACGTTTCGCGGGATGTGTTCCTCGATGATGTGCGCACTGCCGAGGCGATTGCCCAGCAGTTGCAACAAGGCATCGCCCTTGCGCACAAGCAGGGATCGGCAGTGCTGATCGGGCACCCTTACCCACAAACCCTGGAAGTGCTGGAACGGGAGCTGCCGCGGCTCAAGAGCCAGGGCATCGAGCTGATCCGGCTCAAGCAGATGATTGCCGTGCGCAGTAATCTGGCGATGCCGGGGCATGGCAGGAATGGCCGCTACAGCAATCGCTGAAAACCTGGGGACATAAAGCGCCCCGACAAAAGAAAACCCCGCTCATGGGAGCGGGGTCTTCTTTTGCCTCAACAGCACTCAGCTATACACACGCCCCAGCAACTGGCGGTGGCTTTCGAACTGGTCGAGCACATCACGCACGATCTGCTCCGGCGCGAAGCCCATCAGGTCGTACTCCTGGCTGCCATCGTGCAGGTACACCTCGGCTCGATAGAAGCGCTGACGGACTTCCGGCTCGCCTTCCACCGGCGCTTCGCTCGGCGCCGCCAGGTAGCCGTCCAGGCTCACTTCGTAGACGAACGGGTTGCCCTCTTCCATCATCACCCGCAGGCCCATCAGGTTGCGCGACTGGCCGACACGGGTTTCCACCTCGAAGCCCAAAGTTTGCAGCTGCGCGGCGGCGTCTTTCAGCGCCGGGCTGACGTGCTTGTCCATGAAGCGCTGCACCACGGCCTGGGTCGGCTGCAGTTCCAGCTGGGTCAGGCGCTCGCTGAAACCGCGACGGCCACGGGCGGCCAGCTCGGCCCGCTCCTGCTCGATCACCACGTCCTGCTTCATGGCCTTGTACAGGCCGAACATGAACAGCACCAGCACCACCGAGAACGGCAGGCCCGCCAGCACCACCATGGTCTGCATGGCCTCAAAATTACCGGCGAACAGCAGGCCGATGGTGACCAGGGTGATGACCACCGACCAGAACACCACCATCCAGTGCGGGGCGTCTTCGTCCACCTTGCCGCCCTTGCAGGACAGGTTGGCCATCATCACCGCACCGGAGTCGGCCGGGGTGAGGAACAGGACGAAGCCGACGAACACCGCCACGCCGATCACGATCTTGGCGGCCGGGAAGTATTCCAGCAATTGGTAGATCGACATCGACGGCTGTTCCAGCGCTGTCTTGCCCAGTTCCACCGCGCCCTGGTTGATCACCAGGTCCAGCGCCGTGTTGCCGAAGATCGACAGCCAGGCCAGGGTGAAGCCCAGCGGGATCAGCAATACGCCCATCACCAGCTGGCGCACGGTGCGGCCCTTGGAAATACGGGCAATGAACATCCCTACGAACGGGCCCCAGGAGATCCACCAGGCCCAGTAGAACACGGTCCACAGGCCCAGCCAGCGCTCGGACTTGTCGCCCGAACCTTCGTACACGTACAGGTCGAAGGTCTTCAGCACGATACCGTTCAGGTAGTCGCCAATGTTCTGCACGAAGCCGTTGAGCAGGTACAGGGTTTCGCCACCCAGCAGCACGAAGATCAACAGGCCGCTGAACAGCATGATGTTCAGGTTGGACAGGCGGCGAATGCCGTTTTCCACGCCCGAGACCGCCGCCACGGTGGCCACGCCGGCCATGACCAGGATCACCACCAGCAGGTTGGTCTTGCTGTGATCCATGCCGAACAGGTACTCCAGGCCGGAGGCCACCTGCATCGAGCCGATGCCCAGGTTGGTCACCAGGCCCAGCAGGGTCACGAACATGCCGAAGATGTCCACGGCGTTGCCGGCAGCACCCTTGACCCAACGCTCGCCCACCAGTGGGTACAGCGCCGAACGCAGGGCTAGCGGCTGGTTATGGCGGTAGGCGAAGTAACCCACGGCCAGGCCGACCAGGGCGTAGATCGCCCAGCCATGCAGGCCCCAGTGCAGGAAGGTCAATTGCAAGCCCTGGCGCGCGGCCTCGAGGCTGGCCGAGGTGCCCTCCGGTGGGTTGAAATAGTGGTCCAGCGGCTCGGAGGCGCCGAAGTACAGCAGCGAAATGCCGATACCGGAAGAGAACAGCATGCCGGCCCAGGCGCCATAGCTGAAGTCGGGCTCGTCGTCCTTGCCGCCAAGCTTGAGCTTGCCGTAGTCGGAGAAGGCCAGGTAGACGACGAACAGCAGGTAACCGCAGATCACCAGCATGTAATACCAGCCGAAGGTACGCGTCAGCCACTTCTGGGCTACGCCCAGCACCTGGCCGGCGGTTTCGGGTACAGCGATAAGCAAGGCAGTCAGAACGAGGATCATCAGCGCGGAGGTGAAGAACACCACGCGGTTGACCCGTACCCTCTCGGCGGGGGGCTTGGTAAGTGAGGCAGAACTCATTGCACGAATGCTCCGGGCAGTGCGGCTATGGAGGCTAATCAGTGTTCCCGAGCAATTGGTGGAATATCCCCACTGCATCAGGTGTTATAAAAGGCACCTTGGAAACCGTGATCCCGAATCGATACGTTGCAAAAAAACAGACAGATGGCCTGTCGCCACTGCCACGCCTCGGTCGAGGTGCGCGCATTCGCCACAGTCCACCCCGCCCGCTCCAAGGGCCTGCCGCAGGCTTGATGAGCACACGGCAGAATCTGCATTTCGCATCGCTCATGCCCGTCAACGCCTTGTATTCCGGGGGTTACGCGATTTCCTGGGGTGTCAATCCGTGCTTCTTAGACCGCCTGAAAAACTGTCAATGGCACAAATTGTCGCAGAGCTTATTCTTTATTGATTGAACGTTCAATCAAAACAAAATAGACTGGCCTTCGCCGAGTCAGCGCCTGTCGCCTGCTCGCAGGCCTGAGGAGATAGCAAGATGCCCAAGGTCGGTATGCAACCCATCCGCCGCCAGCAGTTGATCGAAGCCACGTTGCAGGCGGTCGATCAGGTCGGACTGGGGGATGCCAGCATTGCGCTGATTGCCCGTTTGGCCGGCGTGTCGAACGGCATCATCAGTCACTACTTTCGGGACAAGAACGGCCTGATCGCAGCGACGATGGGATACATCATGAACATGCTCAACGAAGGTGTTCGAGCACGTCGCCAGGCCCTGACGGACGACAGCCCGCGTGCTCACCTGAAAGTCATCATCGAGGGTAACTTCGATGCCAGCCAGGTGAACGGCCCGGCAATGAAAACCTGGTTGGCCTTCTGGGCTTCCAGCATGCACCAGCCCGATTTGCACAGGTTGCAGCGGATCAACGACCACCGCTTGTATTCCAACCTGTGCTGCCAGTTCCGCCGCGCCCTGCCGCTCTACCATGCGCGCAAGGCCGCCCGCGGCCTGGCGGCTTTGATCGATGGCTTGTGGCTGCGTGGTGCCCTGTCGGGTGATGCATTCGATACCGACCAGGCGATACGGATTGCTTACGAATACATGGATCTACAACTGGCTAAACAGCACACCCTGGACACCAACGACCAGGCTGCTGATCAAGCACGCACGGCACTTGTCGACCCGGCAGGAGCGTGACGCGCAGCCAACCACACACTGCACTTGCGAGGACACTATGGCCCGTTTCGGAACGCAAAAACTCTACATTGATGGCGCTTACGTCGACGCTGGCAGCGATGCCACTTTCGAAGCCATCAACCCGGCCACCGGCGAAGTCCTCGCCCACGTACAACGTGCCACCCAGGCCGATGTCGAGAAGGCCGTCGAAAGTGCCGAGCGAGGCCAGAAAGTCTGGGCCGCGATGACTGCCATGCAGCGTTCGCGCATCCTGCGCCGCGCCGTCGACATCCTGCGCGAGCGCAACGACGAGCTGGCCATGCTGGAAACCCTGGACACTGGCAAGTCGTACTCGGAAACCCGCTACGTCGACATCGTCACCGGCGCCGACGTGCTGGAATACTACGCCGGCCTGGTACCGGCCATCGAAGGCGAGCAGATCCCGCTGCGCGAGTCGTCCTTCGTCTACACCCGCCGCGAGCCGCTGGGCGTGACCGTCGGTATCGGCGCCTGGAACTACCCGATCCAGATCGCCCTGTGGAAATCCGCCCCGGCCCTGGCCGCTGGCAACGCAATGATCTTCAAGCCGTCGGAAGTGACCTCGCTGACCACCCTCAAACTGGCCGAGATCTACACCGAAGCCGGCCTGCCAAACGGCGTGTTCAACGTCCTGACCGGCAGCGGCCGCGAAGTCGGCACCTGGCTGACCGAGCACCCGCGCATCGAGAAAGTCTCCTTCACCGGCGGCACCACCACCGGCAAGAAGGTGATGGCCAGCGCCTCGAGCTCGTCGCTCAAGGAAGTCACCATGGAACTGGGTGGCAAGTCGCCGCTGATCATCTGTGCCGACGCCGACCTGGACAAGGCCGCCGACATCGCCATGATGGCCAACTTCTACAGCTCGGGCCAGGTGTGCACCAACGGCACCCGCGTGTTCATCCCGGCAGCAATGAAGGCGGCTTTCGAAGCCAAGATCGTCGAGCGTGTTGCGCGCATTCGTGCTGGCAACCCGGAAGACGAAAACACCAACTTCGGCCCACTGGTCAGCTTCCAGCACATGGAAAGCGTGCTCGGCTACATCGCCAAGGGCAAGGAAGAAGGTGCCCGCGTACTGTGCGGTGGTGAGCGCATGACCGAAGGCGCTTTCGCCAAGGGCGCCTTCGTCGCTCCGACCGTGTTCACCGATTGCACCGACGACATGACCATCGTCAAGGAAGAGATCTTCGGCCCGGTGATGAGCATTCTCACCTACGAAACCGAAGAAGAAGTCATCCGCCGTGCCAACGACACCGAGTACGGCCTGGCCGCCGGTGTGTGCACCAACGACATCAACCGTGCCCACCGCATCATCCACAAGCTGGAAGCCGGTATCTGCTGGATCAATGCCTGGGGTGAATCGCCGGCCGAAATGCCGGTGGGTGGCTACAAGCAGTCGGGCGTCGGCCGTGAGAACGGCATCAGCTCGCTGGCTCAATACACTCGCATCAAGTCGGTCCAGGTCGAGCTGGGCGGCTACAACTCGGTTTTCTGAACCCTGTCTAGCCACGCCCGTGCCGCTGCGCACGGGCGTTTCCGCTCCCTGATCACCGCCAACATGAGGGTACTTTCATGTCCAAAGAATACGATTACATCATCGTCGGTGCCGGCTCTGCCGGTAACACCCTGGCGACCCGCCTGACCGAAGACGCCGGCGTCACTGTACTGCTGTTGGAAGCCGGTGGCCCCGACTACCGTTTCGACTTCCGTACCCAGATGCCAGCCGCCCTGGCCTTTCCCCTGCAGGGCCGTCGCTACAACTGGGCCTACGAGACCGACCCGGAGCCGCACATGGACGGCCGCCGCATGGAGTGTGGCCGTGGCAAGGGCCTGGGTGGCTCGTCGCTGATCAACGGCATGTGCTACATCCGCGGCAACGCCATGGACTTCGATGGCTGGGCAGAACTGCCGGGCCTGGAAGACTGGACCTACCTGGACTGCCTGCCGTACTTCCGCAAGGCCGAAACCCGTGACATCGGCCCGAACGACTACCATGGCGGCGAAGGCCCGGTCAGCGTGACCACGCCGAAAGCCGGCAACAACCCACTGTTCCACGCCATGGTCGAAGCCGGCGTGCAGGCCGGTTACCCACGCACCGAAGACCTCAACGGCTACCAGCAGGAAGGCTTCGGTCCCATGGACCGTACCGTGACCAAGAACGGTCGCCGTTCCAGCACCGCCCGCGGCTACCTGGACCAGGCCAAGAAGCGCTCGAACCTGACCATCGTCACCCACGCCCTGACCGACCGCGTACTGTTCGACGGCAAGCGCGCCATCGGCGTGACCTACCTGGTCGGCGACAGCGAAGAGCGCGTCGAAGCCCGCGCACGCAAGGAAGTGATCGTCAGCTCCGGTGCCATCGCCTCGCCGCAACTGCTGCAGCGTTCCGGCGTCGGCCCGCGCGCCTTGCTGGAAAGCCTCGACATCCCGGTGGTGCACGACCTGCCGGGCGTTGGCGAAAACCTGCAGGACCACCTGGAACTGTACCTGCAGTACGCCTGCACCCAGCCAGTGTCGCTGTACCCGTCGCTGCTCTGGTGGAACCAGCCGGCGATCGGCGCCGAGTGGATGTTCAACGGCACCGGTATCGGCGCCAGCAACCAGTTCGAGGCCGGTGGTTTCATCCGTACCCGTCCTGAATTCAAGTGGCCGAACATCCAGTACCACTTCCTGCCGGTGGCCATCAACTACAACGGCTCCAACGGCGTCAAGGAGCACGGTTTCCAGGCGCACATGGGCTCGATGCGTTCGCCAAGCCGCGGCCGTATCCGCCTCAAGTCGAAGGACCCGCGCCAGCACCCAAGCATCCTGTTCAACTACATGGCAACCGAACAGGACTGGCAGGAGTTCCGTGACGGCATCCGCCTGACCCGCGAGATCATGGCCCAGCCGGCGCTGGACCCGTACCGCGGCCGTGAGATCAGCCCAGGCGCGCACGTGCAGACCGACGAGGAACTGGACAAGTTCATCCGCGAACACGCCGAGACCGCCTTCCACCCGTCCTGCTCGTGCAAGATGGGCACCGACGACATGGCGGTGGTCGATGGCGAAGGCCGCGTGCATGGCATGCAAGGCCTGCGTGTGGTCGACGCTTCGATCATGCCGATCATCATCACCGGCAACCTCAACGCCACCACGATCATGATCGCCGAGAAGATCTCGGACAAGATCCGTGGCCGCAAGCCGCTGCCACGCAGCACCGCCAAGTACTATGTGGCCAATGGTGCACCGGTGAAGGGCAAGCCGTTGCGTGAGGTGAAGCAGGCGTAAACCTGCACCGGCCTCCTCGCGGGCGTGCTCGCGAAGAGGCCCTCCAGGCAATACCCAAAAGGCACCCACCGCGGTGCCTTTTGCGCATCTGCAGAAACGCTTTACAGCCTGCCAATTCATCAGGTTAGAATCAGTTGGCACGCGACCTGCTAGCAAGCTGCTATCGAGTCCCTTCCCCCGCGGTTCCCGGAGTACCTGCCTTTGGATGCAAGCACCATCAACAGCCTGTTCCTGATCGGCGCATTGCTGGTGGGCGCAAGTATCCTGGTCAGCTCGCTGTCATCGCGCCTGGGCATCCCTATCCTGGTCATCATCCTTGCGGTCGGCATGATCGCCGGTGTCGATGGTGGCGGGATCATTTTCAACAACTACCCGACCGCCTACCTCGTAGGCAACCTGGCACTGGCCGTGATTCTGCTTGACGGCGGCCTGCGCACACGGGTTGCGAGCTTCCGCGTAGCCCTGTGGCCGGCGCTGTCGCTGGCCACCGTCGGTGTCATGATCACCACCGCCCTCACCGGCATGGTCGCCGCCTGGCTGTTCGACCTGAGCCTGATCCAGGGCCTGCTGATCGGCGCCATCGTCGGCTCTACCGACGCCGCAGCGGTGTTCTCGCTGCTTGGCGGCAAAGGCCTGAACGAGCGGGTGACCGCCACCCTGGAAATCGAATCGGGCAGCAACGACCCGATGGCCGTGTTCCTCACCGTCACCCTCATCGACATGATCGCCAGCGGCCAGACCGGCCTGCACTGGAGCCTGCTCACCCACTTGCTGCGCGAGTTCGGCATCGGCGGGCTGCTGGGCCTCGGCGGTGGCTGGCTGATGCTGCAACTGGTCAACCGCATCAACCTCGCGGGCGGCCTGTACCCGATTCTGGTCATCGCTGGCGGCCTGGTGGTGTTCTCGCTGACCAACGCCCTGCACGGCAGTGGTTTCCTTGCCGTCTACCTGTGCGGCCTGGTACTGGGCAACAGGCCGATCCGCAGCCGCCATGGCATCCTGCACATGCTCGACGGCATGGCCTGGCTGGCGCAGATCGGCATGTTCCTGGTGCTGGGCTTGCTGGTCACCCCGCACGACCTGCTGCCCATCGCCCTGCCTGCGCTAGGGCTGGCGTTGTGGATGATCCTGGTGGCGCGCCCGTTGTCGGTGGTCGCCAGCCTACTGCCATTCAAGGCTTTCCATGGCCGTGAAAAAGGCTTCATTTCCTGGGTTGGCCTGCGTGGCGCGGTACCTATTATCCTGGCGGTATTCCCGTTGATGGCCGGTCTGCCGGACGCCCAGCTTTTCTTCAACCTGGCGTTTTTCATCGTGCTGGTGTCACTGCTGGTGCAAGGCACCAGCCTGCCGTGGATGGCCAAACTGCTGAAAGTGACCGTACCGCCCGACCCGGCGCCGATCTCCCGTTCCGCCCTGGAAGTCCACCTGACCAGCGAGTGGGAACTGTTCGTCTACCGCCTGGGCGCGGAAAAATGGTGCATCGGCGCCGCCCTGCGCGAACTGAAAATGCCTGAAGGCACACGCATTGCCGCCCTGTTCCGGGGCGAGCAACTACTGCACCCGTCGGGCAGCACCGTGCTGGAAGTGGGCGACATGCTTTGCGTGATCGGCCACGAACACAACCTGCCAGCCCTGGGCAAACTGTTCAGCCAGGCGCCGCAACGCGGCCTGGACCTGCGCTTCTTCGGCGACTTCGTACTCGAAGGCGATGCCGAACTGGGTGCGGTAGCAGCGCTGTATGGCCTGAAACTCGATGGCCTGGATGCGAAAATGCCGTTGGCGCAATTCATCCGACAGAAGGTCGGAGGCGCTCCAGTAGTAGGTGACCAGGTCGAATGGCATGGCACAATCTGGACCGTGGCCACCATGGACGGGAACAAGATTCAGAAAGTAGGCGTCAGATTCCCCGAAGGAACGCGACCCGGACCAGGATTGTTCCTCTAAACTTCGTTTGCCTGATTCACAAGTAGCCTGCCTATGTCCCTGCGCGTGTATCTCCGCACAGCCCTGCTCGGGCTGTGCCTGTCTCTCTCTTTTGCAGCCACTGCGGCAGAAGCCCCGACCACCGCCAGCATCCAGAACAGCCTCGACAAGATCGCCGAGCGCAAGCTGCCCGAGGCGGAGCAGAAAGCCCTGCAGCAGGTCCTGGAGCAAACCCTCAGCCTGCTCGCCAGCAAGGAAGACAACGAGAAGAAGCTCGCCGCGCTCAAGCAGCAGCTGGCCGGGGCCCCGAAGGAAACCAGCGACAGCCAGCGCGAACTGGCCAAGCTCAAGGAAAGCAAGCCACAGCCGGTGGCCCAGCGCTATGCCAGCCTCAGCGTGCCGCAACTGGAGCAGATGCTCGGCGAGCGCAGCAACCAGCAGGGCGAGCTGCAGAAGGCACTGTCCGAAGCCAACAGCCTGATCATCAATTCGCAGACCCGTCCGGAACGCGCCCAGGCGGAAATCAGCAATGCCCAGGCGCGCACCCAGCAGATCAACAGCATCCTCAAGACCGGCAAGGATGCCGGCAAACCGATCAACGCCGACCAACGCAACCAGCTGAATGCCGAACTGGCCTCGCTCAACGCGCTTACCCTGCTACGCCGCCAGGAGCTGGCTGGCAACAGCCTGCTGCAGGACCTCGGCAATGCCCGCCACGACTTGCTGATCGAGCGCGCGGCGCGCCTGGAGCAGGAAATCCAGGACCTGCAGACACTGATCAACGACAAGCGTCTGGCCCAGTCCCAGGAAGCCGTCACCCAGCAATCGATCGAGGCCCAGAAGGCCGGTGGCAGCAGCCTGCTGGCCACCGAAAGCGCGGTCAACCTCAAGCTCTCCGACTATCTGCTCAAGAGCACCGACCGGCTCAACGAACTGACCCAGCAGAACCTGCGCACCAAGCAACAGTTGGACAGCCTGACCCAGGCTGACCAGGCGCTGGACGAACAGATCAACGTGCTCAAAGGCAGCCTGCTGCTGTCCAAGATTCTCTACAAGCAAAAGCAGACCCTGCCGCACCTGAAACTGGACCGCGACCTGGCCGACCAGATCGCCGACACCCGCCTGTACCAGTTCGAGGTCAACCAGCAGCGCGAGCAGATGAGCAGCCCGGTCACCTACGTCGACAAGCTGCTGGCGGCACAACCACAGGAAGAGGTGACGCCTCAGCTACGCAAGGCCCTGCTGGAAGTAGCCATCACCCGCAGCGACCTGCTGGAACGGCTGAACCGCGAACTGTCGGCACTGCTCAACGAATCGATCACGTTGCAGCTCAACCAGAAGCAATTGCTGGGCACCGCCCAGAGCCTGCGTACCACCCTCGACGAGCAGATGTTCTGGATCCCCAGCAACAAGCCGCTGGACTGGGACTGGCTGCGTTACGTGCCGGAGCGCCTGGCCGACCAGGTCGCCAACCTGCCGTGGGGCTCGGGCCTGAATGAACTGGCCGACGGCCTCAGCCAGCGGCCGTTGCTGTTCCTGCCGCTGCTGCTGGTGATCGGCGCCCTGCTGTGGCGGCGCAAGTACCTGTACCAGCGCCTGGGCAAGGTGCACCAGGACATCGGCCATTTCCGTCGCGACAGCCAGTGGCATACACCGCAGGCGATCCTCATCAACATCCTGCTGGCAATGCCGGTCAGCCTGGGCCTGGCCCTGTGCAGCTATGCCCTGCAGATCGACGCCCGTGGGCAGAACGCCAACCTCGGCGCCGCCCTCTGGCAGCTGGCCCAGGCCTGGCTGGTGTTCTACACCGCCTATCGCATCCTCGCCCCAGGTGGCGTGGCGGAAATCCATTTCCGCTGGCACAAGCCGCAGGTCGAGTTCCTGCGCGGCTGGGTACGCCGCCTGGGCACCGTGGTGCTGGCGCTGGTCGGCGTGGTGGCCGTGGCCGAACATCAGCCATCGGCGCTGGCCGACGATGTGCTGGGCATCGGCGTGGTGCTGACCTGCTATGCCCTGATGGCCTGGCTGCTCAGCCGCCTGCTGCTCAGCAGCCCCGCGCACCGCGACACCTCGCTGTTCCGCAAGGCCGTGGGCGTGGCCTTCACCGCACTGCCCATCGCCCTGTTCGTGGCCGTGTGCTTCGGCTACTACTACACCGCGCTGAAGCTCACCGACCGGCTGATCTACACCCTCTACCTGCTGCTGTTCTGGCTGGTGATCGAGGCCGCATTCGTGCGCGGGCTGTCGGTGGCCGCACGGCGCCTGGCCTACCAGCGCGCGCTGAGCAAACGGGCGGCGGCCAAGGAAGGGCTGGATGGCGAAGTCATCAGTGAAGAGCCGACGCTGGACATCGAGCAGGTCAACCAGCAATCGCTGCGCCTGATCCGCCTGGCCCTGCTCGGCGGCTTCATTGCCGGCCTGTACTGGGTGTGGTCGGACCTGATCTCGGTGTTCGCCTACCTCAACAACTTTGTCCTGTATGAATACACCAGCGGCACCGGCGCCGCCGCCAGCATGGTGCCGATCAGCCTCGGCGACCTGCTCGGTGCCCTGGTCATCGTCGGCATTACCTTTGCCTTGGCCGGCAACTTGCCAGGCCTGCTGGAAGTGCTGGTGCTGTCACGCCTGAACCTGGCCCAGGGCAGCGCCTACGCCACCACCACGCTGTTGTCATACACCATCGTCGGCGTCGGCATCGTCAGTACCCTGTCTACCCTCGGGGTCAGCTGGGACAAGCTGCAGTGGCTGGTGGCCGCGTTGTCGGTGGGCCTGGGCTTCGGCATGCAGGAAATCTTCGCCAACTTCATTTCCGGCATCATGATCCTGTTCGAACGCCCGGTGCGTATCGGCGACACCATCACCATCGGCAACCTCTCGGGCACGGTGAGCAAGATCCGCATCCGCGCCACCACCATCACCGATTTCGACCGCAAGGACATCATCGTCCCCAACAAGACCTTCATCACCGGTCAACTGATCAACTGGTCGCTGACCGACACGGTCACCCGGGTGACACTGAAGCTGGGCATCGACTACGGCTCCGACCTGGACCTGGTACGCGACCTGCTGCTCAAGGGTGCCCATGAGAACCCACGGGTGCTAAAGGACCCGGAGCCGATCGTGTATTTCCTCAACTTCGGCGAAAGCTCACTGGACCACGAGCTGCGCATGCACGTGCGCGACCTGGGCGACCGCAACCCGACCCTGGATGAGATCAACCGCTACATCAACCGTGAGTTCAAGGCGCACAACATCAAGATCTCGGTACGCCAGGTGGAGGTATTCCTGATGGACCCTAAAGGCGGCAAGCAACAGCTGGTTCCAATAGAGCAGCCGAAATCGGATGGCACTGCTTCGGCCTGAGAACGTTCCAATGCTTTATTCTGGGCAACCCCCGCGAGGTCTTTGCCCTCGTTCGCGGGCAAGCTCGCGAGGGGCCGTAGCGCGGCCCCGGACACTCAACCCCAGGAGCCGGCCTGTGAAAGCCCTCGACCAACTCACCTTCGACAACCGCTTCGCCCGCCTGGGCGATGCGTTCTCCACCCAGGTACTGCCCGAGCCCATCGCAGAGCCACGCCTGGTGGTTGCAAGCGAGTCGGCCATGGCCCTGCTCGACCTCGACCCGGCGCAGGCCGAACTGCCGCTGTTCGCCGAGCTGTTCAGCGGCCACAAGCTGTGGGACCAGGCCGACCCACGGGCGATGGTCTATTCCGGTCACCAGTTCGGCTCGTACAACCCACGGCTGGGTGATGGCCGCGGCCTGCTGCTGGCCGAAGTGCTCAATGATGCCGGCGAGCACTGGGACCTGCACCTCAAGGGCGCCGGCCAGACCCCTTACTCACGCATGGGCGACGGCCGCGCCGTGCTGCGCTCGTCGATCCGCGAGTTCCTCGCCTCGGAAGCCCTGCACGCCCTGGGCATCGCCACCAGCCGGGCGCTATGCGTCATCGGCTCCAGCACCCCGGTATGGCGTGAAACCCGTGAAAGCGCGGCCATGCTCACCCGCCTGGCGCCAAGCCATGTGCGTTTCGGCCATTTCGAATACTTCTACTACACCAAGCAGCCCGAGCAGCAGCGCGTGCTGATCGACCATGTGCTGGAACAGCACTATCCCGAATGCCGTGACGCCGAGCAGCCCTACCTGGCCATGTTCCGCAGCATCGTCGAGCGCAACGCCGAACTGATTGCCCGTTGGCAGGCCTATGGCTTCTGCCACGGCGTGATGAACACCGACAACATGTCGATTCTCGGCATTACCTTCGACTTCGGCCCTTATGCGTTCCTGGACGACTTCGATGTCAACTTCATCTGCAACCACTCCGACGACCGTGGCCGCTACAGCTATGCCAACCAGGTACCAATCGCCCACTGGAACCTCAGTGCCCTGGCCCAGGCGCTGACCACAGTGATCGAAGTGGAACCCCTGAAGGAGGCGCTGGGGCTGTTCCTGCCGCTTTACCAGGCCCATTACCTCGACCTGATGCGCCGCCGCCTGGGCCTGACCACTGCCGAGGACGACGACATGGCGTTGGTCGAGCGCCTGTTGCAGCGCATGCAGAGCGGTGGCGTGGACTACAACCTGTTCTTCCGCAAGCTGGGTGACAAGCCGGTAGCCGAAGCGCTGAAAGTGGTGCGCGACGACTTCATCGACCTGGCCGGTTTCGATGCCTGGGGTGCGGACTACCTGGCCCGTTGCGAGCGTGAAGCGGCTAATGCCGATGGGCGTCGGGAGCGGATGCATGCGGTCAACCCGCTGTATGTGCTGCGCAACTACCTGGCGCAGAAAGCCATCGAAGCGGCGGAAGCGGGCGACTACAGTGAAGTACGGCGTTTGCATCAGGTGTTGAGCAAGCCATTTGAAGAGCAGGCCGGTATGCAGGCCTACGCCGAGCGCCCACCGGAGTGGGGCAAGCATCTGGAAATCAGCTGTTCTTCGTAATGTTCAAGGAGTTCACATGTCCGATCCACTGGTAATCCCCTGCCCCCATTGCAACGGCCTCAACCGCCTGCCGGCGGCGCGCCTGGGTGACGCCCCGAAATGCGGCCGCTGCAAGCAGGACGTGCTGCTGAGTACCCCGTTCGAACTCAGCGAAGCCAACTATGCCAGCCAGATCAAGGGCGACCTGCCACTGCTGATCGACGTCTGGGCCGACTGGTGCGGCCCGTGCAAATCCTTCGCCCCGACCTTCGAACAGGCCGCGCGCCAGCTAAGCGGCCGCTGCCGCCTGGCCAAGCTCGACAGCGAGGCCAACCGCAACCTCGCCGGACAACTGGGCATCCGCTCGATTCCCAGCCTGATCCTGTTCAAGAACGGCCGCGAGATCAGCCGCCAGGCCGGGGCGTTTCCACTCCAGTCGTTGCTGGAATGGCTGCGTAGCCAGGGGGTTTAGGGCTCCGTTCGGATAGGGTAATGAGCATCTTCATGTCGCTCTATCGCGGTGAAACATTTGTTCCGCTTCGGACTGCATCAGGGCGACCAGGCGAACACCCTATGTAAGGTGGCGCCTATGAGATCGAGCGCCGCCCGCGCGGCGCTCGGTCTCATAGGCGCTGAAGATCCTCAGCCATTCTCCTCAAGCAAATCATGCAACTCGACAAACTGCTGGGTCAGCTTGTGCCTGGGCTCCAGGTGAATCAGCGGCAGGCTGGCATGGTGCGATTCACGCATCTTCACCGAGCTGCCCAGATACACCGGTAGCACCGGCAACCCCTCCTCCAGCAGCTCATCGAGCATCTGCTGCGGCAGGCTGGCACGGGACTGGAACTGGTTGACCACGATGCCTTCGACTACCAGGTCTTCGTTGTGGTCTTCCTTGAGCTCTTCGATCTCGGCCAGCAGGCCATACAGGGCCTGGCGTGAAAAGCTGTCGCAGTCGAAGGGAATCAGTACGCGATCAGCGGCGATCAGTGCAGAAACCGCATAGAAGTTCAGAGCCGGCGGGGTATCGATATAGATCCGCTCGTAGTCCTCGTCCAGTTCGTCGAGCAGCTTGCGCAGCTTGTTGATCTTGTGCTTGGCCTCCAGCTTCGGCTGCAGGTCGGCCAGTTCGGCGGTGGCGGTGACCACGTGCAGGTTGTCAAAGGGGGTTTCGTAGATATCGACCTTGTTTTTCTTGCTGAACGGCCCGCTGGACAGGCTCTGCTTGAAGAAGTCGGCGATGCCCATGGGGATGTCCTCGCCGGTGAGGCCGGTGAGGTACTGGGTCGAATTGGCCTGGGCATCCAGGTCGATCAGCAGGGTCCGGTAGCCTTCATTGGCACTGACCGCCGCCAGGTTGCAGGCGATGCTCGACTTGCCCACGCCACCTTTCTGATTGAACACCACGCGCCGCATGATAGACCTCCGTGTTTCAACGAATGCCCGAGTATGTGGCGGCGCTGCGGCAATGGCCAGCGCCATTTGCCGTTCATTCCTGCAGGTCGTCAGTCATAGGCCTGACCGACCACCAAATCGGCAAAGGCCCTGGCCATTGCCGACCTGCCGCGCTCGCGCTGTACCAGCCACACCGCCGTCATAGCCCCGTCATCGAGCAGGGTGCGGTACACCACGCCTTCGATGCGCATGCGCTGGAAGGAGGCCGGCAGTACCGAGACCCCCAACCCCGCCGACACCAGGCCGATGATGGTCATCGCTTCCCCCGCTTCCTGGGCAAAATGCGGGCTGAAGCCCGCCTGCCGCGCCAGGCTCAACAGCTGCGCATGCAGGCCGCTGCCATAACTGCGCGGGAAGAACACGAACGGCTCATGGGCCAGCGCCGCCATGTACACGCCATGCTGGGTTCCTTCGGCCAGCGGGTGCGATGCGTTGATTACCGCTACCAGCGGCTCGCTGAACAGCTCGGTGGCGACCAGGCCTTCCGGCAGCGGCATCGGCCGCATCAGCCCTACCTCTATGGATTCATCGAACACCCCCTCGGCGACATCGCGGCTGCTCATTTCCCTGAGGTTCAGGTGCACCGCCGGGAAACGCTGGCGGAACGCATGGATGGCCTTGGGGATCTTCGAGGTGAACGGGGCCGAGGACGTGAAGCCGATCTTCATTTCGCCCAACTCGCCCAACTGCGCACGTCGGGCCACATCGGCGGCTTTTTCCACCTGCGCCAGCACCTGGCGGGCTTCGTCGAGGAACAACCGCCCCGCCTCGCTCAGCTCGACCCGCCGGTTGGTACGCTCGAACAGCCGTGCGCCCAGCTCCTGCTCCAGCGCCTGGATCTGCTGGCTCAGGGGCGGCTGCGAAATGCCCAGCTGGAGGGCGGCGCGGCCAAAGTGCAGCTCTTCGGCCACGGCGATGAAGTAACGCAGATGGCGCAATTCCATGATCGGCTCCGAACAAGTCGTCAAACATCTTAAATAGGTCGAACAATATATTGGAACTAATCATTAGCCAGCTATATGCTTTTTTTCATTGCGCCAGAGGTCCCCACCCGTGAAAACTGCTGTAGCGCCCCTTCCCGCCGAGCCAGAACCCGCCTCCTTGAACGAAATGTGGATCGAAAAGGGCACGCCTGCGTTCATGAAAACCGTGCTGGCCTTGTTCAGCGGCGGCTTCGCCACCTTCGCGCTGTTGTATTGCGTGCAGCCGATGATGCCGCTGCTGTCAAAGGAATTTGCAATCAACGCAGCGCAGAGCAGCCTGGTGCTGTCGGTCTCGACGGCGATGCTGGCGTTCGGCCTGTTGGTTACCGGGCCCATTTCCGACCGCATCGGCCGCAAGCCGGTGATGGTGTTTGCCCTGGCCTGTGCGGCCCTCTCCACCTTGGCCAGCGCGGTGATGCCAAGTTGGGAGCTGGTCCTGGCCACCCGTGCCTTGGTCGGCCTGTCCCTGAGCGGCTTGGCGGCAGTGGCGATGACCTACCTCAGCGAAGAGATCCACCCGCAGCACATCGGCCTGGCCATGGGCCTGTACATTGGCGGCAATGCCATTGGCGGCATGAGCGGGCGCCTGATCACAGGGGTACTGATCGATTTCGTCAGCTGGCATGCGGCGATGCTGACCATCGGTGGCCTGGCCCTGGCGGCCGCGCTGGTGTTCTGGAAGGTGCTGCCCGAATCGCGCAACTTCCGCCCACAGGCGATGAATCCGCGTAGCCTGCTGGATGGCTTTGTCATGCACTTCAAGGATGCCGGCCTGCCCTGGCTGTTCCTTGAAGCCTTCCTGCTGATGGGCGCCTTCGTCACCCTGTTCAACTACATCGGCTATCGCCTGCTGGCCGGGCCCTACCACATGAACCAGGCGCTGGTCGGCTTGCTGTCGGTGGTGTACCTGTCGGGCATCTACAGCTCGGCGCAGGTCGGCGCCCTGGCCGACAAGCTGGGCCGGCGCAAGGTGTTCTGGGCCAGTATCGTGGTGATGGCGAGTGGCATGCTGATGACCTTGGCCAGCCCGCTGGTAGCGGTGATCGTGGGCATGCTGGTGTTCACCTTCGGCTTCTTTGGCGCGCATTCGGTGGCCAGCAGCTGGATCGGTCGCCGGGCGCTGAGAGCCAAGGGGCAGGCCTCGTCGCTGTACTTGTTCAGCTATTACGCGGGGTCGAGTGTAGCCGGTACGGCGGGCGGGGTGTTCTGGCACCAGTGGGGCTGGAACGGCATCGGGCTGTTCATCGGCAGCCTGCTGGCGGTGGCGTTGCTGGTGGCGCTGCACCTGAGCAAGCTGGCACCTAAGTCGGTATGAACCTTGGGGCCGCTTTGCGGCCCCTGAATCTCGGCTCAGTTGATGATTTCGACCCTGTCTACATCCACTTCCCGGCTCATCAGGTGCTTCTCTACCTCACCGGTCAGCTTTACCTTGGTCTTGTCGTTGAACTGCGTCGGCGGCAGGTCTTCATCATCGATTTCAACGGTGATGGTGCCGGTGTTGTCTTTGAACTCGTACTTGTCGTCGTTGTTGATTTTCTTGGTCACGTAGCCTTGCAGTACCACTGGGGTGTCATCGGCAGCATCGTTGGCCGCAGCTACGGTAGTAACCGACTGGGCGCCCGGCCCGGTGTAGCTGGCAGCCAGAGCGGCAGTGCTGAACAAGGGGGCGAGGATCAACGCAAGATAACGTGCTTTCATGAGAATCAGGTCCTGTTTCGGTTTCGATGGGACCAGATTAGCGACGATCGCTGAATTAAAACTTAACGCGACAAAAAGCCCGGCACAGGGCCGGGCTTTGGTTTTCAGCGAGCAACTCACTGATGGTATTGCGCCGACAGCTCATGCACGGCATTGATGAACACGCCAGCGTGCTCCGGGTCGACTTCCGGGGTGATGCCGTGGCCGAGGTTGAACACGTGGCCTGTGCCATGGCCGTAACTGGCCAGGATCCGCGCGACTTCGTTGCGAATGGCTTCGGGCTTGGCGTACAGCACGGTCGGGTCCATGTTGCCCTGCAGCGCCACCTTGTCACCCACACGGCGGCGAGCGTCGCCAATCTCGCAGGTCCAGTCCAGGCCCAGCGCGTCGGCGCCCGCTTCAGCGATGCTTTCCAGCCACAGGCCACCGTTCTTGGTGAACAGGATCACCGGCACCTTGCGCCCTTCATGCTCGCGGATCAGGCCGCTGACGATCTTGCGCATGTAGGCCAGGGAGAATTCCTGGTAGGCCGCCGCAGACAGGTTGCCGCCCCAGGTGTCGAAGATCTGCACGGCTTGGGCGCCGGCGAGGATCTGCCCGTTGAGGTAGCTGGTCACCGCCTGGGCCAGCTTGTCCAGCAGCAGGTGCAGGGCCTGCGGGTTGTCGTAGGCCATTGCCTTGGTCTTGCGGAAGTCCTTCGACGAGCCGCCTTCGACCATGTAGGTGGCCAAGGTCCATGGGCTACCGGAGAAGCCGATCAGCGGCACGCGGCCGTTGAGCTCGCGGCGGATGGTGCTGACCGCGTCCATCACATAGTCGAGGTCTTTCTGTGGATCGGGGATCGGCAGCGCTTCGATATCGGCCGGGCTGCTGATGACCTTCTTGAAACGCGGGCCTTCGCCGGTTTCGAAGTACAAGCCCAGGCCCATGGCGTCGGGGATGGTGAGAATGTCCGAGAACAGGATCGCCGCATCCAGCGGGTAGCGGTCCAGCGGCTGCAGGGTGACCTCGCAGGCGAACTGCGGGTTCATGCACAGGCTCATGAAGTCACCGGCCTTGGCGCGGCTGGCGCGGTACTCCGGCAGATAGCGGCCGGCCTGGCGCATCATCCACACTGGGGTAACGTCCACGGGTTGCTTGAGCAGTGCACGCAGGAAACGATCGTTCTTCAGGGCAGTCATGTCGGCATCCGGAAAAAAAGTGCGGGCATTTTCTCAGACGCCAGCGCAAAAGGCACGGCCAGGGCCATGCGTTTTGTCTATTGGATGCCATGGATCAAGCAAACTTGTATACAAAAGCTTCGCGGGCGCGCCCGCTCCCACAGGTCCTGGGGTGGCCCCTGTGGGAGCGGGCGTGCCCGCGAATGTTGGAAAATCAGACTTCGAGGTAGTCCAAGATCCCTTCGGCAGCAGTACGACCTTCAAAGATAGCCGTCACCACCAAGTCCGAACCGCGCACCATGTCGCCACCGGCAAACACTTTCGGGTTGCTGGTCTGGTGCTTGTACTTGCCCTTCTCCGGTGCCACCACACGGCCCTGGCTGTCCAACTGGATGCCATGCTGCTCGAACCACGGCGCCGGGCTCGGGCGGAAGCCGAAGGCGATCACCACGGCATCGGCCGGCAGGATCTCTTCGGAACCTGGAATCGGCTCGGGGCTACGACGGCCACGGGCATCCGGCTCGCCGAGACGGGTCTCGACCACCTTCACGCCTTCAACCTTGTCCTCACCGACAATGGCGATTGGCTGGCGGTTGTACAGGAACTTCACGCCCTCTTCCTTGGCGTTCTTCACCTCACGGCGCGAACCCGGCATGTTCGCCTCATCACGGCGATAGGCACAGGTCACCGACTTGGCGCCCTGGCGGATCGAGGTGCGGTTGCAGTCCATCGCGGTGTCACCACCACCGAGCACCACCACCTTCTTGCCCTGCATGTCGACGAAATCTTCCGGCGACTTCTCGAAGCCCAGGTTGCGGTTGACGTTGGCAATCAGGAAGTCCAGCGCGTCATGCACGCCCGGCAGGTCCTCACCGGGGAAGCCACCCTTCATGTAGGTGTAGGTACCCATGCCCATGAACACCGCGTCGTACTCGGCGAGCAGTTGTTCCATGGTCACGTCCTTGCCCACCTCGGTGTTCAGGCGGAACTCGATTCCCATGCCGGTGAACACTTCGCGGCGGTTGCTGAGCACGGTCTTTTCCAGCTTGAATTCGGGAATGCCGAAGGTCAGCAGGCCGCCGATTTCCGGGTTGCGGTCGAATACCACCGGGGTCACGCCAGCGCGTACCAGCACGTCGGCACAGCCCAGGCCGGCGGGGCCGGCGCCGATGATGGCGACGCGCTTGCCGGTTGGCTTGACCTTGGACATGTCCGGGCGCCAGCCCATGGCGAAGGCGGTGTCGGTGATGTACTTCTCGACCGAGCCGATGGTTACCGCGCCGAAGCCGTCATTGAGGGTGCAGGCACCCTCGCACAGGCGGTCCTGCGGGCATACGCGGCCGCACACTTCCGGCAGGGTGTTGGTCTGGTGCGACAGCTCGGCCGCCGCCAGGATGTTGCCTTCGGAGACCAGCTTCAGCCAGTTGGGGATGAAGTTGTGGACCGGGCACTTCCATTCGCAATACGGGTTACCGCAGCCCAGGCAGCGGTGCGCCTGCTCCACGGACTGCTGCGGCTTGAACGGCTCGTAGATTTCCACGAACTCTTTCTTGCGCTGGCGCAGCAGCTTTTTCTTCGGGTCCTTGCGGCCCACTTCGATGAACTGGAAGTCGTTGTTCAGACGTTCAGCCATTTTTCAAAAACCTCTTTACCGCAGTTGCCAGCCTCAGGCTGCAAGCTGCAAGACGATCACTTGAGCACGACAGGCCCCGCGCACGGGGCCGTCACTTGCAGCTGTTGTTACTGCGGGTTGGCACGGGTGCTGGACAGCAGTTGCTTCAGGTTGGCCGCCTTCGGCTTGACCAGCCAGAAGCGCCGCACGTAGTCGTCCAGGTTCTCCGAGAGCTCACGCCCCCACTCGCTGCCGGTCTCCTCGACGTACTCGGCAAGGACCCGCGCCAGGTGGCTGCGATAGGCCTCCATCGCTTCACCACTGATCCGCTGGATTTCCACCAGCTCGTGGTTGAGCTTGTCGACGAAGGTATTGTCCATGTCGAGCACGTAGGCGAAGCCGCCAGTCATGCCAGAACCGAAGTTGTAACCGGTCTTGCCCAGGACGCAGACAAAGCCGCCGGTCATGTATTCACAGCAGTGATCGCCAGTACCCTCGACAACAGCGTGGGCGCCAGAGTTACGCACAGCGAAGCGCTCGCCCGCGGTACCGGCGGCGAACAGCTTGCCGCCAGTCGCGCCGTACAGGCAGGTGTTGCCGACGATGGCGCTGTGCTGGGTTTCGAACGGGCTGCCGGCTGGCGGCACGATGGTGACCTTGCCACCGGTCATGCCCTTGCCGACGTAGTCGTTGGCGTCGCCTTCCAGGTGCAGGTTCAGGCCACCCGCGTTCCACACGCCGAAGCTCTGGCCCGCAGTGCCCTTGAAGCGGAAGGTGATCGGCGCCGCGGCCATGCCCTGGTTGCCGTGCAGGCGGGCGATTTCGCCCGATACACGTGCACCGATGGAGCGGTCGCAGTTGCAGATGTCGAGGCTGAACTCACCACCCGCCTGGTCGCGAATGGCCGGCATGGCCATTTCAACCATCTTCTCGGCCAGCTCGCCCTGGTCGAACGGCGGGTTCTTGTCGACTTCACAGAACTGCGGCTTGTCCGCCGGGATGTGCGGGCTGCCCAGCAGCGGCGAGAGGTCGAGGTACTGCTGGCGCTCGGTGTCGCCTGGCAGTACATCGAGCAGGTCGGTACGCCCGATCAACTCGCCCAGGCTGCGCACGCCCAGCTTGGCCAGCCATTCACGGGTTTCTTCGGCGACGAAGGTGAAGAAGTTGATCACCATGTCGACGGTGCCGATGTAGTGGTCCTTGCGCAGCTTGTCGTTCTGGGTGGCGACGCCGGTAGCGCAGTTGTTCAGGTGGCAGATGCGCAGGTACTTGCAGCCCAGGGCGATCATCGGAGCGGTACCGAAGCCGAAGCTCTCGGCGCCGAGGATCGCCGCCTTGATCACGTCCAGGCCGGTTTTCAGGCCACCGTCGGTCTGCACCCGGACCTTGCCGCGCAGGTCGTTGCCGCGCAGGGTCTGGTGGGTTTCGGCCAGGCCCAGCTCCCACGGGGCGCCAGCGTACTTGATCGAGGTCAGCGGCGAAGCACCGGTACCACCGTCGTAACCCGAGATGGTAATCAAGTCCGCATAGGCCTTGGCCACACCGGCAGCGATGGTGCCGACGCCAGCTTCGGCAACCAGCTTGACCGACACCAGGGCTTGCGGGTTGACCTGCTTGAGGTCGTAGATCAGCTGCGCCAGGTCTTCGATCGAGTAGATGTCATGGTGCGGTGGTGGCGAAATCAGGGTCACACCCGGCACCGCGTAGCGCAGCTTGGCAATCAGGCCGTTGACCTTGCCGCCTGGCAGCTGGCCGCCCTCGCCGGGCTTGGCGCCCTGGGCAACCTTGATCTGCAGTACTTCGGCATTGACCAGGTATTCCGGGGTCACGCCAAAGCGACCGGTGGCTACCTGCTTGATCTTCGAGCTCTTGATAGTGCCGTAGCGCGAAGGGTCTTCACCGCCCTCACCGGAGTTGGAGCGCGCACCCAGGCGGTTCATGGCCTCGGCCAACGCCTCATGCGCCTCTGGCGACAATGCGCCCAGCGAAATACCAGCGGAGTCGAAGCGCTTGAGAATGGCCTCCAGCGGCTCGATCTGCTCCAGCGGCAGCGGCTGGTCAGCCACTTTCACCTTCAGCAGGTCGCGGATCATCGACACCGGGCGCTGGTCGACCAGCGTGGTGTATTCCTTGAATTTGGCGTAGTCGCCCTGCTGCACGGCAGCCTGCAGAGTGTTGACTACGTCCGGGTTGTAGGCGTGGTATTCACCACCGTGGACGAACTTCAGCAGGCCACCTTGCTGGATAGGCTTGCGCGCGCTCCAGGCTTCGGCAGCCAGCAGTTTCTGGTCGCTTTCCAGGTCTTCGAAGCGCGCCCCCTTGATGCGGCTGGACACGCCCTTGAAGCTCAGGCCAACCACTTCCTCGGACAGGCCGATGGCTTCGAACAGCTGCGCACCGCGGTACGAGGCGATGGTCGAGATGCCCATCTTCGACAGGATCTTCAACAGGCCCTTGGAGATGCCCTTGCGGTAGTACTTGAAGACTTCGTCCAGGTCACCCAGCACTTCGCCGGTGCGGATCAGGTCGGCCAGCACTTCGTAGGCCAGGTACGGGTACACGGCCGAGGCACCGAAGCCCAGCAGCACGGCGAAGTGGTGCGGGTCGCGAGCGGTAGCGGTTTCCACCAGGATGTTGCTGTCGCAGCGCAGGCCCTGTTCGGTCAGGCGATGGTGCACCGCGCCAACGGCCAGCGACGCATGTACCGGCAGCTTGCCCGGGGCGATGTAGCGGTCGCTCAGCACCAGCTGGGTCTTGCCGCTGCGCACCGCTTCTTCAGCCTGGTCGGCGATGTTGCGGATGGCTGCTTCCAGGCCGACGCTCTCTTCATAATTGAGGTCGATCAGCTGGCGGTCGAAGCCTTCGCGCTCCAGGTTCATCAGCGAGCGCCACTTGGCAGGCGAGATGACCGGCGAGCTGAGGATCACCCGCGAAGCGTGCTCCGGGGACTCCTGGAAGATGTTGCGCTCGGCGCCGAGGCAGATTTCCAGCGACATGACGATCGCTTCGCGCAGCGGGTCGATCGGCGGGTTGGTCACCTGGGCGAACTGCTGGCGGAAGAAGTCGTAAGGCGAGCGCACGCGCTGCGACAGCACCGCCATCGGCGTGTCGTCACCCATCGAACCGACCGCTTCCTGGCCCTGCTCACCGAGCGGGCGCAGCACCTGGTCACGCTCTTCGAAGGTAACCTGGAACATCTTCATGTACTGCTTGAGCTGGTCAGCGTCGTAGCTGGCCACGCCCTGGTCGTCGGTCAGCGTCGCCTGGATGCGCGTGGCGTGCTGACGCAGCCAGCGCTTGTACGGGTGGCGCGACTTCAGGCGGTTGTCGATCGCATCGGTGTCGAGGATCTGACCGGTTTCGGTGTCGACGGCGAAGATCTGACCCGGACCGACACGGCCCTTGGCGATGACGTCCTCGGGCTTGTAGTCCCATACGCCGATTTCCGACGCCAGGGTGATGTAGCCGTTCTTGGTGGTCACCCAGCGCGCCGGGCGCAGGCCGTTGCGATCGAGCAGGCACACCGCGTGGCGGCCTTCGGTCATGACGATACCGGCCGGGCCATCCCATGGCTCCATGTGCATGGAGTTGTATTCGTAGAAGGCGCGCAGGTCGGCGTCCATGGTCTCGACGTTCTGCCAGGCAGGCGGCACCAGCATGCGCACACCACGGAACAGGTCGATGCCACCGGTAACCATCAGCTCGAGCATGTTGTCCATGCTCGAAGAGTCGGAACCGACGCGGTTGACCAGCGGGCCGAGTTCTTCGAGGTCAGGGATCAGGTCGTTGGCGAACTTGGTGCGACGGGCCATGGCCCAGTTGCGGTTGCCAGTGATGGTGTTGATCTCGCCATTGTGGGCGAGGAAGCGGAATGGCTGCGCCAGCGGCCATTTCGGCAAGGTATTGGTAGAGAAGCGCTGGTGGAACACGCAGATCGCGGTTTGCAGGCGCTCGTCACCCAGGTCCGGATAGAACGCCGCCAGATCGCGCGGCATCATCAGGCCTTTGTAGATGATGGTCTTGTGCGAGAAGCTACAGATGTAGTGGTCGGCGTCGTGGGCGTTGGCCACGGACGAACGGCGACGGGCACTGAACAGCTTGATGGCGAATTCCTGGTCGCTGAGGCCTTCACCACCGATGAACACCTGCTCGATCTGCGGCAGGCGCTCCAGAGCCAGGCGGCCGAGCACGCTGGTGTCGATCGGCACCTTGCGCCAGCCGACCAACTTGAGGCCGGCTGCGAGGATTTCGCGGTCCATGTTGGCACGGGCGGCTTCGGCTTTAACCGGGTCCTGGTTGAAGAACACCATGCCGACGGCGTACTGCCTGGGCAGCTCGACGGCGAAATGTTCCTGGGCCACGGCGCGCAGGAACTGATCAGGCTTCTGCATGAGCAGACCGCAACCGTCACCGGTCTTGCCGTCGGCGTTGATGCCGCCGCGGTGGGTCATGCAAGTCAGCGCCTGCATGGCGGTTTGCAGTAGGTGGTGGCTCGGTTCACCCGTCATGTGGGCGATCAGGCCAAAACCACAGTTGTCCTTGAATTCTTCGGGATGGTACAGACCTGTTTTCATAGACACATTCTCACCAGGTTCACCTCTCAACGGAGGTAAATCTCTTTTTTAACAACCACTTACCATCCACGCCGATCAAACGCCAGCTTTTTGCGGTGGCCATGGAAAACCATTGTTGCACAGCGACAGCGATGCTCACAAATTTTCATGTCTCACCATTGAAAATTCATGTCGCGATTTTGAATTTTTTACGCCATTCGCCGTGATAGGGCTTGGCTCGAGTCTGAAGCGTTTCAGCCATGACTGCAAGAGAGGCTTTTGGCCGGCAGTCTGGGACAGAAAAGCCTGCCGCGCTCAGGCGCAGCAGGCTAGTCGAAGTTCTGTAATCGCTCAGCAACTGGGCAGCGGGGTGTTGCCGCCCGGAAGGTGATCAGCGAGCCGTGGCAAGCTCTTGTTGAACGCTGCCGACGGTACGTGGCCAAGGTTTACCAGCCTGGACCTTCGCTGGCAAGTTCTTGATTGCCGCAACCGCCGCATCACGGTTGGCAAAGTTGCCGTAAGTGACGACGTACAGCGGCTTGCCCTGGAGGTTTTTCTTGAAGTAGCGATAGTCACCACCCTGGGCCTTGACGAACGCCTGGGCCGACGCTTCGGAGCTGGTGCCGAGGATTTGCACCACGTAATTACCCGGCTTCTGCCCGGCATACCAGCCACTGTTGCCACTGCCACCAACAGCTGGCTTCTCGGCAGGCTTGGCGGCTGGCTTGGCCACGGCGACCTGGGTCGGCGCCGGGGTTGGCTTGGCTGGTGCAACCGGCTTGACAGGCTGGGTTGCGACAGGCTTGGGCGCAGGCGCAACCGGCTGTGGCTGTACCGGCTGGGCTGGCGCAACGGCGACAGGCTGGGCAGGTACTGGCGCCGGGCCCGCCTGCACGCCCTGCGGTGGCGCGATGGTGGTCACGGTAGGCGGCGGGTTGCCAGGCTGCAGCGCGGTATCACCGGCCGGGCTGCCCTCTTCGCCCTCGCCCATGCCGGCAGCCTGGGCCAGCGGCTCGCGCATCACCGGCTGCGACTGGCCAACCAGTGGTAGCGGCATCGGCTGGGACGAACCCGAGAACTCGATGGCCGGGTTGCCACCATTGCCCTGGCCCTCACCCAGCGGCAGCTGTGCCTGGGCGACGGGTGCCTCGGCGGGCGCCTTGTCGCCTTTCCTGGGCATCAATACTGCGGCCGCTACGGCGACCACGACCACAGCGGACAACGCGAGCACGTGTTTTTTAGGCATCTTGAACCCCATGGATGGTCGCTTGGCCGTCGAGCGGCTGGCGATCATGGCTTCGATCAAAGTGTCACGGGCGACCTGGTTGATGTTGCCAGGCCAACCGTCAGAATTTTCATGGATATCGACGATCTGTTCGCGGGTGAACACCTCGATGCCCCGGCCAGCACCTTCCAGGCGCTGCTCCAGGTACTCGCGGGTTTCTTCTTCACTGTAGGGGGCGAGCTCGATGATGTGGAAGCGCTCTTCCTCGATATTCAGCTCATCCAGCCCGGCAATCAGCGAAGGTTCACCGAACAGGAACACATGCGGGCGCCCCTCCGGTACGCCTGCGGCCAATTCCAGCAACGCTTGGAGTGCCGACTCGTCAAGTTGTTCCGCATCGTCCACGAGCAAATACACTTCCTGGCCGGTCAGTGCCAATTGCACCACCTTGGCCAGGATTGCCTGCATTTCCGGCTGCGCCACATCCAGGCTCTGGGCGACCTGGCCAAGGACACTGGCCGCGTCGCTGGCACCACGGGCAGACACCACGACGCTCTGCACCGCCTGCTTGTTGGTGCTGGCCACCAGGGCCTGGCGCAGCAGGGTCTTGCCGCTGCCCAGCGGCCCGCTGACCACCAGCATCAATTGGCTGTAACGCGCCAGGTGGTGCAACTGGCCGAGCACCGGCTTGCGCTGGGCCGGGAAGAACTTGAAACCGGGCACGCGGGGTGCGAACGGATCGTGGCTCAACTGGTAATGGTCGAGAAAGGCCTCATCGGCATGCAAACTGGTCATTGCGCTGTCACAACCTCAAAGCTGGGCCACGATCGCGCGGTAATCCGCCGACAACGTGGCCTGTAGTATCTCTTTCGGATAGTCGTCGGTAACTACGGCCTCGCCCATCTGGCGCAGCAGCACCAGACGCAGACGGCCGTCGAGCACCTTCTTGTCGACCGCCATGTGCTCCATGAAATGCGCCGGGGTCATTTCCTGTGGTGGCACCACCGGCAAACCTGCGTCCTGCAACAGGCGGATTCCGCGATCGCGCTCGGCCTGGTTGATCCAGCCAAGGCGCATGGACATTTCCAGGGCCATCACCGTGCCAGCCGCCACGGCTTCGCCGTGCAGCCACACGCCATAGCCCATGTGGGTCTCGATGGCATGCCCGAAGGTATGCCCCAGGTTCAATGTGGCCCGCACGCCTGACTCGCGTTCGTCAGCCCCTACCACTGCGGCCTTGGCCGCGCAGGAACGGCGGATGGCTTCGGTCAGCGCCGTCGGGTCGAGGGCACGCAGTGCCTGCATATTTTCTTCGAGCCAGGCGAGGAAGGGCTTGTCGCAGATCAGGCCATACTTGATCACTTCCGCCAGCCCTGCGGACAGTTCGCGTGCCGGCAGGGTCTTGAGCGTGGTGGTATCGATCAGCACCGCATTGGGCTGATAGAAGGCACCGACCATGTTCTTGCCCAGCGGGTGATTGATGCCGGTCTTGCCGCCAACCGAGGAGTCGACCTGGGACAACAGGGTGGTCGGCACCTGGATGAAGTCGACGCCCCGCTGGTAGCAGGCCGCGGCGAACCCGGCCATGTCACCGATCACGCCGCCACCCAGGGCGACCACGGTGGTACGGCGGTCGTGTCGCGCCGCCAGCAGGCCATCGAAGACAAGTTGCAGGGTTTCCCAGTTCTTGTGGGCCTCGCCATCGGGCAACACCACCGGCAGTACCGAATAGGCACCCAGGGTCTTGCTCAGGCGTTGGAGATACAGCGGCGCGACGGTTTCGTTGGAAACGATGGCAACCTGCCGCCCGGCAATATGCGGCGCCAGCAACTCGGGCTGGTCCAGCAGGCCTTCGCCAATGTAGATCGGGTAGCTACGCTCGCCCAGGTCGACCTTAAGTGTCTGCATGTATCCCCACAATGTACTTGAGCGCGGCGCCTTCGCGGCGGCGCCACACGGTAACGTTCAACCTCGCCTCGGCGCTGGTGGCCGAGAATAGTCCCGGGTTACCGGGGCGGCAACTGCTGCAAGCGCTCGAGAATGTCGATCACCACCATGCGTGGTGGCCGCTCGTCGGTTTCCACCACCAGGTCGGCGATTTCGCGGTAAAGCGGGTCGCGGGTCTCCAGCAGGGCACGCAAGGTTGCCTCGGGATTGGCCGTGCGCAGCAGGGGGCGATTGCGGTCGCGCGCGGTACGGCCAACCTGTTGTTCCACCGAGGCATGCAGGTAGATCACCCGACCACCCCGGCGCAGTGCCTGACGATTGGCCTCGCGCATCACCGCACCGCCACCGGTTGCCAGGACCACGCCGTCGAGTGCGCACAGCTCGGCGATCATTGCCTGTTCACGGTCACGAAAACCCGGCTCGCCTTCCTTGTCGAAAATCCACGGGATGTTGGCGCCGCAGCGCAGTTCGATTTCCTTGTCGGAATCCTTGAACAGCAGGCGCAGCTCTTTGGCCAATAGGCGTCCGATGGTGCTTTTACCAGCACCCATGGGTCCCACAAGTATCAAATTTCGCACAGAATCAACGACTCACAGCAATCGCCTGGTCACTCATGATACGCGGAGTCAGGAAGACCAGCAGCTCGGATTTTTTCTCTTGTAATGCATCGCGTCGAAACAGCCGCCCAACATACGGCAGATCGCCGAAAAATGGCACCTTGTCGACCACATTGTTTTGCGAAGTCGAGTACACGCCGCCGATCACGATGGTTTCGCCATCCATGACGCGTACCTTGGCATTGACCTCGTTCTTGCGAATCGGCGGCACATTGTTCAGTGCGTTGACGTAATCCGGCTCGTCCTTGGTCACCCTGACGGTCATGATCACCTTGTTGTCCGGGGTGATCTGCGGGGTCACCTCCAGCGACAGCGAGGCTTCGCGGAACGCGACCGAAGTGGCGCCGCTCTTGCTGGTTTCCTGGTATGGCACCTCGGTGCCCTTGAGGATCCTGGCGGTTTCCTTGTCGGCCGTGACCACCTTGGGCTGCGAGATGATCTCACCGTTGCCGCTCTTTTCCATGGCGCTAAGTTCGAGGTCGAGCAGCACACCCCCACGCAGCAGGCCGAGGCCGATGCTGCTGCCGGCACGCTCCAGGCCGAGGTCGACGAACAGGTCTTTGCCCGGTTGCGGGCCCTCCAGGTAAAGCGGCCCGCCCCAGCGCACACCGAGGCTCTTCTCGTAATCAACGTTGGCCTCGACGATACGCGCCTCGATCACCACCTGACGTACCGGCACGTCCAGCTGCGCCACCAGTTGCCGCAATTCGGCAAGGCGCTCGGCCGGCTGGTGCACAACCAGCGTGTTGGTGCGCTCATCGACACTCAGGCTACCGCGCCCGGCGAGAATGCCGTCATCAGCCAGGCTCGCCATCAGTAACTCCGCCAGTTCGGCAGCCTTGGCATGGTGGATGGGCAGCAGCTCCCGGCGCAACGGCTGCAATTGTGCCTCCAATGCCTGTTCCACGCGGGTATCGAGCGATTGCGTGGCAAGCTCGGATGCAGGTGCCACCAGCAATACATTGCCTTCCTGGCGCCGGGCCAGCCCTCTGCTGCGCAGCACCAGATCAAGCGCCTGGTCCCACGGCACATCCTGCAAGCGCAAGGTGACATTGCCCTGTACGGCATCGCTGGCCACCAGGTTGACGCCGGCATAATCTGCCAGCACCTGCAACACCGCGCGGACCTCCACATCCTGGAAGTTCAGCGACAGCGGCTCACCCTGGTACGGCGTGGCCGATGCCAGCCGGGTCGACAGCAGGGCTACCAGCCCCAACTTCATCACTCGTTTCATTCTGATCCGGGGCCTCCTTGCCCAGGCGCTTTGCGAGGGTGAGAAAGGCCGTGCGCTCGCGCCAGCCTCCCGCCATGAACAGCCTTTCGCGCACCTCGACCTGACGCGGGTCGATTTGCGTCACTACGCCTTGGTCACGTCCCACCCGGTCGCCCAGGCGCACACGGTAGAGCCTGCCAGCTACCCTCAGCAGCGCTTCGTGCGTGGCTCCGCGCGACAGGCTGCCGACCATTTCCAACTGCGCCAACGGCACGCTGGCCAGCCCGTCGCTCGGCAGCCGCGACGCCCCTGGGGCGAATGGGTCGATCGCTGGTACAGGCGTAGCAGCCCTGGCCGGCATCCGCGCCAGCACGGCGGGTGCCGGCGTGGGCGCCAGCGCCTGATAGGTATCAACCCGCAACTGAAGGCGCAGCAGGCCAGGCAGGCCATCGGCTGCTGCCAGCCGCAGGTAATCGCCGCGCAACACTCGCGCTTGGCCCAGCCAATCACCCAGCCATTGGCGCAAGGCCGTGTAGCGCCCCACCAGCTGCAGCTCCAGTGGTACCCGGCGAAAGCCGGCCTGTTGTTCGCCTTCCTGTACGACGACCTGCTCGATCAGCAGACCATGGGCCTGCCCCATTGCCGCCAGGCGGTCGAGCAGATCACTCATGCCCTCGCCGGCCGCCAGCTGCCACTGAGCCTCCCCCAAACGTTGCTCGGCAAGCGCCACGGACGCCTGCAGTTGCTCCAGCTCGCCCACCCGCGCAGTACTGGCGGCCTGTTGCCCGGTCAGCTCGGCGTGCCGGGCTGCCTCGTGTGCCTGCTGCTGCAACGGCGCCGGCAGGCGGATCATGCAGCCCAGGCCGAATAGCGCCACGGCCAGCAGTATTGGTGCCAGTTGCCTGAAACGTTTGGTAGGACCGACCGCAGTCAGCCAGGCCAGCAGCTTTGCTGCATTCATGACCAGAACGCCGAAACACGCGCACTCAGTAGAAACTCATCGCCGCCCGGCAGGCTTTTGATGCGCTTGAGTTCCAGGTCGAGCAATGCACTCGAGCGGTCCAGGTCACGCATGAACTGCGCGACCACGGCACCGGACGTGGCCAGCCCGATCACCTGCAGGCGACCGTTTTCAAGGCTGAGATCGAGCAACTGAATGCCTTGGGGCAACGCAGCCTCAAGGTCTGCGAACACGTCAGCGAGTACGTCCTGATCGGCGCGCAAGCTTTCCAGTGACGTCGCGCGGGCGAGCAGGGTTTCATGCCGCTCTCGCACATCGGCCAGCGGCTGCAGTTGTTCATTCAACAGGCCAATGGCTGCCTCGCGCTGGCTGTTGGCCAGGGCCAGCTGCTCGCCGCGTTGGCGGGCCAGCTGATCGACCAGCGTCACCGCACACAGGGCCAACAGTGCGCCAGCGACCAGCTGTCGGCGCAAACGGTGGAGTACGGCCTGGCGCTGCCGTTCGCGCCAGGGCAGCAGGTTCAGCCGCATCATGCCTGCAGCCCGCCAAGTGCCAGGCCGCAAGCCAGGATCATCGAGCCATCGACGTGCTCAAGCCCAGCCAGGCCGGGCAGATGCCGACAAGGCATGTGCAGCCGGGCACTCAGGCCTTGCAGCCAGCCCGGCTCGATCGGGGTGCTACTGGCAAGCCACAGGCACGCGGGCCGGGACCCATCGGCAAGCAGTGCGTGCAGGTACTCGGGCAGCCGCTCCTTCATACCCGCTCCAGCCACTTGCAGGTCCCGGCGCTGGTACAGCCGCCCCGGCTGCCAGTCATAAAGCGTCGCGCCGTGCGCTTCGATACGCAGCAGCGCTGTTGTCTCGGCGTCGCTATCTGGCAACAGGCGGCAAAGGGCAATGCTGTCGACCTCCACGGCCTCCAACTGCAACCCCGCCTCGTCGACGATGGCTTCGAGGGGCGTCATCGCGCTCTGCCGGCATGCAGCCACGATTACCTCGACGCAACCTGGCTGAACGCCGGAGCCCCCGATGACCTGGAAATCCAGGGCCAGGTCTTCCAACGGAAAAGGAAACAACCGCTCTGCGTCAGCCAGCAACTGGACCTCCATTTCTGCCTCATCCTGACCCGCTGGAAGCTGGCACAGCTTGCAAATCACCAAGTTGGCCGGCAGCGCCAGCGCGACCCGGCGCTGCCCCAGGCCGCTGCGGCGCCAGGCACGCCGCAGGGCGGCCACCACCGTCGCGGGCTCTGCCAGCCAGTCTTTGCCAACCGACAGTTCGAACGGCTCCTGCGCAGAGGCATGCACCCGGTAGCGCCGGCCGCGCCGCTGCAGTTGCACGACCCGAACAGTATCAGGGGCAATTTCCACCCCCACGAGTGAACCCGCATCCTTGCCGAAGCGTCTTAGCATCGTGGCTTCCTTGTCGTAGTCGCAGCAACCTGTAGCAACCCCGCCAATACCGGGCCGCGCCGGCGCTTCGAGGCAACGGGCAGCCTGACCGGTAACCCGGAGGGGCTAAAAAATGCTTATAATGCCCAGCGTTTTTTGGTCCGCCGGACCCGCGTGCAATCCACTCCCAACCTGGACACCGAAAAGCCTTGATACGCCTGCTGAAGTTCTTCTGGTGGTCTTCCGTCGCAGTCATCTGCGCGCTCGTACTCGGTGTGAGCGGTGCGTTTCTGTATCTTAGCCCCAGCCTGCCCTCGGTCGATTCGCTTAGAAGCATCCAGTTGCAGATCCCCCTGAGGGTGTACAGCAGCGACGGCAAGCTGATTGCCGAGTTCGGCGAAATGCGCCGCTCGCCGATCCGCTTTGCAGAAATCCCACCACAATTCATCCAGGCGCTTCTGTCAGCCGAGGACGACAATTTCCTCAATCACTACGGTGTCGACCCCAGCAGCCTGATGCGCGCCGCGACCCAGCTGGTGAAAACCGGGCACATCCAGACCGGCGGCAGCACCATCACCATGCAGGTGGCGAAGAACTTCTTCCTCACCAGCGAACGCAGTTTCTCGCGCAAGACCAACGAAATCCTGCTGGCCTTGCAGATCGAACGTGAGCTGACCAAGGACGAGATCCTCGAGCTCTACGTGAACAAGATTTACCTGGGCAACCGCGCCTACGGTATCGATGCCGCGGCGCAGGTGTACTACGGCAAGTCGATTCGCGATGTGAGCCTGGCGCAGATGGCGATGATCGCCGGGCTGCCCAAGGCCCCGTCGCGCTTCAACCCGCTGGCCAACCCGGTGCGTGCCAAGGAGCGCCGCGACTGGATCCTCGGCCGCATGTACAAGCTGGGCAAGATCGACGAAGCCAGCTACCAGGCAGCCCTGGCCGAGCCGTTGAATGCCAGCTATCACGTGCCCACACCGGAAGTGAACGCACCCTATATCGCGGAAATGGCCCGCGCCGAAATGGTCGGCCGTTATGGCAGCGAGGCCTACACCGAGGGCTTCCGCGTCACCACCACGGTGCCCAGTGACATGCAGGAAATGGCTAACAAGGCCATCCTCAACGGCCTCTCCGAGTATGACGAGCGCCACGGCTACCGCGGGCCGGAAGCACGCTTCCCGGGCCGCACCCAGGCGGCCTGGCTGCAGGAACTGGGCAAGCAGCGCACGCTGGGGGGGCTGGAGCCGGCCATCGTCACCCAGGTCGAGAAGACTGGCCTCAAGGTGCTGACCCGTAACGGCCAGGAAGAACTGGTGGCCTGGGACACCATGAAGTGGGCCCGGCCGTTCATCAACAGCAACGCCCAGGGCCGCTCACCGCAGTCACCGGCAGATGTAGCCCAGGTCGGCGACCTGGTACGTGTCCAGCGCCTGGAGGATGGCAAGCTCAAATTCAGCCAGGTACCTGGCGCCCAGAGTGCGCTGGTCACCCTCGACCCTTACAGCGGTGCCATCCGCGCGCTGGTTGGCGGCTTCTCGTTCGAGCAGAGCAACTACAACCGCGCCATGCAGGCCAAGCGCCAGCCGGGCTCCAGCTTCAAGCCGTTCATCTACAGTGCCGCCCTGGATAGCGGTTATACCGCCTCCAGCCTGGTCAACGATGCGCCGATCGTGTTCGTCGACGAGTACCTGGACAAGGTCTGGCGACCGAAGAACGACACCAACACCTTCCTTGGCCCTATCCGCATGCGCGAGGCCCTGTACAAGTCGCGTAACCTGGTGTCGATCCGCCTGCTGCAGGCCATGGGCGTGGACCGCACCATCGACTACATTGCCAAGTTCGGCTTCAACAAACAGGACCTGCCGCGCAACCTGTCGCTGGCCCTGGGCACCGCTACGCTGACCCCGATGGAAATCGCCACCGGTTGGAGCACCTTCGCCAACGGCGGCTACAAGGTTACCCCGTACCTGATCGAGCGCATCGAGAGCCGCAACGGCGAGACCCTGTTCACCGCCAACCCGGCCCGGGTACCGCAAGGCGCAGAGGACCACGCTGGCCTGGCGGCGCCCGAACAACCGATCAGTACCGCAGCCATGCCGGGTGAAACGCCTGCCTCCAGCCAGGTGACACCTGCAGCACCGCAGGCGCCAGCCGTGGCCGAACAGATCATCGACGGGCGTACCACCTACATCCTTACCAGCATGCTGCAGGATGTGATCAAGCGCGGCACCGGCCGCCGGGCGCTGGCCCTGGGCCGTACCGACCTGGCCGGCAAGACCGGTACCACCAACGAGTCCAAGGACGCCTGGTTCTCCGGCTACAACGCCGACTACGTGACCACCGTGTGGGTCGGCTTCGACCAGCCGGAAACCCTTGGTCGTCGCGAATACGGCGGCACGGCGGCTCTCCCGATCTGGATGAGCTTCATGGGGGCGGCACTGAAGGACAAGCCTGAACATCCACCTGCGGAGCCGGAGGGCATCCTCAGCCTGCGCGTCGATCCGGTCAGCGGCCGGGCCGCCTCGCCAAGCACGCCGAATGCCTATTTCGAGCTGTTCAAGGCCGAGGACTCGCCGCCTTCGGTGGACGAACTGGGCACCGGAGCGGCGCCGGGCAGCCCGCTGCCAGCGGATGAAGCGGCACCGATGGATCTGTTCTGAAGCCCCCGGTGGGGCCACACCCATCGGGACAGCGACAAACAAAAAGCCCCGGCTCATGCGAGCCGGGGCTTTTTTGTGTCACTCAGCTGCAATCAGCCGTTGAACACATCATCCACACTGGTCAGCGGATAGTGCTTCGGATACGGCAGGGTCGCTACACCGGATTCGATGGCAGCCTTGGCCACGGCGTCGGAGACGACGGGGATCAGGCGGGCGTCCAGCGGTTTCGGAATGATGTACTCACGGCCGAACTCCAGGCCTTCGACGCCGTAGGCTTCGCAGACTTCCTTCGGTACTGGCAGCTTGGCCAGGTCCTTCAGGGCGATGGCGGCAGCGATCTTCATTTCTTCGTTGATGCGCTTGGCGCGCACGTCCAGAGCACCGCGGAAGATGAACGGGAAGCCCAGTACGTTGTTGACCTGGTTCGGGTAGTCGGAACGGCCGGTAGCCATGATCACGTCGCTGCGGGTGGCGTGTGCCAGCTCCGGGGAGATTTCCGGGTCCGGGTTCGAGCAGGCGAACACGATCGGGTTGGCAGCCATCGACTTCAGGCCTTCGGCGCTCAGCAGGTTCGGGCCCGACAGGCCTACGAACACGTCGGCACCGTCCAGAGCGTCAGCCAGGGTACGCTTGTCGGTCGCGTGGGCGAACTGCGCCTTGTACTGGTTCAGGTCGTCGCGGCCAGCGTGGATCACGCCGCTGCGGTCGATCATGTAGATGTTCTCGACCTTGGCACCCATGCTTACCAGCAGCTTCATGCAGGAGATGGCAGCAGCACCGGCACCCAGGCAGACGATCTTGGCGTCTTCCAGCTTCTTGCCGGCGATTTCCAGGGCGTTGATCATGCCGGCCGCGGTGACGATGGCGGTACCGTGCTGGTCATCGTGGAACACCGGAATGTCGCACTGTTCGATCAGGGTGCGCTCGATTTCGAAGCACTCAGGGGCCTTGATGTCTTCGAGGTTGATACCACCGAAGGTGATCGAGATACGGCGAACGGTGTCGATGAATGCCTGCGGGCTTTCCGATTCCACTTCGATGTCGAACACATCGATACCGGCGAAACGCTTGAACAGTACGCCTTTACCTTCCATGACCGGCTTGGAGGCCAGCGGGCCGAGGTCGCCCAGACCGAGGATGGCGGTGCCATCGGAAATCACCGCAACCAGGTTGCCCTTGCCGGTGTATTTGTAAGCCAGCTCCGGGTCACGGCCAATTTCACGTACGGGCTCTGCAACACCTGGGCTGTAGGCCAGGGCGAGGTCACGGGCGGTGGCAGTGGGCTTGGAGAGTTCGACGCTCAGTTTCCCCGGACGAGGTTGGGCGTGATATTCGAGAGCGGCGGTTTTCAGGTCTGACATGGTGGGCATTCCGCTGTTTACTGTTCTGACGGACCGCCGAGGATACGCAAAGAGCCGGGTAGCCACAAGACTGGCCGGTCACTTGTGTCAAGGCCTTTAGCCTACGACTTTACGCTATAACCCACGGGGCATACGCCTGACAGTGTGTACAATCCAATAGCGAAATGTCTACATCTTTCAGCCTGAAATGCGCTCCAACATGCTCGGATCGGTCAATGGCAACACCCAGCGTCGCTGCCCCGGCTTGAGGCCGCCCTGGCGGGAACGGTCCAGCACCCAACCGCGCGCTTCGACCTGGCGTCCCTTGAGGTTATCGAAGAAGCTGGCGGGGAAGTTGCGCTGCAGACGAGCGGGAACCTGCAGCACCACGGCATCGTCCAGGGTTAGCCAAACCCCGCCACGGTTACGCTGCACGCCCCCGATACGGCCAGCGACAACGGCGAAACCAGACTGCCTGACGTCCCCGGCACGCAGCACCGGCGAGCGCCGCCACAGGCCGGCACCAGCCTTGCGCGCCGCCTGCTCGGCGAGCTGTTGGCAAGCACTGAGGCGTACATTGGGTGCAACTGCCACACGATAGCCCAAGCCCTCGCTGAGCAATTGCGCTTCCAGATTGTCACCATTGCTGGCGTAGACATGTGCCAGCGTTCGACCGTATTTGTCCTTGCCCTGGATGCCCGGCACCAGCCCGACTCGCCCGTCAGTGGCCTTGATCAACGCCTGCAGGCGCCGTTTGGCGGCTTCTGCATAGGGCTCGCTGCTTCGCCCGCTGCGACCGATCTCCGGGGTGTTGATACCTATCAGCCGCACGCTGCGGCCGTCGACCAGACGCAAGGTATCGCCGTCCACTACCTGGCGCACCGCCACCTGCTGGGGCCTGTCCGGCAGCGGGCAGTACGCCTGGGCCGGAAGATGCCAGATGACAGCCATAAAAAAGGCGCCCACGAGGGGCGCCCTTTTTTGCAGCAATGCGAAACCCGAGGGGTTCGCCATGCGCATGATTACTTCTTGGTACCGAACATACCGAAGCGATCGGCGAACTTCTGTACGCGACCACCGGTGTCCAGGACTTTCTGCTTACCGGTGTAGAACGGGTGGCACAGGTTGCAAACGTCGATCGCCAGGGTGCTGCCCAGGGTCGAACGAGTTTCGAACTTGTTGCCGCAGCTGCAGGTGACTGCAACTACTTCGTAGTTCGGATGAATATCTGCTTTCATGGTCACTTCCTCGAGCTGCGTGCCGCCACCCAACACCAATTGTTGAATACCGCACGTAATTAGGCGGCGAATAATACCAGAGCGCTGCGCCAGTGCAAGTTGTCGCTTGCACCGACCGTCGTCTGCTAGGCTCGCCAGTTCTTGAAACGCCCTCCGAGACTTTTCGCGTGTCCGACGTCATCCTGCGCCTTGCCCTGCCCTCTCCGCTGCGCCGCCTGTTCGACTACAAGGCACCGGCGAGCATGGCGCGCCAGGCCCTGACCCCGGGCATGCGTATCCGCGTGCCATTCGGCCGCCGCGAAATGATCGGCGTACTGGTAGAGGTCTGCGAGCACAGCGAGGTGCCGGCAGACAAGCTGAAACCGGCCAGCGCCCTGCTCGACCCGGTGTCACCGATCCCGCCGTCGCTGTTCAGGCTGTGCCTGTGGACCGCCCAGTACTACCAGCACAGCCTGGGCGACACCCTGAGCTGGGCCCTGCCAACGCTGCTGCGCCAGGGCGAACCGGCCGAGATGCGCCAGGAACGCTTCTGGCATGTCGCCCCCGGTGCGCGCCTGGAAGACCCGCGCATCGCCCGTGCCCCACGCCAGCGCGACGCCCTCAAGACCCTGGCCCAGCACCCGCACGGCGTGGCCCACAGCCTGCTGGCCAAACTCAACCTGAACAAGGACAGCCTCGACCTGCTGCTAGCCAAGGAGCTGGTGCAGATCGAGGTGCGCCGCCACCTGCCGGCGTTGCGCCACGAACACTGGCTGGCGCAACCTGAGCTACCGCTCAACGAAGAGCAACGCGAGGCCTTTGATGCCGTGCGCGAAGGCTTCGGCGGCTTCGCGGCGTTCCTGCTGGCTGGCGTGACCGGCAGTGGCAAGACCGAGGTCTACCTGCAATTGATCCGGGAGACCCTGGAAGCCGGCAAACAGGCACTGGTGCTGATTCCGGAGATCAACCTCGGCCCGCAGACCCTGGCGCGCTTCGAGCAGCGTTTCAACGCCCGCATCGCCCTGCTGCATTCGGCGGTGAACGACCGCGAGCGCCTGGACGCCTGGCTGGCGGCACGGGACGGTGAAGCGGACATCATCATCGGTACCCGCTCGGCGTTGTTCACGCCGATGAAAAACCCCGGCCTGATCATCATCGACGAAGAACATGACGGCTCCTATAAACAGCAGGAAGGCCTGCGCTACCACGCCCGCGACCTGGCGCTGGTGCGCGCCCACCAGGAAAACATCCCCATCCTGCTCGGCTCGGCCACGCCGTCGCTGGAAACCCTGCACAACGCCCTCAACGGGCGCTACCGCCTGTTACGCATGAACCAGCGCGCCGGCGGCGCACGCCCACCGCGCATGCTGCGCCTGGACGTGAAGAGCCTGCCGCTGGACAGTGGCATCAGCGGCCCGTTGCAGCAGGCCATCCGGCAGACACTGGAGGCGGGCCAGCAGGTGCTGGTGTTCCTCAATCGCCGCGGCTTCGCTCCGACCTTGCTGTGCCACGACTGCGGCTGGCTGTCGGAATGCCCGCGCTGCGACGCGCGCATGACCGTACACCAGCGCTCCGGCGTGCTGCGCTGCCACCATTGCGGTTATGACGAACGCCTGCCGCAGCAGTGCCCACAATGCAACCACGTCGACCTGCGCCCGGTCGGCGCCGGCACCGAACGGGCCGAAGAGCGCCTCAAGGTGCTGTTCCCGGATTACCCGATCCTGCGCGTGGACCGCGACAGCACGGCGCGCAAGGACGCCATGCACAACCTCTTCAGCACCATCCAGCGCGGCCAGCCGAGCATCCTTGTCGGCACGCAGATGCTCGCCAAGGGCCACCACTTCCCACGGGTGACCCTGGTGGCCATCCTGGATGCCGATGGCGGGCTGTTCTCCGGCGATTTCCGCGCCAGCGAGCGCATGGCACAGCTGATCGTGCAGGTGGCCGGGCGTGCCGGGCGTGCCGAAGAGCCTGGCAAGGTCATCATCCAGACCCACCTGGCCGACCATCCCCTGCTGGTGCAACTGACCGAACAGGGCTACTTCGCGTTTGCCGAGCAGGCCCTGCAAGAGCGCCGGGCGGCAGGGCTACCGCCCTATTCGCACCTGGCGCTGCTGCGCGCCGAAGCGCACCGGCCCGGGCAGGCCGAAAGTTTCCTCGACGAGGCCTGCGCCGCCGCCGAGCGCCTGGTAGCCGAGCAGGGCCTGGCAGGCATCGAGCTGCTGGGGCCGGTGCCGGCCCCGATGGAGCGGCGGGCCGGGCGGTTCCGCGCGCAACTGTTGATACAGGCCAATACCCGCGCGCCTTTGCATCGACTGATCAGCGCCTGGTTGCTAGTGTTGGAGCAGATGCCGAGCGGGCGCCAGGTGCGCTGGTCTCTGGATGTCGACCCGGTAGACCTGTACTGAAACCGGGTCCGCTTTGCGGCCCAAAGGTTGGCAACCCGCTCCCGGCCACGGATAATGCCCAGTTTTTCCACCTGCGCATCGAAGCGCTCCACCGCGCTTGCGGTCGAAAAGAGATCCCCATGAAAGACACCATTCGCCAGCTGATCCAGCAAGCCCTCACCCAACTCGTCACCGACGGTGTGCTGCCTGAAGGGCTGTCGCCGGCGATCCAGGTGGAAAACGCCCGGGACAAGACCCATGGCGACTTCGCCAGCAACATCGCCATGATGCTGGCCAAGCCGGCCGGCATGAAACCACGCGACCTGGCGGAAAAACTGATCGATGCCCTGCCCGTCAGTGCCGACATCAGCAAGGTCGAGATCGCCGGCCCCGGCTTCCTCAACTTCTTCCAGAACACCGCCGCGCTGGCCAACCGCCTGGATGCCGCGCTGGCCGACGCCCACCTGGGGGCACGCAAGACCGGCCCTGCGCAAAAGGTGGTGATCGACATGTCGGCACCCAACCTGGCCAAGGAGATGCACGTCGGCCACCTGCGTTCGACCATCATCGGCGACAGCGTGGCACGCGTGCTGGAATTCCTCGGCGACGAGGTGATCCGCCAGAACCACGTGGGCGACTGGGGCACCCAGTTCGGCATGCTGCTGGCCTACCTGGAAGAAAACCCGATCACCAGCGACGAGCTGTCGGACCTGGAAAACTTCTACCGTGCCGCCAAGAAGCGCTTCGACGAATCCGAAGAGTTCGCCACCCGGGCCCGTGGCCTGGTGGTCAAGCTGCAGGCTGGCGACCCGGATTGCATGGCGTTGTGGACACGCTTCAAGGACATCTCGCTGTCGCACTGCCAGAAGACCTACGAGCTGCTCAACGTCAAGCTGACCATGGCCGACGTGATGGGCGAGAGCGCCTACAACGCCGACCTGGCCAACGTGGTAGCCGACCTCAAGGCCAAGGGCCTGCTGGTCGAAGACCAGGGCGCCCAGTGCGTATTCCTCGAGGAATTCAAGAACAGCGAAGGCGAGCCACTGCCGGTGATCGTGCAGAAGGCCGACGGCGGCTACCTGTACGCCACCACCGACCTGGCCGCCGTGCGCTACCGCAGCAACGTGCTCAAGGCCGACCGCGCCCTGTACTTCGTCGACCAGCGCCAGGCCCTGCACTTCAACCAGGTGTTCGAAGTCGCCCGCCGTGCAGGCTTCGTCGGCCACCCGATGCAGATGGAACACATGGGCTTCGGCACCATGAACGGCGCCGACGGCCGCCCGTTCAAGACCCGTGACGGCGGCACCGTGAAGCTGATCGACCTGCTCACCGAGGCCAAGGAGCGCGCCTACGCACTGGTCAAGGAGAAGAACCCGAGCCTGGCCGACGAAGAACTGCGCCGCATCGGTGAGGTAGTGGGCATCGGCGCGGTGAAGTACGCCGACCTGTCCAAGCACCGCACCAGCGACTACAGCTTCAACTTCGAGCAGATGCTCAACTTCGAAGGCAACACCGCGCCTTACCTGCTGTACGCCTACACCCGCGTGGCCGGCGTGTTCCGCAAGCTGGGCAAGGGCTTCGACCAGGTCGAAGGCCACATCGTGCTGCAGGCGCCGCACGAACAGGACCTGGCCGCGCGCCTGGCGCAGTTTGGCGAAATCCTCAATAACGTGGCCGACAAGGGCACGCCGCATGTGCTGTGCAGCTACCTGTACGACCTGGCCGGGTTGTTCTCCAGCTTCTACGAGAACTGCCCGATCCTCGCCGCCGAAACGGCAGAGCAGCAGCAGAGCCGCCTGCGCCTGGCAGCCCTGACTGGCCGCACCCTAAAGCAAGGTCTGGAACTGCTCGGCCTGGAAACCCTGGAGCGCATGTAAGTTGGCTGCCAAGAAAAAACCTGCCCCAAAACGCGGCGCCAGCCGCCAGACGGCACCGGCCAAGCAGCCGATCCCCGGCTGGGTGTGGCTGGCGGTCGGCCTGACCGTAGGCGCGTTCATCGTGTTCCTGATGAAGCTCGAGCCTGGTGGCGAAGACATCAAGCGGGCCAAGCCCGAGCAGCAGAAGTCAGAGAAAGTGGCCGAGGCCGGCAAGGCGACGCAGGCCACGCCGCAGCAGCCGGTGAAACCGAAGTATGACTTCTATACCCTGCTGCCGGAGACCGAGGTGATCGTGCCGCCGGAAGCCGTACCCGAGAAAACACCGCCCGTCCCGGCCCAGCCGGTGACACCGGTGACACCTGCCGAAGCGGCAAAGATTGACACGGCGCGAGCCCAGGCGGCGTTGATGGGCCAGACCCCGCCACCGGCACCACCGGTGATCAAGCCGGCGGCAACCACCCAGTTCTTCCTGCAGGCCGGCTCGTTCCGCAAGCAGGCTGACGCCGACAAGGTACGCGCGCAGATCATCCTGCTGGGCCAGGCGGTGAAGGTGGAATCTGGCACGGTCAAGGATGAAACCTGGTACCGCGTCATGGTCGGCCCGTTCAGTAACCGCGAACAGCTGACCGGGGCGCAGAAGCAGCTGGCCGGGGCCGGTTTCAGCAACCTGTTGCTGCAACAGCGGCAGACTCGCCAGTAACCTGTGTACGGGGGCGCCTTGCGCCCCTGTCGCGACACAGGTCTGCTTCTACAGGCATCGGGCAGATCCTGTCGGGTGGTCGCGGTCTTTTCAGGAGCGTGTCGCGATGGGCTGCAAGGCAGCCCCTGGGCCCTCAAGCCCGTCCCGCATTCCGCTCGGACACCTGGCTGTTCAAGGTCCAGAAGTCGTACAGCACGCCCACCAGGCAGAGCCCGCCGGTGAAGAAGTAGATGATCGCGGTCACCCACTTGCCCTGGTACAACCGGTGCAGGCCGAACACTCCGAGGAAGGTCAGCAGAATCCAGGCGATGTTGTAGTCGATGCGCCCGGACTGGAACCTCAAGTCGGCTTCACGGTCCATGGACGGGATCAGGAACAGGTCGATCAACCAGCCGATGCCCAGCAGGCCCAGGGTCAGGAACCAGATGGTGCCGGTAACGGGCTTGCCGTAGTAGAAGCGATGCGACCCGGTGAAGCCGAAAATCCACAACAGGTAGCCAATGGTCTTGCTGTGGGTATCGTGAAACGGCGCTCCCTGTTGATAACTGTTCATGCGTAGCTCCTGCGGCTTATCCAAAAATTTTCTAAAAAAAAATGTGACTTTCTCATCACAGGCCGACGTACGGCACCCGGACAATCGACCAACGGATCAAAGATTGATCAAAAAGCTGTTATAAAGTTGCGCGCCCAACACACAACTATTCATAAGAGCTTCATCTATGCCGCCTTTACTCAAGACATGGCTGACCCTCTGCCTATTATTGCCCCTGGCCGCCCACGCCACCAATCGTGAGCAACGTCTTCCCAATGGTTTCACCGGCTACACCGCCAACGCCTCGGTGAGACACGCGCCGGTCAAGCAGACCACGCTGCGTACCCGTCCAAGCAATGCAGCCACCAGCAGCCGCAGCGTGCCGGCCATCGCCATGTCGCCGAAACAGAGCAGCGATGTGCTCAGCCGTGCGGTGAATGTGCTCGGCACCCCTTATGTCTGGGGCGGCAGCAGCCCGAAGAAAGGCTTCGACTGCAGCGGCCTGGTCAAGTACGCCTTCAATGATGTCGCCGACGTCGACCTGCCGCGCACCTCGAACGCCATGGCCCAGGGCCACGGGGTCAAGGTGGCCAAGGGTGACCTCAAGCCTGGTGATCTGATCTTCTTCAATATCAAGAGCCGACGGGTGAACCACGTTGCCATCTACCTGGGCAATGACCGCTTCATCCATGCCCCGCGCCGTGGCAAACGGGTGAGCATCGACACCCTGAGCAAACCTTACTGGCAGAAGCACTATGTAGTGGCCAAACGGGTGCTGCCGAAAGAACAGCAACAGCTGAACCTGGCCAAGCGCTGATCGCTCCTCGGCCTGTTTTTTGTCCCCATCGCTGGCTAGCCGGCGATGGGGACAAAAAACTAGCATTCCTTGATCACCCCCTTCCCCTTCAACACCCGCAACGCCGCCTCCATCGTCCGCATCCCTTCTGCACCACCCGCCTGCATCACCGAACACAATTGCGCCATCCGTCCCTCCCGCACCAGATTGCGCACCGCTGTCGTCGCCACCAACACCTCCCGCGCAGCGACTCGTCCGCCACCCACCCGCCCGAGCAGCACCTGCGCCACTACAAGGCGCAACACATCAGCCAGCATCGTCCGTACCAGCGCCTTCTCTTCGGCCGCAAACACCTCCACCAGGCGGTCGATGCTGTTGGCCGCCGAGCGGGTGTGCACGGTTGCCAGCACCAAGTGGCCGGTCTCGGCTGCGCGCAACGCCAGGCGTATGGTTTCCAGGTCGCGCAGTTCGCCGATCATGATCACATCCGGGTCCTGGCGCAGCGCACTGCGTAGCCCCTGTGGATAACCTTCGCAATGGCGACCGATCTCACGCTGGGTGACCAGGCTGCGCTGGCTGCTGTGGATGACTTCGATCGGGTCTTCAAGCGTGATGATGTGTAACGCCCGGCTCCGGTTCAGCTGGTCGAGCAATGTCGCCAGGGTGCTGGACTTGCCGCTGCCGGTTGGCCCTCCTACCAGGATCAGGCCGTCCTGGCACTGCGCAACAGCTTGAAACACATCCTCCAGCTCGAGTTCATCTAGCGTGGCGATGCGCCCCGGGATCAGGCGAAAGGTGACTGCCAAGCCATGCAACTGGCGATACAGGTTCAGCCGAAAGCGCCCGAGCATGGGCAGTTCCAGCGCCAGGTCCAGTTCACCACCCTGGGCCCACCGCCGTTGCTGGTCCGTGTCCAACAGGGTCGCCATGCCTTCGTTCAAGGCGGCCGCAGCCAAGGCCGGCATGGCCATGCGCTGCAACGCGCCGTCCAGGCGCAACATCGGTATCTGGCCCGCCACCAGGTGCAGGTCGGAAGCCCCTGCATCCACGGCCTGGGCCAACAGGTCGGTCACTTCCATGAGACTCCCCAAAGGCTTGCAAGTCGGTAGAATGCCGCAAACCCTAAAGCCGTCGGCATCAGTCCATGTCCACCCTAGCAGACAACCTTTCCGCCATTTCCGCCCGTATCACCAGCGCTGCCCAGGCTGCCGGGCGTGATCCGGCCAGCGTCCAGCTGCTGGCCGTGAGCAAGACCAAGCCCGCCAGCGCCATCCGCGAAATCCACGCCGCTGGCGTCCGTGATGTGGGTGAAAACTACCTACAAGAAGCGCTGACAAAGCAGCAGGCACTCAGCGACTTGCCCTTGATCTGGCACTTCATCGGCCCCATTCAGTCGAACAAGACCAAAGCCATCGCCGAGCATTTCGACTGGGTACATTCCGTGGACCGTCTGAAGATCGCCCAACGCCTGTCGGAACAGCGTCCTGCCGGGCTGGCGCCGCTGAATATCTGCCTGCAGGTGAACGTCAGCGGCGAAGACAGCAAATCCGGCTGCGCACCGGCTGAGCTGCCGGCCCTGGCCAAGGCGGTAGCCGCGCTGCCCAACCTGCAACTGCGCGGGTTGATGGCCATTCCCGAACCCACCGATGACCGCGCCGCCCAGGAGGCCGCCTTTGCTACCCTGCGCCAATTGCAGGAAAGCCTGGGCCTTGGCTTGGACACCCTGTCCATGGGCATGAGCCACGACCTGGAGGCGGCCATTGCCCAGGGCGCGACGTGGGTGCGTATCGGTACTGCGCTGTTCGGTGCCCGCGATTACAGCGGCCACGCCTGATCCCATGCTTTACTCACTCTTTCCAACAAGGACCTGACATGAGCAAGACACGTATTGCCTTTATCGGCGCCGGCAACATGGCCGCCAGCCTGATCGGTGGTCTGCGTGCCCAGGGCCTGGACGCCTCGCAGATCCGCGCCAGCGACCCGGGCGCCGAGACCCGCAGCCGCATCCAGGCCGAACACGGCATCGAAACATTCGAGAACAACGCCCAGGCCATCGACGGCGCCGACGTGATCGTGCTGGCGGTCAAGCCGCAGGTCATGAAAGCCGTGTGCCAGACGCTGCAAGCGCACCTGCAGGATGGCCAGCTGATCGTTTCCATCGCCGCTGGCATCACCTGCGCCAGCCTGCAAAGCTGGCTTGGCGCTCGCCCAGTGGTACGCTGCATGCCCAACACTCCCGCGCTGCTGCGCCAAGGCGTGAGCGGCCTGTACGCGACCGCAGAGGTTTCCGCCGAGCAGCGCCAGCAGGCCGAGCAACTGCTGTCGGCCGTGGGCACCGCCCTGTGGCTGCAGCAGGAACAGCAACTGGACGCCGTGACAGCCGTCTCCGGCAGCGGCCCGGCGTATTTCTTCCTGCTGATCGAAGCCATGACCTCGGCGGGTGAAAAACTCGGCCTGCCACGCGAAACTGCCTCTCAGCTGACCTTGCAGACGGCCTTGGGCGCTGCGCACATGGCGGTCGCCAGCGATGTCGATGCCGCTGAGCTGCGCCGCCGTGTCACCTCGCCCGCCGGTACCACCGAGGCAGCGATCAAATCGTTCCAGGCCAGCGGTTTCGAAGCCATCGTCGAACAGGCCCTGCAGGCTGCCGCCACACGCTCTGCGGAGCTGGCCGAACAACTGGGCAAATAAGGAGTTCCAGATGAATGCACTGTCCGGCGCCGCGATCTTCGTGGTGCAAACCCTGGTCAGCCTGTACCTGGTGATCGTCCTGCTGCGCTTCGTGCTGCAGCTGGTCAAGGCCAACTTCTACAACCCGCTCTGCCAGTTCGCGGTACGCGCCACCCAGCCGCTGCTCAAGCCGATTCGCCGGGTCATCCCCAGTGTCGGCGGGCTGGACACTTCGTCGCTGCTGCTGTCGGTGGTCATCCAGGCGCTGTTGATGGGTTTCGTGCTGATGGTCACCTACGGCACCTTCGGTGACATCCTGCACCTGCTGATGTGGGCAATCATCGGGATCACCTCACTGTTCCTGAAGATTTTCTGGGTGGCGATGATCGTCATGGTGATCGTTTCCTGGGTAGCTCCCAACAGCCACAACCCGGCTGCGGAACTGGCCTACCAGATCAGCGAACCGGTGCTGGCACCGTTCCGCCGCATCGTGCCCAACCTGGGCGGCATGGATATCTCGCCCATCTTCGCCTTCCTCGCGATCCAGGTGATCCAGTCGTTCGTCATGCCGCCGCTGGCCGCCTACGCCGGCATGCCACAAGAGCTGTGGCGGATGATCTGAGCCGCACCCGGCCCTGGTTGCTTTCCAGCGGCAAGCCTCTGCTTGCCGCTGGGGGTAGCGCTCTTTAGACTGACGCCTCCGTCAAGCGTGAGCAGGGTCGATGTCCACTGTCTTTCCCGAAGATTCCGTCGGTCTGGTAGTACCGCAAACAGCCCGGTTCGATGAACCGCTGGCCCTGGCCTGTGGCCGCTCGCTGGCCAGTTATGAACTGGTCTACGAAACCTATGGCACCCTCAACGCCAGCGCCAGCAATGCCGTGCTGATCTGCCATGCCCTGTCCGGCCACCATCATGCCGCTGGCTACCATGCCGCCACCGACCGCAAGCCGGGCTGGTGGGATAGCTGCATCGGCCCGGGCAAGCCGATCGACACCAACCGCTTCTTCGTGGTCAGCCTGAACAACCTGGGCGGCTGCAACGGCAGTACCGGCCCCAGCAGCATCAACCCGGCCACCGGCAAGCCCTATGGCGCGGATTTCCCGGTGCTGACCGTGGAAGACTGGGTGCATAGCCAGGTACGCCTGGCCGAACGCCTGGGCATCCAGCAATGGGCTGCCGTGGTCGGCGGCAGCCTGGGCGGCATGCAGGCGCTGCAATGGACCATCAGCTACCCCGAGCGCGTGCGCCATTGTGTCGATATCGCCTCGGCGCCCAAGCTGTCGGCACAGAACATCGCCTTCAACGAAGTGGCGCGCCAGGCCATCCTCACCGACCCCGAATTCCACGGTGGTTCGTTCCAGGACCAGGGCGTGATCCCCAAGCGTGGCCTGATGCTGGCGCGCATGGTCGGCCACATCACCTACCTGTCCGACGACTCGATGGGTGAAAAATTCGGCCGTGAGCTGAAGAGCGACAAGCTCAACTACGACTTCCATAGCGTCGAATTCCAGGTCGAAAGCTACTTGCGCTACCAGGGCGAAGAGTTTTCCGGGCGTTTCGACGCCAACACCTACCTGCTGATGACCAAGGCGCTGGACTACTTCGACCCAGCTGCTGCCCATGGTGGCGACCTGGCGGCCACCCTGGCCCACGTCAAGGCGGACTACTGCATCATGTCGTTCACCACCGACTGGCGCTTCTCCCCGGCCCGCTCGCGCGAAATCGTCAACGCCCTGATGGCCGCGCGCAAGAACGTCTGCTACCTGGAGATCGACTCGCCGTATGGCCACGATGCCTTCCTGATCCCCACGCCTCGCTACATGCAGGGTTTCGCGAACTACATGAACCGCATTGCCATCTGAGGACAGCATGAGAGCCGATCTGGAAATCATCCACGACTGGATCCCCGCCGGCAGCCGGGTACTCGACCTGGGCTGCGGCAATGGTGAACTGCTGGCCTCGCTGCGTGACCGCAAGCAGGTCACCGGTTATGGCCTGGAGATCGACGCCGACAATATCGCCGCCTGCGTGGCCAAGGGCGTCAACGTCATCGAGCAGGACCTGGACAAAGGCCTGGGCAACTTCGCCAGCAACAGTTTCGACGTGGTGATCATGACCCAGGCCCTGCAGGCCGTGGAGTACCCCGACCGCATCCTCGACGAGATGCTGCGCGTGGGCCGCCAGTGCATCATCACCTTCCCCAACTTCGGCCACTGGCGCTGCCGCTGGTACCTGGCGACCAAGGGCCGCATGCCAGTGTCGGACTTCATGCCGTACACCTGGTACAACACGCCGAACATTCACTTCTGCACCTTTGCCGATTTCGAGGAACTGGTGCACGAGCGCAAGGCCAAGGTGCTTGACCGCCTGGCTGTCGACCACTTGCACCGTAATGGGTGGGGTGGCCGGCTTTGGCCTAATCTTCTAGGAGAGATCGGTATCTACCGCGTCAGCAGCCCGGGCCTGCAAGAGCACCAGCTCGCTGTCTGACGCACAGCGGAGGAACCACCCCATGCGTCGCCTAGCCCTGTTCCTGATCAGCCTGTGCCTGGCCCTGCCGGTACTGGCTGCCGATGCAGCCCGCCCCGAGCGCAAGGAAGTGTTTGGCGACGTGACGGTGCACTACAGCGCGTTTACCTCAAGCATGCTGACACCGGAGGTGGCTGCGGCCAGCGGGCTGGTACGCAGCAAGAACCAAGGCGTGCTCAACATTGCCGTGCTCAGGGCCAACAAACCCGCCATGGCAGTAGTCAGCGGCACGGTCAAGGACCTGACCGGGCGCAGCAGCCCGCTGTCGTTCAAGCAGATCAACGAGCAAGGCGCGGTGTACTACATCGCCCAGTTCAAGATCGACCAGGCAGAGACCGTCACCTTCGACCTCAACATCGAAACCGGCGGCATCAGCAATTCCCTCAGCTTCAACCAGGAAGTGTTCCCAGGCGAATGATGAATTTCCAGCAACTCGTATTGGCCAGCCACAACGCCGGCAAACTCAAGGAACTCCAGGCCATGCTCGGCGCGTCCGTGCAACTGCGCTCGATCGGCGAGTTCAGCCAGGTGGAGCCGGAAGAAACCGGCCTGTCGTTCGTCGAGAACGCCATCCTCAAGGCGCGTAATGCCGCACGCATTTCCGGCTTGCCGGCCCTGGCCGACGATTCCGGCCTGGCAGTGGACTTCCTCGGTGGTGCACCGGGCATCTATTCGGCGCGCTATGCCGACGGCAAAGGGGATGCGGCAAACAACGCCAAGCTGCTTGAGGCCCTGAAAGATGTGCCCGAAGCCGAGCGCGGTGCGCAGTTCGTCTGCGTGCTGGCACTGGTGCGCCATGCCGACGACCCGCTGCCGATCCTGTGCGAAGGCTTGTGGCACGGGCGCATCCTGTTCGAGGCCAGCGGCGAGCACGGCTTTGGCTATGACCCGCTGTTCTGGGTACCGGAGCGCGGCTGTTCCAGCGCCGAACTGGCCCCTGCGGAGAAGAACCAGCTCAGCCACCGCGCGCGCGCCATGGCCCTGCTGCGTCAACGTCTGGGCCTGGCATGATCGACACGCTGTCCACCCCCGGCGCGGCGGGTTTCACCAGCCTGCCGCCGCTGGCGCTGTACATCCACATCCCGTGGTGCGTACGCAAATGCCCGTATTGCGACTTCAATTCCCACGCCGCCGGGCCTGATCTGCCAGAAGACGCCTATGTCGCAGCCCTGCTGAGCGACCTCGACCAGGAACTGGCCGCCGTGCAAGGCCGGCCGATCAGCTCGATCTTCTTCGGTGGCGGTACGCCCAGCCTGTTCAGCGCCGATGCCCTCGGCCGGCTGCTGCAAGGCGTGGAGCAACGCATTGCGTTTGCGCCAGACATCGAAATCACCCTGGAGGCCAACCCGGGCACGTTCGAGCAGGACAAGTTCAAGGCCTACCGGCAAACCGGCATCAACCGCCTGTCGATCGGTGTGCAGAGCTTCCAGCCAGCCAAGCTGCAGGCGCTCGGGCGCATCCACAATGGCGATGAAGCGGTCCGCGCCGCCGGCATGGCGCGTGCCGCCGGCTTCGACAATTTCAACATGGACCTGATGCACGGCCTGCCCGACCAGTCGCTGGACGACGCGCTGGGCGACCTGCGCCAGGCCATCGACCTGGGGCCTACGCACCTGTCGTGGTACCAGCTGACCGTGGAGCCGAACACGGTGTTCTGGAACCAGCCACCGGAGCTTCCCGAGGACGACATCCTCTGGGACATCCAGGAAGCCGGCCAGGCGCTGATGGCCGGCCACGGCTTCCACCAGTACGAGGTCTCGGCCTATGCCCAGGCTGGTCGCGCCGCGCGGCACAACCTCAATTACTGGCGCTTTGGCGACTTCATCGGTATCGGTGCCGGTGCCCACGGCAAACTGACCTTCGCCGATGGGCGCATCCTGCGTACCTGGAAGACCCGTCTGCCCAAGGACTACCTGAACCTGGCCAAGCCGTTCAAAGCCGGCGAAAAACTGCTGCCGGTCGACGAACTGCCATTCGAGTTCCTGATGAATGCCCTGCGCCTGACCGATGGCGTGGAAGCCGAACTGTTCACCCAGCGCACTGGGTTGCCACTCGAACAGCTGCGCGAAGCGCGGCGCGCCGCCGAACAAAAGGGCCTTTTGCAGGTCGAAGCGGATCGACTGGTAGCCACGCCGCGGGGCCAGTTGTTCCTCAATGACCTGCTGCAGTATTTCTTGAGCTAAGGATGACCCATGGATCTGGTACTTGATCTGCTCGCGACGGTTTCCCGCTGGAGCCGCAGCAATCTGTCGGAGATTTCGCTGGCCTTGGTAGGCTGCCTGCTGGTGCTGTTCGGCACCGATATCAAAGGCTGGGTGGAACAGCGCCTGGGCGGTTTGGCCGGCGCCCTGCGCGTGCCATTCATGGCCTTGCTGGTGATGATCGGCAGTGGTGCAGCATTGATCTATGCCACACCATGGGTGGTGAAGGGGCTGGGCCAGTTCAACAACTATGCGCTGGCGCCGGTGTTGCTGGTGGTACTGGTGTTGATTGGGGTAGTGGCTGATCGGCGGGGCTGAGCCAGTCCACACCGACGCAACGCGATGGTGATCTGGATGCAGCGGGCGCAAGCCGTTGTTGTTGTGCCGGGGCGGAAATCGAGGGCCGCCCGCGCGGCGCATCGCGGATAAATCCGCTCCTGCGTCTGTTGCAACGTGACCATGCCTGTGAGGCCATGGTTGTCAGCCGGCTTGCTCAATCCCGTCGCAAAAAAAAACCGCCCTTCCCAAGGCGGTTTTTCTCGTGGAAGGCCATATCGGCCGATCAATCCACCTTTTCGAACTTCAAGTCCCAAACCCCATGCCCCAGCCGCTCGCCACGGCGTTCGAACTTGGTGATCGGGCGCTCTTCCGGGCGTGGCACATAGGTGCCATCGGCCGCACGGTTGCGATAGCCCGGGGCCGCGCTCATCACTTCCAGCATGTACTCGGCATACGGCTCCCAGTCGGTAGCCATGTGGAACACGCCACCCGGCTTGAGCTTGCGCCGCACCAGCTCGGCGAACTCCAGCTGAACGATGCGGCGCTTGTGGTGACGTGCCTTGTGCCATGGGTCGGGGAAAAACAGCATCAACCGGTCGAGGCTGTTGTCCGCCACGCAGCGGTTCAGCACTTCGATAGCATCGCAGTCATACACCCGCAGGTTCTTCAGCCCCTGGGTCAGCACGCCGTTGAGCAGCGCGCCCACGCCCGGGCGGTGCACTTCCACACCGATGAAGTCCTGCTCCGGCGCGGCAGCCGCCATTTCCAGCAGCGAATGGCCCATGCCGAAGCCGATCTCCAGGGTGCGCGGCGCCGAACGGCCGAATACCTGGTCGTAGTCCACCGGGCTGTCGGCCAGCGGCAGGATGAACAGCGGGCCACCCTGCTCCAGGCCGCGTTGCTGGCCTTCGGTCATGCGCCCGGCGCGCATCACGAAACTCTTGATGCGGCGGTGCGGGCGGGCTTCGCCGTCAGGGGTGCTCGGCGTATCGTGCGATTCAGTCATCAGGGGCTCTTACTTGATCAGACCTTCCAGCGGCGAGGAGGCGCTGGCATAGAGTTTCTTCGGCATACGTCCGGCCAGGTAGGCCATGCGGCCGGCGACGATAGCGTGCTTCATGGCCTCGGCCATCAGTACCGGCTGCTGGGCGTGGGCAATGGCCGAGTTCATCAGCACCGCCTCGCAGCCCATTTCCATGGCAATGGTGGCGTCGGAAGCAGTGCCCACGCCGGCATCGACCAGCACCGGCACCTTGGATTCTTCCAGGATGATCTGCAGGTTGTAGGGGTTGCAGATACCCAGGCCGGTACCGATCAGGCCAGCCAGGGGCATGACCGCGATGCAGCCGGCTTCGGCCAGCTGGCGGGCGATGATCGGGTCGTCGCTGGTGTAGACCATCACGTCGAAACCGTCCTTGACCAGCACCTCGGCGGCCTTCAGGGTTTCGATCACGTTGGGGAACAGGGTTTTCTGGTCGGCCAGCACTTCCAGCTTGACCAGGTTGTGGCCATCCAGCAGTTCGCGGGCCAGACGGCAGGTGCGCACGGCCTCGACCGCGTCATAGCAGCCGGCGGTGTTCGGCAGGATGGTATAGCGGTCCGGCGGCAACACATCGAGCAGGTTCGGCTCGCCCGGGTTCTGGCCGATGTTGGTACGGCGCACGGCAACGGTGACGATCTCGGCACCCGAGGCCTCGATGGCCAGGCGGGTTTCCTCCATGTCACGGTACTTGCCGGTACCGACCAGCAGGCGCGACTGGAAGGTACGCCCGGCCAGGGTGAAGGGCTTGTCGCTACGAACGTTGCTCATGGTTGTTCCTCGGGAAAAGGTTGCAGGGCTTGCAGGTGAACCGCCGGGCCGCGGTCAGCCGCCACCGATGGCGTGGACCACCTCGACCTGGTCGCCATCATTCAGCAGCGTGCTGTCGTGCTGGCTACGCGGCACGATGTCCAGGTTCAGTTCCACCGCGACGCGACGCCCGGTCAGCTCCAGGCGGGCCAGGAGGGCTGCGACGGACTCGCCAGCGGGCAATTCGTAAGGTTCACCGTTCAATTGAATGCGCATGCGCACGGCCACCATTGTGCTTTGGGGGCCCGCATTCTAGCGCCGAACCGCCCTGCAACCCAAGGGCGGTGCACGCCATTAGTCGCGATTGTGGACTACTTGGTCAGCCCAGCCGCCAAGCCCAGACACAACCAGCCGGCCAGGAAGCAAAGGCCACCAAGGGGAGTGATGATGCCGAGCTTGCCCAGGCCGCTGAGGGTCAGCAGGTACAGGCTACCGGAGAACAGCACTATGCCCAGGGCAAACAGTGCGCCCGCCCAGCCGACCAGGCGCCCGGGCAGGTGCACCGAGAGCACCGCGACGCCAAAGATCGCCAGGGCATGCACCAGCTGGTAGGTCACACCGGTATGGAAGATCGCCAGGTAGTCGGCTGTCAGCCGGCTTTTCAGGCCGTGGGCAGCAAAAGCGCCCAGGGCGACACCGGTAAAGCCGAAAAAGGCGGCAAGCATCAGGAAGCTGCGAAGCATGGGACGACTCCTCGGATCGGGTCTGTATAATGGCCCCTTCCATCCGTACGGCCAAGCCATCGCCATGCTGCCAACCCTTCTCCGCCGCCTCTCCCGCGCCCTGCTCTGGTTCGCCGCCGGCAGCATCGTGCTGGTACTGGTGTTCCGCTGGGTGCCGCCACCTGGTACGGCACTGATGGTCGAGCGCAAAGTGCAGTCCTGGGTGAATGGCGAACCGATCGACCTGCAGCGCGACTGGGAGCCCTGGGAGAATATCTCCGACGAACTGAAGGTCGCGGTCATCGCTGGCGAGGACCAGAAGTTCGCCAACCACTGGGGCTTCGACATTCCCGCCATCCAGGCGGCGCTGGCCTACAACGAGCGCGGCGGCAATATTCGTGGGGCCAGCACCCTGACCCAGCAGGTGGCCAAGAACCTGTTCCTGTGGTCCGGGCGCAGCTGGTTGCGCAAAGGGCTGGAGGCCTGGTTCACCGCACTGATCGAGCTGTTCTGGTCGAAGGAACGGATTCTCGAGGTCTACCTGAACAGCGCTGAATGGGGCAAGGGTGTGTTCGGCGCCCAGGCGGCGGCGCGTTACCACTTTGGCGTCGATGCCAGCCGGCTCAGCCGCCAACAAGCGGCACAACTGGCGGCAGTGTTGCCAAGCCCGATCAAGTGGAGTGCCAGTCGGCCGAGCGCCTATGTAGCCAGCCGGGCCGGGTGGATTCGGCGGCAGATGAGCCAGCTGGGTGGGCCCAGCTATCTGATGCAGCTCGATTCTTCGCACAAGTTTTAAGGTAACCGGGGCTGCTCCTGCAAGCGATTGCAGTCAGCTGGAGAAGCGGCTTTGCGTCTCGATGGGCCGCAAAGCGGCCCCAAGCCTGGTAGCCTAAAAAAAGCCGCTCGCCCGATCAGGGCCAGCGGCTTCTTTCAACCAAAGCTCGATCAGGCAGCGATCAATGCCTTGACCTTGTTCATCGCATTTTTTTCCAGCTGGCGAATCCGCTCAGCCGAAACGCTGTACTTGTCCGCCAGCTCATGCAGCGTGGCCTTCTCTTCCGCCAGCCAGCGCTGGTACAGGATGTCGCGGCTACGCTCATCCAGCCCTTGCAGCGCTTCGTGCAGGTTGCTGGTGGAGTTGTCGCTCCAGTCGGCATCCTCCAGCTGCATCGCAGGGTCGTAACGGTGGTCTTCCAGGTAGTGCGCAGGCGACTGGAAGGCGCTGTCGTCGTCAGCTTCCGCTGCCGGGTCGAAGGCCATGTCCTGGCCGCTAAGGCGGCTTTCCATCTCGCGCACTTCACGCGGCTCGACACCCAGGCTTTCCGCCACACGGTGCACTTCGTCGTTGCTCAGCCAGGCCAGACGCTTCTTCTGGCTGCGCAGGTTGAAGAACAGCTTGCGCTGGGCCTTGGTGGTGGCCACCTTGACGATGCGCCAGTTGCGCAGAATGAACTCGTGGATCTCCGCCTTGATCCAGTGCACGGCGAACGACACCAGGCGCACGCCCATTTCCGGGTTGAAGCGCTTGACGGCTTTCATCAGGCCGACGTTGCCTTCCTGGATCAGGTCGGCCTGGGCCAGCCCGTAGCCGGCGTAGCTACGGGCGATATGTACGACGAAACGCAGGTGGGCCATCACCATCTGGCGAGCGGCCTCGACATCCTGCTCATAATAGAGACGCTCGCCCAGATCACGCTCCTGCTCGACCGTCAGCAGCGGAATGCTGTTGACCGTGTGCACGTAGGCTTCCAGGTTTGCACCGGGTACCAGGGCATAGGCAGGTTGCAACGATGTGGTCATTCAAGAACCTCCGACTTACCAGACTCGCGCCTTGTGGGCGCTGCCAACATTGACCTGGAACGACGGTACAAGTTCCATAGTGAAGAATCTGTCAATGCTGGCACTTAAAAACTATCGCGGCGCCAGCTCGTTCAGGTGGCGGGCGACTGCAATCCATGCACCGATATACCCCAACAGCACCGCTCCGATCAAGAGCGACAGACCATCGGACGCCGGCACTCCGCCCAGGGCGAAGTCACTGCCGTACAGCCCGGAAAGCCCTACCACCGCCTCGTTCAGCCAGTTCAGGCCAAACGCCAGGATACCCCACGCCAACAAGCCCGCGCCCAGGCCATACAGGGCGCCCATGTACAGGAAAGGCCGGCGCACGTAGGCGTCGGTGCCGCCGACCAGCTTGATCACTTCGATCTCTGTGCGGCGGTTTTCAATGTGTAGCCGAATTGTGTTACCGATTACTAACAGCAAGGCAGAAATCAGCATTACAGCCAGGCCGAAGACGAAACGGTCACCCAGCTTGAGAATCGCCGCCAGGCGCTCGACCCACAGCAGGTCGAGCTGCGCCACCTCGACCCGTGGCAGCTCGGACAAGCGCTGACGCAAGGCTTCCAGCGCCGGTTTGTCGACCTCGGTGGGGGTCACCACGACCACGCCTGGCAGCGGGTTGTCGGGCAGTTCACGCAGGGCTTCGCCCAGGCCGGACTGCTGCTGGAATTCCTCCAGCGCCTGCTCGCGGCTGACATACAGCGCGTCAGCCACACCGGGCATGCCCTTGATCTCGTCGCGCAGCGCCTCGCCTTCGCGGCTGCCGGCGTCGAGCTTGAGGTACAGCGAAATCTGCGCGGCACGTTGCCACGAGCCACCAAGCTTCTCGACGTTCTTCAGCAGTAGCGATAGGCCCATGGGCATGCTCAGCGCTACCGCCATTACCAGGCAGGTGAAGAAGCTGCCGATCGGCTGCTTGCCCAGGCGGCGCAGGCTGTCGGCCAGGCTGGCACGGTGGCTTTCCAGCCAGGCATGCAGCAGCGTGCGGAAATCCGGGCCGTCATCGTCATCACCGTGTTTTTTCTTTGCCGGTTGCGGATCGGCCGGCTTCGGCGCGACCCGCTCGGAAACTTTTGGTGTGCGTGTAGTGGTCATTGCCCGGCCTCCCCATCGCCGATCAAGCGGCCGCGCTGCAAGGTCAGCATGCGGTGGCGCATGCGCGCAATCAGTGCCAGGTCGTGGCTGGCGATCAATACCGTGGTGCCCAGGCGGTTGATGTCCTCGAACACGCCCATGATCTCCGCAGCCAGGCGCGGATCGAGGTTACCGGTCGGTTCGTCGGCCAGCAGCAAGGCTGGCTGATGCACGATGGCGCGAGCGATACCTACCCGCTGTTGCTGGCCGGTGGACAGGTCGGCCGGGAACAGCTCGCCTTTGTCGGCCAGCGACACGCGCTCCAGGGCCGAGTCCACGCGCTTGGCCACCTCGGCCTTGGACAAACCGAGAATCTGCAGCGGCAAGGCGATGTTGTTGAACACCGTGCGATCGAACAACAGCTGATGGTTCTGGAACACCACGCCAATCTGCCGACGCAGGAACGGGATCTGTGCATTGCTGATCTGCCCCAGGTCCTGCCCGGCCAGCATCAGCTTGCCGCTGGTCGGACGTTCCATGGCCAGCAGCAGACGCAGCAGGGTACTTTTGCCAGCACCCGAGTGGCCGGTGACGAACAGGAATTCGCCCCGGCGCGCCCGGAAACTCAGCTCATGCAAACCCACATGACCATTGGGATAACGCTTGGCAACCTGTTCGAATCGGATCATGGTCAGTCTCGCTCGGCGAACAGAGCCTTCACGAACGGCTCGGCTTCGAAGGTGCGCAGGTCGTCGATGCCTTCACCAACACCGATAAAGCGGATCGGCAGCTTGAACTGCTTGGCCAGGGCAAAGATCACCCCACCCTTGGCGGTGCCGTCCAGCTTGGTCAGGGCCAGGCCGGTCAGTTCGACGCTCTGGTTGAAGTACTTGGCTTGGCTGATGGCGTTCTGGCCGGTACCGGCATCCAGCACCAGCAGCACCTCGTGCGGTGCTTCGGCGTCGAGCTTGCCGATAACCCGGCGGACCTTCTTCAGCTCTTCCATCAGGTTGTCTTTGGTATGCAGGCGGCCGGCGGTATCGGCGATCAGCACGTCGACGCCACGGGCCTTGGCAGCCTGCACGGCGTCGAAGATCACCGAGGCGGAGTCGGCCCCGGTGTGCTGGGCGATCACCGGGATCTGGTTGCGCTCGCCCCACACCTGCAATTGCTCGACCGCCGCGGCACGGAAGGTGTCACCGGCGGCCAGCATCACTTTCTTGCCTTCGAGTTGCAGCTTCTTGGCCAGTTTGCCGATGGTGGTGGTCTTGCCGGCGCCGTTCACGCCAACCACCAAAATCACGTAAGGCTTGTTCTGCGCCTGCACCAGCAGCGGCTGTTCGACGGGACGCAGCAACGCAGCCAGTTCTTCCTGCAGCGATTTGTACAGGGCGTCGGCGTCGGCCAGCTGCTTGCGGGCGACCTTCTGGGTCAGGTTCTGGACGATGGTCGAGGTCGCTTCCACGCCGACGTCGGCGGTCAGCAAGCGGGTCTCGATTTCGTCGAGCAGGTCGTCATCGATGACTTTCTTGCCCAGGAACAGGCTGGCCATGCCCTCGCCGATGCTGGCGCTGGTCTTCGACAGGCCCTGCTTGAGGCGTGCGAAGAAGCCGGGCTTGGCCTGCTCGACCGGTGCAGGTGCCGGTGCCGGTTCGACTGGCGCTGCGGCAACAGCCACAGGGACGACGGGCTCCGGTGCCGGGCGTTCCGGGATGGCGGGTGGGGCCTTCGGCTCCAGGTCCGGCACCAGCGCCACAGGTTCTTCAGCAACCGGCAGTACCAGGTTGCTGACTGGCGCAGCAGGTTCGACCACGGCAGCAGGCTCGACCGGAGCCGCCTGCAAGGGGGCGGATGCAATCGGCTGCGGCGTTGGCGCCAGCAGTGGCTGGGAAGCGACCGCCTCAGGCTCGGGGGCCTGCAACGGCTGGGAAGCCACCGGTTCGGGTGTCGGCGCCTGGGCTACCGGGGGTTGGGCGGCTTCGGCGAGCTGCTGCGGCTCGACCTGTACCGGGGTCGCGGGTGCCTGGATGGGCTCAGCGGCCTGCGGCGCTTCGCCGACAGGGGTCTCTACCGGAGCGGCTGCAGGCTGCTCGACGGCTTGGGTCTCGTGCGCGGGCGAGCCCGCCTCCGCAGGTTGCTGCGGCTTCTTGCGAAACCAGCTGAACAGGCCTTTCTTCTCACCAGCCTCGGCCGGTGCTTTTTTGTCGTCGTTGGAACCAAACATGGAAGACGGCTATCTCAGGGTAGCGATGGGCCAGCTACGGCGCATCGGGAATTCTCTCTACGCAGAACAGACTATCTTGAAGCCGGCTGGTTCATGCGCAACGTTTTGTCTTGATGTCCTGTGGGCCAGAACGGCGACAGGCATGGTCGCCAGGCAACCGGATCAGTATCCTAGCACCTCCTGGCCCACCGACGCTAAACCCGGCGGGCCGCCGAACAGGTTAAACACCGTATGAATGCTCTAGCCCGCCGCGCCGCAGGCCTGTTGCTCGGCACGCTGTGCCTGCCGCTCGCAGCCTTCGCCGCCGATGTGCAACCCACCCACGAATTTATCCTCGACAATGGCCTGAAAGTGGTCGTGCGCGAGGACCATCGCGCCCCGGTGGCGGTTTCGCAGATCTGGTACAAGGTCGGCTCCAGCTACGAAACCCCGGGCCAGACCGGCTTGTCCCACGCCTTGGAACACATGATGTTCAAAGGCAGCGCCAAGGTCGGCCCTGGCGAAGCATCGCGCATCCTGCGGGATATCGGCGCCGAGGAAAACGCTTTCACCAGCGATGACTACACCGCCTATTACCAGGTACTGGCCCGTGACCGCCTGCCGGTGGCCCTGGAGCTGGAGGCCGACCGCCTGGCCAGCCTGCGCCTGCCGGCCGACGAGTTCAGCCGCGAAATCGAGGTGATCAAGGAAGAACGCCGCCTGCGCACCGACGACCAGCCCAACGCCAAGGCGTTCGAGCTGTTCCGCGCCATGGCCTACCCGGCCAGCGGCTACCACACCCCGACCATCGGCTGGATGGCCGACCTCGAGCGCATGAAGGTCGAGGAACTGCGGCACTGGTACGAATCCTGGTATGCCCCCAACAATGCCACCCTGGTCGTCGTCGGCGATGTCACCGTCGACGAGGTCAAGGGCCTGGCGCAGAAGTACTTCGGCAGCATCCCCAGGCGAGCCGTGCCGCCGGCCAAGCTGCCACTGGAACTGGCCGAACCCGGCCAGCGCCAGCTGACCCTGCACGTACGCACCCAACTGCCCAGCCTGATCTACGGCTTCAACGTCCCCGGCCTGGCCACCACCAAGGACCCGCGCACGGTGCACGCCCTGCGCCTGATCTCGGCGCTGCTCGACGGCGGCTACAGCGCCCGCATGCCGGCACGCCTGGAGCGTGGCCAGGAACTGGTGGCCGGGGCTTCGTCCAGCTACAACGCCTTTACCCGCGGCGACAGCCTTTTCCTGATCTCGGCCACGCCGAACGTGCAGAAAAACAAGTCCCTGGCGGACGTGGAAAAGGGCATCTGGCAGCTGCTGGATGAACTCAAGACCTCCCCGCCCAGCGCCGAGGAACTCGAGCGCGTGCGCGCCCAGGTCATTGCCGGCCTGGTCTACGATCGTGATTCCATCAGCAGCCAGGCCACCACCATCGGCCAGCTGGAAACCGTCGGCCTGTCCTGGAAGCTGATCGACAGCGAACTGGACGAGCTCGAGCGCGTCACTCCGCAGGACATCCAGAACGCCGCTCGCACCTACTTCACCCGCGAACGCCTGAGCGTTGCCCATGTACTGCCCGAGGAGTCCGCTCATGAGTGATCGCCGCACACCACGCCCCCCCCTGCTGGCCAGCGGCGTCCGTGCCCTGGCGCTGGCGGCCGTGCTGGCCGGTCCGGCCATGGCCGACAACCTCGCCAAGGCCGAAAGCAACGCCGCACGCCCGGCCAACACCTTGCAGTCGCTGGCAGAGCTGGATGGCAAGGCTCCCAGCCGGCGCCAGCTGAACATCCAGCACTGGAACACCGCTGAAGGCGCCCGGGTATTGTTCGTCGAAGCCCGCGAACTGCCCATGTTCGACCTGCGCGTGACCTTCGCTGCCGGCAGCAGCCAGGACGGCGGCGTGCCAGGCCTGGCGGCCCTGACCAACGCCATGCTCAACGAAGGCGTGGCCGGCAAGGACGTGACCGCCATTGCCGAAGGCTTCGAAGGCCTGGGCGCAGACTTTGGCAATGGTTCCTACCGCGACATGGCCGTGGCCTCGCTGCGCAGCCTCAGCGCCAAGGACAAGCGTGAACCGGCGTTGAAACTGTTTACCGAGGTGGCTGGCAAACCGACCTTCCCGGAAGATGCCCTCAAGCGCATCAAGAACCAGATGCTGGCCGGCTTCGAATACGACAAGCAGAATCCCGGCAAGATCGCTGGCAAGGCGCTGTTCGCCAACCTTTACGGCGAGCATCCCTATGCCCACCCAAGCGACGGCACTCCCGAAGGCATCAAAGGTATAAGCCTGGCACAATTGCGTGCCTTCCATGCCAAGGCCTACACCGGCGGCAATGCAGTCATCGCCCTGGTCGGCGACCTCAGCCGCGCCGAAGCCGAAAGCATCGCCGCCCAAGTGTCTGCAGGCCTGCCCAAGGGCCCGGCACTGGCAGCACCGCCCCAACCCGCTGAAACGTATGCAACCCTCAACCATGTAGATTTTCCGACTGCGCAAACCCACCTGATGCTGGCCGCACTCGGTATCGACCGTCAGGACCCGGACTGGCCAGCGCTGTCGCTGGGCAACCAGATACTCGGTGGCGGTGCCTTCGGTACCCGGCTGATGAGTGAGGTGCGGGAAAAGCGCGGCCTGACATACGGTGTGTACTCGGCGTTCAGCCCGATGCAGGTCCGCGGCCCGTTCATGATCAACCTGCAGACCCGTGCCGAGCTGAGCGAAGGTACGCTCAAGCTGGTGCAAGGCATTCTCGCCGACTACCTCAAGACCGGCCCCACCCAGCAGGAGCTGGACGACGCCAAGCGCGAGCTGGCCGGCAGCTTCCCGCTGTCCAATGCCAGCAATGCCAGCATCGTCGGCCAACTGGGCGCCATTGGCTTCTACAACCTGCCGCTGACCTGGCTGGAGGACTTCATGCAGCAGTCCCAGGCACTTACCGTCGAACAGGTCAGGGCAGCCATGAACAAACACCTGTCAGCGGATAAACTGGTGATGGTCACCGTTGGCCCGAAAGTGCCACAAAAGCCGCTGCCAGCACCTACTGACAAACCCTCCGAGCAAGCGCTCGGGGTACCGGAGCACTAATGCCAAGATCCATCCTCCCGCCCGCCCGCAACCGGGTCAGAGCAAGGGCCAGGGCCACCTGCGCATCATCGCCGGCGAATGGCGCAGCCGCCGCCTGGCGGTTCCGGATGGCGAAGGCCTGCGGCCAACGCCTGACCGCGTGCGCGAAACCCTGTTCAACTGGCTGGCCCCTCACATCGAGGGCGCACGTGTGCTAGACGCGTTTACCGGCAGCGGTGCCCTGGTGCTCGAAGCCTTGTCCCGCGGAGCCGAGGACGCCGTGGCGCTGGACAGCAACCCGGCCGCCATCGCCAACCTGAAGAACAACCTCGAAATCCTGCGTTGCCCACGCGGACAGATCCTGCAGACCGATGCCCTGCGCTATCTGCAGGGTCCGGCCAAGCAGCAGTTCGACGTGGTGTTCCTCGATCCGCCGTTTCATCAGGACCTGCTGGCCAACACCTGCAACCTGCTGGAGCAGAACCAGTGGCTGCATCAACAGGCCTGGGTCTATACCGAAAGCGAAACCGCGCCGTCGACCTTGCAGCTGCCTGGCAACTGGCGCCTGCACCGCGAGAAGAAAACCGGCCAGGTGTACTACGCACTCTGGCAGCGGGGCTGACCGGGTAGCAAGGGTTGGCGTATTTAGTTACCGCCAACCCGCCCCTGCCATCACTGAAGCTGCTCCCTCGTTCTTGCAGGAGCACTTCAACCATGACCGATCGCCCCTCCCCGCCCACGCCAACCAGCGCGGTGCAATCCCTGATCCTCGAAAACGGCCTGTGTGTCTACCTGCGTGAAGACCACCGCGCCCCGCTGGTCAGCGTGCAGCTTTGGTATCACGTTGGGTCCAGTTACGAACCGCAAGGTCATACCGGCCTGTCCCACGCACTGGAACATTTGCTGTTCGAAGGCAGCAGCAAACTGGCGCCAGGCGACTATTCGACGCTCATGACCCGCCTGGGTGGCAATCCAAACGCCTTCACGTTCTCTGATGCCACGGTCTTCCCGCTAACATTGCCGGCCAACCGCGTGGAAATTGCCTTGGAGGCCATGGCCGATGTCATGGCCAGCGCCACCCTCAGCGATATGCCATTTGCCAGGGAGCTGGCAGTAGTCATGGCCGAGCGGCGTGATAATGTCGACAACAATCCGTTGGCGCTTGCGCTGGAGCATCACCACTTGCTGACCTATGGCGATTCCGGCTATGGCACGCCTGTGATTGGCCACAAAATCGATCTCGAGCATATAACGCCGGCGGCGGCAAAAACCTGGTACCGAACCTGGTATCACCCCAATAACGCCACACTCGCAGTAGCCGGCGACCTAACCCTGGCGCAGCTGCAAACACTCGTTACCAGGTATTTTGCTGAAATACCGGCTTATCGCCTCCCCACACGCCAGGTGCCGACGGGGCTCGCCAACCCGGCCAAACGCCAGCAGACACTGCGCCTGCCGGGTCTGTATACCGGCACTGTCCTCGGTTTCAACGTGCCCAGCCAATGCACCGCAAAGTCGGTCAGCCAAGGCTATGCACTGCGGTTACTGCCCGAAATTCTTGCCAATGGCCACGCCAGCAGGTTGCAGCGGCTGCTGGTGCTGGACGAGCCGCTCCTGCAAGGCATGCGGGCGGTCTATGAGCCTTGGCAACGCGGCGACAGCATGCTGGCCTTTTATGCGTTCTGCAGCCCCCACGTCACGCCAGAGGCCGCAGCCGAGCGCTTGATGCTCGAAATCGAAGCTTTTCGCCAAGCGGCGCCCACCAAACAGGACCTTGAACGCGCCAAGGCACGCCTGCTGGCCAGGCAACTGTTCGAAAGGGATGACATCAGCAACCAGGCGCACGCCATCGGCAAACAGGCAGCCTGCGGTCTGGACCCGGTCGCCCTGGATGACGAACAACAAGCCATAGAGGCGGTAACGGCCGAGCAAGTGGGCCAGGCTGCCTATGAATACCTTACCGAATCCCGAGCAGCCATGACCTTCATGTACCCCAGGGAGAGCGCTCATGCATGAGACTACTTCGACCTCGCCACAATCAACCCTGGCCAGCAGCATCGGTAGCAGCTTGCTGTCCACCCAAGGGCTAGACCTGGACCAGTTCGCCACTTTGCACACGTCAGTCATGGGCTGGACCACGAAGGCTGGCACAGGCGTCAAGTTCATCGAAGCCCGCGGATTGCCAATCGTCGACGTGGTACTTCGTTTCAAGGCTGGCACCAGCCAGGACACTGACCAGCCCGGCCTGGCAGCCCTGACTCTCTATATGCTTGACGAGGGCAGCCAGCGGCATACAGCCGCCCAACATGCAGAGCACCTGGAGCGCCTGGGCGCGATCACGACCAAAAAGATAGGGCTGGAGCACGCCACGCTCAGTCTGCGCAGCCTTGCCAACAAGGCCAGGCTTGATGCTGCCCTGGAGCTGTTCATCGACCTGGCTGCCAACCCTGCGTTCCCGCCGCTTGCACTGGACAAGATAAAACCGCAATTACAACGGCTGAACGCATCTCAAGAACGGCAGCCTGGCGTGAGGGCGCGCAGTGAAGCATTTCGTCATCTATTCAATGGCCACCCTTATGGCAATTATCTGGGAAGCACCCATCAAGGAGTGGAAGCGGTAACGGTCCAGGACCTGCGCTGGTTCCATCAGTGTGCCTATGCTGCCAGCAACCTCGAAATGGTCATGGTGGGAGACCTTTCCTTGAGCGAAGCCCAAGCTATCGCGCAGAGGATCAGCCAGGCCCTTCCCCAAGGCTGGACAGCCACTGAGTTGCCTCCCGTACCCGCGGCAACCAGCGCAACGATCAACATCGAGCAGCCCGGGACAAGTACTGCAACCTTGCTTGCACTGCCCATGAATGTGCCTGCCAACACCGCTGAATTTCCAGCCCTGGTATTGGCTAGCGAGGTACTTGCAGGAGGCCTCGAGTCCCGCTTGATGATGGAGTTGCGTCAACGTCGCGGCCTTACTTATTCGGTCTACAGCACGATAAAGCCATTGAGCGCCGGAGGCGTGTTGGCCATTGAATGGGAAATCGCGCCCCGATACGTTCAAGCTTCTCAGGCCCTGGTGGAAACCTTGCTGCGCGAGTTCATCGACAGCGGGCCGACCCAGGCGGAATTGCAGCTCGCTCGCAACCAACTGGCAGGTGACTTGCTGCGTGCCGTTGCGCAAAACCAGAGCCTGGCATCTTTGCTTACCGAAGTTACCCACCAACGCCAGTCCGGCGATCATCTGAACACCTACGTCGAGCGCATCAGTGCAATCACCCCGGCAGATGTGCGCTCGGTCATGCAACTTCGGCTGCATCTCGAGCAAAAGGTGCTGGTCAGTGTCGGCCCTGCCGTCGAGCAGCAGCCGTTGCCGCTTACCGACCAATAGCGCAGGTACAGTGGCGCTGTTTCATGGCACTCTAGGCAGGCACATCACGAGTCGCCCAGCATGCCTAGTTCCAGTGCCACATTCCGCCCGGCCATCGGCCTGTCCAACCCTCACCTGCAAACCCTGTGGGGGCCACTGTGGCGCAAGCTGCCCGACCTTCCGCGCAACCGCGAGCGACTGTGGCTGGCCGATGGCGACTTCATCGACCTGGACTGGCACGGCCCGCACCAGCCCCATGCTCCCCTGGTACTGGTGCTGCACGGGTTGACCGGCTCATCGCATTCGCCCTACGTCAAAGGCTTGCAGCAGGCGTTGCAAGGCTGCGGCTGGGCCAGCGTGGCAGTCAACTGGCGTGGTTGTTCGGGCGAACCCAACCTGCTGCCGCGCAGCTACCATTCCGGTGCCAGCGAAGACCTCGCAGAAATCGTCGGCCATCTGCGTGCCCAGCGCCCCTTGGCACCGTTGTATGCGGTGGGCTACTCGCTGGGCGGTAACGTGCTGCTCAAGTACCTGGGTGAAAGCGGCGTCGCCAGCCAGCTGGAAGCGGCAGTGGCGGTGTCGGTGCCGTTTCGTCTGGACCATTGCGCCGACCGTATCGGCCAGGGATTCTCGAAGGTGTACCAGGCGCATTTCATGCGCGAGATGCTGGCGTACGTGCAGCTCAAGCAGCGGCACTTTCACGACAATGGCCAGCATGAACGGCTGGCGACACTGCAACAGCTGGGGCCGCTGGGCAAGTTGCGCACATTCTGGGACTTCGATGGCAAGGTCACTGCCCCACTGAACGGCTTTCGCGACGTGCACGACTACTATCGCCGCTCATCGAGCCACTTCTTCCTGGGCAGCAACCGCACGCCAACCCTCATCATCCATTCAAGCGATGACCCATTCGTTTCGGACCACAGCCTGCCCACGGCACGTGAGCTGGCGCCGCAGACCCGTTTCGAACTGCACAAACGGGGTGGCCACGTGGGGTTCGTCGATGGCAGCCTGCGCAACCCAGGGTATTACCTGGAGCGGCGGATTCCGCAGTGGCTGTTGCAAGGCCAATAAAGCAGTAACGGCCTCAGCGCCGGCAAACCGGCGCTGAGGCCAGGCCTGCTCATTCGCCGGTCGCTACGCCATGCGCCGGGTCGTTGATCCATTCACTCCAGGACCCGGCATACAGTTTGCCCAGCGGATACCCCGCCAGCGCCAGCGCAAACAGGTTATGGCAAGCAGTTACCCCAGATCCGCAATACGCAACCAACTGCTCCGGCGCGCGCCCGGCCAGCTTCTCGGCAAAGCGCTGCCTGAGCTGCTCCGCCGGCAGGAAGCACCCGTCAGCCCCCAGGTTGTCGGTGAACGCTGCGCACTGGGCGCCCGGGATATGCCCCGCCACCGGGTCGATCGGCTCCACTTCCCCACGAAACCGCGGCAAGGCACGCGCGTCGAGCAAAGTCAGGTCATCTGCACCCAAACGCTTGGCTAGGTGCCCGGCATCGATCAGCAGCCTGGCGTCCGGCTCACCTGTGAAGGTGCCTTCCCGCCTGGCTGGCGGGTCGAGGCTCAGCGGCAGGTGTGCCGCATGCCAGGCCTTCAGCCCGCCGTCGAGGATCGCCACACCGCTGCGCTTGCCCAGCCAGGCCAGCAGCCACCATGCTCGGGCGGCAAAGGCGCCAGGGCCATCGTCGTACAGCACCACCTCGCTGTCATTGTCCACGCCCCACTCGCGCAGGCGTTCGACAAGCCGCTGCGCATCCGGCAACGGATGACGCCCGGTGCGGCCTTTGCTCACCGGCCCGCTCAGGTCACGCTCCAGGTCGGCAAAATGCGCCCCGGCAATATGCCCCTGGGCGTAGCTGCGTTGGCCATAGTCCACATCCTCCAGAGCAAAACGGCAGTCGAGTATCACCAACTTGGCCGAACCCAGACGCTCGGCCAACTGCTGCGGGGTGATCAATTGCGCAAGGGGCATGACAATCTCCTGATCGATGGCACTAGGGCCCCGGGCTACTGCGCCAGGGCCTGGTTGAACGGTACATGGAATTCCTGACACAGGGCGTCCACCGCGCTGCGGGCATTCTCGGTGACGAAGCCAAGCTCCAGCACCAGCACCTGATAGACGCCGCGCTTGAAGGCTTCTTCGCCCAAATGCGCGGAATGCTCCCGCGTGGTACTGAGAAAACGCACCCAGGACGTCAGCACGATCCAGGCGTTGATGGTCAGCGATTCGATCTGCGCCGGTACCATGGCCAGGATTCCCGCCTCGACGAAGCCGCGGTAGATGGCCTGGCCCTGGCGCAGGCAGCGCTCGGAAAAGCGCCGGTAACGGGCGGCCAGTTCCGGGTCACTGTCGAGCAGATGCTCCAGGTCACGGTGCAGGAAGCGGTAGTTCCACATTGCGGCCAGCAGGGCCTTGAGGTAGAAGCGTTTGTCTTCCACGGTCGCTGGGCGGCCTTGCGGCGGGCGCAGGAAGCTGTCCACCAGTTCTTCGTACTGGCTGAACAACAGGGCGATGATCGCCTGCTTGTTGGGGAAGTGGTAATACAGGTTGCCGGGTGAGATTTCCATGTGCGCGGCAATGTGGTTGGTACTGACGCTACGTTCACCCTGCTGGTTGAACAGCTCCAGGCTGTTCTGCACGATGCGCTCTCGGGTCTTCATGCGCGGCGCCATGCTCGGCTCCCAGTCTGCGGGCTTCATCAAAAGGTCATCTTACGGCGTATTGGCGGTGGAATGCACCGCATGAATGCGCGGAAAAAGTCGCACCATCGCCCGGGTTAGAGTATAGGCTCTAAGGATTTCCTGCCCGGACTCGCCACTGCCATGAACTCGCCTAGTGCCCTGCCTCCTGTGCCATCCGACACCGACCTGGCGACGATGTTCGCTGTTCAGCGCCGGGCCGTTTCCGGCAACCCCCTGCCACCCGCGGCGCAGCGGCGGCAATGGCTGAAAAGCCTGCGCGAGGCCTTGCTGGCTGGCCAGGCGGAGCTGATCGAAGCCATCGGCCAAGACTTTGAAGGGCGCAGCGCCAACGAGACCCTGCTGGCCGAACTGCTGCCTTCGGTGCAGGGCCTGCGCCACGCCGAAAAACACCTGCAACGCTGGATGCGCGCCAGCCGGCGCCGGGTCGGCCTGGCCTTCCAGCCCGCCAGCGCGCAGGTGCGTTATCAACCCTTGGGCGTGGTCGGCATCATCGTGCCGTGGAATTACCCGCTGTTCCTGGCCATCGGCCCGCTGACCTGCGCCCTGGCCGCTGGCAACCGGGTCATGCTCAAGCTCAGCGAAGCCACACCGGCTTGTGGACGCGCGCTGAAACAGCTGCTGGAGCGCGTGTTCCCCAGTGACCTGGTCAGCGTGGTGCTTGGCGAAGTCGAGGTGGGCAAGGCCTTCGCCCGCCTGCCTTTCGACCACCTGCTGTTCACCGGTGCCACCAGCGTCGGGCGTCAGGTGATGCTGGCTGCGGCACACAACCTGACCCCGGTCACTCTGGAACTGGGTGGCAAGTCGCCGGCGATTGTCTCGGCCAACGTACCGCTGGACAGCGCCGCCGAACGCATCGCCTTCGGCAAGACCCTGAATGCTGGCCAGACCTGCGTCGCCCCCGACTACGTGCTGGTGCCGCGCGAGCGGCTACAGGCCTTCAGCGACGCCTACCAGCGTGCGGTACGCCGGCTGTACCCGCGCATCGCCGATAACCCCGACTATACCGCCATCATCAACCCGTACCAGCTGCAGCGCTTGCAGGGCCTGCTGGACGACGCCAGTGCCAAGGGCGCGCAGGTTCTGGACATCTACCCCAACGAAACCCGCCAGGGTCGGCGCCTGCCGCCGCACCTGTTGCTCGACGTGCACGACGACATGCAAGTGATGCAGGACGAGATCTTCGGCCCGCTGCTGCCGCTGGTGCCCTACGACAGTCTCGAACAGGCGCTGGCCTACATCAACCAACGACCACGCCCGCTGGCGCTGTACTACTTCGGCTATGACCGCGCCGGCCAGGAGCAGGTGCTGCGCCACACCCATTCCGGCGGCGTATGCCTGAACGACACCCTGCTTCACGTAGCCCAGGACGACCTGCCGTTCGGCGGCATCGGCCCTTCGGGTATGGGCCACTACCACGGCCATGACGGGTTCCTCACCTTCAGCAAGGCCAAGGCGGTATTGGCCAAGCAACGCTTCAATGCCGCGCGGCTGATCTACCCGCCTTATGGCAAAGCCCTGCAGCGCCTGGTTTTCAAGCTATTCATCCGCTGAGGGCCGGCCCATGCACCGTCGCGATCTGCTGCGTTTCAGCCTTGGCGCCAGCCTGATCCAGGCCGGCACCAGCCTGGTCGGCTGCCGCGCACAAACAGCCGCGACCGGTTACCACGCATTGCGCGACGATGACCTGCCGCTACTAAGTGCGCTGATCCCGGTGGTCCTGGCCGAAACCCAGGCCGCCGAAACATTGGTGCTGCACAGCCTCGACCACAAGCTGGCGGCGCTGTCACCTGAGATGCTCAAGCTCACCCGGCAACTGTTCGACGTGCTCAGCCTGCCGCTCACCCGCGGCCCCCTGACAGGTGTCTGGGGCGCCTGGGAACAAGCCAGCCCCGCGCAAGTCAGGGCCTTCCTGCAGCGTTGGCAGGACAGCTCGCTGAACCTGCTGCGCATGGGCCACGCCTCGCTACTGCAGTTGCTGCAGATGGCCTGGTACGAACGCCCTGAATCCTGGGCCGCCTGCGGCTACCCAGGGCCACCGAAGATCTGAAAACAACAAGAGCAGCGCAGATGCCTGTACCCGACCCGTTTCGCCAAGGCCTGGAGCGTGGCTGGACCACCCATGACGCTTCGCGCCTGGAGCAGGACCTCACCCTGGAAGCTGACGTTGCCGTGATTGGCAGCGGTGCCGGTGGCGCAACCAGTGCACAAATGCTCAGCGCCGCCGGCTTCAAGGTGCTGCTGGTCGAAGAAGGCCCGTTGAAGACCAGCAGCGATTTCCACCTGCTGGAAAACGAAGCCTACGCCAGCCTGTACCAGGAAGGCCTGGGCCGCATGAGCAAGGATGGCGCCATCACCATTCTGCAGGGCCGCGCCGTGGGTGGCACCACGCTGGTCAATTGGACTTCGAGTTTTCGCACCCCGCCCGAGACCTTGGCGTACTGGGCTTCGGCCCATAACGTGAGCGGCCTGGACGAAACGCAGATGCGCCCCTGGTTCGAACGTATCGAACAGGAACTGGGCATCAGCCCCTGGGCACTGCCGCTGAATGCCAACAACGACGTGCTGCGCCGTGGCTGCGAGCAGCTGGGCTACCGCTGGGCGGTGATTCCGCGCAACGTGCGCGGCTGTTGGAACCTGGGCTATTGCGGCATGGGTTGCCCGGTGAATGCCAAGCAATCAATGCTCGTGACCCGCATTCCCGCCACGCTCGAGCAAGGCGGCGAGTTACTCTATCTGGCCCGGGCCGAGCGCTTCGAGCACAACGGCGAACGCATCCATGGCCTGACCTGCCAGGCGCTGGACAGCCAGGGCATACACCCTTCGGGCCGCCAGGTCCACATTCGCGCGCGCCATTACGTTCTGGCCGGGGGCGGTATCAACAGTCCGGCGCTACTGCTGCGGTCCGCTGCGCCCGACCCGCACGGCCGCCTGGGCAAGCGTACCTTCCTGCACCTGGTGAACTTCAGCGCAGCACGCTTCAACGAACGTATCGATCCTTACTACGGCGCCCCGCAATCCATCTACAGTGACCACTTCCAATGGCAAGGCGGCGTCGACGGCCCGATTGGCTACAAGCTGGAGGTACCGCCGTTGCACCCGGCCCTGGCCAGCACCCTGCTGGGTGGGTATGGCGAGGACAATGCCCGGCGCATGGCCGAGCTACCCCATACCCATGTGATGCTGGCACTGCTGCGCGACGGCTTTCACCCGCAAAGCCCGGGTGGGACGGTGGAGCTGCGCGGCGATGGCTCCCCAGTGCTCGACTATCCGCTTACCGGCTACCTGTATGACGGTTTGCGCCGCGCCTATCGCAGCATGGCGCACATCCAGTTCGCCGCCGGCGCCACCCAGGTAACCCCCGTGCACAGCGATGCCCGTGCTGCGTCCAGCCTGCAACAGGCCCTGGCCATGATCGACAGCCTGCGCCTGGAGCCATTCCGCACGCGCCTGGGCAGCGCCCACGTGATGGGCGGTTGTGCCCTGGGGGAAGACCCGCGCCAGGCGGTATGCGACAGCCTGGGCCGCCATCACCAGCTGGAAAACCTGTCGATACACGACGGTTCGCTGTTCCCCACCAGCATCGGCGCCAACCCGCAATTGTCGGTATATGCCATCAGCGCCAGGCTCAGCGAGGCCCTGATTGCCCGCCTGGCACACAGCGCATGACAACGAACGCAGCCCCTGTCTATAGTGCCATCAGCCGGCCGCATGACTTGGCCGGGCGCAGTCGCTGCGCTACCATCCGACTCCCCAACGCACTCCAGCCAGGATGACGCGATGAACCGAGTGTTGTACCCGGGTACTTTCGACCCCATTACCAAAGGCCATGGCGATCTGGTCGAACGCGCCTCGCGGCTGTTCGACCATGTGATCATCGCCGTGGCGGCCAGCCCCAAGAAAAACCCGCTGTTCCCGCTGGAACAACGGGTGGAGCTCGCCCGTGAGGTCACCAAGCACCTGCCCAATGTCGAAGTCATCGGCTTCTCCTCGCTGCTGGCACACTTCGCCAAGGAACAGGGCGCGAACGTGTTCCTGCGTGGCCTGCGGGCGGTATCCGACTTCGAGTACGAGTTCCAGCTGGCGAACATGAACCGGCAACTGGCCCCCGATGTCGAGAGCCTGTTCCTCACGCCTTCGGAGCGTTATTCCTTCATTTCCTCGACTTTGGTCCGGGAAATCGCCGCATTGGGGGGTGATATCAGCAAATTCGTCCACCCGGCGGTGGCCGACGCGTTGACCGAACGCTTCAGGAAGTAAGCCAGGCAGCTGATTATCGCGCCCGCGTGCACTGCGAGCGCGAATGCGGCACAATTGTGCCCACTGCGTTGAATATGCCCGGGCGCTGAGCCCCGGCCGGAGTCCCCATGTCCCTGATCATCACCGACGATTGCATCAACTGCGACGTCTGCGAACCCGAGTGCCCGAACGAGGCCATCTCCCAAGGCGAAGAGATCTACGTGATCGACCCTAACCTGTGCACCCAGTGCGTGGGCCATTACGACGAGCCGCAATGCCAGCAAGTTTGCCCGGTCGACTGCATCCCGCTGGATGAAGCGCACCCGGAAACCGAAGAAGAGCTGATGGCCAAGTATCGTCGGATTACCGGCAAGGCCTGAACCTAAAGGCCTGCGCGGTACCTGTAGGAGCGCAACCCCTCAGCGTTGGCAACGCGGGCAGTACACGCTGGCCCGCTGCCCCAGCTTGACCTCGCGCAATTGCGTGCCGCACAGCTTGCACGGCTGCCCGCCCCGCCCATACACGAACAGTTCCTGCTGGAAGTACCCCGGCTGGCCATCGCCGCCGATGAAATCGCGCAGGGTGGTGCCGCCCTGCTCGATTGCCGCCGCCAGCACCCGCTTGATCTCTATCGTCAGCTTCAGGTAACGCGCCCGTGAAATCCCGCCGGCCGCGCGGCGTGGGTCGATCCCGGCGGCGAACAGCGCCTCGGTGGCGTAGATATTGCCCACCCCCACCACCACTGCGTTGTCCATGATGAACGGCTTGACCGCCATCGAACGCCCGCGGGACAACTGGAACAACCGCTCGCCGTCGAACAGGTCGGTCAGTGGCTCCGGCCCCAGGCGCAGCAGCAGTTCGTGGTTGAAAGGGTCCTGGCTCCACAGCATCGCGCCAAAGCGGCGCGGGTCGGTGTAGCGCAGCATCAGTCCCGACTCCAGTTCGATGTCGACGTGCTCGTGCTTGGCCGCCGGCAAACCCAGCTCGACCAGGCGCAGGTTGCCCGACATGCCCAGGTGGCTGATCAGCGTACCGACCTCGGCATTGATCAGCAGGTACTTGGCGCGCCGCTCGACACTGACGATGCGCTGCCCTGACAGGCGCACGTCCAGGTCTTCGGGAACTGGCCAGCGCAGGCGCCGGTCACGCACCACCACCCGGCTGACGCGCTGGCCTACCAGGTGCGGCGCGATACCGCGCCGGGTGGTTTCTACTTCGGGTAATTCCGGCATGTGTCAGTGCCCGCCCAACTCGCGAATGTTCTGCTTGAGGTTTTCGAAATCGTATTCCGACAAGCCTATGTAATCGAGCACCAGCGGGCCGACCACCTGCCATTCATGGTCTAGCGACTGGTTGCCCAGTACCCGGTAGGAGGCACAGATGTGCTCGGCCATTTTCAGTACCGCCAGGAGGTTCTTCAGCTGGCTCTGGGTATTGCGCGAGCTTTCGTCGCGGAATACCGCCAGGGCATTGTGGTGGTTGGCGATGGCCGCGCTGAGGTGCTCGGGCAGGCGCCAGGACTTGGCGGTGAAATAGCCGACCACCGCATGGTTGGTGTTGAAGGCCCGGTTTTCTGTGTCGACGATCCGGGTTTCCCCGTCGGCTGTGGCATAGGCCTGCTCCAGCACCTCCATGTAGTCGGGGAAGCGCTTGAGCATCAGCGGCACGCCGCAGTCATGGAACAGGCCGAGGGTGTAGGCCTCGTCCGCTGGCTGGATGCCGGTGCGCTTGGCCAGGGTCAGGCAGGTCATCGCCACATCCTGGGCGGTGTCCCAGAAGCGGTTGAGGGTGACGATGGTCTCGTCGCTCATCTCGCCCTTGATCGACTGGGCGTTGATCAGGTTGATGATCGATCGGCTACCCAGCAGGTTCACCGCGCGCTGGATCGAACCGATCTTGTTGGAAAGGCCGAAGTGCGGGGAATTGACCAGCTTGAGCAAGGCGCCCGAAAGCCCCGGGTCCTGGGCAATCAGCTTGGCGATGGTTTCCAGGTCGGGGTCTGGCATGTACTGCTCGAACTGCAGATCGACCATGATTTGCGGTTGCGGCGGGATGGTGATGCCTTGCAAGGCTTGCTGGATCTGTTCGGCGCTGAGTTCCTGGGACATACGTGCACACTCGTTCGGGACGAGCGATTCTAACCCCCTGCACCGGCAAGGGACCAACCATTGAATCGTAACGCTGGAACTTTCCTTGGCCGCCGCGGGCCTCTTTTTTACATCCATCGAAAAGGAGCAAGGACCATGAGTGCGGAACTGAACGGCAAGCGCGTAGCCTTTCTGGTCACCGACGGCTTCGAGCAGGTGGAGCTGACCGCCCCCCGCGAAGCGCTTGAACAGAGCGGCGCGGTGGTGGATATCCTCAGCGACAAGGAGGGCACGGTACGCGGTTGGAACCATGACCAGCCGGCGGATGAGTTCGCCGTGGATGCCACTTTCGAAGGTGCCCACCTGGACCTCTACGATGCCTTGGTGCTCCCTGGCGGCGTGCAAAACTCTGACACGATTCGGCTTATCCCCGCAGCGCAGAAACTGGTGAAAAGCCACGACTCGGCCGGCAAACCGCTGGCCGTGATCTGCCACGGAGGCTGGTTGCTGGTGTCATGCGGGCTGGTCAAGGGCAAACGGATGACCAGCTACAAGACCCTGCAGGACGACATTCGCAACGCCGGCGGCGAGTGGGTGGATGAGGAGGTCGTGGTCGATGGCAAGCTGATCAGCAGCCGCCAGCCCGATGACATTCCGGCGTTCAACCAGCAGTTGATCAAGGCATTGGCAGCCTGATGCCATGTCACGGATGACGCGACACAAGGCCGTTCCTACAACGGGCGCATGGCCGGGCAACGCGTTATAATCCCGCTCTTTTTTCCGGAGCGACGTCATGTCCCTGCCCAGCCTTCGCCTCAAAGCCAATGCCGACCGCCGCCTGCGCGCCGGCCACCTGTGGGTCTACAGCAACGAAGTCGATGTCAACGCGACTCCGTTGCAGGGCTTTCAGGCCGGCCAGCAGGCCGTTCTCGAGGCGGCCAACGGCAAGCCGCTGGGCATCGTTGCACTGAGCCCGAACAACCTGATCTGCGCCCGCCTGCTGTCGCGCGATGCCAAGCTGCCGCTGGACAAGTCGCTGTTGGTACACCGCCTGAACGTGGCCCTGTCGCTGCGCCAGCGCCTGTTCGAGCAACCGTGCTACCGCCTGGTCTACGGCGATTCCGACCTGCTGCCAGGCCTGGTGGTAGACCGCTTCTTCGACATTCTCGTGGTGCAACTGGCCTCGGCCACCATGGAAGCACACAAGGACGACGTGATTGCGGCGCTGGTCCAGGTGCTCAAGCCCAGCGGCATCCTGTTCAAGAACGACTCCTCGGCGCGCGACGCCGAGGGCCTGCAGCGCTATGTCGAGACGGTCTATGGTGAAGTGCCGGATTGGGTGCCGCTGGAAGAGAACGGCGTCAGGTTCGAAGCCCCGGTGCGTGACGGCCAGAAGACCGGCTGGTTCTACGACCACCGCATGAACCGCGCCCGCCTGGCACCGTACGTGAAAGGCAAGCGGGTGCTCGACCTGTTCAGCTATATCGGTGGCTGGGGCGTGCAGGCCGGTGCCTTCGGCGCCAGCGAAGTGTTCTGCGTCGATGCCTCGGGCTTTGCCCTGGATGGCGTGGAGCGCAACGCCGCGCTGAACGGCATCAGCGAGAAGCTGACCTGCATCGAAGGCGACGTGTTCGAGGCCCTGCGCGAACTCAAGGCCGCCGAAGAACGCTTCGACGTGATCATTGCCGACCCACCCGCGTTCATCAAGCGCAAGAAAGACCTGAAAAACGGCGAAGCAGCCTATCGCCGCCTGAACGAGCAGGCCATGCGCATGCTGACCAAGGACGGCATCCTGGTCAGCGCCTCGTGCTCGATGCACCTGCCTGAAGACGACCTGCACAACATCCTGCTCACCAGCGCCCGCCACCTCGACCGCAACCTGCAGTTGCTCGAGCGCGGCGGCCAGGGCCCGGACCACCCGGTGCACCCGGCCATCGCTGAAACCCGCTACATCAAGAGCATCACCTGCCGGTTATTGCCAAACAGCTAAGCGCTGGCGACCGGGGGCTTTCGTGCCCCCGGTTCGCTTCAGATGCCCAATACCTGCGTCGCAATTCCGAAGTACACCAGCACGCCTGCGGCATCGGCAATCGATGTGATCAACGGACCACTGGCCGTGGCCGGGTCCAGCTTGAAGCGGCTGAGCAGGAACGGCAGGCTCATGCCGATCAGGCTGCCGACCAGCACGATCACCACCATGCTGCTGGCAACGATCAGGGCAATCTGCGGCCCCCCGCGTAGTACCCCCAAGGACGCTACGGCCACTGCCATGGTGCATCCCAGCAGCAGCGCCACCGCGAATTCCCGCCCCAGCATGCGCCACCAGTCACGCATGACCACTTCACCCGTGGCCAGGCCCCTCACCATCAATGTTGCAGACTGGGCGCCGGCATTACCGCCGCTGTCCACCAGCAGCGGCAGAAAGAACACCAGGGCGATGTGGGCGGCGATGGTTTCCTCGAAGGCAGCGATACCCGCCCCGGAAAAGAGGTTGCCGAACACCAGCAGAACCAGCCAGAACACGCGTTTGCGGTAAAGCAGACCAAGGGTTGCGTGACGCAGATTGCCTATATGACTGGTGATCGAGGCGCCCTTGTGGAAATCTTCGGTCGCCTCACGCCGTTGTGCCTCCAGGTCTGCCTGGATGTTCGGGCCGGAGGTGTTTTTAACGAGCGATTGTTGCATGAGTGTCTCCAGGCGCCGACCCAGGCGCCCACAGACCTCAGCCCCGTGGACTCAAGCCTTCGGCAGCCCTGGCGACGGCGCGCTCAGTGCCAGATTTCAGGTTCGTGTGGAACCGGTAACTGGGAAGGTCCATTGAGTGTTTTCTCGCAAAGCCGCACATGCGGCGCCGGGATAATAGAAGCTCAGGGACTGCTGGTCAGCCCCATCAGCAGCGATTCAGAAAGGCCCTACAAGCAACCGACCAACACACCGCCCGGCCACATCGCCATTCCCTCACCGCCTCAGCGGTGTAGAATCGGCCTATTCATCGCCAGTCATCCCCGGCGGGTTTATGAGCTCTGGCCAGGCACGCGGCGATCCCGCGCAGTCCTCGGCCCCATCCGTGCCAGTGGCAACCGGCCTGCGGTACAAAGGACAAGAGAAGCTCACTCCCCTTTCTGTGACCTGATTAAGCCGCCAGGAGTGTTTCATGCCTGATTACCGTTCAAAGACGTCCACCCAAGGCCGCAACATGGCCGGCGCCCGTGCCCTGTGGCGCGCCACCGGGATGAAGGACGAAGACTTCAAGAAACCGATCATCGCCATCGCCAACTCGTTCACCCAGTTCGTCCCAGGCCACGTGCACCTGAAGGACCTGGGCCAGCTGGTCGCCCGCGAAATCGAACGCGCCGGTGGCGTGGCCAAGGAATTCAACACCATTGCGGTCGATGACGGCATCGCCATGGGCCACGACGGCATGCTGTACTCGCTGCCAAGCCGCGAGATCATCGCCGACGCCGTGGAATACATGGTCAACGCCCACTGCGCCGACGCCATCGTGTGCATCTCCAACTGCGACAAGATCACCCCCGGCATGCTGATGGCCGCACTGCGCCTGAACATCCCGGTGATCTTCGTGTCCGGCGGCCCGATGGAAGCCGGCAAGACCAAGCTGGCCAGCCATGGCCTGGACCTGGTGGATGCCATGGTCATCGCTGCCGACTCTTCGGCGTCCGACGAAAAGGTAGCCGAATACGAGCGTAGCGCCTGCCCGACCTGCGGCTCGTGCTCCGGCATGTTCACCGCCAACTCGATGAACTGCCTGACCGAAGCCCTGGGCCTGGCCCTGCCGGGCAACGGCTCGACCCTGGCCACCCACGCCGACCGCGAACAACTGTTCCTCACTGCCGGCCGCACCATCGTCGAGCTGTGCAAGCGTTACTACGGCGACAACGACGAGTCGGTACTGCCGCGCAACATTGCCAATTTCAAGGCGTTCGAGAACGCCATGATGCTCGACATCGCCATGGGCGGCTCGACCAACACCATCCTGCACCTGCTGGCCGCAGCCCAGGAAGCCGAGGTGGCATTCGACCTGCGCGACATCGACCGCCTGTCGCGCAAAGTGCCGCAGCTGTGCAAGGTGGCGCCGAACATCCAGAAGTACCACATGGAAGATGTGCACCGCGCCGGCGGCATCTTCAGCATCCTCGGCTCGCTGGCCCGTGGCGGCCTGCTGCACACCGACCTGCCGACCGTGCACAGCCGCAGCATGGAAGAAGCCATCGCCAAGTGGGACATTACCCAGACCGATGACGAAGCCGTGCACACCTTCTTCAAGGCAGGCCCTGCCGGCATCCCGACCCAGACCGCATTCAGCCAGTCGACCCGTTGGCCGAGCCTGGACCTGGACCGCGCCGAAGGCTGCATCCGCAGCGTCGAGCACGCCTATTCGCAGGAGGGCGGCCTGGCCGTGCTGTACGGCAACATCGCGCTGGATGGCTGCGTGGTGAAAACCGCCGGTGTCGACGAATCGATCCTGGTGTTCGAAGGCACGGCGAAGATCTTCGAGAGCCAGGACAGCGCCGTGCGCGGCATCCTCGCCGACGAAGTGAAGGCCGGCGACATCGTGATCATCCGCTACGAAGGCCCGAAAGGCGGCCCGGGCATGCAAGAGATGCTGTACCCGACCTCGTACCTGAAGTCCAAAGGCCTGGGCAAGGCCTGCGCCCTGCTCACAGACGGCCGCTTCTCGGGCGGTACCTCGGGCCTGTCGATCGGCCACGCCTCGCCGGAAGCCGCGGCTGGCGGTGCCATCGGCCTGGTGCGCGACGGCGACAAGGTACTGATCGACATCCCCAACCGTTCGATCAACCTGCAAGTCAGCGACGAAGAACTGGCCCAACGCCGCGTCGAGCAGGACAAGAAGGGCTGGAAGCCAGCCGAAGTGCGCCCGCGCAAGGTGACCACTGCGCTGAAGGCCTATGCCCTGCTGGCGACCAGTGCCGACAAGGGTGCTGTGCGTAACAAGGCGATGCTGGAAGGGCTTTGAGGCCTGACAGAAAAAAACCGGCGCCCTGAGCGCCGGTTTTTTTTATGCCTGTAACGGCCTTTTCGCGGGTAAACCCGCTCCCACAGATACAGCGCCTGGCTCAAAGGCTGCGGGGGCCTTGTGGGAGCGGGTTTACCCGCGAAGAGGCCAGCACAGGCACCACATGGCTTACTGAATCTGCTCCGGCGTCACGATCACCCAGTTCTTGTCCGCCGTCACCGGCAAGCCTTCCTTGGCCTGCGCCGCCGCATTCCTGGCAATCATCCCGTTGATCTGGTCCATGTACTTGGCCTTGCGGTTGATCCACAGGTGAATGCCGCCCTTGCCCACGTCCACGCCATGGAACTGCATGTAGCCGTCACTGGTTGGGGTATCACCGCCCACCAGTACCGGCTTCTTCCACTCGTCGATATAGGTCAGGATGGCTGCGTGCTTGCCGGCCATCCAGGTGGCCGGGGTCCACAGGTATGGGGTCAGCTCCAGCCCGACGTTGGCCTTGGCATCGTAGTGCCCGGCGGTGATCTGCTTGCGCGCGGTGGTCAGCTGGCCATTGGCACGGTCCTTCAGCAACAGGCTCACACCAATCACGTTCTCAGGCTTCACGTTGTAGCCATATTTGGGATCGGACGCGACCATACGCACCAGCTCCTCCGAGGCGGCAGAAATCACGTAGACCTCGATACCGTTCTCCATCAGCTTGTTGTACAGCTCCGTCTGGCCCTTGAAGACTTTGGGCGGCTGCACTTCGATGGCCTTGACCTGGTCGCCTTCGTAGTAAGTGCTGGGGATCGGCTTGCCGGAGGCCATCATCTCATCCACCTGCACCTTCAGCTCCTGCAGGGTGAAGCCCGAGAACACCTGGGCTACCCACGGGTAGCAGACCATGTCGTCGACTTCGCACAGCCGGTAGTAATAGCTGAACAGGCTTTCCTTGTGGTCGGCCGTGTCCTTGAAGGGCATCAGCTTCAACGAAGGGTCGAGCTTGTCGCGGCTCAGCAGCCCCTTGTTTTCCATGAATGGCAGCAAGGCCTCTTCAAGGTCGTAGCGGTAGCTGGTGTTATCCATGTCGAACACCGCGTAGTTGCCCTTGTTGGCATTGGCGGCGATCAGGGTATCGAGTTGCTTGGCAGCCTCGACCGGCCAGTGTTTGAGCTCGGTGGCGAAGGTTTCGATACTGAACAGCAGGGACAAGGCGGCAGCGACAGCTTTCGGAGCAGATTTCATGTACGAATCTCCTGAAATGACCCCGAAACGCTAGTGCAACAACCGCCGTCGACGGGCGTTCATAACGACCCTCATGCAGCTGCAAACGCCGCGTTCATTGCAATGCGCGACACAGCGTTATTCCATAAACGACTATACACATTCCATATGTGTATAAATTCGTTTGTTTTCAGGCTGTTAGCATTTCCGTTCGCAATCGCTCACGGGGGCGATGCCTTTTTTGTTTTTTCCCGCGGGAGCTTAAATGACCCTGCCGCTGTCCCTTAATCTGCTGGCTTTCCTCGCCCTGTTGCGGGGCCTGGCGCAACCCCGCCGCACCGACTGGAGCCTGGCCCGGAAGGTATTGCTGGGCCTGGTGCTGGGTGTGGTCTTCGGGCTGGCCCTGCACACGCTGTATGGCGCAGGCCACCCGGTGCTCAAGGCCACCATCGGCTGGCTCGACCTGGTCGGCAACGGCTATGTAGGCCTGTTGCAGATGATCGTCATGCCGCTGATCTTCGCCTCGATCCTCAGCGCCGTGGCGCGCCTGCACAATGCCTCGTCGCTGGGCCGCATCAGCGTGCTCAGCATCGGCACCTTGCTGCTGACCACCGCCATCGCCGCATTGATCGGCATCGTCCTGACCAACCTGTTCGGCCTCAGCGCCGAGGGCCTGGTGGCTGGCGCCCAGGAAAGCGCACGCATGCAGGTCATCCACAGCGACTATGCCGGCAAGGTCGCCGACCTCAACATCCCACAGCTGCTGCTGTCGTTCATTCCCAGCAACCCGGTGGCTGACCTGGCGCGGGCGAAACCGACCTCGATCATCAGCGTGGTGATCTTTGCCGTATTCCTCGGCCTGGCCGCGTTGCAGCTGATCAAGGACGAGGCCGAGAAAGGCCAGCGCGTGCTGTTGGCCGTCGACACCCTGCAGGCCTGGGTAATGCGCCTGGTGCGGGTGGTGATGAAGCTGACCCCGTATGGCGTGCTGGCGCTGATGGCCAAGGTGGTGGCCAGCTCGAACATGCAGGACATCCTCAAGCTGGGCAGCTTCGTGGTGGTGTCGTACCTGGGCCTGGGGCTGATGTTCGTGGTGCACGGCGTTATCCTCGCCGTCACCGGGGTGAACCCGCTGCGCTTCCTGCGCAAGGTGTGGCCGGTGTTGACCTTCGCCTTCACCAGCCGCTCCAGCGCCGCCAGCATTCCGCTGAACATCGAAGCGCAGACCCGCCGCCTGGGCGTGCCGCAGTCGATTGCCAGCTTCAGCGCCTCGTTCGGCACCACCATCGGCCAGAACGGCTGCGCCGGCCTCTACCCTGCCATGTTGGCGGTGATGGTGGCGCCTGCGGTGGGCATCGATACCTTCGACCCGCTGTGGATCGCCACCCTGGTGGCTATCGTTACCCTGAGTTCGGCAGGCGTTGCCGGTGTAGGTGGTGGCGCGACGTTCGCCGCATTGATCGTGCTTCCGGCCATGGGCTTGCCGGTGGAGTTGGTGGCGTTGCTGATTTCGGTAGAGCCGCTGATCGACATGGGCCGGACGGCGTTGAACGTGAATGGCTCGATGACCGCGGGGGTGGTGACCAGCCAGCTGTTGAAAGAGACCGACAAGCAAGTGCTGGCTGGCGATGAACATGCCGAGCTGAGCCACACCTGACGGATTGCCGGGGCTGCTTTGCAGCCCCAGATCTCAAACCCTGTCCCAGACCTCAAAGTGATACGCAGGCTTACCTTCCTCAGCCTGCGCCTCGCTCGACACCAGCTTCCACTGCCCCGGATCGAACTCCGGGAACCACGCATCCCCTTCCGGCGACAACTCGACCCGCGTCAGGTACATGCGGCTGGCCAGCCCTTTCTCCAGCGCCTGCCCATACAGCTGCGCCCCGCCGATCAGCATCAGCTCATCGACGCCGTGCTCACGCGCCCACTGCTCGGCCCGCACCAGCGCCCCTTCCAGCGAGCCAAACACCTCGGCCCCCGCCAGCTCCAGGCCTGTCTGCCGGCTGACCACGATATTCAACCGCCCAGGCAGCGCCCTGCCCAGCGAATCCCAGGTCTTGCGCCCCATGATGATCGGCTTGCCCAGGGTGGTGGCCTTGAAGTACTTGAAATCCCCCGGCAAATGCCAGGGCATGGAATTGTCGATGCCGATCACGCGGTTTTCGGCGTGCGCCGCGATCAGGCTGAGGGGGAGTGATGTATTCATGCCAGCGAGGATAGCACCGGGCGTGTGGGTTATGCTTCTGCCCTGACCTGTACAATGGAAGACCTTGTGACTGCTCCAACCTCCCTGGACAAGCGCTGGCTCACCGAAGCGGTACGCCTGCGCGAGGAACATGCCGGCCCCCTGGAGGACCAGGAAGCCAACCGCCGCGCCCGCCAGGCAGGCGGAGACCTGGCGACCCGCCTTGAAACCCGAGCGTTGTTCCTGGCTGAACGCGACGGCATGAGCACCGCCCTGCGCCACTGGAAACAGGGTGCGCGCCTGGCGCTGCTGGCCTTGCTGATAATGGCCCTGCTCAGCGGCGCGGGGCTTGCCCTGGCGGCCCTCGGCGATGGGCAACGCCCGGTGAATGTGTTCTGGGCGTTGGGCAGCCTGCTCGGGCTTGACCTGCTGATGCTGCTGGGCTGGGCCATCGGCTTTGCCGCCAGCGGCGAATATGGCGCCGGGCTGGGCCGCCTGTGGCTGTGGCTGAGCGAACGCTTCGCCCGCGACGCCAGGGCCGCGCACCTGGCCCCGGCATTGCTGGTGCTATTGCAGCGCCAGCGCCTCAGCCGCTGGTTGCTCGGCCTGCTGGTGCACGGCCTGTGGCTGCTGGCAATGATCAGCGCGCTGGGCATGTTGTTGGCCTTGCTGGCGACCCGACGTTATGGCTTCGTCTGGGAAACCACCCTGCTCGCCGCCGACCCGTTCATCCACCTGACCCAGGCCTTGGGCGCTCTGCCCTCGCTGCTGGGCTTCGTCGTGCCCGACGAGACCATGATCCGCGCCAGCGGGGGCAGCCTCCCGGCCCTTGACCCGGCCCGCCAGGCCTGGGCCAGCTGGCTGCTCGGCGTGGTGCTGGTTTATGGCTTGCTGCCGCGTCTGCTGCTGGCCGGGTTGTGCCTGTGGCGCTGGCGCCAAGGCCGTGAACGCCTGGCGCTGGACCTCAGCCTGCCCGGCTACGCGCAGCTGCGTGATGCACTGATGCCACGCAGCGAACGCATCGGCGTACAGGACGCCGCGCCCGATGCCTTGCCGGCGTTCACCGCCGGCCAGCTGGAAAGCGGCAACAGCGGCGCGCTGCTGGTGGGCCTGGAACTGGATGATCAGCGCCCCTGGCCACCGGCCTTGCCGAAAGGCGTAACCGATGCCGGTGTGCTCGACAGCCGTGAATCGCGTAACCGGCTGCTGGAGCAGCTCAGCCGCTTCCCCCCGGCACGCCTGGCCGTCGCCTGCGACCCACGCCGCTCGCCCGACCGTGGCAGCCTGGCGTTGCTCGCCGAACTGGCGCGCAATGCCGGCGCAACCCGCATCTGGCTGTTACAGGCCGCACCGGGCCAGGCCCTGGACGCGCAGCGCCTGGGTGACTGGCACGAAGCCCTCGACCGGCTTGGCTTGCCGCATGCCGATACCTCACCATTGACCTGGCTGGAGCATGGCCATGACTGAGCCACTGAAACTGGCCGTGGTCGGCCACACCAACGTCGGCAAGACCTCGCTGCTGCGCACCCTGACCCGTGACGTCGGCTTCGGCGAGGTATCCCACCGCCCCAGCACCACCCGCCATGTCGAAGGGGCGCGGCTGTCGGTGGACGGTGAGCCCCTGCTGGAACTGTACGACACCCCGGGCCTGGAAGACGCCATCGCCCTGCTCGACTACCTTGAACGCCTGGACCGCCCGGGCGAGCGCCTCGACGGCCCGGCCCGTCTGCAGCGTTTTCTGCAGGGCAGCGAAGCGCGCCAGCGTTTCGAACAGGAGGCCAAGGTGCTGCGCCAGCTGCTGGCCAGCAATGCCGGCCTGTATGTGATCGATGCCCGCGAGCCGGTACTGGCCAAGTACCGCGACGAGCTGGAGGTACTGGCCAGCTGCGGCAAGCCGCTGCTACCTGTACTCAACTTCGTCGCCAGCCACTCGCATCGCGAAGCGCAATGGCGTGAAGCCCTTGCCCGGCTTGGCCTTCACGCATTGGTGCGGTTCGACAGCGTGGCCCCGCCAGAGGATGGCGAGCGGCGGTTGTACGAAAGCCTGGCGCTGCTGCTGGAAAACGCCCGCCCGGCCCTGCAGCGGCTGATCGACGACCAGCAGGCGCAGCGCCTGGCTCGCCGGCACAGCGGCAAGCGCCTGATCGCCGAACTGCTGCTGGACTGCGCCGCCTGCCGACGCAGTGTCGAGGCCGAGCCGGCTGCCGAAGCCCGGGCCATCGAGGCGCTACGCCAAGAGGTGCGCCAGCGCGAACAGCGCTGTGTCGAAGCGTTGCTCAAGCTGTATGCCTTCCGCCGCGAGGATGCCCATGCCAGCGACCTGCCGTTGCTGGATGGCCGCTGGGGCGACGACCTGTTCAATCCCGAAACCTTGAAGCTGCTGGGCGTGCGCCTGGGCAGTGGTGTGGCCGCCGGTGCTGCGGCGGGTGCCGGGGTGGACCTGCTGGTCGGCGGCCTGACACTGGGGGCTGCCGCCCTGGCCGGGGCGATTGCCGGCGGCGCGCTGCAGACGGCGCGCAACTATGGGTCGCGGTTGATGGGCAAGCTCAAGGGCAAGCGCGAGCTGACGGTGGACGACACGGTGTTGCGCCTGCTGGCCTTGCGTCAGCAGCAGTTGATGGTAGCGCTGGAAAACCGCGGGCATGCGGCGCAGGACAGCATTCGGCTGGGGGAACCGGATGAGAAGGCCTGGCGGGAGGGCAAGTTGCCGGAGGCGTTGAGCAAGGCACGGGCGCATCCGCAGTGGTCCACCCTGAACCCAGGGGCGAAGCTGAACCAGGCTGAGCGGCAGGAACAGCTAGAGGCTCTGGTTTCACAGTTTTGATCCAGCAGGTCTGGCCTCTTCGCGGGTAAACCCGCTCCCACAGGTATCTCACATTCCTTGGGATGTGCACTATTCCTGTGGGAGCGGGTTCACCCGCGAAGAGGCCGGTGCAGGTTACTGTTGAGCCACCTTCTCTGACTTGCCGTCATAGCGCTTGCGCCACTCGGCCAGGATCTGGTCACGGTTCTTCGAGGCCCAGGCAAAGTCGTTCTTGATCAGGCGCTGTTCATAGTCCGCCGGCAGTTCGGTCTGCGGCTTGGCAATACCCGGGGCAGCCAGCACGGCGAAGTTTTCCTTGTACAGCTCCATGGCCGCCGGGCTTGCCGAGAAATCAGCCAGGCGCCTGGCCGCATCCGCTTTTGGCGAACCTTTGATCACTGCAGTCGCCTCGATCTCCCAGCCCAGGCCTTCCTTCGGCAGCACGATGTCCAGCGGCGCGCCCTGGCGTTTGAGTTGCACGGCCGGGTACTCGAACGAGATACCGATCGGGAACTCACCCGCTGCGGCAAGCTTGCACGGCTTGGAACCGGAATGAACGTACTGGCCGATGTTCTGGTGCAGCGCATCCATGTATGCCCAGCCCTGCGGCTCGCCAAAGGTCTGCAACCAGGCACTGACATCCAGGAAGCCGGTGCCGGACGAGGCCGGGTTGGGCATGACGATCTTGCCCTTGTACTCGGGCTTGGTCAGGTCCTGCCAGCTGACCGGCTTGCTCAGGCCCTGTTTCTCGGCCTCGATGGTATTGAAGCAAAGGGTGGCGGCCCACACGTCCATGCCGACCCAGGCTGGCGGGTTGGCAGCATCGCGATAGTTGTTGGCGATCTTGTCCAGGTCCTTGGGTGCATAGGCTTCGAGCATGCCGTTGTGGTCGAGGATGGCCAGGCTCGATGCCGCCAGTCCCCATACGGCGTCAGCTTGCGGGCGATCTTTCTCGGCCAGCAGCTTGGCGGTGATGATGCCGGTGGAGTCACGGACCCACTTGATCTCGATGTCCGGGTTGGCCTTCTCGAAGGCCTGCTTGTAGATCTTCAGCTGTTCGGCTTCCAGCGCGGTGTAGACCGTCAGCTGGGTCGCCGCGGCCGAAGCCTGCAGACTGAACACGGCGGAGACAGCAGCGGCAAGTGCAAGGTGCTTGTGCATGGGTAGGTTCCTTACAAGTCAGACGGTCGCGGCGCATTGGCGCCAGGCTTGGGAGCGGCGCAGCAGGCCGCGTGAGGCAGCAGCCAGCAACAGTGAAGCGCCGGCACTGGTCAGCAGGATCAGGGTGGACATGGCGGCGGCACCGCCAACGTTGCCAGCGTCGTCCATGTTCAGCACGGCGACGGCAGCCAGGATGGTGTCGGGGCTGTACAGGAAGATCGCCGCCGAAACCGTGGTCATCGCCGAGACGAACAGGTAGCGGATGATGTCCAGTAGCGCCGGCAGGCAGATCGGCACGGTCACCCGCCAGAAGTGCCGGTACAGCGGGGCCTTCAGCGACAGCGCGGCGGCCTCGAACTCGCCGTCGAGCTGGCGCAGGGCGGTGGCCGCGGTCATTTGCGCGGTGGTCAGGTAATGGGCAATGGTGCACACCACCAACAGCCCCATGCCGCCATAGAACACATGCAGGGGGTTGCCGTTCAGGTTGAAGAAGAACACGTAGCCGAGGCCCAGGACCAGGCCCGGCACAGCCATGGGGATGAAACTGAGCAAGCGCAGCGCCTGGTTGAGCGGGCGTTGTCCTTGGGTCTTCTCCATCAGGTAGGCACCGGTGAAGATCACGATGCTGCCGATCAGCGCAGTACCGCTGGCCATGGTCACGCTGTTGCGGTAGGCCAGCCAGCCGCCCCCGGCGGTGTCCTCGAACAGGTAGTGACGCAGCGACAACGACAGGTTGTAGGGCCAGAAGGTGACCAGCGACGAATACACCGCCATGCCGATCACCAGCAGCAACGCCGCGCACACCAGCAGCACGATGACCAGGAAGCAGGCATCGCGGCTGCGCGACGGCTTGGGCACGAACACCTGGGCGCGGCCACTCATGGCCTCGCCCTGACGTCGGCGCAGCCAGGCGTCGACAGAAAAGCTCAAGAGCGCCGGCACCAGCAGCACCATGCCAATCAGCGCACCACGGCCAAACTGTTGCTGGCCGACCACCGCCTTGTAGGCTTCCAGCGCCAGCACCTGATAATCGCCGCCGACCACGACCGGTACCCCGAAGTCGGTGATGGTCAGGGTGAACACCAGGCAGAACGCCGCGAACACTGCCTGGCGCGTGGCCGGCCAGGTAACGCTGGTGAAGGCCCGCCACGGCCCGGCGCCCATGCTGGAGGCAGCGTCGAACAGACGCGCATCGGCCAGCGACAAGGCTGACAGCAGGATCATCAGCGCATGCGGAAAGGTGTAGATTGCCTCGCCCAGCACGATCCCCCAGAAGCCGTAGATGTTGTCGTCGAGCAAGCCGCGCAGCAGCCCCTGGTTGCCGAACAGGTAGACCAGGGCAATGGCTGGCAGCATCGATGGCGCCAGCAGCGGCAGCAGGGAAATTCCCCGCCACAGGCCCTTGCCCGGGATCAATGTGCGTTGCAGGGCATAGGCGAACACATAGGCCAGTGGCACCACGATGGCCGCGACGGTGAAGGCGACTGCTAGGCTGTTGCCCAGCAGCCAGTGGAAGTTGGCGCTGGCAAACAGCTCGCGCGCCGCCACCAGGCCGCCACCTTGGCCCGCTTCGGCGCTGAAGCCGCGCCAGAAGATCGCCAGCAGCGGCATCAGCACCGCCACCAGCAGCAGGATCAGCAGCAGGCACTTGCCGCCGACGACGAACAACCGGTCACCCTGGGCGATGCCAGCGTTGTCATTGGCCTGGGCCTGGTTCAATGACAGGGACATGGGCGCGGCCATCTCAGGCAAACACCTGCAGGCGCTGCGGCGGCAGTGCCACCCAGATATCCTGCGAGCCCAGTCGCGGCATGGCCTCGGGGGCCAGTTCGGCCAGCAGCGCATGGCCTGGCAGGGCCTTGAGCTCGAAGCTCATGCGGCAACGGTTGCCGAGAAAGGTGATCTCGCGGACCAACGCCGGGAACAGGTTGTCTTCGTGCACCGTCGGGTTGACCGTGATCGCCTCCGGGCGGCAGAACAGCCGGCCACTGCTGGCTTGGGCCGAACCCGGCACCAGGCGCATGCTCATGCTACCGACCTGGGCATGGCTGTCGCCGCTGCGCTGGAACGGCAACCAGTTGCCCTGGCCGACGAATTCGGCGACGAACGGCGTGGCGGGCTTATCGTAGATTGCCTGCGGGGTGGCGTACTGCTCGACCTGGCCGTTGTTCATCACCGCAATGCGGTCGGCCATCAGCATGGCTTCGTCCTGGTTGTGGGTCACCATCAACGTGGTGATGCCCAGCTGGCGCTGCAGCTGGCGCAGTTCGCTGCAGAGGTGCTCGCGCACCCGGGCATCCAGCGCCGACATCGGCTCGTCGAGCAGCAGCAGGGAGGGCGACGGCGCCAGCGCGCGGGCCAGGGCCACACGCTGCTGCTGGCCACCCGAGAGCTGACCGGGGTATTTTTTTTCGCTACCGACCAGGCCTACCAGCGCCAGCATTTCGGCCACCCGTTGACGTGCCTGGTCGCGGCTCCTGCCGGTCAGCCCGTAGGCAATGTTGGCTTCGACGGTCAGGTTGGGGAACAACGCGTAGGACTGGAACAGGATGCCGTAGTCGCGGGCCTGCGGTGGCAGCCTGGAGACATCGCGCTCACCGATGTAGAGCGTGCCGCTGTCCTGGCGCTCCAACCCGGCGATGCAGCGCAACAGGGTGGTCTTGCCGCAGCCGGACGGGCCCAGCAGGCACACCAGCTCGCCGGCGGCGATGTCCAGCGAGACATCATTGAGCGCGGTGAAGGCACCGAAGCGCTTGTGGATGTTGCGCACTTTCATCTGTGCGCCAGGGGTGGTGGGGTTCATGGCAGGGCCTCATCGAAGAGATGGGGGCCATGCTAGGAAGGCTGTGCGAAGGTTCTGTGGCTTTAAGGCAAAAGCCGCTGATAGTGGTATAGGCAGATTTTGTAGGAGCGGCCCTTTCGCGACACAAGGCTGCCCCTACAGGCTGTGTTGGTCTCGAATCAGAAATGCGAACCCGCCACTTCTTGCGCCACCCCGAGGAACGCCGCCGGCAACCTGGCCTGACGCCGCTCTTTCAGGCAATACAGGTACTCATGCATGACTGGCGCGTTTTCCAGCGCCAGCACTCGCAGCTCGGGATTGTGCGGCACCTCGTGCCGGGCAATCACGCTTATGCCGATATTGCGCAAAACCGCCTCGCGGATCGATTCACGGCTGCCGATTTCCAGCAACGCTCCGGCCGTCACCCCGGCCTCCCGCATCATCTGCTCGGTCAGCTTGCGCGTGGTCGAACCCTGTTCGCGCAGCAGCAGGCAATGCCCGGCCACCGCCTCGATCGACACCGCCTGGCGGTGGGCCAACGGATGATTGCGGTGCACCGCCACCACCAGCGGGTCGGTCCCCAGCACCCGCCGCACCAGCCGCGCATCCTCCACCAACTGCGACGAAGCAGCGATATCCACCCGGTACTCCTCGAGCATTTCCAGTACCTGCTGCGAGTTGCCGATTTCCACCGCCACGTCCACCTGTGGCAGGCGTTCACGGTAGATCTTCACTAGGTCGAGAATGTAATAAGGCGCCGTGGCGGCAATGCGCAAGCTGCCCTGAGCCTGGCCGCTGTTGCGCAACTCGAACTCGATGTCGGCCTCCTGTTGCAGCAGCGCCTTGACCATCGGCAGCAGGCGCCCGCCCTCCTCGCTCAGCACCAGGCGCCGTCCGCCGCGGTAGAACAGCTCCACCGCGTACTGGCTTTCCAGGTTACGAATCTGCGTGGTCACCGTGGGCTGGCTGAGCCCGAGCTTCTTCGCCGCGAGGGTGATGCTGCCCAGGCGAGCCACCATGTAAAAGGCTTTGAGCTCCGAACTCAGCATGCATGTCCTCTATTTGCGCAACAGACGCAAGCCGTTGAATACCACCAGCAGGCTGACGCCCATGTCGGCAAACACCGCCATCCACATGGTGGCCATGCCGGCAAAGGTGATCGCCAGGAATATCGCCTTGATACCCAACGCCAGAACGATGTTCTGCATGAGGATCGCCGCACTTTGCCGCGACAGCCTGACGAAGGCCGGGATTTTACGCAAGTCGTCGTCCATCAGCGCAACGTCGGCGGTTTCGATGGCGGTGTCGGTACCGGCCGCCGCCATGGCGAAACCGATCTCGGCGCGGGCCAGCGCCGGGGCATCGTTGATGCCGTCGCCGACCATGCCCACCCGATGGCCCTGGGCGTACAGCGCTTCGATGCTCGTCAGCTTGTCGGCAGGCAGCAGGTTGCCTTCGGCGCGGTCGATGCCGACCACGGCAGCGATGGCCTGGGCGGTATGCGGGTTGTCACCGGTCAACATCACGGTCTTGATGCCCAACTCATGCAGCTCGACGATGGCCTGGCGGCTGCTGTCCTTGACCGTATCGGCCACAGCGAACAAGGCCAGGGGGCCGGAGCGGTCGAGCAGCAGCACCACGGTCTTGCCCTGACGTTCCAGCGCATCCAGCTGGGCCTCCAGCTGCGGCGAGCACAGGCCCAGCTCCTCGACCATCCGGTGGTTGCCCAGGTGGTAGAGCTCACCCGCAATGCGGCCTCGCACACCTCGGCCGGCCAGGGCGGCGAAATCCTCGACCTCGGCCAGGGCCAGCCCTTGTTGCTTGCCGAACTGGGCAATCGCACGGGATACCGGGTGGTCCGAACGCTCGCCCAGGCTGGCGGCAAGGGCCTGGGCGCGGCCTTCGAACAGCGGCTCCAGCACCTTGGCGTCGGTCTGCACGGGCTTGCCATGGGTGATCGTGCCGGTCTTGTCCAGTGCCAGGAAGTCCAGATGCCGGCCGCCCTCCAGATACACGCCGCCCTTGATCAGGATGCCTTTGCGCGCGGCGGCGGCCAGCCCGCTGACGATGGTTACCGGAGTCGAAATCACCAAGGCACACGGGCAGGCCACCACCAGCAGCACCAGGGCGCGATAGATCCAGTCGAACCAGGCGCCGGCCATGAACAGCGGCGGTATTACCGCCACGGCCAATGCTATGGCGAATACCACCGGTGTATAGATGCGCGAGAAGCGGTCGACGAACCGCTGGGTAGGCGCCCGAGCACCTTGCGCTTCCTCGACCGCCTTGATGATCCGCGCCAGGGTCGATTGCCCGGCAACTGCGGTAACGCGAAACTCCAGTGCGCCCGCCTGGTTGATGGTACCGGCGAACAGCTTGTCACCCACCGCCTTCTCCACGGGCAGGCTTTCGCCGGTGATCGGCGCCTGATCGACGCTGGATTGCCCGCTGGTCACTTCGCCGTCCAGGCCAATGCGCTCGCCGGGGCGCACCCGCACCAAGGCACCGATGGTCACCTCACGCACTTCCACTTCACGCCATTGGCCATCGGCCTGGCGCACGGTGGCCATGTCCGGGGCGAGCTGCATCAGGCCACCAATCGCATTGCGCGCGCGGTCCAGCGAGCGGGCTTCGATCAGTTCGGCGACGGTGAACAGCACCATCACCATGGCGGCTTCCGGCCACTGGCCGATCAGCACGGCGCCGGTCACGGCAATGCTCATCAGCGCGTTGATATTGAGGTTGCGGTTCTTGAGCGCGATCCAGCCCTTTTTGTAGGTACCCAGACCACAGCCAAGGATGGCCGCCAACGCCAGTGCCGCCACGACCCATTCCGGGGCCAGCGCCGCAAAATGCACGATCTCGGCGGCGAGCGCGGCGACGCCCGACAAAGCCAGCGGCCACCAGCGGGCCTTGGCCGATTGTGGCGCGCTGGCGCTTCCTTCATCTGCACTGCCAAGCGGCTCGGCTGTCATGCCCAGGCTGTCGATCGCCTGCTCGATTTCGGCAGTGCCGTTCAAGGTGTGACGCACGCCGAGTACGCGGTTTATGAGGTTGAATTCCAGTTGCTCGATGCCCGCCAGCTTGCCCAGCTTATCCTGGATCAGCGTTTGCTCGGTCGGGCAGTCCATGGCCTCGATGCGGAAGCGGCTGAGCTGGGCGTGGCTGCTGGCCTTTCCACTCACCTGTACCTTGGCAGGCGCAACGGAGGCTTCACAGCAGCTGTGGGCGTGGTGGTGATGCTTGTGTTCGTGGCTGGCAGGCTGGTTCATGGGTTCGTCCTTAATATGAGCCTGTTGCCAAGTGAACACCCTGTAGCCACTATAGGGTCAAGCCACTTGCTGGAGATTTGCTGATGAAGATCGGAGAACTGGCCAAGGCCACCGATTGCGCCGTGGAAACCATCCGTTACTACGAGCGCGAGCAGCTGCTGCCCGAGCCGGCACGCTCGGAGGGCAACTACCGGCTGTACACCCAGGCGCACGTCGAGCGGCTGACCTTCATCCGCAACTGCCGCACCCTGGACATGACCCTGGACGAAATCCGTAGCCTGCTAGGCCTGCGCGACAGCCCTGATGATTCCTGCGGCAGCGTCAATGCGTTGATCGACGAGCATATCGAGCACGTGCAGGCGCGGATCGATGGTCTGGTGGCGTTGCAGCAACAGCTTGTGGAACTGCGCCGGCGCTGCAGTGCACAAGGGGCGGAGTGTGCGATCTTGCAGCAACTGGAGACGAACGGGGCGGTATCGGTGCCGGAAACCGAGCATTCGCATGTGGGGCGAAGCCATGGGCATTAAGCCAAAAGCTTCGCGGGTAAACCCGCTCCCACAGGTACTGCACAAGCCTGAGCTTTGTGCGGTCCCTGTGGGAGCGAGTTTACCCGCGAAGAGGCCGGTACAGGCAATAGAGATCTGTCAGACCGCCATCGGCGCCGTCATCGGCGCATGGTGCTCATACCCTTCCAGCCAGAAATCACTCGGCTCGATCTTCTCCAGCCACTCCGGTTCGTACCTGCCCGTATCGGCAAACGCCGGCACGCGGTCGCTGATCACCAGCTTCGGCGCTTCCAGCGGCTCGCGCTTGAGCTGCTCGTTGAGCATCTCCAGGTGGTTTTCATACACATGGGCATCGCCGATGAAGTAGGTGAACCACCGCGGGGTGTAGCCGGTCAGGCGGCCGAACAGCGACAGCAGCGCCGCGCCTTCGGTGAGGTTGAACGGCGTACCCAGGCCCAGGTCGTTGGAGCGGATGTACAGGGTCAGGGAAATTTCCTTCGTCTCTACATTCGGGTGGAACTGGTACAGCAGGTGGCACGGCGGCAGCGCCATTTCGTCCAGCTGCGCGCAGTTCCAGCCGTGGAACAGGATGCGCCGGCTGCCCGGGTCGTTGGCGATGGTGTCCAGGCACTGACGCACCTGGTCGATAGCCTTGTACAGGATAACGAAGGCGACGCCGTTCTCCTCGTCCTGGGCGATGCGGCGGAAGCCTGCCTGCTCGGCCATCTCGATGGCCGCCGGGTTGCTCAGCGGAATGCGCTTGTAGCCCGGCCACTGGCGCCACTGCACGCCGTAGATCTCGCCCAGGTCGTCCTGGCCCTGGCGGAACGGGTTGGCCAGCCACTGGGCGTTTTCATTGGCGTTCTGGTCCCAGACCTTGCAGCCAAGCTCGCGGAATTCACCGGCGTTCTTCACACCGCGCAGGAAACCGACCATTTCGCCGATCGCCGACTTGAACGCCAACTTGCGCGTGGTGATGGCCGGGAAGCCCTTCTGCAAGTCGAAACGCAGCATGGCGCCCGGCAGGCTGATGGTGCGGATGCCGGTGCGGTTGCCCTGCAGCGTGCCGTTTTCGATGACGTCGCGGACCAGGTCCAGATACTGTTTCATGGCTTACCTGTAGCAAGAACGGCAGGGGGATCGCCCCTGCCGTGGGATTAATCAGGCGGGTTTCGCCGTGGGCTTGCGATTATAAGCCCACCAGATCAGGCCGAGGCCAGCCAGGATCATCGGTACGCAGAGAATCTGACCCATGGTCAGCCAGCCCCAGGCCAGATAGCCGAGCTGGGCATCCGGTACGCGGACGAATTCGACGATGAAGCGGAAGATGCCGTAGAACAACGCGAACATACCCGACACCGCCATGGTTGGCCGCGGCTTGCGCGAGAACAGCCAGAGGATGACGAACAGCGCCACGCCCTCGAGGGCGAACTGATACAGCTGCGACGGGTGCCGTGGCAACTGCGCCGGGTCGCTGAACGGCGGGAAGATCATCGCCCATGGCACATCGGTCGGCTTGCCCCACAGCTCGGCGTTGATGAAATTGCCGATGCGCCCGGCGCCCAGGCCGATCGGCACCAGCGGGGCGACGAAGTCCATCAGTTCGAAGAACGACTTGTTGTTGCGCTTGCCGAACCACAAGGCCGCCAGCATCACCCCAATGAAGCCGCCGTGGAACGACATGCCGCCTTTCCAGACCTCGAAGATCAGCGTCGGGTTGGCCAGGTAGGCGTGCAGGTCGTAGAACAGCACATAGCCCAGCCGGCCACCGACGATCACCCCCATCGACAGCCAGAACACCAGGTCGGAGAGCTTTTCGCGCGTCCAGGTGTGGTCGAAGCGGTTCAGCCGGCGCGAGGCGAGCAGCCAGGCACCCCCTATGCCGACCAGGTACATCAGGCCGTACCAATGGATTTTCAGCGGCCCGATGGCTACGGCCACGGGATCTATCTGCGGGTAAGGCAGCATGGAACTTCCTCTCGGTTCAAATCAGAAAGCTGAGCCCGACGCAGAACAGCAAGGCTGCGAACAGGCGCTTCAACAAACGCGGCGACAACTTGTGCGCCAGGCGCGCACCGAAGCGGGCGAAAAACATGCTGGTCACGGCAATGCCGACCAGCGCCGGCAGGTACACGTAACCCAGGCTATGGGCCGGCAGGTGCGCCTCATTCCAGCCCAGCAGCATGAAACTCAGGGCACTGGCCACGGCAATCGGCAGGCCGCAGGCCGAGGACGTGGCCACTGCCTGCTGCATGGGCAGACTGCGCCAGGTCAGGAACGGCACGGTCAGCGAACCACCGCCGATGCCGAAGATCGCCGAGGCCCAGCCGATCACCCCGCCGGCACCGACCAGCGCGGGTTTGCCGGGGATGCCACGGCTGGCCTTGGGCTTGAGGTCGAGCGCCATCTGCGCGGCGATGACCAGGGCGAACACGCCAATGATCTTTTGCAGCAGCGGCCCCTGGATCAGCGAGGCGGTCTTGGCGCCGACACCGGCGCCGATGAGAATGCCGAGGGTCATCCAGGCGAAGATCGGCCATTGCACCGCGCCTTTACGGTGGTGTTCGAGCACGGCGTTGATCGAGGTGAAGACGATGGTTGCCAGCGATGTGCCGACCGCCAGGTGAGTCAGCACCGAGGCATCAAACCCCTGCAAGGTGAAGCTGAACACCAGCACCGGCACGATGATGATGCCACCACCCACACCGAACAACCCGGCCAGCACACCGGCACAGGCGCCCAACACCAGATAGAGCACGAATTCCATTCGTCTTCCCCGAAAAATCAATCCGGCATGGTAACGGAAGCCGGGCTCGGCGCTCTAGTGAAGTCTGTGTCAGGATGGATCAGTCCCGCCGCTGTGGGTACAGTGGCAAAAACACACAGAGGCTCGAACGATGTGCCTGATCGTATTCGCCTGGCGACCAGGGCATGCTCTGCCGCTGGTGGTGGCGGCCAACCGCGACGAGTTCTATGCCCGCCCTACCCAGGCCCTGGCAGCCTGGGAAGACGCACCGGGGGTGTATGCCGGGCGTGATCTGGAAGCCGGCGGAACCTGGTTGGGGGTGGGTCCGCAAGGGCGGTTCGCGGCGCTGACCAACATCCGCGACCCACGCCAACCGTTGGGTCCACGTTCACGCGGCGAGCTGGTGGCGGCCTACCTGCAGGGTGAGCTGGGGGTCGAGGCCTATCTGGATCAGGTAGCCAGCCGCAGCGGACAGTATTCAGGTTTCAACCTGCTGGTGGGCGATGGCGGACAGCTTGGCTACCTGCATGCCAGGCATGCCGCACCGCGCTTGCTTGAGGCCGGGGTGTACGGGTTATCCAACGCCGGGCTGGATACGCCGTGGCCGAAGCTGGTGAAAGCGCGGAGCGGGCTCGAGGGGTTGCTGGCCAACGCAGACCCGCAGCGGTTGCTGGCCTTGCTGGCCGATGCCGAACCTGCGCCGGAAGGCGAGTTGCCGGAGACCGGAGTGGGATTGGCGACCGAGAAACTGTTGTCGAGCGTGTTCATTGCCAGCCAGAACTATGGGACCCGGGCGAGTACCGTGCTATTGATCGATGATCAAGGCAGAAGGCGGCTGATTGAGCGCAGTTTCGGCCCGTTTGGCGGGCATCTTGGAGAAGTTGATCTTTTGCTTTGAGGGCCATGGGGCTGCTTGGCAGCCCCAGCACTTCAGAGGGTTTTATTGGCCCCAGGCCCGATCATCCGCGCCAACCCGAGGTTCTTCAGGGCCAGCTGCAGCGAGCTGTGGATAACCTGCGGGTTGTCATGGCTCAGGGCCTCCACCAACAGCTCCTTGGCTTTGCTCAGGTTCACCTGACGCAACATCCATTTCACTTTCGGCAGGTTGGTGGCGTTCATCGACAGGCTGTCGAAGCCCATTGCCATCAACAGGATCGCCGCCGCCGGGTCACCGGCCATCTCGCCACAGATGCTCACCGGCTTGCCTTCGCCGTGGGCGTCGCGCACCACTGTGTTGAGTGCTTGCAGCACCGCCGGATGCAGGTAATCGTACAAATCAGCCACACGCGGGTTGTTGCGGTCGACCGCCAGCAGGTACTGGGTCAGGTCGTTGGAGCCGACCGAGAGGAAGTCGACCTGCCGCGCCAGTTCCTTGGTCTGGTACACCGCCGCAGGAATTTCCACCATCACCCCCACCGGCGGCATCGGCACATCGGTGCCTTCGTCGCGCACCTCGCCCCAGGCGCGGTGGATCAGGTGCAGAGCCTCTTCCAGCTCATGGATGCCGGAAATCATCGGCAGCAGGATGCGCAGGTTGTTCAGGCCCTCGCTGGCCTTGAGCATGGCGCGGGTCTGCACCAGGAAGATTTCCGGGTGGTCGAGGGTGACGCGGATGCCACGCCAGCCGAGAAACGGGTTTTCTTCCTTGATCGGGAAGTACGACAGCGATTTGTCACCGCCGATGTCGAGGGTACGCATGGTCACCGGCAACGGATGGAATGCCGCCAACTGCTCGCGGTAGATGGCCAGCTGCTCCTTCTCGCTGGGGAAGCGCTGGTTGATCATGAACGGCACTTCGGTGCGGTACAGGCCAACCCCTTCGGCGCCGCGCTGCTGGGCACGGGCCACGTCGGCGAGCAGGCCGGTGTTGACCCACAGCGGCATGCGGTGGCCATCCGGGGTCACGCATGGCAGTTCGCGCAAGGCATCCAGGCCGCGGGCCAGCTGGCGTTCCTCTTCGACCACATCGCTGTACTGCTTGCGCAGCACTTCGCTGGGGTTGGTGAACACCTCGCCCTTGTAGCCGTCGACGATCATCTCGATGCCGTCGACCTTGGAATAGGGCAAATCGACCAGGCCCATCACCGTGGGGATGCCCATGGCGCGGGCCAGGATAGCGACGTGGGAGTTGCCCGAGCCCAGCACCGAGACCAGGCCGACCAGCTTGCCTTCCGGCACTTCGCCGAGCATCGCCGGGGTCAGCTCTTCACTGACCAGGATGGTGTTATCGGCATACACCAGCGACTGCGAGCGGGCCTCCTGCAGGTAGGCCAGCAGGCGTCGGCCGAGGTCCTTGACGTCTGAGGCGCGCTCGCGCAGGTAGTCATCGTCCATCAGCTCGAAGCGGTTGACGTGCTCTCCCACCACCTGGCGCAGCGCGCCCTGTGCCCACTGGCCGGTCTTGATGACTTCGGTCACTTCACCGCCCAAGGCCGCGTCCTCGAGCATCATCAGGTACACATCGAACAACGCACGTTCTTCCGGGCGCAGCTGGGTGGCCAGCTTGGCGGACAGCTTGCGCATGTCGTCGCGCACGCCTTCAAGGGCGTTCTGGAACAGGTTCAGTTCGGCGTCGATGTCATCGACGGTCTTGTCCGGCACCACTTCCAGGTCGGCCGGCGGCAGCATCACCACCGCGCGCCCCACGGCGGCGCCAGGTGAGCCCGGCACACCAACGAAGCGCGCTTCCTGGATGCCCTTGCCCTGGCGGCCCAGGCCGCGGATCGAGCCGGTCGCCTCGGCGTGGGCGATAACCCCGGCCAGTTGCGCGCTCATGGTGACCAGGAAGGCTTCTTCGCCCTCGTCGAACTGGCGACGCTCCTTTTGCTGGATGACCAGTACCCCGACCACGCGGCGGTGGTGGATGATCGGCGCACCGAGGAAGGAGGCGAATTTCTCTTCACCGGTTTCGGCGAAGTAGCGGTAACGCGGGTGATCGGCAGCGTTTTCCAGGTTCAGCGGCTCTTCCCGGGTACCGACCAGGCCCACCAGGCCTTCGTTGGGGGCCATGCTGACCTTGCCGATGGAGCGCTTGTTCAAGCCTTCGGTGGCCATCAGCACGAAGCGGTTGGTTTCCGGGTCGAGCAGGTAGACCGAGCAGACCTGGCTGCCCATGGCCTCCTTGACACGCAAGACAATGATCCCCAACGCCGACTTGAGATCTTTGGCGGAGTTTACTTCCTGGACGATCTTGCGCAGCGTATTGAGCATGGCTCGGGGTCGAACTCCGTCGTCAGTCGCGCGTCAGCAGACGCGGTGCTAGCTCTTTCAGGGCGCGCCGGTAAACCTCGCGCTTGAATGTCACAACCTGGCCCAGCGGGTACCAATAGCTGACCCAACGCCAGCCGTCGAATTCCGGCTTGCCGGTCAGGTCCATCCGCACCCGTTGTTCGTTGCTGACCAGGCGCAGCAGGAACCACTTCTGCTTCTGGCCGATGCACAACGGCTGGCTATGCGTACGCACCAGCCGCTGAGGTAAACGATAACGCAACCAGCCACGGGTGCAGGCAAGAATTTCCACATCATCGCGCTCCAGGCCAACTTCTTCGTTCAGCTCGCGGTACAGGGCGTCTTCCGGCGTCTCGTCAGGGTTGATGCCACCCTGGGGAAATTGCCAGGCATCCTGGTTGATCCGTCGAGCCCATAGCACCTGCCCGGCATCATTCGTGAGAATGATCCCGACATTGGGGCGAAAACCATCCGGGTCGATCACGGCAGCAACCTCGCAAACGCATGTCACAGCATTGTTCCACAAAGCTTGCGAGCGCAGCAACGCGCCCGCCAAGCTTATGTGCAGCGGTGTGAAAACTCCGTATTCTGCGGGCCTACCTTGTGGCTGATGCGAGTGACCGCAATGCGCCTGGCTTTATTCGACCTGGACAATACCCTCCTCGGTGGCGACAGCGACCATGCCTGGGGTGATTACCTGTGCCAACGCGGCATCGTCGACCCGTTTGCCTACAAGCAACGCAACGATGCCTTCTACCAGAACTACCTGAACGGCACGCTGGACCTGCAGGCCTACCTGGCGTTTTCCATGGAGATCCTTGCGGCAACGCCCGTGGCCCAGCTCGACGAATGGCACCGCGACTTCATGCGCGCTTGCATCGAGCCGATCATCCTGCCCAAGGCGCTGGCCTTGCTGGAGCAGCACCGTGAAGCGGGCGACCAACTGGTGATCATCACCGCCACCAACCGCTTCGTCACCGCGCCGATTGCCCGGCGCCTGGGGGTTCGCGTGTTGCTGGCGACCGAATGCGAGATGCGTGATGGCCGTTACACCGGGCGTAGTACCGATATACCCTGTTTCCGTGAAGGCAAGGTGACGCGGCTGGAACGCTGGATACTGGAGAACGGCTTTGATCTTGAGGACAGCTACTTCTATAGCGACTCTATGAACGATCTGCCGTTGTTGCAGCGGGTGGCGCATGCGGTAGCGGTGGATCCCGACCCGAACCTGCGGGCGGAGGCCGAGCAACGTGGGTGGCCGGTGGTTTCGTTGCGAGATTGAGATTTTCCTGTAGCGGCCTCTTCGCGGGTAAACCCGCTCCCACAGGTACTGCACAGCCATCAAGCCTTGCACAGGTCCTGTAGGAGCGGGTTTACCCGCGAAGAGGCCAGCACATACAACACAAGGCTTTCAGACCGGCTTGGCGCCCATAAGCCCGGCAATGGACAGGAAGCAAACACCACTGAATACCGCCAGTGCCAGGGTAAAGCGCAACCCCACCACCTCGGCCTTGCGCAGCCGGTTCAGCCGGATCAGCAGCCACCACACGGCAAACGCGCCCAGCGTATAAATGACACTGGACGCCAGCACCCAGGTCTGTCCCAGCGGCCAGCCCACCAGATGTACCAGCCACCAGCCGGTGAACGGCATGCTCACCAGGCACAGGCCCATAACCAGCCAGACGAACACCAGCGGGCGACGCAGCAGCTTGGCGTAGGCCTCGGCATCGCCCTGGCGGCGGGCACGCACGGTCCAGAGCGCCAGGCCCAGGGCGCCCAGCAGCAGGAGCGCGGTGGCGATGATGTGCAGGGTCTTGAAGGTGGTCAGGTGTTCCATGTCTCTATTGTCCTTGAGCAGGCCATTTTGCAGTGGCTTCTTCGCGGGTGAACCCGCTCCCACAGGTACTGCACTGACCTCGAGACTTGTGCAGTACCTGTGGGAGCGGGTTTACCCGCGAAAGGGCCATCAGCCCCAAGCTTAGCCGCTCAGCCCAGGAACAGCTTGTAGGCCGGGTTATCAGTCTCGTCCCAGTACGGGTAGCCGATCTTGGCCAGGGCCGCCGGCACCAGGTGGCGCTCGTCCTCCGGCACCTGCAACCCTGCCACCACGCGCCCGTCAGCCGCGCCATGGTTGCGGTAGTGGAACATCGAGATGTTCCAGCGCCCGCCCAGCTTGTTGAGGAAGTTGAACAGCGCCCCCGGTCGCTCGGGGAACTCGAAGCGCAGGACCATCTCGTCGCTGGCACCCGCCGAATGCCCGCCGACCATGTGGCGAATATGCAGCTTGGCCAGTTCGTTGTCGGTCAGGTCGGTCACCGGGAAGCCCTGCTCGGTCAGCTGCTGTACCAATGCCGCGCGCGGGTCGTTTTCCGGGTGGGTCTGCACGCCAACGAAGATGTGCGCTTCGTCAGAGGTATGCTTGCGGTAGTTGAACTCAGTGATCTGGCGCTTGCCGATGGCCTCGCAGAAGGCCTTGAAGCTGCCTGGGCGCTCCGGGATGGTGACGGCAATGATCGCTTCGCGCTTTTCACCCAGCTCGGCACGTTCGGCCACATGACGCAGGCGGTCGAAGTTGACGTTGGCGCCCGAATCGATGGCTACCAGGGTCTGGCCGGTGACGCCGTACAGCTCGACGTACTTCTTGATGCCAGCCACGCCCAGGGCACCGGCAGGTTCGGTGATCGAGCGGGTATCGTCATAGATATCCTTGATTGCGGCACAGATCTCGTCGGTGCTGACCGTCACCACCTCATCCACATGGTGTCGGCAGATATCGAAGGTGTGCTGGCCGATCTGCGCCACCGCCACGCCGTCGGCAAACAGCCCGACCTGCGGCAGCACCACGCGCTCGCCAGCCGCCATGGCCGCCTGCAGGCAGTTGGAATCGTCCGGCTCGACACCGATCACCTTGATTTCCGGGCGCAGGTACTTCACATAGGCGGCAATACCGGCGATCAGGCCGCCACCGCCCACAGGCACGAAGATCGCATCCAGCTGGCCAGGGTGCTGGCGCAGGATCTCCATGGCCACGGTGCCCTGCCCGGCAATGGTGTGCGGGTCATCGTAGGGGTGGATATAGACGAAGCCCTTTTCATCCACCAGCTTCAGCGAATAGGCCAGCGCCTCGGGGAAGGAGTCGCCATGCAGCACCACCTTGCCACCGCGCGAGCGCACGCCTTCGATCTTGATCTCCGGGGTGGTCTTGGGCATCACGATGGTAGCCTTGATGCCCATTTCACGCGCAGCCAGGGCCAGGCCCTGGGCGTGGTTGCCGGCCGAGGCGGTGACCACGCCACGGGCCAGTTCTTCCGCGGTCAGCTGGGCCAGCTTGTTGTAGGCCCCGCGGATCTTGAACGAGAACACCGGCTGCAGGTCTTCGCGCTTGAGCAGGATCTGGTTGCCCAGGCGCTTGCTCAGCTGCCCGGCGCTCTGCAGCGGGGTTTCGACCGCAACGTCGTAGACGCGCGAGGTGAGGATCTTCTTGACGTACTGTTCGAGCATCGGGAAAGCATCACTGGGCCGCGGGACAAGGGCTTGGAGTCTACCCCAGCGCTACGTCGGGCGACCACAGCAAAGCCGTGCGAGCCGTTATACTAGGCTCCTTTCAAAACCGCCCTGCCCCTCTCGGAGCCCGCATGACCCAGGACCAACTCAAACAGGCCGTCGCCCAGGCCGCTGTCGACTTCATTCTGCCCAAGCTGGATGAAAAGAGCGTTGTCGGCGTCGGTACCGGTTCGACCGCCAACTTCTTCATCGACGCCCTGGCTCAGCACAAGACCGCCTTCGACGGTGCGGTCGCCAGCTCCGAAGCCACCGCCCAGCGTCTGAGGGGCCATGGTATCCCGGTCTACGAACTCAACAGCGTCAGCGAACTGGAGTTCTACGTGGACGGTGCCGACGAGAGCGACGCGCACCTGAACCTGATCAAGGGCGGTGGTGCCGCCCTGACCCGCGAGAAGATCGTTGCCGCAGTGGCCAAGACCTTCATCTGTATCGCCGATGCCAGCAAGCTGGTACCCGTGCTGGGCGCGTTCCCGCTGCCGGTCGAAGTGATACCGATGGCCCGCAGCCACGTGGCGCGCCAGTTGGTCAAGCTGGGCGGCGACCCGGTGTACCGCGAGGGTGTGGTCACCGACAACGGCAACGTGATCCTCGATGTGCACAACCTGCAGATCACCAACCCGGTGGAGCTGGAAGCGCAGATCAATGCCATCGTTGGCGTGGTAACCAACGGCCTGTTCGCGGCGCGGCCGGCGGATTTGCTGCTGCTGGGCACCTCTGAAGGCGTGAAAAGCCTCAAGGCCGAATAACCTGCGGCGAGGGCTTCGCCCTCGTTTCGCGACACAAGCCGCACCTACAGGGGTACGCGATTTCCTGCAGAAGCGGCCTTGTGTCGCGATGGGCTGCCAAGCAGCCCCACCTGCTCACTCCGCTGGCTGTTTGAACACATAGAACAGGTTTGGCTCACTGACCAGGTAGATGGTCCCCGCTTCATCCATAGCAATCCCCTCCGCCTGCGGCACCGTCGCCTGCAACCCCTGGAAACCCTTGCGCAACGACAGGGTGCTCAGCGGCCGGCCCTCCACATCCAGCTCCAGCACCAGCCGCGACTCGTCAGACAGCGCCAGCAGATGCCCGCTGCGCTCATCGAACTGCAAACTCGACAGGTCGCGCACGAACAGCCGTGAATCGCGCTTGCTGTCCTGTACCACGTGTACCGCATAAGGCTGCTCGGGTTTGTCATGCGGAAAACCATGCACTTCGTAGATCTGCATCGGATCGCGCTCCTTGGCCACGAACAGGCGCTTGCCGGCCGAATCGTAGGCCAGCCCCTCGAAGCCCTTGTTGCCGTTCAGGCCAATGCCCAAGGTCAGCTGCTCGGCATCGCCGGCATCGAGGAACGTCGTGTCATCGTCAAGGCGCACGCGAACCAGCCGCTGCTGGCGCTCGTCGGTGATGACATAGCTGTTCGGCCCGACATACTCGACGGCTTCCGGGTCGCCGAAGCCGGTCAGCGGTATCCGACGCAGGATACGACCGTCCAGCGACAGCTCGATCAGTTCGGAACGGGCGTTGGTGACTGTGAACAGGGTCTTGCGATCGGGGTCGTAAGTCAGCGCCGACAGGTCATCATCCAGCCCTTCGACCGGCTGCGCCTCGACCACCACCCGGTAGCGGTCCAGGCCGATGCCCTGCCCCGCAGGCTGCCACCAAGCCTTGAGGTTGAACCAGCCACGTTCGAACAGGCGGAACTCCTGCCCGGCCCAACCGAGCAGAAGCAGGCCGGCAACGGCCACGACAAGAGAGGGGCGAATAAAACGGCGCATGCGTACAGACTCGACATAGGGGTGGCGAATCTAACCATGAACAACTGAAACAAAGCTTAATGCCAGCATCCGAAAAGTCGGATGTTCGAGCTAGTTCTTTCTGAAGCGATAGAACAGGGCCGGCTCGCTGACCATGTACAGGTTGCCCTTGTCGTCCATGGCCACCCCTTCGGCGCGCGGTATGGTGTCTTGCAGGCCATTGAAACCGCCCAGCAAGGTCATGAAGCTGACCTGCTGGCCCTGCTCGTCCAGCTCCAGCAGCATGTTCGAATCAGCCGACAGCACCAGCAGATGGCCAGTACGCGGGTCGACACTCAGCGCCGACAGGTTGCGCAGGTCCAGTTCATCGCTGGGCAACACTTGCTTGTCACCCGTGAGCGGGCCACGGCCATCGGTATTCCAGGTGTACAGCTTGGGCGGGCGCTCCTCGCCGATGACCAGACGTTGGCGCAGCGGGTCCCAGGCAACCGCTTCGAAGCCCTTGTTGCTTTTCACCGACTGGCCCAGGTCGTGGCTCTGAAAGTCATCGTGGTTCAGGGCGGTGGTCTGGGCATCCACCTTGACCACGGTCAGGTCGTGCAGGCGCTCGTCGGTGATGGCCAGGTAACCATCCTCCAGCGCCGCGACACCTTCCGGGTTGTTCCAGCCGTTGAGCGGGATCTTGCGCAGGACCTCGCCATCCAGGTTCAGCTCGACCAGGAACGGGTTCTTGCCCATCACGGCAAACAGGGTGCGGGTACGCGGGTTGAAGGCCACATCGGAGGCTTCGTCATCGTCCATCCCCGGCAGCGGCTTGGCATCGATGTCGACGTGGTAATCCGGCAACCACACGCTTTCGCTGCGCTCGGCGGTGCTTTCAAAGCTTTCCTTGACCCACAGCGCGCCGCGGTCATCCCAGTGCATGGCCACAGCCACGCCATAGCCGATCAACGCCGCCACGGCCAGGCCGAAGGGCCAGCGCAGGAAGAAACGACGCTTGGGGGTTGCCGGGGCGCTGGAGGGAGATGGCATGCGAGGTTCCTGGTGAAATGGCGTAGATCCGCGCATTATCCGCATTGGGTGTGAAAAATCGGTAAACAGGTCTGGCCTCTTCGCGGGTGAACCCGCTCCCACAGGCATAGCGCCGCCCTTGAGGGTTGCGCAGTACCTGTGGGAGCGGGTTTACCCGCGAAGAAGGCGATACGGTTCCGGCTCAAAGCACCCGGCTTTCGAAGCGGCTCACACCTGGCAGCTCCAGTACCAGTTCGTCACCGACCTTGAACGGCCCCACGCCCGCCGGGGTACCGGTAAGGATCACATCCCCCGCCTGTAGCGAGAAATGCGCCGATATGTGCTGGATCATCGGCACGATCGGGTTGAGCATCATCTTGCTGTTGCCGTCCTGGCGTACTTCGCCATTGACGGTCAAGCGCAGCGGAATGTCGGTCAGGTCTTCGAAGCTGGCAGCCGACACGAACGGCGGCAGCACACAGGCGCCGTCGAAGCATTTGGCCAGCTCCCAGGGCAGGCCCTTTTCCTTCAGCTTGGCCTGCACGTCACGCAGGGTCAGGTCCAGCGCTGGGGCGTAGCCCGATATGGCGTCCAGCACCTCTTCTTCGGTCGGGTGGGTCGACAGCGGCTTGCCCAGCAGCACTGCGATTTCAGCCTCATAATGCACCGAACCCCGCTCGGCCGGGATCTTGAAGCCACCTTCGGCCGGCACCACGCAGCTGCCCGGCTTGATGAACAACAGCGGTTCGGTGGGGATGGGGTTGTCCAGTTCCTTGGCATGCTCGGCATAGTTACGGCCGATGCACACCACCTTGCCCAGCGGGAAGTGAATGCGCGTGCCGTCTACGTACTGGTGCTGGTAACTCATGGCCGACTCCTCTGGATACTGCTTTTTATTCGGGTGCGAAGATCTTACCCGGATTCATGATGCCGTTAGGGTCGAACACGGCCTTTATTGCTTTCATGCAGGTGATTTCCTCGGCTGAGCGGCTGTAGCCCAGGTAGTCGCGCTTGGTCATGCCCACACCATGCTCGGCGGAGATCGAGCCGTTGTAGCGTTCGACGATCTCGAACACCCACTTGTTGACCTTGGCGCACGAGGCGAAGAAATCGTCCTTGCTCATGTCCTCGGGCTTGAGGATGTTCAGGTGCAAGTTGCCGTCGCCGATGTGGCCGTACCACACCACTTCGTAATCCGGGTAATGTTCGGTGACGATAGCGTCGATATCACGCAGGAAAGCCGGAACCTTCGCGACAGTTACCGAAATGTCGTTCTTGTATGGCGTCCAGTGCGAGATGGTTTCCGACAGGTATTCGCGCAGCTTCCACAGGTTTTTCAGCTGGGTCTCGCTCTGGCTCATCACGCCGTCCAGCACCCAGCCTTGCTCGACGCAGTGCTCGAAGGTGGCCAAGGCTTCGTTGGCCACCTCTTCGGTGCTGGCCTCGAACTCCAGCAGTGCATAGAACGGGCAAGAAGTCTCGAACGGTGCCGGCACGTCGCCGCGCGCCAGGATCCTGGCCAGGCCCTTGTCGGAGAAGAACTCGAAGGCGGTCAGGTCCAGCTTGCCCTGAAAGGCATGCAGCACCGGCATGATCGAGTCGAAGTCCGGGGTACCCAGAACCATGGCGGTAAGGTTGCGCGGTGCCCGGTCCAGGCGCATGGTGGCTTCGACCACGAAGCCCAGGGTGCCTTCGGCGCCGATGAACAGCTGGCGCAGGTCGTAGCCAGTGGCGTTCTTGACCAAGCCCTTGTTCAGCTCAAGCAATTCGCCCTTGCCGGTGACCACCTTCAGCCCGGCCACCCAGTTGCGGGTCATGCCGTAGCGAATCACCTTGATTCCGCCAGCATTGGTGCCGATATTGCCGCCAATCTGGCTCGAACCACTGGAAGCGAAGTCCACCGGGTAATACAGGCCCTGTTCTTCGGCGAAGCTTTGCAACTGCCGGGTGATCACCCCAGGCTGGCAGACCACGGTGCGGTCGAAGGCATTGAAGCCGAGAATCTGGTTCATGTAGTCGAAGGCGACCACCACTTCGCCATTGGCCGCCACGGCCCCCGCGGAAAGTCCGGTGCGCCCGCCAGACGGTACCAGCGCTACCTTGTGCGTATTGGCCCAGTGAACAATCGCCTGCACCTGCTCCACCGTCTTGGGAAACACGATGGCGCTGGGTGCCGGCGGGTAGTGCTTGGTCCAGTCCTTGCCATAGGCTTCGAGCGAAGCCGCGTCGGTCAGGACCTTGCCAGGGTCGACCAAGGTCATCAGTTCATCAATTACAGCGGGATGGGTCATCGCTGGAACTCTCGACTTATTCATAGTCACCCTGAGCACTCTTCACCTGTCGGGATAAGCTCAGATTGTGTCGCGTATGCTAGCATAGCCCTCCCGCTGTTCATGCTAAGGCAGCCCTGGCGCCTGGCATCACCCCTCGCCATTTTTTCTCCGGGATACAGGTTTACGCAGATGAGCAAGACTTCTCTCGACAAGAGCAAGATCCGGTTCCTTCTTCTTGAAGGTGTGCACCAGAACGCGGTCGATACCCTCAAGGCCGCCGGCTACACCAACATCGAATACCTCACTGGTTCGCTGCCGGAAGCCGAGCTGAAGGAAAAGATCGCCGATGCCCATTTCATCGGCATCCGTTCGCGTACCCAGCTGACCGAAGAGATCTTCGACTGCGCCAAGAAGCTGGTCGCGGTTGGCTGCTTCTGCATCGGTACCAACCAGGTCGACCTGGAAGCTGCCCGCGAGCGCGGTATCGCCGTGTTCAACGCGCCGTACTCCAACACCCGTTCGGTAGCCGAACTGGTACTGGCCGAAGCCATTCTGCTGCTGCGCGGCATCCCCGAGAAAAACGCTTCCTGCCACCGTGGCGGCTGGATCAAGAGCGCGGCCAACTCCTTCGAGATCCGCGGCAAGAAGCTGGGCATCGTCGGCTACGGCTCGATCGGCACCCAACTGTCGGTCCTGGCCGAGAGCCTGGGCATGCAGGTGTACTTCTTCGACCCGCTGACCAAGCTGCCGCTGGGCAACGCGGTACAGGTGACCAGCCTGCACGAACTGCTGGGCCTGGCCGACATCGTCTCGCTGCACGTGCCTGAGCTGCCGTCCACCCAGTGGATGATCGGCGAGAAGGAAATCCGTGCCATGAAGAAGGGCTCGATCCTGATCAACGCCGCCCGTGGCACCGTGGTCGAGCTGGACCACCTGGCCGCCGCGATCAAGGACAAGCACCTGATCGGCGCCGCCATCGACGTGTTCCCGGTCGAGCCGCGCTCCAACGACGAAGAGTTCGAAAGCCCGCTGCGTGGCCTGGACAACGTGATCCTGACTCCGCACATCGGTGGCTCCACCGCCGAAGCCCAGGCCAACATCGGCCTGGAAGTAGCCGAGAAGCTGGTCAAGTACAGCGACAACGGTACCTCGGTGTCCTCGGTCAACTTCCCTGAAGTGGCCCTGCCGGCGCACCCGGGCAAGCACCGCCTGCTGCACATCCACGAAAACATCCCGGGCGTGCTCAGCGAGATCAACAAGGTCTTCGCCGAAAACGGTATCAACATCTCGGGCCAGTTCCTGCAGACCAACGAGAAAGTCGGCTACGTGGTGATCGACGTCGACGCCGAGTACTCGGACCTGGCACAGGAGAAACTGCAACAGGTCAAGGGCACCATCCGTTCCCGCGTCCTGTTCTGATTTGCTGGCAGCATGAAAAAGGGAGGCCCTGGCGGCCTCCCTTTTTTTATTTCACTTCGACAGTGATCTTCTGCGACTCGACACTCGGCTTGAACGGCACGTGATACTGGTCACCCAGTATCAGTTGCAGGGTGTGCTTGCCGGGGGTCAGGGTGATGGTGGTTTCGGTCTGCGCCTTGCCGAAGTGCAGCACCTGTGGCCCATCCGGCAGCGCCACGCCGTTTTCCGGCATCAGGCTGGTCGGCAGCGGCATGTCGGCCACCGGCTCCTTGTCCACGTCAACCAGCAGGTGGTGATGGCCGGAATGCGGGGTGTGATCACCGGCCGGCTTGAGTGCAATGCCCTCGATACCGAACTTGACGGTGAAGGTCTTGTCCACCGTAGCGCCGTCGGCGGGGGAAACGATGAAGACCTTGGCCTCCTTGGGCGGTTCCTGGCTCTTCAGGGCGTCTGCGGCACTGGCCAGCACCGATGCCCCCATCAGCAGACCTGCAACGGCAGCACGCGAAAATAGGCTGTTCATTCACTTCTCCTGTGATTCACTTGTCGGCCCCCGCCTGCGATCCAACGGCGGCGGTGATTCACCTTAGTTGATGTGAACGCCCATATGTTCAAATCGACAGGTAGAAATATTTCAGTCACGGTTAAACATCGCCAAGGCTTCAAGGTCATAGGCTGCGCCCGACCATGGCGGGGAAAAAAGCCGTGGCGGGCGTTATTTACCTGCCAAAGAAAAAGGGGCTTTCATGCGTTCGACCATAGGACTAGCGCTGGCGGTACTGATCTCGCCATTGGCTCAGGCCGAGCTGATAGACGAAATCGCCGACCGGGGCGAACTGCGCATCGCCGTACAGGCTGACAACTCGCCGTACGCCTTCAAGGAAAACGACCACCTGACCGGCTTCGAAGTGGAGTTTGGCCAGGACCTGGCCAAGGAGCTGGACCTGCGCGCCGAATTCATCGAAGCCCCCGCAGCCGAGGTTCTGCCTGGTGTCGAGAGTGGCAAGTACGACATCGCACTGACCCCGCCGAGTGAGTCGCCCCAGGCTGACGGCCCACTCGACGTGAGCCTGCCATTTGGCGAGAAGCAGCTGGTGATCCCGTTCCAGAAGGACAACCCGGCTTTCGAAAGTGCGGTGAACAACGCCTTGCAGCGGCTCAAGGACAGTGGACGAACTGCCGAGCTTGAACAGAAGTGGTTCAAGGGTGTACCGGCAACGGCGGCTGAACAATAGGTTTTTGTAACCTGGGCTGGCCCTTTCGCGGGTGAACCCGCTCCCACAGGGTGGTCACCGGCCCCAGACCTGTGATGACCCTGTGGGAGCGGGTTCACCCGCGAAAGGGCCGGTACAGGACTACGCCAGGGCCCGCTGTGCCTGCTCCAGCTCCAGCTCGCTGAACACCTGCACCCCGGCGCGCCGCAGCAATGCCGTGGTCACCCCTTCTCCCGCCACCTTCACGCCAGTGAACGTACCGTCATAGGTCAAACGGTTGCCACACGAAGGGCTGCCAGCCTTCAGCACCGCCACGCGAATGCCATGCTGGCGCACCAGCGCCAGCGCCCGCTGCGCGCCGGCCAGAAACTCGGCGCTGACATCTTCACCCGTCACCGTCAGCACCTGCACGCTACCGTCGAGCACTCCACCCCCCTGCCCGCCCGGTATCTCTGCAGGCGGCCGTGGGGTCGGCAAGCCACCCGCCACCTCCGGGCACAACGGCACCACACGCCCTTCGGCCTGCCAACGCTGCAGCAGGTCGGGGTGGCCACTGGCACGGCCGTCATAACGCACCGGCTGCCCCAGCAGGCAAGCGCTGACCAGCACCTTGGGCAAGTCAGAACGGGTCATTGCCACGGCGCCGGAACCAGCCGGTCAACGACAGCCGCTCGCGCCCGGCCGGCAGCACTTCGTGCGGCACCTCACCGGACAGGAACACCACCAGGCAACCCGCCACCGGTTGCACATCGTGCTCGACGCCGTCCGCCAGGAACATGCGCAACTGGCCACCGTCCTTTGGCTGCCAGCCTTCATTCAAGTACAGCACCGCTGACACCATGCGCCGGTCATCGTCGCGGAAACGGTCCAGGTGGCGGCGATAGAATGCCCCGGGCGGGTACAGGGCGAAATGGCACTCGAAATCTTCCAGGCCGAGGAACAGGCCCCGGTTGATGGCCTGACGCAGCTGGTCCATGGCGGCCAGGTACTGGTCGCAAGCCTCGGCCTGCCCGGGGTCGATCCACTGGATCTGGTCGCCGCGAATGGTTTCGCGTACCTCCTGGGCAACACCGCGCCCAACCCCCGCAGGGTTGAGTTCGCCTTCGGCATCACGACGCCGGCATTCGGCCGCCAGCGCGCGCACCAGGTCGGCAGGCAGAAACAGCGCCTGCTGCGACCAGCCATGGGTGGCCAGATCGTCGACGACGGCCGCAAGCATCGGGTGTTCGGGGGTAATGTGCATGGCGCGCATCATATCCATTAGCCATGCCGCCGCACAGCGCCACTTGGCCGAGAAGCACGCAGATATCTCGACAAACCAGCGCCAGGCCAAGGACAATAGCCGCCTGCCGACAGGAGTCCTGAATGCGCCGTCTGTTTTCCCTGATTCTGTTGATGATCTGCACCGTGCCTGTCTGGGCAGACAACCTGGATCAACTGTACAAGGCTGCTGGCTGGCCCGACCAGCGCGCCCATTTCAACGATGCCCTGACCGCTGCCCAGGAACGCTACCGCAACAGTTTGCCACCCGCCGTGTATCAGGCGCTGGTCAACAACAGCAACCAGCGTTTCCAGGCCCAGGCCGTGGACCGTCGCGCCCAGGCAAAATTGCGTGCGACCCTGGCCAACCCGGCACCGGCGCTGGCCTTCTTCCAGTCGCCGCTGGGGCGCAAAGTGGTGGCGGCCGAACTCAAGGCCACACGCAAGGATGAACTGGCCAGAAATGCCAAAGGCCTGCCGAAGATCCAGGCCAGCGACAACCGTCTGCTGATCATCGGCCACCTGGCCCAGGCCCTGCCGGCACGCGAGGCCGGCGCCGAAGTCAGCCTGGCCATCGCGGGTGTGGCGGCCGACAGCCTCAGTTCGATGATTCCCGGCCTGTTCGGTGGTGGCCAGGCCCAGGGCCTGCTCGACGGCCAGCGTCAGCGCCTGATGAGCCAGATCGGCGAAGACCTCAACAATACCCTGTTGTATGTCTACCGCGACTTGTCCGACGCCGAGCTGGAAGAGTTCGCGACCTTTGCCGAATCGCCTGACGGCAAGGCCTATTACCAGGCCGCCCTGGCCGCCGTGCGCGCAGGCCTGGCAGTGGGCCAGAGCAGCAACGACCTGAAGTGATCAGCCCAGGCGCTGGTCGATGAAGTCGAAGTAGCGCTGGCGAATGCCCGGCAGCTCGTTGGCCAGGTGGTGACGAGCCCCTGGCAGCATCAGGATCTGCGGCTCGGCGAACTTGGCCTTGAGTACTTCGAGGTTGTAGGGCCAGTCCACCGTGCCATCCGCCTCCCCTTGCACGATCAATGGCCGCCGCGTGCTGCACGGGGCGGCTTCGATGCGTTTCACCCAGGCGATCAAGGCGCCGACCCAGGCGGTTGGCAGGCGACGGGGTTGCAGCGGGTCGGCTTCAAGAAACGGCAAGAAGGCCGGGTCATTGGTGTTCTCGCTGAAGCGTCGCTCGATGCCATTGACGAAGTGGCGCAGCAGGCGATAGCTCAACTTCGACCAACGCCAGGCACAGGGCCGCACCAACGGCGCCAAGAGGATGACCTGGCCATCGATGGGGCTCTGCGCGCCCTGGTACAGCAGATGGTCCACGGCAATCGCGCCACCGGTGCTCTGCCCGCACAGATGCCATGGGCGTGGCAGTTGCAGCATGCGCGCTTGCTCGAACAGGGCCTGCAACACCTGCTGGTACAACTCGAAATTACTGATGCTGGCCCGCTCGCCGCTGGACAGGCCGTGCCCGGGCAGGTCGCAGCTGATGACTGCGAACCCCTGCCCGAGCGCCCACTCGATCACGTGCCGATAGAGGCCCATATGGTCGTAATAGCCGTGCAGCAGGAACAGCGTCGCGGTCACCTGCTCGGGTAGCCAGACCTGCCCGACCAGGTCGAAGCCCGCGGCCTGAAAGCCGCCCAGCCAGCTTCCTGCCGGCAGGTCCAGGCCATAGAAGCGCTGGTATTCCAGGCCTTGGGCCGATAACGGCTGGCGAGCGGTCAACGGCCCCAGGCTGGTGCGCAGGAGGTCGGGGTGAAAGGTGGCGGGCATCGGTACATCCACAGCGAAGCAAGTATTGATCTGCGATATTCAGCTCTGGTCGGCGTCGTGGCAAGCTTGCTCAGCTTCGAACGACCAGCACCGCTCCTACAAGGGGACCGCGGAAGAACTTCATGAAGAACCGGATCATCAAACCGCTGTGCACCGCAATCGCCCTGCTGGGCGGAGCCGCCATCCTCTGGCAGGCCTACACCACCTTCCAGGCCCGTTACCTACGGCCGTTCGACAACCAGGCCACGCTGTTCGACGGCAGCCAACTGCAACTGCCCGCCGAACTGGCCGGCCCCGGGCCTATCCGTGTGGTGCATTTCTGGGACCCAACCTGCCCGTGCAACGTCGGTAACCAGCAGCACCTGGGCGAGCTGGTCAGCCAGTTTGGCGAGCAAGGGGTGGCCTTTCATGTACTGCAGAAGCCCGCCAGCCATGGTCAATTGCCAGCCAACCTGAGCGGCCTGCAGCCCATCGCCGGTTTGCCCGGTAGCGAACGGCTGCCGGCCTCTCCGGCCGTAGCCATCTGGGACCGGCAAGGTCATCTGGCCTACTTCGGCCCGTACAGCGAAGGGGCTGTGTGCAACGCCAGCAACAGTTTCGTCGAGCCCATCCTGAAGGCCCTGCTCGACGGTCGGCAGGTGAACGCCTCGAATACCCTGGCGGTGGGCTGCTACTGCCCCTGGCGCGGCTGAAGCACCCGCGCAGGGTTACCCACCACCGTCGCCCCAGCCGGTACATCCCGCGTGACCACGCTACCGGCCCCCACCACGGCATCGTCACCAATGGTCACCCCCGGCAGGATGATCGCTGCACCACCAATCCACACGTTGTTGCCGATGGTCACCGGCCGCCCGCTTTCCAACCCGGTGCGTCGCACCTCGGGGTCCAGCGGATGGTCGGCGGTATAGATCTGCACGTTGGGGCCGATCTGGCAGTCGTCGCCGATCCGCACCGGCAACACATCGAGAATCACGCAGTTGAAGTTCATGAAGGTATTGCGACCGACACTGATGTTGTAGCCATAGTCGCAATAGAACGGTGGGCGGATCACCGTGCCTTCGCCAACCTGGGCAAAATGCTCGGCCAACAGCCCATGCCGTGCGTCGTTGAGCAAATCGACACTGTTGTTGTAACGGTGCATCCAGTGCTTGTTGGCGATCTGCTCGGCCTGCAGCTCGGGGCAGCCGGCATGATAGAGCTGGCCTGTAAGCATTTTCTGTTTTTCGCTGAGGGACATGGAAACTCCTTCCTGGGACTATGCTCTGTTCGCGAATCCGCCCATGATCGGACCACACTTTTCGCTGGAATGCACAAGGAGCCTGAATGAAGCGCAGCCTGACCCTGTTGGCCGTGGTGGTTGCCGTGGCCGCCGGCGCTGGATACTGGTATGTGCAGGGCAAACTGCCGCAGCGCGAGGGCGAGGTGGCCGTGGCCGGCCTGCAGGCCCCGGTCAGCGTGCGCTACGACGCCCGCGGCGTGCCGCACTTGCAGGCGCAGAGCGAGGCGGACCTGTACCGGGCGCTGGGCTATGTGCATGCCCAGGACCGGCTGTTCCAGATGGAGATCCTGCGCCGCCTGGCCCGCGGCGAACTGGCCGAGGTACTGGGCGACAAGCTGCTACCCACCGACATCCTGTTCCGCAGCCTGCGCATTCGCGAACAGGCCGCCCTGATGGCCAAGCGTCAGGATCGCCAGTCCCCGGCCTGGCTGGCCCTGCAAGCCTACCTCGACGGCGTGAACAGCTGGCAGGCCAGCCATCCCAAGCCCGTCGAGTTCGACCTGCTCGGTATCACCCCGCGCCCGTTCGGCGCAGAAGACACCCTCAGCATCGCTGGCTACCTGGCCTACAGTTTTGCCGCCGCCTTCCGCACCGAGCCAGCACTGACCTATATCCGTGACCAGCTGGGCCCCGAGTACCTGAGTATCTTCGACCTCGGCTGGCAGCCGGAGGGCGCCCTGGGTACCCCACTGGCCGCTGCCGACTGGCAAAGCCTTGAAACCCTCGCCCGTCTTAGCCATGAGGCGCTCGGCGCGGCCGGCGTCCCCCAGTTCGAAGGCAGCAACGCCTGGGCCGTGGCCGGCAGTCGCACCCGCAACGGCAAGCCATTGCTGGCCGGCGATCCGCACATCGGTTTCGCCGTGCCGGCAGTGTGGTACGAGGCCGAACTGTCAGCGCCGGGCTTCAACCTGTACGGCTACTTCCAGGCGCTCAACCCGTTCGCCCTGCTCGGCCACAATCGCGACTTCGGCTGGAGCCTGACCATGTTCCAGAACGATGACGTCGACCTGATCGCCGAACGCAGCAACCCGGCCGACGAAAACCAGGTCATGATCGATGGCCAATGGCAGGCGCTGGAAAAGACCGAGCAACAGATCGCCGTGAAGGGCGAAGCACCGGTCACCCTGAGCCTGCGTCGCTCGCCCCACGGCCCGATCGTCAACGACGTGCTGGGCGCCATTGCCGGGCCCACGCCGATCGCCATGTGGTGGGCATTCCTGGAAACCGAAAACCCGATCCTCGACGGCTTCTACCAGATCAACCGTGCCGATACCTTGGGCAAGATGCGCGAGGCTGCCGCCAAAGTGCACGCGCCCGGGCTGAATTTTGTCTGGGCCAATGCGCGCGGCGACATTGGCTGGTGGGCGGCTGCGCAGTTACCGGTTCGCCCCGACGGGGTCGACCCGGCGTTCATTCTCGACGGGGCCAGGGCCCAGGCCACCAAGCTCGGCTTCTACCCGTTCAGCGTCAACCCGCAGCAGGAAAACCCGGCGCGCGGCTATATCGTCTCGGCCAACTACCAACCGCCGGCAGTGGTGCCGATACCGGGTTACTACAACCTGCCAGACCGGGGCCGTCAGCTCGACAACCAATTGGCCAACCCCGAGGTGAAGTGGGACACCCAGAACAGCCAGCAGCTGCAACTGGGCACCGCCAGCGATTATGGCCCGCGTACCCTTGCCCCGTTGTTGGCAACGCTGCGCGCGGTGGCCGAGGGTGACGAAGAGAAGGAACTGGTGGAGCAACTGGCCGCCTGGACAGGCGACTATCCGCTGGATTCGGTCAGCGCCACGCTGTTCAACCAGTTCCTCTACGAACTGGCGTTTGCCGCACTGCATGACGAACTGGGCGATACCTGGTTCCCGGTGCTGATCAGCACCCGTGTCATCGACGCCGCCCTGCCACGCCTGGCGGCGGATGCCGGTTCGCCCTGGTGGAACACCCGTGGTGGCAACCAGCGCACCGACCGTAGCGCCGTCGTGCGCGTAGCCTGGCAGCACAGCCTGAAGCACCTGCGCGACACCTTGGGCAACGACCCGGCCAGCTGGCAGTGGGGCAAGGCGCACACCCTGACCCACAACCACCCGCTTGGGGTGAAGAAGCCACTGCACCTGCTGTTCAACGTCGGCCCGTTCGCCGCGCCGGGCACCCACGAGGTACCAAACAACCTCTCGGCGAAGATCGGCCCGGCGCCATGGCCGGTGAACTACGGGCCATCTACCCGACGGCTGATCGACTTCGCCGATGCCGGGCAGGCGCTGACCAGCAACCCGGTCGGGCAGAGTGGCGTACCGTTCGACAGGCATTACTCGGACCAGGCCGAGGGCTATGTGCAGGGGCAGTACCAGCGGGTGCAGATGGGCATGATACCGGCGCAAAGTAGCTTGCGACTGGTACCAGGGCCGTGAGGGTCTGCTTCCGCGCCCACCCTGTAAGAGCGGCTTAGTGTCGCGATGGGCCGCACAGCGGCCCCAACAATTCCAAATTCTCTACAGTCCCCCAGCCGAGACCCACTTCATGCAAAGACACTTCATCGAAATCGACGGCGCCCGGATGAGCTACGTCGACCAAGGCCAGGGCTTCCCGGTCCTGCTCGGCCACAACTATCTATGGTCCGCCGACATGTGGCAGCCACAGATCGACGCTTTGTCAGCTCACTTTCGCGTCATCGTGCCCGAGCTGTGGGGCCACGGCGGCTCCGACGCCCCACCCGCCACTACGACCGACATGAGCGCCCTCGCCCGCCAGCACCTGGCGCTGCTGGACGCCCTGGATATCGGCCAATGCCACCTGGTCGGCCTGTCGGTCGGTGGCATGTGGGGCGCGCAGTTGGCGCTGGAGCACCCGCACCGGGTCGACCGCCTGGTGCTGATGGATACTTACCTCGGTGCCGAACCGGAGGCGACGCGGATCAAGTATTTCGGCCTCCTGGACGCCGCCAGCGCCGCGGGTATGTTCCCGGAACCCTTGCTGGATATCGTCGTGCCGATCTTCTTCCACGCGGGCGGGCAGACGGTGCCGCTGGTGCGGGAAACTTTCCGTGCAGCGCTGAAGGCCAGCAGTGCCGAGGTGATTCGGCAAAGCCTCGATCCGCTGGGGCGAGTGATTTTCGGCCGACCGGACCTGTTGCCACGACTGGGTGAGCTGGCCAGCGAGCGGACCATCGTGGTCTGTGGCGACCAGGACATTCCACGGCCGCCTGAAGAGTCCAGCGAGATGGCGCGGCTCATTGGTTGCCTGGCAGCGCAGATTCCGTTTGCCGGGCATATTTCGAGCCTGGAGAACCCACGGGTGGTCAATGAGTTCCTGTTGAATTGGTTGCCGCGTAACCCTTGAGCTAGCCAGCACCGCCTTGCAGCCCTTTCGCAACACCAGGCCGCCCAGCGAGAGAACGCGTAGCCTCGGCTTGCGCATGCTCTTGCAGGAGCGGCCTTGTATCGCGCTGGCCGCAGGGCGGCCCCCTTCAAACAGTCAACCCTGCCATTTGCCGCCTTCGACGATCACGCTTTCCGGCTTGGTGTCATCGCTCAGCTCCTTGCGCACGTACTGGTCATACAGTTTCAGCAGGAACTTTTCTTCCCCCAGCTTGGCCAACTCGGCATTGACCCAATCACGCAGCTCGATATTGCCTTTCTTCACCGCCGGTGCAATCGGTGCCTCGTCACCCAGCAGCTCAGGCAGCACACGGTAGCCCGGGTTCTGCTTGGCCCAGCTGAACAAGATCAGGTTGTCCTGCGCATAGGCATCGCCACGCCCTGTGGCCAGCGCTTGCAGCGACTCACTGTTCTTCTCGAACTTGAGCAGCTTCCAGTCCGGGTGATTCCTGGTCAGCCAGATATCGGCGGTGGTGCCGGTGGTGACGATGATGGTCTTGTCGGCCAGGTCATCGAGTTTCTGAACCGGGCTGCCGTCCGCCACGATCGCCTGCACGGCAACGCGCAGGTTGGGGTTGGTGAAGTCCACCGCTTCCTTGCGCTCTGGAGTCACGGTCATGTTGGCGAGAATCAGGTCGACCTTGTCGCTCTGCAGGAACGGGATACGGCTGGCCGGCTCCACGGCAACGAACTCGACCTTGTTCTCGTCACCCAGCAGGTCCTTGGCCAGGCGCCGGCCAATGTCAGTGTCAAAGCCCACATAGCGGCCCTTTTCATCGACGAAACCGAACGGCGGCTTGTCGGTGAACACCCCGACAATCAGCTTGTCGCGCGCCTTGATGGTTTCCAGGTAGCTGGTGGCCGGCGATGCGGCCGCCGGCTTGGGTGGTTCCTCGGCCTTGTTGCAGCCGGCCAGCAGGGCCAGGCCGAACAGCGGCGCCAGCAGTTTAGTGAAGTTGGCAGTTTTCATGACAGTTCCTTGTGCAGTGTCTTCGGCAGGCTTTCTACGAAGGAGAATTTCTCCAGGAACTGCTGCGCGCGTGCGGTCTGCGGTCGGGTGAAGAAGCTCTCGGGGGCGCCCTGTTCAAGGATCCTGCCGGCCTCCATGAACACGATGCGGTCGGCAACCGCGCGAGCGAAGGCCATTTCGTGGGTAACGATGAGCAAGGTCATGCCGTCGCGGGCCAGGCCCTGGATCACCTGCAGCACCTCCTTGACCATTTCTGGGTCGAGGGCTGCGGTGACTTCGTCGAACAGCATCACCTCGGGGTTCATGCACAGCGAACGCACAATCGCGATGCGTTGCTGCTGGCCCCCGGACAACTGCCGGGGAAAGGCATCGCGCTTGTCCAGCAGGCCGACCCGCGCCAGCAGCGCCTCGGCTTGCGCCTGCGCTTCGGCGCGCTCGCGCTTCTGCACCTTGAGCGGGCCGAGCAGCAGGTTGTCGATCACGCTCATATGGCCGAACAGGTGATAGCTCTGGAACACCATGCCAACCCGCTGGCGGATGGCGCGCCAGTCGGTGCGCGGGTCGAGCAGCTCCTGCCCAGCCAGGCGCAGGTGGCCGCCGTGGGCCTGCTCCAGGCCGTTGAGGCAACGCAGCAGGGTGCTTTTGCCACAGCCGCTGGGGCCGAGGATGACCACCACTTCGCCGGCCGCCACCTTCAGGTCGACGCCCTTGAGCACCTGTTGCTCGCCGAAGAACTTGTTGAAACCCTGGAATTCGATCAATGCGCTCATGAGTGGGCCCAGCGGCGTTCCAGCACGCGCGAAGCGGCGGACAGCGGATAACAGACGATGAAGAAGAACAGGAACAAGGCGCCGTAGATCAGCACCGATTCGTAGGTGCGTTCGATGATCTGCTGGCCGGCCTTGATCACCTCGACCACGCCGATCAGCACCGCCAGCGAACTGGTCTTGATGATCCGCGTGTAGATGTTGATGGTCGGCGGGGTCATGCGCTTGAGCGCCTGCGGCAACAGGACATAGCCATACAGCTGCCAGCCGGCCAGGCCAATCGACAACCCGGCCTCGCGCTGGCCGCGCGGTAGCGAACGCAGTGCGCCCCGCACCACCTCGCCAACCTCGCTGGCGCCCCAGAGGCCCAGCACCAGTACCGCGCACCAGAAGCTGGGAATGCTCAGGCCGAAGAAGATCGGCAGGCCGAAAAAAACCAGGTACAGCCAGACCAGCACCGGGATGGCACGAAACAGCTCCAGGTACACCTGCAAGGCGATGCTCAGGACGCGGTTGCCCAGCGTTGCCAACACGCCATAGAGCAAGCCCCCGAGCGTCGCGAAAAGGATGCCCAGCGCGGAGATGGCCAAGGTCTGCGCGGCGCCGCCAGCCAGCTGCGGCAACGCCTGCAGCAACAGTTCAAAGGCCGAGCTGGCCATGTTGCAGCCTCCTTTCCACATGACGCAGCAACAACGACAGCGGCAGGAACAGCAGCACGCAGAGCAGGGTCAGCACGGTGAGCATTTCGTAGGTCTTGTAGTACAGCGCGATGTAGTTCTTGGTGGTGTAGAGAATTTCCGGTACGGCCACCGCCGACACCACGGTGGTTTCCTTGAGCAGGAAGATGAAGTTGGCGAACAGTGCCGGCAGGCTGAGGATGCCGGCCTGGGGCAACACCACGTGGCGCAGCAGCTGGCCCTCGGACAGGCCGATCGAGCGCCCCGACTCCAGCTGAGCGCGGGGCACGGCCTCGACACCGGCACGCAGCACCTCGGTGAGGTAGGCACCGCCCATGAAGGTCATGGTGATGATCGCAGCGGCAAAACCGGAAATCTTCAGGCCCAGGCTGGGCAAGGCGAAATAGACGAAGAACAGCTGGATCAGCAGGGGCGTGTTGCGGGCGAGTTCCACGTAGGCTTTCACCAGACGCCACAGGTACGGGGTGCGCAATACCAACAGCGTGGCATTGACCAGGGCAACCAGCAGCGAAGTGCCGATCGCGATCAGGCCGACCTGCAGGGTTACGCCCATCGCCTTGAGAAAGGCAGGCAGGGTGCCGAGGATGAATGCGGTGTCGAGGGTCATGGTGAAGCAGGTCTGCAGGGTGCGCGTGGGCACGATATCTAGACTCTAATGATCTAAAAATCTTTTGATAAATACCTTTATGGAATATGCATATTCACAGAGTTCCGCGCTGGGAGCCCTTTATCAACGGCGCACGCAGAACCTTGTAGGAGCGGGTTTACCTGCGAAGCAGGCAACGCGGTGGATGGCACGGGCTTCGCCCGTGTTCGCGGGTAAACCCGCTCCCACAGGTAACTATGCCTACACACGAAAACGCCGACACAAGGGTGTCGGCGTTGGATCCTGCAAGGTTATGCAAGCGCATCAGAACGCCGGCAGTACGGCCCCTTCGTACTTCTTGGCAATGAACGCTTTCACTTCCGGGCTGGTCAGGGCCTTGGCCAGTTTCTGGATGGCTTCGCTGTCCTTGTTGTCCGGGCGGGCAACCAGGAAGTTCACGTACGGCGAGTCGCTGCCTTCGATCACCAGCGCATCCTTGGCCGGGTTCAGGCCGGCTTCCAGGGCGTAGTTGGTGTTGATCATGTCCAGGTCGACCTGGTCCAGCACGCGCGGCAGCATGGCCGATTCAAGCTCGCGGAACTTCAGCTTTTTCGGGTTCTCGGCGATGTCCTTGGGTGTGGCAAGGGCATTTTTCGGGTCTTTCAGGGTAATCAGGCCAGCCTTCTGCAGCAGCAGCAGGGCACGGCCGCTGTTGCTACCCTCGTTGGGGATGGCAACGGTAGCGCCTTCTTTCAGCTCGCTCAGGTTCTTGACCTTCTTCGAGTAGCCACCGAACGGCTCGACGTGAACGCCGATCACGGTTTCCAGGTGGGTGCCCTTGCCTTCGTTGAAGTTCTGCAGGTACGGCAGGGTCTGGAAGTAGTTGGCGTCCAGGCGTTTCTGGTCAACTTGCACGTTGGGCTGCACGTAGTCGGTGAACACCTTGATCTGCAGGTCCACGCCTTCCTTGGCCAGGGTCGGCTTGATCAGCTCGAGGATTTCAGCGTGCGGTACCGGGGTAGCGGCAACCACCAGTTTCTCGGCGGCAGCAGCCAGGCCGGCGAACGACAGGGCAGCAGCCAGGGCGGTGGTCAGCAGGGTCTTCTTCATGGTGATCCTTGTTCTGGTTCTGGCCATCGACGATGGCGAATCGGGTGCCCAACCGGTTCATCAGCGGGCGTACGGCGGACAATACCTAGATTTTTTATTCCGTAAAAATATCTTTTATTTAGCTGCTTATTCCAAAACCAAATTGCCATCAACCACTTTGTTCATGAGCGGCGTCTAGCGCGCAGGGCTGGGCAGATCGAGGTCCTTCGGCAAGATTTCCTCGCCGTCATTCACCAGCAGGGCGAAGTGGATAATGTTCTCCAGCTCGCGGGTGTTGCCCGGCCAGAGGTGCGCTTCCAGCAGCTGTTGCGCGGCCACGCTCACCAGCGGCACAGGCCTTTGCAGGCGTGCGCTGTAGATGCCGACGAAATACTCGGCCAATGGCAGGATGTCGCCCGGCCGCTCACGCAGTGGCGGCAGCTCCAGCGCCCCTTCGCGCAGGTACTGGTACAGGCGCTCGTTGAAGCGCCCCGCGCTTACCACCCGGGCCAGGTCGATGCTGGTGGCGGCCACCAGGCGTACGTCTACCGGCTGCGGCTGCTGCGCGCCGACCCGGGTAACCTCGCGGTTTTCCAGGGCGGCCAGCAGCTTGCCCTGAATGGCCAGCGGCAAATCGGCGATCTCGTCCAGGTACAGCGTGCCGCCGTTGGCCGAGCCAAACCAGCCGGCGCGGCTGCTGGCCGTGCCCGCGTGGCTACCTGCGCTGTAGCCGAACAGCTCGGCATCGGCATAGGTGGGGCTGATGGCCGCGCAGTTGACCGACACGAACAACCCTCCGCGGTCACTGGCGCGGTGAATCTGCCGCGCCAGCAGCTCCTTGCCGGTGCCGGTTTCGCCACGGATCAGCACCGGCAGGGGCTGTGGCGCCAGGCGTTCGAGTTGCTCGCGCAACTGCTGGGAACGCGGGTCGATGAATACCAGCGCCTTGGCGCGAATGCTCAACGGGCTCTTGTCCAGTTCGGGGAAAGTCAGCAACGGCTGGCCAAACGGGTTTTGCAAAGTCATGACGAACTCCCACCCCAGGCCTGCAGTGGCCGGGCGTCGGCAAACGGTAAACAGTAGGGTGATCAGGCGCGGCGCAGTGCGCGCTGCTCGACCCGGTTCTGCAAGCGATACAGGTAAGCGAACCCCTGTTCCCAACGCTCATGGCCGGACTTGACGTTGATGTGCCCGGCATTGGTCAGCAGCCCCGCTTCGGCGCCCCACGCCTGGGCCAGGTACAACGCCCGTGGCACGCTCACGGCCGGGTCGTTGTCCGAGCTGACCACCTGGCTGGGGAACGGCAGCGCCTCGGTCGGGATCGGCGCGAAGTTGCGCAAGGCGGGTGCGCAACTGGGCCGCTCGACATCCGCTGGCGCCACCAGCAAGGCGCCACGCACCCGCCGCAGCAAGGCCGGGCTGGCCTGGGCGGCCCAATGGGCGACCGTGACGCAGCCGAGGCTGTGGGCAATCAGGATTACCGGCGAGCGCTCGGCAGCGATCGCTAGCTCCAGCGCCTGCACCCAGTCGTGGCGCTGCGGGGTCAACCAGTCCTGCTGCTCGACCCGCGCGCTGTTGGGCAGGGTACGCTGCCAGTGGCTTTGCCAATGATTGTCTGGCGATCCTTGCCAGCCCGGCACAATCAGGTAACGGATCGACTCGTTGCGCATGGGGACGCCTCCAGTGAGTTTGCGTGCTTGGAGACCAGTATAGGGCGGGAGTTATATCAGTAAAGGAATAAGAAGCTATTTATTAATAACCAGAGTTCAGTGCTGACAGGGTCCCTTATAGGAGCGTGTATGGCAAAAAAAGGGCCATCCCCTGCCAAGAGATATGGCCCATAAGCACTTGCCTGAAGAGGGTTGCCGGGGTTCAGCGCGCGGTAATCACCGCCAGCCTGCTGATGCCCGCACGTTCGATCGCTGCCATGGCCCGTGCCACTTCGCCGTAGTTGACACCGTCGTCGGCCTGCAGCTGCACACGCACTTGCGCGTCCTTGTCCTTGGCGGCCTTGAGGCTGGTTTCCAGCAGATTTGGCTGGATCTGGTCCTTGTTGATGAACAGCTTGCCGTCACCATCGATGCTGACCACCAGCGGATCCTTCTGCTCCACCGGCGCCACGGCCTCGGTCTTGGGCAGGTTCACAGGGATCGCGTTGGTCAGCAGCGGCGCGGTGACGATGAACACCACCAGCAGCACCAACATGACATCCACCAAGGGCGTAACGTTGATCTCACTGAGGACTTCGTCATTGTCCTGGGTCGAGAAGGCCATATCAGGAGGCCTCCTTCACGGGCTGGGTGAACCCGCCCTGGTGCGCGTGCACGGCCGGGTGCACCAGTACGCGGAAGGCACTCTTCTGCGCCAGGCTGTAGAAGTCGTGGGCGAAGTCATCCAGGTCGGCCGCAGTGAGCTTGAGGCGGCGCAGGAAATAGTTGTAGACCAGTACCGCCGGTACCGCGACGGCAATACCCACACCGGTGGCCACCAGTGCCGCACCAATCGGCCCGGCGACGGTTTCCAGGCTGGCAGAGCCGGCCGCACTGATACCCTTGAGCGCTTCCATGATGCCCCACACGGTGCCGAACAGGCCGATGAAGGGCGACGTGCTGCCGATACTGGCGACCACCGCCAGGCCGGTTTCCAGCGAGCGGCGCTCGCGCACGATCTGCTGGCGCAGCGCGCGCTCCAGGCGGTCCTGATGGTTGATGGCGTGGCTCAAGTCGCTGGCCTGAGTATCGCCCACAGCGATGGCGGCGTAGCCGGACTGGGCCACGCGTGCAGCCGGGCCCGGCAGTTCATGGCTGGGCTCGGCGGCCGAGTCCAGGCTCGAGGCGGCCCAGAAGCGCTGGTGGAAGCGCTTGTCCTGATGCTTCAACCGCACGAACTGCACGGCCTTGACCAGGGCCAGGCCCCAGGTGACGACAGAGAAACCAACCAACAGCCAGATGACTGCGCTTTCAACGGACTCGAGAGGGGATGCCAGCAGGCTCATGATGATGTCTTCCTGTGTTCTGCGGAAAAGTTAGCGAAGCTTGAAATCGATCGGCACACTGACCCAGCCGGTCTGGGCCACGTCGCCCTGCTTGGCCGGGACGAAACGCCAGCGCTTGACTGCCGCCAGCGCGGCGGCGTCGAGGGCATCGCGGCCACTGCTCTTCTGGATCTGGATCTGGCCGGGCGCACCGCTGGGCAGCACCTCGACGCGCAACAGCACCGTGCCCTCCCAGCCACGGCGCTGGGCCAACTGCGGGTACTCCGGCGCCGGGTTCTTCAGGTACGCGGCGTTCGCCGATGCCGGGGTTACCGGGGCTGGCGCGGCAGGCGCAGGCACTGGCGGTGCCGGGGCGGCTACCGGGGCCGGTGGCGCAGCTTCGACCGGCTTGGGCTGTGGCTTGGGTTGTTGCTTTACCACCGGCTTGGGCACGGGTTTGGGCTTGGCTTTGGGTTTGCTGGCCAGTTCGTCGACCACTGGCGGCGGTGGCGGCTGGACCACGGGCGGTGCCGGGGCGGGCGGCGGAGGCTCGACCACAGGCGGGACAGGCGCGGCGAATTCGATGGTCATGGGCGGCACCTGCGGCGGCACCACCGGTAGTTCCGGCGTAGGCGCCCGGCTGATCCAGTAGGCGACGGCAGCATGCAGCGCCAGCGCCAGCAGGCCCAGCGCCAGCTTGTCGCGGTGCTTGAGCCCGCTGACAGGCGTGCGTTGCAGGCGCAGTTGGCCGAGCGGGAGGCGAAGCGTGCGCCCAAGCTCGACCAGGTCACCCGGAGCGGGGCGCCATGGCTGGTCGTAGGCCTTCATGGCCGGCTGGACATTACCCATTGATAAAACTCCCAGGGTCTCGATTCAGGGTGTGACTGAATCATGGAACCAGAGGGCTTATCCCTTAAAGTAATGTTTGAAATTATGCTTAGAATGTAAACGAATATCCGTTTTTTGCGCTGGCTTCGAGGCCGCGGATTCCGTGGGCTGTAGCTGGGGCGGGGAAAAGCGGTGCGTCAGACGCATGCGGAATATGCGCACAATGCATGGTATTTCACGCCTGCGAAGCGGCCCCGCCCACACGCCAGGCATGAAAAACCCGGGACAGCGCCCGGGTTTTTCGGGTTCGGAGGCGGCTCAGATATCCGCCACCTTCTGCCAGACCTTCGGCCGGAAGAACAACGTCTCGCCCCTCGCCAACCCGGTCAGGCTGTCGTGGTCCTTGACCACCTCGGCCTCGATCAGCTCGCTCTGCCCTTCTACCTTCAGGGTCACCCGCGTGGTAGCGCCCAGCGGTCGAATATCGCGCACCTCGGCGGCATGGTGCCCTTCGGTCTCGTGCCGCGACAACGACACCTCGTGCGGGCGGAACAGCACATGGTGCCCTTCGCTCAAGGCCAGGCGGTTGGAGTCACCCAGGAAGTGATAGACGAAATCGTTGGCCGGGTGCTCGTACACCTCGCCCGGCGAGCCGATCTGCTCGATCACGCCCTTGTTCATCACCACGATGCGGTCAGCCACTTCCATGGCTTCTTCCTGGTCGTGGGTGACGAATACCGAGGTCAGGTTGATGTCCTCGTGCAGGCGCGCCAGCCAGCGGCGCAGCTCCTTGCGCACCTTGGCATCCAGCGCACCGAACGGCTCGTCCAGCAGCAGTACCTTGGGTTCCACTGCCAGCGCACGGGCCAGGGCGATACGCTGGCGCTGGCCACCGGACAACTGCTCGGGGTAGCGGTCGGACAGCCAGTCCAGCTGCACCATGTTCAGCAGCTCATGGACCTTTTCGGCAATCCTGCTTTCGCTCGGGCGCTCGCCCTTGGGCTTCATGCGCAGGCCAAAGGCGACGTTGTCGAACACGCTCATGTGGCGGAACAAGGCGTAGTGCTGGAACACGAAACCGACGTTGCGGTCCCGCACGTCATGGCCGGACACATCTTCGCCATGGAACACGATGTTGCCCTGGTCGGGGGTTTCCAGCCCGGCAATGATGCGCAGCAAGGTGGTCTTGCCACAGCCGGACGGGCCAAGCAGGGCCACCAGCTCGCCGCTGTTGATGTCCAGGTTGATGTTGTCCAGTGCCTGGAAGCTGTTGAAGCGCTTGCTGACGTTACGAACTTCGATCGACATGAATCATTCCTCCGCGGCGCTGTGGCGCAGGCGGTTAATACGGTTCTCGCTCCACTGCTTGAGCAGCAGGATGAAGAGCGCCATGATCAGCAGCAGGCTGGCCACGCTGAAGGCCGCCACGTGGTTGTACTCGTTGTAGAGAATCTCCACATGCAGCGGCAAGGTGTTGGTCACGCCGCGAATATGGCCCGACACCACCGACACGGCGCCAAACTCGCCCATGGCCCGCGCAGTGCACAGCACCACGCCGTAGATCAGGCCCCACTTGATGTTCGGCAAGGTCACATGCCAGAACATCTGCCAGCCATTGGCGCCGAGCAGGCGCGCAGCCTCCTCCTCTTGCGTGCCCTGCTCCTGCATCAGCGGGATCAGTTCACGGGCCACGAACGGCACGGTGACGAAGATGGTGGCGAGGACGATGCCCGGCAGGGCGAACACGATCTGGATGTCGTGGTCCTGCAGCCACGGCCCGAACAGGCCCTGCGCGCCGAACATGAGCACGTACACCAGGCCGGCGATCACCGGCGACACCGAGAACGGCAGGTCGATCAGGGTGACCAGGAGGCTCTTGCCGCGGAAGGTGTACTTGCTAACGCACCAGGCGGCGCTGACCCCGAACACCAGGTTGAGCGGTACCGAAATGACTACCGCGATCAGGGTCAGCTTCAAGGCCGACAACGCATCCGGCTCGAGGATCGCCTCGAAGAACGTGCCAAAGCCGTTCTTCAGCGCCTGCGATACCACGATCACCAGCGGCAGCAGCAGGAACAGCGCGAATACCAGCCAGCCAAGGCTGATCAGGACGCGCCGCGAAGTCGCACTGCCACGGCGGGCGGCGTTGGCGGCGGCGGTTGCATTCAGGGTTGAACTGGACATGCCGGCCTCCTTCAAGGGGTTTCGATGCGGCGCTGCAGCAGGTTGATCAGCAGCAGCAGGATGAAGGAAACCACCAGCATCAATACGCCGATGGAGGTCGCGCCGGTGTAGTCGTACTGGTCAAGCTTGACCATGATCAGCAACGGCAGGATCTCGGTCTTCATCGGCATGTTGCCGGCAATGAAGATCACCGAACCATACTCGCCCACACCGCGGGCAAAGGCCAGCGCAAAACCGGTGAGCCAGGCGGGCAGCAGCGCCGGCGCCAGCACATGGCGGAACACCTGCAGCGGCTTGGCGCCCAGGCAGGCAGCGGCCTCCTCCACTTCACGCGGGATGTCGGCCAGCACCGGCTGTACCGTGCGCACCACGAACGGCAGGGTGACGAAGGTCAACGCCAGGGTGATGCCCAGCGGGGTGTAGGCGATCTTGAAGCCAAGGTCGGTGGCGAACTGGCCGACCCAGCCCGAAGGCGCATACAGGGCAGTCAGGGCAATGCCGGCAACGGCGGTGGGCAAGGCAAATGGCAGGTCGATCATCGCATCGATGACCTTGCGCCCTGGGAAGGTGTACCGCACCAGCACCCAGGCCAGCAAGGTGCCGATCACGCCGTTGATGATGGCGGCGAACAGGGCGGTGCCGAAACTCAGCTTGAGCGCGGCGATCACCCGCGGTGCACTGATGACGTTCCAGAACTGCTCCCAGGTCAGCTGCGCGGCATGCACGAACATGGCGGCCAGCGGTATCAGCACGATCAGGCTGAGGTACACCAAGGTGTAGCCCAGCGTCAGCCCGAAGCCGGGTATGACGGGGGAAATGCGACGTGACATAAATATCCCTGGTTGAACGCACGAAGCCCGGGATCGATCCCGGGCCGGTGCAGGCGTTTGAATCCCGGGCTGCTTTGCAGCCCCGCTGTTCCCTGGCGCTTACTGTGCCTGATAGATCTGGTCGAACACACCGCCATCATTGAAGAACTTCGGCTGTGCAGTTTTCCAGCCACCGAAGTCCTTGTCGATAGTCACCAGGTCCAGTTTCGGGAACTGCTTGCCGAACTCGGCGGCCACCTTGGCATCACGCGGGCGGTAGAAGTTCTCGGCCGCAATCTTCTGCCCGGCCGGGCTGTACAGGTGCTTGAGGTATTCGTTGGCGATCTCGGTGTTGCCCTTCTTCTCGGCGTTCTTGTCGACCACCGCCACCGGCGGCTCGGCCAGGATCGACAGCGACGGCACGACGATTTCGAACTTGTCCGCGCCACCGTCCTCCTTCAGCGCCAGGAAGGCCTCGTTTTCCCAGGCCAGCAGGACGTCGCCCTGGCCGTTGTTGACGAAGGTGATGGTCGAGCCACGGGCACCGGTATCCAGCACCGGCACATGCTTGAACAGCTCCTGCACGTAGGCCTTGGCCTTGTCTTCGCTACCGCCGGTCTTCAGGCCGTAGGCCCACGCGGCGAGGAAGTTCCAGCGGGCGCCGCCGGAGGTCTTCGGGTTCGGGGTAATCACCGACACATCCTTCTTGATCAGGTCGCCCCAGTCCTTGATGCCTTTGGGGTTGCCCTTGCGCACCAGGAACACGATGGTCGAGGTATAAGGCGTGCTGGCGTCCGGCAGACGCTTCTGCCAGTCCTCGGGCAAGGTCTTGCCGAGCTTGGCGACTTCGTCGATGTCGCCGGCCAGGGCCAGGGTCACCACGTCGGCGCGCAGGCCGTCGATCACCGCACGGGCCTGCTTGCCCGAGCCGCCATGGGATTGCTGGATCTTCACCGTGTCGCCCGGGTGGGCCTGTTGCCAGTGCTTGATGAACTCGGCGTTGTACTGCTGATAAAGCTCGCGGGTCGGGTCGTAGGACACATTCAGCAGTTCGTAGTCCTTGGCGATGGCGGAACCGGCAAAAACAGCACTGGCCAGGGCGGCGAGCGCATAACGGCGGATGGACATGGTGAAGCTCCCGATTGGCATTTTTCTAGTTTTGAAGGGGTGGCGCGTCAGCCGGTCTTGTTGCCGGGCTGTTGCAGGCGGAATTTCTCCTTGCGCTCGATCTGTACGACCTGAGCGTTGTGCACAGTGATCTCCACCGCACCGAAACGCAGGTCGCGCAGGGCGCTCTGGATTTCCCGCAGAATGGTGGCTTCGTCCTGACCGTCGATGCTACGCAGAGATGCACTCATGCTCGTTCTCCTTGGAATGAGGTTGCCGGGCTGAGGTTTGAAGGGGAATTACGCCTGGCTTGAGGCAATAGTAGTGAGGCGATGTTATTCTTAAAAATAATGTTTAAGAATGTTTATATAACCAAACCAAAAAGGCGATATTGAAAGCGACAGAAGCCCCTGTGGGAGCGGGTTCACCCGCGAATGCGGCAGCGGCTCCACCATCGCATTCGCGGGTAAACCCGCTCCCACAGGGTTTGCTGTAGGGTTTCAGGAGTTTTTCTGTGGCTCGCGAATCTTGTACCAGGCGACATACAACGCTGGCAGGAACAGCAGTGTCAGCAGGGTCGCCACGATGATCCCACCAATCATGGCGTAGGCCATCGGCCCCCAGAACACCTCGCGGGCAATCGGGATCATGCCCAGGCTCGCCGCCGCTGCGGTCAACAGGATCGGCCGGCGCCGGTGGTTGGTAGCCTCCACCACCGCATCCCACGGCGACAGGCCTTGTGCCTCGAACTCGTCGATCTGGGTCACCAGGATCACCGAGTTACGAATGATGATGCCCGCCAGCGCGAGAATTCCGAGAATCGCCACGAAGCCCATCGGCGTGCCGGTGGGCACCAGCGCCAGCACCACGCCGATAAGCCCAAGCGGTGCCACGCTGACCACCAGGAACAGCTTCTGCACACTGTGCAGCTGGATCATCAGGAAGGTCGCCATCAGGAACAGCATCAGCGGGATAACCTTGCGGATCGGACCTTGCGCCTTGGCGCTCTCCTCCACCGTACCGCCGGTAGCCACTTCGAAGCCCACCGGCAGCTTGCTGGCGAACTCGTCGATCTTCGGCTTCAGCTGGGCCACCAGGTCGGTGGGCTGGATGTCGCCATTGACCGAGGCCTTGATGGTGATGGTCGGCTTGCGGTCACGGCGCCATACCAGCGGCTGCTCCAGCTCGTAGCGCACGGTGGCAAACGACAGCAGCGGGATCGCTGTGCCGTTGGGGGTGAGGATCTGCAGGTTCTGCAGGGTGTCCGGCGAGCCACGCTCGCTGTCCTGCGCACGGGCAACCACGTCGACCAGGTAGATGTTGTCATTGACCTGGGTGATCTGGACGCCGCTGACGATGCTGTTCATCACATTGGCCACGTCTTCCGATGACAGGCCCAGCTGGCGCGCCTTGTCCTGGGCAATTTCCACCCGCAGCACCTTACCTGGCTCGTTCCAGTCGTAGATCATCTCGCCAATGTGTTCGTTCTGGTCGAGCAAGGTGGCCAGCTCGATGGCATGCTTGCGTACCGCGTCGATATTGGCGCCGCTGACCCGGTACTGGATCGGCCGGCCCACCGGCGGGCCCATTTCCAGCGACTGCACGTTGGTGCCGATGCCGACGAATTCCTCATGCAGGATCTTCTGCAGGCGCTCCATCATGCCCTGGCGCTCTTCCAAGCCCTTGCTGACGATCACCAGCTGTGCGTAGTAAGGGTTCTGCAGCTGCTGGTCGAGCGGCAGGTAGAAGCGGATCGCGCCCTGGCCGATGTAGGTGCTCCAGTGCACCAGGTCCGGGTCGTCCTTGATCCGCGCCTCGAAGCGGTCGACCACCTTGCGGGTCTCTTCGATCGAGGCGTTCTGCGGCAGGTTTAGGTCGACGAGGATTTCCGGGCGGTCCGAGGACGGGAAGAACTGGTTCTGCACGAAGCGCTGGCAGAAGATCGCCAGGGCGAACAGCAGCACGGTGCCGATGATGGTCAGCCAGCGGTTGCGCATGCACCACAGCAAGCCGTGCTCGAAGGCCCGGCCGAGCCTGCCAGGCTCGGCATCATGTGCCTTGAGGTTGCTGCTGAGCATGTGCACGCCCAGCACCGGGGCAAAGAACACCGCCACGATCCACGACACCAGCAGGGCCACGGCAATCACCGCGAACAGGGTGAAGGTATATTCGCCCGCCGAACTGGCGTTGAGGCCTATGGGCACGAACCCGGCCACGGTGACCAGGGTGCCGGTGAGCATCGGGAATGCCGTCGAGGTGTAGGCGAAGGTCGCCGCCTGTTCCTTGCTCTCGCCCATTTCCAGCCGCGTGACCATGACTTCCACGGTGATCATCGCGTCGTCCACCAGCAGGCCCAGGGCAATGATCAGCGCACCCAGCGAAATGCGCTGCATGGTAATGCCGCTGTATTCCATGAACACGAACACCATGGCCAGCACCAGCGGTATCGAACAGGCCACCACCAGGCCCGCGCGCACCCCCAGGCTGACGAAGCTCACCCCGAGCACGATCACCACCGCCTCGAACAGCGCGCTGGTGAAGCCGCCAACCGCCTGCTTGACCACCACGGCCTGGTCGGAAACGGTATGCACCCCGACGCCTATGGGCAGGTCTTCGACCACCCGGTCCATGCGTTTCTTCAGCGCCGCGCCGAACACCTGGATGTTGCCACCGGCTTTCATGCCGATAGCCAGGCCCAGCGCTGTCTGGCCGTTGGAGCGGAACATCGGCGAAGGTGGGTCGACGTAGCCGCGCTCGATGTCGGCGATGTCGGCCAGGCGGAAGAAGCGGTCGTTGATCTTCAGGTTGACGGTCTGCAGGTCCTTTTCCGAGGCGAACTGTCCGGTGGTACGCACGGAAATGCGCTCCGGGCCCGCCTCGATCACCCCGGCCGGGGTCACTGCGTTCTGCGATTGCAGGGCTTGCATCACCTGGCGCTGGTCGATGCCCAGGGCTGCCAGCTTGCGGGTGGAGAAGTTCAGGTACAGCACTTCGTCCTGGGTGCCGATCAGCTCGATCTTGCCGATGTTGGGTACGTCACGCACTTCAGCCCGCGCCTGCTCCACGTAGTCGCGCAGCTGGCGCAGGGTCAGGCCGTCGGCGGTAAAGGCGTAGATCGAGCCGAACACGTCGCCGAACTCGTCGTTGAACCCCGGGCCCTGGATGCCTGCCGGGAACTCACCGCGGATGTCCTGGATCTTCTTGCGCACCTGGTACCAGATTTGCGGAATGTCCTTGGCCTTGGTGGTGTCGCGCAGATACACATAGACCGTGGATTCACCCGGGCGGGTGTAGCTTTTGGTGTAGTCGAGCGAGTCGAGTTCCTCGAGCTTCTTCTCGATGCGGTCGGTGACCTGGTAAAGGGTCTCGTCCTGGGTCGCACCCGGCCAGCGAGTCTGGATCACCATGGTCTTGATGGTGAACGACGGGTCTTCCTCACGGCCCAGGTTGAAGTAGGAGAAGATCCCCATCAGCAGCCCAACGAACATCAGGTACCAGACGAACGATTGATGCTTGAGTGCCCAGTCGGACAGGTTGAAGCTTCCTTTCATTGCGCATCCTCGTCGAAGGAGACCTTCTGGCCAGGCTTGAGGCTGTTCACGCCCGCCGTCACCACCCGCTCACCGGGCTGTACACCGGATGCCAGGACGATGCTCTGGTCGGTGCGGTCGATCAGGGCCACGTCGCGGGTGGCCACGGTTTTCTGTTGCGGGTCGATCACCCACACCTGGGTCTTGCCATCCCGTTCGAGCAAGGCACTCAGGGGCAGCTCGCTGCGCGGCGTCACTGCCGAACTCAAGGTCACGCTGATGGCGGTGCCCAGGTGGAACGCCGCCGGCGTGCTGGCCAGGGTCAGGCGGGCGCGGCGGGTACGGGTGGTGGCGTCGGCCTGGGGTTCCAGTTCGCGCAGGCTGGCCGTGGTGTTGATGGTCGGGTCGAGTTGCGAAGCAACCGTAAAGGTCAGGCCTTTGTCCAACTGCTCGGCCAGGCCGATCGGCAGGTCGATTACCGCTTCCTTGACGTCCGGCCGGGCCAGGGTCACCACGGCCTGGCCGGCGGTGACGGTTTGCCCGGCTTCGGCTTTCCAGTCGGTAATCACTGCGGCATGGTCGCTGCGCAGGGTGCTGTAGTCGAGCTGGTCACGGGCCTGGCTGACGGCCGCGCGCGCCTGCTCCAACGCGGCACTGGTGGTTTTCAGGTTGGTCTGGGCGATGTCCAGCTGGGCCTGGGCGCCAACGCCGCGGTCATACAACTGCTGCTGGCGGCGGGCATCGGCCTGGGCGTTGATCCATTGCGCCTGCACTTTGGCCAGGTCGCCTTCAGCGGCGCGCAACTGGTTCTGCTGGTCGGTCGGATCGAGCGTGGCAAGCGTGTCCCCCGCCTTGACCTGGGCGCCCACATCCAGCCAGCGCCGGGCGATGCGCCCGGACACGCGAAAGCCCAGGGTGCTTTCGAAACGCGCCTGGATAGAGCCGGCAAAGCGGCCCAGCTGCGATTGCACCTGGGGCTCGACCTTGACCGACAGCACCGGCCGAATCGGCTCCGGCGCTTCGTCCTCGCTACTGCAGCCGACCAGCAGCATGCCGGCCGACAGCATCATCAGCAGGCGCTTCATAGCTCACCCCCCTTGGCCTTGGCATCGACCTTCTGTACCTGCATGCCGGGGTGCAGCAACTGCCCGCCATTGACCACCACGGTTTCGCCACCTTTCAGGCCGCTGGCGACCACGATCCTGCCGGTAAGGTAACGGCTGACTTCAACCTTGCGCAGTTCCACCTTGTCGCCCTCGCCCACCACCCACACCGCGGGTTCATGCAGAGCCTTGGTCAACGCGGACCAGGGCAGCTCGATGCTGGGCCGCCCCTCGGCATTGGTAGTGGCGGTTACCGGTGCGCCAAGCTGCATCGCCGCTGGCACGTCCCTGAGGCCGACCTTGACCTGAACCGTGCCGCTTTGCTCGGACACCGTCGGGGTGATTTCGCGGACAAAGCCATGCGCCTTTACCTTGGGGTCGTCCAGCAGGCTGACGATCACCCCGGCATCGCTGGGCGGCGCCACCAGCAGCGACTCATAGACGTTGAACACGGCATCGCGGTCGCCGTCGCGGGCCAGGCTGAAGATAGGCATGGTCGCTTGCACCACCTGGCCAACCTCGGCCTGGCGCTCGGTAATCACGCCATCGGCTTCGGACACCAGGGCGGTGTAGCTGAGTTGTTCATTGGCATCGGCCAATTGCGCCTGGGCGGCCTTGAGTGCGCTCTGGTCGCTGCGCAGGGCGGCCTCGGCAGCGTCGTATTCGCTCTGGCTGGTGTAGCCCTTGGGCAGCAGTTTCTGCTGGCGTACGAAAGCGGCGCTGCTCTGGGTGACCCGCGCCTGGGCAGCGAACACCTCGGCCTTGGCCGAGTCGACGTTGTTCTGCAGGTCTTTCGGGTCCAGGCGCGCCAGTACCTGGTTGGCCTTGACGTGGTCGCCGACATCGACGCTGCGCGAGATGATCTTGCCGCCGACGCGGAACGACAGGTCCGTCTGCACGCGTGCCTGTACATCGCCGGTCAGGGTGACCCTGGCGGCGAAGTCGGTCGGCTGGACCTGCTGCACGCCCACCCGGGGCAGTGTCTCGGGGACTTCTTCCTTGCTACAGCCCGTGAGCAGGTACAACAGCCCCAGGCAAACGACCGACAGCGGACGCAACAACGTCATGCAGGCTCCTTGCTTGCGCACAAATGATCTGTGGGATGCGACTGTCAGCGTAGTTCAGGGTTCGATAAACAGCACTGACGAGGATCACTTCGGCATTTTCAGCGCCTGTGCGGGCCTCTTCGCGGGTGAACCCGCTCCCACAGGGATTGCGCAAGCCCTGAGGCTGCACATGACCGTGTGGGAGCGGGTTCACCCGCGAAAGGGCCGGTACTGCCATCCACAAATCTCTGCCATATCCAGAAACCATCATCTACACAGCACCTGCATCTCAGCCGCTACCTTTGAAAAGTCACCTGCTTTTCAAGGAAGAAGCCAATGTCGCGAGCTCAGTCTCACCTGCTTCGCCGCGGTCGCTATTCAGAACTTGGCCGGCTCTATCTGCTGACCACCGTCACCCACCAGCGCAAGCCGCTGTTCCATGATTTCCACCATGCCCGGCTGGTCATTCACCAACTTCGGAAATCTGACCAGGAATACGCATGCCGGTCCCTGGCCTGGGTGCTGATGCCCGACCATCTGCATTGGCTAATCGAATTGAAAGGCACGACGCTAGGCACTTTGATGCGCAGGTTCAAATCCAGGTCCAGTCTGGTTTTGCATCAGGCGGGGGTTGAGCATGATCCGGTGTGGCAGCCTGGATATCAGGACCGTGCACTGCGGCGGGAGGAGAGCACGGTGCATGTTGCCAGATACATTATTGCCAACCCCTTGCGAGCCGGCTTGGTCAGAAGCGTCAGGGACTATCCACATTGGGATGCAGCCTGGCTTTGAATCGGTGTTGTGGCCTTCGCGGGCTTGCCCGCTCCCACAGGATTACCACAAGCCGGATGGCTGTGATGTCCCTGAGGGAGCGGGCAAGCCCGCGTAGAGGCCGGATCAGGCCGAAGCAGCCACCTGCGCCGGGCGCTTGACCTGCGGTTGCGAAGCGTTGGCTGCCGCACCCTCTTCGATCGCCTGCTGAATCGCCTTGCGGCGACGCTCTTCGGCCTGGCGGCTGAAGTACCAGACCAGGAAGGTCACCAGCGACACCGACAGCAGGATCAGGCTGGCCACGGCGTTGATCTCCGGTTTCACACCCAGGCGCACCGCCGAGAACACTTCCATCGGCAAGGTGGTCGAGCCCGGGCCGGAGACGAAGCTGGCCAGCACCAGGTCATCCAGCGACAGCGCGAACGACATCATGCCGCCCGCCGCCAGCGACGGTGCGATCATCGGGATGGTGATCAGGAAGAACACCTTCCACGGCTTGGCGCCCAGGTCCATCGCCGCTTCTTCGATCGACAGGTCCAGCTCACGCAGGCGTGCCGACACCACCACCGCCACATACGCCGCACAGAACGTGGTGTGGGCGATCCAGATAGTGACGATGCCCCGCTCCTGCGGCCAGCCGATCATCTGCGCCATGGCCACGAACAGCAGCAACAGCGACAGACCGGTGATCACCTCGGGCATCACCAGCGGTGCGGTGACCAGGCCGCCGAACAAGGTGCGGCCCTTGAACCGGGTGACGCGGGTCAGCACGAATGCCGCCAGGGTACCCAGCGCGACCGCCGCCACCGCTGTATAGCAGGCGATTTCCAGCGAGCGCATCACCGAACCCATCAGCTGGCTGTTGTCGAGCAGGCCGACGTACCACTTCACCGACCAGCCGCCCCACACGGTCACCAGCTTGGAGGCGTTGAACGAGTAGATCACCAGGATCAGCATCGGCAGGTAGATGAACAGCAAGCCGAGCACCAGCATCAGCTTGGAAAAACTGAAGCGCTTCATGCCCTGCCCTCCATTTCCTTGGCCTGGCTGCGGTTGAACAGCAGGATCGGCACGATCAGGATCGCCAGCATCACCACCGCCAGCGCGGACGCCACCGGCCAGTCACGGTTGTTGAAGAATTCCTGCCACAGCACCTTGCCGATCATCAGGGTTTCCGGGCCGCCAAGCAGTTCCGGAATGACGAACTCGCCCACCACCGGGATGAACACCAGCATGCAGCCGGCGATGATGCCGTTCTTCGACAACGGCACGGTGATTTTCCAGAAGCTGTTGAAGGTGCTCGATCCCAGGTCGGAAGCGGCCTCGAGCAAGCTCGGGTCGTGCTTCACCAGGTTGGCGAACAGCGGCAGGATCATGAACGGCAGGTACGAATAGACCACGCCGATATACACCGCCAGGTTGGTATTGAGAATCTGCAGCGGCTGGTCGATGAGCCCGGTCCACAGCAGGAAACCGTTGAGCAGGCCGTTGTTGCTGAGGATGCCCATCCAGGCGTAGACGCGGATCAGGATCGCGGTCCAGGTCGGCATCATGATCAGCAGCAGCAGGACCGTCTGGGTCTCTTTCCGGGCATTGGCGATGGCATAGGCCATCGGGTAGCCGATCAACAGGCACAATAGGGTGCTGAAGAAGGCCATCTTCAGCGAGCCCAGGTAGGCCGAGATGTATAGCTCGTCTTCGGTCAGCAGGCCGTAGTTGGCCAGGTTGAGCACGAGCTGGACCTTGTCCTCGACGTAGCTGTAGATCTCGGTGTAGGGCGGGATCGCCACATCGGCTTCGGCAAAGCTGATCTTCAGCACGATGAAGAACGGCAGCATGAAGAACAGGAACAGCCAGATGAACGGCACGCCGATCACCAGGTGCCGCCCCTCCGGGATGATGCGCTGGAAGGCTCGCTTGAGCTTGCGAGGTTTCATGACCGCAGTACCACGCCGCTGTCGTCTTCCCACCACACGTACACTTCATCGCCCCAGGTCGGCCGGGTGCCCTGGCGCTCGGTGTTGGCCACGAACGACTGGACGATCTTGCCGCTCGGCAGCTCGACGTAGAACACCGAGTGGCCACCGAGGTAAGCGATGTCGTGGACCTTGCCACGCGACCAGTTGTGCTCGAAGTCCGGCTGGCTGGTGGTTACCAGCAGCTTTTCCGGGCGCAGGGCGTAGGTGATGTGCTTGTCTTCGACCGACGTGGTGATGCCGTGGCCCACGTAGATCTTGCGCTCAAGCTCGGGGCTGGCAATGATCGCGTGGCCTTCGGCGTCATCGACCACTTCACCTTCGAACAGGTTGACGCTGCCGATGAACTCGCACACCAGGCGGCTGGTCGGGGTCTCGTAGATGTCCACCGGCGAGCCGATCTGGGCGATCCAGCCCAAGTGCATGATGGCGATGCGCTGGGCCATGGTCATGGCCTCTTCCTGGTCGTGGGTCACCATCACGCAGGTCACGCCCACGCGCTCGATGATCTCCACCAGTTCCAGCTGCATCTGCGAACGCAGCTTCTTGTCCAGCGCGCCCATCGGCTCGTCGAGCAGCAGCAGCTTGGGGCGCTTGGCCAGCGAGCGGGCCAGGGCCACGCGCTGGCGCTGGCCACCGGACAACTGGTGCGGCTTGCGCTTGGCATACTGGGTCATGTGCACCAGCTTGAGCATCTCGGCCACGCGAGCATCGATCTCGGCTTTGGGCATCTTGTCCTGCTGCAGGCCGAAGGCGATATTCTGCGCCACGGTCATGTGCGGGAACAGCGCATAGGACTGGAACATCATGTTGATCGGCCGCTCGTAGGGCGGCATGTCGGTGATGTCGACGCCATCGAGGAAAATCCGCCCTTCGGTCGGGCGCTCGAAACCGGCCAGCATGCGCAGCAAGGTGGACTTGCCGGAACCGGAGCCACCCAGCAGGGCGAAGATCTCACCCTTGCGGATTTCCAGGGACACATCGTCCACGGCTACCGTTTCGTCGAATTTTTTCGTGACCCGGTCGATCTTGACCAGCACCTGCTTGGGTTGCTGGCCACCCTCGAGGGCTTTTTTATAGGCACCGGAGGCAACTGCCATGAGTGAAACTCCCAACAAGATTTTTGTGCCCGCGTGGCCTGCTCTGCAGGTGCCGCCACGGGCCTGGATTTTTACTTGCCCGACTTGACCTTGGTCCAGCTACGGGTCATCAGCCGTTGCACCTTGGGTGGCAACTCTGCATTCACGAACATCTTGTCCAGCACTTCCTGCGGTGGGTAAACCGCGGCGTCAGTCCTCACGGCCTGGTCCATCAGGTCGCCAGCCTTGGGGTTCGGGTTGGCGTAACCGACGTAATCACTGACCTGGGCGATAACCTCAGGCTTCAGCAAATAGTTGATGAAGGCGTGCGCCTCTTTGACATTCCTGGCGTCCTTGGGGATCGCCAGCACGTCGAACCAGAGGTTGCCGCCTTCCTTGGGAATCGCGTAGGCCAGGTTCACACCCTTCTTCGCTTCTTCAGCGCGGGTCCTGGCCTGGAACACATCACCCGAGAAACCTGCCGCGACGCAGATGTCGCCGTTGGCCAGGTCGGTGATGTACTTGGACGAGTGGAAGTAGGTCACGTATGGACGTACCGCCAGCAACTTCTTCTCGGCGGCCTGGTAGTCCTTGGCGTTGCTGCTGTTGGGGTCCAGCCCCATGTAGTTGAGCACCGCCGGCAGCATCTCGTCCGCCGAGTCGAGGAAGGCCACGCCGCACTTGGAGAGCTTCTTCATGTTCTCCGGTTCGAACAGCACGGCCCAGGAGTCGATGGTGTCCACGCCCAGCACGGCCTTCACCTTGTCGACGTTGTAACCGATGCCGTTGGTGCCCCACAGGTATGGCACCGCGTATTGATTGCCCGGGTCATTCTTTTCCAGGCGTTTCATCAACGCCGGGTCGAGGTTGGCGTAATTGGGCAGCAGGCTCTTGTCGAGCTTCTGGAACGCGCCCGCCTTGATCTGCTTGCCGAGGAAATGGTTGGACGGCACCACCACGTCATAGCCGGTGTTGCCGACCAGCAGTTTGCCTTCCAGGGTTTCGTTGGAATCGAATACGTCCTGCACGGGCTTGATGCCCGTCGCCTTCTCGAAGTCCGCGAGTGTGGTCGGGCCGATGTAGTCGGACCAGTTGTAGAAGTGCACCGTAGGCGCCGCTTGGACGCTGCATGCCAGCGTCAGGCCCGCACCAGCCATCAAGGCCTTGCGGAATACAGAAATGGACAAGTGGGTGCTCCTTTACAATCAGTGCCCGGGTAGCGACAGTGCTGCCGCACACGCAAAACCGGCGCGCAACTTACCTTCGCAGCTTCGATGCCGCAATCATCAATTGCCTTTTACTGGCTCTGGGCCGGGAATCCCGGCCCAGAGGTGCTGCACCGGGCTTACTTGCCCGACTTGATCTTGGTCCAGCTACGGGTGATGTCACGCTGAGCCTTGGCTTCAGGAGCAGCGATGGCATACAGCTGTTTCTTCACTTCAGCTGGCGGATAGATGCTTGGATCGCTGGTGATTTCCTTGTCCACGAACTGGGTGGCGGCAGCGTTGCCGTTCGGGAAGCGCACAGCGTTGGTGATCTCGGCCATGATTTCCGGCTGCATCAGGAAGTTCATGAACTGGTAGGCAGCGTCTTTGTGCTCGGCATCCTTGGGGATGGCGACCATGTCGTAGAAGGTACCGGCACCTTCCTTCGGAATGACGTACTCGACCTTGACCTTGTCGCCGGCTTCGTGGGCACGGGCCTTGGACTGCTCCAGGTCACCCGAGTAACCGACGGCTACGCAGATGTTGCCGTTGGCCATGTCGCCGATGTACTTGGACGAGTGGAAGTAGGTGATCGAAGGACGGATCTTGAGGAACAGGTCCTCGGCGGCCTTCAGGTCTTCCTTCTTGGTGCTGTCGGTCGGCTTGCCCAGGTAGTGCAGCGCAGCCGGGAGCATTTCGGTCGGGGCATCGAGGAAGCTCACGCCGCAGCTCTTGAGCTTGGCGATGTTCTCAGGCTTGAACACCACGTCCCACGAGTCGATCTTGTCCACGCCCAGCGCGGCCTTGACCTTCTCCGGGTTGTAGCCGATGCCGATCGAGCCCCACATGTACGGGAAGGCGTGCTTGTTGTCCTTGTCGCTGGCATCGCCAACGGCCTTGAGCAGGTCCGGGTCGAGGTTCTTCCAGTTCGGCAGTTTGGAGCGGTCCAGTTCCTCGTACACGCCAGCCTTGATCTGCTTGGCCAGGAAGTTGTTGGACGGCACCACGATGTCGTAACCCGACTTGCCGGCCAGCAGCTTGGCCTCGAGGGTTTCGTTGCTGTCGAACACGTCGTACTTGACCTTGATACCGGTCTGCTTCTCGAACTTGGCGATGGTGTCCGGCGCGATATAGTCCGACCAGTTGTAGACGTTCAACACCTTGTCTTCAGCCTGAACAGCGGTGGCCATGGCACCCATCAGGGCTGCGGCCAGCAACGTCTTGCCCATTTTATTCATGCGTAATGCTCCGGAATTTTTATTTAGCCATCTGTTCAGTAGCCAGGACCTACAGTGCAGAGCGCGCGGCGACTGAAACAGCCGCTAGTCTGGCAAGGTACAAGGCTCTGTTTCAACAAAAGCAGGGCCTTGTAACCACTTAATGTCACACCGCTAGCCTAGCAAACGCCTAGCGAATCGCCTCCAGCGTCAAGTCGAGGCATTTGCGCGCCTTTTCCACCAGCTCATCGATCTCGGCGTGGCTGATGACCAGCGGTGGTGCGATGATCATGGTGTCACCCACCGCACGCATGATCAGGCCGTTTTCAAAGCAGAACGTGCGGCAGATCATGCCTACGCCCTTGCCTTCATGACGACTACGGGTGGCCTTGTCCTTGACCAGCTCGATTGCGCCGAGCAAGCCCAGGCCGCGTACTTCGCCCACCAGCGGGTGGTCCTGCAGCTCACGCAAACGCTTTTGCAAATACGGTGCCGCTTCGCTGCGCGCCTTCTCGACAATGTGCTCGTCGCGCAGGATGCGCAGGTTTTCCAGGCCCACTGCAGCGGCCACCGGGTGTCCGGAGTAGGTGAAGCCGTGGTTGAAGTCGCCACCTTCGCTCAACACCTGGGCCACCTTGTCACGGACGATCACACCGCCCATGGGGATGTAACCGGAGGTCAGGCCCTTGGCGATGGTCATCAGGTCCGGCTTGAGATCGTAGTAGTCGGAGCCGAACCACTCGCCGGTACGGCCGAAGCCGCAGATCACTTCGTCGGCGACGAACAGGATGTCGTAACGGGCGAGAATCTCCTTCACCTTCGGCCAGTAGGTGTCCGGCGGGATGATCACGCCGCCGGCGCCCTGGATCGGCTCGGCGATGAAGGCAGCCACGTTGTCTTCGCCAACTTCGAGGATTTTCTTCTCCAGCTGTTCGGCCGCCCACACCCCGAACTGGTCCGGGGTCATGTCGCCGCCTTCGCCGAACCAGTACGGCTGCGGAATATGCACGATGCCGGGAATCGGCAGGCCGCCCTGCTCGTGCATGCCGCTCATGCCGCCCAGGCTGGCACCGGCCACAGTGGAGCCGTGGTAGCCGTTGATACGGCCGATGATGGTCTGCTTCTGCGGCTTGCCTTTCAGCGCCCAGTAGTGGCGGACCATGCGCAGCACGGTGTCGTTGCCTTCGGAGCCGGAGCCGGTGAAGAACACATGGGTCATGCCTGCCGGCGCCACGTCGGTGATCGCCTTGGCCAGCTCCAGTGCCGGCGGGTGGGCGGTCTGGAAGAACAGGTTGTAGTACGGCAGCTCGCGCATCTGCCTTTCTGCCGCCTGCACCAGTTCTTCACGGCCATAGCCCACCGCCACGCACCACAGGCCAGCCATGCCGTCGAGAATCTTGTGCCCCTCGCTGTCCCACAAATGCACACCTTGCGCCTTGGTAATGATGCGCGGTCCCTTCTCCTTCAGCTGCTTGTAGTCAGAGAAGGGGGCCAGGTGGTGCTCGCCGCTCAGGTTTTGCCATTCACGGGTTTGCGGGTTGTTGACGCTCATGTGCCTCTCCAGTTTCCGGCGGCCGCGCGGGCGGCCTCAGGGTTGATCAGACAGCGAACAGCAGGAACTCACGCTCCCAGGAGCTGATGACGCGTTTGAAGTTCTCGTGCTCGGCGCGCTTGGTGGCGACGTAGCCGGTGATGAATTTCTTGCCCAGGTACTGCACCAGTGCGCGGCTGTTTTCCATGCGTTCCAGGGCGTCCTCGATCGTCAGCGGCAAGCGCAGGTTGCGGCGTTCATAGCCACGGCCCTGTACCGGCGCACTGGCCTCGATGGCTTCGACCATGCCGATGTAGCCACACAGCAGGCTGGCGGCAATCGCCAGGTACGGGTTGGCGTCGGCGCCCGGCAAGCGGTTCTCGACCCGGCGGCTTTGTGGGCCGGCATCCGGCACGCGCAGGCCGACGGTGCGGTTCTCTTCGCCCCATTCCACGTTCACCGGCGCCGAGGTGTCGGGCAGGAAACGGCGGAACGAGTTGACGTTGGGCGCGAACAGCGGCAGCGCCTCGGGGATGAACTTCTGCAGACCGCCAATGTAGTGCAGGAACAGCTCGCTCATGCTGCCATCTTCATTGCTGAAGATGTTCTTGCCGGTGGCCTGGTCGACCACGCTCTGGTGCAGGTGCATGGCACTGCCAGGCTCGCCGGTCATGGGCTTGGCCATGAAGGTGGCGGCCACGTTGTGCTTGAGCGCGGCCTCACGCATGGTGCGCTTGAACACCAGGATCTGGTCCGCCAGGTGCAGGGCGTCGCCGTGACGGAAGTTGATCTCCATCTGTGCCGTGCCGTCTTCGTGGATCAGCGTGTCCAGGTCCAGCTGTTGCAGTTCGCACCAGTCGTAGACATCTTCGAACAGCGGGTCGAATTCGTTGGCAGCTTCGATCGAGAACGACTGGCGGCCGGTTTCCGGGCGGCCCGAACGGCCTACCGGGGGCTGCAGAGGAAAGTCCGGGTCTTCGCTGCGCTTGGTCAGGTAGAACTCCATTTCCGGCGCGACAATCGGCTGCCAGCCCTTGTCAGCGTAGAGCTTGAGGACTTTCTTCAGCACGTTGCGTGGCGACAGTTCGACCGGATTGCCCTTCTTGTCGTAGGTATCGTGGATGACCTGCGCGGTCGGCTCGATGGCCCACGGCACCAGGAACACAGCCTTCTCGTCGGGGCGGCAGATCATGTCGATGTCGGCCGGGTCGAGCAGTTCGTAATAGATGTCGTCGTCAACGTAGTCGCCGGTCACGGTCTGCAGCAGCACGCTCTCGGGCAGGCGCATGCCTTTTTCGGCGATGAACTTGTTGGTCGGCGAAATCTTGCCGCGCGTGATGCCGGTCAGGTCGCTGATCATGCATTCGACTTCGGTAATCTTGTGCTCTTTCAACCAATCGGTGAGCTGGTCGAGGTTGTTACTCATAAATACCTCAGGAGGTAAGGTGGGCCGCGCACTGATTCTGGATGGAGTAGATTGCTAAAGCAAAAACCCCCGCGCAGAGCCACAGTGGATACACTGGAACAAGGTGCATCCGTAATGAGTTCGAAGGGCAGGAAGACGAAACGAAGGGCGGCAAGCCGCTGCGAGGGCGAGTCCGGGGCTGCCAAACGTCAATTATTGCGGCCATGGCGGCCGTGCCATTGACGAAGCTGGCAAAATTGACGGAAGTACCCGATGGCACTGCGCAGGCAGTGCTTTCAGGTCGCGGCAAGCGGACCATGTGACCCTCGTATTATTGTGTTCTGGGTTGAGACCGAGCTTAGCCTTGTTCATTTTTTTACACAACACCTCCGTAAAAAATAAAACACGGCTTGTCGGAGATAGCCCTTCGAGCGGGAAATAGCGGATAATGGCTTGCCCCGATATGCAGCAAATCTGCCGTCGATGAGCCATTTCAGGGCATCATGGGGTTGGCTTGACATCAGTTTGGGTTTTCGATTGACTGGTCCTGCAAGCCCCCCTTGATTGATATTTTTAACAACAAAGGTGTTGCATCATGTCGGTACCCCCGCGTGCCGTTCAGCTTAACGAAGCGAACGCGTTCCTTAAGGAACATCCTGAGGTTCTCTACGTTGACCTTCTGATTGCAGATATGAATGGTGTGGTGCGTGGCAAGCGCATCGAGCGCACCAGCCTCCACAAGGTTTACGAGAAGGGCATCAACCTGCCTGCCTCCCTCTTCGCCCTGGATATCAACGGTTCCACCGTGGAAAGCACAGGGCTTGGCCTGGACATCGGCGATGCTGACCGCATCTGCTACCCGATCCCTGGCACCCTCTCCAACGAACCCTGGCAGAAGCGCCCGACCGCCCAACTGCTGATGACCATGCACGAACTCGAAGGCGAACCGTTCTTCGCCGACCCGCGTGAAGTCCTGCGTCAGGTCGTGAGCAAGTTCACCGAGATGGGCCTGACCATCTGTGCCGCGTTCGAGCTGGAGTTCTACCTGATCGACCAGGAGAACGTGAACGGCCGCCCGCAGCCGCCGCGCTCGCCAATCTCCGGCAAACGCCCCCAGTCGACCCAGGTCTACCTGATCGACGACCTCGACGAATATGCCGACTGCCTGCAGGACATCCTCGAAGGCGCGAAGGAACAAGGCATCCCGGCCGACGCCATCGTCAAGGAAAGCGCCCCGGCGCAATTCGAAGTCAACCTGCACCACGTGCCCGACCCGCTCAAGGCCTGCGACTATGCCGTACTGCTGAAGCGGTTGATCAAAAACATCGCCTACGACCATGAAATGGACACCACCTTCATGGCCAAGCCCTACCCGGGCCAGGCAGGCAACGGCCTGCATGTACACATTTCCGTGCTGGACAAAGATGGCAACAACATCTTCACCAGCGAGGATCCCGAGCAGAACGCCGCGCTACGTCACGCTGTCGGCGGTGTGCTCGAGACCCTGCCCGCGTCCATGGCGTTCCTGTGCCCGAACGTCAACTCGTACCGTCGCTTCGGTGCGCAGTTCTATGTACCGAACGCGCCAAGCTGGGGCCTGGACAACCGCACCGTGGCCCTGCGCGTGCCAACCGGCTCGCCGGATGCCGTGCGTATCGAGCACCGCGTGGCCGGTGCCGATGCCAACCCGTACCTGATGATGGCTGCCGTGCTGGCGGGCGTGCACCATGGCCTGACCAACCAGATCGAGCCGGGTGAGCCGATCGAAGGCAACTCGTACGAGCAGCTGGAGCAGAGCCTGCCGAACAACTTGCGCGATGCGCTGCGCGAGCTGGACGACAGCGAAATCCTCAACAAGTACATCGATCCGAAGTACATCGACATCTTCGTCGCGTGCAAGGAGAGCGAGCTGGAGGAATTCGAGCATTCGATTTCCGACCTCGAGTACAACTGGTACCTGCATACCGTGTAAACGAAAACGCCGCCCATCAGGGCGGCGTTCTCATTTGAGATCGGTGTCGCCTGCTTCGCGGGCTTGCCCGCTACCACAGGGTAATCACAAGGTTTGAAGCCTGGCGGTGTACCTGTGGGAGTGGGCGAGCCCGCGAAAAGGCCAGAACAGGCTTACAGAGGCTTCTCGAAGATCTTCGAATTGCGCTGGTAGTTGTACAGCGAAGCCCGCGCCGCCGGCAGCCGTTCCACGCCACTCGGCGCAAACCCGCGCTCGCGGAACCAGTGCGCAGTGCGCGTGGTCAGCACGAACAGGGTCTTGAGCCCCGCCTGCCGCGCCCGGCCCTCGATGCGCGCCAGCAGCTCATCGCCGCGCCCGCCGTGGCGATACTCCGGGTTCACCGCCAGGCACGCCAGCTCACCGGCATCGGAATCGGCAATCGGGTACAACGCCGCACAAGCGATGATCATGCCTTCGCGCTCAACCACGCTGAACTGTTCGATCTCCCGCTCCAGCACCTCGCGCGAACGGCGCACAAGAATGCCCTGCTCTTCCAGCGGGCTGATCAGCTCCAGCAGGCCGCCGACATCATCGATGCTCGCCTCGCGCACCACTTCGAACTGCTCCTGCGAAACCAGCGTACCGCCACCGCCACGGGTGAACAGCTCGGTCAGCAGCGCACCGTCCTCGGCATAGCTGACGATGTGGCTGCGCGCCACCCCGCCCTTGCAGGCTTCTGCGGCAGCATCCAGCAGTTCGGCCTGGTAGTCGCTGCCCAGGCGCTGCAGATGCGGGGCAACCTGCTGTGGGCGCAGCTCGCGCACCAGCTTGCCGTCCTCGTCCAGCAGGCCGGGCTCGGCGCCGAACAGCAGCAACTTGTCGGCACCCAGCTCGATGGCGGCGCGGGTGGCCACGTCTTCGCAAGCCAGGTTGAAGATTTCCCCGGTTGGCGAATAGCCCAACGGCGACAGCAGCACAATGGAACGCTCGTCGAGCAGGCGGCTGATGCCCTTGCGGTCGACCCGGCGCACTTCGCCGGTGTGGTGGTAGTCCACCCCTTCCAGCACGCCGATCGGCCGCGCCGTGACCAGGTTGCCCGACGCCACGCGCAGGCGCGAGCCCTGCATCGGCGAAGCGGCGATATCCATCGACAGGCGCGCCTCGATGGCCAGGCGCAGGGCACCGACGGCATCGATCACGCAGTCCAGGGTCGCGGCATCGGTAATGCGCAGGCCACGGTGGTAGTGCGGGGTCAGGCCACGATCGGCCAGGCGGCTTTCGATCTGCGGGCGCGAGCCATGCACCAGCACCAGGCGCACGCCGAGGCTGTGCAGCAACACCAGGTCGTGGACGATGTTGCCGAAATTAGGATGTTCCACCCCATCGCCAGGAAGCATGACCACGAAGGTGCAGTCGCGATGGGCATTGATGTACGGGGAGGCATGACGCAGCCAGTTGACGTAGTCGGGCATGACAGGGCCTGTGGATAAGTGGACGGAGAACGGCGATACAGGGAGCGTTCAGGATCATCGTCGGAACAGGCTTGCGGTCACGCGCGGTCTCCTCTAGGCAGGAACGAATCAACTCGGTTGGCGTTTAGTTCAGGCAGTAATGCCGGATCAAGTCACGCAATAGACGCACGGTAGGCTCGATTCGTGACATTTCAAGGTATTCGCCGGGCTGGTGGGCACAGGCGATGTCGCCAGGGCCCAGCACGATGGTCTGGCAGCCCAGCTGCTGAAGATAAGGTGCTTCGGTGCCGAACGCCACCGCTTCGGCGCGATGGCCGGTGAGGCGCTCCGCCACCTGCACCAGTTCGGCGTCGGCAGCCTGCTCGAAAGGCGGCACCTCCGGGAATAGCGGCGCATAGTCGATGCGCACCTCGAAGCGCTCTGCCACGGGCGCCAGCTGGTCACGGATGGCCGCGCGCAGTTGCTCCACGTCCATGCCTGGCAGCGGGCGCAGGTCGAATTCCAGGGCGCACTGGCCGCAGATGCGGTTGGGGTTGTCGCCGCCATGGATGCAGCCGAAGTTCAGGGTCGGGGTCGGCACCGTGAATTGCGGGTTGCGGTAGCGTTGCTGCCATTGCTGGCGCAGCCCCATCAACTCGCCCATCACCGCGTGCATGGCCTCCATGGCGCTGCGGCCCAGGCTTGGGTCCGAGGAATGGCCGCTGCGCCCGAGGATGTCGATACGGTCCATCAGGATGCCTTTGTGCATGCGGATCGGCCGCAGGCCAGTGGGCTCACCGATCACCGCCGCCCGGCCGAGCGGCTGGCCGGCTTCGGCCAGGGCGCGGGCCCCGGACATCGAGCTTTCTTCATCACAGGTGGCGAGGATCAGCAGCGGCTGCTTGAAGTCGTGCTCCAGCAGCGGGATGAGCGCTTCGATGACCAGGGCGAAGAACCCCTTCATGTCGCAACTGCCCAGACCGACCCAGCGGCCATCGACTTCGGTCAGCCGCAGCGGGTCGCTGGCCCACAGCTGGTCGTCGTACGGTACGGTGTCGCTGTGCCCCGCCAGCACCAGGCCGCCTGGGCCGCTGCCCCGGCTGGCCAGCAGGTTGAACTTGCCGGGGCTGACCTGGCGGATGTCGCAGTTGAAGCCAAGGTCGCCCAGCCAGCCGGCCAACAGGTCGATGACCTGGCGGTTGGACTGGTCCAGTGCTGGCTGGGTGCAACTGACCGAGGGCGCGGCGATCAAGGCGGCAAACTGGTCTTTCAACGTTGGCAACGGCATGCCCGTACTCCTCGGAAACGTGCCCCATCATAGGACTATCCGCTGTCTGGAATAAACCGTTGACGGCCGACTGCTGTAGACTCTCCGCCAACCACGCCCCTCCTTCGAGTCTGTGATGCACAAAGAAACCGAACTCAAGCTCCGCGCCAGCCGCGAGACCCTTGCCGCCCTGCGCGAGCACCCTCTGCTGAAAAAGCGCAACAAGTCCGGCTGGCAGACCCGCGAACTGCTCAACCAGTACTTCGACACCCCCGAGCGCGAGCTTTCCGCCGCCCGTGTCGCCCTGCGCCTGCGCCGCGACGGCGAGGCCATCATCCAGACCCTCAAGTGCCGCGGCCAGAGCGTCGCCGGCCTGTCCGAGCGCAATGAATACGAATGGCCGCTGGACAAGGTCAAGCTCGACCTGAAAAAGCTCGACGCCACCTGCTGGCCCGCGCAACTGGCCAACCTCGACAAGAAAACCATCAAGCCGCTGTTCACCACCGACTTCAGCCGTGAATATGCCGAAATCGCCTGGGGCCGTGGCAAGAGCAAGGTGGTGATCGAGGCGGCGCTTGACCAGGGCTTCGTGATCGCCGGCAAGCGCAAGGAAGAGATCTGCGAGCTGGAGCTGGAACTGCGCGAAGGTGAACCGCAGGCCCTGCTGGAACTGGCCGCCGAGCTGGCCGCCAGCCTGCCGCTGATGCCCTGCGATATCAGCAAGGCCGAGCGTGGCTACCGCCTGCTGGAGCCGGACAGCTACGAGCTGGGCCTGCCACACGCCGAGCTGGAAGCCGAAATCGCCGTGGACGATGCCTATGCCGCACTGGCCTGGCAACTGCTGGGCAGCAGCCAGCGCCTGGCCGAGCAGTACCGCCACAACGGTCACTGGCGCCTGCTGCAGGACTGGGTCGAGTGCCTGAGCGAACTGCGTGCCCTGACCGCCAGCCTGGGCCAGGCTGCCCCGCGCGCCACCACTCGCGAGCTGCGCAGCAGCCTCGATGCCCTGCTGGAAGACTGGCGCCCGCTGGTGCAGGCCGGTAACGATGACGAAGATATCCGTCGCGCGGCACCCGAGCAGTTCGCCGAAGAGTTGGAAGACGTGCGCTGGGGCCAGTTCTCGCTGGAAACCTCGCGCTGGCTGCTGGCCCGTGCCTGGACCGCTGAACGCAAAGGCCGTGGCGAACGCCAGGGCAAGGCGCAACTGGCCAGCTGGCTGGCACACCTGCTGGGTGAAGAGGGCCGTGCGTTGAAGCTGCCGCTGTACACCCAGCGCCCGGAAGACCTGGCCGAGCAATTGCCACGTATCGAGCAGCTGCTGGCCTGGCTGCACCATGCCCGCCAGGTGCTGGAGGCGCCACAGATGGACCGCCTGTATGGCGACCTGAAGAAACTGCACGAGCTGGCCGAGCAGCCGATCAGCGATGAGGTGCTGGAAGCCCGTGTCGACCAGGCTCGGGCGGTGGATCAGAGCCGCGGCTGGAAACACCTGCTCAAGGCCTGATACGTGTCGCCTGCTTCGCGGGCTTGCCCGCTCCCACAGGGAACTGCGCCGAACCTAAGGCCTGCGCAGTACCTGTGGAAGCGGGCGAGTCGGGGCGCCGAACCGCCGCGAATGCCTTAACGCGACAGTGGCAGGCTGGTAGTGGACTTGATCTCCGACAGCGCCACGATCGAGTTCACCTCTTGGATACCCGGCACGTTCGACAGTCTTTCGAAGAAGAACCGCTCATAAGCCTCGATATCCGATGTGACGATCCGCAGCAGAAAATCCACCGACCCCATCAGCACATAACACTCCAGCACCTCCGGAAACCCGCGGATCGCCTCAGTGAACTCGGTGAAATTGGAGCGCCCGTGAGCATTCAGCTTCACTTCGGCGAAGATCTGCGTATTCAGGCCGACCTTCTTGCGGTCCAGCAACGTCACCTGCCCGCGAATCACCCCCTCCTCCTTCAAACGCTGGATGCGTCGCCAGCACGGCGATTGCGACAGCCCCACGCGTTCGGCGATCTGTGCGCTGGAGAGCGAAGCGTCCTCCTGCAAGAGTTCGAGGATGCGGCGGTCGTAGGCATCTAGCTCGCTTTGCATTGACTATTCTCCAAAGTGCGTGCAAATGAATATTTCTATTCGCATATAACGCGAAACGGTTGAATCATAGCGAAAAAATACCACTGCCAACGTGCAAGAATTTCTCCTACATCTGCGGAGACCAGCATGAACGCACAACCCCGAACCGACGCCTGGGCCGCCACCAATGCCCATAGCACCGTGCACTACCGCCTGCAGGCCGAAGCCGAGCCTGACAGCCTGTGCCGGGTGCTCAACCTGTTTGCCCTGCAATTCCTGACACCGCACAGCGTACAGGTCAGGCAACAGGACGACTGGCTGGATATCGAAGTCGGCATCGGCGGGCTGAGCTGGCACCGGGCCGAGGTGATCGCGCAGAAGCTGCGCAACCTGGTGTGTGTGGGCGAGGTGAGCCTGACCAACCTGCAGCGGCTGGAGCTGGCGGTGGTCTGAACGGTTCGCTGTTTCTGTGGGAACTGGTTTAGCTGCGAAGGGGTAGCTACACGCACAGCAAACAGCAAGATTCAGAAACTCTTCACTCCAGTCACTTTCCAGCGCCCGGCTAGGCTTGATCAGCACTTCCCCATCAAGCACGGACGCGCCAATGCACACCCCCGACAATCCGGCACTCGACCTCAGGCGGGTGCTCCAGGCCCTGCTCGCCGACCAGCACCTGCACGCCAACGACACGCTGCCAGTACTCGAACACGCCAACACCCACCCCGGCGCCCACCCACTGGAGCAGATCGCCGCCTGCGCCCTGGAGGACCGTCAGCACCCCGGCCAGCCCCTGGACCTGGATCGCCTTTGCCGATGGTTGGCCGACAAGGTCGGCCAGCCCTACCTGCGCATCGACCCGATGCAACTTGACCTGACGCAGATCAGCGGCCTGATCTCCCCTGCCTTCGCCCAGCGCCATGGCATTCTCATCGTCGCCGCCGACGACAGCGGTGTCACAGTTGCCAGCGCCCAGCCGTACCAGGATGACTGGCAGGCCGACCTGGCCCGCAGCCTGGGCCGGCCGATACGTCGCGTGCTGGCCAGCCCGTTGCAGATTCGTCAGGCAGGGCAGTCATTCCACCGGCTGGCTCAGTCGGTCAAGGGTGCGCAAAACCAGCAGTCGGCCAGCCTCGGTGAACTCGAACAACTACTGGAGCTGGGCAAGCGCCAGGCCGAGGCCAGCGCCGACGACGCCCATATCGTGCATATCGTCGACTGGCTGCTGCAGTACGCCATCGAACAGCGCGCCAGCGATATCCACCTGGAACCCCGCCGCGAGCAGGGCCAGCTGCGCTATCGCATCGATGGTCTGCTGCACTGCGTGTATGCCTTCCCCGCCGGGGTTACCCTGGCGCTGGTCAGCCGCCTGAAACATCTGGCGCGCATGGACGTCGCGGAAAAACGCCGGCCGCAGGATGGCCGCCTGCAAAGCAGCCTGCCGGGTGGCGCCGAGGTAGAGCTGAGGCTGTCGACCTTGCCAACACCGTTCGGCGAAAAACTGGTGTTGCGCCTGTTCGACCCGCACCAACTGCAGGAAGGTTTCGATCGCCTTGGCCTGGAAGGGCCGCAACTGGCCCAGTGGCATGGCCTGCTGCGACAGCGCCAGGGCATCATCCTGGTCACCGGGCCGACCGGTTCCGGCAAGACCAGTACGCTGTATGCCAGCCTCAAGCTGCTGGCCACGCCGCAAGTCAACCTGTGCACCATCGAGGACCCTATCGAGCGCCTGGAGCCTGCATTCAACCAGTTGCAAGTGCAGCCTGCGCTGGACCTCGGCTTTGCCAATGGTGTGCGGGCACTGCTGCGTCAGGACCCGGATATCATCATGATCGGCGAAATTCGCGACCGCGAGACAGCCCTGGTGGCGGTCCAGGCGGCACTGACCGGTCATCTGGTGCTGTCCACCCTGCATACCAACGATGCCTGTAGTGCAATCACCCGCCTGCAAGAGCTGGGCGTAGCCGACTACCTGATCAAGGCTACGCTGGTCGGCGTGATGGCCCAGCGCCTGGTGCGTACCTTGTGCGCGGATTGTCGCGGCGCACTGACTGCGCCCGGCGGCCAGCCATGCCGTACCTGCCGGGGCACCGGGTTTCACGGCCGCACCGGGTTGTTCGAACTGCTAGTGCCCAGCGACAGCCTGCGAGCCCTGATAGGCCCAGGCAGCGATCTGGCCAGTTTGCGGCGCCAGGCAAAGGCCGATGGCCTGCTCGACCTGCGCGCTTGCGGGGCAGCCAAGGTGGCCTGCGGGCAGACCCGGGAAGAGGAAGTGCTACGGGCCTGTTCCTGAGAAAAAACGCCTTGTATTCAAGGAACTTACCTCTTTACCGCCACTCAAACCGCGCATCTTCAACCCCCACCCCTTTCGAGGTTTTTTCAACATGCGTCTCAAAACCGCCATCGCCGCCGCTGCCTTGCTTTCGCTGCCTATTGGCCCGGCCATGGCCGATACCTTCTGGCGTAACGTGATGACCACCGGTGCCACCACGGCATCGAGCTACCTGACCTCGGGGGACCACAAGCTGGTGATGGCGGCGCAGGATGACGCCGGCAGCTTCGTGGCCAGCGAAGGCGCGATTCGTGGGCCGTTCCTGGAAGCGGCAATTCGTCAGGCCCGCGCAGAGAACCCTGGCCTGCAGGCCAGCGACATGGAACTGGCCAATGCCATTCTGGCCAAGAACGCGGTAGCCGAATAAATCCCTGGGGGTACCTGCCACCCCTGTCGCGACTGCTCCTGCACGGGACGCTTGCCCTTGCAGGAGCGGCCTTGTATCGCGATGGGCCGCAAAGCGGCGCCCTGGTTTCAGCGGTAAGCCTCCACCGGCACACAAGCACAGAACAGGTTTCTGTCCCCATACACGTTGTCGACCCGGTTCACCGCCGGCCAGTACTTGTGCTGGCGTACGTGAGCACTGGGTGCCACCGCCTGCTCCAGGCTATAAGGCCTGTCCCACACCCCGAGCACGTCTGCCAGCGTATGCGGCGCATGCTTGAGCGGATTGTTTTCCGCCGGCCAGTTACCCTCCAGCACTTCGCCGATTTCCGCGCGAATCGCCAGCATCGCCTCGACGAACCGGTCCAGTTCGGCCTTCGACTCGCTCTCGGTCGGCTCGACCATCAGCGTGCCGGGCACCGGGAAGGACATGGTCGGCGCGTGAAAGCCATAATCCATCAGGCGCTTGGCCACGTCTTCTTCGCTGATGCCGGTCAGTGCTTTCAGCGGCCGCAGGTCGAGGATGCACTCATGCGCCACCCGCTGGTTGCGACCACGGTAGAGCACCGGGAAGGCGCTGCTCAATTGGCTGGCCAGGTAGTTGGCCGAAAGGATCGCCACTTCGCTGGCATCAGCCAGCTGCGGGCCCATCATGGCGATGTACATCCAGCTGATCGGCAGGATGCTCGCACTGCCCCAGGGGGCGGCGCTGACCGCATGGTTGTTCGGGTCCAGGCCGGGCACCGGCACCACCGGGTGGCTGGCGACAAACGGCTTGAGATGCTCGCGGATGCCGATCGGGCCCATGCCGGGGCCGCCACCGCCGTGGGGGATGCAGAAGGTCTTATGCAAGTTCATGTGGGAAACGTCGGCGCCGATATCCGCAGGACGAGCCAAGCCCACCTGGGCATTGAGGTTGGCACCATCCATGTACACCTGGCCGCCATGCTGGTGCACCACTTCACAGATTTCGCGAATGCCCTCTTCGTATACACCGTGGGTCGACGGGTAGGTGATCATCAGGCACGACAGGCGGTCTGCGGCGGCGTGCGCCTTGGCCTTGAGGTCGGCCAGGTCAACGTTGCCATGGTCATCGCAATCAACGATCACCACCTCCATGCCGGCCATCTGCGCCGAGGCCGGATTGGTACCATGGGCTGACGACGGGATCAGGCACAAGGTGCGTTGCGGCTGGTGACGGCTGCGGTGGTAGCGGGTAATGGCCATCAGGCCGGCATATTCACCCTGGGCACCGGAATTGGGCTGCATGCAGATGGCATCGAAGCCGGTAATGGCGCACAGCCAACGTTCCAGTTCGTCGATCATCGCCTTGTAGCCGGTGGCCTGGGCGGCCGGGGCAAACGGGTGCAACTGGGCAAAGCCCGGCCAGGTGATGGGGATCATCTCGCTGGTGGCATTGAGTTTCATGGTGCACGAGCCCAGCGGGATCATCGACTGGTTCAGCGCCAGGTCCTTGTTCTCCAGCTGCTTGAGGTAGCGCAACATCTCGGTTTCGCTGTGGTGCAGGTTGAATACCGGGTGAGCAAGGAACGGCGTGCGCCGCACCAGGCTTGCTGGAATTCCTTCAGGCAGGGCGAGTTGGTCGAGAGCGGCAATGTCCAGGCCGTGATCCACCCCCAGGAAGATGTCCAGCAGGCGCAGTACCGTCTGCTCCGAGCAGGTCTCGTCGAGGCTCACACCGAGACGCCCGCGGCCAAGAATACGCAAGTTGATCTGCGCGGCTTCGGCGCTTTCGATGATGGCTGCCTGGGCACCGCCTACCTCTACAGTAAGCGTGTCGAAGAAATGCTGGTTCAGCCGCGGGATGCCCTTGGCTTCGAGGCCCGCGGCCAGGATGAAGGTCAGTCGATGCACACGCTGGGCGATACGTCGCAGGCCTTCTGGGCCATGGTAGACCGCATAGAAGCCGGCAATGTTGGCCAGCAGCACCTGCGCCGTGCAGATGTTGGAGTTGGCCTTTTCGCGGCGGATATGCTGCTCGCGGGTTTGCAGCGCCATGCGCAGGGCGGTGTTGCCACGGGCATCACGCGACACGCCGATGATGCGCCCTGGCATGGCCCGCTTGTAGTCGTCGCGACAGGCGAAATAGGCCGCATGAGGGCCGCCATAGCCCATCGGTACGCCAAAGCGCTGGGTCGAACCCAGTACCACATCCGCACCCAGTTCCCCCGGCGGCGCCAGCACCACCAGGCTGAGCAGGTCCGCCGCGACGCAGGCCAGTGCATGCTGGCTGTGCAACTGGTCGATCAGCGGGCGCAGGTCGCGTACTTCGCCATGAGTGTCGGGGTACTGCAGCAAAGCACCGAATACCGCATGTTTGCCAAGGTTATCCACAGCGTCGACGATCAGTTCGAAGCCAAAGCCTTCAGCGCGAGTCTTCAGTACCGACAGGGTCTGCGGGTGGCAATGTTCATCGGCAAAGAAGGCATTGCTCTTGTTGCGTGCCACCCGCTTGGCCAACGCCATGGCTTCGGCGGCAGCAGTAGCCTCGTCGAGCAGCGAGGCATTGGCCAGGGCCAGCCCGGTCAGGTCGATGACCATCTGCTGGAAGTTCAGCAGCGCCTCCAGCCGGCCTTGGGCGATTTCGGGTTGATAGGGGGTATAGGCGGTGTACCAGCCGGGGTTTTCCAGCACGTTGCGCAGGATGACCGTGGGCGTGATGGTACCGTGGTAGCCCATGCCGATCAGGCTGGTCCAGACCTGGTTCTGTCCGGCGTAGCCGGCGAGTTTGGCCAGGGCGGCCTGTTCGTCCAGCGCAGCGGGCAAGTCGAGTGAGCGATCGAGGCGGATGTCTGGCGGTACGGTCTGCTCGATCAGCTCACTGCGGCTGGCAACGCCAAGCGCGTTGAGCATGGCTTGCTGCTCTGCAGCATCGGGGCCCAGGTGACGACGCAGGAAAGGGTTGGGCTCTTGCAGTTGATGCAGGGATGGCGACTGCGACATGACGACGCTCTCTTCCTAGGCCAGCTCTCATGGAGACTTACAAGTCTAGGAAGGGATTGCCGATTGTGCGGGGAAACTTGATTTCAACGCCGGGGCTGCTTCGCAGCCCCTTGGATCTCTCGATTACTCGCCGATGGCTGCCTTGTAGCCTGCAGCATCCAGCAGCTTGTCCAGCTCGGCCGGGTTGCTTGGCTTCAGCTTGAAGATCCACGCTCCGTAAGGTTCGACGTTGAGCAGCTCCGGGCTGTCAGCCAGCTCTTCGTTGACCGCGATCACTTCGCCAGCTACCGGGGCGTAGATGTCCGAAGCGGCTTTCACCGATTCGACCACACCGGCAGCGTCGCCAGCGTCAAACACCTTGCCGACCTCGGCCAGTTCAACGAACACCACGTCGCCCAGGGCTTGCTGGGCGTGGTCGCTGATACCCACGGTCACGGTACCGTCGGCTTCCAGGCGAGCCCACTCGTGGCTTTCGGCAAAACGCAGGTCGCTAGGGATATCGCTCATGTCTTGAATTCCTCGATTGGCTCAGCGGTACGCCCGCCGGTTAAAATTTGATCAGATCAGGATCTTGCCGTGGCGCACGAAGGTCGGTTTGACCACCCGCACCGGGTACCACTTACCGCGAATTTCCACCTCGGCCCGCTCGCCGGTGGCCATGGGTACGCGTGCAAGGGCAATGGACTTGCTCAGCGTAGGCGAGAAACTACCACTGGTGATCTCCCCTTCGCCAATCCCCGCCACCCTGACCACCTGGTGGGCACGCAATACACCACGCTCTTCCAGCACCAGGCCGACCAGTTTTTCCTGCACACCTTGTTCGATTTCCGCCAGCAGGCCGGCGCGGCCGATGAAGTTGCGCTCGGCTGGCTCCCAGGCAATGCTCCAGCCGAGGTTGGAGGTGAGCGGGGTGTGGGTTTCGTCGATGTCCTGGCCGTACAGGTTCATGCCGGCTTCCAGGCGCAGGGTGTCGCGGGCGCCAAGGCCACTCGGCGCAATACCAGCACCGACCAGGTCGTTGAAGAAGGCCACGGCCTGCTCGCCAGGAAGAATGATCTCCAGGCCGTCTTCACCGGTATAACCAGTGCGGGCAATGAACCAGTCGCCTTCGGCAACGCCCTCGAACGGGCGCAGTTCGCGGATCAGCGCGGTGCGCGCGGGGCTGAGCAAGGCGGCCACCTTCTCGCGTGCATGCGGGCCCTGGATGGCGAGGATGGCCAGGTCGGGGCGGACCCGGAAGTCCACGGCAAAACCGGCACGCTGTGCTGCCAGCCAATCGAGTACCTTGGCCCGGGTGGCGGCGTTGGTGACCAGGCGGTAGCCGGTCTCGGTGCGGTAGACGATCAGGTCGTCGATGACAGTGCCCTGCTCCCGCAGCAACGGGCTATACAGCGCCTTGCCGATATCGTCGAGACGGGCCACGTCGTTGGCCAGCAGACGCTGCAACCAGGCAGTGGCGTCGCTGCCGTCGACATCGATCACGGTCATGTGGGACACATCGAACACCCCGCAATCGCTGCGCACCTGATGGTGCTCCTCGACCTGCGAGCCATAGTGCAGGGGCATGTCCCAGCCACCGAAATCGACCGTCTTGGCGCCCAGCGCCAGGTGCAGGTCATACAAAAGCGTGCGCTGTCCCATGGGTTTCTCCTTCCGGGCGTGGCGAAGCGGCGGCGGTCGATGACGTTGGGTCGTCAGCTCTTCTTGTGTAGGACCCGCCGCGCGAGTGCCGCGCATTGTAGCCGCAAGGGCGCAGGCTGACACCCTCAGTGACTGTGACCGGGTCGACGGGCGGAACGGCGGATCAGGCCGATGACCGGCAGCAGTCCCACCAGCACCAGGGTCAGCGCCGGCAGCGATGCACGCGCCCACTCACCCTCGCTGGTCATCTCGAACACCCGCACGGCCAGGGTGTCCCAGCCGAACGGGCGCATCAGCAGGGTCGCCGGCATTTCCTTGAGTACATCGACGAACACCAGCAAGGCGGCGCTGAGGGCACCCGGTACCAACAGCGGCAGATACACCTTGAAAAACAATCCCATGCCACCGACACCCAGGCTGCGCGATGCCTCGGGAAGTGACGGACGGATACGCTCCAGGCTGCTTTCCAGCGGCCCGTAGGCCACCGCGATGAAGCGCACCAGATACGCCAGCAGCAAAGCGGCAAGGCTGCCCAGCAACAGCGGCTTGCCGGCACCGCCCAGCCAGTTGGACAACGGGATGACCAGCTGATTATCGAGGTAGCTGAAGGCCAGCATGATCGACACCGCCAGCACCGACCCGGGCAAGGCATAGCCCAGGTTGGCCAGCCCGACGCCAGCGCGAATAGTCGCCGTCGGCGCCTGGCGCCGTGCAAAGGCCAGCAGCAGCGCCACGCTCACCGTCACCAGCGCCGCCATGCCGCCCAGGTACAGGGTATGCAGTACCAGGCCGACGTAGCGCTCGTCCAGGTCATGCCGGCCACGCTGCCAGAACCAGGTCAGCAGTTGCAGCAGCGGGATGATGAAAGCGCAGGCGAACACCAGCAGGCACCAGCCACTGGCCAGCAACGCCTTGACCCCGCGCAGGTGGTACAGCGCCTGCCCGCGCGGCCGCTCATTGCCGCTGCGGCTGGCACCCCGGGCCCGGCGCTCGCCGTACAGCACCAGCATCACCGCCAGCAGCAGCAGGCTGGCCAACTGGGCTGCGCTGGACAGGCTGAAGAAGCCGTACCAGGTCTTGTAGATGGCGGTGGTGAAGGTGTCGAAGTTGAATACCGCCACCGCACCGAAGTCCGCCAGGGTTTCCATCAGTGCCAGGGCAATCCCGGCGCCGATAGCCGGCCGCGCCATGGGCAGCGCCACGCGCCAGAAGGCTTGCAAGGGAGACAGGCCGAGCACCCGGGCGGCCTCCATGAGGCCCTTGCCCTGGGCCAGGAAGGCGGTGCGCGCCAGCAGGTAGACATAGGGGTAGAACACCAGCACCAGCACGATGATCACCCCACCGGTGGAGCGCACCCGCGGCAGGCGCATGGGCCCGAACACCTCGCGCAGGGCACTCTGCACCGGGCCGGCGAAGTCCAGCAGGCCGACAAAGACGAACGCCAGCACATAGGCAGGAATGGCGAACGGGAGCATCAGCGCCCAGTCGAGCCAGCGTCGGCCGGGGAACTCGCAGAGGCTGGTCAGCCAGGCCAGGCTGACGCCCAGCAGCGTGACGCCGGTGCCTACACCCGCCACTAGCGTCAGGGTATTGCCCAAGAGGCGGCTCATCTGGGTGTCGAGCAGGTGCGACCAGATCTGCAGGTCGACCGACTGCCACGACAGCAGCAGCACGCTCAGGGGCAGGAGCACCAGGGCGGCGATCAGGGCGACCGGAAGATACCAGCGGCGTTGGGCGGTGTGCGGCAAGTAGAATGTCTCTGTGGATGATGTGCGACCGCTTTGCGGTCGTTCGCGGGCATGCCCGCTCCCACAGGGATCGAGTAATCCTGTGGGGGCGGGCATGCCCGCGAAGAGGCTTGATAGGCCCCGAAAGGATAAAGCCTGGCGCTTAGTTCCAGCCAGCCCGGTCCATCAAGCGAATCGCTTCAGCCTGGCGCTTGCCGGCGATTTCCACCGGAATGCTGTCGGCCTTGAAGCTCCCCCACGCTGCCACTTCGTCCGATGGCTTGACCTTCGGGTTGGCCGGGAACTCCTGGTTGATGTCGGCAAACAGCTTTTGCGCCTCTTCGCCGGTCATCCACTCCACCAGTTTCTTCGCCGCCTCCGGGTGTGGTGCATGCCTGGTCAGGCCGATGCCGGACAGGTTCACGTGCACGCCTCGGTCACCCTGGTTGGGCCAGAAGATCTTCACCGGCAGTTTCGGGTTCTGCTGGTGCAGCCGGCCGTAGTAATAGGTATTGACCACGCCCACGTCGCACTGGCCGGCCTCGATGGCCTGGATCACCGCGTTGTCGTCGGAGAACACGTCGGTGGACAGGTTGTTGACCCAGCCTTTGACGATCTGCTCGGTCTTCGCCTCACCGTGGGTCTCGATCAGGGTGGCAGTCAGCGACTGGTTGTAGACCTTCTTCGCCGTACGCAGGCACAGGCGGCCTTCCCACTGCTTGTCGGCCAGCGCTTCATAGGTGCTCAACTCCTCCGGCTTGACCCGCTCGGTGGAATAGATGATGGTGCGCGCGCGCAGGCTCAGGCCGGTCCAGTCATGCGACGATGCGCGATACTGCGGCGGGATGTTGCGGTCGATGATCTCGGACTTGATCGGTTGCAGGATGCCCATCTGCTCGGCCTGCCACAGGTTGCCCGCATCGACGGTCAGCAGCAGGTCGGCCACGCCGTTGTCACCCTCGGCCTTGATGCGTTGCATCAGCGGGGCTTCCTTGTCGGTGATGAACTTGATCTTCACCCCGGTCTTGGCGGTATAGGCATCGAATACCGGCTTGATCAGCTCGTCGATGCGCGAGGAGTACACCACCACTTCTTCCGCCGCCTGGGCAGTGCCGCCGAACAGGGTCAGGGCCAGGGCGGCCAGTAGGGGCTTGCGTGGCAACATGGAAAGCGCTCCTCGGATCGTATGAGAGGCGCAAATGGTAGTGAATCCCATTTTCCCGCTCATCTACCTAGCCGTTACTGGATGTTGCAGAGGGATAACAGTTGCGAGGTTCCTGTGGGAGCGGGCAACCCCGCGAACACCGGCAAAGCCGGTGCCATACACCGCGTTGCCTGTTCCGTGGGCATGCCCGCTCCCACAGATTCCGGCAATCTCATGCCTTGGCGAGATCCGGCAGATCACCGGTCAAGCCCAGCGCCTGGCGCACGAACAGCGCCTTGGCCTCCGGCATCTGCTGCACCAGCTTCAAGCCAGTGTTACGTAACCAGCGCAACGGCAGCGGATTGGCCTGGAACAACCGCTCGAACCCTTCCATCGCGGCCATCAGCGCCAGGTTGTGCGGCATGCGCCGACGCTCGTAACGGCTGAGTACCTTTACATCCGCCAGCCGCTCGCCACGCTCACAGGCATTGACCAGCACCTCGGCCAACACGGCAGCATCGAGGAAGCCCAGGTTGACACCCTGCCCGGCCAACGGGTGAATGGTATGCGCGGCATCGCCGATCAAAGCCAGGCCTTCATCCACATAGCGTTTGGCATGGCGCTGGCGCAGCGGCACGCACACCCGCGGGTCGGCCTGCAGCACATCCCCCAGGCGTCCCTCGAAAGCCTGCTGCAGGGCCTTCACGAAGGCCACTTCATCCAATGCCATCAACTGCTCGGCATGCTCCGGCGTGGTCGACCAGACGATCGAGCACCAGTCCTGCTGGCCATCGCGGGTCAACGGCAGGAACGCCAACGGCCCTTCATCGGTGAAACGCTGCCAGGCCGTGGCCTGGTGCCCGGCGCTGCAGCGCACGCTGGTGACGATGGCATGGTGCAGGTAATCCCACTCGCGGGTTTCGCAACCAGCCAGGCGCCGCACTGCCGAGTTGGCGCCGTCGGCCGCAATCACCAGCGGCGCGCGCAGCCGGCGGCCATCGGCCAGGCTCAGCAGCCATTCATCGCCCGAACGGCGCAGCTGTTCGAGCCGCGCGTTGGGCAGCAGGCCGATGTCGCTGTCATGCAGGCGCTCCAGCAGGCCATCCTGCACCACCCGGTTCTCGACGATATGGCCAAGTACCTGGGCATGCACGCTGGCGGCCGAGAAATGAATCTGGCCGGTACCGCTGCCGTCCCACACATGCATGTCCGAGTACGGCGTGGCACGCCGCCGGGCAATGCCATCCCAGGCGCCCAGGCGCTCGAGGATGCGCTGGCTGGCCGCCGACAGCGCGCTGACACGCGGTTCGAACGGGGCCTGGGCATCGAACGGCTTGACCGCCAGCGGGCCGCCGTCGAGCAAGAGGATTTGCAGGCCGCTGTGGCGTAACGCCAGGGCCAGGGCGCTGCCGACCATACCGGCACCGACAATCAACAGATCTGCGCGCGTTTCCATGCCTTACGCCAGCCTCGCTTGCGGCTTGAGCCGCACATATAGGGTTTTATCGACCCGCGCCACCAGCTCGCCGGCGCCGTCGCGAATATCGACCTGCAAACGCGGCAGGCACTTCTTGCCGGTGGCAGTCTGCTGACGGATCTCGTCCAGCAACGCGTCATCGACGTGGAGCTCGGCATACACCGGGCCTTTGCCAGGTGAAATGAAATCGATACTGGCGGCCTTGTCCCAGACAATGTAGTCGCGCCCCAGCTGCTCGATCAGCAACAGCATGTAGAACGGGTCGACCATACCGTACAGGCTGCCGCCGCACTGGGTACCGACGTAGTTGCGGTTCCAGCGGGTCAGCTTCATCGCTACCTTGACGCTACGCAGGTCTGCGCTGATGTGCTGCACGCGAATACCGGCACCGAGGTGCGGCGGGAACAGGTTCAGGCGCCAGCGCAACAGGCGCGCGCGGCGCGCCAGGCGGCGTGCATCAGCGGTCATGCCTGCCCCCGCGAATCTGGGCGGGTACCCAGGCCCATGGCCTGGCGGGCAAACCAGCTTTTCGCCGGCGGCAGCAGGTCGAGCCCGAGCAGCCCGAGGTTGCGTCCGGCGGCCAGCAACGGCTGGCTGCTGCCAAACAGGCGGGTAACCTGATCGGAAAAACCGATGGTCAGCGCCTGGTCCAGGCGCTGGCGCTGCTGATAAGCCTGCAAGGTGGTCAGGTCGCCAGGCCGCGGCGGGCCGGCCAGCAATGCCTCGGCCAGCGCCTGCACGTCACGCAGCGACAGGTTGAAGCCCTGCCCGGCGATGGGGTGCAGGCTGTGCGCGGCGTTGCCCAGCACCACCAGATGCGGCCGCACCTGCTCCTCGGCCTCGATCAGCGACAGCGGATAGAGGTGCCGCGCACCGACCTGGCGCAGCGCGCCCAGGCGGTAGCCGAACACTGCCTGCAACTCGCGCAGGAACTGGCGCTCGTCGATATCGGCCAGGCGCCGCGCATCCATGCCCTGACGGGTCCAGACCAGGGCGCAGCGGTTCTCCGGCAGCGGCAGCAAGGCCATGGGGCCGTCTTCGGTGAAACGCTCGAAGGCCTGGCCGCCGTGGGCCTCGCCCGGGGTGACATTGGCGATCAACGCGCTTTGTTGGTAAGGCGTGTGGCGCACATGGATGCCCAGCTGTTCGCGCAGGCCGGAGCGGCCACCGTCGGCGAGCACCGCCAGGTCGCACGCCAGTGGCGTGTCGTCGTTCAGCAGCAAGCGGTAGCCACCTTCGATTGCCTGCATCGAGGTCACTTCCGCCGGGCAGCGCCAGCTCACCACTTCGCTGTCCAGCCCTTGCCACAGGCATTGGCCCAGCCAGGCGTTCTCCACCACGTAGCCCAGCGCCGGCACGCCTTCTTCCTGGGCATCCAGGCGAGTAGCGCCGAAACGGCCGCGGTCAGAAACGTGAATCTGCCGGATCGGCTCGGCGCGGCGCTCGATCGCCTGCCACACGCCCAACTGCTGGTAGATCTGCCGGGTGCCGAACGACAACGCCGACGAGCGCGCATCGTAGCTGGGCTGGAAGCTGTCGCCGGGGGCGAACGGCTCGATCAGCAGGATTTTCCAGCCGCGAGCCTTGGCCCCGGCCTGCAGGGCCAGGGCCAGGCTTGCCCCGACCAGGCCGCCACCGATGATCGCCAGATTTACCCGGTTCATGCGACGTCCTTGCGCGCAGCCTGCATCAGCGCCTCGATTTCGGCGACCGTGCGCGGTACGCCCGAAGTCAGGATTTCACAGCCTTGCCTGGTCACCACCACGTCGTCCTCGATTCTTACGCCGATGCCGCGCCACTTCTTCGCCACGGCCTGATTGTCGGCGCCGATATAGATGCCCGGCTCGACGGTCAGCGTCATGCCGGGTTCAAGCACCCGCCATTCGCCGCCAACCTTGTACTCGCCCACATCGTGCACATCCATGCCCAGCCAGTGCCCGGCGCGGTGCATGTAGAAGGCCCGGTAAGCCTCACTGTCGATCAGTGCCTGTACGTCGCCTTCGAGCAGGCCCAGTTCCACCAGGCCCTCGGTAATGACCCGCACGGTCGCCTCGTGGGCGTGGTTCCAGTGCTTGCCCGGGGCGATTTCGGCAAACGCCGCGGCCTGGGCCTTGAGCACCAGCTCGTAGATGGCCTTCTGCTCAGGCGAAAAACGCCCGCTGACCGGGAAGGTACGGGTGATGTCGCTGGCGTAGCAGTCGATCTCGCAGCCGGCGTCGATCAGCACCAGGTCGCCATCCTTGAGCGGGGCGTCGTTCTGCTGATAATGCAGGATGCAGGCATTGCGCCCGGCCGCGACGATCGAGCCGTAGGCCGGCATCTTCGCCCCGCCCTTGCGGAACTCGTAATCCAGTTCGGCTTCCAGGCTGTATTCATGCAGCCCGGCCCGACAGGCCTGCATGGCCCGCACGTGGGCGCGTGCCGAAATGTCTGCGGCAGCGCGCATCACCTTCACTTCCGCCGCTGATTTATACAGACGCATGTCGTGCAGCAGATGATCCAGCGCAACGAACTCGTTCGGCGGCTGGGCGCCCAGGCGTGCCTTGGAGCGGATCACGTTGATCCAGTCCATCAGCCGGCGGTCGAATTCAGGGTTGCTGCCCATGGCGCTGTAGACCCGCTCACGGCCCTCGATCAGGCCCGGCAGGATCTCGTCGATATCGGTGATGGGGAAGGCATCGTCGGCGCCGAAGTCGCGCACCGCGCCCTCCTGGCCGGCGCGCAGGCCGTCCCACAGCTCGCGCTCGGGGTTGCGTTCACGGCAGAACAGCACGTATTCGCCATGCTCGCGCCCCGGAATCAGCGCAATCACCGCCTCCGGCTCGGGGAAGCCGCTGAGGTATTGGAAGTCGCTGTCCTGGCGATACACGTGCTCGACGTCGCGGTTACGGATGGCAACCGCAGCGGCGGGCAGGATGGCAATGCTGTTGGGGACCATCTGCGCCATCAGCGCCTTGCGCCGACGGGCATATTCGGCCTTGGGAATGTGGCTCATGGGCAGACTACCCCGGTTGATCAGTGCAGCGATGGCTTGGGCGCGGGAGCGGCTGGCTTGGCCAGCTCGGAGAACAGCAGCAGCGGCGCCACACGCAGGTATTCCATCACCTCCATGTAGTCGCTCTCGCCGTCCTCGGACTCTTCGAGAGCTTCCTGGACCTGGGAAATGGCCACCAGGTCCTGCAGCACTTCCTTGGCCTCGCTGGACAGGTCCTTGCCTCCGGCATTCAGACCGAACCCGGTAATGAAGCCTTGGCACCACTGGCCCAGTGCGGTGGCACGGTCGCCCAGGGCGGCGTCGTCGGAAGGCAGCAGCAGGACGATTGCCATGTCGTCGCTGGTCAGCTCACCCTTGACCATTTCCTGCAGGCCGACCAGGGCGTTGCGCACAGTGTCGCCAGGCTCGGTTTCGAGCAGTTGGGCGGCATCGGCCAGCCAGCCTTCGGCGTCGAAGCCGGCACCGGCGCAACTGCGGCCGATCAGCAGGCCGTGCAGTTCGGCCGGGGTGACAGGATGACCATTGCTGGACAGCAGCATGGCGAAGGCAACGTAAGGCGATTGGGTATTGGGCATGGGCAGCTAGGCGCCAGACGGCGCAATGACTAGAATGGAGACCTTGTATCCTAGCACCGGCAGGCGCGCCAAGACCATCGGCACTGGCCGTCGCCGCCCGGCGAGAGGCATCATCATCGCCACGGTGACTCAACGACGGAGCGAATCGAGTGCAACCCACGCAAGAGAACGACCTGCAGGCACTGATGAGCCGATTCGAGTTGCTGATCCAGCGCGTCGAGCAACTAAAACGGCAAAATGCACTCCTAGTAGCTCAGGAAAAATCCTGGCGCGAAGAGCGCGCCCACCTCATCGAAAAGAACGAGATCGCCAGGCGCAAGGTCGAGTCGATGATTTTACGCCTCAAGGCTCTGGAGCAAGACTCATGAGTTCAAGCAATAGCGTCACCGTGCAGATCCTCGACAAGGAATACTCGATCATCTGCCCGCCGGAAGAGCGCAACAACCTGGTCAGCGCTGCGCGCTACCTGGACGGCAAGATGCGCGAGATTCGCAGCAGCGGCAAGGTGATCGGCGCCGACCGCATCGCGGTCATGGCGGCGTTGAACATCACCCACGAAATGCTGCACCGCCAGGAAGAGCGCAACGATGCGCCGGCTGGCGGCACCACCCGCGAACAGGTGCGCGACCTGCTGGAGCGGGTCGACCAGGCGCTGTCCGACGATGCGGATACCAAAATCGGCTGAGGTTGTTATACTGGCGCCACTCCCTGGGGGATGCGCCAGTCGGTTATGTCCCTGAGCCGATACGCACAACCACGGGGGTTGCACGCTGGGGCCGGTGTGCATGTCCGCCCGACGGAAAGCCTTAACGCCCCCTGCAATCTCCACCTTGAACTTTCGGGTTCAAGGGCTACACCGACAGCGGTCTTGTCGGGGAGCCTGAATTCTCTTGCCCGCCTCTACCGGCGGGCAATTCGTTTTGGTCGGCCATGCCGGCCAACACACTTGGGACCGCTCGTGCCATGACCGACACCGCGCCGCTCAGCCGCCCCCAGCTTCGTCGCCTGCTACGCAATGCCCGCCGCGCCCTCACCCCGGCCCAGCAACGCCAGGCCGCTGTCGGCCTGTACCGCCAACTGGCGCAACACCCGCTGTTCCGCCGGGCCCGGCACATTGCCCTGTACCTGCCCAATGACGGCGAGATCGACCCCGCCCTGCTGCTGCGCGAGGCCCAGCGCCGTGGCAAGCGCGTCTACCTGCCGGTACTCCACGCCTGGCCCCGCACACGGATGGTATTCCAGCGCTTCGAACAGGGCGAAAAACTCAAGCCCAACCGCTTCCGCATTCCCGAGCCCGTCACCGAGCGCAAGCGCCAGCGCCCGATCTGGTCGCTGGACCTGATCCTGCTACCGCTGGTCGGTTTCGATGAAGTGGGCGGGCGCCTGGGAATGGGCGGCGGCTTCTATGATCGCAGCCTGGCCTACCAGGCGCGTCGCCAGACCTGGAAAAAGCCATTGCTGTTAGGGCTGGCGCATGAATGCCAGAAGGTCGAGCGGCTGGCGCAGGCCAGCTGGGATGTACCACTGCAGGGCACGGTCTCGGACCGCGGCTGGTACCTGGCGCCACGTTGAAGGGCGCCAGCGAGGGAGATCAACGTTGTGGCTGGCTGGCGTCGACCGGCATCTGGTAGGCGTTGTCCAGCTTGCGCTCCCAGAACCCTTGCGCATAACCAGTAGTGACCACACCCAGGCCGAAAATGAACACCAGGACCCACAGCAAGTCTGGCTTGTTGCGTTGATTCATCGAAGATTGCCCCCCCGGCAAACTGTTCAGTACTCGGCGATTTTCTGGGTACCGCCGGAGCATCGCGCTTTTAACGGGGCGCATTTTCCGACAACCTGCGTCTACACGCAAACCTTGACGTCAACCGGCTGTCGGTTTCGTGCAACAGGTTATTTCAAACTTTTTCAGGAGCACATTCATGGCCTACTGGCTGATGAAGTCCGAGCCCGACGAGCTCTCCATCGAAGCCCTTGGCCGCCTCGGCGAAGCGCGATGGGACGGCGTGCGCAACTATCAGGCACGCAACTTTCTGCGCGCGATGAGCGTTGGCGACGAATTTTTCTTCTACCACTCCAGCTGCCCGCAACCGGGCATTGCCGGCATTGCCAGAATCACCCGCGCGGCCTACCCGGACCCGACCGCACTGGACCCGCAAAGCCCTTATTACGACGCCAAGGCCACGCCGGAAAAGAACCCGTGGAGTGCGGTGGATGTGGCCCATGTGCAGACGCTGCCACGGGTGCTGGAACTGGGCCGGCTGAAGCAACAGGCCGGCCTGGCCGAACTGCCGCTGGTGCAGAAGGGCAGCCGCCTGTCAGTGATGCCGGTGACTGCGGAGCAATGGGCAGTGATTGTCGCGTTGCGTTGAAACGGTGCTGATCAGGTGCTGACGGGTGACCCGTTACCGGCGCCCTGAGGGGAGCCGGTGTTACGGTCACTGCACGATCAGGTTGTTGAACAGCAGGTCTTCGACAATCGGTTTGCCCTCTTCCGCTTCCATCACCTGCTGCACCTGCTTCAGCGCTTCCTGGCGCAGATGCTCCTTGGCCTCGACATTGCTCATGCTTTCCACCGACTGCTGGGTGAACAGCGCCACCAGCTGGTTGCGGATCAGCGGCTCGTGATGCTTCACTGCCTTGGCGGCTTCGTCGCCGGTTACGCGCAGGGCCACATCGGCCTTGTACACGCGCAGCCGCGGGCTGCCGTCGAGGGCATAGTTGCCGACAAAGGGCGGGCTCAGGCTGATGTAGGCGACCTTGGGCGCCCCTTCCTTGGCTTCCTCGGCCATGGCCGCAGCCGGCAGCAGCAGCGCCAGCACCATCAAGATCCACGCTTTCACGAATTCGCTCCTCAATACAGTTGTCGCCAGCTTAACCAGCACACCGCGCAAACCCAAGCCCGGGCTTATACCGCGCCATCAGGACGGGCCATGCTCGTTGACCGGTAAGGCGGCCCTCCTACACTTATCGGCCATTACCCGCAAAGGAATAGCCCTGATGAAAGCTGTGTTGTGCAAAACCCTGGGCCCGGCGCGCGACCTGGTGCTGGAAGAGGTGGCCAGCCCGGTGCCGAAGAAGAACGAGATCCTGCTGGATGTGCAGGCTGCCGGGGTCAACTTTCCCGATACCCTGATCATCGAAGGCAAGTACCAGTTCCAACCACCGTTGCCATTCTCCCCAGGTGGTGAGGCAGCAGGTGTGGTGGCCGCGGTCGGGGAAAAGGCCGGCGCCTTCAAGGTCGGCGACCGGGTCATGGCACTGACCGGCTGGGGTGCATTCGCCGAACAAGTGGCGGTGCCGTTCTATAACGTGCTGCCGATACCGCCGAGCATGGACTTCACCACTGCTGCCGCATTCGGCATGACCTATGGCACCTCGATGCATGCCCTGCGCCAGCGCGGCCAGTTGCAGGCGGGCGAAACCCTGCTGGTGCTGGGCGCGTCTGGCGGGGTCGGCCTGGCAGCGGTGGAAATCGGCAAGGCCATGGGCGCGCGCGTGATCGCGGCCGCCAGCAGCGCGGAAAAGCTGGCCGTGGCCAAGGCGGCCGGGGCCGATGAGCTTATCGATTACAGCCAGGCCAGCCTGCGTGACGAGATCAAGCGCCTGACCGGCGGCCAGGGCGTGGACGTGATCTACGACCCGGTGGGTGGCGGGCTGTTCGAGCAGGCGGTGCGCGGGCTGGCCTGGAACGGCCGACTGTTGGTGGTGGGCTTTGCCAGCGGGACCATCCCACAACTTGCAGCCAACTTGGTGCTGCTCAAGGGCGCAGCGGTGCTGGGGGTGTTCTGGGGGGCGTTCGCGCAACGCCAGCCACAGGACAACGCGGCCAACTTCCAGCAACTGTTTGCCTGGCATGCCGAAGGCAAGCTGAAGCCGCTGGTGTCGCAGACTTATCCACTGGCTGAGGCGGGCGCGGCCATTGACAGGCTGGGGCAGCGGCAGGCTGTGGGTAAGCTGGTAGTGCTGGCGAGGTAACGCTGCAGAACCTGAGCCGTAGTTCCGGCCCCTCGCGGGCAAGTCCGCGAAGGGGATCGCTAAAGTTGTCAGACTTCGCGCAGGTTATGGCAACGGCGGAACCGTGCCTCGAGGTTGCGATCGGGCATCTGATGACTACGCAAGGCATTCAAGGTCTGCTCGACATAGTCACGCGTAGTGCCATAGCGCCCCTTGGCGCTGGCCAGGATCTGGCTCAGCAAGGTGTCGGGCAGGTTCCCGGCATAGCACGGCAGGTGCCGTTCCAGCACAAAACCCAGGGCCTGCACCTTGCTGCCATCACCCAGCCGGCAATTGAGCCAGTGCGGCCGATAAGCCGGGTACGGCATCTCGCGTTGCCACAGGGCCATCAGCGAGTCGTCCAGGTTGCTTTCATCCAGCCGGTAGGCAAAGCCGCTGCAGGAACCACCCCGGTCCAGACCGAACACCAGCCCAGGGGTTTCCGGGGTGCCGCGGTGTTCGTGCGACCACAGATACAAGCCCCGATGGTAACCGTGCACCCGGGCGCGCTGGCGCTCCACGGAGTTGCACTCCGGTCGCCAGATCAAGGAACCATAGGCAAACAGCCAGACCGGCCCACCCTGATGGCGAGACATGGTGCTCTGCATGGAGTTGTACAGTTGCTCGTGGGTCAGTTGCTGACCGAAGTCGAGCGAAGGAGGATAACTAACTTTCCAGGACGAACTTTCAAGTGCCGACATAAGCTGCCGCCATGATTCCCTGTGAACTACACATATAACGGAAAAACGATTCGAGGCAGTCGTAGTGTACTGCCTGTGCCAGCCCTGTCGCCGGCAAGCCAGCTGCCACAAGCGAGACATGCATAACCTAAGGCAGACCGGTGCGTCAGCTCAAGTATATGTCGAAATTTTCATCGGGCATTCCGACGATTGGGAATAATTATTCCAGGCGGTGCGAAAGTTATTGGCCAAGGCGGTAACAATTACCGCCTTATACCCGCACTTTGAAACTTCGGTTATTAACCGCGTGGTGCGTAGGCAAACACATCTGCGCGCATGCGGTGCGCATCCATGCCAGCTTCGACCAGGGCGTCGAGGGTGGCATAGATCATGTTTGGCGAGCCGCTGGCATACACATGCACGGCATTGAGGTCGGCGATGTCTTCGCAGACCGCCTCATGCAGCATCCCGCAACGGCCCTCCCAGCCGCAGAGGTCGCTGACGACCTGGTGCAGGAACAGGTTGGGCAGGCGCTGCCATTCGTCCCAGTGTTCGATCTGGTAGAAGTCTTCCGGCCGGCGCACGCCCCAGTACAGATGCACCGGATGACGGAAACCCTGGGCCCGGCAATGCTCGACCAGGCTGTGCATCTGGCCCATGCCGGTGCCGGCGGCGATGAGCACCAGCGGCCCGTCAGGCAGCTCGGCCAGGTGGGTGTCGCCAAACGGCATTTCGATGCGCGCCAGGCGGTCGCGCTGCAACTGGGCGATCAATTGCACGGCGCTGGGCTCGCGCGCCAGCACATGCAGCTCCAGCTCACGCCCGGAATGGGGGGCGGAAGCCAGCGAAAACGCCGCCTGCTTGCCGCCGTCGCGCTCGATCATCAGGTATTGCCCGGCGTGATAGCGCGGCGCCCTGCCGGCCGGTGCGAGCAAACGCACGCGCCAGACATCGCCGCCCACCTCGACGCACTCGCTGACACTGCACGCCAGCTTGCGCACCGGCAGCTCGCCCAGGGCGAGCACACCATCCCAGAGCAATACGCAGTCCTCCAGCGGTTCGGCAATGCAGGTAAACAGCTCACCATGGTCACGGACCGCGCCGTCCTGGCGAACCCGGCCTTCAACCAGCAATGCGGCGCAGACATGGCAATTGCCATTCCGGCAGCTGTTCGGGCAGTCATAGCCCAGCCGCCGCGCTCCATCCAGGATCCGTTCCCCGGGTTCGAGCACCAGCACCGCCCCGGACGGCTGCAACGTTACCTGCATCAATCTATTCCCAACTGATCCCACAGCTCATCAATACGGCGGGGAACGGCTTCGTCCTTGACGATGACCCGCCCCCATTCGCGCGTCGTCTCGCCCGGCCACTTGTGTGTGGCGTCCAGGCCCATCTTCGATCCCAGGCCCGATACCGGCGATGCAAAGTCCAGGTAGTCGATAGGCGTGTTGTCGATCATTACGGTATCACGCTTGGGGTCCATGCGCGTGGTGATGGCCCAGATCACATCGTTCCAGTCGCGGGCGTTGATATCGTCGTCGGTGACAATAACGAACTTGGTGTACATGAACTGTCGCAGGAACGACCACACACCCAGCATTACGCGCTTGGCGTGGCCTGGGTACTGCTTTTTCATGGTGACCACCGCCATGCGGTACGAACAGCCCTCCGGTGGCAGGTAGAAGTCGACGATTTCCGGGAACTGCTTCTGCAGGATCGGCACGAACACTTCGTTCAGCGCCACGCCGAGAATCGCCGGCTCATCCGGCGGACGTCCGGTGTAGGTGCTGTGGTAGATCGGTTTCTGCCGGTGGGTGATGCGCTCGACGGTGAACACCGGGAAGCTGTCCACTTCGTTGTAGTAGCCGGTATGGTCGCCATACGGGCCTTCCGGGGCCATCTCGCCCGGGTGGATCACCCCCTCCAGGATGATTTCGGCGGTGGCCGGTACCTGCAGGTTGCTGCCCCGGCACTTGACCAGTTCGGTACGGTTGCCGCGCAGCAGGCCGGCGAAGGCATACTCGGAGAGGGTGTCCGGCACCGGGGTCACGGCGCCGAGGATGGTGGCCGGGTCAGCGCCCAGGGCCACGGCGACCGGGAACGGCTGGCCAGGGTTTTTCTCGCACCACTCGCGGTAGTCCAGGGCGCCGCCACGGTGGCTGAGCCAGCGCATGATGACCTTGTTGCGGCCGATCACCTGCTGGCGGTAGATGCCCAGGTTCTGACGGTCCTTGTTCGGGCCGCGGGTGACGGTGAGCCCCCAGGTGATCAGCGGCGCCACGTCGCCCGGCCAGCAGTGCTGGATCGGCAGCGCGCCGAGGTCGACATCGTCACCTTCGACCACTACCTCCTGGCACACCGCGTCCTTGACCACCTTGGGCGCCATCGACACGACTTTCTTGAAGATCGGCAGCTTCGCCCAGGCATCCTTGAGGCCCTTCGGCGGCTCGGGCTCCTTGAGGAAAGCCAGCAGCTTGCCGATTTCGCGCAGTTCGTCGACCGACTCGGCGCCCATGCCCATGGCCACGCGCTCCGGGGTACCGAACAGGTTGCCCAGCACCGGGATGTCGAAGCCGGTGGGCTTTTCGAACAGCAATGCGGGGCCCTTGGCACGCAGGGTGCGATCGCAGACCTCGGTCATTTCCAGCACAGGGGAGATCGGAACCTGGATGCGCTTGAGTTCGCCGCGCTGTTCCAGGCCACGGATGAAGTCGCGCAAGTCGCGATACTGCATGCAGGAGCCTCATGTTGGCCGTATCGGTCGGGGTGCAGAGTGTAGCGCCGTTCTGGCTTTGTTTGGGGGCAAAAATGCATTGGGGCCGCTTCGCGCCCCTTCGCAGGCACGCCCGCTCCCACAAGGATCACATTGAACCTGTGGGAGCGGGCATGCCCGCGAAGGGCCGCAAAGCGGCCCCAATTACTGCCTGGCCTGAAACGCTTACTTGCGCTTCATCGACAGGAAGAACTCGTCGTTGGTCTTGGTCTGCTTGAGCTTGTCGACCAGGAACTCGATGGCGGCGATTTCATCCATCGGGTGCAGCAGCTTGCGCAGGATCCACATGCGCTGCAGTTCGTCGTCGGCGGTCAGCAACTCTTCGCGGCGGGTACCGGAACGGTTGATGTTGATGGCCGGGAACACTCGCTTCTCGGCGATGCGGCGGTCCAGCGGCAGCTCCATGTTGCCGGTGCCCTTGAACTCTTCGTAGATCACTTCGTCCATCTTCGAGCCGGTTTCGACCAGCGCGGTAGCGATGATGGTCAGCGAGCCGCCTTCCTCGATGTTACGCGCGGCACCGAAGAAGCGCTTCGGCTTCTCCAGGGCATGGGCGTCGACACCACCGGTCAGTACCTTGCCCGAGCTCGGGATCACGGTGTTGTAGGCTCGCGCCAGACGGGTGATGGAGTCCAGCAGGATGACCACATCCTTCTTGTGCTCGACGAGGCGCTTGGCCTTCTCGATCACCATCTCGGCAACCTGCACGTGGCGGGTAGGTGGCTCATCGAAGGTGGAGGCGACCACTTCGCCGCGCACGGTGCGCTGCATTTCGGTCACTTCTTCCGGGCGCTCGTCGATCAGCAGGACGATCAGGTGGCACTCGGGGTTGTTACGGGTGATGTTGGCCGCGATATTCTGCAGCATGATCGTCTTGCCGGCCTTCGGCGGTGCCACGATCAGGCCACGCTGGCCTTTGCCGATCGGGGCGCACAGGTCGATGACGCGACCGGTCAAGTCTTCGGTGGAGCCGTTACCGGCTTCCATCTTCAGGCGCTTGTTCGGGAACAGCGGCGTCAGGTTTTCGAACAGGATCTTGTTCTTCGCGTTTTCCGGGCGGTCGAAGTTGATGGTGTCGACCTTCAGCAGGGCGAAGTAACGCTCCCCTTCCTTCGGTGGGCGTATCTTGCCGACGATGGTGTCGCCGGTACGCAGGTTGAAGCGACGGATCTGGCTGGGCGAGACGTAGATATCGTCGGGGCCGGCCAGGTAGGACGCATCAGCCGAACGCAGGAAACCGAAACCATCCTGGAGAATCTCCAGCACGCCGTCACCCGAGATCTCTTCGCCGCTTTTCGCGTGCTTCTTCAGCAGGGCGAAAATCACGTCCTGTTTGCGCGAACGGGCCATGTTTTCGATGCCCATCTGTTCGGCCATTTCCAAAAGATCGGTAATCGGCTTTTGCTTGAGTTCAGTCAGGTTCATAAGGGGAGTGACGTAATCATGTAAGAAGGGAGAATTAAGCTTCTGGCTTAATGAGGCCGCGCCGCTAGATGGCGACAGGATCGCGTACTGATTCGAATTAGGGATGCTTCGGCGACGGCGTGTAGAGGGCACTGGAGAAGCAGTGCGAGGCCGAATGTAACACTTGCTTTTTTCGACGTCTAGTGGTTTTGACGGGGTAAATCGTACCTCTGCAGACCTTTACGGGCAAAAAAAACCCCGCATTCGCGGGGCTTTTCGCTATCACAGGTGGGCGTCGAGGAACGCGGCCAGCTGCGATTTGGACAGGGCGCCGACCTTGGTGGCCTCGACGTTGCCGTTCTTGAACAGCATCAGGGTCGGGATGCCACGCACGCCGTGCTTGGCCGGGGTTTCCTGGTTCTCGTCGATGTTCAGCTTGGCGACGGTCAGTTTGCCCTCGTAGGTGGAGGCGATGTCGTCCAGTACCGGAGCGATCATCTTGCATGGACCGCACCATTCAGCCCAGTAGTCAACCAGTACGGCGCCTTCGGCCTTGAGAACATCGGCTTCGAAGGAGGCGTCGGTGACATGTTTGATCAGATCGCTGCTCATGGATATCTCCAGGGTCGTAAGCAAAAAAACGTGGCCCATGATAGCCGCACCCACGCCCGACAGGAAGCCACGGACGATTGAGTGTAACTATAGTTGTGCAAGACGCCACGAATCGAAACTGTCATGCCGGTGTCATAGCATCGAATCACCTGTTGTCCTGCATCAAGGCCAGCGCAACGGCTAGGTGCCACGCGTTGGCGATAGCCTGCTATCGTGGCACGATTGCCGGGTTAACGACCGAGAACAACCAGATCATGCCGCATACCATCGCGAAGAACCTGTCCCTGATTGCCGCCATCGACCTTGGCTCCAACAGCTTTCACATGGTCGTGGCCAAGGCCCACCATACCGAAATCCGCATTCTCGAGCGGCTCGGCGAGAAGGTGCAGCTGGCCGCCGGCATCGACGAGGGGCGCATGCTCAGCGAAGAAGCCATGGAGCGGGGCCTGGACTGCCTCAAGCGCTTTTCCCAGCTGATCAACGGCATGCCCGCCGGCTCGGTGCGCATCGTGGGCACCAACGCCTTGCGCGAAGCGCGCAACCGCAACGAGTTCATCCAGCGTGCCGAAGCCATCCTCGGCCACCCGGTGGAGGTCATCTCCGGCCGCGAAGAAGCGCGCCTGATCTACCTCGGCGTGTCGCACACCCTCGCCGATACGCCGGGCAAGCGCCTGGTCGCCGACATCGGCGGCGGCAGTACCGAGTTCATCATCGGCCAACGCTTCGAACCGCTGCTGCGTGAAAGCCTGCAGATGGGCTGCGTCAGCTTCACCCAGCGCTACTTCCGCGATGGCAAGATCACCCCGGCCCGCTACGCCCAGGCCTACACCGCCGCGCGCCTCGAGCTGATGAGCATCGAGAATGCCCTGCACCGCCTGACCTGGGACGAGGCCATCGGTTCCTCCGGCACCATCCGCGCCATCGGCGCAGCCATCAAGGCCGGTGGCCTGGGCAAGGGCGAGGTCAATGCCGAAGGCCTGGCCTGGGTCAAGCGCAAGCTGTTCAAGCTGGGCGAGGCCGACAAGACCGCCTCCGACGGCGTCAACCCTGACCGCCGTACCATTTTCCCGGCAGGCCTGGCGATTCTCGAAGCGATTTTCGATGCGCTGGAACTGCAGCGCATGGACCACTGCGACGGCGCCCTGCGCGAAGGCGTGCTGTTCGACCTGCTAGGCCGCCACCATCACGAAGATGTGCGCGAGCGCACCCTCAACTCGCTGATGGAACGCTACCACGTGGACCAGGGCCAGGCCGCTCGCGTCGAGCGCAAGGCGCTGCACGCGTTCGACCAGGTCGCCGACGCCTGGGGCCTGAAAGACGGAAACTGGCGCGACCTGCTGGGTTGGGCGGCGAAGGTGCACGAGATCGGCCTGGACATCGCCCACTACCATTACCACAAGCACGGGGCCTACCTGATCGAGCACTCCGACCTGTCGGGCTTCTCGCGCGAGGACCAGCAGATGATGGCCTTGCTGGTACGCGGCCACCGCCGCAACATCCCCAAGGACAAATACGCCGAACTGGGCGAGGAAGGGGTCAAGCTCCTGCGCCTGTGCGTGCTGCTGCGCTTCGCCATCCTGTTCCATCACATCCGTGGCAACCAGCAGATGCCGAAGGTGGAACTCAAGGCAGCCGGCGACAGCCTGGATGTGGTATTCCCGCAAGGTTGGCTGGAACAGAACCAGCTGACCCAGGCCGACTTCGCCAACGAGGCGGAGTGGCTGGCCCGGGTCGGCTTCGTCCTCAGCGTACGTTGAGGACCGGGTTGCTCAGGCGCTCCAGCAGGGTCGCCTGGGCACTGCGCGGGTTCTGGTTGCCGGTCGGCGTGCTGCGCACGTAGCGCCCGTCTGGCTGCAGGGTCCAGGCGTGGGTGTTGTCGGTCAGGTAGCCTTCCAGCTCCTTCTTCACCCGCAGCAACAGCTTCTTGCCTTCCACCGGGAAGCAGGTCTCGACACGCTTGTCGAGGTTGCGCTCCATCCAGTCGGCACTGGACAGGTAGATCTGCTCTTCGCCGCCATTGAGGAAATAGAACACCCGCGTGTGCTCGAGGAAGCGCCCGATGATCGAGCGCACCTGGATGTTGTGCGAAACCCCCGGGATGCCTGGGCGCAGGCAGCACATGCCACGCACCACCAGGTCGATCTTCACGCCCGACTGGCTGGCCTTGTACAACGCCTTGATGACCTTGGCGTCGGTCAGCGAGTTGAACTTGGCGATGATGTGCGCGGGCTTGCCTTCGAGGGCGAACTGGGTTTCCCGCGCAATCATGTCGAGCATGCCCTTCTTCAGGGTGAACGGCGCATGCAGCAGCTTCTTCATGCGCAGGGTCTTGCCCATGCCGATCAGCTGGCTGAACAGTTTGCCGACATCCTCGGTGAGGGCGTCGTCGGAAGTCAGCAGGCTGTAGTCGGTGTACAGGCGGGCGTTGCCGGCGTGGTAGTTGCCGGTCCCCAGGTGCGCATAGCGCACGATCTCGCCGTGCTCGCGGCGCAGGATCAGCATCATCTTGGCGTGGGTCTTGAAGCCGACCACACCGTAGATCACCACCGCACCGGCGGCCTGCAGGCGGCTGGCCATCTGCAGGTTGGACTCTTCGTCGAAACGGGCACGCAATTCGATCACCGCAGTGACTTCCTTGCCATTGCGCGCCGCGTCCACCAACGCGTCGACGATTTCCGAGTTGGCACCGGAGCGGTACAGGGTCTGGCGCACGGCGAGCACGTGGGGATCCTTGGCCGCCTGGCGCAGCAGGTCGATCACCGGGGTGAACGACTCGAACGGGTGCATCAGCAGGATGTCCTGCTTGCCGATCACGCTGAAGATGTTGTCAGCGTTCTGCAGCAGCTTGGGAATTGCCGGGGTGAACGGCGTGTATTGCAGCTCGGGGTGGCTGTCCAGGCCAGTGATGCTGAACAGGCGGGTGAGGTTGACCGGGCCGTTGACCTGGTACAACTCGCTTTCACTGAGGCTGAACTGCTTGAGCAGGTAGTCCGACAGGTGTTTCGGGCAGGTATCGGCCACTTCCAGGCGCACGGCATCGCCGTAGCGGCGCGAGAACAACTCGCCGCGCAGCGCGCGTGCCAGGTCGTCGACTTCTTCGGAATCCAGCGCCAGGTCGGCGTTGCGGGTCAGGCGGAACTGGTAGCAACCCTTTACCTTCATGCCCTGGAACAGGTCGTCGGCGTGCGCGTGGATCATCGACGACAGGAACACATAGTTGTCACCTGCGCCACCCACCTCCTCCGGCACGCGGATGACCCGCGGCAGCAGGCGCGGGGCCGGGATGATCGCCAGGCCGGAATCGCGGCCGAAGGCGTCGACCCCCTCGAGCTCGACGATGAAGTTGAGGCTCTTGTTCACCAGCAGCGGGAACGGGTGGGTCGGGTCGAGGCCGATCGGGGTGATGATCGGGGCGATTTCGTCGCGGAAGTAGCGGCGTACCCAGGTCTTGAGCTTGGGTGTCCAGTAACGGCGGCGGATGAAGCGGATCTGGTGCTTTTCCAGCTCTGGCAGCAGCACATCGTTGAGGATCGCGTACTGGCGCTCCACCTCGCTGTGCACCAGCTCGCTGATGCGCGCCAGCGCCTGGTGCGGCTGCAGGCCGTCGGCGCCGGCCAGTTCACGGGCAAAATTGATCTGCTTCTTCAGGCCGGCGACGCGGATCTCGAAGAACTCGTCGAGGTTGCTGGAAAAGATCAGCAGGAACTTGAGGCGTTCGAGCAGTGGGTAGCTCTCGTCCAGCGCCTGTTCCAGCACGCGGATGTTGAACTGCAACTGCGAGAGTTCGCGATGAATGTACAGGCTGCTGTCGTCCAGGCCGGGAACGGCAATGGCCGGGGCCGGTGCTGGCGCCGGGGCCACAGGACCGGCCGCCGGTTCCACGGCAGGCGCGGGCGCCGGCGGCAGGTCTGGCGGGGTCTGCACCATCTCTTCGGGGATTTCCTGAGCATCCTTGATCGCGACAGGGGTTAGCACTTCATTATTCATCTGGCGTTCCTGAGGACGTTAACGCCCTATCATCAATTGAGCGGCAAGATAAGCGCCCATTATGACGCCTGTGTTACACGCCAGGGCAAGCGATGGCGCGCGCCTTCGGGCATTCTCGGTGCAGGAAATGTTCACGTCGAGACACATTTGGACACTTTCATGAATGCGCGCGAAGGGGTAGGCTGCGCGTTCATTTCGCCAGCACCTCAGAAAATGCTTCAACAATTCCTGCAGGATTTCGGCTACTTCGCCCTTTTTCTTGGCACCTTCTTCGAAGGCGAGACCATTCTGGTGCTTGCGGGATTCCTTGCGTTCCGCGGTTACATGGACATCAACCTGGTGTGCCTGGTGGCCTTTTTCGGCAGTTATGCCGGCGATCAGCTGTGGTACTTCATGGGCCGTCGCCACGGCCGCAGGATCCTGGCGCGCAGGCCACGCTGGCAGGCGATGGGTGACCGCGCGCTGGACCACATCCGTCGCCACCCCGACATCTGGGTACTGAGCTTCCGCTTCGTCTATGGCCTGCGTACGGTCATGCCGGTGGCGATCGGCCTGTCGGGCTACCCGCCGCGCCGCTACCTGCTGCTGAACGGTCTTGGCGCGGCGATCTGGGCAGTCGCCCTGGGCGCGGCCGCGTACCACTTCGGCGCCATTCTCGAAGGCCTGCTGGGCAACGTGAAGCGCTACGAGCTCTGGGTACTGGGTGGCCTGCTGGCGCTGGGTGGCCTGCTATGGCTGCGCCGGCGCTTCCGTACCCTGCGTGCGGAGCGCAAGGCGGCGGACCAGGCCCAGGCCCCACAGGCTGAGCAGGCCGTAAGCCACGAGCAGGAACCAGGCCAGCGGCACGACCACCGCTAGGCCCGATGCACCGGCCAGGTACAGCGCCGGCGCGCTTGCCACCAGCCGTACCTGTTCCAGGCGCGTGGCCCATGGCCGATTTTCCAGGAGTGCGCCCAGCACGAACAAGCCAAACGCCATCAACGACCAGCCGAGCACCAGCGCGGCGGTTGGCACACGCTCGGCCACGACCATCAAATAGCTGCCCAGCGCCAGGTAAACCACGAATTGTGCCGCCACGTAGGCCTGCTGCGGGCGGCCCAGGGCAACCTCGAACTTGCGAAACAAGGCCAGGTCCTGCCTGCCATGCGGGTAGCGGGCGGCTACATCGGCCGGGCGCCAACCGGTGGGCATGAACCAGATGCGCAGCTTGTCCCACAGGCTGCCGGCACGCCGGGCGTCCTGCCAGAGCTGGGCGTAGAACTGCAGGTTGGCCCATAGCGGGTTCCAGCTGGCCAGCGGCGTGGTCACGCCGAACACGACCGGCTCGGCCGGGTCCTCCTCCTTGAAAGTGCCGAACAGACGGTCCCAGAAAATGAACACGCCGCCGTAGTTGCGATCCAAGTAGGCAGGATTTTGCGCATGGTGGACGCGATGGTTGGATGGCGTGATCAACACCCACTCGAGCCAGCCGAGCTTGGCGATATGCCGGGTATGTACCCAGAACTGGTACAACAGGTTGAGCGACGCCACAGTGATGAACACCGCTGGCGGCACCCCGACCAGCGCCAACGGCAGGTAGAAGATCCAGGAAAAGATGAAGCCGCTGCTGGTCTGGCGCAGCGCGGTGGTGAGGTTGTATTCCTCGCTCTGGTGATGCACCGAGTGCGCGGCCCACAGCACGTTGCGCTCGTGGCCGAGGCGGTGCAGCCAGTAATAACAGAAGTCGTACAGGAAGAAAGCCAGCAACCACACCCACCAGGCCTGCGCCGGCAAGCGCAGCAGCGCCAGATGTTCAAATGCGAGTGCATAGGCCAGCAGACCCAGCCCCTTGGTCAGCAGCCCGGTGCTGGTCGACAGTGCACCCGTACTGAGGCTGTTGATCGAGTCGGCCAGGGTGTAGTTACGCTGCCCACGCACGCGGTCGGCCACCAGCTCCACGGCGATCAACACGAAGAAGAACGGCACGGCCAGCAATATGAGGTCCATGGGCATGAGCTCAGGCGTTATCCACCAAGATTAGGCCGCAGCCGCAGAAATCCCTATGGCGACATCTGCCAAACTAGAGGACATTTAGCGCCTCGACACTGGAGTAATGAGCATGACAAAAAAAGTAGCGGTGATTCTTTCCGGCTGTGGCGTGTATGACGGCGCCGAAATCCACGAAAGCGTGATCACCCTGCTGCGCCTCGACCAGCGCGGTGCGCAAGTGCAGTGCTTTGCGCCCAATATTGCGCAGCTGCATGTGATCAACCACCTGACCGGCGAGGAAATGCCCGAGTCGCGCAATGTACTGGTGGAGTCGGCGCGCATTGCCCGCGGGCAGGTCAAGGACATTCGCGAGGCCAAGGCCGAGGACTTCGATGCGCTGATCGTGCCGGGCGGTTTCGGTGCGGCGAAGAACCTCTCCAACTTTGCTGTGGAGGGCGCCAATTGCAGCGTCAACCCGGATGTGCTGGCCCTGGCCGAAGCCTTTGCAACGGCATGCAAGCCGGTTGGCCTGATCTGCATCTCGCCGGCGCTGGCAGCGAAGATCTACGGGCCGGGCGTGGTCTGCACCATCGGTACCGACGCCGACACCGCGGCGGCCGTGGTGAAGATGGGCGGCACTCATGAAGATTGCGATGTGCACGATATCGTCGAAGATTCCCAGCGCAAGCTGGTCACCACCCCGGCGTACATGGAGGCCAAGTCGATCAGTGAAGCGGCTGGAGGTATCTACAAGCTGGTGGATCGGGTGCTGGAGCTGACCCACGAATAGGGGCTTGCTGGCGCGCCCCGTGCAGGGGCGCGTACACCTCAGGCTTTGGAAAGCCGGGCGATGATCCGGTCCAGCGCATTGGCAAACGCCTGCTTCTCGCGCTCGCCGTACGGCGCCTGCCCTCCTCCCACCTGGCCCTGCTCGCGCAGTTCGGTGAACAGGTTGCGCGCCGCCAGCCGGTCACCCATGTTGCGCTCGTCGAACTCGCGCCCACGCGGGTCCAGTGCTGCCACGCCCTTTTTCACCAGGCGGTCGGCCAACGGTACGTCACTGCAGATCACCAGTTCGCCGGGCACGGCGTGCTCCACCAGATAATCGTCCGCCGCATCCATGCCGCTGGGTACCACGATCAGGCGTACGATGGCGAACGCCGGCTTGGCCACAGCCTGGCCCGCGACCATGACCACCTCGAACTTGCGCTTGAGGGCGAACTTGACGACCAAATCCTTGGCCGCCTTGGGGCAGGCGTCGGCATCGATCCACACGCGCATCGGGTAACCTCGTCATTCATTCAAGGCAGCCATCATGCCTCAACGGCAGTAAAAGCTGGAGCTTGCCGTCCATTGGCGATGGCAAAATGGCGTCAATCTTTCAATTGGCGCTTATCCACCGCCGATCCCTCAGGCTACACTCGCCTCAGCTCCATTGGCCTGCCCGAGTGCGCAATGAACCACCCCCACGAAATCCGCCCCGACCTGGACGAAGGCATCGACCGCAAGGAGCTGGCGACCTTGCGTGCGCGTTTCCTGCGGCTCAACCAGGGCCGGCTGCAGCGGGCACTGGAAGGCCTGTCGACGCGCCAGCAACAGGTGCTGACGCTGTTGCCGCTGCTGTTCCACATAAACCATCCGCTGCTGCCCGGCTATGTTTCGGGCAGCACCCCCGCCGGCGTATCGGGTTACGAGCCAGGCGCCGAACTGCTGCTCGAAGCCCAGCGCCTGGCCCGCTCGTTCACCTACAAAGCCCGCCATGGCAACCCGCCGCGGCCGATCCATGGCCTGTTCCTGATGGGCAGCCTGGGCTCGCTGGCGCAGGCCGAGCACAGCGACATGGACCTGTGGGTGTGCCATGCGCCCGGCCTGGCCGATGAACAACTGGGCGAACTGCGGCGCAAGTGCCAGCTGCTGGAAACATGGGCGGAAAGCCTGGGTGCCGAGGCGCATTTCTTCCTGATCGACACCCAAGGTTTCGCCCAGGGTCAACGCGACGGCCAGCTCGGCTCCGACGACTGCGGTACCACCCAGCACTACCTGCTGCTGGACGAGTTCTACCGCACCACCATCTGGCTGGCCGGGCGCACGCCGTTGTGGTGGCTGGTGCCGGTGTACCAGGAACAGCACTACCACAGCTACACCCAGACTCTGCTGTCCAAGCGCTTCATCCGTAGCCAGGACGCGCTCGACCTCGGCAGCCTGGCGAACATTCCGCCTGGCGAGTTCGTTGGCGCCGGCCTGTGGCAGCTGTTCAAAGCGATCGACTCACCCTACAAGTCGCTGCTCAAGCTGTTGCTGACCGAGGCCTATGCCAGCGAGCACCCCGCCGTGCGCTGCCTGAGCCTGGACTACAAGCAGGCCGTGTTCGCCAACCAGCTCGACCTCGACGCGCTGGACCCCTACGTGATGGTCTACCGGCGCATCGAACACTACCTGCTGCAGCGTGGCGAACGGGCCCGCCTGGAGTTGGTACGCCGCAGCCTGTACCTGAAGGTGAACAAGAAGCTCAGCGACCCATCCCGGGCCAATGGCTGGCAACGCCGACTGCTGCAGCGCCTGACCGACGAATGGGGCTGGGACACGCGCCAGCTGACACTGCTGGACAGCCGCAACCAGTGGAAAGTCCAGCAAGTCGCCGTGGAGCGCCGTGACCTGGTAGCCGAGCTGAACCACAGTTACCGTTTTCTCAGCCAGTTCGCCCGCACCCAGAACGCCAGCAGCCGCGCCGACCAGCGCGATCTCAACGTGCTGGGTCGGCGCCTGTATGCGGCGTTCGAGCGCCGTGCCGGCAAGGTCGAAGTGATCAACCCGGGCATCGCCCCGGACCTCGCCGAAGGGACCCTGACGCTGGTCCAGGCGCCCAACCGCAAGGAGCCCGGCAGCCACCACTGGGGGCTGTACACCGGCAACCTGAGTACGCATGACGTGGAGCATTTCAGCCCGCTGAAACGCTGCCGCGAGCTGATCGAACTGCTGACCTGGGCGCACCGCAACGGGGTGATCGACAGCAGCACGCGCCTGGCCTTGCACCCCGGTGTCAGCGACCTCAGCGAAATCGAGCTGTTCAACCTGGTGGGTTGCCTGCAGCAGAGCATTTCCCTGCCCTTGCCGATCGTCAGCGAGGTACGCCTGCTGCAGCCCAGTGTTGCCGACGAAGTACTGCTGCTGGTCAACGTCGCCATCGACCCGCTGCGCCATCACCGCGACCTGAACATCCTGATGACCACCGAGCGCACCGACTCGCTGAGCTACGCCGGTGTGCGCGAAAACCTGGTGCTGACCCTGGACCAGGTCACCCTCAACAGCTGGAACGAGGTGCTGGTCCAGCGCTATGACGGCGAACATGCGCTGGTGCGCTGCCTGCGCGACTTTCTCAACAGCCCGGTGCTGCATGGCCAGCGGCCACGGGTGCGGGTACGCTGCTTCTGCCAGAGCCGCGCCCAGGCCATCAGCCAGCGCGTCGAGGAAATATTCGACACGGTACAGCTGCTGCTGGACCAGGGCCAGAACCACCGCTACCTGCTGCAGGTTGCCCAGCACACCCATGTGCTTGAACTGCTGGCCGGGCACGTAAGCCTGACGACCCTGACCGACCACGAGGCATTACTGGCCTATCTGGGCGAAGAACGCAGTACCTACAGCCCCCTGTACCTGGACGCCAACGCCCTGCAGGACCACGACCTGCGCCTGGTCCTGGAACAAGGCCAGCCAGGCTGCATCCAGGTGTTCTACCGCCTGCAGGGTAGCTGGGCCGAGCTGTATGTGCTGGATGAGTACAACGCCTTGTGGCAACAGCACCTGCCCTTGCACGACGAAGCACACCTGCTGCTGCCGCTGCAGCGCTTTCTGCGCTCGGTGGTGATGCGCCGCGATGCCCGGTTGCCGATGGACACCCTGCGGCCGGCGTCACTGGACATCCATTACGCCCAGTTGCTGCCATCCGGCCCGGGCAAGGCGCGCAGCAGCGAGCCGCGCCCGGCCCCTTTCGAAGGCAGCGACCAGCCCTACTACGAGGTACAGGCCATTATCCAGGCCGGGGTGGCGGGTGCTGCGCATGTGACGCTGTACTGCGACCAGCAGGAATTTTCCGAACTGGAGCATGGCGAGCAGCTGTATGCGGTAGTAGCCAGGCAGATTATCGGCCAGCGGCGCAGCGCGGGCCAGTACCGGTGCTACATCACCGACCTGGATCTGTCCGAGCTGCTGGATGACCAGTTGGGGTCGACGCAAGTGTATCTGCGCTACAAGCGGCAGCTGGAGCAGGCGTTGAACGAGGGCTTGGAGCGGATATCCAGCGAATGACCGGGGCTGCCTTGCAGCCCCCTTGCAGCCCCAGGACTCAAAGATCGAAATCGCCCGCCGCTTCCGGCTGGTACTCGACTTCCAGCAGCTTCAGCTTGAGGGTCTTGCCGCCTGGCGCCGGCCAGTCGATCTGCTCGCCCACCGACAACCCCAGCAAGGCACAACCAATCGGCGCAAGGACCGACACCCTGCCCTCAGGCCCGGCATCCTTCGGATACACCAGGGTCAGGTGGTAATCCTTGCCGCTGGCTTCCTCACGGCAATGCACGCGCGAATTCATGGTCACCACGCCAGCCGGTACTTCCTCATGACCGACCACCTGCTCGGCACGGTCCAGCTCGCCCATCAAGGCAAGCACACCCGGCGTACTCTCGTCGAGGCTGTCGATCAGACGCTCCAGACGCTGTACGTCCAATCGGGTGAGGATGAGGGAAGGCTTGGTGCTCATGATCCAGTCAGACTCCTTTGAACAGGCGGTTTTCAACAGGCAGATAAAGCAAAACCCCGCCCAAGGGCGGGGTTTGTAATGGCATTGCGTCACTGACGCAGAACTCGACACTACCACAGCCGGGCAAATACTCAAGCCCCTGCGATCAGTGTGCCTTAGCCCGATCGCGCAGGGCCTGGGCCTCGCGGCAGATCTGCCGGCGCCGCTCGTCATCGGCCGAGCGCCATTCGCGAATGTGCTCTACATGCCGGTGGCAGCCGGTGCAGATACGCTGCTCGTCCAGCCGGCACACGCTGATGCACGGCGACGGCACGGCAGGGCTGACGTTGCTGTAGAGCGGCCTGGGCGGCCGGGCCGGGGCACTGCTCATGTCAGATCTCGTCGAAGTCCAGCTTTTCGCCGGCCCGTTCCCAGACGATGCGTTCGAGCATTTCGCCGAGCAACTCCTCGCTCTTCTCGCACACCCACTTGCCGCTGTCCTCGTCGTAGTCGAAGTGGAACCCACCGGAACGGTCCGCCAGCCACAGCTGGCGCAGCGGCTCCTGGCGGCTGAAGATCAGCGTGCTGCCGTTGTCGAACTTGATGGTCAGGACACCCGCCGAGTTTTCCATGTCCAGGTCCAGGCCGCTCTCGTCGAACAGGTCTTCCAGGGCCTGTTGGGTAGCGTCGACCAGATCATGGAAACGCGCTTCACTCAAACTCATTACCGGAACCTCGAAATTGGCTGCGTTACTGGCATGCCAGGCAAGATACGGGCGCTTGCCGCCGAATGCAAAGTTTTAGCCATGGCCTGCAGCGGCACGAACCCGAAGCCAGCGCAGTGCCCGTGGGATCGGGAAAGGGCCGCTGCACGCGCCAAGAATAGCCCGCCCGGCGGGCCTGCCCTTGCATAGGCAAGCCGTCGGTCGCTCGGTATACTCGGGCGCAATACTGCAAATTTCTAAGGATTTCACCCATGAAGCGCCTGATTTCCTCCTTCGCGGCGCTGGTCGCTGTTGCCTGCCTCGTTTCGGCCTGCGGCCAGAAAGGTCCGCTGTACCTGCCTGAAGACGGCGATAACGGCAAAGCGCACAAGTCGCACCAGCACTCGCCAAAAGCCAAGCCGGCCCCGACGTCGGAACAGCAGCCGGAACAGCAGCCCGAGCTGCAGTCCGAGCCCGAGCAGTCGCCAGCGCAGTAAGGAAACCAGATGAACGCTTTCAACTACCGCGACGGCGAGCTGTTCGCGGAGGGCGTGGGCCTGTCGGCCATCGCCGAACGTTACGGCACCCCTACCTACGTGTATTCGCGCGCCCACATCGAGGCCCAGTACCGTAGCTACACCGACGCCCTGCGAGGCACCGAGCACCTGGTATGCTTCGCGGTCAAGGCCAACTCCAACCTGGGTGTGCTGAACGTGCTGGCGCGCCTGGGCGCCGGTTTCGATATCGTCTCCGGCGGCGAGCTGGAGCGTGTGCTGGCCGCTGGCGGCCGCGCCGACCGCGTGGTGTTCTCCGGTGTCGGCAAAACCCGCGAGGACATGCGCCGTGCCCTGGAAGTCGGCGTGCACTGCTTCAACGTCGAATCCACCGACGAGCTGGAACGCCTGCAAATGGTGGCCGCCGAAATGGGCAAGGTCGCCCCGGTCTCGCTGCGGGTCAACCCGGACGTCGACGCCGGCACTCACCCGTACATCTCCACGGGCCTGAAGGAAAACAAGTTCGGCATCGCCATCGCCGACGCCGAGGCCATCTATGTGCGCGCCGCGCAGCTGCCGAACCTGGAAGTGGTCGGGGTCGACTGCCACATCGGTTCGCAGCTGACCAGCGTCGAGCCTTTCCTCGACGCCCTCGACCGCCTGCTGGTGCTGGTCGACCGCCTGGCCGAATGCGGTATCCACCTGCGCCACCTGGACCTTGGCGGCGGTGTCGGTGTGCGCTATCGCGATGAACAGCCACCCCTGCTGGCCGACTACATCAAGGCCATCCGCGAGCGCATCGGCGACCGCGACCTGGCCCTGGTGTTCGAGCCAGGTCGCTACATCGTGGCCAATGCCGGCGTGCTGCTGACCCGCGTGGAATACCTCAAGCACACCGAACACAAGGACTTCGCCATCGTCGATGCGGCAATGAACGACCTGATCCGCCCGGCCCTGTACCAGGCCTGGATGGGCGTCAGCGCGGTCACCCCGCGCGAGGGTGAAGGCCGTGCCTACGATTTGGTCGGGCCGATCTGCGAGACCGGTGACTTCCTTGCCAAGGACCGTGTGCTGAACCTGGCCGAAGGTGATCTGCTGGCTGTTCAGTCTGCGGGCGCCTATGGTTTTGTCATGAGCTCCAACTACAACACCCGCGGCCGTTGCGCTGAAATCCTGGTCGACGGCGACCAGGCCTTCGAAGTTCGCCGCCGCGAGACCATTGCCGAATTGTACGCTGGCGAAAGCCTGCTGCCGGAGTAAGCCCATGCTGCTGCGTTTTACCAAGATGCATGGGCTGGGCAACGACTTCATGGTCCTCGACCTGGTCAGCCAGCACGCGCACATCCAGCCCAAGCACGCCAAACAATGGGGCGACCGCCACACCGGCATCGGTTTCGACCAGCTGCTGATCGTCGAGGCGCCGAACAATCCGGAAGTGGACTTCCGCTACCGCATCTTCAATGCCGACGGCTCCGAGGTCGAGCAATGCGGCAACGGTGCGCGCTGCTTCGCCCGCTTCGTCCTGGACAAGCGCCTGACCGCGAAGAAGCGCATTCGCGTGGAAACCAAGAGCGGCATCATCGAACTGGACGTGCAGAACGACGGCCAGGTCAGTGTCGACATGGGTCCGCCACGCTTCACCCCTGCGGACATTCCCTTCATCGCCGATGAGCAGGCGCTGAGCTACCCACTGGAAGTCGACGGCCAGGTGTATCCGATTGCCGCCCTGTCCATGGGTAACCCGCATGCCGTGCTGCGGGTCGACGACGTGCGTAGTGCCCCTGTGCACCAGCTGGGGCCGAAAATCGAAAACCACCCACGCTTCCCGCAGCGAGTGAATGCCGGCTTCCTCCAGGTCGTCGACCGTCACCGCGCCAACCTGCGCGTGTGGGAACGCGGCGCGGGCGAAACCCAGGCCTGCGGCACCGGCGCCTGCGCCGCTGCCGTCGCGGCGATCAGCCAGGGTTGGATGGACTCCCCGGTGTCCCTCGACCTGCCCGGTGGCCGCCTGCACATCGAATGGGCCGGCCCCGGCAAGCCCGTGGTGATGACCGGCCCAGCCGTACGCGTCTACGAAGGACAGGTTCGTCTCTAAGCGAGTAACCGCCATGACCGATCAGCCCAAGGTTGTACCCAAGCAGTCCGCCGAGCTCGATGCCGATGCGGTTGTCGCCTACCTGCGCGCCCACCCTACTTTCTTCGCCGAGCACGACGAACTGCTGGTCGAACAGCGCATCCCGCACCAACGCGGCGACAGCGTGTCGCTGGTCGAGCGCCAGCTCAAGCTGCTGCGCGACCGCAACATCGAAATGCGCCACCGCCTGTCACAACTGATGGATGTGGCCCGTGACAATGACCGGCTGTTCGACAAGACCCGTAGGCTGATCCTCGACCTGCTCGATGCCGGCAGCCTGGAGGAAGTGGTCATGGCAGTCGAAGACAGCCTGCGCCAGGAATTCCAGGTGCCCTTCGTCAGCCTGATCCTGTTCGGCGAGAACGTTGCGCCGGTCGGGCGCTGGGTCAGCAATGCCGAAGCGCAGCAGGCCATCGGCGCCCTGCTGGGCGGCGGCAAGACCGTCAGCGGCAACCTGCGCGAGCACGAGCTGGCCTTCCTGTTCGGCGAAGAACAGCGCCGGGAAGTAGGCTCCAGCGCCGTGGCTGCCCTGGAGTATCAAGGCCTGCACGGGGTGCTGGCGATCGGCAGCCGCGACCCGCAGCACTACAAGAGCAGCGTCGGCACCCTGTTCCTCGGCTATATCGCCGAAGTACTTGGCCGCGTTGTACCGCGCGTTACCCAGACCCTGCGCCCGGTGCGCTGATGGAACGCCAGCTGGAGGCTTATTGCGCACACCTGCGCAACGAGCGCCAGGTTTCCGAACATACCCTGCTGGGCTACCGCCGTGACCTGGACAAGGTTGTCGCCTACTGCAAGGAACATGGCATTGCCGGCTGGCAGGCGCTGCAGATTCAGCAACTGCGCCAGCTGATCGCCCGCCAGCACCATCAGGGCCAGTCCTCGCGCAGCCTGGCGCGGCTGTTGTCGGCGGTGCGCGGCCTGTACCGCTATCTCAACCGCGAAGGCCTGTGCCAGCATGACCCGGCCAGCGGCCTGAGCGCGCCCAAGGGCGAACGCCGGTTGCCCAAGGTCCTGGACACCGACCGCGCCCTGCAGCTACTGGATGGAGGCGTCGACGACGATTTCATCGCTCGCCGTGACCAGGCCATGCTCGAACTGTTCTATTCATCGGGCCTGCGCCTGTCTGAGCTGACCAACCTCGACCTCGATCACCTCGACCTCGCTGCCGGCCTGGTGCAGGTGCTGGGCAAGGGCAGCAAGACGCGCGTATTGCCAGTAGGTCGCAAGGCCCGCGAAGCGCTGCAGGCCTGGTTCCGCCTGCGCGGCATCGGTAACCCGCGCGACCGGGCGGTGTTCATTACCCGCCAGGGCAACCGCATCAGCCCAAGGGCGGTCCAGCAACGGGTGAAGGTGGCTGGCGAGCGCGAGCTGGGCCAGCACCTGCACCCGCACATGCTTCGCCATTCCTTCGCCAGCCATGTGCTGGAATCGTCCCAGGACCTGCGCGCAGTGCAGGAGATGCTCGGCCATGCCGACATCGGCACCACACAGATCTACACCCACCTGGACTTCCAGCACCTGGCCGCGGTGTACGACAGCGCCCACCCTCGGGCCAAACGCAGCAAAGGCACAGACTCATGAGCATCAAGCTGATCACCTTCGACCTTGACGATACGCTGTGGGACACCGCGCCGGTGATTGCCAGCGCGGAAGTCGTGCTGCGCGACTGGCTCGAAGCCAATGCCCCGATCCTCGGTGGCGTTCCGGTGGAGCACCTGTTCGCCATTCGTGAGCGCCTGGTGCAGGCCGAACCCGGCCTGAAACACCGCATCAGCGCCCTGCGCCGACGGGTACTGTTCCATGCCCTGGAAGAAGTCGGCTACAGCGAAAAACATGCGCAGGAACTGGCCAACGAAGGCTTCGAAGTATTCCTGCATGCCCGCCACCAGGTCGAGATCTTCCCGGAGGTGCAGCCAGTGCTGGAGATCCTGCGCCACCACTACACCTTGGGCGTGGTCACCAACGGCAATGCCGACGTGAGCCGGCTGGGGCTGGCGGATTACTTCCGCTTCGCCCTGTGTGCCGAAGACCTCGGCATCGGCAAGCCTGACCCGGCGCCGTTCCTCGAAGCTCTGCGCCGTGGTGAAGTGGAAGCCAGTGCCGCCGTGCACATCGGCGATCACCCCGGCGACGACATCGCCGGCGCCCAGCGCGCCGGGCTGCGAGCGGTGTGGTTCAACCCGCAGGGCAAGGCCTGGGCGGGCGAACAGGCGCCGGATGCCGAGATCCAGCGCTTGTCGCAGCTACCCGACGTGCTAGCGCGCTGGCGCTCATAAGGGGCTGCCTAGGAATTTGCGGTGGTGCGTAGAACGAGCGCCGCGCGGGCGGCGCTCGATCTTACTGGCAATGAAATCTCTCGCCGAACAGACACAAAAAAGCCCGCAGCGACGGCGGGCTTTTTGACAATCAGCCACTCAGATAGGGCGGCTGCCGTACTTGTTGTCCGGCTTTTTGGGTGGGTCGGCGACCACGTTGGCTTCGACCTCCTGAACCTTGCCGCCGCGAGCGAGGAACTCTTCCATGGCCTTGGCCAGAGCATCACGTTCCTTCTGCTTGGCTTCCATGCTCGGCATCTCGTCTACCGAGACAGCCGCCTTGGACTTGCCCTTGGCAGTGGGTGCCGGGCTGCTGTCATCATCGCCGGCATCTTCGGCGACATCATCAGCCGCAGCTTCGAGGCCGTCATCAGCCTCGTCTTCGTCGCCTACTTCGAGGTCATCATTTTCCAGATCGTCGTCGCTCATGTTCTACCTCATGACTTGCGAAAAGCAGGTTAGTTATAGACCAGTGCAGCCGTAGACCGGCAGCCACCAGTGAAAATTCAACTGGCCGTGGTAAGGCCACTGCCCCAGGGTCGGCGCTCCTGATGGGAGGCGGCACCCAGCAGACCCTGCTCCTGGCAGGACCTGACAAATCCATAAGCCCCTGCTGGCCACTCGCTATTGGCAAGCCTAGCAAAGGCTGGCGAAGCGTGCGGACAACTGTCAAACACCCTTCGGCGCGCATTCTAGCGCGCCAGAAGAAAAAGCAAAGCACCCTGAACGCTCTACGTTTTGTAAGTTTTATGCCCACGTCGCAAACGTAGCGAATAAACCGTTTGCCGAGCGCGAAATGCTGAAAATCCGGCAAAAAAATGCCCGGCAAGCCGGGCAAGTTTTTTACCGCGCCGCGGTTACAGGTTGTAGCCGCGTTCGTTGTGCTGAGCCAGGTCGAGGCCGACCGACTCTTCTTCTTCGTTGACCCGCAGGCCCATAACCAGGTCCAGCACCTTGAGAATCACATAGGTGACGATGGCGGTGTAGAGCACGGTCAGGATCACGCCCTTGGCCTGGATCCAGACCTGCATGCCGATGTCGGTCACGGTACCGAAGCCACCCAGTGCCGGAGCCGCGAACACACCGGTGAGGATAGCGCCGACGATACCGCCGATGCCGTGCACGCCGAAGGCATCCAGCGAGTCGTCATAGCCCAGCTTGCGTTTCAGGCTGGTGGCGCAGAAGTAGCAGATCACACCGGCGGCCAGCCCGATCACCAGGGCGCCCATCGGGCCGACGGTACCGGCAGCCGGGGTAATCGCGACCAGGCCGGCGACCACGCCCGAGGCGATACCCAGCGCACTCGGTTTACCGTGGCCAACCCACTCGGCGAACATCCAGCTCAGTGCAGCGGCGGCAGTCGCGATCTGGGTCACCAGCATGGCCATGCCCGCAGTACCGTTGGCGGCAGCGGCCGAACCCGCGTTGAAGCCGAACCAGCCGACCCACAGCATGGCCGCGCCGACCAGGGTGTAGCCGAGGTTGTGCGGAGCCATCGGGGTGGTCGGGTAGCCCTTGCGCTTGCCCAGCACCAGGCAGCAGACCAGGCCAGCGACACCAGCATTGATGTGCACCACGGTGCCGCCAGCGAAGTCCAGTACGCCCCAGTCCCACATCAGCGCACCGTCACCGCTCCAGACCATGTGGGCGATCGGCGCGTAGACCAGGGTGAACCAGATGCCCATGAACACCAGCATCGCGGAGAACTTCATGCGCTCGGCGAAGGCCCCGACGATCAGCGCCGGGGTGATGATGGCGAAAGTCATCTGGAAAGTGATGAACACTGCCTCGGGGAACAGCGCGGTGGCCGAGGTCAGGTTCCCGGGCGTGACGCCGCTGAGGAACGCCTTGGAGAAGCCACCGACGAAGGAATTGAAGTTGAGCACGCCCTTTTCCATACCGGTGGTATCGAAGGCCATGCTGTAGCCGTAGACGACCCACAGAATGCTCATCAGGCCAGTGATTGCAAAGCACTGCATCATCACCGACAGCACGTTCTTGGAACGCACCATGCCACCATAGAACAGGGCCAGGCCTGGAATGGTCATGAACAGCACCAGCGCCGTTGCGGTCAGCATCCAGGCGGTGTCGCCGGAGTTCAGCGCTGGGGCAGCTTCCTCAGCCAGGGCGAGCCCGGGCATTACGAGGGACAATAGGGCTCCTAGCCCTGCGATCTTACGCAGAGTCATGTTGTTTTCTCCTGGGGCGTTGGGTTTGGTGAGGCTTTTTTTGCTGCTTAGATCGCGTCGGTATCGGTTTCGCCGGTACGGATTCGGATCGCCTGCTCCAGATTCACCACGAAGATCTTGCCGTCACCGATCTTGCCGGTGTTGGCTGCCTTGGTGATGGCTTCGATTACCCGATCAAGGTCCTTGTCATCGATGGCGACATCGATCTTCACCTTGGGCAGGAAATCGACCACGTATTCAGCACCGCGATACAGTTCGGTGTGGCCTTTCTGCCGACCGAAGCCTTTGACTTCGGTGACGGTGATGCCCTGCACGCCGATTTCCGACAACGACTCGCGCACGTCGTCCAGCTTGAACGGCTTGATGATGGCTGTGACTAGCTTCATGAAACTCTCTCCCGATTTGGTGGACTTGCCCCAGGAAAACAAACCCGTCTCAAGTCTAAGCGCAGCAGTTGGCTTTGTAACGCGTCGTCGGCATCCGGCTCCGCATGCGCACTGCCTGGTCACAAAGAACCGCATCAGTGCATGGCTCATGGTGGTCTTTGCAGAAACCTTGCCAGTTCTACCAAAGCACGACAAAACAGCGGTTTATGTCAGTGGGACGTGATTGGCCAGTCGCCAGCACGGGAAACATGCACAAATTCGGTGCGCGGCAGCGCGGCGTATTGCTCGAAAAATGTGCAACGCGTTCCTGTGGAAGCGACCACCGCGCACTCAAAGACGAGGTTTGTGCGTGCTACACTGCCGGCCATTTCCAAGTACCAGTGGACAGCCGAACCATGCTCGCGCCCAAAGCCCTTCTCGACGCCCTGAGCGACCAGGCCTCGCGCCTGTTCAGCAGCGATACCGCCCAGCCCCGTGCCGAACTGGAAAGCCAGTTCAAGGTGCTGATGCAGGGTGCCTTCAGCAAGCTGGACCTGGTCAGCCGCGATGAATTCGACAGCCAGATGGTCGTACTGGCGCGCACCCGTGCCCGCCTCGAAGCCTTGGAGCAACAAGTAGCCGAGCTGGAAGCGCGGCTGAACCCGACATCACAGGACAAGTGAATGCAGCCCTCCGATGCCTACCCGGTATTGCTGTTCTCCTACGGCACCTTGCAGGACAAGGCCGTACAACTGGCCAATTTCGGCCGTGAGCTGACCGGCCAGGCCGACCGCATGCCTGGCTACCGCCAGGACTGGGTCGAGATAACCGACCCGGCCGTGTTGGCGACCAGCGGCAAGACCCACCACCCCATCGTCTCCCCCAGCAGCCAGGCCGACGACAGCGTGGCCGGCATGGTCTTCCAGATCAGCGAAGAAGAGCTGGCGGCGGCTGACCGCTATGAAGTCGCCGACTACAAGCGCATCGCCGTCACCCTCGCGTCAGGGCTGACGGCCTGGGTCTATGTGGGCGCCTGAATCCTCCAGGCCGCTTCCACACTCACCCGGGCGGCAACTCGCTGGCATGCAGTGTGCCGCGGAACAAGGCCGCGCCACACTGGGTGAACAACGTCTTCACCGGATTGCGTGAATTGAGCACCTTGGCCTGGATTTCGCCAATGGTGGAATCCTCCGGCTGCAAAGTCGCGGCCCGGTTGACCCATTCGATGGCGGCAAAGCGACTTTGCTTACGGGTGCCGCGCCCCTGCATCCAGGCCAGCCCCAGCTCGGCGCTGGCCCGCCCGGCAATTCCCGCGTCAGGGTGCTCTACCAGGCTCAGCAGGTAGGCCACCGCCTCGGCCCGCTCCTGGGGCTCGCCAAACCGACGCAACAGGATCCCCAGGTGCAGACGCGCTGGTGCGTTGGTCTGCGCATTGCCGAGCGCATCAACCAGCAACTGCCGGGTTGCCAGCATGGCACTGCGATCGTTGAGGTTTTCATCGCCATCCATGCGCAAGCGGGCCAGGTGGTATTTGGCTTGCCGGCTGCCAGCCTGCACCGCACGCTGCAGCCAGTACTTGGCCACCTCATCATCCAGATATTGCTCAGGGGTTTCGCCCAGCTCGCCGTGATGCAATTCGTACAGGGCAAGGGCAGCCCCTGGCAGATTCAGCTCGGCGCACCGCTCATACAGATAGCAGGCCACCTCATGCCGGTTGCCCGCCCACAGCAGCCGTGCCACGTCGAGCACCCCGAAGCCCGGCGCCAGGCCGGAGCACTGGCGCTTTACCGCAATCTGCGCCCAGGCCCTGGCCTGCTCGGCAGAACGCGGCAAGCCCCACAAGCCGAAGCGGTGCCCGGCGGCCCGCAATGCACCGGCCGCCGCATGCGAATGGCCCTCACACAAGTGCTCGATGGCCGTACGTAGCAGCTGATTTTCATCTGCCATGCCATCCAGCACTAGCCGCTCGACCAGACAGCGAAAGGGCTCGGACATGGCCGGAATGGCAGCGTGATCAGCCTGGCACGCAAAGCTCGCGGCGATATCTCCCATGCCGCCAACGTGGTCATGCAACGCATGGCTGCGCAACGCCCCACGCCAGGCCAGCAGGATGGCGCGCTCCCTTGGCCTTAGCGGGCGCTGTGACCAGGCTTCGAACACCTGCTGCCACTCGATGACAGCCTGCAGCTGATCGGCATCTGGCAGTGTCAGCCGATCTTCGACAGGCATCCAGCGCAGTGCATTACGCAACGTCTCATCCCACGCTTCGCACAACGGACCATTGGCCAGCAGCTCGATCGCCTCCAGGCTGGCACCCCGGCGCGGCTGCAGGTACAACGCCAAGGCCTGGACCGCTTCGAAGCAGCCGGGGCGTGCGGCCATCGCGTAGCGTAACCAGTAGTGGCGGGTATCCTTGCTTTCGCTGTCGGCCCGTCGGCCCAGGCATGCCGGCAGCGCTTGCGGCAGCTCGGCCAGAGGCTGCAGTCCATGCTTCACCAGAAACGGCGCTGCAGCTTCTTGCACTTCCACATCGGCACGGGCACTGGGGCGGAAACGCGCCGGCTGGCCTTGGAACAATTCGACCAGCCAGCCAGGCTCACCGAATTGCGCACTGATGTGCAGCATGCCAATGGCGGCGGCCACGGGCTGGGGGGAGCGCTCCATGGCCCGTAGCAGGTGCGCGGTGGCGGTTTCGCAGATCTGCTCGACGGCCAGCGAGCGCACCGCGTTGCGCCTGCCACTGGCCTGCACCTGGCAAGCGCGCTGGAAGCAGTGCAAACCCATCACCACCTGGGGGTGATAAGCCTTGGGGCAAGCCTCTATCCAGGCCCTGAGCACCTGGCTCAGGGCTCGGTCGCCTTGGCAGTCGAGGCCGGCCAGCAGGTGCCCTTGGATAGCGGCAAAGTAGTCGGGAAACTCACCGGGCGGGGCCTGCCGCCATTGCCCTTCGAGGCTGTCGAAAAAGCGATTGAGTTCAGTGAATGCGTTGGCCTGCACCAGTTCGCGTATTACCTGGCGCGTGCGGCTGAGCGTTTGCACGGGGCACCACCTCAAGTCCATTTGAAGGAAGCTGCGGTGCCATCCCATGGCAACCGCCGTTGCCCAACAACACTAAGCCATACCAGGCGCCTGCGCAAAGTTATTGGATCCTTGCCATGCAGCATGAAGGCTGGGGACGATACCTGACTTGAAAAACCAGGATGCACACTTCCTGCGCCGGCCTGGAGATCGCTCGCTATGCTTGCACAGCCGCAGGAAGCGGCCCATTTCAGCGACAACGGAGCGTCCATGTCCCTAGCCCTCGTCCACAGCCGCGCCCAGGTGGGCGTGCAGGCACCGGCGGTCAGCGTCGAAACTCACCTGGCCAATGGCTTGCCCCATCTCACGCTGGTCGGCCTGCCGGAAACCACGGTCAAGGAAAGCAAGGACCGGGTGCGCAGCGCCATCGTCAATTCCGGGCTGAACTACCCGCCACGGCGCATTACCCAGAACCTCGCGCCCGCCGACCTGCCCAAGGACGGTGGGCGTTACGACCTGGCGATTGCCCTGGGCATCCTGGCTGCCGATGGCCAGGTGCCAACGCCCTCGCTTGCCGAGCTTGAATGCCTGGGTGAACTGGCCTTGTCGGGCAAACTGCGCCCGGTGCAGGGGGTGCTGCCTGCGGCACTGGCAGCACGCGAAGCAGGCAGGGCGCTGGTGGTGCCACGGGAAAATGCCGAGGAAGCCAGCCTGGCTGGCGGCCTGGTGGTGTATGCGGTGGGGCACCTGCTGGAGCTGGTCGCCCACCTGAACGGCCAGGTACCGCTGCCGCCCTATGCTGCCAACGGCCTGATACTGCAGCAACGCCCCTACCCGGACCTGAGCGAGGTGCAAGGGCAACTGGCGGCCAAGCGTGCGTTGCTCCTGGCGGCGGCCGGGGCGCATAACCTCTTGTTCACCGGCCCACCCGGCACTGGCAAGACCTTGCTCGCCAGCCGCCTGCCCGGGCTGCTGCCACCGCTGGACGAGCATGAGGCGCTGGAAGTCGCCGCGATCCAGTCGGTCAGTGGGCATACACCTTTGAGCAGCTGGCCGCAGCGGCCTTTTCGCCATCCGCACCACTCGGCCTCCGGTCCGGCACTGGTCGGAGGCGGCAGCCGACCACAACCGGGCGAAATCACCCTCGCCCACCATGGCGTGCTGTTTCTGGACGAGCTGCCGGAATTCGAGCGGCGGGTGCTGGAAGTGCTGCGCGAACCGCTGGAATCCGGCGAGATCGTGGTTGCCCGGGCCCGTGACAAGGTGCGCTTCCCCGCCCGGTTCCAGCTGGTGGCGGCAATGAACCCGTGCCCTTGCGGCTACCTGGGCGACCCCACCGGGCGCTGTCGCTGCAGCACCGAGCAGATAGCGCGGTACCGCAACAAGCTGTCCGGGCCGTTGCTGGACCGTATTGACCTGCACCTGACCGTGGCCCGCGAGAGCACCACGCTGAACAACCAGCCGTGCGGTGAGACCAGTGCCGATGTCGCAGCCAGAGTTGCCGAGGCGCGGGAAGTGCAGCACAGGCGACAGGGGTGCGCGAATGCGTTTCTCGACCTGGAGGGGTTGCGCTGCCACTGCGGGCTGGCAGCAGCGGACCAGGCCTGGCTGGAGGGCGCTTGTGAGCGGCTGACCCTGTCGTTGCGCGCGGCACACCGGTTATTGAAGGTGGCGCGAACGCTGGCCGATCTGGAAGGTAGCCAGGCGATTGGCCGGGCGCACCTGGCCGAGGCCCTGCAGTACCGGCCGGGGAGCAGTTAGTTGTGAGGTTTGCGCTTTACCTGTTGGAGCTGGCTTGCCAGTGATGGGCCGCAAAGCGGCCTCGACATCCGTCAGGCAACCTTGCTCCGGCACAAAAGCCCGGCAACCGAATAGGCCCCCGGCCCGGTCAAGGCAAGCCCGCCATAAAGGGCCACCAGCAACCAGGCAAACTGACCTTGCTCCAGCGTCCAGTCCGGGTGCACGAGTACCAGCGCTATCAGCAATACCGCCAGCACCGGCAGGCAAGCCAGACGTGCGGCAACCCCCAGCATCAGCAACAGCGGGCAGACCACTTCGGCAAATACCGCCAGCCCCAACGTCAGCGCTGCGCCCAGGCCGAAGGGATCTTCAATGCGCTGCAGCTCTGCGCTCCAGTTCAACAACTTGGGCAGGCCATGGACGAACAGCAACAGCAAGGCGGCCATGACCCGCAGGAACAACAGGCCGCTGGCGGTCAGGCGTGGCGATGGGGCATCAAGGAAGGGCTGCAGGCGAGGCATGAGCATGGCTCTCTGGTCGATCAGCCCAGGAGCATTGCGCAGCGCCAGGCAAATTGATTGTGCAGGTGTGCTGCGTTGACATGCACCCTCGGTGCGGCAGCCCGCGCCTCACCGGCTGCCGGCCAAGGCCTCTTCTACCGCCTTGAGCAGTATTTCTTCGGAAAACGGCTTCCCCAGGCAGGCCAGCGCCCCCTGCCCCATCGCCGCCTGCACCGAGCCGTCATCCCAATGCGCCGACATGCAGATCACTGGCAAGCGCCAGCTCTGCTGCGCCAGCTCACGCTGTACCTCCAGCCCGCTCATGCCGGGCATCTTCAGGTCCAGCAACACGCAGCCCGCCTCGCCCGCCAGGGGCGAGGCGAGGAAGGCTTCCCCAGCGGCAAACGTCAAGGTCTCGAACCCCGCCGAACGCAGCAGATTGGCCAGGCTCTTGCGCACTGACGCATCGTCGTCGACGATGCACACCCCTCTGCTCATGCGCCGCCCAGGCCCTCAGGTCGTGCTCCGAGGACGTTGTGCATGGCCGCCAGCTCCAGCAGCGAGCGGGACTGCATCTTGTTCATGATGTTCTTCTTGTGCACCTTGGTGGTCACCTCGCTGGTGCCGATCTGCCTGGCGATCTGCTTGTGCGACAAACCGCCAACCACCAGCGAGAACACCTGGCGCTCACGCTGGGTCAGGCGCTGGTACTTTTCCTCGACCTGCCGCGCATGGTGCCACTTGCGGCCTTCGACCACGGCGCGGGCACGCACCGCCTGCAGCAGGGTCAGCAACTGGTCCTCGTCAAACGGCTTGGTGAGAAACTCCAGCGCCCCGCCACGCATGGCCTGGACGGTCATCGGGATGGTGCCGAAGCCGGTCATGAACACTATCGGCCAGGGCAGCGCCAGCCGGCGCAGCGCGTCCTGGACCTCCAGGCCGCTGGTATCGGGCAGGTGCATGTCCAACAGCAGACAGGCACAGGGGGTTTCCAGGCGGGCTTCGAACAGCGCCTCGGCACTGGCGAACAAGTGATGCGGGATGTCCTGCGAGCGTAACAGGCGGCCCAAGGCGCTGCGCACCGACGGGTCGTCATCCACCACCAGCACCGGCACCGACCCGCTCAAGCGCTCATCGAGTGGCTCGACAGTTTCGGCCACGCTGCGCAACACTGCCTTGCCCAACGCCTGGGCTGGCGCCTCGAAGCTGATTTCGGCAGCCAGACGGTAGCCGCGACGCGGCACGGTCTGGATCAGGCTGCGGTCGCCAAAGGCCTTGCGCAACATCGACACCTGCACCTGCAGGTTGTTGTCCTCGACCACCGTGCCGGCCCACACCTGGCTGAACAGCTCGTCCTTGCCGACCACCCGGCCGTTGGCCCTGATCAGCGTGGCCAGTACTTCGAAAGCACGCCCACCCAACAGGATCGGCTTGCCGTCGACAAACACTTCGCGCCGCTCCAGCGACACCTGGGCATTGCCTATTCGGATCATGGCTTCCTCGCACGGGCACCGGCAATTTCGCTGCCTGGGCAGCCTAGGCCAGCGAACGCGTTCAGACAATTATCCCGAGGGATAGGTTGGTCTGAGGACTATACAAAAGCCCGCCAGCTGCCAGGGGACGATAACGGACAACAGCGTGCCCGTTCCTGCCAAGCAAGCTGTAACCCGCATCAGCACTGGGCCCGCTGCGTATACTCGCGCCTCAGGATGTCGCTAGCAGGGGTGCATTATGCTCGATGAACGCCTTGCCCACAGGCCCATCGATTACGACCAGTCGATCGACGAGGGCTGGCTGAACCGATGCGAGATCAGCGCGCTGGGCCAGGAAGGCGAGCTCAGCTACTTCCGCCTGCGCGACCCGGCCACCCGTCAGGCCTGGATCGCCGTACGCGCCCCGCTCGAGGCCCCCGCCGCCTGCCAGCGCCTGGAACGTGACTACCGCCTGCAACTGGACCCACAGTGGGCGGTAGTCCCGTCGGCGTTCGTGCGTTCGGCCGAAGGCCCATTGCTGGTGTACCCGGCCGGCCGCTCGGTCGCCGACCTGCTCGCCGACGGCCCGCTGGCGCTGACGCCGTTTCTGGACATCGCGGTAAATGCTGCCAATGCCCTGGCACAGGCGCACCAACACAATGTGCTGCACGGAGCGCTGCAGCCCGGGCATGTGTGCCTGCATGGCCACCAGCGGGTGCGGCTGGGCTTCTTTCGCGCCGACCACGCGCAGCGACTCAGCGACCAGGGCGCCCCGCTCGGTAACTGGGCCTACCTGGCGCCGGAGCAGGTTTGCCCGCACGGCAGCAGCAGCGACCGCCGCAGCGACATCTATGCCCTGGGCGCCATCCTCTACCAGCTATTGCTGGGAGAGCTGCCACTGGCCGGCCGCGACACCCAGCATTGGCGCCAGCTGCATGCCGGCGTACAGCCGCGGGCGGCCTGCGAAGTGAACGGCAACGTACCACAGCCCCTCAGCCTGATTCTGGCCAAGGCTTTGGCCAAAGAGCCGGACGCCCGCTACCAGAGCGCACGCGCCCTGGCGGTCGACCTGGCTCATTGCCAGCGGCAATGGGCGGCCACCCAGACCATGGCCCCCTTCACCCCAGGTTGCGCCGACCCGGTCGCTCCCAGCCGCGTGCGCCTGTATGGCCGCAGCACCGAGCAGCAGGCAATCGCCCTGCTGCTCAAGGCCATGCGCCGCGACAGCGCGCCACAAGTCCTGCTCATCAACGGTGCAGTCGGCATGGGCAAGTCGAGCCTGGTCGAAGCCGCCCTCAAGGCCGACACCGAGGGCTACCGCGCCGTCGGCAAGTGCAACAGCCTGGCCCAGGCCGTGCCCTACACGCCCTGGGTTGACATACTCGGTGCGCTGACCACCCAGTTGCTGGCCAAGAACAGCCAGGACCTGGACACCCTGCGCCGCGAGATCCTGCAGCGCATCAAAGGCCATGGCCGCCTGCTCGGCAAACTGGCCCCGGACCTGCAGCTGATTCTCGGCCCGCAGCCGCAACTGCCGGCCAAGCTTTCGCGCCTCGGGTTGCACAAGGAACTGCACGCGATCATTGAATTCCTCCAGGTTTTCAGCCGCCCTGGACAACCGCTGGTACTGTTCTTCGACGACCTGCAATGGGCTGACGACGCCTCCCGGCAGCTGCTGGCCCAATTGCTGGCGGAGGCGCCCGATAACCTGCTGCTGATGTTCGCCTGCAACAACGACGCGCCCACCAGCAGCCCGCCACTGACCATACCCGCAACGCTGCGCAGCACCACGCTGAACCTGCAACCGCTGGGTGTCGAGGCGGTAACCGCACTGATTGGCGAGCGCTACCACGTCGCCCCCGAGGATGCGTTGCCGCTGGCCCAAAGGGTTCATGACAAGACAGCCGGCAACCCGTTCTTCATCAACCAGATCCTCAAGGCCATGGTCGAAGACCAGCTGTTCACCTTCGACACCCATGCCATGCGCTGGTCGTGGTGCCTGCACGCCGTGGCCCGACACTGCTACGCCGACAATGTCGCCGACCTGATGATCCAGCGTCTGGCGCGCCTGCCCGCAGCGCAACGCGACCTGTTACGGGTCGCCAGCGCGGCGGGCAGCCGCTGCGATCAGCGCCTGCTGCGCCAGGTACTCGCCCAACCGCCAGGCGAACCGTTGAAAGCCTTGATTGGCGCGGGTTTCCTGCAATCAGGCGCGAACGGTTTGAGCTTCACCCATGACCGGGTGATGGAGGCCGCCTACGCTCTCACCCCGGCGCCCGAGCGCGCCTCGCTGCACGCACGCATTGTCCTGGCCATGCGCCAGGCCTGGGCAGGGCACCTGCACGAGGTACTGTTCGAGCTCGCCAGCCAGCTGCAACGCGCCAGCCCATGCGGGTTTGCAGCGGATGACTGCGAAGCGTTCCTGCAGCTTCTGCGCGAAGCGGCATCACGCGCACGCGACCGTGGCGCCTTCGAGCAAACCGCTGATTACCTGCATACTGCCGAGCAGTTGCTGCAGCACGGCGCCTCGCTGGAAAGCCGCACCACACATGGCTTTGCCATCGCCTGCATGGCGACGGAATGCGACATTCAGCTATCGCGGACGAGCAGCGCCGAAGCCCGCCTGACGGAATGCCGCCAGCGCGCACACTCGGCGTTGGACCAGGCACGAGCGTGCCGCCTGCAAGCGTTGCTGTGCACCTTGCGCGGCGACTATCAGGTGGCCATCGACAGCGCCCTGTCCGGCCTGGACCTGCTGGGTATAAACCCGGGGCGGGGCGTCGACTGGCAACAGGTCGAGGCCTGTCATGCCCATGTACAGGCTCTGGTCGAACAGAAAGGCCGGCATTGCCTGGAGTCGCTGCCGCGCACCGACTCAGAGGAAGTGACGGTAGCCATCAGCCTGCTGGCCACGCTGTCATCCTCGTTTTTCGTAAAGGACGACATCTGTTTCCTGCACCTGGCCAAGCTCATGGAAATGTCGCTGCAGCATGGCGTCGCCCCGGGCAGCACCTACGGCATGGCCTGGTACGGGGTGATGATTGCCGAGCGTTTCGGTGCCTATCATGACGGCCATGCCTATTGCCTGGCCGCGCTCAAGCTGATCGAGCGGCACGGTCTCGAGGCCGACCTGACCAGTGCCCTGCTGGCCCTGGACCAGGTCAGCGCCTGGACCTCGCCCATGGAGTTCGCCCGCCGAACCGCGCTCGACGCAGTCCACTCGACGCGCCTGAGCGGCGACCTGGCGATGAGCTGCTACGCCTGCAACCACCTGGTTTCCGACTCGCTGTTCATGGGCCGCTACCTGCCGGAAGTGGTCGAGGAAGTGGCGCAAGGCCTGGCCACCGTGCGGCGCCACGGCTACCACGATGTCGAACAGATCCTGCAGGCCCAGCAAGCGTTCGTCGCCACCCTCGGCGGTATGCCCGGCCCGGCCTCGGCCGCTTATTCAAAATCCCCTACCACGCGGTTCTTCCAGCACCTGTTCGCCGGCATGGGCGCCTTCTACATGGGCAATATTGCGCAGGCCATGCGCAACCTCGCATTGGCCGCTGACCACGCCTGGGCTGCACCGGCACACATCAACCTGGCCGACTACCACCTGTTCCGCGGCCTGGCGCTGGGCAGCCCGGAGGCCCCCGGCAACCTGGCCGACAAGCTGCGCGAGCTGCATACCCTGCGCGAGCGCTTCAGCCGCTGGGCCGGCTTCAACCAGGCCACCTTCCGCAACAAGCTGCTGCTGATCGAGGGCGTGATCGCCAAGCTCGAAGGCGACGGCCTGGCTGCGATCCGCTGCTTCGACCAGGCGCAGATCGCCGCTACTGCCGCCGGTTTCATCCACGAGCAGGCGCTGGCCCATGAACAACTGGCCGAGGTGTGCATTCCCAGCGGCCTGATTTCCGGCGCCAACCTGCACCTGCGTATCGCCCGCGACTGCTTCCATATCTGGGGGGCGAGCGGCAAGGTGCACCAGCTGGAGACGCTGCACCCGTTCCTGCGCACCCAGCCGATCCAGGAAACCTATCGCGCCACCCAGCAGGCCAGGCTGGACCTGGAAGCCGGTATCGAAGCCGCGCGCGCGTTGTCCGAGGAAGTGCTGCTCGAAGGCCTGATCGAAACCCTGATGGGCCACCTGACCCAGCACTCCGGCGCCGACCACGGCGCGCTGCTGATCGTCAGCGGTGCCGAGTTCCAGATGGCCGCCCTCGCCTACATCGATGATGACGGACTGCACGTGAGCATGGACAACTGTCAGAGGTTCATGACCCAGGCGCCGCTGTCGGTCATCAACGCCACCATGCGCACCCGCAAGCCGCTGGTACTCAACGATGCCCTCAGCGATTGTCCGGAGGCTTTCCGCCAGCAGTTACAGGCGCGCAACGCCCGCTCGGTGCTGTGCCTGCCGCTGGTGATCCAGGGCGTGCTGATCGGCCTGGTATACCTGGAAAACCGCCTGGTGCCGAACCTGTTCGGCAGCCAGCGCCTGGCCATGCTGGAAATCCTCGCCTCACAGGCAGCGGTGTCGCTGCAAACCGCCAAGTTCTATACCCGCCTCGCCGAGGACAACCAGACGCGCGCCCAGATGGAAGCCGAATTGCGCCGCTCGCGGGCCGAATTGGCGCGCAGCGCGCACCTGCAGGTGATGAACGAGCTGTCGGCCTCCATCGCCCATGAAATCAGCCAGCCGCTGCTGGGCATCGCTTCCAACGCCGCGGCCAGCCTGCGCTGGCTGAAACGCGCCGAGCCCAACCTGGAAGAAGCGATTGCCGGCCTGGAAGACATCCGCAATGACAGCGAACGGGCCGCCAACATCGTGCGGGCGCTGCGGGCGTTGGCCAGGCAGTCGCCGATGCAACTCAAGGCGGTGAAGCTGGACGAACTGATCCGCGAGGTGGTGCGCCTGACCTCGGCCGATGCCGCCAGGAGCCGGGTCGACGTGCAGACGCAGTTGCAAGCCGGGGTGTGCGTGACAGCCGACCCGGTGCAGTTGCAGCAACTGATATACAACCTGATCACCAATGCCCTGGAGGCGCTGGCGGGTTATCGCAGTGATGGCGTGCTGCAGATTGCCTCGGCGTTGGTCGAGGGTGGCGTGGAGATCTGTGTGGACGACAACGGGCCGGGGATTGCTGCAGACGAGCGCGAGCGTGTCTTCGATGCGTTTCATACCACCAAGACCGGCGGCATGGGCATGGGTCTGGCGATCTGCAGCTCGGTGGCTCAGGCGCACGGCGGGCAATTGCAGGCCCTGGTGTCGCAGCTGGGTGGGTGCCGGATTCGTTTCACCTTGCCGGTGAATCCTTCCTAGCCTGTACCGGCCGCTTCGCGGATAGCCCCGCGAAGCGGCCGGCGCAGCTCAACGCGAGCTCAAGACCGCATAGCTGTTCATCAGGTTGCGATAGTTGGGGATGCGCTGCGACAGCAGGTTGCCCAGCCCCTCGATGTCGTTGCGCCAGTCGCGATGCAGTTCACAGGCCACCGAGAACCAGTTCATCATCTGCGCCCCCGCCTGGGTCATGCGCACCCAGGCCGCCTGCTGCACGGTCTCGTTGAAGGTGCCCGAGGCATCGGTGACCACGAACACTTCAAAGCCTTCCGCCAACGCCGACAGGGTCGGGAAGGCCACGCACACATCGGTTACCACACCGGCGATGATCAGCTGCTTGCGGCCAGTGGCCTTGATTGCCTTGACGAAATCTTCGTTGTCCCAGGCGTTGATCTGGCCGGGGCGGGCGATGTATGGCGCGTCCGGGAACATTTCTTTCAGCTCGGGCACCAGCGGGCCGTTCGGGCCTTGCTCGAAGCTGGTGGTGAGGATGGTCGGCAGGCCGAAGAACTTGGCCAGGTCGCCCAGGGCCAGCACGTTGTTCTTGAACTCGTTGGGCGAAAAGTCCTGCACCAGCGAGATCAGGCCGGTCTGGTGGTCGACCAGCAGCACCACGGCGTCGTCTTTGTTCAAGCGCTTGTAATCGGGTTGGCTCATGGGGGTGACTCCTTGGGTTGGGATAACGGGCCGGCACTGTCCGCAGGGGTTATACCGGCGGATAGCTTCGGCTTAAGAAAGTACCTGCGCCTGGCGCCACGCCTTCGGCGGCTGGCCGACCAGGCGGCTGAATGCGCGGGTGAAATGGGCCTGGTCGCAAAAGCCGCATTCCAGGCTCACGTGGGTGATGGGCGCTTCGGTGGCGAGCAGGCGCTTGGCCTTTTCCATGCGCGCCAGCAGGCGCCAGGCCTGGGGCGACAGGCCGGTAGCCACTTTGAACGCGCGGGAGAAATGGCTGCGAGTGAGGTTGCATACCGCGGCGATCTCGATGATCGACAACGGGCTGTGCAACATCAGTTCCTTGGCCCGGCGCAGCCGCGCGGGCGTTAGTGCGCCGGGGGTTTGCAGCGGCGCTTCGGGCGTCCCAGGGTGCATGGCGACTCTCCTGTTCAATGCAGAAAGTCTCGCCCCCGGCCCATGACAAAGTCCTGAGCCAAACCTGAATTGTTGTTAATTGTGCGCTGCTGGCCCAGGCTGTTTTGCCGATACCATAAGATGCGTTTCGTATTCAGCTTCTGGCCGCTGCCAGCGGCCGGCATTCAAGGCGAAAGAGGTATGCAGGAAAAACCCGCCCACCGCACCGTGGCCATGGTGCTGTTCAACGATGTGTTGCTGCTGGATGTCACCGGCCCCATGGATGCATTCGCCATCGCCAACCGGTTCCTGCCGGCAGAGCGGCAGTACCGGCTGCTGACCTTGGCCGAGGGGGAAGCGGCGGTACGCGGCTCATGCGGCCTGAAAGTGGTCGCTGACCGGCGCCTGGAAGACCTGCCAGAAGCCGTCGACCTGTTGCTGGTGCCAGGCGGCCCGGGCGCCTATGACATCGCCCTGCCCGGAATCGAGCGCTGGCTGCCCCAGGCCGTGCGCCGCGCCAGGCGCTTCGGCGCCATCTGTACCGGAGTGTTCCTGCTGGGGCGGGCCGGGTTGCTCGATGGCTATCGCTGCACCACCCACTGGAACTACGTGGAGCGGCTGGCACAGGCGTTTCCCCTGGCCAAGGTCGAAACCGAGCAGATCTACGTGATAGACCGCTGCCTGATCACTTCGGGCGGCATCACCGCAGGTATCGACCTGGCGCTGGCGGTGGTCGCTGAAGACCACGGCAAGGCACTGGCCCTGGACGTGGCGAAAGTGCTGCTGGTCGCCCGCCATCGCCAGGGCGGGCAGACGCCCTACGGGCCGCTGCTGGCGGCGGTGCCGCGGGATGACTCGCCGATTGCCCGGGTACAGGCGTACATCGTCGACCATATCGAGCAGGCGTTTACCGTACAGAAAATGGCCGACCTGGTGGCCATGAGCGGGCGCAACTTCGCCCGTACGTTCCAGCGCGAGGTGGGTATCACACCGTTGCAGTACCTGCAGAACGCGCGCATCGACCGGGCGCGCAAGCTGCTGGAAGGTAGCGATCTGCCGTTGAAGGTGGTGGCCGCGCAGTGCGGGTTCGGCAGCGACCGGCATATGCGCAAGGTGTTCTGCGAGCGGATCGGCATGACGCCGGCGCAGTATCGGGCGCAGTTCGGCGGCAGTTGAGCCTGCAGGTCCAGTGTGCCGGCCTCTTCGCGGATTTACCCGCGAAAGGGCCGACACAGCTGTCACCTATTTCGGGACAATCTTTCTCCGCCCAGGCGGATTGTCTGCCTCCAGCCCGGCCCCCAGAATTGTCCGCCAAACTGATCTGACGCTGCCCCGGCAGCTCATGGAGTACGAGCCAATGCCACACGAAGGCAGCCTTCTGCAAACCGCGGTGATCTTCCTGCTCGCCGCAGTCCTCGCCGTCCCCCTGGCCAAGCGCCTGCAGCTGGGGGCCGTGCTCGGCTACCTGCTTGCCGGGGTGATCATCGGCCCGCAAGCACTCGGCCTGATCCGCGACACCGAAAGCGTGGCGCACATTTCCGAACTGGGCGTGGTCCTGCTGCTGTTCATCATCGGCCTGGAATTGTCGCCCAAGCGCTTGTGGCTGATGCGCAAGGCGGTGTTCGGTGTCGGTACTGCCCAGGTGCTGCTGACCGGCGCAGTGATCGGCGCCATCGCGCTATTCGGCTTCAGCCAGACGCTACCGGCAGCCATCGTGCTCGGCCTGGGCCTGGCGTTGTCGTCCACCGCCCTCGGCCTGCAGAGCCTGGCCGAGAGCAAGCAGCTCAACGCGCCACACGGTCGCCTGGCGTTCGCCATCCTGTTGTTCCAGGACATTGCCGCAATCCCGCTGATCGCCCTGGTCCCGCTGCTGGCCGCCAGTGGCCCGGACACCAGCAGTGGCGACAGCCTGGGGCATGGCCTGAAGGTGTTCGCCAGCATTGCCGTGGTCATTGTCGGTGGCCGTTACCTGCTGCGCCCGGTGTTTCGCACCGTGGCACGCACGCGCCTGCCGGAAGTGTCCACGGCCACCGCGCTGCTGGTAGTGATCGGCACCGCCTGGCTGATGGAACAGGCCGGTATCTCCATGGCCCTGGGTGCCTTCCTTGCCGGCCTGCTGCTGGCCGACTCGGAATACCGCCACGAGCTGGAATCGCAGATCGAACCGTTCAAGGGCTTGTTGCTGGGGCTGTTTTTCATCAGCGTCGGCATGGGTGCCAACCTGCGCCTGCTGCTGGAGATGCCGCTGGTGCTGCTGGGCCTGACCCTGTTGCTGGTGGCGGTGAAGCTGGTGTTGCTGATCGGCGTCGGCCGCCTGGCCGGTGGCCTGAGCAACGCCAGCGCGCTGCGCCTGGGCATGGTGCTGGCCGCAGGTGGCGAGTTCGCCTTCGTGGTGTTCAAGCTGGGCAAGGACCAAGGCCTGTTCGATGCCCAGACCTACGACCTGCTGTTGATGACCATCACCCTGTCGATGGCGATTACCCCGCTGTTGATGATTGGCTGCGCCCGCGCCCTCAAGCGCCCGCAAGCGGTGCGTGAAGTGCCTGAGCATTACAAGCAGATCCAGACCGACACGCCACGGGTAGTAATCGTCGGCATGGGCCGCATGGGCCAGATCGTCGCGCGCATCCTGCGCGCTCAGAAGATCCCGTTCATTGCCCTGGAAACCTCGGTGGACACCATCGAGATGACGCGTATGTTCGAGCAGGTGCCGGTGTTCTATGGCGACCCGCTGCGCCCCGAGGTGCTGCATGCGGCCAAGGTGGGTGAGGCGGAGTACTTCATCATCACCATCGATGACCCGGAGGCCGCCATCCATACGGCAGAGCGGGTCAAACGCCTGTACCCGCACCTGAAAGTGCTCGCCCGAGCGCGTAACCGCCAGCATGTGCACAAACTGGTGGATGCGGGTGCCGAACCGATTCGCGAGACGTTCTACTCCAGCCTCGAGATGACCCGCCGGGCATTGGTGGGGCTGGGCTTGAGCGACGAGCAGGCGGCGGACCGCATCGAGCGGTTTACCCAGCATGACGAAGAGGTGCTGGTGGCCCAGGGGCAGGTGCGTGACGACCGGGCCAAGGTGATGCAGACGGCCAAGGAGGCGCGGGTGGAGTTGGAGCGGTTGTTTGCTTCGGATGCGGATTGAGGATTGGCGCATTGATTCAGGAAGAGGGCTCAGGCCCTCTTTTGTATTTTTTGGCTTGAGATTGTCTGGGGCCGCGAAGCGGACCCAGTGCACAAAAATATCAGCAGCATCCTACTTCGTTGCGAGCCATTTCCTACTCAGTCGCACCATCTGACGAATTATCCTACGCGCCGTGTCGACGCCCGTCTGATTGTCTGGGGAAAGCCCGCTCTCTAGGCTTGCCGGGTCGCTGTCGGTTCAGCGATCGGGTGTGGAAACCCGGCAGGTAAATCGGAATAGCTGTTGTCATGGCAGCTGCGCGCGGGAGGCCGAATGGCCTGCCGGGGTTCCGATAGCCTGGCTTTCCACCCCGCGTGCAGCCGCCACCCTTCGCGTGGAAACGGATGGTGCCGGCCAACCTCTATCGGAGTTTGGCTATGAAAAAAATTGTCCCCAATCCACCTCTTCCCGACACCAAAGAGCGCGCTTTCAGCCGCTGCGATGCCGGCCATCCACCTTTGTTCACAGTAAACCCGGGCGTCTCTGCCCACGACGCCCTGGTGCATGTCGCCCAGTACCTACGCGGCGCCTACGACTGTGGCTACAAAGCCCTGGAACACCTGATGAAACCGGCAAGAGCTTGTTCTGGAGCAACCTGAATGCGCTCGAAATGGCAGAAGGATTGGTTGAGGCATTGCTGGATGGGATTGAGTCGCAGCCCATGAATTGATGCGGTCTTTGCTGGCCTCTTCGCGGGTGAACCCGCTCCCACAGGGGGTGTGTTGAAGGGAATGTCAGTACCAGTCACAGAAAAGGGCCACTGTTTCCAGTGGCCCCATCTGATGCTTGATATTCATATACACACCCTCAAGCCGGGGTATGGAGGTCTCACCCTACACTGATGATTCAGCCATCGGTGGGGTTCCTGATCCAGTTACTGCCGCTGAATGACAACTGGCTTCGCACTCGGGTGAAACGCTAACAACGCCCTCCATACAGGTCAACGGCTGGAACAAAGTGCAACAAAAAAGGCCGGTTTCCTGCAGAGGAAGCCGGCCTTTTTGCATTCAACTAACGGGCTGTTACTTACCCGCAGTCAGTGCGTTGTAGCTGGTAATCAGGTTGCGGTAGTCGGGGATGTGGTTGGAGCACAGCGCCGCCAGGCCTTCGATGTCGTTGCGCCAGTCGCGGTGCAGTTCACAGGCCACGCCGAACCAGGTCATCAGTTGCGCACCGGCCTGGCTCATGCGGTCGTGGGCAGCGTCGCGGGTCATGGCGTTGAAGGTGCCGGAAGCATCGGTCACCACGAATACGTCGAACTCTTCTTCCAGGGCGGACAGTGCCGGGAAGGCTACACAGACCTCGGTCACCACGCCGGCGATGATCAGCTGCTTCTTGCCGGTGGCCTTCACTGCCTTGACGAAATCTTCGTTGTCCCAGGCATTGATCTGGCCTGGGCGGGCAATGTACGGGGCGTCCGGGAACAGCGCTTTCAGCTCGGGAACCAGCGGGCCGTTCGGGCCTTGCTCGAAGCTGGTGGTGAGGATGGTCGGCAGGTTGAAGAACTTGGCCAGGTCGGCCAGGGCCAGCACGTTGTTCTTGAACGCGTCCGGCTCGATGTCGCGCACCAGCGACAGCAGGCCAGCCTGATGGTCGACCAGCAAGACAGCGGCGTCGTCTTTGTTCAGGCGGTTGTAGGTGAATTTGCTCATGGTCTGTGCTCCTAAGGGTTATGAAATTTTCAGCATTCGGGGGTGTTTCGCGTTGATGAGCACAGATTAAAATCATCACCTTTGCGGCGGTAGCTAGCAGAATTTGGCTTTAGCGTTCTGTTTTATGAACGATAGATTTGCAGGGGCTGTACCGGCCTCTTCGCGGGTAAACCCGCTCCCACAAGGATGGCGCAGGGCTTGAGCACTGTGCAGCACCTGTGGGAGCGGGTTTACCCGCGAAAGGCCCGGCACAGGCAACCAAGTACCCGGAGACCGATCATTGGAAGACCTTAACTCCCTCTACTACTTCACCCAGGTAGTCGAGCACGGCGGTTTCGCCCCGGCCGGGCGGGCGCTGGACATGCCCAAGTCAAAACTCAGCCGGCGCATCGCCGACCTTGAAGACCGCCTGGGCGTACGCCTGCTGCACCGCACCAGCCGCCATTGTTCACTCACCGAGATCGGCCAGGCCTACTACAACCGCTGCCTGGCCATGCGCGTGGAAGCCGAGGGCGCGGCGGAGATCATCGAGCGCAACCGCAGCGAACCGCGCGGCCTGGTACGCATCAGCTGCCCGACTACCCTGCTCAACTCCTGGGTCGGGCCGATGCTGACCCGCTACATGCTCAAGTACCCCCAGGTGGAACTGTTCATCGAGAGCACCAACCGCCGCGTCGACCTGCTGCACGAAGGTTTCGACGTCGCTCTGCGGGTGCGCTTCCCGCCACTGGAAAACACCGACATGGTGATGAAGGTACTGAGCAACAGTACCCAGTGCCTGGTCGGCCAGCCGCAATATCTGGAGCGGCTGCCCAAAGGCTTCGACCCGCAACTGCTCGGCACGCTGCCCAGCCTGCACTGGGGCAGCGCCCAACGCGAATACCACTGGCAGTTGTTCCAGGGCGAGGACACCAGCCACAGCATTGTCATCCCGCATACGCCACGCATGGTCACCGACGACCTGTTCGCCCTGCGTCATTTCGTGGTCGCTGGTGTGGGCATCGCGCACCTGCCGCGGGTGGCAGTGCGCGAGGACCTGGCGTCAGGGCGGCTGGTGGAGCTGTTGCCGGGTTGGCACCCGCGCTGCGGCATCGTGCATGCGATCTTCCCGTCGCGGCGCGGTTTGCTGCCCTCGGTACGGGCACTGATCGATCACCTGGCCGAAGAGTTCGCCATCAGCGACATGGCCTGATTGTCGCTGGCCAGCATGTCCACCAGCAGCGCCAGCACCACGGCACCGGCCGCCACGGCGAACAGCACGCCGTAGTGGCCACCGCTGGCGGCGAACAGCGCCGAATAGGCGTAGCCGGCAATGGCCTGGAAGCTGGCGAAGGACACCGTAGCACGGCTCCAGGTAGCATTCTGTCGGGCATGCCCCGGCACCAGTTGATGGACCCGCGCCAGCGCCAGCGGCACGATGCCGGGCGGGAACGAGCCGATCAGCAGCGCTGCGGCCCCCAGCAGGCGCAGGTCGTGGCTACCCAGCAGCACAGCCAGGGCAGCCAGTTGTGCCAGCAACACCCAGCGGATGCCGGCACGCGCCCCCAGATGGTCAGCCAGCAACCCGTAGAGCACCGGGCCGGCGATAGCCCCCAGGCCATACAACCCCCAGATCATTGCGCCGGCATGAGTGCCTGCGCCCAGCCCACGACTGACGTAGTCCACCAGGAACATCATCGGCGCCACCAACGCGGTGGCCATCAGCGCGTATTGCCCGAACAGTACCAGCACCGCCGGTGAAACTGCAGCCGGGCCCGGCGCATGGCCGCCCTGTTGATGCTCCTGCTCGGCCGGCCACCCGCCCCAGCTGCTGAGGCTCAACAGCAGTGACAACGCGGCCAGCCCGAACCAGGTTTCCTGCAGCCCTTGGCCAAGCAGCCACGGTACCAGGCTGGCAGCACCGGCGATGCCCAGGCCAATGCCAAGGAAGATCGCGCCGCTGGCCAGGCCCCGCCGCGCGGTAGCGACATGTGGCAGGATCGCGCTGGCCGCCAGCACCATGATCACCCCGCCGGCAACGCCCGAAAGCAGGCGCCAGGCAAAGAACCAGGCAACCGACAGCGGCCAGGCACAGGCCAGGAATGCCAGGCTGACCAGCACCATCATGCCGCGCAATACCGCTGCGCTCGACCAGCGCCTTGCCAGCGGCCTGCCGGCCAGGGCGCCGACCAGGTAGCCGGCGAGGTTGGCCGCGCCCAGGTAGACCACCGCCGAGCTCGCGAACCAGTGCGCCTCGATCAGCGCCGGCACCAGCGGTGTATAGGCAAACCGCGCCAGGCCGATACCGACCAGGCTGGCACACAGCCCGGCCCAGATCGGCAGCCAGGGCGCGCGTTGAGTTTCTGCAGTCATGTTCTTCCCTTGCACCAGGCAGCGCTTGTTGATGGCGATGGGAAAAGCATAAAGTCGCCAGGCGATGAAATATCGCAGCGATTTCTCATTGCAGGCATGCATTTTTGCATCACAGAGGACAACCTGATGAACTGGGACGACACCCGTGTCTTTCTCGCCCTGTGCCGGGAGCGGACGCTGCGCGGCGCAGCCCGCAGCCTGGGTGTCGACCAGGCGACGGTCGGCCGCCGCCTTGCTTCGCTGGAACAAGCGCTGCACGCCACGCTGTTCCTGCGTGCGGCCAGTGGCTATACGCTGACCCCCGCTGGCGAAACGGCGATGCGCGCAGCCGTCGAGATGGAAGCTGCCGCCGCCGGCCTGCAGCGGCAGGTACTCGGCCTCGACGACCGCCTTGGCGGCGTGGTCCGGGTCACCACTACCGACTCCTTCGCCCTGGACTTCATCATTCCCGCGGTTGCCCGGCTACGCATGGAACATCCCGGAATAGAGGTGCAGCTGCAGGCTTCCACGCAAATGCTCAACCTCAGCCAGCGCGAAGCGGATATTGCCGTGCGCACGCAAAAACCGGACAACCCGGAGCTGGTGGTGCGCCGGCTGGCACGCTGGCAGAGTGGCCTGTTCGCTTCACGGGATTATCTGCAGCGCTTTGGCGAACCCGCGCCGGGCAGCAGGTTTGCCGGGCATGAGCTGGTGGTCTACCAACCTTATCTGGACAGCGGCAAGGAGGTGATGCTGGCTGGTGAGCCGATCGCACGCGGGCGCATTGCCATGACCTGCACCTCAGGGTTGATGGTGCGGCGGGCACTGGCCAGCGGGCTCGGGTTGGGCGAGTTGCCGGTGCCGCTGGGTGAGCGGGATGGGTTGCAACAGGTGTGGGCGCACGGCAAGCCTTATGACATCTGGCTGGTGACCCATCAGGACGTGCGGCGTACCGCCCGTGTACGGGCGGTGATCGAAGCGATTGTGCAGGCGTTCGCTGACTAGCCCACCTGCCCTCCAGCACACCCTTACAAGACCCCTGGCCTATCCTTCATCCATAGTCCCGGATCATCCCCGCTGGAGCCCCCATGATCCGCGCAAACCCCGGACCAGGCCGCGCCCTGCTCGCCACCCTTGCCCTCTGCCCACTGCTCAGCCAGGCCGACGAAGCTGGCTGGTCGCTGCTCAGCCGCAACTACTTCCTGCACAGCGACTTCCGCTCGCCCTCCGGTAGCGGCCAGAACTACCGCCAGGAATGGGCCCAGGGCTTCATCGGCGACATCCGTTCCGGTTTCACCGAAGGCACGCTCGGCGTCGGTATCGATGCCCACGGTTTTCTCGGCTTCAAGCTCGACGGCGGTCGCGGCCATGCCGGTACCGGCCTGCTGCCGCGCGACAGTGATGGCCGCGCCGAGTCCGGCTACTCCAGTGCCGGCGCTGCACTCAAGCTGCGCCTGGGCGACACCCAGCTGCGCTACGGCGAGATGACCGTGGAAACCCCGGTGTTCGATACCGCCGACAAACGCCTGCACCCGGAATATGCCACCGGCTGGTTGCTGGAGAACCGCAGCCTGCCCGACTGGCGCCTGCAAGCCGGGCGCTTCACTGCCTTCAACAACCAGGACAACAGCGCTAGCCATGATGATTTCAGCGGCTACGGCGCCAGCACCGCCAACCACGCCATCAGCCTGGCCGGCGCCACCTTCGCGCCCCCAGGCCCATTTGGCGCTGCGCTGTACGCCGGGCAGTTGCAGGACACCTGGCGCCAGGCCTATCTCAACCTGAACCTTGCCGAGGGCAACTGGCGCCTGGACGGTAACCTGTACAAGACCCGCGACACCGGCAACGCCAGCGCCGGGGCGATCGACACCCTCGCCTACAGCTTGCTGGCCAGGTACAGCTTCGGTGCCCAGGCGCTGAGCCTGGGCTATCAGAAGGTCGAAGGCGACACCCCGTTCGACTTCGTCGGTGGCGACTCCATCTACCTGGCCAACTCGATCAAGTACGCCGACTTCAACGGCCCCGGCGAGCGCTCCTGGCAAATCCGCCATGACCTCGATTTCGCCACCCTCGGTGTGCCCGGCCTGAGCCTGATGGGCCGCTACGTCAGCGGCCGCGGCATCGACGGCAGCCACGCCCCGGCACGCGGCGCCTACGTCGGCCAGTATGGCCAGGGCGGCAAGCACTGGGAGCGCGACATCGACCTGAAATACGTGGTGCAGTCGGGCGCCGCCAGGGACTTGAGCCTGTCGCTCTCCCATGTCAGCCACCGCGCCAACCAGGCCCAGGCCGGCGATGACATCGATCGCCTCTACCTGATCATCGAATACCCACTCAAAGGCAGCTTCTGACATGAGCACATCCCCTTCAGGCGCCTGGAGCCCGTTGCGCAACACCACCTTCCGCATGCTGTGGCTCGCCACCATTGCCTCCAACATCGGCACCTGGATGCACGAGGTAGGCGCCGGCTGGCTGATGACCACGCTGTCGGCCAGCCCGCTGCACGTGGCGCTGATCCAGGTGGCCGGCTCGCTGCCGATGTTCTTCCTGGCCCTGCCGGCCGGCGCCGCGGCGGATATCGTCGACAAGCGCCGCTACCTGTTGCTGGTGCAACTGTGGATGGCCGGCGTGGCCGCTGTACTGGCGGCCCTGACCTTGCTCGGGCTGATGAACGTCACCTTGCTGCTGGTACTGACCCTGGCGCTGGGCATCGGTACGGCACTGATGATGCCGGCGTGGAGCGCGCTGACGCCGGAGCTGGTGGGCAAGCAGGACCTGGCCAACGCAGTGGCGCTTTCCAGTGTCGGCATCAATGTGTCCCGTGCCATCGGCCCGGCATTGGCAGGGGTAGTGGTGAGCATGGTCGGCCCGTGGCTGACCTTTGCCTTGAATGCCATCTCGTTCGCTGGCGTGATCCTGGTGTTGTTGCTGTGGAAACGCGAAGTGAAGGAGCCACTGCTGCCGGCCGAGCGCTTCGTTGGCGCCATGCGTACCGGCTTGCGTTTCGCCCGCAGTGCCAAACCGTTGCAGGCGGTGATGCTGCGCGCGCTGGCGTTCTTTTTCTGCGCCAGTGCCGGTACTTCGCTGCTGCCGCTGATCGTGCGTGGCGAGATGCGCGGCAGCGCAGCAGATTTCGGCCTGCTGCTGGCCGCCATCGGTATTGGCGCAGTGGCTGGCGCCACCTTGCTGCCACGCCTGCGCGAACGCATCAGTCGCGACCGCCTGGTGATGCTGGCCAGCCTGCTGTATGCCCTGTTCCTGTTGGCCTTGGCGCTGGTGCGTAACTTTTATGTGCTATTGCCGGCGATGCTGCTCAGCGGCGCGGCGTGGATCGCAGTGCTGTCCAACCTACAAGTGGCGGCGCAGACCTCGGTGCCGGCCTGGGTGCGGGCGCGCGCGTTGTCGGTGTACATCCTGATCTTCTTCGGTGCCATGGCCGCTGGCGGGCTGCTGTGGGGCACGCTGGCCAGTCATGCATCGATCACCCTGAGCTTGCTGCTGGCCGCAGGCGGGCTGGCTTTCGGCACCTTGCTGACCTGCAGGGTGACGCTGCCGGAAACCGAAGCCGAAGAGCTGACCCCGTCGCTGCACTGGCCGGTGCCGGTGCTGAGCGATGAGCTGGACCAGGACAACGGGCCAGTGATGGTCACCGTCGAGTACCACATCGAACCGGCCAAGGCCGCCGCCTTCCAGCGGGCCGCGCGGGAGCTGGAGGCGATGCGCAAGCGCAATGGCGCATTGTCGTGGGGGTTGATGCGCGACAGTGCCGATCCGGCAGTGTGGCTGGAGTTCTTTTTTGAAGAGTCGTGGCTGGAGCATTTGCGGCACCACCACCGGGTGACCCGGGGTGAGCTGAAGATCGAGGCCCGAGTGCGGATGTTGCAGACCGATGGGGTGGAAGTGAAGATCCGGCATCTGTTGGCTGGAGGTGAGCACAAGGCTCACCATTGATGTTGGCTTTTCCGGCCTCTTCGCGGGCTCGCCCCCTTCCCACAGGGATCGCACAAAGCGTGAGGGCTGTGGTGTACCTGTGGGAGCGGGCAAGCCCGCGAAGGGGCCAGCACTGAAGGAACAAAAAAAGGGGCCAGATACTGGCCCCTTCTTCACATCCGCTCAGCTTAGAAAGCGAAGCACGAACAACCCAACGCCCCCCAGAAACCCTGGAAGTCATTCACCGGCACATTCGAATGCCGCGCCTTCTCATGGCTGTGCGCATGCACCCCGCAAGGCCCGACGCACTGGTGCGCCGCTGCCGCCAGCGATGGCGTACCCACGCGCCAGTGACCCGGCACCTTGGTCACCGGCGACCACTCCGGCAGCACCGGCACCTGTGGCGGGCCGAGCTTGTCGAACTCGGCCGCAGCGTACACCACCTTGCCATCGACCACGGTCAGCACCGACTCGATGCCCTTGATCGCTTCTTCATCGACGCTGAAGAAGTCCAGCGACAATGCCGCCAGGTCGGCCAGCTGGCCCACCTTGATCTGCCCCTTCTTGCCCTGCTCGCTGGAGAACCAGGCGCTGCCCTGGGTAAATAGCTGCAATGCAGTGTCGCGGCTGAGGCCTTCAGGGTAAAGCTCCATGCCACCGACGGTCTTGCCGCTGACCAACCAGTACAACGAGGTCCATGGGTTGTAGCTGGACACGCGGGTGGCGTCGGTACCAGCCCCCACCGGCACGCCCATGTCGAGCATGCGCTTGATCGGCGGGGTCTGCTCGGCAGCCTTGGCGCCGTAGCGGTCGACGAAGTATTCACCCTGGAAGGCCATGCGGTCCTGGATGGCGATACCACCGCCCAGCGCACGCACGCGTTCGATGTTCTGCGGGGTGATGGTTTCGGCGTGGTCGAAGAACCACGGCAGGCCGTTGAACGGAATGTCGCGGTTGACCTTCTCGAACACGTCGAGCATGCGTGTGATCGATTCGTTGTAGGTGGCGTGCAGGCGGAATGGCCAGCGCTGCTCGACCAGGTGGCGCACCACCGGCTCCAGCTCTTGCTCCATGGTCTGCGGCAGGTCCGGGCGCGGTTCGAGGAAGTCCTCGAAGTCGGCGGCGGAGAACACCAGCATCTCGCCGGCGCCGTTGTGGCGCAGGAAGTCGGTGCCGCTGTGCAGTTTGACGCTGGAGGTCCACTTACGGAAGTCGTCCAGCTCTTCCTTGGGCTTCTGGGTGAACAGGTTGTAGGCGATGCGCACGGTCAACTGGTTGTTGTCGGCGAGCTGCTGGATCACCTGGTAGTCGTCCGGGAAGTTCTGGTAGCCACCACCGGCATCGATGGCGCTGGTCAGGCCCAGGCGGTTGAGTTCGCGCATGAACTGGCGGGTAGAGTTGACCTGGTACTCCAGCGGCAACTTCGGCCCCTTGGCCAGGGTGGCGTAGAGAATCATCGCGTTGGGGCGGGCAATCAGCATGCCGGTCGGGTTGCCGAACTTGTCACGCTGGATCTCGCCACCCGGCGGGTTGGGCGTGTCCTTGCTGTAGCCGACAGCCTTGAGCGCAGCGCGGTTGAGCAACGCGCGGTCATACAGGTGCAGCAGGAACACTGGCGTGTCCGGGGCGGCCTGGTTGATTTCTTCCAAGGTGGGCATGCGTTTTTCGGCGAACTGGAATTCGTTCCAGCCACCGACCACGCGCACCCACTGCGGGGTGGGCGTGCGCGCGGCCTGGTCCTTGAGCATGCGCAGGGCATCGGCCACCGACGGCACGCCTTCCCAGCGCAGCTCCAGGTTGTAGTTCAGGCCACCACGAATCAGGTGCAGGTGCGAGTCGTTCAGGCCCGGAATGACCGTGCGCTGCTTGAGATCGATGATCTGCGTGGAGGCGCCCTTGTGGGCCATGGCCTCGGCGTCGTTGCCCACGGCGATGAAACGGCCATCCTTGATGGCGACGGCGGTCGCGGTGGGTTTTTCACGATCAACGGTGTGCAGTTTACCGTTGAACAGAATCAGGTCGGCGGTCATGGAACCTCCTTGAGTGGATGCGTAAGCGGAACCGGTAAAGGGCAATGCGGACCAGAGCGCACCGGCGGCACCGAGCACGCTGCTGGTGGCGAGGAACTGGCGACGGGTCTTGTCGTTGCGGTCCTGTGACATGGTCTTCTCCGTCTGGTGGCGGCGCCGGCAGGCGCAACTGCGGAGCATGCCGGTGAGTGCAGGGCCAGGGCTTGGATGGATGTGCGGTGGGTTGTAGAAGGTTAGCCCTGTTCAAGCGTTGTGCTGCCTGGGCTGGCCTTTTCGCGGGTGCGCCCGCTCCCTCGGAAAGGAGCGGGCGAGCCGGAATGCTGCCCGCAATTACTTCTGCAGGAACGCCAGCAGGTCCTCGTTCAGCTGCTGGGCATGCGTCACGGCAAACCCGTGCGGCGCCCCGGCATACACCTTCAGTTCAGCTCCGCGAATCAGCTCCGCCGCCTGCTTGCCGGTGGTTTCCAGCGGCACGATCTGGTCATCGTCGCCGTGGATCACCAGGGTCGGCACATCGACCTTGGCCATGTCCGGACGGAAGTCGGTCTCGGAAAACGCCGTCACGCAATCCAGGGTGCCCTTGATCGATGCCATCAGCGCGATGTTCAAGGTTTGCGTCTGCACGCCCTGGGACACCTGCTGCCCATGGTTCAGGCCATAGAACGGCGTGGCAAAATCGGCGATGAACTGCGCCCGGTCGGCACGCAGGCCGGCGCGGATGCCTTCGAACACCGACAGGTCGACACCCTGTGGGTTGTCGTCACGCTTGCCGAAGATCGGCGTCACTGCGCCCAGCAAGACCAGGCCGGCCACACGCTCGCTACCGTGACGGGCGATGTAGCGGCTGACATCGCCACCGCCCATCGAGAAGCCCACCAGGGTCACCTCGCGCAGGTCAAGGTGTTCGATCAGCTGGGCGATGTCGTCGGCGAAGGTGTCGTAGTCGTAGCCGCTCCACGGCTGGCTCGAACGGCCGAAGCCACGGCGGTCGAAGGCGATGGCGCGGTAACCGCGGCTGGCCAGGAACTCCATCTGCGAGTCCCACATGTCGGCATCCAGCGGCCAGCCGTGGCTGAACAGCACGGGCTTGCCACTGCCCCAGTCCTTGAAGTAGATCGAAGTGCCATCGCGGGTAACGAACGTGCTCATGTTGGTATCTCCTTGAAAATGTCGAGGTAAAGGCTTGCTCAGCCGCGCAACCAGTTGGCGCAGCGACGGGTGACCCAGGGCATGATGTAGAACACCACGGGCAGGATGACGAACAGGTTGCTGATCAGGTTGCCGGTAATTGCACCGCCCAACTGCGGAAAGCGCGCGAACAGCGGCGCCAACAGCTGCGGAACGATCAGGGTCATCGGGCAGATCACCAGGTAGGTCAGCAGCGCCTGCTTCCAGCGCGGCGGTTGCGCTGCGCGGGTGCTCGGCGGGGTGAACCAGAACTCCGGGTCGTCATGCACCTGGGTGTGGTCACCGCCTTCGAGCAACGGCAACACCTCGGTGACCAGTGCCTGGCGCTCGGCCGAGTTGACCCAGGCCTGCAACAGGCTGGCGTCGGCGAAGCGCACCACGGTGGTGAAGTGCAGCCCGCCGTCATCGGGGCGGATGACATTGACGTCCAGGTGCCCAGGCTGCCGGCGGGCGGCGCTGACCGTGCGCTTGAGCCAGGCTTCGTAGGCGGCCAGCGACGCGGCGCGGACCTTGTGCTGGATGACCAGGGTCACCACGTTGCGATTGTCTTGGAATGCGGTGTTCATCGGCGTTCCTTGGGATGAGCTTGCCCGCATCCACTGTGCAACGGCGGACGGGCGGAGGATTGGACGGGTGTGCTGCACTGGCCGGGCACCGACTGGCGGTGCCCGGGAGCGTGGTTTACTTGTTGGCGTTGAAGGCGTTGTAGCTGGTAATCAGGTTGCGGTAGTCGGGGATGTGGTTGGAGCACAGCGCCGCCAGGCCTTCGATGTCGTTGCGCCAGTCGCGGTGCAGTTCACAGGCCACGCCGAACCAGGTCATCAGTTGCGCACCGGCCTGGCTCATGCGGTCGTGGGCAGCGTCGCGGGTCATGGCGTTGAAGGTGCCGGAAGCATCGGTCACCACGAATACATCGAACTCTTCTTCCAGAGCCGCCAGAGCCGGGAACGCTACGCACACTTCAGTCACCACACCGGCAATGATCAGTTGCTTCTTGCCGGTGGCCTTCACGGCCTTGACGAAGTCTTCGTTGTCCCAGGCATTGATCTGGCCTGGGCGGGCGATGTACGGAGCGTCCGGGAACAGTGCTTTCAGCTCGGGCACCAGCGGGCCGTTCGGGCCTTGCTCGAAGCTGGTGGTGAGGATGGTCGGCAGGTTGAAGAACTTGGCCAGGTCGGCCAGGGCCAGCACGTTGTTCTTGAACGCGTCCGGCTCGATGTCGCGCACCAGCGACAGCAGGCCAGCCTGATGGTCGACCAGCAAGACAGCGGCGTCGTCTTTGTTCAGGCGGTTGTAGGTGAATTTGCTCATGGTCTGTGCTCCAAAGGGTTTTGATTTTTCAGTAAGTGGGGTGTTTCGCGTTGATGGGAGAAGATTAAAACCATGACCTTTTTGGCGGTAGATAGCGATTTTTGGCTCTAGCGTTCTATTTTATGAACGATAGTTTGTGTGGGCTGTACCGGCCCTTTCGCGGCTAAAGCCGCTCCCACAGGGGTTGCGCTGGATTTGAACCGTGCGCAGTACCTGTGGGAGCGGCTTTAGCCGCGAAGAGGCCGGCACAGGCACCATTGCCTGTCCGGCCAACCTGCTCTATTACTACCCACAGCCCTCCCCTACCCCCGAGACCTCCATGCTGGCGTTCATCCAGTCATACCCGCTGCTGCTCGGCATCGCCCTGATCCTGCTCGACCTCGTGCTCTGGCAGCTCATTCCCCTCCAGCACCGGGCCTGGCGCATCGGCGCGCGGCTGGTGCTGTTCGTGCTGTTCAGCTCGGTACTGGTGGCCGCCGGCATGAGCCCACTGCAACCGCCCCCCTGGGCCGACGATGTCTCACGCAACCTGTTGGCCACGGTACTTGCCATCGGCTGGTGGCTGTTCGGCGCACGTACGGTGACGGTGGTGTTCGGCCTGTTGCTGGGAGCCCGTGGCAGCCACGGCGGGCGCTTGCTGCAGGATGTGCTGGGGGCGTTGATCTTCCTCGCCGCCGTGGTCGCCGCGGCGGGCTATGTGCTGCAGTTGCCGGTGAAAGGCCTGCTGGCCACCTCCGGGGTGATGGCCATCGTCATCGGCCTGGCACTGCAAAGCACGTTGGCAGACGTATTCAGCGGCATCATCCTGAACACCACGCGGCCCTACCAGATTGGCGATTCGATCTCGATTGACGGCACCGAAGGCAAGGTGCTGGAAATCGACTGGCGAGCCACCCGCCTGCTCACCGGCAGCGGCAGCCTGGCGGTGATTCCCAATTCGGTGGCAGCCAAGGCGCGGCTGCTCAACCACAGCCGCCCGGCCGACGTACATGGCGTATCGATCAGTGTGGTGGTGCCGGCCAAGGTGCGCCCCAAGCGGGTGTTCGATGCGCTGGAAAAAGCCTTGCAAGGCGTCAGCGCCATTCTTGCCACGCCAAAGCCGAAGGTCGCGGTGAAGGCATCGACGCTGGAGTCAGTGGAGTACGAGGCCAGCGGCTTCGTCGCCGACGCGGGCGTCAAGGGTGAAGCACGCAACCAGCTGTTCGACCTGGCGCACCGGCACCTGGAGGCCAGCGGGGTGATGTGGAACGTGGACCTGGCCATGCCGCCGCGCAGCCGCCAGCGCGAGGTGCTGGACGAAGTGCGGGTGTTCCGTTCGCTGAGCGATGAAGAACGGGATGCCTTGAGCCAGCGCATGACGGCAGTGGAGTACCTGGCAGACCAGGTGATCCTGGGCGTGGGCGAGCAATCCGAGCACCTGCTGGTGATTGGCAGCGGCGTTGTTTCGGCGTCGATCCGCGATGGCGACAGGCTGGTGGAGGCCGGGCGCATGGGGCCCGGTGAGGTGCTGGGGATCGAGGGCATCATCGATGAGGACGACTCGTTTGCCGAGTTCCGCACGTTGACCAGTTGCGTCCTGTATCGCATCGACAAGGAACAGGTAAAAAGCTGCCTGGTGCAACGTGGCGAGGTGCAGGCAGCGCTGGGCAAGTTGCAGCGCTTCAGGCGGCAGAGCCGCGAGTCGCTGTTGCTGCAGAAGCCGGCTTCGATCAAGAAAGGCGGCTTCCTGAGCTGGTTGCACAAGTAAGCCTGGGCCGCCACGCGCCTGCGAACGCCGCGCAGGGCTTACAGCACAACCCTCAGGCATTGCCCAGCGTGGTACAGCGAGAACCCGGACTCGTAGAATGCAGTGCGCAGCGAAGGTGCACTCACCCCCTTCATCGGCGAGAACGGAATTGGCAGGCTGCCCGCCTCGCCCTTCAGCAGGAACTCGGCAAACGCTCGGCCGATCACGGTCCCGGTGGTATTGCCACGCCCGTTGTAGCCGGTGACTGCCACCAGCCCCGGCGCTGGCTCGAACAGGCGCATCAGGTGGTCGGGGGTGAAGTCGATGCAGCCGGTCCAGTGCATCTCCCATTCGACCTTGCCCAGCTCGGGGTAGTAGTGGCTCTGGATCCGGTCGGCCCAGCTGCGTACGAACCAGGCCGGCTTGTTGTCCACCCGGCCGAGGCTGCCCAGCAGCAGGCGGCCCTGGTCGTCGCGGCGGATGCTGCTGAGCACGGTGCGGGTGTCCCACGAACCCTGGCCATGCGGCAGTACCTTGTCGGCGGCAGCGCCGTGCAACGGCCTGGACGCCACCTGGTAGTAGTAACCGCGGAAGAACTGCTTCTGCAGGTTGCTCCAGTCGCCTTCGGTGTAGGCACCGGTGGAAATCACCACCTTGTCGGCGCGCACCGAGCCACGTGCGGTCTTCACTCGCCAGGCATCGCCGTCACGCTCCAGGCCCTCGACCGAGGACTGCTGGAACAGCTTGCCGCCCAGGCGCGCCACCGCAGCGGCCAGGCCCTGGGTGTAGCCCATGGGGTTGATGGTGCCGGCGCGGCGGTCGAGCAGCGCGGCGGAGATCTTGTCGGTACCACAGTATTCCTGGCATTGGGCGCCGGTCAGCAGCTCCACATCGGCACCCCGGCGGCGCCATTGTTCGTGGCGGGCTTCGAGGTCGGCGATGCCGGTGGCGTTGTGCGCCATATGCAAGGTGCCTTTGTGCTGCGCCTGGCAGTCGATGCCAAGGCGCTCGATCATGGCGAACACCTCAGCCGGGGCCTCACCCAGCACCTTGTTCAGGCGGCTGCCCTGCTGCAGGCCGAGGGTGGCTTCGACATCGTCAGGGCGAATCCAGGTACCGGCGTTGACCAGGCCGACGTTGCGCCCGGAGCCACCATGGCCGATCTTCCAGGCTTCCAGCAGGACCACCGACTTGCCCTGCTCGAGCAAGTGGATGGCCGCTGACAGGCCGGTAATGCCGCCACCGATCACGCAGATATCGGCCTTGTGCTCACCGGCCAGGGCCTGGGTGGCGACGCTCGGTTCCGTGACGAATTCCCACAAGCATTGTTGACGCAGTTCGGACATGGCCCGGCTCCAGCAATTTGTTCTTGTTTGGGGCCGTTGTGCGGCCCATTCGCGGGTAAACCCGCTCCTACAGGTGCATCACAGGTTTCGAAAACTGTGTTGTACCTGTGGGAGCGGGTTTACCCGCGAACCGGGGGCCAGGCCCCCGGCCATGCAGCATCAGCCGATCAGTCGAACACGATACCCTGGGCCAGCGGCAGCTCGCGCGAGTAGTTCACGGTGTTGGTCTGGCGACGCATGTAGCCTTTCCAGGCGTCCGAACCGGACTCACGACCACCGCCGGTTTCCTTCTCGCCACCGAACGCACCGCCGATCTCGGCGCCGCTGGTGCCGATGTTGACGTTGGCGATACCGCAGTCGCTGCCCGAAGCACTCTGGAAGCGCTCGGCCTCACGGATGTCGGTGGTGAAGATGCACGACGACAGGCCTTGTGGCACTTCGTTGTTCAGGCGCAGGGCCTCTTCAAAATCGTCGTAGGCGAGCACGTACAGGATCGGGGCGAAGGTTTCGTGGCGCACCACGTCGCTCTGCGCCGGCATTTCGGCAATGGCTGGCGACACGTAGTAGGCGTTCGGGTACTGGTCGGCCAGCTGGCGCTCGCCGCCGAACACCTGGCCGCCTTCATCACGGGCCTTGGCCAGCGCACCCTGCATGGCATCGAACGACTGCTTGTCGATCAGCGGGCCAACCAGGTTGTCCTTGCGTGGGTCGCCGATGCGCACCTTGCCGTAGGCGGCCTTGACGCGGGCAACCACTTCGTCCTTGATCGAGCGGTGCACGATCAGCCGGCGCAAGGTGGTGCAACGCTGGCCAGCGGTACCGACAGCGGAGAACAGGATGCCGCGCACGGCCAGGTCCAGGTCGGCACTCGGGGCCAGGATCATGGCGTTGTTGCCGCCCAGTTCCAGGATGCTGCGACCGAAGCGGGCGGCCACACGCGGGCCTACTTCCCGGCCCATACGGGTGCTGCCAGTGGCGCTGACCAATGGGACGCGCGGGTCGTCGACCAGGGCTTCGCCAGCTTCACGGCCACCGATCACCAGTTGCGCCAGGCCTGCCGGGGCATCGCCGAAGGCTTTCAGGGCTTTTTCGAACAGCGCCTGGCAGGCCAGGGCGGTCAGCGGGGTCTTTTCCGAGGGTTTCCACACCACCGAGTTACCGGCCACCAAGGCCAGGGCGGTATTCCAGGCCCAGACTGCGACCGGGAAGTTGAAGGCACTGATCACACCGACCACGCCCAGCGGGTGCCAGGTTTCACGCATGTGGTGGCCGGGGCGCTCGGAGGCGATGGTAAGGCCGTACAACTGGCGCGACAGGCCAACAGCGAAGTCGCAGATGTCGATCATTTCCTGCACTTCGCCCAGGCCTTCCTGGGTGATCTTGCCGGCTTCGATCGATACCAGCTCGCCGAGGTCAGCCTTGTGCTCACGCAGCACTTCACCGAACAACCGCACCAGTTCGCCACGGCGCGGGGCCGGCACGCTGCGCCAGGCCTCGAAGGCGCCTTGCGCCTGGTCGATACAAGCGATGGTCTCGGCCTTGCCGAGCAGTTTCACCGAGGCGATCTGGCTGCCGTCGATCGGCGTATGAACAGGGTAGTCGCCCTGGGTGTAAGCCTCGGCGGCAACGCCAAGGCGCTCGAGCAATCCAGCAACCATTGTGCTTCTCCTACATCGGGTGATGGGGTGGAAAAATGATGTGGATCAGTATTAATCCGATCACATAGGTACAACAAACGACCTTTATTCCGCATATCATTCCGTCAGGTAATGATTTGAGCCGCAGAGACCGCTATGTCCAAACGCCTGGTGCCGTCCATGACCGCCCTGCAGTGCTTTGAAGCTGCAGCCCGCCATTTGAGCTTTACCCGTGCCGCCGAAGAATTGCACCTGACCCAGAGCGCGGTCAGCAAGCAGGTGGCGCAGCTGGAGGACATGCTGCGCCACCACCTGTTCCTGCGCATCCGCCGCCGCCTGCAGCTGACCCCAGCCGGCAGCCTGTACCTGGCCGAGGTCAACAAGATCCTCACCCAGGTCGACATGTCCAGCCGCTACGTGCTCACCTACGGCGAGCAGACCGAGATATTGAAGGTAGCCACCCAGCCGAGTTTCGGCGTGCGCTGGCTGATTCCGCACCTCAAGGGTTTTGGCAAACGCCACAGCAATATCCACCTCGACATCCGCAACGAGATGGAGCCGTTCGCCTTGCTGCAGGGTTCGGCGGACGTGGTGTTCTTCTATGGCCAGGGCACCTGGCCGGGGGCCACCTGCATGGAGTTGTTCGGTGAAGAGGTGGTGCCGGTGTGCGCACCGGAGCTGCTGGCCGGCCGCGAACTGGTCGATGCCGGGCAATTGGCGGAACTGGTGCTGCTGCAGAGCACCTCGCGACCTGAGGCGTGGCACGAATGGTTTCTGGAGCTGGGCCTGGAAAGCGTCAGCGCCTACCACGGCCCGCGCTTCGATACGTTCTATATGGCCTTGAGCGCGGCGCAATCCGGGTGCGGGGTGGCACTGGTGCCGCGCTACCTGGCGGCGAAGGAACTGGCCGAGGGCAGCCTGGTGATGCCGTGGAACCATGCGATGCCCAGTGCCGGGGCGCATTACCTGGCGTATGCCGAGCATGCAGCGGAGGTGCCTAAGGTGCGGGCGTTGGTGGAGTGGATTCGCGAGCAGCTCTCGGCTTGAGGGCCTCTTCGCGGGCACGCCCGCTCCCACAGGGTCCGCGCAAGGTCTGAACGCTGTGGCAGCGGGCGTGCCCGCGAAAGGGCCCTTGAGGTCGATCAAAAAAGGAATGACACACTCACTTTTTTTCGCTTGTAAGCCAAGTGCATTCCCCGCTTTCATGTAAGCGTCCGAACCCAACCAATGGAAGCTAGCGATGCCCGCCCACGATTTCGTCAGCCCCGACAACATCCGCGCGCAGTTCTCCGCCGCCATGTCGCTCATGTACAAACAGGAAGTGCCCCTGTACGGCACGCTGCTGGAGCTGGTGAGCGAAATCAACCAGCAGGTCATGGCCCGGCAACCTGAAGTCGCCGAGGCTCTGCGCTGGACAGGCGAGATCGAACGGCTGGACCAGGAGCGCCACGGGGCCATCCGCGTCGGCACTGCGCAAGAGCTGGCAACCATTGCCCGCCTGTTCGCGGTGATGGGCATGCAGCCGGTTGGCTACTACGACCTCAGCTCCGCCGGGGTGCCGGTTCACTCCACCGCCTTCCGCGCAGTGCACGAGCAGTCGCTGCACGTCAGCCCGTTCCGCGTGTTCACCTCGCTGCTGCGCCTGGAACTGATCGACAACCCGCAGCTGCGTACATTGGCAGAGAGCATCCTGGCCAAACGCAAGATCTTCACCGACCGCGCCCTTGAACTGATTGCCCAGTGCGAACGCGATGGTGGCCTGAACGCCGCAGATGCCGAGGCATTCGTGCAGGAAGCGCTGCACACCTTCCGTTGGCACCATGACGCCACCGTTACTGCGGAGCAGTACCAGCAGCTGCACGACCAGCACCGCCTGATCGCCGACGTGGTGGCCTTCAAGGGCCCGCACATCAACCACCTGACCCCGCGCACGCTGGACATCGATGCGATCCAGGCCGGCATGCCGGCCAAGGGCATCCCGCCAAAGGCTGTGGTCGAAGGCCCGCCTACCCGCCGCCATCCGATCCTGCTGCGCCAGACCAGCTTCAAGGCCCTGCAGGAAAAGGTCGCCTTCAGCGACCAGCAGGGCAGCGAAGGCAGCCACACCGCGCGCTTCGGCGAAATCGAACAGCGCGGTGCGGCCCTGACGCCGAAAGGCCGCCAGCTGTACGACAAGCTGCTCGATGCCACTCGGGCCGCCCTGGGTGGCGTGCCGGCCGAGGCCAATGCCGAACGCTACATGGCGCTGCTGAAGGAGACCTTTGCCGAATTCCCGGACGACCTGGCACAGATGCGCCAGCAGGGGCTGGCGTACTTCCGCTACTTCGCCACCGAGAAAGGCCTGGCCGCGCGTGACCAGGATGACCGCCCGAGCACCCTGGAAGGGCTGATCGAAGCGGGTCATGTGCACTACGAAGCGCTGGTTTACGAGGACTTCCTGCCGGTGAGTGCGGCAGGGATCTTCCAGTCCAACCTGGGTGACGATGCGCACGCCGAGTACGGCAGCAATGCCAACCGCGCTGCGTTCGAAGCGGCGCTGGGCATGCAGGTGCAGGATGAGCTGGCCCTGTATGCGCTGAGCGAGCGAAGGTCGCTGCAGGCCTGTGCGCAAGCGTTGAACCTGGGTTCGATGTAAGGTTTCAGGTTGCAAGGGGCGCTCTGGCGCCCCCTGCGGTTTCAGCGGAAGCGGTCCACTTCCTGGCGCAACTGTGCCGCCAACCCTTCCAGTTCACGCGCGGTGAAGGCCAGTTCATTGGCCACCTCGCGCTGCTCGCCGTTGGCCTGGGCAATGCTCTGCAAGTTACGGCTGAGCAGCGTCGCGGTGCTGCTCTGCTCCTGGGTCGCAGTACTGATCACGGCAAATTGCTCACCGGCCGCACGGCTCTGCTCGTCGATACGCGCCAACGCCTGGGCCACCTTGTCGTTGCGCTCCAGGCCTTCCTGCATCAGCTGGTTGCCTTGCTCCAGCGTGGTGATGGCGTGCCCGGTCTGCTGCTGGATGCTGGTGATCATGCTGGAAATCTCGTCCGTGGCCTGACGGGTGCGCGCAGCCAGCCCTCGCACCTCATCGGCCACCACGGCAAAGCCACGCCCCTGCTCGCCGGCACGGGCTGCCTCGATGGCAGCGTTCAACGCCAGCAGGTTGGTCTGCTCGGCGATCGCGGTGATCACGCTGATGATGCCGCCAATTTCCTGCGAGCGGGCGCCCAGGCTGTCCATCACCGTAGCGGTACCGCCAAGCGCCTCGGCAATCTGTGTCAACGAGCGCGACGCCTCGTCCATGGCATTGCGACCGATGCGAGTCTGCTGGGCGTTGTCACGGGCCATGCGCTCGGTGCCGGCCATGTTGTCGGCGATGTTCATCGAGGTGGCGCTGAACTCTTCCACCGCGCCAGCCATGCTGGTGATTTCGCCGGACTGCTGGTCCATGCCTTCGCACGCGCCGGCCGACAGGCCAGCCAGCGAACGTGCACGGGTACTGACCTGCTCGGAGGCGCCGCGGATGTGCTCGACCATGGTCGCCAGTGCTTCACCCATCTTGTTGAAGCTTCGCGCCAGCTGGCCGATCTCGTCATCGCTGGTCACGCTCAGGCGCGCCCCCAGGTCTCCCGCCCCAAGCGCTTCTGCCTGGCGCACCAGGTCGTCCAGCGGGCGCAGCTTGCGGCGCAACAGCCACAGCGTGGCGGCGACGGCCAGCAACATCGCCAGCAGGCTGCCGATGGCCAGGCGCAGGCCGACGCTCCAGGTCACTTGGCGAATTTCTGCCATCGGCATGCTGGCGACCACGGTCCAGGGCCCTTCGGCGAAGGGCGCGGTGGCGCTGTACAGCTGCTGGTCGGCATTGGCCGGTGGTACCAGCCAGGCACCCTTCTCGTCACGCAAGGCCAACGAACCGGTCTGGCCGATGCGGAAACGCGCCAGGTTGGCGAACTGGGCATTTTGCGCGTCGGTGTAGTCGAAGCCGACGAACAGCACGGCGATCACCCGGCCGCTGGCATCGCTCACCGGCACATAGCGGGTCATGTAGTTGCGCTCGAACAGCAAGGCGCGGCCCACATACATCTGCCCGGCCAGCAGTCGCGCATAGGCCGGGTGCTGGCGATCGAGCAGGGTACCGATGGCACGGCTGCCGTCCTGCTTCTTCAGGTTGGTGCTGATGCGCACGAAATCGTCACCGCTGCGCACGAACAGCGTGGCAATGCCGGCGGTCATCTGCTGGAAATCGTCGACCAGCTGGAAATCGTTGTTCAGCAGCTGGTTGCCCAGGTACAGGGCAGGCGTGGCCTGGCCGGCGACCTGCACGGTCTCGCCCGCATGCAAGGACAGGCCCGAGGCGAAGCGCCGCTCGAACAGGCCGCTGAGGCGCTGGGTGTTGTCCTTGAGCGAGCCGTGGAAGGTAGCGAGCTGGTCGGCCAGCAAACGCGCCTCGCTGGCCAGGTGGGCCTGGCGGGTGGCGAGGTTGGCATCGTCCAGCGAGCGCAAGGCGAACAGGGTACTGCCGGAAATCACCAGCGCCAGCACGATGGCGAGGGCAACCCCCAGTTGCGAGGCGATTCGGGCACGCGGTTGAGACATGGTCAAGCTCCTGGCAAGAGGCCGGGATCGTCCTGATCACGTGGGCCACCCGCTTGTTGTCATCGGGAAGCGCGCCCTCTTCCGGGACGCTGGTGCCACTTGATCGGCGTCGCCAGGGAATACTTGAGTGTCGGACCGGGATATTCGCAAACCTTTGCGCCTGGCATTCAAAGCGTCGGCAGGATCTGCACATCGGGCAGGTCCACCGCCGCCGCTTCGTCCTGCAGGAACCTGCTCAGGCGCCGCAAGCGCTCCCCGCCCGGGCGGGTACGCGGCCACACCATGTAATAGTCCATGCCGCTGGGAACGGCGGTCGGCCACGGCAGGCTCAGGCGCCCCTGGGCCACGTCCTCGGCGACCATCAGCAGGTCTCCCATGGAGATGCCGTAGCCGCGCGCGGCCGCGATCATGCCGAGTTCCAGGGTATCGAATACCTGCCCGCCCTTGAGCGAAACCTGGTCGCCGAGGCCCATGCGCTCGAGCCAGGCGCGCCAGTCGCGCTTGTCCGGCGTCGGGTGCAGCAGCTCGATACCGGCCAGCCGTCGTTCGTCCCATGGGCCATCTGCGAGCAAGTCCGGCGCACCTACCGGGATCAGCAGTTCGGCGAACAACCGGCGCACCTCCCAGTCCGGCGGAAACACGCCGTCGCTGAGCAGCACCGCACAGTCGAACGGTTCGTTGCTGAAGTCCACATGATCAACGTCCATCCAGGCACTGGTCAGTTGCACTTCGTTGCCGGGTTGCAGGTGCCGGAAGCGGCTCAGCCGCGCCAGCAGCCAGCGCATGGTCAGGGTCGAAGGCGCCTTCATGCGCAGGATGCCGTCCTCGCCACGCAAGCTCTCGCAGGCCCGCTCCAGCGCAGCGAAGCCTTCCCGCACGCCTGGCAGCAGCACCCGCGCTGCTTCGGTCAGTTGCAGGCTGCGGCCATTGCGCATGAACAGGCGACAGGCGAAATGGTCTTCCAATGTACGGATATGCCGGCTGATCGCGCTCTGGGTGATCGACAGCTCCTCACCGGCACGGGTGAACGAGCTCAGCCGGGCGGCGGCTTCGAATGCGCGCAGGGCATACAACGGAGGAAGCTGACGTGACATGAGGCACCTGCCATGCGGGCTGGGAACGGTTCACCGGCAAGCATATATGCATGAGTCCAACTCATGCCAACGATCGCTTTTATCCTTTTGTGCAAAGTTGACCAAAGCTTCAGAATCGCCCTTCGTTGATCGCCCCAGGAAGAAGGACCGTCCCATGCATGTCGCGCCCACTACAGAACTGAAGGCTTTGCTGCGCCTGGCCGGGCCACTGATCGCCTCGCAACTGGCGCACATGCTGATGGTGCTGACCGACACCCTGATGATGGCCCGCATCAGCCCGCAGGCTTTGGCCGGCGGCGGCCTGGGCGCGGCGAGCTATTCGTTCGTGTCGATCTTCTGCCTGGGCGTGATCGCTGCGGTCGGCACATTGGTGGCGATCCGCAAGGGTGCCAACGACATCGAGGGCGCCACCCGCCTGGCGCAGAACGGCCTGTGGCTGGCCTGGGGCCTGGCGCTGTGCGCCGGGCTGGTGCTGTGGAACCTCGAGCCGGTGCTGTTGCTGTTCGGGCAAAAACCGGAAAACGTGGCTTCGGCCGCCGAATTCCTCACCCTGCTGCCCCTCGCCCTGCCCGGCTACCTGACCTTCATGGCCTTGCGCGGCTTCACCAGCGCCTTGGGCCGCTCGACCCCGGTGATGATCATCAGCCTGGTGGGCACGGTGCTCAACTACCTGCTCAACGTGGCGCTGATCGAAGGCATGTTCGGCCTGCCGAAGCTGGGCCTGATGGGCATCGGCCTGGTCACCGCAGTAGTGTCTATGGGCATGGCCATCGCCCTGGCGCTGTATATTCGCTGGCACCCGGCCTATGCCGCCTACCCGCTACGCAAGGGCCTGTCGCGCCCGTCGCTGCCGGCCCTGCGCGAACTGTGGCGGCTGGGCCTGCCGATTGGTGGTACCTACATGGTGGAAGTCGGTCTGTTCGCCTTCGCCGCGCTGTGCATGGGTGTGCTGGGCAGTACCGAGCTGGCGGCGCACCAGATCGCCCTGCAGATCGTTTCCACCGCGTTCATGGTGCCGACCGGCTTGTCGTACGCGGTGACCATGCGGGTGGGGCTGTACTTCGGCGCCGGCAACCTGCTGGCAGCGCGCAGCGCCGGGCGGGTGGGCATCAGCTTCGGGGCGATGATCATGTTTGCCTTCGCCGCGTTGTTCTGGCTCCTGCCCGATACGCTGGTGGGACTGTTCATCGACCGCAACGACCCGGCCTTCGCGGCGATCTTCCAGCTGGCAGTGCAGCTGCTGGCGGTGGCGGCATGGTTCGAGCTGTTCGACGGCATGCAGACCATTGCCATGGGTTCGATCCGCGGGCTGAAGGACGCCAAGACCACTTTCCTGATCGGGCTGGTGTGCTATTGGCTAGTGGGGGCACCGAGCGCCTGGCTGTTCACCTTTACCCTGGGCGGTGGCGCGGTCGGGGTGTGGTGGGGGCTGGCGTTGGGGCTGGCGTGTGCGGCGGTGGCCCTGACCTTTGGCTTTGAGTGGCGGATGAAGCGGCTTTTGGGTAAGGCCGGGATTGGTGGTGCGGCGACGGCTTCGGCCTGACTTGCGGGCCTCTTCGCGGGTAAACCCGCTCCCACAGGGACTGCGCAGGGTCTGAATCCTCTGCATAGCCTGTGGGAGCGGGTTCACCCGCGAAAGGGCCCTAAAGGGCTGCGCCCAACTGGCAGCCGGTCGCCTGCAGCAAGAACTCCATCAACTCGCCCACCGGCAAAGGCTTGCTGACCAGGAAGCCCTGCACCTGGTCACAACCGAACCCGCGCAACAAGGCCAGCTGCTCTTCACTCTCCACCCCCTCGGCCACCACTTCGAGGTTGAGGTTGTGCGCCAGGTTGATCATGGCGTGCACCAGCTTGCGGTTCTCCTCACGCATTTCCATCTCTGCCACAAAACTGCGGTCCACCTTGAGCAAGGTGATCGGCAGGCTGTTGAGGTGCACGAACGAAGAGAACCCGGTGCCGAAGTCATCCAGCGAGAAACGCACGCCCAGGCGCCCCAAGGCATCCATGGTCTGGCGCACCAGCTCGTTGCGGCGCATCACCGCGGTTTCGGTCAGCTCGAACTCCAGCCAGCGGGCATCGACACCATGCTCGATTATCAGGCGGCTCAAGGTCGCCAGCAACTGGCTGTCCTGGAACTGGCGGAAACTCAGGTTGACCGCCATGTGCAACGGCTCCAGCCCGCCCTCGCACAGTGCCTGCATGTCACGCAGGGCACGGGAAATCACCCAGTAGCCCAACGGTACGATCAGGCCACTCTGCTCGGCCAGCGGCACGAACTCGCTGGGCGGCAACAGGCCACGTTCGGCATGGCGCCAGCGCACCAGCGCCTCCAGGCCGACGATGCGCCCGTCGGCCAGGTTCAGTCGCGGCTGGTAATGCAGCTCCAGCTCGTCACGACGCAAGGCGCGACGCAGTTCGCTCTCCAGGTCGGCAAGGCTGCGGGCATTACGGTTGATACGCTCGTTGAACACGTGGAAGGTACAGCCCTGGCTACCCTTGGCCTGGCGCATGGCAATGTGCGCGTGCCACATCAGCGGGTCGGCCCCGCCCTGGACGCGCGCATGGGCCAGGCCCAGGCTGCAACCCAGCAGCAGGCTTTCGCCGTCGATCCAGTACGGCTCGGCCAACGCTTCGACAATGCGCTCGGCCATCCACTCGGCGCGGTTGGCGTCACGGCGGGTGTCGATCAGCAGGGCAAATTCGTCACTGCCCAGGCGCGCCAGCTGGTCACCCGCCTCCAGCTGCTGCTTCAGGCGTGCCACCACTTGCAGGATCAGGCGGTCGCCGCTCTGATGGCCAAGCGCATCATTGACGTGGCGGAAGTTGTCCAGGTCCAGGTGGCCAAGGGCAACGCCACGGCCTTCGTTCTCGGCCAGGCGCGCGGTGAGCAAGGCCTGGAAACCCTGGCGGTTGGCGATACCGGTCAACGGGTCCTGTTCGGCCAGCCGTTGCAGGGTGGCCACCAGCACGCCGCGCTCACGCACATGGCGCAGCGAGCGGCGCAAGGTATCGGCATTCAGCTGCTCGCGTACCAGCCAATCGCTGACCGCACTCGGTGGCAGCTCGGGCTCGTGCTCGAGCAACAGGATGGTCGGCAGGTCGCAGCGCGCGGGTGCAGGCTGTAGCGCCGGGGTCGCCAGTACGACAGCCTGGCGGTCATGACGGAACAGGCTGTCTACCGCCTCCCAGTTGGGCGCAGTCAGCAGCACTGCAGCACCGTCCAATGCATGCACGCAGTCGCGCAGCAATACGGTCCATTCCGGCTCATCAGCCAACAGCAGCAAACGCAGAGGTTCGACAGGCGTGGACAAGCGGGCTCCTTAGGGCTTCACGGTGCAACGGAAGAGTCCGGGTATGCTACTGCACAAATGAGAATGATTTTTAAATTTGTGAGCGCAAAGCTGACGTAGCGTCCCGACGCATTTTGTCGTGCATCCTGCGCGAAACGGACTCAGCCGGCAAATACGTTTTTTCCAGTACCTTGCATTACTCACACTAATACCGGCGTTCCCACAAAAGTCTGACTCAGACGTCAGACGGTCGCGCCATAACGGGCCCATGCCTGATAGAATGCGCGGCTATTTTCTGGCGACCCCCGGTTTCTAGCATGTCCCGACTCAATCCCCGGCAGCAGGAAGCCCGTGACTATGTCGGCGGCCCTCTTTTGGTGCTCGCCGGTGCAGGTTCGGGCAAGACCAGCGTGATCACGCGCAAGATTGCCCACCTCATCCAGAACTGCGGCATCCGTGCCCAGTACATCGTGGCGATGACCTTCACCAACAAGGCCGCCCGCGAGATGAAGGAGCGGGTCGCCACCCTGCTGCGTCCGGGCGAAGGTCGTGGCCTGACGGTGTGCACCTTCCACAACCTTGGCCTGAACATCATCCGCAAGGAGCACGAGCGCCTGGGTTACAAGCCAGGCTTCTCGATCTTCGACGAGTCCGACATCAAGGCGTTGCTGTCGGACATCATGCAGAAGGAATACTCCGGCGACGACGGCATCGACGAGATCAAGAACATGATCGGTGCCTGGAAGAACGACCTGATCCTGCCGCCGGAGGCGCTGGAAAAGGCGCGCAACCCGCGCGAGCAGACCGCCGCCATCGTCTACACCCACTACCAGCGCACGCTCAAGGCGTTCAACGCGGTGGACTTCGACGACCTGATCCTGCTGCCGGTCAAGCTGTTCCAGGAGCACCCCGACGTGCTGGAGCGCTGGCAGAACCGCGTGCGCTACCTGCTGGTGGATGAATACCAGGACACCAACGCCAGCCAGTACCTGCTGGTGAAGATGCTGATCGGCATGCGCAACCAGTTCACCGTGGTCGGCGACGACGATCAGTCGATCTATGCCTGGCGCGGCGCCCGGCCGGAAAACCTCATGCTGCTCAAGGAGGACTACCCCTCCCTGAAGGTGGTTATGCTGGAGCAGAACTACCGTTCCACCAGCCGCATCCTGCGCTGTGCCAACGTGCTGATCGCCAACAACCCGCACGCGTTCGAGAAGCAGCTGTGGAGCGAGATGGGGGTAGGTGACGAGATCCGCGTGATCCGCTGCAAGAACGAGGAAGCCGAGGCCGAACGCGTGGCCATGGAAATCCTCACCCTGCACCTGCGCACCAATCGCCCCTACAGCGACTTTGCCATCCTTTACCGGGGCAACTACCAGGCCAAGCTGATCGAACTGAAGCTGCAGCATCACCAGGTGCCGTATCGCCTGTCGGGCGGCAACAGCTTCTTCGGCCGCCAGGAAGTCAAGGACCTGATGGCCTACCTGCGCCTGCTGGTGAACCCGGACGATGACAACGCCTACCTGCGAGTGATCAACGTACCACGCCGGGAAATCGGCTCCACCACCCTTGAAAAGCTCGGCAACTACGCCACCGAACGCGGCATATCGATGTATGCCGCCAGCGAGGAGCTGGGCTTGGGCGAGCACCTGGACGCCCGCTACACCGAACGCTTGCAGCGCTTCAAGCACTGGCTGGACGGGGTGCGCCACAAGGTCGCCCTGGAAGACCCGATTGCCGCACTGCACGAGATGATCCGCGACATCGACTACGAGAACTGGATCCGCCAGCAGACCGCCAGCGACAAGGCTGCCGAGTTCCGCATCAGCAACGTCTGGTTCCTGGTCGAAGCGCTGAAGAATACCCTCGAGAAGGACGAAGAGGGTGACATGACCATCGAGGATGCCATCGGCAAGCTGGTGCTGCGCGACATGCTTGAGCGCCAGCAGGAAGAGGAAGAGAACGCCGAGGGCGTGCAGATGATGACCCTGCATGCTTCCAAGGGCCTGGAGTTCCCCTACGTGTTCATCATGGGCATGGAAGAGGAAATCCTCCCGCACCGCTCCAGCATCGAGGCCGACACCATCGAAGAGGAACGCCGCCTGGCCTACGTGGGCATCACCCGCGCGCGCCAGACCCTGGCCTTCACCTTCGCCGCCAAGCGCAAGCAGTACGGCGAAATCATCGACTGCACGCCCAGCCGGTTCCTCGATGAACTGCCGCCGGAAGACCTGGCCTGGGAGGGCCTGGACGACGCGCCGGTCGAGGTCAAGGCGGCACGCGGCAACAACGCCCTGGCCGATATCCGGGCGATGCTCAAACGCTGATCAACCATTACTCTTACTATTGCCGCGTACAGCGGCCACCTTTGTTTCGAGGTAAACACAGTGGAAGCACTGCACCAGAAGATTCGCGAAGAAGGCATCGTGCTTTCCGATCAGGTTCTCAAAGTCGATGCGTTTCTCAACCATCAGATCGACCCAGCGCTGATGCAACTGATCGGTGACGAGTTCGCCCGCCGGTTCGCCGACGCCGGCGTGACCAAGATCGTCACCATCGAGGCCTCAGGCATCGCCCCGGCAGTGATGACCGGCCTGAAGCTGGGCGTGCCGGTGATCTTCGCCCGCAAGCACCAGTCGCTGACCCTGACCGAAAACCTGCTGACCGCCTCGGTGTATTCCTTCACCAAGCAGACCGAGAACACCGTGGCCATTTCGCCACGCCACCTCAACAGCAGCGACCGCGTCCTGGTGATCGACGACTTTCTGGCCAATGGCAAGGCGTCGCAGGCACTGATCTCGATCATCAAGCAGGCCGGCGCGACCGTGGCCGGCCTGGGCATCGTCATCGAGAAGTCGTTCCAGGGCGGCCGTGCCGAGCTGGACAGCCAGGGCTACCGCGTTGAATCGCTGGCCCGGGTGAAGTCGCTGGAAGGTGGTGTGGTGTCCTTCATCGAATAAGGCCGCTACGCGATCTCTGAGGTGCGCCCCATTTGTTGGACAATCTTTGATTAGGCTGCTGCCGCCTGATTCCTGTATGCCACGGGACTCAGGCCGGCCAGCCCCATCTTGATTCGATCATGGTTGTAGTAATCGATGTATTCATCAATTGCAGCGCTCAGATCTTCGATGCTGGCGAAGCGCTGACCATGATACATCTCGGTCTTCAGTGTGCCGAAGAAACTCTCCATTCGCGCATTGTCCAGGCAGTTGCCCTTGCGTGACATGCTCTGCTCCAGCCCCTTCTCCTCAAGTCGATTTCGGTAGCGGTAGTACTGATATTGCCAGCCCTGGTCGGAGTGCAGCATAGGCCTGGCACCTTCCGGCAGCCGTGACAGCGCCTTTTCGAGCATCTGACCAACCAATGGATAGTGCGGCGAAGTGTCGATCTGATGTGCCACGATCTCGCCATTGAATAGGTCCAGCACCGGAGAGAGATACAGCTTTTCACTCGCCACCTTGAACTCGGTCACGTCCGTTACCCACCTCGTGTTTGGCTCTTCTGCCGTGAACTTGCGCTCCATCGTGTTGGGGGCAATGCGTCCGGGCTGGCCACGATAGGACTTGTACTTCTTCACGCGAACCGTGCATTTGAGGTCGAGCTCGGCCATCAGTCGCCGCACGACCTTGCTGTTCACTACATGGCCGACGCTGCGCAGTGTCGCTGTCATGCGCCGATAGCCGTAGCGACCTTTATGCCGCTCCTGGATCTCACGGATACGGTCCTTGAGCGGAGCCAGCTTGTCACCGGCGGCCATCAACTTGCGCTGGTAGTAATACGTACTGCGCGCCAGTCCGGCCAGCTTAAGCAGACCGTCGAGCGGGAAGCGGGTGCGCAGGGCCGAGATGATCAGGACTTTTTCTTCCCGGCCTTCTTCTGTCTCGCCTTCTCCTCGCGCAGTTCTTTTAACTTTTTTAGGTAGGCGATCTCCATCTCGGCGTGGCGCAGCCTGGCTAGCAGTTCGGCGTGCGAGAGTTCTTCATCGGCCTTCGGCGACGTGCTGGCGGGTGGGACGGATGGTTTGATCATGACGTTACGCGGTCCTTTGGTTCCTGCTACCAGGGCTTTGATGCCGCCACTGTAGTACTGCGCTTCCCATATGCCTATCTGGCTGGAATGCGTCAGGTTGAAAACGGCCGCTGTTTGGCGCAACGACAATTTGTCGCGCCACTTTCGCTCGAGCACCGAGAGCTTGAACTCAGGGCTGAAGGTCCGCGCTTGTCTGGACAGGCTGGTCTCGCCATGGATGCGGTAGGCCTGTACCCAGCGGCGCAGCAAGGAGGGGTCCATCTGGAACTTCGCAGCAATGAAACGGTAGCCAAGGCCTCGTTGCAGAAAAGCCTGGATGGCGGAAAGCTTGAACTGTCTGGTGTGCTTGCTCATGTGAAACGCCCCTGAGGTTGGATTTTTGTCCAACATCAGGGGCGCAGTTCACTCTGTAGGAGCGGGTTTACCCGCGAATGCGATTTGGGATGCGCCATCGCATTCGCGGGTAAGCCCGCTCCCACACGGGCCAGTATGTCCGAGCGTTTATTTTGCAGCCTGCAAGCCCGCCAGCAGCAACCGCTGGTAAAGCTCTTCCTTCAACCCCTGCGGCTGGTCCAGCTGCATCCGCGCAAGGTGCCTCGCATAGCCCTCTGGCCCCGGCGCATCCAGTGCTGCCTTGCCCAGCTCCAGCACCTCGCTCAGCTTGAACTTGCTCTTCAACCAGTTCAGCGCGCGCAGCAGATCCCGCTCTTCAGCCGTAAAGTCCGTGCCCAGGGGGTATTCCGGGAACAGCCGCGCGTGCCGCGCCCTGATCGCTTCCAGGCGCTGCGGCGTGTTGTCGGTAAAGCGCGCTTCCAGTTGAAAATCCCGGGCGAGCTTGCCGGCCTCCTTGGCCTGTTCGATCAACCCCTGCTGGAACCGTGAATCACACACCGCCAGCAAACGCGCAATCACCTCGCTGTCGGTCTGCCCGCGCAAGTCGGCGATGCCATATTCGGTCACCACGATATCGCGCAGATGCCGAGGAATGGTGCAGTGGCCATAGGTCCAGAACAGGTTCGAGGTCACCTCTCCGCCCGCCTCGCGCCAGCTGCGCAGCAGCAGGATCGAGCGCCCGCCCTCCAGCGCATGCCCCTGGGCGACGAAGTTGTACTGGCCACCCACGCCGCTGAGGACACGGCCATCTTCCAGTTGGTCAGCCACCCCGGCACCGAGCAAGGTCATGCCGAACACGGTATTGATGAAACGCGCATCGCGTCGCTGACGGCGCTTGAGTTGCTCCTGCCCGTACAGCTCGTTGATAAAGCTGATGCGGGTCATGGCAAACCGTGCACGCTGTTCCAGCGTCATGTCGCGCAGGCGCTGGTAGAAGGCCTGGGGGCCGAGAAAGAAGCCGCCGTGCAGCACGCTGCCCTGCGCATCCGCCGGGCGCCGCAGCAGGCCCGCTTCAGCCAGCACCAGCAGGCCGTTGACGAACATCTCGCTACAGCCATACAGCCCCTCGGCAAAAGCACCCAGCCCGCCTTCCCGTTCGACCAGCGCTTGCCATGGACCACTATCCAGATCATCGAGTACGGCACGGTAACCCGCGTTGTCGCCCTGGCGCGCCAGCAGGGCGGCGGCTACCGCGTCGCCCATGGCACCGATACCGATCTGCAGGGTGCCACCATCGCGTACCAGGCTGCTGGCGTAGAGGCCAATGCAATGATCCTGGGTGCTGACCGGCATGTTCGGCGTGGAAAACAGGCGACGCTGCTCGGCTTCATCGAGCAACAGGTCGAAGGCATCCATGGGCAGCTCGGCGTCGCCTGGCATGTACGGCAGTTCGGCATGCACCTGGCCGAGCATGAGGATGGTTTCACCAGCGGCACGGCGCCTGGCGATCATCGGCAGCAGGTCGAGGGTGATATCGGGGTTGCAGGCCAGGCTCAGATGCACCGGCCGCTCCGGGGTCGCCGCCACCAGCTGCGCAATCAGGTTCAGGCCCTTGGCGTTGATATCGCGCGCGGCGTGGCTGTAGTTGCTGCTGGTGTAGTCCTGCTGGGCTGACTCGCTGTGCAGCAGGCTACCGGGCTGCATGAAGAACTGTTCGACCCGGATGTTCGGCGGCAGGCTGTCGTTACGCAAGTCGGCCAGGTAGCTGAGCTCTTCGTAGTCGGCGAAGACCCGCTCGACGAAGGGCTCGAGAAAGCGCCGCTGCAGGCCATCGCCCAGTGATGGACGGCCGAGCGAGAGTGCGGTGTAGATGGTCAGGCGGCGCTCGGGCTGCTCGCGTACACGGGCATACAGGGCATTGACGAAAGCGACCGGCTTACCCAGACCCAGCGGCAGGCCCATGTGGATGTGGGCTGGCAAGCGCGTCAGGACCTGCTCGACAGCTTGATCGATGGAGCAGAGGTGCATCGGGGCCTCCTGAGACATCCATGGGTTCAGGGGTTGGACACGGGGCGGAAGTCATTGGTTGCCTGTACCGGCCTCTTCGCGGCTAAAGCCGCTCCTACAGGAATCTCGCAGTCCTTGAGTCTTGTGCTGTACCTGTGGGAGCGGCTTTAGCCGCGAAAGGGCCGGTACAGGCACCACAAAGACAAAGCCCGCCATCAATGGCGGGCCTCATGCAATTCAGCTGTTTCTCACAGCCCGGACATTTTCTTGATCGCCCCTTTCAGGTCGTCATCCGAGCAATCCGCGCAGGTGCCTTTCGGCGGCATGGCGTTGATACCGGTAATGGCCTTGGCCAGGATGCCGTCCAGGCCGCCCTGGTGGTCGGCACGTTCTTTCCAGGCTGCGGTGTCGCCGATCTTCGGCGCGCCGAGCAGGCCGGAGCCATGGCAGGCGTTGCAGTGCTTGGCGATGATCTGGTCCGGCGTCTTGGCACCTCCGCCACCTGCGCTAGCGGCCACTTCCATGCCCTTGCATTCCTGGCCCTGCACACACACCTGGCCAACCGGCTCCAGGCGCTTGGCGATATCGTCATTGGTCGCAGCGGTTGCGCTCATTGCCCAGAGGGCGAATACGGCTGCTGGTACGGCCAGCATCTTCTTGATTTGGTTCACGCGAACACCCTCATGGTGGCTAATCACGCTCGCGGCCACGAATCGGCGAGCGCTGAAAAGTATAGCGGGAACCCGGAAGCCGTGAAACGACCCTACACGGGAAAGGGGTATTGCCGAATCAATGCACTGCGCTGGATCAAAAGTTCGAAGGGGTCGCCGCGCTGATCAACCGCGCCGGCCGGTCGAACGGGTTGCGAAAGCGGTGCGGGCGGGTGCTTTCGAAGTAGTAGCTGTCGCCTTCCTCGAGGATGAAGATCTCGTTGCCGACCACCAGCTCCAGGCGGCCTTCCAGCAGGATGCCGGTTTCCTCGCCGTCATGGGTAAGCATTTCGGCACCCGTGTCGGCACCTGGCGGGTACACCTCGGTAAGAAAGGCTATGGCACGGTTGGGGTGCGACTTGCCGACCAGCTTCATGGTCACTGCACCGTCCGAGATATCGATCAGCTCATGGGCCTTGTAGACAATCTGCGTGGGGCTTTCGGGTTCCAGCTCGACCGAGAAGAACTCGACCATGGACATGGGAATACCGCTCAGCACCTTGCGCAGCGAGCTGATCGAAGGGCTCACGCTGTTTTTCTCGATCATCGAGATGGTGCTGTTGGTCACCCCGGCACGCTTGGCGAGCTCACGCTGGGACAGGCCCTTGAGCTTGCGGATGGCTTGCAGTCGTTCGCCGACGTCCAAAGCTGGAGCCTCCTGAAACGGTGGAAAAGGGGGTGGATGTGAACGATATCATGGCAATGCCGTTCAGTATTTACAACACACAGCCCCTTAACCTGTCCGCTTCAGCGTCTCATTCGCCGCAGTAGTCCCGCGGTACCCGCTTCAGGTTGCAGAAGATCTGGTAAGGAATGGTGCCAGCCTGGGCAGCCACCTCGCTGGCCAGCACATGCTTGCCCCACAGTTCGACCGGACTGCCGACGGTGGCTTCCGGTATGTCGGTCAGGTCGATGTTGAGCATGTCCATCGATACACGGCCGATCAGCTGCGTGCGCTTGCCGGCAACCAGCACCGGGGTGCCATTCGGCGCCTGGCGTGGGTAGCCATCGGCATAGCCCATGGCGACCACGCCCACACGGGTGGGTCGCGGGCTGATGAACTTGGCGCCATAGCCCACCGGCTCGCCAGCGGGCAGCTCGCGTACGCTGATTACCCGCGATTGCAAGGTCATCACCGGCTGCAGGCGTTCAGCCTCGGCCTGCGCCACCTCGAACGGCGTGGCACCGTACAGCATCAGGCCCGGGCGTACCCAGTCACTGGGTGCCTGCGGCCAACCCAGCACAGCGGGCGAGTTGCGCAGGCTACATTCGGCGGCCAGACCTTGGCGGGCGGCCTCGAATACGGCGATCTGCTGGGCGGTGGCGTCGGCATCCAGCTCGTCGGCGCGGGCGAAGTGGCTCATCAGTACGATGCGCGCGACCTTGCCACTGGCCAGCAGGCGCTGGTAAGCCTCGTGGTAATCCTTGGGGTGCAGGCCGACACGGTGCATGCCGCTGTCCAGCTTGAGCCAGACGGTGAGTGGCTTGTGCAACTGGGTCTGCTCGATCGCTTCCAGCTGCCACAGCGAATGCACCACGCACCACAGGTTGTGCTCGGCGATCAGCGCCAGTTCACTGGCCTCGAAAAAGCCCTCCAGCAACAGCACCGGCGCCGTGATACCGGCGGCGCGTAGCTCCAGCGCCTCTTCGATACACGCCACGGCAAAGCCGTCGGCTTCGGCTTCCAGGGCCAGGGCACAGCGCACGGCGCCATGGCCGTAGGCATCGGCCTTGATCACGGCGAGGGCTTTGGCACCGGTCAGTTCACGGGCCAGACGGTAGTTGTGGCGTAGGGCCTGGAGGTCGATCAGGGCGCGAGCGGGACGCATGGCGGCTGCCTTATGGTGGTTCGGGTTGAAATCGGTGTTGGGTTCTTCGCGGGCTCGCCCGCGAAGAGGCCGGTACAGGCTTAACTTACTGCTGGTGAGCCGGCGCAGCCTGCCCATGCTTGGCCACTTCCCGGCTGTTGCCATAGCGGAAGATGTCCAGGCCTTCGGCACTGATCTGCGGCTTCTTGCGCGCGATCAGGTCGGCCAGCAAGCGACCGGAGCCGCACGCCATGGTCCAGCCCAAGGTACCGTGGCCAGTGTTCAGGAACAGGTTGCGGAACGCCGTGGCACCGACGATCGGCGTACCGTCCGGGGTCGCCGGGCGCAGGCCGGTCCAGAAGCTGGCCTGGCTGAGGTCACCGCCGCGAGGATAAAGGTCGTTGACGATCATCTCCAGCGTTTCGCGCCGACGCGGGTTCAGCGACAGGTCAAAACCGGCGATTTCAGCCATGCCGCCGACCCGGATACGGTTGTCGAAACGGGTGATCGCGACTTTGTAGGTCTCGTCGAGGATGGTCGATGTCGGGGCCATGTCGGCGTTGGTGATCGGCACGGTCAGCGAGTAGCCTTTCAGCGGGTACACCGGGGCCTTGATGCCCAGCGGTTTGAGCATCTGCGGCGAGTAGCTGCCCAGCGCCAGCACGTAGCGGTCGGCGGTTTCCAGCTTGCCGTCGATCCACACGCCATTGATGCGGTCGCCGGCGAAGTCCAGGCGCTGGATATCCTGGCCGAAGCGGAACTCCACGCCCAGCTTGGTGGCCATGTCGGCCAGCTTGGTGGTGAACAGCTGGCAGTCGCCGGTCTGGTCGTTGGGCAGGCGCAGGGCACCGGCCAGGATGTCTTTCACGCCAGCCAGGGCCGGCTCGACACGGGCAATGCCGTCGCGGTCAAGCAGCTCGTAAGGCACGCCGGACTGTTCGAGCACGGCAATGTCCTTGGCTGCGGCATCTACCTGGGCCTGGGTCCGGAACAGCTGGGTGGTGCCCAGGCTGCGGTTTTCATAGGCGATACCGGTTTCGGCGCGCAGCTCGTCGAGGCAGTCACGGCTGTACTCGGACAGGCGCACCATGCGCTCCTTGTTCACTGCATAACGGCTGGCGGTGCAGTTGCGCAGCATCTGCGCCATCCACAGGTACTGGTCGACGTCGCCGGTGAGCTTGATGGCCAATGGGGCGTGGCGCTCCAGCAGCCATTTGATGGCCTTCAGCGGCACGCCCGGTGCAGCCCAGGGCGAGGCATAGCCGGGCGAGATCTGGCCAGCGTTGGCAAAACTGGTTTCCATGGCCACCGCCGGCTGGCGATCGACCACAGTCACTTCGAAACCTTGCCGGGCCAGGTAGTAGGCACTGGCGGTTCCGATCACACCGCTACCAAGTACCAGAACTCGCATCGTTTTATTCCTCGCACGCGGCGCACCGCAGTCTTTTGTTGAAATGGCATGGATGCGCGCAGTATAGGAATTTGAAGGCAGTGCAATTCACTATATAAAAGCCTATTATTGGCGAGAATTCTCGGCAAAATCGCCTTTCACGGAGGGGCATCCCCTATGCGAACCCAGCACCAGAGCAAGCGTGAGCTGGACAAGATCGACCGCAACATCCTGCGTATCCTGCAGAACGACGGGCGTATTTCCTTCACCGAACTGGGCGAGAAAGTCGGGCTGTCCACTACCCCTTGCACCGAGCGGGTTCGCCGCCTGGAGCGCGAGGGCATCATCATGGGCTACAACGCACGCCTGAACCCGCAGCACCTCAAGGGCAGCCTGTTGGTGTTCGTGGAAATCAGCCTGGACTACAAGTCGGGGGATACCTTCGAGGAGTTCCGCCGTGCGGTGTTGAAACTGCCACACGTGCTGGAGTGCCACCTGGTTTCGGGCGATTTCGACTACCTGGTGAAGGCGCGCATTTCGGAAATGGCCTCGTACCGCAAGCTGCTTGGCGACATCCTGCTGAAGCTGCCGCACGTCCGTGAATCGAAGAGCTACATCGTGATGGAAGAGGTAAAAGAGAGCCTCTGCCTGCCGATCCCGGACTGAGGCTAGACCAGCACCTGGCGGGTGGTGGCAATGAACTGATGGACCAGTTGCTCGGCGGCAGGGTCGATCATCGGCTCCGGGCCACGGCCACGCGGGCAGGCCAGCCGCGGGGTAGTGCCGAACAGCCGGCAGATCATCGGCCGCTCTTCGTAGACGGTGCAGCCGTTGGGGCCCAGGTGCACGCAATCCAGCCGCTCCAGGGCAGCGTCCTGCTCGGCCTGCGACTTGCGCGGCAGGCGGGCCATTTCTTCCGCCGAGGTGGTGACCGGGCCGCAGCAGTCATGGCAGCCGGGTTCGCACTCGAATGAAGGGATGAGTTCGCGCAGGAAATGGATCTTGTGGCGGTTGCAGGACATGGTTGAATACAAAACAGGGAACCTGGCCGGATTATAGGCTCACCTGGGCCACTCCTACAGCGACGGCGTATGCCAGGCCGGGCGGTTGCCCACCCCAGAGCCCCGGCTTATCCTCCTCCCCTTGCCCATCAGCTTCAGGACCGAGCCAATGATCCACAGCGCGCAGCACGCCGCCTCCTACTACGCCGCCAGCAGCGCGCCCCACCCTGATCACTCTTTCCTGCAAGGCGAACACAGCGCCGATGTGTGCATCGTCGGTGGTGGTTATTCTGGCCTGAATACCGCCATCGAACTGGCCGAGCGCGGCTTCTCGGTCATCCTGCTGGAAGCTCGCAAGCTTGGTTGGGGCGCCAGTGGGCGCAATGGCGGGCAACTGATCCGCGGCGTCGGCCATGGCCTGGAGCAGTTCGTCCCGGTGATCGGTGAGGAAGGCGTACGCAGCATGAAGCTGATGGGCCTGGAGGCCGTGCAGATTGTCCGTGAGCGGATCGAGAAACATGCCATCGCCTGCGACCTGACCTGGGGCTACTGCGACCTGGCCAACAAACCTGCCGAGTTGCCGGGTTTTGCCGAAGACGCCGAAGAACTGCGCAGCCTGGGCTACGCCCATGAGCTGCGCCTGGTCGGCAAGGACGATATCCACAGCGTGGTCGGCGCCGATTGCTATGTGGGCGGGCTGATCGACATGGGCTCGGGGCACCTGCACCCGCTCAACCTGGCCCTGGGTGAAGCGGCCGTGGCCAGCCGCCTGGGCGTGAAACTGTTCGAGCAGTCCGAAGTCACCCGCATCGACTACGGCCCCGAAGTGCAGGTACATACCGCCCAGGGCCGGGTGCGGGCCAAGACCTTGGTCCTGTGCTGCAATGCCTACCACAACAACCTCAACCGCGAACTGGGCGGCAAGGTACTGCCGGCAGGCAGCTACATCATCGCCACCGAACCGCTAGGCGAAGAGCGTGCCCGCACACTGTTGCCGCAGAACATGGCGGTGTGTGACCAACGGGTAGCCCTGGACTATTACCGCCTGTCCGCCGACCACCGCCTGCTGTTCGGCGGTGCCTGCCATTATTCGGGGCGTGACCCCAAAGACATTGCCGCCTACATGCGGCCGAAGATGCTCAAGGTGTTTCCGCAACTGGCCGATGCCCGCATCGAATACCAGTGGGGCGGCATGATCGGCATCGGTGCCAACCGCCTGCCACAGGTCGGCCGCCTGGCCAGCCAGCCGAATGTCTATTACGCCCAGGCCTACTCCGGCCATGGGCTGAATGCCACCCACCTGGCTGCACGCCTGCTGGGCGAGGCCATCAGCGGCCAGGAGAGCGGGCGCTTCGACCTGTTCGCCAAGGTGCCGCACCTCACTTTCCCCGGCGGCCAGCACCTGCGCTCGCCGCTGCTGGCGCTGGGGATGTTGTGGCATCGCCTGAAAGAGCTGATCTGAAAGCGAGCGGCCCGCGCGACACCTGCCTGATCAGTCTTTCCAGAAGGGTTTGCGCCCTTCTGTACGCGCCTGCTCCCAGCTCAGCCCGACGTCGCGCAACTCCTCGTCAGTCAGCTGCAGCAGCGCCCTGCGGGTATGCCAGCGATGCAGCATCAGCCCCCAACGCCCCAACCCTTGCGGCGCGTTGAACACCTTGGCCTGTTGCCCGGCTTCCAGTTCCCTGGCCAACAGTTGCAAGCGCACATCGCTCATGCCACCCATCGCTGCATCCTCCGTTCGATTGATACCGTGGAGAAAGCATGCGCGCTGCAAGCATCGGCAATACAGATCCAATATAGGGCTATTATTCCCATACAGATTTGGCCGTCGGCCAACTGAATGCTGTATTTTCAACGCAACTGTACCGGTCGCTATGCCAATGCAGCACAGGAGTATGCCGTGACCCTCTACCTGAACCTCGCCGAGCTGCTCGGCGCCCGTATCGAGCAGGGCCTCTACCGTCCAGGCCAGCGCCTGCCGTCGGTGCGCGCCCTGAGCGTGGAGCACGGAGTCAGCCTGAGCACCGTGCAGCAGGCCTATCGCATGCTGGAGGACAGCGGCATGGTCTCGCCACGGCCCAAGTCCGGCTACTTCGTCAGCAACCTTCGCCAGTTGCCCGCTCTGCCCGCCGTCAGCCGTCCGGCCCAGCGCCCGGTGGATATCTCGCAGTGGGAACAGGTGCTGGAACTGGTGCGCAGCACGCCGCGCCAGGATGTTGTCCAGCTCGGTCGCGGCATGCCCGACATCGACAGCCCTACCCTCAAGCCACTGCTGCGCAGCCTCGCCCAGCTAAGCAGAAGGCAGGACATGCCAGGCCTGTACTACGACAACATCCACGGCAACCTCGCCCTGCGCGAACAGGTAGCGCGGCTGATGCTCGATTCTGGCTGCCGCCTGGGCCCGGCCGACCTGGTGGTGACCACTGGTTGCCATGAGGCGTTGTCGTGCAGCATTCGTGCAGTCTGTGAACCCGGCGACATCGTCGCAGTCGACTCGCCGAGCTTCCATGGCGCCATGCAGACCCTCAAGGGCCTGGGCATGAAAGCCCTGGAAATTCCCACCGACCCGGTCACCGGTATCAGCCTGGAGGCACTGGAGCTGGCCCTGGAGCAGTGGCCGATCAAGCTCATCCAGATCACCCCCAGCTGCAACAACCCACTCGGCTACATCATGCCCGAAGCCCGCAAGAAGGCCCTGCTGAGCCTGGCCCAACGCTACGACGTGGCCATCCTGGAGGACGATGTCTACGGCGACCTGGCCTATACCTACCCGCGCCCGCGCACGCTCAAGTCCTTTGACGACGATGGCCGCGTACTGCTGTGCAGCTCGTTCTCCAAGACCCTGGCCCCCGGCCTGCGCATCGGCTGGGTGGCGCCCGGGCGTTACCTGGAGCGAGTGCTGCACATGAAATACATCAGCACCGGCAGCACCGCCAGCCAACCACAGCTGGCGATCGCCGACTTCATCGCTGCCGGGCACTACCAACCCCATGTACGGCGAATGCGCAGCCAGTACCAGCGTGGCCGCGACCTGATGAGCGACTGGGTGACGCGCTACTTCCCGGCGGGCACACGGGTCAGCCGCCCCCAGGGCGGTTTCATGCTGTGGGTAGAATTACCCGAACATTTCGATACGTTGCGGCTGAACCGCGCTTTACTGGAACAAGGCGTGCAGGTTGCCGTGGGCAGTATCTTCTCGGCCTCGGGCAAATTCCGCCACTGCCTGCGCATGAACTTCGCCGCGCGGCCGACACCGCAGGTCGAAGCTGCAGTACGCAAGGTCGGTGAAACCGCCCTTCGTCTACTGGATGAAGAAAACGCTGGCGCGTAACTTTGCGCCGCCCGCTACGGTCCAACCTTCAAGCCTTCGTTGCACAGGACGATCCACCCTTGAGACTCCAGCGAGCCCTGCCTCTGCTGCTAGTGCTGCTGCTCGGCCTTGCCGGCTGTGCCAGCGTCGGCGCGCCCCGCGAAACCAGCCAGGCGCTGCCTGCCAACGACTCGGCCTTCGGCCGTTCGGTCCTGCGCCAGGCCGCGCCCTACAGCGGCCGCTCGGGCTTTCGCCTGCTGCCCAACAGCAACGAGGCGTTCCGCGCCCGCGCCGAACTGATCCGCAACGCCCAGGCGAGCATCGACCTGCAGTATTACATCGTCCACGACGGCCTCAGCACCCGCGCCCTGGTACATGAACTGCTGCGCGCGGCCGACCGTGGCGTGCGCATACGCATCCTGCTCGACGACACCACCAGCGACGGCCTCGACACCATCATGGGCACCCTCGATGCCCACCCGAACATTCACATCCGTGTGTTCAACCCGCTGCACCTGGGCCGTAGCACTGGCGTGACGCGCGCCGTGGGCCGCCTGTTCAACCTGTCGCGCCAGCACCGACGCATGCACAACAAGCTGTTCCTGGTGGACAACAGCATGGCCATCGTCGGCGGGCGCAACCTGGGCGACGAGTATTTCGACGCCGAACCCAACCTCAATTTCACCGACATCGACCTGCTCGGGGTAGGCCCGATCGCCGAACAACTGGGGCACAGCTTCGACCAGTACTGGAACAGTGCCCTCAGCCGGCCGATCACTGACTTCCTCTGGCACGACCCGGATGCCAGCGACCTGCGCGCCAGCCGCCAGCGCCTGGAAGTGTCGCTGGCCGAAGCCAGGACCCAACGCAAAGCCCTGTATGACCGCTTGATGGCCTACCAGTCACAGCCGCGCCTGGATGTATGGCGCAACGAACTGATCTGGGCCCATGCCCAGGCACTCTGGGATGCGCCGAGCAAGGTACTGGCCGACGATGAACCGGACCCGCAACTGTTGTTGAGCCAGCAACTGGCGCCGGACCTGGCCAATGTGCACCGCGAACTAATCCTGATGTCGGCGTATTTCGTGCCGCGCGAGCCGGGCCTGCTGTACCTGACCGGCCGTGCCGACGCCGGCACTTCGGTGAAGCTGCTGACCAACTCGCTGGAAGCCACCGACGTGCCGGCTGTGCACGGCGGTTATGCGCCCTACCGCCGGGCCTTGCTTGAGCACGGTGTGCAACTTTACGAACTGCGTCGGCAACCCGGTGACCCCAGCGCCGGGCGTTTGAGTTACCACGGCAGCTCGGATTCGAGCCTGCATACCAAGGCGATCGTGTTCGACCGACGCAAGACCTTCATCGGCTCGTTCAACTTCGACCCACGTTCGGTGCTGTGGAATACCGAGGTTGGTGTGCTGGTGGACAGCCCGGAACTGGCCGAGTACACGCGCGAGCTGGCCCATCAGGGTATGGCGCCTGCGTTGAGCTACCAGGTGAAGCTGGTGGGCGACAAACTGGTGTGGGTGACCGAGGACAATGGCCAGCGGCACCTGCTGGCTTCCGAGCCGGGCGGGATATGGCGGCGGTTCAATGCCTGGATCAGCAAGGCGGTCGGGTTGGAAAAGATGTTGTAACCGGATTTGGGGCTGCTTTGCAGCCCCAGGTTCCATCAAGCCGATGCAGGCTCGAAAGCCCCGCGCCGTCGGGTCAACACCACCAACCCCGCAGCCCCCAGCGCCATCAGCAACGGCAGCGCGTGCCCACTGAGCCACTGGCTTCCCGCCCCTGCCAGCAATGGCCCGAGCAGGCAGCCGATGCCCCACAGTTGTGCCACATGGGCATTGGCCCGCACCAGTTCATCATCGCGGTAGCGCTCGCCGATCAACACCAGCGACAAGGTGAACAAGCCCCCGGCACTGGCCCCGAACAACACCCACAGCGGCCAGATCAGCGGCGTTTGCAGCAGCAGCGGAATGACCAGGCTGGACACCAGCAAGGTCACCGCACAGCCAGTGAACAAGGCACGTCGCGACATGCGGTCGGCCAGTGCGCCAATAGGCAGCTGCAACACTGCATCGCCCACCACCACGGTACTGACCATGAACAGGGCAATTTCGGTACTGAAGCCCTGCTGCAGGCAGTACACCGGCAGCAAGGTCAGGATCATCGCCTCGAACGAGGCGAACAGGGCGATGGCCCAGGCAATCACCGGCAAACGCCGGCAGAAGGCGAACAAGTCGCTGAAGGTGACACTGCAGGCTTCGGTGCTCGGTGCGCCGCCACGCCCCAGGAGAATCAGCGGTGCCACCAGTAGCAAGGCGGTGGCGGCCCAGAAGCCAAAGTCATCATCGGAGCCGAGAAAGCCGAGTACCAACGGCCCGGCCAGCTGGCTGAGGGCATAGCTGCTGCCATACAGCGCCACCAGGCGGCCTCGCCACTGCTCGACCACCAACTGGTTGATCCAGCTCTCGCCGAGGATGAACACCACGGTCAGCGACATACCGATCAGCAGGCGCAAGAACAACCACAGCGGATAACTGGGCAGCAAGGCGACCAGGCCGATCGACAGCCCCCCGCCCCACAGGCAAAGGCGCATGGCTGAAGGGACGCCGACCCAGCCAGCCAGGCGGCTGGCCAGGCTGGCGCCGACCAGTACACCCAGCGCCGGCATCGCGGCCATCACGCCAATGGCGAAGCTGCCGTAGCCCCACGCCTCCAGGCGCAAGGATACCAACGGCATGCTCACGCCGAGCGCCAGCCCGACGCTGAGCACTGATGCCAGTACGGCGAAGTAGGTCCCCCAACGCATTGCAGCCTCCCAGGCCAAGAATATTTCCATGGCCCATTCGCGGGTAAACCCGCTCCCACAAGTACTGCACCGCCTTTGCATGCGGTGCTACTTGTGGGAGCGGGTTTACCCGTGAATGGGCCGCAAAGCGGCCCCCTGGGATTACAGCTTGATCCAGGTCGCCTTCAGCTCGGTGTACTTCTCCAGCGCGTGCAGCGACTTGTCACGGCCATTGCCCGACTGCTTGAAGCCACCGAACGGCGCGGTCATGTCACCGCCATCGTACTGGTTGACCCAGACGCTGCCAGCGCGTACGGCACGAGCAGTCTTGTGCGCCTTGGAAATGTCTGAAGTCCAGATACCAGCCGCCAGGCCATACGGCGTGTCGTTGGCGATGGCCACGGCCTCTTCGGCGGTATCGAAGGCGATCACCGACAGTACCGGGCCGAAGATCTCTTCCTGGGCGATCTTCATGGCATTGGTCACGCCGTCGAAGATGGTCGGCTCGACATAGGTGCCGCCGGTCTCTTCCAGGGTGCGCTTGCCGCCAGCCAGCAGCTTGGCGCCGTCCTTGTGACCAGCCTCGATGTATGACAGCACGGTGTTCATCTGCTGGGTATCGACCAGGGCACCGACGGTGGTCTGTGGGTCCAGCGGGTTACCCGGCTTCCAGCCTTTCAGGGCCTCGACCACCATGGGCAGGAACTTGTCCTTGATCGAACGTTCGACCAGCAGGCGCGAACCTGCGGTGCACACTTCACCCTGGTTGAAGGCGATGGCACTGGCTGCGGCCTCGGCAGCAGCTTGCAGGTCCGGGGCGTCGGCGAAGACGATGTTCGGGCTCTTGCCACCCGCCTCCAGCCAGATGCGCTTCATGTTCGATTCGCCGGCATAAACCATCAGTTGCTTGGCAATCTTGGTCGAGCCGGTGAACACCAGGGTATCGACATCCATGTGCAGGGCCAGGGCCTTGCCCACGGTGTGGCCGTAGCCTGGCAGCACGTTCAGTACGCCAGCCGGGATACCGGCTTCGATGGCCAGTTGGGCGATGCGGATGGCGGTCAGCGGCGATTTCTCGGACGGCTTGAGCACCACCGAGTTACCGGTGGCCAGGGCCGGGCCAAGTTTCCAGCAGGCCATCAGCAGCGGGAAGTTCCACGGTACGATGGCACCGACCACGCCCACTGGCTCGCGGGTGACCAGGCCAAGCTGGTCATGCGGGGTCGGGGCGACTTCGTCGTAGACCTTGTCGATGGCTTCGGCGGTCCAATGGATGGCATTGGCAGCGCCCGGGATGTCGATGCTGGAGGAGTCACCGATCGGCTTGCCCATGTCCAGGGTTTCCAGCAGCGCCAGTTCTTCGACGTTCTTGCGCAGCAGATCGGCGAAGCGGATCAGCTTGGCCTTGCGCTTGGCCGGGGCCAGTTGCGACCACACGCCGGCGTTGAAGGTGGCACGGGCGTTTTCCACGGCGCGGTTGGCGTCGGCCAGGTCGCAGCTGGCAACCTTGGCCAGGAAGCGTCCGTCGACCGGGCTCAGGCACTCGAAGGTTTCACCGGATGCGGCATCGGTGTATTCGCCGTTGATGAAAGCACGGCCTTCGATCTTCAGTTGCTGGGCACGCTGTTCCCAGTCCGCACGAGTCAGGGTGGTCATACGAAACTCCTCCTCTTGTTTAGGTGCAACGCCGCACTGAGGACTCGCAAGCGTTGTCAGAATTCTGGCCGGGCGACGAGCGCACACTGGCAGGCAATACCCTAAACCAGGCCGGGCAAACTATCAATATATTTGACACAGAAGCCTCAAAAGCCTACTGATGTGCATTTTATTAAACAAAAACAGGAGCCGAACCATGAGCATTGCCAGCATCATCGACTTCGCCCAGGTCATCACCGAGGCTGAACGCTACCGCCCCGCAGCGGAAAAAATCCTCAAGGGCGAGCCGGACCAGGCGGTCTATAACCACTATTCCAGCCCGTGCGGGCAGTTTGCCGCCGGGGTATGGGAAGGCGAAGTGGGGCAGTGGACAGTGAACTACACCGAGCATGAATACTGCGAGATCGTCCAGGGCGTGTCGGTGCTGCGCGACCAGGATGGCGGGGCCAAGACCCTGCGCACCGGTGACCGGTTCGTGATCCCGGCTGGCTTCAAGGGCACCTGGGAGGTGCTGGAACCTTGCCGCAAGATTTATGTGATGTTCGAGCAGAAGTAAGTCCCCTGGGGCTGCTTGGCAGCCCCGGTTTCTGCAGGCATAAAAAAACCCGCCTCCTTTCGGAAGCGGGTTTTTTCAGGTCGCCGATCAATTACTTGATCTTGGCTTCCTTGTACACCACGTGCTTGCGAACAACCGGATCATATTTCTTGATCTCGATTTTGTCCGGAGTGGTGCGCTTGTTCTTGTCGGTGGTGTAGAAGTGGCCAGTGCCAGCACTCGAAACCAGACGGATCAATTCACGCATGACGTTCTCCTTAGAACTTTTCGCCGCGAGCGCGCAGCTCGGCCAGCACTACGTCGATACCACGCTTGTCAATGACGCGCATGCCTTTGGCGGATACGCGCAGACGCACGAAACGCTTCTCGGACTCAACCCAGAAACGGTGGTGCTGCAGGTTCGGCAGGAAACGACGACGGGTTTTGTTGTTTGCGTGGGAAATGTTGTTCCCGGTTACTGGACCCTTACCAGTAACTTGACAGACTCTCGACATGACTCAGCCCTCTAAAACCACATGCCCAACCCGGCATGGGTTGGCCGCTTAATCTCTCAGTCTTTGGCGCCTGGGCGCCGTGATTCTGGAGGTCTTACCGACCGGATACGCTGACGCGACAGGCCGAGCCCCTAGAAAAGAGCGCTGCTTTATACCAGAAAGACTCGGCCACAACAACAGAAGATACATTTCCGGCGCCGGCCAAGCGCGCCGGGCCAGCATAGCGGCAGGCCCCGCCAGCCGTCGACCGCTCGTCGCCAGTTTTGTAAAAAAGGGTGTGGTCATTTCCCGACAGGCGCACTAGGGTAGGCCTTTTCCAGACTGCACTGGCAGATGGGCCACTGACAGCCAAGGAGCCACCATGCGTGCCGCCGCCCTTTCCTTATTGTTCAACTCCGTGTTCGCCGCCAGCGCCCTGTTCGCCGCTGGCGTTGCCCAGGCCGCCCCGCTGAGCGTCTGCAGCGAGGCCAGCCCCGAAGGCTTCGACGTGGTGCAGTACAACTCGCTGACTACCACCAACGCCACCGCAGACGTGCTGATGAACCGGCTGGTGGAGTTCGATGCACAGCAAGGCAAGGTTGTGCCGAGCCTGGCGGCCAGCTGGACGGTATCGGCCGACGGCCTGGTCTATGACTTCACCCTGCGCAATGACGTGAAATTCCACACCACCGCCTACTTCAGGCCCAGCCGGGACCTGAACGCCGACGATGTGCTGTTCAGCTTCCAGCGCATGCTCTACCCCGCGCATCCCTGGCACAAGACCGCACCGGGTGGTTACCCACATGCCCAATCGCTGCAACTGGGCAGCCTGATCAAGGCGATCGAGGCACCTGCACCAAACACCGTGCGCTTCACCCTCAACCACCCGGACGCCACGTTCCTCGCCACCCTGAGCATGGGCTTCGCCTCGATCTACTCCGCCGAATATGCCGACAAGCTGCTCAAGGCCGGCACACCGGAGAAGCTCAACAGCCAGCCGATCGGCACCGGGCCATTCGTGTTCCAGCGCTTTCAGAAAGACGCCATGGTGCGCTACCGCGCCAACCCTGACTATTTCGCCGGAAAGCCGACGGTCGACCCGCTGATCTTCGCCATTACCACGGACGCCAACGTCCGCTTGCAGAAGCTCAAGCGCGGCGAATGCCAGGTGGCCTTGTCGCCCAAGCCGCTGGACATTGCCGAAGCCGGCAAGGATGGCAATCTCAAGGTGGCCACTACCCCGGCCTTCATGACGGCCTTCGTCGCCATCAACAGCCAGCACCCGCCACTGGACAAACCGGAGGTGCGTCAGGCCATCAACCTGGCCTTCGACAAGCAGGCCTACCTCAAGGCGGTGTTCGAGGATTCCGCAGTGGCCGCCAATGGCCCCTACCCACCCAACACCTGGAGTTACGCCAAGGACCTGCCCGGCTACCCGCTGGACCTGAAGAAAGCCAAGGCCCTGCTGACCAAGGCTGGCCTGGCGGAAGGCTTCAGCACCACGATCTGGACCCGCCCGTCGGGCAGCCTGCTCAACCCCAACCCCAGCCTCGGTGCGCAGATGCTGCAGGCCGACCTGGCCAAGGTTGGTATCAAGGCAGAAATCCGTGTGATCGAATGGGGCGAGCTGATCCGCCGCGCCAAGGCCGGCGAACATGACTTGCTGTTCATGGGTTGGGCAGGTGACAACGGCGACCCGGACAACTTCCTCAGCCCGCAGTTTTCCTGCGCGGCGGTGCAGTCCGGGACCAACTTCGCGCGCTTTTGCGACAGCCGCCTGGACCAGCTGATCAGCGCCGGCCGCACAACCAATGACCAGAGCGTGCGCAGCCGGCTGTACCAGCAGGCGCAGACGCTGATCCAGCAGCAGGCGCTGTGGGTGCCGCTGGCGCATCCGACGGCGGCGACGCTCCTGCGCCAGGGTGTAGAGGGGTATCAGGTGAGCCCGTTCGGGCGGCTGGATTTCAGCAAGGTTTCAGTGACCAAGTAAACCTGCACCGGCCTCTTCGCGGGCTTGCCCGCTCCCACAGGGACAGCACAACACTCAAGATTGGCGCAATAACTGTGGGAGCGGGCGAGCCCGCGAAAAGGCCGGGACAGGCAGCACAAGTGCCTAAGCTACAATCCACCCATGCTCGACCATCGAAAGCGGCTCGCCGTCGCCAATGATGATGTGGTCCAGCACCCGCACATCGATCAATGCCAGCCCGCGCTTCAACGACAGGGTCAGATGCACATCGTCCTGGCTCGGCTCACTGTTGCCCGAAGGATGGTTATGGCAAAGGATCAACGCTGCCGCGTTATGCAGCAAGGCACGTCGCACCACCTCTCGCGGGTAGACACTGGCCCGGTCGATCGTGCCCCGGAACAGGATCTCGAACGCCAACGGCCGGTGCTTGGTATCGAGAAACAGGCAGCCGAACACCTCACTGACCTCATGTCGCAACATGGCTTTCAAATAGCGCCGCACCGTTTCCGGGCTGTCCATGGCAGACTCACGTTCGATCGAAGTTGCAAGGTGCCTGCGCCCGATCTCGAGCAACGCCTGCAACTGGCTGTACCTCACCGGGCCCAGCCCAAGCTCGCCTACGAAAGCCTCACGATCAGCCTCCAGCAATTGGCGCAAGCTACCGAACTTCACCAGCAACCCTCGCGACAGCTCCACGACATTGCGCCCGCGCACGCCCGAGCCGAGAAAGACAGCCAGCAACTCTGCATCTGTCAGGCTCCCGGCCCCGCGCTGCAACAATTTCTCCCTCGGCCGCTCTTCAGCCGGCCACTCCCTGATATTCATCCTGTCCCTTTACCCTTGCTGCGGCCGATTTCGGCCCTGTGTTAATCTATTTCGCCTCGTACATGCGACGTTCTGCCGCAGGCATTCCCAAACGTCGTCGCCCGCTCTCACTGGAAAAAGGCAAGCCTATGCAGCGGCTGTATCGCAAGCGCATCGTTCTCGGCGTGGGTGGCGGCATTGCCGCCTACAAAAGCGCCGAACTGATTCGCCGACTCCTGGAGCACGGCGCGCAGGTGCGCGTCGTCATGACCCGTGGTGGTGCAGAGTTCATCACCCCGTTGACCCTGCAGGCGCTGTCAGGCCACCCGGTGCACATGGACCTGCTCGACCCGGCGGCCGAAGCGGCCATGGGCCATATCGAACTGGCCAAGTGGGCCGACCTGGTACTCATCGCCCCGGCCACCGCCGACCTCATGGCACGCATGGCCCAGGGCATGGCGGATGACCTGCTGACCACCCTGGTGCTGGCGACCGACGCTACCGTCGCCGTGGCCCCGGCGATGAACCAGGCCATGTGGCGCGACCCGGCCACCCAGGCCAACCTCGAGCTGCTCAAGAGCCGCGGCATCCAGGTATTCGGCCCGGCCTCCGGCAGCCAGGCCTGTGGCGACGTGGGCCTGGGCCGCATGCTCGAAGCCACCGACCTGGCCTGGTGCGCCGCGGAAAGCTTCAAGCGCCAGGCATTGACCGGCAAGCACGTGCTGATCACCGCCGGCCCGACCCAGGAAAACATCGACCCGGTGCGCTACATCACCAATCATAGCTCCGGCAAGATGGGCTTCGCCCTGGCCGAAGCGGCTGCCGAAGCCGGGGCCCGGGTCACCCTCGTCACCGGCCCGGTGCACCTGGCAACCCCCGACCGGGTCAGCCGCATCGACGTGGTCAGTGCGCGGGATATGCTCGCCGCCTGTGAAGCGGCCATGCCGTGCGACCTGTTCATCGCCTCGGCGGCGGTTGCGGACTACCGGCCGGAAGTCGTTGCCACGCAGAAACTCAAGAAGGATCCTACGACCGGCGACGGCATGCTGCTGCAGATGGTGCGCAATCCCGATATCCTTGCCACCCTCGCTGGCCGCGCCGACCGCCCGTTCAGCGTCGGCTTCGCCGCCGAAACCGAACACTTGCTCGATTACGCCACGCGCAAGCTCAAGGACAAGAACCTCGACCTGATCGTCGCCAATGATGTGGCCAACCCCAGCATCGGCTTCAACAGCGAGGAAAACGCCTTGACCGTGATCGACCGCCAGCAGCACCAGACCCTCTTCGCGCAGACCAGCAAAGGCAAGATCGCCCGGCAACTGGTCGCCTTCATCGCCGAACGGCTCAATCAGGTTCAGTAAGTTACATGCACGCTCTTCAAGCCAAGATCCTCGACCCACGCCTGGGCAGCGAATTCCCGCTGCCGACCTACGCCACCCCCGGCTCCGCCGGCCTCGACCTGCGCGCCCTGCTCAAGCAGGACACCGTCATCGAGCCAGGCCAGACCCTGCTGATCCCTACCGGCCTGTCGATCTACATCGGCGACCCGGGCCTGGCGGCGGTGATCCTGCCGCGCTCGGGCCTGGGTCACAAGCACGGCATCGTGCTCGGCAACCTGGTCGGCCTGATCGACTCGGACTACCAGGGCGAGCTGATGGTGTCGTGCTGGAACCGGGGCAACACCCCATTCACCATCGCGGTGGGCGAACGTATCGCCCAACTGGTACTGGTACCGGTGGTACAGGCGCATTTCGACATCGTCGAAGCGTTCGATGAAAGCCAGCGCGGTGCTGGCGGTTTCGGCCACTCTGGCAGCCACTGAGCCGACAGATGACCGTTCAGGCCAAGGATGGCGAACTCTCTGGCAAAACCACCGTCCAAGCGTTCAGTTTGCGCCTGCCCAGTAAGCCTTTGACTAATGGAGCTTCCAGAGATGAACGACATGGCCCACCTGGTACCCGCAGCACTGCCAGACAGCATTTTCCGCGCGTATGACATCCGCGGCGTGGTCGGCAAGACCCTTCACGCCGAAACCGCCTACTGGATCGGCCGCGCCATCGGCGCACAGAGCCTGGCCCAGGGCGAACCGCAGGTTTCGGTCGGCCGCGATGGCCGCCTGTCCGGCCCGATGCTGGTCGAAGAGCTGATCAAGGGCCTGGCTGACGCCGGTTGCCACGTCAGTGATGTCGGCCTGGTGCCCACCCCGGCCCTGTACTATGCGGCCAACGTGCTGGCTGGCAAGTCCGGGGTGATGCTCACCGGCAGCCACAACCCGTCGGACTACAACGGTTTCAAGATCGTCATTGCTGGTGACACCCTGGCCAATGAACAGATCCAGGCCCTGCTGACGCGCCTGAAAACCAACAACCTGAGCCGCGCCGAAGGCCGCGTGGAAAAGGTCGAGATCCTTGACCGTTACTTCCAGCAGATTGTCGATGACGTGAAGCTGGCGAAAAAGCTCAAGGTGGTGGTGGATTGCGGCAACGGTGCCGCTGGCGTGATCGCACCGCAATTGATCGAGGCCCTGGGCTGCGAGGTGATCCCGCTGTTCTGCGAGGTCGACGGCAACTTCCCCAACCACCACCCGGACCCGGGCAAGCCGGAAAACCTTGAAGACCTGATCGCCAAGGTCAAGGAAACCGGCGCCGACATCGGCCTGGCCTTCGACGGTGACGGCGACCGCGTCGGCGTGGTGACCAACACCGGCAGCATCGTCTATCCCGACCGCCTGCTGATGCTGTTTGCCCAGGACGTGCTGTCGCGTAACCCGGGCGCCGAGATCATCTTCGACGTCAAGTGCACCCGCCGCCTGACCCCACTGATCGAACAGCACGGCGGCCGCGCACTGATGTGGAAAACCGGCCATTCGCTGATCAAGAAGAAGATGAAACAGACCGGCTCGCTGCTGGCAGGCGAAATGAGTGGTCATATCTTCATCAAGGAGCGCTGGTACGGTTTCGATGACGGCATCTACAGCGCCGCGCGACTGCTGGAGATCCTCAGCAAGGCCGGGCAGAGTGCCGAAAACCTGTTCGCCGCCTTCCCGAACGATATTTCCACGCCGGAAATCAATATTGATGTGACCGACGAGGGTAAATTCAGCATCATTGAAGCACTGCAACGCGACGCCGACTGGGGCGAAGCCAACCTGACCACCATCGACGGTGTGCGGGTGGACTACGCCCACGGTTGGGGCCTGGTTCGCGCCTCCAATACCACGCCGGTGCTGGTGCTGCGCTTCGAGGCCGACAGCGACGCCGAATTGCAACGTATCAAGGATGTTTTCCGTGCCCAGTTGCTGCGGGTAGAGCCTAAGCTGCAACTGCCGTTCTGACCGACTATCTGTTCCTTACAGGAGCCCTGCATGACCCTCGATCGCGATGCCGCTTCCCATGTAGCCGAGGTTTTGTCCGAAGCACTGCCTTACATTCGCCGCTTTGTCGGCAAGACTCTGGTGATCAAGTACGGCGGCAACGCGATGGAGAGCGAGGAGCTCAAGACCGGCTTCGCCCGTGACATCGTGCTGATGAAGGCGGTAGGCATCAACCCGGTGGTGGTCCACGGTGGTGGCCCGCAGATCGGCGACCTGCTCAAGCGCCTGTCGATCGAAAGCCATTTCATCGATGGCATGCGCGTCACCGACGCGGCGACCATGGATGTCGTAGAGATGGTACTGGGTGGCCAGGTCAACAAGGACATCGTCAACCTGATCAACCGCCACGGCGGCAGCGCCATCGGCCTGACCGGCAAGGACGCGGAGCTGATCCGCGCCCGCAAGCTGACCGTCAGCCGCAAGACGCCAGAGATGACCACCCCGGAAATCATCGACATCGGTCACGTGGGCGAGGTGGTGAGTGTGAACACCGACCTGCTGAACATGCTGGTCAAGGGTGACTTCATCCCGGTGATCGCGCCAATCGGTGTGGGCGCCGACGGTGAGTCGTACAACATCAACGCCGACCTGGTGGCGGGCAAGGTGGCCGAGGCGCTGAAGGCCGAGAAGCTCATGCTGCTGACCAACATCGCCGGCCTGATGGACAAGCAGGGCCAGGTACTGACCGGCCTGACCACCGAGCAGGTCAATGAACTGATCGCCGACGGCACCATCTACGGTGGCATGCTGCCGAAGATCAAGTGCGCGCTGGATGCGGTGCAGGGTGGCGTGAACAGCTCGCACATCATCGATGGTCGCGTGCCGAATGCGGTGCTGCTGGAGATCTTCACCGACAGCGGCGTGGGTACCCTGATCACCAACCGCAAGCCGCGCTGATCGTTAACCTGTCCCGGCCTCTTCGCGGGTAAACCCGCTCCCACAGGTACAGCACCGCCTTTGAGGGCTGTGGAGATCCTGTGGGAGCGGGTTTACCCGCGAAGAGGCCGGAACAGGCGACACAAAAAAAGGCGACCTTCACAAGAAGGTCGCCTTTTTCATTTACAGGCCCGGATCAGATCCCGTACTGCCCCCGGTAAGCCTCGACCGCCGGCAGGTGCTGCTTCAGCTGCGGGTCATCGGCGAGGAATTCCAGCACCTGGGTCAGCGAAACAATGCTGACGACCGGAATGCCGAAATCACGCTCCACTTCCTGGATCGCCGACAGTTCGCCATTGCCGCGTTCTTCGCGATTCAACGCAATCAGCACGCCTGCGGCCTTGGCCTGCTGGGCGTTGATGATCTGCATGACTTCACGGATAGCCGTACCGGCAGTGATCACGTCGTCGATGATCAACACTTCACCAGCCAGCGGTGCGCCAACCAGGCTGCCACCTTCGCCGTGGTCCTTGGCTTCCTTGCGGTTGAAGCACCATGGCACGTCGAGCTGGTGCTGCTCGGCCAGGGCTACGGCAGTCGCTGCCGCCAGCGGGATACCCTTGTAGGCTGGGCCAAACAGCACGTCGAACGGGATTTTGCTGTCGACGATGGCCGCCGCATAGCAACGGCCCAGCTGGGCCAGGGCAGAACCGCTGTTGAACAGGCCGGCATTGAAGAAATACGGGCTGGTACGCCCCGATTTCAGGGTAAATTCACCGAAACGCAGTACCCCACGGTCGATGGCAAAACGGATGAAGTCGCGCTGATACGGCTGCATGAATAGTCCCGGACACCACGGATTTAGCTAAATGGGTTGAGCTCGGGTATCATACACGCACGAGATTTTTGGGGCCATTTATGCGGATCATCAGTGTGAACGTAAATGGCATTCAGGCTGCGGCCGAGCGTGGTTTGCTCAGCTGGCTGCAAGCCCAGAATGCCGACGTCATCTGCCTTCAGGATACCCGCGCCTCGGCCTTTGAACTCGATGACCCAGCTTTCCAGCTCGATGGCTATTTCCTTTATGCCTGCGACGCGGAGGTGCCTGCCCAAGGGGGTGTGGCCCTGTATTCGCGGATGCAGCCCAAGGCAGTCATCACCGGCCTGGGCTTCGAGACAGCCGACCGCTACGGGCGTTACCTGCAAGCAGATTTCGACAAAGTCAGTATTGCCAGCCTGCTGCTGCCTTCAGGCATGAACGGCGACGAAGACTTGAACCAGAAGTTCAAGTTGATGGACGACTTCGCCAAGTACCTGGACAAACAGCGTCGCAAGCGTCGTGAATACATCTACTGCGGCTCGTTCTACGTTGCGCAGCAGAAGCTCGACATCAAGAACTGGCGTGACAGCCAGCAGTCACCGGGCTTCCTGGCGCCGGAGCGCGCCTGGATGGATGCGATCACCGGCGAGATGGGTTACGTCGATGCCCTGCGCGAAGTCAGCCGTGAAGGCGACCAGTACAGCTGGTGGCCGGACAACGAGCAGGCCGAGATGCTCAACCTGGGCTACCGGTTCGACTACCAGATCCTCACGCCGGGCCTGCGCCGCTTCGTGCGCAATGCCCGCCTGCCGCGTCAGCCGCGCTTCTCCCAGCATGCGCCGCTGATTGTCGACTATGACTGGACGTTGACCATCTGAAAGGCTTGGGGCCGCTTTACGGCCCTATCTCGACACAAGGCCGCTCCTGCAAGGGTTATGCATTCCCCTGCAGGAGCGGCCTTGTGTCGCGATAAGGCTGCAAGGCAGCCCCAGCTCTATTTGATCGGCCGCCAGATCATCGGGTAGCGATACGGCTTGCCTTCATTGGCCCGCACCGCCGCAATGATGATCAGCACCAGCACCGCCACCATGAGCATGGCGAACAGCATCAGCCCGATGAACACGAACATCAGCAGGAAGCAGATGAACCCGGCAATGGTCACGCTGATCTGGAAGTTCAGCGCCTCCTTGCCCTGGGCATCGATGAAAGAGTCTTGCTCGCGCTTGAGGTGCCACAGCACCAGCGGGCCCAGCAGGTGCCCGAGCGGCACCACCAGGCCCAGCAGCGCAGAAAGGTGACAGAACATCGCCCATTGCCGGACCTCGGCATTGGGCGGGGTGATCGACAGGTTGGAATCGCTCATGCCCCGCACCTCCCTGGCTGGGTTCAGTCGGCCAACGCGGCCTGTTGCAGCTCGAAGATTTCCGCCATGCCCTTCTGCGCCAGGGCCAGCATCGCATTGAAGTCCTCAGGCTGGAAGGGCGCGCCTTCGGCGGTACCCTGCACTTCGATGAAACCACCGGCGCTGGTCATGACCACGTTCAGGTCGGTTTCGGCGGCAGAGTCTTCCAGGTAGTCTAGGTCGAGCACGGCTTCACCCTGGTACATGCCCACCGATACGGCGGCAATCATGTGCTTCAGCGGGTTGCCGGCCTTCAGGCCGCCGCGCTTCTTGATCACCGCCAGGGCATCGCACAGGGCGACCATGGCACCGGTGATGGATGCAGTGCGGGTACCGCCATCGGCCTGAATCACGTCGCAGTCGATGTACAGGGTGATGTCGCCGAGCTTGCTCATGTCCAGCGCAGCGCGCAGCGAACGGCCGATCAGGCGCTGGATTTCCAGGGTGCGGCCACCCTGCTTGCCACGGCTGGCTTCGCGCTGGTTACGCTCGCCGGTGGAACGCGGCAGCATGCCGTACTCGGCGGTCAGCCAGCCCTGGCCCTGGCCCTTGAGGAAGCGTGGGACACCGTTCTCCACGCTGACCGTGCAGATGACCTTGGTGTCACCGAACTCGACCAGTACCGACCCTTCGGCGTGCTTGGTGTAGTTGCGGGTGATGCGGATCGAGCGGAGCTGATCGGCGGCGCGACCACTTGGACGTTTCATCTGGGATACCTGTACTGGGACTTTGAATCTGCCGAGCATTATAGAGCCCGCGGCCCGGGGAGGACATGCCTATTGTCGTGCGCGGCGCTGCCCGTCGCCTTTTCCTGCTGCCACAGCTGCCCCTCGGTAACATGGGTGGATTGGGCGCCAAGGCGCCACTGCGCTACAATCCTGCGCCTTGCAGCCGAGAGGCTCCCACCGTTCATTCATCCAAGCGAGGTACTCCCATGGTGCACAGCATGACCGCTTTTGCTCGTGTCGAGCGCGCCGGCAGCCAAGGCACCCTGGTCTGGGAGCTGCGCTCGGTCAACCACCGTTACCTGGAGCCGCACCTGCGCCTGCCCGAAGCCCTGCGCGACCTTGAAGGCGGCGTGCGTGAAGGCCTGCGCCAGGGCCTGTCGCGGGGCAAGGTAGAGTGTACCTTGCGCCTCAACGAAGACAGCAATGGCAAACCGCTGAAGGTAGATCGCGAACGCGCCGCGCAACTGGTCGCTGCCGCCGAGGAAGTGGCCGGGCTGATCAAGCAACCGGCACCGCTGAACCCACTGGAAGTGTTGTCGTGGCCAGGCGTGCTGGTGGCCGACGCCAGCGACCCGCAAGCCTTGAATGCCGAAGCCATGGCCCTCTTCGACGAAGCGCTGGTCGAGCTCAAGGCCGGGCGCCAGCGAGAAGGCCAGGAACTGGCCCGGCTGATCAACGAACGCCTGGATCAAATGGCCAGCGAAGTCACCACCCTGCGCGCCCTGGTGCCGCAGATGCTGGCAGCACAGCGGCAGAAGATCCTCGACCGCTTCGGCGACCTGCAGGCCGAACTTGACCCGCAGCGCCTGGAGCAGGAACTGGTGCTGTTGGCGCAGAAGAGCGACGTGGCCGAAGAACTCGACCGCCTGAGCACCCACGTTACCGAGGTGCGTCGGGTGCTCAAGGGCGGCGGCGCTGCCGGCCGGCGCCTGGACTTCCTGATGCAGGAACTCAACCGTGAGGCCAACACCCTCGGCTCCAAGGCCTTCGACCCACGCAGCACGCAAGCGGCGGTCAACCTGAAGGTATTGATCGAACAGATGCGTGAACAAGTACAGAACATCGAGTAAGGCCACCCCGACCATGAACCACAGCAGCGGCACCCTCTACATCGTTTCGGCCCCTTCGGGCGCCGGCAAGACCAGCCTGGTCACCGCCCTGACCAAGGACGACCAGCAAATCCGCGTCTCGGTCTCGCACACTACCCGCGCCATGCGCCCGGGCGAGCAGCACGGGGTGAACTATCACTTTGTCAGCCATGACGAGTTCAAGGCGTTGATCGCCAAGGATGATTTCCTCGAGCACGCCGAAGTGTTCGGCAATTACTACGGTACTTCGCGCAGCGCATTGCAAGAGGTGCTGGACCAGGGCCTGGACCTGATCCTGGAAATCGACTGGCAAGGCGCACAGCAGGTGCGCAAGCTGATGCCGCAGGCGTTGTCGATATTCATCCTGCCGCCAAGCCAGCAGGCCTTGCGCCAGCGCCTGGATGGTCGTGGGCAGGACAGCGAAGAGATCATCGCCGGGCGCATGAAGGAAGCGGTCAGCGAGATGGTGCACTACGACGAGTATGACTACGTGATCATCAATGATGACTTCGACGTGGCGCTGGAGGATTTGAAAGCGGTGTTCCGCTCGAACCGCCTGGTGCTGAAAAAACAGCAACAGCGTCATGAGACGTTGCTGAAGCAGTTGATCGGCTGAAGATTGCTGGGGCCTCTTCGAGGCCCTTTCGGGACACAAGGCCGCTACTACACAGGAAGGCGTACGCCGTGCTGTTGTAGGAGCGGCCTTGTCGCGAAAGGGGCGCGAAGCGCCCCCCCAGCCTTATTCCTGCAATGGCAAGATAGCCTGCTGACGCAGGGTCGCCCCGAGGAAGTACGCCGGCGCACGCAGGCGCGACAGCATCATCAGCACGATCCCCAGCACCGAGATGATCGCAGCAATCACGAACACCAGCCCCACCCCACCCACATGCGAGCCGCTGCCGAAGTCCGGCGAAGCGCTGTCGATAGCCGTCCGCACGAAGATCACCGACAGGATCACCCCGCCTACCAGTGGGCACAGACCGCGCATGAAGAAGTGGCGCAGGCTGTCGAACAGGCTGTCACGGAAGTACCAGACGCAGGCAAAGGCCGTCAGCGAGTAGTAGAAGCAGATCATCATGCCCAGCGCAGTGATGGTATCTGCCAGCACGTTCTCGCTCAGGGTACGCATGGTCACGTAGAACAGGCCAGCGGCCACACCGGCGCAAATGGTCGCGTAGCGCGGCGTCTGCGAGCGCGGGCAGACGCTGGCGAACTTCTGCGGCACCGCCCCGTAGTATCCCATGGCCAGCAGGGTGCGTGCCGGCGACACGAAGGTCGACTGCAGGGACGCCGCCGTACTGGCCAGCACCGCAATCGACATCAGGATCGCCATCGGCCCCATCACCGGGCCGGCCAGGTGGGCGAAGACGTTTTCCTGGATACGCGGATTGTTCAGGCCCAGCCCCTCTTCGCTGATACCGGCAAACTGCAGGGTGGCAATGGCGGTCAGCAGATACAGGCCGAGAATCAGCAGGACGGTCCAGGTGGCGGCCTTGCCCGGCACCTCTTCACTGCCCACCGACTCTTCACTGACGGTCAGGCACACGTCCCAGCCCCAGAAAATGAAGATCGACAGCGACAGCCCGGCGGCGAATGCCGAGAACGACTCGACGCCGAACGGGTTGAACCAGGCGAAATCGAATTCCAGCGCAGCCGGCGCGGTGCTTTCACCGAAGGCAGCGAACGCAAAGCCGATCAGCACGAGCAACTGCAACGCCACCAGGCCGTACTGCACGGTCATGGTAGTGGTCATGCCGCGACAGCAGATCCACACCGCCAGCGCGATGAACACGCAACAGGTGCTGACATTGATCAACAGGTTGTCGGCCAACGCCGCCAGTTCGTGGTGGCCGGTGATCTGGCCAAGGAACAGGTAGAAGAAATCGACTGCCACGCCTGCCAGGTTCGACAGCACGATAGTGGTAGCGACTACCAGCCCCCAACCGCCGATCCAGCCGATCATCGGGCCGAAGGCACGCGCCGACCAGGTAAACGATGTGCCGCTGTCCGGCTCGGCCGAGTTCAGCTCGCGGTAGCCAAGGGCGACCAGCAGCATCGGCAGGAAGCCGACGATGAACACCGCTGGCAGGTGGGCGCCGACCTCGCGCACGGTCGGGCCAAGTGCGCCGGTCAGGGTATAGACCGGGGCGATGGTCGAAATGCCCAGCACCACGCTGGCCAGCAAGCCCAGCCGGCCTTTGGCCAGGCCCTTGCTGCGCTGGGTGTTGCCCGCGTCGGTCGCCACGTTGGGTGGGCGGCCGGCTTCTGTGTAATCGCTCATGAGTATTTGCCGTAGATTTTGGAATTGTTTTCACTGGCCTTGCGCACAAGGCCCGCTTTCACTCATTGAAAGCTTGCTGCGGGGAACCAGTCATCCGAGACCTTCGGGTAACGTCAGAATGCCTTCTGCCGTGCGCCCTCCCGTGCTGCGTAGGCAATGCAAGCCTCACGAAACGCCTGGAACAGACGCAGCGAGACCGGGTTTTCGGTAAATCGCCATTCCGGGTGCCATTGCACGCCGACAACAAAGCCCGGCGCCGCAGGCATGGATACCGCTTCGATCAGGCCGTCCGGGGCCCGTGCCTCGACGCGCAGGCCAGGGGCCAGGCGGTCGATACCCTGGCTGTGCAGCGAGTTGACCTCGAACTGCGCAGCCAGGCCCAGGCGCTCGAACAACCCGCCCGGCTCAATGCCGACAAGGTGACGAGGGCCATATTGCACTTCCAGAGGTGCGTCCTCGGGTTCACGGTGGTCCAGGTAACCGGGCAACTCCTGCACGCGTTGGTGCAGGCTGCCACCCAGGGCCACGTTCAATTCCTGATAACCGCGGCAGATGCAGAACACCGGCACCCCGGCAGCGATGGCCGCCTGCAGCAGCGGCAAGGTCAGGCGATCGCGCGCCAGATCGTGCCGGGTACCCGCCGCGCTGGGGGCGCCATTGTAATGATGTGGTTCAATATTTGAAGGCGAGCCGGTAAAGACAATGCCGTCCAGGCGGGCCAGCAGCGCCTGCGTGTCGCTGCCACCGTCACGCGCCGGCAAGATCAGCGGCAGGCCGGCAAAGCCGGCCGCCTCGACATACTTGTCGCCCACCGTGTGCGACGGGTTCTTCCCTACCTGCTGGCGGCAGGCGCTGACACCGATCAAGGGGACCGCATTTGCGCTCATGGGCTTACACCGTGTGCAGGTACCAGTTGTACTCAAGGTCGGAGATTGACACTTCGAACTCGGCCAGTTCGCTTTCCTTGCAGGCCACGAAGATATCGATGTAGTCCGGGCTGATGTATTGGTTGAGCACTTCACTGTCATCCAGCGCGCGCAACGCATCGCGCAGGTTGTTCGGCAGGCTCTGCTCCAGCTGCTCGTACGAGTTGCCTTCGATCGGCTGACCCGGCTCGACCTGGTTGGTCAGGCCGTGGTGCACGCCGGCGAGGATCGCTGCGAGCATCAGGTAGGGGTTGGCGTCAGCGCCGGCCACGCGGTGCTCGAGGCGGACGTTGTCGCTGCTGTCGGTGGGCACGCGCACGGCCACGGTGCGGTTGTCCAGGCCCCAGCTTGGCGCGTTGGGTACGTAGAACTGCGCACCGAAACGGCGGTAGGAGTTGATGTTCGGGCAGAGGAAGGCCATCGACGCCGGCATGGTCTCCAGCACCCCGCCGATGGCATGGCGCAGCGCATCGCTTTGCAGCGGGTCATCGCTGGCAAAGATGTTCTTGCCGGTTTTCTTGTCCAGCAACGAAATGTGCACGTGCAGACCGTTGCCGGCCTGGCCCGGGTAGGGCTTGGCCATGAAAGTGGTGTCCATTTCATGGTCGTAGGCCACGTTCTTGATCAGGCGCTTGAGCAGGATCGCGTAGTCGCAGGCCTTCAGCGGATCAGCCACATGGTGCAGGTTGACTTCGAACTGCGCCGGGGCGCTTTCCTTGACGATGGCGTCGGCGGGCAGGCCTTGTTCCTTGGCTGCTTCGAGCATGTCCTGCAGGCAGTCGGCGTATTCGTCGAGGTCGTCGATCAGGTACACCTGGGTCGACTGCGGGCGCTTGCCCGAAATGGGCGAACGCGGCGGCTGCGGGCGGCCATTCAGGTTGTCCTGGTCGATCAGGTAGAACTCCAGCTCGAACGCAGCGCAGATATCCAGGCCCAGGTCGTCGAACCGGCTCACCACCTGGCGCAGCACTTCGCGCGGGTCGGCGAAGAACGGTTCGCCTTCGAGCTCGTGCATGGTCATCAGCAGCTGGGCAGTCGGGCGCTTCTGCCAGGGTTCGTTGGAGAGGGTGCCAGGGATCGGGTAGCAGATGCGGTCGGCATCGCCGATATCCAGGCCAAGCCCGGTGCTTTCGACGGTGGAACCGTTGATATCCAGGGCAAACAGCGACGCGGGCAGGTTGATACCCTTCTCGTACACCTTGTGCAGGCTGGCCCGCTCGATGCGCTTGCCGCGTACCACGCCGTTCATGTCGGAAATCAGCAGGTCGACGTACTGCGTATCCGGATGGGCCTGGAGGAAGTCACTCATCTCGCTGGAAGAACTGGCGCACGGGGTTACCGACGTCATGGCTGTACATCCTATGATTTGCTGCGGCGATGTGGGGATACGGCTGGCGCCTCATGGGCGACGATGGTTGCAGCTGTTGTTCTTTTCACTTTCCCATCGTGGGGATTGGTTACCCGACCGGGCGCATTGATTCCCGGGGGCCGTTTCACTATAAAATGGCCAAAACGCAACAGACATTGGCAATTCGGCAAGCAGAGCGTGCACCAATGCAATATCAGATTACACATGCCGACCTTTCCCTGGTCCTGGCACTGGAACGTGGCCGCTCACTGGCCAAGGCTGCCGAGCTGCTCAAGGTGGATGTCTCGACAGTGTTTCGCTCGATCCGTCGGCTGGAATCGGCGCTGGGCACCGCCTTGTTCGTCAAGAGCCGCAAGGGCTACCTGCCGACCGACACTGCCCAGGCCCTGGCCGAGCAGGCCGAGCGCGCCGAGCAGGCGCTGGAAGCGGCGCGCATTGCCATGTCCAGTGGCGAACAGGTGGTGAGTGGCACGGTACGGCTGACCTGCACCGAAGCGGTGATGCACAGCCTGCTGCTGCCGGCGCTGGCCGAGTTCATGCCCAACTACCCGGCGCTGTCGCTGGAAATGGGCACGTCCAACACCTTCGCCAACCTCAGCCGGCGCGATGCCGACATTGCCCTGCGCCTGACCAACACGCCGCCGGAGCACCTGGTCGGGCGCAACCTCGGGTCCACCTCCTACGTAATCTGCGGCCAGCCGCAGTGGCGCGAGCGTTTGGCCGAGTCGCCGGCCAGCGTGCCGTGGATCGCCCCGGACGACTCGATGCAGGACCATCCCACGGTGGTCTGGCGCAACCAGCAGCACCCGGGGTTGAGCCCACGCTACCAGTGCAGCGGCATGTCGACCATCGCCCAGTTGGTCACGGCCGGGCTGGGCGTTGCGGCGTTGCCGGATTACATGGTGCATGCGCTGCCCGGGGTGGATGCGTTGAGCGGGCCACTGCCCGGCTGCGATACCCAGCTGTGGCTGCTGACCCGGCCGGACTGCCGGGCGTTGCGTTCGGTCCAGACTTTGTTCGAGGAGCTGACCCCGCGGTTGCGTGACGCGATGCTCTGAGGGTATCGTCAGATTCATGCATCGAGAATGTCTGTTCCGGCCCTTTCGCGGGCACGCCCGCTCCCACAGGTAAAGCGGCGGCGGTGAGAACTGTGCAGGACTTGTGGGAGCGGGCATGCCCGCGCAGAAGCCCACACCGATCCACCCGACAAAACAGCGCTTCCCTATTGGCTGGTGATTTTTTAAACTATCGAGTCCGCCTGCCCATTATCGGGCTGCACGCCCACCGCAATTGCTACTGAGGAAGACCATGGCCCGCGTAACTGTTGAAGACTGCCTGGAACACGTGGATAACCGCTTTGAGCTGGTCATGCTCTCGACCAAGCGCGCTCGCCAGCTGGCGACCGGCGGCAAAGAACCACGCGTTGCGTGGGAAAACGACAAGCCGACCGTAGTTGCCCTGCGTGAAATCGCCGAAGGCATCGTCACCAACGAATTCATCGCCGCTGAAGAGATCGTCACCGAGGATCCGGTGTTCGCCGCGTTCGAGGACGAGAACAACGAGGCTGTCTGATTGATGCCTGGTCGACGTCGCACGGCGCAAGGCCCTCTTCCTCGGCAGGAGGTGAACCCATGCCGGGTATAGAAGCTTTGGCCGAACGGCTGTCGACCTACCTTGGCCCAGAACAGGTCAACCTGGTCCGGCGCGCCTATTTCTATGCCGAACAGGCCCACGACGGGCAGCGCCGCCGCAGCGGCGAGCCCTACGTGACCCATCCGCTGGCCGTGGCCAGCATCCTCGCCGACATGCACATGGACCATCAGAGCCTGATGGCTGCCATGTTGCACGATGTGATCGAAGATACCGGCATCGCCAAGGAAGCGCTCAGCCAGCAATTCGGCGAGACCGTGGCCGAACTGGTCGATGGCGTCAGCAAGCTGACCCAGATGAACTTCGAGACCAAGGCCGAGGCGCAGGCCGAGAACTTCCAGAAGATGGCCATGGCCATGGCCCGCGATATCCGTGTGATCCTGGTCAAGCTGGCCGACCGCCTGCACAACATGCGCACCCTGGAAGTGCTGTCCGGCGAAAAGCGCCGGCGCATCGCCAAGGAAACCCTGGAGATCTACGCCCCCATCGCCAACCGCCTGGGCATGCACACCGTGCGCGTGGAGTTCGAGGACCTCGGCTTCAAGGCCATGCACCCGATGCGCTCGTCGCTGATTCACCGGGCAGTGAAAAGCGCGCGCGGCAACCGCAAGGAAATCGTCGCCAAGATCGAGCAATCGCTGGCCAACTGCCTGGCCGCCGACGGCATCGAAGGCGAGGTCAGTGGCCGGCAGAAACACCTCTATGGCATCTACAAGAAGATGCGTGGCAAGCGCCGCGCCTTCAACGAGATCATGGATGTGTATGCCTTCCGCATCGTCGTCGACAAGGTCGACACCTGTTATCGCGTGCTGGGCGCCGTGCACAACCTGTACAAGCCGCTGCCCGGTCGCTTCAAGGATTACATCGCGATTCCCAAGGCCAACGGCTACCAGTCGTTGCACACCACGCTGTTCGGCATGCACGGCGTGCCCATCGAAATCCAGATCCGCACCCGCGAGATGGAAGAGATGGCCAACAACGGTATCGCCGCACACTGGTTGTACAAGTCCAACGACGACGAGCAGCCCAAGGGCAGCCACGCGCGTGCGCGCCAGTGGGTCAAGGGGATTCTCGAACTGCAGCAACGTGCCGGCAACTCGCTGGAGTTCATCGAGAGCGTGAAGATCGACCTGTTCCCGGACGAGGTCTACGTGTTCACGCCCAAGGGCCGCATCATGGAGCTGCCCAAAGGCTCCACGGCCGTCGACTTCGCCTACGCGGTGCACACCGACGTCGGCAACAGTTGCATCGCCTGCCGCATCAACCGCCGCCTGGCACCGTTGTCCGAACCGCTGCAAAGCGGCTCGACGGTGGAGATCGTCAGCGCCCCGGGCGCACGGCCGAACCCGGCCTGGCTCAACTTCGTGGTCACCGGCAAAGCGCGCACGCACATCCGTCACGCCCTCAAGCAGCAGCGCCGCTCCGAGTCCATCAGCCTGGGCGAACGCCTGCTGAACAAGGTGCTGGCCGGCTTCGACAGCAGCCTCGAAAGCATCCCGCCAGAGCGCATCCAGGCGATTCTCGCCGAGTACCGCCTGGAGCTGATCGAAGACCTGCTGGAAGACATTGGTCTGGGCAACCGCATGGCCTACGTGGTCGCACGCCGCCTGCTGTCGGCGGAAGGCGAACAACTGCCGGCGCCGGAAGGCCCGCTGGCGATCCGCGGTACCGAAGGCCTGGTGCTGAGTTACGCCAAGTGCTGCACGCCGATCCCGGGCGACCCGATCGTCGGCCACCTGTCCGCTGGCAAGGGCATGGTCGTGCACCTGGAAAACTGCCGCAACATCAGTGAAATCCGCCACAACCCGGAGAAGTGCGTACAGCTTTCCTGGGCCAAGGACATCACGGGTGAGTTCAATGTCGAGCTGCGTGTCGAACTGGAACACCAGCGCGGCCTGATCGCGCTGCTGGCCAGCAGCGTAAACGCCGCCGACGGCAACATCGAGAAGATCAGCATGGACGAACGCGACGGCCGTATCAGCGTGGTCCAACTGGTGGTCAGCGTGCACGACCGTGTGCACCTGGCGCGTGTGATCAAGAAGCTGCGTACCCTGACCGGTGTGGTCCGCATAACCCGCATGCGTACGTAGTCCGCCAACCGCAAGGAGTCATCATGAGCAAGACCGTCATCAACAGCGACAAGGCCCCTGCCGCCATCGGCACCTACTCGCAGGCGATCAAGGCCGGCAACACCGTGTACATGTCGGGCCAGATCCCGCTGGACCCGAAGACCATGGAACTGGTCGAAGGCTTCGAAGCCCAGACCGTGCAGGTCTTCGAGAACCTCAAGGCCGTGGCTGAAGCCGCTGGCGGCTCGTTCAAGGACATCGTCAAGCTGAACATCTTCCTCACCGACCTGAGCCACTTCGCCAAGGTCAACGAGGTAATGGGCCGCTACTTCGAGCAGCCGTACCCAGCCCGTGCCGCCATCGGCGTTGCCGCGCTGCCGAAAGGCGCCCAGGTCGAAATGGACGCCATCCTGGTCATCGAGTGATGCCCCTGTGACGGGCGCCCTGCCCGTCACCCCTCCTCCTCTGCAAGGTTACCCCGTCATGCGTCAAGCCCTGCCTCTCGCGCTGGCAGCCCTGCTTCTGGGCGGCTGCGCCAGCCACAAACCCGAAGACTTCAACGGCACCTGGATCAACCAGGACGCCATTACCGCGGCCGTCAAGGGCGGCAGCCTGCGCCAGGCGCTCAATGAGCACGGCCCGGTGTTCGAGTGGAAGCTCGACGTCGCCAGCCAGCAGGCCAGCTACAGCAATGGTTTCGAGGCGGCTGACGGCCAGCTGAGGGCCAACGACAAACAATGGCAGGCCAGTTTCCAGGGCGGCCAGACCGAGCAGCTGTCGCTCGATGGCGACGAACTGCAGGCCATCGATCAGAACGGTGGCAAGCAGACCTTCGTGCGCGCCAAGGCGCCAGCGGCAGCCAGCGCGCCACTGGGGAGCAGCTTCGAGAAGGCGTTGTACCAGGCCTACCTGGGCGGCACCTGGAAGATCGTCGACGGCCAGGGCAAAGGGGCCACCGTGCGCTTCAGCGATACCGGCAACGTCACTGGCCTGCCGGGGCCAGACCGCTTCGCCCTGTGCCTGGCGGGAGATTGCGCGACCATGGGTGGCAGCAATGACAGCCTGTGGCTGGAACGCAACCAGCGTGGCGCACCCTTCATCCTCAAGCGCGATGGCGACAAGCTGGAGATCTTCCAGGCAGTGAACCGTGCGCAGCCCGACGAAATGCCCGTGTTGGCGGCCGGCAAGCGCCAGTGGCTGCTGGAGCGGGACTGAAGCCTTGTCTCGAGCCGAGCGCCGCCCTTTTGTGGGAGCGGGCATGCCTGCGAACACCGGCGAAGCCGGTGCCATACACCGCTTAGCCTGATTCGCCGGCACGCCCGCTCCCACAGGGTACCGCATCAAGCCTGAGGGTTAGTTTTTCCCCTCCAGGATGGCCGCGTAGCCTTCCCTGTAACTCGGATACACCGGCGCCCAGCCCAGCGCCCGCGCCCGCGCATTGCTGCAGCGCTTGCTGCCGGTACGCCGCACCCGCTGTTCATCGGACCACTCGGTAACCCCCATGTAGTCACGCAGCCAGGCCACCACATCGGCCAGCGGTGCGGGGTCGTCGTCGACGCCGATATAACAATCGTCCAGCGCCTTGCCATCGGCATCGGCCTGCAGCAGGAAAGCCAGCAGGCTGGCGGCATCCTCGGCATGAATGCGGTTGCCATAAAGCGGTGGCTCTGCGGCCACGCGGTAGCCTTGGCGCACCTGGCTGAGCAGCCACTCCCGGCCAGGCCCATAAATACCGGTCAAGCGCACCACACTGGCTGGAATGCCACTGGCCAAGGCCAGCCGCTCCGCCTCCAGCATCACCCGCCCGGAATAGCCTTCCGGCTCGGTGGCCGCATTTTCCTCGATCCACTCCCCATCCTTCTGCGCATAAACGCTGCTGCTGGACACAAACAGCAGGCGCCGTGGGCGCTGGCCGCGCTCGGCCAGCCAGCCCAGCACATGCCGCAAACCGTCGACATACGCCGCCTGGTAACCCGCCTCGTCGTGCTGGCTGGCCGCCACGCAATACACCAGGTAGTCCGGCGCACGCTGCGGCCAGGCGTGCGGAATGGATGGCTCGGCCAAGTCTGCAGCCACCGGTACAACACCCGCCGGCAGTTGCCCGACCGAGCGACGCAGGCCGCTGACCTGCCAGCCGCGTGCCAGCATCTGCCGGGCAAGGCGCCCGCCTACATCACCACAACCCACAACCATCACGGAAAGGTCTGACATCTCTCAACTCCCTGGACCAACTGATCAACCTGGCCACGCTACACGACGGGCGACTAGACCATAGGCGAAAAAAGCAACAAGATTACTTTTGTTAACAAGAATTACTTGCAATAATGGCGGCCAAATTGTTCTCGGCCTACTCGAGGCCTTGGAGAACGCTTACTTTTTCTTCATCAGGTCCGGCCAGCATGACACGTATTCAACCTTCCGCTTCGCCAACCCCGTCGCGCGCCTGGCGCGCCATCGCCGCGCTGACGCTCAGCCTGGTGCTGGCCCCGGTGGCCATGGCCGATGAGCCAACCGCCAACACCGCCGCGCCTGCTGCCGCCAGCGCACCCGCTGCTCCAGCCGCAGCGCCGACGGCGGACACCCCTACCGCCACCCCGGCTCAAGCCCCAGCCGTGGCAGACCCGAGCGTCGAAGCCCTGGTTGAAGATACCTCGCTGGGCATGGCCCACGACCTGTCCCCATGGGGCATGTACAAGAACGCCGACGTGGTGGTAAAGGCGGTCATGATCGGCCTGGCCATCGCCTCCATCATCACCTGGACCATCTGGATTGCCAAAGGCTTCGAGCTGATGGGCGCCAAGCGGCGCCTGCGCGGTGAAATCGCCCTGCTGAAAAAATCCGCCAGCCTGCAAGAAGCCAGCGACCATTCCAACAAGGAAGGCACCTTGGCCCATACCCTGGTCCAGGATGCGCTGGAAGAGATGCGCCTGTCGGCCAATGCCCGGGAAAAGGAAGGCATCAAGGAACGTGTCAGCTTCCGCCTGGAGCGCCTGGTACACGCCAGTGGTCGCACCATGAGCAGCGGCACCGGCGTTCTCGCCACCATCGGCTCCACCGCGCCATTCGTCGGCCTGTTCGGTACCGTATGGGGCATCATGAACAGCTTCATCGGCATCGCCAAGACCCAGACTACCAACCTGGCGGTGGTTGCTCCAGGTATTGCCGAAGCCCTGCTGGCCACTGCCCTGGGCCTGGTCGCGGCAATCCCGGCCGTGGTCATCTACAACGTCTTCGCCCGCTCCATCGCCGGCTACAAGGCCCAGGTGTCCGACGCCTCCGCCCAGGTGCTGCTGCTGGTCAGCCGTGATCTGGACCACCAGGGCAGCGAGCGCGCCGCCCCGCACATGGTGAAAGTGGGGTAAACCATGGGCCTGCATCTCAACGAAGGTGGCGACGACCTCGTCGAAAACCACGAAATCAACGTTACGCCGTTCATCGACGTGATGCTGGTGCTGCTGATCATTTTCATGGTCGCAGCTCCTCTCGCCACGGTCGACATCAAGGTCGACCTGCCGGCCTCGACTGCCAAACCGGCGCCGCGGCCGGAAAAGCCGGTGTTCGTCAGCGTCAAGGCCGACCAGAAGCTCTACGTCGGTGACGATCAGGTCCCTGCCCCCGACCAGCTTGGCCCGATGCTCGACGCCAAGACCAAGGGCGACAAGGAAACCACCATCTTCTTCCAGGCCGACAAAGGCGTGGATTACGGTGACCTGATGGAAGTGATGAACAGCATGCGCGCGGCCGGCTATTTGAAAGTCGGCCTGGTAGGTCTCGAGACGGCAGCCAAGAAATGACGAAGACGCGCTCGAACCTGGCGCGCTACGGTGGCAGCCTGGCGATCGTGCTGGGTGTGCACGTGGTCGCCGTGCTGCTGACGCTCAACTGGTCGGTGCCCCAGGCTATCGAGCTGCCCCCGGCAGCCATGATGGTCGAGCTGGCGCCGTTGCCGGAGCCTGCGCCACCACCACCCCCGAAGGCAGCGCCACAGCCGCCGGCACCGGTCGAAGAGCCACCGTTGCCGAAGCTGGCCGAGGCCCCCAAACCGAAAATCGCCATCCCCAAGCCGCCCAAGCCGAAGGCCAAGCCGCAACCGCAGCCGCCCAAGCCCGAGAAAAAGCCTGAGCCGCCGAAGGAAGCCCCGCCGACCGAACAGACGGTGGACGCACCGCCCAGCAACACGCCACCGCAGAAGTCCGCGGCGCCGGCACCGAGCATTGCGTCCAACAGCAAAGCCCTGCCAACCTGGCAGAGCGACCTGCTGCGCCACCTGGGCAAGTACAAGCGTTACCCGGAGGACGCACGCCGTCGCGGCCTGCAGGGCATCAACCGCCTGCGCTTCGTGGTCGACGCCGAAGGCAAGGTGGTGTCGTATTCCATGGTCGGTGGCTCGGGCAGTGCCGCCCTGGACCGGGCGACTTTGGAGATGATCCGTCGGGCTGGCACGGTACCCAAGCCGCCACCCGAGTTGCTGAACAACGGCACGATCGAAGTCGTGGCGCCGTTCGTCTACTCGCTGGACCGCCGCTGAGGCTTTTGTTTCTGTCACAAATCGGCAAGTCTGATAACGTGCGTCTATCGATTGCAGCCGCTATGCTGGGCTCGCAACTTCATGGACGCACGTTATGACCCTCACAGAATTACGCTACATCGTCACACTCGCCCAGGAACAGCATTTCGGCCACGCCGCCGAGCGCTGCCACGTGAGCCAGCCGACCCTGTCGGTCGGGGTGAAAAAGCTCGAGGACGAGCTTGGCGTGCTGATCTTCGAGCGCAGCAAGAGCGCGGTACGCCTGACCCCGGTTGGCGAAAGCATCGTCGCCCAGGCGCAGAAGGTGCTGGAGCAGGCCCAGGGTATTCGCGAACTCGCCCAGGCCGGCAAGAACCAGCTGACTGCCCCGCTCAAGGTCGGCGCCATCTACACCGTCGGCCCTTACCTGTTCCCGCACCTGATTCCGCAGCTGCACCGGGTTGCGCCGCAGATGCCGCTGTACATCGAAGAGAACTTCACCCACGTCCTGCGCGAAAAGCTGCGCAACGGCGAGCTGGATGCAGTGATCATCGCGCTGCCGTTCAACGAAGCCGACGTACTGACCCTGCCGCTGTACGATGAGCCGTTCTGCGCCTTGATGCCGGCCGACCACCCGTGGACGGCGAAAAAGACCATCGACACCGCGATGCTCAACGACAAGAGCCTGTTGCTGCTCGGTGAGGGCCACTGCTTCCGCGACCAGGTGCTGGAAGCCTGCCCAACCCTGACCAAGGGCGGCGAAGGGTCCAGGCACACCACGGTCGAGTCCAGCTCGCTGGAAACCATCCGCCATATGGTGGCCTCGGGCCTTGGCGTGTCGATCCTGCCCCTGTCGGCAGTGCACAGCCACCATTACGCGCCGGGTGTCATCGAGGTCCGCCCGCTGACCGCACCGGCGCCGTTCCGTACCGTGGCCATTGCCTGGCGCGCCAGCTTCCCGCGGCCGAAGGCCATCGAGATCCTCGCCGACTCGATCCGCCTCTGCTCGGTCGCCAAAGCCCCTGTGGAACAACCGGCCTGAGTCATGAGCGAGCTGTCGAAGGTCCCGGTCACGGTACTCAAGGGGGTTGGCGAGGCCATGGCCGAGAAACTCGCCAAGGTCGGCCTGGAAAACCTGCAGGACGTGCTGTTTCACCTGCCCCTGCGTTATCAGGACCGCACCCGCGTGGTGCCGATCGGCCAGCTCCGCCCTGGCCAGGACGCAGTGATCGAGGGCGTGGTCAGCGGTGCCGACGTGACCATGGGCAAACGCCGCAGCCTGGTGGTGCGCCTGGGTGACGGCAGCGGTGTGCTGAGCCTGCGCTTCTATCATTTCAGTAACGCGCAGAAGGAAGGCCTCAAGCGCGGCACCCACCTGCGTTGTTACGGCGAAGCCCGCCCTGGTGCCTCGGGCCTGGAAATCTACCACCCGGAATACCGCGCGTTGAACGGCGATGAACCGCCACCCCCGGTGGAGCAGACGCTGACGCCGATCTACCCGTCCACCGAAGGCCTTACCCAGCAACGTCTGCGCCTGCTGTGCCAACAGAGCCTGGCCATGCTCGGTCCACGCAGCCTGCCTGACTGGCTGCCCGAAGAACTGGCACGGGACTACCAGCTGGCACCGCTGGACGATGCTATCCGCTACCTGCACAACCCGCCGGCCGATGCGGACCTCGACGAGCTTGCCGAAGGCCAGCACTGGGCCCAGCACCGCCTGGCTTTCGAAGAACTGTTGACCCACCAGCTGTCGCAGCAACGCCTGCGTGAAAGCCTGCGCAGCCTGCGCGCGCCGGTATTGCCCAAGGCTCAGCGCCTGCAGGCGCAATACCTGGCCAACCTCGGCTTTCAGCCGACCGGCGCGCAGCAGCGGGTGGCCAACGAAATTGCCTATGACCTCAGCCAGCACGAGCCGATGATGCGCCTGGTTCAGGGTGATGTCGGCGCCGGCAAGACGGTGGTCGCCGCCCTGGCCGCGCTGCAGGCGCTGGAAGCCGGTTACCAGGTAGCGCTGATGGCACCCACCGAGATCCTCGCCGAACAGCACTACATCACCTTCAAGCGCTGGCTCGAGCCGCTGGGCATCGAAGTGGCCTGGCTGGCCGGCAAGCTCAAGGGCAAGGCCCGGGCCGCCGCCCTGGAGCAGATCGCCAACGGCGCACCGATGGTGGTCGGCACCCACGCGCTGTTTCAGGAAGAGGTGAAATTCAAGCACCTGGCCCTGGCGATCATCGACGAGCAGCACCGGTTTGGCGTGCAGCAACGCCTGGCGCTGCGCAAGAAGGGCGTCGCTGGCGAGCTATGCCCGCACCAGTTGATCATGACTGCCACACCGATTCCGCGGACCCTGGCCATGAGTGCCTATGCCGACCTGGACACTTCGGTGCTCGACGAACTACCGCCGGGGCGTACCCCGGTGAATACCGTGCTGGTAGCCGACAGCCGCCGCTTCGAAGTGGTCGAGCGGGTACGCGCCGCCTGCGCCGAAGGGCGCCAGGCCTATTGGGTATGCACGCTGATCGAAGAATCCGAAGAATTGACCTGCCAGGCCGCCGAAAGCACCTACGAGGAGCTGGGCAGCGCCCTGGGCGAGCTGCGCGTGGGGCTGATCCACGGGCGCATGAAGCCGGCGGAAAAGGCCGAAGTCATGGCCGAGTTCAAGGCCGGCAACCTGCAGTTGCTGGTTGCAACCACGGTCATCGAGGTCGGCGTGGACGTGCCCAACGCCAGCCTGATGATCATCGAGAACCCCGAGCGCCTGGGCCTGGCCCAGTTGCACCAGCTGCGCGGCCGGGTTGGCCGGGGCAGCGCCGTCAGCCATTGCGTGCTGCTGTACCACCCGCCGCTGTCGCAGATCGGCCGCGAGCGCCTGGGCATCATGCGGGAAACCAACGACGGCTTCATCATCGCCGAGAAGGACCTGGAGCTGCGCGGTCCGGGCGAGATGCTCGGTACCCGCCAGACCGGCCTGTTACAGTTCAAGGTCGCCGACCTGATGCGCGATGCCGATCTGTTGCCGGCAGTGCGTGACGCTGCCCAGGCCCTGCTTGCACGCTGGCCGGACCATGTCAGCCCACTGCTGGACCGCTGGCTCCGCCACGGCCAGCAATATGGCCAAGTGTGACGATGGTTCCACAATGGATCCAGATTTGCCCCAAGGCTGGTTATACTTCGCGTTTAAAGGAATCAGTGGATACGGACCATGACTGAAGTCGCCCTGGACACCGCAACCCCACATGCACCCTCGGTCATCAGGCTGCTGCTCGACAAGCTTGGCGTGGCCTACCGTGAGGTCGTGGAGCATCCGCAACTGCCGGCGGCGTCAAGGGTACAGGCCGTGCTGCTCGACGACGAGATCGGGGCCTTGCTGGTGCTGTTCCCGCAGAGTCAGCTGCTTGACCTCAACCGCCTGGCTGAACTGACCGGGCGCCAGCTGACTGCGGTGTCGGTGGCGCGCCTGAAGCAGATGCTCGACAAGCACAACCTCAAGGCACTCCCGGGCATTCCGGCCTTGACCAGTTCGCCGTGCCAGTATGAAAAGAGCCTGCTCGACGCCGAACGCGTGTATATCCAGTCCGGCGAAACCGGGCTGTTGCTGGAAATCGAGCGCGCACACTTCAAGCGCATGCTGGTCAAGGCCAGCGCCAGCAGCTTCGGCCTCGAGGTCGAGGCCATCAGCCCCAATCTCGATCGCCCGCATGACGACACCCGGGAAATCAGCCAGGCAGTGCAGGCTTTCACCGCCAGACGCATTCAGAAGCGCCTGGAGGAAACCATCGAGATCCCGCCTCTGGCAGACACCGCGCAAAAGATCATCAAATTGCGGGTAGACCCCAACGCCAGCATCGATGACATCACCGGCGTGGTCGAAACCGACCCGGCGTTGGCGGCGCAGGTGGTGAGCTGGGCGGCATCGCCCTACTACGGCTCGACCCACAAGATTCGCTCGGTGGAAGATGCCATCGTGCGCGTGCTGGGCTTCGACCTGGTGATCAACCTGGCCCTGGGCCTGGCGCTGGGCAAGACCCTGAGCCTGCCGAAAGACCACCCGCAACAGGCCACGCCGTACTGGCAGCAGTCAATCTACACCGCTGCGGTCATCGATGGCCTGACCCGTGCCATGCCGCGCGCTGAGCGCCCGGAAGCTGGCCTGACCTACCTGGCCGGGCTGCTGCACAATTTTGGCTACCTGCTGCTGGCGCATGTGTTTCCACCGCACTTCTCGCTGATCTGCCGGCATCTGGAGGTCAACCCGCACCTGTGCCACACCTATGTGGAACAGCACCTGTTGGGTATCAGCCGAGAACAGATCGGTGCCTGGCTGATGAAATTGTGGGACATGCCGGAAGAGCTTTCGGCCGCGCTGCGCTTTCAGCACGACCCGGCCTATGACGGCGAATACTCGGCATTCCCCAACCTGGTATGCCTGACCACCCGCCTGCTGCGCGCGCGAGGAATTGGCACGGGGCCGCAGGAGGAAATTCCCGAGGAACTGCTGGAGCGCCTGGGGATTACCCGCGACAAGGCCGAGGAAGTCGTGAACAAGGTGCTCGAGGCCGAGAACCTGTTGCGTGAACTGGCTTCGCAGTTCCACGCACCGCATTAACACCCTGGGGCCGCTTGGCGGCCCCATTATTTCAGCCCTGCTTCTTCGGCTTGAGGTACTTCATCAACCCTTGGAACCACATCACCAACGCCGGGTTGCCCTTGATCTGGATATGCTTGTCCTGAATCCCCTGCATGAATGCCAGCTGCTTGTTACGCGCCTGCATCGTGGCAAAACCGTAGGCGGCGTCCTTGAAGGCAATGGCGAAGGCCGGCTGCGGGTGGGCACCGCCCTTGCTGCTGATGCGCTCGTTGTTGACGATGAAGTGCCGGGCGACCTTGCCATCCAGGGTCTGCATCTGGAACACCAGGTCCTTGCCCTTGAGCTGCTGCTGGAATGCCGGGTTGTTACGGCTGGCCCTGGCCATCAACCAGCCCATGGCCCAGAGAAGAAAGCGGAACTTCATCAACGCGCCTCGAATTAAACGTGACTAAAGCGCGCATTCTATCCTTTTTCAGAACTATTTATGCAGGTACGAAACATTTAGCCTGGAGAAAGCACAACGGGCGCCTTGGCGGCGCCCGTTTGGCTGGCAGTGGATCGTCAGCGCACGATCACTTGCCTTTCTTGGCTGGTTTGGCAGGGACATTTACGCTGTCGCGCAGGTTCTTGCCTGGCTTGAAGGCCACGGTATTGCTGGCCTTGATCTTGACCGGTTCGCCGGTTTGCGGGTTCTTGCCGGTACGCGCGCCACGATGACGTTTTTCGAAGGTGCCGAAGCCGACCAGGGTCACGGTGTCCTTGTCCAGGGCACCGGTGATGCTGTCGAGAATCGCGTTCAACACCTGATTGGCCTTTTCCTTGGTCAGATCGGCCTTTTCGGCGATGACGGCGGCGAGTTCTGGTTTGCGCATAGTGAAGCCTCTTTGACGGAATTCTTGTTGTTATGCCGTGCTGCCTCTGGTAGCAGCGCTCAAGGCACCGCAGGCTCTAATCTGCGGCAGACGGGAGTGAGAATGGCACGTGCATCCGGGCCGCGCCAGTATCTGGGCGGCCATTGTGCGGGCAACAACAGGTTAAATCCGACAGAACGCCAGCTATTTACGCCATAACGGCTGGCAACTGGCGATTCAGCGCCAGCTTGTCCATGACTGCTGTTCCGGTCAGGGCATAGCCCAGCAGCTTGCCGTCGGCATCGAAGCAGAGCACTTTGAGGTCGCTGCCCTGCCCCTCGACCCGCCAGGTGCCTTCGTGGCCCTGGGGTGGCGGCGAGACGACGAGTGGGCAGGCCGGGGTTTTCACCGTGACCGGCATTGGCCCGTAGGCGACCGCCGTCGGCTTACCGGCCAGGGTTTGCGCCAGCGCCCGGGCACAGCTCATCAGTGGCATGACGTATAGCAGGTTGATGCCATCGACCTCGGCACAGTCGCCAAGGGCAAAGATATTGGCGTGGGAGGTGCGCAACTGGCGGTCCACGCTGATGCCGCGGTTGGTTTGCAGGCCGGCGGCGGCAGCCAGGTCGGTGCGCGGGCGCAGGCCGATCGCCGAAACCACCAGGTCGCAGGCGATCACGCAGCCATCAGACAGGTGTGCCTCCAGGCCCTGGGCCACCTTTTCCAGGCGAGCCAGCACCGGGCCCAGGTGGAAGCGGACCCCCAAGCCTTCCAGCCCGGCCTGCACGGCCGTGGCCGCAGCCGGGTGCAGCAAGGTCGGCATGATTTGCTCGCACGGCGCCACAACATCGACCTGGAAGCCGCCCAGGCTCAGGTCGTTGGCGAATTCACAGCCGATCAGGCCGGCACCGAGGATCAGCACTCGCTGCTTGCCAGAGGCTGCGGCGCGAAAACGCGCGTAGTCTTCCAGGTCGTTGATCGGGAACACCTGTTCGCCGCCATTTCCCTCGATCGGTACCTGTACCGTCTGCGCACCAACGGCCAGCACCAGGTCGCGGTATTCCACCGCCTCCTCACCGACCCACAGCCGCTTGTGGCCAGGGTCGATGCCGCTGATACGGGTATGGGTACGGATTTCGGCATTCAGTTGCTCGGCCATGGCGCCCGGTTCGGCCATGCACAAGCCATCCGCATCTTTCTGTTTGGCGAAGCCAGTGGAGAGCATGGGCTTGGAGTAGGAGCGACCGTCATCGGCAGTGATCAGCAGCAACGGTGTCTGGGTATCGAGCTTGCGAAATTCACGGGCCAGGTTGTAGCCCGCCAGGCCGGTACCGATGATTACCACAGGGGACGTCATGTCGTGCTTTCCTTGATTAGCCGATGGAGATCATTTCAAAGTCACTCTTGCCGACACCGCAGTCGGGGCAAAGCCAGTCTTCCGGTACATCTTCCCAGCGGGTGCCAGGGGCGATGCCGTCGTCGGGCCAGCCTTCGGCCTCGTCGTAGATCAGGCCGCAGACAATACATTGCCACTTTTTCATCAGGTCTCTTTCCTCGGTACGGGCTGGAGCTAACTGTTCTGCTGAGGGCCTCTTCGCGGATAAATCCGCGCCTACAGCGGCCGGGTAGCCGGTAGGGACGGGTTCACCGGCGAAGGACCAGTGCACAACTCGTGGGGGCTTTGTATCGGCCCCGTCAGCAGTATGCAAGCAGTCGGGGCAATCATGCTAAGCTCGCCGCCTCTCTGGTTGTAACAAGCAGACCGACGTGTCGTACGAATCCCCGCAAGCAGCCGCTGTCGCGTGGCTGCCGTATTCACAGCTGGCGACCGGCATCGACCAGCGCACCCTGGATTGGCTGTTCGACGAGGGCTCCCTGACCCGCCGCCTGACCCGCCTGTCCGACGATCACTTCACTGTCACGCCGTTGTTCGAGGGCTGGCAACCGCTGCGCGATGACGAATGCCAGGCCCTGGGCATCGCCGCAGGGGCAGAAGGCTGGGTGCGCGAGGTGTACCTGCGTGGCCATGACCAACCTTGGGTGTTCGCCCGCAGCGTCGCCAGCCGCAGCGCCCTCGAGCGTGGCGGGCTGGACCTGGAAACCCTGGGCAGTCGCTCGCTGGGCGAGCTGCTGTTCTGCGACCAGGCATTCATCCGCCACCCCATCGAGGTGTGTAGTTATCCACAGGCCTGGCTGCCGAGCGCAGCCGCCCATGCCGCGCTGTGGGGCCGCCGCTCACGCTTCGAACGTGGCGGCCTGGAGCTACTGGTGGCGGAAGTGTTCCTGCCAGCGCTGTGGCAAGCGGCCAAGGAGGGAAACCGCTGATGTACCTGCATCTGCTCAAGTCGCTCAACCGCTTGCACCCGCGGGCCTGGGACTTCGTCCAGCTCAGCCGCATGGACCGGCCGATCGGAATCTACCTGCTGCTGTGGCCAACCTTGTCGGCGGTCTGGATTGCCGGGAACGGATCGCCGACCCTGGCCAACGTGCTGATCTTCGGCCTCGGTGTGGTGCTGATGCGCGCCGCAGGCTGCTGCATCAACGATTTTGCCGACCGCAAGGTGGATGGCCACGTCAAACGCACCGCCGACCGTCCCCTGGCCAGCGGCCGGGTCCTTCCGCGCGAGGCACTGGCGCTGTTCGCTATCCTGGTCGGGGTCAGCTTCCTGCTGGTGCTGTGTACCAACAGCCGCACGGTGTGGCTATCGTTCGGCGCGGTGGCGCTGGCGTTCTGCTACCCATTCATGAAGCGCTACACCTACTACCCGCAGGTGGTGCTTGGGGCGGCCTATTCCTGGGGCATTCCCATGGCCTTTACCGCAGCGGGTGGCGAACTGCCGGCCAGTGCCTGGCTGTTGTACATCGCCAATCTGCTGTGGACGGTGGGCTACGACACCTATTACGCCATGGTCGACCGGGATGACGATTTGAAGATTGGCGTGAAGTCGACTGCGATTCTGTTCGGCGACGCCGACCGCACCATCATCCTGACCTTGCAGCTGCTTTCGCTGGGCTGCCTGTTGCTGGCAGGTAACCGTTTCGAACTGGGGGGCTGGTTCCATCTGGGCCTGCTGGGCGCGGCGGCATGCTTTGCCTGGGAGTACTGGTCGACGCGCAGGCTGGACCGGGAGTCATGCTTCAAGGCGTTCCTGCACAACCACTGGGCGGGGATGCTGGTGTTCATCGGGGTTGTACTGGATTACGCGTTGCACTGAGAAATGTGGGGCTGCTGTGCAGCCCCGACAATTTCATGGCTTGGCGACGTGCCAGACGTCCTTCATGCCGTCACCGGTCATATCCCCGGCCTTCTTGTCCTTGACGAAGGTGTACAGCGGCTTGCCGTCATAGGCCCACTGCTTGGCGCCGTCGTCGCGCATCACCACGCTCCACTTGCCCTTGGCCGGTTCGTCATTGGCCTTGACCATCAAGGGCGGCCAGTTCTTGGCACATTCGCCATTGCACATCGACTTGCCGCCCGCATCCTTGTCGAAGGTGTACAGGGTCATGCCGGCATGGTCGACCAACATGCCGTCCTTCTCCATCGCATGGCCGGCCGAGGCCACCCCCGGTAGCGCCAGCGCAGTGAAAAGGGCCATCCAGCTCAGCGTTTGTCGTGTCATTGGATTCACCATTGTTTCGGGGGGATTGGGTTCGGAATGCCGCAAAAGCGGCCCTTTCAAGCCTAGTTCAGTCATGCAATGTCGCCAGAATGGCCAACGGCCTGTCACACAGCTGCAATAATTCCGTTATCTAATGCGGGCCAAGACATCGTATCCAGGAGAGGTTTTGAGCATGGTTGGCAGGAACATACTGATCGTCGACGACGAAGCGCCTATTCGCGAGATGATCGCCGTTGCCCTGGAAATGGCCGGCTATGACTGCCTAGAAGCGGAAAACTCCCAACAGGCCCATGCGATCATCGTCGACCGCAAACCGGACCTGATCCTGCTCGACTGGATGCTGCCAGGCACCTCCGGCATCGAGTTGGCCCGCCGCCTCAAGCGCGACGAGCTGACCGGCGACATTCCGATCATCATGCTCACCGCCAAGGGCGAAGAGGACAACAAGATCCAGGGCCTGGAGGTGGGGGCTGACGACTACATCACCAAACCGTTCTCGCCACGTGAACTGGTCGCCCGACTGAAGGCCGTCCTGCGCCGCACCGGCCCCAGCGACAGCGAGGCACCGATCGAGGTCGGCGGCCTGCTGCTGGACCCGATCAGCCACCGCGTGACCATCGACGGCAAGCCGGCCGAGATGGGGCCCACCGAATACCGCCTGCTGCAGTTCTTCATGACCCACCAGGAACGCGCCTACACCCGTGGCCAATTGCTGGACCAGGTGTGGGGTGGCAACGTCTATGTCGAAGAGCGCACCGTCGACGTACATATCCGCCGCCTGCGCAAGGCGTTGGGTGAGGCCTACGAAAATCTGGTACAAACCGTCCGGGGCACCGGCTACCGCTTCTCGACCAAGAGCTGATCGAGTTCAAAGCGCCAAGCTGCACGTTGTTGTACAAGGACCGTCAATTGAACCAGAACTGGCATGCCACCCTGATCCGCCACCTGCTGCTGCTGATTACCGTCTGCCTGATCGGTGGGTTGGTCAGCGGCTATTATGGCTGGAGCCTGGCCATCGGCCTGGCGCTCTACCTGGGCTGGACCCTCAAGCAACTGTTGCGCCTGCACGACTGGCTGCGCAACCACCAACCCGATGAAGCACCACCCGATGGCTACGGCCTGTGGGGCGAGGTGTTCGACAGCATCTATCACCTGCAACGCCGCGACCAGCGCGTGCGCGGCCGCCTGCAGGCGGTGATCGACCGGGTGCAGGAGTCCACCGCCGCGCTGCGTGACGCGGTGATCATGCTCGACAGCGACGGCAACCTGGAATGGTGGAACCGCGCCGCCGAAACTTTGCTGGGCTTCAAGACCCCACAGGACGGCGGCCAGCAGGTCACCAACCTGGTACGCCATCCGCGCTTCAAGGAATACTTCGAGGCGGAGAACTACCTAGAGCCGCTGGAAATCCCGTCGCCAATCAACGACCGCATGCGCTTGCAGCTGCACATCACGCGCTATGGCAACAACGAACACCTGATGCTGGTGCGGGACGTCACCCGCATCCACCAGCTGGAACAGATGCGCAAGGACTTCGTCGCCAACGTGTCTCACGAGCTGCGCACACCGCTGACGGTGATCACCGGTTACCTGGAAACCCTGCTCGACAACGTCGAAGACGTGAACCCGCGCTGGAGCCGTGCCCTGCAGCAGATGAGCCAACAGGGTTCGCGCATGCAGACCCTGCTCAACGACCTGCTGCTGCTGGCCAAGCTGGAGGCCACCGACTACCCATCGGACAATCAGCCGGTGGCGGTCGATGCCTTGCTCGCGGCGATCAAGAACGACGCCCAGGCCCTGTCCGGGCCGCGCAACCAGCGCATCAGCCTTGAAGCCGCACCCGGGGTGAAGCTCAAGGGCAGTGAGTCGGAGCTGCGCAGTGCCTTCTCCAACCTGGTATTCAACGCGGTAAAGTACACCCAGGACGAGGGCAGCATCCGTATTCGCTGGTGGGCCGACGCCCAGGGCGCGCACCTGTCGGTGCAGGACACCGGGGTGGGGATCGATGCCAAGCACCTGCCGCGCCTGACCGAACGCTTCTACCGGGTCGACTCCAGCCGCGCATCGAATACCGGCGGCACCGGGCTGGGGCTGGCGATCGTCAAGCATGTGTTGATGCGCCACCGCGGCCGGCTGGAGATCAGCAGCGTGCCAGGGCACGGCAGCACCTTTACCTGTCATTTTGCGCCGGCACAATTGGCTAACGGCAAGGGCTGATACCGCCGTTGCAGCGCTGCCCTTGGCGGGCACGCCCGCTCCCGCAGCGGCCCGATAAGACCACCACCCTTTGCTTTTGCCGCCCCAGCCGCTACATTGGATCCCCTGTGCCAGCCAGAGCTGGCACTTTTTTTCTTTCTATCCCAAAGACGGACCCTGTAAAAACTCCATCATGGACCCTTCCCCTGGTATCAGCCTCGCCTCGTTATTCGCCGACTTCGGCATGATCATCTTTGCCCTGCTGCTGGTGCTGCTCAACGGTTTCTTCGTTGCCGCCGAATTCGCCATGGTCAAGCTGCGGGCCACCCGCGTCGAGTCCATCGCCGAGCTGCACGGCTGGCGCGGCAACATCCTGCGCAAGGTACACAACCAGCTCGACGCTTACCTGTCGGCCTGCCAGCTCGGCATCACCCTCGCCTCGCTCGGCCTGGGTTGGGTCGGCGAGCCCGCCTTCGCCCATTTGCTGGAGCCCTTGCTGGCCTACCTGGGCGTCGACACGCCCGAGCTGGTCAAGGCCATCTCGTTCTTCGTCGCGTTCTTCGTCATTTCGTACCTGCACATCGTGGTCGGCGAGCTGGCGCCGAAGTCCTGGGCAATCCGCAAGCCCGAGCTGCTGTCGCTGTGGACCGCCGTGCCGCTGTACCTGTTCTACTGGGCAATGTACCCGGCCATCTACCTGCTCAATGCCAGCGCCAACACCATCCTGCGCATCGCCGGCCAGGGTGAACCCGGCCCGCATCACGAGCACCACTACAGCCGTGAAGAACTCAAGCTGATCCTGCACTCCAGCCGTGGCCAGGACCCCAGCGACCAGGGCATGCGCGTGCTGGCCTCGGCTGTGGAAATGGGCGAGCTGGAGGTGGTCGACTGGGCCAACTCGCGCGAGGACATGGTCAGCATCGATGCCCAGGCGCCGCTGAAGCAGATCCTCGCGCTGGTGCGCCGCCACAAGTTCAGCCGCTACCCGGTGTACGACGCCGAGCGCGAGGAGTTCACCGGCCTGCTGCACATCAAGGACCTGCTGCTGGAGCTGGCGGAACTTGAGCACCTGCCCGAAACCATCGACCTGGACGATCTCGCCAGGCCACTGGAACGCGTGTCGCGGCACATGCCGCTGGCGCAGTTGCTGGAGCAGTTCCGCAAGGGCGGCGCGCATTTCGTGCTGGTGGAAGAGGCCGATGGCAAGGTGATTGGTTACCTGACCATGGAAGACGTGCTGGAAGTGCTGGTCGGCGACATCCAGGACGAGCACCGCAAGGCCGAGCGCGGCATTCTCGCCTACCAGCCGGGCAAGCTGCTGGTTCGCGGCGACACGCCGCTGTTCAAGGTCGAGCGCCTGCTGGGTATCGACCTTGACCACATCGAGGCTGAAACCCTGGCCGGGCTGGTGTATGAAACGCTCAAGCGGGTGCCTGAAGAAGAGGAAGTGCTGGAGGTCGAAGGGCTGCGCATCATCATCAAGAAGATGAAAGGGCCGAAGATCGTGCTGGCCAAGGTGCTCATGCTGGATTAAATGGCTATGGGCCTGCACAGCAGGCCCGGCCATCTCAAGGATTGCCCGCGGTGAAGTCCGGTAACCCGTTGATCGGCCGGTCGAACTGATAGGGTATCGATTCAAGCGCCAGCCCCACATTGCGCTGCACCACGAAGTGCAGGTGCGGCCCGGTACTGTTGCCAGTATTGCCGGACTTGGCCAGCAGCTGCCCCTGCCGCACCCGCTGCCCCTCCGCCACGATCACCGAACCACGCAGCAAATGCAGGTACACACCCATCGTGCCGTCCGGGTGCAGGATCCGCACGAAATTGCCCGAGGGGTTTGGCCCGCGCCCGCTTTGGCGGTTTTCGGTCTTCACCACTACACCTTCCCGCGCGGCAATGATGGGGGTGCCCTCGGGCATGGCGATGTCCATGGCATAGCGCCCTTTCGGCCCGAAATGGCTGACTCGGCCGTTGGGGCCCTGGGTCACACGGAACGGCCCGCCGACCCAAGGGAAGGCATAGCGAAAGCCCTTCGGCCGCTTGCCCGGGTCGCCCATGGCCTGCAGCAGGGTCGAGCGGTAATTCAGCAACGTCCCGGGCCGCCCCCTGAGCACGCTGAGCATCTGCGTGGTATGCGGCGGCAACACCCGGCGCACGATACGCGGCGCGTTACCGCCTTGCGCGTTCACCAGGTTGTCCAGCCGCAACTCCACCTCTACCGGCACATGCAGCTGGTTGCGGGCCGAGAAGCTGACGCCGCCGTCGAAGGTTATCGCATTCAGCTGCACCTGGCCTTCTTGCATCTCGACCATGGGCTCGCGCTGTACCAAGGGTCTGGCACCAGGACCAGGCCGGTCGGTATAGGAGGTTACACGGCCATCATCGGTGATCGTGTAGATCGTCATGCCCTGGCTCGACACCGAAGCCATGAGCATTGCACAGAACAGCAGCAGGCGGGCGGGCATGATAGTGGCTTTTTGACAGTTATGATCTGTCGAAGACTAGCAGCCGGTTTTATGGCGGGTATGACAGTTGGTCGGATGGCACAACGGCTGTGCGGCTTTTTGTAGAAGCGGCCTTGCATCGCGAAGGGCTGCAAGGCCGCGCCAAGGGCGGCGTGGGGCCGAGGGTCAAGCGCCCGGGGTGAAGTGCTTCTGTGCAGTCCCGCGAGCAATCAGGCGCGACAGGTAGTCGAGCTTCTGCGCATCCTGGTCGACGAACTTGAAGGTCAGCTGCAGCCAGTCACTGTCAGGCTTGGGCTCCAGCGCCACTACCGCATGCAGGTAACCGTTCAGTCGCGCGACTTCGGCATTCTCGCCCTGCTCCAGGTTCAGCACGGCGCCTTCCAGCACCTGCGGCAGCGCTTCACCGCGGCGAACCACCAGCAAGGCCTCTTTCAGGCTCAGCGCCTTGATCACACACGCCTGCATGCCACTGGCCAGGCGTAACTGGCCCTGCCCGCGGCCGGTCGGCACTGGCGCAGCGGCGGCAGGGGCACTGACCGATGGCCTGGCGGGTGCCGGTGCAGCTGCCGGTGCGGGGACTTTTGCCGCTTCCGGTTTGCCGCCAGTCAAGGCACTCAGCGAATCGTTGGCGAACGCCGAGTTGACGCGCGCCGGGCCGCTGGACATCAGGCCATCGAGCTTGCCGATCTTGGTCAGGGCCTTTTTCACCTTGGTCAGCAATTGCTCGTTGGTGAACGGCTTGCCGACGAAATCGGAAACGCCGGCCTGGATCGCCTGGATGACGTTTTCCTTGTCGCCACGGCTGGTCACCATGATGAACTGCAGGTTTTTCAGCTCAGGCTGCTGACGGCACCAGGTGAGCAGTTCCAGGCCGGACATTTCCGGCATCTCCCAGTCGCACAGGACCAGGTCGAACGCTTCCTTGCCCAGCATCGCCATTGCCTTGCGACCGTTGACGGCATCGTCGATGGTCATGCCCGGGAAGGCGTTGCGCAGGCATTTGCGGACCAGGTCGCGGATGAACGGGGCGTCATCCACAACCAGCACATTCACTTTACTCATCGATACTCCTTCTGAATCCCGGCTAGCCTACCGCCGAATAATGGCCATTCGCTACAACCTGGTCACGCCGGGACTTCTTCACATCGTTCGCGGGTGCCTGCCGGCTCCTCGACCGCAAACGAAAACGCCCGGCCAAGGCCGGGCGTCGATGCTCGGGAGCAACCTTATTTATCGTCAGGTTCAGCCGGAACATTAGCTTTTTCGCCATCCTCGAGCGCGGTGCCCTGCACTTCCGCAGTCATGCGCTTGAGGCCCATGTGGCGCACATCGGTGCCGCGCACCAGGTAGATCACCAGCTCGGAGATGTTGCGCGCGTGGTCGCCGATCCGCTCCAGCGAACGCAGCACCCAGATCACACTGAGCACCCGCGAGATCGAACGCGGGTCTTCCATCATGTAGGTCACCAGCTCGCGCAGGGCGGTCTTGTATTCGCGGTCGATGGTCTTGTCGTACTGGGCCACCGACAGCGCCAGGTCGGCGTCGAAACGGGCAAAGGCGTCCAGCGCATCGCGGACCATGTTGCGCACCTGGTCGCCGATGTGGCGCACCTCGACGTAGCCGCGCGGCGATTCGCCTTCCTCGCACAGCTGGATGGCGCGGCGGGCGATCTTGGTCGACTCGTCACCAATGCGCTCCAGGTCGATCACCGACTTGGAGATGCTGATGATCAGGCGCAGGTCGGACGCTGCCGGCTGACGACGGGCCAGGATGCGCAGGCACTCCTCGTCGATGTTGCGCTCCATCTGGTTGATCTGCTCGTCGACTTCGCGCACTTGCTGGGCCAGGCCGGAGTCGGCCTCGATCAGCGCGGTGACCGCGTCGTTGACCTGTTTCTCGACCAGCCCGCCCATGGCCAGCAGGTGGCTGCGCACCTCTTCGAGCTCGGCGTTGAACTGCTGGGAAATGTGATGGGTAAGGCTTTCTTTGTTGATCATCATTCGCTCCGCGAAGAAGCTCAAAGCTTCAAGTAATCGTCTGGTTCCCTGTGCCGCAGGGCTGCTAGCCGTAGCGACCGGTAATGTAGTCTTCGGTCTGCTTCTTCGCCGGGTTGGTGAACAGGGTATCGGTATCGCCGAATTCGACCAGCTTGCCCATGTACATGAACGCGGTGTAGTCGGAAACCCGCGCCGCCTGTTGCATGTTGTGGGTCACGATGACGATGGTGTACTTGGATTTCAATTCGTAGATCAGTTCCTCCACCTTCAGGGTCGAGATCGGGTCCAGCGCCGAGCACGGTTCGTCGAGCAACAGCACCTCCGGCTCCACGGCGATGGTGCGGGCGATGACCAGGCGCTGCTGCTGGCCGCCGGACAGGCCCAGGGCCGAATCGTGCAAGCGGTCCTTGACCTCGTCCCACAGGGCCGCGCCCTTCAGCGCCCACTCGACCGCTTCGTCGAGCACGCGCTTCTTGTTGATGCCCTGGATACGCAGGCCGTAGACCACGTTCTCGTAGATGGTCTTGGGGAACGGGTTGGGCTTCTGGAACACCATGCCGACACGGCGGCGCAGCTCGGCCACGTCCTCGCCCTTGCGGTAGATGTTGTGGCCGTACAGGTTGATGGCGCCTTCCACGCGGCAGCCGTCAACCAGGTCGTTCATGCGGTTGAAGGTGCGCAGCAGGGTCGACTTGCCGCAGCCGGACGGGCCGATGAAAGCGGTTACACGCTGCTTGGGAATGTTCATCTGCACGTCGAACAGCGCTTGTTTGTCGCCATAGAACAGGCTCAGGCCCGGTACCTCGATGGCCACGGTTTCTTCGGCCAGACGCAGGCTTTGCTTGTCGCGGCCCAGGGCAGACATGTCGATGCCGTGGGCGTGGGATTCTTGCTGCATGGTCAACTCCATACGCTAACAATTCGTTTCAAAGGGCCGCGCCACTTGGGCGCGGCACGCTTGCGATCAGGATCAGCTGTCGAGGGCTTTGTACTTCTCGCGCAAGTGGTTGCGGATCCACACGGCCGAGAGGTTGAGGGCCGCGATCACCAGCACCAGCAGCAGCGCCGTGGCGTACACCAGCGGCCGCGCGGCTTCGACGTTGGGGCTCTGGAAGCCGACATCATAAATGTGGAAGCCCAGGTGCATGATCTTCTGGTCCAGGTGCAGGTACGGGTAGTTCCCGTCCACCGGCAGCGACGGTGCCAGCTTGACCACGCCCACCAGCATCAGCGGCGCCACTTCACCCGCGGCGCGAGCCACGGCCAGGATCATGCCGGTCATCATGGCCGGGCTGGCCATGGGCAGGACGATCTTCCACAGGGTCTCGGCCTTGGTTGCACCCAGGGCCAGCGAGCCTTCGCGCACGGTACGCGGAATACGCGCCAGGCCTTCCTCGGTGGCCACGATCACCACCGGCACCGCCAGCAGCGCCAAGGTCAGCGATGCCCACAGCAGGCCCGGGGTACCCAGGGTGGGTGCTGGCAGCGCCTCGGGGAAGAACAGACGGTCGATCGAGCCACCCAGCACGTAGACGAAGAAGCCCAGGCCGAACACCCCGTAGACGATCGCCGGCACACCGGCCAGGTTGTTCACCGCGATGCGGATCAGCCGGGTTACCGGGCCCTGCCTGGCGTATTCACGCAGGTAGACAGCAGCCAGCACACCAAACGGGGTAACGATGACAGCCATGATCAAGGTCATCATCACGGTACCGAAGATGGCCGGGAAGATACCGCCTTCGGTGTTGGCTTCACGCGGGTCATCGCTGAGGAATTCCCAGACCTTGGTGACATAGCTGCCCAGCTTGGTGAAGCCGGACATGGCGTTCGGCTGGATCGCGTGCACCACCTTGCTCAGGTTGATTTCCACTTCACGGCCATTGCCATCACGGGCCACCAGGCTGTCACGGGCGAAGGCCTGGTGCAGGCCGGTCAGGCGCTCCTCGATGGCCTTGTAGCGGCTGTTCAACTCGGCGCGGTCGGCGTCCAGGTCGGCCTGGGCGGCGGCATCAAGCTTGCCGTCCAGTTCCAGTTTGCGCGCTTGCAGGCGCAGGCGCTCGAGGCCATGGTTGATGGCGCCGATGTCTTTCTTCTCCAGGCTTTGCAGCTCGCTGCTGAGTTGGCTGGCGCGCTTGAGGCGGGCCTGCAGCTCGCTCCAGGCGGCGGGCCCCTCGGCGACCACACGGCCTTCTTCCTTGACGCTGACCAGGTAGCCATAGAAGTTGCCCCACTCGCGGCGCTCCAGGGCAATCAGGTCGGCTGGGTGCTGTTCATCGACCAGCCACTCCCCAACTACCCAGGTGAAGTCGCTGCCGTTGAGGTCGCGGTTACCGACCTTGATCAGTTCCCGGGTCATGAACTCCGGGCCCTGGTCAGGCACCGGCAGGCCGGCGCCCTTCAGGCGCGCGCGGGGTACTTCCTCCTTCTGCACCACTTCGCCGATGACGACGTGATCGGCCTGGCCCGGCACCTTGTAGGTGGCCTGGACAAGATCGGCCGGCCAGAAGTGGCCCAGGCCGCGCACGGCGATCACCGCGAGCAGGCCGACGGTCATGATCACCGCCATGGCCACCGCGCCGCCGCTCATCCAGACGCCCGGGGCGCCACTCTTGAACCAGCCTTTGAGGGAATCCTTTTTCACGGATCGCTACCTTTCTATCAAAGCGACGAGTATTTCTTGCGCAGACGCTGGCGAATCAGCTCGGCCAAGGTGTTCATGATGAACGTGAACATCAGCAGCACCAGCGCGGCCAGGAACAGCACGCGATAGTGGCTGCCGCCGACTTCCGATTCCGGCATTTCCACGGCCACGTTGGCGGCCAGGGTACGCATGCCCTCGAACAGGTTCAGCTCCATCACCGGGGTGTTGCCGGTGGCCATCAGCACGATCATGGTCTCACCCACCGCCCGGCCCATACCGATCATCAACGCCGAGAAGATCCCTGGGCTGGCGGTGAGGATGACCACACGGGTCAGGGTCTGCCACGGCGTGGCACCGAGTGCCAGGGAGCCCAGGGTCAGGCTGCGCGGCACGCTGAAGACGGCATCTTCGGCGATGGAGTAGATGTTCGGGATAACCGCGAAGCCCATGGCGATACCCACCACCAGGGCGTTGCGCTGGTCGTAGGTGATACCCAGGTCGTTGGTGATCCACAGGCGCATGTCACCGCCGAAGAACCAGGTTTCCAGGAGCGGGCTCATGTACAAGGCGAACCAGCCGATCACCAGAATCACCGGGATCAGGATGGCCGCCTCCCAGCCATCCGGAATGCGCAGGCGGATCGACTCGGGCAATCGGCTCCAGGCGAAGCCTGCCGCGAGGATGCCGATCGGCATGATCACGAATAGGCTGAAGACGCCCGGCAGGTGGCCTTCCAGGTACGGGGCGAGGAACAGGCCGGCGAAGAAGCCGAGGATCACCGTCGGCATTGCTTCCATCAGCTCGATCACCGGCTTGACCTTGCGGCGCATGCCCGGGGCCATGAAGTAGGCGGTGTAGATGGCTGCGGCAATCGCCAGCGGGGCCGCCAGCACCATGGCGTAGAACGCGGCCTTGAGGGTACCGAAGGTCAGCGGCGACAGACTCAGCTTGGGCTCGAAGTCAGTATTCGAGGCAGTCGACTGCCAGACGTACTTCGGCTCGTCATAGTTCTCGTACCAGACCTTGCCCCACAATGCGCTGAAGGAAATTTCCGGATGCGGGTTGCGCAGGCTCAGCGGCAGCAGCTTGCCGCCCTCTTCGATCATGATGCGGTTGGCGCGTGGCGACAGGGCCAGGATGCCGGCCCCTTCGGCGGCCTGCTCGACCAGCAGGGTACGGTGCGCCGTGCTGTGGAACACGCCCAGCTTGCCTGCGGCATCCAGGGCAATGAAGCCCTTGCGGCGCTCTTCGGCGTCGATCTGCACGATCGGGGCCTTGCCCAGCTGGAAGCTGCGGATCTGCTTGAAGCGCGATTCCCCATCCGGGTCGCGGGCCATGAACCACTGGGTCAACCCGCCTTTGGAGTCGCCCATGATCAGCGAGATGCCGCCGACCAGCTGGGCTGTGGCGGTGATTTCGGTGTCCGCACTTTCAGACAGCTTGTAACGGCCGTTGAGGCTCTTGTCGCGCAGGCTGAAGACGTCGGCCGTGGCGCGACCGTTGATCACGTACAGCCAATGCTGACGCGGGTCGATGAAGATGTTCTTCACCGTTTCGGTCATCTGCGGCAGTTCGATGCGGTTCTGCTCGGTGGTGACCTCGCCGGTCATCATGTTTTCGCTGCGGGTCAGCTCGACCACCTGCAGGTGCGCGCCAGTGGAACCGGCCAGCAGCAGGGCATCGCCATTGACGTTGACGCTGACATGCTCCAGCGCGCGGCCCTGGTCATCGAGCACGACCGGTTGCTCGCCGTACGGGTAATCGACCCCGGGATCGATGGTTTTCTTGTTGTCGGGGTAGGTCACCTTGTAGCTGTGGTGGAACACCAGGGCCTGACCATTGGACAAGCCCAGCACCACCAGCGGGCTTCCCGGCTGGTCGGCACTGATCGAGGTAACCTGCGTGCCTGCCGGCAGCGGCAGGGTGATCTGCTTGAGCGCGTTACCGGTCTTGGTATCGAAGAACAGTGCCTGGCCCTTGTCCGAAACGCGCATACCCACCAGGTTCTGCTCTTCAAGCGCGATCATCAGCGGCTTGCCGGCATCCTGTTGCAGCCAGGTTGGCTCCAGGGCCTTCTTGCTGGTCAGTTCGGCGCCCTGGAACAGCGGCAACACCACATAGGCCAGGTAGAAGAAGATCAAGGTGATTGCCGCCAATACGGCAAGCCCGCCCACCAGTACATACCAGCGGGTCAGGCGGTCCTTGAGTGCGCGCATGCGGCGCTTGCGTTGCAACTCCGGCGTATTGAAGTCAATCCGCTCGGGCTGGGTATTTTGGGTCATGGTGGAGTTGGCCAGATCATTCATGCGCACACCCTAGCGATCCCGTATGACAAAAACATTACAAAGTAGTGACGCACGAAAGCCCGCCGCACAGTAAGCCTGGCTTCGGGCTGGGAAATCGTGGAAGAGGCCGGGCATTCGCGCCGGCCTCCGCCTCAGTTAGTTACTTTTTTGCGACGTTACCCGAGTGGGACAGGCCCAGGTCAGCCAAGGTCTTGTCGACGACCTTGGCCGGCAGCGGGATGTAGCCATCCTTCACCACCACCTGCTGGCCAGCTTGCGACAGCACCAGCTTGACGAACTCGGCCTCCAGCGGAGCCAGCGGCTTGTTCGGCGCCTTGTTGACGTACACGTACAGGAAGCGCGACAGCGGGTACTTGCCGTTCAGGGCGTTGGTTTCGTTATCTTCGACGAACTCGCCGCCATCTTTCTTGGCCAACGGTACGGTCTTGACGCTGGCAGTCTTGTAGCCGATGCCCGAGTAGCCGATGCCGTTCAGCGAGGAGCTGATCGACTGCACGACCGAAGCCGAACCAGGCTGTTCGTTGACGTTAGGCTTGAAGTCGCCTTTGCACAGGGCTTCTTCCTTGAAGTAGCCATAGGTGCCGGATACCGAGTTGCGGCCGAACAGCTGGATTGGCTTGTTGGCCAGGTCGCCGGTCACGCCCAGGTCACCCCAGGTCTTGACGTCGGCTTTGCCACCGCACAGGCGGGGGGAGGGGAAGATGGCGTCGACCTGGGCCATGGTCAGGCCTTTGATCGGGTTGTCCTTGTGCACGAACACGGCCAGGGCATCGACGGCAACCGGGATGGCGGTTGGTTTGTAGCCGTACTTCTGCTCGAAGGCCTGCAGCTCGACGTCCTTCATCTTGCGACTCATCGGGCCGAGGTTGGCAGTGCCTTCGGTCAGCGCGGGTGGCGCAGTAGAGGAGCCAGCCGCCTGGATCTGGATGTTTACGTTCGGGTATTCCTTCTTGTAGGCCTCGGCCCACAGAGTCATCAGGTTCGCGAGGGTGTCGGAACCGACGCTGGAGAGGTTGCCCGAAACACCGGTGGTCTTGGTGTAGGTCGGGATTGCAGGATCGACAGCGGCTACCGCGTTGGCGGTTGCAACGCCAGCGGCGGCAAAGGTGAGGGCCGCCATCAAACGCTTCAGTTTCATGCCTTGCTCCTAGCAGGAATAGGGGGTGTTGGATGGAACGGGCCCAAGTATCTGCAGGCCGCATGAATACGATATGACTTGAATGTGACAATTGGATGAAATGCCATCACCTATCAGCTGCCTGGCAACACGTGTGGAACGGCCCCTTGTGTCGCGATGGGCTGCGCTGCCCATCGCGACACAAGGGGCCGTTCCTGCACCAGGTCAGCGCTTGTTGGCGAGCAGGTACAGGCCAACGGCCAGGCCAACGGCACACAACCCCGCCACATAGTAAGCGGGCGCCATCGGGCTGACTTTCAACAACGCAGTCACCACCATCGGCGTCAACCCGCCAAAGATCGCGTAGGCCACGTTGTACGAGAACGACAGCCCGCTGAACCGCACCACCGCCGGAAATGCCTTGACCATCACATAAGGCACTGCACCGATCACACCCACGCACAAACCGGTAACCGCATACAGCGGGAACAGCAGCTCAGGCCGGGTCGGCAGGCTGTGGTAGAAAGTCCAGGAGCTCGCCAGCAGCAGCAGACTGCCGATCACGAACACCCGGCCCGCGCCAAAGCGGTCGGCCAGGCTGCCAGCGCCGATGCAGCCGAAGCTGAGCAGCACGATCGCCAGGCTGTTGGCCTTGAGGGAGTCGGTCGGGCTGATGTGGTAGATGCTCTGCAGCAGCGCCGGGGTCATCAGGATGACTACCACGATGCCGGCAGACAGCATCCAGGTCAGCAGCATCGACAGCACGATCGGGCCACGATGGTCACGCAGCACGGCACGCAGCGGCAGCTCCTCGGCCAGCGCCTTGCGCTGCTGCATTTCGGCAAATACCGGGGTTTCGTGCAACCAGCGGCGCAGGTACACCGAGAACAGGCCGAACACACCGCCCAGCAGGAACGGAATACGCCAGGCGTAATCGGCCACTTCATCCGAGGTGTAGACACTGTTGATCAGGGTGGCCACCAGCGAGCCAAGCAAGATACCCGCAGTGAGGCCGGCCGTGAGGGTACCGCAGGCGTAGCCGGTGTTGCGCGCCGGCACGTGCTCCGACACGAACACCCACGCACCCGGGACCTCGCCACCGATTGCCGCGCCCTGGATCACCCGCATCAGCAGCAGCAGGATCGGCGCCCACAGGCCGATCTGTGCGTAGGTCGGCAACAGGCCCATGATCAGTGTCGGCAACGCCATCATGAAGATACTCAGTGTGAACATCTTCTTGCGCCCGAGCAGGTCGCCGAAATGGGCCATGATGATGCCTCCCAGCGGCCGCGCCAGGTAGCCGGCGGCGAAGATACCGAAGGTCTGCATCAGGCGCAGCCATTCGGGCATATCGGCGGGAAAGAACAGCTTGCCGACCACGGTAGCGAAGAACACGAAGATGATGAAGTCGTAGAACTCCAGCGCGCCGCCCAGCGCGGACAGTGAAAGGGTCTTGTAGTCACTGCGGGTCAGCGGCCGCGAGGGCTGCTCGATACTGCTCGGCACGGAAGTCATCGCTGATTGTTCTCTTTGTAGGGCATGCAGGCCGCCTGGCACGCGGCTTCTGGATTGGTGACAGAGCAAGATAGCAAATTGCCGAGCTGCGCCGGAAGCGATACAAAATCCATACACATATTCATGAATGCGCGGTCGTCGCTGGCCGATATGCTCTATATACTGCCGATTCGTAGGAAAAGGTTGCTCCTAACGTGGGATGTTGTGCGAAAACGCCGGTCATTATTGTCAGACGGTTTCGCAGAGTTTCCCTACGGCCGCCCAGTGAAACGAAATCGGCGTAGTATGTTTCAAGCTGAATCGTTTACCCGGCCTTTGCGCCACACCAACGAAAGCGTCACGGGTCAGAGGCCCCATCGCATGATTGAGCTCGAACAAGAAGATCCTATCCCGCAGGGCGACCTGGCCTTGCAGATCACCGCACTCCCGCGCGAGACCAACGGGTTTGGCGATATCTTTGGCGGCTGGTTGGTCGCCCAGATGGACCTGGCCGGAACCGCCATGGCCAGCCGTGTCGCCGGAGGCCGGGTGGCCACCGTGGCCATCGACCGCATGGCTTTCCTGGTGCCAGTGGCCGTTGGCGCACAGTTGTCTTTCTACACCCAGACCCTGGAAATCGGCCGCAGCTCGATCCAGATGATGGTTGAAGTGTGGAGCGACGACCCGCTGTCCAGCGAATGGCGCAAGGTTACCGAAGCGGTGTTCGTCTTCGTCGCCATCGACGGCAGTGGCCGTACCCGCTCCGTACCTCGTCGCTGAGCCCCGCCGGCGGTAAACTCATTGCATGTGCCCGGGTCCAAGGCCCACTGGCAATCAATGAGATGAACACAATGGCTTCCTTCCAGGTCGTAACCGAGCAACATGGCGAACTCAACTGCTGGCGTATCAGCAGCAACCACGCCGAACTCCTGATCGCCCAGCAAGGCGCGCAGATCCTCAGCTACCAGTGCGTTGGCCAGCCACCACTGTTGTGGCTGAGCGACCAGGCCATCTTCCGCCAGGGCAAGTCGGTACGCGCCGGGGTGCCGGTGTGCTGGCCGTGGTTCGGCAACCTGCAGCGCAATCCACAGGCCGTGCAGGCCATGTACCACGGTGAACAGGCACCCGCCCACGGCCTGGCGCGGACCCGTGACTGGCAACTGCTGGGCATCGAAGAAGCGAGCGACGGGCTGCGTATCGAGTTCGAGCTGCCCGAAGCGCAGGGCAACCTGGCCGACTGGCCCCACGACGTGGAGCTGAAGTTGCTGGTGGAGCTGGGCGTGGATCTGAAGCTGAGCCTGACCAGCCGCAACCTGGGCAACACGCCGGTCATCCTCAGCCAGGCCCTGCACAGTTACTTCGCGGTCAGCGATGTACGCCAGGTGCGGGTTGAAGGTGTCGAAGGGCTGGGCTACATCGAGACCCTGGCCGACTGGGAACAGCGCCAGCAACACGGCGCGCTGACGTTCACTGGTGAGACTGACCGGATCTACCTCGCCACCCCGCCGAAATTGAACATTGTCGACCCACACTGGAACCGGCGGATCAGCTTGACCAGCAGCGGGTCGCGCTCGGCGGTGATCTGGAACCCCTGGACCGAGCGGGCCAAGGATCTGCCGGACATGGCCGATGACGGCTGGCAGCGGATGCTGTGCATCGAGACGGCGAATGTGTGGGATGACCTGGTGGAACTGAAACCAGGGGCAACTCACTCGCTTGGCCTGGTGGTGGCTAGCGAAGCGCTTTGATCTGAAACACCCGGGACCGCTGCGCGGTCCTTTCGCAACACAAGGTCGCTCCTGGAAGGGGTTGAGGAGCGTCCTTGTATTTTTTCATGGCATCAGAGATCGGCATCCTCCACCACCCTCACTTTCTGTGCATCCAGCGCATAGGCCGCATCGGCCAGGTCGTTGCTGACCTTTTCCACCTTCAGCGTGCCGCTGACCCACAGCGGTGTGTAGATGTCATCAATCTTCAGGCCTTTCGGGTAGCGCACCAGCACCAGCTGGTTCGGCGGCGGCGGTGGCACATGGATGCAGGCGCCCGGGTATGGCACCAGGAAGAACAACGTACTGTTGCCCTTGGCGTCACTCTCCAGCGGCACTGGATAGCCGCCCAGACGAATGTCCTTGCCGTTCATGGCTGCCACGGTCTTGGTCGAATACATCACCGCGGGCAGGCCCTTGCTCTGCTTCAAGCCACCCTTGGCGGTAAAAGTACCCATGGCTTCCGGTGAATTGTGGTCGATCTCGGGCATCTGCTCGAGCGCCTTCTGGTCCGACTTGGGCATCAGCTCCAGCCAGTCGGTTTCGGGCAGTTCGGCATGGGCCAGGGCGCTGGCCAGCAGCAAGGGGGCGAGAAAAAAGGCACGCATGAAAATGCTCGGCAACTCGAAGGAATTGCCGGGCATTCTAACCAGTATTCAACGTTTCTTGATGAATCCGTAGATCACCAGCAGGACGACCGCACCCACCAGCGCGCCAAAGAAGCCTGCAGCCTGCCCGGCCTGGTAGATACCCAGCGCCTGGCCGCCATAGGTTGCCAGCAGCGAGCCGGCGATACCCAGCAGGATGGTCATGATCCAGCCCATGCTGTCGTCGCCCGGTTTGATGAAACGAGCCAGCAGGCCGACGATGAGGCCGATGAAGATGGTTCCAATGATGCCCATGGCGATCCCTCTGCAGTGAAAATGGAACAAGCCAAAGCCTAGACAGCGCTTTGGCATGTTGCCATTTCAGAGGGTATGTGGCGGGTAGAAGTTCGATCAGTTGCCGATCAGGGCTTCTACTTCGGCAATCTTGCGCTCCAGGGTAGCCATGTCGTGGCAACGCAGGGTGGCGTGGCCGACCTTGCGCCCGGCCTTGAATGCCTTGCCGTAGTGGTGCAGATGGCAATCATCGATGGCGATCACTTTGTCCACAGCCGGCACTTCACCGATGAAGTTGAGCATCGCGCTCTCGCCTACCTTGGCGGTCGAACCCAGTGGCAGGCCGGCGACGGCACGCAGGTGGTTCTCGAACTGGCTGCACTCGGCGCCTTCGATGGTCCAGTGCCCGGAGTTGTGTACACGCGGGGCGATTTCGTTGGCCTTCAGGCCGCCGTCGACTTCGAAGAACTCGAAGGCCAGCACGCCGACATAGTCGAGCTGCTTGAGCACGCGGCCCACGTAGTCTTCGGCCAGGGCCTGCAGTGGGTGCGCCTGGCTGGCGACCGACAGGCGCAGGATGCCGCTTTCATGGGTGTTGTGCACCAGCGGGTAGAAACGGGTTTCGCCATCACGGGCACGCACGGCTACCAGCGACACTTCGCCGGTGAACGGGACGAACCCCTCCAGCAAGCAGGGCACGCTGCCCAGTTCGGCGAAAGTACCGCCCACGTCCTCAGGCGTGCGCAGTACCTTCTGGCCCTTGCCGTCGTAACCCAGGGTACGGGTTTTCAGCACGGCCGGAAGGCCGATGCTGGCCACCGCAGCGTCCAGGTCTGCCTGCGAGAGGATGTCAGCGAAGGCCGGGGTGGGGATACCCAGGTCGCGGAACATGCTCTTTTCGAACAGCCGGTCGCGAGCGATGCGCAGCGCCTCGGCGCTGGGGTAGACCGGCACGAACTGCGAGAGGAAGGCCACGGTTTCGGCCGGCACGCTTTCAAACTCGAAGGTCACCAGGTCGACTTCGTCGGCCAATTGGCGCAGGTGGTCCTGGTCGCCGTAGTCGGCGCGCAGGTGCTCGCCCAGTGGCGCGGCGCAAGCGTCCGGCGCCGGGTCGAGGAAGGCGAAGTTCATGCCCAGCGGGGTACCCGCCAGGGCCAGCATGCGGCCCAGCTGGCCGCCACCGATTACACCGATCTTCATGGGTAGTGCCTCAAGCCTGGCGCGGGTCTGGGTTGTCCAGCACGGTCTCGGTCTGCTCCGTGCGGAACTGCTTGAGCGCCGTGTGGTACTGCGGGTATTTGGCACCGAGGATGCTGGCCGACAGCAGCGCGGCATTGACGGCACCGGCCCGGCCGATGGCCAGGGTGGCAACCGGCACGCCGGCAGGCATCTGCACGATCGACAACAGCGAATCGACACCCGACAGCATCGACGACTGCACCGGCACGCCCAGCACCGGCAGGTGGGTCTTGGCCGCGCACATGCCTGGCAGGTGGGCTGCGCCACCGGCACCGGCGATGATCACCTCGATGCCCCGCCCTTCGGCCTCTTCGGCATACTGGAACAGCAAGTCCGGGGTGCGGTGGGCGGAAACCACCTTCACTTCGTAGGGAATGCCGAGTTTTTCCAGCATATCGGCGGTGTGGCTAAGGGTGGACCAATCGGACTTGGAGCCCATGATCACGCCAACCAGTGCACTCATCGTCGAGCCTCTTCGCTTGTGCGCCCTTGGGCGCGTCAAAAAACAACAAGCCACGCGGGACGGCCGGCGTGGCTTGTTTGCTGATCAGGACCGGACACATCCGGTCGAAAGGCCGCGCAGTATACCGTAAGGTGGTGCGTTTAAGGCACCCCGGCGACCAACTGTCGCCCCTTATTTTTCGGGGCTTTGGCTGACTTTCGAGTCAACCGCTGCAGCCCCCTCGAGTTTGCGCCACAGCAGCCTTACGTTGGCCTTGCGTACCAGGGCGCAGCGATACAGGCGGATTTCCAGCGGCACATGCCACTGGCTGCCGCCGCAGATTGCCAGCTCACCCCGTTCGAGCTCGCCACGCATCGACAGGCGCGGTACCCAGGCGATGCCCATGCCCTCCAGCGCCATGCTCTTCAGGCTGTCGGCCATGGCGGTTTCATAGACGGTGGTATAACGCAGGTTGCGCTGGCGCAGCAGCAAGTTCACCGAGCGGCCGAGGAACGCGCCGGCGGTATAGGCCAGTAGCGGTACGCTGCCCTCGCCTTCAAGATCGAACAAAGGCTTGCCGTCGACATCCACGGCGCACACCGGCAGCATTTCAGTGGTGCCCATGTGCAGCGATGGGAAGATTTCGGCATCCATCTGCAGGGCCGCATCCGGGTCATAGAAAGCCAGCATCAGGTCGCAGCCGCCTTCGCGCAAGGCATGCACGGCATCGCCGACGTTGGTCGCGACCAGGCGGGTGGCGATGTTCAGGCCGTCGTTGCGCAGCTGCGCCACCCAACGCGGGAAGAAGCCCGAGGCCAGGGAGTGCGCAGCGGCTACCTGCACCACCTCGCCCTGGCCACCCTCAAGATGATGCAAATGGCGGAGGATTTCGCTCAACTGGTCGACAACCGTTCGTGCCGTAACCAGAAACAGCTGGCCGGCCTCGGTCAATTCTATCGGCGTGCGGGAACGGTTCACCAGTTGCAAGCCCAACGCCGCTTCCAGGCTGCGGATGCGCCGGCTGAATGCCGGTTGGGTGACGAAGCGCCGTTCTGCCGCCTGGGAAAAACTGCGGGTAGCCGCCAGCGCGCTGAAGTCTTCCAGCCATTTGCTTTCCAGGTTCACGAAGCACATCTCCTGGCATGCACCAAAATGGAACACGCTCGAATATCAATTGGCGTCACATGAAACACTATGCCGTTTATGCATAGGTTAGCGTGCAACAGCATTTGCCGCAAAATCGCCTTCAGGCCTAGGATTGGCGCCATTCCGGCATGTGCCGGGTCAAAATCGAGATGATATCCATCATGTCCTCCGCTGCATCGTTCCGCGTCGAAAAAGATCTGCTTGGTACCCTTGAAGTTCCTGCCGATGCCTACTACGGCATCCAGACCCTGCGCGCTGCCAACAACTTCCACCTCTCCGGTGTTCCGCTGTCGCACTACCCGAAGCTGGTCGTGGCCCTGGCCATGGTCAAGCAGGCCGCTGCCGACGCCAACCGTGAGCTGGGTCACCTGAGCGATGCCAAGCATGCTGCCATCACCGCAGCCTGCGCCCGCCTGATCAAAGGCGACTACCACGACCAGTTCGTGGTCGACATGATCCAGGGTGGTGCCGGTACTTCCACCAACATGAACGCGAACGAAGTCATTGCCAACGTCGCGCTGGAGGCCATGGGCCACCAGAAAGGTGAGTACCAGTACCTGCACCCGAACAACGACGTGAACATGGCGCAGTCGACCAACGACGCCTACCCGACGGCCATCCGTCTGGGCCTGCTGCTGGGTCACGACGCGCTGCTGGCCAGCCTCGACAGCCTGATCCAGGCCTTCGCCGCCAAGGGTAAAGAGTTCGACCACGTACTGAAGATGGGCCGTACCCAGCTGCAGGACGCCGTGCCGATGACCCTGGGCCAGGAATTCCGCGCCTTCGCCACCACCATGACCGAAGACCTGCAGCGCCTGCGCTCGCTGGCTCCGGAACTGCTGACCGAAATCAACCTGGGCGGTACCGCCATCGGCACCGGCATCAACGCCGACCCGGGCTACCAGGCCCTGGCCGTACAGCGCCTGGCTGCCATCAGCGGCCAACCCCTGGTGCCGGCTGCCGACCTGATCGAAGCCACCTCCGACATGGGCGCCTTCGTGCTGTTCTCCGGCATGCTCAAGCGTACCGCCGTCAAGCTGTCGAAGATCTGCAACGACCTGCGCCTGCTGTCCAGCGGCCCGCGCACCGGCATCAATGAGATCAACCTGCCGGCGCGTCAGCCAGGCAGCTCGATCATGCCAGGCAAGGTCAACCCGGTTATTCCGGAAGCGGTCAACCAGGTGGCCTTCGCCATCATGGGCAACGACCTGGCCCTGACCGTCGCCGCTGAAGGTGGCCAGCTGCAGCTGAACGTGATGGAACCGCTGATCGCCTACAAGATCTTCGACTCGATCCGCCTGCTCCAGCGCGCCATGGACATGCTGCGCGAGCACTGCATTGTCGGCATCACTGCCAACGAACAGCGCTGCCGTGAACTGGTCGAACACTCGATCGGCCTGGTCACCGCCCTGAACCCGTACATCGGCTACGAAAACGCCACCCGTATCGCCCGCGTTGCCCTGGAAACCGGCCGCGGCGTGCTGGAACTGGTGCGCGAGGAGAAGCTGCTGGACGACGCGATGCTCGACGACATCCTGCGCCCGGAAAACATGATCGCTCCCCGTCTGGTTCCGCTGAAGGCGTAACCAGGCCGCTGTAAACAGTCTCACCAGGTCGAGGGACTAGACACCTCTCAACCTTTACAAGGCCCGAGCCTATGCTTCGGGCCTTTTTTTTTGCCTGCGGATCCCGGGTTCCTGCGCAGCCCTCGGGAGATCGGCACACAACTTGCTCCAGAATGCATCCCAGGCCAACGGGATTACCCAGCATGCTGCACAGCCACCTGACTACCCTCAACGCGGTTTCGCTGATCCTCAACGTCTTCCAGGCAGACGGTTGCGAGGCGTCGGCGCTGTTGGCCGGCAGCGGTATCGGCCCGGCAGACCTGGGGCATGCCGATGCGCGCATCACCACCCAGCAGGAACTGCAGGTCTGCGCCAACGCCGTCGCCCGGCGCGAGGACATCGGCCTGGAACTGGGCCGGCGCATGCATGTGTCGTGCTACGGCATGCTCGGTTACGCCCTGCTCTCCAGTGCCACTTTGGGTGACGCCTTGCGCCTGGCGTTGCAGTATCCGGCACTGCTGGGAACAGTCTTCAAGCTGCGTTTGCTCGACGACGGCCAGCGGGTCTGGTTCAGCGCCAGCGAGTGCCATGACAGCCCGGCACTGACCGCCTTCAATGCCGAGTTCTGCCTGGTATCGTTGAAAGTCATTTGCGACGACCTGCTCGGACGTCCACTGCCGCTGCTAGGCGCCCGCTTCGAACACCCTCGGCCCAGCTACCACACGCTCTATGCCGGTGCATTCCAGTGCCCGGTCGGCTTCGACGCCGAGGACAATGCCTTTGCTTTCGAACGCCGCTGGCTGGACATGCCGCTGCCGCTGGCAGACCCGATCACCCACAAGGCCATGAGCGAACGCTGCCGGCGCCTGAACCTGGAGTTCACTGGCCGCCAGGCCTGGCTGGGGCGGATTCGCCAGCTGCTGGCACAGCAACTGGACGCAGCACCCGGGCTGGAGGGCCTGGCGCGGCAGATGAACTGTTCATCGCGTACCCTGCGTCGGCATTTGCAAGCCTTGGGCAGCAGTTATCAACAACTGCTGGATGAGCTGAGGTTCGAGCGGGCCAAGCAGCTGCTGGCTGACGAGCAAATGCCGATCTACCGGATTGCCGAGGCGCTGGGGTTCAGCGAAACCGCCAGCTTCCGGCATGCCTTCCAACGCTGGAGTGGCGTCGCACCCAGCCATTTTCGCGGTTGACCTGCAGCGGTTTGTTCGAGGGGCGGGCCCACGAACGAACCCGCACAAACAAAGCCTGGCCAACCACCTTGGCCACATCGATCCCCTTTTGGCCGTTTGTGTCGTTCTCCCCACTGGCTTACACCTTGAAAATGGACCTACGCCAGTGTCCAAGGGAGAACAACAATGCTGACGATCTATTCCGATGACCACCGCCTGCACCATGGCCGCTGCGAGCTGATAGACGGCAAGCTGATGCCCTGCTTCGAAATGCCGTCGCGCGCCGACCACGTGCTCGAGCAGGTTAGAAAGCGCAACCTTGGCGACATCCAGAGCCCTACCGACTTCGGCCGCGCGCCACTGCTGCGCATCCACAGCGCCGCCTACCTGGACTTCTTCGAAGGCGCCTGGGCGCGCTGGGCGGCTCTGGGCCAGGAAGGTGACTTGCTGCCGTTTACCTGGCCTGCCCGCACCCTGCGCCAGAAAAAGCCCAGCGGCCTGCACGGTGAGCTGGGCTACTACAGCTTCGATGCCGGGGCACCGATAACCGCCGGTACCTGGCAGGCCGCCTACAGCGCCGCCCAGGTGGCCCTCACCGCCCAGGCCGCCATCCAGCAGGGTGCCCATTCGGCCTTTGCCCTGTGCCGCCCGCCAGGGCACCACGCCGCCGGCGAAGTCATGGGCGGTTATTGCTACCTGAACAACGCCGCCATCGCCGCCCAGGCATTCCTCGACCAGGGACGACACAAGGTCGCCATCCTTGACGTCGACTACCACCATGGCAATGGCACCCAAGACATTTTCTACCACCGCGAGGACGTGTTCTTCGCGTCGATCCATGGCGACCCGCAGGACGAATTCCCGTTCTTCCTCGGTTATGCCGACGAAACCGGCGAGGGTGCCGGTGAGGGCTGCAACATCAACTATCCACTGCCCGCCGGCAGCGACTGGGCTGCCTGGAGCGCTGCCCTGGAGGACGCGTGCCAGCGCATCGCCGCCTATGACGCCGACGTACTGGTGATTTCGCTGGGCGTGGACACCTTCAAGGATGATCCGATCTCGCAATTCAAGCTGGACAGCCCGGACTACCTGGAGATGGGCAAGCGCATCGCGCAACTCGGCAAGCCGACCCTGTTCGTGATGGAGGGCGGCTACGCTGTGGAAGAAATCGGTATCAACGCGGTCAATGTGCTGGAAGGCTTCCAGCGCAGCCAAACAGGAGCCCGGTAAATGCTTCGACTCAAGCGTCTGCTCGCCCCGTTCATCGCCGCCACCCTGTTCACCGGCGCCCTGCAGGCCCAGGCCGAACAGCGCACCCTGCGGGTATACAACTGGTTTGACTACATTACCCCGCAAACCCTCACCGAGTTCCAGAAGGACAGCGGTGTAAAGCTGATCTACGACATCTTCGACACCAACGAGGCGCTGGAAGCCAAGCTGCTCACCGGCAACTCCGGCTATGACGTGGTGGTGCCGTCCAACGTGTTCCTCGCCAAGCAGATCGAAGCCGGGGTGTTCCAGCCACTGGACCGCAGCAAACTGCCGAACTGGCAACACCTGGACCCGGCCCTGATGAAGCTGATCGAAGCCAACGACCCTGGCAACAAGTTTGCCGTGCCCTACATGTACGGTACCGTGCTGATCGGCTTCAACCCGGCCAAGGTCAAAGCTGTGCTCGGCGACGACGCGCCGGTCGACAGCTGGGACCTGATCTTCAAGGAAGAGAACATCGCCAAGCTCAAGCAGTGTGGTGTGGCGCTGCTCGACTCACCGTCGGAAATCCTGCCACTGGCCCTGCAGCACCTGGGCCTGCCGCCTAACAGCGACAAACCGGCCGACTACAAGCAGGCCGAGGCACTGATGCTGAAAATCCGCCCCTACATCACCTATTTCCACTCCTCGAAATACATGGCGGACATCGCCAACGGTGATATCTGCGTGGCGGTCGGCTACAGCGGCAGCTTCTCCCAGGCCGCCAACCGCGCCCGCGATGCGAAGAATGGCGTGGAGGTGGATATGCGCCTGCCCAAGGAAGGTGCGCCGATCTGGTTCGACATGCTGGCAATTCCGAAGAACGCAGCCAACCCGGAAGATGCGCATGCATTCATCAACTACCTGCTGCGGCCTGAGGTAATTGCACCGATCAGCGACTTTGTCGGCTACCCGAACCCCAACAAGGATGCCACCGACAAGGTGAACCCGGCGATTCGCAACAACCCCAACCTGTACCCGACCGCGGAGGCGATGACCAAGCTGTACACCCTCAAGCCTTTGGCGCGGGATGCCGAGCGGGCACGCACGCGGGCCTGGACGCGGATCAAGTCCGGTACCTGAGTCGCCTGCTTCGCGGGCAAGCCCGCTCCCACCGGTAGAGCGCTGGCCGCAGGAGCGGCGCAGCCCCTTTGGGAGTGGGTTTACCCGCGAAGTGGCCGCCAGGCCTTGCGCAATTTCAGCAAGGCCTCGGCAATCTCACCCTCCGGCACCGCCGCGAAACCAAGCACCAGTCCTGCCCGCTTATCCACAGGCACGGTGCTTTCAGCGAGCCAGAAATTACTCAGCGGAGTCATCTCCACCCCCACACCTTTAGCCTTGGCTATCAGCTCTTGTTCCAAGACTAAATTATCCACAACCACCTTGACGTGCAGCCCGGCCGCCACTTCCGGCATGCTGCCCAACCCCGGAATATCCACAGGCCAACCGGCCTTGAGCACGTTGCGTCGGCTCAGGGCCGCCTTGCGCATGCGCCGGATATGCCGCTGGAAGTGGCCCCGCGCCATGAATTCAGCCATCACGCACTGGCTACTGACTTCCGAGTGCCGCATGGCCAGCGCCCTACCCTGGCTGAACGCCTGCGCCAGTGACGGCGGCAGCACCAGGTAGCCAAGGCGCAGTGCCGGAAAGGCGATCTTGCCGAAGGTACCGACGTACAACACCCGCCCGGTCCGATCGAGCGAAGCCAGCGGGGCCAAGGGTGCGCCGCTGTAGCGATACTCACCGTCATAGTCGTCTTCGATGATCCAGCCGCCGCTGCGCTCGGCCCAGGCCAGCAATTCCAGGCGCCGCGCCAGGCTCATGGTCACCCCGGTCGGGTACTGGTGCGCCGGGGTGACGTAGGCGAGCCGGCAATCCGTCAGTTGCCCGAGCCACTGGCAGTCCATGCCGTCCTCGTCCACCGGCACACCATGCAACCTGCCACCGGCCAGCGCAAAAGCGTGCCCGGCCGCACGGTAACCGGGGTTTTCCACAGCCACGCCATCCCCCGGCTGCAACAGCAACTGTGCACAAAGGCTGATCGCCTGCTGCGCACCACTGGTGATCACAATTTGTTCAGCGGCACAGCTCAGCCCGCGCGAGCTACGCAGGTACGCGGCGATCAGTTCGCGCAGCAGCGGCTCGCCTGCAGGGTCGCCATAACCCAGCTGCGCAGGATCTGGATTGCGCCAGAAACCCGCCTGCAGCTTGGCCCAGACGTCGAAAGGGAACAAATCGAAGGCTGGAATACCGAGCCGAAACGCTCGTGGTGCGCCTGTTCTCGGCGGCGGCAAATGGTGACTTTCGAGCCGCCGCAACGGTTCGCTGGAACAGGTCTGGCTGTATATATCCTCAGTGTCCTGTACAGAAAATGTGGATAACCCTGTTGATAAGCTACGGGATAACCCTGTGGACAATTGTGTGGATAGTTTTGGAAGCTGGCTGACATAAGTGCCGTCGCCGACCCGGCTTTCAATGAAGCCCTCGGCATGCAGCTGATCATAGGCCCGCACCACGCTGTTGCGTGACAGCGCCAGCATGCCAGCCAGGTCGCGAGTAGCGGGCAGCCGCGTGCCGCTACGCAGGCGCCCGTCCAGAATCCGTCCACGCAATGCCTGGTACAGCTGCTGGCTGAGCCCACGACGTCGGTCCAGCGCGATCCCGGCAGGGTCGAAAGGCAACACAAGGGTCTGCTCGTTCATGGCATTGGACCTATAAAAACAGCAGTCAATGGCTCTTACCCGGAACCAATAGCCTGCCTAGGATGGAGCCATTGCACAAGGAACCCGGCATGTACAACAGCAAACCCCACCAGGAACACGACCTCGGTCGCCTGCATCAGCACATGTACGAGACCCGCCTGGCCATGCTGGTCAGCCACGGTGAGCAAGGCCTGCTGGCGACCCACCTGCCGGTACTGATCGATACCAGCGAAGGCGAGCTCGGCACCGTCTATGCCCACCTGGCCCGGGCCAACCAGCAATGGCAGGACCTGGCGCAAGGTGCCGAGGCCCTGCTGGTGTTTCCCGGCACCGACGCCTATGTCAGCCCCAGCTATTATCCGAGCAAAGCTGACAATCCGAGGGTGGTGCCAACCTGGAACTACCTGGCCGTGCATGCCTATGGCACCGCCGAAGTGCTCCATGATCGCTCCGCGCTGCTGGCTATCGTCAGCCGCCTGACCGAACGTCACGAACACGGCCGCAGCGAACCGTGGAAAGTCTCTGACGCCCCGGCAGACTATATCGACGGCATGCTCCGTGCCATTGTCGGCATCCGCTTGCCCATCGCTCGTCTGCAAGGCGCACGCAAGCTCAGCCAGAACCGCTCGGGGCAAGACATTGCCGGGGTGCGTGAAGGCCTGAGCGCCAGCCCTGATTACCTGGATAACCAACTCGCGGCGCACATGCGCCAACTCTGAAGGAATAGCCCATGTCCAGCGTCACCCTGCGTCCTGTAACTGCCCAGGACCATGCTGCCTGGCTTGCCTTGTGGCAGGCCTATTTGCACTTCTATGAAACGGAACTGGCCGATGAGGTCAGCCTCAGTACCTGGCAACGCCTGCTCGACCCGAACGAACCGACGTGTTCAGCGCTGGCCTGGGTCGATGGCGAGGCGGTGGGCATGGTCAACTACATCTACCATCGCACCAACTGGAGCGTCGCCAACGCCTGCTACCTGCAGGACCTGTACGTGGGCAGCACGCAACGCGGCCTGGGCATCGGTCGCCAGCTGATCGAACACGTCTACGCAGCAGCCAAGGCCGCCGGCTGCAGCAAGGTGCACTGGCTGACCCACGAGACCAACGCCACCGCCATCAGCCTGTACCAGCAGGTTGCCGAGCGATCCGGCTTCATCCAGTTCCGCAAAGGGTTGTAGGCCAGCCATGACTGACACATTGAACTGGATACCCGCCGCCACGCCCAAGGCCGACCCCATCGAAGGCCGTTTCATCCGCCTGGAAAAGCTCGACCCGGCGCGCCATGGCGATGATCTTTGGGAAGTGCTGCAAGGCCCGGCTGCCGACCCCGCACTGTGGGACTACCTGCCCTACGGCCCGTTTGCCGAACGTGGCGCCTTCGACCGTTGGCTGGAAGGCCATGCCGCCGGCCGCGACCCGCTGTGCTACACGGTCATCGACCGCTTTGGCGGGCAGGCCCAGGGCATTCTCAGCCTGATGTCGATCGTGCCCGAGCATGGCCGCATCGAAATCGGCCACGTCGCCTTCGGCGCCGCCATGCAGCGCACACCCAAGGGCACCGAGGCCGTGTACCTGCTGGGCAAACTGGCCTTTGCCCTGGGCAACCGCCGGCTGGAATGGAAGTGCAACAACGCCAACGCCCGTTCCAAGCGTGCGGCGGAGCGGTTTGGTTTTGTCCACGAAGGGGTGTTCCGCAAGCACCTGGTGGTCAAGAACCACAACCGCGATACCGCCTGGTACTCGATTACCGATGACGAGTGGCCAGCAGTGGCTGCCGGGTTCGAGCGCTGGCTGAGCGAGGAAAACCAACTGCCGACGGGCCAGGTCGAGACCCTTGAGGCATGTCGCAAAAGCTGAGGGTGATGTTGCCGCAGCCGGCCTCTTCCGGATGAACCCGATCCCAAAGAGGCCGGCCGAGCCCACACGAAAAAAGGGGAGCATCCGCTCCCCCGAGGTTAACCGCTTGTAGATGAAGGCTTATCTCAGCCTTCGATCTCGATCAGGATCTCGCCCGGCGTCACGCGGTCGCCCTTGGCCACGTGAATGGCCACGACCTTGCCGGCGATAGCCGCCTGCACTTCAGTTTCCATCTTCATGGCTTCGGTGATCAGCACGGCCTGGCCGACCTTGACCATGTCGCCTTCCTTGACCAGCACATCCACGATGTTGCCCGGCATGGTGGTGCTGACGTGGCCCGGGGCGCTGGCCTGCTTGCGCTTGCTGCTGCCGCTGCCGACGAATTCGTTGAGCGGCTCGAACACCACCTCTTCCGGCATGCCGTCGATCGACAGGTAGAAGTGCCGCTTGCCTTCGGCCTTCACGCCTACGCCGGTGATGTCGACGCGGTAGGTTTCGCCGTGCACGTCGATGACGAACTCGGTCGGCACCCCTTCACCGCCATGAGACGCCACTGCGCCCGCCTCGGGAATTGGCAGCAAGACTTCGGGAGTCAGGGTGCCAGCTTCGCGTTCCTCGAGGAACTTGCGGCCAATGTCCGGGAACATGGCGTAAGTCAGCACATCTTCTTCACAACGCGCCAGGGCACCGATGTCGGCGCGCAGCTTGGCCATTTCCGGCTTCAGCAGGTCGGCCGGGCGGACGTCGATCACCTCTTCGCTGCCGATCGCCTGGCGACGCAGTTGCTCATTGACCACACCCGGGGCCTTGCCGTAACCGCCTTGCAGGTACAGCTTCACCTCATTGGTGATGGTCTTGTAGCGCTCGCCGGCCAGCACGTTGAAGAACGCCTGGGTGCCGACGATCTGCGAGGTCGGGGTCACCAGCGGCGGGAAGCCGAGGTCTTCACGTACACGCGGGATCTCCGCCAGCACTTCGTTCATGCGGTTGAGCGCGCCTTGCTCCTTGAGCTGGTTGGCCAGGTTGGAAATCATGCCGCCCGGCACCTGGTTGACCTGCACGCGGGTGTCCACGGCGGTGAACTCGCTTTCGAACTGGTGGTACTTCTTGCGCACGGCATAGAAGTACAGGCCAATTTCCTGCAGCAGCTCCAGGTCCAGGCCGGTGTCGAACTCGCTGCCTTTGAGCGCGGCAACCATCGACTCGGTGCCCGGGTGGCTGGTGCCCCAGGCAAAGCTGGAGATGGCGGTGTCGATGTGGTCGGCGCCGTTTTCCACGGCCTTCAGTTGGCACATTGCGGCCAGGCCGGCAGTGTCGTGAGAGTGGATGAACACCGGCAGCGACTGCTCGGCCTTCAGCGCCTTGACCAGTTCGCCGGTGGCAAACGGGGTCAGCAAGCCGGCCATGTCTTTGATCGCCACCGAGTCGCAACCCATGGCTTCCATCTGCTTGGCCTGATTCACGAAGGCTTCGATGGTGTGTACCGGGCTGGTGGTGTAGGCGATGGTGCCCTGGGCGTGCTTGCCGGCAGCCTTGACCGCTTCGATGGCCACGCGCAGGTTACGCACATCGTTCATGGCGTCGAAGATGCGGAACACGTCGATGCCGTTGACCGCGGCCTTGGCGACAAAGGCCTTGACCACATCGTCGCTGTAGTGGCGGTAGCCCAGCAGGTTCTGGCCGCGCAGCAGCATTTGCAGGCGCGTGTTGGGCAGCGCTGCACGCAGCTTGCGCAGGCGCTCCCAGGGGTCTTCCTTGAGGAAGCGCACGCAGGCGTCGAAGGTGGCACCGCCCCAGACTTCCAGCGACCAGTAGCCGACCTTGTCGAGCTTGTCGCAGATCGGCAGCATGTCTTCGGTACGCATGCGGGTGGCCAGCAGGGACTGGTGGGCGTCGCGCAGGATCGTGTCGGTTACGTGAATTTTCTTGGACATTATGGGGTTCCTCACAGGCCTGCGTGGGCGGCGATGGCGGCGGCGATGGCCAGGGCCAGCTCTTCGGGTTTGCGCTTGATCGAGTAGTTGGTCAGTTCGGGGTGGCTTTCGACGAAGCTGGTATTGAACTGGCCGCTACGGAATTCGGGATTGCGCAGAATTTCCTGATAGTACGCGGCAGTGGTCTTCACCCCTTGCACGCGCATGTCGTCCAGGGCCCGCAGGCCGCGGTCCATGGCTTCTTCCCAGGTCAACGCCCAGACCACCAGCTTCAGGCACATGGAGTCGTAGAACGGTGGAATGGTGTAGCCGGTATAGATCGCCGTGTCGGTACGCACGCCAGGGCCGCCGGGGGCGTAGTAACGGGTGATCTTGCCGAAGCTGGGCAGGAAGTTGTTTTTCGGGTCTTCGGCGTTGATCCGGAACTGCAGCGCGTAGCCGCGGTGCTGGATGTCTTCCTGCTTCACCGACAGCGGCAGGCCCGAGGCGATGCGGATCTGCTCACGGACGATATCGATACCGCTGATTTCCTCGGTGATGGTGTGCTCCACCTGCACCCGGGTGTTCATTTCCATGAAGTACACCTCGCCATCGGCGAGCAGGAACTCCACGGTACCGGCGTTCTCGTAGTTCACCGCCTTGGCGGCACGTACCGCGAGATCACCGATGTAGGCACGCTGTTCGGGGGTGAGCTGCGGGCTTGGGGCGATTTCGATGAGCTTCTGGTTACGGCGCTGGATCGAGCAGTCGCGCTCGAACAGGTGCACCACGTTGCCGAAGCTGTCACCGAGGATCTGCGCCTCGATGTGCTTGGGGTTGACGATGCACTTTTCCAGGAATACTTCGGCCGAGCCAAAGGCCTTGGTGGCCTCGGAGATGACGCGGGGGAAGTTCTGTTCCAGTTCTTCGCGGCTGTTGCAACGGCGGATACCACGCCCACCACCGCCAGAGGTGGCCTTGAGCATGACCGGGTAACCGATGCGGTCACCTTCACTCAAGGCTTCGTGAATGTCGGCAACGTTACCTTCGGTGCCCGGCGTTACCGGCACACCGGCGGCGATCATGGTGCGGCGTGCTTCGGTCTTGTCGCCCATGCGGCGAATGACGTCGGCGGCCGGGCCAATGAACTTGATCCCGCGTTCGGCGCAGATCTCTGCCAGCTCAGCGTTTTCCGACAGGAAACCATAGCCCGGGTGCAAGGCATCACAACCGGTTTCTACAGCCAGGTTGACCAGCTTGCGCGGGTTCAGGTAGCCAGCCAGCGGCTCGGCACCAATGCTGTGGGCTTCGTCGGCGCGCTTGACGTGCAACGCATGCCGGTCGGCGTCGGAATAGATCGCCACCGAGCGAATGCCCATCTCGGCGCAGGCGCGCACGATCCGAACTGCAATTTCACCTCGGTTGGCGATCAGGATTTTTTTTATCACTGGAGTCTTCCCAAAGCCGTAGGAACAGTCGAGCCGGTTCTACCGGTCGGCGCGTGACCAGGCGTCGCTGGCCAGTCGCACATTCACCCTAGCGCTGAAGGTTGATAAACAAAAATCAATATTTGTTAGAGGCTGTATTAGTAAAAGCTTATAGTGCGGTAACAAGGTGTTGCCGAAGGGCGGGTTAAAATGCGTAAGTCATTGATGCGTATGACGTTGCGTCAACTGCAGATCTTCAACGAGGTGTGTGATTTGCGCTCGTACAGCCGTGCTGCGGAAGAAATGGCGCTGACACAACCCGCCGTTAGTCTACAGATCCGCCAGCTGGAAGAGCTGATCGGTCAGCCGCTGTTCGAGTACGTCGGCAAGAAGCTCTACCTGACCGAAGCGGCCGAAGCCCTGCAACGCGCCAGCCGCGATATCTTCGGCCGTCTGGAGAGCCTGGACATGCAATTGTCGGACATGCAGGGCTCACTCCAGGGGCAGCTGAAGCTGGCGATCGAGTCCAGTGCCAAATACTTCGTGCCACACCTGTTCGCAGCCTTCAAACAGCGCCACCCGGAGGTCAACCTGACCTTGACGGTAGTCAACCGGGCCCAGGCCATCCGCCGCCTTTCGGACAACCGCGACGACCTGATCATCATGTCCATGGTGCCGCAGGACATGGGCCTGGAGTTTCTGCCGTTCCTCAACAACCCGATCGTCGCAGTGGCCCCGCCCGAACACCCGTTGTGCAAACTGGAGCAGTTGCGCCTGCAGGACCTGGAGCCTCATACCCTGCTGGTTCGCGAACAAGGTTCCGGTACGCGCAAGGCTTGCGAGGAATACTTCAAGGACAAGCGCGTGCACTTTACCCAGACCCTGGAAGTGGCCTCGGCCGACGCCCAGCGTGAATGCGTGATCGCCGGCCTGGGTATTGCCCTGCTCACCCGCCATGCCGTCAACCTTGAACTGGCTACCGGTGTGCTGAAGGAACTCCCGGTGGAGGAGCTGCCGCTGTACCGCAGCTGGTGCGTGGTGCAGTCCAAGGCCAAACGGCAGTCACCGGTTGCCTTGGCCTTTCTGGCGTTCATCCGCGGCGAACGTGCGCTGATCAGCGGCCTGGTTGAGCGCTTTTCAGGGAAGTTGCCGCAGACGCCTGCCACACCGTGAGGTCCTGCAACTCGGGGTAGTCCACGAGGTCGCGCAGCAATTGACGTTGGTCGCAATAGCTTTCGATCGCGCGGCGGTATTCCATGCGGCGCTGATCCTTTTCCTGCTGCTTGCGAGCCTTGGCGCTGGGTTGGTAAGTACCGTCGTAATCACGAGCCATTGCCTGTCTCCCAGATAGGATGCGGGAGCTTCAGACTGGCCTTGGTGCTTTACGGTTTGACTGTGGAATGGTGACAAAACAGTGAAATTTCACTGTCTGTACCGGCCCATTCGCGGGCTTGCCCGCTCCCACAGGTACTGCGCACTTTTTGAAATCGGCGCAATCCCTGTGGGAGCGGGCAAGCCCGCGAAGAGGCCGGTGCAGGCGTTCAGTCGTCGGTAGCCTTGATCGACTTTGGCGACAAACGCAGGCTACGCAAGCTGCGCTTCACGCTCTTGAGGTGGTTGACCAGGCTCGGCCCGCGCGCCATGGCCACGCCCATGGCCAACACGTCGATCACCACAAGGTGGGCGATACGCGAGGTCAGCGGCGTGTAGATTTCGGTGTCTTCATGCACGTCGATCGCCAGGTTGACCGTTGACAGCTCGGCCAGTGGCGTCTGGCTGGGGCACAGGGTGATCAGGTTGGCACCGCTCTCACGCACCAGATTGGCGGTAATCAGCAGGTCCTTGGAGCGGCCCGACTGGGAAATGCACACCGCCACATCGCCCGGCTTGAGGGTCACCGCCGACATCGCCTGCATGTGCGGGTCGGAGTAGGCTGCCGCGCTGAGCAGTAACCGGAAGAACTTGTGCTGGGCATCCGCCGCCACCGCACCGGAGGCGCCAAAGCCATAAAATTCCACACGCTGCGCCTGTGCCATTGCGGTTACCGCCTGCTGCAGCGCCTGGGGGTCGAGGTGCTCACGCACTTCCATCAAGGTATGCAAGGTGGTGTCGAAGATCTTCAGGCTGTAGTCGGCTACCGAGTCGTCTTCATGGATGGCGAACTGACCGAAACTGGCCCCGGCGGCCAGGCTCTGGGCCAGTTTCAGCTTCAGGTCCTGGAAACCCGAGCAGCCGATGGCGCGGCAGAAGCGCACGATGGTCGGTTCGCTGATCCCAACGCTGTGCGCCAGGTCGGCCATGGAACTGTGCATGACCGCAGCCGGGTCGAGTAGCACGTGGTCGGCTACCTTGAGTTCCGATTTGCGCAGCAGGTGGCGCGATTGGGCGATATGTTGCAACAGATTCACAGGCTGGACTCGGTTATGATCGGCTGGCCGGGTTGTAGCTTTCTTGTAGTTATACTACATGGACGCCAACCCGCCCAGTTAAACGAACGTGGAGAGTGGTGGTTTGACTATTCCTTGCGACATTCTGGTTTTCGGCGGCACTGGCGATCTGGCCCTGCACAAATTGCTTCCGGCGCTCTACCACCTGTTTCGCGAGGCCCGTTTGAACAATGCCGTGCGGATCATCGCGCTGGCGCGACGCAACTTGCCACGTAACGAATATCTCAAGCTTGTCGAGCGTCATTGCCGAGCGCAGATCGCCCGCAACGACTTCGATGAAGATGTCTGGCGACGGTTTTCCGCGCGGGTTGACTACTTCCCCATGGATGCCTCGCAAAGCGCCGATTTCGGCCGCCTGGCGCGCTACCTGGGCGAGCCCGGTGGCTTGACACGGATCTTCTACCTGGCCACTGCTCCCAACCTGTTCGTGCCCATCGCCAATCACCTGCGCAACGCAGGCCTGGCCGACGCCGAAGCGCGCATCGTGCTGGAAAAGCCCATCGGCCACTCGCTGCAATCGGCTACCGCCATCAACGAGGCGATTGGCGCCGTGCTGGAGGAGAACCAGGTATTTCGCATCGACCATTACCTGGGCAAGGAAACCGTGCAGAACCTGATGGCCTTGCGTTTTGCCAATGCACTGCTGGAACCCGTGTGGCGCAATAGCCAGGTCGACCACGTGCAGATCAGTGTTTGCGAGACCTTGGGGGTGGAGAACCGCGGTGCCTACTATGACCGCGCCGGAGCGATCCGCGACATGCTGCAGAACCACCTGCTGCAGTTGCTGTGTCTGGTGGCCATGGAGCCACCCGCGCAGTTCGAGGCTGAAGCGGTGCGTGACGAAAAGGTAAAGATCCTTCGTGCCCTCAAGCCCATCACCGGCCAGGACGTGCAGGACAAGACCGTACGCGGCCAATATGGCGCCGGGCGCATCGGCGGCCAGGAAGTGCCGGCCTATTACTTTGAAAAGGACGTCGACAACGACAGCGACACCGAAACCTTTGTCGCCATCGAGGCACACATCGACAATTGGCGTTGGGCGGGCGTGCCCTTCTACCTGCGCACCGGCAAACGCATGGCACGACGCTCGTCGCAGATCGTGATCCAGTTCAAGCCAGTGCCACACGAGCTGTTCATGGGTGGCCAGGTCAACCAGTTGCTGATCCAGTTGCAACCGGACGAACGCATCAGCCTGCGCATGATGACCAAGAGCCCGGGCAAGGGCATGCGCCTGGAGCCGGTGGACCTGGACCTGAACCTGGCCCAGGTATTCAGCCAGACCCGCCGCTGGGAGGCCTACGAGCGCTTGCTGCTTGATGTGCTTGAGGGCGACTCGACGCTGTTCATGCGCCGTGATGAAGTGGAGGCAGCCTGGGCGTGGATCGACCCGATCATCAAGGGTTGCGAGGAACACTTCCAGGCGCCGCGACCGTACCCGGCAGGCACTAACGGGCCGGAGCAGGCCAACAGCCTGCTCGCCAGGCATGGCAGGCATTGGCATAGCTGAAGCATTGCCCGGCTCCTGTGATGGGTGAAAGGAACGACAGTGACGCTGACGCTACTTTCAACCCAAGACAGGAGCAAATTAATGGCTACCATCGCCAATCTCGTTGCAGTCAATGACATCGCCAATGGCGAGCAGACCTTCAAGGTCAATTGCACCGTTACGGTCGCTTCCCCAGCTATCGAACCGGTGCTGGTCGAACCCAAGATACGCCACCGGGGTGGCTGGGAGGTGCTGGAGCTCCAGCTGCTGGACAGCGGCGCGATTGCCCCGCAAGTGTTGACGGAAAAAACCGTGACGTTCGAACGCGCGGGCGGCACCCACTGGAAAATGCTGGAGATCATTCACGCCGGTTCGCAGCAGCGCTGCGAAATACGCACCGTAGAGATGATCGACTGAACCCTGGTTGACCAGGCCGCCCGAGTGGCGGCCTGGCGCCTGCCATCAGGTCGATGAACGGCCGCTGGCAAGGTGAATATTTATACAGTAGAGGTTTGCCCGTTCCCCTGCCGCGCCCTAGAATGGCCCGATGCACACAGACGACCTCTCCCTCCTGCTGAACTCCCTCAACGATGCCCAACGCCAGGCCGTAGCGGCCACGCTCGGGCGTCAACTGGTGCTTGCCGGCGCCGGTTCCGGTAAAACCCGCGTGCTGGTGCACCGCATCGCCTGGCTGATCCAGGTGGAGCAGGCATCGCCGCACTCGATCCTGTCGGTGACCTTCACCAACAAGGCCGCGGCGGAAATGCGCCAGCGGATCGAGCAACTGTTGGGGATCAACCCGGCAGGCATGTGGGTCGGTACCTTCCACGGCCTGGCCCACCGCCTGTTGCGGGCCCACTGGCAGGAAGCGCGGCTGGTACAGAATTTCCAGATCCTCGACAGCGACGACCAGCAGCGCCTGATCAAGCGGGTGATGCGCGAGCTGGGCCTGGACGAACAGAAATGGCCGGCACGCCAGGCCCAGTGGTTCATCAACGGGCAGAAGGACGAGGGGCTGCGACCACAGCATATCCAGGCCGGCGGCGACCTGTTCCTGTCGACCATGCGCGATGTCTACAGCGCCTACGAACAGGCCTGCGAACGCGCCGGGGTCATCGACTTCTCCGAGCTGCTGTTGCGCGCCCTGGACCTGTGGCGTGACCATCCTGGCCTGCTGGAACATTACCAGCGGCGCTTCCGCCACGTGCTGGTAGACGAGTTCCAGGACACCAACGCTGTGCAGTATGCCTGGCTGCGCCTATTGGCGCGCGGCGGTGACAGCCTGATGGCGGTTGGCGATGACGACCAGTCGATCTACGGCTGGCGCGGGGCCAAGATCGAGAACATTCATCAATACACTGCCGACTTCCCTGATGCCGAAATGATCCGCCTGGAGCAGAACTACCGCTCCACGGGTGGCATCCTCAAGGCCGCCAACGCGCTGATCGCCAACAATAGCGGGCGCCTGGGCAAGGAGCTGTGGACCGACATGGGCGAAGGCGAACCGCTGACCCTGTACGCGGCCTACAACGAGCACGACGAGGCGCGCTACGTGGTGGAAACCATCGAGAGCCTGGTCAAGCAGGGCAATGCGCGTAACGAAATTGCCATTCTGTACCGCTCCAACGCCCAGTCGCGGGTGCTGGAAGAAGCGCTGCTGCGCGAGCGTATCCCCTACCGAATCTACGGTGGCCAACGCTTCTTCGAGCGCGCCGAGATTAAGAACGCCATGGCCTACCTGCGCCTGATCGAAGGCCGTGGCAACGATGCCGCCCTCGAGCGGGTAATCAACGTCCCACCACGCGGGATTGGCGAGAAAACCGTCGAAGCCATCCGCGAGCATGCCCGCCACAGCCAGCTGTCGATGTGGGAGGCCATGTGCCAGCTGCTGGCAGCGAAGGCGCTGAAAGGCCGCGCCGCCAGTGCCCTGGGTGCGTTCATCGAGCTGATCGAGGGGTTGGCTGCCAAAGTTGCGGACATGCCGCTGCATACCATGACCCAGACCACCATCGAGCAGTCCGGGCTGATCATCTACCACCAGGAAGAAAAAGGTGAAAAGGGCCAGGCACGGGTAGAAAACCTTGAAGAACTGGTCAGCGCGGCGCGCAACTTCGAGTCCACCGAAGAAGATGCCGAGCTCTCGCCATTGTCTGCATTCCTCGGCCACGCTTCGCTCGAGGCAGGCGATGCCCAGGCCGACGAGCATGAAGACAGCATCCAATTGATGACCTTGCACAGCGCCAAGGGCCTGGAGTTCCCCTATGTATTCCTGGTGGGCATGGAAGAAGGCCTGTTCCCGCACAAGATGAGCCTGGAAGAGCCCGGTCGTCTGGAAGAGGAACGCCGCCTGGCCTACGTCGGCATCACCCGCGCCATGCGCCAGCTGGTCATGACCTATGCCGAAACGCGCCGTCTGTATGGCAGCGAAACCTACAACAAGGTGTCACGTTTCGTACGTGAAATTCCGGCGGGTCTGGTTCAGGAAGTGCGCTTGTCCAACAGCGTCAGTCGCCCGTTCGGCGGAGCCAAGGCCACCACCAACAGCAACCTGTTCGCCAATGCCAGCATCCCGCAGACCGCATTCAACCTGGGCCAACGCGTGCAGCATGCGGTGTTTGGCGAAGGCGTGATCCTCAACTTCGAGGGCTCCGGCGCACAGGCACGGGTGCAGGTGAATTTTGCCGAAGGCAGCAAGTGGCTGATGCTGGGCTATGCCAAGCTCGAAGCCATCTGAAACCTGCGCCGCCCCATCGTAGGGGCGGCCGGCCCTGCCAGCTTGGTAATGCCAGGCAAAAGCTAGAAACATTATGTCGCTGGTCATGTGCCTGGGAACCTGTGCACCATGACGCGCGTGCAATCCACAACAGGGATATCCCATTTATGCAACGTTTTCTTAGCATCGCTCTGGCGCTCTGCGTCGGCCTGACGCTGAGCCTGGATGCCAACGCCAAGCGTTTCGGCGGCGGCAAGAGCTCGGGCTCCGCGCCTATCCACCAGACCCGTCAAGCCACGCCAACCACGCCAACTGCGCCTGCTGCCGCGCCGACCGCACCTGGCCGCGCCGCACCGGCCGCCAGCGGTGCTTCGCGCTGGCTGGGCCCACTGGCCGGCCTCGCCGCCGGTGGTCTGCTGGCGTCCATGTTCATGGGTGACGGTTTCGAAGGTTTCCAGATCCTGGACTTCCTGATCGTGGCGCTAATCGCCTTCCTGGTGTTCCGCTTCATCGCCGCGCGCCGCCGCCAACAGCAGCCGCAAATGGCCATGCCAGGCCACGCACCTATGCAGCGTGAGGCCCATGCCCAACCTGCCCAGCCTTCGATCTTCGGTGGTTCGGCCGCACCTGCAGCCGCAGCTGCGCCAGTGATCAACGCCCCGGCGTGGTTCAACGAGCAAAGCTTCCTGGCCGCCGCCCGCAACCACTTCCAGGCGCTGCAGCAACACTGGGACGCCAACGAAATGGACAAGATCGCCGAGTTCGTTACCCCGCAGATGCTCGAATTCCTCAAGCGCGAGCGGGCTGACCTGGGTGACGGCTTCCAGTCCACCTACATCGACAACCTCGATGTGCAACTGGACGGTGTCGACGACCGTGCCGACCGCACCGACGCTACCTTGACCTTCCGTGGCGTGTCGAAAACCTCGCGCTTCGACCAGGGCGAAGTGTTCAGCGAAAGCTGGCACATGGTCCGCGCCCAAGGAGAAAACCAGCCTTGGCTGGTGGCCGGTATCCGTCAAAACAGCTAACTGCTGCATGCTGTACCAAAACCCCGGGGCTTCCCCGGGGTTTTTGCTTTTGCCAGACTGGGCTACTAGGGTATAACGCGCAGCGTTGTCATCTAGGTCAGAGGAAGTGAACCGTGGAAGAAGTGATCGAACAACTCCGTGAAGCCAATGAGCCAGTGCCGGTGCCGCTTGAGCTTCCCGACGAGGACCTGCTGGTCGAAATCGAAGAAGAGCTGTTCATCAACATTCCGTTCGTGTTCAAGGAGTTTCTGCTCACCGTCAGCGATGTGGTGTACGGTTCGTTGGAGCCGGTAACTGTCACCGACCCACAGTCGCATACCTACCTGCCCGAGGTTGCCGCCAATGCCTGGGATGCCGGCGTACCACGCGACCTCATCCCGCTGTGCCAGGACGGCGATAATTACTACTGCGTCGAAGAAGACGGCACCGTGGTGCTGTGGGAAGCAGAAGAGGAAATTGTCGGCGAGGACAGTTGGGAGTCGGTGTGGCATTGGGCGCGAGATGTCTGGCTGGAGAGCTGATCACCAGCGCTTCGGTAAATCAGTGGCTCAGTGCCATTAATGCAGTTACCATCGCCAGGCTTTCTGCGCCTGGCGACATCGCTACCGCTCCATCCCCTCGGACGACGGTGAAATCTGGCGCAGAGAGCGTTGCCGGTTCAATGCGAATTCTCGTGGCTATTCTCCAGCGTCTCCAGCAAGGCAATCTGCATCCGCGTATGTACGCGGATAAACCATCGCCACAGCAACGCCACCACTGACGCCGCCACTACGGCAATCACCAGCAGCAGTTCGCTGGTCGGCAGAATGCTTGCCGACAGCGCTGACAACAGCAGGAAGATCACCAGCAGCGACAGCAGCGGAATCACCTCGGCCACCACACGGCGCACGCGCTGGGTATGCCGCCCGGCCATCTCTGGTTTCACACTCATTTCCGCCAGCACCATCGATAGCGCTTTGAGCTTGCGATAGGCAGCAATCAGGAACGGCAGCGACAGCAACAAGGCTGCTCCCCAGATCAACGCCTTCTGCTGGCTGGCATCGCTGACCCACTCACTGAGCCAGTCACCGATAGGCCCAGCGAAATAGCCACCACTGAAAAATATTGCGATCACCAGCGCCAGGTTGACCGCCACCTGCAACAGGATGCGCCGGATCATTGCCGCCAGCATGGCACCCTCACCCTGGGGCTGGATGCTGCGCAACCATTCGCCGTACAACGACAGCACCCGAGCCAGGCGGCTGGGCACTGCCTTGCCGAGCCTGTGCGACAGCGGGTCGGCCGCACGGATCAGGTACGGTGTCATCAGCGTGGTAATTGCCGAGACAGCCACAGCCACCGGGTACAGGAAGTCGCTGGTCACCTGCAGTGTCATGCCGAGTGCAGCGATGATGAAGGAGAATTCGCCAATCTGCGAAAGCCCCATGCCAACCCGCAATGACGTGCGCCCGTCATTTCCGGCGATGAACGCGCCCATGCCACACGACAGCATCTTGCCCAGGACCACCGCCAGGGTAATCACCACGATCGGCCATGCGTAGTCCACGAGCACCTGGGGATCGATCATCAGGCCGATGGCGACGAAAAAGATGGCGCTGAACAGGTCGCGCACCGGTTCGATCAAGCGCTCTATCTTCAGCAATTGACGCGACTCAGCCATGATCGCGCCAATCAGGAAGGCGCCCAGCACCATGCTGTATTCGAGCTTCACCACCAGCAGACAGAAGCCGAAACACAGGCCTAGCACGGTAATAAGCAACATCTCGTTGCTCTCGAACCTGGCCACATAGGCCAGCAGCCGCGGCACCAACAGAATGCCGACGACCAGCGCGACGATCATGAACAGCGACAGCTTGCCAACGGTGGAGAAAACCTCGCCCGAACTGACCGTACCGCTGACAGCGATACCCGACAGCAGGGCAATGATGCCGATGCCGAGAATATCCTCGACGATCAGTACACCAAAGATCAGCTGGGCGAAGCGCTCGTTCTTCATCTTCAGGTCGTTCAGCGCCTTGACGATGATGGTGGTCGAGGAGATCGCCAGAATGGCGCCGAGGAACAGCGAGTCCATGGTGGTCCAGCCAAACCAACGGCCAATCTCGAAACCGATCCAGATCATCAGCACGATTTCCAGAAACGCCGCGATGAAGGCCGTGGCACCGACCTTGAACAGCTTGCGCAGGCTGAATTCCAGCCCCAGGCAGAACATCAGGAAGATCACACCCAGTTCAGCCAGGGTCTTGATGGTGTCTTCATCGTGAATCAGGCCGAACGGCGGCGTGTGCGGGCCGATGATGAAGCCGGCGACGATATAGCCCAGCACGACGGGTTGCCTGAATCGATGAAAGAGAATGGTGACCATGCCAGCGACCAGCATGATCACAGCCAGGTCCTGGATGAAGCTGATGGCATGCATGGCGCGATCCTCCTTTCGTCCTTTGTTGCCCATATTGCATGGGCTTCGTCAGGTTAACATCGCACCCTGCCGCAAAAAGGCGGTGCAATATGCAGAAACAGATCGGCAGGAGAGGCGCCGTCAGTGGCATGATCAGCGTGACGATGGACCGTCGGCCAACGTCCCGTATCAGGAAGGTCAATCCAAACAGGGGAAAACAGAAGTGTCTTCAGATAACCATCCCCAACGACCCCATTCGCCCGATTCAGCGCAACCTCACCGTGAGCACACTATGGAACCTGGAAACGCCCAGCTGAGCATGACCGTCCTGATGACCCCGGACATGGCCAACTTTTCTGGCAACGTACATGGCGGCACCCTGCTCAAGTACCTCGACGAAGTGGCCTATGCGTGCGCGAGCCGCTATGCCGGCAGCTATGTGGTGACCCTCTCGGTCGACCAAGTGATCTTCCGCGAGCCGGTACACGTGGGGGAACTGGTGACCTTCCTGGCGTCGGTCAACTACACCGGCAACACCTCGATGGAGGTGGGCATCAAGGTGGTCACCGAGAATATCCGCGAACGCTCGGTGCGCCATTCCAACAGCTGCTTCTTCACCATGGTGGCGGTCGACGACAACCGTCGCCCGGTACCGGTACCCCCGCGCCAGCCGCAGAGCAGCGAGGAAAAGCGCCGCTTTCTGCAGGGCCAGCAGCGCCGGCAGATCCGCCAGGAGCTGGAAAAGCGCTACCAGGACCTGAAAACCGACGCCATTTAAACCGCCAGCGGCTGTGCCTCGAAGCGCACCCGTGGGTGCGCGATGCGGTCCTGGGCCCGCACCAGCTGCAATTCGTAGCTGGCGCAGGCCTGGGTTTCCAGCAGCACTTCGTGCACGGCCGCAGCGGTATATTCGAACGCCTGTACCCAACTGTCACCGAGCAGTACACGTGCGAGGAACAGGCCTGATGTCAGGTCCCCGACACCCACTGGCTGCCGCGGGAACGCCAGCAGCGGGCGGCGCAGGTGCCAGCTGTGCTCGGCAGTCACCAGCAGCATTTCGAACTGGTCTTCGGCACGCCCGGGGTAGGCCAGATGCTTGACCAGCACCACCTGCGGCCCGCGCTGCAGCAGGCTGCGTGCCATGCGCACACAGTCCTCCAGCGACTGCGCACGGCGCCCGCAGAAACTGTCCAGTTCCAGCTGGTTGGGGCACAGTATGTCAGCTGCGGCGGCCGCCTCGTCGAGCAGGAACTCACTGACTTCCGCCGGCACGATACAGCCCTTTTCCGGGTGCCCCATGACCGGGTCGCACAAGTACAGGGCCTTTGGGTTCACCGCCTTGATCCGCGCGACACCAGCCAGAATCGCCCGGCCTTGCTCAGCGCTGCCCAGATAGCCTGACAGCACCGCATCGCAGTGGCCCAGCTCGCCAATGTTGGAAATGCCTTCCACCAACGCAGGAATTTGCGCCGGAGCAAGCACTTCACCTGCCCACTGGCCATACTGTGTGTGATTGGAGAACTGCACGGTATTGAGCGGCCAGACATTGACCCCGATACGCTGCATGGGAAACACCGCCGCGCTGTTGCCGGCGTGGCCGAACACCACGTGGGACTGGATCGCGAGCAGATGCGGGGTACGTTTCATGCGGGAGATTTCCAAAGCAGTTTCAAAGAATTGTGCGCAACGCAGTATGGACTCGATTGCCACCTGTACGACAGGCCAGGGACGCAGTTAAGCTGGATTGACCTGTTTGGAGCAGATGTAAATGTTGACCCTGGAACACCTCTTCATCCTGATGCTGGTAGCTACGGCAGGCGCCTGGCTGTGGCACAACCACGGTTTGCGTGAAAAAGCCCTGGAGCGGGTCAAACAGCACTGCGCCAAGCTCGACCTCGAGTTGCTCGACGATGCCGTCGCGCTCAAGCGCATCGCCTTTGTACGGGATGCCAACGGCCGCAAGCGCCTGGCGCGTGTCTATGCCTTCGAATTCACGGTTACCGGCGAGCAACGCCATCCCGGTACCATAACCCAGTTCGGCGCACACAGCGTGCAGATCGAACTGGCGCCCTACCCGTTCGAAATCAAGACCCCGCCACGCGCTGACAACGTCATCGAGATGCAGCAATGGCGCCAGGAGCACAACCGTTGGCGCAACTGATCAGCTGACGCGACATTCGCTCAAACCGGCTTGTAACGCCGTTTGCGGCTGTGGCTGGTTGAAAATCAGCTCGATGCGGGTATCCCGGCGCCAGTCGCTGGGCTGCCAGATGGGTATGTCGCCGTTCAGGCCATTGAACGATTGCCAGCCTTCCACTGTGTGGATAACGCCTTTCGCACGCCGCCATGGCCAGGCCCGCAGGAACGCCTGCAGGCGTTGTGGATAAAACCGTTGGTCGGGATGCCAGCGCCAGCCGATGCTCCAGCCACCCTCGCCTTGCTGGGCGAGACAGATCGGTTGGCCAGGGTCTGCCCAGAGCGCCAAGGGCATCACCCTGTTGTCTGGAACAAGGTTATCCACAAGGGAATTGGCAGCGGTACTGGTGGGTATAGTGGGAAGATCCGACACGGGCAGCCGCCCTGCGATCGTCCAGAACACTTTCTTGGCGGAAAACCTGTCTGTTATCGATGCCTTGCAAGCATCACCCACCGACTCAGCCTTGTTGAAGACAATACCTTCCGCTGCATCGAGCGCCTGCTGTTGAGCCTCCGCCAGCCGCTCGTTACGAACCATCGACTGCGCATCCACAACCATCAGCAACGGCTGTACCGCCAGCACCCCAGCCCAAGGTGCCTGTTGCAACTGAGCAAGCAGCTGCAACGGATGGCCCAACCCGGATGGCTCTATGAACAGCCGGTCAGGCCGGGACTTGCGCAGCAGCCGGCCCAAGCCCACCTGGAACGGCATGCCGTTGACGCAACACAGGCAGCCACCTGCGACCTCGCCGATGGCGATCCCGTCCTCGTCACGGCTGAGCAAGGCCGCATCAAGCCCGACCAGGCCGAACTCGTTGATCAGCACTGCCCAGCGCTCAGTGCGCGGACGTTGGGTCAACAGATGGCGGATCAGGGTGGTCTTGCCGGCACCGAGCGGGCCGGCAATCACATGAGTAGGAATATTCTGCAGCATGGAGGACTTCAGGCGATGGTGAATCCTCACTATGCGCCGTCAGGCCAGCCAGTCAAGGCTGAGCAGCAGTCGCCCCTGCTGCCCCGGCGGCGAACGATGCACCAAGCCAGCGCCTTCGTTGCCCTGCCACTTCTCGCCCTTGAGCAGCGCTACGTCGCCTGGTTGCAGACGCTGAATGTTATCCACAGGAGGCTGCGCGGTGGGTAGATCCAGGCCCTCACTCGCCTGCCGGGGCACCCATTCGGTCCCCGGCCCAGGGTGGGTGGAAAGCAAGCGCAGCGGCACTTTACCCACAGGGAGGCGGGGGCACAGGGCCCCCGCCAATACACGGAGGCGTAATCCGACCCGCCGTGCGCCAACCAGGCAGGTATAGGCCGCGACCAGCCAGTTCACATCGGCGACGAATGCTTCATAGCCGTGCAGATCCGCTGTTTCACGCAAAAGCTCGGGCAATACCGGCATGTGCTGCTCGTCGACGTCAATTACCCGCTGGTCCGCCAAACACAGGCCAAGGCTAACGGCAAGAGCGGCAAAGTCTTCCAACTGCGCCGGCAAGCGTCGACGCCATACAGCCAGGTTGACGCCGTCCTGCAGCACGTCGGTCAGCACCTGGGGCGTCTCACCGAAGGCCTGAAAGATATCCACAGATTTGCGTACGGGGATCACGCTGCAACCTCCTCCTGCCAAGGACCGAACGGGTCGGGCAGGCGCAACCAGCCCATGGGTCCCAGGGCCATCTCCTCGTCGGTCAACAAGCATGCATCGAGTGCTGTGGATAATTCAGCGAAATCGATATTTTGCCCGATGAACACCAGCTCCTGGCGGCAGTCACCGCTTTCGGCAGTCCAGTGGTCAAGGATCGCCGCGGTGTTATCCACATCCTGCGGCCACTGTTCGCGGGGAACGAAGCGCCACCAGCGCCCCGCCAGTCCGTGGCGCATCATGCCACCCGCTTGCGACCAGCTACCGGCCTCCTGGAACTTGCTGGCCAACCAGAAAAAGCCTTTTGAACGTAGTAGCCGGCCATTGCTCCAGGGCGTGTGGATAAAGTCGAAAAAGCGCTGTGGATGAAGCGGCCGCCGAGCCTGCCAGGTGGTGGCCGCGATACCGTACTCTTCTGTTTCAGGTACGTGTTCGCCGCGCAGTTCCTGGAGCCAGCCAGGAGCCTGGGCGGCCTGGTCGAAGTCGAACAGGCCGGTATCGAGGATACGCGCCAGCGGGACCTGGCCCATGATCATCGGTATGATCTGCGCTCGCGCGTTAAGGCTACGCAGGATCGCCATGAGCTCTTCGCGCTGGTGCTGGCTGATCAGGTCGATCTTGCTCAACAACAACACATCGGCGAACTCGACCTGTTCGATAAGCAGGTCGCTGATCGAACGCTCGTCCTCTTCACCCAGGGTCTCGCCACGGCTGGCCAGGCTGTCGGCGGCCTGGTAATCACGCATGAAGTTCAGGCCATCGACCACAGTAACCATGGTGTCCAGCCGCGCCATGTCGGAAAGGCTGCGGCCCTGTTCGTCGCGAAAGGTAAAGGTCTCGGCCACAGGCAGCGGCTCGGAGATTCCAGTGGACTCGATCAGCAGATAATCGAACCGACCTTCCCCGGCGAGCCGCGCCACCTCCTCGAGCAGGTCTTCACGCAACGTGCAGCAGATACAGCCATTGCTCATCTCCACCAACTTTTCTTCAGCACGGTTGAGGCTGACATTGCGCTGCACCTCGCTGGCGTCGATGTTGATTTCGCTCATGTCATTGACGATGACCGCGACCCGCAGGTTGTCGCGGTTGCGCAGCACATGGTTGAGCAATGTGCTCTTGCCGGCGCCAAGGAAGCCGGACAGCACGGTAACAGGGAGACGATTGGACATGGCAAACCTCTTCAGGCGAAGCGCATTCGAAACGATGCATTGCATAATGTTATAAAGTAACAATACAATTTCGCCAAGCCGTTCTTGACGACATGTGCTGACAAAAGGATGGAAATGAAACTGCTACGCGCCTCGGTGTTGCTATTGCTTGCGCTGCCCACCACCTCGCTGCTCGCCCTGCCACAGGGCGGCTCGTTGGCGCTGTGTACCCGCAGCGCGACGCTGCTCGCCTGTCAGGATGGCAAGGGCAGTTTCTATAGCGTTCGCAGCGAAGGCAGCGTCTTTTACCTCCGGGGTTATGACTCCGACAGCCGCCGCCTTTGGGCACAGACCAACAGCCGCTACGGCACGTTGACCTTTTTTACCGGCCTGGCCAGCGATGGCGAAGCCTGGGTGGGTTACAGCCGACGCATCGGCTGGACCACCGTTAACCGCGTGTCCAGTTCCAGTGGGCAACGCTTCAACCTGCATTGCAGCCTGGTCGCCGGCTGCCGTTGAAACCCCATTTGTTTGGAATGCCAGATGACCCAGCTCAAGCTCCCCGACATTGCTACCCAGACCCAGGAATACGCCTTGCCTTTGGACTGGGTGGGGATGTGCGGAATCGCCTTGCCGGTCCACTTCGAAGGACACCGAACGGCGGCTACGGTTGATGCTGGCGTAAGCCTCGTGGATGGCAGCTCACGTGGTATCCATATGTCACGGCTATACCTAGCCCTGGAGGCCCTGGAACACCAGCCTCTTACAACGCTTGCCATTCGCCAGCTACTGTCTGGTTTCCTTAACAGCCATGAAGGGCTGTCCGCAGCAGCCTATCTGCGCCTGCGCTTTGAGCATCTGCTGAAAAGGCCTGCGCTGGTCAGCCCTTTGCACGGCTGGAAAGCCTATCCCGTAACGGTCGATGCAAGGATCGAGGAAGAAATGTTCCACGTGGAACTATCCGTTTCCATTCCTTACTCTTCGACCTGCCCATGCTCGGCTGCGCTTGCACGGCAGCTGATCCAGCATCAGTTCCAGGCAGACTTCCCCACCACGCCGGTCGACAAGGCTGCAGTGTTACAGTGGCTTGGCAGCGCCGGGGGCATCGTCGCGACACCCCACAGCCAACGCAGTAACGCGCACATCCAGGTGAGGCTACGCAGCGGACAGCAGCAGCTGCCAATCACCGAACTGATCGATCGCATGGAAGCGAGCCTGGGGACAGCGGTACAGACCGCAGTCAAGCGTGCCGATGAACAAGCGTTCGCCTTGGCCAATGGCCAGAACCTGATGTTCTGTGAAGACGCCGCTCGGCGTTTGCATAAGGCGTTGCGACAAGTTGAATGGAGCACAGCTTTCAAACTGCGCGTGGAACATGGAGAAAGCCTGCACGCCCACGATGCTGTCGCGTCCAGCCAGTGGCAGTGGGATATCAGCTACGCGGCTTGACCGAACCGCAGTCACTCCCCAACCACACGGCACGGGTATTCATACTGCCTTGCTGCTGCACCCCCGAAGCGTTGAACGTGCCGTTCACCTGGGTAGTGAACTCGCGGTCGCTGAGGAACGTCGCCTGGCCAGTGCCCTGTGCTCTGGGGCAACTGAACTGGAACTTCCACACGTTGCCAGTGCGGTCGGTAATCTTCTGAGTGCAACCTGACTTAGGGTCCTGCAGCGGGATGTCGTTGGTTGCCACTTGCTCTGGCGTCAAGCAAGAACGCACCCCCTTACCACCCACAGTCACCCCCTGCTTGGCCAGCACGCCTTCCATCATTGCGCGCTGTTCCGGTGGCAGGTTCTTCAACTGGCCGAGCATGAACTCCATGTCGGGTAACGGCTTGCCATCGACCTGCATGTTGCTGGTGGTCAGCTCCCACAAACCTGGCTGCAGCATTTGCGCATGCACCAACGGGCTGCTCATAGCTAGGGCCAACGCCAACAGTGGCAGACGAATCTTCATGGACGAACGCTCCTGGAAAAAAGCCGGTCAACCGAACCGGGCTGAGCCTTAGACGCCAAAACCACCTTCAGGTTGCAAGGCGGAGCGGGAACGTGTTCTGTTACACAAGTGTACTCGGCAAGCAGGATGCATATGGATTACCACAGCCCCTACTTCTTCGGTTATCTACTCGGCCTGATCCACCTGCTGGGTATCGTCGCCGCACTACATGCACTGTTCACCGTGCGCACTGCCCAAGGCGCAATTGCCTGGGCCATGCCGCTGTTCTTCATTCCCTACCTCACCTTGATTCCCTACCTGGTTTTCGGTGCGCGCTCGTTCTATGCCTACATCAAGGCCAGGCGCCAGGCCAACCAGGAAATGCACGTTGCCATGGCCAACCTCAACTGGCGGCCATGGGTAGAAGAGGCCCTCACTGCCCGCGAGTCGGAAAGCTACGCAGCCTTGCGTGCCATGCCCAAGCTTGGCCGCATGCCCTGCCTGGCCAACAACCAGGTGAAGCTGCTGATCGATGGGAAAGCGACGTTCGATGCCATATTCACTGCCATCGAGAACGCCCGCGACGTGGTGCTGGTCCAGTTCTTCATCATTCATGACGACAGCCTTGGTAATGCACTGCAGCAATTACTGCTGCGCAAGGCTGCCGAAGGCGTGCAGATATTCGTCCTGTACGACCGGGTCGGCAGCCATGCCCTGCCGGCCAGCTACAGTCAGGTCCTGCGCGAAGGCGGCGTACAGATCCATGCCTTCGCCACTCGCCGTGGCTGGTTCAACCGCTTCCAGGTGAACTTTCGCAACCACCGCAAGATCGTGGTGGTGGATGGCCTGCTCGGTTTCGTCGGCGGCCACAACGTGGGCGATGAATACCTGGGCGAGCACCCGCAGCTCTCGCCCTGGCGCGATACCCATGTGCAGATCACCGGGCCAGTGCTGGCTTGCCTGCAAGAGTCGTTCGCCGAGGATTGGTATTGGGCCACGCGTCAGCTGCCGCCGCTGATCCTGCCGGACGCCTACCCGGACGACGGCGTGCTCTGCCAGGCCTTGGCAAGCGGTCCGGCCGACCCACAGGAAACCTGCTCGCTGTTCTTCATCGAAGCGATTCATTCAGCCTCCCGGCGAGTGTGGATCACCAGCCCGTACTTCATCCCCGACGAAGCGGTATTCGCCGCGTTGCGCCTGGCGGTACTGCGGGGGGTCGATGTCCGCGTGTTGATACCGTCACGCCCCGATCACCGCATTGTCTATGCCGCCTCCAGCCTGTTTGCCTTCGAAGCGGTGCGTGCTGGGGTGCGCATGTTCCGCTACCAACCCGGCTTCCTGCACCAGAAGGTGGTGCTGGTGGATGACGAGATCAGCGCGATCGGCAGTGCCAACCTGGATAACCGCTCGTTCCGCCTGAACTTCGAAATCACGCTCCTGACGGTAGACCGCAGCTTCGCCGATCAGGTGGAGAGCATGCTGATCAATGACTTTGAACAGGCTCGGGAAATCACTGCAGAGGACAGTCGTGACACTCATCGGCTACAGCAATTGGGGATGCGGATTGCGCGGCTGATTTCGCCGATTCTGTAACGAGTGGGCGCAGTTTCCGCTGCGCGTCGCGGACCTTGCGGGAACGGGTTTACCCATAATTGCGCCGGGACCATCACTGGCGCATTCACGGGTAAACCCGCCCCACAGTGAAGTAGGGAAGGTCAGCGATAAAGGTCTTCACGCGTCCACGGCAGGTCGTGATGCCCATCGGCGTATGGCTTCACTGCCAGAATCTGGTGAAGGTTGATCCAGCCCTTTTCAAAGGCGTAGGCACACCCGGCCAGGTACAGGCGCCAGATGCGCAAGGTCTTCTCAGGCACCAGGTCCGCTGCCTTGTGCAACTGGTTTTCCAGGTTCTCGCTCCAGTGGTGCAAGGTCTTGGCGTAGTGCAGACGCAAGCTTTCCACGTCTACCACTTCCAACCCCGCTTCACAGATACTGGCACTGATCATCGACAGGTGTGGCAGTTCTCCATGAGGGAACACATAGCGGTCGATGAAGTCGCCAGCGCCACGCCCGACCGGACGGCCATCGACGTGCTTGGCGGTGATGCCATGGTTCATCACCAGGCCCCCTTCCCTCACGGCACCGAACAGCTTCTGGCAGTACAGCGCCAGGTTGGCGTGGCCCACATGCTCGAACATGCCAACGCTGACCACCTTGTCGAAGCGGCCGTCCTGCGGCAGGTCACGGTAGTCGAGAATCTTCAGTTCGACCTTGCCGTCGAGGCCTTCTGCCTTGACACGCTCCTGGCCGAGCTTCAGTTGCTCCTTGCTCAAGGTGATGCCGAACACCTTGGCGCCATATTCCCGGGCAGCGAAACGCGCCAGCCCACCCCAGCCACAGCCTACGTCGAGCAGATAGTCGCCGACGTCCAGGCGCAGCTTGCGACACAAGTGATCGAACTTGTCCTGCTGCGCCTGATCGAGCGTGTTGTCCGGCTCGCGGAAGTAGGCGCACGAATAGGCCATGTCCTGATCCAGCCACAACTGGTAGAACGCGTTGGAAACGTCATAGTGGTAGGAAATGGCTTCGGCGTCGGTGCTCTTGTCGTGGGCTTGCCGTTGCGGTGGCGCCTCATCCTCCTCGGTCAGCAACGCTTCGCTCAGCTCATCGCACACGCGTATGGCTTCACCGATATCCCCTTCCAGCTCCAGCTTGCCCTCGACGAATGCCGTGCCCAGCTGGTCCATGCTTGGGTGGCTCAACTGGCTGATCAGCTGTGGTTCCTTGACCAGAATGGTGACCTGCGGGCTGGGCCCCAGATCGAACTGGTTACCGTCCCACAGTTTCAGCCGCAGCGGCAGATGCAGGCCCTGCAGTGCCGGTGGAAGTTGCGCAAGCATGAACGACCCTCCTGTCCGTATTTGGCCACGACGCCTGAAATTTCGAACGTCGCCGGAACAGAGTAGTTCATTCGTGGGATGTTTCCTTTTTACGAGACCATGGTCTAGAACCAACTGATCCTGTCCCGCTAGCAGATTGTATACAATTTTTGCAGCTCAGCTTAACCTTGTGCCCCTCTCGCGCTTCTTCATCCTGGAGTTGAACCCATGAAATCCTATGACGTGGTGATCATCGGCGGCGGCCCTGGCGGCTACAACGCAGCCATCCGTGCCGGCCAGCTGGGCCTCAGCGTCGCCTGCGTGGAAGGCCGCTCGACCCTCGGCGGCACCTGCCTGAACGTGGGCTGCATGCCTTCCAAGGCACTGCTGCACGCGTCCGAGCTTTACGAAGCCGCCAGCGGTAGCGAATTCGCCCACCTCGGTATCGAGGTGAAGCCTAACCTCAACCTCGCCCAGATGATGAAACAGAAGGACGAGAGCGTGACCGGCCTGACCAAGGGCATCGAGTACCTGTTCCGCAAGAACAAGGTCGACTGGATCAAGGGCTGGGGTCGCCTGGATGGCGTTGGCAAGGTCGTGGTCAAGGCCGAGGACGGCAGCGAAACTGCATTACAGGCCAAGGACATCGTGATTGCCACTGGCTCCGAGCCGACGCCGTTGCCAGGCGTGACCATCGACAACCAGCGCATCATCGACTCGACCGGCGCACTGTCGCTGCCACAGGTACCCAAGCACCTGGTCGTCATCGGTGCCGGCGTCATCGGCCTCGAGCTGGGTTCGGTATGGCGACGCCTGGGCAGCCAGGTCACGGTCATTGAATACCTCGACCGCATCTGCCCGGGCACCGACGAAGAAACCGCCAAGACCCTGCAGAAGGCATTGGCCAAGCAAGGCATGGTGTTCAAGCTGGGCAGCAAGGTGACCCAGGCCAACGCCAGCGCCGAAGGCGTCAGCCTGACCCTGGAGCCTGCGGCCGGCGGCCACGCAGAAACGCTGCAGGCCGACTACGTACTGGTCGCCATCGGCCGCCGCCCTTATACCCAAGGGCTGAACCTGGAAAGCGTGGGCCTGGCAACCGACAAGCGCGGCATGCTCGGCAACGACCACCACCGCACGTCTGTGCCCGGCATCTGGGTGATTGGCGACGTCACTTCTGGCCCGATGCTGGCGCACAAGGCCGAAGACGAAGCGGTGGCCTGCATCGAACGCATCGCCGGCAAGCCTCACGAGGTCAACTACAACCTCATCCCGGGTGTGATCTACACGCGTCCGGAGCTGGCCAGCGTGGGCAAGACCGAAGAGCAGCTCAAGGCCGAAGGCCGTGCCTACAAGGTCGGCAAGTTCCCTTTCACGGCGAACAGCCGTGCCAAGATCAACCATGAGACCGAAGGTTTCGCCAAGGTCATCGCTGATGCCCAGACCGATGAAGTGCTGGGTGTGCACCTGGTGGGACCGAGTGTCAGCGAGATGATTGGTGAGTTCTGCGTGGCCATGGAGTTCTCGGCCTCGGCAGAGGACATTGCCCTCACCTGCCACCCCCACCCGACCCGCTCCGAGGCCTTGCGCCAGGCAGCGATGAATGTGGATGGGATGGCGATGCAGATCTGAGGCAGGACTGCGGAGGGCTGCATTGCAGCCCTTTCGCGACACAAGGCCGCTATGGCCATGGTTGGCCTGAGCGGCCTTGTGGCTTGGGGTGGCCGGGGCAACCAGAGCATTGCTCGCCCCGGCTTGCGCCTTACTCGACCGTAACCGACTTCGCCAGGTTCCGCGGCTGGTCCACGTCGGTGCCCTTGAGCACGGCCACATAGTAAGACAGCAGCTGCAGCGGAATGGTGTAAAGGATCGGTGCCAGGGCGTCCGCAATGTGCGGCACCTTGATCACGTGGGTACCTTCGCCGTTGGTCATGCCAGCCTGTTCGTCGGCGAACACCACCAGCTCCCCCCCTCGCGCACGCACTTCCTGCAGGTTGGATTTCAGCTTTTCCAGCAGTTCATTGTTCGGCGCCACGGTGACCACGGGCATGTCGTTGTCCACCAGGGCCAACGGGCCGTGTTTCAGCTCGCCTGCCGGGTAGGCTTCGGCGTGGATGTAGGAGATTTCCTTGAGCTTGAGCGCACCTTCCATGGCTACCGGGTATTGCGCACCGCGGCCGAGGAACAGGGTGTGGTGCTTGTCGGCGAACAGTTCGGCGATTTTCTCGACGGTTGCATCCATGGCCAAGGCTTCCCCCAGGCGGGCCGGCAGGCGGCGCAGCTCCTCTACCAGCCCGGCTTCCACGCCGGCTTCCAGGGTACCCCGCACCTGGCCCAGGGCCAGGGTCAGCAGCATCAGCGATACCAGCTGGGTGGTGAAGGCCTTGGTCGACGCCACGCCGATTTCCGGGCCAGCCAGGGTCAGCAGGGTCAGGTCCGACTCACGTACCAGCGAGCTGATGCCCACGTTGCAGATTGCCAGGCTGCCGAGGAAGCCCAGCTCCTTGGCGTTACGCAGCGCGGCCAGGGTATCGGCGGTTTCACCGGATTGCGAGATGGAGACGAATAGCGTGTCTGGCTGCACCACTACCTTGCGGTAGCGGAACTCGCTGGCCACTTCGACCTGGCACGGGATGCCGGCCAGGCTTTCCAGCCAGTAACGGGCGACCATGCCAGCGTGATAACTGGTACCGCAGGCAACGATCTGCACGTTGCGCACCTTGGCGAACAGGTCGGCAGCCTGTGGGCCGAAGGCCTGGACCATCACGCTGTCCTTGCCCAGGCGGCCTTCCAGGGTACGCTGCACCACGCTTGGCTGCTCGTGGATTTCCTTGAGCATGAAGTGACGGTAGGTCCCCTTGTCGGCGGCTTCGGCGCCTTCGTGGTATTGCACGGTTTCGCGCTGAACCTTGCGGCCTTCCTGGTCCCAGATGGAAACCTGGTCACGGCGGATTTCGGCGATGTCACCCTCTTCCAGGTACATGAAGCGGTCGGTGACCTGGCGCAGGGCCAGCTGGTCGGAGGCCAGGAAGTTTTCACCCAGGCCCAGGCCGATGACCAGCGGGCTGCCGCTACGGGCTGCTACCAGGCGGTCAGGCTGGCTGGCACTGATCAGCGCCAGGCCATAGGCACCATGCAGGCGCTTCACAGCGGCCTTCAGCGCGTCGGTCAGGTCCGGGATGGTCTTCAAGGTATGGTGGATCAGGTGGACGATGACTTCGGTATCAGTCTGCGAAGTGAAGACGTAGCCAAGGCCCTTCAGCTCTTCGCGCAGTTCTTCATGGTTCTCGATGATGCCGTTGTGCACCACGGCCACTTCATTGTTCGAGAAGTGCGGGTGGGCATTGCCCTCGGTCGGCGCACCGTGGGTAGCCCAGCGGGTGTGGGCGATGCCCAGTTGACCAGACAGCGGCTCGGCGGCAACCGCGGCCTCCAGTTCGCTGACCTTGCCGATACGGCGGCGGCGCTGCAGTTCACCACTCGAAGTGAGGACGGCCAGACCGGCGCTGTCGTACCCGCGGTACTCAAGACGCTTGAGGCCTTCGATCAGGATGGCTGTGATGTTGCGCTCGGCGACGGCACCAACGATTCCACACATGGTTTATTGCTCCTGGCTGATCGCGGCGCAGATCAGGTTGACGCCGCGGGCTTGAATTTGTTCGCGTGCCGCTGCGGGCAGGCGTTCGTCAGTAATAAGGGTGTGCACGCTGCCCCAGGGCAGCTCGAGGTTGGGGATCTTGCGCCCGACCTTGTCCGACTCGACCATCACGATCACTTCACGGGCAACTTCGGCCATGACCCGGCTCAGCCCGAGCAACTCGTTGAACGTGGTGGTACCGCGGCCGAGATCGATGCCGTCGGCACCGATGAACAACTGGTCGAAATCGTAGGAACGCAATACCTGCTCGGCCACCTGGCCCTGGAACGATTCGGAATGGGGGTCCCAGGTTCCGCCTGTCATCAGCAGCACCGGTTCGTGTTCGAGGTCGCAGATGGCACGGGCGACGTTCAGCGAATTGGTCATCACCACCAGCCCAGGCTGGCGCCCCAGTTCGGGGATCATGGCTGCAGTGGTGCTGCCGCTGTCGATGATGATCCGCGCATGTTCGCGAATGCGCGCGACGGCAGCACGTGCAATTGCCTTTTTATAGGAAGACACAGGCTGGGCAGGTTCACCGAGCAGCTCTTGCGGCACCGGAACTGCGCCACCGTAGCGGCGTAGTAGCAGACCGTTGGCCTCTAGGGCCGCAAGGTCCTTGCGGATGGTAACTTCCGAGGTGGCGAAACGCTTGGCCAACGCGTCTACACTCACCTCGCCCTGCTCGCTGAGCAATGCCAGGATGTTATGCCGCCGCTGGGGAGTATTTCGTTTCGACATGAGCGTTTAAGTTTCGATTCGAAAGATAATGACGGCAATCAAAACCTAAGATGAGCGCTTCGTCAAGTTGTCGCTGCCCTGTGGATAGTTTTTCTCTACACTGACGCGGCCTCTGTAGGAGCGACCTTGTGTCGCGAAGGGCCGCAGCGCGGCCCCAGGGTTTTCGAGGTAACAAAAAATTGCCGGGGCTGCGTTGCAGCCCATCGCGACGCAAGGCCGCTCCCACAGGGCTGCGATATATAAAAAGCCGACTTATTCACATAAGTCGGCTTTCGATCGAAACTGCTGTGTACAATTCAGCTTTTCTTGATCTTCTCTGGTCGCTTCCAGCCCGCGATGTTGCGCTGACGTGCCCGGGCCACCGCCAGGTCGCCAGCCTCAACGGTCTGGGTGATGGTCGAACCGGCTGCAGTAGTCGCGCCCGCCTGGATTTCCACAGGTGCGACCAGCGAGTTGTTCGAGCCGATGAAGACGTCTTCGCCCATCACGGTCTTGAACTTGTTGGCGCCGTCGTAATTGCAGGTGATAGTGCCGGCACCGATGTTGGTACGCGCGCCGATTTCGGCATCGCCCAGGTAGGTCAGGTGCCCGGCCTTGGCCCCTTCGCCCAAATGGGCGTTTTTCAGTTCGACGAAGTTACCCACATGAGCCTTGGCCTCCAGCACGCTGCCCGGGCGCAGGCGGGCGAACGGGCCGGCATCGCTGCCCTCACCCATCACGGCGCCTTCAAGGTGGCTATTGGCCTTGACCACCGCGCCTTTGCGCAGGGTAGTATTCTTGATCACGCAGTTCGGGCCGATCTGGACGTCATCCTCGATGACGACCTTGCCTTCAAGAATCACGTTGATGTCGATCAGCACGTCGCGGCCGACGGTCACTTCACCGCGAACATCGAAGCGTGCCGGGTCGCGCAGGGTCACGCCCTGAGCCATCAGGCGGCGACCTTCGCGCAGCTGGTAGTGACGTTCCAGTTCGGACAGCTGGCGACGGTCATTGGCGCCTTGCACTTCCATCGGGTCGTGCGGCTGTTCAGTAGCCACCACCAGGCCATCGGCCACTGCCATGGCGATGACATCGGTCAGGTAGTACTCGCCCTGGGCATTGTTGTTCGACAGACGCCCCATCCAGTCCGCCAGCCGGTCGGCCGGCAGGGCCAGAATGCCGGTGTTGCCTTCCTTGATCGCTTTCTGCGCATCGTTGGCGTCCTTGTGCTCAACGATAGCGGTTACCTTGCCCTGCTCGTCCCGCACAATACGGCCATAGCCGGTCGGGTCGTCGAGGGTTACCGTAAGCAGGCCCAGCTGCTGGGGATTGGCCTTGGCCAGCAGGCGTTGCAGGGTTTCCACCTCGATCAGGGGCACGTCGCCATATAGCACCAGCACGGTGTCGGCAGTCAGGGCCGGTAATGCCTGGGCAACCGCGTGGCCGGTGCCCAGCTGCTTGTCCTGCATGACGAAGTTCAGGTCGTCAGCGGCCAGGCGCTCGCGTACCAGCTCGGCTCCATGGCCAATGACCACGTGGATACCTTGCGGCTGAAGCTGGCGCGCGCTGTGGATAACATGGCCGAGCATGGAGTTGCCGGCTACCGGGTGCAGCACCTTGGGCAGCGCCGAGCGCATGCGGGTGCCTTGGCCGGCAGCAAGAATAACGATATCGAGTGACATTACTGGCTACCAATCCTGGGCGGTCAGTGGAATGACCGGTTTTAGGGTTTACAAAAAAGAAAAAGGGTAGCCGATGGCTACCCTTGTTCTCAATCTACATGAAGCCTGCGGAATTAACCGCCGAACTTCTTGCGGATCTGCTGGACGGTACGCAGCTGGGCTGCGGCCTCGGCCAGACGTGCGGATGCGGCACTGTAGTCGAAATCCGCGCCTTTCTCATGCAGGGCCTTCTCAGCTGCCTTGACGGCATCCTGAGCGGAGGCTTCGTCCAGGTCGGCTGCACGTTGCACGGTATCGGCGAGTACCTTGACCATGTTCGGCTGCACTTCCAGGAAGCCACCGGAGATGTAGAACACCTCGCGCTCGCCGCCCTGCTTGGTCAGCGTGATCGGACCTGGCTTCAGATTGGTGATCAGCGGCGCGTGGCCTGGAGCGATACCCAGATCGCCCAGGTTGCCGTGCGCAACCACCATCTCGACCAGACCGGAGAAGATTTCTCCTTCCGCGCTGACGATATCGCAATGGACTGTCATAGCCATCTGCTTGCCTCAACCTGATTAGCGCCCCTTTCGGGGCGCCGGGATTACAGTTTCTTGGCTTTCTCGATCGCTTCGTCGATGCTGCCGACCATGTAGAACGCTTGTTCTGGCAGGTGGTCGTAGTCACCTTTGAGGATGCCGCTGAAGCCAGCGATGGTGTCTTTCAGGGAAACGTACTTGCCTGGCGAACCGGTGAAGACTTCGGCCACGAAGAACGGCTGCGACAGGAAGCGCTGGATCTTACGAGCGCGGGCTACCAGTTGCTTGTCGGCTTCGGACAGTTCGTCCATACCCAGGATCGCAATGATGTCTTTCAGCTCTTTGTAGCGCTGCAGAACATACTGAACCTGGCGGGCAGTTTCGTAGTGCTCGTTGCCGATCACGTTCGGGTCCAGCTGGCGCGAAGTCGAGTCCAGTGGGTCAACCGCCGGGTAGATACCCAGGGAAGCGATGTCACGGGACAGAACGACGGTGGCGTCGAGGTGGGCGAAGGTGGTGGCTGGCGACGGGTCGGTCAGGTCGTCCGCAGGTACGTATACGGCCTGGATCGAGGTGATCGAACCTTCTTTGGTCGAAGTAATACGCTCTTGCAGAACGCCCATCTCTTCGGCCAGGGTCGGCTGGTAACCTACTGCGGAAGGCATACGGCCCAGCAGTGCGGATACTTCGGTACCGGCCAGGGTGTAACGGTAGATGTTGTCGACGAACAGCAGAACGTCGTTACCTTCGTCACGGAACTTCTCAGCCATGGTCAGGCCGGTCAGCGCTACGCGCAGACGGTTTCCTGGTGGCTCGTTCATCTGACCGTAGACCAGTGCTACTTTGTCGAGAACGTTGGAGTCCTTCATCTCGTGGTAGAAGTCGTTACCCTCACGAGTACGCTCACCCACACCGGCGAACACGGAATAACCGCTGTGCTCGATGGCGATGTTACGGATCAGTTCCATCATGTTAACGGTCTTGCCGACGCCGGCACCACCGAACAGACCAACCTTACCACCCTTGGCGAACGGGCAAACCAGGTCGATTACCTTGATGCCGGTTTCCAGCAGGTCGTTGCCGCCTGCCTGGTCAGCGAAGGAAGGTGCCTTCTGGTGGATACCACGACGCTCTTCTTCGCCGATCGGGCCGGCTTCGTCGATCGGGTTGCCCAGCACGTCCATGATACGGCCCAGGGTGGCCTTACCAACAGGAACGGAGATGGCAGCGCCGGTGTCGACGACATCCAGACCGCGCTTCAGGCCTTCGGTCGAGCCCATCGCAATGGTACGAACCACGCCGTCGCCCAGCTGCTGCTGAACTTCCAGGGTGGTTTCCGCGCCTTGTACTTTCAGCGCGTTGTAAACACTCGGCACGACGTCACGTGGGAATTCCACGTCGATGACGGCGCCGATGATTTGAACGATACGTCCGCTACTCATAGCTGGATCCTCTGAATATTTGAACCGTTAAACCGCGGCAGCGCCGCCGACGATTTCCGAGATCTCCTGGGTGATCGCAGCCTGACGCGCCTTGTTGTAGATCAGCTGGAGTTCGCTGATCAAATCACCGGCGTTGTCTGTGGCGTTCTTCATGGCGATCATCCGGGCCGCTTGTTCAGCAGCGTTGTTCTCGACCACCGCCTGGTACACCTGCGACTCCACGTAACGCACCATCAAGCCGTCCAGCAGCTCTTTTGCGTCGGGTTCGTACAGGTAGTCCCAGTGATGCTTGAGATCCTGATCCGGGGTTGCCACCAACGGTACCAATTGCTCGACCGTCGGTTTTTGGGTCATGGTGTTGATGAACTTGTTCGAAACCACCGAGAGGCGATCGATGCGGCCGTCCAGGTAGGCGTCCAGCATCACTTTGACGGAGCCGATCAGGTCGTTGATCGATGGCTCTTCGCCCAAGTGGCTGATCGCGGCTACGACGTTGCCGCCAAAGCTGCGGAAGAATGCCGCACCCTTGCTGCCGATCACGCACAGGTCGATTTCAACGCCCTGTTCGCGGTTTTCGTTCATGTCCTTGACCAGGGCCTTGAACAGGTTGGTGTTCAAGCCACCGCACAGACCACGGTCACTGCTCACCACGATATAACCGGCGCGCTTTACAGGGCGCTCGATCATGAACGGGTGGCGGTATTCCGGGTTGGCGTTGGCCAGATGACCGATCACCTGGCGGATACGCTCCGCATAAGGACGGCTAGCAGCCATGCGCAGTTGTGCCTTGCGCATTTTGCTGACCGCCACTTTTTCCATGGCGCTGGTAATTTTTTGCGTGCTTTTGATGCTCGCAATCTTACTGCGAATCTCTTTTGCGCCTGCCATGTATCACCTATCAGGTTAGCAAGCGGGGGCCAGGGCCCCCGCTGCGGCTTACCAGGTCTGGGTGGCCTTGAACTTCTCGATACCAGCTTTCATGCCAGCGTCGATTTCGTCGTTGAAGTCACCCTTCACGTTGATCTTGGCCATCAGTTCGGCGTGATCACGGTTGAAGTAGGCGATCAGAGCTTGCTCGAAGCTGCCGACCTTGGAGACTTCTACGTCGGTCAGGAAGCCACGCTCAGCGGCATACAGCGACAGGGCCATGTCCGCGATGGACATTGGCGCGTACTGCTTCTGCTTCATCAGCTCGGTAACGCGCTGGCCATGCTCCAGCTGCTTGCGGGTCGCTTCGTCCAGATCGGAAGCGAACTGGGCGAATGCAGCCAGTTCACGGTACTGAGCCAGAGCGGTACGAATACCACCGGACAGCTTCTTGATGATCTTGGTCTGAGCGGCACCACCTACGCGGGATACCGAAACACCGGCGTTAACTGCAGGGCGGATGCCCGAGTTGAACATGGCCGATTCCAGGAAGATCTGACCGTCGGTGATGGAGATCACGTTGGTCGGAACGAACGCGGAAACGTCGCCAGCCTGGGTTTCGATGATCGGCAGGGCGGTCAGGGAACCGGTCTTGCCAGTGACTGCGCCGTTGGTGAACTTCTCGACGTATTCTTCCGAAACGCGCGATGCACGCTCCAGCAGACGGGAGTGGAGATAGAACACGTCACCTGGGTACGCTTCACGTCCTGGCGGACGGCGCAGCAGCAGGGAGATCTGACGGTAGGCAACGGCCTGCTTGGACAGGTCATCGTAAACGATCAGGGCGTCTTCACCGCGGTCACGGAAGTATTCGCCCATGGTGCAGCCGGCGTAAGGAGCCAGGAACTGCAGCGCGGCCGATTCCGAGGCGCTGGCGGCAACAACGATGGTGTTGGCCAGGGCGCCGGCTTCTTCCAGCTTGCGCACAACGTTGGCGATGGTCGACTGCTTCTGGCCTACGGCCACGTATACGCAGAAGATGCCGCTGTTTTTCTGGTTGATGATCGCGTCGACCGCCATGGCAGTCTTACCGATCTGACGGTCACCGATGATCAGCTCGCGCTGGCCACGGCCAACCGGGATCATGGCGTCAACCGACTTGTAGCCAGTCTGTACAGGCTGGTCTACCGACTTACGCCAGATCACGCCCGGAGCGACCTTTTCGACCGCGTCGGTTTCGGTGGTGGTCAGAGGACCTTTGCCATCGATCGGGTTACCCAGAGCGTCGACGACGCGGCCCAGCAGGCCTTTGCCGACCGGAACTTCCAGGATGCGACCGGTGCACTTGGCGCTCATGCCCTCGGCGAGGGAGGTGTACGCACCCAGTACCACCGCACCTACGGAGTCTTGCTCCAGGTTCAGTGCCATACCGTATACGCCGCCCGGGAACTCGATCATTTCGCCGTACATAGCGTCGGCCAGACCGTGGATCCGTACGATACCGTCGGAAACGCTTACGACGGTACCTTCGTTACGGGCTTGGGAGCCGACATCGAGCTTCTCGATGCGACCCTTGATGATTTCACTAATTTCGGAAGGATTGAGTTGCTGCATTGCTCTGCTGCCCCTTCAAACTCAAGATTTCAATGCTTCGGCCAGTTTCGCGATCTTGCCGCGAACCGAGCCATCGATTACCAGGTCGCCGGCGCGGATGACGACGCCGCCGATCAGGCTGGCATCCTCCGACGCGTGCAGGCGCACTTCCCGGCTGAGCCGTGCACTGAGAACCTTGGCGAGTTTGTCTTGCTGTTCTTGGTTCAACGCAAAAGCACTGGTGACTTCCACGTCCACGGATTTTTCTTGCTCGGCCTTGTACAGGTCGAACAGGGCGGCAATCTCCGGCAGAAGCAGGAGACGGTCGTTTTCCGCGGCAACATGAATGAAATTCTGTGCCTGTGCATCGAACTTGTCACCGCACACTTCAATGAATGCGGCGGCCTTTTCTGCGCTTGTCAGTCGCGGGGCCTTGAGCAGGCGCTGCATGGTGTCGTCTTCCGACACCGCAGCAGCCAGGCCGAGCATGGCTGACCAATTGGCCAGTTGCTGATGGGCCTGGGCATGCTCAAAGGCAGCCTTAGCGTAAGGTCGGGCCAACGTGGTCAGTTCTGCCATGATCGCCCTCGCTTAAATTTCAGCGGCCAGTTTGTTAACCAGCTCCGCATGCGCGTTTTGATCGATTGTGGCGCCAAGGATCTTTTCAGCACCGCCAACAGCCAGGGCACCCACTTGGGCACGCAGGGCGTCTTTGACGCTGTTCAGTTCCTGTTCGATCTCGGCTTGAGCCTGAGCCTTCACACGGTCAGCTTCGACGCGAGCCTGTTCACGGGCTTCCTCGACAAGCTGAGCAGCGCGTTTCTTGCTTTGCTCAATGATTTCGGCTGCCTGTGCCTTTGCTTCACGCAGTTGCTGACCCGCTTTCTCTTGGGCCAGCTCCAGGTCGCGAGCTGCGCGGTTGGCAGCGTCCAAGCCGTCGGCAATCTTCTTTTGGCGCTCTTGCAGGGCAGTGATGACCGGAGGCCATACATACTTCATGCAGAAGAGTACAAAAATCAGAAAAGCAACGGATTGGCCAATCAGGGTTGCATTAATGTTCACGCCAACACCTCGCTCGGTCTTTGTCCATCACACCAATCAACTCGTTGAAACGAGTGATTAGCCGGCGATCTGACCAACGAAGGGGTTCGCGAAGGTGAAGAACAGGGCGATACCAACACCGATCATGGTTACGGCGTCGAGCAGACCGGCAACGATGAACATTTTGACCTGCAGCATCGGAACCATCTCAGGCTGACGAGCAGCGCCTTCCAGGAACTTGCCGCCCAGCAGGCCGAAACCAATGGCGGTACCCAGAGCACCCAGGCCGATCAGCAGAGCAACAGCGATAGCGGTCAGACCAACTACAGTTTCCATCTTTCCTCCCGACTTTTACGTCGTATTGGTTAGGTTTTTAGTTTGAAGCGGTAAAACAAATCGTTTGGTACAGCATGCCCTTGCGGACTTTTTAAGCCCTCCCCCCAAACGAGCGGGGAAGGCTATCAGACACGCCAGGCGGTCTTAATGGTTATCTTCGTGAGCCATCGACAGGTAGACGATGGTAAGCATCATGAAGATGAAGGCTTGCAGGGTGATGATCAGGATGTGGAACACAGCCCACGCCCACTGCAGCACCACGCCCAGGCCGCTGAGCCACAGGATGCCGGCACCGAACATCACGGCGATCAGGATGAACACCAGTTCGCCGGCGTACATGTTGCCGAACAGACGCAGTGCCAGCGAGATCGGCTTGGCGATCAGGGTGACGAATTCCAGCAGGAAGTTGACCGGAATCAGCAGGATCTGCACGAAGATGTTCTTGCTGCCGAACGGGTGCAGGGTCAGCTCACCGATGAAGCCACCCAGGCCCTTGACCTTGATGCTGTAGAAGATGATCAGGGCGAACACGCAGAAGGCCATGGCCAGGGTCGCGTTCGGGTCGGTGGTCGACACGGCGCGGAACGGAATGTGCGGATCACCGGAGATCAGGATGGCCAGCTGAGGAATCCAGTCGACCGGTACCAGGTCGATGGCGTTCATCAGGAACACCCAGACGAAAATGGTCAGCGCCAGCGGGGCGATTACCGGGCTACGGCCGTGGAAGGAGTCCTTCACGCTGCCGTTGACGAAGTCCACCAGCACTTCAACGAAGTTCTGCAGGCCGCCAGGTTGACCGGAAGTCGCCTTCCTGGCCGCCATGCGGAAGATGAACAGGAAGATCAGACCCAGCGCGACGGACCAACCCAGGGTGTCCAGGTGGAACGCCCAGAAGCCCATTGCCTTGGCTTCTGCAGCCGAATGGGCGAAGCCCCAGCTGCCGTCTGGTAGTTGACCGTAGGTCAGGTTCTGCAAGTGGTGCTGGATATAGCCCGAAGCGGTTTCTGCTGCCATGGTTGCCTCAAACGCCCTAAGGTCTCGAAAGTCTTTTATTCATCAGCAGGGGCGCGAACCAGCTGACCAAAAGGGTCAGCACGAAGACGCCGAATACTGCTAACGGCGCCAATGGCTTCACTCCTGCGAAGGTCAGTGCAAAAAGCACTGCCGTCAAAATCATCTTGCCTGCCTCGCCAGCGTAAAACGACTTGACGATGGCTTGTGCCGCCCGTGCTCCGCTGAAGCGAAAAGCCTTCCAGGCGAAATACACATTGGGGAGCCAGGCAATCAGGCCTCCGCAAAGGCCTGAATATCCACTGACCGCCCCTTTCCACTGCCACAACACCAAGGTCGCCAGCAGCAGTACGACAAATTGAGCCAGCAGTACCGGAAAAACCGCCCAGCGATGGAAAGGCAGGCGGTTTGGCGTGCGGATTTCCATCACAACTGCTCCTCGGAAGTCGACCAACAAGTCAGCTATGACTTGGCATAATTTGTGCCGACAAAATGCGCGCAGAGTATAGGGGTGGATTAACCCCTATTCAACTCTTCGTAGTGATTTCTGACTGCACGCTACAACAGGAATTGTTTCAGCGGATGTGAGCAAGCACGCCTTGCAACTCGTCAAGCGAGTTGTAGCGAATAACCAGCTGGCCTTTGCCCTTGTTGCCATGGCGAATCTGTACGGCCGAGCCCAGGCGCTCTGCGAGACGCTGTTCAAGGCGCGCGATATCCGGATCAGGTTTGCTCGGCTCGACCGGATCAGGTTTGTCGCTGAGCCACTGACGCACCAGTGCCTCGGTTTGGCGCACGGTGAGGCCACGTGCGACAACATGACGCGCCCCCTCTTCCTGACGATGTTCTTCCAAGCCGAGCAATGCACGTGCATGGCCCATCTCCAGGTCGCCATGGGCGAGCATGGTCTTGATCGCATCAGGCAGGGTGATCAGGCGCAGCAGGTTGGCCACGGTTACCCGCGACTTGCCCACGGCGTCGGCCACCTGTTGCTGAGTGAGCTCGAATTCCTGCTGCAGGCGCTGCAGTGCCAGGGCTTCTTCCAGGGGGTTGAGGTCTTCACGCTGGATGTTCTCGATCAGCGCCATGGCGATGGCAGCTTCGTCGGGCACTTCGCGGACCATGGCCGGGATTTTGTCCAGGCCAGCCTGCTGGGTGGCACGCCAGCGACGCTCACCAGCGATGATCTCGTAGCGGTCGTCGCCAATCGGGCGCACCACGATCGGCTGCATCACGCCATGGTTGCGAATCGAATGCGCAAGCTCTTCCAGCGCCTCAGGGTCCATGTCCCGGCGCGGCTGGTACTTGCCACGCTGGATCAGCTCGACCGGCAGGTGTTGCAGTTCTTTCTGGTCGATCTTCACAGCCTGCTCTTCGAGCGCGCTGACGGAAGGACCACTGAGCAGTGCATCCAACCCACGTCCGAGACCCCGTTTCTTGACGGCCATACGGATTCCTTAAGTTGTTTGTGCAGTGCGGGATTGACGACGTTGGCGGCGGACCAATTCCCCGGCCAGGGCCAGATACGCCAGCGCGCCGCGCGATTGCTTGTCGTAGGCCAGGGCCGGCATGCCGAAGCTCGGGGCTTCGGCCAGGCGAATGTTGCGCGGAATGACCGTGTCGTACAGCTGCGGACCAAAGTGTTCCTTCAGCTGCGCCGAGACATCGTTGTTCAGGCTCAGCCGCGGGTCGTACATGGTCCGCAGCAGGCCCTCGATTTTCAGCTCCGGATTCAACCGGGCAGCGATGCGCTTGATGTTATCCACAAGGTCACTGAGACCTTCAAGCGCATAGTATTCGCATTGCATCGGAATGATCACGCCATCCGAGGCGACCAGGGCGTTGAGCGTCAGCATCGACAGCGACGGCGGGCAGTCGATGAGGATGTAGTCGTAGTTGTCGCGGATAGGTGCCAGGGCGTTGCGCAGGCGGCTTTCCTTGACCTGCATTTCCAGCAGCACCACTTCGGCGGCGGTCAGGTCACGGTTTGCCGGCAGCAACTGGAAACCACCGTGTTCGGAGTAATGCATGGCCTGGGCCAGGTCGCATTCCCCGATCAACAGGTCGTAGACCGAGTGCTCGAGCTCGTGCTTGTCCACACCGCTACCCATGGTGGCGTTGCCTTGCGGATCGAGGTCGATCAGCAGCACACGACGCTTGGTTGCGGCCAGTGAGGCAGCGAGATTGATACAGGTGGTGGTCTTGCCCACACCACCTTTCTGGTTCGCGATTGCGAATACCTTAGCCATTGTTGCGTGTGTTCCCAGTCATGCCTTGCGGCGCAGTATCAGCAGATGGCGCTGGCCCTGGCAACCCGGAACGGTCAGGGCCTGCTCGCTTTCCACTGTGAAGTCTGCGGGCAATGCTACCAGTTCATCGGCAGGATGCAGCCCCTTCATTGCAAGCCATTGCGTCCCGGTGTCGCCCAGGTGGCGGGTCCAGTTGGTGAAATTTTCCATGCTGCTGAAAGCGCGGGAGATGATCCCGTCGAACGGTTGAGCCGGTTGGAAAGCCTCGACCCGGCTGTGGATAACCGTCAGGTTGTCCAGCTTGAGTTCCATTTTCACCTGAGTCAGGAAGCGCGTCTTCTTGCCGTTGGCATCCAGCACCGTCACCCGCTTGTGCGGATGCAGGATAGCCAATGGGATGCCAGGCATGCCGCCGCCACTGCCGACATCCAGCCAGTTTTCACGTTCGCTGTGGATAAACGGCATGACGCTGAGGCTGTCCAGTAGATGACGCGATACCATCTCGTCGGGGTCGCGCACGGCAGTCAGGTTGTAGGCTTTGTTCCATTTGATCAACAGCGCCAGGTAGCCGAGCAGCTTTTCGTGCTGCTCGGCGCTCAGCTCGACACCGAGTTGGCGCGCACCTGTGGACAACTCTTCAGCGTGTTGCGGGGTGACCAGGGAACTCAAGCGCTTTGCTCCAATTCGCGGCCAGCGCCGCGTTTCTTCAAGTGAATCAGCAACAGGGAAATCGCCGCCGGAGTGACGCCAGGAATGCGCGAAGCCTGGCCGAGGGTTTCCGGACGGGTCTGGCCCAGCTTGCCCTGGATTTCCTTGGACAGCCCGGAAATGCTCGCGTAATCGATATCCACAGGCAGGCGGGTGTCTTCGCTGGCACGCAGGCGAGCGATTTCATCCTGCTGCCGGTCGATGTAGCCCGCGTACTTGGTGCGGATCTCGACCTGTTCGGCGACCTGTGCATCGATCGCTTCACCGCCGGTCGCCTCGATCAGCCCGGCGTAGTCGATTTCCGGGCGGGCCAGCAGGTTGAGCAGGCTGTATTCGTGGCTGAGTGGAGTACCGAACTTATCCACAATGGCCTGGCCTTGCTCGGTGTTCGGTCGTACCCAGGTCGATTTCAGGCGCTGTTCCTCACGCTCGATGCCTTCGCGCTTGGCGCAGAAAGCGGCCCAGCGCTGGTCGTCGATCAGGCCAAGTTCACGGCCCTTTTCGGTCAGGCGCAAGTCGGCGTTGTCCTCACGCAGGATCAGGCGGTACTCGGCACGTGACGTGAACATGCGGTACGGCTCCTGGGTACCCAGGGTAATCAAGTCGTCCACCAGCACACCGATGTAGGCCTCGTCGCGACGCGGGCACCAGCTGTCACGGCCCTGCGCCCGCAGGGCGGCGTTGGTACCGGCCAGCAGGCCCTGGGCGCCGGCTTCTTCGTAACCGGTGGTGCCGTTGATCTGGCCAGCGAAGAACAGGCCGCCGATGACTTTGGTTTCGAGGCTGTACTTGAGGTCGCGCGGGTCGAAGTAGTCGTACTCGATGGCATAGCCCGGGCGCACGATGTGGGCGTTTTCCATACCGCGAATCGAACGCACCAGGTCCAGCTGTACGTCGAACGGCAGCGAAGTGGAAATACCGTTGGGGTACAGCTCATGGGTGTTCAGGCCTTCCGGCTCGATGAACACCTGGTGGCTTTCCTTGTCGGCGAAGCGGTGGATCTTGTCTTCGATCGACGGGCAGTAGCGCGGGCCGACCCCTTCGATCACACCCGAGTACATCGGCGAACGGTCGAGGTTCGAGGCAATGATTTCGTGGGTGCGGGCATTGGTATGGGTAATCCAGCAGCTCACCTGGCGCGGATGCATCTCGGCATTGCCCATGAACGACATCACCGGAATCGGTGTATCGCCTGGCTGTTCGGTCATGACCGAGAAGTCCACCGAACGGCCGTCGATGCGTGGCGGCGTACCGGTTTTCAGGCGCCCGACGCGCAGCGGCAATTCACGCATGCGATGGGCCAGGGCGATCGAAGGTGGATCACCTGCGCGACCACCGGAATGGTTCTGCAGACCAATATGGATAAGGCCGCCGAGGAAGGTACCGGTGGTCAGTACCACCGATTCGGCGAAGAAACGCAGGCCCATCTGGGTCACCACGCCTTTGACCTGGTCCTGTTCGACGATCAGGTCGTCGCAGGACTGCTGGAATATCCACAGGTTTGGCTGGTTTTCCAGGATTTCACGTACCACTGCCTTGTAGATGGCACGGTCGGCCTGTGCACGGGTAGCGCGTACGGCCGGGCCCTTGCGGTTGTTCAGAACGCGGAACTGGATGCCGCTCTTGTCGGTGGCCAACGCCATGGCGCCACCGAGGGCATCGATCTCTTTGACCAGATGGCTCTTGCCAATGCCGCCAATGGCTGGGTTGCAGCTCATGTGACCGAGGGTTTCCACGTTATGGGTCAGCAGCAGGGTTTTCACACCCATGCGTGCAGACGCAAGCGCAGCCTCGGTACCGGCATGGCCGCCGCCGATGACGATCACTTCAAAACGGGAAGGGAAATCCACCACGCACCTCGTGCCTGTTTTTGCGAATAGAGAAGGTAAGCGGACAAGTATAGGGACTTCACCCCCTTTAAAGAAACCGTCTGAGCAAATTTTGACCAGTCTGTGGATGAATGGCAGACAACAGAAATCAAAGAAGAGAAATTTAAAAAAGCTTTGTTTTTATGTTTATTCTTATGCACAGCCTTATCTGTGGATAAACCCATACAGCCCATGATTCACGCTACGTTGAGAGAAATTAAACCCTGTGGCTGGAGGGCCATGAGGGCTCTGGATAACGTGATTTAGCCTGTGGATTAAATGCCTGTTTACCCACAGGGCGGTTTGTCCTCAGAAAAAAAGCCTGCTTATCAACGGAGCTGAAGGCGAGTTTTCCACAGGGCTCCTGAACGCGTTTTCAACCTCGAGCCAGGAAAATCATTGAGATAGCGGCCAGGTCCAGACAAGGAGAAAGCGGGCGAGACCGCGATATATCGGTACAGCTACAGAATTTCAGGCTTTGTGAGGCGTTCTTCGTTGGCAGGCCCCACAGACACCCCGTTCGCCTGGCTACGGGCATCTGCTGCGATGAAATTCAGGGCAAAAAAAAGCCGCTCCCGAAGGAGCGGCCCTTGGCCTTGCCTGGCTGTGGATTACTTGCCGATGCAGAAACTGGAGAAGATCCGCCCTAGCAGGTCGTCAGAGCTGAATGCCCCAGTAATCTCGCCCAAGGCCTGCTGTGCCTGCCGGAGGTCTTCTGCCAGCAGCTCACCTGCACCCGCCAGGGTCAGCTGGGCACGGCCATGCTCCAGATGCTCGCTGGCCTGACGCAAGGCATCCAGGTGGCGTCGACGAGCGCTGAAACCACTTTCGGCTGTTTGCTCATAGCCCATGCAGGCCTTCAGGTGGTCACGCAACAATTGCAGCCCCAGGTCGTCCCCTTTGGCGCTAAGGGTTATCGTCACATGGCCGTCATCACACTGCTCGAGTGCCACCGGCTCACCACTCAGGTCAGCCTTGTTGCGGATCAGCGTGACCTTGCCCGGGTCTGGCCGCTGATCGAGAAATTCTGGCCACAGGGCGAAGGGATCGCTGGCTTCCGGCGCCGTCGAGTCCACCACCAGCAGTACCCGGTCGGCCTCGCCAATGGCTTTCAGTGCACGTTCCACACCGATCTTTTCCACATGGTCATCGGTGTCGCGCAAACCCGCGGTGTCAACAACATGCAGCGGCATGCCATCGATGTGGATATGTTCGCGCAGGATGTCCCGGGTGGTGCCGGCGATATCGGTGACGATCGCGGCTTCGCGACCGGCCAGCTGGTTCAGCAAGCTCGATTTTCCGGCATTTGGCCGCCCGGCGATGACCACGGTCATGCCGTCACGCAACAAGGCGCCCTGCCCCGCTTCACGCTGCACTGTGGACAACTCCTGGCGTACCGCGTCGAGCATCGACAGGACGTGGCCATCGGCCAGGAAGTCGATCTCCTCCTCGGGGAAGTCGATCGCCGCCTCGACGTAAATACGCAGGGCGATCAACGCTTCGGTCAGGGAATGCACACGCTTCGAGAATTCCCCCTGCAGCGAGCGCAGGGCATTACGTGCCGCCTGGCTCGAGCTGGCTTCGATGAGGTCGGCGATGGCTTCGGCCTGGGCCAGGTCGAGTTTGTCGTTGAGGAACGCGCGCTCGCTGAATTCGCCCGGGCGGGCCAAGCGGCAGCCAACTTGTACACAGCGCTGCAGCAGCATGTCCAGGACCACTGGGCCACCGTGGCCCTGCAGTTCGAGCACGTCCTCACCCGTGAACGAATTAGGCCCGGGGAAGAACAGCGCGATCCCTTCGTCCAGCACCAGCCCCTCCTCGTCGCGGAACGGGCCGTAGTGGGCATGCCGCGGGGTCAGCGTACGGCCGGTTATCAGTTGCCCGGCCTTGGCAGCCAGAGGCCCGGACAGCCTGACAATACCGACACCGCCGCGGCCCTGGGCGGTAGCGATGGCAGCGATGGTTTCACGCACAATGTTCATGCTCGAAAGCCTCTACGACAAAACGACAGATAGCAAAAACGCCCCACTAGGGGGCGTTTTATTCACAGGCTAGCGCAGTAGCCTGTCAAGCAGCAGCTTTTTTGGTGGCTGCTTCGATGCTGCGGGTGATGTACCACTGCTGCGCGATCGACAGGCAGTTGTTCACAACCCAGTACAGCACCAGACCGGCTGGGAACCACAGGAAGAAGAAGGTGAAGATGATCGGCATCATTTTCATCACCTTGGCCTGCATCGGATCCGGTGGGGTCGGGTTCAGGCGCTGCTGGATGAACATGGTGGCGCCCATGATGATCGGCAGGATGAAGAACGGATCCTTGATCGACAGGTCGGTAATCCACAGCATCCACGGGGCCTGGCGCATTTCCACGCTTTCCAGCAGTACCCAGTACAGGGCCAGGAACACCGGCATCTGGACCAGGATCGGCAGGCAGCCGCCCAGCGGGTTGATCTTCTCTTTCTTGTACAGCTCCATCATCGCCTGGGACATCTTCTGGCGATCATCACCGAAGCGTTCCTTGAGCGCGGCAAGTTTCGGCGCAACGGCACGCATGCGCGCCATCGAGCGGTAGCTTGCTGCCGACAGCGGGAAGAACAGGCCCTTGATGAGCATGGTCAGGACGATGATCGACCAGCCCCAGTTACCCAGCAGGCTGTGGATATGTTGCAGCAGCCAGAAGATCGGCTGGGCGATGAACCACAGGAAGCCATAGTCGACGGTCAGTTCCAGGCCTGGGGACAACTCTTTCAGCTTGGACTGGATCTTCGGGCCGGCGTACAGCATGGCGCTGGTTTCGACCTTGCCGCCAGCAGGTACGCTGATAGCCGGGCCGGTGTAGCCGATGATGTAGTTGCCTTGGCTGTCCTTGCGGGTCTGAACAACGTTGCTGTCCGACTTGGCCGGAATCCAGGCGGTCACGAAGTAGTGCTGCAGCCAGGCGACCCAGCCGCCGGACACATTTTCTTTCAAACTACCTTTGTCGATGTCCTTCATCGAGACCTTTTTGTAAGGCTCGGAAGCTGTCCACAGGGCTGCACCCAAGTAGGTCGCGGTACCGGTGGCAGTACTCGACGACGGGTCGGAGCTGGCATCACGCTTGAGCTGGGCAAACATGTTGCCGCTCCAGGCCTGGCTGCTCTGGTTGTCGATCAGGTAGCTGACGGTCAGGTCATACTCGCCACGCTTGAAGCTGAAGCGCTTGATGTAGTTGACGCCGTTGTCGCTGAACTTCAGGTCGACCACCAGTTGATCCTGGCCATCAGCCAGCTGGTAGCCCTTCTGTTCGGTCGCGTACAGCGGGCGGCCGGCTGGGCGGGCGTCCGGTCCGTTGACACCGGTCAGGCCGCTTTGTGCCAGGTAGACACGCTCGCCACCGTTATCGAACAGCTGGAACGGAATTTCCGGGTGGTCCTGACGACGTGGGAACTTCGGCAGGTTCAGCTGGACGATGTCACCACCGACCGGATCGATAGCCAGGTCCAGGACATCGGTCTTGACCCGGATCAGGTCCTTGCTTACCGCGACCGGCGCCAGTTCGGCAGCGCTGGTTTCGGCATTCGCGCTCGGCACATCGGCGCTGGCGCCGGCATTACCGGCCGGTACGCCATCCGGCAGGCCCGGGGCAACAGTGCTGGCAGCAGTATTCTGAGTCGGCAGGGCAGCCTGGCCGTAGTCCTGGTTCCACTTGAGGACCATGACGTAGGACACGATTGCCAGGGCGACGATCAGGATCGTGCGTTTAATATCCATGATTACTCGGCTATCGAAGAAGTTCGGGAGGAAGGAGCGGGAGGAACGGGATCGAAACCGCCGTCGTTCCACGGATGACAACGCCCCAGGCGACGAACGGCTAGCCACCCACCACGCCAGAGGCCGTGGTTTTCAATGGCTTCATAAGCGTAACAGGAGCAACTGGGGAAAAAACGACAGTGATTGGCCATCAGAGGACTAATGGCGTAACGGTAAAACTGGATCGGAACGAGGGCCAGTTTACGCATCTTGGCTGTCTACCCCTGCGGAATCGGCGGTTACTGCTGGAGTGGGCCGGCTGCGCGCCAGGCGTTTCCAGAGCTTGCCAAAGTGTTGGTGCAATTCCGGGTTTTCTATCTCACCCAATCCCTTGCGCGCGACGATCACGATGTCCAGCCCGGCAAGCAAATGCTGGTTCAGACGAAAGGAATCGCGCATCAAGCGCTTGAGGCGGTTGCGTTGAACGGCGAGCTTGACGCTCTTCTTTCCGATTACCAGGCCTAGGCGTGGATGATCGAGGCCGTTCTCGCGCGCAAGGATCAGCAGGTTTTTCCCTGGAACCTTGCCGGTTGGGGAGTCGAAGACCGCTTTGAAATGCCGGGGTGTAAGCAGTCGCTTTTCCCGACTGAAGTCCTGACTCACCACCTGTGCCGAAAAATCAAATGGCCAGACGCTTACGGCCTTTGGCACGACGACGCGACAGAACAGCGCGGCCGTTCTTGGTAGCCATACGGGCACGGAAGCCGTGGGTGCGCGCGCGCTTGATGGTGCTTGGTTGGAAAGTACGTTTCATGGCGTGTTACCTGGTTTGTCGACGACGGGCCGGGATGGCCCCCTTTTTAAGAGACCGGCGATTCTAGAGAAAGCAAGCCCGTAGGTCAATTTCCAACCAGCCTTTCCATATAGAGCGTGTGATGGACGGTGGCTCAATCTGGCATCACCAGGTGCTTGATCGGACAGCGACATTGGGGACAACATGAAAAAAAAGAAGAGACATATAAAAAGCTTTTCTGAAGAACTTATAGATCTTAGGTGGATAACCTTCTGTGGATAACATTGTGTAGCCCACTAAAATCAACGCGTACAGCATTTCACAACTGTGTTTCCAACCGGTGCTGCGCTTGTTTTGTTCGTGGTCGAAAGCTGTGGATGAAATCAGTCGTTATCCACAGTTGAGTTATCAACAGGGTAATGCTCGGGTTGTGCATAGCCCTCAGGGGCGTTTATCCACAGGGCTTATTCACACCGAGGCAAAGCCGTTTTGGTCGATAAATGGCTGTTTTGTCATGGCTCCTAACGTGTCCACATGTGGATAACTGGGCGCTCGACCGGTACAATGGCGGTTTGTTTTTGCCTCATCCGGCTTTCAAACTCAGGGGAAATCCGTGTCAGTGGAACTTTGGCAGCAGTGCGTGGAGCTTCTGCGCGATGAACTGCCTGCCCAGCAATTCAACACCTGGATCCGTCCGCTACAGGTCGAAGCCGAAGGCGACGAGTTGCGCGTCTATGCGCCTAACCGTTTCGTTCTCGATTGGGTCAATGAAAAGTACCTGGGGCGCTTGCTCGAGCTGCTGGGTGAAAACGGCAGTGGCATCGCGCCTGCCCTTTCCTTGTTGATCGGCAGCCGTCGCAGCTCAGCACCACGGGCTGCACCCAACGCGCCAGTCAGTGCTGCGGTGGCGGCATCGCTGGCTAATACCCAGGCACAGAACCAGGCCCAGAAGGCAGTGCCGGCAGCGGTCGAACCGGTTGCAGTGGCGGCGGCTGAGCCTGTGCTGGTCGATGAATTGGCCGAGCCGTCCTTGCGTGACAGCTTCGATTCCATGGCCGAACCGGCTTCGCAGTCAGCTGCCAGCGCCCGGACCGAACAACGTACCGTGCAGGTCGAAGGGGCGCTCAAGCACACCAGCTACCTGAATCGCACCTTTACCTTCGACACATTCGTCGAAGGTAAGTCGAACCAGCTGGCGCGAGCTGCTGCCTGGCAGGTGGCCGACAACCCCAAGCATGGCTACAACCCACTCTTCCTTTATGGGGGCGTGGGCCTGGGTAAGACCCACCTCATGCATGCTGTGGGTAACCACCTGTTGAAGAAGAACCCGAACGCCAAGGTCGTGTACCTGCATTCGGAGCGTTTCGTCGCGGATATGGTCAAGGCGCTGCAGCTCAACGCCATCAACGAATTCAAGCGCTTCTACCGCTCGGTGGACGCGTTGCTGATCGACGATATCCAGTTCTTTGCCCGGAAGGAGCGCTCGCAGGAAGAGTTTTTCCACACCTTCAACGCCCTGCTTGAGGGTGGCCAGCAGGTCATTCTTACCTCTGACCGTTATCCGAAGGAGATCGAAGGCCTGGAAGAACGCCTGAAGTCACGCTTCGGTTGGGGCCTGACGGTGGCAGTCGAGCCACCCGAGCTGGAAACCCGCGTGGCGATCCTGATGAAGAAAGCCGACCAGGCCAAGGTCGAGCTGCCCCATGACGCCGCGTTCTTCATTGCCCAGCGTATTCGCTCCAATGTCCGTGAGCTGGAAGGCGCATTGAAGCGGGTGATCGCTCACTCGCACTTCATGGGCCGCGATATCACCATCGAGCTGATTCGTGAGTCGCTGAAGGACTTGCTGGCGCTGCAGGACAAACTGGTCAGTGTGGATAACATTCAGCGTACCGTCGCCGAGTACTACAAGATCAAGATCTCCGATCTATTGTCCAAGCGGCGTTCGCGTTCTGTCGCGCGTCCGCGCCAGGTGGCCATGGCACTGTCCAAGGAGCTGACCAACCACAGTCTGCCCGAAATCGGCGACATGTTCGGTGGTCGCGACCATACGACCGTGCTGCACGCCTGCCGCAAGATCAATGAACTGAAGGAATCCGACGCGGACATCCGCGAGGACTACAAGAACCTGCTGCGGACGCTGACGACCTGATGGCCGTCTGCGCAGCTAATTGAAGGCAAGGGACTAGACCATGCATTTCACCATTCAACGCGAAGCCCTGTTGAAACCCCTGCAACTGGTCGCCGGTGTCGTCGAGCGCCGTCAGACCTTGCCGGTGCTGTCCAACGTTTTGCTGGTCGTGCAAGGCCAGCAACTGTCGTTGACCGGTACCGACCTGGAAGTTGAACTGGTAGGCCGCGTGCAACTGGAAGAGCCAGCCGAGCCTGGCGAAATCACTGTTCCAGCTCGCAAGCTGATGGACATCTGCAAAAGCCTGCCGAACGACGCCCTGATCGATATCAAGGTTGATGAGCAGAAACTGTTGGTCAAGGCCGGCCGCAGCCGCTTTACCCTGTCGACTCTGCCAGCCAACGACTTCCCGACCGTCGAAGAAGGCCCGGGCTCGCTGACCTGCAACCTGGAACAAAGCAAGCTGCGCCGCCTGATCGAGCGCACCAGCTTCGCCATGGCCCAGCAGGATGTGCGCTACTACCTCAACGGCATGCTGCTGGAGGTGTCCCGTAATACCCTGCGTGCGGTATCGACCGACGGCCACCGCCTGGCGCTGTGCTCCATGAGCGCGCCGATCGAGCAGGATGAGCGCCATCAGGTGATCGTGCCGCGTAAAGGTATCCTCGAGCTGGCACGCCTGCTCACCGATCCGGAAGGTATGGTCAGCATTGTCCTCGGCCAGCACCACATCCGTGCTACCACCGGTGAATTCACCTTCACCTCCAAATTGGTGGACGGCAAGTTCCCGGACTACGAACGGGTTCTGCCAAAAGGCGGTGACAAGCTTGTGGTCGGTGACCGCCAGGCGCTGCGCGAAGCGTTTAGCCGTACTGCGATTCTTTCCAACGAAAAGTACCGCGGTATTCGCCTGCAGCTGGCAGCCGGTCAATTGAAAATCCAGGCCAACAACCCTGAGCAGGAAGAAGCCGAAGAAGAAATCAGCGTGGACTACGACGGTAGCTCGCTGGAAATCGGCTTTAACGTCAGCTATCTGCTGGACGTGCTGGGCGTCATGACTACCGAGCAAGTTCGTCTGATCCTGTCCGACTCCAACAGCAGTGCGCTGCTGCAGGAAGCGGGTAACGACGATTCTTCCTACGTTGTCATGCCGATGCGCCTGTAACCCGTAGCAGGCGAAATGTCCCTTCGACGTATCATGGTCACCGCGGTGCGCAACTTGCACCCGGTGACACTCTTACCCTCCCCCCGCATCAATATCCTTTACGGCGCCAACGGCAGCGGCAAGACCAGCGTACTTGAAGCTGTGCATCTGCTCGGGCTGGCGCGCTCTTTCCGCAGCACGCGCTTGAACCCAGTCATTCAGTACGAACAAGCTGCATGCACCGTGTTTGGTGAAGTGCAGTTGGCCGAGGGTGGCAGCAGCAACCTGGGTGTATCCCGGGAACGGCAAGGGGAGTTCACTATTCGCATCGATGGGCAGAATGCGCGTAGCGCAGCGCAGCTGGCTGAATTGTTGCCGCTGCAGCTTATCAACCCGGACAGCTTCCGCCTCCTGGAAGGTGCCCCGAAGATTCGTCGCCAGTTTCTGGATTGGGGAGTGTTCCACGTGGAACCTCGTTTCCTGCCGGCGTGGCAGCGGCTGCAGAAGGCGCTGCGGCAGCGGAACTCATGGTTGCGTCATGGTACACTTGACCCAGCTTCGCAAGCCGCCTGGGACCGGGAATTGTGCCTGGCCAGCGCGGAAATAGATGAATACCGTCGCAACTACATCAAGGCCTTGAAGCCAGTCTTCGAGCGAACCCTGAGCGAACTGGTCGAGCTGGACGGGTTGACCCTGAGCTACTACCGAGGCTGGGATAAGGACCGGGAACTGCAAGAAGTACTCGCCTCCTCTCTCCTTCGCGATCAGCAGATGGGTCATACCCAGGCCGGTCCGCAGCGCGCTGATCTGCGTCTTCGTCTGGCTGCCAACAATGCAGCCGACATTCTGTCGCGTGGTCAGCAAAAGCTAGTGGTGTGTGCCTTGCGCATTGCCCAAGGCCATCTCGTCAGTCAGGCTCGCCGCGGTCACTGTATTTATCTTGTTGATGACTTGCCGTCCGAACTGGACGATCAGCATCGCCGCGCGCTGTGCCGCTTGCTTGAAGAATTACGCTGCCAGGTGTTCATCACCTGTGTAGATCACGAATTACTGAGGGAAGGCTGGCAGACGGAAACGCCAGTTGCTTTGTTCCACGTGGAACAAGGCCGTATCACCCAGACCCACGACCATCGGGAGTGAAGGCATGAGCGAAAATCAAACGTACGACTCCTCCAGCATCAAGGTGCTGAAAGGTTTGGATGCCGTACGCAAGCGTCCCGGCATGTACATTGGCGACACCGATGATGGTAGCGGCCTGCACCACATGGTCTTCGAGGTGGTCGACAACTCCATCGACGAAGCCCTCGCCGGTCACTGCGACGACATCACCGTCATTATCCACCCGGACGAATCCATCAGTGTGCGCGACAACGGTCGCGGCATTCCGGTCGACGTGCACAAAGAAGAAGGCGTTTCCGCAGCTGAAGTCATCATGACCGTACTGCACGCTGGCGGTAAGTTCGACGATAACTCCTACAAGGTATCCGGCGGTCTGCACGGCGTAGGTGTTTCCGTGGTGAATGCCCTGTCCGAGAAACTGGTACTGACTGTTCGCCGTAGCGGCAAGATCTGGGAGCAGACCTACGTCCATGGCGTTCCACAGGCGCCGATGGCGGTGGTTGGTGACAGCGAAACCACGGGTACCCACATCCACTTCAAGCCTTCGGCAGAAACCTTCAAGAACATTCACTTCAGCTGGGACATCCTGGCCAAGCGTATCCGTGAATTGTCTTTCCTCAACTCGGGCGTGGGCATCCTGCTGAAGGATGAGCGCAGCGGCAAGGAAGAGTTCTTCAAGTACGAAGGCGGCCTGCGTGCATTCGTCGAATACCTGAATACCAACAAGACCCCGGTGAACTCGCAGGTGTTCCACTTCAATGTCCAGCGCGATGATGGCGTAGGCGTGGAAGTTGCCCTGCAGTGGAATGACAGCTTCAATGAAAACCTGCTGTGCTTCACCAACAACATTCCGCAGCGTGACGGTGGTACGCACCTGGTGGGCTTCCGTTCCTCCCTGACTCGTAGCCTTAACAGCTACATCGAGCAGGAAGGCCTGGCCAAGAAGAACAAGGTGGCTACCACTGGCGATGACGCCCGTGAGGGCCTGACCGCGATCATCTCGGTGAAGGTACCGGACCCGAAGTTCAGCTCGCAGACCAAAGACAAGCTGGTCTCCTCGGAGGTTAAAACCGCCGTGGAACAGGAGATGAACAAGTACTTCGCCGACTTCCTCCTGGAAAACCCGAACGAGGCCAAGGCCGTCGTTGGCAAGATGATCGACGCGGCGCGTGCGCGCGAAGCCGCCCGTAAAGCCCGCGAAATGACTCGCCGCAAAGGTGCGCTGGATATCGCCGGCCTGCCGGGCAAACTGGCGGACTGCCAGGAGAAGGACCCTGCCCTTTCCGAACTGTACCTGGTGGAGGGTGACTCTGCGGGTGGTTCGGCCAAGCAAGGCCGCAACCGTCGTACCCAGGCGATCCTGCCGTTGAAGGGCAAGATCCTCAACGTCGAGAAAGCGCGCTTCGACAAGATGATCTCGTCCCAGGAAGTAGGCACGCTGATCACTGCACTGGGTTGTGGTATCGGCCGCGAAGAGTACAACATCGACAAGCTGCGTTATCACAACATCATCATCATGACCGATGCTGACGTTGACGGTTCGCACATCCGTACCCTGCTGCTGACCTTCTTCTTCCGTCAATTGCCAGAGCTGGTCGAGCGTGGCTACATCTACATTGCCCAGCCGCCACTGTACAAGGTGAAGAAGGGCAAGCAGGAGCAGTACATCAAGGACGACGAGGCCATGGAAGAATACATGACCCAGTCGGCCCTGGAAGATGCCAGCCTGCACCTGGACGAGTCGGCGCCAGCGGTTTCCGGTGTACAACTGGAAGCGTTGGTGAACGAATTCCGTAGCGTCATGAAGACCCTCAAGCGTCTGTCGCGCCTCTACCCGGAAGAGCTGACCGAGCACTTCATCTACTTGCCGGAAGTGACCCTTGAGCAGTTGGGTGACCACGCGGTGATGCAAGCCTGGCTGGCCAAATTCCAGGAGCGTCTGAGCAACAGCCAGAAGTCTGGCCTGGTCTACAAAGCCAGCCTGCGTGAGGACAAGGAACGCAATGTATGGCTGCCAGAGGTGGAAATCACTTCTCACGGCTTGGCCAGCTACGTCACCTTCAACCGCGACTTCTTCGGCAGTAATGACTACCGGACCGTGGTCAACATCGGTGCCAAGCTGTCGAGCCTGTTGGGTGAAGGTGCCTACGTGCAGCGTGGTGAGCGCCGCAAAGCGATCGTCGAGTTCAAGGAAGGCCTGGACTGGCTAATGAACGAGACCACCAAGCGCCACACCATCCAGCGATACAAAGGGCTCGGTGAAATGAACCCGGATCAACTGTGGGAAACCACCATGGATCCAGCCGTTCGACGCATGCTCAAGGTCACCATTGAAGATGCGATTGCAGCCGATCAGATCTTCAACACCCTGATGGGTGATGCGGTCGAACCACGTCGTGACTTCATCGAAAGCAACGCGTTGTCAGTATCGAACCTGGACTTCTGATCAGGTATAGGTTCAAAGAAAAGGCCCGCATCAGCGGGCCTTTTTTTGTCGACGTCCCATCGCGAATGCTCGGTCAATTCAGGCCAAGCTCCTTCAAGCGCCGGTACAGCGTGCGCTCGCTCAAGCCAAGGTGACGAGCCAGTTCACTGCGCGAGCCCTTGAACTGTCCCAACGCCTGCGCCAGCTCACCCAGCTGATTGCGCCGCCCGCCGCCCGAGACCGCTGCAGCCGGCCCGATATCCTCAGGCAAATGCTCCGGCCGGATCAGCCCGTCATCGGCAAACAACCGCGCCCGTTCAAGGATGTTGCGCAGCTCACGAATGTTGCCCGGGAACGGATGCAGCCGAAGCTGCTGCAAGGCATCGTCGCTCAGCCTGGGTGTCGGTTTGCCAGCCATGCGCTGAAGCAGGCTCTGCGCCAGTAGAGGCAGGTCCTCCACCCGCTCGCGCAAGGCCGGCAGGCGGATCGGGAAGCCGCTGATGCGGTAGTACAGGTCTTCGCGAAAGCTGCCATTTGCAACCATTTGCCTGAGCGGTTTGTGGGTGGCCGACACCAGGCGGAAGTCCGAATGTACCGTGCGCAGGCTACCCACCGGTCGGAAGCTACCAGACTCGATCAGGCGCAGCAGCTTCACCTGCATCGCCAGCGGCACTTCACCAATTTCATCGAGGAACAGGGTCCCGCCATGGGCCGCTTCAGCAAGGCCGATCTTGCGTTGGTTGGCCCCGGTGAATGCCCCCTTCTCGTAGCCGAACAACTCGCTCTCGAACAGTGATTCTGTCAGGCCGGTACAGTCGACCACTACCAGCGGGCCGTTGGCCCTGGGGCTGCCCATGTGCACCGCGCGGGCGAACAATTCCTTGCCGGTACCCGACTCACCCTGCAGCAACACCGGGATCTGCGCAGGCGCCGCACGTTGCAGGCTGGCCAGGGCAGCTTTGAACGCTGGTGCGCGGCCTACCAACCCTTGTTCCTGAGGTTGTGCCGACGCCAGGGTAATGCTGGTCAGGCGTTCGACGAAGGCCACCACCCTGCCCTGTTCATCCAGGATCGGCCTCAGCTCGACATCCACATGCTCGGGGCCGCGTGGCGTGTGATGAATATGCAATACCCGCTCTGGCACCTTGCTGTGCCATGCCTTGCGCATCGGACAGTGCTCGCCGGCTTGGTCACAAGGCACGGCATAGTGATGCGAGACCTTATGGCATTTTTCCCCTAACGGCGCCTGGTCGTGGTGGCCGAACTGGCGGCGATAGGCGGCATTGGCAGCGAGGATTTTGTAGTCGGTGTCCAGCACGATGGTTGGCAGGGCATCGTGCTCTAGGTAGGAAACCAGAGCTAGGATGAGAGGATGAGCGTCAGGCATGAGGGCACCGATAGGGTTACCGAGGCAGGGTAGCAAGTACTGCCAAACACTGCCATTGGCTGACAGTCGACTGCCAGCTCGCGCTGCCAGTACACCGGCAGCTGTCAGCAACCTGCCGTTTTCATTGGCCTGCTCACAGGAAAATGCCTGGCATGCATCTTGATAAAGCTCCTCTCGCTGCCTACGCCTGTACAAGGCTGGGCGGAAAAATTGGAGAACGTGATGATCATCGGCAACAACCTGCACGTGGACGCCTTCTATGACCAGGCGACCTCGACCATCAGCTACCTGGTCATGGACCGTGAAACCCGCCAGTGCGCATTGATCGACAGTGTGCTGGATTACGACCCGAAGTCCGGACGCACCTGCACGGCTTCGGCAGACCGCCTGATCCAACGCGTGGCTGAGCTCGAGGCCAGCGTGCATTGGATACTGGAAACCCATGTACACGCCGATCACCTTTCGGCAGCGGCTTACCTGAAGCTGAAACTGGGTGGCCACACCGCCATCGGCGCACATATCACCCAGGTGCAGAAAGTGTTTGGTGCGTTGTTCAACGCCGAGCCCGGCTTCGCTCGCGATGGTAGCCAATTCGATGTGTTGCTCGAGGACGAAGAAGGGTTTCGTATCGGCAACCTGCATGCCCGCGCCTTGCACACCCCAGGGCATACACCCGCGTGCATGAGCTTCATGATCGAGGACGCAGGCGAGACCGCTGTATTTGTCGGCGATACGCTGTTCATGCCCGACTACGGTACCGCGCGTTGTGACTTCCCTGGTGCCGACGCCCGCACCCTGTACCGCTCGATCCGCCGCCTGCTGGCCTTCCCCGACCAGACCCTGCTGTTCATGTGCCACGACTACCTGCCCGGTGGCCGCGAAATGCAGTACGTCACCACCGTGGCCGAGCAGCGCGCCAGCAACATCCACATCCACCAGGGCATCGACGAGGACAGCTTTGTCGCCATGCGCGAAGCCCGCGACAAGACCCTCGACATGCCCCTGCTGATCTTGCCGTCGGTGCAGGTGAACATGCGTAGCGGCCAGTTGCCCGCGCCAGAAGAGAACGGTATCAGCTACCTGAAGATTCCGCTGAACACGCTGTGAGCGCCCTGCTCCAATAACCAGATTTCCAGGATTTACCGCCATGCCTGCCTTGTTGTCCCCTGCCAATAGCGATCATTACCCAGTGGTCATCGTCGGTGCCGGTGCCGCCGGTATTGCCACCGCCTCCAGCCTGATCAGCCGTGACCCGTCGCTGGACGTGGCGTTGGTCGACCCTGCCGAGGTGCATTACTACCAGCCCGGCTGGACCATGGTCGGTGCCGGCGTGTTCACCGCACCGAGCACGGCCCGCACCATGGCCTCGACCATTCCGCGCGGTGTGCGCTGGATAAAGGCACGGGTGCAAGGCTTCGACCCGCATGGCCAACAGGTCGTCCTCGACGATGGGCGCGCCATTGGTTACCAACAGCTGGTGGTTTGCCCTGGGCTCAAGTTGGACTGGGCTGCCATCGAGGGGCTCAGCGAGACCCTGGGGCGCAATGGCGTCACTTCCAACTATCGCTATGACCTGGCCCCCTATACCTGGGAGCTGGTGCAGAAGCTCAAGCAAGGCCGCGCCCTGTTCTGCCAGCCGCCCATGCCGATCAAGTGCGCGGGCGCTCCGCAGAAGGCGCTTTACCTGTCTTGCGATCACTGGCTGCGCCATGGCCGGCTGGGTGCAGTGAAAGCCAGTTTCTTCAATGCCGGTGCGGTGTTGTTTGGCGTGCCGGACTACGTACCCGCGCTGATGAAGTACATCGAAAAGTACGCAGTGGACCTCAACTTTGCTCACCGCCTGGTCGCCGTGGATGGCGCCAGCAAGCGCGCCACCTTTGTGCGGACCATGGCTGATGGCAGCAGCGAAACCCGCACCGAGGCTTTCGACATGCTGCATGTGGTGCCGCCACAAGTGGCGCCGGATTTCATCCGCGAAAGCCCATTGGCCGACGGTGCCGGTTGGGTTGATGTTGACCCGCACACCCTGCGCCATCGCCAGTTCGCCAATATCCATGCCCTGGGTGATGTGACCAACACCAGCAATGCCAAGACCGCTGCGGCTGCCCGCAAGCAGGCGCCGGTAGTAGCCAACAACGTGCTGGTGGCATTGGGCAGGCTGCCGGCCCCGGCCCGCTACGATGGGTATGGCTCCTGTCCGCTGACTGTCGAGCGCGGCAAGATCGTTCTGGCCGAGTTCACCTATGGCGGCAAGCTGGCGCCGAGTTTCCCCAGCTGGTTGCTGGATGGTCGCAAGCCGACGCGTCTGGCCTGGTTGCTCAAGGCGCAAGTGCTGCCAGCCTTGTACTGGAAAGGCATGCTCAAGGGACGCGAGTGGTTGGCGCGGCCACAGCCGCTGGTAGCCGAGGGTAGCCAGTGATCGAACAGCAACTGTTGGGCGCAGGCCTGGGCGCAATCATTGGCGCGGTGCTGGCGTTGACTGGAGCCGGCGGTGGCATCCTGGCAGTGCCATTGCTGGTGTTCGGCCTGGGGCTGTCGATGGTCGAGGCGGCACCGGTTGGCCTGCTGGCCGTCGGCCTGGCGGCGGCAGTGGGGGCTGTGCTGGGCTTGCGCCAGGGCCTGGTGCGCTACCGGGCGGCATTGTTCATCGCCTTGGTGGGTGTGGCCGCGGCACCTTTCGGGCTGATGCTGGCGCACCGCGTGCCTGATGCTCCCTTGCAGTTGGTCTTCGCCGGGGTGCTGGTTTACGCCTGCCTGCGTATCTGGCGCAAGGCGGCCAAGGAATTGCGTGGCGAAGCCAATGACGCCCATCGCTACATCGAACCCTGTGTGCTCAACCCGCTGCAGGGCCGTTTGCGTTGGACCCTGCCCTGCGCGCGTGCCCTGGCATTCACCGGGGCATTGTCCGGCTTGCTGTCCGGGCTGCTCGGTGTGGGCGGTGGCTTTGTCATCGTCCCGGCGCTGAACCGCTATACCAATCTGCGCATGGCCAGCATCGTCTCCACCTCATTGGCGGTAATTGCCCTGGTGTCTACCGGCAGTGTGGTCAGCGCCAGCCTGGCCGGGGTCATGCACTGGCAGGTCGGCGCGCCGTTTGCCGTCGGTGCGGTGCTCGGCCTGCTGCTGGCGCGGCCGTTGGCGGCCAGGCTGGCCGGGCCGCGTGTGCAGCAGATGTTCGCCGTGGCGGGGTGGGCGGCGGCGGCACTGCTGGCCGGCAAGGCGTTACTGGGCTAGCAGCTCGCTCTGTTCGGACGCGCACAGCGCCAGCAGGTAGTCCCACACGACCCGCAGGCGCACCGACTTGTGCAGCTCGCGACGGGTGCAGATCCAGTAGCTGCGCTGGATGGTCTCGCCAGGCAGGACGCGAACCAGTGTCGGATCGTGGCGGGCCATGTAGTTGGGTAGCACGGCAATGCCCAGCCCGGCGCGGGCGGCGGCCTGTTGAGCGATCACGCTGGTGCTGCGAAACACCACGTTGGGTGTGCGGCAAAAGCTGTTGAGGAATAACAGCTCCTGGCTGAACAGCAAGTCGTCGACGTAGCCGATCCAGCTGTGACGGGCCAGGTCTTCACGGTTGCGCAGCGCTGGCGCACGATCGAGGTAGGCCTGGCTGGCATACAGGGCCAGGCGGTAGTCGGTGAGCTTACGGGTGATCAGCAGGTCGGCGCTGGGGCGTTCCAGATGGATGCTGATCTCCGCTTCGCGGTTGAGAATGCTGACGAAGCGCGGCACTGCCACCAGTTCCACTTCCAGGCCGGGGTAACGTTCGAACAACGCATTCATTCGCGGGGTGAAGAACATGATGCCGATGCCTTCGGTTACCCCGAGGCGAATCTTGCCCAGCGGGGTAATGGCCTGGGTGATTTCTTCCTGCGCCAGCAGGGCGACATTTTCCATGGCTTCGGCGTGTTTGAGCAGGGCCTGGCCCGAGGGGGTCAGCTCGTAGCCTTGGGCATGCTGCACGAATAGCGCAGTGCCCAGGCTCTGCTCGATGTTTTCGATATGCCGGGCCACGGTGCTGTGGGTGGTGTTGAGGCGCTTGGCGGCGGTAAGCAGGCGGCCGCTGCGCTGCAACTCGAGGAAAAACCGCAGATCGTTCCAGTCGAACATGCTAGTCCCTATGCTCCAGGCGCGAGTTTTTGTAGGAGCGCACCGTTGCAGTGATGGTCGCTGTGCCAAAAAACGCACAGCGGCTGCGCGAAATCTCGTGTTTCCTCCACGAAATTACTCACTAAGATGGTTCGGGACAAGAATAAAAAACAGGCGCGAGGTTGCATATGCCATCAGCCGATTCTGTTTTCGATTACGTGGTTGTGGGCGCCGGTCCTGCCGGATGCCTGTTGGCCAATCGTTTGTCCGCCGACCCCTCCTGCCGCGTGTTGCTGCTCGAAGCCGGTGGCCGCGACAACTATCCCTGGATCCACATTCCCGTCGGCTACCTCTACTGTATTGGCAACCCACGCACCGATTGGTGCTTCAAGACCGAGGCACAGCCCGGGCTGGGCGGCCGCGCGCTGGGTTACCCGCGAGGCAAGGTACTGGGCGGCTGTTCCTCGATCAACGGCATGATCTACATGCGCGGCCAGGCCGCGGACTATGACCGTTGGGCCGAGCAAGGCAATGACGGCTGGGCATGGAAGGACGTGTTGCCGCTGTTCAAGGCCAGCGAGAACCACTTCGCCGGTGCCAGCGAACACCATGGCGGTGAGGGCGAATGGCGGGTTGAACGCCAGCGCTACAGCTGGCCGATTCTCGATGCTTTTCGCGAGGCCGCCGAGCAGAGTGGCATCGGCAGGGTCGATGACTTCAACACCGGAGACAACCAGGGCTGTGGATACTTCCAGGTCAACCAGCGCAGCGGTGTGCGCTGGAACGCCTCCAAAGCCTTCCTGAGGCCGATCCGGAACCGCCCCAACCTTACAGTGCTGACCGGCGTCCAGGTTGACCAGGTGCTGCTCAACAATACCCGGGCGCGAGCAGTGAAAGCGCTGTGGCAAGGCGACTGGCACGAGTTTGCGGCCCGTCGCGAGATCGTGTTGTGCGCCGGGGCGGTGGGGTCGCCGGGCATCCTGCAGCGTTCCGGCATCGGCCCGCGCCCGCTGCTGGAACGCCTGGGTATTGGCGTGCGTCACGACATGCCAGGTGTAGGGGGTAACCTGCAGGACCACCTGCAACTGCGGTTGATCTATCAGGTCCGCAATACCCGCACCCTGAACCAGATGGCCAACACCCTGTTGGGCAAGATGGGCATGGGCCTGCGCTATCTCTACGACCGCAGCGGCCCGTTGGCCATGGCCCCGAGCCAGCTGGGTGCGTTCGTGCGCTCTGGCCCGGAGCAGACCACGGCCAACCTGCAGTACCACGTGCAACCGCTGTCACTGGAGCGCTTCGGTGAACCGCTGCACCGTTTCCCGGCTTTTACCGCATCGGTGTGCAACCTGCGCCCGGCCAGCCGTGGGCGTATCGATATCCGTAGCGCCGACATGACCAGCACGCCGCTGATCGACCCCAACTACCTCAGTACCCCGGAGGACCTGCGCGTCGCTGTCGATGCCATTCGCCTGACCCGACGCATCGTCCAGGCCCCTGCCCTGGCCGCCTTCGAGCCGAGGGAATATCTGCCAGGCCCAGCCCTGCAAACCGAGGAAGAGCTGCACGAGGCTGCTGGCGAGATCGGTACTACAATCTTCCATCCGGTCGGCACCTGCCGCATGGGCAACGGCGCAATGGATGTTGTGGATAACCAGCTGCGGGTGCATGGCATCCCCGGCCTGCGCATCGCCGATGCCTCGATCATGCCGCAGATCACTTCCGGCAATACCTGTTCACCCACCCTGATGATCGCTGAAAAGGCGGCGCAACTGATCCTCAAAGGAGCGGCTACCCAGACCTGTCTGAACGAAGACGCAATACCGACGCCCTGACCAGGGTGCGTGCAAGAACCGGCGGCTTGCGGTCGAAAGCCGCCGACAGTGGAACAACAACAATAATCACTGTGGCCTGCGGGCCGAGGACAGCAACGATGTCGGATTACATCCACGAGCAGAGTGCGGCGGCCAGCAGCCCCAGCCGTCGTGAAGAACGCAAGATCATTTTCGCGTCATCCCTCGGGACGGTTTTCGAGTGGTATGACTTTTTTCTCTATGGCGCACTGGCTGCGGTCATCAGCAAGCAGTTCTTTGCTGGTGTAAACGACACCACCGCGTTCATCCTGGCCTTGATGGCCTTTGCCGCCGGCTTCCTGGTCCGGCCGTTCGGTGCATTGGTGTTCGGCCGTCTGGGCGACATGATCGGGCGCAAGTACACCTTCCTGGTCACTATCGTGCTGATGGGCCTGTCCACCTTCGCCGTCGGGCTGTTGCCCACCTACGCCAGCATCGGCATTGCCGCACCGATCATCCTGGTGGTCCTGCGCATGCTGCAGGGGCTGGCGCTGGGCGGTGAGTACGGCGGTGCGGCGACTTACGTTGCCGAACACGCACCGCCGGGCAGGCGTGGCTTCCATACCGGTTTCATCCAGTCCACTGCCACGCTCGGCCTGTTGCTGTCACTGGTGGTCGTGCTCGGCAGCCGCTATATCAGTGGCGATGAGTTCGAAACCTGGGGCTGGCGCCTGCCATTTCTGTTGTCGATCGTGCTGCTGGGCATTTCCACCTGGATCCGCCTGAGCATGCACGAGTCGCCGGCCTTCGTGAAAATGAAGGCCCAGGGCAAGGTCAGCAAATCGCCGATCCGTGAGTCGTTCACCTCCTGGCCTAACCTCAAGGTGGTGCTTACCGCCTTGTTCAGCATCAACGCAGGGCAAGCGGTGACCTTCTACACGGCGCAGTTCTATGTACTGTTCTTCATGACCCAGATGCTGAAGATGGACCCGGCCCAGGCCAACACCCTGTTGATCATCAGCGTGGTGATCGGTGCACCGTTCTTCGTGTTCTTCGGCTGGTTGTCGGACCGTATAGGCCGCAAGCCAATCCTGATGCTTGGGCTGCTGCTGGCTACCGTACTGTATTTCCCGCTGTTCAAGGCGCTCAGCCATTACGCCAACCCACAGATCGACGCCGCCAGCCGTCAGGCGCCGATCGTGGTAACTGCCGACCCGCAAGGCTGTACCTTCCAGTTCGACCCGGTAGGCAAGGCGCGTTTCGACAGCCCGTGTGACAAGGTCAAGACTTTCCTGGTCAAGCAGGGCCTGCCCTACAGCTCGGTGGATGTTGCCGGCAGTGATGTGGTGGTCAACATCGGTGACAAGACCATCAACGGCTTTGACGAAGCGGCCATGCGCGCGGCGGTGGAGCAGGCCGGCTACCCGGCCAAGGCCGACCCGTCGCAGGTCAACCAGGTGATGGTGGTGGTGCTGATCGTGGCGATGATCCTGATCGCCACCATGACCTACGGCCCGCTGGCGGCGGTAATGGTCGAACTGTTCCCGACCCGCATCCGCTACACCTCCATGTCGCTGCCCTACCACATCGGTAACGGCTGGTTTGGTGGCTTCCTGCCGACGGTGTCGTTTGCGCTGGTGGTGTATACCGGGGATATTTTCTATGGGCTGTGGTACCCGGTGCTGGTGACCGGGGTCAGCCTGGTGGTGGGAATCTTCTGCCTTAAAGAAACCAAGGACGTGGATATCGACAAGGTCTGATGGCAAACGCGCAAGGGCGCTCCTCAATCCCCCATAAAAAAACCGGCTGTAAAAGCCGGTTTTTTTATGCCCCGAAAAAACTTATGCACGATTTTCAGAAAAAGGTCATACAGAAAAATAAGTAACTAATTCAAGGATTTAGCTATTACTTCAAGCATCTCATCCAAAAATTGCACACAAGTTATCCACAGATGATCAGGCGATTTGTTCCTGAGGGTTTTCTTCCGCTGGCGGCAGCGAACCCATTGCCCGCTGGGTTGCTTCATTCCATGCTGCGGCGCGGTCGTTGAGCTCGGCGATTGCACGAGGCCCGGTACCATTGGCGTACATGGGTTCGCCAATCACCACCTCGATGGTTCCCGAACGTTTGCCCCAACCAGCCTTTGGCCAGAATTTACCCGCGTTGTGCGCGATCGGCAGCACCGGCAGCCCGGCATTCACCGCCAGCGCAGTACCCCCACGGGAGAACTTGCCAATGGTACCGAACGGTACGCGGGTACCTTCCGGGAAGATCAGCACCCAAATTTTCTGCTTGAGCAGTTCATCACCTTTGCTCGCTACCTGGCGCAGGGCTTCCTTGGGATTGTCACGGTTGATCGCGATCGGCCGCAGCATGGCCATGGCCCAGCCGAAGAACGGCACGTACAACAGCTCGCGCTTGAGCACCTGGCTCAGCGGCGAGAAGTACTGGGAAAGGAAGAAGGTTTCCCATGTGCTCTGGTGGTTGGACAGGATCACGCAAGGCTCATCCGGCACGTTTTCGGCGCCGGTGACCTTGTAATCGATGCCCAGGATGGTGCGCACCAGGAACAAGGCGCAGCGGCACCAGTACACGTTGATGAACGTGTAGCGCTTGGGGAAGGACAGGAACGGCGCGACGAAGAAGCTCAGCGAGCACCACAGCAGCGAACTGGTGCCCAGCAGCAGGTAAAAAAGAAAGATTCTGATCGCCTGCAGGATCGACATAGTGGCTTGTACCATTGCGGGGCATGCCCGCCTGAGAAAAATGCGCCCGAAGGCGCACTGTTTAAATTAGTTCTCTGGCGATAGCTGCCAGATCGTCGAAAATCAGTGTAGTTTCCGGGACACCTTTTTCCAGGGTCCGCTCGCCCTTGCCGGTTTTCACCAACACCGGTTGGGCATCGACAGCCAAGGCAGCTTCCAGGTCACCCTTGCTGTCGCCGACGAACCAGACGCCTTCAAGGCCGACCTGGTAATGCTCGGCAATCGCCCGCAGCATGCCAGGCTTGGGTTTACGGCAATCGCAGCCTTCGTCCGGCCCGTGCGGGCAATACACGATGAGGCCCACCTCGCCACCTTGCTCGGCCACCAGTTCGCGCAGGCGCGCGTGCATGGCCTCGAGGGTGGCCAGCGGGTAATAGCCGCGGGCAATGCCGGACTGGTTGGTGGCGACAGCCACCGTCCAGCCTGCCTTGCTCAACTGCGCGATCGCTGCGACCGAGCCAGGGATCGGAACCCATTCTTCCAGCGTCTTGATGTAGGCGTCGGAGTCGTAATTGATCACCCCGTCACGGTCGAGAATCAGCAGTTTCAAGGCTTACCCCAGCAGCGAGATGTCGGCCACGCCCAGGAACAGGCCGCGCAGGCGGCTGAGCAGGGCATAACGGTTGGCACGTACCTTGGCGTCCTCGGCGTTGACCATCACCGCCTCGAAGAAGGCGTCGACCGGATCACGCAGGGCTGCCAGGCGGGCCAGCGATTCGCTGTACTGGCGTGCAGCTGCCATCGGTTGCACGGCCTGGTCGGCCTGCTGGATGGCCGAGTACAGGGAGAACTCGTTGGCGTTGTCGAAGTACTTCGGCTCGACCTGCTCGGCGATGGCGCCTTCGGCCTTGCTCAGCAAGTTCGAAACGCGCTTGTTCACCGCTGCCAGGGCCTCGGCTTCCGGCAGCTTGCGGAACGCCTGCACAGCCTGCACGCGCTGGTCGAAGTCCAGCGCCGAGCGTGGCTGCAGGGCCCGTACCGACAGGTAGGTGGCAACGTCGATGCCTTCGTCTTCGTAGCGCGCACGCAGGCGGTCGAAGATGAACTCCAGCACCTGTTCGGCCAGGCCGGCGGCCTTGACCTTGGCGCCGTACTGCTTGACCGCGAAGTCGACCGCAGCGGTCAGGTCCAGGTCCAGCTGCTTCTCGATCAGGATGCGCAGCACGCCCAGGGCGGCACGGCGCAGGGCGTACGGGTCCTTGCTACCGGTGGGCAGCATGCCGATACCGAAGATGCCGACCAGGGTATCGAGCTTGTCGGCGATGGCCACGGCAGCACCGGTGAGGGTCTGCGGCAGCTCGGCGCCAGCACCGCGCGGCATGTACTGCTCGTTCAGGGCCAGGGCGACGTCTTCCGGCTCGCCGTCGTTGAGCGCGTAGTAGTAACCGGCGACACCCTGCATTTCAGGGAATTCGCCGACCATCTCGGTGGCCAGGTCGCATTTCGACAACAGGCCGGCGCGGCCGGCGCGCTGGGCGTTGCCGCCGATCAGCGGGGCGATGAAGGCAGACAGCTTGGAAACGCGCTCGGCCTTGTCGTACACGGTACCCAGCTGAGCCTGGAAGACTACGTTCTTCAGGCGCTCGTTGAAGGTTTCCAGCGGCTGCTTCTTGTCCTGCTTGAAGAAGAACTCGGCGTCGGTCAGGCGTGGGCGCACGACCTTCTCGTTACCCTGCACGATCTGCTTCGGGTCACGGCTCTCGACGTTGGCCACGGTGATGAAGCGCGGCAGCAGCTTGCCTTCGCTGTCCAGTAGGCAGAAGTACTTCTGGTTGTCCTGCATGGTGGTGATCAGGGCTTCTTGCGGCACTTCGAGGAAACGCTCCTCGAACGAGCACACCAGCGGTACCGGCCACTCGACCAGGGCGGTCACTTCGTCCAGCAGCGCCGGTGGCACGATGGCGGTACCTTCCTGCTGCATGGCCAGCTCGGCGGTACGCTTGCTGATCAGCTCGCGGCGCTCGGCGAAGTCGGCCAGCACGTAGGCCTTGCGCAGGTCTTCGACGTAGTTGGCCGGGGTGGTGATGAGCACGTTTTCCGGGTGGTGGAAGCGGTGGCCACGGGATTCGCGGCCAGCCTTCTGCGACAGGATGGTGCAGTCGACTACCTGGTCGCCCAGCAGCATCACCAGCCATTGGGTCGGGCGCACGAACTCTTCACGGCTGGCTGCCCAGCGCATGCGCTTGGGAATCGGCAGGTCGTTCAGCGAATCTTCGACGATGGTCGGCAGCAGGCCGGCAGTGGCCTTGCCTGGAATGTGCTGGGAGAAGCGCAGCTTGGGGCCGCTCTGGTCGATTTCGGCCAGGTCCACACCGCACTTCTTGGCAAAGCCCAGGGCCGCCTGGGTCGGCTCGCCTTCGGCGTTGAACGCCGCCTGCAGGGGCGGGCCGTCGATGTTGATGCTGCGGTCAGGCTGCTGCACGTCCAGCTGGCGGATCAGCACGGCCAGGCGGCGCGGCGCAGCATAGACCTGCTTGCCGGTGTAATTCAGGCCGGCGGCCTGCAGGCCTTTCTCGATGCCGGCCAGGAAGGCTTCGCCGAGGCTGGCCAGGGCTTTCGGTGGCAGCTCTTCGGTGCCCAGTTCTACCAGGAAATCTTGAGCACTCATTGTGCAGCCTCCAGCTTAGCCAACACTTCGTCACGCAGTTCAGGGGTGGCCATCGGGAAGCCCAGGCGTGCGCGGGCTTGCAGATAGCTTTGCGCCACGTCCCGGGCCAGGGTACGTACACGCAGGATGTAGCGCTGGCGCTCGGTTACCGAGATGGCGCGGCGGGCGTCCAGCAGGTTGAAGGTGTGCGAGGCCTTCAGGACCATTTCATAGGTCGGCAGCGGCAGCTCCAGCTTGATCAGGCGGTTGGCTTCGCTTTCGTAGAAATCGAACAGCTCGAACAGTTTCTCGACGTTGGCGTGTTCGAAGTTGTAGGTCGACTGCTCCACTTCGTTCTGGTGGAACACGTCGCCGTAGGTGACCTTGCCGAACGGGCCGTCGGCCCATACCAGGTCGTACACCGAGTCGACGCCCTGGATGTACATGGCCAGGCGCTCCAGGCCGTAGGTGATTTCACCGGTGACCGGGTAGCACTCGATACCGCCCACCTGCTGGAAGTAGGTGAACTGGGTGACTTCCATGCCGTTGAGCCAGATTTCCCAGCCCAGGCCCCAGGCGCCCAGGGTCGGCGATTCCCAGTTGTCTTCGACGAAGCGAATGTCGTGCACCAGCGGGTCCAGGCCAATGGCTTTCAGCGAGCCGAGGTACAGCTCCTGGAAGTTGGCCGGGTTCGGCTTCAGTACTACCTGGAACTGGTAGTAGTGCTGCAGGCGGTTGGGGTTTTCGCCATACCGCCCGTCGGCAGGGCGACGGCTAGGCTGCACATAGGCGGCGTTCCAGGTTTCTGGACCCACTGCGCGCAAGAATGTAGCGGTGTGGAACGTGCCGGCGCCTACTTCCATATCGTAGGGCTGAAGCACCACACAACCTTGCTCGGCCCAGTAGTTCTGCAGGGCGAGGATCAGGTCTTGGAAGGTACGCACGGCTGGCGTAGGCTGGCTCACGAAATTCACCTGTATCTGGGGATGCGGATGTAAAGAGCGGGAGTATAACCTGATTCGCCTCGCCCTCTACTCATTGGAGCCTTATGCCACGCTGCTTTTGGTGTACCGACGATCCGTTGTACCAGGCCTACCATGACCAGGAATGGGGAACGCCCCAGCGCGACCCGGCGTTGCTGTTCGAGATGCTTTTGCTCGAAGGGTTCCAGGCCGGGCTTTCCTGGATCACCGTTTTGCGCAAACGCGAGCGTTATCGCGAGGTGCTGTATGGCTTCGATCCCGTGCAACTGGCGGCCATGAGCGACGAGCGGATCGAAGCGCTGATGCAGGACGCCGGCATCATCCGCAACCGCCTCAAGCTCAAGGCTGCGCGGCGCAATGCCCAGGCCTGGCTGGCTGTGGATAACCCTGCACAATGGCTCTGGTCGTTCGTCGGCGGGCAACCGAAGATCAACCATTTCGCCAGCCGCAGTGAGGTGCCAGCGGTAACCGAGGAGGCCAAGGCCATGAGCAAGGCCCTGCAGAAGGCCGGCTTCACCTTCGTCGGCCCGACCATCTGTTACGCCTTCATGCAGGCCACCGGCATGGTCATGGACCACACCACCGATTGCGATCGCTACGCCGCCTTGTTGCGCTGAGGGGTTACAATGCGCGCCTTGCTGAAATAAGGAATTCGCCTGTGGAAAAGTTCAAGGGCGCCCTGATGGTCGGGGTGCTGCGTCTGTTTGCCAAGCTGCCCTGGGGCGCTGTGCAGCGCGTCGGCGCGGGTATCGGCTGGCTGATGTGGAAAATCCCCAATGGCTCGCGCAATGTCGTGCGCATCAACCTGGCCAAGTGCTTTCCGGAGATGGACCCGGCCGAGCGTGAGCAACTGGTCGGCCGTGCGCTGAAAGATATCGGCAAATCCTTCGTCGAAAGTGCCTGCGCCTGGATCTGGCCGCCGCAACGTTCGCTGGCGCTGGTCAAGGAAGTGCATGGCCTGGAAGTGCTGGAGCAGGCCCTGGCCTCGGGCAAGGGCGTGGTCGGCATCACCAGCCACCTGGGCAACTGGGAAGTGCTGAATCACTTCTACTGCAACCAGTGCAAACCGATCATCTTCTACCGCCCGCCGAAGCTCAAGGCGGTGGACGACCTGCTGCGTGAGCAGCGGGTGCAGATGGGCAACCGCGTGGCGCCTTCGACCAAGGAAGGCATTCTCAGTGTCATCAAGGAAGTGCGACGTGGCGGTCAGGTGGGCATTCCTGCCGACCCGGAACCGGCGGAGTCGGCTGGCGTGTTCGTGCCGTTTCTCGGGACCCAGGCGCTGACCAGCAAGTTCGTGCCGAACATGCTGGCCGGTGGCAAGGCGGTGGGAGTGTTCCTGCATGCGCTGCGCTTGCCGGACGGTTCGGGCTTCAAGGTGTTCCTCGAGGCGGCGCCGGAAGAAATGTACAGCACTGATGTGACGGTATCGGCGGCGGCGATGAGCAAGGTGGTCGAGCGTTACGTGCGCGAGTATCCGAGCCAGTACATGTGGAGCATGAAGCGCTTCAAGAAGCGCCCGGCGGGCGAAGCGCGCTGGTACTGAGTTATCCACTGCTCTTCCAGCAGGCTGAATGCACTTCTGCCTGCTGTAGCAGTGACCCTGTGGGAGCGGGTTTACCCGCGAATGCGTCGGTGAGTCCAGCATCGCATTCGGGAGGTGAACCCGCTCCCACAGGGTCCGCGTTAGCCTGATGTCTTGTTGAGCTTCTTCAGGAACACAGCCATCTCTTTCTCGGCCTGCTTGTCCCCATGGGCCTGTGCCGCCACGATCCCCTCCTCCCAGGCCTTGCGCGCTGCGGCCAGGTCGCCCTGTAGCTGATGTGCCTTGCCCAGCAGCTTCCACGCCGCCGAGTACTTCGGGTCCTGTTCCACGCAGCGCGCCAGATGCACCGCCGCTTCAGCGCCGTTGCCTTCATCCAGCCAGGCCTTGCCCAGCCCGAACCTCAGCAACGGGTTATCCACGCCCTTGGCCAGCATCTTCTCCAATGATTCGCGCATGCCTTGCCTTCCTAGAAGAAACTCAAGCCGACGTGGAACAGTTTCTCCACATCACGGATATGCTTTTTATCCACAACGAACAGGATCACGTGGTCGCCCGATTCGATCCGGGTGTCGTCGTGGGCGATGATCACCTCGTCGGCGCGAATGATCGCGCCGATGGTGGTGCCCGGCGGCAGGGCGATGTCTTCGATGACCTTGCCGACCACCTTGCTCGACTTCGCATCGCCGTGCGCCACTGCCTCGATGGCCTCGGCCGCCCCGCGACGCAGCGAGTGCACGCTGACGATGTCGCCCCGGCGTACATGCGCCAGCAGGGTGCCGATGGTGGCCAGCTGCGGGCTGATGGCGATGTCGATCTCGCCGCCCTGCACCAGGTCGACATAGGCCGGGTTGTTGATGATGGTCATCACCTTGCGCGCACCCAGGCGCTTGGCCAGCAGCGACGACATGATATTGGCTTCGTCATCGTTGGTCAGGGCCAGGAAGATGTCGGCGTCGGCGATGTTCTCCTCGAGCATCAGGTCCTTGTCCGAGGCGCTGCCCTGCAGCACCACGGTGCTTTCCAGGGTGTCGGAAAGGTGCCGGCAACGGGCCGGGCTCATCTCGATGATCTTCACTTGGTAACGGCTTTCGATGGCCTCGGCCAGACGCTCGCCGATCTGCCCGCCGCCAGCGATGACCACGCGCTTGTTGGTCTCGTCGATGCGGCGCAGTTCGCCCATCACCGCGCGGATGTCCTTCTTCGCGGCGATGAAAAACACTTCGTCGTCGGCCTCGATCAGCGTGTCACCCCGTGGCGTGATGGGTCGGTCGCGGCGGAAGATGGCCGCCACGCGGGTATCGACATTGGGCATGTGGGCACGGATCTGGCGCAGTTGCTGGCCCACCAGCGGGCCGCCGTAGTAGGCCTTTACCGCCACCAGTTGGGCCTTGCCTTCGGCAAAGTCGATCACCTGCAGCGAGCCAGGGTGTTCGATCAGGCGCTTGATGTAGTTGGTCACCACCTGTTCCGGGCTGATCAGCACGTCGACCGGGATATGATCGTTGTCGAACAGCTCTTCGCGGGTGAGGTAGGCCGATTCGCGTACCCGGGCGATCTTGGTCGGCGTGTGGAACAGCGAATAGGCCACCTGGCAGGCGACCATGTTGGTCTCGTCGCTGTTGGTCACCGCCACCAGCATGTCGGCGTCGTCGGCGCCAGCCTGGCGCAGCACCGTGGGCAGCGAGCCGCGGCCCTGCACGGTGCGGATATCCAGGCGGTCGCCCAGGTCGCGCAGGCGGTCGCCGTCGGTGTCGACCACGGTAATGTCGTTGGCTTCGCTCGCCAGGTGCTCTGCCAGCGTCCCGCCTACCTGCCCTGCACCGAGGATGATGATCTTCATCCGCTACTCCCTACCTTGTTTTCCTATCCGCGCGAAGCGGCGATCTTGATCAGCTTGGCATAGTAGAAACCGTCGTGGCCGCCCTCCTGAGCCAGCAGCTGGCGGCCATGGGGCTGACGCAGGCCGGCCGTGGTGGCCAGGTCCAGCTCGCGGGCGCCAGGCGTGCGGGCGAGGAACGCGTCGATCACTTCGGTGTTCTCGGTAGGCAGGCTGGAGCAAGTGGCATACAGCAGCATGCCGCCGACTTCCAGGGTCGGCCACAGGGCATCGAGGAGTTCACCCTGCAGCGTGGCCAAGGCCGGGATGTCCTCGGCCTGACGGGTCAGCTTGATGTCTGGGTGACGGCGGATCACGCCGGTGGCCGAGCACGGTGCGTCGAGCAGGATGCGCTGGAACGGCTTGCCATCCCACCAGCTGGTAGTGTCGCGGGCGTCGCAGGCGATCAGCTCGGCGTCGAGCTGGAGGCGGTCGAGGTTCTCGCGCACCCGGCTCAGGCGCTTGGCTTCGAGGTCGATGGCCACCACCTGGGCCAGCCCAGCTTCGGCCTCCAGCAAGTGGCAGGTCTTGCCGCCGGGTGCGCAGCAGGCATCCAGCACGCGCTGGCCGGGGGCCAGTTCCAGCAGGTCGGCGGACAGCTGCGCGGCTTCGTCCTGCACGCTCACCCAGCCTTCTGCAAAGCCCGGCAGGCCACGCACATCGCAGGCTTCGGCCAGCACGATGCCGTCACGGCTGTACTGGCAGGCGCTGGCGCCGACGCCCGCCTCGGCCAGCAAAGCCAAGTAGGCGTCGCGGCTGTGGTGTCGACGGTTGACCCGCAGGATCATGGGCGGGTGGGCGTTGTTGGCGGCGCAGATGGCTTCCCATTGCTCCGGCCAGAAGGCTTTCAGCGATTTCTGCAGCCAGCGCGGATGGGCGGTGCGCACCACCGGGTCGCGCTCCATTCCGGCCAGCAATTCCTCGCCTTCGCGTTGGGCGCGACGCAGTACGGCATTGAGCAAACCCTTGGCCCAGGGCTTCTTCAGCTTGTCTGCACAACCCACGGTTTCGCCGATGGCAGCATGCGCCGGAATACGGGTGTAGAACAGCTGATACAGGCCGACCAGCAACAGCGCCTGGACATCGGCGTCAGCGGCCTTGAACGGCTTTTGCAGCAGCTGCGCGGCCAGCAGGTCGAGGCGCGGCTGCCAGCGTGCGGTGCCAAAGGCAAGGTCCTGGGTCAGGCCACGGTCGCGCTCATCGACCTTGTCCAGCTGCGCCGGCAGCGAGCTGTTCAGCGAGGCCTTGCCGCTGAGTACGGCGGCCAGGGCGCGGGCGGCGGCGAGGCGTGGGTTCATTGGCCCAGCACCTTGCCGCTGGCGAATTTCTCGCGGCGGCTGTTGAACAGGTCGCTGAAGTTCAAGGCCTTGCCGCCGGGCAGCTGCAGGCGGGTGAGGCTCAGCGCCTGGTCACCGCAGGCTACGACCAGGCCGTCCTTGCTGGCCGAAAGGATCGTGCCCGGTGCACCCTGGCCGGTGGCCAGGCTGGCGGCCAGTACTTTCACACTTTCACCATCGAGGGTGCTGTGGCATACCGGCCATGGATTGAAAGCACGGATCAGGCGCTCCAGCTCGACCGCCGGGCGGCTCCAGTCAATCCGGGCTTCGTCCTTGTTCAGCTTGTGCGCGTAGGTGGCCAGGGCATCGTCCTGCACTTCCCCCTGCAGCGAGCCGTCGGCCAGCCCGGCGATAGCCTGCACCACGGCGGGCGGGCCCATTGCGGCGAGGCGGTCATGCAGGCTGCCGCCGGTGTCTTCGGCGCTGATCGGGGTGACCACCTTGAGCAGCATCGGGCCGGTGTCCAGGCCCGCTTCCATGCGCATCACGGTCACACCGCTCTCGGCGTCGCCGGCTTCCACGGCGCGCTGGATTGGTGCGGCACCGCGCCAGCGTGGCAACAGCGAGGCGTGGCTGTTGATGCAACCCAGGCGCGGAATATCCAGCACTGCCTGCGGCAGGATCAGGCCATAGGCCACCACCACCATCAGGTCTGGCTTCAGCGCGGCCAGCTCGGCCTGGGCCTCGGCATTGCGCAGCGTCGGCGGCTGCAACACCGGAATATCATGGGCCACGGCGAGGGCCTTGACTGCGCTCGGCATGAGCTTCTGGCCACGGCCGGCGGGGCGGTCGGGCTGGGTGTAGACGGCCACGATCTCGTACGGGCTGTCGAGCAGGGCCTTGAGGTGTTCGGCGGCAAACTCTGGAGTGCCTGCAAAGACGATGCGCATGGAGTTCTCGCTTCAAAAAAGAAAAAGGCTTGCCGGAGCAAGCCTTCTGGAAGGTAGGGATCAGGCTTGCTGGCGGTGCTGCTTTTCCAGCTTCTTCTTGATCCGGTCGCGCTTGAGCTGCGACAGGTAATCGACGAACAGCTTGCCGTTGAGGTGATCGAATTCGTGCTGCACGCACACCGCCAGCAGGCCTTCGCATTCCAGCTCGTAGGGCTTGCCGTCGCGGTCCTGGGCCTTGACCCGCACACGCAGCGGACGATCGACGTTCTCGTAGAAGCCCGGTACCGACAGGCAGCCTTCCTGGTACTGGCCCATGTCATGGGTCAGCTCTTCGACCGTGGGGTTGATGAAGACGCGCGGCTCGCTGCGGTCTTCGCTGAGGTCCATCACCACCACCTGCTTGTGCACATTCACCTGGGTAGCGGCGAGGCCGATGCCGGGGGCTTCGTACATGGTTTCAAACATGTCGTCGATCAGCTGGTGCAGAGCGTCGTCGAACTCCGTCACCGGTTTGGCGATGGTGCGCAGGCGCGGGTCCGGAAATTCGAGAATGTTCAAGATGGCCATAAGGTCAGGCAGTCACTGTGCGTTCGGTTGAAAACTGAGCACACATAATAAAGGGAAACGGGGATTTCAGCACCTGGCAAAGCTCGGCTAGGGTTTTCAAGGCCCGCTTATAGCCCATTCGATGGACAGGTTGTCAAAGCGTTATCAACAAAGTTATCCACAGCTTGTGCCACGCCGATGGCCCCATTTCGATCAAGGATGATCCCCATGCCTCATTACCATTCGTCGCCCATTCCACCTGCAGAACTAGAGGCGCGATTGCGCCTGCACCGCCTGCCGGAGACCGGATCGCGACGTTTTCGCAGCCTGTTGCAAACCTTTGGCAGTGCCTCGTCAGCGCTATGCGCACCGGCGGGTGCCTGGCGTGCATTGGGCATACCGCAGGCCACCATTGATGCCCGACGCAGCGCCGAAGTACGGGACGGCGCATTGGCTGCAATGGCCTGGTTAGAGGGCCCTGGCCAGCATTTACTGATGTGGGACGGACCTGGCTACCCGCCGTTACTGGCCGAGATCGATGATGCTCCGCCGTTGCTTTTCGTCGCTGGTGAGCCGGCCTTGCTCGAGCGCCCGCAGTTGGCGATTGTGGGTAGCAGGCGTGCTTCACCCCCGGCAATCGACAACGCTGGCGCGTTTTCCCGCTACCTGGCGCAGGCCGGTTTTACCATCACCAGCGGGCTGGCCGTGGGTATCGATGGCGCCGCTCATCGGGCCGCATTGCAGGCCGGAGGAAGTACGATCGGGGTGCTCGGGACGGGGCTGCAAAAACTTTATCCACAGCGTCACAAGGCGCTTGCGCAGGCGATGATCGAAAATGGCAGCACGCTGGTCTCCGAATACCCGCTGGATGCCGAACCCTTGCCGGGAAACTTCCCGCGGCGCAATCGCATCATCAGCGGCCTGTCGCTGGGGGTGCTGGTTGTCGAGGCGAGCCTGGCCAGTGGTTCGCTGATCACTGCGCGCCTGGCGGCCGAGCAAGGACGCGAGGTGTATGCCATCCCCGGCTCCATTCACCACCCAGGGGCCAGGGGTTGCCACCAGCTGATCCGTGACGGCGCACTGTTGGTGGAAAGTGTGGAACAGATTCTGGAGAGCCTGCAGGGCTGGCAAAATCTCCCGCCAGCGGTTGTGGACAAATTCGACCATCCGCTGCTCGCCCTGCTGCATGCTGCACCACAGACCAGCGAAAGCCTGGCGCATTGCAGCGAGCAGCCGCTGGCCGATGTGCTGGCGCAGCTTACCGAACTTGAGCTGGAAGGCCGGGTCAGCAATGAAGCCGGACGTTGGTTTGCCCGCGCGGGCTAAGTACACTGCTCGCAAGCAAGTTTGACAGGTGGAGTGACAGAAATGGTGAGCAGTTTTCGAGTGCAACAAGCCGCACGTGAAATCCGGGCGGGCGCGGTGATCGCCTACCCGACGGAAGCGGTCTGGGGCCTGGGCTGCGACCCGTGGAACGAGGACGCGGTGTATCGCCTGCTGGCGCTGAAGTCGCGGCCTGTGGATAAAGGGTTGATCCTGGTAGCCGACAACATCCGCCAGTTCGACTTCCTGTTCGAGGATTTCCCCGAAGACTGGATCGACCGCATGGGCAGCACCTGGCCGGGGCCAAACACTTGGTTGGTGCCGCACCAGGACCTGTTGCCAGAGTGGGTGACCGGGCAGCATGACACGGTGGCGCTGCGGGTCAGCGACCACCCGTTGGTGCGGGAGTTGTGTGCATTGGTGGGGCCATTGATTTCTACCTCGTGCAACCCCGGCGGACGCCCGGCGGCCAAGACCCGGTTGCGGGTGGAGCAGTACTTCCATGGCCAGCTGGACCTGGTGCTGGGTGGGGCTTTGGGTGGGCGGAAGAACCCGAGCGTGATTCGTAACCTGGCAACTGGCGAGGTTGTGCGTCCGGGCTGATAGAAGCAGCGCCTGTGGGATCGAACGCCGCGCGGGCGGCGCTCGGTCTCACAGGCGCTGAAAACCGCAAGGCGTACACATCGTCGCCCTAACGCACTCCCAACCTATCAAGGCAACAATACCGTAGACCCAACGGTCCTGCGCGCCGACAGCTCCGCCTGTGCCTTGGCCGCCTCGCCCAGCGGGTACCGCTGCTGGATATCCACAACCAGCTTGCCACTGCCAATCATCGCAAACAGATCATCAGCCATGGCCTGGGTGTTCTCCGCATTGTTGGCATAGCTCGCCAGCGTCGGCCGGGTCACGTACAGCGAACCCTTCTGCGCCAGAATGCCCAGGTTCACCCCGCTCACCGCGCCCGAAGCATTGCCGAAGCTCACCATCAAACCACGTGGCTGCAGGCAGTCCAGCGAGGTCAGCCAGGTGTCGGCGCCCACCCCGTCATACACCACCGGGCATTTCTTGCCGTCAGTCAGCTCCAGCACCCGCTTGGCCACATCCTCATGGCTGTAGTCGATGGTCGCCCACGCCCCAAGCGTCTTGGCCCGTGCGGCTTTCTCGGCAGAACTGACGGTGCCGATCAGCTTGGCACCCAGCGCCTTGGCCCACTGGCACGCCAACGAACCCACGCCGCCGGCCGCTGCATGGAACAGGATCACGTCGCCTGGCTTCACCGCGTAGGTCTGCTTCAACAGGTACTGTACGGTCAAACCCTTGAGCATCACCGCCGCCGCCTGCTCGAAGCTGATGTTGTCAGGCAGTTTGACCAGGTTGGCCTCCGGCAGTGTATGCACTTCGCTGTAAGCACCCAGCGGGCCACCGGCATGGGCGACGCGGTCGCCGACCTTCAGGCGGGTCACGCCCTCGCCCACCGCCTCGACCACACCCGCCGCCTCGGTACCCAGCCCGGATGGCAGCGATGGCGGTGCATACAGCCCGCTGCGGAAGTAGGTGTCGATGAAGTTCAGGCCGATCGCATGGTTACGTACACGCACCTGCTGCGGCCCGGGCGGAGCGGGTTCGAATTCCACAAACTGCAGCACTTCCGGGCCGCCATGCTGGCTGAACTGGATACGCTTGGCCATCTCGCACTCCTGTAGTCGGGATCGGGAAAGGCCTTCTATCGGACGCCTTTGCTTGATCGCCGTCAACTGCGGCACGCGCGCTGGCGGTGGTATGCTACGCGGCGAATTATTCCCTGCCCGTTCCTGGTGACCCGATGACTAGCCGCACCGAGGCCGTGAAAGCCTATCTGCTCGACCTGCAAGACCGCATCTGCTCTGCCCTCGAAACAGAAGACGGCGGTGCCTGCTTCGTCGAGGACGCCTGGGTGCGCGAGGCCGGTGGCGGGGGCCGTACACGGGTGATCGGCGACGGCAAGGTGATCGAGAAAGGCGGGGTCAACTTCTCTCACGTATTCGGTGCCGGCCTGCCGCCGTCGGCCAGCGCCCACCGCCCCGAACTGGCGGGCCGTGGCTTCGAGGCCCTGGGCGTGTCGCTGGTGATCCACCCGCACAACCCGCATGTGCCTACATCCCACGCCAACGTGCGCTTCTTCATTGCCGAAAAGGAAGGTGAAGAAGCCGTGTGGTGGTTCGGCGGTGGTTTCGACCTGACCCCCTATTACGGCAACGAGGAAGACTGTATCCACTGGCACCGCGTGGCCGAGCAGGCCTGCGCGCCGTTCGGTGCCGACGTGTACCCGCGCTACAAGGCCTGGTGCGACCGTTACTTCCACCTCAAGCACCGTGGCGAGCCGCGCGGTATTGGCGGGCTGTTCTTCGATGACCTGAACGAATGGGACTTCGATACCTGCTTCGCCTTCATGCGCGCCATTGGCGATGCCTACATCAACGCCTACCTGCCGATCGTCCAGCGCCGCAAGCACACACCGTACACCCCGCAACAGCGCGAGTTCCAGGAATACCGCCGTGGCCGCTATGTGGAGTTCAACCTGGTCTACGACCGTGGCACCCTGTTCGGCCTGCAATCGGGCGGGCGTACCGAGTCCATTCTCATGTCGCTGCCGCCGCAGGTCCGCTGGGGCTACGACTGGAAGGCCGCGCCCGGCAGCGAGGAAGCACGCCTGACCGAATATTTCCTGCAGGATCGTGACTGGCTCGGCCAGTAAGCCTGTGCACAACGAAGGAACCGCCATGGACCAGTACGTCGTTTTCGGTAACCCCATCGGCCACAGCAAGTCGCCGCTGATCCACCGCCTGTTTGCCGAGCAGACCGGTGAGGACCTGGAATACGCGACCCTGCTGGCGCCGCTGGACGAGTTCAGTGACTGTGCGCGTGGCTTTTTCAAGCAAGGCAGTGGCGCCAACGTCACTGTGCCATTCAAGGAAGAGGCCTACCGCCTGTGTGACAGCCTGACCCCGCGCGCCCAGCGCGCCGGCGCCGTGAACACGCTGAGCAAGCTGGCCGACGGTAGCTTGCAGGGCGACAATACTGATGGCGCGGGCCTGGTGCGTGACCTGACGGTGAATGCCGGGGTCGCGCTGGCAGGCAAGCGCATCCTGATCCTCGGTGCTGGCGGCGCCGTGCGTGGCGTGCTGGAGCCGCTCCTGGCGCACAAGCCGCAGTCGCTGGTAATCGCCAACCGCACCGTGGAAAAGGCCGAGCAGTTGGCGCGGGAATTCGATGAGCTAGGGCCGGTGGTGGCCAGCGGTTTCGCCTGGTTGCAGGAGCCGGTGGATGTGATCATCAATGCCACCTCGGCGAGCCTGGCCGGCGAGTTGCCGCCGATTGCCGACAGCCTGGTCGAAGCGGGACGCACGGTTTGCTACGACATGATGTATGGCAAAGAGCCGACACCGTTTTGCCAATGGGCACAGAAGCTGGGTGCGGCCAAGGTGCTGGATGGGCTTGGGATGCTGGCTGAGCAGGCTGCTGAGGCCTTCTTTATCTGGCGTGGGATCCGCCCGGATACCGCGCCGGTGTTGGCTGAACTGCGCCGGCAGCTCGCTCGAGGCTGATACTGCCGGGGCCGCAAAGCAGCCCCGGCATCTCGACCTTACCCGTCAAACCGGATCGGGCACAACTGCGCCCCTTCCAGCTTCTGCAATTCCTCGACCACCTGCGGCCTGGCCCGGTGCAAGGTCAGGCTTCCCCCCGACCGCCGCAACCGCCGCGCCTCGCGGTGCAGCATGTCCACACCTGAATAGTCGATGAAATTCACCTGTCGCGCATCGATCACCACGTGCGGCCCCTGGCAACGCTGCAAGCGCACCTGCAGGTAATGCGCCGCGCCAAAGAAGATCGACCCACCGACCCGCAGCACGTCCGCCTCCCCTTCACGGCTATGCTGGACCCTGGGCCGTGACGTGCGCTTCAGATAGAAGAACAGCGACGCCAGCACCCCGGCATAGATCGCCGTTTGCAGCTCCAGCAGCAACGTTGCGGCCGCGGTCAGCGCCATGACCAGGAACTCCGAGCGGCTGACCCGGAACAGCGCCCGAATCCCACGGTGGTCCACCAGCCCCCAGCAGATCAACAGAATGCTGCCGGCCATGGCCGGAATCGGCAGGTGCGCGATCAGCCCGGCCCCGGCGACAGCAAACAGCGCCACCCACAGCGCCGAGAACACCCCGGCCAGCGGCGAGCGGGCGCCAGCGTCATAGCTCAACCCGGAGCGGGTGAAGGAACCGGAAGACAGGTAACCGGAGAAAAACGCCCCAATCATGTTCGATAGGCCCTGAGCGCGAATTTCTTGGTCAGCGTCGATCAACTGCTCCGAACGTGCCGACAACGAACGGGCAATCGACAGGCTGGTGACCAGCCCGAGCATGCCCACCGCCACGGCGCTGGGCAAAAGGCGCAGGATCAGCTCCACATCCAGCAGCGGCAGCGGGCTGAAAGGGGGCAACTGGCCGGTGAACGCCGGCACCCGTGGTACATGGCCGAAGACGCCAGGTAGCGACCAGGCTAGCAGGCTGACCAGGATCAGGCTGAGCAACAGGCTTGGCCAGCGTGGGCGCCAGAGCTTGAAGGCTACCCCGATCACCACGGTGGCCAGGCCCAGAACCAGGGAAGGCAGGTCTATCTCGCCGGCGTGGCTGGCCAGGTCCTGCACGGTTTTCAGCGCAGTGGCCTGGCTGGGCAGGTCCATGCCCAGCAGGTTGGGCAGCTGGCCCAGGGCAATGACGATGGCAGCGCCCAGGGTGAAGCCGAGTACCACGGAATGGGAAACGAAGTTGACCAGCGCACCGAAGCGCAATAGCCCGAGCAGCAATTGGAAGATGCCGCCGAGGAAGGTCAGCAACAGCACCAGGGTGACATAGTCGGTACTGCCGGCCACGGCCAGCGGGCTGGTGCTGGCGTAGAGGACGATAGAGATGGCAGCGGTCGGTCCGCAGATCAGGTGCCAGGACGAGCCCCACAGGCAGGCGATCAGCACTGGCACAATGGCGGCGTACAGCCCGTACTCGGCCGGCAGGCCGGCGATCAGGGCATAGGCGATGGATTGCGGCAGGGCGAGGATTGCACCGCTCAGGCCCACCAGCAGGTCCTGGCGCAGGCTGCGGCCCGATTGGCGGGGGAGCCAGGAGAGGAAGGGCAGCAGGTGAGTGAGGCGATGCATGGGTTATCCACATTCCTTACTGTTTCGCCAATCCCTGTGGGAGCGGGCGCGCCCGCGAAGAAGCCGCCGCGGTGGATGGCACCGGCTTCGCCGGTGTTCGCGGGCATGCCCGCTCCCACAGGGATAGAGGTTTTGCTTGTGAGGTTACAGTTTGGCTTTGACGGCCTCCAGCGCATTGCCATCGGCCTTGGTCGTCACCCCGGCCAACCACCCTTCCAGTAACTCGGGGTGCGCCTTCAGCCAAGCCTTGGCCGCATCATCGAAGCTGATCTTCTTGTCCACAACCTCGGCCATGATGCTGTTCTCCATATCCAGCGTGAACTTCAGGTTCTCCAGCAGCTTCGCCGCATTGGGGCAGGCTTGTGGATAACCCTTGCGGGTCAAGGTATAGACGTCGCCTTTGCTGCCGAACCACTTTTCCCCGCCGGTCAGGTAATGCATTTTCAGCTTCACGTTCATCGGGTGCGGGGTCCAGCCGAGGAACGTGATGAACTGCTGTTTTTTCACCGCCCGGTCGACCTGCGCCAGCATCGCCTGTTCGCTGGACTCCACCAGTTTCCACTGGCCAAGGTTGAATTCATTCTTGTCGATGATTTCCTTCAGCGACAGGTTGGCCGGGGCCCCGGAGCCAATCCCGTAAAGCTTCTTGTCGAACTGGTCGGCGTGTTTCTGCAGGTCGGCAAAGTCCTTGACCCCGGCGTTCCACACATAATCGGGCACTGCCAGGGTGAACTCGGTTCCTTCCAGGTTGCGCGACAGCTGCTTCACGTCGCCATTGGCGATGAACTTGTCATGAAAGCCCTGCTGCGCGGGCATCCAGTTGCCGAGGAAGGCATCGACGCGACCATCTTTGAGGCCGCCGTAGATGATCGGTACAGCCAGGCTGTCGATCTTCACCTGATAACCCAGGCTTTCCAGCAGCAGGCGAGCCAGGGCGTTGGTCGAGGCGATGTCGCTCCAGCCAGGGTCGGCCAATTTCACGGTGGTGCATTGCGTGTCGCTGTCGGCGGCGTAAGCGGTGCCCACGCCCAGACTGATGGCCAGGGCGAACACGGCGGCGGAGAACTTATGCATGGCGGCCTCTCTTTACTCATTCCAAGGGTGCGGGCTTTGGATAACGTGCCTTGCGCTCGAGGTCGTCGAGATCGATGTGGTTGCGCATGTACTGTTGGCTGGCGTCCACCAGGGGTTGGTGGTCCCAGCTTTTCAGCTTGCCGATGGCCAGCGCCTGGGCCACCAGGCGGCGGCGGCGCTGGCTGGCCAGCACCTGCTGGCGCAGGCTGGGGATATCCCAGCGGTGCCGTGCTTCATCGACAAATGCCTGCAGCAGCGCCTGGTGGTCCGGGCTGCTGGTGAGGTTCTCCCGCTCGTGCGGGTCGCGGCTCAGGTCATAGAGTAGGCATGGGTCGTCTTCGCTGTACACGAACTTGTACGGCCCGCGGCGGATCATCATCAGCGGCCCGACAGTGCCTTCGGCCATGTACTCGCCAATCACCTCGTCATGGCCGCCCTGCCCTTGCAGGTGGCCGAGCAGCGAGCGGCCATCCAGCTGCAGGTTGTTATCCACAGCCCCGCCGGCCAGCTCGACCAGCGTCGGCAGCAAGTCGCAGGTGGATACCGAGGCGCTCACACGGCCCGCGGCGAAGCGCTTCGGCGCGTGTACCAGCAGCGGTACCCGGGCCGACATCTCGAACCAGTGCATCTTGTACCAGAGGCCGCGCTCACCGAGCATGTCGCCATGGTCGCCGGAGAACACGATCACGGTGTTGTCGGCCAGGTTGCATTCCTCCAGGGTTTGCAGCAGCTGGCCGATGTTGTCGTCGATGTAGCTGCAGGCGCCGAAGTAGGCACGGCGGGCATCGCGAATCTTGTCCACCGGCAGTGGCTTGTTCCACAGGTCGTAGACCTTCAGCAGGCGCTGCGAGTGGGGGTCGAGTTCCGCCTGCGCGAACTCGGCGCGCGGCATGGGGATATCCACGCCCTCGTAGCGATCCCAGTAGCGCCTGGGGATGGTGTACGGGTCGTGCGGGTGGGTCATCGACACGGTCAGGCAGAACGGCCGGCCATCGTTTTCACGGACGTGGTCGTACAGGTACTGGCGCGCCTTGAACAGCACTTCTTCGTCGAAATCCAGCTGGTTGGTGCGCACGCAAGGGCCGGCCTGCAGCACCGAGGACATGTTGTGGTACCAGCTGGGGCGCACATCCGGTTCATCCCAGTTCACCGCCCAGCCGTAGTCTGCCGGGTAGATATCACTGGTCAGACGCTCTTCGTAGCCATGCAACTGGTCCGGGCCACAGAAGTGCATCTTGCCTGACAGCGCAGTGCGGTAGCCCAGGCGGCGCAGGTAGTGGGCGTAGGTCGGCACATCGGCGGGGAAGTCGGCGGCGTTGTCATAGGCGCCGATGCGGCTGGGCAACTGGCCGCTGACCAGGGTGAAACGGGACGGGGCGCACAATGGACTGTTGCAGTAGGCGGCGTCGAACACCACGGCCTGTTCGGCCAGGCGGCTCAGGTGCGGCATCTGGATCGGCGAAGGGGCGTAGATCGGCAGCAGGGGCGCGGCCATCTGGTCGGCCATGATGAACAGAATATTCGGGCGCGTCATGGTGGCTTCCATCGTTGGTAGTTATGCGAACCGCTTGCCTATCAAGATGCGGCTGTGGATAACATGGGTAAAGCCCATGGCGGACAATGAGTAGGATTAGCCCAGCTTATGTTTGATAACCTCGCTGACCTGTCACTGGATACCTTGCGCGTATTCGAGGCTGCCGCGCGGCTGCGTGGCTTTACTGCTGCGGCGCTGGAGCTGGGCACCACGCAGCCGGCGGTCAGCCAGCAGGTCAAACGGCTGGAGGCTCAGTTGGGCACGCGCCTGTTCGACCGCATTTACCGGGGCATCGAGCTGACCGAGGCTGGCCAGGTGTTGTTCGAACAGGTGCATCAGGGCCTGCAGGCCATGGATGACGGCGTCGCTGAGGTCTGCGGGCGAGGCCAGCGCGAGGTGCTGCAGGTAGCGACCGACTTCGCCTTCGCGGCGTTCTGGCTGATGCCACGGTTGCAGCGCTTTCACCAGGCTTATCCACAGGTGGATGTGAGCCTGGTGACGGGTGAACGCAGCCAGGGCATGTTGCGCCCGGACATCGATGTGGCAGTGCTGTTTGGTGACGGGCGCTTTCACCAGGGCGAGAGCCGCTGGTTGTTCGACGAGGAAGTTTTCCCGGTCTGCAGTCCTCGGCTGATTCATGGCAAACCCTTGTCAGCCGAGGCTTTGCAACGATTGCCGTTGCTGCACTTGAAGGGCGAGCAGGCCAGCCGCTGGTTCGACTGGGCGGGGGTATTTCGCGGGTTTGGCGTGGCCAGCCCGCCGCCGGCCGGGCAGTTGCGGTTTGATAACTATACGTTGCTGATTCAGGCGGCGATCGCCGGCCAAGGCGTGGCAATTGGCTGGGGTCATCTGGTGGACGGGTTGGTGGAGCAAGGGTTGCTGTGTCGACCCCTGGAAGGGAGTTTGCGTTCGGCGCGCGGGTATTACGCAGTGTTGCCGCCGCGCAAGCGGCGTGGGGCGTTGATCGAGCGGTTTGTGGATTGGCTGGAGCGGGAGCGCAGCCTTTGAGATTTTGGGGCCGCTTTGCGGCCCCAAAATCTAGACCACGAAGTTCAGATGCTCGCCCCGGTGCAAATCCAGCTCCAGCATATCCACCATTCCCGCTGCGACCCTCGCCAAGTGCCGCAACGGCTCACCCAGCCCCGGCTCCAGCGTGCCCTCGGTGCTGCGAAAATGCTCCATCCCCAACCCGGGCAGTTCCGGCGGCGAATTGATCAACGTCCAGTGCAATGCACTGCGTTGCAACCCGTCGACCACCTGGTCCACGCATTCCCGCTCCGCTTCGCTGTACTTGCCTGGCTCATCCAGTACATCGAAATCGCCCACCAGCAACAGCCGGCGTATAGTCGTACGCTTGAGCCCCGCCACCAACGCTTCGCTCATGCGGGCCTGGCCTGGCAGGTCTCCGGGCGCCAGCGTGGATAACAGGGCAATCACCGCCGAACCCCCTGCCGCGCCCTGTTCCGCCTGGTCGGCATCACCCAGTCCGCCTATCTTAAAATGCAGGCCCGGGCGCGGCGCGTGACGGTTGAGGTCATTCACCACGGCCGTGACTTCGTGCTGGCGCGACAGCAGTTCGACCATCAGGGCATTGCCCAAGCTGCTTTCAGGCCCGAACAGGACCAGCTTGAACACAGGGGTCTCGGCGTTTTTCACTGCATCACTCCCTTTGCCGGTGGTGATGGTTGGACCGCAATCAGGAGTTATCGTGCAGAAGATCAGGGGTTACCACGCCCACGTGTATTACGACGCAGCGACCATGGACCAGGCCCGTGAACTGTGCGAAGAGGCTGCGCGACTGTTTCCGGTGACCATGGGACGCATGCACCAGAAGCCGGTGGGGCCGCACCCGGACTGGAGCTGCCAGCTGGCGTTCGGGCCGGAGGTGGTGGGTGTGGTGTTGCCTTGGCTGGCGTTGTATCGCAAGGGGTTGGTGGTGTTCATGCATCCGCTGACCGGGGATGAGCTGGCGGACCATCGGGACCATGCGATCTGGATGGGGGCTGTGCGACCTCTGGATCTTTCGATTTTTTGGAGTTGAATTTACGGTAAAGGGCCTGATGCCACTATTGCTCAGGCCCTTCCATGGCATCACTTTTGGAGTGAAAGGCTGATTGCGCCATCTTTACCATCTTCATAACGGCAAACCGGCGGGGTGGCATTTGGCGCTGATGGCGCAGGTTTGAATGCACTCAAGTCAGCTTCTTCTGCATGCGGGGTGAACCCTGTCCATTCACCGTCAGCATTGTTTGCCGAGTAGCGGTAGCCTTCGAGTACAACGTCAGTGCCACCTTCGGTTTCCTTTACCGTATCGGCCTCTTGAGTAATCGAAGCCACGTCCGGGCAAGTAGCAGCGAAGACGCCGCTCGACAGCAGTGTAGCCATGGTGAAGCCAATCAAATAGCGCATGAAACCTACTCCTTCAGGTAGTAGGAGTGGGTAGGATCTGGGTTTTGCCCTGCTTGCGCTACTGGTAGAAATGCTAGGTTCATAGGGGAATGTTTACAGGCAAAGCCCCGCTTGGCTGGCGTTGCCGGTGCTGGCCTATTCGCGGGTAAACCTGCTGACACAAGGACCGCACAGATGTTGAAGACTGTGCGGACCTGTGGGGGGTTACCCGCGAAGCAGGCAGCGGGCTTTAGCGTCGCGCACCGCGTACTCCTTCAGCCAGTGCCGAGCACAGGCCAAGTACATCGTCGACAGCCTGCTCGGCACTCTTGGCCTGGGCAATCTTATCGACCAGTGCCGAGCCCACCACCACACCATCCGCCAGGCGAGCGATGTTCGCCGCCTGCTCCGGCGTACGAATGCCGAAACCGACGCTGATCGGCAGGTCGGTATGCCGACGCAGACGGGCAATGGCCTCGGTCACGTGTTCGGTAGTGGCCGAGCCGGCGCCGGTCACACCGGCCACCGACACGTAGTAGACGAACCCGGAGCTGCGCTCCAGCACGCGCGGCAGGCGCGCATCGTCGGTGGTCGGGGTGGTCAGGCGGATGAAGTCGATGCCTGCGGCCTGGGCCGGGGTGGCCAGTTCGGCGTCGTGCTCTGGCGGCAGGTCGACGATGATCAGGCCATCGACGCCCGCTTGCCTGGCTTCGGCCACGAACTGTTCCACACCAAAGCGGTGGATCGGGTTGTAATAGCCCATCAGCACGATCGGGGTGGTCTGGTTTTCCACACGGAAATCGCGAACCATCTGCAGGGTCTTGGCCAAGGTCTGGCCGGCTTCCAGGGCACGCAGGGTAGCCAGCTGGATGGCCACGCCATCGGCCATCGGGTCGGTGAACGGCATGCCCAGTTCGATCACGTCGGCACCGGCTGCCGGCAGGCCCTTCAGGATCTGCAGCGAGGCGTCATAGCCAGGGTCGCCCGCAGTGATGAAGGTGACCAGTGCCGAGCGGCCTTCGGCCTTAAGCTCGGCGAAGCGTTGTTCAAGACGGCTCATGCCTGTTTCTCCTGGGCGGCCATGTGGTTCATGACGGTTTGCATGTCTTTGTCACCGCGGCCCGAGAGGCACACGACCATCAGGTGGTCCTTGGGCAGCTTCGGTGCACGCTTGATCGCTTCGGCCAGCGCATGGGAGCTTTCCAGGGCCGGGATGATGCCTTCGAGGCGGCAGGTGGCGTGGAACGCATCCAGCGCTTCATCGTCGGTGATGCTGACGTATTCCACACGTTTCACTTCGTGCAGGTAGGCGTGCTCCGGGCCGATGCCCGGGTAGTCCAGGCCGGCGGAAATCGAGTGGGCGTCGGTGATCTGGCCATCCGCATCCTGCAGCAGGTAGGTGCGGTTGCCATGCAGCACGCCTGGGACGCCGCCGTTGAGGCTGGCAGCATGCTTGTCGGTATGCACACCGTGGCCACCAGCTTCGACGCCGATGATCTGCACGCTCGGTTCTTCAAGGAATTCATGGAACAGGCCCATGGCGTTGGAGCCGCCGCCGACGCAGGCGACCAGGCTGTCTGGCAGGCGGCCTTCCTTCTCTTGCAACTGGGCGCGGGTTTCCTTGCCGATGATCGACTGGAAGTCGCGGACCATGGCTGGGTACGGGTGTGGGCCGGCCACGGTACCGATCAGGTAGAAGGTGTCTTCGACGTTGGTGACCCAGTCGCGCAGGGCCTCGTTCATGGCGTCTTTCAGGGTGCCAGTACCAGCGGTGACCGGGACAATTTCGGCGCCCAGCAGCTTCATGCGGAATACGTTGGCCTGCTGGCGCTCGATGTCGGTGGCGCCCATGTAGATCACGCAAGGCAGGCCGAAGCGGGCCGCGACGGTGGCGGTCGCCACGCCGTGCATGCCGGCACCGGTTTCGGCGATCAGGCGCTTCTTGCCCATGCGCTTGGCCAGCAGAACCTGGCCGATGCAGTTGTTCACCTTGTGCGCACCGGTGTGGTTCAGCTCTTCACGCTTGAAGAAGATCTTGGCGCCGCCGCAGTGTTCGGTGAGGCGCTCGGCGAAGTACAGCGGGTTGGGGCGGCCAATGTAGTCGCGCTGGAAATAAGCCAGCTCTTCAAGGAATTTCGGGTCAGCCTTGGCTGCCTCGTATTCGCGGGCCAGGTCCAGCACCAGAGGCATCAGGGTTTCGGCCACGTAGCGGCCGCCGAACGAGCCGAACAGGCCGTTGGCGTCGGGGCCGGGGCGGTATTGGGACTGGGTCATGGGGCGCTCCAGGGCGTAATGGATGAGTGATGGGCTTTACTCTAACCACGACAGGCCCGGCTGAAAACCGATAAGATTGCGCAAACTTGTCAGGAAAACTCACAGGTAACATGGCCCACGACCTCCCTCCCCTCAACGCCCTGCGGGCCTTCGAGGCCACCGCCCGGCTGAATAGCGTCAGCCAGGCGGCTGAAGCGTTGCACGTTACCCATGGCGCAGTCAGCCGGCAACTCAAGGTGCTTGAGGAGCACTTGGGCGTAGCGCTGTTCGTCAAGGATGGGCGCGGCATCAAACTCACAGATGCCGGTATGCGTCTGCGTGATGCCAGCGGCGAAGCCTTCGACCGGCTGCGCAGCGTATGTGTCGAGCTCAGCCGTGACGTGAGCGAGGCGCCGTTCGTGCTGGGCTGCTCGGGCAGCCTGCTGGCGCGCTGGTTCATCCCGCGGCTGGGGCGGCTGAAGGCCGATTTGCCCGAGCTGCGCCTGCACCTGTCGGCAGGCGAAGGCGACCTCGACCCGCGCCGGCCGGGGCTGGATGCGCTGTTGGTGTATGCCGAGCCACCCTGGCCGGCGGATATGCAGGTGCACGTGCTGGCCGAGGAACGCATCGGGCCAGTGCTCAGCCCGCATTTTAACGGTTTCGGGCGCTTGCAGGGTGCGCCCGCCAACGCCTTGCTCGGCGAAGCCTTGCTTCACACCACCTCGCGCCCGCAGGCCTGGCCGACCTGGGTGGCGAAACAAGGGCTGGACCCGGCGGCACTGCACTACGGGCAAGCGTTCGAGCACCTGTATTACCTGCTGGAAGCTGCCGTGGCGGGCCTGGGCGTCGCGATTGCTCCGCAGCCGTTGGTCGCCGATGACCTGCGGGCCGGGCGCCTGAGTGCGCCTTGGGGGTTTTCTGGCACGTCTGCGGTGCTGGCGTTATGGGTGCCCCGGCGCGCCGTGGACGGGCGCGCCGAGCAATTGGCGCAGTGGCTACGTGCCGAACTGGCCGGACAAGGCGCCTAGTTGCGTTTGCACAGCAGGTAGGCCGCCAGCAGGCCCACTGCACCGAGGGCAACGCCTGCCGTGGTGTAGGGGTGCTGCTGGGCGTAGTCACGGGTAGCGATACCGGTCTGGCGGGTGCGCTGCTTCACTTCTTCGTAGGCATCGCTCAGCAGGCTACGAGAATGACGAAGGGCGCTCTCGGCGCTGCTGCGGATGGCCTTGACCGACTTCTGGGACTCTTCCGACGCGTCATGCTTGAGGCTTTCCAGGCTCTTCAGCAGGCTTTCGATCTCGGCTTCCATGCTTTCCAGGGACGCTTTACGCAGCGAATTGCGGGGCATGTTGACTCTCCTTAGCGTTGTGGGCTGTAGAGGTTGCGACTGCCAAGCGAAGCGAAAGTGCGATCGAACTTTCCACATTCGTGCCGGCTCGCAGGTAAACCCTGCCTACGCTGCTAGGCTCAATCACACCGTCATCCAAGGAGAGTGCTCATGACCGATCATCACACGTACAAAAAGATCGAGCTGGTAGGGTCTTCGACCACCAGCATAGAAGAGGCGATCAACAATGCCCTCGCCGAAGCCGGGAAGAGCATCAAGCACCTGGAGTGGTTCGAGGTGGTCGACACCCGTGGCCATATCCGCGACAACAAGGCGGCGCACTTCCAGGTCACGCTGAAGGTTGGGTTCCGTATCGCCAACAGCTGAAATGTTACCGGGCTGGATGAGTCCGGCAGGATGGGATATTCAAGAAGCGGGCGCCTCGGCAGGCGCCCTTTCTGATCGCGTCTGCACAAGGAAAGTAATCGATGAACAAACTGATTCTGGCGCTGGGTCTGATGAGCCTGGCCGGTGGTGCGTTGGCAGCAGGCAAGCCCTGCGAAGAGCTGAAGGCGGAGATTGCGGCCAAGCTGGATGCCAAGGGTGTTCAGGGATACACCCTGGAAGTAGTGAAGAAGGGCGAACCGGCGGGCAAGGTGATTGGTAGCTGCGAGGCCGGTACCAAAGAGATCGTGTATCGCCGTGGCTGATGGCATGGCGTCATCGCCGGACAGATAGGCGTTGACCATGGCGCTGTCCGTGTAGGCGCGGCCTTGTGTCGCGAAGGGCCGCGCCTACAGGTGACCGCGGCGGGTTTGCCGGCGCCGAAGGTCATTCGGCCCTGAGGGCCTGCGCCAGCAGTTCATAGGACCGCACCCGGTCGGCATGCTCATACAGGTCACAGGTAAAGATCAGCTCGTCCGCCCCGGTCTGCTCCAGCAGTACTTCCACCTTGGCCCGCACTTTCTGCGGGCTACCGATCATCGCCAGGCCCAGGAAGCTGCCCACCGCCTCTCGCTCATGCGGTAGCCACAGGCCATCCATGCTCGCCACCGGCGGCTTCTGCATCAGGCTCTGCCCGCGTATCAGCGCCAGGATGCGCTGGTACACCGAGGTGGCCAGGTATTCGGCCTTTTCATCGGTTTCAGCCACGACCATGGGAATGCCCACCATCACGTACGGTTTGTCCAGCGTGGTGGAGGGCTTGAAGTGGTTGCGGTACACGCGGATCGCCTCGTGCATGTAGCGTGGTGCGAAGTGCGAGGCGAAGGCGTAGGGCATGCCGCGCATGCCGGCCAACTGGGCACTGAACAGGCTGGAGCCAAGCAGCCACATGGGCACATCGGTATCGTGACCTGGCACCGCGATGACTTTCTGGTCATCGGTACGCGGGCCAAGATAACGCGACAGCTCCTCGACATCGTCCGGGAAATCGTCCGGGCCGCCAGCACGGTCGCGGCGCAGGGCGTAGGCGGTCATCTGGTCGGAACCCGGAGCGCGGCCCAGGCCAAGGTCGATACGCCCCGGGTACAGGCTGGCCAGGGTGCCGAACTGTTCGGCGATCACCAGCGGTGCATGGTTGGGCAGCATGACCCCGCCGGAACCCACGCGAATGCTCGAAGTACCGCTGGCCAGGTAGCCGATCAGTACTGCAGTTGCCGAGCTGGCGATGCCGTCCATGTTGTGGTGCTCAGCCACCCAGAAGCGGTGGTAGCCAAAGCGTTCGACGTGTTGCGCCAGGTCCAGCGAGTTGCGTAGCGACTGCGCCGGGCCGGCGTCGGCGCGCACCGGCACCAAGTCGAGGGTGGATATTTTCAGGTCACGCAGCTGTGTCATGGAGCCTCCGCGGAAGTAGTTGGCCAGAGGCCTTTTTGACTCTGTATGGGCGCATTCGTTGGATTCAATGCCTGCAGTCAGATTGCGCTGAACTTGCCCGGCGCGACAGGCCTCTGAACCGGTAGACGTCTGTAACCCAGTAACCAGGAGGCAGCATGAAAAAGACAGCATCGGCGATCTGGCAAGGTGGCCTGAAGGACGGCAAGGGCCTGCTTTCCACGGAAAGCGGGGCGCTCAAGCAGAACCCCTATGGCTTCAATACCCGTTTCGAAGGGTCGCCCGGCACGAACCCGGAGGAGCTGATCGGTGCGGCACATGCTGGCTGTTTCTCGATGGCGCTGTCGATGATGCTGGGTGAAGCGGGGCTGACCGCCGAGCGCATCGACACGGCTGCCGAGGTGACACTCGACAAGCAACCTGATGGCTTTGCCATTACCGCCGTGCACCTGGTATTGCGGGCCAAGGTGCCCGGGGCAAGCGAGGCGCAGTTCCTGGAGATCGCCAACAAAGCCAAGGCCGGCTGCCCAGTGTCCAAGGTGCTCAACGCCAAGATCAGCCTGGATGCGGCGCTGGTGGGTTGAAGCGGTGCAATGGGGGCAATTTGCTGTAGGCTAGACCGCGTCGGCAGCATGCTGCCCTTTGAGGAGCCGTTTCATGATACGCGTAGCAATCGCCGTGTTGGCTTCCCTAATCGCCACTTCTGCATTGGCGGCGGTAAAGCCGTGCGAGGAGCTCAAGGCCGAGATCGAGGCCAAGATACAGGCCCAGGGGGTTGCCTCCTACACCTTGGAGATCGTGCCCAACAGCGAGGTCAAGGACCCGAACATGGTCGTCGGGACCTGCGATGGCGGGACCAGGAAGATCATCTACCAGAAGAACGATCAGTAGCTTCGCAACCTGGGGCTGCGTTGCAGCCCCGGATTCAGGGGATGCAGAACACTTCGCTGGGTTCGTTGACCACCACCTTGCGGTTGCCGTCATACAGCAGCACCTGCGGCTCCATCACCGGTGCCCTTGCCTCCAGGCGATAGCGTTCACCGGCCTTGAAGTTGTCGAAGCGCACGGTCAGGTAACAGGTGCGGTCTCTTGGGTCGGTAGTAATGCCGCCTGAGTAGATCTCGTAATCGAAACGCACGACCAGCTCGTGCTTGCCGGGCGTCACCTGAAAGTAACGGCCATCATCCAGACGCTTGCCGTCGAGGCGGTCGGCCATGATTACCCTGCCCGGAGTCATGGTGTACAGGTCGACCCAGGCCTGCTTGGGATCGACGGGCGGCAAGGGGCTGGCGCAGGCCCCCAGGGTACTGAGAGCGATCAGCATCATCGGCTGGCGCATGGCAAGACTCCCGCTTGCGATTCACAAGGTACAAGCATAGCGCCATTTGCGCCTGTCAGCTGTGCTGGCAGCCCGCAGGCAAGCCCTGCCCGACCAGCTTCTGCTGATGGTCGTAGAGCTTGATCCAGGGACGGAAACCGATGCTGCCCGCCTGCAGCTGGTAACGCTGGCCGGCGCTGAAGTCCTTGAAGGTCAGCTTGACCTGGCAGTCGCGCCACAGCGGCTCGTCGACTGGGCCGATATTGCTGGGGGTAACCGGGAACTGGTAGCGCACGGTCAGCTCGTGGCTGCCGGGCGGCACTTCGAAATAGCGGCTGTCGGCCCAGTCTCGTTCATCGACTTGCAGCGCATGCAACGAGGTATTGTCGTACGGGGTGAGGTCGATCCACGCCTGGTTCGGGTCAGGGTCTGGCAGGGTCGAGCAGGCGGATAACAGCAACAGTGAGCCGGCGACCAACAGTGCGCGCATGGCGAAACTCCCCCTTGGCGAGATAATCTTGAAGTGAAACGGCCTACAGCGAGTCTGACGTACCGGATGCGTGGATTTTTTCTTGTTCAGCGCTCGGGCCCTGGGGCACTCGACCGCATTTTTACGCGTTTGGTTCCCCCGCTTGCCGCGCTCCTGCTGAACGGTTGCGCCAGTACGGCCTATTATGGGCAGTTGGCCGAAGGCCAGTGGCAACTGCTGCGCGCCCGTCAGTCGGTGGAGCGGCTGGTGGCCGATCCTGCTACGCCGCCGCAATTACGTGAGCGCCTGACGCATGCTGAACAGGCGCGTGTGTTTGCCAGCCAACAGCTGAAACTGCCGGATAATCGCAGCTACCGGGTCTACGTGGAACTCGGTCGGCCCTACGTGGTGTGGAATGTGTTCGCCACGCCCGAGTTGTCGTTGCAGCCGGTCACGCACTGCTTCCCGATCGCCGGCTGCGTGGCGTATCGCGGTTACTACCAGCTTGGCGCGGCACGCGGGGCTGCGGCGCTGATGCGGCAGGACGGCATGGACGTGTACGTGAGCGGCGTGGAGGCCTATTCGACCTTGGGCTGGTTCGATGACCCGATCCTGTCGACAATGGTTGGCTGGGGCGATGAGCGCCTGGCCACGCTGATCTTCCACGAGCTGGCCCACCAGCGCTTCTATGTGCAGGACGACACCGAGTTCAACGAATCATTTGCCTCCTTTGTCGAGCAGGAGGGCACGCGGCAATGGCGCGTGGCGCGCGGGCTCGCAGTGGTTGACCAGGCCCAGGGGCAGCAGCGTGACCAGTTCATCCGGCTGGTGCTGGCCAGCCGCGAGCGGTTGCAGGCTGTTTATGCCGGGCCGCTGGATGAGGCGCACAAGCGGGTGGCCAAGCAGGCTGAGTTCGAACGGCTGAGGCGAGAGTACCAGCTGCTGCGTGATGGCCAATGGGGCGGCGACAAGCGTTACGACGCCTGGGTATACGGGCCGATGAACAATGCCAAGCTGTTGCCGTTCGGGCTGTATGACCAGTGGGTGCCAGCGTTCGCGGCGCTGTTCCGCGAGGTGGGTGGGGACTGGGCGCGGTTTTACGAGCGGGTGGAGCAGTTGGGAAGGCTGCCGATCGAAGAGCGCAAGGCGGCGTTGCAGCGGTTGATGGTTGCCCCGTCAGATGTTGCTGCCCATCGCGGTGCAAAGCCTACGCGGCCCTGGTAGCAGCGGCCTTGCGTCGCGATGGGCTGCAAAGCAGCCCCATGGCCCTCAAGCCTCGAGAAACGCCCGATGCATTTCAGCCAAGGTTGCAAAGTGATAGGCCGGCTCCTCCGCCATCAACTCCTCCTGGCTGCCAAACCCATACCCCACCGCCACCGCCTGCAAGCCGTTGCTGCGCGCACCGATCAGGTCATGCTTGCGGTCACCGATCATCAGCGTCTGCGCCGGGTCGAGCCCTTCTTCGTCCAGCAGATGGCGAATCAGCTCGACCTTGTTGGTGCGCGTGCCATCCAGCTCACTGCCGTAGATCACCTTGAAATGGTGGTCGAAGGCGAAGTGGCGGGCGATTTCTCGGGCGAATTCCCAAGGCTTGGAGGTGGCGATATACAGCGTGCGACCTTGGCTGTTCAGGGCCGCGAGCAATTCCGGCACACCTTCGAACACCAGATTTTCGTACAGGCCGGTGACGCGGAAGCGTTCCCGGTAGAAATTCACCGCCTCCCAGGCCTTGGCCTCGTCGAAGCTGTAGAACTGCATGAACGCCTGCAGCAAGGGCGGGCCGATGAAGTGCTCGAGGCGGGCCAGGTCCGGCTCGTCGATGCCCAGCTTGGCCAGGGCGTACTGGATCGAGCGGGTGATGCCCAGGCGTGGGTCGGTCAGCGTACCGTCAAGGTCGAAGAGGATGTTCTGCTGGTGCATTTACATAGGTTCCACTTGAGTGCTGCGTGGCGTTCTTCGCGGGCTCGCCCGCTCCCACAGGTACAGCGCTGGCCTTGAAGACCCCACTAGACCTGTAGGAGCGGGCAAGCCCGCGAATGCGGTCATTCAGGTTGATCGAAGCCTTCGGCCAGGTGCTGGTCCTTGAGCTTCACATAGTTGCTGGCGCTGTAGGCAAAGAACGCGTGCTCCTTGTCGTTCAGCAGCCGCGCCTGTTGTACCGGGCTGCCCATGTACAGGTAGCCGCTGACCAGGCGTTTGCCCGGCGGTACCAGGCTGCCGGCGCCAATGATCACTTCGTCCTCGACGATGGCGCCATCCATGATGGTGCTGCCCATGCCGACCAGGATGCGGTTGCCCAGGGTGCAGCCATGCAACATGACCTTGTGGCCGATGGTCACCTCGTCGCCGATGATCAGCGGGAAGCCGTCAGGGTTGAACGAGCTGGCGTGGGTGATGTGCAGGACACTGCCGTCCTGCACGCTGGTGCGTGCGCCGATGCGGATACGGTGCATGTCGCCGCGCACCACGGTCAGCGGCCACACCGAGCTGTCCTCACCGATCTCCACGTCGCCCAGCACGACCGCCGAACGGTCGACGAAGGCCCGTGGTCCAACTTTCGGAGTGTGTTGCTGGAAGCTTCGGATGGCCATGATAGCGTCTCTCATCTGTGCCGATAGGCAGGCTGCCTGCTGCGGTCGGCGTCGATTGTAATTAAGATGGGGCAGTGTTTCTTCTGCCAAGGTATCCAAACCGTGAGTGCGAACAACCCGCTTCTGCAGTCCTACGATCTGCCGCCCTTCTCGCAAATCCGTGCCGAACACGTGTTGCCGGCGATCGAAGCGATCCTGGCCGACAACCGTAAAGCCATTGCCGAGATCCTCGAGAAGCAAGGCAAGAACCCCACCTGGGCCGGCCTGGTGCTAGCCATGGACGAACTGAACGACCGTCTGGGCGCCGCCTGGAGCCCGGTCAGCCACCTCAATGCGGTGTGCAACAGCCCGGAGCTGCGCGAGGCCTATGAGTCATGCCTGCCGGCGCTCAGCGCCTACTCTACCGAACTCGGGCAGAACCGTGCGCTGTTCGAAGCCTACCAGGCGCTGATCGACAGCCCGGAGGCCGCCGGCTTCGACGTGGCGCAAAAGACTATCCTCGAGCATGCCCTGCGTGACTTCCGCCTGTCGGGTATCGACCTGCCGGCGGACAAGCAGCAGCGCTACGCCGAAGTACAGAGCAAGCTCAGCGAGCTGGGCAGCCGCTTCTCCAACCAGTTGCTCGACGCCACCCAGGCCTGGACCAAGCACGTGACCGACGAAGCCGCACTCGCCGGCCTGACCGACTCGGCCAAGGCGCAGATGGCAGCAGCAGCCCAGGCCAAGGGGCTCGACGGCTGGCTGATCACCCTCGAGTTCCCCAGCTACTACGCGGTGATGACCTACGCCGACGACCGCGCCCTGCGCGAAGAGCTGTATGCCGCCTACTGCACCCGTGCCTCGGACCAGGGCCCGAATGCCGGCCAATTCGACAACGGCCCGGTGATGCAGGAAATCCTCGCCCTGCGCCAGGAGCTGGCCGAACTGCTGGGCTACAAGAATTATGCCGAGCTGAGCCTGGCAACCAAGATGGCCGAGTCCAGCGACCAGGTACTCAGCTTCCTGCGCGACCTGGCCAAGCGTTCCAAGCCGTTCGCCGCACAGGACCTTGCGCAGCTCAAGGCCTATGCCGCCGAGCAGGGCTGCCCGGAGCTGGCCAGCTGGGACGCCGGTTACTTCGGCGAAAAACTGCGCGAGCAGCGCTACAGTGTGTCGCAGGAAGCCCTGCGCGCCTACTTCCCGATCGACAAGGTGCTGGGTGGCCTGTTCAGCATCGTGCAGCGCCTGTATGGCATTGAAATCGCTGAACTCAAGGGCTTCGACAGCTGGCACCCGGACGTGCGCCTGTTCGAGATCAAGGAAAACGGCCAGCACGTCGGGCGCTTCTTCTTCGACCTGTACGCGCGCGCCAACAAGCGTGGCGGAGCCTGGATGGACGGAGCGCGTGACCGCCGCCGCACCGCCGATGGCCGGTTGCAGAGCCCGGTGGCCAACCTGGTCTGCAACTTCACTCCGGCAGCGCCGGGCAAGCCGGCCTTGTTGACCCACGACGAAGTGACCACGCTGTTCCACGAATTCGGTCACGGCCTGCACCACCTGCTGACCCGCATCGAGCATGCCGGTGTTTCCGGCATCAACGGCGTGGCCTGGGACGCTGTCGAGCTGCCCAGCCAGTTCATGGAAAACTGGTGCTGGGAGCCTGAAGGCCTGGCGCTGATCTCTGGCCATTTCGAAACCGGTGCGCCGCTGCCGCAAGACTTGCTGGACAAGATGCTGGCGGCGAAGAACTTCCAGTCGGGCATGATGATGGTGCGCCAGCTGGAGTTCTCGCTGTTCGACTTCGAGCTGCACGCCAGCCATGGCGACGGCCGCAGCGTGCTGCAGGTGCTCGAAGGCGTGCGCGACGAAGTGTCGGTCATGCGCCCACCGGCGTACAACCGCTTCCCGAACAGCTTTGCGCACATCTTCGCGGGCGGCTACGCGGCGGGCTACTACAGCTACAAGTGGGCCGAAGTGCTGTCGGCCGATGCCTTCTCGCGCTTCGAGGAAGAGGGCGTGCTGAATGCCGAGACCGGCCGCGCGTTCCGCGAGGCGATTCTGGCTCGTGGCGGTTCGCGCGAGCCGATGGTGCTGTTCGTCGACTTCCGTGGCCGTGAACCTTCCATCGATGCCTTGCTGCGCCACAGTGGCCTGAGCGAGGACGCTGCAGCATGAGCGAGGTAGCCGTGAACAAGACCAAGAAGCGCTTCATTGCCGGGGCGGTGTGCCCGGCATGCAGCGAGACCGACAAGCTGATGATGTGGAATGAAGACGGCGTACCGCACCGCGAATGCGTAGCCTGCGGCTTTACCGACACCCTCAACGAGCAGGGCTTGTCGGTGCCGAAGGAGCTTGGCACGCGGGTCAACCAGCAGGCACCGAAAGCGGCGCCGGCCAAGGTCCAGACCGTGCAGTTCTTCCCCAACCCGAAGCTGAAGAAACCGGCTGAGTGAAGCCGTCGTGTCGCCCGGGCGCCATGCCCGGGCTGGCAATGTCCAGGTAGTAGATAGTTAGGCCACGTACCGTGCGCCGGCCCTGCAAGCTTGCCTGCTCCTCACTACGAGCAAGGTATTGCTTCATGGCCAATCCGCTTTTGCAGAATAGTCACGTTCCCGTCGATTATGCTGCGATCACCCTTGAAAACATGGGCGCTGCTTTCGCCTACGCGTTGTCGGCGCACGAACGAGGCATCGATAGCATCATTCGCGACCAGCAGGCCTTGCCAACCTGGGACGACATGGTGCTGGCAGTGGATAGCCTGGATGCTCAGTTGCTGTCGGTGTTCTACGCCGCTGCACCACTGCTTGGTCGGGATGATGAATGGGCCGATGCCATTATCGACTTCTACGGCAAGGCCATGGCCCGCCTGGACCAGAGGTTCGCCAGTACCGCGCTGCAGGCGCTGTATCAGCGCCTGGCCAATAGCGATATCGGCAAGCACCTGGATGCCCATCAGCGCGCTACCCTGCGCTGGCATCTGGACAAGTTCACCGCCAGCGGCGCGATGCTCAACGCGGCCGGGAAGGCGCGCCTGGCAGAGTTGCAAGCGCATATTGCCGCTGCCCGCGAGGCTTTCGGCAACAATATCAACCGGCCCGGGCTGAATATCGTCGATGAGACCGAGCTGAGCGGTATCCCGCAGCGGATCCGCGACGAATGGGCTGAACGGGCACGCGAAGCGGGGGCATCGGGCTGGTTGATCGCCTGTGAAAACGTGGCCACCGATGACGCCCTCAGGTATGCCAAGCACCGCCAGCTGCGTGAGCGTGTGTACCGCACCTACCATTCCCGCGGGGTCAGTGACGAGCCTGGGCAGGACAATGGCTCGCACCTGTCGCAGCTGGCGCTATGGCTTGACGAAAAGGCGCGCCTGCTTGGCTTTGCCAGCCATGTGGAGCTGAGCCTGCAGGCAAAGAGTGCAGGCTCGGTGGCTCAGGTGCGGGGCTTTCTGCACAACCTGGCGGACCATGTCCGCCCTGCCATGTTGCAATGGCGCGCGCAGATTGAGCGCCAGGCGGCGGCCAAGGGGCTGGTGCCTCTGCAACCGTGGGATATCGCCTACCTCCAGGCGTCATCGCCTGCTGTTCTTTCCACCGAAGCCTTGCGCGAGTATTTCCCGCTGAACGCCGTCATCACCGCCTTGCAGCAGCTGGCCGAGCAGATGCTGGGGGTGGTGCTGCAGGCCAAGCCGCTGGCCACCTGGGATGACAGCGTGCAACCGTTCGAGGTGTGGCAGGACAACGCTTTCATCGGTTTCCTTTACCTGGATGCCGTGCAGCATGCCGGCAAGCAGCCTGACTCGGTGTTCACCACCTACATGCGCCGACGCTGGGTCGATGCCGACGGGATGTATCAGGCTGCCTCGGTAGTCGTCTACTGTGACGTGCCTCAAGCGCTGCCAGGTCGCCAGCCGTTGTTGGACCATCTGTCGCTGCGCAAGTTGTACCATGAGTTCGGCCACGCCATGCACAGCATGCTGGTACGCACGACCAACCTTGTGATGTCCAATGTCAGCGAACTCGGCACCGATGGCATGGAACTGATCGGCAAGCTGTTCGAGCGCTGGGTCTGGGATGCGGATTACCTGGTGGCTATCTCGTCGCACCAGCTGGATGGCCGCTCGCTTGATCGGCAGCGGGTCGACCAGTGTTTGCAGCGCTTGCGGCAGCAAGGTGTGGAGGAGATTGCACGTGATCTGAGCCTGGCGCTGTTCGATCTGGATTTGCATGCCACGCCGAACGACGGCAGGACGATTGAACAACGCCTGGAGGAGGCCCGTGAACGTTGCGGTTACTGGCCATTGGCTGACTTCGAACACCCGGCGCATGCCTTCGACCACCTGGTGAGTGGCTACGATGCAGGCTATTACGCGTACCTTTGGTCGGATGTACACGCCTTCGACCTGTTCAGCCGATTCGAAGCAGCAGGGTTGCTGGATCGGGCGACTGGCCGGGCATTGCAGCAGACGCTGTTCGCTCCTGGAGCATCGCGACCGTTGCGTGAAGGCATCGAGGCATTCCTTGGCAGGCAGGCGAGCCATGCGCCATATCTGCGCTGGCATGGTCTGGCGTAAAGGGACGCTGACCGGAGGTGCTGGAAAGATCGCGGTGGACAAGATACTGTATATTAATACAGTATCGGGACAGAGCCATGATTCATTCAGCACCGCCAAAGGGCCGTGGCACGGGCCACAATCCGCACAACCGCTTCGCCCCGAGCCACTCGGTGGCGGAGGATGACGGCTGGTACCAGGAGGTGCCCCAGACCCAGGGCACCGAGGTGCGGGTCGAGACGGCAAAGTCGGTAATCAGCCGCAACACCTCGCCCGACCTGCCTTTCGATCGCTCCATCAACCCTTACCGTGGCTGCGAGCACGGCTGCATCTACTGCTATGCCCGCCCTTCCCACGCGTACTGGGACCTTTCACCCGGTCTGGATTTCGAGACCAAGCTGATCGCCAAGACCAACGCTGCCGAGGTGCTTGCGCAACAACTGAGCAAGCCGGGTTACGTGTGTTCACCGATCAATCTGGGTTCCAATACCGACCCGTACCAGCCGATCGAGCGGGAACAGATGTTGACCCGGCGCCTGCTCGAAGTGCTGCTGCGCTTTCGTCATCCGGTGACCATCGTCACAAAGGGCGCGCTTGTCCTGCGCGACCTTGACCTGCTGGCCGAAATGGCCAGCCAGCGTCTGGCACGGGTGATGATCAGCCTGACCACCCTGGACGACGACCTCAAGCGGGTGCTCGAGCCTCGTGCGGCCTCGCCAAAGGCGAGGTTGCGCGCCATTCGTGTCTTGCGCGATGCCGGCGTGCCGGTGGGCGTGCTGTGTTCACCGATGATCCCGATGATCAACGACAGTGAACTGGAGCGCCTGCTCGAGGCGGCCCGGGATGCCGGTGCACAGAGCGCGGCCTACATGATGCTGCGGCTGCCGCTGGAGGTAGCGCCGTTGTTCGAGCAATGGCTGCAGGACCATTACCCGCAGCGGGCCACCCACGTGCTCAGCCTGATTCGCCAGAGCCGTGGTGGCGAATTGTACGACAGTCGCTTCGGCACACGAATGCGCGGTGAAGGGGTATTTGCCGAGTTGCTAGCGCAACGCTTCGCCAAGGCCATGAAGCGGCTGGAGTTTGAAGGGCGGGAAGCGCAAGCGCTGGATTGTTCGGCGTTTTGTCCGCCCGGTGGGCAGATGGCCTTGTTCTAAGCACCCAAAAGGGCGAATTGCCAGCCTTCAATGCGACTAATCCAAGCAAATAATTGCAGTAATGGCTCTTGGCAGTTGATGGTTTTTTGCTATTATCCATTTCCCGCCTCTCTCGTCTGGAACACGCGTTCTAGAGCCTCCGAATTAAGTTTCAGTTAAGTTTTCCCCGCTAGCGTAGGAAATCAGTCTCAACCGACTGTGATTTATGGTCCGTGCGCGTCATCTAAAACCCTGCATAGCCAGAATCTTTCACCGGTAAAATGGATTTACCTACACACCGTCAAGAGGATGAATCATGCCCGTCAAGGACCCATCCAAGGTCGTTCCGCAGGCCCCCGCGGAGAGCGCCGATGCCGCCCTTAAGCACATCGTCGACGGCTTCCTGCGTTTTCACCATGACGTTTTCCCCGAGCAGCAAGAGCTGTTCAAGAAACTCGCCACCGCGCAAACCCCGCGCGCCATGTTCATCACCTGTGCCGACTCGCGCATCGTTCCCGAGCTGATTACCCAAAGCTCGCCGGGCGACCTGTTCGTGACCCGTAATGTCGGTAACGTGGTACCGCCCTACGGCCAGATGAACGGCGGCGTTTCCAGTGCCATCGAATACGCCGTGATGGCGTTGAAAGTGCACCACATCATCGTCTGTGGCCACTCCGACTGCGGCGCCATGCGTGCGGTGCTCAACCCGCAATCGCTGACCAAGATGCCGACCGTTTCCGCCTGGTTGCGCCACGCCGAAGTGGCCCGCACCGTGGTCGAGAACAATTGCTCGTGCGGTAGCGAGCACGAGACGATGCAGGTGCTGACCAAGGAAAACGTCATCGCCCAGCTGCATCACCTGCGCACCCACCCGTCGGTGGCTTCGCGCCTGGCAGCCGGTGAGCTGTTCATCCATGGCTGGGTCTACGACATCGAGACCAGCAAGATCGAAGCCTACGACGCCGCCAGCGATAGCTTCCTGCCGCTGGCCGCTGGCGAGCCGGTCCCCTGCGCTACTCCGAGAGGCCGCTACTAAGCGACCCATCCGCCTGCTGAAACCTTGATAGCCGGCTGCACCCTTCAGGGGTGTGGCGCGGCCTTCTGCTGCCTTTAATTCCCTGACTGCCTTGCCGGCATGCCTGCTGGCGGCCTGCGCTTTCGCGCTTGTCAGGGGCAAACGTGCCCATAGCCAGGGGAATGGCTGTGTGACAGAGAAAGGAGAAACAACGGTGAACATTACACAGTTGAAAGCGGCCCTGCCGCGTGAGTTGCTGGCGTCGGTAGTGGTCTTCCTGGTGGCCCTGCCGTTGTGCATGGGTATTGCCATCGCCTCGGGCATGCCGCCGGCCAAGGGCCTGATTACCGGTATCATCGGTGGTATCGTCGTGGGTTTCCTCGCTGGCTCGCCGCTACAGGTGAGTGGCCCGGCGGCCGGCTTGGCGGTGCTGGTGTTCGAGCTGGTGCGCCAGCATGGCATGGCCATGCTCGGGCCGATTCTGCTGCTCGCTGGCCTGCTGCAATTGCTGGCCGGGCGCCTGCGCCTGGGCTGCTGGTTCCGCGTTACCGCACCGGCGGTGGTGTACGGCATGCTGGCAGGGATCGGCGTGCTGATCGTGTTGTCGCAGGTACATGTGATGTTCGACACCGCGCCGCAGCCGTCCGGCCTGCAGAACCTGCTGGAATTCCCGGCGACCGTGGCGGCGGCGCTGCCCCAGGAAAGCACGGGTGCGGGCTGGCAGGCCGGAGCGCTGGGCCTTGGCACCATTGCCATCATGTGGCTGTGGGAGCGCCTGCGGCCACAGCGGCTGCGCTTCGTCCCGGGCGCATTGCTCGGTGTGGCGACGATGACGGTCATCAGCATGTGGCTGGCCTTGCCGGTGAACCGGGTGCAGGTACCGGCTGACCTGTCCGAGGCGATCGACTGGATTCGCCCGGCCGACCTGATGCAGCTGGCCGACCCTACCCTGCTGCTCGCCGCGTTCGCCCTGGCCTTCATCGCCAGTGCCGAAACCTTGTTGTCGGCAGCGGCGGTCGATCGCATGCACAGTGGCCAGCGTTCGGACTTCGACCGTGAACTGTCTGCCCAGGGCATAGGCAACATGCTCTGCGGGGTGTTGGGGGCATTGCCGATGACCGGGGTGATCGTGCGCAGTTCGGCCAATGTCCAGGCCGGCGCACAGACCCGGGCTTCGGCGATATTCCATGGTCTGTGGCTGCTGGCATTCGTCGTGGCGCTGAGCAGCGTGCTGCAGCAGATCCCGGTGGCGAGCCTGGCCGGGGTGCTGGTGTTTACCGGTATCAAGCTGGTGGATTTCAAGGCATTTCGTGGCCTTGGCCGCTATGGCCGCATGCCGATGTTCACCTACGCGGCGACGGCGCTGGCGATTATCTTCACCGACTTGCTGACCGGCGTGTTGCTGGGCTTTGCCCTGACCTTGCTGAAGTTGGCGTTCAAGGCGGCGCGGTTGAAGATCAACCTGGTGAATTTGGAGGAAGCCGGACACATGGAGTTGCGGCTTAGTGGTGCGGCCACTTTCCTCAAGGTGCCGGCGCTGACCCAGGTGCTGGATGCCGTGCCGGCGGGCACTACCCTGCATGTGCCGCTGGGCAACCTGAGCTATATCGACCACTCGTGCCTCGAGTTGCTGGAGGACTGGGGGCGCAGCAACGCCGCCAATGGGTCGCGCCTGCTGATCGAGCAGCGCCGGCTGAAGCGCCGGATCGAGGGGCGCTTGCGGACAACGGCGGGGGTTGGGGCCTGAAGCTGAAAGTCAGTATCGCCTGAACTTGCCTCTTCGCGGGTAAACCCGCTCCCACAGGTATTGCACTGGGTTCATAGCCTGTGCAGTACCTGTGGGAGCGGGTTTACCCGCGAAGAGGCCGGAACAGCTTATACCAATCGATCAGGCCGGCTGGCCCAGCTCCACACCCAGCTGCCGCGACAGACAAGGCCAGCGCTTCCACGCCGCACCCGTTTCCGGGCTGCTCAATTTCTCACGGTAGGCCTCCACCGATTCCACCGCGAAGCTTTCGTCATTCAACATTTCATCCACCGAGTGGTGCACCACTTCATCCAGCTGGTTGGCAAATTCCTCGCCAATCAACTGGTGGGCGATCAGGTTGGCAACGGTGGTGTCGACCGGAATCAGCGGCTGCTGGAAGTGGCGGATGTACAGGTCGTTGACCTCTTCCACCAGGCGGTGCGCCAGGTAGGCCTCGTCCAGCAGGCAGTCCAGCCCCACATGGCCCTGCATCACGCTGGGCGGCTGCAGGAAGTAAGCCTCGGCAATCTTCAGTACCGGGGTGATCTGCGATTCGATCCCGGCTTCGCGGGCCACCTCGTGGGCAGCCTCCAGCAGCTCCGGGACCTGGTCGATATAGGCGCTGACGAAGCGCGCCAAAGTACCCTGGGCGTCCTGCTCAGGCAGTTGGATCGAGGGGTGCAGATGGGGCAGTTGCAGCTCGAGACGCTTTTTCAGTTGGCCGGTCCGGCCTTCGTGTTGGTGGGCTTGGCTTACCTGCTCGCGTACAGCAGCGATGTTCATGACAACTCCAGGGACATTACGTTTCAAACGGAAGACACTAAATTAGCTCGGTATACAGAATGCCTAAGACGCATTTGTTATAAGTGGCGCAATGCTGCGCATGCTCAGGCATATCGAAATGCCATTATCGCGCCATGCGCTGTCAAGCGCGCGGTTTTCCGCAGCGTTCGGCCATTTCATGAAGTTCATTTCACCGGTGTCGTTGCGTGCCATTGGTCGCTGTCTATACTCCCGGTGAACGTGATTCGTTGATGAGGCCCGACTGCTTTTAGCAGGGGCTCGGTCGTCGAAGCCAGGCAGTCTTGACCGCCGTTCCCTCTTGCCGCAGGCCACGCCTCCGGGACTACAAGAACGAGAAGGGGAACCCGCAATGATGCGACATCCACATGTCTGGATGGGCCTCCTGTTGTGGTCGGTTTTTGGTCAGGCCAACGCTGCCTGGACCGTGAACATGCACCCGGGGGCGACGGAAGTCTCCAACGCCGTCTTCGACCTGCACATGACCATCTTCTGGATCTGCGTGATCATCGGCGTCGTTGTGTTTGGCGCGATGTTCTGGTCCATGGTCATCCACCGCCGCTCCACCGGCCAGCAGGCTGCGCATTTCCATGAACATACCTGGGTGGAGATCCTCTGGACCGTAGTCCCATTCCTGATTCTGGTGGCGATGGCGATCCCGGCCACCAAGACCCTGATCGACATCTACGACGCCAGTGAGTCGGACATCGACATACAGGTCACCGGCTACCAGTGGAAATGGCACTACAAATACCTTGGCCAGGACGTGGAGTTCTTCAGCAACCTGGCCACCCCTGCCGACCAGATCCATAACCAGGCTCCCAAGGACGAGCACTACCTGCTCGAAGTCGACCAGCCGCTGGTGCTGCCGGTCGGCGCCAAGGTGCGCTTCCTGGTGACCGCTGCCGACGTCATCCATTCCTGGTGGGTGCCGGCGTTCGCGGTCAAGCGTGATGCCATTCCCGGTTTCGTCAACGAAGCCTGGACCCGTATCGACAAGCCCGGCATCTACCGTGGCCAGTGCACCGAGCTGTGCGGCAAGGACCATGGCTTCATGCCGGTGGTGGTCGAGGTCAAGTCCAAGGCCGATTACGACACCTGGCTTGGCGAGCGCAAGGCCGAAGCCGCCAAGCTCAAGGAGCTGACCAGCAAGGAATGGACCCTGCAAGAGCTGGTGGAGCGTGGCGACAAGGTCTACCACACCACCTGCGTGGCCTGTCACCAGGCCGAGGGCCAGGGCTTGCCGCCGATGTTCCCGGCGCTCAAGGGCTCGAAGATCGCTACCGGGCCGAAGGAGGCCCACCTGGGCATTGTCTTCCATGGCAAGCCCGGCACTGCCATGGCCGCGTTCGGCAAGCAGCTTTCGGAAGTCGACATCGCCGCCGTGATCACCTACGAGCGCAACGCCTGGGGCAACAACAAGGGCGACATGGTCACGCCGAAGGACGTGTTGGCACTGAAGCAGGCAGAAGCGCAATGAACCGGGTTACGCGCGGCAATCAATGGATTGCAGGAGACAGGACATGAGTGCAGTGATCGACGACCACGCCCACGGCCATGAGCATGCACACGGGCCAGCCAAGGGCCTGATGCGCTGGGTGCTGACCACCAACCACAAGGACATCGGCACGATGTATCTGTGGTTCAGCTTCATCATGTTCCTGCTCGGCGGCTCGTTCGCCATGGTGATCCGCGCTGAACTGTTCCAGCCCGGGCTGCAGATCGTGGAACCGGCGTTCTTCAACCAGATGACCACCATGCACGGCCTGATCATGGTGTTCGGCGCTGTGATGCCGGCTTTCGTCGGCCTGGCCAACTGGATGATCCCGCTGATGATCGGTGCCCCCGACATGGCCCTGCCACGGATGAACAACTTCAGTTTCTGGTTGTTGCCAGCGGCCTTCCTGTTGCTGGTGTCGACCTTGTTCAGCCCGGGAGGCGGGCCGAATTTCGGCTGGACCTTCTACGCCCCGCTGTCCACGACCTACGCCCCGGCCAGTGTCACCTTCTTCATCTTCGCCATCCACCTGATGGGTATCAGCTCGATCATGGGCGCGATCAACGTGATCGCCACCATCCTCAACCTGCGCGCGCCGGGCATGACCCTGATGAAGATGCCGCTGTTCGTCTGGACCTGGCTGATCACAGCGTTCCTGCTGATTGCAGTGATGCCGGTGCTGGCCGGTGTGGTGACCATGATGCTGATGGACATCCACTTCGGCACCAGCTTCTTCAGTGCCGCCGGTGGCGGTGACCCGGTGCTGTTCCAGCACGTGTTCTGGTTCTTCGGCCACCCCGAGGTATACATCATGATCCTGCCGGCCTTCGGCGCGGTCAGTTCGATTATTCCGGCGTTCTCGCGCAAGCCGCTGTTCGGCTACACCTCCATGGTGTACGCCACCGGCGCGATCGCCTTCCTGTCATTCATCGTCTGGGCCCACCACATGTTCGTGGTCGGCATCCCAGTGGTCGGCGAACTGTTCTTCATGTACGCAACGATGCTGATTGCCGTGCCCACCGGGGTGAAGGTGTTCAACTGGGTCAGCACCATGTGGGAGGGCTCGCTCACCTTCGAGACCCCGATGCTGTTCGCCATCGCCTTCGTCATCCTGTTCACCATCGGCGGCTTCAGTGGCTTGATGCTGGCCATCGCGCCGGCCGACTTCCAGTACCACGACACCTACTTCGTGGTGGCGCACTTCCACTACGTGCTGGTGCCCGGGGCCATCTTCGGAATTTTCGCCTCGGCCTACTACTGGCTGCCGAAATGGACCGGCCACATGTACGACGAAACCCTCGGCAAGCTGCACTTCTGGCTGTCGTTCATCGGCATGAACCTGGCGTTCTTCCCCATGCACTTCGTCGGGCTGGCCGGCATGCCGCGGCGAATTCCCGACTACAACCTGCAATTCGCCGACTTCAACATGGTGTCGTCGATCGGCGCCTTCATGTTCGGCGCCACGCAGATTTTCTTCCTGTTCATCGTCATCAAGTGCATCCGTGGCGGCGCGCCGGCGCCGGCCAAACCCTGGGATGGCGCCGAGGGCCTGGAGTGGTCGATTCCCTCGCCTGCGCCCTACCACACCTTCCAGACGCCACCGGAAGTGAAATAGGAACGCTGCCATGAACGGCCTTTCGCTCAGACGCCTGGTGCTGCGCCTGCTGATGCTGACGGTGGTGATGTTCGCCTTCGGCTTCGCCCTGGTGCCGATCTACGACGTGATGTGCAAGGCCTTCGGCATCAATGGCAAGACTGGCGGGCAGTATGAAGGCAGCCAGCTTGCCGACCCGACGCGTTCGGTGCGGGTGCAGTTCATGTCGACCAATGCCGGCGACATGGTCTGGGACTTCTACTCCACGGCGGATCAGCTGGAAGTCAACCCGGGCGCGGTGAACCAGATGATCTTCATCGCCCACAACCCGACCGACCGGCCAATGAGTGCCCAGGCCATCCCCAGCATTACCCCGGCCGAGGCTGCGGCCTACTTCCACAAGACCGAGTGCTTCTGCTTTACCCAGCAGGTGCTGCAGCCCGGCGAACGCATCGAGATGCCGGTGCGCTTCATCGTCGACCGCGACCTGCCGGCCAGCGTTAAGCACCTGACACTGGCCTACACCTTGTTCGACATCACCGCTCGCCACCCGCCGGTCGCGCATATCGCGGCGCAGGACGTCCAGGGCGCCCGTTAAGGGAAGGAGAACAGCAATGGCAAGTCACGAGCACTACTACGTTCCGGCGCAGAGCAAATGGCCGATCATTGCCACCATCGGCATGTTCATCACCGTGTTCGGCCTGGGTACCTGGTTCAACGACATGAAGGCCGGCCACCCCGAGTCGCACGGGCCGCTGATCTTCTTCGTTGGCGCATTGTTCCTGGCCTACATGTTGTTTGGCTGGTTCGGCTCGGTGGTGCGGGAGAGCCGCGCGGGGCTGTACAGCCCGCAACTGGACCGCTCGTTCCGCTGGGGCATGAGTTGGTTCATCTTTTCCGAGGTGATGTTCTTCCTGGCGTTCTTCGGTGCGCTGTTCTATGTGCGCGTGCTGGCCGGCCCGTGGTTGGGGGGTGAAGGGGCCAAGGGGGTCACGCACATGCTGTGGCCGACTTTCGACTTCACCTGGCCGCTACTGCACACGCCGGACCCGAAACTGTTTCCGCCGCCGAAGGAAGTGATCGACCCGTGGCACCTGCCGCTGATCAACACCGTCCTGCTGGTGAGCTCCAGCGTGACCATCACCATTGCCCACCATGCGCTGCGCCGTGACCACCGCGGCGCGCTGAAATTGTGGATGGCGCTGACCATCATCCTGGGGGCCAGCTTCATTGCGCTGCAGGCCTACGAGTACCACGAGGCCTACACCAAGCTGGGGCTGACGCTGGGCTCGGGGATCTACGGCGCGACTTTCTTCATGCTGACCGGCTTCCACGGGGCCCACGTGACGCTGGGCACGATCATCCTGATCGTGATGTTCCTGCGCATCCTGCGCGGGCACTTCAACCCGGACAAGCACTTTGGTTTCGAAGCCGCCAGCTGGTACTGGCACTTCGTCGACGTGGTGTGGGTGGGGCTGTTCATCTTTGTATACGTGCTTTGACCGATGGCGCGGTCCGGCAGGGCGTCTCGCAGGATTCAGAAGGGGGCGTGTGAAACCAGCTGACCACTGATGAAGCCCCAGGCGACCAGGCCGATGGTCAGGGCTGCCAGGGTTACCCGCACGGTCAGGGCCTTCAGCAGGCGGGTCGAGTTTTCCTCGTCCTTGACCAGAAACACCAGCCCACTGAACAGGCTGGCAATCGTGGCCAATAGCATCAGGACAATCGCGGCCTTGAGCATGGCGATACTCCAGGGGGGATGCGGTGATGTGGACAAGTATAGCGAGCGCCCTGGCGAGGCACCGATGAGGCCGTTTCGCCCGGGCTGGGTTCCAACCCTGGTGGTGCTTGCGCTACTGCCGGGGCTGATCGCGCTGGGCTGCTGGCAGCTCGGCCGCGCCACGGAAAAGCGCCTGCTGCTGGCCACTTATGCCGAGCGCCGGGCCGAGGCGCCCCTGGCCATGGCCCAACTGACCGCGAACCAGGACAACGCCTTCCGCCGCGTGCACGTGTATGGCCGCTTCGATGGCGAACACAGCCTTTTGCTCGACAACCGCCTGCGCGATGGCCGGGCCGGTGTCGAGTTGCTGCAACCCTTCCATGACCAGGCCAGCGGCCTGTGGCTGCTGGTCAATCGCGGCTGGTTGCCATGGCCGGATCGCCGCGTGCCGGTGCACTTCGATACGCCATCCCAGGCGCTGGCGCTGGATGCTGCGGTGTATGTCACGCCCGGCAGCACGTTCCAGTTGCACCCCGACCCGGCAGGCGGCCAGTGGCCGCACTTGCTGACCGCTGTCGATGCCGCACAGCTGTGGCAGCAGCTCGGCCGCGAAGGCTTCGCCCATGAACTGCGCCTGGAACCCGGCCCGGCAGCCTATCGCCTGGACTGGCCAGTTGTCGCCATGGGCCCGGAAAAACACCTGGGGTACGCCGTGCAATGGTTTGCCCTCGCGGCTGCGCTGGTGCTGCTCTACCTCTACTTCGGCTGGCACCACAACAAGGAGAAACGCCATGGCCACCGCCACTCCACTGGACGTGCCTGAACGCAGCAAGCCCAGAGCCCGTGGGCGTTTGCAGCTGATCCTGATCCTTCTGGTGGTGCTCGGGCCGATGATCCTTGCCACCAGCATGTACAAGCTCAAGTTCTGGGTGCCGGATGGCCGCAGCTACCACGGCGTGATGCTTGGCAACGGTGAAAGCCGTGCCGATCTTGGCGTGGCGGGCCAGGATCCGCGCTGGCAATTGCTGGTAAGCGCTCCCGAAGCCTGTGCCGAAGATTGCCAGCGCCTGGTGTACCTGGCCCGGCAGATCCAGGTGGGCCTGGGCCGTGACGCCAGCCGTGCCAGCCATGCGCTGGCTAGCGCCCAGCCGCTGAGCGCCGATTACCAGGCGTTGCTTGGCCGCGAGTATCCACAGCTGCAGCGTTACCCACTGGATGCGCAACGCTACCTGCAGAAGGTCGGCGAGGCCGGCCCGCAGCTGTGGATCGTCGACCCGCACGGCAATCTGGTGCTGCGCTACGACGCCAAGGTCAACGGCAAGCATGTGCTGGACGACCTGCGCCACCTGCTCAAGCTGTCCAACATCGGCTAGGAGCCTGCCATGGCCAGACCCGGATTCCGCCTCGCTGTGTTCGCCACCCTGCTGGCACTGCTGGTCGTCCTGCTTGGTGCCTATACCCGCCTGACCCACGCCGGCCTCGGTTGCCCAGACTGGCCAGGTTGCTATGGCTTCATCAGCGTGCCCAAGAGCGAAGCGCAGCTGGCCCATGCCGAGCTGCATTTCCCCGATCACCCGGTGGAAGCTGCCAAGGGTTGGGCGGAAATGGTGCATCGCTACTTCGCCGGCACGCTGGCAGTGGTCATCGCCCTGCTCGCCTTCCAGGCGGTACGTCGTCATAACCGCGATGGCCAGCCTTATCGGCTGCCCTTGCTGTTGTTGGGCGTGGTGCTGGCCCAGGCCGCTTTCGGCATGTGGACCGTTACCCTGCAACTCTGGCCGCAGGTTGTAACTGCCCACCTGCTGGGCGGCTTCACCACGCTGAGCTTGCTGTTCCTGTTATCCCTGCGTCTGTCCCGGGCATTTGCGCCTTTGCCAAAATTGCCGCTGAGCTTGCGCCGGGTCGCTGCGCTGGCGTTGCTGGTAGTGATTGGCCAGGTCGCCCTTGGCGGTTGGGTCAGCTCCAACTACGCCGCCGTGGCCTGCATCGACTTGCCGACCTGTCACGGTGAGTGGTGGCCAGCAGCCGACTTCAGCAATGGCTTCCATCTGACCCAGCAGGTCGGCCTGAATTACCTGGGCGGCCAGCTCGACAGCGACGCTCGCACCGCTATCCACATCAGCCACCGCCTGGGAGCACTGGCGGTAACGCTTGTGCTGTTGCTGCTCAGCTGGAAGCTGCACCGCAACCAGCTCAATGGCCTGGCGCGCCTGGTATTGCTGGCATTGGCGCTGCAGGTGAGCCTGGGCCTGGCCAACGTGGTGTTCCACCTGCCTCTGGCAGTGGCCGTGGCGCACAATGCTGGCGGGGCGCTGCTGCTGCTGACCATGGTTTTCCTGAACTACCGCATCCGGGTGGCTGACCAAATTCATATCAGCCATGGCTGGCGCCTGACGCCGATGGCCGGCGCGGGCGTCGCCCCACACCCGAGGAATGCACTGTGGCGACGCTTCTGAAAGCACAGGGACAACGTGCCGGCTGGCGCGACTACCTGGAACTGACCAAGCCCAAGGTGGTAGTGCTGATGCTGATCACCTCGCTGGTGGGCATGTTGCTCGCCACCCGTGCCGGGGTGGCCTGGCAGGTGCTGGTGTTCGGCAACCTGGGCATCGGCTTGTGCGCGGGCGGGGCGGCGGTGGTCAATCACGTCGTCGACCGGCGTATCGATGCCCTGATGGCGCGTACCCACAAGCGCCCTCTGGCCCAAGGGCGCGTCGAGCCGCTACCGGCGCTGCTGTTTGCCTTGGGTCTGGCGCTGACGGGCATGGCCTTGTTGCTGGTGTTCACCAACCCCCTCACTGCCTGGCTGACCCTGGCTTCGCTGGTAGGCTATGCGGTGATCTATACCGGCTTTCTCAAGCGTGCCACGCCACAGAATATCGTCATCGGCGGCCTGGCCGGGGCCGCCCCGCCGCTGCTTGGCTGGGTCGCGGTCACTGGGCACGTCAGTGCCGAACCGCTGTTGCTGGTGCTGATCATCTTTGCCTGGACGCCACCGCATTTCTGGGCCCTGGCCATTCACCGCAAAGCGGAATATGCCAAGGCCGACATCCCGATGCTGCCGGTAACCCACGGCGAGCGCTACACCAAGCTGCATATCCTGCTGTACACCCTGGTGCTGCTGGCGATCACCTTGCTGCCCTATGTCATCCACATGAGTGGCCCGCTGTATCTGGCCTGTGCCGTACTGCTGGGTGCGCGCTTCCTGCAATGGGCCTGGGTGTTGTACCGTGGCAGCCGGCCGCACGCGGCGATCGGCACCTTCAAGTACTCTATCGGCTACCTGTTCGCGCTGTTCATCGCGTTGCTCGTTGACCACTACCTATTGCTGAATCTATGACCCGAACCCAGAAAACTGTCTTTATCCTCGTTGCCCTGGTCGCGCTGATTCTGGGCCTGACCGTCAATAAGGTGCTCAATGGCCGCGGCCAGCCGAACCCGACCGAGCTGATCGATGCCGGCATCATCCTGCTGCCGCAAAGCCGTGCCGTGGCTGACGTCACCATGACCAACCAGGACGGCCAGCCAGTGCGTCTGGATGACCTGAAGGGAAAATGGTCGCTGTTGTTCTTTGGCTACACCTACTGCCCGGACATCTGCCCGACTACCCTGGCCCAACTGCGTCAGGTCAAGAGCGAGCTGCCCAAGGAGGCGATCGATCGGCTGCAGGTGGTGCTGGTGAGCGTGGACCCGAACCGTGACACACCGAACCAGCTGAAACAGTACCTGGGTTATTTCGACAAGGACTTCGTCGGCGTGGCGGGGTCGATCGAGGATACCCAGAAGCTGGCCAATGCCTTGAGCATTCCGTTCATTCCGGCGGATACCAGCAAGCCGGGCTACACCGTGGACCACAGCGGCAACCTGGCGGTTGTGGGGCCGGACGGGCGCCAGCGCGGGTTCATTCGGGCGCCGTTCAACAACCAGAAGCTGGTGGCGCAGTTGCCGGGGCTGGTGAAGCGGGATTGAGTTAACCCCCAAAAGCTTCGCGGGTAAACCCGCTCCCACAGGTACAACGTAGGCCGTGAGCCTTGCGCTATCCCTGTGGGAGCGGGTTTACCCGCGAAGAGTCCTGCGCGATATGACGGCTTAGAACGCCGGCACCACAGCGCCTTTGTACTTCTCGTTGATGAACTGCTTGACCTCAGGCGAGTGCAGCGCCGCGGCCAGCTTCTTCATCGCCTCCGAGTCCTTGTTGTCCGGGCGGGCAACCAGGATGTTCACGTACGGCGAATCGCTGCCTTCGATCACCAGTGCGTCTTTTTCCGGGTTCAGCTTGGCTTCCAGCGCATAGTTGGTGTTGATCAGGGCGGCGTCGACCTGGGTCAGCACGCGCGGGATGGTGGCGGCTTCCAGCTCACGGAATTTCAGGCTTTTCGGGTTTTCGGCAACATCCTTCACGGTGGACAGGATGTTCTTGTTGTCCTTCAGCTTGATCACGCCGGCCTTGTCCAGCAGCAGCAGGGCGCGGCCGCCGTTGGTAGCGTCGTTGGGGATGACCACGGTGGCGCCGGAGGACAGCTCGTCCAGTTTCTTGATCTTGGCCGAGTACACGCCCAGTGGCTCGATGTGCACGCCAGTCACGCTGACCAGCTGGGTGCCCTTGGCCTTGTTGAATTCATCCAGGTACGGCTGGTGCTGGAAGAAGTTGGCATCCAGGCGCTTCTCCGCCACTTGCACGTTCGGCTGGATGTAATCGGTGAATTCCTTGACCTTCAGCTCCACGCCCTCTTTTGCCAGGGCGGGTTTGACGAAGTTGAGGATCTCGGCGTGTGGCACCGGGGTGGCGGCGACGGTCAGGGACTCGGCGTGGGCCGAGAAGGCCGCGACAGCGGCGACAACAGCAAGCAGCTTCTTCATTGATCACTCCTTGTGAGGGCCGCGACGGCCCCCGAACGGGTCGGCCAGGCCGACCCCATTGGGGTTATTTACGGGAAAAATGCACGACCAGTTTGTCGCCCACGCTTTGCAGTACTTGAACCAGTACCAGCAGCAGAACCACGGTTACCACCATCACATCGGTCTGGAAACGCTGGTAACCGAAGCGGATGGCCAGGTCGCCCAGGCCGCCGGCACCCACCACGCCGGCCATGGCGGTGTACGACACCAGGGTGATGGCGGTCACGGTAATGGCCGCGAATATGCCCGGGCGGGCCTCCGGCAGCAATGCGTTGGTGATGATCTGGCGGGTGGTGGCGCCCATCGACTGGGTGGCTTCGATGATGCCGCGGTCCACTTCACGCAGGGCAGTTTCCACCAGGCGTGCGAAGAACGGTGTCGCACCGACGACCAGTGGCGGGATGGCACCCGCGACGCCCAGCGAAGTGCCGGTGATCAGCACGGTGATCGGGATCATCACGATCAGCAGGATGATGAACGGCAGCGAACGGAGGATGTTCACGACCAGCGACAGCAACGCATAAACGCCCTTCTGCTCGAACATCTGCCTGGGCCCGCAGAGGAACAGCAGCACGCCCAGCGGCAAGCCCAGCAGCACGGTGAAGAACAGCGAGCCGAACAGCATGATCATGGTATCGACGGTGGCCAGCCAGATTTCGGCCCAGTCGACGTTGGCGAAGAAATTCAGGGCGTCCATCAACGCAGTACCTCCATATGTACGTCAGCTGCCTTGAAGCGGGTGAACGCCGCTTCCATGTCACCGCCGATCAGGGCGAGGGTCAGCTGGCCATAGGGCACATCCTTGATGCGGTCGATGCGCCCGGCGAGGATGCTGTAGTCCACACCGGTCTCGCGGGCAACGGTGCCCAGCAGCGGCGCGTAGGTGGCGTCGCCCTGGAAGGTCAGGCGCACGATGCGCCCTGGTACGTGGGCGAAGTCGTCACGCTGCTCGCCCTCGTCGACCTGCTCGTCTTCCTGGACGAAACGCTTGGTGGTGGGGTGCTGCGGGTGCAGGAACACCTCGGCCACCGGGCCTTGCTCGACGATCTGGCCGGCATCCATCACCGCCACGCGGTCGCAGACCCGGCGGATCACGTCCATTTCGTGGGTGATCAGCACGATGGTCAGCTTCAGCTCGCGGTTGATCTCGGCCAGCAATTGCAGGACCGAGGCCGTGGTCTGCGGGTCGAGGGCGCTGGTGGCCTCGTCGCACAGCAGGATCTTCGGGTTGGTGGACAAGGCGCGGGCGATGCCGACGCGCTGCTTCTGGCCACCGGACAATTGTGCCGGGTACTTCCTGGCGTGGTCGGAAAGGCCGACCCGAGCCAGCAGCTCGGTGACACGCTTGTCGATCTCGCTGCGCGACAGTTCGCCCGCCAGGGTCAGCGGCAGGCCGACGTTGTCGGCGACGGTCTTGGAGGCCAGCAGGTTGAAGTGCTGGAAAATCATCCCGACCTGCTGGCGGAAGCCGCGCAACTGGTTGGCGTTGAACGCGGTGACATCTTCACCGTCGACGATGATCTTGCCGCCGGAAGGTTCTTCCAGGCGGTTGATCAGGCGCAGCATGGTGCTCTTGCCAGCGCCGGAATGGCCGATCAGGCCGAACACCTGGCCATTCTCGATGGTCAGGGTGGTCGGATTCAGTGCGGGAATTTCCCTACCGGCAACGCGGTAGGTCTTGTGTACCTGTTGGAACTCGATCACGTAGCGAACCTTGTGGGGCGCATGGAAATTGGGGTCAGCGGTTGGCTGGGGTCGCGCATTTTAGCCTTTTCCAATAGCTGTTCTTAGCATTTATTTCGTATTGCACCAATCCTTCGGGCATATCGCGACAACCGGTAAAGTCAATTGAACGCAACCAAGCGGCCTCCAGTCACTACTTGAACATGCCCTGCAGGGCAGCCTGAAGACGGATGAGGAGAGCCACGATGCCCAGCAAGAAGACGGATTCGCCAAAACACAGCCAGCTCGCCGGCACCGACACGCCAGACCGTGCCAACACCAATGCCAAGGTGCAAAGCCTGGAAGACGTGCGCAGTGACGCCACCGGCCAGGCGCTGCGTACCAATCAGGGCGTGCGCATCGCTGACAACCAGAACACCCTGAAGGCTGGCGACCGTGGCCCCTCGCTGCTCGAAGACTTCATCATGCGCGAGAAGATCACCCACTTCGACCACGAGCGTATTCCGGAGCGCATCGTGCATGCCCGGGGCACCGGGGCGCATGGCTATTTCCAGAGCTATGGCGACCACGCAGCGCTGACCAAGGCAGGTTTTTTGCGCGATCCGGCAAAAATCACCCCCGTTTTCGTGCGCTTTTCCACGGTACAAGGCCCGCGTGGGTCTGCCGACACGGTACGTGACGTACGCGGTTTTGCAGTCAAGTTCTACACCGATGAAGGCAATTTCGACCTGGTAGGCAACAACATGCCGGTGTTCTTCATCCAGGATGCGATCAAGTTCCCGGATTTCGTGCACGCTGTGAAGCCGGAGCCGCATAACGAGATCCCTACCGGTGCCTCGGCCCACGACACTTTCTGGGATTTCGTCTCGCTGGTGCCAGAGTCGGCCCATATGGTGATGTGGGCAATGTCGGACCGCGCGATTCCGCGCAGCCTGCGGATGATGGAAGGGTTCGGCGTGCATACCTTCCGCCTGATCAACGACCAGGGCGTGGCCAGTTTCGTTAAGTTCCACTGGAAACCGCGTCAGGGCGTGCATTCGCTGCTGTGGGACGAAGCGCAGAAGCTGGCCGGGAAAGACCCCGACTTCCAGCGCCGAGACCTGTGGGAAGCCATCGAGACGGGCGACTACCCGGAGTGGGAGCTGGGCGTGCAGATCGTGCCGGAGGCCGACGAGCACAAGTTCGACTTCGACTTGCTGGACCCGACCAAGATCATCCCGGAAGAACTGGTTCCGGTTACGCCGCTGGGCAAGATGGTGCTGAACCGCAACCCGGACAACTTCTTTGCCGAAGTGGAACAGGTGGCGTTCTGCCCGGGCCATATCGTGCCCGGCATCGACTTCACCAATGACCCGTTGCTGCAGGGCCGGCTGTTCTCCTACACCGACACCCAGCTCAGCCGCTTGGGCGGGCCGAATTTTCACCAGATCCCGATCAACCGCCCGGTTGCCCCCAACCACAACAACCAGCGTGATGCCTTGCACCAGCATGTGGTGCACAAGGGGCGCGCCTCGTACGAGCCAAACTCCATTGATGGCGGCTGGCCGAAAGAAACCCCGCCTGCTGCGCAGGATGGCGGTTTCGAGAGCTACCAGGAGCGCATCGATGCTCACAAGATCCGCCAGCGCAGCGAATCGTTCGGCGACCATTTTTCCCAGGCGCGGCTGTTCTTCCAGAGCATGAGCCCGAACGAGCAGCAGCACATCATCAAGGCCTACAGCTTCGAACTGGGCAAGGTCGAGCGGGAGGCGATCCGGGCACGGGAAGTGAACGAAATCCTGGCCAACATCGACCTGAAGCTGGCGGCGGCGGTGGCGGCAAACCTCGGCCTGCCCGCACCGACGGCGGGTACCGTGCAGGTGAAGGGTAGCCAGCTGGCCCAGTCGCCCGCGCTGAGCCAGCTGAATCACCCGGGTGTGGTCGGTATCAAGGGGCGCAAGATCGCAGTACTGGTGGCGGATGGCGTGGACGCCGGTAGTGTCGACCGGCTGGTGAAGGCGCTGGAGGCGCACAGTGCCCGGCCGCTGCTGCTGGGGCCGACTTCCGCGCCGGTGAAAGCGGCGGATGGCACGCAGCTGCCGGTTGCAGCTTCGATGGAAGGCATGCCATCGATCATGTTCGACGGGATTGTCGTACCGGGTGGCAAAGCCTCGACCGAAGCGCTTGCGGCCAGCGGGCTGGCCAAGCATTTCCTGCTCGAGGGTTACAAGCATCTGAAGGCCATGGTGCTCACCAGAGAGCTCTCTGGCAGCCTGGGCTTCAAGGAAGACAAGGGCTTGCTGCTAGGGGATGACCAGAGCGCGGTGGATGCCTTCGTCAAAGCGGTCGAGGGGCATCGGGTGTGGGAGCGAGAGGCGGCTGCAGAGGCTGTACCGGCCTGAGGGGCTGCTGTGCAGCCCATCGCGGCACAAGGCCGGTCCTATGGAGGATTGCGTTGCTCTGCAGGAGCGGACTTGTGTCGCGAAAGGGGCGCGAAGCGCCCCCGCCTTTCAACGCTGATGCGGAACCAGAACCACTTGCGCCGGCAGGGCGCGCTGGATTTCATGCTTCTGCTTCAGCTCGAACCCGCTGTCGATCTTGCGTACGCGCTTCTCGAGCAGGGTTTTCAGCCAAGGCCAGTCCTCGGTACGCGGCACCTGGAACACCACGTCACACTGGTAGCTGACCACGTCGGCGGCGATATCATCCAGCTGGCGGCGCATGGCGCGGCTGTCGGTCGTCTTCAAGGCCACCACAGTGCTGGGGGCGGTCGGGTCGATGATGCGTGCCTTGGGCTTGGCTTCGGCGGCCTTCAATGCTGCCTCGGCTTTCTCCAGCTCGGCTTTGCGGGCCTGGGTAACGGCATCGCCACCGGTGACTGCCGGGGCCTGCGGCATCAGCGCGCGGGCGCGTGCCAAGGCGGTGGCCGCAGCGTTCACATCGCCTTTTTGCAGGAAGATCTGGCTGCGCTGCAGGTAGGCTTCGGCCAACTGGCGCTGGTATTGCTCCAGGCGCGCGTCATCCGGCGACTGGGCCTGCAGAGCGGCCAGCTGGTCTTCGGCGGTTGCCAGCTCGTTGCTGGCGATGTTCTGTTGCAACTGCTGCCAGGCATCGGCTTGGGCAGGTACGGCGGCCTGTTCGACCGGCGCGCTGGAACAGGCAGCCAGGAACAGGGAAAACGCGGCAACAAGCAGATAACGGGAGGCGAACGGCTTCATTCCTGCGACTCTCTATTTGCGCAAAAAGCGAGCAAGTCTACACCCAGGTGCGCACGCTCGAAAACAAGTCTTACAGACCCTTTACGTGCGAAAAGGTTGCAGGGCGCGCCTTCACACGCCCTGTTTTTCAGCGTTTAGGCAGGGCCAGGCTCAGCAAGAATAGCACCGCCGCACAAACCACGATCGACGGGCCGGCAGGGGTATCCTTGAACCAGGACATGGCCAGCCCACCGCATACCGCAGTCACGCCCAGCAGGCTCGCGCCGAGGGCCATCTGCTCCGGGGAGCGGGCGTGGCGCTGTGCCGCAGCGGCGGGAATGATCAACAGCGAGGTGATCAGCAACACGCCGACGATCTTCATGGCCACGGCGATCACCACCGCGATCAGCAGCATCAGCGCCATGCGCAGACCGGCTACAGGCAGGCCTTCGACCATGGCCAGCTCTTCGTGCACGGTGATGGCCAGCAGCGGCCGCCAGAGCATGGCGAGCAGCGCCAGGACCAGCACGCTGCCGCCGAGGATCCAGGCCAGGTCGGTGGTGCTGATGGCCAGCAGGTCGCCGAACAGATAAGCCATCAGGTCGATGCGCACGTCATGCATGAAACTCAGCACCACAAGGCCCAGCGACAGGGTGCTGGGGGCGAGGATGCCGAGCAGGGTGTCGGAGGCCAGCGGCTGGCGTTGCTGCAAGGTGACCAGCAGGATTGCCAGCAGCAGGCAGCCCACGGTTACCGCCAGCGCCGGGCTGACGTCCAAAGCAAAGCCCAGGGCTACACCGAGCAGGGCGGCGTGAGACAGGGTGTCGCCAAAATAGGCCATGCGCCGCCACACTACGAAGGAGCCCAGCGGGCCAGCCACCAGCGCCAGGGACAAACCGGCAAGCAGGGCGTAGAGAAGAAAATCAGCCATGCTTGCAGTGCGCTCCGTGAACATGGGTGCCAGGGGCGACCACCGAGCCGTGCAGGTCGTGGCTGTGGTCGTGATGATGGTGGTATATGGCCAGGCTGGGTGCTGCGGCCTGGCCGAACAACTCGACGAATGCCGGGTCGCCGCTGACTTGCTCGGGGTGGCCTGAACAGCAGACGTGGCGGTTCAAACACACCACCTGATCGGTGGCGCTCATGACCAGGTGCAGGGCGTGGGAAACCATCAGCACGCCACAGCCGTGGCGGGCGCGCAAGCGGGTAATGAGGTTGTACAGCTCGGCCTGGCCGACCACGTCGACGCCCTGCACCGGCTCGTCGAGCACCAGCAGCTGGGGTTCGCGCAGCAAGGCACGGGCCAGCAGCACGCGCTGCATCTCACCGCCCGAAATGGTCTGGATCGGGCTGTCGATGACCTGCTCGGCGCCCACTTCCTGCAGTGCCGACAAGGCGGCCGCGCGGTCTACCCCGGGAACCAGGCGCAGGAAGCGCAGCACCGACAGCGGCAATGTGGCATCCACCTGGATTTTCTGAGGCATGTAGCCGATGCGCAGCTTCGGTTTGCGCCATACCTTGCCATGATGCGGCTTGAGCAAACCGAGCACGGCACGCACCAGGGTGGTCTTGCCCGCGCCGTTCGGGCCGATCAGGGTAACGATCTGGCCGGGTGCGACCGACAGGTCGATGCTGTCGAGTACCGCCTCGCCGCCGAAGGTGACGCCGACCTGCTCCAGGCGGATCAGTGCATCGCTCATGCCGCGCTCCGGCAGTTGCCGCACAGGCCGACCACTTCCACGGTCTGGCTCTCGACCGTGAAGCTTACGCCTTTGGCGCTGTCGACGATGGCTTGGCTGATGCTGTCCTGCTCCAGCTCGATGGCCACATGGCAAGCCCGGCAGATCAGGAACTGGCCCTGATGCACGTGCTCGGGGTGGCTGCAGCCGATGAAGGCGTTCAGCGAGGCGATGCGGTGCACCAGGCCGTTTTCCAAGAGGAACTCCAGCGCACGGTACACCGTGGGTGGTGCGGCGCGGCGGCCATCCTGCTCGCTGAGCACGGCGAGGATGTCGTAGGCACCCAGCGGCTTGTGGCTTTGCCACACCAGTTCCAGCACGCGACGGCGCAGCGCGGTCAGGCGCAGGCCCTGGCGGGTGCACAAGGCGTCGGCTTCAGCCAGTGCGCTGTGCACGCAATGGGAATGATCGTGAGGGCGGTTGGCCAGCGGCGTGATGGACATGGGCAGCGACGGTTCTGGATGGAGACGTTATTATGTTACCTGTTTCTGACGAATCGAGTACTCACCGTGTCCCGATTACTAGCCCTGTTTGTCGCTTTCATCGCATTTTCCGCCCAGGCCGACGTGCGCGTGCTGACCACCATCAAGCCGCTGCAGCAGATAGCCGCCGCTGTGCAGGACGGAATCGGCAGCCCTGAGGCTTTGCTGCCGCCGGGGGCATCACCGCACCACTATGCACTGCGCCCGTCGGATGTTCGGCGGGTGGCGGACGCTGACCTGCTGTACTGGATCGGCCCGGACATGGAGACCTTTCTGCCAAGGGTGTTGGGCAATCGCAGCAAGCCCACAGTGGCCGTGCAGTCGCTGCCGGGCATGAAGCTGCGTCATTTTGGCGAGGACAGCCAGTCCCATGAAGAGGAAGACCACGACGACCATGACCACGACCACCGCCCAGGTAGCCTGGACGCGCACTTGTGGCTATCGTCGGTCAACGCACGGGTAATCGCTGCGAAAATGGCTGCGGATCTGGCGCAGGTCGACCCGGCCAATGCCGCGCGCTACCAAAGCAACCTGAAGGCCTTCGATGAACGCCTGGACGCTCTGGACGGGCGGATCAAGGCGCGGGTGGCCGGTATTGCCGGCAAGCCGTACTTCGTGTTCCACGAAGCGTTCGATTATTTCGAAGCCGAGTACGGCCTGAAGCATACCGGGGTGTTCACCGTGGCAGCCGAGGTGCAGCCCGGCGCGCAGCACGTGGCCGCCATGCGCAAGCGCCTGCAGGAAGTCGGCAAGACCTGTGTCTTCAGCGAACCGCCGTTGCGGCCGCGCCTGGCCGAGACACTGGTTGCCGGCCTGCCGGTGCGCCTGGCCGAGCTGGATGCCCTGGGCGGTAGCGACGCGGTGGATGGCAAGGGTTATGAGCGCTTGCTGGAAAAGCTGGGGGGCGACCTGGCCGGGTGCCTGGAACAGCTGTAAGCCTGTTCCGGCTGCTTCGCGGGCATGCCCGCGAAGCAGCCGGCGCGGTCTAGAGGGCGAATGGCAGGTGCAAGGTCACTTGCTGGCGCTGCGCGAGGCGCACTTCGAACTCGCTCGGGTCGTGAATCATCACATCCATTCCGGCAAACGACTCGGCGGCAATCAGGCGCGACAGCCAGAAGCGCACGCACCCTACCCGCAACATTTCCGGCCACAGCTCGGCTTCGGCAGCGGTAAACGGCCGCAACGCCGCGTATGCGGCCAGCAGCGCCTGGGCGCGAGGTACATCCACAGCGCCGTGCTCATCCAGGCACCAGTCGTTCACGGTGATGGCGATGTCATACAGCATCGGCCCGGAACAGGCATTGTAGAAGTCGATCACGCCAGTCAGGTGGGTGCCTTCGAACATCACGTTGTCGCGGAACAGGTCGGCATGCAGGTTGGCGCGTGGCAGGGCCAGAATCTGCGCCTTGTGTGCGCGGATTTCATCCAGTGCCGGTTGCAGCAGCGCGGCTTGTTCGGCGGTCAGGCGCGGCAGCAGTTCGGCACCCGAGGCCAGCATCCAGTCCAGGCCACGGTCGGTACGGCGCTCGATGATGTGCCCGCGGGTAGCCAGGTGAATGTGCGCCAGCAATTCGCCTACCTGGGCGCAGTGCTGGGCGTTCGGTACCTTGATGTGCTTGCCCGACAGCCGTGGCTGCAGCAGTGCCGGCTTGCCACACAGTTCACGCAGGCCGTTGCCGTGGCGGTCCCGTATCGCATAGGGCACTGGCATGTCGGCGGCGTGCAGGGTGTCGAGCAGCTCGATGAAGAACGGCATGTCCTCGCTGGGCCCGCGCTCGATCAGCGTCAGGACGAACTCCCCCTGTTCGAGGCTGACGAAGAAATTGCTGTTCTCGGTGCCGGCGGCGATGCCCTGGAAGTCGAGCAGACGGCCCAGCTCGTAAGGCGCCAGAAAGGTTTCCAGCTCAGGCCGGGTCACGGGGGTGAAGACTGACATGATGAAAGGTTGCCCATACGGGCACTTCCGCCGGGAAGTGCCAGGTTGATGTGAACGGTGCGCGTCAGATTACCACTCGAAGATCTTCCAGGACGGAATCAGCATGTCCGGCTGGTCGGATCGAATGAAGTTGCCATCAGAGCCATCGGCGCGTACCAGGAAATAAGGCTTGCCGTTTTTCGGCGTGATCTTGATCGCATACAGGAACCCGTTCTGCCGGTACTCCTGGATGGTTTTGTCGCCTTCCGTGCGAATGGTCACCTCGGGATCGGCCGAGGGGGCGTCTTCCGCCGCCAGGGTGACGACAGGCATGGTTGCCAACAGACCGAGCAGTAACAGGCGATTGAGTGTACGCATGATAACCTTGTCCCTTTGTCGTCAATGATTCTGGCTATTCTAGCGCCGGACCCGTCGAAAAGGTTGATTCTGCTCATGAGCCAAGCGCCCCTCGTCCTGGTGGACGGTTCCTCCTACCTGTACCGCGCCTTCCATGCGCTGCCGCCGTTGACCACCTCCAAGGGCATGCCGACCGGCGCGGTGAAAGGGGTGCTGAACATGCTCAAGAGCCTGCGCAAGCAATACCCCGACAGCCCGTTCGCGGTGGTGTTCGACGCCAAGGGCGGCACCTTCCGCGACGCCATGTTCGCCGAATACAAGGCCAACCGCCCGAGCATGCCGGACGACCTGCGCTTGCAGATCGAGCCGTTGCACGCCAGCGTCAAGGCGCTGGGCTACCCGCTGCTGTGCGTCGAGGGCGTCGAGGCCGACGACGTGATCGGTACTCTGGCGCGCAGCAGCGCGGCGCTCGGGCGCCCGGTGATCATCTCGACCGGTGACAAGGACATGGCGCAGCTGGTGGACGGGCACATTACCCTGGTCAACACCATGACCGGAAGCGTGCTGGACGTCGCTGGCGTGCACGAGAAATTTGGCGTCGGCCCGGAACATATCATCGATTTCCTGGCCCTGATGGGCGACAAGGTCGACAACATCCCCGGCGTGCCGGGTGTCGGCGAAAAAACCGCTGTGGGCCTGCTGACCGGCATCGGCGGTGGCCTCAGCGACCTCTATGCCAACCTGGACAAGGTACCGACGCTGGCCATTCGCGGCGCCAAGACCCTGCCGGCCAAGCTCGAGGAGCACCGCGACGCAGCGTTTCTGTCGTATGAACTGGCCACCATCAAGGTCGACGTACCGCTGGATATCGAAGTCGATGCCCTGGTATGCGGCGAGCCTGACCGCGAAGCGCTGCTGGCGCTGTACACCGAAATGGAGTTCAAGAGCTGGATTGCCGAAGTGCAGCGCGACGCGGCCGAGGCCGGTGACGATATTGCATCGATTGCCGAACCGGTGGCCAAGGTCGAGGCCAGGTACGAAACCATCCTCGACCCGGCCCGTTTCGAATTCTGGCTGGAGAAGCTGCGCCAGGCACCGCTGTTCGCGTTCGACACCGAGACCACCAGCCTGGATGCCCAGCAGGCGCAACTGGTTGGCCTGTCGTTCGCCGTCGAGCCGCATGAAGCGGCCTACGTGCCGCTGGCCCATGATTACGAAGGTGCACCGGTGCAACTGGACCGCGAGGCCGTGCTGCTGGCACTCAAACCGTTGCTCGAAGACCCGGCCAAGGCCAAGGTCGGGCAGAACGCCAAGTACGATATCAATATCCTCGCCAACGGCTCGCCGGCCATCGAGATGCGCGGTGTGGCCTACGACACCATGCTCGAGTCGTACGTGCTGAACTCCACGGCCACCCGTCACGACATGGACAGCCTGGCGCAGAAGTACCTCGACCACACAACCATCGCCTTCGAGGACATCGCTGGCAAAGGTGCCAAGCAGCTGACCTTCAACCAGATCCACCTGGACAAGGCCGGCCCCTACGCTGCCGAGGACGCCGACATCACCCTGCGCCTGCACCAGGCATTGCAGGCGCGCCTGGCGCAGACGCCGAGCGTGCAACCGGTATTGATGGACATCGAGATGCCGCTGGTGCCGGTACTGGCCAGAATCGAGCGCCAGGGGGCGCTGGTCGACGCTGCGCTGCTGCGGGTGCAAAGTGGTGAACTGGGGGCAAAGATGGCCGAACTGGAGCAGCGCGCCTATGAGCTGGCCGGCGAGGAATTCAACCTCGGTTCGCCCAAGCAGCTGGGCGCGATCCTCTACGACAAGCTGGGCATGCCGGTGCTCAGCAAGACCACCAAGGGTCAGCCGTCCACTGCGGAAGCGGTGCTCGACGAACTGGCCGAGCAAGGCTACCCGCTGCCCGAGGTACTGATGCAGTACCGCAGCCTGAGCAAGCTCAAAAGTACCTACACGGACAAGCTGCCAGGACAGATCAACCCGCGTACCGGGCGTATCCATACCTCGTACCAGCAGGCGGTGGCGGCTACCGGCCGGCTGTCCTCGAGCGACCCGAACCTGCAGAACATCCCGATCCGGACCGCCGAAGGGCGGCGTATCCGCCAGGCCTTCGTTGCCAGCCCGGGCTACAAGCTGCTGGCCGCTGACTATTCGCAGATCGAGCTGCGCATCATGGCCCACCTGGCCAAGGACGAGGGCTTGCTGCATGCCTTCCGCAATGACCTGGACGTGCACCGCGCCACGGCGGCGGAAGTGTTCGGCGTCGCTCTGGCAGACGTCACCAACGACCAGCGCCGCAGCGCCAAGGCCATCAACTTCGGTCTGATCTATGGCATGAGCGCGTTTGGCCTAGCCAAGCAGATCGGCGTCGACCGCAAGCAGTCGCAGGACTATATCGACCGCTATTTCGCTCGCTACCCGGGCGTGCTGGCCTACATGGAGCGCACCCGCGCCCAGGCCGCCGAGCAGGGCTTCGTCGAAACCCTGTTTGGCCGCCGCCTGTACCTGCCGGATATCAATGCCAAGAACCCGGCCTTGCGCAAAGGTGCCGAGCGCACCGCGATCAACGCGCCAATGCAGGGCACTGCGGCGGATATCATCAAGCGGGCCATGGTCAATGTGGATAACTGGCTGAGCCAAAGCGGGCTGGATGCACGAGTGATCCTTCAGGTTCACGACGAACTGGTGCTGGAGGTGCGCGAGGACTTGGTAGACCAGGTGAAAGATGAAATTCGCCAGCACATGAGCCAGGCGGCACAGCTGGATGTGCCGCTGCTGGTCGAGGCAGGCGTTGGCGCGAATTGGGACGAAGCTCACTGACCACGCGGGCAAGGCTGGGCAGGGTCTGCGCTGTAGCGTCGCGGATCCTGGCACCACTCAGTACCTTTGATGCTGAAGTTTCATGAAACTATCGCAAATAGTTTCCATGGCTTCGGAACTAAACCGGTGAAGCGGAACTCAGAGTAACTGAATGGCTGGTGAAGCCCTTCGATGCTCCTATGTTGTGTTAAGTGTTGGCAGATATCTGGACCCCGCCCTAGCGGTCCGGACTTGGACCCCGAACTTCCCCCTCCCCATACGAAGTCCGGGGTTTTTTTTGCCCGCAATTTGACTTATGGCTGGTAGCGAACCCTGTGGGAGCGGGTTCGCCCGCGAATGCGATGTGGGATGCACCGCCGCTTTCGCGGGTAAGCCCGCTCCCACAGGTTACGAGCAAACCTTCAAATGACTGGCTTGTCTTCCAGCTCCATCCAGTCCGCCAGCACTCGATAGGCGTCTTCCACGCCCAGCCGCTTGGGTGCAGAGAACAGCTGGATGGTCACGCCATCGCCCCAGCCCTTGCGAATTTCCGACTGCACCTTGAGCAGGGTGTTCTTGCCCGCGCCGTGGGTCAGCTTGTCGGCCTTGGTCAGCAGGATGTGCATCGGCATGCTGCTGGCCTTGGCCCAGTCGAGCATCATTTTGTCGAAGTCGGTCATCGGGTGGCGTACGTCCATCATCAGGATGACGCCACGCAGGCATTCACGGCTGCCCAGGTAGGCTTCCAGGTGTTTCTGCCAATGTTGCTTCAGCGGAATCGGCACTTTTGCATAACCGTAGCCCGGCAGGTCGACCAAACGCCGTTCATCGTCCAGACTGAAGAAATTCAACAGCTGGGTGCGCCCGGGGGTTTTCGAGGTACGCGCCAGGCTGGCATGAGTCAGGGTATTGAGGGCGCTGGACTTGCCGGCGTTGGAGCGGCCAGCAAAAGCCACCTCGTAACCCTGGTCGTCCGGGCATTGTTCGACCTTGGCGGCGCTGAGGGCGAATTTGGCTTTCTGGCAGAGGCCGAGGATGGGGTTCTTGACTTGCATGGGATATCCGATGTGGGTGTTGCCTGACTCTGTAGGCCCGAGCCGGGCAAGCGGTGTCGTTTCCGTTTGGATGGCGGAAGTATATAATGCCCCAGTTTTTGTGTGCTCATTCTCCCAGCGAAGGAGAACGGGCATGGGGTGTCGATCAATAGCTCGCGCAACAGAACGCAGCGCGGCCCCCAACCCTGAAGGTCGTTCCGCATGGCGAAATGGCTGCTTGCTGTCGGTATGTTCCTGCCGTTTTTCAGCGCACAGGCTACACAGGATCCCGAGGTGTTGTACAACCGCACGTGTGCGGCCTGTCACGCCGGGCAGTTGCCACAGGCACCCAGGCAGGGTGACAGGGCAGCATGGGAGCCAAGGCTGGCGCAGGGCATGGATGTACTGGTGACGCACGTGACCCAGGGTTTCAAGGCTATGCCGCCGCGTGGATTGTGCATGGACTGCAGTGCCGAGGACTACCGTTTGGTCATCCTTTGGATGAGCGGCAGTCCCGATACATAACATTTCACCCTTAGCCGTGTTGGATTAGCTGATGAACAAACTAGTCGTGAGTCTGCTGTTGACCCTGGGTGTCGCAGGTGTGGCCACTGCTGCGCAACCCATCAAAGGCGATGCTGCCGCCGGCCAGGCCAAGACCGCCGTCTGTGGCGCCTGCCACAACCCCGACGGCAACAGCCTGGCACCGAACTTCCCGAAACTGGCCGGCCAGGGCCAGCGCTACCTCGAAAAGCAGCTGCACGATATCAAGTCGGGCAAGCGCACCGTGCTGGAAATGACCGGCATGCTGGCCAACTTCAATGACCAGGACCTGGCCGACATCGCCGCGTACTTCTCCAGCCAGAAAGGCAGCGTGGGCGCCGCCGATCCCAAATTGGTCGAACGTGGACGTGCACTGTTCAACGGCGGCGATCTGGAGAAAGGCATGCCTGCCTGCACCGGTTGCCACTCGCCGAACGGCGCAGGCATCGCCCTGGCCGGCTTCCCGCACCTCGGTGGCCAGCATGCGCAATATGTAACCAAGCAGCTCACTGATTTCCGTGAAGGCAACCGTACCAACGATGGCGATGCGATGACCATGCGCACCATTGCCGGCAAGCTGAGCAACCACGACATCGAGGCGTTGGCCAGCTACATCCAGGGCCTGCATTGAGGTCGACGGCGGCCTTGTGTCGTGATGACTGCAAGGCCGCTGCTGCCTGGCGCACCGTTAACCTGCCGTTAATGTCATAGGCCAATGCTGAAAGGGCGGCCGGACCGCCCTTTTTTCAGTCCGCAGCCGTTACACTACAGAACTCGAGCCCTTCCCGGCCTGTCACAGTGCAGGTCGCGCCGGGGCGACCCATGACTGCTCAGGAGTAAAGCATGCGTAAACTGATTCTCAGCGCTGCGCTGGTCGCCGCCAGCGTGTTTGGTATGACTGCCGTCCAGGCCGCCGAGCCTGTAGCCGGCAAGGAATACATCGAGCTGAGCAACCCTGTTCCGGTTTCCGTACCCGGCAAGATCGAAGTGGTCGAGTTGTTCTGGTACGGCTGCCCACACTGCTACCACTTCGAACCGACCATCAACCCCTGGGCCGAAAAACTGCCGAAGGATGTCAATTTCAAGCGCGTACCCGCCATGTTCGGTGGCCCATGGGATGCGCACGGCCAGATGTTCCTGACCCTCGAAGCCATGGGCGTCGAGCACAAGGTGCATGCGGCAGTGTTCGACGCTATCCAGAACCAGCGCAAGCGCCTGACCGATCCGCAGGACATGGCCGACTTCCTCGCTACCCAGGGCGTGGACAAGGACAAGTTCCTCGCCACCTTCAACTCGTTCGCCATCAAGGGCCAGGTCAACCAGGCCAAGGAACTGGCCAAGAAGTACGAAATCACCGGCGTACCGAGCATGGTGGTCAACGGCAAGTACCGCTTTGACCTGGGTACCGCTGGTGGGCCGGAAGGTGTACTGAACGTTGCCGATCAGTTGATCGCCAAGGAGCGCGCCGCCAAGTAGGCGGCGTAACCATGCCCCGCTTCAGATCCACGCGTGGCATTGGCCTGCACCAGCCGCAGGTCAACGAACATCACTTGCACGCCCCTGGCCTGCCGGAAGATGGACGCTTGCGGCTACTCAGTTTCAACATCCAGGTGGGCATCAGCACCGAGCGCTATCGGCATTACCTGACCCGCAGCTGGCAGCACCTGCTGCCGCACCACGGCCGAGCCGGCAATTTGCAGAAGATCGGCAAGCTGCTGGGCGACTTCGACCTGGTGGCGTTGCAGGAGGCCGATGGCGGCAGCCTGCGTTCGGGCTATGTCAACCAGGTCGAGCACCTCGCCCACCTGGGCGCCTTCCCCTACTGGTATCAGCAACTCAACCGCAACCTTGGGCGTTTTGCCCAGCACAGCAATGGCGTGCTCAGTCGTCTGAAGCCACACCTGCTCGAGGATCACCCATTACCTGGCCCGGCCGGGCGCGGTGCGATCCTAGTGCGTTTTGGCGAGGGTGAAGACGCGCTGATCGTGGTGATGATGCATCTGGCCCTCGGCGCCAAGACCCGCGCTTTGCAGCTGGGCTACATTCGCGAGCTGATCGGCGGCTATCGCCACCAGGTCCTGATGGGCGACATGAATACCCATGCCACCGACCTGCTGGAGCACTCGCCGCTGCGCGACCTGGGCCTGGTTGCCCCGCAAGTCGAGGCCACCTTCCCGAGCTGGCGACCACAGCGTTGCCTGGACCACATCCTGCTCAGCCCAAGCCTCACCCTGGAGCGTGTCGAGGTGCTGGCACAGCCAATTTCAGACCACCTTCCCGTTGCAGTCGAGATTCGATTGCCTGATGCATTGACTGTGGATACGCTGCCGGTCCCGAGCTAAATTGCCATCACCGTTTGCGGACCCGGGCATGACTGAAGACGCTGAGCGCTGGAAAGAAAAATACCTGAAAAGCATCGAGCAGCAGGAAAGGCTCGAGCGCCGTTGGGAGGCCCGTCTCGACTTGCTGCGTCGCGGCCTGGTGCGCAGCACCCTGGCTGCCGAGGGCAGTGACAAGGTGGTGGACCAGTGCATGAAGGAAATGCGCGAGGTCATCCGCAGCGACAACATGGACGCTGGCCTTGCCGGCCTGATTCCGCGCCTGGAGAAAGCGGTACTGGATTCCGAGCAGCGTCGGGAAACCCGCATGAACCAGGTCGGTGACGCGCTGACCGCTCTGGTTGGCCAGCTGCAAGGCCTGCCGTTGCCAAACGATGTCTCCAGGCCGCTGAAGAAACTGGCAAAGAAGCTCGAAGGTGGCGTTGCCCAGTCACGCGATCTGCCGCCGTTGCTGGGCGAACTGAGCGGCCTGCAAGGCCGTGCGCTGTCCGTCCTGGGCAAGCGCGGTGAAGAGTCCCGGCCTGGGTTGCTGCAGCGCTTGTTCGGCGGGCGAGAAGACGACACGCAAGGCGAGTCGACGCCTGTTTCGACCGTGCCACCTGCTGCGGTCACGCAGCCCCAGGCTTCTAGTTGCGATCTTGAAGTCCCGCAGACCGATGATGTGGATGCGTTGCAGCCGCTGCAAAACCCGTCAATCGCTGTTGACGAGGCGCCTGCAACGCCCGGGCCGCTGCTGGAAGTAGCTGGCCCGGCGCTGATCGAAACGGCTGAAACAGCCTCACCCCCGCTGCCGCAGCCAGCAGCGGATGACGCACCTATGGCGCAAGCTGCCGACAGCGAGCCCCAGGCTGAAGCGCAACCGCCACAGACACTTGAAGCTGCCTTCGAAGAAGACGGCCCTTATGCCCTGCCCTACGCGGTGGAGCCGCCGTACAGCCAGGTGGCGGCGCACATCGAGCAAACCCTGATCGGCCTGCTCGATGACCTCAGCCTGCCCGAGCGGCACAAGGCCCAGGCGCTGGAGATGCGCGAACGGGTTGCCCGCGGCTTGAACTGGTATGAGTTGATTCCGGTGCTGGATGACCTGGCCGTGCTCATGCTGGCGATTACCGACAGCGGCCAGCATGAATTCGAAACCTACCTGCAGCAGCTCAACGAACGCCTGGAAGGCTTCCAGAGCCACCTGCACGAAGCCAGCGTCGGCCACGCCGACAACAGTTCCGCCGCCCGTGAGCTGGATACCCAGCTGCGCGAGCACGTCGACGGGCTGCAGAGCAGTGTGCTGGGCGCCGCGGACGTCGACAGCCTCAAGCACATCCTGGATAACCGCCTCGAAGGCCTGCTGGTGACCATGGACCAGCACAAGCACGAGCGCGATCGCCGCGAGCAAGAGTTGGCAGGGCGCCTGCAGGGGCTGTCGGAGCGGGTGGCGAACATGGAGCAGGAGGCGCTTGGCTACCGTGAGCACCTAGAAGAGCAGCGGCAGAAAGCCTTGCTCGACCCGCTTACCGGCCTGCCCAACCGTGCGGCCTGGAGCGAGCGGGTCGAACGTGAAACGATCGAGTGGCAGGAACAGGGCGGCCACCTGGCGATGGCAATCCTCGACCTGGACCATTTCAAGCGCATCAACGACAGCTACGGGCACCTGGCAGGCGACAAGGTATTGAAGATAGTCGCCGACCAGTTGCGCAAACGCTTGAGCGGCCACGAGTTTATCGCCCGTTTTGGTGGCGAGGAGTTTGTTCTGTTGCTACCGCATAGCTCGCCGGCAGCGGCTGCCAAGGTAGCCGAGGTGCTGCGTGCCACGGTTGAGGCGTGCCCGTTCCACTTCAAGGGCGAACGGGTGGTGATCACCACATCCATCGGCCTCAGTGCATTCCGCGCCGGGGAGCGTGGCGACCAGGTGCTCAAGCGCGCCGATGCGGCGTTGTACCGGGCCAAGGAACTGGGACGCAATCGGGTCGAGCAGGGTTAGCCGTCTGCTGCTGACTCGCGGCAAGCACGGCGCCTGAGGAGCTCGTTATACTGTAGCGCTCATTCGCTGAGGCCACTGACGTGCTTTCCACGCTTAAAAGAACGCTGATTTCCTTGTTGCTGTTGTCTGTCGCCGGTTGCTCGACGGGCTTGCGCATCGACCGTAGCCATCCTTCGGCCAACCAGGATAACCGTATCCAGTTCGTTGTCCTGCACTACACCAATGCCTCGCTGGAGCGGTCCCTGGCGTTGCTGACCCATGGCGAAGTCAGCAGCCACTACCTGATTGGTGACGGCCCGGGCACGGTTTACCAGTTGGTGGACGAAAGCCGGCGCGCCTGGCATGCAGGGGACAGTCAGTGGCAGGGCCGGACCTGGCTGAATTCGTCTTCCATTGGAATCGAAATCGTCAACCCGGGTTTCACCGATACGCCGAACGGCCGAGTCTGGCACCCCTACAGCGAAGCGCAGATCCAGTCGTTGATCGCGCTGCTCAAGGACATCGTGAAACGTAACAACATCGAGCCACGGCATATCATTGGCCACAGCGACATCGCACCGCTGCGCAAACTGGACCCAGGGCCGCTGTTCCCCTGGAAACGCCTGGCCGATGCCGGTTTGGGGATCTGGCCGGATGCCAATGCAGTGGCGCGGCAGCAGGCCTATTTCAACGTCAGCCCACCGAGCATTGGCTGGTACCAGCAGGAACTGGCGCGGTTTGGCTACGCGATCGAGCAGACCGGGGTGCTGGACGTTGCCACCCGCCATGTGATCGCCGCCTTCCAGATGCGTTTCCGCCCGCAACGTTTCGATGGCATGCCCGATGCCCAGACGGCGGCGATGCTGCAGGTGCTCAACCGCATGCGCTAAGGCTGTGCGAGGGATGTTGCTGGTTTGATCGAGGCGCCCAACGGCAAGGTGATTCCTGATTCAGTTGCTATACCTTAGTAATCAACTGGATGCCTTCGATGCCAGCCTTCATCGTGTTGCTGCGCCAAATTTTCTACCATCCCTGGATGCTGGCCATCATGGCCGCATTGGCCAGCGCCGCACTGTTGCTGTCCGCCAGCATCGGCATTGCCTTGCAGCAGATGAAGCAAAGCGAGAGCGAACAGATGAATGCCCAGGGCGAGCGCTTTCTCGAGCGTCTCGAGCAGGTGTTCGGCCAGTTGCGTGAGGGGGTTGACCTGTTGCAGGCACAGCCCTTGCGCGGTTGCAGCCCGGCGATGCTCACGGCATTGCAGCAGGTCAGTCTGGGGTCGCGCTTCATTTATGAGGCAGCCTACGTGGACGGTGACATCGCCTGCTCCAGCCGCGGTGACGAGCGGGCCTTCGAACCCTTGCGTGCGCCCGACATCCAGGGGCCGACCTACAGTTACTGGCTGAACACCACGACCGAGCCGAACGAGAACCTGGCCGCGCTGATGCTGGGGCGGGGCAAGTTCGTGGTGTCCACCTCGCGGGGGCACCTCACCGATGTGGTCGACCTGCCTCCGGGCGGCAGTCTGGTGGTGGTCCTGGACAATGGCGCCCGGGCCATCCCGGTATTGGGCCCGCCACAGGTGTGGCCGCCGCCCTCGGCCTGGTCGACAAGCCACAAGTCGCTGCTGGAACTCAGCGACCGGCTGATCTATCGCATGCCGACCAAGTCACCGGACTACCAACTGGTGCTGATCGCCCCACGGGCAAAACTGCCGTTGAAGATGAACGGCATGCTCTGGCTGCTGTTTCCCGGCAGCGTGCTGGCCGCGTGCTGCATCGGCTGGCTGGTGCTGCAACTGATCCTGCAAAAGCGGTCAATGAGTTCGGAGCTGCAGAATGCCTTGCGCCGTGGCGAGTTGCAGGTGCTCTACCAGCCGATCTTCGAACTCGACACCCGCCGTTGCGTGGGAGCCGAGGCGCTGGTGCGCTGGCGCCGCCCGGACGGGACGCTGACCAGCCCGGACCTGTTCATTCCGTTGGCGGAGAATACCGGGCAGATTCGCCAGATTACCGACTTTGTCCTGCAACGCGTGCTGGAACAGCTAGGGCAACTGCTGCGCTCGCACCCCAACTTGTACATTTCGGTCAACCTGGCGGCCTGCGATGTGATGGTGCCGCGGATTGGCCGGGTGGCGGCACGTCTGTTGGCATTGCACAAGGTGGCGGCCAGCCAGATCGCTTTCGAGGTGACCGAACGCGGCCTGATCGATGTGGTGGTGGCCCGCGATAACCTGCAGGCGTTGCGGGCGGTGGGGCATCAGGTGCTGATCGACGATTTTGGCACCGGTTATTCCAGCCTGGCCTACCTGCAGACCCTGCCGGTGGACTGCCTGAAGATCGACAAGGCGTTCATCGATGCCCTGGGGCATGATGCCGCCAGCAGCGGCGTTGCCCCGCACATTATCCGCATGGCCCATGACCTGCACCTGCGGGTGATTGCCGAAGGTATCGAATGTGAGGACCAGGCGGTGCTGCTCAGCAGCGAAGGGGTCCATTATGGCCAGGGCTGGCTGTTCGCACGGCCATTGAATGCCCGGCAGTTCGCCGAGTTGGTGGCCCGTGGGCATCAGACCGGCAGCGCCATGTAGAACTGGGTACCCTGCCCCGGCCTGGAAAATACCCCCATGCGCCCGCCATGCAGTTGCACGATTTCCTTGCACAACGCCAGCCCCAGCCCGGCGCCGCCTTTCTTGCGGCCCACCTGAACGAAGGGCTCGAAGATGCGCCCCTGCTGCCCATAGGCAATGCCTTCGCCGTTATCCTCGACACTGATGATCACCCGTTCCGCGTGGCGTCGCGCATGCAGGCGGATTCGCCCGCCGCTGGCGGTATGGCGGATGGCGTTGTGCAGCAGGTTATCCAGGACCCGGTCAAGCTGGGCGACGTCCGCCTGAATGCGCGGCAGTGGCGGTTCCAGCTCCCTGACCAGCTCGATCTGCTTGTGTGCAGCCTGCTCGGCAAAGCGCAGCTGGGCGCGTTCGAGCAGCTCATCGATGGCGCACGGGGCCAGTTCGAGCTTTTGCAGCCCGCTCTGGTAGCGGCTGAAATTGAGCAGATCATTTATCAACTGGGTCAGGCGCTGCATTTCTTCGCCAATGGTTTCCAGCAAGTCATGCTCCCGCGCCTCTGGCGGAAACTTGAGGCGCTCGCGCAACAGGCCGAACGCCATGTGCATGCCGGTTACCGGGGTACGTAACTCGTGCGAGGCGCGCAGTACGAACTCGCTGCGCACGCGCTCGAAGGCCCGCTGCTCGGTTACATCATGCAACACCATTACCGCGCCAAGGATCGGCCCTTGCGGGTGGCTGACCGGGGTCAGGCTGTAAGTGAGCAGGCGGGTTTCGTCATCGACCTCAATGTTCAGGTCGTCTGGCGGGCGGTCGAGATTGCCCCCGCGCAGTACCTGGCGTAGCTGTTGTTCCAGTTCCGGGCGTTGCAAGGCCTCGGCCAGGCTGCTTCCGACCCGGCTGTCAGCCCAGCCCAGCTGGCGCTGGGCCACAGGGTTGAGGTGCTCCAGGCGGCCTTGGCGGTCAATGATCAACAGGCCATCGTCGATGCTGTCCAGGACCGCCTGCAGGCGCTGCTGGCCGGCCAGCAGCTCATCGACGTTGGTAGCCTGGTGTTTGCGCAAGGCTTCGGCCATCAGGCCGAAGCGGCGGGTCAGCTGGTTCAGTTCGGCGGCCTGTGTAACCGGCAGGGTCACGTCGAAATTGCCCTTGCCAAGCTGGTCGGCAGCCTGGGCCAGAGCTTCGATCGGCTGGCCGAAGCGCCGTGCGATGTTATGCGCGGTGACGAAGCCGAGAGCCAGCACGACCAGCCCCATCATGCCCATCATGCCGCTGATCAGCAGGGCGTGGTCGCGGGTGCGTTCTTCGCTGCGGGTGATATGTTCCAGGGCCTGTTTGTGGGAGTCGATCAGGTCGCTGCGCACCTGGTTGAAGGCGGCACCCAACGGTTGCTCCGCTCCCATGCTGCGGGCAGGTGCGGTGCTTTCTCGGTAGGCCTGGAGGAAGGCCTGGTAATTGCTGCTGGCCTTGCTGAAGCTGGTACGCTCGCCGCCTTGCTCCAAGGCCTGGTTGAGCAGGGTCTGGAAGTCCTCCTGCAGCAACCGCAGGCTCTCTGGGGTGGTGTCCTCATCAAGGATCAGGGTCAGCTGTTCGCCGAGGTTCTGGCGCAGCTTCAGTCCGACTTCCAGGACATGGGTGGTGTCGCGCACCAGTTGCTGTTGCACCGTAGCCATCTGCAGCACGCTGACCAACCCCAGCAGCAGGCCCAGCAGCGCCACGGTAACCAGCGCCGAGATACTGAGGAAAAGCCGCGTGCGCAGCTTCATTGGCGGCCACTTCATAGGTTGTACTGCTTGCGCTTGCGATACAGGGTAGAGGCATCGATCCCGAGAGTCTTGGCAGCCTGGTCCAGGGTATCGCTGGCCGCCAGCACTGCGCCGATGTGGGCGCGCTCCAGCTCATCCAGGCTCAGGGCGGCGCCAACGCGTGGGGTGTTGCCTGCAGGCTGCTCGCCCATGCCCAGGTGGCTGACTTCCACGCGTTCCTGCGGGCAGATGATACTGGCCCGCTCTACCACGTTGCGCAGTTCACGAATGTTGCCAGGCCAGCGATAGTTGAGCAGCGCCGCCCGGGCTTCGTCACTGAAACCTCGGGCGGGTCGGGAGTACTCCTTGACGAAGCGGGCGAGGAAGCGGTCGGCCAGGGTCAGGATGTCTTCACTGCGCTCGCGCAGTGGCGGCAGGTGCAGCGTGATGACGTTCAGGCGATACAGCAGGTCTTCGCGGAAGCGGCTTTCGCGCACCATCTCTTCGAGGTTGAGGTTGGTCGCGGCCAGGATACGCACATCGGCACGGCGGGTGACCGGGTCGCCGACGCGTTCGTATTCCTTGTCCTGAATGAAGCGCAGCAGCTTGGGCTGCAAGGTCAGCGGGAAATCGCCGATCTCGTCGAGGAACAAAGTACCGCCGTCGGCCTGGTTGACCCGCCCCAGGGTGCTCTCGCTGGCACCGGTGAACGCGCCGCGGGTGTGACCGAACAGCTCGCTCTCCATCAGCTCGGCATTCAGCGACGGGCAATTGATGGTCACGCAGGCTTTGCGCGCCCGCTTGCTCCAACCATGGATGGCTCGGGCAAGTTCGCCCTTACCGGTACCGGACTCACCCAGAATGAGGATGTTGGCGTCGGTGGTGGCAACCTGACGCGCGGTTTCCAGCACTGCCATCATGGCCGGGCTGTGCGAGTCGAGGCCGTCCTTGGGCTTGCGCACTTCGCCTTCGAGGGCCTCGAGGCGGGCCGACAGCTGGCGCACCTCCAGCTGCTTGGCGGTAGCCAGGCGCAGTTGGTCGGGGCTGCACGGTTTCACCAGATAGTCGGCAGCACCGGCCTGGATCGCGTCCACCGCCGTGTCGATTGCCGAGTGTGCCGTCACGATCACCACTCGCATCCAGGGAGCCTGGATACGCATCTGGGCCAGCACGTCGAGGCCGTTGTCTTCGCCCAGGCGCAAATCGAGGAAGCACAGGTCGAATACCTGCCGCTGCAGCAGGCTTTCGGCCTGCGCCGCGCTGTTGGCCGTAGCCACGCTGTAGCCTTCGTCCTCCAGGCAGTAGCGGAAGGTGCGCAGGATCGCCGACTCGTCATCCACCAGCAGAATGCGGCCTTGATTGTCCTGAGCTGATTCCATGTCCTGCGCTCCTTAGGGATAGGTCTTCAAATTAGTGTGGGAAAAATCGGGCAAGTTGCATGGTCAATTCTGAAGGAATCGGACCTTTGCATGCTAGCCAATGGCCAATCAATGCCCAGAGGCCCCGCTGTTCCAATGATTTGCTTAGAGGTCGCGGATGGCACATTGGTTGCGATGATTTTCAGTATTTGCCTACAGAAAGGAGGCATTGCCATGACTTCTTACCTGCGGACCGCCGTGTTGGCCGCCGTCTTGCTGCCAGTGTTCACCCCGGCATTTGCCGACCCCGTTCAGGACGCGCGCCTGGAAGGCGCGCTACAAACGGCGCTGTCGTTGAACCGCATGCTCGACCTGTTCCGTATCGAGGTCGAGGTGGATGGCAAGCAGGCGCGGCTTTCCGGTGAGGTGGAGAACGACGTCGAACGCCAGCTGGCCGAGCATATCGCCCTGGCCACTCGTGGTATCGAAAAGGTGGACAACCAGCTGCGGGTCAACGGCCAGCTGGTGGAGCGCCCGCTTGAATTGCGTGCCTACGCACAGCGTCTTGAGGACGCCACACTGGCGGCGGTGATCCGTGCCCGGCTGCTGTGGAGCCGCACCACCGAGAACGCCCCTATAGATGTGCAAAGCAGTGAGGGGGTGGTCACCCTGCGGGGCCGGGTCGACAGTGCCGAAGCCAAGGAACTCGCCGGCGTGGTAGCGCGTACCACCGACGGTGTGCAACTGGTCAACAACCTGGTCAGTCTTGATTCCGCAGCCATGGCCAAGGCCGGGGAGGCCCCCGTAGGCCTGCCGACCGGCCCACAACCGAGCGACAGCTGGATCATCGACAAGATCCAGAACAGCTACCGCTTCAGCCGCAACCTGGACGGCCTGAACCTCAAGGTAGCCAGTGAAGAGGGCCTAGTGCGGCTGGCGGGCGAGGTGGTCAGCAGCGAGCAGAAAACCATTGCCGTCGAGATAGCCCGGCAGATCGTGGGTGTGCGTGGCGTGGACGCAGACCTGCTCAAGGTGGCTACCAAGGTAGAAGGCTGAACGATCGTGCAATTCGCACGACGGTAAGGATGGCATCGTGCAGGATACGTGCCTGGCTGGTACGGGCCACGTATGTAAGCGATTGAATCAAAAGGAATTTATCGAATATCGAAAGCTGGCATGCGGACTGCAATTACCTGTTCAGGTTTGAACAAAAATTACAGCAGGAGGAGCCGGCATGAACCGTCAATCCGTCAATCGCTCGCAGAACGCCGCACTGCCCCTGCGCCAGGTGCTGACACTTGGTATGGCGCTGCTGCTGACCCTGGCTGCCGGTCTCTTCTATTACAGCTGGCAGACCGCACGCCTGGCCGAGCAAGTGGCGGCCCAGACCGCCCTGTTGGCCCAGATCCAGGCGACCCGTGCCAATACCCTGGTCAGGGCCACCGACCCGGTGTCTGCTGGCCAGGACAAGGCTTCACCGGCCACTGTGGAAACTGTCGTGCCGCAGGATCGCTGGGTGTTCTGACCCAGGGGTCGAACCGATTTCGAAAAAGAAAGGAGAACCATCATGCTGAGCTGGGCTATCACTTTCCTCATCATCGCCATTGTCGCCGCGGTACTGGGCTTCGGTGGTATCGCAGGCGCTGCCACGGGTATCGCGAAGATTCTCTTCATCGTCTTCCTGGTGCTGTTCGTAGCCTCCTTCTTCTTTGGACGTGGACGAGGTTAAAGATGGGCGGGAAGCGTTGGACAGCCCTGGCTGCCGCCGTGTTACTAGGCGGCAGTGCGGCGGCGATGGCGGCCAATGACGGCCAGTTCCGGGTCGACCAGCTGCTCGGCTCGGACCCCGAATACCGGGAAACCTGGCAGGACGCAATCAAAGGCGAGGAACGCCTGCCCGACTGGGTGGTCAATCTGACCGGCAGTTCCCAGCAGCAGATGTCGGCCGTGACCGAGGATGGCGACAAGTATCTGGTCGGTCCGTTGTGCGAACGGAAGGACAACTGCACCTACAAGCGCCTGATCGTGGCGTTCAGCTGGGACAAGGACGATGCCTACGGGATGCTTGTCGAAGTGCCCGAGGGTTTGCCCAAGGACAAGTCGCCTACCCGCCACGCCCAGTATCGCTGGCTGGGCAAGCCGGATGATGGCATGAAGGCGATGCTGCAAGAGCAACTGAAGCGTGACCCGAACTGGTACTGATCTCGCTGCGGTACGGGTGCAAGGTCATGCACTGTCACGTAACGGAAGCCGAACCTTTCTATAGTTCGGCCTTCCAAGATGCGCCGCCCCGAGGAGGGGCAGCTCATGACCAGGGGGCCGGGCCGTTCTGATTGCTACAGGATCGGAGTGGCCTAGGGGTACAGGGAGTGCCTCCAGCAATGGGCCGGGTCAGGAAAGGCAGAATCGGAAGCATCAGGTCGGCGGTACCACAAGTGTACCTGGCCAGACCTGGCTTCCGAGGAGCCATGCAGCAATCCCCTTCCTGCACGAACGGCCTTTCGAGACACATTTTGTTTCGACCGTACATCATTTTTTTCTCGACCAGTCCGGCTTCCGCTCAAGCGGCATTTACGCCATTCGGATAGTCGAACAAGCCATCTTTTCTGCGCTTTAGACCCTGCCAAATCTGCCGAAATATGGCGGTTTGGTCTTGTTCGGAATTCCGAACGTTATAAATCAAGCACTTGCGAACCCATCCTGACGGCCAGAAATCCTATGCTGAAACGGTATGGGTCATGCGTTTCCGGCATTAGATTTCCCCCTTTGCCATCGCAATAGTTGCCGCCTTTTTCGCTGGCCGAGCGTTCTGTCGCCCGCCTGCGGTGTCCTTACATGAACTCGCCGGACGGAACATCTGCTGCCCATGGGCTGGGCAATGGCTCTGTTACACGCGTTTCCGTTGGGTGCCCATGACCACTAGAACAAAGGGTAAAGACATGAAGAAGGCAAAACTGAGCCTCGCCTGGCAGATCGTCATCGGTCTGGTCCTGGGTGTTGCAATCGGCGCGCTACTGAATCACTTCAGTGCGGAAAAGGCATGGTGGATCAGCAACGTCCTCCAGCCCGCCGGTGACATCTTCATTCGCCTGATCAAGATGATCGTCGTCCCGATCGTGATTTCGTCGCTGATCGTGGGCATCGCCGGGGTTGGCGACGCGAAAAAACTTGGCAGCATTGGCCTGAAGACCATCATCTACTTCGAAGTTGTCACCACCATCGCCATTGTCGTGGGTCTGGTGCTGGCAAACCTGTTCCATCCTGGTGCCGGCATCGACATGAGCACCCTGGGTACCGTGGACATCTCCAAGTACCAGGCTACCGCCGCCGAGGTACAGCATGAGCACGCCTTCATCGAGACCCTGCTCAACCTGATCCCGTCGAACATCTTTGCAGCGCTGATGCGCGGCGAGATGCTGCCGATCATCTTCTTCTCGGTGATGTTCGGCCTGGGCCTGTCGAGCCTGCAGGCAGAGCTGCGCGACCCGCTGGTGCGCACCTTCCAGGCGGTTTCCGAGACCATGTTCAAGGTCACCCACATGATCATGAACTACGCCCCGATCGGCGTGTTTGCCCTGATCGCCGTGACCGTGGCGAACTTCGGCTTCAGCTCGCTGCTGCCGCTGGCCAAGCTGGTGCTGCTGGTGTACTTCGCCATCGCCTTCTTCGCCTTCATGGTGCTGGGCCTGGTCGCCCGTCTGTTCGGCTTCTCGGTGATCAAGATCATGCGCATCATGAAAGACGAGCTGATCCTCGCCTACTCCACCTCCAGCTCGGAAACCGTGCTGCCGCGCGTGATCGAGAAGATGGAGAAGTACGGTGCGCCGAAGTCGATCTGCTCGTTCGTGGTACCGACCGGCTACTCCTTCAACCTCGACGGTTCGACCCTGTACCAGAGCATCGCGGCCATCTTCATCGCCCAGCTGTACGGCATCGACCTGTCGTGGAGCCAACAGCTGCTGCTGGTCCTGACCCTGATGGTCACCTCCAAAGGTATCGCGGGCGTACCGGGCGTGTCCTTCGTGGTCCTGCTGGCTACCTTGGGCAGCGTGGGCATTCCGCTCGAAGGCCTGGCCTTCATCGCCGGTGTCGACCGCATCATGGACATGGCCCGTACCGCCTTGAACGTTGTGGGCAACGCCCTGGCAGCCCTGGTCATCGCGCGTTGGGAAGGCATGTACGATGCCGCCAAGGGCGAGAAGTACTACGCCTCGCTGATGGCCGACAAACAGGAAGCCGCGGTGGTTGGCGAAGCTGCCAAGCGCTAAGCCTCACTCACGTGTGACCAGAAGCCCCGACTTGTCGGGGCTTTTTGTTTTACGGGGTGTTCATGGCTTCCTGCAGGAGCGGTCGCGAGGGGCCCGATACGCTATCATTCGGGCATTTTTCAGGGGGAATACACGGATGCTCAACGGCCTTTGGCTTGGTTTTTTCCTGGTGGCGGCGGTGTCCGCGCTGGCGCAATGGCTGGTTGGCGGCAACCCGGGTATCTTCGCGGCCATGGTCGAGAGCATCTTTGCCATGGCCAAGCTGTCGGTCGAAGTCATGGTGCTGTTGTTCGGCACACTGACCCTTTGGCTGGGCTTTCTCAAGATTGCCGAAAAGGCTGGCATCGTCGAATGGCTGGCCCGGGTGCTTGGTCCGCTATTCGCGCGCCTGATGCCCGAGGTCCCGCCCGGCCACCCTGCCCTGGGCCTGATCACCATGAACTTTGCCGCCAACGGCCTGGGGCTGGATAACGCCGCCACCCCGATCGGCCTCAAGGCCATGCGTGCGTTGCAGGAGCTGAACCCCAGCAGCACCACGGCGAGCAATGCACAGATCCTGTTCCTGGTACTTAATGCTTCGTCCTTGACCCTGCTGCCGGTAACCATCTTCATGTACCGGGCCCAGCAGGGCGCAGCGGACCCGACCATGGTGTTCCTGCCCATCCTGCTGGCCACCAGTGTCTCGACCCTGGTCGGCCTGTTGTCGGTAGCGGTGATGCAGCGTTTGCGCCTGTGGGACCCGGTGGTGCTCGCCTACCTGATTCCGGGCGCCTTGCTGCTGGGTGGCTTCATGGCGTTCCTCGGCACCCTGTCGGCGGCTGCATTGGCCAGCCTGTCGTCGATCCTGGGCAATCTCACCTTGTTTGGCGTGATCATTCTGTTCCTGGTAATTGGCGCCCTGAGGCGGGTACAGGTTTATGAAGCGTTCGTGGAAGGTGCCAAGGAAGGGTTCGATGTGGCCAAAGGGCTTTTGCCCTATCTGGTGGCGATGCTGGTGGCGGTGGGCGTGCTGCGCGCGTCTGGCGCCCTGGAGATGGCTCTGGATGGCATCCGCCATCTGGTCACCTGGATGGGCCTGGACACCCGTTTCGTCGAGGGCTTGCCCACGGCGCTGGTCAAGCCGTTCTCCGGCAGTGCCGCGCGGGCGATGCTGATCGAGACCATGCAGACCCACGGCGTCGACAGCTTCCCCGCGCTGGTAGCAGCAACTATCCAGGGCAGCACCGAAACCACCTTCTATGTGCTGGCAGTGTACTTCGGTGCCGTGGGTATCCAGCGGGTGCGCCATGCGGTCGGCTGCGCATTGCTGGCGGAATTGAGCGGTGTGATTGCGGCGATCTTCGTCTGCTACTGGTTCTTCGCCTGAGCCATCTGCGCTATGGTCCGCGCCTACACGACGTGGACAGGCTTTCAGGACGCGGGAACGCTACCTGCCTGGGCAATGGTCCAGCCCACCACTTGCCCTGCCAGTTGGTCACAAGCCTGGCCAAAGCCTGCGACTACCGCTGGCACCTGCCGGTCGGCCAACGGTTTGCGGATTTCGAAGCGCTTGCTGGCGAGGATGCGCTGTGTGCGGCCCTGTACCAGCCGTGCGTCATAGCGGATCACCACTTCCACCAACCCATCCTCCCGGTATTCACTCTGGAACGCCAGCAGCTCGCCAGCCAGCTCAAAGTCGGCCTGCAGGTTGCTGTCGTCAGCGCTCAGCCGTTGTACCCGGCCGTCACGCTGAAAACCGTCCAGTAGCCGGTTGCGCAGCAGCACCGGCACCGCATCGCTCCAGCGCGCGCCCTTGTAGCTGCTGACCACATTGCCCTGGGGAACCACGGCAATCCGTGGGCCGGCCAGCACCTCGCTGGCCAGCGGCTTGTTCAGGCGCAGGGACCAGTCCAGCGCTGGCGCCATACGGCTGGGTTGGTTGACCGGCAGGCGATAGAGGTCGACGGGTTCGCTCTGCGGCAGAATCGAGCAGGCACTGGCCAGGCTCAGTGCGGCCGCCAGGGCCAGCAGGCGCAGCGACGGTTTCATGGCTGGAACTCCTTGTTGTTGTCGCGGCCTAGCAGGTAACCGCTGGGGTCGGCCTCCAGTTGCCGGGAAATGCCCTTGAGTGCGTTGAGCGTTTCGCGCAGTTCGCGAATCGCCGGGCTGAGCTGGTTCAGGCCCTGGGCGCCGTCGCCGATCGCTTCGCGATTGTCTTCAAGCAGGCGATTGATGGTTGCGGTGCTCTCGGCCAGCGATTGCATGGCCTGCTCGGCGCTGCCGATCGCCTGCTTGCCCTCGCTGCCCAGCAGGCCGTTGGCATTGCGCATCAGCGCCTGGGTTTCGGCCAGGGTGGCGCTGGCTTGTTTGCCCACTGTCACCAGTTGCTGGATAGCCTCGGCGATGCTGCCATGCTCGCCGGCGAAGGCACCGGTGGTCTTGTCGAGGTTGGCCAGGGTGTTGCTCAGGTGACCGATGTTGTCCTCGGAGAACATCTGGTTGGCATTGTGCAGCAGCAGGTTGATATTGGTGACCAGGTCGCTGCTGTCATTGAGCAGGCGCGAGATCGGCGAGGGTGAAGCGATGATCACCGGCAGCTTGCCGTCCTTGCCTTTCAGTTCCGGGCTTTGTGGGGTACCGCCGCTGAGCTGGATGAACGAGTTGCCGGTTACCCCGGCCAGGGTCAGCTTGGCCTGGGTGTCTTCCTTCACCGGGGTGTCGGCGCTCAGGCGCACCCGTGCCAGTACCCGGCGCGGGTCTTTCGGGTCCAGACGCAGGGTGGACACATCACCCACCTTGATGCCGTTGTACTGCACCGGGCTGCCGCGCGAAAGGCCGGAGACCGCTTCGTTGAACACCACCTCGTAGTCCTTGAAGGCGTCGTCGACACTGGATTTGGTCAGCCACAGGCCGAACAGCATGGCGCCGGCCACCACCAGGACGGTGACCAGGCCGATGAGGACGTGATGGGCTCGGGTTTCCATTGTTCAGCGCTCCTGCCCGGCACGGAAGGCGGCCTGTTCGGCTGCGCGCCCGCGTGGGCCGTGAAAGTATTCTTGGATCCAGGTGTCGCTGGCCTGCGCGACCTCGGCCAGCGGGCCGGCGACCAGGACCTTCTTCTGCGACAACACGGCGATGCGGTCGGTGATGGTGTACAGGGTGTCGAGGTCGTGGGTGATGAGGAACACCGACAGGCCCAGCGCGTCACGCAGGGTCAGGATCAACTGGTCGAAGGCGGCGGCGCCAATCGGGTCCAGGCCGGCGGTGGGTTCGTCGAGGAACAGGATGTCAGGGTCCAGCGCCAAGGCGCGGGCCAGTGCCGCGCGTTTGATCATGCCGCCGGACAGCGAGGCCGGGTACTTGTCGGCGGCCGAGATCGGCAGCCCGGCCAGGGCCAGTTTCACCCCGGCCAGATGCTCGGCATCGGCGCGGGACAGCCCGGCGTGTTCGATCAGCGGCAAGGCCACGTTCTCGGTCACGGTCAGCGAGGAAAACAGTGCGCCCTTCTGGAACAGCACGCCGAAGCGCCGCTCGACCAGAGAGCGTTGCTCTTCGCGCAGGCCGGCGAGATCCTGGCCGAACACCTTGATCTGCCCCTCATTGGGCCGCCGCAGGCCGATAATACTGCGCAGCAATACCGATTTGCCGCTGCCCGAGCCGCCGACCACGGCGAGGATCTCGCCGCGGTACAGGTCGAGATCAAGGTTCTCGTGCACGCTCTGGCGGCCAAAGCGGTTGCAGATGCCACGCGCCTCGATCACGCTCTCCTGGCCACTCACCAGCCCATCTCCATGAAGAACAGGGCGGCCACCGCGTCCAGCACGATGACCACGAATATGGACTGCACCACCGCCGAAGTAGTGTGTGCCCCCACCGATTCGGCACTGCCGCTGACCTTGAAGCCTTCCAGGCAACCGATGGCGGCAATCAGGAAGGCGAAGAACGGCGCCTTGGCCAGGCCCACCAGGAAATGTTGCACGCCAATGTCGCTTTGCAGCAGCGACAGGAACATGGCTGGCGAAATGTCCAGCGACAGCGCACATACCACCGCGCCGCCGACGATCCCGCAGATCATCGCGACAAAGGTGAGCAAGGGCAGCGATATCAGCAAGGCCAGCACCCGCGGCACTACCAGCAGCTCCATGGGGTTCAGGCCCAGGGTGCGGATGGCGTCGATTTCCTCGTTGGCCTTCATCGAGCCGATCTGTGCGGTAAATGCGCTGGCGGTACGGCCGGCCATGAGGATGGCGGTCAGCAGCACGGCGAACTCACGCAGGAACGAGAATGCCACCAGGTCGACGGTGAAGACGGTCGCGCCGAAATCGGCCAGCACCGTGGCACCAAGAAAGGCCACCACCGCGCCCACCAGGAAGGTCAGCAAGGCGACAATGGGCGCCGCATCCAGGCCGGTCTGTTCAATGTGCGCCACGACCGGGGTCCAGCGCCAGCGATGCGGTTGCAAGGCGCGGCGCAGCAGGGTTTCGAGAATCACGCCAACGAAGCCGAGCAACTGCAGGCTGTCTTGCCACAAGGCACCGACGGCGCAGCCGATGCGTTCCAGCAGCAACAGCAGTACGTTGCGCTCGGGTTCCTTGACCGGGATGCAGTAGTCCTGCACGGAGCAATAGACGTTCCTGAGCAGTGCGCGGCTGGCTTCGGGCAGTTCGTCGGTGCACAGCGACAGGCGCTCGGCACCGAGCAGTTCGGCCAGCAGCGAGGCCCCGGCGGTATCCAGGCGCCCCAGTTGGCTGAGGTCGGCAACGGTGTCGGCGGCATACTGCGTGCGCAGGCGCTCGCTGTCACGCTTGAGGCTGGCGTAATGCGCCAGCGTCCAGTCACCGGTAATACGCAGGCAGGCCGGTTGGCTGCTGGTGTCCAGGGTGGCGCTGGGTGGGGTCATCGGCTCCATGCTCCTGACTCGGCAGTGAGGCTCAGGGGCTGATCATAGCGCAGCGGGCCAGGGCTGTTTGGTGATTATGTGCTGTGTGGGGCACAAGGGGCCACTTTGCGGACCAGCGCCACGCAAGGCTGTTGCTACAGCGGGGCGCGAACGCCCCTCGATCATTGTGCCGGCGTATCGTCGACTACTTTGAAGCGCAGTACGCCGATCACCTGCCCATCTTCGGTCAGCACCCTCACCTGCCACTTGCCTACCGGGTTGGGCGGGAAGTTCTGCTTGTGCGTCCACGCCCGGTAGCCTTCCTTGCGGCCACCATGGATGTCCAGGGCAATGCGGTCGACTTCCTTGCCGTCCTTTTGCCACACGTGGTAGATCCGTTCGTTCAGGCCGCGTGGTGCGTTGATTGCCGTGTAGGCATACAGGCCTTCGCTGCTGATGCGGCTGGCAGCGATTTCCTTCAGCGAAGCGCCTGGCTGGCGATTCTGCACCTCGGTGCTGACCGCGACGTCGGTCATCCACAGGGTCGCCGGTGGCACCCATGAGCGCAGCAGCCACCCGCCGCCGCCAACCGACAGGGTAACCAGCACCAGCGCAACGGCACGCCGCCAGTTGTTGATCGGGAAGCTGCTGGCCAGGCTGGGGAACGACAGCGCCATGGCGATGATCAGGGCGAGCTTGAAGCTTTGCGCGGTGGTCAGGTGCAGGATGATCGGCAGCGCGGTGAGCAGTGCAGCGAACAGGGTCAGGGTATGCAGCGCCAGGAACAGCCAGCGCCGCGGTGCCAGCCACTTGTAGTAAAGCGGGTCGATGATCGAGATCAGGCCGGCAGCGCCGAGCAAACCGGTGAACACCAGTTGGCTGCTGTTCCAGGTGGTGGTGACAAAGAAGAACGGCAGGACGAAGAACAGTGATTCCTGGTGAATCATCTGCGTCGCGTAGCGCAACAGCGGTTGCGGGATTTCGCGGTTGAAGATGCGCGCGAACAGACCGGTAAGGGTGTTTTCCAGCATCAGCCAGACCCAGCTGATCAGCATCAGCACCGCCACCCAGCTGGCCAGGCTGGCCTGACGGTCAACCAGGATGAAGCTGCCGATGCCGGATAGAAAACCGCCAAGCGCAATGATGCCGGGGTAGCGTTTAAGCAAATCGATGATGCGCTGGACGATGCGGGGTATTTGAGGCATTGGCTCTACAACAGCGAAGATGAGGTGGCTGTGCCGGCCCCTTCACGGGCATGCACGTGAAGGGGCCGGTAGTGGCAAAAGGATACCGCCGATTCACCGCTAGCGTGTAGCGTCGTCCGGTTTTTCCGGGGCATGCCGGCGCCAGCGTAACAGCCCTGCTGCAAGGATCAGCCCCAACAGCAAGGCCGCCAGACCGTACAGATCATCATAGCCAAGCAAAGGCTTCTCGATGCGCAGATAGCCATCCTCCTTGAGCAATGCCTTGAGCGCCTCATTGGCCTGCTCCAGGCTCACCTGGCGCAGTTTGCGCGCAGGGTTGGTGAAGCGCCCGTCGTTATAGTCGTTCAGCGCCCCCCAGTAATAGTCGGCCAAGGCACTGTTGCCCTGGGTGCTCCAGCTTTCCCTGGCGATGCTGGCGTCCTTGATGCGGGCAAAGGTGTCCGGGTCGAGGCCTTCCTTGCGCAGGTGGTCGAACAACGCTTGCATCACCTTGACCGCCTTGCCGATGTCCTCGCGCTCCAGGTCGGCGTTGAGGCTGAGCAGGCCGGTGTCGCCGAAACTTTCACGTTGTGCCGAGGGGCCGTAGGACAGTTCGTTGCGCAGGCGCAGTTTGTCATACAACGCCCATTCCAGGTAATGCGACAGCAGGTCAAGGGTGGCCTGGTGGTCGTTGTCCAGCACCGGCTCGACGAACAGCCAGTGCAGTTTGACGTTGTCGCCCAGCCAGCCACGGGTCAGGTCGCGGCGCTGTTCGGCCGGCTGGCTGATACTTTCCAGGGTGCGGCGCTCCTCCGGCTCGCTGGCGGGCAGTTCGCCAAAGGTACGTTCAAGGTAGGCCGGCAGCAGGCGGTCGAGGCCGCCGACCATGATCAGGGTCATGTTGTTGGCCGCGTACCAGTGGTCACGCAAGGTTTGCACCTGCTCCAGGGTCATGTCGTCGAGGTCGGAGCGCTCGGGGCACTTCAGGCCCAGTTCGGTGGCCAACTGGTCGCTGGCGGGGTGGCCGATGTCCTGGCGGTCGAGCCAGCGCTGCAGGTGGCCATAATGGCCGCCATCCTCGCGTTCGATGATGCGCTTGGCGGTGGCCAGGGTTCTGGCGTCGATCCGAGTGTCACGGATTACCGCCATGAGCAGGTCGAGGACTTTGCGCTGGTTGCGCGCCGGCGCTTCGATGACGAACGTGGTGTCGGCGCTGCTGGTGTAGGCATTCCACTCGCCGCCCAGCGACTGCAGACGCTCTTCCAGGCCACCTTCGCCGGTTTCATCGATGCCGCTGAACAACAGGTGCTCAAGCAAGTGCGGCAGCTCTTTCTGCGCGCAATTGAAATCATCCAGGCCCACGCCTACCACCAGGCGGATCGCCACATGGTCCCGTTCATAGCCGTTTTTCAAGATGACCTGCAGGCCATTGGGCAGCAGGTAGCCTTCAACCCGCGAGCGGTCAAGGGCAAATGAGGGCAGGCTGCAGATCAGCAGGCAAACGAACATCAGGCAACGCATGGGCGAGCTTGGGTCCTCAGATAGGAGTCACGGCAGGCGGGCTTCGTCCGGCACGCTGTCGAGCATCAGCCCGCCCGTGTCCGAGCCGCCCAGTACCACATAGGCACTGCTACAGAACAAAGAGTTCAACCGCTTCATGTCGGCGATCAGCTCCAAGTGTAGCGAACTGGTCTCGATACTTTGCACTACCTTGCGCTGCAAGCGGCTGACATGGGCGTGCGCCAGGCGCCGCTCCTGGGCGCGGAAGCGGCGTTTTTCCCGCAGCAGCAAGCGGGCGCTTTCCGGGTCTGCGCTCAGGAACACCGACAGGCCCAGACGCAGATTGGCCAGCAGCTGCTCCTGCAGACCGGTCAGCTCTTCCAGGCCCACCTGGGAAAACTCCCGGCGCTGGCTGGTCTTCTGCTGCTGGACCTTGCGCAGCATGCGCTCGATCAGGTCGCAGGCCAGCTTGAGGTTGATCGCCAGCTCGATGATTTCTGCCCAGCGACGGTTGTCCTGCTCACTGAGGTCTTCACGCGACATCTGCGCCAGGTACAGCTTGATCGCGTTGTACAAGGCGTCGGCGTCCTCACCAAGGGCCCGGACCTGCTGGGGCAAGGCGGTCTGGGTACCACGCAGGGCGCCGAGCATGGCTTCGAGCAGACTGTCGACGATATCACCGAGGCGCAAGGTTTCACGGGCAGCGTTGGCCAGGGCCAGGCTGGGCGTTTCCAGTGCCGAAGTATCGAGGTGGCGTGGCCGTATCTGGCCGTTACCGTTTTCCCGGTCGGGGAGCAAGGTGTTGCACAGACGGCCCATCGGCTTGACCGTGGGCAGCATGATCAGGCAGCGCAGGGTGTTGTAGAGCAGGTGAAAGCCGATGACCAGTTCCTGCGCGCTGAAACTCAGGGCGTCCATCCAGGCCACCAGCGGGTTCAGCACGGGGATGATCAGCAGCAGGCCAATCAGCTTGTACAACAGGCTGCCCAGGGCCACGCGGCGGCCAGCGGCGTTCTGCATGCTGGTGCTGATGAAGGCCAGCAGCCCACTGCCGATATTGGCGCCGACCACCAGGCCGATGGCCACCGGCAGGCTGATCACTTCGGCGCCGGCCAGCGTCGCGGTGAGCAGCACGGCGGCCAGGCTGGAATAGGAAATCATGGCGAACAGCGCCCCGACCAGGGCGTCCAGCATGATGTCGCCGGTCAGTGAGGCGAACAGCACTTTCACACCCTGGGCGTGGGTGATCGGCGTGGCGGCCTGCACGATCAGCTCGAGTGCCAGGATGATCAGGCCAAGCCCGATGCCTACCCTGCCCAGCTGGCCGGCCCGCGTCTGTTTGCGCGAGAGGAAGAAGATCACGCCCAGGAAGATCAGCAGCGGCGACAGCCAGGACAGGTCCAGTGTCAGTACCCGGGCCATCAACGCGGTCCCGACGTCAGCACCGAGCATGATCGCCAGGGCCGGGGTCATGGCCATCAGGCCCTGGCCGACGAACGAGGTGACCAGCATGGCGGTGGCGTTGCTGCTTTGCACCATGGCGGTGACCAGGATACCGGCGACGAACGCCAACGGGCGCTTGTTCATGTTCTGGCCGATGATGCGACGCAGGCTCGAGCCGAATACCCGAAGGATGCCGGTACGTACGATGTGGGTGCCCCAGACCAGAAGCGTTACGGCCGAGAGCAGGTTGAGCAGGGTCAGCATGGCGACGGCCCCCTGGTACATTGGCCCAGCGGGCCAAGAGATGAAGCGCGAGCGTTTGAAGAATTTTCAGTGCTCACTCAAAGCTTTAGTCGTTTTGCGTAGCTGTCGCCAGCTTCGCATGGCTGCCATTTATTTGAAACACGTTGGAAATGAATGATTGCCGGCATGAAAAAAAGGGCCCCGAAGGGCCCTTTGTGTACTGCGCTTCCTGATCTTATTGACCCGGAATATCCTTGCGCAGTTTCACCGGCTCATGCTCTTTGCCTTGCTTGCGGGCCAGTGCGGTGCGCATGCGAATGTTGATGGCTTCCACCGCCAGCGAAAACGCCATGGCGAAGTAGACGTAGCCCTTCGGCACGTGCACGTCGAAAGATTCGGCGATCAGCACGGTACCGACCACGATCAGGAACGACAGGGCGAGCATCTTCAAGGACGGGTGCTTGTCGATGAATTCGCTGATGGTGCCAGCGCACAGCATCATCACCAGCACGGCGACGACGATGGCGGCGATCATCACCGGTACGTGGGACACCATGCCTACTGCGGTGATGACCGAGTCCAGCGAGAACACGATGTCGATGATGGCGATCTGGATGATGGTATAGAAGAACTTGCCACCCGCCCCTTTCGGCTCTTCAGCGTTCTCGTCCTCGCCTTCCAGGCCGTGGTAGATCTCCTGCGAGCTTTTCCACAGCAGGAACAGGCCACCGAAGAACAGAATCAGGTCACGCCCGGAAATGCCTTGGCCGAACACCACGAACAGGTCGGCGGTGAGGCGCATGACCCAGGTGATCGACAGCAGCAGCATGATGCGGGTGACCATGGCCAGGGCGAGGCCGAATATCCGGGTGCGCGGCTGCATGTGCTTGGGCATGCGGCTGACCAGGATCGAGATCATGATGATGTTGTCGATACCCAGGACGATCTCAAGCGCGGTAAGGGTGAAAAAGGCAACCCAGATTTCCGGGCTGGTCAGCCATTCCATGTGTTTTCCTTCGAACGGTAAAGGCGACGTGCCCATACCCGGGCACGTCGCGTTAGGGAATATGTGTTACTAGAGACTACTGAACAGCGGGAAAATCCCCATCAGCAGCGCGGCGAGCATTATGCACAGGCACACCAGCACTGCCCACTTCAAGGTGAAGCGCTGATGATCGCCGAACTCGATGCCGGCCAAGGCCACCAGCAGGTAGGTGGAGGGTACCAGGGGGCTGAGCAGGTGTACCGGCTGCCCGACGATCGATGCACGGGCCATTTCCACCGGGCTGATGCCGTAATGGCTGGCGGCTTCGGCCAGTACTGGCAACACGCCGTAGTAGAACGCGTCGTTGGACATGAAGAAGGTGAACGGCATGCTCACGATCGCGGTGATCACCGCCAGGTAGGGGCCGAGTGCTTCGGGGATGACCGCCAGCAGGCTTTTGGACATGGCGTCGACCATGCCGGTGCCTGACAGGATGCCGGTGAAGATACCGGCGGCAAAGATCAGCCCGGTGACAGCCAGCACGCTGCCGGCGTGGGCGGCGATGCGGTCCTTCTGCTGCTGCAGGCAAGGGTAGTTGACGATCATGGCGATGCTGAAGGCAATCATGAACAGCACCGGCAGCGGCAGCACGCCGGCAATCAGCGCCGCCATCAGCGCGGCGGTCAGGGCGCCGTTGAAATACAGCAGTTTTGGCCGGCGCGCATCCGGGTACTGTGAAACGGTGATTTCGCTGTGGTCGATGTCTTCGGTGGGCAGGTGCAGTTCGCCCAGGCGGGCGCGCTCGCGCTTGCCGTACAGGTAGGCAATGGCCAGGATCGCCAGGACGCCGAACAGCATGGCCGGGATCATCGGCACGAAGATGTCCGATGGGTCCACATGCAGGGCGCTGGCGGCACGGGCGGTCGGGCCGCCCCACGGGGTCATGTTCATCACCCCGCCGGCCAGGATGATCAGGCCGGCCATGATTCGCGGGCTCATGCCCAGGCGGCTGTACATGGGCAGCATGGCGGCACAGCAGATCATGTAGGTGGTGGCGCCGTCACCATCGAGCGAGACCACCAGGGCCAGCACGGCGGTGCCGACGGAAACTTTCAGCGGGTCACCTTTGACCAGCTTGAGGATCTTGCGCACGGCCGGGTCGAACAGGCCGGAGTCGATCATCAGGGCGAAATAGAGAATGGCGAACATCAGCATCACGCCGGTAGGCGCGAGCTTGCTGATGCCCTCGAGCATCATGGGGCCGATCTTGGCGGAAAAGCCGCCGAACAGGGCGAACAGGATCGGTACCAGGATCAGCGCGATCAAGGCCGACAGGCGCTTGGTCATGATCAGGTACATGAAGGTGATGACCATGGCAAAGCCGAGGAAGGTCAGCATGGCAATACTCCAGGCGTGGCGCGGCGAAAGAAAGTCGATTCGGGCGGATCAGCGCGTCGGGCGCTGCACAGGGAGCATGCGGAGAGGGACTGCGTAAAGGCGGGCACAAGCGTACATCGGAATCACCATTTTTGTTGTTGATGGGCCGGGCGCGGTGGTTACCCGCGCCCTGGCTGACCGGTCTGCTGCCGGTAGTGGTGGCTATCCTATGAGGGCAAGCTTTCAGCCAGCTTTCGCCGCAGCAAAGGCGACGAGAGGTAGGTCAACGCAGGAGGTGACCGAAGGTGCGGGCCGAGTGAACCTGTACGCCTGGTGCTGCCTGCACTGGCACTTTCGCGGGTGAACCCGCAAGAGCCCAGTGCGGCAAACATCACAACTGCAGGCCACCCGCAGCCTTGTGCAATGCCCGCAAGTGCGCGCCGATCTGTTTCACGTTGGCCTCGACGGCGGCAATTTCCCTGGCCCGCGACGGCTCCAGCAGCGCCCTCACCTCTTTGTCCAGGTTGGTGCTCAAGCGCAACAGCTGCGCCTGCCGCTCGCTGCTGACTCGCTCCAGGTGCTTGCGCTCCTGCGGTTGCGGCAGCCCGTAGCCCTGGGTGTCGAGCAGCTCTGCCGGGCGGCTGAGGAAGCCGCTGTTGGCGAGCATCTGCCTCAGGGTGGCGTCGGCCTTGCTGACACTGCCGTCCTTGAGCGCAGCGGCATTCAGGTAACGCTGCTTGACCTCGTCCTGGGCCAGCAGCAGTTGCCGGCGCAGGCTGGCCTGCTCGAGCAGCAGCAAGGCGGCGCTGGTGCGCAGGTCGGCCTGGGGCAACCAGGCCCGCCGTTGTTCGGCGTCCAGCGCCAGCCAATCTTCGACCGTGTCCTGCCTGACGGGCAACTGCTTCTTCAATACCTCGAACATGGCCTGGTAACGGTCGCGGTAGGAGTCGAAGCGGTAACCGAGGCGCAACGCCTCGCGCGGGTCGTCGAGCACGCTGGTATCGGCCAGTCCCCTGCCCTTGAGCACCGCTAGCAAGCCATTGGGCATGATGCTGTCGAGGTCGTTCAGGCGTGGGTTGGCAGTGCCGCTGCGTAGCAATTTCAACGACTCCACCGCGCAGTTGTTGGACAGGAACCAGTAGTTGCCGTCATAACTCCAGTGCATTTCGGCAGCCTGGCGTACCAGGTTCTCTATCTCGTTGCGGCTGAGCCGCAAGGGTACCGAGGCCAGGCTGCGCAGTTCGGTCTTGGTGTACTCGTCGATCACCTGGCCCAGGGGCAGCACGAACAGCCGCGATGGGTAGGCACCGACAAGGCCGTCCCAGCTCGACAGCTGCACGTCGTTGACGAAGGCGCGGTACGACAGCACCAGGCTCTGGTCGAGGTCGAGGCGGCAGTCCGGCCCGCGGGGGCGGCCAGGCTTGCAGATAACCAGGCGCAGCATGCTATGGCCCCAGCGGCTGACCAGGTTCTGGTTGGCTTCGGCCAGCAGGTAATCCACTTCATAGACCCGCTCAGGGTCGATCTCGCCGAGTGGCTGGCGGGCAAAATCGCTGCCGGCATTGATGAACGGCAGGCCTTTGGCGCAGGTGTCCTGTTGCGGTGCCCAGCCGAAGTGCTCGCGCAGGTACTGGTTCAATGCCGGGCGGCGGCAACCGTAGCTGGGGTCGAGGAGGAAATACTCCATGTTGACCGCGATGTATTCCTTGGGGCTGGTCAGCTCATAGCTGTCCGGGCTGCGCACGAACTGGCCATTGTGCTGCTCGCGTTCGCCGCGCCGGCCCACGTATTGCTGCCAGCCGGCCAGGTCGAGCAGGCGCGGGTCGTCGCTGAGGGTGAAGCGACGCTCTGCCTGGCCACGGCATGCCTCGGGCAGGCCGATCTTGCCGAGCGTGCCTTGCTGGCGCTTGCAGCGGGCGATCAGCGAGCTCTCGTCGCCAGGCCACAGCCGGGCGCGGTCGTAGATATGGGTGAGCTCGTGCAGCACCGTGGCCAGCAGTTCTTCACGCACCGTGCCATGTGGGCGGTTGGTGCGTGCGCTGGCAGCACTGCCATCAGCGAGGCTGGGCAGCAGGCGACGATTGAGCGCCAGGGTAGAGACCAGCGATGCCTGGCCATAGGCGTCGGCCGGCATGTTGTCGCTCCAGCTGACCCGCACGCGGCGGTCCAACTGTTGCTTGAAACGGGGCGGGAGCTTGCCCAGGGCCTCGTCGAGCAAGGCCTGGGTGGCTTTGATCTGTTGCGAATCAAGGCCGGACACCTGCAGCTCGAGCTGCAGGTCGGCCAGGGCAGGCGTGCCGAGCAGCGTCAGGACGCAGCCGAGCAGCCAGGCGCGCACGCGGTTCACAGTGCAAGGATGGCTTCAGCCAGTACCTGGTCACTGGCGTCGCGTGCTTCCGGCACGCGCTCGCGCAAGGTATTGAAGGCTGCCTCGAGCTGGGCGCCGCGGATATCACCGTTGCTTGCAACGAAGCTGGCAGCGTCGTCGTGGGCTTCGCGCACTACTTTGGAGTCGCGGATCGAGGTGGTGGTGTCCGAAGTGAAATCGATCGAGCGGCCAAACGCCCGCACGATGATGTTGCTGGTGGCCACCAGGGTCTGTGCCTGGGCCAGGTCGGCCAGCAGGAGCATGCCGAGGGTAGCGGCAATCAGCGGTTTACGCATGGAACATCTCCGAAAATACAAGGAGCCAGATGAATTATTGGACGAGAATTGCTTGCGCCAGTTCCAGGTCGCCGACGGCCTGCTGCGCGCAGCGGTGGCGTAACGATTGCAGTGCTGCCTCGAGCCGCGCGCCACGGATCTGGCCGTCGCTGGCAACGAAGGCAGCCGCATCGTCGCGGGCCTGACGGACCAGTTTACGGTCGAACGGCGCAGTGGTGACCTGGCTGGTGACATAGCCTGTGATGACCAGGCCTTGCGTGGTGGTGTCCATGGCATGGGCACTGGCCATGCCAACAACGGCGAAAAGCAGCGGCAACAGATAACGCATGGGCTTTACGACAACTGGAAACGTGGGGCAACGGCGTACGGCCGTGCCTGCGGTAACCGGCACAGCCGCACGAATCAGTCGGGTCAGAGCGCCAGGATGGCCTGGGCCAGTTGCGCGTCGCTGGCTTGCAGAGCGGGCATCTGCGAGCGGATGTGCAGGAACGCACTCTCCAGCTTGGCACCGCGGATATCGCCTTGGCTGCCTACGAAGCTGGCGGCGTCGTCACGGGCGGCCTGGACAATCTTGTCGTCACGGAACGAAGAAGAAATGTCGGAGGTGGCATCGGTGGACGCTGCCACTGCGCCAACAACGGCGTCAGTGGTGACAACGAAGCTGGTGGCGCTTGCGGTGCCGACCAGGCTCAGCATCAGGGCTGCGCCAATCAGATATTTACGAGACATGATGGTGGACTCCTGGACTAGGGTCGGGTGGTTGTGCTTATCGGACGCTCGCACAGCTCGTCGCGGTACTTTTTACAGTGGGTTCTACCAGACTGTTAAGCCAAGCGTATCACGCGCCGGTGTTTCCAGATGTTAATGAAAGGCGGGATATAATTGTACCGCTTGTTCTTTAGAATTTAAAAACTGTACTGGTTTCGCCTACAAAGGCTCTAGCGCGGGTCTTACAAACAAAAAACCCGTCGCAGTCTCCTGCAACGGGTTTTCAGAATTCGCGGTGCCGGCCGAAGCCGGCAAGCCGGAGCTTAGCGCCAGAAAGGCTTGCTCAGCTCTTCGTAACGCTGCGACTCGCTGATACCGGCATCGGCCAGCAGGCGGGCGTCCAGGCGAGCCAGTTGACGGCGGCTGGCCATACGGCGCTGCCACAGCAGCAGGGTGGACAGGGCGCGCAGCGGCAGCGAAGCGTTGGATTGCTGGGCGTTGCTTTCAAAAACCAGACCGGAACTGAGGGTACGTTCCATGATGTTTCATCCTTCCGCTTATGGCGGGATTAGGTAGTGATTTAACTGATGCCAATGATCCTCCTCTGTCGTCCATAACAGTAGATACAGTTCGGTTGAAAGACGATAGCTCAGTTAACTGTGTAACCCTACTGTTGCACCTGAATTAGGCGTAACTGTACTGGTCTGCACAAATATGGTGCGTTTTCCGATCAGGATAGAAATAGGTAAGGCTTAAAGCGGTAAAAATACCAGCACAGTATAACAGTTTATGATGATAAAAATGGTTGGACAGACAGCACAGTCTTGCAGGAGCGGCCTTTTGTCGCGATAGGGCCGCAAAGCGGCTTCCAATGACCGGAACAGCGGAAGCGGGGCCGCCGTTCCGGGAATGGTGTGGTCAGCTCGCCAGCATGCGCCCGGTTTCTTCCAGGTTTTCGTGCCAGCTCAGCGCTTCACGCAGAATATGTGGCGTATGGCCGCCCCGCTGGCAGGCGCGTTCGAAGTAGTCGTCCAGCGCAGCGCGATAGTCCGGGTGCACACAGTTGTCGATGATCGCCCTTGCCCGTTCACGCGGCGCCAGGCCACGCAGGTCGGCCAGGCCTTGTTCGGTTACCAGGATGTCGACGTCGTGCTCGGTGTGGTCGACATGGCTGACCATTGGTACCACGCTGGAAATCGCGCCACCTTTGGCAATCGACTTGGTGACGAAAACCGCCAGGTGAGCGTTACGGGCAAAGTCTCCCGAACCGCCGATACCGTTCATCATCCTGGTACCGCAAACGTGGGTAGAGTTGACGTTGCCGTAGATATCGAACTCCAGCGCGGTGTTGATACCAATGATGCCCAGGCGCCGGACTACTTCCGGGTGGTTGGAGATTTCCTGTGGGCGCAGCACCAGCTTGTCCTTGTAGCGCTCCAGGTTACCGAACACGTCCGCGTTGCGGCGGGTGGACAAGGTGATCGAGCTGCCCGAGGCGAAGCTCAGCTTGCCGGCATCGATCAGGTCGAAGGTGGAGTCCTGCAGTACTTCGGAGTACATGGTTAGGTCTTCGAACGGTGACTCGATCAGGCCGCACATGACTGCGTTGGCGATGCTGCCGATACCGGCCTGCAGCGGGCCGAGCTTGTTGGTCATGCGGCCGGCTTCCACTTCTTTCTTGAAGAAGTTGATCAGGTGATCGGCGATGCCCTGGGTTTCGTCATCCGGCGGTAGTACGGTGGATGGCGAGTCGGGCTGGTCGCTGATGACGATACCGACGATCTTGGCTGGGTCGATCGGGATCGCGGTGCTGCCAATTCGGTCGTCGACCTTGACCAGCGGGATAGGCGTGCGGGTCGGGCGGTAGGTCGGGATATAGATGTCGTGCAGGCCTTCGAGGTTGGTGTTGTGCGAAAGGTTGATCTCGACAATCACCTGCTTGGCGAAGATCGCGAAGCTGGCCGAATTGCCCACCGAAGTGGTTGGCACGATATGGCCTTGCTCGGTAATAGCCACGGCTTCGATGACCGCGATGTCCGGCAGCTTCAACTGCTGGTTGCGCAGTTGCTCGACGGTTTCCGACAGGTGCTGGTCGATGAACATCACCTTGCCGTCGTTGATGGCCTTGCGCAGTGTGCTGTCGACCTGGAACGGCATGCGGCGAGCCAGCACGCCGGCCTCGGTCAGTTGCTTGTCCAGGTCGTTACCCAGGCTGGCGCCGGTCATCAGGCTGATTTTCAGTGGCGACTGCTTGGCTCGCTCGGCCAGGGCATGCGGCACGGCCTTGGCTTCGCCGGCGCGAGTGAAACCGCTCATGCCGACGGTCATGCCGTCCTCGATCAGACCAGCGGCATCAGCCGCACTCATTACCTTGCTGTGCAGGGAGGACAAGCGGATACGATCACGGTACATGGATTGTTATCTCGGGCTACTGAAACTACTGCAGCGCAGTCTAGAGACTTCGCCCCTTGCCGTCCCACGACCATGGTCGTATGAGAAGCCTTGAAGTAGAGCCGTTGATCCGGATCAAGAAAAAAAGCCCCGGCAGATTCTGACCGGGGCTTTCTTTATAGCGGCTGGTTACAGGCTGTTGTCACTCTACCGCTTTGACCATGTCCTCGATGACCTTCTTGGCATCGCCAAACACCATCATGGTCTTGTCGAGGTAGAACAGTTCGTTGTCCAGCCCGGCATAGCCGCTGGCCATCGAGCGCTTGTTGACGATGATGGTCTTGGCCTTGAAGGCTTCAAGGATCGGCATACCGGCAATCGGCGACTTGGGGTCGTTCTTCGCGGCCGGGTTGACCACGTCGTTGGCGCCCAGAACCAGTACCACGTCGGCCTGACCGAACTCGGCGTTGATGTCCTCCATCTCGAACACCTGGTCGTAAGGCACTTCCGCCTCGGCCAGCAACACGTTCATATGCCCGGGCATACGGCCGGCCACCGGGTGGATCGCATACTTCACGGTCACGCCGTTATGGCTCAGCTTCTCGGTCAACTCCTTCAGCGCGTGCTGTGCGCGAGCCACCGCCAGGCCGTAGCCCGGAACGATGATAACGCTGTCGGCATTGCTGAGCAGGAAGGTGGCATCGTCAGCCGAGCCGGACTTCACCGGGCGCTGTTCTTTCGAGCCTTGCGCCGCGCCAGCATCGGTATCGCCGCCGAAACCGCCGAGGATGACGTTGAAGAACGAACGGTTCATCGCCTTGCACATGATGTACGAGAGGATGGCACCGGACGAACCGACCAGCGAGCCCGCAATGATCAGCATCGAGTTGTTCAGCGAGAAGCCGATACCGGCCGCTGCCCAGCCCGAATAGCTGTTGAGCATCGACACCACCACCGGCATGTCGGCGCCGCCGATCGGAATAATGATCAGCACGCCCATGATGAAGGCCAGGGCCAGCATCAGGGTAAAGGCGCTGTAGTGGCCGGTGAAGGTGAACAGCAGGCCCAGGGCAATGGTGGTCAGGCCAAGAATCAGGTTGAGCTTGTGCTGGCCGGCGAACTGTACCGGTGCGCCCTGGAACAAGCGGAACTTGTACTTTCCCGACAGTTTGCCAAAAGCGATCACCGAACCGGAGAAGGTAATGGCACCGATGGCCGCGCCGAGGAACAGTTCCAGGCGGTTGCCGGTGGGGATCGGGTCGCTGATCGCGGCGACGATGCCCATCGATTGCGGCTCCAGCACGGCGGCGATGGCGATGAACACCGCGGCCAGGCCGATCATGCTGTGCATGAAGGCGACCAGCTCTGGCATCTTGGTCATCTCGACGCGCTTGGCCATGACCGAGCCAGCGGTACCGCCGACCAGCAGGCCGACAATGACGTAGCCGATGCCAGCGGTAGCCAGCTCGGCGCCAAGCTTGTAAATGAGGCCAACCGTGGTGAGGATGGCGATCCCCATGCCGATCATGCCGAACAGGTTGCCGCGCCGCGAGGTGGTCGGATGCGACAGGCCCTTGAGCGCCTGGATGAAGCAGACCGAGGCGACAAGGTAGAGAAGTGTTACCAGATTCATGCTCATGCTTACTTCTGCCCCTCGTTCTTGGCTTTCTTCTTGAACATCTCAAGCATGCGGCGGGTGACCAGGAAGCCACCGAACACATTGACCGCGGCCAGGGCCACGGCGAGGGTTCCCATCAGCTTGCCGGCCGGGGTCACGGTCAGCGCCGCGGCCAGCATGGCGCCGACGATGACAATGGCGGAGATGGCGTTGGTGACGGCCATCAGCGGGGTGTGCAGCGCCGGGGTGACGTTCCAGACCACGTGGTAGCCCACATAGATGGCCAGCACGAAGATGATCAGGTTGTAGATGCCATGGGAAATCAGCATGTCTTCCATTGTCGTGCTCCTTAGCCGTTCTTGCGGACGACCTGGCCATCGCGGCACATCAGGCAGGCCGCGACGATGTCGTCTTCGAGGTTGATGACCAGCGCGCCGTCCTTGTCGAACAGCAGCTTCATGAAGTCCAGCAGGTTGCGTGCATACAGGGCCGAGGCATCGGCGCCGACCTGGGCTGGCAGGTTGGTCGGGCCGACGATGATCACGCCGTTGTGCTGCACCACCTGGTCGGCGACGGTCAGTGGGCAATTGCCGCCCTGGGCTGCCGCAAGGTCGATGACCACCGAGCCGGGCTTCATCTGCGCGACGGTCTCGGCGCTGAGCAGCGTTGGCGCCTTGCGCCCCGGGATAAGCGCGGTGGTGATGACGATGTCCGCTTGCCTGGCGCGCTCGTGTACGGCCTGGGCCTGGCGCTGCATCCAGCTGGCCGGCATCGGCCGGGCATACCCGCCCACGCCTTCAGCGCACTCGCGTTCCTCATCGGTCTCGTAAGGCACGTCGATGAATTTCGCACCCAGCGACTCGATCTGCTCCTTCACCGCCGGGCGTACATCCGACGCCTCGATCACTGCACCCAGGCGTTTGGCCGTGGCGATGGCCTGCAGGCCGGCAACGCCCGCACCCAGAATCAGCACGCGTGCGGCCTTAACGGTACCGGCGGCGGTCATCAGCATGGGCATGAAGCGGGGATAGTGATGGGCGGCCAGCAATACAGCCTTGTAACCAGCGATATTGGCCTGCGACGACAGCACATCCAGGCTCTGGGCCCGCGATGTGCGCGGCGCGGCTTCCAGGGCGAAGGCGGTAATGCCGCGTTCGGCCATCTTGCCGATCAGCTCGTTGTTGAAGGGGTTGAGCATGCCAACCAGGACGCTGCCGCTGTTGATGAGGGCCAGTTCCTGGTCGTTGGGGGCGACCACCTTGAGCACCAGTTGGGCGCCGTAGGCATCGGCTGCGCTTCCCAGGGAAGCGCCGACGGCTTCATAGGCACTGTCCGGAATGCTGGCGTTGAGCCCTGCCCCCCGTTGGACGGTAACCTGATGGCCCTGGCCAATCAGTTTCTTGATGGTTTCGGGGGTCGCAGCGACCCTTGTCTCACCGGTCTGCGTCTCGAGAGGAACACCAATGTGCACGACTATTTCTCCTGCGGTGACCTTGTCTTTGTAAAAGCCAACACACTTCGGATGGTGCGCTGGGGCGGCTGTGGAGCGCCGGCCCGCCGAATCCCGGGCGGGCGAAGCATTTTGCAGACGAAGCCAGGGGCCTTCAACCGGTTCTGAAGCGAAACGAAGTCAAAACTACAAGTCACCCTGTGACCGTATGTCGCAACTGTCAGGCTGCGACCTGTCAAACAAGGGCTATTGGGAGATTAGGAGAAAAAATTTAAAATTTTGCGGCCTATTCGCTTACAGCTTGGTGAATGTCGCAAAATAACCCGCAAAGCCGCGCAGTAAGCCGGGTTAAGCGAGATTTTTGCATCTGCATAACAGTTTATGTAAATGCGACAAATACATATATCTGTAGGTGTTTAAAATTATTGACTACGGAGTCAGGTGGCCGCGTGTTCCTGGGCTCTCGCCGTGTATGCCTGGGCCTGGCTCACCAGCCAGTCGCGGAACGCGCGCAGCGAAGCTGATTCCACCTTGCGCTCTGGAATCATCAGATAGTAGGCCTTGTCACTGCGCAGGGCATGCCTGTTAGCGACCACCAACCTGCCCTCTTCCAACTCTCGCTGGATCAGGAACGGCGGAATCAGGGCGATGCCCATCTCATGCATGGCTGCTTGGGCGAGCATCGAGAATAGTTCATAGCGCGGGCCTGTCATGTCGCGTTCCACGTTCAGTCCGATGCTGTTGAACCACTGACGCCACGCGTAAGGGCGGGTGCTTTGTTGTAACAGCGGCAACTGGGCAATGCACTGGGCGTCGAGCATGTCCTGGTCGCCCAGCAACGCCGGGCTGCACACAGGCAGCGGGTTTTCTCCCATCAGTCGATGCGACTGAGTGCCGGACCAGTCGGCATCGCCGAAATAGATGGCTGCATCGAAGGTCGTGTCGGCAAACAGGAAAGGCCGGGTGCGATTGGTGAGATTGACCGTGACCTCAGGGTGACGCTGCTGGAAATCCTTGAGCCTCGGTAGCAGCCACTGGGTGCCGAAGGTAGGCACCACGGCCAGCTCGATGACGTTGGCGCCCTGCTGGCGCATTACCGACAAGGTGTCGCGTTCGACAGCGTCCAGTTGAGCGGCCACCTGGCGGCTATAGGAAAGGCCGGCCTCAGTCAGTTTCACGCCGCGTCGCGAGCGGCGGAACAGTTCCACATTGAGGAAGGCTTCCAGGCTACCTATCTGCCGACACACGGCACCTTGGGTCAGGGCGAGTTCCTGGGCCGCCTTGGTAAAGCTTTCATTGCGCGCGGCGGCTTCGAAGCAAACCAGGGCGGCAGTACTTGGAATCTTGCGACGCATGTACGTCAACCTCACTTGTAAGGCTGTCAAATGTGGTGTTTTACCAATTCACGAAGTGACAAAATATCACTAATTGGTGCGCAATCCTCGTTTGTCCCGACAGCCGATCCGTCCTAGGCTCAAGGCACAAGAAACTGTCCCAATTTCGAGGAATCGCTCATGGCCGGTAAAGCAAGCTTCAACTGGATCGACCCGCTGCTGCTCGATCAGCAGCTCACTGAAGAAGAGCGCATGGTGCGTGACAGCGCTTATCAGTTTGCCCAGGACAAGCTGGCACCGCGTGTGCTCGAAGCCTTTCGTCATGAGCAGACCGACCCGGCGATCTTCCGTGAGATGGGTGAGGTCGGGCTGCTGGGTGCCACCATTCCCGAGCAATACGGTGGTAGCGGCCTGAACTATGTGTGCTATGGCCTGATTGCGCGCGAAGTGGAGCGTATCGACTCGGGCTACCGCTCGATGATGAGCGTGCAGTCCTCGCTGGTGATGGTGCCGATCAACGAATTCGGCACCGAGGCACAGAAGCAGAAGTACCTGCCCAAGCTGGCCAGCGGCGAGTGGATTGGTTGCTTCGGCCTGACCGAGCCCAACCACGGCTCCGATCCGGGTTCGATGATCACGCGCGCGCGCAAGGTCGACGGCGGCTACCGCCTGACTGGCAGCAAGATGTGGATCACCAACAGCCCGATCGCTGACGTATTTGTGGTCTGGGCCAAGGATGATGAGGGTGACATTCGCGGCTTCGTCCTGGAAAAGGGCTGGGAAGGCCTCAGTGCCCCGGCGATCCATGGCAAGGTCGGCCTGCGCGCCTCGATCACCGGCGAAATCGTCATGGACAATGTGTTCGTGCCGGAAGAGAACATTTTCCCTGATGTGCGCGGCCTGAAAGGCCCGTTCACTTGCCTGAACTCGGCGCGCTACGGCATCTCCTGGGGTGCCTTGGGGGCCGCCGAGGCTTGCTGGCACACTGCGCGGCAGTACACCCTGGATCGACAGCAGTTCGGCCGCCCGCTGGCGGCAAACCAGCTGATCCAGAAGAAGCTGGCCGACATGCAGACCGAAATCACCCTGGCGCTGCAGGGCTGCCTGCGCCTCGGGCGGATGAAGGACGAAGGCACCGCTGCAGTGGAAATCACCTCGATCATGAAGCGCAATTCCTGTGGCAAGGCACTGGATATTGCCCGCATGGCGCGTGACATGCTGGGCGGTAACGGCATTTCCGATGAGTTCGGGGTGGCCCGCCACCTGGTCAACCTCGAGGTGGTCAACACCTATGAAGGTACCCACGACGTGCATGCACTGATCCTGGGGCGTGCGCAGACCGGTATCCAGGCCTTCTATTGATAAGGAGCCAGCCCATGGGCGCGCTATCACATCTGCGGGTGCTGGACCTTTCGCGCGTGTTGGCCGGCCCTTGGTCTGGCCAGATTCTCGCTGACCTTGGTGCTGATGTGATCAAGGTTGAGCGTCCGGGTAGTGGCGACGATACGCGCTCGTGGGGGCCGCCCTTCCTCAAGGATGCCGAGGGGCAGAATACCAGCGAGGCCGCTTATTACCTGTCGGCCAACCGCAACAAGCGTTCGGTGACCATCGACTTCACCCAGCCAGAAGGGCAGCGCCTGGTGCGTGAGTTGGCGGCGAAGTCCGATATCGTCATCGAGAACTTCAAGGTGGGTGGGTTGGCTGCCTACGGCCTGGACTACCCAAGCCTCAAGGTTATCAACCCGCGGCTTATCTACTGCTCCATCACCGGGTTCGGCCAGACCGGCCCCTATGCCAAGCGCGCCGGCTATGACTTCATGATCCAGGGGCTGGGTGGGCTGATGAGCCTGACCGGCCGCCCGGAGGGTGAAGAAGGTGCGGGGCCGGTCAAAGTGGGAGTGGCGCTGACCGACATTCTGACCGGGCTGTATTCCACGGTGGCAGTTCTTGCTGCTCTCGCTCATCGAGACCAGGCCGGGGTGGGCCAGCACGTCGACATGGCTTTGCTCGACGTGCAAGTCGCCTGCCTGGCGAACCAGGCGATGAACTACCTGACCACAGGCGTTCCGCCTCGTCGTCTGGGTAATGCGCATCCGAATATCGTGCCGTACCAGGATTTCCCGACGGCTGATGGCGATTTCATCCTCACCGTGGGCAATGATAGCCAGTTCCGCAAGTTTGCTGAGGTGGCCGGGCAGCCACAATGGGCGGACGATCCGCGTTTCGTTACCAATAAGATGCGCGTGGCCAACCGGGCGGAACTGATACCGTTGATCCGTCAGGCCACGGTGTTCAAGACCACGGCCGAGTGGGTAAGCCAGTTGGAGGCCGCGGGCGTGCCCTGTGGGCCTATCAACGACCTGGCGCAGATGTTCCAGGACCCGCAGGTGCTGGCGCGTGAGCTGGCAGTGCACATTCCCCATCCGCTGGCTGGGAGCGTGCCGCAGGTGGCGAGCCCTATCCGCTTGTCAGAGACGCCTGTGGAATACCGGCGGGCGCCGCCGCTGCTCGGTGAGCATACCGATGCGGTGTTGATAGATGTGCTGGGGCTGGATGCCGATGAGGTGCGACGGCTTCGCGATACCGGCGTGCTTTGACGGCGGATGGTAACAATCAAGAGCGGGGAGGCCGTCAGGCCTCCCCGCTTTGTTTTTCAGTGATATGAAGGTTTCTTGAAATTAAAGGTTGACGCGGTTTCGAATGCCCTTATAATGCGCCCACTTCCGAGGTAGTCGAAACGCGAAATTCCTTGATAATCAAGGAGTTGGGTGGTTCAGGTGGTATCGGGAGTGCTTCGATCAAATGATCGGCAGCGGTCGAGGTGAAGGTTGACAGCGGTTTTAAACGCTGTATGATTCGCCTCCCGCTACGAGTGATCGCAGCGAGTCAAGTGTTTGAAGCTAAACGAGTTTCTCGCAAAAAACTTCAAAATAAACGCTTGACAGCCAATGAGGAAAGCGTAGAATGCGCGCCTCGGTTGAGACGAAACACTCTTAACCAAACGCTCTTTAACAAATCGAATCAAGCAATTCGTGTGGGTGCTTGTGAGTACGGACTGATAGTCACAAAGATTATCAGCATCACAAGTGGCCATGCGAGAAATCACATAGTCATTTGAGATTGCTGAGCCAAGTTTAGGGTTTCTTAAAAACCCAAGCAGTATTGAACTGAAGAGTTTGATCATGGCTCAGATTGAACGCTGGCGGCAGGCCTAACACATGCAAGTCGAGCGGATGACGGGAGCTTGCTCCTTGATTCAGCGGCGGACGGGTGAGTAATGCCTAGGAATCTGCCTGGTAGTGGGGGACAACGTTTCGAAAGGAACGCTAATACCGCATACGTCCTACGGGAGAAAGCAGGGGACCTTCGGGCCTTGCGCTATCAGATGAGCCTAGGTCGGATTAGCTAGTTGGTGAGGTAATGGCTCACCAAGGCGACGATCCGTAACTGGTCTGAGAGGATGATCAGTCACACTGGAACTGAGACACGGTCCAGACTCCTACGGGAGGCAGCAGTGGGGAATATTGGACAATGGGCGAAAGCCTGATCCAGCCATGCCGCGTGTGTGAAGAAGGTCTTCGGATTGTAAAGCACTTTAAGTTGGGAGGAAGGGCAGTAAGTTAATACCTTGCTGTTTTGACGTTACCGACAGAATAAGCACCGGCTAACTCTGTGCCAGCAGCCGCGGTAATACAGAGGGTGCAAGCGTTAATCGGAATTACTGGGCGTAAAGCGCGCGTAGGTGGTTCGTTAAGTTGGATGTGAAAGCCCCGGGCTCAACCTGGGAACTGCATCCAAAACTGGCGAGCTAGAGTACGGTAGAGGGTGGTGGAATTTCCTGTGTAGCGGTGAAATGCGTAGATATAGGAAGGAACACCAGTGGCGAAGGCGACCACCTGGACTGATACTGACACTGAGGTGCGAAAGCGTGGGGAGCAAACAGGATTAGATACCCTGGTAGTCCACGCCGTAAACGATGTCAACTAGCCGTTGGAATCCTTGAGATTTTAGTGGCGCAGCTAACGCATTAAGTTGACCGCCTGGGGAGTACGGCCGCAAGGTTAAAACTCAAATGAATTGACGGGGGCCCGCACAAGCGGTGGAGCATGTGGTTTAATTCGAAGCAACGCGAAGAACCTTACCAGGCCTTGACATGCAGAGAACTTTCCAGAGATGGATTGGTGCCTTCGGGAACTCTGACACAGGTGCTGCATGGCTGTCGTCAGCTCGTGTCGTGAGATGTTGGGTTAAGTCCCGTAACGAGCGCAACCCTTGTCCTTAGTTACCAGCACGTCATGGTGGGCACTCTAAGGAGACTGCCGGTGACAAACCGGAGGAAGGTGGGGATGACGTCAAGTCATCATGGCCCTTACGGCCTGGGCTACACACGTGCTACAATGGTCGGTACAGAGGGTTGCCAAGCCGCGAGGTGGAGCTAATCTCACAAAACCGATCGTAGTCCGGATCGCAGTCTGCAACTCGACTGCGTGAAGTCGGAATCGCTAGTAATCGCGAATCAGAATGTCGCGGTGAATACGTTCCCGGGCCTTGTACACACCGCCCGTCACACCATGGGAGTGGGTTGCACCAGAAGTAGCTAGTCTAACCTTCGGGGGGACGGTTACCACGGTGTGATTCATGACTGGGGTGAAGTCGTAACAAGGTAGCCGTAGGGGAACCTGCGGCTGGATCACCTCCTTAATCGACGACATCAGCCTGCTGATGAGCTCCCACACGAATTGCTTGATTCATGGTTGAAGACGACCAGCGCCCTGTATAGGGCCAATGTTGTGCCTGATCAAACTCAGAAATGAGCATTCGCTTCGAATGTTGATTTCTGGCTTTTGTCAGATCGTTCTTTAAAAATTCGGATATGTGATAGATATAGACTGATGGCCAGTTTCACTGCTGGTTAATCAGGCTAAGGTAAAATTTGTGAGTTCTGCTCGAAAGAGCAACATGCGAATTTTCGGCGAATGTCGTCTTCACAGTATAACCAGATTGCTTGGGGTTATATGGTCAAGTGAAGAAGCGCATACGGTGGATGCCTTGGCAGTCAGAGGCGATGAAAGACGTGGTAGCCTGCGATAAGCTTTGGGGAGTCGGCAAACAGACTGTGATCCAGAGATCTCTGAATGGGGGAACCCACTCAGCACAAGCTGAGTATCTTGCACTGAATACATAGGTGCAAGAGGCGAACCAGGGGAACTGAAACATCTAAGTACCCTGAGGAAAAGAAATCAACCGAGATTCCCTTAGTAGTGGCGAGCGAACGGGGACCAGCCCTTAAGTTGGTTTGAGATTAGTGGAACGCTCTGGAAAGTGCGGCCATAGTGGGTGATAGCCCCGTACACGAAAATCTCTTTTCAATGAAATCGAGTAGGACGGAGCACGAGAAACTTTGTCTGAACATGGGGGGACCATCCTCCAAGGCTAAATACTACTGACTGACCGATAGTGAACCAGTACCGTGAGGGAAAGGCGAAAAGAACCCCGGAGAGGGGAGTGAAATAGAACCTGAAACCGTATGCGTACAAGCAGTGGGAGCCTACTTTGTTAGGTGACTGCGTACCTTTTGTATAATGGGTCAGCGACTTATATTCAGTGGCGAGCTTAACCGAATAGGGGAGGCGTAGCGAAAGCGAGTCTTAATAGGGCGTTTAGTCGCTGGGTATAGACCCGAAACCGGGCGATCTATCCATGGGCAGGTTGAAGGTTAGGTAACACTGACTGGAGGACCGAACCGACTACCGTTGAAAAGTTAGCGGATGACCTGTGGATCGGAGTGAAAGGCTAATCAAGCTCGGAGATAGCTGGTTCTCCTCGAAAGCTATTTAGGTAGCGCCTCATGTATCACTCCAGGGGGTAGAGCACTGTTTCGGCTAGGGGGTCATCCCGACTTACCAAACCGATGCAAACTCCGAATACCTGGAAGTGCCGAGCATGGGAGACACACGGCGGGTGCTAACGTCCGTCGTGAAAAGGGAAACAACCCAGACCGTCAGCTAAGGTCCCAAAGTCATGGTTAAGTGGGAAACGATGTGGGAAGGCTTAGACAGCTAGGAGGTTGGCTTAGAAGCAGCCACCCTTTAAAGAAAGCGTAATAGCTCACTAGTCGAGTCGGCCTGCGCGGAAGATGTAACGGGGCTCAAACCATGCACCGAAGCTACGGGTGTCATCGTTGATGACGCGGTAGAGGAGCGTTCTGTAAGCCTGTGAAGGTGAGTTGAGAAGCTTGCTGGAGGTATCAGAAGTGCGAATGCTGACATGAGTAACGACAATGCGAGTGAAAAACTCGCACGCCGAAAGACCAAGGTTTCCTGCGCAACGTTAATCGACGCAGGGTTAGTCGGTCCCTAAGGCGAGGCTGAAAAGCGTAGTCGATGGAAAACAGGTTAATATTCCTGTACTTCCAGTTATTGCGATGGAGGGACGGAGAAGGTTAGGCCAGCCTGGCGTTGGTTGTCCAGGTTTAAGGTGGTAGGCTGAAATCTTAGGCAAATCCGGGATTTCAAGGCCGAGAGCTGATGACGAGTTGCCTCTAGGCGACGAAGTGGTTGATACCATGCTTCCAAGAAAAGCTCCTAAGCTTCAGATAACTGGGAACCGTACCCCAAACCGACACAGGTGGTTAGGTAGAGAATACCAAGGCGCTTGAGAGAACTCGGGTGAAGGAACTAGGCAAAATGGCACCGTAACTTCGGGAGAAGGTGCGCCGGCGAGGGTGAAGGACTTGCTCCGTAAGCCCATGCCGGTCGAAGATACCAGGCCGCTGCGACTGTTTATTAAAAACACAGCACTCTGCAAACACGAAAGTGGACGTATAGGGTGTGACGCCTGCCCGGTGCCGGAAGGTTAATTGATGGGGTTAGCGCAAGCGAAGCTCTTGATCGAAGCCCCGGTAAACGGCGGCCGTAACTATAACGGTCCTAAGGTAGCGAAATTCCTTGTCGGGTAAGTTCCGACCTGCACGAATGGCGTAACGATGGCGGCGCTGTCTCCACCCGAGACTCAGTGAAATTGAAATCGCTGTGAAGATGCAGTGTATCCGCGGCTAGACGGAAAGACCCCGTGAACCTTTACTATAGCTTTGCACTGGACTTTGAATTTGCTTGTGTAGGATAGGTGGGAGGCTTTGAAGTGGGGACGCCAGTTCTCATGGAGCCATCCTTGAAATACCACCCTGGCAACTTTGAGGTTCTAACTCAGGTCCGTTATCCGGATCGAGGACAGTGTATGGTGGGTAGTTTGACTGGGGCGGTCTCCTCCCAAAGAGTAACGGAGGAGTACGAAGGTGCGCTCAGACCGGTCGGAAATCGGTCGTAGAGTATAAAGGCAAAAGCGCGCTTGACTGCGAGACAAACACGTCGAGCAGGTACGAAAGTAGGTCTTAGTGATCCGGTGGTTCTGTATGGAAGGGCCATCGCTCAACGGATAAAAGGTACTCCGGGGATAACAGGCTGATACCGCCCAAGAGTTCATATCGACGGCGGTGTTTGGCACCTCGATGTCGGCTCATCACATCCTGGGGCTGAAGCCGGTCCCAAGGGTATGGCTGTTCGCCATTTAAAGTGGTACGCGAGCTGGGTTTAGAACGTCGTGAGACAGTTCGGTCCCTATCTGCCGTGGACGTTTGAGATTTGAGAGGGGCTGCTCCTAGTACGAGAGGACCGGAGTGGACGAACCTCTGGTGTTCCGGTTGTCACGCCAGTGGCATTGCCGGGTAGCTATGTTCGGAAGAGATAACCGCTGAAAGCATCTAAGCGGGAAACTTGCCTCAAGATGAGATCTCACTGGAACCTTGAGTTCCCTGAAGGGCCGTCGAAGACTACGACGTTGATAGGTTGGGTGTGTAAGCGCTGTGAGGCGTTGAGCTAACCAATACTAATTGCCCGTGAGGCTTGACCATATAACACCCAAGCAATTTGCTGACGCAGATTGCGGTGGTGAAGATGATACGAACCGAAAGTTCGCAACGAACCACGAACATCACATATCCGGATTCGCTGGAGTGTCTACCAAGACGTTCTGGCAACAGAATTTCTTGACGACCATAGAGCATTGGAACCACCTGATCCCATCCCGAACTCAGTAGTGAAACGATGCATCGCCGATGGTAGTGTGGGGCTTCCCCATGTGAGAGTAGGTCATCGTCAAGATTCATTTCGCAAAACCCCTATCTGCGCATGCAGGTAGGGGTTTTGTCTTTAAGTAGAAGCTATTGCTTCTCCCTGGTTGGCTGAGCAGTCGGTCGCTAGGAAAAAGGTGGTTGACAGCGGTTTTGAATGCTGTATTATTCACCTCCCGCTACGAGAGATCGAAGCGAGTTAAGTGTTTGAAGCTAAACGAGTTTCTCGCAAAAAACTTCAAAATAAACGCTTGACAGCCAATGAGGAAAGCGTAGAATGCGCGCCTCGGTTGAGACGAAACACTCTTAACCAAACGCTCTTTAACAAATCGAATCAAGCAATTCGTGTGGGTGCTTGTGAGTACGGACTGATAGTCACAAAGATTATCAGCATCACAAGTGGCCATGCGAGAAATCACATAGTCATTTGAGATTGCTGAGCCAAGTTTAGGGTTTCTTAAAAACCCAAGCAGTATTGAACTGAAGAGTTTGATCATGGCTCAGATTGAACGCTGGCGGCAGGCCTAACACATGCAAGTCGAGCGGATGACGGGAGCTTGCTCCTTGATTCAGCGGCGGACGGGTGAGTAATGCCTAGGAATCTGCCTGGTAGTGGGGGACAACGTTTCGAAAGGAACGCTAATACCGCATACGTCCTACGGGAGAAAGCAGGGGACCTTCGGGCCTTGCGCTATCAGATGAGCCTAGGTCGGATTAGCTAGTTGGTGAGGTAATGGCTCACCAAGGCGACGATCCGTAACTGGTCTGAGAGGATGATCAGTCACACTGGAACTGAGACACGGTCCAGACTCCTACGGGAGGCAGCAGTGGGGAATATTGGACAATGGGCGAAAGCCTGATCCAGCCATGCCGCGTGTGTGAAGAAGGTCTTCGGATTGTAAAGCACTTTAAGTTGGGAGGAAGGGCAGTAAGTTAATACCTTGCTGTTTTGACGTTACCGACAGAATAAGCACCGGCTAACTCTGTGCCAGCAGCCGCGGTAATACAGAGGGTGCAAGCGTTAATCGGAATTACTGGGCGTAAAGCGCGCGTAGGTGGTTCGTTAAGTTGGATGTGAAAGCCCCGGGCTCAACCTGGGAACTGCATCCAAAACTGGCGAGCTAGAGTACGGTAGAGGGTGGTGGAATTTCCTGTGTAGCGGTGAAATGCGTAGATATAGGAAGGAACACCAGTGGCGAAGGCGACCACCTGGACTGATACTGACACTGAGGTGCGAAAGCGTGGGGAGCAAACAGGATTAGATACCCTGGTAGTCCACGCCGTAAACGATGTCAACTAGCCGTTGGAATCCTTGAGATTTTAGTGGCGCAGCTAACGCATTAAGTTGACCGCCTGGGGAGTACGGCCGCAAGGTTAAAACTCAAATGAATTGACGGGGGCCCGCACAAGCGGTGGAGCATGTGGTTTAATTCGAAGCAACGCGAAGAACCTTACCAGGCCTTGACATGCAGAGAACTTTCCAGAGATGGATTGGTGCCTTCGGGAACTCTGACACAGGTGCTGCATGGCTGTCGTCAGCTCGTGTCGTGAGATGTTGGGTTAAGTCCCGTAACGAGCGCAACCCTTGTCCTTAGTTACCAGCACGTCATGGTGGGCACTCTAAGGAGACTGCCGGTGACAAACCGGAGGAAGGTGGGGATGACGTCAAGTCATCATGGCCCTTACGGCCTGGGCTACACACGTGCTACAATGGTCGGTACAGAGGGTTGCCAAGCCGCGAGGTGGAGCTAATCTCACAAAACCGATCGTAGTCCGGATCGCAGTCTGCAACTCGACTGCGTGAAGTCGGAATCGCTAGTAATCGCGAATCAGAATGTCGCGGTGAATACGTTCCCGGGCCTTGTACACACCGCCCGTCACACCATGGGAGTGGGTTGCACCAGAAGTAGCTAGTCTAACCTTCGGGGGGACGGTTACCACGGTGTGATTCATGACTGGGGTGAAGTCGTAACAAGGTAGCCGTAGGGGAACCTGCGGCTGGATCACCTCCTTAATCGACGACATCAGCCTGCTGATGAGCTCCCACACGAATTGCTTGATTCATGGTTGAAGACGATCAAGACCCTATATAGGTCTGTAGCTCAGTTGGTTAGAGCGCACCCCTGATAAGGGTGAGGTCGGCAGTTCAAATCTGCCCAGACCTACCAATATGCGGGGCCATAGCTCAGCTGGGAGAGCGCCTGCCTTGCACGCAGGAGGTCAGCGGTTCGATCCCGCTTGGCTCCACCACTTTCTGCTGTTGTGAAATGTTGCACTTGATCAAACTCAGAAATGAGCATTCGCTTCGAATGTTGATTTCTGGCTTTTGTCAGATCGTTCTTTAAAAATTCGGATATGTGATAGATATAGACTGATGGCCAGTTTCACTGCTGGTTAATCAGGCTAAGGTAAAATTTGTGAGTTCTGCTCGAAAGAGCAACATGCGAATTTTCGGCGAATGTCGTCTTCACAGTATAACCAGATTGCTTGGGGTTATATGGTCAAGTGAAGAAGCGCATACGGTGGATGCCTTGGCAGTCAGAGGCGATGAAAGACGTGGTAGCCTGCGATAAGCTTTGGGGAGTCGGCAAACAGACTGTGATCCAGAGATCTCTGAATGGGGGAACCCACTCAGCACAAGCTGAGTATCTTGCACTGAATACATAGGTGCAAGAGGCGAACCAGGGGAACTGAAACATCTAAGTACCCTGAGGAAAAGAAATCAACCGAGATTCCCTTAGTAGTGGCGAGCGAACGGGGACCAGCCCTTAAGTTGGTTTGAGATTAGTGGAACGCTCTGGAAAGTGCGGCCATAGTGGGTGATAGCCCCGTACACGAAAATCTCTTTTCAATGAAATCGAGTAGGACGGAGCACGAGAAACTTTGTCTGAACATGGGGGGACCATCCTCCAAGGCTAAATACTACTGACTGACCGATAGTGAACCAGTACCGTGAGGGAAAGGCGAAAAGAACCCCGGAGAGGGGAGTGAAATAGAACCTGAAACCGTATGCGTACAAGCAGTGGGAGCCTACTTTGTTAGGTGACTGCGTACCTTTTGTATAATGGGTCAGCGACTTATATTCAGTGGCGAGCTTAACCGAATAGGGGAGGCGTAGCGAAAGCGAGTCTTAATAGGGCGTTTAGTCGCTGGGTATAGACCCGAAACCGGGCGATCTATCCATGGGCAGGTTGAAGGTTAGGTAACACTGACTGGAGGACCGAACCGACTACCGTTGAAAAGTTAGCGGATGACCTGTGGATCGGAGTGAAAGGCTAATCAAGCTCGGAGATAGCTGGTTCTCCTCGAAAGCTATTTAGGTAGCGCCTCATGTATCACTCCAGGGGGTAGAGCACTGTTTCGGCTAGGGGGTCATCCCGACTTACCAAACCGATGCAAACTCCGAATACCTGGAAGTGCCGAGCATGGGAGACACACGGCGGGTGCTAACGTCCGTCGTGAAAAGGGAAACAACCCAGACCGTCAGCTAAGGTCCCAAAGTCATGGTTAAGTGGGAAACGATGTGGGAAGGCTTAGACAGCTAGGAGGTTGGCTTAGAAGCAGCCACCCTTTAAAGAAAGCGTAATAGCTCACTAGTCGAGTCGGCCTGCGCGGAAGATGTAACGGGGCTCAAACCATGCACCGAAGCTACGGGTGTCATCGTTGATGACGCGGTAGAGGAGCGTTCTGTAAGCCTGTGAAGGTGAGTTGAGAAGCTTGCTGGAGGTATCAGAAGTGCGAATGCTGACATGAGTAACGACAATGCGAGTGAAAAACTCGCACGCCGAAAGACCAAGGTTTCCTGCGCAACGTTAATCGACGCAGGGTTAGTCGGTCCCTAAGGCGAGGCTGAAAAGCGTAGTCGATGGAAAACAGGTTAATATTCCTGTACTTCCAGTTATTGCGATGGAGGGACGGAGAAGGTTAGGCCAGCCTGGCGTTGGTTGTCCAGGTTTAAGGTGGTAGGCTGAAATCTTAGGCAAATCCGGGATTTCAAGGCCGAGAGCTGATGACGAGTTGCCTCTAGGCGACGAAGTGGTTGATACCATGCTTCCAAGAAAAGCTCCTAAGCTTCAGATAACTGGGAACCGTACCCCAAACCGACACAGGTGGTTAGGTAGAGAATACCAAGGCGCTTGAGAGAACTCGGGTGAAGGAACTAGGCAAAATGGCACCGTAACTTCGGGAGAAGGTGCGCCGGCGAGGGTGAAGGACTTGCTCCGTAAGCCCATGCCGGTCGAAGATACCAGGCCGCTGCGACTGTTTATTAAAAACACAGCACTCTGCAAACACGAAAGTGGACGTATAGGGTGTGACGCCTGCCCGGTGCCGGAAGGTTAATTGATGGGGTTAGCGCAAGCGAAGCTCTTGATCGAAGCCCCGGTAAACGGCGGCCGTAACTATAACGGTCCTAAGGTAGCGAAATTCCTTGTCGGGTAAGTTCCGACCTGCACGAATGGCGTAACGATGGCGGCGCTGTCTCCACCCGAGACTCAGTGAAATTGAAATCGCTGTGAAGATGCAGTGTATCCGCGGCTAGACGGAAAGACCCCGTGAACCTTTACTATAGCTTTGCACTGGACTTTGAATTTGCTTGTGTAGGATAGGTGGGAGGCTTTGAAGTGGGGACGCCAGTTCTCATGGAGCCATCCTTGAAATACCACCCTGGCAACTTTGAGGTTCTAACTCAGGTCCGTTATCCGGATCGAGGACAGTGTATGGTGGGTAGTTTGACTGGGGCGGTCTCCTCCCAAAGAGTAACGGAGGAGTACGAAGGTGCGCTCAGACCGGTCGGAAATCGGTCGTAGAGTATAAAGGCAAAAGCGCGCTTGACTGCGAGACAAACACGTCGAGCAGGTACGAAAGTAGGTCTTAGTGATCCGGTGGTTCTGTATGGAAGGGCCATCGCTCAACGGATAAAAGGTACTCCGGGGATAACAGGCTGATACCGCCCAAGAGTTCATATCGACGGCGGTGTTTGGCACCTCGATGTCGGCTCATCACATCCTGGGGCTGAAGCCGGTCCCAAGGGTATGGCTGTTCGCCATTTAAAGTGGTACGCGAGCTGGGTTTAGAACGTCGTGAGACAGTTCGGTCCCTATCTGCCGTGGACGTTTGAGATTTGAGAGGGGCTGCTCCTAGTACGAGAGGACCGGAGTGGACGAACCTCTGGTGTTCCGGTTGTCACGCCAGTGGCATTGCCGGGTAGCTATGTTCGGAAGAGATAACCGCTGAAAGCATCTAAGCGGGAAACTTGCCTCAAGATGAGATCTCACTGGAACCTTGAGTTCCCTGAAGGGCCGTCGAAGACTACGACGTTGATAGGTTGGGTGTGTAAGCGCTGTGAGGCGTTGAGCTAACCAATACTAATTGCCCGTGAGGCTTGACCATATAACACCCAAGCAATTTGCTGACGCAGATTGCGGTGGTGAAGATGATACGAACCGAAAGTTCGCAACGAACCACGAACATCACATATCCGGATTCGCTGGAGTGTCTACCAAGACGTTCTGGCAACAGAATTTCTTGACGACCATAGAGCATTGGAACCACCTGATCCCATCCCGAACTCAGCAGTGAAACGATGCATCGCCGATGGTAGTGTGGGGCTTCCCCATGTGAGAGTAGGTCATCGTCAAGATTCATTTCGCAAAACCCCTATCTGCGCACGCAGGTAGGGGTTTTGTCTTTAAGTAGGAACTACAGAGATTCGCAGGCACGTCCAAGGGACGGGCCAGCACACAGAATTTCTTGACGACCATAGAGCATTGGAACCACCTGATCCCATCCCGAACTCAGTAGTGAAACGATGCATCGCCGATGGTAGTGTGGGGCTTCCCCATGTGAGAGTAGGTCATCGTCAAGATTCAAACACAAAGCCCCTGTCTGCGCTGCAGACAGGGGCTTTGTCTTTTCCAGGCCATAACTCTCAAGCTAGGGCGATACCGGTACAGGAGTGTGCAGCTAGCGCGAGATCAGAACTGATAGCTGACGGTGGCGCTCACATTGCGTTCTTCACCCATGTAGCAGTAGTCCAAACTGGCACAGGAGGCGATGTAGCTCTCGTTGGTCAGGTTGTTGGCGTTGAGGCGAACATCTACACCTTGAAGGCCGAGCTTGCTCAGGTCATAGCCGATCGAGGCGTCGAATAGGGTGTAGGCGGGCACTTTCATGCTGTTTTCCGCATCGGCCCAGCTGTACCCCACATATCGCACCCCACCGCCCAGTCGTAGGCCATCCAGAGGCCCCTGCCGGAAGTTATAGTCAGCCCAAAGGGAGAGCATCTGTTTCGGCGCCTGGGTTGGCGAATTGCCTTTGTTGTCCAGGTTGCTCGACACCAGGCTGGGCATGGACTTGGCGTACTCGATATCGGTGAAGGTATAGCCGCCCAGCAGCTTCAAGCTGTCGGTCAGCTGCACATGCGCCTCCAACTCCAGGCCTTGCGAGCGTACTTGGCCTACAGGGCGATAGAAGTCTTCGTCAGGCTGCTTGGACGCCAGGTTCTCCTGCTCGATGCGGAACAACGATGCGGTAAACAGGTTGTCGCTGCCGGGTGGCTGATACTTGAGGCCAGCCTCCCATTGGGTGCCCTCGGTCGGTGCCAGCGGTCGACCGTCCTGGTCGGAAACGGTATTGGGGTTGAACGACTCCGAGTAGCTGATATAAGGCGCAATGCCATTTTCGAACAGGTAGAGTACCCCAGCGCGGGTAGTGAACCTGGAGCGTTGGTCACTGACCTTGCTGTCGCTATCGCGGTTTTCCTCGGACACCTTCACCCAATCCTGGCGCAACCCCAAGGAAAAGCGCCATTGGTCCAGTTCTACAAGGTCCTGCAAGTACACGCCCGTTTGTTGCAAACGCCGCTGGTAGCGGTTTTCGCCCAGCACCTGCAGGTTGCCATTGCCATATTGCGGGTTGCCGGCATCCAGCGGGTCGACTGTGCCATAACGCCATGCCACATCGGCCTTGCGTCGTTGATAATCGGTGCCCAGCAGCAAGGTATGTTTGGCGGCCCCTGTGAAGAATTCCGCCTGCAGCATGTTGTCGATGATGTACGAATGCAGGCGCTCGTCGCCGCCGGTGTAGGCGCGGTTGAGGATATTGCTGTCGGCGTCCGCCCAACCGGCGGAATACACTTGGTCCATCGAAACATCCGAATCCTGGTAGCGGAAATTCTGCCGCGCCGTGAATACGTCGTTGAAGCGATGCTCGAACTGGTAGCTGAACGACTGTTGAGTGCGCTCATAGTTGTCGATACCCGGCTCGCCCTCGAAGAAATGGTCCGACAGGCGCAAGCCGTTGCGCTTGTGCAGCATGCCGTCTGCAGGGTTGCCGCCGTGGTACCCGCCGTTGGGGTCGTGTTGCAGGTAGGCCTGCAAGGTAAGCGAGGTGTCCTCGCTGAAGTCCATGCTGATTGCCGGCGCGATGGCGTAGCGTTCTTCCTTGTTGTGGTCGAACTGCGTGTCGGAAGCATCCGCAAGGCCAGTCAGGCGATAAGCAATGCGCTTGTCGTCATCCACAGGGCCACTGAAGTCGAAGCCCATGCCGCGCTGGCCTTGGGTACCGACCGTTGCCTGAACCTGACGAAAGCGGGTAAACAACGGTTTTTTGGTGGTGAGGGCGACCAGGCCTCCTGGTGAGCTCCGGCCATACAACACCGAAGAAGGCCCTTTCAGGATGTCTATTCGTTCCAGGAAGTATGGGTCCACCTGCATGGTGCTGTAGGTACCGTTGTCCCCCATCGATTTGAGCCCATCGACATAGATATTGTCCACCGAGCCGTCATTGAAGCCACGCATGGCCACATAGTCATAGCGGTGAGTCGCACCGTAGGGATTGGTCAGCACCCCGGGCGTATAGCGCATGGCCTGGGCAACCGTCTGTGAGCCTTGGTCCTCTATCTGCTGACGGGTAACCACCGAGACTGATTGAGATGTCTCTACCAACGGCATACTCGTCTTGGTGGCTACCTGGCTATGGGTAGCGTTGTAACCGTCCATGCTGCCTAGTGCATTGCCCAGGGTGAAACCGCGGACATCGGTGTCTGGCAACGACAATGCTGCGCCTTGCGGCTGTGCTTGCAATACATAGCTGCGCCCATCCTGGCTGACCGCCTCCAGGCCGCTGCCATTGAGCAACTGGCGCAGTGCCTTGTCGGTAGGGTATTGCCCCTGCAGGCCGTTGGATTGCAAACCCTGCGTGAGCTGCGGCGTAAATGAGAGCGTGATGCCGGCCTGGCGGGCGAACTGATTGAGCGCATCATCCAGCTGGCCAGCCGGAATTGCATAGCGTGGGTTGAGTTCGACAGTTTCAGCTGCCACAGATACCGGCATGACTGTTGTCAGGCCTAACGCGGTGCCAAACAGGGCGGCCCTGACGGCTTTACGCAGTACGGTTGAGTCTAAGACAGGTCGAAAATCATTCGTATTGAATGAATGTGTGTTCGTATGGGCAGTAGGCATGATGGGTCCATCAAGAGTGAGGGCAGGAGGATCGCTTACTGTCCTTGCCGGACCGGCAGCCAAAACCCGTCAAAAAGCTGTAGGGACGCGTCGCAGCCATTCAGGCAACAGCCGCTACCAAGTCAGGCCAACCCCTCCACACGCACTCACCAGCGTGTGAGCTGGCGAAGCTGCACAGGCAGTGTCCGTGGCAGTACCTGCAACAGTTGCTCCGGATCTTCCAGGCGGAATACGCCTGACAGGCGCAAGTTGGCGATGTCATCGCTGCAGCCCAGGTAACCGTGGCGATAACGGCTGACCTGCGTGAGAAAGTCGGACAGGCGAATGTCGCGGGTGACGATCAGCCCTTCCGTCCAGGCCATCGCATCCATGTCCACCTGGTCGAGCCGGTAGGCGCCTAGCGCATCCAGGCGCCAGTGTTGGCCACTTTCGATCCACTGCGTAGGGGCTTGGCCAGGCTGATGTATCGCGACCCTGCCATGGCTGACACTCACCCGCGTGCAATCGCTGTCCTGGCGTGCCACGAAGCGTCCGCCGAACACTTCCAACAACCCGTCGCGAGTTTGTACCAGAAGCTGGCGCTGCGGGTTGCAGGTAATCATCAACTCCCCTTGCTTCAGGCGGAGCAGGTGCTGCCGCTCAGTGGAAGCCAGGTCTACCGCACTGCGGGTATTCAGTTGCAGTAGCGTTCCATCGGGAAGCCGGAAGGTGCGCCGTTCGCCGGTGCCGGTGGCATAGTCCGACGTCCAGCTGCTGGTTGCGTCAAGGTCGTTGGCCAGCCATGCCGCTGAACCCAGCATGGCCACTCCGCCAAGCAGCTTCAAGGCCTGCCGGCGATGCAGGCGGCGCTGGCTGCTCTCCAGGGTCTGCAAGGCCAACCCGGCTCCAGGGATGGTGCGCAGGTCCAGTTCCTTTTGCAGGTGAATCACCCGTTGCCAAGCCTGTTCATTTTCGTGGCGGGCGCTGCGCCATTGCGCACACTGTTGCTGCAGTGCAGGGTCATGCCCGTTCTCGCGCAGTTTCAGCATCCACTGGATGGCGTGCTTGACCGACGTTGCATCAGGTTGTGCCGCGCTCATTGGTCGCACTCGTCCGCGTAGCGCAACAGGTAGCAATGGTAGAGCGCATCGGCGATGTAGCGCTCCACGGTACGCACCGAGATTCCCATCTGCTCGGCAATGGCCTGATGCTTGAGCCCCTCGCATTGGGCCAGCAGAAATGCACGGCGTACCTTGGGCTTGAGGCCGTCGAGCATGCGCGCGATGCGCTCCAGCAATTCCAGCAGCAGCTCCCGGGTTTCGGCCGAAGGGGCTTGTGCTTCCGGCATATGGGCAAGCGCCTCGAGATAGGCTCTGTGCAGTTCCTCGCGTCGCCAGTGATCGATCACCAGTCCACGCGCGACTGTCCGCAGGAAGGCCCGTGGCGTGTTGAGTTGCAGGTGTTCACGCCGCTGTAGCAGGCGCACGAACGTGTCCTGGGCCAGGTCCGCGGCATCGGCGGCGTTACCCAGCCTGCTGCGCAACCAGGCATGCAACCAGCTGTGGTGGTCACTGTAGAGCGTTTGCAAGGAATCGTTGCTGGGCATGGGTGGGGACACTGCCGTCAATGGACATGAATGATAATTAGTCTCATTGTTGGCAGTGGCGAATCAATTTGCAACCCATGGCTGCCCCCTGCTTGCAGTCAGCGCCCGGTTAACGCCCCAACTGGGTATCCACGTAATTGCGGATTACCCGCGCTGCGGTATTGAGGTGCCTTTCCAGTACCGCTATCGCTTCATCTACCAGCTTGTCGCTGGCGGCATTCACCAGTGCGTTGTGATCGTCCTGGGTAAGCTTGCCCAAGCCCATGTTAGAAAGATGGAACCGCAGGAAGCGTTCTTCTTCGTTCAATTCGTCTTCGATCAGACGCAGCAATTTCTTGTTAGGTGCCTTGTTGTACAACGACATGTGGAAAAGGCGGTTGAGACGGCCGATTTCGGCATGCCGGGTTTCGTTCTCCAGTTGCTGGATATACCCGCGGGCGCTGGCAATGTCGCTGGCATCGAGTAACGGGATGGATTGACGCAGCGCCTCGGTTTCAAGCAGGACGCGCAGGGCATAGGTATCCACGGCGTCCTCCCCAATCAACGGCGCAACCACTGCGCCCTTGTGCATCTCGACTTTCAACAATGACTGAGCTTCGAGCTGGCGCAGGGCCTCGCGCACCGGCATGCGACTGACGCCGAACAAGGTCGCGAGCTCTTGTTGTCGCACGGCAGTACCTGCGGGCAAACGGCCATCAAGAATGGCACTGCGCAGGCGTTCTTCAATCACGCCACGGGCCTGGTGCGGCAACAGCTGCTCGCTGGCCAGCACATTGCTCAATTTGATTTTCTGGGCCACGCGACGTCTGCCTCAACGATGACTAAACTTGGATCCAATGACACTAGTAGAGCTCTCGGGAGTGTCAAACCCGCACCCTCAGTGGAACGGACGCCCCAAAAGCGCGGCTATGGTGGATGAAGTCGCCAACCAAAGGAAGCGTTCTACAGAAGGTTATAACTAGAAAGTGTAGGTCGTCTGACAAGTGGCCGCATGATTGCAGGGTGCCATTGTCTTTTGCCGCTGCAAGCCGCACCATCGCTGCTTTCGACAGGCCTGAACAGGGCTTCGCAGTGGCGATATCCTGGATGCTCAAAACCGTTGTGCAACGTATCGGCCTTGCTGTGCTGCTGGGCAGTCTGCTGCTGGGCGGTCTGCACGCGGATTGGGACTTTTCCCAGATCAGCCGCAAGTCGCAGGCTCTGTATGGCCCGCTGGGGAGCGGGCAGGGCCGTATCGATGCCTGGCAGAACCTGATGGCTACCCAGAAGCAGGGTACGGAGCTCGAGCGGCTGCAGGTGGTCAACCGCTTCTTCAACCAGCAGCTGCGCTATGTCGAGGACATCGACCTGTGGCACGAGGTCGATTACTGGGCTACGCCGGTGCAGGCGCTGATCAAGGGCGCAGGGGACTGCGAGGACTACGCCATCGCCAAGTATTTCAGCCTGAGGCGCATGGGTATCCCCAGCGAGAAACTGCGTATCACCTACGTCAAGGCGTTGCGGCAGAACCGGGCGCATATGGTCCTGACCTATTATTCAAGCCCACAGGCACAGCCATTGGTGCTCGACAGCCTGATGGACGCCATCAAGCCGGCCAGCCAGCGTACCGACCTGCTGCCGGTTTACGCTTTCAATGGCGAGGGGCTGTGGCTGACGGGTGCCGCAGGTAACAAGAAGGTCGGCGATACCAAGCGGCTGTCACGCTGGCAGGATCTGCTGAAGAAAATGCAGGCCGAAGGGTTCCCGGCCGAGCCGGTTTACTGAAGGAGCACAGATGTCACTGTTCAAACAATTGCTGTTGGCCATTTGCCTGTTCCTGGTGGTCGCCTTCAGTGGCAGTTTCATGGTCAGCCTGGAAAGTTCGCGCAGCCAGTACGTCAACCAGTTGCGCTCGCACGCCCAGGACGCGGCGACGGCGCTGGCGCTGTCGCTGACGCCGAATATCGACGACCCGGCGATGGTGGAACTGATGGTCAGTTCAATCTTCGACAGCGGTTACTACGCAAGCATCAAGGTCATCGACCTGGGCTCCAATGCGGTACTGGTGGAACGCCATGCCGAACCGGACCCTGGCGGTGTGCCACGCTGGTTCATACGCCTGATCGGCCTGGAAGCCGCCGGTGGCGATGCCATCGTCAGCCGCGGTTGGCAGCAGGCCGCGCGTGTTGAAGTGATCAGCCACCCGATGTTCGCCGTTGCCAAGCTCTGGCAAAGTGCCCTGGGCAGCCTGGGCTGGTTGCTGCTGTGTGGCGCGGCCAGTGCGGTGCTCGGCGCCTTGCTGCTGCGCCGCCAGTTGCGCCCGCTGGATTATATGGTCGAGCAGTCCCACGCTATTGCCCGCCGCGAATTCCTCAGCCTGCCAGAGTTGCCGCGTACGCCCGAGCTGCGCCGCGTGGTGCAGGCGATGAACCAGATGGTCGAAAAGCTCAAGGCCCTGTTTACCGAACAGGCCGAGCGCAGTGAGCGGCTGCGTGCCGAGTCCTATCAGGACAGCCTGACCGGGTTGTCCAACCGGCGTTATTTCGAGATGCAGCTGAACACCCGTGTAAGCAACCTGGAAGAAGCGCGCGCTGGCTACCTGCTGTTGCTGCGGGTACAGGGGCTGGCAGGGTTGAACGCCCGCCTTGGTGGTCAGCGTACCGACCAGTTGCTGCAGGCCGTGGGCGAGCAGTTGCGCCGCACCTGCGCCAGTTACCCGGAAACCAACGACCTGATTTCCCGCAGCCGGGGTGGGGAGTTTGCCGTACTCGCCCCAGGCATGGTGCATGAAGAGGCGGTGCATCTTGCCCAGGCCCTGGAAGCGACTTTGCACAGCCTGCATGAGACAGGCGCCAGTGACATCGACCCGGTTGCCTGCATCGGCCTGGCACCCTACAGCCCAGGGGACTCACCGCAGGCGCTGCTCAAGCTTGCCGACGAGGCCTTGGCCCGCGCCGAGAACCAGCCGACGCCGGGTTGGGTCTGCCTCGAACAGGGTGTGGCAGCCGTCGCGGCCGACAGCCAGCATGCCTGGCACGAGCGGCTCGACCAGGCGTTCATCGGCGGGCGTTTCGAGCTGTTCTTCCAGCCCGTGGTGGATTGCGGCACTGGGCAACGGGTTTTGCACCACAAGGTGATTTCACGCTTGCAGGACGGCCAGGGCGAGGCGCTGCCGGCAGGCCGCTTCCTGCCCTGGCTGGAACGCTTCGGCTGGATGCCACGACTGGATGTGCTGGTGCTGGAGAAAGTGCTCGCACACCTGCGCGGGCATGACCAGGTGCTGGCGCTGAACCTGTCCGCAGCGACCCTGGCCGACCCCAAGGCCTTGCAGCGTGTCTTCGAATTGCTGAGCCAGCATACAGTGCTGGGGCCGCGGCTGATTTTCGAGATCGGCGAAGAGCAACTGCCCGAGCAGTCAGCTCTGGAACAGCTGACCCGACGTCTGCACGCGCTTGGCTTCGGTCTGGCGCTGCAACGCTTTGGCGGGCGCTTCAGCATGATCGGTAACCTGGCGCACCTGGGCCTGGCGTACCTGAAGATTGACGGCAGTTACATCCGCAACATCGACCATGAGCAGCACAAGCGGCTGTTCATCGAGGCGATCCAGCGCGCGGCACACAGCATTGACCTGCCGCTGATTGCCGAGCGGGTCGAGACGGAAGGGGAGCGGTTGGTGTTGCGCGAGATGGGCGTGGGCGGAATCCAGGGGCAGTTGGTCGGCGAGCCTGCGCCGTGGCGCTGACAGCTTCCAGGTGTCGCCGAGGAGCAATGCGGTAATTTGTAGGAGCGGCCTTGTATCGCGAAAGGCCGCCCCTACAGGTACCGCGTCAAATCGAAGCCGGCGCAGCTCACACCCATGCAGGAGCGGATTCATCCGCGAGGCAGGCCACGCGGTGGATGGCACCGGCTTCGCCGGTGATTGCGGCTGAAGCCGCTCCTACAGCGAATTCGGCCATCAACGCTCGCGCAGCGCCTCTGAACGCGCCTTCATGATCGGCTTGAGCAGGTAGCTCATGATGGTCTTCTTGCCGGTCATGATGTCCACCGTCGCCACCATCCCCGGAATGATCAGCAACGGTTTCTCGTCAGTCCCCAGGTGGCTGCGGTCCGTACGCAGCTTGATCAGGTAGTAGGTGGTCTTCTTGTCTTCATCGGTGATGGTATCGGCGCCAATCTGCTCGAGTTTGGCCTTGAGCCCACCGTAGATGGTGTAGTCATAGGCCGTGAACTTGACCGTCGCCTCCTGTCCCGGGTGCAGGAAGGCGATGTCCTTGGGCAGGATTTTCGCCTCGATGACCAGCGTATCGTCCAGTGGCACCACCTCGAGGATATCGCTGCCAGGCTGGATGACCCCGCCAATGGTGTTGACCAGCAGCTGTTTGACGATGCCGCGCACTGGCGACGTGACCATGGTGCGGTTGACCCGATCGTCCAGGGCCTTGCTGGTCGCAGTGGCCTTGTTCAACTCGGTACGTGCTTCGTTCAGCTGGGTCAGCGCTTCGCTGCGGAATCTTCCGCGGGTTTCTTCAATCTTGCTTTGCACCTCGCGAATTGCCGCTTCCGCCCGCGGGATGGCCAGCGCGGTGGAATCCAGCTGGCCACGGTTCTCCACTTCGGCACGACGCAGGCGCAGCACTTCGACCTGAGAGATCGCACCGGTAGCCACCAACGGCTCGGACATGCTGATTTCCTTGCGCAGCAGCTCCAGGCTGTTGGCGTACTGGGCGCGTTTGGAACTGTATTCACGCAGCTCCTGCTGGCGCTGTACCAGCTGTTGTTGCAGGCCGCCGATCTCATCCTGCAGTTGCTGGCGCCGGCTCTGGTACAGCGACTCTTCACTGGCGGCCTGGCTTGGTGCGGCCTTGCGCAGCGCTTCGTCGATCTTCAGCGGGCGGTCTTCTACTTCGGCACTCAGGCGCTCAACCCGCAGGGCCATGGACAGGCGGTCGGCCTCGGTCTCCCCAACGTTGGAGGCGAAGCGGGTCTCATCGAGGCGCAACAACGGCTGGCCCACTTCGACGATCTGCCCTTCCTTGGCGAAAATCTCGGCGACAATGCCGCCTTCCAGGTTCTGGATTTTCTGTACCTTGGATGATGGAATGGCCTTGCCTTCGCCCCGCGTGACTTCATCGATGGGGGCGACGCTGGCCCATACGATAAGAAATACGAAGAACAGTATCACGCCCCAGATGGTCAGCCGCACGACCCGCGGTGCATCCTCGATCAGTGCCTTGTTGACCTCGGGCAGCGGCTGGCCGCCCAGTGAGTCGGAGCCTTTGAAATAGCGGCGCAGGCCATCCTTGAATTGCCCCATATCCAGCTTATGCAACACTGATCTGCCCCTTCTTCAACGCATCCATGACCGCGGCCTTGGGGCCGTCGGCAACAATCTGCCCGCGATCAATCACGATCAGCCGGTCTACCAGCGACAGCAGCGAGGCACGGTGCGTGACCAGCAGCACGGTCTTGCCTTCCACCACTGCTTGCAGGCGTTGCTTGAGGCGTTCTTCACCGGTGTTGTCCATGGCGCTGGTCGGCTCGTCCAGCAGAAGGATCTGCGGGTTGAGCAGCAGGGCACGGGCAAGGGCGACGTTCTGCCGCTGGCCACCGGACAGGTTCTGGCCACGTTCACCTACTTGCAGTTCGTAGCCGTCCGGGTGCAGCCGGGCGAACTCATGGACACCCGCCAGTTCGGCGGCTTGCAGGATCAACTCGTCCTCGATGTAACGGGCGCCGCTGACCAGGTTGTCACGCAAGGTGCCCGCCAGCAACTGGATGTCTTGCGGCACGTAGCCGATGTTGTGGCGCAGTTCGCTGACATCGATCTGGCGAATGTCCACGCCGTCGACCAGCAGCGACCCGCCATCGGCCTCGTAGAGGCCGACGATGAGCTTGGCCAGCGAACTCTTGCCCGAGCCGCTACGGCCAATGATGCCCACCTTCTCGCCGGGGCGGATGGTCAGGTTGATGCTCTTCAGGGCCTGGTTCTGCTGGTTCGGATAGGTGAAGTCGACCCCGCGGAACTCGACGCTGCCCTGCAGCACCTTGCGGCTCAGCGGGCGCTCTTCGAAGTTGCGCTCTTGCGGCAGCTCCATCATGTGGTCGGTGGAAACCATGGTCACCTTGGCCTGCTGGTAGCGGGCGAGCAAGCCGTTGAGCTGGCCCAGCGGGCCGAGGGCACGGCCGCTGAGCATGTAGCAGGCAACCAGGCCGCCCATGCTGAGGTTGCCGTCGATGATCAGGTAAACGCCGACGCAGATCATCGCCACCCCTGCCAGTTGCTGGATCAGCAGGGTGATGTTCATCGCCAGGCTCGACAGTAACTTCACTCGCAGTTCCAGGCGGCTGAGGGTACCCAAGGTCTGCTCCCACAGGTACTGGCGTTCACTTTCGGCATTGTTGACCTTGACCGCATCCAGGCCGGCCAGCGTCTCGATCAGGCTGGACTGGCGCTCCGAGGCCAGGGCCATGGTCCGCTCCATGGTCGCCATCAGTGGCCGCTGCAGGGCATAACCGATACCCAGGGCCAGTGGGAAGGCGATGATCGGGATCCATACCAGGTGCCCGCCAATGACGGCGATGACCACCAGGATGAGGACGGTGAACGGCAGGTCGATCAGGCTGGTAAGGGTCAGCGAGGCGAGAAAGTCGCGCAGGCCCTGGAACTCGTGAATGTTCTGGGCAAAGCTGCCGACCCTGGCCGGGCGGTACTTCATCGACATGCCGACGATACGTTCGAACAGGGTTGCCGAGATGATCAGGTCGGTCTTTTTCCCCGCCAGGTCCAGGCACAAGCCACGCAGGCCCTTCAGGATAAGGTCGAAGATATAGGCGCCGGCGATACCGATGGCCAGTACCCAGAGGGTCGAAGTGGCCTGGTTGGGCACTACCCGGTCATACACGTTCATCACGAACAAGGGGGCGGCCAGGGCAATCAGGTTGATCACCAGGCTGGCGGCGATCGCATCGATGTATAGCCACTTGCTGCGCAGCAAGGTGTCACGGAACCATGATTTTGCTCGCGGGATGAGGTTGCCGTGGTTGACGTCGAACTTGTGCTGCGGCTGGGCGAAGAACACCCGGCCACTGTAATCGCTCTGCAAGGCTTCGCGGCTGACATGGACCTCGCCACCGTCGCTCTCGCTGAGCAGCAGACGAGCAGTGTCTTCGTTTTCCCAGCCCAGCAGGACGGCACTGCGGCCTTCCTTGAGCAACAACATGGCCGGCATGGCGATGGCCGGGATCTGCTCCAGCTTACGCTGCAACAGGCGCCCCTGCAGCCCGGCTCTGGCGGCAGCACGAGGCAGCAGCTCGGGGCTCAGGCGCTGGGCTGGCAGCGGCAGGCCGGTGGTCAGCATGACCCGGCTGGCAGGCTTTTGATGCAGGACACACAGGCTCAGCAGACTATCCAGCAGGGGATCGTCATGCTGACTGCGTGGATCGTGGCTGAGTTGGACTCGACTGACTTCGGATTCCACGCGGCGCTCTCTTCATCCTTGTGGTGGGTGGGAAGGGTGACCGGCCGTTGAGGTCGGCTGGCTCACCTTGGCGTTTCAGATACTGCTGCCAGACAGCTTTCTCGAGGGCTGACCTGACGCCCGGGCAACCGGCCAATGGTCGCCTTGAATCGATACTGAGTAAACAATTCTACGGTCTTCATTCCTGCGCGACGATGCCTCATGGTTGTTTCATTGTTGAAGCAGTCAGCGTAAAAGCGAGGGCTGATTTCCAGCATAGTCTGCCAGACAGTTGGCGTCAGGGATGCAATAGGATTAGTCCTCTAACGTTGTCATTAATCAGGCGCTGGCATGTTGACGGTTTTCGGCATCTAGTTAGTCAAAATTCATGTACTCAATCCGCTGGCTTCCATCAGGCCTGGTTGTGGCAATTCGGAATGTGTTTTCCTGTTGAGCTCGTAGTATTCGTACGGTCCTTTTTTATCTCTTTGATCTGAAGCAAATCGTCGCGTCGGGTTAAGCAGTGCTGCGGGCGCCTGCCGAACGAATTTGTCTGCCACCTCGATTCCGCTTGGCTTGCGGCGCATATCAGCCTGCCGTTCGGCAAGGTTTATGCTTGTCCTGCCACCGTGGCACGGGTTGTAGAAAGTCATCCAGAATATTGGCGCCTCCCTCCAAGACAGTTCCCGATGAACGGTTTGTCTGGCGCCATGTCGGTGGCTAACCAAGTACATGAAACAGCACTTGAAGCAGCTGTCGCGCGCGCTTTCGATGACGTGCGGCAGTTGTTCTCGAGAAACGGTTGGCTAAGGTTCAAATATCAATGTGACATTACATTGCCGATTGTTTAGGATGGCATGTATAAGGTCAATAGTTTGGCAGTTGTACGCCCAAAAATCGTTATAGACGAAATATTGACGCAAAAAAGCGTCAAGAGATCATCGACATAGTTCCGCCTGAAGTGGCTTTCGAGTGCCGCTCTGGCAGGGAAGTACCCATCGGGTCACACGGAGAGTCCAATGAGCAGCGTTGTAGCCATCGTCAAAAGTATTGTCGGCCAGGTTATTGCGGTATCCCCAGAGGGCATCCGGCGTGTCTTGATCGAAGGTGACCGTCTGTTGGCGGGTGAGGAAGTTCTCACCGGCCCGGGTGGCGCGGTCACTCTGGAACTTGCCGATGGCCGTCTGCTCGACCTGGGCCGCGACAGCCAGTGGAGCGCTGATGCGCCGAACAGCAGTGCTGACCTGAGCCAGGCGACTGCCCAGGCTGCACCTTCGGTGGAAGAGCTGCAGCAAGCGATTGCTGCTGGTGTCGACCCGACTACCGCGCTCGAAGCGACTGCGGCTGGCCCGTCGGCAGCGGGCGGTGGTGGCGCGTTGGGCGGTGGTCACAGCTTCGTCATGCTCGAGGAAACCGCAGGCCGGGTTGACCCTACCGTCGGCTTCCAGACAGAGGGGCTGGGCTTCGCCGCCGCGTCTGGTGATGAAGACGTTGGCGTGCTGGACACCACCAGCAATACCCTCGTGACTACGCCGACCACGGAAGCCAACGTCGCTACTGGCCTGGTTCTTGGCGCCACCCCTTCAATCAGCGAAGCGGGTGGCGTTATCGTTTATACCGCCACGGTTGGTCAGGCGCCGACCAGCAACCTGGTTGTCACCCTGTCCAACGGTGCCGTGATCGTCATTCCCGCTGGGCAGACCAGCGGTAGCGTCAGCGTGGTAGTGCCCGCGAACGATACCCCGTATATCGACGGTGGCCAGATTTCGGCGACAGTGACGGGTACCAGCGGTGGTAACGGACTGACGGTGACCGTGCCGCAGACGCCGGCGGTTACCCAGATTACCGATACCATCGATACCACCACCGCGACCCTGACGGCGACGCCGTCGGTGACCGAAGGTGGTGTGATTACCTACACCGTGACCCTGAGCAACCCAGCCCAGACCCCGGTGATCGTGACCCTGTCCAACGGCCAGACCATCACCGTTGAAGCCGGCAAGACCCAGGGCAGTGTCGATTTCGAAACCCCGGCGAACGACGTCTATAACAACGGCTCGACCGTCAGCACTACGATTATCGGTACGACCGGTGGCAACTTCGAACAGCTGACGCCGAACCCGACTCCGGCTCAAACCACGATCAACGACTCGGTCGATGTCACCACCGCGACCCTGACGGCGACTCCGTCGGTGACCGAAGGTGGCGTGATCACCTATACCGTGACTTTGAGCAATCCTGCTCAGACCCCGGTGACCGTGACGCTGTCCAACGGCCAGACCATCACCGTTGAAGCCGGCAAGACCCAGGGCAGCGTTGACTTCGAAACCCCGGCGAACGATGTCTACAACAACGGCTCGACCGTCAGCACCACGATTACCGGTGCGACCGGTGGCAACTTCGAACAGCTGACGCCGAACCCGACTCCGGCTCAAACCACGATCAACGACTCGGTCGACACTACTACCGCGACCCTGACGGCGACCCCTGCGGTAACCGAAGGTGGTGGGATCACCTACACCGTGACCCTGAGCAACCCGGCTCAAACGCCGGTCACCGTGACCCTGTCCAACGGCCAGACCATTACCGTCGAAGCCGGCAAGACCCAGGGCAGCGTTGACTTCGAAACCCCGGCGAACGATGTCTACAACACCGGCTCGACCGTCAGCACCACGATTACCGGTACGACCGGTGGCAACTTCGAACAGCTGACGCCGAACCCGACTCCGGCTCAAACCACGATCAACGACTCGGTCGATGTCACCACCGCGACCCTGACGGCGACTCCGTCGGTGACCGAAGGCGGCGTGATCACCTACACCGTGACCCTGAGCAACCCAGCCCAGACCCCGGTGACCGTGACGCTGTCGAACGGCCAGACCATTACCGTTGAAGCCGGCAAGACCCAGGGCAGTGTCGATTTCGAAACCCCAGCGAACGATGTCTACAACAACGGTTCGACCGTCAGCACCACGATTACCGGTGCGACCGGTGGCAACTTCGAACAGCTGACCCCGAATCCAACCCCGGCTCAAACCACGATCAACGACTCGGTCGACACTACTACCGCGACCCTGACGGCCACGCCGTCGGTGACCGAAGGCGGCGTGATCACTTACACCGTGACTTTGAGCAATCCAGCTCAGACCCCGGTGACCGTGACGCTGTCCAACGGGCAGACCATCACCGTTGAAGCCGGCAAGACCCAGGGCAGTGTCGATTTCGAAACCCCGGCGAACGACGTCTACAACAATGGCTCGATCGTCAGTGTGACAATCGAAAACGCCACGGGCGGTAATTTCGAGCAACTGACCCCGAACCCAACCCCGGCTCAAACCACGATCAACGACTCGGTCGATGTCACCACCGCGACCCTGACGGCGACTCCGTCGGTGACCGAAGGTGGCGTGATCACCTATACCGTGACTTTGAGCAATCCTGCTCAGACCCCGGTGACCGTGACGCTGTCCAACGGCCAGACCATCACCGTTGAAGCCGGCAAGACCCAGGGCAGCGTTGACTTCGAAACCCCGGCGAACGATGTCTACAACAACGGCTCGACCGTCAGCACCACGATTACCGGTGCGACCGGTGGCAACTTCGAACAGCTGACGCCGAACCCGACTCCGGCTCAAACCACGATCAACGACTCGGTCGACACTACTACCGCGACCCTGACGGCGACCCCTTCGGTAACCGAAGGTGGTGTGATCACCTACACCGTGACCCTGAGCAACCCGGCTCAAACGCCGGTCACCGTGACCCTGTCCAACGGCCAGACCATTACCGTCGAAGCCGGCAAGACCCAGGGCAGCGTTGACTTCGAAACCCCGGCGAACGATGTCTACAACAACGGCTCGACTGTCAGCACCACGATTACCGGTGCCACCGGTGGCAACTTCGAACAGCTGACGCCGAACCCGACTCCGGCTCAAACCACGATCAACGACTCGGTCGATGTCACCACCGCGACCCTGACGGCGACTCCGTCGGTGACCGAAGGCGGCGTGATCACCTACACCGTGACCCTGAGCAACCCAGCCCAGACCCCGGTGACCGTGACGCTGTCGAACGGCCAGACCATTACCGTTGAAGCCGGCAAGACCCAGGGCAGTGTCGATTTCGAAACCCCAGCGAACGATGTCTACAACAACGGTTCGACCGTCAGCACCACGATTACCGGTGCGACCGGTGGCAACTTCGAACAGCTGACCCCGAATCCAACCCCGGCTCAAACCACGATCAACGACTCGGTCGACACTACTACCGCGACCCTGACGGCCACGCCGTCGGTGACCGAAGGCGGCGTGATCACTTACACCGTGACTTTGAGCAATCCAGCTCAGACCCCGGTGACCGTGACGCTGTCCAACGGGCAGACCATCACCGTTGAAGCCGGCAAGACCCAGGGCAGTGTCGATTTCGAAACCCCGGCGAACGACGTCTACAACAATGGCTCGACCGTCAGCACCACGATTACCGGTGCGACCGGTGGCAACTTCGAACAGCTGACGCCGAACCCGACCCCGGCCCAGACTACGATCAACGACTCGGTCGATGTCACCACTGCGACCCTGACGGCGACGCCGTCGGTGACCGAAGGCGGCGTGATCACCTACACCGTGACCCTGAGCAATCCGGCCCAGACCCCGGTGACCGTGACGCTGTCCAACGGCCAGATCATTACCGTTGAAGCCGGCAAGACCCAGGGCAGTGTCGATTTCGAGACTCCGGCGAACGACGTCTACAACAATGGCTCGACCGTCAGCACCACGATTACCGGTGCGACCGGTGGCAACTTCGAACAGCTGACGCCGAACCCGACCCCGGCCCAGACTACGATCAACGACTCGGTCGATGTCACCACTGCGACCCTGACGGCGACGCCGTCGGTGACCGAAGGTGGTGTGATTACTTACACCGTGACGCTGAGCAATCCGGCCCAGACCCCGGTGACCGTTACTCTGTCCAATGGCCAGACCATCACCGTTGAAGCCGGCAAGACCCAGGGCAGTGTCGATTTCGAAACCCCAGCGAACGATGTCTACAACAACGGTTCGACCGTCAGCACCACGATTACCGGTGCGACCGGTGGCAACTTCGAACAGCTGACGCCGAACCCGACTCCGGCTCAAACCACGATCAACGACTCGGTCGATGTCACTACCGCGACTCTGACGGCCACGCCGTCGGTGACCGAAGGCGGCGTGATCACCTACACCGTGACCCTGAGCAACCCAGCTCAGACGCCGGTTACCGTGACGCTGTCCAACGGGCAGACCATCACCGTTGAAGCCGGCAAGACCCAGGGCAGTGTCGATTTCGAAACCCCGGCGAACGACGTCTATAACAACGGCTCGACCGTCAGCACCACGATTACCGGTGCGACCGGTGGCAACTTCGAACAGCTGACCCCGAATCCAACCCCGGCTCAAACCACGATCAACGACTCGGTCGATGTCACCACCGCGACCCTGACGGCGACTCCGTCGGTGACCGAAGGCGGCGTGATCACCTACACCGTGACCCTGAGCAACCCAGCCCAGACCCCGGTGATCGTGACGCTGTCCAACGGCCAGACCATCACCGTTGAAGCCGGCAAAACTCAGGGCAGTGTCGATTTCGAGACTCCGGCGAACGACGTCTACAACAATGGCTCGACCGTCAGCACCACGATTACCGGTGCGACCGGTGGCAACTTCGAACAGCTGACGCCGAACCCGACCCCGGCCCAGACTACGATCAACGACTCGGTCGATGTCACCACTGCGACCCTGACGGCGACGCCGTCGGTGACCGAAGGTGGTGTGATTACTTACACCGTGACGCTGAGCAATCCGGCCCAGACCCCGGTGACCGTTACTCTGTCCAATGGCCAGACCATCACCGTTGAAGCCGGCAAGACCCAGGGCAGTGTCGATTTCGAAACCCCAGCGAACGATGTCTACAACAACGGTTCGACCGTCAGCACCACGATTACCGGTGCGACCGGTGGCAACTTCGAACAGCTGACCCCGAATCCAACCCCGGCTCAAACCACGATCAACGACTCGGTCGACACTACTACCGCGACCCTGACGGCCACGCCGTCGGTGACCGAAGGCGGCGTGATCACTTACACCGTGACTTTGAGCAATCCAGCTCAGACGCCGGTTACCGTGACGCTGTCCAACGGGCAGACCATCACCGTTGAAGCCGGCAAGACCCAGGGCAGTGTCGATTTCGAAACCCCGGCGAACGACGTCTATAACAACGGCTCGACCGTCAGCACCACGATTACCGGTGCGACCGGTGGCAACTTCGAACAGCTGACCCCGAATCCAACCCCGGCTCAAACCACGATCAACGACTCGGTCGATGTCACCACCGCGACCCTGACGGCGACTCCGTCGGTGACCGAAGGCGGCGTGATCACCTACACCGTGACCCTGAGCAACCCAGCCCAGACCCCGGTGATCGTGACGCTGTCCAACGGCCAGACCATCACCGTTGAAGCCGGCAAAACTCAGGGCAGTGTCGATTTCGAAACCCCAGCGAACGATGTCTACAACAACGGTTCAACTGTCAGCACCACGATTACCGGTGCCACCGGTGGCAACTTCGAGCAGCTGACCCCAGACCCTACTCCAGCATCTACCGTCATCAATGACAGCGTCGATACTGTCACGGTGAGCATCGTCAGCAATGGCAACGTGACCGAAGACCAGCAGCCTTCCTTCACCGTGAAGGTAAGCCAGGCGCTGGATCGGCCGTTGACCGTAACCCTGTCGAACGGCGATACCGTGACCATCGAGGCAGGTAAAACCGAGGTCGAGTACAAGACTCCAGCCCAGGGCGACGACGTCATCAAGGACGCCGGCTCTGTTACCCTGAGCGTCACTGATGCCAATGTTCCGGGTGCAACCTTCGAGAACTTGGCCTTGGGCGGCCCGGCTACCGTTGAGATCTCGGATACGATCAGTGAGGTCGTGGCCAAGCTGACCGCCACCCCTTCGGTTACTGAAGGTGGTCAAATCACCTATACCGTGACTTTGACCAACCAAGACGGCCTGCCGATCGACAAGCACGGTGCATTGACCTTCACGCTGAACGACGGCACCACCATCACCGTGCCGGCGAACAGCACCACTGGCAGCACTACTGTCACTGCGCCGGACAATGTCTACGTCGGTGCCAACGATCCCGTGGTCAAGTCGATCGCTTCGGTCAGTGGCGACGATGCCGGCAAGTTCGAGCAACTGACCCTGGACAAGACCCCGGTCAGCACCACGGTCACCGACGAGCCAGGTACTCCGGGCAATCCAGGCGGCAACAACGAAGGCGACCTCGTCAAAGTCACCATTACTGCCGACCAGCCTTCGGTGGCCGAGAACGTCAAACCGACCTTCACGGTGCACATCAACCAGGCACTGGCCCACGACCTGGTCGTGACCCTGAGCAACAATGCCCAGGTCACCATCAAGGCAGGTGAAACCAGCGCAGCGTACGAGCACGCGGCACAGGGGGATGACGTCTACAAGGACTCGGGTGAAGTCAGCCTGGGCATCAAGTCCGCTGTGGACGTTGATGGCCGAGCCTTCGAGAATCTGCAGTTGGGCGATGCGGCCACAGTCCAGGTCACCGACACCACTGACGAAGTGGTGGCCAAACTGACCGCGACTCCGTCGGTTACCGAAGGCGGCGAGATCACCTACACCATCACGCTGACCAACAAAGACGGTCTGCCGATCAACAACCACTCGGAGCTGTACTTCAAGCTGACCGATGGTACTACCGTGGTCGTGGCCGCCAACAGCACCACGGGCTCGGCCACTGCAGCCGCGCCGGACAACGTCTATGTCGGTGCCAACCAACCGGTGGTCAATGCCATCGAGGCGGTCAGCGGTGCGGATGTCTGGAAGTTCGAAAATCTGAATCTGGACAAGACGCCGGTTAGCACTTCCGTCACCGACGAGCCGGGTACCCCGGGCAACGAAGGCGATCTGGTCAAAGTCACCATCACTGCCGACCAGCCTTCGGTGGCCGAGAACGTCAAACCGACCTTCACGGTGCACATCAACCAGGCACTGGCTCATGACCTGGTCGTGACCCTGAGCAACAATGCCCAGGTCACCATCAAGGCAGGTGAAACCAGCGCAGCGTACGAGCACGCGGCACAGGGGGATGACGTCTACAAGGACTCGGGTGAAGTCAGCCTGGGCATCAAGTCCGCTGTGGACGTTGATGGCCGAGCCTTCGAGAATCTGCAGTTGGGCGATGCGGCCACAGTCCAGGTCACCGACACCACTGACGAAGTGGTGGCCAAACTGACCGCGACTCCGTCGGTTACCGAAGGCGGCGAGATCACCTACACCATCACGCTGACCAACAAAGACGGTCTGCCGATCAACAACCACTCGGAGCTGTACTTCAAGCTGACCGATGGTACTACCGTGGTCGTGGCCGCCAACAGCACCACGGGCTCGGCCACCGCAGCCGCGCCGGACAACGTCTATGTCGGTGCCAACCAACCGGTGGTCAATGCCATCGAGGCGGTCAGCGGTGCGGATGTCTGGAAGTTCGAAAATCTGAATCTGGACAAGACGCCGGTTAGCACTTCCGTCACCGACGAGCCGGGTACCCCGGGCAACGAAGGCGATCTGGTCAAAGTCACCATCACTGCCGACCAGCCTTCGGTGGCCGAGAACGTCAAACCGACCTTCACGGTGCACATCAACCAGGCACTGGCGCACGATCTGGTCGTGACCCTGAGCAACAACGCCCAGGTCACCATCAAGGCAGGTGAAACCAGTGCAGCGTACGAGCACGCGGCACAGGGTGACGACGTCTACAAGGACGCAGGCGAAGTCAGCCTGGGCATCAAGTCGGCTGTGGACGTCGATGGTCGTACCTTCGAAAACCTGCAGCTGGGCGATGCGGCCACGGTTCAGGTCACCGACACCACTGACGAAGTGGTGGCCAAACTGACCGCGACACCGTCGGTTACCGAAGGCGGCGAGATCACCTACACCATCACGCTGACCAACAAAGACGGTCTGCCGATCAACAATCACTCGGCACTGACCTTCACGCTGAACGACGGCACCACCATCACCGTGCCGGCGAACAGCACCACAGGCAGCACTACTGTCACTGCTCCGGACAACGTCTACGCAGGCGCCAACGACCCGGTGATCAAGTCGATCGCGTCGGTCAGCGGCACCGACGCCGGCAAGTTCGAGCAACTGACCCTGGACAAGACCCCGGTCAGCACCACGGTCACTGACGAACCGGGTACGCCAGGCAACGAAGGCGACCTGGTCAAGGTCACCATCACTGCCGACCAGCCTTCGGTGGCCGAGAACGTCAAGCCGACCTTCACCGTGCACATCAACCAGGCACTGGCGCACGATCTGGTCGTGACCCTGAGCAACAACGCCCAGGTCACCATCAAGGCAGGTGAAACCAGTGCAGCGTACGAGCACGCGGCACAGGGTGACGACGTCTACAAGGACGCAGGCGAAGTCAGCCTGGGCATCAAGTCGGCTGTGGACGTCGATGGTCGTACCTTCGAAAACCTGCAGCTGGGCGATGCGGCCACGGTTCAGGTCACCGACACCACTGACGAAGTGGTGGCCAAACTGACCGCGACACCGTCGGTTACCGAAGGCGGCGAGATCACCTACACCATCACGCTGACCAACAAAGACGGTCTGCCGATCAACAATCACTCGGCACTGACCTTCACGCTGAACGACGGCACCACCATCACCGTGCCGGCGAACAGCACCACAGGCAGCACTACTGTCACTGCTCCGGACAACGTCTACGCAGGCGCCAACGACCCGGTGATCAAGTCGATCGCGTCGGTCAGCGGCACCGACGCCGGCAAGTTCGAGCAACTGACCCTGGACAAGACCCCGGTCAGCACCACGGTCACTGACGAACCGGGTACGCCAGGCAACGAAGGCGACCTGGTCAAGGTCACCATCACTGCCGACCAGCCTTCGGTGGCCGAGAACGTCAAGCCGACCTTCACCGTGCACATCAACCAGGCACTGGCGCACGATCTGGTCGTGACCCTGAGCAACAACGCCCAGGTCACCATCAAGGCAGGTGAAACCAGTGCAGCGTACGAGCACGCGGCACAGGGTGACGACGTCTACAAGGACGCAGGCGAAGTCAGCCTGGGCATCAAGTCGGCTGTGGACGTCGATGGTCGTACCTTCGAAAACCTGCAGCTGGGCGATGCGGCCACGGTTCAGGTCACCGACACCACTGACGAAGTGGTGGCCAAACTGACCGCGACACCGTCGGTTACCGAAGGCGGCGAGATCACCTACACCATCACGCTGACCAACAAAGACGGTCTGCCGATCAACAACCACTCGGCACTGACCTTCACCCTGAACGATGGCACCACCATCACCGTGCCGGCGAACAGCACCACGGGCAGCACCACTTTCACTGCTCCGGACAACGTCTACGCAGGCGCCAACGACCCGGTGATCAAGTCGATCGCGTCGGTCAGCGGCACCGACGCCGGCAAGTTCGAGCAACTGACCCTGGACAAGACCCCGGTCAGCACCACGGTCACCGACGAGCCAGGTACTCCGGGCAATCCAGGCGGCAACAACGAAGGCGACCTCGTCAAAGTCACCATCACTGCCGACCAGCCTTCGGTGGCCGAGAACGTCAAACCGACCTTCACGGTGCACATCAACCAGGCACTGGCGCACGATCTGGTCGTGACCCTGAGCAACAATGCCCAGGTCACCATCAAGGCAGGTGAAACCAGCGCAGCGTACGAGCACGCGGCACAGGGGGATGACGTCTACAAGGACTCGGGTGAAGTCAGCCTGGGCATCAAGTCCGCCGTGGACGTCGATGGCCGTACCTTCGAGAATCTGCAACTGGGCGGTGCGGCCACGGTTCAGGTCACCGACACCACTGACGAAGTCGTGGCCAAGCTGACCGCGACTCCGTCGGTTACCGAAGGCGGCGAGATCACCTACACCATCACGCTGACCAACAAAGACGGCCTGCCGATCGACAAGCACGGTGCGCTGACCTTCACCCTGAACGATGGCACCACCATTACCGTTCCGGCGAACAGCACTACCGGCAGCATAAATGTCACTGCGCCAGACAATGTCTACACCGGTGCCAACGATCCGGTTGTGAAGTCCATCGCTACCGTTGGTGGGGTTGATGCCGGCAAATTCGAACAGCTGACTCTGGATAAGACGCCGGTCAGCACAACGGTCACCGACGAGCCAGGTACTCCTGGCAACCCAGGCGGCAACAACGAAGGCGACCTGGTCAAGGTCACCATCACTGCCGACCAGCCTTCGGTGGCCGAGAACGTCAAACCGACCTTCACGGTAAACATCAACCAGGCACTGGCTCATGACCTGGTCGTGACCCTGAGCAACAACGCCCAGGTCACCATCAAGGCGGGTGAAACCAGTGCAGCGTATGAGCACGCAGCTCAGGGGGATGACGTCTACAACGATGCCGGCGAAATCAGCCTGGGCATCAAGTCCGCTGTGGACGTCGATGGTCGTACCTTCGAAAACCTGCAGCTGGGCGATGCGGCCACGGTTCAGGTCACCGACACCACTGACGAAGTGGTGGCCAAGCTGACTGCTACCCCTTCGGTTACCGAAGGTGGGGTAATCACCTACACCGTGACCCTGACCAACAAAGACGGCCTGCCGATCGACAAGCACGGTGCGCTGACCTTCACCCTGAACGATGGCACCACCATTACCGTTCCGGCGAACAGCACTACCGGCAGCATAAATGTCACTGCGCCAGACAATGTCTACACCGGTGCCAACGATCCGGTTGTGAAGTCCATCGCTACCGTTGGTGGGGTTGATGCCGGCAAATTCGAACAGCTGACTCTGGATAAGACGCCGGTCAGCACAACGGTCACCGACGAGCCAGGTACTCCTGGCAACCCAGGCGGCAACAACGAAGGCGACCTGGTCAAGGTCACCATCACTGCCGACCAGCCTTCAGTGGCCGAGAACGTCAAACCGACCTTCACGGTAAACATCAACCAGGCACTGGCTCATGACCTGGTCGTGACCCTGAGCAACAACGCCCAGGTCACCATCAAGGCGGGTGAAACCAGTGCAGCGTATGAGCACGCAGCTCAGGGGGATGACGTCTACAACGATGCCGGCGAAATCAGCCTGGGCATCAAGTCCGCTGTGGACGTCGATGGTCGTACCTTCGAAAACCTGCAGCTGGGCGATGCGGCCACGGTTCAGGTCACCGACACCACTGACGAAGTGGTGGCCAAACTGACTGCGACTCCGTCGGTTACCGAAGGTGGGGTAATCACCTACACCGTGACCCTGACCAACAAAGACGGCTTGCCGATCGACAAGCACAGCGCGCTGACCTTCACGCTGAACGACGGCACCACCATCACCGTGCCGGCGAACAGCACCACTGGCAGCACTACTGTCACTGCGCCGGACAACGTCTACGCAGGCGCCAACGACCCGGTGATCAAATCGATTGCGTCGGTCAGCGGCACCGACGTCGGCAAGTTCGAGCAATTGACCCTGGACAAGACCCCGGTCAGCACCACGGTCACTGACGAGCCAGGTACTCCTGGCAACCCAGGCGGCAACAACGAAGGCGACCTGGTCAAGGTCACCATCACCGCCGACCAGCCTTCGGTGGCCGAGAACGTCAAGCCGACCTTCACCGTGCACATCAACCAGGCACTGGCCCACGACCTGGTCGTGACCCTGAGCAACAATGCCCAGGTCACCATCAAAGCCGGCCAGACCAGCGCAGCGTACGAGCACGCGGCACAGGGCGATGACGTCTACAAAGACTCGGGCGAAGTCAGCCTGGGCATCAAGTCGGCTGTGGACGTCGATGGCCGAGCCTTCGAGAATCTGCAACTGGGCGGTGCGGCCAAGGTCCAGGTCACCGACACCACTGACGAGGTCGTGGCCAAGCTGACTGCGACACCGTCGGTTACCGAAGGCGGCGAGATCACCTATACCATCACGCTGACCAACAAAGACGGTCTGCCGATCAACAACCACTCGGCACTGACCTTCACGCTGAGCGACGGCAAAACCATTACCGTGCCGGCCAATGGCACGACCGGTTCGGTCACGGTCACCGCTCCGGACAATGTCTACGCAGGTGCCAACGACCCGGTGATCAAATCGATTGCGTCGGTCAGCGGCACCGACGTCGGCAAGTTCGAGCAACTGACCCTGGACAAGACCCCGGTCAGCACCACGGTCACTGACGAACCGGGTACGCCAGGCAACGAAGGCGACCTGGTCAAGGTCACCATCACCGCCGACCAGCCTTCGGTGGCCGAGAACGTCAAGCCGACCTTCACCGTGCACATCAACCAGGCACTGGCCCACGACCTGGTCGTGACCCTGAGCAACAACGCCCAGGTCACCATCAAAGCCGGCCAGACCAGCGCAGCGTACGAGCACGCGGCACAGGGCGATGACGTCTACAAAGACTCGGGCGAAGTCAGCCTGGGCATCAAGTCCGCTGTGGACGTCGATGGTCGTACCTTCGAAAACCTGCAGCTGGGCGATGCGGCCAAGGTTCAGGTCACCGACACCACTGACGAGGTCGTGGCCAAGCTGACTGCGACTCCGTCGGTTACCGAAGGCGGCGAGATCACCTACACCATCACGCTGACCAACAAAGACGGTCTGCCGATCAACAACCACTCGGCACTGACCTTCACGCTGAGCGACGGCAAACCATTACCGTGCCGGCCAATGGCACGACCGGTTCGGTCACGGTCACCGCTCCGGACAATGTCTACGCAGGTGCCAACGACCCGGTGATCAAATCGATTGCGTCGGTCAGCGGCACCGACGTCGGCAAGTTCGAGCAACTGACCCTGGACAAGACCCCGGTCAGCACCACGGTCACCGACGAACCGGGTACGCCAGGCAACGAAGGCGACCTGGTCAAGGTCACCATCACCGCCGACCAGCCTTCGGTGGCCGAGAACGTCAAGCCGACCTTCACCGTGCACATCAACCAGGCACTGGCCCACGACCTGGTCGTGACCCTGAGCAACAACGCCCAGGTCACCATCAAAGCCGGCCAGACCAGCGCAGCGTACGAGCACGCGGCACAGGGCGATGACGTCTACAAAGACTCGGGCGAAGTCAGCCTGGGCATCAAGTCCGCTGTGGACGTCGATGGTCGTACCTTCGAAAACCTGCAGCTGGGCGATGCGGCCAAGGTTCAGGTAACCGACACCACTGACGAGGTCGTGGCCAAGCTGACTGCGACTCCGTCGGTTACCGAAGGCGGCGAGATCACCTACACCATCACGCTGACCAACAAAGACGGTCTGCCGATCAACAACCACTCGGCACTGACCTTCACGCTGAGCGACGGCAAAACCATTACCGTGCCGGCCAATGGCACGACCGGTTCGGTCACGGTCACCGCTCCGGACAATGTCTACGCAGGCGCCAACGACCCGGTGATCAAATCGATTGCGTCGGTCAGCGGCACCGATGTCGGCAAGTTCGAGCAACTGACCCTGGACAAGACCCCGGTCAGCACCACCGTGACCGATGAACCAGGCAGCGGCCAGGGCGATGTCACCACGGTCGGCATCAGCGGTAGCACGTCGCTGACCGAAGGTGAAACCGGCCACTACACGCTGGTCCTGGGCAACCCGTCGAAGTCTGAGGTCACCATTACCCTCAGCTACACTGGCACCGCCAAGAATGGCGAGGACTTCACCGGTGTCACCACCGTGAAGATCCCGGCCAACAGCACTGGCACCACATTCGACATCGCGACCATCGACGACAAGCTTGTCGAGGGTACCGAGAACTTCACCGTGAAGATCGAAAGCGCCACCGGTGGCGGTTTCGAGAACCTGAAGGTCGACAGCGGCAATGCCAGCGTGACCACTTCCATCCTCGACAATGACCACCTGCCGGTTTCGCCTGGCGGTGCAGTGTTTGGCGTGGAAGACACCGCCTACGTGTTTGCCTGGAGTGATTTCAAGGTCACTGATGCCGATGCCAACACCGGCTTGTCCGTGACGATTACCTCGCTGCCGGCTGCCGGTACCCTGCAGTTCTTCAACGGTACAACATGGGTGAACGTGGCCGTCGGCCAGGTCGTCAGCCAGGCTGACATCACCGCCAACAACCTCAAGTTCGTGCCGGCCCTCAACCAGTCGGGTACCGATAACTACGGTGGGAATGGCGTAGGTAACCAGCAGGCCGACTACGCGCAGTTCAAGTTCAAGCCGAACGATGGCACCAACCTGGGCAGTGAAGTGACCATGAAGGTCGATATCAGCCCGGTTGCCGACAAGCCAACCCTGAGTTTCGGCAGTGCCGAGATCGAGTCCAAAGGCCTGACCAAGGAAGTGTGGACCAGCCTCAAAGGCCTGGGTACCGACGGTAATGGCATTACCGGCGACTCGCTGAAGACAGTCTTTGCCAACTCCGGCAACGCCAACACCAGCAGCACCACCACCAACGTGCAGTCCGATGGCAGCGTCAGTGCTGGCACCGGCTCGAAAACGTCGGGCCTGATCTATCTGGAAGCCGGCAAGACCTACAACTTCAGCGGCACCGCCGACGACAGCTTCGTGGTCACCATTGGTGGCAAGACCGTGGTCACGGCCACCTGGGGTGCGGGTGGCCAGGTTTCGGGCAGCTTTACTCCGAACACCAGTGGCTACTACCCGATCGAGGTCTATCATGCCAACCAGAGCGGGCCGGGCAGCTATGACCTGAACATCCAGGTCGGCTCGGGTGCGGTTACCGACCTGAGCAGCTCGAACATCAAGATGTACCAGAACGTGACCGAGATGGCCAATGCCGGCCTGGGCGTGTCCGACCTGCACACCGTCAATGGCCAGAGCTATTACGACGGCTACAAGCTCAATGAAGGGCCGGAAGGCGGCTCGGTGAAACTGGTCGGTATCTCGACCGCGCTGACCGATACCGACGGTTCCGAAAGCCTGAGCGTATCCCTCAGCGGCATTCCGAAAGGCACCGTGCTGAGCGATGGCGCAGGCCACACTGTCACGGTCGGTACGGGCCCGGTAGACGTGACCGGCTGGAAACTCAGCAGCCTGACGCTGACTCCGCCGGCCTACTTCAAAGGTTCGTTCGACATCACGGTCACTTCCGTCGCTACCGAAAGCCTGGGCGGCTCTGCTGTCACCACCGGCAATATTCCGGTGACCGTATACGCCGCGACCTACAAAGCCAACGTGGGTACTTCGGGCAACGATGCGATGACCGGCAGCGAAGGCAACGACATCATGGTCGCCGACGTATCCGGCCTGAACGTGGTTCAAGGCAAGAACTACAACATTGCCTTTATCGTCGACAGCTCGGGCAGCATGAGCGACAAGTCGCTTTCCGATGCGAAGACCCAGCTCGCCTCGGTGTTCAATACGCTCAAAGCCAGCCTGGGTTCGGATACGTCGGGCACGGTCAACATCTTCCTGGTCGACTTCGACACCCAGGTCAAGCAGAACGTGGCGGTGAACCTTGCCGACCCGAATGCCTTGAGCAAGCTGCAGTCCGTACTGAACTCCATGGCGAGCGGTGGTGGTACCAACTACGAAGACGTGTTCAAGGCTACGGCCAACTTCTTCAAGAGCACCATGGCCAGCGGTAATACCAATGCCGAGAACCTGACCTACTTCATCACCGACGGCAAGCCGACCTACTACCAGAGCGGGGAAAGCACCAACCCGCGGCTGTGGACCAACGGCAAGTACCTGGATGACGTGGTCAACGTCAACAACTACAAGCTTGGTGACACTTTCAGCGTTTGGGCCGACGCCACTCACAAAGTCGAGATCAGCAGCAGTGGCTCGGTCAAGGTGCTGACCTACAGCGAGAACAAGCGGGGTGAACTGGTGCTGCAGTCCACCAGCACCGTCGGTACCTTGCATGCCCAGGGCGACGGCACCTACGAGTTCTCCAGCCTGGACGGTTCGGGCTACGGTGAGTACTGGAACTACCAGGAGTCGGCAGCAGGCACTACCGCGAGCTTCAGCCTGCTGGGTGGCACCAATGGCGTGAGCAAGGTGCAGGCGATTGGCTTGAACAGCGATGTCACGCTGAACGATCTGAAACCGTACGACTCTGCTGGCAAGCCTCAAGCAGGCATCGATCCGTCCGACCTGGCCAAGGCGATTCTCGGCCATTCCGAGGCGACCTTGCCGGGCGCTGACAGCCTTGATGGCGGCAACGGCAACGACATCATCTTCGGTGACCTGATTACCCTCAACGGTGTCGTCAGCGAAGGCTACCAGGCGTTGCAGACGTACGTGGCGCAGAAGAGCGGTGTCGAAGCCAGTGCCGTCACCACCAGCAATGTCCACCAGTACATTACCGAGCACTACAATGAGTTCGATATTTCCGGTGCCAACGACGGCCACGACTTCCTGTCGGGCGGCAATGGCAATGACATCCTCTTTGGTCAGGGGGGTAACGACACGCTGGATGGTGGCAAAGGTAACGACATCCTGCTGGGCGGTACCGGCAACGACACCCTCATCGGTGGCCAGGGTAACGATATCCTGATCGGCGGAAGTGGTGCCGACACCTTCGTGTGGAAGGCTGGTGACATCGGCAACGATGTGATCAAGGACTTCAAGGTGGCCGAGGGCGACCGGATCGACCTGAAGGACCTGCTGCAGGGCGAGAAGGGCAGCACCATCGACAACTACCTGAAGCTCACCACGGTGGAAGGCACGACAACGCTGCAAGTCAGCAGCGAAGGCAAGCTGAACGCCGAAGGTGGTATCGCCAACGCCGACGTCACCATCAAGCTGGAAGGGGTGAACTGGTCCAACACCACGATCAACTCGTTGATCAGCGGTGCTGACCCGACCATCATCATCCACAACAAGGACAGCTGATAGCGACGAGCCGGCAGGCGCACTCGCTGCAGGAGCGTCCTGGGGGCGCGAAAGGGCTGCGGAGCGGCCCCGGGATTTCGGCAACGATGTTGAAATCCCGGGGCCGCCTTGCGGCCCTTCGGCGCCACAAACCTGCGCCTGCAGATCTTTCCCGCAACCCTGTGACAGCGCATACTCTGGCGCCGTGCCTGCGTGCCGGGCAATCTTTGCCTATGCTGCTGTCTACCACCAAGGAACCAATGTGACGAGGGACGCCATGTTCTATGTGCAACGCGACGCTGCCGGCCAGTTGCAGCGGGTAGAGGCAGCCGCTTTCGACGAGTTCACAGAAATGCTCCCTGCCGACCATGCCGATATCCAGGCCTGGTTCGCCGATGACATTGTGGAAAACAGCCTCAACCAGCTCAAGCAAAGCGATCTGGACATGATCCGTGTGCTCGAAGACCTGATCGACGTCCTGACCGCCAAGGGTGTATTCAAGATCACTGACCTGCCCCCGGGGGCCCAGGCCAAGCTGCTCAACCGCTCCACGGCGCGCAAGGCGCTGAGCAGCCTGAACAACCTTATCGAGGAAGAAGAGCATGGCGGCCTGATCTGAGGACAAATACCGGTGCTATGGTTATTCGCTAAAGTTATTTAAATTATTTCTTTTATGCCTTTATAGTCGCTTCCACTGCGTACCCGTCGACCAATCGGCGCGCCGCACGACTTGAACCCACACGGGAAATCCCCGTGCGTTTCTGATCGTTGCGCGCCATTGATGTCGCGCACTGCGTGGGAGTGAAACATGTCAGCCGCCTCGAACGCCTTGTCGATCATCGACAGCGCCCAGTCGCAACGCTTCGAAATCCGCCCGTTCGCCGGTGTACCCGGCGCCGAGATCATCGGCCTGGACCTGACCCAGCCGGTCAACGTCGAGGATTTCGCCCGTATCCATCGTGCCCACCTCGACCACCATGTGCTGGTGTTCCGCGACCAGCGCATCAGCCCCGAGCAGCAGATCGCCTTCAGCCGCCGTTTCGGCGAGTTGCAGATCCACGTGCTCAAGCAGTTCCTGCTCGCCGGCCACCCCGAGATTCTGATCGTATCCAACATCATCGAGGACGGTCGCAACATCGGCTTGGGCGATGCCGGCAAGTTCTGGCATTCGGACCTGTCGTACAAGGAACTGCCGAGCCTCGGCTCCATGCTGCATGCCCAGGAGCTGCCCAGCGAGGGCGGCGATACCCTGTTCGCCGACATGCACAAGGCCTGGGACGCCGTTCCCGAAGCCTTGCGCAAGGTGGTCGAGGGACGCAGTGCCGCACACTCCTACACGGCCCGTTATGCCGAGACCAAGTTCGAAGGCAACTGGCGCCCGACCCTGACCGCAGAGCAGTTGGCGCAAGTTCAGGAAGTCATCCACCCGGTCGTCCGTACTCACCCGGAGAACGGCCGCAAGGCGCTGTTCGTCAGTGAAGGCTTCACCACCCGTATCGTCGGCCTGCCAGACGACGAAAGCCGCGACGTGCTGCAACAGCTGTATGCCCTCAGCGTGCTGGAACAGAACATCTACCGCCACCAGTGGCAGTCCCACGACCTGGTGTTCTGGGACAACCGCTCGCTGATACACCTGGCCACCGGCTGCCCCGCACACCTGCGCCGCAAGCTGTACCGCACCACTATTCAGGGCGATGCCCCGTTCTGACGACTGAGGAACCCAACATGCGCAAATCCATCAGCCGCCTGGCGGCAAGCATCGGCCTGGGCGCGAGCCTGGTTGTCGGCAGCCTGGCCGCCCCTGCTGCGGCGCAGGCAGAAGGCAAGATCCGCATCGCCGAGCAGTTCGGCATTGTCTACCTGCTGCTTAACGTTGTGCGGGACCAGCACCTGATTGAAAAGCACGGCAAGGCGCAGGGCCTCGACATCGAAGTCGACTGGGCCCAGCTGTCCGGTGGTTCCGCCATCAATGACGCTTTGCTGTCCGGCTCGGTAGATATCGCCGGCGCTGGCGTCGGCCCGTTGCTGACGGTGTGGGACCGTACCCAGGGCCGGCAGAACGTCAAGGCTGTGGCCTCGCTGGGCAACTTCCCGTATTACCTGGTCAGCAGCAACCCCAACGTCAAGACCATCGCCGACATCTCCGACAAGGACCGCATCGCCGTGCCGGCGGTAGGCGTTTCGGTGCAGTCGCGCTTCCTGCAGTACGCTGCCGCGCAACAGTGGGGCGACAAGGAATACGACCGCCTCGACAAGTACACCCTGGCCGTGCCGCACCCGGATGCCACCGCCGCGTTGCTGGCCGGCGGCACCGAGCTCAACGGGCACTTCTCCAACCCGCCGTTCCAAGACCAGGTGCTGGCCAACAAGGCCGTGCACGTGGTGCTCAACAGCTACGACCTGCTCGGCCCCAACTCGCCGACCTTGCTGTTTGCCACCGAGAAATTCCGCAAGGACAACCCCAAGACCTACAAGGCCTTCGTCGATGCGCTGGCCGAGGCTGCCGACTTCGCCCAGAACGACAAGGCGGCCGCTGCCGACACCTATATCCGCGTGACCAAGGCCAAGATCGACCGCGACACGCTGATCAAGCTGATCGACAACCCGCAGTACGAATTCACCATCACACCAAAAAACACCTACAAGCTGGCCGACTTCCTCTATCAGGTAGGCGCCATCAAGCACAAGCCGGAATCGTGGAAGGACTACTTCTTCCAGGATGAACGCCCGCTGCAGGGGAGCTGACCGATCATGACCGCCCCATTGCCAGGCCACACGGCCAGCAACCTGAGCCGTGTCGCCACGCCGCCTTTGCTCAAGGTGGACAATCTCAGCCTCGAATACCGCACCGCGCAACGCGTGGTGCGCGCCACCCACCAGGTCAGCTTCGAAGTCGACCGCGCCGACCGGTTCGTGCTGCTCGGCCCCTCCGGCTGTGGCAAGTCCACCTTGCTAAAGGCGGTGGCCGGCTTCATTTCGCCCCAGGAAGGGCAGATCCTGCTGCAGGGCCAGGCAGTCAGAGGCCCGGGTCCCGATCGCATCGTGGTATTCCAGGAGTTTGACCAGTTGCCGCCATGGAAGTCGGTGAAGCAGAACGTCATGTTCCCGCTGCTGGTGTCAGGCCAGCTCAAGCGTGTGGAGGCCGAGGAGCGGGCGCTGCATTACCTGGACAAGGTCGGCCTGGCCGCGTTCGCCGATGCCTACCCGCACACCCTGTCGGGCGGCATGAAGGCGCGCGTAGCCATTGCCCGAGCCTTGGCCACGCAGCCAAAGATCCTGCTGATGGATGAGCCGTTTGCCGCACTCGATGCGCTGACGCGACGCAAGATGCAGGAAGAGCTGTTGCTGTTGTGGGAGGAGGTACGCTTCACCTTGCTGTTCGTCACCCACTCCATCGAAGAAGCGCTGGTGGTCGGCAACCGCATCCTGCTGTTGTCGCCGCACCCAGGGCAGGTACGGGCCGAAGTGCACAGCCACCAGTACGACCTGGGCAGCCTGGGTGGCAGCGATTTCCAGGCCAGTGCCCGGCGCATCCACCGTTTGCTGTTCGACGAGGCGGACGCGCCGGAACCTGCTGGCGACCTTGGCTTCAACGATATCCGTATCGCCTACTGACAGGAGCTTTCAGCCATGACCACTACACCTGTACGCCAGGAATACGAAGTGCAGCTGCAGCCCCTGCTCAGTGTGCCCGTGGAACGTCAACTGCCTATGGTGCAACGCCTGTGGCAGCAAGGCTGGCTGCGCAAGGCGGTCATCCTGCTGGTGATTGCCGTGCTCTGGGAGGCCGTGGCCCGCTACCAGGCCAATGACCTGTTGTTGCCGAGCTTCCTGCAAACCGCAGTTGCCTTGTGGGACGGCCTGTTCAGCGGTGAACTGCCGGCCAAGGTCGGTGTCTCGCTGGTGATTTTGCTCAAGGGTTATGTGCTGGGCATCGTCCTGGCCTTCGGCCTGACCAGCCTGGCGGTGTCGACCCAGTTGGGGCGCGACCTGCTGGGCACACTGACCTCGATGTTCAACCCGCTGCCGGCGATTGCCCTGCTGCCATTGGCCTTGCTCTGGTTCGGGCTGGGTGACAACAGCCTGATCTTCGTGCTGGTGCATTCGGTGCTATGGGCTTTGGCGCTAAACACCTATGCGGGCTTCCTCGGCGTGTCGGAGACGTTGCGCATGGCTGGTCGCAACTATGGCCTGAAAGGGCTGCGGCTGGTGCTGCACATCCTGGTGCCGGCGGCGCTGCCTTCGATCCTGTCGGGGTTGAAGATCGGCTGGGCATTTGCCTGGCGCACCCTGATCGCCGCCGAACTGGTATTCGGAGCCAGCAGCGGCAAAGGCGGGTTGGGCTGGTACATCTTTCAGAACCGCAACGAGCTCTACACCGACAAGGTATTCGCCGGCTTGGCGGTGGTGATTCTGATTGGCCTGCTGGTGGAAGGGCTGGTGTTCAATACCCTGGAGCGGCTAACCGTGCGGCGATGGGGGATGCAGCGCTAGCGGGCAAGGCTGTACCGGCCTCTTCGCGGGTGAACCCTCGAAATGGCCGGTACAGGCTAGGAACTCTGGTACTGCGCAGCCGCATTGCTGAGTATCTTGCCGATCTCCTCGCGCAAGCCGGCAGGCTGCTCCACCACCACCCCATCGCCATGGCTCAACAGCCACCAGCGCAGCGGCCAGCCATTACTCACCGTGGCCCGCATCCGATGCCCGTGTTCCAGCGCCGTCAGCTGCATGTCGCTACTCAGCGGCGCATCCCGCAACTGCCGCGCCAGTGCATCGCTGATCCGCGCCACCAGCTCTACCCCCTCACCCCGTGCCGGTTGCAACGCATCGCCGCGCAAGTGCGTCAGCAGATCGAAATTGCCGCGTAATTCGCCCACGGCACTGGCCGACCAGTGCCAGCCAAACGGAATGCTCTTGTCATTACGCTCCAGCGGAAAAATCAGCGACAGCTCGTTGAGGTCGCGTTCGATGGTACGTTTGCTGACAGTGAAGCCCACGTCACGCAGGCGCCAGACCAGCTCGGCGCTGGTAATGCCTGGAGAGCGGCTGGGCAGCTGGCGCAGCAGCGCCCACTGACGGCTGAGGGTGGCGCGGGTAGTGGCGAACGGCAAAAGGTAACGTCCTTGTCTAGGCTTGCCGCAATAGGATGGCGGCAGGCGTGGGGCATGGCAATTGGCCACAGCCTGCTCAGATCAAGGAAGTCGCATTTGGTTGCCAGGTGCCGATTCGTTCGCGACAGGTTTTGACGTGTCGTCACGCAGAATCACGCCTCATCACAGCCGAAGGTTGGGGTTGTGCGTCGTTCAATGAGGATGAACATGTCTGCTGCCAGCAATATCCATTCGCTGCTTGCCCGTCTCCTGCCCGAGCGGGTCATCGCCCCACCGATTGCTGTCGGGAGGCGACAGCGGTTGTTTGCCGGGGTGGGGCTGCCCAGCCAGCGCTCGCTATTGATCAGCCGCCTGGACGAGGCCAGCGACGTACAAGCGGTATATGCCGACCTGCGCCGCCAGGCGCTGCAAGGCAACGTGGCGGCGCTCAATGACCTCGGCTGGATCTGGCTCAACGGCAAGTACTGGCGTGCCGATACCGTGCTGGCCGGCCACCTGTTGCGCATGGCCGCCCTGCAGGGCAATGCCGCGGCCTGGTTCAACCTCGGGCAGCAGCATTACTTCGGCAAAGGCATCGAACCCTCCTATGTGCAGGCGGCGGAGTGCTACCGCCAGGCCTTCGAGCGCGGCCTGCTGCACGCCGCCGCTGCGTTGGGCGACCTGTACGAGGAAGAGGTGTGCGATGGCGAACTGCAGTGGCAGGTCGACCTGGTGCAGGCCTACCAATGGTTCCTGCGCGGTGCCGAGCGTGGCGAGGCGCGTTGCCGGTTCGAGGTGGGCTACCGGTTGATGCACGGGCTGTACGTGGAAGCCGATATCAAGGCTGCGCTGTACTGGCTGGAGCTGGCGGCAGCGGCGGGTGTGGTGCAGGCCGCCGAAGAGCTGGCAGTGCACTTCAGCAGCCGTGACAGGGTGCGGTACCAGGAGTGGCGCGACCGGGCGGTCCAGATGGGCAGCACGTTGGCCTTGACCATGAAGCTGGAAGACCAGATTCAGCCCTGAGTTGTTCTGCTCAGACCGCTACTGACAACAGGCATGAACAACATTTCACCCAGGCTATCCGTCGCCGCTGGTTGACGACAGGGGGAGGGCCAAGCGTATATTGATAGTTAGCAAACTATGAATATCCTTGGTTTTCCTCAATGTCCCTTGATCTCCTGCGCCTGCAAGTCAGCAGTGGCATGGTGGTTGCCGCCCGGCATTGGCGGCGCATCTGCCACACCGCCCTGACCGGTTATGGCATCTCCGAAGCCTGCGCCACGCCCCTGCTGATGATCGTGCGTCTGGGCGACGGTGTGCACCAGGTTGCCGTGGCCCAGGCTGCGGGCCTGGAAAGCCCGTCGCTGGTGCGTCTGCTTGACCAGCTGTGCAAGGCTGGCCTGGTATGCCGCAGCGAAGACCCGCTGGACCGCCGGGCGAAGGCCCTGAGCCTGACCGCTGAAGGCCGCGCCCTGGCCGAATCCATCGAAGCCGAACTGGTGCGCCTGCGGCAAGAGGTGCTGCAGCGTATCGACCAGGCCGACCTGGAGGCCGCCTTGCGCGTGCTGCGTGCCTTCGAAGCTGCCGGCCTGGGCAGTACGGGCGAGGCCGCATGAACGGTTTCTTCAGCTCGGTGCCGCCGGCCCGCGACTGGTTCTATGGCGTGCGGACCTTCGCCGCCTCCATGATCGCCCTGTACATCGCCCTGCTCATGCAGCTGCCTCGCCCGTATTGGGCCATGGCCACGGTGTACATCGTCTCCAGCCCCTTCCTCGGGCCGACCAGCTCCAAGGCCCTGTACCGTGCCGTGGGGACGCTGCTTGGCGCCGGCGGGGCGGTTTTCCTGGTGCCGCCGCTGGTGCAGTCGCCGTTGCTGCTGAGTATCGCCATCGCCCTGTGGACCGGCACCTTGTTGTTCCTTTCGCTGAATTTGCGCACCGCCAACAACTACGTGCTGATGCTGGCGGGCTACACCTTGCCGATGATCGCCCTGGCGGTGGTCGACAACCCGTTGGCCGTATTTGACGTGGCGTCCTCCCGTGCCCAGGAAATCTGCCTGGGTATCGTCTGCGCAGCAGTGGTCGGGGCCGTCTTCTGGCCGCGCCGGCTGGCACCGGTGGTGGTCGGGGCCACCAGTACCTGGTTCAGCGAGGCGATCCGCTACAGCGATACCTACCTCGCCCGTCAGGCCAGCGCCGACCAGGTGGGGAGCCTGCGCGGCACGATGGTCACCACTTTCAACTCGCTGGAACTGATGATCGGCCAGCTCGGCCATGAAGGGGCCGGCCCGCATACCCTGAAGAATGCTCGTGAATTGCGCGGACGCATGATCCACCTGCTGCCGGTGATCGATGCGCTCGACGACGCCCTGGTCGCCCTCGAAGGCCGTGCCCCGGAGAAATTCGCCCAGATGCAACCGTTGCTGGAGGCCGCCCGCGCATGGCTCAAGGGCACCGCCGACAGCGCTTCGCCCGCCCGCTGGGCCGCCCTGCACGAGCAGATCGAGCGCCTGCAGCCCGGCGCCGCGGCCCTTGACCAGCGCGCCGACCTGCTGCTGTCCAACGCCCTGTATCGCCTGAGCGAATGGGCCGACCTGTGGCAAGACTGCTGCACCCTGCAGCACGCCCTGCGCAGCGACGACGCCAAACCCTGGCGCGCGGTGTACCGCCACTGGCGCCTGGGCCGCCTGACAGCGTTCTTTGACCGCGGGTTGATGCTGTATTCGGTGGCCTCCACCGTGCTGGCCATCGTTGTCGCCTGCGGCCTGTGGATCGGCCTGGGCTGGAACGACGGGGCCAGCGCGGTCATTCTCGCCGCCGTGTCGTGCAGCTTCTTCGCCGCCATGGACGACCCGGCGCCGCAGATCTACAGGTTCTTCTTCTGGACCCTGATGTCGGTCATCTTCTCCAGCCTCTACCTGTTCCTGGTACTGCCCAACCTGCATGATTTCCCGATGCTGGTGCTGGCCTTTGCCGTGCCATTCATCTGCGTCGGCACCCTGACCGTGCAACCGCGTTTCTACCTCGGCACCCTGCTGACCATCGTCAACACCTCGACGTTCATCAGCATCCAGGGCGCCTACGACGCGGATTTCTTCACCTTCCTCAACTCCAACCTCGCCGGCCCCGTCGGCTTGCTGTTTGCCTTCATCTGGACCCTGGTGATGCGCCCGTTCGGTGTGGAGCTGGCGGCCAAGCGCATGACCCGCTTCGCCTGGCGCGACATCGTCGAAATGACCGAACCGGCCACCCTTGCCGAACACCGCCAGGTGGGTGTGCAGATGCTCGACCGCCTGATGCAGCACCTGCCGCGTCTGTCGCAGACCGGCCAGGACAGTGGCGTGGCGCTGCGCGACCTGCGCGTAGGGCTCAACTTGCTGGACCTGCTGGCCTACATGCCGCGTGCCGGCCAGCAGGCCCGTGAGCGCCTAAGCACCGTGATCGAGGAAGTCGGCGCGCATTACGCCGCCTGCCTGCGCGCTGGTGAACGCCTGCATGCGCCCGCCGCGTTGCTGCGCAACATGGAGCGCGCGCGCCTGGCGCTGAACCTCGATGAGCTGTACGAACGCGGCGATGCCCGCACCCACCTGCTGCACGCCTTGAGCGGCCTGCGCCTGGCGCTGCTGCCGGGTGTCGAGGTGATGCTCGAACCCGCCGAACAGCCGCAATTGCCCCCCGGACTCGACGGAGCGCCCCTGTGATTGGTGAACTGGATATCAGCGGGGTATTCCTGCCCACGCTGCTGGTGATGATGTTTGGTACCTACCTGCTGTTCCTCGGGGTGCACGCGGTGCTTGTGCGTGTGCATTTCTACCGCCTGGTCTGGCACCGGGCATTGTTCAACGTTGCCTTGTATGCCGTGCTGCTTGGCGCGGTGGACCACTTTTGCCGAAACCTGATGCTGCCATGAAAAAACCTTTGCTGACCCTGGGCCGTGTGGTCCTGACCTTGCTGGTAGTGAGCTTCGCCGCCGTGCTCGTGTGGCAGATGGTGGTCTACTACCTGTTCGCCCCGTGGACCCGCGACGGCCATATCCGTGCCGACGTGATCCAGGTCGCCCCGGACGTTTCCGGGCTGATCCAGAAAGTCGAGGTGCGCGACAACCAGACCGTCAAGCGCGGCGATGTACTGTTCACCATCGATCAGGACCGCTTCACCCTGGCCCTGCGCCAGGCCAAGGCGACCCTGGCCGAGCGCCAGGAAACCCTGGCCCAGGCTTCCCGCGAGGCACAGCGCAACCGCAAGCTGGGCAACCTGGTGGCCGCCGAGCAACTGGAAGAAAGCCAGTCCCGCGAAGCCCGTGCCCGCTCGGCGGTCAGCGAGGCGCAAGTGGCGGTCGATAGCGCCCAGCTCAACCTTGACCGTTCGGTGGTGCGCAGCCCGGTGGACGGCTACCTCAACGACCGTGCGCCGCGTAACCATGAATTTGTCACCGCTGGCCGGCCGGTGCTGTCGGTGGTCGATAGCGCCTCGTACCACGTCGACGGCTACTTCGAAGAAACCAAGCTGGGCGGTATCCACATTGGCGATGCCGTGGATATCCGGGTCATGGGCGACAACACCCGTCTGAGCGGCCACGTGCAGAGCTTTGCGGCCGGCATCGAAGACCGCGACCGCAGCAGCGGTGCCAACCTGCTGCCCAACGTCAACCCGGCGTTCAGCTGGGTGCGCCTGGCCCAGCGCATTCCGGTGCGCATCGCCTTCGACGAGGTGCCGCAGGACTTCCGCATGATCGCCGGGCGAACCGCCACGGTGTCGATCATCGAGGGCCAGCACCCATGAAACGGTTGATCCTGGCCGGCCTGTGCCTGTCACTGGGGGCCTGCATGATGGTTGGCCCCGACTACCAGGTGCCGAAGGATGCTGCGGTGCAGCGCAGCGACCTCAATGGCCCGCTGCGCCAGGATGCGGACAGCGTGGTGTCGGCGCCGGTGCCTGAGGACTGGTGGCAGTTGTATCAGGACCCGCGGCTGAACGAACTGGTGCGCCAGGCCCTGAGTGCCAACAGCGAACTGCGTGTGGCCGCTGCCAACATCGCCAAGGCCCGCGCTCAGGTCGAGCTGGCCGAGTCGCAAGGCGGCTTCAACGGCGGCGTCAAACTGGGTGCCCAGCGCCTGCAGGAGTCTGGCGAAGCCTTCCTGCTGCCCGAGAAAGTGCCGGTGGCGAATATCGGTGAGGCGATCATCAGCGCCTCGTACCAGTTCGACCTGTGGGGCACCTTCAAGCGTGGCACCGAGGCCGCCAAGGCCAATGCCGATGCTGTGCAGGCCGCGGCCGATACCGCCCGCATCACCTTGGTGGCAGACGTGGTCAAGGCCTATACCCAGGTTTGCTCGGCCAACGAGGAATACCATATCGCCCGCGAGTCACTCGACCTGCAGGAACAAAGCGTCAAGCTCACCCAGCGCCTGCGTGATGCTGGCCGTGGCGATGAAACCCAGGTCACCCGCTCGCAGACCCAGTTCAAGTCCTTGCGCGCCGAGCTGCCACGCTTCAAGGCCGAACGCGAGGCCGGCATGTACACCCTGGCTGCCTTGTTGGCCAAGCCGGTGGAGCAACTGCCCGCCGGCACTGCCGATTGTGCCGAACTGCCGCACCTGGACCAGCTGGTGCCGGTGGGCGATGGTGCAGCCCTGCTCAAACGCCGCCCTGACGTGCGCCAAGCCGAACGCCAGCTGGCCGCTGCCACCGCCAACATCGGTGTCGCCACCGGCGCGTTGTACCCGGATATAAGCATCGGCGCCCAGGTCGGCACCATCGGTCTCGTCGACAACCTTGGCGAGCCCTCGACCAACCGCTGGGGCTTTGGCCCGCAGGTCAGCTGGACCATCCCCACCAACGGCACCCGTGCCCGCATTCGCATGGCCGAAGCCTCGACCCAGGCGGCCTTGGCGAACTTCGACGGAGTGGTGCTGAACGCCATCCGCGAAACCCAGACCCGCCTTGCGCAGTACAGTGCCTTGCTGGACCGGCGCGACGCGCTGGCCGAGGCGGAGAGGTCGGCCAAGGACGCGGCCGACCAGACCCACCGCTATTACCAGGCAGGGCGTGAGTCGTTCCTGGCGGACTTGCAGGCAACGCGCACCTATACCGACATGCGCGCGCAGCTGGCGGCGGCCAATAGCCAGGTGGCGATGGGGCAGATTGGTGTATTCCTGGCGTTGGGTGGGGGGTGGAAGGAGGCTGGAAAGTAGTGGTGGTGGGAGACGAGAGATTGGTGGAGGGTTGGCAGGCACCTGTCAGCCCCCCACCCAATCCCCCCGCCATTGCCCAGCCGTAATACCCCTCACTTCATCTGATTTGTAGCAAGATTTTTCATGAAATCCACCCAGCACCCTTGAGCGAAGCAAAGTGGAAGTGAACAATGTTCTCTTTCGCATTCCCACCGAGACTGGCCATGAAAACCCGTTCCCGTCTGCTCGCCTGGTTGTCGGCTTTATTGCTAGGCCCGGTGCTGGCGCTGTACAGTTCCCTGGCGCTGGCCGAAGCCCCCGCCGAGGCCACCAAGGCCCTGCACCTGCTCGACTATATAGGCGCCGACTACCCGCCGACCGTGGAAAGCGGCAAGGTCATCGACGACGGCGAATACCGCGAACAGCAGGAATTCAGCACGGTGCTGGCCGACCTGGTCAAAGGCCTGCCTGCACACGCCGAGCAAGGGGCCTTGGAACAGGGCGTGCAGGCGCTGCGCCAGGCCATCGACCAGCGCCAGGATGGTGTAGCGGTAGCCAAGCAGGCCCGCCAGTTGGGCGCACGTCTGGCGGTGGCCTACGAGGTCAGCCAGGCCCCGGTGATTACCCCGGACCCAGCCCGTGGTGCGGCGCTGTACGCGCAAACCTGCTCGATCTGCCACGGTAACACTGGCGCCGGTGCCGGCCCGGCGGGGGTGGGCCGGGAGCCGGCGCCCGCCAACCTGCGCGATGTCGCGCGCCTCGACCAGTTGAGCCTGTTCGACCTCTATAACACCTTGGCCCTGGGTATCGACGGTACCGAGATGCCGTCGTTCGCCGACCAGCTGGATGATCGCCAGCGCTGGGACGTGGCCGCCTATATCGCCAGCTTCACCGCCAAGCCGGAAGCCGGCAAAGGCGACAAGACCTGGAACATTGCCGACCTGGCCCGCCAGACCCCAGCCGAAGTCGCCGCCAACGAAGGCAATGCCGTTGTCGAAGCGTTCCGCGCCCAGCGCGCGCAGCCACCCCAGGTCAAGCGTGGCCCGGCGCAATTGCTCGCGTACACCGCCAGTACCCTGGACAAGAGCCTGGCTGCCTACCGTGCAGGTGACCACGACCAGGCCTATGACCTGTCGGTGGCCGCCTACCTGGAAGGCTTCGAGCTGGTGGAAAGCTCACTGGACAACATCGATACCCAGGCGCGCAAGGACACCGAAAAATCCCTGATGGCCTACCGCCAGGCATTGCAGGACGGCTCGCCTGTTGCCCAGGCCGAACTACGCCTGGGCGAAGCCAAGGCCAAGCTCGAACAGGCGGCCAAGTTGCTGGGCAGCGATGGCTTGAGCTGGTCGTTGAGCTTCGTCTCCGGGTTGTTGATCCTGCTGCGCGAAGGCCTCGAGGCGATCCTGGTCCTGGCGGCGATCCTGGCCTTCCTGCGCAACACCGGCCAGCAGTCGGCGGTGCGCAGCGTCAACATGGGCTGGGGCCTGGCGCTGGTGGCCGGCTTCGCCACCTGGGCCTTGGCCGCCTATGTGATTGACGTCGGCGGCGCCCAGCGTGAGCTGCTGGAAGGCTGCACGGCGCTGTTCGCTGCGGTGATGGTGCTGTGGCTTGGCGTTTGGATGCACGATCGCCGCCACGCCGCCGCCTGGCAGGACTACATCAAGAGTAGCCTGGTCAGTGGCGGCGGGCGCTTCGGTTTTGCCGTGCTGGCGTTCTTCTCGGTGTACCGCGAACTGTTCGAAGTGATCCTGTTCTACGAGACCCTGTGGCTGCAGGCAGGCCCCGGCGGGCATCAGGCGGTGCTGGCGGGTGGCGCCACGGCGCTGGTGTTGCTGGTGGGCTTGGCCTGGGTGATCCTCCGAGGTTCGGCCAAGCTGCCGTTGTCGCTGTTCTTCAGCATCAACGCCGGGCTGCTGTGTGCCCTGTCGGTGGTATTTGCGGGGCATGGCGTGAAGGCGCTGCAGGAAGCCGGGGTGCTGGGTACCCGGGCGGTGGCGTTCTTCGAGTTCGATTGGCTGGGGATCCACGCCGATGCCTACTCGCTGTCGGCGCAGGCGGTGGCCTTGCTGGCCGTCGTGTTCCTGTACGGGCGCTCACGCCTGGCCGAAAAGCGCAGGGCGGTGGCTAACTGATTGGGGCCGCAGCGCGGCCCCGTGCAATCCTGGCTCAGGCCGGCTGTGGCGCCTTGAGGATGTTCTGCAACAGTTGCACACTTTCGACGGCGTCATGACCCAGGCTGGTCAGGTAGCCGCCATCAGGTTGATCGGTCAGCCCCTTTTCATGCAGGCGTTGCGCAGCGGCAACCAGGGCAGGCGAGGCGTTCTTGTGAATCTTGATGCCTTCCTGGCTGCTGTCGTGTTTGAACAGCGCGAGCACTTCCAGTTCGGCGATCAGATCGGGGGTGAAGGACATGGCAACTCCTGACTTCCAGACAAGGATGGCGGCACCGTTCGCGGTGCCTGATTCTGGAGTGTAGACGGGTTATTCGTCGTCGCCTTGATCCATCTCAGGCGGCAACTCCGGCAGTGCCCGCAACGTGCTTTCATACCACTCGCTGTCGAACGCCCGGTCTTCCACCAGCATTTTGTCGATCTCGAAGGCCAGCACATGGGCCATCAGGTTGATAATGTCTTCACGCTCGTAGCCAACCAGTGTCAGCTTGTTGAAGGTGGCCTTGGCCGCAGGCGGCTCGCCGCTTTCGATCTGGTTTTCGATGGCCTGGGTCAGCGTCGCCTCGGCGAAGGCTTCGTCGTCGTCATTGTCGATGTCGGTGGGCTCGCTCATGGCGGTACTCCTGTGATGGGATGCACAGTGTGCCACGCCTGTGACGGCAATGCCCGGGCATTGACGGGGCGCATGACACTGGTCAAGGGGCTGGTGATCGGTCTATAAAAGCCAGGCCAACCCCTTACGGCCTGGAGGCTGTTACCTCATGCTCAAGCTTCATGGATTCGCGGTCAGCAACTACTACAACATGGTCAAGCTGGCCCTGCTGGAAAAAGGCCTGCCCTTCGAGGAAGTCACCTTCTATGGCGGCCAGGCGCCGCAGGCGCTGGAAGTGAGCCCGCGGGGCAAGGTGCCGGTGTTGCAGACCGAACATGGCTTCCTCAGCGAAACCAGTGTGATCCTCGACTATATCGAGCAGACCCAAGGCGGCAAGGCGCTGCTGCCGGCCGACCCGTTCGGGCAGGCCAAGGTGCGCGAGCTGCTCAAGGAAATCGAACTGTACATCGAGCTGCCGGCGCGTACCTGCTACGCCGAATCGTTCTTTGGCATGTCGGTGGAGCCGCTGATCAAGGAAAGGGCGCGTGCCGACCTGCTGGCCGGGTTTGCCACGCTCAAGCGCAACGGCCGCTTTGCACCCTATGTGGCGGGCGAGCAACTGACGCTGGCAGACCTGATGTTCTGCTTCTCGGTGGACCTGGCCTGTGCGGTGGGCAAGAAAGTGCTGAACATCGACTTCCTGGAAGACTTCCCTCAAGCCAGGGCGTTGCTGCAGCTGATGGGCGACAACCCGCACATGGCGCGGATCGTGGCGGACAAGGAGGCGGCGATGCCAGCCTTCATGGAGATGATTCGCAGCGGCAAGCGCTAGAAGCCAGAAGCTGCTTCACAGCCCAAAGCGGCACAAGGCCGCTCCTGCAGAGGGTACACGAACCCCAGGAGCGGCCTTGTGTTGCGATGGGCCGCACAGCGGCCCCAAGTCCAGGCTTAACGCGAAGCCAGCAGCGCCTTGCCGCGTGCCACTGCCGCACGCACCTGCGCCGGTGCGGTGCCACCAATGTGGTTACGCGCATTCACCGAGCCTTCCAGGGTCAGCACGGCGAACACGTCCTGTTCGATCTGGTCGCTGAACTGGCGCAGTTCGTCCAGGCTCATCTCGGCCAGGTCCTTGCCGGTGTCCACGCCATATTTAACTGCATGGCCAACGATCTCGTGGCAATCACGGAACGGCAGGCCACGGCGTACCAGGTAGTCGGCCAGGTCGGTGGCGGTGGAGAAACCGCGCAGGGCCGCTTCGCGCATGATGGCGTGCTTGGGCTTGATCGCCGGGATCATGTCGGCAAAGGCACGCAGCGAGTCGCGCAGGGTATCGGCGGCGTCGAACAGCGGCTCCTTGTCTTCCTGGTTGTCCTTGTTGTAGGCCAGCGGCTGGCCCTTCATCAGGGTCAGCAGGCCGGTCAGGGCGCCGAACACACGGCCGCTCTTGCCGCGTACCAGTTCCGGCACGTCGGGGTTCTTTTTCTGCGGCATGATCGAGCTGCCGGTGCAGAAGCGGTCTGGCAGGTCGATGAACTGGAATTGCGCACTGGTCCACAGCACCAGCTCTTCGGAGAAGCGCGACAGGTGCATCATCGCCACGCTGGCAGCTGCACAGAATTCGATGGCGAAGTCACGGTCCGACACGCCGTCCAGCGAGTTGCCAGCCACGGCTTCGAAGCCCAGCAGCTTGCAGGTCAGTTCACGGTCGATCGGGTAGGTGGTGCCGGCCAGCGCGGCGCTGCCCAACGGCATGCGGTTGGCACGCTTGCGGCAGTCGACCAGGCGCTCATGGTCGCGGCTGAGCATTTCGAACCATGCCAGCAGGTGATGGCCGAAGGTTACCGGTTGTGCCGTCTGCAGGTGGGTGAAGCCGGGCATGATGGTTTCGGCCTCACGCTCGGCCTGTTCCAGCAGGCCCTGCTGCAGGCGGGTGATCTCGGCCAGGATCAGGTCGATCTCGTCACGCAGCCACAGGCGGATGTCGGTGGCCACCTGGTCGTTGCGGCTACGACCGGTGTGCAGCTTCTTGCCGGTGATGCCGATGCGGTCGGTCAGGCGTGCCTCGATGTTCATGTGCACGTCTTCGAGGTCGACGCGCCAGTCGAAGGTGCCGGCTTCGATCTCACCCTGGATGGTCTTCAGGCCATCGATGATGGTGTCGCGCTCGGCATCGCTGAGCACGCCGACCTGCGCCAGCATGGTGGCATGGGCGATCGAACCCATGATGTCGTGGCGGTACAGGCGCTTGTCGAAATCGACCGAGGCGGTGAAACGGGCGACGAAGGCGTCGACGGGCTCACTGAAGCGGCCGCCCCAGGACTGATTGGTCTTGTCGGTGCTCATGGATTCACTCATTGCAGGCGTGAACGAAGGAAGTGGCGCGGATGATAGCAGGGTTGTGCCGGGCGCCGCAGGGCGCTGGTCGTGAGAAATGCGGAAAACGGCGAACAACGATTTCATGGAATGAACGGCAGTGTTCCACGGACCGTCTACAGTTGGACAGAGGACTGGCAGTGAATCTGCCTGCCGAATGAATCTTTGGCCATCGCACCGGTCTAGAGCCTGACCGCAGTGTCGCTCGAACCACACCTGTCTACGCTATACCTGTGCGAGACTCATTCAGGAATCCAGCGCAATTATGAATGTCCTGATCGTTGATGACGAACCCCAAGGCCGTGAGCGCCTCAGCCGGCTGCTCGGCGAACTGGAGGGCTACACCGTGCTGGAGCCTAGCGCCACCAACGGCGAGGAGGCCCTGGCGCTGATCGACAGCCTCAAGCCCGATGTGGTCCTGCTGGACATCGGCATGCCAGGCCTGGACGGCCTGCAGGTCGCTGCTCGCTTGTGCGAACGCGAGGCGCCGCCGGCGGTGGTGTTTTGCACCGGGGACGATGAATACGGTGCCGAGGCATTCAAGGACAGCGCCCTCAGCCATGTGACCAAGCCTTTCCAGGCCCAGGCTCTGCGTGAAGCCTTGCGCAAGGCCGAAAAACCCAATCGCGCCCAGTTGGCCGCGCTCACCCGGCCGGGCCATGAAGGTGGCGGGCCGCGCAGCCACATCAGTGCCCGCACCCGTAAAGGCATCGAGCTGATCCCGTTGCCCCAGGTGATCTACTTCATTGCCGACCACAAGTACGTGACTTTGCGCCATGAAGCCGGGGAAGTGCTGCTCGACGAGCCGCTCAAGGCCCTGGAGGACGAATTCGGTGAACGCTTCGTGCGTATCCACCGCAACGCGCTGGTCGCCCGCGAACGTATCGAACGCCTGCAGCGCACCCCGCTGGGGCACTTCCAGCTGTACCTGAAGGGCCTGGACGGCGATGCCCTGACCGTCAGCCGGCGCCATGTGGCCGGCGTGCGCAAGATGATGCAAACCCTCTGATACCGCCCCGCATGGCGATGGCTGCGCCTTGTTCGCGGCTGTAGCCGCTACCTCAGGTCCAGCATTGCCCTGTCGAGCGGCACTGTACCCTGTGGGGGCGGCTTCAGCCGCGAAGAGGCCCTGGACTGATCCACATCTGCTAGCGATAGCGACGATGCTGTTATCATCGGCAGCATTTCTCTGGATCGGGGCGTTTCATGTCCACTCGCGAAATCCGCATCGCCACCCGTAAAAGTGCCTTGGCCCTGTGGCAGGCCGAATACGTCAAAGCCCGCCTCGAGCAGGCTCACCCCGGTCTGCTGGTGAGCCTGGTGCCCATGGTCAGCCGCGGTGACAAGCTGCTCGATGCGCCGCTGGCGAAGATCGGCGGCAAGGGGCTGTTCGTCAAGGAACTGGAAACCGCCCTGCTGGACAACGAAGCCGACATCGCCGTGCATTCGATGAAGGACGTGCCCATGGACTTCCCCGAAGGCCTGGGCCTGTACTGCATCTGCGAACGCGAAGACCCGCGCGATGCCTTCGTCTCCAACCGCTTCGCCAGCCTCGAGGCATTGCCGGCCGGCAGCATCGTCGGCACTTCCAGCCTGCGCCGCCAGGCGCAGTTGCTGGCGCGCCGCCCCGACTTGCAGATCCGTTTCCTGCGCGGCAACGTCAACACCCGCCTGGCCAAGCTGGATGCCGGCGAGTACGACGCGATCATCCTCGCCGCTGCCGGCCTGATCCGCCTGGGCTTCGAAGACCGCATCACCTCCACCATCAGCGTCGAGGACAGCCTGCCGGCGGGTGGCCAGGGTGCAGTGGGCATCGAATGCCGCAGCGCCGACCACGAAATCCACGCGCTGCTGGCTCCGCTGCACCACCTTGACACTGCCGACCGGGTGGTGGCCGAACGCGCCCTGAACAAACGCCTCAATGGTGGCTGCCAGGTGCCGATCGCCTGCTATGCGGTACTGGACGGTGACCAGTTATGGCTGCGCGGCCTGGTCGGCCAGCCCAGCGGCGGCACCCTGCTGGTGGCTGAATCTCGCGCCCCCCGTGGCAGCGCCGAGACGCTGGGCGTGCAGGTCGCCGAAGACCTGCTGGGGCAGGGCGCCGAGGCCATCCTCAAGGAAGTCTACGGCGAGGCCGGCCACCCGTGAGCCCCTGGCGCCTGTTGCTGACCCGGCCAGCCGAGGATTGCGCAGCGCTGGCGCAATGCCTGGCGGCGGCGGGGGTGGGCAGTAGCTGCCTGCCGTTGCTGGCGATCGAGCCCGTCGCTGTGGATAACCGGCAGCGCCAGCTGCTGGCGGGCCTGTCGGGCTTCCAGGCCATCATCGTGGTCAGCAAGCCGGCCGCCAGGTTGTTGCTCGAACAACTGGCCCAGGCCGGCCTGCAGCCGCCACGGCAAGGCTGGTTCAGCGTGGGCGAGGCAACCGCGGCGGTGCTGCAGGCGGCGGGCCTGGCAGTGAGTGTCCCGCCGAGTGGCGACGACAGTGAAGCCTTGCTGGCCCTGCCAGCCCTGCGCCAGGCGGTAGCCGTGCCGGTGCCGCGCATCTTGATCGTGCGTGGGGTCGGAGGTCGCGAACTGCTGGCAGAGCGTCTTGCAGAGCAAGGTGCTAGTGTCGATTATCTGGAACTGTATCGTCGTTGCCTGCCGGATTACCCGCCAGGCACCTTGATGCGCCGCATCGAAGCGGAACGCCTCAATGGCCTGGTGGTCAGCAGTGGGCAGGGTCTTGAACACTTGCAGCAGATGGCCGGCGCCGACTGGCCACGGCTGGCGCACCTGCCGCTGTTCGTGCCCAGCCCGCGGGTCGCCGAACAGGCCAGGGCCGCCGGGGCCCAACAGGTTGTGGATTGCCGTGGCGCCAGTGCCACGGCCTTGCTGGCAGCCGTGCAGCGCAGCGCTGCACCTGCCTCCTAAGGCGCTAAGCTGAACGCGGTGCGCCCCCATGCAAAGGATGGATACGTGAGCGAGACTGTCTTGTCCAAAAACGATCAGCCGTCGGCACAGGCGCCGGCGGAACCCGTCACTACCCCAGCTGCCAAGCGCTCCGGCAGTGGTCTGGCAACGTTGGCACTGCTGCTGGGGGCGGCCGGGGTCGCGGTAGGTGGCTGGGGTGTCTGGCAGGTGCGTCAACTGCAAGGCAGCGAATTCAACCAGGGCCAGCACATCGAGGCGCTGAACCAGCGCGCCGAGGCCCTGCAACAGCGCGAGCAGCAGATCAGCGCGCAGCTGGCCAGCCTGCCGGCTGCCAGCGAACTGGAAGACCGCCGCCGCCTGGTGGCGCAGTTGCAAGGCGACCAGCAACGCCTCAGCCAACGCCTGGAAACCGTGCTGGGCGAAAGCCGCAAGGAATGGCGCCTGGCCGAGGCCGAGCACTTGCTGCGCCTGGCCACCCTGCGCCTGTCGGCGCTGCAGGACATCACCAGCGCCAAGGCCCTGGTCGAAGGTGCCGACGAGATTCTGCGTGAACAGAGCGACCCGGGCGCTTTCGCCGCCCGTGAGCAGCTGGCGCGCAGCCTGGCCACGCTCAACAGCACGCAGCAACCGGACCGCACCGGGCTGTTCCTGAAGCTGGCTGCGCAGCGCGAGCTGGTGCAGCAGCTCAGCGCCCAGTCGCCTGAATTCGCCAGCAATGCCGATGCGCTTGGCGCATTGACCTCCGACGGTGACGGCGCCAGCCGCCTGTCGCAGTGGTGGGCCGAGATCTCCAAGTACTTCCAGATCGACTTCAACGCCGATGACAACGTGCGCCCATTGTTGGCCGGGCAGCAGTTGAACCAGCTGCGCCTGGCCCTGAGCCTGACCATCGAGCAGGCTCAGTGGGCGGCGCTGAACGGCGATGCCAAGGTCTATACCCAGGCCCTGGATGATGCCCGCAGCGTGCTGCTGGCCAACTTCAACGCCGACAACCCGCAAAGCAAGGCCATGCTCGACAGCCTCAACGCCCTGGCAGAGCAACCGGTCTCGGTGGTTACCCCGGACCTGAGCGAAAGCCTGGCTGCAGTGCAGGCCTATATCCAGCGCCGCCACCTGCCGGCCGAACCTGAAGGGGGCAAGCCATGAAGCGTGTCTACCTGCTGGCCGTGCTGGCGATCGTGATCGCTGCTGCGCTGGGTATCGCAGTCGCCAAGCACAGCGGTTATGTGCTGATCTCGTATGGCAGTTTCCGCTACCAGTCCGGGCTGTGGGCAGCCCTGGCCGGCTTGTTGGCGGTGATCGTGCTGCTGTGGCTGTTGCGCTACCTGGTCGGCCTGGTGCTGACCTCCAGCGGTGTGGTCAACCCATGGTCGCGGCGCAACCGCAGCCGGCGCATCCGGCTGTCCATCGAACAGGGCCAGCTGGACCTTGCCGAGGGCCGCTGGGCCAGCGCCCAGCGCCATCTGCACCGTGCCGCCGAGGCCGAGCGCCAGCCGCTGCTGTTCTACCTCGGTGCGGCGCGCGCCGCCAATGAACAGGGTCGCAGCGAAGACAGCGACAACCTGCTGGAACGTGCCCTGGAACGCCAGCCGCAAGCGGAACTGGCCATTGCCCTGACCCATGCGCAGTTGCAGATGGACCGTGGCGAAAGCGATGGCGCCCTGGAAACCTTGCTGGCCATGCAGGAACGCCACCCACACAACAATCAGGTGTTGCGCCTGCTGCAGCGTCTGTATCAAGAGCGCGGTGACTGGTCGGCCCTGATTCGCCTGCTGCCAGACCTGCGTAAGGGCAGGGTGTTGCCGGCCGCCGAGCTGACCGCCCTGGAGCAGCGCGCATGGGGGCAGAACCTGAGCCTGGCCTCGACCCGTGGCGAGGACGCACAAAGCGCACGTCAGGCCCTGGAGCGTGCCTGGCAGCAACTGACCGCGGCACAGCGCCAGGAACCACAGCTGGTGCTGGCCTACGCCGAACAGTTGCGCCAGGTGGGTGCCCAGAGCGAAGCGGAGCAAGTGCTGCGCACCGCCCTCAAGCGTGAATACGAAAGCCCCCTGGCCCGCCTGTACGGCCTTGTGCGCGGGGATGACCCGGCGCACCAGCTGCAAACCGCAGAAGGCTGGCTCAAAGCCCACCCGCAGGACGCCAGCCTGCTGCTGACCCTGGGGCGCCTGAGCTTGCAGAACCGCTTGTGGGGCAAGGCGCGCGACTACCTGGAAAGCAGCCTGCGCATGGAGCGCAACCCAGAGGCCTGCGCCGAGCTGGCCCGGCTGCTGGCCAGCCTCGGTGAGACCGAGCGCAGCAACCAGCTGTTCCAGGAGGGCCTCGGCCTGCTGGATGAACGCCTGCTGGCGTTGCCATTGCCAGAAGGCGCGCGCGCCTGACCTACCCATGGCCCGCGCCAAGGTGCGGGCCATGGGGCCGGGTAACTTGTCCATTATGCAGGTTGGATCTGCAGTCTCTCTCTTCAGACGTTTCCTGCCACCTTGCTGGAAATTTCCTACGCGATTCAGCGAGTTGTCGTTGTTGTCGTGCCTTGAAACAAAGCGTGTCTTTCCTCTACCGTTTCAAGCCACTTCATCACCCCCGGACCTTCAACTCCCATGCTGCCGGCCCGTTTGCGCACCTTTTTCCTACCCGCCTGCCTTGCCGCACTGGCGGTGCTGGCTGCGTCCTTTCAGCTGGAAAACGCCCCAGGGCTGGTGCCGTGCCCACTGTGTTTCAGCCAACGGCTGTTGCTTGGCCTGTATGCACTGTTGTGCCTCACGGCCACTTTGCAGGCGCCGGGTTCGCGGGGTGTGCGCTGTTATGCGCGGGCGACGCTGGGCTGTTCGCTGGCCGGGGCGTTGCTGGCCGCGAGGCATGTCTGGTTGCAGGGGGCGGACGGTGCCTTTGCGCTTTGTCCGGTGCCGATCGGGCGGGTATTCGAGCAATCCTGGAGCGAAGCGGCGCGTCAACTGTTACTCGGTGGCCCTGAGTGCAACGCGCTGACCTGGAGTTTTCTCGACCTGACGCTACCCGAGTGGAGCCTGTTGGCGTTCCTGCTGCTGGCGGTGCCGCCCGCGAACTGCCTGCTGGCGTATCGTTTCCGCACCCTGGCCGTTAGTTGACCTGGCGCAAGGCTTGACCGGTAGTGCGACCAATGGCGGTGTAACAGGGTATTAAACGCTTGTATGAACTTTGTCTGCTGCGTACCTTGATGGGCAGCACGCGCGGGAATAATCTCGCAGCACGCATACCGAAAACACAACTGCTCGATGCCGTCCTGCTGATGTCACCTTTGTGCTGCACGGTCGTAGTGCGAGGTGCAGCGGCATCTACCCAGAAGGGAAGAGATCGCCATGCTCGATAGTTGTCAGAACGCTCAGGAACGCTGGGGTGGGGTTCACAAGCTGATCGACCGCTGGCTGGAGGAGCGCCAGGAACTGGTGCAGGCTTTCCGCGCCTTGCGCGATGTGAAGCCGACCTTTGCCGACAAGGAAAAAAACCGTGATTTCTGCGCGGTTCTGGTCGACTACGTTTCGGCGTGGCATTTCGAAGTCTGCGAGCAGCTGGTCAGTGAGGCCAAGGCTTTTGACGACGAGAAGGCGCTGAAACTGGCCGAAGAGATCAACCCGCGGATCAACGACATCACCCAGATCGCGCTGGCTTTCAATGACCATTGCGAAAAGGGTGAGTGCAAGGACAGCGAACGCTTCGCCGAGAAGCTGACCAAGCTGGGAGCCCTGCTGCACGAGCGCTTCGAACTCGAAGACTGCCTGATCGAGGTGCTGCACAACGCGCACAAGGAAGAGGGGGCGGTGGAGGCCTGACGGCGGAGGTCAATCACCAACCGCCAGCAGTTCGATCTCGAACACCAGAGGGGTGTAGGGTGCGATCAGGTCACCCGCACCCTCGGCGCCATAAGCTTGCGCCGACGGAATCACCAGGCGCCATTTGGCGCCGGCGCGCATCTGCGGCAGCGCCACCTGCCATCCTTCGATCACCGAATCCAGGCTGAACCACTGGGGTGTCTGGTTCTGGTCGAATACCGAGCCATCGGGCAGCCTGCCCACATAACGCACCTGCACCTTGCCGCCGGCTTTGGGCTGCGCACCCGTGCCTGCCTGCAGCTCGCTGTAGAGCACGCCCTCGGGTAGTTCGTGTACACCATAACGACCGCGCTCGGTGGCCATGAAGCGTGTCTCGGCGGCCTGCTGTTTCTGCGCGGCGGCATCGCCTTCCTGTGCTTCATGCTGCTGCAGCACGGCCTGCATGCGGGCCTTGTCGAGCTTCAGCGGTTGCTCTTGGTAAGACGCACGCAGGCCTTCGACCAGCGCATCCAGTTGCAGGCCCGGCATCTCCTGGCGCAGCCGCTCGCCCAGGCTGGCGCCAAGGCTGTAGGCCAGGTCGTGTTCGTCGCTGTTGGCCGGGGCGAGAGGCGCCAGCAGGCATAAACCTAAAACCAGATATCGAGGCATGATCAGTTCCTGCGCCAATGAGCGGGGAATTATGCCAGTGTTCAGTTTTGTATTGTGCGTGCTTGCAGGCCCTTGTTGGGGCGGCCTTGTGTCGTGATGGGCTGCGCAGCAGCCCCGGCTTTATCAACGGATGTACAAAATCCTGGGGCTGCTTCGTAGTCCATCGCGACACAAGGCCGCTCCTGCAAAGGCACCGCGCAGTTCAGATAGTTGCCGAATATCTGCAATCATTTATTCAGCAACTACACTTGCTCGGAGCTGCAAGATAACAACTTTGCCCAGGCATGCAACGCGGCGTAAACAATACTGTCAACATGCCCTAGCGGCGGTAGCAGCAGAAGCATAGTATGAGCCGCAATCTCATCAGCCAGGAGGTAAACCATGTCGGCCAAGAAGAAGCCAGTAAGTACGCCGTTACACCTGCTCCAGCAACTTTCGGGCAGCCTGCTCGAACACTTGGAGGATGCCTGCTCGCAAGCGCTGGCTGATGCGGAGAAACTGCTGGCCAAGTTGGAAAAGCAGCGTGTCAAGGCTCAGGAAAAACTGCACAGCGGTCGCCAGAAACTGCAAGACGCGGCCAAGGCAGGTAAAGCCAAGGCACAGACCAAGGCGCATAAAGCCATTGGTGAACTTGAAGAACTGCTCGATTCGCTGAAGGAACGTCAAACCCAGACCCGTTCTTATATCCAGCAACTCAAGCGTGATGCACAGGACAGCCTCAAGCTGGCTCAAGGTGTAGGCAAGGTTCGCGAAGCCGCAGCCAAGGCCCTCGACCAGCGCGCTGCTGCCAAGCCGGCGGCCAAGGCCACCGCCGCCAAGCCAGCAGCCAAAACTGCTGCTGCCAAACCAGCGGCCAAGCCCGCCGCCAAAGCCGCTGCTGCGGCCAAACCAGCGGCCAAGCCCGCCGCCAAAGCCGCTGCTGCGGCCAAACCGGCAGCCAAGCCCGCCGCCAAAGCCGCTGCTGCGGCCAAACCGGCAGCCAAGCCCGCCGCCAAAGCCGCTGCTGCGGCCAAACCAGCGGCCAAGCCCGCCGCCAAAACCACTGCTGCGGCCAAACCGGCAGCCAAGCCAGCGGGCAAAACCGCTGCTGCGGCCAAACCGGCAGCCAAGCCAGCGGGCAAAACTACTGCAGCCAAACCAGCGGCCAAGACCACCGCCGCTGCCAAGCCAGCACCCGCCAAAGCCACCGCTACCAAGCCCGCCGCAAAACCCGCAGCTCCAAAAGCACCAGCCCGTACCGCGGCCAAGCCAGCAGCGGCCAAACCTGCCGCCAGCAAGCCAGCCGAAACCAAACCGGCCACGCCTGCCGCCAGCAGCCCGGCCGGAGCGACCAACTCGGCTACTCCTGCCGCGTCGGTAGCAACTTCGGCACCCGCCAGTACCTCGGCTCAGGCGCCGTCTTCGGCATCCTGAAGCGCGGTCGCCGCGACGCGCAGCTGGTCCAGCGCGTGGTGGCGGCGGGCCAGGTCCGGTGCCAGCCGGGCCAGCCAGTCGTCCGCGGGCACATCGGCGTCCGCGGGCCACTGTTGTGCACACGCTTGCAAGCGTTCCAGCAAGGCCTTCTCGGCCTGCAACTCCAGCTGCTTCACCTGATCCCGCAACGCCGCCAACTGGGCATCGCCCTGCGCTGCTGCACGCCACTGTTGCCGCAGGTCGCGTAACGGCGCGACCACGTCGCGCTGCCAAGGCTCGGCAACCTCGCGCAGCCGCTGCGCGCGTTCGTCCAGCACAGCCACGCCTTGCGCTTGCAGCCAGGCTGCGCAGAGCAACAGGCAGACATCGCCACCCTGCGCCTGCAAGGCGAGGCAGGCCGCTTCCACGCCAGGCCTGGCGTACAGCGCCAGGGCGTAATTCCACAGGTCGGTGTGCATGGTTCCACTCGCGCTATGGGCCGAGGAAGCTGGTAGACTCCGCGACCATCATGATCAGACTATCCAACCTCACTTTACAGCGTGGTCCGCAGCGCTTGCTAGAAGGCGCCGAGATGACCCTGCACGCCGGTCACAAGGCCGGCCTGATCGGCGCCAACGGCGCCGGAAAATCCAGCCTGTTCGCCTTGCTGCGCGGTGAGCTGTCGCCCGATGCCGGCGATTGCCAACTGCCCGGCGATTGGCGCATCGCCCACATGCGTCAGGAGGTCGACACGCTCGACCGCCTGGCTGTGGACTATGTGCTTGACGGTGATGCGCGCCTGCGCAAGGTGCAGGCCGAGCTGGCTGCGGCAGAGCAGGCCCACGATGGTACCGCCCTGGCACGCCTGCACAGTGAGCTGGAAAGCGCCGACGGCTATACCGCCGATGCACGTGCTCGCAAGTTGCTGGCCGGCCTGGGCTTCACCAACGAGCAGATGGACCGCCGCGTCGGCGACTTCTCCGGGGGCTGGCGGATGCGCCTGAACCTGGCCCAGGCACTGATGTGCCCGTCCGACCTGCTGTTGCTCGACGAGCCCACCAACCACCTCGACCTGGACGCGATCCTGTGGCTCGAGGACTGGCTCAAGGGCTACCCCGGCACGCTGTTGCTGATTTCTCACGACCGTGACTTCCTCGATGCCGTGGTCGACCACGTGCTGCACGTCGAGCAGCGCAAGCTGAACCTGTACAAGGGCGGCTACACCGCCTTCGAGCGCACTCGTGCCGAGCGCCTGGCGCAGCAGCAACAGGCCTACGAGAAGCAACAGGCGCAGCGCGCGCACATGGAAAAGTACATCGCCCGCTTCAAGGCCCAGGCCACCAAGGCCCGCCAGGCCCAGAGCCGGATCAAGGCCCTGGAGCGCATGGAAGAGCTGTCGGCGGCGCACGTCGATTCGCCGTTCGACTTTGTGTTCCGCGAGTCGCAAAAAATTTCCAGCCCGCTGCTGAGCCTGTCCGAAGGCCGCCTCGGCTACGGTGACAAGGCCATTCTCGACAAGGTCAAGCTGCAGCTCACTCCAGGGGCACGCATTGGCCTGCTCGGCCCCAACGGTGCCGGCAAGTCGACCTTGATCAAGAACCTCGCTGGCGAGCTCGTGCCGCTGTCCGGCCGCCTGGTACGGGGCGAAAACCTTGCTGTAGGTTACTTCGCCCAGCATCAGCTGGACTCGCTGGACGACAAGGCCAGCCCGCTGCTGCACCTGCAGCGCATCGCCCCTGCCGAGCGCGAACAGACCCTGCGTGATTTCCTTGGCGGTTTCGACTTCCATGGCGACCGTGTCGACGAGCCGGTGGTGAATTTCTCCGGTGGCGAAAAGGCCCGCCTGGCGCTGGCGCTGATCGCCTGGGAGCGGCCAAACCTGCTGCTGCTTGACGAACCGACCAACCACCTCGACCTGGAAATGCGCCTTGCGCTGACCATGGCCCTGCAGGAATTCGCCGGTGCTGTGGTGGTGGTGTCCCACGACCGTCACCTGCTCAAGAGCACCACCGACGACTTCCTGCTGGTGGCTGACGGCAAGGTTGAAACCTTCGACGGCGACCTCGACGACTACAGCCGCTGGCTGGTCGAATTCCGCCAGCGCAGCGCGCCGGCCAGCAATGCCCCGGTCAACCCGGACAAGACCGACAAGAAAGCCCAGCGCCAGGCCGCCGCCGCATTGCGCCAGCAACTGGCCCCGCACAAGAAGGCCGCCGACAAGCTCGAGACCGAGCTCAACCAGGTGCACGCGCAACTGGCCGAGATCGAAACCGCGCTGGGTGATGGTGGCCTCTACGACGCGGCGCGCAAGGATGAGCTGCGCGACCTGCTGGCGCGCCAGACCAAGCTCAAGCAGCGCGAAGGCGAACTGGAAGAGGCCTGGATGGAAGCGCTGGAAACCCTTGAAAGCATGCAGGCCGAGCTCGAGGCACTGTCCTGATGGAAGAATTGCGTTCGCTGCTGCCAGGGCAATGGATGGACACCTTCTGGCTGGGCCTGCAGATTCTGTTGATCCTGGTGGCGGCGTTCGTCCTGCAACGCATCATCGCCCGTGGGCTGAGCCGTCTGGGCCAGCGTTATCCGCTGCCGCCGGAGTTGCTGGTGCCGGTGCGCGGCGGCCTGCGCTGGCTGATCATGGGCAGCGCGCTGCTGTTCGTGCTGGAGCGCCTGGGTGTATCGGCGACCGTGCTGTGGACGGCATTGTCCGGCTTCGTCGCGGTGGCGGCAGTGGCCTTCTTCGCCATCTGGAGTGTGCTGTCCAACCTGCTGTGCGCGGTGCTGATCTTCACGGTCGGGCCGTTTCGCATCGGCGACGTGGTCGAACTGGTCGACACCCTGGACAAACCGGGGGTGAAGGGCCGGGTTATTGCCATCAACCTGCTGTTCACCACCCTGCTGGAAATGCCTGAGGCGGGTGGGGCGCTGGTGCAGGTACCAAACAGCCAGTTTTTCCAGAAGTCGGTGCGGCGCTGGCGCGGGACTGAGGTGCAATCGACGCCTCAAGGGACGTCGGCCGAGGCAGACTGAACCTGTACCGGCCGCTTTGCGGGTGGACCCGCGAAGACGCCGGTACAGGCAAATCCTGCAAAATCTACTGGTTATTTTTTCATCAACGCCTTAGCTTAACGTTTTGCAACATATGTTCGAGCGAGGTGTGTGATGTCGATGGAAGTGTGGTTGGGCTTCTTTGCCGCCTGTTGGGTGATCAGCCTTTCACCCGGCGCCGGGGCAATTGCCTCGATGTCCAGCGGCCTGCAATACGGTTTCTGGCGTGGCTACTGGAACGCCCTGGGCCTGCAGCTGGGCCTGATTGTGCAAATTGCCATCATTGCCGCCGGCGTCGGTGCCATCCTGGCCGCTTCGGCCACGGCGTTCCACATCATCAAATGGTTCGGGGTCGGCTACCTGGTGTACCTGGCCTACAAGCAGTGGCGCGCCCTGCCGATGGACATGAGCGATGAGTCCGGCGTGCGCCCGATCGGCAAGCCACTGAGCCTGGTATTCCGCGGTTTCCTGGTCAACGTCAGCAACCCCAAGGCGCTGGTGTTCATGCTGGCGGTGCTGCCACAGTTCATCAACCCGCATGCCCCGCTGCTGCCGCAGTATGCGGCAATCACCGTGACCATGGTCGCCGTCGACATGCTGGTAATGGCAGGCTATACCGGCCTGGCTGCGCGGGTGTTGCGCCTGCTGCGTACGCCCAGGCAGCAGAAGCGCCTGAACCGGACCTTTGCCGGGTTGTTCCTTGGTGCGGCAACCTTCCTGGCGACCTTGCGCCGCGCACCAGTCTGATCGACCAGGAGGCTCCTGCAGGCGCTAAACGGCCCTTGCAGGAGCTGCCTTGCGTCGCGAAAGGGGCGCAACGCGCCTCCAGCTATTCCTGCTTGTCCAGCAACCCCTTGAGCAGATCTATCGGCAGCGGAAAGACGATAGTCGAGCTCTTGTCACCGGCGATCGCCCCCAACGTCTGCATATAGCGCAACTGCATCGCGCCTGGCTCCTTGCCCAGCATCTGCGCCGCCTGCATCAGCTTCTCCGATGCCTGCAGCTCGCCTTCTGCATGGATCACCTTGGCCCGCCGTTCGCGCTCGGCCTCGGCTTGGCGGGCAATGGCGCGCACCATCGATTCGTTGAGGTCGACGTGCTTGATCTCGACGTTGGCCACCTTGATGCCCCAGGCGTCGGTCTGGGCGTCCAGCACCTGACGGATGTCCGCGTTCAGCTGTTCACGTTCGGCCAGCAACTCGTCCAGTTCGTGCTTGCCCAGTACGGCGCGCAACGTGGTCTGGGCCAGCTGGCTGGTTGCCACCAGGAAATCCTCGACCTGGATGATCGCCTTCTGCGGGTCAAGCACGCGGAAGTAGACCACGGCGTTGACCTTGACCGAGACGTTGTCGCGGGTGATCACGTCCTGCGGCGGCACATCCAGCACCACCGTGCGCAGGTCGACCCGTACCATCTGCTGCAGCACTGGAATCAACAGGATCAGCCCCGGCCCCTTCACCTGCCAGAAGCGGCCCAGCTGGAACACCACCGCGCGCTCGTATTCGCGCAGGATGCGGAACGCCGACAGCAACAGCATCAGCAATATGACCAGTAACGCGCCGAAACCCAGTTGCATGAACATGGTCACTCTCCTTGCGCCGCAGGTGCGGCGGCGCTCACTTCCAGCATGACGCCTTGGCGGGCTGTCACCCGCACGCGCTGGCCTGGTCGCAATGGCGTTGCACATTGCACCTGCCATTGCTCGCCCTGAGCCAGGACGAAACCGCAGTGCGGGTTGCCGGGCATTACCCCGGTGACCGTGGCCAGGCTGCCAACCAGGCCGGCATCGCCGCTGACCAGCGCTCGTCGACGGGCCTTGAGGGCCATGCCCATCACACCGCCGATCAGCAATGCCGAGAGCAGTGCCAGGGTGCCGATCAGGGCTAATGGCATGCCGAAGCCGGGGGCGTCGGTGTCGATCAGGATCAGCGCGCCGACCACGAAAGCGACGATGCCGCCAAAACCGACCACGCCGAAACTGGGCAGGAAGGCCTCGCCGATCATGAAGGCGAGGCCGAGCAATATCAGAGCCACCCCGGCGAAGCTCACCGGTAGCAGCTGCAGCGCATACAGCGCCAGCAACAAGCAGATGCCGCCAACCACGCCACCGACTGTCGAGCCAGGGTTCATGAACTCGAACAGCAGGCCGTACACCCCGACCATGATCAGGATCAGCGCCACGCTCGGGTTGGTGATTACCGCCAGTACCCGTGTACGCCAGTCCGGCAAATGCTCGACCAGGCTGGCGCCGGTGGTCTGCAGCTGACGCGGCTGGCCCGCGACAGTGAGGGTTTGGCCATCGAGCTTGCGCAGCAGCCCGGGCAGGTCATCGGCCAGCTGGTCGATCACGTTCAGCCGCAAGGCCTCGCTGGCGGACAGGCTTACCGCCTCGCGCACGGCTTTCTCCGCCCAGTCGGCATTGCGCCCGCGCAGCTGCGCCAGGCCACGTATGTAGGCCGCGGCATCATTGACCTGCTTGCGGGTGAGGGTTTCGTCAGCGCTGCCTTTGGCCTTGTCCGCTTTGGCAGCACCGGGCGGGTCGCCGATCTGTACCGGTGTGGCGGCACCGAGGTTGGTCCCGGGCGCCATGGCTGCGATGTGGCTGGCGTAGAGAATATAAGTGCCGGCGCTGGCGGCGCGGGCCCCGCTTGGGGCCACGAAGGTGGCGACCGGGACCGGGCTGGCGAGAATCGCCTTGATCATCTGGCGCATGGCGCTGTCCAGCCCACCCGGGGTATCCAGACGGATGACTACCAGTTGCGCGCCCTGCGCCTGGGCCTGGTCGAGGCTGCGCACCAGGTAGTCGGCGCTGGCCGGGCCGATGGCATCATCGATGCCCAGAACCCACACCGCACCGGGCGCGGCCTGACCGCCCGGCGCGATGCCAAGCAGCAACAGCAGCAACAGCCAGCGCCAGCAGCGGGCAATCACCTGTCGTCACCTCGAGTGTTCTATTGCACAAGTTTAGCCCTGCCGCTCGGTAGCCGACCTAGAATTGGACAGTGGGGGACGAAACCGGAGGTGCATCATGCGTATGGCAAAGACCCTGCAGGATCGCCTGAACCAGGCCAACTGCGACTACGACATCATTCCCCATCCCCATTCGGCCACCAGCCTGGAGTCGGCCCGCACGGCCGGGGTGCCCGCCGAGCGGGTCGCCAAGTCGGTGGTGCTCGATGACCGTCATGGCAACTACATCATGGCCGTGTTGCCGGCCAATAGGCACCTGGACATGACCAAGGTGCGCATGTCCGGGGCCTGGCAACTGACCCGCGAGAGCGGCCTGCCGAGCCTGTTCGGCGACTGCGAGCGCGGTGCCGTGCCGGCGCTTGGCGATGCCTACCAGATAAAGATGCTGCTTGATTCGAGTCTTACCCGCCAAGGCGATGTCTATCTGGAGGCGGGTGACCACGATCACCTGATCCACATGAGCATGGAGCAATATCTCAAGCTGGTGCCACGCGCCGAAGTGCGCGAGCTCAGCTGATGCTCTCAACCCATGCCGGGCCGGCATCGTCGACGACCGGCTCGGCGCCGAGGAGGAACCATGGACAAGCCGATTCATCCGTTGTCTGAGATTTTCAAACAGCTGGGGCTGTCTGACGACCCGGTCGAAATCGACCGGTTCATCACCACCCATTCGCCGCTGGATGACGATGTGAAGCTGGTTGACGCCCCTTTCTGGAGCGACTCACAGCGTGCGTTCCTGAAAGAGAAATACATCGCCGATGACGACTGGATCCCGATGATCGACCAACTGAACGAGGCGTTGCACCCACGCAAGAAATAAAGCGCCGAGTGGTGCCTGACGAGTGATTGGCCGTTGCTATGCTCAGGAAAACAACAAGGGGATAGCGCGATGAAAGATCCCTACGCACCGGGTTTCTGGTGCTCCGTGACGATCCTGGGCACCCTGACGGCCAGTTACTTCTATGGCATCAGGCAGACGCAACAGATGAACCAGGCTGTGCATTTCCTGTATGCCGCTGCTGCGGTCACCGTGGCGGTGGCGCTGGTGGCGCTGACCTGGATCGCCTGGCAGCAACTGCACCTGAACAAGCGCGAAGTGGTGCAGGGGCGAACGTTGCTGACCATCTGGAACACCAAAGTCGCACTGCGCCGCGTCGAAACGGTGTTTGATCGCTATTTCTGGGGCAGCTACTGGCATTCCGGGCGCACCTTCGAAGAAGTCATGGGCGAGCTGAAAGGCACACCGCTGGAGCAAAGCCTGGATGCGCTGAAAAACCAATGTCGGGTACTGGACCGCGAAATTCATGACCATCACCACCACTGGCTGGCCAACGCCCGCGACCTGTCCAGCGTTGCCCAGGCGATGGCCCGTGAGCGCTACCAGCTGGACCTGGGCGAGCCCACCCACAGCGGCCATGGCAACACCGCCGTGCTCAACCGTGACCTGGAAGTGCTGGTGTACACCTGGTCGGCACGCCTGCGCAGCTTCGACCATCAACTGGACGAGCTGGAGCGTGCCTACCATTGAGGGCGTTCATTCGCCGCGGATGTACTGTTCCAGCTGCAGGATCAGGCGGGCCTGTTCGGCGATGGTTTCCTTGACCAGGTCACCGATCGACAGCAGGCCGAGCAGTTCGCCATTGCTGACCACCGGCAGGTGGCGCAGGTGGCGGTTGGTCATCAGGTTCATGCAATACTCGAGGTTCTGCTTCGGCTCAACGGTGACCACCGGAGCGCTCATGATCTCGCGCACCGGCGTGGCAGCGGAAGAGCGGCCCTTGAGCACCAGTTTGCGCGCATAGTCCCGTTCACTGACGATACCCACCACCTGGTTGCCCTCGACCACGGGCAGCGCACCGACGTTTTTCTCCGCCAGCATTTTCAGGGCGTCGAGTACCGAGTCATCCGGGCCGATGGTGTAAACGGTCTGGTGCTGGGACTTGGTCTTGAGGATTTGTTCGACGGTCTTCATACGAGCCTCTGCGGGTGGAAAAGCCATGTCTCGGATTAAATAAAGCATCCGGTACGGCGCTCTGCACGGCAATGCAGGAAACGGCATGGACTCGATTGAAAAACGTCATGAGTGGTCGCCTGTGCTGGCCTCTTCGCAGGCACGCCCGCTCCCACTGGTATCGCACCGACTTCCAGGGTTGCGCAATTCCTGTGGGAGCGGGCGTGCCCGCGAAGAGGCCGGTACAGTCAATCACAGTTTCGGCATCTGCCCGATCCGCGCCACCATTTCGCTCACCACCTGCAAGTCCAGCATGAACTGTTCCACGGTCTTGAACTCGTTGTCGTTGTGCCCGGTGTATTTCACATCCGGCATGGCCAGGCCGAACTGCACGCCGTTGGGCAGGTCGTGCACCGAGGTTGCCCCTGCCGAGGTACCGAACTCGTGTTTCATGCCCAGGTTCTCGGTGGCGACATCAAGCAGGGCCTTGACCCATTCGCCCTCGGGGTTGCGGTACATCGGCTCGTCCAGGCTGTAGTCGAAGGCCACCGAGGTGTGGCTTTGCCGGGTCCACTTGCCCAGCTTGTCGGCCAGTTCGTCCTTGATCGTGGCGAGCGGCTTGCCTTTGGGGATGCGCAGGTTCACGGCCAGTTTCAGGCCTTTGTCATCAACCCCGACAAAAGTCAGCGAGGCCGTCAACGGGCCCATGAACGGGTCTTTGAAGGCCACGCCAAGCTTGTTGCCCAGGTAGTCCAGGCCCCAGTTGTCGGCGGCGTAGCGGGCGGCATCGGTGAAGTGGTTGTGCTTGATCGGCACCTGCTGACCGAGGCCATTGATGAAATCAAGCATACGCGCCACCGGGTTCACCCCGGATTCCGGCTCAGAAGAGTGGGCGGAAACGCCGGTCACCGTCAGCAGCACGTTGTTGCCATCGGGCTTGGCATCGATGCTGAAATCGCCGCCATGCTGCTTCACGTACTTGGCGCCGGCCTGCTGCAGATGCTTGGCAAGCTGTGCCGGGTTATCGGAGACCAGTGTCGCCACGGAGGTAGTCGGAATCTGGTTGGTGGCCAGGCCGCCGGTCAGGTTGACGATTTCCGCACCCTTGCCAGTGCCCGGGCGCTTGCTGAAGCTGGCCATGATCGTGCCGTAGCCTTTCTCGGCGATGACCACCGGGTAGCCGCCGTCGAGCGCCAGGTTGTAGTCCGGCGTGGGGTTGCGTTCGAAATAGTACGGGATGGCATCGCCGCTGGTTTCTTCGGTGGTATCGATCAGCAGCTTGAACTGCCGGGCCAGTGGCAGGTTCTCGTCCTTGGCCACCTTCAACGCGTACATCGCCACGACAATGCCGTTCTTGTCGTCTTCGGTACCGCGCCCATACATGCGGTCGCCAACCAAGGTCACCTTGAACGGGTCCAGGCGCGTGCCGTCGGCCAGCTTCCAGTTGTCCGGGTTGACTGGCACCACGTCGGCGTGGGCGTGGATGCCGACCACTTCCTTGCCGCTGCCCAGGGAAATTTCGTACACCCGGTTGTCGATGTTGCGGAAGGCCAGGCCGAAGCTCTCGGCAAGGGCCTTGATCTTGTCGGCGATCTTGAGGAACTCGGGGTTCTCGTGCTGCGGCGTGCCTTCGACATTGAAGGTCGGGATGGCCACCAGTTCACGCAGGGTTTCGCTGGCCGCCTTGCCGTACTTGATGCGGGTGTACAGGCCGAGCAGACGGTTGATCTCGTTCTGTTGCTCGGCTGCCAGTGGCTTGCCGGCCAGGTAGGCATCGAGCGTTGCCTCGAGGTTGTCGGCCTTGGCCAGGTCGTTGCCTTTGAGCTTGCCGAGGAACTGCTTGAAGTCGCTTGGGTCGCTGCCGTCAAAGGCTTTGACGATGGCAGCGGACTGCTGCTGGGTAAGGTTGGCCTGGGCCGGGAGGGTGAAAAGACCGATGCTGGCCAGCAGCAGGGTGGTGGCGGTAAGTTTTTTCAGGTGCATGGTTGTGCGCATTCCTTCGCCAATCATTGTGTGGGTTACCCGTCCGGAACGGGAAGACGCCCACGCTAACACCAATCACCGGTGGCACGGGAGTGCCAGAAACGCGACATGTCGCACAAACGAAAAAGCCCGCGCTGAGGCGGGCTTTTCCAGGAGATGGCGCACTCGGCGGGATTCGAACCCACGACCCCTGCCTTCGGAGGGCAGTACTCTATCCAGCTGAGCTACGAGTGCAACGCGCACGCATGATACCCATCTGTGCCCATGGCGTCCATCGCCTTGATCTGTAGCTGTTTTTCCTTTGGGGCGGGAGGTGTCGAACAGGGCCGGCACAAGCCACAGCAAATCCGTCTAACCATATGCGATATCAGTATTTGCCTGTCGAGGCTTATACCCTCTAGGCTCTGGTCACAACTTGTTATAACAAGTCACTGACCAGCGAAGAGACTTATGGCCGAACTGCTTCCCCTGTCCCCGGTACCGCTCTATACCCAGCTGAAGGAACTGCTGCGCGAGCGCATCCTTGACGGCACCTATCCGTCGCACAGCCGCATGCCCTCCGAAAGCGAGCTGGGCAAGGCATTCAATGTCAGCCGCATAACCGTGCGCCAGGCACTCGGCGACCTGCAGAAAGAAGGGCTGATCTTCAAGATCCACGGTAAAGGTACCTTCGTCGCCAAGCCCAAGGCGTTCCAGAACGTCAGCACACTGCAGGGCCTGGGCGAGTCATTGACGCAGATGGGCTACGAAGTGATCAACCGCCTGCGCAGCTTCCGTCATGTGCCCGCCAGTGCCCTGGTGGCGGCGCGCCTGCAGGTCGAGGAGGGCAGCCTGGTCACCGAGATCCACCGCGTGCGGCTGATCAACCGCGAGCCGGTGTCCCTGGAACTGACCTGGTTGCCGAAGGCCGTTGGCGAAAGACTGGAAAAGGCCGATCTGGTCACCCGTGACATCTTCCTGCTGCTGGAAAACGACTGCGGCATCGCGCTCGGCCACGCCGACCTGGCGATCGATGCGGTGCTGGCCGACAGCGACCTGACCCAGGCGCTGGAGGTGGAGGAGGGTTCGCCAATCATGCGTATCGAGCGTCTGACCCACGCCGCCGATGGCACACCCCTGGACTTCGAACACCTGTATTACCGTGGCGATGCCTTTCAGTACCGCCTGCGTATCGACCGTCAGAAGGGGAGCAAGGCATGAGTATCCAGACCCAGGACTACGACATCATCGTCATCGGCGGTGGTACTGCCGGGCCGATGGCGGCGATCAAGGCCAAGGAGCACGACAAGCACTTGCGCGTGCTGCTGCTGGACAAAGCCAACGTCAAGCGCAGCGGTGCCATCAGCATGGGTATGGATGGCCTGAACAACGCCATCATTCCCGGCCACGCCACCCCCGAGCAATACACCAAGGAGATCACCGTGGCCAATGACGGCATCGTCAACCAGGCCACGGTCCATGCCTACGCGACCCACAGTTTCCAGACCATCGAGCAGCTCGACCGCTGGGGCGTGAAGTTCGAGAAGGACGAAACCGGTGATTATGCGGTGAAGAAGGTTCACCACATGGGCGCCTATGTGCTGCCGATGCCCGAGGGGCACGACATCAAGAAGGTGCTGTACCGCCAGCTCAAGCGCGCCCGGGTAGAGATCAGCAACCGCATGGTGTGCACCCGTGTGCTGCTCGATGGGGAAGGGGCGGCGGCGGGTGTCCTCGGCTTCGACTGCCGCAGCGGCGAGTTCCGCGTGGTGCGGGCCAAGGCGGTGATTCTCGCCTGCGGCGCCGCCGGGCGCCTGGGGTTGCCGTCGTCCGGCTACCTGATGGGGACCTACGAGAACCCGACCAACGCGGGTGACGGTTACGCCATGGCCTACCATGCTGGCGCCGAGCTGGCCAACCTCGAGTGCTTCCAGATCAACCCATTGATCAAGGACTACAACGGCCCGGCCTGTGCCTATGTCACCGGCCCGCTGGGTGGCTATACCGCCAACAGCAAGGGCGAGCGCTTCATCGAATGCGATTACTGGAGCGGGCAGATGATGTGGGAGTTCCACCAGGAACTCGAAGGCGGCAACGGCCCGGTGTTCCTCAAGCTTGACCACCTGGCCGAGGAGACCATCCAGAACATCGAAGAGATTCTGCACAGCAACGAACGCCCCAGCCGTGGCCAGTTCCATGCCGGGCGTGGCACCGACTATCGCCAGCACATGGTCGAAATGCATATTTCCGAAATCGGCTTCTGCTCGGGGCATTCGGCCTCGGGGGTGTGGGTCAACGAGAAGGCCGAGACCAGCGTCAAAGGCCTGTATGCCGCAGGCGACATGGCTGCGGTACCGCACAACTACATGCTAGGCGCGTTTACCTACGGCTGGTTTGCCGGTGTGAACGCCGCACGGTACGTGGCCGGGCGGGAACTGGCCGAGGTCGATGCCGGGCAGGTCGAGCGCGAACGCGCGCGGGTGTTCGCGCCGTTGCAGCGTGAGCATGGTTTGCCGCCGGCGCAGGTGGAATACAAGCTGCGCCGCATGGTGAACGATTACCTGCAGCCGCCGAAGGTGACCAGGAAAATGGAAATCGGCCTGACGCGCTTTGCCGAGATCGAGCGTGATCTCGAGCAGATGAAGGCCAGCAACCCGCATGAGCTGATGCGCGCCATGGAAGTCTCGGTGATCCGCGACTGCGCCGAGATGGCGGCGCGCGCTTCGTTGTTCCGCGCGGAAAGCCGCTGGGGCCTGTACCACCACCGGGTGGACTTTCCCGAGCGCAACGATGCCGAGTGGTTCTGCCATTGCCACCTGAAAAAAGGCGAAAACGGTGAAATGACCAGTTTCAAGAAAGCAGTCGAGCCGTACCTGATTGCGCTGGATGCACAGGAACAGACTGCCTATGACCGGCTGCGGGTAAAAGCCGATGCTGCCTGAACAAAACAGCGGGCCGAAGGCCCCAAGGACCCCGTGAAATGGCCTACCAGCCCCAGGAAATCTTCTTTCGCAGCAGCGCCCCGGTGACCATCGACGAAGACAAGTGCATCGCCGAAAAAGGCTGCACTGTCTGTGTCGAGGTCTGCCCAATGGACCTGCTGGCGATCAACCCCGCCACGCAAAAGGCTTACATGGCCTTCGACGAGTGCTGGTACTGCATGCCCTGCGAGAAAGACTGCCCTACTGGCGCGGTGAAGGTCGACATCCCGTACCTGCTGCGCTGATTCATTGCCGCCATCCGGCGAACCACCGGACGCCCTCCTGTAATGCCCCCTCGTTTCCCACCACCCAGGCCCGGTGGCGGAGACGATTACACAACTCAAAACGATTCGAGGGGAAACACCCATGCGCCTTGTAGCAACCATGGCCGGCCTCGCGCTGGCGCTCGCCGGCCTGAATGCCAGCGCCGAAACCATCCGCATCGCCATCGGCACCCAGGACACCACCATCAACTGCGCTACTGGCGGCTTGCTGATTCGCGAACTGGGCCTGCTCGACAAGTACCTGCCGCACGATGGCAAGTACAAGGATGCCCAGTATCAGATCGAATGGAAGAACTTTACCAGCGGCGCGCCGCTGACCAACGAGATGGTCGCCGGCAAGCTCGACTTCGGCGCCATGGCCGATTTCCCCGGCTCGTTCAACGGCGTCGCGCACCTGGATGCCGGCAAGCGCAGCCTGTTCATCAGCGTGCTGTCGGGCAGTGTGCATGGCAGCGGCAACGGTATTGTCGTACCGGCAGCGTCGAAGGTGCAGTCGCTGGCTGAACTCAAGGGCAAGACCATTTCCGTGCCGTTCGCCTCCACCGCCCACGGTATGCTGCTGCGCGCCGTCGCGGCCCAAGGCTGGGACCCGCAGAAAGACGTGCGAATCATCGCCCAGGCGCCGGAGATCGCCGGTTCCGCCCTGCGCAGCAACCGCATCGAAGCCCACGCCGATTTCGTGCCGTTCGCCGAGCTGTTCCCCAACCGCGGCTTTGCCCGCAAGATCTACGACGGTGCCCAGGCCAACGCGCCGACATTCCATGGCGCGCTGGTGGACGCCGACTATGCGAAGAAATACCCGGAAGTGGTTACCGCCTACCTGCGCGCCAGCCTGGAAGCCGACCGCCTGATCGCTGCAGAACCGGAAAAGTACAGCGAACTGATCGAGAAGGTCACCGGCATCGAGGCCGAGGTCAATTACCTGTTCCACGGCCCGCTCGGTCTGCAGACCCGCGACCTGACCTGGAAGCCTGAATACCGCCAGGCGGTAACGACCTCCATCGACACGCTCAAGCTGCTGAAGAGGACCGACCGCGGCCTCGACACCGACCAGTTCATCGACGACCAGTACATCCGTGCGGCCTTCAAGCAGGCCGGCCTGGATTACGACGAGGCGCTGAAGCACTACGACCCGCTGCCGCTCAAGGCCAACGATGCGCTTACGGGCAAGCCGATCACCGACTTCAGCCGCCTGGCGCAGATCTGGGTGCGCGGTGAAGACAAGGTGCGCCACTATGCCTCGCCAGAAGCTGCCCTTGGCGCGCTGGCCCAGCTGGAACAGGAAGGCAAGGACATCCGCGCGATCTACGCCCAGGCTGCCGACAGCGGCATCAAGCTGCTGGCCAACCAGGCCTGGTTCGTGCGCAATGCCCACGGCGAGCTGGCCGCCTTCCTGCTCAAGGACCAGGCCGAACAGTACGCCAAGGCGCATGGTGGCGAAGCGCTGGACTTCGTCAGTGCCAACCAGAAGCTGGTCGCCCAGCGCTGACCGGGAGGCCCGAGATGACCCGCGTCCTCAAGCGCTGGCCCCTGCGCCTGGCTTCGCTGCTGGCCTGCCTGTTGTTCTGGCATGTGGCCTCAAGCGTCAAGCTGGACCTCGGCCTGCTGACCTTCACTTACGTCCCCACGCCGCAAGCGGTGCTGGAGGCGGCCTGGCAGTTGCTGGCCTCCAGCGCGCTGCTGGCGCACCTGGGCAGCAGCCTGTCGCGGGTGTTTGCCGGATACGCCGCTGCGACATTGCTAGGGGTGGCCATCGGCCTGCTGATCGGCCGCTCGAAATGGGCCGAGGACACCTTGCTGCCGCCACTTGAAGTTCTGCGGCCGATACCGGCTGTGGCGTGGATCCCGCTGGCGATCCTGATGTTCCCGTCGTCGGAGCTGTCGATGGTGTTCATTACCTTCACCGGTGCGCTGTTCCCGATCCTGCTCAACACCGTGCATGGCGCGGAAGCCGTCGACCCACGCTTGGTGGCCTCGGCGCGTAGTCTTGGCGCCGGGCGCTGGGCGATTTTGCGCGAAGTGGTACTGCCTGGCGCGTTGCCGAGCATCGTCACGGGCCTTGCCATCGGCATGGGCACCTCGTGGTTCTGCCTGGTCACTGCCGAGATGATCGCCGGGCAGTTCGGCATCGGTTACTACACGTGGGAGTCGTACACCTTGCAGAACTACCCTGACATCATCGTCGGCATGCTGTTGATTGGCGTGCTGGGCATGGGCAGCAGCGCCCTGGTCAAGCGCCTGGGCGCGCTGGCCACGCCCTGGTACTGCACACCGAGGGCCGCCTGATGAACCGTTACCAACAGGCGCCCGCGCGTATCGATGGGCATGGCCTGTCGATTCGACTGGGGCAGGGCCGTGAAGCCTTCGAGGCGGTGCAGCGCCTGGACTTTGCCGTGGAGCCAGGGGAGTTCGTCTGTATCCTCGGGCCGTCCGGCTGTGGCAAGTCGACCCTGCTCGGCGCCCTGGCCGGACACCTGGTGCCAAGCAGCGGCCAACTGAACGTGGATGGCCAGGCCATCGCCGGGCCGTCGCCGCAGCGCGGCATGGTGTTCCAGCACCACACCTTGCTGCCCTGGCGCAGCGTGCTCGACAACGTCGGCTTCGGCCTGAAGATGCAAGGCCTGGACAAGAACGAGCGCCGCCAGCAGGCACGCGAAATGCTGCAGCTGGTGGGCCTGGCCGACTTCGCCGAGCGCTGGCCCAGCCAGTTGTCCGGCGGCATGCAGCAGCGTGCCGAGATCGCCCGGGTGCTGATCAACCGCCCGCGCCTGCTGCTGATGGACGAGCCTTTCGGTGCCCTGGATGCGCAAACCCGCTCGCGCATGCAGGAGCTGCTGCTGGATATCTGGGCGCGCATTCGCACTACCGTGGTATTCGTCACCCACGATATCGACGAAGCCCTGTTCCTGGCCGACCGTATTTTGGTGATGAGCCCGCGCCCCGGTCGCTTCATCGAAGACCTGCGCCTGGACTTTGCCCGCCCGCGGCGCGCCAGCCTGTTGACCAGCCCTGAATTCACCCACCTCAAACGCCATTGCCTGGCCTTGCTGCGCCATGAAGAAGGCCGCGAACTGCCGCGCCTGACGCCGCTTGGCCTGCCCGCCACCGACCATCCGCCGCTCAGGATCGCGCTATGACTGTACGAAGCACCGACAACCCCGACATTCTCGCTCTGCAGCCACGCCTCGAAGCCGACGACGCCGGCGTGCGGCGCATTGCCTTGATCGAACTGGCCGACCTGGAGGACCCCGAGGCCTTGCCGTGGCTCACCGATGCCTTGTTGGTCGATGGCGCTGACGACGTGCGCGCCGAGGCCGCGCGCCTGCTGGAAGCCTGGGAGGAGCCGGAAGTGGTCCAGGCTTTGTGCGCCGCGCTGGCGGATGGTGCCGAAGCCGTACGCCTGGCTGCTGCGCAGAGCCTCAGCGAGCTGAAGACCCCGGAAGCCGGCCTGTTGATTCTGCCGTGGACGACCCACGCCGATGGCTTTGTCCGCGCCAGTGCCTTGCGCGCCCTGCGTGAGTTGCGCCTGGACGATGCTGCCGGGCCTGCGCTGCGAGCGCTGCAGGACCAGGACGCGGCAGTGCGTCGCGAAGCCGTGGGTATTCTGGGCTGGCTCAGGCACACGCCAGCGCTTCCCGCCTTGGCGAAGCTGGCCGAGCATGAGCCCGACACCGAAGTACGTCGCGCAGCGATTGGCGCCTTGGGGCTTGCACGTGATCCTGCGGTGTTGCCGACGCTGGTTGGCGCCCTGCGCGATGCCGCCTGGCAAGTGCGCGAAGAAGCCGCGACGACGCTGGGCAAGGTGGGCCATGCCCAGGCGGGACCGGCACTGGCGGCGGCGCTGGACGATGGCTTCTGGCAAGTACGCCTGCGCGCTGCCCGCTCGTTGGGTCGCTTGCGTCATGGCGAGGCGCTGGATGCCTTGGCCGACTTGCTCGGCCATGGCGTTGCCAACCTGCGCAAGGAAGCCGCGCTGGCGCTCGGTGAACTGGGGCAAGCCCGTGCCTTGCCGGCGTTGCAGGCGGCCGAAGCGGACAGCGATCCAGAAGTACGCAAGGCCGTGCGCATCGCCTTGGCGCAGCTGCGCGGGGCTGCTTGATGAACAGCCCGAGTGCAATACGCAATCAACGCGAGGCAGGGCAACTGACCGTGCGCTGGCAGGATGGCGAGCAGGTCATCAGCCATGCGCGCTTGCGCGGTGCCTGCCCGTGCTCGCAATGCCGTGCCGCCCATTTGCGCGGTGCAATTGGCGTGGTGCAGGACGATGTACGGGTAGAGCAAATCGAGCCGCAGGGGTACGGCGTGCAACTATTGTTCAGCGATGGCCACCAACGGGGTATCTACCCCTGGGATTACTTGCGCGGGCTGGGGGTGGCATAGCTGCACCCCCTTGGCCATGTGGCTGCTGTATTGCTCGATCAGGTTGTTATCGAATGCACGCAGTACCACATCCGCAGTCGAGCGTTCTTTCCGGCATCGGAGCGGACCTAGAAGGCGATCAGTTCTGGCCGCAACCCTTCTACCCGGCGTGTTGGCGGCGGCAGGTAGCCGCCGTCACCGGTGATCTGATGCAGGACCCTTTCGCGCAGCCCATGCAATGCCGCACCAGAGCGCAGGCGCGGGTGCGGCAGGTCGACTTCCACCACCGACTTGATGCGACCGGGGCGCGGCTCCAGCACCACGACCCGGTCGGCCAGGTAGGTGGCTTCTTCGGCATCGTGGGTCACCAGCAAGGTGGTGATGCCGGCGCGTTCGCGGATAGCCAGCAGTTCGTCCTGCAGCTGCTGGCGGGTCAGTGCATCGAGTGCGCCGAACGGCTCGTCGAGCAACAGGATGCGTGGGCTGGCCACCAGGCCACGGGCAATTGCCACGCGCTGGGCCATGCCGCCGGACAGCTGGTGCGGATAGGCCGATTCGAAACCGATCAGGCCCACCAGTTGCACGAACTCGTGCACACGCCGGGCCCGCTCGCCCTGGGTCAGGTTTTCGTTGACCAGGCCCAGGCCGATGTTTTGCTCCACCGTCAGCCAAGGGAACAGGCGATGCTCCTGAAACACGATGCCACGCTCGCCGCCGATGCCGCTGACCGCCTGGCCATCGACGCGGATGCTGCCGCTGTAGTCGGTGTCCAGCCCGACCAGCAGGCGCAGCAGAGTCGACTTGCCGCAGCCCGAGGCGCCAACGATGGCGATGAACTCGCCTTCGTTGATAGCCAGGTTGAAATTGCGGATGGCCTCGAACGGCTGGCCATCGACGCTGAAGGTTTTGCCGACGCCTTCGAAGCTGACCAGCGGTGGCGTGGTGTCGGCCTGGTTGGCCGCGTGCAGGTGTGATGCATTGAAGGCGTTCATGCGGTTCTCCAGCGCGTGGCGCGCGATTCGAGGCGTTGACCGAGGGTGCCAAGCAGGGCGCCGACCAGGCCGATCAGGACCATCGCGGCCATGACCTGGTCCATGCGGAACAGTTGCTGGGCGCCGATCATCAGGCTGGCGATGCCGCCGTCCGAGGGCATGAAGTACTCGGCGCCGATGGTGCCGAGCCAGGCATAGATCAGTGACAGGCGCAGGCCGGCGAAGATCGCCGGCGCGGTACCCGGCAGCACCAGCAGGCGCAGGCGTTGCCACAGGTTCAGGCGCAGTGTGCGGGCCGCTTCGCCCAGTTGTGGTGACAGGCCGGCGATACCACGTTGGGTGGCGATCAGCAGCGGGAAGAATGCGGCCAGGCCGACGAATACGTTCTTGGCCCCTTCGCCCAGGCCGAACCAGGCGGTGAGCAAGGGTACCCAGGCGAACAGTGCCACCTGGCGCAGTGCCGAAAGGCTTGGCCCGAAGAGGCGTTCTGCTTGGCGCGACAACCCCAGCAACAGCCCGCCGAGCAAGCCCGCGCCGCCGCCCAGGAGCAGGCCGGTCAGGGTGCGCTGCAGGCTCAGCAGCATGGCCTCTGGCAGCGAACCATCGGCCAGGCCGCTGAACAGCGTGTGCAGTACGTTCAGCGGGGAAGTGAGGATGTTCGGGTCAACCCAACCGAAGCTGCTGCTGGCCTGCCACAGCGCCAGCAGTGCCGCCGGTAACAGCAGGCTTTGCCAGCCACGTGGAATTGGCCCGCGCTGTTGTTCGCCGGTGGCGGGTTGCGGCCAGTACAGCAGGCGCCGTTCCAGGGTCGAGAAGCCGCGTTCGAGCAGCGCGCCAACCAGGCCGATCACCAGGATGCACAGCAGCACCAGGTCGAGCATGAACAGCTGCCGGCCCCAGACCATCAGGTAGCCGATGCCTTCGCTGGAGGCGAGCAATTCAACCGCCAGCAACGAGGTCCAGCCGGTTGCCAGGGCCAGGCGCACGCCGGTGAGGAAGGCGGGCAGCGCGGCCGGCAGCAGCAGGCGCAGGAACAACAGATGGCCCGGCAGGCGCAAGGCGGCAGCGGCTTCGCGCAGCTTGGGCTGTGCATCGCGCACGCCGACCAGGGTGTGCAGGGTCACCGGCACCACCACGGCCTTTACCAGCACCACCAGCTTGAGCAGCTCGCCGATGCCGAAGAACAGCATGAACAGCGGGATCCAGGCCAGGGTGGGGATCTGCGCCAGGGCCACGAAGGTTGGCAGCACCAGGGTCTGTGCATGGCGTGAGGTGCCCAGCCAGGCGCCGAGCAGCAGGCCGCTGCTGATGCCCGCCAGCAGTCCCCAGAACAGCCGCTGCAGGCTTATCCACACGTGCCCCCAGAGTTCGCCGGAGCCAAACTCCAGCGCGCTCTGCCACACCAGCGAAGGGGCCGGCAGGATCTGCTCGCTCATCCAGTGCTGCCGGCTCGCCACTACCCACAGCAGTGCAATGCATACCGGTACTGCCCATGGCAAGACGCGGCTTTTGTGGGAGCGGCCTTGCGTCGCGATCGGGTCGCGCAGCGGCCCCCGCAGCCAACTCCGCCCTCTGCTCAGAATTCCATTCATCGGCCATCTCTCGAAGCGTTCCAATGTTATTCACTTATGGAATTAAAAAATTGCACAAGCAATAATCAAGAGATAAGAGCATGCAAGCCATGCATGCGGAACCCCCTCGTCGTTGCGTTTTCCTCATATTTTCCATGCGTTTCCCGCAAGCCACCTCGTGCCCCGCATGGATCCTCATTTATGTCTTTCAGTTACTAAAAAATGAAGTTTTGATCTTTGGAGGTTCTAACCAGACCTGCCTAGCTTCTGGCCAAAGCGCCGGCCATCGCCGGTGGCAGCCTGCCAAGGAGCCTCGCCATGAAAACCCCGTTACGCCACCTGGTCACCGCCCTCGGGCTGGCCTTTACCCTTGCCAGCCACGCGGCCGAGCCCGCCAAGCCAGACAGCATTCGTATCGCCGTGCCCGACCTGAGCGCGGGTAGCAAGCCCAGCGCTGGCGGCGTGGTCGACGTGCTGCGTGACCAGCAGCTGCTGGAGAAGGAATTCGCCAGGGACGGCATCCGCATCGACTGGCACTTCTTCAAAGGGGCGGGCCCTGTGATCAACGAGGCCTTGGCCAACGGCCAGGCCGATTTCGCCTACCTGGGCGACCTGGCCGCGATCGTTGGCAAAGCCAATGGCCTGGACACCCACGTGCTCTCGGCTGGCGTGCGTGGCGTGAAGAGCTACCTGGGCGTGGTACCCGGTTCCGGCATCAAGACCTTGCACGACCTCAAGGGTAAACGCGTGGCGGTATTCCGCGGCACCGCCAACCAGTTGTCGTTCGCCAGCGCCCTGGCCAGCCAGGGCCTGACCGAGCGCGACCTGAAAGTCATCAACCTGGACTTCAACGCCGCCAACGCGGCGTTGGCCGCCAGGCAGGTCGACGCCACCTGGGGCCTTTCCAGCCTGCTGTCGTTACGTGAACGCGGGCTGGTCGAGCTGCCGATCAGCTCCCGCGACCTGCAAGGTGCCGGAAGTACCCAGGCGGTGCTGTTGGGGACGGGCGATTTCATCCGCAAATACCCGGAGCTGGTCCAGCGCCTGGTCAACGCCCAGCAGCAGGCCAGCAGCTGGCTGCGTGACGAGCACAACCGCGAGGCCTATGTCGACCTGGTGGCTGCCAACGGCAACTGGCCGCGCAGCATCCTGCGCGATGACCTTGCCCAGGAAGACCTCGCCCATTACTTCGACCCACGGCTGGACGCCGATTTCGTTGGCCAGTTGCAGCAAGGCGTTGACCTGGCCGCCAAGGAACGCCTGATCCGCCGCGGTTTCCAGGTAGCCGAATGGATCGAGCCACGCTTTCTCGATGCTGCCCTGAACCAGCAGCAGGCCGTGCAGGCCGCCCGCTGAATTCTAACCCCCGACCATGACTGCAAGGACCAAGACCATGAGCAACGCTGCACTGGCCACCGCGCCACAAACCCTCGAACTTGACATCCACCCGGTTGCCGGCCGCATCGGTGCCGAAATCCGTGGCGTGCAATTGTCTGCCGACCTCGATGCCGCCACCATTGATGCCATCCAGGCCGCCCTGGTGAAGCACAAGGTGATCTTCTTCCGCGGCCAGACCCAGCTGGATGACCAGAGCCAGGAAGCCTTTGCCAAGTTGCTCGGCGAGCCGGTTGCCCACCCCACCGTACCGGTGGTCGACGGTACCAGCTACCTGTTGCAGCTCGATGGTGCGGAAGGCCAGCGGGCCAATTCCTGGCACACCGACGTGACGTTCGTCGACGCCTACCCCAAGGCCTCGATCCTGCGCAGCGTGGTGGCGCCGGCCTCGGGCGGTGACACGGTGTGGGCCAACACTGCCGCTGCTTACCAGGAACTGTCAGAGCCGCTGCGCGAACTCGCCGACAAGCTGTGGGCGGTGCACAGCAACGAATACGACTATGCCACGGTGAAGCCCGACGTAGACCCGGCCAAGCTGGAGCGTTATCGCAAGGTGTTCACTTCTACCGTGTACGAGACCGAACACCCGGTGGTGCGCGTGCACCCGATCAGTGGCGAGCGGGTGTTGCAGCTGGGGCATTTTGTGAAGCGCATCAAAGGTTATTCGCTGGCCGATTCGCAGCACTTGTTCGCGTTGCTGCAGGGGCACGTGACACGCCTGGAGAACACCGTACGCTGGCGCTGGCAGGCGGGGGACGTGGCGATCTGGGACAACCGGGCGACGCAGCATTATGCGGTGGATGATTATGGGACCCAGCCCAGGATAGTGCGCCGGGTGACTCTCGCTGGCGAGGTGCCGGTGGGTGTCGATGGCCAATTGAGTCGGACTACGCGTAAAGGCTGACATTGCCGGGGCCGCTTTGCGGCCCTTTTGCCGACAGGCCAGCTACACCTCGGTATCACAGGCAATCAACTGCCTGACCAACCCCTGCGCCAAGGGCGACAAGCCATAGCCCACGCGGCTCACCACGCCATAACGGGTATAGAACGCTTCTTCCTGCTCCGGCTTGAGACCGGCCAGCTGCAACGCCACCAACCCTCCCTCACGCTGATACGGCCGCAGATTGGCATTGCAGGCGATGCCGATGGTGTCCGAATGCAACACCACGTTCAGCAGCGCATAACCATGCTCGCACTCCACCGACGGCAAGAAATCCTGTCGCCCGCTGAGGTCGCTGAGAATCTTGCGGATATTCGGCGGGCGGAAGGTGGTGGCCAGCGGGTAGTCGAACAGGTCTCGCGCCCGCACGCTATCGCGCTCGGTCAGCGGGTGCCCGGCGCGGCAGCAGAAGTGCCAGCGCTGCGGCGTCAGCTTGTGGACCTGGTAGTCCGGGTCGGACTCGAACTGGCGGGTGTCGGCAACGAAGAATTCGATTTCCTCGGCTACCAGCTTGCGATTGAGTGCCTGCCAGTTATCCACCTGGAAGCAGGTACGCGCCGCCGGGTACTCGGCGACGAAGCGCGCGACTGCGCGCGGCACCAGGCCACCGGCCGGCGCCGGGCCGGAACCGAAACGCACCACGCCAGTGGTGGCGCCGTTGAACTGGTGAATCTCGTTGACCAGGTTGTGCGCGCCGTGCACCAGCCGCCGTGAATGCTCCAGTACCAGCAGGCCCTGGCGGGTCGGTGCCAGTTCCTTGCTGGCCCGGTCGACCAGGCGGCAGCCGATGTTGTGTTCCAGGGTCTGGATACTGCGGCTGAACGCCGACTGCGAAAGGTTAACCGCAGCCGCCGCAGCGACGAAGCTGCGGTGCTCGACGAGGGCAATGTAGTGACGCAACTGACGGAGATCGATATGCATTTTTTACATTGAAACTTTCGGTCGAATGCAATTGCTGACAAGGGTTAGCCCCCTTATAAAGGGTGTCACTTATTCCACAAAATATGAATTCAAAATATTTATATTTCTTAAAAGAATATAAGCCCGACTGATCGCGATTCGGTTCCGCCAACGGAAATGCTCGCCAGGGCCTCGCCTCAAGGAGCATTTGCATGTCCGGATTTTCCCGTTGGCCTGTGCGCGCGTCGCGTTTCACCTTGCAACCCCTGGCCGCCGGCGTGCTGCTGGCGGCGTCCAGCGGCAGCTTCGCCGCCGAGCCGGTCACTGCCACCCCCGCGCTAGAGCAGGAAGCCAAGCTCGGCACTGTGACGGTCAATGCCCGCCGTCGCGAAGAGACCGCGCAAAGCGTACCCGCGCCGATCAGCGTGCTCGACAGCGAAACCCTGGAAACCCAGCGCATCTACCGCGTGCAAGATCTGCAACAGCTGGTGCCCAGTACCAACGTCGCTTATGTGCATGCGCGCCAGTCGAGCATTTCGATCCGTGGCCTGGGCAACAACCCGGCCAGTGACGGCCTGGAGGGCAGCGTCGGCATCTACCTCGACAACGTCTACCTCGGCCGCCCGGGCATGGCCGTGTTCGACCTGCTCGATGTCGAGCAACTGGAGGTGCTGCGTGGCCCGCAAGGCACGCTGTTCGGCAAGAACACCACGGCCGGCGTGCTCAACATCACCACGCGCAAGCCGACCTTCCATCGCGAGGGCAGCATCCAGCAATCGATTGGCGAAGACGGCTACCTGCAGACCCAGGGCAGCTTCTCGGGGCCGATCAGCGAAACCCTGGCCGGGCGCATCAGCGCCTACCGGACCGAAGACGACGGCTACGTGAAGAACATCCATGACGGCGGAGACCTCAACGGCGGCAAGCGCCAGGGCTTTCGTACCCAGTTGCTGTTCCAGCCCAGCGACACCTTCAACCTGCGCTGGATTGGCGAGTACAACGAAGAGGACTCGGACAACGGCATCCTCAGCCTGTACAGCACCGGGCCGACCATCAATGGCGTCAACCGCTACGAAAGCCTGGCCGCGCAGGCCGGCGCGACACTGGTATCGGGCAAGGATCGCAAGGTCAATTTCGACGCCGACCAGCAGGTAACGGTGTTCCAGGGCGGTACCTCGGTCGAGGCCAACTGGACCCTGCCCAACGACTTCACCCTGACCTCGATCACTGCCTACCGTTGGTGGGACTTCACGCCGCGCAACGACGACGGTCTCAATGTGCCGGTGTTCTACAGTGCCGGGGTGTCGGTGCGCGACAAGCAGTATTCCCAGGAAATCCGCCTGGCTTCGCCCACCGGTGGTGCCTTCGACTACGTACTGGGCGCCTACTACTTCAAGCAGGACCTGGACAACAAGTCCTTCACTTATTACGGGCCGCAGGCGGATATCTGGAACATCACGCCGGCCGGGGCCCTGGCCAATGTCGACACCATCGGCAACGGCCATATCGATACCGACAGCTACGCCTTGTTTGCCCAAGGCACCTGGCACATCACCGAGCGCCTGGACTTCACCGCCGGCGTCCGCGGTACCTATGAAGAAAAAAGCGCCTGGGTAACCCGTGACGCACCGACCGGCGGTGCAGCCGTGACCGGTGCGGCCGCTGCCGCGCGCCAGGGCAGGGTCGGGGCCTATGACTCGGGTGACCTCAACCAGTACAGCTTCAGCCCCTCCGGCCTGCTTGGCCTGAGCTACCGCTTCAACGAGCAATTGCTGGGCTACGCCACCCTGACCCATGGCGAGAAGTCTGGGGGCATCAACCTGACCGTTGGTGCTGCGCCACGGCTGGGCACTGATTCGCTGCTGGTTGGCACCGAGCGGGTCAACAACGCCGAAGTCGGCTTGAAAAGCACGCTGTTCGACGACCGCCTGCAACTCAATGCCAACCTGTTCTGGACCGAAGTGCATGGCTACCAGGCCAACGTCTACGACCAGATCAACCGCGTACAGTACCTGGCCAACGCCGGCAGCGTGCGCTCGCGTGGCCTGGAGTTCGAAGCCACGGCGTTGCCGATCCGTGGCCTCACGGTCAACTTCAACGGCTCGTGGAACGACGTGCGCTACACCGAGTATGAAGATGCGCCATGCCCACCCGAGGTAAGCCTGGCCAATGCCACCGCCACCTGCGACCTGTCGGGCCACCAGGTGGTGGGCGCCTCCAAGTACATCGCCAACCTCAACACCCAGTACAAGTGGCAGGCCACCGACCATGTCGAGCCTTACGTCACCGCGAGCTACGCCTTCCGCTCGAAGGCGGTTGGCACCATCGATGATTCCGATTTCGGCCAGATCCCCAGCTATGCACTGGTCAACCTTTCCGCTGGTGTGCGCCTGGACCAGGGCGATGGCGTGGTCGACCTGTCGCTGTGGGTGAAAAACGCCGGCGACAAGACCTACTTCACCAGCCTGTGGAATTCCGCCAACGGTGGCTACGCCGGCGTGCTCGGTACCCCGCGCACGTTTGGCGCCACCGCCCGTTACGACTTCTGAGCACAAGGAGCTTTGCCATGAATGCCAAGACCGAAACCCCTGCATTGCCTGAAGGCGCCTGCCTGACGGCCAAGGTCCCCGAACCTGACCAGGCGCTGCTCGGCGACGTGGTGGTCAACCCGTACCGCCTGGCGCCGCTGACCGCGATCATCCGCGACGGCGGGCGCAGCCTGAGCGCCGCCCATGTGCGCGTGCTGGGGCGCGGTGAACGCGGTGTGGATATCGCCTACGAGGTGTCCGACCGATCGTTATGGACCTATGGCGGCATCCCGGTATTCGGCCTGTACCCGGATCACGTCAACCAGGTGGAAGTGACCTACAAGCTCGATGGCGAACGTATTCGCGAGCAGTACCAGATCTACGCCCCGGCGGTACGCTTGCCGGTGGTGGCGAAGCAGACCGCAGCGTTGCCGGAAGTGGAGCCGATCAAGGTGGCGCCGGGGTTCGAAAAGCGCCTGTACCTGTTCAACCACCTGCTCGGTGAAATCCCTGGTGGTCGCGCGTTCAAGTGGAATGCCTTGGGTGGCGCGGCGGAATGGGACCAGGTGGGCAACAACTGGATCGCCGACAGCAACGGTGACGTGCGCTGGTACCTGGACATCGAGCAGATCCACGACTCCAACCGCCGCGATGGCCTGGGTGGCACCATGGGCTTCCAGCAGACCCGCGACGGCAAGCTGATCTGGGGCCAGGGCCAGACCTATTCCAAGTACGACCTGCTGGGCCGGCGCATCTGGCAGCGCAGCCTGCCCGACAAGTTCGCCGACTTCTCGCACGAAATCCGCGAGACAGCCAACGGCACCTACCTGCTGCGGGTGGGCACCAGCGACTATCGCCGGCCTGACGGCAAGCGCGTGCGTTCGATCCGCGACCACATCATCGAGGTCGACGAGGCCGGTGATGTGCTGGACTTCTGGGACCTCAACCAGATTCTCGACCCGTACCGTGGCGACCTCCTGGAAACCCTGGGCAAGGCAGCAATCCAGTTGCCGCAAGGCGTGCACAAGCAGGACGAGCGGCTGGCCAACGAACTGGCTGAAGGCGACTTGCCGTTTGGTGACACCCCGGGGGTAGGGACCGGACGTAACTGGGCGCACGTCAATGCCATCGACTACGACGCCGATGACGACAGCATCATCGTTTCAGCACGTCATCAGGGCGTGGTGAAGATTGGCCGCGACAAGCAGGTGAAGTGGATCCTCGCTTCGCCCCAGGGGTGGCCTGAGCGCCTGCGCGAGAAAGTACTTACCCCGGTCGCAGCTGAAGGCTTCGACTGGTCGTGGACCCAGCACACCGCCTGGCTGACCGGCAAAGGCACGCTGACCGTGTTCGACAATGGCTGGGGCCGGGACTTTGCGCCGACCAGGCTGACCGGTAACTACAGCCGTGCGGTGGAGTACCGCATCGACGAGGCCAAGGGCACCGTCGAGCAGGTATGGGAGTACGGCAAAGAGCGCGGTGACGAGTGGTACAGCCCGGTGACTTCGGTGGTGGCCTACCGGCCGGAAACCGACACCCAGTTCATCTACTCGGCTTCGGTGAATTTCCTCACGCCGGAAAAACTCACCACTACCGTGTTGAACGAGGTGCGGCGCGGCACACAGGAGGTGCTGGTGGAGTTGAAGGTGCACAGCCGGCAGCCGGGTTCTGTAGGTTACCGGGCGCTGGTGATCGACCTGGCCAAGGCGTTCTGAGCATCGTGGGTCTGACGTAGGTTTTGTATGGATGCGTAGATCGAGCGCCGCGCGGGCGGCGCTCGATCCCACAGGCACCGAAATTGTCACGACAAGCCGCTCGGCTTTCACATTTCCTTCCGCTCGATGGTCTAACCTCTGACGACCATTTCGGACGGGCTGTTCAACCATTCGTTCTTTTTTTCGAACAGCCTATTGTCCAACACCCCAGCAGCCGCTTAGCATTCGTTTGAGATTTCAAACGCTCGATGCCCTGCCTTGGGCGCTTTTCAACAATCAACAATTCGGGAAGCCGACATGCAGCTCAAAGACGCTCAGTTGTTCCGCCAGCAAGCCTACATCAATGGTGAGTGGCTGGATGCGGACAACGGCCAGACCATCAAGGTGACCAACCCGGCCACCGGTGAAGTCATCGGTACCGTGCCGAAGATGGGCACTGCGGAAACCCGCCGCGCCATCGAAGCCGCCGACAAGGCGCTGCCGGCCTGGCGTGCCCTGACCGCCAAAGAGCGCTCGGCCAAGCTGCGTCGCTGGTTCGAACTGATGATCGAGAACCAGGACGACCTGGCTCGCCTGATGACCACCGAACAAGGCAAGCCGCTGGCCGAAGCCAAGGGCGAAATTGCCTACGCTGCCTCGTTCATCGAGTGGTTCGCCGAAGAAGCCAAGCGCGTCTACGGCGACACCATCCCTGGCCACCAGCCAGACAAGCGCCTGATCGTCATCAAGCAGCCAATCGGTGTTACCGCGGCCATCACCCCGTGGAACTTCCCGGCCGCCATGATCACCCGCAAAGCCGGCCCGGCCCTGGCCGCTGGCTGCACCATGGTGCTCAAGCCGGCCTCGCAGACCCCGTACTCCGCCCTGGCCCTGGTCGAACTGGCCCACCGTGCCGGTATCCCGGCTGGCGTGCTGAGCGTGGTTACCGGCAGCGCCGGCGAAGTGGGTGGCGAGCTGACCAGCAACTCCCTGGTGCGCAAGCTGTCGTTCACCGGCTCGACCGAAATCGGTCGCCAGCTGATGGAAGAATGCGCCAAGGACATCAAGAAGGTTTCCCTGGAGCTGGGTGGCAACGCCCCGTTCATCGTGTTCGACGACGCCGACCTGGACAAGGCGGTCGAGGGCGCGATCATCTCCAAGTACCGCAACAACGGCCAGACCTGCGTTTGCGCCAACCGTATCTACGTGCAGGACGGCGTCTACGACGCGTTCGCCCAGAAGCTGGCCGCGGCTGTTGCCAAGCTGAAGATCGGTAACGGCCTGGAAGAAGGCACCACCACTGGCCCGCTGATCGACGGCAAGGCTGTGGCCAAGGTCCAGGAACACATCGAAGACGCCGTTGGCAAAGGCGCCAAGGTGCTGGCCGGTGGCAAGATCATCGAAGGCAACTTCTTCGAGCCGACCATCCTGGTCGACGTACCGAAGACCGCTGCCGTCGCCAAGGAAGAAACCTTCGGCCCGCTGGCGCCGCTGTTCCGCTTCAAGGACGAGGCTGAAGTCATCGCCATGTCCAACGACACCGAGTTCGGCCTGGCCTCGTACTTCTATGCGCGCGACATGAGCCGTGTGTTCCGTGTTGCCGAAGCGCTGGAGTACGGCATGGTGGGTATCAACACCGGCCTGATCTCCAACGAAGTGGCACCGTTCGGTGGCATCAAGGCCTCCGGCCTGGGCCGCGAAGGTTCCAAGTACGGTATCGAGGACTACCTCGAAATCAAATACCTGTGCATCAGCATCTGATCGCACGGTAACGGTTTTACCTCTGCCAGCGGGGCGCGAGAGCGACGTCTCGCTGGCCTTTTTGACATCGCAGTACCTGGTGGCCCGGGCGTTCACGACAGTCGATCAACGAATACTGTTCGCGAGCGCATCCAGCCACCCCCGAATAAAAGCGCCATTCAGAACGGCGCAATGAGGGCATTATGAGCAAGACCAACGAATCCTTGATGCAACGTCGTGTCGCCGCCGTCCCACGTGGCGTTGGCCAGATCCACCCGATCTTCGTCGATACCGCGAAGAACTCGACGGTGATCGACGTTGAAGGCCGCGAACTGATCGACTTCGCCGGTGGCATCGCAGTACTCAACACCGGCCACCTGCACCCGAAAGTGGTTGCAGCCGTGCAAGAGCAGCTGACCAAGGTCAGCCACACCTGCTTCCAGGTGCTGGCCTACGAACCTTACGTAGCGCTGTGCGAGAAGATCAACAAGCTGGTCCCGGGCAACTTCGACAAGAAGACCCTGCTGGTCACCACCGGCTCCGAAGCGGTGGAAAACGCCGTCAAGATCGCCCGTGCCGCTACCGGCCGCGCTGGCGTCATCGCCTTCACCGGCGGCTACCACGGCCGCACCATGATGACCCTGGGCCTGACCGGCAAGGTCGTGCCGTACTCCGCCGGCATGGGCCTGATGCCGGGCGGCATCTTCCGCGCCCTGTTCCCGAGCGAACTGCACGGTATCAGCGTTGACGACGCCATCGCCTCGGTCGAGCGCATCTTCAAGAACGACGCCGAGCCGCGCGACATCGCCGCGATCATCCTCGAGCCGGTACAGGGCGAAGGCGGCTTCCTGCCAGCGCCGAAAGAGCTGATGCAGCGCCTGCGCGCCCTGTGCGACCAGCACGGCATCCTGCTGATCGCCGACGAAGTACAGACCGGTGCTGGCCGTACTGGCACCTTCTTCGCCATGGAACAGATGGGCGTTGCGCCTGACCTGACCACCTTCGCCAAATCCATCGCTGGCGGCTTCCCGCTGGCCGGTGTGTGCGGCAAGGCCGAGTACATGGACGCCATCGCCCCGGGCGGCCTGGGCGGTACCTATGCCGGTTCGCCGATCGCTTGCGCTGCGGCCCTGGCCGTGATCGAAGTGTTCGAAGAAGAGAAACTGCTGGACCGCAGCAAGGCTGTCGGTGAGCGCCTGACCACTGGTCTGCGCGAAATCCAGAAGAAGTACCCGATCATCGGCGACGTACGTGGTCTGGGCTCGATGGTCGCTGTGGAAGTCTTCGAGAAAGGCACCCACACCCCGAACGCTGCCGCTGTTGGCCAGGTTGTAGCCAAGGCTCGCGAGAAGGGCCTGATCCTGCTGTCCTGCGGCACCTACGGCAACGTCCTGCGGATCCTGGTTCCGCTGACCGCCGAAGACGCGCTGCTGGACAAGGGCCTGGCGATCATCGAAGAATGCTTCGCTGAAATCGCCTGATGTGACACGCTGCAGAAAAAACCCGCTTCGGCGGGTTTTTTTATGCCCGGAACATGCTTGGTGGCGCTATCGTTGTGGCAGGACTCGCTTGGCAAGCTGCAACGGACTGTATGTCAGGGATTTTCAGGAGTTTTGGCGATGAGCGCTGCGCACCCCTCCCCACCGAGTGTACTGATCGTCGAAGGTGACCCTTGGGTACGCGACATGCTCAGCGAAATGCTGCTCAGCGTGCGCTGCGATGCCCGCCTGCAGGTCTGCGCCGACGGCGAGCAGGCGCTGAGCGCGCTGTCGGGCAAGCCCGACCTGATCATCGCCGCGCGTGAACTCGCCGGTGTCGATGGCCTCGACCTGTTGCGCAAGGTCCGCGCCAAAGGGCCGGAGTTGCCGTTCATCCTGATGAGCAACCGCAGTGACAGCGCCAGCGTGCGCGAGGCACTGCCCCTGCATCCCACCGCCTACCTGAGCAAACCGTTGAATCTGGACAACCTGCGCAAGCGCCTGGAAGAGCTGCTGCTGGCCGTTGGCGAAGAGATCGCTTGCCCAACGCCAGCGTTGCAGGCAGGTGCCAGCCTGCCGGCTTATCTCGAGCAGCGTCGTGCGAGTGCCGATGGCGGGCCGCTGATGGCTGATGTGCAGGCGGCGCTCAAGCGCGCCCTCAACCCCCAGGGCCTGAACCTGAAGGTGCTCGAAGAGGAAGTGCGTGACGACCCGCAGATCACCGCTGTGCTGATTGCTGCAGCCAACAGCGCTGCGTTGCACCGGGAAGCACCGGTGCAGACCTTGCTACAGGCGCTGAACAAGCTTGGCAGCACCCAGAGCATGAACCTGATTCTGGGCATGACCCTGAAACGCAGCGCGCGCCTCAGTGACCCGCTGCTGGCGAAGCATGCGGCCCATTATTGGGGTCTTTCGCTGCACGCTGCCGAATATGGCCGCACCTTGGCGCGCATGCTGGAACTGGACGAAGGGCGTTGCTACTGCGCAGGGTTATTGCATTGCCTGGGTGACCTGGCAGTGCTGCGCTGCCTGCAGGAGTGGCGGCTGGCGGGTGGCGAGCTGGACGAGGGCCAGGTGCAGCGCTCGCTCGACGAGTTCGGGGCAGCGTTCGGCTCGGCGCTGCGCACGCGCTGGCGGTTGCCGTTGGCGTTGCGCGAGCTGATTGCAGCGATCTACCAGCTGGGTGGTGGGGTGTATTCGCGGGAGATCCTGGCCATGAACCTGGCCGGGCAGTTGGCGCGGCTGCCGGCCGGGCTGGGGCTGGACAAGGTGGCCAGCAGCAAGACGGCGCGTTTGCTGAAGGTTGGCCTGCCGGAGCTGAGTCGGTTGCGCAAGGTGGAGAACCCGGAAGTGAAGCCGGAGGAAGAGCCGCCGGTGGCTGAGGCTGAGGTTTCCGGCTGAGGGTCAGGGGCCGCTTTGCGGCCCATCGCGACGCAAGGCCGCTCCTACATCGGATGCGGACGCCTGCGGCCCCATGGTTCAGCCGCGCACGATCTGGTTCTTGCCCTGGCGCTTGGCCCGGTACATCGCCGCATCGGCCCGCGCATACAGGCTGTCCAGCGCCACATCTTCATCGGTCAGCGCGGTCACTCCCTGGCTCACCGTCACGCCGTAGGTCTGCTCGCCATGGCTGAAACTCAAACGCTGGATGTGCCGCTGCAAGCGTTCGGCAATCTGCTCGGCCACCACGACGTTGCAGCCAGGGAATACCGCCGCGAATTCCTCACCACCAATACGCCCGAACAGGTCACCGCGGCGTAGCACGGCCTTGCCGCTGTCGGCGATGCGTTGCAGCACCTGGTCGCCTTCCTGGTGGCCATAGCTGTCGTTGATGCGCTTGAAGTCGTCGATGTCCAGCAGCAGGAAAGCCAGCGGCGTGCCTTCTTCGCGCGCGCTATCGAAGGCCTGCTGGGCACATTCGAAGAAATGCCGGCGGTTGCTGCTCTGGGTCAGCACGTCGGTAGTGGCCAACCGCTGCAGCTCGCCTTCGAGCTGCTTCTTTTCGGTGATGTCCTCGGCAATGCCGACGATGATCACCCGGTCGCCATCGCCTTGCTGGTTGATGTAGCACTTGTCACTCAGCCAGCGCAACTGGCCGTCGGCGTTCAGGATGCGGTACTCGCGGTCTTCTACCGAGCCCTTGACCAGCACCTGGGCCATGCTGCGTTCCGCGAACTCCAGGTCGTCGGGATAGATGCTGTCGCGCCACTCGTTGTAGTCGGCCAGTACCAGGCTGGCGGGGCGGCCGAAGATGCGCTCATAGGCGGGGCTGACGTACAGCACCTGACGGGGTTCCCAGTCGAAGGCCCACAGCACGGCATTGACGCTGTCGAGCAGCGCGCTGAACAACTGCTCGCGCTCGCTCAGGCGGGCAACTTCGCCCTGGGCATGAAGCAGCGCAAGCAAGGTCTGGGCGGCCTCGGGAGGTTGGGTGCCGGGCAGTGTCGTTGGAATGTTCTTGGCCATGTGCACGAAGCAGGTCTCGACGTGAAAGCGTGCGGCCAGCATCCGGCCCGCCACGCGGGGCGATGTGCCAGGTTCGAGTGGAAGCGACGGGGGGAAGTTCCGGGCGGCACGCCCTGCCAGGAGGGCGTGCCGATCAACGGTGGTCAGGCGCCGATCGGGCGCAGCGAGTAGGTCTTGAGTTGCGCTGCGAAGTCGCGCAGGGCATGGATACCGCTGGTTTCGGCCTCATGGACCCAGTCTTTCATGGCGGCCAGCATGTCGTGGCCGTTGGCGCTGGTGCGCGCCCAGATTTGCTGCAAAGCCAGGCGTTTTTCGTAGATGGTCTTCAGCGCCTGGCTGTGTGCGAGCATCGATTCGATGCGCACATGGTGGCGGTCTTGCAGCAGGCTGGTCTCGCGCGACAGCAGGCGCTTGGCGCGGCGGAAATGATGGCGCACCGAGGCGTCGACGCGTGCCAGTTCCTGCTTGACCAGTGGGCCGATCACCAGCTTGCGGTACTGGGCCATGATCTGGAAGCGGTTGTTGAGGATGGCCATGGCCGTGTCCATGTCCAGGCTGGCCTTGCCCGCCACTCGGTGGGCGATGGGGGCCACGCGCTGCACCTTGGCCAGGCGCAGCAGGCAGAACAGGCGGATCCACGCCCAGCCCATGTCGAACTCCCAGCGCCTGACCGACAGCTTGGCCGAGTTGGGGTAGGTGTGGTGGTTGTTGTGCAGCTCCTCGCCACCGATGACGATGCCCCATGGCACCAGGTTGGTGGCTGCATCACGGCATTCGAAATTGCGGTAGCCAAGCGCATGGCCCAGGCCGTTGACCACCCCGGCAGCCCAGAACGGGATCCACATCATCTGTATCGCCCAGATGGTAATGCCGATGGTGCCGAACAGCAGCAGGTCGATCACCGCCATCAGTGCGATGCCGCCCAGCTTGTAGCGGGAGTAGAGGTTGCGCTCGATCCAGTCGTCCGGGCAGTTCTTGCCGTATATGCGCAGGGTTTCCGGGTTGCGCGCCTCTTCCCGGTACAGCTCGGCGCCCTTGCGCAAAACCGTGCCCAGGCCCTTGTACACCGGGCTGTGCGGGTCTTCGGGGGTTTCGCACTTGGCGTGGTGCTTGCGGTGCACGGCGGTCCATTCGCGGGTGTTCTGGGCCGTGGTCAGCCACAGCCAGAAACGGAAGAAGTGCTTGAGCACGCCGTTGAGCTCCAGGGCTCGGTGCGCGGAGTAGCGGTGCAGGTAGACCGTGACGCTGACGATGGTCACATGGGTCATCAACAAGGTGATGCCGACCAGTTGCCAGGCCGACAAGTCGAGCAGGCCGTTGTACCACATAGGTGCAGATACCCTCGGGATGCAGGGGGAAGGGGTGATTATCCCTTGGTGGGGAAATAAAACCAGTCAACCGTTCAGATAGGAAGTCACGATATGTTTCAGCCTTTATAATGCCCCTTCCTTTCTGATGGGCTATCGCACCCGACATGTCTGTTTCCGTTCGCGACGCCTTGCGCATGGCTGCGCTGTATGTGGTGCTATCGGTCCTCTGGCTGACGCTGGCCGAGGTGGTGCTGCAGAGCATGACCGATAATCCCCTGGCACAAACCGTGGGGCGGCAGATCAATGTGGTGGTCTGGGTACTGTTCAGTGCCTTGCTGATTTATGTGTCGCGGGTGCGCCTGCTCAATTTCATCGGCCGTGGCGCGCGTCTGCGTTACGAAGACCGCGAGCGTCTGCGCATGGCTGCGGCGGTGTTCGACAGCACCCTGGAAGGCGTGCTGGTGACCGACCGCCAGGGCCTGATCGTGCACGTCAACCGGGCCTTCATGCGCATTACCGGCTACCAGCAGGACGAGGTCATCGGCCAGCGCCCGAGCAAGTTCAAGTCAGGCCGCCATGGCCTGGCGTTCTATCAGCAGATCTTCGCCACCCTGGCGGAGAAGGGCGAGTGGAGCGGCGAAATCTGGAACCGGCGCAAGAGTGGCGAAATCTACCCGCAATGGCAGACCATCTGCGCCATTCATGACGACGAAGGTGAACTCAGCCATTACGTAGCGGTGTTCAGCGACATCAGCGCGATCAAGCATTCGGAACAGGAGCTGGCCTACCTGGCCCACCACGACCCGCTGACCGGCCTGCCCAACCGCCTGCTGTTCTCTGACCGGGTCGAGCAGGCCCTGACCGCAGCCCAGGCCAACAAGCGTGGCTGTGCCCTGTTGTTGCTGGACCTCGACCATTTCCAGAGCATCAACGACGGCCTTGGCCACACCATCGGCGACCAGTTGCTCAAGCTGGTGGGCGAGCGCCTCGGCGAGGTGGTGGGCAGCGGCGTGACCCTGGCGCGCCTGGGCGGCGACGAGTTCGGGGTGCTGGCCGAGAACTGCCAGCAAGTCGGCCAGGCCGGCAAGCTGGCGCAGGGTATCATCGAGCGCATGCGCGAGCCTTTCCTGTTCGATGGTCATCGCTTGTTCATCAGTGTCAGCGCGGGCATCAGCCTGTTCCCCAGCGACGCCCTCAGTGCCGAGCAATTGCTGCGTAACGCCGACTCGGCCTTGTACAAGGCCAAGAGCAACGGGCGGGCCTGCTATGCCCTGTACACCGAAGAGCTGACCGCCCACGCCCAGCACCGGGTCGAAACCGCGGGTGAACTGCGCCGGGCGCTGGAGCAGGACGAGTTGCGAGTGTTCTACCAGCCGGTACACGACCTGGCGAGCGGCCTCCAGGTCGGGGTCGAAGCACTGGTGCGCTGGCAGCACCCGCAGCGCGGCCTGGTGCCGCCGGGCGAGTTCATCCCGATTGCCGAGCGCACCGGGCTGATTGCCGAGATCGACGCCTGGGTGCTGCGCCAGGCATGTCGGCAGATGGTGCAATGGCAAGCTCAGGGTCGGCAGCTGGCGTTCGTGGCGGTGAACATTTCCAGCCGCCTGTTTGGCCAGCATGAGCTGTACCAGCAGGTGGCCGAAGTGCTGCACGAAACCGGCCTGGCTCCAGCCTTGCTGGAGCTGGAAGTGACCGAGAGCGCGGTGATGGAAGACCCGGAAGTGGCGCTGGAGCAATTGCATCGCCTGCGTGAGCTGGGCGTGACCTTGGCCATCGACGACTTCGGCACCGGGTATTCGTCATTACTGCGGTTGAAGCGCCTGCCGGTGCAGAAGCTGAAGATCGACCAGGGCTTCGTCGCTGGGTTGCCGCAGGACGAGGACGATATCGCGATTGTCCGGGTGATCATCGCCCTGGCCCGCAGCATGGGCATGCAGGTGCATGCCGAAGGCATCGAGCAGGCCGAGCAGGCCAGCTTCCTGCTGCAGGAGCTGTGTCAGCTGGGGCAGGGATATTGGTTCGGGCGGCCGGTACCACCTGCGGATTTGCACTGGGGTTGAGGGCCTCTTCGCGGGCTCGCCCGCTCCCACAGGGACTGCACAGGGCCTGAGAGATGTGGGGACCTGTGGGAGCGGGCATGCCCGCGAAGACCTCAACGCTTGTTCAAGCCTTTCGCCAACCGGTCGCCACCCAGCTGGATCAACGCCACCAACGCCACCAGCATGGCAATCACGGTCAGCATGATCTGGCTGTCGAAGCGCTGGTAACCATAGCGGTAGGCGATGTCTCCCAGGCCCCCGGCGCCAATCGCCCCGGCCATGGCCGAAGAGTTGATCAGCGTTACCAGGGTGATGGTGAACCCTCCCACGATCCCCGGCAGCGCCTCGGGCAACAGCACGTGCCAGACGATGTGCCAGCGCCGGCAACCCATGGCCTGCGCCGCCTCCACCAGGCCATGGTCGACCTCGCGCAGGCTGACCTCGGCAATCCGTGCGAAGAACGGCGTGGCGGCAATGGTCAGCGGTACCACTGCCGCCCACACGCCGTAGGGGGTGCCTACCACCAGGCGGGTGAAAGGGATAAGCGCGACCATCAGGATCAGGAACGGGATCGAGCGGAACAGGTTGACGAAAGCGCCCAGCACCCGGTTCAGTACCGGGGCCTGGAAGATCCCGCCCTTGTCACTGGTGACCAGCATTACCGCCATCGGCACCCCCACCAGCAGGGCGATCAGCGACGACACGCCAACCATCAGCAACGTATCGAGCAAACCTTCGAGCAGGCGATCAAACCACATGGCCTAGTACCTCCACGTCCTCGGCCCAGCGGCGGGCGCGTTCCAGCAATTGATGGGGCGCGTGCGGCGAGTGTTGCACCGAAAGGATCAGCTGCCCCAGGGCATGCTCGCCAATCGTCTCCACGCCACCCTGCAGCAGTCGCACGCGGCCGCCCAGGTCATTGAACAGGGCCGACAGCTCCGGCTCGCCGAGCACGGTCAGCTTCAGCACCACGGCACTGTCAGGGCTCGCCGGGGTCGCCTGCAGGCTGGCCTGCAGCGCGGCGGGCAGCCTGGCCTGCAAAGGCGCGAGCAGAGTCCGGGTGACCTCGTGGCGTGGTGCGCCGAATACCCGCCACACTTCGCCCTGCTCGACCACTTCACCGCGCTCGAGTACCACGACCCGGTGGCAGATATCGCGGATCACCGCCATCTCGTGCGTGATCAGCACGATGGTCAGGCCCAGGCGCTGGTTGATGTCGCGCAGCAGCTCGAGGATCGACGTGGTGGTTTCCGGGTCCAGCGCCGAGGTGGCCTCGTCGCACAGCAGGATCTCGGGGTCATGCACCAGTGCCCGGGCAATGCCGACCCGCTGCTTCTGCCCGCCGGACAGCTGCGCCGGGTACACGTGGTGTTTTTCCTGCAGGCCGACCAGTTCCAGCAGTTCACGCACTTTGCGCTGGCGCTCGGCCTTGGCTACGCCGGCCACCTTCAGTGGCAGCTCGACGTTCTGCCACACGGTCTTGGCCGACATCAGGTTGAAATGCTGGAAGATCATGCCGATGCGCCGGCGCAGGGCTACCAGCTGGTCTTCGTGAAAGGCTGCGATGTCCACCTGGTCGATCAGCACCCGGCCCTGGCTGGGCTGCTCCAGGCGGTTGATGGTACGCAGCAGCGACGACTTGCCGGCGCCACTGCGGCCGATGATGCCGAAGATCTCGCCATGGCGGATGTTCAGGTCGATGCCTTGCAAGGCCGGTTGCGCCTGGCCCGGGTAGGTCTTGCCCAGGCCGATGAAGCGCACATGGGCCTGGTTGACCTCCGGGCGCAGGGCGTGCTCCCTGGCCGTCGCTGGCAGTGGTTGTGCGGTAGGCGCCCGGAGCGCGCTGGCCTGGCTCATGTCAGCCCTCCCAGCCGGCCTGGTAGAGCTTGCCGTGGGCCTTGTCGAGAGCCGCGCGCACGGCTGGCGAATGCTGGTAGATGTCGACGAACCTGGCCAGGCGCGGGTCGTCCTTGCTTTGCGGGCGAATGACGAACTGGATGACGTATTCCTTGTTCTCCAGGCCGTCGAACAGCAGCGCCGAGCCAGCGTCGAAGCTGTTCGCCAGGCGGATGTAGGCCGGGTAGCCCTGCACCAGGTCGGCGTCGTCATAGGCTCGTACCAGTTGTACCGCCTCGACCTGGAGGATCTTGAGCTTTTTCGGGTTGGCGACAATGTCGGCCTCGGTGGCCTTGTAGCCGACCCCTGGCTTGAGGCTGATCAAGCCAGCCTTGGCCAGTAGCTGCAGGCCACGGCCGCTGTTGATCGGGTCGTTGGCGATGGCCACGCTGGCGCCTTCGGGCAGGTCGGCGAAGCTTTTGTATTTTTTCGAATACAGGCCGACATTGTTGATGATGCCGGGGGCGTAGGGCACCAGGTTGAAACCTGCGGCAGCCTTGGCGTTCTCCAGGAACGGGATGTGCTGGAAGTAGTTCACGTCGATGTCGCCGCTATTGAGGCTGACATTCGGCGCGATCCAGTCGCTGAACTCGATCAGCTTCACTTCCAGGCCTTGTTTGTGTGCTTCTTGCACAGCCGCTTCCAGCGGGATGGCGAAGGCGGCGGTGGTACCGATCTTCAGCGGTTCGGCAGCCAGGGCGCTGGCGCTCAGGCCGAGAGTGAGGGCAATGGCCGCGACGGGCCGGAACAGTTTTTCAAGCATGGTGCAGGGCTCCAGTCGGGGTAGGGGCAGAGGCAAAGCGGTAAGCCGAGCCAGGGTGGTCGGCGGGCAGGTAGGGGTGGTCGGCCTGGAACAGCTTTTCGCGCAATGTGCCTTCGGCGTAGGCGGTCTTGTAGCGGCCACGCTGCTGCAGTTGCGGGATGACCAGCTCGATGAAGTCCTCGAAGCTTTCCGGGGTTACGGTGCGGGTCAGGTTGAAGCCATCCAGGCCGGTTTCATCGATCCAGGCGATCAGTTGCTCGGCCACCTGCTCCGGCGCGCCGACCAGGGTCACGTAGCGGCCACCCAGGGCGTGCTGCTGCAACAGGCGCCGCCGCGTCCAGGCGTTGTCCTGCAACTGGCGCGTGGCGGACTGGATGGCGTTGCCCTGGCGGAAGGCGATCGGTTCGTCCAGCTCGAAAGCGGCAAAGTCGATACCGGTGGAGGCCGCGAAATGCGCGACCCCGGCCTCCGCACTGGCATGTTGCAGATACTCGGCGTGCCTGGCCTGGGCCTGTTGCTCGGTGGCCGCGACGATCACCGTGATGCCCATGAACACCTTGACCGCCTGCGCGTCGCGCCCAGCGGCCTGGGCGGCGGCACGTACCTTGTCGACCTGGGCGCGGGTGGCGGCCTTGTCCTGGCCACTGATGAACACGCACTCGGCATGGTTGCCGGCGAAGGCCAGGCCACGCGGTGAGCTGCCGGCCTGGAACAGCACCGGCGTACGCTGCGGCGACGGTTCGCTCAGGTGATAGCCCTCGACCTGGTAGAACTCACCTTGGTGGTGGACCTTGCGTACCCTGTCGGGCCGGGCGTAGACGCGCCGCTGGCGGTCGGCGACCACCGCATCGTCGGCCCAGCTGCCTTCCAGCAGCTTGTACAGCACCTGCAGGTATTCGTCGGCCTGGTCGTAGCGGCGGTCATGTTCAGGTTGCTGCGCCAGACCCATGGCCCGGGCGGCACTATCGAGGTAGCCGGTGACGATGTTCCAGCCCACCCGGCCATTGCTCAGGTGGTCCAGGGTGGAAAGGCGCCGGGCGAACAGGTACGGCGCCTCGTAGGTAAGGTTGGCGGTAAGGCCGAAACCCAGGTGGCGGGTGACGGCGGCCATGGCCGAAACCAGCAGCAGCGGGTCGTTGACCGGCAGCTGGATCGACTCCTTGAGGGTGACATCCAGCGACTGGCCATAGATGTCGTAGGTACCGACGATATCGGCAAGGAACAGCCCGTCGAACAGGCCGCGTTCCAGCAGCCGCGCCAGGTCGGTCCAGTAGCTCAGGGTCTTGTACTGGGTCGAGGTGTCCCGCGGGTGGGTCCACAGCCCATGGTTGATGTGCCCGATGCAGTTCATGTTGAAGGCATTGAGCAGGATCTGCCTGGCCATCAGATGGTCCCCCGGCGTGGCGGGTTGGCATCGTTGAGGTAGTAATTGCCAATGGCATGGTATTTCCAGCGCACCGGGTCATGCAGGGTGTGCACGCGGGCGTTGCGCCAGTGGCGATCGAGGTTGTGTTCGGCCAGGGTGGCCTGGCTGCCGCTCAGTTCGAACAGCGTCGTGCCGGCTGCCAGGGATATCTCGGTGCTGATGGCGCGGGCTTCGGCGACGGCGATGGAGGCAGCGGCAACCTTGTCGGCGGTGCTGTCGTCGCGGGCGCGGTCCAGGTAGTCGCCGGCACGCTCCAGCAGGGCTTCGGCGGCGTGCAGACGGATTGCCAGCTGGCCGAAGCTCTTCAGCGTCAACGGGTCATCAGTGGCCTTGTCCAGGCCGGAGTCGACCCACGGCCGGCTACGGCTGCGCACGAAGTGCAAGGCGTCTTCATAGGCAGCGCGGGCGATGCCGGTGTCGATCGCGGCATGAAGAATCTGCGCCAGCGGGCCGACCGGGGTGGGGCGCTCGAAGGCGCTCTGGAACGGCACCACGTCGGCGGCGCTGACATGGACGTTGTCGAACACCACCGAGCCACTGCCGGTGGTGCGCTGGCCGAAGCCGCTCCAGTCGTCGATCACCTGCAGGCCATGGCTGTCGGCCGGAACGAACGCCAGGTGCTGCACGCCGTGCTCGTCAACCACCGAGGTGGGAATGCGCTGGGCGTAGATGGCCCCGGTAGCGTAGAACTTGCGGCCATTGATGCGGAAACCGTCGCCGTCACGGCTCAGGCGGGTGGTGCGGTCGTTGGCAGTCCTGGTGCCCAGTTCGGCCAGGGCGTTGCCGAAGCGACGGCCAGCCAGTACTTCGCCATACAGGCGCTGCTGCTGTTCGGGCGAGCCGTTCACCCGCAGCACTTCCAGGGCGTAGAAGTGGTTCTGCGGAATCTGCCCGAGCGAGCCGTCGGCCTGGGCTATACGGGCGATGACCTTGGCCAGGGTGACGTTGGACACGCCGGCACCGCCGAAGGCCTTGGGCACGCTGATCGCCCACAGGCCGGAGCGGGTGAACAGCTCCAGCTCGGCATGCGGCAGGCGGCGTTCACGGTCGCGCAGGGCGCTGTCGCGGCGCAATTGTCGGGCGACTTCTTCGGCGACGCTCAGGGCTTCGGTGTCGCTGGTGATGATGTTTGTAGTCATGGTGTTTCTCCGGGGGCCGCTGCGCGGCCCTTCGCGGGCTTGCCCGCTCCCACAGGTAAAGTGATGCCTGTTCAGGCGCTGGTAATCCTGTGGGAGCGGGCGAGCCCGCGAAGGGCTGCATAGCAGCCCCAAAGGCAGCAAGTCAGATCCAGGAATGCCGCGCAGGCAGCGTGCCGTTGAGGTGGTAAGCGCCCACCGCGTGGTACTTCCAGCGCACCGGGTCATGCAGGGTGTGCACCCGGGCGTTGCGCCAGTGACGGTCTAGGTTGAATTCGGCAAGCGTGGCGCGGCTGCCGGCCAGCTCGAACAGCTTCTCGCTGGCCTGCAGGGCGATCTCGGTGGTCAGCACCTTGGCCTCGGCCACCGCGATCGAGGCCCGCGCCGCGCTTGCGGCGTCGACCGGCGCGGCATTGACTTCGTCGAGGACCCGCGCAGCCTTGCGCAGCAACGCTTCGGCGGCGTGCAGTTCGAGCTTCAGGCGGCCGACATCGGCAATCACATACGGATCGTCACTGGCGCGCTCGACATTGGCATCGACCCATGGGCGGGACTTCTCGCGAACGAATGTGATTGCATCCTCGATCGCCGCTTCGGCAATACCGGCATCGATGGCCGCCTGGATCAGCTGCGAAGCTGCACCCTGGGTATTGGGGATGTCGCGCTGGCGCCAGTTGTCGATCACCAGCTCGGCCTCCACCTGCACCTGGTCGAGCAGCACGGTGCCGCTGGCGGTGGTGCGCTGGCCGAACCCGGACCAGTCATCGACGATGCGCAGCCCGGGGCTGCCACGGCGGACGAAGGCCAGGCGCTGGCGGCCTTGGTCGTCCAGCGCCTTGACCGCCACCCAATGGGCGAACAGCGCACCCGTGGAATAGAACTTTTCGCCGCTGATGCGATAGCCGTCGCCGGCCCGGGTAAGCCTGGCCTTGAGCGTGAGGGTATCTTTGGTGCCGCGCTCGGGACCGGCATTGCCGATGCGCCAGCCGTCGAGCACGCTGCGGTAGATTGCCGCCTGCTGCGCTTCGGTTCCGGTCAGGCGCAGCAGTTGCAGGATGCCGAACTGGTTCTGCGGGATCTGCCCCAGGGCCGGGTCGGCGGCGCTGATCAGGCGGAACACTTCGGCGATGGTCTCGAATGACACCTCGGGACCGCCAAAGGCTTTGGGGACGCTGATGCTGCCCAGGCCGCTGCGGGTGAACAGCTCGATCTCGGCCCATGGCAGTTTGCGTTGCTGGTCGCGGCGGGCGGCCTGCTCGCGGGCGACCTCGGCCAGTTCGCGCGCCGCTTGCAAGGCTTCGGCGTCGTTGCGCAGTACCTTGGCTGGCAGCAGCACCGGCGAGCTGTCGAGATCGCTGTGGAATCGGGTATTGGCTTGGCTGGACATCAGTGCCGCTCCTTGGCTGCACTCAATGCCCTGGCGTTGCGCACTGGGGTGATTGTGATCCTGACCATTCCTGACCTCACAAATTGGTTATGTCGCTGTAGCGGTCGCGACGGATGTGTGCTGGTCCGGTGGTCCGGTGGATATACCCTAATGCTTTATAAAAACTTTATGAACTAACTCTTTGGAATATGTATAGAAGGAGGGATTTGTTGCAGATGTGCCGGCTTCTTCGCAGGTACGCCCGCGAAGAGGCCGGCAGGCTTACTTACTCGGAAGCCGCAGTCCCGAGGAACTTGCGCAGGAATTGCCGGGTACGTTCTTCCTTCGGCGCCGCGAACAGCGCCTTGGCCTCGCCCTGTTCCACGATCACGCCCTTGTCGAAGAAAATCACTCGGTTCGCCACGTCCCGGGCAAAGCTCATTTCGTGGGTGACGATGATCATGGTGCGTCGCTCTTCGGCCAGGCCGCGGATGGTCGCCAGCACTTCACCCACCAGCTCCGGGTCGAGCGCCGAGGTCGGCTCGTCGAACAGGATCACCTCCGGTTCCATGGCCAGGGCGCGGGCGATGGCCACCCGTTGTTGCTGGCCACCGGACAGGCGTCGTGGGTAGGCGTCTTCCTTGCCTGCCAGGCCGACCTTGGCCAACAGGCGCCGGCCCAGTTCGATGGCCTGCTCGCGAGGTGTCTTCTTGACGATCACCGGGCCTTCGATGACGTTTTCCAGGGCAGTGCGGTGCGGGAACAGGTTGAAGTTCTGGAACACGAACCCGGCCTGCTGGCGCAGGCGGCGGATCGCACCTTGCTGGCCACCCAGCGGGCGGTTGGCGTCGATGCTGATGTCGCCGATCTGGATCTGCCCGGCATCAGGGGTTTCCAGCAGGTTCAGGCAACGCAGGAAGGTAGTCTTGCCAGAGCCGCTAGGCCCGATGATCGCCACCACTTCGCCCGGCTGCACGGTCAGATCGATACCGTTGAGCACGGTCTGGCCCTTGAACCGCTTGGTCAGGCCTTTGACTTCAATCATGCTCAATGCTCCTGGTCATGCTGGTTGACGCGCGCTTCCATGCGGTTCTGGAAGTGCGCGAGGATGCTGCACAGCACCCAGTAGATGACCGCGACCGCCACGTACATGGTGAACACTTCGAAGGTGCGTGCGGTAATCAGCTGGGCCTGGCGGAACAGCTCGGGCACCTGGATGGTCGCCGCCAGGGCAGTGTCCTTGACCAGCGAGATGAAGCTGTTGCCCAACGGTGGCAGGGCGGTGCGCAAGGCTTGCGGCAGGATGGCCCGGCGCATGGCCTGGACGCGGGTCATGCCGATGCTGGCGGCGGCTTCCCACTGGCCGCGGTCGATCGAGGAGATCGCCGCGCGCAGAATTTCGCAGATGTAGGCGGCCATGTTCAGCGACAGACCGATCAGCGAGGCCGGGATCGGGTCCAGTTCGATGCCGATCTGCGGCATACCGAAATAGATCACGAACAGCTGCACCAGTAGCGGTGTGCCGCGGAAGAACGACACATAGACCCGGGCCAGCCAGTTCAGCGGCAGGATCTTCGACAGCCGCATCAGCGCCAGGGCAAACCCCAGCAGCAGGCCGAAGAACATGCCGCCAACACTGAGCAGCACGGTATAGCCCGCGCCCTTCAGCAGGAAGGGCGCGGAATCGACAACGAGTTGCAGGCTTTCAGCGATCATTTGGTGACATCGGCACCGAAGTATTTCTCGGACAGCTTGGCCAGCGTGCCGTCAGCCTTGAGCTTGTCCAATGCCTTGTTGATTGCGGCCAGCAATTCCGGCTCGCCCTTGCGCAGGGCCACGCCGCTTTCCAGGCGCGAGAAGGCAGCACCGGCCAACTGGGTGTCCTTGGCTTTCTGTGCATACTCCAGCGCAGCCAGGCGGTCGATCAGGATGGCATCGATACGGCCGTTGCGCAGGTCGGCGAACTTGCTCGGGTCGTCTTCATAGGTGCGCACATCGGCTTGTGGCACATCCTGTTTCACCCACTGCTCGTAGTTGGTGCCCAGGCCCACGCCAACCTTCTTGCCGGCCAGGTCGGCGGCCTTGTGGATGTTCAGCTGCTCGGCCTTCTTCTTCAGGATCAGCGCCTGGATACCGGAGATGGTGTAGGGCTCGGAGAAGTCGTACTTCTTCTTGCGCTCCTCGGAAATGGTCACTTGGTTGATCACCACGTCCAGGCGCTTGGACTCCAGTGCGGCGAGGATGCCATCCCACTTGGTCGGCTGCACCTTGGCCTTGACCCCGAGTTCCTTGGCCAGCAGTTCGGACAGCTCGACTTCGAAGCCGGTCAGCTTGCCGTTCTCGTCCTGGAAGCTGAACGGTGGGTAGGTGCCTTCCAGGCCGACGTTGATCACGCCTTTTTCCTGGATGGTCTTGAGCTGCTCACCGGCAAAGGCCTGGCTGAACAGGCCGGCACCCAGCAGGAGGGCCAGGCTGGCGTTGAGTAGCGGTTTGGCGAATTTCGACATGTGAAGCCCCGCGCTTGTTGTGAGTGATGGGTGGCGACTATAGGGTTGGCCGCTTAGGCCAGGAAATAATAAAAAATTATTTTGTTATTTCCTTTCTTGTTTTCGTCAGTCCCGGCTGCATTGAGGGTAGGTGAGTATCCGTCCCCCGTCATCGCTGCTTATGCATGACTTAGTGCAGGATGGAATAAAGCGTTGTTTTTTCCAAGGGATGGTTTTGCCGTAGAGTGGATTGAATGTAAGCAGGCCCGGCTCTGTCGCGGGTCAGCCAATAAAAATGAGTCTGGCCTACTCAGGCAGGAGAAAACCGTGAGCGAACAATCTTCATCCGGGCACTGGCAGCTGCAGAGCATCGTCGCCGGTCTGCGCGGCGCCCGTGAACAATGGCGTACGCGCAATGGCCGCAGCAGTGGCGAGCAAGGCGGGCGTGAATTGCCCTCGCGGGAGGCAATGCGGCAGATTCTCGAGCAACTGTGCGGCGCGCTGTTTCCCATGCGCCTTGGCCCTGTCGACCTGCGCGAAGAAAGTGAAGACTTCTACGTAGGCCATACCCTGGATGCCGCGCTGACCGCCTTGCTGGCCCAGGCTCGCCTCGAGCTGCGCTACGCCGCACGGCAAAACAAGGCCGAGCTGGCCGGCGTCGACGCCCATGCGCTGCACCTGGTCCAGGGCTTTGCCGCGGCCCTGCCGGGCCTGCGCGTGCTGCTCGACACCGACGTGCTGGCCGCCTACCACGGCGACCCGGCGGCGCGCAGCGTCGATGAAGTGCTGCTGTGCTACCCCGGCATTCTGGCGATCATCCACCATCGCCTGGCGCACCACCTGTACCAGGCCGGCTTGCCACTGCTGGCGCGGATCAGCTCGGAACTGGCGCATTCGGCCACCGGCATCGACATTCACCCCGGGGCGCAGATTGGCCCGAGCTTCTTCATCGACCACGGTACGGGTGTGGTGATTGGCGAAACCGCGATCATCGGCGAGCGCGTGCGCATCTACCAGGCCGTGACCCTGGGGGCCAAGCGCTTCCCCAGCGACGAGTCGGGGACCCTGCACAAAGGCCTGCCGCGTCACCCGATCGTCGAAGACGATGTGGTCATCTATGCCGGTGCCACGGTGCTAGGGCGCATCACCATTGGCAAAGGTTCGACTATCGGCGGCAATGTCTGGCTGACCCGCAGCGTGCCGGCCGGCAGCAACATTACTCAGGCCAACCTGCAGCTGGATTGCCAGGACAAGAACTGATACCTGTACCGGCCTCTTCGCCGCCAAGCCCGCGAGGGGGCCGGCCAGGGAAGGCGCCAGCCAGCGGCCTGATTCGCATTGAAATCCGATCCATGTTTAACTTGAACGCTTGTTCAATGAAAAACGCTGGTCCGCTGCCGGTGTTCAACAGGAGGATTCCTTTGCTGAACCCGTTCATTCCGAACCTTACGTCATTCGACGAGGTGCACCGCCCATGAGTGCACCGATCCCTTCCCTTGCCAATGTCAAGATCCGCATGAACCCCCCGGTGTTCTATTTCGCGGCGAGTTTCATCCTGCTCTTCGGCCTGGTGGTCATTGCCAACCCGCGCACTGCCGGCGACTGGTTGCTGGCGGCGCAGAACTGGGCGGCCAACACGGTCGGCTGGTACTACATGCTGGCGATGACGCTGTACCTGGTCTTCGTGGTGGTCACCGCCTTGTCCGGCTACGGCAAGATCAAGCTCGGTGCCGACCACGACGAGCCCGAGTTCAGCTACCTGTCGTGGGCCGGCATGCTGTTCGCCGCCGGTATCAGCATCACCTTGTTCTTCTTCTGCGTGTCCGAGCCGCTGACCCACATGCTGCAGCCGCCCCAGGGCGAGGCGGGCACAGCCGAGGCCGGGCGCCAGGCGATGCAGATCCTGTTCCTGCACTGGGGCCTGCATGGCTGGGGCGTGTTCGCCTTCGTCGGCATGGCCCTGGCCTATTTCGCCTACCGGCACAACCTGCCGCTGGCCTTGCGTTCTGCGCTGTACCCGCTGATCGGCAAGCGCATCAACGGGCCGATCGGCTACGCGGTGGACGGTTTCGGCATCATTGCCACGGTGTTCGGCCTGGGTGCCGACATGGGCTTTGGCGTGCTGCACCTTAATGCCGGCCTCGACTACCTGTTCGGCATCGACCACAGCCAGTGGGTGCAGGTGCTGTTGATTGTCCTGATGATGGGCGCGGCGGTCGCCGTCGCCGTTGCCGGGGTAGAGAAGGGCGTGCGGGTGATGAGCGACATCAACCTGTTCCTGGCCTGCGCGCTGTTGCTGTTCGTGCTGTTCGCCGGCCCTACCCAACACCTGTTCAATACGCTGATCCAGAACCTTGGCGATTATCTCGGGGCCTTGCCGCGCAAGAGCTTCGACGTGTATGCCTATGGCGAGAACAGCGGCTGGCTGGGCGGCTGGACAGTGTTCTACTGGGCCTGGTGGATTGCCTGGGCACCGTTCGTGGGGTTGTTCATCGCCCGCATCTCCCGCGGCCGCACCATTCGCGAATTCGTTTTCGGCGTGCTGCTGATTCCGCTGGGCTTCACCCTGGCGTGGATGTCGATCTTCGGCAACAGCGCCCTGGACCAGGTGATCAACCACGGCATGACCGCGCTGGGCCAGTCGGCACTGGATAACCCGGCGATGAGCCTGTACCTGCTGTTGGAAACCTACCCCTGGAGCAAGGCGGTGATCGCCGTGACGGTGTTCATCAGCTTCGTGTTCTTCGTCACTTCTGCCGACTCGGGCACCGTGGTGCTGTCGACCTTGTCGGCGACAGGGGGCGATGCCGACGAAGACGGGCCGAACTGGCTGCGTATCTTCTGGGGCGCAATGACAGCGCTGATCACCAGCGCGCTGCTGTTCGCCGGCAGCATCGATTCACTGAAGTCGGCGGTGGTGCTGACCTCGTTGCCGTTCTCGCTGATCTTGCTGTGCATGATGTGGGGGCTGCACAAGGCGTTCTACCTGGAGTCGCAACGGCAGATCGCGCAGATGCACTCGCTGGCCCCGTTCGCCCAGTCACGTCGCGGGCGCGGCGGCTGGCGTCAGCGCCTGAGCCAGGCGGTGCATTTCCCGTCGCGCGACGAGGTGTACCGCTTCATGGACGACGTGGTGCGCCCGGCAATCGCCGATGTGCGCGAGGTGTTCGAGCAGAAGGGCCTGGTGCTGATTACCCAGGATGACCCGAGCCATGACAACGTCAGCCTGAAGATCGGCCATGGCGAGGAGCAGCCGTTCATCTACCAGGTGCAGATGCGTGGCTACTTCACGCCATCGTTCGCCCTCGGTGGGCTGGGCACGCAGGAGTTGAAGAACCGTCGTTACTACCGGGCGGAGGTGCACCTGAGCGAAGGCAGCCAGAACTATGATCTGGTGGGCTACAGCAGGGAGCAGATCATCAACGATATCCTCGACCAGTACGAACGGCACATGCAGTTCCTGCATCTGGTCCGATAGATCGCAGGGGCGACTGTGCGGCCCATCGCGACACAAGGCCGCTGCTACAGGAAATCGCGTTCCCCTGTAGCAGCGGCCTTGTGTCGCAAAAGGAGGCCGAGGGCCTCCCCAGCGCCCTGTCAGAAGGGCGCATCCCCGAGAATCGTCGCCCGATGCATCACCCGCCGGTTCGGCCGGTAGTCATCCACGGCAAAGTGCTGGGTCACGCGGTTGTCCCAGAACGCCACATCATTCTCCTGCCAGCGCCAGCGGATGCTGAACTCGGGTCGCGTGGCATGGGCGAACAGCAGCTTCAACAGCGCTTCGCTTTCCAGTTCGCTCAGCTCATTGATCCGTGTGGTGAATCCTTCGTTGACGAACAATGCCTTGCGCCCGCTCACCGGATGCGTACGCACCACCGGGTGCGACAACGGCGGGTTGTTGCGCCGCGTGGCTTCCCAGCGCGCCAGGTCCTCTGGCGTGGTACCAAAGCGCTCCAGCGGGAACGACTTGGTGAAGTCATGGGTGGCGCTGAGCCCGTCGAGCAGCCCGCGCAGGGGCGCCGACAGGGCTTCGAAGGCCGCGATCCCGCTGGCCCACAGGGTATCGCCACCATAAGCCGGCAACTGCTTGGCACTGAGTACTGCTCCCAGGGCCGGGGTCGGCAGGAAGGTGACGTCGGTGTGCCACACGGCATTGTCGCGCACATCGGTGACTGCCGTGTCGAGGATCAGCACCTGTGGGGTTTCCGGCACATTGGGATAGATCGGGTGGATGTGCAGGTCGCCGAAGCGGGCAGCAAAGCGTGCCTGCTGCTGCGGGGTGATCGGTTGGTTGCGGAAGAACAGCACCTGATGCTGCAACAGCGCCTGTTCGATGGCGTCGCGCTGTTCGCTGCTGATGTCGCGGCTGAGGTCCACGCCGCTGATCTGGGCGCCGAGCGCCGGGCTGAGTGGGGTGATGGTCAAGCTCATGTCGGTCTCTTCAGTCAGGCGCCAGGCTGCTGGCGTGGTCAACAGGGTTCAGTGGCTTTGCCCGTGCCAAGGCACCAGCTTGCGTTGCAGGGCGCGCAGGCCCATTTCCAGGGCGAAGGCGATCAGGGCGATCAGCAGGATGCCCAGCACCACCACATCGGTTACCAGGAACTGGGCTGCCGACTGCACCATGAAGCCCAGGCCACTGGTGGCCGCGATCAGCTCGGCGGCCACCAGGGTCGACCAGCCGACTCCGAGGCCGATACGCAGGCCGGTGAGGATGTCCGGCAAGGCGCTGGGCAGGATCACATGGCGGATCAGCTGGGCCCTGGTCGCCCCAAGCGACTGTGCCGCCCGCAGCTTGGCCGGGTCGACCGTGCGCACGCCGGTGGCTGTGGCGATGGCGATGGGTGCGAAGATCGCCAGGTAGATCAGCAGCACCTTCGACAGCTCGCCGATGCCGCACCAGATGACGATCAGCGGCAGGTAGGCCAGCGGCGGGATCGGCCGGTAGAACTCGATCAACGGGTCAAGGATGCCGCGCGCTACGCGGTTGTAGCCGATGGCGATACCCACTGGAATGGCCGTGAGGGTCGCCGCCAGCAGGGCCACGCCGATGCGCCCCAGGCTGGCACCCAGGTGCTGCCACAGGCTGGCATCCATGTAGCCCTGGGTCAGCAGGGTCCAGGCCTTGGCCAGGATATCGGCGGGCGAGGGCAGGAACAGCGGCTCGATCCAGCCGGCTGCGGTCACCAGCCACCAGGCCAGCAGCAGGCTGGCCAGGGTCAGCGTGCTGATCCAGCGGGTGGCCAGCGGGCTGCGCAGCCTGGCGGCTGGCTGGGGTCGGGCGTTGCGTTTGCCGGTGACCGGCAGGTCCAGGCTGCTCATGCGCGCTCCTGCAGGCTTTGACGTTGCGAGAACACCCGCGCCAGCACATGCTCGCGGGTTTCGATGAAGGCCGGGTCGGACTTGATCGCCCGGGCCGGTTCGCCGGCGGCATGGCGCTGGCCGAAGTCCAGTTGCAGGCGCTCCACCACGCGACCTGGGTTGGGTGCCAGCAGCACCAGCTCGCTGGCCAGGAACACCGCTTCTTCGATGTCATGGGTAATCAGGAACACCGGCTTGGCCGTGCGTTGCCACACCTGCAGCAACAGCTCCTGCATTTGCTCGCGGGTGAAGGCATCGAGCGCGCCGAACGGCTCGTCCATCAGCAATACCCTAGGGTCGGCTGCCAGCGCCCGAGCCAGGCCCACGCGCTGCTTCTGGCCGCCGGACAATTGCCAGACACGTCGCTCGGCAAAACCGTCGAGGTCGACCAGGGCCAGCATTTCGCGGGCCTTGGCTTCGCGCTCGGCGCGGGGCATGCCGGCCAGTTCCAGGCCGAAGGCGACGTTGGCCAGCACGTTCTGCCAGGGCAGCAGGGCATCATCCTGGAACACCACGCCGCGCTCGGCCCCGGGGCCCTGAACCGGTACGCCGTCCAGCGTGATGCGCCCGCCGCTGGGGGCGACGAAGCCGGCGATCAGGTTCAGCAGCGAGGTCTTGCCGCTGCCGGAAGGCCCCAGGGCCACCAGCAACTGGCGCGGCCCCAAGGTCAGATTGATATCGGCCAGCACCGGGGTAGCGGCGCCGGGGTACTGTGCGCTGATGCGCTCCAGTTCGAGCAAGGCCATGGCAGGCTCCGGTCGGTTTCTACAGGCTTAGTTGGGCAGGTACTGGGCACTGACGTAGGGCGAATAGTCCGGCAGTACCGCATCGACCTTGCCTTGCTGCTTGAGGAAGGTGGCCGTGTCGGTCAGCGCCTGGGTGGTCGGCGAGCCCAGCGCACTGGCCTGGTCAGCCGCCAGCGGGTAGACGTTGCCCTGCAGCAGTACCGGGATATCGGTAGGCTTGGCGCCGGACAGCTTGGCCAGCTTGGCGACGTTGTCGGGGTTGGCGAGCCAGGCTTTGGGATCTTTGCGGTAGTCGGCGTAGGCGTCGAGGGTAACCTTGGCGAAGGCCTTGACCACGTCCGGGTGCTTGGCGGCGAAGTCCTTGCGCACGATCCAGGCGTCGAAGGTCGGCGCGCCTTTCTCGGCCAGCTCACCCGAGGTGATCAACACCTTGCCGTTTTCCTTGGCCACGCCCAGGGCCGGGTCCCATACATAGGTAGCGTCGATGTCGCCACGCTTCCAGGCAGCGATGATCGCTGGCGGTGCTAGGTTGAGAATCTGCACTTTGGACGGGTCGATGTTCCAGCTCTTCAGGGCCGCCAACAGGCTGTAGTGGCCGGTGGAGACGAACGGCACGGCGACTTTCTTGCCGACCAGGTCTTGCGGTGTGTTGATACCGTCGCGGGCGACCAGTGCTTCACCGGCGCCGATCTGCGTGGCGATCAGGAAGGTCTCGACCGGCAGCTTGCGGGTGGCAGCGGCGGCCAGCGGGCTGGAGCCCAGGTAGCCGATCTGTACATCGCCACTGGCCACGGCGGTGATCACGTCGGCGCCGTTATCGAACTTGCGCCAGTCGATACTGGCCTTGCTGGCTTTTTCATAACTGCCATCGACCTGCGCGACTTTGGCGGGGTCGACGGTGGTCTGGTAGGCCACGGTCAGGTCGGCGGCCTGGGCCAACCAGCTGGCGCTGGCGAGGGTCAGGGCGGCAAACAGACGCAGCGGAGCGTGCGGAATCATGGTGGACCTCTCGTCAGCCATTGGTGTTGGATGGCGAGAATGCTAAATGATCTAAGAAAGTTAAAATAAATAACTTTTTCGCATTAGCTTAGGAGCCAATCGTTTGGATTGACCGTCGGTCTTTCCACGGTTCTTGCGGGAGCGTCAGCAACGATGATTTCCCGCAATGGCGAAATGCAAGACGGCTGCTAGGCTTTCCCGTCCTGATAGAACGAAGTGGAATTAGGTTATGAGCAAACGTTTGCAAATAACCAACGGTTATGACTGGTCCGTCTGTTACAACAAAATTCGGTAACAGTTCCTAATATATTCCAGAAAAATCTTACCAATTCATAAAACGGTCATTTTGGATTTATAGGATTGTCATTATCCTGTAGCGCAGGTGGCGTCTTAGACCAAAGTCGCGAAACGTTTAGAAACGATTGACTTAATGGTCACGCTTTGGGACTAAATCGCCAATCCACGGTGAGCGGGGCAGCAGATCCCGCCGCCAGAGATACACAAGAATTAGAACGTAGAGGAGCAAAATATGTACAAGTCCAGCCTGGCCCTGGCCGTGGCATTGGGGGTTCTCGCCCAACAAGCAGGCGCTGCCGGTTTCGTTGAAGACAGCAAACTGTCGCTCAGCTCGCGCACCATGTACTTCAACGATGACAACCGCGAAAGCGGCATCGACCAGAAGGAAAGCGGTCAGGGCTTCAAGCTTGACTATCTGTCTGGCTTCACCGAAGGCACCGTAGGCTTTGGTGTTGACGTACAAGCCCTATGGGGCATTCACCTGGACGGTGGCCGTGGTAGCCGCCCAGATGCCAACAACACCTTCTTCCCAAGCGACTCGGATGGCTCGGCAGTCCACGACTGGGCACGCATTGGGGGTAACGCGAAGGCTCGCTTCTCCAAGACAGAAGTTCACTACGGTAGCGCCCTGGCGCCTAACCTGCCGATCCTGGTATCCAACGATGGCCGCCTGCTGCCGCAAACCTTCGAGGGCGGCACCCTGCAGTCGAAGGAAATCGACAACCTGACCGTCAACGCAGGTCAGCTGACCCACGCGATGGGCCGTGCTTCGAGCAACCGGACCGGCCTTTCCGTTTCCGGCGCCTTCCGTGACAGCAACAAGTTCCAGTTCGCCGGTGGTGACTACAAGCTCACTCCTGACCTGACCCTGCAGTACTACTACTCGAACCTGGAAGACTTCTACAAGCAGCACTTCCTGGGTGCTACCCATGTCTTCAAGATTGCCGACAACCAGTCGTTCAAGACTGATCTGCGCTACTTCGATAGCAGCAGCGATGGCAAGAATGGTCAGACCGGCTACGCCTTCGACAACAACGGTGGCTTCGCGAAGAACGCCGGTGAAGTCGACAACAAGACCTGGAGCGCCATGTTCACCTACACCCTGGGTGGCCACGCGCTGATGCTCGGCCACCAGCAGGTGGGTGATGACGGTGGTTTCGTCTGGCTGAACCAAGGTAGCGTCCGCAAGGATGGCGCCACCTCTTCGCTGGAAGGTAACGGCGGCTCGAGCTTCTACCTGTTCACCGACAGCATGATCAACCAGTTCGCCCGCGCTGGCGAAAACACCACCTTTGGTCAGTACTCCTATGACTTCGCGGCTCTGGGTGTTCCAGGCCTCAAGGCTTCGGTGGCCTACCTGCGTGGTGACGACGTACGCAACAAGTCGGGTGATGGCAGCTATAACGAATGGGAACGTGACGCACGCGTCGACTACACCCTGCAGCAAGGCACCCTCAAAGGCTTGGGCTTCAGCCTGCGTCAGGGCGTTTACCGTGGTAGCGGCGAAAGCGCTGCGGACAAAGACCAGACCCGCTTCATCGTGAACTACACTTACAATTTCCTGTAAGCCGTAGCCAAACAAGAAGCCTCGCCTAGTGCGAGGCTTTTTTGTGCCTGCTTGTTCATGTGAATTTCAGTTATAAATAAATCATTATTTATTCTTTTTATTTTTATTCGAGCGCAGGCACATTGAACCCACACGCTACAGAACCCAGCACAGGAGCCGCAGCCCATGAGCCTCAAACTCGGCGATATCGCCCCCGATTTCGAACAGGATTCCAGCGAAGGCAAGATCCGCTTCCACGAGTGGCTGGGCAATAGCTGGGGCGTGTTGTTCTCGCACCCGGCCGATTTCACCCCGGTGTGCACCACCGAGCTGGGCCTGACTGCCAAGCTCAAGGACGAATTCGCCAAGCGCGGGGTCAAGGCCATCGCCTTGTCGGTCGACCCGGTCGACTCGCACCATCGCTGGATCGAGGACATCAACGAGACCCAGAACACCGTGGTCAATTTCCCGATCATCGCTGACGCCGACCGCAAGGTGTCCGATCTGTACGACCTGATCCATCCGAATGCCAGCGACACCCTGACCGTGCGCTCGCTGTTCGTTATCGATCCGAACAAGAAGGTGCGCTTGACCATCACCTACCCGGCCAGTACTGGGCGCAACTTCAACGAAATCCTGCGGGTGATCGACTCGCTGCAGCTGACCGACAACCACAAGGTGGCCACGCCAGGCAACTGGCAGGACGGTGACGACGTGGTGATCGTGCCTTCGCTGAAGGACGAAGAGGAGATCAGGCAGCGCTTCCCCAAAGGTTACCGGGCAGTCAAGCCGTACCTGCGCCTGACCCCGCAACCCAATCGCTGAAGAATTCCTCGTTGCATTGCTCTTAGCCATAGCAGGGATATTCGGGCCGTTTCGACGGCCCTTTTTTATGCCTGTAGGAAATGCATTGGCCTTTTCGTGGGCCGTTTGGATGAAAAATCAAAATGGAATAAACAAATGAAAAAATATGATTTCTAGATATATGCCTGCACTGGTAATGTCACTCCCAACCCAGACAAGGAAACGCTGCAATGTTGGTCGTCTCAATCGGTGGTAGCCCCAGTACCCGTTCACGCTCCGGCGTGCTGCTGGAGCGTTCGCGCCAGTGGCTGCAGGATCGTGGTGTCGAAGTGGTGACGTTCCAGGTACGCGACTTCCCCGCCGAAGACCTGCTGCACGCCCGTTTCGACAGCCCGCAGGTGCAGCATTTCCAGCAGTTGGTAGCCCAGGCTGATGGACTGATCGTGGCCACGCCGGTGTACAAGGCCTCTTTTGCCGGCGCCCTGAAAACCTTGCTTGACCTGCTGCCCGAACGGGCCCTGGCGCACAAGATCGTGTTGCCGATCGCCACCGGCGGCAGTATCGCCCACATGCTGGCGGTGGATTACGCACTGAAACCTGTGCTGTCGGCACTCAAGGCGCAGGAGACCCTGCAAGGGATCTTCGCCGACGACAGCCAGGTTGCCTACGCGGACGGCAGCAAACCCGCGCAGCTGGTACCGGCGCTGGAAGAACGCCTGCAGGATTCGCTGGAGACTTTCCACGTCGCCCTGGCCCGCCGGCCACGCCCTGTGGCCCCCGGCGTGCTGAAAGAACGCCTGATCAGCGCTCGCTGGAGCATCTGACCGGCCTTACATGCTTCACCACCTTACTCGCCCGACAACGAGGCAAGCAGGTGCAACCCGAACCCCATCGCACAGGAGAGCGCCATGCGCACAGTCTTCTTGCGTCGCGGTCTGGTCGCCCTGTTTGCGGCGGCTGTGTCCTTCGGCGCCATTACCCAAGCCCAGGCCGAGAGCCTGCGTATCGGTTATCAGAAATACGGCACCCTGGTGCTGCTCAAGGCCAAAGGCACGCTGGAGAAGCGCCTGGCCGAGCAGGGCGTGCAGGTGCAGTGGACCGAGTTCCCCGGCGGCCCGCAGCTGCTTGAAGGGCTGAACGTCGGCTCCATCGATTTCGGTGTCACCGGCGAAACACCGCCGGTGTTCGCCCAGGCCGCCGGCGCCGACCTGCTGTACGTCGCCTATGAGCCACCAGCGCCGCACAGCGAGGCGATCCTGGTGCCGAAGGGCTCGCCGGTGCAGTCGGTCAAGGACCTCAAGGGCAAGAAGGTTGCCCTCAACAAGGGCTCCAACGTGCATTACCTGCTGGTCCGCGCCCTGGAAGATGCCGGCCTCAAGTACAGCGACATCCAGCCCGTCTACCTGCCTCCGGCCGACGCCCGCGCCGCCTTCGAGCGCGGCAGCGTCGATGCCTGGGTGATCTGGGACCCCTACCAGGCGGCTGCCGAACAACAGCTGCAGGCGCGCACCCTGCGCGATGGCAAAGGGCTGGTCGACAACCGCCAGTTCTACCTCGCTACCCGCAACTATGCGACCCAGCACCCGGCGGTTATCAACACCCTGATCGAAGAAGTTCGTGCGGTGGGCCAGTGGTCCCAGGCCAACCCGCAGCAGGTGACCGAGCAAGTCGCACCGCTGCTCGGCCTGCCCGCCGACATCACCCTGACCTCGGTCAAGCGCCAGGGTTACGGCGCCGCAGCGCTCACCCCGGAAGTGGTCGCTGCGCAACAGAAGATCGCCGACACGTTCCAGGCGCTGAAGCTTATTCCCAAGCCACTGAGCATCAAGGACGTGATCTGGACACCCCCGGCCAAGGTCGCCAGTGCACCTTGATTGACTTGCCGCGCCGGGGCCCTGCCCTGGCTGAGCCACCCTTGAGGAGACAACTCCAATGAGCCTGAACATTTTCTGGTTTTTGCCCACGCACGGTGATGGTAAGTACCTGGGCACCGCCGATGGCGCCCGCGCTGTCGACCACGGCTACCTGCAGCAGATCGCCCAGGCGGCCGACCGCCTCGGTTTCGGTGGCGTACTGATCCCTACCGGGCGTTCCTGCGAGGACTCCTGGCTGGTTGCCGCGTCGCTGATACCGGTGACCCAGCGCCTGAAATTCCTGGTCGCCCTGCGCCCCGGCATCATTTCGCCGACCGTGGCGGCACGCCAGGCGGCCACCCTCGACCGGCTGTCCAATGGCCGCGCACTGTTCAACCTGGTGACCGGCGGTGACCCGGACGAACTGGCCGGCGACGGCCTGCACCTGAACCACCAGGAACGCTATGAGGCGTCCGTGGAGTTCACCCGTATCTGGCGCAAGGTGCTGGAAGGCGAGGTGGTCGACTACGACGGCAAGCATATCCAGGTGAAGGGCGCCAAGCTGTTGTACCCGCCGATCCAGCAACCACGCCCGCCACTGTATTTCGGCGGCTCCTCCGAAGCCGCCCAGGACTTGGCTGCCGAGCAGGTAGAGCTGTACCTCACCTGGGGCGAGCCGCCCAGCGCGGTCGCGGAAAAAATCGCCCAGGTACGTGAGAAAGCCGCTGCCCAAGGCCGCGAAGTGCGCTTTGGTATCCGCCTGCACGTGATCGTGCGGGAAACCAACGAAGAAGCCTGGGCCGCCGCCGACAAGCTGATTTCGCACCTGGACGACGACACCATCGCCCGCGCCCAGGCCTCGCTGGCGCGCTTCGACTCGGTCGGCCAGCAGCGCATGGCCGCGCTGCACAACGGCAGCCGCGACAAGCTGGAGGTCAGCCCCAACCTGTGGGCCGGCGTCGGCCTGGTGCGTGGCGGAGCCGGTACCGCGCTGGTGGGGGACGGCCCGACCGTTGCAGCGCGGGTCAAGGAATACGCCGCGCTGGGCATCGACACCTTCATCTTCTCCGGCTACCCGCACCTGGAAGAGTCGTACCGGGTGGCAGAGCTGCTGTTCCCGCACCTGGATGTGCAGCGTCCGGAGCAACCCAGGGCTGGCGGCTATGTGAGCCCGTTCGGCGAGATGGTGGCCAACGACATCCTGCCCAAGTCCGTTGCGCAAAGCTGAGGGCCTGGCCATGAGTCGTGCAACTTCCAACAGCCTTGGCCAGCGCCTGGCGCCGTGGGCGCTGCCGGTACTGCTGCTGGCCGCCTGGCAGCTGGCGGTCAGCGCCGGCTGGCTGTCGACCCGCATCCTGCCGGCGCCCAGCGCCGTGGTCAGTGCCGGCGTCGAGCTGGTGCGCAGTGGCGAGATCTGGTCGCACCTGGCCATCAGTGGCTGGCGTGCCGGGCTGGGCTTCGTCATCGGCGGCAGCATCGGCCTGGTACTGGGCTTCATCACCGGCTTGTCGAACTGGGGCGAACGCCTGCTCGACAGCTCGGTGCAGATGATCCGCAACGTGCCGCACCTGGCGCTGATTCCGCTGGTGATCCTGTGGTTCGGCATCGACGAGTCGGCGAAGGTTTTCCTGGTCGCGCTGGGCACGCTGTTTCCGATCTACCTGAACACCTACCACGGCATCCGCAACGTCGACCCGGCGTTGGTGGAGATGGCGCGCAGCTACGGCCTGTCCGGCTTCAGCCTGTTCCGCCAGGTGATCCTGCCGGGCGCCTTGCCGTCGATCCTGGTCGGCGTGCGTTTCGCTCTCGGCTTCATGTGGCTGACCCTGATCGTTGCCGAAACCATCTCGGCCAATGCCGGTATCGGTTACCTGGCGATGAACGCCCGCGAATTCCTGCAGACCGACGTGGTGGTACTGGCCATCGTCCTGTACGCCGTGCTTGGCAAGCTTGCCGACCTCGCCGCGCGGGGCCTGGAGCGTGTGTGGTTGCGCTGGCACCCGGCCTATCAAGTGGCGAAGAAGGAGGGCGCATGACTGTGCTCAAGGAACAACCGCCACGCCTGTTGCGTGGCATCCCGCTGGCTTCCAGCGGGCTGCGCAAGACCTTCGGCCAGCGTGAAGTGCTCAAGGGCATCGAACTGCATATCCCGGCTGGCCAGTTCGTCGCCATTGTCGGCCGCAGCGGTTGCGGCAAGAGCACCTTGCTGCGCTTGCTGGCCGGCCTCGACCAGCCCACGGCAGGGCAGCTGCTGGCTGGCGCCGCCCCCCTGGAAGAGGCCCGCGAAGAGACCCGCCTGATGTTCCAGGACGCGCGCCTGTTGCCGTGGAAGAAGGTGATCGACAACGTCGGCCTGGGCCTGTCCGGCGATTGGCGCCCGCGTGCGCTGGAAGCCCTGGAAGCCGTCGGCCTGGCCGACCGCGCCAACGAATGGCCGGCAGCGCTCTCCGGTGGCCAGAAGCAACGCGTGGCCCTGGCCCGGGCGCTGATCCACCAGCCACGCCTGCTGCTGCTGGACGAGCCGCTCGGCGCACTGGATGCACTGACCCGTATCGAAATGCAGCAATTGATCGAGCGCCTGTGGCGTCAGCACGGCTTCACCGTGCTGCTGGTTACTCACGACGTCAGCGAGGCGGTAGCTGTGGCTGACCGGGTGATCCTGATCGAGGACGGCGAGGTCGGGCTCGACCTCACTGTCGACCTGGCACGGCCCCGGGCGCGTGGTTCACACCGCCTGGCCGCGCTGGAAAGTGAAGTGCTCAACCGTGTTCTGTCGGCCCCGGGCGCTGCGCCCGAGCCGGATCCTGTCGCCCCTCTGCCCACGCAATTGCGTTGGGCGCACTGAATGACTCACTCACCAGACTCAAGCCCTAGAGAAGGAATGAAATCATGACCATCAAAGCCATCAACGTTCGCAACCAGTTCAAAGGCACCGTAAAGGAAATTCTCGAAGGTCCGGTACTGTCGGAAATCGACGTGCAGACAGCGTCGGGCATCGTCACTTCGGTCATTACTACCCGCTCCGTGCGTGAGCTGGAGCTGCAGGTGGGCAGTGAAGTGATTGCCTTCGTGAAATCGACCGAAGTATCCATCGCCAAACTGTGATGAGGCTGCTCGATATCGGGGCCGCAAAGCGGCCCCGATAATGCTGCGTCAAGTGGCCGGCCGCAGGTTGCCGAATAGCCGGTTGGCCTGGGTCTCGCTCATGCTGCCCCGCCACGCGCCGTCGCCCAGGTCGCGTTCACTTGCCAGTTTCAAGTGGCCGGCTTCCAGGCGTGTGAAGCCTTGCGTCGGTTTCTGCCGAAAATGGAAGTGGGCATACCACAGTGCTTGCTGGGTTCTCACATCGTTGATGCGATATTCCTCCAGGTATTCGACAGGGTTGCCCTTGCGGTCCACCTTCGGTTTCAAGGTACGCGACCAGACAATCTCCACTTCTTTCTGCTCAAGCAGGTATTCCAGGTAGCCGACGGTTGGCTTGCTGGTCGCTTTGCTCTGGGCGATGCGCAGCTGGCGACCAAATGTCTGCATCTGCTCGGCGGCGTTTTCCAGCCTTTGCGTCAGTGCGGTTTGCCCAGCGGTCAACGTATTGCCCGCTTTCTGGCGAATTCTGGCGGCGATGAAGCGCAGTTGCTGCGCGTGTCCTTGAGCGATGTCTTCCAGATCAATGGGTACTGCTTGTGGTGTCTGGTACTGGCGTAGCCTGGCCTGCTGCCTTGGGATATCGTCCAGGCGAGCGGTGGCGGTTTTCACCAGGTTCGACAGGGGCTGCGTGGGCACGGCGCGTTCAGCTGTGGATAACTCCCACTGGCCTGCTTCGTTCCTGGCATAGACTGTATGCGGGCGATCGGAGTTTGGCTGGTTGATGCGCATACGCGGCTGCCCCCGTTCGGTGAAGGTTTCACCGATAAGCGGCCCCTCCGCAGTCTCGAACAATCGCGGGCGGCTGGGGCCGCGATCGGGCTGGGTGGTTGAGCGTTGCCGGTTGGCGGACGCCCTGCCGAGCTGGCCCTCGATGTCATCCATGAGCTGGCGCATCAGCGAGCGGAACGCGCGTGTTTCACTCGGCGACAACAAGTCCTGAAAGTTGTCTTCCCAAGCCGTGAGATGGCTCAGGTAGCGAGCGTAGCGGATCTGCGCGCTGCGCAGGAAACTATGTTCCTGCATACGGGACAGCCCGGCCCTGGGTAATTTCAAGTGGCTGTAAAAGGTACTGCGCAAGGCAACACCTTGTTCCTGGAAGAGCTCCATGAAGGGCCCCATCTGGGAATGTCCCACGGCGTCTTCGTTGAACAATGTCGTCGAGAGGATCGATGCGCGGACCAGTCGTACATTGTCCACGTCCAGGGTAAGCCCCGTCTTGTCCACCAGCATCAGGTAGTCGGTCAGCACTCTTCCTTGCAACTGATTACGCCTGGCGTGGTGACGTATGGCCAGACGCTCGATCTCCTGCAGTGTTTCGATCATCTCCTGGTTCGCCCTCCGTGAGGCCTGGGTCAGGCGTTTCACCAATGCAATAGGGGCTGAAGGACCGGGCAGGGCCTGGATGGCGGCGACTGCGTGGTTCACTTGAGCCGTGGCCAGGGTGAAACGATCCGATGCCAGGTGCATGTCGAGCACACTCATCTCGTTGATGTTTGCCTCGCACAGCGATGTGAACCTGCTGTAATCCGCCCGGGTCAACGTCGCCCGTTGCTCCCTGAGACGGGCTATGCTGCGCGCGTTGAACTCGATATTCCTGTTGAGTTCATCGCTCAGTTGTTTGCGTGCATTGACGATTGCCGCGCGTTGCGACTCGCTTGGTAGAGCGCCTTCGGCAACGGCCTGTATGGCCGTGCGGTAGTTCGCTTGTTGTGTGCTCATGCGCGTTCTCATGCGTATCAGCTCAGCGTTTATGTCATGCGCGAGGTCCATGCCGGTCAGTTGCGGTGGCTGTCGACGCAAGAACTGACGCCAAGAGGCAACCCCTCGGTTGTAGAGCGTGGTGAGCGCACCGCCGCCGCCCTGCAGGCCATTGTCGACCAGCAGCCCGTTCAGCCTGCCAGAGGTTTCCCAGACGCCTTGTTCACTCAGCCGTACGGGTTGACGATAGGATCGGGTACCTTGAGGTTTGAGCCTCCAGGTGAGATGCGCCGCGTCCCACTCGACGCTGTACCAGGCGTCGTCCCTCGATATGAAGCGTTGTTTCGTTGCCAGGTGTTCGAACACGCCAGCCCCATGCGGGAGCGTCGAGGGCAGCATTGGGCCGGTTGGCAATTCTGCCTCATAGCCAGCGAATGGGCTGGGGGGCGTTTTGCGAATTGGAGGCAGCGCTCGCAGCGGGTCAAGGCGCTGCCGTTGCTGGGTCAGCAGGCGGGCCGCAGCCGCAGGATTGCGGGGGGTGGCTGCCAGGGGGGCGATCGCGAGCATGGCATCGGTCAATGACTGCAGCAGGCTGACCAGATGTTGAAGACCTTCATCCAGGTTGCCCTGTTCGAAGGCCCTGACCGCAGCGTTCGATGCATGCCAGCCATCGTAGAGCGCCAAGGCCGTGCTGACGCCTGGCACGATGCCGAGCGCCATCCTCAATCCCAGGAATAAATGCCGAATGGCAATTTCAGGCTCGGCGAGGGCCAGGTCGGCCTGACTGCGTGAAGTGGCGCGGTGGCTGCGTATGTGCTCGCCCATCTCCAGGCGGCTTTGATGTGTAGGTAATGACTCGGAATGTGTTGGGCCTGGCTCGAGGAAGGCCTGGAAGTTTCGTTGCAGAGCGGTGTTGATGTAGCTTTCATGCTCGTCGGGGTTGCCCGACTGGGACTGGGTCGCGAGGTAGCGGGCCATCTCGCGATCCAGCGCCATGGTCTGCAGTGCCTGACAGGCTGCGGTACTGCTAGGGTGCTGGCTGATGACCTTGCCATTAGGCGCATCGGGCATATACAACAATACAGGGCCACCAGAACCCTCGATCATATAAATGCCCGAAAGCCCCACGCTGTTGCTGGAGCCATCTGCTGCCGTGCCAGGCTTGAGCATCATCGAATGATACTTGATCGTTCTGGCAGTACCGGCACCGGTTTGTTCGCTGTAGAACCTTTCCAACAGTTGCTGGCCATCGGCTGCAAGGCTGGTCGGTCTGCTCAGCGCCAGCAGGTGCAGGCAAATTTCGTAAGGGCTGCGAAGGGTTTCCTGGCGCCATTGCACTTGCCAGTCCGACTCATGTTCAAAGCCCAGATACGTTTGAATGATGCATTTTTCGTACTGGCCGGCGATGTCTAGCTGCTTGATCAGGTCGGCCAGGTAGGCAGGCGTCAGCATGCGTTGCAGAGAAGGATCTGCTGCTGGCTCGAACCTCACGTTGGCATTGCTCAAACGGTGGCGCCGCTCATCATCCAGCGCCCATAACATGAAGGACGCGAGTGCGACTTCGCTGCGCGACTCGCTGAATACAGGTACTTCTCGTGATCCGGCTCCGCCTAACGCCGATTGGCCGGTCACTTCACGCTTCATGGTGACGCTGTCGGCGATGTCGAGCGTAATGTGCGGTACTGTCTGCAGGGCGAACTCACGGCGTAGATGAGCGTTCAGCTTGTGCTGCGCGAAATGCATGCGCGATGGCAAGCTCAGCTTGAGCAGCGCGGCCGAGGCACGCAGCGCATTTTTCAGCATATCGGTTTGGGCGATCAGCGCGTTGAGCTGGTTTGCGTCAAGGTGGTGCAACGCACTCAATTGCCCGTGGATGTGGCTGCTGCGGTTCTTTTCCGCAAAGCGTGCCAAGGCTAACGCCCTGCCGCGGTTCTCGCTGATGCACAGGCGCTGCCGGGCTTGCTCACGGCTGGTGCTGGCAGGCAAGGCGGCAACAATGGACTGCACGCAGTGCTGCATGAAATGCGACGAAACGGGTACGTGTGTGAAGGTCACCGAAGGTGAGTCCGTAAGCGACTCGAGGATTTGCTTTGCATCGGATGGCTGCGCCGATTCCAGCAGGGCATCGGGCCATGCGCCGTGAAGCGTTGCAAGAAGGCGCCCGGCAAGCTCTGACTCGTCAGCAAAGGCCATCAGCCCGCCACGCAGGCCTGGCCGGTACAGTAGCACCGTTTGATCTTCCACTTCCTGGTCATCCATGGGGATGGCACGAAACGTCATGTAGCCACCCAGCTGCCACTTGCGGTCTGCGCTGACCAGTTCCAGTGTGCTGGCTTGTACAGGGCGTTGCAGGCTCGGCTCAGGCCTTTCGACAAGCCGCTCGACCCAGTCCAGGTGGGTGGCGGACAGATCGCCGAGGGTATGCTGCAGGCGGGCCTCTTTCAGCAACGCCCGGCATAGCCCCTCGGCGATGTGTTCTACACGTGCCTGAAGGTCGGTACTGGTTAAGGGATCGGGCAATGCCATAAAGTCCGTGTCATGCGAGTCCTGCAGCTGCTCCAGCAACGACTGGCGCTCGCGTAACAGCGATACCTTGTCTGAAGTGAGTTCCAAGTCATCGCCCAGGTACTGCTGCAGAAGCGCTTCCTGGCGCTCGACGTGCTGATGGCGCCAGCCGATAGGCAAGTGCTGCTCCAGGCAGGCAAAGTGCACTTCCTCTTCCGCCAGCGCAGCATCGTTTGCGATCACTGCGTCGATGGCTACTTCGACGGTAGGGTCCAGAGCCTTCGGCACCATTTCACTGCGCTCGTTTTCCCAGGCTTGCAACGCCGTCCAGTCCAAGGGATCGGTTTCACTTTCTTTGCTGGCTTCAAGCAGGTAGTGGTCGGTGATCTCCTGGTGTTGGTGCAGCGCCTGTTCCATGAGCAGGCTGATGCCATCGCCTTGTACTTCGGTGACAACAACGTCGTCGCGGGTGCCGGCGGTAATTGGCGACCTGGGGTCCGACCAGAACCTGAAGCGATTCAGATAGACCCACCCGCGCAGACTCTCAAGGTCGGTGAATTGCTGCACACTGTTCAACGTGCCTGGAATGTAGATCAGCCAATGGGTCTGGCTGGACGTGGGGGCGATCACCAACGCAATAGTGCTGGTCAGTTTTCTGCCCGTCGCCAGTCGCCAATGCAATAGCGCGTGGCGAGATGATGACTGCCGGCCTTGCAGCCAGCTGTCGGTGCTCAGTGCGCCTCGGCCGTATGCAATGTCCAGGCTGCCGGTGAAATGCTCACGGAGCAGGTTGGCTGCGTGCGATTGGCGTGAAATGCCTGTCCCCGGCATACGTCCTTCCCAGTAGTTGAGAGGGGTGTGCAGCTTCGCTGCGTTTACAATCGGGGTGAGGTAGCTCACCCATTGCGCGGGGGTCATTTGCGCGTGTGCGGGGTTCTCGTCGAAACCCCAGGTGGACCAATTGGCAAAGGGGTTGGCGAACACCGGACTGGCCAGCAGGCGCGTGGCGAAGTTCAGCAAGGTCACTTGGCTGTCGCCATGGCGCAAACCGCAGGCAACGGGTGAGACCGGCAGGTTCGCCTGCAAGGCGGTGCGCATGGTCTGTTGCAAGTTGGGCGCCTGCTTCAACAGGCTTCGCAGCTGCATGGCGGCAGCGCCCAAGGTTTGTCGGGCGGCTACGAGCAGGTTGCCCATGCCTGGCAGCTGTTGGTCGTTACCAACACGGCCGGCCAGGCCGAGCGTTTGGAGGGTGGCGCTAGGAGGGATTTTCGAGGTGGGCATGAACAATGATCTCTTTGAGGATGCGCGTGCGCTGAAGCCTCATTGGAAAGATCGTAGGGTTCTGCCGGGTGGTAGATGTATATCGGCTCAGCCGGTACTGCGCATAGGCAGGAAAGGCGGTAGGTAGAGCGACATATAGGCTTCGAACACGCGCATCCCTTCTTCTGCCATGCGCGGCGTGATCTGTTCGAACAGCTGCATCGAGCGTGCGTAAACGCGGTCGCTCAGCTCCATGGCCAAGGTAAAGATATCCACGTCGCTCGGCATCGTCGGTAGCTGGAAATGCCGATCGAACAGGCTGTGCATCAGCGCGCCCAGTTCCATATCGTGCTGGCGATCGGCCTTCACCACCTCGCTCAACCCATGCTGGGCGAGGATCAATTGACGCGCCGCGGCATCCTTGTTGTAGATGTCGAGCATGCGCTGTTCAATCAGCCGCGACAGTTGCTGCCAGGTGGTGAATGCACCGCTGTCGATCGGCGCGCTCAGCGCTTCACGGAAGGCCCGGTGCACATCGGCCGTCAACGCCTCCAGCAGCGCTGGCACGCTGGCGAAGAAGTGGTACACAGATGACGGTGGAATCTGTGCGCGCTCAGCCACGCTGTAGATCGACAGTGCGGCCACCCCTTGGTCGGCCAGCAACTCGCGGGCAGTCGCCAGGATCGCCTCGATCCTGGCCTGGCTGCTGGCGCGCGGCTTGCGCGGGGTGGCCGTGCGGGTCATCAGTTGCTGATCGCCAGGATGCTGGCCTGGTAGGCGCCGACGAACAGGTCGAAGTCGCCGACCTCTTGCTGCTCCAGGCGCGACTGCTCGGCCAGCGAGTCGCGGGCGAGGGTTTCGAAGGCCTGCTGGCGCTCGACCGGCAGCGGCTGCTCGCGGAAGGTCTCGGCGTGGATACGGCTCTGGCGCAAGGCGAACTGGACGAAGCTTTCGTCGTGTTCGGTCATGCGCGCCAGCACCTGGGCCGATGGGGTCAGCGAGGCGTCGTCGACCTTCGCCTGCTGCGCATCGAGGGCCTTGGCGTGGTCGTCACCGCCATGTACCTGGTCAAGCAGGTCGGCCAACTGGCGGATGCGCCCGATCAGCTCGCTAGCCCAGTGCTTCAGGCCGATCGGCTGGCCATCGCGGCGCAGTTCCAAGCCAGGGCGACGACCTTCCTTGACTACGGTCAGGAAGTTGCTGGTGCACTGGCCGCATTCGCCGTTATCCAGTTGCGGGCTGTCTTCCAGGGCGCAGAACAGCAGGAACGCATCGAGGAAGCGCGCCTCGGTCAGGTCGATGCCCACCGGCAGGAACGGGTTGATGTCCAGGCAGCGCACTTCCACATACTGCACGCCACGCGAGGTCAGGGCCTGGATTGGCCGCTCGCCGGTGTAGGTGACGCGCTTGGGACGGATGTTCGAGTAGTACTCGTTTTCAATCTGCAGGATGTTGGTGTTCAGCTGCACCCACTCGCCGTCCACGTGTGTGCCGATTTCAACGTAGGGCGGGTAGGGCGTGCCGACCGCCTTGCGCAGGCTGTCGGTGTAGCTGGCCAGGTTGTTGTAGCACGGCGTGAGGCCGGCCTGGGCGTTGCTCTGGTAGCCCAGGTCGCTCATGCGCAGGCTGGTGGCATAGGGCAGGTACAGGGTTTCGGCGTCGAGTTCTTCGAGCTGATGTGGGCGGCCTCGCAGGAAGCCTTTGTCCAGGGCTGGCGAGGCGCCAAACAGGTACATCAACAGCCAGCTGTAGCGGCGGAAATTGCGGATCAGCGCGATATAGGCCGACGACTGGTAGTCGCGGTCGCTCTCGCTGCTGCCCTCGGCGCTGCGCAGCAGCGGCCACAGGGCCTCAGGCAGCGAGAAGTTGTAATGGATACCGGCGATGCACTGCATGGTGCGGCCGTAGCGCAGGGCCAGACCCTTGCGGTAGACGTGCTTGAGCTTGCCGATGTTGGAGCTGCCGTATTCGGCAATCGGGATGTCTTCCTCGGCCGGTAGCGTACACGGCATCGATGGGCTCCACAGGTATTCGTCGCCCAGCTTGCTGTAGACGAAACGGTGGGTTTCCTCGAGGCTTTCGAGCACCTTGACCGGGTCGGGCAGGGCCGGGGTGATGAACTCCAGCAGCGACTCGGAATAATCGGTGGTGATCTGCTCGTTGGTCAGCGCCGACCCCAGTGCCTGCGGATGCGGGGTCTGGGCCAGGCGACCTTCGGCGGTCACACGCAGGCATTCGCGCTCAATACCGTGCAGGCACTGCTTGAGCAGGGGGAGATTGGCGCCGAGCAGGCTCAGGCGGCGGTTGAGGAGTTCGCTCAAGATGTATTCCTTCACGCGTCAGTCGCCCCAATATGGGGGTAGAACAGACGGTCTACAAGGGTAGTGGGAAAAGGAACTGGCGTTGTCGCCTGGTTTATGCGCTTCCGGCATTGCGCAGCGCCGACTTAAGAGGCCGCTTCGCAGCCCCCGGCTGTTGCCGAAAATACCGCACATGGCGCTTGCTGAGCTAGAGAACTGCAAAGGTTCCTTGCGCTTTCGCCACCCGTTTGTCGCCCTGGACTACGTCGGCGTCGACCACCAGGGTGCGCCGGCCGGCATGCAATACGCGGGCGATGCACAGCACTTCGCCATCGCTGACGGCGCGCATGTAGTTGATCTTGCACTCGATGGTCACGCTTTGCTGGTCAAAACCGTGGCTGGCCGAGCAGGCCAGGCCCATGGCAATGTCCACCAGGCTGAAGATGGCCCCGCCGTGCAGCTTCTGGCCCCGGTTGCGCAAGTGTGGCCCGAGTGCCAGGGCTACCTCGGCAACACCTGTCTCCAGATGTTGCAGGCGGCAGCCGAGTAACTGGCTGAAGGCGCTTTCGACGTATTCGCCGGGTACGTCCATCACTTTTTCTTCAACTGCTTGGCGTTGGCGAACAGTGCGGCCATGGCATTGTTGGCCGGGGCGGCAGTGGCAGTTTCACGCTGACGCGGCGCCTGCTGCTGACGGTTGGCGCCCGCGCCACGGTTGCCGCCGCGGTTGCCTTCGACCTTTTCGCCCGGGGTGTCGCTCATGCGCATGGACAGGCCGACGCGTTTGCGCGGGATGTCCACTTCCATGACCTTGACCTTGACCACGTCGCCGGCCTTGACCGCCTCACGCGGGTCCTTGACGAATTTCTCCGACAGCGCCGAGATGTGCACCAGGCCGTCCTGGTGCACACCGATGTCGACGAAGGCACCGAAATTGGTGACGTTGGTCACCACCCCTTCGAGGATCATGCCCGGCTCCAGGTCCTTGAGGTCTTCAACGCCGTCCTGGAAGGTCGCGGTCTTGAATTCCGGACGCGGGTCACGGCCAGGCTTGTCCAGTTCCTGCAGAATGTCGGTGACGGTCGGCAGGCCGAAGGTTTCATCGGTGAATTGCTTCGGGTCCAGGCGCTTGAGGAAGCTGCTGTCACCGATCAGCGAACGGATGTCGCGGCCGGTGTCGGCGGCAATGCGCTGCACCAGTGGGTAGGCCTCGGGGTGCACCGCGGAAGCGTCCAGCGGGTTGTCACCGTTCATCACGCGGAGGAAGCCGGCGGCCTGTTCGAAGGTTTTTTCACCCAGGCGGCTGACTTTCTTCAGCGCCGCGCGGGTCGCGAACGGGCCATTGGCATCGCGGTGGGCGACGATGTTCTGCGCCAGGGTGGCGTTGAGGCCGGAAATACGGGTCAGCAGCGCCACCGAGGCGGTGTTGACATCCACACCCACGGCGTTCACACAGTCCTCGACCACGGCGTCCAGGCCACGTGCCAGCTTCACCTGGGACACATCGTGCTGGTACTGACCGACGCCGATGGATTTCGGGTCGATCTTCACCAGCTCGGCCAGCGGGTCCTGCAGGCGGCGGGCGATGGACACGGCGCCACGGATCGACACGTCGAGGTCCGGGAATTCGCGGGCGGCCAGTTCCGATGCGGAGTACACCGAAGCGCCGGCCTCAGAGACCATGACCTTGGTGATCTTCAACGCTGGATACTTCTTGACCAGTTCGGCCACCAGCTTGTCGCTTTCGCGGCTGGCGGTGCCATTGCCGATGGCGATCAGCTCCACCGAGTGCTTGGCGCACAGCGCGGCCATGATGGAGATGGTGCGGTCCCAGTCGTTCTTCGGCGCGTGCGGGTAGACCGTGGTGTGGTCCAGCAGCTTGCCAGTGGCATCGACCACGGCGATCTTGCAGCCGGTGCGCAGGCCCGGGTCGAAGCCCAGGGTCGCGCGCGGGCCGGCCGGGGCGGCCAGCAGCAGGTCGTGCAGGTTGTGGGCGAAGACATTGATCGCCTCGCCTTCGGCGTTGTCGCGCAGCTCGCCGAACAGGTCGGTTTCCAGGTGGGTGTAGAGCTTGACCTTCCAGGTCCAGCGCACCACCTCGCCGAGCCATTTGTCGGCCGGGCGGTTGCGGTTCTCGATGCCGACATGTTCAGCGATCATCAGCTCGCAGGGGTGCAGGGTGCCGGGCAGTTCTTCGCCAACCTTGAGCGACGCGCTCAGCACGCCCTCGTTGCGCCCGCGGAAGATCGCCAGGGCACGGTGCGACGGCGCGTTGCGCAGCAGTTCGTCGTGGGCGAAGTAATCGCGGAACTTGGCGCCTTCCTCTTCCTTGCCCGGCACCACGCGGGCGCTGAGCACCGCTTCCTGCTTGAGGAAGCTGCGCAGCTTGTCGAGCAGGGCGGCGTCTTCGGCGAAGCGCTCCATGAGGATGTACTTGGCGCCTTCCAGCGCGGCCTTGACGTCGGCCACGCCTTTGTCGGCGTTGACGAAGCGTGCGGCTTCGCTTTCCGGGGCCAGATCGGGGTTGTTGAACAGGCCATCGGCCAGCTCGCCGAGGCCGGCCTCCAGGGCGATCTGGCCCTTGGTGCGGCGCTTCTGCTTGTACGGCAGGTACAGGTCTTCGAGGCGGGTCTTGGTATCGGCCAGCTTGATCTCGCGGGCCAGCTCCGGGGTCAGCTTGCCCTGCTCCTCGATGCTGGCCAGGATGCTCGCGCGGCGCTCGTCGAGTTCGCGCAGGTAGCGCAGGCGCTCTTCCAGATGGCGCAGCTGGGTATCGTCCAGGCTACCGGTCACTTCCTTGCGGTAACGGGCGATGAAGGGCACGGTCGAGCCTTCGTCCAACAGGCCCACGGCCGCCTCGACCTGCTGGGGGCGTACGCCCAGTTCCTCGGCGATACGGCTGTTGATGCTGTCCATGTAAACCACCTGACATTCTGAATACGGGGGTCGCCTGTGGGCCTTTCGCCCGGCGGCGCTGGATGAAAGCCGCGCATTATACCCATCGCAAACGCCTTGCGGTGATGGCGCCCGGCCAGCCGGAACTGGCGTCGGGGGAAAAATCTGCTAACAATGCTCACGCAACGTGCAGCAATGGCTACGCCATAATGCCCGGCGATACCAGAGGAGTAATTCATGACCGGCACGCCAAACACCGCTGAAGGTGAAAAGATTCTCATCGTCGATGACGACCCGGGGCTGAGCAGCCTCCTGGAACGTTTCTTCTCCAGCAAGGGCTACCGTGCCCGCGCGGTGCCCAATACCGAGCAGATGGACCGCCTGCTGCAGCGCGAGGTGTTCAACCTGGTGGTGCTCGACCTGATGCTGCCCGGTGAAGATGGCCTGTCGGCATGCAAGCGCCTGCGCCAGCAGAACAACCAGATCCCGATCATCATGCTTACCGCCAAGGGCGACGAGCTCAGCCGCATCAAGGGCCTGGAACTGGGCGCCGACGACTACCTCGGCAAGCCGTTCAACCCGGACGAGCTGATGGCCCGGGTCAAGGCCGTGCTGCGCCGCCAGGCCCCGAGCGTGCCGGGCGCGCCGGGCAGTGAAGACGAGTCGGTCACCTTCGGCGACTACGAGCTGTCGCTGGCCACCCGCGAACTCAAGCGTGGCGACGAGGTGCACATGCTGACCACCGGTGAGTTCGCCGTGCTCAAGGCGCTGGTCATGCACGCACGCGAGCCGCTGACCCGCGACAAGCTGATGAACCTGGCCCGTGGCCGCGAATGGGATGCGCTGGAGCGCTCCATCGACGTGCAGATTTCGCGCCTGCGCCGCATGATCGAGCCGGACCCGTCCAAGCCGCGCTATATCCAGACTGTCTGGGGCGTGGGCTACGTGTTCGTGCCGGACGGGAACGCCGGCAAATGATCCCTTGCCATTGATGAAGACACCGCTGTGGTTTCCGCAAAGCTTCTTCGCCCGCACGCTGTGGCTGGTGCTGATCGTCGTCCTGTTCTCCAAGGCGCTGACCCTGGTCTACCTGTTGATGAACGAGGACGTGCTGGTCGACCGTCAGTACAGCCACGGTGTCGCGCTGACCTTGCGTGCCTACTGGGCTGCCGACGAAGAAAACCGCGACAGGATCGCCGAAGCGGCAGGCCTTATCCGGGTTACCGGCTCGGGAGTGCCCGAGGGCGAACAGCACTGGCCCTACAGTGAGATCTATCAGCGGCAGATGCAGGCCGAGCTGGGCGATGACACCGAGGTGCGCCTGCGTATTCATGCGCCACCGGCATTGTGGGTCAACGCCCCCAGCCTGGGCCCCGGTTGGCTGAAAGTGCCGCTGTACCCGCACCCGTTGCGAGGGCAGAAGATCTGGAACGTGCTGGGCTGGTTCCTGGCTATTGGCCTGCTGTCCACCGCCTCGGCATGGATCTTCGTGCGCCAGTTGAACCAGCCGCTCAAGCGCCTGGTATTCGCCGCACGCCTGCTCGGCCAGGGGCGCAGCGTGCGCCTGCCGATCAGCGATACGCCCAGCGAGATGACCGAGGTGTACAAGGCCTTCAACCAGATGGCCGAGGATGTCGAGCAGGCCGGGCGCGAGCGCGAGCTGATGCTTGCCGGAGTTTCCCACGACCTGCGCACACCGCTGACGCGCCTGCGCCTGTCGCTGTCATTGTTGAACAGCGACAGCGAGCTGAGTGATGACATGGTCCGTGACATCGAGGACATGGATGCGATCCTCGATCAGTTCCTGGCCTTCATTCGCGATGGCCGTGACGAACCGCTCGAAGAGGTCGACCTGGCCGACCTGGTGCGCGAGGTGGTGGCGCCTTACAACCAGCCGGAAGAACGTGTGCGCCTGTGCCTGGAGCCGATTCCGCCGTTCCCGCTGCGGCGGGTTTCGCTCAAGCGCATGCTGGGCAACCTGATCGGCAACGCCTTGCATCATGCCGGCAAGGGGGTTGAGGTGGCAGCTTATGTGTCAGGCGACGAGAGCGCGCCGTACGTGGTGCTGAGCGTGCTGGACCGCGGCACCGGGATCGACGAGTCGGAGCTTGAAACCATCTTCAACCCGTTCATTCGTGGCGACCGGGCGCGCGGCGGCAAGGGCACCGGGCTGGGGCTGGCGATCGTCAAGCGGATCGCGGCGCAGCATGGCGGCAATGTGGAGCTGCGCAACCGCTCCGGGGGCGGGATCGAGGCCCGGGTAAGGTTGCCATTGGGGCTGTTGCTGCCGCGTAATGCCGTGTGACTATCGGGGCTGCAAGGCAGCCCCAGAATCTCACCCCTTGCCCTTGGTCCGGGTCTGATTAGGCCCGCCATTCTTCTCCAGATGCTCGATGATCATCGCCGCCACGTTCTTGCCGGTGGTCGCCTCGATGCCCTCCAGCCCTGGCGACGAGTTCACCTCCATCACCAGCGGCCCATGGTTGGAACGCAGGATATCCACACCCGCCACGCTCAAGCCCATCACCTTGGCTGCACGAATGGCGGTCATGCGTTCTTCCGGGGTGATCTTGATCAGGCTGGCCACCCCGCCACGGTGCAGGTTGGAACGGAACTCGCCGGGCTTGGCCTGGCGTTTCATCGAGGCGATGACCTTGTCGCCGACCACGAAGCAGCGGATGTCCGCGCCGCCAGCCTCCTTGATGTATTCCTGCACCATGATGTTCTGCTTCAGGCCCATGAACGCCTCGATCACCGACTCGGCCGCCTTGGTGGTTTCGCACAGCACCACGCCGATACCCTGGGTACCTTCCAGCACCTTGATCACCAGCGGGGCACCGTTGACCATCTGGATCAGGTCGGGGATATCGTCCGGCGAGTGGGCGAAGCCGGTAATCGGCAGGCCGATGCCACGCCGCGACAGCAGCTGCAGTGAGCGCAGCTTGTCCCGCGAACGGGCAATCGCCACCGACTCGTTGAGCGGATACACGCCCATCATCTCGAACTGGCGCAGCACTGCGCAGCCGTAGAACGTCACCGAGGCGCCGATGCGCGGGATCACCGCATCGAAACCTTCCAGCGGCTTGCCGCGGTAATGGATCTGCGGCTTGTGGCTGGCAATGTTCATGTAGGCCCGCAGGGTGTCGATCACCACCATTTCGTGGCCCCGCTGGGTTCCGGCTTCGACCAGGCGGCGGGTGGAATACAGACGCGGATTGCGCGACAGCACAGCGATCTTCATGCAGCACCTGTGACAGGAGAAAGGGTGGCCGGATAGGCCGGTTTGTCTTGTACGTATTTCAACCCGGGGTTGACCACCAGCTGGCCGTGGATCAGCGCCTTGGAACCCAGCAACAGGCGGTAGCGCATGTTCTTGCGACAGGCCAGGGTGAACTCCACCTCCCACACACCATCACCCAGCGCCAGTGACGTGCGGATGACATAGCGGGTCTGGGCCTGGCCGTTGGAGCTCTTGATGGTCTTCATGGTCACCAGCGGTGCCTCGCAGCGACGGTGGCGCAGTTGCACCACCGAACCCAGGTGGGCAGTGAAGCGGACCCAGGGTTGGCCGTCGCGCTCGAACGGTTCGATTTCGGTGGCATGCAGGCTGGAGGTGCTGGCACCGGTGTCGATCTTGGCGCGCAACCCGGCCACGCCAAGGTCGGGCAGGGCTACCCACTCGCGCAGGCCGATCACTGTCAAATGGTCAAATGTCTTCACGAAACGCACCCTGCGGATGAGGTGTTGAACTGTAAGCACGGCGGGGATTTTTTGCATCCGCTCGTTACGGTAGTACAGTTCGATGAAACACAGCGTTCGAGGTAACGGGATGGCACAAAAAGCCGAAGACGACGACAAGGTGCGCCTGGACAAATGGCTGTGGGCGGCACGCTTCTACAAGACCCGCGCCCTGGCCAAGGCAGCGATCGAAAGCGGCAAGGTGCATTGCCGGGGCGAGCGTTGCAAGCCGGGCAAGGAGCCGCGGGTTGGCGACGAGTTCGTGCTGCGCACCGGGTTCGACGAGCGCACGGTGGTGGTGAAGGCGCTGTCGGTGGTACGGCGTGGGGCGCCGGAGGCGCAGACCTTGTACGAGGAGACCGAAGAGAGTGTGCGCCGGCGTGAGCAGGCGGCGGAGATGCGCAAGGCAGGGGCCATGGGGGTGACGACCGATGGCCGGCCGACCAAGAAGCAGCGGCGGCAGATCCACCAGTTGCATGGCAGTTTCGATTGAAAGGGGCCGCTTGGCGGCCCCAAGGGCTCTAGCGGATAATCGCCAGGCGCCCGACCAACGGTAGCTTGCCCGCGATCGAGAACAACGGCCCCGTCCAGCGCACCAGCAATGCGCTGCCTTTGGCAGCCAGCGGCGTGTAGCAACTCCAGCCCAACGCCAGCAGCGCCATCAGCAGCCCGCCAATGTAGTCGTCCTGCCCCCAGTGGGCACCGGCTACCAGGCGCGGCAGCATGAACAGCAGCGCCAGCCCCCAGATCACCAGGTACTGCACCAGGCGCCGGCTGAACACGCTCATGAACAGTGCCCAGATCAACAGCACCGAGGCGTGGTCGCCGGGGAAACTGTTGCTGGAGCGGTCTTTCAGCTCCCAGGCCTTTTCCAGGTTCGGATAGTAATCGCTCAGGTGCACGACGTTGTCGAATACCATCGAGGGGCTATCGTGTTGCCAGCCCATTGCGTTTACCCACTTGGAAAACAGCGCGCGAATCACCACTAAGAGGATCAGCGTTACAAGAAAGCCGAAAAAGGCCTGGCGAACCTGCGCTGCCTTGAACACCCAGTCGCCACGAATCAGCACTGCCAGCAGAATCAGGCCAACGACGATGTCGAACGGGCGCAGGCTGCCGAGCGTCCAGATGTAGCGCCAGGCGGCATTGTCGGCCAGCGGTGCATTGAGGCTGTGGAACAGCCATTCGTCGAAAGTCAGACACAGGATCTGGCCAACGGGCCATAACCAGAAACACAGTAGGACGATGGGAAGCAGCGTGCAGGCTGCCAATGGCCCGAAGGACCACCTTGCTTGGAACAGTGGTGGATTGTCCATAAAATACCTCTATTGCAAACAGGAAGCTGAGCGCATCTGCAGCGCTCTATAACGGGGTTCTCGCTTGTTTTTCGACAACCCTTGTAACCATTTTGTCATTATTCTCAGATAGCCAAAACCTATGAGCGACTTGCCTGATACCGATTTCACCCAACGTTTCATCTTCGACGAGCGCGACGTGCGCGGCGAGTGGGTGTCTCTCGATGACAGCTACGCCGCGGTGCTGGCACGTCATGAATACCCGCAGCCAGTGCAGGCTCTGCTCGGTGAGCTGATGGCCGCCACTGCCTTGTTGGTGGGGGCGCTGAAGTTCGATGGCCTGCTGGTTCTGCAGGCGCGTTCGGCGGGGCCGATCCCGCTGCTGATGGTCGAATGCTCCGGTGACCGCGACATCCGCGGCATGGCCCGCTACGAAGCGGACCAGATCCCGGCCGCTGCGACCCTGTCGCAGCTGATGCCTGACGGCCACCTGACCCTGACCATCGACCCAGTCAAGGGCCAGCGCTACCAAGGCACTGTCGACCTCGATGGCGCCAGCCTGTCGGAGTGCTTCACCAATTACTTCGTGCAGTCGCAGCAGCTCAATACCCGTTTCTGGCTGCATGCCGAAGGCGGCAAGGCCCGTGGCCTGCTGCTGCAGCAACTGCCGCGCGATCGCCAGCCCGACGACGAAGAGCGCGAAGAAAGCTGGCAGCACGTGGTCGCCCTGGCCACCACGCTAAAGGCCGAGGAATGGGCGCTGGACAACGAAACCCTGCTGCACCGCCTGTACCACGAAGATGCCGTGCGCCTGTTCGACATCCAGCCGCTGCGCTTCAATTGCAGCTGCTCTCGTGAACGTTCCGGCAATGCGCTGGTCAGTCTGGGCGAGCAAGACGCCAAGGCGTTGGTGGAAGAGTGTGGCGGGCAGGTCGAGATCGATTGCCAGTTCTGCAACGAGCGCTATTTCTTCGACGCCAGTGACGTGGCGCAATTGTTTGCCGGTGGCGGCACGGACACGGCCTCAGAAACTCGTCACTGAAACGTTTAACTACAGGATAATCTCCTGTCGAATTGCGCAAAAGCGCAGTTCTGACAGGAGGGGCCTACTTTTTTTGGGCGTTTCTGGCATAATCCGGCCACTTTTTTCGCTGTAGTAGTTTTTTCGAGACAACTACAAAACGTTTGGAGCACTCGGCCTCGGGCCGGATGGGGTATCTCATGACGCAAGCCAACAACACCGTGTACACCGACCTGAGCGTCGATGAGCTGGTAAAAGAAGCGCTGCAACGCGGTGAAGGCGTACTAGCCGATACTGGCGCACTGGTCGTGGAGACTGGTCACCGTACTGGCCGTTCGCCGGCTGACCGTTTCATCGTCGAAGAACCTTCCACCCAGGACGCCATTGCCTGGGGCCCGATCAACCGCAAGTTCCCGGCCGACAAGTTCGATGCCCTGTGGGACCGCGTCGAGGCGTTCAACAACGCCCAGGATCACTTCGTTTCCTACGTTCACGTAGGGGCGGCTGCCGAGCACTACCTGCCGGTGAAGATGACCACCCAGACTGCCTGGCAGAACCTGTTCGGTCGTTGCCTGTTCATCAACCCGGAGCAGTACAACCCGGCTGGCCGCGGTGAGTGGCAGATCCTCAACGTCGCCAACTTCGTCTGCGAGCCTGAGCGTGACGGTACCAACTCCGACGGTTGCGTGATCATCAACTTCGCCCAGAAGAAGGTGCTGATCGCTGGCATGCGCTACGCCGGCGAAATGAAGAAAGCCATGTTCTCGGTGCAGAACTTCCTGCTGCCGGCTGCCGACGTGCTGCCGATGCACTGCGCCGCCAACATCGGCGAAGCCGGCGACGTGACCCTGTTCTTCGGCCTGTCCGGCACCGGCAAGACCACCCTGTCGGCCGACGAAAGCCGTTACCTGATCGGTGACGACGAGCACGGCTGGGGCGAGGGCGTGGTGTTCAACATGGAAGGCGGCTGCTACGCCAAGTGCATCGACCTGTCCGAGAAGAACGAGCCGGTCATCTGGAAAGCCATCAAGCACGGTGCAGTGCTGGAAAACGTCGTTCTCGACGCCAACAAGCACGCCGACTACACCGACGTCAGCCTGACCCAGAACAGCCGTGCGGCCTACCCGCTGGAGCACGTGGCCAAGCGTTCCGAAGCGAACCTGGGCGGCGAGCCGAACGCAGTCATCTTCCTGACCTGCGACCTGACCGGTGTTCTACCTCCGGTGTCGATCCTGAACAACGAGCAGGCGGCTTACCACTTCCTGTCCGGCTACACCGCGCTGGTCGGTTCCACCGAAATGGGTTCGGGCGGCGGCATCAAGTCGACCTTCTCGACTTGCTTCGGCGCTCCGTTCTTCCCGCGCCCGGCTGGCGAGTACGCTGAGCTGCTGATCAAGCGTATCAACGGCTTCAACTCCAAGGTCTACCTGGTCAACACCGGCTGGACCGGCGGTGGCTACGGCGTTGGCAAGCGCTTCAGCATCCCGACCACCCGTGCTGTGATCGCTGCGATCCAGAGCGGCGCGCTGGTCGGTGCCGAAACCGAGCACCTGGACATCATCAACCTGGACGTGCCGAAGGCTGTTCCGGGTGTTGAAACCGAACTGCTCAACCCGCGCACCAACTGGGCTGACAAGGCTGCCTACGACGAGGCTGCCAAAGGCCTGGCCAAGCTGTTCATCGAGAACTTCAAGAAGTTCGACGTGTCCGACGCCATCAAGGCTGCTGGCCCGCAGCTGTAAGCTGACGCCAGCCGTAACGAGAAAGCCGCCCACTTGGGCGGCTTTTTTTTAAGATCAATTTTTGTTTCACCGCGCGAAACGGGTGTGGATGATGCTCAATCATATTTCACGTAATTAAGGGATAGCGCGGCTCCCCATTCTTCGGGGGCGCCTTCGTAAACCACGGAAGTAATCTTGTGACCGCTCAGGTCGATATCTTTTTTGCTAACGATGATTATGAACGCGACCCGAGTCCCCTTTTCATCGAACGCGGTCAGCAAAGATGTTTGCCCCTTGGGATCGCATTGTAGAGCTACATTCTCAGTTGGCTGGTCGAACCAAATATCGAACCTCCCCGGCGTTGTCCAGTGACCTTGGTTGCCCCGCATGATGATACATTTTCTACCTGGCTCTTGGGCGTCATTAACGTTGAATTGGATTCTGTCATCAATGGTATCCAAGTTCAGCTGGTAACCGTTGCGTTTTATTTCACCATGGATGGGGCCGTTTTCGAGGTCCAGGAAATAATCTTCATATTTGAATGTTTTTACGGGATGCATGGGTTTGTCCTCCTGAGTATGTGCACGCTGACTTACAATGCGCGCATATGAGAGAGACTGAAACTGGCAAATTTGTCAGTTGACATGTGATGGGTCAGGCACTCGTCGATGCAGCAGATAGATACATCCGGATATGCCATCTATAGTGGATGGCAAGCCTCGGCATTCCCATCTTGTTGTGGGAAGCTATTTGCTGAATTTACCCATTGTGGATAACTCATGACCGAATCCCCCAACCGCACGGCCTTCTCCCACTTCCACCCAATCCTCACCCGCCCCCAGGACAACGACGTCAACGGCCACATCGCCGGCGCCACTGTGCATGGCTTTTTCGAAACTGCAATCCAGGCATTTCTTGTCGAACAGGCCGAACTGGACCTGCGCGACGGCGAGCTGGCAGCGTTCGTGGTCAGCTCCGCAGCGGATTTCTATGCGTTGCCTGGCTTTCCCGATGTGCTGGAAGTCGGGCTGGGGGTGACGCGCCTGGCGGGCAGTACGGTGGAGTACCGCCTGGCGCTGTTCCGTCCGGGCGAGCCGGAGGCCTGTGCGGCAGGGACGGTGGTGCAGGTGTTCATCGAACGCGCCAGCGGCCGGCCTGTAGCGTTGCCAGAGACGCTGCAGGTGATCCTCTCCGGCGTCATGCTGGAGCTCCAGGCATGAAAAAGCCCCGCTGGCAGGGGCGGGGCTTTTGTTGCCGGGGCAGGGCCCCCAGGCATTAGTCGCGCCAGTGGCGCTTGTGCTTGCGGTGACCGTAGTGGTGACCACGGTCCCAGTGACGGCGGTCGTCATCATAGCCACGACGGTAGCGGCGGCCATCGTGGTAATCATCTTCGTCGGCTTCCTTGCCCAGGTAGTTACCCAGTGCGCCACCAGCACCACCGCCGGCTGCTGCGCCAATGTAGCTACCGGTAGTGCCGCCTACCGAGCGACCGACTACGTTACCACCCGCCGCGCCCAGCGCGCCGCCGATAGCGGCCTCGCCACGCTGGCGTTTGTCGGCGCCCAGGGCGCCACCCGCTGCGCCGCCCAGACCCGCACCAATGGCGCCGCCTGTGCTACCGCCGATGGAGTTGCCCACGACAGAGCCCAGTACCCCACCCAATGCGCCGCCAATGCCGGCCTCGGTGGTGCCGCCTGCCATGGCAACGCCGCTGAGCAAGCTGAAAGACAACAACAATATCGAGGAGTACTTCTTCATCAAGAGAGCCTCATAGGGATGACGAGGCGAATTTGAGGCTAACAAGCCCGCCTTGCAATGGAAATCCGACGAGTAACACGAGTTGTACACAATTCTCTAAGTTACTGTATTTTCTGTGAAACTTTATCTATTTTTCGCTGTCTGAGACTGTTATGACGAAGCCCTGAACCGCACTGGAACAGGGCTTTTTCGTTTTTGGCGGTGGTGCTTCTGGCCTCTTTGCGGTTATAGCCGATCCTGCAGAAACACCACGTCTCAGGCTTTATGATTTTCCCTGTAGGGACTCCAGCCGCGATCATCGACACAGTCGATGTCCATACATCGCGTCGCCTGTTTCGCGGATAAATCCGCTCCTACACACACGGCTTCGACTTGACGCTGTGCCTGTACAGGCGGCTTTGGCCGTGAACAGGCCGGCGCAGTTTAGAGGATTCGCCCGTCGCCCTGCGCCCGCTCCAGCTTGATGGCAATGAACTTCGAGGTCGGTGTGTAGCTGCCATCACCAACGCTCTCCAGCGGCACCAGCGGGTTCACCTCGGGGTAATACGCCGCCGCCTGCCCGGCCGGGATGTCGAAGGCCAGCAGGGTGAAGCCCTGCACCCGGCGTACATGTCCATCACCCCACAACGACACGATGTCGACCTTCTGCCCTGGCTGGAAGCCCAGGCGGAGGATATCGGCTTCGTTGGCAAACAACACTTCGCGCTGGCCGCGCACACCGCGGTAGCGGTCGTCCAGGCCGTAGATGGTGGTGTTGTACTGATCATGCGAGCGCATCGATTGCAGGATCAGGTCGGGCAGTTGGCCGCTGGCGCTTACACGCGCGTCGAGCAGGGTGTCGGGCAGCAGGTTGGCCTTGAAGTTGGCCCGGCGGGTACTGGTTTTCCACTCGCGGCTGGCGGCGCTGTTGCCCAGGTAGAAACCGCCCGGCTGGCGCAGGCGCTGGTTGAAACCGCTGAAGCCGGCAATGGTATCGCCAATCAGGTCGCGGATGCGGTCGTAATCGGCCACCAGCCAATGCCAGTCCACCGGGTTCTTGCCCAGGGTCGCGGCGGCGATACCGGCGACGACCGCCGGCTCCGAGCGCATCTGCGGCGACAGCGGTTTCAGCTGGCCATTGGATGCGTGGACCATGCTAAACGAGTCCTCCACGGTCACCGCCTGTGGCCCATCGGCCTGCAGGTCGATGTCGGTCCGCCCCAGGCACGGCAGGATCAGCGCCTGCTTGCCATGCACCAGGTGGCTGCGGTTGAGCTTGGTGCTGATGTGCACGGTCAGTTCGCAGTTGCGCAGCGCCTGGGCAGTGCGCTCGGTGTCTGGCGTCGCCTGGGCGAAGTTGCCACCCAGGCCGATGAACACCTTGGCCCGGCCCTCGAGCATGGCGTGAATCGCCTCGACGGTGTTGTGGCCCTGCTGCCGTGGCACGGCGAAGCCAAAGCGCTTTTCCAAGGCATCGAGCAAGGCCACTGGCGGGCGCTCGTTGATGCCCATGGTGCGGTCACCCTGCACGTTGCTATGGCCACGCACCGGGCACAGGCCCGCGCCTGGCACGCCGATATTGCCGCGCAACAGCTGCAGGTTGACGATTTCCTGAATGGTCGGCACCGAGTGGCGGTGCTGGGTGATGCCCATTGCCCAGCACATGATTACCCGTTTGCCACGGCAATACATGCGTGCAGCCAGTTCGATATCGGCCAGGGACAGGCCGGACTGCGCCTGGATGTGTTGCCACGGGGTGGCGTCCACCACCGCCAGGTAGTCGTCGACACCGTGGCCGTGCTCGGCGATGAAGGTGTGGTCGAACACCGCCGGTTCGCCCTTGGCCTGGGCTTCGCGCTCCCACTGCAACATGAACTTGGCCATGCCGCGCAGCATCGCCATGTCGCCGCCGAGGGCTGGGCGGAAGTACGCGGTGTTGGTCGGGCGGTCGCTGTTGGTCAGCATTTCCAGCGGGTGCTGCGGGTGCTGGAAGCGCTCCAGGCCACGCTCCTTGAGCGGGTTGACGCACACCACCTGGGCACCGCGCTTCACTGCGTCGCGCAGCGGGTCGAGCATGCGCGGGTGGTTGGTGCCCGGGTTCTGGCCCCAGACGAAGATCGCATCGGCGTGTTCGAAGTCGTCGAAGGTGACGGTGCCCTTGCCCACCCCGATGCTTTGCGCCAGGGCCACCCCACTGGCTTCGTGGCACATGTTCGAACAGTCGGGGAAGTTGTTGGTGCCGTAGGTGCGCACGAACAGCTGGTAAAGGTACGCCGCTTCGTTGCTGGCGCGGCCCGAAGTGTAGAACTCGGCCTGGTCAGGGCTGGCCAGCTTGTTCAGTTCGCGCCCGATCATGGCGAAGGCGGCATCCCAGCTGATCGGCAGGTAGCGGTCGCTGGGGGCGTCGTAGACCATCGGTTCGGTCAGGCGCCCCTGATATTCGAGCCAATAGTCGCTCTGGCCCAGCAGCGAAGTGACGCTGTAGCGGGCAAAAAAGGCTGCATCGACGCGGCGCTTGGTCGCTTCCCAGTTCACCGCCTTGGCACCGTTCTCGCAGAACTTGACCATACCGCTTTCCGGCGAGTCGCCCCAGGCGCAGCCGGGGCAGTCGAAACCGCCGTTCTGGTTGGTCTTGAGCAGTGCGCGAATGTTCTTCAGCGCGTTGTCGCTGCCGACCCAGGCCTTGGCCACGCTGCGCAGCGCACCCCAGCCACCGGCGGGGCCGGGGTAGGGCTTGTAGCGAGGGGGGGAGGCTGGGGCGTTTTCCGGGATGTGCTGGGACGAGGGCACGACTGTTACGACTCCGCCACGGGGCTATAGACCCGCGGTGCGCTGTGCTTGGGCAGATGGATGAGATTGAGGTTGTGCTTGCGTGCCCATTGCAGGGCAAGGCCGGTCGGCGCGGACAGGCTGACCAGCGTCTGGATACCGGCACGCAGCACCTTCTGGATCAGCTCCAGGCTGCAGCGGCTGGTGACGATGGCCAGGCCACCGTGACTGTCGATGCCCTGACGCAGCAGGGCGCCGATCAGCTTGTCGAGGGCGTTATGCCGACCGATGTCTTCGCGGCCGAGCAGCAGTTCGCCGTGGCGGTCCATGAACAGCGCCGCATGTACCGCGCCGCAATGCTGGCCGAGTGGCTGGAAAGCATCGATGCGTTCACGCAGCCCGGCCAGCCAGTGCGCGGGCGGCAAGGGGGCACCCGGCAGCTCGGCCAGCTCTGGCAATGCCTGTTCCAGCGCTTCGACGCCGCACAGGCCACAACCACTGGTACCGGCCAGCTGGCGGCGCTGGTTTTTCAGGTTCCAGAACGCACGGCTGGAAATCTCCAGGTCGGCATACATCGCCGAGCCACTGCCGGAGAGCTTCAAGTCGTAGATTTCCGCAGTACCTTCGACAATGCCGCTGCCGACACTGAAGCCGACCGCGAAGTCTTCCAGGTCGGTGGGGCTGACCAGCATCACCGCCTGGTTCAGGCCGTTGTAGGCGATGGCCAGGGCCACTTCTTCGGCCAGGGGGGTGCTGTCGCGTCTGGCGTCGTTGAGCTGGACGTAATCGTAGGTGTTGCTGGCTGCGGGCATGGACAACGGCGAGGCCGCGCAGAGCGGAGGCTTGCTTTTCATCGGGGCTGGCTGTTCACCGGAGCTATTGGCAGCTTTCTGATAGCACAAGCCTAGGCGTGCGGGCCGGCGGCGTCTAATCGCTAGGGTCTATGCCTTGATAGAGCGCGTCGATGGGGTACACCGGCATGGTCCCGGAGTCTTCGCCTAGACTTCACTGTCCAATGGTTTCACGTCAACAAGGAGAGTGTCATGAGTCTGTTCAGTTTCATGAAAGAAGCAGGGGAAAAGTTGATCGATCTGCTGACCCCGGGGAATGCCAATGCCGAAGAACAGCTGAAGAAGCATGTGGAGAGTGTCGGCCTGGGTAACCCGAACATCAGTGCCACGGTCGAGGGCGACAAGATCATCCTCAAGGGCGAGGTGGCCAGCCAGGAGGAAAAGGAAAAGATCATCCTGGCGGCGGGCAACATCAGCGGTGTGGCCAGTGTGGAAGACCAGATCACCGTGACCGGGCCGGTGGCCCAGGCGGCGAAGTTCGTGACCGTGGAGAAGGGCGATACGCTGAGTGCCATTTCGAAGAAGGTATACGGCGACCCCAACAAGTACCAGAAGATCTTCGAAGCCAACAAACCGATGCTCAAGCACCCGGACAAGATCTACCCGGGGCAGGTGCTGCGTATTCCTGACTGATCTCTACAGCCGGTAGCGGCCTCTTCGCGGGCATACCTGCGAAGAGGCCCTCACAGGCCTGCCAACAGCTCCCGGTAATCCTCGACTGCGGCAAACTCTTCGGTATCCCGTGGCCCCGCCTGGCTATCGGGCTGGCGCACCGCCAGCAGATGCGCCACGCCAAAGCGCCGCGCACTGCGCAGGATAGCCAGGGTGTCATCAATGAACAGGCTGCGTTCCGGTGCAAAGCCGATATCCGCCTGCAAGGCATCCCAGAACTGCGGGCTCTCCTTCGGGTAGCCATAATCATGCGAGCTGATCAGTCGCTCGAAATACGGCGCCAACTCCACCCGCTCCAGCTTCAGCGACAGTGAGTCCCGGTGCGCATTGGTGATCATCACCACGCGCTTGCCGGCCTTGCGAATCGCCGCCAGGAAGGTATCGGCATCCGGGCGCAAGGCGATCAGGTCGGCGATTTCCCGTTTCAGCTCGCGAATCGGCAGGCGCAGCTCGCGGCTCCAGAAGTCCAGGCAATACCAGTTCAGCGTACCGGCGTTACGCTCGAACAGCGGCTGCAGTTCCATTTCCGCCATGGCCCGGCTTACCCCGTGCAGCTCGGCATAGCGCTGGGGCAGATGGTCCAGCCAGAAGCGGTTGTCGTAATGCAGGTCGAGCAGGGTGCCGTCCATGTCCAGCAGGACAGTATCGATGGCAGACCAGGGAAGAACAGGCATGGGAAATTCTCGTTCAGTCGGCAAGCCACGGTATAGTAACCCGTTCACGCCAAGGAGCCGCCCCATGCGCCAGAAACCCACTGTCCTCAGCCGCGAAATCGTCGCCAGCAGCCGCCTGTTTCGCGTCGAAGCCGTGCAATTGCGCTTCAGCAATGGCAACGAGCGCACCTACGAGCGCCTGGTGGGGCGCGGCAATGGCTACGGCGCGGTAATGATCGTGGCCATGCTCGACGCCGAGCACGCCGTGCTGGTGGAAGAATACTGTGGCGGCACCGATGAGTATGAGCTGTCGTTGCCCAAGGGCCTGATCGAGCCGGGCGAGGACGTGCTGGCGGCAGCCGACCGGGAGCTCAAGGAAGAGGCCGGTTTTGGTGCGCGCCAGCTGGAGCACCTGACCGAGCTGTCGCTGTCGCCCGGCTACATGAGCCAGAAGATCCAGGTGGTGCTGGCCTGCGACCTGTACGAAGAGCGCCTGGAGGGCGACGAGCCGGAGCCGATGCGGGTCGACAAGGTCAACCTGCGCGAGCTGTCGGCCTTGGCCATGCACCCGCAGTTCACCGAGGGCCGTGCCCTGGCGGCGCTGTACCTGGCCCGTGACCTGCTGATCCAGCGGGGGCTGCTGGAAGCATGAACGACCTGCAACTGATGCACGAAGTGGTCAAGCTGGCGCTGAAGGCCGGCGAGGCGATCCTGCCGTTCTGGCGCGCCGATGTGGCCGTGACCAGCAAGGCTGACGATTCGCCGGTGACCGCCGCCGACCTGGCGGCGCACCGGGTGCTCGCCGATGGCCTGTTGGCGCTGGCGCCGCAGATTCCGCTGCTGTCCGAAGAAGACTGCAATATCCCCTTGGCCGAGCGCCAGCGCTGGCAGCGCTGGTGGCTGGTCGACCCGCTGGACGGCACCAAGGAGTTCATTGCCGGCAGCGAAGAATTCACCGTCAACATTGCCCTGGTGGAAAACGGCGAGGTGGTGTTTGGCGTGGTCTCGATGCCAACCAACCGGCGCTGCTACTTCGGCGGCCGCGGGCTGGGCGCCTGGCGTGCGCAAGCCGGGGAAGCCGCTGAGCCAATCCAGGTACGCGATGCACCGCCTGCGGGCGGACGCTTTACCGTGGTGGCCAGCCGTCGGCATTCCAGCCCGGAGCAGGAAGCGCTGTTGGCTGGGCTGGGAGCTGCGCTGGGTGAACTGGAGCTGGCCAACATCGGCAGTTCGTTGAAGTTCTGCCTGTTGGCAGAAGGTAGCGCCGATTGTTATCCGCGCCTGGCGCCGACCTCGCAGTGGGATACGGCGGCGGCCCAGGGAGTGGTGGAAGGCGCCGGGGGCGAAGTGATCGGGTTGGATGGCCTGCCGTTCCGCTACCCGCCACGGGAGTCGTTGCTCAACCCGCACTTCCTGGCGTTACCGGCCAATGCGCAATGGCGGCAAGCTTTCCTGAGCCTGATCTGACCGCCGCACAAGGCCGCACCTGCAGGGTTTCAGCGGTGCAGGACGTACTGCCCGCTGAACCGTACCGCCGACTCATCACTACCGGCGTTGCTCACCGTGGTCTCCAACGTAAGCCGCGCCCGCCCGCGACGCTGGTACAGCGTGACGAAGCGTTCCCAGGTTTTCTCGTCCGGCGCTGCGCAACGTGCCACGGCCGCCCCGGTAACCGGCAAGGGATAACTGATCTGCCCCTCCTGGATGACGATGTGCCCGTCATCGATACCCAGCTCGCGCAGGCGCAGGTGCAGCCAGCCCCAGCCCACCAATACGGCCGCGCAGTACAGGCTGCCACCGAACATGGTGCTCTTGTGGTTGACGTTGGCCGCCAATGGCAATTGCAGGCGCAGGGTTCGCTGCTGCCAGTCGAGCACTTCCAGGCCCATTTCGCGGGTGAGCGGGATGTCGCCGTGCAGCACGGCCTGTAGATACTGGCTATCGCTATTCATCAACGGTGGTCCTCGTGATCGTCATGCCCGCCGCTGCCACCGTCAAAGCTCAAGCCATGCTTGCGCAACTTGTCGTGCAGGGTCTTGCGGGGGATGCCCAGCGCTTCGGCCAGGCTGCGCATGGAGCTGTGTGGCTGGGCCAGTTCAGCGGCAATTAGCGAGCGCTCGAACTGCTCGACCTGCTCGCTGAGGTTACCGCCCAGCACGGGTGCCGCGGGTTTCGCGGCAGGCGGTGCCTGGCCATCCAGGGCCAGTTCCAGGCCCAGGGCGAAACGTTCGGCGGCATTCTGCAGTTCGCGCACATTACCCGGCCAGTCGTGGCGCAGCAGCATGGCGCGCTGGGCCGGCTGCAGGGTATGCGGGGCCAGGCCATGGCGCTGGCTGGCGGCATCGGCGAAGTGCTGGAACAGTACGAGGATGTCATCGCCGCGTTCGCGCAGCGGGGGAATACGCAGCGGCGCCACGTTCAGGCGGTAATACAGGTCGGCGCGGAAGCGCCCCTGGTCGGCGGACTGGCGCAGGTCTTCCTTGGTCGCGGCGATGATGCGGATGTCCAGCGGAATCAGCTGATTGCCGCCTAGGCGTTCCACCACCCGTTCCTGCAGCAGGCGCAGCAGTTTCACCTGTACGTCCAGGCTCATGCTCTCGATCTCGTCGAGGAACAGCGTGCCGCCGTTGGCAAACTCGAACTTGCCGATGCGGCGCTTCTGCGCCCCGGTGAAGGCACCGGGCTCATGGCCGAACAGCTCGCTTTCGACCACCGACTCGGCCAGGGCGCCGGCATTGATCGCCACGAACGGGCCATCGCGGCGGCTGGACAGGTCGTGCAGGGCGCGAGCCACTACTTCCTTGCCCGCGCCGGTCTCGCCCAGGATCAGCACGTCGGCGCGGGTGCCAGCCAAGGCGCCGATCTGCTCGCGCAGGCGCTGCATGGCCGGTGACTGGCCCACCAGGCGGGTGGCCAGTTGCTGGCGGTCGCTCAAGGCCAGGCGCAGGCTGCGGTTGTCCAGCACCAGGCGGCGCAGGGCCAAGGCGCGGCGCACGCTGTCGAGTAGCGCGTCGCTGGCAAAGGGCTTTTCCAGGAAGTCGTAGGCACCGGCGCGCATCGCCTGCACCGCCAGCGGCACGTCGCCGTGGCCGGTGATCAGCAGCACCGGCAGTTCGTTGTCGCGGCCATGCAGTTGTTCCAGCAACTGCAAGCCATCGATACCGGGCATGCGAATGTCGCTGACCACCACCCCGGGCCAGTCGGCTTCGATGCGCTCGGCCAGGCCCTGGGCATCGGCCAGCGCGACCACCTTGAGCCCGGCCAGGTCCAGGGTCTGGCTCAAGGCCTGGCGCAGGTGCGGGTCGTCGTCGACCAGGATGACCTGGGCTTGGCTGTCGATGAGTGTCTCGGTGGTCATGCCGAGGGGTCCTCCGAATTGGGCAAAGTAGCGCCAGGCGCGGCCACACGCAGTTGCAGGGTCAGCAGTGCGCCCCCTTCCGGGTGGTTGGCCAGCAGCAGTTCACCGCCCAGGGTACGCATCAGGCTTTCGCAGATGGCCAGGCCCAGGCCAAGGCCCTGGGTGCGGGTCTTGGTGGTGAAGAATGGCTCCTTGGCGTGCTCCAGGGCCTGGCGGCTGAAGCCGGGGCCGTTGTCGCGGATGTACAGATAGACGCAGTCATCGCGCTGTTCGGCACTTAGCCACAGGCGGCGGGGGTTGGCCTTTTCGGTCAAGGCGTCGAGGGCATTGGCCAACAGGTTGCCGAGTACCTGGCGCAGTCGGGTCTCGCCGGCCTGTACCCACAAGGTGGCTTCCGGCAGGTCGCGGATCAGCTCCACGGCCATGGCGCGCCGACGCTTGGCCAGCAGCGCGAGGGCGTCGTCCAGGGCAGGCTGCAGGGCCACGCTCTCCGGTGCATGGCGGTCACGGCGGGCGAAGGCGCGCAAATGAGCGATGATCGAGGCCATGCGTCCGGTCAGCTCGCCGATCAGCTTGAGGTTGCCGCGGGCGTCCTCGATGCGCTGGTGGTCGAGCAGGATCTCGGCGTTTTCCGCGTAGCTGCGGATGGCGGCCAGCGGCTGGTTGAGTTCGTGGCTGATGCTGGCCGACATGGTGCCGAGCACCGAGAGCTTGCCGGCCTGTACCAGTTCGTCCTGGGCGCGCACCGCCTCCTGCTGGGCGTTCTCGCGTTCCAGCACGGCACGCTTGAGGCGGGTGTTCAGGCCTTCAAGGTCGGCGGTGCGCTCGGCCACGCGCTTTTCCAGTTCCTGCCGGCCACGGGCCTCGAAGTCGATTCGGTCGATGTAATGGCGGCGCCGTTGCATCACCAGGCCGGCCAGCAGCATCAGCACCAGCAAGGTACCGGCACCGATGGCCATCACCGTTTGCACCGAGCGGTCGACCAGCATGCGCGGGGCAAGAATGCTCACCTGCCAGCCGGTTTCCTTGATGTCACGGGTCTGGGTTATCCATGCATCCGGGTTGAGCACCAGCGGTTGCGGGGCCTGGGTCGGGTAGGGCTGGATGGCGATGATGGCCTGGCGCTCGGCCTCGCTCAGCGGGCGCGTGGCACGGAAGCGCCAGTCCGGCCGTGAGGTGAGGATGACCACGCCGTTGTGGTCTGTCAGCAGCAGCTGCTCGGGCGTACGGCCCCACAGGGTTTCGGTGTGGTCGAGGTCGACCTTGACCACCAGCACGCCAACGATCCGCTCACGGTCACGTACCGCGGCGGCGAAGAAGTAGCCGCGCTTGGCTGATGTGGTGCCTTGGCCGAAGAAGCGCCCCAGGCGGCCCGCCATGGCTTCATTGAAGTAGGGGCGGAAGGCGAAGTTGCGGCCGACGAAGCTGTCGCGTTTGTCCCAGTTGGAGGCGGCCAGGGTATTGCCGCTGACGTCCATCAGGTACATCACTTCGGCGCCGGTCTGCTCGACGATGCCTTTGAGCAGGCGGTTGGCGTTGGTTACCGCCTCCAGGCGCAACGGGTCGGCCAGCACGCTGCGCAGCGCTGGCAGGTCGCCGAGGATCTGCGGCAAGGTCTCGTAGCGGTGCAGGGTTCCGAGCAGGTTGGCCACGTACAGGTCGAGAGTCTGACGGTTCTGCGAGGCCAGCTCTTGCTGGTAATAACGTTCGGCCAGGTGATGCAGTGGCCACAGTAACGGGACCAGGCACAGGGCCAGCAGGGCCAGGCTGCGCCAGCGGGGACGGCGTGGAGGCGTGGGTTTTGCGATCATCACGTAAAGGCGCCAGAAAAGTCTGACGCAATTATGCGCTAGTTAAGGCAGCAGTTCCGCCTCTGCCCATGGCCGGCCGACCTTGTCCTTGTCGGAGAGTATCGGTGGCTGGGTCAATCCCCAGTCTATTGCCAGGTCTGGATCATCCCAGCGGATGCACCACTCGGCGCCCGGGTTGTAGTAGTCGGTGGTCTTGTACAGGAACTCGGCGGAGTCGCTCATCACTGCGAAGCCATGGGCAAAGCCGGGCGGAATCCACAGTTGACGATGGTTGTCGGCCGAGAGGTGCACCGCGACCCATTGGCCGCAGGTGGGCGAGCTTTTGCGCACGTCCACCGCAATATCGCGGATCTCGCCCTGCACCACGCGCACCAGCTTGCCCTGGGTGTTTTCCAACTGGTAATGCAGGCCGCGCAGCACCCCTTTGATCGAACGCGAGTGGTTGTCCTGGACGAACTCAGTGGTCACGCCGGTCTTCCGGGCGAACTCACGGGCATTGAATGCTTCGAAGAAAAAGCCACGGCTGTCACCGAATACCTTCGGCTCGATGATCAGTACTTCGGGAATTTTGGTCGGGATGATATTCATGTTGGTTCGCTAGCCGGTTTGCCTTCGTAATAACGCTAGCCGCCCTCGCCAGTTTTGTCCGCCGACGCGGCATCGGGTTCACCAAGGTCGAGCTATGGTAGATACCCGGTCCGTTCGGGCTAATGGCACATCGCCTGCCGATTGTTATCGGTTAAATGGCAGGTGAGTTCGATCGGTTTTCCGATTTCGTGGCTTCAAATACCGATATATATCGGTTATAAATGCACAAACGCCCCAGCACAGTCCGGCTCAGGGCCACCACAGAGGTCAACCATGAAAACCCTCAACTCCACCCCCCGTGCCGATGGTTTCCACATGCCCGCCGAGTGGGCCCCGCAAACCCAGGTGTGGATGGTCTGGCCCGAGCGCCCGGACAACTGGCGCTTGGGCGGCAAGCCGGCGCAGGCTGCCCATGTAACCCTGGCCAAGGCCATCGCCCGTTTCGAGCCGGTGACCGTCGCGGTTTCCGCTGCCCAGTATGAAAACGCCCGTCGCCAACTCGACCAGCCGAACATCCGTGTGGTCGAAATCAGCAACGATGACGCCTGGGTGCGCGACACCGGCCCGACCTTCGTCATCAACGACCAGGGCGAAGTACGCGGGGTCGACTGGGGCTTCAATGCCTGGGGCGGCTTCGATGGCGGCTTGTATGCGCCGTGGAACCGCGACGAGGAACTGGCTGCCAAGGTGCTGGAAATGGAGCGCTGCCAGCGCTACCACACCGAAGGTTTCGTGCTCGAAGGTGGTTCGATCCACGTCGACGGCGAAGGCACCGTGATTACCACCGAAGAATGCCTGCTCAACCGCAACCGCAACCCGCACCTGAGCCGCGAGCAGATCGAAGCGGTACTGCGCGACCATCTGGCGGTGGACACCGTGGTCTGGCTGCCGGATGGCCTGTACAACGACGAGACCGATGGCCACGTCGACAACTTCTGCTGTTACGTGCGCCCGGGCGAAGTGTTACTGGCCTGGACCGATGATTCCAACGACCCCAACTACGCGCGCTGCCACGCTGCCATGGAGGTGCTGAAGAACACCCGCGACGCCAAGGGCCGTGAGTTCATCGTGCACAAGATGCCGATCCCGGGCCCGCTGTTCGCCACCGCTGAAGAGTGCGCCGGTGTCGACCACGTGGCCGGTAGCCAGGAGCGTGACCCGTCGGTGCGCCTGGCCGGTTCGTACGTCAACTTCCTCATCGTCAACGGCGGCATCATTGCGCCAAGCTTCGACGACCCGGCGGATTCCGAGGCCAGGGCGATCCTGGAGAAGATTTTCCCCGACCATGAAGTGGTGATGATCCCCGGTCGTGAACTGTTGCTGGGCGGTGGCAATATCCACTGCCTGACCCAGCAGCAGCCGGCGCCGGTCAAGGGTTGACCGCACCGTGAAGGAAGAGGCCCGTCACCTGACGGGCCTTTTTTATTCCCAGGCGATGTCCGGTGGGCCGTACTGGCATATGTTTTGTATTGATTTCAAAGGGATAGCCAGATCAGTCGCTCGGCCAGGCCGCGCGATCAGATCTGTAACAATACATAAGTAGATTTGCCGTCCACGGGCCAGGGAGTACGTGTATAAATGAACGCAGCAAGTGAGTCGGCTTTGCGCCCATCGGCAGTGAATCACCAGTCGCTCAAGCTTGTGGCGAAGTGGTTGAAACACCATGGAAGCATCAGGGTCAGGACGACCGACCCACGACGTCTGCTTGCCGGACGATATCCCCAAGGCCTTATCAGCGAAGCAGAAATGCAGGCGCTGATGGCGGTGTGGCACTGATCGATTGCTTGAACCGGTACCGCCCCCTTCGCGGCCAGAGCCGCGGAGGGGCCGGTATATTTGCAGGTATCAGAAGCTGTAGCTGCCAGTCACCACCAGGCTGCGCGGGTCACCCACCTGGATCTGCGCCGCACTGGTTGCCGAGCTGTAGTAAGTCTTGTCGGCAATGTTGCTCAACGCCGCTCGCACATCCCAGTCCTGCGCGCGGTACCCCGCCAGCGCATCCCAACGGCCATAACCCGGTAATACCGTGGTGTTCTGGTTATCGGCATAACGCTCGCCCACCAGCGTCAGGCCGGTCTCGGCGTACCAGCCCAGTTGCGGCTTCCAGGTGATGAACAGGCTGCCGTTGCGCTTGGCCACGTCATTGATGCGGTTGCCTTGCTGGCCGTTGTTGTCCTTGACGATAGTCGCATCCTGCAGGCCGATGCCGCCGCGCACATACCAGTTGCCAGTGATATTACCGGTGGCGGTCAGCTCGATACCGCGCGAACGCTGCAGGCCACTGAGCAGGATGTTTTCTGGCACCAGCGGGTCGCGGGTACGGCGGTTGTACAACTCCAGCTCGTAAATGGCCAGGATGGTGGTCAGGCGCTGGTCAAGCCAGTCGCTCTTCACGCCGATTTCTTTCTGTCGGGTTTCTTCTGGCTTGGTGTCGTTGGTGTTGCCCTTCGCCTGCGGAGTGATGCCGATCAGGCCGCCGCCAACTGGCGAGAAGGTCTTGCTCCACGAGGCATAGAACGAATGGTCGCGCCACGGTGTGTAGACCACACCCAGGCGTGGGCTGGTGCTATTGCTGTCCTGTGATTCGCGGCGCCCGTCCTTGTCGGTGGTCTGCACATCGAACTGGTCGAAGCGTACACCGGCAAGCACCTGCCACTGATCGTTCAGGCGGATCTGGTCCTGCAGGTAGAGGCCGCGGCTATCGACCACGGTGTGGTTGTCACTCCATAACGCCAGGTTGCCATCGAGCTGCCGGTCGGGCGCTTTATATAGCACCGGGTCACGCTTCTGGTTGGCGATTTCCAGGCCCAGCAACAGCTTGTGCTCCAGGCCCAGGGTGTCGAAATCGCCCTCGGCTTCCAGGTTGTTCGACAGGTTGCGGGTGTTCAGGTCCTGCTGCCAGCGCTGGCGGGTCAGGGTGTCGGTGCTGGGGTTGTAATTGGTGACGTAGGTGTTGTCGAACTCGCTGTCGAGCTTGAACAGGCCCAGGGTATGGCGCAATTGCCAGGTTTCGTTCAACTGGTAGTTCAGGCGCGAGCGCAGCGACTGGGCGTGGTCGTCAATGTAGTCGCGCGGGTCGCCGTAGGTAGTGCTGCGGCTGACCTTGGCCGGGCGACCGTTGGCCCCGGGGATACCACGGTCCGGGGTGCGGTTGTAGCGGCTGTATTCATATTGCACCAGCCAGTTCAGGTCGGGGTTGACCTGCCAGCTGAGCGACGGTGCGAACAGTTGGCGGCTGCCGTGGACGCCGTCGCGGAAACTGTTGTTGTCCTGGTTGCCCATGTTCAGGCGCAGGCTGACGGTGTCGCTGGGGTCGGCACTGAGGTCGGCATACAGGCTGCGCAGGTCTTCGCTGCCGGCCTGTGCCTCGAGGGTCGAGCGGCGGCCGGGCTCCGGCGCCTTGCTGACCCGGTTGACGATACCGCCCTGGCTGCCACGGCCATACAGTACCGCCGCCGGCCCCTTGAGCACTTCGACACGTTCGATGTTATGCAGGTCGCGGATGTACTGGCTGTCGTCGCGAATGCCGTCCAGGTAGAAATCGTTGCTGGCCTCGAAGCCGCGGATGCGCACGCTGTCGAAACGGGTATCCGCGCCACTGCTGACGTTCGGGATGCCTTCCAGCGCCTTGCCCAGCGTATTGCTGCCGTAATCCAGCACATTGGCGGTCTTCACCGTGTCGATAGCCTGCGGCACATAGCGCAGCGGCGTCGCGGTGCGGGTCGCCGTGCTTACCTCGCGGACCTGCGGGTTGTCCTTGTCGCGCTCGCTGTCGGCAGTGACCGACAATTCCGGCAGGGTGGTGGTGGCAGCACTGGCCAGGCTGGCGCTGAACAGCAGCGACAGGCCAAAGGGCAGGGGTGAGAGACGGCAGGGTACAAGCATGGGCACATCCGGATCGAGCAAGTGAAAAAGAGATGCGGATGGTAATGCTTGCTATTTGCTGTTGAATGGCTATTTGCAATCGCTTGTTCTTACATATGTATCTGTTTGTAAAAATCTCTTCCCACCGCGTTTTTGCTCAGGAGCAGTGTTTGCGCCTCCGCCCAAAGATTTATCCGTTCGGTCAGGAAGCGAATTCTCTCCCAGGATAAATTGCCCGCTGATAGCGCAGACCTCTGCGAAAATGCACTGAAGTAGCCATCGATTTTGGTTATATCAACCTTCATTTCACGATTTTTTGACATTTGTAAACGCGCACGGCTAGGATTCGGCCAACGCCTGCTGGCCATCATCGTGGCCACGCAGCTGCCAGAGCCGCCGGATGATTACCGGCAGGCCTTCCAGTCTGGATCCGCATAGCGTCGAACCTACGAAGGGGCGTTGGTTCCTGGCGTCATATTGCAGAGCGTTTTTGATTAGGAACAAGGAAAACAACATGTTGAAAACCAGGATCAGCCTGGTCGCCCTGGCGATGATCGCCGCGACCCAGGCACAGGCCAATGACCAGGCCGATAGCAAGGGCTTCATCGAGGACAGCCACGCCAACGTCCTGCTGCGCAACGCCTACATCAATCGTGACAAGAAGCACGGCACCGACGACCAGATCGAATGGGGCCAGGGCGTCATCGCCAACTTCTCCTCCGGCTTCACCCAGGGCACCGTCGGTGTCGGCGTCGATGCATTCGGCCTGTATGCCGTGCGTCTGGACGGCGGCAAGGGCCACAACGGTGGCGCTGGTGTCGACTTCTTCAAGCCTTCGGACTTCAAGGACGAGAACGGCAACGCCAACTCGCCGCACAACCTCGCCCGTGGTGGCGCCGCAGTGAAGTTCCGCATCTCCAACACCGTGCTCAAGTACGGTGACCAGATGCCGGCACTGCCAGTGCTGCAGTACGACGACGCCCGCCTGCTGCCAGAAAGCTTCACCGGTACCCTGATCACCTCCAAGGAAATCCAGGGCCTGGAACTGAACGCCGGCCGCTTCACCCAGGAAGCGCGCAAGAGCGCCGAGCGCCGTGACGGTGGTGGCCTGAAGTCGATCAACGTGCTCGGTGGCAGCTACAAGTTCACCGACAACTTCACCGCTTCGCTGTACACCGCCGACAACGAAGACGTGATGAAGAAGCACTACCTGGGCCTGAACTATGTCTTCCCGATCGCCAGCGACCAGTCGCTGACCCTGGACTTCAACGGCTACAAGTCGGACATCGACAACAAGTTCGTCAAGAGCGCAGAGCTGAACGGCGACTCCAACACCATCTGGAGCCTGGCCGCCACCTACGCCTACGGTGCGCACTCGTTCACCATCGCCCACCAGCGCAGCACCGGCAGCACTGGCTACAACTACGGCTGGTACCAGAACGCCGGTGGCGTGGGTGACGGTGGTTCGACCATCTACCTGGCCAACTCGTACTGGTCCGACTTCAACGCCGAAGACGAGCGTTCCTGGCAGCTGGGCTACGGCCTGGACTTCGGTGCCTACGGCATTCCGGGCCTGACCTACAAGCTGGCCTACGTGGTGGGTGACAACATCAATACCCGCAACGTCGCCAACCCGCAGGGCTTCGGCGAAGGTAAAGAGCGCGAGATCTTCAACCAGATCCGCTACGTGGTGCAGGACGGCCCGGCCAAGGACCTGTCGATCAAGCTGCGTAGCTCGTTCGTGCGTACCAACAACGCCGTGCAGCAGAACGGTTACAACGACGACGGTAACGAAGTCCGCGTATTCGTCGAGTATCCGATCAGCATCTTCTGATCCTGATCTGCAGCCTGTCGCCACACAAGTGCACGCTTCCCTTGCCGGAGCGGCCTTGTGTCGCGATGGGCCGCAAGCCGGCCCCCGGCTGTCACGCCAGCTCCACCTCCCTGTGCCGCCCCGCTGCAACCCTCACCTCTCGCTCCCCAGTCCCCGGCGCAAAACTGTCGCTACGCGCCATCCGCCACATCCGCGCATAGAACTCGCTTTCAATCGAGCCACCCAGCAACTCGCCCGGCTTGAGAAACGTGTGCAGGTCCGAGAACAAGCCGATTTCGCTTGAGCTGATACGCCGCGCCAGGTGCTTGGGTTTGAGCTGCGACGGATGCTCCAGCCCCGCAGCGGCCAGCATCTCTGCCAACGCATGCAAGGTATTGCGGTGGAAGCTGGCAACCCGTTCAGCCTTGTCCGGCACCACCAGTGCACGCTGGCGCAGCGGGTCTTGCGTGGCCACCCCGGTCGGGCACTTGTTGGTGTGGCAGCTCTGCGACTGGATGCAGCCGATGGCGAACATGAAGCCGCGCGCGGAGTTGACCCAGTCAGCGCCGATAGCCAGCACACTGGCGATGTCGAAGGCGCTGACGATCTTGCCCGCTGCGCCAATGCGGATGCTGGAACGCAGGTTCAGGCCGACCAGGGTGTTGTGCACGAACATCAGGCCCTCGCGCATCGGTACGCCCATGTTGTCGCTGAACTCGCGCGGCGCCGCGCCGGTACCGCCTTCCTTGCCGTCGACGACGATGAAGTCCGGGGTAATGCCGGTGGCCAGCATGGCCTTGGCGATGCCCATGAATTCCCACGGGTGGCCCAGGCAGAACTTGAAACCCACCGGCTTGCCGCCCGACAGCTCGCGCAGGCTGGCAATGAACTGCAGCAACTCGACCGGCGTGCGGAAGGCACTGTGCGCTGCTGGCGAGATGCAGTCCTCACCCTCGCGTACGCCCCGCGTCTGGGCGATTTCGCGGCTGACCTTGTGCCCCGGCAGGATGCCGCCGTGGCCCGGCTTGGCGCCCTGGCTGAGCTTCAGCTCGATCATCTTCACCTGCGGCGAGCGGGCCTGCTCGGCGAAGCGCTGCGGGTCGAAGCGACCGTCCTCGGTGCGGCAGCCGAAGTAGCCACTGCCGATTTCCCAGATCAGGTCACCGCCATGTTCGCGGTGGTACGGGCTGATACTGCCTTCGCCCGTGTCATGGGCAAAACGGCCCATGCGTGCACCACGGTTGAGCGCCGCGATGGCGTTGGCGCTGAGCGCGCCGAAGCTCATCGCGGAAATGTTGAAGATGGATGCCGAATAGGGCAGGCGGCATTGCGGCCCGCCGATGGCGATGCGAAACGAGGCAGGGTCCGGCGTGTTCACCGGCAACATGGAATGGCTGATGAACTCGAAGCCGGGCTTGTAGGCGTCGTTGAGCGTGCCAAAGGCCTTCTCGGCGCTTTCGTTCTTGGCCCGGGCGTAGACCAGCGAGCGCTGGGAGCGGGAAAACGGCAGCTTGTCGTCGTCGCCCTCGATCAGGTATTGCCGGATTTCCGGGCGGATGGTTTCGATCAGGTAGCGGATGTTGCCCAGGATCGGGTAGTTGCGGCGCACGGCATGGTGGCTTTGGCGCAGGTCGTTGAGGCCGACCAGGCTGAGCAAGGCGGTGATCAGCGTGATGGGCCATAGCCAGGCATGCTGGTGTAGCAACGGCAGGCTGGCGAGGGTGAACAGTAGACAGAATGCGAGGCAGGCGTAGCGGCTGGGTAGGGAGTGTTTCATGGGTCCATCACAGGCAGGATGACCCGGCCTAGGATAGGCAAAGCAGGGTTAGGGAAAACCTGGGGAATCGGTAAAAGACTGTTGCATGGTTGTCATGGCTCTGGCCTGGGCGGGCGCCGATTTTGTGCACGTGTTGTCAGTGCTTCGGGGCTGTTCCCTGCTCGCGGTCGATCGGTTTTTCCAGTTGGTTATCGAAACTGTCCCAGTCTTCGCCGAACAGTTCTGCAGGATGCATGGTCCGGCTCGCGCCGTTGCCGCAGGCCAGTGCCTTGGCTGGGCAGTAGAGGTCGCAGCCCCAGCAGATGCGTTCGGGGTGGCTGGGGTTTGTGGGGAATTTCTTGGCCATGGTTAGCTGCCTCGATGGGGGCTGGCTTCAGGCTAAGTCATTTGTCTGGAGCGGGCTTGACTGGGGTCAAGTTCGGGGAAGGGGCGAGCGGAGAGCACTGAAAACAAAAAAGGCCCACCTTTCGGTGAGCCTTCTTTGATACTGCGTATGGTGCCGGCACCAGGAATCGAACCCGGGACCTACTGATTACAAGTCAGTTGCTCTACCATCTGAGCTATACCGGCAGTGGGGCGTCATTATAACGATCGGTTGGCGCCTGTAAACCACTTCGTTGCGATTGTTCGCAAATGACCTAAGTTACCGGTCTGAAAGAAGAATTTTCCTACCAGCCGCGGTGGATGGTGGTGACGCTTGGCTCGGTTTTGCCCGGGTTGAAGAACAGCTTGTCGTTGTCGCAGCCACGCTTGCGGCACGGGCTTTCGGTGCGCAGGGGCAGGCCGTTGTCGCCGCCCAGCTGCATGCCGGGGTGGTTCCAGCCCAGGCTGCTGCGGGGTTGGGGCGGGGTGCTGCTGGCGCAGGCGGTCAGGGCCAGGGTGAGGCACAGCAGGGCGAGGGGCTTGGTCTGGGTCACGATGGTCGGGTCCGTTAGTCCATTGTCGGTTCTGGCGCAACGCCAGAAGGTCGCGGGGCTGGCTGGCAGCGCGCGACGTCACTTTTTAATGATTTGGGGGGCGGATGATACACCGTTGCGGTGGTCGAGTATTAGCCTTGTGTTGCCTGGTAGGGCCTCATCGCGGGTGAACCCGCTCCTACAGGTACCGCGCCGCTGTGAAGATAGGGGTCAGATAATTCTGAACTTGGGGGCAAATGCTTCAAGGTTTGGGGGCTTCGGACCTATCCTACGCGCGCCGCTGAAGTATCGCTGTTGTCGGGGAAATGGCTCACGGATACCGTTTTCGGGTCGCTCTGGCGACCGGGTGTGAGAACCCGACTCGAATAAGCGCTACCCATTTATGGTGGCCGTACGCGGGCAGACTTCGGTCTGGCCGGGCTTCCTTATTCGACCGGTTTCTCACCCCGCGTACGGCTGCCACCCAAATCCGTGAGAAAGATTTATGGCAGTGTCTTCCCCGAGTAAGGATTTATGCCATGAACAAAAACATCATCGAACCAATCACCACCGCAGGCGTGGAAACCTTCCTCGCAGCCGGTAACCCGTCTCTCAACCTGCTACGCGTCGAGCCTGGCGTCCCGGCCGATGCTGTCTATGAGCACGTCTCGATCCTGATGGGCTACATCAAGCACCTGGTGCGCGAGGGGGATATGGAGGATGACCATAAATTCCTCGGTGCGGCCGACTATTTATGCGACATGGCCAAGGCGCTGATGAACGATATCGAGATTGCCAGGAACAAGGCGCACTGATTCCTGACGCGGACGGGTGTGTGTAGGAGCGGCCTTGTGTCGCGATGGGCTGCGAAGCAGCCCCCAGTACTCTCTGTAATTACGCTAAAAGCGGGGCCGCTTTGCGGCCCATCGCGACACGAGGCCGCTCCTACAGGGATTGCGTTGGCAGCTGTGGTCGCTAACCACAGCGAATGTTTATGCACAAGTGGCATTGACGGCTTGCGCGAAACGCATGCCGGATCGGCATTCCGCTGGTCTTTGCGCAAACGCCTGTTTTTACTGGGCTTGAAGTACTGGGCGGAATAAGCCAGACGCTTGAAATAGCGCTTGGATCCAACAGCTAATCAAAAGCTTGTACACAGAGTTATCCACAGGTTGTACTGCGGCTAACGGTCGCGTTCCGCGAGGATCAGCAGGTTGCGTGGGGTCAGTGGATAGTCACAGAACAGGCCCAGTTGCACGTTATAGCCGCGTTCTTCCAGAAACAGGGCGCGATCCAGTACCAGCCACAGCTCCAGCGGCCGACGGAACAGGTTGCGCACGCGCTCCAAGTTACGGACCTCGGCCAGGCGTTGCCAGCCGGCTGCTTCCAAGGCCGCCCAGTCCGGGTTGCCGGTCAGTTGCAGTTGCTTGAGCACGGCCAGGTCGCGGCAGTATTGCTCGAAGGGCTTTTCCAGCCAGGCCACAGGCAACGAAGGCGTCGGTAGGTATTCGCCGCTCTGGCGCTGTTGGCGTTGCAGCAGGTCGAAGCCCAGGCGCCGGGCCATCGAGGTGTCGCGCTGGCGCCGCACGCGGGCGCCGGCGGTGACGGTTTCGCTCAGCGGCAGGCCCAGGTCATCCAGCGACAGCTGCAAGGCGGACGCCTGCGCGGCTGTGGATAACGCCTGGTACTGCTGCGCCGCAATGCGGTTGTAGCAGCAAGGGGCCACGGCCAGTTGCCGGCAGCCTTGCTGGCTGGCCAACTGCATCAGGCGTACATGCAAGTCGCCACAGGCGTGCAGGGCGACCACGGTTTTGTCGTCTGCCAGGTGGCGGGCGCTGTCGTCGGCCATCACATCCTGGTGCAGGTGCAGCGCCGGCAGGTGATGGTGCGCGCTCAGGGCCTGGCCGGCGGCGACCAGGTCGGCGTCGTATTCCAGGCAGGTCAGCTGCTGGCCGGGCTGTAGCAGGCGGCGGCCGAGGTGGCCTTTGCCGGCGCACCAGTCCAGCCAGTGGCGGGGTTGCGCGCGGAAGCTCAGGTGGCTGGCGAAGGCTTCGATCTGCTGCCATTTTCGACCGGGGACGGCAACGTCGAGGCGGTGGGCGGCAGGGGGCAGGCCGGTGGCCGGGAGATTGCCAAGGGTAGCGAGCTGTTGGGCTTGCCGGGCCAGTTGTGGGAATGGGGCGGGCAAGGCCGAGGCGGTGCCTTCGCTTTCGGCATCTGCCAGGGAGCATTGGCGCAGGTGCATGGCAAGTTCTGGATGCGCGGTTTCCCACTCCAGTTGCAGGGTAGTGAAGGGGCGGGGTTTCCACAGCTGCTGGTGCTCGATCAGGAATTGGTCGAGGGCCTGGAAGCGGGTGCTTAGGTGGCGGCTGTGGAGGTGGCTGGGCATGGCAAGGATGTGTGGTGGTGTTGAGTGCCTCTTCGCGGGCACGCCCGCCCCCACAGGTATAACGCCACATTCAAGGTTGGCGCTACACCTGTGGGAGCGGGCGTGCCCGCGAAGCAGTCAGTGAGGTATCAGCGGCCCTGGCAGGCATCCACACGCAACCAGCGCTCCAGCAGCTTGAAGCCCTGCACCAGCACGAACGAGATCACCAGGTAGAACACCCCGGCGGCAAAGAAGATCTCTACCGGCAGGTAGGTCCGGGCAATGATGGTACGAGCCATGCCGGTCAGTTCCAGCAGGGTCACGGTACTGGCCAGGGCGCTGGCCTTGAGCATCAGGATCACTTCGTTGCTGTACGCCGGCAGGCCGATGCGCGCGGCGCGCGGCAGCATGATGTAGAACAGTGTCTTGCCACGCGACATGCCCAGCGCCCGTGCCGCCTCGATCTCACTCTTGGGGATCGACTGCAGCGCGCCGCGCAGGATCTCGGCGATGTAGGCGGCGGTGTGCAGGGTCATGGTCAGCACCGTGCACCAGAACGGATCGCGCAGGTAAGGCCACAGCGAACTCGAACGCACCACGTCGAATTGCGCCAGGCCGTAGTAGACCAGGAACAGCTGCACCAGCAGCGGCGTACCGCGGAAGAAGAAGATGTAGCTGAACGGCACGGCGCGCACATACCAGTGGCGCGAGGAGCGGGCGATGCCCAGCGGGATGGCCAGGATCAGCCCGGCCACCACGGCGATGGCTACCAGCTCCAGGGTCAGGGTGGCACCCTGGGCCAGGCGCGGCAGCCATTTGATGATCACTTCCCAATTCATTACACGGCCCTCGCAAAGCCGCGAGCGGCGCGTTTTTCCATGAAGTGCATGCCGGTCATGGCGATGATGGTCAGGCTCAGGTAGATGCAGGCCGCGACCATGTAGAAGGTGAACGGCTCTTTGGTCACGGTCACGCCGATTTGCGCGTGGCGCATGATTTCTTCCAGGCCGATCACCGACACTAGGGCGGTGTCCTTCATCAGGATCATGAACAGGTTGCCCAGGCCGGGCAGGGCGATACGCCACATCTGCGGCAGGATGATCCGCGACAGGATGCGGCCCTTGGACAGGCCCAGCGCCAGGCCGGCTTCGCGGTGGCCCTTGGGGATCGCCAGGATCGCGCCACGGAACACTTCGGTGGCGTAGGCGCCGAAGCACAGGCCCAGGGCAATCACGCCCGCGGCGAAGGCGCTGAGTTCCAGGCCCGGCATGTTCAGGGCTTCACCGAGGGCATTCATCAAGCCGACGGTGCCGAAATAGATAAGCAGGACCCACAGCAGTTCGGGCACGCCGCGCACCAGGGTCGAATAGAAGCCGCCAAGCCATTGCAGAGGCTTGACCGAGGAAGTCTTGGCCAGGGCGCCGAGCAGGCCCAAAACCAGGCCCAGCAGCAAGGCGCAAAGCGCCAGTTTTACGGTCATCAGGGTGCCGGCCATCATGGCCGGACCGAATCCGTGCAGGTCAATATTCATGGGCAGGTCATTCTAGGGACTGGCGCGCCGCAAGGGCGCGCCAGTCTGGGCGGGTCATTCGATGCTGAACGGGAAGTACTTGTCGTTGATCTTCTTGTACGTTCCGTCGGCCTTGATTTCTGCCAAGGCCTTGTTCAGGTCGTCGCGCAGCTTGGTGTCACCCTTGCGCACGGCAATACCGATCTTGTCGCTGTCCATCACCGGCTCGCCCTTGAACTCGAAGTTCATGCCGTCCTTGCTCTTGAGCCACTCGTACTGCACGTACTTGTCGGCCAGGATGCCGTCGATGCGGCCGGAGACCAGGTCGAGGTAGGCGTTTTCCTGGGTATCGTACAGCTTGATCTCTACGTCATCGCCGTAGTTGTCTTCCAGCCAGGTGCCGGCCAGGGTGGCGCGCTGGGTGCCGATCACCTTGCCCTTGAGCGAGGCCTTGTCGGTCTTGAAGTCGACGTTCTTCGGCGCGATGAACTGCAGCTTGTTGGAGTAGTACGGGTCGGTGAAGTCCACTGCCTGCTTGCGCTCGTCAGTGATCGACAGCGACGACACCAGGAAGTCGAACTTCTTGGCATTCAGCGCCGGGATGATGCCGTCCCAGTCCGAGGTGACGACCGAGCATTCGACTTTCATCTTGGCGCACAGCGCGTCGCCGATGTCCTTGTCGAAGCCGACCACGTTACCGCTGGCATCCTTGTTGTTGAACGGTGGATAGGCGGCTTCGATACCCATGCGCAGTTTTTCTGCGGCCATGGCGTTGGCCGACATCACCAGCGTGGCAGCAGCTGCCAGGAGAAACTTCTTGTAAGTGTGCATGTATTGCTCCGTTAACGGTGGCTGGACATGAATTGCTTGCAACGCGCCGAGGTCGGGTTCTCGAACACCTGCTGCGGCGATCCCTGCTCTTCGACCAGGCCCTGGTGCAGGAAGACGACTTCACTGGACACATGCCGGGCAAAGCTCATCTCGTGCGTGACCAGCAGCATGGTACGGCCTTCTTCGGCCAATGCGCGGATAACGTTTAGCACTTCCTGGACCATTTCCGGGTCGAGCGCCGAAGTCGGCTCGTCGAACAGGATGACCTTGGGCTTCATGGCCAGGGTACGGGCAATGGCGGCACGCTGTTGCTGGCCACCGGAAAGCTGGGCGGGGTAGCTGTGGCGCTTGTCGTAGATGCCGACCTTGTTCAGCAGCGCTTCGCCGGCTTCGATGGCTTCGGCCTTGCTCTGCCCAAGTACGCGGCGTGGCGCCTCGATGATGTTGTCGAGGATCGACATGTGCGGCCACAGGTTGAAGTTCTGGAAGACGAAGCCGATTTCGCTGCGCAGGCGGTTGATCTGGCGGTTGTCGGCGGCGACCAGGTCGCCGTTCTTGGCGGCCTTGAGCTTGAGCGCTTCACCGGCGACGAGGATTTCGCCCTGGTGCGGGTTCTCGAGCAGGTTGATGCAGCGCAGCAGGGTGGACTTGCCGGAGCCGGACGACCCCAGGATGGAGATCACGTCACCGTCGCGTGCGGTCAGCGAAATGCCCTTGAGAATTTCCTGCTCGCCGTAGCGTTTGTGCAGGTTGCGGATTTCCAGCGCGGGCGTGGCCTGAGCCATGTGCGGTCCTCATTGTGTTCGGGTGCGTTCCCAGCTGTTGGCGGCCTTCCTGGCGAGCGCCAAGCTAGCATAGCGGTATCGCGGCGGCCAACAGGGGCGCCAGGTGCTCGGGGCGCTGGTGGGGCAGTTTGTCGCATCGCTGCAGCGCAACGTCGCGCCGATGTCCGCGAAGGTCTCGCCCAGCACCAGAGCCTTGATGAAAAAAGGCGCGATGGTGCCAGCTTTGGCCGGCTCATGGAAGCGGTTTCAGACCATTCGCGAGTAGATCCGGACTGACAAGGTAGCAGATCCCATGAAAACGGGTTCACCGGCAGAGGCCTTTGACGCAGTATGCGGTTGTACCCATGGGTTGCACTTTTGTGCGTTGCATCGGTGCAAAGGTGTTACCGAGGAGCACCTTTGGTGCGTTTGTAAGTGGGTATTTCAGTAATCCGCTGATTTGATGCCCTTTCGGTCAGCTCTTGGCCGAAAGCCCTCCGAACCGCGTCCTGAAAGGCCTGCCGGGCTTTCTGACGAATGCGTTCCGTAGATGGCGCGCTTATTGCCAGCAGGAACTCGCCGATTGCAGCGACGCCCAGGTCAACCCTTGGCGCGCTTTGTAACCGCAGTCGGGTGGTCCACTCCTTACAAAGGTAGTTTTATGAGCGGTAACAATTCCAATGACCTCGCTCAGGGGCTCAAACAACGGCATGTGACCATGCTGTCTATCGCTGGCGTCATCGGTGCCGGCCTTTTCGTTGGCTCCGGCCACGCCATCGCCGCTGCCGGCCCTGCCGTGCTGCTGGCTTACGCTGCCGCCGGTACGCTGGTCGTACTGGTCATGCGCATGTTGGGTGAAATGGCGGTCGCCTCGCCTGATACTGGTTCGTTCTCTACTTATGCCGACCGCGCCATCGGGCGCTGGGCCGGTTTCACCATCGGCTGGCTGTACTGGTGGTTCTGGGTGCTGGTGATTCCGCTGGAAGCCAACGCCGCCGCAGCCATCCTGCATGCCTGGTTCCCTGCGGTCGACCTGTGGGCGTTCTCCCTGGTGATTACCCTGGCGCTGACCCTGACCAACCTGTGCAGCGTGAAGAACTATGGCGAGTTCGAGTTCTGGTTCGCCCTGCTCAAGGTCCTGGCAATCATCGGCTTCATCGCCGTCGGCTGTGCTGCCTTGTTCGGCTTCGTGCCGAGCAGCCAGGTCAGCGGTGCCAGCCACCTGTTCGACACCCAGGGCTTCATGCCCAACGGCCTGGGCGCGGTGCTGGCAGCCATGCTGACCACCATGTTCTCGTTCATGGGTACCGAAATCGTCACCATCGCCGCGGCCGAGTCGAAGGACCCGGGCAAGCAGATCAGCCGTGCCACCAACTCGGTCATCTGGCGTATCTGCCTGTTCTACCTGGTGTCGATTTTCCTGGTTGTGGCCCTGGTACCGTGGAACGACCCGGCGCTGGCCGAGACCGGTTCCTACCAGACCGTGCTGAGCCGCATCGGCGTGCCGAACGCCAAGCTGATCGTCGACATCGTCGTACTGATCGCGGTAACCAGCTGCCTGAACTCGGCGCTGTACACCTCGTCGCGCATGCTGTTCTCGCTGAGCAAGCGCGGTGACGCCCCGGCCATCGCCCAGCGCACCACCAAGTCGGCGACCCCGCACGTGGCGGTACTGCTGTCCACCGCAGCGGCGTTCCTCTGCGTGTTCGCCAACTTCGTGGCCCCGGCCCAGGTGTTCGAGTTCCTGCTGGCCAGCTCCGGTGCCATTGCACTGCTGGTGTACCTGGTGATTGCCGTGTCGCAGCTGCGCATGCGTGCCCAGCGTGAGGCCCGTGGCGAGAAGATCACCTTCAAGATGTGGCTGTTCCCGGGCCTGACCTGGGCGACCATCGCCTTCATCATTGCCATCCTGGTGGTTATGGCGCTGCGTGAAGACCACCGTGCCGAAATCATCGCGACCGCGTTGCTGAGCATTGGTGTGGTGGCGGCGGGCTTGCTGGTACACCGCAAGCGTGAAGCTGCCGGGCGGGTGGCGCTGGATAACTGATCCGCGCTGGCTGCAATGAAAAGGCCGCGTCCTGTGTAGGGCGCGGCCTTTTTTGTTGTCTGTATCGGCCTCTTCGCGGGTAAACCCGCTCCCACAGGTACACCACATATCTCAATTGCTGATATCCCCGTGGGAGCGGGTTTACCCGCGAATGGGCCGGTGCAGGTCACATGGCCCTGTCAGCCAAACTGCTTCTGCTGCTGTTGCTGCTTGGCAACCAGCTCCGAGGCTGCCACATAGGCTGCCTGGAATTCGTCGCTTTCCAGCCAGGCCATGGTGGCCTCTTCGTCTGCGCCGTCCAGCCATTTACGGTAGGCATTGAACACCAGCACGATGTAGTCGGTGGCGTGTTCTTCCTTGTGCCCCTTGAGCACCAGGCCCAGCAGTGGGTCTACCAGGAACACCGAGATCATCGGCACCAGGCCGCCTTCCTGGGCGTCCTTCATCTTCTTGAACAGCGCGTCGTAGCTGCCCGACTCCATGGCTTTCTTGTACACCTGCTCGACGCTGGCGCTGTCACCGGCGCTGGCCTTTACCGCCTGGCCACTGCGTACCATGCGGTTCTGCTTGGCCTTGCTGGCGGCGCGTTTGGCGCGTTTCTGTTGCTTGGTAGGGGTGGCCATGGGGAGTCCTGTCATCTGAAATTGCGCATATTGAAGCGCAATTGCCCGCTAAACCCAAGCAGCACGCCGGCGCAACGTAGCTCGGTGAGGTGTGTGTGGGATAAACATCCAGATTATGCGGGGCGTGAACCCTGCGTAATTTCTCTCCCGCTGCCGTGCCTGTTGGCTGGCAGCGTGTCGCCAGGCCAATTCGGCATCCGCACAACGCGCACGTTTGCGCTGGAGGAGAGCACCATGAAGCACTTTTATCTTGTCACCCTGTACGGCTACACGGACGATGGTAGCGTCTACTACCCAGCCGGTTTCGCCAGTTGCAACGAGCAGAGGATTACCAAGGCTGACGTCATGGCAATCATCGAAAAAAGCAAGGAACACGGCGGCGAGTTTCAGCTACACAGCATCTCTTACATGGGGCACATGACCGAAGACACATTCGAGAATGTTCGTTCCATGTCGGACGAATAAGGTTCGACCCGCAGCCTGTCTTCAGGCTGCGGGTGTCTGTCGGTCGCTGTCCAGTCTTCAGGTTGCCGACCGTGGCGCCTCATCTTCTTCGAAGCCGCGTGAAGCTCGGCCTACCAGCAGAGGGTCGGGTGCATATGCCACCTGGGGGTCTTTGCCTGGATAGTCCAGTGAATGCAGGAAGTGCCGGATGCAGTTGATCCGCGCCCGCTTCTTGTCATCGGACTTGATCACCGTCCACGGCGCGTCGGCGGTATCGGTATGGAAGAACATCGCCTCCTTGGCCGAGGTGTAGTCCTCCCACTTGTCCAGCGACTTGATGTCGATGGGTGACAGCTTCCAGTGCTTGAGTGGGTCGTCCCGGCGCGAGATGAAGCGGCGCAGTTGCTCTTCGCGGTTCACCGAGAACCAGTACTTGAACAGCAGGATGCCACTGTTGCACAGCATGCGCTCCAGCTCCGGCGCCTGGCGCATGAATTCCAGGTACTGCAGCGGCGTGCAGAAATCCATCACTTTCTCGACCCCGGTGCGGTTGTACCAGGAGCGGTCAAAGAACACCATTTCACCCGCGGTAGGCAGGTGCTGGATGTAGCGCTGGAAGTACCACTGGCCTTTTTCCTGCTCGGAAGGCTTCTCCAGGGCGACGATGCGCGCACCGCGCGGGTTGAGGTGCTCCATGAAACGCTTGATGGTACCGCCCTTGCCGGCTGCATCGCGCCCTTCGAACAGGATCACCACGCGCTGGCCGGTTACCTTCACCCAGCTTTGCACCTTCAGCAATTCGATCTGCAGCGCGTGCTTGGCCTTTTCATACTCCTGGCGCCGTAGCCGGGTGCGGTAGGGGTAGCTTTCCGGCAGGCGGGCTGAAGTGCTGTCTTCATTGCTGCCTTTGGGGGCCGTGGCCACTTCCAGGGCTGCGGGTTGCTGGCTGACACGGGTGATGCTCGGCTCCGGCTTGCGCTGGCGTGTGCGGCGGCTGCGGGCTGGGGCGGCAGCGGGTTCGCTGGGGGCGGGGAGCAGGAGGGGATTCTTCGCTCATGGAGGTCCTTGCAAATCGATTCGAAAGTCCATCATCGATTATGAAGGTGGGCGAAAATGGCTGTTTGATGCTGATCAATGCAGAAAATACAGACAACAAAAAACCCGCACTAGGCGGGTTTCTTGTTGTCGCTTCGGGTAACTTTGCAACCACCAGAAGCTGAAGGTGGTGCCCAGAGACGGAGTCGAACCGCCGACACGAGGATTTTCAATCCTCTGCTCTACCGACTGAGCTATCTGGGCGACGAGGTGAATTAAATAGACTTTCAGACCGCTCGTCAACGACTTTTTGAAAAAATTTTAAATTAATTCCGTCGCTTACGTTCCGTGGGGTCATTCCGAGGGTGGTACGTAGCCTTCCGCCTGGGCGTACTCTTCGCCGGCGAAAAACTTGTCCATCTCGCCCTGCAGGAATTTGCGATCCTCGGCGTTCATCATGTTCAGGCGCTTTTCGTTGATCAGCATGGTCTGGTGTTTCTGCCAGTCGGCCCAGGCCTTCTGCGAGATGTGTTCGAAGATGTCCTGGCCCTTGGCGCCGGGGTAAGGCGGGCGCTCCAGGCCTGGCAGTTCTTCTTTGTACTTGCGGCACATCACGGTGCGGGTCATCGGGCGTCTCCTGCGATCAGTTCGTCGGCCGCGCGTTTGAGCAGTTTTTTCACCGGGGCGGCAAGGCCCAGGCGCGGCGGGGTGGCGAGGTTATACCAGAGCCAGTCGGCCTCGGCCACGTGCTGGCCGACCGGGTCGACGCGCACCAGCCAGGGCTCGATCGCCAGCTGGAAGTGGCTGAAGGTATGGGTCAGGCCGTCCATGGCGCGGCTTTCGGCCAGGCGCAGGCCGTGCTGGTAGGCGAGGTCATCGAGCTGGGCGATGTCGTCCAGTTCCGGCAGGCTCCACAAGCCACCCCACAGCCCGCTGGACGGGCGGCGGTAAAGCAGGATGGCGCCATCGTGGTTGGCCAGCAGCGGCATCAGCGTGCGCCGTTGAGGCAGCGCCTTGCGCGGCTTGGGTTCCGGGTAGCGGGTTTCTTCGCCGTGCAGGTGCGCTTCGCAGCCGCGCCGCAGCGGGCAGATCAGGCAACTGGGCTTGCTGCGGGTGCACAGCGTGGCGCCCATGTCCATCATCGCTTGGGTATAGTGGTTGGCACGCTGCTGCGGGGTAAAGCGCTCGGCTGTTGCCCACAGCTGGTTGGCTACCTTGGGCTCGCCAGGGTAGCCGGCCTGGGCGGTGTAGCGGGCCAGCACGCGTTTCACGTTGCCGTCGAGGATCGGTGCGCGGATGCCCATGCTGATGCTGGCGATGGCGCCTGCGGTAGAGCGGCCGATGCCAGGCAGCTCGGTGAGCTGCTCGACACTGCGCGGGAATTCGCCACCATGCTGTTCGACCACGATCTTCGCTGCCTTCTGCAGGTTGCGCGCCCGGGTGTAGTAGCCCAGGCCGGTCCACAGGTGCAGCACCTCGTCCTCCGGCGCCTCGGCCAGGGCCTGCACGGTCGGCAGGGCCTGCATGAAGCGGTCGAAGTAATTCAGCACAGTGCTGACCTGGGTCTGCTGCAGCATGATTTCCGACACCCACACCCGGTACGGGGTGATGCCCTGCTGCCAGGGCAGGTCGTGCCGGCCGTGCTCGTCATACCAATCCAGCACAGCGCTGGAGAACTGCTCTGGGGTCATCGCTTGAACAGCCCCTTGAGCGCGTCTTTCAATTCCGGGCTCACTTTGTCTCCGAGTTTTTCATCGAGCTTTTCCTGCAGGCGGTTGCCGGCCAACTTGGCGGCGACCTTGCCCATGCCGTCCTGGTCCAGGCGGCAGGCCTTGGCGCCCAGCTCCAGCGGGCCACGGCAACGCAGTGGCACTTCCACGCCAACATAGCGTTCGTTGACCTGGCAGGCCGGGTCGGGCATGGCGCGCTGGTCGCCTTCGACTATCACGCCGACCTTGTAGTCCATGCCCAGCACGCGCAGGTCGAGGTCACCCTGGCCGTTCACGGTAAGGCCTGGGATGCGTGCCTTGAGGTCCGGGTTGCTGGCGACCCCGTTGCGTACCACCAGGCTGCCGCGCAGTTCCTGGAAGGGGGTGTCCTTGCCGCGAGGCTCACCGCTCAGCGATTTTCGGTTGAGCGTGGCGATGGCCTGGCACAGTTGCTGTTCCAGGTTGGCATTGACCAGCACGCCGTCGTTGATGACGAAACTGGCGTTGCCGTTGAGGGTATCCACCAACGCTTTCTGGCTGTTGCCGGTGGCGGTCAGGTCGCTGGTCAGGGTCAGCAGGCCTTTGACCGGCGGCTGCTGTTCCTTGCCTTTGGTCTTGATGAAGTGCTCTACCGGTACCCGCTGGATGTTGGTGTTGACGCCCAGTTGCGGCACGGCAGGGCGGACATCGACGGTACCCTTGGCCTCGAACGTGCCGTTGTACAGGCCACCGCGCAGGGTCTGCAGGGTCAGCAGGCCGCCCTGGCCGACGGCCTTGAGCTGGGCGTCCGTGATCGGCAGTTTGTCCAGGGTCAGCGAGCCAAAGGCCAGGTCGGCCTGCAGGTCGAGGGCGCGCAGGCGGTCCACCGGCAGCAGCTTGTCGTCGCTCCAGGCCACCTGGGTCGGGGCGTTGGGCAGCGGCGTGGTGCCTGCGCCAGCGACCGCGCTGGCTTCCTGCTGCTTGACCTCGGCCTGGCGCGCGGCAGTAGCGCCCTTGGCCTGCTCGCTCTTGGCTGGCAGGTAGCGGTCGGCGTCGAAGCTATCGCCTTTGAGCTGCAGGCGCAGGGCCTGCCTGGCGAAGTCTTCAATGGCCACGCGGCCAGTGAAGGTGCTGTCGTCCAGCTTCACGGCCAGGTCTTCCAGGGCCAGGCTGTTCGGCGTGCCTTGCAGGCGGGTGACCATTTCCAGCCTGGAGAAGGCTGCCGGGTCGTTGCTGGCCGGCAGTGGGCGGCCAATGCTGTCGAGGAACGTGCGCAGGTCGAACTGGGCGATGGACAGGCCGCCGCTCAGCTGGGGGGTCTTGTCCAGGTCGCGCAGGTTCAGCTCGCCCAGGGCGCGCAGCTGGTTGGCCGAGACTTTCAGGCCGCTCCACGAGGCGACATTGGCGCCCAGGTCGACCAGCAGTTGGCCCTGGGCGGCGAAGGTCACGGCCTTGCCACCGGTTGGCTCACCCGAGGTTTCGCCCGACAGGCGCATGTCCTCGAGGTTGTAGCGCTTGAGCTTGCGGTCGAAGCGCAGCTCGCCGGCCAGCTCGGTGCGGGCCTTGATGTTCGGCTGGCTGGCGCTGAGGAAGGCGCTGGCCTTGAGCGGAATGTTCGCGCCTTCGTGGACCGGGCCGGTGCTCATCTGGATGCTCTCGGCGCTGTAGCTCTGCCCGGTCTTGGCATCGGTGTACTGCACGCGGGCGTTGTTCACGGTCAGGCTGTCGATATCTAGCTTGACCGCGCGCTCGTCGCTGGTAGCCGGTGCCGATTGCTGTTCGGCGGGTGCCTGGGCTGGGGCATTGGCTTGCGCGCCGGCGTCCTGTGCGGGCAATGGCTTGCCGATGTCTTCCCAGTTGCCATGGCCCTGTTCGTCACGCGCCAGGGTCAGGTTCAGGCCCTCGACGCGTACGTCGCTCATCTGCACTTCGCGGCGCAGCAGCGGCAGTACACGCACCGACAAGCCCAGCATCTGCAGGTCGGCGAACGGCTCCTTGGGCTTGTTCAAGGTGGCGATGCTTGCTTCGTGCAGCTCCAGGCCCAGCCACGGGAACAAGCTCCAGCCGATATCACCGTTGAGGGTGAGCTCGACGTGTGCCTTGTCGCGAGCCAGCTGGCGAATCTCGTCTTTGTAGTCGTTGGGATCGAAGAGGTGGGTCAGGGCGAAGCCCAGCGCCACGATGATCAGCAGCAACCCGAGAAGCCCCAGTCCCAGGATTTTGCCGAACGCTTTCATGGGCGAGTCCTTGTAGTCCGTTTGAAATTCAAGCGCCAGAGTATAGCGCCGCAGTGGTTGTCCCTGCGTATTCGACAAGAGATACAGGGCATTTCCTACGTGTAAAGCACAGGATACGGCTTTCGACAGCCTGGGCGTCGTCAGTTCCGCAAGTGTGGCCGTGAGCAGGCATGACCGTTTCAGCTAAGCAAAAAATAGCAATATCAGATTGCCTTCACGCTACTTGATGCTGCTACCCTTGCGCCGCTTTGCCTGCACTCTCCCTATATAAGAAGGATCCGATCCCATGAGCAGTACCGTCGCGGCAGGGGCCCTGGTCAGTGCGCCAGGCTTCCTGTCGAAGGAGCGCATTATCGCCCGCCCGGGCTTCAACCGTTGGCTGGTTCCGCCGGCCGCACTGGCCATCCACCTGTGCATCGGCATGGCCTATGGCTTCTCGGTGTTCTGGCTGCCTCTGTCGCAAGCCATCGGCATCACTGCCCCGGTCGCCTGCGCAGCGGACATGGGCTTCATGGCCCGTATGTTCAGCGCCGAATGCGACTGGCCGATCTCGATGCTGAGCTGGATCTACACCTTGTTCTTCGTCTTCCTCGGTTGCTCGGCAGCAGTGCTGGGCGGCTGGCTGGAACACGCCGGCCCGCGCAAGGCTGGCCTGGTCTCGGCGCTGTGCTGGTGTGGCGGCATGCTGATCTCGGCCGTAGGCGTGAAAACCCACCAGCTGTGGCTGATGTGGCTGGGCTCCGGTGTCATCGGCGGTATCGGCCTTGGGCTGGGTTACATTTCGCCGGTCTCGACCCTGATCAAGTGGTTCCCGGACAAACGCGGCATGGCCACCGGCATGGCAATCATGGGCTTTGGCGGCGGCGCCATGGTCGGTGCACCGCTGGCCACTGCGCTGATGGGGCACTTCGGCAACGCGCAGGAAGTGGGGGTGTGGCAGAGCTTCGTGGTCATGGCCGCGATCTACTTCGTATTCATGACTGCCGGCGCCTTGGCGTATCGCGTGCCGCCAACCGGCTGGAAGCCCGAAGGCTTCACTGCGCCACTGAAAAAAGCCGGCAACAGCATGGTCACCGACCGCCACGTGCACGTCAGCGTAGCGTGGAAAACCCCACAATTTGCGCTGATCTGGCTGGTGCTGTGCCTGAACGTGTCGGCGGGTATCGGTATTCTCGGCATGGCCTCGCCGCTGCTGCAGGAAGTGTTCGCCGGTAAGCTGCTGGGCAACGGGCTGAGCTTCAGCGAGCTGGACAGCGCCCAGCTGGCGCAGATTGCCGCGATCGCCGCCGGCTTCACCGGCCTGCTGAGCCTGTTCAATATTGGTGGGCGGTTCTTCTGGGCTTCGTTCTCCGACTACATTGGCCGCAAGAACACCTACTTCGCCTTCTTCGCGCTCGGGGTTGGCCTGTACAGCCTGGTGCCGAACATGGGGCACCTGGGTAACGTGGCCCTGTTCGTGGCGGCGTTCTGCATCATCCTGTCGATGTATGGCGGTGGCTTCTCCACTGTACCGGCGTACCTGGCCGACCTGTTCGGCACGCAGATGGTCGGTGCCATTCATGGCCGCCTGCTGACGGCCTGGGCGGCGGCGGGCGTGCTGGGGCCGGTGCTGATCACCTACCTGCGCGAATATCAGCTGGCCGCCGGCGTGGAACGTGCCGCGGCTTACGACATGACACTGTACATCCTGGCCGGCCTGCTGGTGCTGGGCTTTGTCTGCAACATGCTGGTGCGCCCGGTGGCCGACAAGTACTTCATGAGCGATGCCGAGCTGGCCGCCGAGCGGGCGCTGAGCCACGACAAGGGCGCCGATGCCGCGCAGTCGCTGGAGTGGAAAGCGGCGCCGGGCAGCCTGCCGCTGGTGCTGCTGGCCTGGGCGGTGGTGGTTGTACCGCTGGCCTGGGGGGTGTGGATTACCCTGCAGAAGACGGCGGTGCTGTTCCATTGATGAAAGCATCCGGTACCCACGGGTAACGTGATGATGTCGGAGCGGCCTTGCGTCGCGATGGGGCGCGAAGCGGCCCCAGGGTCTCGGCGTTGATGCAGAAATCGCCGGGGCCGCTTTGCGGCCCATCGCGACGCAAGGCCGCTCCTACAAACAGTCCCGTTTTAGCCGGTTGTATAGACCTGTAGCGGTAATCCGGCCCGTAATTCCTCGCCATGCCATATGTCATCCGCGTTTCAAGCGGGCGCGTTCTGGGCCTATAATGAAACCCTTTTCGCCCAATGATTTTGCGGAGCTGGTGATGGTTGAACGTAAGGCGTCCGTCGAGCGCAACACCCTGGAAACCCAGGTCAAGTGCTCGATCAACCTCGATGGCAGTGGCAAGGCCCGGTTCGATATCGGTGTGCCTTTCCTTGAACACATGCTGGACCAGATCGCCCGCCACGGGCTGATCGATCTGGATATCGAGTGCAAGGGTGACCTGCATATCGACGATCACCATACCGTCGAGGACGTCGGTATCACCCTGGGCATGGCATTCGCTCAGGCCATCGGTGACAAGAAGGGCATCTTCCGCTACGGCCATGCCTACGTACCGCTGGACGAAGCGCTGTCGCGCGTGGTCATCGACTTTTCCGGTCGCCCGGGCCTGCAGATGCATGTGCCTTACACCCGCGCTACCGTCGGTGGCTTCGATGTCGACCTGTTCCAGGAGTTCTTCCAGGGCTTCGTCAACCACGCCCTGGTGACCCTGCACATCGACAACCTGCGTGGCCACAACACCCACCACCAGATCGAAACCGTGTTCAAGGCGTTCGGCCGCGCCCTGCGCATGGCCATCACCCTCGACGAGCGCATGGCCGGGCAGATGCCTTCCACCAAAGGGTGCCTGTAAATGCAGACGGTAGCCGTAATCGACTATGGCATGGGCAACCTGCACTCGGTGGCCAAGGCGCTCGAACATGTAGGTGCCGGCAAGGTATTGGTCACCAGCGACGCCGCAGTCATCCGCGAGGCTGACCGCGTGGTGTTCCCGGGGGTCGGCGCGATTCGCGACTGCATGGCTGAAATCCGCCGCCTGGGCTTCGACAGCCTGGTGCGCGAAGTCAGCCAGGACCGCCCGTTCCTGGGTATCTGCGTGGGTATGCAGGCACTGCTGGAGCACAGCGAGGAAAACGACGGTGTCGACTGCATCGGCCTGTTCCCCGGCCAGGTGCGCTTCTTCGGCAAGGACCTCAAGGAAGACGGCGAGCACCTGAAGGTGCCGCACATGGGCTGGAACGAAGTCGGCCAGACCAACCAGCACCCGCTGTGGCATGACATCCCCGACCGTGCACGCTTCTATTTCGTGCACAGCTACTACATCGATGCCGGCAAGCCGGCGCAGGTGGTCGGTCGCGGCCATTACGGCGTCGATTTCGCTGCGGCGCTGGCCGATGGTTCGCGCTTCGCCGTGCAGTTCCACCCGGAGAAGAGCCATACCCATGGCCTGCAGCTGCTGCAGAATTTCGTCGCCTGGGACGGGCGCTGGTAAATGAGCAGGTCGAAGACCAAGGCCCCGGTCATCACCCTGGCCCCCGAGCAGGAGCGCGCCGCGCTCGACACGCTCAAGCGCTTCCTCGAAGACCGTTTCGAGTTGACGCTGGGTTCGTTCGAGGTGGCCGAGGTCCTCGATGTGTTCAGCAAGGAAATTGCACCCCATTACTACAACAGGGCGATTGCCGATGTTCAGCTGCACCTCAAGGAGCGGTTCGACAGCATCGAAAGCGATCTGTGGGCGCTCGAAAAGCCCTGAAACCCCAAGAACAGACAGGTTCCCAAGATGCTGATTATCCCCGCTATCGATCTGAAGGACGGCGCCTGCGTGCGCCTGCGCCAGGGCCGCATGGAAGACTCCACGGTATTTTCCGACGACCCGGTGAGCATGGCCGCCAAGTGGGTCGAGGGTGGCTGCCGCCGCCTGCACCTGGTCGACCTCAACGGCGCCTTCGAAGGCCAGCCGGTCAACGGTGAAGTGGTTACCGCCATTGCCAGGCGCTACCCGACCCTGCCGATCCAGATCGGTGGTGGCATCCGCTCGCTGGAAACCATCGAGCACTACGTCAAGGCGGGTGTCAGCTACGTGATCATCGGCACCAAGGCGGTCAAGCAGCCAGAGTTCGTTGCCGAAGCGTGCAAGGCCTTCCCGGGCAAGGTCATCGTCGGCCTGGACGCCAAGGACGGGTTCGTCGCCACCGACGGCTGGGCCGAAGTCAGCTCGGTGCAGGTCATCGACCTGGCCAAGCGTTTCGAGGCCGATGGCGTCTCGGCGATCGTCTACACCGACATCGCCAAGGACGGCATGATGCAGGGCTGCAACGTGCCCTTCACCAAGGCGCTGGCAGAAGCTACTTCGATCCCGGTGATCGCCTCGGGCGGCATCCACAACCTGGGCGACATCAAGGCCCTGCTGGACGCCAAGGCCCCGGGCATCATCGGTGCCATCACCGGCCGTGCCATCTACGAAGGCACTCTCGATGTTGCCGAGGCCCAGGCCTTCTGCGACAACTACCAAGGCTGAGGACTGAACCATGGCACTGGCCAAGCGCATCATCCCTTGCCTGGACGTGGATAACGGCCGGGTGGTCAAGGGCGTCAAGTTCGAGAACATCCGTGATGCCGGCGACCCGGTGGAAATCGCCCGTCGCTACGACGAGCAAGGCGCCGACGAAATCACCTTCCTCGATATCACCGCCAGCGTCGATGGCCGCGACACCACGCTGCATACCGTCGAACGCATGGCCAGCCAGGTATTCATCCCGCTGACCGTGGGCGGTGGCGTGCGCACCGTGCAGGACATCCGCAACCTGCTCAATGCCGGTGCCGACAAGGTCTCGATCAACACGGCCGCGGTGTTCAACCCGGAGTTCGTCGGCGAGGCGGCGGACCGTTTCGGTTCGCAGTGCATCGTCGTGGCCATCGATGCCAAGAAAGTATCCGCGCCGGGTGAAGCACCGCGCTGGGAAATCTTCACTCACGGTGGGCGCAAACCGACCGGGCTGGATGCAGTCGAGTGGGCGAAGAAGATGGAAGGCCTGGGGGCCGGCGAGATCCTGCTGACCAGCATGGACCAGGACGGCATGAAGAGCGGCTTCGACCTGGGCGTTACCCGCGCGATCAGCGATGCGCTGGGTATTCCGGTGATTGCGTCTGGGGGCGTGGGTAACCTGCAGCACCTGGCTGACGGTATTCTGGAAGGGCATGCCAGTGCGGTGCTGGCGGCCAGCATCTTCCACTTCGGTGAGTACACGGTGCCGGAAGCCAAGGCCTACATGGCTTCGCGCGGCATCGTGGTGCGCTGAAACAGTGATTAGGGCTGCTTTGCAGCCCATCGCGGCTGAAGCCGCTCCTACAGGGACCGCGCAAATTTCCAGGCTTGCGCGGTCCCTGAGGTGCGCCCCATTTGTTGGACAATCTTTGATTAGGCTGCTGCCGCCTGATTCCTGTATGCCACGGGACTCAGGCCGGCCAGCCCCATCTTGATTCGATCATGGTTGTAGTAATCGATGTATTCATCAATTGCAGCGCTCAGATCTTCGATGCTGGCGAAGCGCTGACCATGATACATCTCGGTCTTCAGTGTGCCGAAGAAACTCTCCATTCGCGCATTGTCCAGGCAGTTGCCCTTGCGTGACATGCTCTGCTCCAGCCCCTTCTCCTCAAGTCGATTTCGGTAGCGGTAGTACTGATATTGCCAGCCCTGGCCGGAGTGCAGCATAGGCCTGGCACCTTCCGGCAGCCGTGACAGCGCCTTTTCGAGCATCTGACCAACCAATGGATAGTGCGGCGAAGTGTCGATCTGATGTGCCACGATCTCGCCATTGAATAGGTCCAGCACCGGAGAGAGATACAGCTTTTCACTCGCCACCTTGAACTCGGTCACGTCCGTTACCCACCTCGTGTTTGGCTCTTCTGCCGTGAACTTGCGCTCCATCGTGTTGGGGGCAATGCGTCCGGGCTGGCCACGATAGGACTTGTACTTCTTCACGCGAACCGTGCATTTGAGGTCGAGCTCGGCCATCAGTCGCCGCACGACCTTGCTGTTCACTACATGGCCGACGCTGCGCAGTGTCGCTGTCATGCGCCGATAGCCGTAGCGACCTTTATGCCGCTCCTGGATCTCACGGATACGGTCCTTGAGCGGAGCCAGCTTGTCACCGGCGGCCATCAACTTGCGCTGGTAGTAATACGTACTGCGCGCCAGTCCGGCCAGCTTAAGCAGACCGTCGAGCGGGAAGCGGGTGCGCAGGGCCGAGATGATCAGGACTTTTTCTTCCCGGCCTTCTTCTGTCTCGCCTTCTCCTCGCGCAGTTCTTTTAACTTTTTTAGGTAGGCGATCTCCATCTCGGCGTGGCGCAGCCTGGCTAGCAGTTCGGCGTGCGAGAGTTCTTCATCGGCCTTCGGCGACGTGCTGGCGGGTGGGACGGATGGTTTGATCATGACGTTACGCGGTCCTTTGGTTCCTGCTACCAGGGCTTTGATGCCGCCACTGTAGTACTGCGCTTCCCATATGCCTATCTGGCTGGAATGCGTCAGGTTGAAAACGGCCGCTGTTTGGCGCAACGACAATTTGTCGCGCCACTTTCGCTCGAGCACCGAGAGCTTGAACTCAGGGCTGAAGGTCCGCGCTTGTCTGGACAGGCTGGTCTCGCCATGGATGCGGTAGGCCTGTACCCAGCGGCGCAGCAAGGAGGGGTCCATCTGGAACTTCGCAGCAATGAAACGGTAGCCAAGGCCTCGTTGCAGAAAAGCCTGGATGGCGGAAAGCTTGAACTGTCTGGTGTGCTTGCTCATGTGAAACGCCCCTGAGGTTGGATTTTTGTCCAACATCAGGGGCGCAGTTCACCCTGTAGGAGCGGCTTCAGCCGCGATGGGCCGCAAGGCGGCCCCAATTGCATCACCCGTGGTTCTTGCCTAGCAGGGCGTGGTAAAGCTCGGTATCGCCAAGAATCCCAACCACCTTGTCGTTGTCCTGCAACACTAGCTTGTTGCCGGTCTGATAACGAATCTGCAGCGCCTCGCGCATTCCGATATCGGCATTCACCAACGTTGGGCGGCGGCCCAGCAGCTCCACATCCTGCCCGGGTGCCCAGTTCTGCAGGTCAAGCCCGTTCTGCCCTTGGCGTGCACGCTTGATCGAGCCACCTTCGCCAAGGTCCAGCCACGAGTCGATGCCGGGATCGATGCACACCGAGCCGTTGACCCGCTTGCACTGGTCCAGGCTGCGCATCAGGCTGCGACCGCACAATACGTTCAGCGGGTTGGTATGGGCGACGAAAGTGCGCACATATTCGTCGGCCGGGTTCAGCACGATCTCTTCCGGCTTGCTGTACTGGATGATCCGCCCGTCCTTCATGATCGCGATGCGGCTGCCCAGCTTCAACGCCTCGTCCAGGTCGTGGCTGACGAACACGATGGTCTTGCTCAGCTTCGCCTGCAGGCCCAGCAACTCATCTTGCAAGCCTTGGCGAATCAGCGGGTCGAGTGCCGAGAACGGTTCGTCCATCAGCAGGATGTCGGCATCCATCGCCAGCGCCCGGGCCAGGCCCACGCGCTGCTGCATGCCGCCAGACAGTTCGTCCGGCTTCTTGTTGCGCCACTGGGTCAGGCCCACCAGCTCAAGCTTCTCGTCAACCAGCTTGCGCCGTTCCTTTTCAGGGCGGCCCTGCATTTCCAGGCCAAAGCTGATGTTCTCGCGCACCGTCAGCCAGGGCATCAGGGCAAACTTCTGGAACACCATGGCAATGCGCTTGGTGCGCATCATCTTCAGCTCGGCCGGGGTGCAGTGGGCAATGTCGATGTGCTTGCCTTCGTGCTCGACGAACAGCTTGCCGCGGCTGACGGTGTTCAGGCCGTTGATACAGCGCAGCAGGCTCGACTTGCCGGAGCCGGACAAGCCCATCAGGACGCAGATCTCGCCTTTCTGAATGTCCAGGTTGGCCTTCTCGACACCCACCACCAGGCCGGTTTCCTTGAGGATCTGCTCGCGGGTCTTGCCTTGGTCGAGCAGTGCCAGCGCCTCGCGCGGCTTGCTGGAAAAGATGACGTCGACGTCTTCGAATCGAATGATACTCATGCTTCACCCCTTGCCGGCAGATCCGGTTGCTTGCAGATACGGTCGAGCATGATCGCCAGCAGCACGATCGCCAGGCCCGCTTCGAAGCCCAGGGAGATATCAGCGGTGTTCAGTGCGTTGACCACAGGTTTGCCCAGGCCGTCAGCGCCGACCAGGGCGGCAATCACCACCATCGACAGCGACAGCATGATGCACTGGGTTACGCCGGCGGCGATGCTCGGCATCGCGTGCGGCAGTTCGATACGGGTGAGCAGCTGGCGGCGCGAGCAGCCAAACGCCTTGCCGGCGTCCATCAGCTCCTGCGGTACGTCACAGATGCCCAGGTAGGTCAGGCGGATCGGCGCGGCGATGGCGAACACCACGGTCGAGATCAGCCCCGGCACCACGCCCAGACCGAACAGGGTCAGGGTAGGGATCAGGTAGACGAAGGTGGGGACCGTCTGCATCAGGTCGAGCACCGGGCGCATGGCGGTATAGAACATTGGCTTGTGTGCGGCGACGATGCCCAGCGGCACGCCGATGGCCACGCACACCACTGTGGCGAAGGTGACCTGCGCCAGGGTTTCCATGGTTTCCTGCCAGTAGCCCAGGTTGAGGATCAGCAGGAACGACAGGGCAACGAATGCGGTCAGCGCCCACTTGCGCTGGATCAGGTGCGCCAGGGCGGCGAACAGGGCGATTAGGACGAACGGATTGAACCAGGTCAGGGCACTGGTGACGCCATGGATCATGAATTCCAGGCCTTGGGCGATGGCGTCGAAGTAATTCGCGCCGTTCTGGGTCAGCCACTCGACGAACGACGCGATGTACTGTCCCAGGGGTATTTTCTGATCGATAAGCATGATAGCGAGCTTCCACCTGCATAGATTGAACTCAACCCGGGGCAGACACGATCTGGCCCCGGGGTAGCGCTATTGCATATTTCGTTATTGCGTCAGCTTGGCCTTGGCTGCTTCGAGGCCTGGTTTGCCGTCCACGGTAGTGACACCGGCCAGCCAGGCATCCAGCTTGGCTGGGTTTTCCTTGAGCCACTTCCTGGCAGCCGCTTCGGGTTTCATCTTGTCGTCCAGGACATAGCCCATCATGGTGCTTTCATCCTTGAGCTCGAACGACAGGTTCTTCAACAGCTGGCCAACGTTGCTGCATTCCTGCACATAGCCCTTGCGGGTGTTGGTCAATACGGTCGCCTTGCCGAAGTCGGGGCCGAAGAAGTCGTCCCCGCCGGTCAGGTACTGCATCTTGAAACGGGTGTTCATCGGGTGCGGTTCCCAACCGAGGAACACGATGGCTTCGCCGCGCTTCTGCGCACGGTCGACCTGCGACAGCATGCCGGCCTCGCTGGACTGCACGATCTTGAAACCGGCGTCTTTCAGGCCGAAGGCATTCTTGTCGATCATGCTCTGGATGGTGCGGTTGCCATCGTTGCCCGGCTCGATGCCGTAGATCTTGCTGTCCAGTTCCTTCTTGAACTTGGGAATGTCGCTGAAATCCTTCAGGCCCTTGTCATACAGCGCCTGGGGCACTGCCAGGGTGTACTTGGCGTTCTCCAGGTTGGCGCGCACGGTTTCTACGGTGCCGGCGTCGCGATACTGCTTGATGTCGTTCTCCATGGTCGGCATCCAGTTGCCGAGAAACACATCCAGGTCCTTGCCGGTGGCCAGCGACTTGTACGTCACCGGTACCGAGATCATGGTGGTGTGGGTCTTGTAACCCAGTGCTTCGAGGACAACGCTGGTGGTGGCGGTGGTGACCGTGATGTCGGTCCAGCCGACATCCGAGAACCTGACCGTCTGACATTGCTCGGGCTCGGCGGCATGGGCCAGCACGGGCGCTGTCAGCATCGCAACCAGCAACAGCGAGAGTGAACCTTTCATGGATGGACTCCTGTGGATTTTGTCTTCGGGTTCGCGTGGGTCGCCGGGCATTCTGGGTGTCCGGTCGACAAGGCCTGCAGAGGGCAGGATGCGTGGCCGTGCTTTACGAGTCGCTTTCGATAATCCTCCAGCGCCGGGCAATCGCCTACTGGTGGAGTCGTAACCAGTACGGAACGGGTCGTATCCAGTACAGGCGATGTCGCTTATGGATTCTTCCACCCCCTCGGCCGCATCTTTACGTCACCAGGCCGCCGTAAAACGGCGTGGCGAGGGCCGGAATCGTGCGGCGCTGCTGGACAAAATTACGTCGGTTGCAGACGGCGAGGGCTACGGCAAAAGCCCGATGATGCGTGCATTCAAGGCGGCCCGCTGCTTCAGCCTAGCAGTTGCACCGCCCTGCGCATGGCGCGCAGAGACAAGCCCAGCAAGAGGTGATTCGACAATGGCCATCAGCGTGTTCGACCTGTTCAAGATCGGTGTCGGGCCTTCCAGCTCCCATACCGTCGGCCCCATGCGCGCCGGCGCCCTGTTCGTTCAGGGCCTGCGCGAACGCGGCGAGCTGGAGCGTGTGAAGCGGATCGAAGTGCGCCTGTATGGCTCGCTGTCAGCCACCGGCATCGGTCACGGCACCGATAACGCCACCATCATGGGCCTGATGGGCGAATGGCCTGACGCCATTGACCCGACCCAGATCGTGCCGCGTATCGCCGACCTGCGGGAAACCGACACGCTGCTGCTGGATAACCGCCTGCCCATCGAGTTCGTCTGGGCCCGCGACATGCTGCTGCTGGACGAGAACCTTCCATACCACCCCAACGCCATGACCCTGATTGCCGAAGGCGAGCAGGGCGAACTGCACCGCGACACCTACTACTCGGTGGGTGGCGGCTTCGTGGTCGATGCCGCCCAGGCCGCCAGCGGCGTGCTGGATGCCGACCAGACAGAGCTGCCGTACGACTTCAGCAGCGCCGCCGAACTGCTGCGCCTGTGCAAGCAAAACGACCTCAGCGTGTCGCAATTGATGATGGCCAACGAGAAGGTCTGGCGCAGCGAGGAAGAGATCCGCGCCGGCCTGCACAAGCTCTGGGAAGCCATGCAACAGTGCGTCAACAACGGCCTGAAGTACGAAGGCACGTTGCCCGGCGGCCTGAACGTACGCCGCCGCGCTGCCAAGCTGCACCGCAGCCTGCAGGAAATTGGCAAGCCCAACGTGATCGGCTCGACCATGAGCGCCATGGAATGGGTCAACCTGTTCGCCCTGGCGGTCAACGAAGAGAACGCTGCCGGCGGACGCATGGTCACTGCGCCGACCAATGGCGCTGCCGGCATCATTCCGGCGGTGCTGCATTACTACATGCGCTTCAGTGACGCGGTGACCGAATCCAGCGTGGTCGACTTCTTCCTCGCCGCAGCGGCGGTGGGCATCCTGTGCAAGAAGAACGCGTCGATTTCCGGTGCCGAGGTTGGCTGCCAGGGCGAAGTCGGCTCGGCCTGTGCCATGGCTGCTGCCGGGTTGGCCGAAGTACTGGGGGCGACCCCGCCGCAGGTGGAAAATGCCGCCGAGATTGCCTTGGAACACAACCTCGGCCTGACCTGCGACCCGGTTGGCGGGTTGGTCCAGGTGCCGTGCATCGAGCGCAACGCCATTGCTGCGGTAAAGGCCATCAACGCGGTGCAGATGGCCTTGCGTGGTGACGGCGAGCACTTCATTTCCCTCGACCAGGTGATCCGCACCATGCGTGACACCGGGGCCGACATGCACGACAAATATAAAGAGACCTCGCGCGGTGGCCTGGCGGTCAGCGCCATTGAATGCTGAGTCGTTGACCCTCTCAAGGGCCTCATCGCGGATGAATCCGCTCCTACAAGGAAAGCATGACCCTGTAGGAGCGGATTCTTCCGCGATTGAGGCCCTTGGACATTTCAAGTGCGCCGTGCCCTGTTTCAGTGCGTGGCCTGAGCTGACCAATCGTCGGCTGTCGCTATCAGCACGTGCATTGTCGGTGACACTCAAGAGTGTCGTTTCTGGGCAACCTCCACGCCGCGTGTCACCAAATTGCTCAGTTGCTGCATGCAAGGCGCTAGGACGGTGCTTTGCGAACACCAGTCGAAGCGATCGAAGTACCTGATTTGCCGGATGAAGGCGTCGTTTTCAGGTTTTTTTGGATGGTCGTTCAAATTCAGGCACGGCCTTTGCGTTGAGATTGGAAACACGCCCCTGCATATGAACCGGGGGCCATAACAAGAAAATCCAGTGCTTGCCTGAGGCACACACCCTGCATTTGTGTGAGGAGAAATCGCGATGACGTCGTACACCTCCGGGAACCCAACCCAGAACCGCACAGCCCCACAGTCCATCGGGTTTCTCCTTCTGGACAATTTCACCCTTATTTCCCTGGCATCGGCCGTAGAGCCGCTGCGCATGGCCAACCAGCTGTCCGGTCGCGAGCTGTACCGCTGGCACACCCTGACTGTCGATGGCGGCCAGGTGTGGGCCAGCGACGGCCTGCAGATCACCCCGGACGCGGCCATGCACAGCGCCCCGCCGATGGACACCGTCATCGTCTGCGGCGGCGTCGGCATCCAGCGCACCGTTACCCGTGAGCATGTCACCTGGCTGCAGGCCCAGGCCCGCCAGTCGCGCCGCCTGGGTGCGGTGTGCACCGGCAGCTGGGCGCTGGCCTGCGCCGGCCTGCTCGACGGTTTCGATTGCAGCGTGCACTGGGAATGCCTGGCGGCGATGCAGGAGGCCTACCCACGAGTGAACATGAGTACCCGCCTGTTCACCCTGGACCGTAACCGCTTCACCAGCTCCGGCGGCACCGCGCCGCTGGACATGATGCTGCACCTGATCAGCCGCGACCATGGCCGCGAGCTGTCGGCGGCGATCTCGGAGATGTTCGTCTACGAGCGTATTCGCAACGAGCAGGACCACCAGCGCGTGCCGCTCAAGCACATGCTCGGCACCAACCAGCCGAAGCTGCAGGAGATCGTCGCGTTGATGGAGGCCAACCTCGAAGAGCCGATCGACCTGGACGAACTGGCGGTGTACGTGTCGGTATCGCGCCGCCAGCTCGAGCGGCTGTTCCAGAAGTACCTGCACTGTTCGCCGTCGCGCTACTACCTGAAGCTGCGCCTGATCCGCGCCCGGCAGCTGCTGAAGCAGACGCCGATGTCGATCATCGAAGTGGCCTCGGTATGCGGCTTCGTGTCGACCCCGCACTTCTCCAAATGCTACCGCGAGTATTTCGGTATTCCGCCACGTGACGAGCGTGTGGGTTCCAATACCGCGCAACAGGTCGCCATGATGCCGATCCCGCAGGCCATGACCCTGTCGCCGCACAGCGGGCCGATGGCTGCCCTGAGCCAGGCGCGCAACGAGTCGACCTTTGCCAGTGTAAGGCTCTGAAACGGCACCGGCCCCTTCGCGGGTAAACCCGCTCCCACAGGTACTGCACCGGGTTCAAAAGCGGTGCAGTACCTGTGGGAGCGGGTTTACCCGCGAAGGGGCCGGTGTAGGAATACCCAGTCAGGCGCGTTTGTTGAACTGCGCCAACGCTGGCAACAGCTGCTTGTCGATGGCCTGGCGCACCGCCGGCAGGATCGTCGCGCTACCGGTATACATCTGCTCCACCATGCCCTTCAGCGCCCGCGCATTGGGCTCGGTCAGCCCGCGCACCACTGCCTCGCAGGCCTGCTCGGCGCTGGCGCCGGCCGGAATGTCGAACCCGCGCGCGCGCAGGTGGCCTGCCAGGTCGTCCTGGTCAATCAAATCCGCATGCATCATGGCTGTTGTCCCTTTTATCGCTAAGAGAGTGCTGCTGTGATTTACGACCGATTCTGTGACGCTGGCGACATACCCGCAACCACAGAATGGCGCCATGGCTGCTTTGGCTAAGAACAGGTCGTTTCCGGCTAAATCGAACGGCCGGGAACTGCGCAAACTCAAGCCATCTACCGCAACGGAGGGTTTGGTCACCCTCGTTCGTGCAACGTGGATGCTGCTCGCTCTTGGCCCCGGTTGCTCACGGCTTCCCGGGGCTATTTTTTGCCTGAATACATGGCCTGTGGGAGCGGGCGTGCCCGCGAATGCGGCGGTGAATCCACCATCGCATTCGCGGGCACGCCCGCTCCCACAGGTCATATGTTGCTGCTCAGTTTGGCGTAGGCAGGGCTATCACCCGGCCGAGGAACTCAGCCGGGGGCACATTCTGCTGCTCATCCAGCAACCCCTGCAGCAACCCCACACTGCGCTCACTGAACGGCGCCGACTTCGGCCCGGCCAGGTCCACATGCAGCAGCATCTGCTCGCTGGCCGCCAGCACCTCGTCGAAGCCTGCCCGGTGCAGGCTGTGATAGATATGCAGGCGCTTGCGATCGAAGCCGATGATCTGGGTCTGCACCCACACCTCGCTGCCCAGCTTCACTTCGTGCAGGTAGTTGATGTGCGCTTCCAGGGTGAACAGCGAATTGCCGCTTTGCCCCCGGCTGTCGGCATCCAGGCCGATGCGCTCCATCAGCGCATCGGTGGCATAGCTGAAGATCAGCAGGTAGAAGGCATCGCGCAGATGCCCGTTGTAGTCGACCCAGTCCTCCTGGACCGGGGTGCGGTAGGTGATCAGTGCGGGCATTACAGTGTCCTCAATCGCCGAAGGCCATGCCGTGGTTGGCCTTGCTGGTTCTTACGGCGTCCAGCACCGCCAGCAAGGTGTCATCACGATAGCGCTCCAGCGCGGCGATGCTACGCTCACCCAGCTGTTCCGAGGTGCCTTCGACCACGTCGTCGATCAGTTTGTCGGTCAGCTCCGGTGCTGGCAGGTAGGTCCAGGGCAGCTTCAGCGCCGGGCCGAACTGGGCCATGAAGTGACGCATGCCGGCATCGCCTCCGGCCAGGGTGTAGGTGAGGAACGTGCCCATGAACGACCAGCGCAGGCCGGCGCCGAAGCGGATCGCATCGTCGATTTCGCCGGTGCTGGCCACGCCGTCGTTGACCAGGTGCAGGGCTTCGCGCCACAGCGCTTCCAGCAGGCGGTCGGCGATGAAGCCGGGGACCTCCTTGCGCACATGCAGCGGGCGCATGCCCAGCGCGGTGTAGATGGCCTTGGCTGCTTCGATGGCCTCGGGCGCGGTGCGTTTGCCACCGACGATCTCTACCAGCGGCAGCAGATACACCGGGTTGAACGGGTGGCCGACCACGCAGCGCTCGGGGTGGGTGGCCGATTCGTAGAACTCGCTGGGCAGCAGGCCCGAGGTGCTGCTGCCGATAATGGCGTCGGGTTTGGCCGCGGCGCTGATTTTCGCGTGCAGGTCGAGCTTCAGGTCCAGCCGCTCCGGCGCGCTTTCCTGGATGAAGTCGGCATCACGCACACATTCCTCGATGGTGGCCACGAACTTCAGCCGGTCCTGGGAGGCACCCGGCGCCAGGCCTTGCTTGTGCAAGGCCGGCCAGGCATTGGCAACACGCTTGCGCAGCGCCTGTTCGGCGCCGGGCGCCGGGTCCCAGGCGACCACGTCGAGGCCGTGGGCCAGGGCGCGGGCGACCCAGCCGCTGCCGATCACGCCGCTACCCAGGGCAGCGAAGGTGTTGATCTGGGTGATGAAGGTCATGGTGTTCTCCTGAATGGATCAGCGGCGTTTGAGGTTCATCTTTTCCCGACCTTCGGCCGGAGTAAGCACACGGGCGCCAAGGCGCGAGATGATCTCGACCGCGCGCTCGACCAGTTGGCCGTTGCTGGCCAGCACGCCACGGTCCAGGTACAGGTTGTCTTCCAGGCCCACACGTACGTTGCCACCCAACAGCACCGCCTGGGCGGCCATCGGCATCTGCATGCGGCCGATGCCGAAGCCGGCCCAGGTGACGTTGGCCGGCAGGTTGTCGACCATCGCCTTCATGGTGGTGGTATCGGCCGGCGCGCCCCACGGGATGCCCAGGCACAGCTGGAACAGCGGGTCGTCGAGCAGGCCTTCCTTGATCATCTGCTTGGCGAACCACAGGTGGCCGGTGTCGAAGATTTCCAGCTCGGCCTTGACCCCCAGTTCGGTGATGCGCCGGGCGCCGGCACGCAGTTGCGCCGGGGTGGAAACGTAGATCGAGTTGCCGTCACCGAAGTTGAGCGTGCCGCAGTCCAGGGTGCAGATTTCCGGCAGCAGCGCTTCGACATGGGCCAGGCGTTCCAGCGGGCCGATAAGGTCGGTGCCGGGGCCGAATTCCAGCGGCGTTTCGCCCGGGCCGATTTCCAGGTCGCCGCCCATGCCGGCGGTGAGGTTGACGATGATGTCCACGTCAGCTTCGCGGATGCGTTCCATGACTTCGCGGTACAGCGCCACGTCGCGGCTGAAGCGGCCGGTCTGTGGGTCGCGAACGTGGCAGTGGACCACGGTGGCGCCGGCTTTGGCGGCTTCCACCGCGGCTTCGGCGATCTGCTTGGGGGTGACCGGGACCAGGTGGCTTTTCGAGGCGGTGTCGCCGGCGCCGGTGAGGGCGCAGGTGATGATGACGTCGTGGTTCATGGCGGGGTTCCTTGTGGTATCTGGGATGGCCTTTTCGCGGGCACGCCCGCTCCCACAGGGTCTACGTGACCCTGAGTGTGTCGCTGTACCTGTGGGAGCGGGCATGCCCGCGAAGAGGCCGGATCAGTTGGCGGTGAGCTTGAGGTTGTCCGCCGCCGGCTTGCCATCGAAGGTAGTCACCCCCTCAAGCCAGCGGGCCTTGTCCTCTGGGTGATCCTTGAGCCATTGGCGAGCCGATTCCAACGGGTCCTTGTGGTCGAGCAGCGGCTGCATCATGCGGCTCTCGTCTTCGGCGCTGAAGTTGAGGTTGGCCAGCAGGCGGTGGGCGTTGGGGCAGCGTTCGGCATAGTCCGGCGCGGTCACTGTCCAGACCGTCGCGCGGCCTTCGTCAGGGCCCAGGGCGTCCTGGCTGTCGCCGAGATAGACCATGTCGATGTTCACGTTCATCGGGTGTGGCGCCCAGCCGAAGAACACCACGGCCTCATTGCGCCGTACCGCGCGGTCGACGGCGGCGAGCATGCCGGCCTCGCTGGACTCGACCAGCTGGAACTTGCCCAGGCCGAACTGGTTCTTGGCGATCATCGCCTTGATCTGGGTGTTGGCGCCCGAGCCTGGCTCGATGCCGTAGATTTTCCCGCCCAGCTCCTTTTCGAACCTGTGGATATCGGCGAAAGTCTTCAGGCCCTTGTCGGCCAGGTACTTCGGCACCGCCAGGGTGGCGCGGGCATCTTCCAGGCTGGGCTTGTCGAGCACCTTGACCTGTTTGGCGTCGACGAACGGGGTGATGGTCTGGGTCATGATCGGGTTCCAGTACCCGAGGAACATGTCCAGGCGCTTGTCACGGATACCGGCGAAGATGATCTGCTGCGACGCACTGGTCTGCTTGGTCTGGTAGCCCAGGCCGTCGAGCAGCACCTGGGCCATGGCACTGGTGGCGATGACGTCGGTCCAGTTGACCACGCCCAGACGGACGTTCTTGCAGGCCGCGGGTTCGGCGGCATAAAGCGGGGAAGCGACGATAGTGCTCAGGGCTACGGACAACAGGCTGCGGCGGATCAAGCGTTGCATGGTGGCTCTCCATCGGCAGGACTTTTTTTATGGGGGCCGGCCTCTCTGGACCGTGTGAACACGCTACGCTGCTGCCAGGGTGGAAAATCGCACCCTGGCGACCAACAATTGCACGGAGGCGACCACCTTTGCCGTGGAGCATGCAATGCCGCAAATCATCCATTTCCTGCTGTTGCCCGGTTTCTCGGCGATTGGCTTCATCAGCGCCCTGGAGCCGCTGCGGGTGGCGAACCGTTTCAAAGGCCCGTCGTACAGCTGGCAGGTGCTGAGCCTGGATGGCGGCGCGGTGCAGGCCAGCAACGGCATGTCGGTGAATGCCGATGCAGCGCTGGCGGCGGCTGAACCTGGCGGTGTCCTGCTGATCGTTGCCGGTTTCGACCCCCTGGCCTGCTACGGGCCGGCCTTGCAACACGCGCTGCGCCGGCTCGACCGCGACGGGGTGATTCTGGGCGGCATCGACACCGGTGCGGTGGTGCTGGCCGAGGCCGGCCTGCTGGATGGCCACCGCGCTACCGTGCATTGGGAGGCGCTCGAAGCGTTCAAGGAGAACTACCCGAACCTGCAGGCGACCCAGGAGCTGTTCGAGATCGACCGGCGGCGCATCACCTGCGCCGGTGGTACCGCCTCGATCGACCTGATGCTCGACCTGATTGCACAGGCCCACGGCAGCGAACTGGCGGTGCAGGTCTCGGAGCAGTTCGTGCTCGGGCGTATCCGCCAGCGCCAGGACCATCAGCGCATGCAGATCGCCAGCCGCTACGGCATCAGCAACAAGAAGCTGGTGAAGGTGATTGGCGAAATGGAGCGCAACACCGAGCAGCCGCTCAAAACCCAGGTGCTGGCCGATGCGGTGCAGGTGACCCGGCGGCAGCTGGAGCGCCTGTTTCGCCTGCACCTGGACGACACGCCCAGCGGTTTCTACCTGCGCCTGCGGCTGGACAAGGCTCGGCAGCTGTTACGCCAGACCGACATGAGCGTGCTCGAAGTGGCGGTGGCATGCGGGTTCGAATCAGCTTCGTACTTTACCCGCTGCTATCGGGCGCGCTATCAGCGCTGCCCGCGGGAGGACCGCCTGGCCCGGGCGGTCTGATCTGTTGAAGCCATGCACCACCCGTTGTAGGAGCGGCCTTGCGTCGCGAAAGGGGTGCGAAGCGCCCCCAGTATCGAGGTATCAGGCAAATATTGTTGGGGCCGCTTTGCGGCCCTTTCGCGACGCAAGGCCGCTCCCACAACAACGGGTGGTGCGGCAATCCGGTGCTACTGCTGGCCGATCGACTGCAGATACTCCGAACGGTCATCACTGCGCTGCGCCACGCAGGTATCCCAGGCCGCCTGGAATGCCTTGCTGCCGGGCTTCTCGGCAAAGGTCTCGACCTTGCAGTCGGCATCACGCAGCTGCGTCCACAGTTTTTCGGCAGCGTCCATGCGCGTGACCAGTGCGCTCGCCTGGTCGCCTTCGTCGGCATATTGGTCACGGATGCGCTGGATCAGGTCGTCATAGGCCGCTTTCAGCTCGCGTTCGGCAGTCTGCTTGTTGAATGCAGCGCAGGCGTAGGTCTGCTGGTCGGTCTCGACGTTGTCGCACGGGGTGCTTTCTTCCTCGCCGGCCTGGGCGCCCGACACGACAGCCAGCAGTACCAGCCATGCCATTGATTTCATCCGTTTTCTCCTCAACAGGCTGACGAATCGCAGGGATTCTCGCTCAGACGACGGCGCCGCGGTAGCTACCTGAACAAATGTTCATAAAACCTTGGGAAACGTCGTTATCGAGACTGTCTCTCATCCCCGAACGGCGTCGTCAAGGCGCTGGAACAGGCGCGTTGTCGCGCATTGACGCTTTCGGCAAACCCCCTGTCGTTTTTGCATCGGGGCGCCGTTGGGCACAGGCATATGCTGGCCCCAAAGCGCCGGCACAAGGTTTGGCGCCAACCTATTCAATAAAAGGGGACAGCCTGATGAGCCCAGCCGAACTTCACGCCGACAGCATCGTCATCGACGGCCTGATCATTGCCAAATGGAACCGCGAGCTGTTCGAAGACATGCGCAAGGGCGGGTTGACTGCGGCCAACTGCACGGTTTCGGTCTGGGAAGGCTTCAAGGCAACCGTCGACAACATCGCCGCCAGCCAGAAGCTGATCCGCGAAAACAGCGACCTGGTGATGCCGGTGCGCACCACCGCCGACATCCGCAAGGCCAAGGAACTGGGCAAGACCGGCATCCTCTTCGGCTTCCAGAACGCCCACGCGTTCGAAGACCAGATCGCCTACGTCGACGTGTTCAAGCAACTGGGCGTGGGCATCGTGCAGATGTGCTACAACACCCAGAACCTGGTGGGCACCGGTTGCTACGAGCGTGACGGCGGCCTGTCGGGCTTCGGCCGCGAGATCGTCGCAGAGATGAACCGCGTCGGCATCATGTGCGACCTGTCCCACGTCGGCTCCAAGACTTCCGAAGAAGTCATCCTCGAATCGAAAAAGCCGGTGTGCTACTCGCACTGCCTGCCGTCGGGCCTGAAAGAACACCCGCGCAACAAGTCCGACGCAGAGCTGAAGTTCATCGCCGACCACGGTGGTTTCGTAGGCGTGACCATGTTCGCGCCGTTCCTGGCCAAGGGCATCGACTCGACCATCGACGACTATGCCGAAGCCATCGAATACACCATGAACATCGTCGGTGAAGACGCCATCGGTATCGGTACCGACTTCACCCAGGGCCATGGCCAGGACTTCTTCGAGTACCTGACCCACGACAAGGGCTATGCCCGTCGCCTGACCAACTTCGGCAAGATCATCAACCCGCTGGGTATCCGTACCGTGGGCGAATTCCCCAACCTCACCGAAACCTTGCTCAAGCGCGGCCACTCCGAGCGCGTGGTGCGCAAGATCATGGGCGAGAACTGGGTCAACGTCCTCAAGGACGTGTGGGGCGAATAAGCCGCTCTCCAAGCCTGTAAGCCCCTGCCAGCAACGCCGGGGCATCCCAAACAAAATTTTTATGGAGTTGAGTTTCCATGGCCAAGATCGCCCCGCAATTGCCAATCGAAGTCGACAGCGAGACCGGTGTCTGGACTAGCGACGCCCTGCCGATGCTGTATGTGCCGCGCCATTTCTTCGTCAACAACCACATGGGTATCGAAGAAGTCCTCGGTGCCGACAAGTACGCCGAGATCCTCTACAAGGCCGGCTACAAGTCCGCCTGGCACTGGTGTGAAAAAGAAGCCGAATGCCATGGCCTGGAAGGCGTAGCGGTGTTCGAGCACTACATGAAGCGCCTGAGCCAGCGCGGCTGGGGCCTGTTCGAGATCCAGGACATCGACCTGGACAAGGGTACCTGCAGCGTCAAGCTCAAGCACTCGGCATTCGTGTACGTCTATGGCAAGTGCGGCCGCAAGGTCGACTACATGTTCACCGGCTGGTTCGCCGGCGCCATGGACCAGATTCTCGCTGCCCGCGGCAGCTCGATCCGCACCGTGGCCGAACAGGTCTACGGCGGTTCGGAAGAAGGCCACGAAGATGGCCTGTTCGTCGTCAAGCCGTTGTAAGCCGGAGATAGCGTCATGGCATTCGAAGCAATGTTCCAGCCGATCCAGATCGGCAAACTGACCATCCGCAACCGCGTGCTCAGCACCGCACACGCGGAGGTCTACGCCACTGACGGCGGCATGACGACCGACCGCTATGTGAAGTACTACGAAGAAAAGGCCAAGGGCGGTATCGGCCTGGCGATCTGCGGCGGCTCGTCCGTCGTCGCCATCGACAGCCCGCAGGAATGGTGGTCGTCGGTCAACCTGTCGACCGACCGCATCATCCCGCACTTCCAGAACCTGGCCGACGCCATGCACAAGCATGGCGCCAAGATCATGATCCAGATTACCCACATGGGGCGTCGCTCGCGCTGGGACGGCTTCAACTGGCCGACCCTGATGTCGCCGTCGGGTATCCGTGAACCCGTGCACCGCGCCACCTGCAAGACCATCGAGGTGGAAGAGATCTGGCGCGTGATCGGCAACTACGCGCAAGCGGCACGTCGCGCCAAAGAGGGCGGCCTGGACGGTGTCGAGCTGTCGGCCGTGCACCAGCACATGATCGACCAGTTCTGGAGCCCGCGGGTCAACAAGCGTACCGACGAATGGGGCGGTACTTTCGAAGGCCGCATGAAGTTCGGCCTGGAAGTGCTCAAGGCCGTGCGCGCAGAAGTCGGTGACGACTTCTGCGTGGGCATGCGCATTTGCGGTGACGAGTTCCATCCGGACGGCCTCAGCCATGAGGACATGAAGCAGATCGCCGCGTACTACGACGCCACCGGCATGATCGACTTCATCGGCGTGGTCGGCTCGGGTTGCGACACCCACAACACCCTGGCCAACGTCATCCCCAACATGAGCTACCCGCCGGAGCCGTTCCTGCACCTGGCGGCCGGCATCAAGGAAGTGGTCAAGGTCCCGGTACTGCACGCGCAGAACATCAAGGACCCGAACCAGGCCACGCGTATCCTCGAAGGCGGCTACGTGGACATGGTCGGCATGACCCGTGCGCACATCGCCGACCCGCACCTGATCGCCAAGATCAAGATGGGCCAGATCGACCAGATCAAGCAGTGCGTCGGTGCCAACTACTGCATCGACCGCCAGTACCAGGGCCTGGACGTGCTGTGCATCCAGAACGCCGCGACCTCCCGTGAATACATGGGCGTGCCGCACATCATCGAGAAGACCACCGGCGCCAAGCGCAAGGTGGTGGTAGTGGGCGCCGGCCCTGCCGGCATGGAAGCGGCCCGCGTGGCTGCCGAACGTGGCCACGATGTGACCCTGTTCGAGAAGAAGGAGCAGATCGGCGGGCAGATCACCATCGCCGCCAAGGCGCCGCAACGCGACCAGATTGCCGGTATCACCCGCTGGTACCAGCTGGAGCTGGCGCGCCTGAAGGTCGACCTGCGTCTGGGCACCGCTGCCGACGTGGCGACCATCCAGGACCTGCGCCCGGACATCATCGTGCTGGCCGTGGGCGGGCATTCGTTCCTCGAGCAGAACGAGCACTGGGGCGCCGCCGAAGGGCTGGTAGTCAGCAGCTGGGACGTGCTCGACGGCAAGGTCGCACCGGGCAAGAACGTGCTGGTGTACGACACCATCTGCGAATTCACCGGCATGTCGGTGGCCGACTTCATCGCCGACAAGGGCAGCCAGGTCGAGATCGTCACCGACGACATCAAGCCGGGCGTGGCCATGGGCGGTACCAGCTTCCCCACCTACTACCGCAGCATCTACCCGAAAGAAGTGATCATGACCGGCGACATGATGCTGGAAAAGGTCTACCGCGAGGGCGACAAGCTGGTGGCGGTGCTGGAGAACGAATACACCGGCGCCAAGGAAGAGCGCGTGGTCGACCAAGTGGTGGTGGAGAACGGCGTGCGTCCTGACGAGCAGCTGTACTACGCGCTGAAGGAAGGTTCGCGCAACAAGGGCCAGATCGACGTGGAGGCGCTGTTCGCCATCAAGCCACAGCCGATCCTCAGCCAGCCGGGCGAAGGCTACCTGCTGTACCGCATCGGCGACTGCGTGGCCCAACGCAACGTGCATGCGGCGATCTACGACGCCTTGCGCCTGTGCAAGGACTTCTGATCGCACCGGCATGAACACCGCCCCCGAGGGCGGGATTGGCCCCCTGTGGGAGCGGGTTTACCCGCGAATGCGTCAGCACTGACAACCTCGTTGCCTGATCGGACGCATTCGCGGGTGAACCCGCTCCCACAGGGTCCGCGCCGCCCTTGAGAGTGGCGCAAGAATCCAGCTGTTGTGGGAGCCTCCCATGTTGAACACCCTTCTACCCATCCTGCTGTTCGCTGCCCTTGGCCTGGCAGTGCTCGGCGCCCTGCGCCGAGTGCGCATGTGGCGGCGTGGCCGGCCATCCAAGGTCAACCTGATCGGCGGCCTGCTGGCCATGCCGCGCCGTTACCTGGTGGACCTGCACCACGTGGTCGAGCGCGACAAGTACATGTCCAAGACCCACGTGGCCACCGCAGGCGGCTTCGTGCTGTCGGCCGCATTGGCGATCCTGGTGCATGGCTTCGGCCTGCAGAGCAAGATCCTCGGCTACGCGCTGTTGGTGGCCACGGTGATCATGTTCAGCGGTGCCGTCTTCGTCTTCAAACGCCGCCTCAACCCTCCAGCGCGGTTGTCCAAGGGGCCGTGGATGCGCCTGCCGAAGAGCCTGCTGGCGTTCGCCGCGAGCTTCTTCATCGCCACCCTGCCGGTCGCCGGCATCCTGCCTGCCAACACCGGGGGCTGGGTGATGGTCGCCATTCTCGGCCTGGGCGTGCTGTGGGGCGTGTCCGAGCTGTTCTTCGGCATGACCTGGGGCGGGCCGATGAAACACGCCTTCGCCGGTGCCCTGCACCTGGCCTGGCACCGCCGTGCCGAGCGCTTCGGCGGCGGCCGCTCCACCGGCCTCAAGCCGCTGGACCTGGAAGACCCGAACGCACCGCTGGGCGTGGAAAAACCGGTGGACTTCACCTGGAACCAGCTGCTGGGCTTCGATGCCTGCGTGCAGTGCGGCAAATGTGAAGCCATGTGCCCGGCGTTTGCCGCCGGCCAGCCCCTGAACCCGAAAAAACTCATCCAGGACATGGTCATCGGCCTGGCCGGTGGTACCGACGCCCAGTTCGCCGGCAGCCCGTACCCGGGCAAGCCGATCGGCGAGCATGGCGGCCACCCGCACCAGCCGATCGTCAATGGCCTGGTCGATGCCGAAACGCTGTGGTCATGCACCACCTGCCGTGCCTGCGTCGAGGAATGCCCGATGATGATCGAGCACGTCGATGCCATCGTCGACATGCGTCGTCACCTCACCCTGGAAAAAGGCGCGACCCCGAACAAGGGCGCCGAGGTGCTGGACAACCTGATCGCCACCGACAACCCGGGCGGTTTCGCCCCCGGTGGGCGCATGAACTGGGCCGCCGACCTCAACCTGCAACTGCTGTCGGAGGTGAAAACCACCGAGGTGCTGTTCTGGGTCGGTGATGGTGCCTTTGACATGCGCAACCAGCGGACCCTGCGTTCGTTCGTCAAGGTGCTCAAGGCCTCCGGCGTGGACTTCGCCGTGCTCGGCCTGGAAGAGCGCGACAGCGGCGACGTGGCGCGCCGCCTGGGCGACGAAGCGACCTTCCAGCAACTGGCCAAGCGCAATATCCAGACCCTGGCCAAGTACAAGTTCCAGCGCATCGTCACCTGTGACCCACACAGCTTCCATGTGCTGAAGAACGAGTACGGCGCCCTGGGCGGTGAGTACCAGGTGCAGCACCACAGCACCTACATCGCCGAACTGATCGCGGCCGGCAAGCTCAACCTTGGCCAGCACAAAGGTGGCAGCGTCACCTACCACGACCCGTGCTACCTGGGCCGCTACAACGGCGAGTACGAAGCCCCGCGGGCAGTGCTCAAGGCGCTGGGTATCGAGGTGCGCGAAATGGAACGCTCCGGCTTCCGCTCGCGCTGCTGTGGCGGTGGCGGCGGGGCGCCGATCACCGACATCCCGGGCAAGCAGCGGATCCCCGACATGCGCATGGACGACATCCGCCAGACCGAGGCCGAACTGGTGGCCGTGGGTTGCCCACAGTGCACCGCGATGCTCGAAGGCGTGGTCGAACCGCGCCCACAGATCAAGGACCTGGCCGAGCTGGTCGCCGACGTGCTGATCGAAGAGGACGCGCCTGCTGCCGCCAAGACGCCAACGGCCAAACGTGAACCTGCGGAGGTGCATTGATGAGCGACATTATCCGCCGCGACCCGCGCGCCGAGTGGATCGCCCGTAACCGTCTGCACCCGCTGCACGCAGCGATGCAGACCCAGCAAACCCGCTGGATGGGGCCGAACGGCCTGATCCGCAAGAACCCTCATGCGATTGCCGCAGGCTTCATCGGCCCGGCCGGCCTCAAGCGTATCGACCGCAGCGGCGCCCAGCAGGGCACCGGTGTGGGCGGGCGGCGCACGGCGGCGGCCGAGGTCAAGCTGCCGTTGCACCAGGTGGCGGCGCCGGCGTTCTACATCGCCGTGGTGCCAGACATGGTCGGTGGCCGCCTGAGCAGCCACGACCGCGACCTGCTCGGCCTGGCCCACAGCCTGGCCGGCAGCGACGGCGCGGTATTGGCGGTGGTGTTTGGCGAGCACAAGGAAAGCAACTTTTCCACAGCCGGCGTCGACCGCCTACTGGTCATCGAGGGCGACGCCTTCGAAGGTTATGCACCGGAGCAACTGGTACAAGGCTTGCGCGCTGTGGATAACCAGTTCACTCCGCGCCACTGGCTGCTGCCCGACAGCCGCACCGGTGGCGGCGAACTCGGCCGACGCCTGGGCGCGGCGCTGGGCGAGCGCCCGGCGACGCGGGTATGGCAGGTCAAGGATGGCCAGTGCATTGGCCGCGCCGGTGCCGGTCAACAGGACCTGCAACGCGCCGTGCCGCGCTTGATCCTGGCGGCGGCCGAATGCGCCGAGCCGGTCAGCGAAACCCGCCACGAAGCGCTGCCGGTAGAGTTGTCCACAAGTGTGCCGCGCAGCCTGTCGCGTATCGAGGACCTCGGCTCGGTGGCCGTCGATCCGGCCACCATTGCCATGGCCGAGGCCGAGTTCATCGTCTCGGGCGGCAACGGGGTCAAGGACTGGGACCTGTACCACCAGGCTACCGCAGCGCTGGGCGCCACCGAAGGCGCCTCGCGGGTGGCGGTGGACGACGGCTTCATGCCGCGCAACCGCCAGGTGGGCGCGACCGGTACCTGGGTTACCGCACGGGTCTACGTGGCTGTGGGTATCTCTGGTGCGATCCAGCACCTGCAGGGCATCGGCGCCTGCGACAAGGTGGTGGCGATCAACATGGACCCCGGCTGCGACATGATCAAACGGGCCGACCTGTCGGTGATTGGCGACAGCTCGGCAATTCTCAAGGCGCTGATCGATGCTGTGGATAACTACCGCAGCGCCGGCCAGCGCGACGCGGCATAAGGGCACGAGCATGAGTACCAAAGTGATCAGCCTGGTTTCCATCGGTGCCCACCCCAGCTCTGGTCGCGCGCGCCGCGCCGAGCAGGATGCCCGCGCGGTGGAACTGGGCTTGCAGCTGGCTGGGGATAACTTGCAGGTGGTGCACGCCGGCAACCCACGCGAAGAAGCGCTGCGCGCCTACCTGGGCATGGGCCTGGACCACCTGGATGTGCTGGAGCAGCCGGCCGGTGCCGATGTGCTGGGCGTGCTGGGCGACTACCTGCGTGACGCCGGGGCACAGCTGGTGCTGACCGGCAGCCAGGCTGAGACCGGCGAAGGGTCGGGCATGCTGCCGTTCCTGCTGGCGGAAAAACTCGGCTGGCCGTTGATCGTGGGCCTGGCCGAAGTGGAATCGATCGACAATGGCACCGCCCAGGTATTGCAGGCCCTGCCACGTGGCCAGCGGCGACGGCTGAAGGTGCGCCTGCCGTTGCTGGCGACTGTGGATAACGCCGCGCCCAAGCCGCGCCAGAGTGCCTTCGGGCCGGCGCGCCGTGGTGTCCTGGCGGCACGCAACGTGGCTATCGTCGAAGACGAACTGCTGGCTGAAGCCGAACTGCAACCCGCCCGCCCGCGGCCCAAGCGGCTGAAGGTGATCAAGGCCAAGAGCGGCGCCGACCGCATGAAGGCGGCGACTGCCAAGGCCAGTGGTGGCGGTGGCAAGGTGTTGAAAGACGTCACTCCGCAGGAAGGCGCCGAAGCCATCCTCAAGCTGCTGGTGGAAGAAGGCGTGCTGCGCTAGAGCCTCCCGCCGTCCCATGCAGTAGCGGCCTTGTGTCGCGATGGGCTGCGCAGCAGCCCCCAGATCTTGAGCCAGACTCAGGATTGTCGGGAGCTGCTGCGCAGCCCATCGCAACACAAGGCCGCGCCTGCATTCAGGACAAGACATCGGCCACGCATTTTGCCCACCAAATCTGTTCGCCAACATGTGGATAAAGTGTTGGCGCATGGCCGCAGGCTGCGTATGACGCAGCCTCCATAGGTTTGATCAAAAAACAGTCAGCGTCTGTCAGCGCGCTTGCTCGCCTGGCACATCAGCATCTTTCTGATTTTGCCCACAATCGCTGTTAGCCCCTCTGTGGATAATATGTTCGGTATCGGCTGCGAGCCGCGTATTCAGAGGCTTTGACAGATTTGTTCAAAAAATGATCAAACCTTTCATTTCATCCTTCCGGTCTTGCTAATCAGGGCCTTGCAGCGCTTATCCACAGTTCCGTTGCGAATGCCGTGCGCGGTTGCCCACAAACTCTGTTGGTGGCTCTGTGGATAAGGTGTATGAACACCGCTGCATCCGAATGTGCATGCGGGGTTGAGCGAGTTGGTCAAATACTGATCAGCCATTCGCTGTGGCGGGTGTTTCAGGGGAAGGAGGTGTAACGCGGTTTCATGTGGGGGAGGGGAGATAGGAACAACCCCGCCACCAAACAGCGTTCAGTGGCGGGGGTTCGGGGGTTGGGCTTACTGTGCCTGCACTTCCTTCAGGTAAGGTGCCGGCTCAGCCCCCAGGTTGTTGAGCAGCCGCTGGCTGTACCAATCGATGAAGTTGACCACGCCGAACTCGTAGGTCTTCGAGTAAGGGCCTGGCTGGTATGCGGTGGAGTTGATCCCGCGCTGGTTCTCTTCGGCCAGGCGGCGATCCTGGTCGTTGGTGGCGTCCCACACCTTGCGCATGCGCTCCGGGTCGTAATCGACACCTTCCACGGCATCCTTGTGCACCAGCCACTTGGTGGTGACCATGGTTTCCTGGGCGCTGATCGGCCACACGGTGAACACGATCATGTGGTCGCCCATGCAGTGGTTCCACGAGTGTGGCAGGTGCAGGATGCGCATCGAGCCCAGGTCCGGGTTCTTGATGCGGCCCATCAGCTTCTGGCAGGCCTGCTTGCCGTCCATGGTCATCGACACGGTGCCCTTGAGCAGCGGCATGCGCACGATGCGGTTACGCAGGCCGTGGCTCTTGTGCAGGTACGGGATCTTCTCGGCTTCCCAGGCGGCGGCCGAGGCAGCCACGTGGTCCTTGAATTCCTGGCTGGCGCGGGGGTCGTTGGTGTCGTCCCATTCCAGCAGGGTTTGCAGCAATTCCGGGTGCGAACCGTTGCAGTGGTAGCACTCGCGGTTGTTTTCCAGCACCAGCTTCCAGTTGGCCTTTTCCATCAAGGTGGTTTGCACCGCCACCTTGGTGTTTTCCATGTCGTACGGTTCCATGTAGTGGTCCAGGGTGGCCAGGAACTCGTCGATGGCAGGCGGGTTTTCCGCCAGGCTGATGAAGATGTAGCCGCCGGCGACCTTCACGTTCACCGGCTTCAGGCCGTACTGGTTCATGTCGAAGTCGGCACCCATTTCGGTGCCGGCGAACAGCAGGCGGCCGTCCAGCTCGTAGGTCCACTGGTGGTACGGGCAGACCAGCTTGGCCACCTTGCCCTTGTCGCTGACGCACAGGCGCGAGCCGCGGTGACGGCAGACGTTGTGGAAGGCATGCACCTTGCCTTCGGCACCACGCACCACGATGATCGGGTTCTTGCCGATCTGCAGGGTGATGTAGTTGCCCTTGGCCGGGATCTCGCAAGTCATGCCGGCGATCAGCCACTCCTTGTGGAAGATCTCCTGCATGTCGATCTGGAACAGACGCTCGTCGTTGTAGAACGGCTGCGGCAGCGAGAAGGTGCGCTCGCGGGTATGCAGCATTTCGGCGGTTGCCTTGCGTGCAGGTTCCAGTGGATCGCCCAGGCTCAGGGTTGCGGTGACGTCCATCGTGTATTCCTCGGGGCCGTGTGCGGCCGGCAAAAGGTGGCTAATCGTTGTTGTGGTGCCGCAAGGCTGCTTATCAAGAAACAGCGGTTGTTTTGCCGTGGAGTGTGCGTCCGAAGACGCCATCAACCGTATCCATGGGCGACATGGCCGAATTGAATTACGACTCCGCAGCCCTTGTGGTGCGCGGCTGGTCGCGATAAGTACGCCGATGTCGCTGGCAGGAATGTATGTCGTCTTCGGCTTGCGCATTATCCAAGCCATAAAAGGCCAATAGTCGGCTGCTGGAGATGAACATGTCCGATACCTTCCTCAATCCGGTCACCACCCAGACCTGGGCCAACGGCCGCCACATCGTGCGCTGCGTCAAGGTCATCCAGGAGACCTGGGACGTGCGCACCTTCTGCTTCATGGCCGACCAGCCGATCATGTTCTTCTTCAAGCCCGGGCAGTTCGTCACCCTGGAGCTGGAAATCGAAGGCAAGCCGGTGATGCGCTCCTACACCATCTCCAGCTCGCCTTCGGTGCCCTACAGCTTCTCGATCACGGTCAAGCGCGTACCGGGCGGCCTGGTGTCCAACTTCCTCCACGACACCATGCACGAAGGCGCCGAACTGCCGGTGCACGGCCCGGTGGGGCTGTTCAACGCCATCGATTTCCCGGCGCAGAAGGTGCTGTACCTTTCCGGCGGTGTCGGTATCACGCCGGTGATGTCGATGGCCCGCTGGTTCTACGACACCAACGGCAATGTCGACATGGTGTTCGTGCACAGCGCCCGTTCGCCGAAGGACATCATCTACCATCGCGAACTGGAGCAGATGGCCTCGCGCATCCCCAACTTCAGCCTGCACATCATTTGCGAAAAGCATGGCCTGGGCGAGCCTTGGGCGGGCTATCGCGGCTACCTCAATCAGCGCCTCATGGAGCTGATTGCGCCGGACTACATGGAGCGCACGGTGTTCTGCTGTGGCCCGACGCCGTACATGAGTGCGGTCAAGCGCATGCTCGAAGCGGTGGGCTTCGACATGAAGAACTACCACGAGGAGTCGTTCGGTGCGACGCCGCCGGAAGCCAAGGCTGACGCGGTCGAGCATGCCGAACAGGCTGCCGATGCGCCGGAGCTGGATGCCGCCGACCTCAACCTGGTGGAGTTCATCGGCAGCGAGAAGAGCATCCGCATCGCCCCGGGCGAGACCGTGCATGCAGCGGCCGCCAAGGTTGGCCTGATGATCCCGAAAGCCTGCGGCATGGGCATTTGCGGCACCTGCAAGGTGCTCAAGCTGGGCGGCGAGGTGGAGATGGAGCACAACGGTGGCATTACCGAAGAGGACGAAGCCGAGGGCTACATCCTGTCGTGCTGCAGCGTGCCGAAAGGGGATGTGCGGATCGATTACTGATCCGGGATTGCAGGGGCTGCTTCGCAGCCCATCGCGACACAAGGCCGCTCCTACACAGGAGACCGCGATCACCTGTGTAGGAGCGGCCTTGCGTCGCGAAAGGGCCGCAAAGCGGCCCCAGGTCTTTCAAGTACGGAACCGCGCCACCAACCCATTGAGGTCCACCGCCAGCCGCGACAACTCGGCACTCGCCGCACTGGTCTGATGCGCACCCGTGGCGCTTTGCACCGACAGGTCGTTGATGTTCACCAGGTTGCGGTCCACTTCCCGCGCCACCTGCGCCTGCTCTTCCGCAGCGCTGGCAATCACCAGGTTGCGCTCGTTGATCTGCGCCACCGCCCCGGCAATGGTATCCAGCGCCAGGCCCGCGCCACGGGCGATATTCAGGGTCGATTCGGCACGTTCGGTGCTGGTGCGCATCGAATCCACGGCCTCTTCCGTTCCGCCCTGAATGCTGCCGATCATCCGCTCGATCTCGCTGGTCGACTGCTGGGTACGGTGGGCCAGCGCTCGCACTTCATCAGCAACCACGGCAAAACCACGGCCTGCCTCGCCGGCACGTGCGGCCTCGATCGCCGCGTTCAGTGCCAGCAGGTTGGTCTGGTCTGCCAAGCCACGGATCACGTCGAGCACCTTGCCGATATCACGCGACTGTTCGGCCAGGTGGGTGATCAGCTTGGCGGTGGCTTGCACGTCGCCGCTCATGCGCTCGATGGCACCCACGGTCTCCATGACCAGGTCGCGGCCATCGCCAGCCGAACGGCTGGCTTCGCTGGAGGCTTCCGAGGTGCTGACCGCATTGCGCGCCACTTCCTCCACGGCGCTGGTCATTTCGGTCACCGCCGTGGCGGCCTGTTCGATTTCGTTGTTCTGCTGCTGCAGGCCACGGGCGCTTTCGTCGGTGACGGCGTTCAGCTCCTCGGCAGCCGAGGCCAGCTGGGTCGCCGAGCCGGCAATCAGCTGCAAGGTGTCGCGCAGCTTGTCCTGCATGCGGGCCATGGCGCGCAGCAGGCGGGCAGCTTCGTCGGTACCCTCGGCATGGATGACGTGGGTCAGGTCACCGTCGGCAATCTGTTCGGCGCATCTGAGCGCCTCGTCGATCGGTTTGGTGATGCTGCGGGTCAACAGCAGGGCACAGGCAAAAGTCAGCACGGTGGCGGCGATCAGCAGGCCGATCACCAGCGAGAAAGCCGCGTCATACTGACTGGCGGCTTTCGCGTTGGTGTCACGGGTCTGCTCGGTATTGATGCGCACCAGCGTCTCCATGACTTTGTTGATCTGCTCGGAGTTGGCCTGCACCTCACGGTTGAGGACATCCCTCAGCTCGTCGAGGCGGCCGGCCTGGTTCAGGCTGCGCATGTGCGCCTCCAGCTGGCGATACTGGGTCAGCAACTGGACGTACTGATCGTACGCAGCCTGTTCGTCGGCGGCAGTGATCAGCGGCACGTAGGCCTCGCGCGCGCGGTCGATCTGCTGGTTGCGCTGGTCCATCAGGTTGAGGATATCCTGCTGGCTTTGCGGGTCGCGGTTCACCAGCAGGCGGTAGGAGAGGCTGCGCAGGCGCAGGTTCAGCGCGCTGATCTCATCCAGTGTCTTGATGGCGGGGACGCTGACTTGCTCGATGACCAGGCCAGCCTGGCGGATGTTGCCCATCTGCATCAGGGAGAAGATACCGAGGCCGAGCATCAGCAGGCCGATAAGCGCAAAGCCCAGCAGTGCGCGCGGAGCAATATTGATGTTGCGTAATGACATGGTGGGCAGATCCAGGGAAGTGAAGGAGAGGCACCCGGTGCGACAGAATGTGTCTCTCGGAGTATCGGTCGTGACCGGTCAGTCTTGAGTACGCGCCTGGGAAAATTCCGAATTCGCCCGGGGTGTTCCTGACCGGCGGTTGACCCAGGTCGGAACAAGGGGCCGGTTACCCTGTCAATCTGCGGGTTCGACACGTTGTGAATCCGATATTTAATGGCGACGAGCGGCACTTTTCTTTATCGTGTGCGCCCCTCGCAACAACCTGAGATAGACCCATGCTGGAATCTTCCCTGAATCAAATCGAGCAACTGGTCAACGACCTGCTGCAGAAGAACACCCAACTCACCGAGCAGAACACCGCCCTCGGCCAGGAACTGGCCCAGGCCAAGGAAGAGAACGAGACCCTGCAACTGTCGCTGATGGAGCAGGAAGAGAAGAACGGCAGCACCGCCGCGCGCCTGCAAGCCCTGGTCGAGCGCGCCAACGCCGGCGTCGTCGGCGCATGACGCTACGTGCCCAGCCGATCAATGTCGTGTCGATCCTCGGCAACGACTATTCGATCAAGGCGCCTGAAGGCCAGGAAGCGACCTTGGCCCAGGCCGTGCAAATGCTCAACACCGCCCTGGCCCAGACCAAGCGCCAATACCCGACCCTGATTGGTGACAAGCTGCTGGTGCTGGCTGCGTTGAACCTGTGTTCGCGGCAGATCGAACTGCAGGATGAGCACCGCAAGACGCTGGACCGTACCCAGGCGCAGATCGACGCCACAGTGGACGCCATCGTCCGGAGCATTGCCGAACAATGACGGCCTGAGGCTGGGATGCCTGTGGGGCAGGCGTGTCGAACCGCCGCGAACACCGGCGCAGCCGATGCCAGGCACCGCGGTGAATGCTGCGCGAGCATACCCGCCGCCACAGTAAGGTGCTGTTGTTCCAGATCACTGGATTAACTGGATACTCAAGTGTATACACTCTCCGCAAAACAATAATTATGCGGGGAGCAGGGGCATGCGTATCTGGCGTACAAGCATCCAGTGGCAGTTGATCATCAGCATGGGCGCCGCCCTGCTGGCGAGCATTCTGGTCGTTGTCATCATTTTCACCGTGGCGCTCAACCGCCTCACCGAACGCTACCTGGTCGACACCGCTCTGCCGGCCAGCATCGAAGCCATCCGCAACGATATCGAACGCATGCTCGGCCAGCCGCTGGTAGCGGCGGCAGACATCGCCGGCAACACGCTGCTGCGCGACTGGCTGGCCGCAGGCGAGAACCCCGCGCAGGCGCCGCAGTTCATCGAATACCTCACCGCTGCCAAGCAGCGCAACCAGGCGTTCACCACCCTTTTCGTGTCCACCGAAACCGGCCATTACTACAACGAGAATGGCCTGGACCGCACGCTCAGCCGCAGCAACCCGAAGGACAAGTGGTTCTACGGCTACATCGACAGCGGCGCCGAGCGGTTCATCAATATCGACATCGATGGCGCCACCGGCGAGCTGGCGCTGTTCATCGACTACCGTGTGGAAAAGCATGGCCAGCTGGTCGGTGTGGCTGGGATGGGCCTGCGCATGACCGAGCTGTCGAAGCTGATTCACGACTTCAGTTTCGGCAAAAGCGGCAAGGTGTTTCTGGTGCGCAACGATGGCCTGATCCAGGTGCACCCGGATAACGCCTTCAGCGGCAAGCGCCAGTTGGCCGAGCAGCTCGGTGCGGACGCCGCCAGGGCCGTGATGAGCGGGACGCAGGGCTTGCGTAGCAGCCGCTTCAGCCGTGACGGCGAACGCTACCTGGCGCTCGGCCTGCCGTTGCGCGAGCTGAACTGGACCTTGGTCGCCGAAGTGCCGGAGCAGGAGATCTATGCGCAGATGCAGCAGGCGGTGTGGCTGACCAGCCTGATTGGCGGCGGAGTGGCGCTGCTGTCACTGCTGCTGGTGGTGCTGCTGGCGCGCGGCCTGGTAAGGCCGATCCGTCGCGTCACCGCCGCGTTGTTGCAGATTGGCAGTGGTGCGGGGGATCTCAGTCAGCGTCTGGACGATACGCGCCAGGACGAACTGGGTGACCTGGCCCGCGGATTCAACCGTTTCCTCGACAGCCAGCGCCGGCTGATCGGTGAGGTGCTGCAGACTTCCGAACGCCTGCACCGAGCGGTTGAGCAAGTGACCGTGGTGGTGGACAACACAGCCGAACGTTCCGGGCGCCAGCAGGAAATGACCGAAATGGTTGCCACGGCCGTGCACGAGATGGGCCTGACCGTGCAGGACATCGCCCGCAATGCCGGCGATGCGGCCCAGGCCTCGCAGGCGGCGCGCGACGAAGCCGTGCAAGCGCGCGAAGTGGTACGGCGCTCGGTCCAGGGCATCGAGGGCATGTCGGGCGATATCGGCAAGGCGGCCGAGGCTGTGGGCCAGTTGGCCGGGGAAGTTGCCTCGATCGATGAAGTACTCGCGGTAATCCGCAGCATTTCCGAGCAGACCAACCTGCTGGCGCTGAATGCTGCCATCGAGGCCGCACGAGCAGGAGATATGGGGCGCGGGTTCGCCGTGGTGGCCGATGAAGTGCGCACCTTGGCGCGGCGCACGCAGCTGTCCACCGACGAGGTGCAGCAGATGATCCAGCGCCTGAAGCAGGGCGCGGGCGTGGCGGTGAGTTCGATGCAGGCGGGGCAGCAGGCCACCGGTAGCGGTGTCGAGTCGAGCCAGCGCACAGGCGCATCGCTGGGGGCCATTACCGAGCGGGTCGAGCATATCAGCGACATGAACCATCAGGTTGCGACGGCGACCGAAGAGCAATCGGCGGTGACCGAGGAAATCAACCGCACGGTGCAAGGGATCTCCGACCTGGCGCGGGAGACGGCGGCGGAGGTGCAAGGCTGTCGCGAAGAGTGCCGGGCGCTACGTGGCTTGGCGGATGACCTGGCGCGGCAGATGGGCGGGTTCAGGCTCTAGATCGGCGTTTGCTTCTTCGCGGGCTTGCCCGCTCCCACAGGTTCATCACGCGATCCCTGTGGGAGCGGGCGTGCCCGCGAATACGGCCTGTCAGGCGGTGATGATGCTACGGATATCCGCCGCCAGTTCACGCACCCGTTCCTCTTCGGTATCCCACGAGCACATGAAGCGCGCCCCGCCACTGCCAATGAAGGTATAGAACCGCCAGCCCTTGGCCCGCAGCGCTTCGATCGCAGGCTCCGGCATCTGCAGGAACACCCCGTTGGCTTCCACCGGGAACATCAGTTCCACCCCCGGCAAGTCGCTGACCAGCGAAGCCAGCAATTGCGCGCAGCGGTTGGCATGTGCGCCGTGACGCAACCAGGCGCCGTCTTCCAGCAGGCCCACCCATGGCGCCGACAGGAAGCGCATCTTCGACGCCAGCTGGCCCGCCTGTTTGCAGCGGTAGTCGAAGTCCTCGGCCAGCTGGCGGTTGAAGAACAGGATCGCTTCACCCACTGCCATGCCGTTCTTGGTACCGCCAAAGCACAGCACATCGACGCCGGCCTTCCAGGTCAGCTCGGCCGGGCTGCAGCCCAGGAACGAGCAGGCATTGGAGAATCGCGCGCCGTCCATGTGCAGGTTCAGGCCCAGCTCCTTGCAGGTGGCACTGATCGCCCGCAACTCGTCGGGGCGGTAAACCGTGCCTACCTCGGTGGCCTGGGTAATGGTTACCACGCGTGGCTTGGGGTAGTGGATGTCCTGCCGCTTCAAGGCCACGTCACGGATCGATTGCGGAGTCAGCTTGCCGTGGACGCTGGCCGCGGTCAGCAACTTGGAGCCGTTGGAGAAGAACTCCGGCGCGCCGCATTCGTCGGTCTCGACGTGGGCGGTCTCGGAGCAGATGACGCTGTGGTAGCTCTGGCACAGCGAGGCCAGGGCCAGCGAGTTGGCGGCCGTGCCGTTGAAGGCGAAGAATACTTCGCAGTCGGTTTCGAACAGGTTACGGAAGTACTCGGCGGCGCGCTCGGTCCATTGATCGTCGCCGTAGGCGCGGTCGTGACCGTGGTTGGCCTTTTCCATCGCCGCCCAGGCTTCGGGGCAGATACCGGAATAGTTGTCGCTGGCGAATTGTTGGCTCTTGTCTGTCATGACACTGTCCTGTGAACGACGCAGAACAGCACTCTAAACCATCGATTCAGCAGTTGCCTATACAACCCGTGCATCTGCGGATTGTTGGGTTGTCTGTGCCGGCCCTTTCGCGGGTAAACCCGCTCCCACAGGGATTCCACAGGCCTCGAATGCAGCGCAGTAGCTGTGGGCGCGGTTTTACCCGCGAAAGGGCCGGCACAGACAACACAAAGCCAATGTCGTAAACGCGCCATTGCAAGGCGTGCGCAGGCATCTGACCCGCCCCGGCCAGTCATAACATCGCCACAAAGGGCCGCAGTGCCCCACGACAAAAAACGATCGCCGCCGGGAGATACACGATGTTCAGCAAGCAAGACCAGATCCAGGGTTACGATGATGCACTTCTGGCGGCGATGAATGCCGAAGAACAGCGCCAGGAAGACCACATCGAGCTGATCGCCTCGGAGAACTACACCTCAAAGCGCGTGATGCAGGCCCAAGGCAGCGGCCTGACCAACAAGTACGCCGAAGGCTACCCGGGCAAGCGCTACTACGGTGGCTGCGAGCACGTGGACAAGGTCGAGGCCCTGGCCATCGAGCGCGCCAAGCAGCTGTTCGGTGCCGACTACGCCAACGTCCAGCCGCACTCCGGCTCGTCGGCCAACGGCGCGGTCTACCTGGCCCTGCTGCAGCCTGGTGACACCATCCTCGGCATGAGCCTGGCCCACGGCGGCCACCTGACCCACGGCGCCAAGGTGTCGTCCTCGGGCAAGCTGTACAACGCCGTGCAGTACGGCATCGACACCAACACCGGCCTGATCGACTACGACGAAGTCGAGCGCCTGGCGGTCGAGCACAAGCCGAAAATGATCGTGGCCGGCTTCTCGGCCTACTCCAAGACCCTCGACTTCCCGCGCTTCCGCGCCATTGCCGACAAAGTCGGGGCGCTGCTGTTCGTCGACATGGCCCACGTCGCCGGCCTGGTTGCCGCCGGCCTGTACCCGAACCCTATCCCGTTCGCTGACGTGGTGACCACCACCACCCACAAGACCCTGCGCGGGCCACGTGGCGGCCTGATCCTGGCCAAGGCCAACGAAGAGATCGAGAAGAAGCTCAACGCCGCAGTATTCCCCGGCGCCCAGGGCGGCCCGCTGATGCACGTGATCGCCGCCAAGGCGGTGTGCTTCAAGGAGGCGCTGGAGCCTGAGTTCAAGGCCTACCAGAAACAGGTGATCGAAAACGCCCAGGCCATGGCCCAGGTGTTCATCGAGCGTGGCTACGACGTGGTCTCCGGTGGTACCGACAACCACCTGTTCCTGGTCAGCCTGATTCGCCAGGGCCTCACCGGCAAAGACGCCGACGCCGCCCTGGGCCGTGCGCACATCACCGTCAACAAGAACGCCGTGCCGAACGACCCGCAGTCGCCGTTCGTCACCTCGGGCCTGCGCATCGGCACCCCGGCCGTCACCACCCGCGGCTTCAAGGTCGCGCAATGTGTGGCCCTGGCCGGCTGGATCTGCGACATCCTCGACAATCTCGGTGACGCAGACGTCGAAGCCGATGTGGCGAAGAACGTCGCGGCGCTGTGCGCAGATTTCCCTGTTTACCGCTGAGTGGAGCCACACACCATGCAACGTTACTCGGGCTTCGGCCTTTTCAAGCACTCCCTCAGCCACCACGAGAACTGGCAGCGCATGTGGCGCACGCCGACCCCTAAAAAGGTCTACGACGTGGTCATCGTCGGCGGTGGCGGCCATGGCCTGGCCACGGCCTACTACCTGGCCAAGGAGCACGGCATCACCAACGTCGCGGTGATCGAGAAGGGTTACCTGGGCGGCGGCAACACCGCCCGTAACACCACCATCGTGCGTTCCAACTACCTGTGGGACGAGTCGGCGCACTTGTACGAGCACGCCATGAAGCTGTGGGAGGGCCTGTCCCAGGACCTCAACTACAACGTGATGTTCTCCCAGCGTGGCGTCTACAACCTGTGCCACACCCTGCAGGACATGCGCGACTCCGAGCGCCGCGTTTCCGCCAACCGCCTGAATGGCGTGGATGGCGAGCTGCTGAACACTGCCCAGGTCGCGGCCGAGATCCCGTACCTGGACTGCTCGAAGAACACCCGCTACCCGATCCTTGGCGCCACCGTACAGCGCCGTGGCGGCGTGGCCCGTCACGATGCCGTGGCCTGGGGCTTCGCCCGTGCTGCCGACGCCCTGGGCGTGGACCTGATCCAGCAGACCGAAGTGACCGGTTTCCGCAAGGAAAACGGCGCGGTCATCGGTGTGGAAACCAACAAGGGCTTCATCGGCGCCAAGCGCGTCGGCGTGGTCACTGCCGGTAACTCCGGGCACATGGCCAGGCTCGCCGGCTTCCGCCTGCCGCTGGAATCGCACCCGCTGCAGGCGCTGGTATCCGAGCCGATCAAGCCGATCATCGACAGCGTGATCATGTCCAACGCCGTGCACGGCTACATCAGCCAGTCGGACAAGGGCGACCTGGTGATCGGTGCCGGCATCGACGGCTGGGTCGGCTACGGCCAGCGCGGTTCGTACCCGGTGATCGAGCACACCCTGCAGGCCATCGTCGAAATGTTCCCCAACCTCTCGCGCGTTCGCATGAACCGCCAGTGGGGCGGCATCGTCGATACCTCGCCGGACGCCTGCCCGATCATCACCAAGACCCCGGTCAAGAACCTGTTCTTCAACTGCGGTTGGGGTACCGGTGGCTTCAAGGCAACCCCGGGTTCGGGCAACGTCTTCGCCGCAAGCCTGGCCAAGGGCGAGATGCATCCGCTGGCCGCGCCATTCTCCATGGACCGCTTCTACAGCGGCGCACTGATCGACGAACACGGCGCTGCCGCCGTCGCCCACTAACCGGAGACACCGTCATGTTGCATATTTTCTGTCCCCACTGCGGCGAGCTGCGCTCCGAAGAAGAGTTCCACGCCTCTGGCCAGGCGCACATCGCCCGCCCGCTGGACCCCAACGCCTGCTCCGACGAGGAGTGGGGTACCTACATGTTCTACCGTGACAACCCGCGCGGTATTCACCACGAACTGTGGGACCACGTTGCCGGCTGCCGCCAGTACTTCAACGTCACTCGCGACACCGTGACCTACGAAATTCTGGAAACCTACAAGATTGGCGAGAAGCCGCAAGTGACCGCCAACGGCAAGCAAAGCAGCGCACCGTCGACCGTCAAAGGCCAAGGGGAAAAAGTATGAGCCAGACCTATCGCCTCGCCAGCGGCGGCCGTATCGACCGCAGCAAGGTCCTTAACTTCAGCTTCAACGGCAAGACCTACCAGGGCTATGCCGGCGACACCCTGGCCGCCGCGTTGCTGGCCAACGGCGTCGACATCGTTGGCCGCAGCTTCAAGTACTCGCGCCCGCGCGGCATCATCGCTGCCGGTACCGAAGAGCCGAACGCCATCCTGCAGATCGGCTCCAGCGAAGCCACCCAGATCCCTAACGTGCGTGCCACCCAACAGGCACTGTACGCAGGCCTGGTCGCCACCAGCACCAATGGCTGGCCGAACGTCAACAATGACGTCATGGGCATCCTCGGCAAGGTCGGCGGCAGCATGATGCCGCCGGGCTTCTACTACAAAACCTTCATGTACCCGAAATCGTTCTGGATGACTTACGAGAAGTACATCCGCAAAGCCGCCGGCCTTGGCCGCGCGCCGCTGCAGAACGACCCGGACAGCTACGACTACATGAACCAGCACTGCGATGTGCTGATCGTCGGTGCCGGCCCTGCTGGCCTGGCCGCGGCCCTGTCCGCTGCGCGCAGCGGTGCCCGGGTGATCCTGGCTGACGAGCAGGAAGAGTTCGGTGGCAGCCTGCTCGACACCCGCGAGACCCTCGACGGCAAGCCCGCCACCGACTGGGTCAACGCCGTGGTCAAGGAGCTCGAAAGCCTGCCGGAAGTGACCCTGCTGCCACGTGCCACGGTCAACGGCTACCACGACCATAACTTCCTGACCATTCACGAGCGCCTCACCGACCACCTCGGCGACCGTGCGCCGATCGGCCAGGTGCGCCACCGCGTACACCGCGTCCGCGCCAAGCGCGTGGTGCTGGCCACCGGTGCCCACGAACGCCCGCTGGTGTACGGCAACAACGACGTGCCGGGCAACATGCTGGCCGGTGCCGTATCCACCTACGTGCGCCGTTACGGTGTGGCCCCAGGCCGCAAGCTGGTGCTGTCGACCAACAACGACCACGCCTACCGCGCCGCGCTGGATTGGCACGATGCCGGCCTGCAGGTGGTCGCCATCGCCGACGCCCGCCACAACCCGCGCGGTTCGCTGGTTGAAGAAGCACGTGCCAAGGGCATCCGCATCCTCACCTCCAGCGCCGTGATCGAGGCCAAGGGCAGCAAGCATGTCACCGGCGCCCGCGTGGCTGCCATCGACGTACAGGCGCACAAGGTCACCAGCCCTGGCGAAACCCTGGACTGCGACCTGATCGCCACCTCCGGCGGTTACAGCCCGGTCGTGCACCTGGCTTCGCACCTGGGTGGACGTCCGATCTGGCGCGAAGACATCCTCGGCTTCGTACCGGGTGATGCGCCGCAGAAGCGTGAATGCGTTGGCGGTATCAATGGCGTATACCCGCTGGGCGACGCGATTGCCGATGGTTTCGAAGGCGGCGTGCGCGCAGCCACCGAAGCCGGCTTCAAGGCCACTGTCGGCAACCTGCCGAAAACCGTGGCGCGCAAGGAAGAGGCCACCGTGGCACTGTTCCAGGTGCCGCACGACAAGGGCACTGCCCGTGCGCCCAAGCAGTTCGTCGACCAGCAGAACGACGTTACCGCGGCCGCCATCGAACTGGCCACCCGCGAAGGCTTCGAGTCGGTCGAACACGTCAAACGCTACACCGCGCTGGGCTTCGGTACCGACCAGGGCAAGTTGGGCAACATCAACGGCCTGGCCATCGCCGCCCGTTCGATGGGCATCACCATCCCGGAAATGGGCACCACCATGTTCCGCCCCAACTACACGCCGGTAACTTTCGGCGCGGTAGCAGGCCGGCACTGTGGCCACCTGTTCGAGCCTGTGCGCTTCACTGCCCTGCACGCCTGGCACGTGAAGAATGGCGCCGAATTCGAAGATGTCGGCCAATGGAAGCGCCCTTGGTACTTCCCGAAGGCCGGTGAAGACATCCATGCCGCGGTTGCCCGCGAATGCAAGGCCGTGCGCGACAGCGTGGGCCTGCTGGACGCCTCGACCCTCGGCAAGATCGACATCCAGGGCCCGGACGCGCGTGAGTTCCTCAACCGCATCTACACCAACGCCTGGACCAAGCTCGACGTGGGCAAGGCCCGCTACGGCCTGATGTGCAAGGAAGACGGCATGGTCTTCGACGACGGCGTGACCGCCTGCGTCGGCGACAACCACTTCATCATGACCACCACCACCGGCGGCGCTGCGCGCGTGCTGCAGTGGATGGAGCTGTACCACCAGACCGAATGGCCGGAGCTGAAGGTGTACTTCACCTCGGTCACCGACCACTGGGCCACCATGACCCTGTCCGGCCCCAACAGCCGCAAGCTGCTGAGCGAGCTGACCGACATCGACATGGACAAGGAAGCCTTCCCGTTCATGACCTGGAAGGAAGGCAACGTCGGCGGCGTGCCAGCCCGGGTGTTCCGTATCTCGTTCACCGGTGAGCTGTCGTACGAAGTCAACGTGCAGGCCAACTACGCCATGGGCGTGCTGGAGCAGATCATCGAGGCGGGCAAGAAGTACAACCTGACCCCGTATGGCACCGAGACCATGCACGTGCTGCGTGCCGAGAAGGGCTTCATCATCGTCGGCCAGGACACCGACGGCTCGATGACCCCGGACGACCTGAACATGAGCTGGTGCGTGGGCCGCAACAAGCCGTACTCGTGGATCGGCCTGCGCGGCATGAATCGCGAAGACTGCGTGCGCGAGAACCGCAAGCAGCTGGTGGGCCTGAAGCCGGTCGACCCGACCAAGTGGCTGCCGGAAGGTGCCCAGCTGGTGTTCGATCCGAAGCAGCCGATCCCGATGGACATGGTCGGCCACGTCACCTCCAGCTATGCAGCCAACTCCCTGGGCTATTCGTTTGCCATGGGTGTGGTCAAGGGCGGCCTCAAGCGCATGGGCGAGCGCGTGTACTCGCCGCAGGCGGATGGCAGCGTGATCGAGGCAGAGATCGTGTCTTCGGTGTTCTTCGATCCGAAGGGTGAGCGGCAGAACGTCTAAGGCCCCGGATGGCACACGCTGCCGGGCTGGTAATGAGGTCATTGTGGGAGCGGGTTTACCCGCGAAGAGGGCGGTGGGTTCACCATCGCATTCGCGGGTGAACCCGCTCCCACACAACCCGCCACCAGCCTCGGCATCGCGTGCGACCTACAGAATTCAAGGCAGGTAAGAAATGAGCGCTATCAACGTCTTCCAGCAAAACCCCGGCGCCGAGGCCAAGGCCCAGTCGCCACTGCACCACGCCGACCTGGCCAGCCTGGTTGGCAAAGGCCGCAAGAACGCAGGCGTGACCCTGCGCGAACGCAAGTTCCTCGGCCACCTGACCCTTCGTGGCGATGGCCATGACCCAGAGTTCGCCGCCGGCGTGCACAAGGCCCTGGGCCTGGAGCTGCCAGTGGCCCTGACCGTGGTCGCCAACAACGAAATGTCGCTGCAATGGATGGGCCCTGACGAGTGGTTGCTGATCGTCCCGGGCGGCCAGGAGTATGCCGTCGAGCAAAAGCTGCGCGCAGCCCTCGAGGGCCAGCACATCCAGGTGGTCAACGTCAGCGGTGGGCAGAGCCTGCTGGAACTGCGCGGCCCGAACGTACGCGAAGTGCTGATGAAGTCCACCAGCTATGATGTTCACCCGAACAACTTCCCCGTGGGCAAGGCCGTCGGCACCGTGTTCGCCAAGTCGCAACTGGTGATCCGCCGCACCGCCGAAGACACCTGGGAACTGGTGATTCGCCGCAGCTTCGCCGACTACTGGTGGCTGTGGCTGCAGGACGCTTCGGCCGAGTACGGCCTGAGCATCGAAGCTTAAGGAGAGCGAACATGAGTCGGGCACCGGATACCTGGATTCTCACCGCCGACTGCCCGAGCATGCTCGGTACCGTCGACGTGGTGACGCGTTACCTCTTCGAGCAGCGCTGCTACGTGACGGAGCACCACTCCTTCGATGACCGGCTGTCGGGGCGTTTCTTCATTCGCGTGGAGTTCCGCCAGCCGGACGATTTCGACGAGGCAGGCTTCCGTGCCGGCCTCGCCGAACGCAGTGAAGCCTTCGGCATGGCCTTCGAGCTGACCGCACCCAACCACCGCCCCAAGGTGGTGATCATGGTGTCGAAGGCCGACCACTGCCTCAATGACCTGCTGTATCGCCAGCGCATCGGCCAGCTGGCCATGGATGTGGTCGCGGTGGTGTCCAACCACCCTGACCTCGAACCTTTGGCGCACTGGCACAAGATCCCTTACTACCACTTCGCCCTTGACCCCAAGGACAAGCCGGCGCAAGAGCGCAAGGTGATCCAGGTGATCGAGGAAACTGGCGCCGAGCTGGTGGTGCTTGCCCGCTACATGCAGGTGCTGTCGCCGGAGCTGTGCCGGCGCCTGGACGGCTGGGCAATCAACATCCACCACTCACTGCTGCCCGGCTTCAAGGGCGCCAAGCCCTATCACCAGGCATACAACAAGGGTGTGAAAATGGTGGGCGCCACGGCGCACTACATCAACAATGACCTGGACGAAGGGCCGATCATCGCCCAGGGCGTGGAGGTGGTGGACCATAGCCATTACCCGGAAGACCTGATTGCCAAGGGGCGCGACATCGAATGTCTGACCCTGGCACGGGCGGTGGGTTATCACATCGAGCGGCGGGTGTTCCTCAACGCCAACCGGACCGTAGTTTTGTAATAACCTGCTCTGGCCACTTCGCGGGTGAACCCGCTCCCACAGGTACAGCGTTGGCGTTGAGCCTTGCGTCAACCCCTGTGGGAGCGGCTTTAGCCGCGAAGAGGTCGGCACAGGCCACCACCTTTGTTCCCCATTTCCGTCAACGACAAACCTGCCGCTAAAAGGCATCTCTCTGTCGCTCCCAGTCAGTGCAAGTCGCCGTATCAGGCCCACAATTCCCTGCATTCCAGAAACACATGCCGCCCACGGATGGCGGCGCGTTCAACCACCGCTGCATAAATACAAATCAAGCGAGGTAAGAGCATGTCTGGCAATCGTGGAGTGGTATATCTCGGCGCCGGCAAGGTCGAGGTGCAGAAGATCGACTACCCGAAAATGCAGGATCCACGCGGCAACAAGATCGAGCACGGCGTGATCCTGAAGGTGGTCTCCACCAACATCTGCGGCTCCGACCAGCACATGGTCCGCGGTCGCACCACTGCCCAGGTCGGCCTGGTCCTGGGCCACGAAATCACCGGTGAAATCGTCGAGATGGGGCGTGATGTCGAACGCCTGAAAATTGGTGACCTGGTGTCGGTACCGTTCAACGTTGCCTGCGGCCGCTGCCGCTCCTGCAAGGAAATGCACACCGGTGTCTGCCTCACCGTCAACCCGGCGCGCGCTGGTGGTGCCTACGGCTATGTCGACATGGGCGACTGGACCGGTGGCCAGGCCGAATACGTGCTGGTGCCGTATGCCGACTTCAACCTGCTGAAACTGCCGGATCGCGACAAGGCCATGGAGAAGATCCGTGACCTGACCTGCCTGTCCGACATCCTGCCGACCGGTTACCACGGCGCTGTCACCGCTGGCGTAGGCCCAGGCAGCACCGTGTATGTTGCTGGTGCCGGCCCGGTCGGCCTGGCTGCCGCCGCCTCGGCGCGCCTGCTCGGCGCGGCCTGCGTCATCGTTGGCGACCTCAACCCGGCCCGCCTTGCCCACGCCAAGTCGCAGGGCTTCGAAGTGGTCGACCTGTCCAAGGACACCCCGCTGCACGAACAGATCGTCGACATTCTCGGCGAGCCGGAAGTGGACTGCGCTGTCGATGCCGTTGGCTTCGAGGCCCGCGGCCACGGCCACGAAGGGGCCAAGCATGAAGCGCCGGCCACCGTGCTGAACTCGCTGATGCAGGTGACCCGTGTTGCCGGCAACATCGGTATCCCGGGGCTGTACGTGACCGAAGACCCGGGTGCGGTGGATGCCGCTGCCAAGATCGGCGCGCTGAGCATTCGCTTCGGCCTGGGCTGGGCGAAGTCGCACAGCTTCCACACCGGCCAGACCCCGACCATGAAGTACAACCGCCAGCTGATGCAGGCGATCATGTGGGACCGTATCAACATTGCCGAAGTGGTGGGCGTGCAGGTCATCAACCTCGACCAGGCGCCGGAAGGCTATGGCGAGTTCGATGCCGGCGTACCGAAGAAATTCGTAATCGACCCGCACAAGATGTGGGGCGCAGCTTAACCTGATGGAGCAACGCCCCCGCCCGGGGGCGTTGTGCTTCGAGTCAGCCCAAGCGGGCCGATCACCGGCCTGGAACAAACTTGTCTGGCTTCAGTCCAACGCCTCGTTTCCCGGCCATCCCGGCCGCCGAGGTCCCTCCCGATGAAAGCATTCACTCTGGCCACCCTGATGACCCTGGCCGCAAACCCGGTGTTCGCCTACAACCTCAGCGATGCGGCCAATGCCGTTACCGCCATGCAGCAACAGGGCCAGCAAGGCCAGGTGCAGGCACCGGCGGCGCAGGCCAACCTGCTCAACATCCTGGGCAGCCAGCTGAACATCACCCCCGAACAGGCGGTGGGTGGCGCAGGGGCCATGCTGGGGCTGGCGCGCAACAACCTCAGCAGCGACGACTACGGCCAGCTGACCAAGGCCGTGCCTGGCCTCGACCTGCTGTCAGGCGCCAATCTCCTGGGTGGGCTGAGTGGGTTGGGGCAGTTGCTGGGCAATGACAAGGATAGCCAGTCTGCCTTGGACAAGGCGCTGGGCAACGATGTGCAGAACCGCACCGACCTGGACGCTGCATTCAAGGCGTTGGGCATGGATACCGGCATGATCGGCCAGTTCGCCCCGCTGCTCCTCCAGTACCTTGGACAACAGGGTATTGCCGGGTCGTTGTTGCAGAATCTGGGGAGTTTGTGGACCACCCCGGCGCCGTTGACTCGGCCTTCGGTCTGATGATGCCGTAGCGTCCGCTGACAGGGCCGTTACGGGTCAGACCATTTCGGCCCGAAGCTGCTCGATCCGCTGGTCCTTCTCTACCCACAACCGGTTCACCCAGCCCTGCACGGTCTGGCGGAATTCAGCATCGTTCTCGTAGTCGCCAGCCCACAGCGCCGGGTCCAGTTCGCGCACGCGAATGTCGATGATCACCCGGCTGATGCTGCCATTGAGCAATGCCCAGAACCCTGGCGCCTGGTTGCCGGGGTAGACGATGGTCACGTCCAACAAGGCATCCAGCTGCTCGCCCAGCGCCGCCAGCACGAAGGCCACGCCGCCGGCCTTGGGCTTGAGCAGGTGGCGATAGGGTGATTGCTGTTCCACGCGTTTGGCCTCGCTGAAGCGGGTGCCTTCGAGGTAGTTGACCACGGTCACCGGCTGGCGCTTGAACAGCTCGCAGGCCGCCTTGGTGATTTCCAGGTCCTTGCCCTTGAGTTCCGGGTGCTTTTCCAGAAACGCCTTGCTGTAGCGCTTCATGAACGGGTAGTCCAGGCCCCACCAGGCCAGGCCCAGCAACGGCACCCAGATGAGTTCCTTCTTGAGGAAGAACTTGAAGAACGGTGTGCGGCGGTTGAGGCTTTCGATCAGCGCCGGGATGTCGACCCAGGTCTGATGGTTGCTGACGGCCAGGTAGGAGGTGTCCCTGCGCAGGTTCTCGACACCGCGAATGTCCCACTGCGTCGGAATGCAGAGGGCAAAAATGGCCTTGTCGATCTCCGACCAGGTTTCAGCCACCCACATCACCGCCCACGAGGCATAGTCACGGCCACGGCCGGGCAGCACCAGTTTGAGCAGGGCGAACACCAGCAGCGGGCCGATCAGCACCAAGGTGTTGAGCAGCAGCAGAGTGGTGGTGAGGATGCCGGTCAGCAGGCGACGCATATCGAGACTCTTGTTGTGGGATAAAAACGGTTGGCAATGATAAGCAGGGCGGTGGCCTACGCCAAATTTCCCGTGCCCGACGGCTGAGACAAATGTTTCACATTATGTTGGTTAGGCTTGTGACAGCGAACCTATCCTGCCAGTGCAGTCTAAGCACTGACACTTCTCAAGGAAGCCTGCCCGTGAAATATCTGTTTGCCATGTTGTCGCTGTTGGCCGTGCCGGTGATGGCCGCCGAGCCTACCCTCTATGGCCGTTACGAGAAAATTGCCCTGCCCGAGCTGGGCGAAACCTTGAAAGCCAAGATGGACACCGGTGCTTTCACCGCGTCGCTGTCGGCCAAGGACATCGAACTGTTCACCCGCGATGGCGACGAGTGGGTGCGTTTCCGCCTGGCGACCAAGGACTCGGACGGCAAGGTGTACGAGCACAAGGTCTCGCGCATCAGCAAAATCAAGGGGCGTGCTGACGAGGAGGACGAAGGCGACGGGCCGGAAATCTCCAAGCGCCCGGTGGTGGACCTGGAGCTGTGCCTGGGTGACGTGAAGCGTACCGTGGAAGTGAACCTGGTAGACCGCAGCAGCTTCAATTACCCGCTGCTGGTGGGTTCCAAGGCGCTGCGCGAGTTCAAGGCTGCGGTCAACCCGGCGAAGAAGTTCACCGCTGGCAAGCCGGACTGCTGATGCTGTGCTGGCCTCATCGCGGATGAATCCGCTCCTGCAAATTCGTGCAGGAGCGGATTCATCCGCGTTTGGTCTGTCAGGCTGTCGGGGCTGTAGCGACCATCGACGGCCGCTTGGCCACCTCGGCATACCAAGCCGCCAAGCCAGGCTGGCGCTCACGCCAACCGAACTCCGGCTGACGCAGGTCCAGATACCCTAGCGCACAGGCCACGCCAATCGCCGCAAGATCGAACCCGGACGCCAGATCTGCCAGGTGCTCCTGCTCCAGGTTTGCCAAGCTGCGGCGAATCTTCTCGGCTTGCGCTTCGAGCCAACCATCCCAGCGCTTGTCTTCAGGCCGCAGGAAGCTTTCATATCGCGACGAAACCGCTGCATCCATGATCGCATCGGCCTGCGACACCAGCGTCATGCGCCGCCAGCGCGCCGTGCCTTCGCGCGGCAGCAAGGGCAGGCCGACGTGCTGCAGGTCGAGGTATTCGCAGATCACTCGGCTGTCATGCAGAACCGTGCCGTCTTCCAGGCGCAGGGCCGGGATCTTGCCAATCGGGTTGTCCTGGTTCAGCTGGGGGTCGCCACTTACCGGGCTGATGTTCACCGGCTGAAACTTGACCCGCTGCAGCTGGCCAGTTTCGTGCAACACCACCATGACCTTGCGCACGAACGGCGACAGCGGTGCGTGGAACAGCGTCATCGTGCTCACGCTCAGTTACCCTGCAGGCTGGGTGGCAGGCACACGCCGGTACCGCCGATACCGCAGTAGCCGTCCGGGTTCTTGGCCAGGTACTGCTGGTGGTAGGCCTCGGCGAAGTAGACGGTCGGCGCCTGGGCGATCTCGGTGGTGATTTCGCCAAAACCGGCTTTGCTCAGCTCGGCCTGGTAGGCATCGCGACTGGCCTTGGCCTGTTCCAGCTGTTCCGGGCTGGTGCAGTAGATGGCCGAGCGGTACTGGGTGCCGATGTCGTTGCCCTGGCGCATGCCCTGGGTCGGGTTGTGCAGCTCCCAGAACATCGCCAGCAGTTCGCGGTAGCTGACCTTGTCCTTGTCGAACACCACCAGCACCACTTCGGTGTGGCCGGTCAGGCCCGAGCAGACTTCTTCGTAGGTGGGGTTCGGGGTGAAGCCGCCGGCGTAGCCGACTACCGTGCTGACCACGCCTTCACGCTGCCAGAAGCGGCGTTCGGCGCCCCAGAAGCAGCCCAGGCCGAAGATGGCGAAGTCGACGTTCTGGAAGAACGGGCCGAGTAGCGGCGTGTCTTTGAACACGTAGTGGAACTCGGGCAGGCTCATTGGCGTTTCGCGGCCAGGCAGGGCCTGCTCCGCGGTAGGCATGACGTTTTTGTTCACCAGGATTTCCGAACGCAGGACCATGGCCATTCCTCTGTATGTCAGTTGAATTGGGATTGGCCTCATCGCGGATGAATCCGCTTCTACGGGGATCGCGTAGGAGCGGGTTTCCCGCGATGAGGCCGGAATGGGTCTAGTGTGCCCGAGCTTGGCGCTGCTGTCAGGCCAGCGGGCCACGCGGATAACGCTTCAGCCGTTCGGCCAGCTCGCGCCCCGGGATCGGCCGGTCGAACAGGTAGCCCTGGCCGACGTCGCAGCGGTGGCGGCGCAGGAACGCCAGTTGCTCTGGTGTCTCGATGCCCTCGGCCACCACCTTCAGCTTGAGGTTGTGCGCCATGGCCACCACCGCCGAGGTGATCTCCATGTCGTCCTGGTTGTCCGGTATCTCATTGATGAAGCTGCGGTCGATCTTGAGGATGTCGATCGGAAACTTCTTCAGGTAGCTCAGCGACGAATAACCGGTACCGAAATCGTCCATGGCCAGGGTCAGGCCCAGGGCCTTCAGCTCGTCCAGCTGGCGGTGGGTGTCTTCGCTGGCCTCCAGCAGCAGGCCTTCGGTCAGCTCCAGCTCCAGCAGGTGCGGGGGCAGTGCTTCTTCCTTGAGGATGCTACTGATCGACGCCACCAGGTCGGGGTCGGAGAACTGCTTGGGCGACAGGTTGATGGCCACATGCAGGTTGCCCATGCCGGCTTCGCGCAGTTGCTGGCTCATGCGGCACGACTGGCGCACCACCCATTTGCCGATGGGGATGATCAGGCCGGTCTCTTCCGCCACGCTGATGAACTGGTCCGGGCGGATCATGCCGCGTTCGGGGTGGTTCCAGCGCAGCAGCGCTTCCAGCCCCAGCAGGCGACCGCTGCGCAGGCACAGCTTGGGCTGGTAGAACACCTCCAGCTCGTTCTGGGTCAGGGCGCGGCGCAGGTTGTTCTCGACGAACAGCTTGTAGCTGGCTTCGGCATTCAGCACCTCGGTAAACACCTGCACCTGGTGCTTGCCGTTGGCCTTGGCCTTGTGCAGGGCCAAGCCGGCGTTCTTCATCAAGCTGGCAGGGTCGGTACCGTGCAGTGGCGCGTAGGCCAGGCCCACCGATGCGGTGACGTTGATCAGCTGGTTGTCGACGAACATCGGTTTGTCGAGGGTCCGCAGCAATTGCATGGCAACGCCCTGGCCTTCTTCGAGACGGGTGTCGTCGAGCAGCACGGCGAACTCGTTACTGGCGAAGCGCGCCAGGATGCCGCCGGTGTGCAGGCTGTTGCGCAGGCGCCGGGCGAGGCTGATCAACAGCTTGTCGCCGGTCTGGTGGCCCAGGCTGTCGTTGATCCGCTTGAAGTTGTCGATGTCCACCAGCAGCAGGCACATGGCGTTCTCGCCGTCACGGGCGAAGCACTCGTCCAGGCTGCGGATGAACGCCGGGCGGTTGCCCAGGTTGGTCAGGTTGTCGGTGTAGGCCAGGCGCTCGATGCGTTGCTGGGCCAGCTTGGTCTGGGTGACGTCTTCGTAGATGCCGATGTAGTGGGTCAGCTCACGGTTGTCGCCATACACCTTGGAGATCGACAACTGGCCCCAGTAGGGCTCCAGGTTCTTGCGCCGGCTCTTGAACTCGCCCTGCCAGCTGTTGCCCATGGCCAGGCTCGAAGGCGAGTCGAACAGCAATTCGCTCAAATTTTCCAAGGCCGGTAGCTCACCCAGGTGGCGGCCCTGGACTTCCTCGGTGCTGTACTGGGTGATGGCGGTGAAACTTGGGTTGACGTACTCCACCACGCCGTCGCGGTTGACCAGCAGAAAGGCGCTGGCGCTCTGCTCCACGGCGCGCTGGAACAGGTGCAGGGCGCTGGCTGCGGTGCGCCGGTTGTGGTTGGTGATGACCTGGGCGAACTGGTCGGCAAGCTCGCCGGCAAAGGCAATTTCGTCCGACTGCCAGGCCCGCGTCTGGCCGGTCTGCTCCAGGCACAGCACGCCAACCACCTGGCCATCGACGCGGATACTGGCATCGAGCATGGCCTTGTTCGTCGTGAACAGGCTTTGCGCCAGCGCGCGGGTGCGCGGGTCGTGGCCGGCATTGTGGGCGTCGATGGCGCGGCTGGCGTGCAGCGCGTCAAGGTAGTCGGGGAAGCGGCTGGCATCGATGGCTTCGGGCTGGCGATGCGCTTGCACATCGCGGTACCAGGCAGTGATCGGCTCCAGATGCTGGCCGTCCAGGTGCCAGATGCTGGCGCAGTCGACCTTGTAGATCTCACAGGCGCTGCGGGTGATCAGCTGGGCAGCCTCCAGCAGCGAGTTTCCGCCGCTGTAGCGCTGGCGGGCGAGGCGCAGGATCAGGTCCTGCTGGCCGCGTACCCGCTCCAGATGCTCGAGTTGTTCCTGCTGTGCGCGCTGGTTCAATTGCAGGGCCAGCTGCAGGCGGTTGTTGCGCGATTCCAGGTCACTGGCCCCGGCCTCGCCGGTCTCTTCAGCGTGGTCATCGAGCACGCTGAGGTAGCCACGCACCAGCTGACGGTTGTGCTGCTTGTAGGTTTCCCCCACCTCGAGCAGGCGTAGCGATGCCGTTGGCGTGTGCAAGGAGTAGCGCACGCGGTAGTAGCCACGCTGGGCCAGCTGCAGCTGGATCTCGTCGTGCAGCCGGTAGCGGGCTTCAGGCTCCATCAGGCTGGCGTAGGGAGCATCGACCAGGGCGCACAGGTCGCTGGCGTGCAAGCCGAACTGGCGTTCGCAGGCCGGGTCCAGGTAGAGCATGGCCCAGGTGGCTTCGTTGAGCCTTTCGAAACGCAGCATGCCGAGCCGCGAGGGCACGGGTAACTGCGTGACGACCTCGGCCGCCACACGGCTGGCGGCATCGGGTTGGCTTTTCATCGAAGACTCGCTTGAAGAGGGGACGCGGCCTATGGGCAGCGGCAGATCTGGCAAGGTTGCATCATGTCCAGGGGGCTGGCAAGCCGCCATATGTGATGCTGTGTACGGGTTATCGGCGTGTGGGCTGGAATCTGTAGTTCGCCGTGTTTATTCGGCGGGCAAAAAAAGCCCCGCCAATCGACGGGGTTGAGGTACGAGCGTGGCAGCTCGAAAAGGGTACTGCCCCTCGTCGCGAGGGGCAGTGTGCAGCGTTACAGCAGCATGGTGCGGATATCGCCCAGCACGTCGCCCAGGCGCTTGGTGAAGCGCGCGGCGGCAGCGCCGTTGATCACACGGTGGTCGTAGGACAGCGACAGCGGCAGCATCAGCTTCGGCTGGAAGGCCTTGCCGTCCCAGACCGGCTGCATGGTCGCCTTGGAGACGCCCAGGATAGCCACTTCCGGCGCGTTGACGATCGGCGTGAAGCCGGTGCCGCCAATGTGCCCGAGGCTGGAGATGGTGAAGCAGGCGCCTTGCATCTCGTCGGCCGACAGCTTCTTGGTGCGGGCCTTTTCAGCCAGCGCAGCGGCTTCGGCAGCCAGTTGCAGCAGGCTCTTCTGGTCGACGTTCTTGATCACCGGGACCAGCAGGCCATCCGGGGTGTCCACGGCGAAGCCGATGTGCACGTATTTCTTGCGGATGATGGCCTTGCCGCTTGGCGCCAGCGAGCTGTTGAAGTCCGGCAGTTCCTTGAGCAGGAAGGCGCAGGCCTTGAGCAGCAGTGGCAGCACGGTCAGCTTCACGCCAGCCTTTTCGGCCACGGCCTTCTGCGCCACGCGGAAGGCTTCCAGCTCGGTGATGTCGGCGGAGTCGAACTGGGTGACGTGCGGCACGTTCAGCCAGCTGCGGTGCAGGTTGGCGGCACCGACCTGCATCAGGCGGGTCAGGGCTACTTCTTCAACTTCACCGAACTTGCTGAAGTCCACGGCCGGGATCGGCGGGATGCCGGCCCCACCGGCTGTCGGGGCTTCCTTGGCCTTCTGCATCATCGTCTTGACGTAGACCCGCACGTCTTCCTTCAGGATGCGGCCGTGCGGACCGGTGGCAGCAACGGCACCCAGATCGACACCGAATTCACGGGCCAGCTGGCGAACTGCCGGGCCGGCGTGAACCTTGGCGTTGCTGCCGGCAGCCGGTGCGGTGGCAACCGGTGCAGGGGCAGCAGCAGGCGCAGCTGCGGCAGCCGCAGGTGCGGCAGCCGGAGCCGCCTCAGCCTTGGCCGGGGCAGCAGCGGCAGGTGCCGGTGCGGCAGCCGGGGCAGCGCCGGCGACTTCCAGCTTGAGGATCAGGTCACCGGTGCCGACTTCGTCGTCCAGCTTGGCGATCACTTCCTTCACCACGCCAGCGGCTGGCGAAGGGATTTCCATGGAGGCCTTGTCGGACTCCAGGGTGATCAGCGACTGGTCGGCTTCGACGGTGTCGCCGGCCTTGACCAGCACTTCGATGATCTTGGCCTTGCCCGACGAACCGATGTCCGGCACGTGGATGTCCTGCACGCTGGCGGCAGCCGGGGCTGCGGCCGGAGCAGGAGCCGGGGCGGCTTCAGCGGCCGGAGCCGGTGCAGCAGCCTGCGCCGGAGCGGCGGCAGGTGCCTCGGGGGCCGCAGCAGCGGCGCCCTCGGCTTCCAGAACCAGCAGCTCGTCGCCTTCTTTCAGGCGGTCGCCCAGCTTGACCTTCAGCTCCTTGATGACGCCGGCTTTCGGCGCCGGGATTTCCATGGAGGCCTTGTCGGACTCCAGGGTCAGCAGGCTCTGGTCAGCCTCGATACGGTCACCGACCTTGACGAACAGCTCGATGATTTCACCTTCACCGCTGCCGATGTCAGGTACGCGAATGAGTTCGCTCACTTAAAAATACTCCTCAGCAGTCCAGTGGGTTGCGCTTGTCCGGGTCGATGCCGAACTTGACGATGGCGTCAGCCACAACCTTGGGTTCGATCTCGCCACGGTCAGCCAGGGCTTCCAGCGCGGCCAGCACCACGAAGTGGCGATCGACTTCGAAGAAGTGACGCAGCTTCTTGCGGCTGTCGCTGCGACCGTAACCGTCGGTACCCAGGACCTTGAACTCTTTGCTCGGCACCCACTGGCGGATCTGCTCGGCGAACAGCTTCATGTAGTCGGTAGAGGCGATGACCGGGCCCTTGCGGCCGCTCAGGCACTGCTCGACGTAGGTCTGCTGTGGCTTCTGGCCAGGCTTCAGGCGGTTGGCGCGTTCCACTGCCAGGCCGTCGCGACGCAGTTCGTTGAAGCTGGTCACGCTCCACACGTCGGCACCGATGTTGAACTCGTCACGCAGGATCTTCGCCGCTTCGCGAACTTCGCGCAGGATGGTGCCGGAGCCCATCAGCTGTACGTGGTGCGCGGCTTCGCGGGTGTCTTCCTCGAGCAGGTACATGCCCTTGATGATGCCTTCCTCGACACCGGCCGGCATGGCTGGCTGCTGGTAGGACTCGTTCATCACGGTGATGTAGTAGAAGATGTCCTGTTGCTCTTCGGTCATCTTCTTCATGCCGTCCTGGATGATCACCGCCAGCTCGTAGCCGTAGGTTGGATCGTAGGTGCGGCAGTTCGGGATGGTGCCCGCCATCATGTGGCTGTGACCGTCTTCGTGCTGCAGGCCTTCACCGTTGAGGGTGGTACGGCCGGCGGTACCGCCGATCAGGAAGCCACGGGTGCGGCTGTCGCCAGCGGCCCAGGCCAGGTCACCGATGCGCTGGAAGCCGAACATCGAGTAGAAGATATAGAACGGCAGCATCGGCTGGTTGTGGCAGCTGTACGAGGTACCGGCAGCGATGAACGACGACATGGCGCCGGCTTCGTTGATGCCTTCCTCGAGGATCTGGCCCTTCTTGTCTTCGCGGTAGAACATCACCTGGTCTTTATCGACCGGCTCGTAGAGCTGGCCGACCGACGAGTAGATGCCCAGCTGGCGGAACATGCCTTCCATACCGAAGGTACGGGCTTCGTCCGGGATGATCGGGACGATGCGCTGGCCGATTTCCTTGTCCTTGACCAGCTGCGCCAGAATACGCACGAAGGCCATGGTGGTGGAGATTTCGCGGTCGCCCGAGCCGTCCAGGATCGCTTTCAGCGTTTCCAGTGGGGGAGTCGGCACGCTGAAGCTCTTGGCGCGGCGCTGTGGCACGAAACCACCCAGGGCAGCACGGCGCTCGGCCAGGTACTTGGCTTCGGCAGAACCTTCTTCCGGCTTGAAGAACGGCAGGTTCTCCAGGTCGGCATCCTTGACCGGGATGTCGAAGCGGTCACGGAAGTGGCGCAGGCTGTCGACATCGACCTTCTTGGTGTTGTGCGCGGTGTTCTTGGCTTCGCCGGCACCGGTACCGTAACCCTTGATGGTCTTGGCCAGGATGACGGTAGGCTGGTCCTTGTGGTTGACCGCCTGGTGGTACGCCGCGTAGACCTTGTACGGGTCGTGGCCGCCACGGTTGAGCTTCCAGATCTCGTCGTCGGACAGGTCTTCGACCATGGCCTTGAGCTCTGGGGTGTTGAAGAAGTGCTCACGGACGTACGCACCGTCCTTGGCCTTGTAGTTCTGGTACTCGCCGTCGATGACTTCGTCCATGCGGCGCTGCAGGGCACCGTTGGTGTCCTTGGCGAACAGTGGGTCCCAGAAGCGGCCCCAGACGACCTTGTTGACGTTCCAGCCACCGCCACGGAACACGCCTTCGAGTTCCTGGATGATCTTGCCGTTGCCGCGAACCGGGCCGTCGAGGCGCTGCAGGTTGCAGTTGATGACGAAGATCAGGTTGTCCAGCTTCTCGCGGCCGGCCAGGGCGATTGCGCCCAGAGATTCCGGCTCGTCGCACTCGCCGTCGCCCATGAAGCACCAGACCTTCTGCTTGCCGGCCGGGATGAAGCCGCGCGCTTCCAGGTACTTCATGAAACGTGCCTGGTAGATGGCCTGGATCGGACCCAGGCCCATCGATACGGTCGGGAACTGCCAGAAGTCAGGCATCAGCCAAGGGTGCGGGTACGAAGACAGGCCGTTGCCGTCCACTTCCTGACGGAAGTTGTTCATCTGCTCTTCGCTGATGCGGCCTTCCATGAAGGCGCGGGCGTAGACGCCTGGCGAAGCGTGGCCCTGGAAGAAGATCAGGTCGCCGCCGTGTTCTTCGGTCGGGGCCTGGAAGAAGTAGTTGAAGCCGATGTCGTACAGCGTGGCGCTGGAGGCGAAGCTGGAGATGTGTCCGCCCAGGTCCGAGTCTTTCAGGTTGGTACGCATCACCATGGCCAGGGCGTTCCAACGCACCATCGAGCGAATGCGGCGTTCCATGAACAGGTCGCCAGGCATGCGTGCTTCGTGGGTGACAGGGATGGTGTTGCGGTATGGCGTGGTGATCGCGTATGGCAGCTGGGAGCCACTACGGGTGGCCAGCTCGCCCATACGGGTCATCAGGTAATGAGCGCGGTCTTCGCCTTCTTTGTCGAGGACCGACTCCAGGGCATCCAGCCATTCCTGGGTTTCGATTGGATCGAGGTCTTGCATGGCTTGCTCCAGGGCGGAAAGGCAACCAGAATCGATTGCCTGAGTTTGCGACTGGCCTTATGGGCAGACGTCGTGAATTCTTGGATTACCGGGGTGTCCTCCGGCGCCGTGTAGTTTTACTACATTTGCTTTCGCATTTCATGCTTTTACACCACAGGGGTAGTAGTAAAACTACATCTATGCGACGTTTCGTCGCATGCTGGCTTGTGAGGAAAAACGTTCATGTTGGTTGGCATTGTGTCGCGAGCGGGTAATTCTTGATGGTTGTTGCCAATTTTAAGGCTCTTTCAGCTATTTCCAACTTTTGTACGACAGTCCAACCGTGGTCCGGTTTCCCCTTGGCCGCTTTTTCCCCTCTATTTCACGCCGATCAAGGATAGACCATGCGCCTGCCTTTGCCGTCCGATCTGCCCGCCACCCTGCAACCGCTGGTCGCTCGCAACCAGCAATTCCTTCGCGATGCCGTGGCCTTCCACCCGGAGCTCGACCTGCAGGCCTGGAGCCCGCTGCACTGGCAACAGTTCGACCAGGTAGCCGCAGCCAGCGACTTCGTGCTGGGCCTGGCCCGGCGCGAGCCGGCCATGGTGTTCGGCCTGCTGGCCAGTGGCGAGCTGGACCGGCCGTACGCCATGGGCGAGTTGCGTGCGCACATCGCCGCAGCCGCCCAGGCGGCGCAGAGCGAGGACGAGCTGGCGCGCAACCTGCGTCGCGAGCGCAACCGCCAGCAGTTGCGCATCATCTGGCGCGACATCACCCGCCAGGCGGCGCTGGGTGAAACCTGCCGCGACCTGTCCGACCTGGCCGATGCCGCCATCGATGAGGCCTACCAATGGCTGTACCCGCGTCATTGCCAGCAGTTCGGCACACCCATCGGCAACCGCAGCGGCCAACCGCAACAGATGGTGGTGCTGGGCATGGGCAAGCTGGGTGCGGTGGAGCTGAACCTGTCGTCGGACATCGACCTGATCTACGCCTTCCCCGAAGGCGGCGAAACCGAAGGGGTGAAACGCTCGCTGGATAACCAGGAGTTCTTCACCCGCCTGGGCCAGCGCCTGATCAAGGCCCTGGACCCGGTCACCGTGGACGGCTTCGTGTTCCGCGTCGACATGCGTCTGCGCCCGTACGGCTCGGCGGGCGCACTGGTGCTCAGCTTCAATGCGCTGGAGCAGTATTACCAGGACCAGGGCCGCGACTGGGAACGCTACGCCATGATCAAGGCGCGTGTGGTGGCTGGTGACCAGGCCGCCGGCGCGCAGTTGCAGGAGATGCTGCGGCCTTTCGTGTATCGCCGCTACCTGGACTTTTCCGCGATCGAAGCGCTGCGCACCATGAAGCAGCTGATCCAGCAGGAAGTGCGGCGCAAGGGCATGGCCGACAACATCAAGCTGGGCGCTGGCGGCATACGCGAGGTGGAGTTCATCGCCCAGGCGTTCCAGCTGATCCACGGTGGCCGCGACCTCAGCCTGCAGCAACGGCCATTGCTGAAAGTGCTGGCCACCCTCGAAGGCCAGGGCTACCTGCCACCGGCGGTGGTCACCGAGCTGCGCGAGGGCTATGAGTTCCTGCGCTATACCGAACACGCCATCCAGGCCATCGCCGACCGCCAGACGCAAATGCTGCCGGACAGCGAGCTTGACCAGGCACGGGTAGCCTACATGCTCGGTTTTGCCGACTGGCAGAGCTTCCAGGACCAGCTGGTGTACTGGCGCGGCCGTATCGACTGGCACTTCCGCCAGGTGATTGCCGACCCGGATGACGAAGACGGCGAAGGCGAGCTGGTGGTAGGCGGCGAATGGTCGCCGCTATGGGAGCAGGCGCAGGATGAAGAGGCTGCGGGCCGCCAATTGGAAGAGGCCGGTTTCAAGCAGCCGGCCGACGCCTTGCGGCGCCTGGCTGCGCTGCGCTCGAGCCCGCAACTACGTTCTATGCAGCGCATTGGCCGTGAGCGCCTGGATGCCTTTATTCCCCGGTTGCTGGCCCAGACGGTCGAACATGCCGACCCCGACCTGGTGCTGGAGCGCGTGCTGCCACTGGTTGAGGCCGTGGCGCGGCGTTCTGCCTACCTGGTACTGCTGACCGAAAACCCCGGCGCCCTGGGCCGCCTGTTGACCCTCTGCGCCGCCAGCCCGTGGATCGCCGAGCAGATTGCCCGTTACCCGCTGCTGCTCGACGAACTGCTCAACGAAGGCCGCCTGTACAGCCCGCCGCTGGCGCCGGAACTCGCCAGCGAGCTGCGTGAGCGCCTGACGCGTATCCCCGAGGACGACCTGGAGCAGCAAATGGAGGCGCTGCGCCATTTCAAGCTGGCCCACAGCCTGCGTGTTGCCGCCTCGGAAATCAGCGGCAACCTGCCATTGATGAAAGTCAGCGACTACCTGACCTGGTTGGCCGAAGCCATCCTCGACCAGGTGCTGGCCCTGGCCTGGCGCCAGACCGTGGCCCGTCACGGCCAGCCCAGGCGCAGCGACGGCAGCCTGTGCGACCCGGGCTTCATCATCATTGGCTACGGCAAGGTCGGCGGCCTGGAACTCGGCCACGGCTCGGACCTGGACCTGGTGTTCATCCATGACGGCGACCCGCAGGCGGAAACCGACGGCGCCAAGCCGATCGACGGTGCACAGTTCTTCACCCGGCTGGGCCAGCGCATCATCCACCTGCTCGCCACCCAGACCAACTCCGGCCAGCTGTATGATGTCGACATGCGCCTGCGCCCGTCCGGTGCCGCCGGGCTGCTGGTCAGCTCGCTGGGCGCGTTCGAGCGTTATCAGCAGAACGAAGCCTGGACCTGGGAGCACCAGGCCCTGGTGCGGGCCCGTGTGCTGGTGGGCTGCAAGCAGGTGGGGGCAGCGTTCGAAGGCGTGCGCGCCAAGGTGCTGGGCCAGCCGCGCGACCTGCAGAAACTGCGCAGCGAAGTGAGTGAAATGCGCGCCAAGATGCGCGACAACCTGGGTACCAAGGCCACTGCTGCCGGCACCGCGGCCAATGCGTTCGAGCCTGGTGTGCCGTTCGATATCAAGCAGGATGCCGGCGGTATCGTCGATATCGAATTTATGGTGCAATACGCCGCCTTGGCCTGGTCGCATGACCATCCGGCCTTGCTTCGATGGACCGATAACATCCGCATTCTGGAAGAGCTGGAGCAGGCAGGTTTGATGCCGGCCAGTGACGCGGTGCTGTTGCGTGAAGTGTACAAGGCGTTCCGCTCTGCCTCGCACCGCCAGGCCCTGCAGAAGCAGGCCGGGGTGATCGACGCCGCGCAGTTTGCCGATGAACGCCGTGAGGTGCGGCGGATCTGGGGTGAATTAGGTTTGACCTGAGCGTTTTTTGGCCCGCTTTGCGGCCCATCGCGACGCAAGGCCGCTCCCACAGGAGATCGCATTCCCTGTGCAGGTGCAGCCTTGCGTCGCGATGAGCTGCAAAGCAGCCCCAAAGGCTCATCCCCCATCACCGGTGGTACACTGTCGGCCACATAGCCTGAATATAAAGAGGGGAGGCCAGGCTGTACTGCAGCCTGTTGCCTCCCCGAGTGTTTCTGGACCAAGCATGAGAATACTGATCATTGGCCCCAGCTGGGTCGGCGACATGGTGATGGCGCAGACCCTGTTCCAGTGCCTGAAACAGCAGCACCCCGACTGCGTGATCGATGTGCTCGCCCCCGAGTGGAGCCGGCCGATCCTCGAACGCATGCCCGAGGTCCGTCAGGCCCTGAGCTTCCCGCTCGGCCACGGTGCGCTGGAGCTGGCGACGCGACGTCGCATCGGCAAGTCGCTGGCCGGCCAGTATGACCAGGCCATCCTGCTGCCCAACTCGTTGAAATCGGCGCTGGTGCCCTTCTTTGCCGGTATCCCGAAACGCACCGGCTGGCGCGGCGAAATGCGCTTCGGCCTGCTGAACGACGTGCGCAAGCTGGACAAGGCCCGCTACCCGCTGATGATCGAGCGCTTCATGGCCCTGGCCTACGCGCCTGGCGCCGAGTTGCCGCAGCCGTATCCGCGCCCCAGCCTGCAGATCGAAGCGCAGAGCCGCGACGCCGCCCTGGCCAAGTTCCGCCTGGAGCTGGACCGCCCGGTGCTGGCGCTGTGCCCCGGTGCCGAGTTCGGCGAGGCCAAGCGCTGGCCGGTCGAGCACTATGCCAGCGTGGCCGATGCAATGATCCGTCAAGGCTGGCAGGTATGGCTGTTCGGCTCGAAGAACGATCACCCGGTCGGTGAGCAGATCCGCGACCGGCTGATCCCGGGGCTGCGGGAAGAGTCGGCCAACCTGGCCGGGGAAACTTCGCTGGCCGAGGCCATCGACCTGATGGCCTGCGCCGACGCCGTGGTATCCAACGACTCTGGCCTGATGCACGTGGCCGCAGCGCTGAACCGCCCGCTGGTGGCAGTGTACGGCTCGACATCGCCGGGCTTCACCCCGCCACTGGCCGAGCACGTGGAGGTGGTGCGCACCGGCATCGAGTGCAGCCCGTGCTTCGACCGTACCTGCCGCTTCGGCCATTACAACTGCCTGCGCCTGCTGGAGCCGGGCAACGTCATTAGCGCCCTGCACCGCCTGAGCGGGCCGGAGCTGATCGATACCGTGGCCGAGGTCGACTAAGTGCGGGTACTGATCATCAAGACCTCGTCGCTGGGTGATGTGATCCACACCCTGCCGGCGCTTACCGACGCCGCCCACGCCATTCCCGGTATTCGCTTCGACTGGGTGGTGGAAGAAGGCTTCGCCGAAATTCCCAGCTGGCACCCGGCGGTCGACCGGGTCATCCCGGTGGCCATCCGCCGCTGGCGCAAGAACCTGTGGCAGACCTTCAAGAGTGGCGAGTGGAAAGCGTTCAAGCAACGAATGCGCGAGCGCCAGTACGACCTGGTGATCGACGCCCAGGGCCTGGTCAAGTCGGCCTGGCTGACCCGCTACGTGAAGGCGCCGGTGGCTGGTCTGGACCGTTACTCGGCCCGCGAAGGCTGGGCCAGCCGCTTCTATGATCGACGCCTGTCGGTTGCCGTCGGCCAGCATGCGGTGGAGCGGGTACGCCAGCTGTTCGCCATGGCCCTGGCTTATGACCTGCCGGAGGGCATCGGCAACTACGGCCTCGACCTCGACCGCCTGCAGCTTCCGCCGGCGGCTCCGTACGTGGTGTTCCTGCATGGCACCACCTGGGCGACCAAGCACTGGCCCGAAGCCTACTGGCGCGAACTGGCCGAACGCATGGGCCGGCGCAAGCTGGAAGTGCGCCTGCCGTGGGGCAACCCGGCCGAGAAGGCGCGGGCCGAGCGCATTGCCCAGGGCTTGAACAATTGCCAGGTGCTCCCCAAATTGAACTTGGCCGGTGTCGCCCGCGTACTGGCGGCGGCAAAGGCCTGCGTGGCCGTCGATACTGGCCTTGGCCACCTGGCGGCGGCACTCGATGTGCCCACCATTTCGCTGTTCGGCCCGACCAACCCGGGGCTGACCGGCGCCTACGGACGGACCCAGATTCACCAGGCCAGTGACTGGCCATGCGCTCCCTGCCTGCAGAAGAAGTGCACTTACAAACCGAGCGCCGACGACCTGCGCCGGTACGATCTGAAACGCGAGTGGCCGCTGTGCTTCACTCGCCTGAATCCCGAGCATGTGGCGAGCCGCCTGAGCGCGCTGCTGCTGGCTGAGGATGTCCGTTGATGCAACTGGCTTTCGTGCTGTACAAATATTTCCCCTTCGGCGGGCTGCAGCGCGATTTCATGCGCATTGCCCTGGAGTGCCAGAAGCGGGGCCACCAGATCCGTGTGTACACGCTGGTCTGGGAGGGTGACATTCCGCCGGGCTTCGAAGTGCTGGTGGCGCCGGTAAAGGCGATTTTCAACCACCGCCGCAACGAGAAGCTCAGCGCGTGGATGGCTGCCGACCTGGCCAAGCGCCCGGTCGATCGCCTGATCGGCTTCAACAAGATGCCGGGGCTGGACGTGTACTACGCCGCCGACGGCTGCTTCGAGGACAAGGCGCAGACCCTGCGTGGTGGCCTGTACCGCCGCTGGGGCCGCTACCGGCACTTTGCCGAGTACGAACGTGCGGTGTTCGCCAAGGACGCCCATACCGAAGTGCTGATGATTTCCGAAGTGCAGCAGCCGCTGTTCATCAAGCACTACGGCACTCCGGTGGAGCGCTTCCACCTGCTGCCGCCAGGCATTTCCCAGGACCGCCGCGCACCTGCCAACGCTGCCGAGATCCGCGCCGAGTTCCGCAAGGAATTCAACCTCGGCGATGACGACCTGTTGCTGGTGCAGATCGGCTCCGGCTTCAAGACCAAGGGTGTCGACCGCAGCCTCAAGGCCCTGGCCGCACTGCCATCGGCCCTGCGCAAGCGGACCAGGCTGATGGTGATCGGCCAGGACGACCCCAAGGTGTTCCAGCTGCAAAGCGCCACCCTGGGCCTGGGCGAGCAGGTGCAGTTCCTCAAGGGCCGCAGCGACATTCCGCGCTTCCTGCTGGGCGCCGACCTGCTGATCCACCCGGCTTACAACGAAAACACCGGCACGGTACTGCTCGAAGCGCTGGTGGCCGGCCTGCCGGTGCTGGTATCCAAGGTGTGCGGCTATGCCCACTACATTGCCGAGGCAGACTGTGGCCTGGTGCTGGACGAGCCGTTCGACCAAGAGCAGCTCAATACCTGCCTGCAGCGCATGCTCGAAGACCAGCAGGCCCGCGCCAGCTGGTCGCGCAACGGCCTGGCGTTCGCTGAAACCGCCGATCTGTACAGCATGCCGCAGCACGCAGCCGATGTGATCCTGGGGCAGGAGTCCGCATGAAGCTGATACTGGCCGAACCGTTCAAGCGCCTGTGGGCCGGGCGGGATGCCTTCGATGCCGTGGAGGCGCTGCAAGGCGAGGTCTACCGCGAGCTGGAAGGGCGCCGTACGCTGCGCACCGAGGTCGCCGGGGAGGGGTTCTTCGTCAAGATTCACCGCGGCATTGGCTGGGGCGAGATCTTCAAGAACCTGTTTACCGCCAAGCTGCCGGTGCTCGGTGCCGGCCAGGAATGGCAGGCCATCCAGCGCTTGCACGAGGTTGGCGTGCCGACCATGACGGCAGTTGCCTATGGCGAACGTGGCAGCAACCCGGCTGCGCAACATTCGTTCATCATCACCGAAGAACTGGCGCCGACCATCAGCCTGGAGGACTTCAGCATCGACTGGGTCCGGCAACCACCCGAGCCACGCCTGAAACGCGCACTCATCGCCGAGGTGGCCAGGATGACCGGCGGCATGCACCGCGCCGGGGTCAACCACCGCGACTGCTACATCTGCCACTTCCTGCTGCATACCGACCGCCCGGTGACGGCGGATGACTTCAAATTGTCGGTTATCGACCTGCACCGCGCGCAGACCCGGGCGAAAATCAGCCGCCGCTGGCGCGACAAGGACCTGGCCGCGTTGTACTTCTCGGCGCTGGACATCGGCCTCACCCAGCGCGACAAGCTGCGCTTCCTGCGGGGTTATTTCCAGCGCCCGCTGCGGCAGGTCCTCAAGGAGGAGGCCGCGCTGCTCGCCTGGCTGGAGCGCAAGGCGCAGAAACTCTACGACCGCAAGCAACGCTATGGGGATGCACTCTGATGTCGGGTTGGACACTGGCGCCGGGCTATGAACACCTGGCGGCGGACTTCGGCAGCCTCGAGGCGGTATTCGCCCTGCAAGGCGAACGCCTGACCCGCGACCCGCTCAGCGAAGTGGTGCGCATCACGCGTGACGGGGTCAATTATTACGTCAAGCGCTACACCGGGGCCGGCAAGCACATGCGCCGCTACCTGGGCCGGCCGCGGATCAAGGCGGAATGGCAGAACCTGAAGCAGTTCGCCAAATGGGGCATCCCCACTGCCGAAGTGGTGGCCTGGGGCCTGGAGCGCAATGGCCTGGCCTTCGCGCGGGGGGCGATGATTACTCGAGAACTGCCACGTACCGAAGACCTGTCGGCGCTGGCCGAGCGCAACGATGCGCGCTTGGCCGACCGCGCCTGGGTGGGGCATGTCAGCAGCCAGCTGGCGCGGCATACCCGGGTCATGCACAAGCACCACTTCGCCCATAACGACCTGAAATGGCGCAACCTGCTGGTCGATGACCAGGGCACGCTATTCTTCATCGACTGCCCCACCGGCGACTTCTGGCGCGGCTTCATGTGGCGGCACCGGATGATCAAGGACCTGGCGTGCCTGGACAAAGTGGCCAAGTACCACCTGTCGGCGACCCAACGCCTGCGCTTCTACCTGCAATACCGTGGCCGCGACCGGCTGAATGTGCGCGACAAGAAGCGCATTCGCCAGGTGGTGGGCTTTTTCGAGGGAAGGGAATGACCGATTACCTGGCCAGCGCAGACCACGCGCTGCTCAAACGCCACGGCCTGGACGACTTCGAGGCATTGTGGGCGCTACAACTGGATGCCGTGGATGAGCCGAACACCGGTCGTGGCGGCTGGAGCAGCGTGTTCCGCCTGGAACTCGAAGGCAAGGGTTATTACCTCAAGCGCCAGTGCGACTACCTGACCCGGACCTTGCACCGGCCATTCGGCGAGCCAACCTTCGCCCGTGAATTCCGCAATATCAGCCGCTACCAGAAGCTGCACATTCCTGCCCTGCAGGCGGTGTTCTATGGCGAGCGCAAGCAAGGCGGCCAGCACCGGGCCATCCTGATGACGCGCGCCCTGGACGAATGGGCCGACCTCGACAGCCTGCTGGCGCGCTGGGCCCAACTGGGCGATGCCGAGCGCAATGGTATCCTGCAGGCCTGCGGCCAGCTGGCGCGCACCCTGCACAGCGCCGGGCAGGTGCATGGCTGCTTCTACCCCAAACACATCTTCCTGCGCCAGCGCCGCGATGGCTGGGACGCGCAACTGATCGACCTGGAAAAGACCCGACCCCTGCTGTTCGGCATGCGTGACCGCCTCAAGGACCTGGAGCCACTGTTGCGCCGCGCCCAGGCCTGGAGCAAGGACGAGGTACGTAATCTCCTGGCCACCTACCTGGCGCAGCCAGCCGATGGCTCGCTGGTCGATACCTGGCTGCAACGCCTGACGCAACGCCGTCGTGAAAAAGAGGCCCGCTGATGCGTTTGTCCGAATTGAAAGAAGCCGGGCGCAACCCGTCGCTGCCCCTGAGCATTACCCTGGCCGACGCCGCCGGCAGCGCTGATTTGCAACTGCTCAGCCTGTTCCGCGTGCTGCCGGGCCAGCGCTATGTGGGCGCCGGGGTATGGCGCGGCACTCCGGTGCTGGCCAAACTGCTGGTCGGTAGTAGCGCCGCGCGGCATTTCCAGCGCGAACTGCAGGGCGTGAAACTGCTCGCCGAGCAGGGCCTGACCACGCCGAAGCTGCTGGCCGATGGCCTCAAGGAAGGCGAGGGCGGCTGGTTGCTGTTCGAGTTTCTCGACGGTGCCGAGAGCCTGGCCGATGCCTGGGCGGCAGTGGAAGACCTACCGGTGCTGGCCGACGAGCAGCACCTGGTGCTGGGCGAGGCGCTCACTGCGGTGGCACACATGCATGCCCAGGGCCTGTGGCAGGAGGACCTGCACCTGGACAACCTGTTGCGCCACGGCGGCAAGCTGTACCTGATCGACGGCGCCGGCATCAAGGCCGAAACCCCCGGCCAGCAACTGTCGCGCCCGCGTGTGCTGGAAAACCTCGGGGTGTTCTTCGCCCAACTGCCCAAGCGCCTGGAACCGTTCATCGAAGAGCTGCTGGTGCACTACCTGCTGGCCAATGCCGAGCACGCGTTGCCGCTCGAGGCGCTGCAGAAGCAAGTGGACAAGGTGCGCAGCTGGCGGCAGAAGGACTACCTGGAAAAGGCCGGTCGCGAATGCAGCCTGTTCAGCGTCCAGCGCAGCCTGTCAGGCCTGCGCGCGATCCGGCGTGATGAGGTCGAGGCCATGCTGCCGGTGCTGGAGCAAGCTGACCAGTTGATCGACCAGGGCCACCTGTACAAGACCGGCGGTGCCGCCAGCGTGGCACGCATCGAGGTGAAGGGGCGCCAGCTGGTGCTCAAGCGCTACAACATCAAGAACACTGCGCACTGGTTCAAGCGCTTCTGGCGCCCGAGCCGGGCCTGGCATTCGTGGATCGAAGGGCACCGCCTGGCGTTTCTCGATATCGCCACGCCGCGCCCACTGGCGGTGCTGGAGCAGCGCGTGCTTGGCCTGCGCAGCCGCGCCTACCTGGTCACCGAGTACATCGATGGCCCTGATCTGGCCGCATGCTTCGCGCCTTACGTGGCAAATGGGGATGCCCCCGAAGAACAGGTCGACGCCTTGGTCCATGTCATGCAGCAGCTGATTCGGGCGCGTATCAGCCACGGCGACTTCAAGGGCCACAACCTGTTCTGGGACAAAGGCCGCTGGTCGCTGATCGACCTCGATGCGATGTGCCAGCACGCCACCCAGCTCAGCTTCGCCCCGGCCTACGCCCGTGACCGGGCGCGGCTGTTGCGCAACTGGCCAAGCGACAGTGCCTTGCATCAACGGCTGGACCGGTTGCTGCCACGCCTGACCGAGTAGGCCTCGGGGAGGGCCATCCAGCCGCTGCTACGCCCCGCCTGGCGTACCCGGATACGCCACTGCCGGTCATGCCAGCGCAGGATGGCCCATGGCACCACGCCTGCCGTAGCGGCATGTGGGATAAGCAGGTGGAAGCGATCGTCGAGCATGTGCCTGCGCAGTGCAACCTGGCCAGCTCGGGTCTGCAGGTACAGTTGCTCGTCGGCCTGATGCAGGCCGTCGATGGACTCGATGGGGTCGCCTTCAAGCGCGTATGGCAGCAGGCAGTCCCTGAGCAGCTCGGCCAGGTCGGGCACGCCGTCGTACCAAAGCACCGGGGAGTCGATGACCCAGTTGCCATCGGCCAGGCGTTTGACCGGCTGTTTCAGGTAGGCGTCCGGCTGCACGGGATCCACTACGCGCCAGCGCAGGCCGTCGAAAGCGATCTTGTAGTAGCGCTGCTGCGCGTCCTGAATGTAGTACTGGCTGAGCCCTTCGAACTCGGACGCCTTTTCATAGACCCCCTCGGCGTAGATGCCGTCGATACGGTAACGCAGGTTTTCTACCGTAGGAACCACGCTGTAGCGCGCCGGCAGCGGTAGCGGTGGCTGCGCCGGCAGGCCGCGCAGCACTCGGCGCATCAGGCCGGTGGCCGCCATACTGGTGCTGGCATCGTTGGCGTGGCTGAGGGCGTTGTAGGCATGTTGCAGCACGCCGCCGATATCTGCCTGGCGATAGGCCTGTATTCCGTCCCAGATGCTCATGACCATCCGCCCGAGTGAAAGCGCCATCAGGGGCCGCGCCGGCAATCCCAGGCTGATCAGGTCCACCAACTGCCAACCCAGTGTGATGCCTTGTTCCACGTCGGCTTCCTGGGTGCTGCGGCTGTTGGCGTCTGCCACGGCAATCATGCCCCTGGCTGCGGCCATGTAACACGCATGGAACAGCTCTTCGTCGACAGCGGGCATGCGCAAGGCAGCGCCGAGGCCGCCCTTGAGGAACAGCTTTCGAGCCTGGTCCCTGGGCAGGAGCGGCAGGCGGTCCAGGGTATAGGCCAGCAAGGCAGGGTCACTGCGCAGCTGGCGCAGCAGGACCCGGAGATTGGCCAGGCTGCGCCAGGCGCGACGGTCGGAGGCGTCGGGGGTGTACAGGATGAAAGAGCGTACGCCAGTGGCTGCGCTGTCGATCAGCAGCACACCCTGCAGCGTGTGATTGTAGATCGTCAGTTGGCGTACGGTGATGCGCCGTCCCTCGACAGGTGGGCGCAAGGCATTGTGAGGGTAGTCCAGCACCTGCCTCACCCAGCGGTAGTCGCGTTCTGAGTCGGCACTGGTCAGGTGCCTGGCGTAGCGTGCCTTGACAAGCTCCGCCTCCATGCGGGCACGGTTGACCTTGGCATGGGCGTTCAGCCGCCAGGCTCCGAGCGGGGCGTCGATCAGTTGTTTGTGCAAGAAATCGCTATAGCTGCCACCGACGTTGAGGCTTCTGACCAGGCTCTTAACGTAGCCCGCTGAAAGCGCAGCAGGCAGTGGTTTGGAGTGGCGATGCTCGACCCGTGCGGTCAGCCAGTAGTCATAGTCGAACCAGTTCACATTGCGCAGCGCCAGCTCATCCAGTGGGTAGCTTTCCCTGATGGTCTCGATCAGCTTGCCTCCGATTTTTTGCACGCCACGCCAGGTAACATAACTAGAGGGTTGAAGCGGATTGAGGTGTGGCCCGACCTGCTGGGTGTGAACGACATGCACCAGGATGTCGCTGGCTGGATAGGTTAGCCCCAGGTCGTTGCGCAAGCGTTCCTCGACTCGGGCGGTGGCCCATTGGCGCAGTGTGTGCTTCTGCCGGAACTGGGCGAAGGTCAGGATGCCGGCGGTAGCGACACTTTCACTGGCCGCCACCAACCGCTGCATGGTTTGCATGATATGGGCGAGCCCTGGCTCGCCGGCCGAGCGCAGCCAGTCGGGCAGGTTCTTCTCCAGTAACAGCGAGTAGCGCGTGTCGAGCAATGCCCGTTTGCCGGCTTCGTCGGCCAAGGCCATGGCCTTGGGCAACGATTCAGCCGGTGCAGTGCCCGCCAGCGCCTGCTGGACACGCTGGCGCTGGGCCTCCAGCAGGTTGTCGACTTGCATCTGCAGCGGGTCGTCGGCATACCACTCGTAGCGCAGGTGATCAGCCAACCCGGCACTGTGGATGCGCTGCGGATCGACCAGGAGGCTCAGCAGCGGGACGCTCTGGATGGGGTCGTCCAGCCGTTCGCAGAGTTCACGGTGCAAGTCGGCAAGCGAGGGGTAGGCTTCGACGCCTTGCGCCAGGCCGCAAAGCAGCGCCGGCCCGGTTGCCTGCAAACCGTCCAGCTGCTCGCCCTCGGCGGTGCCGGCCACGATCACGAACATACCCGGCAGTGATGCCCGCCAGTTGGGCCGGCTGCGCTTGAGCACGGGCCGGTAAACCTGCGGACGCCGGGCCAGTGGTTGATGGTGGCGTTGCCAGGCGGCGGGCAGGTCGAGGCAGTTGCGCAGCATATCCGCCTGGTCGGCGGCCAGCGTCTGGTCGGCCAGGCGCAGGTCCAGCTCGGCGTGCATCAACGCGCCGCGCAGGTCGGCAAGGCGCCTGCGCCTTGAACGGCCCTGGCTATCAGCGTCGGCCCAGAACTGCGCCAGTTCGGCATGCAACTGTTGGCGGGTTTGAATGGACGGCGCGGGTGTTGGCAGGCCAGCCAACAGGCTCGCGATCTGCTGGTCTATGGATTCGATGCGTTCCAGCGGCAGCATGGTGTGCTCCTTGAAGGTAGGAGCACACAGGCTCGGCACTTATGCGGTGCTGCGGGTGGTAACCGGTTATCGGCCGCACAGCGCCCGCAGGCTGAGCGCCGCCGGGATGCCCAGGCCCAGCCAGGCGAGTACATCCCAGGCTCCCTCGCCGAGCAGAGCGGCAAACAGGCCGGCGGCGCCGAGCACGGCAATGGCGGCAGGCCAGGCGAAGATGCGCCGGGTAGCTTGCGACCTGTGACTCATGTGCGGGCCTCGCGGCTGCTACGTTGCTTGCCCCACCACAGGTACAGGCCGCTGCCGAGCACAATGATGGTCAGCACATCGAGCACCGCCCAGAGGATCTGCATCGGCCGGCCGCCGTAATCACCGAAATGCAGCGGCTGCGAAAGGCCCAGCGCGTCCATGTACCAGGGGCGGTCGCCAACTGCAGTCAGCTCAAGGGTGCGCGCATCGATCAGTACCGGGGTGAACAGGTGCGAGCTGAGGTGCGTGGCGCCGTTCATGAATACGGCATAATGATGTTCGCTGGAGAAGCGCGTACCTGGGAAGGCGATGAAGTCCGGTCGCATGCCTGGCGCGGCCTGTGCGGCAATCGCCAGCAGGCGCGAGGCTGGGGCGCGCTCGGTGAGCGCTGGTGCGTCGCGGTACGGCGCGACCATGGCGGCCAGGCTGTCGTTGCGCCAGGCGGCGATGACCAGGTCGGACAGGGCGCTGATTACCCCGGTCACCCCGACCGTCAAGGCCCAGGCGAGGGTGACCACGCCGATCAGGTTGTGCAGGTCGAGCCAGCGCAGGCGCCGCGACTTGTCGTGGCGGACTGTGGCGAACGCCAGGCGGCGCATGAACGGCGCATAGAGCACGGTGCCAGAAACGATCGCGACGACGAACAGCAAGCCCATGAACGCCAGCAACAGTTTGCCCGGCAGGCCCGCGAACATGTCCACATGCAGGCGCAGCATGAGCATCATGAAGCCGCCATTGGCCGCCGGCATGGCTACTGCTTCGCCAGTGCGAGCATCGAGCATGAAGGTATGCGAAGCGTTGGGTTCGGTACCGGCAGTGGCGGCGGTTATGGCGACCACGCCGTTGGGTTCGTCTTCGTCGTAGCCGAAATACTGCACGACCTCGCCGGGGCGGTGCTGCTCGGCCTTGATCACCAGCTGTTGCAGGTCGAGGTGCGGGGTATCGGCTGGCAGCTCGCGCAGCTTCGGCGCGTCGCCGAGCAGCTGTTCGAGCTCGTGGTGAAAGATCAGCGGCAGGCCGGTCAGCGCCAGCAACAGCAGAAACAGGGTGCAGACCAGGCTGCTCCAGGTGTGGATCGTGGACCAGCGGCGGATGGTTGGGCTTTTCATCACGGTACCGATATCTGCCGAATGGGACATGGGGCTGCGCAACAGCCCCGGCTCACTCAGAACTTGTAGGTGGCACTGGCCACGACGCTACGTTCGTCGCCGTAGTAGCAGTAGTAGGCGTCACAGGTCGACAGGTAGTCCTTGTTCAGCAGGTTGGTCGCGTTGAGCGCCACCGACGCGCCCTTGAGGCTGCTGTCCAGGCGCCCCAGGTCGTAATGCACCGCAGCATCGAACACCGTGTAGGCGTTGGCCTTGCCCAGGTAGGTATTGGCCTGGTCGCCATAGGTATTGCCGGTATAGCGCGCACCCAGGCCAATGCCGAAGCCGTCGAGTACGCCCGCATGCCAGGTGTAGTCGCCCCACACCGACGCCTGCTGGTTGGGCATCAGTTGCAGGCGATTGCCTTTGAAATCGCCGTCCTGCACTTCCGACTTGGCCAGGGTGTAGGCAGCAATCACCTTGAGGTTCTCGGTCACATCGGAAACCGCCTCAAGCTCCAGGCCACGCACTTTCACTTCGCCGGTCTGGCTGGTGATGGTCACGCCACCGACGCTGTCGGTCACCGAGACGTTTTTCTGGGTCAGGTCATATACGGCTGCCGACAGCAAGGTGCTGGAGCCCGGGGGCTGGTATTTCACGCCCAGTTCCCACTGCTTGCCTTCGGTGGGTTTGAACGAGTCGGTTGCCGACACACTGGCGTTGCTGGACGGCTGGAACGACTCGGCGTACGACAGGTAGGGCACGAAGCCCGAGTCGAACACGTAGCTGATGGCTGCGTTGCCGCTGAACTTCTTGTCGCGCTGGGTATTGGTGGCATCACCCTGGTTGAAGAACCGGGTGCCGGTATGCACCCAGTCCTCGCGCCCGCCCAGGGTCAGGCGCCAGTTGCCGAGGGCCATCTGGTCCTGGACATACACGCCGGTCTGTCGGGTTTTCTGGTTGTAGTCGTAGAACGCGGTCGAGCGGTCCGGACGGGTGATCGGCAGCCCGTAGACCGGGTTGTTGACGTTGCTGTCCGGCACGTTGAAGCCGAATATCGACAGGTAGTTGGTATTGATGCGCTGGTGGTCCAGGCCGATCAGCACGGTGTGGGTAATGTCACCGGTGGCAAAGTCGGCCTGGAAGTTGTTATCCACCGCGAACTGGCTGATGTCTTCGTCGGTGTTGGTGGACATGCGGCTGACTGTGCCGTCGTCTTTCACCGGAGGATTGTCCTTGTTGTAACTACCGGGCGTGATCGTCTGGAAGGCCAGATCCGACTTGGTGTAGCGCAGGTTCTGACGGAACTGCCACACGTCGTTGATGCGGTGCTCGAAGGCGTAGCCCAGCGCGTAGTAGGTGCGGTCGTAGAATTCGTAGTCAGGGTCACCGAGGTTCTTGTGGTGGGAGATCTTGCCGAACGGCATGTCGATCTTGGTGCCCTGAATCGGCCGGAACTGGCTGGTGGCACCGGTATCGTCGCGGGTGAACTGGGTAAGGAAGGTCAGCGAGGTGTCTTCGTCGATGTTCCAGGTCAGGCTCGGGGCGATGTTGTAGCGCTTGTCGTCGATATGGTCGATCTGCGTGCCACCGTCGCGGATGACCCCGCTGACGCCATACAGAAAGCGGCCTTCGTCATCGACCTTGCCGGTGCTGGCGAAGTTGATCTGGCGATGGTTGTCGCTGCCGTATTGCAGCTCGATTTCATGCTCGCTTTGCGCTTGCGGGCGGCGGCTGACCATGTCCAGCAGGCCACCGGGCGGGGTCTGGCCATAGACCGACGAAGCCGGCCCGCGCAGCAAGGCAAGGCGGTCGAGGTTCCAGGTTTCGGCTTTTGGGTTGGCGTATACGCCACGTGGCAGCGGCAGGCTATCGAGAAACTGGGTCGGCTCGAAGCCCCGCACGCGCATCCAGTCATAGCGTGTGTCACTGCCGAAGCTGGCCGACACGATACCCGGCATGTAGCGCACGGCATCGTCGAGGCTGTGTACGCCGCGGTCTTTCATTTGCTCGCGGGTGGCGACGGAGACCGAACGCGGCAACTCGACCAGTGCGGTGTCGGTCTTGGTGCCGGCGGCGCTGCGCTTGGCCACGTAGCCTTCGACCGGGCCCCAGGCGCTTTCGCTGATGCTGGCCGCTTCCACGGTGGTTGCCGGCAGCGCCAGGGTACCTTCCGGGACTGGCACCAGGCTGTAGCTGCCAATACTGCTCTGTTGCAGCTGTAACCCTGTGCCGCGTAGGGCGGCCTGCAGCGCACCCAGGCCGTCGTACTGGCCGCTTACCGGGGCCGAGCTGCGGCCGCTGACCAGAGCCGGGTCGATGGCCAGGGCAATGCCGGCCTGGCTGGCGATCTGGTTGAGGGTGGCGGCCAGCGGGGCGCTGGGCAGGTCGTAGGCGCGCGCGGCGGATGGCTCGGCGGCGTACAGGGCAGGGCTGGCCAATGGCGCGGCTACCGCGATGGCCAGGGCGATCAGGCTGGGGCGCAGGATACGTTCAACAGCACGGGACATGCAGCGGCTCCTCGACGGGTAAGTGCTTACTGCTTCCTTGCCGAGCGAGATTGGAAAAGTGACAGGGCGAATCTGAAAAATATCGAGAATTATTTTGAATTGGCGGGCGTGAATCCGCTTCACACGGGCCGCCCGTCTATCTGGGCTTAACGGTCAGCCACCACGGGGTATGCCGCTCGATCTTCACCGGCAATACTGGCAGCAACGACGCCAGGGCCAGGTCGGTGTCGGTCAGCGGGAAGCTGCCAGTCACCCGCAGGTCGGCGACCTTGTCATCCACACCGAGGTAACCGCTGCGGTACTGGCCCAGTGCGACCAGCAGGTCAGCCAGGCGCACGTTGTCCACCACCAGCATGCCGCGGGTCCAGGCGTCGGCACCGGCGGCTACCGCGCCGACCCGGCCAAGGCCGTTGGCGTTCATCAGCACTTGCTGGCCTTCGTGCAGCACCTGTTCATCAGCGCTATTCAGCGGCAGGGCTGCGACCGAGGCTTGCAACACTTCAAGGCGCGTACCCTTGGCTTCACGGCGCACCAGGAAGCGCGTGCCCAATGGACGCAGGCGCCCATCGTCGGTACTGACCAGCAATGGGCGCGGGTCCTGATGGCCGGTCTGAACCGAGATTTCGCCCTGGTGCAGGACGATGCTCCGTTGTTCGCCGGCGTAGTCGATATCCACGGCGGTATGGCTGTTCAGGCTCAGCAACGTGCCGTCTTCCAGGCGCAGGGTACGCAGCTCGCCGGTGGCGGTGCGCTGGTCGGCCAGCCAATAACTCGGCGCGAGCGACGGTGCGCCGACCCAGGCCAGCAGCGAGCCGAGCAGGAACATGCCGGCCAGCCCACTGCCAACCTTGCCGATACGCCGGCGCAGGCCGACGCGCGACTGCACCAGGGCCTGGCGTGCCGGGCCGGCTGCCGCGCCGACGCGCTGGTCCATCGCCCCCAGTTGGCGCCAGGCGCGGGCGTGCTCCTCGCTGGCAGCATGCCAGCGCATGAATTCGCTGCGCTCATCGGGCGTGCCGCTGCCACCTTCGAGGCTGAGTTTCCAGGCAATCGCGGCTTCCAGCACGCGGGATGAAACCGGGACATTGCTCACGTTGGCTCCCCGTACAGGGCCGTGTAGCACTGGCGCAGGCCCTGGGCGATGTACTGGCGCACCCGCGACACCGAAACGCCCAGGCGCTCGGCAATTTCGGCATGGCCCATGCCGTCCAGACGGTTGTACAGGAACGCCGCGCGAGCCTTGCTCGACAGCTTGCCCAGCAGGCGGTCGATGGCCTTGAGGTCCTCGAGAACCAGGTGTTGCACTTCCGGCGAAGGTTGCTCGGCTTCCGGCAGCAGGGCCAGCTCGGCCAGGTAGGCCTGTTCCAGCGCGGCGCGACGGAAGTGGTCGAACAACAGGCCCTTGGCCACGGCAGCGAGGAATGCCCGGGGTTCGCGGGGGGTGTCCAGTTGCGCGCGGCCGAGCAGGCGCACGAAGGTGTCCTGGCTGAGGTCTTCGGCACGTTGGCGGCAGGCCATGCTGCGTTGCAGCCAGGCGAGCAGCCAGCTGCGATGGTCGCGGTACAGCGCACCGACCAGATCGGCATGTGGACTCTGTGCAGAAGACAAGCAGCGTCCCCCCGGAACGTATGCATTAACTAACGATAATTATTCGCGATTGTTGCAGAGGCGGGGGGCAGGGCGCAATGGGCGCTTATCGGATGGCCATCATGGAAAGGCCTGAGCTGCAAAAGCGATTACAGGCCGTGACTCTGGACCTTGCGCCGCCGCCACCCGCGCAGCCGCTGCTCCAGTTGCAATGGGCTGTCCAGCTGCTGGCGCCGGGCCTGGCTGAACAGGATCAGCGCCAACTCGGCGGTCACCAGGGCGTCGGCACTGGCATGGTGGCGTTCTTCCACTTGCAGGCCGAACCGCGCCACCCAGTCATCGAGACCGGCCTCGCGCAGTACTGTGTCGGGGTTGAGCATCGGTGCCAGTTCGGCGATGTCGAGGAACGGCGACAGCAGGCGGTAGCCCAGGCTTTCCTTCAACGCGCGGGCCAGCATGCGCTGGTCGAAGGGGGCATGGAACGCCAGCACCGGGCTGCTACCGATGAACTCGAGCAAATCGAGCAAGGCTTCGGCCGGATCGCAACCGGCAGCCAGGGCACTTGGGCCCAGGCCGTGGATCAGCACGCTGGCGTTGGTCTTCTGCGTTGGCCGGTGCAGGGTGCGTTCGAACTGCTGGGCAAAGTCGATGGCGCCGTCTTCGATGGCCACGGCGCCGATCGACAGCACCTGGTCACGGTTGAGGTTCAGGCCGCTGGTCTCCAGGTCCAGCACTACCCAACGCTGTTCGCGCAGGGTGCACACCCCCAGGGGGGCGGGCTTGGCCAGCCGGGCCAGGCGCTGGCGCGTGGCAACATCCAGTTCGGGCGCGCTGGGGCGCAACCAGGTGAACAGGCTCATAACTGGTACCGCAGGGCGAGGCTGCTTTGCAGGCGCTGAGCCTGGCGCAGGGATTCGCGCAGGATGCGCCGGTCAAGGTGATTGAGGCTGTCCGGGTCGAGCCGGTTGGAGTAGGGCAGGTTGTCGCGCGTCTGGCGCTGGTGCTGCTGCATGCGGGTTTGCTGAATGAAGTGGTAGGCCTCCTCATACGCCGCGCCGTCCTGCGCCTCGATGATGCCCTTGGCCACCAACTGACGCAGGCGTTCCAGGGTATTGCAGGCGCCGATGCCATTGGCCAGGGCCAGCAACCGGGCGCCATCGACGAAGGGCGTCAGGCCCTGGACCTTGAGGTCGAGGGTGGCTGCCTTGTCGTTGCCCTGGCGGGTCAGCACGAACTCGCGCAGGCGGCCAACCGGCGGGCGCTGGCGCAGGGCATTGTCAGCCATCAGGCGCTGGAACAGGCGGGTGTCGGCCCCTTGTTCGAGCAAGCCCTGGCGCAGTTGCTCGCAACCCTGCTCATCGCCCCACACCACACGCAGGTCGAAGTAGATGCTCGAGCCCAGCAGGTTTTCCGGGCTGGCTTCGCGGACAAAGCCGGCAAAGCGCCGCGCCCATTCGCTGCGCGACAGGCACAACTCCGGGTTGCCGGCCATGACGTTGCCCTTGCACAAGGTAAAGCCGCATTGGGCCAGGCATTGATTGATGTATTGCGCCAGCGGCAGCAGGCGGGTGCGGATGGCGTTGGCTTCGGCGCTGTCGGTTGCCTCGAAGAGGATGCCGTTGTCTTGGTCGGTGTGCAGGGTTTGCTCGCGGCGTCCTTCACTGCCAAAGCACAGCCAGCTGAACGGCACCCCGGGGTCGCCGCGCTCGGCCAGTGCCAGCTCGATCACCCGGCACACGGTGTGGTCGTTGAGCAGGGTGATGATCTGGGTTATCTGCGTGGACGACGCGCCATGGGCCAGCATGCGCTCGACCAACTGGCTGATTTCGCCGCGCAGCGAGACCAGGGTCTCCAGCCGGGGGGCATGGCGGATGGTGCGCGCCAGGTGCACCAGGTCGACCCGTTGCAGTGAGAACAGGTCGCGCTCCGAAACCACCCCGCACAGGCGGCGATTTTCCACCAGGCATACGTGGGCAATGTGTCGCTCGGTCATGGCCATGGCCGCGTCGAAGGCGCTGGCCTGGGGGCTGAGGTAGAACGGTCGGGCAGTCATATGCCGCTCGATCGGCGCGCCCAGCTCGGCATCGGCTGCGGCCACCACCTGGCGCAGGTCGCGCAGGGTGAAGATCCCGGTGGGGTAGCGCTGTGCATCGACCACCACGATGCTGCCTACCTGCTGCTCGTGCATCAGCCGCACGGCATCGCGCAGCGGGGTGTCGGCGCTGCACACCACCGGGTGGCGCATGGCCAGTTCACCCAGGGGGGTGTTGAGTGAATACTGGGTGCCGAGGGTTTCCACGGCGCGCTGGCGCACCTGCTGGTTCACCTGGTCGAGCAGGCTGCTGACTCCGCGCAGGGCAAAATCGCGAAACACCTCGGACATCGAGAACACGCGGATGAACGCTGCCTTGTTCAACTGCAGGCAGAAGGTGTCGTCACCGGCCAGGTGCTCGGTACGGGTCGCCCGCTCGCCGAGCAGGGCAGCCAGCGGGAAGCATTCGCCGCTGGTGATCTCGAACGTGGTCTCGACGCCGGGTTTGACCAGATGCTGGCGCTCGCCGACCACGCGGCCCTGCTTGACGATGTAGAAGTGCTCCACCGGCCCGTCGGCAGGTTTGACAATGCTCTCGCCGCAGGCATAAAAGCGCAGCTGGCACTGCTCGACCAGGTAGGCCAGGTGGCTGTGTTCCATCTGGTTGAACGGCGGAAAGCGCTGCAGGAACTGCAGGGTACCCTGGATATTCTGCAGCACTGCTGTCCTGCCCGCCTGGCTGTAGGCGTCCTTTTTGCTCATGAAACTGACCGTATCGCTATGCCGATCTATATATATCTATATATAGGTGCCGACCATGTTGTTCTCTGCCTCCATGGTCGGCTTGCGGCGGGGTGGTGCCCATTGGACGTAAGTCTATGAGCGGCCCGTCAAAGACCCGACGAAAGGCGGGACGGGTTACGCAAGTTCTGTGGTCCTAATGCTGAAGCGGAGTTTTTTTGACGAGATGACCATGCCTGAGCCCCACGACATCCTGAGCGACGCCGAGCGCGAGGCGTTGGCCCTGGCCAATGCGCCGACGGCCGCCAAGCCACTGGTGCTGGTGGTGGATGACAACGCGGCCAACCGCGATGCGCTGATCTATTACCTGAAAAGCCGGGGTATCGACTGCGTGGGGGCGGACGGCGCCGAGGAAGCCAGGCTGTATCTGCATTATCAACCGCGCATAGGCCTGATGATCACCGATTTGCGTATGCAACCCGAGGATGGTCTGGAGCTGATCCGGCAGATTCGCGAGTCGGAGCGGGCAGCGTTGTCGATCATCGTGGTGTCCGGCGACACCGATGTCGAAGAGGCGGTGGACGTGATGCACCTGGGGGTGGTGGATTTCCTGTTGAAGCCGGTGGACCTGGAGAGGCTGCTGGAACTGGTGAGGAAAGAGTTGCAGATCCGCTGAAGCAGTTTGGGGCCGCAAAGCGGCCCCGTATACAGATGCTGCTTACAACCCGTTACGCGCCTTGAACTCGCGGCGACGACGGTGCAGTACCGGCTCGGTGTAACCGTTCGGCTGCTTGCCACCTTCCAGCACCAGTTCCACAGCTGCCTGGAATGCGATGTTGTCGTCGAAGTTCGGCGCCATCGGCCGGTACAACGCGTCACCTGCGTTCTGCTGGTCGACCACCACGGCCATGCGCTTGAGGCTCTCGACCACCTGTTCCTGGCTGACCACGCCGTGACGCAGCCAGTTGGCCAGCAGCTGGGCCGAGATGCGCAGGGTGGCGCGGTCTTCCATCAGGCCGACGTTGTTGATGTCCGGCACCTTCGAGCAACCCACGCCCTGGTCGATCCAGCGCACCACATAGCCGAGGATGCCCTGGGCATTGTTGTCCAGCTCGTTGCGGATCTCTTCGGCCGACCAGTTGGTGTTGGCCGCCAGCGGGATGGTCAGGATATCGTCCACCGATGCCGGGGTACGCGAGGCCAGTTCACGCTGGCGCGCCTGCACGTCAACCTTGTGGTAATGCAGGGCATGCAAGGTGGCGGCGGTCGGCGATGGCACCCAGGCGGTGTTGGCACCGGCCAGCGGGTGAGCGATCTTTTGCTCCAACATGGCCGCCATCAGGTCCGGCATGGCCCACATGCCTTTGCCGATCTGGGCTCGGCCTTGCAGGCCGGTGGCCAGGCCAACGTCGACGTTGTTGTTCTCGTAGGCACCGATCCACTTCTCGTTCTTCATGGCACCCTTGCGCACCACGGCGCCGGCTTCCATCGAGGTGTGGATCTCGTCGCCAGTGCGGTCGAGGAAGCCGGTGTTGATGAACACCACGCGCTCGGCGGCTGCCTTGATGCAGGCCTTGAGGTTGACCGTGGTGCGGCGCTCCTCGTCCATGATGCCGACCTTGACGGTGTTGCGCTTCATGCCCAGCAGGTCTTCGACGCGGCTGAAGATCTCGGCGGCGAAGGCAACTTCTTCCGGCCCGTGCATCTTCGGCTTAACGATGTACACGCTGCCGGTGCGGGTGTTCTTGCGGCTGGTGTTGCCGTTGAGGTTGTGCAGGGCGATCAGGTTGGTGAACAGGCCGTCCTGAATGCCTTCGGGGATTTCGTTGCCCTGGGCGTCGAGGATCGCCGGGTTGGTCATCAGGTGGCCGACGTTGCGCACGAACAGTAGCGAACGGCCGTGCAGGGTCACGCTGCCGCCGTTGGGCGCGGCGTACTCGCGGTCCGGATTCATGGTGCGGGTGAAGGTCTTGCCAGCCTTGCTGACGTTTTCTGCCAGGTCGCCTTTCATCAGGCCCAGCCAGTTGCGGTAGACGACCACCTTGTCGTCGGCATCGACAGCGGCGACCGAGTCTTCGCAGTCCATGATGGTGGTGAGTGCCGATTCCATCAGGATGTCCTTCACGCCGGCGGCGTCGGTGCTACCGACCGGGGTGCTGGCATCGATCTGGATTTCGAAGTGCAGGCCGTTGTGCTTGAGCAGCACGGCAGTCGGCGCGCCGGCATCGCCGTGGAAGCCGATCAGCTGGGCGTCGTCCCGCAGGCCGCTGTTGCTGCCACCCTTGAGGGCAACAATCAGCTTGCCACCTTCGATGCGGTAGCCGGTGGAATCGACATGCGAGCCGGCTGCCAGTGGTGCGGCTTCATCAAGGAACGCGCGGGCAAAGGCGATGACCTTGTCACCGCGTACCTTGTTGTAGCCCTGGCCTTTCTCGGCTCCGCCTTCTTCGCTGATGGCATCGGTGCCGTACAGCGCGTCATACAGCGAGCCCCAGCGGGCATTGGCAGCGTTCAGGGCGAAGCGGGCGTTCATTACCGGTACGACCAGCTGCGGGCCGGCCATGTGGGCAATTTCTTCGTCCACGTTCTGTGTGGTGGCCTGGAAATCGTCAGCTTGTGGCAGCAGGTAGCCGATTTCCTGGAGGAATGCTTTGTAGGCTGCGGCGTCGTGGGCCTGGCCTTTGCGTGCCTGGTGCCAGGCGTCGATCTTGGCTTGCAGCTCGTCGCGCTTGGCGAGCAGGGCTTTGTTCTTTGGAGCGAGGTCATTGATGATCTTTTCTGCACCGGCCCAGAACTGCTCGGCGACGATGCCAGTCCCGGGGATGGCTTCGTTGTTCACGAAGTCGTACAGGACCTTGGCGACCTGAAGGCCACCGACTTGAACGTATCCAGTCATTGCTTGCCTCACTCTGCTCAGCTATTTCGCTCTTCTGTATTAAGCCTGTAGCGCTTCTCTAAACACGGCACCAGTGCATGCACCCGGGGAAGCCCGAGCGCGGCTGGGTGCGGCCTGCCAGACCGGCTGGCAGACAGTGTGCGTATTTTCACAGGCGCCTTGGCAGACATCCAAACGACGTTTTGTAGTCCGCGCCACGGGATACTACATGAAGCAGTAGGCGGGGCAAAATCAGACTAAAAGCGCCGTTATGCGACCCGTTGGTCGCGTATGGTCACGCTGGGAGTGGGTATGTTCGCAAAAAACAGGTGGATTGTTCCAGATAAATCTTGAAACAGTACACGATTCGTTATGCAAATTGCCCTGCGGCAGGTTGCCGCGCCTTGCCTATACTGAGTCGATCGCCTGATTTCCCGCCACCCGGCGCGGTCCGACAACGAGGAAGGGCTTGTGGATCATCTTGTACTGACTGTGATTGCCCCAGACAAGGCCGGCCAGGTCGAGCGTATTGCCCAGTGCATTGCCGACCACAGTGGCAACTGGCTGGAAAGCCGCATGTCGCGCATGGCCGGGCAGTTTGCCGGCATCCTGCGGGTGGCGGTGCCAGCAGAAAACTACGACGCGCTGGTGGCCTCGCTGCAGGAGCTGGTGCGGTATGACATTCGCGTGCTGATCGCCGAGAGCGGGATCGAGCCGTCATGTACCTGGAAACCGATTGCCATGGAGCTGGTGGGCAATGACCGGCCGGGTATCGTGCGTGACATCACCCGGTTGCTGGCGGACCTGGGGGTGAACCTCGAACGCTTCACCACTGAAGTGAGCCCGGCGCCGATGAGTAGCGAGCCGCTATTCCATGCCGATGCGTTGCTGGCCATGCCGTTGACCCTTTCGCTGGATGAATTGCAGCAGAAGCTGGAGAGTCTGGCGGATGATTTGATGGTGGAATTGAAGCTGCGGCCGCAGGACTGATGCAGCCCCTGCGGTTATCCCGATAACACGGGGAAGGCCCTGTGGATAACCTGGGGGTGTAACTCTTCAGCCCTCACGATCCGGGGCTCGCACAGCTTTGCTCAAAAAACACCCAAAAATCAGCAGCTTGTGCACAAAGCACGGGGACGAGGTTGTGGATAACCTTTGGAGATGTCGCTGCAGGCCCCGAACCGCGAGGCCTGCAGGCTAATGGTCATTTTTTGTTCAACTACGCTTGCGCAAACTCAACCACGCATCGACGCTATACACCGCCAGCCCCGCCCAGATGAACATGAACGCCACCAATGTGCTCGACGACAGATGCTCGTCGAACAGCAGCACCGCCTGCAGCAGCACCAGGGTCGGCGCCAGGTACTGCAGGAAGCCCAGTGTGGTATACGGCAGGTGCCGTGCGGCAGCGTTGAAGCACACCAGCGGTATCAGCGTTACCGGCCCTGCGGCCATCAGCCACAACGCTTCGCTGCTGGTGTAGAACGCGCTCTGCGTACTCATTGCCGCCGGGTGCAGCAGCAACCAGCCAAGGGCCAGGGGTACCAGCATCCAGGTTTCCACCACCAGGCCCGGCAGCGCCGCTACTGGTGCCTGTTTGCGGATCAACCCGTAAAAGCCGAAGCTCAGTGCCAGCGCCAGCGACACCCATGGCAGGCTGCCCACCTGCCACACCTGCTGGGCCACGCCCACGGCGGCCATGGCCACGGCCAGCCATTGCAGGCGGCGCAAGCGCTCGCCAAGAATCAGCATGCCCAGCAGCACATTGACCAGCGGGTTGATGTAGTAACCCAGGCTGGCCTCGAGCATGCGGCCATTGTTTACCGACCATACATAGGTCAGCCAGTTGCCGGCTATCAGCGCCCCGCTGAGGGCGAGGATACCCAGCCGGCGCGGGTTGTCGCGTAGTTCGCGCCACCAGCCGGGGTGTTTCCACACCAGTAGCAGAAGCGAGCCGAACAGCGCCGACCACAGCACCCGGTGAACGATGATTTCCACCGCCGGGACGCTCTGGATCGCCTTGAAGTACAGGGGAAACAGCCCCCAGATGATGTAGGCGCTCAGGCCCAGTAGGTACCCGCGACGCGGGTTTGCGGCGTGCATGCAGAATCCTTGCTTAGGTAGCTAAATGAAGCGACGCCTATTGTAGACAGAGGCGGGCGTGCTTCTAGAACAATTTCAATGCCGGTTCATCCAGCGCCGCCAACTGTTCGCGTAATGCCAGGATCTGGTCGCCCCAGTAACGTGGCTGGCCGAACCAGGGGAAGCTGGGCGGGGAGGCCGGGTCGTCCCAGCGCCGCGCCAGCCAGGCGCTGTAGTGCAACTGACGCAGGGCACGTAGTGCTTCGATCAGGGCCAGTTCGCGCGGGTCGAAGTCGTGGAACTCGTTGTAGCCATCGATCAGTTCGGCCAGTTGCCCCAGGCGCTCCTCACGGCTGCCGGCCAGCATCATCCACAGGTCTTGCACGGCCGGGCCCATGCGGCAGTCGTCAAGGTCGACCACGTGGTACACCTCGTCGCGATGCATCAGGTTGCCGGGATGCAGGTCGCCGTGCAGGCGGATAAGGCGGTGCGGTGTACGGGCATAAATGTCTTCCACACGCTTGAGCAGGTCGCGGGCCACCGACTCGAAGGCTGGCAGCAGGTCACGAGGCACAAAAGCACCTTCCAACAAGGTATTCAGCGAGGCGTGGCCAAAGTTTTCCACAGCCAGCGCTTCGCGGTGCTCGAACGGTTTGCTGGCGCCTACGGCATGCAGGCGGCCCAGCAACTGGCCAAGGCGGTAGAGCTGATCGAGATTGCCCGGCTCCGGGGCGTGGCCGCCACGGCGGGGGAACAGGGCGAAGCGGAAACCCTGGTGTTCGAACAAGCTGCGGCCCTCGTGCTGCATCGGTGCAACCACCGGGACCTCGCAGTCGGCCAGCTCAGCGGTGAAGCTGTGCTCTTCAAGGATGGCCGCATCGCTCCAGCGGCCTGGGCGGTAGAACTTGGCCACCAGCGGCTGCGCACCTTCGATACCTACCTGGTAGACGCGGTTCTCGTAGCTGTTCAGCGCCAGCACCCGGGCATCGCTGAGAAAGCCCAGGCTCTCCACGGCGTCGAGGACCAGATCGGGGGTGAGGGTGTCGAAGGGGTGGGACATGAGAGCTCCGGGGATAGGCGGCACAAGGCCCATGGTACCGCGTTATACCTGTGCCGGCCTCTTCGCGGGCGCACCCGCGAACCGCGCAACAAGCAGCCGGCCTACGCGGGAACCCCGATCAACACGTAAGACGGATGAAACTGCACCCGTACCGTACTGCCATTCGCTACCCGGTGCTCAGCCAGCCAGGCCGCTTCGGCAAACGCACACAGCGTCTGCCCGTTGCCCAGCGCCAGCCGCACCTCGCTCGGCCCGTCAGCCTCCGCCAGCATACCCTCCACCGTCGCCTCCAGGCAGTTGTCACCCGTTTCGACCTCTTCCCCTGCCGCCAGCAACCGTACCCAACCGGCCTTGAGCAGCGCCACCACCATGGTCCCCAACGTCAGCTCCAGCCGCGCAGTGCTGTCGCGGGTGATCAGCGCCTCGATCTCCAGCCCGCCGCCCAGCGCCAGGCTGACGCGATCATGCCGCCCCTCCCGGCGCAGGCCACTGACCTGGCCCTGCAACTGGTTACGCGCACTGGTGCGCAGCATCAGGCGACCGAGCAGGTCGAGGTCACTGGATTGCTCGGCCGCTTCGAGCATTTGCGCCTGCAAGGCCTGCAGACGCTGATACAGGCGCAGCACCCGTTCGCCCTCCGGCGATAACCGTGCACCGCCGCCGCCTCGCCCGCCGGCGCTACGTTCGACCAGCGGTTGGCTGGCGAGGTTGTTGAGCTCGTCGATGGCGTCCCAGGCTGCCTTGTAACTGATGCCCGCAGCCTTGGCGGCGCGGGTGATCGAACCCTGTTCGGCAACGTGCTGCAGCAGCGCGATACGCTGGGGACGGCGGGCGATGTGCTGGGTAAGGAGGGTGGGCAGGGGCATGGTATCAGTCGTCACGAGGTTCAGATGGATAGTGTGTAGGACTGGCCTTGTGTCGCGAAAGGGGCGCGAGGCGGCTCCAGGGTTTTTCTGCCGTGGCAAATATCGTTGGGTCATGCTTACCCCGGTTTGGGCGTGCGTGCCAGGCAATAGACATCCACGCGCCGCGCACCGGCCTTGCGGAGCACTTGGGCGATGGTGTGCGCGGTTGCGCCTGTGGTCAGCACGTCATCGACAATGGCGACATGCTGGCCCGTCAACTCACCCGTGAAGGCAAACGCCTGACGCAAATTGCGCCGCCTTGCTCTGGCATCCAGTTGCTGCTGCGCGGGTGTTTCGCGTGTGCGCGTCAGCAACCGTTCGTCGCAACGTACCCCGAGCTGCGGCGACAACCAACGCGCCAACATTCCAGATTGGTTGAACCCACGCTCGCGCTGTCGACGCCTGGCCAGGGGCACCGGCAACAGCAGGTCGGGCCGTGCCACCCCCTCGGCGAAGCGATGCAGCAATCCATGGCCCAGCAATTCAGCCATCAGGCGTCCCAGCGGCCACTGGCGCTTGTGTTTGAAGCGGTTGATCAGCGTGTCTACCGGAAAGCCGAAGTGCCACAGCGCCACCACCTGCTCGAAAGCCGGCGCGCGGCGGCTGCATTGTGCGCAGGTCAGGCCAGACATCGGCATGGGCAACGCGCAGCGCAGGCATTGATCATCCAGCCAGGGCAGCGCCTGTTCGCAGGCGACGCACAACGGGTAGGCCTGCCCGGCACGCTCGTCGCAAAGCAAGCATGTCTGATTAATAATTGAGCACTTGTAAACCAGTCGCTTCCAGTGTGGTTGACAGTTCATAGGCCTTCCATGACTATGCGAGCTATCCGTGATGCGCTGGCGGGCTTTCCTGTCCCGGCGCCAGCTACAGCCTAAACAAGGAAACACCGATGAGCGCCAGCACAACTGCAACAACACGTCACGATTGGTCCCTGGCCGAGGTCAAGGCGCTGTTCCAGCAACCGTTCAATGACTTGCTGTTCCAGGCACAGACCGTGCACCGCGCGCACTTCGACCCGAACCGTGTGCAGGTATCGACCTTGTTGTCGATCAAGACCGGCGCCTGCCCGGAAGATTGCAAATATTGTCCACAGTCCGGCCACTACAACACCGGGCTGGAAAAACAGAAGCTGATGGAAGTGCAGAAGGTGCTGGAAGAAGCCGCACGCGCCAAGGCCATCGGCTCCACCCGCTTCTGCATGGGCGCGGCCTGGAAGCACCCGTCGGCCAAGGACATGCCCTACGTGCTGGAAATGGTCAAAGGCGTGAAGGCCATGGGCCTGGAAACCTGCATGACCCTCGGCAAGCTCGACCAGGAGCAGACCAAGGCCCTGGCCCAGGCCGGCCTGGACTACTACAACCACAACCTCGATACCTCGCCGGAGTTCTACGGCAGCATCATCACCACCCGCACCTACAGCGAGCGCCTGCAGACCCTGGCCTACGTGCGCGATGCCGGGATGAAGATCTGTTCCGGCGGCATCCTCGGCATGGGCGAGTCGCTGGACGACCGCGCCGGCCTGCTGATCCAGCTGGCCAACCTGCCAGAGCACCCGGAGTCGGTACCGATCAACATGCTGGTCAAAGTCGCTGGCACGCCGCTGGCCGAGGAAGAGGACGTCGATCCGTTCGACTTCATCCGCATGCTGGCCGTGGCGCGTATCCTCATGCCCAAGTCGCATGTGCGCCTGTCCGCCGGCCGTGAGCAGATGAACGAACAGATGCAGGCCCTGGCCTTCATGGCAGGCGCCAACTCGATCTTCTACGGTGAAAAACTGCTGACCACCGCCAACCCGCAGGCCGACAAGGACATGCAACTGTTCGCCCGCCTGGGTATCCAGCCCGAAGCCCGTGAGGAACACGCCGACGAAGTGCACCAGGCAGCCATCGAGCAGGCGCTGGTCGAGCAGCGCAGCAGCGAGATGTTCTACAACGCCGCGTCGGCCTGAGATGGCCTTCGACCTGGCCGCGCGCCTGGCCGAACGGCGCGCCGCAGACCTGTATCGGCAGCGGCCACTGCTGCAGAGCCCGCAGGGGCCGGAAGTGGTGGTCGACGGCCAGCCCTTGCTGGCCTTTTGCAGCAACGATTACCTGGGCCTCGCCAACCACCCGCAGGTGGTTGCCGCCTGGCAGGCCGGTGCCGAGCGCTGGGGTGTCGGTGGGGGCGCCTCGCACCTGGTGATCGGCCACAGTACCCCGCATCATCAGGTGGAAGAGGCCTTGGCCGAGCTCACCGGGCGCCCGCGTGCGCTGCTGTTCTCTACCGGCTACATGGCCAACCTGGGCGCCATTACCGCGCTGGTGGGGCAGGGTGACACCGTGCTGCAGGACCGTTTGAACCACGCTTCGCTGCTGGATGGCGGACTACTCAGCGGGGCCCGTTTCAACCGTTACCTGCACAACGACGCGGCCAGCCTGGCCAGCCGCCTGGACAAGGCGGTCGGCAATACCCTGGTGGTGACGGACGGCGTGTTCAGCATGGATGGCGACCTGGCTGACCTGCCGGCACTGGCCGCTGTCGCCAAGGCGCGCGGTGCCTGGCTGATGGTCGACGATGCCCATGGCCTGGGCACCCTCGGCAGCCATGGCGGCGGTGTCGTCGAGCACTTCGGCCTGGGTGTGGATGAGGTCCCGGTACTGATCGGCACGCTGGGCAAGGCGTGCGGTACCGCCGGTGCTTTTGTCGCTGGCAGCGAAGAATTGATCGAGGCGCTGGTGCAATTCGCCCGCCCCTACATCTACACCACCAGCCAGCCACCGGCGCTGGCCTGCGCCACGCTGAAAAGCCTGGAACTGCTGCGCCGCGAGACCTGGCGCCGCGAGTACCTGGCGGCGCTGGTTCGCCAGTTTCGCGAAGGCGCACGGCAGATCGGCCTGCAACTGATGGACAGCCCGACGCCGATCCAGCCGATCGTCATCGGCGACAGCGCGCAGGCCCTGCGCCTGTCGCGCATGCTGCGCGAGCGCGGCCTGCTGGTGACGGCCATTCGCCCACCCACCGTACCGGCGGGCAGTGCGCGCCTGCGGGTGACCTTGAGCGCCGCCCACAGTGAGGCGCAGGTGCAGCTATTGTTGAATGCATTGGCCGAGTGTTATCCACAGTTGGAGAACGCCGATGCGTAATCGCCTTGTTCTATTGCCCGGCTGGGGCCTGGGCACTGCCTCCCTGGAGCCGCTGGCTGCCAGCCTGCGTGGCCAGGATGCGCGCCTGCAGGTAGAGCTGATGCCTTTGCCGGAACTGCCACACAGCGATGTCCAGGCCTGGATCGAGCACCTCGATCGCAAGCTGCCGAACGATGTCTGGCTGGGCGGCTGGTCGTTCGGCGGGATGCTGGCCAGCGCCCTGGCGCACAAGCGTGGCGACCACTGCTGTGGCCTGCTGACCCTGGCCAGCAACCCCAGTTTCGTGGTGCGCCCGGGCTGGCCCCACGGCATGGCCGAAGATACCTTCGGCACCTTCCTCGACGGCTGCCGTAGCCATACCCAGGTCACCCTCAAGCGCTTCCGTACGCTATGCAGCGACGGTGCCCAGCAACCCCGCACCCTGCTGCGCCAGCTGGGTATCGGCGTGCCGGACACTGACCCGTTGTACCTGGCCACCGGCCTGGAAGTACTGGCCAGGCTGGATACCCGCGAAGCCCTGCAGGCCTACGCCGGCCCGCAGCTGCACCTGTTCGCCGGCAGCGATGCACTGGTGCCGGCGGAAGCGGCAAAAGCCCTGAGCGAGCTGTTGCCCGATGTGGAAGTGGGCCTGGTCGAAGACAGTTCCCACGCGTTCCTGCTGGAGTACCCGCAGGAACTGGCGGCGGGCATCAAGAGTTTCCTGCATGAGAGTGGCGATGACTGACCTTTCCCATCCGACCCTGCCTGGCGCACTGCCCGACAAGCGCCAGGTGGCGGCCTCGTTCTCCCGCGCTGCGGCCAGCTACGACAGTGTGGCGGCGCTGCAGCGTGCCGTGGGCCAGGACCTGCTGAGGCTGTTGCCGGAAGGCCTGCAGCCGTCGCGCTGGCTGGACCTGGGCAGCGGCACCGGCCACTTCAGCCGGGCGCTGGCCGGCCGTTTCGCCGCGGCCAGCGGCGTGGCGGTGGATATCGCCGAAGGCATGCTGCGCCATGCGCGCAACGAGCAAGGTGGGGCGCACTATCACGTAGCCGGCGACGCCGAACGCTTGCCATTGCGTGATGCCAGCGTCGACCTGGTGTTTTCCAGCCTGGCGGTGCAGTGGTGCGGCCAGTTCGCCAGCGTGCTGGCAGAGGCGCAACGGGTACTGCGCCCGGGTGGTGTGATGGCTTTCAGCAGCCTGTGCGTGGGCACCCTGGCTGAACTGCGCGCCAGCTGGCAGGCGGTGGATGGCCTGGTGCATGTGAACCGCTTCCGCCGTTTCGAAGACTACCAGCGCCTGTGTGCTGCCAGCGGCTTCGAGCAGCTTGAGCTGCAGCGTTGCCCATACGTGCTGCACTACCCGGATGTGCGCAGCCTGACCCATGAACTGAAGGCGCTGGGTGCACACAACCTCAACCCAGGCCGGCCTTCCGGCCTGACCGGGCGGGCTCGCATGCAGGGCTTGCTGCAGGCCTACGAGGCGTTTCGCCAGGCCGAAGGGCTGCCAGCCACTTATCAGGTGGTCTATGGTGTGTTGCGCAAGCCACAGGCGTAAGGGGAGCGAGATGAGCCAGGCCTATTTCATTGCCGGTACCGATACCGACGTTGGCAAGACCACCATCGCTGCCGGGCTGTTGCACGCGGCGCGCCTGCAGGGCTTGAGTACGCTGGGGGCCAAGCCGGTGGCTTCGGGTTGCACGATGACCGCGAAAGGGCTGCGCAACAGCGATGCCCAGGCACTGATCGACGAAAGTTCGATCAAGCTGCCCTACGAGCAGGTCAACCCGTTTGCCTTCGAACCGGCTATCGCCCCACATGTGGCGGCGCGTGAAGCGGGGGTGACCCTCGCGGTATCCGAGCTGCTCGCGGCGATGCGCAACGTGCTGCAACAGAATGCTGATTTCACCCTGATCGAAGGGGCTGGCGGCTGGCGCGTGCCGTTGTCGGGGCAGGCCAACCTGTCCGACCTGGCCATTGCCCTCAAGCTGCCGGTAATCCTGGTGGTGGGGGTGCGGCTGGGCTGTATCAGCCATGCCTTGCTCAGCGCCGAGGCGATTGCCCGCGACGGGCTGCAGCTGGCGGGGTGGGTGGCAAACATCATCGAACCCCGTACCTCGCGGCTGGAAGAGAACCTGGCCAGCCTGGCCGAACGGTTGCCGGCACCTTGCCTGGGGCGGGTGCCCAAGCTCAAGCAGGCCAGTGCCGACATGGTGGCTGAGCATTTGCAACTGGATCTGCTGGATTAGCCGCAGCAGGAATACCCAAGGGCTATCAAGTGGCACCGGGCCATTAGGGATTTAAACGGGCCTTTTCACACCCGGCCTGCTTTAATTGGGCTTGTTCGTTATCCAGGGTCAATGGAGTCCTGACATGGAAATCACCGGTAGCTCCGCCTATTACGCGGGCCTGAGCGCAATCCAGACCGGCCAGAACCGCGTCGATCAGGCCGCCAGCCAGATCGCCAATACCACCGCCGAACGTACTGCCACCAGCCAGTCCAGCGACTTCCAGGCCGAGCGCCTGCGCGCGGTCGACCGCAGCCAGCAGATGGACCTGGCCACCAGCACGGTGCAGATGGCCATGGGCAAACATGAGGTCGAGCTTGGCGTGAAACTCGCCAAGGCATCCGACGAAATGCTCGGCCGGTTCATCGATACCTACGCCTGACCGCCGGTATCCCCCTCCGTATCCACACCTGCGCCCCTGTGGGAGCGGGTTCACCCGCGAATGCGTCAGCCCGGACCGCTGATTTCCAGGCCGGCTTTTTTCGCGGGTAAACCCGCGCCCACTGCTGTCGTGTCATGTCTTGGCGTATTTACCGTTTTTCGTGGCGCAAATGGCACCATAGTCCATTCTTGACATCCGGCGGAGCTAAACGTAAGTTTCAAACAACTGTTTGATCGATGCCGCACGGCGCCCGTCACCCCACAGAACTCACCTAGAGGTTCATCGCAATGCCTGACTACAAAGCCCCCTTGCGTGATATCCGCTTCGTTCGCGACGAACTGCTCGGCTATGAGGCGCACTATCAGAGCCTGCCGGGTTGCCAGGACGCTACGCCCGACATGGTCGACGCGATCCTTGAAGAAGGCGCGAAGTTCTGCGAGCAGGTGCTGTCGCCGCTGAACCGTGTGGGTGACCAGGAAGGCTGTACCTGGAGCGAAGCGGGCGTGAAAACCCCGACTGGCTTCAAAGAGGCCTATCAGCAGTTCGTCGAAGGCGGCTGGCCGAGCCTGGCGCATGATGTCGAGCACGGCGGCCAGGGCCTGCCGGAGTCGCTGGGCCTGGCCCTGAGCGAAATGGTCGGCGGGGCGAACTGGTCGTGGGGCATGTACCCTGGCCTGTCCCACGGCGCGATGAACACCATTTCCGCGCACGGTACCCCTGAGCAGCAGCACACCTACCTGACCAAGCTGGTATCCGGCGAGTGGACCGGCACCATGTGCCTGACCGAGCCGCACTGCGGTACCGACCTGGGCATGCTGCGCACCAAGGCCGAGCCTCAGGCCGACGGCAGCTACAAGGTGTCGGGAACCAAGATCTTCATTTCGGCCGGTGAGCACGACATGGCCGACAACATTGTCCATATCGTCCTGGCCCGCCTGCCGGACGCACCGGCCGGCACCAAGGGCATCTCGCTGTTCATCGTGCCGAAGTTCCTGCCCAACGCCGAAGGTGGCGTGGGCGAGCGCAACGGCGTCAGCTGCGGCTCGATCGAACACAAGATGGGCATCCACGGCAACGCGACCTGCGTGATGAACTTCGACGGTGCCACCGGCTTCCTGATCGGCCCGGCCAACAAAGGCCTGAACTGCATGTTCACCTTCATGAACACCGCCCGCCTGGGGACCGCGCTGCAAGGCCTGGCTCACGCCGAGGTGGCCTTCCAGGGTGGCCTGAAATACGCCCGCGAGCGTCTGCAGATGCGTTCGCTGACTGGCCCGAAAGCACCGGACAAGGCAGCTGACCCGATCATCGTCCACCCTGACGTGCGTCGCATGCTGCTGACCATGAAGGCCTTCGCCGAAGGCAACCGGGCGATGGTGTACTTCACCGCCAAGCAAGTGGACATCGTGAAGTACAGCCAGGATGAAGAAGAGCGCAAGAAGGCCGATGCCCTCCTGGCATTCCTGACCCCGATCGCCAAGGCATTCATGACCGAAGTCGGCTTCGAGGCGGCCAACCATGGCGTGCAGATCTACGGTGGCCACGGCTTCATCGCCGAGTGGGGCATGGAGCAGAACGTGCGCGACAGCCGTATCTCCATGCTGTACGAAGGCACCACCGGTATCCAGGCCCTCGACCTGCTCGGCCGCAAGGTACTGATGACCCAGGGCGAAGCGCTGAAGGGCTTCACCAAGATCGTGCACAAGTTCTGCCAGGCGCAGGAAGGCAACGCTGCGGTGAAGGAGTTCGTCGAACCGCTGGCGGCACTGAACAAGGAGTGGGGCGAGCTGACCATGAAAGTCGGCATGGCTGCCATGAAGGACCGTGAAGAAGTGGGCGCGGCCTCGGTCGACTACCTGATGTACTCCGGCTATGCCTGCCTGGCCTACTTCTGGGCCGACATCGCCCGCCTGGCCGCCGAGAAGCTGGCTGCCGGCACTAGCGAAGAGGCGTTCTACACCGCCAAGCTGCAGACCGCGCGCTTCTACTTCCAGCGTATCCTGCCGCGTACCCGCACCCATGTGGCGGCGATGCTGTCCGGTGCCGACAACCTGATGGCGATGGACGAAGAAAGCTTCGGCCTGTCCTACTGATTCATCGGTTGAAACCGAAACCCGCCTGCCCTCACCGGCAGGCGGGTTTTTTTGTTTCAGGCCCGGCGCGATGCCTTTGCCGGAACGTTGCCTGATTCGAAATTCAACTGTTCATGTGCACTGCCGATGAAGTATGGGCACAATGCCACCATTGATCTGCCGGGTTGGAGATTACCCTTGCTTCGTCTTAACGCTGTTCGCGCGAGCCACTTCCTGCCTTCGCTGATCCTGTTGCTGGCAGGCCTCGCCGCGGCTTACGTGAGAGACCTCAGTGTCTTTTTCACATCGTTGTTCAATGTCCTGCCCACCTTGGTCCTGTTGCTGGGCGGTGCCTACTGCGCGGTGTACCGCCGCCAGCGCGAGCTGTTCCTGATGCTCACGGTGTATATCGCCTACTTCCTGCTCGACACCCAGACCGACTTCTACCGTGACCATGGCCGCGTGCGCGAAGATGCCGCGGTAATCTTCCATCTGGTGTGCCTGTTGTTGCCCACCCTGTTCGGGCTGTACGGTGCCTGGCAGGAGCGCACCCACCTGCTGCAGGACCTGGTTGCCCGTGGCGCCGTGCTGTTCGCCGTGGGCAGCGTGGCGGTGGCCCTCGAACAGAGCTACCCCGAAGCGCTGCTGACCTGGCTGGCGGAAATTCGCTGGCCGTCATTGCATGGCCAGTGGATGAGCCTTATCCAGATGGTCTACCCGTTGTTCCTCGGCGTGTTCATCCTGCTGGTGGTGCAGTACCTGCGCGCCCCGCGGCCGCTGCACGCCGCGTTGATCTCGGGCCTGCTGGGGATTTTCTGGATGTTGCCGCAAACGTTCATCCTGCCATTCACCCTCAACATCATGTGCAGCCAGGTAATGCTGATGATCGCGGCGTCGGTGGCTCATGAGGCCTACCAGATGGCCTTCCGCGACGAGCTGACCGGCTTGCCGGGGCGCCGCGCGCTGAACGAGCGCATGCAGCGCCTGGGGCGCAACTACGTGATTGCGATGACCGACGTGGACCACTTCAAGAAGTTCAACGATACCCATGGCCACGACGTGGGCGACCAGGTGCTGCGCCTGGTCGCCAGCCGCCTGTCCAAGGTGACCGGCGGTGGCCGGGCCTACCGTTATGGCGGCGAGGAATTCGCCTTGGTATTCGCTGGCAAGACAGCCGAAGAATGCGTGCCGCACGTGGAAGCCGTGCGTGAAGTGATCGCCAATTACGTGATGCACCTGCGCGACCAGCATAACCGTCCGCAGGACGACAGCGCCGGGCGCCAGCGACGGGCAGGCAGCGCGGGTGGGACGGTATCGGTCACCATCAGCATCGGCGTGGCCGAGCGCCAGGCCGATCATCGCAACCCCGAGGCAGTACTGAAATCCGCCGACCAGGCGCTGTACAACGCGAAGAGTGCAGGGCGCAATTGTGTCATGGTGCACGGGCAGCAATCGCAGCGTGGCGCAGTGCGCATGGCGTGACCGAAACTGACTGCACGGTCTAGTGATGACCCTATGTCTCGTAAAAGTTGTTCGGTTACACTGCTCGTTACCCAGTGTCGCGGTTCCCCGAGACCGCCCCGACCCGACTAGCGAGAGGTTGTCATGGCTGAATATAAAGCGCCTTTGCGCGACATGCGCTTCGTACTGAATGAAGTCTTCAACGTGGCCGAGCAGTGGGCGCAGTTGCCCGGGTTGGCCGAGGTTGTCGATGCCGACACAGCCATGGCGGTGCTGGAAGAGGCCGGCAAGGTCACCGCCAGGTCCATCGCGCCGCTCAGCCGGGCTGCCGATGAAGAGGGCTGCCACTGGGACCAGGGTGCCGTACGCACCCCGGCCGGTTTCATCGAGGCCTACAACACCTACGCCGAAGGCGGCTGGGTGGGCGTGGGCGGCGACCCACTGTTCGGCGGCATGGGCATGCCCAAGGCCATTTCGGCCCAGGTCGAGGAAATGGTCAACGCCTCCAGCCTGGCGTTCGGCCTCTACCCGATGCTGACCGCCGGTGCCTGCCTGTCGATCAATGCCCACGCCAGTGAGGCACTGAAGGAAAAGTATCTGCCGAACATGTACGCCGGTGTGTGGGCGGGCTCCATGTGCCTGACCGAGCCGCACGCCGGTACCGACCTGGGCATCATTCGCACCAAGGCCGAGCCCCAGGTGGACGGCAGCTACAAGGTCAGCGGTACCAAGATCTTCATCACCGGTGGCGAGCACGACCTGACCGAGAACATCATCCACCTGGTGCTGGCCAAGCTGCCGGATGCACCGGCAGGGCCGAAAGGCATTTCGCTGTTCCTGGTGCCGAAGTTCCTGGTCAATGAGGATGGCAGCCTCGGCGCGCGCAACTCTGCCACCTGTGGCTCGATCGAGCACAAGATGGGTATCCAGGCTTCGGCCACCTGCGTGATGAACTTCGACGAAGCCGTTGGCTACATCGTCGGCGAGCCGAACAAGGGCCTGGCGGCGATGTTCACCATGATGAACTACGAGCGCCTGGGTGTGGGTATCCAGGGCCTGGCCTCGGCCGAGCGCTCCTACCAGAACGCCGTGGAATACGCCCGCGATCGCCTGCAGAGCCGCGCCCCGACCGGGCCGCAAGCCAAGGACAAGGCCGCCGACCCGATCATCGTCCACCCGGATGTGCGCCGCATGCTGCTGACCATGAAGGCGCTGACCGAAGGTGGCCGGGCGTTCTCCACCTACGTGGCCATGCAACTGGACAGTGCCAAGTACAGCGAGGACGCCAGCGTGCGCAAGCGCAGCGAAGAGCTGGTGGCATTGCTGACGCCGGTAGCCAAGGCCTTCCTCACCGACCTCGGCCTTGAGTGCACGGTGCATGGCCAGCAGGTGTTCGGCGGGCATGGCTACATTCGCGAGTGGGGGCAGGAGCAACTGGTGCGTGATGTGCGTATCACGCAGATCTACGAAGGCACCAATGGCATCCAGGCCCTGGACCTGATGGGGCGCAAGGTGGTGGCCAGTGGTGGGGTGTACTACCGCCTGTTCTCCGACGAGATCCGCCAGTTCATTGCCAGTGCAGGTAGCCAGCTGGAGGAATTTGCCAAGCCGCTGGCGGCCAGCCTCGACCAGCTGGACGGGCTGACCGAGTGGGTGCTGGAACAGGCCAAGGGCAACCCGAATGAAATCGGCGCGGCTTCGGTCGAGTACCTGCACGCCTTTGGCTACGTGGCCTACGCCTACATGTGGGCGTTGATGGCGCGAGCGGCGCAGGCAGGTGAAGGGGATGAGGCGTTCTACGCCGGCAAGCTGGGTACGGCGCGGTTCTACTTTGCGCGGTTGCTGCCACGGGTGGATTCGCTGGTGGCTGCGGTGATGGCGGGGAGTGAATCGCTGTACCTGCTTGATGCCGAGCAATTCTGACAGGTTTTTGGGGCCGCATGGCGGTCCCGATTCCTAGGCCACGGGCGAAAAAATCTGGCCCGTGTAAGCCTTTTCCTACATAACGTGGTGACTTTTCACCACTGTTATCACATTGGATCCACGGTTAATCTTTCCCACATGGACGTTGCGCAGGAAGCGCAAAGTACAGATCAAGGAAGACAACGAAGGACCACCTGCCAGGATGGCGGGGCGATACGGATGTCACAGGGAAACAGTCTGGAAAACCCCGCTTAGGCGGGGTTTTCTTTGTGCGCGCGTTTTTCAGGCGAGCACATCCAGTGGCGATGCCCCCGACAGGCGGGCATCTGTCTCCTCCTCCAGCAGCGTGCGCAGCAGCTCCACAGAGGCCTGCTGGCGCTGGGCATCGCGAAATACCAAGCCAACCTTCAGCGGCACGCGCGGTTCGCTCAACGGCTTCCACAGCAGCGCCTGGTCTTCTTCGGCAGCCTCCTTGGCCCGGCCAGGCAGGATGGTAGCCAGCGCCGTGTGGGCGAGGCTGTCGAGTATCCCTGCCATGTTGTTCATCTCGGCCTGCACCTGCGGCCGACGCCCCTGGCTGGCCAGCTGCGCCTGCCAGATCTGGCGTATCTGGAATTCTTCACCCAGCATCAGCATGGGCAGCTCGGCGGCCTGGCGGATGGATACCTTCTTGAAGTCCTTCAGCGGGTGCGTCGCCGGGATGACCAACTGCAGCTCATCTTCGTACAACAACAGGCCATGCAGCCCCGGCTGGCGTGGCGGCAGGTAACTGATGCCAATGTCCAGGCTGCCGTTGAGCAGGCGCCGTTCGATTTCCAGCCCCGACAATTCGTAGATTTGCACCACAAGGTGCGGCTGTGCCCTGCGCAGGCGTTCGAGCAGTTGCGGCACCAGGCTGGGGCGCACGGTCTGCAGCACGCCGATGGCCAAGGTACGCAGCGACTGGCCCTTGAAGTTGCGCATGGCCTCGTGGGCGCGTTGCAGGCCGTCGAGCAGCGGCAAGGCGTGGTTGTACAGGGTATGCGCAGCCAGGGTCGGTAGCAGGCGCTTGTTGCTGCGCTCGAACAGGCTCAGGTCGAGGCTGTGCTCCAGCTGGCGGATCTGTTGGGAAAGCGCCGGTTGCGACAGTGACAGGCGCTCGGCGGCGCGGCCCACATGGCCCTCTTCATACACCGCGACGAAATAACGCAGTTGACGAAAATCCATAAGTGTCACTTATCGAAAATGCTGGAAAAACGAAATGGTCGAAACCCCCTGCGGGGCCTAGTCTATCGCTGTATTCCAAAGGGTTACAGCGATGAATGGTTCGATTGTTACCCTGAATGAAAAACACTTTTGATAGGCAAGGCAAAATATCGAGTGACGGCATCCAGACCGCACCGAAACGCCTTCCACTGTGACTGGTTGGAGCCCTGATGAACCTGTTCAAGCTGCGCCGCCCGGCCCTCGCCGCCGTCGCCGAGCCCAAGCGTGCGCCGGTGATCGTGCCGCAAGCGTCGCAGCTGTCGCATGAGCGGCTGATGCCTGGCAGCGAACGTGCAGCGCAGGTATTCGTACGTGGCCAGGGCTCCTGGCTGTGGGACAACGAAGGGCATGCCTACCTCGACTTCACCCAGGGTGGCGCGGTCAACAGCCTGGGGCACAGCCCCAGCGTGCTGGTCAAGGCACTGGGCAACCAGGCCCAGGCGCTGATCAACCCGGGGGCAGGGTTCCACAGCCGTGGCCTGCTGGAGTTGGCCGACCGCCTGTGCCAGAGCACCGCCAGCGATCAGGCTTACCTGCTCAACAGCGGCGCCGAAGCGTGCGAAGGCGCAATCAAGCTGGCACGCAAGTGGGGCCAGCTGCACCGCAACGGCGCCTATCACATCATCACCGCCAGCCAGGCCTGCCATGGCCGTAGCCTGGGTGCGTTGTCGGCATCCGACCCACTGCCGTGCAATCGCTGCGAGCCCGGTTTGCCCGGCTTCAGCAAGGTGCCGTTCAATGACCTGGCGGCGCTGCACGCTGAGGTGGACTCACGCACCGTGGCGATCATGCTGGAGCCGATCCAGGGCGAGGCGGGTGTCATCCCGGCCACGCAGGAGTACCTCAAGGGCGTGGAAACCCTCTGCCGCGAACTGGGCATTTTGTTGATCCTTGATGAAGTGCAGACCGGTATCGGCCGCTGTGGTGCGCTGCTGGCCGAAGAAACCTATGGCGTGCGCGCCGATATCGTCACGTTGGGCAAAGGCCTGGGCGGTGGCGTGCCACTGGCAGCGTTGCTGGCCCGGGGCACGGCGTGCTGCGCCGAACCTGGCGAACTGCAAGGCAGCCACCACGGTAACGCGCTGATGTGTGCTGCGGGCCTGGCGGTGCTGGACGCTGTACTCGAGCCTGGTCTGCTTGCCCAGGTGCGGGACAATGGGCGCCACCTGCGAGAAGGCCTGAGCCGCCTGGCCGGGCGTTACGGTCAGGGCGAAGTGCGTGGGCAGGGCCTGCTATGGGCGCTGCAACTGAAGGAAAACCTGGCCCGCGAGCTGGTGGCCGCAGCCCTGCATGAAGGCCTGCTGCTGAATGCCCCGCAGGCGGATGTGGTGCGCTTTTCGCCGGCCCTGACCGTGAGCAAGGGCAACATCGACGAAATGCTGCTGCGCCTGGCCCGCGCCTTTGCCCGCCTGCACACCCGGCAGCAGGCTCGCCGGGAAATGCCGGCATAGCGTACTGGCGAAACCGAGAATTCTACGAACCGTCTGGCGTTCCTGCGCATCGCCCCTGGCCTGTTTCATTCGGCCCGGGGCGTTTTTTTTGCGGGTGGAACCTCTGCGGCGGGTGGCTAGTCTGTGAGGTAACCCCTACAGGAGAGACTCGCATGGACTTCATACGCATCATCATCGCCATCATCCTGCCGCCGCTGGGTGTATTCCTGCAGGTGGGGTTCGGCGGGGCGTTCTGGCTGAATATTCTGCTGACTTTGCTGGGGTACATTCCGGGGATCGTTCACGCGGTGTACATCATCGCCAAGCGCTGAGCCCTTCTGGGGCCGCAAAGCGGCCCCGAATCTCAGCCCCTCAACACCCGACAATAGAACTTCCACTCTTCTTCCAGCGCGTGCGCCAGGTTTTCGGCCTTGCGGAACCCGTGCCGTTCGCCTGCATAGAAGTGCCCTTCGGCATCGATCCCGCTAGCCTGCAACGCTGCCAGCATCGAGCGCGTCTGCTCCGGCACCACCACCGCATCCAGTTCGCCCTGGAAGAAAATCACCGGCACCTTGATCTGCCCGGCATGCAGCAGCGGCGTACGCTGGCGATAACGCTCGGCGTCCTGCTGCGGGTCACCGATCAACCAGTCCAGGTAGTCGCCCTCGAACTTGTGCGTGGCCCGGCCCAGCGCCAGCGGGTCGCTGACCCCGTACAGGCTGGCGCCGGCGCGGAACACATCATGAAACGCCAGGGCACACAACGTGGTATAGCCGCCGGCGCTACCGCCGCGGATAAACGCCTTGCTGCGGTCGATCAGGCCACGGCCGGCGAGGTATTCGACTGCCGCACAGGCATCGGCCACATCGCTTTCCCCCCAGCGCAGGTGCAAGGCCTGGCGGTAGTCCCGACCGTAGCCGGTGCTGCCCCGGTAATTGAGGTCGGCTACGGCGAAGCCGCGCTGGGTCCAGTACTGCACGCGCGGGTCGAGCACCGGATAACAGGCCGAGGTCGGGCCGCCATGGATGAACACCACCAGCGGTGTGGCCCCTTGTGAGTGGGCTGCCGGGTAGAAGAAACCGTGCGCCTGGTGGCTGTCACTGCCATAGTGAATCGGCTGCGGCAGGCTGATCTGCGTGGCCGAAAGCACTTCGGCGCCACCGGCCAGTACGCTGACCTGGTGGTTGCTGCGGCTGATGCTGATGACCGCCGGCGGGCTGATCGGCGATGCGGCGATGGCGTACAGGTGCTCGTCATCCATGGCCAGGCTGCGAAAGCGCGTATAGGCACTGGCGAATCGCTCCACGCCGTTGGCGCTGCGTAGCCCCAGCTGCCCGAAGCCGTCTTCGAACCAGCTCGCCAGGTAGCTTTGCGGGCCCAGCGCCAACCAGGTGCTCGCGCCCAGTTGCCAGGGCGCGGCGGCATGGTCTGCCGGCGCGGCAGGTAGCGCCTGCCAATGACCATCAACCTCGCCCCAGGGTTGCCAGAAGCCGTTACGGTCGGACAGGCAGTAAAGCCGGCCTTGTGCATCGAAGCGTGGCTGCTGCAGCGACTCATCGCCACCGGCTACGGACTGCGCGGGCCCCCATTGGCCGCTGTTGTCGCGCGTGCAACACATCAACCGGGTGACCGTCCAGGGCTGTGCCGGGCGGTCCCACTCGATCCATGCCAGGCGCTGGCCATCGGCACTCACGGTAGGCGAGGCGTAGAAGTCGGCGCCTTCGGCCAGCACTTGCCGGCTGCGCTCAGCCAGTGCCACCAGCCGATGTTCGACCCATTCGCCATGCTGCTCCTCGACCGCCAGCACCAGGCCAGCGTGCCACTGCAGGTCGCCGTAGCGGCAATTGGCGTGGTCGGTCAGGGCGCGTGGTGGCGTTGCTGCCAGGCCCTGGGTATACACCTGCTGGTCCTTCTCGTTGACGAACAGCACGCCGTCGCCACCCAGGCAGAAGCTGCCGCCGCCGTATTCATAGACGCGGCTGCGCACGCTGAAACCATCGGGGGTCAGGCAGCGGGCCTGTTGATGTTGCCAATGCCAGATGCGGCATGCGCCGTCGGCGGGGCGAAACTCGTTCCAGAACAGCCCGGCAGCGCTGACCTTGAGTTCGGCAAAGTCGGTGCCGGCGGCGACCGCCTGCGCCGCGCTGAACTCAGCCACGGGCGATGACACGGGAGTTTCGCTCATTGCGGAAGGTCATCTGTTCGATGGCGAGCTGGGCGCTTTCCGCCTCCTCGCGGGCCTTGAGGATGATGCCGTGGTCGGCCGACTTGGCGCACACCGGGTCGGCGTTGCTGGCATCGCCGGTAAGCATGAAGGCCTGGCAGCGGCAGCCGCCGAAGTCCTTTTCCTTTTCGTCGCAGGAACGGCACGGTTCGGGCATCCACTCATAGCCACGGAAGCGGTTGAAGCCGAACGAGTCGTACCAGATGTGCCGCAGGTCATGGTCGCGCACGTTGGGGAACTGCACCGGCAACTGGCGCGCGCCGTGGCACGGCAGCGCGGTGCCGTCGGGGGTGATGGTGAGGAACAGGCTGCCCCAGCCGTTCATGCACGCCTTGGGGCGTTCTTCGTAGTAGTCCGGGGTGACGAAGATCAGCTTGCACGGGTTGCCTTCGGCCTTGAGCTTGTCGCGGTATTCGTTGGTGATGCGTTCGGCCCGTTCGAGTTGCGCACGGGTCGGCAGCAGGCCCAGGCGGTTGAGGTGGGCCCAGCCGTAGAACTGGCAGGTGGCAAGCTCGACGAAGTCCGCTTCCAGGGCGATGCACAGCTCTATGATGCGGTCGATCCTGTCGATGTTGTGCCGGTGGGTGACGAAGTTGAGCACCATCGGGTAGCCATGGGCTTTCACCGCGCGGGCCATTTGCAGTTTTTGCGCAAAGGCCTTTTTCGAACCGGCCAACAGGTTGTTCACCTGCTCGTCGCTGGCCTGGAAGCTGATCTGGATATGGTCCAGGCCAGCCTTCTTGAAGTCGGCGATGCGCGCCTCGGTCAAGCCGATGCCGGAGGTGATCAGGTTGGTGTAGTAACCCAGCCGACGCGCCTCGCCGATCAGTTCGGCGAGGTCCTGGCGCACCAGCGGCTCGCCGCCGGAAAAGCCGATTTGCGCGGCGCCCATTTCCCGCGCTTCGGCCATTACCTTGAACCACTGCGCGGTGCTCAGCTCCTGGCCCTGGGCGGCGAAGTCCAGCGGGTTGGAGCAGTACGGGCACTGCAGCGGGCAGCGGTAGGTCAGCTCGGCCAGCAGCCACAGCGGCAGGCCGACTGCGGGCGTGGGCGGTAATTCAGGCGAGGACGATCCAGTGTTCGGCACGGGCCACCTCCATGAACTGCTCGATGTCGTCGGCCACTTGCGGGACACCGGGAAACTGTTGTTCGAGTTCGGCAATGATCGCAGCCACGTCGCGTTGGCCGTCGATAAGCCCGCCGATCAGGGCCGCGCTGTCGTTGAGCTTGATCATGCCTTCGGGGTACAGCAACACATGGCCCTTTTGCGCCGGTTCGTACTGGAAGCGGTAGCCGGGGCGCCAGTTCGGCACTTGCTTACGGTCGAAACTCATAGGGTTATCCCTTTGTGCCACACCCGTTCCTGGGTGACGGAGTGATAGGGCGGGCGGTTCAGCTCGTAGGCCATGCTCATGGCGTCGAGCATGCTCCAGAGAATATCCAGCTTGAACTGCAGGATCTCCAGCATACGCTCCTGGCCCGCGCGGGTGGTGTAGTGCTGCAGGGTAATCGCCAGGCCGTGCTCCACGTCACGCCGGGCCTGGCCCAGGCGCGTGCGGAAGTATTCATAGCCGGCCGGGTCGATCCAGGGGTAGTGCTGCGGCCAGCTGTCCAGGCGCGACTGGTGGATTTGCGGGGCGAACAGCTCGGTCAGCGAGCTGCTGGCCGCTTCTTGCCAGCTGGCCCGCCGGGCAAAGTTGACGTAGGCGTCCACGGCAAAACGTACGCCGGGCAGCACCAGTTCCTGCGAGCGCAGTTGGTCCGGGTCCAGGCCCACGGCCTGGCCCAGGCGCAGCCAGGCTTCGATACCGCCGTCTTCGCCGGGCGCGCCATCATGGTCGAGCAGGCGCTGGATCCATTCGCGGCGTACTTCGCGGTCCGGGCAGTTGGCCAGGATCGCCGCGTCCTTCATCGGGATGTTGACCTGGTAGTAGAAGCGGTTGGCCACCCAGCCCTGGATCTGCTCGCGGGTAGCGCGGCCCTGGTACATCGCCACGTGGTAGGGGTGATGGATATGGTAATAGGCGCCCTTGGCGCGCAGGGCCTGCTCGAATTCGGCAGGGGACATCGGCAGTGCGTCGCTCATTCGGCTGGCTCCTGTATAGCTGAGTCTCGGCTCACCTCGCCCCTTGTGGGAGCGGGCATGCCCGCGAACACCGGCGAAGCCGGTGCCATACACCGTGTCGGATTTTTCGCGGGCATGCCCGCTCCCACAGGGTTTGTGTCACCTCAAAGGCTGTGCTTACAACTCGATACTCATGCCGTCGAAGGCCACCTCCACACCCCGGCGCAGCACTTCGGCGCGCTCGGGCGAGTCCTCGTCGAGGATGGGGTTGGTGTTGTTGATGTGGATAAGCACCTTGCGCTGGCGCGGGAAGCCCTCAAGTACCTCCAGCATGCCGCCAGGGCCGTTCTGAGCCAGGTGGCCCATTTCACGCCCGGTACGGGTGCCCACGCCACGCCGTTGCATCTCGTCATCTTCCCACAGGGTGCCGTCGACCAGCAGGCAGTCGGCGCCGTCCATCATCTTCAGCAACTTGTCGTCCACCTGGCCCAGGCCTGGGGCGTAGAACAGCTTGCCGCCGGTGCGGGTGTCCTCGACCAGCAAGCCAAGGTTGTCGCCCGGGTGCGGGTCGAAGCGGTGCGGCGAATACGGCGGCGCGGCGCTACGCAGGGGAAACGGGGTGAAGCGCAAGTTGGGGCAGGCATCGATCACGAAGCTGCCTTGCAGTTCGATGCGGTTCCACTGCAGGCCGCCGTTCCAGTGGCTGAGCATGTTGAACAGCGGGAAACCGGTGGTCAGGTCCTGGTGGACCATGTCGGTACACCATACCTGGTGCGGGCAGCCTTCGCGCAGGCTGAGCAGGCCGGTGGTGTGGTCGATCTGGCTGTCCAGCAGCACGATGGCATTGATGCCGGTATCGCGCAGGGCACGGGCCGGCTGCATCGGCGCAAAGGCCTGGAGCTGGGCGCGAATATCGGGCGAGGCATTGCACAGCACCCAGTGCACGCCGTCGTCGGACAGGGCGATCGACGACTGGGTGCGCGCCGTGGCCCGCAAGGTGCCGTCACGGTAGCCCTTGCAATTGACGCAGTTGCAGTTCCACTGAGGGAACCCGCCACCGGCGGCGGAACCGAGAACCTGGATATACATGGCCACTCTCTATGCAGAAAACCGTAGCGAATAAACGAAAACGCCCCGGCAGGCCGAGGCGTTGAACCGTAAGCCAGGCTTAGCGGTTGGCGAAGTACATGGTGACTTCGAAGCCGATGCGAAGATCAGTGTAAGCAGGTTTGGTCCACATGGAATTACTCCTTCCGGATGAGGGTTGGGTTTGTCAGCTAATACTAGGGTACCGCCATGGGCTGGAGGTTCCCTTGGATTGGGATTGCGCTATCTTACAAGAAATAGGTGTACCGAAAGGTTAATTATTAAGAAAAGTGCCCTTGCAGTTCGCGTAATAATCACATGGTTGCGGTCAGCCAGGCGCCGTCTGGCGCGGCGGCATTGGCCAGGCACAGCCACTGACTGTCGCTGTCGGACAGGTAGCCCAGCAGGTACTCGAGGTCCGCCTGTTGCGTGCCCAGAATCGCCCCGCGCAGCGCATCCAGCCCCCCAGCTTGCGTAGCCAGGTATGTCTGCCATGCCCATTCGGCAACTTCCTCGTTGGCCATCGCGGGTTCCGCGAATTGCCCGGCCAGTGCCTGACGAGCGGCAGGGTCGAGTGCAACGCCCTGGCGTAGCAAGGTGAACAGGTGGTCGAGTACCTGTGCCTGGCTGGCGTGCGGCGACTGCACGCCGAACAGCAGGCCGCCGAGCCCTTCGACCTGACGAAAGGCACTAAATACCGCATAGCCGAGTTGCAGTTCTACCCGCAGTCGTTGATAGACCGGCCCTTGCAGCAATTGGGCGAGCAGGCGGCCAGCGGCTTCCAACGCCGGCGGCAATGGGCAGAACAGCAGCAGGGCGTGTTCACTGCCAGGGACGTCGACCTGCTGCCAGCGGTGGCTGGCCCAGGCCGGCAGCGGGCCAGGCGCCGTGGCTTTACCAGGGCAATGTTGCAACGCCGCTGCCAAGGCATTCAGGGCGCTATCGTCGAAGCCAACCGCCAGGCCGTACCAGCGTGCGTTGTGCCAGAGGCTGTCGAGCTGAGGCCGCGCCAGCGTGGCGGGTAGAACAGGCGCAGGCAAGGCGCCCAGCACGCAATTCGGCAGTTGTTTGAGCAAGGCCCTGATCGGTATCAGCGGCGGAGGCGGGGGCGAAGGGGTGAGCCAGCTATCGTCCGGTGGCTCTACCAGCAGCATCAAAGCCTGTTCCAGGGTCCGCAGTACCGCAGCCGGCAGCCCGGCGCAGCGCAATTGCCAATACTCGCCAGCGGCGCTCAACTGCAACTGTACCGACGCCCGCGCGCAGCGCTCCTGCAGGGGCTGCAAGGCGCGTTCGAGCACCGCGTACAGCGGCTGGCGCGAGGGGGCCGGGACCTGCCAGCGCAGGTACAGCGTCGCGTACTGACGGGTGGCCGGCAGCTGGTCGCTGATCTTCAGGGCTGCTGGCAATGGTTGCGGCCTGGCAGCAGGCAGGTCGGCCGCCAGCAAGGGCTCTACAGCGGGCAAATGCCAATGCCCATGTACGCAGCTCGGCAGGCCCGCCAGCAGGGTACGGAAGGCCTGCAGGGTTGTTGTATCCAGGCCGCTGAATGGCAGGCAGGCAGTGTCCCGGCGGGCCAGCTCAAGCGCGCTGGCGGTGCGTTCGCGGCTTTGCTGCAGCAAGGCGAACTCTGTGTTCAATTGCTCGGCTTCGGCCTGGCGGAGGAAGCCGAACCATCCTTGCAGCAGGGCATCCACCTCTTCCCGGCACGCGTCCTCGGTAAGCTGCAGGTCGATATGCCACAACAATTGCCCGGCGTATGCATACAACGCCTCGGCCTTGAAACCTTGCAGCCAGCCGTGTTGGCGAAGCGCAGCCAGCCAGGTGCCCGGGCGGCTGTCGCCAAGGCAACTGATCAGCAGCTCCAGGGCTTGCTCGGCACCCGCCGGCAGGTGCGTGTGGCTGAATACGCGCGGCAGGGTCGCCGTGGCCAGCGGCGGTGGCAGGGCCTGAGGTACCCGTTCACCCGTTGTGAACTGCGCGGCATGCTGCCGGCCGAGCATTTCCAGTTCGTCCAGCGGCTGTGGACCGCACAGGCTCAAGGTAATCTGGCCGCCCTGGTAAAAGCGTTGATGAAAGCCCTGCAACGCCTGCTGGAAGGCCGGGTCGTGCAAGGCCAGGGTGTACCGGTTGCCGGCATGGAAAGCGCTTAGTGGATGGCCCGGCGCTGCGGCCTGCAACAAGGCGAACTGCTGCTGGGCCTGCGGGTTGCGCGACCAGGCAATGAACTCGGCGTGGATCACTTCACGCTCGCGGCGTTGGCGCTCGATGCCCAGGTCCGGTTCGGCGAGCATCTGGCACAAGCGCTCGAGCCCGCCCGCCAGGGCACTGGGCGGCACCTCGAAGAAAAAGTCGGTGGTGCGTTCCCGGGTGCTGGCATTGACCTGGCCACCCAGCGCCTGCACGTAGCGCATCAGGCCGTCTTCAAGCGGGAAGCGTGGGGTGCCGAGGAAGAACAGGTGTTCCAGAAAATGCGCAAGGCCGGGCCATTTGCCCGGGGCATCGTGACTGCCCGCGTGCACCCGCAGGGCAGCGGCCGAACGCTTCAGGCGCGGGGCGTGGCGCAGGGTCAGCTGCAGGCCGCTGGCGAGGGTCAGGTGGCGGATGGCGTCAGGCATGGGGGCTCCGTTTGCTGCATGCCATGCTAACCCATTTGTTGGCAGGCTCGGCCTCTTCGCGGGGTTCCCCCCGCGAAAAGACCATCAACCTTTGCGCAGATGCAGCTCCTGGCGCAGATCGGTCAGGTAGGGAAATGCCGCCCGACCCTGTACCACCCGCTCGTGCTCGAGTTCGGCCAGCAACTGGCACTCGTCATGCCCGGCCATCGCCAGCAGGCTGCCATCGGGGCCGATGATGCTGCTCTGTCCGCAATACTGGATCTCGCCTTCCGCACCGCAGTAGTTGGCATACACCAGGTAGCACTGGTTCTCCTGTGCCCGCGCCCGCACGGTCACCTGGCAGACAAAGTCGTACGGCGTCATGTTCGCCGTCGGCACCAGGATCAGCTCGGCGCCGTCCAGCGCCAGACGGCGGGCATTCTCCGGGAACTCGATGTCGTAGCAGATCAGCAGGCCGACCTTCCAACCCTCCAGCTCCACCACGGGGAAGTGGTCGGGGCCTGCGCTGAACATCGAGCGGTCCAGTTCACCGAACAGGTGGGTCTTGCGGTAGTTGCCCAGGCTGCGCCCCTGGGCATCGATCAGTTGCACGCTGTTGTAGATCGCGCCGTCATCGCCGCGCTCCGGGTAGCCATAGACGATGGCGATGCGGTGCGCCTGGGCGATCTCCACCACCTCCAGGGCTGCTGGGCCATCGTCGGCCTCGGCCAGGCGTTCGACCTGGGCCAGGCCGATGTTGTAGCCGGTCAGGAACATTTCCGGACACACCAGCAACCGCGCGCCGCGCTCGGCCGCCAGTTGCGCCTGGTGGCGCAAGCGTTGCAGGTTGCCGGGCACGTCCAGTGGCTTGGGCGCGCCCTGGAACAGAGCGATGCGCATGCTGCCTCCTTGTCTCAGTCCGCCAGGGCGATCGGGCCGATTTCGTTGAACACGTCGCCTGGGCCAGGGTTTTCCGGGTGGGTGCGACCACCAAAGTGGTTCATGATACCCCACACCGCATTCAGTGAGGTCTGCACAGCGCCTTCGACCCAGGCAGGGGTCCAGGACACGTCGTCACCGGCGATGAAGATGCCACGCTGCTCGGCAGGCATGTCTTGCTGCATGAAGTGCGCATACATGCGCTGGTTGTAGCGGTAGTGGCCGGGCAGCGCGCCCTTGAAGGCGCCGAGGAAGTACGGGTCGGCTTCCCAGGAAACGGTGATCGGGTCGCCGATGATATGCCCGGCGATGTCGGTCTTCGGGTAGATCTTCTTCAACGCGTCCAGGGCCAGCTGCACGCGTTTTTCCACCGGGTGCGGCAACATCTTCAGGGCGTCGCTCATCCAGGCGTAGGACAGGCAGATCACCCCCGGCTTGTCGTCGCCGTTGTCGAACAGGTAGGTACCGCGGGTGAGACGATCGGTGAGGGTCATGCTCATCAGGTCGCGGCCGGTTTCCGGGTCCTTGTCCTTCCAGAATGGCCGGTCGACCATGACGAAAGTCTTCGACGACTGCATGTAGCGGGTGCGGTCCAGGGCCATCCACATCTTTTGCGAGAACAGCGATTCCTCGCAGTCGATCTGGGTGGTCAGCAGCCAAGTCTGGCAGGTGGCGAGCACGGCGCTGTAGTGCCGCGTGTCGCCCCAGTTGTCGGTGACCGCCAGGCGGCCATCGGCAGCGCGGGCGATGCGTTTGACCCCGGTACGCGGCGCGCCGCCATGCAGCGAACTCAGGCTGGTGCCCTCGGGCCAGTGCACGCAACGTTCCGGCACATGGCGCCAGATGCCTTGCGGCACCTGCTCGACCCCGCCGACCACCAGGTGCTGGTGGTCGTCGCAATTGGTCATGACCACGCGGAAGATTTCCAGCATCGAGTTGGGGAAGTCCGAGTCCCAGCCGCCGGTGCCGAAGCCGACCTGGCCGAACACTTCACGGTGCTGGAAGCTCAGCTTGGCGAACGAGCGCGAGGTGGCCACGAAGTCGTAGAAGGTGCGGTCGTCCCACAGCGGTACCAGTTTGTTCCACAGTTCTTTCAGGCGCGGTACGTCACGGTCCCGGATGGCTTGCTGGATGTCGGCGAACTGCGCACCGCTTTCCAGCGCGTCGGCCCAGGCGTCGGCCACCTCCTGGAACAGCTTGGGCAGGTCGCCGGGGTTTTCGGCGTAGTAGGTCTGGCCTTCCAGGTCGATCACGGTGCTGCCCGAGGCCGGGGTCAGCGGGTTGGGGAAGGGCTTGGTTTCCAGGCCCAGCTTGTCCACATAGTGGTAGAAGGCGGTGGACGATACCGGGAAGCGCATGCCACCCAGTTCGGCGACGACCCCATCGGTACCGTTGAAGGCCTGCGAGCGCAGCCGGCCACCCAGTTTGGAGGCCTCGTACACCACCGGCTTGAGGCCCAGCTTCATCAGCTCGTAGGCCGCCACCAGCCCGGCGATACCGGCGCCCACGATGGCCACTTCCTCACCGTGGCGCTCGGCCGGGATGCTGCCCAGGCCTGCGGGGTGTTCCAGCCAGTCGTCGAAGGCGAAGGGGAAGTCCGGGCCGAAAATGGTGATGGGCTTTTTGCCGTCGGCGGGGTGGCGGTTTTTCTTGTTCATGGAAGTGACCTTGCCAGAGGGGCTGCGCCGGGAGCGGAGCCTGAGTATAGGAGATGCCTGGGGCCATTTTAGGGAGTGGGGTGTTCGTTATTAAGGTGCATAGTGTTGTCCAAATGTCAGTTATTTCGTCTATATGACTGACAAATGATCATTTAAGACGAATCAGTTGAATGCCTTCCCAAGGCAGACGCCTTCCCTGTCGGCTTTGAATCGAGGGTGATCAGCCATTTCCTACACCCGGGCGGTGCTTTAAAGAATTACCCTACGCCCGCTATAGCCTCGGTCTGGCTGCGTAGGAAACGCCTCATCGTTAACTTCACTGGGTCGCCGCACATCCGGCGATCGGGCGTGAGAACCCGCTGACCATTCTGGAGGCGCACTGCTATGGCAGCTGTGCGCGGGCAGGCTTTGCCTGGCCGGGATATGCCTCCAAGTTCGCCGGTTCTCACCTCGTGCATGGCTGCCACCCAATTCCCGTGAGAAGGATGCGATTGGCCGCCACCCATCCTAGGTGTTCTGGAGGCTATACCATGACCAACCGCTTGCCCGACCAACCCGAAAAACTGAAACCCACCGCCGAAAAAACCTTCTGCGACTGCGAATCCAGCCACCCATCGCTGTTCGCCATCCGCCCCGGCATCGACGCCGCAGACGCCCTGGTCCACGCTTGTCTTCTGGCCCGTGGCCTCAACCAGATCGCCAGCGACTACGCCCAGCACCATGCCCCCGAGCACAGCCGTGACAGGGTCTGGTCGATGCAGCATTGCGCCGAAAGCCTCTCGGCAATCCTGGAGGGCCTGCTCGACGGCCAGGAGGCCTGACCGCCAGCTGGCTCAGAGCGGCTGCCCGCGGTCCACCTTGCTGCTGAGGATGATCGACGTGGTGGTCTTCTCCACCCCGTCGAGACTGCCGATCTGGTCGAGCAACTGGTCCAGCTGTTCGGGCGAGTCGGTACGCAACCAGGCCACATAGTCGAACTCGCCGCTTACCGCACACAGCTGCTGCACCTGCCCCATGGCACTCAGGCGCCGCACCACCTCCTTGCCCGAGCGCGGCTGCACCTTGATACCCACATACGCCTGCAGCCCGCCGCCCAACACCCGCTGGCCCAGGCGCACACCATAGCCGGAGATGACCTTGTTCTTCTCCAGCCGCTCCAGGCGCGAGTTGACGGTAGTGCGGGCGATACCCAGCTGGCGGGCGAGGGTGGCGACGCTTTCGCGGGCGTTGATCTGCAGCAGGGCGATCAGCTGGCGATCGATTTCATCCAGCGTGATGGAGCGGGAATCCGGCATGGCAAGTCTCTACGGTTGGCCTGCTAGCCTAGCCAGCCCTTGGCGATGAGGGCAAGGGCAGGCTTGTGTTGGCAAGATGCTGCGCGGCAGCAGGTGAGGCGTCGGGAGGTGTGAGTCAGGTGTTGGGGGTTTGGCCATCCGCACTTGCAGAAACCGAAGCGACGGCGCCCTTGAGGAACGTCAGCAGTCCAGGATGGAGCCAGGTGCCGATGCGCAACTCTGGCTCCGACTCCTCGGCCCGTCGCATAGCCTGGAGGGCAGCGTCGTCCAGCGCGAGCTTGCGGCGCATGTCCAGCCACGACCTGGCGATAGCCTGTACGTCGGCGTTCGTGGTCGGACAACGAGCCTTGCGCAGGGCTTCCAACCTATCCAGCAGGCGCGGCCACTCGCGCATGACGTCGATGTAGGTGCGTCGCAGATGTCTATAGGCGTTGGCAGCCAGGTGCTTGCGATAAACCAGCAGGCGGTGCTCACAGAACGCACTGAGGATGTACTCCGCAAGTTGTGGAGAAAAACCTGTATTAGCCAGGTCGGCACTTTGCGAAGTCAGCAGATTATCGACGCGCACGAACATTCCGGCGTTTGACTGCGTGTCCTTTTCCAACAGCGCCATCCAGTCGCGCGCGGCATGACGAGCAACCGATGCGCGTGGTGACACGCCCTTTGCAAGCAAAGCGCGAAGGCCATCAACCCGCCCCTGCCAGGCAGCCGCAAATTTTCCGTTGCTTCCCAGCAAAGGCAAACTGAGGTCGTCCTCGTTGAGGTGTTGGCGATAGCACGCCAGGGCTTCCAGCGTGCTCAGGCAAGCCGCCTCAGACGGTTCCTCTTCAAGTATTGCGCGCTGTAGACGTTCCAGGCTGGCGCGAAGCTTCTGCTGACGTGTTATTTCCGCATCGACACGGGCCAACTGCGCAGCGAGAACCGCTGGAGTTGAAAGCACGCCTCCCTCAAGGGTGTGGCGAATTTCATCCAGAGGAATGCCCAGCTCGCGAAGCACTAGGATCTTGCCGAGCCTTTGGATGTCTGCCGCGCCATAAAGTCGATAGCCGGCGTCAGAACGAACGGACGGTTTGAGCAGCCCAAGGCTGTCATAGTGGTGCAGGGTGCGTACCGAGAGCCCCGACCGCCTGGCAAGTTCGCCGACTTTAAGCCGCACAGCAATGTCTCCTCCTATAACCCGGTTGCGAATGTACGTTAACCGACGGTGGCCCTGTACAGGCGCAAACCGCCATCCAATGTCTGCAGGCCGTCTCGCCGGCGCATGAAGTAGCGAGCGTTGATGGCTTCGGCATCCAGGCATTCCACCTCGCAGAACCCACTGCAAAGGAGCGTCGCCTTCAGTTCGGCGGGGTCAAACGCGCTTAGCCAAGGCTCGCCTGCGGCCGCGAATGAGCGTGCAGCCATATCGTCCATCCATTGCTCGACCGGTGACAGCAAACCGCGCGTAACGCGCGCATCGAACACAATCTCGCTCTGGGACGGATAAAGGGCAACCTGGCGGACCATTGCCAAAGCGACGGACGTTTCCAGGTAGGGAAGTACGCCCAGGCAGCTGAAAAAGGTCGGGCGTTCCGGGTCGATTCCATGCTTATCGAGCACTGCTGGCAAAGAAACTTCAGCAAGGTCTGCGGTAACGAAGGCGACGTTGGACGGGATCGCGACACCGCTCTCCTGCAAACGCTCCAGTTTCCATTGTTGGGTCTCTGCCTGATCCAGCTCAATGCATCTGACGCTGTCGGGAAGGCGGAGCGACAGCGTGTCCAGGCCGGCACCGAGGATCACGACCTGGCGAAGCCCAGCGTTTATGGCAAGGGCCACTCGGTCTTCTACCAGCTTGCTGCGTGCGACCACTGCCGCGCGCAGCGTACGGAGCATTGGCGCATTGTAGGCATAAGGGTCGACGACCGTTTGCCGTGCCAGGCTGCTGCCCAGTACGTCGAACGCGTGCCTGTCCTGCAATAGCGTAGGTTCATCAAGAAGTTGGTGGACCGCACGCGCAAGGGCCATGGTAAGCGCTGACCGGCGGCGAGGAATACCCTCGAGAAGGGGTTGCTGTTTCATCATTGTCGTTACATCCCATCACGTCTGGTTGACCATACGCATGGTCAAGCCTCCCGTAGCGTGAGGGTCAAGTCTGCTTACGCTTATGTTGGTGCGGGGGCCATTGTTTTACGGCCTGATGAAGCAGTGCGGCAGTGGAGTGCGCTTCAACTGCTCAGCGTGTTATTTGATAGCGTGTGCTGCGCCCGCCACCGGGCAGCCGTTCGATACAGCCCTTTTCCAGCAAGTCGCTCAGGTGACGGGTCGCGGTGGCTTTGGATACCTTGGCCACCGCTTGGTACTGAGCGGCGCTGATGCCATCTTCAAAGCCACGTTCTCCGCCGTCCAGCAGGCGATTGAGCACTTTGATCTGCTCTACCGACAACGCCTGGCTGCGATGCGCCTGCCAGAAGCGTGCCTTGGCCAGCACGCGGTCAATACGGGCAAGGGCCTGTTCCAGGCTTTTGAGCAACGTCGCGAGGAACCATTGCAGCCAGGCGGTGATGTCCAGGGAGCCTTTCTGGCTCGCCTCGAGGATGCGGTAGTAACCGGTGCGGTCATCGAGGATGCTTGCGGACATGGCGTAAAAGCGGATGGCCTGCTGCTCGCCCTGGGCCAATGCCAGGTCGGTGATTGCGCGCGTGAGGCGACCGTTGCCGTCATCGAAAGGGTGCAGGGTAACGAACCAGAAATGAGCGATGCCGGCGCGTACAAACGGGTCGAGGCTGGTCTCAGTGCGGCTGCGCTCGAACCAGGCGAGGAATTCCGCCAGTTGCACTTCCAGCCCTGCGCGAGGAGGGGCTTCGAAATGTGCGGTTGGGCGGTCGATCCGGCCTGATACGACCTGCATCGGCTCATCGCCACGCAGTGCGCCGATGTGTAATGGTCGAGCCAGCAATTGCTCATCGCTGGGGAATAACCAACGGTGCCAGGTGAACAGTCGCTGTTCGTCCAGCGGTTGCTGGTGGGCACGGGTGGCGTCGAGCAGGAGTTCCGCCAGGCCTTCGGAGCGTGAGGTGGTGCGGCCTTCCTCGTTCAGCCCCAAGCGCCGTGCCAGTGACGAGCGTACCGAACCGACATTCAGCTGCTCACCCTCGATGGCTGAAGAGGTGATGATGTTCTGCAGCATGGCATCCAGGCTGCTCTGAACTTCGGTGTCCTTCCCCACCGCGCCGAGCATGCCCAACAGACGTCCCTGGGCCTGACCGCAAGCGCGCAGCAGCGGTGCGAGCGCTTCGGCTTGCCAGCTGAAGTGTGGCCAGTCGAGCTGTTGCCAGATCCAGAGCGGGTCGTTCATAAGATTCGATGAGCCGATTAACGAGCCTATTCGGCTCATGTGGTGAGCCGATAATGAAGGCTATTCGGCTCACTGTCTATTTTTTGGGCAGGTTGTTTGGTTATGGCGTGTTGTGGATGACGTCCAAGTCATCGTGCGTTTGACGGTTGGAGTCTGGTAGGGATAAGAGGCAGTCACCACTACTTCCGGCATCCAACGAAGCCCGGGAGGTGGTGGTGCCCCACCCGAAGATACAAATCCCGAAAGGCACCTTGAACAGCACCAGACTTTGCCGGGGGTGTTTGGGCCGTTGTCGATTTCGACATCACCACTTACTTGGGCAAGTCGGTGCGCTTCAATGCCACGTTGCCCGAGCACTTGCTGCAGCGAATCGATGACTACGTTGCGAACCATCCCGAGCAGAAAAGCCGATCTGGCTTCCTTGCTTCAGCAGCGCTCCGGGTGCTGTCGGCGGAAAAATCAGCCCACTGAGTGCAGTGGATGTGAACCCGAAGTGAGGGGGCCGAAAGGCCCCCTTGTCGCATCTGGATCATACGCTGGCCATTCGTTGCAACACGCAGAAATGGCTGATGGCTTTGTGATATCGACCTGGAGCAGTACCATATGCAGCCACCCAACACATGACAGGAACGTTGAAAGGATTATGGGTAGCAGGGCTAGTTTTGATGTTGACGCCGCCTATTGCATTTCGCTTGAGGCACGTAGTGATAGGCGTCAACTGTTCAGGGATAGCATTGGAAAGCGGATTGGTAACCAGGTCATCTTCCACGTTGTGCAGAAGGCAGACGATCCGAAGCGTGGATGCTACGAATCTCACCAGCAGATCGCTCAGATGGCTTTAGACCAGGGCCTGGAGCGCGTCCTGATCTTTGAAGACGACGTGAAGCCGTATGACTTCAACGTCACCAGAATTCGCTGGATCAACCGCTTCATGCGTACACGACGATTTGAGGCCCTGCACCTGGGCTACTCGATGGGACGGACCTGGCTGACCTGGTTCCCGTTCATCGCCAGGGGGCGAGTTGTTGCGCTACACGCCTACGTGCTGTCCCGAGAGGGCTGCAGGATCCTGGCAGAGACGCCATACGATGGCACGCCGGTTGATGTGATGTTCAAGCATCGGATTCGGCAACACTGCGTGTTCCCTATGATGTTCCGGCAGCATGCCGCCGCAGTCGCGGGCAGCGACCTGGAAGATGTGGTCAAGAATGAGGATGACTGGTGGGAGCGCAACTGGCGTAAGCACTGGCGCTCTCCACTCAAGAACCTCTGGCGCACCGCGCTCCGCCTGAACTTCTGATCACTGGGTGATCGGCTTCAACTGGGCCGATAACATATTGGTCGACGCGCCGGCGGCAGTGAATGCGCCGGCGTTGCTCGGTACCGGAGTTGGCCCGTGGGTGTGCCCGGCCAGCGCGGTGTTCATCTGCTCGACGATGTCCAGAAGATCGCACAGTATCTTCAGCACGTTTACCCCTTCTGATCCCAACCAGGTCTTGGGCGCCTGCAGGCGCCGTGCTAGTCATCGACAGCAGCCAGGCTGGCGGTACCACCTGACAGCAGCTTGAGCGCCCCCAGCTTCGATCTTCTTGAGACCGGTCAGGAACGCGAAAGCGCAGGCCTGTTTCCAGCCCCATCCAGTTCCAGTCGAAGTCGCCGATGTCGCTACCCAACTGAGCGCTGTAGACGACCTGGTGGGGGGGCAGGTAACCGCTGTTGTCGGCTGGAATCGCCTAGGTGCAGGCGTTCCTGCAGCCTGGCCACTGAGGTCGGTACTGGTGGTACCAGCTTCAAAGCCGGAACGGCAGGTACGCTGGGCGCTGATACCGCAGGTTTCTCCGGCAGCGTGGCCACAGATGGCCATGACGCAGAAGTACGCTCACTTCAGTCCTGGGCACCTAGCCGATGTGGTCAATCTCAACCCTCTGGCAGGCATGCGTGGACACATTGTGGACACTTCCAAGGATTGTCAAAGCTGATTGAGACGGGAAATGGCAGGGGCCAGAAACGACAAAGCCGCGCAGTGCGCGGCTTGTAAGCTGGTGGGCCCACACGGACTCGAACCGTGGACCAAAGGATTATGAGTTGCCGGGCGAAAATAATTAAAAAAACTAGCGTGTGTAAAGCTACCGTACCCTAAGTTAAATGAGAATAGCTGGCTCACGGTACACTGCCGTAGGCTAGCGAAAGCCAGAGAAGCTGACGCCTGTACCTGTACTGTACCTGGCAATAGCTCTGTCGCGAGAGGTAGCGAATCGCTACCCTCTTCGCTGTTAATTGGTTGCCGCAATTAGGTGCGGTACCGCTTGCGTAAGCTGGCGTCTGCACAGTGCTTTGGGTAGCTCGGATGTCACGAATTTTCCATGGTGCTCACTAAGTTCCCCCATCATGATTTCGACACCATCATCACTCAGAGGAAGAACGATGGTTCCCGCACAGCAATGGTTTTTTGAGAAACCTTCTGAGTGCTTCACCAGCTTTCGATCAGATTGGCTGGGCAGTGCATCTGCGCAGTTTTTCGAAAGCTGAGTGCACGCTATGTAAGGTTGTTGAGCCGAAATTGCCTCCCGAGTGCCAGCAACAATTTCTGGTCTAGGAGTACCATGAGAACCTCTGCCCAAAGAAAACAGCACGAGCTTGGGTTGCACAGCAGAAACAAGATCTTTCGCGAAGGATCTATTGTCAGCGGCCCCACCCGTATGCCCTCCATGATGTGGAAATACTAATACCTGGGCACGCAAGTCTCTATTTTCGCTAAGCATTATATCCAGGCTATGACGACCGGAGTCCGCAGCTAGCAGACAGACCTGCTCTCCGTTGTGTTCAATTAACACAACGGCAGACATACTGTTTGCGTCGAGCTTGACGCCATCAGTATGCTCGCCTTCATTGGTCGCTAAACACATTTCCGGTGTTGGGTGGAGAACTCGAAGAGTTGTATTGGCTAATGTCAGGCTCTGTGGCTGATCAACATGCAATGATGAGTAAATCGCTGTGCCCTGACTCTTCCTAGCATCGCCTGCTGCAATTCTAAATTGAAACCAAGACTTGGTTTTTCTCAAATCTGGGTTGACATAAACTTGTCTGACTGGTCGATCAGGATTCATTAAGATAGGAATGGCACCTGATAGATGATCGCTATCTGCATGTGATATGAGAAGCGCGTGGACCGATTGTATCTTTAGTTCATCTAAAATTTTTGCAACGATGGGACGACCTGGAGCGTCGATGATAATTGCTTCGTCGCCGTGCTTGATAATGGTGCAGTTTCCGTGTCCAACGTCGAGTATTATCAGCTCACTGCAAGCCATCATCCCACTCCGGTTCTGGCGCGAGTTCTACATTTTCAAAGTACAGGTCGACCTTTTCAGATGTACTTACATTTGTAAGGGCGCTTAATATGCTAGAGCATGAAACTTTGCTTCGGTGCTCAGGTGAAACCAGTGAAAGCGGGAATCGTACGGTGTCTTTGGCGTTCCAGCCGTGCACTATTGCGTCAATAACCGTTACGCCACCAACATCTGAAACATCCATGACTTGCAGCAAGGTTCTGTGTAATTTTCGATCGTCGATTTTTCCACGTCGCAGTTCATTTTTACATCTTGCAAATGCGGCACGAAGCTCTTCAGGCTCATCAGCATCCTCCCGGCGAAGAACTACAGGTAAATTGCTTCGGTGACTTCGTATGGCGATGTCTGCATACTGGTCAAGATATTGGGTCACTAGCAACGTAGGATGCTTTCTCTCGACTAGTGCAGCTGCTAGCTCTGCGCCTGATATGTCTGCGAAGGCACCATGTCTAAGTCGATGATCGCAGACTGCTGCATCGGAATTCTTAATTATTAGCTCTGCCAGAGCTGCCAAGCTATCAGCAGCTTCTTGCCGATAAGGATTAAATCGACCGTCCTCTAGGGCATGAATGATGGTCTGAGCAGCATCATCATCATCGTCTACAACCGCTACCGTCCTAATTGGTCTCATGGTATTCATACGTTGGCTTGGTTTGTTAGTAGAGGGAAAACAAATTTGAATTGCGCGCCTGATGTATCTACGTTTGATGCGCTGTATTTGCCGCCTAAATCTAGAACAGAGTCTTTTACAATAGTAAGGCCGAAGCCGGTCCCTTCTTGTCGAGTCGTTCTTCCAGGAAGCCAGATTTCATTGATGTCCATGTTTATGCCTGGACCATTGTCCTCGATGTCGATTGCCACAGTGTTGCCTTCAATGCTCACCATGATTTTTATCTGGCGGTCCTTTGTCCGTGCCCCTGAGCGTTCGAAGGCGCTAACCGAGTTTGTGAGGCAATTTGTAATAATCGTCTCTACAAGAGCTTCAGCGCCAAAAATTAGAGCGTCATCAGTTTTGTATGGCGTAAGCAAGAGTTCAATTTTTGCCTGTTCGAGTATAGGGCGCCATAGATCGTGGAGAGTTTGGATTACCTTGTTAATGTTGACAGCGCCATGACGTCTTTTTTCACGCTTCAAAAAGTCAATTTGCATGGAAGCAAAGCGAGTAAGTCGCTCTGAACCATTCGCAATGAGGTCAAGAGATGGCTCAATCTGTGATACTACTTCTTCGCCACAGTACTTCTTCACCCTTCGGCGTATCGTCTTTTCGCCCCCGGCGATTGTCCTTATAGGTTTTCCAATCTCGTGCGCGAATACCGCTGCCGTAGTGCCTGCGGTGGCTAGGGAGCGATAGAGGACTAAATCCTCCCGCGTCGCACGGAGTTCCTTCTGAAAATTCTGCTCAAGTCTATCAAGGGCTTTGATTGCCTTTTCTTTCTCTGGCGCTGGCAGAGACTGGGCGATAGTGTCCAGTAAGTCGGAGCGAGCTTTAGCCGGCTCTTCGCCGGACTGCTGCTTTTGCAAATCCCGGCGAGCTTCAGCATCGCGCAAGCGACGGCGAGCTAGCCAATCCAGTGCATCTTTTGCGAAGCGACGAATTTCAAAAAATTCATCACTTTCGATGAATCCGAATCGGTCAGTCTTTTGTTTCAGCACACCCTCAGGGTCATCTACAATCATCCGGCCGACACTTGTATTAGTCGAGGGGCGCTCCTCTGGGCTTCGGGCTCGCGAAAGGTTCATATCCAACCAGTCGTGTCCAGGGTCACCATATGGTGGCACCCTGAATTGGCGGTGGTAAAAATGCACGCCCCCAATAACCTTAAGCCAATTTTTGACCTCGCCAATCGTAGAACCACGACCAGCAAAGGCGTTCTTGTTAAAGATAAAGCTGTAAAGCTCAAAAGTTGCTGGTGGGGCGTTGTACTTTGTTGGGTTCTTTGGTTTTTTTGTGGGCCACTCGTCAGAGTGAGCGCTGTAAAGCACATCACCCTTGAAATCGAGAACTTCTGCATAGCCCGAGCCATCAGCACGCAGGTTAGCCCTTAAAATATATTCTGCTTCGTCGAGATAGCCATTTCTGACCCGGGCTTCCAGTTCAGGAAAGTCTGGCGCTATTAAATTGACCTTGAAGTCGCTTTGTCCACTAAACGGACTAGTAAGCAGAACGATACTTCGGCCCAATCGGTCGGTTTCGCTTTTCCCAAGAGTACGCTTTATACCTTTCAAGGTCGTCGTAGTTCCTGGTTCGGTTCGACTACTTTTTTCTAAAGGAAGGCCGACTTCCTCTACGACTTTGGCGTTGTCGTACTTGCTCCATTCGATAGTTATTGAATACGCTTCATCTGTTGGCGAGTCTTCATGTCTCGTCACCATCTCAACAGAGGAACCTGCTCTCAACGCAGCGAGCCTTCCCAGCCCTTTATCCCCTACAGTACGTCGGCCTTTGGGCGTAAGCTTAGTGCTTTCTTTAGAAGATCCACCCAGCACTAACCAGTTATTAAGTATCTGCTGAGAAGTCATTCCTGAACCATTGTCGGAAATAACTATGGTGCCGCCGTTGGCTTTGTCAAGCTTAATCTCGACAGTGCATTCTTTAGCATCAGCATCGTAAGAATTACGAATGAGCTCAATAATTGCTTGGTCGAGGTTAGGAACCAGCTCCTCGCCTAATCGCACAAGAATAGATGGGGCAAATCTAAATCCTAGTGGTGGCGACTCCATGTGGTTTGCTCCAATTCAATCTACGGTCCAGGGTAGGCTCTTAATTGCACCTACAGTCAAGTGACGACATCTGATACGATGATTCAGCCATGCGTCGGTACGGTTATCATCTAATACGTTCAAGAGTAGGCGACATGTTGATATCTTTTTGTCCTTTGGCCTGAGGATCAAAAGGTGATTCTCTACCAAGACTTCCTCTCGCGAGGCGAATAATGTGCTTCTTGCTCTTTTTTTGTCAGAAGGGCTAGAGGTTCGGCGCACTATCACAAAAGGACCACGCTCCACTCGGCAATTATATGTCGCAAACTCTGATGCTGCTTTTATTTCTTCGCCAACAACTGCATTTTTGGCAGTTAGATAGCCATAAAGCTTACCGTTGGTGGGGGTTCGGTGAGGCACTACAGGTCCGACAGATACTGAGAAAAAGTCTTCTACGCATTGCTCGCTGCAGACTTCTTGTTCGGGCTCTATCAGGACATCCTCGGGGAGTTTCGATGTGGCGACAAGTATGGCTACGTCAATGTCAGCTTGAGTGCCAAAGGCGCCAAATGGCTCGAAAGAAGTAACATTAACTAAATTTGTTAATTCGGTTCTGAATTTAGCGTAGGAGCTGCCACTTCTCAGTACATCCGGAATCAATGCGAAGATGCCCACTCCAGGCGGAGCGATCCGTGTAATATGTTCTAGGTGAAGTGCCGCTGCTGACCGTTTTCCTTTTCCGGTAAAGCTATTTTCAGGTGCCTGGATTCGCTGGTAAGGCGGGTTCATGACTACACAGTCGTTGGGCATCAGCTGGAGATCAGTTTCAAGTGCGTCTCCGACTAGAAAACTATTCGGGAGCTCTTTAAAAAGAATCTTATTGGATTGTCCCTTTTCAGCAGCGTGGCGGTGAAAGGCGAGAGCTTGAATTCTCATCCAAGCTATATCTAAGAATGATTTTCTTAAATCGACGGCAACTAGCCTTTCCGCCCAGTCCCTAATCGTTTCGCTAGCGGTTTTTTTCAGCGGCAAAGAGCGACATGCTTCAAGAAGTAAGTCACCAACACCAACACTTGGATCAACGAAACGTTGCCAGCCAGTGAGATCATGTCCTGCCAAAATTTTCTTCGCCCACGAGGCGCCTGAGAAGAAGACTCCGTGCCTGCGTCGGTCAGACAATGACAAGGTGCTGTAGACGAAATCGGTCGCGTGGCCATTCATGAGGTCGCTTACCAGCTTCTCAGGGCACAACGTCCCTTCATCCAGGTCGCCTGCCGTCATCAGCGCGGTGGCAAAGGAGGAGAGGGGGATTTCGCCGTTCATCAATATGCTTCACGTGGGTGGATAACCGACAGAGTCTGCAGACTGCAAGCCCTCACGGCAAGCGGAATCGACAGCAATGCTGTACCAAGGCTTTACCCGGGGCGCGACAGAGGATGGAGCAGAGCCCCCAGGGCATCTGGATGATATCACGTTGACATCTTCAACCGAACTTCGACTGAAGCGAGCGTGCGCACATTGGACCGGTGGTCTGCCTATCCTGCGGTAGCTCTCACCTCGCCAATAGGGGTCGGTTTTTTCGTCATGACGAAATTCTTTTTCTGTGCGTGAACCGTATGGCTGTATGACGGAGTTACGGTGCTTTGCCTATCCTGCAGTAGTCCCCCCTAAAGATAAGAGTTTCGTCATGACGAAGAAATTGGATGTACGGCACGCCAAGAGATAAAGCCACAATGGGATAATTAATTTTGCCGATGTATAATATTTTGGTTAATTAAACGAGCGCTGCAACCGCCTCGCTGATGCTTTGCGCATTATGGGCGCGGCCCTTAAAAGACGGGGCCTACACCGGGTAAGACTGGCGCATAGTCACCCCAAGAACGGTGCAGCCGTGCTGGGTGCGATTCCTAAACAGATCGACAGGCCGGACAGACGGCCCAGTGTTCACCATGTCCAATGGAGAGGTGACTATGGGTCTGTTCAAGCGTCTCGCCTTCAAAGGCGTCCGGCCATTTAGTTTCGCGACCACGCTCGCGTTGGTGCTCGGCTCGCAGCAGGGATACGCGCAAATCCCTGTAACCGTTACTACCCAAGTGACGGATTCCCCCATGACTGTTGCAGAGTTCGCATCTAACGCGACTCGCTGGGCCCAACAGGTTCAGCAGATGACATCTCAAATTGATCAGATGAAGCAGCAGTACGGCGCGCTCACGGGGTCGCGTGGGCTCGGTCGAGTATTCGATGACCCGCAGCTGCGAGATTATCTGCCTCAGGACTGGCAGGCTGTGTATGACGCAGTGAAGCGTGGCGGCTATTCAGGCCTGAATGGTCGTGCTGGCTCGATCTACGCGGACAACAAGGTGTTCGATGCCTGCGAAAGCCTGGTTCAGGATCAGCAGCGCGATGCTTGCCGAGCACAGGCGGTGAAGCCTTCGCAAGATAAAGCGTTTGCGCTGGAAGCCTATGAGCAGGCTGCAGCCCGACTACGCCAGATTGACCAGCTGATGGGACAGATCAATCAAACGCAAGATCCCAAAGGGATCGCAGAGCTGCAAGGTCGCATCGCGGCAGAGCAAGCGATGATCCAGAACGAGCAGACCAAATTGCAGATGTTCCAAATGGTCGCTGAGGCTGAGGGCAAGATCCAGGAGCAGCGACAACGGGAATTGAATGCCCAGGTGCTCGACAAGAGGGGCTACAAGAATCGCGAAGTGCTGAACCTGGGAGGCAACTGAAATGATCTCGTACGCTCATATCCTCCCCTTGGTCGTGTGCTTCTTCATCCTCACTTCCTTACGACGATTCTGGATTTGCATCGGCCGGTTCGGGGCTCTGAAAGAGGTGTCACGACGTGCACCTGAGTTGATCCAGAGCGATCTCCTGGCTGCGTCGGCCGCGATCATGCCTTTTGTACTGGCGCTTGCCGATTGGTTGCAGATAGTGCCGCCCCGAGCAACAGGTCCAATCTCCTCAACGCTCGCCGTTTTGATCTCGTTCGCATGTGCACTGGGTTCGTCTCTATTGATTTCGAGGTCCGAATCCCGCATCGCGGGTAGTTGGGCAGGGACAAGGGAAAGCGCGTTGAGAACGCTTGCAGCACTTCAGATTATCAACGCTGCTGAGCTGGCCTATTCGCTGAAATTTGCTGGGGAATTCCGCACGGAGGCGGAGCATGTGCTGCCTCGTGAAGTGAATGGGGCGGATCAGAATCGGGAGGGCCGGAAATGACAGCCTCTCGTTTCTCAATTGCCGTTTTGTTTCTGCTCACTGGCTGCGGGGCGGATGAACCGGTCCATTCTGTCGATTGGTACAAAGCCCACAGCTCGGAAAGGGATATCCGAATATTGGAGTGCGAGCGACATGCCGGGACTCTGGCCCTTACGCCGAACTGCGTTAATGCCAAGCAGGCCAGGAATGAGCAGCAGCTTGATCAGCGCGGCTATCGGAAGCGCGAAATGCTGAATTTGGAGGGGCAATGACCATGGAGTCCAATTTTTACGAATGGGTAGGTGGCTCAATCGACTCGGTGTTGAACGGCTACGTGCAACTCATGGCACATAGTGTCATTGATAACTCCTCGGGCTTGTTCGTTGCTAGCGGCGGCCTTTTCTTCATGATCCTGGGCCTTCTGTCCGTCGGTGGCTTCATCGAGCATCCTCTCCCGCATGTCTTCAAGCTCATGTTGAAATGGGTATTCATCGGCGCATTGGCACTCAATGCTGATACGTACCTTGGTTGGGTCGTGGAAGCGATTCGCGGCCTGGAGGTTGGCTTGGCAGATGCGTTCTCGCCAAATGGCAAAGGTGTGGCTGCCACATCGGTGTATCAGGTGATTGATAGAGCCATGACCGATGGATTTGATATCGCTTCCGATCTGATTGCTCGCGCCGGACGTCGTGGCATGACCGAGATAGGCATGATTCTTTATGACTGGCTTATTGCAGGAACGATGATCATCGCAACATTCCTGATTACGCTGCCCGCTGGAGCGATGATCATCACGGCCAAGGTGCTGTTGGCGTTTTTGCTGGGGTGCGGACCACTGTTCATCGCACTGCTGCTGTTTGGGCAGATGACCAGCAAGTGGTTCGATCAATGGTTCGCCCAGGTGATGACCTACATCATTCAATGCGCAGCGATCACCTCAGTGCTTACGCTGGGGATGAAGTTCTTTTCGAAAATGCTGGCCGATGTGCAGCCCACCGCTGGAAACGGCCCAGCGACCGACATGCTGGAGATCCTCGCGTTGAGTGGAATCGTGCTCTATATGGTTTATCAGGCTTACTCATTGGGAGGTCAGCTTGCAGGTGGTCTGTCGTCCAGTGCGATCACATTGCGGCAGATGACTCAGGCTGCGTTAAACCCAGCCAAGGCGGTCTTCAACACAGTTAATCCGATGTCAACGCGTCGTGACCTGCAGTCGGGCATGATGACGACTGCGAGAGGTTTGAATCATGTGATCGCAGGGAACAGTGTTTGGAATCCCGCCTACCGGCAGCATGTCATGCAGAACCTGGGCAAGAACTGGGGTAGGGCGAGAGGAGGGAAGGTCGGCAGTTAAAGGTTTATTGGTGCCGTGGAGCATGCTGCGCGCCCTGGCGGGCTTACCCAAAGGGGCTCTGCCCCTCTGGACTTCCCGCCCTCGCCGGTAGCAGGGGCCGCTGGGAAAGGCATCCAGCAGCCCCCGCATGTAGGATTGGAGGTGCGCAGCGTCAAGGGTTCGCTTCGCCGTCATCCTCGCCCGGTCCCGTTTCACGGGCTGCGGCCTCCGGTGACGCCCTTGACCTTCGTTTATCTGTTCAGCGCTGAAATTGTCTTGCTTTAGTCACCGACACGAGGGGAAAGCCCGTGAATACTTCGGAGAGCATCATCACCACGAGTGCTGAGCGGGAGCGGCGTCGGAAGGCTGTCGAGTATGCTTGCGCGTCAATCGGGCTCGAGGGCTTTGTAATGAGCGTTGAAGAAAAGCGACGCGCTCAAGCTTTTGTGGACGGGAAGCTCACCTTGACCGAATTTGTTTCAGCCAGCATCCACGAATAGCTGGAAGCTGGGTCAAGGGCATCACCGCAAGCCGCAGCGGAGCGCAGCCCGGAGGGCGAGCACCGAACGGGTGAGGATGATGGGCGTAGCAGTACCCTTGATGCAGCTGTAAGCGACCAAGCCTAGCGACAGGGGGAGGAACAAGGCGAAGCCGCCGGACCTGCCCCTGCCGCCCGTCCGGCAAGGATAGGACGCGGGATGCAACCGAAGGGGTTGCCCAAGCGAAGCGCGGAGCATCTGGATGCATGGCGTATCTAAAAACTGATTTTCGATCCTGAAGTAACTCCGTGTTTAATGTGCTGCCACCGTGCTCTTTTTTCTGCATCTGAAATGGTCGAGGTTGGTTGATCCAACTGATCATTTGGCTTGGGCGTGTTGATGTCTAGTCTTCGTCGATTGCGTTTTTCTGCCACAGCTAAGCCTGCATTCGCTACGAATGTGCCTTTTCTGAACTTACTAATTATCCCCCTCATCCATCTGCTTGGGCTGGTTTTGATGCTGTGCGTAGCCAGTGCACCTTGCAGCTCGTCCAACAGCGTTTGTGCTGTCGTGTGTTCGAAACTTTCCATCATTTCCATGATTACCTTCTTCTCTGAACGGGAGGTGAGCATGTGAGGCCAGATTAGTTGACTTTCGGTAGTTTCCCCATGTTCGCTGTAATTCACGGGATCACAATCGCCGTGTAGATTGCCCTTCGGTAGTTGTTGTGGTGATTCTTTATTTGGATTCTCTGTAGGTTTATGGGGTGACAACATCTTGTCATCCCCCGGTGACATATGTGGCACCGGGGGAGAGACGCTCTGGTCGGTGGCCGGTGTCTTCCTGACGGGGGGAGGGTCACATTTTGTCAGGGGGGTGAAAATTTCGAGCGTGTATCTATTCGAGCTCTGTCCGCCATCACTTCTGAACTGCTTGCTCACTGTCACGAATTTCTTTGCTTCGAGCTCCTTTAGTACCCTTTGTACAGTTCGCTCCGAAGTACAGCATTTTCTCGCTATGATGCTGATTCTCGGCCAGCAAACACCTAGGTCGTCAGCGGCATCCGCCAAGGCCATTAAAACAATTTTTGACGATGGCGGAAGGTGCTGATCCCATGCCCAGTTTGAGGCTTTGATGCTCATCCCAGAGCACCATCTAACTCCAGTACATCGTTAACTTGTATGGTTCGGAAAAACACTCGTCGCCCAACGCGAACTACAGTTGGCTTTAGCTTTTGTGCCAGATCCGAATTGTTGTACATGGCGACTCTGAACCCGGCTGGAGACTTGCCGAGCAAGCTTGCTACCTGGGCTAGACTCATCAGCGGGCCAAATCGGTCGAGGAGGTATTCTTCTGCAGTCATGGGCTTCTCCGTGCTTACGTTGATTAACGTCTCGTTGCAAGTACGGCTGAAGCTATCAGTATATTTTGGTGACAGTAAAGATGCAGATTTCTAGGGCTACTGTCACCAATTTCGAGTTTAGGCCCTCTGGAAAACAACTCGGAAAACAATTTGAAAACACGTTGACAACAGTGTGGCAACAGAAAGAAAACAATAGGAAAACGAAGTGGAGGTTATTTAGTTCCTAGTTTGTCTAGCTTGTGAACTAACTCTTCAGCCCGCAGATGAGTGTAACGCTTGAGCATCTGCATCGATTTATGCCCGCTGATTGCCGAGACTTCTTGATCTGAAAGGCCGCCCTCAACCAGTCTACTCACGGCTTCGTGCCGCAGATCGTGAAAACGGAAGTCCGGCACGCCAGCCTTTTCCTTGATGGCGGCCCAGATCTTGGTGAACGCATAGGGGCGACGCTTTCCATCACGCCCGGGCTCACCGAAAAAAACCAGATCGCAGTCAATTGGCCGCACGGGATTCGCCAAGGCGACGCGGAAAACCTCGGTAGCGAGCTTCGTCAACGGAACCGTGCGAGCACTATCATTTTTTGTATCCGACAGCCGGACGATCCGTTTTTGGACATCCACCTGTGATCGGCGCAGGCCTGCGATCTCTGATGCGCGCATACCCGTTGCCAAGGCTATCTGGACGATCCAGCCCAGCATTGGATTGCTGTGCTTGCCCACAGCGGCCATAAGGCGCTTTTCCTCGTCAGCCATCAGGCGCCTGTTACGACCTTCACCGGGGCTCGGTTTTCGAATGTTGAGCACTGGGTTAAAGGTGAGGCCAAGTCCCCACTCCTGAATTGCGACTGTGAACAGGTGGCTGAGTAGGGCAAGCTCCAGCCGCACAGTGTTATTACTCGTGGGTTGGCCGCGGTTGGTCAGCGAGCCCAGACGTGTATCGCGATAATTGGCGATCACCTCGGATGACAGAGCTGCAAGCGAATACTTTCCCAGGTGCTGGATCAGCTGCTGAGCCTTGGTCGCCTCGGCCTTCTGCGTGGTGGGCTTCTTGGTAGGGCTAACTTCGCGCAGATATCGCTGCAGCGCATTTTCGAGTGTAAGTCGCTCGGACCCGCTGCGCTGGATATAGACACCCCGCACCATTTCATCTTCGGTGCGTCGTGACCAATCCTCGGCGTCACGTTTGGTACGGAAGGTTTTGGCGTTGGTCGGCCATCCGGTCTTGCGGATGACGGCCTTCCAGGTGCCGGCAGGGGTTTTAACGATTGTGGCCATCTGAAGGACTCCAAAGGCGTGCAAGCGAAGCCGCACTGTACCTAATTTGTACCTTCGGACCATAGGACTGATCCGGCTGCCACAAACCCAAAAAGCCGAAAGCCGCGTAATACGCGGCTTCAAGGTTGGTGGGCCCACACGGACTCGAACCGTGGACCAAAGGATTATGAGTCCTCTGCTCTAACCGACTGAGCTATAGGCCCTCAGTAAGTGGCCGGATTATAACGAGGGTTTCGCACCTGTGCCATCTGAAAGATCCGATAGTGCTATGCGAAGGAAACCGGCCGCAAACTCCTCCGGTGGCAGCGGCAGGCTGACGATGTAGCCCTGGATCTGCTCGCACCCTTCAGCTGCCAGAAAACGCTGCTGGGCCTGGTTTTCCACGCCTTCGGCAATGATGGTCAGCTGCATGCTGCGGCCCAGGGCGATGATCGCGCGGGCGATGGCGGCGTCGTGTGGGTCGTCGGGCAGGCCGCGGATGAACGACTTGTCGATCTTCAGGATGTCCAGCGGCAGGCGCTTGAGGTAGCTCAGCGAGGAGTACCCGGTGCCGAAGTCGTCAATGGCCAGTTGCACCCCCAGTTTCTTCAGCTGATACAGCACGGCCAGGGCTTCTTCTGCCTGGCTCATGATGAAGTTCTCGGTGATTTCCAGCTGCAGGTCGCCGGCTCTCAACTGGTAGTGCTTGAGCAATTGTTCGATACGCCGGGCCAGGTGCGGGTGGCGCAGCTGCGCGCCGGCCAGGTTGATCGACAGCGGGCCGAAAGGCTCGTAGTGCTGCTTCCAGGCCTGCATCTGGCTGCAGGCCTGCTCCAGCACCCAGTCGCCAAGCTGGAGAATGGTGCCGTTCTCTTCCGCCAGGTGGATGAAGTGCTCCGGCGGTACCTCACCGAAGGTCGGGTGGCTCCAGCGGATCAGTGCTTCGGCACCCACCAGGTTCTGGGTCTTGAGGCTGAGCTTGGGCTGGAAGCACAGGCTCATTTCGTTGCGTTCGATGGCGCGGCGCAGCTCATGCTCCAGGGCGATGCGTTCGCTGGCCTGGGCGGTGAGGTCGACGGTATAGGCTTCGACGCGGTTGCGGCCCTTGGCCTTGGAGCGGTACATGGCTGCGTCGGCATTGCGTATCAGGGTGGAAACGTCAGTGCCGTCCTGTGGATAAAGGCTGATGCCGATGCTGGCACTGGTGAAGAACTCATGCTCGCCGGCCTGGAAAGGCGCGTTGAAGCAGGCCAGCAGCTTGTTGGCGATGGTGCTGGCGTCGCTGGGTTTGTGCAGGCCGGGCAGCAGGATGATGAATTCGTCACCGCCCAGGCGGGCCACGGTGTCGACGTCGCGTACCTGCTCCTTCAGGCGTTGGGCGATGCCCTTGAGCAGCAGGTCACCGACCGGATGGCCAAGGCTGTCATTGATGTGCTTGAAGCGGTCGAGGTCGAGGAACAGCACTGCACCCTGGCGGTTGGACTGCTGTTCACTGGTGAGCACGGCCTGCAGGCGACTCTCGAACAGGGCGCGGTTTGGCAGGCCGGTGAGCGGGTCGTGGTGGGCCTGGTAGTCCAGCTTGGCCTGGGCGTGCTTGAGACTGGAGATGTCGGCGAACACGGCGACAAAGTGGGTAATCTCGCGCTCGCTGTTGCGCACGGCGCTGATAGTCAGCCAGCCAGGGTACAGTTCGCCATTCTTGCGTTTGTTGTAGATCTCGCCTTGCCAGTGGCCTTCGGCGGTCAGCTGGTGCCACATGGCGGCATAGAAGGCGCTGTCGTGCTGGCCGGAGGCGAGCAGGCGCGGGGTCTGGCCGAGCGCTTCGATCTCGCTGTAGCCGGTAATTTCGCTGAAGGCGCGGTTGACGGCACTGATGCGCTGGTCGATGTCGGTGATCAGCACGCCTTCGGCGGTGTTCTCGAACACGGTGGCGGCCAGCTGCAGTTTTTCCTGCATCAGGTAGCGCTCGGTGATGTCGCGGGCGATGGTCAGCATACAGTCGACGCCGGCAATCGGCAGGGGCCGCGCGGACAGTTCACAAAGGCGGATCTGCCCGTCGCTACGGCGAATGTGGCAGGTGAAGTCGCGCACGAAACCGTCGCGGTTGAGCTGGTCGACCAGGCGCTTGCGTTCGTTGAGGTCCACCCAGATGCCCAGGTCCAGCGAGGTCTGGTCGAGGGGCGGGTGAAGGTCGTAACCGGTCAGGCGGCAGAAGCCCTCGTTCACTTCAAGCAGCAGGCCGTCGGCCTGGCGCGACAGCAGCAGGCCGTCGGGGGAGGCATGGAAGGCCTTGGCGAATTTTTCTTCCGAGGTTTGCAGCTGCTCCTGGGTTTCCTTGAGCTGGCTGATGTCGCGTACCGCAACCACCAGCGCCGGGGTACCGTCGAGCTCAAAGGTTTCGGCCGAGGTCAGGCCGGTGAACAGCTGGCCGTTGCTGCGCCGGAAGCTCATTTCCAGGTTGCGGATGCCGCCCTGGTGCAAGCGTTCGAGCAGGCGCGGGCCGCTGCCTTCGAGGCCCCACAGGTTCAGGTCGGTGGCAGTGCGGCCGATCACCTGGTCCGGGGTGAGGCCGATCTGCTCTTCGAACGCTTCGTTCACTTCCAGCAGGCAGCCATCGCTGTGGCGGGCAATCAGCAATATATCGGGGCACTGCTGGAACACCGAGGCGAACTTCTGTTCCGACAGGCGCAGGGCATTCTCGGTGCGCTTGGTTTCGCTGATGTCGATCATCAGCCCACGCATCACCGGCTTGTGGCCATGCTCGATCATGCTGACGATGTTGCGTACCCACAGCGGCTGGCCATCGGCCCGGATCACCCGATAGTCCAGGCTGTGGTCACGTCTGGCCGCCGTTTCGCTGTCGCAATAGGCCTGGGCCCACAGGGCATCATCCGGGTGCAGGATACTGCGCCAGAAGCCGGGCTTTAACCAGTCGCTCAGCGGATAGCCCAGCAGGTCTTCGGCGTGAGGTGACACGTAGCTGTAGACGAAGTCGTTGGCGTCGGCCTCCCAGGCTATGGCGGAGAGGCCCTCGACCAGGCTGCGGTAGCGATATTCGCTGCTGCGCAGCTCCTGTTCGAGGGCGATGCGCCGGGAAATCTCCGAGCTGAGGCGGCGGTTGATGCGAATGACCACTGCCAGCACCGCCATCAATATCAGTACCGCTGGCAGGCCATACACCACCAGGTCGGACCAGAACATCCGTTGGTCGACCACATTGCCCACCCAGCGTTGCTGGATCTGGCTGACTTCGCCGCTGCTCATGTCAGCCATCACCTTGTCCAGAATGCCAACCAGTACCTTCTTGTCGCGTGGTGCGGCCATGGCCAACTGGTAGCGGTAGGGCGTCTCGCCACTGACATAGAGACCGTCCAGCTTGAGCTGGCGCAGGCTCCAGATACTCGACGCGAGGTCACCGACCACGGCGTCCACCTCATCGGTGGCCAGGGCCTGCAGGGTGGAGCTGACATTGGGCAGCGCCACTAGGTTGAGGTCTGGGTGATGCGTGCGCAGCAATTCGTGAGGGGCGTAATTTTCCACCACGGCCACCTTCAGGCCGTACAGTTCGTCGAGGTTGCGCGGCTGTGCTCCGCCCTTGTGGGCAAGGATGACGATGGGGAAGTCGAGGTACGGGCGGGTGAAGGCCAGGTAGGCCTGGCGCTCGGGGGTGGACATGATGCCGGGCAGCAGGTCGATGCGGTTTTCCTGCGCCAGCGTCAGTACTTCGGTCCAACTGTGCGGTTCGACCGGTTTGAGCGCCACCTCCAGGCGTTGCTGGATGGTGGCGATGTAATCGGCGGCCAATCCCTGGTAGCGGCCCTCCTGGTCGCGAAACTCGAACGGTGGCCAAGAGGCGTCTACACCCAGGCTCAGCTGCGGGTGGGCAGCCAGCCAGGCCTTCTCCTCATCTGTCAGGGTCAGGGCGCCGGCCGTTGTGTTCCACAAAGCCAGGAACATCAACAGGATGGCCGGCAACAGGGACATAGCGGCCTCGCATTCAGGATGACTGAATCGAGTGTAGACGGGCATTGCTGCCGGCGTGGGGCGAAAGGTGGAGTCTTTCGTCGAGGCCTGCACGATCCATGTGGGCGTTTCCAGGAGCAGAAAGAAAAAACCCCGGCCTGCTGGGCCGGGGTTTGTCATCACTCGTCGAGGAAGGAGCGCAGGTGCTCGCTGCGAGTGGGGTGGCGCAGTTTGCGCAACGCCTTCGCTTCGATCTGACGGATCCGCTCACGGGTCACGTCGAACTGCTTGCCCACCTCTTCAAGGGTGTGGTCGGTGTTCATGTCGATACCGAAGCGCATGCGCAGCACCTTGGCTTCACGCGCGGTGAGGCCCGAGAGCACGTCGCGGGTGGCTTCCTTGAGGCTTTCGACCGTGGCCACGTCGATCGGGGACTGCATGGTCGAGTCCTCGATGAAGTCGCCCAGGTGCGAATCTTCGTCGTCACCGATCGGCGTTTCCATGGAGATCGGCTCTTTGGCGATCTTCAGTACCTTGCGGATCTTGTCCTCAGGCATTTCCATGCGCTCGCCAAGCTCTTCCGGGGTCGGTTCGCGACCCATTTCCTGCAGCATCTGGCGGGAAATACGGTTGAGCTTGTTGATCGTCTCGATCATGTGCACCGGGATACGGATGGTGCGTGCCTGGTCGGCGATCGAACGGGTAATCGCCTGACGGATCCACCAGGTAGCGTAGGTCGAGAACTTGTAGCCGCGACGGTATTCGAACTTGTCCACCGCTTTCATCAAGCCGATGTTGCCTTCCTGGATCAGGTCGAGGAACTGCAGGCCACGGTTGGTGTACTTCTTGGCGATGGAGATCACCAGACGCAGGTTCGCCTCGACCATTTCTTTCTTGGCGCGGCGGGCCTTGGCTTCACCGATCGACATGCGACGGTTGATTTCCTTGATCTCGGCAACGGTCAGGCCGCTTTCGTTCTCAAGGTCGATCAGCTTCTGCTGGCAAGCGACGATGGCTGCGTCCTTCTCACCCAGGGCGGCAGCCCACTTGGTGTTGCGCTTGGCCAGGTCACCGCTCCAGGTCTGGTCGGTTTCGTTACCGGGGAACATGCGCAGGAAGTCGGCGCGTGGCATGCGCGCATCACGCACGCACAGCTGCATGATGGCACGCTCTTGCTGGCGCAGGCGGTTCAGCGCGTCACGCACACGCTCTACCAGTACCTCGAACTGCTTGGGTACCAGCTTGATCGGCATGAACAGGTCGGCCAGGGCCTGCAGGGCCTCGATGCTATCCTTGTGTGCGCGACCGTTTTTCTTCAGGACCTTATTGGTGGCCTGCAGCTGGTCGGCGACGGCACCGAAACGCTGGCGGGCAACTTCCGGGTCCGGGCCGCTCTCGGCCTCTTCCTCGTCGTCACCGCTTTCGGACTCTTCCTCGTCGTCGTCGGACTCTTCCTTCGCAGCGGCGGCCTTGGCACCCGGGATCGGCACTTCTTCGGTCGGTGCGGCGATGTTGTCGTCAGGGTCGATGTAACCGCTGAGCACGTCGGACAGGCGACCGCCTTCGCTGGTAACGCGATCATATTCGCCGAGAATGTAGTCGACAGTGCCCGGGAAGTGGGCGATGGCGCCCATGACTTCACGGATGCCTTCCTCGATACGCTTGGCGATTTCGATCTCGCCTTCGCGGGTCAGCAGCTCGACGGTACCCATTTCGCGCATGTACATGCGCACCGGGTCGGTCGTGCGGCCGATATCGGTTTCAACTGCCGCCAACGCAGCAGCGGCTTCTTCGGCCGCAGCTTCGTCGGTGTCGGCTTCCGCCAACAGAAGGGCATCCGCATCCGGAGCACTCTCGAATACGTTGATCCCCATGTCGTTGATCATGCGGATGATGTCTTCCACCTGTTCCGGATCTGAAATATCCTCAGGCAGGTGGTCGTTGACCTCCGCGTAAGTCAGGTAGCCCTGCTCACGACCGCGGGTGATCAACTCTTTGATACGAGACTGCTGTTGCGCTTTTCCGGACATAACACCCTATCCACTGAAGGTCTTGGCGGGCAAAAAACAAGCCGAGGATTATACCCGAGCATGGGCCTCACGCGCCAGATGAGGTCGGCGTTTGTGCGGGAACATTCCGGCTCAGCAGGGCGAGGAGCTGGGATTTTTCCTCGCTGGTCAATTCGCTTTGACGTGATTTCCTGAGCAGTTGTTCCAGGCTGCGCTCGCGTTGGCGGGCGGACAAGCTAGTTATAGTGTCGAAAAACTGTTGTTCAAGGTTGTCGGCCACGATCAGCCATTCCTTTTCCGCCAGCGCCCGTAGCAGACGGCCCTGTTCGGTGCCGTGCCAACGTGCGATCAACTGCATTGAGCTTAGCCCAGGATTTTTCTGCGCGGCTTCGATCAGGGCCACCAGCAGCTGGCTGTACAGGTGTTCTTCGTCGGCGAAGTGGCTGGCGTCTTCCACCTTGCCGGCCAGCAACGGATGGTGCAGCAGGGTACGCAGGGCAGCCAGGGTCGGCGGTTCGACCGGGGCCGGCACGCGCGGTGGTGCTTCGTCACGTTGTTGCCAGGGTTTGCCGCCCTTGCGGTTCTTGTCCCAGGGCTTGTCGCTCCATGGCTTCTTGCCGCTGCCCTTGTTCGGTTTCCATGCCTGCTCCTGATGGGCGGCGGCGTAGTCGTGCTGCGGCATGTCGCCGTAGTCGGGGGTGTAGCTGGCCATGGCATCGTAATCGTAGCCAGGGTCATAGTCCGGCACGTTGCCGGGGGCCGGGGCGTGTTGCGCCAATTGCTCGACCTGCTGCGGGTCGAGGCCGGTGATCTCGCGCAGGCGGTTGCGCATCAGCTGGCGCAGGTTGGCGCCGGGGATCTTTTCGATCAGCGGTGCTGCCAGGGTCGCCATGTGCGCCTTGCCTTCCAGCGAGCGCGGGTCGGCTTCGACGCCCAGTTGCTCGAAGAAGTAGTCGGCCAGCGGCTGGGCGTGCTGGTTGATGCGGGCCATGAAGGCATCGGTGCCTTCGGCGCGCACCAGGCTGTCCGGGTCCTCGCCTTCGGGCAGGAACAGGAAGCGCGCACGGCGGCCGTCCTGCAGGTTCGGCAGGGTCGACTCCAGGGCACGCCAGGCGGCCTTGCGCCCGGCCTGGTCGCCGTCGAAGCAGAACAGCACGCTGGGCACAACGCGGAACAGGCGCTTGAGATGCTCTTCGCTGGTGGCGGTGCCGAGGGTGGCCACGGCATTGCGCAGGCCCTGCTGGGCCAGGGCGATGACGTCCATGTAGCCCTCGACGACGATGATTTCGTCGAGGTTGCGGTTATGCTTGCGCGCCTCGTACAGGCCGTACAGTTCCTGGCCCTTGTGAAATACCGGGGTTTCCGGGGAGTTCAGGTACTTCGGCTTGTCGTCGCCGAGCACCCGGCCACCGAAGGCGATGATGCGCCCGCGGCTGTCACGGATCGGGAACATCACCCGGTCGCGGAAGCGGTCGTAGCGCTTGCCGGTTTCGGCGTTTTCGATCAGCAGGCCGGCGTCGATCATCACCTTCTGCTGCAGGCTGTCGGCACCCAGGTGCTTGAGCAGGTTGTCCCAGCCAGGTGGGGCGAAGCCCAGGCCGAAATCGCGGGCGATCTCGCCGGATAGGCCGCGGCCCTTGAGGTAGTCCACCGCCGCCTTGCGGGTCGGGTGGCTGCGCAGTGCCTGGCGGTAGAACTCCGAGGCCGCGTCCAGTAGCGGGTACAGCGGCGAATCGGTGGGCTGGCGCGGCTTGTGGTCGCGGCGGCCTTGCTCGCGGGGTACTTCCATGCCGGCGGCGCGGGCCAGCTCCTCGACTGCCTGGGGAAAGTCCAGGTTGTCGTGGTCCATGACGAAGCCCAGGGCGTTGCCACCGGCACCACAGCCGAAACAGTAATAGAACTGCTTGTCGGGGCTGACCGTGAAGGAAGGGGTCTTTTCCTTGTGGAACGGGCAGCAGGCAGAGTAGTTCTTGCCGGTCTTTTTCAGCTGGACGCGCGAACTCACCACATCGACGATGTCGAGGCGGTTGATCAGGTCGTCAATGAAACTCTGGGGAATCAGCCCGGCCATGGCAGTCTCGTCATCTGGCAACTGGCAAGTCTAATCGCTCACGCGCCGAATGGGGCGGGTGCCGCTTGGAGAAGTACGAGGGAAAATGTGCTCGTCGCCAGCCCTGGAGGGCCCGTCAGTCGGACGTGCACGTCTGGTCATACAACAAGGAAGACCAGCTCTGACGTTTCAGGCAGGTTGCCCATGTGCAGTTCGCAAGAAGCTTGTGCTGGGCCTTGAGCTAGCTGCTCAAGTGTGAAGCGACCACTGCCATCGCCCGGCGGTTAGCCGGGCAGGGCAGAAGCTTTGCGTAGAACGCCTGTATTAGTACAGACGAACGGCGCGGCGCTGTTCGCGCTGAACTTTCTTGGCGTGACGCTTAACAGCAGCAGCTGCTTTGCGCTTACGCTCGGCGGTCGGCTTCTCGTAAAACTCGCGGCTACGAACTTCAGCCAGTACACCGGCTTTTTCGCAGGAGCGCTTGAAACGACGCAGAGCTACGTCGAAGGGTTCGTTCTCTTTAACTTTGACGGCTGGCATCCAGGGCTACCTTAATTCATTACCGGGGTAGACGTGCTCCTGGCAAAACAAAGGTGTGCTGGAGAACGTCGGTTTTCAAGGGTTGCGGATGTTAACCCTTAGCAAGCCGGAATGCAAAGCCTCTGATCGAAAACCGCTGGTCGGCATCCGACACGGGGACTATCATGCGCGGCTTCGAATTCAGCCCCCACAAGGGACGAACCCATGCTAGTACTGGGATTGGAAACATCCTGCGACGAAACTGGCGTCGCATTATATGACAGCGAGCGCGGTTTGTTGGCCGACGCCCTGTTCAGCCAGATCGACCTGCACCGCGTGTTCGGCGGTGTGGTACCCGAGCTTGCCTCGCGTGACCACGTCAAGCGCATGTTGCCGCTCATCCGCCAGGTGCTGGCCGAGGCCGGCTGCGTCGCCACCGAGATCGACGCTATTGCCTACACCGCCGGCCCCGGCCTGGTCGGGGCCTTGCTGGTGGGCGCATCCTGTGCTCAGGCGCTGGCCTTTGCCTGGGGCATCCCGGCGATTGGCGTACACCACATGGAAGGCCATCTGCTGGCACCCATGCTGGAGCAGAATCCGCCTGAGTTTCCGTTCGTCGCCTTGTTGGTCTCGGGCGGCCACACCCAGCTGGTGCGCGTCGATGGCATAGGCCACTACGAGCTGTTGGGTGAGAGCCTGGATGACGCCGCCGGCGAAGCGTTCGACAAGACCGCCAAGCTGATCGGCCTGAACTACCCCGGTGGCCCGGAAATCGCTCGCCTGGCCGAGCGTGGTGTGCCGGGGCGCTTCGTGTTCCCGCGGCCGATGACCGACCGCCCGGGCCTGGAGTTTAGCTTCAGCGGCCTGAAAACCTTTGCCCTGAACACCTGGCAGCAGTGTCGCGATGCTGGTGACGACAACGAACAAACCCGTTGCGACCTGTCCCTGGCGTTCCAGCAGGCAGTGGTGGAGACTCTGACCATCAAGTGCAAGCGGGCGCTGAAGCAGACCGGCCTCAAGCGCCTGGTCATCGCCGGTGGCGTCAGCGCCAACAAGGCCCTGCGCGCATCCCTCGAGGACATGCTCGCCAGCATCAAGGGCAACGTGTACTACGCGCGCCCGCAGTTCTGTACCGATAACGGCGCGATGATCGCCTACGCTGGCTGCCAGCGGTTGTTGGCCGGGCAGCAGCAGGACCTGGCAATCAGTGTGCAGGCACGCTGGTCGATGGAGCAGTTGCCGCCGGTCTGATGGCTAGAAATGCCGTTCACGTCCGGCGAACAGGTCGCGCAGGTTGTTGCGGTGGCGCCATACGATCATCAGCGTGAGCACGCTGATCGGCAGCAGCGCCTCGGGTTCCCGCCAGGCCAGCAAGGGCAAGGTCAGCGGCGTGGCGATCAGCGCGGCCAGCGAGCTGGTGCGGGTAAGGTAGAAGGTCAGCAGCCAGGCGCCGATGGCCAGTAGTGCGGCCGGGAAGTACAGGGCCATGAGCATGCCGGCGGCGGTCGCCACGCCCTTGCCGCCGCGGAAGCGGAAGTACAGCGGGAACAGGTGGCCCAGCACCGCGCACACGCCAACCCAGGCCTGCGCCTGCAGGTCCAGCCCGGCAAGGCGGGCGAGCAATACCGGCAACAGGCCCTTGCACAGGTCGCCAAGCAGGGTCAGGATCGCCAGTTTGCGGCCTGCCAGGCGTAGCATGTTAGTGGCGCCGGCGTTGCCTGAACCGCTGGAACGCGGGTCCGGGCTGCCCGCCAGGCGGCTGAGTACAATGGCGAAGGACAGCGAGCCGAGCAAGTAGGCGAGCAGCGCCAGTAACCAAAACATGCTAACTATTCCGGGCGAGGACGCCCTGATTCTAACGGCGCCAGTCGCCCTTGTCGTGCTGTGGAGAGAAGTGCTTGGACAGAGTGTTCATCGAAGGCCTGGAAGTCGATACCGTCATCGGTGCCTATGACTGGGAGCGGGATATTCGCCAGTGCTTGCGCCTGGACCTGAGCTTTGCCTGGGACAACCGCCCGGCTGCTGCTGGTGACGACCTGAGCCTGGCGCTGGATTACGCCAGTGTGTCGGCGCGTATCCAGGCGTTTGCCGAACAGGCCCGCTTCGAACTGGTGGAAACCTTTGCCGAGCGCCTGGTGGCAACGTTGATGGACGAGTTCCACATCCCATGGGTGCGGTTGAAGCTGACCAAGCCGGGGGCGGTGCCGGCGGCCCGAGGTGGTGTTGGCGTGGAGATCGAGCGCGGATGTCTCTGAGCACGGTTTACCTGGGCCTTGGCAGCAATATCGACCGTGAGGCGCACTTGTGCGCCGGGCTCGATGCGTTGGCCGGTATCCTCACTGGCATGCGCTGTTCGCCGGCATTCGAAAGCCAGGCGGTAGGCATCAAGAGCGGGCCGTTCATCAACTTCGTGGTAACCGGGCAGACGGCGTTGCCGTTGATCGAACTGGACCGCCGGTTGAAATTCATCGAGGCTGACAACGGCCGCTATGCGCCGGACCGCAAGGGGCTGCCGCTGGATATCGATGTGCTGATGTATGACGATTTGCTCGGCACGTTCGATGGGCTGGTGCTGCCCCGTGCCGAGATCCTGAAGAACGCCTTCGTGCTGTGGCCGCTATCGCTGCTGGCGCCTGACCTGGTACATCCGGGGGTGGGCAAGCGCATGGCGCAGTTGTGGCAGGAAGCGCGGATTGACCAGGTACTGGCACCGGTTGCCTTTGAGTGGCGTGGGTTGCAATTGACTCCGGCTTGAGCCTGTGCCGGCCCTTTCGCGGCTGAGGCCGCTGCAGGTAAAGGATATTTGAAGCCAGCGGTAGGAGCAGATTCCTCCGCAAAGCAGGCGACGCGGTGGCTGGCACCGGCTGTGCCGGTGATTACGGCTGAAGCCGCTCCTAAAGGCAAAGCTTGAGCCTTGTAGGAGCGGCTTTAGCCGCGAAAGGGCCGGTATGTCTAACCGCGCTGGTAAGCCTCAAGCGCTTTCAACCGCTGGGCTTTGAGCGCTTCGCCCAGTGCCTGGCCAGTAAACCCAGCCTGCACCAACGGTTTCACATCCACCGCCCGCGCTGCCGCTGCCGCCCCTCGCAGGTAATCGGCCTGTGGATAACCTGCCTTGCCCTCGCCCAGTGCGATCATCTGGCAAGCGACCAGGAAATCCTCGAACCGCTGCGGCCGCCGGTACACATCGAACTTGAGCAACAACTCCAGCAGCGCCGTAGCAGGCAGCGCCAGTGCCTGGTTGCCCTGTGCCAGGCATTCCCCCGTCAGCAACGCCAGCTCCTGGCATCCCCGCGGCGCCTTGAGACGCTGATTGACGGCTTTGATCGAGGCAGTGGTCAGCCCGTGCAGCAGGCAGGCCCAGCGCACCGGCAGGGCCTGCTCATGCAGGGCAGCCTGTTCCAGCGCCAGCAGCGCCTGGGTATCGTCTTCAAGCTCAGGCAGCAGCTCCGGCAGGGCACCACAAGCACGCAGCACCTGGAAGAATACCTGCGGCTGCGCTTCCATCAGCGCCCGCTCGATTTCCTTCCAACTGCGTTCGGCAGTCAACGCCTGCAATTCACCTGAAGCGCTGATCTGACGCATCAGTTCCAAGGTTTCCTCGGCCACCCGGAAACCCAGCGGTGCATAACGGGCGGCGAAGCGCGCAACCCGCAAGACACGCAAGGGATCTTCGGCAAATGCCGGGGAAACGTGGCGTAACAGGCGCTGATCAAGATCGCTCTTGCCGTGGTAGGGGTCGTACAGAACGCCTGCTTCGTCCTCGGCCATTGCATTGATGGTCAGGTCTCGGCGAATCAGGTCTTCTTCCAGCGTCACGTCGGGGCTGGCATGAAAGGTGAAACCACCGTAACCACGTCCATTCTTGCGCTCGGTGCGTGCGAGGGCGTATTCCTCGCCGGTTTTCGGGTGCAGGAATACCGGGAAGTCAGCCCCGACCGGGCGGTAGCCCTTGGCGTGCATTTCCTCGACCGTGGCGCCGACCACCAGCCAGTCGATATCGCTCACCGGGCGACCGAGCAAGCGGTCGCGCACGGCGCCGCCGACTTTGTAGATGTGCATGTGCTGCTCTCCATAACTGCCGACAGGATAACCTGTCGACAGCCATGGCGTAGCATCAGAGGTGGTGGATGACGGCGAGGTCCATGCGCCCGTAGTCGGCGTTTTCGCCGTGCTCGCCGCGCGGTGGCATGTGGTGGGTCTTCATTACCTGGTCGCCCTGCACGGTCTCCAGGTGTATATCGAAGCCCCACAGGCGGTGCAGGTGCTTGAGCACTTCGTCTGTGGAATCGCCCAGCGGTTTACGGTTGTGTTGTTGATGGCGCAGGGTCAGCGAGCGGTCGCCGCGGCGATCGACGCTCCAGATCTGCACATTCGGTTCGCGGTTGCCCAGGTTGTACTGCGCCGCGAGTTGCTCGCGAATGGTCCGGTAGCCGGCCTCGTCGTGAATGGCCGGCACCAGCAGGTCGTCGCGCTGGTCATCATCGAGAATGCTGAACAGCTTGAGGTCACGCATCACCTTGGGTGACAGGTATTGCAGGATGAAGCTCTCGTCCTTGAAGCTGCTCATGGCGAACTTGATGGTAGAAAGCCAGTCACTGCCGGCAATGTCGGGGAACCAGCGGCGATCTTCCTCGGTCGGGTTTTCGCACATGCGGCGGATGTCGGTGTACATCGCAAAACCCAGCGCGTAGGGGTTGATGCCGTTGTAGTACGGGCTGTCGAAGCCAGGCTGGAACACCACACTGGTGTGCGATTGCAGGAATTCCATCATGAAGCCTTCAGTAATCAGCCCCTCGTCGTACAGGTCGTTCATCAGGGTGTAGTGCCAGAAAGTCGCCCAGCCTTCGTTCATGACCTGGGTCTGGCGTTGCGGGTAGAAGTACTGGGCAATCTTGCGCACGATGCGCACCACTTCACGTTGCCACGGCTCCAGCAGCGGGGCGTTTTTCTCGATGAAATACAGGATGTTCTCCTGCGGTTCGGCGGGGAAGCGCGCATCATCGCGTTCGTTGCCCTTGTCTGCGCTCTTCGGGATGGTTCGCCACAGGTCGTTGATCTGCCGTTGCAGGTGCTCCTCGCGTTCCTTCTGCCGGCGCCGTTCCTCTTCGGCGGAGATGGGGTAAGGGCGCTTGTAGCGGTCGACGCCGTAGTTCATCAGCGCATGGCATGAGTCGATCAGGTCCTCCACGGCATCGATGCCGTGGCGCTCTTCGCACTGGGCGATGTACTGCTTGGCGAACACCAGGTAGTCGATGATCGAGCTGGCGTCGGTCCAGGTGCGGAACAGGTAGTTGCCCTTGAAGAAGCTGTTATGGCCGTAGCAGGCATGGGCGATTACCAGTGCCTGCATGCACATGGTGTTTTCTTCCATCAGGTAGGCGATGCACGGGTCGGAGTTGATCACGATTTCGTAGGCCAGGCCCATCTGGCCACGGCTATAGGACTTTTCCGTGCTGAGGAACTGTTTGCCATAGGACCAGTGGTGATAGCCCAGCGGCATGCCGACCGAGGCGTAGGCGTCCATCATCTGCTCGGCGGTAATCACCTCGATCTGGTTGGGGTAGGTGTCCAGGGCGTAACGCTCGGCCAGGCGGCTGATTTCCCGGTCGTAGGTCTGGATCAGTTCGAACGTCCACTCGGACCCGGTGGAAATGGGTTGGCGTCTCTGTGCTCTGGCGGTCATGTGGCTAACCTGCGCTGGAAGAGTTCACGGAAGACCGGGTAGATATCGCCGGCCGATACCAACTGCTGCTGGGCGAACGTGTCGGGGAAGGCTTCGCCGATGCGCTCGTATTCGTACCACAGCGCCTGGTGCTCACGTGGGGTGATCTCGACGTAAGTGTAGTACTGCACATGCGGCATGATTTGCTTGGACAGGATATCGCGGCAGATCGGCGAGTCGTCGTTCCAGTTGTCGCCGTCCGAGGCTTGGGCGGCGTAGATGTTCCAGTCACTGGCCGGGTAGCGCTCGGCCATGATCTCCTGCATCAGCTTGAGCGCGCTGGAAACGATGGTGCCGCCGGTTTCCCGGGAATAGAAGAATTCTTCCTCGTCGACTTCACGGGCGCTGGTGTGGTGGCGGATGAACACCACTTCGATGCGGTCGTAATTACGCTTGAGGAACAGGTACAGCAGGATGAAGAAGCGTTTGGCAATGTCCTTGGTGGCCTGGGTCATCGAACCGGACACGTCCATCAGGCAGAACATCACCGCCTTGGAACTGGGGTTGGGCTGCTTGACCAGCAGGTTGTACTTGAGGTCGAAGGTGTCGAGGAAGGGCAGGCGGTTGATGCGGGCTTTCAGGCGTTCGATTTCCTGTTCGACTTCCTGGATATCAGTGAAATTATCCGGCTCCTCGATCTTCAGCCGGGCAAGTTCCTTCTGCGCTTCGCGCAGCAGGGCACGGCTGCTGCCGGTCAGGGCGATGCGCCTGGCATGCGCCGAGCGCAGGGTGCGCACGATGTTGATGCGGGACGGGTTGCCTTCGTTGGCGATACCGGCGCGCACGGTCTTGAAGGTGTCGGCACCGGTCAGGTGACGTTTGACCAGGTTGGGCAGTTCGAGGTCCTCGAACATGAATTCGAGGAACTCTTCCTGGGTGATCTGGAAGACGAAGTCGTCCATGCCCTCGCCGGAGTTGCCGGCCTTGCCACGGCCGCTACCACCCCCGCCACCTTGTGGCCTGGGGATGTGTTCGCCAGCGGTGAACTCCTTGTTGCCCGGATGCACGATGGTCTGCTTGCCACCGCGACCATGGTGCAGCACCGGTTCGTCGATGTCGCGCCCCGGAATGCTGATCTGCTCGCCATGTTCCATGTCCATGATGGAACGGCGGCTCACCGCCTCTTCGACGGCCTTCTTGATGTGTTCGCGGTACCGCCGCAGAAAGCGCTGGCGGTTGACCGTGCTCTTGTTTTTGCCGTTCAGGCGTCGGTCGATAACGTAGCTCATGGTCCCTCCGGTAGCTGGAGCAGCTGCAAGCCACAAGCTTCAGGCTGCAGGAAAGAGCAGCCACCGCTGCTGCAGGCTGCAGCGCCGGGCTTGCGCTCGGCGCCGTACAGCCTGGAGCTTGCGGCTTGTAGCTTGCCGCTTTATTGCGATTTCCTGACCCGCAGGTACCATTCCGACAGCAGGCGAACCTGTTTGTCGGTGTAGCCACGTTCCACCATGCGCGTGACGAAGTCGTTGTGTTTCTGTTGGTCCTCCTTGCTGGCCTTGGCGTTGAAACTGATGACCGGCAGCAGGTCCTCGGTGTTGGAGAACATTTTCTTCTCGATCACTACCCGCAGCTTTTCATAGCTCAGCCAGCTCGGGTTCTTGCCGTTGTTGTTGGCCCGCGCACGCAGCACGAAGTTGACGATTTCGTTGCGGAAATCTTTCGGGTTGCTGATGCCGGCCGGCTTCTCGATCTTCTCCAGTTCTTCGTTGAGGGCGATACGGTTGAGAATTTCGCCGGTTTCCGGGTCGCGGTATTCCTGATCCTGGATCCAGAAGTCGGCGTACAGCACGTAGCGGTCGAAGATGTTCTGCCCGTACTCGCTGTAGGACTCCAGGTACGCGGTCTGGATTTCCTTGCCGATGAACTCGATGTAGCGCGGTGCCAGGTACTCCTTCAGGTAGCGCAGGTAGCGCTCGCGCACTTCGGCAGGGAACTGTTCCTGCTCGATCTGCTGCTCCAGGACGTACAGCAGGTGCACCGGGTTGGCAGCCACTTCATGCGGGTCGAAGTTGAACACCTTGGACAGGATCTTGAACGCGAAGCGGGTCGACAGGCCGTTCATGCCCTCGTCGACGCCCGCGGCATCGCGGTACTCCTGGATCGACTTGGCCTTTGGATCGGTGTCCTTGAGGTTTTCCCCGTCGTACACCCGCATTTTCGAGTAGATGTTTGAATTTTCCGGCTCTTTCAGGCGCGAAAGCACAGTGAACTGGGCCAGCATCTTCAGCGTGTCCGGGGCGCAGTGGGCCTTGGCCAGCGAACTGTTTACCAGCAGCTTGTCGTAGATCTTGATTTCGTCGCTGACACGCAGGCAGTACGGCACCTTGACGATGTAGATCCGGTCGATGAACGCCTCGTTGTTCTTGTTGTTGCGGAAGGTGTGCCATTCCGATTCGTTGGAGTGGGCCAGGAGGATCCCGGAGTAGGGGATGGCACCGAGGCCTTCGGTACTGTTGTAGTTACCTTCCTGTGTGGCGGTGAGCAACGGGTGCAAGACCTTGATCGGGGCCTTGAACATCTCGACGAATTCCATCAGGCCCTGGTTGGCCCGGCACAGCGCCCCCGAATAACTGTAGGCGTCGGCGTCGTTCTGCGGGAATTCCTCGAGCTTGCGGATATCCACCTTGCCGACCAAGGCCGAGATGTCCTGGTTGTTCTCGTCACCCGGTTCGGTCTTGGCGATGGCGACCTGGTTGAGGATCGACGGGTACAGCTTCACCACCTTGAACTTGCTGATGTCGCCGCCGAACTCCTGCAGGCGCTTGGTGGCCCAGGGCGACATGATGGTGTTCAGGTAGCGCCGCGGGATGCCGAATTCTTCCTCGAGAATCGCCCCGTCTTCGCTGGCATTGAACAGCCCCAATGGCGACTCGAATACCGGCGAGCCCTTGATGGCGTAGAACGGTACCTTTTCCATCAGCTGCTTGAGTTTTTCCGCCAGCGAGGATTTACCGCCGCCCACCGGGCCCAGCAGGTAGAGGATCTGCTTCTTCTCTTCCAGGCCTTGGGCGGCGTGGCGGAAGTACGACACGATCTGGTCGATGCACTCTTCCATGCCATGGAAGTCGGCAAACGCCGGATAGCGGCGGATGACCTTGTTGGAGAAGATACGCGACAGCCTGGAGTTGGTAGAGGTGTCGATCAGCTCTGGCTCACCGATGGCCAGCAACAGGCGTTCGGCCGCCGATGCGTAGGCACTGCGATCCTCTTTGCACAGCTCGAGGTACTCCTGCAGCGTTAATTCTTCCTGGCGCGTTGACTCGAAACGTTGTTGGAAGTGGCTAAAAATACTCATGACGTCACCTCGCTCGATACGTTGAGACGACGCCGGATCAGTCAGCTGATGCTGGCACGCAACCGGGGTTGCCGATTGCTGTATACCCCCCAAACACCCTGTAACGCTACCGATGACCCGCACGCCGGTGTACCGGCTCTCCCCTTTTTCTGGATGGCCTGCGCTTAAGAATAGTTGGTTATCCGCAAGGTCAAGGGCGAGGTACGGAGAAGTTGTGGTCGACCGTTCGTCAGATAAGCCGCAAGCCCACGCTGTGCGCGGGCTGCAGTGTAGATGAAAAAATTATTCGGCAGCGCCCTGGGCGGTCTCGGCCGGGTAGGTGGCGCGCCACAGTTCAAAGCCGCCGTCGACGCTGTAAACGTCGGAAAACCCTTGGTTGACCAGGTAGGCTGCGGCGCTCTGGCTGGAGTTGCCGTGGTAGCACACCACCAAGGTCGGGGCATCGAGGTCGGCGTTGCGAATGAACTCGGCGACCGACTGGTTATCCAGATGCTTGGCACCGGTAATGTGGCCGGCGGCGAAAGCCTGAGGGTCGCGAATATCGACGACGACCGCACCTTCTTTCTTGCGAAGCTCCAAGGCCTGCTGAGGAGGGATGCGCTTGAATTCGCTCATGGTTACTACTTCCTTCAGGTGGGGTCGTTGAGTGTAGTGGGTTGTGCCGGTTGGCGCAGGGTGCCGTCGTCGGCGCAGTCACAGCGGTGGTATTCGCCGCTGTCGACGTTGTACAGGGTCATGGCGCCACCCCACACGCAGCCGGTGTCCAGGGCAATGATGCCGGGTTCGTCAACCTGGCCCAGCAGGGCCGCCCAGTGGCCGAAGATGATCTTCACGTGGCGTGAGCGGCGCTCCTTGTGCGCGAACCAGGGCTTGTAGCCTTTGGGGGCGGTGTCCAGGCCTTCCTTGCTCTTGAGGTCGAGTTTGCCCTCGGCAGTGCAGAAGCGCATGCGCGTGAGGTAGTTGGTGATGACCCGCAGGCGTTCGACGCCGCAAAGGTTCTTGCTCCACTTGTTCGGCTCGTTGCCGTACATGCCGTCCAGGTACTGCTTCAGGCGGCTGTCGTCGCGCAGCACTTCCTCGACCTCACCGGCCAGGGCCAGGGCCTTGCCCAAGGTCCATTGCGGTGGAATGCCGGCGTGCACCAAGGCAATGCCCCGGGGCTCGTCGTAGTGCAGCAGTTTCTGCTGGCGCAGCCAGTCGAATAGCTGGTCGGCATCCGGCGCTTCGATGATCTCGCGCAGGGTGTCGCTCTTCTTCAGGCGTTCGACGTTATGCCATACGGCCAGCAGGTGCAGGTCATGGTTGCCCAGCACGCACACCAGCGACTGGCGGATCGAATACAGGAAGCGCAGGGTTTCCAGCGACTCAGGGCCGCGGTTGACCAGGTCGCCGACCAGCCACAGGCGGTCGACGGCGGGGTTGAAACTGACGCGTTCGAGCAGGCACTTGAGTGGCTGCAGGCAGCCCTGCAGATCTCCGACAGCGTAGGTGGCCATCAGTGCAACGCCCCGGGCACCGCCAGGCGGAAGGGGGCGATCGGCGCATCGAAGCGTTTGCCGTCTTCAGCGAACATCTGATAGCTGCCCTGCATGGTGCCCACGCGGGTGCTGATCACGGCACCGCTGCTGTAGGTGTGGCTCTGGCCAGGATCGATGTTGGGCTGCTGGCCGACCACGCCGGCGCCGCGCACTTCTTCGACTTCGCCGTCACCGTTGGTGATCAGCCAGTGGCGCGACAGCAGCTTGGCCTTGAGCGAGCCGTTGTTCTGCACGGTGATGGTGTAGGCGAAAGCGAAACGACTGTTTTCAGGGTCGGATTGTTCTTTGAGGTAGCGGGTCACGACGCTGACGTCGATCTGATAGCGGGGGTCGGACATGCAAGGGCCTTGGGAGAACTGACGCAATAATGCAGTCTAGGCCATTGAGCGGGGGGAGGGCCAGCGGTGTGGCGGCTTGGAGATAGCTATGGTCGGTACCGGCGTCTTCGCGGGCGTGCCCGCGAAGAGGTTGATCCAGGCTGTCAGGCCTGCTGGTCGGCCAGCTGGTCAGCCAGGCGCACGAAGGCCGCCAGGTCCAGCTGTTCAGGGCGCAGGCTGCCGTCCACACCCGCTGCCTCGATGGCCGCGCTGTCGAGCAGGCCCTTCATGGTGTTGCGCAGGGTCTTGCGGCGCTGGTTGAACGCCTCGCGTACCACGCGCTCCAGCAGTTGCGCATCCTTGGCGGGGTGCGGCAACACTTCGTGCGGCACCAGGCGGACGATCGCCGAGTCCACTTTCGGCGGCGGATTGAAGGCGCCCGGGCCGACGTTGAACAGGTGTTCGACGCGGCAGTGGTACTGCACCATGATCGACAACCGCCCCCAGTCACCACCGCCTGGGCCTGCGGCCATGCGCTCGACCACCTCCTTCTGCAACATGAAATGCATGTCGCGGATCAGCCCGGCGTGGCTGAGCAGGTGGAAGATCAGCGGGGTGGAAATGTTGTAGGGCAGGTTGCCCACTACCTTGAGGCTGCGCGGTGGTACACCCAGCTGGTTGAAATCGAACTTCAGCGCGTCGCCCTGGTGCAGGCGGAAGTTGCTGCGGTTGGCGAACTTGTGTTGCAGGATCGGTACAAGGTCCTTGTCCAGTTCCACTACGTCCAGCTGTGCGCCGCTGCCCAGCAGGCCTTCGGTCAGGGCGCCCTGGCCCGGGCCGATTTCCAGCAGGTGTTCACCGGCCTTGGCGTTGATGGCGCGCAGGATGCGGTCGATGATGCCGGCGTCGTGCAGGAAGTTCTGGCCGAAGCGCTTGCGCGCCCGGTGTTGGTATTGCTCGTTCATGGTCGGTTCTCGGCCATCTGGTAGGCGGTGTCCAGCGCGACGCGCAGGCTGCCGGTGTCGACTTTGCCGCTGCCGGCAAGGTCCAGGGCGGTGCCGTGGTCAACCGACGTGCGGATGATCGGCAGGCCCAGGGTGACGTTCACGGCTGCGCCAAAACCTTTGTACTTGAGTACGGGCAGGCCCTGGTCGTGGTACATCGCCAGCACTGCGTCGCAGTGCTCCAGATACTTGGGGGTAAACAGGGTATCGGCCGGCAGCGGCCCGCGCAGGTCCATGCCCTCGGTGCGCAGGCGGGCCAGGGTCGGCTCGATGATGTCGATTTCCTCGCGGCCCAGGTGGCCACCTTCACCCGCGTGCGGGTTGAGGCCGCATACCAGGATGCGCGGGTTGGCAATGCCGAACTTGTCGCGCATGTCTGCATGCAGGATGCGGGTTACACGTTCGACGCGCTCGGCAGTGATGGCGTCGGCAATGTCGCGCAACGGCAGGTGTGTGGTCACCAGGGCCACGCGCAGGCCGTGGGTGGCCAGCATCATCACCACCTGCGCGGTATGGGTCAGTTCGGCGAGGAATTCGGTATGCCCGGAAAAGGCAATGCCGCTTTCGTTGATGACACCCTTGTGCACCGGGGCGGTGATCATCCCGGCGAAGTGCCCGTCCAGGCAGCCTTGCCCGGCGCGGGTCAGGGTTTGCAGCACGAACGCGGCATTGGCCTTGTCCAGCTGGCCTGGCACTACCGGGGCCGCCAGGGGCGTGTCCCAGACGTACAGGCTGCCCGCCGGTGCCGGCTGCTCGGGCCATTGGCCCGGCGCTACCGGCAACAGGTCGACAGCCAGCCCCAACTGCGTGGCCCGCTCGGCGAGCAGGTCACGGCTGGTGATAGCGATCAGGGGGTGCGGCTGGGCGTCTGCGGCGAGCAGCAGGCACAGGTCGGGGCCTATGCCGGCTGGTTCGCCGGGGGTGACGGCGAAGCGCAGGGGCTTCACTGGGCGGCCTGGTCAGCGCCAGGCAGCTTGATTTCAACGTAGGCTTCGTCGCGAATCTGGCGCAGCCAGGTTTGCAGCTCTTCGTCGTACTTGCGGTTGCGCAGTACGCTCAGGGCCTGCTGTTCGCGAGCCTGCTCGGTGCTGTCGGTGGCGCGGCGGCCCAGCACTTCCAGGACATGCCAGCCGTACTGGGTCTTGAACGGACGGGTGACTTCGCCTTGGCTGGCGTTGGCCATCTGCTCGCGGAACTCCGGTACCAGGCTGTTCGGGTCCACCCAGTTGAGGTCGCCGCCGTTGAGCGCCGAGCCTGGGTCTTCCGAGAAGCTCTTCGCCAGTTCGCCGAAGTCTTCGCCGTTCTTGATGCGCTCGTACAGGCGCTCGGCCAGTTGCTCGGTGGCCGCCTCGCTGCGGATTTCGCTCGGCTTGATCAGGATGTGGCGCACGTGCACTTCGTCACGCAACACGTTCTCGCTGCCGCCGCGCTTCTCTTCGAGCTTGAGGATGATGAAGCCGTTGGGAATGCGGATCGGCTGGGTGATTTCGCCAACCGGCATGCTGCTGAGCATCTTGGCGAAATCTGGTGGCAGCTGGCCGGCTTTGCGCCAACCCATCTCGCCGCCTTCCAGGGCGTTTTCGCTCGCCGAGTTGGCAATTGCCATCTGGCCGAAGTCGGCGCCCTGTCGCAGTTGCTGGTACAGGTCGCCGACCTTGCGCGCAGCCTTCTGGATGTCATCCGAGCTGGCCGCTTCCGGGGTCGGGATGAGGATGTTGGCCAGGCGGTACTCTTCCGACATCTGCATCTTGCCGAGGTCGGAATTGAGGTAGTTCTTCACCTCCTGCTCGGACACCTGGATGCGCTCGGCCACGCGGCGCTGGCGCACACGGCTGATGATCATCTCGCGCTTGACCTGCTCGCGGGCGTCGTCGAACGACAGGCCGTCACGGGCCAGGGCCGCGCGGAACTGGTCCAGCGACATGCCATTGCGCTGGGCAATGGTGCCGATGGCCTGGTTCAGCTCTTCGTCGGTGATGCGGATGCCGGAGCGTTCGCCGATCTGCAGCTGCAGGTTCTCGACGATCAGGCGCTCCAGCACCTGCTGCTCCAGGGCACCCGTCGGCGGCACGCCGCCGCCACGTTTGGCGATGGTCTGCTGCACTTCGTGGATGCGCTGGTCCAGCTGGCTTTGCATGACCACGTCATTGTCGACGATGGCCACCACGCGATCAAGAGGTTGCACCGCGGCATGCACCGCGCCACTCAGCAATGCAACGCCCAGCAACGCTGGGCGCAGTCGATCAATAAGCTTGGTCTTCACGTTCACGGTAACCTTGAATGCCTTCGTCGAGGAAAGACTCGACCTTGTTGCCGACTACACCACCGAGACCCTTCAGGACGATCTGAAGGAAGATGCCATGGTCGCCTTTTTCGTTCGTCGGAAGCGCCTGGCTGAAGTCGTCGTAGTCCATCCAGTAACGGTTGATCAGACGCAGCTTCCAGCAGCAGTTGTCGTATTCGAAACCGCCCATGGCTTCCAGGGTGCGGTTGCGGTTGTAGTCATGCTGCCAGCGCGCGATGACGCTCCACTGTGGAACGATCGGCCAGATGACCGAGAAGTCATGCTGCTGGATCTTGTAGTAGTCCTTGATGTAGTTCGGGCTACCCGGTACGCCGTAGTCGCCACCGCCCACTTTCCAGGTACCCGTAGCGGAGTCGTAGGAGATGGTGTCGTTACGGTAGCGATAACCGAGGTTGACCACCTTGTTCGGGTTGTCTTCAGGCTGGTAGTGGAACATCGCGCTGCCCGAACGGGTGCTGCGGCTGTCCGGGTCCCAGTTGAAGTCCGAATTGAAGCGCCAGTCGCGGTTGAAGAAGTAGTTGTACATCAGTGCGTACGGCGATACGTCGGACTGGGCATCGTCGCGGGTGCGGTAGTCGATGCCTGGCAGCTGGACCTTGCGGTCCTTGAAGTAGTACGCCTGGCCGATGCTGAAGTTCTGGCGTTCGAAGCCATTGTCCTCGATCCAGCGGGTGGTCACGCCCAGCGACAGCTTGTTCTCGTCACCGATACGGTCGGTGCCGCTGAAGCGGTTGTCACGGAACAGCGAGTCGTAGCTGAACAGGGTTTCACTCGAGTCGAACAGCGGGATGTCCTTCTGGTCCTCATACGGGACGTAGAGATAGAACATGCGCGGTTCGAGGGTCTGCTTGTAGTTGGTGCCGAACAACGACGTCTTGCGGTCGAAGTACAGCCCGCTATCCACGCTGAAGATCGGGATATCGCGGTTCAGCGAGCTGTTATAGCTGCCGTACGCCGGGTTGGCCGACTGCGCGATGGCCTGGGCCTTGCCCTCGCTGTCCAGATCCAGGTCGTAGTGGGTGTACGCATACTTCAGCTTGGGAGTCAGGAAGCCGTAGCTGGCTTCCATCGGCAGGCTGATCGACGGTGCCACGTTGAAGCGGTTGCCGTTGGCACGGGCAATACCGCTGACGTTCTGGTCCAGGCGACGGCCTGCTGCACCGGCGGAGAAGTCCGGGTTGCCGTCCTTGTCAAATACGAAGTCGTCTTTCAAGTCACGATCGAAGCGGACTGCCTCGGTTTCGTAGGCGATGTTGAGGCCACCCGGTTCGTACGGCAGCTTACCGTTGAAGGTGATCTGTGGCAGGCGATCATACGGGGTGATCCTCGAGATGGTGGCCATCTCGTAGGCATGCACGTTCAGCCGCGCGGTGTAGTTGTCACCCCGGTAGGTCAGCGCGCCCTGCTGGTTCAGCAGGTCCTGGGATTCAACACCAATCTGGTCGGTTTCCAGGTCCTGGAAGTAGAACGGGTCGCTGATGTCGGTGTAGTCCACCTCGGTCATCAGGCGCTCGTTCAAGCCCCCTTTGTGCTGCCAGTTGGTCATCCAGCGCTGTTCTTTGTAGTCAGTCTGGTCTTTGCGGTCGTCGTTCTTGTCGTTGAGGTACGCACCACCGAACTGGCCTTCGCTGGAAGGCGTCAGGTAGCGGAACTCGCCTTCCATCAGCAGGCCGCGCTTGGTCATGTAGCGCGGGTACAACGTGGCGTCGTAGTTCGGCGCCAGGTTGAAGTAGTACGGTGTGACCAGCATGAAGCCGGTGTCGCTGGTGCTGCTGAACGATGGCGGCAGGAAGCCGGACTGGCGACGGTCGTCGATCGGGAAGTAGATGTACGGTGTGTAGAACACCGGGAAATCCTTGACCCGCAGCGTAACGTTGGTCGCTGTACCGAAGCCGGTGGCCGGGTTCAGGGTGATGTTGTTGCCCTTCAGCTGCCAGGCGTTGCTGCCCGGCTCGCAGGTGGTATAGGTACCATCCTTGAGGCGGATGATGGCGTTTTCGCCACGCTTGGCGTACAGGGCACTGCCGCGGATGTGCGACTTGTGCATCACGTATTCGGCGTTGTCGACCTGGGCTTCGCCAGTGTCGAGCTGGATCTGCGCCTGGTCACCGACTACCAGCGAACCGTTGTCACGGATCTTGACGTTGCCCTTGAGCTCGCCACGGTTTTCGGTCTGGTAAAGGTTGGCCTCGTCCGCCTCGGCCTGCATGCTGCCCTGGCGCATGACCACGTCACCGGCGAGGGTAGCGATCTGCTGCTCCTGCTGGTACTTGGACACCTTGGCGTTGATGTAGGTCGGCGACTCGTCCTTCGGCGTGGTATCGGCCATGCCCGGGCGGGTTGGCTCGATGTACGCGCCACCACAGTACGGGCCGGTTTCGGCCAGCTGCGCGGCAGTGAGCTTTTCTCGCGGTACCCAGTCCAGGTGGCTGTAGTCTTCGCTGCGCGACTTCAGGGCTCGGCCCTTGGCTTCGGTGACCAGCATCGGCCGGTCCGCCGTTTCGCCTTCGCTCGCGGCTTCGGTGCCGGTGCTGACGGCAGCACCCTCATGCACCGGGCGCGGCGGCAGGTTGTTGACTGGGGTCTTGGGCTTGCAGTCCCAACCACCGGAGGCGGACACTTGGCAGTCGAACTGTTCGGCTGCCACCACGTAGGACGTGGCCAGAGGTTGCAGGGCCAGCAGACCGCCGGTTACCAGCAACGGAAACTTTCTACGAAACGCGGGGGATTTCAATGCCATCTTATTAGTCCGGGCTTCCTGCGTGCCATCTGCCCGCGTGTGGGGCCGCACGCCTCTCGATGGTCTGAAAAAGATGCTGGATAATAAAGCATGACCCGCTTGACGGCTAGGGCCGTCGGAGACCCTTGTAATGCCTGAACACGATGTACGCCTGCAACAACTGACGGTCTGGCTCGATGAGCAGCTCAAAGATCTTTTCCGCAAAAACGCCTGGGGCGAAGTGCCCGCAGGCAGTCTGACCGCGGCCAGCAGCGACGCCAGCTTCCGGCGTTATTTCCGCTGGCAGGGTGCCGGGCACAGCTTCGTGATCATGGATGCGCCCCCGCCACAGGAGAATTGCCGACCGTTCGTCGCCATTGACCACCTGCTGGCCAGTGCCGACGTGCACGTGCCGCTGATTCACGCCCAGGACCTGGAGCGCGGCTTCCTGCTGCTGGGCGACCTGGGCCACCAGACCTACCTCGACATCATCAATGCCGACAACGCCGACAGCCTGTTCAGCGATGCCATCGACGCCCTGCTGGCCTTCCAGCGCCTGCCGCTGGACGCGCCGCTGCCCAGCTACGACGACGCCTTGTTGCGCCGTGAAGTCGAGCTGTTCCCCGAGTGGTACGTGGGCCGTGAGCTTGGCCTGGCCTTCAGCGATGCCCAGCAAGCCGCCTGGCAGCGGGTCAGCCAGCTGCTGATCGACAGCGCCCTGGCCCAGCCCAAGGTGCTGGTGCACCGCGACTACATGCCGCGCAACCTGATGCAGAGCACGCCCAACCCCGGTGTGCTGGACTTCCAGGATGCGGTCTATGGCCCGGTCACCTACGACATCACCTGCCTGTTCAAGGACGCCTTCATCAGCTGGCCTCAGGCGCGGGTCGAGGGCTGGTTGCGTGATTACTGGCAAAAGGCGCGGGTTGCCGGTATCCCGGTGCAGGCTGACTTCGAGGCATTCCAGCGCGCCAGCGACCTGATGGGCGTGCAGCGCCACCTGAAAGTGATCGGTATCTTTGCCCGCATCTGTCATCGTGATGGCAAACCTCGCTACCTGGGCGACGTGCCGCGTTTCTTCGCCTATATAGAAGAAGTGATCGGTCGTCGGCCCGAATTGGCGGAGCTGGGCGAACTGATTGCCGAGTTGCAGGCCGGAGCGCGTGCATGAAGGCAATGATCCTGGCAGCGGGCAAAGGCGAGCGCATGCGGCCGTTGACCCTGCATACGCCCAAACCGTTGGTCCCGGTCGCGGGCCAGCCGCTGATCGAATATCACTTGCACGCCCTGGCCGCGGCGGGCATCAGCGAGGTGGTGATCAACCACGCCTGGCTTGGCCAGCAGATCGAAGATCACCTGGGTGATGGCAGTCGCTTCGGCCTGCGCATCCGCTATTCGCCGGAAGGCGAGCCGCTGGAAACCGGCGGTGGCATCTTCAAGGCCTTGCCACTGCTGGGGGATGCACCGTTCCTGCTGGTCAACGGCGATGTCTGGACCGACTATGACTTCACCCGCTTGCAGGCGCCCTTGCAAGGCCTGGCGCACCTGGTACTGGTCGATAATCCGGGCCACCATGGGCGCGGTGACTTCCGCCTGGGCGGCGGCCAGGTGGTCGATGGCGATGATGCGCCTGGCACGCTAACCTTCAGCGGCCTTTCGGTGCTGCACCCGGCGCTGTTCGAGGGCTGCCAGCCTGGTGCCTTCAAGCTGGCGCCGCTGCTGCGTCAGGCCATGGCGGCGGGGCAGGTCAGTGGTGAGCACTACCGCGGGCACTGGGTGGATGTCGGCACCCTCGAACGCCTGGCCGAGGCCGAGCGCCTGATCGGCGAGCGTGCCTGACATGTGGTGGCCAAGCACCGTGATTGGCGCCGGTGCCGGTTTTGCCGTCGCCAGTATCCCCGGCGCTCTGCTCGGCGCCTTGCTCGGGCAGTTCATCGACCGCCGCCTGCGTTTGCAGGGCTGGGACGACCTGCGCGAACGCCTGGGCGGGCGCCCGGCCTTGCCGGACGATGAGTTGCTGTTCGTGATGCTCGGTCGTCTGGCCAAGTGCGATGGCCGGGTGGCCGAGCAGCATATCCAGCAGGCGCGTCAGGAAATGGTGCGCCTGGACCTGGCCGAAGAGGCGCGGTTGCGCGCGATTGCCGCGTTCAACCGCGGCAAGGCTGGCAAGGACCGGCTGAGCGGGCATTTGCGGCGCATCCGCCAGCAGCCACATGCGGCGGAAGGCACCCTGCGCGCCTGTTGGCGCATGGTCTGGGCCGACGGCAAGATGGGCAACAAGGAGCGCGAACTGCTGCTGGACTGGGGGCAGAAACTGGGCCTGAGCCGACGCCAGGTTCAGGCCATGTCGCTGGAGTACGAGCCGCGCAGGGCTGCCGGTGCGCGCGAGGCGCCCATGACCTATGCGGCTGCGCTGCGGCTGTTGGCGGTCGAGGCGGATACCGACGGCGACAAAGTCAAGCAGGCCTATCGTCGGCTGGTCAGCCGTCACCACCCGGACAAGCTGGCGGGCACGGGGGCGAGCGAGGCACAACTGCGTGAAGCGACCGAGCGCACCCGCGAGTTGCACCAGGCCTATGCCTTGATCCGCAAGCGGCGCGGCCTGTAAAGGCCGGCGCGGTACTTGTAGGAGCGGCCTCAGCCGCGATCACCGGCACAGCCGGTGCCATACACCGCGTCGCCTGCATCGCGGATAAATCCGCTCCTACAGGCTCATCCACCCCCGCACCCGGCGGAACAGCTGTTCCTGTTCAGCCGCCTTGTTCCCGGGCATGGCGATCAGCGACAACTGCCGGTACTGGCTGTCCTTCTGCCGCTTGCTGGCCTGCAGGCGCTGCGCGGCGGCGCTGCGGTCACCGCTACGGGTGGCGTAGTAGATGTCGGCAGTCGGCACCCTCAAGGTCGGTACCAGGCTTTCCAGGTCATGCTCCACTCGCGCCGGTGTCTGCGCGGCGACCATCACCAGCTTCTGCACCTGCGGTGGCTGCGTTTCGCTCAGGTAACGGGCCGCCCAATACGCGCCGCTGCCATGGCCGATCAACACGATGCTGCGGGCGTTGTGCTGCTGGGCGAAGGCCACCGCGGCGTCCAGCCGCGCAAAAATGCGCGCGGCATCGGCCGGGTCGGTTTGCTCGCTGGCCTGTTCGGCATCGGTGCTTTCTGCCGTGTCGGCATCGGCCGCGGTGGCCTGGGCGATGTTGGCGTTGGCATCGGCCGGCAGGTCCTTGGCTGGGGCGCTTTCGCCCTGTTCTGGCGCCGGCTTGGCAGCTGGCTTGGCTTCGACCCGCGCCTGTGGGCTGTCGGCGAGCAGGTCGGGCAGGCTGATGCTCAGGCTGTGCCAGCCGATATCGGGGAACTTCTGCCGCAGCGGGCCAACCGCGTTTGGCCAATCGGCCGTTTCGCCAGCCCCGGGCACGATGATCACGGCCCCTTGCGGGTCGCTGTCGTTGGCCGGTTTCCACAGTGCCAGGAAGCTTTCGGCACCGCCTTGCAGCGTCTGTTGCTCGGCCTTGGGCACCAGCCGTTCGAGCGCTTGGGCGTCCTCCTGGCTACGCTCCAGCAACGGCGGGCGTGGGGCTGGGGCAGCCGGGGCCTCGCTGGCAGCAGGCGGTTGTTCGGCCTCGGCGGCCAGGGCGCCGAGTGGAAGGAACGAGGCCAGGCAGCACATTGCCAGCGTCGTGCGATAAAGTGTGGACATGAATCAACCCAAGACCAGAATGATACCGGCAGCCTAATAGTATTTGCCCGTGACGGCCATGCCGCATGGCCGCCTTTGCCAAGACGAGCGTGTAGATGAAGCGAGTGCGTCGCCTGTTGGTTATCGGCTGTTTATGGCTGCCCTTGATGGCGTTGGCCCAACCCGAGGCGCAGCCCTCGGTAGTGCTGGAGCCTGCGCAACAGCAATGGCTGGACACCCATCGCAGCCTGCGCGTCGGCCTGGTGCTGCAGGCGCCTTACGCCCAGTTCGACCGGCGCCTGCAGCAGCTGTACGGGGCCAATGTGGAGTTGGTCAGCAGCCTGGCACAGGCGCTGCGCCTGGACCTGACCTGGCGCAATTTCGCTGACCAGGCCAGCCTCGAACATGCCCTGCAGGCGGGTGAGATCGACTTTGCCCCGGGCCTGACCCAGACTCCCGCCAGCCTGCGTCTGTGGTTGTTCAGCGACCCCTACATGCGCGTGCCGCAACTGGTGGTCGGGCCTCGCACCGGGGCCATGGCCGTGGAGTTGGAAAAACTCGAAGCCGAGCAACGTGTGGCGGTACGCATGCCCAGCCAGCTGGCGGACTACCTGCGCGCCAACTACAACAACCTCAACCTGCAAGGGGTGCCCAACGAGCGCGAAGCGTTGCAGTTGGTGGTGGGCGGCCAGGCCAGTTTCGCGGTGCTGGATGAAGCCCAGCTCAGCCGGCTTTCACGGGAAAGCGAGTTCGGTGAGCTGGCGGTGGTAGGTGACATCGGCTTGCCGCAGTTGTTACGCATCGGTTCGCGGCGCGACTGGCCGCTGCTGGCCGATGTGCTTGAGCGTGGCCTGCAGGCGCTGCCAGCCAAGGAGCTGGAGCAACTGCACCAGCGTTGGCTGCAGCCGAAATACCCGCGCCTGAGTGAGTCGACCGGTTTCTGGCAGAACCTGGCCTTGTTGTCCGGCATGTTGCTGCTGTGCGCGTTGGCGACCCTGGTGTGGCAACGCCGACAGCAACGCCAGCTGGAGCGCAGCCTGCTGGCCACGCGGGAGAACCTGGCAGAGCGGCAGGTGCGCGAGGAAGCACTGCGCCTGAGCCAGTTTGCCATCGACCAGAGCACGGTGGGCATCCTCTGGGTGCACTGGGACAGCCATGTACGCTACGCCAATCACGCCGCCGAACGCATGCTGGGCTACGGTGAAGGCGAGCTGCTGGAGCGGCCGTTGAGCACCTTCGAACCCAACCTGACCATGGACCGCTGGCTGGAGCTATGGAAGGGCGCGCGCACCGGGGAAGGCGGTGTCGGCCAGTTCGAGACGCAATGCCGGCGGGCCGACCAGAGCCTGCTGCCGGTGGAGCTGTCGCTGAGTTTCCTGCGCTTTCGTGATTCCGAGTACCTGGTGGTCTACCTCGCGGATGTCACCGAGCGCCACCGCGCCCTGGCGGCCCTGCGTGAAAGCGAGGCGCGGCTCAAGGGTATTGCCGGCAACGTGCCGGGGCTGGTGTTCCGCCTGGAGCGCGACCCGGCCGAGGGCGACCTCGAGTTCCCCTATATCAGCGAGGGCAGCGAGGCCTTGGTGGGCTATGCACCCAGCGAGATCCAGCACCCGCAGATGGGCTTGCGCAACCTGGTGCACCCCGACGACCGTGCCGATTATCACCGGGTACAGGACCTGGCCCTGGCCAGCGACAAGGACTGGTCCTGGCAGGGGCGTATTCTCACCCGCCAGGGGGAACAGCGCTGGGCCGACATCAAGGCCAGTACCCGGCGCCTGGCCGATGGCCGGGTGGTGTGGGACGGGGTGGTATGGGACATCACCCAGGGCAAGCGGGCCGAGTTGGCGTTGGCCAGGTCTCAGGAGCAACTGCGTGAATTGTCGGCCCATCTGGAGACCGTGCGCGAGGAGGAAAAGGCCCGCATCGCCCGCGAGGTGCACGATGAGCTGGGGCAGATGCTGACCGTGCTCAAGCTGGAAGTGTCGATGTGCGAGCTGGCCTTTGCCGAACTGGACCCGGGCCTCAAAGACCGCCTGGACAGCATGAAGCGCCTGATCGCCCAGCTGTTCCAGCTGGTGCGCGACGTGGCCACCGCCTTGCGCCCGCCGATTCTCGATGCCGGCATCGCCTCGGCCATCGAGTGGCAGGCGCGGCGCTTCGAGGCGCGCACGCAAATCCCCTGCCTGGTACAAGTACCGGATAATCTGCCAGCATTGAGCGATGCCAAGGCCACCGGGCTGTTTCGTATCCTGCAGGAGGCGCTGACCAATGTGATGCGTCATGCCCAGGCACACAGCGTGGAGATCGAACTGGTGCATGAGCACGGGCAATTGCGCATGACCGTCAGCGATGATGGGCAAGGCTTTTGCCGCGATCAGCCCCGGCCTGCGTCGTTCGGCCTGGTGGGCGTGCGTGAGCGGGTGCTGATGCTGGGTGGCAACATGGCACTGGACAGTGAGCCGGGCGAAGGCACCAGCCTGAGCGTGGCCATTCCGTTGGAGTAGGAGAGCGATCGTGATTCGAGTGCTGGTGGCCGAAGACCACACCATTGTCCGCGAAGGCATCAAGCAGTTGATTGGCCTGGCCAAGGACATGCAGGTGGCGGGGGAGGCAGCTAACGGCGAGCAACTGCTGGAAACCCTGCGCCATACGCCGTGCGAAGTCGTGTTGCTGGATATCTCGATGCCTGGCGTGAATGGCCTGGAGGCGATCCCGCGGATCCGGGCATTGCATGACGCGCCGGCGATCCTCATGTTGTCGATGCACGATGAGGCGCAGATGGCGGCGCGGGCACTGAAGGCCGGGGCGGCGGGCTATGCCACCAAGGACAGCGACCCGGCGCTGCTGCTGACCGCCATTCGCCGGGTTGCTGCTGGGGGGCGCTATATCGACCCGGCGCTGGCCGACCGCATGGTATTCGAAGTGGGCCTGACCGAGTCACGTCCGTTGCACACGCTTTTGTCGGAGCGCGAGTTTTCGGTGTTCGAGCGCCTGGCCCAGGGCGCCAACGTCAACGACATCGCCCAGCAGCTGGCGCTGTCGAGCAAGACCATCAGCACGCACAAGGCGCGCTTGATGCAGAAGCTGAAGGTGAACTCGCTGGCAGAGTTGGTGAAGTACGCCATGGAGCACAAGCTGGTCTGATTGCGACATGCCTGTTCTCGCAACTTGCCGGGGTCCCTTCGGGAGCGGGCGTGCCCGCGAAAGGGCCTGACCTGCGGATCCCTATGGCTGAACCTGCCCTTTCGCGGGCTTGCCCGCTCCCAAAGGTTTGGCGGGCGGCTCGGATGAGCATTCCAAACCCGCCATCCTTGTAGGGGAATCCCTACAACAAATCTTCCATCCGGATGATGGCATTCTCTCAGCACCCCCGATTTCCGGGCGCCTGCGCCTTCTCTAATCTTTTGCCTACGCAGTCATCCAACAAGAAGGTGCAGGCATGAGCGAGGCGAAGTCGAACGCTGCAACCAGCGAAACGCTGGTCAGCTTCCGTGGTGTGCAGAAGAGCTACGACGGCGAGTCGCTGATCGTCAAGGACCTCAACCTGGATATCCGCAAGGGCGAATTCCTCACCCTGCTCGGCCCGTCCGGTTCGGGCAAGACCACCAGCCTGATGATGCTGGCTGGCTTCGAAACCCCCACCGCCGGTGAAATCCAGCTGGCCGGGCGTTCGATCAACAACGTGCCGCCGCACAAGCGCGACATCGGCATGGTGTTCCAGAACTACGCGCTGTTCCCGCACATGACCGTGGCCGAGAACCTGGCTTTCCCGCTGACCGTGCGCAACCTGAGCAAGACCGACATCAGCGAGCGGGTCAAGCGCGTGCTGAACATGGTCCAGCTCGACGCCTTCGCCAAGCGCTACCCGGGCCAGCTGTCCGGCGGCCAGCAGCAGCGCGTGGCCCTGGCCCGTGCCCTGGTGTTCGAGCCACAGCTGGTGCTGATGGACGAACCGCTGGGTGCCCTCGACAAGCAGTTGCGTGAGCACATGCAGATGGAGATCAAGCACATCCACCAGCGCCTGGGCGTAACCGTAGTCTACGTGACCCACGACCAGGGCGAAGCGCTGACCATGTCTGACCGCGTGGCGGTGTTCCACCAGGGCGAGATCCAGCAGATCGCCGACCCGCGCACCCTGTACGAAGAGCCCTGCAACACCTTCGTCGCCAACTTCATCGGCGAGAACAACCGTATCAATGGCACCTTGCTGGCCAGCGATGGCAAACGCTGCCAGGTGCAGCTGGCGCGTGGCGAGCGGGTCGAGGCGCTGGCGGTGAATGTCGGCCAGGCCGGCGAGCCGGTGACCCTGTCGATCCGCCCGGAGCGTGTGCGCCTGAACGGCCACAGCGAGCGCTGCGTGAACCGCTTCTCTGGGCGGGTGGCCGAATTCATCTACCTGGGCGACCACGTACGGGTGCGCCTGGAAGTTTGCGGCAAGGGCGACTTCTTCGTGAAGCAGCCCATTGCCGAGCTCGACCCGGCCCTGGCCGTGGGCGATGTAGTACCGCTGGGCTGGGAGGTGGAGCACGCCCGCGCGCTCGATCCGATTGCCGAAGCCCATTGATGGATTGCTTCACCAACCCTGTACTGTGGAGAGAATAATAATGCGCAAGCAGTTGAAACTGACCGCCCTGGCCCTGGGGCTGTTCGCCGCTGGCCAGGCCATGGCCGCAGACCTGACCGTGGTGTCGTTCGGTGGTGCCAACAAGGCGGCCCAGGTCAAGGCGTTCTACGAACCGTGGGAAAAGGCCGGCAAGGGCAAGATCGTCGCTGGCGAATACAACGGCGAGATGGCCAAGGTCAAAGCCATGGTCGACACCAAGAGCGTGTCGTGGAACCTGGTGGAAGTGGAATCGCCAGAGCTGGCACGCGGCTGTGACGAGGGCATGTTCGAAGAACTCGACCCAGCCCTGTTCGGCAACGAGTCCGACTACGTGCCAGGTGCCATCCAGCCCTGTGGCGTGGGCTTCTTCGTGTGGTCGACGGTGCTGGCCTACAACGCCGACAAGCTGAAGACCGCACCCACCAGCTGGGCGGACTTCTGGGACACCAAGAAATTCCCCGGCAAGCGCGGCCTGCGCAAGGGCGCCAAGTACACCCTGGAATTCGCCCTGATGGCCGATGGTGTCGCGCCGAAGGACGTCTATCAGGTGCTGGGCACCAAGGAGGGCGTGGATCGCGCATTCAAGAAGCTCGACGAACTCAAGCCAAGCATCCAGTGGTGGGAAGCCGGCGCCCAGCCGCCGCAGTACCTGGCATCCGGTGACGTGGTCATGAGCTCGGCCTACAACGGCCGCATCGCCGCGGTGCAGAAAGAGAGCAACCTCAAGGTGGTGTGGAACGGCGGTATCTACGACTTCGACGCCTGGGCCATCCCGAAAGGCGCCAAGGATGCCGACGAGGCGAAGAAATTCATTGCCTTCAGCGTGCAGCCGGAGCAGCAGAAGACCTACTCCGAGAACATCGCCTATGGCCCGGCCAACTCGAAAGCCGTGAGCCTGTTGTCGGACGACGTGAAGAAGGACATGCCGACCACGCCTGAGAACATTGCCAACCAGGTGCAGATCGACGTGGCCTTCTGGGCCGACAACAGCGAGCAACTGGAGCAACGCTTCAACGCCTGGGCGGCGAAGAAGTAACAGCCCGGTGTGTGGGGCCGCATGGCGGCCCCTATTTCAGCCTGTATTGCGGAGTTCGCCATGGCCATTGCAGTGCCCCTCAACGAAGGCGCAGGTCCAAGTCTCAAGCAGCGCCTCAAGCACGCCGAGCGGGTCAACCGCTGGAAGGCGCAGGCGTTGATCGCGCCGCTGGCGCTGTTTCTCCTGCTGGTGTTCCTGGTGCCGATCGCGGCACTGCTGTACAAGAGCGTCGGCAACCCGGAAGTGGTTGGCGGCCTGCCGCGTACGGTGGATGTCATCACCCAGTGGGACGGCAAGAGCCTGCCGGGCGAGGACGTGTACAAGGCGCTGAGCCAGGACCTGGCCGAATCGCGCAAGAACCAGACCCTGGGCGACCTGTCCAAGCGCCTGAACATGGAGCTGGCCGGCTACCGCAGCCTGTTGGCCAAGACCGCTCGGGCGCTGCCATTCAAGAGCGAACCCGCTTCCTATAAAGATGCCTTGCAGGCGCTCGACGAGCGTTGGGGTGACCCGGCCTACTGGCAGGCGATCCGCCGCAACACCAGCACGGTGACCTCGTTCTACCTGCTGGCCTCGCTCGACCATCGTATCGACGACCTTGGCGAGCTGGCCAAGGCCACCCCTGACCAGGCCATCTATCTGGACATCTTCGCCCGCACCCTGTGGATGGGGGTGGTGATTACTGCGATCTGCCTGGTGCTGGCCTACCCGTTGGCCTACCTGCTGGCCAACCTGCCGACCCGGCAGAGCAACCTGCTGATGATCCTCGTGCTGCTGCCGTTCTGGACCTCGATCCTGGTGCGGGTGGCCGCGTGGATCGTGCTGCTGCAGTCAGGCGGCCTGATCAACAGCGCGCTGATGGCCATGGGCATCATCGACCAGCCGCTGGAACTGGTGTTCAACCGTACCGGCGTGTACATCTCGATGGTGCACATCCTGTTGCCGTTCATGATTCTGCCGCTGTACAGCGTGATGAAGGGCATTTCGCCCAGCTACATGCGCGCGGCGATCTCGCTGGGCTGCCACCCGTTCGCCAGCTTCTGGCGGGTGTACTTCCCGCAGACCTACGCCGGTGTAGGCGCGGGTTGCCTGCTGGTGTTCATTCTGGCCATCGGCTACTACATCACCCCGGCGTTGCTGGGCAGCCCGAATGACCAGATGGTCAGCTACTTCGTCGCCTTCTACACCAACACCAGCATCAACTGGGGCATGGCTACCGCGCTGGGTGGGCTGTTGCTGCTGGCGACCGTGCTGTTGTACCTGATCTATAGCTGGCTGGTCGGTGCCAGCCGCCTGCGCCTGAGCTGAGGAGCCTTGTCATGCTGAGCCCTTACATGTCGCCCGTGGAGCGGGTGTGGTTCTACAGCCTGCGTATTCTTTGCGGCCTGGTGCTGCTGTTCCTCATCCTGCCGGTGTTGGTGATCGTGCCGCTGTCGTTCAACAGTGGCAGCTTCCTGGTGTACCCGTTGCAGGGCTTCTCGCTGCACTGGTACCAGGACTTCTTCGGTTCGGCCGAATGGATGCGCGCCTTGAAGAACAGCATCTTCGTCGCCCCGGCGGCCACGGTGCTGGCCATGGTGTTCGGTACCCTGGCGGCGATCGGCCTGACCCGTGGTGATTTCCCGGGCAAGTCGCTGGTCATGGCGCTGGTAATTTCGCCGATGGTGGTGCCGGTGGTGATCATCGGTGTGGCCAGCTACCTGTTCTTCGCCCCGCTTGGCATGGGCAACAGCTTCACTTCGCTGATCCTGGTGCATGCGGTGCTAGGTGTGCCGTTCGTCATCATTACCGTGTCGGCGACCCTGCAAGGCTTCAATTACAACCTGGTACGCGCGGCGGCCAGCTTGGGCGCCTCGCCGCTGCTGACCTTCCGCCGGGTGACCCTGCCACTGATCGCACCCGGGGTCATCTCGGGGGCGTTGTTCGCCTTTGCCACATCGTTCGACGAGGTAGTGGTAACGCTGTTCCTCGCCGGCCCGGAACAGGCGACCCTGCCACGGCAGATGTTCAGTGGCATCCGCGAGAACCTGAGCCCGACCATTGCCGCCGCGGCGACCTTGCTGATTGCCTTCTCGGTAGTGTTGCTGCTGACACTTGAGTGGTTGCGTGGGCGTAGCGAGAAGCTGAGAACCCAGCAGCCTGGTTGAAGGTATGTTGCCTGTACCGGCCTCTTCGCGGCTAAAGCCGCTCCCACAGGATTTGTGCAGCTTTCGATGCCTGCGCGGTCCCTGTGGGAGCGGCTTTAGCCGCGAAGAGGCCGGTACAGGTTGATGCTAATCAGCCCTCATCCGCTTGCCTGGGTTACAATGCGTGCCACCGTGATTCTGCCAACAGGTGCGCCATGCAGCCCTACGCTATTGCCCCCTCCATTCTTTCCGCCGATTTCGCCCGCCTGGGCGAGGACGTCGACAAGGTATTGGCGGCGGGTGCCGACATCGTCCACTTCGATGTCATGGACAACCACTACGTCCCCAACCTGACCATTGGTCCGATGGTCTGCAGCGCCCTGCGCAAGTATGGCGTTACCGCGCCGATCGATGTGCACCTGATGGTCAGCCCGGTCGACCGCATCATCGGCGACTTCATCGAAGCCGGCGCCACCTACATCACTTTCCATCCGGAAGCCTCGCAGCACATCGACCGCTCCTTGCAACTGATCAAGGACGGTGGCTGCAAGGCCGGCCTGGTGTTCAACCCGGCCACCAGCCTGGATGCCCTGAAGTACGTGATGGACAAGATCGACATGGTGCTGCTGATGAGCGTCAACCCGGGCTTTGGCGGGCAGAAGTTCATCCCGGGTACCCTCGACAAGCTGCGCGAGGCGCGTGCGCTGATCGATGCCAGCGGCCGTGATATCCGCCTGGAGATCGACGGTGGCGTCAACGTCAACAACATCCGCGAAATCGCTGCCGCTGGCGCCGACACTTTCGTCGCCGGTTCGGCGATCTTCAACGCCCCGGACTACCAGGAAGTCATCGCCAGGATGCGCGCCGAACTGGCCCAGGCGCGTCCATGAGCGGCTTCGAGCAGCTGTTCCCGGGGACGCTGCCCAGGCTGGTGATGTTCGATCTGGACGGTACCCTGATCGATTCCGTGCCAGACCTGGCCGCCGCCGTGGACCGCATGCTGCTCGAGCTGGGGCGCCCGCCTGCCGGCCTTGAGGCGGTGCGTCACTGGGTCGGCAACGGCGCCCAGGTATTGGTGTGCCGGGCGCTGGCGGGGGGCATCGACCACGCCAGCGTGGACGACGCGCTGGCTGAGCAGGCGCTGGCGCTGTTCATGGACGCCTACGCCGAAAGCCACGAGCTGACCGTGGTCTACCCCGGCGTGCAGGACACCCTGCGCTGGCTGCACAAGCAGGGCGTGGAGATGGCGCTGATCACCAACAAGCCCGAGCGTTTCGTCGGCCCGCTGCTGGACCAGATGAAGATCGGCAAATACTTCCGCTGGATCATCGGCGGCGACACCCTGCCACAGAAGAAGCCAGACCCGGCGGCGCTGCTGTTCGTCATGCAGATGGCCGGTGTCACCCCGCAGCAGTCGCTGTTCGTCGGCGATTCACGCAGTGACGTGCTGGCGGCCAAGGCGGCTGGTGTGCAGTGTGTGGGCCTGAGCTACGGCTATAACCACGGCCGGCCGATCCACGACGAATCGCCCAGCCTGGTGATCGACGACCTGCGCGCGCTGCTGCCCGGTTGCGCGGACCCGGCCACTGGGATAACGTTGGCGGACCTTCAAGCCTCACAAGACAGAGAGTCCACCGTGGCGGTTACTGGCAAGTTCTGGATGAAAGTCATCAAGGCCCTCGCCCGTTGGCGTTGGCGCGCCTGACTTCTGCCTGCCGGCGCGTGCCGGCCCGTCCGTTTGCCTGACCCATTGCTGCTTGCCACGAGGCTACCCATGACCCGCGAAGAATTCCTGCGCCTGGCCGCTGCCGGCTATAACCGCATTCCCCTGGCCTGCGAAACCCTGGCCGACTTCGACACCCCGCTGTCGATCTACCTGAAACTGGCCGACCAGCCGAACTCGTATCTGCTCGAATCGGTGCAGGGCGGTGAGAAGTGGGGCCGTTACTCGATGATCGGCCTGCCGTCGCGCACGGTGCTGCGTGTCCATGGCTACCATGCCAGCATCCTGCAGGATGGCGTGGAGGTGGAAAGCCACGACGTCGAAGACCCGCTGGCCTTCGTCGAAACCTTCAAGGACCGTTACAAGGTTGCCGACATTCCCGGCCTGCCGCGCTTCAACGGCGGCCTGGTCGGCTACTTCGGCTATGACTGTGTGCGCTACGTGGAAAAACGCCTGGGAGCCAGCCCGAACCCGGACCCGCTGGGCGTGCCGGATATCCTCTTGATGGTGTCGGACGCGGTGGTGGTGTTCGACAACCTGGCGGGCAAGATGCACGCCATCGTGCTGGTCGACCCGGCTGAAGAGCAGGCATTCGAACACGGCCAGGCACGTCTGCAAGGGCTGCTGGAAACCCTGCGCCAGCCGATCACGCCGCGCCGTGGCCTGGACCTGAGCGGCCCGCAGGCCGCCGAGCCGGCTTTCCGTTCCAGCTATACCCGCGAGGATTACGAAAACGCCGTTGGCCGTATCAAGGAATACATCCTGGCCGGGGACTGCATGCAGGTGGTGCCGTCGCAGCGCATGTCGATCGACTTCAAGGCCGCGCCCATCGACCTCTATCGCGCGCTGCGCTGCTTCAACCCGACGCCGTACATGTACTTCTTCAACTTTGGCGACTTCCACGTGGTCGGCAGTTCGCCTGAAGTGCTGGTGCGGGTCGAGGACAACCTGGTTACCGTTCGGCCAATTGCCGGTACCCGCCCGCGTGGTGCGACCGAAGAGGCCGACCGTGCGCTGGAGGACGATCTGCTGTCGGATGACAAGGAGATTGCCGAGCATTTGATGCTGATCGACCTGGGCCGCAACGATGTCGGCCGTGTGTCCTCCACGGGTAGCGTGCGTCTGACCGAGAAGATGGTGATCGAGCGCTATTCGAACGTGATGCACATCGTGTCCAACGTCACGGGCCAGCTGCGTGAAGGGCTGACGGCGATGGACGCACTGCGGGCGATCCTGCCGGCCGGTACGCTTTCCGGGGCGCCGAAGATTCGCGCGATGGAAATCATCGACGAACTTGAGCCAGTCAAGCGTGGGGTCTACGGTGGGGCGGTCGGTTACTTTGCCTGGAATGGCAACATGGATACCGCGATTGCCATCCGTACCGCTGTGATCAAGGATGGCGAGCTGCATGTGCAGGCTGGTGGCGGCATCGTTGCCGACTCGGTGCCGGCGCTGGAGTGGGAAGAAACCATCAACAAGCGCCGGGCGATGTTCCGCGCGGTAGCGTTGGCTGAGCAGACTTCGGCCAAATAAATGTTGATCGGGGCGGCTTTGCAGCCCTTCGCGGGCATGCCCGCTCCCACAGGGTGATCACATGCTGCAAGGCCTTGCAGTACCTGTGGGAGCGGGCGAGCCCGCGAAGGGCCGCAAAGCGGCCCCATCAATTCAAAAGTCGACGCTGATGCCCAAACTCACTCCCTGCTGCGTCAGCTCATCACTCTTGCGCCAGTTGTAGTTAGCGCGCAAATGCACCCCCGCCACCACTTCATGGTTGACCCCCAGGCTCGCCCGGGTCAGGTCGCTGTGCGGCGTATACCCAGTCAGGGTGAAGTCATTCGCCGGCAGACTGGCCAGGTGCATCGTCACATCCTGCTGGTCATCTTCAAACTCATGCTCCTGTGCCACCTCGGCGAACAGCCGGGTGCCTGATGCAACCTGCACGCTGCCCAGCAACCCCACGCCCAGCCGACGTGATGTGCGCTCCTGATCATCGAAGCCCAGCGCCGTCGAGCGCCCGCTCTTCTCGTCATAGCCATCCACCTTTACCCGCGCATAGTCGGCGCTGACGAACGGCGCCAGTTGCCAGCCACTGCTTTCGGCCGCCAGGTTATAGCCAAGCCGCGCCGACATCGCCCAGGCCTCGCCGTCGGTATCACCCTTTTCGCTGCGGTCGTTCACGCCAAGGGCGAAGGTACGCTTCAGATCGCTGTAGTCCAGGTGCCCGGCAGTCAGCGCAGCATCGGCCCACCAGCGGTCCTGGCGGTATTGGGCGAAGGCGCTGGCCAGGTAGCTGTCCAGCCTGTAGTCCGAGTCCTGTTCGCCGGCTTCCAGTTTCTGCCGATACACGCCGCCGGCCAGGCCCAGGCGCCAGGCGTCGTTCAGCCGATAGCTGCCGCCCAGGGTCAGGTTGTAGCCGCGGCCGTCACCGCTGGCCGCGCTGCGTTGCTCATCGAAGTCCAGGTCCTGGGCGCCGGTGGAGACGAAGGCCTGCCATTGGCCAACCGCCTGCCAGGGCGTCTGCCACTGGTTGCGCAGTTCGTCCTGGTGGGCGCGCAGGCTGGCGTGGGCCATTTCCGGTAGCAGGGTCAGCTCCCAGGGGGCTGCGAGGATCGAATAGGCGTAGTCGGCAATCAGTTGCTGACCGGCGATGGTGGGGTGCACCGAGTCGTTGAACAGCAGCTTGGTAGGGTCTGGCGCGCTGCCATTGATGCCATACACCGGGTTCTCCACGCAGCCTTCGCCGCTGTAGCAGGTGCCGACCAGGTCCTGGCCACTGGCCAGGCCATACTGGCTGGGATCAGCCAATGCTTCGCTCAGCAGCACGGGAATGTTGAGCGGAATGATTTCGGCATCGATTTGCCCCAGCTGGCCGAGCAACGCCTGGTTGAACGCGCCAGACATCAGCGACAGCTGGTTTTGCTCGGGCGTACCGCTGAAGTTGGGGGTCTGGCCGAGGTCGGGTAGCAGCCAGACCATGATGTAGCGGGCGCCACCTTGTTGCAGGGCCTGGGCGCTGGCGGCCAGGCGGGCACCAGCGGCCACCGCGTCGGCGGGGCTGCTGATCAACCCTTGCAGGAAGTCATTGCCGCCGCCGGTCAGGTAGTACAGCGCGTTGGGGTCGGCGCGCAGGCCATTGGCCAGGTAGCCCGGTTTGTCACGCAGCACCAGCCCGGCACCGGGGCGCCCGGGCGGGATGATGACCTCAGACGTGGTGGTGATCGAATCCAGGATCTGTTGGGTGGTGTAGCCGCCTACCGCCCAGTTGTTGCCGTCAGGCAGCCCGAAGACCGGGTTGACCGGCGAAGTGGAGGGCCCAAGCTCTGCCGGGTTAACGCCCAGGCGCCCACCCAGGATCATGGGGGAAACGGGCGCATAGTTGCCGTTGGCATCGCGGTTGGTGAAGCGTATGCCACCGAACTGCCCGGAATCACTCAGGCTGTCGCCAAACACGAGCATGGACGAGTAGGGCGAAGGTGCAGCGAAAGCCTGGCTGCAGGCCAATGCCAGTGAGGCGACGGTAAAACGTACGAACGCAGCTTTTCGCATCAGAGAACATCCTTTTCTTTGTTTTTATCTGGACAACCCGATCGACCTTAGCAAATCGCAGGGCATCCCTCCCAAGTCCATTCGTTTCCCCGTGTTTACGGGCATATTGCGCCCGTCGCCCCGGTAGGCTACTGTGCCGTGACGTATGAGCGAGACCTATCCTGTGTTGATCGTCAGCAAACTCTTGATGCGCGTAATCAAGGCCCACGCCCGTTGGCGTTGGCGCGCCTGACTTTATCTCCTGCCGGCCCGCCCGGTCCGTCCCCGTTTGCCTTCCTGTCTACCGCCCCTTGTGGCAAAGCTGCGCCTGTTGGCTGGCGCAGGAAGGTTCGAATTCTGAAGTCAGTAGATTCAAGAGGTTTAACCCGATGTTACTGATGATCGACAATTACGACTCATTCACTTACAACGTCGTTCAATACCTTGGCGAGCTGGGTGCCGAGGTCAAGGTCATTCGCAACGACGAAATGACCATCGCCCAGATCGAAGCCCTGAACCCCGAACGCATTGTCGTTTCCCCTGGGCCATGCACGCCGAGCGAGGCGGGTGTGTCGATCGAGGCCATCCTGCATTTTGCCGGCAAGCTGCCGATTCTCGGGGTATGCCTGGGCCACCAGTCGATCGGCCAGGCGTTTGGCGGTGACGTGGTGCGTGCGCGCCAGGTGATGCATGGCAAGACCAGCCCGGTCCACCACCGTGACCTTGGCGTGTTCGCCGGCCTCAACAACCCGCTGACCGTGACCCGCTACCATTCCCTGGTGGTCAAGCGCGAAACCCTGCCCGAGTGCCTGGAAGTGACGGCCTGGACCGCCCACGCCGATGGTTCGGTCGACGAAATCATGGGCCTGCGCCACAAGACCTTGAATATCGAAGGGGTGCAGTTCCACCCTGAATCGATCCTTACCGAACAGGGCCACGAGCTGTTCGCCAACTTCCTCAAGCAGACCGGCGGCCGCCGCTAAGGATCGACCATGGATATCAAGAGCGCGTTAAGCCGTATCGTCGGCCACCTGGACCTTTCCACCGAAGAAATGCGCGACGTCATGCGCCAGATCATGACTGGCCAGTGCAGCGAAGCGCAGATCGGTGCCTTCCTGATGGGCATGCGCATGAAAAGCGAAAGCATCGACGAAATCGTCGGTGCGGTATCGGTGATGCGTGAACTGGCCGACAAGGTCGAGCTGCAAAGCCTCGATGGCGTGGTCGATATCGTCGGCACCGGCGGCGATGGCGCCAACATCTTCAACGTCTCCACTGCCTCGTCGTTCGTTCTGGCGGCGGCGGGTTGCACCGTGGCCAAGCATGGCAACCGCGCGGTATCGGGCAAGAGCGGCAGTGCCGACCTGCTGGAAGCGGCAGGCATCTATCTGAACCTCACGCCCACCCAGGTGGCTCGCTGCATCGACAGCCTGGGCATCGGCTTCATGTTTGCACAAAGCCACCACAGTGCCATGAAGCATGCCGCTGGCCCGCGTCGCGACCTGGGGCTGCGTACCCTGTTCAACATGCTCGGCCCGCTTACGAATCCGGCCGGAGTGAAGCACCAGGTCGTGGGGGTGTTCACCCAGGCCCTGTGCCGGCCATTGGCCGAGGTGCTGCAGCGCCTGGGCAGCAAGCACGTATTGGTCGTGCACTCCAAGGACGGCCTGGACGAGTTCAGCCTGGCCGCGCCCACCTTCGTTGCCGAACTGAAAAATGGCGAGATCACTGAGTACTGGGTCGAGCCGGAAGACCTTGGCATGAAGAGCCAGAGCCTGCATGGCCTGGCGGTCGAGAACCCGCAGGCGTCGCTGGAGTTGATCCGTGACGCGCTGGGGCGGCGCAAGACCGAGAACGGCCAGAAGGCCGCCGAGATGATCGTGCTCAATGCTGGCGCAGCGCTGTATGCCGCTGACCATGCCATGAGCCTGAAAGCCGGTGTGGAACTGGCCCACGACGTACTGCACACCGGGCTGGCCTGGGAGAAGCTGCAGGAACTGGGTGCCTTTACTGCAGTATTCAAGGTGGAGAACGAAGCATGAGTGTGCCGACGGTGCTGGAAAAGATCATTGCCCGCAAGTTCCAGGAAGTGGCCGAGCGCAGTGCGCGCGTCAGTCTGGCTGAACTGGAAGCGCTGGCCAAGGTTGCCGACGCCCCGCGTGGCTTTGCCAAGGCGTTGATCGAACAGGCCGGGCGCAAGCAGCCGGCTGTGATTGCCGAAATCAAGAAGGCCTCGCCGAGCAAGGGTGTGATCCGCGAGCATTTCGTGCCGGCGGAAATCGCCGTCAGCTACGAGAAAGGCGGGGCGACCTGCCTGTCGGTGCTGACCGATGTGGATTATTTCCAGGGTGCCGATGAATATCTGCAGCAGGCTCGCGCGGCAGTTTCGCTGCCGGTGATCCGCAAGGATTTCATGGTCGACCCGTACCAGATCGTCGAAGCCCGGGCCTTGGGCGCAGACTGCGTGCTGCTGATCGTGGCGGCACTGGATGACGTGAAGATGGCCGAGCTGGCGGCCACGGCGAAAGATGTCGGCCTTGATGTGCTGGTGGAAGTGCACGACGGCGATGAGCTGGAGCGTGCGCTGAAAACCCTGGATACACCGCTGGTGGGGGTCAACAACCGCAACCTGCACACCTTTGAGGTCAGCCTGGAAACCACCCTTGACCTGCTGCCGCGCATTCCGCGTGATCGCCTGGCTGTTACCGAGAGCGGTATCCTGAACCGCGCCGATGTGGAGCTGATGGAAATCAACGAGGTCTATTCGTTCCTGGTGGGTGAGGCGTTCATGCGTGCCGAACAGCCTGGGCTGGAGCTGCAGCGGTTGTTCTTCCCGGAACAGGTGAAGAAGACTGTTCAACAACTGGACTGATCGAAACCAAGCCGGCGTCAATGCCGGCTTTTTTGTATGCCTGCAATGGGCTCTTCGCGGGTGTGTCGAGCCGCCGCGAAGAGGCCCTGGAAAACAACATCAAAGGTGGATCAATGACCGATCAACCCCTGGCCCTGACCGTCGAACAAGGCCTGCACGCCGAACAGGAGCTGTTGGCCGCCGTGTGCCGCGGCGAGCGCGACAGTGGCGTACTGTTCTGGCGCCCTACCGACCACGCCCTGGTCATGCCGCGGCGCATGAGCCGCCTGGACAATTTCGAAGCCGCCTGTGCGGAGCTGGCGATTGCCGGCTGGCCGGTGCTGCTGCGCGAAACCGGCGGCGAGCCCGTGCCGCAGTCGCATGCGACGGTAAACGTTGCACTGGTCTATGTCGCCCCACGCAGCGAAGGTGACCATGGCCGTATCGAAAACGCATACGAGCGCCTGTGCCTGCCGCTATGCAACGTGCTGCGCGAGTGGGGCGGCGTGGCCTCGGTGGGGGAGATCGATGGGGCCTTCTGCGACGGCCGCTACAACGTCAACCTCAATGGCCGCAAACTGGTGGGCACCGCACAACGCTGGCGCCAGGGCCTGGGCGGCAAGCGCCCGGTGGTGCTGGTGCATGGTGCGCTGCTGCTGGACAACGAGCGCGAGTCGATGGTGGCAGCGGTGAACCGCTTCAACGAGTGCTGCGAACTGGATCAGCGCTGCCGTGCCGAGGCACACATCGCGTTGCATGAAGTGGCGCCCGAGGCGCCCTGGTTCGAGCGCCTGTCGCAGGCCTATGCCAAGGTGCTGGCGGACCTGCCCAGCGATTAGCGTGTGCCGTAGACCACCATGGTCTTGCCTTTGACCTGCACCAGGCTGCGTTCTTCCAGGTCCTTGAGGACGCGGCCGACCATTTCCCGGGAGCAACCGACGATACGCCCGATCTCCTGACGGGTGATCTTGATCTGCATGCCGTCGGGGTGGGTCATGGCGTCAGGTTGCTTGCACAGGTCCAGCAGGCAACGTGCAACCCGCCCGGTCACGTCGAAAAACGCCAGGTCGCCTACCTTGCGCGTGGTGTTGCGTAGGCGTTGGGCCATCTGGCTGCCCAGCGCATAGAGAATCTCCGGGTCCAGGCGCGCCAGTTCGCGAAATTTCTCGTAACTGATTTCGGCCACTTCGCATTCGGTTTTCGCGCGCACCCAGGCACTGCGGTGTTGCTCGCTGCCAGCAGGCTCGAACAGACCCAGTTCGCCAAAGAAATCGCCGCTGTTCAGGTAGGCGATGATCATTTCATGGCCTTCGTCGTCCTCGATGAGGATGGTGACCGACCCTTTGATGATGAATGACAGCGTCTCGGCCCGGTCGCCGGCGCAAATGATATTGCTTTTGGCGGGGTAGCGACGGCGCTGGCAGTGCACCAGCAGCCTGTCGATGTTCTTTATCTTGGCGGGTAAGGCAGAAGCAACCATCACGAAATCCTGTTCGATGCGACGCATTGGCTTTTGAAAGGGGAGGTTGGCGCGAAGCGCCAGTCATTTGGCGCCAGCTTATCAGACACAACAGAATGTTTCGGTATTAAACCGACGGGACTCGTACTTTTCCCACGGCCATACAAGGTCTAAGCTGACACCCTTTTCCAAAAGTCAGGAGTCCGGGTAGATGAAGGCACGTATCCAGTGGGCCGGTGAGGCAATGTTCCTCGGCGAATCGGGGAGCGGCCACGTCGTCGTGATGGACGGCCCACCCGAGGCCGGCGGCCGCAACCTGGGTGTGCGGCCGATGGAAATGCTGTTGCTGGGCCTGGGTGGCTGCAGCAGCTTCGACGTGGTCAGCATTCTGAAGAAGTCGCGGCAGGCGGTGGAAAGCTGCGAGGCGTTCCTCGAGGCCGAGCGTGCAGGCGAGGACCCGAAGGTGTTCACCAGGATTCATATGAACTTCGTGGTGAAAGGGCGCGGGCTGAAAGAGGCGCAGGTCAAGCGCGCGGTGGAGCTGTCGGCGGAAAAGTACTGCTCGGCCTCGATCATGCTGGAGCGTGCCGGGGTGGAGATCAGCCACGGTTATGAAATCGTAGAGCTGGGTTAAGGCCATGGTTCTGGGGCTGCTGCGCAGCAGCCCCAACGATATCATCTGCGCAGCGCAGGCAATGCCGCCCGCACCCGGTCAGGCAGCCAACCGCGGAGCACCTGGCTCAATCGCTCCCGCCGTTTCTGATAAGCCAGGCCCAGGCCTATGACCGCGAGCCCGATCAAGGTCACCACCAGCGGGAACAGCAGCGACTCGGCAAACACCTCATACGACAGGTAGCCCAGGTAGGCCGCCACCCCCAGCGCGCCGAAGACCATGAACACCGGCCGGCGCAGCAGTACTGCCATGCCCATGAGTGCGATGTTGACCAGGCAGTACATGGCCTTGCCCAGCTCGCTGCCGCTGTCCGTCAGCGTCAGCCCGCCCCAGAACGCCGCCAGCCCGGCGAGATAACCCCAGTGTGCGTAATCTTCGCGGGTGCGGCCGTCTACCACGATGAATACCGCCAGCAGGCCCAGCCCGAACCATAGCGACACCTCGCGGCGTTGTTCCCAGCTGAACGGCGAGCCGAACAACCATTCGCTCAGGTCCATCGACATGAACCACAAGGCCACGGCCACCGGCATGATGATGAACGGGTAGGGGACCAGCCTCAGCATCAGTAGCCCGGCGACTACCGTGGCCGCTTCCATTGCCAGCCAGCCGCCCTGCACATAGGTGTAGTACTGGTGATAGTTGGCCTGCACATCGTCGAGTGGCCACCAGCCGGCCAGCCGTTCGACGGCGAACACCGCCAGCGGCACGATGCTGACCGCGACTGCTGCCAGCACCCCAGCCGCGACGGGCTGGGTGCGATGTTGCAGGTTAACGGCGAACAGCGTGAGCAGCAGGATGTAAAGGCTGGCCATGGCCAGCAGTGCCCAGTCGCCAATACTCATCCAGGCTTCGGTGAGCAGCCAGCCCATGGCCGCCATGATCAGCATGGCGCCGAAATAGAATGCGACATGGGCCAGCTGGAAGCTGCCGCGGGGTGCCGGTTGCTGGCGCAGGAAGGCCGCAAGGGCCTGGTCCTGGCCTGGCTGGAGAATGCCGGCGTGCACGGCGCGCGCCAGGTCCTTGGCGTCGAAACGGTCCGTCATGGTGATGCCTTCAGATACGGTAGGTACTCTTGGTCATGACCTTGGCCAGCAGGCTCATGCCAAGGCGGACGGGAGCGGGGAAGCGATAACCACCGGCTGCCAGGGCGGAGTCGGCGTGCTGTTCCTCATCGATGCGCATCTGTTCGAGAATGGCCCGGGACTTTTCGTCCTCCTGCGGGATCTGCTCCAGGTGTTCATCGAGGTGCTTGCAGACCTGGTGCTCGGTGGCAGCGACGAAGCCCAGGCTGACCTTGTCGCTGACCAGCCCGGCGAGGGCGCCGATGCCGAACGACATACCGTAGAACAACGGGTTGAGCACGCTGGGGTGGCTGTTCAGCTGGCGGATACGCTGCTCACACCAGGCCAGGTGGTCCACTTCTTCCTCGGCGGCATGCTCCATGGCCCTGCGCACTTCAGGCAGCTTGGCGGTCAGGGCCTGGCCCTGGTACAGCGCCTGGGCACAGACTTCACCGGTGTGGTTGATACGCATCAGCCCGGCAACGTGGCGAGCCTGCTGCTCATCCAGGTCGACCTCCGGCTGGATGATGGCCGGCGAAGGACGAGCGGGTTGGCCGCTGAAGGGCAGCAAGGTGCGCATGGCGGTATCGGCCTGCAGCAACAAGCGGTCGAGCGGCGAGTAGTGACGTTCGGTAGCCATCGGGCACCTCCGCAAGAATGTGCCCGACAGTTTACCGCAATAGTGGCAGGGTGGCTTGCCGTGGATCAGCCCGGTGGCCAGTGCATCTGGCGCTGGCCAAGCACGTGCATGTGGATGTGGTAAACGGTCTGGCCACCTTGCTCGTTGCAGTTCATGACTACGCGGAAGCCGTCCTCGCAGCCAAGTTCCCTGGCCAGGCGCTGGGCGGTGAACAGGATGTGACCCGCCAGGCCCTTGTCTTCTTCGGTCAGGTCATTGAGGGTGCGGATGTGCTTTTTCGGGATGACCAGAAAATGCACGGGCGCCTGGGGGGCGATATCGTGGAATGCCAGGACCTGGTCGTCCTCGTAGATGATCTTCGCCGGGATTTCCCGGTTGATGATCTTGATGAATAAATCGTCCACAGCACTTGCTCCATGGTGAGGGTCGGGCCGAGTGTACTCAGCCAGGCGCCGCTCGCCCAGTGGCTATTCCATGCCGAGCGGGCAGTAGCGACGGTGGATGAAGCCGGCCAGCTTGCGCACCAGCCAGCGGGGCAGCAGGCGCGGGGCGAAAGCCAGCCAGCGGTTGCGCCGGCCAGGCATGATCAGTGCGCGGTTCTTGTCCAGTGCGCGCACGGTGTACAGCGCCACCTCCTCCGGGCTGAGGCAGCTCGGCTTGCCATCGAGCCGCGGTATACGCCGACGCGAGGAACGCACCGGGCCGGGGCACAGCACCGAGACCTTGATGCCGGTGCGCTTGAGTTCTTCGCGCAGGGCCTGCGAGAAGCTCAATACATAGGCCTTGCTGGCGGCATAGGCGGCCATCCACGGGCCCGGCGCCACGCCGGCCAGGCCTGCAACATTGAGGATCTGACCGCCGCCCTGCACCGCCATCAGGTTGCCGATGGCGTGGCATAGCCGGCTCAGGGCCAGCACGTTGACTTCCAACAGGTCCTGCTCGTCGGCCCACTCATGAGCCAGGAACGGGCCGTAGGTGCGCAGGCCGGCACAGTTGACTAGCAGGTCGATGCGCCGTTCGCCTTCTTCCAGTTCCAGCACGAAGCCCGACAGGCGCAGTGGCTGGCTGAGGTCGCAAGCGCGGAACAGCACTTCCACGCCAAAGCGCTGGGTAAGCTCGATGGCTACCGGTTCCAGCGTCTCCCGCTGGCGTGCTACCAGGATCAGGTTGCGCCCGCGCCGCGCCAGCGCTTCCGCCAGGGCCAGGCCCAGGCCGCTGGAAGCACCAGTGATCATGGCGTAACGGGTCATGCAAGGCTCCTGGGGGCTGAAGAGGGGGCCTAGTGTACAGCTTGGCCGGGCCAGGTGTTGCCTTTTGCTACGAGACGCGATGCCCCAGGGCCTGGCAGCGCTGCAGGGCATCCCGGTACTCGTTGTAGAGCCGTTCGACCAGCACGCCGGCACCCGGCAGGTCATCGATCCCGCCGACACCCTGGCCCGCCGACCACACGGTCTTCCAGGCCTTGGCTTCGTCGTCCATCGGCTTGAGCTTGCCTTGCTCGTGGCCACCCTTGAGCGCGTCCATGTCGTAGCCCGCCTGTTCCAGGCTCGGGCGCAGGAAACTGGCGGGGACACCGGATACCGCCGGGGTATGAATGATATCGGCAGCATGGGCGCTCAGCAGCATCTGCTTGTAGGCACTCTCAGCCTGGCTTTCGGTTGTAGCGATGAAGCGGGTGCCCATGTACGCCAGGTCGGCGCCCAGCACCTGTGCCGCCAGAATTTCGTGGCCATGGTTGAGGCAACCGGCCAGCAGCAAGGTCTTGTCGAAGAACTGGCGAATCTCCGCGACCAGGGCGAACGGGCTCAAGGTGCCGGCATGGCCGCCTGCGCCTGCCGCCACGGCGATCAGGCCATCGACGCCGGCCGCGGCAGCCTTTTCGGCATGGCGGCGGGTGGTGACATCGTGGAATACCAGACCGCCGTAATCGTGCACGGCATCGACCACTTCCTTCACCGCGCCGAGGCTGGTGATGACGATCGGCACACGGTGTTCCACACACAAGGCCAGGTCAGCCCGCAGGCGCGGGTTGCTCGGGTGGACGATCAGGTTGACGGCATAGGGTGCTGGCGCCGGCAACTGCGCCAGACCGGCTTCGATTTCCTCCAGCCAGGCCTTGAAACCGGCGCTGTCGCGCTGGTTCAGGGCGGGGAAGCTGCCGACGATGCCGCTGGCGCAGCACGCCAGCACCAGCCTGGGGTTGGAGATCAGGAACATCGGGGCGGCAACCACAGGCAAGCGCAGGCGTTGTTCGAGCGAGGCGGGTAACGACATGGCGAGGCTCCTTGAACGTGTGGCGATGTCAGAACGGCTTGGCCACCACCAGAATCACGATGCCCAGCAGGAACACCACGGGCACTTCGTTGAACCAGCGATAGTAGACGTGACTGTGGGTGTTGCTGCCGCTGGCGAAGCGTTTGCGCTGGGCGCCGCACATGTGATGGTAGACGGTCAGCAGGATGACCAGGGTCAGCTTGGCATGCAGCCAGCCCTGGCTGAGCCAGCCCGGGGTGAGGTAGAGCATCCATGCGCCGAACACGTAGGTGGCGATCATCGCCGGGTTCATGATGCCGCGGAACAGCTTGCGTTCCATGGTCACGAAGCGTTCCTGGCTGATGCTGTCCTGGCTCTGGGCATGGTAGACGAACAGTCGCGGCAGGTAGAACAGGCCGGCGAACCAGCACACCACGCTGACGATGTGCAGCGCTTTGATCCATAGGTAAAGCATGAGGGAGTTCCTTCAGGTATTCACGGTCGTCAGATAGTAGTGGTCAAGCGCCCGAAGGGTCATCCGAAGAGTTGTTACAGGCGCCTTGCCCCCCTATCATCGTGCGCTTTCCAGACGGCTCGTTGATAAGGGGCAAGCGTTATGATCAAGGTCGGTATCGTCGGCGGCACGGGTTACACCGGCGTCGAACTGTTGCGTCTGCTGGCACAGCATCCACAGGCCGAAGTGGCGGTCATCACTTCGCGCTCCGAGGCGGGCGGGGCGGTGGCGGACATGTACCCGAACCTGCGCGGCCACTATGACGGGCTGGCGTTCAGCGTGCCGGACAGCAAGACCCTGGCGGCCTGTGACGTGGTGTTCTTCGCCACGCCGCATGGCGTTGCCCATGCCCTGGCCGGCGAACTGCTGGCGGCGGGTACCAAGGTGATCGACCTGTCGGCCGACTTCCGTTTGCAGGACGCCGCCGAGTGGGGCAAGTGGTACGGCCAGCCGCACGGCGCACCGGAGCTGCTCAAGGACGCAGTGTACGGCCTGCCTGAAGTCAACCGTGAGAAGATCCGCCAGGCGCGCCTGATCGCCGTGCCGGGTTGTTACCCGACTGCCACCCAGCTGGGCTTCCTTCCGCTGCTGGAAGCAGGCCTGGCCGACCCGTCGCGACTGATCGCCGACTGCAAGTCCGGGGTCAGCGGTGCTGGCCGTGGTGCAGCGGTGGGCTCGCTGTTCTGCGAAGCCGGCGAGAGCATGAAGGCCTATGCGGTCAAGGGCCATCGCCACCTGCCGGAAATCAGCCAGGGCTTGCGCCTGGCTGCTGGCAAAGACATCGGCTTGACCTTCGTCCCGCACTTGACGCCGATGATCCGTGGCATCCACGCCACCCTGTACGCAACTGTGGCCGATACTTCGGCCGACCTGCAGGCGCTGTTCGAGAAGCGCTATGCCGACGAGCCGTTCGTCGACGTGATGCCTGCTGGCAGCCACCCGGAAACCCGCAGCGTGCGCGGCGCCAACGTCTGTCGCATTGCCGTTCATCGCCCACAGGGCGGCGACCTGGTGGTGGTGCTTTCGGTGATCGACAACCTGGTCAAGGGCGCATCCGGCCAGGCGGTGCAGAACCTCAACATCCTGTTCGGCCTGGACGAGCGCATGGGCCTGTCCCACGCTGGCCTGCTGCCGTAAGCCATCGTTGGAAAAGGCCCGCGTCGTGCGGGCCTTTTTGTTTGTCGCGACTAAAGCCGCACAATTCTTGACCGATTTTCTCGGGAAAGCGGATAATGCGCGTCATCGAGTTTTATGGCGGCTACCGCGCCGGGAGAATCAACATGAGCGTCGAAACCTTCACCCCTACGGCTTTGGAATTCACCCACGGTGCTGCGCAGAAGGTGAAGAACCTGGTTTCCGAGGAAGGCAACGATCGTCTGAAGCTGCGCGTGTTCGTCACCGGTGGCGGTTGCTCCGGCTTCCAGTATGGCTTCACCTTCGATGAAGACGTGGCCGAGGATGACACCATCGTCGAGCGCGAAGGGGTTTCCCTGGTGGTCGACCCGATGAGCTTCCAGTACCTGGCCGGCGCCGAGGTGGATTACCAGGAAGGCCTGGAAGGCTCGCGCTTCGTGATCAAGAACCCTAATGCTGCAACTACTTGCGGCTGCGGCTCGTCGTTCTCGATCTAAAGCCTGGCCATACGAAAACGCCGCGCAATTGCGCGGCGTTTTGCTTTCTGCTGAATGCTCAGGCTGGGTAGATTGCGCCTAATACCCGTAGGCCTTTGGCCGCTGTCACGCTAGGGCGGTTTGCGGCGATACCTTCCAGGCAACAATGGGCCAGCCAGGCGAATGCCATGGCTTCGACCCAGTCCGGGTCAACACCGTGGGCGCCGGTGCTGGCGACCCGGGCGGCTGGTAGCAGCTGGCCAAGCCGTGCCATCAGAGCGCCGTTGCGCGCGCCGCCGCCGCACACCAACAGCGCTTCGGTGCCTTGTTGGGCATTGTTCAGCGAGTCGATGATGCTGCGTGCGGTCAGCTCCAGCAGTGTTGCCTGTACATCTTCGTCGCGGTAGGCGGGCAGGCGGGCAAGGTGACCGTCCAGCCAGGCCAGGTTGAACACTTCGCGGCCTGTGCTCTTCGGGCCGCTGCCAGCGAAGAACGGGTCGGCCAGCAGTGTGTCGAGCAAGTCGGCCTGTACCGTACCCGAAGCCGCCCAGGCGCCATCCGCATCATAGGCCTGGCCGCGCTTGCGCTCGATCCAGGCGTCCAGCAGCACGTTACCCGGGCCGCAGTCGAAGCCACGGACGGGCTTATCCTGCTCGATCAGGCTCAGGTTGCTGAAGCCGCCCACGTTGAGTATGGCAAGGCGCTGGCCGAGATGGCCGAACAGGGTTTCATGAAAGGCCGGGACCAGTGGTGCGCCTTGACCGCCGGCTGCCACATCGCGGCGGCGGAAGTCAGCGACCACGCTGATGCCGGTAAGCTCGGCGAGCAGCGCCGGGTTGCCGATTTGCACGGTAAAACCGCGTGCGGGCTCGTGGCGGATGGTCTGGCCGTGGCTGCCGATGGCGCGGATGGCATCAGCCTGCAGCCCCTGGCTGGCCAGCAGCTGGCGGATGCCTTCACTGGCAAGCGTGGCCCAGCGGTTTTCCGCCAGCGCGGCGCGCGCGATCTCGTCAGGGCCGCTGCTGCAGAGGGCAAGCAGTTCCTGGCGCAGGTCGCCGGGCATGGGCAGGTAGTGGGTGGCGAGCAGCTCAGGCTGCTCGCCTTGTGCGATCAGGGCAATGTCCAGGCCATCGAGGCTGGTGCCGGACATCACCCCCAGGTAGAGCATCATGGCTTAGCGCTTGTTCGCCGCGAGCAGGGTGGCCTTTTCCTGGTCCATGCGGGCAATCAGGGGTTGGCTCTGCTGCAGGAAGCGCTGACGTTCGTTGCGGGCGATCGGGTCGGCCATTGGCACCTTCTGGCTCAACGGGTCGACGTGCACACCGTTGACCTGGAACTCGTAGTGCAGGTGCGGGCCGGTGGACAGGCCGGTGGTGCCGATGTAGCCGATGATCTGGCCTTGCTTGACCATGCCGCCGGTCTTGATGCCCTTGGCGAAGCCCTGCATGTGGCCATACAGCGTCTTGTAGCGGTTGCCGTGCTGGATGATCACGGTGTTGCCGTAACCGCCACGGCGTCCCGCCAGTTCGATACGGCCGTCACCGGCCGCCTTGATCGGGGTGCCGCGCGGGGCGGCGTAGTCAACGCCCTTGTGTGCGCGGATCTTGTTCAGGATCGGGTGCTTGCGGCCTGCGGAGAAGCGCGAGCTGATGCGGGCGAAGTCCACCGGGGTGCGGATGAACGCCTTGCGCAGGCTGTTGCCGTCGGCGGTGTAGTAGCTGGTGTTGCCCTGCTTGTTGGTGTAACGCACGGCGGTGTAGGTCTTGCCACGGTTGGTGAACCGTGCGGAGAGGATGTTACCGGTGCCGACGACCTTGCCGTCCATCACCTTCTGCTCGTAGACCACGTCGAATTCATCGCCTGGGCGAATGTCCTGGGCGAAATCGATGTCGTAACCCAGCACGCGGGCCATGTCCATGGTCATGCTGTGGGACAGGCCGGCGCGCTGCGCCGAGGCCGACAGGGAGCTTTTGATCACGCCATGGGCATAGGCGGTACGCACGACCGGCTTGCTGATTTCGCGGTTGAAGGTGTAGCCCTTGTCGGTCTTGGTCAGGCGGATGGTTTCGAGGTTGCTGACCTTGCTGTGCAGGCTGGCCAGCTGGCCGTCCTTGTCGAGTTCGAACTGCAGCACCTGGCCATGCTTGAGCTGGCTGAACTGCTTGGCCTGCTTGTTGCTGGCCAGCAGGTCATGCACTGCATTGGTCGGCAGGCCCACCTTGGCGAACAGGGTGGAGAGCGTGTCGCCGCGGGCCACAGTGACTTCGCGGTGGCCGGGCTCCTTGGCGGTTTCGGCGACCGGTTCTGCGACAGGGGCGTCTTCCTGCTTGGCGTTCTGGGTTTCAGGGGTGGCGTCCTCTATCTGGGCGAATGGCGAGCCTTGCTCACCTTCTGCCTGTACCAGGGGCGCAGCGCGGGAGTCGTCCTTCAGCTGCTCGGCAGGGCTTTCCAGCTCGAGGTTGAGGGTGGTTTTCTTGGCTTCCACTTCGCTGGAGGGAAATACCAGCAGGGCCAGGCTGAGCAGGGCGGCAATGCCGCTGGCGGCCAACAGATGGCTTTTCGGATAAAGCGGGGGCGCTTTAGGCGGTTCGTTGGTCATGGGCACGGTGACTTTGAAAAAGGTGAAATGGAAAAGATGAATGACATGATGAAGATGAAATAACTGTATAAAATATAACCAAAACCATTTTCACGCAAGGGCGCGTAGACGCCGCAAGCCTGTGCCCGGGTCACATTCCTTTGCGAAACTTGTAATTGACGGCCGATCTTGTATGGTTGGCTCCCCCTGAATCTGAGCCTTGCGGGTTTGTCTATGAAGTCGGTTGAAGAGCAGCTGGCGCTTATCAAGCGCGGTGCGGAAGAAGTACTGGTCGAGTCGGAACTGGTGGAGAAGCTCAAGCGCGGCCAGCCTCTGCGCATCAAGGCCGGCTTCGACCCGACCGCGCCAGACCTGCACCTTGGGCACACGGTGCTGATCAACAAGCTGCGTCAGTTCCAGGACCTGGGGCACCAGGTCATCTTCCTGATCGGTGACTTCACCGGCATGATCGGCGACCCGAGCGGCAAAAGTGCCACGCGTCCGCCGCTGACTCGCGAACAGGTGCTGGAAAACGCCGAGACCTATAAGCAGCAGGTGTTCAAGATTCTCGATCCGGCCAAGACCGAGGTCGCGTTCAACTCCACCTGGATGGACAAGCTGACCCCGGCCGACTTCATTCGCCTGGCTTCGCAGTACACCGTGGCGCGCATGCTTGAGCGTGATGACTTCGACAAGCGCTACACCACCAACCAGCCGATCGCTATCCATGAGTTCCTGTACCCGCTGGTACAAGGCTATGACTCGGTGGCTCTGAAGGCTGATGTCGAGCTGGGTGGCACCGACCAGAAGTTCAACCTGCTGATGGGGCGCGAGCTGCAGCGTGCCTATGGCCAGGAAGCGCAGAACATCGTGACCATGCCGCTGCTCGAGGGGCTCGATGGCGTCAAGAAGATGTCCAAGTCGCTGGGCAACTATGTCGGTATCCAGGAAGCGCCGGGCGTGATGTACAGCAAGCTGGTGTCGATCCCGGATACCTTGATGTGGCGCTACTTCGAGCTGCTGAGTTTCCGCTCGATGGAAGAGATCGAGCAGTTCCGTGCCGACGTCGCCAATGGCGCCAACCCGCGTGACATCAAGATCAAGCTGGCGGAAGAGATCGTTGCGCGCTTCCATGGCGAAGAAGCTGCGGCCAATGCGCACCGTGCGGCAGGTAACCGCATGAAGGATGGCGAGTTGCCGGAAGACCTGCCGGAGGTTGAAGTGACTGCGGCGGAAGACCTGCCGATCGCTGCGGTGCTGAATCGTGCTGGTCTGGTGAAGAACTCGGCGCAGGCTCGTGATCTGCTCAGTGGCGGCGCGGTAAAGGTTGATGGTGCGGTGGTCGAGCGTGATTTCATGTTTGTCCTGGGGGCGACCCACGTTTGCCAGGCGGGCAAGAAGTCGTTTGCGCGGGTTACCCTCAAGGCAGAGTGATTGCTGGTAGGTGTAGCTATATAGAAGCGGGGAGGCCGTCAGGCCTCCCCGCTTTGTTTTTCAGTGATATGAAGGTTTCTTGAAATTAAAGGTTGACGCGGTTTCGAATGCCCTTATAATGCGCCCAATTCCGAGGTGGTCGAAACGCGAAATTCCTTGATAATCAAGGAGTTGGGTGGTTCAGGTGGTATCGGGAGTGCTTCGATCAAATGATCGGCAGCGGTCGAGGTGAAGGTTGACAGCGGTTTTAAACGCTGTATGATTCGCCTCCCGCTACGAGTGATCGCAGCGAGTCAAGTGTTTGAAGCTAAACGAGTTTCTCGCAAAAAACTTCAAAATAAACGCTTGACAGCCAATGAGGAAAGCGTAGAATGCGCGCCTCGGTTGAGACGAAACACTCTTAACCAAACGCTCTTTAACAAATCGAATCAAGCAATTCGTGTGGGTGCTTGTGAGTACGGACTGATAGTCACAAAGATTATCAGCATCACAAGTGGCCATGCGAGAAATCACATAGTCATTTGAGATTGCTGAGCCAAGTTTAGGGTTTCTTAAAAACCCAAGCAGTATTGAACTGAAGAGTTTGATCATGGCTCAGATTGAACGCTGGCGGCAGGCCTAACACATGCAAGTCGAGCGGATGACGGGAGCTTGCTCCTTGATTCAGCGGCGGACGGGTGAGTAATGCCTAGGAATCTGCCTGGTAGTGGGGGACAACGTTTCGAAAGGAACGCTAATACCGCATACGTCCTACGGGAGAAAGCAGGGGACCTTCGGGCCTTGCGCTATCAGATGAGCCTAGGTCGGATTAGCTAGTTGGTGAGGTAATGGCTCACCAAGGCGACGATCCGTAACTGGTCTGAGAGGATGATCAGTCACACTGGAACTGAGACACGGTCCAGACTCCTACGGGAGGCAGCAGTGGGGAATATTGGACAATGGGCGAAAGCCTGATCCAGCCATGCCGCGTGTGTGAAGAAGGTCTTCGGATTGTAAAGCACTTTAAGTTGGGAGGAAGGGCAGTAAGTTAATACCTTGC